>NZ_CP069801.1:0-5030371 GCF_016894305.1 Citrobacter sp. B72
ATGTGGATACGCCCGTTGCAGGCGGAACTGAGCGATAACACGCTGGCTTTGTATGCGCCAAACCGTTTCGTGCTCGATTGGGTAAGGGATAAATACCTTAATAATATTAATGGATTACTCAATAATTTCTGTGGAGCGGATGCCCCACAGCTGCGCTTTGAAGTCGGCACTAAACCCGTCACGCAAACGCTGAAAACGCCGGTCAACAATGTTGTTGCGCCCGCCCACGTGGCTCAGCAAGTGCAACCGCAACGTGCTACTCCGGCGGCGCGTCCAGGCTGGGATAACGTCCCGGCTCCGGCAGAACCTACCTATCGTTCTAACGTCAACGTCAAACACACGTTTGATAACTTCGTTGAAGGTAAATCTAACCAACTGGCGCGCGCGGCGGCACGTCAGGTGGCGGACAATCCTGGCGGCGCCTACAATCCGTTATTCCTATATGGCGGTACGGGTCTGGGTAAAACCCACCTGTTGCACGCTGTCGGTAACGGCATTATGGCGCGTAAGCCAAACGCCAAAGTGGTGTATATGCACTCCGAGCGTTTTGTGCAGGACATGGTCAAAGCCCTGCAAAACAACGCGATCGAAGAGTTTAAACGCTACTACCGTTCCGTTGACGCGCTGCTGATTGACGATATCCAATTCTTCGCGAATAAAGAGCGATCGCAGGAAGAGTTTTTCCACACCTTTAACGCCCTGCTGGAAGGCAATCAGCAGATCATCCTGACCTCGGATCGCTATCCGAAGGAGATCAACGGCGTTGAAGATCGTCTGAAATCCCGCTTTGGCTGGGGACTGACTGTCGCGATCGAACCGCCTGAACTGGAAACGCGTGTTGCGATCCTGATGAAAAAAGCCGACGAAAACGATATTCGTCTGCCGGGTGAAGTAGCGTTCTTTATTGCCAAGCGTCTACGCTCTAACGTACGTGAGCTGGAAGGCGCACTGAACCGCGTGATCGCCAACGCCAATTTTACCGGCCGGGCGATTACTATCGATTTCGTGCGTGAAGCGCTGCGCGATCTGCTGGCTTTGCAGGAAAAGCTGGTCACCATCGACAATATCCAGAAGACGGTGGCGGAGTATTACAAAATCAAAATTGCGGATCTGCTTTCTAAGCGTCGATCTCGCTCGGTAGCTCGTCCGCGCCAGATGGCGATGGCGCTGGCAAAAGAGCTCACTAACCACAGTCTGCCGGAAATTGGCGACGCGTTTGGTGGGCGTGACCATACTACCGTGCTTCATGCCTGCCGCAAGATTGAGCAGTTGCGTGAAGAAAGCCATGATATTAAAGAAGATTTCTCCAATTTAATCAGAACATTATCTTCGTGACGCTATGAAATTTACCGTTGAACGTGAACATTTATTAAAACCGCTTCAGCAGGTCAGCGGCCCGCTGGGTGGACGTCCTACACTGCCTATTCTCGGAAACCTGCTGCTGCAGGTTGCTGACGGCACGCTTTCGCTGACCGGTACCGATCTCGAAATGGAGATGGTGGCGCGCGTGGCGCTGATCCAGCCCCATGAACCTGGCGCGACCACCGTTCCGGCGCGTAAATTCTTCGATATTTGCCGTGGATTGCCGGAAGGCGCGGAAATTGCCGTTCAACTGGAAGGCGACCGTATGCTGGTGCGTTCTGGCCGCAGCCGTTTCTCGCTGTCTACGCTGCCTGCCGCCGACTTCCCGAATCTGGACGACTGGCAGAGCGAAGTCGAATTCACCCTGCCGCAGGCGACGATGAAGCGCCTGATTGAAGCCACGCAGTTTTCGATGGCGCATCAGGACGTACGTTACTACTTAAACGGCATGCTGTTTGAAACCGAAGGGGAAGAGCTGCGTACCGTGGCGACCGACGGTCACCGCCTGGCGGTTTGTTCAATGCCTGTTGGTCAGCCGTTGCCAAGCCATTCGGTGATCGTACCGCGTAAAGGTGTGATTGAACTGATGCGTATGCTCGACGGCGGCGATAACCCGCTGCGCGTGCAGATTGGCAGCAACAACATTCGTGCGCACGTTGGTGACTTCATCTTCACCTCTAAGCTGGTTGATGGCCGTTTCCCGGATTATCGCCGCGTATTGCCGAAGAATCCGGACAAACATCTGGAAGCCGGTTGCGATATCCTCAAACAGGCGTTTGCGCGTGCGGCGATCCTCTCGAACGAGAAATTCCGCGGCGTGCGTCTGTATGTCAGCGAAAACCAGCTCAAAATCACCGCCAACAACCCGGAGCAGGAAGAAGCAGAAGAAATTCTGGATGTCTCCTATCCTGGTACAGAACTGGAAATCGGCTTTAACGTGAGCTACGTACTGGACGTTCTGAACGCGCTGAAGTGCGAGAACGTGCGTATTCTGCTGACCGATTCCGTATCGAGCGTACAGATTGAAGATGCCGCATCACAGTCGGCTGCCTATGTTGTTATGCCAATGAGACTGTAATGTCGCTCACCCGCCTGTTGATCCGCGATTTTCGCAATATCGAAAGCGCGGATCTCGCTTTATCCCCTGGCTTTAACTTCCTGGTTGGCGCGAACGGCAGCGGCAAAACCAGTGTGCTGGAAGCCATCTATACGCTCGGCCATGGCCGGGCGTTTCGCAGTTTGCAGATTGGCCGCGTGATTCGCCACGAGCAGGAGTCGTTTGTTTTACACGGGCGTTTGCAGGGTGAAGAACGTGAGACGTCGATTGGCCTGACGAAAGACAAACTGGGCGACAGCAAAGTGCGCATTGACGGCACTGACGGGCACAAGATCGCAGAACTGGCGCACCTGATGCCGATGCAGCTGATCACGCCTGAGGGGTTTACTTTACTCAACGGCGGCCCCAAATACAGAAGAGCATTCCTTGACTGGGGATGTTTTCACAATGAAGTCGGATTTTTCACCGCCTGGAGCAACCTGAAGCGACTGCTCAAGCAGCGCAATGCAGCACTGCGCCAGGTGAGCCGTTATGAGCAACTGCGCCCGTGGGATAAAGAACTGATCCCGCTGGCGGAACAAATCAGCACCTGGCGCGCGGAGTACAGCGCCGGTATTGCGCAGGATATGGCGGATACCTGCCAGCAGTTTCTTCCCGAGTTTTCGCTCTCCTTCTCGTTCCAGCGCGGCTGGGAGAAAGAGACTGATTATGCCGAAGTGCTGGAACGCAGTTTTGAACGCGATCGCATGTTGACCTACACTGCGCACGGCCCGCATAAGGCGGATTTCCGCATTCGCGCCGACGGTGCGCCGGTGGAAGATACGTTGTCGCGTGGGCAGCTAAAGCTGCTGATGTGCGCCTTACGTCTGGCGCAAGGGGAGTTCCTGACCCGTGAAAGCGGGCGGCGCTGCCTGTACCTGATAGATGATTTTGCCTCTGAACTGGATGACGCGCGTCGCGGACTGCTGGCCAGCCGCTTAAAAGCCACGCAATCTCAGGTCTTTGTCAGCGCAATAAGCGCTGAACACGTTATAGACATGTCCGATGAAAATTCGAAGATGTTTACCGTGGAAAAGGGTAAAATAACGGATTAACCCAAGATAAAATGAGCGAGAAACGTTGATGTCGAATTCTTATGACTCCTCCAGTATCAAAGTCCTGAAAGGACTGGATGCGGTGCGTAAGCGCCCGGGTATGTATATCGGCGACACGGATGACGGCACCGGTCTGCACCACATGGTATTCGAGGTGGTAGATAACGCTATCGACGAAGCGCTCGCGGGTCACTGTAAAGATATCGTGGTAACGATTCACGCTGACAACTCCGTGTCCGTTACCGATGATGGCCGTGGTATCCCAACCGGTATTCACCCGGAAGAGGGCGTTTCGGCAGCGGAAGTTATCATGACCGTTTTGCACGCAGGCGGTAAATTCGATGATAACTCCTATAAAGTTTCCGGCGGTCTGCACGGCGTGGGTGTTTCCGTCGTTAACGCCCTGTCACAGAAGCTGGAACTGGTGATTCGTCGTGAAGGCAAAGTGCATCAGCAAACTTACGTGCACGGTGTGCCGCAGGCGCCGCTGGCAGTAACCGGCGAAACAGAACTGACCGGGACTCAGGTCCGTTTCTGGCCAAGCCACGAAACCTTTACCAATGTTGTTGAATTTGAATACGACATTCTGGCGAAACGTCTGCGTGAGCTGTCATTCCTGAACTCCGGCGTCTCTATTCGTCTGCGCGACAAGCGTGACGGCAAAGAAGACCATTTCCATTATGAAGGCGGCATCAAGGCGTTTGTTGAATACCTCAACAAAAACAAAACGCCGATCCACCCGAATATCTTCTACTTCTCCACCGAAAAAGACGGTATCGGCGTTGAAGTTGCGCTGCAGTGGAACGATGGTTTCCAGGAAAACATCTACTGCTTCACCAACAACATTCCACAGCGTGACGGCGGTACTCACCTTGCAGGCTTCCGTGCGGCGATGACCCGTACCCTGAACGCCTACATGGACAAAGAAGGCTACAGCAAAAAAGCGAAAGTCAGCGCTACTGGTGATGATGCCCGTGAAGGCCTGATTGCCGTTGTTTCCGTGAAAGTACCGGATCCGAAGTTCTCCTCACAGACCAAAGACAAGCTGGTCTCCTCTGAGGTGAAATCGGCGGTAGAACAGCAGATGAACGAACTGCTGAGCGAATATCTGCTGGAAAACCCGTCTGACGCGAAAATCGTTGTCGGCAAAATTATTGATGCTGCGCGTGCTCGTGAAGCTGCACGTCGTGCGCGTGAAATGACCCGTCGTAAAGGCGCGCTGGACTTAGCGGGCCTGCCGGGCAAGCTGGCGGACTGTCAGGAACGTGACCCGGCGCTGTCCGAACTGTACCTTGTGGAAGGGGACTCCGCGGGCGGTTCTGCGAAGCAGGGCCGTAACCGTAAAAACCAGGCGATTCTGCCGCTGAAGGGTAAAATCCTCAACGTCGAGAAAGCGCGCTTTGACAAGATGCTCTCCTCTCAGGAAGTCGCGACGCTGATCACTGCGCTCGGCTGTGGCATCGGTCGAGACGAGTACAACCCGGACAAACTGCGTTATCACAGCATCATCATCATGACCGATGCGGACGTCGATGGCTCGCACATTCGTACGCTGCTGTTGACCTTCTTCTATCGTCAGATGCCGGAAATCGTTGAACGCGGCCACGTTTACATTGCACAGCCACCGCTGTACAAAGTGAAAAAAGGCAAGCAGGAACAGTACATTAAAGATGACGAAGCGATGGATCAGTATCAGATCTCTATCGCTCTGGATGGTGCTACGCTGCACACCAACGCCAGCGCACCGGCCCTTTCCGGTGAGTCGTTAGAGAAACTGGTTTCTGAATACAACGCGACGCAGAAAATGATTGGCCGTATGGAACGTCGTTTCCCGAAAGCGCTGCTGAAAGAGCTGGTTTATCAACCGACGCTGCCAGAAGCCGATCTGGCAAATGAACAGGCCGTTACCCGCTGGGTGAATGCACTGATTACCGAGCTGAACGAAAAAGAACAGCACGGTAGCCTGTGGAAGTTTGATATCCACCACAACGCAGAGCAGAACCTGTTTGAACCGATTGTGCGCGTCCGTACTCACGGTGTGGATACCGACTACGTTCTGGACCACGAGTTTGTGACCGGTGGCGAGTACCATCGTATTTGTACGCTTGGCGAGAAGTTGCGTGGGCTGATCGAAGACGATGCGTTTATCGAACGTGGCGAGCGTCGCCAGCCGGTTGCCAGCTTTGAGCAGGCACTGGAATGGCTGCAGAAAGAGTCTCGTCGTGGCCTCGCTATCCAGCGTTATAAAGGTCTGGGCGAGATGAACCCGGAACAGCTGTGGGAAACCACCATGGATCCGGAAAGCCGTCGTATGCTGCGCGTTACCGTGAAGGATGCGATTGCTGCCGACCAGCTGTTCACCACGCTGATGGGCGATGCCGTCGAACCCCGCCGCGCATTTATTGAAGAGAACGCCCTGAAAGCGGCGAACATCGATATTTAAGCCAATCTGTAGGCCGGATAAGGCGGTTTACGCCGCCATCCGGCAAGACGTTGTATTGTGCCTGATGGCGCGTTGCTTATCAGGCCTACAAACGACAACCAATCTACAAAAAGGGGAATCTCGATTCCCCTTTCTATCCCCCTTTTCGTAGCTGTTTTTTGAGCGGAATCGCGTTAGCATGAGGACGGACTCATTTCATCCGGGGAACTCATGGCTATCAAACTTATTGCTATCGACATGGATGGCACACTTCTGCTACCCGATCACACCATTTCACCAGCGGTCAAAACGGCGATTGCCGCGGCACGCGCGCGTGGCGTGAATGTGGTGCTGACCACGGGACGCCCGTATGCCGGCGTTCACAGCTATCTGAAAGAACTACATATGGAACAACCCGGTGACTACTGCATTACCTACAACGGTGCGCTGGTGCAGAAAGCAGGGGATGGCAGTACCGTGGCGCAAACCGCGCTGAGCTATGATGATTATCGTTACCTGGAGCAGCTTTCCCGGGAAGTTGGCTCGCATTTCCACGCCCTCGATCGCAATACGCTGTATACCGCGAACCGTGATATCAGCTACTACACGGTGCACGAATCGTTTGTCGCGACCATTCCGCTGGTGTTCTGTGAAGCCGAGAAAATGGATCCCGCAACCCAGTTCCTGAAAGTGATGATGATTGACGAGCCGGAGATCCTCGATAAAGCTATCTCTCGTCTACCTGCGGAAGTAAAAGAGAAGTACACCGTGCTGAAAAGTGCGCCGTATTTCCTCGAAATCCTCGATAAACGCGTCAATAAAGGGACGGGCGTTAAATCGCTGGCCGATGCGTTAGGCATTAAAGCCGAAGAGGTGATGGCGATTGGCGATCAGGAAAACGACATCGCGATGATTGAATACGCAGGGGTGGGCGTTGCCATGGATAACGCTATTCCGTCAGTCAAAGAAATCGCCAACTTCGTGACGAAATCTAACCTTGAAGATGGCGTCGCCTGGGCGATAGAGAAATACGTCCTTTCCTGATGCGTGTTATGCCTGGCCTCGGCTGGGCATTAACATTAAAATGTTATAAAACATATATTTATATTATCAGATGTGAAACCGCACATTAATACCTCCACATAGTACGTAACTTCTATACTCTCCCTTCTTCTTTTATATCTGGGCAATTCCTGCCTGCTACTAAACTTTCTTATGACAAACACAAGCATCCGCGTGGTGTTGATAACGTCTTCCTGTCTGGTTTTTCATGCCAGTGCCGCGACGGATTCCAGCTCAACTATTACACCTCTCTTTGGCTATCAGGATGACGGTCTGTCTGCGCCTGTACCGGAAAAAACGACGGTTAAACCTGCTGAAAACCACACTATTTTGCCCTTTTTAGGCGATGAAGCGCGTAAGCGCGGATATGAACTACCGGCACCATTTGGCGTGAATATTAACTACATGAATATCCGACAAAATATTAATGTTGATAGTATTAACTTCAACGGTCTTTCCCTCGGTGGCCGCTCACTGGATAACGCGTTTAAAATTAGCGTCGGCAATACGCGTGAACGCAGTAAAACCGAAACGCTGAAGCTGGATGCCTGGCTGCTGCCGTTTATGAACGTCTATGGCCTGATTGGCTATACCGATGGCCACTCCGTTTCGCAAATAGGCGTCGGGATAAAAGGCCCCCTTAAAGACCGCACACCAAGCAGTTTGCAGAATCTGGCGTTTCAACTCGACTTTAAAGGCACCACCTACGGCGTGGGGACGACGCTGGTTGGCGGTGTAGGCAACTGGTTTACTGCTTTTGATGCTAACTACACCCAGACGCGGTTCGATATTCTGGATGGGAGTATTGACGCCTTAACTCTTTCTCCGCGCATCGGATATCGCTTTACCACCCCCAGTGTGGATGCGCTGCACCTGCCATCCGGAAAGTTGAATCTATGGGTTGGCAGTATGTACCAGGACGTGCAGCAAGAATTTAGCGGTAGCCTTAACGACCTCACCATGCCGTCTGAAACGCTGCAAAGACTCGTTGATATTGCCAACAAAGACGGCAATGGCCGCTTTGACGTTAAACAGCATCTGCAATCCCCCTGGAACGTGCTGGTGGGCGCACAGTATGAAATTACCCGGAACTTCAACGTCACGACCGAAATCGGCTTTGCTGAACGTAACAGTTTCTTCATGGCGGGAGAGTATCGCTTTTGATCCGTCTTACCCTCTTCCTGCTGTTCAACCTACTCTGCTGTACAGTGCGGGCAGCGTTGCCGAGCCGAGGCGAAGTTGACGGTTGGCTAAATAAGTTGGGTGCCAGTGATAGTTTTGACGCCAGCAAAGGCATTGACTGGGGCGTAATGCCGGGACCGTTTTATACCCCGGAGCTGGGGTTAGGGATCGGTACAGCGGTGGTGGGGATGTATCGCCCTGACCCGAATGATACGGTAAGCCAAAACTCGACGCTGACGCTCAGCGGCTATTTTAGCTCAACTGGCGCATTCGGTATCACGATGCAAAATTACGCATTTTTTGCCGACGATCGGTGGCGATTTTTTCTCAATGGCGCATTAACGGATACTCCAACCTACTACTGGGGGCAAGGTTTTAGCGCTGGGGATAAAGATAACCAAAAACAGCAATACACCGCTCAGATCCTGGAGTTGCGTCCAACGTTGTATCGCCAGTTGGCACCCAATGTTTATCTGGGGCTTGGCTGGTCGCTGAACGCCCAGCAAGCTACCCAAATGGACGATAACGATCCGCCCAACATTGAGCATACCGGGCAGGGGGCGTCGGTTCTCAGCTCCGGAAGTAGTGTCGAACTCAGCTGGGACGATCGTGATTTCGTTCCCAACCCGCGTAAAGGACAGTATGCCGATGTGCGCTATACCCGATTCACACCAGAGGTGGGAAGCGATACGCGATTTGATGAATATCAACTGCACTACAGCCGCTATCACTCGCTGGACGAGAACAATGTGCTTGCCTGGGAGATGGACGGCGCGTTTACCCAGGGTGATGTGCCGTGGAGCATGATGCCGCTGCTTGGCAGTAATCAGCGTATGCGCGGTTATTACGAAGGGCGCTACCGGGATAAAAACGCCGTCAGCGGGCAACTGGAGTATCGGCGGAAACTTGACTGGCGGCATGGTGTGGTTGGTTGGCTCGGTGCGGGCACGATGGGACCCTCTTTTCATGCGCTGGACGATGGACGCTGGTTACCGTCCGCCGGTGTGGGCTACCGCTTTGAATTTAAGCCCCGGGTGAATGTGCGTCTTGATTATGGGATTGGCAAAGGGAGCAGCGGTTTTTATTTTCAGGTTGGAGAGGCATTTTGATCAATAAGGTGGTGTTAATAGCGCTCTTATGGCTGGCAACGGCGATAGCCCGTGCGGCAATACCTGTAACTTTGCAGCTCGTTTCTACAGAGGATAAGGCCCAGGGTACTGCCTGGCCGGTAGTTTCGCCCCTCCCTGCACCTCAGGGATTACGTCCGTGCTGCGCGTTTGGCTACGACCTGCACGCACAGGTACTGCATATGCCGGTGCCATTTTATGAACTTGATAATGTTGTCACGATCGATAGCATCGGCGAGCACCGCTATAACGATAGCCTACTGTTAGGGCTAGCGAATCTGGCAGGGATCGGGCATGAGAATAATGGCATAGTGTATACCGCTCGCGGTGGCTTCATTGATACCGCACATGTCCGTGATACCGCAGACATGACGGCCTGGCTCTTTAGCCATCTTCTTCCACGGCTTGGTCAATCATTTACGCTGCGTCTGGATGATGAGCTTGCGCAACGGCATGTCGTATTTAACGCTTTCACACCCCCCACAGAGCCTGCTGATCGTTACGCGCTGGCGGCATGGATGGCCGCGCATCTGGCGTTTCAGCTCGCTGCCTGGCATGAAATTGCGCAATGGTATGGTTTTGAGTCTGTTCCAGGATTTTCGGAGGAGGTTTCTGCATTTTCCCCGGAAGATCTCTACTCAAATTTGTTGGGTACCAGAATTGCGGTATCGCTGATCCTCAATGGGCAACTGGCAACAACGGAAATGTACGATGCGGCGATGAACAACGCGCTGCGCCAGGCGTTGATGCAATTGGGGGCAAAACCGGAAAAAATCACCCGCTTTCAGTTTGATATGCTGGATGGCAAATGGTGGAACAGCCAGCGTCGGGTACCAGAGAAATATTTGGTTCTGCACAGAAACTATGATGTGAGTGACTCGCGTTTACCGACGCCGGTACCGGGTGAACAAGCCTCGCCATTGAGACTGATGTTGCCACATCACTGGCGAGAATATTCCCTTGATGCGTTGGCACAACTCGAACTTTGGCCTGGCCGTACAATGGAGCGGCTGCCTACGCCAGGTTCCTGGTACACCGCCGCCAACTTTCCCGCGCTGGCTACGGTGGCACAAGGCCGTGACAGCGAGGTGAACTCAGTCCCTTAAGAAAACGCGCCACAATGTCATTGCCTTACTACGTTTTCTCTCACGTTTTTCTTTCGCTGGCGGGTGACTTTCAGATTTTGCCAAGGGAATATGCGCCACGCCGCTGCGCATTATCCATTTACGGGAAAACGCTGACGTCAGGGCCCGGCTTTTCAGGATTTTGCCATACAGTTTGAGACGTAACTTGTGGGTGGCTTTACGGTAAGCGTGATTCATATCTGGTGTATCCCGCAGCAGTACCGATTTGAGGATCTCCGCGCTGTCCAGCGCATAGCTAATCCCTTCCAGCGAGCTGGCGCTGATAAAACCGGCCGCTTCACCAATCAAAAATGCGTTGTCCTCGCCGCAGACGAAGTCTTTCCAGCGTGAGGGGAATAGCACCGTACATTTTTCACTTTTCACCGGTTTGCCGAACTGGAAATGGAACGCTTCCAGCTTCTCTTTCAGCGCGTCAAAGCGTGCCTGTCCGTCCTTCATGGGGTAGGCGCCACCAAAGATAAAATAGCCATCTTTGCTGATACTCCAGGAATAACAGTCAGTTGCATCGTTATCAAAAATACAGGAATAGAACGGTACGGGATGCTTTTCCGCAAACCATTGTTGAATAGCGACATATTTACGGATTTGGTGCTGTGGATAGAGATGACGGCGCACCAGTGAGTTCGCACCGTCTGCCCCCACCAGATAACGTGCAGTTATCTGCTGCTCCCAACCGTCGGCGCGGAAGATAACATGCCATTTATCGCCCTCGCGCCAGATTTTCCGGCACAGGCTGTCGTGATAAACCTGCACATCATCAGGGATGAGAGATTTAAGCCATAAATCAAAAGCATGGCGGTTGATATTAATGTAGCTGCGCTGGTAGTTACGCGTCAAAGAAGCGGCAACATCAACCGTTTTAACGCTAAAAATCTGCGGGTTGGCGATAACATCAACGGGTAAGGTTATCCCGTCGCGGATAAACGAACGCTGGGCGTCCGGGGCCAGCAGACCACCGCAGGGTTTAGTGAAACCTTCGTTGCCGCACTGGCGTTTTTTATCCAACGCAATCACGCGCATTTTTCCGCTTAACTGTCGCGCCAGCGCTGCGCCTGCCGGACCTAAACCGATAATCGCTACGTCAAAATGTTCCATCTTTCTGTCCGCAAAAATGAAGATGGCGATACGCTAAAGCCTGAAAGTGAAGTGCTTGTGAAGTATGATTGTTTTAATCGTCTTGTATCAGGGCATCCCATGAAGCAAATCACCTTTACGCCGCGTAATCATCAGCTTACCAATATCAATACCTGGACACCGGACAGCCAGTGGCTGGTCTTTGATGTGCGCCCTTCCGGCGCCTCTTTTACCGGTGAAACAATTGAGCGCGTCAATATCCATACTGGCGAGCTGGAGGTGATTTACCGGGCTACTCAGGGATCGCACGTTGGCGTGGTGACCGTTCATCCAAAGTTGGAAAAATATGTCTTCATTCACGGGCCTGAAAATCCTGATGAAACATGGCATTACGACTTCCATCATCGTCGTGGGGTGATTGTTACGCAGGCTGGGGTGGAGAATCTGGATGCAATGGATATTACTGCGCCCTATACGCCAGGTGCGCTGCGCGGCGGGAGTCATGTGCATGTCTTTAGCCCGAACGGTGAGTTTGTCAGTTTCACCTATAACGACCATGTTCTGCATGAGCGCTCTCCGGCGCTCGATTTACGCAACGTCGGCGTGGCTGCACCGTATGGTCCGGTGAAGGTCTCCGCGCAGCATCCGCGTGAATACAGTGGCAGCCATTGGTGCGTACTGGTGAGCCAGACGACACCAACGCCAAAACCGGGTAGCGATGAGATTAACCGCGCCTATGAAGAGGGCTGGGTTGGAGAAAACAGGCTGGCGTTTATCGGTGATACGCTATCAGCCACTGGAGAGAAAGTACCAGAGCTGTTTATTGTTGATTTGCCACAGGATGAAAGCGGCTGGAAACAGCCGGGGGACGCGCCTCTGGAGGGGACTGACATGACCATGCCTGCGCCACCATCCGGTATTCGCCAACGCCGTCTGACGTTTACCCATGAGCGCGCCTTCCCGGGGCTGGTGAATCAGCCTCGCCACTGGGTACGCAGTAATCCAAAGGCAGCTGAGATTGCGTTTTTAATGCGCGATGACAACGGTATTGTGCAGCTATGGCTGATTTCCCCACAGGGTGGAGCGCCGCGTCAGCTTACCCAGTGCGCTACGAATATTCAGTCAGCCTTTAACTGGCACCCATCGGGGAAATGGCTGGGATTTGTACTGGAGAACAGAATTGCCTGTTGTGATGTTCAAACGGGCGAGATTGATTTTTTAACGGAACGTCATGATAACCCGCCGTCGGCCGATGCGATCGTCTTCTCCCCTGATGGTCGACAGGTTGCGTGGATGGAAGACGTCGAGAGTTTCCGCCAGCTGTGGGTGACTGAAACCGGGCGTTAATTTATGGAGCAGACATTTCTGCCGGGGGAATAACGGCGTTCGTGGCCTGGGTTCTCTCCTCGCTCTTTTCTACGCGGGATCTCACCGAGTTATCTTTGCGAAAGAGATCCCAAGGTAGCAATACCGTATCGAGCACCGCGGTAAAAGGCATATCCAGAATCGCCAGCGACTTGGTTCCCCAGTTCGTATCACTTTCGCTAATCATTGTGGCACTGGCTCGCGTGCCAGGATACGTCCCTTCTTTGCCACCTGTATGCGACATGATGCTGGAACAGCCGCTTACAAACGCCATCCCACTACACATCGTCAGTGTTACCAACATTTTTTTAATCATCATTTATTCATCTGTATTTATCGTGTTTGCATGGTGAGTTAAAGCGATCCGTTGCGAAAATAACATCACCATTTCGTCGCACTGTGGCGGCCATCGCGATTTAACGAGAACAACTGCTCCCCCCAGTGTATGCAATAGACAACAAACTGCAAAAAAAGTCAGATGAATACGCTTGAAAAGTTTGTATTAAGACCCATTTTTAGAGTGTAGACAAATGAAGGGCATGCCTGATGGGTGTCCTGGCTACCTGACCTGTCCATGATGGAAGGTCAATTATTCTCGCTGATTTCAGGAGCTATTGATTATGCGTAACTTTGATTTATCCCCGCTGTACCGTTCTGCTATTGGTTTTGACCGTCTGTTTAACCTGCTGGAAAACAATCAGGGCCAGAGCAATGGTGGCTACCCTCCGTACAACGTTGAGCTGGTAGACGAAAACCATTACCGCATTGCAATTGCTGTTGCCGGTTTTGCTGAAAGCGAACTGGAAATTACTGCCCAGGACAATCTGCTGGTGGTAAAAGGCGCCCATGCGGACGATCAAAAAGAACGTACTTACCTGTATCAGGGTATTGCCGAGCGCAACTTTGAACGCAAGTTCCAGTTAGCGGAGAACATTCATGTTCGCGGCGCAAACCTGGTAAATGGTCTGCTGTATATCGATCTTGAGCGCGTGATTCCTGAAGCGAACAAACCGCGCCGCATCGAAATCAACTAATTCTGTAGGCCGCTTCAGGCGGCCTTGCTAAGTCATCGGCTTGCCGTCAGGGAGCCGAAAGGTACCTACTCGCTTCTTAGAAGGAGATTATTATGCGTAACTACGATTTATCCCCACTGCTGCGTCAATGGATCGGTTTTGACAAACTGGCCAATGCCTTGCAAAACACCGGTGAAAGCCAGAGCTTCCCGCCTTATAACATCGAAAAGAGCGATGATAACCACTACCGCATTACCCTTGCGTTAGCCGGTTTCCGCCAGGAAGATCTGGATATTCAACTGGAAGGCACGCGCCTGACCGTGAAAGGTACGCCGCAGCAGCCGGAAAAAGAGACCAAATGGTTGCATCAGGGGCTGGTCACTCAGCCGTTCAGCCTGAGCTTTACGCTGGCTGAAAATATGGAGGTCTCCGGCGCAAGCTTCACTAACGGCTTGCTGCATATTGATTTGACCCGGAATGAACCTGAAACCATTGCTCCACAACGTATCGCCATCAGCGAACGTCCTGCATTAGATAGTTAAATAGCTCCATGCCTTTGCCCCGCCAGAAATGACGGGGCTTTTTTGTGCTTTACCACCCATACATTGCGACTGTACTCTGCGAGAATCCATTTACTTAATGATGTTATTCACAGGGAACAGGATATGAGTGATATAGCATTGACGGTCAGCGTTCTGGCATTAGTGGCAGTTGTCGGGTTATGGATCGGCAACATAAAAATACGTGGCGTGGGTTTTGGCATTGGAGGCGTGCTGTTCGGCGGTATTATCGTCGGGCATTTTGTCGATCAGGCAGGGATGACCCTGAGCGGCGACATGCTGCATTTTATTCAGGAATTTGGCCTGATTCTTTTCGTCTACACCATTGGTATTCAGGTGGGGCCGGGCTTTTTTGCTTCTTTGCGCGTTTCGGGCCTGCGGCTGAATCTGTTTGCTGTGCTGATTGTCATCATGGGTGGCCTGGTCACCGCGATCCTGCATAAGATTTTTGCCATTCCTCTCCCTGTGGTGCTGGGAATATTCTCTGGAGCGGTCACCAATACCCCGGCGTTAGGTGCGGGGCAGCAAATTCTGCGCGATTTAGGTACGCCTGGCGATGTGGTTGACCAGATGGGGATGAGCTATGCCATGGCTTATCCTTTCGGCATCTGCGGAATTTTACTGACCATGTGGCTGATGCGCCTTATTTTCCGCGTTAACGTCGATGCTGAAGCCCAGCAGCATGAATCCACGCTGACCAACGGGCACGCACTGATTCAGACGATGAACATCCGCGTGGAAAACCCAAACATCAACAATATGGCGATTCAGGATGTCCCGATTCTGAACAGCGACAAAATCATCTGCTCGCGTCTGAAACGTGATGAGACATTGATGGTGCCGTCGCCAGGGACTGTTATCCAGATGGGCGACCTGCTACACCTGGTCGGGCAGCCTGCTGACCTGCATAACGCGCAGGTGGTGATTGGGCAGGAGGTAGACACATCGCTGTCCACGCGAGGTACCGATTTACGCGTCGAACGCGTGGTGGTGACCAACGAACAGGTACTGGGTAAACGAATCCGCGACCTGCATTTCAAAGAGCGTTACGACGTGGTGATTTCCCGCCTGAACCGTGCGGGTGTTGAGCTGGTAGCCAGCAGTGACGCCAGCCTGCAATTCGGGGATATCCTCAATCTGGTGGGGCGTCCCGCGTCCATTGATGCCGTCGCCAATGTTGTCGGCAACGCGCAGCAAAAACTGCAGCAGGTGCAGATGCTGCCGGTATTTATCGGTATCGGGCTGGGGGTTCTACTGGGTTCAATCCCGCTGTTCATCCCGGGGTTCCCGGTGGCGTTGAAACTGGGGTTGGCCGGCGGGCCGCTGATTATGGCCCTGATCCTGGGGCGTATTGGTAGCATCGGTAAGCTGTACTGGTTTATGCCTCCCAGCGCTAACCTGGCGTTGCGAGAGTTGGGTATCGTGCTGTTTCTTGCAGTGGTGGGTCTGAAGTCAGGCGGTGATTTTGTCGATACCCTAACACAGGGAGATGGTCTGAGCTGGGTGGGTTACGGTATTTTCATTACCGCGATTCCGCTTATTACCGTGGGCTTGCTGGCGCGAATCTTTGCCAAAATGAACTATCTGACACTGTGTGGCATGTTGGCTGGCTCAATGACCGATCCCCCGGCTCTGGCGTTTGCTAATAACCTGCATGCCACCAGCGGGGCAGCAGCGCTCTCCTACGCTACCGTTTATCCACTGGTCATGTTCTTGAGGATTATCACCCCGCAACTGTTGGCGGTGCTCTTCTGGGGATTAGGTTAAAACTGACTTATCCGGCCTGCATCTCCTGTAGGCCGGATGAGACGCAACCCTCCATCCGGCATTACAAACACCCTCTCTCTTTCCCATTGTCTCATCACCCGACTCGCCCTCTCGTTTGAGAATCAGGTTCATACTCCTTAACTGTTCCGGTATAACGACCAGACAACAATATTTAAGGAGCTGTCATGAAGATTTCTCGCCTTGGAGAAGCACCGGATTATCGCTTCTCACTGGCAAATGAACGTACCTTTCTGGCGTGGATCCGCACCGCGCTCGGATTTCTGGCGGCGGGGGTTGGCCTTGATCAACTGGCCCCGGATTTTGCCACGCCGGTCATCCGTGAGGCGCTTGCCTTGTTGCTGTGTCTGTTTGCCGGCGGTCTGGCGATCTACGGCTACCTGCGCTGGCTACGTAACGAAAAGGCGATGCGACTGAAAGAGGACTTGCCCTACACCCACAGCCTGCTGATTATCAGCGTCATGCTGACTATTGTGGCGGTGATTGTCATGACGCTGGTGCTGTATGCCGGATAGCCGCAAATCGCGACGCATCGCTGACCCGGGGTTACAACCGGAGCGGACTTCACTGGCCTGGTTTCGCACGTTGTTGGGCTATGGCGCGTTAATGGCGCTGGCGATTAAGCACAACTGGCACCAGGCGGGAGCGTTGTTCTGGATATCGGTAGTTGTGCTGGCGATAGTGGCGATTATCCTCTGGCGCTACACCCGCAGCCGTAATCTGATGGATGTGAGTCATAGCGATTTTTCTGAATCTCGCGCGGTGCGTGACAAATTTATGATCTCCCTCGCGGTGTTATCCCTCGCAATGCTGTTTGCTGTAACGCATGTTCGCCAACTTATCGTATTTATCGGGAATTTTGCATGACAGGATGTGAGAACATGGATGTTAGTGATGATGTTTTAAACGTGGTGATTGACCATCAGAAGTGTTTACAACCGGTTGAAGTGTACCGTGGTTTGCAACAAGGAAATGTTCGCCAGGTACAGTTTATTCCGCTGGTTAAGCACGATGGTTCAGGTCATCTGACAGACGAATCGGTTACGTCTGAGGCGTGGGGCCGATTTTTAATTACGATATTTGATATCTGGGTACGTGAAGATATTAATCAGATATCTATCCAGCTTTTCGATAAAACGCTTCGCCAGTGGTGTGGTCTGACGGCACAGATTGAACGACAGACCATGTCATCAATGAATACGCGTTGCCAGACATGCTCATTGTTTCAATATTACCACGGTGATTGTCCTGCGTATTGCGAGGAAAATGGAAAGGGCGTGCTGTGTGCAGGCTATCAGGCTTTCTTCAGCCACACCGCACCGCATATGCGCGTGATGCGTGACCTGCTTAAGCAGCATCGCTCACCGATGGAGCTGATGGCGATGCTGCGTTAAGCTCAGCGGTATTTAACGTCCTTTGGCCAGATACTGCGCCATTTCATCTTCCGGGACCATTCCACCGCCGGTCGCCCACACCAGGTGGGTGGCGTTATTGAGCTGATCCGCGCTGAAGCCGTGCATGTGCTGATAGTCAGCAGAGGCGCAAACGTGTTGCGGACCGGCCATCCCTGCCAGCGCTGACGGTTCGAGGCGAATACCTTCTTCCTGCGCCAGCCAGCCCAGCATGTCGTACATAGTCTGATCGTCCAGGGTGTACAGACCGTCGAGCAGACGTTCCATTGCCCGGCCAACAAAGCCAGACGCACGGCCGACAGCCAGCCCATCAGCCGCCGTCAGGTTGTCGATGCCAATATCCTGCACGGAAATCGTATCGTGCAGTCCGGTATAAATCCCCAGTAGCATGCACGGTGAATGGGTTGGTTCTGCGAAGAAGCAGTGCACGTTGTCGCCAAACGCCAGCTTCAGGCCAAACGCCACGCCGCCAGGGCCACCGCCGACGCCGCATGGCAGGTAAACAAACAGTGGATGGTCTGCATCCACCACGCGCCCTTGCTGGGCAAACTGCGCCTTTAAGCGCTGTCCGGCCACCGCATAGCCTAAAAACAGCGTGCGCGAGTTTTCATCATCGATAAAGAAGCAGTTTGGATCGGACTCCGCCGCCTTACGGCCCTGTTCAACCGCCACGCCGTAATCTTCTTCATACTCCACGACCGTCACACCGTGGCTGCGCAGTTTGGCTTTTTTCCATGCGCGGGCGTCGGCCGACATATGCACCGTCACCTTAAAGCCGATACGGGCGCTCATAATGCCAATCGACATGCCGAGGTTACCGGTGGAGCCTACTGCGATGCTGTACTGGCTAAAGAATTGTTTGAATTCGGGCGAAAGCAGAACGCTGTAATCGTCTTGTGTGGTCAGCAGACCGGCTTCCAGCGCCAGTTTTTCCGCGTGGGTCAATACTTCATAAATACCACCACGGGCTTTAATCGAGCCAGAAATTGGCAGGTGACTGTCTTTCTTCAGCAGAATTTCGCCATTGATGCGCTGCCCGTACTCTTTCTCCAGCCGCTTTTGCATGGCCGGAATCGCGGCCAGCTCAGATTCAATAATGCCGCCGGTGGCCGCGGTTTCCGGGAATGCCTTTGCCAGGTACGGCGCAAAGCGCGTCAGACGGGCGTGAGCATCCTGAACATCGTGTTCAGTCAGGCCAACATACGGTAAACCTTCCGCAAGAGAGGTGGTGCCTGGGTTAAACCAGGTTGTCTCCTTGAGAGCAACCAGATCTTCCACTAAAGGATACTGGGCGATAAGTGTTTGAATGTTTTCCATAGTCAGTCTCTTTGCGCTTATATAATAAAGGAAAGCAGGAATGTGCAAGCCAGTGCAATCACGGACGCGATAAATGTCGCGGTCGTATAGTATTTAAACGTTTCATTCAGGGTGGCACCGCAGTATTGCTTCACCAGCCAGAAGAGGGAATCGGTAACGATCGTGCAGCCAATAGCGCCGGAACCGATAGCAATGGCGATGATCTCCGGGCTGACGTTGGGATAGAGCGGCAGCATCGGTGCAACGATTGCCGTGGCGCCCATCA
Source organism: Citrobacter sp. B72 (assembly GCF_016894305.1). NCBI lineage: Bacteria > Pseudomonadati > Pseudomonadota > Gammaproteobacteria > Enterobacterales > Enterobacteriaceae > Citrobacter > Citrobacter sp. B72. Next base: position 19,243 of record NZ_CP069801.1, read on the forward strand.
TTGCCACCGTGGCGGAACCCACCGCGGCATGCAGGATTAACGCCACCAGCCACGCCAGCAGAATCGGGTGCATATGCATGTTCGAGAGGATCAGTGCGAGAGTATCCGCCAGCCCACTGCTCTTGAGGATAGCGTTGAATGCGCCGCCTGCGCCGATAATCAGCAGAATGTTAGCGATGGAGCCAAAACCGTTTTCAGTGTGAGTCAGCAACGTACCCATACCGATGTGTTGACGCAGGCCGAGAATGTAATAGGCAACGAAAACGGCAATAAACATCGCGGTGATCGGGTTACCAATAAACTCCAGCAGCGTATATACCGTGCTGCCTTTCGCCATGTTCAGCTCAGCGACGGTTTTTACCAGCATCAGGCCAATCGGTAGCAGAACGGTAAACAGCGTAGCACCCAGCGACGGTAGCGTACTTTCGTCACGCACTTTAAGGTCAGAAAACTCAGCCGGAACCGGTTTAAACGGCAGACGGTTACCCAGGAATTTCAGGTACAGAGGACCGCCGATCAGCGAGGCCATCAAGCCGACCAGTAAGCCGTAGACAATCACGGTGCCAATGTCTGCGCCCAGCTTGTTCGCCACGAACAGGGCAGCCGGATGCGGTGGTACCACGCAGTGCACCGCCATCAGCGCCGTACACAGCGGAATCGCCAGCTTCAGTAATGAAGTATTGGTTTTCTTGGCAATTGAAAAGGCCAGTGGAATCAACAGCACCACGCCGACTTCAACAAACAGCGTGATCCCACAAATCAGCCCAACCAGAACCATAATGACGTCGGCGGATAGCCAGCGGCAGCGCTGCAGCGTCAGGCCAATGCGTTCGGCTGCGCCGGACACTTCCATCATTTTGCCCAGAATGGTCCCAAGGCCGATAACCGCGGCGAGGAAGCCCAGCGTACCGCCGATGCCACTCTCAATGGCATTGACCATATCCAACGGCCCCATGCCCATCATCGTACCCACGAAGAAGCTGGCTAACAGTAGCGCCAGAAACGGGTGGAATTTGAACTTCACGATGGTCAAAACGATTAACACGATGCTTATCAGCAGCGTGCTCACAACCCAGATTTGAGAGTGCATAACTCACCTTGCCCTGTGATTAATATAGGGTTATTGGACAAAAATAAGGCATGGTCTGACAAACGATATAAATCCCCCTTCACATGAGTCAGATTGCATCAAATGAGTGATTTATGTCTAATTGTGCTTTGTTTATGCGATATGGTTCACTCTGGTTCACCTTTGAGCTGATTTTTGCAGCGAACTTTTTTACACTCCAGCGCATGAATCAGAAGGAAAAGAGGTGAGAATGGATCCCCTACGCGAAGTCAGAAACCGGCTGCTCAACGGCTGGCAGCTATCAAAGCTGTATACTTTTGAAGTGGCGGCCCGGCATCAGTCGTTTGCGCTGGCGGCAGACGAGTTGTCATTGAGCCCCAGCGCCGTCAGCCATCGCATAAATCAGCTTGAAGATGAGCTTGGTATCCAATTATTTGTTCGTTCTCATCGCAAAGTGGAACTCACTCATGAGGGCAAACGGGTATTTTGGGCGCTGAAGTCGTCACTGGACACGCTCAACCAGGAGATTCTTGATATTAAGAATCAGGAGCTCTCGGGGACGCTCACCGTCTACTCACGACCTTCTATCGCCCAGTGCTGGCTGGTTCCGGCGCTCGGCGACTTTACCCGTCGCTACCCGTCAATTTCGCTAACCATGTTGACCGGGAACGACAACGTCAATCTACAGCGTGCGGGTATCGATCTCGCCATCTATTTTGACGATGCACCCTCCGCGCAACTCACGCATCACTTCCTGATGGATGAAGAGATCCTGCCGGTGTGCAGCCCGGACTACGCCCGCCGCCATGACCTTACCGGTTCGCTGGTGAATTTGCCGCACTGTACGTTGCTGCACGACAGACAGGCGTGGAGTAACGATTCCGGGACCGATGAGTGGCACAGTTGGGCGCAGCATTTTGCAGCGAATTTGCCAACATCGTCGGGGATTGGTTTTGATCGTTCTGATTTAGCAGTAATTGCGGCAATGAACCATATCGGCGTGGCGATGGGCCGAAAACGGCTGGTGCAAAAACGCCTCGATAGCGGAGAATTGATTGCGCCTTTTGGCGATATGGCGCTGAAATGTCATCAGCATTACTACATCACCACGCTGCCCGGCAGGCAGTGGCCGAAAATCGAGGCGTTTATTGGCTGGCTACAGGAGCAGGTTAAATAAGCGGGTCGCGAATATTTTTTACGCTTTCGCTCTACACGGAAAGTGAAAAAGCGTGCTAAATACGTGATATCACTCCTGATGATTTGCGTAAGGACAACCGTGTTAAAGCCGATTGTTTCCCTTTTACTGTTGGCCAGCGCCACCGTGTGTGCCGCGCAACCTGTGTTGACGGCGGCGCAGTATGTGCAGCAGCTTGGGGTTGGGATGAACGTAGATTGGGCGCGTACCGATCGGGGCATCCGTGAATTCGATCCGCTGGTGGTGCGGGATTATAAGGCGAAAGGGTTGACTCACGTGCGCATTCGCGTGGCGGGTGAGCCAACGGAGGCGCGGCTCATTCATCTGCGCAAGCTGGTGGAAGCCTGCGAGCAGTATGGCGTGATCCCGATAATCGCCTATCAGGCTGACGAGTATAAAAAAGACCCCAGTGCCAGTAACGAAAAAGAGGTGGTTAACTGGTGGGTGGCGGTGGCGCATTACTTTGGCCAAAGCTCGCCGTTGCTGAGTTTCGACCTGATTTATGAACCTGCCGATAAGCTCAACCATAATCAGGCGTCGCTCAATAGGGTGTATGACAAAACCATCCGTACCATCCATGCCATCGATCCACAGCGAATGATATTTATCGCGCCGAAACTGCATGCCGCTCCGGAAGATTTGCCCAACCTAAAGTTGCCGCCGCAAAGTCAGAATACCGTGCTGGCCCAATGGCATATTTTCCCGTGGGGGCCGCTGAAAAATAACGGTAAATACCCGTGGACCTCAGGGACAGCGGCAGAAAAGGCCGCTATTCGCGCCCGTATCAATACCGCCATTCACTGGCAGCAAAAAACCGGTCATGTTAGTTGGGTAGGAGGCTGGTCGCCGGGAGAAACCATCAGGAACGCGCCTTCTGCCTCGCAAATGGCGTTTGCCCGCTTTATGGCTTGCGAGCTGAAGAAAGCGAAAATTCCCTATGCTATCAATGCGGATACGCAGTTCTATGATGGTGAGGAAGGGGCATGGAGACCGGCGCTGGAGCCGTTGTTGAATACCATGATTGCCCCTGAGTGTGAAAAGCCCGGCGAGAAGCCGGGCCATCATACGCTTAAACCGCCTGTCCCTGATGCGACACGCGTGACGCCAGCGGAAGCCAGCAAACAAAAATCAACAGCCCCATAAGGGTCATCAGCAGGCCCAGGCTGGCTTGCCCGGTCTGCGGCAGCATGGCAGAGAACCACGCCAGCACGCCGGAACCAATGTTCTGTAATCCACCAACCAGCGCACCAGCAGTACCGGCCAGGAACGGGAAAGGCTCCATTGCGCCGCTGGTTGCCAGCGGAAACAGCATCCCGGCACCGAAGAAAAACAGTGCGGCGGGAACCAGCAGTGTCCAGACGTTCATCACGTCGAACAGACCAGGGATCCACATCATCAAACCGGCGACCAGACAGCAGATAACCGACTGCCACATTAGCGTCGAGAAACGCTTATTCGGGCGACCGGCGAACCAGGCACCAAAAAACGCCGCCGGAATGGGCAGAATAAACAGGATACTGACCACCATGCTGCTTAAGCCGAGACGCGCGCCTAACAACACCCCGGAACAGGCTTCGAAGACCGCAACGCCCGCCAGGCCGCCGATCAGCATCAGCACGTAACAGGTGAAAGAGCTGTTGCCAAACAGCGTTTTGTAGCTGGCGATAAGCTGTGGACGCGGCGCACCTGCGGGGCGCGTTTCCGGCATCCAGCGCGCCATGCTAAACGTGACGCCTGCGCACAGCACCAGCAGGAAGATGTAACAGGCACGCCAGTTCCACAGGGTATCCAGCATACCGCCAATCAGCGGTGCCAGCAGTGGGCTGACCAGAATCCCCATGTTTAACAGGCTATTAGCGTGGCGTAACTGCGTGCCTTCATACAAATCGCGCGGTAACGTTCGCGCCATCACACCACCGACGCCCGTTCCCATCCCCTGTATTGCGCTGGCGATAATCAATACCGTCAGGCTGTGGGTGGTTATGGCGACCAGCGTAGCCAGCATAAAAATGGACATCCCAGCGAGGATCACCGGGCGGCGGCCAACGCGATCGGAAAGTGGGCCGTAAATCAGTTGTGACAGGCCATAGGTCAACAGATAGGCGGCCATCACGCTTTGCACCGCCCCTTCGCGAACGTTCAGTTCACGCGCCATATCAGCAATCGCGGGGATATAAATGGTTTGCGCCATCTGACCTACCGCCACCAGTAATACCAACATCAACAATAAATTGACGCTTCTATGCCTTTTCATTTCGCTGATTACTTTTCAAAAAGTGAAAAAATAAGAATAAGGTGCTGCACTTTCCCGTAAATGCGCGTGGAATCTACCACAACAGAAAAAGAAGACCAGATAGTGGGCTGGAATGTTTAAACGATGGACGGCAGGAAATGTAAACAAAAAGCGGCAACAAATGTTGCCGGATTGCATCGGGTTTACAGAGGTCATGATAAGCGTAGCAAAACTGCGCCTATGGCAATGCCTCCAGCCGCAACGAGACGTATTCCGGCAACCTTCTCTTTCAGTAGCAGCCACGCGAGCAGCGCGCCAAACAGGATGGAAGTTTCACGCAGCGCAGCGACTACCGCCAACGGAGCCTGAGTCATGGCCCACAGCGCCAGACCGTAAGAACCCATTGTGCCAATCCCGCCAAGAATACCTTTTTTCCACTGTTGTACCAGATAACGTGACGCTTCCCGGCGTCGGGCAATCATCGCCCAGCCCAGCAGGCAGGAGCCGTTCAGAAAGAAGGTCCACAGCGTATAACCCAGCGCGGTTTCAGATAAACGTACGCCGGTGCCATCAACCAGCGTATATCCGGCGATAAAGCAGGCGTTAATGAGCGCCAGCACGATCCCGCGTTGCGAGCTGCTGCGTCCGTTAAACGCCATGCCGAGAATCGCCAGACATATCGTGGCAATCCCCACCCAGGCTAGAACAGAGAGGCTATCGCCAAGAAACAGGACGCTGATAATTGCGACCAGTAGTGGCGCTGTGCCGCGCATTAACGGATAGGTCTGGCTCATATCCGAAACCTGATAGGTTTTGGCGACCAGGACGGTATATACAATTTGCAACGCAGTTGAGACGGCTAAAAACGGCAGGCTGGCGGCGGAAGGTTGCGGCGCAAAGGGTAAGCAAATCAATGCCATAATTGCAGCAGAACCGCTGACACCGATCGCTGAGTACAGTTTATCGTTTCCAGCTTTAACAATGGCATTCCAGCTGGCATGCAGCAGCGCGGCGAACAGCAAAATGCAGAAAACAGAAAGCGTCATGGTGGAATTCTTCCCTGAGAATGTCATAAAAACGTAACATATTGGCGCGACACAAGCACCAGGGAGAAGGTGAAAGGGGAGCGGAGTGTTACCCGCCCCCCTTAGGTGCGACTTGAATCCGAATTACTTAACGTATTTCAGAACAGCATCAAGTAGTTGCAGTGCTGCAACAATGAGTTTGAGGATAAGAATAGCGATATCCACGAGGCTCATACGCTCTCCTTTTGGTACAAGGAGCACGGTGCTGACGTACCTCGCCGCTGCCTGTTGCCAGCACCTTTGTTGACATAACACAGTGTGCTCACACGGGGGTTAAGGCGCTGACGGCACCACCCGTTTCAGCCAGGACTTTGATGCGCCGGTTTACGATGCGGCCCCCGCATAACACATTGCGTACCGAGACATTATAGATAAATACTGTATAAATTAACAGTATTTTATGGACGTTACGCTATTCATGTTCCATACTCAAAACCATCAAAATTCGTGCCGAAATTGCGTGTTCTTCGCAGAACGCGTATACTTTTTTCGTTGACATAACACAGTGTGTTCGGCGGCTACCAACCGCACAGCACTGAAAAAAACCTCGCTCCGGCGGGGTTTTTTGTTTTTCAGCAATGCACAACGAAATGTGATCATTGGCGCATTTTTATGCAGATGAAAATTTTTCCATTGTCACGCTGAAAAACCTGTGTTTGTATAAATCCAGTTAATCAACAAACAGACAGGTCCCTAATGAACCCTTCCATGCTGACTGCGACCCTACTAAAAACTGCGCCATCTCGCGCAGCGGTCGTCGTGCGTGTGGTGGTGGTCGTCGGCAATGCGCCGTAGGGTCCGAATCAACACACGATTCCAAAACCCCGCCGGCGCAAACCGGGCGGGGTTTTTCGTTTCAGAGACCTGCCCGGAGCAAAGGCCCAGAATAAAAGGACTGGAGCATGGCAAGTTCGGGCATAACATCCAAGCGTACGCGTTTTACGGGCGCAGAATTCATCGTTCATTTCCTGGAACGCCAGGGAATTCAGGTTGTTACCGGTATTCCCGGCGGATCGATTCTTCCCGTCTATGACGCCTTAAGTCAAAGCACGCAAATCCGTCATATCCTGGCGCGCCACGAGCAAGGAGCAGGGTTTATCGCTCAGGGAATGGCGAGAACCGATGGCAAACCCGCCGTCTGTATGGCCTGCAGCGGACCGGGCGCAACCAATCTGGTGACCGCCATTGCTGATGCGCGTCTGGATTCCATCCCGCTGGTGTGTATCACCGGGCAGGTTCCGGCCTCAATGATAGGCACCGACGCCTTCCAGGAAGTCGACACCTACGGCATCTCTATCCCCATCACTAAGCACAACTATCTGGTCCGCCATATCAGTGAATTACCGCAGGTCATGAGCGATGCGTTCCGCATTGCGCAGTCCGGACGTCCAGGCCCGGTGTGGATAGACATTCCTAAGGATATTCAAACCGCCGTTTTTGACATTGAAGAGATGCCGGAGCCTGCGCAGAAAATGGCGGCACCAGCGTTCAGCCAGGACAGCATTTGCGATGCCGCAGCCATGATTAACGCCGCACAGCGTCCGGTGCTGTACCTCGGCGGCGGCGTGATTAACGCACCTGAGCGCGTACGTGAACTGGCGGAAAAAGCGATGCTGCCCACCACTATGACCTTAATGGCGCTCGGTATGTTGCCGAAAGCGCATCCGCTGTCGTTAGGCATGCTGGGCATGCACGGCGCGCGTAGCACTAACTTTATTCTGCAAGAAGCGGATTTATTGATTGTTCTGGGCGCACGTTTTGATGACCGGGCGATTGGTAAAACGGAGCAGTTCTGCCCGAACGCCAAAATCATTCACGTGGATATCGACCGCGCGGAGCTGGGTAAAATCAAACAACCGCACGTGGCGATTCAGGCGGATGTCGATGAGGTTCTTGCACAATTGATCCCATTAATTGACGCGCAGCCGCGAGAGTCGTGGCATAAGACGGTGGCCGATTTACAACGTGAATTCCCTTGCACTATTCCGCAGGAAAGCGACCCGCTCAGCCACTATGGATTGATCAACGCCGTGGCTGCCTGCGTAGACGATAGCGCCATTATCACCACCGACGTAGGCCAGCATCAGATGTGGGCGGCACAGGCTTATCCGCTGAACCGTCCGCGTCAGTGGCTGACCTCCGGCGGTCTGGGAACTATGGGCTTTGGCTTGCCAGCGGCAATTGGCGCGGCGCTGGCCAATCCAGACAAGAAAGTGCTGTGCTTCTCCGGCGACGGCAGCCTGATGATGAATATTCAGGAAATGGCGACAGCCAGCGAAAATCAGCTGGATATTAAAATCATCCTGATGAATAACGAAGCGTTGGGTCTGGTGTATCAGCAGCAGAGTCTGTTCTATAAGCAGGGTGTTTTTGCCGCGACCTATCCGGGGATGATTAACTTTATGCAGATAGCCGCCGGGTTTGGTCTCGAAACCTGCGATCTGAATAACGAAGCGGACCCACAGGCAGCGTTGCAGGAGATTATTAATCGTCCTGGGCCTGCGCTGATTCACGTGCGCATCGATGCCGAACAAAAAGTGTACCCGATGGTGCCGCCGGGTGCGGCAAACACAGAAATGGTGGGGGAATAAGCCATGCAACAGCAGACTCATGACAACGTAATCCTGGAACTCACCGTACGCAACCATCCGGGCGTAATGACTCACGTTTGCGGGCTGTTCGCCCGCCGCGCGTTCAACGTGGAAGGCATTCTCTGTCTACCGATTCAGGACAGCGATAAGAGCCGCATCTGGCTACTGGTCAACGACGATCAACGTCTTGAGCAGATGATAAGCCAGATCGACAAGCTGGAAGATGTGGTGAAAGTGGCCCGCAACCAGTCCGATCCGTCGATGTTTAACAAAATTACCGTGTTCTTTGAGTGAGTTAGTCGCCGTCTGAATCCGGGGTGATCACTTTGACAGAGCCGTTCCGGCAGTGGGTTGCGTAATCTGCCGGTAACGGACGGTCGCTTATCAGTACGTCAAAGGTGGAGAGTGGACCAATGCTGGCGGGGGCGACCTCATCGAACAGGGCGTGGCGCGTCAGCAGAATTTTGCGTAATCCGCGTTCCATCGCTTTGCGTTTTGTGGCCAGATCGTCCGGATTGAACCAGCTAACGCCGAAATGCTCATGGACTCCGCTGGCGGAGATAAAGACTTTCCGTGGGTTGAGTGCATCCAGCGGGGAGGGATTGCTGGTGTCGTAAAAGGCGTCACTTTTCGCCCGGTAGGTCCCCCCGCAAAGAATCGCTGTGGCGTTGGGCTTTTCATTAAGCGCTACGAACACCCGGTGCGAGTAGCAAATCCCGGTAAAGGAAATATCGTCCGGGATCATGCTGACCACCAACGGCATTTCCGCACCATTATCAAAAAAGACCAGATCATTTTCACTCACCAGTCCCGCAGCCAGAATGGCAACCGGTAAATCGTCGCGGTGATACTGTTTTTGCGCGGGGAGTGGCGCGTTAACGATGGCGGCAGGTTTGTTCACCATCACAATGTAACCACCAAGCAGCGTGAGTGGTAACGGTTCGTCATCCTGACTGAGATCCCGACGAATAGTCATCACGGAAACTTCCAGCATTCGTGCCGCCTCTTTCAGATGGATTCGGTCGGTCTTCTTCAACAATTCCATCAGACGTCGAATACGTTCTTTTTGCTTAGTTTCCATGTGCTTCTCCACGAATCATGTTCCCATGTTCCTTCAGTAACATTTTTGTGTTTCTGAGAACATGACATTGCCGCATTACTATACGTCTGACTATCCGGAAATAAAAGCGTGTTTTTTCACGTTTTATTGATTATAACCAGTTAATTTTCAGTCAATTGTAAGCAACTTCATCATTTGTATTGTGATGTGGGTGTAACAGTTAGTGCAATAAATAAACAATAAAATGATCTTCCAATCGCGATCCTAGTCACAAATGATACGAAAGTAACATGATAATGTTATTTTAATATCATTGTTGTGTGATTGTTTCTGAGAGGTAGTAAAATGGATATCGCGGTTATTGGCTCCAACATGGTGGATCTCATCACCTACATCAACCAGATGCCCAAAGAAGGGGAAACGCTGGAAGCACCGGCGTTCAAAATTGGCTGCGGGGGCAAAGGCGCAAATCAGGCCGTTGCGGCCGCTAAGCTCAATTCCAAAGTGCTGATGCTGACAAAAGTCGGTGATGATATTTTTGCGGATAACACTATTCGCAATCTCGAATCCTGGGGAATTAATACCACCTATGTCGAAAAGGTACCCTGCACCAGCAGCGGTGTCGCACCGATCTTTGTTAATGCGAACTCCAGCAACAGTATTCTGATTATTAAAGGAGCGAACAAATTTCTCTCCCCGGAAGATATCGATCGTGCGGCGGAAGATCTGAAAAAATGTCAGCTTATTGTCCTGCAACTGGAAGTGCAGCTGGAAACTGTTTATCACGCGATTGAATTTGGCAAAAAACACGGTATTGAAGTGTTACTAAATCCCGCCCCTGCATTACGGGAATTAGATATGTCTTATGCCTGTAAATGTGATTTTTTTGTGCCGAATGAAACCGAGCTGGAAATATTAACCGGTATGCCAGTAGATACTTATGACCATATTCGCGCAGCGGCACGTTCTCTGGTTGATAAAGGTCTGAACAATATTATCGTCACCATGGGTGAGAAAGGTGCGCTGTGGATGACGCGTGACCAGGAAGTCCATGTTCCAGCGTTTAAAGTGAACGCTGTCGATACCAGTGGCGCAGGCGACGCTTTCATCGGTTGTTTTGCTCACTATTACGTTCAAAGCGGTGATGTGGAAGCCGCCATGAAAAAAGCCGCTCTCTTCGCTGCTTTCAGCGTTACCGGGAAAGGCACTCAATCATCTTATCCAAGCATCGAACAATTTAATGAGTTTCTTACCTTAAACGAATAATACTCCTGCACTGTAAAAGGTAGCACTATGAACGATAAAAACATCATTCAGATGCCTGACGGCTATTTGAATAAGACCCCTCTGTTCCAGTTTATTTTGTTATCCTGTTTATTCCCGTTATGGGGATGCGCAGCCGCATTAAATGATATTCTGATTACGCAATTCAAAAGCGTATTTTCACTCAGCAACTTTGCCTCGGCATTAGTTCAGAGTGCCTTTTATGGCGGTTATTTTTTAATTGCGATTCCAGCATCTCTGGTGATTAAAAAGACCAGTTATAAAGTCGCCATCTTAATGGGGCTGACCCTTTATATCGTTGGGTGTACGCTCTTTTTCCCGGCATCGCACATGGCCACCTACACCATGTTCCTTGCGGCGATTTTCGCGATTGCGATTGGTCTGAGCTTCCTGGAAACAGCAGCCAACACCTACAGCTCAATGATCGGCCCAAAAGCGTATGCCACTTTACGCCTGAACATCAGTCAGACTTTTTATCCTATTGGTGCGGCTGCTGGCATTCTGCTAGGTAAATATCTGGTCTTCTCTGAAGGCGAAAGCCTGGAAAAACAGATGGCCGGGATGAACGCTGAGCAGATCCATAACTTTAAAGTGTTGATGCTGGAAAATACCCTTGAGCCATACAAGTACATGATTATGGTACTGGTTGTGGTGATGGTGTTATTCCTGCTGACTCGCTTCCCGACCTGTAAAGTCGCGCAAACCACGAGTCATAAACGCCCGTCAGCGATGGATACACTGCGTTATCTGGCCAGCAATGCCCGTTTCCGTCGTGGAATTGTGGCGCAATTTCTTTATGTGGGGATGCAGGTCGCGGTGTGGTCATTCACCATCCGTCTGGCACTGGAATTAGGTGATATCAACGAGCGCGACGCCTCAACCTTCATGGTCTATAGCTTCGCCTGCTTCTTTATCGGCAAGTTTATCGCCAACATTTTGATGACGCGCTTCAATCCGGAAAAAGTGCTGATTCTCTATTCCATTATTGGTGCGCTGTTCCTCGTCTATGTTGCACTGGCGCCAAGCTTCAGCGCTGTGTATGTCGCAGTGCTGGTGAGTGTCCTGTTTGGACCCTGCTGGGCGACAATCTATGCTGGTACGCTTGATACCGTGGATAACGAGCATACCGAAATGGCAGGTGCTGTCATTGTCATGGCGATTGTCGGTGCGGCGGTGGTTCCTGCGATTCAGGGCTATGTGGCCGATATGTTCCATTCATTGCAACTCTCGTTCCTGGTCTCCATGCTGTGCTTCGTGTACGTCGGTATCTACTTCTGGCGTGAAAGCAAAGTGCGCAACAACCTGGCTGAAGCGACAGTTTCCTGAGGAGAGCGATCATGACAACACGTATAACGCTGTGGCGAGAACTCTTTGCAGAGCATCCGCGAATCTTACTGAAGAATAACGACTTCACGGTTACCGCATTTCGTTACGCCAGCGGAGTGGAAGGGCTGAAGGTAGAAAACAGTCGTGGACATCTGGTTATTCTGCCCTGGATGGGGCAGATGATCTGGGATGCTCAGTTTGATGGCCATGACCTGACCATGCGTAACATGTTCAGTCAGCCGAAACCGGCGGCGGAAGTGGTGGCGACCTACGGCTGTTTTGCCTTCCACTCAGGTCTGTTGGCAAATGGCTGCCCATCACCAGAGGATTCACATCCTTTGCACGGTGAAATGGCTTGTGCCGCGATGGATGAAGCCTGGCTGGAGCTGGAGGGTGAGAATTTGCGCGTGGCTGGACGCTATGAGTATGTGATGGGGTTCGGTCATCATTATCAGGCGCATCCTGCGGTGGTAATGCACAAAGCGAGCGCGCTGTTTGATATTCAGATGGCGGTTACCAACCTCGCCTCAGTGGCAATGCCGTTGCAGTACATGTGCCATATGAACTATGCCTACGTACCGGAAGCCACCTTCAGCCAGAATATTCCGGATGAGGCCATGAAGCTGCGTGAGTCGATACCCGCGCATGTTAAGCCGACTGAGCAGTGGCTGGCGTTTAATCAGCGGATTGTTCAGGGCGAGGCTTCTCTGGCGCGGCTCAATGAACCGCATTTTTACGATCCGGAAATTGTCTTCTTTGCTGACCAACTGGACAGGTACACAGATAAGCCGGAATTTAGCATGATCGCGCCTGATGGCACCACGTTCGTTACGCGTTTCTCCAGCACGGAGCTGAATTATGTGACGCGTTGGATCCTCTATAACGGCGATCAGCAGGTTGCGGCATTCGCCTTGCCTGCAACCTGTCGACCTGAAGGATTCCTGGCAGCACAACGCAATGGCACCTTGATTGAAATAGAACCGCAGCACACCCGGACATTTACAGTCACAACTGGCATAGCCTGATCGCTCAAGGCTTGAACACCAAAGCACTTATCGTTAAGGTAAGCGCTTTTGCTGGGTGGCGGCATTAATGCTTTATCCGGCCTACAACGGCACCCGCCCGTAGGCCTGATAAGCGTAGCGCCATCAGGCATGCCTTAGCGCCAGGATGAACCCATGATTACCGTTGCCCTTATTGACGACCACCTCATCGTCCGCTCCGGCTTTGCCCAACTGCTGGGGCTGGAACCTGATTTGCAGGTGGTCGCTGAGTTTGGCTCAGGCAGTGAGGCGCTGGCGGGATTACCGGGACGCGGCGTGCAGGTGTGTATCTGCGACATCTCGATGCCTGATATCTCCGGTCTTGAACTGTTAAGCCAGTTGCCAAAAGGAATGGCGATTATCATGCTCTCTGTCCACGACAGCCCGGCGCTGGTGGAGCAGGCGCTCAACGCGGGCGCGCGTGGTTTCCTTTCTAAACGCTGCAGCCCGGATGAGCTGATCGCGGCGGTGCATACCGTAGCGACCGGAGGCTGTTACCTGACGCCGGACATCGCCGTCAAACTGGCTGCCGGTCGTCAGGATCCGCTCACCAAACGCGAACGTCAGGTGGCGGAAAAACTGGCGCAAGGTATGGCGGTCAAAGAGATTGCCGCTGAACTGGGTCTGTCGCCGAAAACGGTGCACGTGCATCGCGCTAACCTGATGGAAAAGCTGGGCGTCAGCAACGACGTCGAACTGGCCCGCCGGATGTTTGACGGCTGGCAATGAACACGTTCTGTTCCCGGTTAATCACCGTTGTTGCCTGCTTCTTTATCTTCTCTGCCGCGTGGTTTTGCCTGTGGAGCATCAGCCTGCATCTGGTTGAGCGCCCGGAGCTAGCGGTACTGCTGTTTCCGTTTGGCCTGCGTCTGGGGTTGATGCTGCAATGTCCACGTGGCTACTGGCCGGTGCTGCTGGGCGCGGAATGGCTGCTTCTTTTCTGGCTGGCACAGGAAGTGGCGCTGGTCCATTTACCACTTTTGATGATCGGCAGCTTCCTCACGTTACTCCCGGTGATGTTGATTTCGCGATACCGCCATCAGCGCGACTGGCGCACGCTGCTGTTGCAGGGCGCGGCGCTCACGGCGGCGGCGCTGCTGCAATCGCTGCCCTGGCTTGGGCAAGGTGAAGAGGCGTGGAACGCGCTGTTGCTGACGCTCACCGGCGGATTAACGCTGGCGCCGATCTGCCTGGTGTTCTGGCACTATCTGACCAGCACGACCTGGCTGCCGCTGGGCCCGGCGGTGGTGTCGCAGCCGGTGAACTGGCGCGGGCGGCATCTGGTCTGGTACCTGCTGCTGTTTAGCGTCAGCCTGTGGCTACAGCTCGGTTTACCCGCCGAACTTTCGCGCTTCACGCCGTTTTGCCTCGCGTTGCCGATCATTGCGCTGGCCTGGCACTACGGCTGGCAAGGGGCACTGATTGCGACGCTGATGAACGCCATCGCGCTGATTGCCAGCCAGACCTGGCACGATCATCCCGTCGATCTGTTGCTCTCGCTGCTGGTGCAAAGTCTGACCGGGCTGCTGCTCGGTGCGGGTATTCAGCGTCTGCGCGAACTTAACCAGTCGCTGCAAAATGAATTAGCACGCAACCATCGTCTGGCGGAACGCCTGCTGGAAACCGAGGAGAGCGTGCGCCGGGATGTGGCGCGCGAACTGCACGATGATATCGGCCAGACCATCACCGCCATTCGCACTCAGGCGGGTATTGTCCAGCGCCTGGCGCCGGAAAACGCAGGAGTGAAGCGCAGCGGGGCGCACATCGAACAACTTTCTCTCGGCGTGTACGATTCGGTGCGTCGCCTGTTAGGCCGCCTGCGACCGCGCCAGCTGGACGATCTCACGCTGGAGCAGGCCATCCGCTCATTGATGCGCGAAATGGAGCTGGAAAGCCGTGGCATCGTCAGCCATCTCGACTGGCGAATTGACGAATCTGCACTTAGCGAAAGCCAGCGGGTGACGCTGTTTCGCGTCTGTCAGGAAGGGCTGAACAATATCGTTAAGCACGCCAACGCCAGCGCGGTGACGCTTCAGGGCTGGCAACAGGATGAACGGCTAATGCTGGTGATTGAGGACGACGGCAGCGGCCTGCCGCCTGGGTCGAATCAACAGGGATTTGGCCTCACTGGGATGCGTGAACGGATTAGCGCCCTCGGCGGATCGCTCTCGATTTCCTGTACGCACGGCACGCGGGTCAGCGTGTCGTTACCCCAGCGATATGTGTAAGGCGCGGTCATGTTTTCATTTTTAAAAGCTCCGGCCAGTGCGCCGCTCATTACTGATAAGCGTGAAGTGGATGCTCTCTACCGCTACTGGCGGCGGCATATCCTGACCACCATCTGGCTCGGCTACGCGCTGTTCTATTTCACACGCAAGAGCTTCAATGCCGCCGTACCGGATATCCTCATCAGCGGCGTGCTGACTCGCAGCGACATTGGGCTGCTGGCGACGCTGTTTTACATCACCTACGGCCTGTCGAAGTTTGTCTCCGGTATCGTCAGCGACCGTTCGAACGCCCGCTATTTTATGGGCATCGGACTGATTGCCACCGGCGTGGTAAACATTCTGTTTGGATTCTCCACCTCGCTATGGGCCTTTGCGGTGCTGTGGGCGCTGAACGCCTTTTTCCAGGGCTGGGGATCGCCGGTCTGCGCGCGTTTATTGACCGCGTGGTATTCGCGTACTGAACGCGGCGGCTGGTGGGCGCTGTGGAACACCGCGCACAACGTCGGCGGGGCGCTGATCCCTATCGTGATGGCGGCGACAGCGCTGCACTACGGCTGGCGCGCCGGGATGATGATCGCCGGGCTGCTGGCGATTGTGGTGGGGATTTTTCTCTGCTGGCGGCTGCGCGACAGGCCGCAGGCGATTGGTCTGCCGCCGATTGGCGACTGGCGGCATGATGAACTGGAAATTGCCCAACAGCAGGAAGGTGCTGGGCTGAGCCGCAAAGAGATCCTCACCCGCTATGTGCTGCTGAATCCTTATATCTGGCTGCTGTCACTGTGTTATGTGCTGGTGTACGTGGTCCGTGCCGCGATTAACGACTGGGGCAATCTGTACATGTCGGAGACGCTCGGCGTGGATCTGGTGACCGCCAATACCGCCGTGACCATGTTTGAGCTGGGCGGATTTGTTGGCGCGCTGGTGGCGGGTTGGGGTTCGGACAAGCTGTTTAACGGCAACCGCGGTCCAA
This sequence comes from Citrobacter sp. B72, assembly GCF_016894305.1. Taxonomy (NCBI): domain Bacteria; kingdom Pseudomonadati; phylum Pseudomonadota; class Gammaproteobacteria; order Enterobacterales; family Enterobacteriaceae; genus Citrobacter; species Citrobacter sp. B72. The sequence continues at coordinate 35,327 of NZ_CP069801.1, forward strand.
TGAACCTGATTTTCGCCGCCGGAATTTTGCTCTCCGTTGGCTCGCTGTGGCTAATGCCGTTCGCCAGCTATGTGATGCAGGCCGCGTGCTTCTTCACCACCGGATTCTTCGTCTTCGGCCCGCAGATGCTGATCGGCATGGCAGCGGCGGAGTGTTCGCACAAAGAGGCGGCGGGCGCGGCAACCGGATTTGTCGGGCTGTTTGCTTATCTGGGGGCATCGCTCTCCGGCTGGCCGCTGGCGAAGGTGATGGAGGTCTGGCACTGGACCGGATTCTTTGTGGTGATCGCTATTGCGGCGGGAATTTCCGCGCTGCTGCTGCTGCCGTTTTTAAATGCCCAGGCTCCGCGCGAACTCAACGAAGCGTGATGTACCTCACCTTTTTGTCCCGAGTGGAGCAAAACTAAGAAATTTTCCCGGTTTCACCTGGACGCTGTCTCAGGCGCGTCTTCCGGCTGATTTTTACAATGCCTGCCATTCGCAGGTATAAAAATTAGCTCGGGAGTGTCAAATGCTGGCCTTTCTAAACCAGGTGCGCAAGCCGACCCTGGATCTGCCGCTCGATGTGCGGCGCAAAATGTGGTTCAAACCGTTCATGCAGTCCTATCTGGTAGTCTTTATCGGCTACCTGACCATGTACCTGATCCGCAAAAACTTCAACATCGCGCAGAACGACATGATCTCCACCTACGGGCTGAGCATGACGCAGCTGGGGATGATTGGCCTGGGCTTCTCCATCACCTACGGCGTGGGTAAAACGCTGGTTTCCTACTACGCGGACGGCAAAAACACCAAGCAGTTCCTGCCGTTTATGCTGATCCTCTCCGCCATCTGTATGCTTGGCTTCAGCGCCAGCATGGGCGCGGGTTCAACCAGCCTGTTTTTGATGATCGCTTTCTACGCGCTGAGCGGTTTCTTCCAGAGTACTGGCGGCTCATGTAGCTATTCCACCATTACTAAATGGACGCCGCGTCGCAAACGGGGTTCTTACCTCGGCATGTGGAATATCTCCCACAACCTCGGCGGTGCGGGTGCGGCGGGCGTGGCGCTGTTTGGCGCTAACTATCTGTTCGACGGTCACGTCATCGGTATGTTTATCTTCCCGTCGATTATTGCTCTGATTGTCGGCTTTATCGGCCTGCGCTACGGCAGCGACTCCCCGGAATCTTATGGCCTCGGTAAAGCCGAAGAGCTGTTCGGTGAGGAGATCAGCGAAGAAGACAAAGAGACCGAAGAAAACGAGATGACCAAATGGCAGATCTTTGTTGAGTACGTGCTGAAAAACAAAGTGATCTGGCTGTTATGTTTCTCGAACATCTTCCTGTACGTAGTGCGTATCGGTATCGACCAGTGGTCCACAGTCTACGCCTTCCAGGAGCTGAAGCTTTCCAAAGAAGTGGCGATTCAGGGCTTTACCCTGTTCGAAGTGGGCGCGTTGGTCGGTACGCTGCTGTGGGGTTGGCTCTCTGACCTGGCGAACGGTCGTCGTGCGCTGGTGGCCTGTGTAGCGCTGGCGTTGATTATCGCCACCCTGGGCGTTTATCAGCACGCCAGCAACCAGTACGTTTATCTGGCTTCGCTGTTTGCGCTGGGCTTCCTGGTGTTTGGCCCGCAGCTGTTAATCGGCGTTGCGGCAGTCGGATTTGTGCCGAAAAAAGCGATCGGCGCAGCCGATGGGATTAAAGGCACTTTCGCTTATCTGATTGGTGACAGCTTCGCCAAGCTCGGTCTGGGGATGATTGCCGACGGCACGCCGATTTTCGGGCTGACCGGCTGGGCAGGCACCTTTGCTGCGCTGGATACCGCCGCCATTGGCTGTATCTGCCTGATGGCCATCGTGGCCGTGTTTGAAGAACGTAAAATTCGCCGCGAGAAAAAGATTCAACAATTGAAAGTTGCTTGAGTTAAGTGTGCATTGGTAACTTTTGCCCGCCTTAATGGCGGGCTTTTTTATACTCTAAACTGGCTGGTTTCATGTACCAGATTGCGCAGCCACTGATGAGCGGCATCGCGGTGCGTGCGTTCATGCCAGGCCATGCTTTTTGTAAAACCGGTTATGGGCAGCGGGGGCGGTAAAACGTGCATACGGGTGTCGTCATACGCCAGACGGGCAGGAACAACGGCAATCATATCGCTGATAGCGAGGATGTCCGGCAATACCAGGAAGCTGCTAACCGACAAACCAATCTGCCGTTGGCGTCCGACGCTTGCCAGTGCCTCATCGGTGACGCCCCAGAAACTTTCACCCTCATAAGAAACCAGCACATGCTCCAGCGCGCAGAAGCGATCGAGCGTCAGCGGTTGCCCCGCATCAGGATGCGCATGACGCATGAGACAAACGTACTCTTCATCATATAACGCCCGGCTATGCAGGTTGTCGGGCGTGGAATCCGGCGTCAGCAACGCCAGGTCGATTTTCCCCTGCTCAAACTGTGTGGTGAGCAGCACTGGCTCAACCGGGATCACTCGTACACGAATGCCCGGTGCGCGCACGCGAAGCGCGGCAATAAATGGCACGATAACCGCTTTGAGCGCGTAATCCGTAGCGGCGACGGTAAAGGTGAGCGCTGCGGTGAGCGGGTCAAATTGTGTCGGTTTAAGCAGGATATCGATATCGCTGAGGATTTGTTTGACCGGAGTGGCCAACTGTTGGGCACGCAGCGTCGGAACAATGCCATGCGGTGTGCGACTAAACAGCGGATCGTCAAAATAGTCGCGCAGGCGGTTGAGCATACCGCTTACCACAGGCTGGGTGAGCGACAGCCGCTGCGCCGCCCGGGTTACGCTGCGTTCATCCAGCAGGGCATCCAGCGTTTTTAACAGATTGAGATCGAGCGTTCTGATATCAGATTTCATGATGTCTGCCTGCGAGGTCGATAAGTCACATTATGACACGTTCAGTCGTCGACAGAGGTGAATTTGCCGCTATGATGGGCGTCCTGTCTGATAATGGATGTGCGCATGATTTGGATAATGCTGGCCACGCTGGTGGTTGTTTTTGTGGTGGGATTTCGGGTGCTAACGTCCGGGTCGCGGCGGGCAATTCGCCGTCTGAGCGAGCGGCTGAACATTGATGTCGTGCCGGTAGAATCGATGATCGATCAGATGGGAAAAGTACAGGGTGAGGCTTTTTTACAGTACCTCCACCGTCCTGATGAATCGCATCTACAAAATGCCGCCCAGGTGCTGTTGATCTGGCAAATCGTTATTGTCGACGGCAGTGAGCAGAACTTGTTGCAATGGCACCGCTGGCTGCAAAAAGCCCGGCTGGCTGCACCGATTACCGACGCGCAGGTGCGTCTGGCGCTCGGTTTTCTGCGCGAGATGGAGCCGGATATGCAGGAGCTTAATGCGTTCCAGATGCGCTATAACGCCTTTTTCCAGCCCGAGGATGGCGTGCACTGGCTGCACTGATATCAAAATTTATGATGACGACTATTTTGAATCGTCATTATCTTTATATCTTACGCGAAAGCATGATGTACCTCGTTAACTCACACGACGAGGTACATCATGAATCAAGCGACTCAACAACGTGCAATTATCTGGCCTGCAGCGTATCTGCCGGGGACGACTGATAACTTTGCTTCAAATGAAATTATCGTTGCCGGACTGAGCGCCCGTGCCGTCTGGGCACAGCTTAATGACACAACGCGCTGGCCGACGTATTACAGCAACGTAGCGGATATCCGTTTTCACGACGGTTCCGGTCCATTGTTAAGCATGGATGCCCGCTTTCGTTTTACGACTTTTGGTTTCCCCATCGAAGCGCAAATCACCGAGTATGTGCCGCCGGTTGACGGCCAGGCCGCGCGTGTTGCCTGGCATGGCTGGGCGGAAGGCGACGCCACTACACGTCTGGATGTGATCCACGCCTGGCTCTTTGAGGATTTACCCGGCGGGCGCGTACGTATTCTGACCCAGGAATCACAAATTGGCGTTCCGGCACAAGAACTGGCACTTACGCTGCCCAATCCGATGATCAACGGTCATCAGGAGTGGATAACCGGCCTGGCCCGGGCTGCGCGTGACGCTTAATTGAGCCAGAAAGGGCTCTCTGTCCTGGGCTGGATAAGGCGCAGCCGATCTCTGTTGAATAGTTGTCAAAACGTTAAATACGTCACAAATTTAATGTTACACTGCGTAACTTTTCTACAATAACCCCACGCAGGTAACAAAATGAGTGAAGCTGTTGAACAAAAATCCCGCGCTGAGGCAAATTCCCGACCTAACTGGTCGGCGGTATTTGCCGTGGCGTTCTGCGTTGCCTGCCTGATAACCGTTGAATTTCTCCCCGTTAGCCTGTTAACGCCGATGGCGCAGGATTTGGGGGTTTCTGAAGGCGTGGCCGGGCAATCGGTGACCGTGACGGCATTTGTCGCCATGTTCGCCAGCCTGTTTGTGACGCAAATTATTCAGGCGACCGATCGTCGCTATGTGGTGATCCTGTTTTCGGTGCTACTGACGCTTTCCTGTCTGCTGGTTTCCTTTGCCAATTCTTTTTCGCTGCTGCTCGTTGGCCGCGCCTGCCTCGGTCTGGCGCTTGGCGGCTTCTGGGCGATGTCGGCGTCGCTGACCATGCGTCTGGTTCCTGCACGTACGGTGCCGAAAGCGCTGTCGGTTATTTTTGGCGCGGTCTCCATCGCGCTGGTAATTGCCGCGCCGCTGGGGAGCTTTTTGGGCGGCATTATCGGCTGGCGCAACGTGTTTAATGCGGCGGCGGTAATGGGCGTGCTGTGCACGATTTGGGTGGTGAGAGCGTTGCCTTCGCTGCCTGGTGAACCTTCGCATCAGAAACAAAACATGTTCAGCCTGTTGCAGCGTCCAGGGGTGATGGCCGGGATGATTGCCATCTTCATGTCCTTTGCTGGTCAGTTCGCCTTCTTTACCTATATTCGCCCGATCTATATGAATCTGGCGGGCTTTGACGTTGATGGCCTGACGCTGGTGCTGCTGAGCTTCGGTATTGCCAGTTTTGTTGGTACGTCGTTCTCGTCGATGATTTTGAAGCGTTCGGTCAAACTGGCGTTAGCCGGTGCGCCACTGGTGCTGGCGTTCAGTGCGCTGGTCCTGATCCTATGGGGCAGCGACAAAGTGGTCGCGGCGGGTATTGCGATTATTTGGGGGCTGTTGTTTGCGCTGGTACCGGTCGGCTGGTCGACGTGGATCACCCGTTCGCTTGCCGATCAGGCAGAAAAAGCCGGATCCGTCCAGGTCGCCGTGATCCAGCTTGCCAATACCTGCGGGGCAGCGGTGGGAGGCTATGCGCTCGATACCCTCGGACTGCTGTCGCCCCTGATGCTTTCCGGCAGCCTGATGCTGCTGACGGCGCTTTTGGTGGCAGCGAAAGTTCGCATAAAAGGTATGCAATAATCTCGGTGTTGTTCGCCGGATAAGGCGTTCTCGCCGTATCCGGCACTTCACTACTCACTAATCAGAACCATGCTTCCCACATGGCACCAAGGTTAAAGTCGTCCAGCGTTTCATCCTGCGTGCCGTTGACCCGCGCGGTGCGATCGTTATCCACCTTGCCGCCGGTGACGTAGAAGCGCAGCATCGGGCGGAACTCCGGTCCCATGGCGATCGACATGTTCTGCGACAGCGTCAGTTTCCAGCCGTGGTTATCCCCGCCGTTGTCGTAATCTACGCGCTGATAGCCCGCTTCCAGCCAGGTGGAGTGAACGTCGTTCCAGAAGTACATTGGACGCACAATCGCGCCGTAGTTCTTACGGTTATCGCTCTTATCGGTGCTGTTGTCGTAATCATGGAACGCTAACAGGTATTCCACCTGCGCCTGGCGGGTAAACTTATGACTTCCCTCGAAGCTGGCGTAAACCGTAGTCAGGTCGTCGGTTTTGTTATAGACGCTGTTGTCGGAGTTATCAGAATAACGGGCAATCACTTTATTCACGCCGCTGTCGTTGGTGTGGCTCAGCACGAATGCGCCCTGCCAGGCTTTCAGGCGGTCATCGCTCTCGACGGCTTTGGAGTCAAAACCGTAGTTGGCGTAGATCTCCAGATCCAGCGGGCCCACTTTCATATTGTGAATTTTTGACGTCACAGCGTAGTTGCCTTTATCGCCGGTACCGGAACCGCCGGTACAGGTAATACGCGATGGGTTGGCTTCGTCTTCCATCACTTCCGGGCTGCACGATTCAACTGCGGCAACGGTGGCGACATCAAACTGTACGCCGCCGATGTCGAAGTTCTTCACCCCGGCGCCCTGGCCGTCGTGGTTCATCCAGAAGTAGTCGTTGATACCCTGTTGCGGACGCTGGTGGAAGTCGCGGCCTGCCCAGATATAGGCGTTGGGATTGGATTCCAGTACGTTAGTGACACCCGCGTAGGCTTTTTTCAGGTTAACTTCGTCGCCCCAGTGGTCGATCATCACGTTGATGTCCCAGATGGCGCCGTTATCGCTTTTGAACGCTTTTGATAGCTGGAACTCGCCGCCGTTGCCTTCGTTACCCAGGCGACCGATAGCGGAAGCACCGTTGTAGGAGCCATCAACGCCAACGTATTTCTGATCGCCGCTCTGGAAATGCGCGCCGTAACGCGCATAGCCGCTGAATTTCACACCGAACGGAATAGCCATATCCGGCGATTGCGCTGCGCTTTGCGGCTCGTTAATGACATCGGTTTTTTTCGCCACGGCGGCGTCCATTTTTGCCTGACGCTCAGCCAGCGCTTTATCGACGGCTTTGGCAACGATGGCATCGATTTGTTCTTGTGTGAATTCCTGTGCGAGGACAGAAATTGGGCACAGCGCGGCGACGACCGCCAGCGTGACTGGAAGTTTTTTTATCATGTTCATGGTTATCTCATCGACACTTTACCCTTCAGTTTGCGCAGAGCATTCTGAATAAGCGTGTGCATTAATTTATTTTAAGATAATAACCATCCCGTCTCGGTTTAATTTGCTATCACCAAAACAAGTTGATTTGTCTATTTAATAATGGGTACAGGGCTGCTTTATTTAATCGTAATGCTTTCTCCGTTGTTGAATGTTTAATTAACGATTAACGCTGATACAGATGAATAATTTCTTCTGACAGTTCGCGGGCTAATAACGACGTCATTAAGTGATCCTGCGCATGCACCATAATTAATGTCATTGGTTGCCGGGCTTCCCCGGCGTCCTGTTCGATCAATTTGGTTTGCATGTGATGAGCCTGACGGGCGTAACCGTCAGCCTCACGAAGCAGGCTTTTTGCCTCGTCAATATTGCCGGCGCGCGCGGCATGCAGCGCTTCAAAGCACAGACTGCGGGATTGTCCGGCATTGACGATGATTTCCATTACTGCTTCTTCTAATGCAATCATGTTGTTCTCTTCCTAATCGAATCCGTTATTTTCGGCGGTCTGGGCAAACCATTCGCCGCTTTTTTTCACCGTACGTTTTTGCGTTGCTAAATCTAACTGAACAAAACCGTAGCGGTTTTTATAGCCGTTAAGCCATGACCAGTTATCAATAAAGGTCCACATATGGTAGCCAAGACAATTACAGCCTTCGCTAATTCCTTTATGTAGCCATTTAAGATGCTCAGAAACAAATTCAATACGGTAGCTGTCGTTGATTTGCTCTTGCTGAATAAAACGCTGCTCATTCTCGACACCCATACCGTTTTCAGAAATAAAACAGCGCGGGTTGCCATAATTATCACGCAGATTGGTAATAATATCGTAAATACCCGGCTCATAAATTTCCCAGCCACGGTAGGGGTTCATTTTCCGCCCCGGCATTTCGTAATAATCAAACAGCCACTCCGGCATAAACGGTGCATCCGGGTTGACGGCGCTATCACGACATTTCACGCGACGCGGCTGATAGTAGTTGATGCCGAGCAGGTCGATTTTGCCCTCGGCGATTAACTGGCTGTCGCCTGGCTGACATGTTGGTAATTGATCATACTCCTTCAGCAGCTCAACCAGATCCGCCGGATATTCACCCTTCAGCACCGGGTCGAGGAAGCTGCGGTTAAACAGCAGATCCGCATAGTGTGCGGCTTTTACATCCGCCGGATTTTGTGAGCGCGGGTAGGAAGGCGTTAAATTCAGCACCACGCCGATTTCACCATCATGATTTGCGGAACGATATGCCCGAACCGCCGTCGAATGCGCCAGTACGGTGTGATACGCCACGGTGGCTGCACGTTTGAAATCCACCACATTAGGGTAATGGAAGTCATACAGATAGCCGCCTTCAACCGGGACAATTGGCTCGTTAAAGGTAAACCAGTGCTTAACCCGGTTGCCGAACAATGTAAAACACGTTTGTGCATAGCGGCCAAACGCCTCGACCACTTCACGGTTTTCCCAGCCACCTTTCTCCTGCATCACCATCGGCATGTCGAAATGGAACAGGGTGATAAATGGCGTAATGCCTTGTGCCAGCAGCTCGTCGATGACGTTGTTATAGAACTCGACGGCTTCAGGATTAACCTCGCCGGTACCGTCCGGAATCAGGCGCGACCAGCTCAGAGACGTACGGAAGCTGTTGTGCTTCAGCTGTTTGAGCAGTGCGATGTCCTGTTTCCAGTGCTGATAAAAGGTCGAGGTAGTTGCCGGGCCAACTCCCTGATGGAAACGACCTGGCTGACGGTCGAACCACACGTCCCACGTGGTCTGGCTTTTGCCGCCGTTCAGGCTATCCCCTTCGGTTTGCAGCGCTGAGCAGGCACTGCCCCACCAGAAGTTTTCAGGAAAACGGTATCTCATTGTTCTGACTCCTTGATTCATTATGAGTTGCTACGGGCAGCGTTCGCCACGGAGACGGCATCCTGTGCTTTTTGCTCTTCGGTTTTCAGCAAAGAACGTTCGTAAGCACGCAGGAATGGAAGGTACATCAGCGCTGACATCGCCATACAGATAAAGCACATCACCACCGGACTTAATGCCCAGTTTGCGGCCCAGGAAGCACCGATTGGCGCAGGCGTAGTCCACGGCGTCAATGAAACAACCTGTGCCAGCCAGCCGAGTTTGGTGGCGCTATAGGCCAGCACGGCGTTAACCAGCGGGACGCAGACAAACGGGATGAACAACATCGGGTTCATGATGATTGGCGCACCAAACAGAATAGGCTCATTGATATTAAAGAAACTAGGCACAATTCCCATTTTGCCGATAGTACGCAGATGGGCGACGCGACTGCGCAGCAGCAGGAATGCCAGCGGTAAAGTTGAACCGACGCCGCCAATCAGCAGGTAGTGATCCCAGAAACCTTGCAGATAGACATGGGGCAGCGCAGCACCCGCTGCCAGAGCGGCCTGGTTAGCAGACAGGTTCGCCATCCAGAATGGGTTCATGATGCCGGTTACGATCAATGAGCCGTGAATGCCGGCAAACCAGAAAATCTGGCACAACAGCACAGAAAGCAGAATAGCGGGCAGTGAGTCAGAAGCGGAAACCAGCGGCTCCAGCAGGTGCATAATCGCCTGCGGGATGATCATCCCGGTTTGTGCTTCGATAAACAGGTTCAGCGGATGCAGGGTCGCAATCACCACCAGTACCGGAATGAGGATCTCGAATGAACGCGCGACGCCGGTCGGGACTTCCTTCGGCAGGCGGATTGTCACGTTATTCTGCTTCAGCCATGCATATATACGGGTGGAGTAAATGGCGGTGATGAGGGCGGTAAAGATACCCTGACCGGAAAGATACTGCGTCGAGATTTTACCGTCGGCATAGGGTGCAGCAACCAGTAAAAACGCCATAAAGGCCAGCAGGCCAGACATCACCGGATCGAGGTTAAACTGACGGCCCAGGCTGGCACCAATGCCCACGGAGATAAAGAACGTCATAACACCCATGCTGAGGTTAAACGGCAGCATCAGCTGTTCACGATAAGTTGCCGAGAAATCGAGCCAGCCCCGGGCAAAGCTGTTGGTGGTATCGGCAGAGAACGGTGGAAAAATAAACACCAGCATGAAGGAGCCGATGATCATAAACGGCAGCGCCGCCGTAAAACCATCACGAATTGCAATCACATACTTCTGCTGCCCTAACTTGCCAGCGAGCGGGGTGATGGATTGTTCAATGACGGCAACCATTGACTGATATAACGAACTCATAATGACACCTTTCTAGTGTGTCGCTTCAATCAGCGACAGAGCATAATCCAGCACTTTGTCACCGCGTTGCATACCGTAATCCATCATATCTATGGCTTTTACGGGTATACCCTGGGTGGCAGCCTTTTCGGAGAGCGTATTAAGCATGTACTTTACCTGGGGGCCGAGTAGCACCACCTGGTAATTTGGAAACTGAATGTCAAATTCGGAAACGCCGTAGGCCTCAATCTTCGCAGGCAATCCGCGAGACTCTGCCTCTTCAACCATTTTGCGAACCAGTAAGCTGGTGGACATCCCTGCCGAACAACACAACATAATCCTGAACATAGTGAACCATCCTTTAAATGTAAAAACTTATTGCGAGTCTGATTTGATATCATACGGAAACCGGTTTCCATTCATGGAAAACAGAACTGTGACGGCCATCAAGATCTTATTCTTATAAGGCTAATTATTTGGATTTAGCTCACGAAATTAGCTGTTAAGATCTCTTTTTGAGTCCAAATGGAAAATCGGTTTCCATGAAAAACGGAAACAGCTATACTGCGGATGGCGATTATTTGAGCCAATGTTAAATTCAGGATGGAAAGGGCCAGGCGGGTCCTGTCAGGGGAGAATGATGTCTACTATCAACGATGTATCGCGTTTGGCTGGCGTGTCAAAAGCCACGGTGTCACGCGTGTTGAGCGGATCGCGTGGCGTAAAAGAGGCCAGCCGCCTCGCCGTATTGAAAGCGGTGGATGAACTCAATTATCGTCCGAACGTGATTGCGCAGTCGCTACTCAGCCAGTCTACGGGCTGTATCGGCGTGATATGCGCACAGGACAACATTAATCAGACCACGGGTTATCTCTACGCGCTGGAAAAGCATCTTAGCCAGCATCAAAAGCACCTGCTGCTGCGTTTTGCCAATACCAAAGCGGAAGTCATGAGCGCTCTTGATGAATTAAGCTGCGGCTTGTGCGATGACGTCCTGATTATTGGCGCGCGTTTTCCGCTGAACATCAATCAGGAGAATGTCATTCTGGTGGATTGTCTGGATTCCGGCGATGACGTCAACAGCATCCAGTTCGATCATGAGTTCGCTACCGAAACCGCCTGTAACTACCTGATAAGTCAGAACCGACGCCAGATTGCTTTAATTCATCCGGACGGGATGGGTTTCTCCGATCAGGTGCTGTTGGGCTATAAACACGCGCTGGAAAAAAACTTCCTGCCGTTTAACCGTAACCTGGTATTTATGGCTGCAACGTCATCGTCAGTGGCCTTGCAGGAGCTGCTGAACAACGCGTCAACGCTGAATTTTAACGCGCTGCTGGTGGCGGATGAACAGCAGGCACAGCGGGTGATCCCGCAGTTGCAGGCGTTTAATAAATCAGTACCGCAAGACATTATGGTCTTTAGCCTGGCCGGTTCGCTGCATCTGCCGGGAATCCCTACGATCCCGGCGATTGAATATTCCATGGACGCCATGGCGGCGCGGATCGTCAGTTGGCTCAACGAGAAAACCCAGAGCGTGCTGGGGTCGTACGTGCTGCGCGGCGACTTAATTATTCCTCAGCGTTAACGCTTTCCCTCTGGCGTGGGGCTATTTCGCTTCACGCCTATAAATCCGGGCATTCAACTTTGCCAAGCGCTTCCCAGTAGTTGTTTTGATTGTTTCTTTGAATTGCCAGAATGGCTTCGCGGATGTGCTGCTGATTACGCGTATCAGCCATAATCGTTTTTTCCCACACCTCATCAGATGGCGACCCTTGCGGGGTACAAATCTTACGCAAATCCTTCATAACAGTATTCTTTTCGTGTACAGCCTGCAGACTGCCATAAGCCGAGTCGGCTTGCGCCAGACCGGGTAGCGTGAAAAGGACGGCAATAATCGGAAAAATGACTCGTTTCATGATAATAATCCTTGTTGTCTATGCGCATCATCTCAAGAGTAAGTGTAGACGGCATACGACTCACTCATCACCCTGTGTTAATGTCTAAAAATAAATCAGCCAGAAGTTGTAGTTATTTCAGGAGGATAGGATGCAAATACAGATTACAGATACGATTACCGAAGACGATCAAAATGCCCTGCTTGCCGGATTGCGCGCTTACAACCGGCAGTTTCTCAGAACCACCAATTTTGGCGACCTGGCGGTGTACTGGCGCGATGAGCGCAATGACATTCTGGGTGGGCTGATCGGCAAAATCAAAGGCGAATGGCTGTGCATTGATTTTCTGTGGATGCATGACTCGCTGCGTAAAGGTGGTTACGGCACAAAATTGATGCAGGCCGCAGAACAGACGGCGCGTGAGAGAGGATGCCTGCATGCGCTGGTGGATACCATGAGTTTCCAGGCGCTGCCGTTTTATCAGAAAAACGGCTATCAGTTGCAAATGACCCTCGATAACTTCCCGGAAACCGGTTCCGCGCGCCATTATTTGTCGAAAACGTTTTGATGACCGGAAGGTCTGGATGCCGCCTCACTTTCTTGCGCAGCATAATAGTGTATGTTCTGAACAATCATTTATTTCTTAAGCGGTAAAGAGATGAGACGGATTGAGATAATACTGGGAGAGCTGGAACGGCTGACGCGAGGACTGAATCTTGCCCATCTGGCGCAGGAAACGGCGTTCACGGCGGAGGCCATCGGCTTCAACCTCGGGCTGGCGCGCAACTCGGTCAGTAAAGATCTCAATCAGCTCTGGAACGACGGCCTGGCGATTAAAAGCCGCGGGCGCCCGGTATTCTTTCTGCATCGTCAGGCGATTGAAGCGCTGCTGGGGCGTAAATTAGATGAGTCCGAGCGTGAAGTGCAAACCGTTGCCGACCTGTTGCCTGTTCAGGAAAACCAGGCGACAGACGATCCCTTTTCCAGCCTGATTGGTTACGATCGCAGCCTGCGCGATGCGGTGGAAAAAGGCCGCGCGGCGGTGCTGTATCCCCACGGGCTACATGTTCTGCTGACCGGTCCCTCCGGCGTGGGTAAAACCTTTTTTGCCGAACTGATGCACCGTTTCGCCTGCGAACGTGCACCGGGAACACCTCCACCGCTGGTCTATTTCAACTGCGCGGAATACGCGCATAACCCGGAGCTGCTCTCATCGCACCTGTTTGGTCATCGACAGGGAGCGTTTACCGGTGCAAACGAGAATAAACCCGGTCTGGTCGAACAGGCTGATGGCGGCTATCTCCTGCTCGATGAAGTGCATCGTCTGCCGTATGAAGGTCAGGAAAAGCTGTTCTCTATTCTCGACAAAGGTGAATACCGGCCGCTGGGTTCAAGCGCCGTGGCGCGTTCAATCTCGGTTCGCCTGATATGTGCGACCACCGAACCGGTAAGTTCGGCGTTGCTGCGCACTTTCCAGAGACGTATTCAGGTATGTATCGATCTCCCCGGCATTCGCCAGCGTTCGGTCGAAGAGCAGGTTGAGCTGATCGTTGGTTTCTTACAGCGTGAGAGCCGCAAAATCGAGCGTACGATAAGCATCGACCGTACCCTGCTGCTCTGGCTGCTGAACAAGCCGCTGGAAGGCAATATTGGTCAGCTCAAGAGCGACATTCAGTTTCTCTGCGCCCAGGCCTGGGCCTCGGGGATGACGGAGCACAGCGATACGCTACAGTTGGATAAACGTCTGACCGAGATCCCCTTTAACGCCACGCCGGAACAACGTCTGCTGGTTGGGGCGCTGTTCGAAGGCAAAGAGCACCTGAGCATCGATGCCCGCACGTTGCCGGCACTGAAAAATTCGCTGGCCACCGGAGCCGAAATTGAAGAGAGCGATCTCTTTTACAGCTTCCTGACCCGGGAATATATCAACCTGCGTAACAGCAACGTACCACCTGCTGAAACGCTGGCAATCCTCAAAAACAAACTCAGCTCGATTTTTGAATATGGTCTCTACAGCCGCGACAGTGTGGCGCATCCCCCGCGCTATGGCGATCAGATTGAAGAGCGAGTTACACTGCTGATCGGCTGCGTTGAGCAGGTGCTTGGTTTTACGCTGCCGGAAAATCTGGTAAACCCGCTGCGCAAACACTTTCTGGCGCTGATTGGCTACGTGCAGCGCGGCCTTATTCCGCAACTTTATTCTTCCAGCCTGATCCTCGATCGCTGCAAAGATGAATACGAAAACGCCACGCTGTTATGCCGAAAAATCAATGAACTGCTGCATATTCAGTGTCCGGCGACGGAGGTGGTCTGGCTGTGCCTGTTCCTCAAAGAGTGTCGCCATTACCGCCAACGGATAGACGCCAGTCCTGACTGCGGGGTGATTTTGATTGCCCATGGCGCGACGACCGCCACAAGCCAGGCGCAGTACGTGAATCGCGTGCTGGAGCGCGAGGTGTTCAGCGCTATCGATATGCCTTTCGAGCAGTCAGTGCATGACACGCTGGAAGCTCTGACACAGATGATCCAAACCCGGCAGTATCGCCGATTGATCCTGATGGTGGATATTGGCTCGCTGGTCCATTTTGGCAGTACGATCAGCAAATTATTCCAGATAGACGTTCTGCTGATGCCCAACATCACGCTAACCAGTCTGCTGGAAATAGGGTTGGATTTAAGCTACGAAACCAGCGACTTGCCGCAGCTGGCGGCGTTGATGCAGAGCAAAAATATTCCCTGTCAGCTCTGTACGCCACAGCAGGAAAACAGCGGTAAAGTGCTGGTCATTTCTTGCATTACAGGGATGGGAACAGCAGAAAAAATCAAAAAGGTGCTGGAAGAGAGCTTCGGTGAGTTGATGTCGCAGGATACGCGGATGGTGATCCTCGATTACAACGAAGTTCGCAGCCTGGAGCGTGTTCAGCAGGCGATTAACGCCAGTGAACGTCTGGCGGGCATAGTGGGTACTTTCCAGCCAGGACTGCCGGATATTCCGTTTATCTCGCTCGAGGAGTTGTTCTCTGAGCAAGGCCCTGAGCTGGTGCTCAGCCTGCTGACGCCAGATCTCTCCAGCAGCGAACGCCGGCTGGAGATGGAGCGTAGCGCGATGCGCTTTATCAGCGCGTTGACTATGGAGAGCATCATTAACCATATTTCGGTGCTCAACCCGCAGCGTATTCTGAAAGAAATGGAAGGCGTGCTGAATCATCTGACCGCTGCGCTGTCGCTCAAACCGAGCCGTCAGGTGACACTGCGCTTCCTGATCCATTGCTGCTGTATGGTCGAGCGTATTGTGATTAACCGCAAACCGTTACAGATGGCGCTGGAGAACAAGCCGGATCTGGATATTCGTGCGTTTAGTGTCATTAAATCGGCTTTCCTGCCGATCGAAGAGGCCTATGCCATTCGGTTATCGGACGCGGAATATTTTTATATCTACGAACTGTTGTATAGCTAATCCCTTGTCTGGTGGGGCTTTGCGCCCCGCCAACACCCACAATTCCCCCGCGTGACACAAATTCTGGCACAGCCTTTGCTCTTACTTTGATGAGTTTGCCGGATGGCGGCATAAAACGCCTTATCCAGCCTACAAAAGCACTTCCCGTAGGCCTGATAAGCGAAAGCGCCATCAGGCATTGCAAGTCTCATGTAATCGAGCCAGGAGGCCATTTTGACTACCACTGAATCCTTGCCCCAGATCCTGCTGCTGACCCATGGCGGTTGGGGGCAACAGCTTTGCAACAGCCTGCGCATGGTGATGGGCGAAATCAAAGGCGTAACGGAAATCGCGTTGATGCCTGTTGATACGCTCGGCGAGTTTTATCAACGCGTCGAAGCCGTGGTGAAAACCATGCCGGAAGGCTCACTGATTCTGACCGATTTTATTGGCGGCACCACCTCTAACGTGGCCGCGCGGCTGAGCGCCGATTACCCGGTGGCAGTGATTTCCGGGCTGAACGCCTCTTTGTTACTGGAGGCGCTGGACAAACGCGAGCATGGCCAATTGACCACCTGCGTGGCCGATCTGGTCGAGGCCGGGCGTAGTAGCTGCCTGGACGTTGTTGCCCACGTACGTCAATTACAACAATCACAATAAGGAATAAACATCATGGCAAACATCGTTTTATGTCGTATCGATAGCCGTCTGATTCATGGACAAGTGGTGACCAAATGGGTTGGGCAATCTCAGGCAAACCGGATTGCAGTGGTCAGCGATGAGCTGGATGCCGATCCGTTTATGAAAAACATCTACCTGATGGCCGCGCCGCCGAACATCAAAGTGGATTGCTTTGGTAACCAGAGTTTTGCCGCCGCATGGAAAGAAAACCAGCTTGGTGACGGCAAGGTTCTGGTGCTGTTCCCCTCTCTGGCGGCGGTTCAGGAAGCGGTCCAGTTGGGTTTTGATGTCACCACCATTCAGGTCGGTGGGCTGGGCGGTGGGCCAAACCGCAAAGCGGTATTCCAGAACATTACGCTGGATGAAAAAGACGTCGGCATTCTGAGCGACCTGAAAAATCGTGGGATTCAGGTGTTCTTCCAGACTATCCCGGAAGATAAGCCTCAGTCGCTGGACGATATCCTGAAAAAATTCTAATTCTTTGATAACAGGGTACTTAATTATGGATACTTTAGTCTTCGCAAGCCTGATGGGGTTGTATTACTGGTTTGCCCGATTACGCCTTGGCTACACCTTCTCCGCCATGCTGCTACAGCCAGTGGTGATTGCCGTATTCGTTGGTCTGCTGTTAGGCAACATGGAAACGGCGATGATCATCGGTGCAGGTATGCAGCTGGTTTATCTCGGCGTGACCTCCACGCCAGGCGGCAACGTCCCGTCGGATCCGGCGCTGGCTGCCTGCATTTCAATTCCTATCGCCGTGAAGGCCGGAATGGACCCGAACCTGGCTATCGCACTGGCGATCCCGTTTGGCGTTATCGGCGTGTTCCTCGACCAGTTGCGCCGCACGCTAAACGCGGCGTGGGTACATATGGCCGACAAGCATGCGGAAACGGCAAACATGGCGGGCATTATGCGCTGTGCGTTCCTCTACCCGGCTTTGCTCGGGCTGGTACTGCGTTTCCCGGTGGTCTTCGCCGCCAACTATTTTGGTCAGGACGTTGTGGAAAGCTTCCTTAAGCTGATGCCGCATTGGCTGACGCACTCCTTTGAAATTATGGGCGGCATTCTGCCGGCGCTGGGCTTCGCCATCACCATTATGGTGATCGGTAAAAAGAGCCTGCTGCCATGGTTTATCGGAGGTTTCTTTGCGGTGCTGTACCTGAAGATAGACATCATGGCGATGGCAATCTTTGGTACCTGTGTGGCCTTCCTCATTAAAGGTCTGGCGAAAAATGAAGGAGCAGCATGATGAGCAGCGATGTAATGCAGCATGAACTGGTGGAGCGCGCGCGTGAAAGCGGCACGTTGACCAAAGCAGACATCACCAAAGCCTGGTTTATCTACTGGCTAGGCGCGGAAGTTTCCAGCTCCTATGAACGTTTGCAAAGCCTTATTTTCTGCGCCTCAATGACGCCGATCATCAAAAAACTCTACCCACAAAAAGAGGAGCAGGTTGAAGCGCTGAAACGCCATTTGAACTTCTTTAACTCGGAGCAGACGTTCGGGGCGGTGATTCAGGGGATCTCCATTGCGATGGAGGAACAGAAAACCCGCGGCGAGCCGATCAGCGACGCCTCAATTACCGGGATTAAAACCGGGTTGATGGGACCATTGGCCGGGATGGGGGACTCCATCATCTGGGCCGCCGTGATGCCGCTGTTAATTGCTATATTCATCCCGTTTGCGGCGAATGGCAGCGCGATGGGCGGAATTGTACCGTTAATTCTCTATCCTGCTATTACGCTGGCAATCAGCTATGGCATGGTTCACAAAGGCTATACGCTGGGGCGTGACTCGATAATTGGGCTGCTGCAGGGAGGGCGAATAAAGGAACTTATCTACGGCGCTAACGTGCTGGGTTTGATCATGATGGGCGCGCTTTCTGCAAGCTACGTCAAGATCACCACGCCGTTAAAACTTAGCGCCCTGAAAGGCTCTGAAGTTGTGGTCCAGCAAATCCTCGACTCTATTGCCCCCGGCCTGTTGCCGCTGGCGGCGGTGTTCGCCATCTATTTCTATCTGGTGAAGAAAGGACCGCGTTACACCACGATTTTACTGTCGATTGTCGCGCTCAGCGTGGTTTGTTCGCTGCTGGGAGTACTGTAAGCCATGACACAGAATATCTACCAACAATTGGGGCTAAAACAGGTCATTAACGCCTGCGGCAAGATGACGATTCTGGGTGTTTCCAGCGTAGCGCCGGAAGTAATGCAGGCCACCGCGCGGGCTGCTTCAGCCTTTGTTGAAATTGATCGGCTGGTGGACAGAACTGGAGAACTGGTTTCCCGCTACACCGGGGCTGAAGACAGCTATGTCACCTCCTGTGCATCGGCGGGCATTGCTATCGCTGTTGCCGCCGCCATTACCCGTGGTGACCAGGCGCGAGTCTCGCTGATGCCGGACAGCGCAGGTATGGCCAATGAAGTGGTCATGCTGCGCGGGCATAACGTTGACTACGGTGCGCCCATCACCAGCGCCATCCGTTTGGGCGGCGGGCGGGTGGTGGAGGTTGGCTCAAGTAATCTGGCGGCCCGCTGGCAGCTGGAGAGCGCGATTACCGATAGCACCGCCGCGCTTCTGTACGTGAAATCGCACCACTGCGTGCAGAAGGGGATGTTGAGCATTGCGGATTTTGTGCAGATCGCGCAGGTTCACAACCTGCCGCTGATTGTCGATGCTGCCGCCGAGGAGGATTTACACGCATGGGTGGCGAGCGGGGCGGATATGGTGGTCTACAGCGGGGCAAAAGCCTTTAACGCGCCGACCTCCGGATTTATCACCGGGAAGAAACAGTGGATTGCCGCGTGTAAAGCGCAGCACCACGGGATTGCCCGGGCGATGAAAATCGGCAAAGAGAATATGGTTGGGTTGGTGTATGCCCTGGAAAACTACCATCAGGGACAAACCGTGGTCACCACCGAAGAGCTCCGCCCCGTGGCGCAGGCGATTTCAGAGATTCGCGGACTGGATGCGGATATCGAGCAGGATGAGGCCGGACGCGCTATCTGGCGGATTCGTATTCGGGTGAATGCGCAGGTGCTGGGAATGGATGCTTACGCTGTAGAAGCGCACCTGCGTGAGGGCGATATCGCGATCTACGCTCGCCGTTACAACCTTCATCAGGGCGTCTTTAGCCTTGACCCGCGTACGGTCGCAGAAGGGGAAATGGCGCTGATCGTGGCCCGATTAAAGGAGATTGCAGAACATGCAACACATTAATTTTTATCGTAATAAAGTGGCTATTAACGTGCTGGCGAAGGATATCGCCAATGCGCGGGAAATCTATGATGCTGCCGAAGGCCACGCGGTGATTGGCATTCTTTCGGCGCAGTTTTCCTCGGTTGAGGAAGGGGTTCTGGAAGTAAAACGTTGGATGAACGACGTGCCGTCGATTTCTGTGGGGTTGGGGGCCGGTGACCCGGCGCAGTATTACAAAGCGGCGATGATTGCCTCACAGGTACATCCAGCACACGTCAACCAGACCTTTACCGGTTGCGGGTTTGCGGCAGGCGCCTTGGCGGCAACGGGCGGTGAACAGACCCATATCAACGCGTTAGTCAGTCCCAGTGGCACGCCGGGGGACGTGTTGATCTCGACCGGCGTCAGCAGCAGCCAGGGCACGCCAGCCCGCGTTTCCTGCGATGCAGCGGTCCGTATGATGTTGGATTCAGGAGCCCATGCGGCGAAGTTCTTCCCAATGGGCGGTGAACAGTCGATGCCTGAGCTATATGCACTGGCGACGACAGCGGCGAGAAACGGCATGACGCTGATTGAACCAACCGGCGGTATCGATCTCGATAACTTCGGCGTTATCCTGCAATCCTGTCTGGAGGCGGGAGTACCGCGCGTCATGCCGCATGTTTACAGCTCGATTATCGACCCACAGACCGGTAATACCCGGCCTGCAGACGTCGTCAGGTTGATGGAGATAGTTAAAACCCTGGTGTGATGTTGCTATCGCCGGATGGCACTTCGCTTATCCGGCCTACAGATAACCTCATGTCACCAGCCCGGTCAGCGTAAGCGCTACCGGACATTTTTGTCCATATGTCTGCTTTATGCTTTTTTCTTCTTGCTGATGCTTTTTCGTTTTTTAAACCGCAGCGGCCTTCCCGCTATAGTCATTTCATTACTCATCAGGCGGTTATTGCAAAAGGATAAAACGTGAAGCTGAAGATACCTTATTTCGGGGCCGGGGCGGCGGTATTACTGGCGGGATTATTGCTGGCAGGATGCGATCAACAGAGCAGTGATGCAAAGCATATCAAAGTGGGTGTAATTAACGGTGCTGAGCAGGATGTAGCGGAGGTCGCGAAGAAAGTCGCTAAAGAAAAATATGGTCTGGAGGTGGAACTGGTGGGTTTTAGCGGTTCTCTGCTGCCCAACGATGCCACCAATCATGGTGAGCTGGATGCCAACGTCTTCCAGCATCGCCCGTTCCTTGAACAAGATAATAAAGCACACGGCTATAAGCTGGTCGCAGTGGGCAATACCTTTGTGTTCCCGATGGCTGGTTATTCGAAGAAAATCAAAACTGTCGCTGAACTAAAAGACGGTGCAACGATTGCGATACCTAACGATCCTACCAATCTGGGCCGGGCGCTGTTGCTGCTGCAAAAAGAGAAGTTAATTACGCTGAAAGCGGATACCGGTCTGCTGCCAACAGCGTTGGATATCACTGATAATCCGCGGCATCTGAAAATTATGGAACTGGAAGGTGCGCAGTTGCCGCGTGTACTGGACGATCAGAAAGTGGATGTGGCGATTATCAGTACCACCTACATCCAGCAAACCGGGCTTTCCCCGGTACATGACAGCGTATTTATTGAAGACAAAAACTCACCGTACGTGAACATTCTGGTGGCGCGAGAAGACAACAAAGATGCCGAGAATGTGAAAGAGTTCCTGCAATCTTATCAGTCACCTGAAGTGGCGAAGGCGGCAGAAACTATCTTTAACGGTGGCGCGGTTCCGGGCTGGTAATCATGACCTTTTGCCGCGCCGGTTGGTGTTAAACCGCTCTGGCGCGGCGACGTGAGTCCATTGAGATAAGTATTACCGAGGAGAGGATCAAAAGCGTGCCCAGCCAGTCTGGCAGGGTAAAGGTAATACCTAACAGCAGCAGGGACAGCAATGCGCTGCTCAACGGTTCCGCGCAGCTTAAAATGCTCGCTTTCGGTCCACCAATCATCTGCGCGCCTTTCAGGTACAGGCTAAACGTCAGCGATGTGCCGATGACCACCAGATAGAAAAACGCCAGAATCAAACTGCCATTCACCACGAAATTAGTGCCCTGTCCGGCATAAAACGGCAGCAGGATCATCCCGCCGATTAACATACTCCAGCCGACAACCGGCAGCGTGCCGTAGCGCGCGATAAGCGTTGAGGGGTAGGTGGTGTAGAACGCGGCGGCAAACGCCGAGGCAATTCCCCAGAACAGCGCGGCAGGTGAGATAGACAGCGATGTCGGGTTACCGTGGGTGACCAGCAAGAAGGTGCCGATAAGCGAGGTGAAGATCGCAGTCAGCACTAAAATCCCCGGTCGTGCTTTGCGCACCACGGAAAACCACGCCACGATTATGGTCGGTGACAAAAATTGTAGCACCGTCGCGGTGGCGGCGTTGGATTTTTCAATAGTCAGCAGAAAGGTTAGCTGTACGGTGAGCGCCCCAACCACGGAAAAAATCAGCAGGCTGATGGCGTCTTTGCGGTTTTTGATAATGGAGAACACTTTGTCGCCGTGAACGAAAGAGAGCATCAGCAGAATGAGCCCGGCGAAAATCAGGCGCGTCATGGTCAGAAACTGCGACGACATCTGGCTTTGCTCCATGATGTATTGCGCGCAAACGCCTGAACTTCCCCACAATACGGCGGCAATCAGGACGTTCATCATCCCTCTTCTGGTGGAACTCATCTTTCCCTCGGCATGTTGTTTTGTTTTATTTGTGTGCAGGCATCATAGCAGAGATGGTTGTGATTTCTGCCAGCACATCCGCAATCAGCCAGTCATTAAAGACTTTTACCTCCGGACGCATTACCGCGTGCTGTGGCGTAACAATGTAGTAAGACCACGCCAGAGGCCAGCGGGTGTTGGGATGAAGCTGAACCAGTTGTCCGTCTGTCAGTAGCTGCTGCACCAATGCCCTACGCACAATGGCGACACCTTGACCGCTGAGCGCCGCCAGAATCACTGCAGAGGTAGAGTTGATGTGCAATCCACTGTCGCAAACGGCAGGTGCCTGGGTGGCGGTCAGGACATCATTCCAGCCCGGGAAATTGGCGCCGGGGTGGGGAGTGTCATCATGGATAAGCTTCTGTGCGGCCAACCATTCTCCACAGGAAATTTTATCTACTGGCACAATACGCGGGCTACAAACCAGAACCGCTTCTTCATCCATCAGCCAGGTTTTATTTACCCCAGGCCAGTCGCCTTTACCGCAACGTACGCCCAGATCCGCTTCGCCATGAGCAACATCCATCAGCTTTTCCGTCACGTTCAAGCGTAATTCTATGTTTTCATGCGCTTGTGAGAAGCGATTGAGGCGGCTCATCAGCCAGTTCATCACCAGTACCTGAGAGGCCGTGATGATCACCACCGAGCGTGCTCGCCGACCGCGTAACTTGTTCAGCCCAGATTCCAGACTATCCAGTCCCTGGGTTATCTCGCGCAACGCGTCCTGTGCTTCGCTGACCAGCGTGAGACGCTCTTTGCCTGAACGAGTACGATGCAGCAGCGGGTGGCCAACCCAGTCTTCCAGCGCACGAACCAGTTGCCCAACGGCAGCCGGAGTGACCCCCAGTTCCTGCGCCGCACCAGTAAAACTGCCGTGGCGGGCTGTGGCCTCAAAAGCGTGTAACCATTTAAGCCGATTAAGTGAGCGCATTAGGTCATTTCCCGTTTTGTGAATATCTTCAGTATATGCCATCGAGATAGATTTTCTTTCTCGGTTCGCTATTTCTTCTCATTCGTCAGCGCCTCAGGGTAGTGGCATTGTTAGCGCATTAATGAATACTTGAAACGAGGCTAGCGATGAACACATTATTTGTCGGCAAAAAACTGTTAGTGGTGGGCGGTACCAGTGGTATCGGATTTGAAACCGCAAAACTGATCCTCCAGGGTGGTGGTCGAGTGGTGCTGGTTGGCAATCGTGCCGAGAAAGCGGAACGGGCCCATCAGGCGTTGGCGGAGCTGGGTGACGTCTCTGTCATTGTGGCGGATCTGATGTCAGAAGCGGGCGTTAAGCAGGTGATGGCAACGGTAAATGCTGAGCACATAGACATCAACCTGTTAGTAAATGCAGCTGGGGTTTTCTTCCCAAAACCTTTCACTGATCATGAAGTTGAAGATTATGAACTGTACATGAGCCTCAACCGCGCGACGTTTTTTATCACCCGCGATGTCGTGCGTAATATGGTGGCGGCTAACATCCAGGGTGCCATCGTGAATATTGGTTCGATGTGGGCACAACAGGCAATTGGCGCAACACCTTCTTCAGCGTACTCAATGGCAAAAGCGGGACTGCATGCATTAACTAAAAATCTGGCCATCGAGCTGGGGGCAAATGGGATCCGCGTCAATGCCGTTTCGCCAGCAGTCGTGCATACACCTATCTACGAAGGATTTATCCCGAAAGAAGACGTACAAGGTGTGATGAGCAGCTTTGACAGCTTCCATCCGATTGGTCGGGTTGGTACGCCGCGTGATGTGGCTGAATCCGTCGCCTTCCTGTTGTCAGACAAAGCGCAATGGGTAACTGGCGCTATCTGGGATGTGGATGGCGGTGTTATGGCCGGACGTAATGGCTGATGGAAATCCCCCGCATAGCTGCGGGGGAGCGTCGAGACATTAAGGCTCAATCGGCGTCAGATAATCCAGCCGTAGCGGTTCGGCTAGCAGATCGTTCATTTGTAGAATGAACGCCTGGAAATGTGGCAGAGCGATATGCTCATCCAGACCGGCCTGACCGCGCCAGGATTCGCGCACGTAGAACACATCCGGCGTGTCGCGTAACTGGAACAGGGCATATTCAATATTGCCCGGCTCCCGGCGCGTGGGCAGCAGCAGAGCTTGTAGCGCCTGTTTCAGTGCGTCGATTTTCCCCGGTTTGGCTTTCAGTACCGCAATAATTGAAATCACGTCAGAATCAGACATGTTAAAACCCCTCCAGCACGATCTTGCCAACCGAGCGGCCGGTTTCAATTTGCGTGTGGGCTTTTTGCAGATTTGCCGCGGTAATCGCGCCAAAATGTTCGCCCAGCGTGGTACGAAGGGTGCTGTCGTCGATCAGCTGCGCCACGCGGGTCAGTAACTGATGCTGCGCAATGATGTCGTGGGTTGTGAACATCGAACGGGTAAACATAAACTCCCAATGCAGCGAAATGCTTTTGGCCTTCAGCGGGCGCGCATCGAGAGTTTGCGGATCGTCAATCAGCGCCAGTTTGCCCTGCGGCGCCAGTGCGGCAATAATTTGCGAATAGTGCTGCTCGGTATTGTTCAGGCTGGCAACGTGCGTCACCTCTTTAATGCCTATCCGTGCCAGCTCTTCCGTCAACGGCTTGCTGTGGTCAATCACATGATGAGCGCCCGCTTCACGTACCCATTTCTGGCTCTGCGGACGTGATGCGGTACCGATGACGGTCATTTTGGTCAGCTTACTGGCCAGTTGTGTCAGAATAGAACCGACGCCGCCAGCCGCGCCAACAATCAATAACACATCATCTTCATTGCCATTTTCCTCAACGCCCAGACGGTCGAACAGCATTTCCCAGGCGGTGATAGCGGTCAGTGGCAGCGCCGCAGCAGAAGCATTATCCAGTGTTTTTGGCTTCAGCGCGGTAATACGTTCATCAACCAGCTGAAATTCACTGTTACTGCCAGCGCGGCCGAGCGCTCCGGCGTACCAGACTTCATCGCCGGGTGCGAACAGGGTGACGGCTTCGCCCACGGACTTCACCACGCCAACGGCATCCCAGCCCAGCACACGCGGCACATCAGCGTTAAAACCTTCGCGGACCTTGGTATCAACGGGGTTGACGGAAATGGCTTTCACTTCAACCAGCAGATCGTGCCCGGTAGCAACTGGCATGGGCAGGTCAATCTCTTGTAAAAATTCAATGTTATTGCCGTCGGTCGCGGCGCTGGTAATGGCGATGGCTTTCATATTCTCTCCGGTCACAGGAATCAGTTGAATAATTCGATGGTAAACCGGTAACAGAACGGGAAAAATAGCCCTATGGCGACAGGACTTATACTCGGGGAGTGAAAATGTTCCGGCTTGAAGATCTCACGTTGTTTGTCCGCGCCGCGGCGCTGAATAGTTTTAGTGATGCTGCGCGCGAAGTCGGCGTTCAACCTGCTCAGGTCAGTTCAGCTATCAAGCGCCTGGAGTCTACGTTGGCTATCCGCTTGTTCGCTCGCTCCACGCGCAGCCTGCGCCTGACGCCAGAAGGTGAAGTCTGGTTACCCTATGCCCGCCAGATGCTGGATGTAATGCATGCCGGGCTGCAAAAAATTCAGACCCCGGAAGATGAAGTGTCAGGCACGCTGCAAATCGCCGTGCCTTCGGATCTCGGTCGTAACCTGCTGCTACCGGTCTTTCAGTCGTTTCGACGCCGCTATCCCGCGCTGCGCCTGCGGATTTTTTTCTCCGACCAGGTAACGGATGTCTTTAAAGACCCCGTCGATGTTGCGTTTCGCTATGGCAACACCGAAGACGCGTCCTACATTGCGCTGCCGGTTGCACCGGGTAACCGACGCGTGCTGGTGGCATCACCGGAATGGGTTGAGCAAAACGGCGCGCCGCAAAAACTGGATGATTTAACACAGCTCAACGCCATGACTTTCGTATTACGCGGCCGCCTGCACGATCGCTGGACGTTTACGCGCAACGGCGAGGTCAGCAGTGTGCAGGTTAACGGCACCATTATGAGTGACGATGCGGAAGTGATCCGGCGCCTGGCGATTGCCGGAGAAGGTGTGGCGTACAAGTCGTGGCTGGATGTCAGCGAGGATGTGCGTGACGGTCGATTACAACTGCTGATGCCGGATTATCAGGGAGAGAAAGTCCCGCTGAATATGATTTGCCCGCATCGGAAACAGCTTTCAACCGCGGTACGCCTTCTGCACGAGGCGGTGAAGGCACGGTGTGAAATGCTGGCGCAAAGCTAATAAGCGCTTTACGCCAGAATACTATCGCGTCGTTACTCAGTCTTTTTTCGTTGCATTCGCAAAGAAAATATCAGACTGAATGTCTTTAGTGCGGATGGTAAAGAGCTGATTAGTCAGATCTTCCGTCAGCTTCTCGGCGTCGGCCATGATGCGCAGGTTGAAGTCATTCAGCATCTTATCCGCGGCGGGTTTATCGGTTTTCGCCATCTTCAGATACTCTGCTTCGACCTCTTTTTGCTCCTTCGCCACTTTGTCTTCCCACGCTTTGTAGGCTTTTTTGACGATTGGCGCGAGCTTCGGATAATCGGTCATCGTCAGCGTTTGTAATTTACGATATTTCCAGTAGATAGACTGATCGTCCGCTTTATCGGTACCCATCGTGTAGTTAGCCGGATACGCTTTCAGGCCGCTGTAGTACGGAACAAAGGCGGTGAGGTCAGCCATGCCCAGGCCAATGTAGGTCGTTTCACCAATCTCTTTTGGCAACCACGGACGGACCTGCATGACGTGCGCTTCATAGGTACGGAAAACGCTGACCGGACGCCATGGCTCTTTGCCGTTCAGACCGTTGGTGTACGGGTCATGGCTGGTCCCTTCATAGTGACTACGCAACACGGCTTTTACATCGTCCAGCGTCATTTTCTTCTCTGGCGTCATGAAGACCGAGAATTCGCGCCCTTTGGCCATATCCTGATTTACGGAAGGATTGAATTCTTTCTGGATGGTCCATACACGAGGGTCGTTATACGTGCGGTCACGCTCGTCATCACGGGTATAGGCTTTGGAGAAGTTGAATTTACCGTCTTTCGCCGGATCGTACAGTCCTTTTTCAGTCGCAAATTGAATCAGGTTTTTTGACGCCATCATGTCCGGATTTTTAGGATCGTAATCCTGTAAGCGGCCCTGATTACCGGTGGCAAAATACTGGTTATTCGGCAGACGCTGCGCCATCCACTGGTGGCCGCTACCGGTTTCCAGGTACCAGATCTCGTTATCGTCGACGACGGCAACGCCAAAACCTTCGCCTGCGCCGACGGTCTCAACGATATGGCCCAACAGCGCCACAGCTTCACGTGCGGTTTTACTTTGTGACAGCAGAATATCCGGGATATCGTCTTCGGTGATCCCTTTATCCTCAACGTACGGGTCGGCGGCCAGTGCTTTCGGTGAGGCAAAAATGGATTCTGTACCGCTCACGCCGACACCCAGCTCGTTAAATCCGGTCGCGCCGTGCAGTTGGGTTTTCCAGTTTGGGACAGTGGTATAACGCAGAGAGTTTTTCGGCAGTGGCCAGGTAAAATCATTCGCACCATTATGTGCTTTGGTGCTGTATACCCCGGTCTGATTTTGCTTTGCCGGATGAATGACAAAATGCTGTGCTTTCAGAGCATCGCTGTCTGCGCTACGGGCGACCAGCATGGAGCCGTCCGCTGATGCTTCGTTGCCGACCAGCAGGGTCGTACAAGCAAAACCTGATGAAACAACGGCCAAATTTATAGAAAGTGCAATCAGGCACTTTTTAAAAGTAAACATTACGTATCCCTCATATGTACGCCAAAAATACACCGGAAACACACCGTTTCCTGAAATGCGATAACGCCTGAACGCTCAGACATTGCTCGCGAGAGAGATAAACGCCCCTGCCCACGTCTTCTCCAAATATCCATCCGTAGGTTGAAGTCTTCTGGGCAAAATATAACGCCCATTTCGCTTAATTATTACGCAACGGATATTATGATATTCAGGATGTTTCCTGATTCGCGATGAAGAATAGCAATGGGTTATGTGTGGATTCAGTGACCCATGTCGCGTAAGTCAATGATGACAAATGTGAATTTCATTGAGGGGCCGTGCTTTTTATTTCCGGATATGACGTTACCTTTTGCGGCAATACAGCGAGGGCACATTGGAGCTGGCAAAAATCCATGCACCTTTATACTCCTCCATGACCAGGCTCAGGCTTCGTCCGCTTTGGCGGTAAAATCCAGGTAATGTGTCGTTAATATCCGCTTCATCAGCGGTGTCAGCGAAGGTTTTGACGACCTGCATCGCCTGTAGCACTCGGGCATCGCGCTTTTGGGTGTAGTTAAAATAGATGTTCCTGCTAATGTCTGAGGTATTACGCCCGTACAGTTTGCCGGTAATAGTGGCCAGGCCTTCACTGTTGTACATCCGAAACGATAACGTACCGGTAAAGCGGTTGCTGCCAATATTCCATTCCATGTTACCGATGCAATTCAGCGGTTTGTCGGCATAGCGTGAATGCCATAACCATCCGCCTGAACCGAGCACAGTAACCAGCCCGGCCACGAGCACTATAAGGTGGCGTGTTTTTTTCATTGCCCGCGCATCCAGTAATAATGAGTAGTACAAAATGCGTTAGCATCCACCCGTGCATCTTTATCACAGACAAATGCCACGATCCTTTCCGCTTTGCTGTAACCGGTAAGAAATACGTGCTTGTTGTTTTCACAGAGATAGGGATGTAACTGCATCAGATTGAAATAGCCTTGCTGGTCGTGTTCATTTGGTGAGTAATAGATTTTGCAATTTTGCCGCGATGGCGTCTGCATGGAAGCCTG
The DNA here is from genome assembly GCF_016894305.1 of Citrobacter sp. B72. NCBI lineage: Bacteria > Pseudomonadati > Pseudomonadota > Gammaproteobacteria > Enterobacterales > Enterobacteriaceae > Citrobacter > Citrobacter sp. B72. Next base: position 64,142 of record NZ_CP069801.1, read on the forward strand.
GACAAATTTACTAAACGGCATAACAGGGCGCGTTTGATACCACACCAGCCAGATGATCAACGTGGCAATCACGACACTGGCGCTAAATAAAACCTCAAACCAGGGTATCTGCGTCGTTTGTTGTGGTGTCGAAGGAATTATCTTTGCGGGGGTGATTTCTTCAATAACCGGCGACGGGGAAACTTCACTCTGTTGAAGCGTTATTGTCTCTACTTGCGTATTCTCATTTAATCTGAGCCCGCGTCGGGAAATAGTTTTCACCGTATCACGAGGTAACCCCACGTCCGCCAGCGCGTTTCGTAGCGTCAGAATAGCCTGGTAAAATGTGTTGGTGGTGGTCACATTATTTCTTTCACCCCAACCAATTGTCATCAACGTGTTCTGGGAAACAATGTCACTTGCGTGAGTAATTAAATAGAGAAAACAGAGCGAGGCAGGGAGCTGGAGCTGAATTGCTCGCCCGGTCTGACGATTGACCAGACTTTTGCTATCAGGATTAAATTCGACCAACTGATTGATAAGGTACAATTGCCCAGCCCTCAGTAACCAAAACGAATCACAGCGTGCGCTAACGCATCCTTTAAATTTTACATCCAAATCGAAAATGCGCCTCACTCTTTGTTCATGAACGAAGATAAGAATTTCACCAATTCATTAAAACATCTTTAAATACAATATGTTAGCGATCTTATTTCTTAGGTGAGAATTAACTAAGGTTAAATAATGAGAATTCATTACAGTTTTATCTGAATTATCTTTATATTTGTCCACAACATGACAAGGGTGATTGAGTTATCAGAATTACGTAATTAGTAAGTAACTTTTATGCAGGTTGTTTTTTAGCAAATAGTGCTTTTTTACTGTTTATCTTAGAGTCTGAATTTATGCATAAAATTCCTAAAGCATAGGTTGTTATTCTGAGATAAAGCGTAAATAAGCTTAGCGCAATCGTATTACTCACAGCCCATACATATTAGTGCATCAGGAGTTTATTACATTTTATTAGCGCCACTGTTATTAACTGACAAGGAACGTACAACGTGTTGGATTGACACATTTATTTACCAATGAAATATTTATGGAAAAATAACAGGAGTCATTTTTGATGAAGAGATCACCGTCACAGACTGTTCGTTGCATAAGCTGTGAATTATCCTGTCAATTATTTCCGGATACTGCGGTTCGCGCCAGTTACTGCCACCGTGCCGCTTTTGCGATCTGGCCTGAGGGAAATGGTTTTCTGCAAAAAGGAATTATTGAAAAGCTTCTTCTTAATAATCAAAACCATTTGTCGCGTGGGTTTATTTTTGTGGACTTTTCTTTCCCGAATCTGCGCTTGTTTGCCGACCCGCAATGGGTTGACCGGTTTGCCTACAGCGGTATGCATATTGTGTTGATAGCAGACAGGAACCTGGCGCCGTTAGCCAACTACTGGCTGTCCAAAAGCAATAAAATACAAGGGATTATATATTCTGATGATGATGACGAAGTTCAACATCAGAAAATTAGGCGACTCTTTACTGGTCATCTCGCTAACAGCAAACGTGGACGCTCACTTAACTATACTGAAATGATATTACTGAAGCGTTTTGTGTCAGGGAAAAGTATTCAGCAAATTACCAAAATAGATAATATCGATATTAAGAAAATATATGTCTACAAGCTCAGGCTTGAAGATAAGTTAGGCCATAGTATTCATCAAATATTGTCGAATATTTTATAACGTTTTTTTGAATTTTATTATTTCACATCCTTGCGATGTGGTGGACGCTCTACGCCTGAAAGCAGGAGGCTAATATGCCAAATCCCAAATCTTATTCTCGTATTGCCATAGCGGTTTCAGCCGCATTAACCTCTATGGTATTTTCAGCTCAAGCGGCATGGGTTGACGTTGATAGTCTACCCTCCACCGGACTGGTTAGCAGTCTGCCCCCGGAATTGCAGGCAATAATTCCAGCGCAGGCAAATGCCAGTTTCGCTAAAACCAGCGCCATGCCGAATTATGTTTATCAATGGAGTGCGGGCACGATTCCCGTTTATGGCAATGGATTAACGATTAATGGACCCGGCGCTGAAGCTTTTGAGCACTCTGTTACCGTTATTCAGAACAGTACAACGGGTAGTCCGGGCGTTATTTTTGGGGATGACCTGACGATTCGCACGCAGTCGAAGAATGCCGCCAATAATGGTAAAGATGTTGACGGTATCCGCACGCACGGGGCCAATACGCCGGATAACCCGGTCTTTATCATCACCGGGGATCGCACCAGTATTTATGTGGACGGTCAGGATGGTGACGGTATTAACGCAGGTTACAACTCCTATAGCCAGGGTTGGAAGGGCTCGGCCAGCATTTACGTCGGCGACGATCTGTATATTCAAACCACCGGTTCCCAGGGACGTGGTATCACAGCAAACGCGATGAAAGACGCCACGCAGGCCAAAAATACAATTGTGGTCGGCGATCGGGCACACATTGTGACGACAGGTGACAGTTCAGAGGGTCTTCGCACCGGGCAGAGCGGTTCCTCGATACTGCTTGGCAATGACGCCACCATTGAGACTTCGGGTGCTTCTTCAACGGGGATTTATGCCGCCTCATCGTCCAAAACGGAACTGGGCAACAACGCGACGATTACGGTCAACGGCGTCAGCGCACATGCGGTTTATTCCACCAACGCGACCGTGAATCTCGGTGAAAACGCAACGATCAACGTGAACAGTTCGGCGAAAGCGGCGTCATACAGCAAAGCGCCACGCGGCCTGTATGCGACTTCACGCGGGGCGATAAACCTGGCAGGCGGTGCCGCCATTACCATGGCGGGCGATCATAGCAACGAAAGTTATGCCATCAGCACTGAAACGGGCGGCATCGTAGACGGTTCTACTGGCGGGCGTTTTCTTATCGACGGCGATCTTCATGCCGCTGGCGCGACTGCTGCAACCAGCAGCCTGCCGCAGCAAAACAGTACCATTAAGCTCAACATGACCGACAACTCGTTGTGGAGCGGGGCGTCATACATCACCAGCGCCACTGCCGGGACGGGCGTTATCTCGCTGCAAATGAGCGACGCGACCTGGAACATGACTAACAGCTCAACGCTCACCGACCTGACGCTGAACGGCGGGTCAGTGGTGAACTTTGGGCATGCTGACGGCGAACCGTGGCAGACGCTTACCATCAATGAAGATTTTACCGGGAACGGCGGCAAACTGGTTTTCAATACTGTCCTGAATGACGATACCTCCGAAACCGACAAGCTGAAAGTGCTCGGCAACACTGCGGGTAATGCGTTTGTGGCGGTGAATAACATTGGCGGAACCGGGGCGCAGACCATTGAAGGTATTGAGATCATCGAAGTGGCCGGTAATTCTGACGGTACTTTTGAGAAAGCGGGCCGTATTGTTGCCGGAGCGTACGACTATAACGTGGTGCAGAAAGGCAGTAATTGGTATCTGACCAGCTTTATTCCTGCTCCGCCGGATCCGGAAGACCCGGACCCCGTCGATCCGCATGACCCTGACCCTGTTGATCCGGACCCGGTTGACCCTATTGATCCAGACCCGGTCGATCCTGTAGACCCGATTATCCCTGAGCCGGAAGAACCTGTTGCGCCTCCTGTCACTGAGCAGCAATACCGTCCGGAAGCAGGCAGTTATCTGGCGAACAACTATGCGGCTAACACGCTGTTTATGACCCGACTGCACGATCGTCTGGGTGAAACGCAGTACGTCGATATGCTGACAGGCGAGAAGAAAGTTACCAGCCTGTGGATGCGTAACGTTGGGGCGCATACCCGCTTCAAAGACGGTAGCGGGCAGTTGAAAACCCAAAGCAACAGCTATGTGATGCAGCTAGGCGGCGACCTGGCGCAGTGGAGTAGCGACGGTCTTGACCGCTGGCACCTCGGCGCGATGGCCGGTTATGCCAACAGCCAGAACCGCACGCAGTCCAGCCTGACCGGCTACCATTCACGTGGCCAGGTCACCGGTTACAGCGTGGGGTTGTACGGCACATGGTATGCCAATGACGCCGACAAGACCGGCACCTACGTAGATACCTGGGCGCTGTATAACTGGTTTGATAACAAAGTGATGGGCCAGGAGCAGGCAGCAGAGAAATACAAATCCAGCGGGATAACCGCTTCGGTTGAAGCCGGTTACAGTTTCAAACTGGGTGAAAGCGAGCGCAACAGCTACTGGCTGCAACCGAAAGCGCAGGTGGTATGGATGGACGTGCAAGCCGACAGTCACCGCGAAGCGAACGGTACCCGCGTGAAGGACAACACCGATGGCAACCTGATGACCCGTCTGGGCGTGAAAGCCTTTATTAATGGTCACAACGCCATCGACGACGGTAAATCTCGCGAGTTCCAGCCGTTTGTTGAAGCCAACTGGATCCACAACACACAGACGACCAGCGTGAAGATGGACGATGTTAGCAACGACATGCGCGGCACCAAAAACATCGGCGAGCTGAAAGTCGGCGTTGAAGGTCAAATCACTCCGCGACTCAACGTGTGGAGCAACGTGGCCCAACAGGTTGGCGACAAAGGCTACAGCGATACCCGCGGTATGCTCGGGGTGAAATATAACTTCTGATGCATCACAGGTAATAGAAAGCCGCTGAATAATCGATCGGCGGCTTTGTTTTTTGGGGGAATCGTAGGCCGGATAAGCGCAAGCGCCATCCGGCACCTGGTTAAGCTGTAAGTAATGCTTGCAGGTTCAGCCTTGCTTCACTGAAGAGTCGCCAGCGTGCTCTCAATTCTATTCAGCTTCTGATTGGCCTCTTTCAGCTCATCCTGCAATCGTTGCTACTGTTCGCCATAGACCATCAGGACGATACAGCCGTTCATCACTTTTACGCTAATCTGTTGCCCGGTATCAAACCAACTGCGCGTAGTTACCTGCCGGAAAGGATAATTTCGGACGAGAATCATGAAAGCCTTTTGAGCAGAGAATATATGGCAAATGACTGGAATAAGATAGGAACTTTGGCGGAAGATCACAGGAGTCGAACCTGCCCGGGACCGCTGGCGGCCCCAACTGGATTTGAAGTCCAGCCACCTCACCGGAGATGACGATCTTCCGCGCCTCGATTGCTACATGGAGGCGGGGCGCATTATAGCTACTTCCAAACGTTTCCACACCCCCTCACTCACTTTTTTAACTTCCGTTTCTCCATACCATGACCAGTTTCAAATAAATCCCCGCAAAATCCATTACTTACACTTAGACACATTTTTTGACGCTACTCTGATCACAGAAAACAAGAATCGTAATTTGATAACGAGATATCGGAATACCCGCGCTCACAGGGATGGTTTACAAGAACTGTAACCGGTATCAGTGCGTGTGAAAGTGCTAACAAGGATGCGTAATGAAAAGTGAGATTTTGTCCGTTAAAGAGAAGATTGGCTACGGCATGGGCGATGCTGCCAGCCACATCATCTTTGATAACGTTATGTTATATATGATGTTCTTCTATACCGATATTTTTGGTATCCCGGCCGGTTTTGTCGGCACGATGTTCTTACTGGCTCGCGCGCTGGATGCTATCTCAGACCCTTGCATGGGACTGCTCGCCGACCGCACCCGTTCACGCTGGGGGAAATTCCGCCCATGGGTGCTGTTTGGTGCTCTGCCATTTGGTCTGGTCTGTGTGCTCGCCTACAGCACGCCGGATCTCAGCCTGCACGGCAAAATGATTTATGCCGCAATCACCTACACGCTGCTGACCCTGCTTTATACCGTGGTGAATATTCCCTACTGCGCGCTGGGCGGTGTGATAACCAATGACCCAACGCAGCGTATCTCCCTGCAGTCATGGCGCTTTGTGCTGGCGACGGCGGGCGGCATGCTCTCCACCGTGCTGATGATGCCGCTGGTGAATCTGATTGGCGGTGAAAATAAAGCGCTGGGCTTCCAGGGCGGGATTGCCGTGCTTTCGGTTGTGGCGTTCCTGATGCTGGCGTTTTGCTTCTTTACTACCAAAGAACGTGTGGAAGCGCCGCCGAGCAGCAACTCAATGCGTGAAGACCTGCGCGACATCTGGCAGAACGACCAATGGCGTATCGTCGGCCTGCTGACCATCCTCAACATCCTTGCCGTCTGCGTTCGCGGCGGGGCGATGATGTATTACGTCACCTGGATTCTGGGTACCCCGGAAGTGTTTGTCGCCTTCCTCACCACCTATTGCGTCGGCAATCTTATCGGCTCTGCGCTGGCAAAACCGCTGACTGACTGGAAATGCAAAGTCAGCGTCTTCTGGTGGACGAACGCCCTGCTGGCGGTCGTCAGTCTGGCAATGTTCTTCGTGCCGATGCACGCCAACCTCACCATGTTCGCCTTCATCTTCGTGATTGGCGTACTGCATCAGCTCGTGACGCCAATCCAGTGGGTGATGATGTCCGACACCGTTGATTACGGCGAGTGGTGTAACGGAAAACGTCTGACGGGGATCAGCTTCGCGGGCACGCTGTTCGTGCTCAAGCTGGGTCTGGCGCTCGGCGGGGCGATGATCGGCTGGATGCTGGCGGGCGGCGGTTACGATGCCGCAGCGAAAACCCAGAACAGCGCCACCATTAGCATCATTATCGCATTGTTCACGATTGTCCCGGCTATTTGTTACCTGTTGAGTGCCGTGATTGCCAAACGCTTTTATACCCTGAAAACGCCGTATCTGACGGAAATCATGAGTCAGCTGGCTCAGGGTGCGCACCGCAATCAGCAGGATTTTTCGACGAAAGAATTACAGAACTAAGGAACCAACGATGAAAATTAGCGACGGAAACTGGCTGACGCAGCCTGGCCTGAATTTAACTCACCCGATTCAGGTATTCGAGGTCGAACAGCAGGGTAACGAGATGATTGTCTACGTTGCGCCGCGCGATGTGCGTGAACGTACCTGGCAACTGGATACTCCACTCTTCACCCTGCGCTTTTTCTCGCCGCAGGAAGGCGTGGTTGGGGTGCGTATGGAACACTTCCAGGGCGCGTTAGATAACGGTCCGCACTATCCGCTGAACGTGCTGCAGGACGTCAACGTAGAGATACAAAACACCGCTGAATTTGCCGAACTGAAAAGCGGTAATTTGAGCGTGCGGGTCACTAAAGGCGAGTTCTGGTCGCTGGATTTCCTGCGTAGCGGCGAACGTATTACCGGCAGCCAGCTGAAAAATAACGGCTACGTGCAGGACACCAACAGCGGGAAAAACTATATGTTTGAACGCCTGGATCTGGGCGTTGGCGAAACGGTGTACGGTCTGGGTGAGCGCTTTACTGCGCTGGTACGTAACGGCCAGACGGTGGAAACATGGAACCGCGATGGCGGCACCAGTACCGAGCAGTCTTACAAGAACATCCCGTTTTATCTCACCAACCGTGGTTACGGCGTACTGGTAAACCATCCGCAGTGCGTGTCGTTTGAAATTGGCTCTGAGAAAGTGTCAAAAGTGCAGTTCAGCGTTGAAAGCGAGTATCTGGAATATTTCGTCATCGACGGCCCTACGCCGAAAGCGGTGCTGGATCGCTATACCCGCTTTACCGGTCGTCCGGCGCTGCCGCCAGCCTGGTCATTCGGTTTGTGGCTGACTACATCGTTCACCACTAATTACGATGAAGCGACGGTGAACAGTTTTATCGACGGGATGGCCGAGCGCAATCTGCCGCTGCACGTCTTCCATTTCGACTGCTTCTGGATGAAAGCCTTCCAGTGGTGCGACTTTGAGTGGGATCCGGTGACCTTCCCTGACCCGGAAGGTATGATCCGCCGCCTGAAAGATAAAGGGCTGAAGGTCTGCGTATGGATAAACCCCTATATCGGCCAGAAATCCCCGCTGTTCAATGAACTGAAAGAGAAAGGTTATCTGCTCAAGCGCCCGGACGGCTCCCTGTGGCAATGGGATAAATGGCAGCCGGGCCTGGCGATTTATGACTTTACCAATCCTGAAGCCTGCGAGTGGTATGCCAACAAGTTGAAAGGTCTGGTGGATATCGGCGTTGATTGCTTCAAAACTGACTTTGGTGAACGCATTCCTACTGACGTTCAGTGGTTTGACGGTGCCGATCCGCAGAAAATGCACAACCATTATGCGTACATCTACAACGAACTGGTATGGAACGTGCTGAAAGAGACCGTCGGTGAAGAAGAGGCAGTGCTGTTCGCCCGTTCGGCCTCAGTGGGTGCGCAACAGTTCCCGGTGCACTGGGGCGGCGACTGCTACGCCAACTATGAATCAATGGCCGAAAGCCTGCGTGGCGGCTTGTCCATCGGCCTGTCCGGCTTTGGCTTCTGGAGTCACGATATTGGCGGCTTTGAGAATACCGCCCCGGCGCACGTCTACAAGCGCTGGTGTGCGTTTGGGCTGCTCTCCAGCCACAGCCGCCTGCACGGTAGTAAATCCTACCGTGTGCCATGGGCGTACGATGATGAATCCTGCGATGTGGTGCGCTACTTCACTGAGCAGAAATGCCGCATGATGCCGTACCTGTATCGCGAAGCAGCGCGCGCCAATGAGCTCGGAACACCGATGATGCGCGCAATGATGCTGGAGTTCCCGGACGATCCGGCATGTGATTATCTCGACCGCCAGTACATGCTGGGCGATAGCGTGATGGTTGCGCCGGTGTTTAGCGAGGCGGGTGATGTGCAGTTCTATCTGCCGGAAGGGAACTGGACGCATCTGTGGCGTAACGACGAGGTGGCGGGCAGCCGCTGGCATAAGCAGCAGCATGACTTCCTGAGTCTGCCGGTTTATGTGCGCGACAATACACTGCTGGCGCTGGGCTGCAATAACCAGAAGCCGGACTACGCCTGGCACGAACGGACGGCGTTCCAGCTGTTCCATCTGCAGGAGGGTCGGGAGGCGATTTGTGAAGTCCCGGCGGCTGACGGTTCGGTTATCTTCACGCTGAAGGCGACGCGCACGGGTAATACCATCACCGTGCAAGGAAGTGGCGAAGCGCGTAACTGGACGCTGTGTCTGCGTAATATTACGCAGGTTAGCGGCGTGAAGGGCGGCTCATCTGTGGGCAGTGAGTGGGGAACGGTTGTCACGCCGGATGCGGATATGCTGACGATTACCCTGTAAGTAAATCTCAACGTGGGCTGGATGGCGATGCAATGCGTTTTATCCGGCCCACGCTGCGAGCAGCATTCCAGATCTGAAAATCCAAAACATCCTGAATTAAATTTTTATCTCCCCATATTTGCGAGCGATATCACTCTGAATCCCGCGAAAAATGTGATCTGCGCCGTAAATATCTCACTATTTCTCGTTTTTGTCTTATTTCTGTCCGGAATACAGGACACGATTTAGTATTGTTGGCGCATCGTAGTCCTCTTATATTTATCATCACGGATTACACGTGGAGCATAAATGCTTCTTTATAACCTAAATAATTCGAGTTGCAGGAAGGCGGCGACGCAGCGAATCCCCTGAATGTACATAAGTACGTGACTGGGGTGAGCGAGGAAAGCCAACGCACATGCAGCTTGAAGTATGACGGGTATAGATATTTAATCTGGTATGTAATAAGGGTAAATAATGCAAATGATTACCTCGCGACAAAACAGATTATTAAAATTTCTTCTATCTAAGAAGGAATATGTCACGCTGCTGAAAATTGCCGAATATTTATCTGTTTCAGAGAAAACTGTGCAGCGCGATCTGCGCTTACTGGAACCATGGTTATCAGAATGGAAAATAGCCATCGATAAACGTGCTGGTGCTGGGGTGATATTAAGTGCTGATAATATTACAGACCTTTTATATATGGACCAGTTATTAGGAACGGAGGGTGATGATGCTGACGGCATGATGAATAATTCACGGCGAGTCAAGATAGCCTCACAATTATTAAGCGAAACGCCGCATGAAACGTCGATCAGTAAATTATCCGAACGTTATTTTATTAGTAGCGCATCGATTGTTAACGATCTGAAAGTAATTGAATCCTGGATTACCCCACTGGGCCTGTCGTTGATTCGCAGTCAGAGCGGCACGCACATCGAAGGCAGCGAGAGCGGTGTGCGCCAGGCGATGGCATCGTTGATTAACGGTGTGATTAACCATAATGAACCCGGCAGCGTGATTTATTCACGCCTGGATCCGGGCAGTTATAAAGCGTTAGTGCATTACTTTGGCGAAGAAGACGTTTTATTTGTCCAGACGTTATTGCAGGAAATGGAGAACGACCTGTGCTGGTCGCTCGGCGAGCCTTATTACGTCAATATCTTTACCCATATTCTGATCATGATGTACCGCATCACGCGGGGCAATGCGCTTCCGAGAAAAGAAGAGAGCATCTCTACCTGTGATGAGAACATATTTTCCATTGCCAGTCGCATGATTCAGCATATCGAAAAACGCATTGCCCACCCGCTGCCGGAAGACGAAGTCTGGTTTATATATCAATACATTATCTCCTCGGGTGTGGTGATTGAAGAGCATAATGACGTGAGTGTGATTGGCCATATGCACTCCAGCGACGAAGCGCGTTTGATTACCCATCGGTTGATTGCCACCTTCGCCGAGATGGTCGACAGCGATCTTAGCCAGGACACGGCGCTGTATGACGGATTGCTGATCCACATTAAGCCGCTGATTAACCGACTGAACTACCAGATCCGCATTCGTAATCCGCTGCTGGAGGATATCAAAGGCGAGTTGCAGGACGTGTGGCGTCTGACCCAGTGTGCGGTGAATCGGGTGTTTAGCGGTTGGGGCGAGCGGGCCGTGTCGGAAGATGAAGTGGGATATTTAACCGTGCATTTTCAGGCCGCAATGGAGCGTCAGATAGCGCGTAAACGCGTACTACTGGTCTGTTCAACGGGTATCGGCACTTCTCACTTACTCAAAAGCCGTATTCTGCGCGCCTTTCCGGACTGGACTATCGTCGGCGTGGTGTCGGCAGGCAGCCTGCCCTCTGTACTGACGGACGATATTGAACTGGTGGTATCGACGATTAATTTACCCGCGGTTGCCATGCCGGTCGTGTATGTCACTGCCTTCTTCAATGATGCGGATATTAAGCGGGTAACAGAAACGGTTATTACGGAAAAATTACATCGGGCGACGTCGCTGGTCGTTGAAAATTAATGTCTGAACTCCATGAGGTATGATTGATGGACATCACGAAAATACTCAATACAAATCGCGTTATTTTGGACATGAAGGCTACAAGCAAAACGGAGGCTATTGAGGAACTGACGGATATTCTGCAAAAAGATGGAGCAATTAGCTGTCGCGAAACGTTTATTCAGGATGTCTGGCAACGTGAGTCAGAAGGCTCGACCGGCTTCGAAAACCATATTGCGATCCCGCACGGGAAATCCTCGGCGGTGGTCAATACCACGCTGGCGATTGGGCGTACCCGCGAGGATATTCCCTGGGAAACCCTGGATGGCAGCAATGTACGGTGCATTATTCTGTTTGCCGTACGTCTTGAAGATCAAAACACCACCCATATTCGTCTGCTTTCGCAGGTTGCTGGCGCGTTGGCAGATGACGACATTATTGAACAACTATTAGTTGAAAGTAGTCCACAAAAAATTATTGAGCTTTTTAGCCAATATGCTGAATCCAATGTCTGCTAAATAAAATGTGGAGCATGTTATGAATATTGTTTGTGTTGCCGCCTGTACGGCGGGTATTGCGCACACCTATATTGCCCGTGAGAAGTTAATTAAAGGTGCCAAAGCGCTTGGTCATAATATAAAGGTTGAAACCCAGGGCACCATTGGCACAGAAAACGAACTGCTGACAGAGGATATTTCTGCGGCTGATGTCGTAATTCTTGCTGTCGATGTAAAAATAAAAGGGGAGGAGCGATTTTCAAACAAACGCATTGTTCGAGTAAAAACTGAAATCGTCATAAAATCGCCCATTCAGTTTCTTGAAAAGGTCGAAAAATCATTAGTTAATAATAACCAGTAGCGATCCTCATTCTGGAGGGGTTTCACATGAGTGAAAATAAAATTCCGCTATCTCAGGAAATAAAAAAACATTTATTAACGGGAATTTCGTGGATGATCCCGTTAATTGTCGCCGCCGGGATCTGTATTGCTCTCGGGCAAATACTTGGCGGCACTAACGTCGGTGAAAAAACAGGAACCATTCCCTGGATGCTCAACCAGATTGGCGGCTGGGGGATGGGGTTAATCGTACCGCTGATTAGTGCGGCGATTGCGTACTCAATTGCTGACCGTCCGGGATTCGCGCCGGGCCTGATTGTCGGCTTCGTCTGCGGAGAAATTCATACCGGTTTTATCGGCGGGATGCTGGGCGGATTTCTGGTCGGTTATACCGTCCTGCTGCTCAAGCGCTATATCCGTTTGCCGCAGTCGATGCAGGGGTTGATGCCCATCATGGTGCTGCCGGTACTGAGTACCGTTATCGGCGGCCTGTTGATGATGACGCTGATTGGCAAGCCGATTGCCTGGCTGCAGGACGCGTTGATTCATCTGCTGGAGTCCATGCAGGGCGGATCCCGCTTTCTGATGGGCGCTATCCTCGGTGCGATGGCGACATTCGACTTCGGTGGGCCAGTGAATAAAACCATGTCGCTGTTTGCTGACGGCATGCTGGTCAGCGGCGTGTACGGTCCGGAAGCGGTGAAGTTTGTTGGTTCGATGATCCCTCCATTTGGCATTACGCTCTCTTTCCTGCTGACGCGTCACAAGTACACCCGTGCGGAACGTGAGGCGCTGAAGGCCGCATTCCCGATGGGGATCTGCATGATTACCGAAGGGGTTATTCCGATTGCGGCGCGCGACCTGCTGCGCGTAGTGGGCTCCTGCGTGGTGGCCTCGGCGATTGCGGGTGGCCTGATTATGGTGTGGGGTGTCGAAAGCCCGGTACCGCACGGCGGCATGTTTGTGGTTCCGCTCTTTACGCATCCGCTGCTGTTTTGCCTGGCGCTGGGGATCGGTACGGTGATTTGCGGCGTCATGCTGTCGCTGTGGAAGAAACCGGTAACCGAGCGTGATGAAGAGTTTGACGAACTCAGCGATCAAAAGCTGAAAGACGAAGAAATCACCTTCACCCTGGAATAACCGGAGGCCGTATGTTTGCCGATATGAAAAGCATGGTGACCAAAGCCTGGCGCGAGCAGTACGCGCTGCTGGCCATCAACTGTATGAACCTGGAAAGCGCCCGCGCAGCGGTGCGAGTGGCGGAGGAACACCGTGCGCCCATCATTCTGAATTTGTATCAGGGGCATCTGGAGCATTTTCCAGCCCCGATAGCGGCGGCGGTGGTCAAAACGCTGGCAGAGGAAGCCTCGGTACCGGTCGCGCTGGCGCTGGATCATGGAAAAGATCCTGTACGCATTCGCCAGGCTTTTCGCGCCGGATTCAGCGGCTTAATGATCGACGCCTCCGCCTTTGCGCTGGAGGAGAACATCCGCCAGACCCGGGCGGTGGTTGAGCTTGCAGCCAGCTTTTCTCTGTGCGTGGAAGGCGAGCTGGGTCATTTGGCCGATGCTCCGTGCTATGACCACGCCGCTAACGCTGATTTGATGACCCAGGCCGCCGACGTGGAACCCTTCATCCAACAGACCGGGATCGATTTGCTGGCGGTGTCGGTGGGTACGGCACACGGCATGTACGCGCCGGGCATCACTCCTGCTATTGATTTCCAGCGGCTGGAGGAAATAGCCCGGTTATCAACGGTGCCGCTGGCGCTGCATGGCGGCAGCGGGACGCCGTTTGACCAGCTACAGCGCTGCCCGATGTTTGGTGTCGCCAAGATAAACGTTGGTGCGGCGGTTTTCGAAGCCGGAAAGGCTGCGCTACTGCATACCCTGTGTCGCGACACATCCGGTGAACTCGTTGATGCCCTGGCCCTGATGGAACAGGCCTGCGAGGAAGCCATTATTCCATACCTGCAGGCCAGCGGCGCTATCGGCAAAGCCTGATTCATTTTCTGTAACGCCTTCTATGCCTCTGCGATGACGCACTGGCAGGGCTTTCTACACCCTGAAACTGGAGAATTAACATGTTAGTTTCGATGAAAGAATTGCTGCAACCTACCCGTCAGCACGGTTTTGCCATCGGCGCATTCAACGTGGCGGACAGCTGCTTTGTACGCGCAGTAGTGGAAGAAGCGGAAGCGACCAATACCCCGGCGATTATCTCCATTCACCCCAGCGAACATGATTTTGTCGGCGATGCGTTTTTTAGCTACGTCCGTGATATCACCATGCGTAGCCCGGTTCCCTTTACTCTGCATCTGGACCACGGCGCTTCGGTTGAGCATGTCCTGCGGGCGATTCAGTGTGGGTTTACCTCGGTGATGATTGATGGCTCGTTGCTGCCATATGAAGAGAACGTGGCGCTGACCCGCGAAGTGGTCAAATTGGCGCATGCGGTAGGTGTTTCGGTGGAAGGGGAGTTGGGAACGATTGGCCAGACCGGGACGTCAGTGGAAGGCGGCGTGTCGAAGGTTACTTATACCGATCCTGCTCAGGCAGAGGATTTTATCGCCCGAACCGGTGCAGACACGCTGGCGGTGGCGATTGGAACCGCGCACGGGATCTACCCGAAAGGGATGCAGCCTGAGCTGCAAATGAACATCCTGCGCGACATCGCCGGGCGTGTGGATATTCCGCTGGTGCTGCACGGTGGTTCCGCGAACCCGGATGCGGAAATTGCCGAATCCGTGACGCTGGGCGTTGGCAAAATCAACATTTCCAGCGATATGAAATACGCCTACTTCCAGAAAGTCCGCGAAATCCTGGCGAAAGAAACCTGGTGGGACCCGAACGTAATCTATCCGGAAGCCATTAGCGCCGCGCGGGACGTGATCCGCCACAAAATGAAACTGTTCGGTTCAACCGGCAAAGCATCACTTTACTAACGGCATGCAGGCGGGGCGACCCGCCTCTTTCGCAACAAGGAAAAGTGCAATGAAGCGTTCACACATTAATTATGCCGTCGATAAAGCGCATGCCATAGCTGAGACTTTTCGGGTCTGTCTGCCTGATTTCGCGTATTTTACGGTCGATGCCTGGCGGCAACAGGATCAAACTCTGTGGCGTGAAGTGCGTGATCTCCAGTTGGGCTGGGATATTACCGACTTCGGGCACGGAGATTTTGCGCAAACGGGGCTGACGTTACTAACGTTGCGCAATGGTCTGATGGGGTCAGCGGATTACCCCAAACCGTATGCCGAAAAGATGCTGCAAATTCAGCAGGATCAGCAAACGTCATGGCATTTTCATCGCCATAAAATGGAAGATATCGTTAATCGCGGCGGCGGTGATTTATGTATGCAGCTGGCGTGGGTCACGCCTGATGATGAGTATGACGCCCGACGCGTTGTTGAGGTTAGCGTGGATGGTCAGCGGCGTACAGTTAACGCTGGCGAGACGCTGGTATTGAAACCGGGACAAGGAGTGTGCCTGCCACCGCGCTTGTATCATCGCTTTTGGGCGGAGAAGGCGTTCGTGCTGGGCTGGGAAATCTCGATGGTCAATGACGACCAGCATGACAATCACTTTCTGGAACCTGGCGGTCGCTTCCCGGTGATTGAAGAAGACGAGCCGGTGAAGTGGCTGCTGTGCAGTGAATATATTCGTTTATGAGCGTGAGTAGGCCCGGTAAGCGAAGCGTCACCGGGCAATAAATCATTGTGCAGGTGGTGGTGCAGTGACTTCACTCCCCGAAACCACGCCCGCCTGCATAGTTTGCGTTACCTGCTGTTTCTCCACGTTCACCGCATGTAACTGACCGTTGACCGTTGGCTTGAGAGGCGCATCGGCCTGAATATTGCCGCTGGCAGTAAGCTGGATGTTGCCATCCCCGGAAAGCGGCAGTGCGGGCCAGCCCCACTGCTGCAGGATCGTCATTGGCACGCCGCGCCCGTTCAGGCTGACCTGCGTCTGGCGCTGAGGTAGCTGCGAAATGCTGGCGGTGGTCTCCAGCAGTCCTTTTTCCGTATAGGCGCTCAGTTCGCTGATATTGATGGTGCTGCTGTTTGCCGTTAGCGCCAGAGAAGGACGACGCACATCCGTACGGTTAAAGGTAGCGGCAGCGGCGTTGAGGGTGGCGCTACCGCTCCAGATCCCCCACTGATTGTTCTGTACCAGCCCGAGGTTAGCGCCGTAGCCGTCCAGCGCGGTGAGCTGCCACGGGAAATTCGGGTCGATATCTATCACCAGATTGCGGCTGGCGCTGAATTTCTTCAGCGTCAGGCTGTTTAGCCACGCTGGCAGGGGTTTCATCCACAGCTGCTTCCAGTTTTCCGGCAGCGTGTATTCCAGACCAGCAATCGCGGCATCGTCAAGGACCAGCGCTTTGTTGCTGCGCATCCAGTTTCCGGATGTTCTGACCATACCGCCTTCCCAGCGGGTGGTGAACTGGCGCAGCGCAATGCCCTGCGGTGAGAACTCGGCGTTCAGAATCGGGTCGAAGAAGTGCAGAGAGCCGTAAATAAACTCGCTGGCGTTCATCGACAATTTTCCTTCCTGAGTTTGCCAGTCGTCCTTACTGAAGGTCATGTTGCGCAAGCTCAGATCGAGATCCGTCACCGCCCAGTCGGGGCCTTGCAGACGGGCATCCGTCACTTCCAGACGACCAATTTGCAGGGAAGGAATAGTGCTTAACGGGGCAAAAAAGTCGGCCAGCGATTTGTCGCTTTGCAGCCGGATATCGTTCAGGCGCAGATTCTCCACAACCCAACTTCCGTCTGCATTGCGTTGCGCCACGCCGGTTAATGCCCCACGCGCCACGTCAGCGCCAATATTGCTTAGCGTCACCCGGTCATGGTCGATGCTGCCTTCAATCAAGACGTTGGTAGTTGGAACATCGTTGAGCGTCAACGAACTGGCGCTGAGCTGAATTTGCGCTTTGCTCCCGAGAATTTTACCTGCCTCAGGGCTCCAGGGAATGACGCCGCCGTTAACGCGCTGGGCGCTGAGGTTCCACTCGCTGCCGGGGCTGTTAAGCGCCATATCCTGCAATTGCAGGCGATCGGCCTGGAACGGTAGCGGCGCGGTTTGCTGGGAAAGATTCAGTGTGCCGTTTTGCAACAAAATGGTGTCTACGTGCAGCGGGTCGGTGATTTGGCGGCTACTCAGCCCAATATCGACCGTTTTAGCGACCAGCGTTGCGGGCTGACCATCCCGGCCAAAGGTGACGTTTTCCAGCAGAATATGGGAAGGGGAGGAAAACCGGTGATCGATGGCATCAAACGCCAGATGGTAGCTGCTGTTCTCCGAAACCCAGGCGCTGACGTGCTCTGCCCCCCAGCGGGTTTGCAGTAGAAAATAAAGGCCGAGAATCGCCACTGCAAGGGCGATCAGCACGTAAAGAAGCAGCTTTCCAATAAATTTCATGGTCTTCCATCCCGCGAAGTGCACATAGTCAAGTTATGCACGATTTAGGCGTAATGCTCAAGGCGGGAATGGTGAAAGAGCGTTACAGCGGCGTTGATTCAGAACCAACGCCGCATTTTGCTTATTGCTTTTCTGGCGGGAATACCAGATTCAGAACGATTGCGGTAATACCGCCAGCGGCGATACCGGAAGAGAGCAGGTTTTTCACCCAATCCGGGGCGAACTGGAGAATCAGCGGCTGCTGGGAAACACCCAGACCAACGGCCAGCGACAGCGCGATAATCAGAATCGCGCGGCGGTTCAACGGCTCGCGGGACACGATACGCACACCGGATGCTGCGATAGTACCGAACATCACCAGTGTTGCGCCGCCCAGTACCGGCTCAGGAATATGCTGTACAAAACCGCTGACTGCCGGGAACAGGCCCAGCGCGATTAACATCAGCGCCACCACAAAACCAACGTAGCGGCTGGCAACGCCTGTTAACTGAATCACCCCGTTGTTCTGGCCAAAACAGGAGTTCGGGAAGGTGTTGAACACGGCGGAAACAAACGAGTTCAGACCGTTCGCCAGCACACCGCCTTTCAGGCGCTTCATATACAGCGGACCCGAAACCGGCTGCTCGGAGACATCAGAAGTGGCCGTAATATCGCCGATGGTTTCCAGTGAGGTAATCATAAAGACCAGCATCAGCGGCAGCAGTAAACTCCAGTCGATGCCCAGGCCATAATACAGCGGCGTTGGCACCATCAGCAGGTCCTGGCTTACCGGTGCGGTATTTTGCGGCAGCATGTCCATAAACCAGGCCAGCAGATAGCCTGCCGCCATCGCAATCACCAATGACGCAACGCGCAGGTACGGGTTGCGTTGACGGTTAAGCAGGATGATTAGCGCCAGCACCACGCCTGCCAACAGTAAATTCTTCGGCGCACCAAAGGTGTTGTCGCTCATTGCGGCATAGCCACCGCCAATCGATGTCAGACCTACCTGAATCAGCGACAGGCCGATAATCATCACCACCACCCCTGAGACCAGCGGAGTAATAATACGACGCGCCAGGTGCAGGACACGCGAGATAACCATCTCGGTGCAGCTTGCCAGCATCAGCGTACCGAACAGCGCCGCCATCATGGTTGGGACATCTGCGCCACCGGTTTTTAGCGCCGTACCGCCCATAATCAGTGGCGCAACAAAGTTAAAGCTGGTGCCCTGAATGGATAGCAGCCCTGAGCCGACCGGCCCCCAGGCTTTGATCTGAATGATAGAAGCCACGCCGGAGGCGAACAGCGACATACTGATAATGTGTTGAGTATCCTGAGCCGGTAAACCAAGCGCCTGGCAAATTAACAGAGCAGGGGTGATCACCGCGACGAACATGGCCAGCAGATGCTGGCAGGCGGCAAACAGGGTCTGGGCTAACGGGGGGCGATCTTCAAGACGGTAAATCAGTTCACTGTTGTGAGTCTGCGCAACCGGTTGCGCATTTGTTGACTCTACGGCGTTAACGGACATCAGAGGCAATCCCATGGTGGAAAAGCGGTGATTTTATCTGACCAGGGCAGAAAAGCAAACGTTTGCTAGCAGGTATTCTTAATATTTAAAACGGATAAACAAACATTTTTATATAACTTTTCATCATTTTCTGCTTAAAATCCACTCCGAAAACTCAATAAGAGCTAAAAATCGGTCTGGAATGCATCGTGCGTGATTGTGCTAAACGCACTAATGGAGCTGTAAATGTTTTATCTCGATACGTTATCAACGCTGGTTGCGGCAACCCTTGTGTTGCTGCTGGGACGTAAGCTCGTCCAGTCTGTTTCCTTCCTGAAAAAATACACCATTCCCGAACCCGTTGCTGGCGGATTGCTGGTGGCGATTGCGCTGCTGGTGCTGAAAAAAAGCATGGGTTGGGAAGTGAATTTCGATATGACCCTGCGCGATCCGTTGATGCTGGCCTTCTTCGCCACTATCGGTCTGAACGCCAATATCGCCAGTTTGCGTGCCGGTGGCCGCGTGGTGGGTATCTTTCTGATTGTGGTTGTTGGCCTGTTGCTGATGCAAAACGCCATCGGTATTGGTATGGCGACCCTGCTGGGTCTGGACCCGCTGATGGGTCTGATCGCTGGCTCGATCACCCTCTCTGGTGGACACGGAACCGGGGCCGCGTGGAGCAAGCTGTTTATTGAACGTTATGGCTTCACCAATGCAACTGAAGTGGCAATGGCTTGCGCAACGTTTGGTCTGGTGCTGGGCGGGCTGATTGGCGGCCCGGTGGCACGCTATCTGGTCAAACACTCCACCACGCCAGACGGTATGCCGGACGATCAGGCCGTGCCGACCGCATTTGAAAAGCCGGACGTTGGGCGCATGATCACTTCGCTGGTGCTGATTGAAACCATTGCTCTGATCGCTATCTGTCTGACGGTGGGTAAAATCGTTGCGCAAATGCTGGTTGGAACAGTGCTGGAATTGCCGACCTTCGTCTGCGTCCTGTTTGTTGGGGTGATCCTCAGTAACGGTCTGGCGCTACTGGGTTTTTATCGGGTGTTCGAACGTGCAGTTTCGGTGCTGGGTAACGTAAGTCTGTCGCTGTTCCTGGCGATGGCGTTGATGAGCCTGAAATTGTGGGAACTGGCTTCACTGGCCTTGCCGATGCTGGCAATCCTGGTTGTGCAGACTATTTTCATGGCGCTGTACGCGATATTCGTCACCTGGCGCATGATGGGTAAGAACTACGATGCCGCCGTGCTGGCAGCCGGACACTGTGGTTTTGGTCTCGGCGCGACGCCGACGGCGATTGCCAACATGCAGGCGATTACCGAACGTTTTGGACCATCCCATATGGCGTTTCTGGTGGTGCCGATGGTGGGGGCGTTCTTTATCGATATCGTCAACGCGCTGGTGATTAAGCTGTATCTGCTGTTACCGATTTTCGCGCAATAACGGCTGTGCGGCGGGATAACATCCGCCGCCGCTATGAATTAACTACGCGTTGGAGTAGCGTTCGGTTTCCGGCATCCAGCGCTCTATCAGTGCCGCGGCCTGTTGCGGATAACGTTCGTGAATATGGCGGGCAATGCGCTGAACTTCCGGGATAATCGCCTGATCGCGCAGTAAATCTGCGACCTTGAATTCTGCCGTTCCGGTCTGGCGAGTACCTAACAGCTCGCCGGGACCGCGAATCTCTAAATCTTTTTGCGCAATTACGAACCCGTCGTTGCTGTCTCGCAGAACCTGCAGGCGTTTCTGCGCGGTTTTAGACAGCGGTGATTTGTAGAGCAGAACGCAGTGGGAGGCCACCGCGCCACGGCCTACGCGACCACGCAACTGGTGCAACTGGGCCAGACCTAAGCGTTCCGGGTTTTCAATAATCATCAGGCTGGCGTTTGGCACGTCCACGCCCACTTCAATCACCGTGGTGGCAACCAGCAGATGCAGTTCACCCTGCTTAAAGGCCGCCATTACTGACTGCTTCTCGGCGGGCTTCATGCGCCCGTGTACCAGGCCAATATTGAGTTCTGGCAGCGCCAGTTTAAGCTCTTCCCACGTCGCTTCTGCCGCCTGAGCTTCCAACAAGTCAGACTCTTCAATCAGCGTACAGACCCAGTATGCTTGACGTCCTTCGTGGGTACAGGCGTTGCGCACGCGATCAATAATATCGCTGCGGCGGGTATCCGGAATGGCGACCGTAGTGACCGGCGTACGCCCCGGAGGGAGTTCGTCAATGACCGACGTGTCGAGGTCAGCATAGGCCGTCATCGCCAGGGTACGTGGAATCGGCGTGGCGGTCATGATTAGCTGGTGTGGGTGGAAACCCTGCTGCTGACCTTTCTCCCACAGCGCCAGACGCTGATGTACGCCGAAGCGGTGCTGTTCGTCGATGATAACCAGCGCCAGCCCGTTGAACTGCACCTGTTCCTGGAAAATCGCGTGCGTGCCGACAATCATCTGCACCTGACCGCTGGCAATAGCTTCCTGTTGCGCCAGACGCGCTTTGCCTTTCTGCTTGCCCGCCAGCCAGCCCACTTCAACGCCCAGTGGCGCGAACCAGTTGCGGAAGTTATTCGCATGCTGTTCAGCCAATAGTTCGGTAGGAGCCATTAGCGCAACCTGCTTACCATGTGCGATAGCCCGCAGCGCGGCCAGCGCGGCAACCAGCGTTTTACCGGAGCCGACATCACCCTGTACCAGGCGCATCATCGGCACATCCAGTGCCATATCGCGTTCAATCTCAGCGGTAACACGGGCCTGTGCGCCAGTAGGTTTGAACGGCAATGCTGCCAGCAGCTTATCTTTTAGCGCGTTGTTAGCACTTAACGGCTGGGCGTGAAAACGCTGTGCCCCGGCACGTAGTGCCAGCATGCTGAGATTATGTGCCAGCAGTTCTTCGAGAATCAGACGTCGCTGCGCCGGATGTTGTCCGGTTTCCAGATCGCTGAGTTGCAGCGACGGTGGGGGGCGGTGCAATGTGCGCAGTGCTTCGGGTAGGCTCATCATGCCCTGTAACAGCTCTGGCGGCAGCAGTTCGGCAATGGCGCAGGTATCGAGCAGATCCAGTGCCTGATCGGTCAGCTTGCGCAGCGTGGCCTGCTTCACACCTTCGGTGGTTGGATATACTGGTGTGAGTGTTTCCTGCAATTCTGGCGTGCTGAGATCGCCTTGTACGCGGTATTCCGGGTGAATCATCTCTGCGCCGTATTTCCCGCGTTTGGCTTCGCCGTAGGCCAGTACCCTACGCCCGGTAGCAAGGCTGTTTTTCATCGCTGCGCTGAAGTTGAAAAAGCGCATGGTGAGAATCCCCGAGCCATCGCTGATTTGACAGGTCATCATCCGGCGACCGCCGAAGGTGATATTGCAGTTCAGCACTTCGCCTTCAACGGTGGCATAGACACCCGGCAGCAGTTCGCCAATTGGGTATAGATGGGTACGGTCTTCGTAACGCAAAGGGAGGTGGAGCAGGAGGTCCTGCACGGTGTGCAGGCCAATTTTAGCCAGTTTACTGCTTTGCGCTGCGCCAACGCCGGTCAGAGAGTTGAGTGGGATGGCATCCAGTAAACGGCCTTTCATCGCGTTTATCTCGCAGATTGCATAGTGGCCCACCACGTTGCATCGGCTTCAATTTCGCCCTGCGTGTTTACGTGAGGGTAGGGAAGACCTTTGCGCTTAGCGACATTCGCCAGCACCGGATAACCGCCTTCAAACAGTAATCGCTGCTGCTCTTCTTGTGGCAGCATGCTGTTTTCTCGTCGGTACATCCCCGCGTTTTGCCGCTGGCGCTGTGCTTCGTACAGAATCAGCGCGGAGGCGACAGAAACGTTCAGTGACTGCACCATGCCAGTCATGGGAATGATGATGTCCTGATCAGCCAGATCCAACGCTTCCTGAGTGATGCCGGTTTTCTCCTGGCCCATCAGGATGCAGGTGGGGCGCGTGTAATCAATCTCGCGAAAATCCACGGCTTTATCTGACAGATGGGTTGCCAGGACCTGCATGCCCCGGCTTTTTAAATGTGTGACCGCATCGCCAATGGTAAGGTGAGTTTTCACCTGCACCCAACTGTTGCTGCCTGCGGCAGAAGAGGCCATGGTGCGCATACGGCTACCCGGCCAGACGGCGTGGACTTCATGCACGCCGACCGCATCTGCAGTACGAATAATCGCAGAAACGTTATGAGGTTTGTGAACCTGCTCCATGCAGACGGTCAGATCGGGCTGACGACGTGCGAGCATCTCGCGGATACGTGCATAGCGCTGTTCATTCATAAGACTAGTTTCGGTTACGGGTGACTTTTATCACGTCCGGCATGACGCGGATTTTACGCATGATATTCGCCAGGTGCACACGATCGCGAGCGGTCAGGCGAATAAAGGCGCTATAAACGCGGCCATCTTTCTCTTCCGTATTCAGACTTTGAATATTGGAGGTGGTCGTGTTGATTGCCGCCGTCAGGTTCGCCAGAGCACCCTGGTGGTTAAACATATCCACCTTAATCTCGGTGATGAATTCCTGCTCCGTCTCTTTATCCCATTCCACCGCCATAAACTTCTCTGGCTCTTTCTGGTAGCCACGAATATTACGGCAGGACTCATGGTGGATCACCAGACCTTTACCCGGACTGACGTGGGCAATGATTGGATCGCCTGGAATTGGACGACAGCATTTCGCGAAGGTGATCAGCACGCCGTCAGCGCCTTTGATCGGCAGATGACCATGGCCAGATTGTGCTGGTACGTTCGCTGTTGCTTCGCCTTGCTGGAGGTTTTTCGCTACCACCACGCTCATGGCATTACCCAGACCGATTTCTGCGAGCAGATCGTCAAGCGTGGCGAGCTTCATACGCTCAAGCTCACGCTGGATGCTCTCTGGGGGGATCTCAGCCAGTTTACGGCTACCGCCCAGGGCATGGTTGAGCAGTCGACGACCCAGACTGACGGAATCATCGCGCTTGAGGTTTTTCAACAGTTGGCGAATCTTGGCGCGCGCTTTCGAACTGACGACGAAGTTTAGCCACGCTGCGTTCGGACGTGCGCCCGGCGCGGTGATAATCTCAACGGTCTGGCCGCTAAAGAGCGGTTGTGAAAGCGGGTAAGGCTGTCTGTCGACGCGCGCGCCGACGCAGGCGTGACCGATATCGGTATGCACGGCGTAGGCGAAGTCGACAGGCGTTGCACCAGCGGGCAGTTCGACAATTCGCCCTTCCGGTGTGAAAACATAAATCTCATCCGGGAAGAGATCAGATTTGACGCTTTCAATAAATTCAAACGAGCTACCGGCGCTCTGCTGCAGTTCCAGCAAGCTTTGCATCCAGCGCTGAGCGCGGATTTGCGCAGTGGTGCTGCTTTCGCCGCCGTGCTCTTTGTAAGCCCAGTGCGCTGCGACACCCATTTCTGCCATCTGGTCCATGTCTTCAGTACGAATCTGTACTTCAACCGGGACGCCATGAGGGCCGATCATTGAGGTGTGCAAAGACTGATATCCGTTCGCTTTCGGAATGGCGATATAGTCTTTCACGCGACCAGGGCGTGGTTTGTACAGGCTGTGCATCTGGCCGAGTACGCGATAGCAGGTATCGGAATCATGAACGATGACGCGAAATGCGTAGATATCCATGATGGAGTGAAAACGCTGCTCTTTGAGCACCATTTTGCAGTAAATAGAGTACAGGTGCTTCTCACGCCCGCTTACGCGACACGGAATACCTGCCTCCTGCAAACGCCCTTCGATTTCAGAGAGGATTTTTTGGATCATCTCTTTGCGGTTGCCGCGAGCGGCTTTAACCACTTCTTTAATCACGCGATAGCGGTTTGGGTACAGCGCTTCAAAACCCAGCTCTTCCAGCTCGGTTTTAATGTGATGAATACCTAAACGGTGTGCCAGCGGACTATAGATTTCGAGAGTTTCACGGGCGATGCGGCGACGCTTGTCCGGGCGTAATGAGCCCAGCGTGCGCATGTTGTGGGTGCGGTCGGCAAGTTTGATGAGAATGACGCGGATATCCTGCACCATCGCCATAATCATTTTGCGAAAGTTTTCAGCTTGCGCCTCTTTCTTATCGCGAAACTTAAGCTTATCAAGCTTCGATACCCCTTCTACCAGCTCTGCAACGCTTTTACCAAAAAGCTGTTCCATGTCCTGATAGGTGGCTGGGGTATCTTCAATCACGTCATGCAGCAGCGCAGCCATCAGCGTTTCGTAGTCGAGTTTCATCTCGGCCAGAATGCAGGCTACCGCTACCGGGTGCGTGATATAGGGTTCACCGCTTGAACGTGTCTGGCCCTCGTGAGCGTCACGTGCAACGAGATACGCCTGCCGAAGACGCTTAATCTGGTCTTCCGGCAGGTAGTTTTGAATCAGTTGATTCAGGCTTTCAAACAGATACAAGGGCGACCCGCTTTGTGATTAACGACGACCTTCAGCAATAGCGGTAACGGCTTGTAATTCAGCGGCTTCCTGCTCTTGCTGTTCCTGGCGCTCACGCACGTCGAGGATCTGGTTGTTGATCAGACCTTCTTCGATTTCGCGCAGCGCGATAACGGTAGTTTTATCGTTTTCTTCTGGTACGAGCGGATCCTTTCCGCCTACCTGCATCTGACGAGCGCGACGCGCGGCGACCAGTACCAGGTCAAAACGGTTACCAATTTTCTCTACAGCGTCCTGAACAGTTACGCGTGCCATACTTAAAATGCTCCACAGGTGAAGAAATGACTGGGCATGATACTGAATGTGGGTTCAGTCTGCCAACAGTTTGCTGATTAAAGCGTCATGACGCTGCTTTTGGCGGCTCATGCGCAGACGTTCGGCGCGAATGATGGTTTTCAAATCGCCAAGGGCGGTGTCGAAATCATCATTCACAATAAGATAATCATATTCGGCGTAATGGCTCATTTCTGCAACAGCTTGCGCCATACGTTTCGCGATCACGTCTTCGCTATCCTGACCGCGGCCACGCAGGCGGCGGTCCAGCTCAATCTTAGACGGTGGCAAAATAAAAATACTGCGCGCATGCGGCATTTTTTCACGAATTTGCTGCGCACCTTGCCAGTCGATATCTAAAAAGACGTCTACGCCGGATGCTAATACTTGCTCAATGGTTTCACGCGAGGTGCCGTAGTAATTACCGAAAACCTCCGCGTGTTCCAGGAACGCGTCTCTGCCAATCATGGTTCTGAATTCATCATGGTTCACAAAGAAATAGTGTTCACCGTGCACTTCCCCCGGGCGCGGTGCGCGCGTGGTGTGCGAAACAGAAACCTGGGTGTCATACAACGGTTGGGTCTTTAATAAAGCCTGAATCAGGCTGGATTTACCCGCGCCACTGGGGGCAGAAACAATATAAAGCGTGCCTTGAGCCATGAGTATCTTAATGTATGTGATTGTCGAAAGAGAGCCTACATACGGGCTTATTATACACGTAGCCGCTATGTGACGTAGCCCTTGTCACACTTTTTGCGCATGTTTATTGCGTTTTGCGTACCAGTTTCCTGTTTTATCGATGATTTGCAGCAATACATGCAAATGTCCGGAAAGCTGTTCGCAGGATGAATTTTTGCCGCTCTGTTTCTATTTCACTTCGCGCTATACCTGCCGGGAAACGTATCGTTCAGCGGAGATAGCATGGGATTATGGAAATGCATAGGGCTGGTTTTACTGGTGTGGCATTTACCTGCGTGGGCGGTATGCCCCGTCTGGTCGCCTGCCAGGGCAAACGAGGAAATTTCACGACTACAGCAGCAGATTACACAGTGGAATGACAGTTACTGGAAACAAGGGGAAAGTGCCGTAGACGACGGCGTTTATGACCAGCTCAATGCGCAACTCATCCAGTGGCAGCGCTGTTTTGGCGATGAAGTCCCACCAGATCTGTCTGTGCCCCCAATAAGTGGCACCGTCTCGCATCCAGTTCCCCATACGGGCGTTCGAAAACTAGCTGATAAGCAAGCGCTACAGCAATGGATGCTCGCTCGCAGCGATCTCTGGGTGCAACCGAAGGTGGATGGCGTGGCGGTGACGTTAGTCTATCGCAATGGCAATCTGGTACGGGCGATTAGCCGTGGTAATGGCCTGAAAGGCGAAGACTGGACGCAAAAGGTTCTGCAGATCCCTTCCGTACCACATTCCACCAAGGGGAAACTCGCTAACAGTACGTTGCAGGGTGAGATATTTTTGCAGCAAGAGGGGCATATTCAGAAGCAGATAGGGGGAATGAACGCCCGCTCGAAGGTTGCTGGATTAATGATGCGCCAGGGCAATCCGGAAATGTTACGCTCGCTGGCAATTTTTATCTGGGCCTGGCCTGATGGTCCGGCGGTCATGCCTGAAAGACTGGAGCAGCTCACGGCTGCCGGGTTCAGTTACACGCAACGCTATACTCAGGCCGTGAAGAATGCGGATGACGTCGAAAAGTCGCGCGCCAGGTGGTGGAGTTCAGCATTACCTTTTGTGACGGATGGTGTCGTGGTGCGAACGGCAAAAGAACCACGGGCACAGTATTGGCTACCCGGACAGGGGGACTGGCTGGCTGCGTGGAAATATCCTCCCGTGACGAGGGTATCTGAGGTAACGGGTATTCAGTTCTCCGTTGGTAAAAGCGGGAAAATTGCGGTGGTTGCATTGCTGACTCCCGTCATGCTGGATGATAAACGCGTACAGCGCGTCAATATTGGCTCCGTCCGACGCTGGAATGAATGGGATATCGCGCCTGGCGATCAGATTCTGGTGAGCCTGGCCGGACAAGGGATACCCCGTATAGACGAGGTGGTCTGGCGCAGCACTCAGCGTACTAAGCCAATACCCCCCGAGGGGCGCTTCAATTCACTAACCTGTTTTTATGCTACAGCGGAGTGCCAGGAACAGTTTGTTGCCAGACTGGTCTGGCTGGGCGGTAAAGAAGTGCTGGGGCTGGAGGGTATCGGCGAGGCAGGATGGCGTGACCTTCATCAGGCGTATCACTTTGAACATATCTTTTCCTGGCTCGGATTAACTCAGGAGCAGCTCCAGTCCACATTAGGCGTAAGCAAAGGGGAGAAGATGTGGCATCAGTTCAACCTGTCGCGCCATCTTCCGTTCACACGTTGGGTTATTGCCATGGGAATACCGTTAACACAGGCAACCCTGAATGCCAGTCGGGATGCTTCGTGGCAACAATTGCAGGACCGTGATGAGCAAAGCTGGCGGCAGCTCCCTTTAATGGGGGAACGCCGGGCACGACAGATCATTCAGTGGCTGGAGACCAGGGAGGTCATAGCGCTGAGCAACTGGCTGGCTGCTCAGCGGATCGCGGGCTTTATGCCTTAATGGCCTTCATGGCGATAGTAAAATACCGGTAGCCCTAACTTCAGGCGCAGCGCCAGCAGTCGGGCGGTAAAGCCGAAGAGCAGAGTAGAAATAACCACTACATCATGACTGGAGACATAATGCTGTAGCACGATGTACAACACAGCAGCGGCGAATGATACGCCAGCATACAGCTCTTTCTGGAACACTAACGGGATGCGTTTGCAGAACATGTCGCGTAACACGCCACCGAAGACGCCGGTCGTGACCGCAGCGACCACGGCGATAATCGGTCCATGGCCCATATCCAGTGCCACCTGAGCACCGATAATAGAAAAGACCACAAGGCCCAGCGCATCCAGTACGAGGAATATTTTGCGCAGATAGGGCATGACGGGAGCAATAATGGTGGTGAGTACCGCAGCGGTCGCCACGATAATGACGTATTCAGGGTGCTTTACCCAGCCAAGAGGATAGTGGCCGAGAAGAATATCGCGTACCGATCCGCCGCCAATGGCCGTCGCGGTGGCAATGATGATGACGCCAAATGTATCCATACGACGACGCCCAGCAGCAAGCGCACCGGTCATGGCTTCGGCAGTAATACCAATTAAATATAAAACGTGTAACAGCATGTATTCCCCCTGATTTGCTGGGGGCTAAGGTTAACGATTTGTGCGCCTTGTCACGATTGAGATTTTCTAAGGTGAAGTTATTTTAATAACTACAGCTAATGATGATTTGGCGAAAATGCCATATGATATGCGATATCACGATATTAATGATGCTGATAAAAGATGAGAAAATATAATGCGTAGTGGGAAGTTATAAACATGCTCATCGGAAAAAACGCGTAGCGCCGCCGTTTACTGGCGAGCCACGTATGATATTTCATCAAACTATCCCCCCGACCATAGGACAAGTTGACACTCCAGAAGCCATTAGGGACGTCATCCTGAGTAAACTCTGATATGCAGCGGCTTCTATTCTGAAAAATGGTTCCCCTCAGCTATCGCCTCTATGCGTGTAGGCGCATTTACAGCAAAATTTTCAGCATTAAGTGAGTCGGAGTGATAGACATGAGCGTAAGATAGTAACCCATTCCCGCTATTGCAGCCCGTCAGCAAAGAGGAAGCCCTCAGACGTTGGGATTATTATGGTCCAATCGGCTCTTTTAAAAACACCTCATTCCAACCGATTTTATTTCCCGATCCGATGAAATCAGCTTTAGCTCTTCCTGTAAAGGGTGTTTTACCCTCATTCATGAGAACAGTGATACCTTACAGCGACTTCAGTTCTGGTAACGTTAAAATAGTTTCCAGAGATGGAACGGTCGTTAACTGGTAAAAAAGGGAAACATATGAAACAGGCAGTCATAATAGTGCTGATGGTAATAGCTATATGCAGCTCTTATTTCTGGCCTAATATTAAAATGAGACTTGCAGGTAACGCACAATATTCAGAGTTTGATAAAGCCAAATATGATTATTACACTCCCCAAGTTTTAAA
Source organism: Citrobacter sp. B72 (assembly GCF_016894305.1). Taxonomy (NCBI): domain Bacteria; kingdom Pseudomonadati; phylum Pseudomonadota; class Gammaproteobacteria; order Enterobacterales; family Enterobacteriaceae; genus Citrobacter; species Citrobacter sp. B72. The sequence continues at coordinate 93,768 of NZ_CP069801.1, forward strand.
AAAAATGCCGAGAATATCCCAAGTGTATGACTTTAATTATACGAACATTTCTGGCCCTAAGGCTGATGTATGGAGTGTGACGTTCTATAATACCAAGGATACGTGGAAAATTAGTGAATATCTCTCAATGGCGGGCTATGAAAAACAGGAAAAATGCGATATAGAGGCAGAATGCTGGCGCCTCAGGGGATCTGATGAAGTACTGACAGTTGTGAATATGAACAGCAGCAACGCTGTTCGGGTTGATATTCTGAAGAGTCTTTATAACGACAAATATATGCCAGATAAATAATTACTCCAATTTTATATCAATCAGCACTTATTGGCGGTAGGGATAGCCCGCATTTAGCAGGCTATCCTGTGCTTTACGATAGCATAGGTATGGTACGCAAAATTACTCGATATTCTGAATCTGCTCGCGCATTTGCTCGATCAGTACCTTCAGTTCAATCGCGGAATTCGTCACTTCGGCATTGATAGACTTCGATGCCAGAGTGTTCGACTCACGGTTGAATTCCTGCATCATGAAGTCCAGACGACGGCCAACCGCCTCTTTTTTCTTCAGAATGTTGTAGGTTTCTTTGACGTGAGCTTCCAGGCGATCCAGTTCTTCCGCCACATCGATACGCTGCGCCATCAGCACCAGCTCTTGCTCAAGGCGGTTATTCTCCAACTGCACCTGGGCGTCTTCCAGTTTGGCTACCAGACGCTCGCGCTGCCATTGCAGGATTTCCGGCATATGAGCACGCACTTTTGTGACTTCAGCACTGACGCCTTCCAGACGCTGCTCGATCAGCGCCTTCAGCGCCTGACCTTCGGTTTCACGCGCAACGATGAAGTCATCCAGCGTACCGTCAAGCGCGGCGAGGATTTCGGCGGCAATGGCGTCCAGATCCTGCTCCTGGGCAGCCATTACGCCAGGCCAGCGCAGGATATCAACTGGGTTGATTTCACCTTCATCGCTCTGCATTTTGACCCAGTTAGCAGCGCTAACGAGCTGTTTAGCGAGTTTTTCATTCAGAATCAGCTCGCCTTGCGCGCTGGCATCAGGCTCAAAACGCAGCGTACATTCGACTTTACCGCGCGTCAGACGCGTGCGAATACGTTCGCGAACAACGGGTTCGAGACTACGGAACTGCTCCGGCAGGCGAAAATAAGTTTCCAGATAACGCTGGTTTACCGAGCGCATTTCCCAGGTGGCGCTACCCCATTCACCCTTGATTTCACGCCGGGCGTAGGCGGTCATGCTGCGGATCATAGACGTTCCTGTTTTTAAAGATGAGATGGGAGGATTATAGCCATCCGCGTCTTGTCAGGATAGGAATAACAGTCGGAAGTCCGTATAATGCGCAGCCACATTCGTTTCAAGCCGGAGATTTTATCATGCGTCCAGCAGGTCGTAGTGCCAATCAGGTGCGTCCCGTCACCCTGACCCGTAATTATACAAAACACGCTGAAGGCTCCGTGCTGGTCGAATTTGGTGATACCAAAGTGCTGTGTACCGCTTCTATTGATGAAGGCGTCCCACGTTTTTTGAAAGGTCAGGGCCAGGGCTGGATCACCGCAGAATATGGCATGCTGCCACGCGCCACGCACACCCGTAACGCCCGTGAAGCGGCGAAAGGTAAGCAGGGCGGTCGTACCATGGAAATCCAGCGTCTGATCGCCCGCGCGCTGCGCGCAGCTGTTGATCTGAAAACGCTCGGCGAATTCACAATTACGCTGGACTGCGATGTTATTCAGGCCGATGGCGGTACGCGCACCGCATCAATTACCGGCGCATGCGTTGCGTTGGCTGATGCGCTGAACAAGCTGGTGGCGAGCGGTAAGCTGAAAACTAACCCGATGAAAGGGATGGTCGCCGCGGTTTCCGTGGGCATTGTGAACGGTGAAGCACTCTGTGACCTTGAGTACGTTGAAGACTCTGCTGCTGAAACCGACATGAACGTAGTGATGACTGAGGACGGTCGCATTATAGAGGTTCAGGGTACGGCGGAAGGCGAACCGTTCAGCCATGAAGAACTTCTCACCCTACTGGCATTGGCCCGAGGGGGAATCGAATCCATTGTAGCGACGCAGAAGGCGGCGTTAGAAAATTGATTTTAAAGGCGACTGATGAGTCGCCTTTTTTTTGTCTGTAATAAAGTGAGATGAGGAGCGAATCCATGAAACCGTATCAGCGCCAGTTTATTGAGTTTGCGCTTAGCAAGCAGGTACTAAAGTTTGGCGAATTTACGCTGAAATCCGGGCGCAAAAGCCCCTATTTCTTCAACGCCGGGCTGTTTAATACCGGGCGCGACCTGGCACTGTTAGGCCGTTTTTATGCCGAAGCGCTGGTGGATTCCGGTATTGAGTTCGATTTGCTGTTTGGCCCTGCCTACAAAGGTATTCCGATTGCGACCACAACGGCCGTTGCGCTGGCGGAACACCACGATAAAGATATGCCGTACTGCTTTAACCGCAAAGAGGCGAAGACCCATGGCGAAGGCGGTAATCTGGTAGGTAGCGCACTTGAGGGGCGTGTCATGCTGGTAGATGATGTTATCACCGCAGGTACGGCTATTCGTGAGTCGATGGAGATTATTCAGGCGAATGGCGCCACTCTGGCGGGGGTACTGATTTCTCTCGATCGTCAGGAACGCGGTCGCGGCGAGATTTCCGCGATTCAGGAAGTGGAACGCGATTATGGCTGCAAGGTGATTTCTATCATTACCCTGAAAGATCTGATTGCGTATCTGGAAGAGAAGCCAGAGATGGCGGAGCATCTGGTGGCAGTACGGGCCTATCGCGAAGCGTACGGCGTTTAAGAACTGCCGGATGGCGCTGCGCTTGTCCGGCCTACGTAACCCCCGTAGGCCGGACAAGACAAAATCGCTACTGCAATTGAGCTGCAACCAACGGCCAGCGGGTGTCAAAATCATCCGTTGGGCGGTATTTAAATTCGCTACGTACAAACCGGGACAGCATACCTTCGCAGAAAGCCAGTAACTGGCTGGCCAGCAGCGTTTCATCCACGGTGTAGCCTTCACCTTCACGCATTCTTTTTTCTCGCAGAACCTGGCGCAACTGCGCTTCAATGCGCTCAAAAAGTTGGTTAATGCGACCTTGCAGACGGTCTTGCTCGAACATCAACGCGTGTCCGGTCAGAATTCGTGTCAGGCCTGGATTACGCTCACCAAACCCTAAAATCAGCAGAACGATCAGACGCAGACGCGCGTTGGTGTCTTTTTCATCTTTCAAAATCAGATTGATACGCGTAATCAGACTATCTTCGATAAACTCAATCAGGCTATCGAACATACGGGTCTTGCTGGGGAAATGGCGATACAATGCCGCTTCGGATACGCCAACTGAGGCTGCCAGCTTTGCTGTGGTGATGCGTTGGCTACCATCGCTGGACTCAAGCATCAGTGCCAGAGACTGAAGTATTTCTTCGCGACGATTCCTTTTCGCAGTTTGCTTTTCTACCATGTTACAAAATACCCCTGAAAATAAGCTCTTGCCAGGCAGGCATCCACACAGCGACCGCAAACTGTTGTTTGCGGTGTGTTATTGCGTTATTACGCTATGGGATGCTTTTCTGCGGGTTACTTGCGCCCGGAATGGCCGAAGCCACCTTCGCCACGATCGGTGGCTTCAAACTCTTCCACCAGATTAAATTCAGCCTGCACGACCGGTACAAATACCATCTGCGCGATACGTTCGCCCGGCTCAATAGTGAAGCTGTCCTGACCACGGTTCCAGACGGACACCATCAGTTGGCCCTGGTAGTCGGAATCAATCAAACCAACCAGATTGCCCAGCACGATACCGTGCTTATGGCCCAGCCCGGAGCGCGGGAGCATTACCGCTGCCAGAGAAGGATCGGCAATGTGGATAGCTAACCCGGTTGGCACCAGCGTTGTTGCGCCCGGCGCCAGCTCTACGGCGTCATCAAGACAAGCACGCAGGTCAAGTCCGGCAGAACCAGAAGTGGCGTACGTCGGGAGCGGAAATTGTTGCCCTACGCGCGGGTCCAGAATCTTAACGTCGATTTTTTTCATCATAACGGGTCACGATCTCGTCGAGTAATAATTGGCCCAGGAGTTCTTTACGCTCAAGCGGTAAGACTTTGTCTCCATCCTGCCAAAAAAGGTGTAATGCGTTGCTATCGCTGTTAAACCCTTGAGTTGACAGCGAAACGTCGTTCGCACAGATCACATCAAGGTTTTTGCGGATGCGTTTTTGCCGGGCATATTCTTCCACATTATTTGTTTCGGCGGCAAACCCAACGACAAAAGGACGGTTAGCATCCAGTGCGGCAACACCGGCGATAATGTCCGGGTTTTTGACCATTTTTACTGTTAATTCATCACCCTGCGTCGCTTGTTTTTTTATTTTTTCGTGGGCGACAGTTTCAGCGCGATAATCAGCGACTGCAGCGCAACCGATAAAAATATGCTGTTGTTGAACCGCAGATTGCACAGCGGCTTCCATTTCCAGCGCGGTCATCACATCAACCCGCTGAACAAATGGTGGTGTGGATAACGAAACCGGACCCGATACCAGTGTGACGTTTGCACCGCGCTTTGCGGCAGCGGCCGCGATCGCAAACCCCATCTTCCCGGAACTGTGGTTGGAAATATAACGCACGGGATCAAGCGGTTCACGCGTCGGGCCCGCCGTAATCATGATCTTGAGATGTTGCAGATCGTTGACAGGTGAAAAATGTTCTGCCGCCATATCCACAATCGTTAACGGATCCAGCATACGTCCAGGGCCGATATCACCACATGCCTGACTACCGCTGTCAGGACCCCAAATGAGCAAATCGCGTGAGGCAAGAATACCCAGATTGTGCTGGGTCGCGGCAGCGCGATACATCTGCTGGTTCATGGCTGGCAGTACAGCAACAGGAGCAGGCGTTGCCAGACAAATCGTTGACACCAGGTCGTTGGCCATACCTGCGGCGACACGAGCAATCAGGTCTGCTGTAGCGGGTGCCAGGATGACCAAATCGGCCCATTTTCCCAGCTCAATGTGGCCCATCGCGGCTTCGGCTGCGGGGTCAAGCAGGCTGTCGGAAACGGGATAACCTGAAACCGCCTGTAAACTCAGGGGAGTAATAAATGCTTTTGCCGCTTCGGTCATCGCCACGCGGACGTCAGCGCCGCGTTCCCGTAAACGACGCACCAACTCAGGGGTCTTGTACGCAGCAATACCGCCACTGACGCCAAGTACGATTTTTTTACCGGCCAGGCTCATCATGATCTTTCCTGTTGGGTTTCACCAGAAGGCGGATATTTTATCACAATCCGCAATTTGTCGTGCTTTTGACCGTACTCCACTTTGCGAGGCGCTACGAAGAAGTGAAAACAGCACGTCGATTCACCGTCGGTGTTATGCCACTATGCGGACGCGAGAGGAGGGAGAAGCATGGAAAATACAGGAAGTATGATGCCCCGGGAAAAGCTGTTGGCGCAGGGGGCCAGTTCTCTGACCGATGTTGAGCTTTTGGCTCTTTTTTTACGTACCGGCATGCAGGGTAAAGATGTGCTTACGCTGGCGAAAGAGATGCTTCAGCATTTTGAGTCGCTGTATGGTCTGCTGTCTGCTGATTACATGGATTTTAGCTATGTTCAGGGAATCGGTATCGCGAAGTACGCACAGTTGAAGGGGATTGCGGAGCTGGCAAGACGCTACTACAACGTGCGAATGATAGAGGAGCGGGCTCTACTTAGTCCGGAAATGGCGCGTGAATTTCTGCAAAGCCAGCTTTCGCAAGAGGAACGCGAGATCTTTCTGGTGATCTTTATGGATTCTCAACATCGCGTGATTAAACACAGCAAACTTTTTTCCGGTACGCTTAGCCATGTCGAGGTACATCCGAGAGAAATTGTCCGTGAAGCGATAAAAATGAATGCTTCTGCGGTGATCCTTGCGCATAATCACCCTTCGGGGTGTGCAGAGCCCAGTAAAGCAGATAAACTCATCACCGAGCGTGTTGTGAAATGCTGTCAGTTCATGGATATCCGGGTGCTTGATCATCTGGTCATTGGGCGCGGAGAGTACGTTTCTTTTGCGGAACGCGGTTGGATTTAACGCACTTTACGCGATCCATCGGGATCTTTGTCTGTTCGGGACTTGAGCACATCGCTGACTCAGCGTATACTACGCCACCTTTGAGAATCTCGGGTTTGGCATTTGGGCCTGGCAATCGAGAGTTCGCAAATACGCAAAATCATTCTTGTTGCGTCCAATGACGAGGCAACATTGAAAGATTAAGTGTATTGAACTGCGATAACCGGGCTGAGAAGCCTGACGAGGCGCCAATACCCCATACGAAGCTCGAGCTAATTTGATTTTTGGAGAATAGACATGTCCCGAGTCTGCCAAGTTACTGGCAAGCGTCCGGTGACCGGTAACAACCGTTCCCACGCACTGAACGCGACTAAACGCCGTTTCCTGCCTAACCTGCACTCTCACCGTTTTTGGGTTGAGAGCGAGAAGCGTTTTGTCACCCTGCGTGTATCTGCTAAAGGTATGCGTGTTATTGATAAGAAAGGCATCGAAACAGTTCTGTCTGAACTGCGTGCCCGTGGCGAAAAGTACTAAGTACTAAGAGGAAATAAATCATGGCTAAAGGTATTCGTGAGAAAATCAAGCTGGTTTCTTCTGCTGGTACTGGTCACTTCTATACCACTACGAAGAACAAACGTACTAAGCCGGAAAAACTGGAACTGAAAAAGTTCGATCCAGTTGTTCGTCAGCACGTTTTATACAAAGAAGCGAAAATCAAATAATTTTCGTTTTGATGTAAAGAAAAACCCTGCCTCGGCGGGGTTTTTTGTTTTTCTGGCCGTCCCCATATTAATGAGACCTGACATACCGCCGGAGATACTATGCCTGAATTACCTGAAGTCGAAACCAGCCGCCGTGGTATTGAGCCGCATCTGGTGGGGGCAACGATTATGCACGCGACGGTGCGTAACGGTCGTTTGCGTTGGCCAGTATCTGAGGAAATCTATCGTCTGAGTGATCAACCTGTCCTCAGCGTACAGCGGCGCGCGAAATACCTGCTGCTAGAACTGGCGGATGGCTGGATAATCATTCATCTGGGGATGTCGGGTAGCTTGCGTATCCTTCCTGAAGAGCTTCCGGCAGACAAGCACGACCACGTTGACTTAGTGATGAGCAACGGCAAAGTTCTGCGTTATACCGATCCCCGTCGCTTTGGCGCCTGGCTGTGGACTAAAGAACTGGATGGACATAATGTCCTCGCTCATCTTGGCCCTGAGCCGCTGAGCGACGATTTCAACGCCAATTATCTACAGCAGAAATGTGCGAAGAAGAAAACGGCGATTAAACCCTGGCTGATGGATAACAAGCTGGTGGTGGGTGTGGGTAATATCTACGCCAGCGAGTCGCTATTTGCGGCTGGGATTCATCCTGACCGTCTTGCGTCATCATTGTCGAAAGATGAGTGTGAATTGCTGGTACGCGTTATTAAGGCGGTGTTGCTGCGTTCTATCGAGCAGGGCGGGACGACGCTGAAGGACTTTCTGCAAAGTGACGGTAAGCCTGGCTATTTTGCCCAGGAGCTGCAGGTCTATGGGAGAGAAGGTGAACCTTGCCGCGCATGTGGCGCACCGATTGTTGCGACAAAACACGCCCAGCGTACAACGTTCTATTGTCGTCGCTGTCAGAAATAGTTTCATTGCTGGCCGGATGCTGCATCCGGCCAGGTGCATTACTTCAGTTTACTCATTAACGCCTGATGGACGTTTTCCGGTAAAAAGTGCGTCACGTCACCCTGGTGGCGGGCAACTTCTTTCACCAGTGACGATGAGATAAATGACCACTCTTTAGATGGCATCAGAAAAACGCTTTCCAGCTGTGGCATGAGGTGGCGGTTCATATGAGCCAGCTGCATTTCATACTCAAAATCGGCTACCGCGCGCAGGCCACGGATCAGAATGTTCGCCTGATTATCACGGGCAAAGTTTGCCATCAGATCGCTGAATCCCAGCACTTCCACATTGCCAAGATGCGCCGTTGCCTGTTGTGCCAGCTCAACGCGCTCTTCCAGAGTAAACATCGGCTTTTTACTGGGGCTTGCGGCAATCGCCAGAATCACGTGATCAAACATGCTTGTCGCACGCGTCACGATATCGAGGTGGCCGTTAGTAATAGGATCAAAGGTTCCTGGATAAATCGCCCGTTTTTGCATGACTTGCCTCAATGCGTTTTGGGTGGCAGGTAAGGTTCCAGCAGTTGCAGCAGACGCTGTAGAGCGCCCTGATTTTGATACAGAACTTCAACTGCGTGACGGCCATAAAAATTACGATAATCTGCATCGGTCAGTAAGGAAGAGACCTCTTTCACCAGCGTAGCTGCGTCGGTGACGGTGATCAATCCGCTTGCCTGTTCGAGACGGGCGCAAATATCTTTAAAATTAAACGTATGTGGTCCCATCAACACCGGAATAGCATGCGCTGCCGCTTCCAGCGGGTTGTGTCCACCACGTTCAACCAGTGAACCGCCGACAAAAGCAAGGTCGGCAATGCCATACAGCAACATCAGCTCACCCATGGTATCGCCGATCACAACCTGAGTACCTGATGATGGAACTTCACCCGAAGAACGAGTGGTATAGCTTAGTCCAGCCTGGCGTACGAGGTTAATGGCATCCGGGAACCGTTCTGGATGTCTGGGAACCAGAATCAATAAAAGATTCGGGAACTGATTTAATAACGCCTGATGGGCGGCAATGATGATGCTTTCTTCGCCGTCGTGGGTGCTGGTTGCAATCCATACCGGGCGGTGAGGCGCCCATTGACGACGTAATGTCACCGCTTTTGCGGCCAGTTGCGGTGTTACGGATATATCAAACTTCAGGCTGCCAGTAACGGTGACTTGATTGCTTCTGGCGCCAAGCGTAATAAAACGTGCGCCATCTTCTTCGTTTTGTGCGGCAATCAACGTAATTCGACGCAGTAGTCTGCCAACAAATTTACCTAATTTCGCATAACCAGCGGCTGAACGAGCAGAAAGACGTGCGTTGGCAATGACCAGAGGAATGTGGCGCTTATGGAGTGCCGCGATCAGATTTGGCCACAGCTCGGTTTCCATAATTAACACCAGTTTGGGGTCAACTTTATTCAGAAAACGGTTCAGGGCATCCGGTAAATCGTATGGTAAATAAATGTGCTGAACGTCAGTACCAAAAGCAGATTGTACGCGCTCGGAACCGGTTGGCGTCATGGTGGTTACCGTGATCGGCAAGTCGGGATAACGATGTCGCAGAGCGCGAACTAATGGGATTGCAGCCAGCGTTTCGCCCACAGAAACCGAATGAAGCATGATGCCGCCAGGTTTTAGCGGGCGGCGATAAAAGCCGTAGCGTTCGCCCCAGCGTTTACGGTAGGCCGGAGCCTTACGTCCGCGCACCCAAAGCCGTATCCAGATCAAAGGCTGAATAAGGTAGAAAAGGGCGGTGTAAAGCAATTCGAGCATAATGGTAGCTGACTTATGAATGTGCTGGGGATTCTATGTATTTAACTATGGCTTTACCATCATTTTTATCCAGGTTGTATCAAAACGATGGAATTGATGAGGGACCGATTTCGCTGATGGCTATTTCAAAAATGCACATGGCCGCATTTATATGTCTTAACCTCTTGTGCGGTGTACGTTTTCTGATGAACTGGTGTCTTTTTTATCTGTATGTTTTTCATGGTTTATTTTGTATTTTGTTCAAAAAATATTCATTTCGGAATGCGTGATAATAAATGATATACTACTGCGCAATTTCAGGTAGCTAGCGGGCAGAAACGTTTCGAAAGCACAGAAAGTCATCTTTGGATGCTTTAGGCAAGGATTACACGATTCTGATGCTTCAAACCTGACATGCCTGGCGACGCGATGCGGATATTAATGCATGAATATTGCTTTTTGTTTGTACAAGTATTTTCCCTATGGTGGGTTACAACGTGATTTCTTGCGGGTAGCGCTGACGGTTGCTTCTCGTGGCCATCATGTTCAGGTATTTACCCAGTCATGGCAGGGCGAGCGTCCGAAAGGGCTGGAGATTATACTCGTCCCCGTCACATCCAGAACGAATCATGGGAAAAACGAGCAATATTATCAGTGGGTTCAGAATTATTTAACTCAACATCCCGTCGATCGTGTCGTTGGTTTTAATAAAATGCCTGGGTTGGATGTGTATTACGCTGCGGACGTTTGCTATGCAGAAAAGGTCGCCCGCGAGAAAGGCTTTTTCTACAAATTGACTAGCAGGTACCGACACTATTCTGCATTTGAACAAGCTGTATTTCAGCGGGGTGCCGGCACTACGCTTTTGATGTTAACCGATAAGCAAATTGGTGACTTCAAACATCATTACCAAACTGAGAGCCAGCGTTTTTGTATCCTGCCACCAGGAATCTATCCTGACCGAAAGTACAGCCAACAACCTGAAAACAGCCGGCAGGTTGTCAGAGAAAAAAACGGTATTGGTCTCGATCAGTACTTACTCTTACAGGTAGGTTCCGATTTCAAACGCAAAGGCGTGCCAAGAACATTACAGGCGTTGGCTTCTTTGCCTGATGTCATCCGCCACCGCACGCGATTGATGGTTGTTGGTCAGGATAAGGCCGATCGCTATCGCGCTCAGGCTCGTCAATTGGGGGTTGAAGAACAAGTGCAGTTCTTCTCGGGGCGAGACGATGTCGCAGAATTGATGTCTGCTGCTGATTTATTACTTCACCCCGCTGTACAGGAAGCTGCCGGTATTGTCTTGCTAGAAGCTGTAGTTGCCGGGCTACCGGTATTAACTACCGAAGTTTGCGGCTATGCGGGTTATATCAACGCCGCACAATGTGGGGTGGTGATTCCTGAACCTTTTGAGCAGGAAAATCTGAATACTGTACTTTTCGATGCGCTGCAAAATAATGAGCAGAGAAGTTGTTGGGCCGGAAACGCGCGGCATTTTGCTGATACAGAAGATCTCTACAGACTGGCAGATAAAGCTGCAGATATCATTTTAGGTCCTAAGAATGATTGAATTAAAAGAACCATTTGCCACGCAGTGGCAAGGAAAAGACCCGTTTACTGAAGTCACTAAGCTGGATGGTGAGGTTTTTCGCGCTCTGGAAACACGGCGTACCCTACGTTTTGAGATGATGGGAAAGGGTTATTTTCTTAAATATCATCATGGAACCACGCTTAAAGAAGTGGTGAAGAACCTTATATCTCTGCGTATGCCTGTACTGGGTGCCGACCGTGAGTGGCTGGCGATTCACCGCTTAAAAGAACTGAATGTTGATACTATGACAGGGGTTGCATTTGGTCAAAAAGGTCTGAATCCGTTAGAGCGAACCTCGTTTATCATCACTGAGGACCTTTCTCCCGCCATCAGCCTTGAAGATTTTTGTGCCGGGTGGGGAGTTGAGCGTCCTGATTTTGTATTAAAACGGACCATTATTACCCGTGTGGCAGAAATGGTGGGTAAAATGCATCGGGGTGGAGTAAATCATCGGGATTGCTATATTTGCCATTTTTTACTCCAACAACCGATGCCAGAAAATATTGCGGATATCAAACTTTCCGTAATCGATCTGCATCGTGCACAAATTCGTCAACATGTACCGCGCCGCTGGCGAGACAAGGACTTGATCGGACTCTATTTCTCTTCACTTGAGATCGGTCTGACGTCCAGAGATATCTACCGTTTTTTACGTGTCTATTTTTCGATGCCACTACGTGAAATCTTTCGTCAGGAAGTCAGGTTGTTTGAACAGGCTGTCACAAAAGCGCAAAAAATAAGACGAAGAACAATAAGAAAAGCGCTATAAATCACATATAAAGTTTGAGGCCATTTTATTATGAACATTGATTTCCAGAAGCTAGTTATTCAAAAACACGTCATAGACAGCTCTACGCATGAGAAGAGTAAAAAACTAAGTGTTGCGTATGGTGTCGACCGTAATTTTTTATTTGGTTCTGGCATTTCAATGACCTCAGTATTAGTGAATAACCCTGATATTGATATTCACTTTTATATAGCAACAGACTATATAGATGACGATTATCTGGAGAGTGTAAAACGCCTGACCCAAATGTATAGTACGACTGTGACGGTTCTTGTGTTCGATAACGCGGTATTTCGTGAACTACCGAGTACGAAATCATGGACTTATGCGATGTACTATCGTTATCTTGCATTTGAATATTTAAGTACGGAGCTAAGCTCTGTACTGTATCTTGATGCCGATGTTATCTGTAAAGGTTCATTGCAAGAGCTTACGGAGATTAATTTCTGTGGGGAATATGCGGCTGTCATCAATGATATCGATGATGTGCGTATTAAATCCGGCAACAGGCTCGGCATTCCTGAACTGAGTAACGGTTACTTTAACTCTGGCGTGGTATTTGCCAATCTCGAAGTGTGGCGTGAACAGCAGTTGTTGACTAAAGCATTTTCCATTTTAGACAAACGTCAAAAAGAGCTTCTTTATTTTGATCAGGATGTGCTGAACATCTTGTTTGTCGGTAATGTTATTTTCCTGAGAAGAGATTTTAACTGTATTTATGGTGTGGATCAGGAATTGAAAAATAAGAATGATAAACTATATCAGAATTTCATCACCGATAATACGGTATTAATACACTATGTCGGTGTTACTAAGCCATGGCATTCATGGGCCAAATACCCGGTAGCCAAGTTTTTTATAGATGCCTATAAAAAATCAGCATGGGCGGAAAAATCTTTATTAAATGCAAATACGGCAAAACTATATAAACGCAAGTCACGGCATGAAAGGGCACAACGTAAATATATCCGTTCGGTGCTTAGTCATGTAATGTATATAAAAAATAAACTACATAACGCACGGTCACACTAGTTAGTTGTGCATATAATTGTCAGATAGCATATTGAAAAGGTGTAGTACATGAATTTTGATTGTCATCAGTCTATCAAGGATACCATTGAGTTCTTTGGTGCTCCAAAAGAACAAAACCCACAGCTCAATATCGCCTGGGGGGTTGATCAGAACTTTATGTTTGGCGCGGCGGTTTCGATGTCGTCCGTTTTACTACATAATCAAGATATCAATATTCATTTTCATCTTTTTACTGATTATATTGACTCAGACTATCAGCAAAAATTAGAAATATTAGCAAAGCAGTATTCAACGAATATAACTGTTTATGTGATGAATGCTGAAGGATTAAAGGTTTTGCCATGCGGGAATGCGTGGTCTTATGCGACCTATTTTAGGTTTATTGCATTTGAGTATCTTAGTGAAAAAATTGATAATTTATTATATATAGATGCCGATGTGGTATGTAAAGGGTCGTTGATTGAATTAACAAAAATTCAGTTTGAGCATCATGTGGCTGCAGTTATTCAAGATATTGATGACAGTCGTTCATATGCTGCCACTCGACTTAACGTTCCGGAATTTGTTGAGCAATATTTTAATGCTGGTGTTATTTTTGCTAATTTAAAGAAGTGGAAGGAACAACAGTTTTTCGCTAAAGCATTTTCTATTCTGTTGGACAAAACCAAGAAATTTGCGTTTCTTGATCAGGATGTTTTGAATATTATGTTTTTAGGGAAAACCATTTTTCTACCTAGAATCTACGATGCAATATATGGCATTAAACAAGAGTTAAAGAGTAAAGACACTTCTCGATATAAAGAATACATCACCAATGACACTATTCTTATTCATTATGTTGGTGTAACTAAACCCTGGAATTCATGGGCTAACTATCCTTCAGCACAGTACTTTGTTGAAGCCTGGAAGGCTTCTCCGTGGGCGACAGTTCCACTGCTACCTGCCAGAACGCCAAAACAGTACAAAAAGAAGTCACGCCATGAAAGGTTACAAGGGAAGTATTTCGCCTCAGTAATCAGTTATATTGGTTATTTGCGTGAAAAATTAAAAAAATAATAAAAAACTCCCGTAAGGGAGTTTTTTATTAACGTAATTTAGTCTTAAGGTATTTCATATACCATTTGAGAGAGGCATAGTAATTTCCCTTTTGGGCTTCCTGACGTGAGTAAACACGATAATCAGTAGGCCTCATACGTGGAGCATAAGACCGTAGTTCAGTATTTCGCCATGGCGTGAAATGATGGTAGAAAAGATAAAGTTGCTGTGAAAGCCCAGTGTGTTCTTTATACCAGGGTTTCCTTCCACCGGTGAAATGGATAATACGTGGTAGAGTATCTTTTTGAAAAAAGAAGGTCTCTTTCTGTTGTTCAGTAAACCAGTTAAATAAAAAATTCCATTTGTTATCAATAAATTTAATATTGCCATTAATAGCAATGTTCAGAGCATCTTGATCCGGATAAGGGAGATGTTTGACCCGATCGAACAATATTTGGTTGGCTTTTATTTCAATATTATGTTCAGTCCATTTCTTGATATTAATATACATAAAACCGGAGTTGAAATAAAAATCTGTCGTTAAATTTAATCGTCTCGCATTTTTGTTGCTACTATTATCAAGCGAATCATGACTGACAGCACAAATAACTTCACTAATGTCAATGTTATTAATTTCATGAATGCTGTCGAAGCACAGTGTGTCTGCATCTAAATAGATAAAAGACTCTACCTTATCCCTAAGCAGTCGTGGGACCGCTAATCGCATATAGATTGAACGGTTCAGGTGTTTGATTGCAAAGTCATTGTTATACTTTTCAATCTCTTCCTTATCGATATTGATAACCTGAATTTTATCACTGGTAGAACGTAGTTTATTGATTTCTTCATCTGTAACGTCATAGACAAAGACGAAGAATGACAGATCTTGCCCCGGGTTGTTCATTATGACAGACATAATGGACACTGCTACATATTCCAGATAATTGGCATCTGTACAGTAAGCAATGTTAATAACGTTTTTTTTGCTGTCCATTTATGCTTTCTCATTACCTTTTATATTGTCACTATCATGAAGTACCTTATCGATAGCGTCAATCACAGCTTGCTCCGGTATCCATGTTAGATATTTTTTAGATCTGTCGAGTTTATCTCGAGAAGGCATCGGATGATAATCGCCAGCCCAAATCAATAAAGCTTTATCCGACCATGGCTTCCACTGTTGATAATTGGTGGCACCAAACAGGCAGACCTGTGGTGTCTTTAGCGCCGCTGCCATATGCATAGGAGCAGAATCGACGCCAATGTACAGAACTGCATGATCGATCAATGCAGCCAACTGCAAAAAGGTGGTTTTACCTGCCAGCGTCAGATCAGGGGAAGATTGACACAGTTCAGCAATGCGCTGAACCTGCTGCTGCTCACTTAGCGCTGGCCCACAGGTAAGATAAACATGCAGACCACGCCGATGAAGGTGGTCTATAACATGCGCGAATTTTTCATCGTCCCAGCATTTAAACTCTTGTCTGGCAGTGGGTTGAATAACGACATATTTTTGTGAAGGCAATTCCGGGAGTAGGGTAACTAAATGTTGATAGTCGTCAGGGCGATAACAAAGAGACATCTCTTTCTTCAGTTCTGTTTCGCTAAACCCGATACCTTTTAGAATAGATAAATTTTGTTCAACAATATGTGTTCCAATGGATGGCGTTACTCGCGTAAAAAGTCGGTTCCACTGATCTTTTTCGCGCTCAAAAGCAATTGAAGGGCAACGCAAAGACGCTATAAGAGCGCCGATCGGCCATTGTTCGGTGAGGTTAACGATCAGGTCGTAGTGATTTTTTTTCAGTTGTTTACGTACTGAAAGGTAATTTTTCACTGTTGACAGCAGGCCTTGCTTTTTCTCAATCAGATAAAAATTATTGATATCTTTATGGGCAGCTAAGATTGCTTTGGTATCTTTATAGAGCAACAGATCGATCTTAGCTTGTGGATAACGTGCCCGAATGCTGGCAATGACAGGCGTAGTTAGCAGAACATCCCCATAAAACTTGAGCTTGCAAATAAGAATCCGGTCAACTTTTTCAAACATGTTAAAATCCCTTTCGCAAGAATAAGCTTTTGCAAGCAGATATTATCTTATATCTTGTTTCAGAAATAGAACGATCGATATGGGGATATTTCATCTTCAGAATTATTTTCTTCTTAACGATTTTCGTATCGCAGCATGCAAGTGCATTCTGAATGTCATTTAGCATACTCTCGCTATAGCGATAATAGCCTTTTTTCTTGCGTAAAAGTTTACGTCCTTCGAGAAAGCAATTGATAATCATAAATGTCGCAACAGTACGCTTGGACCTATTTTCATTAATATAGTTATACATTTTTCGCATAGCAAAGAAGATGCTGTCAGCGTCACTATCAATAATGTTCTCGGTAATACTTTTATCGTTTACTCGGTAGTAATATAACTTATTCTCGATTTTTAGAATCTTATGGCATTTAAAATACTGGAATGGGCAAAAAATCATGTCTTCGTAGCGACGATGTTCCTCGAACTTATCGCTACCAATGATATTGCGGTGAAAGATTTTTGTCATCAGATGCCATTGCCCTGCCTTGAATGTTGGTAATAGAGGGGCGTAATTGTCATCTGATAAGATTATTTCGCGCTGGGTAATGTTGTTTTCCATTTTTGGCGCGTTCTTATACAAATTGTTTATATCTCGAGTTAAGTTAAATTCGATGATGTCATATTTTTCGTCTCTTAACTTAGGCAAGAGAATTGTAAAATAATTCTGGCAGACAATATCATCACTGTCTACAAAACCAATATATTTCCCTGTCGCATGAGCAAGACCAACATTACGGGTGATTGCAACACCCTGATTTTTTTGACTTATATATTTAACATTATGACAATCTTTTTCACGGTAAAACGCATTTATACGCTCTTCGGTTAAATCCGTAGAGCCATCATTAACAATTATTATCTCCACATCATCAGTGATGCTCTGATGTATAGACGCCAACGTCGCTGTGATGAGTTCAGCGTTGTTGTATGTAGGTATAATAATGCTCAGTAAATAACCGGAAGCGTTAACCATGGCATCGTTCTCTTGTTGGACTCGAGCTCAGTACTGCTGCTACACATAACGCCAGCACGCTGCTCAGGGCTTCACCTTTGGCATATAATAATAAATCACTCAAGCCATAGACTGCGATAGCGCCTGAGACGACGAACAACAGAGGACTACGTTGCCAGTAAGCTATTAAAAACATGGCAGTATAGAGCAAGAGTAGCACAACAACACCAGGGATGCCTTTTAGTGAGAAGGTATCAACTATTTCGTTATGCAGGTGGACGTTAATGAACTCAAGTGCCCCTTGCAGCGAGGTGTCCTGCACCGCAAGTCGCTGAATTTCTGCTCCGCGTTGTTCGAGTGACTGTCCCCAGTGGTGCACTTTCCCGGCTTCAATACCTGCCCGTTGCATCGCCAGTCTCGCGCCGATAGAAGTATTACTATTGTTTTGATTATAAGAGTGCAGATCAACCAGGAAGTTCTGATAGCGGCTTTCAATGATTGGTTTTAAGGGGATTGCAGCAGCCCCCACCAGTATTACAAAACCCAGCAGTGCCCTTAATAGCATAGTGCGGTTGTGACGATAGTACATCAGGAATAGGCCGACACTCAGGATCGGGTATACCAAAATAGCAGCTCGAGTTTGCGTTGTGATGATGACTGCCAGCGATATCAAAAAATGTAACAGATAGAGTGCAACGGTGTGTTTTAGACGCAGATTAATAATGGCCTGAGAGGCTAATAATGCAATTAGCGTCAGAGCGTAGGCTGTGCCGGTTTGGTGTTCAAAGCCCAGCGCAACACGGTAGGTCATAATATCTGGTGCCCCGGCGACCTCGTAGCCTGCGAAAAGATACAGGCCTATTGCTGTAAGAATCGTCCAGATACTGGTGATGCGAGTTTTGTTGGCACATGGCTCTCGCGATGCCAAAGCGGTCATAACCAGTGCGGCAAAAATCATCACTTTGCCACCGTTCTGGTATGACCTATAGGCTCCGGTAAAAGCAGATCCTGGCTGTTTAAATATTTCTACCCAAATAATCTGGAGTAAACCGAAGAGCAACAACATAACAGGTAAAACCAGGTTTTGTTTGTTACTGCACACATGTTTTATATTTTTTCCTATAAGCGGTAGAGATAGCGCCGTGGAGAAAATAAATACCTTCAGTGCTTCATCTGGATTGACCAGCACCATCGCAAGCGTTGCCAGGATCCCAGCGTAAAATAAGAAGTATATAAAATCGAATGGATTATTTTGTATACTACAAATAAAACGAGAAAACATGTGTTGGCGAAGCATGGTTCATCTCTTAAAGTTAAAGCAAATTATTATCAACTAGCGATATGTTGACTAAGTTAGCATCAAGATCCTGCAATTTTCCGGAATGGCTTTGCTGTGTGTATTGATTCTTCCCATATCCCCCAATCAGTCCGGGATCCGTTGGGCCATACAACGTAATATTAGGGCGATCCAACGCGGCGGTTAAATGGCTCAATCCTGTATCAACCGACACCACAAACTTTGCCCCCGCCAGAATGCGAGCCACATCTTCCAGACTCATTCGCGGCAGGACATCAACGTAGGGAAACCCTTCTGCCAGCCTTTTGGCGCGCTCTTCTTCATGAGGAGCACCCCAGGGGAGTTTAATACGGATGCCCGTATTATTTAACAGGCCAATCAGCTCCCGCCAGTTGGCTTCTGGCCAGTGCTTATCATCACGTGTCGTGGCGTGCAGAAATACAGCATACTGGCCTGCATCAGCCTTATGTTCATTCATAAAATGCTGCGCAATCGCGTAATCACCCTGCAACTGCGGTTTAGCATACCCCAGACTTTTGGCGAACAATTCACGCGTACGTTCTACCGCGTGCTGCTGTTTGGCTATGTGATGTTTGCGATTATAAAACAGACTCGCCAGCGGTTCGCGGGCTGTGCTCCAGTCCATACCATGCTTGATGCCACGTGCCAGACGTGTCACCAACGCGGCGCTTTTAACTAAACCCTGAGCATCGATTATTGCGTCATAATGCTGTAAACGTACCGCATCGTGAAACGCTTTACGCTCGGCTTTAATCGGTGCTGAAAACCAGGCTTTACGCCAGCGACGGATCGCTACTGGAATAACCCGGTCAACAGCTGAATGCCAGGAGGGGATTTGAGCGAACCCTTCTTCCACCACCCAATCAAATTGAATACCCGGAATAGCCTGCTGCGCATCGGTTAATGCGGGCAACGTATGCAGTACATCGCCCATAGACGACGTTTTAACGATCAGAACCCGCATCCGTCAGGCTTCCTCTTGTAACAACAGGTCGTTGAGTTCTTCCAGTACGCGCTGGGGTGTGATGTCAATCAGGCTCTGGTGATAGCCTTCTGCCGCATCGCCCTTACGCACTTTGTGATACCCCGTAATCAGGCGAATGACACGTGCCTTGTGGGAAAGCGGAGGCGTAAAATCCGGGCTGCTTGGACCATACAATGCGACCAGTGGACGGTTCAGTGCTGCGGCCACGTGCATTAATCCAGAATCGTTGGTGACGACCGCTTTGCAGGCGGCGAGCAGAATGACGGCCTGTTCCAGCTGTGTTTCGCCCGCCAGATTACGGCACCAGGCTTGCTGTTCAGTGCTCAGCGTTGCCAGGATCTCATTGCCAGCTTCATGGTCTTTTGCTGAGCCAAACAGCACAATCTGATGGCCTTCATCGATCAACTGCTTCGCCAACTCTGCGTAGTGGTAATGTGGCCAGCGTTTCGCTGGACCAAATTCCGCACCCGGGCAAAAGCCGATGATGGGACGTTCGGCTGAAAGGGAGAACTGGCTACAGGTTAGCGATTTTTCACCTTCGCTGACCTGCAACTGCGGCCATAACAGAGGCTGCGGCAAATCTTTGGCCGTCAGCATCACGCCTTTGTCATAAGCCAGAGCCACATAACGCTCGACCATCAGCGGCCATGCGTCTTTATCCAGTACGCGCGCATCGTTTAGCAGGCCGTAGCGCATCTCGCCACGCC
Organism: Citrobacter sp. B72; assembly: GCF_016894305.1. Lineage (NCBI taxonomy): Bacteria > Pseudomonadati > Pseudomonadota > Gammaproteobacteria > Enterobacterales > Enterobacteriaceae > Citrobacter > Citrobacter sp. B72. The sequence goes on from NZ_CP069801.1 coordinate 113,741, forward strand.
AACCGGTACGATGGGGAATACCCGCAAAGAACGGCACCAAAGCGGATTTAAACGAGTTAGGCAGCACATAAGCGCGGTCATAGCGCTTCTCACGCAGGCTGTGGCCGAGTTTACGGCGCTCGCCGATCTCCAGCGCGCCGTGCCCCAGCGGCATGGCGATAGCTTCATTAACTTCAGGCATGCGCGACAATAACGGACGGCACCAGGCAGGTGCCATCACATCGATTATCGCTTGGGGATAACGCGCCTTGAGCGTGCGATAGAGACTTTGCGACATCATCATGTCGCCCACCCATGACGGGCCGATCACCAGTATTTTCATGCTAACTTCTTACGCGTCGCGGTTCAGCCAGACCATATATTCCGTGACGCCTTCGGCGACGGTTTTAAACGGCTTGTCATAGCCCGCTGCGCGCAGGTTCGTCAGATCTGCCTGGGTAAATGCCTGGTAGCGGCCTTTCAGTTTTTCCGGGAATGGAATGTACTCAATGCTGCCTTTTTTGTGGTACGCCAGCGTAGCATCGGCAACGGCCTGGAAAGATTCCGCACGACCTGTACCGAGGTTAAAGATGCCGGAAACCCCGTTTTCCAGGAACCACAGGTTTACCGCAGCCACGTCGCCTACGTAAACGAAATCACGTTTGAAGTTTTCACTGCCTTCAAACAGTTTTGGCGTTTCGCCATTGTTAAGCTGGGTGTTGAGGTGGAAAGCAACGCTTGCCATGCTGCCTTTGTGGCCTTCACGCGGTCCGTAGACGTTGAAATAGCGGAAGCCAACAATCTGTGAATTGGCTTCTGGCAGGATCTGACGCACGTACTCGTCGAACAGGAATTTTGAGTAGCCGTAGACGTTCAGCGGTTTCTCATATTCACGGGATTCGATGAAATCAGAAGTGCGACCGCCGTAGGTGGCGGCAGAGGACGCGTACAGGAACGGGATTTCACGCTCCAGGCAGTAGTGCAGTAGCTCTTTGGAGTATTGATAGTTGTTGTCCATCATATACTTGCCGTCCCACTCGGTGGTGGAAGAGCATGCGCCTTCGTGGAAAATCGCTTCGATATCGCCGAAATCTTCCCCGGCCATAATCTGGATCAGGAAGTCTTCCTTGTCCATGTAGTCAGCAATATTCAGATCCACCAGGTTAACAAACTTGGTGCCGTCTTTCAGGTTGTCCACCACCAGGATGTCGGTGATGCCTTTATCATTCAGGGACTTAACGATGTTGCTGCCGATAAAGCCCGCGCCGCCGGTAACGATGATCATAAATGTAACCTTCGAATTATGGAGTCAGAGACAATCTCAGACACGAATACTTCTATCATATCACTACATGGCTTAGGCTTCAGCCATTCACCGATAAGCCGTGCGGGTACACGTGATTTATGCTTCATTTTGAAGAAGTGATGATGCGTCATCTCGTATCAACGTATAGCTTTGGGTAATATGTGCTGAAATTTGCCCAGTCTGGAGAATTGAAATGCGTGGGGATTTTTACAAACAGTTAACGAACGATCTCGAAACCGCACGTGCGGAAGGATTGTTTAAAGAAGAACGCATTATTACATCTGCCCAGCAGGCGGATATCACCGTGGCGGATGGAAGCCACGTTATTAACTTTTGTGCGAACAACTATCTGGGACTGGCTAACCATCCGGAACTGATTGCAGCGGCAAAAGCGGGTATGGATTCTCACGGATTTGGTATGGCTTCGGTTCGCTTTATTTGCGGTACCCAGGACAGCCATAAACAACTGGAGCAAAAACTGGCGGCATTCCTCGGTATGGAAGATGCCATCCTTTACTCTTCTTGCTTCGACGCCAACGGCGGCCTGTTTGAAACGCTGTTGGGCGCAGAAGACGCAATTATTTCCGATGCCCTGAACCACGCTTCTATCATTGATGGCGTGCGTCTGTGTAAAGCAAAACGTTTCCGTTACGCCAACAACGATATGGTGGAACTGGAAGCTCGCCTGAAAGAAGCGCGTGAAGCGGGCGCTCGTCATATCCTGATCGCCACTGATGGCGTGTTCTCTATGGATGGGGTAATCGCTAACCTGAAAGGCGTTTGCGATCTGGCGGATAAATACGACGCGCTGGTCATGGTTGATGATTCCCATGCCGTCGGTTTTGTCGGCGAAAATGGTCGTGGCTCCCATGAATACTGTGACGTGATGGGTCGCGTGGACATCATCACCGGTACGCTGGGTAAAGCACTCGGCGGCGCATCCGGTGGTTACACCGCAGCGCGCAAAGAAGTTGTTGAGTGGCTGCGTCAGCGTTCCCGCCCTTATTTGTTCTCCAACTCACTGGCACCGGCGATTGTTGCGGCTTCCATTAAAGTGCTGGAAATGGTTGAAGCTGGCAGCGACCTGCGCGATCGCCTGTGGGCGAATGCACGTCAGTTCCGCGAGCAAATGTCTGCCGCAGGCTTTACGTTAGCCGGTGCGGATCACGCGATCATCCCGGTTATGCTGGGTGATGCAGTAGTGGCGCAGGCATTCGCCCGCGAGCTGCAAAAAGAGGGGATTTACGTTACCGGATTCTTCTATCCGGTGGTTCCAAAAGGCCAGGCGCGTATCCGTACCCAGATGTCTGCGGCGCATACCCCTGAGCAGATTACGCGTGCTGTTGAGGCGTTCACACGCATTGGTAAACAACTGGGCGTTATTGCCTGAGGATGTGAAATGAAAGCGTTATCCAAACTGAAAGCGGAAGAGGGCATTTGGATGACCGACGTTCCTGAACCGGAAGTCGGTCATAACGATTTGCTGATTAAAATCCGTAAAACAGCCATCTGCGGGACTGACGTTCACATTTATAACTGGGATGAATGGTCGCAAAAAACCATCCCGGTACCGATGGTCGTTGGGCATGAATATGTCGGCGAAGTTGTTGGCATCGGCCAGGAAGTTAAAGGCTTTAAAATCGGCGATCGTGTTTCAGGCGAAGGTCATATCACCTGCGGGCATTGCCGTAACTGCCGCGGTGGACGTACTCACCTGTGCCGCAATACGACCGGTGTCGGTGTAAACCGCCCTGGCTGCTTTGCGGAGTACCTGGTGATCCCGGCATTTAACGCATTTAAAATCCCGGACAATATCTCCGACGACCTGGCGTCTATCTTCGATCCGTTCGGTAATGCAGTGCACACGGCGCTGTCGTTCGATCTGGTTGGGGAAGATGTGCTGGTTTCCGGTGCGGGTCCAATCGGTATTATGGCGGCAGCGGTCGCGAAGCATGTTGGCGCACGCCACGTGGTGATCACCGACGTTAATGAGTATCGCCTTGAGCTGGCGCGCAAAATGGGTATCACCCGCGCGGTCAACGTGTCGAAAGAGAATCTGACCGACGTGATGGCTGAACTGGGTATGACCGAAGGGTTTGATGTGGGCCTGGAGATGTCAGGGGCGCCGCCAGCGTTTCGCGCCATGCTGGACACCATGAACCACGGTGGCCGTATTGCTATGCTGGGTATTCCGCCATCTGATATGTCCATCGACTGGACGAAAGTTATCTTTAAGGGACTGTTTATTAAAGGTATCTACGGTCGTGAGATGTTTGAAACCTGGTACAAAATGGCTGCACTGATCCAGTCTGGTCTGGATTTGTCGCCGATCATCACCCATCGATTCTCCATCGATGAATTCCAGCAGGGCTTTGACGCGATGCGTTCAGGCCAGTCAGGGAAAGTGATCCTGAGCTGGGATTAACCGTATCCACCCTGTGGATTCTGTGTGTTGTCCCCGGATGTTGATTATCATTACCATCCGGGGCTTTTTTGCTTCCTCCTGCCCGGTGCATTTTCCGCTAAAGAATTAATATTTTTTTCTGAAAATCTACCGCTTAATATGCTAAAAAGTGCCGATAACTCTACTGTTTGGCAGGATTTGATATGACCTATACCCCTGGTCTCCTGAGCGTCATTATGCCGCTTTACAACACGGGTGAGCCGTTCATTGCGTGTATGGATTCACTGATTGCGCAAACCTGGAAGAACCTGGAGATCATTATTGTTAATGATGGCTCTACGGATAACTCTGCGGAGCTTGCTCAGTCTTATGCGGATCGTTATCCGCACGTTCATCTGCTGCACCAGCGCAATGGGGGCGTTTCTGCGGCGCGCAATACCGGTATGAAAGTTGCCAGGGGAGAGTATATCGCGTACGTAGACGGCGATGATATTGCCTATCCGGAAATGTATGAAACGCTGATGAATATGGCGCTGAAAGACAACCTGGATGTTGCGCAGTGCAACGCTGACTGGTGTATTGCCGAGACGGGCCACACCTGGGCATCCATTCCTACCGATCGTATTCGTTCTACCGGCGTGATGACCGGGCCAGACTGGTTACGCAAAGCGTTAGCCAGCCGCCGTTGGCGGCACGTTGTCTGGATGGGCGTTTATCGTCATCAGACTATCCGCGACGCGGGGCTGACCTTTCTGTCTGGCCTGCACCACCAGGATATTATCTGGACAACGGAGTTTATGTTTAATGCGAAGCGCGCGCGTTACACGGAAGTCCCGCTGTACAAATACTTCCTGCACGGCGCATCTGTTAGCCGTCTGCCGCGCACCGGGCTGAAAAACCTCGCTTACCAGCGCCACTACATCAAAATTACCCGTCTGCTGGATAAGATGAATCACGACTACGCCGGACGCATTCCAATTTACCCGGAATTCAAACAGCAGGTGATTTACGAAGCGCTACGCGTTTGTCATTGCATACGTAAAGAGCCGGACGAGAAAATCCGCCAGCGCATGATTGCTGAAGTATTTGTATCGGGTATGTTCAAGCGTATGGTGAGTAATATCTGCAGCGTTAAGCTGGGTTATCAGGTGCTGTTGTGGGCTATCCGTTTTAGCCAGTGGCGCGATAAATCATTGACGCCGCGCCGCCTGGCCCATTTAACGCTGGATAGTAAAGACTGATTATTGCCAGCCCTGCCACTGCAGGCGCATATACTGCACCAGCGTGCTTTGGGTGATGCTTTCGCCGAGCACGCTGAAGAAGCGGCTGGCGTACACCGGCTCTAACGGCTGTTTCGGTTTGCATAATTTCACCCCGCGGAAAGGATTACGCGGAGCATCAGGCGTACCGTTCTTCGGTGGCGTGAGGTTTGGCTTGGAGGTATCCACCTGTGGTTCATTGAGCAAGCTGCTTGGGCGAACCAGCGTGATGTCGGCTGGCAGGCTATACAGCATCTGCTGCAGGACGCGAACCGTAGACGGGTGAGGGTGGCCAATGGCGATTGCGGAACCGTTGCGGCGTGCAAGCTCGACGGCACGATTAAACTGACGGCGAATATCGGCTTCGTTTTGCGTGTCATCCAGGAAGACTTTGCGTTTGATGACCTTCACACCGGTGCCTGACGCTGCGCGCATTGCCTGGCTGTTACCGATGGTCATGCTGTCCAGGAAGTAGAGGTCGTAGCGTTCCAGCGCCTGCATCACCTTCTGCATGCCGAAAAGACTGGAGGTCATCGCGCTGCCCATATGGTTGTTCAGACCGACCGCATTCGGTACTTTGCTTACCGCGTCACGAATGATCCGCTCAATCTCTTCGCTGCTCATTTCAGGGCGTAACGTGTCTTTCTTTAACGGCTGCTTGCTCAGCGGCGCCATTGGCAGATGGATCAAGACTTCATGCCCGCTGTTATGCGCTTTGATTGCCATTTCACGCGCATGTGGGGCGTTAGGCAGAACGGCAACGGAGATGGTAGAAGGCATCGCCAGTACCTGGTTTTCAGTGTGTGGGCGATAGCCGAAATCATCAATGACGATGGCGAGTTTGCCAGCAAATACAGGTGTTGCGAAGGCCAGCAGACTGGCGAGAGAGAGTAGTAGACGACGAAATTGTTGTGGCAAAACTTATCTTCCCAACCACGGCTGTGGATTGACCGCCTGACCCTGGCGACGAATTTCAAAATAGAGTGCCGGCCTGCCCTGACCGCCGCTGCTACCCACAAGTGCTATAGGCTGCCCGGCGCGAACCTGCGTACCGACGCTGACCAGTGCGCTCTGGTTATAACCGTACAGGCTCATATCGCCTTTACCGTGTTCAACGACGACCACCAGGCCATAGCCCTGCAGCCAGTCCGCCAGAATGACGCGACCATCGGCAATGGCTTTAACTTCGGTGCCTTCGGATGCGCCAATAACCATCCCCTTCCAACGTAGCTCACCCTGCAGCTGTTCGCCATAACGATGTAACGTTGGACCACGAACGGGCCAGAATGCCTGACCGCGCGGCGAACCCAGGCCCCCGGTACGCGACATCAGTGATTTTTCACTTTCGGTCGGTTTATAGGTTGAGCCTTTTCGTGACGCATCCTTCTGCTTATCACGTACGGCCTGCGCCTCGCGTGCTTCACGTTCCGCGCGCGCTTTGGCCGCGGCTTCGGCGCGAGCAATGCTGTTGCGCAGACGGGATTCGTTGGCGCGCATTTCGCCCAGTTGCTGTTGACCCTGTTGAATCGATGATTCCAGACTCGAAAGCGTTTTCTGGCGTTCGTTACGTGCCTGTTCCAGCTTAGCCTGCTGAGCGCGCTGTTCGTACAGTAGCGTCTGCTGTTCGCTCTGCTTATCTTCCAACTCGGCTTTTTGCGAGTCGACCTCTTCGCGGGTTTGTTTCAGCTGCGCGATGGTTTCCTGTCGCGCCTGGTTCAGATAGCCGAAATAGGCCTGCAGGCGTTGCCCACGCTGGCTTTCTTCACCGCTAAGAATGAGCTGAATGCCGGTGTGTTCGCCCTGGCGAAAAGCTGCGTCTAGCTGCGCTGCCAGGCTGCGCTCTTGCGCGGCCCGCTGTTTTTCCAGCTTCGCGAGTGCTGCGTTCATCTCTGCGATTTGTGCATTCAGCTGCGCCAGTGAGTTTTGCGTTTCGCGCAACTGCCTTGCGGCAACGGCGATGGCTTGTTCCTGAGCTTTAAGCTGAGCGAGGAGGGTGGCGCGTTGTTGTTGCTGTTGGCGTACCGCGCGTTCTTTTGCCGCGATATCGGCCTGAATAGATTTGAGCTGGTCGCGTTCGTCCGCGTGGGCGGAAAAGGCGCACAGCAATACGCCAGCGCTAAGCGCGCTGGCGTAGAACAAGGGCCTGACTGAAAACTTACGCGGTTTCACGGCCCGAGTGATGGTATTAATCGCCTTTCCCCTCATGGGGAGGGATTATTCCACGATGAACAGCGGCTTACCAGTCATCTCTTGCGGGATTTCCATACCCATCAGCGTCAGCATCGTCGGGGCGATATCAGAAAGTTTGCCGCCTTCGACTGCTTTAACGTTCTTACCACCGACATAAATCAGCGGAACGGGCAGGTTGGTGTGCGCAGTGTGCGCCTGACCGGTGGACGGATCGCGCATCTGCTCTGCGTTACCGTGGTCTGCGGTGATCAGCAACTGGCCGCCAACGGATTCAACCGCTTTCGCGACCTGTGCAACGCAGTGATCCAGCGCTTCAACCGCTTTAACCGCTGCTTCCATTACGCCGGTATGACCAACCATGTCGCCGTTCGGGTAGTTACAAATGATGGTGTCGTATTTTCCGCTCTCAATCGCCGCAACCAGTTTTTCGGTCAGCTCAGCAGAGCTCATCTCCGGCTGCAGATCGTAGGTCGCCACTTTCGGCGAGTTGATCAGGATGCGGTCTTCACCTTTGAACGGCTCTTCTACGCCACCGTTGAAGAAGAAGGTCACGTGCGCATATTTTTCGGTTTCGGAAATACGCAGCTGTGTTTTGTCGTGCTTCGCCATCCACTCGCCAAGGGTGTTAGCCAGAGACGCTGGTGGGTAAGCAACCGCAGTTTTGATGTCGGCCGCGTATTCGGTCAGCATCACAAAGTTGAGGTTAACGACTTTCTTACGGGCGAAGCCGTCGAAATCAGCATTAACAAACGCACGAGTGATTTCACGCGCACGGTCAGCACGGAAGTTCATGAAAATCAGCGTATCGCCGTCTTCCATGGCGGCTTCAGCCTGGCCTTCAGCACGGATCACGGTCGCTTTCACGAATTCGTCGTTTTCGTCGCGGGCATAAGCAGCCTGCAGGCCTTCAACCGCTGTAGCGAACTGGAACTCACCTTTTGCCAGCGTCATCAGGTCATAAGCCTGTTCAACGCGATCCCAACGGTTGTCGCGGTCCATAGCGTAGTAACGACCAATGATGGACGCTACGCGGCCTTTGCCCAGCGCGGCAAATTTCTCTTCGAATTTCTGCAGTGAATGTTCAGCGCTGCGCGGCGGGGTATCACGGCCATCAAGGAAAGCGTGCAGATAGATTTTCTCAGCCCCGCGTTCAGCAGCCATTTCTACCATCGCCATGATGTGATCTTCGTGGCTGTGAACACCGCCCGCAGAGAGCAGACCCATGATGTGAACCGCTTTGCCGCTATTTTTTGCCTGGTCGACCGCATTGGTCAGCACCGGGTTAGCGAAGAAAGTACGCTCTTTAATTTCTACATCCAGACGGGTCAGGTCCTGATACACGATACGGCCCGCGCCCAGGTTGACGTGACCGACTTCGGAGTTGCCCATCTGGCGATCGGGCAGGCCAACTTCCAGGCCAGACGCATCAATCAGGGTATGCGGACGTTTTGCCCACAGGGCATCCATTACCGGGGTTTTAGCACTAAAAATGGCGTTATCCTGGCTGTCTTCGCGATAGCCGTAGCCATCCAGAATCACCAGTACCATAGGTTTTTTAGAAACCGACATTGCGACAACCTCACACTTAATAGATAAAAAATAATTGCGTAATTTTACTACAGCTGAATCGATAAAGTAGCCCCGGAAGATCAAATAATCGACCAGAGCGCGCCGCAGAGGGCGTGGTTTTAGGTTTTTTTTTCCGTAGCGCCCCGCAAAAATGCAATCCAATGCACGCTCTGGCTGTATTTGCGCCAACGCGCAGGTATACTCCTTTCCTGGTTTTTTTAATCACTGAGTCGGGAGTTGTTACCCCCCATGCAAGAAATTATGCAATTTGTTAGTCGCCACCCTGTATTGAGTATCGCCTGGATTGCGTTACTGGCGGCTGTATTATTTACCACGTTTAAGAGCCTGACTTCCAAAGTGAAGGTGATTACGCGCGGAGAAGCCACACGTCTCATCAATAAAGAAGACGCCGTTGTCGTGGATTTACGTCAGCGCGACGACTTCCGCAAAGGCCATATCGCAGGCTCCACTAACCTGCTGCCGAGCGAAATCAAAGCCAACAACTTTGGCGAACTGGAAAAACACAAAAACAAACCTGTGATTGTGGTTGATGGTTCAGGCATGCAGTGCCAGGATTCAGCAACTGCGCTGATCAAAGCCGGTTTTGAGCAGGTGTCTGTACTGAAAGATGGCGTAGCGGGCTGGAGTGGTGAGAATCTGCCACTGGTTCGCGGCAAGTAATTTACCCGTCTTCTTTCATGCCGCAGGGTAAAAAGAACACTGGAGATAAGTCATGGCCAATATTGAGATCTATACCAAAGCAACCTGCCCGTTTTGCCATCGCGCAAAGGCGCTCCTGAACAGCAAGGGTGTGAGTTTCCAGGAGCTTCCGATTGACGGCGATGCCGTGAAGCGTGAAGAAATGATCAAGCGCAGTGGCCGTACTACGGTTCCGCAGATTTTTATTGATGCACAGCACATTGGTGGTTGTGACGACTTGTATGCGTTGGATGCGCGTGGTGGACTGGATCCGCTGCTGCGTTAAGGCGTACCGAAGTATTTAAAGGACAACACTAAAGGGTTTTCTCAACATGTCAGAACAAAATAACACTGAAATGGCTTTCCAGATCCAACGTATTTATACCAAGGATGTGTCTTTCGAAGCGCCAAATGCACCGCATGTTTTCCAGAAAGATTGGCAGCCAGAGGTTAAACTGGATCTTGATACCGCATCTACCCAACTGGCAGATGACGTGTATGAAGTAGTGCTGCGTGTCACCGTAACGGCTTCCCTGGGTGAAGAAACTGCGTTCCTGTGCGAAGTTCAGCAGGGCGGTATTTTCTCCATCAGTGGTATTGAAGGGACTCAGATGGCGCATTGCTTGGGCGCATACTGCCCGAACATTCTGTTCCCGTATGCCCGCGAATGCATCACCAGCCTGGTTTCACGCGGTACGTTCCCGCAACTGAACCTTGCGCCGGTCAACTTTGATGCGCTGTTCATGAACTATTTACAGCAGCAGGCTGGCGAAGGTACTGAAGAACATCAGGATGCCTGATGAACCAAAGTAATGCTTCAATGACTGTGATTGGTGCCGGCTCGTACGGCACCGCTCTTGCCATCACCCTGGCAAGAAATGGCCATCAGGTTGTCCTGTGGGGCCATGATCCTAAACATATCGCGACTCTCGAGCACGATCGCTGCAACGTCGCGTTCCTTCCTGATGTGCCTTTTCCCGACACGCTGCGCCTGGAAAGTGATTTAGCCACTGCACTGGCCGCCAGTCGTAATATTCTGGTGGTGGTGCCGAGCCACGTCTTTGGCGAAGTGCTGCGTAACATCAAACCATTGATGCGTCCTGACGCACGACTGGTCTGGGCGACAAAAGGTCTGGAAGCGGAAACAGGGCGTCTGCTGCAGGACGTCGCGCGTGAAGCGCTGGGGGACTCAATTCCACTGGCGGTTATTTCCGGCCCGACGTTCGCCAAAGAGCTGGCTGCGGGCATGCCGACGGCGATTTCTCTGGCCTCGACGGACGACAATTTTGCTGACGATCTCCAGCAGTTGCTGCACTGCGGCAAAAGCTTCCGCGTTTATAGCAACCCGGATTTCATTGGCGTGCAGCTTGGCGGCGCGGTGAAAAACGTCATTGCCATTGGTGCGGGGATGTCTGACGGCATCGGTTTTGGCGCGAATGCACGAACCGCATTGATCACCCGTGGGCTGACCGAAATGTCTCGTCTTGGTGCGGCGCTGGGGGCCGATCCTGCCACCTTTATGGGGATGGCGGGTTTAGGCGATCTGGTGCTGACCTGTACCGACAACCAGTCGCGCAACCGTCGTTTTGGCATGATGCTCGGCCAGGGGATGGACGTGCAGGGTGCGCAGGACAAGATTGGCCAAGTGGTTGAAGGCTATCGCAATACGAAAGAAGTTCGTGAATTGGCGCACCGTTTTGGTGTTGAGATGCCAATAACCGAGGAAATTTATCAAGTATTGTATTGCGGAAAAAACGCGCGCGAGGCAGCATTGACGTTATTAGGCCGTGCACGCAAGGACGAGCTGAGTCGCCACTAGCTGTAAGGAACTGTTGAATATAACGACCCGATCCGCGAAGAACGGATCGGTCGTTTTGCTACCTTCTGGAGTACGCAATGCCGTGTGAAGAACTGGATATCGTCTGGAAAAACATTAAAGCGGAAGCCCGGGCACTGGCGGAATGTGAGCCAATGCTGGCCAGTTTTTACCACGCAACGCTGCTCAAGCATGAAAATCTCGGCAGTGCGCTAAGCTATATGCTGGCGAATAAACTCGCTTCTCCAATCATGCCCGCCATTGCGATTCGCGAAGTCGTAGAAGAGGCCTACGCGGCCGATCCTGAAATGATTGCCTCAGCGGCCTGCGATATTCAGGCAGTACGCACGCGTGACCCGGCTGTAGATAAATATTCCACTCCACTGCTGTATCTGAAGGGCTTTCATGCGCTTCAGGCCTACCGTATCGGTCACTGGCTGTGGCATCAGGGGCGTCAGGCGCTGGCGATCTTTCTGCAAAATCAGGTGTCCGTTACCTTCCAGGTTGACATTCATCCGGCGGCAAAAATTGGCCGTGGGATTATGCTCGATCACGCCACCGGCATTGTGGTCGGTGAAACCGCGGTGATTGAAAACGATGTCTCTATTCTGCAATCCGTCACGCTGGGTGGGACCGGTAAAGCCGGCGGTGACCGCCACCCGAAAATTCGTGAAGGCGTGATGATCGGCGCGGGAGCAAAAATTCTCGGCAACATTGAAGTCGGGCGCGGCGCGAAGATTGGCGCAGGTTCGGTCGTGCTACAGCCCGTACCGCCGCATACCACCGCCGCAGGCGTACCGGCGCGCATCGTCGGTAAGCCAGACAGCGATAAACCGTCCATGGATATGGATCAGCATTTCAACGGGATACATCATACGTTCGAATACGGCGATGGCATCTGATTTCGAGCTATCTTACTTGTCATCTTGAACCCGGGCTGTGCTCGCCATCCTCACGTACTACGTGTACGCTCCGGTGGCTGCGTGCAGTCCGTGTCCAACCTGACTGCGCCGATAACGCTCGAAAAATAACGGTAAATTCTTTCGTAGGTCGGATAAGGCGTCAGCCGCCATCCGACAAAAATCAACTACGCAATATCGCGCCGGGATAACCTAACTGGCGCCAGGCCTCATACACCACCACCGACACCGCATTCGACAGGTTCATGCTGCGACTGTCCGGCATCATCGGAATACGAATTTTTTGTTCGGCAGGCAGCGCGTCGAGGATGCTGGCTGGCAGACCGCGAGTTTCCGGGCCAAACATCAGATAATCCCCATCCTGATAGCTTACCGCGCTATGCGCTGGCGTACCTTTGGTGGTCAGGGCAAACAGACGTTGCGGATTTTCTGCGGCGACGAAGGCGGCGTAATCAGGGTGGCGTTGCACGGCGGCAAATTCATGGTAATCCAGCCTCGCGCGACGCAGGCGCTTGTCGTCCCAGGTAAAGCCCATTGGCTCAATAATATGCAGACGAAAGCCGGTGTTGGCGCAAAGACGGATAATATTGCCGGTATTTGGCGGGATTTCTGGTTCGAATAAAACGATGTTTAGCATGCTGCCCCCTTAAGTACGGGGCAGCATAGCAAATTAACGTTTACGCCGCATTTCCACGTTTGGGCTGCATCGGGTAGTCAGCCACCTGTTTACCCAGTTCTTGTACCAGCGAATCACGGCTGATTTCGCTAATCGATTTTGCACCGGTCAGGGTCATTGCCACCTTCATCTCTTTCTCGATCAGATTTAGTAGATTCGCCACCCCGGCCTGACCGTGGGTGGCCAGCGCGTACAGATAAGCACGTCCCAGCAGAACACTATCCGCGCCCAGCGCAATCATACGTACGACGTCCAGACCGTTGCGGATCCCACTATCTGCCAGAATGGTGATATCGCCTTTTACTGCATCGGCAATGGCGGGCAGCGCGCGAGCAGAAGACAGCACGCCGTCTAACTGGCGGCCACCGTGGTTAGAGACAACAATACCATCCGCGCCAAAGCGTACGGCGTCTCGGGCATCTTCGGGATCGAGGATCCCTTTGATCACCATCGGGCCATCCCAGAATTCGCGGATCCACTCGAGGTCTTTCCAGGAAATCGACGGATCGAAGTTATTCGCCAGCCAGCCGATGTAATCCTCAAGACCGGTAGGTTTACCAAGATAAGTCGAGATATTACCTAAATCATGTGGGCGACCGTTCAGGCCAACGTCCCATGCCCACTGTGGATGGGTGACTGCCTGCCAGTAGCGGCGCAGTGCGGCATTTGGGCCGCTCATCCCGGAATGGGCGTCACGGTAGCGTGCACCCGGTGTTGGCATATCGACGGTAAAGACCAGCGTAGAGCAGCCCGCCGCTTTGGCGCGTTCCAGCGCGTTGCGCATAAAGCCACGATCGCGCAGAACATATAGCTGAAACCACATTGGACGCTTGATGGTTGGGGCGACTTCTTCAATCGGACATACGGATACCGTGGAAAGCGTAAACGGAATGCCTTTGGCATCAGCGGCGGCGGCGGCCTGAACTTCGCCCCGGCGCGCGTACATGCCGCACAGACCGACAGGTGCAAGGGCCACCGGCATGGAGAGCGTTTCGTTGAACAGCTTTGTCTCCAGGCTCAGGTCGGACATATTCTTCAGCACGCGCTGGCGCAGCGCCACCTCTGACAGGTCTGCCACGTTACGGCGCAGAGTGTGCTCTGCATACGCCCCTCCGTCTATATAGTGGAACAAGAAGGGGGGTAGGATGCGCTGGGCTGCGGCACGATAGTCGCTGGCTGCTGAAATAATCATGTGTTGTTCTCCCTGCTATTCTCACCAGGGTCACCGGGCAGGCGGGTGATACGCGCCTGGCGGGCCTGATCTTCATCAAATCGTTTAATCGTGGTATGGACAAAACTGAGGTGCGCCATCATTGCTTTACGCGCTCCGTCGGCATCTCCGGCAACAATCGCATCCAGGACGGCCTGATGCTGCGCCGTCAGTTGCGAAAATACGGGCGGCACAAGGTACATACGCTGGCGGCTCTGTTTCACCGAAGACTGCAATACGTCGAAGAAACCGCGCATGGTCTGTAACAGCACCACGTTGTGCGAGGCTTCCGCAATGGCGAGATGAAAGCGAACGTCTGCCTGCGAGGCGAGATCTGGATCTTCGCTTTGTGTGGCCTCGAAACAGAGTCTGATCTTCTCTTTGTCGGCAGCAGTGGCACGCATAGCTGCATGCCAGGCGGTGCTGGCTTCGATGGCGTGGCGGGCTTCCAGAATATCGAAACTGTAATCAGGGTCGTCCGCCAGCAGAGTTTTCAGCGGCTGAACGATGTTTTGTTCAGACCAGGCCTCATGCTGCCAGCGGATAAACGTCCCGCCGCCACGACGGCTAATCAACACGCCTTCGCTCACCAGTTTCGCCAGCGCCTCGCGCAGCGAGTTGCGCGATACGCCGAGCTGTACGGCCAGTTGGCGCTCAGCGGGCAACTTCATGCCCGCCTCCAGCTGTTGTTCTTCAATCAGCGCCCGCACACGAGATGCGACTTCGTCTGACAGGCGTCTGGGCATCACTATCATGGAATCATCCAGGTTAAGACATAGGCCTGCAGCGTGGTAATCACACCCACCATGCAGGTGAAAATCAGACTGTGCTTCACGGTAAAGCGGAACAGATCAGACTCTTTCCCCACTAATCCCACTGCCGCACAGGCGATTGCGATAGATTGCGGAGAGATCATCTTGCCGGTCACGCCGCCGGTGGTATTTGCGGCCACCATCAGCACATCCGAAACGCCGATTTGCTGAGCGGCCGTGGCCTGCAGGGCGGCGAACAATGCGTTTGATGAGGTGTCGGACCCGGTCAGGAATACCCCCAGCCAGCCAAGGAACGGCGAGAAGAAGGTAAATGCGCTGCCGGTATGTGCCAGGGCCAGTGCCAGGGTGGATGAAAGCCCGGAGTAGTTAGAGATAAACGCGAATGCCAGCACCATCCCGATGGAGTAGATAGGCAGCGCCAGATCTTTCAACGTGCTGCCAAAGGTCTGCAGCGCAGCAGATGGCTTCATTTTCAGCCAGACGATAGACAGCAGGGCGGCAAACAGTATTGCGGTACCGGTCGCGGAGAACCAGTCAAATTTGTACACCGCCGCGTAGGCTGTAGCTTCGTGTACGACCGGTGGCATACGGGCAACCAGCTTGTCGAGGAACGGAACCGGAATATTGACCACCCAGTGGTACATCGCGCCGCCTGGCGCAAACAGCGCTTTAAACGGCGGTATGCTCCACAGCGTGACGGTAGCGGTCAGGAACAGGAACGGTGACCAGGCGCGTACCACCTGCCCAGCGGTGTAGCGGGTGCGTGACAGATCCATATCGACCTGCGAAGCGCCCATATCGCCAAAACGGAAGATGCGTACCGGCTGCCAGCGTTTCAGGAACAGCGTCAGACACACCAGTGAGACCAGAGAAGAGATGATGTCCGGCAGTTCCGGCCCGATAAAGTTAGAGCTGAGGTACTGTGCGATAGCAAACGAGCCGCCAGCGACCATCACCGCAGGCCAGGTTTCTTTGACACCACGCCAGCCATCCATAATCGCCATAATCCAGAACAGCACGATAATGGTCAGGAACGGCAGTTGACGACCTACCATCTGGCCAATCTCGAAGCTGTCCAGTCCGGTAACCTGACCGGCAACCAGAATCGGAATGCCCATTGCGCCAAAAGCGACCGGCGCGGTATTTACGATCAGGCACAAACCTGCCGCATACAGCGGGTTAAAGCCAAGACCAACCAGCAGTGCGGCGGTAATCGCTACCGGAGCACCGAAGCCTGCTGCTCCTTCGAGGAATGCCCCAAAGGAGAAACCGACAATCAGCATTTGCAGACGCTGGTCTGGGGTAATCGAGAGTATCGATGATCGGATAATGTCGAACTGTCCGGTCTTCACCGAGATTTTATAGACGAATACCGCGGCGATAATGATCCAGGCAATTGGCCACAGACCGTAGAAGAAACCGTACACTACGGATGCCAGCGCGTGATCGACCGGCATTTTGTAAAACAGCAGGGCGACTGCCAGAGCAATCACCACCGTCCAGGACGCCGCAACATAGCCTTTCAGCTTGAGCTTAATCAGGGCGAAGAAAAAAAACAGGATAGGGAGCGATGCGATCAGGCTGGAAAGCCAGATATTACCGGCCGGGTCGTAGTTCTGTTGCCAGAGATTCATTGCAGGTCTCCTGGGGGCCGCCGACATAATGGAATGAGTCTTTGCTCAAATCTTCGTCACACTATGTGTAAAAGTGGCCCTGCCAATATTGTTGTGTAGGGGTAATGACAATGAATGGTTAATCAAATGTTATTTATTGGCAACGGTATTGTACTCACATTTTAATGAAATGTGAGGTGTTGGTATGATCTGGCTAAAATTGGTAGGGCCAATTGAGGGGTGAGGGCAACAAAGAGAAGTGAAAAGGCAATGGCATGATGCCATTGCCTTTGATGTCGGGAGTATTGTTACTTCATTACCACTGGAAGCCAGCACCAATGGCTGCAGAGTAATCGCCCTGGCTGTTGCTGGTTCCTTGCAATTTATACACCCAGCCCCCGCTTTCACTTACCATGGAGACACCAATGGCGACGGCACTTTCACCATTAAACGTACCCCCAGCAATCGAGGTCATGTTGGCTCCCGGTGCGTAAGCTTGTGGAAGACCAGCCATGGCCATTGCTGAGGCAATACCGCCGCTCATCTTGTTTTCTACTCCTTTGATTTTACTGTTCATTTCACCCATTTTTTGATCGGTATAGGTGTTTGCTTCTTCTACGCTGCGTTTCAATTGCGCATAGTTCACCGCATCCGTATCGTTCACCGCCGCTGAAACATTGCCGATCCGAGTGGTACCGCCACTCCCGTCTCCCAGGTTGAGCACACTGTAGTTAACCGAGCCATCGGTATTGGTTTCATAACGAACGGAACCTGCTTCTGAGGCTTTCAGTTGCGCCACATTAACCGCGTCAGTGTTGTTCACCCCTGCGGCAACATTGGTAATACGACGTTGTTGAGTCGAGGAACCGACAGACACCGTATTCGCTTCATCTGCGACTGAATTTGTACCTAACGCCACGCTGTTTTCAGCAGCCGCAATAGATCCGGAACCTATCGCGACGCTGTCCGTACCTTGGGCATTTGCATCTACGCCATCGGTGTTGGTCTTGAAGTACTTGGTGCTCCCGGTAGTGACAATATCGCCGACAGAGTTTTCGATATTGGTGACGCGGGTATCAAGACTACTCACCTGCGTGTTCAGGTTATTGATGCTTTCGGTATTTGCGGCAACGTGGCTGTCGGTGACTTTCAATTGACCAACGTTTACGGCATCGGTGTCTGCCGAACCCGCCGCGACGTTAGTGATCTGACGTTGACCGTCTTCACTGCCGACAGAGAACTCACCGACAGAGTTCTGCGGTGCGTCCATGTTGTAGGCGGTGTAGTCAGTCTGTGCGCCGCGAGTGGTCTGAGAACCATTACCCATTGCAATACTGTTTGCATGGTTGGCGCGTGCGTTAGAACCGATAGCAATACCGTTGATGGCATCAGCCATCACCAGTGTATTCAGACCAATACCAATACCTGCATCAGCATTGACGATGGTTTTCGCACCCATTGCCAGTGAGTCAGTCCCGACAGCCAGTGAATCTTCTTCCGTTGAGTTTGCGTGGTAGTACTTGGTCGGTGTAGTGGCGACCGCACCAATGGCATTTTGTAACTGACGAACTGTTACTGCATCTTGCGCTTCAGAGCCGTCCGCAACGTTGGTAATTTGACGATAGCTTTCTCCATCCGTCCCCAATGACAACGCGCCCAGCAACTCTCTGTCTGTTGTATCGTAACCAATGACGACGCCATCGCTTGTTACACTCGTTGCTTGTATACCGGTTGTAATAGCGCGGTTAGAGCTGGAGCCACTGCCCAAGGCGATGCTGCCCTCAATGCTGCTGCTGCTGTTCTCTCCAAGAGCCAGGCTCGAAGCACCGGATGCAACGGCGTTGTAACCCACTGCTGTTGCGCCGTCACCCGTTGCGTATGCATCCTGGCCTTCAAGCCCGCTATCATTCGTGCGGATGTATTTCACGCCGGTACCATTTTCCGTGATATAGGTTTCGCTGGTATCGCCGGTTATTTGGCTAATAGATTCGTTGTACTGAGAAATCAGCATGTTAGTTTCATAGAGCTGAGAGCCATTAACGGCGTCAGTACTGTCACTGGCGATTTCACCTGCTGCTACATTGGTTATCTTATTGGTACCGCTGGTACCGTGGCTGGCGCTGAACGCACCCTCTTCGTCATCCCAGCTCAGTGCATCGGTACCAAGGTTGGTGATGGACGTATTGATATCCGCGATAGCAGAGGTGTTTTGATCTACCTTCTGGTTGGTTTCATACAACTGTGAGCCGTTTACCGCGTCGGTACTGTCCTCAGAAAGCTCCCCGGCGGCGACATTGGTGATTTTACTGGTACTTCCACCGTGGTTTGCGCTGAAAGCTCCGATGTCTTCGTCCCATAACAGAGCATTATCAGTGAGGCCGGTAATGGAGGTATTAATGTCAGTGACAGAAGTATTCAGGTTATCAATTGCGGTGCTGTTCTGAGATATGTTGGTGGTATTGGCGGCGATATCGGTCGTATTCTGATCCACTTTTTCATTGGTTTCGAACAGCTGCGAACCGTTAACCGCGTCGGTGCTGCTCTCAGAAAGCTCCCCGGCGGCGACATTGGTGATTTTGTTTGCCGTACTACTTCCGTGGCTGGCGGAGAACGAATTCGTTTCCTCATCCCAGCTCAGTGAATCGGTACCAAGATTGGTGATCGTCGTATTGATATCTGCAATATCTGATGTGTTTTGATCTACCTTCTGGTTGGTTTCATACAGCTGTGAGCCGTTCACCGCGTCTGTACTGTCTTCAGAAAGGTCCCCGGCGGCGACATTAATGATTTTGCTGGCGCTTCCCGCGTGCTTAGCGCTGAATGCACCAGAGTCAGCATCCCACAGCAGGGCATCATCGGTGAGCGTGGTAACTGAGTCGCTCAGGTTGTTGATATTGGTGGTGTTGGTGGCGATATCAGTGGTGTTCTGAGACACATTTTCGTTGGTGGCAAACAACTGGGAGCCGTTAACGGCATCGGTGCTGTCCGCGGCCAGGGTGCCTGCCGCCAGATTGGTGATCTTACTGGCGCTTCCCGAGTGGTTAGCGCTGAATGCACCAGAGTCAGCATCCCACAGCAGGGCATCATCGGTGAGCGTGGTAACAGAGTCGCTCAGGTTATTGATATTGGTGGTGTTGGTGGCGATATCGGTTGTGTTCTGGTTAATGCTGTCGGTATTGGTAGTGATATCAGCAGTGTTCTGATCCACTTTCTCATTTGTATCAAACAGCTGGGAGCCGTTAACGGCATCGGTGCTGTCCGCGGCCAGGGTGCCTGCCGCCAGATTGGTGATCTTGCTGGCGCTTCCCGAGTGGTTAGCGCTGAATGCACCAGAGTCAGCATCCCACAGCAGGGCATCATCGGTGAGCGTGGTAACAGAGTCGCTCAGGTTATTGATATTGGTGGTATTGGTGGCGATATCAGTGGTGTTCTGGTTAATGCTGGTCGTATTAGCGGCGATATCGGTTGTGTTCTGGTTAATGCTGTCGGTATTGGCGGTAATATCGGCAGTGTTTTGGTTGATGCTGTCGGTGTTGGCGATGATATCAGCAGTGTTCTGATCCACTTTCTCATTTGTATCAAACAACTGGGAGCCGTTAACGGCATCGGTGCTGTCCGCGGCCAGGGTGCCCGCCGCCAGATTGGTGATCTTACTGGCGCTTCCGTTGTGCTTAGCGCTAAAGGCGCTAGTGCTGTCATCCCATAACAGCGCGTCTTCGGCTAATCCTGCGACAGAGGCATCTGTGTTAGTGATAGAAGTGTTAAGTGCGCTTAATGCACTGCCTACGTTATTGTAGATGCCAGTGCCCACCTCGTAGAGAGGGGCATTCACCGTACCATCAGAATTAACAGAAGCCCCTCCGCCGAGTCGATCGGCGACAGATTGACTTAAAGAATAAATTTGCGAACCTGTGACGGCATCGGTACTGCTGGAATTGATGTCGCCTTTAGCAACATAGGTGATCTGCCGTTGAGTGGTGCTGTTACCCACGGCGACGGAATTGTCTTCCAGGGCGGTAGAGCCAGTGCCAAGGGCAACTGAGTTGGTGCCTATCGCTTTTGCGCCATTACCAAATGCAGCACTGTCGTCGCCGCTCGCAGTGGATTGATTACCTAGTGCAACGGAAGTTATTCCGCTCGCAGTGGCTTTATTACCTAATGCAACCGATTTTGCACCGCTCGAATCGGCATAAACACCCATTGCCATCGAATAACTTCCACTGGCCGAGGAAGAGGCTCCCATTGCAATGGCCCGGTCACCGGCAGAAACCGATTTTACGCCAAGCGCTAGCGAAGAGTCGCCGGAGGATTGGCTGTATGAACCAATGGCGGTACTCCATTTCCCCATCGCAGAGGCGTTATAACCCATTGCGGCGCTTGCGCCATCTTCGTTGGTGTAAGTATTGGCTGTGGCAGCGGTACCAATTGCAATCCACCCTGTTCCCGTTGTACCGGATACAGTAACACCGCTGCCAGTATCGTTCCCTGCGTTGGCCAGCGCATCCGCTGAGATCATAATACCGCTAAGGCTGATGAGTGCGGAAACCGCCAGCTTTCTGCGGCCGCTTTTTTTTCCGCGGCTTTTTGCGGTTTCGCTGGTGACAATAAATGTTCCCGTAGCGGCATTCCAGAGGACTTTAAATATTTTGTTCATGGATAAGTGCTTTCCTTTTCTAAAATAGTTGTAACAATGGCTATTATTTTTTTTGCTTCTTTTTTGTATCTTTAATAGGTTGTATGCTTTCGAAGATAACATTCTTCATGTTGATGCCTATTTTTAGATACTTAAGATTATTGGGCGATACGCCTTTTAATGTCAGCGTGACATTTGTCCATGCTCCCGGTAAGAGTTCGATTGTCGAATCCATTTTCGTGTTGAGCAGGAGTTGTCGCCAGCGAGGCAGATCTTTTGCCTCGGAAGGTTTTTTCGTACCCCACGTCATATTAAACGCCAGGTTTGATACGGGAACGCTGAGTAAGTTAACCAAATCAAGATGAATAACACTTCCATCATCTATTGGCTCAATAGATAAAATACGCCCGGCTAATCCAATATTGCCGTTGTTAATAATAAAATAGTGCGTTTGTGATGGGTCCAGTTCTGTGTAGTCGAATAGTCGTTGTTTGCGTTCAATGCGGCCAACGACTTCAGCGACCTTTTGGGTCGCCTGGATAAGTGTAGTTTGTTGTTTTTCTAATAGGTCTATCTTTGCTTCTTGTTCTTTTTGCTGTTTTTTTAGTTCTTCGACAAGGTGTTTATCTGCAAAGTAATCACAACCTGATAACAAGAATGTGAATCCTAAAACAAGCAGGGGAACAAATTTTCCATTATTGTTCATATAAAATATCCTTATTTGTAATTTATATGGTGTAAATAGCTAACCTGTTATTTATTCAGCTAACTCACCATTCTGCGGGCATTGCCAATAACCCATTAATGTATGGTTATAATGAAAATATTCATTGTTTCTATGGAATTGTGCAAGTACCCGACGTTCTTTATTAATTACCCATAGCAATGCCTTATAAAAATATAATCATAATATTTATGTATAGAGGCATTGTTTTATGGATGATAATGTTATTTAATTTTGTGGGTCAATTATATTCTGCGGGTCATGAGAAAAGAGGATGAAAAAATTCATTGTATAAATATAAACGGACATGATGGTGGAGTTTTTTTCCTGAAAAGCAGGAATTGCCGTTAAAAATGAACTTGTATATAAGCGGTGTAAATATTTCCAAGAAAAAATTCAGAATATAGCCCGATGCTCTCAAGACACCCGTCGTACGGCGGGTGTCTTGAGAGCCTGTGATGCGGGAGTGTTTAGAACTCGCTCTTCGCGAAGCCCGTCATCTCTTTCAGACCCATTTCACGGCCAAGCTCGGTCATCGGGTGGACGACGATCAGGCCGCGCACGCTTTTCTTCAGTTTGCCCATGTCAGCCTGCTCTTTTTTGGTGATGGCCCGACGGAACGGAAGTTTTGTCAGCTTTTGCGCTTCTTTGCTCAGCTTCTGGCCGTGAACTTCACGCAGGCGTGCGATCTCGGCTTCCAGAGTTTCTTTCTCTTTTTCCAGCTCGGCGTATTTGTCGGCGGCTTCAACCAGGGACAGGTCTGCCTGCTGGTGACGAATAGCGTCCAGACGATCGCTCAGGCGTTTAATTTCGTTTTTTTCGACTTCTTTCATAGGATAGCTTCTGATAAAAATAGGATGAATGCCCTATAGTATGCGCGCAGAGCGGGATTATTCACAACTGCTCGAAGATAAATAATCAAATACCGTAAGTATTAATTAGCTAATGATAATGTTACTACATTGATTAACAAGGAATTTTAAGCGATAAGATCGGCCGTGGTGCTTTTTATTGGCGTGTTCGTGGTGAAGCACGTTTTCCTCAATATAAACACCAAACTGATCCTAAACTTAAATGATCAACCGCACAGGCTGAGCGCGGTTAATACATGGAGGAGGGAAGATTATGGCGAAAATAGGTGAGAACGTTTCAATCCTGATTGATAAAACTGTCGATTTTATGGCTTCAAGCCAGGCTTTTCGCGAATATTTGAATAAAACACCGCCGCGCAACGTTGTCCCTTCAGAAATACCGCAGGAAAACGCGCAGCTGTATCTGCAACGTCTGGCGTACTATCGGCAACTGTATCGACCGCAGCAGGAAGAGAAATAAGCAAACATCGTCTTATTTTTGAAAGGCTTTTTTTAAGCTGATTTTAGAAATCAGCTCGGTCAGGGAAAGGACCATGGTGGATCGAACCATCTGCTGGTAACGCTGGATCTGCATGGCATGCAAACCAGAGTCTGAGGTATCAAACTGGGGTGGCGGCGGGAGTGCCGTCACGCAGTGAAGTTCACCAAACGGTCCAAGAATTTCGTCGTCGGTGAATGCGTATTCGTTGCCGTCGTGATTCAGCTCCTCCCGCAGCGCCATCAGCAGCTCAGCATCTTCATACTCCGGGCGACTGAGTACGCCCAGGCCGTAGATTAACTTCAGACGAACAGAAAGATCGCCCAACGGACCATCGCCGTCGAGCAGCGGTTCTACGGCGTATTTCACCGCATAGTCGTCTTTGCGAAATACCTGAAGCACAAGGATATTCACCGCCTCGGTGAGCAGTTCTACGGCGGTGATGAGGAAGCTGCGTACGGTTTTGCCAGCATTCAGACGCTCAAGCACACGATTTTCAAAGGCCTGCGTTTGTTCCATTATTGCCTGCATATCTGACAATCTATTATTCAGGCGCAGGATATCCTGCGCCAGGTCCTGCATCATTTCTTTGCGTTATACGCGTTAACAGCCTCAAGCACGACATCACTATTGGCATCCAGCCCGGAAACTTGCGCCAGCGCGGCCTGTGGGCCTTTTTCGTCAATCAGCGCGGCCAGTTCCTGTGCCTGCGGATCTTCTTCGCTGCGATAGTGCATCGCTGCCGCAATACCGGTAACCAGATTCGCATGCGGCAAACCATACTCCAGCGTACCCAGCAGTGGTTTAATCAGGCGGTCGCCAGCGCTAAGTTTACGCAGCGGCTGACGACCCACGCGCTCAACGTCATCTTTCAGATACGGGTTTTCAAAACGACCGAGGATTTTCTGAATGTATGCCGCATGTTTTGCTGCATCAAAGCCATAGCGTTTGATCAGTACCGCGCCGCTCTCTTCCATCGCACCTTTTACCACTGCGCGGATTTTCTCGTCGAGAATCGCGTCACGGATGGTTTGATGACCGGTCAATTTTCCGAGGTACGCGGTTATAGCATGCCCGGTGTTCAGCGTGAAGAGTTTACGTTCGACAAATGCCATCAGGTTATCAGTTAATTCCATTCCTGGGATGTTTGGCAGTTCACCTTTGAACTGTGTTTTGTCGACAATCCACTCACTGAAGGTTTCGACGGTAACTTCCAGCGGATCGTTGGTTGCTGAAGCCGAAGGCGGAACAATGCGGTCCACGGCAGAATCGACAAAGCCAACATGTTCTTCAACCCAGGCTTTATCTTCATCTGCTAACGCGTTCATTACATGGCCTTTCAACTGGGTCGTTCCGCGCACCATGTTTTCACAAGCGATGATATTTAGCGGAGTAGCGATGCCCTGCGCCTTGCGTTTAACCAGTCCTTTGGCGATGGCTGGAGCGATACGCTCAAGCACAACCGGACCGACGGCGGTAGTGACTAAATCTACGTGGGCAATCAGTTCAACAACATCATCGCAGATGCTGCTCACGGCGTTGACGCCAGAGACGGTATCAATCTGCTCGTTTTCACCCACGACATGAACCTGATAGCTATGACGGGCATTCAGGGCATCGAGCACGACCTGATTTACATCCGCGAACGTCAGCTGTATCCCCGCGTCCGCCAGCAGTTTGCCGATAAAGCCACGACCGATATTACCTGCGCCAAAATGTAATGCTTTCATAGTATTAACCTTCATTAATGTTTTTACCCAAGAGGGCTGGGGTGAGGGACTGCATTGATTTCCCCTCAACCTAACCCTCTCCACAAGGGAGAGGATTTTGTAGGCCCGGTAAGCGTGAGCGCCACCGGGCAATAACGCTTACTTACGACCTGCCAGCAGTTCCAGAACTTCATCCACGCTGGTGGTATGGGCCAGACGTTCGATCACGGATTCATCATCCAGAGCGTTAGTCAGGCTGGTAATCACCTGGATGTGCTCGTTGTTACGCGCTGCGATACCAATAACCAGACGGGCAATATCGTCTTCTTCTTCACCGAAGCGAACGCCTTCCGGGTACTGGCAGAACACCACACCGGTTTTCAGCACGCGGTCTTTGGCTTCAACCGTACCGTGCGGTACTGCGATGGACTCACCCAGGTAAGTCGGGGTCAGTTTTTCGCGGTCCAGCATCGCCTCAACGTATTCTGGCTCAACGTAGCCACCTTTCACCAGTTGCTCACCAGCAAAGCGAATCGCTTCTTCTTTGTTAGCCGCTTTACGGCCAAGGAAGATGTTCTCCGCACCCAGTTTGAACAGGTGGGTATCACCCTCTTCAAAGCTGTCTTTCAGGTGGTCGCGAACTTTCTCCTCGTTCACGTTGTGGCGCTGCGCAGCGACCAGACGTTCGGTCAGGTTGGAGTACAGACCGCTGTCGAGGAAGTTGGTCAGCGAAATGTGCTGTGCCTGAGGCACCTGGCGCATCGCGCGTTCGGTCAGGTCACGGTGGGTAATGACCAGATCCACATCCGGCGGCAGATTGTTAATCGCGCTGTTAGTGACGGAAATCTGAGACAGCCCTGCATCCTGCACTTTCTTACGTAGTACGCCCGCACCCATGGCGCTGGAACCCATACCGGCATCGCAGGCAACGATGATTTTACGCACATGGCTCAGGTCGTTGGTTACATCGCCAGCCGCCAGCGGAGATGCGCCTTTGGATTCCGCTTTCATGTCGTGCATACGACGGGTTGCGGCATCAATGTCATCATCTTCTTTCACTTTGCTGGTTTTCAGCAGAATGGCTGAGACCACAAAGGAGACTGCCATAGCCGCACAGATAGCAGCGATGTTAGCGAAGTAAGCTCCCTTAGGTGTCATTGCCAGCACGGCCAGGATAGAACCCGGAGACGCCGGAGAAACCAGACCGCCGTTCAGGATAGTCAGGGTAAATACGCCAGTCATACCGCCGAGAATAACGGCCAGGATCAGGCGCGGGTTCATCAGCACGTACGGGAAGTAAATTTCGTGGATACCACCCAGGAAGTGGATGATAGCCGCGCCGCCTGCAGACTGCTTAGCGCTGCCGCGACCGAAGAACATGTACGCCAGCAGGACGCCCATACCCGGACCTGGGTTAGCTTCAATCAGGAAGAAGATGGATTTACCCATCTCATGGGACTGCTGAATACCCAGCGGTGAGAAAATACCGTGGTTAATGGCGTTGTTGAGGAACAGGATTTTCGCCGGTTCAACGAAAATCGATGCCAGTGGCAGCATGTCATGGACAACCATGAAGTTAACGCCTGCCGCCAGAATTTTGGACAGTGCTTCAACCAATGGACCAATGCCGAGGAATGCCAGAATGGCGAGGATCATACCGATGATGCCAGCGGAGAAGTTATTCACCAGCATCTCAAAACCGGATTTGATCTTACCGTCTACCCAGTTGTCGAAGTGTTTGATCGCCCAGCCGCCCAGTGGGCCTGCAATCATCGCGCCGAGGAACATTGGCATGTCCGCACCGACGATAACGCCCATGGTGGTGATTGCACCAACTACGCCGCCACGCTCGCCGCCAACCAGTTTACCACCGGTATAACCGATCAGTAGCGGCAGCAGATAGGTGATCATCGGGCCGACCAGCTTCGCCAGCGTTTCGTTCGGCAACCACCCTGTCGGAATGAATAATGCGGTGATAATACCCCACGCGATAAACGCGCCGATATTTGGCATCACCATGTTGCTGAGGAATCGACCAAAGCTTTGCACCTTGATCTTAATATCGGATGACATAAAAACACCCCTTCTTATGTTTGCTATCACGCAGGCTGAAAGCCCGAGGTTTGTTAATGTAGCGGCAGGAGGTAGCCGGACCCTGTAGATACTGCGAAATCTGGCACTGAATCGTTCAACTGTCCAGTCGATGGCCTTTTATGTGACATTCGTCACGTAAATATAGGGTGTATGGCGTTAGTTAATGTGATTTTCATCACAAAATACCGGTACAAAAAAACATCGCAGTGCAATAATTCGCTGAAAATGAGGATTAAATGTGAAGTGATTCACATTTTTACTTTCCTTGTTTGTTGGATTTTTGTGATGTGAATCGCAAAGTATTTTCATCTGAAATTTATCAGATGTGATCTGCGGCAGGTTCTACCCCCGACATTTTTTATTGCAAAACAAAGCAACTTCTCACCAGAAAAAATATTTATTTTGTGGTATGGCAAAAACCCTTAACTCCAGTTATGTTCAAAACATCAGCCAGGGTGCATACGGCTGCCGGCATAAAAAAACTCTAATTAGCGTGAATTCGAGGCAGGTATGTTTCTAAATTATTTCGCGTTGGGCGTGCTGATCTTCGTTTTTCTGGTTCTGTTTTACGGAATCATCGCCATTCACGATATTCCCTATAACATGGCTAAAAAACGTAACCATCCCCATGCCGATGCCATCCATACTGCAGGATGGGTGAGCTTGTTCACTCTTCATGTTATTTGGCCGTTCCTGTGGATCTGGGCCACGCTCTACCAGCCTGAAAAGGGATGGGGAATGCAGTCACACATCACACCGACCGGAAAGGAGTCAGACCCTGAGATTGCCGCGCTGGCAGCGCGCATCACCCAGTTGGAAAAAAGACTGGATGGGGAGAAAAAAACCGATAACTCCACCTTTCCGGAGATTTAATCATGGATTTGTTGATAGTCCTGACCTATGTGGCCTTTGCCTGGGCCATCTTTAAAATATTCCGTATTCCGGTAAACCAATGGACGCTTGCTACCGCTGCATTAGGTGGGGTGTTCATTGTTGCGGGATTGATTTTATTAATGAACTATAACCACCCGTATACCTTTACGGCGCAAAAAGCGGTTATTTCAATTCCGGTCACTCCGCAAGTCACAGGAATTGTTAGTGAGGTAACGGATAAAAATAATCAGCTAATTAAAAAAGGCGATGTGCTGTTTAAACTCGATCCGGTACGGTATCAGGCGCGTGTCGACAGGCTGCAGGCTGATCTGGTTACTGCTACGCACAACATCGACAACCTGAAAGCACAGTTGTCGGAAGCGGTCGCCAATACCACCCGTGTATCTGCTGAACGTGACCGTCTGTATAAAGATTATCAACGCTATTTGAAAGGCAGTCAGGCGAAGGTTAACCCGTTCTCTGAAAGCGATATCGATAACGCCCGGCAAAACTATCTGGCACAAGATGCGCTGGTCAAAGGCTCAGTAGCGGAACAGACGCAGATTCAGAGCCAGTTAGACAGTATGGTCAACGGTGAGCAATCCCAGGTCGCCTCCCTGCGCGCCCAGCTTGCCGAAGCCAAATATAATCTTGAGCAGACCGTTGTGCGTGCGCCCAGCAACGGTTACGTGACGCAGGTGCTCATTCGCCCGGGGACTTACGCCGCCGCGTTGCCTCTGCGACCTGTTATGGTATTTATTCCTGAACAAAAACGGCAAATCGTGGCGCAATTCCGCCAGAACTCGCTGCTGCGCCTTAAACCAGGCGATGAAGCGGAAGTGGTGTTTAACGCGCTGCCTGGCCAGGTTTTCACCGGCAAGCTGACCAGTATTCTTCCGGTCGTTCCGGGCGGTTCTTATCAGGCGCAGGGCGCATTACAGTCCTTAACGGTGGTGCCGGGTACCGATGGCGTGCTGGCCACGATTGAGCTGGATCCGAATGCCGATGTGGATGCGCTGCCGGACGGTATCTATGCTCAGGTTGCAGTCTATTCCGACCATTTCGCCCACGTGTCGGTAATGCGTAAAGTACTGCTGCGCATGACCAGTTGGATGCATTACCTTTATTTGGATCATTGAGACTGCCATCACCTGCCATTTTCAGTGACCTGAGCCATACTAAGCGGTGTCCCACTATCGTTGGGCACCGCTTTTTTGTTGGCAAAAAGGACCCGGCATGAAACTCATTGGCAGCTATACCAGCCCTTTTGTGCGTAAAATTTCTATTCTGTTACTGGAAAAGGGCATCACCTTCGAATTTGTGAATGAACTCCCCTATAACGCGGATAGCGGCGTGGCGCGCTATAACCCGTTAGGTAAAGTACCCGCGTTGGTCACCGATGCGGGCGAGTATTGGTTTGATTCTCCTATCATCGCGGAATATATAGAGCTACTGGATATTGCACCAGCCATGCTGCCGCGTGATCCGCTGGCTGCGCTGAAGGTACGCCAGTTGGAAGCGTTGGCAGACGGCATTATGGATGCCGGTTTAGTTTCGGTGCGCGAACAGGCTCGCCCTGCCGTGCAGCAGTCAGAAACTGAATTATTACGTCAGCGTGAGAAGATCACCCGTAGTCTGGATGTGCTGGAAGGCTATCTGGCGGATGGTACGCTGAAAACGGATACGGTTAACCTGGCAACCATTGCGATTGCCTGCGCCGTCGGTTATCTCAATTTCCGTCGGGTTGCGCCCGGCTGGTGTGTTGACCGACCCCGTCTGGTCAAACTGGTGGAAACGCTCTTTCAACGCGAGAGTTTTGCCCGTACAGAACCGCCAAAGGCTTGATGCGTATTATGTCCGCCTGAGCAAAGTCACGGTACAATCCTTCCTATATCGATATCCCTCTCCACGGTGGAGAGGGCCACCAACAGCCAGGCCCTTTCATGACAACCGACATGCGTTCACTCTACAGCCAGCTTCCTGCTATCGATCGTTTATTGCGCGATAGCGCCTTCCCAGCCTTACGTGAATCTCACGGCCATACCCGGGTGGTTGACCTGCTGCGTCACATGCTCGATGAAGCCAGAGAAGCTATTCGCGACACGCACGCGCTCCCGGCATGGTGTGAGGACTGGGCGCAAGAAGCCAGCGCCCGGCTGGAACGAGAATCGCAAAGCGCGCTACGCCCGGTGATTAACCTGACCGGAACGGTGCTGCATACCAACCTTGGACGCGCGTCGCAGGCCGAAGAAGCAATTGAAGCGGTGGTACAGGCGATGCGCACGCCGGTGACGCTGGAATACAGTCTGGATGATGCCGGGCGGGGACATCGGGATCGGGCGTTGGCGGATTTACTCTGCCGTCTGACGGGGGCGGAAGACGCCTGTATCGTCAATAACAATGCGGCAGCTGTTCTGCTGATGCTGGCCGCCACGGCGAACGGCAAAGAGGTGGTTGTGTCTCGCGGCGAGCTGGTGGAAATAGGCGGCGCGTTTCGTATTCCGGACGTCATGTGTCAGGCCGGATGCATTCTACGCGAGGTGGGGACCACCAACCGGACCCATGCGAAAGATTACCGCCAGGCGGTGAATGAAAACACCGGTCTGCTGATGAAAGTGCATACCAGTAATTACAGCATTGAAGGCTTCACAAAGTCGGTGGATGAGGCGGAGCTGGCCGTAATTGGCCAGGAGCTGGATGTTCCGGTGGTGGCGGATCTGGGCAGTGGTTCGCTGGTCGATCTCAGCCAGTATGGATTGCCGCAGGAGCCGATGCCGCAGCAACTGATTGCTGCTGGCGTCAGTCTGGTGAGTTTCTCCGGCGATAAACTGCTGGGCGGGCCGCAGGCTGGGATAATTGTCGGTAAAAAAGAGATGATCGCTCGTTTGCAGAGCCATCCGCTGAAACGCGCATTACGGGCAGATAAAATGACACTGGCTGCGCTGGAAGCGACGCTACGGCTCTATCTGCACCCGGAAGCGCTGGCGGAGAAGTTGCCGACGTTGCGCCAGCTCACCCGCTCACAAGAAGCGATCCACGCGCAGGCACAGCTATTACAGGCACAGCTTGCAGAGCATTACGGTGATGAGTTCGCCCTGAATGTGATGCCTTGCTTGTCGCAGATTGGCAGCGGCTCACTACCTGTTGATAGGCTGCCCAGCGCGGCGCTAACCTTTACCCCACATGACGGGCGCGGGAGCCGCCTCGAAGCGTTGGCCGCCCGTTGGCGTACGCTGCCCGTGCCGGTTATTGGGCGAATTTATGATGGCCGCTTATGGCTGGATCTGCGCTGCCTTGAAGACGAGACCCGGTTTATGGAGATGATGCTGAAATGATTATTGCAACCGCCGGACACGTTGACCACGGAAAAACAACGTTATTACAGGCGATTACCGGTGTGAATGCCGACCGTCTGCCGGAAGAAAAAAAGCGCGGCATGACCATCGATCTCGGCTATGCCTACTGGCCGCAGCCGGATGGGCGGGTGCTGGGGTTTATCGACGTTCCTGGACACGAAAAGTTTCTGTCCAACATGCTGGCGGGGGTCGGCGGCATCGATCACGCGTTGCTGGTGGTGGCGTGTGATGATGGCGTAATGGCGCAAACCCGTGAGCATTTGCAAATTCTGCAGCTGACGGGCAATCCGCAGATCACCGTGGCACTCACGAAAGCCGACCGCGTAGACGAAGCAAGAATTGAAGAGGTACGTGCGGAGATTCAGGCCACGCTGGGGAATTATGGTTTCGCGGAGTCGGTGCTTTTCGTCACTGCGGCCAATGAAGGCCGTGGCATAGAGGAACTGCGTGACCATTTGTTGCAATTAACGTCGCGCGAGCATGCCCGCGATCACAGCTTCCGCCTGGCGATTGACCGCGCCTTTACGGTCAAAGGCGCAGGGCTGGTGGTGACCGGGACGGCGCTCAGCGGTGAAGTGAATGTCGGTGACACGCTGTGGCTCACGGGCGTCAATAAACCGATGCGCGTACGTAGCCTGCATGCACAAAATCAGGCCACCGACCGCGCGCAAGCGGGACAACGTATTGCGCTGAATATTGCCGGTGATGCGCAAAAAGAAGAACTAAACCGCGGCGATTGGCTGCTTTCCGATGCGCCGCCAGAGGCTTTTACCCGCGTGATTGTTTCTTTAGAACATGCCGCGCCGCTGATGCAGTGGCAACCGTTGCATATTCACCACGCGGCTAGCCATGTTACCGGGCGTATCTCTCTGCTTGAAGGGACACTAGCTGAACTGGTGTTTGATACACCACTCTGGCTTGCCGATAACGACCGTCTGGTGCTGCGTGATATTTCTGCCCGTACAACGCTGGCAGGTGCACGTGTTGTGACGCTTAATCCGCCGCGACGCGGAAAGCGTAAGCCGGAATATTTGCAGTGGCTGTCGGCGCTGGAAAACGCGCAGACTGACGGTGACGCCCTGGCGCTGCATTTGACGCGTGGGGCGGTGAATATTCCTGATTTCGCATGGGCGCGTCAGCTCAACGGCAACGGGATGCGCCCGTTGATTGAGCAACATGGTTTTATTCAGGCGGGATACAGCCTGTTGAATGCCCCCGTTGCCGCGCGTTGGCAGCGAAAAGTCCTCGATACGCTGGCGACCTACCATGAGCAGCACCGTGATGAACCAGGACCCGGGCGCGAGCGCCTGCGCCGTATGGCTTTGCCGATGGAAGACGAAGCGCTGGTATTGCTGCTAATTGAAAAGATGCGCGAGAGTGGCGCGATCCATAGCCATCATGGCTGGTTGCATTTGCCGGAACATAAGGCGGGTTTCAGCGATGAGCAGTTGGCAATCTGGCAAAAAGTAGAACCACTTTTTGGCGATGAGCCGTGGTGGGTGCGCGATTTGGCAAAACAGACGGGAACGGATGAGCAGATGATGCGTGTGGCGTTACGACAAGCGGCACAGCAAGGCATCATTACCGCGATCGTGAAAGATCGTTATTACCGTAACGATCGGATTGTGGCCTTTGCCAATATGATCCGCGAACTGGATCAGGAAAGGGGATCGACATGTGCCGCCGATTTTCGCGACAGGCTTAACGTCGGGCGCAAATTGGCTATCCAAATTCTGGAATATTTTGACCGCATTGGTTTTACTCGCCGTCGGGGAAATGATCATTTATTACGCGATGCCTTGCTGTTCCCTGAAAAATAATGAAACAATTAATTCAGAAATAAAATGAATTAATACAATATATATATTGATTGAAATCAGCACATTAGATTATGAACCTAATGTGCTTTTTTATTCTGAATGTTATTAAAATAACAACCTCGATCATATTTTGTTGGGATTTTCACTCGTATGCTGCCTGTCTCTTTTGAGTAATTAAGGATCGTACAATGGCTGCTTCAACATTTTTTATTCCTTCCGTGAATGTAATCGGCGCTGATTCATTAAAAGACGCGATGAATACAATGGCGGAATATGGTTTTCGCCGTACGCTGATTGTTACGGATGCCATGCTGACGAAATTAGGTATGGCTGGCGATATTCAAAAAGCGCTACAGGAACATGATATTTCCAGCGTAATTTACGATGGTACGCATCCTAACCCCACGACCAGTAACGTTGCTGCTGGCCTGAAAATGCTGAAAGAAAATGACTGTGATAGCGTTATTTCTCTCGGCGGCGGCTCTCCTCACGATTGTGCGAAGGGCATTGCGCTGGTGGCGGCTAATGGTGGCGATATTCGTGACTACGAAGGTGTAGACCGCTCTGCAAAACCGCAGCTGCCGATGATCGCCATCAACACCACGGCGGGTACGGCATCTGAAATGACCCGCTTCTGCATCATCACTGATGAAGTACGCCACATTAAAATGGCGATTGTGGATAAGCATGTTACACCGCTGCTGTCCGTCAATGACTCCTCGCTGATGGTCGGTATGCCGAAGTCTCTGACGGCGGCTACCGGTATGGATGCGCTGACTCACGCTATCGAAGCCTATGTTTCTATTGCTGCGACCCCCATTACCGATGCGTGCGCGCTTAAAGCTGTCACCATGATTGCGGAAAACCTGCCGGTCGCCGTGGAAGAGGGCGGCAATGCTCAGGCGCGCGAAGCCATGGCCTATGCGCAGTTCCTTGCAGGTATGGCATTTAACAACGCCTCTTTGGGTTACGTGCACGCCATGGCGCACCAGTTGGGTGGCTTCTACGATCTGCCACACGGTGTATGTAACGCCGTGCTGCTGCCGCATGTGCAGGTTTTCAACAGCAAAGTTGCTGCCTCTCGTCTGCGTGATTGCGCGGCTGCGATGGGCGTTAACGTGGCTGGACTGAGCGAAGAGCAAGGGGCGGAAGCCTGCATCGCGGCGATCCGCGAACTGGCGCAGAAAGTGAATATTCCGGCTGGGCTGCGTGAGCTGAACGTGAAAGAAGAAGATTTTGCCGTTCTGGCGACTAATGCTCTGAAAGATGCCTGTGGTTTCACTAACCCGATTCAGGCGACACATGAAGAAATCATGGCGATTTATCGTGCTGCGATGTAATTCGTGATACCTGTCGTAAAGCAGTAAAAGGCTGGCGAATAATTCGCCAGTCCCGTCTACCCTTGTAGTACCCCTACAGCAAGGAGACGGTCATGACCAATAACCCCCCTTCAACACGTATTTATCCCGGCGAGTATGGTTACCCTCTGAAGTTAAAAGCCCGATACGATAACTTTATCGGCGGTGACTGGGTCGCACCGGTGGACGGTGAGTATTACCAAAACCTGACGCCGGTAACCGGGCAATTACTGTGCGAAGTGGCCTCTTCCGGCAAAAAGGACATCGATTTGGCACTGGATGCCGCGCACAAAGCAAAAGATAAATGGGCGCAGACTTCCGTGCAGGACAGGGCGGCGATTTTGTTCAAAATTGCCGATCGTATGGAGCAAAATCTGGAGCTGCTGGCGACGGCTGAAACCTGGGATAACGGTAAACCCATCCGTGAAACCAGCGCGGCAGATGTGCCGCTGGCGATTGACCATTTCCGCTATTTCGCGTCCTGTATTCGTGCACAGGAAGGGGGAATAAGCGAAGTTGATAGCGATACCGTGGCGTATCACTTCCATGAACCTCTTGGCGTGGTGGGGCAAATTATCCCGTGGAACTTCCCGCTGTTGATGGCCAGCTGGAAGATGGCGCCTGCCCTGGCTGCCGGTAACTGTGTCGTGCTTAAACCTGCGCGCCTGACGCCGCTGTCCGTGTTGTTGCTGATGGAAGTTGTCGGCGATCTGCTCCCGCCTGGCGTGGTGAACGTGGTAAACGGCGCGGGTGGGGAAATCGGTGAGTATCTGGCGACGTCAAAACGCATTGCAAAAGTGGCGTTTACCGGCTCAACGGAAGTTGGGCAGCAGATCATGCAGTACGCCACGCAGAACATTATCCCTGTTACGCTGGAGCTGGGCGGGAAATCCCCCAATATCTTCTTCGCGGACGTGATGGATGAAGAAGATGCGTTCTTTGACAAAGCGCTGGAAGGTTTTGCATTGTTTGCCTTCAACCAGGGCGAAGTATGTACCTGCCCAAGTCGGGCGCTGGTACAAGAATCCATTTACGAACGTTTTATGGAAAGAGCTATTCGTCGGGTGGAAAGTATCCGTAGCGGCAACCCGTTAGACAGCGTGACGCAAATGGGCGCGCAGGTGTCGCATGGTCAACTGGAAACCATTCTGAATTACATCGACATTGGTAAAAAAGAAGGGGCAGATGTTCTCACCGGCGGGCGGCGCAAGCAGCTGGATGGCGAGTTAAAAGAGGGGTACTACCTCGAACCGACCATTCTGTTTGGTAAGAACAACATGCGGGTTTTCCAGGAGGAGATCTTCGGACCGGTGCTGGCTGTCACGACGTTTAAAACCATGGAGGAAGCGCTGGAAATCGCTAATGACACCCAATATGGGCTTGGCGCTGGCGTCTGGAGCCGTAACGGAAATCTGGCGTACAAAATGGGGCGTGGGATTCAGGCGGGGCGAGTTTGGACCAACTGTTACCATGCTTACCCGGCACATGCGGCGTTCGGCGGCTACAAGCAGTCGGGTATCGGGCGCGAGACGCATAAGATGATGCTTGAGCATTATCAGCAAACCAAAT
Source organism: Citrobacter sp. B72 (assembly GCF_016894305.1). Taxonomy (NCBI): domain Bacteria; kingdom Pseudomonadati; phylum Pseudomonadota; class Gammaproteobacteria; order Enterobacterales; family Enterobacteriaceae; genus Citrobacter; species Citrobacter sp. B72. The sequence continues at coordinate 149,641 of NZ_CP069801.1, forward strand.
GCCTGTTAGTGAGCTACTCTGATAAACCACTGGGGCTGTTTTAATTTCACGTCACCTACTGCCCGGTCGCGTTTAGCGTACCGGGCATCAAGTTATGTCCTCAGGTAAGTGGCTGGGGTGAACGAACGCAGCCAACAAAGAAGCAGCTCAAAAGACGACGGGTATATATAAACCCATATATCGTTATATAAATAAGATAATTGCATCCAATCTGGTCATTCCAATACTATTATCAACTCTATTGTTTAAATCAAATTGCATCCGAATTTCTTAATTTAAATCCCTGAGGCAAATATGTTCCTTAATTATTTTGCATTAGGAGTGCTTATTTTTGTATTCCTGGTCATTTTTTACGGGATTATTATTCTGCATGATATTCCCTATCTAATTGCAAAGAAACGTAACCATCCTCATGCCGACGCAATACATGTTGCGGGTTGGGTTAGTTTGTTTACCTTACATGTTATTTGGCCCTTTTTATGGATCTGGGCAACGCTTTATCGCCCGGAACGCGGGTGGGGCATGCAGAGCGCGGATTCTTCCCTGATCCAGCTTCAGGCAAGGGTTGCGGATCTGGAAAAGAAACTGGGTGAGGCCAAGACCTCTCCGGCGGAGTAATATCGATGGATTTACTGATTGTTCTGACCTATGTGGCGTGTGCATGGTCAATATTTAAAATTTTTAAAATTCCTGTAAATAAATGGACAGTTCCTACCGCGGCATTAGGCGGTATATTCATTGTTTGCGGACTTATATTACTGATGAATTATAACCATCCGTATACATTTAAGGCACAAAAAGCGGTAATTTCTATTCCCGTGGTGCCGCAGGTAACGGGTGTAGTGACAGAAGTGACGGATAAGAAGAATACGCTAATCAAAAAAGGCGAGGTTCTGTTTAAGCTTAATCCAGGGCGTTATCAGGCGCGGGTCGATCGCCTGAAGGCTGATATTGTCACCGCACAGCATAAAGAGCAGGCTCTGGTTGCGCAGTTAGACGAAATGAAAGCCAACACGCAGCGGGCAAAGGCCACGCGTGACAAACTGGCAAAAGATTACCAGCGCTATGCGCAGGGGAGTCAGGCGAAGGTGAATCCTTTTTCTGAACGCGATATCGATGCGGCGCGCCAAAACTACCTGGCGCAGGAAGCCTCGGTGAAATCCTCCGTTGCAGAACAACAGCAAATTCAGAGCCAGTTGGACAGCCTGGTACTGGGTGAGAATTCGCAAATTGCCAGCCTGAAAGCACAGCTAGCGGAAGCAGAGTTCAACCTGGACCAGACCGTGGTTCGCGCGCCCAGCGATGGTTACGTCACTCAGGTGCTGATGCGCCCAGGAACCTATGCCGCCGCGCTGCCGATGCGTCCGGTCATGGTATTCATCCCGGATCAGAAACGACAAATTATCGCCCAGTTCCGTCAAAACTCGCTGTTGCGACTGGAACCAGGCGATGAAGCGGAAGTGGTGTTTAATGCCCTGCCGGGTAAGGTGTTTAGCGGTAAACTGGCCGCCATTAGTCCGGCAGTACCGGGTGGTACATACCAGTCGAACGGGGCACTGCAATCTTTAAACTCTACGCCCGGTTCGGAAGGGGTAATCGCCACGATTGAGCTGAATGACAATGCGGATGTGAACGCATTACCTGATGGGATTTACGCCCAGGTTGCCGTTTACTCTGACCACTTCGAACATGTGTCAATCATGCGCAAAGTCTTGTTGCGGATGACCAGTTGGGTGCATTACCTGTATCTCGACCACTAAGCGCAGGCTATTTCGCTTACTCAGGCTGTCGTATCGCCTGAGCAAGCTGCTGACGTATCTCCGCGAGCATTGCATCGAGAATATACTGCACACGCCAGGGCTGGTATTCACGCTTGCGGAAAATCGCCACTAAATCCAACCACCATTCATGTTGCTCCGAGAAACACGGGACCAGCATCTCGGAACGACAATCTCTTTGCACACTTTCATTTGGCGCAAAAACAATCCCCAAATGATTACGTGCCAGCGCCAGTGCGGATTGTGTATTGTCGCAGATGTAATTTCCCGTCACACGATAGTCACGCATCTTTTTGTCTTCAGCAGAATTGAATCGCCAAATGTTGGCATCATCAATCATCATAGAATCAATTAGAATGCAGGAATGGTTGACTAATTCATCAGGACTACTAATAGGATTCTTGGTGAGATATTCCCGACTGGCAAAAGCAATAACCGCATATTTAGTGATGAAACTGGCGACCAGTGATTCATCTTTAGGATGAGCATAGGAAAGTAAAATATCACAATCGTCAGGAAAGTCGACGCCTTCATAAAATGCTTTGCGATCCAGATTATAGGTTTTTAGCACCAGACTGATATCGCCAATATCCATTATTTTTGCAATAACATGTTGCGATAAGTAAGCAATAATTCCGGTTGGTGCATATACCGTTACTTTGCCACGTTTCTCGTGCTTATAATCAGCAATGAAATTATTTAACTGCTCATTTCTGTCTAACATGTCATTGATGTAAGGAAGTAACGCAATACCAAACGGCGTGAGGGTCAGTTGTCGGGTGGTGCGGTCAAATACCTTTAGCCCCACTTTTGATTCAAAATCAGCAAGATACTTACTTACGTTGGCCTGAGCAATGCCGAGAACAGTAGCGGCATGGCTGATATTTTCACTGGCAGCAATTACCGAAATAATCTTCAGTTCCCGGTGTCTAAGTTGTAATTTATTCATCGCCAAGCCCAATATATATAATTTTATATATATTACTATATAAATAAGAACCTTGCACCGATGAAATTGTAAGCATTATTATGCACCCGCTTTGTAGCTTATTTTAAAATGGAATGTTGGCATGTTAATTAAACGCAATATTGTGGCGCTGCTCGCCTTTTCTTTTATGGCGAGTGCAACTGCCGCAGAATTTTCTATTGGCGCTGGCGCTGTATATAATGAATCACCTTATCGCGGGTATAATGATAATGTTCACGCAGTACCGCTTGTCAGTTATGAAAGTGAATCATTTTATTTTAGGCAAACAACGCTAGGTTATATTTTGTCTAAGAGTGAAAGTAATGAATTTAGTATTACTGCCTCTTATATGCCGCTGGAGTTTGATCCCGGCGACAATGACGATCACGCGATGAAAACGCTGGATAAGCGTGACGCAACTGCAATGGCGGGTGCCGCGTGGTATCACCATGAAAGATGGGGTAGCGTGAAAGTCTCCGCCGCTGCGGATGTGCTGGACAACAGTAATGGCTGGGTAGGGGAAGTTTCACTGTTCCGTCCAATGCCGATGGGCAAGCTGACGCTGACGCCATCAATTGGCGTGCTCTACTATGACGAAAAATTCAATGAATACTACTACGGCATTTCGGGTAATGAGTCCCGTCGTAGTGGTTTATCAAGCTATTCCCCAGGCGATAGCTGGACACCGTATGTTGGCCTGTCCGCTAAATACGCATTAACCACTAACCTGACGCTGCTGGCAAGCGCCAACTATAGCGCACTGCCGGATGACATTAAAAATAGTCCGATGGTTGATCGTGATGACAGCTTCACCTTTATGTCCGGTCTGACCTGGCGTTTCTGATTCTCACCCGTTTGTCCTCAGGGAGGAGGGCAATCTTTTCATGAGACATTGACGGATGGGGGCTAACCGCCGCCATCCGCCTTATTATTACTGCTCGTTTATCCAGATACGCATTTCGCCTTCACCACGGTTCGCCCAGCTAAACCACGGAATAAACGTCAATGTATGCGCCTGGCGCGAAGCTGGGGAAACATCGTAGTGCCACAACGATTGTTGTGCTGCATCGGCATTACTTTGCTTCAAGCCTTCAGCCTGAATTAACATTTTATGGCTGAACAATCCCTTACCCTCGAATACTCTGAACTCACTCTCTTTTGGCAACCACAGGTTATGCAATTCCTCACCGTTATCGGCCTGCTCCAGGCAATACACCAGCGGTCCACGCTGAATGGCGACCTTACCGGCAACATGACGCACTAATGGATTTCCGTATACCCGACGCACCGGCATTGGCAGGGTCAGACTGAGCGTATCGCCTTCCTGCCAGGTTCGGCTGATGTGCAAATAGCCTTTACGAATATCCTGCTCAACTGGCTGACCATTCAGTAAAACCTGCGGCGCGGTGCACCAGTCTGGCAGGCGCAGGGCCAGGGTGTGATATATCGACTGCGGTGATTCGATGGCGATTTTCACCTGCTCATGCCATGGATAATCCCCGCTAATGCGCAGCTTGAGCGAGCCATCCGCCACCGGGACTTCCATGCTATTGCCCACGTACATATTGATATATAGCGCGTCCTGACGTGGTGTGTAGATGTAATGACCAATAGAGGTGAGTACGCGGGCGATATTCGGCGGGCAACAGGCGCAGCCAAACCAGCGCTGACGAACGGGTTTCACGTGATCATAAATATGATTGAATTTTAATGAGTTAGGATGTACTTCCAACGGGTTCACATAGAAGAAGTGCTTGCCATCGAGTGCCATCCCGCCCAATACAGTGTTATACAGGGCGCGCTCCATCACGTCGGCATACTGGCTGTCTGCCTCCATCTCCAGCATTCTGCGGGCGAACATCATTAGACCGATTGAGGCGCAGCTTTCCGCATACACGGAGTCGTTAGGCAGATCGTAATCGCTGCTAAACGCCTCGCCGCTGCTTTGTGAACCGATCCCGCCGGTAATGTACAACTGACGCTGGGCCATGTTTTTCCACAGACGCAGGCAATCCTGACGTTTGCCTTCATCCTGACTCAAGCGTGCCAGATGCGCCACGCCGGTCATCAGATAAACAAAACGCACTGCATGACCGATCGCCGTTTGCTGTTCTGAAATGGGCTGATGAGCCTGGCTATAGGGTTTATCCTTCACCATCCATGCCGGGCCGTAAGTATGCCAGTAAGAGGTTTGGCCGCGCTTTTCGTACTCTTCGTCATAGAAATGGGGTTGCGCGCCGCGCTGTTCCACAAAGTAATTTACCAGCGCCATATAGCGTGGTTGCTGGGTCACTTCGTATAAGCGCATTAACGCCAGCTCAATTTCCGGGTGTCCCGGATAGCCGCGCAGTTGATTCTCTCCGAGCCCGAAAATGTTGTCGATGTGGTCTGCCAGACGGCACACGACATCTAAAAGACGACGTTTTCCCGTCGCCTGAAAGAACGCGACACCTGCTTCGATCAAATGACCTGCACAGTACAACTCATGACACTCGGCGAGGTTAGTCCAGCGTTCATCCGGGGCTTTCACTGTAAAGTATGTATTGAGATAGCCGTCTTCACACTGCGCAGCGGCCACCAACTCGATGACCTCATCTGCGGTTTTCTCAAGTTCCGCATCAGGTTTCTGGCACAGGGACCAGGCGACTGCCTCCAGCCATTTCGCTACGTCGCTATCCTGAAAAACCATGCCGTAAAATTCGCCATCCTGCAGTCCTGCGGCGATACGAAAGTTCTCTATCGCATGACTTGGTTCCGCCTCTGCAATGCGGTCATTCAGTGCATCCCACTGGTAGGGGATCACTACGTCACGCACCAACTGCTGATATTGTCCGAGGAACGGATCGCTGACGGTGAGCTTATGCAGGTCGACTTCCAGTACGTTCATTTCGTGCTCCTTAAGGCTGTACATGACGCTGACGCAGATCGGTGGCAATGCGCGACATCATCGGATTATTGAGTTTGCAGATGCGGATAGACAGCGCCAACAGCAGGTGGAACAGTGCGGGAAGTAGCGTCTCCATCGCGGTAATTCCTTGCAGCGAACTGGCGGTTTGGTTACCAGCGCCTGGCTGATAGGCGACAAAAATAAATAACAGGCTGATGATCCCCGCACTTGAGGCCCAGGCCAGCTTGATGAAAAACAGGTTGAAGGCGAAATTCATGCCGGAAGAACGCACGCCGGTTTTCCACTCGCCGTAATCGTCGGCAAAGGCCATCAGCGAGAAGTGCAGAGGCAGCGTAAAGCCCAGAATAATGCCGTTGCCGAGAATAACCGCCAGCCATAATGTTTGATAAGCCGGACCGGTCGGCAGGAACCACATCATCACTGCCAGGGCTGCCAGCACCAGGTTGGTGTAGTAATAGAGTTTGACGGTATCTATACGGCGGGTCAGCGGGCTGACAACCACTGAACCGATGATGGACGCAAAGGTCACCATGGTGAAAAACAGCGACGTGTAAGCTGTACTGCCTTCCAGCACGTAGGTAATGAAATACATGTACCCGCCGCCACGAATATTGAAGACGTTAATCAGCAGGAAAGACATCACCAGCATCAGCAGCAACTGGTCATTTTTGCGTAGCCCACCAATGTGTTCACGCAGGGTAAATTTCCCCATCATCGCCAGCGGCACACGCTCGCGAACCCAGAAGAAGCAGCACAGGAACATCACCACAGCGATGGCGCACAGGATGCCCACGCCGAACTGATAACCCTGCGCGGCATTGCCCTGACCCAGAATATCCACCATCCACGGCAGACCAACGGAGACAAGGAATCCCGCCACGCCGCACAGCACAAAGCGCCAGGACTGACAGGCGATCACCTCGTTATGGCGGGTCGTCATGGTGTTGATCAGCGCACAATACGGTACGTTGATGGCGGTATAGCCGACAGAGAGCAGTAGATAGGTGCCGAATGCCCAGGCGATTTTTACGCTCATGCTGGCGTCAGGGACGGTAAACGTGAGTACGCCAATGATGCCAATGGGAATTGCCACCCACAGCTGCCATGGGCGAAAACGCCCCCAGCGGCTTTGCGTGCGGTCGGCAAGTATGCCCATTATCGGATCGGAAATGGCATCAAATACGCGCAGGGCAATAAACAATGTGCCGACCAGCGCGGGCGTTAACCCGAAGACATCGGTGTAGAAAAATGTCAGGAAGTTCATGATCAGACAGGTAATTACCGTCCCGCCTGCATCGCCTAACCCATAACCTATTTTTTCACGCAGGGATAATTTGTCGTCCTGGGCACGCTGTGCCAAATCAGATGTCGTAATCGGAGCCGAAGTCATAAATAACTCCCGGAGAGGATGTTCAGAAAGTATCCCGCTACGTTGCGGGTTATTTGTTTGTAATTTGCAAAGTACGTTATTTATTCTGCACGAAATGTTTGGGTCAACAAGGGAAGAGAAAAGTATAAAAAGATGACAATTCCGACTTCATTATAAAAATGTGATTTCGATCCAGCGAAAAGCAAGTTTATCGTGAATAATCAATAATAAAGAGCGGTTTGAATAATGCAAAAAGCGGGAATTTGAATATATATGCTCGAATTATCCATGTCTCTTCCGATTAAAGTGCAAAATGGTGGGCTATTTATTTCCCGAGGTGTGGGAAGCCATCCGGCGCGGCAATTGCAATCCTGGGAAATCATCTTTGTCGAAAAAGGGACATTAACGATTCGCGAAGGCCAGACCGTTTTTTGCGTGAATGCTGGAGAAAGTTTGCTGTTATGGCCGCAGCGTTCGCATATTGGTGTGGGACAGTTTCCGGCTGATTTGAAATTTTACTGGCTACACTTTGAGGTGACAGCAGAAAACGATGCTTCACTTACAGAACCGTTGCTTGCGATTCCTCAGCATGCGCGGGTTAGCGAGCCACAATATATTATTTCGCTGTTTCGCCAGTTCTTACGCGAGCAGGAAAATATTCATCGCAGCGTTGCGCTGGAACTGATCCTACTGCTGATTTTGCAGCAAATCTCCGCGGCGGCTAGCGAGCAACCCGCAGATAGCCCCGGTAATGCGCTGGCATGGAAAGCGCAACAAATAATCCACACTCAGTTCCACCTGCCGATTAGTGCTTCAACTCTGGCGAAAGAGCTGCATTGCAATGCGGATTATCTGGGGCGTGTATTCCGTAGCGCTTTCCGGCTGACGCTAACTGAAGCATTGCATCGCCAGCGGGTAAGGGCAGCGGAAAAGTTGTTGATCAGTGACTCGCTGTCACTTACCGAAGTGGCGATTAAATGTGGATTTAATGATGTGGGTTACTTTCGTAAAATCTTTCGTAAGCATACCAGCCTGACGCCTGCGGCGTGGAAACGGCGCTACTGCAAAGAGCATATTAATTCGGCGTAAATGAGGAGCGCCGGGTGGCGCTATGCTTACCCGGCCTACAAAATGACAGACCAGTGCAAGCACAGCGCCGCCGGACGTTAATTTTGCCCGTAATACGCATTCACACCGTGTTTACGCAGATAGTGTTTATCCAGCAACTCAGGCTGCATATCCGGCAACTGCGGAGCTAACTGGCGCGAGAAAAGCCCCATGTAGGCGCATTCTTCGAGTACCACTGCGTTATGTACGGCATCTGCGGCATCTTTACCCCAGGCAAACGGACCGTGTGAATGCACTAACACTGCCGGAACCTGCAGCGGATTGAGATCGCGTTGCTCAAAGGTCTGAATGATCACTTCACCGGTTTGATATTCATATTCGCCATTGATTTCCTCAACGGTCATCAGCCGGGTACACGGAATAGAACCATAGAAATAATCGGCATGCGTGGTGCCCCATGCCGGGAGATCAAGACCCGCCTGCGACCAGATCGTCGCGTGGCGTGAGTGAGTATGGACGATCCCACCGATCTCATTGTAGCGGCGGTACAGCGCCAGATGGGTTGGCGTGTCTGAGGAGGGTTTTTTACTGCCTTCAACCACGTTGCCGCTGGCAATATCCACCACCACCATATCGTCGGCGGTCATCACGTCATATTCCACGCCGGACGGCTTAATCACCATCAGCTTACGCGTTTCATCCACAGCGCTGACGTTACCCCAGGTAAAGGTGACTAAACCATGAGCCGGAAGCGCCAGATTGGCCGCCAGCACCTCGGCCTTCAGTTGTTCTAACATGGAAATCCTCCTTCCTGCATACGTGCTTCTATCCAGCGTCGTGCCTGGATAATTTCCAGTACCGGCTCTTTTGCTTTTTCAGTCCACATTTCAATCAGAAACGACCCGCGATAGTTCAGCTCATGCAGCGTTTTGAAGATACCAACAAAGTCCACGCACCCTTCGCCAAAGGGCACATCGCGAAACTGGCCCGGATGGGTTTCGGTTACTGGCAGTGTGTCTTTCAGATGGATAGCGGCGATACGGTCGATGCCCAGCGTCAGTTCGGCAGTGACGTCATTACCCCATGCGCTGAGGTTGCCCACATCCGGGTAGACGGTGAACCACGGCGATGACAGCATTTCATCCCACTTTTTCCACTTGCTAATTGAGTTCATAAAAGCAGTATCCATGATTTCTACCGCCAGCATGACCTGCGCGGCGGCGGCTTGCTCGACTGCCCATGCCAGCCCTTCGGCAAAGCGCTGCTGCGTACCTGCGTCATGTTCCTCGTAATAGACGTCGTAACCTGCCAGTTGAATAGTGCGAATACCGAGATCGCGCGCCAGACGAATGGCTTTGGTCATGATGTCGCGTGCCCGAACACGGACTGATTCATCGCGACTGCCAAAGGGAAACCGACGGTGGGCGGACAGGCACATTGAGGGGATTGCCACGCCGGTTTCTAACATTGCGCTCACCAGCGATGTACGCTGAGCAGGACTCCACTCAAGACGCGACAGACGTTCATCGGTTTCATCCACTGACATCTCGACGAAATCAAAACCACAGCTTTTCGCCAGCACCAGACGCTCCGGCCAGGAGAGGTCTTTCGCCAGCGCTTTTTCATAGATACCTAACGGATGATTACGCATACTGTGCTCCCCAGATAGCATCGATTTGCGTATGGAATTCAGCGGCAACCTGCGTTGGGTTTTGCGCCCCAGCCAGCGCGCGTCCGGCGATAAAGGCTTTGACGTTGATATCGCGAAACAGTGGCAGGTCGGCGGGCGTAATCCCGCCGGTAATCGACAACTCCAGACCGATATCGGAAAGCGCTTTCATGCGCGCCAGATCAGCTTCTCCCCATTGTTGTCCGCTGGCCTGAGCATCGCGGCCACGATGGTAAATTGCCTGGCGAACCCCAACGCGATACCAGTCACGGGCATCATCCAGCGTCCAGTTGCCGAACAGTTCCATCTGAATTTCGCCGCCGCAGGACTGCGCGACGCCATGGCCTTTCTCTACCGTCGCCAGTGGGGCAGCGCAGATGATAGTCATCCAATTAGCGCCAGCGCCAAACGCTTGCTGTGCGAGGGTTTCGCCCGCATCGGCTACTTTCCAGTCGGCAACGATGATTTTATTTGGACACTGGGTACGCAGCGCTTTCACGGCAGCCAGGCCTTCGGTTAAGCAGAGAATCGTCCCTGCCTCAACGATATCAACGCTTTCTTGTAGCAGTGCGACATCGTGTTGGGCCGCCTGCAGGTTGGTGTGGTCGAGCGCCAGTTGCAGTAATGGTCGACTCATCATTCGTGCTCCTTAATGCGGGCGTGATAGCCCTGTAGTGCGGTAATTAAATTCTGGTATTGGCGGTATTTACGCTGGTAGCTCGCATGCGCCGTAGCGTCTGGCAGCAGTGTGCGAACCGGGTGCTGTAAGCTGCGCTGCGCGTCACTGAAATTGTGATAAACGCCGGTGCCTACGCGGGCGGCGAGCGCAGCGCCAAAGCAGCCGGTCTCTTCAATCTGTGGCAATTCGATACGTAAACCGCTGACGTCCGCCAGCATTTGCATCCAGATGTCGGAGTGGGCCGGACCTCCAGTAACGCGCAGGGTATGTGCCTGCGTAAAACGTTCGCGCATGCGGTTCAGGTGGGTCATATGGCTGAAAACCACGCCTTCGTAGATGGCCTGTAATAAGTGGGAGCGAGTGTGTATAGCCTGCATGCCATAAAAGCCGCTGGTCATCTCCAGTCCGGCGTTGCTGCCGTACAAAAAGGGCAGAAACAAAAGCTCGCTACCGGCTTTCGGTAAGCTGGCAACGGCCTGATTAATCTCATCAAAAGAGAGTTCGCCCCACTGGGCGGTAAACCATTCCAGATTGCCTGAAGAAGTCGGGCTGGCTTCATGAACGATGTACTGCCCGTAATTTACATAGCGACCATAGACATAGGGATGGGGCTCGTGGTCGCGCAGGCCGTGAGCGATCCCGCTGGTGACGGCCCAGGTACCCATCACCGCGTTGAGGGTGCGTTCATCTTCGATACCGGCGCAGAGTGCGGTGGAAACCACATCAAACAGTCCGCCGACGACGGGGGTACCCGCCGCCAGACCGGTTATGGCGGCTGTCTGAGCGGTGATTTCCCCGCATATTTCTGCTGAACCAACGATGGGGGGCAGGGCATTGTCGATTTCACTGATGCCCAGCCACTGAGTCAGCCTCGGGTCGTACTGACCCGTGGTCATGTTGTAGAGGTTCGACTCGGAGATATTGCTCTCTTCACAGCCTTTGGCGCCGGTTAAGCACCAGCGCAGGTAGTCATGACCCATCATGACGCTACCAATTTGCGCGTAGCGCTGGGGGGCGTTCTCTTTCACCCAGCGCAGGAGCGATGCCGGATGCCCGGTCCACAATGTCTGGCGGGTGATCGGGTAGAGCTGCTCAGGTATCCCATCCTGCTGCCAGCGCTGAACGATTTCCATCGCGCGTCGGTCAGAAGAGAGAATGGCATTGCCTAGCGGCTTATCTTGTTTATCGAGAAGGAACAGACCTTTGCCCTGAGCGGATATACCGACGCCTTTGATTTGCTCACCGCACACGCCTGTGCGCTTTAACAGCCCGGCGATGGTCGCGACGCACTGTTGCCACAGTTGGTGCATATCGCGTTCGGCGTAACCTGGAAATGGCGATATTGTCTGCAGCGATTGCCGGTTAATTCCCTGCTCATGACCTTTGGCATCATACAAACCCGCTTTCAGATATGTACCGCCACAATCAATACCCAGCCAGAAGGTCGCTTTCTTACTCATCTTTGTTATCTCATTTTTGCCGGATGGCGCTGCGCTTATCCGGCCTACGACGGTTGCCCGGTAAGCGAAGCGCCACCGGGCATTGTTTTAAGCTGTACGTTTATGTGGATTCAGCGTCTTTAGCGGCGCGGCACCTGCATCGCATTTTGCTGGTAGCAACAGGGCCATCAGCGCGGCCAGAGCCAGTGAAATTGCCAGGCAATAAACGCCCGCATCTTTGCTGTACAGGGTGATGAGAACGCCGACCGCGTAAGGGCCGCAGAAGCCACCGAGGTTGCCGAGAGCGTTGATGACCCCACGTGCGCCACCGGCCATTTCCGCACTGAACAAACGCGCTGGAATAGTCCAGAACACGCCCGCAGCCGATTGCAGGAAGAATCCGCAGCCGACCAGCGCGGCATAAGCCAGCCAGACGTTATTTTTCAGCGCCACAGAGAGGAACATGCACAAGGCAAAGCCAATCAGCGGCAGGCAGACGAACAACTTGCGTTTACCGGTGCGGTCAGAGAGTGAAGAGAACAGGAACATCCCGGCAATTGCGCCGACGTATGGCAGAATGGCGAGCATGCCGACCTGTCCCATGCTGCTGTGAGTCAACTCTTTGAGGATGGTCGGCAGCCACAGGGTGTAACCGTAAATCCCGGTCTGATAGAAGAAGTTCAGCGCGATTAGCTGCCACATGGTTTTATCGGAAAGTACCGCACTCAGAGAGGCATTTTTGACCTCTGTTCCGGCAATGGCTTTTTGCTCGGCGGCCAGGGTTTCTACCAGGTAATTTTTCTCCGCCTCAGAGATCCAGCGTGCTTCCTGCGGACGGTCGTAAACGGTATAGGCCCACAGCACCAGGACGACGACAGACAGTAAGCCTTCAATGATAAACAGCCAACGCCAGTCGAGTACGGTGATGATCCAGCCCGAGAGCGGGGCGGTAATGATCCCGGCAATCGGCACAAACATAATCACAATCGCATTGGCGCGACCGCGCTCGGCGTCGGGGAACCAGTTACTGATCATCGTCAGCACGACCGGCAGCATGCCGCCTTCAGCAACGCCGAGTAAGAAACGCAAAACCAGCAGTTGATACTGATTCGTGATTAATCCCGTCAGAACGGAAATAACCGCCCAGGCAACCAGCGACCAGCCGATAAATTTCTTGCCGCTGCCGTGTACGGCAATTTTTCCGCCGGGAACCTGTAAAAACAGATAACCGATAAAGAAAATACCACCGGCCAGACCGGCCATGGTGGCGGAAATACCTAATTCTTCATCCATTCCGCCGGGCATCGCGAATGCGATATTGACGCGGTCCATATAAGAAATAATACAGGCGATAAGAATAGGTGGAATAATCCGTAGCCAGCGCTGACGGGGTATGTCTTGAAGTGTAGGGCGAGAGGTCATGTTCATATTAATATTCTCGTAGAGTAGTATTTTATTTTTATAGTTTTGCTTTATTTAATGCGGCGATACCGTCGCGCAATATCGCTACACGATGGTTCACATCTGCACTGGCATTTATTTCCAGCAATTTAATGCCAGAAAATTGCAATGGATCTGCTCCTGCGCAGGCGAATAATTCGCGGGCATGCTCTGTGGTCATTAGACCTTCTGGACAGAAAGGGGCAAACGGTGCATGTAAGTCCTGCCACTCGCCGTATTCCCCCGCAAGCGTGGTACCGGAAAACATCAGTGCGCCCAGTTTTCCAGCCCGTTTGGACTGCTGCGTGTGGGTCAGCGGTAGGGTGAGGCTCCGCCCTTCAATGGCCGAGCGCGCCCAGTTAATGCACACGCTGATGTCATATCCGGCTATCGCGTCCAGCACGTTGTCTAACGGTAAAAATCCTTTGCGTGGCGCGGGGCCTGTCATGGCATCGCAATGTTCCAACACCAGATCGCAGGACCAGTCCCAGCGGGTAATTTCTTTCAGCGAACGAGCAAACGCGTCGGTGGCCTGAGCGACGTTCGGGTTGCCCGCCAGCGGAGCAGCATGCAACTCCAGTGCAATCACTTTTCCGCCGTTGGCCGCATTGATATGGTTGATTTTCTGCTGCAGATGACGGTAATACGCCACGCTGGCTTTACGCTGTTCTTCATCGCTGGAGGCCAGCCCGAAACCACCATTAATACCGCGACGGCGCATGGTTTCCATAATGGCCGTGACCACGATTTGCCAGTCGCCCGGCGTATGGCGTAATAACCATTCGTCGCCTAACGGGTGCAGATGTTCAAGACAGGGCTGCTCCAGTCCGCGAATATCCGGGGTATCGGAGAGTTGTCGCCAGAATTCCTTCTCTTCCTCTTCACTCTTTTGGTGAAATGAGGGTGCACAGGGGTACGCACCGATAATATAACCGGTAGTGTTAGCTTTCATTTTTTGTGCTCCTTTTATAAAACTGAAATAGCAACCTTCACGACTATTTTGCGGATCGGTGTGGCGACAGTTTTATGACATGCTGGACGATGAACATCCTGCGGGAAAAATATGGCGTAACTTCCCGGAATCATTTCAATAAAAGATTCATGTTCGCTGGCGTGATAAAAAATAATATCGCGCTGTTCTAATAGCGATTCACTGATTTGGTTATTCCCGGTATCAATGGCGATCCCGATTTTCTCTTCACCCCAGGCCAGAAACTGAATATCCAGATAGCGGCGATGCACCTCAGGACGATTTTCGGCAACGTCACGCGTGGTTAAATCAATAATTTGCGCGAAGATATTTTTACCGTCGATCTCCACCACGCCCGGCTCCAGTTTGCGAAAATCTGTGGTGCGCAGAAAGTCGAGCGCCCTTTCAATCGCAGCAGGCAAATGGCATGGGTTAGGTTGAGCAATATGTCCGAAGATCATGGTGTTGCTCCTTACAGGGCCTGAATTTTTGCCCAGACGCTGTCGTCAACGGTGATACCGTTCCGGCGATTTTCTTCCAGTAGCTTCGTAAACTCGTGGCCCGGCAGACGGACAGGCGTGTTTTCATCTGCGCGTTCGGCGGTGGTGATGAAATCCATAATCCGCTGTAGCTTGGCATCACGGGTGGCGCCATCGATCAGCTTATCCACTTCAATGGCGATAAATATCTGTGAAACGCCATATTCATCGCTGTTATCCTGGGTGACTTCCGCAACGGAAGAGCCATCAGAAAGCAGGGTGGCAATCATATCCAGCACAATCGACAGACCCGAACCTTTCCAGTAACCCATTGGCAATATGCGGCGGTTTTTTTCGATAACGCCCGGCTCTTTGGTGAGATTGCCTTCATCATCAAAGCCACCGTCTACCGGCAGTTCGCGACCGGCCAGGCGATTCACTTCCAGCATGCCGTAGGAGAACATCGACATAGACATATCAACCATGGTGATTGGCGATGAGGGGATCGCGACGATCAGCGGGTTAGTGCCAATGCGGCACTCTTTCGAACCCCACGGCGGCATGACGGCAATCGAGTTAGTCCAGCAGATACCGATGTAACCTTTCTCCGCCGCCTGCCAACCATAGCTGCCGCCGCGCATCCAGTGGTTGGCGTTACGCAGTGCGACCAGGCCAATACCGTGATCGGAGGCCAGCTCAATGGCTCTGTCCATCATCTTTTTCGCCGTCAGATTGCCGATCGAACGCTGAGCATCCCATTGTTCAATCGCCCCCAGGCTGGTAATGCGTTGCGGTTTGGCCTCAGGAATGATGTCGCCGTTATCCAATTGCTGAATAAAACGAGGAAAACGATTCACACCGTGCGAATAAACGCCGGACTCGGTAGTGCGCGCAAACATTTCGGCACAGGCATCGGCGGTTTCAACGGCAATACCGCGTGCCAGCAGTACCCGATTGAACGCATCTTTCAACTGCTCAAAAGTGACTTTCATTCCTGTTTCCTTGTTTAAATTTGATCGCTTTTTTATCTCTAAATTTCACTATGCGAAATCTGATTTCAAATATAGCGATCAAATTTTGACAGATCAACGGGGTGGTCTATTTTTTAAAATCATCAAAATCAAATAGTTGTGTTTTTTCGGTTCAGATCGTGAACTGAAACACACTTTGCGCTACCATCAGAGCGCGACGAAAAGGGGAGCGGAAGCGATGGGCACAAAAGAGAGTGAAATGACGCAAGACAAAGAGAGGCCAGCCGGAAGTCAGAGCCTGTTCCGTGGTTTGATGTTGATTGAGATTCTGAGTAACTATCCGAATGGGTGCCCATTGGCCCATCTGTCTGAACTGGCCGGGCTGAACAAAAGTACTGTGCATCGACTCCTGCAAGGGCTGCAGTCCTGCGGATATGTCACGCCTGCACCTGCTGCGGGTAGCTATAGGCTGACCACCAAATTTATCGCCGTTGGGCAGAAGGCACTGTCGTCACTGAATATCATCCATGTTGCCGCGCCGCACCTCGAAGCGTTGAATATTGCTACTGGTGAAACAATCAACTTCTCCAGCCGTGAAGATGACCACGCGATTCTGATTTATAAGCTGGAACCGACGACGGGCATGCTGCGTACTCGCGCTTATATCGGTCAACATATGCCACTGTATTGCTCCGCGATGGGTAAAATTTACATGGCGTTTGGGCATGCGGATTATGTGAAATCTTACTGGGAGAGCCATCAGGATCTTATTCAGCCGCTGACCCGCAATACCATTACCGGTTTACCAGCGATGTACGACGAATTGGCGCAGATCCGCGAAAGCAGTATGGCGATGGATCGGGAAGAGAACGAATTGGGCGTTTCCTGTATTGCCGTGCCGGTGTTTGATATTCATGGTCGGGTGCCGTACGCGGTGTCAATTTCACTATCTACCTCGCGACTTAAGCAGATAGGGGAAAAAAATCTACTCAAGCCGCTACGGGAAACCGCGCAGGCGATTTCAAATGAGCTGGGTTTTACCGTTCGCGATTAAGGTTATTCAGGCACCTGACAAAATTTAACCGTTTCCCCTGTCCGATCAAAGCGCCAGGGGCGGTCTCTCTGGCACTCTGTGGTTTTCACGCAGAGGGAGGGGGCAATGAACGCGTTTATTATGGCGGATGCGGCAAAATGTATTGGGTGTCGTACCTGCGAAGTTGCCTGCGTCGTCGCGCATCAGCAAAACCAGGACTGTGCTTCGGTCTCTTCTTCTGCGTTTATACCGCGGATTCGGGTCATCAAAGACGACGCCTTTACCACGGCGGTCGCCTGCCATCAATGCGAAGACGCTCCCTGTGCGAATGTTTGTCCAACTCACGCCATTCGTCGTGAACATGGGCATATCTTCGTTGAACAGGCACGTTGTATTGGTTGTAAAAGCTGTATGCTGGCCTGCCCGTTTGGGGCAATGAATGTCGTTGCCCGTTCGTCGCGGGTGCAGGCGATAAAATGCGATTTGTGCTGGCATCGCGAGACGGGGCCCGCGTGTGTCGAGGCCTGCCCGACCAGCGCGTTGCAGTGTATTGATGCCGTCAGCATTCAGCGACAGCGCCTGCGTTCACAGCCGCTGTGAAGTGAGCCCGACCCGCACTTGGGTCGGGTTTGCGTTAGCCTTCCAGCCAGGCGCGTTCGATCTCTTCCGCCAGAATCTTCACGCCAGCTTCGATTTTCTCCGGCTCTGGCACGTAGTTCATCCGCATGCACTGATGGGTATGCGGCCAGGGTTTATCCAGCCCCGGGAAGAAGTAGTCACCAGGAACCATCAGTACGCCGCGCGCTTTCAGGCGCTGATACAACAGTTCTGTGGTGATCGGTAAATCTTTGAACCATAGCCACAGGAAAATCGCGCCTTCAGGTTTATGGATAAGGCAGCGATCTTCAGACAAGTAGCGGCGAATAATCGCAATCGTCTCCTGTACGCGCTGATAGTAAAACGGCTTGATAACCGTTTCGGACAGACGCAGCAGATCGTTACGTTTAATCATCTCGCACATCATCGCCGGTCCCATCCCGCCAGGTGCAAGGCTGATGATGCCGTTCATATTGGTAATCGCAGTGATGATTTTTTCATTCGCGATAATGATACCGCAGCGGGAACCTGGCAGACCCAGCTTGGAAAGGCTCATGCACAACACAATGTTGGGGTTCCACAACGGGCGTGCTTCGCTAAAGATAATGCCTGGGAATGGTACGCCATAGGCGTTATCAATCACCAGCGGGATCCCATGCTGGTTGGCCAGCCGGTCCAGCTTCATCAGCTCGTCGTCGGTGATCACGTTGCCTGTCGGGTTAGTGGGGCGCGATACGCAGATCATCCCTGTCTCTTCACCGATGTGCAGGTGTTCAAAATCAACGTGATACTTAAACTGGCCTTCCGGTAGCAGCTCAATGTTCGGACGTGCTGAGACGAAGAGATCTTCTTCTAGCCCGGAATCTGCATAGCCAATGTATTCCGGCGCTAACGGGAATAACACTTTTTGCGTTGTTCCGTCAGCGCGGCGTCCGGCGAACAAATTGAATAAGTAGAAAAACGCGCTCTGACTGCCATTTGTCAGTGCAATATTTTGTGGCTCGATATCCCAACCCTGCTTCTCACGTAGCAGTTTCGCCAGTTCAGACAGTAGCTCGGTTTTCCCTTGCGGACCGTCATAATTACAAAGCGCATCAGTGGCTTTGCCGTTTGCCAGCATATCTGTCAGCAGAGACTGGAAGTAATTTTGCATCTCTGGAATTTGCGCCGGATTACCACCGCCGAGCATGATGGCGCCTGGGGTGCGTAAACCGTCGTTGAGGTCCTCCATCAGGCGGGTGATGCCTGAATGGCGGGTAAATTTGTCGCCAAAAAGTGAGAATGTCATAGCAGGGGGTCTGTCGAACTGAGTAGTAAAGTGGCTAACCATAGCGCTACCTATGGCAGGGTGCAAATCAGGGGGAACGGGCTGGATTGATGTTTTGTGCTACAGATGCTTGCCTGGCTGGTTTTTTATTTTGTGTTGGGTTTCCCGCTGTATGCACAGCGGGAAGCCTGTTGGGATCAGGGCTGACCGGCCCACACCACCATCACCTTATCGTCGCCATGCTCGCGGATAAATCCGTATCCCTGCTTCAATGTCAGCGTGGTCTGTTTACCAGCACCGATGGCGGGATGTCTGGCCCGGAACTGACTGATGCGCTGCCAGTGAGTGACGCTGGCGGCAGATTTCCCGGCCACATCCGGCCAGTTCATTTCTGAGCGCGTACCCTGCAATGGGTCTGAACCTGTTGGTCCAAAGGGCCGGGCCGATTCGTCGCCGTAAAAGAGTTGTACCGCGCCTGGCGCCAGCAGCAATAGCTCGGCAGCTTTGTCTCCACCTTCGCGGAACAGGCGCGTATCGTGCGAGGAAAGATAGCTCAGGACGTTGAAATCCTGTAGTTTTTCAGCCATTTGTTGCCAGGTGACATCCATATTTGCCAGACAATCGACGGCCTTTGCCGCCTGCTCCTGATAGTCGAAATTGATCATCGCATCAAAGCCGTGACGGTAATAGTCGCTTTGCATCACGCCGTGACCCCAGGCCTCGCCGGTCATCCAGAAAGGTTTGTCATCCAGCGCTTTATCCGGGTTCGCTTTCTTCCATTCAACCAGCGCCGCGCTGGCCTGTGTTTTTAACTGCTGCCAGGCGGGAAGTTCGACGTGTTTGGCGGTATCGACCCGAAACCCGTCAATCCCGTAATCACGCACCCACTGGCTGAGCCAGTGGGTCAGATAATCTCGGGGCGTGTAACCAGCAATAGCTTTAGCGTGCGTATCTGGTTTGTGTAGATAAAAGTTTGGCAGCCCGGAAGGCGTGGTGGATTCGGTTTTCAGATCGGGCAGGAAAGCCAGCGACATGGTCTGGTCGTCAAAACCCGGATTGTCGTAATCACCAATATCGGTGCGGATCCAGTTTTTCCCCCACCATTTTTCCCAGCCTGCTTTATCGCTGAAGTTGATGTAATCATTAAAGCTGTGCCAGCTTTGCCCGGCGGCTGGCTTCCAGTCCGTCCAGCGTTCACCGAGCGTGTTTTTCAGTTCATCGCCCGACAAGTACAGGGCCCCAAACTGATACTCCTGCATATCCGCCAGCGTGGCGTAGCCGGTATGATTCATGACGACATCAAACAGGATGCGAATGCCGCGCTGGTGCGCGCCGTCAACCAGCGCACGCAGGTCAGCTTCATTACCCATATTCGCGTCGAGGGTGGTCCAGTCCTGAGTGTAATAGCCGTGGTAAGCATAATGGGGGAAATCACCTTTGGTGCCACCGCCGACCCAGCCGTGAATTTGCTCAAACGGCGCGCTGATCCACAGGGCGTTGATGCCTAACTGTTGTAGATAGTCGAGTTTGCTGGCCAAACCGCGCAAATCGCCCCCGTGGAAAGTACCAATTTCCTGCATGCCGTCGTTGCGACGCCCGTAGCTGTGGTCGTTGCTTGGGTCACCATTTACAAAGCGATCCGTCAGGACGAAATACACCGTAGCGTTATGCCAGTCGAAAGCGGCCGGGGCATCAGTTTCCACCCGTTCCAGCAGCAACAGTCCGTTACTGGCTGCGGCAGGCTGTAGGGTAATCGACCCATTTTTTACCGTTGCCGTTTGCTGGCTGTAGAAATCACGCACCACGGCACCTTCCGGAAAGGTCTGGCTCACATCTAGTGTTAACGGCGAACCATCCCATTTCGGGCACTGGCGAATCTGGGTCGTGACAGGGTCTGCTGCGCTTTTTACCGAGAGCATCAACGTTGGCGTTCCGGAGCGGGTATCCACTTCCAGCGTGTAATCGCCGTCTTTGAATAAGCGCCATTGCGGCGGGGCGCCTTCACACGGTTTTAGCGACAGCATCTGGTTGAGTTTTATCGCATCAGCAGGCTGCCAGCACTGTTGGTCAAAATTTAGGATTAAAGGACGCGTACCCTTCGTCAACGCTGCATGGCTGATGAATTTACCCGTACCTTCCGCTTCGAAGATGGGGAGTCCCTGAGAAGTCCATGATGAGGCGATGGCAATGCCGGGCATGAGCGCCAGCGCAACGGCGGCAAGTTTCATAATGCTGTCCTTGGTGCTGCGATTTTCGCCAGTTTGCCAGTGAAATCAGGCCGGAAACTCCTCCTTTGAGTCGATTCCGCCAGGAGGAGAAGTGAGGGTGAGCGATCGCGCGCAAAAAATGAACTTATTTTGCGATAACCTCCACATTTTCTTCGAATTAATAGCACCCTGAACCGTTAATGCGTGACATAGTTTCAGAATTGGACTATTCCTTTGGGTGCTCTTGACGGCTATTTTTGATATGATTTGAGATTCATCTCTCATTTTTGTGAAAAATATAAGGTGTTGGAATGTATAAATCCGACCAGGAGACCTAATGATATTGACTCCCATTCGACGATATGGGGCAATGATTCTTATGTTACTCACCGTTGCATTTTCGGGTGAGGTGCTGGCAAAGACACACACGGCGACAACGAGTCACAAGCCCCAGGTAATCAAGACAAGTAATACACAGGTAAGCAGTAAACAAGAGTATTCTCGCAATAGTGCAAAGAGTAGTTCACTTCCTGATTTGCGAAAATACCCTTCCGGAACACCAAGGAAAAAAGCGTTTCTCCGGACGGTTATGCCTTATATTACCAGTCAAAATGCTGCCATTACGGCGGATCGTAACTGGCTGATTTCAAAACAGTACCAGAACCGCTGGTCACCGACTGAGCGTACGCGTATGAAAGACATCGCGAAGCGCTACAAGGTGAGCTGGTCTGGCAACACGCGTAAAATCCCATGGAATACGCTGCTTGAGCGCGTAGACATTATCCCGACCAGTATGGTGGCAACCATGGCTGCGGCTGAAAGTGGCTGGGGTACGTCGAAGCTGGCGCGTAGCAACAACAACCTGTTTGGCATGAAATGTGGCAAAGGTCGTTGTAACAATGCCCCGGGTAAGGTGAAAGGCTACTCACAGTTTGAATCTGTGAAAGAGTCGGTGAATGCTTACGTCATCAACCTGAACACGCATCCGGCTTACTCTTCATTCCGTAAGTCACGTGCGCAGCTGCGTAAAGCCGATCAGGAAGTCACCGCTACCGCGATGATTCATAAGCTGAAGGGTTATTCCACTAAAGGACAGAGCTACAACAACTATCTGTTCGCAATGTATCAGGATAACCAGCGTTTAATCGCCGCGCATATGTAATTCTGTGTGCCGGATGGCGGCTTCGCCGCATCCGGCAATAATCCTCACAGCAACACTTCGCTGTTCACATCGCGATACTCTTTGGGCGTCGTGTCATACTCTTTCTTAAAGACCGAATAAAAGTATTGCAGAGACGGATAGCCGCACATCTGTGAGATTTCGTTGATTGAAAGCGTGGTAGATATCAACAGGCTGCGCGCTTTTTCCAGCTTTTCGGCATGAATCACGGCGTGGATAGTCTCTCCAACTTCTTCTTTAAAACGCTTCTCCAGATTCGAACGAGAAATCCCCACTGAATCCAGCACTTGTTCAACCTTAATACCTTTACAGGCATGGTTGCGGATAAAGTGCATCGCCTGAATCACCGCCGGATCGGTTAATGAACGATAGTCGGTTGAGCGGCGTTCAATGACGCGCACCGGAGGAACCAGTGTACGTTGCAGCGGCAGCTCTTCATTTGCCAGTAAACGATGTAAGAGCTTAGCGGCCTGATACCCCATCTGCCTGGCTCCCTGAGCCACGGATGAAAGCGCCACCCGCGACAGATAGCGGGTCAGTTCTTCGTTGTCGATCCCAATCACACACAGCTTTTCCGGAACCGGAATATGCAGGTGTTCGCAAACTTGCAGGACGTGTCGTGCCCGTGCATCGGTAACGGCGATAATACCGGTTTGCGGCGGTAGTGTTTGTAGCCAGTCCGCCAGACGATTTTGCGCGTGCTGCCAGTTTTCCGGTGCGGTTTCCAGCCCCTGATAGACAACGCCGCGGTACTTCTCTTTGGCAACCAACTGGCAAAACGCATATTCACGTTCCGCGGCCCAGCGTTTGCCGCTTGACGATGGCAGACCATAGAATGCAAAGCGGTTAACCCCTTTTTCCTTCAGGTGCAGGAAAGCGCTTTCTACCAACGCATGGTTGTCGGTGGCGATGTAATGTACCGGTGGATAATCTTGCTCCAGATGGTAGGAGCCTCCAACGCCGATGATGGGAACTTCAACATCGGCAAGTAATTGCGCAATATCATCATCGTCATAATCAGCAATAACGCCGTCGCCTAACCAGTCTTTAATATTATCGATACGGGCGCGGAAATCTTCCTCAATGAATATATCCCACTCGGATTGCGATGCCTGTAAATATTCACCCACACCTTCTACCACCTGGCGGTCGTAGGCTTTATTGGCATTAAATAGCAGAGTGATGCGGTGACGTTTATCAAACATAAGAACCTGTCCTGGAAAGGTTAACGTGGGCCTGTCGATACTAGCAAAACCGCAGGTACGACTGCTTGATGAAGCGTGACAAAATTCCTGATTGCCTGAGGCTACGCAAAATTTACATACTGGTCGCGGGATGACAATTGTCATTTTTTATCTGCGCATTACGGTTTTTTGTTTAATGACTAACCTTCGATCGCGATCGCTTTTTTATTTCTTTATTTAGCGCGTTTTTTTGGGAGCCAGCGCACGTTTGGGTATTCTCTTAATGGCGGTGTGAAATAACGTAATTGAGCAATAAATCAGGAAATTCCAGTATAGCCATATCGCAGTTTACTTGCCGTATTACCTGATTATGGAGCTTATTATGCCGGCTTATTTTGACCAACTCGATCGTGTTCGTTTCGAAGGCACTCAATCCACCAACCCGCTCGCATTTCGCCATTACAACCCTGACGAAATCGTATTGGGCAAGCGCATGGAAGATCATCTGCGTTTTGCGGCCTGCTACTGGCATACCTTCTGCTGGAACGGGGCGGATATGTTCGGTATGGGCGCTTTCGATCGTCCGTGGCAGCAGCCTGGTGAAGCTCTGGCACTGGCGAAACGCAAAGCGGATGTGGCATTTGAGTTTTTCCACAAGCTGAACGTGCCTTACTACTGCTTCCATGACGTGGATGTTTCGCCGGAAGGCGCGTCTTTGAAAGAGTACAAAAACAACTTTGCGCAGATGGTTGATGTGCTGGCGGCAAAACAGGAACAGAGCGGCGTGAAGCTGCTGTGGGGTACAGCAAACTGCTTCACTAACCCACGCTACGGTGCGGGTGCGGCCACAAACCCAGATCCAGAAGTGTTCAGCTGGGCCGCCACGCAGGTGGTTACGGCCATGGATGCCACGCACAAGTTAGGTGGTGAAAACTACGTTCTGTGGGGCGGCCGTGAAGGTTATGAAACACTGCTGAATACCGATCTGCGTCAGGAACGTGAGCAGATTGGTCGTTTCATGCAATTAGTCGTGGAACACAAACACAAAACCGGTTTCCAGGGCACTTTGCTTATCGAGCCGAAACCGCAGGAACCGACCAAGCACCAGTACGACTACGATGCGGCAACCGTGTACGGATTCCTCAAGCAGTTCGGTCTGGAAAAAGAGATCAAACTGAATATCGAAGCCAACCACGCTACGCTTGCAGGCCATTCGTTCCATCACGAAATCGCCACCGCTATCGCGCTGGGTCTGTTTGGCTCTGTCGATGCCAACCGCGGCGACGCACAGCTGGGCTGGGATACCGACCAGTTCCCGAACAGCGTAGAAGAGAATGCCTTGGTGATGTACGAAATCCTGAAAGCGGGCGGCTTCACTACCGGCGGCCTGAACTTTGATGCCAAAGTACGTCGCCAGAGTACCGATAAATACGATCTGTTCTATGGTCATATTGGCGCGATGGATACCATGGCGCTGTCGCTGAAAATTGCGGCCCGTATGATTGAAGACGGTGGCCTGGATCAGCGTGTGGCTAAACGTTATGCCGGTTGGAATGGTGAGCTGGGCCAGCAAATTCTGAAAGGCCAGATGACGCTGACAGAAATTGCGCAGTACGCTGAACAACACAATCTGGCGCCAGTGCACCAGAGCGGTCATCAGGAATTGCTGGAAAATCTGGTAAACCATTATTTGTTCGACAAATAACGGGTCTCTGAGAACGTCCGTAAGCCCGGTCAGCTAGCGCTACCGGGCCTTTCTTTAAGGAACGATGCCTTATGTATATCGGGATAGATCTTGGCACATCAGGCGTAAAGGCCATTCTGCTCAATGAGCAGGGCGATGTGGTGGCTTCAAAAACGGAGAAACTCACCGTCTCGCGCCCGCACCCGTTATGGTCAGAACAAGACCCAGAGCAGTGGTGGCTGGCAACGGATCGCGCGGTAAAAGCACTGGGTCAGCAGCATTCACTCCGCGAGGTGAAAGCGTTGGGGATTGCCGGGCAGATGCACGGCGCGACGCTACTGGATGAACAACAGAAGGTATTGCGTCCGGCTATCTTATGGAACGACGGTCGCTGTGCTGAAGAGTGCGTGATGCTGGAGAGTCAGGTTCCGCAGTCTCGAGCCATCACTGGCAACCTGATGATGCCTGGCTTTACCGCGCCAAAACTGCTGTGGGTGCAACGCCACGAGCCGGAGATTTTCAACCAGATTGATAAAGTCCTGCTGCCGAAAGATTACCTGCGTTTGCGCATGACCGGTGATTTTGCCAGCGATATGTCTGATGCGGCAGGGACAATGTGGCTGGATGTCGCGAAGCGTGACTGGAGCGATGTCATGCTGGCTGCCTGTAAACTGGCTCGCGCACATATGCCTGCGCTCTATGAAGGCAGCGAGATTACCGGAACCTTATTGCCAGACGTCGCTAAAGCCTGGGGAATGCAGGAGGTTGCGGTTGTTGCCGGAGGTGGTGATAACGCGGCGGGCGCGGTTGGCGTAGGCATGATGAATGCCGGTCAGGCGATGCTTTCGCTGGGGACATCCGGCGTCTATTTTGCGGTGAGTGATGGTTTCCTTAGCAAACCGGAAAGTGCGGTTCACAGTTTTTGCCATGCTTTGCCTGAACGATGGCATCTGATGTCTGTAATGTTAAGTGCGGCATCGTGTCTGGACTGGGCGGCAAAATTAACCGGACTGGCGAGCGTTCCTGC
This sequence comes from Citrobacter sp. B72, assembly GCF_016894305.1. NCBI lineage: Bacteria > Pseudomonadati > Pseudomonadota > Gammaproteobacteria > Enterobacterales > Enterobacteriaceae > Citrobacter > Citrobacter sp. B72. The sequence continues at coordinate 175,557 of NZ_CP069801.1, forward strand.
GTTGATTGACGCTGCGCAACAGGCGGATGAACACGCGGAGCCAGTCTGGTTTTTACCTTATTTGTCCGGCGAGCGTACGCCGCATAACAATCCGCAGGCCAAGGGCGTATTTTTCGGTCTGACGCATCAGCATGGTCCGGCAGAACTGGCACAGGCGGTGCTGGAAGGTGTGGGGTTTGCGCTGGCTGACGGTATGGACGTGGTACATGCCTGTGGCGTTCAGCCCGCCAGCATTACGCTGATCGGCGGTGGGGCGCGTAGTGAATACTGGCGTCAGATGCTATCTGACATCAGCGGATTGCAGCTGGATTACCGTACCGGCGGTGACGTTGGTCCTGCACTCGGCGCGGCGCGCCTGGCGCAAGTTGCCATGAATCTGCAAACGTCGTTATCAGAGTTACTGCCTCAGCTTACGCTGGAGCAGGCGCATTATCCTGACGCGGAGCGTCATGCTCGTTATCAACAGCGTCGAGAAACTTTCCGTCGTATCTATCAGCAATTACAACCGCTGATGTCCTGACCACTTTCCCCTCTGGCTAGCAGGGGGGAATTTGCCGAATATATATATCCACGAAAATAATAAGTTACACGTATGGATGTATTCTGAAAGTCCTGTGTAGTCGCTTTTTTCTGTGTTGTCTTTAGCGGGTTATTCATATTGTATCCATGATGGATAAGGAGATCCCAATGAAGACAACCAGGCTGTTGCCATGGATATTATTCCTCTCAGGCATACTGACTTACAGTATCGGTTTATGGCGCGCATGCCCGTTATTGAGCGGCAAGGGGTATTTTTTGGGGGCGCTGATGACGGGGATGTTCGTAACGTATGCCTATCAGCGCGCAGTAAATCTCAATCAAAACGATGAACGCTTCGCTTCCGTATGTCAGATGGTGGCGCTCATCACGGCAGGGCTGTTGCTGGTGGGGGTGTGGAATGCCCCGTTGGCACCCTTCGAAATAGGGTTATACCCGGCAGCATTCTTCGTGTGTTTGGCCGGACAAGTTTTACTCCTGCGTCCAGGGCCGAATGAACAAAAGGGTGAGTCTTAACTCACCAACCTGCGCGTATCGATACGCTGCAAGAGTATGGACAACAGCAGGCTACCCGCCAGCGTGGCGCTGAAAATCCATAGTATATCCAGCGGTGGCCAGTTTTTGAGTTCAATTCCGTTGGTACGTAGTGCGTGAATGATCAGCGCATGAAAGCCATAAATGCCCAATGAATGGCGAGAAATAAGGCCCAGTAGCGGCAGAGTACGTGCGCTGAGCGTATTTTTGACCAGCGTCAGGAGCGAGGCGGCGCAAATAAATACCGCTGGGCCGCAGTAGAGGTACCAGGTGTCGGCAAAATTGCCTCGCCAGCGCAGTTCATGCAATGTGCCACGAGAAATAATAAATACTGCGGTAATGAATAACGCCGCACAGAGCCAGCTGAGCGCACGCTTTTGCGTATCCATCATGCCAATCGCCCGGCCCAGCATGCCGTACAGGATGTAATAGAAAGTATCGCCACTGATGTACAGGTTGACTGGGAGCCACTCAAAACCGCCGATTTTTTGCGAGACGGTGTTGGGATTGGCAATCACCCCAATCACAACCATGAGCGCCAGTAGCATCTTGCCGCTGATATTTTTCACCTGTATCAGCGGAGAAACCAGGTAGATGACGGCGATCGCGAAGAAAAACCACAGGTGATAGAACACCGGCTTTTGCAGCAGGTTCTTCAGCGACAGCTCTGCGTTGATCGAGGTAAACAGCAGGATATAGACCAGCGCCACGCTGCTGTAAAACAGAATGCAGAGCGCGATGCGCAGGAAATGGCGCGGTTTGGCGCTACGCTCACCAAAGAACAGATAGCCCGAAATCATAAAGAACAGCGGAACGCTGACGCGAGAGGCTGAATTGAGCACGTTAGCCAGATCCCAATTCAACGGGCTGACGCTTTGCGCATTGGTGATGTACCAGGTTGTGGTGTGGATCATCACGACCATTAAACAGGCTATCCCGCGCAGGTTATCAATCCAGAAAATTTTGGGCTGCATCAGTTCCTCTGTGTCCATTAAAAAAAGTCTGACCGATATTTTGCGAACGTAGCTCACTGGAATAATCCGAGTTCTTACGCTAAAGCTTGAGATGGTCTGATGAGATTCTCAAAATAGGATCTGTTTCCAGACACTAATAATAAGACTGACCAGCAAACCAGGCGGTAATAAAATGATGATGAAGTATTTCTTTCCCGCGATCGCTGCCCTTTTGCTGGTAGCGTGCGCTGACACACAATCGTCTGCACCTGCGCAGAAAGCGCAAAAGGTTAAGGTCAGTGCCACACGTTCGCTGGATATGGAGTCATTGTGCAAAAATGAGGCGGCGCAACGCTACAACACTGGCGCGCAGAAAATTGATATCTCCGGCCTGGAGCAATTCCAGGGCAGCTATGAGATGCGTGGTTCTACCTTCCGTAAAGAGAGTTTTGTCTGCTCTTTTGATGCAGACGGGCAGTTTTTGCACCTTTCCATGCGCTAAGTTCCCCCTTTTTCCCGTTTCGTACTGTATATCTTGCAGCCAGCGGGTATACTGACCGCTTCCTTTAAATCCACACGTATCCAGCACGAAATAATATGCAAAAGTTTGATACCAGGACCTTCCAGGGCTTGATCCTGACCTTACAGGATTACTGGGCTCGCCAGGGCTGCACCATCGTTCAACCATTGGACATGGAAGTCGGCGCGGGAACATCTCACCCAATGACCTGCCTGCGTGCGCTGGGGCCGGAGCCGATGGCGACTGCTTATGTGCAGCCTTCTCGTCGTCCGACCGATGGCCGCTATGGCGAAAACCCGAACCGCTTACAGCACTACTATCAGTTCCAGGTAGTGATTAAGCCGTCTCCGGACAACATTCAGGAGCTGTACCTGGGTTCTCTGAAAGAACTGGGTATGGACCCGACCATTCACGATATCCGTTTCGTGGAAGATAACTGGGAAAACCCGACGCTGGGTGCCTGGGGTCTGGGTTGGGAAGTGTGGCTGAACGGCATGGAAGTGACGCAGTTCACCTACTTCCAGCAGGTTGGTGGCCTGGAATGTAAACCAGTAACCGGGGAAATTACTTACGGTCTGGAACGTCTGGCCATGTACATTCAGGGCGTAGACAGCGTTTACGACCTGGTCTGGAGCGACGGCCCGCTGGGTAAAACCACTTACGGCGACGTGTTCCATCAGAACGAAGTGGAGCAATCCACCTACAACTTTGAATACGCCGACGTGGACTTCCTGTTCACCTGCTTCGAGCAGTACGAGAAAGAGGCGCAGCAGCTGCTGGCGCTGGAAAATCCGCTGCCGCTGCCTGCGTATGAACGCATTCTGAAAGCCGCCCATAGCTTCAACCTGCTGGATGCGCGTAAAGCCATCTCCGTCACTGAGCGTCAGCGCTATATCCTGCGTATTCGCACCCTGACCAAAGCAGTGGCAGAAGCTTACTACGCTTCCCGTGAAGCCCTTGGCTTCCCGATGTGCAACAAAGACAAATAAGAGGCGGCCATGTCTGAGAAAACTTTTCTGGTGGAAATCGGCACTGAAGAGCTGCCACCAAAAGCCCTGCGCAGCCTGGCTGAGTCCTTTGCTGCAAACTTTACCGCGGAGCTGGATAACGCTGGCATCGCGCACGGCAACGTTGAGTGGTTCGCCGCGCCGCGTCGTCTGGCGCTGAAAGTTGCGAATCTGGCGGAATCTCAACCCGATCGCGAAGTTGAAAAACGCGGTCCGGCCATTGCCCAGGCGTTTGACGCTGAAGGTAAACCGAGCAAAGCGGCAGAAGGTTGGGCACGTGGCTGCGGCATCACGGTTGATCAGGCTGAGCGTCTGACTACCGACAAAGGCGAATGGCTGTTGTACCGTGCGCATGTGAAAGGCGAAAGCGCTGAAACGCTGCTGCCGAACATGATCGCCACGTCACTGGCGAAGCTGCCGATCCCGAAACTGATGCGCTGGGGCGCGTCTGACGTCCACTTCGTGCGTCCGGTTCACACCGTGACTCTGTTGCTGGGAGACAAAGTGATTCCGGCAACGATTCTGGGCATTCAGTCCGATCGCGTGATCCGCGGACACCGCTTTATGGGCGAGCCGGAATTCACCATCGATTCTGCCGATCAGTACCCGGAAATCCTGCGTGAGCGCGGCAAAGTAATTGCGGATTACGCTGAGCGTAAAGCGAAAATCAAAGCCGATGCTGAAGAAGCGGCGCGTAAGATTGGCGGTAACGCTGACCTGAGCGAAAGCCTGCTGGAAGAAGTTACCTCGCTGGTGGAATGGCCGGTAGTGCTGACCGCGAAATTCGAAGAGAAATTCCTCGCTGTTCCGTCTGAAGCGCTGGTACACACCATGAAAGGTGACCAGAAGTACTTCCCGGTATACGCGAACGACGGCAAACTGCTGCCGAACTTTATCTTCGTTGCCAACATCGAATCGAAAGATCCGATCCAGATTATCTCCGGTAACGAGAAAGTCGTTCGTCCGCGCCTGGCGGATGCCGAGTTCTTCTTCAATACCGACCGTAAAAAACGTCTGGAAGACCATCTGCCGCGTCTGCAAACCGTGCTGTTCCAACAGCAACTGGGTACGCTGCGCGACAAGACTGATCGTATCCAGGCGCTGGCGGGCTGGATTGCTGGTCAGATTGGCGCTGATGTTAACCACGCAACGCGTGCTGGCCTGCTGTCCAAGTGCGATCTGATGACCAACATGGTCTTCGAATTCACCGACACCCAGGGTGTGATGGGCATGCACTACGCGCGTCACGATGGTGAAGCGGAAGATGTAGCTGTTGCGCTGAACGAGCAGTATCAGCCGCGTTTTGCTGGTGATGACCTGCCGTCGAACCCGGTAGCTTGTGCCGTGGCGATTGCTGACAAGATGGACACCCTGGCGGGTATCTTCGGTATCGGTCAGCATCCGAAAGGCGACAAAGACCCGTTTGCGCTGCGTCGTGCTGCGCTGGGTGTGCTGCGTATTATCGTTGAGAAGAACCTGAATCTGGATCTGCAAACGCTGACCGAAGAAGCGGTTCGTCTGTATGGTGACAAGCTGGCCAACGCCAACGTGGTGGATGACGTTATCGACTTTATGCTCGGTCGCTTCCGCGCCTGGTATCAGGACGAAGGTTATACCGTCGACACCATTCAGGCCGTACTGGCACGTCGTCCGACTCGTCCGGCTGATTTTGACGCACGTATGAAGGCGGTTTCGCACTTCCGTACGCTGGAAGCCGCGTCCGCGCTGGCTGCCGCGAACAAGCGTGTATCGAACATCCTGGCGAAGTCTGAAGAGACGCTGAATGACCGCGTGAATGCGGCAACGCTGAAAGAGCCGGAAGAAATTGCGCTGGCGATGCAGGTGGTTGTGCTGCGCGATAAGCTGGAGCCTGTCTTCGCTGCCGGTCGTTACCAGGAAGCGCTGGTTGAGTTGGCGGAACTGCGTGAACCGGTTGATGCGTTCTTCGAGAAAGTGATGGTCAACGTAGAAGATAAAGATCTGCGTATTAACCGTCTGTCTATGCTCGAAAAACTGCGCGAGCTGTTCCTGCGCGTGGCTGATATTTCTCTGCTGCAGTAACGGCCCTGCGCTGACTTAGAAAATGCCGGATGGTGGCTTCGCCTTATCCGGCATTTTTTTATGTTGTTAGCGCAACTGCAATTTTGTCAGACAGGTCTGGCTGTCTTCCATCGTCTTAATAGGATACTCCGCCGTTTTACCGTTGTAGCTCACTGCGATGGTGCCTTCCATATTGCGCGGTAGCCATACCCCGACAAAGCCATTTCGGCCGCTCTTCATCGCTTTTTGTACCACCACATCACCCTTGTTATCCGTCACTTTGACATTGAATGTCTTCTCCGGCATTTCGCCCTGGCAGCCAGAAAGGCTGTGGTTGAAACAAGGATGTGTTTGCCATTCATACGGGGCAAACGACAGATAGAACTTGTCACCGAGCGGCAGGGTATAAACCTGATCGCCCGAAGAGAGCTTCAACGCGGTGCTGGTGATGGACGCTGAGTACGGCAGCGGGCGGCTCTGCGGTGATTGATCAATCGTCTCTACGATTTGTTCGACGGATTTCCCGCTAAGCCCGTGTTCGGCCAGAAAAGTAGCTTCCGGCGTTGCCGCGAACGCAGTACCAGTGGTGAGCAAACCTAAAATCAGCAGCAGTGAGGATTTCGACATAGCTTCAATTCCTTGTGAAAATTGTGGAATATAGACTGGCTCACTATAAAGCTTGCCCTTAGGGAAAGGTCAAAGGGACGACGGGTAAAGTAATGCAAAGAAGCGTTGGGGAGGGGAGACTTACAAAATACAGATAAAAAAATCCCCGCCGTTTGGCAGGGATTCAGAATTTTGAGCTTTTTAAGCTTACAGGCTGGTTACGTTGCCAGCTGCCGGGCCTTTAGCGCCGCTTTCGATGGTGAAGGAAACTTTCTGACCTTCGTCCAGAGATTTGTAGCCATCGTTCTGGATAGCAGAGAAGTGTACGAACACGTCTTTAGAGCCATCGTCAGGAGTGATGAAGCCGAAACCTTTGTCAGCGTTGAACCATTTTACGATACCAGTCATTTTACCGGACATAGTGTATTACCTTTTAAAAAATAAGTGTGCCTTTCGGCGATATGGCGTGCTTTACAGATTTTTTAACAGTAAAGGAAATGCTCACTACGAAGGGTATCAACGATAACTCTTGAAGGGACTTGCCTTACTAACTGCTGTAATGGTCTGTACGTCAAACCGTTGAGGGCATTAACTCATTTTACGCATGTGGATGCAACTACTATTTTCTTTTTTGTGGATAACCTTCGTAAGAGAACGGCCCTGTTACAGGACCGTTCTTGAGCAAAATTGAAAAATAGTTCAATCCATCAGTTGCTTACTTAACCTAGGGTCTGCCTGAATCAGGCGCATTAACTTCAATTCGGTAGTGGAAGGCTTTACGCGTTTAGACTCCCATTCATGAACCATCGCGACCGTCACGCCCATCACTCGGGCGAAATCATCTGTTTTTAAACCTGTCCCTCGTCGTAGCTGTTCAAATTCGGTGAAAGGGTTGGTTTTTTGCGGCAGAGTGACCGTCTGCGATACATCTTTAAAAACAATCTGCTCCAGACTGCTTAGCAGTTCAAACATAGGATCTTTGTATTCCATTGAGAACTCCTACAAATCACACAGCGGGATCGTGAATTTCTTCGAAGCTCATTAAGAGTAGTCGGAAAAAATGAAGCCGGATTTAAGGTTTGCGTGATGGATTCGTTTCAGCGGATCGCAGGTGACAATCTATTGCTGGCTAACGAACTGATAAAGGTCAGGATCTCCGAACGATCGATTCCGATTGTAAAGATGACTAAAATATGACGCCGAGTGGTAAATGCAGCATTGTTTAGCAAAACGAACGGTGGCGGGAACGGTTATTTTCCCCCACAAGATTACGCGGAAAGGGTATCTTGCGGGGCTGACCTGGACTATCCTTGTCAACGTCAGGCACGCGGGTGTCGTTGTGCGCATTTTTGGGTGAAAGGAGTATTAAAATGGCGACAGGTAAGTCCTGCTCTCGCTGGTTTGCGCCTGTTTTGGCGCTCTTAATGGTAGTTGGCCTGAGTGGGTGTTTTGATAAAGAAGGCGATCAACGCAAAGCGTTTATCGATTTTCTGCAGAATACTGCAATGCGTAGCGGAGAGCGTTTACCAACGCTGACCGCCGATCAGAAAAAACAGTTTGGCCCGTTTGTGTCCGATTACGCGATTCTGTATGGCTATTCGCAGCAGGTTAATCAGGCGATGGACTCCGGTCTGCGCCCGGTGGTTGATAGCGTAAATGCGATTCGTGTTCCTCAGGATTATGTGACTCAGCGTGAGCCGCTGCGTCAGGCAAATGGTGCGCTAGGTGTATTAGGGCAACAGTTGCAGAATGCGAAACTACAGGCAGATGCTGCGCATGGCGCGCTGAAGCAGGGCGAAGATCTGAAGCCGGTCTTTGATCAGGTGTACAACAAAGTTGTTACTGCACCAGCAGAGGCCTTACAGCCGCTGATCCCTGCCGCGCAAATTTTCACGCAGCAGTTGGTGCAGGTTGGTGATTTTGTGGCGCAGCAGGATACACAGGTGAGCTTTGTCGCCAACGGTATCCAGTTCCCAACGTCACAGCAGGCAAGTCAGTACAATACGCTGATTGGCCCGTTGGCTGCTCAGCATCAGGCATTTAATCAGGCCTGGACTGCTGCGGTGAATGCCGCTCAGTAATTAAGATACGGTAATACATGAAAGGCCGGGTGAGCGTAAGCGCTACCCGGCCTTTTGTTTATGATGCGACCTGCGGGTTTACGCAGTTCTTCTCAACGCGTCCTTGCAGCGCATCGATTAAGTTATCCACCGCACAGGCCGCCATGTTGTAGCGCGTTTCGTGCGTGGCTGAACCAATGTGCGGTACGGCCACCACGTTGGGCAGTGACAGTAGCGGTGAGTCTACCGATAATGGCTCTTGCTCAAATACATCCAGGCCAGCGGCATGAATTTCGCCTTTTTGCAGGGCGGCAATCAACGCTTTTTCATCGACCACCGGGCCACGTCCGGCGTTAATAAAAATGGCGGAAGACTTCATTTTTGCAAACTGCTCGGTGCTGAACAGATGATGCGTTTCGTCGGTTAACGGCAGGATCAGGCAGACAAAATCAGACTCCTGCAACAGCGTATCGAGGTCGCAGTAACGTGCATTGAAGCGTTCTTCTGCTTCCTGATGGTGACGGCGCGCATTATAGAGAATCGGCATGCTAAAGCCGAAATGCGCACGTTGTGCCAGCGCCAGCCCAATGCGGCCCATACCGACAATCCCCAGCGTTTTGTGGTGTACATCGGTACCAAACCAGTCCGGTCCGATACTTTTGGTCCATTCGCCAACCTTTACCCGTTCGGCAACTTCCACTACGCGGCGTGCGGTGCTTAACACCAGCGCCATTACCGTATCGGCGACGGTTTCCGTCAGCACGGTTGGCGTGTGCATCAACAGCACCTTACGCGCGTTGAGGGCATCGACGTCGAAGTTGTCATAGCCTACGGAAATCGTGGATGTCGCACGCAGCCTGGGCATTTTCTCCAGCAGAGCGGTATTGACGGCTTCACTGGAGCCCAGCAGACCTTCTGCATTGGCAAAAGCGTCGGCGTGCTGTGCGACCGTTTCCGGGCGCAGGTTAGGCACCTGAGTCACAGTAAAATGTTCTTCCAGGCGATGCAGTAAATCGTCAGGTAACGCTTTATAGAGAATAATGGACGGCTTCATGCGAATCTCCGTAAGTTAAAATTTAAGCGTGGCGTGCGCCAATAGGTAGCTGTTGATTATTAGCAGGCTTAACAATGAGAGTTAGCCACACTGAGACAAAAAGCGCTACCCCCATAAAAATGTACGAGGCAGACGGGCTGCCGGTAGCGCCATTGAGGTAGCCGACAAACCATGAACCAAAGAATGAGCCTAGCGCGCCCATGCTGTTGATCAACGCCATTGCCCCACCGGCGACGTTGCGCGGCAGCATTTCCGGGATGATGGCGAAGAAGGGACCATAGGGGGCATACATTGCCGCGCCTGCAATAACCAACAGCGTGTAAGAAATCCAGAAGTGGTCTGCGCCTACGGCCCAGGAGCCGATAAACGCGAACGCCGCGATCAGTAACAGTGGCCAGACAAACAGCTTACGGTTTTGCAGCTTATCGGACGCCCAGGAGACGAGGATCATCGCCGCCGTCGCCGCCAGATACGGTACGGATGACAGCCAACCAACTTCCACCATCCCCAGGTTTGCGCCGCCGTTGCGGATAATCGACGGCAGCCACAGGACAAAACCATAGACGCCAATACTCCAGGCGAAATACTGCATACACAGCAGGATGACGTTACGTGAGCGGAAAGCCTCGCTATAGTTACGTACGGCTTTGATGCCTTGCTGCTCTTTTTCCAGTTGTGCCTGAAGCGCGGCTTTTTCAGATTCTGACAGCCAACCGACCTGAGACGGTTTGTCTTTTACCAGCACCCACCAGCAGAACGCCCAGATGATGGCCGGGAAGCCCTCGATGATGAACATTTCTCGCCAGCCCAGCGCCTGAATCAGGTAACCGGAAACCACGGACATCCACAGAACGGTGACCGGATTACCGAGGATCAGGAAAGTGTTTGCGCGCGAGCGTTCAGATTTCGTAAACCAGTTGCTGATATAAATCAGCATTGCCGGCATCACGGCGGCTTCAACGACGCCAAGAATAAAGCGGATGGCGGCAAGCATTGGAATATTGCTGACCATGCCGGTTAACGACGCGCATGCGCCCCAGAGGATCAGACAGACAAAAATCAGTTTTCGTACGCTGCGGCGTTCAGCGTAAATTGCGCCCGGGATCTGAAAGAAGAAATAGCCGAGGAAAAACAGCGCGCCCAGCAGGGAAGAGATCCCCTTGGTAATGCCGAGGTCTTCGTTGATACCGGCGGCGGAGGCGAAGCTGAAGTTCGCGCGATCAAGGTACGCCAGGCTATACGTGATAAACACGATTGGCATGATGTACCACCAGCGTTTTGCTGCATTAGTTGAGCTATTCATAGACTGCCCTCTGGTTATGCTGATACGCCGCCTCTGTATGTAGGGTACAGAGTTGGCCGGGAGTTTATTCCCCTAATTGTTCACGTGTGGGTAATCCTTCGCTGTCGCCCTGAACCTGAATGGCCAGTGCGCCAATTTTATTGCCGCGTGTCACCGCCTGATGCAACGAGTGGCCTTCCAGCAGGGCGCTAATAACGCCCACGGCAAAGCCATCGCCTGCGCCGACCGTATCGACCACGTTGTCGACTTTTACCGGTGCCACGCAGCCTTGTTCGCCGCTGGCGGTTTTGTACCAGACGCCATCAGCCCCGGTTTTGACGATCACAGCCTTCACCCCATGGCGTAGATAAAAGTCGGCGATGGCTTCAGGCGTCTGCTGGCCGGTTAAAATCATGCCCTCTTTTAACCCAGGTAAAACCCAGTCAGCCTGAAATGCCAGGCGGTTCAGTTTTTCCACCATTTCGGCTTCGCTTTTCCACAATACCGGGCGCAAATTCGGGTCGAACGAGATGGTCTTCCCTTGGGCTTTCAGCGTGCGGGCGGTATGCGCCAGAAGTTCATAGGAGCTGGCAGAAAGCGCGGCTGCCACGCCGCTCAGGTGCAAGTGACGTGCGCTGGCAAAATAGTTCTCGTGGTAATCCTCAATGCTGAGGTGGCTGGCAGCGGAACCTTTACGGAAATATTCCACAATGGGATCGGTTCCATTTTCGACCTTAGATTTAAGCTGAAAGCCAGTAGCGTAACGCCCGTCCTGGGTGACTCCCTGCGCATCAATCCCTTCTTTTTCCAGCGACTTAACGATAAAACGTCCAAAACTGTCGTTGCCTACACGGCTCACCCAACCGACCTTCAGGCCCAGACGGGCAAGACCGGTCGCCACGTTGAGCTCCGCGCCTGCAACGCGCTTGATAAACTGCTCCACATCCGCCAGTTCGCCGGTTTGCGTGGCGACAAACATCGCCATCGCTTCACCAATAGTGACCACATCCAGTGAATTTTTCATGCGTTACTCCTCGCGTAACAGCTCGACGTAGCGGCGGGTAACCGCCACCAAATCCTGCCCTTCCAGGGGGAACTCAATGCCGCGTGGGACATCGTTGGGCAGCGTTTTTAGCAGCGCCAGCCAGCGCGGATCGGCGGTATCTGGCGGTACGGCGCGGTAGCTGTCGTGATATGCAACTGCGGCTTTGACATGGATATAGCCAACGGTTGACGCCAGGTTTTGTGCTGCTTCTTCCGGGGAGTCGCCCACCCACAGCCAGTTGCCCATATCGAAGGTTAAAGATATCGGCAGGTTTTGCGCCTGACAGGCTTCGTTAAAGCGCTGCATCGGCTGCAGGCGTCCGCAGTCGGTCTGATCGTTCTCGACAACCAGCTCCATTCCGCTGTTGTCCAGCCATTGGCGTAGAACGTCGAACTGTTCGGTATGGGAAAAATGGCCGAGGGAGACTTTTAACCACAGTGCCTGCAAGGCCTGCGCTTCCTCAAGTAGTTCTGGAAGACGGGGGTTGAGGCTACTGTCCTCAAGGAACAACGGTTCAGGCGCAGAGTAACAGGCCAGCAGGCCGAAGATTTCGATCGCAGAGGCCATCGTGGACAGCGTCTTCAGCTCAACGTCGGTTAATAGCTCGCGGCGGATTTCGACGCCGTCAGCACCGGCTTCAGCGATGATGGGCAGCATTGCCGTTTGCCCGCCTGCGGCCCGTACCTGGTCGTGCCCATAAGCGGCGGTGACCACCATAATTTTTCTTTTCATGGAAACTCCAGACTAGCGTTCTTGTTATAACGCTAAATGGAACCGGTTCCAAAGAAAAGCCTATGATGTCGAATTTATGATCACCATCACGAAGGTAATTTAACGGCAGGTAGAGCCGCGCACGATCAGCTCGCCGGAGAAGACCTGCTCCTGAATGGCCGCAGAGCCGCCATCGATCCGGCGCACAACCTGCTCAACGGCGGTGTAACCAATCTGCCAGGTGGGTTGTTTCAATGTGGTAATACCAACGCCCGCCAGCTCGGCCCATTCCAGCTCGTCAAAACCGAGTAGGCCAATGTCGCTCCCCCAGTTGAGGCCAATGCGTTTCAGGGCGCGGGCTACTTGTAGCGTGAGGGCACCGTTGGCAGAGATAACGGCTTTGCGCATTCCACGATGCTGCTGGTGAAACTGGCGCAGGGTGTCGTCCAGTTGCGTATTGTCCGTGAGCGGGACTTCGGCATTTTGCGCGATCACGCCGGGGTATTGCGTGAGCGTGGCACGAAAAGCGCTCAGGCGTTCGCGGCGGGTATTCACCATGCCGAGTGGTTCGCTGAGGAACAGGATGGCTTCAAAACCTTGCTCTACCAGATGCTCGGTGGCAACCGTTGCCGCCTGGGTGTTATCCAGCCCGACCATATCACAGGCGAAATCGGGAATTTTACGGTCAATCAGCACCATCGGCAGCGCAGACTGTTGCAGGCGGTTCAGCCCCTCTTCGCGCATCCCGACGGCGTTGACCACAATCCCTTCGACCTGGTAGCTGCGCAGCAGGTCGAGATAATGCAGTTCCTGATCCACTTCGTTGTTGGTGTTACACACCAGCGGGGTAAAGCCTTTATCGCGACAGGCGGCTTCAATACCACTTAGCACGTTGACGGAGTAGGGATTAGTAATATCGGCGATGATCAGGCCAATCAGGCGGGTACGACCATGTTTCAGGCCTCTTGCCATCAGGCTGGGACGGTAGTCGAGATCGGCAATGGCTTGTTCAATGCGGGCCAGCAGCGCGTCGGAAAGCAGGTGCTTTTCACCGTTGAGATAACGTGAAATGCTGGTCTTGCCGGTTTTTGCAGCTTTCGCCACATCGCTGATGGTTGCCCGTGTTGATTTGCTCATCGCTGATTTCCCTGAATTTGGTGACAACACCTTAACGCGAAAATCAACGATGGCAAGTGCTTCATGCCGGATGGATACGGTCTGCTTCCATCCGGCACAAAACGTTACTGGATCGGGCTTAAGGTAATTTCTACGCGGCGGTTTTGCGCTTTACCTTCCGCTGTGCTGTTACTGGCGATCGGATTTGCCGGGCCCATACCCTGAGTGCGGATGCGGTTAGCTGCGACCCCTTGAGTGATCAAGGCGCTGGCTACGGAGTCTGCGCGCTGCTGTGACAGACGCATATTCAGATCCTGGCTGCCGGTGCTGTCGGTGAAGCCCAGCACGTTGACGGCGGTTTTATTGTACTCTTTCAGTACCATCGCCACGCCGGTCAGGGTGTTAGCACCCGCAGGCTTCAGGTTGGCACTGCTGCTGTCGAAGGTGACGTTGTTTGGCATGTTCAGAATGATGTTATCGCCACTGCGCGTCACGCTGACGCCCGTTCCCTGCATTTTTTCGCGCAGTTTCGCTTCCTGCACGTCCATGTAATAGCCGATACCACCGCCAACGGCCGCGCCAGCCGCTGCGCCAATCAGTGCGCCTTTGCCGCGATCTTTCTTCGAAGAAGAGAGTGCGCCAATGCCCGCGCCGACCAGAGAGCCAATACCTGCGCCAATGCCGGATTTACCCGCTTCGCGTTCGCCGGTGTAAGGGTTTGTTGTGCAGCCAGAAACCGCCAGGGCGCCGCTCACGATGGCAGCAATAACAAATACACGTTTCTTCATCTTAATTCCTTAATGACTTTTTCTTCTTTGCCACAGCGACCGTGGCGGTTGATTATGACGTGTGAACATGAAGAAAATTCCAGGGAAGACTCTGAAATTTGTAAGTAACATTGAACGGCATAATAAATAATCCGTCACATCGCATTCAGGAGCGCCATCTTGGCTAATTCACCCGCACATTACTCGGTGTTAACTGCCGCCCACTGGGGACCAATCCTCGTCGACACTGATGGTGAGACGGTTTTCTCCTCGCGTGGCGCGCTGCCCACCGCTCATCCCAACTCTTTGCAAACCGTGGTGCGCGACCAGGTTCACAGTAAAACGCGGGTACGTTTTCCGATGGTGCGTAAAGGGTTTCTCGCCTCGCCGGAGAACCCACAGGGCGTACGTGGGCAGGATGAGTTTGTTCGCGTCAGTTGGGACGACGCGCTGAATCTTATCCATACGCAGCATAAACGCATCCGTGACAGCTACGGCCCGGCCTCAATTTTTGCCGGTTCGTACGGCTGGCGGTCCAACGGCGTGTTACACAAAGCGGCGACCCTGTTACAGCGTTATATGGCGCTGGCGGGCGGTTATACCGGGCATCTGGGGGATTACTCGACGGGGGCTGCGCAAGCGATCATGCCGTACGTGGTGGGCGGGAACGAAGTTTACCAGCAGCAAACCAGCTGGCCGGTGGTGCTGGAGAACAGCGAGGTGGTGGTGTTGTGGAGCGCCAATCCGCTGAATACCCTGAAGATTGCCTGGAACGCGTCCGATGAGCAGGGCCTCGCGTACTTTGAGGCATTGCGCGACAGCGGTAAACGGTTGATCTGTATCGATCCGATGCGATCGGAAAGCGTCGATTTCTTTGGCGATAAGATGGAATGGATTGCCCCGCATATGGGGACCGACGTAGCGCTGATGCTGGGCATCGCGCATACGCTGGTGGAAAACGGCTGGCATGACGAGGACTTTCTCTCCCGGTGTACTACCGGATATGACCGTTTTGCCGACTATCTGCTGGGTAAATCTGACGATGTTGCAAAAACGGCAAAATGGGCGGCAGAGATTTGTGGCATTCCGGCAGCGAAGATACGCGAACTTGCAGCGATATTTCACCAAAATACCACCATGCTGATGGCCGGATGGGGCATGCAGCGCCAACAGTATGGCGAGCAGAAACACTGGATGATTGTCACCCTGGCCGCCATGCTCGGACAAATCGGGACGCCAGGCGGCGGTTTTGGGCTGTCGTACCATTTTGCCAACGGCGGCAACCCAACGCGCCGGGCTGCGGTGCTGGCTTCAATGCAGGGCAGCGTTAAAGGCGGCACCGACGCGGTAGATAAAATCCCGGTGGCGCGAATTGTCGAAGCGCTGGAAAATCCCGGCGGTTTTTACCAGCACAACGGCATGGACCGCCATTTCCCGGACATCCGTATGCTGTGGTGGGCGGGTGGCGCTAACTTCACCCATCATCAAGACACTAACCGTTTAATTCGCGCCTGGCAAAAACCGGAGCTGGTGGTCATCTCGGAGTGTTTCTGGACCGCAGCAGCAAAGCATGCTGATATCGTGCTGCCAGCAACCACCTCCTTTGAGCGTAATGATTTGACCATGACTGGCGATTACAGCAACCAGCACCTGGTGCCGATGAAGCAGGTCGTACCGCCGCAGGACGAAGCGCGAAATGATTTTGATGTCTTTGCCGAGCTGAGTGAGCGCTGGGAAAAGGGCGGATATGAACGGTTCACCGAAGGTAAAAGCGAACTGGCGTGGCTGGAGACTTTTTACAATATTGCCGGGCAACGTGGGGCCAGTCAGCAGGTGACATTGCCGCCTTTCGCCGAGTTTTGGCAGCGCAACGCCCTGATCGAAATGCCGGAAAACGCCGCCAGCGCACAGTTTATCCGTTTTGCGGATTTTCGCCGCGACCCGCAGGCGCATCCGCTGAAAACGGACAGCGGCAAAATTGAAATCTACTCCGCGAGGATTGCAGGTTACGGCTACGCGGACTGCGCGGGACACCCGATGTGGCTGGAGCCGGATGAGTGGTTCGGTAACGCTGAACCGGACCAGCTACAGCTGCTTTCCGCCCACCCGGCGCACCGTTTGCATAGTCAGCTTAACTACAGTGCGCTACGGGAGCAGTACGCGGTAGCGGATCGTGAGCCGATAACGATTCATCCGCAGGACGCCCACGCGCGCGGCATTGCGGATGGCGATACGGTCAGGGTGTGGAACCAGCGCGGGCAAGTTCTGGCGGGCGCGGTGGTGACGGCGGGTATTAAACCCGGCGTCATCTGTATTCATGAAGGCGCCTGGCCTGATTTGGATCTCGCAGCGAACGGTATTTGTAAAAATGGCGCCGTCAACGTGCTGACCAAAGATCTCCCCAGCTCGAAGCTGGGGAATGGCTGCGCGGGCAACACCGCGCTGGCGTGGCTTGAAAAATATAGCGGACCAACGTTGGCGCTTACGGCGTTTGATCCGCCTGCCAGCCCATAATCCACGTGGGGTGGTGAGTCTCTTCCTGCCATGCGCCGTCTTCAATACGAAAACCCAGCGCATGGTAGAAGTTCACCGCTGATTGATTCTTCTGGTATACCTCAAGGCTGAGTATTGAAAAGCGCTGCTGGACATGCTGCACCAGCGCTTTGCCGATCCCGCTTCTGATGGCGGCAGGTGCGACAAACAGCGCGCCGAGAAAGCGGTCGTCAATCACGCTGGCAAAGCCTTTGAGCTCGCCTTCTTCTTCCCAAACCCAGGTTTGCGCGGCTGGCAGATAAACATCCCGCACCACGGATTCACTTTCGCGCCAGTAGCGCTCTTCGATAAATGGATGGGCATGGATTGTGCTTTCCATCCACAGCGCCAAAATTGACGGCAGATCTTCAGCCTTGGATTCACGAATCATGTTGTTCTCCCGGATAACAGATGCAGCTGGTGACATGGTCGTTGACCAGGCCGCACGCCTGCATAAAGGAGTAACAAATGGTGGTGCCGACAAACTTAAATCCGCGTTTTTTTAATGCTTTAGACAGCGCGTCTGACGCAGGCGTGGAGGTGGGAATATCGCTCAGATTGGCGGCGTGAGTCACTTGCGGTTGGTTATCAACAAATGACCAGACGAATTCGCTAAACGACTCTCCGTTTTGCGCCATCGTCAGAAAAGCGCGAGCGTTGCCGATAATGGCCTGAATTTTTCCGCGATGACGAATAATGCCGGCATCCAGTACCAGCCTTTCCACATCCTCTTCGGTCATGGCCGCCACTTTTTCCGGGTCAAAATGGTGGAAGGCGTGGCGATAGTTTTCCCGTTTCTTGAGCACGGTAATCCACGATAACCCGGCCTGCTGGCCCTCAAGGCAGATCATTTCGAACAGCTTTTTACCATCGGTTTCGGGGACGCCCCATTCCTTGTCGTGGTAGGCAATGTAAAGTGGGTCCTGGCTGACCCATCCGCAACGCTGCATATTCTTCCTCGCTGTTTTTACTGGCGTAAAAATTTCATTCGGCCCGCCTTGACGCGCCAGCTAAAAAGACAATATTTAATACAGGGCCTGATGGGCCCAATATCCTTCACACAATGACAATAATATCGCCGAATTCGGCTCTTTTCTGGAGTCGCGTTGATGATTATAAGAAACGGTAGTGGTCGCCAAAGGTTAACTCTGGCGAGCGTTGTAGTTTGTGCGCTGTCCATCAATACAGCATATGGCTGGCAACAAGAATATATCGTTGATGCGATGTCAGGGCATACGGCTGAACGTTATACATGGGACAGCGATCACCAACCACGTTATAACGACATTCTGGAAGAACGTATTCGTTCCACTCAGAACGTGGCGGGTCCCGTGGTAAATCTGGCGGATGAGACGCCTATGGATGCGACCAGCGGCATGAGTATGGGCTGGAACTTCCCGCTTTCAAGGCAGGTGACAACTGGTCCGGTTGCCGCGCTGCATTATGACGGTTCAACCACATCTACTTACAACGAATTTGGCGATAGCGCGACGTCGGTAACGCAGAACGATCCGCTGTGGCATGCCAGCGTGAGTTCGTTGGGTTGGCGAGTCAATTCGCAGTTCGGTGATGTGCGTCCGTGGGCGCAAATCAGCTATAACCAGCAGTTTGGCGAGAATATCTGGAAGGCGCAGTCGGGTCTCAGCCGCATGTCAGCAGCGGGTCAGGATGGTAACTGGGTGGATGTCACCGTCGGTGCAGATATGCTGTTGAACCCGCACATGGCGGCTTACGCGGCGCTTTCGCAGGCGGAAAACAGTACCAACAACAGCGACTATATGTACACCATGGGAGTGAGCGCCAAATTTTAACGTAAGTAATCAGCATATAAACATCTTGATTACATGTTGAGATCAACAATCACACGCACTCCAGCGATAGCGTGTACTAACTCATGCGATAAAATTCAGTAACCCGACTTTTTGTCTCGTCATTCATTCCGCATTCCAGGCATTTCATTCCGTCCTGGCGGCATTTCATGCCGTTTTCTCCTGCTCATAAAAGCGCTTCGGTATGGTTGTTGGCAGAGAATTTCCCATTTTGTTTATGCAGGAAGACTGCCATGAAAACTTCTGATTATCAGCGTACCCGCTGGCTGACACTGATCGGCACCATCATTACCCAATTTGCTTTAGGTTCTGTTTATACCTGGAGCCTGTTTAACGGTGCGCTCTCTTCTAAGCTTGATGCGCCGGTGAGTCAGGTTGCCTTTTCCTTTGGCCTGCTGAGCCTCGGGCTGGCAATTTCTTCTTCCGTCGCCGGGAAACTGCAGGAACGTTTTGGCGTGAAACGCGTCACCATGGCCTCCGGTATTTTACTGGGTGTCGGCTTCTTCTTAACCGCCCACTCTGACAGCCTGATTATGCTGTGGCTGAGCGCCGGTGTATTGGTCGGTCTGGCGGATGGCGCAGGCTACCTGTTAACACTTTCCAACTGTGTAAAATGGTTCCCTGAGCGTAAAGGGCTGATTTCCGCCTTTGCCATCGGTTCTTACGGTCTTGGCAGCCTCGGTTTTAAATTCATCGACAGCCAACTGTTGAGCACTGTGGGTCTGGAAAAAACCTTCATGATTTGGGGCGCGATTGTGCTGGTGATGATCGTCTTTGGCTCCACGCTGATGAAAGACGCGCCGAATCAGGAAGTGAAAACGAAAAATGGCGTGGTTGAGAATGACTACACCCTGGCGCAGTCCATGCGTAAACCGCAGTACTGGATGCTGGCAGTGATGTTCCTGACGGCGTGTATGAGTGGGCTATATGTGATTGGCGTGGCGAAAGATATTGCACAAAGCCTGGCGCATATGGATGTGGCAACGGCGGCAAATGCGGTTACCGTCATTTCTATCGCTAACCTGTCAGGTCGTCTGGTTCTGGGGATTCTGTCCGACAAAATCTCTCGTATTCGCGTTATCACCATTGGGCAGGTCGTTTCGCTGGTCGGTATGGCGGCACTGCTGTTCGCCCCGCTGAATGATGCGACCTTCTTCGCGGCGATTGCCTGTGTAGCATTTAACTTTGGCGGTACCATCACCGTGTTCCCGTCACTGGTGAGCGAGTTCTTCGGTTTGAATAACCTGGCTAAAAACTACGGCGTCATTTACTTAGGTTTCGGTATCGGCAGCATTTGTGGTTCCATTATCGCCTCGCTGTTCGGCGGTTTCTATGTGACCTTCTGCGTTATCTTTGCGCTGTTAATTATCTCGCTGGCACTCTCCACCACCATCCGCCAGCCACAGCGTAGCGTATATACCGAGGCGCACGCCTAAACCTATTAGTAGTCTGATTAATACCTGGCGCATATATTTACAAAAATATATGCGTCATTTGCATTCTCTATAAGCACTTTTTCCCCCTCCTGTGGTCTACTTACCCGCGCCCGTAGACATTTCACTTCTGCTGTTGTCGCATTTTCCCCTGCCTGGTCTGTTTGACTACTGCTCAGGGTGTTTTAATCCCGATTCCCAGGGTTTGTTTGCATGAGATATATTAAGTCGATGACGCAGCAGAAACTCAGTTTCCTGCTGGCAATCTATATCGGTTTGTTTATGAACTGTGCTGTATTTTTCCGGCGCTTTAGCGGATATGCACACGAGTTTACCGTCTGGAAAGGACTCTCTGCGGTTGTTGAATTAGCCGGCACTGTGCTGGTGACCTTCTTTTTACTACGACTTCTCTCTTTATTTGGTCGGCGCGCCTGGCGTGTCCTGACAACGTTAGTGGTGCTGTGTTCTGCCGGTGCCAGCTATTACATGACCTTCCTGAACGTGGTAATTGGTTACGGTATTATTGCCTCCGTAATGACCACGGATATTGATTTATCGAAAGAAGTGGTTGGCTGGCATTTTGTCGTGTGGCTGGTTTCGGTCAGCATTTTACCGTTGGTTCTGATTTGGAGTAATCGCTGCCGCTATACCCTGATGAAACAGATACGTACGCCTGGCATGAGATGGCGCAGCGTGGCGGTAGTTTTACTGGCTGGTCTGATGGTATGGGTCCCGATTCGCCTGCTGAGCATGCAACAGAGAAGCGTTGAGCGAGCAACGGGAATCGATTTACCCAGCTATGGCGGGGTAGTGGCGAATTCCTATCTGCCGTCAAACTGGCTCTCCGCGCTGGGTCTGTACGCCTGGGCACAGGTGGATGAATCCTCAGACAACAAATCGTTGATGAACCCGGCGAAGAAGTTTACCTATGTTGCCCCCAAAAACCTCGACGACACCTATGTGGTCTTTATTATCGGCGAAACGACCCGCTGGGATCATATGGGAATTTTTGGCTATGAGCGCAATACCACGCCAAGGCTCGCCCAGGAGAAAAATCTGGCCGCCTTCCGTGGATATTCCTGTGATACGGCAACCAAACTTTCGCTGCGTTGCATGTTTGTGCGTGAGGGTGGGGCAGAAGAAAACCCGCAGCGTACTCTGAAAGAACAAAACGTCTTCTCCGTGCTCGGCCAGTTAGGGTTCAAGACCGATCTTTACGCGATGCAAAGCGAGATGTGGTTCTACAGTAACACCATGGCGGAGAACATCGCCTATCGTGAGCAGATTGGCGCAGAGCCGCGCAACCGTGGCAAGAACGTTGACGATATGCTGTTGATTACCGAGATGCAGCAGTCTCTGCAAAATAATGAAGATGGTGGCAAGCATCTAATTATTCTGCATACCAAGGGCTCGCATTTTAACTACACCCAGCGCTATACCCGTGATTATGCGCAGTGGAAGCCGGAATGTGTCAATGTTGATAGCGGTTGCTCGAAAGCTGAGATGATCAACTCATTCGATAACTCGGTAACCTATGTTGATCACTTTATTACCAAAGTATTTGATCAACTACGTGATAAGAAAGCGATCGTGTTTTACGCCGCCGATCACGGTGAGTCGATTAACGAGCGCGAGCACCTGCACGGTACGCCGCGTAAAATGGCGCCACCTGAGCAG
This sequence comes from Citrobacter sp. B72, assembly GCF_016894305.1. NCBI lineage: Bacteria > Pseudomonadati > Pseudomonadota > Gammaproteobacteria > Enterobacterales > Enterobacteriaceae > Citrobacter > Citrobacter sp. B72. The sequence continues at coordinate 197,260 of NZ_CP069801.1, forward strand.
TTCCGCGTTCCTATGATGGTGTGGATGTCTGACAAATATCTGGAAGACCCCGACCATGCGAAGGCGTTTGCACACCTTAAGCAAGAAGCTGATATGAAGGTGCCGCGTCGTCATGTGGAACTGTACGACACCATTTTGGGTTGCCTCGGTTATACCTCGCCAAATGGCGGTATTAACGAGAATAATAACTGGTGCCGTATCCCGGACGCGAATAAGGCGACAGCCCAGTAACTGAGCTGCTGACTTTCTCGCCGATCAAATGGCATTTTGATACTAAGGGATTGACGGGCGCGCAGCTGAGCAGTAAGATGCGCCCCGCATTCGGTGATTGGCGCAGCCTGGTAGCGCACTTCGTTCGGGACGAAGGGGTCGGAGGTTCGAATCCTCTATCACCGACCAAATTAGAAAAGCCCGCTCTCTGAGCGGGTTTTTTGCTTTCCGGAATCCACGAGGATGAGAACCTCCGGGGGCAAGAGGTTCGACTCGAGCGTAGCGAGAGAACGTTGCGTCAGCAACGGCCCGTAGGGCGAGCCACGCAGTGGCGAGTAATCCTCTATCACCGACCAAATTAGAAAAGCCCGCTCTCTGAGCGGGTTTTTTGCATTTGTGGCTTTTGTAGGCCTGATAAGCGAAGCGCCATCAGGCAAAACATCACGCTATAACAGACATTGCCGGATGCGGCGCAAGCGCCTTATCCGGCCTACAGGCGAAGCGCTGGCAGGGCGTATTTTTTGTTTTTCCGACCCCACGTTTGACCTTCATTTTATCTGCAAAAATTGTGCACCACTTCCCACTGACTGTTAACGATTCTGTGACATATTCCATTGCCTTTTTTTATATTTGCTTGAAACTTTTTTTGCGCTACTTATGGCTGAAGCTGGCATTTTCCGCTGTGCGTTTTAACGTTCATGGTATTAATCGCTCAGATATGCAGCATTAATTTAGAAAGTTTGAATAAATTGCATAAATGTTAATCACCAAATGTTGCGAAATATGAAGATGTTTATTCTGGCATAGTACGCGTAGCACAAATTTCCCTGCTGAAAATGTCCTTCCGCACTTTTTTTAATCTTTGTTTGTGAATTCTCACCGTTGGCGTAAATCACGGTGACCTGTATTGACGTTTTCACATTCTGTTGACAGATTGTAGGGTATGAGGGGCATTTCATGGAGAATCCGCACTGCAACTCAGTCGCTTATGTGAACGGAATCCCCATCCTCTTAACGCCGACCCGGCCGGGTAAAAAACAAAAAAGGCCAGGCGGTGCAAACCCACTGCAAAGGGTAAAACAACAAACATCACATTGGAGCAGAAGAATGAGTATTTCCTTGAAGAAGTCAGGGATGCTGAAGCTTGGTCTGAGCCTGGTGGCTATGACCGTCGCAGCAAGCGTACAGGCTAAAACTCTGGTTTATTGTTCAGAAGGATCTCCTGAAGGCTTTAACCCGCAGCTTTTCACCTCTGGCACCACCTATGATGCCAGCTCCGTACCGATCTATAACCGCCTGGTCGAGTTCAAAACCGGTACGACTGAAGTGATTCCGGGCCTTGCTGAGAAGTGGGAAATCAGCGAAGACGGCAAAACCTACACCTTCCACCTGCGTCAGGGCGTGAAGTGGCAGGACAACAAAGAATTTAAACCGACGCGCGATTTTAACGCCGATGACGTGGTGTTCTCTTTCGATCGTCAGAAAAATGCCCAGAACCCGTACCATAAAGTCTCTGGCGGCAGCTATGAATACTTCGAAGGGATGGGTCTGCCGGATCTGATCTCCGAAGTGAAAAAAGTGGACGATAAAACCGTTCAGTTCGTGCTGACTCGCCCGGAAGCGCCGTTCCTGGCTGACCTGGCGATGGACTTCGCTTCTATTCTTTCCAAAGAATATGCTGACAACATGCTGAAAGCCGGTTCTCCGGAGAAAGTGGATCTGAATCCAATTGGTACCGGTCCGTTCCAGCTGCAGCAGTACCAGAAAGACTCCCGTATTCTGTATAAAGCATTCGAAGGTTACTGGGGCACCAAGCCGCAGATCGACCGTCTGGTCTTCTCCATTACGCCTGACGCTTCCGTGCGTTACGCCAAACTGCAGAAGAACGAGTGCCAGGTGATGCCGTACCCGAACCCGGCAGACATCGCGCGCATGAAGCAGGATAAAAACATCAACCTGATGGAGCAGGCGGGTCTGAACGTGGGCTACCTCTCTTTCAACACCGAGAAGAAACCGTTTGATGACGTGAAAGTCCGTCAGGCGCTGACCTACGCGGTAAACAAAGAAGCGATCATCAAAGCGGTTTATCAGGGCGCTGGCGTTGCCGCGAAAAACCTGATCCCGCCGACCATGTGGGGCTATAACGACGACGTTAAAGACTACACCTACGATCCTGAGAAGGCCAAAGCGCTGCTGAAGGAAGCTGGTCAGGACAAAGGCTTTACCGTTGAGCTGTGGGCTATGCCGGTACAGCGTCCATATAACCCGAACGCACGTCGTATGGCAGAAATGGTTCAGGCTGACTGGGCGAAAATTGGCGTTCAGGCCAAGATTGTGACCTACGAGTGGGGCGAGTATCTGAAACGCGCCAAAGCGGGTGAGCATCAGGCGGTGATGATGGGCTGGACCGGTGATAACGGGGATCCGGACAACTTCTTCGCGACCTTGTTCAGCTGTGCGGCAGCGAAAGACGGTTCCAACTACTCTCGCTGGTGCTACAAGCCGTTTGAAGACCTGATCCAGCCGGCGCGTGCGACCGACGATCACAACAAACGTATTGAACTGTACAAGCAAGCTCAGGTTGTTATGCACGACCAGGCTCCGGCTCTGATTGTTGCTCACTCCACCGTGTACGAACCAGTGCGTAAAGAAGTGAAAGGCTATGTGGTTGATCCATTAGGCAAACACCACTTCGAAAACGTCTCTGTCGAATAATTAAAAGCAATTAAGGAAGCGCTGCGCCCCGGTATTGTGTAGGCCGGATAAGCGCAGCGCCCTCCGGCGTAATGCTTTACCCGCGATGCAGTTTGCGTGGGATAAGATTTGTGAGCAATACAGACTCACGGTTCCAGGCCGTGCGTCATTAGAGAGAATCCGGGTTATGTTGCAGTTCATTCTCCGACGTTTGGGACTCGTCATCCCCACGTTTATCGGTATCACTCTTCTCACCTTTGCCTTTGTCCATATGATCCCCGGCGATCCGGTTATGATCATGGCGGGTGAACGTGGGATCTCCCCTGAGCGTCATGCTCAACTGTTGGCTGAACTCGGTCTGGATAAGCCGATGTGGCAGCAGTACCTCCACTATATCTGGGGGGTTATGCATGGTGATCTAGGTATCTCACTGAAAAGCCGCTTACCGGTGTGGGAAGAGTTCGTACCTCGCTTCAAAGCAACGCTGGAACTCGGCGTCTGCGCGATGATTTTCGCCGTCGCAGTGGGTATCCCAGTGGGTGTACTTGCTGCCGTTAAGCGCGGCTCCATTTTCGATCACACGGCAGTTGGCCTGGCGCTGACCGGTTACTCTATGCCGATTTTCTGGTGGGGCATGATGCTGATCATGCTGGTTTCCGTGCAGTTGAACCTGACGCCAGTTTCTGGGCGGGTGAGCGACATGGTGTTCCTTGATGATTCCAATCCGCTAACCGGCTTTATGCTGATCGACACCGCCATCTGGGGTGAAGAGGGCAACTTTATTGATGCGTTGGCGCATATGATCCTGCCTGCGATGGTGCTGGGTACCATTCCTCTGGCGGTCATTGTGCGTATGACCCGTTCATCGATGCTGGAAGTGCTGGGTGAAGATTACATCCGTACCGCGCGCGCCAAAGGCCTGACCCGTATGCGCGTCATCATTATTCACGCTCTGCGTAACGCGATGCTGCCCGTGGTGACCGTTATCGGCCTGCAGGTTGGTACGCTGCTGGCCGGGGCGATTCTGACCGAGACCATCTTCTCGTGGCCGGGGCTGGGGCGCTGGTTGATCGATGCGCTGCAACGCCGCGATTATCCGGTGGTGCAGGGCGGGGTGCTGCTGGTCGCGACGATGATTATCCTCGTCAACCTGCTGGTAGACCTGCTGTACGGCGTGGTGAACCCGCGTATTCGGCATAAGAAGTAAGGGGCCATCATGTCACAGGTTACTGAAAATAAAGTTATTGCTGCACCGGTGCCGATGACTCCGTTGCAGGAGTTCTGGCACTATTTTAAACGCAACAAAGGTGCGGTTGTTGGGCTGGTGTACGTTGTGGTGATGATCCTGATTGCGGTCTTTGCCAACGTCCTCGCACCCTACAACCCGGCAGACCAGTTCCGCGATACGCTGCTGGCTCCTCCCGCGTGGCAGGACGGCGGTACCATGGCGCATCTGTTTGGTACTGATGATGTAGGCCGCGACGTGTTGTCCCGCCTGATGTACGGTGCGCGTCTGTCGCTGTTGGTCGGCTGTCTGGTGGTAGTACTCTCCCTGCTGATGGGCGTGGTTCTTGGGCTGATCGCCGGTTACTTTGGCGGGATTGTTGATAACGTCATCATGCGTGTGGTCGATATCATGCTGGCATTGCCGAGCCTGTTGCTGGCGCTGGTGCTGGTGGCGGTATTTGGCCCCTCGATTGGCAACGCCGCGCTGGCGCTGACGTTCGTGGCATTGCCGCACTATGTCCGTTTGACGCGCGCCGCCGTGCTGGTGGAGGTTAACCGCGACTACGTCACAGCATCTCGCGTGGCGGGAGCCGGCGCGATGCGCCAGATGTTCGTCAACATTCTTCCTAACTGTCTTGCGCCGCTGATTGTTCAGGCGTCGCTTGGCTTCTCTAACGCCATTCTCGATATGGCTGCCCTCGGCTTCTTGGGGATGGGCGCACAGCCGCCTACGCCGGAATGGGGCACCATGCTCTCTGACGTTCTACAGTTTGCCCAAAGCGCCTGGTGGGTTGTGACCTTCCCGGGGCTGGCGATCCTGTTGACGGTGCTGGCATTTAACCTGATGGGTGACGGTCTGCGTGACGCGCTCGATCCCAAACTGAAGCAGTAAGAGGTTCGAGATGGCGTTATTAAATGTAGATAAATTATCGGTGCATTTCGGCGACGTAGGTTCCGAATTCCGCGCCGTAGACCGCATTAGCTACAGTGTGAATCAGGGTGAAGTGGTTGGCATTGTAGGAGAGTCCGGCTCTGGTAAGTCCGTCAGTTCGCTGGCGATTATGGGACTGATTGACTACCCAGGCCGCGTTATGGCCGAAAATCTGGAGTTTAATGGTCGCGACCTGAAGCGCATCTCTGAGAAAGAGCGTCGCCAGTTAGTGGGCGCGGAAGTGGCGATGATCTTCCAGGACCCGATGACCAGCCTTAACCCCTGCTACACCGTCGGCTACCAGATTATGGAAGCTATTAAAGTGCACCAGGGCGGCAACAAAAAAACGCGTATTCAGCGGGCAATAGACCTGCTGACGCTGGTGGGTATCCCCGATCCGGCCTCACGTCTGGATGTATATCCTCACCAGTTGTCCGGTGGGATGAGCCAGCGCGTGATGATCGCGATGGCGATAGCCTGTCGTCCGAAACTGCTGATTGCCGACGAACCGACAACGGCGCTGGATGTGACTATTCAGGCGCAGATCATCGAGCTACTGCTGGAATTGCAGCAAAAAGAGAACATGGCGCTGGTCTTAATCACGCACGATCTGGCGCTGGTGGCTGAAGCGGCACACAAAATCATCGTGATGTACGCCGGCCAGGTGGTAGAAACCGGAGCCGCGCAGGATATTTTCCGCGCGCCGCGTCATCCTTACACCCAGGCGCTGCTGCGTGCGCTGCCTGAGTTTGCTCAGGATAAAGCACGTCTGGCCTCGCTGCCGGGCGTGGTTCCCGGGAAATATGACCGCCCGAGCGGCTGTTTGCTGAACCCACGCTGCCCCTATGCGACCGACAAATGCCGCGCTGAAGAACCTGAACTGAACCTGCTGGAAGGCGGTCGTCAGTCGAAATGCCACTACCCACTTGATGATGCCGGGAGGCCTGGGCTATGAGTACGCAAAAGGCCGCTTTGTCACAGCCGCTGTTGCAGGCTATTGATCTGAAAAAACACTACCCGGTGAAAAAGGGCATGTTCGCCCCGGAGCGCCTGGTGAAAGCGCTGGACGGCGTCTCCTTTACCTTAGAACGCGGTAAAACGCTGGCGGTGGTAGGCGAGTCGGGCTGTGGGAAATCCACCCTTGGCCGCCTGCTGACGATGATTGAAGTCCCGACCGGCGGTGAGCTGTATTACCAGGGACAGGATCTGCTTAAGCACGACCCGCAGGCGCAAAAGCTGCGTCGGCAGAAAATCCAGATTGTATTCCAGAACCCGTACGGTTCCCTGAACCCGCGTAAAAAAGTGGGACAGATTCTGGAAGAGCCGCTGCTGATCAACTCCACGCTCAGCAAAGAGGAGCGTCGTGAAAAAGCGCTGGCGATGATGGCGAAAGTGGGGCTGAAAACCGAACACTACGACCGCTATCCGCATATGTTCTCCGGCGGTCAGCGTCAGCGTATTGCCATCGCTCGCGGTCTGATGCTTGACCCGGACGTGGTGATTGCCGATGAACCGGTCTCAGCGCTGGACGTTTCGGTGCGTGCGCAGGTGCTGAATCTGATGATGGATTTGCAGCAGGAACTGGGGCTGTCATACGTCTTTATCTCGCACGACCTGTCGGTGGTCGAGCACATTGCCGATGAAGTGATGGTGATGTATTTAGGCCGCTGCGTGGAGAAAGGGACGAAGGACCAAATCTTCAATAATCCGCGTCATCCGTACACGCAAGCGCTGCTCTCCGCAACGCCGCGTCTGAACCCGGACGATCGCCGTGAGCGTATCAAGCTGACCGGTGAACTGCCAAGCCCGCTGAATCCGCCGCCGGGCTGCGCGTTTAATGCCCGCTGCCGTCGTCGCTTTGGTCCGTGTACCCAGCTTCAGCCGCAGTTGAAAGATTACGGCGGTCAACTGGTGGCGTGTTTTGCCGTTGACCAGGATGAGAACCCACAGCAATAAACCTGGGTTATGACCCGATAACCGGAGCCTTGTGCTCCGGTTTTTTTATATTTTCTCTTTACGTCCACAATGTGAGTCCTTTGGCAGAACATTATTCCACAGCGTCTAGAATGTAGTCAGATTTCCTCTAGTCACAGAAATATCTATTTCGCAGTTGCTAACTACCAGGAGCAAATGTGGTCACGATACGCTGGGATATTAAAACAATTGATCGTCTGTCGATGGTTGAGGATGTCCTGAAGGAGTTTTCCTGCTGTGATATCAATATCATCTCCATGAAAGTCACGCCTGGGCGGATCCTGATTAAATCCTGGTGCCGCCAGCTACAGGATATTTCCTGTGTGCAATCCTGTTTAAGCCAGCGCGCCGATATTATTCATGTCGCTTACCTCTGTGAGGAGATAAGTGAGCTGTCAACGCCGGAGCCGGAACGACCGCGCTATTTCTCTGACATTATTTGCAGCAGCCAGAGCATGCACGCGCTTATCGAAAAGGCGATAAAAATTGCCGACAGCAAATATACCGTTCTGATCCGTGGCGATACGGGGACCGGTAAAGAGCTGCTGGCCCGGGCTATCCATAATTCCGGGCAGCGACGTTTTTATCCGTTTATTCCGGTCAACTGCTCTGCGCTACCTGAGTCGCTAATGGAGAGTGAATTCTTTGGCTATGAGAAAGGGGCTTTCAGCGGCGCGGATTGTAAAGGCAAAAAAGGGCTGTTTGAAATGGCCGATAAAGGCACCCTTTTTCTCGATGAGTTTGGCGAAATGTCGCTGAGCTTACAGGCTAAACTCCTGCGCGTGCTTCAGGATGGCGGGATTCGGCGCGTTGGCGGAGCGCATATTATTCCGGTCAATGTGCGCATTATTGTGGCAACCAATGCCAATCTGGAAGAGATGGTGGAACAACGTCTGCTGCGCGCCGATCTCTATTACCGCATCAACGTGCTTTCACTGACCATTCCACCTTTGCGCGAGCGCCCACAGGATATCAGCCTGCTGATTCGCCACTTTGTGCAGAAATACGCGAAGGAATTCCAGCGGCGGATCATTCTGGATAAAGCCTGTTTTGATGCCCTGCACCATCACACCTGGCCGGGAAACGTGCGCGAACTGGAAAATACCATTATTCGCCTGATGCTGATGGCGGAATCCGATGTTATTACGCGGGAAGAATTAGGGATGGTGAATTTGCCTGCCGTTGAGCGGGGCGCGACAGAACGTCCTTTTAAAGAGCAGGTTCTCTGCGCTGAACGCCAGCTCATTGAACAGATGGTGGAAGATAATGTGTCGTCACGGCATATCGCCAAAGCGCTGGGTGTGTCGCACACCACGGTGCTGAATAAAATTCGCGGCTATCAGTTGGAGAGTGTGGGTTAAGCGCCGCCAGCGTCTGACGGCGCGATATACATGGGTTATTCAATCAGCTTCAATAAGGGCGACAGGCACAGCAGAATTCCGTACAGCAGGATCAACCAGGTTTTCAGTCCGCGCAGTTTTTCCAGTTGCGTTACTTTATAGATCAGGAAGAACGGAATAATACACGACACAATCCCGTAAAGCGGGCTACCTAACTGGAAGAACACCAGTACCGATACGCGAAATGACACCCAAATGACCAGGGTGATAACAATAAAGGTGCAAATACCCAGCGTAAGCACCAACGGATTAATTTTCTCAACGTCAATGACGCGGCTCAGAACGTTGAGAATAATACCTTTGATCGCTTCGTGGAATCCCAGATAAATACCAAAGAACGCGGTTAATACGGCGAAGATATTTAATACCGTTGAGGTGATATGAATAATCTGCCCAGGAATGACCTGAGCCGCCAGCGCCAGTGCTGAAATATTTTGTTCGAAAGCCGAAACGGCCTCTTCATGGCTAATGGAAAAGGTAAAAGAGAAGGAGAAAAACAGAATGACAGCAATCAGAGTAATGTAACTGATGCGATGCGTACGGATTGCCATACGCGTAGCCAGCACCCGGTCTGCCACCCGTTTGCGGTAGGCGATGTTCATTGGGTTCAACACCTGAATAAACACCGCTGAGAAGAAGCAGAACGGGATGGTTAGCAGTACATCACGAAAGAAGACCGATGCTTCAGGGAAGGCGCTGATATTAGCGAAGTTCCAGTGCGGAACCATCGCAAAACCAAATACGATGATGATACCTACTTTGACCACCACCATCGGGCCGGAGATTTTGAACAGCAGCTTTTCTCCCCCGGAAGCAATGGCGACCAGCACGGCAAAAATGGCCACTTTATAGATTATCGACTGCGAAAGATCGGCCTCGGTCAAGCCGAAGGTTTTAATATATGAGGCGCTGTCAAAAACCACGGATAAAGAATAAATAAATATGCCGTGAATAATCATCAGGAAATAGATGACGCCAAGAAATACGCCCCAGTTTTTTCCCAGGTAATGACTTATAATATCCGTGTAGTCATTACAGGTTTCGCTTTCTGATAATGTTTTTAAATAAATATCCTGCACAATATAAGTTGCCGGATAAGCAATAATAAAGGCAACGATAAATACCCAAATGCCTGTTAAGCCAATTTGTACCGGCATCAGTACCGTTCCGGCACCAATGGCCATGCCGATACACAGTAATACCCAGCCAAAATCGTATTTCGTAAACGGTATTTTTTTTGAGAATGGTACGGCGGTTGCTGTATTGTTGCTTAATTGTAATGTGTTGTCCTGCATAGAACCCCCTGCCCAAAATACACGTTCTCCCCGAAAGAGGATCGCGTGTATTGCCAGACTGTTGTGCCTTGATTCTCAACAACCTGAACCGAACGACGTCGGTTCAGGCCATATTGGTCAGAATGTTGCCTTTCTGATGGCGTGTTCAAGGTCGTTAATAATATCTTCTGGATCTTCAAGACCCACAGAAAGACGGATAAGCCCGTCGGTAATACCTGCTTTGAGCCGTTCCTCAGGTGCAACGGGCGAATGTGTCATAGACGCTGGGTGCTGAATGAGGGTTTCGGTATCACCGAGACTGACCGCGAGGAGGCACAATTCTACAGAATTGATCATCCGCCTACCAGCCTCGAGGCCGCCGGCGATTTCGAAGCTGATAATTCCACCTGGCAGGCTCATTTGCCGCTGGCCCAACTCATACTGTGGATGCGAAGTCAGGCCAGGATAATACACCCGAGTAATAGATGGATGCCCTTCGAGGAAGCGGGCGATTTTCAGCGCATTTTCACAGTGGCGTTCCATACGAATGCCCAGCGTTTTAACGCCGCGCAGTGTTAACCACGCATTGAAAGGACTCATGCAGCCGCCGGTGATATCTTTCAGGCCTACAAACCGCGCCTGGTCGATAAACTCCTGCTTACCAACAATGATGCCGCCAATCACATCCCCGTGACCGTTGATATATTTGGTGACGCTGTGAACCACAATATCCGCGCCCAGTTGCAAAGGCTGCTGACAGTACGGCGACATAAAGGTGTTATCCACCACCAGCAATGCGCCCTGTTGATGGGCGATACCGGCAACCGTTTCAATGTCGACCAGCGACAGCGTTGGGTTGGCGGGCGTTTCGATATACACAACTTTGGTTTCTGGTCGCATGGCGGCGCGGATTTCTTCAGGCTTTGCCGCGTCGACAAAGCTGACGTTAATCCCAAACTTAGGCATGCTGTGCGACAAAAACGCGTGGGTGCAGCCGTAAATCGCGCTGGCGGAAACGATATGGTCACCCTGCTGGCAAAGCGTCAACAGCGTTGTGGTGATAGCAGAAATACCGGACGCGGTTGCCAACCCGGCTTCACCTCTTTCCAGTACCGCCAGCTTTTTCTCCAGCGCATCGGTGGTGGGGTTACCCAAGCGGGTGTAAATGTACCCGGACTCTTCGAGCGCAAAGCGAGCGGCACCTTGTTCGGCGCTGTCAAAAACAAACGTTGAGGTCTGGAAAATAGGCGTACTAAGCGCGCCAGTTGAAGGGTCGGGTTGTTGCCCCGCGTGAACGATCTGGGTGTTGAATCCGTAAGTACGACAGTCAGACATGATATCTCCTTTAATTCGGAACAGAACAGCTCACAGTCAAATAGCAATCGCTGTGCCAGAAAATGAACTGATAGATATCAATGTGTTATGTTTTTGTCTGAACTAATGGTCGGCAGAAATGTTGCCAACTGGAAAGAATCTTTCCAGCGTGCTGGTGAGAAAATGGGTGAATTGCGAGGCGCTACGCAGAGCGCAATATTGCGCAGTGATATGGCAAGTGGGCTGCCGTAGAATCAGCGGCAAGCCGGGAATTCCCGGTGAGGCGCAATGTTGCGGGGGCTTGATCCCCGGCGGCATCGGTTGCTGGAAAGAGAAAACCCCCGCACGTTGTTCGGTATAAACCTGGGCAACAAAACGGGGGCTGACTTGAACCTGAACAACTCAAGGATAGCCGTGAACAGTTGCCATTGCAACACAGGCGGCTATATGACGCTCGCACAGTTAGGCGTGACCTTCTGGCACGATTTAGCGGCTCCAATCATCGCTGGCACCATTGCCAGCCTGATTGTGAGCTGGCTGCGTAACAGGAAGTAATGCGCTTTGTGGGCGTCTGCCTGCCGTGATGGCAACATGCGCCCGAACCAGGCCGCAGGGGGCGACCTTGCGGCCTTTTTCGGCTTAAATGCAGATAAATCTCGTCGCCAGGTGCCTATCCTGTCGCGATAATGCACGCTGGGAAGTTTTCAGATACCGCCTCTCTTAATACCGCTACGATCGGGTATACTCTGACGGCAGTTTCGTCTATCCGTGGAGAGTCAGTTTGCGTGTCAGTCGCTCGTTAACAATTAAGCAGATGGCAATGGTTGCGGCCGTTGTTATGGTGTTCGTTTTTATTTTTTGCACCGTTTTGTTGTTCCATCTGGTCCAGCAAAACCGCTATAACACGGCTACGCAACTGGAAAGTATCGCTCGCTCCGTCCGTGAGCCTCTGTCGGACACTATCCTGAAAGGGGATATTCCCGAAGCGGAAGCCATTTTAAAAAGTATTCGGCCAGCGGGCGTGGTAAGTCGCGCCGATGTGGTGCTGCCCAATCAGTTTCAGGCGTTGCGGATGAGCTTTATCCCTGAACGCCCCGTTCCTGTTACGGTGACTCGCCTGTTTGAGCTTCCGGTACAAATTTCGCTGCCGATCTATTCTCTTGAGCGTTCAGCTAACCCGCAACCGCTGGCGTATCTGGTACTGCAGGCGGATTCGTACCGCATGTACAAATTCGTGATGAGTACGCTCTCGACGTTAGTGACCATTTACTTACTTTTGTCGTTAATACTGACCGTCGCCATCTCCTGGTGCATTAACCGCTTGATTGTGCACCCCTTACGTAAAATTGCCCGTGAGCTGAACGACATCCAACAGCAGGATCTGATTGGCTATCAACTGGCATTGCCGCGTCTACATCAGGATGATGAGATTGGTATGCTGGTGCGTAGCTACAATCTTAATCAGCAGTTGATTCAGCGACATAGCGAAGAGCAAAGCGACTTTGCAATGCGTTTCCCGGTTTCCGAACTGCCCAATAAGTCGTTTTTAATGGGGCTGCTGGAGCAGGTTGTTACCCGCCAGCAGACGACGGCGCTGATGATTGTCACCTGCGAAACCCTACGTGACACCGCGGGTGTGTTAACCGAAACTCAGCGGGAAATCCTGCTGCTTACGCTGGTCGAAAAACTCAAGTCGGTATTAGCCCCCAGGATGGTGCTTTCCCAGGTGAGTGGCTATGACTTCGCCATCATCGCCCATGGCGTAAAAGAACCCTGGCACGCTATTACTTTAGGTCAGCAAGTACTCACTATCGTTAACGAGCGATTACCTATTCAGGGTATTCAACTGCGTCCTACCTGCAACATTGGGGTAGCAATGTTCTATGGTGATTTGACCGCAGAACAGCTTTACCGCCGCGCTCTCTCGGCCGTATTAACCTCGCGCCATAAGGGTAAAAATCAAATTCAGTTCTTTGATCCGTTACAGATGGAAGAGGCGCAGCAGCGTTTGACGGAAGAGAACGATATTCTCAGCGCGCTGGATAACCAGCAGTTCGCGCTTTGGATGCAGCCGCAGGTGGAAATGTCCAGCGGTAAGGTATTGAGCGCAGAAGCATTATTGCGGATGCAGCAGCCGGACGGAAGCTGGGAGTTGCCCGAAGGGTTAATCGACAGGATTGAGTCCTGCGGCCTGATGGTGACGGTTGGTTACTGGGTGCTGGAAGAGACGTGCCGCCAGCTGTCAGCGTGGCAGGAACGGGGTCTGATGCTGCCGCTGTCGGTGAATTTGTCCGCACTACAGCTGATGCATCCGAGTATGGTCTCGGACCTGCTGGAGTTGTTAAACCGCTATCGCATCAAGCCTGGTACGTTGATCCTGGAAGTGACTGAAAGCCGACATATCGATGATCCCCACGCCGCGGTGGCCATTTTGCGCCCATTGCGTAATGCGGGAGTACGTATCGCACTGGATGACTTTGGCATGGGGTATGCGGGCCTGCGACAGCTGCAGCACATGAAGTCGCTACCGGTGGATGTCCTCAAAATCGATAAGATGTTTGTTGATGGGGTACCAGAGGATTGCAGCATGATCTCCGCCATCATTCAGTTGGCCCACAGCCTTAATTTGCAGATGATCGCCGAAGGTGTCGAAACCGAAGCGCAGCGTGAATGGCTATCACATGCCGGGGTGGAAGTGGCACAAGGGTTCCTGTTTGCCCGACCGGTTCCGGCAAATATCTTCGAAGAACGTTATCTGGCGCCGGAAAGCGCTGATTACAAAAGTTAAAAAAGGTCTCGCTTGTGCGAGCCAGCTCAAAATTTTTAACATTTTTGTATCAATTATGATCCAGGTACATTTCTGTCAAGTTGTGTGGGTGTTACTTTAAGGCCGCAGGTTAAACAAAACCTTACAAGACCTGTGGTTTTTACTTTAAGGACACCCTATGAAAACCTCTATATTCAAAAGCCTTTACTTTCAGGTCCTGACAGCGATTGCCATTGGTATTCTCCTTGGCCATTACTACCCTGAATTAGGCGCCCAAATGAAACCGCTTGGTGATGCCTTCGTTAAGCTCATCAAGATGGTCATCGCACCTGTCATCTTCTGTACTGTCGTTACCGGCATTGCAGGCATGGAAAGTATGAAAGCTGTAGGCCGCACCGGTGCGGTTGCACTGCTTTATTTTGAAGTGGTCAGTACGATTGCGCTGATCATCGGTCTTATCATTGTTAACGTGGTGCAACCCGGTGCCGGGATGAACGTCGATCCGGCGACGCTGGATGCCAAAGCGGTTGCGATTTACGCCGAACAGGCAAAAGACCAGGGGATCGTAGGTTTCCTGATGGATATTATCCCGGCGAGCGTCATTGGCGCGTTTGCCAGCGGTAACATCCTGCAGGTATTGCTGTTTGCAGTAATGTTTGGTTTTGCGCTGCATCGTCTGGGCAGCAAGGGCCAGATGATTTTCAACGTGATTGAAAGTTTCTCGCAGGTTATTTTCGGCATCATCAATATGATCATGCGCCTGGCGCCTATCGGTGCTTTCGGTGCTATGGCCTTTACCATCGGTAAATATGGCGTCGGAACGCTGGTGCAACTGGGTCAGCTAATCATCTGCTTCTACATCACCTGTATTCTGTTTGTGGTGCTGGTGCTGGGTTCAATTGCGCGCGCAACCGGCTTCAGTATCTTTAAATTCATCCGCTATATCCGTGAAGAGCTGCTGATCGTTCTGGGTACTTCTTCTTCCGAGTCTGCGCTGCCGCGTATGCTCGATAAGATGGAAAAACTGGGCTGTCGGAAGTCGGTTGTCGGATTGGTTATACCCACGGGCTACTCGTTTAACCTTGATGGGACATCAATCTATCTGACGATGGCGGCGGTGTTTATCGCTCAGGCGACCAACAGCCACATGGATATCTTCCATCAGATAACCCTGTTGGTGGTGCTCCTGCTCTCCTCAAAAGGTGCAGCGGGTGTGACCGGGAGTGGCTTCATTGTTCTGGCCGCGACTATCTCTGCGGTGGGGCATTTACCGGTTGCAGGCCTGGCACTGATTCTTGGTATTGACCGCTTCATGTCTGAAGCCCGTGCGCTGACCAACCTGATTGGTAACGGTGTTGCAACTGTCGTTGTGGCTAAATGGGTGAAAGAATTGGATACCAAAAAGCTGGATGACACGCTGAATAATCGTGCGCCGGATGGCAAAACGCACGATTTATCCTCTTAATCTCGTCACTTATGCCCGTAGTCCCTTCCAGGACTGCGGGCGTTTGCGCATAATTACCCCCTGTGCCTGAAACCGTCGATTCGGCGGCTCGGGATTTTTTCACTTCTTCCGTGACATTTTTATGTTCTCGCGGTCTAACACGAAGTGTTTTTAACGTCATATTCAGAGAGTCCTTTCGAGGGCTGTCTTTTTATTTCCAGGATAGTTGATCAGGGGTTCACATGCAGGGCACAAAAATTCGACTTTTAGCGGGCGGCTTGCTGATGATGGCCACTGCCGGCTATGTGCAGGCAGATGCGCTCCAGCCTGATCCAGCGTGGCAACAGGGCACGCTGGCAAATGGTTTACAGTGGCAAGTGTTAGCCACTCCCCAGCGTCCGAGCGACCGTATTGAGGTTCGCCTGCTGGTCAATACCGGTTCACTCACCGAAAGTGCGCAACAGAGTGGTTTCAGCCATGCGATCCCGCGTATCGCGCTGACGCAAAGCGGTGGCCTCGATGCCACGCAAGCCCGTTCACTGTGGCAGCAGGGGTTCGATCCCAAACGTCCCATGCCGCCGGTTATCGTTTCCTACGATTCCACGCTGTATAACCTCAGTCTGCCTAACAGCCGTAACGACCTACTGAAAGAGTCACTTTCTTATCTGGCAAATATCTCCGGTAAACTGAGCATCACCTCTGAAACGGTCAATCATGCGCTGAGTAGCGAAGACATGGTTGCAACCTGGCCGTCAGATACCAAAGAAGGGTGGTGGCGTTACCGTCTGAAGGGATCGACCCTACTGGGGCACGATCCTGCCGATCCGCTGAAAACGCCGGTAGACGCGTCGAAAATTCAGTCTTTCTACCAGAAATGGTATACCCCGGACGCGATGACGCTGATCATCGTCGGTAACGTTGATGCACGCAGCGTAGCTGAGCAAATCAATAAAACCTTTGGCGAGTTAAAAGGAAAACGCGAAACGCCTGCACCGGTTCCTACGCTCTCTCCGCTGCGAGCAGAAGCCGTAAGTATTATGACCGATGCGGTACGCCAGGATCGCCTGTCTATTATGTGGGATACGCCGTGGCAGCCGAT
Source organism: Citrobacter sp. B72 (assembly GCF_016894305.1). Lineage (NCBI taxonomy): Bacteria > Pseudomonadati > Pseudomonadota > Gammaproteobacteria > Enterobacterales > Enterobacteriaceae > Citrobacter > Citrobacter sp. B72. Next base: position 213,594 of record NZ_CP069801.1, read on the forward strand.
CCGTGAATCTGCCGCGCTGTTACGTTACTGGCGCGCTGATTTAGCCCGTGAGGCGCTGTTCTGGCACATTCAGCAAGAGCTAACCAAAAACAATGCCAAAGACATTGGCCTCGGATTTGACTGCCGGGTGCTGTTCCTGCGCGCGCAGTGCGCGATTAACGTTGAGTCGCCGAACGATAAGCTGAACGCCAATCTGGGTACGGTTGCGCGTGAGCTGGCGAAAGTGCGTGATAAGGGACTGCCGGAAGAAGAGTTCAATGCGCTGGTAGCGCAAAAGAATCTGGAACTGCAGAAGCTGTTTGCCACCTATGGTCGTACCGATACCGATATTTTGATCAGCCAGCGTTTGCGCTCGCTGCAAAATCAGGTGGTGGATATTGCGCCTGAACAGTACCAGCGTTTACGCCAGAGCTTCCTCAACAGCCTGAGCGTTGAGATGCTGAATCAGGACCTGCGTCAGCAGCTGTCGCAAGATATGGCGTTAATTCTGCTGCAGCCGAAGGGCGAACCTGAATTCAATATGAAGGATCTGCAGGCGACGTGGGATAGCATTATGGCGCCCGTTACCGCAGCGGCAACGTCTGTTGAAACGGATGAATCACACCCTGAAGTGACGGATATCCCGCCTGTACAGTAAAGGGTATCGTAACCTGTAAGCCGGGCAAGCGAAGCGCTCCCGGCTTACCCAGTGCCGGATGCGGCGTTAACGCCTCATCCGGCCTACAGGAACAATAAATTATTGCGGCATGGCGTCGCGGGGGATAATCGCCCCACGATGCTGAATGACGGTGCTTGCCGTCAGGTGGCCTCGTTTTGCGGCTTCGGCAGCATCGCCACCGGTCAGACGGACCGCCAGATACCCGGCGCTGAAGGAGTCTCCGGCCGCAGTGGTATCGATCACTTTCTCTTTCGGTAGTTTAACTGCAGGAACGTCGATCAGTTCTTCGCCTGCAATTGAAACCAGGCAAGAGTCTGCGCCACGCTTCACAACCACTTCCTGAACGCCAGCAGCGTGAGTACGGGCAATCACCTCGGCAACGGGTTTTTCACCCCACAGTGCGTCTTCATCGTCCAGCGTCAGGAATGCGATATTGGTGCATTCCAGCATCTGCTGATACACCTGCTGGGTTTCTTCTTTGCTGCTCCACAGACGTGGGCGGTAGTTATTGTCAAAAATGACCTTTCCGCCGTTGGCACGGCATTCACGTAGCAATGACAGCAGCTTGTCACGGCTTGCCGGGCTTAAAATTGCCAGGCTGATTCCGCTCAGATATAAGTAGTCAAATGTCGCCAGCTCTTCGCAAATCGCGGCAGACTGATCGCTCTCCAGCCAGAATTTTGCGGCGGCTTCATTACGCCAGTAATAGAAGGTGCGCTCGCCAGTGCTGTCGGTCTCAATGTAGTAGAGACCCGGCAGGCGGTTTTCCATGCGTTGGATTAATGAGGTATCTACGTTTTCACCCTGCCAGGACTCCAGCATTTGTTGGCTAAAACTGTCGGTACCCAGTGCAGTCACATAGTGTACGGAAAGTGCCGCCGCATCGACCTGACGGGCGATATAAACGGATGTATTCAACGTGTCGCCACCGAATCCGCGCTGAACGTCAGCGCCTTTCTGTGACAGCTCAATCATGCATTCGCCAATCACGGCAATCTTTCTGGACATAGTCGTAACCTGCTCTGAAAAAAATTAGCGTTAGTGTGCGCTGTGGGTGTTAAGTGGTCAACTATATTAAAACATCGTTCCATTATTTTTTTGAGCCAGCACGTGTTCTGCGTTGTTTTTGCCGCTTAGTTTTTATTTTTGCGCACAGCTGAACGTAAAGTTCTTCGTCTGAGCGCCGATAACCTTTGACGAGTCCGGTCAGTCACACTCTTATTTACAGGACATCTCAGATGATAAAGCAGGTTACCCAGCAGCTCATTACGCCCGATGCGAGTATTGAAAGCTTGCTGGAAAGACGCTATTGGCTGCAGTGCGAGCGTGCTTACACCTACCAGCCAATTTACCAGACCAACGGACGGCTGATGGCCGTTGAACTGCTGACCGTCGTGAGCCATCCTGATAACCCTTCCCAACGTATTGCACCAGACCGCTATTTTGCTGAAGTGGCTGTACGGCATCGTGTTGATGTAGTGAAAGAGCAACTTCTGCAGCTTGAGCTGAAAGGGGGCTTTTTCAGAGCCAACAACCTGCTGGCTTCAGTGAATGTCGATGGACCAACACTCATTGCGATGCGTCAGGATCCCGAAATCCTGAAAATCATTGAAGGCCTGCCGTGGCTGCGTTTTGAGCTGGTGGAACATATCCGCTTGCCGAAGGGGTCGTCGTTCGCCTCAATGTGCGAGTTCGGCCCGCTCTGGCTGGATGACTTTGGTACCGGAATGGCGAACTTCTCGGCGCTTAGTGAAGTGAGTTATGACTATATCAAAGTGGCGCGGGATCTGTTCGTCATGCTGCGCAAGACGCCGGAGGGACGTAATCTCTTCACACTACTATTGCAGCTCATGAACCGCTATTGCCGCGGTGTCATTGTCGAAGGCGTTGAAACGCTGGAAGAGTGGCGCGATGTGCAAAACTCACCGGCTTTCGCTGCGCAAGGCTATTTTCTCTCTCGTCCAGTGCCTCTGGATACGCTTGAAGAGGTGATCCTGTCGCTTTGATGAGGGCGTAGTGCACCTCCTTTTCATCCTGCTGGACTATCTTTAGGACAGGCAAGGAAGGAAGTAAGGAGGTTAGACATGACGAGAACAGGTAAAATAACCACTTCAGTAATAGGGGTTTTCTTGTTGTTGATCGTCGTACTCATCATTGTGATTGCGACATTTGACTGGAACCGGCTCAAACCGACCATCAACCAGAAAGTCTCTACAGAACTCAACCGGCCCTTTGCTATACGGGGTGACCTGGGCGTGGTTTGGGAACGCCAGAAGCAGGAAACTGGCTGGCGTAGCTGGGTTCCGTGGCCGCATGTTCATGCTGAAGATATCATCCTCGGCAACCCGCCGGACATTCCCGACGTCACCATGGTGCATCTCCCGCGCGTTGAAGCTACACTCGCCCCGCTGGCGCTGCTGACAAAAACCGTCTGGCTCCCGTGGGTCAAGCTGGTCAAACCCGATGCGCGGCTGATCCGCCTGTCGGAGAAAAACAATAACTGGACCTTTAACTTAGCTGGGGACGAAAACCGCGATCCTGATGCGCCGCCATCCGCATGGTCTTTCCGGCTGGATAACATTCTGTTCGACCAGGGACGTATCGCCATTAACGATAAGGTGACGAAGTCGGAGATTGAGATCCTGGTCGATCCGCTGGGTAAACCGTTACCCTTTAGCGAAGTGACCGGCGCAAAAGGTAAAGAGAGCAACGCCCGCGTCGAGGACTACGTGTTTGGGCTGAAAGCGCAAGGGCGATATAACGGCGAACCGCTAAGCGGTAGCGGAAAAATAGGCGGAATGCTGGCGCTGCGTGGCGAAGATACGCCTTTCCCGATTCAGGCTGATTTCCGTTCGGGCAATACGCGCGTAGCGTTTATCGGCACGATAAACGATCCGATGAATATGGGCGGGGCGGATCTGCGGCTTAAATTCTCGGGAGATTCGCTAGGGGATTTGTACGATTTGACCGGCGTACTGCTCCCGGATACGCCGCCGTTTGAAACCGACGGACGTCTGGTGGCGAAAATTGACCCGGAAAAATCCTCTGTTTTTGATTATCGCGATTTCAATGGTCGTATTGGCGACAGCGATATTCACGGAACGCTGGCCTACACCACCGGTAAGCCGCGACCCATGCTGAAGGGTGATGTGGAATCACGCCAGTTGAGGTTGGCCGATTTGGGGCCGCTGATCGGGGTGGATTCAGGCAAAGGGGCGGAACGGGCAAAACAATCTGAACAACGCAAAGGTGAGAAGAGCGTTCAGCCTGCGGACAAGGTCTTGCCGTATGACCGTTTTGAAACCGATAAATGGAACGTGATGGACGCTGACGTGCGTTTCAAAGGACGGCGTATTGAGCATGGCAGTAGTCTGCCGATCAGCGATCTCTCCACTCATATCATCCTGAAAAATGCCGACCTGCGCCTGCAACCGCTGAAATTTGGTCTTGCGGGAGGCAGCATTGTCTCCAGCATCCATCTGGAAGGGGATAAAAAGCCGATGCGGGGACAGGCGGATATTCAGGCGCGGCGGCTGAAGCTAAAAGCGCTGATGCCCGATGTGGAACTGATGCAGAAAACGCTCGGTGAAATGAACGGGGACGCTCGGTTTAGCGGAAGTGGAAACTCGGTAGCGGCGCTGCTGGGTAACAGCAATGGCAACCTGAAACTGCTGATGAATGACGGCTTGATCAGCCGGAATCTGATGGAAATTGTGGGCTTGAATCTGGGGAACTATCTTGTCGGGCAGATATTTGGTGATGACGAAGTGCGGGTGAACTGCGCGGCGGCGAATCTGGATATTGTTAACGGCGTGGCGCGTCCGCAGATTTTTGCTTTCGACACGGAAAACGCAGTCATTAATGTCACTGGTACGGCGAGCTTTGCGTCGGAGCAACTGGATTTAACCATCGATCCGGAGAGCAAAGGGATTCGTATTATTACTCTGCGTTCGCCGCTGTATGTTCGCGGCACATTTAAGAATCCGCAGGCTGGCGTGAAGGCCGGACCGCTGATTGCGCGCGGTGCGGTTGCTGCCGCATTAGCCACGTTAGTTACTCCCGCGGCAGCCTTGTTGGCGCTGATTTCGCCGTCAGAGGGTGACGCGAATCAGTGCCGGACGATCCTGTCGCAGATGAAGAAGTGATGTCTGGCCGGATGTTTATCCGGCCTGGATTTCATGCTCAACCCAGGCCGGATAAGGTGGTTATGCCGCATCCGGCAAAAGAATTACAACGACTGATGGCGGGTTTCGTGGGTCAACAGCAGTGCAATCAGCGTCAATGCCGCCATCGATGCCAGATACGTACCAACAGCCGCCAGACCATAATTCGCCTGCAACCATGCAGCGATGTATGGGGCAACCGATGCGCCGAGAATCGACGAAACGTTGTACGAGAACGACGCCCCCGTGTAGCGCACTTCGGTCGGGAACAGCTCCGGCAGCAGTGCGCCCATCGGGCCAAATGTCAGACCCATCAGGCTTAAGCCCAGCAACAGGAAGGCGAACACCAGCACCGGATTGCCAGAGCCGAGCAGCGGTTTAAAGGCAAACAGCGCAAACAGAATGATCAGCGTGGTGATGATAAGCATGCTCTTGCGGCGACCAAACGCATCGGCCAGCAGGCCCGCCACCGGTACCATGACGCCAAAACCAATAACCGCCATCATCAGCATCCACAACACTTCATTACGCGGCAGGCCAAGCCCTACGGGCGCTGCGGCGGTACTGAACGTCATCGAATAGACGGTCATGATATAGAACAACGTATAGGTCGCCAGCATGATGAACGTGCCGAGGATCGTCACGCGAACATGTTTTGTCAGTAGAGTACCCAGCGGGATTTTCACCTGTTTTTTCGCCGCGGCTACTTTGGCGAAGACCGGGGATTCATGCAACGAAACGCGGACGTACAGACCGATAATCACCAGCACCGCGGAGAAGATGAACGGTACGCGCCAGCCCCAGCTCATGAACTGTTCGTCGGTCAGCAGCCAGGAGAGCAGCAGAAAGGTACCGTTGGCGAAGAAGAAACCGATAGGCGCGCCCAGCTGCGGAAATGATCCGTACAGCGCGCGTTTGCGCGGTGGCGCATTTTCCGTCGCCAGCAACGCTGCGCCGCCCCATTCACCGCCCAGACCTAAACCCTGGCCAAAACGCGCCAGCGCCAGCAGCAGTGGGGCGAAAATGCCGATAGTTTCATAGCCCGGCAGCAGGCCAATGACGACTGTCGAGATCCCCATGGTAAGCAGTGAAGCAACCAGCGTGACTTTACGGCCGACGCGATCGCCGAAATGTCCGAACACCGCGGAACCGATTGGTCGGGCCACAAAGGCGATAGCAAAAGTGGCGAGGGACTGTAGCGTAGCCGCGGTCGGATCCCCCTGCGGGAAGAAGATATGCGGGAAAACGATCACCGCGGCGGTGGCGTAAATATAGAAGTCGAAGAACTCAATGGCGGTGCCAATGAGCGAGGCGACGACAACTTTATTGCGCGAGTTGACCGGGGTGTGTTCCTGTTCGTTGTCGAGTGTTGTGGCTGTTGCTTGCATAATATTTTCTTATTTTTGGCCGAACGAAAGGTCATATTACGCACAGCAAAAGAGACATTTCAATCTGTAACAAACTTTGAGATTGGTCAAAAACAGAGCAAAAAGGGGATAATTTTTAGGCTTGAGATTTCACTTCCATGAAATGCTTCACACAATTTAAAACTTGGATGATAAAACTGGTTTTTGGTTAAATAAAAGTTACGGGTTGGATTTATTCACTAAATCAGTGAGAGCGGGCGGCATTATAATTGCCGGATGGGGCTGCGCTTATCCGGCCAACAATACTCTCCCGTAGGCCAGATAAGCGCAGCCCCATCCGGCCAGTTAACAAAGATTAGCGGTGTGTTTTCCCCGGCATACGCGGGTCGTCTTTGTATTCCGCCGTGGCAATCCAGGCTGCGCAAAACAGGGTCAGACGAGCGAAGAAGTAGAAGAATGCCATCAGTCCAAGCACGGAACCAAATGCCGCGCCTGACGGCGACTGCACCAGTGATGGCAGCGTATACGTCATGATCATTTTGATGACTTCAAACCCCAGCGCCGCGATAAAGGTACCGCGTATGAGCGCTTTCTTACGCGGTCGGTGACGCGGTAGCCGCCAAAAAATCCAGAAGAACAGCAGGTAGTTGGCGAAAATAGAGATGGTCAGGCCGATCAGTCGCCAGGCGGGCTTCAGCCATTCGATACCGTCGAGATACAGCGCAGAGATAATCATCTGCTGGGCGGAACCGGCGATAGAGGTAATGGACAGAGTAACAATCAGCGCAACCAGTAAGCCAATCAAGGAAACAAAATCACGCAGATATTTGACCCAAATTTTTTCCTGATCCTGCGGCGTACGTTCCCAAACATCCCGCGACTGGGCACGAATCGCTTCGCGCAGGTTCCCCATCCAGTTAATGCCGGAATAGAGCGCGATACCCAGCCCAACCAAACCTACGGTCGTACGCTGCTGAACGGCGGTATTGATGGTGTTTTTAAGCGTAGAGGCGAGCGTCGGATCGCTGACGTTCAGCAGAATCTTGCTGAAGATATCCTGCAACAGCGTAGGGTGCGAAGCGAGAATAAAACCCGCAGCGGCAAACGACACCATCAGGATTGGGATCATCGACAGAAACGAGAAGTAGGTAATGGCGGCGCCAAACTGATTTCCCATACGATCGTTAAACCGCTCTGCGGCACGAATAAGATGGGCGATGATGGGCTGGCGTTGAATTTTATCAGCGAAGGTCAGCGCGGTTTTCAGCGCCTGGTTCGCTTTAGCGTTTTTCTCCGGCGCGGCGGAGGCTGATTTATGTTCTGGCGTAGGGTGTTTTGCGTCTTGTTCCTGCGTCATCCGATCGGTTGTCCTTATTTTGTTCACTCATGACATTATAGCCTGCTCAGGGGCGCATCCTGAAAAATGGACTAATCCACATAGTCTTTCATCACGCCAGTCAGCCATTCCATAAACAGATGTACCCGGCGGGAGAGGTTGCGCCGATGCGGATAAAGCAAAGAGACTGGCATTGGCTCGGCGCGATATTGCGGCAACACTTCGACCAGCGTACCGGCGCGCAGGGCATCACGCACGCCAACGCGCGGCACCTGAATAATGCCCAGACCGGCAAGGCATGCTGCGTGATAGGTTTCGGTACTGTTTACCGTTAGCATGCCGCCGGTTTTAACCCATTGCGTGCCGTTTTCTGTCGCCACTTCGAAACCTTGCGCACGCGTTCCCAAATTGACCGAGTAATGCACCACTGCATGCGAGGCAAGATCCTCCAGGCTTTCCGGGTAACCAAAGCGGGCGAGGTATTGCGGGCTGGCGCAGTTAATCTGCGTGAGTTTCCCCAGCGGGCGCGCAATCAGCCCTGAATCTTTCAGCGTACCTACGCGTACCACACAGTCGAAACCTTCGCGGATCAAATCCACCAGGCGGTCGCTGCTGCTGAGTTCGAGTTCCAGGCCCGGATACTGATGCAAAAAGCTCGGTAAGCGGGGCATCACCAGGTTTCTTGCTACACCGACCGGCATATCAACGCGCAGCTTGCCGCTGATGCTGGACGGATCGTGATGGAACAGCCCATCCAGCTCATCCAGATTACTCAACAGATCTTTCGCGCGTTCGTAATAGATCATGCCGTCTTGCGTGAGCTGAACGCGGCGTGTTGTGCGGTGCAACAATTGCGTGCCCAGATGATTTTCCAGAGCCTGGATCTGGCGCGATACGCTACCTTTAGGAAGTCCGAGGGTGTCTGCCGCGCGCGAAAAGCTCTCCAGTTCTGCGACGCGGATGAACAACTGCATTGCGTGAATTTTATCCATTCTCATGCCCTATTGTTGTTCTAAATGAAACAGTAATGCGCAGTTAGCAGTATTTATTGTTCTTCTATCACCTAATAAGCTTTGTCTCAATCTTCACAACACCTGAAATGAGGTTTCTTATGACGCAACGTATCGCATTGGTGACTGGCGGCGGCCGTGGACTCGGTAAGAACGCGGCGCTGAAGCTGGCGAGTAAAGGAATCGGTATTATCCTGACGTGGAACAGCAATGAAAAAGAAGCGCAGCAGGTTGTGGATGAAATACGCCAATCTGGCGGTAAAGCGGCGGCATTACCGTTGAATGTCGGTGATATTTCTACATTCCCTCAGTTTGTTCAACAGGTGCAGGGAACGTTACAAACGCAGTGGCAAAGTAACGCATTTGATTATTTATTAAACAATGCCGGGATCGGCATTAACGCACCGTATCCGGCATTTACTGAAGCGCAATTTGACCAACTTTTGAACATCCATTTTAAGGGCCCCTTTTTCCTGACGCAGAGCTTGCTACCGCTGATGAATAAAGGTGGTCGCATCCTCAATGTCTCGACCGGGCTTGCCCGCTTTGCGCTACCGGGTTACAGCGCATACGCAGCCATGAAAGGTGCGATGGAAGTGTTAACCCGTTATCAGGCAAAAGAGCTGGGAGAGCGCGGCATAACGGCGAATATTATTGCGCCAGGCGCAATAGAAACGGATTTTAGCGGCGGAAATGTGCGGGATAATGCGCAATTGAATGCGTACATTGCATCGCAAACGGCGCTGGGACGCGTTGGTTTGCCGGATGATATCGGCGATGCAATTGCTGCGCTGCTTAGCGATGAACTGGCCTGGATGACGGCACAGCGTATCGAGGTATCTGGCGGAATGTTCTTGTAAACCCATAAGGTGCTTATTCAACATGTCACGGCATGCGTTGAATAAGCACTTAATGCTAGATTGTATTTTGTAACAGATTTATCCATTGTCGTAGATATCTTATTTTTAGCTAAAAATATAAAATCATATTAATTAATATTCATTGTCTTATCATGAGCGTCGAATATTAAGACTTTCCCTAGTTTTCGAACCTGTTTTTGTTCCTTTGTATGATCCTTCGGGTCGAGCTGTAACTATTCATAACTTCTGCTTCTTTCTTCCCCATCTATCGGTAAAATGGCCCCCGCCAAATGGTGACTTCTTATTTTACCCTATGGGTAATACCCTTCCGCATGTTAAGGCTAATATCCTATTCGGATGGAGATAAATAATGCAGGTAGTAATGTTTGACAGGCAGTCAATATTTATTCATGGAATGAATGTAAGTTTGCAGCAACGTATTCCAGGAGTGGATGTTCAGGGTGTCAGTCAGGCAGATGAACTTTGGCTGACGCTGGAAGATAAACCCGAGGCATTAGTTATATTGGATGGCGACCTTGATGCTGAGTTCTGCTGTAGCTTGCTGCAACAGATAGCAGAGCGCTTTGCGATGGTGAAGGTGCTGGTGACCGCAACGGACTGCCGTAAAAAATGGCTGCAAGAGGTCACTAAACTGAACGTGCTGGCCATTGTTCCGCGCGATTCTGACGCGGAAACCTTTACGCTGGCCCTCAATAGCGTCGCGATGGGTATGATGTTTATCCCCAGAGACTGCATAACCGCTACCGAAAGCGGTGGGCAAAATATCAGATTGCTCAGCGCGCGTCAGCGGGAGATTTTGACCATGCTGGCCGCCGGAGAATCTAATAAACAAATTGGTCGACTGTTAAATATCAGTACCGGAACGGTAAAAGCCCATCTTGAATCGTTGTACCAGCGCCTGGAGGTAAAAAACCGTACGCAGGCGGCAATGATGTTAAACAACACCATTTACTAGGAACATATTTCACAGTCAGAATATTTCTGGCTGTGAAATAAACACCGGCCAGATATTTTTAGCGCAAAATTGGGTAATTCCCACACTGAATATCCACGTAATTAATGCTTCCAGCTGAAACCTGTCTTTTATTTGCGTCATTTCCTTATGGATGAATGCCTCGCAGATCCTCATATCTGCGAGCAGCAATGTTTCTGCCTGCATCACCGTAATTGGGGTATCAAAGGATTCATTGGCGGTGATTTCGTGTCCGTAGCCAATGACCCAGATGCCTTTTTTGTCCTGATACTTTTCCAGCGACAGGCCCTGCCATTGCTTAATAAATGCAATACAAGCGGGCGTGAAATGCGTCGAACGCAGCGGCATAATAGTCTCTGTGCAAAGAGACCTATTCTAAAAAAAACACGCCGTTACGCTAGTTGCCTGACAGCCAGTATTTACCGCAAAACGACCTATGCCGTGGGCGGCTGATATTCCTGTTTTAACAGACCAAAAATCCAGTCATCGTGCCAGGTATGATGTAGCCAGTAGCTTGCGCGTAGCGTGCCTTCATGAATGAACCCGACCTTTTCCAACAGACGCCGTGAGGCTTCGTTTCCTGCGGTGACACAGGCGGTCAGTCGCCGCAGACCGCCGCTGGCAAATGCGTATTCACACACGGCATGCAGAGATTCAGCGCCATACCCTTTACCCTGCGCCTCTGGGGCGAGCAGAAAGCCAACCTCGGCACATTCATTGCTCTCCTGAATGTATCCGGTCACGCCAAGCGGTGCTCCCGATGTCTTATCGCACAGGAGCAGACATAGCCAGTGCGGGCTGCCGGGAAACCATTCAGGCAGGCGGGAGTCGAAGGCTGTCCGTATTTCCTCTTCAGTACGTGCGTCAGCGACAAAACGCATCACATCTGGGTTCTGCTGTAGCGTTAAGAAGAACGTCCAGTCATTTTCTGTCAGTGGGCGGCAGAGCAGACGTGATGTTTGCAGTACAGGCACAGGCTTATCTCCAGAATAATTTTCAATGATTGTGCGGAAGTCACTGTAAAACTTATTTATTTGCTATATGAATGTGTTCTAGTCTACATCGGCACAACGTTGCGTTTAAAAAAGATAATTACATACCATTGTGAGGCCGCATGTTTTGGGTCCTTTTAGGGAAGATGATGACCAATAGCGCGTTACAAGCGACATGTACACCCTTTGAACATTGTCTGGGGATTATCCGCCAGGCGTCGGTAGAAATATTACTGCTGCTAGGCGTACATGCCGCAGAAGGCAAAGACCCACGGTGGTTTCTCGAGCAACTGGATCAGGCACGACTGAATCTGGGCGGCTGGGGGGCTGTCGCCAGACGGTTGCAGATGAATGATGCGCAATTGAGCCAGTTCACTCTGCGGCTACGTCATCTTCAACAGAGTGTACCCCAATATGAAAATGGCCAGGACGTCAGTGAAAACCAGCTGATTTCAGCGCTGCGCTTTGTGGCTTCTCTGGAACAATTACGCCAGCAACAGCCCATCCTGAAGTATCAAACCGAAATTGCACCTGTGGAGCCGGATGCTCAGATGCGGGCGCAGCGTCAACTTCGCGCAATAGAATTAACCCTCAAATCTCTGATTGCACGGGTATGGCCGGATCAACATCCTCTCAACAGCTTTCTGAAACAGCACTTTGGTGGTGAACGTCTGCGTCGCTGGCTAAAGTTGGGCGAAGGACGAGATGCGCTGGACGGTATGATGTTTAGCGAGCTGGCGCTGATGGTCGTCGATAAGAAATTATTCGTTCGCCACTTTACGCAGATTTTTAACGATACCTCAGTGCTCATGTCATTTGTTGAGCCGCGTATCACGCTACGCATGTTTTTGGATGATTGCCGCCTGGCTCGTAACTGCGTTATCGCGCAGCAGCCGCTGACGTCGGTACAACTGATGTTGCTGGACTACCAGTACCGACAGATAACTCATCCTGTGCAACGGGCATTTGAAGAACGGCGTACGCGCATTAATCCTGCGTCGTATCTGGAATCTGATGAGGCCATGGTCCGCCAGTTTTGGGAAACAGCAAAGCAAAAAGACGAGCAAGCGGGAGGCGATAAGCATGAAATCGCAGACAGTATTGATCCGCCGGAAAAGCGGGCCAAGCGCACTGCGGAAGAACGTGAACAGCTGATTTCCGGTATGTTGTGGGTAGCGGTCGGCGTGATGGTGCTGGCGATTTCGCTGGGTGCGTTCTGGTTATTCACTTCGCCAGCGCCACAGGCGTCTTCCGGACAATCCGTTGAAATTGTGCAGGAGGAACCGCGACGTGATGCCCCTAGCGCACGGGAGGCGGTGACCCGAATGGGCATCACCTGGGATGCCTTTAACATGCGGGCGGCTATCGATCGCAATGACACCCGCGTGACGTCACTGTTCCTACAGGGCGGGATGGACTGGAAGCTGGCGTGGACGGAGCAGGCGTTTTCGGCGGGCAATACAGAGGTGTTGAGACTGCTGCTGCGTTACCCTTCGCAGATGGATGAAAGCAAACCATGCCGACAGTTTATGACTACGCTCAGCCATGCGATGTCGAATGGGGCATCGCTCACTTCGCTGCATAAAAGTTATCTGCAAAGTTTTTGTTCCGTGCCTGCGGTCGTTGCGCGTCAGCAATATGATCTTGAGCAGGCCGAGCTGCGTGTTCGCGCCCAGCCAAGCCCTGAGAACAAGAAATGGCAGAAAATTCACGCCGAGCTGTACGATGCGATTAACTAAAAGCCTGATGACTCAGACCGTCAGCTGCTAGGGTTCGCCATACAAACCGATGAGTCGGCGCACCACGCCATTGGTCCAGCCAAAGCCGTCCTGCAACGGATATTCCCCACCGCCGCCTTCGCGCGGCGCGGCGTCGGCTATGTGGTATTTTTCGATAAGTTTGTGGTGTTCCTGATAAAAGAGATTCACCGTTTTCAACCAGTTACGGGCAATTTCATCCCCGAGATGGTCGTCACCGTACAGTTTGAAGCCTTGGATCGCCATCCACTGCAGCGGCGCCCAGCCGTTGGGTTTATCCCATTGTTCCCCGGTTTCATGCTCCGTGGCTAAAATGCCACCGGGCGTGAGCAGGCGACTGCGAACTGCGTTAGCAAGCCGATCGGCTTGTTCATGCGTTGCCATACCGACATACAGCGGTACAATACTGGCGGCAGAAAACAGGGCCATTTGTTCGCGCCGCCAGTCGTAATCGCGATAGCAGCCGTTTTCATCGTCCCAGAGATAGCGGTTTACCGCATCACGACGATCGCTGGCTTTCTGGCGAAACAGTGCTTCCGTTTCTTTGTCACCTTTTAGCGCGGAAATATTGGCGATAGTGCTTTCCAGCTTGTAGAGGAATGCGTTCAGGTCAATTGGGATGAACTGCGTGGTGCGTATGCTGGCAAGGCGGCCTGCGTCGCGCAGCCAGCGCGATGAATAATCCCAGCCAGAAGCCGCGCCCGCGCGTAAATCCCGATACACTTCATTGGGCGGGCGACCCGAATGCTTGGCGGTCTCGACGTCTTCAAGCCATGACTCATCGCGCGGCGTATCACGATCGTCCCAATAGCGGTTAAGTAGAGAGCCGTCCGACATTCTGATCACGTGTCGGTAGGCCTGGTTGAGTACCAGGGAATCGGCGCCATCCATCCAGAACGCGTACTCCATTTTTAGATGATCAAGGTAACGACGCGCGCCGCGTACGCCATCTTCTTCAAACAGCTCCACCATCAGGGCAAAAACGGGCGGCTGTGAGCGGCTCAGATAGTAAGTACGGTTGCCGTTCGGGATGTGACCATAGTTTTCAATCATCCAGGCAAAGTTATCTGCCATACATTTCAGCAGATCTTCGCGGCCGCTCTCTGCCAGACCCAGCATGGTAAAGTAGGAATCCCAGTAGTAGGTTTCGCTAAAACGCCCGCCTGGCACAATGTATGACTGCGGTAACGCCAGCAGAGAGGACCAGGGAATGTGATCCTGCGGCTCGCGCGTCAGCACCGGCCACAGTTGATCAATATGTTCTTTCAGCGAACTTTCCGGGTCAGAAACGTATTCGCTGGAGGGCGTTTCCGGGAGCCAGAAATGGTTCTCGACGAAGCGTCGCAGATCGAAGTCCCGATGGCGTTTAACCTTGCGATAACGGATTAAAATGTCCAGCGGGTCCATTTTGGGCGCACAATCAGGGAAGGTTTTACTATCCGCAAACAGTTTGGATGACTGGACGTGTTCGAACAGTTCGAGATAACGATCGGCAGGAGTTAACGCATCTGAAGCGGGAAGCCCTTCAATCATCTCCGGCTCAGGCTCCGCCTCAATCATTTCATCCAGCTTTAACTCGCACGGATCCATTTCATAAAGCAGATCGATGTCGATCGTCATTTCTTCAGAAGGGGCGTGGGGTAGTTTCTGGTTGAGCATAATGAGAAAGACCTCCGATGGACGTTGAAAGATTAAGGCTATTGCCCGGTCGTCAGTTAAGCGTAGACACTCGCTTCGGTGTCGGGTGAGTAAAGCGTGCGGTTGATCACGTTTTAATGCTGAGCAAAATTTAAAGAATCAGACTATCCCAATGAAAATAATGGATAATTCAAAGTTCTGCATAATCTGAATATATTCCATTTTCAGAGCATTCGATTGCAACGAGGTGTGAACAGAGAAAGGTAACGTCTTATCTCTATAATAGGCGCAGGCTATTCTATTGATAGTTCTCCTCCATGTAATTGCTTGATACTTATCAAAATAGTAATCCCCTTATTTCCTATGATGGTCAGGTCTGACAAAGACTGTGCATTAATTATTCTAATTTTTCTGGGTCACAATAACTCACAACGGTGAGGGTAAAATAATGAAAATCATTACCCGTCTTACCGCGATTGCCATAGCTGGCGTCGTGATTTGTTATTTTGGATTATCCGGTTATGTGTGGTATCACGATAATCAACGTAGCAAACAGGCTGATGTTCAGGCCTCTACGCTGGAAGAAAATAATAAGGTATTAGGATTTTTACGCGAAAAAGGATGCGATTATTGTCACACGCCTTCAGCTGAATTACCTTTCTATTCTTCTTTTCCTGTCGCTAAGCAGTTGATGAATTACGACATTCAACTGGGATACAAATCATTCAATCTTGAAGCCGTTCGTGCGGCGCTGGTCGCAGATAAACCCGTTTCGCAAAACGACCTGAATAAAATTGAATGGGTGATGCAGTACGACACCATGCCGCCAACGCGATATACCGCGCTGCACTGGGCCGGGAAGGTCAGCGATACGGAGCGAGCCGAGATCCTGGGCTGGATTGCGAAACAGCGTGAGCAGTATTACGCCAGTAACGATACCGCCGCGCAGCATCGTAATGAACCAGTACAACCGATACCAGAAAGTATCCCGACCGATGCCCGCAAAGTAGCGCTTGGCTTTACGCTTTACCACGACCCGCGTATTTCAGGCGACAGCACGATTTCTTGCGCGCATTGCCACGCCCTGAATGCAGGCGGCATGGATGGCCGGAAAACGTCGATCGGCGTAGGCGGCGCCGTTGGCCCGATTAATGCGCCGACGGTGTTTAACTCGGTCTTCAACGTTGAACAATTCTGGGATGGTCGTGCGCCAACATTGCAGGCGCAGGCAGGCGGCCCGCCGTTGAACCCTATCGAAATGGCGTCTAAATCCTGGGATGAAATTATCCAGAAACTGGATAAAGATCCGCAATTGAAGCAAGAGTTTATCGCGGTTTATCCGCAGGGATTCAGCGGGGATAATATTACCGATGCGATTGCTGAGTTTGAGAAAACGCTAATTACGCCAAATTCGCCGTTTGATAAATGGCTACGCGGCGATGAAGCGGCGTTAACTGCTCAGCAGAAACATGGCTATCAATTGTTTAAAGATAATAAGTGTGCGACCTGTCATGGCGGTATTATTTTAGGCGGGCGCTCATTTGAGCCATTGGGTTTGAAAAAGGACTTTAATTTCGGTGAGGTCACTGCCGCAGATATTGGCCGCATGAACGTCACTAATGAATTACGTGACAAGCTGCGTCAAAAAGTCCCGGGCTTGCGTAATGTTGCGCTGACCGCACCTTATTTCCATCGCGGTGATGTGCCTACGCTCGATGGCGCGGTAAAACTGATGCTGCGTTATCAGGTGGGTAAAGAACTGCCGCAGGAAGATATCGACGATATCGTGGCGTTCCTCGAAAGCTTAAACGGCGTGTATACGCCATATATGCAGGGTAAATAAGAGAAAACCGGATGGCAAAGCACCATCCGGTTTATTTATTGCTTAACGCATGGTAACGAATTCTTCTGCCGCTGTTGGGTGAATCGCAACGGTGTTATCAAAGTCTTTCTTGGTTGCGCCCATTTTCAGCGCCACCGCGAAGCCTTGCAGCATTTCGTCCATGCCAAAACCGATGCCATGAATACCAACAATCTTCTCTTCCGGACCCACGCAAACCAGCTTCATACGGCACGGCTGACGATGTGAGGTGACAGCGGTATACATCGCGGTAAACGAGGATTTATACACTTTCACCTGGTCATCGCCGTGCTGTTCGCGAGCCTGCTGCTCGGTCAAGCCCACGGTGCCAATCGGCGGGTGGCTGAAGACCACGGTCGGGATGTTGTTGTAGTCCAGATGCTCGTCCGGCTTGTTGTTAAACAGACGCTCGGACAGACGACGGCCCGCGGCAACGGCAACCGGCGTCAGCTCAACGGCACCGGTATTGTCGCCGACGGCATAAATACCCGGCACGCTGGTGTTCTGGAATTTATCAACGACGATGTAGCCTTTTTCGTTGGTTTTCACGCCGGTAACAGCCAGATTGAAGTTGTCCGTTTCTGGCTCACGACCAATCGCCCAAATCAGGCAGTCTACCGTTTCGCTACGACCATCTTCCAGTTGCAGGGTCAGGCTGCCGTCAGCGTTTTTAACAACTGCTTTTGGAATCGCGTGAGTATGCAGAGTCGGGCCTTCGGCGTTCATCACCTCAACCAGCGTGTCGACGATCATCGGGTCAAAGCTACGCAGCGGCGCGTGTTTACGTACGAACAGGTGCGTTTGGGCTCCCAGGCCGTTAATCACGCCAGCCAGCTCAACGGCAATGTAGCCTGCACCAACAACAGCCACGCGTTCTGGTAACGCTGGCAGCTCAAAGAAACCATTAGAATCAATACCGTATTCCGCGCCAGGGACAGTCGGGCGACTCGGGCGACCACCAGTGGCAATCAAAATATGATCGGCAGTGATGGTTTCACCATTCACTTCAATGGTTTTTGCATCAACGAAGCGCGCAAAGCCTTTGATCACATCGACATTATTTTTGCCCAGCACATTGTCGTACGAGGTATGAATGCGGTCGATATAAGCGGTACGCGTTGCGATCAGTTTATCCCAGTCGAACTTATTGATGGTGGTGTCGAAACCGTAATCCGGACCGTACATGTGGATCGCTTCGCGGACCTGTGCGGCATGCCACATCACTTTCTTCGGTACGCAGCCAACGTTAACGCAGGTGCCGCCTAACTCTTTGGCTTCAATCAGTGCGCATTTTTGACCGTACATTGCTGCACGGTTAATGGAGGCAATACCGCCGCTGCCGCCGCCAATAGCGATGTAATCGTAATGCCTGGTCATGGCTTTTCCTTTAACTGTTCTGTGAATGATTACCTGACAATATCGTGCTTATCAGGACTAACAAACATCGTCGGTGATGGCCGTAATTGTATGACACCGCCTGATAGGTTCCACTGATATTTGTGATTACTCAGGGACGATCCAGTTGACTGAAGTATGACCGGTTCCTGTCGGAACCAGTTTGCTGTGCAACCACGGCAGGACGTTGTTCATCTGCTGCTCCAGCTTCCACGGCGGGTTAATCACAATCATGCCGGAAGCCGTCATGCCGCGCTGATCGCTGTCCGGGCGTACTGCCAGCTCAATTTGCAGAATTTTGCGGATGCCGGTGTCTTCGAGGTCGTGGATCATGCGCTTGATTTGTTGGCGCAGAACCACCGGATACCACAACGCATAGGTGCCGGTCGCGAAACGTTTGTAGCCTTCGTTAATACCGGTCACTACTGCCTGGTAGTCGCTTTTGATTTCGTATGGCGGATCGATAAGGATCAACCCACGACGGGAAACCGGCGGCAATTTTGCTTTCAGCTGCTGATAACCATCGGCTTTGGCCACGCGAGCGCGCTCATCTTTCTGGAATTCGCCGCGCAGCAGAGGGAAGTCGCTCGGGTGCAGTTCAGTTAATTGCAGGCTGTCCTGTTCGCGCAGCAGCTGGCGAGCAATTAACGGAGAGCCCGGGTAGTAGCGCAACTGACCGCTACGGTTGAAGTGCTGCACTACGCCAATGTAGGGTTCCAGTTCGGCAGGCAAATCGTCCTGCTGCCAGATACGGGCGATACCTTCAAGGTATTCACCGGTACGTTCGGCATGCTCACTGCTCAGCTGATAACGGCCTGCGCCAGCATGGGTGTCCAGATAGAGAAACGGTTTTTCTTTCTCTTTGAGTGATTCAATGATCAGGCTCTGAACGGTGTGTTTAAGGACGTCGGCGTGGTTGCCTGCGTGATAACTGTGGCGATAACTGAGCATGGGTAATGAAATTCCGCTGAAATGACGATTTGCCACAGTTTACAGCAGATCGGCACAGATTACCCGTAGGCCCGGTAAGCGCAGCGCCACCGGGCGTCTTTCCATCACGGTTAGCATTGAAATCCTCTACACTTAACCCCATTGTACAAATTAATATGCACAGCGCCGGATACGCGCTTCATTCACTCTTTTCAACAGGACCGCGCTAATGACCAATCCATTGCTGACTCCCTTCGAACTGCCGCCGTTTTCTAAAATTCAGCCAGAGCACGTTGTGCCTGCCGTCACTAAGGCGCTGAACGATTGCCGTGAAAATGTTGAGCGAGTGGTTGCGCAGGGCGCGCCGTACACCTGGGAAAATCTCTGCCAGCCGTTGGCAGAAGTCGACGATGTGCTGGGGCGTATTTTCTCTCCGGTTAGCCACCTGAACTCGGTGAAAAACAGCCCGGAACTGCGTGAAGCCTACGAACAAACGCTGCCGCTGCTGTCTGAATACAGCACCTGGGTTGGACAACATGAAGGCCTGTACAAAGCGTACCGTGACCTGCGTGATGGCGATCATTACGCCACCCTGAACACCGCACAGAAAAAAGCGGTTGATAACGCGCTGCGCGATTTTGAGCTTTCTGGTATTGGTCTGCCGAAGGAAAAACAGCAGCGCTATGGTGAGATTGCCACCCGCTTGTCTGAGCTTGGTAACCTGTATAGCAATAACGTCCTCGATGCTACGATGGGCTGGACCAAGCTGGTGACCGACGAAGCGGAACTTGCCGGGATGCCGGAAAGCGCGCTGGCCGCCGCAAAAGCGCAGGCTGAAGCCAAAGAGCAGGAAGGCTATCTGTTAACCCTGGATATCCCAAGCTACCTGCCGGTGATGACCTACTGTGATAACCAGGGGCTGCGTGAAGAAATGTATCGCGCATACTCCACCCGCGCCTCCGATCAGGGGCCGAACGCGGGCAAGTGGGACAACAGCCCGATAATGGAAGAGATCCTCGCGCTGCGCCACGAACTGGCACAACTGCTGGGCTTTGAGAGCTACGCCTTTAAATCTCTGGCTACCAAAATGGCGGAGAACCCGCAGCAGGTACTCGACTTCCTGACTGACCTGGCGAAACGTGCCCGTCCGCAGGGTGAGAAAGAGCTGGCTCAACTGCGCGCCTTCGCGAAAGCGGAATTTGGTGTTGATGAGCTGCAGCCGTGGGATATCGCTTACTACAGCGAGAAACAAAAACAGCACCTCTACAGCATCAGCGACGAGCAACTGCGTCCTTACTTCCCGGAAAACAAAGCCGTTAATGGTCTGTTTGAAGTGGTTAAACGTATTTATGGCATCACCGCCAAAGAGCGCACCGATGTTGACGTCTGGCATCCGGAAGTTCGTTTCTTCGAGCTGTACGATGAAAACAACGAGCTGCGTGGTAGCTTCTATCTTGATCTGTATGCCCGTGAACACAAACGCGGCGGGGCGTGGATGGACGACTGTGTCGGCCAGATGCGTAAATCCGACGGCACATTGCAAAAGCCGGTCGCTTACCTGACCTGTAACTTTAACCGTCCGGTGAACGGTAAACCTGCGCTGTTTACCCACGATGAAGTGATCACCCTGTTCCACGAGTTCGGCCATGGTCTGCACCATATGCTGACTCGTATTGAAACTGCGGGGGTTTCCGGTATCAACGGTGTGCCATGGGATGCGGTCGAACTGCCGAGCCAGTTTATGGAGAACTGGTGTTGGGAGCCGGAAGCGTTGGCGTTTATCTCTGGTCACTTTGAGACCGGTGAACCGCTGCCGAAGGAACTGCTGGATAAAATGCTGGCGGCGAAAAACTACCAGGCAGCGCTGTTTATTCTGCGTCAACTGGAGTTCGGTCTGTTTGATTTCCGTCTGCACGCGGAGTTTAACCCGCAGCAAGGGGCTAAAATCCTCGAGACGCTGGCGGAAATTAAAAAACAGGTCGCCGTGGTGCCGGGCCCAACGTGGGGCCGCTTCCCGCATGCCTTCAGCCACATTTTTGCTGGTGGCTACGCAGCGGGTTACTACAGCTATCTGTGGGCAGACGTACTGGCGGCAGATGCCTTCTCTCGCTTCGAAAATGAAGGGATTTTCAACCGTCAAACCGGACAATCGTTCCTCGATAACATCCTCACCCGTGGCGGTTCTGAAGAGCCGATGGAACTGTTCAAGCGCTTCCGTGGCCGTGAGCCACAGCTGGATGCAATGCTGGAGCATTACGGGATCAAAGGCTGATTATTCACGTGAAAATCTGCTTAGTAGATGAAACAGGCGCCGGAGACGGCGCCTTATCTGTTCTTGCCGCCCGCTGGGGACTGGAACACGATGAAGATAACCTGATGGCGCTGGTGATGACGCCGGAACATCTGGAACTGCGCAAACGTGATGAACCCAAACTCGGCGGTATCTTCGTGGATTTCGTGGGCGGTGCGATGGCCCATCGGCGCAAATTTGGCGGTGGACGCGGTGAAGCGGTGGCGAAGGCTGTTGGCATTAAAGGCGATTACCTGCCGGATGTGGTCGATGCGACAGCTGGGCTGGGGCGCGATGCGTTTGTACTGGCCTCGGTAGGCTGCCGCGTAAGAATGCTGGAACGTAATCCGGTAGTGGCGGCGCTGCTTGATGATGGCCTGGCGCGCGGCTATGCCGACCCGGAAATCGGTCCGTGGCTGCAGGAACGTTTACAGCTGATCCATGCGTCGAGTCTGACGGCGTTAATCGATATTACGCCGCGCCCGCAGGTGGTGTACCTCGATCCGATGTTTCCACATAAGCAGAAAAGCGCGCTGGTGAAAAAAGAAATGCGGGTGTTTCAGTCGCTGGTGGGGCCGGATTTAGATGCGGATGGGCTGCTGGAGCCTGCGCGTCAGTTGGCCACCAAACGTGTGGTGGTGAAGCGCCCAGACTACGCGCCGCCGCTGGCGGATGTCGCCACGCCGAACGCGGTAGTCACGAAAGGGCATCGGTTTGATATCTACGCTGGGACAGCATAGTTTGTAGATCTGTGCGCTGTGCTGCCTGATGCGCTACGCTTATCAGGCCTACGGCAGCGTGTGGTTTGTAGGCCGGATAAGGCGTTAGCCGCATCCGGCTTGGTGCGCTGTGCTGCCTGATGTGCTGCGCTTATCAGGCATACGGCTGTGCGTGGTTTGTAGTCCGGATAAGGCGTTAGCCGCATCCGGCATGGTGCGCTGAATTGCCTGATGCGCTGCGCTTATCAGGCCTACGGCAGCGTGTCTTTGTAGGCCACATCCGGCATGGTGCGCTGAATTGCCTGATGCGCTACGCTTATCAGGCCTACGACAGCGTGTCTTTGTAGGCCACATCCCGGCTTGGTGCGCTGAATTGCCTGATGTGCTGCGCTTATCAAGCCTACGACAGCGTGTCTTTGTAGGCCACATCCGGCATGATGCGCTGAATTGCCTGATGTGCTGCGCTTATCAGGCCTACGACAGCGTGTCTTTGTAGGCCGCATCCGGCTTGGTGCGCTGAACTGCCTGATGCGCTACGCTTATCAGGCCTACGACAGCGTGTCTTTGTAGGCCACATCCCGGCTTGGTGCGCTGAATTGCCTGATGTGCTGCGCTTATCAAGCCTACGACATCGTGTCTTTATAGGCCGGATAAGGCGTTAGCCGCATCCGGCATAACCTATTAAACAAACGGTGCCAGCGGGTCGGCAATCTCAAATGCTACTGCTCGGTCTGCTTTCGGTGGGTAAATCAGCTCGCTGACAATCGACACCTTCAGCTTCTTCGCTTCTGCGCGCGTCAGTTTCACCTGCTGATCCCATCCTTCGCTATACACCGCACCCCAGGCACCAAGATCCAGGCAGGTGACGTAGTTTTCCTGACGATATGGCAATGGCGCTACGTCCAACAGATCTGCCGCAGCGTTATTACCGGCAAATTTACCCAACAAAATAGCGTGCTGACAGGTCATTAACGCATGGTTGCCTTTGTCGTCGGTGGCGGCATAGGCCACATCGCCAGTGGCGTAGATATCATCGTGACCCACAACCTGCAGATTGGCATTCACATGCAGACGGCCCTGGCGATCGCGCGGGGCGTTAATCTGTGCTGTCAGGCTATTAGCCTGCACGCCGACGGTCCAGATAACCGTCTGAGAGGCAATCACCTGCCCATCTTTCAGCGTGACGCCGGAGGCATCCACGCACTCTACTTCCGCATTGACCAGCCACTCGACGCCTAGTTCAGCAGAGGCTTCGATAATCACGTCACGTAATTCCTGGCTCCAGCGTCCGCCTGGTTGAGCACCGCGTTCAACTACGACAACTCTGGTCTTAGCATCTGCGCCCAATATTTCGCGCAAACGACCCGGTAATTCCAGCGCCATCTCTATCCCGGTGAAACCACCACCACAGACCACCACGGTATTACGAGCCTCACTTTCCGGTTGTAATGCCAGATTATTAATGTGCTGCTCCAGTACGGCGGCGCTCTCGAGTTGGTCGAGGTCAAACGCGTGCTCGGCGGCACCGGCGACGGCGTCGCGGTTTACGTGACTTCCGCTGGCGAGCACCAGGCGGTCATAGCGACGCAGATGAGTGTCACCGTTGGCATCTTTCCAGCTCACCTCTTTAGAGTCCGGGAGGATTTGCTCGACGTGACCTTGCAGGAAGTTGACGCCGGTAACGTCAAACAACGGTTGCAGTGGTGCGACCAGCGTATGAACGGCGCTTTCATAAAAGCGTGGGCGGACACGCAGCTCCGGCTGTGGCGCAATTACTGTAATATCAATTGCCTGCTGATGTTTATCCGCCAGTCGTGCGGCGCTTAATGCTGCCCACATACCGGCAAAGCCGGCGCCCACGATCAGAATTTGTTTACGCATTGGGGTTTTCTCACTGGTGACTACGAATTATTTACTCGGATTTTATTTGTCGTAGTTATGAATTGCAATGCGATCGAGCTCCTTTTTGCCTTAAAGGGTGGTTTTTCTTGATTATCTGTTTGATAAATATGTATTTAAAGTTCTATTGTGAAAAGGGGGCACTTTGCTGTCTGGAATGAATGAGCTGAAAAAGCTACAATAAACTCAGATTCATTTTGGCTGAGATAAGAGAATGGCATTCTACAGTTCGGGAGTTGAGTACGGCATTCATAGCCTGATGTGTATGGTCGACAGTAAGGGCGACGCGCGGGATATGAGCGTGCGGGAAATAGCCGAACTGCAAAGCGTACCGTATGACTATCTGGCAAAAATTTTCACCCGTCTTTCCAAAGCGGGTCTGGTGCGCAGCATTGAAGGCAAAGGTGGCGGTTTCCAGTTAGCTAAACCCGCTGAACACATCACGGTGCTGGATGTGGTGAATGCTATTGATGGCGATAAGCGCATCTTTGAATGTCGTGAAATTCGCCAGCGGCTGGCGGTATTTGAGGAGCATCCACCCGAGTGGGCCTGTGAAGGCATTTGTGGCGTGCGTTCGGTAATGGACATGGCCCAGCAGCGAATGGAAGAAGCGCTCGGTCAGCATACGATTCTGGACTTGGCGCGCAAAATGTACCGTAAAGCGCCGGACACTTTTGTGGTGGAAGTTCAGGAGTGGATAGACGCGCGTAAAGGGTAGTGAGTGAAAATGCCCGATAGCGCAAGGTGACCGGGCATGTTGAATGTAGACCGGATAGGGGCAATAGCCGCCATCCGGCACTGAAGGTTATTGCTCGGTGCTCGGCGTATTAATCATGCGGTTCAGCCATGGCACCATAATCGCCATAACAACCGTTACGGCCAGGGTGACAAGGCCAATCTTACTGAAGACGTTGGTATAGATAGGCAGCGTTTGCAGCGGGTCGGTGATGTTCTCTGGTACGGCGGTGAACGTGGCGACATAACCCCCCATCAGGAAGGCCGCGGCCTGCGTCAGGAACCACATCCCAAGAATGAAGCCCATCAGGTGTTGTGGCACGAGAGCGGCGACCATAGCCAGTCCCAGGGCGCTAATCAGCAGTTCACCCAGGCTCTGGAACAGATACACCAGCACGATAAACCACGGCGACGTCAGCCCTTGTGCATCGGCAAACCACATCCCGGCAGCGGCGGCCGTCAGGAAGCCCAATGAGCACAGGAACATACCGAGCGTAAATTTCATCGGCATGGTCAGATCTTTGCCTTTGTTGCCCAGACGGGTATAGATTGCGGCCAGTACCGGACTCGCCAGTACCACCCAGAACGGGTTCAGCGCCTGGAAGCTCACCGGGTTGATGGCGAAACCAAGAATTTCATGGTGTACGTTATTGATCGCAAAGAAGTTTAGCGATGTCGGCATCTGCGCGTACAGCACGTAGAACACCACCGCTTCCAGCATCAGGATAAAGGCCACGAACATCTTGTTGCGCCCGGTTTTATCCAGTTTGAATGCCTGACGGAAGAAGATGATGGTCACGGCAATCGACAGGACGATCAGCACCAGGTTGGCAATCTGCACGTTGTGCATCAGCCAGGCGCAGATAAATACCATCACTACCGTACCGGCCAGCACGTACAGCAGGTTACGGAAGTTCAGCGGCTTATGGTCTGGCTCAGAGCCGATATTTTTCACCATTCCGCGGCAGGCAAAGTATACCAACAGCGCGACGATTAGTCCGGCTCCGCACAGGTTGTAAGTCACAGCGTAGCCAAACTTATCGGCAATCACCGGCGCCAGCGACAGTGACAGTAGCGAACCGATGTTAATCGACATATAAAACAGGGTGAAAGCACCGTCCAGACGGGCGTCTTTCGGGGGATAACATTTTGACAGCAGGCTTGCCGGGTTGGCTTTAAATAGCCCGTTACCAACGGCAATGGTACCCAAAGCAATAAAGATCAGATCCGGCTTAAGCAGCGACATCCCGGTCATGAAGTAGCCGATTGCCAGCACAATGGCACCGAGTACCAGCGTGCGCTTGGTGCCTAACAGATGGTCGCCGACGTAGCCGCCGATCGAGATCAGACCGTAAACCAGTGCGGCAAAGGCACCAAAGGTGACAAATGCCTGTTCTTGTGAAAATCCGAGCTGCTTAACAAAAAATACCGCCAGGATGCCCTGTACGCCGTAATAGCCAAATCGTTCCCATAATTCCACAAAGAAGATCATGAAGAACGGACGAGGTTGCTGCAGCAAGCCCGTAGGTGCAGTTTTATTCATATTCCATCGCCTTTCAAAGCCATCCCGAAAAGTATGAACGCGTATGCTTAAACGCGCCGAAAAAGTCTTATTTTGTTATAGACTGCGGTTATTGGCCGCAAGGGTAGAGTATTATAGAGATAGTTTTCGATCCAATTAGTTGATCACACTAATTATGATTTGTTTGTTGGATTGATGTACTAATTGTGACCGAATGATAAAAACAAAAACGCCCGCGAAGGCGGGCGTTTACAGGCTTAACGACTTGCAGTGGGCCGGGTTAACTTCCGGCGGCAAGCATTTTATGCTTCTTCGTCGTCACGCAGCGGAACAATCAACATGTCGACGTGGACGGTGTTGATCAGTTGGCGCGCGGAGGACATCAGTTTGCTCCAGAAATCCTGGTGGTGACCACAGACGACCAGATCCATGTCGTATTTTTTGATGGCATCAACCAGAACCTGACCCAGGTCGCCGCTACCGCTCAGGGTTTCGGTGATAGGGTAGCCTGCATTGGTGGACAGCTCGGTTAACGCGTGGTGGGTTTCTTCAGAAATGCGTTTCTGCATGTCGCCCAGATTCACGTCGATGAGCCCGGTGTACAGGTCGGAATAGTTTACGTCAACGTGGATAAGGGAGACTTTAGCATTGTAAGGTCGCGCCATAGAAACCGCTTTTTCAACCAGAACTTTGCTTTCCGGAGAAAGATCAACCGCGATAAGAATGTGTTTATAAGCCATAGTGTTACTCCTTCCATAAGTTGTCGATGACTAGCCTGCTGGCGTTATATGCCGCCGCGTCATCCGCGTCCTGCGAACCTTGTGCGCGGGGCTAGCCCAGTCGTAAAAAACGTACCATATAAGGACTATCCTTACATTATAGCGACCAGGATAATCCGTCAATCCGCCTTGCTTGCCAAATAGTTAAACAAATTTTTTAGTTAATTGCATTGATAGCGATTAACCTTATGGCAAAAAAATTAACTAATCTCCTACACTATCTAAAGAGGCGTTCGGATGCGTGATACTAACACGAACGGTTTCGGCTGCACT
Organism: Citrobacter sp. B72; assembly: GCF_016894305.1. NCBI lineage: Bacteria > Pseudomonadati > Pseudomonadota > Gammaproteobacteria > Enterobacterales > Enterobacteriaceae > Citrobacter > Citrobacter sp. B72. The sequence continues at coordinate 240,772 of NZ_CP069801.1, forward strand.
CTTCATTGAATGGTTTGGCAGGGTATCGGGGAGCGGTAGTCCCGGAAAGGAGTTCCGTGGGCGGGTCGCCGGGGAGGAGGTATGATAAGCACCATTGCATTATTCTGGGCTTTATGTGTCGTTTGCATTGTTAATATGGCGCGCTATTTTTCTTCGCTACGCGCACTGTTAGTGGTACTTCGTGGTTGCGATCCATTACTTTACCAGTATGTAGATGGAGGGGGCTTTTTTACCTCGCATGGGCAACCGAACAAGCAGATGCGTCTGGTGTGGTATATCTACGCTCAGCGTTACCGCGATCATCATGATGATGAATTTATTCGCCGCTGTGAGCGGGTTCGCGGTCAGTTCATTCTCACCAGCGCGCTATGCGGCTTGGTGCTAATCAGCATGGTTGCGCTGATTATCTGGCACTGATGCCAACAACAGATACAAAAAAAGCGGGTCAGCTTCCTGACCCGCTTTTTTACCGTGCATTCGCTTAGATAAGCTTCAGGGAGAGCCAGTACAGCACCCCGGAAAGAATAATCGCAGCCGGCAGGGTGAAGACCCAGGCCATCAGAATGCTGGTTACCGTTTTACGCTGCAATCCGCCGCCATCAACAACCATCGTCCCCGCAACGGAAGAAGAGAGAACGTGGGTGGTGGAAACGGGCATACCGGTGTAGCTGGCGAGACCGATAGAGACTGCGGCGGTCATCTGCGCCGACATCCCCTGGGCATAAGTCATGCCTTTCTTACCGATTTTCTCGCCGATGGTGGTGGCAACGCGACGCCAGCCAATCATCGTACCAATACCCAGCGCCAGTGCGACGGCCATAATGATCCAGATAGGCGCGTACTCAATGGTGCTCAGCATGTCAGCTTTCAGTTTTTTCAGCAGACGCTGATCGTCAGCGCTTACGCCAGGCAGCTTAACCACTTTATCGGTGGTATCAGAGATGCACAGCATAATACGGCGCAGCTGACCACGCTGTTCGACGCTTAACTTGTCGTAGGTTTCCAGGTTCGCCAGCATACCTTTCGCACGTTCCAGCGCGTTGATGGTATTCGCCGGGTGGCAATGGAACTCTGTCGTCGTCGCGGGTGCCGCGTCCGTCGGGGACGGAATCAGCTGGTCTACGCCTGTGGCCTGTTTAAGCAGGTCAGGGCGCTGCTGGAAGAAGACTTCGACGTTATTGATTGCATCACGGGTACGGGTAATCTCGTAACCGGAAGCATTCATATTCACCACGAAGCCTGCAGGCGCTACGCCAATCAGCACCAGCATCACCAGACCAATGCCTTTCTGCCCGTCGTTAGCGCCATGAGAGAACGCTACGCCGATAGCGGAGAGGATCAGTGCAATACGGGTCCAGAACGGCGGCTTTTTCTTGCCATCTTTCTTTTCACGTTCTGCTGGCGTCAGGTGGATACGGGCACGTTTTTTTGTACCGCTCCAGTAACGACGCAGAATGAAAATAAGACCGCCTGCAACCACCAGACCAACAATTGGCGAGATGATAAGCGAAGCAAAAATACCGATAACTTTCGGAATGTTAAGTGCGTCCACCACCGAGGTGCCGGTCATCAGTGCATTGGTTAAACCAATACCGATAATGGCGCCAATCAGCGTGTGGGAGCTGGATGCAGGTAAACCAAAGTACCAGGTACCCAGGTTCCAGATAATTGCCGCCAGCAGCATGGAGAACACCATGGCAAGGCCATGTGACGATCCCATATTAAGCAGCAGATCCGTTGGTAGCATATGCACGATGGCATACGCCACGCTGAGACCACCCAGCAAAACACCAAAGAAGTTGAACAACGCAGCCATGACCACCGCCAATTGCGAACGCATTGCACGGGTATAGATCACGGTTGCGACAGCATTGGCTGTGTCATGGAAGCCGTTAATTGCTTCGTAGAACAGCACAAAAGCCAGAGCAAGCAATAGTAAAAGCCCGGTATGTAAATCCAGGCCAGCAAACAAATGTAGCATAGGACGTTACGCCATTTTGAGGACATGAACGCGGCGCATTATCAGTGACTTTGGCGGCGCGGGCAAAGTGAAATATAGAGTTTTTTTGATTTGTCTCCTGCTTTGTTTTACACCACTAAAGAATTATCCTATATATTTCAGTTAAATACCCTTTATCGGTAGTTTGGTGCTGGTGCGACCACTGAGGAATCTTTACAATTCACACCCGCTTTTTAGAGAGGATCGCAACGTGGAAAGGTTTGATACCGTTATTATAGGCGCTGGCGCAGCGGGTATGTTTTGTGCCGCGCAGGCAGGACAAGCAGGTAGTCGAGTACTGCTTATTGATAATGGTAAAAAGCCAGGACGCAAGATTCTCATGTCTGGCGGGGGACGCTGCAACTTTACCAATCTTTATGTCGAACCGGCCGCCTATTTGAGCCAAAACCCCCATTTTTGCAAATCGGCACTGGCGCGTTACACGCAGTGGGATTTTATCGACCTGGTGGGCAAACATGGTATTGCCTGGCATGAAAAAACGCTGGGTCAGCTGTTCTGCGATGATTCCGCTCAGCAAATTGTCGATATGCTGGTAGACGAGTGTGAAAAAGGTAACGTAACTATGCGGTTACGGAGCGAAGTCCTGAGCGTGGTGCAGGATGATGAAGGTTTCACCCTCGAACTGAACGGCATGACGGTCGGCACGAAAAAACTGGTTATCGCTTCCGGTGGGCTTTCGATGCAGGGTCTGGGGGCAACGCCGTTTGGTTATAAAATTGCCGAACAGTTTGGTCTGAAGGTGTTGCCAACGCGCGCGGGACTGGTGCCCTTTACGTTGCATAAGCCACTGCTGGAGCAGCTTCAGGTGCTCTCTGGCGTGTCGGTCTCCTCCGTTATCACCGCCGAAGACGGCACCGTATTTCGCGAAAATCTGCTCTTTACACACCGAGGACTTTCGGGCCCAGCTGTTTTGCAGATTTCCAGTTTTTGGCAGCCAGGCGAATTTGTCAGCATTAATTTGTTGCCGGATGTTGACCTGGTGAGCTTCCTCGACGAACAACGTAGCGCACACCCTAACCAGAGCTTAAAGAATACCTTAGCAATGCAGTTGCCAAAGCGTCTGGTGGAATGCCTGCAGCAGTTAGGGCAAATTCCAGACGTGTCTCTGAAGCAGCTTAACGTACGCGATCAGCAAACGCTGGTTGAAACGCTGACCGAGTGGCGGGTGCAGCCGAACGGTACGGAAGGGTATCGTACCGCTGAAGTCACGTTGGGCGGCGTTGATACCAACGAGCTGTCATCGCGCACGATGGAAGCCCGCAAAGTGCCAGGGCTCTACTTTATCGGCGAAGTGATGGACGTCACCGGCTGGTTGGGTGGCTATAACTTCCAGTGGGCATGGTCGAGTGCCTGGGCATGCGCGCAGGATTTGGTGTCTGAATAAGCGAAGACGATACGTTGAGCGTGGACCCGCTGCGTTTTACATAAAGCTCACTTGTGAAATTTGCCCGGTAAATGGATTGCCGGGCACGATTTTTTGCCTGCAACATACCTGCTACAACCGAATAGACATATTGAATCCAGGTGTTAGTATTCAATAGACAGCAGTAATGAGTATGCGTGTTTCATTTCCGGCCAGGAACGCTGATGATGACAACATTACTACCCGATATCACAGCATTTTCATCATTCACTTCCTTCGCGGCGCAGGTTGCTTACATGCCTGTCTGCTCTCTGGCCATTGTTTCTCATTCCTTCTTATCCCGGATGGAATCTCCCGCTGAATAGCTGTTCAGTGGGCTTTGTGACACGCATCGTTTGATAACAGGGATTACGGCGGGTCGAATATGGATAAGTTTAAACGTCATATGATGTGGTGGGTGGCGGGCATTCTGGTCGTGGTGGCCGCGATAGCATGGTGGGTGCTTCGTTCTGCGGGAATACCGGAGGGGTTTGCAGCCAGCAATGGCAGAATTGAAGCTACCGAAGTGGATATTGCCACCAAGATTGCCGGGCGAATTGACACGATCCTCGTGTCGGAAGGGCAGTTCGTTCGCCAGGGCGAAGTGCTGGCGAAAATGGATACCCGCGTGCTGCAGGAGCAGCGGCTGGAAGCGGTAGCCCAAATCAAAGAGGCCGAAAGTGCGGTGGCGGCAGCGCGGGCGTTGTTAGAGCAGCGGCAAAGTGAAATGCGCGCCGCGCAGTCGGTGGTAAAACAGCGTGAGGCGGAACTGCAGTCGGTCTCTAAACGCCACGTCCGCTCCCGTTCGCTATCTCAGCGTGGGGCTGTGTCTGAGCAACAGCTGGATGACGACAGGGCTGCGGCAGAAAGCGCACGCGCTGCACTGGAATCCGCAAAGGCGCAGGTCTCTGCGGCAAAAGCCGCCATTGAAGCCGCTCGCACCAGTATCATTCAGGCGCAAACCCGCGTAGAAGCCGCGCAGGCTACCGAACGTCGTATTGCGGCTGATATTGATGACAGCGAGCTGAAAGCCCCGCGCGATGGCCGCGTACAGTACCGCGTAGCTGAACCGGGCGAGGTGCTTTCCGCGGGCGGTCGCGTGCTGAATATGGTCGATCTCAGCGATGTCTACATGACGTTCTTCTTGCCAACCGAACAGGCTGGTTTACTGAAGATTGGCGGAGAAGCGCGTCTGGTGCTGGATGCTGCGCCGGATCTGCGTATTCCGGCGACCATCAGCTTTGTGGCTAGCGTCGCGCAGTTCACGCCGAAAACGGTCGAAACCAGCGATGAACGGCTGAAACTGATGTTTCGCGTCAAAGCGCGTATCCCGCCAGAGCTGTTACAGCAGCATTTGGAGTACGTGAAAACCGGTCTGCCGGGCATGGCGTGGGTGCGTGTTGATGAAAGTCGCGCCTGGCCTGACGACCTGGTGGTGAGGTTGCCGCAATGACGCATCTGGCGCTGGTTCCCGTTCCTCCCGTGGCGCACCTTGACGGCGTGAGTCAGCATTACGGGAAAACGGTAGCGCTGAACAATATCACGCTGGATATCCCTGCCCGCTGTATGGTGGGGTTGATTGGCCCGGATGGTGTCGGAAAATCGAGCCTGTTGTCGCTCATCTCCGGCGCGCGGGTCATTGAACACGGCAACGTGATGGTGCTGGGCGGCGATATGCGCGACCCAAAACATCGCCGGGATGTCTGCCCGCGCATTGCCTGGATGCCGCAGGGGCTGGGGAAAAACCTGTATCACACGCTGTCGGTATATGAGAACGTCGATTTCTTTGCCCGCTTGTTTGGGCATGACAAAGCGGAGCGTGAGGCGCGGATTACCGAGCTGCTGAATAGCACCGGACTGGCACCGTTTCGCGACCGTCCTGCAGGGAAACTCTCGGGCGGGATGAAGCAAAAGCTGGGGCTGTGCTGCGCGTTAATCCACGACCCGGAACTGTTAATTCTCGATGAACCCACCACCGGGGTCGACCCGCTGTCCCGCGCCCAGTTCTGGGATCTGATTAACAGTATTCGTCAGCGGCAGACCAACATGAGCGTGCTGGTTGCGACCGCTTATATGGAAGAAGCCGAGCGCTTTGACTGGCTGGTGGCGATGAACGCCGGGGAGGTGTTAGCCACCGGGAGCGCGCAGCAGCTACGTGAGCAAACCAACAGCAACACGCTGGAGCAGGCGTTTATCGCGCTGTTACCTGAAGCCCAGCGCCAGGCGCATAAACCGGTAGTGATCCCGCCGTATCACGCTGAGCAGGAAGAGATTGCCATCGAGGCGAAAAACCTGACCATGCGCTTCGGTAAATTTGTGGCGGTGGACCACGTTAACTTCCGCATTCCGCGCGGGGAAATCTTCGGTTTTCTCGGCTCCAACGGCTGCGGTAAATCCACCACCATGAAAATGCTCACCGGACTGCTGCCCGCAAGCGAAGGCGAGGCGTGGCTGTTTGGGCAAGCGGTTGATCCGAAAAATATCGATACCCGCCGCCGGGTAGGCTATATGTCGCAGGCATTTTCGCTTTACAGCGAGCTGACCGTCCGGCAAAACCTCGAACTACATGCGCGGCTGTTCCATATCCTCGAAGCAGAAATACCTGGGCGGGTGCAGGAGATGAGCGAGCGCTTTTCGCTGACCGATGTCGAAGATGCGCTGCCCGGTGCGCTGCCGTTGGGGATCCGTCAACGCCTGTCGCTGGCGGTGGCGGTGATCCATCGCCCGGAGATGCTCATTCTTGATGAACCGACCTCCGGGGTCGATCCGGTTGCGAGGGATATGTTCTGGCAACTGATGGTCGACCTGTCGCGCCAGGACAAAGTGACCATTTTTATCTCCACCCACTTTATGAACGAAGCGGAGCGCTGCGACCGCATGTCGCTGATGCACGCCGGAAAAGTACTGGCCAGCGGTACGCCGCAGGAACTGGTGAAACAGCGTGGAGCTGCCAGTCTGGAAGAGGCGTTTATCTCCTGGTTGCAGGAAGCGGCAGGCCCGGCGCCGGAAACTCAGTTAGCGCCAGCCAATGTCCCGACAGTGCATGAAAACAGTAAGCCGCCGCGGCAAGGTTTTAGCCTGCGGCGCTTATTCAGCTACAGCCGCCGTGAAGCGCTGGAACTACGGCGCGATCCGGTACGCTCCACGCTGGCGCTGATGGGCACGGTGATCCTGATGCTTATCATGGGCTACGGCATCAGCATGGATGTGGAAAACCTGCGTTTTTCGGTGCTCGACCGCGACCAGACCGTCAGCAGCCAGGCGTGGACGCTGAATCTGGCGGGATCGCGCTATTTTATCGAACAACCGCCGCTCACCAGTTATGACGAGCTGGACAAACGGATGCGTTCTGGCGAAGTTGCGGTAGCAATTGAAATTCCGCCAAATTTTGGCCGCGACATCGCGCGTGGAACGCCGGTGAAGATTGGCGTCTGGGTCGATGGCGCAATGCCAAGCCGCGCTGAAACGGTCAGGGGTTACGTGCAGGCGATGCACCAGACCTGGCTGCAGGATGTGATGGCGCGCCAGCCAAATGCCAGCGGGCAAAACGGGCTGATGACCATTGAAACTCGCTATCGTTACAACCCGGATGTGAAGAGCCTGCCGGCGATTGTTCCGGCAGTGATCCCACTGCTGTTGATGATGATCCCCTCCATGCTCAGCGCCCTCAGCGTGGTGCGTGAGAAAGAGCTGGGGTCGATTATCAATCTGTACGTTACGCCCACGACCCGCAGCGAGTTTTTACTCGGCAAACAGTTGCCGTACATCGTGCTGGGCATGCTGAATTTCCTGCTGTTGTGCGCGCTGTCGGTGTTTGTATTCGGCGTTCCGCATAAGGGGAGCTTTGTGACTCTGACGCTGGCTGCGCTGCTGTACGTCACCATTGCCACCGGGCTGGGGCTGTTAATCTCCACGTTTATGAAAAGCCAGATCGCGGCCATTTTTGGTACGGCGATTATTACATTGATCCCGGCGACGCAGTTTTCCGGAATGATCGATCCAGTTGCCTCGCTGGAAGGGCCGGGCCGGTGGATTGGTGAAATTTATCCGACCAGCCATTTTCTGACCATCGCGCGCGGAACGTTCTCTAAAGCGTTGGATCTGACCGATCTCTGGCAGCTGTTTATTCCGCTGGCGGTAGCCATTCCGGTGGTGATTGGTCTGAGCGTATTACTGCTGAAAAAACAGGAGGGGTGATGCGCCGATTACGCAATATTTATAACCTCGGCATCAAAGAGTTGCGCAGCCTGCTGGGTGACAAAGCGATGCTGACGCTGATCGTCTTCGCCTTCACGATTTCGGTTTATTCTTCCGCGACCGTCCTGCCGGGTTCGCTGCATCTGGCACCGATTGCTATTGCCGATATGGACCAGTCGCAGTTGTCGAATCGGATTGTGAACAGCTTTTATCGCCCGTGGTTTTTACCGCCGGAGATGATCACTGCCGATGAAATGGATGCCGGGCTGGACGCCGGGCGCTATACCTTCGCCGTAAACATTCCGCCTGATTTTCAGCGTGATGTGCTGGCCGGACGACAACCGGATATACAGGTTAACGTCGATGCCACGCGGATGAGCCAGGCGTTTACCGGCAACAGCTATATCCAGAATATCATCAGCGGCGAGGTGAACAGCTTTGTGGCGCGTTACCGCGATAACAATGAGCCGCCGGTAGCGCTGGAAATGCGCATGCGCTTTAACCCTAATCTGGAACCCGCCCGCTTTGGCGCGGTGATGGCGATTATCAACAACATCACCATGTTGGCGATTGTGCTGACCGGGTCGGCGCTGATCCGCGAGCGCGAGCACGGGACCATTGAACATCTGCTGGTGATGCCGGTGACGCCGTTTGAGATCATGATGGCAAAAATCTGGTCGATGGGGCTGGTGGTGCTGGTGGTTTCCGGTCTGTCGCTGATGCTGATGGTAAAAGGCGTGCTCGGGGTGCCGATTGAAGGTTCGATACCGTTGTTTATGCTGGGCGTGGCGCTGAGCCTGTTCGCCACCACCTCGATCGGCATTTTTATGGGCACGCTGGCGCGCTCTATGCCGCAGCTGGGGCTGCTGATGATTCTGGTACTGCTGCCGTTACAGATGCTTTCAGGTGGCTCCACACCGCGTGAAAGCATGCCGCAGGCGGTGCAGGACATTATGCTGACCATGCCGACTACTCATTTTGTCAGTCTCGCGCAGGCGATACTTTATCGCGGAGCCGGGTTTAGCATTGTCTGGCCGCAGTTTCTGACGCTGCTGGCGATTGGCAGCGCGTTCTTCCTGATAGCACTGCTGCGTTTCAGAAAGACGATTGGTACGATGGCGTAATCATTATTGCTGGGGCACTTCGCTTACCTGGCCTACAAAGTATAACGGACGTAGGCCGGATAAGGCGTAGCCGGCATCCGGCAACGAAACAGGCAATTACTCTTCTTTCGGCAGGCACTGTAGATGGCCGTGGCGCACGCCGCGCTGGGAAATCACGTCATCGGCAAAATGCTGTACATCGCCCATGTCGCCTTTTAGCACGGCGATTTCCAGGCAGTCGTCATGGTTGATGTGCACGTGCAGCGTGGCGACCGATAAATCGTGGTGGTGGTGTTGGGTAGAAACAATACGGCTGGCCAGATCACGCTTCTCATGCTCATAAACATACGAGAGCACCGCGAAGCCCTGAGTGCCGTGTTCAAGGGTAGTTTCCTGCGCCAGTGCGCCACGCAGAATATCGCGGATCGCTTCGGAACGGTTATTGTAGCCACGGCGCTGACTCAGGCCGTCGAGCGTTTCCAGTAAATCGTCATCGAGGGTAATGGTGACTCGTTGCATCTGCAGTTAACCTTTCATGTGGCGCGTTGGCGCACAGGGGGTAAGGGGAATAGCGTATTTTGTAACACACGTCCGGCATCCGGGGAAAAGGTTAATGCTCTCGCAATAAACGCAGCAGGGTACTGACCTGTTCATCCAGCGGAGCGAGAGTATCTTTAACGATCAGATGCAAAGGCGTGGCGCGACGAGCACCATGGCTTAACGGCAGTGGGCGTAAAAGCCCCTGATCAAGCTGCGTCTGAATACGTTCCTCGGGCAGCCAGCCGTAACCGACCTGATACATCACCGCATCAATCGCGGCATCAATGGTCGAGAAGGTCCAGGCATCACGCGCCGGTTGTTGTGGGTTATCGCGATCGGCAATGCGAATCAGCGGCCAGGCGCGTAATGCGTCTTCATTCAGCGGCGCATCCAGCATGCAGAGTGGGTGATCGCGGTGGGCCACGGCCACGAAGTCAATATTCATCAGCCATTCGCCGCGTCCGGTGACATCCTGACGCCGGGTCAGGACCATTACGTCCGCATCGGCATGTGCTGCCAGTCGAGCATCACCATTCTCCAGGACTTCGGTCAGACGCACCTGCGTTTGCGGCCAGGCCTGCTGAAACTGTTTGAGAATGGCAAACAGGCGTTTGCGTGGGAAGATGCTATCTACCATCAAATCCAGCCGCGTTCGTGTACCGTTTTGTAACGTTGCGGCCCGGGTTTCCACCCATAAAAAGGCCTTCAGTAGCGGTTTGACCTGATTGAGTAATAGCTCTCCGGCCGGTGTCAGGACAGCCCTGCGGCCTTCCGGGGTCAGCAGCGTTACGCCAAGTCGCTCCTGTAACAGTGCCAGATTATAGCTTACCGAAGACTGGCTACGGTTGGTCTCTTCCGCCGCTTTAGCGAAGCTGCCCAGCTCCACCACTTTCTCCAATAGGGCCCACTGCTCGAGGGTTGTTTTGTGCATAACTCATCTAATAATTGAATGAATTTGATGCAAACATAGCGTTATTCATCCAATTTTTGAAGCGTTAAGATCCTCACATCAAGTAAGAGGAGAACGAATATGAGCGCGTTTGATAAACATGATTTAAGCGGATTTGTTGGCAAACATCTGGTCTATACCTACGATAATGGCTGGAATTACGAGATCTACGTGAAAAACGACACTACCCTGGATTACCGCATTCACAGCGGTATTGTGGGAAATCGTTGGGTGAAAGATCAGCGGGCCTATATTGTGCGGGTCGGGGAGAGCGTTTATAAAATTTCATGGACCGAACCGACCGGGACCGACGTCAGCCTGATCGTAAACCTGGGTGACAAACTCTTTCACGGCACCATCTTTTTCCCTCGCTGGGTGATCAATAATCCGGAAAAAACGGTCTGCTTCCAGAATGACCATATTCCGCTAATGATGTCGTACCGCGATACCGGCCCGGCGTATCCCACCGAGGTGATTGATGAGTTCGCGACCATCACTTTCGTACGTGACTGCGGCGCGAACAACGATGACGTTATTGCCTGTGCGGCGAGCGAGCTGCCGAAAAACTTTCCGGAAAATTTACGCTAAGGCTTCCAGGCGCTGCACGGTGTCTGCGGTCAGGGTAAACGGCGTGGGGGTGCACACCGCCAGGCTCAGGGTATCGAGCTGGCACTGGCTGACGGAGAGTGAGGAAGTTAACGCGGTACTGTCGACGCTGACGATTTGCCAGGCACTGCCGCCGCGCTGCTTCACGATAGCTTCTTTACGCGTCCAGATGCGCCAGAACGCCGCCAGCTGTTGTTCCGGGCGTTCGGCCTCGACTTCGGCATGTTCACCAAGACTGAATACCGTATTTGCCAGCGTTTGCCAGTTATCGCGCGGGCGAACGACTTCTATATCGCAGCCGACTTCCCCTTCGTCGCTGAGCAGCAGGGCGATATCATCACCGCTGTGGCTGAGGTTGAACCACAGCGGCGTGTCAGCAGAAAAGGCCGGTTTTCCTTGCTCGCCATATACGATGTCCGGTAATGGCGAAAGGGTATGGGAAAGCAGCACGCGACCGGCCAGCCAGCGCGCACGGCGAGCACCTTGCGGCGCTTGCTCACTCAGTGCGGCAGGCAGTGCACCAGCGCTTAAAACAGAAACTTTCCCAAGAACGATCCGGTACATATTAGGGCTAACCTTTAGTAATAATGGGGTTGTGTATCATTCTTCACATGCTGTTTGCAAGTTTATCCCGGTAATCGGCTTTTGGGCCTGCCGGGCCCCAGCAAAATCGCCAGTTTGCTGCCGCCAGTGGTCGTTTCCATCCAGATTTTACACACGCTGGTTAACGGCACGGAGAGCAACATGCCGACCGGACCGAGCAGCCATCCCCATACCAACAGAGAGAGGAAGACGATTAGCGTCGATAATCCCAGCCGATGCCCCATCATTCGGGGTTCGAGAATATTGCCAATCACCATATGCACCACCAGAAACAGTGCGCCAACCAACAGACATTCGTAAATGCCATTAAAAAGCAGTGCCTGGATCATGGGCGGGACGGCGGAAATGACCGAGCCAATGTTGGGCACGTAGTTTAACAGGAATGCCAGTACGCCCCACATCAGAGCAAACTGAATCCCCATCAGTGCCAGTCCCAGCCAGATTATGGCACCGGTCCATAAGCTGAGCAGCGTTTTCAGCGCCAGATAGTGTGACACACCCTTCAGCGCTCGATGTAGCCCCGCAATGTGGATTTGCGGATTATTTAACGCAAAACGCATCTTATAGGGGACATGACGCACCTCAAACAGCATAAAAACTACCGTCATCACCAGCAGAAAGACGCTGGCCATGGCACCAGAAAGACTCGTCATCAGCGTGGTTGTGAAGGTCATCAGCTTGTCAGAGTCCATGCGTTGCAGTATACGTTCCGGGGACATATGCAGATTCAGAAAAGGCACCATCTCTTGCAAATACAGAACCTTGCGCGTTAGCTCCTTATTGTATTTTGGCAGCAGGTCCATGAATTCAGTGATTGACGACGCCAGCACGCCAACCAACGCCGTAAGAACGATCAGCATCACCACCACGACTAAGGTAATAGCGATTGGGCGACCGACTCCCCGGCGGATAAACCAGGTGACCAGTGGATTCAATACAATGGCAAAAAAGAGGGCCAGCAGCAGCTGCACAATGATATCCGCCGCAGCATGGATACCTGCGAGGATCACCACCAGAGCGGCCAGTTTGAGCAAAATGTGCAAACCCGTTTTATCGGGCTGGGTGGTTATCATGTCTTCTTCCTGTTTGCGTTTTTGCATTAAGTGTAGCGGCTGGCTTGCGACTGATATTCCTAAACTGGCTACTGATTTCTGCTCTGCAACATGGTAGAAATGAAACACTGTTGTGAAAACGTGGTGACCCTCCATGCCCGAACCCGTCGCTGAACCGACGCTTAGCGGTTTACGCCTGAACCTGCGTATTGTTTCTGTGGTGATGTTTAACTTCGCCAGCTACCTGACCATCGGCCTGCCGCTCGCGGTGTTGCCTGGCTACGTCCATGATGTAATGGGATTTAGCGCTTTCTGGGCTGGGCTGGTCATCAGCCTGCAATATTTCGCTACGCTGCTGAGCCGTCCGCATGCCGGTCGCTATGCCGATCTGCTGGGGCCAAAGAAGATTGTGGTATTTGGGCTGTGCGGCTGCTTTTTAAGTGGCCTGGGCTATTTACTGGCGGGATCAACGAACGGCTGGCCGTTGGCCAGTCTGCTGCTGCTTTGTCTGGGGCGCGTGATTCTCGGGATTGGGCAAAGCTTTGCCGGGACCGGCTCTACGCTGTGGGGCGTGGGGGTGGTTGGCTCAATGCACATCGGACGGGTGATTTCCTGGAATGGTATCGTGACCTATGGCGCGATGGCGATAGGCGCGCCGCTGGGTGTTCTGTTTTATGCCTGGGGTGGCTTACAGGGGCTGGCGCTGACCGTGATGGGCGTGGCACTGTTGGCAATCCTGCTGGCGCTCCCTCGTCCGGCGGTGAAGGCCAGCAAAGGCAAACCGTTGCCATTTCGCGCGGTGCTTGGGCGCGTCTGGTTGTATGGCATGGCGCTGGCCCTGGCCTCCGCTGGATTTGGGGTAATCGCTACCTTCATTACCTTGTTCTATGATGCCAAAGGCTGGGATGGCGCCGCATTCGCGCTGACGCTTTTTAGTTGTACGTTTGTCGGTACTCGTTTGTTGTTCCCAAATGGTATCAACCGTTTAGGCGGGCTGAATGTGGCGATGATCTGCTTTAGCGTCGAGATTGTCGGGCTACTGCTGGTCGGGATGGCTTCGATGCCGTGGATGGCGAAAATCGGCGTTCTGCTGACCGGGGCTGGGTTCTCACTGGTTTTCCCGGCGCTGGGCGTGGTGGCGGTAAAAGCCGTTCCTCAGCAAAATCAGGGCGCTGCGCTGGCGACCTACACGGTGTTTATGGATTTATCGCTGGGGGTTACCGGGCCGCTGGCCGGGCTGGTCATGACGTGGGCGGGTGTGCCGGTTATCTATCTGGCGGCGGCAGGGCTGGTAGCGGTGGCGTTATTGCTGACCTGGCGGTTAAAAAAACGGCCTCAGGTGGTGTCACCGGAGGCCGCGTCATCGTCTTAACCGTTACTGGATAACCAGCGTGTTAATGATGTTTTCTGCGGTCGTCTGCGCTTTTTGCTGATCGTCAGCAGGCAGCGTGATTTGCAGCGTCAGCAGTTGGTTGTCCACTTTACCCAACACCACGGAAGAGTATGCGGTCTGGCCTTTGGCCGAGATGATGCTGTCTAACTGCTGCAGCGTGTGGCCTTTCAGCTCAATAGATTTATTGGTGACGACCTGCAGCTGCGGGTCACGGCTACGCTGCTGATCTTCCAGACGTTTTGCCAGCACGGCCAGATCTTCGTTGGTGTTGTCGCCAACAATCACAATCACTGCTTTCTGGCCGGTTGCGTCAGAATATACGTGCATATTGTTCGCCTGGGTGCCCAGCTTACCGCTCTGATCGGTCATATCCGCTGGCAGGGAAAAACTGAGTTTGCCGTCCAGCAGGCTGACCGGTTGTCCGGTGGCGTTACTTTCTGCGGCAGCACCCTCGGCTGGCGCTTTTGTATCGCTATTATCACAGGCCGCAAGCCCCATAACCAGCAGGCCAATACCGACATATTTAACCAGATTGCGCATTGACTTCTTCCTTTCGATAAACGGCCATAACGGCTCATTCGTCCATCTTATCACAACTCGGAAAATGAACCTTTAACTCGTCTGCAATGCAGAGATTTCAGATTTATCTGCCAGCCTTTTCAGTAACATATTCAGCAGCACGCCATACATTGGCAGGAAGAAAATAATGCTGATCAGCACTTTGAAGCAGTAATCGACCAGTGCGATTTCCATCCAGTGCTCGGCCATAAAGGCATCCGGGCTACGCCAGAAAGCGATAAAGAAGAAGGCCAACGTATCGCTGATATTGCCAAACAGCGTGGACGCCGTCGGTGCCAGCCACCAGCGACGGTTCTGACGCAGGCGGTTAAAGACATGCACATCCAGAATTTGTCCCAGCGCGTAGGCCATAAAGCTGGCGGCGGCGATACGGGCGACAAACAGGTTAAAGTGCAGCAGTGCGCCGAATCCTTGCCACGATCCCATATAGAACAGTGATGAAACGACATAGGAGATCAGCAGCGCGGGGATCATAACCGCAAAGATGATACGTCGAGCCAGCGGCGCGCCAAAAATACGCACGGTCAGGTCGGTCGCGAGGAAAATAAACGGAAAGCTAAACGCGCCCCATGTGGTATGGAAACCAAAAATGGAGATTGGAAGCTGCACCAGATAGTTGCTGGAGGTGATCACCAGCAGATGAAATAGCGATAGCCAGAACAACGCTTTTACGCGCTGAGTTTGTGTAAACGGAGTCATATTGTGACCTTTTTGTTGGATGGGGTGAGGGAACCCAATAAAAAACCGTCGCATGATACTGCTTTAAGAGCACATTGCAATGGTTGTTTTTCACGCAATCGTTAACCTGATTGGCTTACGCCACAACAGAGCGTAAAATAACGCCGTTTTTGTATGAATGAGACGACGATGAGCGACCTGTTTACTTCCCCCGACCATACTCTTGATGCCCAGGGGCTGCGCTGCCCGGAACCGGTAATGATGGTGCGTAAAACCGTACGCGGCATGCAGGCCGGTGAAACGCTGCTGATTGTCGCCGACGATCCGGCAACAACCCGCGATATTCCTGGCTTCTGTACCTTTATGGAACATGAGCTGGTGGCCAAAGAGACCGACTCGCTGCCGTACCGTTATTTAGTGCGCAAAGGGCAGTAATCTTGTCATGCCGGATGGCGCTAACGCTTCTCCGGCCTATAAAGACTGAGTAACCTGTAGGCCTGATAAGCGAAGCGCCATCAGGCGAGAAACAGGCACTACCCTTTACGCAACAACCGCAGCGCGTTCGCGGTCACCAGCACCGTCGCCCCCGTATCCGCCAGCACCGCCAGCCACAGTCCGGTTATCCCGAGCAGCGTGGTGACGAGGAAAATCCCCTTCAGGCCCAGCGCAATCGCAATGTTCTGGCGAATATTGGCGTGGGTAGCCCGCGCCAGCTGAATCATTTGCACCAGACCACGCAGACGGTTGTGGGTCAGAGCGGCATCGGCGGTCTCCAGCGCGACGTCGGTCCCGCTTCCCATCGCAATACCAATTGTGGCCGCTTTCATTGCCGGAGCGTCGTTGATGCCGTCGCCGACCATCGCCAGCGGCGACTGTTGGTTAAGATGGGTAACGGCCTGCACCTTATCTTCTGGCAAGAGTCCTGCTTTGAATTCGAGGCCCAGTTCACCGGCAATGGCGGCGGCCGCACGCGGGTTATCACCGGTCAGGATCACCCCTTTCACGCCAATCTGATTAAGCTCGCTGATGGCGCTGCGAGCGTCATCGCGCAGCGTGTCCTGTAAGGCCAGTACGCCGAGAACGGTATCGTTACGCAGCACCAACACCACCGTTTGGCCCGCGCTTTCCAGCTCGCTAATCTGCCCGGCAAAGGCATCGGCAGGCTGCTTACCGGCGGCGCAAATCAGTACGCGTTCGCCGTTGACCAGCGCTTCAATTCCAGAGCCAACCAGCGCCCGTTGCTCTTTTGCGACAGGAATAGTCAGCTCGCGCGTTTGTGCTTCCCGAACAATTGCTTGTGCCAGCGGGTGCGTCGCGCCTTGCTCTACCGCTGCCGCCAGTGCCAGCAGTTCAGCCTCACCAATACCGCTTGCCGGATGAATCGCTGTGACGCGTGGTTTACCGACGGTTAGGGTGCCGGTTTTATCAAACGCCACCTGAGTGACTCTACCCAACTGTTCCAGCGCGGCTCCGCCTTTGATTAATGCCCCACGACGCGCCGCAGCGGCCAGACCAGAAGTAATGGCTGCGGGGGTTGAAATCACCAGAGCACAAGGGCAGCCAATCAGCAGCAGCGTCAGCCCTTTATAAATCCACTCCTGCCAGGATGCGGCAAACAGCAGTGGCGGTACGAGGGTGACCAGCAGCGCAACCGCCATAATGGCTGGAGTGTAAATCCGGCTGAAACGGTCAATAAAGCGCTCAATGGGAGCGCGGCGTTCTTCCGCTTCTTCAATCAGCTTCAGAATACGGTCAATCGCGCTGGCACCCGGCTCGGAGAGCACTTCCAGCGTAACCAGACGGTCCACGCTGGTGGCACCCGCCGGGACTTTCTCGCCGGTGGCGCGTTCAACCGGGATCGATTCGCCGGTCAGGGCGCTCTCATCAAAGCTGGCAAAGCCGGAGACCAGTTTGCCGTCGGCAGGTAAACGCCCACCCGCGGCAACCTCAATAACATCGCCAGGCCGGAGGGTATTGATAGCCACCTCTTCGCGCTCGCCGTTACGCAGGCGTGTGGCGGTTTCCGGTTTGAGCGCCATCAGTGCGCTGACCCCTTTACGGGCGCGGCTGGCGGCCCAACCTTCCAGACGCTCGCCAATTAAAAACAGCAGCAGCACCATAGCGGCTTCCGCCGTCGCGCCGATAAACAGTGCGCCAATGGCGGCGACGCTCATCAACGTTTCAATGGCAAAGTAGCTGCCGGTTTTCATCAGACGCAGGGCCTGACGGGCAATGGGATACAGGCCGACCAGCGTGGTGGCGATAAACGCTATCTGACCGAAGGGATGATTGAACTGCTCCAGCACCCAGCTAATCGCCATCATGATAATCAGCGAAATCAGCGGCAGGTTTTCTTTAAAACGTGACTCGGGAGCGGCGTCCGTCGCGTGCTCATCGCGCAGGGTATAGCCTGCTTTTTGCACCGCGTTTTCAACTTGCTGGCGGATATCGGAACCGGCATCGACCACCAGTTTTTCAGTGGCGAACAGAACCTGGACCTGGTTGACGCCGCTGACCTGGCGGACCGCATTCTCTACTTTGCGGGCGCAAGCTGCGCAGTCCATGCCTGCCACTTTCCAGGAATAGCGGGTACCTATTACGGTATCGGATACGGTTGGTGTAGTGGAGCAGCTTCCTTCGCAGCAGCAGTCATCCGCCTTTTGTGGTGCAGGCGCTGGCTTGAAAGAAGAGAATTGTGGGACTTTTTTGCCACGGGTATCGGGTGTCGACATGGCATCCTCCGGTTGATAATCATTTCGTATTAACCGGAGGATACACTCTGGAGTCGACTCCAGAGTCAAGCGTTTTAAAGATACAACGAACGAACAATCAGGAAATGTCCGGCGAAGTAGCAGGCGGCGGCAATGGCGTTATCGGCGCGGAAGCGGCGACGGTAATGGCTACCCAGCCAGACAATGTTGCCGATGAACAGGAGGGATGCGCCCATAAATGCCGACAGCGCCGGGGCGGTCGGGCGGAAGAACCACAGCTCACCGGCCATCCAGACCATCATCAGCGTGATGCCGATAAAGGTGCAGATAGCGACACGCAGCTCTTCCAGACGCGTCCAGATCACGGCGATCAGCAACGCCCCCAGCACTACCAGCACCAACGGCAAAGGCCAGAAGAATGACAGCGTCATTTGGCTGGCGAAGTAGATGGTGTACAGCAGATGCGACAGGAAGAATGCCCCCACGGCGTACAGCAGGCGTTGGCGCGGTAACAGCGTCAGCGCATCGCCCAGCAGCGAGGCAAGCAGGCCAGCCAGCACCAGATAGCTGATAGCGTTAAACATTGGCGCCTGCCAGGCCAGCAGCGCCAGCAGGAGTAACGTCAGGGGCTTAAAGACCCAGCGTTGCCAGGCAGGTCCACGATAGGAAGCATCCACGAACAACCATGCGGAAAGACAGACAGCGATAAACGACCAAAGCATCTTAGTTCCTTGAATTCGTTATTTTTTCGTAAGCGGGGTGCTCACGGCTCTACTGTCCAGTGTAGAGGTCGACACAGCCAGATGACAACACCATAACAGGCGATGTATGCTTATTTCCGCATTTTCTGATGGGTTAATAATATGAGCAAACCACCACTTTTTTTCATTGTTATCATTGTCTTAATCGTTATCGCTGCGTCGTTTCGCTTTGTTCAGCAGCGGCGAGAAAAAGCCGATAATGATGCGGCGCCGCTGGTGCAAAAGCAGGTGGTGGTAAGTAACAAACGGGAAAAACCGCTAAACGATCGGCGATCCCGTCAGCAGGAAGTGAGCCCGGCAGGAACCAGCATGCGCTATGAAGCCAGCTTTAAGCCACAAAACGGGGGGATGGAGCAGACGTTTCGTCTGGATGCGCAGCAGTACCACGCATTAACGGTCGGGGATAAAGGCACGCTGAGTTACAAAGGTTCGCGATTTGTTGATTTTACGCTTGAACGCTAAGGTGTCATCTGACTGATGCCGGATGGCGGCTTACGCCTTATCCGGCCTACAGATTTTTCGCCCCGGCCCGCAACGTGCCGCCGGGAGAAAAGATCACAGCTACTTCTTCAACTGATCTTTAATCTTCTTCTGCCACACCAGTAGCTCAAAGACGCCGAACAGAAAAATACGGATTTTCTCTCCGTTGGTCATCTGCGGGCCATCTTTAGGCATGGTGCTTTTTAGCAGCGCCAGCTGCATGCCATGCATCAGCACCATAAATATCAGTGCGACGTTAACGAAGATGTTGAGCGGGCGTGGAAAGGGTTGGAAAATATTCAGTAGTAAAAATGCCCAGACGCACAGCATCAACAGGCGTCCCAGGTTAATTAGCATCGTGCTCTCCTTGTGCTTCACGTTGGTACAGGCGATAGGCGACCTGTCCGGCGACTTTCTCACGGTATAGCGACCAGTTCACCGGAACCGGCGGTAAGCCGTTTTCTACTTCGCTTTCAACGTAAATATACGCTTCATTTGCCAGCCAACCATGAGTTTCCAGAAGCGTTAATGTTTCTTCCAGTAATCCTTTGCGAAACGGCGGGTCAACAAATACCACGTTATGCGGCGTACCTGCCTGAGCCAAAAATGTCAGCGTATTGGTGTTGACGACGCGGGCGTGAGAGGCTTTCAGCGTGGCGAGATTCTTTTGTAGCTGCTGAGATACCGCGCGATCCATCTCCAGAAGCGTCGCATTTGCCGCATAGCGAGAGAGGGCTTCCAGCCCCAGCGCGCCGCTGCCGGCGAAGCAGTCCAGACAGTGAGCATCGACCATTACCGGGGCCAGCCAGTTAAACAACGTTTCGCGCACACGGTCGGTGGTCGGACGCAGGCCGGGACTGTCCGGAACCGGGAGTTTACGGCCACGCCATTGCCCGCCAATAATGCGGATCTGGCCGCTACCAGAGTGATTCGGTTTTTTCATTTCTATTATTGCTCAATCCGCCTATAGCATGTCATTCCAGGCGGTGATGTGAGTTAAGTTAAGTGATAGACTATTTCATCATTTTTTTAGCTGCTATGTACATAGCGTTGACGCTGTGCCATGAAGCAACAGCGGGGGAGTGTAGTCGCAAATGGCGAAAGAGAAAAAACGTGGCTTTTTTTCCTGGCTGGGCTTTGGTCAAAAAGAGCAGGCACCGGAAAACGAGACAGAAGTAAAAAACGAAGAACAACAACCGGTTGCTGAAGAAACTACCGTCGTTGACGAACAACCGCACGTCGAGGAAACCCGTAGCGAGGCTGAATCGCAAGCCTTTGCAGCTGAAGTCGTTGAAGTAACTGAACAGGTTGCGGAAATCGAAAAACTGCAGCCGGAAGAAGAACCTGTCGCCGAACAAGCGCAGCCGGAGATTGAGCCGGTTGCTGAACCCATTGCTGAAACTGTAGTAGAAACGCCAGCAGCGGTGGTTATCGAACGCGAAGAATTGCCGCTGCCGGAAGAGGTGAAAACTGAAGAAGTTTCTGCCGAAGAGTGGCAGGCCGAAGCGGAAACCGTGGAAATCGTTGAGGCGGCTGAAGAAGAAGCTGAAAACGAACCGCAACTGACCGACGAAGAGCTGGAAGCACAGGCGCTGGCCGCCGAGGCTGCTGAAGAAGCGGTTATGGTGGTGCCGGTAGAAGAACCTGCTGTAGAAGAACCGGTAGAAGAAGAGGCGGTCCAGGAGCAGGAAAAACCAACCAAAGAAGGTTTCTTTGCGCGCCTGAAACGCAGCCTGCTGAAAACAAAAGAAAACCTCGGTTCCGGATTTATCAGTCTGTTCCGTGGTAAAAAGATCGACGATGATCTGTTTGAAGAGCTGGAAGAGCAACTGCTGATCGCTGATGTGGGTGTAGAAACGACCCGCAAAATCATTGCGAATCTGACGGAAGGCGCCAGCCGCAAGCAGCTTAAAGATGCGGAAGCGCTGTACGGTCTGTTGAAAGAAGAGATGGGCGAGATTCTGGCGAAGGTTGACGAACCGCTGAATGTTGATGGCAAAACACCATTTGTTATCTTAATGGTTGGCGTCAACGGCGTGGGCAAAACCACCACTATTGGTAAGCTGGCGCGTCAGTTTGAGCAGCAGGGTAAATCGGTAATGCTGGCGGCAGGTGATACTTTCCGTGCGGCGGCAGTAGAACAGCTGCAGGTTTGGGGTCAGCGTAACAACATCCCGGTGATTGCTCAGCATACTGGCGCGGATTCCGCGTCCGTTATCTTTGATGCCATCCAGGCGGCGAAGGCGCGTAACGTAGACGTGCTGATCGCTGATACCGCAGGGCGTTTGCAGAATAAATCGCACCTGATGGAAGAATTGAAAAAAATCGTTCGCGTCATGAAGAAGCTGGACGAAGATGCGCCGCATGAAGTTATGCTGACTATCGACGCCAGCACCGGGCAGAATGCGATAAGCCAGGCCAAACTGTTCCATGAAGCGGTGGGCTTAACCGGTATCACCCTGACCAAGCTGGACGGTACGGCGAAGGGCGGGGTTATCTTCTCGGTAGCCGATCAGTTTGGCATCCCTATCCGCTATATCGGTGTGGGCGAACGTATCGAGGATTTACGTCCGTTTAAAGCGGACGATTTTATAGAGGCACTTTTTGCCCGAGAGGATTAACAATGATTCGCTTTGAACATGTCAGCAAGGCCTATCTCGGTGGGAGACAAGCGCTGCAGGGAGTGACCTTCCATATGCAGCCTGGCGAGATGGCGTTTCTGACCGGCCACTCCGGCGCGGGGAAAAGTACCCTGCTGAAGCTGATTTGTGGAATTGAACGGCCCAGCGCCGGGAAAATCTACTTTAGCGGGCATGACATCAGCCGTTTGAAAAACCGTGAAGTGCCGTTTCTGCGTCGTCAGATTGGCATGATTTTTCAGGATCACCACCTGTTGATGGACAGAACCGTGTTTGACAACGTGGCAATCCCGCTAATCATCGCGGGTGCCAGCGGGGACGATATTCGTCGTCGCGTGTCAGCGGCGCTGGATAAGGTCGGGCTGTTGGACAAAGCGAAAAACTTCCCGATTCAGCTCTCCGGCGGTGAACAACAACGCGTCGGCATCGCCCGTGCGGTGGTGAACAAACCTGCGGTGCTGCTGGCGGATGAACCAACGGGGAACCTGGATGACGCGCTGTCAGAAGGGATCCTTCGCCTGTTCGAAGAGTTTAACCGCGTCGGGGTCACGGTATTAATGGCCACGCACGATATTGGCCTGATCTCCCGTCGCTCCTATCGCCAAATGGTTCTGAGCGATGGACATCTGCATGGAGGCCTGGCGCATGAATAGACGTGACGCTATTAACCAAATCAAACAGTTCGGTGGCCGACTGGATCGCTTTCGTAAATCGGGCGGTGCGCCGGGTGACGGCGGTCGCAACGCGCCAAAGCGTGCGAAAGCCGCGCCAAAGCCGAATTCGCGTAAAACCAATGTCTTTAACGAGCAGGTACGTTATGCGTTTCAGGGCGCGTTACAGGACCTGAAAAGCAAGCCGCTGGCGACGTTTCTGACGGTGATGGTCATTGCCATCTCCCTGACGCTGCCAAGCGTGTGCTACATGGTTTATAAGAACGTAAACCATGCGGCAAGCCAGTATTATCCGTCTCCGCAGATCACCGTTTACCTGCAAAAAACGCTGGATGATGATGCGGCGGCGCGGGTGGTTGGTCAGTTGCAGGCCGAGCAGGGCGTGGAGAAAGTGAATTATCTTTCTCGTGACGACGCGCTGGGTGAATTCCGCAACTGGTCTGGCTTTGGCGGCGCGCTGGATATGCTGGAAGAGAACCCGCTTCCGGCCGTGGCGGTTGTTATCCCGAAACTGGACTTCCAGGGTACGGAGTCGCTGAACACGCTGCGTGACCGCATCGCACAAATCAACGGTATTGATGAAGTGCGAATGGATGACAGCTGGTTCGCTCGCCTGGCGGCGCTGACGGGCCTTGTCGGACGCGTTTCCGCGATGATTGGCGTGCTGATGGTGGCGGCGGTCTTCCTCGTCATCGGTAACAGCGTGCGGCTGAGTATTTTTGCGCGTCGCGATACCATTAACGTGCAAAAACTGATTGGCGCGACGGATGGATTTATCCTGCGTCCGTTCCTCTACGGCGGTGCACTGCTCGGTTTTTCCGGTGCATTTCTTTCACTGATTTTGTCAGAAATTTTGGTGATGCGTCTGTCGTCAGCGGTGACTGAGGTGGCACAGGTATTTGGAACCAAGTTTGATATCAATGGCTTATCATTCGACGAGTGCCTGTTATTGCTGCTGGTGTGCTCAATGATTGGCTGGGTGGCAGCCTGGCTTGCCACGGTTCAACATTTACGCCACTTTACCCCCGATTAAAAAATCTCTGGTATAATCTTTCCCTGCACTGAGTAGTTCGCTCTGCAGGGAAAGAGTCCCTGTGATCTCTTCCCGGCGTATTCATTGTGATGTCACATTTTGTGCGTAATCTATACACATTACGACATGGAACTTGTGGATAAAATCACTGTCTGATAAAAGATTGAATGATATTCTCGTTGCTCATAAGCTCTGGCATGGTTGTTGCTACTGGTTTTTGTTAATTAGTTTTTAGCCAATGCGCCAGATGAAAAGATTGAGAGGATTTGAATGACCAAAGAAATGCAAAATTTAGCTTTAGCCCCTGTTGGTAACCTGGAATCTTACATCCGGGCTGCGAACGCGTGGCCGATGTTGTCGGCTGACGAGGAGCGGGCACTGGCTGAAAAGCTGCATTACCAGGGCGATCTGGAAGCAGCTAAAACGCTGATCCTGTCTCACCTGCGCTTTGTTGTTCATGTTGCTCGTAATTATGCGGGTTATGGCCTGCCGCAGGCGGATCTGATTCAGGAAGGTAATATCGGCCTGATGAAAGCCGTGCGCCGTTTCAACCCGGAAGTGGGTGTGCGCCTGGTTTCCTTCGCCGTGCATTGGATCAAAGCTGAGATCCACGAATACGTTCTGCGTAACTGGCGTATCGTTAAAGTTGCGACCACCAAAGCACAGCGTAAGCTGTTCTTTAACCTGCGTAAAACCAAGCAGCGTTTGGGCTGGTTTAACCAGGACGAAGTTGAAATGGTTGCTCGCGAGCTGGGTGTTTCCAGCAAAGACGTGCGCGAAATGGAATCCCGTATGGCGGCGCAGGACATGACGTTTGACATGTCTTCAGACGACGAGTCTGACAGCCAGCCGATGGCCCCGGTGCTGTATCTGCAGGATAAATCTTCTAACTTTGCCGACGGCATTGAAGAAGATAACTGGGAAGATCAGGCCGCGAACAAACTGACTCACGCAATGGAAGGTCTGGACGAGCGTAGCCAGGACATCATTCGTGCCCGTTGGCTGGACGAAGACAACAAGTCGACGTTGCAGGAACTGGCCGATCGCTACGGCGTTTCCGCTGAACGTGTTCGTCAGCTTGAAAAGAACGCCATGAAAAAACTGCGCGCGGCGATCGAAGCGTAATCTTCCAGCCGAACTGGAAATGCTGATAAACCCTGGATGAAAATCCGGGGTTTTTTGTTTTTATCTCTTCCCCTCTCTCCTGACGTTTAAGCTTTTTGTCATCAAGTTGTTATCTGCATGTCAAATTTAGCTATTCCAAAATAATAAAAATCGGGTATGTTTTAGCAGAGTATGCTGCTAAAGCACGGGTGGCTATCCAATAATCGAAATAAAGTGCTGAACAACAACATCACAACACACGTAATAACCACAATAATGGGGATTGTCAGGATGAATATGAAGGGTAAAGCGTTATTGGCAGGATGTATCGCCCTGTCTTTGAGCAATATGGCGTTTGCTAAGGATATTAAAGTTGCCGTCGTCGGCGCGATGTCCGGTCCGGTAGCGCAGTATGGCGATCAGGAATTTACTGGCGCAGAGCAGGCGATTGCAGATATCAACGCCAAAGGCGGCGTGAAAGGCGACAAACTGGTCATGGTGAAATATGACGATGCCTGTGACCCGAAACAAGCGGTAGCGGTAGCTAACAAAGTGGTCAACGACGGGATTAAATATGTTATCGGCCACCTGTGCTCGTCTTCCACTCAGCCTGCGTCAGATATCTATGAAGACGAAGGCATTCTGATGATCACCCCAGCGGCAACGGCGCCGGAGCTGACCGCGCGCGGTTATAACCTGGTGATGCGTACCACCGGTCTGGATTCCGATCAGGGACCAACCGCTGCCAAATATATCGTTGAAAAAGTGAAGCCGAAGCGCATTGCGATCGTTCACGACAAACAACAGTACGGTGAAGGCCTGGCGCGTTCCGTGCAGGATAACCTCAAGAAAGCCAACGCTGACGTGGTGTTCTTCGACGGGATCACCGCCGGTGAAAAAGACTTCTCGACGCTGGTAGCGCGCCTGAAGAAAGAGAATATCGATTTCGTTTACTACGGTGGTTACCACCCGGAAATGGGGCAGATTCTGCGTCAGTCTCGTGCCGCAGGTCTGAAAACCCAGTTTATGGGACCAGAAGGGGTAGCGAACGTGTCGCTGTCTAACATCGCGGGTGAGTCTGCAGAAGGCTTACTGGTAACGAAACCGAAGAACTACGATCAGGTTCCGGCGAACAAACCGATAGTGGACGCGATCAAAGCCAAGAAACAGGATCCGAGCGGTGCATTCGTATGGACCACTTACGCCGCGCTGCAATCCTTGCAGGCCGGTCTGAACCAGTCTGACGACCCGGCTGAAATTGCCAAATACCTGAAAGCAAACTCAGTGGAAACCGTAATGGGGCCGCTGTCATGGGATGCGAAGGGCGATCTGAAAGGCTTTGAATTCGGTGTGTTTGACTGGCATGCAAACGGGACGGCGACCGACGCCAAATAATTTTCCAGGTGCCTTTCGCGCTGCAAATGCGTTGGCTACGTTATTCAACCCCGGTCACTTACTTATGTAAGCTCCCGGGGACTTCATAACTTGCCGCCTTCCTGCAACGTGAAATTCTTGGAAAATTGCGAGGTGGTTTTTTATTTTTTGCTCCCAGCATGTAGGCCGGATAAGCGTCAGCGCCATCCGGCTTTTTTATCTTTTTTTCCAGCCATTCTCCTGGGCTGTAAACCCTAACGCCTGCATAAACGCGGCCATCACGCTGCGGTCTTCGACGCCGACGTCGGCCATCCACCATGAACTCACGTCAGGGTTTTCCCGGATGACTTCTTCGATCAAATACTGCCCGACGCCGCGACGGCGGGTGATATCGCGTACGCGCAATGAATCTAATGCACCTTGCGTGCCGCTCAGGGTTACGCGAACTGCGCCTAACAGACGCTCGTTAAAGCGTGCGGCGTAGATCCGGTGCGTTTCATCTACGCTTAATGATGAGGCGGAATATTCCGGCCAGATTTTGCCCAGATCAATCTGGTCCTGGTCGCTAAAGTTATCTAAACGAACGATGGTCAGCTTCATTAACAGCATGTCCAAATCACAAAAGATGGAATGAGTGTACCGAAATAATTCGCCCGGATGCTTTCTCTTTTTTATGTGAATAACCAGATTAATAATTTTGTAACAACGGTAATGACAGTTTGAAACCGTAGAGATTGAAAAACAGGCAGAATAATACCCTGGAATGCAGCATTTTATTCGGCTCTTTGTACCGTTATTTTATGCTGACAAACGTGCTTTTTTTTGTTTATCTATAGTGAAAAGCAGAATATTATCTTTTCTTAATCGACTGAAAAATAGAGATTTTAGCCTGATTTTGCTTAAAAAACTGCGCTAAACCATTAATGAGACTGGTAAAAATAGTGTAGTTCAAAAAAAGCACAGACTGCTTTTTAACCACATAAATACAAAATATTAATTACGTCACGAATGGGGATTCAGGTAATGAAACGGAATGCGAAAACAATCATCGCAGGGGTGATAGCACTGGCAATGTCACACGCGGTCATGGCGGAAGATATCAAGGTCGCTGTTGTCGGCGCGATGTCAGGTCCGGTCGCGCAGTGGGGCGATATGGAATTTAATGGCGCACGTCAGGCCATTAAAGATATCAATGCCAAAGGCGGGGTCAAAGGCGACAAACTGGTCGCTGTGGAATATGACGACGCCTGCGATCCGAAACAGGCCGTTGCGGTAGCGAACAAAATCGTCAATGACGGTATTCAGTACGTTATTGGACATCTGTGCTCATCTTCAACGCAGCCCGCATCAGATATCTATGAAGATGAAGGCATTCTGATGATTTCTCCGGGTGCCACAAACCCGGAACTGACCCAGCGCGGTTACGCTCACATTATGCGTACAGCGGGTCTGGACTCCTCTCAGGGGCCGACCGCCGCGAAATACATTCTGGAGAAGGTGAAGCCACAGCGTATCGCCATCATTCACGATAAACAGCAATACGGTGAAGGTCTGGCGCGTTCGGTGCAAGACAGCCTGAAAGCGGGCAAAGCCAACATCGTTTTCTTTGACGGTATCACCGCCGGGGAAAAAGATTTTTCTGCGCTGATCGCTCGCCTGAAAAAAGAAAATATCGACTTTGTTTATTACGGTGGCTACTACCCGGAAATGGGGCAAATGCTGCGCCAGGCGCGCTCCGTTGGGCTGAAAACCCAGTTTATGGGCCCGGAGGGCGTGGGCAACGCGTCGCTGTCTAATATTGCCGGTGATGCTGCTGAAGGCATGCTGGTAACCATGCCAAAACGCTATGACCAGGATCCGGCGAATAAGGCTATCGTCGATGCGCTCAAAGCTGACAAGAAAGATCCAACCGGACCATACGTGTGGATCACTTATGCAGCCGTCCAGTCATTGGCGACAGCAATGGATCGCAGCGGTAGCAAAGAGCCGCTGGACCTGGTGAAAGATCTGAAAGCACACGGGGCTGATACCGTGATTGGGCCGCTGAAATGGGACGAAAAAGGCGATTTGAAGGGATTTGAGTTTGGTGTCTTCCAGTGGCATGCAGACGGTTCTTCGACCGTCGCGAAGTAATACCTGAAGACGAGTTATCCCACCGCCCGTGCAAAACGGGCGGGTTTAAAAAGGTTACCTTATGTCCGAGCAGTTCCTCTATTTCTTGCAGCAGATGTTTAACGGCGTCACGCTGGGAAGCACCTACGCGCTGATCGCCATCGGTTACACGATGGTGTACGGCATTATCGGCATGATCAACTTCGCCCACGGCGAGGTGTATATGATCGGCAGCTATGTCTCCTTTATGATCATCGCAGCGCTAATGATGATGGGCATCGATTCCAGCTGGCTACTGGTCGCGGCGGGCTTCGTCGGCGCGATTGTGATTGCCAGCGCCTACGGCTGGAGCATTGAACGCGTGGCGTATCGGCCCGTGCGCAGCTCCAAGCGCCTGATCGCGCTGATTTCCGCTATCGGGATGTCCATCTTCCTGCAAAACTACGTCAGCCTGACGGAAGGTTCGCGCGACGTGGCGCTGCCCAGCCTGTTTAATGGCCAGTGGACTGTCGGCAGTAGCGATAACTTCTCTGCTTCCATCACCACCATGCAGTTGGTTATCTGGATCGTAACCTTCCTGGCAATGCTGGCGCTGACGCTGTTTATCCGTTACTCCCGTATGGGCCGCGCCTGCCGTGCCTGTGCAGAAGACCTGAAGATGGCCAGCCTGCTCGGCATCAATACCGATCGCGTGATTGCGCTGACCTTTGTGATTGGCGCAGCAATGGCGGCGGTAGCGGGCGTGCTGCTCGGTCAGTTCTATGGCGTAATTAACCCTTACATCGGCTTTATGGCCGGGATGAAGGCCTTTACCGCGGCGGTACTGGGCGGCATCGGCAGCATTCCAGGGGCGATGATCGGCGGCCTGATTCTGGGCGTTGCGGAAGCGCTCTCCTCTGCTTATCTGAGTACTGAATACAAAGACGTTGTTTCATTCGCGCTGCTAATTCTGGTGCTGCTGGTGATGCCGACCGGTATTCTGGGTCGCCCGGAGGTAGAGAAAGTATGAAACCGATGCATTTTGCAATGGCGCTGCTCTCTGCCGCTATGTTCTTCGTCCTGGCGGGCGTCTTTATGGGCGTTCAGTTAGAGCTGGACGGTACCAAGCTGGTGGTCGATACCGCCGCGGATATCCGCTGGCAGTGGGTATTTATCGGCACTGGCGTGGTCTTTCTTTTCCAACTGCTGCGTCCAGCCTTCCAGAAAGGCCTGAAGAGCGTCTCCGGACCGAAATTTATTCTGCCGGCGATTGACGGCTCCACCGTTAAACAGAAACTGTTCCTGGTGGCGCTGCTGGTGATTGCCGTGGCGTGGCCGTTTATGGTGTCACGCGGTACGGTGGATATCGCCACGCTGACGATGATTTATATCATCCTCGGCCTCGGCTTAAACGTGGTGGTGGGGCTTTCCGGCCTGCTGGTGCTGGGCTACGGCGGCTTCTATGCCATCGGCGCTTACACCTTCGCGCTGCTGAACCATTACTACGGTCTGGGCTTCTGGACCTGCCTGCCGCTGGCGGGACTGGTTTCCGCTGCTGCGGGCTTCCTGCTCGGCTTCCCGGTACTGCGCCTGCGCGGTGATTATCTGGCGATTGTGACCTTAGGCTTCGGCGAAATCGTCCGCATCCTGCTGCTCAACAACACCGAAGTAACCGGCGGTCCAAACGGTATTAGCCAGATCCCGAAACCGACCTTTTTCGGTCTGGAGTTCAGCCGTACCGCCCGTGAAGGCGGCTGGGATACCTTCAGCAACTTCTTTAACGTCAAGTACGATCCGTCTGACCGCGTCATTTTCCTCTATCTGGTGGCGCTGCTGCTGGTGGTCTTCTCGCTGTTTGTTATTAACCGTTTGCTGCGTATGCCGCTGGGTCGTGCGTGGGAAGCGCTGCGTGAAGATGAAATTGCCTGTCGCTCGCTGGGCTTAAACCCTACGCGCATCAAGCTGACAGCCTTTACCATCAGCGCCGCGTTTGCCGGTTTTGCCGGTACGCTGTTTGCCGCGCGCCAGGGCTTCGTCAGCCCGGAATCCTTCACCTTTGCCGAGTCGGCCTTTGTGCTGGCGATTGTGGTACTGGGCGGAATGGGCTCACAGTTTGCGGTGATCCTCGCGGCCATCCTGCTGGTGGTGTCACGCGAACTGATGCGTGATTTCAACGAATACAGCATGTTAATGCTGGGTGGTTTAATGGTACTGATGATGATCTGGCGTCCGCAGGGCTTGTTGCCGATGACCCGTCCACAGTTGAAGCTGAAAAACGGGGAAGCAAAAGGAGAGCAGGCATGAGTCAGCCATTATTATCCGTTAACGGCCTGATGATGCGCTTCGGCGGTCTGCTGGCGGTAAACAACGTTGAACTGGAACTACGACCGCAGGAGATTGTCTCGTTAATCGGCCCGAACGGCGCGGGGAAAACCACGGTCTTCAACTGCCTGACCGGTTTTTATAAGCCGACCGGCGGGACGATTAAGCTGCGCGACCAGCACCTGGAAGGGCTGCCGGGTCAGCAAATCGCGCGTATGGGCGTGGTGCGTACTTTTCAGCACGTGCGTCTGTTTCGCGAAATGACGGTGATTGAAAACCTGTTGGTGGCGCAACATCAGCAACTGAAAACCGGCGTCTTCTCCGGCCTGTTGAAAACCCCGTCGTTCCGTCGCGCGCAGAGTGAAGCGTTGGATCGCGCGGCCACCTGGCTGGAGCGTATTGGCTTGCTGGAGCATGCCAACCGTCAGGCCAGTAACCTGGCCTATGGCGACCAGCGTCGTCTGGAAATTGCCCGCTGCATGGTGACCCAGCCGGAAATCCTGATGCTCGACGAACCCGCTGCTGGACTCAACCCGAAAGAGACCAAGGAGCTGGACGAGCTGATTGCTGAACTGCGTAACCATCACAACACCACCATTTTGTTGATTGAGCACGACATGAAGCTGGTGATGGGGATTTCTGACCGTATTTACGTGGTGAACCAGGGCACGCCGCTGGCGAATGGGACGCCGGAACAGATTCGTAATAACCCGGATGTTATCCGCGCCTATTTAGGTGAAGCATAATGGGGGCGAGGATTAATATGGATAAGGCGATGTTATCGTTCGACAAAGTCAACGCCCACTACGGCAAGATACAGGCGCTGCACGACGTCAGCTTGTATATCAACCAGGGTGAAATCGTTACTCTGATTGGTGCTAACGGCGCGGGAAAAACCACGCTGCTCGGCACATTGTGTGGCGACCCGCGAGCGACCAGCGGGCGAATCGTCTTTGATGGTAAAGACATTACCGACTGGCAGACGGCGAAAATCATGCGCGAAGCGGTAGCGATTGTGCCGGAAGGGCGTCGCGTGTTTTCCCGCATGACGGTGGAAGAGAACCTGGCGATGGGCGGCTTCTTTGCCGAAAAGGACCAGTTTCAGGAACGCATCAAATGGGTGTATGACCTGTTTCCCCGTCTGCATGAGCGTCGTATTCAGCGTGCGGGAACGATGTCCGGCGGTGAACAGCAGATGCTGGCGATAGGCCGTGCACTGATGAGCCAGCCGAGGCTGCTGCTGCTTGATGAACCGTCGCTGGGTCTGGCGCCGATTATCATCCAGCAGATTTTTAACACCATCGAACAGCTGCGCGAACAGGGGATGACCATCTTCCTCGTCGAACAGAACGCTAACCAGGCGCTGAAGCTCGCCGATCGCGGCTACGTGCTGGAAAACGGTCATGTGGTGCTGGAAGACACCGGTGATGCGTTACTGGCTAACGAAGCGGTGCGTAGTGCGTATCTGGGCGGTTAATCATTCTCTGAATAGACAAGGGGCCGCTGTGGCCCCTTTTTATTGCTCTATGTTATTATTGAGAATAGTTATCAATAATAAAATGAACATGGAGAAAGGATGATTCGTTCAGGTACCTGCATGATGATTGGCAGTTTGTTTTTGACGCTTTCATTAACTACCCTGGCCTCAACACCGCCAGCGTTTGACCCGCGCGATCCCGCTATCTGGGAAGAGAAACCGGACAACCCGTTAGCGCAATCCGACTCGCCCTGCGAAGTGTTTACCAGCTCGGTATGTCCTGGCTGGGATGATGATAAATCGGATATCCAACGTGAACGTGAGCGGCGAGAGCAGCAGCGTTTACAGAATGAATATGAGCGACGCTGGCGTCGGGATTAATCTTCCTTGCTGGAGCAGCAGATAACGCCATCCAGGCCGGAGAAGGTATAGCGATATCCGGCTTTGTTGTGCACCACCCCGCATTTTCCTGTCACTACGCTTTCACCGCCTTGCCATCTGTTTGTCGCCTTACTATCTTTTTTTTGTAATAAAAAAGTTATTTTTCTGTCATTCGAGCATGTCATGTTACCCCCGCGAGCATAAAACGCGTGATATCGCGCATCCGGCACAACAAGAGAGATAACCGATGATATCGTTACGACATACAGCTTTAGGACTGGCACTTAGCCTGGCATTTGCAGGTCAGGCACTGGCGGTCACCACTATCCCGTTCTGGCACTCAATGGAAGGCGAACTGGGTAAAGAAGTTGATTCACTGGCGCAACGTTTTAATGCAGCCAATCCCGACTACAAAATTGTTCCGCAGTACAAAGGTAACTACGAGCAGAGCCTGAGTGCAGGAATTGCCGCTTTCCGTACCGGAAACGCGCCTGCGCTGCTGCAGGTTTATGAAGTGGGTACGGCAACCATGATGGCCTCAAAAGCCATTAAACCGGTCTATGAAGTATTCAAAGAGGCTGGCATTAACTTCGATGAGTCTCAGTTCGTACCGACGGTTTCCGGTTACTACACCGACTCTAAAAGCGGACACTTGCTCTCCCAGCCGTTTAACAGCTCCACTCCGGTGCTGTACTACAACAAAGATGCCTTCAAAAAAGCCGGTTTAGACCCGGAGCAGCCGCCGAAAACCTGGCAGGATCTGGCGGATTACACCGCGAAGCTGAAAGCCGCAGGAATGAAGTGCGGTTACGCCAGCGGCTGGCAGGGATGGATTCAGATTGAAAACTTCAGCGCCTGGAACGGTCTGCCGGTAGCAACCAAAAACAACGGTTTTGACGGTACTGACGCGGTGCTGGAGTTCAATAAACCGGAACAGGTGAAACATATCGCTCTGCTGGAAGAGCTGAACAAAAAAGGTGATTTCAGCTACTTCGGGCGTAAGGACGAATCCACTGAGAAGTTCTACAACGGGGATTGTGCCATTACCACCGCCTCTTCCGGTTCGCTGGCCGACATCCGCCACTACGCTAAATTCAATTATGGCGTCGGAATGATGCCGTACGATGCCGATGTGAAGGGCGCGCCGCAGAATGCGATTATCGGTGGGGCCAGCCTGTGGGTGATGCAGGGTAAAGACAAAGCAACCTACGAAGGCGTGGCGCAGTTCCTCAACTTCCTGGCGAAGCCTGAAATTGCTGCCGAATGGCACCAGAAGACCGGCTATCTGCCGATCACCACCGCTGCCTACGATCTGACCCGTGAGCAGGGCTTCTATGAGAAGAACCCTGGGGCAGATATCGCCACCCGCCAGATGCTGAACAAGCCGCCGTTGCCGTTCACCAAAGGGCTGCGTTTGGGCAATATGCCGCAGATCCGCACTATTGTGGATGAAGAGCTGGAAAGCGTCTGGACCGGGAAGAAAACCCCGCAGCAGGCACTGGATGCCGCCGTTGAGCGTGGCAATCAGTTACTGCGCCGCTTTGAGCAATCGACCAAGTCTTAAGTGTATAAGTGCCTGATGGCGCTGCGCTTATCAGGCCTACAAGTTCGTAGTTTGTAGGCCTGATAAGGTGCTTGCACCGCCATCCGGCACCTTCCAGGAAAAGAACCTACATGTCTTCATCCCGTCCGGTATTCCGCTCGCGTTGGCTTCCCTATTTGTTGGTGGCTCCGCAGCTGGTTATCACCGTTATTTTCTTTATCTGGCCCGCCGGTGAAGCGCTGTGGTACTCGCTACAATCCGTTGATCCGTTTGGTCTTTCTAGCCAGTTTGTCGGACTGGAAAACTTTGTCGCGCTGTTTCATGACCCGTACTACCTCGACTCATTCTGGACCACCATTAAGTTCAGTACGTTAGTCACGGTAAGCGGTCTGCTGGTGTCGTTATTTTTTGCGGCGCTGGTGAATTACGTGGTGCGCGGCAGCCGTTTTTACCAGACGCTGATGCTGTTGCCCTATGCCGTCGCGCCTGCCGTCGCCGCCGTATTGTGGATCTTCCTGTTTAACCCAGGTCGCGGGCTGATTACCCATTTTCTCGGTGAGTTTGGCTATGACTGGAACCATGCGCAAAACAGCGGTCAGGCAATGTTTCTGGTGGTGTTCGCGTCGGTCTGGAAGCAGATTAGTTACAACTTCCTGTTCTTCTTTGCCGCACTGCAGTCTATCCCGCGGTCACTGATCGAAGCTGCTGCGATTGATGGCGCAGGGCCGGTTCGCCGCTTCTTTAAGCTGGCGCTGCCGCTGATAGCCCCGGTCAGCTTCTTTCTGCTGGTGGTGAATCTGGTTTATGCCTTCTTTGATACCTTCCCGGTGATCGATGCCGCCACGGCGGGTGGACCGGTACAGGCGACCACGACGTTGATTTATAAGATCTATCGCGAAGGCTTTGTTGGGCTGGATCTCTCCGCCTCGGCCGCGCAATCGGTGGTGCTGATGTTCCTGGTCATTATTTTGACGGTGGTGCAGTTCCGCTATGTGGAAAGTAAGGTGCGTTACCAATGATTGAGAACCGTCGTGGGCTGACAATATTCAGCCATGCCATGTTGATTATGGGGATTATGGTGATCCTGTTTCCGCTGTACGTCGCGTTTGTCGCGGCGACGCTGGACAATAAAGCGGTGTTTGAAACGCCGATGACGCTGGTTCCCGGCACGCAGTTGCTGGAGAACATGAAATACATCTGGGTCAACGGTGTGGGCGTCAACAGCGCGCCGTTCTGGTTGATGATGCTTAACAGTTTCATCATGGCGTTCAGTATTACGGTAGGGAAAATCACCGTCTCCATGCTCTCCGCATTCGCCATCGTCTGGTTCCGTTTTCCGCTGCGCAACCTGTTCTTCTGGATGATTTTTATCACCCTGATGCTGCCGGTTGAGGTGCGAATCTTCCCCACTGTGGAGGTTATCGCCAACCTGAAAATGCTCGACAGCTATGCGGGTCTGACCCTGCCGTTGATGGCATCGGCTACTGCGACCTTCCTGTTCCGACAGTTCTTTATGACCCTGCCGGATGAGCTGGTTGAGGCCGCGCGTATTGACGGTGCGTCACCGATGCGTTTTTTCCGCGATATCGTACTACCACTGTCAAAAACCAATCTGGCGGCGCTGTTCGTTATTACCTTTATCTACGGCTGGAACCAGTATTTGTGGCCGTTGTTAATTATTACCGACGTCAATTTGGGCACTACGGTGGCGGGTATCAAAGGCATGATCGCCACCGGTGAAGGCACCACGCAGTGGAACCAGGTAATGGCTGCCATGCTGCTGACGCTCATCCCTCCGGTAATCATCGTGTTAGCCATGCAGCGTGCCTTCGTACGCGGTCTGGTCGATAGTGAGAAATAAAAATGGCTGGTTTAAAACTACAGGCAGTAACCAAAAGCTGGGACGGCAAAACCCAGGTAATTAAACCGCTGACGCTGGACGTCGCGGACGGGGAATTTATCGTGATGGTTGGCCCATCCGGCTGCGGAAAGTCTACGCTGTTGCGGATGGTGGCCGGGCTGGAACGGGTGAGCGGTGGCGATATCTGGATTGATAATAAACGCGTCACCGAGATGGAGCCGAAGAATCGCGGAATTGCGATGGTCTTTCAAAACTACGCGCTCTACCCGCATATGAGCGTGGAAGAAAACATGGCCTGGGGGCTGAAAATCCGCGGGATGGGCAAGGAGCACATTGCTGAACGGGTAAATGAGGCGGCGCGTATTCTCGAGCTGGGTGAGCTGCTCAAACGTCGTCCGCGCGAACTTTCTGGCGGTCAGCGCCAGCGCGTAGCGATGGGGCGAGCGATTGTGCGTGACCCAGCGGTATTCCTGTTCGATGAGCCGCTTTCTAACCTCGATGCCAAGCTGCGCGTGCAGATGCGTCTGGAGTTACAACATCTGCATCGCCGCCTGAAAACCACTTCGCTATACGTGACGCACGACCAGGTTGAAGCGATGACCCTCGCCCAACGGGTGATGGTGATGAACAAAGGCATTGCCGAGCAGATAGGTACACCGGTTGAGGTGTATGAAAAGCCTGCCAGCCGCTTTGTGGCGAGTTTTATCGGCAGCCCGGCGATGAACCTGCTGGACGGGTGCATCAGTACCTCGGGCACCCATTTTGAACTGGAGGGCGGCATGACGCTACCCATCGGCAGAAGCGCGAGAGAGTCTATTGGGCGTAAAATGACGTTGGGTATCCGCCCAGAGCATATTGCGCTAAGCTCGCAGGCCGAAGGCGGCGTGCCGTTGGTTGTTGATACACTGGAAATGCTGGGCGCAGATAACCTGGCACACGGACGCTGGGGTGAGCAAAAGCTGGTGGTGCGACTGGCGCATCAGCATCGCCCGACGGCAGGCAGCACGCTGTGGCTGCATCTGCCGGAAAAACATCTGCATCTTTTTGATGGCGAAACAGGACAACGCGTATGAGTAACTGGCCTTACCCCCATATTGTCGCCCATCGTGGCGGCGGTAAGCTGGCCCCGGAAAACACCCTGGCGGCGATCGACGTGGGGGCGCGATACGGGCATACCATGATCGAGTTTGACGCTAAATTGTCGAAAGACGGTGAGATCTTCTTACTGCATGACGACAACCTGGAGCGAACCAGCAACGGCTGGGGCGTGGCAGGCGAGCTGAACTGGCAGGATTTATTGCGCGTGGACGCCGGCGGCTGGTTTAGCGGTGAGTTTAAAGGTGAACCGCTGCCGCTGCTCTCGCAAGTGGCCGAGCGCTGCCGTCAGCACGGTATGATGGCGAATATTGAAATTAAACCCACAACCGGCACCGGAACGTTAACCGGCAAAGTCGTGGCGCTGGCCGCGCGGGAACTGTGGGCGGGAATGACGCCGCCACTATTGTCATCCTTTGAAATTGATGCACTTGAAGCGGCGCAGCAGGCGGTACCTGAACTGCCGAGAGGCTTGCTGCTTGATGAATGGCGCGAGGACTGGCGCGAGCTGACCATGCGGCTTGGCTGCGTCTCTATTCATCTTAATCACAAACTGCTGGATGAAGCGCGTGTGGATGCGCTGCGCGATGCGGGGCTACGTATTCTGGTATATACCGTCAACCGACCCCAGCGCGCGGCGGAACTGCTGCGCTGGGGCGTGGACTGCATCTGTACCGATGCCATTGATACGATTGGTCCGGATTTCCAACCTTTTTAAGGCCCAATCGTTTTTAACGGAACGTTAGGCTGCGGCGTGCTGGAGGGCTTCAGCATGTCGCCGTTCTTTTTCTCTGACAGCATATGTTGCTTATTCAGAGAGCTGTCCGGGTTACGGGTTCCACTCAACATCCCACCGTTGCTGTTGGGCAACATTTGCTGCTGGCTGGGATTCAACTCGCCTGGCTGAGACTGAAGGACCCGCTGGGAGTTGGTGTTAATTTGGTTTTCCAGATGCTGTTGCTGCATACGCGTCTGGGTTTGCAACTGTTGGTTGAGCATCCCTTTCTGCTGAATTTGCTGCGTTTGCATTTGGGTTTGCATACGCTGCTGACTCGGGATCTGATAACCGGGTTGGTTCGGGTTATTCATGGTGTTGATGGGCTGTGCAAAGCCTGCAAACGGCAACAGCATGGCTAAAAGTAAGAGTCGTTTCATCGCTTTTCTCCTCTCGGGGATCTCTTAAGTTTACTCCTTTCTCGCCGTTACGATGATTATTTCAGAGTTATGCACCAGGCTTAGTGGGGGCCGACCCCTATACATCTGGAGAATAACGATGATAAAACCGACGTTTTTACGCCGGGTAGCCATTGCTGCTCTGCTCTCAGGAAGTTGTTTTAGCGTTGCTGCCGCGCCGGCTGCGCCACCGCCGGTATCTTACGGAGTCGAGGAAGATGTGTTCCATCCCGTACGCGCTAAGCAAGGGATGGTGGCCTCCGTGGATGCTTTAGCTACCCAGGTTGGGGTGGACATTCTTAAACAGGGCGGGAATGCCGTTGATGCCGCCGTGGCCGTTGGCTATGCGTTGGCGGTGACGCATCCCCAGGCGGGCAATCTGGGCGGCGGTGGTTTTATGCTGCTGCGTACCAAAGACGGTAACACCACAGCGATCGATTTTCGTGAAATGGCGCCTGCTGGCGCGACCCGTGACATGTTCCTTGATGAGCAGGGCAACGCCGATGCGAAAAAGTCGCTGACGTCGCATCTGGCATCCGGTACGCCGGGTACCGTGGCGGGTTTCTCGCTGGCGCTGGAGAAATACGGCACGATGCCGCTAAACAAAGTGGTGCGCCCGGCGATGAAGCTAGCGGAAGAGGGCTTTGTGGTTAATGACGCGCTGGCCGACGATCTGAAAACCTATGGCAGCGAAGTGCTCCCTAATCACGAGAATAGCAAAGCCATTTTCTGGAAGGACGGCGAGCCGCTGAAAAAGGGCGACAAGCTGGTGCAAAAGAATCTGGCGAAAAGCCTGGAAATGATTGCCGAGAATGGCCCGGATGCGTTTTATAAAGGGGCGATTGCCGACCAGATTGCCGGGGAAATGCAGAAGAACGGCGGGCTGATGACCAAAGAGGATTTAGCCAGCTATAAAGCCGTGGAGCGCACGCCGATCAGCGGTGACTATCGCGGGTATCAGGTCTTCTCCATGCCGCCGCCGTCCTCTGGCGGTATTCACATCGTGCAGATCCTCAATATTCTCGAAAACTTCGATATGAAGAAGTACGGGTTTGGCAGCGCCGATGCTATGCAGGTTATGGCTGAAGCGGAGAAATATGCTTACGCCGACCGTTCAGAATATCTGGGCGACCCGGATTTTGTGAAAGTGCCGTGGCAAGCGCTGACCAACAAAGCTTATGCTAAAACGCTTGCCGATCAGATAGATATCAACAAGGCTAAGCCTTCCAGCCAGATCAAACCTGGCAAGCTCGCCCCGTATGAAAGCAACCAGACTACGCACTTCTCGGTAGTGGATAAAGACGGCAATGCCGTGGCGGTAACGTATACCCTGAATACCACCTTCGGGACCGGCATCGTGGCGGGTAACACCGGTATTCTGCTGAATAACGAAATGGATGATTTCTCCGCTAAGCCAGGCGTGCCGAACGTTTATGGACTGGTGGGCGGTGATGCTAACGCGGTTGGGCCGAAGAAGCGTCCGCTGTCATCGATGTCGCCGACTATCGTGGTAAAAGACGGGAAAACCTGGCTGGTTACCGGCAGCCCAGGTGGAAGCCGAATCATCACTACCGTGCTGCAAATGGTAGTGAACAGCATTGATTTCGGAATGAACGTCGCCGAAGCGACCAACGCGCCGCGTTTCCATCATCAGTGGTTGCCGGATGAACTGCGTATCGAGAAGGGCTTTAGCCCGGATACAATCAAGCTGCTGGAGCAAAAAGGACAGAAAGTAGCGTTGAAAGAGGCGATGGGCAGCACGCAGAGCATTATGGTTGGACCGGATGGCGCACTGTATGGCGCGTCCGACCCGCGTTCCGTGGATGATTTAACGGCGGGGTACTGATTTTTGATTAATAGCCCGGTGTCAGGCACCGGGCGTTTTGTTGGCTATGCCGTGAGTAACCGCGCTGGATTATCAATACAGAGCTTGCGAAGAGTATCGTTGTCTACTCCACGGACAGCCAGATAGGCGAGGAAAACATTCGGGACAAACCCCCAACCGTTCCCCCCATTTTTTGCCCACATCTGTTTGAGAAAAACATCATGGCTTAAAACTATCTGATCGGCGTAACCCAGTTCAATCAGATGAGCTACCGCATCTGCGGTCTCCTGAACGCCTGGGGCGATACCTTCTTTAGGGAAAGTGATGTCCAGGCCAATCATGTCAAATTCAAGCCATACGCCACGGTCGAGCATTTTACGTTGATAGGTAACATCTTTTCCTGACGGGTCCGAGTGTGCCAGCGAAACTTTTGCCGGAGAGACGTTCATCTCTTCAAGGACAATATCCAGCACCTCATCACCCAGTCGCAGCCACCCTGGCATATGGATATTCATCGCCGTATGGGGATTATTACGTTGTGCCAGAGACGCTGCCCGCAGACTGTTACGCTCCGCTTGGGTAAATGCGGGTGACACGCCAATTTCACCGATCATACCGGCGCGAATATCTGTCTCGCCAATCCCTTGATTCAGTTCCTTATCAATCAGTGCGGCTAATGAATCGACAGGTTTATGGATCCTGGTGCTTTCAAACTTCTCCAGATAAGGTCCTGATGAAGCAACGATATTCAAACCGGTTTTTATTGCCACTTCCCGTAACGATGAGGCGTCCCGACCGATAGACTCAGAACCCGTCGCGTCGACAATCGTCCTGCCTCCTAGTGACATAAAATTATTGATTTCAAAGATGACATCATCAATCTCTTTTCTGTCCATGTTATCGGCGCAGCAGTATGGGTCGTGTTTCAGTCCCCACTGTAGGTCAGCACTGACTTTTTTTCCTACCAGTTGCTGTGAAAAAGCATAATGTGGTTCATCAACAACGGATGACAGATCGTTAAACAGATGCTCATGCGGGAGCGTTAGCCCCATATCAGTGTGCGCCACTGGGCCTGTCACGGTTTGCAGGAAACCTTTCATCCTGACACCTCCATTTTTTGCGCCATTTTGGATGCTCTGTATTCAGGAATGGTGGTAACAATTGCGCCCACTAACGCGAACAACGTGCCGATGATGGTGACCAGATAGACCGTATTGCCTAAGGATGGGATCAATTCATCAATCAATACCGACCCAAGCAACTGGCCTGCGGTAGATGCTACACCCAGCATTAGCAGACCTAAGCCTCTGACCAGAATCGCCATCAGCCCGATGGACAGCAGACCCAGCGGGCCACCGAGATACATCCACCACGTATCGGGTAACTGGACGGTGACATGGCCTAATGCGACACGTATTGCCAGTGCAGCGCCCAGCACACAAAAGCCGACAATGAAGTTCCAGGTAATGGAAACCAGCATAGAACCCGTGGCCTCGGCAACTTTGGCATTTCCAGCAGGCTGCCAGCCAGCGAGTAATCCTGCCAAAAATGGAAGGATAGCGAGCAGGATAAAGGAGGTTGAATGCCATTGTGGCGACACGACAAAAATCGTGGCAATAACCGCGAATAATGCGCCAGCAACGCGCCATGGCGTAAAATATTTCTTCTCATCGACACCGACGCCAAATCGGTCGCACAGCAGGCCGGAAAGGAGTAGGGCGGAAATTAATGCAGTTTGAAAGGTGGCCACGCCCAACGCGCTGGCAGATGCGCCTTCAGAAAATACGACCATCGCACCGCATAATCCTGCAAACCAATTCCATAGCGGGATTTTTCTCTTTTTAATCAGCGTAGGGATCGAGGCGAATTGCTGGCGTGTTTCTTTGCGCGCAACAATAATAAAAAACATGACGACCAGACCGCTGGCAAACGAGATTACTGCGCAAGCATTACCGTCTTGTAACCAGTGTCCTAACTGCCCATTAACGGCAGACTGCATCGGGGAGAGCATACCGGCTAAGATGGTGGCAAGCATCAGTAAGGGGGTTGAGTACTTATTCTTGTTCATACATCAATCCTTATATTTTATTAAAGGAGTAACTTTCGTTACTCCATTGTTTTTTATTTTCTGGCGATGAATTGAAGCGTGTTGACCCACAGGTCGGTATAAAATGGCCATGACATAAACTGCTGGGTTCCCCAGTGTGGGGAGCAATCACTCATAAAGCAGGCGGTTTTACCCTGTTGGTATTCACCGAACACTAACAATGGGTCATTATTTATTGTTAAAACGACATCGGCATCTTCTCTGGCGACAACCTGGTTATATCCAAGAAATACCGGGTAGTCTGAGAATCCGTTAACGACAGGATGTTCCGGGGAGATAGCCTCAGCGTAGATCCCCTCTGGTTTTTCTACCCGGTCATCGCCATCAAGCATAATAACTGGCAGAACCTCAGCAAGAACGGTATTCTTATAATTGGCTTTTGCCTCAATACCCATAAATGACAGATAGCCGCCAATCATGAGCAGACCACCACCATTTCTGACATACTCTTTAATTGATTCCAGAGCATTTGGCTTTATTTTTAGCTGATAGAACGTCTCGTTTTGCAACAGGAACGTATTGCTGCCGATATCGCTAATGACAATGACATCATAACGATTTAGTTCATCAATGCTTTCTGGAAATGCAATTTGCACGGTGTGAGCCGGCATATAATCAATTTCTACACCACCTTTCTTTAAGCATTCAAGCAACCATGTAGCACCTTCTTCATATTTACTGGAGGTAAAACTGTCATAGCCTTTTGAATGAATCATGTGAATATGCCAGGATTCTCCAATAAAGAGCACCTTTAGTTTTTTCTGCGTATTGTTCATAGTCTGCTCCTTGATTTAGTGAGTAGAGATAGTTTGTTTGTAATGTGAGCCCTGAATGCGATGAAGAACGGATTCATTTTCTGGCATGTCAGAGGCATTCGGTGTTTCAACAGCAAGCGAGGCGAATGCGCTGGCGTAACACAATGCAGATGCCAGTGATTTTCCTTTAGCAAGGCCAGACGCGAGTGCGCCATTGAAGGCATCGCCAGCGCCAGCCGTATTTTTTACAACAGCCGGAAATGCCGGAGAATAGATGAATTGCGCTCCGTCATAAGCGAGAGAACCTTTGCTACCCAATGTGATAATGGTATTTTTGACGCCTTTCTGATGAATAATCTTTGCTGCACATTTGGCTGATTCAATATCGTTGACGGACATGTTTGCCAGCAGACCAGCTTCGGTTTCATTTGGCGTGATATAATCGATGTCATCAATGATGGTGTTAACCATTTCATTATATGGCGCTGGATTAATAATGACCGGGATATCATTTTTCTGCGCGAGGCGAATGGTTTGTTGAAGTGCCTCGTAATTTGTCTCCAGTTGTACGAGAACAATATCTGAATGAACGATGGCTTCTTTTTGTATGGTTATTTCATCAGGTGAAATTGTCATGTTAGCACCTGGATAGATAGCGATGACGTTATCCCCGGTATCTCCATTCACCATAATAGTCGCTGTACCTGTTTGTGTTTCTTTGGTCTGATAGATAACGCTGTTATGGATCTTTGATGAGTTTATAAAATTAATGGCGTAATCACTGAAATGGTCTGATCCTACTTTAGTAATAAAATGCACATCAGAATCGGCATAGCTTGCCGCTAATGCCTGATTGCATCCTTTACCTCCGGGCGAAAAAATAAATTTATCGGCAAGTAATGATTCACCTGTCGAGGGTAGCCTCGGTAGGTAACTGATAATATCAACATTGAACGAGCCAATAACACATACATTATTCTTCATGGCAGAGAGACCTTTTTTTATTTTCTGCGCTGATTCATATTTTTCCAGCACATAAGCAATTTCGTTTTTTGCAACGTTATCAAGAGAGTCAAGGGTAATAAATGCACCACCATGACAGCGAGTGAGATATCCCTGCCCGGCAAGTTCATTGAGATCTGAGCGAATAGTTTCCTTTGTTACCTTGAGACTTTTCGCCAGATTTGAAACTTTTACAACTCCCGAAATACTGATTTCTTTCAATATTCTATGATGGCGTTCAAATTTCATTTTTTACCTCACCGTGGTTAAGTTAGTCCCAGGGGAAGTATATTGTTGTGATTGTCACCATAAAGTGATGGCAGAAACCAAAAAAAAACAAAAATGTAATATTAATATTATTAAAGTTACGAAAAATAGCGATGAAGATAGAAAGCTGGATAACCATATAATTCAGGTGGTTTTTAAGCCGGAACATGGCGGTGGGGGAAGGCGATAGGCTGTAATCAACAACTCTATGCCAGGACTGGATGGCGCTTCCGTTCTTGAATTTTTCGGTGGGATATAAAATAGATTGGCCTACAGCGTTCTGAACGATGTAGGCCTGACCGGTAGGTTATGGCGCATATCGCTGCAGTGATTCGGACCAGCGGAATATTTGGCTGCTTTTATCCTGTAGGTTAACGCGCTCTAAGTCATAAAACCCGTGCGTCTTTGCCGAGCGCATTTTGAGAATGTACTTACTTTCGCTGATGTCGTGCTGCCTTGTGCCGTCTTTATTCCAGTCTCCGGCAATGTCTGAATAGTAATAAACAAGGTCAGAAAACACGTTGATTATTTTGCTGTCTTTGATGGTGTAGAGTTCCAGCACTTCATAAAATGCGCCACCGCCGGAGTAGGCATCGGAGTATCCACCCCGTACCCCGAATGCCAGGGTATCGGGTGCTATCCGGTACGGTGCCAGATCCAGCTTTGTATAATAAGCCAGCGGTCTGACGGACTCATCATCGCTCTCTTTTTCAGCGGCTTTATTCCACTCTGAGAGCTGGTTTAACGGTT
This sequence comes from Citrobacter sp. B72, assembly GCF_016894305.1. Lineage (NCBI taxonomy): Bacteria > Pseudomonadati > Pseudomonadota > Gammaproteobacteria > Enterobacterales > Enterobacteriaceae > Citrobacter > Citrobacter sp. B72. The sequence continues at coordinate 285,316 of NZ_CP069801.1, forward strand.
TTTCCGAGCGTGCAATCGGCGTTAGCTGTGGATTCTGCCAGGAAAAAACGCCGAGATATAATTTATTAGCACGCCCGTTGCTGTAGTTTTCCGGGCAGGTGTTATCCGCGTATTTTTTTGCTTGCTCGGCGTCAGCCTTATTATCGGCGAAACAGGCAATGCCAATATATTTACCGTCTTTTCCCCAAGATTTAGCACCAGTCAGGATCAGGTTGCCAGGATCTTCATTCGGTGCAACCCAGGCAATCCACTGCTTTTCAGATAAGCCCTGAGGAAGCTCACCAAATCCTTTTGCAGGGGTTGCTCCCGCCATTTGTTCAGAGAAAATCTGTTTACCTTCAGTATGTTGGATAGCACTGGGTATGGAATCGAGATTTTGTACAGTAGTGGCAAAAGCAGGGGAGAGCGAGGCCAGCAAAACCAGGGGAAGAAACTTTTTCACTATTGCGTCCTTTCAATAATCAGGGCGATATGACTCGCCCTTAAATTTATTTCACGCGCGCCATAAAGTAGGCATCAACGTACTCACCGTTGCGCAGGCCGTATTTCTTACCGGTGCCTTCGATTTCAAAGCCGTACTTCTTATAGACTGCTACCGCAGGCTCATTATCAACAAATACCGTCAGCTCAATGCGCTCGACGCGCAGCCAGTTGTCGCACATGTCGATCATCGTACGAATCAGCGCACTGGCAACGCCACGATTGTGCCACCTGGCATCCACGCAGATACCAAAATCGGCCACGTGGCTGCGGCGCGGACGCTGCGCGACCTCAATACAGAGATGCCCCACGACGATATCGTCAATGCAGGCAACCAGCTGTTTGACACCGGCTTGCTCGGTTAGCCGCGCTTGCCACATTTCGAGGGAAGGATGAGGAACCTGTAGCGTGTTGTGGTACACCTCCGGCTGGGCGTGGATCTGACGAATTGCGTCGTAATCTTTCGGTTCAGCGTGGCGTATCACTATCTCACTCATTCCTTATCTCCTGCAGGGTTAATTGTGCATTTACACTCGCTGAGAAAGAAAAATCCGTCAACTGCATTTTTTTGCAAAAAGAAGTAGACAAGTGCGAATGAGAATGATTATTATTGCTCTGCGTTCAGGGGAACCCCTACGGAGAACCTGAAAGCACGACATTGCTCACATTGCTTCCAGTATTACTTTAGCCAGCTTTTGCTGGCTTTTTTTTTGGCTGGGTTTCGGGCTAGTTTGCTTGCCAGCTTAATCCCGGGCTGTGCTCGCAATCCTCACGTACTCTGTGTACGCTCCGGTTGCTGCGCGCAGGCCGTGAATAATCTGCCTACGCCACTTACGCCCGATCTTTTGGCTGTATAATGCGGTAGGCCGGATAAGGTAACGCCGCATCCGGCACGATGACAGGATGGATTCAGTCTCCAGCCGCTTTGCGCTATGGTGTAGACAATCACCTTCAAAAGGATCGTCTCATGACCTTACACTGCGCATTTATTGGTTTTGGTAAAAGCACCACCCGCTACCATTTGCCGTACGTCCTCAACCGCAAAAATAGCTGGCACGTCGCGCACATTTTCCGCCGCAACGCCAGGCCGGAAGAGCAGGCACCGCAGTATTCACATATTCACTTCACCAGCGACCTCGATGAGATCTTAAACGATCCGCAGGTGAAACTGGTGATCGTCTGTACTCATGCTGACAGCCATTTTGAATACGCTAAACGCGCGCTGGAAGCGGGTAAAAATGTGCTGGTTGAGAAACCCTTCACGCCGACGCTTGCGCAAGCAAAAGAGCTGTTCGAACTGGCGCGAAGCAAAGGACTGACCGTTACGCCGTATCAGAATCGCCGTTTTGACTCCTGCTTCCTCACCGCGAAAAAAGCCATTGAGAGCGGCAAGCTCGGCAAGATTGTTGAGGTTGAAAGCCATTTCGATTACTACCGTCCTGAAGCAGAAACCAAGCCGGGACTGCCGCAGGACGGCGCGTTTTATGGTCTGGGCGTACACACTATGGATCAGATTATTTCGCTGTTCGGTCGCCCTGATCATGTGGCCTACGACATCCGCAGCCTGCGCAACAAAGCGAACCCGGACGATACCTTTGAAGCGCAATTGTTTTACGGCGACCTGAAAGCCATTGTTAAAACCAGTCATCTGGTGAAAATCGACTATCCGAAGTTTATTGTCCATGGCACCAAAGGCTCGTTTGTGAAGTACGGCATCGACCAGCAGGAAACCAGCCTGAAGGCCAATATCATGCCCGGTGAACCAGGTTTCGCCGCTGACGATTCTGTTGGGGTGCTGGAGTACGTCAACGATGACGGCATCACGGTAAAAGAAGAGGTAAAGCCGGAAGTGGGGGATTACGGTCGTGTCTATGACGCGGTGTACCAGACGTTGACGGCCGGTACGCCTAATTACGTCAAGGAATCTGAAGTTCTTACCAATCTGGAGATCCTCGAACGCGCCTTTGAACAGGCAACGCCTGCCACGATAACCCTCGCCAAATAGCCTGCACAGACTCCTCTGGGCTTGTTCATATTTTTTGAACAGAGGAGTCAATTTTCACCCTCTATGATCCCAGACGGATTGAGTCCACACTTACTCCATCGAAAACATCTGGGGGTGAACACAATGATCTACTTACGCAAAGCTAACGACCGTGGCCACGCTAATCATGGCTGGCTTGATTCATGGCATACCTTCTCTTTTGCCAACTACTATGACCCGAACTTTATGGGTTTCTCGGCACTGCGTGTGATTAACGATGACGTGATCGACGCAGGTCAGGGATTTGGTACTCACCCCCATAAAGACATGGAAATCCTGACCTACGTGCTGGAAGGTGCGGTAGAGCATCAGGACAGCATGGGCAACAAAGAGCAGGTTCCGGCCGGTGAGTTTCAGATTATGAGCGCCGGGACGGGGATCCGTCACTCGGAGTACAACCCGAGCAATACTGAGAAGCTGCATCTGTATCAGATCTGGATCATGCCGCAGGAGAACGGTATTACACCGCGCTATGAACAGCGTCGTTTCGATGCCGCTCAGGGTAAACAACTGGTGCTGTCGCCGGATGCCCGTGATGGTTCACTGAAAGTGTACCAGGATATGGAGCTGTACCGTTGGGCACTGGTCAAAGATGAGCAGTCGGTGCATCAGATTGCCGCTGAACGCCGCGTTTGGATCCAGGTGGTAAAAGGCAACGTGACGATTAACGGCACCAAAGCCACCACCAGCGATGGTCTGGCAATCTGGGATGAACAGGCAATTTCTATTCATGCCGACAGCGACAGTGAAGTGTTACTGTTTGACCTGCCGCCAGTATAAAAATACACGTCATCCTTCAAGCCGCATCTGTGTTGGCTTTCCTCGCTCACCCCGGTCGCGTACTTAATGTACGCTCCCGGGGATTCACTGCGTCGCCGCCTTGATGCAACTCGAATGATTTTGTGTATTTATCACAATAAAAACTCCTTTTTTTCTCTGCAAAGGTTCACGCACGTCCGTGGTAAACTGGGAGAATCTATCCCTTTTTAACACTTCAGGACGATGAAAAAGAAAAGACCCGTACTTCAGGATGTAGCCGACCGCGTGGGCGTGACCAAAATGACGGTCAGTCGCTTTTTGCGTAACCCGGAGCAGGTCTCCGTGGCGCTGCGGGGCAAAATTGCCGCTGCACTTGATGAGCTGGGTTATATTCCCAATCGCGCTCCTGATATCCTTTCTAACGCCACCAGCCGCGCTATCGGCGTGCTGTTACCGTCTCTCACTAACCAGGTTTTTGCTGAAGTGCTACGCGGCATTGAGGCCGTCACCGACGCCCATGGTTATCAAACTATGCTCGCGCACTACGGCTATAAGCCTGAGATGGAACAAGAGCGCCTGGAATCGATGCTGTCGTGGAATATTGATGGCCTGATCCTCACCGAACGTAGCCATACGCCCCGTACGCTGAAAATGATTGAAGTTGCCGGTATCCCGGTGGTTGAGCTGATGGACAGCCAGTCTCCGTGTCTGGATATCGCCGTCGGTTTCGACAACTTCGAAGCCGCGCGTCAGATGACTGCCGCTATTATCGCCCGCGGGCACCGTCATGTAGCCTATCTTGGCGCTCGTCTTGATGAACGTACTATCATCAAACAGAGAGGCTACGAGCAGGCAATGCGCGATGCCAACCTGGTGCCGTACAGCGTGATGGTGGAACAGTCTTCTTCCTACTCCTCCGGTATTGAACTCATCCGTCAGGCGCGGCGTGAATACCCGCAGCTCGACGGCGTTTTCTGTACCAACGATGACCTGGCGGTAGGGGCGGCCTTCGAATGCCAGCGTTTAGGGCTGAAAATCCCGGATGACATGGCGATTGCCGGATTCCACGGTCACGACATCGGGCAGGTGATGGAGCCGCGTCTGGCGAGTGTACTCACGCCGCGTGAACGGATGGGCAGCATTGGCGCAGAACGCCTGCTGGCGCGCATTCGTGGTGAAGCAGTCACGCCTAAAATGTTAGATTTAGGTTTCACCTTGTCACCGGGCGGATCTATTTAAGCCAACAAGTTTGAAGTAGCTCACACTTATACACTTCGAGCACGAATGGATATTGCTTCTCTATTTATCCGGCTGGACAATGTTACCGATAACAGTTACCCGTAACAATTTCCTGATTCTTGTACCAGTGGGGGCAACGCTTTGAGCACGACTAATCATGATCACCACGTTTACGTTCTGATGGGCGTATCGGGCAGCGGTAAATCTGCTGTCGCCAGCGAAGTGGCGCATCAACTGCAGGCCGCGTTTCTTGATGGCGATTTTCTCCATCCGCGCAGCAACATCATGAAAATGGCTTCCGGTGAGCCACTCAACGATGACGACCGTAAACCGTGGCTACAGGCGCTGAATGATGCCGCCTTTGCGATGCAGCGTACCAACAAGGTTTCGCTGATCGTCTGTTCTGCCTTGAAAAAAGTCTACCGCGACCAGTTGCGCGACGGTAACCCGAACCTCTCTTTCATTTATCTGAAAGGGGATTTTGACGTTATTGAAAGCCGTCTGAAGGCGCGTAAAGGCCACTTCTTCAAAACGCAGATGCTGGTTACCCAGTTTGAAGCGCTGGAAGAACCGGGTGCGAATGAAAACGATGTACTGGTAGTCGATATCGATCAACCACTGGACGGTGTGGTCGCCAGCACCATTGAGGTTATTAACCAAGGCAGTAAGTAGTGAGCACATTAACGCTTGTTTTAACAGCAGTAGGGTCCGTTTTATTACTGCTGTTTTTAGTGATGAAGGCGCGTATGCACGCCTTCGTTGCTTTGATGGTGGTATCCATTGGTGCAGGTCTCTTTTCCGGTATGCCGCTCGATAAAATCGCGGCGACCATGGAAAAAGGGATGGGAGGCACGCTCGGTTTCCTGGCGATTGTGGTGGCGCTGGGGGCGATGTTCGGCAAGATTTTGCATGAGACCGGCGCGGTCGATCAGATTGCCGTCAAAATGCTGAAATCCTTCGGTCATAGCCGCGCACATTACGCGATTGGCCTGGCCGGTCTGATTTGCGCGCTGCCGCTGTTCTTTGAGGTGGCGATTGTGCTGCTGATTAGCGTAGCGTTCTCAATGGCGCGCCATACCGGTACTAACCTGGTTAAATTGGTCATTCCGCTGTTTGCGGGCGTGGCGGCTGCCGCAGCGTTCCTGCTGCCGGGGCCTGCGCCGATGCTGCTGGCCTCTCAGATGCACGCCGACTTTGGCTGGATGATCCTGATTGGCCTGTGCGCCGCGATCCCGGGCATGATTATCGCCGGGCCGCTGTGGGGTAATTTCATCAGCCGTTACGTTGAGCTGCACGTACCGGAAGACATTACCGAGCCGCATCTGGGCGAAGGAAAAATGCCCTCCTTTGGCTTCAGCTTATCGCTGATCCTGCTGCCGCTGGTGCTGGTTGGTCTGAAAACCATCGCCGCACGCTTTGTTCCGGTCGGTTCTTCAACCTACGAATGGTTCGAGTTTATCGGTCATCCGTTTACCGCGATTCTGGTTGCCTGTCTGGTGGCGATTTACGGTCTGGCGGTGCGCCAGGGCATGCCAAAAGACCGCGTGATGGAAATCTGCGGCCATGCACTGCAGCCAGCGGGGATTATTCTGCTGGTGATTGGTGCTGGCGGCGTGTTCAAACAGGTACTGGTAGATTCCGGCGTTGGTCCTGCACTGGGCGAAGCGTTAACCGGTATGGGCTTGCCGATCGCTATCACCTGCTTCGTGCTGGCGGCGGCGGTGCGTATCATTCAGGGGTCCGCGACAGTGGCATGCTTAACGGCGGTCGGTCTGGTGATGCCGGTGATTGAGCAACTGAACTACTCCGGTGCCCAGATGGCGGCGCTGTCTATCTGTATCGCGGGCGGCTCTATCGTGGTCAGCCACGTTAACGACGCTGGTTTTTGGTTGTTCGGTAAATTTACCGGCGCGACTGAAGCGCAAACGCTGAAGACCTGGACGATGATGGAAACCATCCTCGGTACGGTCGGCGCGATTGTCGGTATGATTGCTTTCCAGCTGTTGAGCTGATGGCATTGCCCGGTGGCGCTAGCGTTTACCGGGCCTGGAAACGAGCACATATCGACACCGTAGGCCGGGTAAGGCGAAGCCGCCACCCGGCTTTTTTACAGTACCATCACCCCATCCTCGGTTTTCAACCATCGCGGCGCTTTTAGCGTATCGGCGAAATAGCCCACTAAATCCTGCAGTAAATCACCCGCCACGCGTTCCATCTCGTCAGACAGCGTTTTACTCATCAGTAAATGCGTCAAAAGCTGGCAGTAACGCCCCATCTGATCTGGTTCGGGTTCAAAGAGGGGAGAGCGGGTTGGTAAGGTTTCTGCCGTCAGGCTAGCCTTTAGATGCTGCGGTACAGGTTCCGTTAAGGTTGGTTGCAGTAGTGCCAGACAGGCCGACAGGCGCGCACAAATCGCCAGTTTTTCAACAGGGTCATGACATTCAACAAGCCCTTCGACAAAACGCTCACAGTTATCCGCCAGTTCGGTGAAGTCCGTGGCATGGCTAAAGGGAAGGGTAAATAAAGAGTATGAAAAGAGAGGGGTAGTAGCCATAGGGCAGCCTCCGATGAGTGATTTCATCCACCACTGGAGAGGCTAATCTCACTGGTGGTGGAACCGAACAGGGTTAGCCTTACCGGCCTCATCGGATACCGGCGCGTCTTGCGACGCCCCCGCCCGGTCCACCATTGGAGTGTACCTAAGCGTGCGACACAAAAATACTTGCGTCACCGATGAAGAAGTTCAGAAGGCTAATTCTGGCACCTGATTTTGCAGGTGCAGCGAGAAGATAATGCTTATCCGTGATGCTGACAAGAGGGCATTCCGGAAGGCGCTTCGCAGAAATGAAAATACGTTTTCTCAGCGGTTTAAAAGCATAAGGAATACCTGGTATTACAGTGCAATGCCGTTCAGTTAAGCATGTAGGGTGAACATGTGATTATTGCTCAGGGTTCCGTTCACCTCAGTGGTGTCATTTCTCTGAAGCGCTGATGCCCGTGAACGTGCAAGGGAGGCTCACCGCCGCCTCCCTTGCAACCCAGGCTCCCGGCGGGAAAATCGTCGCTGCGCGAGTTATTCGTCTTATTCCGTCTGCCTGTCGGGTCGGGGCCGAGCCTGCATCCATGCAGGCCGTCCCCTCTGCCCGCATCCCTGCGGGCAGACCCGGTCAGCCGTCAACACCTCATCGATTTTCAGCCGGACCAGGGTGTCGCTTCAGCGCTCTGGCTTTCAGCTATATCCGTTTTGCTGTTCACAGGTATTCAAGTAAAAGCTCAGGTGGTCAGGTGTGAGCTGGTCCGGCTGAAAATTGCCGACACGTTTCCGTAAGGCCGGGAGAACCCGCAGGGATGCGGGTTCAGGGCGCGTTTTGCATGGACGCTGCCTCGCGCCCGGCCCGGTAGCCTGGAGGAATAAGTGGAGGGAACCACGAAGTGGCAATTTTCCTGCCGGGAGCCGGGATTGCTAAGGGGGCTGCGTAGCCCCCTTAGCACGTTCACTGGTGACGAGATCTCAGAGAAGCAATGAGCATAACGTGAACGGAATCGTTCTCTGAAATGCCATGCTCTCCAGCTTCAAAACGGTTACCCCTTCATCCACATCCGCACGCCGTCGAGGAACATCTGGGTTGCCATCATCACCAGAATTAGCCCCATCAGGCGCTCCAGCGCGTTAACCCCTTTCTCTCCCAGCAGACGTAAAAACAGCGAAGACTGCAGCAAAATCACGAATGTACCGCCCCAGGCGATCAGCAGCGCAATCACCAGATGCCCCATCTGGTTTGGATACTGATGCGACAACAGCATTAATGAGGCCAGGATTGTCGGCCCGGCTACCAGCGGAATCGCCAGCGGTACGATAAATGGCTCTTCACCAGCCGGAAGCCCGGTGCTATTCCCGGTGGCGCTGGGGAAAATCATCTTAATGGCGATCAGGAACAAAATGATGCCCCCGGAGATCGATACGGTTTCTGCACGCAGGTTAAGAAATGCCAGAATTTTCTCGCCCGCAAACAGGAATATCAGCATCACCAACAGCGCAATAAACAGCTCGCGAATCATAATCGCGCGGCGACGTTTTGGTTCGGTATGTTTCAATACGGACATGAAAATGGGCAGATTTCCGAGCGGATCCATAATCAGGATCAATAAAACTGCCGCTGAAATGATTTCATTCATAACTCAAATTCCCTGATAATTACCGCGGACTTTCTGCTTGCTTGCGCAGCGGGATAAGTCGCATTACTGATGGCTTCGCTATCATTGATTAATTTCACTTGCGACTTTGGCTGCTTTTTGTATGGTGAAGGATAGGCCAGTAGGATACTGGTTAGCATACACAGCACACATCTCTGCAGGAAAAAACGCTATGAAAAATGTTGGTTTTATCGGCTGGCGCGGTATGGTCGGCTCTGTTCTCATGCAACGCATGGTTGAGGAGCGTGACTTCGACGCCATTCGCCCTGTTTTCTTTTCTACTTCCCAGCTCGGGCAGGCGGCACCGACGTTCGGTGGCACCGCGACCGGCACACTTCAGGACGCTTTTGATCTGGATGCGCTGAAGGCGCTCGATATCATTGTGACCTGTCAGGGCGGCGATTATACCAACGAAATCTATCCAAAGCTTCGTGAAAGCGGTTGGCAGGGTTACTGGATTGACGCAGCCTCTTCGCTGCGTATGAAAGACGATGCCATCATTATTCTCGATCCGGTTAACCAGGATGTCATCACCGACGGCCTGAACAAAGGCATTAAGACCTTTGTTGGCGGCAACTGTACCGTTAGCCTGATGCTGATGTCCCTCGGTGGCCTGTTTGCCAATGACCTGGTTGACTGGGTTTCCGTGGCGACCTATCAGGCGGCTTCCGGCGGCGGCGCGCGCCATATGCGTGAACTGCTGTCTCAGATGGGTCATCTGTATGGCCATGTGGCCGAGGAACTGGCGACCCCTTCCTCTGCTATTCTCGACATCGAACGTAAAGTGACGACCCTGTCCCGCAGCGGCGAACTGCCGGTTGATAACTTTGGCGTACCGCTGGCCGGTAGCCTGATTCCGTGGATCGACAAACAGCTCGATAACGGTCAGAGCCGTGAAGAGTGGAAGGGACAGGCGGAAACCAACAAAATTCTCAACACGTCTTCCGTGATCCCGGTTGATGGCCTGTGCGTGCGCGTCGGTGCGCTGCGCTGCCACAGCCAGGCGTTCACCATTAAACTGAAAAAAGATGTGTCTATTCCGACCGTGGAAGAACTGCTGGCGGCGCACAATCCGTGGGCCAAAGTTGTACCAAACGATCGGGATATCACCATGCGTGAGTTAACCCCGGCGGCCGTTACCGGCACGCTGACCACGCCAGTAGGCCGTCTGCGTAAGCTGAACATGGGACCGGAGTTCCTGTCAGCCTTTACCGTGGGCGACCAGTTGCTGTGGGGTGCTGCGGAGCCATTGCGCCGTATGCTGCGCCAATTGGCGTAATAGTTTGTTAACGATCAAGGGGTGAGGAATCACCCCTTTTTTTGCGTAATACAGGAGTAAGCGCAGATGTTTCATTTTTTACCAGGAGTAAGATAAAGCATTGGCTATTCTTTAAGGGTGACTTAGTACCGGAGGTATTAAGTTGTTGCCTGAAGGTGGGACGACGCAGAGAGGATGCACAATTGTGCTGCGCCGTTCAGGTCAAAAAAAGTGTCACTACCTGATGTCGAAAATCAGTTGGAAGGGGTGACGCCATAAAACAGGATGACAACCATGTCCGTTCGTATCGATAGAGACGTGATTAATGCGCTAATTGCAGGCCATTTTGCGGATCCTTTTTCCGTACTCGGTATGCACCAAACTGATGCTGGACTTGAAGTCCGCGCCCTATTACCTGACGCCACCGAAGTGTGGGTGATCGAACCCAAAACCGGACGCAAAGTCGGCAAGCTGGATTGCCTCGACTCTCGCGGTTTTTTCTGTGCTGTACTTCCCCGCCGTAAAAATTTCTTTCGCTACCAGTTGGCCGTTGTCTGGCATGGACAACAGAATCTGATTGATGACCCTTATCGTTTTGGCCCGCTGATCCAGGATATGGATGCCTGGCTGTTATCTGAAGGTACGCACCTGCGACCTTACGAAACGCTGGGTGCGCATGCGGATACCATGGATGGCGTAACCGGTACGCGCTTCTCAGTCTGGGCACCTAACGCTCAACGCGTGTCAGTGGTTGGGCAGTTCAACTACTGGGATGGTCGTCGCCACCCGATGCGCCTGCGTAAAGAAAGCGGTATTTGGGAGCTGTTTATCCCCGGTGCGCAGCATGGTCAACTGTATAAATACGAGATGATCGATGCCAACGGTAAGCTGCGAATCAAAGCGGACCCTTACGCCTTCGAAGCGCAAATGCGTCCGGAAACCGCGTCGCTTATCTGTGGTCTGCCGGAAAAAGTAGTGCAAAGCGAGGCGCGCAAAAAAGCCAACCAGTTTGATGCACCGATCTCTATCTATGAAGTTCACCTGGGGTCATGGCGTCGTCATACCGATAACAACTTCTGGCTGAGCTACCGCGAGCTGGCGGATCAGTTGGTGCCGTACGCCAAATGGATGGGCTTTACCCACCTCGAACTGTTGCCGATTAACGAGCATCCGTTCGACGGTAGCTGGGGCTACCAGCCTACCGGCATGTATGCGCCGACCCGTCGCTTCGGGACGCGCGATGATTTCCGTTATTTCGTGAATGCCGCGCATCAGGCGGGGCTGAACGTTATTCTCGACTGGGTGCCGGGTCATTTCCCGTCGGACGACTTTGGTTTGGCAGAGTTTGATGGCACCAACCTGTATGAACACAGCGACCCGCGCGAAGGATATCACCAGGACTGGAACACGCTGATCTACAACTATGGTCGCCGTGAAGTCAGCAACTACCTGGTGGGCAACGCCCTGTACTGGATTGAACGCTTTGGTATTGACGCGCTGCGCGTGGATGCCGTGGCGTCGATGATTTATCGCGACTACAGCCGCAAAGAAGGGGAATGGATCCCAAACGAATTTGGTGGTCGTGAAAACCTCGAAGCCATTGAATTTTTGCGCAATACCAACCGCATTCTTGGCGAGCAGGTGCCTGGTGCGGTGAGTATGGCGGAAGAGTCCACCGACTTTGCCGGCGTTTCAAGACCACAGGATATGGGCGGTTTAGGGTTCTGGTATAAGTGGAACCTCGGCTGGATGCACGACACGCTGGACTACATGAAGCTGGACCCGATTCATCGTCAGTACCATCACGACAAGCTGACCTTCGGCATGCTGTACAACTACACCGAAAACTTTGTCCTGCCGCTGTCGCATGATGAAGTGGTACACGGTAAAAAATCCATTCTCGATCGCATGCCGGGAGACGCATGGCAGAAGTTTGCCAACCTGCGCGCCTACTACGGCTGGATGTGGGCCTTCCCGGGTAAAAAACTGCTGTTTATGGGCAACGAGTTTGCGCAGGGACGTGAATGGAACCATGACGCCAGCCTCGACTGGCACCTGCTGGAAGGTGGCGATAACTGGCACCACGGCGTACAGCGTCTGGTGCGCGATCTGAACCACACCTACCGTCATCACAAAGCGCTGCACGAGCTCGACTTTGACGCCTATGGTTTTGAATGGCTGGTGGTGGATGACAACGAACGTTCGGTGCTGGCTTTCGTGCGTCGTGACAAGGTCGGCAATGAAATCATTGTGGTCAGTAACTTTACGCCTGTGCCCCGCCACGGCTATCGCTTCGGTATCAATCAGCCAGGTAAATGGCGTGAGATCCTCAATACCGACTCGATGCATTACCACGGTAGCAATACCGGCAACGGCGGTGCGGTGCACAGCGATGAAATCGCCAGCCATGGTCGTCAGCACTCACTGAGCCTCACGTTACCGCCGTTGGCAACGATCTGGCTGGTCAGGGAGGGGTAATGACGCAACTGGCAACCGGCAACGCCACCCCCCATGGTGCAACGTATGACGGCCATGGTGTCAATTTCACACTCTTCTCGGCCCACGCTGAACGCGTTGAATTATGCGTATTCGATGAGCAAGGGTGCGAACTTCGCTATGACCTGCCGGGGCGTAGCGGTGATGTCTGGCACGGCTATCTGGCCAACGCCCGGCCCGGTCTGCGCTATGGCTATCGTGTTCATGGCCCATGGCAACCGCAGCAGGGCCACCGGTTTAATCCGGCCAAGCTGCTGCTTGACCCTTGCGCCCGTCGGGTGGATGGCGAGTTAAAAGATAACCCGCTGCTGCACGGTGGGCTAAATGAACCGGATCATCATGATAATGCCACCATCGCGCTGAAGGGCGTGGTGGTGTCCGATCATTATGACTGGGAGGATGATACCCCGCCGCGCACGCCGTGGGGCAATACCGTGATTTACGAAGCGCATGTCAAAGGGTTGACGTATTTGCATCCAGACCTGCCGGAAGATATTCGCGGAACCTACAAAGCGCTGGGCCATCCAGTGATGATCGATTACTTCAAGCGCCTCGGCATTACCGCGCTGGAGCTGCTGCCGGTGGCGCATTTTGCCAGCGAACCACGGCTTCAGCGGCTGGGGCTGTCGAACTATTGGGGCTACAACCCGGTAGCGATGTTTGCGTTGCATCCGGCCTATGCCTGTTCGCCGGAGAGTGCGCTTGATGAGTTTCGCGACGCGGTAAAAGCGCTGCACAAAGCGGGGATTGAGGTCATTCTCGATATCGTTTTGAACCACAGCGCTGAGCTGGATCTCGAAGGCCCCGTCTTCTCGCTGCGCGGAATTGATAACCGTAGCTATTATTGGATCAGGGACGATGGTGATTACTACAACTGGACCGGTTGTGGGAACACCCTCAATCTGAGCCATCCAGGCGTTGTGGAATACGCATGTGAATGCCTGCGCTACTGGGTTGAAACCTGCCATGTGGATGGTTTTCGTTTTGATTTGGCTTCCGTCATGGGGCGTACACCTGCGTTTCGTCAGGATGCGCCACTGTTTACCGCGATCCAAAACTGTCCGCTGCTCTCACGCGTTAAGCTGATTGCGGAACCGTGGGATATTGGTGAAGGCGGGTATCAGGTGGGGAATTTTCCCCCGCCGTTTGCCGAGTGGAATGACCATTTCCGCGATGCGACCCGACGCTTCTGGCTCCAGCGTAATCTCTCGTTGGGTGAGTTTGCCGGGCGTTTTGCCGCATCAAGCGACGTGTTTAAACGCGATGGTCGCAAACCCAGCGCGACGGTCAATCTGGTGACTGCGCACGACGGTTTTACGCTACGCGACTGTGTGTGCTTCACAAATAAGCACAATGAAGCGAATGGTGAGGAAAATCGCGACGGCACTAGCAATAACTACAGCGACAATCATGGTAAAGAAGGATTAGGCGGCACGCTGGACCTGATTGAGCGGCGGCGCGACAGCATTCATGCGCTGTTATCCACGCTGTTGCTCTCCCAGGGGACGCCGATGTTGCTGGCGGGCGATGAGCATGGTCATAGCCAGCACGGCAACAATAACGCTTACTGCCAGGATAACGCTCTAACCTGGCTGGACTGGCAGCAGGCAAACAGCGGGCTAACCACATTTACCGCTGCCCTGATCCATCTTCGTCAGCAAATTCCTGCATTAACGGACGATCGCTGGTGGGAAGAGGGCGATGGCAATGTTCGTTGGCTGAATAAGTACGCACAACCCTTAAGTGCGGATGAGTGGCAAAACGGCCCGAGGCAGATGCAAATCCTGCTATCAGACCGTTTTCTGATTGCAATAAATGCCACGCTTGAGGTGACAGATATCGTTTTACCTGAAGGGGAATGGTGCGCCGTTCCCCCATTTGCCGGAGAGGATAATCCGGTGCTTACGGCTGTCTGGCAGGGACCTGCGCACGGACTGTGTGTGTTCCAGAGAAGATAAAAAAGGAGTTAGTCATGGTGAGTTTAGAGAAGAACGATCGTGTAATGTTGGCGCGCCAGCTGCCATTAAAATCTGTTGCCCTGATCCTGGCCGGTGGCCGCGGTACCCGCTTAAAAGATTTAACCAACAAACGTGCCAAACCTGCTGTGCACTTTGGCGGTAAGTTCCGCATTATCGATTTTGCCTTATCCAACTGTATTAACTCCGGGATCCGCCGTATTGGCGTGATCACCCAGTACCAGTCCCACACGCTGGTGCAGCATATTCAGCGCGGCTGGTCGTTCTTTAGCGAAGAGATGAACGAGTTTGTCGATCTGCTGCCTGCCCAGCAGAGAATGCAGGGTGAAAACTGGTATCGCGGTACGGCGGATGCGGTGACCCAAAACCTGGACATCATTCGACGCTATAAAGCGGAATATGTGGTGATCCTCGCGGGCGATCATATCTACAAGCAGGACTACTCACGCATGCTGATCGACCACGTCGAGAAAGGCGCGCGTTGCACCGTGGCCTGTATGCCAGTGCCTATTGAAGAGGCCAGCGCGTTTGGCGTAATGGACGTGGACGACAGCGACAAAATTATCGAGTTTGTTGAAAAACCCGCTAACCCGCCAGCCATGCCAGGCGACCCGACCAAATCTCTTGCCAGTATGGGGATCTACGTTTTCAACGCCGATTATCTGTATGAATTGCTGGCGGAAGATGACCTCGATGAAAACTCCAGTCACGATTTCGGTAAAGACATTATCCCGAAAATCACCGAAGCTGGCATGGCGTATGCACATCCATTCCCGTTGTCCTGCGTGCAGTCTGACCCGGAATCCGAGCCGTACTGGCGTGATGTGGGTACGCTGGAAGCCTACTGGAAGGCGAACCTCGATCTGGCTTCGGTGACGCCTGAACTGGACATGTACGACCAGGACTGGCCAATCCGTACGCACATGGAATCGCTGCCACCAGCGAAATTTGTTCAGGACCGTTCCGGCAGCCACGGAATGACGCTGAACTCGCTGGTTTCTGGCGGATGCATAATTTCAGGTTCGGTGGTGGTGCAGTCCGTTCTGTTCCCGCGAGTGCGGGTGAATTCATTCTGTAACATTGATTCGGCAGTGTTGTTACCTGAAGTGTGGGTGGGACGTTCGTGTCGCTTACGTCGTTGCATTATCGACCGTGCCTGCGTTATTCCCGAAGGCATGGTGATTGGTGAAAACGCGGAAGAAGATGCGCGTCGTTTCTACCGTTCAGAGGAAGGTATTGTGCTGGTCACGCGTGAAATGCTACGCAAACTGCAGATCAAACAGGAGCGATAATGCAGGTTTTACACGTTTGTTCAGAGATGTTCCCCCTGTTAAAAACCGGGGGACTGGCGGATGTTATTGGGGCGTTACCCGCAGCGCAAATAGCGGACGGCGTGGATGCCCGCGTGCTGCTCCCGGCGTTTCCTGATATCCGTCGCGGCATTCCCGATGCGCAGGTTGTAACGCGTCGGGATACCTTCGCCGGACGTATCACGCTGCTGTTCGGGCATTTCAACGGCGTGGGTATTTACCTGATTGACGCGCCGCATCTCTATGACCGCCCCGGTAGCCCGTATCACGACACTAACCTGTTTGCGTATACCGATAACGTGCAGCGTTTTGCATTGCTGGGCTGGGTTGGCTGTGAAATGGCCTGTGGCCTTGACCCATTCTGGCGCCCGGATGTGGTGCATGCGCACGACTGGCATGCGGGTCTGGCTCCGGCGTATCTGGCGGCGCGCGGCCATCCGGCGAAATCGGTGTTCACCGTCCACAACCTGGCGTATCAAGGCATGTTTTATGCAAAGCATATGGATGACATCCAATTGCCATGGTCGTTCTTTAATGTGCACGGACTGGAGTTTAACGGGCAGATTTCGTTTTTGAAGGCAGGATTGTACTACGCCGACCACATTACGGCGGTCAGTCCGACCTACGCGCGGGAAATTACCGAGCCGCAGTTTGCCTACGGCATGGAAGGTCTGTTGCAGCAGCGTCATCGTGAAGGCCGTCTTTCCGGCGTGCTGAACGGCGTTGATGAAAAAATCTGGAGCCCGGAAACCGATCTCCTGCTGGCATCGCGATATACGCGCGACACACTGGAGGAGAAGGCAGAAAACAAACGCCAGCTTCAGATAGCGATGGGACTTAAGGTCAACGATAAAGTACCGTTGTTTGCCGTGGTGAGCCGTCTGACCAGTCAAAAAGGGCTGGATCTGGTGCTGGAAGCGCTGCCGGGGTTGTTAGAGCAGGGTGGACAACTGGCATTGCTAGGCGCGGGCGATCCGGTATTACAGGAAGGATTCCTCGCCGCAGCGGCGGAACATCCAGGACAGGTGGGTGTGCAGATCGGCTATCACGAAGCCTTCTCGCACCGCATCATGGGTGGGGCCGATGTGATATTGGTCCCCAGCCGTTTTGAGCCGTGTGGCTTAACGCAGTTGTATGGACTGAAGTACGGCACGCTGCCGCTGGTGCGGCGCACCGGTGGGCTGGCTGATACAGTCTCTGACAGTTCGCTGGAAAACCTGGCGGACGGTATCGCCAGTGGGTTTGTATTTGAAGATAGTAATGCCTGGTCGCTGTTACGCGCGATCCGGCGTGCTTTCGTATTGTGGTCCCGGCCTTCGCTTTGGCGGTTTGTACAACGTCAGGCCATGACCATGGATTTTAGCTGGCAAGTCGCGGCGAAGTCATACCGTGAGCTTTACTATCGCTTGAAATAGATATCCAGGAATCACCTATATGAATGCTCCATTTACTTATGCATCGCCCACACTCAGCGTAGAGGCACTTAAGCATTCTATTGCCTATAAGCTGATGTTCACGATTGGTAAGGACCCGGTCATTGCCAATAAACATGAGTGGCTGAACGCCACGTTGTTCGCGGTGCGCGACCGTCTCGTGGAGCGCTGGCTGCGTTCTAACCGTGCGCAATTATCTCAGGAAACTCGTCAGGTCTATTACTTGTCTATGGAGTTTCTGATTGGCCGCACGCTTTCCAATGCACTGTTATCGCTGGGCATTTATGACGATGTCAAAAATGCGCTGGAAGGTATGGGGTTGGATCTTGAAGATCTGATCGACGAAGAAAACGACCCGGGTCTTGGCAATGGCGGTCTCGGGCGTCTGGCGGCCTGCTTCCTGGACTCTCTGGCAACGCTGGGCCTGCCGGGACGCGGTTACGGTATTCGTTATGACTACGGTATGTTCAAGCAGAACATTGTTGATGGCCGCCAGAAAGAGTCGCCGGACTACTGGCTGGAATACGGTAACCCGTGGGAATTCAAACGCCACAACACGCGCTACAAAGTGCGTTTTGGCGGGCGTATTCAGCAGGAAGGTAAGAAAACGCGCTGGATAGAAACCGAAGAGATCCTCGCGGTCGCCTACGACCAGATTATCCCCGGCTACGACACCGACGCCACCAACACGCTGCGCCTGTGGAATGCCCAGGCCAGTAGCGAGATCAACCTCGGTAAATTTAACCAGGGCGACTACTTTGCGGCTGTGGAAGATAAAAACCACTCCGAGAACGTCTCCCGCGTACTGTACCCGGACGACTCCACCTATTCAGGACGCGAGCTGCGGTTGCGCCAGGAGTATTTCCTGGTCTCCTCTACGGTGCAGGACATCCTGAACCGTCATTATCAGCTGCACAAAACCTACGACAATCTGGCGGATAAAATCGCCATTCACCTCAACGATACCCATCCGGTGCTGTCGATCCCTGAGCTGATGCGCTTGCTGATCGATGAGCATAAGTTCAGCTGGGACGATGCGTTTGAGGTCTGCTGCCAGGTCTTCTCGTATACCAACCACACCTTGATGAGCGAAGCGCTGGAGACCTGGCCTGTCGATATGCTGGGCAAAATTTTGCCGCGCCATCTGCAAATCATCTTTGAAATCAACGACTACTTCCTGAAGACGTTGCAGGAACAGTATCCAAACGATACTGCTCTGCTGGGGCGGACGTCGATTATCGATGAATCAAACGGCCGTCGTGTGCGTATGGCATGGCTGGCGGTGGTAGTGAGCCACAAGGTTAACGGCGTTTCCGAGCTGCACTCCAACCTGATGGTGCAGTCGCTGTTTGCTGATTTTGCGAAGATTTTCCCGACTCGTTTTTGCAACGTCACCAACGGCGTGACGCCGCGCCGCTGGCTGGCGCTGGCTAACCCGTCGCTCTCTGAAGTGCTGGATGAGAACATTGGTCGCACCTGGCGAACCGATCTCAGCCAGCTCAGCGAGCTTGAGCAGCACTGCGATTACCCACTGGTAAATCAGGCTGTGCGCCGCGCGAAGCTGGAGAATAAAAAGCGTCTGGCCACGCTCATCGCCCAGCAACTGAACGTGGTGGTGAACCCGAAATCGCTGTTTGATGTGCAGATAAAGCGTATTCACGAATACAAACGCCAGTTGATGAACGTGCTGCATGTGATCACCCGCTACAACCGCATTAAGGCCGATCCTGACGCTGAGTGGGTGCCGCGTGTGAATATCTTCGCCGGTAAAGCGGCTTCTGCTTATTACATGGCGAAACACATCATTCACCTGATCAACGACGTCGCGAAAGTGATCAACAACGATCCGCAAATTGGCGACAAGCTGAAAGTGGTGTTTATCCCCAACTACAGCGTCAGCCTGGCGCAGGTGATTATTCCTGCTGCCGACCTTTCTGAACAGATTTCTCTGGCCGGGACCGAAGCCTCCGGTACCAGTAATATGAAATTTGCTCTTAACGGTGCGCTGACCATCGGTACGCTGGACGGCGCCAACGTTGAGATGCTGGAGCATGTGGGCGCAGAAAATATCTTTATCTTTGGTAATACGGCGGAAGAGGTCGAGGCTTTACGCAGCCAGGGCTACAAGCCGCGTGAGTATTACGAGAAAGACGAAGAGCTGCACCAGGTGCTGACGCAGATCGGCAGCGGCGTATTCAGCCCTGAGGAGCCGGGACGCTATCGCGACCTGGTGGATTCGCTGATTAACTTTGGCGACCACTATCAGGTTCTGGCGGATTATCGCAGCTACGTTGATTGCCAGGATAAGGTTGATGAACTGTATCGTCACCCGGAAGAGTGGACCACCAAGTCGATGATTAATATTGCCAACATGGGGTACTTCTCGTCGGACAGGACGATCAAAGAGTACGCCGAAAACATCTGGCATATCGATTCGGTGCGGTTGTAACACACGATGCCGGGGGCGCTTCGCTTGCCCGGCCTACGTTTATGCACTCTTGTAGGCCGGGTAAGGCGCTAGCCGCATCCGGCATTTTTATCAGGACGCCAGCGACAACTGGTGTTTTTCAATGTACTCCGCCAGCCACTGGGTCATACGCGACTGCTGCTCAGCATTCAGCCACATACCTTCTTTCGTGCGACGCCACAACGCATCTTCCGCACGACGAACCCATTCATGATCGACCAGATATTTCAGCTCGGCCTCATAAAACTCATGGCCAAAGTCTTCACCTAACTCGGCAAGCGAGGTGGCTTCGCCGATAACCCATTCGGTGTTGCTGCCGTAGGTGCGAGAGTAATGGCGTGCCAGCGACTCGGTCAGGAACGGGTAGCGACGGCGCAGTTTGGCCGCGTAATCTTCGCGATCGCCGCCAATGTCACCGCCTGGCAGAATGCACTCTTTCGTCCATGCCGGACCAATACCCTGGTAGTACGATGCCAGTTTTTCCATCGCGTGCTCAGCCAGCTTACGATAGGTGGTCAGCTTACCGCCAAAGACCGACAGCAGCGGCGCTTTGCCGTTTTCGTCGTGGATATCCAGCGTGTAATCACGGGTGATCGCCTGCGGTGAGTCAGACTCGTCATCGCACAGCGGACGCACGCCTGAGTAAGTCCAGACGATATCATCACGGCCCAGCTGTTTCTTAAAGTGCGCGTTGTAGACCTTCAGCAGGTAATTGATTTCGCTTTCATCAATTTTCACTGCTTTCGGATCGCCTTTGTATTCAACGTCTGTCGTCCCGATGATCGAGAATTCGTCCATCCATGGGATAACAAACACAATACGCTTATCTTCGTTTTGCAGAATATAAGCTTGCTTCTGGGTATGTACGCGCGGCACTACGATGTGGCTGCCTTTAATCAGGCGAATGCCGTACGGTGATGGCAGGTGCATACCGTCGTCGAAGAACTCTTTCACCCACGGACCGGTGGCGTTGACCAGGCCACGCGCCTGCCAGGTGTATTTTTTGCCGGTATCGATATCTTCAGCTTCAACAATCCACAAACCGTTTTCACGGCGAGCAGAAGTGGCGCGAGTGCGGGTTAATACTTCTCCGCCTTTGCGTACGACCATTTGGGCGTTTGCCAAAACCAGTCGCGCATCGTCTACCCAGCAGTCGGAATATTCGAAACCGCGCACAATCTCAGGTTTCATTACGGAATCCGCGCCAAAACGCAAACCGGTAGAGCTTGGCAAACTGGTGCGTTTGCCCAGATGATCGTACATAAACAAACCAATGCGGATCATCCACGCCGGACGCAGGTGCGGGCGATGGGGCAGGCGAAAGCGCATCGGGAAGGCGATATGCGGTGCCATTTTCAACAGCACTTCACGTTCGGCCAGCGCTTCGCTTACCAGACGAAATTCGTAGTGTTCCAGGTAGCGCAGGCCACCGTGGATGAGTTTGGAGCTAGCGGAAGAGGTGGCGCAGGCTAAATCCTGCGCTTCCAGCATCAGCACGGATAAACCGCGTCCAGCGGCATCTGCCGCGATACCGGCACCGTTGATGCCTCCACCTATCACAATCAGATCTTTGGTTTCCATGCTGGCCTCTCGCACTTTCGTTATAGCTCATTAATGTTCGTTATCGAGCATAATAGCAAAGAATCGCGCCATTGGTAACATCGGATAAACAATTTACAGTGATACATATAACATTATGGCGTTTAACTGCCGTCGGGACGTACACTAAGCAGTAACATGTCTGAAAAGCGTCACCTGCCATATAAAGAAGAGAGAGCAATGGATCAGTTTGAATGTATTAATGTCGAAGAAGCGCATCAGAAGCTGCATCAGGGGAGCGCGGTGTTAGTGGATATCCGTGATCCGCAAAGCTATGCCATGGGTCATGCCCCGCAGGCGTTTCATCTGACGAACGACACGCTGGGGTCATTTATGCGCGAGCATGATTTCGACACCGCCGTGTTGGTGATGTGTTATCACGGCAACAGCAGTAAAGGTGCGGCGCAATATCTTCTTCAGCAGGGTTATGACGCGGTTTACAGCGTTGACGGCGGCTTCGACGCCTGGCATCGACATTTTCCGGCAGAAGTGGCATACGGTTCGTAAGCTAACAAAGATGCAGCCTGAAACGGGTAGGATATATATACTGTCCTCTTTTGTGTGGATGAAGCGACAGCAACCATGTTGATGATTACCTCTTTTGCTAACCCCCGCGTGGCGCAGGCATTTGTTGATTATATGGCGACACAGGGCGTTATCCTGACGATTCAACAACATCAGCAAACGGATGTCTGGCTGGCGGATGAGTCCCAGGCCGAGCGCGTGCATGCTGAACTGGCGAGATTTCTGGAGAATCCGGGCGATCCGCGCTACCTCGCGGCAAGCTGGCAGTCGGGTCAGACCGACAGCGGTCTGCACTACCAGCGTTATCCGTTCCTGGCCACATTGCGCGAACGCGCAGGCCCGGTAACCTGGTTGGTGATGGCCGCGTGTGTGCTGGTGTTTATCGCGATGAACGTGCTGGGCGACCAGGCGGTGATGCTCTGGCTGGCATGGCCGTTTGACCCTTCGCTGAAATTTGAATTCTGGCGTTATTTCACCCACGCTTTTATGCACTTCTCGCTGATGCATATTCTGTTCAACCTGTTGTGGTGGTGGTATCTCGGCGGTGCGGTTGAAAAGCGTCTGGGCAGTGGAAAACTGATTGTTATTACCGTGATCAGCGCCCTGTTGAGCGGCTATGTTCAGCAGAAATTTAGCGGCCCGTGGTTTGGTGGACTGTCTGGCGTGGTATATGCGCTGATGGGCTACGTGTGGTTGCGTGGCGAGCGCGATCCGCAAAGCGGTATTTTCCTGCAGCGTGGTTTGATTATCTTTGCTTTGATCTGGATTGTTGCCGGCTGGTTTGATCTATTCGGCATGTCGATGGCGAATGGCGCTCATATCGCCGGGTTGGCCGTGGGTCTGGCAATGGCGTTTGCCGATACGATGAATGTGCGGAAACGAACTTTGTAGGCCGGATAAGCGTTAGCGCATCCGGCAAAATTTCAGGGAACACTAATGAAGCAAACACAACGACATGACGCGATCATCGAGCTGGTAAAAAAACAGGGATACGTCAGTACTGAAGAGCTGGTGGAGCATTTCTCCGTCAGCCCGCAGACGATTCGCCGCGATCTTAACGATCTGGCCGATCAGAACATGATTTTGCGCCATCACGGCGGCGCGGCGCTGCCATCCAGCTCGGTCAACACCCCGTGGCATGACCGTAAAGCGACGCAGACGGCGGAAAAAGAGCGCATTGCCCGCAAAGTTGCCACGCAAATCCCGAACGGCTCAACGCTGTTTATTGATATCGGAACCACGCCGGAAGCGGTGGCTCACGCGCTGCTTAATCACAGCAATTTACGCATTGTGACCAACAACCTCAATGTGGCGAACACGCTGATGGCGAAAGAGGATTTCCGCATAATCCTCGCCGGTGGTGAACTGCGTAGCCGCGACGGCGGTATTATGGGCGAAGCGACCCTCGACTTTATTTCTCAGTTCCGTCTGGACTTCGGCATCTTAGGGATCAGCGGCATCGACAGCGATGGTTCTCTGCTGGAGTTTGATTATCACGAAGTTCGCACCAAGCGCGCGATCATTGAGAATTCACGGCATGTGATGCTGGTGGTGGACCACTCGAAGTTTGGGCGTAACGCGATGGTGAATATGGGCAGCATCAGTATGGTGGATGCGGTGTATACCGACACGCTGCCGCCTGCTGGTGTGATGCAGGTGATTGCTGACCATCATATCCAGTTAGAGCTGTGCTAAGGTAATTCCAGGCCTGATAAGCGTTGCGTATCAGGCATTAACTAAACGCCGTACCCCATCATCTTCAGCAGCTTCTGCGCATGTTGCACCGCATCCTGGCGATGTGCGACGCCGAGCTTTTGGTACAAATTGCGGATGTGCGTCTTGATGGTCGTTGCCGCGACGGCCAGCTCACCGGCGATCTGCTCGTTGCTGTAGCCAGAATAAATCAGTCCCAGAACCTGCCATTCGCGCTGGGTCAGCGGGCTGGTGCGGATAAGCTCCGGCACTTCCGGGTGAGTAAGTAGACGCTCAACGAATCCTTCATCGAAGTGGGCAAATTTATGGCGGTGGTGCTGGTTAATCTCACGCAAAATGCGCTGGGCGCGGTGCTGATCGAGCTCCGGTAAGGTATTGAGCTGAATCAGCTGACGCAGTTGTTGCGCCATGGCCTCGCCTTCGATAACAAAGTGGCTGATAAACCCGGTACGGTTCGCCAGCTGTAGGGCGTCGAGTAACACACGCTGGGCGTCATTTTTGCGCCCTGCCTGCCAGTAGAGCTGATTAAGCAGCAACAGGTTGCGGTTCAGATCGCTCATCAGGCGCAGGTTGCGCGCATTTTCATTCAACTCTTCCAGCACAATCTCAGCCGGTTCAAACTCGCCGAGCAGGATTTGCGCGCGAGCGATGTTGCGCCACTGGCTTTGCAGGAAGTGGTTATTGGCGAATTCTGGTTTCGGCGTGTGGCGCAGCCAGTTGGCGGCCGAGTTTTTGTCGCCCACCATTTGCCAGTAAATCACCCGCACCTTATCGGCGTTGGAGATCCAGTCGCTGTGATAGTGACCGTTGCCCAACAGGTTTTCCAGACGGTTGAGCAGGCTGCGAGCGTTATCGAGATCGCCCCGTGCCAGTGAACACTGAACCAGCAGCGCCAGACACTGTAGCTGTTGCTGCGGCTGGAAAGTGGAAAGCAGTTCAATACCGCTACGGGCAGAAGCTTCTGATTCATCCAGACGCGCCCATGCCCACAGTAGCTGCGCGCGAATACGTACCAGGAATTCGTGCATCGGCAGCTGTTCCAGGTGCTGTTCTTTGATCAGTTGGAATGCTTTTTCCTGAGTTTCCCAGGCGGCCTGTAAAAAGCCCTGGGCAAACAAAATTTCGCTTTGCTGGATAAGGCTCCACAGCGCGTAATGCCAGACGTCATGATGACGCGCCATTTGCTCGGTTTGCTGCATTAACGCCAGAGAGCGCGTGAGATCGCCCTTACAGTGCAGGACTTCGCCGTGCACCGAGGTGGCGACGATCCGGCTATAGAACCAGGCGATGGGCAACTCATCCAGCGCCAGTTTCGCCAGGCGTTCGGCTTCGTCAGGGTTGCCGTCGTTAATCGCTACCTGCGCCCGTAAAGCGTTGAATTCGGCGTGCAGTGTTGGCTCCATGTCGCCTTTCATTTCCTGCTCTGCGCGCGCCAGCAAGGTGTTAACCTCTCCGTAGCGGTGCTGGCTTTGCATCAGCCAGGCTTGCAACAGAACCAGACGCGGATTTTCCAGCAGGCTTTCCCACGGCAGGGCTTTCAGCGACTCTTCCAGTAACGTCAGCTCGCTATGGTTAAACAGTCCCCACGCATGATTAAGCAGGATATCGCGCAGCATATGGGCGTCGCCGGCCGCCAGCGCGTGGTGGATAGCTTCGCTGGGGAAGCCTTGCGCCATCCAGCTTTCAGCTGCGGCGCGGTGTATTTCGGGCAGTTCGTTCGCCAGCTCCCATTGGCAGCGCTGGCGTAAAAAGCTGCCAAACAGCGGGTGATAGCTGAACCACTCGCCAACGTCATCCATTCGCTGCAGGAATAACCCCTGGCGCTCAATTTCTTCCAGCCGCATCTGGCCGTTTTCTTCCCCGGTAACGCGGACGATTAGCGCATCGTTCATGGATCGCAGAATGGCGCTTTTTAGCAGGAAGTGACGGGTGCCGAGGTCGACGCTGTCCAGCACTTCATCAACCAGATAATCGGACAAATGGCTGGCGTTGATCCCCGCGAGGCGTCGTGCCGACTGGTGCGCGGAATGATTGTTCTGGCGGGCGGAAAGGGCGATCAGTTGTAATGCCGTGGCCCAGCCAGCAACGTCATCGCACATCCGGCTGCTTTCAGCAGCTTCGATGGGGGAGGACAAACGTCGGTCGAAAAATTGTTTGGCTTCCTGATGGTTAAAGGCTAACTGTTGGCTGCCTATCTCCAGTAGTTGATCGCGTACCCGCAGGTTAGCAATGCCCAACTGCGGCAGGTTGCGCGACAGCACGACCAGCGTAAGGTTTTCAGGCTGGTGACGCAGGAAGAAACGCATCGCTTCGTGAATGGCCGGATTAGAGATCAGATGATAATCATCTACTACCAGGTAGAGCGGGCGGTGCCACTCGGCCAGTTCGATAAATAGCTGGGCAAACAGTGACGTCAGGCTGGCGTACTGACGTTTTTGCACCATTGCTTCACTGGTGGTGCAGTGTCCTCCGGTCGCCTGCTGGATAGCGGCGATCAGATAACTGGCAAAGCGCTCTTGCTGATTATCGCCCTCATCCAGAGAATACCAGCCTAAATCATTTTTCCCTGCCGCCCATTGTGAAACCAGCGTCGTTTTTCCATAACCAGCAGGACTTGTTATCAGGGCAAGCCTGAAATTGTTCGCGCCGGAAAGTTTAGCCAACAGGCGCTCACGAACCACCGTATGGTCGAGTCGAACCGGACGACTTAATTTAGACGGAATCAACATAAGTTAGTCACTTCACTGTGTGAAAATAGGGAAGAATGATTTTTTTTGCGCTTCGTAATTAATAGATATAAGGTCGGCCAGATTGGTGTTTTATGCAAGCTAAGCGGACTTTTTGTGTGTCTGATTTTGCACTATGTCACAAATCTATACATCTATTGCAATAAATGCTTTAAAGAGTCGCAACAGGCGTGGCGACTGGATCCGTTGTAATTTTGACTGTGTCGAAAAATCCCTCTCTTTTTATGTGGTTACTCAAATAGCTAATGAATATCACCGAATTTTGTGGCCGACTTAAAAGTTTTATGTGAATTATCTTATCCGGCACAGATATTTCAGGTTAGAAACTATTTCCCTATTTACACATTGTTTTCATCGTCATATCGCTATTTGATATTGTCGATTAATCCTTTGTTACTAATGCGTCATTCGAAGAGCGTTATGCGGGGTTTGCGCGAATTTACGGGCAATTACCTCCCCTTTAAGTGGTGGTGATCACACTTTTATGCTCATCCCCGCTCCTCCTCCCTCCCTAATCCGTGCCAGGATGAGGAATGTCAACAACGAGCCAGGCAAACTAGCGATAACGTTGTTTTATTACCTAAGGATCTGGAACCCCTATGTCACAGCCTACTTTCAACAAAGATCAATTTCAGGCTGCCCTGACGCGTCAGTGGCAGCGCTTCGGTTTACTGTCGGCTCAAGAAATGACGTCGCGCCAGTGGTGGCAGGCAGTGAGTGGGGCGTTGGCTGAGTTACTCAGCGCCCAGCCTGCGGCGAAACCGGCAAAAAATCAGCGTCACGTTAACTACATCTCGATGGAGTTTTTGATTGGTCGCCTGACCGGCAACAATTTACTCAACCTCGGCTGGTATCAGGCGGTGAGCGATGAGCTGAAAGCGCATGACGTCAACCTGACTGATCTGCTGGAAGAAGAGATCGATCCGGCGTTGGGTAACGGTGGATTGGGACGCCTTGCGGCCTGCTTCCTTGATTCGATGGCGACAGTCGGCCAGTCGGCGACGGGCTATGGCCTCAACTACCAGTACGGCCTGTTCCGTCAGTCGTTTGCCGATGGCCAACAGATGGAAGCCCCGGATGACTGGCATCGTGGCAGCTACCCGTGGTTCCGTCACAACGAGGCGCTGGATGTGCAGGTTGGGATTGGCGGCAAGGTCACCAAAGAAGGGCACTGGGAGCCAGGGTTTACTATCACCGGCCAGGCCTGGGATCTGCCGGTTCTCGGTTACCGTAACGGCGTAGCGCAACCGCTGCGTCTGTGGCAGGCCAGCCATGCGCACCCGTTTAACTTGACCAAATTTAATGACGGCGATTTCCTGCGCGCAGAGCAGCAGGGCATCGACGCTGAAAAACTGACGAAAGTGCTGTACCCGAACGATAACCACACCGCGGGTAAAAAGCTGCGCCTGATGCAGCAGTACTTCCAGTGCGCCTGCTCCGTAGCCGACATTCTGCGCCGCCATCATCTGGCAGGGCGTAAGCTGCACGAACTGGCTGATTACGAAGTCATTCAACTTAACGATACTCACCCGACTATCGCGATCCCTGAACTGCTGCGCGTGCTGATTGATGAGCACCAGATGAGCTGGGACGATGCGTGGGCGATTACCAGCAAGACCTTCGCTTACACCAACCACACCCTGATGCCGGAAGCGTTAGAGTGCTGGGATGAGAAACTGGTGAAAGCACTCCTGCCGCGCCACATGCAAATCATCAAAGAGATTAACGACCGCTTTAAGACGTTGGTTGATAAAACCTGGCCGGGTGATGCTGAAGTCTGGGCGAAGCTGGCAGTGGTGCACAATAAACAGGTGCGTATGGCCAACATGTGCGTGGTCAGCGGTTTTGCGGTCAACGGTGTGGCGGCGCTGCACTCCGATCTGGTGGTGAAAGATCTGTTCCCGGAATATCACCAGCTCTGGCCGAACAAATTCCATAACGTCACTAACGGGATTACTCCGCGTCGCTGGATTAAGCAATGCAACCCGGCGCTTGCCGCACTGCTGGATAAATCGCTGAAAAAAGAGTGGGCTAACGACCTCGACCAGCTGATTAACCTGGAAAAATACGCGGACGATGCGAAATTCCGTCAGCAGTATCGTGACATCAAGCTGGCGAACAAAGAGCGTCTGGTGAAGTTTATTAAAGCGCGTACCGGTATTGAAATAACGACTAACGCTATCTTTGATATTCAGATTAAACGTCTTCATGAGTACAAGCGCCAGCACCTGAATCTGCTGCATATTCTGGCGTTGTACAAAGAAATCCGTGAGAACCCGCAGGCAGATCGCGTGCCGCGCGTATTCTTGTTTGGCGCAAAAGCTGCTCCGGGTTACTACCTGGCGAAAAATATCATCTTCGCCATCAACCAGGTTGCACAAACCATCAATAACGACCCGAAAGTCGGTGACAAGCTGAAGGTCGTCTTCCTGCCGGATTATTGTGTCTCGGCGGCGGAAATGCTGATCCCGGCGGCGGATATCTCTGAGCAGATTTCAACTGCAGGGAAAGAGGCTTCCGGCACCGGTAACATGAAGCTGGCGCTGAACGGTGCGTTAACCGTAGGTACGCTGGATGGCGCAAACGTCGAAATCGCCGAGAAGGTGGGTGACGAGAATATCTTTATCTTTGGTCATACCGTGGAAGAGGTGAAGGCGCTCAAAGCCAAAGGCTACGACCCGGTGAAATGGCGTAAAAAAGACAAAGTGCTGGATGCTGTCCTGAAAGAGCTGGAAAGCGGGAAATACAGCGATGGCGACAAGCATGCCTTTGACCAGATGCTGCACAGTATCGGCAAGCAGGGCGGCGATCCGTATCTGGTGATGGCGGACTTCGCGGCCTACGTTGAAGCTCAGAAGCAGGTTGACGTGTTGTATCGTGACCAGGACGCCTGGACCCGGGCGGCGATTCTGAATACCGCGCGTTGCGGCATGTTCAGCTCGGATCGCTCCATCCGCGATTATCAGGCTCGTATCTGGCAGGCGAAACGTTAAGGAATCGCGATGGAAAGCAAACGTCTGGATAATGCCGCGCTGGCGGCGGGGATCAGCCCCAATTACATTAATGCCCACGGTAAACCGCAGTCTATTGGCGCCGAAACCAAACGGCGTTTGCTTGACGCCATGCATCGCACCACCGCTGCCACTCAGGTGGCGGTAACCCCGGTGCCGAATGTCATGGTCTATACCGCTGGCAAGAAAATGCCGCTGGCGGTTGAGGGAAGCGGAGAGTTTAACTGGCTGCTGACCACCGAAGAGGGCGTGCAGCACAAAGGGCATGCCGTCGGCGGTAAATCTTTTAACCTTCCGGCGAAGCTGCCGGAGGGGTATCACACGTTGACCCTGACCCAGGGCGAGCTGCGTTCCCATTGTCGTATCATCGTGGCACCAAAGCGCTGCTATGAACCGCAGGCGTTGTTAGCCGGGCAGAAGCTGTGGGGCGCATGTGTTCAGCTCTACACCTTGCGATCGGAAAAGAACTGGGGGATTGGCGATTTCGGCGATCTCCGCACTATGCTGGAGGATGTGGCGCAACGCGGCGGCGCGTTTATCGGGCTTAATCCGATTCACGCGCTGTATCCGGCGAATCCGGAGAGTGCCAGCCCGTACAGCCCGTCGTCACGTCGCTGGTTGAACGTTATTTATATTGATGTAAACGCCGTAGATGATTTCCGTCTGAGTAAAGAGGCGCAGGCGTGGTGGAAGAAACCCGCGACTCAGCAAGCTCTGCAACGCGCCCGCGATGCCGAGTGGGTTGATTATTCTGCTGTTACCGCACTGAAGATGACGGCGCTACGTATGGCGTGGAAAAGCTTCTCTGCGCGTGATGATGAGCAGATGGCGGCATTTCGCCAGTTTGTGGCTCAGGAAGGGGATAGCCTCTACTGGCAGGCGGCCTTTGATGCGCTGCATGCGCATCAGGTGAAAGAGGACGCATTGCGCTGGGGCTGGCCGGTGTGGCCAGAAGCTTTCCAGTCAGTGGACTCGCCAGAGGTAAAACGCTTCTGCGAAGAACATCGTGATGACGTAGATTTCTACCTGTGGTTACAGTGGCTGGCGTATACCCAGTTTGCTGACTGCTGGAAAACCAGCCAGGGCTTTGCCATGCCGATAGGGTTGTATCGCGACCTGGCCGTTGGCGTGGCCGAAGGCGGGGCGGAAACCTGGTGTGACCGCGAGTTGTATTGCCTGAAAGCTTCAGTTGGCGCGCCGCCGGATATTCTCGGTCCGCTTGGGCAAAACTGGGGACTGCCGCCGATGGATCCGCACATCATCACGGCACGCGCCTACGAACCGTTTATCGAACTGCTGCGCGCCAATATGCAGAACTGCGGCGCGTTGCGTATCGACCATGTCATGTCGATGCTGCGTCTGTGGTGGATCCCTTACGGTGAAACTGCCGATCACGGTGCCTACGTGCATTATCCGGTCGATGATTTGCTTTCAATTCTGGCGCTGGAAAGTAAACGTCACCACTGCATGGTGATTGGTGAAGATCTGGGTACCGTGCCGGTGGAGATCGTCAGCAAGCTGCGTGACAGCGGCGTCTACTCCTACAAAGTGCTTTATTTTGAGAATGACCATGAGAAAAACTTCCGTGCGCCGAAAGCGTACCCGGAACAATCAATGGCAGTCGCGGCGACGCATGACCTTCCTACGCTTAAAGGTTATTGGGATAGCGGCGATCTGACGCTAGGTAAAGCACTGGGCCTGTATCCGGATGAAGTCGTGCTGCGCGGGTTGTATCAGGACCGGGAACTGGCGAAACAAGGGCTGCTGGACGCGCTGCACAAATACGGCTGCCTGCCAAAACGTGCCGGTCACAAGGCGTCCCTGATGTCGATGACGCCGATTCTGAATCGCGGCATGCAACGCTACATCGCTGACAGCAACAGTGCGCTGCTGGGCCTGCAACCGGAAGACTGGCTGGATATGGCTGAGCCGGTCAACATTCCGGGGACCAGCGACCAGTACAAAAACTGGCGGCGTAAGCTCACCGCCACGCTGGAACAGATGTTCGCCGATGAAGGCGTGAATAAGCTGATTAAGGATTTGGATAAGCGGCGAAAAGCGGCCGCGAAGAAGAAGTAAAAAAGCCGGGGATTTCCCCGGCTTTTTTATGGTGATGGCTCGTAGCACGTAGGCCTGATAAGCGTAGCGCCATCAGGCTCAGTTTTATCAGACCACCATACCCAGCAGCAGACACCCTACCAGACCGCAGACGGAGATAATGGTTTCCAACATTGACCATGACTTGATGGTTTCACCGATGGTCAGGTTGAAGTACTCCTTGAACAGCCAGAACCCAGGATCGTTCACGTGGGAGAAGATGACGGAACCGGAACCAACCGCAATAACCATCAGCTCAGGGCTTACGCCGGTCGTTGCAATCAGCGGTGCCACAATCCCACCTGCAGTAATCGCTGCAACGGTTGCGGAACCCAGTGCGATACGCAGTACTGCAGCGATAGACCATGCCATCAGCAGCGGAGAAACGTTAGAGCCGTGCATCATTGAGGCGATGTATTTGTCCACGCCGCTATCAACCAGAACCTGTTTAAAGGCACCG
Organism: Citrobacter sp. B72; assembly: GCF_016894305.1. Classification (NCBI taxonomy): domain Bacteria; kingdom Pseudomonadati; phylum Pseudomonadota; class Gammaproteobacteria; order Enterobacterales; family Enterobacteriaceae; genus Citrobacter; species Citrobacter sp. B72. Next base: position 317,124 of record NZ_CP069801.1, read on the forward strand.
CCACCACCGATGATCAACAGCATCATCGCGATGATTTTGATTGAGGACACCAGCGTGTCGTTAATCTGATCCATCGAACGTCCGCGGTTCAGACCAAAAGTGAACATCGCAATCAGCACCGCAATCAACGTTGCCATGACCGGGTCACCGAGGAATTCAGCAACCGTCAGGAAAGCATGGCCTTTCGGCAGAATCATCTCCGCCACGGCGCGCATTGCCATCAGGATAACAGGGACCAGAGAGGTCCAGACGCTGACGCCAAAGCCTGGCATCTCTTCTTCAGTGAAGGTTTTTGCGCTGTACAGACCTTCCGGGATTGGCTTATCGATGCCTTTCAGGAAACGCGCGTATACCGGACCGGCGAGAATAACGGTCGGGATTGCCAGAATCGTACCAAACAGCAGAGTTTTACCCATGTCTGCGTGGAAAATGGTGGCAATAGCGGTTGGACCCGGGTGCGGCGGCAGGAAGCCGTGAGTAACGGACAGCGCAGCCGCCATCGGCACACCAACGTACAGCAGCGGGATGTTAGCAGCGGCAGCAATGGTGAATACCAGCGGCAGCATCAGCACGAAGCCGACTTCGTAGAACAGGGCAAAACCGACGGTGAATCCGGTTAATACCACTGCCCACTGAATGTGTTTTTTGCCGAATTTAGCAATCAGCGTGGTTGCGATGCGCTGTGCGCCGCCGCAGTCCGCCAGCATTTTGCCCAGCATGGCGCCAAAACCCATAATCAGGGCGAGGCTGCCAAGGGTTCCGCCGACGCCGGCTTTAATCGAACCGATGACTTTATCCAGTGGCATCCCTTGCATCAATCCGACAGCAAGCGCCACCAGGACGAGAGCGATGAAGCCGTTCATTTTGAAACGGATCATCAGGAGGAGTAACAAGATTACACCGATAGCAACGATGACTAATGGCATGATTTACCTGGCCTTTACTTTGTTATGGGTAACGTCAGTGTTTAGATGACAAATTCCGATTGTCCCGACCGGGAACAGAGTATTCTCAGCACCAATGCTGGTTGCCTTCAAAACTAATCAGTTTAACTGGCTATTATGGGTGTGTTAGGTGCTGATACGAATGATACGGGTAACATGCTGCGCTTGAAAATCACCTGGACAGGCAAAATTTAAAATATGAGAGGCTGGTCAAATTATGCGGGGGATTGTTGCAGGGCACAGGCAGAGAAATGCAGTGTTGTAGGCCGTTACGCTGCCATTCGGCAGCAATGCCCGATAGCGACGCGGGTGCGTCTTATCGGGCCTACGGATACTCTACAGGTTCGGGCGTTAGTAGTAAGAGTGCTCGCCGCGCTGGTGTTCGGTTAAATCGCGAACGCCTTTCAGTTCAGGGAATTCAGCCAGCAGCTGCTTCTCGATACCTTCTTTCAGCGTTACATCTACCATTGAACAGCCGTTACAGCCGCCGCCAAACTGCAGAATGGCGTAGCCTTCATCGGTGATTTCCATCAGAGAGACACGACCACCGTGGCCAGCCAGCTGTGGGTTGATCTGCGATTGCAGCATATACTCCACGCGTTCCATCAGCGGCGCATCATCGGCAACTTTACGCATTTTGGCGTTTGGTGCTTTCAGGGTCAGCTGGGAGCCTAACTGGTCGGTAACGAAATCGATTTCTGCATCTTCCAGATACGGTGCGCTCAGTTCATCAACATATGCGGTCAGCAGGTCAAATTTAATGGCGGTGTCGGTTGCTTCCACGGCGTCCGGCGGACAATAAGAAACGCCGCATTCAGCGTTAGGCGTGCCGGGATTAATCACAAATACGCGGATTTGTGTCCCTTCTTCCTGATTTGCCAGCAGTTTGGCAAAGTGCGCTTGTGCAGCATCGGAAATATGGATCATAGTAATGGCCTAATAGTTGACTATTTTACTTGGTTATAATACGCCCATCATCGAGGCTCTACAAGGTTCGACACAGGCACCATACCTGGACAGTCGCCGCGCCATTGCGTAAAAGCAGCTGCGCGATTTCCGCGACGGTACTTCCGGTAGTGACGACATCATCCACAATAACCATATGGAGTCCCTGCACCGGCAATTCAAGGCGAAAGGCATTTTTCAGGTTACGTTTACGTAATCGGGCGCTGAGATGGTGCTGTGTGGCGGTTGCCCGAACCCGCGAGATGGTCCGGCTGTCCCAGTCGCAACCCAGCCAGCGCGCCAGCGGACGGCACAGTAAATCGCTCTGATTAAACCCCCTGCGCCAGTGTCGGCGTTGCCAGAGCGGGACGCTGACCAGCCTGTCCGGTAGAAGAAGGCCGCTGGCGCGCCGGGTCTGTAGTACCTCCAGTAATAGCAAACGTGAAAGAGCTGAGGCTGTTTCGCTGCGTCGTGAAAACTTGAGCTGGTGGATAAGCCCGCTCAACGGCGGAACATAGTCGCTGACGGTAACCAGTCGCTGCCACGGCGGCGGTTTTTGCAGGCAGCGCCCACAGGGAATGACGGTATGAGCGGCAGGGAGTCCACATTGAGGGCACAGGCTGGCGTGTTGACGCGTTGCCCGCGTACAGACTGAGCAGATCCCCCAATGCCCTAACGTCAGGGGCATTCGGCATAGCCAGCACAATCCCGGTACTGTTAGCATAGATGCATCCTTTCAGGCTAAAAGAGAACAATAACTGATGAATGACATCTGGTGGCAGACCCAGGGTTCGGGAAATTGCCATCTTGTGCTGCTGCACGGATGGGGACTGAATGCGCAAGTGTGGCATTGCATAAGCGAGGAACTGAGCTCGCATTTTACGCTGCATCTTGTCGACTTACCGGGATTTGGTCGTAGCCAGGGTTTCGGTGCAATGTCACTGGAAGAGATGGCTGAGCGGGTATTGAAACAGGCACCGGAGAAAGCTATCTGGCTCGGCTGGAGTCTGGGCGGGCTGGTCGCGAGTCAGGTGGCGTTAACGCATCCTGAGCGTGTTCAGGCGCTGGCGACCGTCGCGTCTTCCCCTTGCTTTAGCGCGCGGGATGAGTGGCCGGGAATCAAGCCAGAGGTGCTGGCAGGTTTCCAGCAGCAGCTGAGCGAAGATTTCCAGCGTACGGTGGAGCGTTTTCTGGCATTGCAAACGATGGGCACAGAAACTGCGCGTCAGGATGCGCGAGCGCTAAAGAAAACGGTACTGGCTTTACCCATGCCGGACGTCGAGGTGCTCAATGGTGGACTTGAGATCCTGAAAACGGTCGATCTGCGAGAACCGCTGTGCGCGGTGGAAATGCCTTTCCTGCGGTTGTATGGCTATCTTGACGGGCTGGTGCCGCGCAAAGTCGTCCCGATGCTGGATGCACTGTGGCCGCAGAGCGAGTCTTTGGTGTTTGCCAAAGCGGCGCATGCGCCGTTTATCTCGCATCCCGTAGAGTTCTGTGCAGCGCTTGTGGCGTTAAAACAGAAACTATAAATTTGATGTGTTGCCCGGTGGTGCCATGCTCGCCGGGCCTGAGATTAATGGCTGCGCGTAGCCAGATCCTCAGCGGTCAGGCCAGTAATTCTGATGATGGTTAGTGGGTCTATACCATCAGCCTGCATGGTTGATGCAATACGTAATGCTTCCTCTCGTTTGCCTTGTTGCAGACCCGTTTGTAACCCCTCCTGTAACCCTTCTTGCAACCCTTTCCTATGGCCTTCCTGAAGACCATTTAGGTGCCCTTCCTGTCGTAATCTTTCGGCGATAGTCATCAACTTGTCCTTATGTTGGGGTAAACGTTCGGCGACTTCATGAAGAAACTCGCCAAAATGTGTGGTGTTACCGGCCTGCATTAAATAATTAAACAAGGCTTTCAACTGGTTGTCATTAGCGTGTCCTTTAACAAGCAGGATGGCCAGTTTTTCTACCAGCCCCATCAAATCGCGTTTACGAATACGCTTTTGGATGAGCTCCAACAGCGCCATCCGGCGATGCTGCATAATCTCGTCATCGGGCACAACAGTGATATCGATCAGTGGAAACGCGGTGCTATACCTGAGAAAAAAGATGACGAGACTCTACTTCCCAGGTTACCAGTAATCATCCACGGATTAATAACGATGCGTGGCTGACTGGAAGATAGATCTTTTTTGCTGAAATAATGAAATCTGTGTGGAATCCATTACGCAAAAAAGCCGGATATCAGCGTAAACGTGCTATCCGGCCGGGACGTTTGCATCATTTGTAGGCCGGATAAGCGTAGCGCCATCCGGCAAAGAGCATCTGATTAGCGTAAAGCCCACCACTCGCGCAGGCAGGCTTTACCTTCTGGGCAACTTTTGCAGCTTCCGGAAAGACACCCGTCGGCATCTTCCTGAATCCGCACCGCTTTGCCCATCTTTTCTAACTGATTCAGCATGGCGTCAATCATGGGCTGCGGGGTATGCAGCGTGTGGCTAATTTGTGTCGCCTCCATGCGCCCCCGCAAAGCCAGTAAATCACGAACCTGAATAAGCGATGCCATTGTCGATAACCTTAGTGGCAATCGCCAGTCGTGCTGGAACAGCAGGAACTCGCCGTCCTATTGGTTGCCAGCAGTGCGAGGTCCACGCGGCTGCGAGCTCGACGCAGCAGGCCCAGCAACACGATGTTAAACAGGATGACCGCTAAAATGCACACCAGGCTGTAGGTCGGGTGCTCTTTGTAGCTGACCGTCTGATAAAACAGCGTCGACAGAGAGTAGGCGATATTCAGGCCCCACAGAATCGAGAAGCTCATCCAGCCACGGCTGGATTCACGTGCGATAGCGCCCATCACTGAAATGCACGGTACATACAGCAGAACAAAGATCAGGTAGCTGTACGCGGCGGCGGCGCTGCCAAATTTCTCGCCCATCACGCCCATTGCACCGGTAGCCATTTCACCGTCGCCCTTGCTGGCTTCGATAGGGTTAGCCAGCACGCTCAGGCTGAAAGTGTCTTTCAGGCTTTGCCAGGTTTCATCTACCGCGCTGAGCAGCTCATCACCGAGGTGGAAATCTGCCGGGTTGAACTCTTCTTCCTGAATGTTTTCTGCGGTATAGAGCGTGTTCAGCGTACCGACAACCACTTCTTTCGCCATCGCGCCGGTGAACAGACCTACGGTTGCCTGCCAGTTATCTTCGTGAACACCAATCGGTTTGAAGACTGGGGTAATGACGCGGCTAACGGAAGCCAGAGCTGAGTCGTTGATGTTGTCGACGATTTTCCCGCTCAGTGAGAAGCTGTTAAAGGCACTGAGGAAAATGCTGACGATGATGATGACTTTACCTGCACGCAGAACGAAGCCTTTCAGACGTTGCCAGGTTTGAATGATCAGACTCTTAATGTGCGGTACGTGATATACCGGCAGCTCCATCACGAACGGCGTTGCTTCGCCACGCATGATGGTGTGTTTGAGCATCAGGCCGGTCAACACCGCCATGACGATACCCAGTACGTACAGCGAGAAGACCGCCAGCGCGCCGTTCTGACCAAAGAACGCGGCGGCAAAGACGGCGAAAATCGCCAGACGTGCACCACAGGACATAAACGGCGCCATCATGATGGTCATCAGACGCTCACGCGGGGCATCCAGCGTACGTGCGCCCATCACTGACGGTACGTTACAGCCAAAGCCGACGATCAGCGGGACGAACGATTTGCCCGGCAGTCCCAGCGCCTGCATCAGACGGTCCATCACAAATGCGGCGCGCGCCATGTAGCCGGAGTCTTCAAGGAAGGAGAGGAACAGATACATCATGCCGATTTGCGGTACCAGCGGCAGCACGGTGTTAATCCCGCCGCCAAGGCCCTGGGCCAGGAAGATGGTCAGCCAGTCCGGGAAATGCAGCGTATAGCCAATCCACTGAATACCATGGATAAAGAGTGCCACGGATCCAACATCAAACAACGGCTGCAGCGCGCCGCCAATGTTGATGGCAAGCAGGAACATCAGGTACATCACGAACAGGAAAATCGGCAGACCGAGGAAGCGGTTGAGGATAATTTTATCTACCGCGGTGGTGAAACGGCTCGGCTCTGCCGTCAGGGTATTACTGACGGTATCGCAGATAGCAGCAATGCACTGGTAACGTGCATCGGCAATATGTAGCGCCGGGTCGTCCATTGTCTCACTCAGGCGAGCAACAGCGGCATCAAGGTTTTGTGCTGCATCACCGGCGTAAGCACGGCTGTAGATATCGCCTTCGAGCATCTGTAGGCCCAGCCAGCGGCGCTGTTTAAGCGGCATATCTTTGGCCATTGCGTCGGCGAGGGAGTCAGCTTCTTGCAGCAGCGGCTGGGCATAATGGACCAGCTCAACGGTGTCGTTTTCTTTGTAGCGATCGATCGCCAGCTTCAGTGCTTCAATGCCGCGCGCACGAGTGGAAACCAGTGGAACCACCGGACAGCCAAGACGAGCGGAGAGGGCGTCGATATCGATACGGATTTGCTGTTTCTCAGCAATATCCAGCATGTTCAGTGCGACGATACAGGGAATACCCAGCTCAAGCAGTTGCAACGTCAGGTAGAGGTTGCGTTCAAGGTTTGAAGCATCGACCACGTTGATCAAGAGATCCGCGTCGCCGCTTAAAATATAGTGGCAGGCAATCTGCTCATCGAGAGAGGTTTGCGATGAGATTGTCGTCAGAGAATAGGTGCCGGGTAAATCGACCAACGTGACCTGGTGGTCCGTCGTGGCGAAATGGCCTTCTTTACGCTCAACGGTAACGCCAGCCCAGTTGCCTACACGCTGGCGCGCGCCGGTGAGCTGGTTGAATAAAGTTGTCTTGCCGGAATTAGGATTACCAATTAAACCAATGGTTAGTTTTTTCATTTTTATAGACTCACTGTATTAACAGGAAACCGCTTCCACTTCTAATAACGCCAGATCCTTCTTACGCAATACCAGACTTACGCGACGCGTTTCGATATGGATAGGATCGCCGAGCGGGGCGACGCGTACCACGTTGAAGGATGAGCCGGGTAGCATGCCAAGTGACAACAGTTTCTGACGATAAGCCGGGCTGATTTCACGGGCAAAACCGGTAATTTTCCACGCACTGTCAGGAGTGAATTGCATAGGGACCTACTTATATCTCGCTAACTGGATGATAACCTCATGGGGCGACAGGGCGGCATGAGACCAGATGATTAGCCAACGTAAGGAAAGAGTAAATAATCAACAAATCAATGATAATGAGAATGGTTTCTATCATCAATAGAATAAATGTGACGGAATGTACAATTGGATAATAATTTGAGCCAATTTTGATATTCCTCAATATTTATTCTGGTTGGAAACGAGTGATTCGCGGAAGTAATTATTGGGGATCTTAATGTTTAATTAAGGTTTCATCTGTTAATGAAGTGATAAATATATTGTGGTGCAAAGCGGGGCATGGATTAAATATGCCGGATGGCGTCGCTCATGCGTCTTATCCGGCCTGCAAATTAATTGCGATAACCTGGCCGGACAGGGCGTTTACACCACCATCCGGCACAGGGTTTAAACTTAGCGTTTTTTACCCATCGCCGCCGCCAACGCATCCATCATCGCGCTGTTGCCTGCAGGCTGTGCGTCACGGCCACGCGGTTTCGCCGCTTTTGGTGCCGGGCGATTGCCCTGAGCGCGATCGTTATTCCCGCCGCCGCGACGCGCATTGGTTTCACCCGGCTGCTCGTCCAGACGCATGGTCAGCGCGATACGCTTACGTTGCAGGTCCACTTCCAGCACTTTCACCTTCACAATGTCGCCTGCTTTCACCACGGTGTGCGGATCTTCGACGAACTTATTCGACAGCGAAGAGATATGCACCAGACCATCCTGATGAACGCCGATATCAACAAACGCGCCGAAGTTGGTGACGTTGGTGACTGCCCCTTCCAGAATCATTCCCGGCAGCAGATCGTTCATGGTTTCTACACCATCGGCAAACTGCGCGGTTTTAAATTCAGGACGCGGATCGCGGCCCGGCTTTTCCAGCTCTTTGATGATGTCGGTGACGGTCGGCACCCCGAAGCGTTCGTCGGTAAAATCAGCGGCTTTCAGATTACGCAGTTCGCTGCTGTTACCCATCAGGTCACGCAACGATTGCTCGGTGGCGGCCAGAATGCGTTCCACAACCGGATAAGCTTCCGGGTGAACGGTAGAGGCATCCAGCGGGTTATCGCCGTGGTTGATACGCAGGAAGCCCGCGCACTGTTCAAAGGCTTTAGGACCCAGGCGGCTGACTTTTAACAGTTGCTGACGGTTCTGGAATTGACCGTTCTCATCACGCCAGGCAACGATATTCTGCGCCATCATGCGCGTCAGACCAGCAACACGGGTCAGCAGCGGTACGGAGGCGGTATTCAGATCGACGCCGACGGCGTTCACGCAGTCTTCCACCACCGCATCCAGCTTACGCGCCAACTGAGTCTGGCTTACGTCGTGCTGATACTGGCCCACGCCGATAGATTTCGGATCGATTTTCACCAGCTCAGCCAACGGATCCTGCAGACGACGGGCGATAGACACTGCGCCACGCAGAGATACGTCGAGGTCCGGGAACTCCAGCGCCGCCAGTTCGGATGCGGAGTAAACCGACGCACCGGCTTCACTGACGATCACTTTCTGCGCGGTCACTTGCGGGAACTGCTTTTGCACGTCGAGGAAGAAACGCTCGGTTTCGCGCGACGCCGTACCGTTACCAATCGCCACCAGTTCAACGTTGTGTTTTTCACACAGCGCCGCAACGGCAACGGCGGCTTTGGCGGCCTGACCGGTATGCGGATAAATGGTGTCGGTCGCGACCAGCTTGCCGGTACCGTCAACCACTGCCACTTTTACACCGGTACGCAGACCTGGATCGAGGCCCATGGTGGCGCGCAGCCCGGCCGGAGCGGCCATCAGCAGGTCATGCAGGTTACGGGCAAAGACGTTGATAGCTTCATCTTCCGCACGTTCGCGCACGGTACCCATCAGCTCCGTTTCGAGGTGCATCAGCACTTTGATGCGCCAGGTCCAGCTAACCACGCCTTTACGCCAGCTGTCTGCTGGGGCGTTGCTCAGGCGTAGTCCCAGGTGATCCCGGATAATCTGTTCGCCGTGGCTCTCTTTTGGTGGCTCATCGAATTGCGGATCGGCATTCAGTGAAAGTTGCAACACGCCTTCGTTACGGCCACGGAACATGGCCAGCGCACGGTGGGAGGGCACGGAAGAAATCGGTTCGTGGTGATCGAAGTAGTCGCGGAACTTAGCGCCTTCCTCTTCTTTACCGCTTACCACGGTGGCGACCAGGTGGGCGTTTTTCCACAGATAATCACGTACTTTCGCCAGCAGAGCAGCGTCTTCAGCGAAGCGCTCCATCAGAATGTAGCGCGCGCCGTCGAGGGCGGCTTTGGTATCCGCCACGCCGTTTTCGGTGTTGAGATATTTTGCGGCTTCCGTTTCCGGGTCGTGAGATGGTTCGTTCCACAGCAGGTCTGCCAACGGCTCCAGTCCGGCCTCAATGGCGATCTGCCCACGGGTGCGGCGCTTTGGTTTATACGGCAGATAGAGATCTTCGAGTTCGGTCTTACTTAACGTACCGTTGATCGCTTTCGCCAGATCGTCGGTCAGTTTGCCTTGCTCGCCGATAGATTTCAGGATTGCCTGACGGCGGTCTTCCAGTTCACGCAGATATCCCAGACGGGTTTCCAGATTACGCAGTTGCGTATCGTCCAAACCGCCGGTGATTTCCTTACGATATCGTGCGATAAACGGCACGGTGTTCCCTTCGTCAAGCAGGCGAACGGCAGCTTCTACCTGTTCAGCACGAGCCTGAATTTCACCTGCGATAATGCGGCAGAAAGAATCATTCATCATGGATAGCTTCGTCTATAGGATAAAAAATCAGGGGATAGTTATACGGATTGACTGGCAAAAATGCCAGCCATCTGCCGGGGCTTCGGATTGTTCCGGTCTCACTTCACGTATTCAATCTCGTTCACGTACCAGCTGGCTTCGCCACCTGGGGTGTTTACTACTGCGAGATCGCCGACCTCTTTTTTCAATAGCGCCCGCGCCATTGGTGAGTCGATTGAGATGTAATCTTTACGACCGAAGATCTCATCGTAGCCAACAATACGGAATTTGCGGATGTCGCCATCGTCATTTTCAATCTCAACCCATGCGCCAAAGAAGACTTTGCCTTCCTGCTGCGGGGAGTAATCGACGATTTTTAGATTCTCCATGCACTTGGTCAAATAACGGACGCGGCGGTCGATCTCACGCAGGCGCTTTTTATTATACTGGTAGTCGGCATTTTCGCTGCGGTCACCCAGACTTGCGGCCCAGGTAACTTTTTTGGTGACTTCCGGGCGCTCTTCACGCCAGAGATAATTCAGCTCTTGTTTAAGTTTTTCATACCCTTCACGGGTTATCAGGGGCGTTTTCATCTTATTGTTTTACCTTCGACTCTGTGATGATGCGCACAATTAGTATTACGTGAGCATATCAACAGAATAAATAATGTATTGCGAGAAACATTGTATACTTAAGCTGCTGTTTAATATGCTTTGTAACAATTTAGCCTGGAATTCATACCAGAATTCGCTGGTGACTCACGTTAGCTTTCTTAAGAATATACACTTAATTGTTGCGAACCTTTGGGAGTAATAACAATGCAAGAGAACTATAAGATTCTGGTGGTCGATGACGACATGCGCTTGCGTGCGCTTCTGGAGCGTTATCTGACCGAGCAGGGCTTCCAGGTTCGAAGCGTCGCAAACGCTGAGCAGATGGATCGTCTGCTGACCCGTGAGTCCTTTCACCTGATGGTGCTGGATTTAATGCTGCCGGGAGAAGATGGCCTGTCTATTTGCCGTCGCCTGCGCAGCCAGAGCAACCCGATGCCGATCATTATGGTCACAGCGAAGGGTGAAGAAGTTGACCGTATCGTAGGGCTGGAAATCGGTGCCGACGATTACATCCCGAAACCGTTTAACCCGCGTGAGCTGCTGGCACGTATTCGCGCAGTCCTGCGTCGTCAGGCGAATGAACTGCCGGGCGCACCTTCTCAGGAAGAAGCGGTTATCGCTTTTGGTAAGTTCAAGCTGAACCTCGGTACGCGTGAAATGTTCCGCGAAGATGAGCCGATGCCGCTCACCAGCGGGGAATTTGCGGTACTGAAAGCGCTGGTAAGCCACCCGCGCGAGCCGCTGTCGCGAGACAAGCTGATGAACCTCGCCCGTGGTCGTGAATATTCTGCGATGGAACGTTCTATCGACGTCCAGATCTCCCGTCTGCGCCGCATGGTGGAAGAAGATCCGGCTCATCCACGCTACATTCAGACCGTATGGGGTCTGGGCTATGTCTTTGTTCCGGACGGTTCTAAAGCATGAGGCGAATGCGCTTCTCACCACGAAGTTCGTTTGCCCGCACGTTATTGCTCATCGTCACCTTGCTGTTTGCCAGCCTGGTGACGACATACCTGGTAGTGCTGAACTTCGCGATTCTGCCGAGCCTCCAGCAGTTTAATAAGGTCCTGGCGTACGAAGTTCGTATGCTGATGACCGATAAACTGCAACTGGAGGACGGTACGCAACTGGTGGTGCCGCCCGCATTCCGCCGGGAAATTTATCGTGAGCTGGGTATTTCCCTCTATTCCAACGAGGCCGCTGAAGAGGCCGGACTGCGTTGGGCGCAACACTATGAATTCTTAAGCCATCAGATGGCGCAGCAGCTGGGTGGCCCAACGGAAGTCCGCGTTGAGGTCAACAAAAGCTCGCCGGTCGTGTGGCTGAAAACCTGGCTGTCGCCCAATATCTGGGTACGCGTGCCGCTTACGGAAATTCATCAGGGCGATTTTTCACCACTGTTCCGCTATACGCTGGCGATTATGCTGCTGGCTATCGGTGGGGCGTGGCTGTTTATCCGTATCCAGAACCGGCCATTGGTGGATCTTGAACATGCGGCGCTGCAGGTGGGGAAAGGTATCATTCCGCCGCCGTTGCGTGAGTATGGTGCTTCAGAGGTGCGCTCCGTAACCCGAGCCTTTAACCATATGGCCGCGGGTGTGAAGCAGCTGGCCGATGACCGTACGCTGTTAATGGCAGGCGTGAGCCACGATTTACGTACCCCGCTGACGCGTATTCGTCTGGCGACGGAAATGATGGGCGAAGAGGACGGTTATCTTGCGGAGTCCATCAATAAGGACATCGAAGAGTGTAATGCCATCATCGAGCAGTTCATCGATTACCTGCGTACCGGTCAGGAGATGCCAATGGAGATGGCAGATCTGAACTCGGTGCTGGGTGAAGTGGTTGCGGCAGAAAGCGGCTACGAACGTGAAATCGAAACTGCGCTGCTGCCGGGCAGCATTCAGGTGAAGATGCACCCGCTGTCGATCAAGCGTGCGGTTGCCAATATGGTGGTTAACGCCGCCCGCTACGGCAACGGCTGGATTAAGGTCAGTAGCGGAATGGAGCAGCATCGCGCCTGGTTTCAGGTAGAGGATGATGGTCCGGGCATCAAGCCGGAGCAGCGTAAGCACCTGTTCCAGCCGTTTGTCCGCGGCGACAGCGCGCGCAGTACCAGCGGCACGGGCCTGGGGCTGGCGATTGTGCAGCGTATTATTGATAACCATAACGGTATGCTGGAGATTGGTACCAGTGAACGCGGTGGGTTGTCGATTCGTGCATGGCTTCCGGTTCCCTTCACTCGCGCACCGGGCAACACGAAAGACGCATAACAAAGAGAGGCGAAATGCCTTAATGCTCGTCAGTTAAGCATGTATGGTGAACATGTGATTCTTGCTCAGGGTTCCGTTCACCTCAGCGATGTCATTTCTCTGAAGCGCTGATGCCCGTGAACGTGCAAGGAAGGCTCACCGCCGCCTCCCTTGCAACCCAGGCTCCCGGCGGGAAAATCGTCGCTGCGCGAGTTATTCGTCTTATGCCGTCTGCCTGTCGGGTCGGGGCCGAGCCTGCATCCATGCAGGCCATCCCCTCTGCCCGCATCCCTGCGGGCAGTCCCGGTCAGCCGTCAACGCCTCATCGATTTTCAGCCGGACCAGGGTGTCGCTTCAGCGCTCTGGCTTTCAGCTATATCTGTTTTGCTGTTCACAGGTATTCAAGTAAAAGCTCAGGTGGTCAGGCGTGGCTGGTCTGGCTGAAAATTGCCGACGTGTTTCCGTAAGGCCGGGAGAGCCAGCATGGATGCTGGCTCAGGGCGCGCTTTGCAGGGACGCTTCCTCGCGCCCGGCCCGGAAGCCTGGAGGAATAAGCGGAGGGTATTGCGTAGCAACAATTTTCCCGCCGGGAGCCGGGATTGTAAAGGGCGTGGCGGAAAACGCCCTTTACACGTTCACGGGAATCCGTGTTTCAGAGAAACAATGAGCATGAGGTGAACGGAACTCTATCTCCGGGATAGCATGTTCTTTACCTCCGCCAGTTTACTGAAACTGAGGCGCTAACTGACTGGCATTAAGGCGAAATGCCTCCCTTTTTGTTTGCGGGATAGGCCGTAAAATAACGGACTTAAATTGCTTTTAATTGATTAATTATAAAAGGATTTCTTTGAATTAATAAAAGCAGTTTTCTGGGTGCTCCTGTGGGCTGGCGTCGTTTCGTTTCCCAGCTTTTAACCAGGTCATAACTCACGCCAACGGCGATGGCAAAATCCTGTTGGCGTAACCCTGTTGCTTCGCGGATGGCTTTAACATCAATTTCGCTAAAGGTATGTACATGTTCAGGCTTAGGTGTTTCTTCACCCTTCTCTATACGCACCATTTCTTCTGCACTGGCCAGCAAATCGGCAAATAATTCGTCTTTCATTTTGGCCTCACCACACCGGATAGCGGTGTCCTGATGATTAAAATTCCCATGATTAAATCAGCATATTGGATAAGTGCATTAAAACTCTTTTTTGCTCTTCGGTTAAATCATCCTGTTCATTTTTAGGATAGAGCAAAGCGAGATAGATTCGACCTTTGCGCGTCACGTTGTAATAAATAACCCTAATACCGCTGCGTTTGCCCATACCAGAGCGGCTCCAGCGAATTTTTCTGAATCCACCTGTACCAGCGATAGTATCTCCAGCCTCAGGGTTCTCTATAAGCGTCTCTTGAAAGGCGCGAAACTCATCGTCAGGCAAAAGTAACGGACGGCGTTTACTAAATCCTTGTAGCTCAATAAATGTGAACATAGCGCGTCCTGCGCATGGGGTTGATAGTACAGATTATAGGTGTACGGAGTACATTTTAAAAGATAGACACAATAAAAAACCCCTTATCCTCTCGGATAAGGGGCTATATAACGAATCAAAAATTACAGCTTCGGTCCGGCGCTAACCAGCGCTTCACCCGCAGGGGTATCGGTATATTTCTCGAAGTTCTCGATAAACAGTTTCGCCAGTGCATTGGCTTTTTCCTGCCACTGCTCCGGAGATGCGTAGGTATTACGCGGATCGAGAATGCGAGTGTCCACACCCGGCAGCTCGGTCGGGATAGCCAGGTCAAACATTGGCAGACGGAACGTTTCCGCGTCATCCAGCGAACCGTTCAGGATTGCGTCGATAATCGCACGGGTATCTTTGATAGAGATACGCTTGCCGGTACCGTTCCAGCCGGTGTTAACCAGATACGCCTGCGCACCTGCCGCCTGCATACGTTTCACCAGCACTTCTGCGTACTGCGTTGGGTGCAGAGACAGGAATGCTGCGCCGAAGCAGGCTGAGAAGGTTGGGGTCGGTTCGGTGACGCCGCGTTCGGTACCGGCCAGTTTGGCGGTGAAGCCAGACAGGAAGTGGTACTGTGTTTGGTCTGCGGTCAGGCGAGAAACCGGCGGCAGCACGCCAAATGCGTCGGCGGTCAGGAAGATCACTTTGGTAGCATGGCCCGCTTTTGACACCGGCTTAACGATATTATCGATGTGATAAATCGGGTAGGAAACGCGGGTGTTCTCAGTTTTTGAACCATCATCGAAATCGATGGAACCATCTTCGCGCACGGTGACGTTTTCCAGCAGCGCGTCACGACGGATCGCGTTGTAGATTTCCGGCTCGGCATCTTTAGACAGTTTGATGGTCTTCGCGTAGCAACCGCCTTCGAAGTTAAACACACCGTCGTCATCCCAGCCGTGTTCGTCATCGCCAATCAGGCGACGTTTCGGGTCGGTGGACAGCGTGGTTTTACCGGTGCCGGACAGGCCAAAGAAGACTGCCACATCGCCTTTTTCCCCAACGTTTGCTGAGCAGTGCATGGAGGCAATGCCTTTCAGCGGCAGCAGGTAGTTCATTACGGAGAACATACCTTTCTTCATTTCGCCGCCGTACCAGGTACCGCCAATCAACTGGATACGCTCAGTCAGGTTGAAAGCCACGAAGTTTTCGGAGTTCAGACCCTGCTCTTTCCACTGCGGGTTGGTGCATTTAGCGCCGTTCATCACGATGAAATCAGGTTTGAAATCAACCAGCTCTTCGTCGCTTGGGCGGATGAACATGTTTTTGACAAAATGCGCCTGCCAGGCAACTTCGGTAATGAAGCGCACGGAAAGACGGGTATCGGCGTTAGCGCCGCAGAAAGCATCAATGATAAACAGGCGCTTGCCGGAAAGTTGCTGGGTGACTAATCCTTTCAGATGCTGCCAGGTTTCCGGGGAGAGCGGTTTGTTGTCGTTCTTACCTTTACCTTTGTCGGACCACCACAGCGTGTCGCGCGTGGTGTCGTCACGGACAATGTACTTATCCTTTGGCGAACGTCCGGTAAAGATACCGGTATCAACGGCAACGGCGCCCAGATTCGTTAACACGCCACGTTCATAACCTTCCAGGTTTGGATCAAGTTCTTCCTGGAAAAGCGTGTCGTAGTCTGGATTGTAAACGATATCCTGAACGTCATTGATACCATAAGCCTTGAGATCTTGCGGGGTTAAACTGTTGTTCACACGCATTTCACTGCTCCTTAGCCAATATGTATTACCTGGAATAGTAAGGTTTTTTAGGGATTGTTAACCGCGACAAGGCTCATAGATTTACGCATCCGGGAAAATCACGGGCGACCGAATGCGCTGCGACTCCTGTCACAAAGAGGCAGATATTATGGCAGGAAACCCTTTTTTGTTGTGGAAAATGTTCTTAAAACGTTAATGGAGAGTGTTTTTGGCGGGAATCTTGTGAGTGTAATCGCATTCACGTAAGAAATGAATGTGGGTTATACATAAACAATATCGATTCACTTCCCGTCGTCGTGGTCTGAAATCGCTCTATCAATGCTCAAAATTGTGAAGTTGATGCGATAATTAGCTTTTCCCTTCATTCTGGATACTGACATGGATAGTGCTGAAATTTCACGTACGACGCGTTGGGGCATGATATTCATCGGCCTGTTGCAGGGGACATTATGCTATCTGCTGATGACATATCTGGTGCCCCATAATGACGGCTGGCTGTTCTATGGCATGCCTGCGACGATTGCGATCACCTCGGCTCTTTTACTTACTGTTGTTTCTTTCAAACAACGCGCGCTGTGGTACTGGATGGCGCTGATCTTTGTTGTCGTGCTGGCGATGAGTGTCTGGCTAAAGTGGCAAGTCGAGGACAGTGATAAGTGGCGGCAACATGAAGTTTTTATGTTCTATGGTTGGCGCTTACTGCTGATAGCGATGCTTGCTTTGCCCTGGATTCAGTACTCGCTTCATGTCTCTCGTGAGCAGGCGCGTTACCCGCATTTTTATCGGCAATTGTGGCTTAATGCGTTGACGTTGCTGATTGTCTTTGTCGCCAACGGTTTGTTCTGGCTGGTGCTCCTTCTATGGAGCGAGATGTTTAAGCTGGTCGGTATTCCCTTCTTCAGCACGCTCTTCTTTGATACTGACTGGTTTGGCTATGTGGCCTTTGGTCTGATTACCGCACTGGCAGTGGTACTGGCCCGAACACAGTCGCGTCTGGTCACGGCGGTACAAAAATTACTGACGTTTATCGCCACCGGTCTGTTACCTCTGGTCGCGCTGTTGGCGCTGATGTTCATACTGACCTTACCCTTCACCGGGCTGGAGGCTATTTCGCAACGCGTGTCTGCGGCCGGGTTGATGTCAACGCTGACGCTGCTCCTGTTGCTGTTGATGGCTATTGTGCGTGAACCGCAAAAAGAGGCGTTACCCTATCCTGGCGCGTTACGCTATCTGATCAAATGCTCTCTGATTGTCGCGCCTATCTATATGCTGATTGCCGGTTGGTCACTGTGGGTGCGAATACAACAGTACGGTTGGACGCCTGAGCGTTTGTATGGCGTGCTGGTGGTCGTGGTACTGCTGGTATGGTCGTTTGGCTATCTGGCCAGCATTTTGCGCCGCGGGCGCAATCCACTTGAGCTTCTGGGGCCGGTCATTCTTGGCGTTTCGTTGCTGGCGTTGGGGCTGTTGGTTCTGCTGTCATCGCCGGTTATTGATGCCTGGCGCATCAGCGTTAACAGCCATATGAGGCTGTATCACAGCGGAAAAATTAAACCGGATCAAGTCAGCCTGTATATGTTGGATCACAGCGGAAAACCGGGGCGCGCAGCGTTGGAAGCATTACAAAAAGATGTGGCGTTTAATCAAGACAGTAAACGCAGACGCGACTTGATTTCTCTGCTGCAAGGGCGCCGGGATCCGGTTAAAGAGCTAACCGCAACACAGTTAGTATCGAAGGTTGTGATTGCTCCGGGGAGCCAGAAGCCAGACGATGCGTTCTGGGCGTTTGTCAAAACACAGGGGTATCGCATCACCTCTTGTGCTGAGCAGAATGCGTGCGTACTGGTGAGTCAGGACCTCAATGCGGATGGTCATCCTGAGCAGGTGTTATATGCCTTTGGCGATGGGGAGAGTCTGGTCTTCGGCGTGCAAAAAAACAAATGGGATTTGTTAGCTGTTGCCAGGCTACCTGAAGGATTCAATAAGGATAAATTGCTGCAGGCGGTGGCGAATCAGCAACTGGGCTCAGCCCCCAGAATCTGGCGGGATATCACTATTGATGGCAAAAGACTGCCGATGACTTATTACACCGAGTGAGTGTGTTGCCGACATCGTTTTTGCCGGATGGCAGCGCGAACGCCTTATCCGGCCTACGACAGTTTTTCCGTAGGCCTGATAAGCGCCGTGCCATCAGGCAAGACAGTGATTAATGCACCTGGGGATCGGCAGGGGAGGCATTGCTGCGGATCTCAGCAATATCCATGGCGTTAAACAGATAGTGACTACCGCAGTAATCGCAGTGCATATCGATCTCGCCTTCTTCCGCCAGAATGCTGTCCACTTCTTCGTCCGGCAACGTTTTCAGTGCGCCTGCGCAGCGTTCGCGTGAACAGGTGCATTTGAACTCAACGTCCTGTGGATCGTAGAGAGTAACCTCTTCTTCGTGGTACAGGCGCCACAGCACTTCGTTGGCCGGCAGCGTCAGCAGCTCTTCGGCTTTGATGGTTTCGGTCAGGGCGGTCAGGTGATCGAAATCATCTGCCTGTGCGTTTTGCGCCGGCATTACCTGCAGCAGCATTCCGCCAGCAGCGGGTTTGCCATCGACGTCGCCAGTGCGGATGAACAGGCGTGTCGGCAGCTGTTCAGAACGCATGAAGTAATCTTCCAGACACGCTGCCAGCGTGTCACCTTCCAGACCGACCACGCCTTGATAACGCTCGCCTTCTTCCGGGGTAATGGTGATCACCAGGTAACCGTTGCCCACCAGCGTTTTCAGATCGGCATCTTCAGGAATATCACCCTGCATGCGGGCCACGCCGCGCATCTGCTGGTTGTTGTTGCCGTTGATGACGGCCAGGCTCAGCGGACCATCACCCTGCAACTGCACAGTGATATCACCGGCAAACTTCAGCGTGGCGGTGAGCAGGCTGGTGGCAACCAGCAGCTCAGCCAGCACGTTTTTGACCGGCTGCGGGTAAGTATGATTTTCGAGGATCTGTTGCAGGGTTTCCGAAACGGTCACCAGCTCGCCGCGCACGGCAAAGTTTTCAAACAGATAACGATGTAATTGGTCATGTTGCGGCATAATCATCTCTCTTGCAGGTGACAGTCACTCGCTGTCGCCGTGTTTAAATCGTAACAGGTCGCGGCGCTCTTTCTTGTCCGGTCGTCTGTCCGGGTGCGGCATGGTTAACGCGTTAAGTTTACGCGCCAGCGCCATTTTTTCGCGTTTTTCCACGCTTTCCGCGGTTTCTTCATACAGCGTAACGGCTTCCGTTGCCGGGCGACGCTGCTCGGTAATGGCCTTGATAATGACCGTTCGTTCGTCATTTCCCTGGCGCAGGGTGAGGGTGGCGTTCAGCTCGACAATCTTGCTTGGCTTACTGCGCTGGCCGTTGTAGTGCACCTTACCGCCTTCAACCATTTCGCGGGCTAGCGCACGCGTTTTGTAAAAGCGTGCAGCCCACAGCCATTTATCCAGCCTGACTTCAGCAGAGGGCTTTTCTTTCATGGCGTCTCCTTCACATCAGTGAGGGGATCAGTCGGCGGTAGTCATTCAGTGACGGATGGCGTGCGTACTGTTTTTCGGCGATGCCGGAGTCGGGATTGGTTACGCCGAGGCAGTAACGAATACCGTACAGAGCAGCGGCGTCGAGAATGGGTTCGCTGTCGTCAATAAACAGCGTCTTCTCTGCACTCATTCCCGTTTCTTCAGCCACAGCGTGCCATAACCGCTGATCCTCTTTGGGATAACCAAATGTGTGGGTGGAAAGTAATAAATCAAGGTGTGAGGCCAGACCGGTATGCTCAAGCTTCACCGCCAGATTATGCGGATGCGCGTTGGTGAGCAAAATGCGGCGCTTGCCGCTGGCTTTTAAGGCATCAAGAAACGGTACGGTATCTTCGCGCAAAACGGCGCGCGGTCCCTGTTCCGTGGTCATGGCGCAAATATCCAGATCCAGGCACTCGCTCCAGTAATCCAGGCAATACCAGTTTAGCGTATGCTGCACGGCATGATACTGCTGACGAATATAGTCCTGAGCTTCCTGAGGAGAGATACCCTGCTTCGCGCCATAGGTTTCCGGCACCAGTTTTTGCCAGAAATAGTTATCGAATGCCAGGTCGAGCAGCGTGCCGTCCATATCTAACAACACGGTGTCGACATCCTGCCAGGCAATATTGATATGCATGGAAACTCCCCAGAAGAAAACATGATGCGCGACAGGGTAGCATATCCTGGCGCGCGAGCGTGTTATCGAATCAGGCTTTCCGGGTTGTCAATCAGTGTTGGATTGAGGCAACTTTCATAGTAGCTCTGAATTTCCGCGATGCGGGTGCGGTGACGCTGGTAGCGTCTGAATGCCTGTATGCTGTTGTAGATAGCGCATCCGAGCATGGAGAACATCAGCAGCGTCGTGCCAAGGTAGCGCCATAATCCTGAACGATCCGGGATACGGTGCAGGCCAATGTGCTGGGTACCATTGGCGTCAGTCGAAATATTGGTGACGATCCCCTCCGCGCGAAACGGCGTCTGCATTAGCATCTGTGCCAGGCGCTGGAAGGCGTTCCACTGTTCCTGAGGCGGATAGTCATATAGCGAGGTCGTCGGCCACGGCTGATCGACCAGATCGCTGCCTTCGTCGCTGATAATCAGGAAACCGCCGGGAGCAGGGCTATTCAGCGCCTGGGCTGCTCGTGCAGTCTCGCGTGAAATAAACGGTGCTGTAGAGGTATTCACCAGATTATCCAACGACTCTGCGCTTACCGGACGCAGCAGCACGTTCACGCCATCCAGTTTGCCTGCGTTTGCCCGTTTCACCAGCGCGGCCCAGTCTTTACTGTTACCGAGGTTAACCAGTGCATTCTTTAAGCGTACACATTCATCTTTGGCTGCACACAGATCGGCCGTTTTCAGGACAATCTCACCAAAATCGTCCAGTAACACCATGCCGGACTTTTGGATTGCCGAGCGTAGCGATGCGCTGACGCGAGAGTCATCGTCAGGTTTGGGATGCAGCTGACGGCTCACTGCCTGCGTGAGGGCGGTAGCCTTATTCACCAGGTCAGACTCAGGCAGCGGCAATGCGCGCGCGTCATTCCAGATAATTTGCGAGCAATCGAAAGGCATAAACGGCGTGGCAGGCTGCGCATTCCAGCTCCCTTGGGTATGAATGTTACACATACCCGTACCACTCAGGTGCAGCGTGTCACCCACGCGAACGCCCGCGTTTTCGAGCTGTTTAACGCTGGTGGCTTCGATAGTTTGCGCGCCCTTCATCCAGGAGAGCGTGACCTTTATCGGCATATCCAGCGGGATCCAAAACAGCAGCATCAGTAGTACCAGCAACGAGCCGCCTGCGATGACGGCGTTGCGCAGCCAGTGCTGTAACGGGAAGTTTTTCACTTCATCGTGCAGAGATAAAAAACGCCCCTGGCGGGCAACGTGGCGATCGAGATAAATATCGATATCCGTTTGCTGGCCAAGGTCTTGGGCGATGTAAGGTTGCCAGTGAGGTGGGTAGATCAGATCAATAATACCCAGCGAGATATTATTAATTTGTTCCTGGTCGTTTTCGCCAAACAATCCCCAGCGACGCGGCGTACCGCGCAGACAATGAATTTCCCGCAGGGCGCTTTTAGACGGCGGGGCGAACAATCCCCACAGACCCGCAGCTAACAGCAATACCGCGCCACCAACTGCCCACGGAACAAACGTGTTCGGGATAACCAAACAGAAAAAGAACAGCAGGAATGAGGCGGTTATCAGCAACGCCTCGCGCAATCCCGAAGGGCGGCTGAGCGCATATTCTTCATGGGTTTCCTGGCGAATATTCAGCAGTTCAATCTGCTCACTTTCTTCACCACGAATGGAAGCCTGGGTAGAAGCGGTGTGCTGTAACGCATAACCTCGCGCTTCCTGCATATATTCCTGCAGCGTATGGCCGTTCAACGAGATAACCAGCGGTATCGTATTGGTGTGGATTATCTCAACGCTGTTTTCGTCGTTGATGTATTGTTCCCAGAAAGGGGGAAGATGTACCTCAACGGAATCAAGATAGTAGCGCCATTTGTTAGGATCGTCGGTGGTAATGCCGTAACGTGTAATCGAACGAGTAAGCACGATGACGCTATTACTTTGGGCATTCAACGTTAATGAGACCGGCGCAGCACTGGCTCCTGTTGGACCAGGAACTTGCTGAATTTGACTAAGGCTTTCGAGATAGTTTTCGACTGCGCTGCGTTCTTCAGGTGTGAGTTTACGTTTCGAGGCGTCTGAGAAGACGCTGCTCAAGGGTAAATTTTTCTGCCTGGATTTTGATTTGAGTAGCCATCCTGCAAGCAATGAGCAGGCCAGCAAAGCAGCTAAAAAAATCAGAATGGTGCTCATGCTTTCCCCATCTTACTTAGTCTGTCAGGCGTGGTCAGTCGCACCCTGTTCAATATTCGTGATTCTGTGGTTGGCTATCGGCAAGTGTGGAGTCGAACTTGAGCATCTTTAAGTACAGCCCAGTAAATGCGAATCATAGCAAAATCACCAAAAATGGAATATCAGCAAATTCCTGGAGTTATTTCAACCTATTGACTTTTAATTTGAAATAGGGATTAACTTTTAGTACGTTACATAAATGTAAATAAACGGCAATTCACATTGCCGAAACCGTGCGGTATATCGCACAATAACCCCAGATTTCACAGCATAGATCCTCACAATGAGCAAATCATTACAGAAACCCACGATTTTGAAAGTGGAAACCGTCGCCCAATCCCGGCTGTTTAAGGTCGAAAGCGTGGACCTTGAGTTCAGCAATGGTGTACGCCGCGTTTATGAACGTATGCGTCCATCCACGCGTGAAGCGGTAATGATTGTGCCGATTGTTGACGACCATCTGATCCTTATTCGCGAGTACGCGGTCGGGACGGAGTCCTACGAACTGGGTTTTTCCAAGGGATTAATCGATCCTGGCGAAAGCGTGTTTGAGGCGGCGAATCGGGAGCTGAAAGAAGAGGTGGGGTTTGGCGCAAAAGATCTGACGTTTTTAAAGAAACTCAGCATGGCGCCATCTTATTTCTCCAGCAAGATGAACATCGTGGTGGCAGAGGACTTATATCCTGAATCGCTGGAGGGTGATGAACCCGAGCCATTACCGCAGGTGCGCTGGCCGCTGGCGCATTTGATGGACCTACTGGAAGATCCTGATTTTCATGAAGCACGTAATGTCAGTGCGCTGTTCCTCGTCCGTGAATGGCTGAAAGGGCAGGGACGGCTTTAATTACGATTGCCAACTGATACCTTATCCAGCCTACAAAATTCCGGAAGATCAAATAATTGTACCGAAATTGTAGGCCGGATAAGCGAAGCGCCATCCGGCAATCGATCAGAACAGTTCGTGTGTCTCACCATTATCGATAATGGTTGTCCCTACCTCGTGTACCGCCTGCTGCGTTGGCTGAGTACCTTCAATGAAATACTCTGCACGGCTGTTACCGCCGCTCGCCAGTTGACCGGTACTGCGATCGATATTGACCGTCACGATACCCGGCGGTGGCGTCAGTGGCTGTTCAGGCACACCTTCCAGCACGGATTTCATGTAAGCATCCCATGCAGGCTGCGCACTCTTCGCACCGCCTTCGTAGCCGGAGATTTGGTCTTTGATCGCGCCGGAAGCCGTTGTATGACCAAGGTTGCGGCGATGGTCATCAAAGCCGATCCATACCGACGTTACTACCCCTGGTCCGTAACCGGAGAACCACGCATCTTTAGAGCTGTTGGTGGTCCCGGTTTTCCCACCGATATCATGACGCTGTAAATCGCGACCTGCGCGCCAACCGGTTCCCATCCAGCCTGGTTCACCAAAGATATTGGTGTTCAGCGCGCTTTTAATCAGGAAGGCCAGCGGCGTGTTGATCACGTGCGGAGCGTACTCCTGTGTGCCGCTTTGCGCGACCAGAGCCTGGTTTGCCTGCTCAAGTTGCGGCATAGGCACGGCGGCATTCTGCTGTTCTTGCGAGACGGCGACATCTTCTACGTTACTGTTTTCCAGCACATTAGATTTCTGGGTATCGCCATATATCACCGGAATATCGCATTCCGGGCAGGCAATTTTCGGCTTCGCTTCGAAGATAACGCCGCCCATATCGCTTTCAATCTTACTGATGAAATACGGATCGACCAGGAAGCCGCCATTAGACATCACCGCGTAACCGCGCGCCACCTGCAACGGCGTGAACGAAGCCGAACCCAGCGCCAGTGACTCGGTATGCACAATGTTCTGTGCCGGGAAACCGAAACGTTGCAAATACTCTGCCGCGTAATCCACGCCCATAGCGCGCATGGCGCGTACCATCACTACGTTTTTCGACTGACCCAGCCCCTGACGTAAGCGGATAGGACCGGCGTACTGCGGCGGGGAGTTCTTCGGCTGCCAGTCAGAACCAGCACCGGCATCCCAGCGGGAGATTGGCACGTCGTTGAGCATGCTCGCCAGCGTCAGACCTTTATCCATCGCGGCGGTATACAGGAATGGCTTGATGTTGGAGCCCACCTGGCGTAGCGCCTGGGTTGCACGGTTAAACTTGCTCTGGTTGAAGTCAAAACCACCAACCAGCGCCAGCACCGCGCCGTTTTGTGGATTGATGGAGACCAGGGCGGAGTTGACGTCCGGCACTTGCGCCAGCCACCAGGCATCTCCCACCTGGCGTACCCAGATTTGCTGACCAGTCTGTACTACGTCGGTCACTTTACGCGGCGTTGGGCCTTGTTGAGTATCCGAACGGTAAGGACGCGCCCAGCGCATACCATCCATCCGTAATGACACTGATGTACCATCCGCCAGCGCGGCAATGGCTTCCTGTGGATTGGCGCTGGTAACAACCGCCGGCAGCAGGGGGCCATAAGTCGGCAGCGCTTTCAGCGTATCGGTAATTTTCTTGCTGTCCCAACTGCTTTCGCCCACTTTCCACAGCACGTTCGACGGGCCGCGGTAGCCGTGGCGCATGTCGTAATCCATCACGTTGTTACGTACTGCCTGCTGAGCTGCCTGCTGTACTTTGCGCGTAATGGTGGTGGTGATGCGATACCCGTCTTCATAGGCTTTTTCGCCATAACGGTTATACATCTCCTGGCGCACCATTTCAGACAGATACGGTGCAGAGAACGCGATTTCCGGCGCGTGGTAGTTGGCGTCAATGGCCTCGCCGCGCGCCTGATCGTACTGGGCCTGCGTGATGTAGTTTTCGCTCAACATACGCGACAGTACAACGTTACGTCGCGCGGTTGCACGGTCCATCGAATAGAGCGGGTTGAAGGTTGACGGCGCTTTTGGCAGACCAGCAATCACCGCAATTTCACTTAAGCTGAGTTGATCCACCGTCTTACCGAAATAGACCTGCGCGGCAGCACCCACGCCATAGGCGCGATACCCCAGATAGATCTTGTTCAGATACAGTTCGAGGATCTCATCTTTACTCAGCAGTTGTTCAATGCGGATCGCCAGGAACACTTCTTTGATCTTACGCATCAGCGTACGTTCCGGGCTCAGGAAGAAGTTTCTCGCCAACTGTTGGGTAATGGTACTCGCCCCTTGCGACGCGTGACCAGAGAACAATGCGACGCCGGCCGCACGGAAGATCCCCACCGGGTCTACCCCATGGTGCTCATAAAAGCGGCTGTCTTCTGTGGCGATAAAGGCTTTAACCATTACCGGCGGCATCTGATCCAGCGTGACCGGGATTCGACGTTTCTCGCCATATTGCGCGATTAGCTCGCCGTCAGCGCTGTAAACCTGCATCGGGATCTGTAAACGCACATCTTTGAGCGTCGCGACGTCAGGTAATTGCGGCTCGATATAGCGATAAAGGCCATAAATCGAGCCTGCTCCCAGCAGGATGCAACATACTGCAAGGATTAATAAATACTTTACGAACTTCACTGGAGATTTCCCATTTAGTGGCATTTGGGCAGTTTATAAACAAACGCGCGGTAGTATAAAGGCAAGCCAGACGCATTGATATACCCGTTAAAGCGACGGGTGATAAGGAGATCATCAGCAATGGCTTTCAATATCTGGAAAATTGGTCTGCATATTCAGCAACATGAAGCGCTGGCTGTCGCTATCGTTCGCGAAGCATCAGGTTGGTATCTGCAACGCTGGTGGCGTATACCGCTGACGCCTCAGGCTATCGTCGATGGCCACATTCGCGAGCCTGAACAGCTGGTCGCCGCGCTGCTGCCGTGGAGCCGGGAGCTTCCTCGCCGACACCATATTCATCTCTCTTTTCCCGCCAACAGGACGTTACAAAAAAAGTTTCCTCGTCCGACAATGACGTTACGCGAGCCAGAGCAAACCGCATGGTTGTCTGGTTCGATGGCGCGTGAACTGGATATGGCGCCGGATGCGCTGCATTTTGATTATAGCGAAGACACGTTGAGCCCGGCGTTTAACGTCACTGCTGCGCAAAGCAAAGAGATTTCAGCGCTTCTGACGCTTATCCAAACCCTGAAGGTGCAGGTTACGGCGATTACACCGGATGCCAGCGCGTTACAGCGATTTATTCCCTTCTTGCCAGAGCATCAGCAGTGTCTGGTATGGCGTGATGACGCCCAGTGGTTATGGGCGACCCGTTCGGCATGGGGACGTAAATCAACGGGCGATATTGGCAGTATCGATGAGCTTGCCACGACATTATCTCTGCCCACGACAGCCATTGCGCAATGCTCCCCTGGCGGCTTCGATCCTTTGAGCGCCGTGTCTGTACGCCAGCCGCCCATTCCAACGCAAAGTCATCACTTCGCCATTGCGCTGGGACTCGTTATGGGAGGCGCGTACCGATGATAGCGACCATTAATCTTCTGCCCTGGCGTCAGACTCGGCGTTACGCTTGCCTGCGCTTCTGGGGCATCTTATTTAGCGCTTCGCTACTGCTTAGTATTGGCGTGTTGTTGCGCTATTACAGCGTGTTGAGTGTAGAAAATCGGGCTGAATTGTTGCTGGCAGATGCCGAAAAGACGCGTGTCGAGGCCTTAATGGCGCTAAAGCCGCGTATGCAGCAGCGCCAGCAACGATGGCAACAGGTGCAGGTACGGAACAAACAGCGTGAGCAGACCCGAAGCTGGCAGCCGGTTTTGCAAGAGCTGGCGGAATTACTGCCTGAGCAGGCGTGGTTAACAAAAATGGTATGGCAGCAGGACACGCTGGAACTGACGGGAAACACGCTGAACTTTGCCGCGCTGAAGACTCTGGAAGCGCAATTACGCCAGCAGCCATTATTTCAGTTGAGCAGCCCCGGTGAAACGCAGCAGGATGCGCAGGGACGCTGGCAATTCCACTATCGACTGACACGGAGCGGCGCGCATGATAACGCTCTGTGATGTCTGGTTAGCGCAGTCGCCGCGCTTTCGACTCATCTGCTGGTGCGGCTGGATGTTGGGGCTACTCATACTGGTG
This sequence comes from Citrobacter sp. B72, assembly GCF_016894305.1. NCBI lineage: Bacteria > Pseudomonadati > Pseudomonadota > Gammaproteobacteria > Enterobacterales > Enterobacteriaceae > Citrobacter > Citrobacter sp. B72. The sequence goes on from NZ_CP069801.1 coordinate 344,426, forward strand.
ACGTTATGTCTTTATCCCGTAGCGCGGGAGCGGACGATGCAACGCGAGACGCTGGTCCAGCAACGTGCAGCTATTCAGATGCAATGGCGAGATGTCTATCTGCTAGCGGCATCACCAGCAGAGCCGGAAGAGAAACTGACCCTGTTCTCTCCACTACTGTTTCAGACTTCACTTACTCGTCTTATCCACTGGCAACCCTCTGCGCAAGGCGGAGAGATGGCGCTGATATCGGCCTGGGATGCTATCCCGCAGACGTTTGTCCAGTTGGCGGATCAGGGGATGAACGTCAGCCGATTTTCGCTTAGCGCAGAAGACACGGAGCTGCTGCTAACGCTACAGCTGGAGCGCCTGAATGACGGTTGAACGCTGGCTGTTGGCATGTATGAGCGTACTGATGCTCACCGGTATGCGTAATCCCTTCCTGCCGCCGGAGGACCGTTGCCAAATTGCTGAGCTGTCGACATGGCGTTTTCAGGGCATGGTGAGCCAGGGCACGCGACCCATCGGCATCGTTCAGGATAGCCAGAAAAAATGGCGGCGGGTTAAGCCAAATGACGTCCTGAAAAACGGTTGGACGATTACGCAGATAACGGCCCAGAACATAACCCTCGGCACAGAAAAAAACTGCGAACCGCCGCGGTGGCAGTGGCAACGACAAGGAGCGGTAAATGAAGCGATGGATAGCGTGGATAGTAATAGCGCTGGCGGTCGGGATAACGAGCGCACTGGCGACGAAACCGCAAAACGTGACGCTGGTGGTCGATGATGTGCCGGTTACGCAAGTATTGCAGGCGCTGGCTGAACAGGAACAGAAAAACCTGGTGGTTTCGCCAGATGTCAGCGGTGTGCTGTCGCTGCATTTGACGGATGTCCCCTGGAAGCAGGCATTGCAGACGGTGGTAAAAAGTGCCGGACTGGTATTACGCCAGGAGGGAAACATCCTGCATGTACATTCTGTTCAATGGCAGAGTGAAAATGCGGCCCGCCAGGACAATGAACAGGCGCGGATTCAGGCCAGTATGCCGCTGGAGCAGCGCAGCATTATTTTGCACTATGCCGATGCTGCCGAGCTGGCAAAAGCAGGAGAAAAGCTGCTCAGTGCCAAGGGAAGCATGACGGTGGATAAACGGACCAACCGCTTACTGCTGCGTGATAATAGCGTTGCGCTTAACACCCTGGAAAAGTGGGTATCGGAAATGGATTTGCCGGTTGCCCAGGTCGAACTGGCGGCGCATATCGTGACTATTAATGAAAAAAGTTTGCGCGAGCTGGGAGTGAAGTGGTCGCTGGCTGACGCACAACACTCGGGGGCGGTTGGGAATGTCACGACGCTCGCCAGCGACCTTTCTGTAGCCACCGCCACATCCCGTGTGGGATTTAACATTGGCCGTATTAACGGTCGTTTACTGGAACTGGAGTTGTCTGCGCTGGAGCAAAAACAGCAGTTGGATATCATCGCCAGTCCACGATTACTGGCATCTCACCTGCAACCTGCCAGTATTAAGCAGGGCAGTGAGATCCCTTATCAGGTCTCCAGCGGTGAAAGCGGTGCGACATCCGTCGAGTTCAAGGAAGCGGTACTGGGGATGGAGGTAACACCAACGGTGTTGCAGAAAGGGAGAATCAGGCTGAAACTGCATATCAGCCAGAATGTTCCCGGACAGGTTCTACAGCAGGCAGATGGCGAAGTGCTGGCTATCGACAAGCAGGAGATTGAAACGCAGGTCGAGGTAAAAAGCGGCGAGACGATTGCGCTTGGCGGGATTTTTTCACATAAGAATAAATCCGCAGCCGACAGCGTGCCGCTATTAGGCGACATTCCCTGGCTTGGCTCTCTTTTTCGCCATGATGGTAAAGAAGACGAACGGCGCGAATTAGTGGTCTTTATTACGCCCAGACTGGTTTCAACGGAATAACTTATGCATGAAAAGCCGTTGTTTTTGCACTGAACACGTTTCAGGGATTTGACGTGAGGGTGTATTTAGCATACAAGGAGTACCGATTTGAGCGTCGGTACTTTTCTTTACTTATGCGGCAGTGAATACGCTTTGCCTTTCCGGTGGTGAGCCATAGGCTTATTGGGTGTCATTTGACTGCGCGATACGTCGCCAGGTCTGATGTTTGCAGGGTAGCATGCCTGCCACGACCAGAAATGCGTTAGGTTTGGTGATTTATTCAGTTGCCAAACCCGCTTGAGTATTGAGATAATTTTCAGTCTGACTCTCGCAATATCTTATGAGGTTTCAGTTCATGTCCTGCTGCGCTGGGTGTCTGCGAAGCGGGTTTACCATTAACGAATAGTCTTAGTAGTACCGAAAAAATGGCAGAGAAACGCAATATCTTTCTGGTTGGGCCTATGGGTGCCGGAAAAAGCACTATTGGGCGCCAGTTAGCTCAACAACTCAATATGGAATTTTACGATTCTGATCAAGAGATTGAGAAACGAACCGGAGCTGATGTGGGCTGGGTCTTCGATGTAGAAGGTGAAGACGGCTTCCGTGATCGCGAAGAAAAAGTCATCAACGAGTTGACGGAAAAACAGGGTATTGTGCTGGCAACTGGCGGTGGCTCTGTAAAATCACGTGAAACACGTAACCGTCTTTCCGCGCGTGGCGTCGTGGTCTATCTTGAAACGACAATTGAAAAACAACTTGCACGTACTCAACGTGACAAGAAACGCCCGCTGCTGCAGGTAGAATCACCGCCTCGTGAAGTTCTGGAAGCGTTGGCTGACGAACGCAATCCTCTGTACGAAGAGATTGCTGACGTGACCATTCGCACCGACGATCAGAGCGCAAAAGTCGTAGCAAACCAGATTATTCATATGTTGGAAAGCAACTAATTCTGGCTGAATACACACTCGTCTGCGGGTACAAGTAACTAAGGTGGATGTCGCGTAATGGAGAGGATCACAGTCACTCTCGGGGAACGTAGTTACCCTATCACCATCGCGGCTGGTTTGTTCAATGAGCCAGCTTCATTCTTACCGCTGAAATCGGGCGATCAGGTTATGTTGGTGACCAACGAAACCCTGGCTCCCCTTTATCTCGATAAGGTTCGCGGCGTACTTGAACAGGCGGGTGTTAACGTTGATAGCGTTATCCTTCCCGATGGCGAGCAGTATAAAAGCCTGACGGTTCTGGATACGGTTTTCACCGCGTTACTGCAAAAACCGCACGGTCGTGATACCACGTTAGTTGCCCTTGGCGGCGGCGTGATTGGCGATCTGACCGGTTTTGCGGCAGCCAGCTATCAACGTGGTGTTCGTTTTATTCAAGTCCCGACAACTCTGTTGTCGCAGGTCGACTCCTCCGTTGGCGGCAAAACCGCCGTAAACCATCCCCTCGGTAAAAACATGATTGGCGCGTTTTACCAACCGGCATCCGTGGTGGTGGATCTCGATTGTCTGAAAACGCTTCCTGCGCGTGAGCTGGCATCGGGGCTGGCAGAAGTGATCAAATACGGCATCATTCTTGACGGTGAATTTTTCAGCTGGCTGGAAGACAATCTGGATGCGTTACTGCGTCTGGATGGTCCGGCAATGGCGTACTGTATCCGTCGTTGTTGTGAGCTGAAAGCAGAAGTTGTCGCAGCAGACGAGCGTGAAATGGGCTTACGTGCTTTACTGAATCTGGGACACACGTTTGGCCATGCGATCGAAGCTGAAATGGGTTATGGCAATTGGTTACATGGTGAAGCAGTCGCAGCAGGTATGGTAATGGCTGCCCGTACGTCAGAACGTTTGGGTCAGTTCACCTCCGCTGATACGCAGCGCATCATTACGCTGTTACAGCGAGCTGGCTTACCGGTGAATGGGCCGCGTGAAATGTCCACCGAGGCTTATCTGCCGCACATGCTGCGAGATAAAAAAGTGTTAGCGGGAGAGATTCGTTTGGTGCTTCCGCGAGCGATAGGGAAGAGTGAAGTGCGCGGCGGAGTGTCGCACGAGGTGGTTCTTAACGCTATTGCTGATTGCCAGCAGGCGTAACAACAAGAAAGGTCAGGCTTACGTTGCGAAACGTAGGTCTTTTAGCTTCAGGTTATGTGCAAAGTCGTAAGCATTAACCTTTGAGTGGGGTGTTAAATGGATGAATTCAAACCAGAAGACGAGCTGAAACCCGATCCCAGCGATCGTCGTACTGGTCGTTCTCGTCAATCGTCTGAACGCGATAATGAGCCGCAAATCAATTTTGATGATGTTGATCTGGATGCTGACGATCGCCGTCCTGCACGTGCACGCAAAGAGCGTGAAGAAGAGCAGGACATTGAAGAAGAGTATGAATCTGATGACGATGCCGTGGATGAAGAGCGTGTAGAACGTCGTCCGCGCAAGCGTAAGAAAGCCGCCAGCAAACCTGCCTCCCGCCAATACATGATGATGGGCGTGGGTGTTCTGGTACTGCTGCTGCTGATTATCGGCATTGGTTCTGCGCTGAAAGCCCCCTCATCTTCTTCCAATGAGCAGGCAGCATCTGGCGAGAAGAGCATCGATCTCTCTGGCAGCAATGCAACGGATCAGGCGAGTGCAACGACACCTGCAACGGGCGCTGAGCAGACCGCTGGCAATACCCAGCAGGATGTTTCCCTGCCACCGATTTCCTCTACCCCGACTCAAGGTCAGGCACCTGCGGCAACTGAAGGGCAGCAGCGTGTTGAAGTGCAGGGCGATTTGAACAACGCTCTGACGCAACCACAGGGTCAGGAACAGGTTAACAACGTTGTGGTTAACTCTACGCTGCCGACCGAACCTGCGACCGTTGCGCCGATGCGTAATGGTAATGCTGCGCGCCAGACTGCGAAAACGGAAACGACTGAGCGTCCTGCTGCTACGCGCCAGGAACGTAAACAGGCCGTAATTGAGCCGAAGAGCAAACCGCAAACTACGGTGAAAGCGACGCCGACAGAGCCGAAACCTGTTACCCAGGCAAAACCAACCGTAACTGCTACCGCGCCGACCACCACAACTAAAGCACCTGTGGTAACCGCTACGCCGAAAGCGACCGCTGAGCCGAAAGCAACTGCGACGCCAACGCAGACCGCAACGCCTGCGCCAACGGCGACAGCAACAACGACAACGCCTGTTGCTGGCGGAGCGAAAAGTGCAGGTAATGTTGGAGCGTTAAAATCTGCGCCGTCCAGCCATTACACGTTGCAGCTCAGCAGTTCTTCTAACTACGACAACCTGAACGGTTGGGCGAAGAAAGAAAACCTGAAGAACTACGTGGTGTACCAGACGACGCGTAACGGTCAACCGTGGTATGTTCTGGTGACAGGCGTGTATGCGTCTAAAGAAGATGCGAAACGTGCAGTGTCTACGTTACCCGCTGATATTCAGGCGAAAAACCCGTGGGCAAAACCGCTGCATCAGGTTCAGGCCGATTTGAAGTAAGATAGGATATGTTCTGCAATGGTTTGATGTTTCGCCCAATTGCGGGACAAAGACTAAAGCGCAGGATGCTGTCGGAGCTTTCTCCACAGCCGGAGAAGGTGTAATTAGTTAGTCAGCATGAAAAAAAATCGCGCTTTTTTGAAATGGGCAGGGGGGAAATACCCCCTGCTTGATGATATCAAACGGCATTTACCTCAGGGTGAGTGCCTGATTGAACCTTTCGTGGGTGCCGGGTCGGTGTTTCTCAACACCGACTTTTCTCGTTATATTCTTGCCGATATCAACAGCGACCTTATCAGTCTCTATAACATCGTGAAGACGCGTACCGATGAGTATGTGCAGGCTTCGCGTGAGCTGTTTATGCCTGAAACCAATCAGGCTGAGGTGTACTATCGGTTCCGAGAAGAATTTAATGCCAGCGAGGATCCGTTCCGCAGAGCAGTGCTGTTCTTGTATCTGAACCGCTTTGGTTACAACGGATTGTGCCGTTATAACCTGCGCGGCGAGTTTAACGTCCCGTTTGGGCGTTATAAAAAACCTTACTTCCCGGAAGCCGAGTTGTACCATTTTGCTGAGAAAGCGCAGAATGCGGAGTTCCATTGCCTTTCCTATGAAGAGTGCATGGACCGTGCGGATAGCAACTCTGTGGTCTATTGTGACCCGCCTTATGCACCACTTTCGGCGACGGCAAATTTCACTGCGTATCACACCAACAGCTTTAGCCCGAAAGAGCAAGCGCATTTGGCCGAGATGGCAGAAAAGCTGGTCAGTAAGCAGATCCCGGTGTTAATTTCGAACCACGATACGCCCGATACCCGTGAATGGTACCGAGCGGCGAAACATTTTCAGGTCAAAGTGCGGCGCAGCATAAGCAGCAATGGCGGCACGCGTAAAAAGGTGAACGAACTGCTGGCACTGTATAAACCAGGAGTTGTAACGCCTGCGAAGAAATAAATCTCAAGGAGAAGCGGATGAAACAGTATTTGATCGCCCCCTCAATTCTGTCGGCTGATTTTGCCCGCCTGGGTGAGGACACCGCGAGAGCGCTGACTGCCGGTGCCGATGTCGTGCACTTCGACGTCATGGACAATCACTACGTACCGAACCTGACCATCGGACCGATGGTACTGAAATCGCTGCGTAAATATGGCATCACCGCCCCGATTGATGTTCACCTGATGGTGAAACCGGTCGATCGGATTGTCCCGGACTTCGCCGCCGCTGGCGCCAGCATCATTACTTTTCATCCGGAAGCCTCCGAGCATGTCGATCGCACTTTACAGCTGATCAAAGAGCATGGCTGTAAAGCGGGCCTGGTATTCAACCCGGCAACACCACTGAGTTATCTGGACTACGTCATGGATAAGCTCGATGTGATCCTGCTAATGTCCGTTAACCCAGGCTTTGGCGGACAGTCCTTCATCCCACAAACGCTGGATAAGCTGCGCGAAGTGCGTCGTCGTATTGATGAATCTGGCTACGATATCCGCCTCGAAGTGGACGGTGGCGTCAAAGTGAATAACATTGGTGAAATTGCCGCAGCAGGCGCAGATATGTTTGTCGCAGGCTCCGCCATTTTCGACCAACCAGACTACAAAAAAGTCATTGATGAAATGCGCAATGAACTGGCGAAGGTAAGTCATGGATAAGTTTCAGGATATTCGGGGCGCTGCATTTGACCTCGACGGCACGCTGGTCGACAGCGCGCCGGGATTAGCCGCAGCGGTGGACATGGCGCTGTATGCGCTGGAACTGCCGGTTGCCGGAGAAGAACGCGTTATCACCTGGATTGGTAACGGTGCAGATGTACTGATGGAGCGCGCGCTGGCGTGGTCCCGTCAGGAGCGCGCAACATTACGTAAAACGATGGGTAAACCGCCCGTTGATGATGATATTCCCGCCGAGGAGCAGGTACGTATTTTGCGTAAGCTGTTCGACAGATACTACGGCGATGTCGCAGAAGAGGGGACATTCCTGTTCCCTGATGTTGCCGACACGCTGGGCGCACTACATGCGAAAGGATTGCCGCTGGGTCTGGTGACCAACAAACCGACCCCGTTTGTCGCGCCATTGCTCGAAGCATTAGATATCGCCAAGTACTTTAGCGTGGTCATCGGTGGTGACGACGTGCAGAATAAAAAACCGCATCCGGATCCGCTGCTGCTGGTGGCAAGTAAGCTTGGTATCAAGCCTGAGCAAATGCTCTTCGTAGGGGATTCACGCAATGATATTCAGGCGGCAAAAGCTGCTGGCTGTCCGTCCGTTGGCCTGACCTATGGCTACAACTACGGCGAGTCGATCGCGCTGAGCCAGCCCGACGTTATTTACGACCGTATTAATGAACTACTGCCCGCTCTCGGGCTTCCGCATAGCGAAAATCAGGAATCAAAAAATGACTAAGCCCATCGTTTTTAGTGGCGCACAGCCCTCAGGTGAATTGACCATTGGCAACTATATGGGTGCGCTGCGTCAGTGGGTGAGCATGCAGGATGACTACCATTGCATCTACTGCATCGTTGACCAACATGCCATCACCGTTCGTCAGGATGCTCAGCAGCTGCGTAAAGCAACGCTCGATACGCTGGCGCTGTATCTGGCATGCGGTATCGATCCTGAAAAAAGCACCATTTTCGTGCAGTCTCACGTACCGGAGCATGCACAGTTAGGTTGGGCGCTGAACTGCTACACCTACTTCGGCGAACTGAGCCGTATGACCCAGTTCAAAGACAAATCCGCGCGCTATGCGGAGAACATCAACGCCGGTCTGTTTGATTATCCGGTACTGATGGCGGCAGACATCCTGTTGTATCAGACCAACCAGGTACCGGTTGGCGAAGATCAGAAACAGCATCTGGAACTGAGCCGCGATATCGCCCAGCGCTTTAATGCCCTGTATGGCGACATCTTCAAAGTGCCTGAGCCGTTCATTCCTAAATCCGGCGCGCGCGTGATGTCGCTGCTGGAGCCGACGAAGAAAATGTCCAAGTCGGATGACAACCGTAACAACGTGATCGGTCTGCTGGAAGATCCGAAATCTGTGGTTAAGAAAATCAAACGTGCGATGACCGACTCTGAAGAGCCGCCAGTTGTACGCTACGACGTGCAGAACAAAGCGGGTGTTTCCAACCTGTTGGATATTCTCTCCGCCGTCACCGGTAAGAGCATTCCGGAGCTGGAACAGCACTTCGAAGGCAAAATGTATGGTCATCTGAAAGGTGAAGTCGCAGAGGCCGTTTCCGGTATGCTGACCGAGCTTCAGGAACGTTATCACCGTTTCCGTAACGATGAAGCTTTCCTGCAGAAAGTGATGAAAGACGGTGCAGAAAAAGCCAGCGCCCGCGCGTCTGTTACGCTGAAAGCCGTTTACGAAGCGATTGGTTTTGTCGCCAAGCCGTAATGCTCCCTGCGATACTGAAGAAACCGGGTTACGCCCGGTTTTTTTTCGCCTGCTCGTTTGTGAACCTCAAAAAATGTGAAGCGCCTCGCCGTTTGCATATTTCCTCATTGCGTTATATCTTCACTTTAATGAAGATATAAATATTCAATTTACTGAAAATATAAAATGCGTCGGACATTTATCAAGAAAGAGGGGGTTGTGCTGACAACCCTGGCCCGTTACCTGCTCGGTGAGAAGTGTGGTAACAGACTGAAAACTATTGATGAACTGGCAGCCGAGTGTCACTCATCGGTAGGGTTAACCCAGGCCGCGTTGAAAACGCTGGAATCCTCAGGGGCGATCCGTATTGAGCGTCGCGGACGTAACGGTAGCTATCTGGTGGAGATGGATAACCGTACGCTGCTAAAGCATGTAGATATTAATAACGTAGTTTGTGCGATGCCGCTGCCCTACACCCGTTTATATGAAGGGCTGGCGAGTGGGCTGAAGGCGCAGTTCGACGGGATCCCGTTTTATTACGCACACATGCGTGGGGCTGATATTCGCGTGGAATGCCTGCTAAACGGCGTCTACGACATGGCGGTGGTTTCTCGTCTGGCGGCGGAAAGTTACCTTGCCCAGGACAGATTGCGTATCACGTTGGCGCTGGGGCCGCATACCTACGTTGGCGAGCACCAGCTGATTTGTCGCAAGGGCGAATCTGCAACAGTAAAACGTGTCGGTCTGGATAACCGTTCGGCGGATCAGAAAATCATGACCGAGGCCTGTTTTGGCGACCGTGACGTTGAATTGATCGATATGCCCTATCACGAGAGTTTGCAGCGCATCGCGAAAGGGGATGTGGACGCGGTTATCTGGAACGTAGTTGCGGAGGCCGAGCTGGCAGTTTTGGGATTAGAAGCCACGCCGCTCACCAACGATCCGCGGTTTCTTCAGGCCACGGAGGCCGTGGTACTGACCCGGGCAGAGGATTATCCGATGCAACAGCTACTGCGGGCCGTTGTTAATAAAGAGGCGCTGCTTGCCCACCAGCAACGTGTGGCGAACGGTGAACAGGAACCCAGTTATTAAGTGAAGGCGAACGACATGGAAAACAGGCTTAACCTGCTGTGCGAAGCAGGCGTTATCGACAAGGATATTTGCAGCGGCATGCTGCAAGTAGTCAGGCGGTTGGATGAAGAGTGGTGTTTGCCGATTCAAAATGAGCAAGGAATCATGGCGATGACCCATATGGCGAGCGCGTTAATGCGTAGCCGCAAGGGCGAAGTGATTGAAGCACTGGATGGTGAGTTGTTAGAGGAGCTGACGCAATCTCATCTCTGGCCAACTATTTTGCTGGTACATCAGGCGTTGCTGAAAGAGTTCACGGTGACGCTGCACGCGAATGAAGAAGGCTACATGCTGGCGAACTTGTATGGATTGTGGATGGCTGCGAACGAAGGCGTCTAAAATCCATGGAGAATTAGCCTATTGCACCCTAAATATTCAAAAAAATGAATATTTAGCTGAAGGATTAGAAACGAGGCAGAGAAATGTTTATAGAGGCATTGAAACGCCAGAACCCCAAGCTTATCTCGGCAGCTATCGCGTTGTGGCAGCAGGGAAAGATCGCACCTGACAGTTGGGTTATTGATGTTGACCAGGTTATTGAGAATGGCAAACGTCTGCTGGATGTCGCGAGGCAACATGGCATCTCGCTATATCTGATGACCAAACAGGTAGGACGTAACCCGTGGCTGGCGGACAAGCTGTTGCAGCTTGGCTATGAAGGCATCGTGGTTGTCGATTACAAGGAGAGTCGTGTGATGCGTCGTGCCGGGTTACCGGTTGCGCACCAGGGACATCTGGTGCAGATCCCGTCGCGACTGGTCAATGATGCTGTGGCGCAGGGCACCGAGGTCATCACGTTGTTCTCGCTGGAGAAAGCGCGTGAAGTTTCAGCTGCAGCGGTGAAGGCCAGCTGTGAACAGAACGTGATGCTGAAAGTGTACGACAAGGATGATTTTCTCTATCCGGGGCAGGAAAGCGGATTTCCGCTGATGTATCTGACGGATGTGGTCAATGAAATTCGCAGGCTGCCGGGCTTACGCCTGAGCGGGTTGACCCATTTCCCCTGCCTGTTATGGGATGAAAACTCAGCGCAGACGATGCCGACGCCTAATCTGCACACGCTGGTGAATGCACGACGTCAGTTGGCGGAAGCCGGGATTGCCATTGAGCAACTTAACGCGCCGTCAGCCAGTAGCTGTTCGTCACTCCCTCTGCTGGCGGAATATGGCGTCACCCACGCCGAGCCGGGTCATGCACTGACAGGCACTATTCCTTCCAATCAAAAAGGCGACCAGCCGGAACGAATCGCGATGCTCTGGCTGAGCGAGGTATCGCACAATTTTCGCGGGGACAGTTATTGCTACGGTGGGGGTTATTACCGTCGCGGCCATGCGCAAAATGCGCTGGTCTTTACGCCAGAAAGTGACTCGCCGATCGCAGCGAAGCTAAAACCCGTAGATGACAGCAGTATTGACTACTACCTGCCTGTTGCCGGGGAGTTTCCGGTGAGCAGCGCGGTGATCTTCTGTTTTCGCACCCAGATCTTCGTGACGCGTAGCGACGTGGTGCTGGTGTCGGGTATTCAGCACGGTGCAGCTGAAATCGTCGCGCGTTACGACAGTCTCGGCAATATTCTGGAGGACTAATGGCCCGATTCGTGGTGTTAGTAATCGACAGTTTTGGCGTTGGTGCAATGAAAGACGTCACGCGGGTCAGGCCGCAGGATGCCGGAGCGAATACCTGTGGTCATATCCTGGGCGAACTCCCGCAGTTACGGCTGCCAACGCTTGAGAAGTTGGGGCTGATTAACGCTCTGGGCTTTGCGCCGGGCGTGATGAAACCTTCAGCATCTGCAGTCTGGGGCGTTGCAGAACTACAGCATGAAGGGGGAGATACCTTTATGGGCCATCAGGAGATTTTAGGCACGCGGCCTCAGGCTCCTCTGCGGATGCCATTTAGCGACGTCATCGATGGAGTTGAACAGGCGCTGAAAGCCGCGGGCTGGCATGTGGAACGCCGCGGCGACGACCTGGCGTTTCTTTGGGTCAACGATGCGGTTGCGGTGGGCGATAACCTCGAAGCGGATTTAGGTCAGGTCTACAACATTACCGCCAATCTTGCCGTTATCCCGTTTGATGAGGTGCTAAAGATAGGCCAGGTGGTGCGTGAGCAGGTTCAGGTTGGGCGCGTGATCGCGTTTGGCGGTCAGCTTGCAGACAGCCAGCGCATTCTGGATGCAGCCGAGACCAAAGAGGGACGCTTTATCGGTATTAACGCCCCACGCTCCGGCGCCTATGAAAATGGCTTCCAGGTCAGGCATATGGGTTTTGGTGTAGATGAGCAGGTACAGGTACCGCAAAAACTGCATGACGCCGGAATCCCTACCGTGCTGGTCGGTAAAGTGGCGGACATCGTTGGCAATCCGCACGGGCGCAGCTGGCAAAACCTGGTGGATAGCCAGCAGATCATGGATATCACGCTTAACGAATTTAACGCTGAGTCGACGGTATTTATCTGTACCAACATTCAGGAGACCGACCTCGCCGGACACGCGGAAGACGTGGCACGTTATGCGGAGCGGTTGCAGCTTGTCGATCTTAATCTTTCGCGCCTTCTGGCCGCTATGGATCCAAATGACTGCCTGGTGGTTATGGCCGATCACGGTAACGATCCGACCATTGGTCACAGCCATCATACCCGGGAAGTTGTGCCGGTATTGGTATATCAACAGGGGCTGGAGCCTGCGCAATTAGGCATCCGGGCGACGTTATCTGACGTTGGCGCTACGGTGTGTGAATTTTTCGGCGCGGCGGCACCACAAAATGGCTGTTCTTTTCTCTCGGCATTGCGCCTTACAGGAGACACTTTATGAACTTTGATCCGACGGGCTACACCTGGGTCCACGAACATCTGCATATCGATCTCTCCGGGTTCAAGAATAACCTCGACTGCCGGTTAGATCAGTACGATCTCATTTGTCAGGAAATGAAGGATCTCCGGGCGTTAGGCGTCAGCAACATTATTGAGATGACCAACCGCTATATGGGGCGTAGTCCGCAATTCATGCTCGACCTGATGTGCGAGACCGGAATCAACGTCGTGGCCTGCACAGGCTATTACCAGGATGCGTTCTTCCCTGAACATGTTGCGGCCCGCAGCGTGGAACAGCTCGCGCAGGAGATGGTCGATGAGATAGTCATCGGTATTGATGGTACTGAATTAAAGGCCGGAATTATCGCGGAAATCGGCTCCAGTGAAGGCGTGATTACGCCGCTTGAAGAGAAGGTGTTTATCGCCGCGGCGCGGGCACACATCGAAACCGGACGCCCCATCTCAACCCATACCTCTTTTAGCACGATGGGGGTGGAACAGCTGGTGTTGCTACAGGCGCACGGCGTTGACCTTTCCCGCGTAACCGTTGGTCACTGCGACCTGAAAGATAACCTCGACAATATCTTACGCATGATTGATCTCGGCGCGTATGTGCAATTCGATACCATCGGTAAAAACAACTATTACCCGGACGAGAAGCGCATTGGCATGCTGCATGAGCTACGTAATCGCGGGCTGCTTAATCGCGTGATGCTCTCCATGGATATTACCCGCCGCTCGCATTTAAAAGCCAATGGCGGCAATGGCTATGACTATCTGTTAACCACTTTTATCCCACAGTTGCGCCAGTCAGGATTCAGCCAGGCCGATGTGGACACGATGTTGCGTGATAACCCCTCACAATTTTTCCAATAAGGACAGAATCATGAAAAAGATTGGCGTTGCTGGCTTACAGCGTGAGCAGATTAAAAAGACCATCGAAACCGCAGCACCGGGCTGCTTTGAAGTCTCCATTCATAACGATATGGAAGCGGCGATGAAGGTGAAATCCGGACAACTGGATTACTACATCGGCGCTTGTAACACCGGCGCGGGTGCAGCGCTGTCGATTGCCATCGCGGTGATTGGCTACAACAAAAGCTGCACTATCGCCAAGCCGGGTATTAAGGCGAAAGACGAACATATCGCAAAAATGGTTGCGGAAGGGAAAGTGGCTTTTGGTCTCTCCGTCGAACATGTTGAACATGCGATTCCGATGCTGGTTAACCACCTGAAATAAAAGGCATGACTATGGATCTGTATATTCAGATTGTGGTGGTGGCCTGCCTGACCGGCATGACGTCACTTCTGGCACACCGCTCGGCGGCCGTCTTTCATGACGGCATCCGCCCGATTCTGCCGCAGCTGATCGAGGGGTACATGAATCGCCGTGAGGCGGGAAGTATCGCGTTTGGTCTCAGTATCGGCTTTGTGGCGTCGGTGGGGATCTCCTTTACCCTGAAAACCGGCTTGCTCAACGCCTGGTTGCTGTTCCTGCCGACGGATATTCTCGGCGTGCTGGCGATGAACAGCCTGCTGGCGTTCGGTCTGGGCGCTATCTGGGGCGTATTGATTCTGACCTGCCTGCTGCCGGTGAACCATTTGCTCACGGCGCTGCCGGTTGATGTTCTGGGTAGCCTCGGTGAACTGAGTTCTCCAGTGGTTTCCGCATTCGCACTCTTCCCGCTGGTGGCGATTTTCTACCAGTTTGGCTGGAAGCACAGCATTATCGCGGCGGTGGTAGTACTGATGACTCGCGTGGTGGTGGTGCGTTACTTCCCGCATCTGAACCCAGAATCGATTGAGATTTTTGTGGGGATGATGATGCTGCTGGCGATCGCCATTACGCATGATATTCGCCACCGCGGTGATGAGGAGATGGATGCCAGCGGGCTATCGGTCTTTGAAGAACGAACTTCGCGGATTATTAAAAACCTGCCGTATATTGCCATCGTCGGCGCGCTGATTGCCGCCGTTGCCAGTATGAAAATTTTTGCTGGCAGTGAGGTCTCAATTTTTACGCTGGAAAAAGCCTATTCGGCAGGGATTACGCCGGAGCAGTCGCAGACGCTGGTTAACCAGGCGGCGTTGGCGGAGTTTATGCGCGGGCTGGGCTTTGTACCGATGATTGCGACAACCGCACTGGCGACGGGCGTTTACGCGGTAGCGGGTTTCACCTTCGTTTATTCCGTTGGCTACCTGGCACCGAATCCGTGGATTGCGGCAATCCTTGGCGCTATCGTGATTTCAGCGGAAGTGCTGCTGCTGCGCTCTATTGGCAAATGGCTGGGGCGTTATCCATCAGTACGTAACGCATCGGACAATATTCGTAATGCGATGAATATGCTGATGGAAATGGCACTGTTGATCGGTTCGATTTTTGCCGCCATCAAGATGGCAGGCTACACCGGTTTCTCAATTGCGGTAGCGATCTACTTCCTCAATGAATCGATTGGACGTCCGGTACAGAAGATGGCTGCGCCGGTGGTGGCGGTGATGATCACCGGTATTGTACTGAATATTCTCTACTGGTTTGGTCTGTTTGTTCCGGCCTGAGGAGGCGTAAAACATGAAGACGTTTCCTCTGCAAAGCCTGACGCTCACGCAAGCACAGCAAAAGCAGTTTGCGCTGGTGGATACGATTTGCCGTCACTTTCCTGGCGCTGATTTTCTGGCCGGAGGTGATTTGGGATTGGCTCCGGGGCTAAATCAGCCTCGGGTGACGCAACGTGTGGAAAAGGTGCTGGCCGAGGCATTTCATGCTGAGGCCGCAGCGCTGGTTCAGGGGGCGGGCACCGGGGCTATTCGCGCCGGGCTGGCTGCGCTGCTCAAACCCGGCCAGCGTCTGCTGGTTCATGATGCGCCTGTGTATCCCACAACGCAGGTACTTATTGAGCAGATGGGTATTACCCTGGTCAGGGCGGATTTCAACTGCCTCCCGACAATCACGCAGGCGATTACGCAGCATCGTCCTGACGCCGCACTGGTGCAGCATACGCGTCAGCAACCGCAGGATCGTTACGTGTTAGCCGAGGTGTTGGTGGAAATAACAAAGTGCGGCGTGCCGACGTTAACCGACGATAACTACGCGGTGATGAAAGTTGACGGCATCGGCTGTGAATGTGGGGCGACGCTGTCTACCTTTTCCTGCTTCAAGCTCTTTGGTCCGGAGGGAGTAGGGGCGGTGGTCGGCAAGGCGGAGGCTATCGCTAAAATCCGTGCGACGCTTTATTCCGGTGGCAGCCAGATTCAGGGCGCGCAGGCGCTGGAGGTGCTCCGCGGCCTGGTTTTCGCTCCGGTGATGCATGCGGTACAGGCTGGCGTTTCCGAACGGTTGCTGACAATGCTCAATAGCGGAGTGCTGCCCGAGGTGAAAAAAGCCGTCATTGCCAATGCTCAGTCGAAGGTGCTGATCGTGGAGTTTCACCAGCCGATTGCCGCTCGTGTGCTGAAAGCGGCACAAGAGAGAGGTGCGCTGCCATACCCGGTGGGAGCAGAGTCGAAGTATGAGATCCCTCCACTGTTATATCGTCTTTCGGGGACGTTTCGCGAAGCAAATCCGTCGCTGGGCGATTATGCGATTCGAATCAATCCAAACCGAAGTGGAGAAGAAACGGTGCTGCGTATTTTACGCGAGAGTGTGAGTGCGATAACATGTGAATGAGCATCGAATCTATAAATGCAAAAAACCGGGATATTCCCGGTTTTTTGTATCTGCGCAATCGCTTTTATTACTGATTTGCAGCCGGACCACAGCCACCAATAATTTTAGAAATCGAAATTGCTGGATGCAGGAAGTAATCGTAGCTGCAGTTATTTTTTGTGTTTTCGATATGACCAGTACACGCGGTCAGCGTAGCCAGAACACCAGCAACTAAGGTGATTTTTGCAAATTTCAGCATGTCAAAATCCTTGTTAGATATCTATTTCTAAATGGATGAAGTCCATTTTTCGCCGGATAAGATATCAACTAACATAAACTTTAAGTAGTCCAGAAAAGGACATGTCGCTTTATATATAAAACATACGATTAGTGAATTTAATTTAAATAAAAAAGCCTGGTATTAATAAATAATACCAGGCTGCTAGGTTTAATTAATTAACGAAATGTTTTTCTGAAATTCAACATAAAGCCTTTATCGTTGATGTTGTCCTCTTTCCACTGGTAAGCGTCCAGATTCAGACTGGCGTCTTTGGCGCTGTATTTCACACCGACCGTCGCCAGACCGTTGATGCCTCCGCCTTTTTGGTCGTCGTCTACGCCAAAGGACTGGCCTGCGGCACCTTGCAGTGACGCAGTACGCTGGCTTTTGCTGTAGCTCAGGTTCGGACCGCCTTCCAGTGTGGCGCTGGCGCTCCAGCCATTTTCACCGGTATAGTCGAACTTCATTCCGACAATGGAATCTACGGCGGTTTCGCTGCCAGCGTTCATCGACAGGTTAAAGTCCCCCGCGCTACGCTCTTTGTAGCCGCCTTCCAGCGTATGACGGAATTTCACCCCGGCGTACGGCGTGACTTTCAACGTATCGTTGAGCATGGTGAAGGTTTTCGCCCCTTCGCTGCGGAACTCAAGATACTGCTGACGTGCGTTGGAATCCGCCACCTTGTTGGTGTCGCCATAAGAGACAGAACGGCTGCTGTCGAGATTGTGCACGTCATAACGCAGGTTGTTGTTCCACGCCAGACCTTCATTAAACGCCATGCTGTGCTTCAGACCAAAGAACTGGCTGTAGCCACCGGTCAGACCGTTATCGCCCGCGGTCTTCGAACCGTCACCGTCCAGACGTGCGATACCGTACTCCAGCGTCAGATTCTGGCTGGCGGTGAGATCCAACGACTGACGTAATGCCAGCATGTCGTACTGGGTATCGTTGCCCAATTCAGCGCGTGGGTCGCCTTTCGCTACGACGTTGAACGCCAGGCCATCTTTAATTTGCGGCGCGGCATCGGCCAGCATGGTAAAGCGGTTGCTTAGCACGCGGGCTTCACGGAACGCGGTGATAGCCTGACTGCCGCTTACCTGTTTCAGAGCGCTGTTCAGCTCAGCGGTGGTGCTTACGTTAAGGCTGGTGTACAGCTCGTTGTTGGTGTAACCGGCGTCGAGCGCCTGCGCCACGTCACTGACAGAACCATCGGTCGCCACATCGGCATAGGCGTTTTTGGTCATGGTGACGTCAACGTTGCCGTCGCTGTCCTGGCTACCCTGTGCGTTCCACACTACGCTGGTGGATGTGATGTTGTCCGCACCCTGGATATTGCTGCCGGTGAAGGCGTTATCCACCACCACGGTGGTCTCCGCCGTGCCGCTGGTAAAACCGGTATCCACCTTCACGTTGTCGCCAATCACCAGATTATTGGCTTTCAGCGTACCGGAACTGCCATCGACGTTGGTGCCGACAATATAGTTGGAGAGCTGCTGCGGCGCGTTTGGATCCGCTGGCGGCGTGGGGATGCTGCCCTCGGTTGGGGCGGTAGCCGCATCTGGGATAACGATGTCTGCCGTACCGTTGTGGTCATTCAGCGTACCGGTGGTGCCCGGAGCGTAGATGTCGCAGCCGCTGTCGCACAGCAGGTTGATTTCACCGTTGTTAATGATGGCTTTGGTCTGGCCGCCAAACGCATACGAGTCATCCGCGTAAACGTTGATCACGCCGTCTGCGGTGTTGTTAATGGTGGTGGCATTACCGTTGCCTTTGATGCCGATAAGCCCGGTGCCGTTGGTGCCGTCCTCCTTGCCCTGCTCGGTACCGACGTTGATGGTGCCGCTGTTGACCAGGTTGATTACATAGCTGCTGGTGCCGCCGCTAATCGCTACGGCGTTATCGCCCTGCACGTTGATAGTGCCCTGGTTGCCGAAGTTATAGCCGCGGCCCAGATTGATTAGCGGCGCATCCGGGTTAATACCGTTAATCACGCCGGTTTCGGTGTTCCAGATCCATTTGGGACTGTTGCTGCCGTTGACCGTGGTGATGGCGCTGTAACCGTTGGTGGCGGTAATGGTGCCGCTGTTCACCTGAGTCAGCGAATCGTTGGCGCGCGTCAGGTTGATGATAGTGTTCTCGCCGCCTTCCACCGCGCTGCCGCTGTTGGTAAGTGTTGCGCCCTCTTCGTTATAGAAATAGAAGCTGCCGCTGACCAACGATTTGCCATCTTCCGACACCGTCATATCGCCAGTATTGACGATTTCCTGCTGGTAGCTGGTGCCCGCGATGGAGCCGGTGAAATCGCCGTCATTATAAAAAGTGACGTCGCCGTTAAGGGTTAACAGATCGGTGGTGATGCTGCCGCCCGCTTCATTGAAGAGGCTGTGCCAGGTGGAAATAGCGTTCGCGTCCAGCGTCCCGTAGTTGGCCAGCGCGTTAGCCCCGCCGTTAATCGTCAGGGTACCGTTGACGGTGAGCGAGGCCCCCGTCTCGTTGTACAGCCAGCCCCCGTTAACGTCCACATCGCCGTTCAGCGTTTCATTGCCGTAGTTCGCCAGCGTGCCGTTGGTGAAGAAACCCGCATCAGAGGTCTGGGTGTCGCTGTCGCCGCTGCCGGGCAGGGACTGGATCCAGATTTTGTCCGTTGGCGTACTGCCCATATGGGAATCGGCGTCATCCATCGGGCTGCCGTTGAGATTGATGGCGCCGTTGTTGATGATGTAACTGGTACTGTCGCTCAGGAACGCCTGGCCGTAATCAGCATCAATATTGATGGTGCCAGTCGTGTCGTTAATCACGACGCCACCGTTGAGCGCCGCCATCCCGACCAGCTCGTTTGCCTGGCCGGTCACGCCCTCATCGGCGGTCAGGGTGATCACACCCTGGTTAATCGCGGTGCCGCCATTAAGCGCCATCATGCCGAACCCGGCGTTATTAACGGTAATGGTGCCGGTGTTGGTAGCGGTAGCGTCGCCATCGCCACCGTCGGTGGCGCCAGCCACCATTCCTGAGCTGGTGAGATAGAGCGATGATGGCTGCCAGTAACTGGTGCCAGTGATGTTGTTTTCATCGTCCAGCGTCGGGATAAAACCATCCAGGTAAATATCGCCCTCGTTTATCGCTGTTCCTCTGCTGGCGCTAACGCCATACACACCTGCGCCCTGCAAATGGATAGTTGCGCCTTCATCATTGATAACGCTGCCGTATCCAGAGGACAGCATGGCGTAAAAGGTGTGGGTGTACCATTTCAGTGGGTATACGCCTATACCGGAGATGTACGCTGGCGTTTGGTCAGAAATAACGGTGATATCCCCGCCAGCCTTGTTATGAACAACAGAGCCGTTACCGTTAGCCTGAGTAATACCTGTACGGTTATCGCTGCCGCTGACGTTATTGCCCGTTGCATAAATAAGGATATTGCCGTTGTTGCTGATTTCTGCGCCATCGTCAGCGCGCATGATGGTATATACGCCCTGACTGGTGATGCTGCCGTTGTTTTCAATCGATGAACTTTCCCCGTCGGCCATTAGCAAGGCATTTGAGGTGAAATTGATCGAATCCACATATTTGGCATTAATATCAATAACTGAGCTGTCATCCAGAACCAGTGTGCCGCCATTTTTGACCTGAGCCAGCACGACATCGCCACCGCTAAGAGTTGCTGTATCTACAGTGGAGTGACCGCTTAGCGTGGCTTCACTGTTCCCATTGATATCAATACCATGAATAAGCACAGTGTCAAAATCGCCATATTCGCTGTGAGTAACATTAATACCGCCATCGATCGCGACACTGTTCCCGTCACCCGTCACGTTTAAGCCAACAACGTTCAGATATTGTCCGCTGACAGCGGACTGATCGCTAACATCAATGTTAAGCCCGCCATCAAGCGAAATATTATTGTTGTCACCGCCGACAGTGACGCCGGTTAGTGTTGTATCGCTGGCTATCAGAGAGTCCTGTATATAGTCAGCACTCATATTGACATTACCAGTGATATTAACGGTGTTGCTATCGCCACTGATGTTTACACCCGTTGCGCCACGAAATACGCCATCGCTGTCCTGCGCTGAGGTAACGTTAATATCACCATCAAGCGTTGCCTGTGACGAATCGCTGCTCACCTGGGCGCCAGTACCATTCAGGCTGACGTCGATATTCCCTTTGTTGTAAAAGGTGTTTTGTTCGCCCGCGATGATAAATCCGACGGAGCTTTCATCACGCACGGTCGCGTGACCGGTGTTTTTGATTTCGTTACCCGTCCCGTCTGTGACGATGCCCGTCGCACCGTTGGTGACCAGCATGTCACCTGCCTGGGTCAGATTATTATCATTACCATCAATGACTGCGGCAGTAGAGCCCGCACCATCCACGGTGATATCACCCGTATTCGCGATTCGGGAATTATCGCCCGCAATGACGGTACCCGTTGCGCCCTGCGCAATGGTTTGATCTCCTTCGCCAATAACCAGCGCCTTATTACCTGCGATGTACAGTCCGGTAGACCCCGCGCCGGTGACCGCGGAGTCGCCGGTGTTATCAATCACCGCACCGTCACCGGTCATTTTGGCTCCGGTCGCGCCGTCGGTAACGTTTAGCTCACCATCGTTAGTAATACGCGTTTTGTCGCCGGTGATGCTGATACCGATAGAGCCTGCGCCGTTGACATCGGTGGTGCCGATATTATCGAAGGTGGCGCTGTTGCCGTTAATCAGGATGCCCGTTGCGCCGCCGGAAATATCCTGCTTCCCTTCGCTGTTAATGGTTGCGTTGTCGCCGTCAATATATAGCCCGGTAGAACCTGCACCGCTGGCGGTGGTATCGCCTTTGTTGTCGATGAGGACATCATCACCGGTAATCTTTGCCCCGGTAGCGCCGTCGGCCACATAGAGTTCGCCATCGTTAATAACGTGCGAGTTGTCGCCATTGACGATGGAGCCGGTTGAACCTTGACCGCTGATGTTAGAGGTGCCGGTATTCGCCACCGTGGTTTCGTTGCCATCGATCACCATGCCGGTGCCGCCACCTGTGACGTCAATGCCACCTGAAATCCGGGTGGTGGTGCCGTTACCTGAAATCAGCGCGCCGGTTGCGCCGTCGACGGTGCTTTGTCCTGAAATCGTATTGGTGGTGTTGTCACCGGTAATGACGATGCCGACCGCACCATCGCTGACGGAGGAATCACCGCTTAACGCGTTGTTTGTCCTATCGCCGGAGATGATGACCCCGGTTTTACCTTCACCACGGGTATCAACCCCGCGATCGGCAACGTGTGACTCGTCGTCGCCCGTTGCAACGGTGGTTTGATCATCGGCAACGATCAGGTATCCCTGGCTGTCATATTTCCAGTACAGATCGCTTCCTTGCACCGTACCTTCAATGACGGCGGCATTCTCGTCGGTTACTTTCCAGTCGGATACCAGCAGCGTTTTACCGTCTTGTAACGTGATCTGCCACCGATCGTCCTGTTCGACGTAATTCCACACGGCGCCGCCGAGGTCCGTGCCGCTATCCAGCTTGATGCCGTCAAATGTCAGTGTGTTCAGGCCTTTATCGATGGTGACGCCGTTACTGAAGGTAATAACAGAGGTATCATCAGGTGGTGTAGGTGTTACATCGCCGCCATCGTCGTCGGGAGGTGTGGGCGTTACATCGCCGCCATCGTCGTCGGGAGGTGTGGGAGTTACATCGCCGCCATCGTCGTCGGGAGGTGTGGGCGTTACATCGCCGCCATCGTCGTCAGGAGGTGTGGGCGTTACATCGCCGCCATCGTCGTCAGGAGGTGTGGGCGTTACATCGCCATTATCTGATGGGGTTGCCGGAGTATCATTATGGTGGGAATGGCCGCCGCCATTGTTATCGATACCTATCGCTACACCAGCTGTTAGCGCAGCGACACCACCCGCGACCCATCCCCAGTGATTGTCTTGTTCTGTATAATCTGCCAGGCAGCGTGCGGAGAGTTTGTCACGTTCGGCTTTTGATAATACGGATATATCAGTAGGGCAATCATTGTCATCGTCGCTGCTATCTGCGGCTATCGCCGGGAGATAGTAAGTTTGCAACGCAAGAGCAATACCCACAGCAATGAGTTTTTTCCTTTGCATAATCGACATCCTTAAATAAATACGCACAAAACATGCCATTGAAGGCATGAATTTATTTCGAGGTAATTTATTATTTTGCCACTGAATGACAGTGTTTCGTCAAATTACTCAATGGTCAGGTATTATTTAGGATGTGAATTTAATTTATGGGTTGTTCGGATATAAACAGGGTTTTTTACGTGTTTTTTATAAATAAGAGCGTAAATATATTTTGTTTATGAATGAATTTAGTCTTTCTTAATTCAGCTTTGAGAATAAATCATGAATAACAAACGAGAAAATAAATGCCCTGAGAGTCAGGGCATTTATTAGCATTCAATTAATGATTCGAGAACCAGTTCAACTTATCGCGAAGGCCTACCACACGACCAACAATAATTAGCGCTGGGCTTTCAACCTGTTGCGCCAACTCACCTAGCTGGGTCAGTCCCCCGTTGACGACACGCTGTTTCACGGAGGTACCGTTTTCTACCAGGGCGACGGGCATATCGGGCTGCATGCCAAATTCGATCAATTTTTCCTGGATCGTGGCCGCCTGGTTTAGCCCCATGTAGAACACCAGCGTTTGTTTCTCTGCTGCCAGGTTTTCCCAGTCCAGCTCTCCGCCGGTTTTCAGGTGTCCGGTAACCAGACGCACGCTCTGAGCGTAATCACGATGGGTCAGTGGAATGCCGGAATAGGCAGAACAACCGGAGGCTGCGGTAATACCCGGCACTACAGAGAATGGAATACCGGCATGGCACAGCGTTTCCAGCTCTTCGCCACCGCGGCCAAAGATGAACGGGTCGCCACCTTTCAGTCGTACCACGCGCTTGCCCTGTTGTGCTTCACGCAGCAGGATCTGGTTGATCTCTTCCTGCGGTACGCAGTGATAGCCTGCACGTTTACCAACGAATACCCGGTCTGCGTCGCGGCGTACAAGGTTCATGATATCGTCGGAAACCAGACGGTCATAGACCACAACATCCGCTTGCTGGATCTGCTGTAGCCCTTTCAGCGTCAGCAGGCCGGCATCGCCAGGACCGGCGCCAACCAGCACCACTTCACCACGGTGATCCAGCGGTTCGCTGAGCATTTGCTCAGTGGTTTCCTCGACGGCTTTCAGGTCATTGTTCGCCAACGACTGCGCCAGGCGGTCATTCACGAACAATTTTTCCCAGAAGCGGCGACGTTCACCCATGCTGGCAAACTGTTGCTTCACTCGGGAACGCAACTTGCCGGCATACTGCGCGACCTGGCCCAGATGCTGAGGCAGTACGGATTCAAGCCTTTCACGCAGCAGACGGGCAAGGACTGGCGATGTCCCGCCGGAGGAGACCGCCACCATCAGCGGTGAGCGGTCGATAATGGAGGGCATGATAAAACTGGCTGCTTTTGGCGCATCGACCACATTGCAGAAGATACGACGTGATTCTGCGGCGGTGCTGACGCTTTGGTTGACGGCATCGTCATCGGTGGCGGCAATAGCCAGCCAGCAGGTGTCGAGCAGGGACTCATCGAACGGTCCCTCCACCAGCGTCAGCATGCCTTCATCTGCCCATACGGTGAACTGTGGAATAAACGCCAGCGCATTAACCGTTAAACGGGCGCCCGCTTCCAGCAGTAACCGCGCTTTGCGTTCTGCGACATCACCACCGCCGACGATCAAGCAGTCGCGGTCACGTAGTTGACAAAATATAGGCAAATGATCCACGACATTACCCCTTAATTATTGGCAGCAGCCTCTGGCTGATTGATTTTTGCCGGAGCCGGACGCTCCGATTTTGGCGTAGCATACCAATAACCTAATCCCATGAATACGACACCGGACAAAGTATTACCGAGTGTCACCCACAGCAGGTTATGACCAATTCCTGACAGGGTATAGGCTTCGCTGTGATGGCCGAACCAGGAGAGGGCAAACAGCGTCATGTTGGCAACGGAGTGCTCGTAGCCGGAAGCGATAAACGCCAGCAGACACCACCAGATAGCGAGGAATTTTGCCGCGCCTTCGGTACGGATTGCCATCCAGATTGCCAGACAAACCAACCAGTTACACAGTGCGCCTTTAAAGAACAAAACCATCGCAGGCGCGGTCGTTTTCGCCAGAGCAACCGAATGGACGATGCTGGTATCGACCGGCAGCAGGCTACCGCCACCCCAACTGTAAAGCAGAGCGACAAACACGGAACCGACCAGGTTACCCAGCCAGGTTTTTGGCAGGATTGCCCACATCTGACCGTGGCTGATGGTGCCTGCTTTGACGCCGAGCGTCAGAAACATGGTGTGACCGGTAAACAGTTCCGAACCGGCAATAATGACCAGCGTTAAGGCGATACCAAAGGTTGCACCCATCACAAGAGGACGAACGGACGGGTCGAGCAGATTACCGAGGGTGAAAATAAGAATGATGCCGAGACCCACATAGGCTCCCGCCATTGCCGAACTGATCCAGAATCCGAGCGGGTTATTAGCCGACAGGCGTGCGATGCGCGCAGCGTTAGCCGCACACTTATTGATAGTGTCTGTGAACATGTGTTGATTATCCTTGAAGTACAAACAATAAAAAGAAATCGTAACCGTAGGCCGGATAAGGCATTTATGCCGCCATCCGGCAATGTGCTTGTGCAATTGCCTGATGGCGCTACGCTTATCAGGCCTACTAATAAAAGACCTACAAATACGTCAAAAAAGGGGAGGCGTTGCGCCTCCCAAAATTAATTAACCGCGCAGTTGCACCGTGCCGTCTTTCACTCGCGCTTCGTAATGTTTCACGGAGAACTGTTCGTCTTCCATGCACAGACCGTCGCTTAAGCGAAAACGCTGTTTTTTCAGCGGGCTGGCAACCCACAATTCGCCCTGATGTTCAGCAATCAGCCCACGAGAAAGCACGCTGGACTCAAAGAACGGGTCGATGTTGCTGATCGCAAACACCTGGTCGCTGTGATACGGGCGGAAAATCGCAACCTGCTCGTTACCTAACAGGGCGCAGACGCCTGTTGCAGGCAGAATGTCATCGATTTTGCAGATGTTTTTCCACTGGCTCATGCGTTTTCCTCCACTAGAGTCACCGGGATACGCTCATAAGGCGTGGCCGGACGATGTTGTTCACGTTCAGGCACAACCTGGACATTCGGATCGCGTTTTTCGCTGTTGATAAAGTGTTTGAAGCGAACCTGCGCGGATGGGGTGTTAACGGTTTCTGTCCACTCACACACCACTGCTTCACGCAGACGGGCCATCTCTTCTTCAAGATGCTGGTTCAGACCCAACTTGTCGTCGATGATGACGGACTTCAGATACTCAATACCGCCTTCCAGATTGTCTAACCACGGTGCGGTACGGGTCAGTTTGTCGGCAGTACGGATGTAGAACATCATGAAACGGTCAAGGTACTTGAGCAGCGTTTCGCGATCGATATCCGCTGCCAGCAGGTCTGCATGACGAGGTTTCATCCCGCCGTTACCGCAAACGTACAGGTTCCAGCCTTTCTCAGTGGCGATGATACCCACGTCTTTACCCTGAGCTTCCGCACATTCACGGGTACAGCCGGAGACGCCGAACTTCATTTTGTGCGGGGTACGAATGCCTTTGTAGCGATTTTCCAGCTCCACGCCGAAGCCCACGCTATCGCCGACGCCGTAACGGCACCAGGTGCTGCCTACGCAGGTTTTCGCCATACGCAGTGCTTTGGCATACGCGTGACCGGTTTCAAAACCGGCTTCAATCAACTGACGCCAGATTTCCGGCAGGTCATCTTTCTGCGCGCCGAACAAGCCGATACGCTGAGAACCGGTAATTTTGGTGTACAGGTTAAATTCACGCGCGATACGGCCCACAGCCACCAGGCCTTCAGGGGTAATTTCGCCACCCGCAGAGCGCGGGATCACGGAATAAGTACCGTCTTTCTGGATGTTCGCCAGGAAATTGTCGTTGGTGTCCTGCAACGGCGTGTGCTGCGGTTTGAGGATGTACTCATTCCAGCAGGAAGCCAGCAGGGAACCTACGGTAGGTTTACATACTTCACAGCCGTAACCTTTCCCGTGTTTTGCCAGCAGCTCTTCGAAGGTTTTGATGCCTTCTACGCGGATGAGATGGAACAGTTCCTGACGTGAGTACGGGAAGTGTTCACACAGGTTGTTGTTAACTTCGATACCCTGTTTCGCCAGTTCGGCGTTCAGAACCTGCGTTACCAGCGGGATACACCCGCCGCAGCCGGTCCCGGCTTTGGTTTCTGCTTTCAGCGCCGCAACGGTATGGCAGCCCTTGTTGATAGCGGCAACCAGCATGCCTTTGGTGACGTCAAAACAGGAGCAAATCTGCGCGCTGTCCGGCAGTTTATCGACACCGATAGACGGCTTACCGCTGCCCGCGTGTGCTGGCAGAATCAGTGAATCCGGATTTTCCGGCAGTTCGATGGCGTTCAGCACCAGTTGCAGCAGATTGCCGTAATCGCTGGTGTCGCCTACCAGAACCGCGCCGAGCAGGGTTTTGTTATCTTCGCTAACGATCAGGCGTTTGTAGACTTCTTTGCTTTCGTCGAGATAGACGTAGCTACGTGCGCCCGCCGTGCGCGCATGCGCGTCGCCAATACCGCCGACGTCAACGCCGAGCAGCTTCAGCTTGGCGCTCAGGTCCGCGCCTTCAAAGGCGTTTTCAGTTTCGAGAATATGGTCAACGGCAACCTGCGCCATTTTATAGCCTGGAGCGACCAGACCATACACGCGGTTGTTCCAGCTGGCGCATTCGCCGATG
This sequence comes from Citrobacter sp. B72, assembly GCF_016894305.1. Lineage (NCBI taxonomy): Bacteria > Pseudomonadati > Pseudomonadota > Gammaproteobacteria > Enterobacterales > Enterobacteriaceae > Citrobacter > Citrobacter sp. B72. The sequence goes on from NZ_CP069801.1 coordinate 371,897, forward strand.
GCATAGATGTCCGGGTCAGATGTCTGGCAAGTGTCGTTAATGACGATCCCGCCGCGTGGCGCGACGTCCAGACCGCACTGGGTGGCCAGTTTGTCGCGTGGACGAATACCGGTAGAGAAGACGATGAAATCGACTTCCAGTTCGCTACCGTCGGCAAAACGCATGGTTTTGCGCGCTTCGGTGCCTTCCTGAACGATCTCTTTGGTGTTTTTGCTGGTGTGCACACGCACGCCCATGCTTTCAATTTTGCGACGTAACTGCTCGCCACCCATATGATCCAGCTGTTCAGCCATCAGCATTGGGGCGAATTCAATCACGTGGGTTTCAACGCCGAGGCTTTTCAGCGCACCGGCGGCTTCCAGGCCCAGCAGGCCACCGCCGACCACGGCACCGCGTTTGCTGCGGCGTGCGCAAGACTCAATGGCGTTGAGGTCTTCGATGGTACGGTAAACGAAGCAGTCCTGGGTTTCCGAACCTTTAATCGGTGGGATCCACGGGTAAGAGCCCGTCGCCATGATCAGCTTATCGTAGTAAACCGTACGACCTGCGCTGGAGTGGATCACCTTCTCCTGGCGGTTAATGGTAATTGCGCGCTCGCCCACTAACACCTTAACACCGTGCTTCTCGTAGAATCCTTCACGCACCAGAGAAAGCTCTTCGGCGGTGTGGTGGGAGAAGTAGGAAGACAGGTGTACGCGGTCGTACGCTTTGCGGGGTTCTTCACAGAAGACGGTAATATCAAAATTGGCAGCGTCGGATTTATCAAGAAGATCCTCAATAAAGCGATGGCCGACCATACCATTACCGATAATAGCGAGTCTGACTTTGCTCATTTTTGCCTCGATTTCTTTTCTATTACTGCCTACCTTAACGATTCAGCTACCGCGCTTATTGATACAAATCAAATTCGCCCTTATATACTCCTTAAGAGGTATATAACTGATTTGTCAGCATTTTTATAAGTGACGGAATTATTTGGGTTTTCGTGTTTGTATAAATAGCGTACAAATTAAGGGGTTTTTGTAAGAATTGGCCTACATGACCAATGAAAGAAGAGGAGGGTGAGAATGTGCCGGATGATGTGGATACCATCCGGCAGTGAGATTAATGCGCTGCTGGGGCGTTATGCTGGCGATGGCGCGTGACAAACCCAAGAATAAAGCACATCACGAATACAACCGCATACAAGCCGTTAGCTGTTTGCAATGCCGCCTGCGGGCCGCTGTGTGCCACGATAGGGCCGGTGACGACGAAAGTGAGCATGGTGCCGATGGTGCCGCAGGTCAGAACGAAGTTAACCAGTTTGGGTGAGGCGACCTTCGTCTGCTGGGATCCAAGGGTAATGATGGTGGTATAAATCGCACTGGAGAAGAAGCCCAGCGTCATAATAAACCACGGCATATGCTCTGGCGTACCGGTGATAAACAGATACATCAGGACGGTAGCCAGACCCGCCAGTACGGTCAAAATACGCTGCAAATCGAAGAAACGCAGAATAAAGCTAAATGCCCACATGCCAACCATGTAAGACATCCAGAAGTCGCTGACCAGTTTACCCGCATCGTTCAGGCTCATGCCCAGACTTTTGGCGTACTCCGGGACCCAGGAGATAAAACCCAGCTGACCAAGGATGTAGCACAGTGCAGCGATCGCCAGAAACAGCACGCCAATCCCCCATTTTTCTTTTACTACCGGCGCGTCTGACTGCTGAGCGTGTTTACCCAGTGCCGGGAATTCACAACCGAAGGTCAGCAGGAAAATGGCGACGTATACGAGGCCGATGCAGGCATAGACCCAATACCATTCGATGCTGCGCGCTAACAGGAACGCGGCAACCATTGGGAAAATCATACCGGCCATGCTGAAGAAGGAGTCAGTAAACAGCAGGCGGGAACCGCGCTGACGACCTTCATACATTTGAGTTACCAGGAACGTACCAATCGACATGGTGATACCGCTTACCAGGCCCAATACAAACATGGCGGCGGAGAACAAGGCCAGGCTATGGCTGAACATCAGTCCGGCAACGGCCAGTGCCATCAGGATAAAGCCGAAGCGCAACTGGGTTTTCAGTGGCACGATTTCCATTAACCATGCATTCAGAAAGATAGAGATCAGAATGCCGGCATTCAGGAAGGTGAAGGTGTTACTCATGCTGGAAACGGGCAAATGGAAGTAATCTGCGATGTTTCCCATCACCATCCCGGTGACAATTACCAACGCACCTGTCAGGGCGTAGGAGAGAAAGCTAATCCATGTGAGCTTGATGCGATTGCTGTTAGTCATGACTGGCCTGTATAGAAGTGTAAGGCGCATTGACTGCGCCGTGAGCGGGCAGATTTTAGGCGCTTTAGTGATGTATTTAAATATTTATCGGTAATAACTTGGTGCGTTACATTTTTCTATGTGATCTTGATCACATTGATACTTGCAGCCATGAGGTTACATTTGTTTCAGGTACGTAAAATTAAGTAAAGGGATGGCCTTGTCCTTGAAGGCTCTTTAGAATCAATTCACTTGCTTCATTTCTGCTCTTGTTAAGGAATTCTCATGCTCAAATCGACTCTGGCGGCTGTTGCAGCTGTTCTCGCTCTTTCTGCTCTCTCTCCCGCAGCACTGGCAGCAAAAGGTGATCCACATGTTCTGCTGACAACCTCTGCTGGTAACATTGAGCTGGAGCTGAACAGTCAGAAAGCCCCGGTTTCAGTGCAAAACTTTGTCGATTATGTCAACAGTGGTTTCTATAACAACACCACGTTCCACCGTGTGATCCCAGGCTTCATGGTGCAGGGCGGCGGTTTTACCGAGCAGATGCAGCAGAAGAAACCTAACCCGCCAATCAAGAATGAAGCCGATAACGGACTGCGTAACACTCGCGGCACGATTGCTATGGCGCGTACAGCGGATAAAGACAGCGCGACCAGCCAGTTCTTTATCAACATTGCAGATAACGCTTTCCTCGATCACGGCCAGCGCGACTTTGGCTACGCTGTTTTCGGTAAAGTTGTGAAAGGTATGGATGTCGCGGATAAGATCTCTCAGGTACAGACCCATGATGTCGGTCCATACCAGAATGTCCCGTCAAAACCGATTGTTATCCTTTCTGCTAAAGTCCTGCCGTAATCGTATCTTGCGCGGGTAGTTCTTGCCCGCGTTCACCCCTCTCTCTGCGTAACCCGAAATTGCTGCTTATACTTGTGGCAAGTGTCGGCTCATTCAGGGAGGTCACGTGAAAAAACTCACCGATAAACAAAAGTCCAGGCTGTGGGAACAACGGCGAAACGCCAATTTCCAGGCCAGCCGACGGCTGGAAGGCGTAGATATTCCACGGGTTACTCTGAGTGCTGAAGACGCCCTGGCGCGTCTTGAAGAGCTGAGGAGGCACTATGAGCGATAAATTCGGTGATGGTCGCGACCCGTATTTATATCCGGGCCTGAATGTCATGCGTAACCGTCTGGGGATTCATCAGGCGCAGCGTTTGGCGCAGGCTGCTTATGAACTGACAGCGCTGCGTGCGGCGACTATCGAATTGGGGCCGCTTAAACGGGGCTTACCGCACCTGTGCGCCATTCATCGCCAGCTGTATCGGGATATTTTTGACTGGGCGGGACACCTGCGTGAAGTCGATATTTACCAGGGCGATACTCGCTTTTGCCACTTCGCCTATATCGAGAAAGAGGGCAATGCGCTGATGCAGGACCTGGAAGAGGAGTCCTGGCTGGTGGGATTGCCGGAAGACAAGTTTGTCGATCGTCTTGCCCACTATTATTGCGAAATCAATGTGCTGCATCCGTTTCGCATTGGCAGTGGCCTGGCGCAGCGTATTTTCTTCGAACAGTTAGCGATTCATGCCGGGTATATGCTGAGCTGGGATGGCATTCCGGTTGAGGAGTGGAATCAGGCTAATCAGAGCGGGGCGATGGGTGACCTGTCTGCACTGCGGGCGATATTTCGTAAAGTGGTAAGCGAAGCCCCGGAAACTGAGTAGAATAGCGCGGTTCTTATGTACCGGAGCCGCCATGATCCTGCTTATTGATAACTATGATTCTTTTACCTGGAACCTGTACCAATACTTCTGCGAACTGGGCGCTGATGTCCTTGTCCGGCGCAACGACGAGCTGACGCTGGCGCAAATCGACGCGCTGAACCCGCAAAAAATCGTGATTTCCCCTGGGCCATGCACGCCGGATGACGCCGGTATCTCACTGGATGTTATTCGTCATTTCGCCGGTAAGCTCCCCTTGTTGGGTGTTTGTCTTGGCCACCAGGCGATGGCGCAGGCCTTTGGCGCGAGCGTAGTTCGGGCGGCTAAAGTGATGCACGGTAAAACCTCGCCGATTACCCATACCGGGCAGGGTGTTTTTCAGGGACTCGCTAACCCATTAACGGTGACGCGCTACCACTCTCTGGTGGTTGCCCCTGAGACGCTTCCCGAGTGCTTTGAGGTGACGGCCTGGAGTGAAACGCAGGAGATTATGGGCATTCGTCACCGCGAGTGGGATATGGAAGGGGTACAGTTTCACCCGGAGAGTATTCTCAGCGAACAGGGGCATCAGCTGCTGGCTAATTTTCTCAATCGCTGATTTGTAGTTGCTATTCAGTGATTTTTTATTCATATTTTGTGATTATAATTTCACTGGCGTTTCTGCTTAACAGGGTGGTAATGACATGGCAACTGAACAAACTGCAATTACGCGCGCGACATTCGATGAAGTGATTCTGCCGATTTATGCACCGGCTGAGTTTATCCCGGTAAAAGGAAAAGGGAGTCGAGTGTGGGATCAACAGGGCAAAGAGTATGTTGATTTCGCGGGCGGCATTGCAGTGACCGCGTTAGGGCATTGCCATCCGGCATTGGTTGAGGCGTTAAAAACCCAGGGCGAAACCCTGTGGCATACCAGCAACGTATTTACCAACGAACCGGCGTTGCGCTTAGGCCGTAAAATCATTGATGCGACCTTTGCCGAGCGCGTGCTGTTCATGAACTCCGGTACTGAAGCCAACGAAACCGCCTTTAAGCTGGCGCGCCATTATGCCTGCGTGCGTCATAGTCCGTTCAAAACCAAAATCATTGCCTTCCATAATGCGTTTCACGGCCGTTCGCTGTTTACCGTGTCCGTTGGTGGGCAGCCGAAATACTCCGACGGCTTTGGGCCAAAACCGGCGGATATCATCCATGTCCCGTTTAACGATCTGCATGCGGTCAAAGCGGTGATGGACGATCACACCTGCGCGGTGGTCGTTGAGCCTATTCAGGGAGAGGGTGGCGTCACTGCGGCTACGCCGGAATTCCTGCAAGGTTTGCGTGAACTTTGTGACCAGCACCAGGCGCTGTTGGTATTTGATGAAGTGCAGAGTGGAATGGGGCGTACCGGCGATTTGTTTGCCTATATGCACTACGGCGTGACGCCGGATATCCTCACCAGCGCGAAGGCGCTCGGTGGCGGCTTCCCGGTAAGCGCGGTGTTGACCACTCAGGAGATTGCCTCCGCGTTCCACGTGGGTTCGCACGGCTCCACTTACGGCGGTAACCCGCTGGCCTGCGCGGTAGCGGGGGCAGCGTTTGATATCATCAACACGCCGGACGTGCTGGGAGGGATTCAGGCCAGGCGTCAGGCGTTTGTCCAGCATTTGCACAAGATTGATCAACAGTTCGATATTTTCAGCGATATTCGCGGGATGGGGCTGCTGATTGGCGCTGAGCTGAAGCCGCAGTTTAAAGGCCGGGCGCGCGATTTCCTCTATGCCGCCGCGCACGAAGGGGTGATGGTGCTGAACGCCGGGCCGGACGTGATGCGTTTCGCACCGTCGCTGGTGGTGGAGCAGGCGGATATCGATGAAGGAATGCAACGTTTCGCGCAGGCGGTAGCGAAGGTGGTGGGCTGATTGCCGGATAGCGGCGCGAGCGCCTTATCCGGCCTACAGGGTAAGGTGTGATTCGTAGGCAGGATAAGCGTAGCGCATCCGGCAAATCTCTTAACCTTTCATGTCCCGTAGTCGGCGGCTCAGCCAGATCCCGTGGTGCGGTCGCTGACGCCATGCTACCGACGAAATGGTATGCATGGTGTTCAGATGCCCAAGAACCCGCTGCAGATGCTGCTCAAGGGTGCTTAACGGACCATGGGACAGCATCTCTGGCGCTTCGAGAATATTCACATCTCCCGAGCTTCCCGGCCCATCATATTCCAGCCGCTGCTGACAGCGCTGGAGCGCAATTTCACAGGACTCCAGATACCGCTGCGCCAAATCCGGCGTCAGCATCGTATGTTCCCTTGCCAGCGTGGTCATCGCGTTGATGTGTTCAACGATGAACTGGCTGTGCGTGACCCACAGTTTCATGTCTGCAAGGTAGTGCGAGTTAAATCCCGGCTCCTGCATTGCCTGGTTCAGCGAGTTGAACAGCGTGTTTTGCGTCTGGTTGACGCGCATGCGTTGATACGCCAGCGGCGTGGCCTGTGGATCGTTGCTGAGGATCAGACGAATTGCCTCCTGGTCGGCTTCTAACGCATCGTGGGCGTTCTTACGCAGCAGACCGCTCTGCCACTGTGGCCACAGCCAGAGCGTGCCGCCAAAGGCGATTAAGCAGCCAATGACCGTATCGACAAACCGCGGCACGATAAACTCTTCCCCGTTCAGCGTCAGCAGTTGCAGGGTGTATACCGCCGTTACCGTAAAACCGACGGTAGCCCAGCCGTAGTTTTTACGGATGATCAGATAGCTCACCAGGGTGATCAGCAGCATGGCCGCCAGCGTGAAACCTTCGGGAATATGAAAGTGCAACGTGACGCCGGCAATAACCAGTCCAACGAGCGTACCTACGGAACGGTGTAAGATGCGCACCCGGGTCGCCCCGTAGCCATTTTGCGTAACAAACAGGACTGTCATCAAAATCCAGTAAGGCTTTGGCAGGTGTAAAGCGCTGCCCATCAGGCTGGCGATACTCAACATAACGCTGATGCGTCCGGCATTGCGCAGCGCTGGGGATTTCAACGACAGGTAGTTTTTCAGGGCAGGGATCAGCGGCAACCGACGCTGCTTGTCAGCCATTAAGTCACGGGCATACAGCGGGCGCTGGGTCCGTAGCACGCGGGCAATACGGCTGAAGTGCCAGTAGCAAAATTGCCCCACCGGATTGTCCGGATGCTGCCTGGCGATTTTCTCCAGCGTGCCAATCTGCTTTTCCATCGAGAAACGGGTCGGCAAGCGGTGATACAAAATATCATCGGCCAGTACCCGAAGGCGTTCGGCGACGGTTCGCGCGTTCCAGCGAATTACCTGCTCCGCGTGGCTACGCTCAACCAGTTTTTGCACTTCTTCTGGCTGGTGGAGGCTAACGGAAATATGCTCCTGTAAATCCAGCGCCTCCTGAAAGGCACGCAGCAGGCGTTTGTATTCGTTGTTGTGATGTGCCGACAGCATATGCATTTGCTGATAGCACTGGGTAATCAGATCCACCGCCTTTTGTTGGCGAACCAGCAGGGGAGGCAGCGCTTTTTCTGGGTCGGCATGCTGGGTCAGCATGCTGTACTTGGCTTCACAGTAATCGGCTAATTCACGGTACAGCAAGCTGAGCGATTCGCGGAGCGGTTGCTCGCGCCACATCCAGAACCAGAACCAGTTGAACAGGCCATACCATAACGTGCCCAGCGCGTAGATCAGCAGCGGCTCCCAGACGGGCATATTCCCGGCCAGGCTGAGCGTGAAAATCGCCGCGATAAGCGAGGCTGGCAGTAATCGCGCATGCAAGGGGCTTAGCTCGGCGGTTACGCCAAGAATCAGCGTCAGGCCGGTGAGGATCAATGGTAGCGGTATAGTTTGCGCAAGCAGTAGCTGCATGATCAAGCTGCACCCGGCAAACAGCGATGCACCAATGACTAAGCGTTTGAAAAAGCGCTTGTGCGGGGTATCAAGACCGGCAATGTTGCAGCAGGCAGGGACGAGGGAAAAGAGAAGCCCCAAATGAAGCTGACCGATGATCAGACCAACAGCCACAGGTAAACATAGCACCAGCGTTTGTCGTAGTGCGTAGTTGATCTCTGGGTGGTATATCAGTCTTCGCCACATCGGAGTAAACAAAAGTGGCGCATTACTGGGTAACGCGCCACTTCGATGGGGTTAACGCGTGCCGTAGACGACGATGGTCTTACCGTGTGCGGAGATCAGGTTCTGATCTTCCAGCATCTTCAGAATACGACCGACGGTCTCACGGGAGCAGCCAACGATCTGGCCGATTTCCTGACGGGTGATTTTAATCTGCATGCCGTCCGGGTGGGTCATCGCATCAGGCTGTTTCGCCAGATTCAGCAGAGTCTGCGCGATACGACCGGTTACGTCGAGGAAGGCAAGGTTGCCCACTTTTTCAGACGTGACCTGCAGACGACGAGCCATCTGAGAAGACAGGCGCATCAGAATATCCGGGTTGACCTGGATTAATTGGCGAAATTTTTTGTAGGAAATTTCAGCGACTTCACATGCGGTTTTGGCACGTACCCAGGCGCTACGTTCCTGACCTTCTTCGAAGAGGCCTAATTCACCAATAAAATCGCCCTGATTCAGATAAGAAAGGATCATTTCTTTCCCTTCTTCATCTTTGATCAGCACTGCCACGGAGCCTTTAACGATGTAATACAACGTTTCCGCTTTTTCACCCTGGTGAATCAGCGTGCTCTTCGATGGGTACTTATGAATATGGCAATGAGACAAGAACCATTCGAGAGTCGGGTCTGTTTGCGGTTTGCCAAGCACCATGCGCGGTTATCCTCTGTTATAAGCTGTCTCCAGAGCCAGAAAACGACGCTGCCTCTGGGTTTGCAAAAATATGCTTCCCGCTACCTGGGAAAGGGGCTGTCAAAAATATACTGCAGCCTGTAATGTGATGTCCTCTGCATACATGCAGTACGTCAATGTATTACTGTAGCATCCCGTCTGTTTTAGCATAGCTTTCGCCGTGTGTCTCCTGGTGTCTCGCTTCAGCATGACGCAGGTCGCCTTCCGTTGCGAGAATTGTTATGTGCGCGTAATCTGTCAGGAAAATTGAAACATTGGAGTTACGAAATATGCAAGCGCGTGTAAAGTGGGTTGAGGGGTTAACCTTCCTCGGTGAGTCCGCCTCTGGCCACCAAATTTTGATGGACGGTAACTCCGGTGATAAAGCGCCGAGCCCGATGGAAATGGTATTAATGGCTGCCGGCGGTTGTAGCGCAATTGATGTGGTATCGATCCTGCAAAAGGGTCGTCAGGATGTGACCAACTGCGAAGTGAAACTGACTTCAGAGCGTCGTGATGAAGCGCCGCGCCTGTTTACCCACATCAACCTGCATTTCATCGTAACGGGTAACGATCTGAAAGATGCGTCAGTCTCCCGCGCCGTCGATCTTTCAGCGGAAAAATACTGCTCCGTGGCGTTGATGCTGGAAAAGGCAGTGAATATTACCCATTCCTATGAAGTGGTTGCTGCTGCGTGATGTCATGCCTGATGGCGTTTCACTTATCAGGCCTACAGGATATAAACACGTAGGCCGGATAAGGCATCAGCCGCCATCCGGCAAAAGACCACATCACTCTATCTTCTTACCTTCCATCAGTCGCTGTACCAGCGGCAGCATAATCAATTCCATCGCCAGACCCATCTTGCCGCCAGGTACGACTAACGTATTGATATGGGAAATGAATGATCCCTGCAACATGGCCAGTAACCACGGGAAGTCGATCCCTTCCAGGTTACGAAAATGAATCACGACAAAGCTTTCATCCAGTGATGGAATGCTCTTAGCGGCAAAGGGGTTGGAGGTATCGACGGTCGGTACGCGCTGGAAGTTAATATGTGTCCGGGAAAACTGCGGCGTGATGTAATTGATGTAATCGTCCATTGAACGCACCACCGAGTCCATCACCGCTTCACGCGAATGTCCACGCTCGCTGGTATCGCGGGTCAGCTTCTGGATCCATTCCAGGTTTACGATAGGTACCACGCCAACCAGCAGATCGACATGCCGGGCCACGTTTTGCTGCGGGGTGACAACACCGCCGTGCAGCCCTTCGTAGAACAGTACATCCGTCGGTTCAGGCAGCGGCTGCCAGGGCGTGAATGTCCCCGGAACCTGGTTCCATGGTACGGCCTCATCGTAAGTGTGCAGATATTTTCGCGACTGGCCTTTGCCCGTCTGACCGTATTCGATGAAGGTTTGTTCCAGCAAGCCGAAGTCATTAGCTTCGGGGCCAAAATAGCTGATATGCCGCCCGGCATCGCGCGCTTTGCGAATCGCCATGTCCATTTCTGGACGGGTATAGCGATGAAAACTGTCACCTTCCACCTCGGCGGCGCGCAGATTTAACTGCGCGAAAATTTTACGAAACGCGAGGCTGGTGGTGGTGGTCCCCGCGCCGCTGGATCCTGTTACCGCAATCACCGGATGTTTGGCAGACATAACAACTCCATGAAATGGTTGTAATTATAGTAAAGTCGGCCGGCGGCTACGGATTACTCGTGAATCTGCTTCCTCGGCATAATGTTGACCGTTTCATGCAGTTCAGACCACACCAGCACGGCTTCACCTGATTGTAGTTGGCGTTTGACGTCGGCGACTTTTTGTTCGAGCGAGCGTTCATGTTCACCATAATCGGTGCCTTCGCGCAAGACAAAGCTTTCAATCAAATTGTCCAGCGCGTCCGGGGAGATATCTTGCCAGGGGATAATCATGATGATGCCTCCAGATACGTTGTCAGCCAGTCCGGGATTCTTGATTCCAGCCACATCTCAGGACGGCGCACCGTGCCACCTATAAATCCGACGTGGCCGCCGTGTTCAGTAAGCTGGTACTCCACCTGTGAGGGCAGATTTTCCGGTTTCGGGATCACATGATGATCCATAAACGGATCGTCTTTCGCATGGATAATCAGCGTTGGTTTGGCGATCCGATTGAGCAACGGCATGGCGCTGCACTGGCGGTAATAGTCTATAGCATCGGCGAAACCGTGGATTTTGGCGGTGATTAGATCGTCAAAATCGCGAATGCGGCGCAAAGATTTCAACTGGGCCAGACTCACCGGCAACGAACCTGGATAAGCTTCAAGCTTCCGTGAGGCATTGGCTTTCAACAGATTGAGCAGGTAGCGCTGGTAGACCCGGGAGAAGCCCTTGTTCATATGGTAGCTACAGGCTTCCAGCACGAAAGGTGCAGAAACGATAACCGCCGCATCTATCGGAATATCGTTGCCTTCTTTTGCCAGCAGGCAAGCCAGCATGTTTCCACCGAGTGAATAACCTACCGCCGCGGTCGGTACGCGACCGAACTCACGCTCCAGCCAGTGTAAAAACCAGGTGCCATCTTCTGTTTCACCGGAGTGATAAATGCGGTTCAGACGATTGGGTTCGCCGCTGCAACCGCGAAAATGCATTACCACGCCCAGCCAGCCGCGCTTTTGCGCTGCTTCAATCAGGCCATGTGCGTAGGGGCTGTTCAGACTGCCTTCCAGACCGTGAAAAACCACCAGGCGCGGTTTGTGTTTCGCCTGTTGCGGATCTTCACTCCACGCCAGATCGACGAAATCACCGTCGGGCAATTCCAGACGCTGCCAGTGGGCGTCGAACTTCACCTTGCGGCGAATTAAACGCGGCAGCATCGTCTGCAGATGGCGGTTACTGATACCGCGCATCGGGCGGAATTCTCGCGAATCGTCGGTAGGTGGGGTCATTTCTGTGGACGTGATTTCAACCATAACACCGGAGCAATTAATAATCGGAAAGAATAACTATACCGCGCACAGCGCGTGCGGGTTAGCCAATATGTGATTTTGTCGCTAGTCAGTCAGCAGGTTACGCGAGAAAAGATGAAAATCGACGTTGGGTTTACGTCGCCACAGGCGGGCTTTACGCGTCCCTGTCGCCACGCTTTCTCCGGTATCTTCAAACATTCCTGACGCTTCAAAGCGACGAATCAGACTTTTACGCTGGATCGACTGACCGAGGATCACCTCGGTGGCTTCGAGCAGTTGCCCATGGGTAAATGTTTCCGGCAAGCAGTATACGGGCAGGAGCGAGTACATCGTTTTTTGCCGTAAGCGGTGTAGCGCCGCGGTAATGATTTTCTCGTGATCAAACGCGAGTGAATAGTTTTTCAGTTCATCAACCGGCACCCAACGGGCATTGCTGACGCTGGCGATATGGGGCGCGCAGTCTACCCAGGCGATTAGTGCAAACCAGGTGACCGTCAGGCTCCAGCCGCGCGGGTCACGATCAGGGCCAGAAAAGGTATCCAGTTGTTCCAGCCACGAAGGCGAAACGCCTGTTTTTTCGGTGAGTTTGCGCAGCGCGGTGGCGCGGGTTGAATCATCGTTTTCGATATCAATAAAGCCGCCGGGTAATCCCCAACGCCCTTTTTGCGGCTGGTTTGCCCGCTCGACCAGTAATACGCACAGCGCCTGCTGATGCAGGGTAAATAACACGCTATCTACCGTCACCAGAGGTGAAGGGAAGCGGCTGGCGTCGTACTGATTCAGGTAGTCGGCTTCGGTGGTCATAAGGTACTCACGATGATTTGTAACGCTGACAAGTGTACCAGCCCGACACCGGGGGGCAAGGTTCGTTTTTTCTCATTGCTTATCAGTGGATTAGCTCACGGCTTAAAAATAATTCATTTTATGCTTGCTTAATATGTGTCACAGGGACATTATTAATTGTGTCGAAGGGACACAATTAAGAGGTGAGCGCGATGAACATAAAATTGACACTAACTTTGGACGACCAGACCTATGCCGTTGCCAGCGGTGTTTTTCCTGATGGTGCTGTCTGGTTAAAAGTCACCGATGCGTTGCCAACCTTTGCTCGCCTGATGCGCATCCGTGCCACGGCTATGCGCGATATGAACGATTTTATGCTGCTGGCGCAACTGGTTGAGGCGGTACGTCATCAGACCGATGTACTGGTCAGCCATCTCGACCTTCCCTGGCTGCCGTGGGCGCGTCAGGACAGACATATGGTATCGGGTGACAGCTTTGCGCTGAAAGTCTTCGCCAGTCAGCTCAATACGTTGAAATTTGACAAGGTCAACGTGCTCGACCCGCACAGCGATGCGGCGGCGGCTGCAATCGACAACTTTGTGGCGATCCCCCAGGAGGTCTGCCTGATGCAAAGCGCGTCATTATCGCGGCTGTTTCAGCAAAACGCGCTGATGCTGGTTGCTCCCGATGCGGGATCGCTGAAGAAGATTGATGCCGTAGCCAGAGTGGCCGGTGTGGAGCAGTACGCCATCCTGAGCAAAAAACGTGATGTGGCAAGCGGCAGCCTGACGGGATTTGCGTTATTGGCCGGAGACGTCAGGGGTAGGGATCTGCTGATTGTTGACGATCTGTGTGACGCAGGCGGTACGTTTATAGGCTCTGCACAGGTGTTACGTGATGCTGGCGCCCGCAGTGTCAGTCTGTATGTCACCCACGGTATCTTTTCTAAGGGCGTTGATCACCTGTTTGCAAACGGTATTGACGCGATCTACACCACCACCTCTTTAGCTGCCCCAGCGTTGGTACATCCGCAGCTTGAGCTTATCGACATTGACGCGATTTACCGCGCCTGAGGGAGAGACTGATTATGAAAATGAACCCGATTCTGGCTATCGACGGCTACAAAGTTTCTCATCGCGTACAGTATCCGCAGGGTACCCATCGCGTGTATTCCAACTTTACCCCGCGCAGCGATCGCTTTTTCTCCTCGCCGTTGGCGGATGGCAAACTGGTATTCTTCGGCCTGCAGGGTTTTATGCAGTGGTTTTTAGTCGACCTGTTTAATGAGGCGTTCTTTGCCCGCCCGGAAGACGAGGTGGTCAGCGAATACAAACAGGTCATGGACAGCTATCTGGGCAAAGATGTGGTGGCGGTGGACCATATTCGTGCACTGCATCAGTTGGGCTATCTGCCGCTGCACATTAAGGCGCTGGATGAAGGCAGCAAAGTCCCGATGGCGGTACCGGTTTTAACTATCATCAACACCCAACCTGAGTTTTTCTGGCTGGTGAATTACCTGGAGACCGTGCTGTCGGCGGAGCTGTGGAAGGCGTCAACAAATGCCACGATAGCTCACCACTACCGCAAAATCTGCGCTCGCTGGGCAGAGCAAACCTGTAGCGACCTGACGCACCTTGACTTCCAGTGCCATGACTTTTCCTTTCGCGGTATGTCCGGATTACAGGACACCATGCAGGCGGGCAGTGGGCATTTGTTGAGCTTTAAAGGGACCGACAGTATTCCATCTCTGCTGTACGCCCGCGATTACTACACCGACGGCGAGCCCTATTTTATCGGCGCCAGCATTCCGGCTACCGAACACAGCGTGATGTGTATGGGTGAGCGCGAGCATGAGATTGAAACCTTCCGCCGCCTGATTGCCGATCTCTACCCGCAAGGATTTGTATCGATAGTCTCTGATACCTGGGACTACTGGCAGGTGCTGACGGAATATACCCGAGAACTGAAGAACATCATTCTGGCGCGTGAAGGTCGGGTGGTATTCCGTCCGGATAGCGGCAACCCGGTTGAGATCCTGTGTGGTACTGGTGCAGATGAGGATACCCGCAGCGATCGTACCGCTCAGGAGAAAGGGTCCGTGGAAGTGCTGTGGGAGATTTTTGGCGGCACGATTAACGCCAAAGGTTACAAGGTGCTCGACCCGCATGTCGGACTGATTTATGGCGACTCCATCACCCTTGAGCGAGCGAATGAGATCCTGCGTCGTCTGGAAGCGAAAGGATTTGCCAGTTCAAACGTCGTGTTTGGCGTTGGTTCTTTTACTTATCAATACAACACACGTGACACCTTTGGTTTTGCGATGAAAGCGACGTGGGGAGAAGTCGACGGCAAAGGCCGGACGATTTTTAAAGAACCGAAAACTGATAATGGTCTGAAACGTTCAGCCCGTGGTCTGCTTCGCGTCACACGTGATGAGCAAGGGGAACTGCGTCTGCATGACGAACAGACCTGGGAGCAAGAGCAGGAAGGGGAGCTGAAAACTCGTTTTCTCAACGGCAAGCTGTGTAACCGCGAGCATTTCGAAGAAATCCGCCAGCGTCTGGCGACACAGGGATAATTCAACAAAAATGCCGGATGAGACGTGTTGGCGTCGGATCCGGCAATGATGACTACTCGGCCAGCATCTGCTCAAGCTGTTCCTGAGCCTCCAGCCAGGCCATTTCACACTCTTCCAGCCCGGATTTCGCACTGGCCTGCTGCTGCAAACAGGCGGTAAGTTCGGCTTTGCGACTTTGGTCGTACAGTTCGCTGTCGCCGAGTTTTTCTTCCGCCTGCGCCAGCTGTGCGTGCAGTTTCTCCATCTCTTTTTCCAGACGGGTAATCTCTTTACGCAGCGGCTGCGTCAGGGAGCGCAGTTCCGCTTCGCGGCGCTTCTGGTCTTTACGCGCCTGGGCGCTGTTAACGCTCTCTTTCGCCGGTTCGTCGCCCTGGTTTTCCTGTTTCTGGACATCGCTCAGCCACTGCTGATAATCCTCCAGATCGCCATCAAACGGCTCGACTTTCTTGTCGTGTACCAGATAGAGGTCGTCGGTGGTGGAGCGGATCAGGTGACGGTCGTGCGAGACGACAACCAGCGCGCCTTCAAAATCGATCAGCGCCTCGGTCAGAGCCTGACGCATATCCAGGTCCAGGTGGTTGGTTGGTTCATCGAGCAGCAGCAGGTTAGGGCGCTGCCAGACGATCAACGCCAGTACCAGACGCGCTTTTTCGCCACCGGAGAAGCGGCGTGTCTCTTCGCTGACTTTATCGCCCTGGAAGCCGAATCCACCCAGGTAGTCACGCAGTTTCTGCTCCAGTTCCTGCGGTGCCATGCGTGCCAGATGCTGAATTGGTGATTCATCGGCGCGTAAAAACTCCAACTGGTGCTGCGCGAAGTAGCCCAGTTTGATGCCTTTCGCCAGGCCAATCTCACCGCTGATTGGGGCCAGTTCGCCGGCCAGCAGCTTAATCAGCGTCGATTTACCCGCGCCGTTGCGACCGAGCAGGCCGATGCGGGAACCCGGCACCAGATTCAGTTTGATCGAATCGAGAATGACTCGATCGCCGTAGCCAGCGCTAACCTTTTCCATCTTCAAGAGCGGGTTTGGCAAGCTTTCCGGCTCACGGAAGCTGAAGTGGAACGGGTTGTCCACGTGCGCTGGGGCAATCAGCTCCATACGTTCCAGCATTTTGATACGGCTCTGTGCCTGCTTCGCTTTCGTTGCTTTAGCGCGGAAACGATCGATATAGCTTTGCAGATGCGCCACGCGCTCCTGCTGGCTTTCGTACATTGCCTGTTGCTGTGCGAGGCGGGTTGCACGCTGGATTTCAAACGCGCTGTAGTTGCCGGTGTACTCGAACATGGTTTGCTGTTCGATATGAATAATTTTATCTACCACCGGATCGAGGAAGTCGCGATCGTGGGAGATCAAAATCAGCGTGCCCTGATAGCTTTTCAGCCATCTTTCCAGCCAGATCACCGCGTCGAGATCGAGGTGGTTGGTGGGTTCATCGAGCAGCAGTAGGTCTGAACGGCAAATCAGCGCCTGGGCCAGGTTGAGACGCATACGCCAGCCACCGGAGAAGTCGCTGACCGGGCGCTCAAGCTGTTCGTTGGAGAAGCCGAGGCCATGCAGCAGGCTGGCGGCGCGTGAGCGCACGGTCCAGGCGTCGATGGCATCCAGCTTGCCATGGACGGTGGCAATGGCATGTCCATCGTTACGTTCGTTGGCGTCGTTCAACTGCGCTTCCAGTTGACGATACTCGCGGTCGCCGTCAATGACGTACTCCAGCGCGGGCTGTGGCAACGCAGGCGTTTCCTGATTCACCCACGCGAGCTGCCAGTTTCCCGGATAGGTAAATCCTCCAGCGTCGGCGCTGAGTTCATTTTTCAGCAATGCCAGCAGGGTAGATTTACCGCAGCCATTTTTACCCACCAGGCCAACCTTCTGCCCTGGATTAATGGTGGCCGTGGCATTGTCCAGCAAGACGCGCACGCCGCGACGAATTTGTAACGATGAGAAAACAATCATAAGGCGCCGTATGTTCAGACTATGTTAATTTATCATTATGATAATGTAATGTGCGGGCCGTTTGCCGCACCGAGGCGCAATGGTAGCCCAAAACGTCGAAAATAGACAAAAGACAAAACCGGGAGGGGGATGATGTTCCAGCCAGCGAAAGTCTTGCTGCTGTATGCCCATCCGGAATCTCAGGACTCGGTCGCGAACCGTGTTCTGCTTAAACCGGCCATGCAGCTCAGCAATGTTACCGTGCACGACCTTTACGCGCACTATCCTGATTTTTTTATCGATATTCCGCATGAACAGGCGCTGCTGCGTGAGCATGATGTGATTGTTTTTCAGCACCCACTCTATACCTATAGCTGTCCGGCGCTGTTAAAGGAATGGCTTGACCGCGTACTGAGCCGCGGATTTGCCAGCGGTCCCGGAGGGAATCAACTGGCGGGAAAGTACTGGCGTAGCGTTATCACTACCGGAGAACCGGAAAGTGCCTACCGCTATGACGCGCTAAACCGTTATCCAATGAGCGATGTGCTGCGTCCTTTCGAGCTAACGGCCGGTATGTGCCGCATGCACTGGATGAGCCCAATTATCGTTTACTGGGCCAGACGGCAAACGAAGCAGGAGCTGGACAGCCATGCGAAAGCGTATGGTGACTGGCTGGCGAATCCGATCCCTGTGGGAGGCCGCTGATGGAAGGTTCTGATTTATTGACAGCGGGAGTGTTGTTCCTCTTCGCGGCGGTGGCTGCAGTTCCCCTGGCCTCAAAGCTGGGTATCGGTCCGGTGCTGGGTTACTTGCTGGCGGGTATTGCTATCGGCCCGTGGGGATTAGGGTTCATCAGCGATGTGGATGAAATCCTGCATTTTTCCGAGCTGGGCGTAGTCTTTCTAATGTTCATCATTGGGCTGGAACTTAATCCCGCCAAACTGTGGCAACTGCGGCGTTCAATTTTTGGCGTCGGTGCCGCGCAGGTGATGCTGAGCGCGGTGGTGCTGGCCGGATTATTGATGCTCACTGCGTTCTCCTGGCAGGCGGCAGTGGTTGGCGGCATTGGTCTGGCGATGTCATCTACCGCTATGGCGCTACAGTTGATGCGCGAAAAAGGCATGAACCGCAGTGAATCCGGACAACTGGGTTTTTCGGTACTGCTGTTTCAGGATCTGGCGGTGATCCCCGCGCTGGCGCTGGTTCCGCTGCTGGCGGGCTCTGCTGACGAACATTTTGACTGGATCAAAGTGGGAATGAAGGTGCTGGCCTTTGCCGGCATGCTGATTGGCGGTCGCTATTTGCTGCGTCCGGTTTTCCGCTTTATTGCGGATTCTGGCGTGCGGGAAGTGTTCACCGCTGCCACGCTGCTGTTGGTGCTGGGGTCTGCTCTATTTATGGATGCGCTGGGGCTGTCAATGGCGCTGGGAACGTTTATCGCGGGCGTGCTGCTGGCGGAAAGCGAATACCGACATGAGCTGGAAACGGCAATCGATCCGTTTAAAGGCCTGTTGCTCGGGCTGTTTTTTATCTCCGTTGGCATGTCGCTCAACCTCGGCGTGCTCTACACCCATATTCTGTGGGTGGCAGCGAGCGTGATCGTGCTGGTGGTCGTAAAAATGCTGGTGCTATATGTGCTGGCGCGTCTTAACGGCATGAGAAGCTCTGAACGGATGCAATTTGCCGGGGTTTTAAGTCAGGGTGGTGAATTCGCTTTCGTGCTGTTTTCAACGGCATCCTCGCAACGGCTGTTTCAGGGCGACCAAATGGCGTTGCTGCTGGTGACCGTCACACTGTCGATGATGACCACGCCGCTGGTGATGAAGTTGATTGATAAATGGCTCTCCCGCCAGTTTAACGGCACGGATGAGGAAGACGAAAAACCCTGGGTGGAAGATGATAAACCGCAGGTGATTGTGGTGGGGTTTGGGCGTTTTGGTCAGGTTATTGGTCGTCTGTTGATGGCCAATAAAATGCGCATTACCGTTTTGGAGCGGGATATCAGCGCGGTGAATCTGATGCGTAAATATGGCTATAAGGTTTATTACGGTGATGCCACGCAGGTGGAATTGTTGCGCTCCGCAGGGGCAGAGGCGGCGCAATCTATTGTTATTACCTGTAATGAGCCTGAAGACACCATGAAACTGGTGGAACTGTGCCAACAGTATTTTCCGCATTTGCATATTCTTGCGCGAGCGCGCGGACGTGTAGAGGCGCATGAGTTATTACAGGCTGGTGTGACGCAGTTTTCCCGCGAAACGTTCTCCAGTGCGCTGGAGTTGGGGCGTAAAACGCTGGTTACACTGGGAATGCATCCGCACCAGGCTCAGCGCGCTCAGCTACATTTTCGGCGGCTGGATATGCGCATGCTGCGGGAACTGATCCCCATGCATACAGATACGGTACAAATCTCTCGAGCCAGGGAAGCCCGGCGCGAGCTGGAGGAAATTTTCCAACGAGAGATGCAGCAAGAGCGACGTCAGCTGGATGGCTGGGATGAATTTGAGTAGAGGATAACCATGGCAATTCGTAAACGTTTTATCGCAGGTGCAAAATGTCCGTCCTGCCAGTCGCAGGATACGCTGGCGATGTGGCGCGAAAATAATATCGATATTGTTGAGTGTGTTAAGTGCGGTCATCAGATGCGGGAAGCCGATAAAGAGGCGCGCGAGCACGTTCGCAAAGAAGAGCAAGTGATCGGGATTTTTCATCCGGACTAGCGATATGGCGCAGCTTTTTTTAAGCTAGAGGGTACACGGGTGCAGAATTCCGCTACAATCTGCGCCACTATTCTTTCCATGCTCAGGAGATATCATGAAAGTAGCAAAGGACCTGGTGGTCAGCCTGGCCTATCAGGTACGTACAGAAGACGGTGTGTTGGTTGATGAGTCTCCGGTGAGTGCACCGCTGGACTACCTGCATGGTCACGGTTCCCTGATTTCTGGCCTGGAAACAGCGCTGGATGGTCACGAAGTTGGCGACAAATTCGATGTTGCTGTTGGCGCAAACGACGCATACGGTCAGTACGACGAAAACCTGGTGCAGCGCGTTCCTAAAGACGTCTTCATGGGCGTTGACGAACTGCAGGTTGGCATGCGTTTCCTGGCTGAAACTGACCAGGGTCCAGTACCGGTAGAAATTACCGAAGTGGAAGACGACCACGTTGTGGTTGACGGTAACCACATGCTGGCTGGCCAGAATCTGAAATTCAACGTAGAAGTTGTTGCTATCCGCGAAGCGACCGAAGAAGAACTGGCTCACGGCCACGTTCACGGTGCGCACGGTCACGACCACGATCATGACCACGGTCATGACGGTTGCTGCGGTGGTCACGGCCACGGTCACGACCATGGTCACGAGCACGGCGGCGAAGGCTGCTGCGGCGGTGGCGGTAAAGGTAACGGCGGCGGCTGCGGTTGCCACTGATCGGTATGATTGCCTGATGGCGCTACGCTTATCAGGCCTACCGTAGGCCGGATAAGACGTTTACGTCGTCATCCGGCACAAAAAAGCGGGGATATCCCCGCTTTTTTTACGTCTCAATAATGTGGCGGCGGGGTCTCTTCAGACTGCGACGCAATGTGGGACGGCTGCGTTGCTTTGAGCTTTTCCGTCAGCAGACGCAGATGGTCGCGCAGTTTGGCCATTTCCAGTTCATGCGCGGTCACCGTCAAGTTGAGCTCTTCAATGGTGATCTCCTGAAATGCCAGGCGACTTTCCAGTTCAGCCAGGCGAGTTTCCATTGTTGTATCCTGCATGATTCACCTCTTTCTTTTTTCTCCGGCAGATCGCGGACTGCGGCGAATTCTACTTAACTTTGCCTGTTTGCACAGCACTCAATCTTCGGTAACGAAACTAATTTAAACAAAAAGAGTCTGAAAAGTGGTGATAATAGGGCGTGCCTGTATGTTGATTTGTTCTGCAACGCTTTATAGTACATTTTTATGTTAGCTAACCCTGGGGTGAGATGCCCCGGCCCTGGAGATATGGATGAAATCACTGTTTAAAGTAACGCTGCTGGCGACCACAATGGCTGTTGCTCTGCATGCCCCGATCACCTTCGCTGCTGATGCTGCGAAACCAGCCGCTACTGCTGACAGCAAAGCAGCATTCAAGAATGACGACCAAAAAGCCGCTTACGCGCTGGGCGCGTCCCTGGGTCGTTATATGGAAAACTCTCTGAAAGAGCAGGAAAAACTGGGCATCAAACTGGATAAAGATCAGCTGATCGCTGGTGTTCAGGATGCGTTTGCAGACAAGAGCAAACTGTCTGACCAGGAAATCGAACAAACTCTGCAGGCGTTTGAAGCGCGCGTGAAGAGCTCCGCTCAGGCGAAAATGGAAAAAGACGCGGCTGACAACGAAGCCAAAGGTAAAGTTTACCGCGAGAAATTTGCTAAAGAGAAAGGCGTTAAAACCTCTTCTACTGGCCTGGTCTACAAAGTAGAGAAAGAAGGTACTGGCGCTGCACCGAAAGACAGCGATACCGTGGTAGTCAACTACAAAGGTACGCTGATCGATGGTAAAGAGTTTGATAACTCCTACACCCGTGGTGAGCCGCTGTCTTTCCGTCTTGACGGTGTCATCCCTGGCTGGACTGAAGGCCTGAAAAACATCAAGAAAGGCGGCAAAATCCAGCTGGTTATCCCACCGGATCTGGCTTACGGCAAAACCGGCGTCCCGGGTATTCCGGCCAACTCTACGCTGGTCTTTGATGTTGAACTGTTAGACATCAAACCGGCACCGAAAGCTGACGCGCAGCCAGATGCTGCACCGGCAGATAAAGCTGCAGACAGCAGCAAAAAATAAGCTAACAGAAACCAGCCGCCCACAGGGCGGCGGTTTTTTATTATCGACAGGATATAATTAATACTGGAAAGCGCCTTGTGCGCTGTATTACTTTAGATGCCCCTATAATAGTGATGAGCCTGCCCTGACAACATAACGACAGGCTCCTGAAAAGGAGTGCTTTTTTTCATGTCCAGGTCGCTTTTAACCAACGAAACCAGTGAGCTAGATTTGCTGGATCAACGTCCTTTCGATCAAACCGACTTCGATATCCTCAAATCCTACGAAGCGGTAGTGGACGGGTTGGCGATGCTCATTGGTTCCCATTGTGAAATCGTATTGCACTCTTTGCAGGATTTGAAATGCTCGGCCATCCGCATTGCTAACGGTGAACACACGGGCCGTAAAATTGGCTCACCGATTACCGACCTTGCGTTGCGTATGCTGCATGATATGACGGGTGCGGATAGCAGCGTGTCGAAGTGTTACTTCACACGTGCGAAAAGCGGTGTCTTGATGAAGTCGGTGACGATTGCCATTCGCAACCGTGAGCATCGCGTGATTGGTCTGCTGTGCATCAACATGAACCTTGATGTTCCTTTCTCGCAGATAATGAATACCTTTATACCACCGGAAACCCCGGAAGTGGGCTCTGCCGTCAACTTCGCTTCTTCGGTGGAAGATCTGGTTACCCAGACGCTGGAATTCACGATCGAAGAAGTGAATGCCGATCGCAATGTTTCCAACAACGCGAAGAACCGCCAGATCGTCCTGAATTTATATGAGAAAGGCATCTTCGATATTAAAGATGCCATCAACCAGGTCGCCGATCGGCTGAACATCTCCAAACATACGGTCTACCTCTATATTCGTCAGTTCAAAAGCGGCGATTTCCAGGGGCAAGACAAGTAATGCGTTTTGCCATCATGGTGACAGGGCCTGCTTATGGCACGCAGCAGGCGAGTAGCGCGTTGCAATTTGCACATGCGCTTCTCGAAGAAGGGCATGAGTTATGCAGCGTCTTTTTCTATCGAGAAGGTGTATATAACGCCAACTTACTGACTTCACCCGCCAGTGATGAATATGATCTGGTGCGGGCCTGGCAACAGCTGAACCAACAGCATGGTGTTACGCTGAATATCTGCGTGGCGGCGGCGTTGCGTCGCGGCGTTGTTGATGAAACTGAGGCAAAGCGTCTGGGACTGGCAGGGGCTAATTTACAATCAGGTTTTAACCTCAGCGGGCTTGGATCGCTGGCTGAGGCATCCCTGACCTGCGATCGCGTGGTGCAGTTCTGATGAAACGTGTTGCTTTTGTCTTTTCTACCGTGCCGCATGGCAGCGCATCTGGCCGTGAAGGATTAGATGCATTGCTAGCGACATCTGCATTAACGGAAGACCTCGGCGTGTTTTTTATCGGCGATGGCGTCTTTCAAATCCTCCAGGGACAACAACCGGATGCCGTGCTGGCGCGAGACTATATCGCAACCTTCAAGCTGTTAGGGTTGTACGATATCGATCAATGTTGGCTCTGCGCCGCTTCATTACGCGAGCGAGGCCTTCAGCAGGGTGTTAATTTTGTGGTCGATGCGACAGCGCTTGAACCGGAAGATTTACGCCGTGAGTTAGGCAACTTTGACGTCATTTTAAGGTTTTGAGACCCTCATGCTGCACACACTACATCGCTCCGCGTGGCTTACCGATTTCTCCTCTCTTCTTCGCCTGGTAGATAAAGACGATGAGCTTTTATTGCTCCAGGATGGCGTGACGGCGGCAATAGAAGGCAGCCGTTTCCTTGAAAGTCTGCAAAATGCCTCCATTAAGGTCTATGTACTGGAAGAAGACATTAAGGCTCGCGGTTTGAGTGGTCAAATTTCAGACAGTGTCGTCAGGGTTAGCTATACTGACTTCGTCAGACTTACGGTGAAGCATCCCAGCCAGATGTCCTGGTAATTGTGGGATCGTTGTATATTTCTTGACACCTTTTCGACACCGACCTAAAATTCTGCGTCCTCATATTGTATGAGGTCGTTTTATTACGTGTTTACGAAGCAAAAGCTAAAACCAGGAGCTATTTAATGGCAACAGTTAACCAGCTGGTACGCAAACCACGTGCACGCAAAGTTGCAAAAAGCAACGTGCCTGCGCTGGAAGCATGCCCGCAGAAACGTGGCGTATGTACTCGTGTATATACTACCACTCCTAAAAAACCGAACTCCGCACTGCGTAAAGTTTGCCGTGTTCGTCTGACTAACGGTTTTGAAGTGACTTCCTACATCGGTGGTGAAGGTCACAACCTGCAGGAGCACTCCGTGATCCTGATCCGTGGCGGTCGTGTAAAAGACCTCCCGGGTGTTCGTTACCACACCGTTCGTGGTGCGCTTGACTGCTCCGGCGTTAAAGACCGTAAGCAATCACGCTCCAAGTATGGCGTGAAACGTCCTAAGGCTTAATGGTTCTCCGTTAAGTAAGGCCAAACGTTTTATATTAATGTCAAACTAAACTCTTAGAGTTTTGGACAATCCTGAATTAACAACGGAGTATTTCCATGCCACGTCGTCGCGTCATTGGTCAGCGTAAAATTCTGCCGGATCCGAAGTTCGGATCAGAACTGCTGGCTAAATTTGTAAATATCCTGATGGTAGATGGTAAAAAATCTACTGCCGAAACTATCGTATACAGCGCGCTGGAGACCCTGGCTCAGCGTTCTGGTAAAAACGAACTGGAAGCTTTCGAAGTAGCTCTCGAAAACGTGCGCCCGACTGTCGAAGTTAAGTCTCGCCGCGTTGGTGGTTCTACTTATCAGGTACCAGTTGAAGTCCGTCCGGTCCGTCGTAATGCTCTGGCAATGCGTTGGATCGTTGAAGCTGCTCGTAAACGCGGTGATAAATCCATGGCTCTGCGCCTGGCGAACGAACTTTCTGATGCTGCAGAAAATAAAGGTACTGCAGTTAAGAAACGTGAAGACGTTCACCGTATGGCAGAAGCCAACAAGGCGTTCGCACACTACCGTTGGTAATCCCTTCGGAGTTTTAGTCACCAGGCGGGCGCTTCTAGTAAGCAGCCCGCTTTGGGCTACTTAAATTGAACGCCTAAAAGATAAACGAGGAATCAAATGGCTCGTACAACACCCATCGCGCGCTACCGTAACATCGGTATCAGTGCGCACATCGACGCCGGTAAAACCACTACTACCGAACGTATTCTGTTCTACACCGGTGTAAACCATAAAATCGGTGAAGTTCATGACGGCGCAGCCACCATGGACTGGATGGAGCAGGAGCAGGAACGTGGTATTACTATCACCTCCGCAGCGACTACTGCATTCTGGTCTGGTATGGCTAAGCAGTATGAACCGCATCGCGTAAACATCATCGACACCCCGGGGCACGTTGACTTCACTATCGAAGTAGAACGTTCCATGCGTGTGCTTGATGGTGCAGTAATGGTTTACTGCGCAGTTGGTGGTGTTCAGCCTCAGTCTGAAACCGTATGGCGTCAGGCAAACAAATATAAAGTTCCGCGCATTGCGTTCGTTAACAAAATGGACCGTATGGGTGCGAACTTCCTGAAAGTTGTTGGTCAGATCAAAACCCGTCTGGGCGCGAACCCTGTTCCGCTGCAGCTGGCAATTGGCGCTGAAGAAGCGTTCACCGGTGTTGTTGACCTGGTGAAAATGAAAGCCATCAACTGGAACGAAGAAGATGCAGGCGTAACCTTCACTTATGAAGATATCCCGGCTGACATGCAGGAACTGGCTGAAGAATGGCACCAGAACCTGATCGAGTCCGCTGCAGAAGCTTCAGAAGAGCTGATGGAGAAATACCTGGGTGGTGAAGAACTGACTGAAGAAGAGATCAAAAAAGCTCTGCGTCAGCGTGTTCTGAACAACGAAATCATCCTGGTAACCTGTGGTTCTGCGTTCAAGAACAAAGGTGTTCAGGCGATGCTGGATGCGGTAATTGATTACCTGCCATCCCCAGTAGACGTACCTGCGATCAACGGTATTCTGGACGACGGTAAAGATACTCCTGCTGAGCGTCATGCTAGCGATGACGAGCCGTTTGCTGCTCTGGCATTCAAAATCGCTACTGACCCGTTCGTGGGTAACCTGACCTTCTTCCGCGTGTACTCTGGTGTGGTTAACTCCGGTGACACCATCCTGAACTCCGTGAAAACTGCACGTGAACGTTTCGGCCGTATCGTACAGATGCACGCTAACAAACGTGAAGAGATCAAAGAAGTTCGCGCGGGCGATATCGCTGCTGCAATCGGTCTGAAAGACGTGACCACTGGTGACACTCTGTGTGACCCGGATCACCCGATCATTCTGGAACGTATGGAATTCCCTGAGCCGGTAATTTCCATCGCGGTAGAACCGAAAACCAAAGCTGACCAGGAAAAAATGGGTCTGGCTCTGGGCCGTCTGGCTAAAGAAGACCCGTCATTCCGCGTATGGACTGACGAAGAATCTAACCAGACCATTATCGCTGGTATGGGTGAGTTGCACCTCGACATCATCGTTGACCGTATGAAGCGTGAATTCAACGTTGAAGCGAACGTCGGTAAACCTCAGGTTGCTTACCGCGAAGCGATTCGCGCGAAAGTTACCGATATCGAAGGTAAACACGCTAAGCAGTCTGGTGGTCGCGGTCAGTACGGTCATGTTGTTATCGACATGTACCCGCTGGAGCCGGGTTCAAACCCGAAAGGCTACGAGTTCATCAACGACATCAAAGGTGGTGTAATTCCTGGCGAATACATCCCGGCCGTTGATAAAGGCATCCAGGAACAGCTGAAATCTGGCCCGCTGGCTGGTTACCCGGTTGTTGATCTGGGCGTGCGTCTGCACTTCGGTTCTTACCATGACGTTGACTCCTCTGAGCTGGCGTTTAAACTGGCCGCTTCTATCGCCTTCAAAGATGGCTTTAAGAAAGCGAAACCAGTTCTGCTTGAGCCTATCATGAAGGTTGAAGTAGAGACTCCGGAAGAGAACACCGGTGACGTAATCGGTGACTTGAGCCGCCGTCGTGGTATGCTTCGTGGTCAGGAATCCAACGTCACTGGCGTTGTTATCCATGCTGAAGTTCCGCTGTCTGAAATGTTCGGATATGCAACCCAGCTGCGTTCTCTGACCAAAGGCCGTGCTTCTTACTCCATGGAGTTCCTGAAGTACGACGATGCGCCGAACAACGTTGCTCAGGCCGTTATTGAAGCCCGTGGTAAATAATCCACAGGATTAAAACCTAAGTCCCGTGCTCTCTCCATAGGGGAGAGCACTATAGTAAGGAATATAGCCGTGTCTAAAGAAAAATTTGAACGTACAAAACCGCACGTTAACGTCGGCACCATCGGCCACGTTGACCACGGTAAAACTACCCTGACCGCTGCAATCACTACCGTACTGGCTAAAACCTACGGCGGTGCTGCTCGTGCATTCGACCAGATCGATAACGCGCCGGAAGAAAAAGCTCGTGGTATCACCATCAACACTTCTCACGTTGAATATGACACCCCGACTCGCCACTACGCACACGTAGACTGCCCGGGCCACGCCGACTATGTTAAAAACATGATCACCGGTGCTGCGCAGATGGACGGCGCGATCCTGGTTGTTGCTGCGACTGACGGCCCGATGCCGCAGACTCGTGAGCACATCCTGCTGGGTCGTCAGGTAGGCGTTCCGTACATCATCGTGTTCCTGAACAAATGCGACATGGTTGATGACGAAGAGCTGCTGGAACTGGTAGAAATGGAAGTTCGTGAACTTCTGTCTCAGTACGATTTCCCGGGCGACGACACTCCGATCGTTCGTGGTTCTGCTCTGAAAGCGCTGGAAGGCGAAGCAGAGTGGGAAGCGAAAATCATCGAACTGGCTGGCTTCCTGGATTCTTACATCCCAGAACCAGAGCGTGCGATTGACAAGCCGTTCCTGCTGCCTATCGAAGACGTATTCTCCATCTCCGGTCGTGGTACCGTTGTTACCGGTCGTGTAGAGCGCGGTATCATCAAAGTTGGTGAAGAAGTTGAAATCGTTGGTATCAAAGAGACTGCTAAGTCTACCTGTACTGGCGTTGAAATGTTCCGCAAACTGCTGGACGAAGGCCGTGCTGGTGAGAACGTTGGTGTTCTGCTGCGTGGTATCAAACGTGAAGAAATCGAACGTGGTCAGGTACTGGCTAAGCCGGGCTCTATCAAGCCGCACACCAAGTTCGAATCTGAAGTGTACATTCTGTCCAAAGACGAAGGCGGCCGTCATACTCCGTTCTTCAAAGGCTACCGTCCGCAGTTCTACTTCCGTACTACTGACGTGACTGGTACCATCGAACTGCCAGAAGGCGTAGAGATGGTAATGCCGGGCGACAACATCAAAATGGTTGTTACCCTGATCCACCCAATCGCGATGGACGACGGTCTGCGTTTCGCAATCCGTGAAGGCGGCCGTACTGTTGGTGCGGGCGTTGTTGCCAAAGTAATGAGCTAATTATTGATTAATTAGCTTTGAGCTTAAAAAGGGCGCTTCGGCGCCCTTTTTGCTATCTGCAATTTAGTCGTTGTCATATTTATTCGCATTTTTTATTCATTCTCCCGCCGCGTAAATCGCGTTGTGCTATTGTAATCATAACTATTCTCATTTACACTTTGCGCAGAAATTGAACGGGAGCGATCATGTACGTTTGTTTGTGTAATGCGATAAGTGATAAAAAAATACGTCAGGCTGTTCGCCAGTTTCATCCTCAGTCCTTTCAGCAATTACGTAAATTTATTCCTGTTGGAAATCAATGCGGTAAGTGCATTCGTGCTGCCCGCGAAGTCATGCAGGATGAATTAACGCAAATGCCAGAATTTAAAGAGATCGCCTAAGTCACACTCTTTTTTTTGACATCCCTGTAGCCCCATCTACGCTCTAAGAGTGGAAGCGGAGGGACTATAAATGAAAGGTGATGTTAAAATCATAAATTATCTCAATAAACTATTGGGAAATGAGCTTGTCGCGATCAACCAGTATTTTCTCCATGCTCGTATGTTTAAAAACTGGGGACTGACTCGCCTCAATGATGTTGAGTACCATGAATCTATCGATGAGATGAAACACGCTGATAAATATATCGAGCGTATTTTATTCTTAGAAGGGATCCCGAACTTGCAGGATCTTGGCAAGTTGGGTATTGGCGAAGACGTTGAAGAGATGCTGCAATCCGATCTTCGACTCGAACTCGATGGTGCTAAAGACTTACGTGAAGCCATTGCCTATGCCGATAGCGTTCATGATTATGTCAGCCGGGATATGATGATTGAGATCCTGACTGAAGAAGAAGGGCATATTGACTGGCTCGAAACCGAGCTGGACTTGATTGCAAAACTTGGCTTACAAAATTATCTGCAATCGCAAATTAAAGTCAGTGACTAACCGCCCTGTATCATACTTACCAGGCCAATAACAAAACCCGCAGCCGCCAGATATGGCCCAAATGGCAGCGGGTTTTTTAGTACCTGTTTCCCGTAACGGACGCAGTAAATCCCGGTGAGGCAACATGCCATACCCGCGGCAAGTAAAACCAAAAGTGGTAATGATTCCCAGCGATGCCATGCGCCTAGCGCGGCAAGAAATTTGACGTCGCCAAAGCCTAATCCTTCCTGTCGGCATATCAAACGATACCCCCAGTAGAACAAAGCAAATACCCCATAGCCCGCTACGGCCCCCCAAAGCGCGTCGGATAACTGTGCAGGTCTGCAGCATTGATGATAAATAAGACCGCCCCACAAAAGAGGGCAGGTAAATTTGTCGGGCAGCAACCCGGTACGTAGGTCATGGACTAAGAGCAACCCTGATAGCGAAACATAAATCAACAGAAAGGGGAGGTCGATGTACATGGGCAAGCCTTATCTGGTAAAGAGTTTACCTTCAGGTAAACCCGGCAGCCCTACAAGCTCGGGATGTGGGTTATGGATACTCTCTTCCACGGAAAACGCGTTGCACCGCAGGACATACAATCAGAGTGGAAGGAGCGCCGCATTTGTGAACGAGTGATTAATTTCTACGCGGCACTTGCTTAAGACTGAGATTTACGTATAATGCGCGGGCTTGTCTAATATTGACAGCGGTTCGATATGAGCCACCGGTACTGCGAAAGCAATACCAGACAATGTTCCCAATCGGGGAACTCTGTAAGAACGGTTACACTCTCCCATCAATCGTAATGGGTTTGAGGAGTAACTATTTCGTCTATAAAATAATTGGAGCTCTGGTCTCATGCAGAACCAAAGAATCCGTATCCGTTTGAAAGCGTTTGATCATCGTCTGATCGATCAATCAACCGCGGAAATCGTCGAGACTGCCAAGCGCACTGGTGCGCAGGTTCGTGGTCCGATCCCGCTGCCGACCCGCAAAGAGCGTTTCACCGTTCTGATCTCCCCGCACGTCAACAAAGACGCGCGTGATCAGTACGAGATCCGTACTCACAAGCGTCTGGTTGACATCGTTGAGCCAACTGAAAAAACCGTTGATGCTCTGATGCGTCTGGACCTGGCTGCCGGTGTAGACGTGCAGATCAGCCTGGGTTAATCAGGTCATCGAGCGATTGAGAGGTTGATACAATGATTGGTTTAGTCGGTAAAAAAGTGGGTATGACCCGCATCTTCACTGAAGATGGCGTATCTATCCCAGTAACCGTTATCGAAGTTGAAGCAAACCGCGTTACTCAGGTTAAAGATCTGGCTAACGATGGCTATCGCGCTGTTCAGGTTACCACCGGTGCTAAAAAAGCTAACCGCGTAACTAAGCCGGAAGCTGGCCACTTTGCTAAAGCTGGCGTAGAAGCTGGCCGCGGCCTGTGGGAATTCCGTCTGGCAGATGGTGAAGAATACACCGTTGGTCAGAACATTAGCGTTGAACTGTTTGCTGACGTTAAAAAAGTTGACGTAACCGGTACCTCTAAAGGTAAAGGTTTCGCTGGTACCGTTAAGCGCTGGAACTTCCGTACCCAGGACGCTACTCACGGTAACTCCTTGTCTCACCGCGTTCCGGGTTCTATCGGTCAAAACCAGACTCCGGGCAAAGTGTTCAAAGGCAAGAAAATGGCAGGTCAGCTGGGCAACGAACGTGTAACCGTTCAGAGCCTGGACGTAGTACGTGTTGACGCTGAGCGCAACCTGCTGCTGGTTAAAGGTGGTGTTCCGGGTGCGACCGGTTGCGACCTGATCGTTAAACCAGCTGTGAAGGCGTAAGGGGATAGCAATGGAATTAGTATTGAAAGACGCGCAGAGCGCGCTGACTGTTTCCGAAACTACCTTCGGTCGTGATTTCAACGAAGCGCTGGTTCACCAGGTTGTTGTTGCTTATGCAGCTGGTGCTCGTCAGGGTACTCGTGCTCAGAAGACTCGTGCTGAAGTAACTGGTTCAGGCAAAAAGCCGTGGCGCCAGAAAGGTACCGGCCGTGCGCGTTCAGGTTCTATCAAGAGCCCGATCTGGCGTTCAGGTGGCGTGACCTTCGCTGCTCGTCCACAGGACCACAGTCAAAAAGTTAACAAAAAGATGTACCGCGGCGCGCTGAAAAGCATTCTGTCCGAACTGGTACGTCAGGATCGTCTGATCGTTGTCGAATCATTCTCTGTAGAAGCGCCTAAAACTAAGCTGCTGGCACAGAAACTGAAAGACATGGCTCTGGAAGATGTGCTGATCATCACCGGTGAGCTGGACGAAAACCTGTTCCTGGCTGCGCGCAACCTGCACAAGGTTGACGTACGCGATGCAACTGGTATCGACCCGGTTAGCCTGATCGCCTTCGACAAAGTCGTAATGACTGCTGATGCTGTTAAGCAAGTTGAGGAGATGCTGGCATGATTCGTGAAGAACGTCTGCTGAAAGTGCTGCGCGCACCGCACGTTTCTGAAAAAGCGTCTACTGCGATGGAAAAAACTAACACCATCGTTCTCAAAGTTGCTAAAGACGCGACCAAAGCAGAAATCAAAGCTGCTGTGCAGAAACTGTTTGAAGTCGAAGTCGAAGTCGTTAACACCCTGGTAGTTAAAGGGAAAGTTAAACGTCACGGACAGCGTATCGGTCGTCGTAGCGACTGGAAAAAAGCTTACGTCACCCTGAAGGAAGGCCAGAATCTGGACTTCGTCGGCGGCGCTGAGTAAGTCGGAGGAGTAATACAATGGCAGTTGTTAAATGTAAACCGACATCTCCGGGTCGTCGCCACGTTGTTAAAGTGGTCAACCCAGAGCTGCACAAGGGCAAACCTTTTGCTCCGCTGGTTGAAAAAAACAGCAAATCCGGTGGTCGTAACAACAATGGCCGCATCACCACTCGTCACATCGGTGGTGGTCACAAGCAGGCTTATCGTATTGTTGACTTCAAACGCAACAAAGACGGTATCCCGGCAGTTGTTGAACGTCTTGAGTACGATCCGAACCGCTCCGCGAACATCGCGCTGGTTCTGTACAAAGACGGTGAACGCCGTTACATCCTGGCCCCTAAAGGCCTGAAAGCTGGCGACCAGATTCAGTCTGGCGTTGATGCTGCAATCAAAGCAGGTAACACCCTGCCGATGCGCAATATCCCGGTTGGTTCTACCGTTCATAACGTAGAAATGAAACCAGGTAAAGGCGGTCAGCTGGCACGTTCCGCTGGTACTTACGTTCAGATCGTTGCTCGTGATGGTGCTTATGTCACCCTGCGTCTGCGTTCTGGTGAAATGCGTAAAGTCGAAGCAGACTGCCGTGCAACTCTGGGCGAAGTTGGCAATGCTGAGCATATGCTGCGCGTTCTGGGTAAAGCAGGTGCTGCACGCTGGCGTGGTGTTCGTCCTACCGTTCGCGGTACTGCGATGAACCCAGTCGACCACCCACATGGTGGTGGTGAAGGTCGTAACTTTGGTAAGCACCCGGTAACTCCGTGGGGCGTTCAGACCAAAGGTAAGAAGACCCGCAGCAACAAGCGTACTGATAAATTCATCGTACGTCGCCGTAGCAAATAATTTTAGAGGATAAGCCATGCCACGTTCTCTCAAGAAAGGTCCTTTTATTGACCTGCACTTGCTGAAGAAGGTAGAGAAAGCGGTGGAAAGCGGAGACAAGAAGCCCCTGCGCACTTGGTCCCGTCGTTCAACGATCTTTCCTAACATGATCGGTTTGACCATCGCTGTCCATAATGGTCGTCAGCACGTTCCGGTATTTGTTTCCGACGAAATGGTCGGTCACAAACTGGGTGAATTCGCACCGACTCGTACTTATCGCGGCCACGCTGCTGATAAAAAAGCGAAGAAGAAATAAGGTAGGAGGAAGAGATGGAAACTTTAGCTCAACATCGCCATGCTCGTTCTTCTGCTCAGAAGGTTCGCCTTGTTGCAGACCTGATTCGCGGTAAGAAAGTGTCGCAGGCTCTGGATATTCTGACCTACACCAATAAGAAAGCGGCTGTACTGGTTAAGAAAGTCCTGGAATCTGCCATTGCTAACGCTGAACACAACGATGGCGCTGACATTGACGATCTGAAAGTTACGAAAATTTTCGTAGACGAAGGCCCGAGCATGAAGCGCATTATGCCGCGTGCAAAAGGTCGTGCAGATCGCATCCTGAAGCGCACCAGCCACATTACTGTGGTTGTGTCCGATCGCTGAGACTCTGGAGACTAGCAATGGGTCAGAAAGTACATCCTAATGGTATTCGCCTGGGTATTGTAAAACCATGGAACTCAACCTGGTTTGCGAACACCAAAGAATTCGCTGACAACCTGGACAGCGATTTTAAAGTACGTCAGTACCTGACTAAGGAACTGGCGAAAGCGTCTGTATCTCGTATCGTTATCGAGCGTCCGGCTAAGAGCATCCGTGTGACCATTCACACCGCTCGCCCGGGTATCGTTATCGGTAAGAAAGGCGAAGACGTAGAAAAACTGCGCAAAGTCGTAGCGGATATTGCTGGCGTTCCTGCTCAGATCAATATCGCCGAAGTGCGTAAGCCTGAACTGGACGCAAAATTGGTTGCTGACAGCATCACTTCTCAGCTGGAACGTCGTGTTATGTTCCGTCGTGCTATGAAGCGTGCTGTACAGAACGCAATGCGTCTGGGCGCTAAAGGTATCAAAGTTGAAGTTAGCGGCCGTCTGGGCGGCGCGGAAATCGCACGTACCGAATGGTACCGCGAAGGTCGCGTACCTCTGCACACTCTGCGTGCTGACATCGACTACAACACCTCTGAAGCGCACACCACTTACGGTGTAATCGGCGTTAAAGTGTGGATCTTCAAAGGCGAGATCCTGGGTGGTATGGCTGCTGTTGAACAACCGGAAAAACCGGCTGCGCAACCTAAAAAGCAGCAGCGTAAAGGCCGTAAATAAGGAGCGTCGCTGATGTTACAACCAAAGCGTACAAAATTCCGTAAAATGCACAAAGGCCGTAACCGCGGTCTGGCTGCTGGCGCGGATGTTAGCTTCGGCAGCTTCGGTCTGAAAGCTGTTGGCCGTGGTCGTCTGACTGCCCGTCAGATCGAAGCAGCACGTCGTGCTATGACCCGTGCAGTTAAGCGTCAAGGTAAGATCTGGATCCGTGTATTCCCGGACAAACCGATCACTGAAAAGCCGCTGGCAGTGCGTATGGGTAAAGGTAAAGGTAACGTGGAGTATTGGGTTGCCTTGATTCAGCCGGGTAAAGTCCTGTATGAAATGGACGGCGTACCGGAAGAGCTGGCCCGTGAAGCATTCAAGCTGGCAGCAGCGAAACTGCCGATTAAAACCACCTTTGTAACTAAGACGGTGATGTAATGAAAGCAAAAGAGCTGCGTGAGAAGAGTGTTGAAGAGCTGAACACCGAGCTGCTGAATCTGCTGCGTGAGCAGTTCAACCTGCGTATGCAGGCTGCAAGTGGCCAGCTGCAACAGTCTCACCTGTTGAAGCAAGTGCGTCGTGACGTCGCACGCGTTAAGACTTTACTGACTGAGAAGGCGGGTGCGTAATGACCGATAAAATCCGTACTCTGCAAGGTCGCGTTGTTAGCGATAAAATGGAGAAATCCATCGTTGTTGCTATCGAACGTTTTGTGAAACACCCGATCTACGGTAAATTCATTAAGCGTACGACCAAACTGCACGTACATGACGAGAACAACGAATGCGGTACTGGTGACGTGGTTGAAATCCGCGAATGCCGTCCGCTGTCCAAGACTAAGTCCTGGACGCTGGTTCGCGTTGTAGAGAAAGCCGTTCTGTAATACAGTAGGCATTCTCAACGAATAAACGGCTCAGCGATGAGCCGTTTATTTTTTCTACCCATATCGTTGAAGCGGTGTTATAATGCCGCGCCCCCGATATGGGGCTTTTTTAACGACCTGATTTTCGGGTCTCAGTAGTAGTTGACATTAGCGGAGCACTAAAATGATCCAAGAACAGACTATGCTGAACGTCGCCGACAACTCCGGTGCACGTCGCGTAATGTGTATCAAGGTTCTGGGTGGCTCGCACCGTCGCTACGCAGGCGTCGGCGATATCATCAAGATCACCATCAAGGAAGCAATTCCGCGTGGTAAGGTCAAAAAAGGTGATGTGCTGAAGGCGGTAGTGGTGCGCACCAAGAAGGGTGTTCGTCGCCCGGACGGTTCTGTCATTCGCTTCGATGGTAATGCATGCGTTATTTTAAACAATA
This sequence comes from Citrobacter sp. B72, assembly GCF_016894305.1. Taxonomy (NCBI): domain Bacteria; kingdom Pseudomonadati; phylum Pseudomonadota; class Gammaproteobacteria; order Enterobacterales; family Enterobacteriaceae; genus Citrobacter; species Citrobacter sp. B72. The sequence goes on from NZ_CP069801.1 coordinate 407,336, forward strand.
ACAGCGAGCAACCTATCGGTACGCGTATTTTTGGGCCGGTAACTCGTGAACTTCGTAACGAGAAGTTCATGAAAATTATCTCTCTGGCACCAGAAGTACTCTAAGGAGCGAATCATGGCAGCGAAGATCCGTCGTGATGACGAAGTTATCGTGTTAACCGGTAAAGATAAAGGTAAACGCGGTAAAGTTAAGAATGTCCTGTCTTCCGGCAAGGTCATTGTTGAAGGTATCAACCTGGTTAAGAAACATCAGAAGCCGGTTCCGGCCCTGAACCAACCAGGCGGCATCGTAGAGAAAGAAGCAGCTATTCAGATCTCTAACCTTGCTATCTTCAACGCGGCAACCGGCAAGGCTGACCGTGTAGGCTTTAGATTCGAAGACGGCAAAAAAGTCCGTTTCTTCAAATCTAACAGCGAAACTATCAAGTAATTTGGAGTAGTACGATGGCGAAACTGCATGATTACTACAAAGACGAAGTAGTCGCTAAACTCATGACTGAGTTTAACTACAATTCTGTCATGCAAGTCCCTCGGGTCGAGAAGATCACCCTGAACATGGGTGTTGGTGAAGCGATCGCTGACAAGAAACTGCTGGATAACGCAGCAGCTGACCTGACAGCAATCTCCGGTCAAAAACCGCTGATCACCAAAGCACGCAAATCAGTTGCAGGCTTCAAAATCCGTCAGGGCTATCCGATCGGCTGTAAAGTAACTCTGCGTGGCGAACGCATGTGGGAGTTCTTTGAGCGCCTGATCACTATTGCTGTTCCACGTATCCGTGACTTCCGTGGCTTGTCCGCTAAGTCTTTCGACGGTCGTGGTAACTACAGCATGGGTGTCCGTGAGCAGATCATCTTCCCAGAAATCGACTACGATAAAGTCGACCGCGTGCGTGGTTTGGATATTACCATTACCACTACTGCGAAATCTGATGAAGAAGGCCGTGCTCTGCTGGCTGCCTTTGACTTCCCGTTCCGCAAGTAAGGTAGGGTTACTGAATGGCTAAGCAATCAATGAAAGCACGCGAAGTAAAGCGCGTAGCTTTAGCTGATAAGTACTTCGCAAAACGCGCTGAACTGAAAGCTATTATCTCTGATGTGAACGCGACCGACGAAGATCGTTGGAACGCAGTTCTCAAGCTGCAGTCTCTGCCGCGTGATTCCAGCCCGTCCCGTCAGCGTAACCGCTGCCGTCAAACAGGTCGTCCGCATGGCTATGTGGGCAAGTTCGGGTTGAGCCGTATCAAACTGCGTGAAGCCGCCATGCGCGGTGAAGTACCAGGCTTGAAAAAGGCTAGCTGGTAATTACCAATTGAATCACGGGAGTAAAGACAGATGAGCATGCAAGATCCGATCGCGGATATGCTGACCCGTATCCGTAACGGTCAGGCCGCGAATAAAGCTGCGGTCACCATGCCTTCCTCCAAGCTGAAAGTGGCAATTGCCAACGTGCTGAAGGAAGAAGGTTTTATTGAAGATTTTAAAGTTGAAGGCGACACCAAGCCGGAACTGGAACTTACTCTCAAGTATTTCCAGGGTAAAGCTGTTGTAGAAAGCATTCAGCGTGTCAGTCGCCCAGGTCTGCGCATTTATAAGCGTAAAGACGAGCTGCCGAAAGTTATGGCTGGCATGGGTATCGCAGTTGTTTCTACCTCTAAAGGTGTTATGACTGATCGTGCAGCGCGCCAGGCTGGTCTTGGTGGCGAAATTATCTGCTACGTAGCCTAATCGGAGGAAAAAATGTCTCGTGTTGCTAAAGCACCGGTCGTTATTCCTGCCGGCGTTGATGTAAAAATCAACGGTCAGGTTATTACGATCAAAGGTAAAAACGGCGAGCTGACTCGTACTCTCAACGATGCTGTTGCAGTAAATCATGCAGATAATGCACTGACCTTCGGTCCGCGTGATGGTTACGCAGATGGATGGGCTCAGGCTGGTACCGCGCGTGCCCTGCTGAATGCAATGGTTGTCGGTGTTACCGAAGGCTTCACTAAGAAGCTTCAGCTGGTTGGTGTAGGTTATCGTGCAGCGGTTAAAGGGAATGTAGTAAACCTGGCTTTAGGTTTCTCTCACCCAGTTGACCATCAGCTGCCTGCGGGAATCACTGCAGAATGTCCGTCTCAGACTGAAATCGTGCTGAAAGGCGCTGATAAACAGCTGATCGGTCAGGTTGCAGCAGATCTGCGCGCCTACCGTCGTCCTGAGCCTTATAAAGGCAAGGGTGTTCGTTACGCCGACGAAGTCGTGCGTACCAAAGAGGCTAAGAAGAAGTAAGGTAACACTATGGATAAGAAATCTGCTCGTATCCGTCGTGCGACCCGCGCACGCCGCAAGCTCCAGGAGCTGGGTGCAACTCGCCTGGTGGTACATCGTACCCCGCGTCATATTTACGCACAGGTAATTGCACCGAACGGTTCTGAAGTTCTGGTAGCTGCTTCTACTGTAGAAAAAGCTATCGCTGAACAATTGAAGTACACCGGTAACAAAGACGCTGCTGCAGCTGTAGGTAAAGCTGTTGCTGAACGCGCTCTGGAAAAAGGCATCAAAGATGTTTCTTTTGACCGTTCCGGGTTCCAATATCATGGTCGTGTCCAGGCACTGGCAGATGCTGCCCGTGAAGCTGGCCTTCAGTTCTAAGGTAGAGGTGTAAGATGGCTCACATCGAAAAACAAGCTGGCGAACTGCAGGAAAAGCTGATCGCGGTTAACCGCGTATCTAAAACCGTTAAAGGTGGTCGTATTTTCTCCTTCACAGCTCTGACTGTAGTTGGTGATGGTAACGGTCGCGTTGGTTTTGGTTACGGTAAAGCGCGTGAAGTTCCAGCAGCGATCCAGAAAGCGATGGAAAAAGCCCGTCGCAATATGATTAACGTCGCGCTGAACCACGGCACCCTGCAGCACCCGGTTAAGGGTACTCACACGGGTTCTCGTGTATTCATGCAGCCGGCTTCCGAAGGTACCGGTATCATCGCCGGTGGTGCAATGCGCGCCGTTCTGGAAGTCGCTGGAGTTCGTAACGTTCTGGCTAAAGCGTATGGTTCCACTAACCCGATTAACGTGGTTCGTGCAACTATCGATGGCCTGGAAAATATGAAATCTCCGGAAATGGTCGCTGCCAAGCGTGGTAAATCCGTTGAAGAAATTCTGGGGAAATAAACCATGGCAAAGACTATTAAAATTACTCAAACCCGCAGTGCAATCGGTCGTCTGCCGAAACACAAGGCAACGCTGCTTGGCCTGGGTCTGCGTCGTATTGGTCACACCGTAGAGCGCGAGGATACTCCTGCTGTTCGTGGTATGGTCAACGCGGTTTCCTTCATGGTTAAAGTTGAGGAGTAAGAGATGCGTTTAAATACTCTGTCTCCGGCCGAAGGCTCTAAAAAAGCGGCTCGCCGCCTGGGTCGTGGTATCGGTTCTGGCCTCGGTAAAACCGGTGGTCGTGGTCACAAAGGTCAGAAGTCTCGTTCTGGCGGTGGCGTACGTCGCGGTTTCGAGGGTGGTCAGATGCCTCTGTACCGTCGTCTGCCGAAATTCGGCTTCACTTCACGTAAAGCAGCGATTACAGCCGAAGTTCGTCTGTCTGACCTGGCTAAAGTTGAAGGCGGTGTTGTAGACCTGAACACGCTGAAAGCAGCTAACATTATCGGTATCCAGATCGAGTTCGCGAAAGTGATCCTGGCTGGTGAAGTCACTACTCCGGTAACTGTTCGTGGCCTGCGTGTTACTAAAGGCGCTCGTGCTGCTATCGAAGCTGCTGGCGGTAAAATCGAGGAATAAGTAGCAGATGGCTAAACAACCGGGATTAGATTTTCAAAGTGCCAAAGGTGGCTTAGGCGAGCTGAAACGCAGACTGCTGTTTGTAATCGGCGCGCTGATTGTGTTCCGTATTGGCTCTTTCATTCCGATCCCTGGTATTGATGCCGCTGTACTTGCCAAACTGCTTGAGCAACAGCGAGGCACCATCATTGAAATGTTTAACATGTTCTCTGGTGGTGCTCTCAGCCGTGCTTCTATCTTTGCTCTGGGGATCATGCCGTATATTTCGGCGTCGATCATTATCCAGCTGCTGACGGTGGTTCATCCAACGCTGGCAGAAATTAAGAAAGAAGGGGAGTCTGGTCGTCGTAAGATCAGCCAGTACACCCGCTACGGTACTCTGGTGCTGGCAATATTCCAGTCGATCGGTATTGCTACCGGTCTGCCGAATATGCCTGGTATGCAGGGCCTGGTGATGAACCCAGGCTTTGCATTCTATTTCACCGCTGTTGTAAGTCTGGTTACAGGGACGATGTTCCTGATGTGGTTGGGCGAACAGATTACTGAACGTGGTATCGGCAACGGTATCTCAATCATTATCTTCGCCGGTATTGTCGCGGGACTCCCGCCAGCCATTGCCCATACTATCGAGCAAGCGCGTCAAGGCGACCTGCACTTCCTCGTGTTGCTGTTGGTTGCAGTATTAGTATTCGCAGTGACGTTCTTTGTTGTATTTGTTGAGCGTGGTCAACGCCGTATTGTGGTAAACTACGCGAAACGTCAGCAAGGTCGTCGTGTCTATGCTGCACAGAGCACACATTTACCGCTGAAAGTGAATATGGCGGGGGTAATCCCGGCAATCTTCGCTTCCAGTATTATTCTGTTCCCGGCGACCATCGCGTCATGGTTCGGGGGCGGGACTGGTTGGAACTGGCTGACAACAATTTCGCTGTATTTGCAGCCTGGGCAACCGCTTTATGTGTTACTCTATGCGTCTGCAATCATATTCTTCTGTTTCTTCTACACGGCGTTGGTTTTCAACCCGCGTGAAACAGCAGATAACCTGAAGAAGTCCGGTGCATTTGTACCAGGAATTCGTCCGGGAGAGCAAACGGCGAAGTATATCGATAAAGTAATGACCCGCCTGACTTTGGTTGGTGCGCTCTACATTACCTTTATCTGCCTGATCCCGGAGTTCATGCGTGATGCAATGAAAGTACCGTTCTACTTCGGTGGGACCTCACTGCTTATCGTTGTTGTCGTGATTATGGACTTTATGGCTCAAGTGCAAACTCTGATGATGTCAAGTCAGTACGAGTCTGCATTGAAGAAGGCGAATCTGAAAGGCTACGGCCGTTAACAGTCGCCCGAGAAGTTACGGAGAGTAAAAATGAAAGTTCGTGCTTCCGTCAAGAAATTATGCCGTAACTGCAAAATCGTTAAGCGTGATGGTGTCATCCGTGTGATTTGCAGTGCCGAGCCGAAGCATAAACAGCGCCAAGGCTGATTTATTCGCATATTTTTCTTGCAAAGTTGGGTTGAGCTGGCTAGATTAGCCAGCCAATCTTTTGTATGTCTGTGCGTTTCCATTTGAGTATCCTGAAAACGGGCTTTTCAGCATGGTGCGTACATATTAAATAGTAGGAGTGCATAGTGGCCCGTATAGCAGGCATTAACATTCCTGATCAGAAACATGCTGTGATCGCATTAACTTCGATCTACGGCGTCGGCAAGACCCGTTCTAAAGCCATTCTGGCTGCCGCGGGTATCGCTGAAGATGTTAAGATCAGTGAGCTGTCTGAAGAACAAATCGACACGCTGCGTGACGAAGTTGCCAAATTTGTCGTTGAAGGTGATCTGCGCCGTGAAGTTAGCATGAGCATCAAGCGCCTTATGGACCTTGGTTGCTATCGCGGTTTGCGTCATCGTCGTGGTCTCCCGGTTCGCGGTCAGCGTACCAAGACCAACGCACGTACCCGTAAGGGTCCGCGCAAACCGATCAAGAAATAATCGGGGTGATTGAATAATGGCAAAGGCACCAATTCGTGCACGTAAACGTGTAAGAAAACAAGTCTCTGACGGCGTGGCTCATATCCATGCTTCTTTTAACAACACCATCGTTACCATTACTGATCGTCAGGGTAACGCACTGGGTTGGGCAACAGCCGGTGGTTCCGGTTTCCGTGGTTCTCGCAAATCCACTCCGTTTGCAGCTCAGGTTGCAGCAGAGCGTTGCGCTGAAGCCGTAAAAGAATACGGTATCAAGAATCTGGAAGTTATGGTCAAAGGACCGGGTCCAGGTCGCGAATCTACTGTTCGTGCTCTGAACGCCGCTGGTTTCCGCATCACTAATATTACTGATGTGACTCCGATCCCTCATAACGGTTGTCGTCCGCCGAAAAAACGTCGCGTATAACGCTGTCGTTTCTAGGATTGTTGGAGAAAGAAAATGGCAAGATATTTGGGTCCTAAGCTCAAGCTGAGCCGTCGTGAGGGCACTGACTTATTCCTTAAGTCTGGCGTTCGCGCGATCGATACCAAGTGTAAAATTGAACAAGCTCCTGGCCAGCACGGTGCGCGTAAACCGCGTCTGTCTGACTATGGTGTGCAGTTGCGTGAAAAGCAAAAAGTTCGCCGTATCTACGGTGTGCTGGAGCGTCAGTTCCGTAACTACTACAAAGAAGCAGCACGTCTGAAAGGCAACACCGGTGAAAACCTGTTGGGTCTGCTGGAAGGTCGTCTGGACAACGTTGTATACCGTATGGGCTTCGGTGCCACTCGTGCAGAAGCACGTCAGCTGGTCAGCCATAAAGCAATTATGGTAAACGGTCGTGTTGTTAACATCGCTTCTTATCAGGTTAGTCCGAATGACGTTGTTAGCATTCGTGAGAAAGCGAAGAAGCAGTCTCGCGTGAAAGCCGCTCTGGAGCTGGCTGAGCAGCGTGAAAAGCCAACCTGGCTGGAAGTTGATGCTGGCAAGATGGAAGGTACGTTCAAGCGTAAGCCGGAGCGTTCTGATCTGTCTGCGGACATTAACGAACACCTGATCGTCGAGCTTTACTCCAAGTAAAGCTTAGTACCAAAGAGAGGACACAATGCAGGGTTCTGTGACAGAGTTTCTAAAACCGCGCCTGGTAGATATCGAGCAAGTGAGTTCGACGCACGCCAAGGTGACCCTTGAGCCTTTAGAGCGTGGCTTTGGCCATACTTTGGGTAACGCACTGCGCCGTATTCTGCTCTCATCGATGCCGGGTTGCGCGGTGACCGAGGTTGAGATTGATGGTGTACTACATGAGTACAGCACCAAAGAAGGCGTTCAGGAAGATATCCTGGAAATCCTGCTCAACCTGAAAGGGCTGGCGGTGAGAGTTCAGGGTAAAGATGACGTTATTCTTACCTTGAATAAATCTGGCATTGGCCCTGTGACTGCAGCCGACATTACCCATGATGGTGATGTCGAAATCGTCAAGCCACAGCACGTGATCTGCCACCTGACCGATGAGAATGCATCTATTAGCATGCGTATCAAAGTTCAGCGCGGTCGTGGTTATGTGCCGGCTTCTACCCGAATTCATTCGGAAGAAGATGAGCGCCCAATCGGCCGTCTGCTGGTCGACGCATGCTACAGCCCTGTAGAGCGTATTGCCTACAATGTTGAAGCAGCGCGTGTAGAACAGCGTACCGACCTGGACAAGCTGGTCATCGAAATGGAAACCAACGGCACAATCGATCCTGAAGAGGCGATTCGTCGTGCGGCAACCATTCTGGCTGAACAACTGGAAGCTTTCGTTGATTTACGTGATGTACGTCAGCCGGAAGTTAAAGAAGAGAAACCAGAATTCGATCCGATCCTGCTGCGCCCTGTTGACGATCTGGAATTGACTGTCCGCTCTGCTAACTGCCTCAAAGCAGAAGCTATCCACTATATCGGTGATCTGGTACAGCGTACTGAGGTTGAGCTTCTTAAGACGCCTAACCTTGGTAAAAAATCTCTTACCGAGATTAAAGACGTGCTGGCTTCCCGTGGACTGTCTCTGGGCATGCGCCTGGAAAACTGGCCACCGGCAAGCATCGCTGACGAGTAACCGGATCACAGGTTAAGGTTTTACTGAGAAGGATAAGGTCATGCGCCATCGTAAGAGTGGTCGTCAACTGAACCGCAACAGCAGCCATCGCCAGGCTATGTTCCGCAATATGGCAGGTTCACTGGTTCGTCATGAAATCATCAAGACGACTCTGCCGAAAGCGAAAGAGCTGCGTCGCGTAGTTGAGCCGCTGATTACTCTTGCCAAGACTGATAGCGTAGCTAATCGTCGTCTGGCATTCGCCCGTACTCGTGATAACGAGATCGTGGCAAAACTGTTTAACGAACTGGGCCCGCGTTTTGCGAGCCGCGCCGGTGGTTACACTCGCATTCTGAAGTGTGGTTTCCGTGCAGGCGACAACGCGCCGATGGCATACATCGAGCTGGTTGATCGTTCAGAGAAAACAGAAGCTGCTGCAGAGTAATCTGTAGTAACGTAAAAAAACCCGCCTCGGCGGGTTTTTTTATATCCGTCATATCCCCACTTATCTACAATATCTGTACTCTTTTTGTTCATCCCCTGGAGTGTTGTATGTGGTTACTTGACCAGTGGGCAGAGCGCCATATTATTGATGCACAGTCTAAAGGCGAGTTTGATGATTTACCGGGAACAGGCGAACCGCTGACTCTTGACGATGACTCCCATGTCCCGCCTGAACTCAGAGCCGGATACCGTTTATTAAAAAATGCAGGTTGCCTTCCTCCTGAGCTCGAGCAACGCAGAGAGGCAATACAGCTGCTTGAAATACTCGCGGGGATCCGCAAAGATGATCCTAGTTATCCGGAGGTGAGCCGAAGACTGTCGCTACTGGAACTTAAACTTCGGCAGGCTGGACTCAGCACCGAGTTTTTACGCGGTGACTACGCAGATAAGCTGCTAAAAAAGATCAACGACGAATAGCGGAGAGAGCATGTACCGAATTGGTGAAATAGCGAAACTGGCTGACGTTACGCCAGATACTATCCGCTACTATGAAAAGCAGCAGATGATGGAGCATGAAGTGCGTACTGAAGGCGGATTTCGCCTCTATACAGAAAGCGATCTTCAGCGCTTGAAGTTTATTCGTTATGCCCGGCAGCTTGGTTTCACTCTGGAGTCGATCCGTGAATTGCTTTCGATCCGGGTTGATCCCGAACACCATACCTGTCAGGAATCAAAAGGGATCGTCCAGGAAAGACTGCAAGAAGTCGAAGCCCGCATTGCTGAACTTCAGACGATGCAGCGGTCACTGCAGCGATTGAATGATGCATGCTGCGGCAAGGCACACAGCAGCGTGTACTGCTCTATTCTTGAAGCTCTTGAGCAAGGCGCCAGTGGAACAACATCAGGCTGTTGATTTCTTGAACTGCCAGGTCTACACTCGCGGCGTAAATTACTACAAACTGGAGATATTATGAGTCGTTATCAGCACACCAAAGGGCAGATAAAGGACAACGCCATTGAGGCGCTTCTGCATGACCCACTGTTCAGACAGCGCGTTGAGAAAAATAAGAAAGGGAAAGGAAGTTATCTGCGTAAAGGCAAACATGGCAATCGGGGTAATTGGGAGGCCAGTGGCAAGAAAGTAATTAACTTTTTTACCACTGGCCTTCTTGTTTCAGTGAGTGCTTAAGAGCGGTTATTCTGTTCTTTCAGCAGGTCACGAATTTCACTTAGCAATACTTCTTCTTTCGATGGAGCTGGCGGTGCTGCCGGCTCTTCCGCTTTTTTACGGTTCAGTTTGTTGATCAGTTTGATTGCCATAAAGATAGCAAACGCAACAATAATGAAATCGAATACATTCTGAATAAATACACCGTAATGCATGACCACGGCAGGGATGTCTCCCTGTGCATCACGTAGCGTTAAAGCAAACTGTTTAAAATCAATTCCACCAATTAACAGCCCCAGCGGCGGCATAATGATATCGGCAACCAGTGATGAAACAATCTTACCGAATGCCGCACCAATAATGACACCCACTGCCAAATCGACAACATTCCCGCGCATCGCGAATTCGCGAAACTCTTTAATAATGCTCATTTTATTCTCCCTATGCAGCTGACGTTTATAAGTTTAACAAATGTTTAGGCAATTTCCATTTATGTATTGCCGAAAGGAAAATTTATTAGACCATGAAAAATAAAGGGAAATAAAAAAGGCGCTGTATTAGCGCCCAAATTATTACAGGAAGAAAGGACTTGGCTGGAATAGTCGCTCGACGTCGGTAATAAACTTTTTATCTGTCAGGAACATAATTACGTGATCGCCCTGCTCAATGCGCAGGTTATCGTTGGCAATCATGACATCGTTACCACGTACAACGGCGCCAATAATGGTTCCGGGCGGAAGTTTAATTTCATCAATTGAACGCCCTACAACTCTCGACGTCGTTTCATCCCCGTGTGCGACGGCTTCAATGGCTTCCGCGACGCCACGGCGAAGTGAAGAAACGCCAACAATATCAGCTTTACGCACGTGGCTCAGCAGCGCGGAGATGGTCGCCTGCTGCGGTGAAATCGCAATATCGATCACGCTGCCTTGCACCAGATCGACGTATGCTCTGCGCTGGATCAACACCATTACTTTCTTGGCACCCATCCGTTTGGCAAGCATCGCCGACATGATATTTGCTTCATCATCGTTGGTCACTGCGATGAACAGATCGACCTGATCGATATGTTCTTCGGCCAGTAACTCTTGATCCGAAGCATCACCAAAAAAGACGATCGTATTTTGTAGTTTCTCTGCAAGTTCGGATGCGCGTTGTTGATTACGTTCGATCAGTTTGACGCTGTAATCTTTTTCCAGACGACGTGCCAGACCCGCACCGATATTACCACCACCCACTAACATAATGCGTTTGTACGGCTTTTCCAGACGCTGCAGTTCACTCATTACGGCGCGTATATGCTGTGATGCCGCAATAAAGAAGACTTCATCACCCGCTTCAACGATCGTAGAACCTTGCGGACGGATCGGTCGGTCATGACGGAAAATCGCCGCAACGCGGGTATCGATGTGCGGCATATGCTCGCGCATTGTTGACAGCGCATTACCGATAAGCGGCCCGCCGTAATAGGCTTTTACTACTGCCAGACTGACTTTACCTTCGGCAAAATTCACCACCTGCAATGCGCCCGGATATTCAATCAGGCGATAAATGCTATCGATAACCAGTTGCTCAGGCGCAATCAGGTGATCGATTGGCACCGCATCGGATTGGAACAGCTTGTCGGCATCGCGAACGTAATCTGGTGAACGAATACGGGCGATGCGATTAGGCGTATTAAACAGTGAATAAGCTACCTGGCAGGCAACCATATTTGTTTCATCTGAGCTGGTTACGGCAACCAGCATATCGGCATCGTCGGCACCGGCTTCACGTAATACGCGGGGATGCGAACCATGCCCTTGCACGACACGGAGATCAAACTTGTCCTGCAGGCTGCGCAGGCGTTCACCATTGGTATCGACTACCGTGATATCGTTGTTCTCTCCGACCAGGTTTTCAGCCAGCGTACCGCCAACTTGCCCTGCGCCCAGAATGATAATTTTCATCAGTCGCGACCCGTTATCTCATCACTTTTTGATTAGCTTAGCGTAAAAGAAGCCATCGCCATCTTCCGCACCCGGTAAATTCTGACGTCCGGGTTTTTCCGGCGTACCGGTTTCGCTTAATACCGCATCCGGTGTGCGTGCCAGGAAGGCGGCAATTTGCTGCTGGTTCTCTTCTGGCAGGATAGAACATGTTGCATACACTAGCGTGCCGCCAGATTTAAGATGTGACCAGGTCGCATTCAGGATCTCAGCCTGTAATTGGGCAAGTTCGGCAATATCCCGGTCGCGGCGCAGCCATTTGATATCCGGATGGCGACGGATCACCCCGGTAGCAGAACATGGAGCGTCCAGCAAAATACGGTCAAACTGTTGTTCACCGCACCACTGCTGTGGATAGCGGCCATCCCCCTGTTTTACGGTTGCCTTCATGCCCAGACGTTTCAGATTGTCGTAAACGCGCGATAAGCGTTTTTCATCCACATCGACGGCCATGACGTTAGCTAGCGGAGCAACTTCCAGAATGTGAGTGGTTTTACCGCCCGGCGCACAGCACAGGTCGAGGATCTGCTCACCGTCCTCCGGCAACAGATAATTTACGCATCCTTGAGCGGAAGCATCCTGAACGGTGACCCAACCTTCGTCAAAACCAGGGAGGGCGTGAACTGGAGCCGGTGTTTCCAGACGCACTGCATCCGGGTAGTCTGGATGCGGGAAACCTGTCAAACCCGCTTCGGTAAGCAGGTCTAGCCAGGCGTCGCGAGTATGGTGATTACGATTGACTCGTAGCCACATCGGCGGTCGCTGGTTATTGGCTTCAAGAATGGCTTCCCACTGCTGCGGATACGCACTCTTAATACGTTTCACCAGCCAGGAGGGGTGTAAGAAGCGCAAATCGCTTTGCGCAAACTCGGCCAGCAGTTCATCCTGACGGCGTTGAAACTGGCGCAGTACGCCGTTGATCAGCCCTTTCAGCTGTGGACGCTTAATAACGACCGCGCCTTCTACGGTCTCAGCCAACGCAGCGTGCGCTGGAATACGAGTATGCAACAGTTGATAGAAGCCCACCATGATCAGGTAGTGAACGGTGCGCTGTTTGCCCGTCATTGGACGTTCCATCAGTTGCTGGATCATCCACTCCAGTTGAGAGAGTGTACGCAATACGCCGAAGCAAAGTTCTTGTAACAGCGCTTTGTCTTTATCGGCAACTTTTTGCTGCATGGCGGGCAGCACGTTACTTAGTGATTGTCCTTTCTCGACAACCTGTTCGACGGCCTGGGCCGCCATACTGCGTAAATTAAGATGTTTTTTCATAAGCGCAAAAATAAAAATGCCCGGAGACACCGGGCTTAAAGAGATGAACCGTCAGGCCAGACGGTTTCCGGGCACGAACCACTCCCGGCGCGAATTAAGCAGATCCTGCGCGCTCATGGCTTTTTTACCGGCAGGCTGCAAAGAGATAAGATTCAGAATGCCGTCGCCTGTTGCGACCTGGATACCCTGCTTTGTCGCCTCTAAAATGGTGCCTGGCTCGGCCTGGGTGTTTACAGCAATAACCGAAGCTTGCCAGACTTTCACTGGCTGACCATCGATTTCAAGCCAGCTCATTGGCCATGGGTTAAAGGCGCGGATGCAGCGTTCCAATTGAACAGCCGAAAGCGACCAGTCGATACGGGCCTCTTCTTTGCTGAGTTTTTCTGCATGCGTAACCAGTGATTCGTCTTGTACCACCGGTTTTATTGTGCCGGCAGCCAGCTGTTTTAGCGTTTCAATCAGCCCCTGAGGCCCCAGTTCTGCCAGCTTGTCATATAACGAACCGCTGGTATCTTCTGCCGTAATTGGGCAGGACAGCTTCAGCAGCATATCACCGGTGTCGAGGCCAACATCCATCTGCATGATGGTAACACCGGTTTCGGCGTCGCCTGCCCACAGTGAGCGCTGGATCGGTGCTGCACCCCGCCAGCGCGGAAGCAGGGAACCGTGAACGTTGATACAACCCAGGCGCGGCATTTCCAGTACGGCTTTTGGCAGGATCAGGCCATATGCCACCACCACCATCACGTCTGCGTGTAAATCAGCAACCAGTTGCTGGTTTTCCTGAGGGCGAAGAGAGACGGGTTGAAAGACCGGTATCCCTTTTTCTTCTGCCAGCACTTTTACCGGGCTGGGCATCAGCTTTTTACCGCGTCCCGCCGGGCGGTCCGGTTGGGTAAACACGCCAACGACGTTATGTCCAGAAGACAGCAGCGCGTCGAGATGACGCGCTGCAAAGTCAGGTGTACCCGCAAAAATAATACGTAGTGAGTCTGACACGTTGATCCTTGTCCTTAAGCTCGGGCGTTCAGGCGGTCGAGTTTTTCAACTTTCTGACGAATGCGTTGTTGCTTCAACGGAGACAGATAATCGATAAATAGTTTACCGACCAGGTGATCCATTTCATGTTGAATGCAGATAGCGAGCAGGCCATCGGCTTCCAGTTCAAAAGATTTGCCGTCGCGATCGAGCGCACGAATTTTTACTTTCTCTGCACGCGGTACTAACGCACGCTGTTCAGGAATAGACAGACAGCCTTCTTCAATGCCGGTTTCGCCGTCTTTTTCCAGCAGTTCTGGGTTAATGAGTACCAACTGCTCATCGCGATTTTCAGAGACATCAATAACAATGATGCGCTGATGAATATCGACCTGTGTTGCTGCCAGACCGATACCTTCTTCGGCGTACATCGTTTCGAACATATCATCAACGATACGCTGAATTTCTGCATTCACTTCTTCAACCGGTTTTGCGACTTTGCGAAGGCGCTCGTCCGGAATATGTAACACTTGCAAAACTGACATAGTTATCCAGAGTTGAGTTCAGGAGTTGAAAAGATTATTACCTCTATTCTAGACAAAACCCCCTCTGATTGACAGCATCAGTGACCAATCGCAAAGATTGCCAGGACTGCTTGTGGCAGGGGAACAGGGATGACCCAAATCGAAATTTGGCTACGTTTAGCGCAAGTGAATGAACTGTATGGTGATGAGATAGTGCGCGTTGCTCACTGGCTCAATACTCAACCGTGCATTAACAACGCGGTACTCTTGCAGGCAGGATTCTCTCCACGCCAGGCAAGACGCTTTTTAACCTTTTCAGATCTGACGCTGGAAAAAACGCTGCGCTGGCTTGAACAGCCTAACCACCATTTTGTGGTTGCCGACAGCGAGCATTATCCGCCACAGCTCCGTGCGATTGAGGATTATCCTGGGGTGCTTTTTGTTGCAGGAGCTCCCGCATGCCTCCACTCATTTCAAGTTGCCGTTGTCGGTAGTCGACAACATTCATGGTATGGCGAACGCTGGGGACGGTTGTTTTGTGAAAAGCTTGCTGCATGTGGGGTGACGATCACCAGCGGTCTGGCCCGGGGGATTGATGGCGTGGCGCACAATGCTGCGATAAACCGACAAGGCTCAAGTATTGCGGTGCTGGGAAATGGACTTGAGACCATTCATCCACGACAGCATATCCGTCTTGCGGAGCGACTTATTGAGGCTGGGGGCGCACTGGTGTCTGAGTTCCCATTAGATATGCTCCCTTTGCCGCGCAATTTTCCCCGACGAAATCGTATTATCAGTGGTCTAAGTAAAGGTGTACTGGTTGTCGAAGCTGCACAGCGTAGCGGGTCGCTGGTTACTGCTCGCTGTGCAATTGAACAAGGGCGGGAGGTGTTTGCTTTACCTGGGCCGATTGGGAGCCCGGGAAGTGAAGGCCCGCATTGGCTTATTCAGCAGGGAGCCATGCTTGTGACGACACCAGAGGAAATTCTTGAAAATTTGCAATATGGGCTGCAATGGTTGCCAGATGAACCTGAAAAATCAATTTATTCGCCAGATCACGAAGAGGTGGCATTGCCATTTCCGGAGCTCCTGGCTAACGTAGGAGATGAGGTAACACCTGTTGACGTCGTCGCTGAACGTGCCGGCCAACCTGTGCCAGAGGTAGTGGCTCAACTGCTCGAACTGGAGTTAGCAGGGTGGATCGCAGCTGTACCCGGCGGCTATGTCCGATTGAGGAGGGCATGCCATGTTCGACGTACTAATGTATTTGTTTGAGACATATATCCATAACGAAGCTGAGCTGCGTGTGGATCAGGACAAACTGGAACGGGATCTTACCGACGCTGGTTTTGATCGTGAAGACATTTACAACGCGTTACTTTGGCTGGAGAAGCTTGCTGACTATCAGGATGGTCTTGCTGAACCTATGCAGCTGGCATCGGACCCTCTTTCTATACGTATTTATACTGCGGAAGAGTGCGATCGACTGGATGCAAGCTGTAGAGGATTCCTGCTATTCCTGGAGCAGATTCAGGTGCTAAACCTCGAAACGCGAGAAATGGTTATTGAGCGCGTACTCGCGCTAGATACGGCAGAGTTCGATCTGGAAGACCTGAAGTGGGTGATTCTGATGGTGCTATTCAACATTCCAGGTTGTGAAAATGCCTATCAGCAAATGGAAGAATTACTCTTTGAAGTGAATGAAGGTATGCTGCATTAATCAATCTTCATTCAGTATGAGTTGTTATGGCTAAATCAGCACTGTTCACGGTGCGTAAAAACGAGCCCTGCCCACAATGCGGGGCTGAACTGGTTATTCGTTCCGGGAAACACGGTCCGTTTCTCGGTTGTTCACACTATCCAGAATGCGATTACATCCGTCCGCTGAAATCTTCCGCGGACGGACATGTAGTCAAAGTTCTGGAGGGTAAGCTTTGTCCTGCATGTGGCGCTGAGCTGGTGCTGAGACAGGGACGATTCGGTATGTTTATTGGATGCAGTGACTATCCTGCGTGCGATCACACCGAGCTCATCGACAAGCCTGATGAAACAGCAATAGTCTGTCCTCAATGCCAGACTGGTCATCTTGTCCAGCGGCGTTCCCGTTATGGCAAAACCTTTTACTCCTGCGATCGCTATCCGGAGTGCCAGTTTGTCATTAACTTCAAACCGTTAGCCGGAGAATGTCCTGAGTGTCATTATCCGCTTCTCATCGAAAAGAAAACCGCGCAGGGTGTGAAGCATTTCTGTGCCAGTAAACAATGTGGAAAGCCGATTTCGGCGGAATAAAAAAGTGAATAATAGCCTGCCCACAGACGCTATCGCTGCGGCGATAGCGGTTCTGAAACAAGAAAAAGTCATCGCCTATCCAACTGAAGCTGTATTTGGTGTCGGCTGCGACCCCGATAGCGAAACGGCTGTAACCCGTTTGTTGGCGCTAAAACAACGTCCGGTCGATAAAGGGTTAATTTTAATCGCGTCAAACTTTGAACAACTTAAACCATATATCGACGATAGCATGCTCACCGATGCTCAACGTGACGCTGTTTTCGCCCGTTGGCCTGGTCCTGTTACCTTCGTTTTCCCAGCGCTTGCGACAACGCCACGCTGGTTGACCGGGCGCTTTGATTCTCTGGCTGTTCGCGTCACCGATCACCCGCTGGTGGTTGCGTTGTGCCAGGCTTATGGCAAACCGTTAGTTTCTACCAGTGCTAATTTGAGTGGCTTACCGCCTTGCAGAACGGTAGAGGAAGTTCGCGCACAGTTCGGTACAGACTTTCCCGTGGTTGAAGGGGAGACCGGGGGGCGTTTGAATCCTTCGGAGATCCGTGATGCTCTGACAGGTGAACAGTTTCGACAGGGGTAATATGAAAGAAGCCTATGCTGTTTTTGGTAATCCGATAGCGCACAGTAAATCGCCCTTTATTCATCAGCAATTTGCAGAGCAGCTGAAGATTGATCACTCCTATGGGCGTGTACTGGCGCCTATCAATGATTTTGTGAATACGCTGAACGCTTTTTTTGCTGAGGGCGGGAAGGGGGCAAATGTCACCGTGCCTTTTAAAGAAGAGGCATTTGCACGTGCCGATGAACTAACGGAGCGGGCATCGCTTGCTGGAGCCGTCAATACCCTTAAACGGCTGGAGGATGGACGTTTACTGGGAGACAACACGGATGGTATCGGCTTGTTGAGCGATCTTGAGCGTTTATCTTTTATTCGTCCCGGATCGCGAGTTCTGTTGATTGGTGCGGGTGGTGCATCCCGTGGAGTTTTATTACCTCTTCTTTCTATGGATTGTGCGGTGACTATTGTTAACCGTACCGCTTCGCGCGCTGAAGAACTGGCACAAATCTTCTCCCATACCGGCAGCGTACAGGCGGTAGGAATGGACGAGCTTGATAATTACAGTTTTGATCTAATTATTAACGCGACATCCAGCGGAATTAGCGGTGAGATACCGGCTATTCCGACATCTCTTATTCACCCATCTGTCTATTGTTATGACATGTTTTATCAGAAAGGAGATACACCGTTCCTCTCCTGGTGTGCCGAACATGGGGCGAAACAATATGCTGATGGCCTGGGTATGCTGGTGGGGCAAGCAGCGCACGCCGTTTTACTCTGGCATGGGGTTTTGCCGCAGATTGAACCCGTCATTAAAAGCATGCAGCAGGAATTGTCGGCATGAATCAGGCGATCCAGTTTCCCGATCGAGAAGAATGGCGCACGGATGTTAACGCCGTTGTGTTTCCGGCGATGGTTCATGGTATGCAGTTAACATGTGCCATCTCTGGAGAGATGCTGGCGTCCCGCTTTGGCGGCGACACGCCTGAACAGTGGTTGGAAATCTTTCAACAGCATCGCTGGGATCTGGAAGAAGAAGCTGAAGGATTGATCCAGGCCCAGCAGGAAGATGCTCAAGGTTGGGTTTGGTTACTCTGACTTAAATATTCATCTTTCCACTTAACATAGTTGTTAGCTGAATATTGTAAGCCTGCTTTCTCTTCATCGCTTAATGGACGGATTTGTTTAACCGGGCTTCCCAGGTACAGATACCCGCTTTCCAGGCGTTTGTTTTGGGGAACCAGGCTCCCAGCCCCAATCATAACGTCGTCTTCTACGACTACGCCATCCAGCAGAATCGAACCCATGCCGACTAATACTCGGTTGCCAATGATGCAGCCGTGTAGCATGACCTTGTGACCGACCGTCACATCCTCACCCACGATCAATGGATTACCCTGCGGATTAGAAGTGGACTTATGTGTGACATGGAGAACGCTGCCGTCCTGAATGTTTGTACGGGCACCAATTTGTACATAGTTAACGTCGCCACGAATGGCAACCAGTGGCCAAATTCCGACATCATCAGCCAAACGGGCATCACCAATGACGACACTGCTGGTGTCGATCATTACGCGATTTCCGATCTGTGGGAAAAGATCCTTATAAGGACGCAGTACATCAGACATGTTTACCTCAACGAAAATAGAGCAGTAATGAAGACTTTGGTTGGATTATTGAGACTGTGCAAGTGGTTTAGCTATCAAAAATCAGCCAAATTGCGCAGGAATGTAGCGAAAGGAGTGAAAAACAAGCATTCGGAAAAAAAGATCCAAAAAATACTTGTGCTAAAAAATGGGATCCCTATAATGCGCCTCCATCGACACGGCGGATGTGAATCACTTCACGCAAACAGCCGGTTCGGTTGAAGAGAAAAACCTGAAAATGAGGGTTGACTCTGAAAGAGGAAAGCGTAATATACGCCACCTCGCGACAGAGCGCTAAAGCGCGTCGCAACTGCTCTTTAACAATTTATCAGACAATCTGTGTGGGCACTCGAAGATACGGATTCTTAACGTCGCAAGACGAAAAATGAATACCAAGTCTCAACGAGTGAACACGTAATTCATTACGAAGTTTAATTCATTGAGCATCAAACTTTTAAATTGAAGAGTTTGATCATGGCTCAGATTGAACGCTGGCGGCAGGCCTAACACATGCAAGTCGAACGGTAGCACAGAGGAGCTTGCTCCTTGGGTGACGAGTGGCGGACGGGTGAGTAATGTCTGGGAAACTGCCCGATGGAGGGGGATAACTACTGGAAACGGTAGCTAATACCGCATAACGTCGCAAGACCAAAGAGGGGGACCTTCGGGCCTCTTGCCATCGGATGTGCCCAGATGGGATTAGCTAGTAGGTGGGGTAACGGCTCACCTAGGCGACGATCCCTAGCTGGTCTGAGAGGATGACCAGCCACACTGGAACTGAGACACGGTCCAGACTCCTACGGGAGGCAGCAGTGGGGAATATTGCACAATGGGCGCAAGCCTGATGCAGCCATGCCGCGTGTATGAAGAAGGCCTTCGGGTTGTAAAGTACTTTCAGCGAGGAGGAAGGCGTTGTGGTTAATAACCGCAGCGATTGACGTTACTCGCAGAAGAAGCACCGGCTAACTCCGTGCCAGCAGCCGCGGTAATACGGAGGGTGCAAGCGTTAATCGGAATTACTGGGCGTAAAGCGCACGCAGGCGGTCTGTCAAGTCGGATGTGAAATCCCCGGGCTCAACCTGGGAACTGCATCCGAAACTGGCAGGCTAGAGTCTTGTAGAGGGGGGTAGAATTCCAGGTGTAGCGGTGAAATGCGTAGAGATCTGGAGGAATACCGGTGGCGAAGGCGGCCCCCTGGACAAAGACTGACGCTCAGGTGCGAAAGCGTGGGGAGCAAACAGGATTAGATACCCTGGTAGTCCACGCCGTAAACGATGTCGACTTGGAGGTTGTGCCCTTGAGGCGTGGCTTCCGGAGCTAACGCGTTAAGTCGACCGCCTGGGGAGTACGGCCGCAAGGTTAAAACTCAAATGAATTGACGGGGGCCCGCACAAGCGGTGGAGCATGTGGTTTAATTCGATGCAACGCGAAGAACCTTACCTACTCTTGACATCCAGAGAACTTAGCAGAGATGCTTTGGTGCCTTCGGGAACTCTGAGACAGGTGCTGCATGGCTGTCGTCAGCTCGTGTTGTGAAATGTTGGGTTAAGTCCCGCAACGAGCGCAACCCTTATCCTTTGTTGCCAGCGGTTAGGCCGGGAACTCAAAGGAGACTGCCAGTGATAAACTGGAGGAAGGTGGGGATGACGTCAAGTCATCATGGCCCTTACGAGTAGGGCTACACACGTGCTACAATGGCATATACAAAGAGAAGCGACCTCGCGAGAGCAAGCGGACCTCATAAAGTATGTCGTAGTCCGGATTGGAGTCTGCAACTCGACTCCATGAAGTCGGAATCGCTAGTAATCGTGGATCAGAATGCCACGGTGAATACGTTCCCGGGCCTTGTACACACCGCCCGTCACACCATGGGAGTGGGTTGCAAAAGAAGTAGGTAGCTTAACCTTCGGGAGGGCGCTTACCACTTTGTGATTCATGACTGGGGTGAAGTCGTAACAAGGTAACCGTAGGGGAACCTGCGGTTGGATCACCTCCTTACCTTAAAGAACCGACCTTTGCAGTGCTCACACAGATTGTCTGATGAAAATTAGCAGTAAGAAAATCTCTGCAGGCTTGTAGCTCAGGTGGTTAGAGCGCACCCCTGATAAGGGTGAGGTCGGTGGTTCAAGTCCACTCAGGCCTACCAAATTCGCCTCCGTGCTGTGTTACGGCGATGCTCGCATACTTCAGTATGCTTCGCACCACCGCGCCTTGCCCGGAAACGAATTAGGGTACAGAGATTAGCATTCTACGATGGGGTTATAGCTCAGCTGGGAGAGCGCCTGCCTTGCACGCAGGAGGTCTGCGGTTCGATCCCGCATAGCTCCACCATCTCTTACTGCAAAAACACAAGAAAACTTCAGAGTGTACCTGAAAAGGTTCACTGCGAAGTTTTGCTCTTTAAAAATCTGGATCAAGCTGAAAATTGAAACGACACACTGTTTCATTTCTCCGTAATAAGAAATGAAAAATGGTGTGTTCGAGTCTCTCAAATTTTTGCAAGTCGATGATGAATCGAAAGAAACATCTTCGGGTTGTGAGGTTAAGCGACTAAGCGTACACGGTGGATGCCCTGGCAGTCAGAGGCGATGAAGGACGTGCTAATCTGCGATAAGCGTCGGTAAGGTGATATGAACCGTTATAACCGGCGATTTCCGAATGGGGAAACCCAGTGTGTTTCGACACACTATCATTACGTGAATACATAGCGTAATGAAGCGAACCGGGGGAACTGAAACATCTAAGTACCCCGAGGAAAAGAAATCAACCGAGATTCCCCCAGTAGCGGCGAGCGAACGGGGAGCAGCCCAGAGTCTGAATCAGCATGTGTGTTAGTGGAAGCGTCTGGAAAGTCGCACGATACAGGGTGAAAGTCCCGTACACAAAAGTGCATGTGTTGTGAACTCGAAGAGTAGGGCGGGACACGTGGTATCCTGTCTGAATATGGGGGGACCATCCTCCAAGGCTAAATACTCCTGACTGACCGATAGTGAACCAGTACCGTGAGGGAAAGGCGAAAAGAACCCCGGCGAGGGGAGTGAAAAAGAACCTGAAACCGTGTACGTACAAGCAGTGGGAGCACCCTTTGGGGTGTGACTGCGTACCTTTTGTATAATGGGTCAGCGACTTATATTCTGTAGCAAGGTTAACCGAATAGGGGAGCCGAAGGGAAACCGAGTCTTAACTGGGCGTTAAGTTGCAGGGTATAGACCCGAAACCCGGTGATCTAGCCATGGGCAGGTTGAAGGTTGGGTAACACTAACTGGAGGACCGAACCGACTAATGTTGAAAAATTAGCGGATGACTTGTGGCTGGGGGTGAAAGGCCAATCAAACCGGGAGATAGCTGGTTCTCCCCGAAAGCTATTTAGGTAGCGCCTCGTGAATTCATCTTCGGGGGTAGAGCACTGTTTCGGCTAGGGGGTCATCCCGACTTACCAACCCGATGCAAACTGCGAATACCGAAGAATGTTATCACGGGAGACACACGGCGGGTGCTAACGTCCGTCGTGAAGAGGGAAACAACCCAGACCGCCAGCTAAGGTCCCAAAGTCATGGTTAAGTGGGAAACGATGTGGGAAGGCACAGACAGCCAGGATGTTGGCTTAGAAGCAGCCATCATTTAAAGAAAGCGTAATAGCTCACTGGTCGAGTCGGCCTGCGCGGAAGATGTAACGGGGCTAAACCATGCACCGAAGCTGCGGCAGCGACACTATGTGTTGTTGGGTAGGGGAGCGTTCTGTAAGCCGTTGAAGGTGTATCGTGAGGTATGCTGGAGGTATCAGAAGTGCGAATGCTGACATAAGTAACGATAATGCGGGTGAAAAACCCGCACGCCGGAAGACCAAGGGTTCCTGTCCAACGTTAATCGGGGCAGGGTGAGTCGACCCCTAAGGCGAGGCCGAAAGGCGTAGTCGATGGGAAACAGGTTAATATTCCTGTACTTGGTGTTACTGCGAAGGGGGGACGGAGAAGGCTATGTTAGCCGGGCGACGGTTGTCCCGGTTTAAGCATGTAGGCGGAGGTTCCAGGTAAATCCGGTACCTTATTAACGCTGAGGTGTGATGACGAGGCACTACGGTGCTGAAGTAACAAATGCCCTGCTTCCAGGAAAAGCCTCTAAGCATCAGGTAACACGAAATCGTACCCCAAACCGACACAGGTGGTCAGGTAGAGAATACCAAGGCGCTTGAGAGAACTCGGGTGAAGGAACTAGGCAAAATGGTGCCGTAACTTCGGGAGAAGGCACGCTGATATGTAGGTGAAGTGGTTTACCCATGGAGCTGAAATCAGTCGAAGATACCAGCTGGCTGCAACTGTTTATTAAAAACACAGCACTGTGCAAACACGAAAGTGGACGTATACGGTGTGACGCCTGCCCGGTGCCGGAAGGTTAATTGATGGGGTTATCCGTAAGGAGAAGCTCTTGATCGAAGCCCCGGTAAACGGCGGCCGTAACTATAACGGTCCTAAGGTAGCGAAATTCCTTGTCGGGTAAGTTCCGACCTGCACGAATGGCGTAATGATGGCCAGGCTGTCTCCACCCGAGACTCAGTGAAATTGAACTCGCTGTGAAGATGCAGTGTACCCGCGGCAAGACGGAAAGACCCCGTGAACCTTTACTATAGCTTGACACTGAACACTGGTCCTTGATGTGTAGGATAGGTGGGAGGCTTTGAAGTGTGGACGCCAGTCTGCATGGAGCCATCCTTGAAATACCACCCTTTAATGGCTGGTGTTCTAACGTAGACCCGTAATCCGGGTTGCGGACAGTGTCTGGTGGGTAGTTTGACTGGGGCGGTCTCCTCCTAAAGAGTAACGGAGGAGCACGAAGGTTAGCTAATCCTGGTCGGACATCAGGAGGTTAGTGCAAAGGCATAAGCTAGCTTGACTGCGAGAGTGACGGCTCGAGCAGGTGCGAAAGCAGGTCTTAGTGATCCGGTGGTTCTGAATGGAAGGGCCATCGCTCAACGGATAAAAGGTACTCCGGGGATAACAGGCTGATACCGCCCAAGAGTTCATATCGACGGCGGTGTTTGGCACCTCGATGTCGGCTCATCACATCCTGGGGCTGAAGTAGGTCCCAAGGGTATGGCTGTTCGCCATTTAAAGTGGTACGCGAGCTGGGTTTAGAACGTCGTGAGACAGTTCGGTCCCTATCTGCCGTGGGCGCTGGAGAATTGAGGGGGGCTGCTCCTAGTACGAGAGGACCGGAGTGGACGCATCACTGGTGTTCGGGTTGTCATGCCAATGGCATTGCCCGGTAGCTAAATGCGGAAGAGATAAGTGCTGAAAGCATCTAAGCACGAAACTTGCCCCGAGATGAGTTCTCCCTGACCCTTTAAGGGTCCTGAAGGAACGTTGAAGACGACGACGTTGATAGGTCGGGTGTGTAAGTGTAGCGATACATTGAGCTAACCGATACTAATGAACCGTGAGGCTTAACCTTACAACGCCGAAGATGTTTTGGCGAAGAGAGATATTTTCAGCCTGATACAGATAACATCGACATGCCCAGGAGGTGTGTTGATAAACAGAATTTGCCTGGCGGCTGTAGCGCGGTGGTCCCACCTGACCCCATGCCGAACTCAGAAGTGAAACGCCGTAGCGCCGATGGTAGTGTGGGGTCTCCCCATGCGAGAGTAGGGAACTGCCAGGCATCAAATTTAGTGTGCTGATATGGCTCAGTTGGTAGAGCGCACCCTTGGTAAGGGTGAGGTCCCCAGTTCGACTCTGGGTATCAGCACCAGTTTTTCGGTTAAAGTTCGGCACTTAGAAAAGAATTTGTCTGGCGGCTGTAGCGCGGTGGTCCCACCTGACCCCATGCCGAACTCAGAAGTGAAACGCCGTAGCGCCGATGGTAGTGTGGGGTCTCCCCATGCGAGAGTAGGGAACTGCCAGACATCAAATAAAAGCGAAAGGCTCAGTCGAAAGACTGGGCCTTTTGTTTTATCTGCTGTTTGTCGGCGAGCGCTCTCTTGAGGAGGACAAATCCGCCGGGAGCGGATTTGAACGTTGCGCAGCAACGGCCCGGAGGGTGGCGGGCAGGACGCCCGCCATAAACTGCCAGACATCAAATAAGTGAAAAGGCCATCCGAAAGGATGGCCTTTTTGCATTTATACGCGGAAATCAACCGGAACTGTATCCGGCATATATATTTAATGAATAACCTGCGATAAAAACGCGCGAGTGCGTTCCGATTTGGGGTGAGCAAAAAACTCATCCGGTGGTGCCTGTTCCACAATCTCGCCAAGATCCATAAAGATCACCCGGTCAGCTACTGTGCGGGCAAAGCCCATTTCATGGGTTACACATAGCATGGTCATGCCCGATTGCGCCAGACCTATCATGGTATCCAGCACTTCTTTTACCATTTCAGGATCCAACGCTGATGTGGGTTCATCAAATAACATGATTTTGGGTTTCATACACAGCGAGCGTGCAATGGCCACGCGCTGTTGTTGTCCACCAGAGATTTGCCCGGGATATTTATGTGCATGTTCGGCAATGCGGACCCGCTCAAGGTAGTGCATTGCCAGTACTTCAGCCTCTTTTTTCGGCATCTTTTGCACCCAGATAGGCGCCAGCGTGCAGTTTTGCAAGACAGTTAAATGAGGAAAGAGATTAAAGTGCTGAAAGACCATGCCAACTTCTTGTCGGACGCGCTCAATATTGCGGATGTCTTCATTGAGCTCAATCCCATCCACTACTATGCGTCCTTGCTGATGTTCTTCCAGATGGTTAATACAGCGGATAGTTGTCGATTTACCCGAACCGGAAGGCCCGCATAATACGATGCGCTCTCCCTGTTTTACCTTCAGGTTGATGTTTTTCAGGACATGAAACTGTCCGTACCATTTGTTGACGTTTTCCAGCGTAATCATCGCGTCGGTAGACGGCATTAATAATTGGCTCATAAATTCCTCAGTGCGGTGTACGCCCGGTGTTAAAACGTTTTTCCAGATGTTGGCTGTAACGCGACATACTGAAACAGAAGATCCAGTAAATCAGTGCAGCGAAAACATATCCTTCTGTCGACATACCCAGCCACGCAGGGTCCACAGTTGCCTGCTGTACGCTACTGAAGAGATCAAACAGACCGATGATGATGACCAGGCTGGTATCCTTGAACAGGGCGATAATCGTGTTAACCAGACCCGGGATAACCAGCTTGAGGGCTTGCGGAAGAATGACCAGCCCCTGAGTTTTCCAGTACCCTAGCGCCAGTGATTCCGCGGCCTCATACTGACCTTTCGGTAGGGCCTGTAGCCCTCCGCGAACCACTTCTGCGACATAGGCCGACTGGAAAAGAATAACACCGACCAGCGCCCGGATAAGCTTGTCGATACTGGTTCCTTCGGACATAAACAAAGGAAGCATGACCGAGGACATAAACAGAACAGTAATCAACGGTACACCGCGCCAGAACTCAATGAAAATGACGGATAAAACCCGCACGACTGGCATATGGGAACGACGTCCCAACGCCAGTAAAATGCCCCATGGAAGCGCGCCTGCAATCCCCACGGATGCAATAATAAGCGTCAGTGTTAATCCGCCCCACTGCCGGGTTTCTACGCGTTCAAGTCCGAAAAAACCACCGTACATCAGCCACCAGACGACAATCGGATAAATGACTGCCCAGATAGCGATATAACGGCCACGGTGGGGAATGGTTTTCCAGAACATCGGAACAATAGAAGCCAGACCAATTATCAGGGCCAGATTTACGCGCCAACGCTGATCGTGTGGATAAAGCCCATACATGAATTGCCCGAAGCGTTCATGGATGAACACCCAGCAGGCTCCCGCTTTGGTACAGTCTGCCCGGGTAGAACCGATCCAGTTGGCCTGAAAGAATACCCAGTTCAACAGTGGCGGGAGAAATGACCAAATCAGCCATACGCATAGCAGGGTGAGCAGGCTATTTGACCAACTGGAGAACAGGTTTTTACGCACCCAGAGTAGACTGCGGCTTGCCGGATTGCTGCGCTGGCGCGAGGGGTGAGACAGCAGTGCTTTTGTCATCATGGCTCCTTAGCGCTCAATCAGTGCAATACGGCGGTTATAAATATTCATCAGCAAAGAAATACTCAGACTGATGATCAGGTATACCGACATGGTGATGGCGATCGTTTCAATGGCTTGCCCTGTTTGATTGAGTACCGTGCCGGCAAACAGTGAAACCATGTCCGGGTAGCCAATGGCGGCTGCAAGAGAAGAGTTCTTGACGATATTCAGGTACTGGCTGGTCAGTGGGGGAATGATGACGCGTAGCGCCTGTGGGATGATTACCTGGCGTAGCGTCACCGGATTTGGCAGACCCAGCGAGCGTGCGGCTTCATGTTGGCCGTAAGGAACGGCTTGAATGCCCGCCCGAATAATTTCTGCAATAAATGCCGAGGTATATACCGAAAGCGCCAGAGTTAGTGCCGCCAGTTCAGGAATAAGCACCATACCGCCACGGAAGTTAAAACCACGGAGCTCGGGAATATCCCAGTGAAGCGCAGCGCCAAACATCCACTGTGAAATCACCGGTAAAAGTACGATCAACGCCAGAGCTGTGGGCCAGGTCCGACGTAGCTGACCGGTTTTGGTCTGATGCATTCTGTTGAAGCGAAATAATCCGATGGTGACGACGATAGCGATAACGACAGCGGTGCAAAAGGCAAAAAAACCTTCTCCCATTTGCGGGGACGGAATATAGAGCCCCCGGTTACTCAGGAACATCAAATCCAGCGCGTTAACGGCCTGGCGTGGGCCGGGCAGATTACGTAATACGGCGAAATACCAGAAGAAGATCTGCAGCAGCGGCGGTATATTGCGGAACGTTTCGATGTAGATCGTCGAGAGCTTTCGCAATAACCAGTTATCTGACAGGCGTGCCAGCCCGAGAAAGAAACCGAGAATTGATGCGAAAACAATGCACAGTGCTGAAACTAACAGCGTATTGAGCAGGCCGACCACAAAGACACGACCA
Source organism: Citrobacter sp. B72 (assembly GCF_016894305.1). Lineage (NCBI taxonomy): Bacteria > Pseudomonadati > Pseudomonadota > Gammaproteobacteria > Enterobacterales > Enterobacteriaceae > Citrobacter > Citrobacter sp. B72. The sequence goes on from NZ_CP069801.1 coordinate 434,998, forward strand.
TACGTATCGCCTTGCTCGTAATCGATCAGATGCTGGACAATGCCAAATCCGGCGCTGCGATCGAGAAAAGAAAACCCCGAGGTAATACCGCTATTGTTCAGGTTATTTATCGTGTTATGAATGAGATAGACCGCAATGCTGATAACCGCAATGACGGCGAGTATTTGAAATAACCAGGCGCGGACCGCAGGGTTAGAAAAGGATAACGATCCTTTTACGGTTGAGCGGCGATGGAACATAAGAAAACCTCAGTAACTATGACTCTGGGCTGAGCGCCGCAGTTGCGGCGCCCGTTACATCACTACGCATTAGCGCACCGGTGGTGCATACTGAATGCCACCGTTATTCCAGAGGTTGTTCTGTCCACGTTTGATCTTCAGCGGACTTTCCGATCCAACGTTACGTTCAAAGATCTCCGAATAGTTACCAACCTGCTTGATAATGTTGTAGGCCCATTTGTTATCAAGCTTCAGATCCTTGCCATAATCCCCTTCTTTACCCAACAGGTGTGCCATATCCGGTGTTGCTGGATTAGCCGCTTTTTCATCGACGTTTTTCGAGTTAACACCCATTTCTTCCGCATTTAGCATGGCGAACAGCGTCCAGCGAACAATGGAGAACCACTCATCGTCCCCGCGACGTACGACAGGTCCCAGCGGTTCTTTAGAAATAACTTCTGGCAGGACGATCCATTCCGCAGGATTGCTCAGCTTGATGCGTAGGGCATACAGCTGAGACTGGTCGGAAGCCAGCGTATCGCAACGTCCAGATTCCAGAGCTTTGGCTGATTCATCCGAACGGTCAAAGGTGACGGGGGTGTACTTCATCTTGTTGGCTTTAAAGTAGTCGGCCACGTTTAGTTCGGTATCGGTTCCCGCCTGAATACAGACCGTTGCACCATCCAGCTCTTTAGCGCTCTTCAGGCCTGCTTTATTGTGGGTAAGAAAACCAATGCCGTCGTAATACGTTACACCAGTGAAGGACATGCCCATACCGGCATCACGAGAAGAGGTCCACGTGGTATTACGAGAGAGCATGTCGACTTCACCAGACTGTAATGCGGTAAAGCGTTCCTTGGCGGTGAGCGGGGTATATTTTACTTTGCTATCATCGCCAAATACGGCGGAGGCAACGCCACGACATACATCAACATCAATACCCGAGAACTTGCCGCTTGCATCGGCGTAAGAAAAGCCAGGCAAGCCGTCGCTGATCCCACATTGCACAAACCCTTTTTTCTTTACGGCATCAAGTGTTGCGCCGGCATGTGCCTGATTTGCAACAGCAAGCAGCACACCGGCCGCAGCCAGGCTGGCGATTATCATCTTTTTCATAGAGCATCCTGTGTGGAGGAATTATTGTTATGGAAACGTTCTGAAAACGTCTTTTACCTGTCTGTGGCTTTGGCCATACTCTTTTAAGCAAAGGTAGTGCCAGTTTTTTGCGCCTGATTATTCGACGCAATATGCAGAGTGTAGACAGGAAAAAATAAATGCAGCGCCCTGAAGTGGTGCAAAATTGAAACGTAAGCCACATTTCGGCGCAAAAAATTTAAAAATCAGACAGGACGCGTGATAACGATTTCTGGCGTTAATATTAATGGCGTGAGAATAATGAAAAGAAAATGTGGTGTTACGAAAAACAGAAAAAATGCTAATTTCAAATCGCGGATGTGTGAGTGAAATCTATAATAATTTTATTACATGTCAGGTTCTATTAAGCAACGTTTTGTCTTATATGCAGATTTTATGCTTATTGCTAAAAGCGCGGTAATAACCGCGCTTTTAAGATGATTTATTTGGTCAGGGCGACAATCCCAAGCGTCAGTCCGGCAACGGCTGCAGCACCACCGGCGATGGCCCCGGCTGTTTCCCAGTTATCCTGGGTGGTGCCTTTCATACAGGTATTGGTATGAACCAGGCGTCCCTGATCGTCGTATACAGGTACGCAAGGAGAATCGTGTGCACAGCCAGCCAGGAATGCGGTAAGCAGTGCAACGGATATTAATCTTTTCATGGTGTTACCTCAAAAATAAGCGTTTCGCTAATAGAGCAAAGACAAACGCTAAGCCATCTGCGAACTCGGCGATTATTTTACCACTTCTTAAAAAAGGACTGACATGAGGAATAATCTCAATTCATGTGGATTGTAAAAATAATGGATAAAAAGAAAGGTCGCGGGCGCGTTTAAAGGAATGCTTTAAATGAAATAAATGGCTATCTTATTAATAAATAAAGAGGCGTAACATGGGTGAAAAAGGCGTCCGTAGACGCCTTTATTTTACAAATTAATCGTTGTGCCGACTAAAACGCCGTCTTACGACAACAAAGAAGACGGGGACGAAGAAGATAGCCAACAATGTTGCGGTCAGCATTCCTCCCATAACACCGGTACCGACCGCATTCTGCGCACCACTACCTGCACCGTGACTGATAACCAGAGGCATAACCCCCAGAATAAAGGCCAGGGATGTCATCAGGATAGGACGAAGACGCATGCGCGATGCCTCCAGCGTCGCTTCAATCAACCCCTTGCCTTCTTTATCCATCAGGTCTTTGGCAAACTCGACGATCAGGATGGCGTTCTTAGCCGAGAGGCCGATTGTGGTTAGTAAGCCAACCTGGAAATACACATCGTTATTCATCCCACGCAGTGATGCTGCTAACAATGCGCCCACAACACCGAGCGGTACAACCAGCATCACCGAGAAAGGAATAGACCAGCTTTCATACAATGCGGCAAGGCAAAGGAAAACAACGATTAGCGAGATGGCATACAGCGCAGGAGCCTGGTTACCCGACAGTCGTTCCTGATAGGACATCCCCGTCCAGTCATGACCAATACCGTTTGGCAGTTTTTCCGCCAGGCTTTCCATCAGCGCCATTGCTTCACCGGTACTTCTGCCAGGCGCAGCTTCTCCCAGCAGTTCCATAGAAGGCATACCGTTATAGCGCTCCAGACGCGGTGAGCCGTAGATCCAGTGTGCGGAACTGAACGTGGAGAACGGAACCATTTCGCCATTGGCGCTACGAACATACAGATTATTGATGTCCTCCGGTAACATACGGAACTTGGCATCGGCTTGTACGTACACTTTTTTCACGCGTCCACGGTCAATGAAGTCATTGACGTAATAGCCGCCCAGCGCAGCTGAGATAGTTTCGTTGATATCAGACAGTGAGACACCAAGCGCTTGCGCTTTCTCCTGATCGACATCCAGCTTGAACTGGGCGGTATCCTCGAGCCCGTTTGGACGCACACGAACCAGCAGGTCAGGGTGTTTGGCAACCATGCCCAGCAGTTGGTTACGCGCTTGCGTTAACGCAGCATGCCCCAACCCGCCCTGGTCAATCAGCTCGAAGTCGAAGCCGGTTGCGGTACCCAGTTCAACGATGGCTGGCATGTTGAAAGGGAACACCAGACCATCACGAATCTGACTAAACGCTCGGGTAGCGCGGGCGATAATTGATTCAACGTTATTTTCGTTACCGCTACGTTCTTCCCAGGGCTTGAGGCTGACGAACGCCATCCCTGAGTTTTGCCCCTGGCCGCTGAAGCTAAAGCCGTTAACCGTAAAGACGCTTTCGACGTTGGCTTTCTCGTTATTCAGGTAGTAGTGGGTGACCTGATCCAGCACTTTCTGGGTTCGCTCTTGCGTGGCGCCTGCAGGAAGTTGAATCATCGTCAGGAAGACGCCCTGATCTTCCTCTGGCAGGAAGGAGGTTGGCAGGCGCATAAACAGCACAGCCATCCCGATGACGATTATCAGGTAGACGACCAGGTAACGCCCAGTTTTACGCACAATACCGCTGACGCTATTGGTGTAGTGATTGACGCTGTGATCGAATTTGGCATTGAACCAGCCAAAGAAACCGCTTCTTTTCTCGTGATGTTCAGCTGATACGGGCTTCAGCAACGTTGCACAAAGTGCGGGAGTCAGGATCAGCGCGACCAGTACTGAAAGCGCCATGGCGGAAACGATGGTGATGGAAAACTGCCGATAGATAGCCCCGGTTGAACCGCCAAAGAAGGCCATCGGGATAAATACCGCAGACAGCACCATGGCAATACCAACCAGTGCTCCCTGTATTTGTGACATGGATTTTTCCGTCGCCTCTTTGGGCGGCAGATGATCCTCCATCATCACGCGTTCTACGTTTTCCACCACCACTATCGCATCATCGACCAATAGACCGATGGCGAGTACCATGCCGAACATCGTCAGGGTGTTTATTGAGTAGCCAAACGCAGCAAGCACGGCAAATGTGCCCAACAATACGACAGGTACGGCGATGGTTGGAATGAGCGTTGCCCGGATGTTTTGCAGGAACAAATACATGACCAGGAACACCAGCACGATCGCTTCAAACAACGTTTTTACCACTTCATGAATGGAGATGGTCACAAACGGCGTCGTGTCGTACGGGTAGACCACCTTCATTCCCTGTGGGAAGAATGGCTGCAGTTCAACCAGCTTGGCTTTAATCGCGTTAGCAGTATCCAGCGCGTTTGCCCCGGTTGCCAGCTTGATCCCAAGGCCGGATGCAGGCTTACCGTTAATACGCGCCACGACGTTGTAGTTTTCCCCGCCTAACTCGATACGCGCGACGTCTTTCAGGTGAACAACCGAGCCATCGCTGTTCACGCGTAACGTCACTTTGCCGAACTCTTCAGGGTCTTTCAGTCGCGTTTGCGCAATGATAGAGGCGTTCAGCTGCTGGTTAGGTAATGCAGGCGTCCCCCCTAACTGACCTGCGGCAATCTGATCGTTCTGTACCTTCAACTGATTGATCACATCAACCGGCGTGAGCTGATATTTGTTCAATAAGTTTGCATCCAGCCAGATGCGCATGGCGTACTGTGCACCAAACAGCTGCACGTCACCCACGCCATTCAGACGGCTGATTGAGTCTTTAACGTTCGAAGCGACGTAGTCGGAAATGTCATCCTGTGTGGTTTGTGGGTTGTCAGAAACAAAACCCGCAACCATCAAAAAGCTGCTGCTGGATTTCTCAACGCTGATCCCTTGCTGCTGAACTTCTTGCGGCAGTAACGGAGTGGCGAGCTGCAGTTTATTTTGCACCTGCACTTGCGCGATATCGGGATCGGTACCGGACTGGAAAGTCAGTGTAATAGTCACACTCCCGGCCGAGTCGCTGGTGGAGGACATATACATCAGGTTATCGATACCATTCATATTCTGTTCGATAACCTGTGTGACTGTATCCTGAACCGTCTGTGCATCTGCACCAGGGTAGGTGGCAGAAATGGCGACCGCAGGAGGCGCAATGGTCGGGTACTGTGCCACGGGCAGTTGCATGATTGCCAGAGCACCCGCCATCATCAGAATGATAGCCAATACCCAGGCAAAGATAGGACGCCTGATAAAAAAGTTAGCCATGTCCGGTTACCTTATTGGGCTTTCGTGGCAGGGGTTTCGGTATCGGCGGTTGCTTTAACCTGAACGCCTGGACGTGCTTTCTGTAAGCCGCTCACGATAACTTTGTCACCCGGTTGCAGGCCTTCGCTGATGAGCCACTTGTCACCAATAGCTTGTGCGGCAACGACTGCGCGAGACTCAACCTGACTCTTGTCGTTAACGACCATTACGGTGGCATCACCGCGAGGAGTACGCGTTACCCCCTGCTGCGGAACGAGAATGGCATTCGGCTGGACGCCTTCATCAATGCGTGCGCGCACAAACATGCCCGGCAACAGCGTGTGCTGTGGGTTAGGGAATACGGCTCTGAGGGTGATTGAGCCGGTGCTTTCATCAACCGTCACATCAGAAAACTGCAAAGAGCCTTTTAGCGGGTATGACTGACCATTTTCCATCACCAGTTCGACAGTACTGCTGGCGCTGTCTTTATGCAGACTCCCTTGTTCAACGGACTGTTTGAGGCGCATAAAGTCGTTACTGGACTGTGTCACGTCGACGTAAATGGGATCGAGCTGTTGAACGGTAGCAAGCTCTGTAGCCTGGCCATTCGTGACTAATGCACCTTCGGTGACGTTGGATTTACCGATGCGTCCGCTAATTGGCGATGTCACTTTGGTGTAGGCCAGATTGATACGCGCGCTTTCGACCGCCGCTTTTGCTGCGATCACGGAGGCATCGGCCTGACGAGCATCAGCAATTGCCTGATCGTACTCTTGCTGGCTGATGTACTTGGTGCCAACCAACGGCACATAGCGTTTCACCGTTAAATGCGCGATTGCAGCCGCCGCTTCACTCTTCGCCAGTTCACCTTTGGCGCTGTCATAGTCAGCCTGGTAAGTCGCTGGATCGATCTGATAAAGCGATTGACCGGCTTCAATATCGCTTCCCTCAGTGAAATTCCGTTTAAGTACAATTCCACTAACCTGAGGACGGACTTCTGCAATACGAAATGCTGTGGTGCGTCCGGGTAATTCGGTCGTCACGGCTAAAGGGGCCTTTTCGACGACATGGACAGTCACCTGCGGCTCTGCGGGATGTGCTTGTGTTTCTCCCTGATCGTTACAACCGGCGAGTAATGCAGCGGAGATGATGATGAATGAGGGCAGGAGTGAAAACCTGGCATTTTTCGTCATTTCTATTCCTTAAAAAACCGAACGCTCGTTATTAACCGAGTAACAATAGGGGTGATAACGCGCACAAGAAAAAATAATAGTTGGCTATCCTACAAATTATTAGCTTGCGATGTAAGCAATACTTATTTATGGGCGGGGTTCACGGCACATAAAAGCAAAAAAAGATTAATCAGCTACCGTTTCATTGTGATATTTATAGCAACACCATGATGCTGATAAATACATTTTGAAATGATCATCTGAATGGTGAATATATTTGTTTTTGTTATTTGTTTTATCTATTCGTGTGTAATGTCCGCAATTAAATACTTTAGACCTCGTCTAAATAAACGCTAAGTGATACATTTGTTCCAGATCGAAAATATTAGATAAGAAAGTTAATCATTCTCTACTCCAATCCAGATAGTCGGAATCATGGCCAGAAAAACGAAAGCGGATGCCCTCAAAACGCGACAGCACCTGATGGAAACGGCGATTGTACAGTTTGCCGCACGTGGCGTAGGTAATACGACGCTAAACGACATAGCGGATGCCGCCAATGTGACACGGGGTGCACTTTATTGGCATTTCGAAAATAAAACTCAATTGTTTAATGAGTTATGGTTACAACAACCTCCTTTACGCGATCTTATTCAGGACAAGCTAATTGGTCGTTGGGGTGTTAACCCTTTACAGCGACTGCGTGAAAAATTTGTGGTGGGATTACAATATATTGCGGAGAACCCTCGTCAGCAGGCATTAATGCAGATTTTATATCATAAATGCGAATTCCATAAAGATATGATATCAGAGCAGGCCATTCGCGATAAAATAGGTCTCAGCCACCAAAGTATTCGCGATTCTCTCCAACGATGCATAGATGAAAATTTGATTGCCACCAGCTTGGATTTAGACGTTATCATCATTATTTTGCATGGTAGCTTTAGCGGAATAATAAAAAACTGGTTAATGAATCCAGAGAGTTATGATCTGTATGGGCAAGCGCCAGCATTAGTTGATAATGTATTAAAAATGTTAAGCCCGGACGGCTGCGTAATGCAATTAATGCAGAGTGAAAACCAGGTTGGGTAGTCTAGCCGCCAGGGCCTGACGGCTGTCGACGGTGCTAGTCGAGGTCGACGCAGTTGACCAGCTTTAGGGGATTCACTGAGTTCATATTCCGGCACTTGTCGTGCTCTGTTGTCATCAGCTCTATCCATTGGATGAGCAGCGCATCAAAAAGAAAAACGAAGACCGCAAAAACAACCAGCCACCAATACTTGCGAATCATTCCTAAACCCTGTGTATTCATGCCCAAGCGTGCAGGGAATATACACGAAATTTTTAAGCTGAAAAGCAGACTTACAATGCCTTTACTTTGTTGAAAGAGCGCCACTCTTTGCCGTCAATCGACTCTTTTTAGACAGGTTTTTTGTCTTACGTTTTTTCACCTTGGCAAGCTCAATTTCTGAAAAATGAGAACCGATACTCAGTCTTCTGAGCCCCATTTTTACGTATTCAGTATTGATCTCAATCCCGACAAACTTGCGACCCAATTCCACGGCGGTAGCTCCGGTGGTGAAGCTGCCGGCAAACGGATCCAGTACCTTGTCATCTGGGTTCGAGGACGCCAGAATTATACGCTCCAGGAGGGCTTTGGGTTTCTGGGTGGGGTGGTTTTCGTATTCGTCCATCAGATAGCGTACGCGTGGGAACTCCCAGACATTGCCCGGCACTTTTTTCTGATTGTAGGGCTGCGGCGGGTTTTTTCTGTAGTCTATTAGCGCGCGTTTAGCGCCAGTTTTGGCTTCAACCAGAATATCGTCACGATTAAATGTGTAGTTTTTCTGATCTTTTACCATCATCAGGATCGGTTCATACATCGAACCAAAGTAATTTTTGGCCTGTACCCCCGAGCTATCATATGACCACACGATACGGCTCTTGATGGTAAAAAGCGGGCGGCATTTGAGGTCGATGTACGGCATGTTCTCCGTACTGTTCATGATGTACATGGTGCCGTGTGGTTTGAGGATGCGATGGCACTCGTCGATGCACTCAAACAACCACGCCAGAAAGGCCTCTTCGTCCCAGGATTCCACCATCCCGTCAAAGTCTTTCCCGATGTTATAAGGAGGGTCAGCAAAAATGAGTTCGACGCTTTCAGACGGCAGTTTTTTTAGTTCAGTTAGCGCGTCACCCAGGATTATCTTTTTAGATTCATCGCCAAAATAGACAGGTTCACATCTCGCGTTCATCGCCAAAGCCTCCCGTGTGACGTCAATAAAAAAGGCGCTTCCCCATGCCGAGTAGCGCCTTTTAAAACAAACATTTAACTGATTAGTATCAGTTCATGCCGTATTTTTTCAGTTTTTTACGCAGCGTACCACGGTTGATGCCCATCATCAGGGCAGCACGGGTCTGGTTACCGCGGGTGTATTGCATCACCATGTCCAACAGGGGCTGTTCTACTTCAGCCAGTACCAGCTCATAGAGATCATTCACATCCTGACCATTCAATTGAGCAAAATAGTTCTTCAGTGCCTGTTTAACCGAGTCACGCAGGGGCTTTTGAGTTACCTGGTCCTGAGAGTTAACGGTAGAAACGGTCAGTACGTCAGAATTTACGCGTTGTTCGAACATAGTTCTGTCAGCTCTTTATTTCTGTTTACGCAAAATTTTCGAAGTATGCCTCCAACGCCGCCAGCTGTTCGCTGGAATCTTCAATGGCGTTGAATGTGCGCCGAAACTGGTCATCCGGAGCGTGTTCCTGGAGATACCAGGATACGTGTTTACGCGCAATTCGGTACCCTTTTGCCTGACCATAAAAGTCGTGCAGTTCCCGAATATGCGCACAAAGCAAGCGCTTCACCTCTGCCAGAGGCAGCGGGGGCAGCAGCTCCCCAGTGTCCAGATAATGCTGGATTTCCCGAAAGATCCAGGGTCTTCCCTGAGCTGCACGTCCTATCATCAGGGCATCCGCCCCCGTATAGTCGAGTACAGCTCTGGCTTTATGCGGGTCAGTAATGTCGCCATTCGCGATAATCGGAATGGAAACTTTCTGCTTAACTGCCCGAATACTGTCGTACTCAGCATCTCCATTGAACAAACAGGCGCGGGTGCGTCCATGAATGGTCAGAGCCTGAATGCCACAGTCTTCAGCCAGTTGGGCAATCTCTACGCAGTTACGGTGTTCCGGAGCCCAGCCGGTGCGAATCTTGAGTGTGACAGGAACGTCCACTGCATTGACGACCTCGGTTAGTATCGATTTCACTAAATCCGGGTACTGCAAGAGGGCTGAACCTGCGAGCTTGCGATTCACTTTTTTAGCCGGACACCCCATATTGATATCAATAATCTGGGCGCCGCTTTCCACGTTAATACGTGCGGCATCGGCCATCTCAACAGGGTCGCTACCGGCAATTTGCACCGTGCGAATTCCTGGCTCATCAACGTGCACCATCCGTAAACGAGACTTGTCACTTTCCCAAACCTGCGGGTTAGAAGACATCATCTCGGATACTGTCAATCCTGCTCCCATCTCATAGCACAGCGTCCTGAATGGTCTGTCAGTGATGCCAGCCATAGGTGCTGCGATCAGGCGATTTCTGAGCTGGTATTGTCCGATGCGCATGAGTTAAGAAATGACCATACTGTGACTGCAAGGCGGCGTATATTACGCATTTTTCGCACGAGATGAAAGGCCAAACTTTGACCAATCCACTGAGGTGGATCAATGAATTGCCGTAAATGTGAACGCATGAAAATATTTAATCATATAAATCATCGCATTATAAAAATGTGTCGATTTTATATACACATATAATTTTGCGTAACTTCTCATTTTTTCTTCAGCTGCAGACGGTACTGACAAGATATTCTGCTGAATTAATCAGCAAATTACCTCGTCATTGTGTGATCGCTACCTCATTTTAGTACAGGATCTCGGTATCCCCAGAATAGCTGTCCGTAATCTTGCGTTCATTCAACGGCTGCAGCGGGCGATTATTTGCCGCCCCAACAATGTAGTGGAATTTATCCATCTGTTCGGCAGAAAGAGCAACAGGCGTTTTCAGGATAGTCCAGGTGACGCCTTCGGTGCAGGGAGGTGTTGTTAACGAACCACGGTAGCGCCAGTAGGTTTTATTGTCGGGTAAAAGCTGGTGGATATCGACCGGCGAGAAGACGGCCATGCTGCTGTCCTCCATGGTTGGAAAGGACTCCCACAAATTTTGAATCGCCTGGTTTGGCTCGCCGATGTCAAACATAACCGCCACGATAGCGATGTCTCCGGATTGATTTTTGTGGACCAGCTGCAGCTCCAGCGGATAGGTTTTACCGTTGAGGGTATGTTCGCTCGGGGCATGAAAATCAAATTGTTTTAAATAATAAAGCGTTTCATCAATTTCAATAGAATTAGATGTGTAGCTACTCATCGTTGCCTGCAACGTATGGTTAATGCTCCGAAATCTGGTTGGGCCATCGACGTACTGCATGTTCAGCGCGGGGAGACCGAGTTTACTGGTTGTGGTGGTCTGGATGTTTATGGGGGATTGGTTTATGCCTGTCTGGCACGTTGCATACGCTTTGCTGATTTCTCCCCACCGTGCGGGGCCGTTTTCTTCGGTATATCCCCATGGTACTGCCAGCGTGGTCAGTGGCATCATGCATGCTGCCAGCAAAGTTGTTGTAAAACAGTTGAAACGCATACGTTTACTCAACGAAAATCAATATAAAAAATAACAAAATCAATTGATTATTATATCGCTGAGGAAAGTGTCGGTATGCTGGTCAATTGTCTGAAAATGGCGTGGTCAGATAACCACGCCGGAAGGGATTATTTTTTCTGGCCGGTAATGCGGCACCACTCTTCTTTCTCGATAACCGGATCGAGCGTAAAGAGATCGGCATAGGCTTCACAGACGCTTTCCGCCTGGCTGGCAAGAATACCAGAAAGCCCCAGCAAACCGCCCTCAACGGGCAGTACGCTGATTAACGGAGCCAGTTCACGTAATGGGCCAGCAAGAATGTTGGCGACCACCACGTCGGCTTTCATCGCCTCTGGCTGGTCTTTCGGCAGATAAAGCTCCAGACGCTCAGAAACACCATTACGCTGGGCGTTATCACGGCTGGCCTGAATCGCTTGCGGATCGATATCCACGCCAATGGCTTTCGCCGCACCCAGCTTCAGTGCCGCAATGGCAAGAATGCCGGAGCCGCAGCCAAAGTCGATAACCGTTTTACCGTTAAGATCAAGACCGTCCAGCCATTGCAGGCACAGAGAGGTAGTGGGGTGCGTGCCTGTACCAAACGCCAGACCCGGGTCCAGCATCACGTTGACAGCATTCTCATCCGGGACATCGCGCCAGCTTGGGCAAATCCACAGACGCTCACCAAAGCGCATCGGGTGGAAGTTATCCATCCATTCGCGTTCCCAGTCTTTGTCTTCGAGCTGTTCGATTTTATGCGCGAAGCCTTCACCCAGCAGCGGATGCTGTTCCAGGATGGCAACCACTTCTTTCATGTCGGTTTCTGCATCGAACAAGCCGATAACGTCGGTATCACCCCACAGGCGAGTCTCGCCCGGCAGAGGTTCAAACACCGGCGTATCATGCGTATCCTGGAAAGTAATGGAAACGGAGCCCGCTTCCATCAGCGCATCGCTCAACTCTTCAGCGTTGGCACCGGTCGTGTTCAGTTTCAGTTGGATCCATGGCATGGCAAAACTCTTTATTTATCAGTAGTCAATATGGCGGCTTGCGGGACGACGGAACCGAAACAGTTGCCTATCAAGAAAGCCAGCAAGCTTATCAGTAACGAGGGCACGATTGGGTGGAAGCCCAGGAACTGAACGTTAAAGGTGGCGAGTAGAGCATAAAGCACGCCGCCGACAATCATCGCGCTCAATGCGCCTGACGCGTTTGCCCGTTCCCAATAGAGGCCTAGCACCAGAGGCCACAGGAAGACGGCTTCCAGCCCGCCAAACGCCAGCAGATTAAGCCAGATAATCATCTCTGGCGGTTTCCAGGCGGCCAGCAACAGTAACGCGCCCAGCAGCAGGGTAATCACTGCCGACATGCGTTTCAGCCGGGTTTCGTTTTCCAGCTGTTCCGGGCGAAGGTTCAGGTACAGATCCTTAATAATCGTAGCGGAGCTTTGCAGCAATTGGGCATTGATCGTCGACATAATCGCAGCCATAGGTGCGGCGAGGAAGATCCCGGCAGCGACCGGCGGCAGGACTTTGACCATCAGCGTAGGGATTACCAGATCCGGTACCGTCAGGTCAGGGATTACCGCCCGTCCCAGGGCGCCCGCCAGATGCATACCAAACATCAGAATCGCCACCACGATGGTGCCGATGATAATGCCGCGGTGTACCGCTTTACTGTCTTTATAAGAGATACAGCGCACCGCCGTATGCGGCAGGCCAATCACGCCAAAGCATACCAGCACCCAGAATGAGGTCATAAACGTGGGTGACAAAATGTCATCAGCGCCCTGCGGCGAGACCAGTTTAGGATCGATAGTCTGCAGGGTTACCACCGCATTGCTGAGGCCACCGGCAGCATGAACAACGCCGACCAGCAAAACGATAGTACCAATCAGCATCACCATGCCCTGCATGGTATCGTTCAGTACGCTGGCGCGAAAGCCGCCGAACGCCGTGTATAACGCGATGCTGACGCCAAAAATCAGCAGACCGGTTTCGTAGGGGATACCCGCTGCGGTTTCCAGCAAACGTGCGCCGCCAATAAACTGTACGGTCATTGCCCCGACAAACGCGACCAACAGGCTGAGGCTCGCCAGCCATACCAGCAGGCGGCTCTGGTAGCGCGCAAATAGCATATCGTTGAGGGTAACAGCATTATAACGGCGTGCCAGAATGGCGAATTTTTTACCAAGAATTCCCAATGAGAGCCATACGGCGGGCAACTGGATCATCGCTAGCAGCACCCATCCCAGTCCGTATTTGTAAGCGGCACCAGGACCGCCAATAAACGAGCTGGCGCTAATGTAGGTTGCCGTTAGCGTCATCGCTAACACGACACCGCCCATGGAACGGCTGCCGAGGAAATATTCATTCAGGAAGGTACCGGTCGATCTCTTGCGCATGGCATAAACTGAGAGACCGAAGACCACCAGAAGATAGGCGACCAGCGGTAAAATAACTTCAAGCTGCATCGTCATCCTCCAACGGAATGTCGCGATAGATAAACTTCACCATCGCCCAGCACAGCACGATAAAAACCAGCGGCGTTAGCAGGCAGGCCATTTCGAACCAGTGCGGTAAGCCAGTAAAACCCAGCGTTGAATCTGGTAAGTAAGCGGCCACTAACCATGTGACCAGATATAAAAGGGTTAGCCACAGCGCCCAGCGCGCCTCTTTATGGGCCTGAACAAAACGAGCGTCCATTTTTTGTCCCTTGTGGATAAAGAAAGCGGGGATTGTACCTTATGGCACGTGCGGGAGGGGAGAAAAACAAAAGGCCGGAATTTCCGGCCTTTTCGGTTAACGCACGCTTACTTTTCCTGAAGTCCGAGTTTTTTCTCCAGGTAGTGGATATTGGTTCCACCGTGCTGGAAGTGCTCGTCATTCATGATACGGATCTGCAGGTCAACGTTGGTTTTGATACCGTCGATGATCAGTTCCTGCAATGCGTTTTTCATACGGGCGATAGCGACGTCGCGGTTTTCGCCATAGCAGATCAGCTTACCGATCATTGAGTCATAGTACGGAGGTACGGTGTAGCCTGCGTAAATATGAGACTCCCAACGCACACCAAAGCCACCCGGCGCGTGGAAACGCGTGATTTTACCCGGGCTTGGCAGGAAGGTGTTCGGGTCTTCGGCGTTGATACGGCATTCTACCGCATGGCCTTTAACCACAACTTCGTCCTGCTTGATGGACAGCGGTTGGCCCGCTGCGATGCGCAGCTGCTCTTTGATCAGATCAACGCCGGTGATCATTTCGGTTACCGGGTGTTCAACCTGAATACGGGTGTTCATCTCAATAAAGTAGAACTCGCCGTTTTCGAACAGGAACTCGAAAGTACCCGCCCCGCGATAGCCGATATCAACACACGCTTTGGCGCAACGCTCGCCGATGTAGCGACGCAGTTCCGGGGTAATGCCTGGCGCTGGTGCTTCTTCGACAACTTTCTGGTGACGACGCTGCATGGAGCAGTCACGTTCTGCCAGATAAATTGCGTTACCCTGACCGTCAGCCAGCACCTGAATTTCAATGTGGCGTGGGTTTTCCAGGTATTTCTCCATGTAGACCATGTCGTTATTGAAAGCGGCTTTTGCTTCCGCTTTGGTCATGGAGATGGATTGTGCCAGTTCGGCATCGCTGCGCACGACGCGCATACCGCGACCGCCGCCGCCGCCGGAGGCTTTGATGATAACCGGGTAGCCGATGCGTTTAGCATGAGCGCGGTTAGCGTCCATGTCATCGCCCAGCGGACCGTCAGAGCCTGGGACTGTCGGTACGCCCGCTTTCTTCATCGCGGTGATTGCGGACACTTTGTCGCCCATCAGGCGGATGGTGTCGGCTTTCGGGCCGATGAAGATAAAGCCAGAACGCTCTACCTGCTCAGCAAAATTGGCGTTCTCAGAGAGGAAGCCATAGCCCGGGTGAATTGCCACCGCGCCGGTGATTTCAGCGGCGCTGATGATAGCCGGGATGTTCAGATAGCTTTTTACGGACGGAGCCGGGCCGATACAGACCGTCTCATCCGCCAGCAATACGTGTTTTAAATCGCGATCCGCACTTGAATGCACAGCGACAGTCTTGATGCCCAGTTCTTTACAGGCACGAAGAATACGCAGGGCAATCTCGCCGCGGTTGGCGATAACAATTTTATCCAACATGTTCGCCTCGTTATTCGATGACGACCAGCGGCTCGTCAAATTCTACCGGTTGACCACTTTCTACCAGGATCGCTTTAACTACGCCGGATTTGTCGGCTTCGATCTGGTTCATCATTTTCATGGCTTCAACGATGCACAGGGTATCGCCCGCATTCACTTTCTGTCCGATTTCGATGAACGCTTTAGCATCCGGGCTCGGGGTGCGGTAGAACGTACCAACCATTGGGGAGCGTACGATGTGACCACTGATTTCCGCTGCTGCCGGAGCTTCCATACTTGGAGAGGCAGTTTGTGCGACAGCGTTAGACAGAGCTGGTTGCTGCATCACTGGTGCAGCATAAGCCTGTTGCATCATCGGAAAACTTGCAGCTGGCGCCGCACGGCTGATGCGTACAGATTCTTCGCCTTCAGAAATTTCCAGTTCGGAGATGCCTGATTCTTCAACCAGCTCGATCAGTTTTTTAATCTTACGAATATCCATGAGTGGGTTCCGTACTCTTTGTTTAGTGAGATTGTGACAGGCGTTTTACCGCCGTCTGTATAGCATTTTTATAACAGTGAGTGACAAGATGCCACGCATCTCAGGCGCTGCACTGGGTGCTGCTGCCATTAAGTGAGATTGCCAGACTTGTTAGTCATTGTGCGGCTATCTTCTGCCATTTTCGGGTAAAAGACAAAATATACCTTCAATATGCGATTGTCACCCTTTCAGCGCCTTAAAAACGCTACCGGGGATAGCAAAGTCGCACATTATAACTATTTCGTAGCAATTGGCAGCTAAATACTGGTCTTATCAGGGAAGATAATCAACCGTTAACATGTAAAGAAAATCGGATCGTCCGTGTTTTGCAACGCACTGCACATATCGTGAAACTACCGCCACCACTGGCGAAACTTCTTGTAACGGCACGCTAATAGCACCGCAGCGAGCGCTGCATAAATAATCGGTTGAGGGGAGATAATTTTTACCGACCACAGATAATGTATGGGTGCCAGGATCGCCACAAGATAGACGAAGTTGTGCAAATACTGCCAGTTTTTACCCAGCTTTCGCTGCGCAGCCTGCGTGGATGTTAAGGTGAGGGCGAATAATATGACCCAACTGACAATGCCCAAGGTTAAATAAGGCCGCGTAATTAATTCCCGCCCTAACAACGCCAGATTATTAATGCCCAGTTCCAGTAACGCGTAGCTGGTTAAATGCAGTGTTGCCCATGCGAAACACCATAGCCCTAACAGGCGACGTGTGCGTATCAATAATGGCTGTTTAGCGTAGCGCGCGAGTGGAGAGACCAGCAAGGTTGCCAGCAAGAATTTCAGAGCTGTCCTACCAGTAAAGTGCTGGATATCTTTGACCGGATCCGCGCTCAGACCGCCGTGATTTATCGCCCAAAATAGCCAGATAAACGGCAAAAAACCGGCAAGATGCAGGCAAAATTTCAGCCCGGTAATGTGCTTTGCGGTCAGTCGCACTTAAAAATTCTCCTGCAAATTGAGTCCGCGATACAGTGACGCAACCTCTTCGGCATAGCCGTTAAACATCAGCGTGGGCTGACGCTGTACGTCCAGAATACCGCCAGCGCCAATAAAACGCTCAGTGGCCTGGGACCAGCGGGGATGATCGACATGCGGATTCACGTTGGCATAAAACCCGTATTCATTGGGCGCGGCCAGATTCCAGGTTGTCGGAGGGCGTTCGCGCGTGAGTTTGATACTCACAATCGACTTAATGCCTTTAAATCCATATTTCCACGGCACAATTAAGCGAATGGGCGCGCCATTTTGTGGCGGAAGGGCCTTACCATAAACCCCCACGGTAAGCAGAGTGAGTGGGTGCATCGCTTCATCCAGGCGCAACCCTTCAACATAGGGATACTTCAGCCCGCCGCCAATAAAGCGATCTTTTTGCCCTGGCATTTCTTCCGGTGCGTACAGCGTTTCGAACGCGACATACTTCGCATTGCTGGTGGGTTCCACCTGCGCCAACAGTTTATGTAACGGGAAACCAATCCACGGCACGACCATTGACCAGGCTTCCACGCAGCGCATGCGGTAAATCCGTTGCTCCAGCGGGAAACGGGTGGTCAAGGTATCGTGATCGAGAGTGAGTGGTTTGGCGACCTCACCACTGATTTTTAATGTCCACGGATCGGTTTTCAGGCTACCCGCGTTGGCTGCCGGATCCGCTTTGTCGAGACCGAATTCATAGAAGTTGTTGTAGCCAGAAACTTTATCCGCTGGGGTTAAAGGAAGCGAATTTTGCCAGGCGGCGGGCTTGCTGAAATCAAGCGGCTTTCCCGCAGGCGCGGGCGGGCGGTCATTACCCTTAAACCAACTCAGAAGGTCAGCCTGCGCAGAGTGGGGTAAAGACAACGCGGCTGCGCTGATCCCTAATGCTTTCAGTACATGGCGACGCTGCATAAAAAAAGCCGACTCGTCAGTGACGTCGGCTTCTGTAAATGGACGTAATTTCTTCATAACAGACTCCCGGCTTACGCGTCATAACTGACAGGGGACGCGTAGTTAATATGGCAGGGAGTCTGTAGATGTGCCGCGAAATTTCGTTAATTAAGTGTAAATTTCTGCGCCAGAGTCTGTTACTTCACCTTCACCAGCGTACGGCCTTGCACCTGGTTATTGATGATGGCATCGGCGAACTTCGGCGCATCCGCCAGCGTAATTTCCGTTGCAGCCTGAGCATAGAACGATTCCGGCAGATCCTTAACCAAACGCGCCCAGGCTTCTGCACGGCGTGCCGGCGGGGTCATCACCGAGTCCACTCCTTGCAAACGAACGTTACGCAGAATGAATGGCATCACCGTGGTTGGCAGAGCGAAACCGCCCGCCAGGCCGCAGGCGGCAACACAGCCGCCGTAGTTCATCTGCGCGAGGACTTTCGCCAGAACTTTGTCGCCAACGGTATCCACCGCGCCAGCCCACAGCTGTTTTTCCAGCGGGCGAGATTCAGCAAATTCATCGCGGCCAAGAATGCGGTTAGCGCCCAGGCTTTTCAGGTAGTCGTGGGTGCTTTCACGACCCGAAACCGCCGCAACCTGATAACCCAGCTTATGCAGTAACGCAACGGCCGTGCTGCCCACGCCTCCGCTGGCGCCAGTGACGACAATCTCACCGTCTTGCGGACGAATTCCTGCATCTTCAAGCGCCATGACGCAAAGCATGGCGGTAAAGCCAGCGGTACCGATGACCATGGCTTTACGTCCATCCAGCCCTTTTGGCAACGCAACCAGCCAGTCGCCTTTCACGCGTGCGCGTTCTGCCAGTCCACCCCAATGATTTTCACCTACGCCCCAACCGGTCAGTAAAACCTCCTGACCCGCATGAAAACGGGGATCTTCGCTTGCTCGCACGGTACCAGCGAAATCGATACCAGGAATCATCGGAAAATTACGAATGATTTTTCCCTTGCCGGTGATAGCCAGGGCGTCTTTATAGTTCAGGCTTGACCAGTGGACATCCACCGTCACATCGCCTTCCGGTAGCTGATTTTCGTCGAGGGGTTGAACGGATGCGAGGGTTTTTCCGTCCTGCTGTTCTAAGATCAAAGCCTGCATAACCTGTCCTCAATTCGTATAGTGGATTGGAAAATTAATAATGAAGACTATACTCGCTAATCAAAACATGATGCCGATTCTGCGCAATAAATTGCCAGATATACCTGATTTGGTAGTATGCCCTCACAGTTTGTATAAATTGGCGGATTTTGTGGTCAGTTTTGCATTTTAGAGTCGATTTATCACTTTCAGGCCTGTTTCATAACTGTCGGAGTTAACACAAGGATGCGATTAACGACGAAATTTTCAGCTTTTGTCACGCTGCTTACTGGGTTAACGATCTTCGTGACTCTGATCGGCTGTTCGCTGAGTTTCTACAACGCTATTCAATATAAGTTCACCACGCGCGTTCATGCGGTCGCGACGGCGATTGATACGCATCTGGTCTCCAGAGATGTCGTTGCGTTAACCCCGCAAATCGATGAACTGATGGTTTCTGTTGATATCGTGCGCATCGAACTGTTGCAGGGCGAAAACGTGGTGTATGACCACTCCCGGACCAGCAGCTACCGACCGGCAGGGACAAACAATCTCTACCGCGAGATTACCGTACCGTTGGTCAAGCATCCGGGTATGTCATTGCGTCTGGTTTATCAGGATCCGATGGGTAACTATTTCCATTCGCTACTGACCACCGCACCGCTCACGATAGCCATTGCTTTCATTATTCTGATGCTCTTTTTGTCTGTGCGCTGGCTTCAGCGCCAGCTTTCGGGTCAGGAGCTGCTGGAGATTCGTTCCACACGTATTCTGAACGGCGAACGTGGACCGAACGTGCGGGGAACGGTCTATGAATGGCCTGCGCGTACCAGCAGTGCGCTCGATATGCTGCTGACTGAAATTCAAAATGCCCGCGAGCAACGCAGCCGCCTGGATACGCTGATTCGTTCCTATGTCGCGCAGGATACAAAAACCGGGCTAAGCAACCGCTTGTTCTTTGATAACCAACTGGCCACGCTGCTGGAAGATCAGGAAAAAGTAGGCTCGCATGGCGTCGTGATGATGGTGCGCCTGCCGGACTTTACGCTGCTGCGCGATAGCTGGGGAATCACCCTCGCGGAAGAACAAATCTCGACGCTGATCAATTTGTTGTCGACTTTTATGACGCGGTATCCGGGCGCGTTGCTGGCGCGCTACCACCGTAGCGATTTTGCTATCCTGCTGCCGCACCGTACTCTAAAAGAGGCGGAAAGCATCGCCGGGCAATTATTAAAAGCGGTAGATGCACTTCCGGCTAATAAAATGATCGATCGTGCCGATATGGTTCATATTGGCATTTGCGTTTGCCGCAGCGGTCAGTCGCCGGAGCAAGTAATGGATCATGCCGAAGCCGCCACCCGGAATTCGGTATTGCAGGGCGGAAATAGCTGGTCGGTCTATGATGACTCGCTGCCGGAAAAAGGTCGGGGCAATGTACGCTGGCGAACGCTGATCGAACAGATGCTCAGCCGGGGTGGGCCAAGAATTTATCAAAAGCCTGCGGTAACGCGCGAAGGCCGGGTGCACCATCGGGAGTTGATGTGCCGTATTTTTGATGGCAACGAAGAGGTCATTTCGGCGGAATATATGCCGATGGTCCTGCAATTTGGTCTGGCAGAAGAATATGACCGTTTGCAGATAAGCCGTCTGATCCTGCTTTTGGGCTACTGGCCGCAGGAAAATCTGGCGATGCAGACAACGGTTGAATCGCTTATTCGTCCACGTTTTCAGCGCTGGCTGCGTGATACGCTGATGCAGTGCGAAAAATCATTACGCAAACGCATAATTATTGAACTTGCTGAGGCAGATGTCTGTCAACATATCAGCCGGTTACAGCCCGTTATCAGATTGATGAATGCGCTGGGCGTGCGTATTGCCGTTACGCAGGCGGGGTTAACGCTGGTGAGCACCAGTTGGATCAAAGAGCTTAACGTTGAGTTATTGAAGCTTCATCCAAGTCTGGTGAGGAACATTGATAAGCGAACGGAAAATCAGCTTCTGGTTCAAAGCCTGGTGGAGGCCTGTTCGGGAACACCCACGCAGGTTTACGCCACGGGCGTACGTTCGCGTAGTGAGTGGCATACGCTGACAGAACGCGGAGTTGCAGGTGGGCAAGGGGATTTTTTTGCCGCATCACAACCACTTGACACTAACGTGAAAAAATATTCGCAAAGATACTCGGTTTAACCTGCCGTTTAATTTGTTTTCACGTAGAATAACGCGCGCTGTGCCTTCTGGGGGTGTGCTTGCCTGCTCGCCAGGTTGTAACAGCAAACATGCAGGTGAATGACCTTTGACAGGTTGCAAACAAAAGCGAGGAGTGCTGCTGATTTATTCAGCCCTGATGGACTCAGGCCGGTTTTGTAACAAAGGAAACGAACTGCACTAATTTTCACCGTAGCAGATGATTTTTGCGCCTTGTCGCTGCTGCGTGTGGTTGGTAAAGTAAGCGGATTTTGTTTTCCGCCCCAGCTTTCAGGATTATCCCTTAGTATGTTGAAAAAATTTCGTGGCATGTTTTCCAATGACCTGTCCATTGACCTGGGTACCGCGAATACCCTTATTTATGTAAAAGGACAAGGCATCGTATTGAATGAGCCTTCTGTTGTGGCCATTCGTCAGGATCGTGCCGGTTCGCCGAAAAGCGTGGCTGCAGTAGGTCATGATGCGAAGCAGATGCTGGGTCGTACGCCGGGCAATATCGCTGCAATTCGCCCAATGAAAGACGGCGTTATCGCTGACTTCTTCGTGACTGAAAAAATGCTCCAGCACTTTATCAAGCAAGTGCACAGCAATAGCTTCATGCGCCCAAGCCCGCGCGTACTGGTGTGTGTACCGGTTGGAGCAACTCAGGTTGAACGCCGTGCGATCCGTGAATCCGCTCAGGGAGCAGGTGCTCGTGAAGTGTTCCTGATCGAAGAGCCGATGGCGGCCGCGATCGGTGCGGGTCTGCCAGTCTCTGAAGCAACCGGTTCAATGGTTGTTGATATCGGTGGTGGTACCACTGAAGTTGCCGTTATCTCCCTGAACGGCGTGGTTTACTCCTCTTCTGTCCGTATTGGCGGCGACCGCTTCGATGAAGCCATCATTAATTATGTTCGTCGTAACTACGGTTCACTGATCGGTGAAGCGACCGCAGAACGTATTAAACACGAGATCGGTTCCGCTTATCCGGGTGACGAAGTGCGCGAAATCGAAGTTCGCGGTCGTAACCTGGCTGAAGGCGTTCCGCGCGGCTTTACCCTGAACTCTAACGAGATTCTGGAAGCTCTGCAGGAACCACTGACCGGTATCGTAAGCGCAGTAATGGTTGCACTGGAACAGTGCCCGCCGGAACTGGCGTCTGACATCTCCGAACGCGGTATGGTGCTGACCGGTGGCGGTGCGCTGCTGCGTAACCTTGACCGTCTGTTAATGGAAGAAACCGGTATTCCAGTTGTTGTTGCTGAAGATCCGCTGACCTGCGTGGCGCGCGGCGGCGGCAAGGCGCTGGAAATGATCGACATGCACGGCGGCGACCTGTTCAGCGAAGAGTAATCGGATGCAGGTTGGGTAGCCCCCGCGGGTTGCCCTTCCGCTCTGATACGAGAATACGCATAGACTATGAAGCCAATTTTTAGCCGTGGCCCGTCGCTACAGATTCGCCTTATTCTGGCGGTGCTGGTGGCGCTCGGCGTTATTATTGCCGACAGCCGCCTGGGTACGTTTAGTCAAATCCGAACGTACATGGATACCGCCGTCAGTCCTTTCTACTTTATCTCAAATGGTCCTCGTGAATTACTCGACGGCGTGTCGCAAACGCTGGCTTCGCGTGACCAACTCGAACTTGAAAACCGGGCGTTGCGTCAGGAACTGCTGCTGAAAAACAGCGAACTGCTGATGCTGGGGCAATACAAACAGGAGAACGCGCGTTTGCGTGAGCTGCTGGGATCGCCATTGCGTCAGGACGAACAAAAGATGGTGACGCAGGTCATCTCAACGGTTAATGACCCTTACAGCGATCAGGTTGTGATCGACAAAGGGAGCGTTAACGGCGTCTACGAAGGCCAGCCGGTTATTAGCGACAAAGGCGTAGTAGGTCAGGTCGTGGCGGTGGCTAAATTGACCAGCCGCGTGCTGCTGATTTGCGATGCGACGCATGCGCTGCCCATTCAGGTACTGCGTAACGATATCCGCGTGATCGCTGCGGGTAACGGCTGCACCGACGATCTTCAGCTCGAACACCTGCCGGCTAACACCGACATTCGCGTTGGCGATGTGCTGGTCACCTCGGGCCTGGGTGGACGTTTCCCTGAAGGTTATCCGGTTGCTGTTGTTTCTTCCGTTAAGCTGGACACTCAGCGTGCTTATACCGTGATTCAGGCTCGCCCGACTGCGGGTCTGCAGCGTCTGCGCTATCTGCTGCTGTTGTGGGGTGCCGATCGTAATGGCGCAAACCCGATGACGCCGGAAGAAGTACACCGCGTTGCTAATGAACGTCTGATGCAGATGATGCCGCAAGTTCTGCCTGCACCAGATACCATGGGACCGCCTGCGCCAATGCCAGCACCTGCAACAGGCGTGGCTCCAGCGCCCGCAGATACCACGCCGCCACAACCTGCTCCGCGTAAGCCGGGAGGACAGTAAGTGGCAAGCTATCGTAGCCAGGGACGTTGGGTGATTTGGCTCTCGTTCCTTATTGCACTGTTGCTGCAAGTCATGCCCTGGCCGGATGACATTCTGGTTTTCCGGCCAAACTGGGTGCTGCTCATCTTATTGTATTGGATCCTGGCACTGCCGCATCGCGTAAATGTGGGCACGGGATTTGTGGTGGGTGCCATACTGGATCTCATCAGCGGCTCCACGCTTGGCGTGCGCGCATTATCGATGAGTATCATTGCTTATCTGGTCGCGTTGAAATTCCAGCTATTCCGAAACCTCGCGCTCTGGCAACAGGCGCTGGTGGTCATGTTGTTATCACTGGTCGTGGATATTATTGTTTTCTGGGCCGAGTTTTTAGTGATCAACGTCTCTTTCAGACCTGAAGTGTTCTGGAGTAGTGTAGTGAATGGTGTGCTTTGGCCATGGCTATTCTTACTGATGCGTAAAGTCCGTCAGCAGTTTGCGGTGCAATAAGGTTGATATGAATACTCTGTATCTTGCTTCAGGTTCTCCACGTCGTCAGGAGTTGCTCGCTCAGCTTGGTGTTACGTTTGAACGACTGGTCCCTGGGATTGAAGAACAGCGGCACCCGCAGGAAAGCGCGCAGCAGTACGTTTCCCGTCTGGCGCGCGAAAAAGCGCAGGCTGGCGTAGTGCTGGCACAGCGCGATTTGCCGGTATTGGGTGCGGATACCATCGTTATCCTTAATGGCGAAGTGTTGGAAAAACCGCACGACGCCGACCATGCCGCAGCAATGCTGCGCAAACTGTCGGGCAAAACGCATCAAGTTATGACGGCCGTGGCACTGGCCGATCGCCAGCACAGTCTGGACTGCCTGGTAGTGACGGAAGTGACATTCAGAGCACTAACCGATGAGGACATCGCGGGCTATGTTGCCAGCGGTGAACCAATGGATAAAGCAGGTGCATACGGTATTCAAGGGTTGGGTGGCTGTTTTGTCAGGAAGATAAATGGCAGCTATCACGCCGTAGTCGGCTTACCGCTGGTAGAAACGTATGAGTTGCTGACCAATTTTAACGCACTGCGTGAGAAAAGGGATAAACATGACGGCTGAATTGTTGGTAAACGTAACGCCATCGGAAACTCGGGTGGCTTACATCGATGGTGGTATTCTGCAGGAAATTCATATTGAACGTGAGGCGCGACGCGGAATCGTAGGCAATATCTACAAAGGTCGTGTAAGTCGTGTACTTCCGGGTATGCAGGCGGCTTTTGTAGATATTGGACTGGATAAAGCCGCATTTCTTCACGCTTCTGACATCATGCCGCACACCGAATGCGTGGCGGGTGAAGAACAAAAACAGTTCACCGTACGCGACATTTCTGAACTGGTGCGCCAGGGTCAGGATCTGATGGTACAGGTGGTAAAAGATCCGTTGGGAACTAAAGGCGCACGCCTGACGACGGACATCACGCTACCTTCCCGTTATCTCGTCTTTATGCCGGGTGCTTCGCACGTTGGCGTATCCCAACGTATCGAAAGCGAAACCGAACGCGAACGCCTGAAAAAAGTGGTGGCGGATTACTGCGATGAGCAGGGCGGCTTCATCATTCGCACGGCGGCGGAAGGCGTATGCGAAGAGGATCTGGCCTCGGATGCTGCCTACCTGAAGCGCGTCTGGACGAAAGTCATGGAGCGTAAAAAGCGCCCGCAAACGCGATACCAGATGTACGGTGAGTTGGCACTGGCACAGCGCGTGTTGCGTGACTTTGCCGATGCGCAGCTTGACCGCATCCGCGTCGACTCCCGTCTGACCTATGAGGCGTTACTGGAATTTACGGCGGAATATATCCCCGAGATGACCAGCAAGCTGGAACATTACAGCGGGCGACAGCCTATTTTTGATCTCTTTGACGTTGAGAATGAAATCCAGCGCGCGCTGGAACGCAAAGTTGAGCTGAAGTCCGGCGGTTATCTGATCATCGATCAAACCGAAGCGATGACCACCGTGGATATCAACACCGGCGCGTTTGTTGGGCATCGTAATCTCGACGACACTATCTTTAATACTAATATTGAAGCAACGCAGGCCATTGCTCGTCAGCTGCGTCTGCGTAACCTCGGCGGTATTATCATTATCGATTTTATCGACATGAATAATGAAGATCACCGTCGCCGGGTGCTGCACTCCCTGGAGCAGGCTCTGAGCAAGGATCGCGTAAAAACCAGCATTAACGGTTTTTCACAGCTGGGCCTGGTGGAGATGACGCGCAAACGCACACGTGAAAGCGTGGAACATGTACTGTGCAACGAGTGTCCGACCTGCCATGGGCGTGGTACGGTGAAAACGGTGGAAACCGTATGCTATGAAATCATGCGCGAAATCGTGCGCGTACACCATGCATATGACTCCGATCGTTTCCTGGTTTATGCCTCTCCGGCAGTGGCTGAAACCCTGAAAGGTGAAGAGTCACATGCGCTGGCGGAAGTTGAGATCTTTGTCGGCAAACAGGTCAAAGTACAAATCGAACCGCTGTATAACCAGGAGCAGTTCGACGTCGTCATGATGTAAATCGTGTAGTGGCACCCGCGCATGTAGGCCGGATAAGGCGCAAGCGCCGTTATCCGGCAATATTCACTCAAGGGGTGTGAGTCATATTTTTTGGTAGACAAGGAGAGGCGCGTGAGGCGATTGCCGGGGATTTTACTGCTCACTGGAGCCGCATTCGTTGTCATCGCAGCGCTGCTGGTCAGTGGACTGCGCCTTGCGTTACCTCATCTTGATAGCTGGCGTCCGGCCATTCTTGGCAAGATTGAATCCGCCACTGGTCTACCTGTTTCCGCCAGCCAGCTTTCTGCCAGCTGGCAAAATTTCGGTCCTACGCTTGAAGCGCGTAATATTCATGCGCAGCTGAAAGATGGGGGAGAATTTTCGGTAAAACGCGTCACGCTGGCGCTGGATGTCTGGCAAAGTTTGCTGCACATGCGCTGGCAGTTTCGCGATCTCACCTTCTGGCAACTGCAGTTGCGCACCAATACTCCTATCCAGCGCAGCGAAGGCGGAGATGGGATTGAAACCGGCCATCTCAGCGATCTCTTCCTGCGTCAGTTTGATCATTTCGATCTACGCGACAGCCATATCAGCTTTATAACCCTCTCAGGTCAACGTGCTGAACTGGCGATCCCACAGCTTACCTGGTTGAATGGTAAAAATCGGCATCGCGCCGAGGGTCAGGTCAGTCTCTCCAGCCTGACCGGACAGCACGGCATTATGCAGGTGCGTATGGATCTGCGTGATGACGAAGGGCTGTTGAATAACGGTCGAGTCTGGCTGCAGGCAGACGACATCGACGTCAAACCGTGGCTGGGCAAATGGATGCAGGATAATGTCGCGCTACAAACCGCGCGTTTTAGCCTGGAAGCATGGATGACGATCAGCAAAGGCGTCGTTTCTGGTGGTGATGTCTGGCTGAAAAAAGGCGGGGCAAGTTGGCTGGGTGAAAATCGTACGCACACGCTCTCCGTCGATAATCTGACGGCGCACATCAGCCGTGAAGAGCCGGGCTGGCAATTCTCTATTCCCGATACGCGTATCACCATGGATGATAAGCCCTGGCCGAGCGGGGCATTAACACTGGCCTGGATCCCCGAGCAGGAAGTCGGTGGCGAGAATAACAAACGCAGTGATGAGCTACGCATTCGCGCCAGTAATCTGGAACTGGCCGGGTTAGAAGGACTGCGTCCGATGGCGTCCCGGTTATCACCTGCGCTGGGTGATATCTGGCGGGCCACGCAACCCAGCGGCAAAATAGATGTGCTTGCGCTGGATATCCCGTTACAGGCGACAGAAAAAACCCGCTTCCTGTCCTCGTGGACCGATTTGGCCTGGAAACAGTGGAAGCTGCTGCCGGGGGCAGAACATTTCTCCGGTACGCTTGCGGGCAGCGTTGAAAATGGGGCGCTCACCGCCTCCATGAAACAAGCAAAAATGCCGTATGAAACCGTCTTCCGCGCGCCGCTGGAAATAGAGAACGGCGTGGCGACGCTAAGCTGGCTGAAGAATGATAAAGGCTTCCAGTTAGACGGGCGCAACATTGATGTTAAAGCGAAAGCGGTACATGCGCGCGGTGGTTTTCGCTATCTGCAACCGGCTGATGATGAGCCATGGTTGGGCATTCTGGCCGGTATCAGCACCGACGATGGCTCCCAGGCCTGGCGCTATTTCCCGGAAAACCTGATGGGTAAGGATCTGGTTGACTACCTCAGCGGCGCTATTCAGGGCGGCGAAGCGGATAACGCCACGCTGGTGTATGGCGGTAACCCGAATCTGTTCCCGTATCTGCACAATGAAGGGCAGTTTCAGGTCCTGGTGCCGCTACGCAATGCGAAATTTGCTTTCCAGCCCGACTGGCCTGCGCTAACCGATCTTAATATCGAACTAAACTTCATTAACGATGGCCTGTGGATGAAGACGGATAGCGTCAATCTAGGCGGCGTGAAGGCCAGTAACCTGACGGCTAATATTCCCGACTATGCAAAAGAAAAGCTGCTGATTGATGCCGATATCAACGGGCCAGGCAAGGCGGTTGGACCTTATTTTGATGAGACTCCGTTGAAGGATTCTCTCGGCGCCACGCTGGAACAGTTGCAAATTGACGGTGATGTGAATGCTCGCTTACATCTTGATATTCCGCTAGACGGCTCGCTGGTTACCGCCAAAGGCGACGTCAACCTGCGTAATAACAGCTTGTTTATTAAACCACTCGACAGCACGCTGAAGAATTTGAATGGTAAATTCAGCTTTATCAACGGCGATCTGAAGAGCGAGCCGATGACGGCGAACTGGTTTAATCAGCCGCTGAACGTCGACTTCTCCACCACCGAAGGGGCGAAAGCCTATCAGGTAGCCGTGAACCTGCAAGGCGACTGGCAGCCAACCCGCATGGGGATTTTACCGGCGCAGGTCAACGACGCCTTAAGCGGCAGCATGGCGTGGAATGGCAAAGTGGGTATCGATCTTCCGTATCATGCCGGGCCGACCTACGACATTGAGCTAAAGGGTGACCTGAAGAATGTAAGTAGTCACTTACCTGCTCCGCTGAATAAAGCGCCCGGTGAAGCGTTGCCGGTGAATGTTAAGGCCAACGGTAATCTGCGCAGCTTTGAACTGACCGGCAATGTTGGCAGTAAGAACCACTTTAACAGCCGCTGGTTGCTGAATCAGAAACTGACGCTTGACCGCGCTATCTGGACGTCGGAAAGCCGTACTGTGCCCGCGTTACCCGATCAGCAAGGCATTGAGCTTAATCTTCCCCCTATGGATGGCGCGCAATGGCTGGCGTTGTTCCAAAAAGGCGCAGCGGATAACGTTGGCACTAATGCCAACTTCCCACAACGCATCACCGTGCGTACGCCATCATTATCCCTGGGCGGTCAGCAGTGGAATAATTTGAGTATTGTGTCTGAGCCTGCGAGCAATGGCTCCATCGTGCAGGCGCAGGGTCGTGAAATTAATGCCACGCTGGCGATGCGCAATAATGCGCCATGGCTGGCCAATATTAAGTATCTTTATTACAACCCCAGCGCGGCGAAAGCGTCACCGGGCAACACATCAGCCTCGCCGTTTTCCGCCGTGGACAACTTCAGCTTCCGCGGCTGGCCGGACCTTCAGTTACGCTGTGCCGAGTGCTGGATGTGGGGACAGAAATATGGGCGCATTGATGCCGATGTAGCAATTAAAGGCGACACGCTAACGTTGAGCAACGGTCTGTTGGATACGGGCTTTGCCAGACTGACCACCGATGGCGTGTGGGTGAATGCGCCG
This sequence comes from Citrobacter sp. B72, assembly GCF_016894305.1. Lineage (NCBI taxonomy): Bacteria > Pseudomonadati > Pseudomonadota > Gammaproteobacteria > Enterobacterales > Enterobacteriaceae > Citrobacter > Citrobacter sp. B72. Next base: position 464,399 of record NZ_CP069801.1, read on the forward strand.
GGCAAAGAGCGAACGTCACTGAAGGGTAAACTGAGCGGTAATAAAATTGACTCTGCGGCCAGTTTCTTTGGCGTATCGACCCCGATTCGTAATTCTTCGTTCAACGTGGAGTATGACCTGCACTGGCGTAACCCGCCATGGGATCCGGACGAAGCTTCGCTGAATGGGATTTTGCGTACCCGGTTGGGCAAAGGTGAGCTTACCGAACTCAGTACCGGGCATGCGGGGCAACTGTTGCGACTGCTGAGCTTTGATGCGTTGCTACGTAAACTGCGTTTTGATTTTAGCGATACCTTCAGTGAAGGTTTCTATTTCGACTCGATTCGCAGCACGGCGTGGATCAAAGATGGTGTGATGCATACCGACGACACGCTGGTGGATGGTCTGGAGGCAGACATTGCGATGAAAGGCTCAGTGAACCTGGTCCGTCGGGAGCTGGATATGGAAGCCATTGTCGCGCCTGAAATTTCTGCCACCGTAGGGGTTGCCGCTGCGTTTGCTGTCAACCCGATTGTCGGTGCGGCGGTGTTTGCTGCCAGTAAGGTTCTGGGACCATTATGGAGCAAAGTTTCGATTCTGCGCTATCGCATCACCGGTCCGGTCGATAAACCGCAGATTAACGAAGTTCTGCGTCAGCCGCGCAAAGAAAGCCAGCAATGATTTGACGGGGGCAAGTAATTGCCCCAATCTCAGTACATAGTATTGCCGGATGGAGCAGCGCTTATCCGGCCTACAGTAGCCTAACAACGTAGGCCGGATAAGGCGTTTTTGCCGCCATCCGGCAGAATTAAATGAGTAACCAAAACGATGAGTCTGAACCTGGTAAGTGAACAATTGCTAGCGGCGAATGGCCTGAAACATCAGGATCTGTTTGCCATTCTGGGCCAACTGGCCGAACGCCGTCTTGACTACGGCGATCTCTATTTTCAGTCGAGCTATCACGAATCCTGGGTTTTAGAAGACCGCATCATTAAAGACGGCTCTTACAATATCGATCAGGGTGTTGGCGTGCGCGCCATCAGCGGCGAAAAAACAGGGTTTGCCTATGCAGACCAGATCAGCCTGCTGGCGCTGGAGCAAAGTGCTCATGCTGCCCGTACTATCGTGCGTGACAGCGGTGACGGCAAAGTAAAAACGCTAGGAGCGGTTGAGCATCAGGCGCTTTACACTTCGGTTGATCCGTTACAGAGCATGAGCCGCGAAGAGAAACTGGATATTCTGCGTCGCGTTGATAGCGTGGCCCGTGCCGCCGACAAACGCGTCCAGGAAGTAACCGCCAGCCTGACCGGTGTTTATGAACTGATTCTGGTAGCAGCGACCGACGGTACGTTGGCCGCTGACGTTCGTCCGCTGGTACGCCTGTCCGTAAGCGTACAGGTCGAAGAGGACGGTAAGCGCGAGCGCGGTGCCAGCGGTGGTGGCGGTCGTTTTGGCTATGACTATTTCCTTGGCGACCTTGATGGTGAAGTCCGTGCTGACGCTTGGGCGAAAGAAGCCGTACGCATGGCGTTAGTTAATTTGTCCGCGGTAGCAGCGCCTGCTGGTACGCTGCCGGTAGTACTCGGCGCTGGCTGGCCTGGCGTTCTGCTGCATGAAGCGGTCGGTCATGGTCTGGAAGGTGACTTTAACCGCCGTGGTACCTCGGTATTCAGCGGTCACATGGGTGAGCTGGTGACGTCGGAACTGTGTACCGTTGTGGATGATGGCACAATGGCGGACCGTCGTGGCTCTGTGGCTATTGATGATGAAGGCACACCGGGTCAGTACAACGTGCTGATCGAAAACGGTATTCTGAAAGGCTACATGCAGGACAAACTGAACGCGCGCCTGATGGGCGTCGCGCCAACGGGTAACGGTCGCCGTGAATCTTACGCGCACCTGCCGATGCCACGTATGACCAACACCTACATGCTGCCGGGGAAATCCACGCCGCAGGAAATCATCGAATCCGTTGAATACGGTATTTATGCACCTAACTTCGGCGGCGGCCAGGTGGATATCACCTCCGGGAAATTTGTGTTCTCGACGTCTGAAGCGTATCTGATTGAAAACGGTAAAGTAACCAAACCGGTGAAAGGCGCGACGCTGATTGGGTCTGGTATCGAAGCGATGCAGCAGATTTCGATGGTAGGTAACGACCTGAAGCTGGATAACGGGGTTGGTGTGTGCGGTAAAGAAGGGCAGAGCCTGCCGGTGGGCGTGGGCCAGCCGACGCTGAAGGTGGATAACCTGACGGTAGGTGGTACTGCATAACATCATGATGTATGCCCGATAAGCACCAGCGCTATCGGGCATCTTTCCGGACGCGGCGTCAACGCCTTATCCGGCCAATACTCTTTTTATTTCTCTTTTCCCCGGCCGTACATCCCCTGAAAAAGCTGCGCTACATCGACAAAATACTCCGTCAGATAGTTAATCACCACCTGGACCTTGAGCGGCAGTTTGTCTTTTTCGGTATATAGCGCATAGACCGGACGCGGATCCGACTGGTAGCGGGGAAGGAGGATCTCCACTTCGCCACGATTGATCTCATTGATCACCCACATTAGCGGCACATAGGCAATGCCTGCACCCGCAGCCAGCCAGCGCACCAATGTCATCGGATCGTTAGTCACAAAACGACCCTCTGGGATCAGGCGGGTGGAAATTCCTTCCGGAGCGATAAGCTCGAATTCATTATCCGGGCGCACGCTGTATTCCAGCCACGAGTGGTTGCTGAGATCGGCGGGTTTCTCCGGGGCACCAAACTGTGCGAGATAGCTTTTAGCCGCGCAGACCACCATCGGCATGGCGCCCAGGCGACGCGAGAACAAACTGGAGTCCTGCAACGCACCGACGCGGATGACCACGTCCAGACCATCGGCGATTAAATCCGGTGCCGGGATGCCTGTTACCAGATTTACCGTCAGACCGGGGTATTCCTTCAGCATGGTCGCAGTCAATCCGGCGAGGACATTTTGTGCCATGGTTGAAGAACAACCAATGCGCAGCGTACCGATGGGCGTGTTGTTAAAGGCATAAAGCTGCTCGTGAACATCCTGCGCTTCGTGCAGCATTCTCCGGCAGCCCTGATAGTAAATTTTACCAGCTTCGGTCAGCCCAATGCTGCGTGTACTGCGGTTTAGCAGCTTAACCTGTAGCTCATCTTCCAGTTTGGAGACCGTCTGGCTTATCGATGAAACGCTCATTTGTAGCTGTCTTGCGGCGGCGGTGAAGGAGCCCAGTTCGACGACTTTGGCGAACACCGACATACGTTTTAATCGTTCCATTGTTCACTCTGGCTTAAAAGTGATTTAGATCACATAATATAGATAACAGCATAACAGTTACGTTAATATATTATTATTCAAATAACAGCTATGTCGCTCTCGCCTGGCTCATCCTTGCCCTTCTCTGCGGTGACATACGCTAGAAAATCTATCACCTGCACTCTCTTAAGTTACCAAGGTCAACATGAGTCTGTTTCCCGTTATCGTGGTGTTTGGTTTGTCCTTCCCACCGATTTTTTTCGAATTACTTTTGTCACTGGCGATTTTCTGGCTGGTGCGCCGGATGCTGGTTCCAACCGGCATCTATGATTTTGTCTGGCATCCGGCTCTGTTTAACACCGCGCTGTATTGCTGCCTGTTCTATTTAATAACGCGCCTGTTCGTTTGAGGTTGAAGTGAAAACACTAACAAAAAAACTCTCCCGTACGGCCACGACTCTCGTACTGGTCATTCTGGCCTTCATCGCTATTTTTCGCGCATGGGTGTATTACACCGAGTCGCCATGGACACGTGATGCGCGTTTCAGCGCGGAAGTTGTCGCTATTGCGCCGGATGTTGCGGGTCTTATTTCCAACGTTAACGTCCATGATAACCAACTGGTGAAAAAGGATCAGATTCTGTTCACCATCGATCAGCCACGCTACAAGAAAGCCCTTGAGCAGGCCGAAGCTGATGTTTCTTATTATCAGGTTCTGGCCCAGGAAAAACGCCAGGAGGCTGGACGTCGTAACCGCCTTGGCGTGCAGGCCATGTCTCGTGAAGAGATTGACCAGTCAAACAACGTCCTGCAAACCGTATTACACCAGCTTGCGAAAGCACAAGCGACCCGCGACCTGGCAAAATTAGATCTGGAACGTACCGTCATTCGCGCACCAGCAGACGGTTGGGTCACTAACCTGAACGTCTATAGCGGCGAATTTATTACGCGTGGTTCCACAGCGGTGGCACTGGTCAAACAGCATTCTTTCTATGTGCTGGCCTATATGGAAGAAACCAAACTGGAAGGCGTTCGCCCTGGTTATCGCGCTGAGATCACCCCGTTGGGCAGTAATAATGTCTTAAAAGGTACCGTTGATAGCGTGGCGGCGGGGGTAACAAATGCCAGCAGTACGCAGGATGCAAAAGGTATGGCGACCATTGATTCAAATCTGGAATGGGTGCGCCTGGCGCAGCGTGTACCGGTGCGAATCCGCCTTGATGAACAGCAGGGAACTCTGTGGCCTGCCGGGACAACGGCTACCGTTGTCATTACCGGTAAGCAGGACCGTGATGCAAGCCAGGAGTCCTTCTTCCGTAAAATGGCGCACCGCCTGCGCGAGTTTGGTTAATCGTGATGGGTATTTTCTCCATTGCCAACCAGCATATCCGCTTTGCGGTAAAACTGGCATGCGCGATTGTACTGGCGCTGTTCGTTGGTTTTCACTTCCAACTTGAGACTCCGCGTTGGGCGGTGCTGACTGCAGCTATTGTGGCGGCAGGCCCGGCCTTTGCTGCCGGTGGGGAACCCTATTCAGGGGCTATTCGCTATCGCGGCATGCTGCGTATTGTCGGGACATTTATCGGTTGTATTGCCGGACTGATCATTATCATCAGTATGATCCGCGCTCCGTTATTGATGATCCTGGTGTGCTGTATTTGGGCCGGTTTTTGTACCTGGATCTCGTCACTGGTGAAGATCGAGAACTCCTATGCCTGGGGGCTTTCGGGCTATACGGCGCTGATCATCGTCATTACCATTCAGGCTGAACCGCTGCTGACGCCACAGTTTGCACTCGAACGTTGCAGTGAAATTGTGATGGGGATTGTCTGCGCCATTGTGGCCGATCTGCTTTTTTCTCCCCGTTCGATAAAACAAGAGATTGATGTTGAGCTGGATAGCCTGCTGGTGGCGCAATATCAACTGATGCAGTTGTGCATTAAGCACGGCGACAGCGAGGTCGTGGATAAAGCTTGGGGCGATTTAGTCCGTCGAACGGCGGCGCTGGAGGGCATGCGCAGCAACCTCAATATGGAGTCTTCACGTTGGGTGCGTGCTAATCGCAGACTCAAAGCATTAAACACGCTGTCGCTCACGCTCATTACTCAGTCCTGTGAAACTTACCTTATTCAAAATACCCGCCCGGAACTTATCACCGACACCTTCCGCGAGTTGTTCGATACGCCGGTTGAAACGGTGCAGGATGTCCACAAACAGTTGAAGCGGATGCGTCGGGTTATTGTCTGGACTGGCGAACGTGAAACACCGGTAACGATTTATAGCTGGGCAGGTGCGGCGACGCGCTACCTGCTGCTCAAACGTGGTGTGGTGAGTAATACCAAGATTAGCGCTACGGAAGAAGAGATCCTGCAAGGTGAGCCGGTGGTGAAAGTGGAGTCTGCCGAGCGTCATCATGCGATGGTTAACTTCTGGCGTACCACGCTTTCTTGTGTGCTGGGGACCTTATTCTGGCTATGGACCGGATGGACTTCCGGCAGCGGTGCAATGGTGATGATTGCGGTCGTCACCTCGCTGGCAATGCGTTTGCCAAATCCTCGCATGGTGGCGATAGACTTTATCTATGGGACGTTGGCAGCGTTACCGCTCGGAGCGCTCTATTTCCTGGTGATTATCCCTAATACGCAACAAAGCATGCTGTTACTGTGCCTGAGCCTGGCGGTGCTGGGATTCTTTCTGGGGATTGAGGTACAGAAACGACGGTTGGGATCGATGGGGGCGCTGGCCAGCACCATTAATATCATTGTGCTGGATAACCCGATGACCTTCCACTTTAGCCAGTTCCTTGATAGTGCGCTGGGGCAGATTGTTGGCTGCGTGTTGGCGTTTATCGTCATTCTGCTGGTGCGTGATAACTCTCGTGACAGAACAGGCCGCGTATTGCTCAACCAGTTTGTTTCGGCGGCGGTTTCAGCAATGACCACCAATGTAGTCCGTCGTAAAGAAAATCATCTTCCGGCACTTTATCAGCAGCTGTTTTTACTGATGAACAAGTTTCCCGGCGATCTGGCGAAGTTTCGCCTGGCGCTGACGATGATTATCGCGCATCAGCGCCTGCGTGATGCACCGGTACCGGTAAACGAGGATCTATCCGCATTCCATCGTCAGCTTCGTCGTACTGCCGATCACGTAATTTCAGCAGGAAATGACGACAAGCGCCGACGCTACTTTAGCCAGTTACTGGAGGAGCTCGAGGTCTACCAGGAGAAATTAATCATCTGGCAAGCACCGCCGCAGGTGACCGAGCCGGTAAAACGACTCAGTGGGATGCTGCACAAATACCAGCATGCGCTGGTCAGTAATTAAGAGTTGAAAACCGACGCTAAAAGCGTCGGTTTTTTTATGGCTATACTTACCTGAAAATGCGAGAGACCCCTGGATATTGGCGGTCTGTAGAGTAGCTGGCGTCGGGATGGTGGCTATAGATGAACATCTATACATTTGATTTTGACGAGATAGAAGATCAGGGCGATTTCTACCGCGAGTTCACGCGCACATTCGGTCTGGCCCGGGAAAAGGTGGTTGATTTGGATTCTCTGTGGGAGGTGGTGATCGGGGAAGTCTTGCCGCTGCCGCTGGAGATTGAATTTGTCCATTTACCGGACAAGCTGCGCAGGCGATACGGCGCGTTGATTTTACTGTTCGATGAAGCGGAAGAAGAGCTGGAAGGGCAGTTGCGTTTTAACGTTCGTCACTCAATGTAAGACATAAAAAAGCCCCCGGCAGGCGGGGGCAAGTCGTCGGACTTAGACGACGAGGGTTTATTTGTAGAGTTCTGCAGTAGCGTGCCAGTGAGCACCTTCACGGAGTTCGGTGACGCGATAGCTGCTGGCGCCTGCTTTTTCAGCTTTAGCGGCGATGGCCTGACGCATGTCCATTGGTGAACTACCGATCTGAGAGACGGAGACGCTACCGATGGATTGCAGATTCTGTGCTTCTTGTGAGTTCACCTGAGTAACCGCGGCGCTTGCACCGAAGGAGAGAACAGAAAGAAGGCTTAAGGTTGCAATAGTAGTTTTGATTTTCATGATATTTACCTCGTCGAATTCTTTTATTGGGGGTCTGTGTTTCGTGACCCTTATCACAAAATCAAGTATACACTAATCACCCAATAAATTAATACCACGCTAATTGTTTCACTGGGTTTTGAGTGTTAAGAAAATGATTTTTTATAACTCAATGGAATTAAAAAGAGCATTTCAAACAGCTTATACAAAATAAATTTAATTAAATCATGTAGATGCTTGATTTTGCAAAATGTGCGTTTTTAAGGCTGCACATTCACCATGTGAATGTATTTTGATGGTTAAACGCACCATTTGTTAAATCAATAGCAGTGGAAAAGAGAAGGAGGGGGATGAAAAGAGAGTGTTTTCCCCCGCCGCGAGGCGACGGGGAGGCGGTATTACAGTTCTTGTTCGAACAGTTCCAGAATGGCTTCGTACAGATCTTTTACCGTAAAACCCTTAGCTGGGGTGGTGAAGATGGTATCGTCACCGGCAATCGTACCCAGGATACCTTCCGCTTTCCCCAATGAGTCAAGCAGACGTGCAATCAACTGAGCAGCGCCAGGGCTGGTATGAATAACCACGACCGCATCGTTATAGTCGATATCCAACACCAGATTTTTCAGCGGGCTGGAGGTCGTGGGTACGCCCAGCTCCGCCGGAAGACAGTACACCATTTCCATTTTCGCATTGCGGGTACGCACGGCGCCAAATTTGGTCAGCATGCGTGAAACCTTGGACTGATTGATATTATCAAAGCCCTGATCCTGCAACGCGAGGACGATTTCGCCTTGAGAGCTGAACTTTTCTTCTTTAAGCAGCGCTTTAAACGCCTTTACTAATTCTTCTTGTTTTGCCGAGCTTCGCATAAGTCACCCGTAATATGGCGGTAGAAACAACATTATTGTGCATACAGATGAATTTTTATGCAAACAGTCTGCCTTGTTCAAGGCTGAAATAATGTTATGAAAGAGCGGAATTTTATCAAATTTCGTTATCAAGAAACATGCCTGTGTCACGGCTCGCAAATAAGGTTAAAAGTAAATTAAATGTTATCAAATTGATGTTGTTTTGAGAGGCGGGTAGGGTATATTGTCAGCACCTGTTGGAAAGTTGCTCTACTGTGTGGGTGGTTTTGAATTACGTAACTTAGGTTTTATTTTACGTAAGTTAAATGCATAAAAGCCAAATTTGCGTGACTACGCATTCTTGACGCGTGGTTGTTGTATTCATTGGATTTGTGAATTAAGGTCGCCGCCGCGGAGCAATAGACATTTTGCTTATCAATATAATAAGGAGTTTAGGATGAAAGTTGCAGTCCTCGGCGCTGCTGGTGGTATCGGTCAGGCGCTAGCATTACTGTTAAAAACCCAACTGCCTTCAGGTTCAGAACTCTCCCTGTACGACATCGCTCCAGTAACACCTGGTGTGGCCGTTGATTTGAGCCATATCCCTACTGCTGTGAAAATCAAAGGCTTCAGCGGCGAAGATGCTACCCCTGCACTGGAAGGTGCTGATGTGGTACTGATCTCTGCGGGTGTCGCACGTAAACCGGGTATGGATCGTTCCGACCTGTTCAACGTCAACGCCGGAATCGTGAAGAACCTGGTGCAGCAAGTTGCTAAAACCTGCCCGAAAGCGTGTATCGGTATCATCACCAACCCGGTGAATACTACCGTTGCTATCGCTGCAGAAGTGCTGAAAAAAGCAGGCGTATACGATAAGAACAAACTGTTTGGCGTGACCACGCTGGACATCATCCGCTCCAACACCTTTGTTGCGGAACTGAAAGGCAAACAACCAGGCGACGTTGAAGTTCCGGTTATTGGCGGCCATTCTGGCGTGACCATCCTGCCACTGCTGTCACAAATTCCTGGCGTAAGCTTCACCGAACAAGAAGCAGCTGACCTGACTAAACGTATCCAGAATGCGGGTACTGAAGTTGTGGAAGCCAAAGCCGGTGGCGGTTCTGCAACCCTGTCTATGGGTCAGGCTGCTGCACGTTTCGGCCTGTCCCTGGTTCGCGCATTGAGCGGCGAAAAAGGTGTGGTTGAATGTGCTTACGTTGAAGGCGACGGCCAGTATGCTCGTTTCTTCTCTCAGCCGCTGCTGCTGGGTAAAAACGGCGTAGAAGAGCGTCAGTCTATCGGCAAGCTGAGCGCGTTTGAACAAAGCTCGCTGGAAGGCATGCTGGATACGCTGAAAAAAGATATTACTCTGGGCGAAGAGTTCGTTAAGTAACGCGAAGAAAGGCCTGCGTGTATTTGTAGGCCTGATAAGCGTAGCGCCATCAGGCATTACGTACTAACTCTCTACGATATCGCCTAATAAAAACCGGAGCCAACATGCTCCGGTTTTTTTATGGTCAGTAGGCCGCCAGACGTGACGTTAATTGGTGGCTGGGTATTCCTGGATCGTTACCTGCAGCGTCAACTGTTTGTCATCACGCATCACGACAACGGAGATAACTGAACCTGGTCGAATCTCTGCCACCTGGTCCATCGTTTCCAGCGCAGACACCGCCGGTTTGTTATTGACCGAGATAATCAGATCGTTAACCTGAATGCCCGCCTGCGCTGCCGGACCATCCGGGGAAACTTCGTTAACCACAATCCCCTGAATTTGATCCATCCCGCCGCCCTGAGCGTGCAGTGGTGCAATTTCGCGACCGCTGATACCGATGTAGCCACGAATCACGCGCCCGTCACGAATCAGCTTATCCATGATTTTAGTCGCCAACTGAAACGGAATGGCAAAACCGATCCCTTCCGGGGTTTCGCCATCGTTGCTCTTATCAAATGACAGCGTGTTAATCCCCATCAATTCACCCAGTGAGTTGACCAGCGCACCGCCGGAGTTTCCGTGGTTGATGGAAGCATCTGTTTGCAGGAAGTTTTGCCGTCCTGTCGGGTTCAGGCCAATTCGACCGGTGGCGCTGATGATCCCCTGAGTGATGGTTTGCCCAAGGTTGTACGGGTTACCGATGGCGAGTACTACGTCACCAATGTGCGGCACGCGTTTGTTATTAATTGGGATTGTTGGCAGCCCGCCAGTGGCGTTGATTTTCAGCACCGCAAGGTCGGTTAACGTATCAGACCCCACAAGCAGCGCTTCAAATACGCGGCCGTCCTGCAATGCGACGATGATTTGGTCGGCATCGTTAATGACGTGCTTATTGGTAATGATATAGCCGCGCTGATCCATGATAACGCCTGAGCCGAGCGTGCGGATCTCAAGCTGGTTGTGCGCGGTACTGTTCATACTGCGGTTATAAACGTTCACAACGGCAGGCGCTGCGCGGCGAACCGCCGAGTTATAGCTGGCAGGCGTTTCATCTGCACTGTCGAACTGCGGTGCGGTAAGCGTATTAATTTTTCGCAGAGAGGGCATCGCCGCCAGCAGAATGGCGCCGACGATTAAACCAATCGCGACCGAACGTAAAAGCTTCACAAACATGATGGCGGCGTCATTAATAAAGGGAACGGCAGCAGCATATCACGAGTTTGCCGGACATCACACGAGGGGCTGATGTCCGGTTGCATGCGTTAACGCAGGAGCAGGTAAATACTCTCGTTACCGCGCACCACCTGCAGAGCAATGATCGACGGTTTCGCTTCCAGTACTTTTCGCATTTCGGCGATTGAGTTTACGCGATCGCGGTTAACGCCAATGATAACGTCATCTTTATGCAGACCGGCCTGTGCGGCAGGGCTGCTTTTTTCTACGTTATCAATTCTGATGCCTTTGGTGCCGTCTTTTAACTGACCGTCGCTGAGCGTGGCCCCTTGCAACGCAGGCGCAATCATCTCTGCGCTGGCGGACGATGATGTGCTGGTATCGAGGGTGACTTCAACCTCGAGCGGTTTACCGTTACGCAGCAGGCCCAGTTTGACCTTGGTCCCTGGTTCAGTTGTCGCAATGCGTGAACGCAGTTCGGCGAAGCTGTTGAGCGGTTTACCGTTGAGGCTGGTAATGACGTCACCTGATTTCACCCCTGCTTTTGCGGAGCCGGAGTTAGGCAGAACCTCACTGACAAACGCGCCACGCTGTACGTCCAGTTTGAACGCTTTGGCGATATCCGAGGTCATTTCGGTGCCTTTGATACCCAACAGACCGCGTTTGATTTCACCAAACTGCATCAGCTGCTGTGCCAGCGTGCGCGCCATGTTGCTCGGGATTGCAAAACCAATCCCGATGCTGCCGCCGCCGGGGGCCAGAATCGCGGTGTTAATACCGATCAGCTCACCGTTCAGGTTGAGCAATGCGCCGCCGGAGTTACCGCGGTTGATAGAGGCGTCAGTCTGAATAAAGTTTTCCAGACCTTCCAGGTTCAACCCACTGCGACCCAAGGCAGATACAATGCCGGAGGTGGCTGTTTGACCCAAACCGAACGGGTTACCCACAGCCACCGCGAAATCACCCACGCGGAGTTTATCGGAGTCAGCAATGGCAATTTGCGTCAGGTTGCTGGGGTGCTGAATTTGTAGCAGTGCGATATCGCTCTGATCGTCGCTGCCGATAAGCTTAGCGTCGAACTCACGGCCATCATTAAGCTGAACGCTGATTTTTTGCGCCTGATTAATAACGTGGTTATTGGTCAGAACATAGCCTTTGGCTGCGTCAATGATGACCCCTGAGCCCAGCCCTTCAAAGGGTTGTGACGGTTGATCGGGAAGTTCATCACCAAAAAACTTTTTGAACTCTTCCGGGACTTTCTGCCCCTGAGTGGCAGTACCTTCAACCCTTACGCTCACCACTGCAGGTAACACTTTCTCCAGCATCGGAGCGAGGCTGGGAAGCGCAGCCTGACCGGGAACCTGGCCGGGGATAGACGCTGCGGCCGGGAATGGCGCCGAGAGAGTTAACCCGACACTTAACGCTAATGCACTCAACAGCTGGGTTTGTTTTTTCATGGATCCTGCTCTCGTACCTTGAGTAAACGGAAGATGATTCAAAACAGGTTGATGTTATTGAATTTTCGGTTAGGTCACAATGCGGCTAACGACTAAATAATAGCTGGGACAGGAAGAGAAGCGGAGGGCGCAATTGCTGCGCCCAATAAATTTCTTAACGATGTGCGGTTAGTCGCGCTTTGCGCCGCTACGCAGCAGGCCGGATGCCCCTTCAGAATAGTCACGTGGCATCTGAACCGGCGCCTGATCGTTGCCTGCTTCAGACTCTGCCAGACGGTTACGGAACGGGTTGTTTTCCGGCGACATACCCGGCAGCAGGTTGCTGGAGCTTTTCGCCATGTGCTGGTAAATCTGACGATAATCATCCGCCATGTTATCCAGCAATTCAGCGCTGCGGGCAAAGTGGCTCACCAGCTCTTCGCGGTACTCTTCCAGCTCAGCTTTATTTTTTTCCAGTTCGTACTGCAATGCCTGCTGTTGGCGTAATTTACGATTACCAAAACGCATGGCTACAGCACCAATAATGATACCGACGACTAACCCAATTAGCGCATATTCCCAGGTCATGAACATCTCCCGTTGTCTTGTGTTTCCGTAGGGTGTTGGCTTTAGGCTCCATGCCTGCGCCTGATTATGCCACTATAACCGCTAATCCCGTAGAAGTGGAATCCCGTGTTTATATCACGTAATGTAGAACGGCCTTTTTTTCGTCAACCGTGAGCGACGGCACATCGATTCTCAAGGAATAACAATAACATCATGCAAAGCCTTTCCCCGACATCGCGTTACCAGCAAGCCCTCAACGACGGCAGTCATCAACCCGACAACGTACAACTCGAAGCCGTGAATCGACTGGAAACAATTTTCCAGGCGCTTACAACGCTAGCACGTCCTGCGCCGCAGGAGAGTGGACTGATGGCGCGTTTTGGTAAATTGCTGGGCAAGCGTGAGTCACCGATCAACGCACCGGTGCGTGGTTTATATATGTGGGGCGGAGTTGGGCGCGGAAAAACCTGGCTGATGGATCTGTTTTACCATAGCCTGCCGGGCGAACGTAAACAGCGTTTGCACTTTCACCGTTTTATGCTGCGCGTGCATGAAGAGCTTACTGCCTTACAGGGGCAGAGCGATCCGCTGGAAATCATCGCCGACCGCTTTAAGGCCGAAACGGACGTGCTGTGCTTCGACGAATTTTTTGTTTCTGATATCACCGATGCCATGCTGCTTGGCGGCCTGATGAAGGCGCTGTTTGCCCGCGGTATTACGCTGGTGGCGACCTCCAATATTCCGCCAGATGAGCTGTATCGCAACGGTTTGCAACGCACGCGTTTTCTTCCTGCCATTGATGCCATCAAACAGCATTGTGACATCATGAATGTCGATGCCGGCGTCGATTATCGTCTGCGTACCTTAACGCAGGCGCATTTGTGGTTGTCGCCATTGAATGAGGAAACCCGCCAGCAGATGGATAAGCTTTGGCTGGCATTAGCGGGAACCAAAGGTGAACATGCGCCAACGCTGGAGATCAATCATCGTCCGATGCAGACGCTGGCCGTCGAAAACCAAACGCTGGCGGTGTCGTTTACCACGCTCTGCGTCGATGCCCGGAGTCAGCATGACTATATTGCGCTGTCGCGTCTGTTTCACACGGTGCTGTTGTCTGATGTGCCGGTCATGACCCCGCTGATGGAGAGTGAAGCGCGACGCTTTATCGCATTGGTGGATGAGTTCTACGAACGCCACGTCAAGTTGGTGGTCAGTGCGGCATCACCCCTCTATGAAATTTATCAGGGCGAGCGTCTGAAGTTTGAATTTCAGCGTTGTTTGTCGCGTTTGCAGGAGATGCAAAGCGAAGAGTATCTGAAGCGGGAACATTTAGCCGGTTAAACCTGCAGCAAATCACATAAAGGGGTCGATCTTTGACCCTGACTTCTCTATAATCTTGCGACCCCACGTTACGAGAGAGTTTTTTTCCCAAAACTTTCTATGCGCCGGCATAGGCTATTCGAAGGGGTAGGTTTGCTGGACAATGTCGTGTGAACCTCAACTGACAAAACGTTTGGGTGTTCACCAACGTGTAACTTATTTATTTGGGTAAGCTTTTAATGAAAACTTTTACAGCTAAACCAGAAACCGTAAAACGCGACTGGTATGTTGTTGACGCGACCGGTAAAACTCTGGGCCGTCTGGCTTCCGAACTGGCTCTGCGCCTGCGCGGTAAGCACAAAGCGGAATACACTCCGCACGTAGATACCGGTGATTACATCATCGTTCTGAACGCTGACAAAGTTGCTGTAACCGGCAACAAGCGTACTGACAAAGTGTACTATCACCACACCGGCCACATCGGTGGTATCAAACAAGCGACCTTTGAAGAGATGATTGCTCGCCGTCCTGAGCGTGTGCTTGAAATCGCGGTTAAAGGCATGCTGCCAAAAGGCCCGCTGGGTCGTGCTATGTTCCGTAAACTGAAAGTTTACGCTGGCAACGAGCACAACCACGCGGCACAGCAACCGCAAGTTCTTGACATCTAATCGGGATTATAGGCAATGGCTGAAAATCAATACTACGGCACTGGTCGCCGCAAAAGTTCCGCAGCTCGCGTTTTCATCAAACCGGGCAGTGGTAAAATCGTAATCAACCAACGTTCTCTGGAACAGTACTTCGGTCGTGAAACTGCCCGCATGGTAGTTCGTCAGCCGCTGGAACTGGTCGACATGGTTGAGAAACTGGATCTGTACATCACTGTTAAAGGTGGTGGTATCTCTGGTCAGGCTGGTGCGATCCGTCACGGTATCACCCGCGCTCTGATGGAGTACGACGAATCCCTGCGTGGCGAACTGCGTAAAGCTGGCTTCGTTACCCGTGATGCTCGTCAGGTTGAACGTAAGAAAGTCGGTCTGCGTAAAGCACGTCGTCGTCCTCAGTTCTCCAAACGTTAATTGTACTCTGCTTCGGCAGACGACAATTTGCGAAAAAACCCGCTTCGGCGGGTTTTTTTATCGTTATTTCTCGCCTCAGATCCACGGTAATCCGCTGATTGCCACCTCTTTTTCCCCATTTCAAGAATCGACTCACCACAAAGGTCACAAAATCTGGTAAACTATCATCCAATTTTCTGCCCAAATGTCCGGTATCGTTCATTTTTTGTTTGTATTTTGAACAGTAATGACTTTCCCGAGTCTGGGTGACATCACTTCTGGCCGGCCACTGAGTGGCTGGTAGCAGTAAAAATTCTGAATATACCTGGAGGTTTTCATGGCTGTCGCTGCCAACAAACGTTCGGTAATGACGCTGTTTTCTGGTCCTACTGACATCTATAGCCATCAGGTCCGCATTGTGCTGGCTGAGAAAGGTGTTAGTTTCGAGATTGAGCATGTGGAGAAGGACAATCCACCTCAGGATCTGATCGACCTCAACCCGAATCAGAGCGTACCGACACTGGTGGATCGTGAGCTGACCCTGTGGGAATCTCGCATCATTATGGAATACCTGGATGAGCGCTTCCCGCATCCGCCGCTTATGCCGGTTTACCCGGTTGCGCGTGGTGAAAGCCGCCTGTACATGCAGCGTATTGAAAAAGACTGGTACACGCTGATGAACGTCATCGTGAACGGTTCTGCATCTGAAGCCGAAGTCGCGCGTAAGCGTCTGCGCGAAGAACTGCTGGCAATCGCGCCAGTATTTGGCCAGAAACCTTACTTCCTGAGCGATGAGTTCAGCCTGGTAGACTGCTACCTGGCGCCGCTGCTGTGGCGTTTACCGCAGTTGGGTATTGAATTCAACGGTGCAGGTTCGAAAGAACTGAAAGGGTACATGACTCGCGTCTTCGAACGAGACTCTTTCCTGGCTTCTCTGACTGAGCCTGAACGTGAAATGCGTCTGGGCCGGGGTTAACCTGTATGGATTTGCCACAGCTAACACCACGCCGTCCGTATCTGCTGCGCGCGTTCTATGAGTGGTTGCTGGACAACCAGCTCACGCCGCATCTGGTGGTGGATGTGACGCTCCAGGACGTGCAGGTTCCAATGGAATATGCGCGTGACGGGCAAATTGTTCTGAATATTGCACCGCGTGCGGTGGGCAACCTGGAACTGGCTAACGATGAAGTGCGCTTTAACGCGCGCTTCGGTGGTGTGCCGCGTCAGGTGTCTGTGCCGTTGGCTGCCGTTCTGGCAATTTATGCACGTGAAAATGGCGCCGGTACGATGTTCGAACCGGAAGCCGCCTACGACGAAGATGTTGCCAGCTTAAATGATGACGACAACGACGCGTCTGGTTTTGAGAGTGAAACGGTCATGTCGGTCATTGATGGCGATAAACCTGATAATGGCGACGACAACGATCCGGATGATACTCCGCCACCGCCTCGCGGTGGGCGTCCAGCGCTGCGCGTAGTGAAATAAATAGTGAAATAAGAAAACAGGCCCTTTCGGGCCTGTTCTGTTTTCTGGCTCTACAATCAATAGAACAGCGCGATGGTGACTATCATATTCACCACAAATCCTACGGCCATCGGGATTGCTGTACGTTTTACCACTTCAAAGGGCGATACGCCGGCAATACCTGAAGTCACGACGATCACTGCGGTAATAGGTGACACCGCGCGGGCAAGCGTAGTGGCAAAATGCATCGGCATAATCATTACTACGGCAGGAATATGCAGCCCGGCGGCAATATCCGGAATGAGGCTGGCAAAAGACATAAACGGCGCGTTGCCTGACCCCATGACGATTGCGCAGGCGGCGATGACAACCGCCATGATGATCATCACGCCGATACCGCCAAGACCGGAATGCTCTGCGCCTTTTATTACGGCATCGACAGTCCCGATAGTCGTCAACCCTTTCGCAAAGATTTCACCGGCGACCACCAGGGTGACAACGTTGGCAAACTGCGTCCCCATGCCGTCAAAAAAAGCCTGCACATCATCCATCGTTTCGCGCAGATTATGTTTATGCAGGAATTCAACAAACATAGTCAGCGTCATGCTCATTAACATCACCACCACCAGATTCAACTCAGCTTTCATTAGCCCCATTTGTGCAAGGGCAAGCGAGCCCAGCATCAGGATCAGCGGCATCACCGGCAAAATGGCGTAATAGAGCGGGGGTACGTTTTCCAGTGTCTTTTGTTCCGCAAATCCGTTACTTTCCGGTGCGGCTTTTTTATCAAATTGACGCTGAACGAAAAAATGCGCAATGGCGACGGCGACAATGACACACGACGCGACGGGCAACTGGTATTGAAAGAAATAGGTGGCGATTTTCATGCCCGCGACCTGCGCGGCAAAAATAGAGTTGGTTTCCAGAATGCCCCATTCAATCGACATCGAAGTGGCAATGACCGCAACAGCGGATAAACGGCTCACGCCAAGACTAACCAGCGTTGGGAACAGCGTCACCATCAGCAACATACCTAACCCGGATGCGCTGGTAATGAACTGCGCCATGATCTGACCAATCACATAGGTGGCGGCAAGAACTACATAGGGGGAACGGATTAGCTTGAGCGGGCGACTTAACAGGCTAACCATCGCTCTGCTGGCCCCCATTCTGTCCATATAACGGGCATAACCGCCCACTGCCATGATTGATAACCCCAGTCCGGCCGCGCGGTTGGAGAGCATACGCAAAATTTCGTTGTAAATATCGACCAGTATATAGCCACTGCTTTTGTCGTCAGCGACCAACGCGCCGTAGCCCAGCCAGACGCCGCAGATCATCAGGAAGATCCCGGCGGCGGCCAACACGACCTGCGGTTTGTAGTTTTTGAGGATCAGGTAACCCATCGTTAATAAAACGATGACAGAGATAATGATGCCGAACATTGTTTCACTCCATGTCAGAGAAGAAGATAAATCCGGTAATAACGCTACTGTCAAAACGGATGTTATATTTTTCTGGGCATTTTTTATGGAGTGAATATCTTATTTTTAATTCGATGGTGTAATTATTTATCGTTATAAAATAGATGGTTATGATAAATTATCACGTTCATATTCATAATTTTCATGAAGGTTTTTAACTCGATTCAATTAAAATGAGGCAGAAGATACTCGCTTAAAATAATATTGCTGTTACGTATATTATCAATAGGCCAGCCGGATCAGATCGTCCATCATTTCACCCTGCTTTCGATCCTGTGTTAGGATAAACCCGCTGTTGTTTGTCACCACGACTTAGCTGAATGGACCCTATGAACGCATTTGATTCGCAAGCTGAAGACTCTCCATCCACCATTGGCCGCAGCTTACGCAGCCGCCCGCTGGCGCGTAAAAAACTGTCTGAAATGGTTGAAGAAGAACTGGAGCAGATGATTCGTCGTCGGGAGTTTGGCGAGGGCGAACAGTTGCCGTCTGAGCGGGAGCTGATGGCCTTCTTTAACGTGGGCCGTCCTTCTGTACGAGAAGCGCTGGCCGCGTTAAAACGCAAAGGTCTGGTACAAATCAACAACGGCGAGCGCGCCCGCGTTTCGCGTCCTTCAGCTGATACCATCATCAGCGAGCTGTCTGGTATGGCGAAAGATTTCCTCGCACATCCCGGCGGCATTGCCCACTTCGAGCAGTTGCGACTGTTCTTTGAATCCAGCCTGGTACGATACGCCGCCGAACATGCGACAGATGAGCAAATCGACAGACTGGCTAAAGCACTGGAGATCAACAGCCAGTCGCTCGATGACAATACGTTGTTCATCCGCTCGGACGTTGATTTTCACCGTGTACTGGCTGAGATCCCGGGCAATCCTATCTTTATGGCTATCCATGTTGCGCTGTTAGACTGGCTGATTGCCGCCCGTCCGACCGTCGCCGATCAAGAGTTGTATGAGCACAACAACGTGAGTTATCAGCAGCATATCGCGATTGTCGACGCAATTCGCCAGCGAGATCCTGAAGAAGCTGACCGCGCACTGCAAGAACACCTCAATAGCGTTTCCGCGACCTGGAACGCCTTCAGCAAAAGTAAAAAGTTGCGTAAGTGATCGCGATCCCGACGATCGTTTAAACACAAAATCATTCAAGTTGCATCAAGGCGGCAAGAGAGCGAGTTCCCTGGAGCATAGATAACTATGTGACAGGGGTGAGCGAACGCAGCTAACGCAGAGGCGGCTCGAAGGATGAAGTGTTTAGTGAAGTAGATCGCACTATAAGCGTTCTGTATTGTATTGCTGCTTATTTGATCTGGTATAACAGGTATAAAGGTATGTAGTCAGATAACACTAATCATCGTCAGAGGTCGTTATGGCAAGAGATTTAAAAGGCGTAATGCCAGCGTTGTTAACCCCATTCGATAACCAACAGAGACTGGACATCGAGAGTCTGCGCCGCCTGGTGCGTTTCAACATTGGTCAGGGTGTCGATGGGCTCTATGTCGGTGGCTCAACGGGTGAGGCCTTTGTCCAAAACCGCGTTGAAAGAGAGCAGGTGCTGGAAATTGTGGCCGAAGAAGCGAAAGGCAAGGTGACGCTGATCGCTCATGTTGGCACGGTGAGCACCGAAGAAAGCCAACAGCTGGCGAGCGCCGCGCATCGTTACGGCTTTGATGCAGTTTCGGCCGTCACGCCGTTTTACTATCCGTTCAGCTTTGAAGAGCATTGCGACCACTACCGCGCAATTATTGATTCAGCTAATGGATTGCCGATGGTGGTCTATAACATCCCGGCGCTGAGCGGCGTAAAACTGACGCTGGATCAGATCAACACGCTGGTGACGCTACCTGGCGTTGGCGCGCTGAAACAAACTTCCGGCGATCTCTATCAGATGGAACAGATCCGCCGCGCTCATCCCGATCTGGTGCTTTATAACGGTTATGACGAGATCTTTGCTTCTGGTTTGCTGGCGGGTGCAGATGGCGGTATCGGTAGCACTTACAACATCATGGGGTGGCGCTATCAGGGAATTGTGAAAGCGCTCAAAGAAGGCGACATCCGCACGGCGCAAAAGCTGCAAACTGAGTGCAATAAGGTTATCGATCTGCTCATTAAGGTTGGCGTGTTCCGCGGCCTGAAAACGGTACTGCACTATATGGATGTGGTTTCTGTCCCACTGTGCCGTAAACCCTTTGCCCCGGTAGATGAACAATATCTGCCGGAACTGAAAGCGCTGGCAAACCAACTGCTGGCGGAAAAGGCGTAATCACGGGTCGCCGGGGGCGTTTCGCTTGCCCGGCCTGGATTTTCGACCGTAGGCCGGGTAAGGCAAAGCCACCACCCGGCACAACAACAAAAATCGTCGGGAGAGTAAAATGAGTACTTCTACCCAAAGCATCCCGTGGTATCGCCATCTCAATCGGGCACAATGGCGGGCATTTTCCGCCGCCTGGCTGGGATATTTGCTTGATGGTTTCGATTTTGTGTTAATCGCCCTGGTGCTGACAGAAGTGCAGGGCGAATTCGGACTGACGACGGTGCAGGCTGCCAGCCTGATCTCGGCCGCCTTTATCTCCCGTTGGTTTGGCGGATTAATGTTGGGGGCCATGGGCGATCGTTACGGACGCCGCCTGGCGATGGTCACCAGCATCATTCTGTTCTCCGTGGGGACGCTGGCCTGCGGCTTTGCGCCGGGCTACACCACCATGTTTATCGCCCGACTGGTTATCGGTATGGGGATGGCCGGTGAGTATGGTTCCAGCGCAACCTATGTTATTGAAAGTTGGCCTAAACATCTGCGAAACAAAGCCAGTGGTTTCCTGATTTCCGGCTTTTCCGTTGGTGCCGTGATCGCCGCCCAGGTCTACAGTCTGGTGGTCCCGGTCTGGGGATGGCGCGCGCTGTTCTTCATCGGCATCCTGCCAATTATCTTCGCCCTCTGGCTGCGTAAAAATATTCCGGAAGCGGAAGACTGGAAAGAAAAACACGAAGGCAAAGCGCCAGTGCGCACGATGGTGGACATTCTCTACCGGGGCGAGCATCGGGTAATTAATATTCTGATGACGCTCGCCGCTGCAACTGCGCTGTGGTTCTGCTTTGCTGGCAACCTGCAAAATGCGGCTATCGTGGCGGTCCTGGGACTGATATGCGCCTTTATCTTCATTAGCTTTATGGTGCAAAGCAGCGGGAAACGCTGGCCGACGGGCGTGATGCTGATGGTGGTCGTGCTATTTGCCTTCCTGTACTCGTGGCCGATTCAGGCGCTGTTGCCAACCTATCTGAAAACGGAACTGCTGTACGATCCTTCCACGGTGGCCAGAGTGCTCTTCTTTAGTGGCTTTGGTGCGGCGGTCGGTTGTTGCGTCGGCGGTTTTCTTGGTGACTGGCTGGGCACGCGTAAAGCCTATGTCTGCAGTCTGCTGGCCTCGCAGTTGCTGATTATTCCGGTGTTTGCAATAGGCGGTTCAAACGTCTGGGTACTGGGTTTGCTGCTGTTTTTCCAACAAATGCTCGGCCAGGGGATCTCCGGGATCTTACCAAAACTGATTGGCGGCTATTTCGATACCGATCAGCGTGCGGCGGGATTGGGCTTCACCTATAACGTGGGCGCACTGGGCGGGGCTTTGGCACCGATCATCGGCGCGCTGATTGCCCAACGTCTTGATCTGGGTACCGCGCTGGGATCGCTCTCTTTCGGCCTGACATTTGTGGTGATCCTGCTGATTGGTCTCGATATGCCGTCCCGCGTACAGCGCTGGCTGCGTCCTGAAGCGTTACGTACGCATGACGCCATCGATGGTCGACCGTTTAGCGGGGCCGTGCCGTTCGGCGGTGACAAAAGCACCATGGTGAAATCCAAAAGTTAATCCAATTGCCCGGTGCTGAACCGGGCAATAGCCGTAAGGGAAGAATATGTCGTTCTTTGAGCTACAGAGCGCCACTACGATGCATGAGGCGGCGTCATGACCACACTGGCGATTGATATTGGCGGCACCAAATTGGCTGCCGCGCTGGTAGCGAACAATCAGCAAGTCCGCGAGCGGCGTGAACTGCCGACGCCTGCCAGTAAAACGCCGCAAGCGCTGCGCGCCGCGTTACAAACACTGGTTGCACCGCTACAGGGGCGTGCTAATCGGGTGGCGATCGCCTCGACGGGGATTATCCGTGAGGGGGCTTTACTGGCGCTGAATCCGCATAACCTCGGCGGGTTGATGCATTTTCCGCTGACACAAACGCTGGAGCAAATCACCGACCTGCCGACGCTGGCCGTCAATGACGCACAGGCAGCGGCGTGGGCTGAGTACCATGCGCTTGGTGGTGAGTACCGCGATCTGGTGTTTATTACCGTCTCCACAGGCGTGGGCGGGGGAATCGTCAGCGGTGGGAAACTGCTGACCGGAGTCGGCGGTCTGGCTGGGCATCTGGGACATACGCTGGCCGATCCTCATGGACCCATGTGCGGCTGCGGGCGTGTGGGCTGCGTTGAGGCGATCGCATCCGGTCGTGGAATAGCGGCGGCTGCCGAAGGCGCGCTTGCCGGATGCGACGCCAAAACTATTTTTAGCCGTGCCGGGCAGGGGGATGAGCAGGCAAGCCGGTTGATCCATCGCTCGGCGCGTACTTTGGCAAGGCTTGTTGCCGATGTGAAGGCCACGACCGATTGCCAGTGCGTGGTCATTGGCGGCAGCGTTGGGCTGGCTGAAGGGTATCTGGCGCTGGTGGAACATTATCTGGCACAAGAGCCTTTGGCCTATCACGTGGAATTGCTGGCGGCGCATTACCGTCATGACGCTGGATTACTGGGGGCCGCGCTGTTGGCCCAGGGAGAATGATGATGATATCAGATGCGTTGAATTCACTGCCTTCTGCCGGATTACATCCGGTCTTGCAGCAGGCGTTAACGCTTGCCATTGCGGCGAATCCGCAGGAGAAGACGCCTGGGCGCTACACGTTGCAGGGCGAGAATATTTTTATGAATGTCATGCAATTTACAACGCAGAGCCCAGAGCATAAGAAAGCGGAGCTGCATCAGCAGTACATTGATATTCAGATGCTGTTGTCCGGCGAAGAACGGATTCTGTTCGGGATGACCGATTCTGCTCGTCACTGTGAAGAGATGCACATCGAGGATGATTATCAGCTGTGCAGCCAGATTGCCGATGAACAGGCTATGGTACTGAAGCCGGGAAAATTTGTGATTTTTATGCCGGGCGAGCCGCATAAACCGGGTTGTGTGGTGCAGGCCCCGATGGACATCAAAAAAGTGGTGATCAAAGTCCGCGCCAGCTTATTACAAGCTTGAGAGTGAGAGACTGTGTCGGATGGCAAGGCTTACGCCATCCGACATGGAATGTAACGACCTAGCGCTTAAACGTCACCGTTTCTGGCTGCGTCAGATGCAGTGTGGTTTGGCTTGGGACCGTCTCGGCAATGACTCGACCATGACGAATGGAATAACGGGCAGGCGTCTGGCGACGAACCGCGTCAAACCCATTTTCTGCAGGCAAAATCACCAGATTCGCAGAATTCCCCACGTTCAGACCGTAGTCCTGCAGGTGCAGGGTTTTCGCGCTGTGGCTGGTGACCAGGTTCAACCCATCGTTAATTTGTCCGTATCCCATCAGTTGGCACACGTGTAATCCCATATGCAGCACCTGCAGCATATTCGCAGTGCCCAGCGGGTACCACGGATCGAAGACGTCATCATGACCGAAGCAGACGTTGATCTCCGCTTCCAGCATCTCTTTGACGCGCGTAACACCACGACGCTTAGGATAAGTGTCAAAGCGCCCTTGCAGGTGAATATTCACCAGTGGATTTGCGACAAAGTTAATGCCGGACATTTTCAACAGACGGAAAAGACGGGAAGCATACGCGCCGTTGTAGGAATGCATCGCCGTGGTATGGCTGGCGGTCACGCGCTCGCCCATATTGTAGCGATGTGCCAGTGCCGCAACGGTTTCAACAAAGCGGGATTGCTCATCATCGATTTCGTCACAGTGCACGTCGATAAGTTTGTCGTATTTTTGCGCCAGAGCGAAAATCTTATGCAGCGACTCTACGCCATATTCACGCGTGAATTCAAAGTGCGGGATCGCGCCAATGACGTCGGCGCCCAGACGCACGGCTTCCTCCAGGAGCGCTTCACCATTGGGATAAGAAAGAATGCCTTCTTGCGGGAACGCGACAATCTGTAGCTCTACCCACGGAGCGACTTCTTGCTTCACCTCCAGCATGGCTTTTAGCGCCGTCAACGTAGGGTCGGAAACGTCAACGTGAGTACGGACATACTGGATGCCGTTGGCCATCTGCCACTTCAGGGTCTGCATGGCGCGCGCTTTGACGTCTTCGTGAGTGAGCATTGCCTTACGTTCAGCCCAGCGTTCAATGCCCTCAAACAACGTACCAGACTGATTCCAGCTCGGCTCGCCCGCGGTTTGTGTAGTGTCCAGATGGATATGTGGCTCAACGAACGGTGGGATAGCCAGACCGCCTTCAGCATCAAGCACTTCACCCTGTGGTAACGTCGCTGCGTCTTGAGGCTCAATACGGCTAAAGCGCCCGTTTTCAATCGTGATTTGCCATAATCCTTCACGTCCCTGTAAACGCGCCTGATGAATGGTGATGTTATTATTCTGCATGGCTGACCTCCGGGGATTTAGCAAGGCTGCGATTGAAAAGTGGATTCAGCAGGATATAGCTGAATACGCCGCCAAGTACGGCATTGACGGGCACGATGCCGGGAATATAGTGACCTGCGGCAATGCCCAGTGCAACGGACAGGATCGCTATCCAGTTTACGGAAATAAATTGCGCTTTGCTGAAGTCGGCATAGCGGCGATGGTTCAGCAGATAGTCGGCGATGATCACCCCGCCAATCGGGGGAATCGCTGCCGACAGAAATGTCAGCCAGCCGACAAAGTTATTGTAAAGCCACAGTGCGCACAGTGTGCCAATAATACCGTTAGCCACTGACAGCGTACGGCTGGAAAGGCCGGTAATATTGGCAAATCCCAGGCCCGATGCGTACAGCGCATTATCGTTGGTGGTCCAGATATTCAGGCCGAGAACGATGATCGCGGGCAGCAGCAGTCCCTGGGCAATCATCACGTCAGAGATATCCGCCTGTCCAACCGCAGCCGCGCCCGCAGCGCCGAAGATGAACATAAGCGAATTGCCAAGGAAAAACGCCACCATGGCGATCAGCACCGCGCCTTTGGCGTTGCGGCCAAAACGGACGAAGTCAGCGGTTAACGTCCCTGCGCTGACAAACGAGCCGACTACCAGCGCCAGTGCGGTGGAGAAATCCAGCGGCGTTTGCGGCACTATCGCTTTTAAATGCTCCAAACCGCCGACATCGCTCACTGCCAGCCAGACGGAGTAGCTGCCAAGTACGACGATGGCAGGCACGGCGATGATAGATAAAACGGTCAGCGCTGAGATGCCAAAAAAGATGGTCAGGGTCATCAACAGACCGGAAATCGCAATCAGGATATTGACGTCAATTCCCGTCGCTTTGCCAACCGGGATAGCAAACATGGCCACACCAACGCCAAACCAGCCTACCTGTGTGCCGCCTAACAGCAGAGAGGGAAGCCATGAACCTTTCACACCAAATGAGTAACGCGCCAGAAGGTGGGTTGAGAGCCCTGTTTTTGCGCCGATAAAACCGAGAAATGCAGTGTAAATACCGAGGAGAAGATTACCGAAGAGAACTGCCAGGAAGAAATCATTATAAGAAAGACCGGTACCGAGTGTGCCACCGGTCCACATACTGGCGGAAAAGAATGTGAGTCCCAACATGACAAATGTTAGTGGAACTACGCCTTTTCGCGCCGCCAGAGGGACGGGGCCCTGGCTATAATTGTTGTCTTGCGACACAACGCCTCCATGAATTTTGCCCAAAAAATCCGCCGCATAATATACAGTTCTCAACGTAAAGCAAACGTTTTCGTCTGATTTTTACATGGTTATTATTCATGATGTCGATCTGTTTGGGGTGTTAAGGTTATTTGCCCTGTTTACTAAACGTGTTGTCAGACTGGCTTAATCGGCAGGTTTGGCGGTATTGCGGCAGGAATTTGGCATCTCACCCACCAGGGCAGATGAGATGCCTTAAGAGGCTGTATTACACTTCCAGGTAGTTCAGGATACCGTCTGCCGCTTTACGACCTTCGGCAATCGCGGTGACCACCAGATCCGAACCGCGCACGATGTCGCCACCGGCGAAGATTTTCGGGTTGCTGGTCTGGAAGGCGTTGTCGCTGCGCTCTGGAGCAATAATGCGGCCCTGAGAATCCAGTTCGACGCTGTGTTTTGCCAGCCACTCCATACTGTGCGGACGGAAGCCAAACGCCAGTACCACCGCATCTGCCGGAACAACGTGTTCAGAACCGGCAACGATCTCCGCACGGCGACGGCCCTTCGCATCCGGTTCACCCATTTCGGTACGCGCCATTTTCACACCGCATACCTTACCGTTGGCATTCACTTCCACGCCTAAAGGCTGGACGTTGAACTGGAATTCGACGCCTTCTTCACGCGCATTTTTCACTTCGCGTTTGGAACCCGGCATGTTCTCTTCGTCACGACGATAAGCGCAGATGACATGTGCTGCGTTCTGGCGAACCGAGGTCCGCACGCAGTCCATCGCGGTATCGCCACCGCCGAGAACGACGACGCGTTTGCCTTCCATGCTGATGTACGGCTCGTCGCTGCTTTCGCCAAAGCCCATCAACTGTTTGGTATTGGCGATCAGGAACGGCAGGGCATCAAACACACCGGAAGCGTCTTCGTTTTCCAGCCCACCGCGCATCGACTGATAGGTACCTACGCCAAGGAACACGGCGTCATAATCTTTCAGCAGATCGTCAAGCTGTACATCGCGGCCCACTTCCACGTTCAATTTGAACTCAATGCCCATACCGGTGAAGATTTCACGACGGCGGGTCATGACCTCTTTCTCCAGTTTGAAGGCCGGGATACCGAAGGTCAGCAGACCGCCGATTTCCGGGTGGCGGTCAAATACCACCGCCTTCACGCCGTTACGGGTCAGCACATCAGCACAGGCCAGGCCTGCCGGACCGGCACCGATGATCGCCACGCGCTTGTCGGTTTGACGCACGCCGGTCATATCCGGGCGCCAGCCCATTTCGAATGCTTTATCGTTGATATAGCGCTCGATGTTACCGATAGTCACTGCGCCGAACTCATCGTTCAGCGTACAGGATCCTTCACACAGACGATCCTGCGGGCACACGCGGCCACAGACTTCCGGCAGAGTGTTGGTCTGGTGCGACAGTTCTGCTGCTTCAAAAATACGCCCCTCGTTCGCCAGTTTCAGCCAGTTCGGGATGTAGTTATGCACCGGGCACTTCCACTCGCAGTACGGGTTACCGCAGGACAGGCAGCGGTCTGCCTGTGCTTTGGCCTGACCTTCGGAAAACGGCTCGTAGATCTCGATAAACTCGATCTTACGGATCTTCAGCGGCTTCTTAGGTGGATCAACGCGCTGCAGGTCGATAAATTGGTATACGTTCTGACTCATTGCTGCTACCCCTTACTGCGCCTGCACACGCAGCTCTGCTGCGCTACGACTACGGTGACCCAACAGTGCTTTCACATCACTGGATTTTGGTTTTACCAGCGCGAATTTCGCCGAGAATGCTGGCCAGTTAGCCAGGATCTCTTCGCCGTGTGAAGAGCCGGTATGCTGTACGTGCTCGGTAATCAAACCGCGCAGGTGTTCCTCGTGGATAGCCAGCGAGTCCACGCTCAGCACTTCTACCAGTTCCGGGTTCACGCGTTTGCGGAACTCACCGTCTTCATCGAGCACGTAGGCGAATCCGCCCGTCATACCCGCTCCGAAGTTGACGCCCGTTTTTCCGAGAATACAGACGATGCCGCCGGTCATATATTCGCAGCCGTTGTCGCCAATACCTTCAACCACGGTGATTGCGCCGGAGTTACGTACTGCAAAGCGCTCACCCGCACGACCCGCGGCAAACAGGCGGCCACCGGTGGCACCATACAGACAGGTGTTACCAATGATGCTCGCCTCATGGCTACGGAAAGCAGAGCCAACCGGAGGACGCACTGCAAGCAGACCGCCCGCCATACCTTTACCGACATAGTCGTTGGCATCACCGGTCAGATACAACTCCACGCCGCCCGCGTTCCACACGCCGAAGCTCTGGCCTGCGGTACCGCTGAAGTGCGCTTTGATTGGGTCAGACGCCAGCCCCTGATCGCCATGCGTTTGCGCGATATAGCCCGACAGCGACGCGCCAACAGAACGGTCGGTGTTGCGGATATCGAACCAGAAGGTTTTGCTCTGGCGCTCGTCGACAAACGGTTTCGCTTGCTGTAACAACTGAGCGTTCAGCACGCCGTTATCAAACGGCGGGTTGTTCTCGGTGCAATGCAGCGCTTTACCCGGATGCGGTTCGGCGGTTTCCAGCAGACGAGACAGTTCCAGTTTCTGTTGCTTGGCGGTAAACCCTTCCAGCTCTTTGAGCAGGTCGGTACGACCAATCAGATCCACCAGACGCTTCACACCCAGTTGCGCCATCAGCTCA
Organism: Citrobacter sp. B72; assembly: GCF_016894305.1. Classification (NCBI taxonomy): domain Bacteria; kingdom Pseudomonadati; phylum Pseudomonadota; class Gammaproteobacteria; order Enterobacterales; family Enterobacteriaceae; genus Citrobacter; species Citrobacter sp. B72. Next base: position 493,028 of record NZ_CP069801.1, read on the forward strand.
CGGACTTCGCGGGCGATAAATTCAAAGTAGTTAGTCACTTTGAACGGCAGGCCGTGATAGTGGTTCTTACGCAGTTTGTCATCCTGAGTCGCCACGCCGGTTGCGCAGTTGTTCAGGTGGCAAATACGCAGGTATTTACAGCCCAGCGCCACCATTGGACCGGTACCGAAGCCGAAGCTTTCCGCACCCAGAATCGCCGCTTTAATGATATCGACACCGGTTTTCAGACCGCCATCAACCTGCAGACGAATCTTGTGACGCAGACCGTTAGCGACCAGCGCCTGCTGGGTTTCCACCAGACCGAGTTCCCACGGGCAGCCCGCATATTTCACCGAGGAGAGCGGGCTTGCGCCGGTACCGCCATCGTAGCCAGCAATGGTGATCAGATCCGCATAGGCTTTCGCCACGCCTGTGGCGATGGTGCCAACGCCTGGTTCGGAAACCAGCTTCACGGAGATCATCGCTTTCGGGTTGACCTGTTTGAGGTCGAAAATCAGCTGCGCTAAGTCTTCGATAGAGTAAATATCGTGGTGCGGCGGCGGGGAGATCAGCGTCACGCCCGGCACCGAATAGCGCAGTTTGGCGATGTACGGGGTGACTTTATCACCCGGTAACTGACCGCCTTCGCCAGGTTTCGCGCCCTGAGCGACTTTAATCTGGATGACATCGGCGTTGACCAGATACGCCGGGGTTACGCCAAAGCGACCGGAAGCAACCTGCTTAATGCGCGACACTTTATTGGTGCCATAGCGCGCCGGGTCTTCACCGCCTTCACCGGAGTTCGAGTTGCCGCCGATGCTGTTCATGGCTTCGGCCAGCGCTTCGTGTGCTTCGGGGCTTAATGCGCCGATGGACATAGCTGCGGTATCGAAGCGTTTAAACAGTTCGGTTGCGGGTTCTACTTCGCTAATGCTTACGGCTTCATCGCCAGGCGTAATCGCCAGCAGATCGCGCAGCGTGGCCGCCGGACGCTCATTGACCAGCTTGGCATATTCCTGATAGTCGCTGTACTCGCCGCTTTGTACCGCCTGTTGCAGCGTGCGCACCACGTCCGGGTTGTAGGCATGGTATTCGCCGCCGTGGACGTATTTGAGCAAACCGCCCTGGCTGATAGGTTTACGTGCCAGCCATGCATGTTTGGAGAGGTTTAGCAGATCCTGCTGGAAGTCGCTAAACCCTGCGCCGCTAATACGGCTGACCACGCCCTGGAAGCACAGCGCCACGACATCATCGTGCAGACCAACCGCTTCAAACAGCTTCGAGCAGCGGTAAGAGGCGATGGTCGAAATGCCCATTTTGGACATGATTTTGTACAGACCTTTGTTGATGCCGTTACGGTAGTTCAGCATCACGGTCCGGTAATCTTTGGCAATCGCCTGAGTGTCGATCAGCCGTCCCAGCGTTTCATACGCGAGATACGGGTAAATGGCCGTCGCGCCAAAGCCGAGCAGGACAGCAAAATGGTGCGGGTCGCGGGCGCTGGCGGTTTCAACGATGATGTTGGCGTCGCAACGCAGGCTTTGTTCTACAAGGCGCGTTTGCACTGCGCCCACGGCCATCGGTGCCGGAACCGGCAGGCGGTTTTTCGCGATGTTACGGTCAGAGAGCACCAGCAGCACCGTACCGTTACGCACCATCTGTTCCGCCTTATCGCACAATGCTTTGACGGTCTCTTCGAGGGTGGTTTCGGTCACATCGAAGGTGATATCCAGGCGGTCGGCGCGGTAATGCTCCTCTTTCATGGTGGTGAGCTGGGTGAAATCGGAGTACAGCAGGATCGGCGATTTAAAGCTCAGGCGGTGTGCCTGACCTTCGGCTTCGCAGAAGACGTTCATCTCACGACCGATGCTGGTGGCCAGCGACATAACGTGCGCTTCACGCAGCGGGTCGATCGGCGGGTTAGTCACCTGCGCGAACTGCTGGCGGAAGTAGTCATAAATGATGCGCGGCTGGCTGGACAGCACGGCAAACGGGGTATCATCACCCATTGAACCGACCGCTTCCTGACCATTTTCGCCGAGCACGCGGATCACGGAATCCAGCTCTTCGGCGCTGTAGTTAAACTGTTTCTGATAGCTGGCGAGCGTGTCATCGTCCAGTTCGCGGCTGCCGACCTGATCGTCTGCGAGGTCTTCGAACGGCACCAGACGGCGGACGTTCTTCTCCATCCACTCTTTGTACGGATGGCGGCTTTTCAGATCGTCATCGGTTTCGGCGGAGTGCAGAATGCGCCCGCTGCGGGTATCGATAACCATCAGCTCGCCAGGGCCGACGCGACCTTTCTCAACCACTTCATCCGGCTGATAATCCCAGATCCCGACTTCAGAAGCGCAGGTAATCAGCTTGTCTTTGGTGATTACGTAGCGCGCCGGACGCAGGCCGTTACGGTCAAGGTTACAGGCGGCAAAGCGGCCGTCGGACATAACAATGCCCGCCGGGCCATCCCACGGCTCCATGTGCATGGAGTTAAAGTCAAAGAACGCGCGCAGCTCCGGGTCCATATCCGGGTTGTTCTGCCAGGCCGGCGGCACCAGTAAACGCATGGCGCGAATAATGTCCATCCCGCCAGCCAGCAGCAGTTCCAGCATGTTATCCATTGAGCTGGAGTCGGAGCCGGTTTCGTTAACGAACGGTGCGGCGTCGTGCAGGTCAGGGATCAGCGGTGTCTGGAATTTATAGGTACGTGCGCGTGCCCACTGGCGGTTGCCGGTGATGGTGTTGATTTCACCGTTATGCGCCAGGTAGCGGAACGGTTGGGCCAGCGGCCAGCGCGGTACAGTATTGGTGGAGAAGCGCTGGTGGAACAGGCAGATGGCCGATTCCAGACGCAGGTCCGCCAGGTCCAGGTAAAAGCGCGGCAGATCCGCCGGCATACACAGACCTTTATAGATATTGACCAGGTTCGACAAGCTACACACGTAGAAGTCTTTATCGTCCTGGAGGCGTTTTTCGATGCGACGGCGCGCGATGAACAGGCGGCGCTCCATATCACGCGGACGCCAGCCCGCAGGGGCGTTGACAAAAATTTGCTCGATACGAGGCAGGGAGGAGAGGGCGATTTCACCGAGAACACCTTCGTTGGTCGGCACGTCGCGCCAGCCGACAATCGACAGGGTCTCCTGCTGTAATTCTTCTTCGACAATGCGACGAGAAGCTGCAGCCAGTTCAGCGTCTTTATTTAAAAAGATCATGCCGACGGCATAGTTTTTAGCTAAACGCCAGCCGCGCTCTTGCGCCACGATGCGGAAAAAGCGGTCAGGTTTTTGTAACAGCAAACCGCAACCATCGCCGGTTTTACCATCGGCTAGAATTGCGCCACGGTGCTGCATGCGGGCCAGTGCGTGTATGGCGGTACGCACTACCTTGTGGCTAGGTTCGCCTTCTATGTGGGCGATCAGGCCGAAACCACAGTTATCCCTCTCAAGGGATTTATCGTACAACATATCAGTGAACCTCCCCAGGCTCTGCGGGATTCCCATCTGGACCGTTGCGCACGGGCACACCAAGAGCATGGCGACGGGGTTTGCGTGTCATACGCTTACCTCGCATTCGCCCTCTTTATCCTTTTCGCATAGGTCAAACAAGTTTGAGGACTTGCTTCAGAGGGAATCTCAATTACTGCATAAATATGATGAGCAGGCTGCTCATCCAGAAAGCTTCCAGCGGATTTCCACGTTATCGGGAATCCACACACAGGTCAAATGGCAATCTTATTTATGCAAAAATGTGCTATAGGGCGATTAACCTTATGAATATGTTGAAATTTAAGGCTTTTTTACATTGATTTAACGCAAGGGGGATGGGGAGCGAAGTGTGATCTGTCTCACTGTCAGAAAGGCTGTATATCCCCCGTCCTCCCTTTGTTTATCGCTATGCTTGGCATTTTATGCTGGTTTTTAGAGTTTTGGCGTCTTAAAGATACTGTTTTTATGCTGAGAGTATAAGAAGATAAAAAAAACAGTCGGATATAAGGAAAAGTAATTTCATTTTGAATGAATGAAATTTCGATTATTTTGATTTGTTATGCAATGAATAAAGGCACGCCAGGGCGATTGATCCAGGTCATCGCCGACTGGGGCAAAAAATGGCAGGCTTTGGCCTCTTTTCAAGGCGCGGTCTACCAGATTATGCAGTTACAGAAATTAGTCAATATGTTTGGTGGGGATCTTTCTCGCCGTTACGGGCAAAAGGTTCATAAACTCACGCTTCACGGCGGCTTTAGCTGTCCAAATCGTGATGGCACCATCGGACGTGGCGGGTGTACTTTCTGCAATGTTGCCTCGTTTGCCGATGAAGCACAGCAGCACCATTCTATTGCCGAGCAGCTTGAGCATCAGGCGCATCTGGTCAATCGCGCGAAACGCTATCTGGCCTATTTCCAGGCCTATACCAGCACCTTTGCTGAAGTGCAGGTGCTGCGTTCGATGTATCAGCAGGCGGTTAGCCAGGCCAGTATCGTCGGGTTATGCGTTGGGACGCGCCCCGACTGCGTGCCGGATGCGGTACTCGATCTGCTTTGCGAGTATAAAGACCTCGGCTATGAGGTATGGCTGGAACTCGGTTTGCAAACCGCGCATGACAAAACCCTGCATCGTATTAACCGTGGCCATGATTTTGCCTGCTACCAACGCACTACGCGACTGGCACGCGAGCGTGGGCTGAAAGTGTGCTCGCACCTGATTGTCGGTCTGCCGGGAGAAGGGCAGGCAGAATGCCTGCAAACCATGGAACGTGTAGTGGAGGCGGGTGTTGACGGTATTAAGCTGCACCCGCTGCATATTGTGAAAGGCAGTACGATGGCGAAAGCCTGGGAAGCCGGGCGGCTGAACGGAATTGAACTGGACGACTATACGGTTACCGCCGGGGAGATGATCCGTCATACGCCGCCAGAGGTGATTTATCATCGAATTTCCGCCAGCGCGCGCCGCCCAACGCTGCTGGCACCGCTATGGTGTGAAAACCGCTGGACCGGCATGGTCGAACTGGATAAGTACCTTAACAAGTACGGTGTGCAAGGCTCGGCGCTCGGTACGCCATGGGTGCAGCCTGAGAACTAACTCTCCGTAGGCCGGATAAGGCAAAGCCGACATCCGGAAATCTGCGCCTGCTTGCCTGATGGCGCTTTGCTTATCAGGCCTACGATGGCCTCTCCGCGGTCATTTCACCGATAACCTCCGCATTTCTTGCACAATCTTCAACGTCACGCTGAGAATTGAGTATTATTGTGCCAAGTTGTCGTGAAGGAACCCTCTATGAAGCAAATCCGTATGCTGGCGCAATATTACGTCGACCTGATGATGAAGTTAGGTCTGGTGCGCTTTTCGCTGCTGTTGGCGCTGGCTCTGGTCGTGTTGGCAATTGTGGTGCAGATGGCTGTCACCATGGTGCTGCATGGCCAGGTAGAAAGCATTGATGTCATCCGTTCTATCTTTTTTGGTCTGTTAATTACCCCCTGGGCCGTCTATTTCTTGTCTGTGGTGGTGGAGCAACTTGAGGAGTCCCGGCAACGCCTGTCACGACTGGTACAAAAGCTGGAAGAGATGCGCGAGCGAGATCTCAAGCTCAATGTGCAGTTGAAAGATAATATTGCCCAGCTCAATCAGGAAATTGTTGAGCGTGAAAAAGCCGAAGCAGAGCGCCAGGAAACATTCGAGCAACTGAAGGTTGAAATCAAAGAGCGCGAAGAGGCGCAGATCCAGCTTGAGCAACAGTCTTCCTTTTTACGCTCTTTCCTTGATGCCTCGCCGGATCTGGTTTTTTATCGCAATGAAGATAAGGAGTTTTCCGGCTGTAACCGTGCCATGGAGCTGCTGACCGGCAAAAGCGAAAAGCAGCTGGTGAACTTAAAACCGGCTGACGTTTACTCTCCTGAAGCGGCTGAAAAGGTGATTGAGACCGACGAGAAGGTGTTCCGCCATAATGTTTCGCTCACCTACGAACAGTGGCTGGACTACCCGGACGGGCGCAAAGCCTGCTTTGAAATTCGCAAAGTGCCTTACTATGACCGCGTAGGTAAGCGACATGGTCTGATGGGCTTTGGGCGCGATATTACCGAGCGTAAGCGTTATCAGGATGCGCTTGAGCGCGCCAGCCGCGATAAGACCACCTTTATTTCTACCATCAGCCACGAGTTGCGCACCCCGCTTAACGGCATTGTCGGCTTAAGCCGGATCCTGCTGGATACGGATCTTACCGCGGAGCAGGAAAAATACCTGAAAACAATCCACGTCTCTGCTGTGACGCTGGGGAATATTTTCAACGACATTATCGACATGGATAAGATGGAGCGACGTAAAGTCCAGCTCGATAACCAGCCGATCGATTTCACCAGTTTTATGGCGGATCTGGAAAACCTCTCTGGCCTACAGGCGCAGCAAAAGGGGCTGCGTTTTGTGCTTGAGCCGACGTTACCGCTGCCGCATAAGGTCATTACCGACGGAACGCGTCTGCGTCAGATCCTGTGGAATCTGATCAGCAACGCCGTGAAGTTTACCCAGCAGGGGCAGGTGACCGTGCGGGCGCGCTATGACCAGGGGAATATGCTGCATTTCGAAGTTGAAGATTCCGGCATCGGCATTCCGCAGGATGAGCAGGATAAAATCTTCGCTATGTATTATCAGGTGAAGGACAGCAACGGCGGTAAACCGGCAACGGGGACAGGGATTGGTTTGGCCGTGTCGAAGCGTCTGGCGAAAAACATGGGCGGTGATATTACGGTTTCCAGCCAGGCAGGAAAAGGGTCCATCTTTACGCTAACCGTGCATGCCCCCGCGGTAGCGGAAGAGATTGAAGATGCTTTTGAAGACGATGAAATGCCGCTGCCAGCCCTGAATGTGCTGCTGGTAGAAGACATTGAGCTGAACGTTATTGTTGCGCGCTCCGTGCTGGAAAAATTAGGCAACAGCGTGGATGTCGCGATGACCGGGAAAGCCGCGCTGGAAATGTTTACGCCGGGTGAATATGACCTGGTGCTGCTGGATATTCAGCTACCGGATATGACCGGTCTGGATATCTCGCGGGAGCTCACGCAAAAATACGCCCGTGAAGATCTGCCACCGCTGGTTGCACTCACCGCCAACGTACTGAAAGATAAAAAAGAGTATCTGGACGCAGGCATGGACGACGTGCTGAGTAAGCCGCTGTCGGTTCCGGCGCTAACCGCCATGATCAAAAAATACTGGGATACCCGAAACGAAGAGGAGAGCACTGTGACATCTGAAGAAAGCAGTAAATCGCAAGCGCTGTTAGATATTCCTATGTTGGAACAATACCTCGAGCTGGTGGGACCGAAGTTAATTACCGACGGGCTGGCGGTGTTTGAGAAGATGATGCCGGGATATTTGAGCGTGCTGGAGTCCAACCTGACGGCACGGGATAAAAAAGGTGTTGTTGAGGAAGGCCATAAAATTAAAGGCGCAGCAGGTTCAGTGGGGCTGCGTCACCTGCAACAGCTAGGTCAGCAAATCCAGTCGCCGGATCTTCCTGCTTGGGAAGATAACGTTGCTGAATGGATTGAAGAGATGAAGCAGGAGTGGCAGCACGACGTGGCAGTATTAAAAGCCTGGGTGGCGAGCGTGGAAAAAAAATGACCCCGGCTTGACCGGGGTGCGCGAATACTGCGCCAACACCAGGGAAATCGTGGCTGCGCCGTAAATTATTATCATTGTTTACAAGGGCGCAGCCCTAATTTTCAGGCCGCACGCAGTTAAGATAGCAAATCTTAAATAATTTGTTACATGAATCAGTTAAATGTGTGAAGCGTAGCATTTAAATCATAATAACTAATATGTTTCAGCCAGTTGAGAAAGGAGTATTGCGATGAAAAAAGTGGGTGTAGTGCTCAGCGGATGCGGCGTGTATGACGGTGCAGAGATCCATGAAACTGTTCTCACGCTTCTGGCCATTGCCCGCAACGGCGCTCAGGCTGTCTGTTTCGCACCAGATAAACAACAAGCGGATGTGATTAATCATCTGACCGGCGAGCCGATGCTGGAAACTCGCAATGTGCTGATTGAAGCCGCGCGTATCACACGTGGCGATATTCGCCCACTTGCGCAGGCAGTCTCATCGGAACTGGATGCGTTGATCGTGCCGGGTGGGTTTGGTGCGGCCAAAAATCTGAGCAATTTTGCCAGTCAGGGCAGCGAATGCCGGGTTGACAGCGATTTAGCCGCGCTGGCGGTGGCCATGCATCAGGCGGGTAAGCCGTTGGGGTTTATGTGCATTGCGCCTGCCATGTTACCTAAAATTTTTGACTTCCCGCTGCGTCTGACCATCGGCACTGATATCGACACGGCAGAGGTGCTGGAAGAAATGGGCGCTGAGCATGTGCCTTGTCCGGTTGATGACATTGTCGTCGATGAAGACAACAAAATCGTCACCACGCCTGCCTATATGCTGGCGCAGGACATCGCTCAGGCTGCGAGTGGCATCGATAAACTGGTATCGCGTGTGCTGGTGCTGACTGAATGAGAAAAGGAGTAACCGCCTTTCTGCGACGTATTTTTCTGCGGGTGGTGGTTGTCCTCGCCGTATTCTGGGGCGGGGGCATCGCACTTTTCAGCGTGATGCCTGTGCCTTTCTCGGCGGTAATGGTCGAGCGACAGCTGGGCGCATGGCTGTCCGGTGATTTCGGCTATGTGGCGCACTCGGACTGGGTGAGCATGGATGAGATCTCACCGTGGATGGGACTGGCGGTGATTGCTGCAGAGGACCAGAAGTTTCCAGACCACTGGGGGTTTGACGTCACCGCCATAGAGAAAGCGCTGGCGCACAATGAACGCAATGAAAACCGCATTCGCGGGGCGTCGACGTTATCGCAACAGACGGCGAAAAACCTCTTTTTGTGGGATGGACGTAGCTGGGTGCGTAAAGGTCTCGAAGCCGGGCTAACGCTGGGTATGGAAACCGTCTGGAGTAAGAAACGTATTCTGACCGTCTATTTGAATATCGCCGAGTTTGGCGATGGGATATTTGGCGTGGAGGCGGCGGCGCAACGGTATTTTCATAAACCGGCCAGTCGGTTGAGCCTGTCTGAAGCGGCCTTGCTGGCGGCAGTATTGCCCAATCCTTTGCGTTTTAAGGCGAATGCGCCTTCTGGTTATGTGCGTAACCGCCAGGCCTGGATTATGCGCCAAATGCGCCAGTTAGGTGGTGAGTCGTTTATGCGGGAAAATAAGCTGTATTAGCGTAGTTATTGCCGGATGCGGCGTAAACGCCTTATCCGGCCTACTGGCTACGTTCTGTGTACTCGATTAATCTTCATCAAACCCTGAATTAAACAGGGCAATCACTGCGGCCAGGGCTTCTACTTCCTGTGGTCCCGTGGCTTCGACTTCTATCTGACGCCCTTTGGCTGAATCCAGCATCAGCAGAGCGATAACGCTGTTGGCCTCGGCTTCCGTTCCTTCATCATTACGCAGCAAAACTTCTGCTTCGAAACCCTGCATCAATTCAAACAGTTTCATCGCTGGGCGGGCATGCATGCCCAGCTTATTGGTGATTTCAACGGTTTGCTTCACGGTCATGATTTACGTTTTTCCAGCGTACGATGGCGTGACTGCACGTTTTTACCGCGTGAGCGGAAGTAGTCTGCCAGTTGCTCTGCAATATACACCGAACGGTGTTTCCCGCCGGTACAGCCGATGGCTACGGTAAGGTAGCTACGGTTGTTGGTCTCCAGCATGGGTAACCATAGCTCAAGATAGCTGCGAGTCTGGTAGATAAAATTGTGTACTTCTGTGTGCCTGTCGAGGAATGCGGCGACAGGGCGGTCAAGACCGGTCATTGGGCGCAGCTTCGGATCCCAGTGTGGGTTAGGCAGGAAGCGCACGTCAAAGACGTAATCCGCATCAATCGGGATACCGTGTTTGAAACCAAAGGATTCGAATACCATCGTCAATTCACGTTCACGTTTACCCAGCAGTCGGGTACGTAACATTTCTGCCAGTTCGTGTACGGACATTTCGGAGGTATCAACGATCAGGTCAGCGCGAGAGCGTAGAGGCTCCAGCAAATCGCTTTCCTTATCGATAGCGCTTTCCAGAGACAAGTTCTTGCTGGAGAGCGGGTGTAAACGGCGCGTGTCGCTGTAGCGACGAATCAACGTGTTACGGTCTGCATCAAGGAACAGCAGCTGTGGTGAGAAACCCTCGGGCAGATTATTCATTGCCTGCTCGAAAATTTCCGGGGACTCAGGCATGTTGCGCACATCAATGCTGACGGCCGCAGAAATCTGGCGATCGGCCAGTGTACGAGCCAGATCGGGCAACAGCACTACGGGAAGGTTATCCACGCAGTAAAAACCCATATCTTCCAGCGCACGCAGGGCGACAGATTTACCTGACCCTGAACGGCCGCTGACGATCATCAGTACCATGTACTGTTTCTCCTCACAACGACAAAAAAGGATGCCATTGGGTTGTTATGCTTCATCCTGTCCACCTTCGGTGTCCGTGATGATTTGATACAACTCCTGGTCACTCTGCGCGGCGCGCAGACGACGACAGATGGTTTTATCTGCCAGACGTTTTGCGACCAGTGACAACGTATGCAAATGCGTCTTGGTTTGGTCTGCCGGGACCAGCAGGGCGAAAAGCAGATCGACAGGTTGATTATCAATGGCGTCGAAGGCGATGGGTGTTTCGAGTTGAACAAACACACCAACCGCGCGCATCGTGTCTTCTTCCAGCTTTCCGTGCGGGATAGCAATACCATTACCGATGCCGGTACTGCCCATTTTTTCACGCGTCAGAATGGCTTCAAATACCACCTGAGCAGGCAAGCTAAGCTGTTTTGCTGCAAGTTCGCTGATGATTTCCAGTGCGCGCTTCTTGCTTTGGCAGTGAACGCCTGCGCGTGTACATTCCTGGTTAAGAACAGTGCTCAGTTGTAGAGTCGTATCGTTATTTGTCATAATTTCACCTAAGCGCTAACTGTACAAATGGCCCGTTGTGCTACACAACAGGCCGTCCTGCACCCGCTAACTGCCCGGACAAGTTAGTGCTGTTTCAGTTTATCTTTATGTTTTGTTAACTGCCGAGCCAGTTTATCAATTAAACCGTCAATGGCGGCGTACATATCCTGACCTTCCGCGCTGGCATGAATTTCGCCACCGTTCACATGCAGTGTTGCATCCGAGATATGTGTAACCTTCTCCACTTTCAACACAATATAGACCTGATTAATCCGGTCGAAATATTGTTCGAGCTTGGCAAATTTTGTATTCACAAAATCGCGCAGGGCTTCGGTGATTTCGACGTTGTTTCCAGTGATGTTGAGCTGCATAGTGTCTTCCTTATCGGTTGGGTCACACCAGCTGTTTGCGCTGGTTAGACGGCGGAATGGATAAAGACTCTCGGTACTTCGCAACGGTGCGGCGTGCCACCATGATACCCTGTTCTGACAGCATAGAGGTTAACTTGCTGTCACTCAGCGGTTTCGCGGGGTTTTCCGCAGCAATTAATTTCTTCACCAGCGCACGGATAGCTGTGGATGAGGCTTCACCTCCGCCTTCAGTGTTAACGTGACTGGAAAAGAAATACTTCAATTCAAAAATGCCGCGCGGACTGTGCAGATACTTTTGCGTGGTCACACGGGAAATGGTCGATTCGTGCATCTCGACGGCCTGGGCGATATCCGCCAGCACCATCGGTTTCATAAACTCTTCGCCTTGCTCAAAGAAAGCTTGCTGCTGCTCAACGATGCAGCGGCTGACGCGCAGCAACGTATCATTGCGGCTTTCCAGGCTTTTAATCAGCCACTTCGCATCTTGCAGATTGCTACGAATAAACTGGCTGTCGGCATCGTTGCGCGCGCTATTGCACATGGCGGCGTAGTGCTGGTTAATCTGTAAGCGCGGAATGCTGTCGCCGTTGAGTTCGACCACCCAGCGATCGTTATGCTTACGCACCAGCACATCCGGAATGACGTACTCCGGCTCACCGGTCTGGATCGATTGCCCTGGGCGGGGATCAAGCGACTGGATGAGGTTGACGGCTTCTTTCAGCACGTCTTCTTTCAGCCGGGTCACGCGCATCAGGGTGCGGAAGTCATGGTTGGCTAACAGATCGAGGTGATCGCTGATGATCAGACGCGCTTCTTCCAGCCACGGCGTGGCTTTATCAAACTGCGAAAGTTGGATCAGTAAGCAGTCACGGAGATCTTTGGCGGCCACGCCAACGGGATCAAAGCGCTGAACGCGTTTAAGCACGGCTTCGATTTCGTCCATACCGACGTCGTCATCGCCCATGCTTTCGAGAATATCGTCCAGGGTCACGGTGAGATAACCGGTTTCGTCTACCGCATCCACAATGGATGTCGCAATGGCGCGATCGGTATCCGAGAACGGGGTCAGTCCCACTTGCCACATCAGGTAATCCTGTAGTGATTGCGTGGTCTCACCCTGATACACAGGCAGTTCGTCGTCGATGTAATCTCCGCTGGTGCCCGAAGGCGTCCCGGCGGTGTAAATTTCATCCCAACTGGCGTCAAGCGGTAACTCCTCAGGCATCTCTTTTTGTTCGAGTGCATCTGCGGTGTCGAGGGTTTCGCTGTCCTGTTTTTCCTGGGTATCAATTTCGTCGTGAAGATCGGTTTGCTCGAGCAGTGGGTTACTTTCCAGCGCTTGCTGAAGTTCTTGCTGAAGTTCCAGCGTGGACAGCTGCAACAGACGGATAGCCTGTTGTAGCTGAGGCGTCATCGCCAGTTGTTGGCTAAGCCTGAGTTGCAAACCTTGCTTCATGTTCAGAGTTGTTTTCTCCTGCAGTGACGTGAAGTCTTCTACCCTATCAGAGTCTGAAGTCTTCCCCAAGGTATACGCGCTTAACGTGCTCATCCTGCAGTATTTCTGTTGGCGTGCCGTGCGCGATCAGGTGTCCCTGACTTACGATATAGGCGCGCTCACACACTGCCAGCGTTTCGCGGACGTTGTGGTCGGTAATCAGCACGCCAAGGCCGCTGTCGCGAAGGTGTTCGATGATCCGTTTAATATCAATAACAGAAATCGGGTCAACACCGGCAAACGGTTCATCCAGCAGGATAAATTTCGGATTAGCGGCCAGTGCGCGAGCGATCTCCACGCGGCGTCGTTCACCACCGGAGAGCGACTGACCTAAGCTGTCGCGCAGGTGCTCGATGTGGAATTCTTCCATCAGCTCGTTGGCCCGATCTTCCCGCTGCTCGCTGGTCAGATCGTCACGAATTTGCAGTACCGCCATCAGGTTATCAAACACGCTCAGGCGACGGAAAATCGATGCTTCCTGCGGTAAGTAGCCGATGCCGCGACGCGCGCGCGCATGCAGAGGCAGCAGACTGATGTCTTCGTCATCAATGATAATGTTACCCGCATCGCGCGGGACAATGCCGACTACCATGTAAAAGGTTGTTGTCTTGCCTGCACCGTTAGGACCGAGCAGACCGACGATCTCCCCGGAGTTGACGGTCAGACTGACATCTTCAACCACACGACGGCCTTTATAGGCTTTTGCAAGGTTCTTTGCAGTTAATGTTGCCATAACGAATCAGTTACCTTTTTTCTCTGCCGGAGCCTTGTTTTTGTCCTGCAACTGCGACGGAACCAGAACGGTGGTGACGCGTTTGCCTTTATCGCTGAAGGCCTGCATTTTCTGCTCTTTTACCAGATAGGTGATCTTATCGCCTGTGATGTTGCTATCAAGCTGTTCCAGGTAAGCCTTACCGGTGAGAACGACGAAGTCTTTCGCCAGTTCATAGTGCATGTGTGAGGCGCGGCCTTTCACTGGCTTACCGTTGTCCTGCATCTGGTAAAACGTGGCCGGATCACCGTAACCATCAATCACTTCTTTACCGTCTTCACCGCCCGGGCGGGTCACAACGACTTTATCGGCGTTAATTTTGATGGTGCCCTGGGTCACAATCACGTTGCCAGTAAACGTCACCACGTTGCCCTGCATATCCAGGGACTGCTGGTCCGATTCAATGTGAATCGGCTGCTCGGTATCGCCGGTGACAGCAAATGCCGGAATGCTGGCGGCCAGAAGTGAGCTGGCAAGTACAAGATTAAGGCTGAGTTTGTTTGTTTTGGATTTCATATGAGGTTCTAACCTTTTCAATCAGCTCGGCGTTCTTGCTGCGTAAGTTGCCGCGCATCTTCAGTCCGCTGGAGTTAAATGTTGTGCCATACAACGTCACCAGATCATCGGAAGTGACGTCTTGTGTCACCAGGTTAATCTGCGCGTTATCGGTCGTAATTCTGCGTAGTTGAGAGTCAGGCACCAGGGCGTTAACCTCAACATGGCCGTACAGATACAGCATCCGATCGTTGGTCAATTTGGCTTTATCGGCCTTGATCGTCCAGGTCGGTACTTTATCCTTATCAAACGTGGTTAATACCGGTTGAGTAAACCACGAAACCGCTTGTTCCGAATAATATTCAACGTGTTGTGCGATCAAGTGATAGCTCAGCGCGCCTTCCGGACTATACACGACGGTATCAGTATGTTCGCTCTTATAGGTTGGTTCGTTGTTATTGACGACGACCTGAGCGGTGTCATCTTTGTCTGCCAGATTAATACCAATCATCACAAGGACAGCCAGCGACAGTAGAATGATAACCCAACGTCTGGTTTTGCTCATATCGATTGCCCTTTGGCCTCGTCCAGTTTGCCCTGCGCCAGGAGTAATAAATCGCAGACTTCACGCACAGCGCCACGTCCACCATCAATGCGGGTGACATAATCGGCTCGCGGGATCAGCAAAGGGTGGGCATCTGCCACCGCGACGCTCAATCCTACTTTAGCCATCACCGGCCAGTCGATCAGGTCATCGCCAACGTAGGCGACATTCTCCGGCGCGATCGACAGTTTGCTAAGGAGATCGCCAAAGGCAACCAGTTTGTCTGACTGCCCCTGATACAGGTGGGTGATCCCCAAAGTGGCACAGCGATCTTCTACAAGTTTAGCCTTTCGTCCGGTAATAATGGCAACCTCAATACCGGAAGTGAGCGCACAGCGAATTCCGTAACCATCACGGACGTTAAAAGCCTTCAGCTCTTCACCGTTGTTGCCCATATAAATCAGACCATCAGACAGTACGCCATCCACATCCAGGATCAGCAAACGGATGTTTTCTGCCCGGGTGATAACGTCTGCGCTGACGGGTCCATAACAGGTCGCAAGCGACGCACCTGCTTTACTCATTTTCGTTATCCTTGAGTTTCTTACACTACACCTGCACGCAGCAGATCATGCATATGTAACACACCGAGTAACTGGTCGCCATCAGCAACCATTACCGAGGTGATATGGCGGGACTGCATTAAGTTCAGGGCATCGACGGCAAGAATACCCGGACGCACGCGAATGCCTCCAGGGGTCATCACATCGGCAATGCCTAACTGGCGTACATCAACGCCCATATCGAAGACACGACGTAAATCGCCATCGGTGAAAATACCGTCAATCTTCATGGCATCATCGCAAATGACGGTCATGCCGAGATTTTTACGCGTGATCTCAATTAAGGCGTCACGCAGGCTGGCGTTTTTGCTCACATGCGGGATCTCGTCGCCCGTATGCATAATATCGTTAACGCGCAGTAAAAGCTTACGGCCCAGTGCGCCACCGGGATGAGACAACGCAAAATCTTCCGCGGTAAAGCCGCGCGCTTTTAATAATGCCACCGCTAGGGCATCGCCCATCACCAGTGTTGCTGTCGTACTGCTGGTCGGCGCCAGGCCTAACGGACAAGCTTCCTTGGGCACTTTAACACACAGATGCACATCTGCCGCACGCGCCATACTGCTTTCAGGACGACCGGTCATGCAGATAAGCGGTACATGAAGACGTTTTAATACCGGGATCAGCGCCGCTATCTCATTGGATTCACCGGAGTTAGAGATGGCAATGACCACATCCTGCGGCGAGACCATACCCAGATCGCCATGTGCGGCTTCGCCTGGGTGTACAAAAAATGAGGGGGTGCCGGTGCTGGCAAATGTGGCTGCCATTTTCCGCCCGATATGGCCGGATTTCCCCATTCCCATCACCACCACTTTGCCCGGGCAGCTGAATATTTTCTCGCATGCGAGGGTAAAATTTTGGTTGATGTACTGATCAAGCTCCGCCAGGCCTTCACGTTCAATTGCCAGGACTTCCTTGCCTGCTTGCTGAAAGTCAAAACCCGGTTGCAACTCTAAGTGCGACATAATGCGTTTCCAGTTATCCAACGAGAAGTGGCGATAACCAATACAGCATCGCCAGCCATATGATAAAACCGCCGGTCAGCAGCGCACCTGCGCCGCGACCAATCTGGCGCGGACGTCGCCAGCAGAGTAGTGCAAAAATCACGCTCACCAGCAGCATGACGCTATAGTCACGGGTGAAGGCCATTGGATTGACTTCACCTGGCGTAATCAACGCCGGTAGCCCGAGGACGATAACGATATTAAAAATGTTTGCGCCGATAATGTTACCGACGGCAATATCGTTTTCACCTTTACGCAGACCTGCAATCGCTGTTGCCAGCTCCGGCAGGCTGGTACCAATGGCGACCACTGTCAGCCCGATAGTAAGTTCGCTCATGGCGAAATAGTTCGCCAGCACGGTAGCGTTATCCACCACCATACGTGTTGCCATTGGCATGATAATCAGCGCAATGCCCAACCACAAAAATGCGACCGGTAATCCGCCTTCGCGCGGCAGCTCAGCTATCTGCTCACGCGTCAGGCTGTCATTGCCTTGTCGCTCGGCCAGACGGGCGATTTTAACAATGAATAGCAGCCATAGCACGGCCAGAAGCAGAAGAAAGAAACCGTCGCTGCGGCTTAACTGCCCGTCATACAGGACGGATGCAGCTAAAATACTTACCAGCAACATTAGCGGTAATTCACGACGCAGAACATCAGAATGCACGGTAAAAGGATGAATCAGCGCCGACAGGCCTAAAATAAGCAGAATGTTGGTGATGTTAGAACCTATGGCGGTCCCGACAGCCAGATCGAGTTGCCCATTCATCGATGCGGCAACGGAGACAATGATCTCGGGTAACGACGTACCCATGCTGACCACGGTCATTCCGATGATAATGGGAGGAATACCGAAATTTCGACATAAAATGGATGCGGCAAATACCAGACGGTCGGCACCGTAGACCACCAGAAGTAAACCAATTATTAACAGCGCCGTCGCTAAAAGCATCTAAAGTCCTTTCTTCAGGTATACTCGCCGGTCCACTTGAAGGATCTTCTGGAAGCCGTAACGAAGTCTTAATTTTGACTTTATGCGGCTAAAAAGTAAAACAAATGCCAGCTTTCGCTAACCAGGACAGGCAATAATCTGTAAATATGTTGAGTTCATGGCTAAATTGAGCGCCAAACTCTTCGATCAACGAGGCAATAGTAAAGGATGAATCAATGGGGCAGTCTGTGGCGAATCTAGTCGATATGCGCGATGTCAGCTTTTCCCGGGGTGACCGCTGCATCTTTGATAATATTTCCCTGACGGTACCGCGCGGTAAGGTGACGGCGATCATGGGGCCATCAGGCATCGGCAAAACGACGCTGTTGCGTCTGATTGGCGGACAGATCCCCCCGGATAAGGGCGAGATCCTGTTTGACGGTGAGAACGTCCCGGCCATGTCCCGTTCGCGTTTATTTACCGTGCGTAAGCGCATGAGTATGCTGTTTCAGTCTGGTGCGCTATTTACCGACATGAATGTGTTTGACAACGTCGCGTACCCTCTGCGCGAGCATACGACGTTGCCAGCGCCGTTGCTGAAGAGCACGGTGATGATGAAGCTCGAGGCCGTCGGCCTGCGGGGTGCGGCCAAATTAATGCCTTCTGAATTATCCGGTGGGATGGCGCGTCGCGCCGCGTTAGCACGTGCTATCGCGCTGGAGCCAGACCTCATCATGTTTGATGAGCCGTTCGTCGGCCAGGATCCCATCACCATGGGCGTTCTGGTGAAGCTGATTTCAGAACTGAACAGCGCGCTGGGCGTCACCTGTGTGGTGGTATCCCATGATGTGCCTGAGGTACTGAGTATTGCGGATTACGCCTATATAATGGCGGACAAAAAAATAGTGGCCTACGGTAGTGCTCAGGCACTACAAGAAAATGCCGATCCGCGCGTACGCCAGTTCCTTGACGGCATTGCCGATGGACCGGTTCCGTTCCGTTACCCGGCGGGCGACTACCACATCGATTTACTCAAAACAGGGAGTTAAGCCACCCATGTTGTTAAATGCGCTGGCATCACTCGGACATCGGGGAATAAAAACCCTCAGGACGTTCGGGCGAGCCGGATTAATGTTGTTCAATGCGGTTGTCGGCAAGCCGGAGTTTCGCAAACATGCGCCGCTGCTGATACGCCAGCTCTATAATGTCGGTGTCTTATCGATGCTGATCATTATTGTTTCTGGCGTGTTCATCGGTATGGTGCTGGGGTTGCAGGGATACCTGGTGCTGACCACCTACAGCGCGGAAACCAGCCTCGGTATGCTGGTGGCACTGTCATTGTTACGTGAGTTGGGACCGGTTGTTGCGGCGCTGCTGTTTGCCGGGCGGGCCGGGTCGGCCTTAACCGCAGAAATTGGCCTGATGCGGGCGACCGAACAGCTTTCCAGTCTGGAGATGATGGCCGTCGATCCACTGCGCCGGGTGATTTCCCCACGTTTTTGGGCTGGCGTCATTTCATTGCCGCTGCTGACGATTATTTTTGTCGCAGTGGGTATCTGGGGTGGTTCACTGGTTGGCGTAAGCTGGAAGGGTATTGATGCAGGCTTCTTCTGGTCGGCTATGCAAAATGCCGTCGACTGGCGTCTGGACCTGGTTAACTGTCTGATTAAGAGCGTGGTGTTCGCCATTACGGTCACCTGGATTGCATTGTTCAATGGTTATGATGCGATCCCGACCTCTGCCGGGATTAGCCGGGCAACGACACGCACCGTTGTGCACGCCTCTCTTGCCGTTCTGGGGCTGGATTTTGTGCTGACCGCACTGATGTTTGGGAATTGAGTTCATGCAAACGAAAAAAAATGAAATTTGGGTCGGGTTATTCCTGCTGGTTGCGCTGCTGGCAGCGCTGTTTGTTTGCCTGAAGGCGGCGAACGTTACCTCAATGCGTACTGAGCCGACTTACACGATTTATGCGACCTTTGATAATATCGGCGGCCTGAGAGAGCGTTCTCCGGTGCGGATTGGCGGGGTGGTAGTTGGACGCGTATCGGACATCTCGTTAGATCCGAAAACGTACCTGCCGCGCGTGACGCTGGAAATCGAATCGCGTTTTAACCATATTCCTGACACCAGTTCTCTGAGCATCCGTACTTCCGGTCTGCTGGGCGAACAGTATCTGGCATTGAACGTGGGTTTTGAAGATCCTGAGCTGGGAACGTCTATCCTCAAAGATGGCGGTACGATTCAGGACACGAAATCCGCGATGGTGCTGGAAGATATGATTGGTCAGTTCCTTTACAACAGCAACAGTAAAGGTGATGACAATAAGAATTCTGGCGATGCGCCAGCCGCAACTGACGGCAATAATGAAGCCACTACGCCTGCGGGCGCAACGAAATAATCTCAGGAGAATCGACGTATGTTTAAACGATTGATGATGGTGGCTATGCTGGTGATTGCCCCGCTTAGCGCAGCAACTGCAGCCGACCAAACGAACCCGTACAAACAGATGAATGAGGCGGCGCAGAAGACATTTGACCGTCTGAAGAATGAACAACCTAAAATCCGCGCAAACCCGGATTACCTGCGCCAGGTTGTCGATCAGGAACTGTTGCCATACGTGCAGGTTAAATATGCGGGTGCGCTGGTACTGGGTCGCTACTACAAAGATGCGACCCCTGCTCAGCGTGAAGCCTATTTTGCCGCATTTCGTGAATATCTGAAGCAGGCCTACGGCCAGGCTCTGGCGATGTACCATGGCCAGACTTATGAAATTGCACCAGAGCAACCGCTGGGTGATGCGACCATCGTGCCTATCCGCGTAACCATCATCGATCCAAACGGTCGTCCTCCGGTACGTTTGGATTTCCAGTGGCGTAAAAACTCCCAGACCGGTAACTGGCAGGCTTATGACATGATTGCTGAAGGCGTAAGTATGATCACCACCAAACAAAATGAGTGGAGCGATCTGCTGCGTACCAAAGGTATTGATGGCCTGACGGCGCAGCTGAAATCTATTGCTCAGCAGAAAATCACTCTGGAAGAGAAAAAATAATGACGCAGTCACTCACCTGGACGCGTGAAGGCGACAAGCTGGTGCTGGTGGGGGAGCTGGATCAGGACGTGTTAAACCCATTATGGGATGCGCGAATTGAGGCGATGAAAGGGGTATCCTGCATCGACCTGAACCAGGTATCCCGGGTAGATACCGGCGGTCTGGCGTTACTGTTGCATCTGATTAATCAGGGCAAGCAGCAGGGAAACAGCGTTTCACTCACTGGTGTTAACGATAAAGTGTACACGCTGGCGCAGCTTTACAATCTGCCTGACGACGTCCTTCCGCGTTAATTTTTCCAAGCCGGATAAGGTCTTGTGCCGCTATCCGGCAAAACCCCTGAGGGGGATCTGCCACTAAAGCCTTGTCTGATTTATCAGCGAGGCTTTTTGCTTATTTATGACAGCGCCACTTTGCTCTAAGATGTTGGGCTGTTTTCACTATCTGACGAATGAAGAGCCCATGGAAAATAATGAAATTCAGAGCGTGCTGATGAATGCACTCTCCCTCCAGGAAGTCCACGTTTCTGGCGACGGCAGTCACTTTCAGGTTATTGCCGTGGGTGAGATGTTTGAAGGCATGAGCCGGGTCAAGAAGCAGCAATCGGTCTATGGCCCGTTGATGGAGTACATTGCGGACAACCGCATTCATGCCGTGTCGATTAAGGCGTTTACCCCAGCGGAATGGGCGCGCGATCGCAAACTTAACGGTTTTTGAGCTACGGGTGATGTGCCGGTAGCGAAGATAAATTCTTAACAGAGAACAGAATAATGGATAAATTTCGTGTTCAGGGGCCAACTAAGCTCCAGGGCGAAGTCACAATTTCAGGCGCTAAAAACGCCGCACTGCCGATCCTGTTTGCGGCGCTGCTGGCTGAAGAACCTGTAGAGATCCAAAACGTCCCGAAACTGAAGGACGTTGACACATCAATGAAGCTGCTGAGCCAGCTGGGTGCGAAAGTTGAGCGTAATGGTTCTGTGCACATCGATGCGCGTGATGTGAACGTCTTCTGTGCGCCGTACGATCTGGTGAAAACCATGCGTGCATCCATTTGGGCGCTCGGGCCGCTGGTTGCCCGCTTTGGTCAGGGTCAGGTTTCACTGCCTGGCGGCTGCACTATCGGCGCACGTCCGGTTGACCTGCACATTACCGGCCTGGAGCAGTTAGGCGCGACTATTAAGCTGGAAGAAGGCTATGTGAAGGCGTCCGTTGATGGCCGTCTGAAAGGCGCGCATATCGTCATGGACAAAGTGAGCGTCGGCGCGACGGTCACCATCATGTGCGCAGCAACGCTTGCCGAAGGCACCACCATCATCGAAAACGCTGCGCGCGAGCCGGAGATTGTGGATACCGCGAACTTCCTGATTGCGCTGGGCGCGAAGATCACGGGTCAGGGCACCGATCGTATTACCATCGAAGGCGTTGAGCGTCTTGGCGGTGGTGTTTATCGCGTTCTGCCAGATCGTATCGAAACCGGTACCTTCCTGGTGGCGGCGGCAATTTCTCGCGGCAAAATTATCTGCCGTAATGCACAGCCGGACACGCTGGATGCCGTTCTGGCGAAGCTGCGTGATGCGGGTGCGGATATTGAAGTGGGTGATGATTGGATCAGCCTTGATATGCACGGTAAACGTCCGAAAGCGGTCAATGTGCGTACTGCACCGCATCCGGCGTTCCCTACCGACATGCAGGCCCAGTTTACATTGCTGAACCTGGTGGCAGAAGGGACCGGCTTCATCACGGAAACTGTGTTTGAGAACCGCTTTATGCACGTGCCTGAGCTGAGCCGTATGGGCGCTCACGCAGAAATCGAAAGCAATACCGTGATTTGCCACGGCGTGGAAACGCTCTCTGGCGCACAGGTTATGGCGACCGATCTGCGCGCATCTGCAAGCCTGGTGCTGGCAGGGTGTATTGCTGAAGGTACGACGGTAGTCGACCGTATTTATCACATCGATCGCGGCTATGAGCGCATCGAAGATAAACTGCGTGCGCTGGGCGCAAACATTGAGCGCGTGAAAGGCGAGTAATCGTCAACGTCTCTTGTAACCCCCAGTTCAGTTGGCCGGGGGTTACAGCTCAATGTTCATTCCGGATTCTTTTTCTCTCTGCGACTCCTCATCATCCGCGTTCTGTCGATGAACTCATGCGTTTTGGCATCGTGATAGCGTGACGGCCAAATCACCCAGGGGTCAGTTCCCAGTGCCCGGGCGATAATCAACTCACCTTTTGGCCATGGTCTCGTTAACGCATTGGCCAGCGTTGATGAACTCAATCCATTTTTACGTGATTCAGCGGCCATTGAGGTCCCTTTCTTGCGCAGTCCGGCGATGATGTCAGCCGGATGCCAGTCAATCAGCTTGCTTTCCATCAATTCATCTCTCCTTTGGTTAACGGCTTACGGTTTCACGATCGGTTGTGCCGACACTATAACGCCCGAAGAACGAATGTTCTAAAATGTTCATGTAAAGTGTGTGTATATTCAGAATATACCAAGGTTCTGCGTGATTATCTGGAAGGGAAAAATGATTACTGGAACTTATAAGAAAATCCCGTGCAGGGCACGGGATGAGGGAAGATGCTGTAGGGAATTAACGGTCGCGCTGCACGGCGATATGTGCCAGACCAATCAGCGCTTCTCTCCACGGCGTATCGGGCAGCACCTGAAGCGCAGCGATGGCTTTATCAGCCTCTTCTTCTGCCCGCTGACGGGTCCATTCCAGAGACCCACAGGCGTTCATCGCTTCCAGAACCGGCTCCAGAAGGTGACGACCATTACCTTGCTCAATGGCCTGGCGGATCATTAGCGCTTGTTCTGGGGTGCCGTGGCGCATGGCATGCAACAGTGGCAGCGTTGGTTTACCCTCGTTGAGGTCATCACCGACGTTTTTACCCAGCTGCTCGCCATCTGCGCTGTAATCCAGCAAATCGTCAATTAACTGGAAAGCGGTACCGAGATAACGGCCATAATCCTGCAACCCTTTTTCTTGTTCTTCGCTACAGCCAGCCAGAATACCTGAACATTGGGCTGCCGCTTCAAACAAACGCGCGGTCTTACTGTAGATGACGCGCATATAGTTTTCTTCGGTGATGTCCGGGTCGTTGACGTTCATCAACTGCAAGACTTCACCTTCGGCGATGACGTTGACTGCTTTCGACATGACTTCCAGCACTTTCAACGAGCCAAGGCTGGTCATCATCTGAAATGCACGGGTATAGATAAAATCGCCAACCAGCACGCTGGCCGCATTACCAAACGCCGCATTTGCCGTAGCTTTCCCACGGCGCATGTCTGACTCATCCACAACATCGTCGTGCAGCAGGGTCGCTGTGTGGATAAACTCGATGAGGGCCGCAATCGTAACGTGCGCATTTTCCTGGTAACCAACGGCCCGCGCGGCGAGGACGGCGATCATTGGGCGAATGCGTTTTCCGCCGCCGCTAACGATGTAGTACCCCAGTTGATTGATCAACTGAACGTCGGAATTGAGCTGTTCAAGGATTGTCGCATTGACCCCCGCCATATCTTGCGCGGTTAACTCATTGATTTTTTCTAAATTCATCGCAAAAGCCGGGCTTCTCGCCCCGATTACCTTACTGTGTGGGAAGGTAACGTCGGGTTTAGGGTTATAAATATATGCTGATTGTACTGAAAAAACGCCGTAGATAAACGTTACCGTACGTGTTGTGTTTTTTTTCTTCATGTATTGACGGTAGCACTTGTCAAAGGCTCGCGTTTTGCGTAATATTCGCGCCCTATTGTGAATATTTATAGCGCACTCTGAATCATCAAAAAGGTGTGCGCGGAAGCGGAGTTTTTTATGTACGCGGTTTTCCAAAGTGGTGGTAAACAACACCGAGTAAGCGAAGGTCAGACCGTTCGCCTGGAAAAGCTGGACATCGCAACTGGCGAATCTGTTGAATTCGCAGAAGTTCTGATGATCGCAAACGGTGAAGAAGTCAAAATCGGCGTTCCTTTCGTTGATGGCGGCGTTATCAAAGCTGAAGTCGTTGCTCACGGTCGTGGCGAGAAAGTTAAAATTGTTAAGTTTCGTCGTCGTAAACACTACCGTAAGCAGCAGGGCCATCGTCAGTGGTTCACTGATGTGAAAATCACTGGCATCAGCGCTTAAGTTAAGGGGAGCAGATTAAATGGCACATAAAAAGGCTGGCGGCTCGACTCGTAACGGTCGCGATTCAGAAGCTAAACGTCTGGGCGTAAAACGCTTCGGCGGTGAAACAGTTCTGGCTGGTAGCATCATCGTTCGTCAACGTGGTACTAAATTCCACGCTGGCTCCAACGTTGGTTGCGGCAAAGACCACACTCTGTTTGCTAAAGCAGACGGTAAAGTGAAATTTGAAGTGAAAGGCCCGAAAAACCGTAAATTCATCAGCATCGTTGCTGAATAAGTTTTTCGCGTCCCGGTAACGGATAAAAGCCCCGCAACACGTTGCGGGGCTTTTTACATTCGACGGCCGGTAAATACGCTCGTCGCGCCGTGACAACCCGGAAACGAGCCCTTGCAGGGAATACGGCATGAAGCAGCAGGCAGGCATTGGTATTCTGTTAGCACTCACAACGGCGGTATGTTGGGGCGCTTTGCCAATAGCAATGAAGCAAGTGCTGGAGGTGATGGAGCCTCCTACCGTGGTGTTCTACCGTTTTTTAATGGCAAGCGTTGGCCTTGGCGCTATTCTTGCGGTTAAAAAAAAGCTCCCTCCGTTGCGTATTTTTCGCAAAGCGCGTTGGCTGGTGTTGCTGGCTATCGCAACCGGTGGGCTGTTCGGTAACTTCATTCTGTTTAGTTCATCCTTGCAGTATTTGAGCCCAACGGCTTCGCAGGTTATCGGTCAGCTGTCACCGGTTGGTATGATGATCGCCAGCGTCTTTATCCTGAAAGAAAAGATGCGCGGCACGCAGGTGATTGGCGCCATTATGCTTCTGAGCGGCCTGGTCCTGTTTTTTAATACCAGTCTGATCGAAATTTTTACCCGACTCACCGATTACACCTGGGGCGTTATCTTTGGTGTCGGTGCGGCGATGGTCTGGGTGAGCTATGGGGTCGCGCAAAAGGTGTTATTGCGCCGCCTGGCATCACCGCAGATCCTGTTTTTACTGTACACTTTATGTACGATTGCGTTGTTGCCGCTGGCTAAACCCGGTGTCATCACGCAGCTCAGCGACTGGCAGCTGGCATGCCTGATATTCTGCGGCCTGAATACGCTGGTAGGATATGGCGCTCTCGCGGAAGCAATGGCGCGTTGGCAGGCGGCGCAGGTGAGCGCTCTTATCACGCTCACACCGCTGTTTACGTTGTTATTTTCAGATTTATTATCACTGGCCTGGCCCGATTTCTTCGCCAGACCGATGCTAAACCTATTAGGTTATCTCGGTGCGTTTATCGTGGTTGCGGGCGCGATGTATTCCGCCATTGGTCATCGAATTTGGGGCGGTTTACGTAAGCATGAAACGGTGGTTTCGCAACCCCGCTCAGGCGAATGATTTACGGAGAGTAAAATGAAGTTTGTTGATGAAGCATCGATTCTGGTCGTTGCAGGTGATGGCGGTAATGGTTGCGTCAGCTTCCGCCGCGAAAAGTACATCCCAAAAGGCGGTCCGGACGGTGGTGATGGTGGTGACGGTGGTGACGTTTGGCTGGAAGCCGACGAAAACCTGAACACGCTGATCGATTACCGTTTTGAAAAATCATTCCGTGCGGAACGTGGTCAGAATGGCGCGAGCCGTGATTGCACCGGTAAGCGTGGCAAAGACGTTACCATTAAAGTACCTGTTGGTACGCGTGTTATCGATCAGGGCACGGGCGAAACCATGGGCGACATGACCAAACACGGTCAGCGTCTGATGGTCGCTAAAGGTGGCTGGCACGGTCTGGGCAATACCCGTTTCAAATCCTCGGTTAACCGTACTCCGCGTCAGAAAACAATGGGTACGCCGGGTGATAAGCGCGATCTGATGCTGGAGCTGATGCTGCTGGCGGACGTGGGTATGCTGGGCATGCCAAACGCTGGGAAATCGACGTTTATCCGTGCGGTGTCCGCGGCGAAGCCGAAAGTCGCTGATTATCCGTTTACCACCCTGGTGCCGAGCTTGGGCGTGGTGCGTATGGACAACGAAAAGAGCTTCGTGGTTGCCGACATTCCGGGACTGATTGAAGGCGCGGCTGAAGGCGCAGGCCTGGGCATCCGCTTCCTGAAACACCTGGAACGTTGCCGTGTACTGCTTCACCTCATCGATATCGATCCGATTGATGGCTCTGATCCAGTTGAAAACGCACGTATCATTATTGGCGAACTGGAAAAATACAGTCAGGATCTGGCATCTAAACCGCGCTGGTTAGTGTTCAACAAAATTGATTTGATGGACAAGGCTGAAGCGGAAGAGAAAGCGAAAGCTATCGCCGAAGCGTTGGGTTGGGAAGGTAAATATTACCTGATCTCTGCCGCCAGCCAACTGGGCGTGAAAGATCTCTGCTGGGATGTGATGACCTTTATCATCGAGAACCCGATTGTTCAGGCTGAAGAAGCGAAACAGCCAGAGAAAGTTGAGTTCATGTGGGATGATTATCACCGCCAGCAGCTCGCTGAAGTCGAAGACGAAGCGGAAGATGACTGGGATGACGATTGGGACGAAGACGACGAAGAAGGCGTTGAGTTCATCTACAAGCGTTAATCGCATTAAAAACCCCGGCCATGTTGCCGGGGTTTTTGTTTCCAGGTCTCACTGTAGGCCGGATAAGGCACGTTAATGCCGCCATCCGGCAATCAAATTACCCATTTAGTTGTTCTGATAAATATCCTTGTACAACCGGCTCTCGAAGCGCACCAACGGAATACGGCGATTACGCTGGTCAGCTGGCTCTACCGCATAACCAGATAAATACTGCACGAATGCCATGCGTTGGCCGCTTGCCGTGGTGATGAAACCTGCGAGGTTATAAACCCCCTGCAGCGAGCCTGTCTTCGCCGATACTTTGCCATCCACACCAGCCTGATGCAGACCCGCACGGTATTGCAGAGAGCCGTCGTGGCCCGCCAGCGGCAGCATAGTGATAAAGTTCAGCTCGTTATCGTGTTGAGCGATATATTGCAGCACCTGCATCATGGTCGCTGGGGCAATCAGGTTATGGCGGGAGAGGCCAGAACCGTCGGCAATAATAGTGTTGCCGATATCGACGCCTGCCTGCTGACGCAAAATCTGGCGCACGGCGTCAGAACCCGCCCGCCAGGTGCCCGGCACGTTAAATCGGGCATGACCAATCATACGGAAAACGGTATCGGCAATCATGTTGTCCGATTTTTTCAGCATAATCTTAAGCAGGTCGTGCAGCGGTGCCGACTGCTTACTGACCACCACCGTTCCTGGTTCGTTGACCAACGTCTGGCGCAGCAGTGTACCGCTGTAGGTGATACCTGCTTGTTTTAGCTCATCTTTGATAATTGCCCCGGCATAGCTGGCACCGTCCTGAATGGCGAACGCCAGCGGCAGCGGATCGGCACGTTGTGGCAGGCATCCAGTCAACGTATAGCGGTTGAGATCACCGGGAACCACATCCAGTTCACAATATTGCGCTTCCGCAGAACCTCGGGCGAGAGTTCGCACCTGACTGAACATGGTGACCGGGTAATAAGATGCCACGCGAATAAAGGCGAGATCGTTGGGTTTTTGCGCGCTGTAGAGTGAAACCGAGAAACAGTTTCTATCGACAATAGCCGCTGCGGGCGGTGCGCTAAAACACTGCGTCATGTCGTTCCAGGGCCAGCCGGGCGCTTTATCATGACTGGCAAAAATAGATGTGTCGATCAGGACATTCCCGGCAATTTGCGTCACACCTGATTTTTTCAGGGTTGCCACCATATTGCGAATATCCTGGCGTTTTAGCGTCGGATCGGCACCAAATCGTGCCACTAAGTCACCTTTCAATACGCCGCCTTCCACGCTGCCTTTGGTCTCGAGCGTGGTGGTAAAACGAAAGTCAGGCCCGAGCTGAATCAATGCCGCCAGCGCGGTGATTACTTTCTGGGTACTGGCGGGCAGCGCCATCTGCTGGCTATGAAAATCAATCGCGGGTGCAGGTGCGCCAACCTTCTGTACCATAAGGGCGAGGTTGGCCCCGGCAGGGAGCTGATTGATATACTCGTCGACGTTCGCAGCCTGAACGCTGAACGCTATACTGGCAGTCAATCCGATGGTAAATCTGGAAAATCGCATAATCTCGCGCTAACAACCTGGAAACAGGCCGTCATACTACGGCGCAACGCCCCAAAAAGTAAACGATGACCCATAAGGAACTCCAGGGTAAAATGATCATCAAATAGAGAATTGTAGCTGACCTGGGACCTTGAGCCCCGGGTCGGTATTTTTTTGCTTCTGACTCTGGCATGACACACGCCAGGGTGGGCTTAGCAGCCGGGGTGAGAGCAACTACCCCCTACAGGAATGTTCAAGAGGTATAACAAATGCAAGCTATCCCGATGACCTTACGTGGTGCTGAAAAACTGCGCGAAGAGCTGGATTTTCTGAAATCTGTGCGCCGTCCTGAAATTATTGCCGCTATCGCTGAAGCGCGTGAGCACGGTGACCTGAAAGAGAACGCGGAGTATCACGCGGCGCGCGAACAGCAGGGTTTCTGCGAAGGACGCATTAAAGATATCGAAGCTAAACTGTCCAACGCGCAGGTAATCGACGTTACTAAAATGCCGAACAATGGCCGCGTTGTTTTCGGTGCGACGGTTACCGTTCTGAATCTCGATAACGATGAAGAGCAGACCTGGCGTATTGTCGGCGATGATGAAGCCGATTTTAAACAGAACCTGATTTCAGTGAACTCGCCTATCGCTCGTGGCCTGATCGGTAAAGAGCAGGATGACGTCGTAGTTATCAAAACGCCGGGCGGCGAAGTGGAATATGAAGTGACGAAGGTAGAATACCTGTAATTCGCATCTTGGTTAAGATGTTGATACATTGTAAAGAAAGGAAAAAGGCCGCATAGCGGCCTTTTATCAACGAAGAGAGCGTGGCATTTTGCTCTCCTGCTAGCGGAAAACCCCGCGTTTTACACAAACTTCGTGTGCAACTTTGGGATATTCTTAGCGTGGCAGCGAGATTTTACGTTCTTTAGTCGGGCGATACAGTACCAGCGTTTTGCCGATGACCTGTACATTGCAGGCGCCGGTTTCGCGTACGATAGCTTCCACGATCAAGGTTTTAGTATCGCGATCTTCCGAGGCGATTTTCACCTTGATAAGTTCATGGTGCTCTAACGCTTGTTCAATCTCGGCCAGTACCCCTTCGGTCAAACCATTATTGCCAAGCATAACTACAGGCTTGAGCGGATGTGCCAGACCTTTCAGGTGCTGTTTTTGTTTAGTACTCAGATTCATCGTATATTTTTGCTTACGTTGGGATTGAAAACGGGTCATTCTACCGCCATCTCCCATATATCACCAAATAGCTGTGTAGAAATTTACACCATTGGTTACGATGAACTGCCCTTTGGGAATGTGAAATGACAGGTAAAAAGCGTTCTGCCAGCTCGAGTCGCTGGCTTCAGGAACACTTTAGCGATAAATATGTTCAACAGGCGCAGAAAAAGGGGTTACGTTCCCGTGCCTGGTTTAAACTTGATGAAATACAGCAAAGTGACAAAATTTTTAAACCGGGGATGACGATAGTTGATCTCGGTGCTGCACCCGGTGGCTGGTCGCAATATGCAGTTACGCAGATCGGCAACACCGGCCGCATTATCGCTTGCGATCTTTTACCTATGGATCCAATCGTTGGTGTGGACTTCCTTCAGGGCGACTTTCGTGATGAATTAGTCCTGAAAGCGTTACTTGAACGCGTAGGTGACAGTAAAGTACAAGTTGTCATGTCTGATATGGCGCCAAATATGTGTGGAACACCGGCGGTGGATATTCCCCGGGCCATGTATCTGGTAGAGCTGGCGCTTGGAATGGCTCGTGATGTATTAGCGCCAGGTGGTAGTTTTGTAGTGAAGGTGTTCCAGGGCGAAGGCTTCGATGAGTATCTAAGAGAGATTCGCTCCCTGTTTACGAAGGTCAAAGTTCGTAAGCCGGACTCTTCTCGCGCCCGTTCGCGTGAAGTGTATATTGTAGCGACCGGGCGTAAACCATAACCGGCAGATTTCAAACGAAAGTTTGAAAGAAACTGGATATAGAGTATCCTGACGCTGTTTTTAACACAGTTGTAATATGAGGTTAATCCCTTGAGTGACATGGCGAAAAACCTAATTCTCTGGCTGGTCATTGCCGTTGTGCTGATGTCAGTATTCCAGAGCTTTGGGCCCAGCGAGTCTAATGGCCGTAAGGTTGATTACTCTACCTTCCTGCAAGAGGTCAATCAGGACCAGGTTCGTGAAGCGAAGATCAACGGACGTGAGATTAACGTTACCAAGAAAGATAGTAACCGTTACACGACCTACATCCCGGTTAACGATCCGAAGCTGCTTGATAACCTGCTGACCAAAAACGTCAAGGTTGTTGGCGAACCACCTGAAGAGCCGAGCCTGCTGGCTTCTATCTTCATTTCCTGGTTCCCAATGCTGCTGCTGATTGGTGTCTGGATCTTCTTCATGCGTCAGATGCAGGGCGGTGGTGGCAAAGGTGCCATGTCGTTCGGCAAGAGCAAAGCGCGCATGCTGACGGAAGATCAGATCAAAACGACTTTTGCTGACGTTGCGGGTTGTGACGAAGCAAAAGAAGAAGTCGCTGAGCTGGTTGAGTATCTGCGCGAACCGAGCCGTTTCCAGAAACTGGGCGGTAAAATCCCGAAAGGCGTCCTGATGGTCGGTCCTCCGGGTACGGGTAAAACCCTGTTGGCGAAGGCTATCGCAGGTGAAGCGAAGGTTCCATTCTTCACAATTTCCGGTTCTGATTTCGTGGAAATGTTCGTGGGTGTCGGTGCATCTCGTGTGCGTGACATGTTCGAACAAGCCAAGAAAGCGGCACCGTGCATCATCTTCATCGATGAAATCGATGCCGTAGGCCGCCAGCGTGGCGCAGGTCTGGGCGGTGGTCACGATGAACGTGAACAGACGCTGAACCAGATGCTGGTTGAGATGGACGGCTTCGAAGGTAACGAAGGTATTATCGTTATCGCAGCAACTAACCGTCCAGACGTTCTTGACCCTGCGCTGCTGCGTCCAGGCCGTTTCGACCGTCAGGTTGTGGTTGGTCTGCCAGACGTTCGCGGTCGTGAACAGATCCTGAAAGTGCATATGCGTCGCGTACCGCTGTCTCCGGATATCGATGCGGCAATCATTGCACGTGGTACGCCTGGCTTCTCCGGTGCGGACCTCGCGAACCTGGTGAACGAAGCGGCGCTGTTTGCTGCTCGTGGCAACAAGCGCGTAGTGTCGATGGTTGAGTTCGAAAAAGCGAAAGACAAAATCATGATGGGTGCGGAACGTCGCTCCATGGTGATGACGGAAGCGCAGAAAGAATCTACCGCGTATCACGAAGCTGGCCACGCGATTATCGGTCGCCTGGTACCGGAACACGATCCGGTGCACAAAGTAACGATTATCCCGCGCGGTCGTGCGCTGGGTGTGACCTTCTTCCTGCCTGAAGGCGACGCAATCAGCGCCAGCCGTCAGAAACTGGAAAGTCAGATCTCCACACTGTACGGTGGCCGTCTGGCGGAAGAGATCATCTACGGTGCTGAACATGTTTCTACCGGTGCGTCGAACGACATTAAAGTCGCGACTAACCTGGCGCGTAACATGGTTACTCAGTGGGGCTTCTCCGATAAACTCGGTCCGTTGCTGTACGCTGAAGAAGAAGGCGAAGTGTTCCTGGGACGTTCTGTGGCGAAAGCGAAACACATGTCCGATGAAACCGCTCGCATTATCGATCAGGAAGTTAAGCTGCTGATTGAGCGTAACTATGACCGTGCACGTCGTTTGCTGAACGAAAACATGGACATTCTGCACTCGATGAAAGATGCGCTCATGAAATATGAGACCATCGATGCGCCGCAGATTGACGATCTGATGGCTCGCCGCGACGTGCGTCCGCCAGCGGGTTGGGAAGAACCGGGTTCTTCTAACAACAACTCTGGCAGCACCGGCAAGCCGAGTGCACCGCGTCCGGTTGATGAACCGCGTGCGCCGGACTCTGGCACTATGTCAGAGCAACTGGGCGACAAATAAGTTATCGTTGATGATGACCGTGTTTTGATTGAAAACCCTGGGGCTTGCTCCGGGGTTTTTCTTATCTGCATATTCAAGATTTTACCAGGGATAAAACTATGAAACTCTTTGCTCAGGGTTCTTCACTGGATCTCAGCCATCCGCACGTCATGGGGATTTTGAACGTCACGCCAGACTCATTTTCCGATGGTGGAGCGCACAACTCTCTGGTTGAGGCGGTAAAACACGCAAACCTGATGATTAACGCCGGGGCGACTATCATTGATGTGGGCGGTGAGTCCACGCGTCCGGGCGCGGCTGATGTGAGTGTGGAAGAAGAGTTGCAGCGAGTGATCCCAGTGGTCGAGGCGATTGCCCAGCGTTTTGAAGTGTGGATTTCGGTCGATACCTCAAAACCCGAAGTGATTCGCGAATGCGCCAGAGTTGGCGCGCATATCATCAATGATATTCGCTCACTCTCGGAGCCTGGAGCGCTGGAAGCCGCAGCGGAGACCGGATTACCGGTTTGCCTGATGCATATGCAGGGGCAGCCGAAAACCATGCAGGAAGCGCCAAAGTATGAGGATGTTTTTGCTGAGGTAAACCATTACTTTGTTGAGCAAATAGCACGTTGCGAGCGGGCTGGAATCACAAAAGATAAATTGTTGCTCGACCCCGGATTCGGATTCGGTAAAAATCTCACTCACAACTACATATTACTGGCACGTTTGTCTGAGTTTCATCATTTTAATCTGCCATTGCTGGTTGGGATGTCACGAAAATCAATGGTTGGCCAGTTACTGAATGTGGGGCCATCTGAACGCCTGAGCGGTAGCCTTGCGTGCGCGGTGATTGCCGCAATGCAGGGGGCGCAGATCGTTCGTGTCCATGACGTCAAAGAAACCGTAGAAGCGATGCGTGTGGTGGAAGCCACATTGTCTGCAAAGGAAAAAAAACGCTATGAGTAATCGTAAATATTTTGGCACTGATGGGATCCGCGGTCGCGTAGGCGATGCCCCAATTACTCCTGACTTTGTGCTCAAGCTGGGCTGGGCTGCAGGGAAAGTGCTTGCTCGTCATGGTTCACGTAAAATTATTATCGGTAAAGATACGCGTATTTCCGGCTATATGCTGGAGTCTGCGCTGGAAGCGGGCCTGGCTGCCGCCGGACTCTCAGCCTCATTCACAGGGCCAATGCCAACACCCGCCGTTGCGTATCTGACGCGCGCCTTCCGTGCTGAGGCCG
Source organism: Citrobacter sp. B72 (assembly GCF_016894305.1). Classification (NCBI taxonomy): domain Bacteria; kingdom Pseudomonadati; phylum Pseudomonadota; class Gammaproteobacteria; order Enterobacterales; family Enterobacteriaceae; genus Citrobacter; species Citrobacter sp. B72. Next base: position 526,652 of record NZ_CP069801.1, read on the forward strand.
GGATTGTTATCTCCGCTTCTCACAACCCGTACTATGACAACGGGATTAAATTCTTCTCTACCGACGGGACTAAACTGCCGGATGCAGTGGAAGAAGCCATTGAAGCCGAGATGGAAAAAGCGATCACCTGCGTGGATTCCGCTGAACTGGGTAAAGCCACGCGTATCGTTGATGCTGCCGGTCGCTATATCGAGTTTTGCAAAGGCACCTTCCCGAACGAACTGAGTCTGAATGAGCTTAAAATTGTGGTGGATTGCGCTAACGGTGCGACGTACCACATTGCGCCAAATGTACTGCGTGAACTGGGTGCAAACGTGATTGCCATTGGCTGTGAGCCAAACGGTGTGAATATCAATGAAGAAGTCGGCGCCACCGACGTCCGTGCCCTGCAGGCGCGCGTGATTGCGGAAAAAGCCGATCTGGGTATTGCACTGGATGGCGATGGCGACCGCGTCATTATGGTTGATCACGAAGGTAATAAGGTCGATGGCGATCAGATCATGTACATCATCGCCCGTGAAGCCCTGCGTCAGGGTCAGCTGCGCGGTGGCGCGGTAGGTACGCTGATGAGCAACATGGGCCTCGAGCTGGCGCTAAAACAGCTGGGTATTCCGTTTGCCCGTGCAAAAGTTGGCGACCGTTATGTGCTGGAAAAAATGCAGGAAAAAGGCTGGCGTATCGGTGCCGAAAACTCAGGTCATGTGATCCTGCTGGACAAAACCACTACTGGTGACGGTATCGTGGCGGGTCTGCAGGTGCTGGCGGCGATGGTACGCAACCATATGAGCCTGCACGACCTGTGCAGCGGCATGAAAATGTTCCCACAGCTGCTGGTTAACGTACGATACACAGCAGGTAGCGGCGATCCACTGGAACATGAAAACGTGAAAGCGGTGATGGCGGAAGTGGAAGCGGCGCTGGGTAACCGTGGACGCGTCCTGCTGCGTAAGTCTGGTACCGAACCGTTAATTCGTGTGATGGTTGAAGGTGAAGACGAAGCGCAGGTGACTGAATTCGCCCACCGTATTGCCGATGCTGTGAAAGCGGCCTAATTCCGAAGAAAGTGAAAGCCGGAGTCTGAGACTCCGGCTTTTTTTTACTGTACGGCAAGCTGCTGTTTACGTCGGCGCTGCCAGAAGTAACCACCGACCATCAGTAGCACAAGGACTGCCAGCCACGGCAGAACCGCCAGCAGATGTCCAGACCGGGCAAAGGTTAGCGCAATCATCAGTAGCCAACCGCCCAGCATCGGAATCGCGGTACGCTTAACAATATCCACAGGCGAGACGCCTGCAATTCCCGCGATAGCAATGATGACGCCAGCAATAGGCGATAACGTACGACCAATACCCGCCGAGATCTGGATAGGCAACATCATGACAGCGATATCGCTACCGATATGACGGCTGATGTCCGGCACCATGGGTGCGAAGGAGAAAAATGCCGCATTCCCGGAGCCCATCAGCGCTGAAATTGCGAAGGTGATCAGGGTCATCAGCAGGATAATAGAGGCGGCGCTGAGGCCAAATTCACCGGAAAGTGACAACAGTGCGTCAACGGCACCAATGGCTTTCAGTCCGGCGGAAAAGACTTCACCGGCGATAATCAGCGTCACGACGGTGGCAAAAACGCTGCCCATGCTGTCAAAAACCTTTTGTACGCCAGCCATCACCTCACGCGCCTTGCGATGACGGCAGTACTCACAAACCAGCGTAATAGCGAGGCTTATCAGTACAGCGGTATCCAGCGTGATCTTGAGAGAGCTGAATACTAAATCGCTGCACACCAGCATCAATACCAGCGGCAGCATGGGCAGAAACAGCCAGGCGATAGGTGCGTCGGCTTCATCAGTCGCCGTTAATGTCTGCATTTGCTGGGCTGCATTGTCGCCACTTTCCCGACGGTCAAAAAAGCGTTGCACAACAATATGCAGTAGGGCGATGAAAAGAATGACGGGCACAACGATCGGCAACTGATCCTGCACGAAATAGTTCACGACCTCGATGCCTGCAGTTTTGGCGGCGAGAACAGAGTTGCCGGAACCGGGGCCAAACTCAACCGCACAGGTACTGGCGATAACGGCGGCAACCGCGGCGCGGCTACAGCCAAGACGGGTAAGCAGCGGGTAAAGCGTCGCCATCAACAGCAGACCCAATCCGGTGGCGCTGCTGATAAACAGCGACAGGAATTGACCCAATAGCAGTGCCAGCCCCAGCAGCAGATAAGGCGAGTTCAGCCGTTGCAAAGGACGAGACGTCACCCGAACCAGTACCTGGCTTGCGCCAATGGCTGACATGTAGGTGGCAAAACCACCAATCAGCATAATTTGCAGTCCGAGGCCGCCGAGACGCACGCTCAGGGTATCGCGAATAAACTCAAAGGCGTCAAAGGGGCCAAATCCGGTGCTCTTTTTCACCAGGCCACTGAGTGAGGTCATTCCGCTAAAATGCGCGATAAGCAACAGCACAATCCCGGTCAATAACAGTACCGACTGGGGGTGATATTTTTTGAGGATCAGACGTCCGGCAAAAATGATGGCGATTAGCGCCAGTAGCAATGACATTCTTGCCCCCTTACTCGAAGTTGCCGGTAACCAGGCACTCGCCATCCCGCAGCAACGGTTTACCCGCGGCAAACAGATGGGCCAGCGAGAGGTCATCATTGAGTACACAGATATCAGCACGTTCTCCGGCGCAGAGCACGCCCCCGGAAATACCCAGCGAGCGCGCAACGTTTGCCGTCAGCATCGCGATGGCCTGTGACACCGGAATCCCGACATCAATCAGGCGAGGAAGCAGGTTAAGATTGCCTGCGACCGGTGCCGCGCTTAAACCTTCAACGATACCCTGAGCGTTAAAGCGCGGAACGCTGCCATTACCGTCAGAACTGATCGTGATGCGATCCGCCGGAACCTGCGCTTCCAGGGCGTGGAGGATCGCCTGTTCCTGAGGTGTAAAGCGGCTGCCGCCAGACGTAACGTCGATATGGCCGCCGCGATGGGCGAAAGCAATCGCCTGTTCGAACAAGGGTTCAGTTCTCGCAACATGCGTCGGTGAAATATGGTGAATCGGAATACCCGCATCACACAGCTCAATAAGTTGCGACATCCCTTCCGGCAGATTCCCCAGGTGCACATGCAGCAAGCCCTTTTTCCCAGCCAGCAGGGAAGCGACGCGAATATCGCTCACTATCCTCAGCAACTCCTGGAAAGAGGGGTAAGAACCGCGGTGATCGGCGAGGGCGATTTTTACACCAAGAATTGCCGGAATGAAGGCCATATCATCGCGGATGGATCGCGTAATAGTTGGGCTGGGAACGGCGTAGGCTCCCGTGTGCATAAACGCGCGTAATCCCTCAAGGTTGAGTGACTGCATTTTAGCGTAGAGATCTTTGGGCGAACGGGAAATGGCATCGGTGCCTAACACGCCAACCACCGTGGTAATACCCGCCTGAATCAGATCGCGCAGCTTGACGGCGGGCGTCCGACTGGCAAATCCGGCTTCACCACCGCCACCGGTAAGATGAACATGCTGATCGATGATACCAGGGATAACCCATTTACCCCGACAATCGATGACCTCGTTGATGCCATCAAACAATGAAATATCTTTTTCTACCGCCACAATTCGGTCGGCATGAATGAGCAGGGAGCAGAGGCCTAAATCCTCAGGAGAAAAAACACGGGCATTGGTCAATAAAGTAAACATAGCGGTCCTGTCAAACGTCGAGGGTGAGAGTCGGCAGGTGAAACGAAATATTGTTGTTATGATGCCCACCATAAAGCCATTACTATAACTATGACTATTACCGATTTGTTATTGGAGGATGCGGTTATGGTATGGCGGAGAGCACAACGTGGATTGTAAGTGGCTGGAAGATTTTCTGGCCTTGAGCCAGCATGGAAACTACTCTCAGGCCGCGGCGCAGCGGCATATTACTCAACCTGCGCTGAGTCGGCGTATAAAGGCCCTGGAAGAGGTGCTGGGCGTACCTTTGTTTGACCGGACAACGACCCCCGTCACGTTGACGCGCTATGGTGAACGCTTTGAACCTTATGCCCGGCACGTTCTCAGCACGTTAAGAGAGGCAAGCCATGAGCTGTCGGCGATGACGCCAGCAACGGATAACACGCTGGTGATGGTTAGCCTGCATACGCTGTCGGTGAATATCCTGCCGGATATGATCAACTACCTGCGACAGAGTGAGCCGCAGTTAAACTTTACGGTAAACGCCAGTATCCAGGGGATAGACAACCACTTCAATGCCCTGATGAACCGGCAAATTGATTTACTGGTAACCTACGATTTACCGTCTGCCCAGCCGGGGCTGGAGATCGCCGGAGGGTTAAAACGTTCCCTATGGCGGTATGAGCGATTTATACCGGTTATTTCAGCCCAGTTGGCTGATGCGCTTAATGATCCGCATGCTCCGATTCCGTGGCTATGCTACAGCGACTACACCTTTGTCAGACGTATTATTGAGTCGGCAGAACAACGCGTCCGCCCACGGCTAAAAAAAGTATTTGAGAGTGGTTTAAGCGAAACGATACGAGAAATGGTACTGCGCCATATGGGAATGGCCTGGTTACCTGAATCGATGGTTGCGGAAGAGTTGGTGAATCAGCAAATTATTCACTGCTGGCCAGAAAATACAGACCTGATTTGTGAAATCCCCGTTGTGGTATGGGCGAATCTTGAAGATCAACGTGCCGTTATGCAGAGATGCTGGGAGAAGTTGCTGCGTTTTTGATTGATGTGGCGATTTTTTCCGCAGTTGATACAATGCTAACAAATTGCCCTTGCGAAGGTTATTCGCTTTGGTTAGTATTCACACCCGCTTCAGTGGGAAACAGTAAACATTCCCGCTTTAATGGTCGAAGCATTGTACGCGGCAACTCCGCAAGGAACAGGTTGATTATGCACGAAGCTCTTTTAGTAGTTTTCCTTATTGTGGCAATTGGTCTGGTAGGCTTGATCATGCTGCAGCAAGGCAAAGGCGCTGATATGGGAGCCTCTTTTGGCGCAGGCGCTTCTGGTACTCTGTTTGGTTCAAGTGGTTCTGGTAACTTCATGACCCGTATGACAGCTGTATTGGGAACCTTGTTCTTCATCATCAGTCTGGTGCTGGGTAACATGAACAGCAATAAGACCAATAAAGGAAGTGAGTGGGAAAATCTGAGCGCACCGGCGAAAACCGAGCAAACTCAGCCAGCTGCTCCGGCTCAGCCGACCAGCGATATCCCACGCTAAGTATTCTGTACCGAGGTGGTGGAATTGGTAGACACGCTACCTTGAGGTGGTAGTGCCCTAACGGGCTTGTGGGTTCGAGTCCCATCCTCGGTACCAAATTCCAAAAAAAAGACGCTGCAAAGCGTCTTTTTTTTCGTCTGTTATTTATGACTGTCCTGTATAAGGTGTCCGTAGGCATGATAAGCGTAGCGCCATCAGGTGTTGTAATAATGTCGGATGGCGGCGTAAACGCCTTATCCGACCTACACCGCGCATAAAAAAGGCCGCTTTCGCGGCCTTAAGATAGTGAATCTTTACTTCGCCTTATTTTCCAGATTCTCAACCTGCGGCAGGCCGGTTGCGGAAGAGGCGGTCAGCAGGCCAGACTGCGCATAGCCGAACAGCTTCTCGCGGGTATCGGTGATATCCAGATTACGCATGGTCAACTGACCGATACGGTCGTCCGGAGAGAATACGGAGTCGCCTTTTTCCATCGTCAGACGTTCTGGTTTGTACGTCAGATTGTCAGACACGGTGTTGAGGATTGAGTAGTCATTACCGCGACGCAGTTCCAGCGTCACTTCACCGGTAATCTGGCTGGCAACCCAACGTTGCAGACCGTCACGCAGCATCAGCGCCTGAGAGTCGAACCAGCGGCCCTGATACAGCAGACGACCCAGCTGGCGACCGTGCGCGTGATACTGCTCGATGGTATCCTCGTTGTGAATACCGGTCAGCAGACGCTCGTAGGCGATATGCAGCAATGCCATCCCCGGGGCTTCGTAGATGCCACGGCTCTTCGCTTCAATGATACGGTTTTCAATCTGATCGCTCATACCCAGACCGTGACGGCCGCCGATACGGTTGGCTTCCAGCATCATCTCAACGTCGTCGCTGAAGGTTTTACCGTTCAGAGCAACCGGATGACCCTGTTCAAAACGCACGGTCACTTCTTCTGCCGGGATCTTCACGCTCTCATCCCAGAACTTCACGCCCATAATCGGGTTAACGATTTTGACGCTGGAGTTCAGGAATTCCAGATCTTTTGCTTCGTGAGTCGCGCCGAGCATATTGGAGTCTGTTGAGTACGCTTTCTCAACGGACATCTTGTAGTCGAAACCACAGGCAATCATAAATTCGGACATCTCATGGCGACCGCCGAGTTCATCGATAAAATCGGTATCCAGCCATGGTTTGTAAATCTGCAGTTCGGCGTTGGTCAGCAGACCGTAACGATAGAAACGTTCAATATCGTTACCTTTATAGGTGCTACCGTCACCCCAGATATTTACGCCATCTTCTTTCATGGCGGCAACCAGCATGGTGCCGGTCACGGCACGGCCCAGCGGGGTGGTATTGAAATAGGTCAGTCCGCCGGTGGTGTTGTGGAATGCACCGCACTGAATGGCAGCGATCCCTTCGGCAACCAGCTGCTTACGGCAATCTACCAGGCGAGCATTCTCAGCACCATATTCCATTGCACGGCGAGGAATGGCGTCATAGTCATCCTCATCCGGCTGGCCCAAATTCGCAGTATATGCATATGGGACAGCCCCTTTTTGTCGCATCCACAGCAGTGCTGCGCTGGTGTCCAGGCCGCCGGAAAAAGCGATACCAATACGTTGACCTACCGGGAGATGCTTGAGAATCGTCGTCATAAAATAAAACCCTGCTTGATAGACTGGTGAAGAGGTCGGCTTATTATACTAATTGCATTTTTATGCAAAATAAATGAGTTTTCATTTAATCATCTTTTCTGGATGACAGGAAGAGTTTAGTGATAATTTCGTTAAATAACGGCGTGGGCGGCATATTTATCTTGCTGGACTAGCGCTGGGCAGCATTCATTGATTTGCATAGTCGTAACAAGGTTGACATAACGCATAGTGAATCAATATACTGTGCGCAGATTTTACGTCCCGTCTCGGTACCAAATCCCAGCAGTATTTGCATTTTTTACCCAAAACGAGTAAAATTTGCCACGTTTCAGGCGCGGGGTGGAGCAGCCTGGTAGCTCGTCGGGCTCATAACCCGAAGGTCGTCGGTTCAAATCCGGCCCCCGCAACCACTTTCCCTTAGAGTTCTTTTTCAAATATACTGTGAAGACTTAGGCCTTCGTAGCTGGATTTGAAAAAAATTCTTTCGGAAGGTTCTCCGAACCGCAGGTGCGGTTATAGGGTTCAGTTATCTAAAGCCCCGATTTATCGGGGTTTTTTGTTATCTGACTACAGAATAACTGGGCTTTAGGCCCTTTTTTTATGTCTTGGGGGTGGGCTTGTCCACATTAGAGCAAAAATTAACAGAGATGATTACAGCGCCAGTTGAAGCCCTGGGCTACGAACTGGTCGGCATCGAATTTATTCGTGGTCGCACATCCACACTGCGCATCTATATTGATAGTGAAGATGGCATCAATGTTGATGATTGTGCTGATGTGAGCCATCAGGTAAGCGCCGTGATGGATGTCGAAGACCCAATCACCGTTGCCTATAACCTGGAAGTCTCCTCTCCGGGTCTCGACCGTCCTCTGTTCACAGCTGAACACTACGTGCGTTTCCTGGGTGAAGAAGTCACGCTGGTTCTTCGTATGGCGGTACAAAACCGTCGTAAATGGCAGGGCGTTATCAAAGCGGTGGACGGTGAGATGATCACGGTCACAGTCGAAGGCAAAGATGAAGTGTTCGCGCTGAGTAATATCCAGAAGGCGAACCTGGTTCCCCACTTTTAACAGTCTGGATTGAGGTGAAAAGCCCGCGATGAACAAAGAAATTTTGGCTGTTGTTGAAGCCGTATCCAACGAAAAAGCGCTGCCACGCGAGAAAATTTTTGAAGCGCTGGAAAGTGCGCTGGCTACAGCAACAAAGAAAAAATATGAGCAAGAGATCGACGTTCGCGTAGAAATCGATCGTAAAAGCGGTGATTTCGATACCTTCCGTCGTTGGGTAATCGTAGAAGAAGTTACTCAGCCGACCAAAGAAATTACGCTGGAAGCGGCACGCTTCGAAGACGAAAGTCTGAACGTGGGCGAATATGTTGAAGATCAGATTGAATCTGTCACCTTTGACCGTATCACTACCCAGACCGCGAAGCAGGTTATCGTACAGAAAGTACGTGAAGCTGAACGCGCAATGGTTGTTGATCAGTTCCGCGAACATGAAGGCGAAATCGTCACCGGTGTGGTGAAGAAAGTAAACCGCGACAACATTTCACTGGATCTGGGCAGCAATGCTGAAGCTGTGATCCTGCGTGAAGACATGCTGCCGCGTGAAAACTTCCGCCCTGGTGACCGTATTCGTGGTGTTCTGTACTCAGTTCGCCCGGAAGCGCGCGGTGCACAGCTGTTCGTAACCCGTTCCAAGCCGGAAATGCTGATTGAGCTGTTCCGCATTGAAGTGCCGGAAATCGGCGAAGAAGTTATCGAAATTAAAGCGGCTGCTCGCGATCCGGGATCGCGTGCGAAAATCGCCGTTAAGACCAACGACAAGCGTATTGATCCGGTCGGCGCCTGTGTTGGTATGCGCGGTGCGCGCGTTCAGGCGGTTTCTACCGAACTGGGCGGCGAGCGTATCGATATCGTCCTGTGGGATGATAACCCGGCGCAGTTCGTGATTAACGCAATGGCACCAGCAGACGTCGCTTCTATCGTGGTGGATGAAGACAAACACACCATGGATATCGCGGTTGAAGCCGGTAACCTGGCTCAGGCGATTGGACGTAATGGTCAGAACGTCCGCCTGGCTTCACAACTGAGCGGTTGGGAACTCAACGTGATGACCGTTGATGACCTGCAAGCGAAGCATCAGGCTGAAGCACATGCAGCCATCGATACCTTCACCAAATATCTCGATATCGATGAAGATTTCGCGACCGTTCTGGTGGAAGAAGGTTTTGCGACGCTGGAAGAACTGGCCTACGTGCCAATGAAAGAACTGCTGGAAATTGACGGCCTGGATGAACAGACCGTTGAAGCGCTGCGCGAGCGTGCTAAAAACGCACTGACCACTCTGGCACTGGCCCAGGAAGAAAGCCTCGGTGATAACAAACCGGCTGACGATCTGCTGAATCTGGAAGGATTGGATCGTGAGATGGCCTTCAAACTGGCGGCCCGTGGTGTTTGTACGCTGGAAGATCTCGCTGAACAGGGCATTGATGATCTGGCTGATATCGAAGGGTTGACCGACGAAAAAGCCGGTGAGCTGATTATGGCTGCCCGTAATATTTGCTGGTTCGGCGACGAAGCGTAATAAACTGTAGCAGGAAGGAACAGTATGACAGATGTAACCGTAAAAACGCTGGCTGCAGAGATACAGACTTCCGTAGATCGCCTGGTACAGCAATTTGCTGATGCCGGTATCCCGAAGTCTGCTGACGACTCTGTGTCCGCACAAGAGAAACAAACCTTACTGGCGCATTTGAACCGTGAAAACGGCTCAGCGCCGGATAAGTTGACATTGCAGCGTAAAACGCGCAGTACTCTCAATATTCCAGGTACCGGTGGAAAAAGCAAATCGGTACAAATCGAAGTCCGCAAGACACGCACCTTTGTGAAACGCGATCCGCAAGAGGCTGAACGCCTTGCCGCGGAAGAGCAGGCGCAGCGTGAAGCGGAAGAGCAAGCCCGTCGTGAGGCAGAAGAAGCTGCCAAACGCGAGGCGCAACAAAAAGCCGAACGTGAGGCCGCAGAACAAGCTAAGCGTGAAGCCGCTGATAAAGCGAAACGTGAAGCTGCGGAAAAAGACAAAGTGAGCAATCAACAGACCGACGATATGACTAAAACCGCCCAGGCCGAAAAAGCCCGCCGTGAAAATGAAGCCGCAGAACTGAAGCGTAAAGCGGAAGAAGAAGCACGTCGCAAGCTTGAAGAAGAAGCGCGCCGCGTAGCGGAAGAAGCTCGCCGTATGGCGGAAGAAAACGAGAAAAATGGTGTGAATAACGCTGAACCTGTCGAAGACACCAGTGATTATCACGTCACCACCTCTCAGCATGCTCGCCAGGCTGAAGACGAGAACGATCGTGAAGTTGAAGGCGGTCGTGGTCGTACTCGCAGCACTAAAGCTGCGCGTCCGGCGAAGAAAGGTAACAAACACGCTGAATCTAAAGCTGACCGTGAAGAAGCACGTGCAGCGGTTCGCGGCGGTAAAGGCGGTAAGCAGCGTAAAGGTTCCGCTCTGCAGCAGGGCTTCCAGAAGCCAGCTCAGGCCGTTAACCGTGACGTTGTGATCGGCGAAACCATCACCGTTGGCGATCTGGCGAACAAGATGGCGGTCAAAGGTTCTCAGGTCATCAAAGCAATGATGAAACTGGGCGCAATGGCGACCATCAACCAGGTCATCGACCAGGAAACCGCACAGCTGGTTGCCGAAGAGATGGGCCACAAAGTTATCCTGCGTCGTGAAAACGAGCTGGAAGAAGCAGTAATGAGCGACCGTGACACCGGCGCTGCGGCTGAACCGCGCGCACCGGTAGTGACCATCATGGGTCACGTTGACCACGGTAAAACGTCTCTGCTGGACTACATTCGTTCAACGAAAGTGGCCTCTGGCGAAGCGGGCGGCATTACTCAGCACATCGGTGCGTACCACGTTGAAACTGACAACGGTATGATCACCTTCCTGGACACCCCGGGTCACGCCGCGTTTACCTCCATGCGTGCTCGTGGTGCTCAGGCAACGGATATCGTTGTTCTGGTTGTTGCAGCAGACGACGGCGTGATGCCGCAGACTATCGAAGCTATCCAGCACGCGAAAGCGGCAGGTGTGCCGGTAGTTGTTGCAGTCAACAAAATCGATAAACCGGAAGCGGATCCAGATCGCGTTAAAAACGAACTGTCCCAGTACGGCATCATGCCGGAAGAGTGGGGCGGCGAGAGCCAGTTCGTTCACGTTTCTGCGAAAGCGGGTACCGGTATCGACGAACTGCTGGATGCTATCCTGCTGCAAGCCGAAGTACTGGAACTGAAAGCTGTGCGTAAAGGTATGGCGAGCGGTGCGGTTATCGAATCCTTCCTGGATAAAGGTCGTGGCCCGGTTGCTACCGTCCTGGTTCGCGAAGGTACCCTGAACAAGGGCGATATCGTTCTGTGTGGTTTCGAATACGGCCGCGTTCGTGCGATGCGTAACGAACTGGGTCAGGAAGTACTGGAAGCGGGTCCGTCCATTCCGGTGGAAATCCTCGGTCTGTCCGGTGTTCCGGCTGCGGGTGACGAAGTTACTGTTGTTCGTGACGAGAAGAAAGCGCGTGAAGTTGCACTGTACCGTCAGGGCAAATTCCGTGAAGTTAAACTGGCTCGTCAGCAGAAATCTAAACTTGAGAACATGTTCGCCAACATGACCGAAGGCGAAGTTCACGAAGTGAACATCGTGCTGAAGGCTGACGTACAGGGTTCTGTAGAAGCGATTTCCGACTCTTTACTGAAACTGTCTACCGACGAAGTAAAAGTGAAGATCATCGGTTCTGGCGTAGGTGGTATCACCGAAACCGACGCGACCCTGGCTGCGGCATCCAACGCGATTCTGGTTGGCTTCAACGTACGTGCTGATGCCTCTGCACGTAAAGTTATCGAATCAGAAAGTCTGGATCTGCGTTACTACTCCGTCATCTATCATCTGATCGACGAAGTGAAAGCAGCGATGAGCGGCATGCTGTCTCCGGAACTGAAACAGCAGATCATTGGTCTGGCTGAAGTTCGTGATGTGTTCAAATCACCGAAATTCGGCGCTATCGCAGGCTGTATGGTTACCGAAGGCACGATTAAACGTCACAACCCAATCCGCGTACTGCGCGACAACGTGGTTATCTATGAAGGCGAGCTGGAATCCCTGCGCCGCTTCAAAGATGACGTTAACGAAGTCCGTAACGGTATGGAATGTGGTATCGGCGTTAAGAACTACAACGACGTTCGCGTTGGCGATATGATCGAAGTGTTCGAGATCATCGAGATCAAACGTACAATTGCTTAAGGTTGTTCGGGTGTAGGCCGGATAAGGCGTTTACGCCGACATCCGGCAATGTAATGCCTGATGGCGCTACGCTTATCAGGCCTACAGCCTAATCACCGAATTATTTTCAAAAGGGGCTGAATGCCCCTTTTTTGTCTGGAGAATTTATTATGGCGAAAGAATTTGGTCGCCCGCAGCGTGTCGCGCAGGAGATGCAGAAAGAAATCGCACTCATCCTGCAACGCGAAATCAAAGACCCGCGTGTTGGTATGATGACCACCGTATCGGGTGTTGAGATGTCCCGTGATCTGGCATATGCCAAAGTATTCGTGACTTTCCTCAACGATCAGGACGAAGCTGCCGTGAAAAACGGCATTAAGGCACTGCAGGAAGCCTCTGGTTTTATCCGCTCTCTGCTGGGTAAAGCAATGCGTCTGCGTATCGTGCCTGAGCTGACCTTCTTCTACGACAACTCGTTGGTTGAAGGGATGCGCATGTCCAACCTGGTGACCAGCGTGGTGAAACATGACGATGAGCGTCGTGTGAACCCAGCGGACGACAGCAAGGAGGACTGATGAGTCGTCCTCGTCGTCGTGGTCGCGATATTCACGGTGTCCTGCTGCTGGATAAGCCGCAGGGCATGTCCAGCAATGACGTGCTGCAAAAAGTAAAGCGCATCTACAATGCCAACCGCGCGGGACATACCGGCGCGTTGGATCCGCTGGCGACAGGTATGCTGCCTATCTGCCTTGGTGAAGCGACAAAGTTTTCACAGTATTTGCTGGATTCTGACAAACGCTATCGCGTGGTTGCCCGTCTGGGCCAGCGTACTGACACTTCCGATGCCGATGGGCAGATCGTGCAGGAGCGTCCGGTAACCTTCACCGCAGAACAACTGGAGAGCGCGCTGGAGACTTTCCGCGGCGATATCGAGCAGATTCCATCGATGTATTCGGCGCTGAAGTATCAGGGTAAGAAGCTGTACGAATATGCGCGTCAGGGCATTGAAGTGCCGCGTGAAGCGCGCCCGATTACCGTCTATGAGCTGCTGTTTATCCGTCACGAGGGTAACGAACTGGAGCTGGAAGTTCACTGCTCCAAAGGCACCTATATTCGTACCATCGTTGACGATCTCGGTGAGAAGCTGGGCTGCGGCGCGCACGTAACGTATCTGCGTCGTCTGACGGTCAGCAAGTATCCGGTGGATCGTATGGTCACGCTGGAACACCTGCGTGAGCTGGTCGAACAGGCAGAACAGCAGAACATTCCGGCGGCTCAACTGCTTGATCCTTTGCTGATGCCAATGGACAGTCCGGCATCGGACTATCCTGTTGTTAATTTGCCTTTAACATCGTCGGTTTACTTTAAAAATGGTAATCCGGTACGGACGACAGGCGCCCCGCTGGAAGGGCTGGTACGCGTGACGGAAGGCGATGACGGCAAGTTTATTGGCATGGGGGAGATGGACGATGAAGGTCGTGTCGCCCCTCGCCGCCTGGTGGTTGAGTATCCTGCATAGTGCTCTCTGTCTTGCGATAAAAGGGCGCTGCGAGTAGAATACTGCCGCTTAACGTCGCGTAAATTGTTTAACAATCTGCGTGGCGTACACTGGGATAGCTGAATTAGAGATCGGCATCCTTTCATTCTTATCACTTTGGAGTTTTAAAATGTCTCTAAGTACTGAAGCTACCGCTAAAATCGTTTCTGAGTTTGGTCGTGATGCAAACGACACCGGTTCTACCGATGTTCAGGTTGCTCTGTTGACTGCACAGATTAACCACCTGCAGGGCCACTTTGCAGAGCACAAAAAAGATCACCACAGCCGTCGTGGTCTGCTGCGCATGGTTTCTCAGCGTCGTAAACTGCTCGACTACCTGAAACGTAAAGATGTTGCACGTTACACCGCGCTGATCGAGCGTCTGGGCCTGCGTCGCTAATTCTTTCGAGTTTCAGAAAGAGGGGGCCTTCATGGCCCCTTTTTTCCAGCAGATGGCAGCAATTCGCTGGAAACTAATGTATTGTTGCTATGAATGATCTTCCGTTGCAGAGGTTCGCGCGGCTAATGAGAGGCTTTACTCATGCTTATGGGTTAGGGTTGTCATTAGTCGCGAGGATGCGCAGAAGATCGGGTATTAACGATGGCGCAAAAATGTGCCGTCAAAAAATAGAGAAAGGATATTATTTTGCTTAATCCGATCGTTCGTAAATTCCAGTACGGTCAGCATACCGTTACGCTGGAAACCGGCATGATGGCGCGTCAGGCGACCGCCGCTGTTATGGTTAGCATGGATGACACCGCGGTATTCGTTACCGTTGTTGGCCAGAAAAAAGCGAAACCAGGCCAGGACTTTTTCCCGCTGACCGTTAACTATCAGGAGCGTACTTACGCTGCTGGCCGTATCCCGGGTAGCTTCTTCCGTCGTGAAGGCCGTCCGAGCGAAGGCGAAACCCTGATCGCGCGTCTGATTGACCGTCCGGTTCGCCCGCTGTTCCCGGAAGGCTTCGTTAACGAAGTTCAGGTTATCGCGACCGTTGTTTCCGTTAACCCGCAGGTTAACCCGGACATCGTGGCAATGATTGGTGCATCTGCTGCGCTGACTCTGTCTGGTATCCCATTCAACGGCCCGATCGGTGCTGCACGTGTTGGTTACATCAATGACCAGTACGTACTGAACCCGACTCAGGACGAACTGAAAGAAAGCAAGCTGGACCTGGTTGTTGCAGGTACTGAAGCAGCCGTACTGATGGTTGAATCCGAAGCTGAACTGCTGAGCGAAGACCAGATGCTGGGCGCTGTTGTGTTCGGTCACGAACAGCAGCAGGTTGTGATTCAGGCGATCAACGAGCTGGCGAAAGAAGCTGGCAAACCGCGTTGGGACTGGCAGCCAGAAGCCGTCAACGAAGCGCTGAACGCACGCGTTGCCGCACTGGCAGAAGCTCGCTTGAGCGATGCTTACCGTATCACTGACAAACAAGAGCGTTATGCTCAGGTTGACGTGATCAAGTCTGAAACCATCGCGACTCTGGTGGCTGAAGACGAAACCCTGGACGCTAACGAACTGGGTGAAATCCTGCACGCTATCGAGAAAAACGTTGTTCGCAGCCGCGTACTGGCAGGCGAGCCGCGCATCGATGGCCGTGAAAAAGACATGATTCGTGGCCTGGACGTGCGTACTGGCGTTCTGCCGCGTACCCACGGTTCCGCACTGTTCACCCGTGGCGAAACTCAGGCGCTGGTTACTGCGACCCTGGGCACTACTCGTGATGCGCAGAACCTCGACGAACTGATGGGCGAGCGTACTGACAACTTCCTGTTCCACTACAAC
This sequence comes from Citrobacter sp. B72, assembly GCF_016894305.1. Classification (NCBI taxonomy): domain Bacteria; kingdom Pseudomonadati; phylum Pseudomonadota; class Gammaproteobacteria; order Enterobacterales; family Enterobacteriaceae; genus Citrobacter; species Citrobacter sp. B72. Next base: position 542,144 of record NZ_CP069801.1, read on the forward strand.
TTCCCTCCGTACTGCGTAGGTGAAACCGGTATGGTCGGTTCTCCGAAGCGTCGTGAGATTGGTCACGGCCGTCTGGCGAAGCGTGGCGTACTGGCAGTAATGCCGGAACTGGATAAATTCCCGTACACCGTACGTGTGGTTTCTGAAATCACCGAATCTAACGGTTCTTCTTCCATGGCTTCCGTATGTGGCGCTTCCCTGGCGCTGATGGACGCAGGCGTGCCGATCAAAGCAGCCGTTGCGGGTATCGCGATGGGTCTGGTGAAAGAAGGTGACAACTTTGTTGTTCTGTCTGACATCCTGGGCGACGAAGACCACCTGGGCGATATGGACTTCAAAGTGGCGGGTTCCCGCGACGGTATCTCTGCACTGCAGATGGATATCAAAATTGAAGGTATCACCAAAGAGATCATGCAGGTTGCTCTGAACCAGGCTAAAGGTGCGCGTCTGCACATCCTGGGTGTGATGGAACAAGCGATCAACGCTCCGCGTGGCGATATTTCTCAGTTCGCTCCGCGTATCCACACTATCAAGATCAGCCCGGACAAGATCAAAGACGTTATCGGTAAAGGCGGTTCTGTTATCCGTGCTCTGACCGAAGAAACCGGCACCACCATTGAAATCGAAGATGATGGCACCGTGAAGATTGCTGCGACCGACGGTGAGAAAGCGAAATATGCTATCCGTCGTATCGAAGAGATCACCGCAGAGATCGAAGTAGGCCGTATCTACAATGGTAAAGTGACCCGTATCGTTGACTTTGGCGCATTCGTTGCCATCGGTGGCGGTAAAGAAGGTCTGGTACACATCTCTCAGATCGCTGATAAGCGCGTTGAGAAAGTGACCGACTACCTGCAGATGGGCCAGGAAGTACCGGTCAAAGTTCTGGAAGTTGATCGCCAGGGCCGTGTACGTCTGAGCATTAAAGAAGCAACTGAGCAGTCTCAGCCTGCAGGCGAACCGGAAGCTCCGGCAAGCCAGGGCGAGTAAGGTTGCCATTGCCCTCCGTGAAAGCGGAGGGCCTTTAACCCGGCAGGATGCCTTGTTAGCAACCGGGGAACCTGGACGTTCATTCAATCGTTGTCTTCGGGAGTGGGAAATGAAGCCTTTTTTGCGCTGGTGTTTCGTTGCGACAGCACTCACGCTGGCTGGATGCAGTAATTCCGCCTGGCGAAAGAGTGAAGTCCTCGCAGTACCATTGCAACCGACTTTGCAGCAGGAAGTGATTCTGGCACGTATGGAACAAATTCTTGCCAGTCGGGCTTTAACCGATGACGAACGCGCACAGCTTTTATATGAGCGCGGAGTGTTGTATGATAGTCTCGGTCTGAGGGCACTGGCGCGAAATGATTTTTCACAAGCGCTGGCAATCCGACCAGATATGCCTGAAGTATTCAATTACTTAGGTATATATTTAACGCAGGCAGGCAATTTTGATGCTGCCTATGAAGCGTTTGATTCTGTACTTGAGCTTGATCCAACTTACAACTACGCGCACTTAAATCGCGGTATCGCATTGTATTACGGCGGTCGCGACAAGTTAGCGCAAGATGATCTGCTAGCGTTTTATCAAGACGATCCCAATGATCCTTTCCGTAGTCTGTGGCTTTATCTTGCCGAGCAGAAGCTCGATGAGAAGCAGGCTAAAGAAGCGTTGAAGCAACGCTTTGAGAAATCGGATAAAGAGCAATGGGGATGGAACATTGTCGAGTTCTACCTGGGCAACATTAGCGAAGCAACGCTGATGGAACGCCTGAAGGCGGACGCAACGGATAACACCTCGCTCGCTGAGCATCTCAGTGAAACCAACTTCTATTTAGGTAAGTACTACCTAAGTCTGGGGGATTTGGACAACGCTACGGCATTGTTCAAACTGGCGGTGGCTAACAACGTTCATAACTTTGTTGAGCACCGATACGCATTGTTGGAATTATCGCTCCTGGGCCAGGACCAAGATGACCTGGCAGAATCGGACCAGCAATAGCTGACGTACACATCAGCCCGTAATCTTTTTTGATTGCCATCACCTTCACGGGTGAGGGCGTTGTTGTTCGTTAATACACCTACTTTGAGCCGGTTCACACTTTTCAATGAAAATTGCAGATCAATTTCATGATGAGTTATGTAGACTGGCCGCCATTAATTTTGAGGCACACGTACTACATGGCTGAATTCGAAACCACTTTTGCAGATCTGGGCCTGAAGGCTCCTATCCTTGAAGCCCTTAACGATCTGGGTTACGAAAAACCATCTCCAATCCAGGCAGAGTGCATTCCGCATCTGCTGGGCGGCCGCGATGTTCTGGGTATGGCCCAGACAGGTAGCGGCAAAACTGCAGCGTTCTCTTTACCGCTGCTCAACAATCTTGATCCTGAGCTGAAGGCACCTCAGATTCTGGTGCTGGCACCGACCCGCGAACTGGCGGTTCAGGTAGCAGAAGCCATGACGGATTTCTCTAAACACATGCGCGGCGTGAACGTGGTTGCCCTGTACGGCGGTCAGCGTTATGACGTGCAATTACGTGCCCTGCGTCAGGGGCCACAGATCGTCGTCGGTACGCCGGGTCGTCTGCTGGATCACCTGAAGCGCGGTACTCTGGACCTCTCCAAACTGAGCGGTCTGGTACTGGACGAAGCTGACGAAATGCTGCGTATGGGCTTCATCGAAGACGTTGAAACCATCATGGCGCAGATCCCGGAAGGTCATCAGACCGCTCTGTTCTCTGCAACCATGCCGGAAGCGATTCGTCGTATTACCCGCCGCTTTATGAAAGAGCCGCAGGAAGTACGTATTCAGTCCAGCGTTACTACCCGTCCTGACATCAGCCAGAGCTACTGGACTGTGTGGGGCATGCGTAAAAATGAAGCGCTGGTGCGTTTCCTGGAAGCAGAAGACTTTGATGCGGCGATTATTTTCGTACGTACCAAAAATGCGACCCTGGAAGTAGCAGAAGCGCTGGAGCGTAGCGGTTATAGCAGCGCTGCACTGAACGGCGACATGAACCAGTCCCTGCGTGAGCAGACTCTGGAGCGTCTGAAAGATGGCCGTCTGGATATTCTGATTGCAACCGACGTTGCGGCCCGTGGCCTGGACGTTGAGCGTATCAGCCTGGTTGTTAACTACGACATCCCGATGGATTCCGAGTCTTACGTTCACCGTATCGGCCGTACCGGTCGTGCGGGTCGTGCGGGTCGTGCGCTGCTGTTCGTTGAGAACCGCGAGCGTCGTCTGCTGCGTAACATCGAACGCACCATGAAGCTGACTATTCCGGAAGTAGAACTGCCGAACGCAGATCTGCTGGGCAAACGCCGTCTGGAAAAATTCGCCGCTAAAGTACAGCAGCAGCTGGAAAGCAGCGATCTGGATCAGTACCGTGCTCTGCTGGCGAAAATGCAGCCGGAAGAAGAGCTGGATATCGAAACGCTGGCAGCTGCACTGCTGAAAATGGCTCAGGGCGAACGTCCTCTGATCCTGCCGCCAGATGCGCCGATGCGTCCGAAACGCGAATTCCGCGACCGTGATGACCGTGGTCCGCGTGACCGTAACGATCGTGGCCCTCGTGACCGTAATGACCGTGGTGGTGAAGACCGTCCGCGTCGTGAACGTCGTGACGTTGGTGACATGCAGCTGTACCGCATTGAAGTGGGCCGTGATGACGGTGTTGAAGTTCGTCATATCGTTGGTGCGATTGCTAACGAAGGTGATATCAGCAGCCGTTACATCGGTAACATCAAGCTGTTTGCTTCCCACTCCACCATCGAACTGCCGAAAGGTATGCCGGGCGACGTACTGCAGCACTTTACCCGTACTCGCATCCTGAACAAGCCGATGAACATGCAGCTGGTTGGCGATGCAGTTCCGCACACCGGTGGTGAGCGTCGTGGCGGTGGCCGTTTCAGCGGTGAGCGTCGTGAAGGCGGTCGCGGTGAAGGTCGTAACTTTAGCGGCGAACGTCGTGAAGGCGGTCGTGGCGATGGTCGTCGTTTCAGCGGCGAACGTCGTGAAGGCAACCGTGGTCCGCGTCGTGACGATTCTTCTGCTCCGCGTCGTGATGACTCTGCTGGTCGTCGTCGTTTCGGCGGTGATGCATAAGCCTTTTAGCTTTATAGCTGTAAAGTAAAATATACGGCCCCGATCTCAACAATCGGGGCTTTTTTTATTTCAATTGTACTCGCGTACTGGTACAGTGAAGCACATTGAGATGTAGTCACAATATAAATGACTGGAGAGATGGCTAAATGGCAACACTAACCACCACCCAAACGTCACCTTCGCTGCTCGGCGGCGTGGTGATCATCGGCGGCACCATTATTGGCGCGGGGATGTTTTCTCTGCCAGTGGTCATGTCCGGGGCGTGGTTCTTCTGGTCAATGGCGGCGCTGATCTTTACCTGGTTCTGTATGCTGCACTCCGGGCTGATGATCCTTGAAGCTAACCTCAATTACCGCATTGGCTCCAGCTTCGACACCATTACCAAAGATCTGCTGGGCAAAGGCTGGAACGTGGTGAACGGCATCTCGATTGCTTTTGTTCTCTATATTCTGACCTACGCGTATATCTCGGCGAGCGGGTCGATCCTGCATCACACCTTCTCCGAGATGTCGTTGAACGTTCCGGCGCGTGCGGCAGGTCTTGGCTTTGCGTTACTGGTGGCGTTTGTGGTGTGGTTAAGTACCAAAGCGGTGAGCCGCATGACGGCAATTGTGCTGGGCGCGAAGGTGATTACCTTTTTCCTGACCTTCGGCAGCTTATTGGGACACGTTCAGCCCACAACGTTGTTTAACGTGGCGGAAAGCAATGCTTCGTATACGCCGTACCTGCTGATGACGCTGCCGTTCTGTTTGGCCTCATTCGGCTATCACGGCAACGTCCCGAGCCTGATGAAGTACTACGGCAAAGATCCGAAGACCATCGTTAAGTGTCTGGTGTACGGCACGCTGCTGGCGCTGGTGCTGTATAGCGTATGGTTGCTGGGGACGATGGGTAATATTCCGCGTCCGGAGTTTATCGGTATTGCGCAGCAGGGTGGTAACATTGATGTGCTGGTACAGGCGCTGAGCGGTGTACTAAACAGCCGCAGTCTGGATCTGCTGCTGGTGGTGTTCTCCAACTTTGCGGTGGCGAGTTCATTCCTCGGCGTTACGCTCGGTCTGTTTGACTATCTGGCGGATCTGTTTGGCTTTGATGACTCGGCAATGGGACGTTTCAAAACGGCATTGCTGACATTTGTCCCGCCAATTATCGGTGGCTTGCTGTGGCCGAACGGTTTCCTGTACGCCATTGGCTATGCAGGACTCGCGGCAACCATCTGGGCCGCCATTGTTCCGGCGCTGCTGGCACGTAAATCCCGCGAGCGTTTCGGTAGCCCGAAATTCCGTGTCTGGGGCGGCAAGCCGATGATTGCGCTGATCCTGGTATTCGGTATCGGCAACGCGGTTATCCATATTCTGTCGAGCGTGAATCTGTTGCCTGTATACCAGTAGAACAATTGCCCGGTGGCGCTACGCTTACCGGGCCCACAGAGATTGAGTAGGCCGGATAAGGCGCAGCCGCCATCCGGCACAAATAGTACTACCCCAATAATTCCTGCTTCACATCCATCGCCAAATCAAACGAATGTAGACGTGCCTGATGATCAAAAATCTGGCCGTTAACCATAATCTCATCAGCCTGGGTTTCACGCAAAATGGCGTCGAGACCATGCCGCACTTTTGCCTTATCACCGACCAGCGACATGCTCAGCGCCTGTTGTACGCCGTACTGCTCAGAAGCGGACCACAGCTGATGCATATTCTCTACCGGCGGCGGTAGCTGGCCGGTTTCGCCACGACGCAGCTTCACAAATGCCTGCTGCATGGAGGTGAAAAGATACTCGGCGTCGCGATTGCTGTCGGCGGCAATAATGTTGATGCACACCATCGCATACGGTTTTGCCAGCCGCGCTGAGGGTTTGAATTGGCTGCGATACAGATGCAGCGCCTGATGCAGCATATCCGGGGCAAAGTGCGAGGCGAAGGCAAACGGCAGACCAAGCTGGGCCGCCAGTTGTGCACTGTACAGGCTGGAGCCTAATAACCAGACCGGGATCTGCTCGCCGTAGCCGGGAACCGGGCGTACATGGGGATTAGGATCGCGGGCGTCGAACCAGTCCACCAGTTCAGCGACGTCGCGTGGGAAGTTATCGATATCACCGCTCATATGGCGGCGCAGTGCGCGCATGGTTGGTTGATCGCTGCCCGGTGCGCGACCAAGCCCGAGATCGATTCGTCCCGGATATAGCGTGTTCAGGGTACCGAACTGCTCGGCGATCACCAGCGGCGAATGGTTAGGCAGCATCACGCCGCCAGACCCGAGATGCAGCGTAGTGGTATTGGCAGCCAGAAAACCAATCAGCACTGAGGTTGCTGCGCTGGCGATGCCGGTCATGTTGTGATGTTCCGCCAGCCAATAGCGGTGGTAGCCGCGCTTTTCAGCCAGTTGAGCGAGATCAAGCGAGTGTGTGAAGGCCTCTTTTGCCGAGGATCCTTCAGGGATCGGCGCCAGATCCAGCACCGAGAACGGAATAGTTTTGTCAGTCATAACGGCTCACTTTGTTACCGGTTAATCTTTTAATACTGCATTAAAGATTAGCGAATGTTGTTAACAAAGTGAGCTTTATACGGCGGGCACCGAATATAACATGCCCGATGGCGCTGCGCTCATCGGGCCTACGGGATCGCTATTTGTAGGCCCGATAAGGCATTTATGCCGCATCCGGCTAGGCCTGCAGCTCCAGTCCAGCCAGTCGCTTCCAGTAGCCGTTACAGTCACTGTGGGCGGCAAGCGGTAATGGGGCACTGCCATTTTCATTGGCGCGGAAGGCGTCGAGCATGGCGAATGTTTCAGTGCCTGAAGGGGACAGACGCACAATATCAACCAGCCCCTGCATCGATGTCAGTTCGTTGCCGAGGTTGTAAACATAGCCGCTCATGGTCTGGATCCCGTTGAGGACAAAGACCTGCTGATTCTCCTGCGACAGCACATCGCGCCCGTTCGGGTATTTGATGCAGCAGGTTTCACACTCGTCTTTTGGACGGTCTTCAGAGCGTGCGGTAAAGCAGCGGGCAGAGTACGCCAGCGGCAGATGCCCGTAGCTCAGCACCTCAACTTCAAACTGATTGCGAATACCCAGCTCATCACACTGGTTGAGCAAGTTTGCCAGCCAGTCGCGGGAAAGCTCTACCGGCATACACCAGCGCACCATGCCTTGTTTGAGCAGAATACGCAGGGTAACCGCGTTGTAGCAGTTGAGCGCATGCCCGGCGACAAACGGCAGCTTACGCTCGGCGCACATGTTTACTACGCCGAGATCGCTGGCTTCCAGCAGGAAGTCACCGTTTTCGACATAGCGCTTCAGCTCTCCCAGTTCAGAAGAGGCCTGTACCAGCGCCAGTGTTGACAGCACAACCTGTTTACCGCTGCCAGCGAGCGATTTCGCCATATCGAGCCAGTCGCCCACTTTGGTGGCACGGCGTTTACTGCATACCGCTTCACCAAGATAGATAACGTCGGCCTGGCTTACGGCAGCCTGCTGATAAAAATCTTCCAGCGTTTCTTTCGGCCAGTACCACAGCACCGGCCCTAAGGAATATTTCATTGCTTCTCTCACTGCCATTTACGGTGATACGCGCCAAGCGTGGTCTGTGTGCCTTCGGACATAGAACCGAGCGTTTCCATCCACGCGGCCTGCGGGACGTAGTTTTGCGGGTCGGCCATACAGCGGTCGATCGCCTGACGCCACACTTTCGCCACCTGGCTGACATAGGCCGGACTACGCTGACGACCTTCGATTTTCACCGAGGCAATATTGGCTGCCAGCAGTTCCGGCAGCAGCTCCAGCGTGTTCAGGCTGGTGGGTTCTTCCAGCGCATGATAACGCTCGCCGTCAACCAGATAGCGGCCTTTGCATAGCGTCGGATAACCGGCGTTTTCCCCCTCCTGATAGCGGTCGATCAGCACTTCATTAAGACGGGATTCCAGCCCCTGTTGGGTCTGTTGCCAGCGGACAAAACGGGCAGGTGAGCAGGCACCAACCGTGTTTGGCGATTCACCCGTCAGATAGGACGAAAGATAGCAACGGCCTTCCGCCATAATGCACAGGCTACCGAAGGCGAACACTTCCAGGGGAACAGGTGTGACGCGAGCAAGCTGTTTCACCTGATGAATAGATAGCACGCGCGGCAGCACCACGCGGGCGACGTCAAAGTTGCGATGATAGAAATTAATTGCCTCTTCATTGGTTGCAGATGCCTGAACAGAGACATGGCGCTCAATATGCGGGTAGCGCTCTGCGGCATACTCAAGCATGGCGAGGTCGGCAAGGATCAGCGCGTCTGCACCCAGTTGCGCTGCCATATCAACGGCACGTTGCCAGCGCGCGTAACCATCCGGGTGCGCAAAGGTGTTAATCGCAATGTGCAGCTTACGGCGGTGCTGATGGACAAAACTCACCGCTTCCTGCAATTTTTTCTCGGTAAAATTAAGGCCGGCGAAATGACGGGCGTTGGTATCATCTTTCAGCCCGATGTAGACAGCATCAGCGCCGTTCTCGATGGCCGCCTTAAGCGCCGGTAGGTTTCCGGCAGGGCAGAGCAGCTCCATAATTTATCCTGAACGTTGCGCCGTGATGGGCGCAGAAATGTTAACGAATGGGGATTTTAGTTAACCTTGCTGAGACAATTTTTGATTTGAGGCAGTTAAAGTCGTATTGGTGACACCAATAAAGAGGTAACAATTTCGCATCGAATTGTTGATTTATGCCGCTATGTCGTTTATTTGATATGGCAAAATAGCAGGACTATTGAAACAGGGAGTAAAGCTCGTGTTGGATAAACTGCGTTCACGCTTAGTACAATTTGGTCCTTCTCTGATGAGTGTACCAGTTAAACTGACGCCCTTTGCGCTGAAGCGCCAGGTTCTGGAGCAGGTCCTGAGCTGGCAGTTTAGTCAGGCGCTGGCCGATGGGGAGCTGGAGTTTCTCGAAGGTCGCTGGCTGAGCATTCATGTGCGTGACATTGACCTCAAATGGTATACCTCTGTTGAGAACGATAAACTTATCGTCAGCCAGAATGCAGATGCGGATGTGAGTTTTAGCGCCGATGCCAGCGATCTGCTGATGATCGTGGCCCGCAAGCAGGATCCGGATACGCTTTTCTTCCAGCGTCGTCTGGTGATTGAAGGTGATACAGAATTAGGGCTATACGTAAAAAATCTGATGGATGCCATCGAACTGGAGCAGATGCCTAAAGCGTTGCGCGTCATGCTGATGCAGTTGGCGGATTTTGTTGAGGCGGGGATGAAAACGTCGCCAGAAACCAAACAGACCTCGGTAGGTGAGCCATGCTGATTCGAGTTGAAATTCCCATTGATGCCCCTGGTATTGATGCGCTGCTGCGCCGTTCATTTGAGAGCGATGCGGAAGCGAAATTAGTGCACGACCTGCGTGAAGATGGTTTCTTAACGCTGGGTCTGGTTGCTACCGATGACGAAGGTCAGGTAGTGGGTTACGTCGCGTTCAGCCCAGTCGATGTTCAGGGTGAAGATCTGCAATGGGTCGGCATGGCGCCGCTCGCGGTGGATGAAAACTACCGGGGGCAGGGCCTGGCGCGTCAGCTGGTCTATGAAGGACTCGATTCACTGAACGAGTTTGGCTACGCCGCGGTGGTTACGCTGGGGGATCCGGCCCTGTACAGCCGCTTTGGCTTTGAGCTGGCAGCCCATCATGACCTGCGTTGCCGCTGGCCGGGCACCGAAAGCGCGTTCCAGGTTCATCGCCTGGCGGACGATGCGCTGGATGGCGTGACGGGTCTTGTGGAATACCACGACCACTTCAATCGCTTTTAAGCTTCCGGGGTTTGCAGGCTGCTTAATAGCGCCTCAAACCCTTCGCCTTCGACAAGGCGCTCTTTCTGCCGCTTGGTGAGCTGTTTAACGCGATACTCTATGCGCAGGGCCAGCGAACGGTCGCCGACCTGCGCCGCAAATGCCAACGTGAGTTCCCCCTTTCCGCGTAGCGCCTTCGCGCCATTCCCACTTTGATGCTGCTTATAGCGGCGCTGCACATCGGTGGTTATTCCGGTGTATAAGGCGTTGTCAGCGGTACGGATCAGGTACAGATACCAGGGTGTCATTGTTACCATCGACGTGATAATTTTCAGGCCTACAGTATAAAAGAGAACAGAAATGGAAACACTGACTGCGGTGTCTCGCTGGCTGGCAAAACAGCACGTCGTGACCTGGTGCGTACACCATGAAGGTGAATTATGGTGCGCCAATGCGTTTTACCTGTTTGATGCGCAGAAGATGGTGTTCTATGTGCTGACCGAAGAGAAAACGCGGCATGCACAGATGTCCGGACCACGCGCGCCGATTGCCGGTACAGTAAACGGTCAGCCTAAAACCGTCGCCCTGATTCGTGGCGTACAGTTTAAAGGGGAAATCCGGCGTCTTGAAGGGCAGGAGAGCGAAGACGCGCGTAAAGTCTACAACCGTCGTTTCCCCGTTGCCAGAATGCTGCCAGCGCCCGTATGGGAGATTCGACTGGATGAAGTTAAATTTACGGACAACACGCTGGGCTTCGGTAAAAAGATGCACTGGCTGCGTGATCTATAGTTAGAAGAGTGATTGAAGACCCTGGGAAGATAAGCGATGAGTCAGGTGTTAATAACGGGAGCCACGGGGCTGGTGGGCGGACATTTGCTGCGTATGCTGCTCAATGAACCGCGGGTCAATGCCATCACGGCACCAACGCGTCGACCGCTGGCAGATACGGTTGGTATCTATAACCCCCATGATCCGCAGCTAACCGATGCTTTGGCACAGGTCACCGATCCGGTCGATATTGTCTTTTGTTGTTTGGGGACTACCCGGCGTGAAGCCGGCAGCAAAGAGGCGTTTATCCATGCTGACTACACGCTGGTGGTAGATACGGCCCTGACGGGACGTAGGTTAGGCGCCCAGCATATGCTGGTGGTGAGTTCGATGGGCGCCAATGCGAATTCACCGTTTTTTTATAATCGGGTGAAAGGTGAAATGGAGCAGGCGCTGATCGCGCAGGATTGGCCACGGCTGACGATTGTCCGGCCTTCAATGCTACTGGGGGATAGGGACAAACAGCGGACGAATGAGATGTTTTTAGCGCCGTTGTTCAGGCTGCTACCGGGTAACTGGAAGTCGATTGAAGCGCGCGATGTTGCGCGGGCAATGCTGGCAGAAGCGTTGGCACCTGGGCATGAAGGGGTTTCGATCCTGACCTCTTCCGAGCTACGCGAAAGGGCTAAATAAAAAAATGCCGAATGGCGCTGACGCTTATCCGGCCTACAAACGATTACGTTCTGTAGGCCGGATAAGATGCCATCTACAGGCGTGTTACTTAATAAACGTAAAGGCTGTCGTGACGCGTTTCACGCCGCTTACCCGGCTGGCGATATCCGCCGCTGCCTTCGCTTCACGCTCGGTCACCAGACCTAACAGGAACACTTCTCCGTTCTCAGTCGTTACTTTCACATTAGAGGATTTCACCTGATCGCTGGTAAGTAACTGGGAACGTACTTTGGTGGTTATCCAGGTATCGTTGGACGCATCGCCCAGACCGATTGGCTGGCCCTGACGGATCTCATTAAAGACCTCAGTCGTACCTTCTACGCCCATCGCAATCTGTTTTGCACGTGCAGACAGTTCGCTATTCGGCGACTGGCCGACCAGCAGCACTTTACCCTGATATGCGCTCACGTTGATTCGCGCTTCTTTCTTGATCTGGGCATCTTTCGACAACGCCGTATTGACGCGTAATTCCAGGGTACTGTCATCAACCTGGGTGCCGACACTACGAGGATCCGTCGCGGCTTTAGTCCCGACAGCTGCAGTTCCAACAACGGCGGCAGCGACACAGCCTTGCAGCAGCAGTGCAGCGATAATCACAGCAAGCGGCGAAAATGCCTTCATGTGTACTCCTTAATCATCCTGGTGAGGGAAAAGCGTGTTATCGATAAGATCGCAAAGGCAGTTGACCGTCAGCATGTGCATTTCCTGAACGCGGGCGCTGTGGTGTGAGGGTATACGGATTTCAACATCCTGTGGCCCCAGTAATCCGGCCAGTTCCCCTCCGTCATACCCGGTCAGCGCGACGATTGTCATGTCGCGTGTCACGGCGGCTTCAACGGCTTTTACGATATCGCGGCTATTACCACGCGTAGAGATTGCCAGCAGAACATCACCTGCATGTCCCAGCGCACGGACTTGTTTTGCATAAACTTCGTCGTGCAGGCGATCGTTGGCAATCGCAGTTAAGACCACATTATCAGTGTTTAGTGCAATCGCAGGTAAACTTGGGCGTTCTGTTTCAAAACGATTGATCATGCTGGCAGCAAAATGCTGTGCGTTGGCAGCGGACGTCCCATTACCACAACAGAGAATTTTGTTGCCATTGAGCAGGGACTGAACCAGCGTCATGGCGGCACGGGAGATTGCATCCGGAAGTGCTTCAGCCGCAGCTATCTGAGTTTGAATGCTTTCTGTAAAGCAGACTTTAATTCTATCTAACACGCTAATCCTTAAGAACCAGGCTCTGAATCTTCAACTATGAGCGGTCGTTGAACGCGTCCTTAAACCACTCAACATCATTTCCGGTGAAGGCTAACACATCGAACCGGCAATCCACAGTATCAAAACTCCCATTATGGCGCGCAAGCCACAAGCGGGCGGTCTGTAATAATTTGTGTTGTTTGCTCCGGGTCACACTCGCCGCCGCACCGCCGAACTGTGCTGAGCGTCGGTAGCGAACCTCAACAAATACGGTGGTGTTGCCTTCACGCATTATCAGGTCGATTTCGCCACCACGTTCACGCACGTTGGCGGCGATAAAATGCAGTCCCTTGCTCAGCAGCCAGTCACGCGCGGTGGATTCCCACGCGTCACCGGTCTGTTTACTCGTTAACTGGCGGGGACGACTTGTCCTTGCTGGTATTTGAGCCATGATAACTTCCTGTTAATCACACAATCCTGCGTTGCGGTTAAGGCCCCGGTATTACCGTTAATTTCGAAACCCTGCACCTGACGCATTTGCGAGAAGTGGTTGGCAAGCGACCAGGCATCGACACCCATGGCATACATACGCGCCAGCGAGTAGTCGTTACGAACCGCGCCAAGCGCCTGCTGCATAAGAGGTGCGTTAGCGCCTGCCAGCATCGGAATTTCGCTGTACTGCAAGCCTTCCATCTCCAGACGGAAATCCGGGCCGGCAGTGCCCTGCGCACTACGAGAGCTGGCGTACAGCGTTGCTCCGCTCTGGCTGCCGTTGCGCATGGCGATCATCGGCTTAATAAATGCAATTTCTTCCGGCGTCGCCAGAATATACACGGCATCAACACGACCGCTGCCGCCGGTGATTTGCGCATCGGTAGGTGCTGCCGGGATGGTCAGACCGCCAATCGTTACGCCGGGTTGGGCTGGCACAGAGGAGGCCACAGGGCTGCCTGTCAGGGAAATCCCTGAGCCGCCGTTGACACCCATTTTAAGTTCAGCGGTGGAGCCGAACTTCTGCTGCAATACCACGCCGCCACCCAGTTTTTGCCATTCCTGTGCAAAGGCGTTGGCAACGCGATCGCCTAATGAACTCCGTGGAATCAACAACAGCGGCGTCTGTTTTCCTTGATCGCGGATGTGGCGCGCGGCGTCGCGCGCTTCATCTTCTGGCGACAGGGCGAAGTAGCAGACATTCGGCAGATTTTTCACCGACTCCGGCTGGTTAAGCGCCAGGACGTTCAATGGCGTGTTGCTTTTCATCAGCTCTTCAACATTGTTCTTCAACAGTGGGCCAACCACGATGCTGGCGCCATCCTGCTGAACCTGAGTCAGGATCTGGTTCAGCGGCTGTGATGAAGTGTCGTAGATTTTCAGCTCAGCGGATGGATTCGCCGGTGCGCTGGCTGTTGTTGGCTGAGCGGGTGCTGTGGGCTGCACAGCAGGTGTTTCTGGTTGAGCCGGCGTCTCGTTGGTCAGATCGCTTACTGACGCCTGAGACGGGCTGGCAACGCCGTCAGTCGTTTGCGGCTGTTCTGTGGTGGTCGCGGCAGCTGGAACTGCGGCAGGTGCGACAGCAACAGGGGCTGCGACAGGTTGAGTGCCCATGTTTTTCGCAGCTTCAAAGCCTTGCTGAATAGTCCGGCCAAATACAGCGGCCTGACCGTTCAGTGGTAACAGCAGGGCGATTTTGCTGGTGGAGGCGGGCTTAAAGCTCTGCACGTTAACCAACTGTGTTGGTAACAGTTTTGCCCCTGGGTTTTGCGGATAACGTTTCTGCCAGTCCGCAATACCGGCTTTCATCATGTCCGGATCGTTACGGTTATCGAACCAGACGCGCTGGAGATCCAGCCAGCCTTGCAGCACGTTTTCATCAGCATTGATGACCAGCGCCTGCGCTTGCTCCTGGGTCATGGACGACAGCGCCTGCCAGGTGGCGTCCATATTTTTCTGCTTAGCATTCGCGGCCAGCAGCGGTTCCTGGGCGATCAGGGCGCGCAGCAGCGTCAGAGACGGGCGACCCTGGTTGACGTCGATTTGCGCCTGCCAGTAGCGTGCCTGTTGGTTTTGATCAAAATCGGCGGGAGTTAACTTATCCAGCAGGGCCTGTGCGCCAGCGACATCTTTCTGCGCGAGCTTAATCTCGACGGCCAGCAGTGACTGCTCACGCTGCTGGGTATCGCTTAGCTTCTGCGGTAGCTGGTTAAACAGTTCGATAGCCTGCTGGCTCTTGCCTTCTTTCAGCAGTGCACGAATGGCGAGTAATTGCCAGTTGGTCTTGCTATCATCAGAGCTTTGCTGCATTTGTTGCAGATAAAAGCCGGAATCAGCCTGCGCAGTGCCCTGCATATGGGCTGCACTCTGGTCTGGCGCCTGGGTGCCACAGCCTGCGAAAATCAGTGCTGCCAGAATGACTGGTAGCGCGCGTGCGGCTTTCAAACGAGAAAATGTTGAGGGTACCATACTGTATCCAGTGATATTTTTTTACTCAATGCTCAATATTAAATCGGCAATACGGACGACACAATGAAACAACACGAATCGGCGGATAATTCTCAAGGCCAACTCTTTATTGTACCTACTCCTATAGGAAATTTGGCTGATATTACCCAACGAGCGCTCGAAGTTTTACAAGCCGTTGATTTGATTGCCGCTGAAGACACTCGTCATACAGGATTATTGTTACAACACTTCGCGATTAACGCGCGTCTGTTCGCGCTACATGACCACAACGAGCAGCAAAAGGCCGAAACGCTGGTCGCGAAGCTCAAGGAAGGACAAAACATTGCGCTGGTTTCCGATGCCGGAACGCCGCTGATTAACGATCCTGGCTACCATCTGGTGCGTACCTGTCGTGAAGCGGGGATCCGCGTTGTTCCCCTGCCAGGTCCTTGTGCGGCGATTGCTGCCCTGAGCGCTGCAGGTCTGCCTTCAGACCGTTTTTGCTATGAAGGATTTCTGCCTGCCAAATCGAAAGGGCGTCGTGATGCGATGAAAGCCATTGAGGCCGAGCCACGTACGCTTATTTTTTATGAATCTACCCACCGCTTGCTGGATAGCCTGGAGGACATGGTTGCCGTGTGGGGCGAATCCCGTTACGTGGTGCTGGCGCGTGAGCTGACCAAAACCTGGGAAACTATTCACGGTGCACCGGTCGGTGAACTGCTGGCGTGGGTCAAGGAAGATGAAAACCGTCGCAAAGGCGAAATGGTGCTGATTGTCGAAGGGCATAAAGCGCAAGAAGATGACCTCCCGGCTGATGCGCTGCGTACGCTGGCCTTATTGCAGGCAGAACTGCCGCTGAAAAAGGCCGCCGCGCTGGCCGCTGAAATCCATGGCGTGAAAAAGAATGCGTTGTATAAGTACGCGCTGGAACAGCAGGGAGAGTAACAGTGAGCACCTACCAACCACCTTTCGTGGTCACCCCATTGATCCTCAACCAGGTTATTGAAATTGGTGAGTTGATGGGGCATTGGGCTGCGATGGCAGGTAGGGCATCTCCTCTTTTGCGTAAAGAGAATCGTATTCGCACGATTCAGGCCTCTTTAGCGATTGAGCATAATTCGTTGACGACGGAACAAGTCACCGCGCTGATGGAGGGCAAACGTATTCTGGCGCCTGCTAAAGACATACAGGAAGTTAGAAATGCGATTCTGGCCTATGAAAAAATGTCGGAATGGAAAAGTGGAAAATTATCCGACCTTTTACAGGCACATCGGGTTCTTATGCTCGGTCTGGTCGATAATCCAGGCCAGTTACGTACCGGAAATGTTGGTGTTTACAGGGAAAAACAGCTTATTCACATGGCTCCACCAGCCTCACAAATTTTACGTTTGATGAATGATTTACTGGGCTGGTTAAAAACGACAGAGCTCCACCCACTGATTGCTGGTGCCGTTTTCCATTATGAGTTTGAATTTATTCATCCTTTTGCCGATGGTAATGGGCGGATGGGACGGCTGTGGCAGACATTAATCCTTCGTGAGTGGCGATCGGAATTGGCGTGGTTACCAGTAGAGACACTGATCCACTACCAACAGGACCGCTATTATCAGGTGTTAGGGCTTTGCGATCGGCAAAGTAGCTGCACGCCATTCATAGAATTTATCCTGGAAAACATCATCTCTGCTTTGCAGGAGGGATTGGGAAAACCATCAGCCCTGTCGGAAGAAATGTCGGAAGAAATGTCGGAAGAAATGTCGGAAGAAATGTCGGCTGATTTACTGGATATAGAAAAACGCATTCTACAAATATTGTCGAATCAGCCGAGCAGATCCGCCAAAAGCATCGCTAATGAGTGTGAAATCTCAGCCCGGACCGTAGAACGCTATCTGAAAGCGTTGCAGCTAAAAGGTAAACTGCAACGCGTTGGCGCGACAAAAGGGGGCATGTGGCGGGTAATTTAAACGACCAGCAGTTCAACGCCTGTTTTGGCCAGCGCTGATTTATCCTGTTTGCTGATACTGTCGTCGGTTATTACGCAGTTAATCTTTTCCATTGGCAGCACCTGATTAAAACCACGTCGATTAAATTTTGTCGCGTCCAGTACGGCAATGACCTTATGTGCTGCCGCTGCCATCACGCTACTAATCGAATAACCTTCGTTGAAGGTCGTAATACCGTTAGTAGCATCAATCCCGTCAGCGCCCACGAACATCAGGTCAGCGCTTATTCCTTGTAGGGAACGTTCAGCGATAGTGCCATGCATTGAATGCGTTTTGTGGCGCACAGTGCCGCCGCAGACGACCAGCGTAATGTCTTTGTTTTCCGATAACGTGAACGCGGCAGGCAGGCTATTGGTAATAACGGTGATATTACTTTTTCGGTTTAGCGCTTCAGCAATCAATAAGGTGGTGCTTCCGCTATCCAGAATTACGGTCATTCCTTCCTCAACCATTGCCGTTGCGGCTTGGGCAATCCGTTTTTTGGGATCGCTGGCAAGCTGATACCGATCTTCTAATAACACTTCCTGATTGTCACCTTCAGCCAGATGGCTTCCTGGTTTTGCCGCACCGCCGTGAAAACGGGTGACCAGACCCTTCTCTTCTAATAACCGTAGGTCGGCGCGAATGGTTACTTCAGAAATACCAAAGGTATTCGAAAGGTCCATTACCAGTACGCTGCCTTGCGTGTTAATCAGGTCGACAATTTTATTCCTTCTCTCAAATGAGTTCATATTGATTTGCCTGATAATTTAATTATCACTAGTTTAATCGAAGGATTGCGAAAGGTGAACGCTAAATTTCGAAAGTAAATGTGAGCCAGCGCAGGTTGCTGGCTCATGGGTTCAGGATAGTTTGAGTAGAATTTTTCCTTGCATCGGCGCGCCGTGGAGTGACTTGACGGCGCTGGCAAAGCTTTCGGCATTTCCAGTGTGAGCAATTAATGGCTCAAGCTGTAAGCGTTTTTCCGTCAATAAACGGGCAGCGGTTTCCCACTCTTCTCCAGGCCATGGGCTGGAATAGTTCATCCAACTGCCAAGAATGGTTAATTCTTTACGTAATATTTGCCCAAAGACACCTGAAGCAAGTGTCAGATCGTGATGCAACGTGCCGACTAACGCTAGTTGAGCACGAGGGCCTGCAATCTCAATCGATAGCGTCACAGTTTGCGGGGTTCCCGCTGTTTCCAGCACGAGTTGGTCAAACTGAGTATTCTCCAGGCCCGCGAGGATCTCAGCCGCACTCATCTCCCGACTATTAAACACATGGGTTGCCCCCAGTTCTTTTGCTAATGCCAGCTTTTGCGGGTTGATATCAATCGCCGTGATACTTTTTGCACCGAGTTCACGGGCACATTGCATTGCCAGCAAACCGATAGTACCAGCACCAACGATAATCACATTTTTGCCTTCGCATCCCTGAGCCAGATGAAAAGCATGCAGACCGACGGTAATCGGTTCAATGAATGCGCCATCATCAATCGGCATATCTGAAGGCAGGCGGAACAGGTTGGCGCGTTTTACAACCACATATTCCGCGTTGCCGCCTTCGCTTCGTGAACCGACAAACTGATATTGCTTACATAACGAGAAGTATCCGCGCTCGCACTGAGGGCAGTGAAAGCAAGGGAGTAGTGGTACGCAGGCAACGGCATCTCCGGGTTGGAGGTCGGTTACGCCTGTGCCGTAGGACTCAACATAACCACTGAACTCATGTCCAAGCGTTATCGGATAATAGTGAGCGCCATGATTAAAGATACGAGGAATGTCCGAGCCGCAAAGTCCTGAACTGACCACTTTGACCAGTACATCTTCATCAGTTTGCAGTTGCGGAATGGGGCGTTCTTCAACGCGTACGTCGCCCTCAGCGTGAATGACCACTGATTTCATAAGTGTCTCCAGAAATGTGAAGGGGAGCAAATGCTCCCCAGAAATTAAGATGCGGTCTGGCTTTCCGTTATGGCTGCCGCTTTTTCAGCCGCCACGAAATTACGTGCCCGACGCCAGGTCAGCAGTACACCCAACAGGTAAATCGCAGCGATAATGATGAAGCCCACCACGTTCTGCCAGGTAAAGAGCTGAATCAACAGCCAGGTGATTGGGGAGCCGCCCTGGTCCATTGATGCAACCATGCCACCGGCTTTCAGTGCGCCTGCATTGGCGGCTAGCTGGGTATGTAGACCAATAGTTTGCGTGGCTATCCACAGGGTGATACCCATGATGATGACGCCGGAGATCAGCGTACGGAACAAGTTCCCCTGATGAACGGCTACCGCCATGGCGACAAAGAAACCAATGGTCGCGAGATCGCCGAATGGCAGTACCTGATTACCTGGTACCAGGACGGCAATCAGAATGGTCAGCGGAATAAAGATCAGGCTGGCGGAAACCACCGACGTATGGCCGAGCAGTAGTGCAGGATCCAGACCGATTAGGAACTCCTGTCCGCCAAATTTCGCCTGCAGGCGTTTACGGGCATGTTTCGCAATGGGAGTTAAACCATCCATAATAGGTTTAATAACGCGAGGCATGAGCAACATAACGGCGGCCGTTTTCACCGCTAGTTGTAGAACTGCTTTGACGTCATATCCTGCCAGCATGCCGATCACTAAACCCATCACAAAACCGACGGTTACAGGTTCGCCGAAGGGTCCGAAGCGTTTTTGGACATCATCCGCGCTGAAATGAATGCGGTTCAGTCCGGGAATTTTTTCAATGATCGTATCAACCAGGACAGCTATCGGGCCCAGGTATGCCGAGGAACCGTGTGGAATGGCAATGCCTTCCAGGCCAAAAAAGTCGCGCGTGTCTTTGGCAAACCAGTCACCCAGTTTATAGACGAATGCGGCATGAACAACCACGCCGAGAATGCCCAGCCAGTATGACCCAGTCGCCAGATGCAACATGGCACCGGTAAACGTCATATGCCAGATATTCCAGATATCGACGTTCACCACACGGGTCATGCGGGTAACCAGCATCAGGATATTCACTCCAATGGCGACTGGAATCGCAATTAACGCAATTTGCGAAGCCCAGGTCATTGGTGATGAGCCAGGCCAACCGACATCGATGACATGCAGGTTGATTTGAAATTGTTCTGCCATTGCTTTTGCGGCAGGGCCAATAGAGTCCAGCATCAGGCCGATCACCAGACCGATACCGACGAAGCCAATCCCGATATGCAAACCTGATTTAAAACAATCCCCGAGCTTCATTCCCAGCAATTTTGAGAAGATGATGATCACTAACGGCAGCATAACCGTTGGACCTAAGTCGAGGATATAACGCATTATTTCGCTAAACATGGCGTTACCCCACGAGGATAGTCAGTATTTTTTGCTGTAATGCTTCGATACCCACACCTGAAACAAAAGGCATGCCGTGGACCACTGGGATATCGCCAAACGTACGGTCAACGCGGGCGGTGGTACAGATAAGATCCGCTCCATCCATATAGGTTTCGATTTCTGTTACCCGACATTGAACCAGGTCGAGTTGGATATTGTTGGCTTCACAGAGTTCTTTAATTTCTTCCGCTGCCATTGTTGAAGTTGCTACAGCACCGCCACAAGCTACAATTACTTTACGTTTCATAGGGTATTCCTTTTATTATCAGTTTCTTATCAAGCCTGAGCGCAAGGCTCAGACTCAAGGATTTTTTCGCGAAAGAGCATGGCCAGTTCTGCATCGGGCGCATCCAGCAATGCTTCAATGGTGTTCGGGTTTTGTAGCTCACTAAATAAACGACGCAGGAGCTTCAGTTGCGCCGTCGGATTCTCAACGATTAAGGCGATTATTAAAGAGACGGCTATCTCTTCGTCATCATCCGCTTGTTGAAAGTTGACCGGTGTATCCGGGCGAATCAGATAGATAGCAGGAGACTTAGCATGAACAGCTTCACAATGCGGAATCGCAACGGCATGACGTTCCAGCGCTATTCCGGTTGGAAAAGTGGCTTCACGCTCGATCAGGGCCTGCGGATAGCTTTCATGGACGACCCCTTTGGCCAGCATCTCCTCCCCAATATGCGTCAGCGCATGCTGACACGAGCTAAAGTTAATTCCTGTTCGGACAAAAAGTTGGCTCATATATTCTCCAGATTTTAGGCAATTGCTGGTTCGCAACCAAAGCGATAGGCGCGCAGAACGTCCTGAATTTTGTCGATAATCAGATTATGTGGTGTGGCGGTTAACGTCCCTTCAGTCAGGCGCTCAAATTGCACGGGCATAAACTGGCTAATGAGCCCCAGTGGTAAAGCGACGTCATTAAGGTTGGTAATTAATTTCTCTACACTTTGGCGAATGCGGGGATGCGGCCAGTAGTAACGAATGCGGTCGGAGAGGCTGAAGTGAATATCAACCATCGCCTGACTCCAGGTTGGGCGATAGTATTTTTTCCAGTAGTCCGGTTCATTCAGCATAACTTCGTCAATCACTTCCATTACCCGGCTTCGCTGTTCAGGCGATACCAGCTCATTTTCCATTTGCGCCAGGGCAAAAATCGCTTCACGCAGGGCAAAGGTGAGTGCTGGACCTACTTTCAATATTGCGTAGTGATCGCGTACCAGCGCACGGTATGCCTGGCGGGTTTGATAATCTGTTGAATGCGCTTCGTAGACCATAGGGGTCTCTTTTATCCAGGCGGAAAGCGCTTTTGCAGCTTGTGGTTGATAGTGAATGATTTGAGTGTGGTCGAACTCGACGCCGGGCTGGACCACAATGGCGATGACACGAGTTAACGCTTCTTCAAGTCCTAATGCACGGAAGGCAACCTGATGGGTTTCCAGCGTCCGGGCGGCATCTTCTTCGCGCGTGACATGAACGGTACCAATGGTGCTGGCTTCTCCACCTGGTACGGGAACTTCTGTACCAATAACGTACGTCAGTTGGCGTTTCTGTTCTTCGGTTGCAGTTGATTCCGCAGCCTGGCAAAGTACGGCTGCTCGCTGGGCAACAACCATTGGGTCCAGTGGTGTCGGGTCGTCAGCGCATGACATTGAAGCGTCAAGGTGGATTTTGCTGAACCCTGCGGCAACGTAAGCCTTAATTAAGGCAACGGATTTCTCCATCGCTTCTGCCGCTGCTTCATTTTGCCAGCAGTTAGGGCCGAGGTGATCGCCACCCAAGATCAGTCTTTCGCGAGGGAAACCAATCTCTTGTGCGATGCCATAGACAAAGTCTCGGAAATCGGCGGGTTTCATCCCGGTATAACCACCAAACTGATTAACCTGGTTAGACGTTGCTTCGATCAGAACTTTACTGTCTGTATTGAGATCAAAACGTAATGCGGATTCAATGACCAGCGGATGGGCTGAACAAACAGAACAAATACCTATATGCTCACCTGCTTTATGACGAGAGATTATTTCTTTCACTTCTATCTCCGATATCTTTTGTTTATCTTCATAATATTTTTGGATTGAAGGCAAAGGGTAAAAGCGGCTTTCGTGATCCAGCTTTAAAACAGACCTTTGTCAGAATCCGTACAAATCAAATGAATCAATAAGTTACAGTTTTCCTTCACAACCGCAGTCAGCAATGACTTTACGCACTACCTCTTTCATGGCGGCTTTCGCAGGCATCATGTAATGCCGTGGGTCGTTTGCATCGGTATGTGCGCTCAGGTAAGTTTTGAGTGCGCCAGAAAAGGCGATTTTAAGTTCGGTAGCGACGTTCACTTTGCAGACCCCTAAGGAGATTGCGCGCTTAATATCATGTGTAGGCAGGCCAGATGCGCCATGTAAAACCAGTGGGATATCAACGTGCTGACGAATCTCGGCTAGTCGCTCGAAATCCAGTTTAGGTTCAGCGTTATACAGACCATGAGCTGTGCCAATCGCGACAGCCAGTGAGTCGATACCCGTTTTTTCCAGGAACTCCCGAGCCTGTTCTGGGTGGGTATATAGCGCGTCTTTTCCGTCCACGATCAGGTCATCTTCCTGTCCGCCTAACCGTCCCAGCTCAGCTTCAACGCTAACGTCATAGCGGTGGCAGTAATTAGTAACGTGTTTAACTAACGCAATGTTGTCGGCAAATGGCAGATGAGAACCATCAATCATGACAGAGCGAATACCTGTAGCGACTTTCGCTTCAATATCGGTGGTGCTTTCATGGTGATCGAGATGGATGGCGAGAGGATGGTTCCAGCTTCTTGCCAGTTCACTGGCGATTGCAACGATGTTACCGACCCCAGCATAACTAAAAGTGCCTGGCGTGCCGGCGACGATCAACGGAGAACGTAGTTCGGCTGCTGTTTCCACGACGACCTGTAAGGTCTCCAGATTGTGGATGTTAAATGCTGGTACGGCATAGCCTTCTTGCTGCGCCTTCTTCAGCATCATTTTGCTTGAGATGATAAACATACTTCCTCCGAAGTCTTTCGATTTCTTTCTTCGAAATAAAGTATAGGGTTTCGTAACGTTTTTTTGTGATTTTGATCTGATAAATGAAAGTTTCGAAATAAAAAGAAGGATTGCGAAAGGTAGGGCTGGTAATTGGTATGAATCCGCGTCTTAGGAACAAAGACGCGGATAGGTCGGACAGGCATTAACTAAACAAGCGCGATAACCAACTTCGTTTCTGATTAACTGCTTCAGGCGGTGGCGTCACGGGTACCGAAACCATCTCACCTAATCCTTCTCTAATACTTTGTCCGATTTCCCGCAGTGCCTGGCAGGCATCTGAACCTTGAGCAGTGAATCGCATACGATGACCATTTTTGGCTCCTAATGAGACCACTTTCATCAGATTTTTGCCATCAATTGGCCCAGTGCCATTATCAAGATTTTCAATCGTGATGTGGCTGGTAAACTGCTTAATAAACTTTACCAACACCGCGCTTGGCCTGGCGTGCAGCCCGTGTGGGTTTTGAATGACAAAGATGGCCTGCTCACCTTCCAACCGCGCTTCCGGCTGAGCCTGATGTGTATCCCTTCCCGTCAGAATGGCTAACACCTCGGCTGGCGTTTCGGCACGTTGCAACGCCAGTGGAACGCTGTCATCACTTAATACGCGGGTTAATTGACGCAAGATCTCGAGATGTTCATTAGAGCGCGCCGCAATACCGGTGACCATATGCGCCACGTTCTCGTCATCCCATGCGACACCCTGACGAAATACAATAATCTTGACACCAGTATCCAGGACGGCATCACGTGTTTCTGGTGTTCCGTGGGGGATGGCAATACCGTTCCCAAGATACGTTGAGATCTGTGCTTCACGATCCCGCATACCTTGTAAATATTCCGGCGTAGTATTTCCGGCTGCAACCAGTTGCTCTGAGACGCGCTGGAGTGCAGTAGTTTTATCGACTCGCTCGTCACTGATGAAAATATCCTGTTCACAAAGTTGCATTCTGACCCCCCGTCTGAATGGTGCTGCTGTCTGAACTTACTGGCTGTTTGCGATTGAGCCACAGTCTCCACGAGCCGAGCATGATGGCACCGCATGCGGAGCCTGCCAAAATGCACAATACCCAGGCAATAGGCTTACTGACTAATGGCAGGATCAGGAATCCGCCGTGTGGTGCGGGAACCTGAATATGCAAGCTGTAGCTGAGAACGGCTGAAATACTTGACGCGATCATCATCATCGGGATCACGCGTAGAGGATCTTTTGCGGCAAAAGGAATTGCTCCTTCGGTGATGTGTGTGCACCCCAGGATATAGTTCACCATACCGGCGGCACGCTCTTCTTCGCTAAAACCTTTCGGGAAGAAAGTCGTTGCCAGTGCGATTACCAGCGGAGGGGTGATACAGGCAGCGGAAACGCCCGCCATAAAGAAGTAATTCCCCTGACCGAGTAGCAGAGTGCCGGTAACGTAGGCAGCTTTGTTGACCGGGCCACCAAAGTCGAACGAGCACATGGCACCGACGACAATCCCGAGCAGGATTGGATTGGCTTCCTGTAATGATGCAAGCCAGTTCATCATACCGTTATTGATGGCGGCAACGGGCTGTCCGAGCAGCGCCATCAGGATACCAATCGCCAGAACGCCAATTAGCGGCATGATAAAAATGGATTTCAGTCCTTCATACTGGCGAGGTAAACCGTCAAGCCGATTTTTTACCCACAGCATGAGATAGCCTGCGGCAAACCCCGCAATGATACCGCCGAGAAAACCAGCTCCCGTTGCGTTGGCCAACAATCCGCCGACAAAGCCCGCCACCATGCCAGGTCTGCCAGAAATGGAGTAAGCAATATAAGCCGTGAAGACGGGCACCATAATGGAAAAAGCTTGCTGTCCAATCTTCATCAGCATCGCGGCAATGGCGTTATATTCCGGTGATTTAGGGTCGGCGGAATAAATACCCCATAAAAAAGAAACAGCAATTAGTATCCCGCCAGCAACCACAAATGGCAGCATGTTCGAAACACCACTCATAAGGTGTTTGTAAATCTGACGACCAAAAGATTCCTTTTCAATATTATTCTGTGAAACGGTTTGGGTTCCTTTACGAATAGGCGCTTGTCCATTGATTACCTTATTAATCAGTTCGGCTGGGTGATGAATTGCTTCTTTGACCGGAACTTCGATCACCGGTAAGCCGTTGAAACGATCGGGAGATACATCTTTATCGGCTGCAATAATTACTCCCGCGATGCCAATAAGATCAGTGGGTGTAATAACATTTTCGACACCGCTGGCACCATTTGTTTCCACCTTTATTTCGACAGACATTTTTTTAGCTGCATGTTTTAAAGCTTCTTCAGCCATAAAAGTATGCGCGATACCGGTAGGGCAACCGGTAACTGCAATGATCTTTTTCATAAGCAGACCTTTAGTTTATTTTTGTTTACAGCTTTCGGACCTGGATTTGAGGAAGTAATGTATTAATAGCCGCAAGTTGGCCGAGTCCGGCTGAGCTTGCGACATCTGCACCCGTTGCGCTGGCAAGTGCCAGAGCATATTCCACTTCACCCGTGGTTAACCAATGGCTCAGGAATGCAGCAAGTGACGCATCTCCCGCACAAGCTGAGCTCACCAGTTCAATAGTGGGGGCGGTGCAAAACCAACTATCAATACCGTTTGAGAAGTACATGCCTTTGGCTCCAAGCGTCAGTAAAACATTCTGTGCGCCGAGGGAGTGCAGCTCTGCAAAGGCATCTTGTGCCTGAGAATCATCGGTTACGGTTAAACCGAAAATAGCCTTTATCTCTTCATCGTTTGGTTTAATTAATAACGGATTAAACTCCAGTAACTGACGTAATGATGAATGGCTAATATCCAGGATTACCGCGATTTCTTTTTGCTGACAAATCTGCATGATTTCAGCATAAAAATTACTCTCGACTCCCTGAGGTAAGCTGCCACTAATTACCAGATACTCAGCATCGGGTAACCGTGATATTTCATTCAATACTTGTTGTTTACAATCATCAGGAATAAATGAGCCGGGATTGACCAGTTTGTACTCCTGGTGACCATCGTTGATGAAAATGTTAATCCTTGTTGGCTCATTCACCCACGCAGGAGAAACGCATATTTTATTTTTACGTAACTCCTCCACAATATAACGACCCGTGAATCCACCAAAAATACCGAGTATATGAGCAGGCTGTTGGAAATGATTCAGTACCAGAGCGACGTTGACGCCTTTTCCGTTTGGGCAATATTCCGTATGGTGCGTACGATTCACAATATTTGGCAGTAAAGGATCGCTAAATATATTCATATCAATCGCGGTATTGAGCGTTAACGTATAGATCACAGATATTCCCTCACAACTGTCCTTCGCAACCACAGACGTGGATCACTTTGCGTACGACTTCTTTCATTGCCTGTTTTGCAGGCTGCATATAGTGACGCGGATCGTTGGCGTTCGGGTTTTGCGCAAAGTACTGTTTTAGCGCATCAGAAAAAGCGATTTTCAACTCTGTCGCGACGTTTACTTTGCATACTCCCAGACTAATGGCTTTGCGGATATCGCTTTCTGGCAGGCCGGAGGCACCGTGCAATACAAGGGGGATATCGACCTGTGCGCGGATTTCTGCCAGGCGGTCAAAGTCCAGTTTTGGCTCCGCGGCGTACAGTCCGTGCGCGGTGCCGATGGCAACGGCCAGAGAGTCAATTCCAGTCCGCATAACAAATTCGCGCGCCTGTTGTGGGTTGGTATACAACGCATCTTTGCTGTCCACGATCAGATCGTCTTCCACACCGCCCAGACGTCCCAACTCTGCTTCTACACTTGTATCGTAGCGATGGCAAAAATCGACCACTTTCTTCACCAGTGCCACGTTTTCTTCAAATTGAAAATGGGAACCATCAATCATCACGGAACGCACTCCCGCTAGCACCTTACTTTCAATATCACCCGTTGATTCATGGTGATCGAGGTGAATAGCCAGAGGGAGATTGTGCTCTCGAGCCAGATCGCCTGCGATCGCCACGATATTTCCGGTCCCGGCATAACTGAAAGTTCCAGGCGTACCCGCCACGATCAACGGCGAACGCATTTCTGCCGCAGTTTCGACAACGACCTGTAGGGTTTCCAGGTTATGGATATTAAAAGCCGGTACCGCGTAGCCATCGCATTGCGCTTTCTGAAGCATATTTTTGCTGGAAATAATGAACATGGATTTCTCTCTATAGTTTGCTTTCAAAATTAAAATTATTTCTTTCTTTGAGTATTCGTTTTGAAAGCAATGTAACGATCATTTGTCGTTATGAATGTGATCAGCTACACAAAACCGCAATGGTTTTTATAAAATGAAAGTTAAGCATTGACTGTTTGTTTTCTTTTGTAAATTAATGATGGAAAGTAAGAGGCTTCTAATTTATTGATATTAATGAGATGTTTTGAGTTTTCTGCATCTTTGTGAACGACGCGTAATTGACATCACTCAGAGGAAATTTAAAAATGAAAGTTAAAGAGCGGAAGAGATTTCCGACATGTCATAAAAAAAGGGTATGTTGTGGCAAAACCATCTACCAGCCTGCTAAAGAGGCGTCTGGACATTGCCGAAATCGTTCGCAAGAACGGTGAAATCAAAGTGGACGATCTGGCAGAAATGTTAGCGGTTTCAGGGGTGACAATCCGTAATGATCTCAATTATCTGGAGCAGCAGGGTTACCTGAAACGATCTTTTGGCGGGGCGATTTACACCGCACAGCCGGTTAGGGCATCTGTCACTCAGGATATGAGTCGGATGCAGGAGTCGGATCGTAGCGCTGAGCTTGAGCTGGCAAAGCAGGTTGCTCGCCTGGTTGCTGATGAAGATTCGCTTTTCCTCGGGGCGGGAGTGGTTCCGCGTAAAACAATCCCCTTTCTTGGTGAATCTCGTGAGTTGTGCCTGGCGTTCAATGATCTCGGCCATGTGGCTACTGCACGGGATTATATCGACGGCGAGATTGTGTTGCTGGGCGGCACTCTGGACCGTAGCGGACAGAGACTGGAAGGAGAAATTGCTATTCAATCGATCCAACGTTTTCAGCCAACGTGTAGCGTAGTGATGATTGAGCACGTCAGCGAAGATGGGATTCTGAATGTAGCCAGTGAAAGCGCCGCAGTAATACTGGCGGAATCACTCAGACTCAGCCAGCGATGCGTGGCGGTCATCGCACAGCGTCCTGATTATGGTGAAGCGAGATATCCGGTAGGTAATTTGAGCGTACTTAGTGCGGTGGTGACCCCGCAGATTGTTGCCGCAGAGTATCATTCTCGTTTTACCGCCGTTGGATTGACCAATAGCTACACCAACAATGAATGTCTGACCTGGATAAATCCCACCCTGCATCCGGCAAGGTGAAGGACAACGC
Source organism: Citrobacter sp. B72 (assembly GCF_016894305.1). Lineage (NCBI taxonomy): Bacteria > Pseudomonadati > Pseudomonadota > Gammaproteobacteria > Enterobacterales > Enterobacteriaceae > Citrobacter > Citrobacter sp. B72. The sequence goes on from NZ_CP069801.1 coordinate 570,903, forward strand.
ATGAAAATGACTATTGCGACACTTGGTGAATTACTCGTCGAATTTTTGGCGAAAAAAGAGAATCAGGGTTTTTCGTCCCCAGGCGAATTTTGGGGACCGTATCCCAGTGGGGCTCCAGCTATCTTTGCCGATCAGGTTGCTAAGCTGGGCTTTCAGTCTTTGCTGTTTAGTTGCGTTGGCAATGATGCCTTTGGGGAGATGAATATCGCCCGGCTGAGACGAGACGGCGTGAATGTTAAGGGCATTTCCGTTCTTCCTAACGCCACCACGGGCAGTGCGTTTGTAAGCTACCGCACTCAGGCACACCGCGATTTTATCTTCAATTTGCCCAACAGTGCTTGTGGGCTGCTAAGCGCTGAGCATCTTGATGGAGCACTGCTTGAACAATGCAATCACTTCCACATTATGGGTTCTTCATTGTTTTCTTTTCGGCTGATTGATGCCGTGCGTAAAGCTGTCAGTATTGTTAAAGAGAAAGGAGGGACTATCTCGTTCGATCCAAACATTCGTAAAGAGATGCTGAATATTCGTGAGATGTCACAGGCCTTTGAATACATCCTGGATTACACCGATTTTTTCCTGCCAAGTGATGGTGAACTGGACTATTTTGGCTTGAGCAAGTCACGCGATGAGGCTCAGATCGTTGAAAATCTGCTTGATCGGGGAATTAAACATATTGTGATTAAACGCGGTCCTCGCGGTGCCAGTTATTATTCTCAGAACGAGCAGCATCACGTAGTGGGTTATCCGGTTGATGTTGTCGATCCTACTGGTGCTGGTGATTGCTTTGGTGCAACGTTTGTCAGCCTGTATCTTGCTGGATATTCTGTTCCTGAGGCGTTGGCCCATGCTAATGCGGCAGGCTCGTTGGCAATATCGACACGTGGACCAATGGAAGGTACGTCAACGTTAGCGCAGATTAAGGCGCTGATGGGGTGAAATACCAGATGACGATGACATCGTCTGGTATTTCACTGATTGGGATAATCAGGTCACTGGCGCCGGGTTAAACACCGCCAGCTGGTTATGCAGTCCCCACTGGTCCGAGAAGGTTTTCTTACGCCCGCTGGCGACGTCGAGAATAAATTCGAACAGTTTCAGACCCACATCTTCAATGGTTTCTTCTCCGGTGGCGATGGTGCCCGCGTTAATGTCCATCAGGTCAAACCAACGGTTGGCCAGCTCGGTGCGTGTCGCCATTTTAATCACCGGCACGGCCATCAGACCATACGGCGTACCGCGACCGGTGGTGAACACCTGCACGGTGATCCCGGAAGCGACCTGCTGTGTACCGCAAACAAAATCACTGGCGGGGGTTGCAGCGTAAATCAGGCCACGTTTGGTTGGACGCTGACCTGGCGACAATACTTCGACAATCGCGCTCTTGCCAGACTTGGCAATCGAACCCAGCGCCTTTTCCACCACGTTTGCCAGACCGCCTTTCTTATTGCCCGGAGAAGGGTTGGCACTGCGATCCGTTTTGCCCATATCAAGGTAGTTATCGTACCAGGCCATCTCTTCGAGCAGGCGTTTACCTACTTCTTCGTTAATCGCACGTGGGGTCAGAAGGTGGATGGCATCGCGCACTTCGGTTACTTCAGAGAACATTACGGTCGCGCCGCAGCGTACTAACAGGTCGGAGGCATAACCCACCGCCGGGTTGGCCGTCACGCCGGAGAACGCATCGCTACCGCCGCACTGCATGCCTACCACCAGTTCTGAAGCCGGGCAGGTTTCACGTTGGCGCTGATTGAGTTTTGCCAGATGACGTTCGGCCACCTGCAGAATATCGGTGACCATCGATTGAAAGCCGACGTGCTTTTCATCCTGCAGGCTGACGATACTGGCGCTGTCGACCGGAATACTTTTCACATCGTGCGTGCCCTCCAGCAGCCGCTCTGGCTGCAGTTTTTCGCAACCGAGGCCGATGACCATCACTTCACCGCCAAAATTCGGGTTAAGCGCAATATTGTGAATGGTGCGAATCGGCACGATGGCGGCTGGAGCATTGATCGCCACGCCGCAGCCATACAGATGATTGAGCCCCACCACACCGTCAACGTTCGGGTATTTAGGCAGCAGATCGCGCTCAATGATTTTCACCACATAATCCACCACGCCCGCTACGCAGTGCACGCTGGTGGAGATACCGAGTAGATTTTTGGTACCTACGCTACCGTCAGCATTGCGGTAACCTTCGAAGGTATAGCCCTCTAGCGGTGGCAGCGGCTCTGGCACTTTAGTTGCCAGCGGCAGCGTCTCCAGCGGCGGGGCTTTGGGCAGCTCAACCATTGATTCATCAATCCAGCTGCCGCGTGGGATATCGCGAACGGCATAGCCTATCACTTCGCCATAACGCACGATTTCGCCATGAACAGGAATATCCAATAGCGCCACTTTATGACCCTGGGGAATATGTTCAATGAGTTCCAGTCCGTCCGGAAAACGCGTTCCGGCTTTCAGACCATTGTCATTGACAATTATCGCCACATTATCTGTTTCGTGAACTTTAATATAAAACGCCGTTGGCGATTCTTGTCTGATTTCGATGTCGGCCATTGTCCAGTATTCTCCAACAAGGTGGTGATAATAGTGTGGATATTTATATTTTGAATCTAATTTTAAGTAATAAAGATTCGGTATCGTGAAATAAGAATGTCAGGAGTTTAACGTGAAGAATGTGACGATGATCACTTAAACTCAGCAAGGCCGGGTCACCAGTGGTAGCAATACGTAAATGTGTGCATTAGCGCCCATGCTTGTGTGCATATGCCCAAAACATTAATTTAATAACGTGTATTTAATGAGCACTTGCACAATGATTAACGTTGTGCTGATGATTATACTAAATCACGGTTTCATAACGTCTGATAAATTATTATCTATTTTTATTATCGGTAATTTATCACGAGAAATACCCACAAAATAATAATAAAAACCTTTTATGTGCCCGAGGTAAATAGAATGATATTGGATACAGTTGTCGAGAAAAAGAAAGGTACGCACACCCGTTATTTAATATTGCTGATAATATTTATTGTTACAGCCGTTAACTATGCGGACCGTGCGACGCTGTCTATTGCCGGAACTGAAGTGGCGAAAGAGTTACATCTCAGCGCCATCTCAATGGGTTACATTTTCTCCGCCTTCGGCTGGGCTTACCTGTTGATGCAAATCCCCGGCGGCTGGCTGCTGGATAAATTCGGCTCGAAGAAAGTCTACACCTACAGTTTGTTCTTCTGGTCACTGTTTACCTTCCTGCAGGGCTTTGTGGACATGTTCCCGCTGGCCTGGGCGGGTATTTCAATGTTCATCATGCGCTTTATGCTGGGCTTCTCGGAAGCGCCATCCTTCCCGGCTAATGCCCGTATCGTGGCGGCCTGGTTCCCAACGAAAGAGCGTGGCACGGCATCCGCGATTTTTAACTCCGCACAGTATTTCTCCCTGGCGCTGTTTTCCCCGCTGCTCGGCTGGCTGACCTTCGCCTGGGGCTGGGAGCACGTCTTTACCGTGATGGGCGTGATTGGTTTTGTGCTTACCGGACTGTGGGTAAAGTTTATTCATAACCCAACCGATCACCCGCGCATGTCGCAAGAAGAGTTGAAGTTTATCTCTGAAAACGGCGCGGTCGTGGATATGGACCATAAAAAGCCGGGCGATGTGAAGTCAGGTGGTCCTAAACTGCATTATATCAGGCAGTTGCTCACGAACCGTATGATGCTTGGTGTGTTCTTTGGCCAGTATTTTATCAATACAATTACCTGGTTTTTTCTCACCTGGTTCCCGATTTACCTGGTTCAGGAAAAAGGTATGTCGATTCTGAAAGTGGGCCTGGTGGCTTCGATTCCGGCACTGTGCGGGTTTTTCGGTGGCGTGCTCGGCGGCGTGTTCTCTGATTATCTGATTAAACGTGGTTTCAGCATTACCCTGGCGCGTAAGCTGCCGATAGTGCTCGGCATGTTGCTCGCATCGACCATTATTCTGTGTAACTACACCGATAATACCGCTCTTGTGGTGGCGCTGATGGCGCTGGCGTTCTTTGGTAAAGGTTTCGGCGCACTGGGTTGGCCGGTGATTTCCGATACCGCGCCGAAAGAGATTGTCGGTCTGTGCGGTGGGGTATTTAACGTATTTGGCAACGTGGCTTCCATCGTCACCCCGCTGGTGATTGGGTATCTGGTGAGCGAGCTGCACTCATTTAATGCTGCGCTGATGTTTGTAGGGTGCTCGGCGCTGATGGCAATGGTTTGCTACCTGTTTATTGTCGGTGACATTAAACGTATGGAATTGCAGAAATAAACAAAGGTATAGGCGATGAATAACACGATTTTCCCGAATAAGTTTAAAGCGGCCCTCGCGGCGCAACAAATTCAGATTGGCTGCTGGTCTGCATTGGCCAGCCCAATCAGTACCGAAGTTTTAGGTCTGGCAGGGTTTGACTGGCTGGTACTGGATGGCGAACATGCGCCGAATGATATCTCGACGTTTATTCCGCAATTGATGGCGCTGAAAGGCAGCGACAGCGCGGCGGTAGTGCGTGTACCAACCAACGAACCGGTGATTATCAAGCGCCTGCTGGATATCGGGTTTTACAACTTCCTGATCCCGTTCGTTGAGACGGAAGAAGAAGCGGTTAACGCTGTGGCGTCGACCCGCTATCCGCCGGAAGGTATTCGCGGCGTGTCCGTATCCCATCGCGCCAATATGTTTGGCACCGTACCGGACTACTTTGCGCAGTCGAATAAGAACATCACCATCATCGTGCAGATCGAAAGTCAGCAGGGCGTTGATAACGTTGACGCAATCGCGGCGACAGAAGGCGTTGACGGTGTCTTCGTTGGACCAAGCGATCTGGCTGCGGCGCTAGGTCACCTCGGCAATGCGTCACATCCTGATGTGCAGAAAGCTATCCAGCACATTTTTGCCCGCGCGAAAGCACACGGCAAACCAAGCGGCATTCTGGCCCCGGTAGAGGCGGATGCGCGTCGTTATCTGGAGTGGGGCGCGACGTTTGTTGCCGTTGGCAGCGACCTTGGCGTGTTCCGTTCAGCCACGCAGAAACTGGCTGATTCTTTTAAGAAATAACCACCATCGACAGTAGAGAGAGATAAAGACATGACAATGAAAGTTGGTTTTATTGGCCTCGGTATTATGGGTAAACCAATGAGTAAAAACCTCCTCAAGGCAGGTTACTCGCTGGTGGTTGCTGACCGTAACCCGGAATCTATTGCGGAAGTGATTGCCGCAGGCGCTGAAACTGCCGCCACGGCGAAAGATATCGCTGAGCAGTGTGATGTGATCATCACCATGCTGCCGAACTCTCCGCATGTTAAGGAAGTAGCACTGGGTGAAGGCGGCATTATTGAAGGGGCGAAACCGGGCACAGTGCTTATCGACATGAGCTCCATTGCACCGTTGGCCAGCCGTGAAATTAGCGACGCGCTGAAAGCGAAAGGCGTGGATATGCTGGATGCGCCGGTCAGCGGCGGCGAGCCAAAAGCGATTGACGGCACGTTGTCGGTGATGGTCGGCGGTGATAAAGCGATTTTTGACAAGTATTACGATTTGCTGAAAGCGATGGCCGGATCCGTGGTACATACCGGTGAAATTGGCGCGGGTAACGTCACCAAGCTGGCGAACCAGGTGATTGTGGCGCTGAACATTGCCGCGATGTCTGAAGCGCTGACGCTGGCGACCAAAGCGGGTGTGAATCCGGATCTGGTGTATCAGGCGATTCGTGGCGGGCTGGCGGGAAGCACCGTTCTGGACGCAAAAGCGCCGATGGTGATGGACCGTAACTTTAAGCCGGGTTTCCGTATTGACCTGCATATCAAAGATCTAGCGAATGCGCTGGACACTTCTCATGGCGTTGGCGCTCAGTTGCCGCTGACTGCTGCAGTCATGGAGATGATGCAGGCGCTACGCGCAGATGGATTGGGTACTGCCGATCACAGCGCGCTTGCATGCTACTACGAAAAACTGGCGAAAGTGGAAGTCACTCGCTAACAAGAAGGGCGCGGATGCGCGCCCTGTATTTCTTGCCTTGCGCGGCACAGTCAGGCTACATAACTATGAAAATCGTAATTGCCCCAGACTCTTATAAAGAAAGCCTTTCTGCCACCGAGGTAGCTCAGGCAATAGAAAAAGGATTTCGGGAAATTTTCCCCGATGCGCAATATGTTTCTGTTCCGGTTGCCGATGGTGGCGAAGGAACGGTCGAAGCCATGATTGCCGCGACGCAAGGGAGTGAACATTCAGCGCAAGTAACGGGGCCGCTGGGCGAAAAAGTGAATGCCTGCTGGGGCATGTCCGGAGATGGTAAAACCGCGTTTATCGAAATGGCGGCAGCCAGCGGTCTGGCGTTAGTGCCTCCTGAAAAGCGCAACCCTTTAGTCACTACGTCGCGTGGCACCGGGGAGCTGATTTTGCAGGCGCTGGATAGCGGTGCGCAGAGCATCATTATTGGCATCGGCGGCAGTGCTACCAACGACGGTGGCGCGGGTATGGTGCAGGCGCTGGGGGCAAAACTTTGCGACGCCAACGGGACAGAGATTGGCTACGGTGGTGGAAGCCTGATGAGTCTGAACACTATCGATATCTCGGGCCTGGATCCGCGCTTAAAAACCTGTTCCATTCGCGTGGCCTGCGATGTGACTAATCCTCTCATCGGTGATTCTGGCGCTTCGCGCATTTTTGGCCCGCAGAAAGGGGCGACGGAAGAACGCATTCTCGAACTGGACCGTAATCTGTCTCACTATGCCGACATCATTAAAAAATCGCTGCGGGTCGATGTGAAAGATGTGCCAGGCTCCGGTGCGGCAGGCGGAATGGGCGCGGCATTAATGGCTTTTTTAGGCGCCGAGCTACGCAGCGGTATCGAGATTGTGACCCAGGCGCTCAATCTGGAAGAGCATATTCACGACTGTACGCTGGTGGTGACCGGCGAAGGGCGGATCGACAGCCAGAGCATTCACGGCAAAGTGCCAGTAGGCGTGGCGAATGTCGCGAAGAAGTACCACAAGCCGGTTATTGGTATTGGTGGCAGCCTGACGCGCGATGTGGAGATAGTGCATCAATATGGTATCGATGCGGTGTTTAGCGTATTGACCAGCATCAGCACGCTGGAAGAGGCCTTCCGTGGGGCATTTGATAATATTTATCGCGCCTCAAGAAACATCGCTGCCACGTTAGCGATAGGAATGCGCAGTGCGGGGTGACATTGCCCCGCAAACCCTCTATACTGCGCGCCGAAGCTGACCAGACAGTCGCCGCTTCGTCGTCGTCCTCTTCGGGGGAGACGGGCGGAGGGGAGGAAAGTCCGGGCTCCATAGGGCAGGGTGCCAGGTAACGCCTGGGGGGGAAACCCACGACCAGTGCAACAGAGAGCAAACCGCCGATGGCCCATGCAAGTGGGATCAGGTAAGGGTGAAAGGGTGCGGTAAGAGCGCACCGCGCGGCTGGTAACAGTCCGTGGCACGGTAAACTCCACCCGGAGCAAGGCCAAATAGGGGTTCACAAGGTACGGCCCGTACTGAACCCGGGTAGGCTGCTTGAGCCAGTGAGCGATTGCTGGCCTAGATGAATGACTGTCCACGACAGAACCCGGCTTATCGGTCAGCTTCAACTTCTTCTAAAACAATACGTTGGTGTGTCTCAGGCCTTCATAGGTGAAAATGTGACACAGACTTTGATACAAACGAGGCACACCAACGGCTGTTCCATCCCGAATATTCTAAAGCGCGGCAACCGCTACTGCCTTCATTTCCGACTACCTTCAGGCGGTTTTTTTCGCGTGTCTCTGGGCTGCGATTCAGCCAGCAGAGCAAGGTTTATATCTTCCCGTCTCACTATGTTCATTTCTCTTGTAAAATCGTCCAAGATGGAGCCAGCCCTACTATTGGACATAGTGCATAAAATGAAGAAATTAGAACAAAAAGACATTGATGATTATTTGCTCAGTATTCAGGCCGCTTTTTATTCCGCAGCAAAAAAAATTCCAACAAATGTACGTAAGAGACTGCGTAGCTCGACTTCATTAATGAATCGCCACGGGTTTAACAGACACCTCGGAGTCATTTAAGATGACTTAAAGAGAGGTGCCCATGAGCGGTAAACGTTATCCCGAAGAGTTTAAAATTGAAGCAGTCAAACAGGTTATTGATCGCGGTCATTCTGTTTCCAGCGTTGCAACACGTCTCGATATCACCACCCACAGCCTTTACGCCTGGATAAAGAAGTACGGTCCGGACTCATCCACTAATAAAGAACAGTCAGATGCTCAGGCCGAGATCCGCCGACTCCAGAAGGAGTTGAAGCGGGTTACTGACGAACGGGACATATTAAAAAAAGCCGCGGCGTACTTCGCAAAGCTGTCCGACTGAGGTACGCCTTTATTCGTGACAACTCCCGTTGCTGGCCTGTTCGTCTGCTCTGCAGGGTGCTGGATGTTCATCCCAGTGGCTTTTACGCCTGGTTTAAGCAACCGTATTCTCAGCGCCACCAGGTAGATCTGAGACTGACGGGACAGATCAAACAGTTCTGGCTGGAGTCCGGTTGCGTTTATGGTTATCGCAAGATCCATCTGGACTTGCGGGATAGCGGTCAACAGTGCGGAGTGAACAGAGTCTGGCGACTGATGAATCGTGCCGGGATAAAGGCTCAGGTCGGGTACCGGAGCCCGTGGGCACGCAAAGGCGAGGCCAGTATCGTATCGCCCAACAGGCTCCAGCGACAGTTCAATCCGGATGCTCCGGATAAGCGTTGGGTAACGGACATAACCTACATCAGGACCCACGAAGGCTGGCTGTATCTTGCTGTGGTTGTTGATCTGTTCTCACGCAAAATTATCGGCTGGTCAATGCAATCCCGGATGACAAAGGACATTGTCCTGAACGCACTGCTGATGGCTGTATGGCGGCGTAATCCCCAAAAACAGGTGCTGGTTCATTCGGACCAGGGCAGTCAGTACACAAGCCATGAGTGGCAGTCGTTCCTGAAATCACACGGCCTGGAGGGGAGCATGAGCCGTCGCGGTAACTGTCACGATAATGCGGTTGCAGAAAGCTTTTTCCAGTTGCTGAAACGCGAACGGATAAAGAAAAAGATCTACGGAACGCGGGAAGAAGCCCGCAGCGATATTTTTGATTACATCGAAATGTTTTATAACAGTAAGCGTCGGCATGGTTCGAGCAATCAGATGTCACCGACAGAATATGAAAACCAGTATTATCAACGGCTCGGAAGTGTCTAGATTATCCGTGGCGATTCAGCTTTGCTTCTTTCTCCATCCTCCATACTGAGACGAACGGGCATAAATTGATTGCCAGTTTGTAACTCAATGACGACATCATTTTTGAAGTCTTTTCGGATTTCTTGAATAGGCCCAGTTATCTCGATTTTTCGTCCGCCGATTTTATTGTTAGCAGCTATTTCGTTCTCACTGTAAATATTGCTCAGGGATTTGGCTGTAGTACGATAAATCAAGGCGTTGCTGAGTGCTATCATCGCTTGTTCAGGTTCAGACACAAAGCTGTTGATGATGTTGTCCTTAAATCCTGGTTGGCTAAGAGCATAACTACCGAAGTCGCCGCAACTATTGAGCATCACGCCATCTTTAGTTGGGCCCCCTCCATTCTTTTTTAGACGGCTTCCGAATCTAGATCCAAATACTATGGAGTTATGCACAACAGCGTAACTTTCTGACTTCTTGTTCATACCGTTGGCAGCGTCAGCGATGAGGCCATCAGTATCGTCATCGTTCATAGCCCCCATACAACCTGCCATGACTAGACCCTTTATGTAAATCGCGACATTCTGTTCATCTAACTGTCCTTTTTTTGTACTGATATCCCTGGCGGCATTCGTATCAGCAAGCACGCAACCATAGACACTAAGTCCTAATGCTACAGCAAAAATCTTTTTCAAAATCAGTCTCCTTACCAAAATGAGTAGAAGTAAAACGGCACAAGATTCTTATATTTTTAATTACTTTAATCGATCGAAATTATAAAATCGATCGGTAAAATTGATCAATGTGATTATCATTTATACATGAGTGAATGTTGGGTGAATTTTCACCCTCCATTGGGAGTTTAGGGGGGAGACATGAAAGGTATTGTGTTGATAGTAATCGGTATGTTGCTGGCTTTTAATGCTTCAGCCGGACGCGTGACCATGAGCAACCCGGACCAGACAACTACGGCGAACGGGCAGACCTTATGCGTGTACAGCAATAGCATTTACACATTCACCTACGTCACCAGGTCGAAACATTGTCCTTACAGCAAAACCTTCAATACTTCACAAGCTGAATGAAAACACAAAAAATATTCATCCAAAGAATGTTTTGAAACGCAGTTTCACTTTAAGGAAAAATCACTTCCTACCTGTGGATGTTATTCGTACAATGAATACCGTATGTGAATTAATGCATTGTAAGTAGAGGGAATTATGGCTAAGGGATACATCCTTCATATGTAGGACCCCACCACTTGTGGCGGTCGCGTACTAGAAGGGGCACCAAACAGAAGAACTAATGGGACTTCTGTTGCCCGGATGGGTGACCGGGTATCATGTGGTAAAGATGGCAATACTTACCGCATTGTCGGTGGCATTGGATGGATTAAAACGGATGGTCGCCTTGTGGCAGGCAGTCTGGACAGCTTCAGCAGTTGCCCCTGTAATGCAAAAATCATCCCGCAAATAACCGTACAAACCTATGAATCGCGCAGTGATTCCAGAACGTCGGCACCAGTAACAGCAACCACACCGCCGACAATCGTTTCCTCAAGTTCATCACCAGCGGCTAGCCCCGCTGCACTGCTGCCTGTCCCAGTCTTCGCTAAATCCCGCGAGCGTGGCTCAGGGAATACTGATGCAGGGAAGCAACAAGAACCGCATACTAATTTTGCAGAGATGGGCCTTTTCCGGGCAGCGCCTGCTGTTGACGCCGTAACAGATTCAGATGCCCCACAACACGCACAAACAGCAAAGAAAAAACCACAAGCCCCGGAAGATATTCCAAAACCGAAAAAGCGAAGCGCCCTGTATAAGTGGCTCAACGGCAATCACGAAGAGGTGCAATATCAGGCCGCAGTCGCAGCCGCTGCCAGTGCGACCAGAGCACAAACAGCCACCGCAGGTGCTGGCGTTCTGGAACAAGTTGCCGGGCGATTTGCTACATATGGAACATGGGCTGTACGAGGTGCGGAAATTGCCGCTGGTGGCGCTGGTGCCTCCGTTGCCGGATTCTTAGTAGGCATGATGCCTGGCAAACTCAATGAAGGAGAACAGGACTTCATCGACCGTATGCGGCTTGCACAAATGCGGGAAGCCCCTACGCGTGTTCGCTATTCGTGGGAGAATGACACCAACGGAAATCCCGTACCGCGTGGATATCACACGCCACCGGGTAAAGATATGGTGCGAGTCCGTAAGATGGAATGGGACCGCCGCTATGAGACTTACACTTTCACCACTGAGGAAGAAAACCCCGTTACCCTTATCTGGACCCCGGACAGTTCGGGAGTTGACACTCCATCAAACACAGGCAACCAGACACCGCCAAGGCTACCGGGAACCATCCTTGTTAATCCGTTACCCGATGGAACACAGATCAGCAGTACGACAACCCCTGCACCGGATGAGAAAAATTTTGCGGATTACATTCTGATCCTTCCGGTATCAGATATCCCACCGATTTATATCTACATTCGAAACAATCCGGGACAAGTCACAGGCAAAGGCCAGAAGGTCACAGGCACCTGGTTAGCTGATGCGAATCAAGGCAACGGATCACCGATACCATCTCAGATTGCCGATAAACTGCGTGGGCGTACATTCTCCAACTTTGATAGATTCAGGGAAGCGTTCTGGCTAGAAGTTTCAAAAGACCCTGAATTGAGCCAACAATTTAAACGAGGAAACTTGGGAAATATTCGGGCAGGTAAAGCTCCAGCGCCAAGAGAATCTGAACAAGTTGGTGGCAAAATAAAATACAATATCCACCATATCAGGCCGATAAGTGAAGGTGGTGAAGTGTACGACGTCGACAACATGGGCGTAGTAACGCCAAAACGCCACATTGAGATCCATCGAGGTGAGTAAGTGAGCAGCATTAACGACTATACAGAAAGTGAATTTTTGGAATTTGTCCGTAAGTTATTCGATGTAGCGAATACTTCTGAAAGCGAAGACATTAAAAACATATTGGAGTTTAAGCGCTTGACTGAACACCCTGACGGATCGGACCTCATTTACTATCCCCGTGATGACCGCGAAGATAGTCCTGAAGGTGTTGTTCAAGAAGTCAAAGAATGGCGTAAAGCCAATGGAAAACCCGGCTTTCGAGATGAATAAGTCGCAAATTTTTGAGGCGAAGATGTTATGTCCCTGTTGTGAGCTGTTCGAGTTTAGCGGAGAGGGAAGTTTTGAATTATGCCCTGTCTGTGACTGGGAAAATGATTCAGTTCAGAGCAGTGATCCTGATTATGCTGGTGGAGCTAATATCATGAGCTTGAACGAAGCGCGCGAAGCATTCCGGCAAGGTCGAAAGGTAGGGTAACCCTGCTTTGGCAAATTCAATCTGTGAGTTGAACGGCTGGGTTTTGCCCCGGCCTTTCTTTTGTCTGTTAACCTGCTTTATCTGCCACACAAAGTGCGATACAGTCTGCGACACAAGACAACTCCAGCGCCGTAGATGCCTGACGTACAGTTGAACGAAGCCGCCTTATCGGTCAGCTTCACTCTTTATAAAACCCCGCTTCTGCGGGGTTTTTGCTTTCTGGGCAGGTTGCCATGCCTGATGGCGCTGCGCTTATCAGGCCTACTGGGGGAGAGACTGGTTTTGTAGGCCGGATAAGGTGTTTACACCGCCATCCGGCAGAGGTTTTACAGCGAGCATTGAGATTGGTTTTCGAGGATGCAGGCGCTTATTTCCTTCTTATCTAATTTTTATATCCCTATTATTTATGCACCGAATTTCTTTTATCTGAGGGGAATGTGTCGGTGGATATTTCTAATTTTGTGACGACCAACACAAAACACTGTGCGATACGTTTTTATCGAGAATAATCGAACGCAATCGATCGCCATCACAAAATTACTTGCTAATAAATTGCACAAAATCAGTGTTAATATAATGTTGTATATGATAATTGTTTGTGTTTTTTAGATTGAATTTTAATAAATGCAATGTTTCTTTACAAACAAATATGGCGAAAAAATGTGATGCATAACGTTATTTAATCGCCATAATCATTAAAATATAATTAAATTTGATAAGTTGTTTATTAAATTTAAGCGCCATCTTGCCTGATAATTGTTCTGTAATTGATTGAAATATAGCCTTTCATGGTTTTAAAAAATAGTGGAAAAAATGGGGTGGTTATAGCCATAAAAAATCGTTATCCCCCCATCTTTTTTTGACTAAAATCAGGATAAAGTGAGATCGATAATTCGTATCTATATGATTATTAAGTGATTTAAATTTCAACGATAGTCTTACAAAATGTAAGTCAAGGGGATTTGTGAGGGGTAGCACATATCCTTGTTCGCTTAATTTGGTACACTTCCTGCCGTCAACAAAGTAATTAACGCAGGTCGATATGAATACTATTACACTCCCTAAAACACAGCACTTAGTGGTCTTTCAGGAAGTCATTAGAAGCGGTTCTATCGGCTCAGCTGCAAAAGAATTAGGTTTAACCCAACCCGCTGTCAGTAAAATCATCAATGATGTTGAGGCTTATTTTGGTATTGAGTTAGTTGTACGTAAAAATACTGGTGTGACATTGACTCAGGCAGGTCAGGTGATGCTCTCATGGTCTGAATCTATTACCCGTGAAATGAAAAACATGGTTGATGAGATGAACAGTATGACGAGCAATGCGGTCGTTGATGTGTCGTTTGGCTTTCCTTCACTGATTGCCTTCACCATCATGTCCGGCATGATTAAAAAATTCAAAGAAGTGTTCCCGAAAGCGCAGGTTTCTATGTATGAAGCTCAGCTCTCCTCCTTCTTACCGGCGATTCGTGACGGACGGCTGGATTTCGCCATCGGTACGCTGAGTGATGAGATGAAACTGCACGATCTGCATGTTGAGCCGCTCTTTGAGTCAGACTTTATCCTGGTTGCCAGCAAGTCCCGAACATGCACCGGCATCACCTCGCTGAGCGCGTTGAAAAACGAACAGTGGGTGTTGCCACAAACGAATATGGGGTACTACAGCGAACTTCTTACCACGTTACAGAATAATGGCATCAGCAGTGAAAACATCGTTAAAACAGACTCTGTCGTTACGATTTATAATCTTGTTCTCAATGCTGATTTCTTAACAGTAATTCCCTGCGATATGACCACACCGTTTGGCTCAAACCAGTTTATTACTATCCCGGTAGAAGAAACCTTACCCGTCGCGCGTTATGCCGCCGTGTGGTCGAAAAATTATCGAATTAAAAAAGCAGCATCTATTTTGGTGGAATTAGCCAAAGAGTATTCATCATATAATTGTCGGAGACGAAGGCAATTAATTGAAATTGATTAAAGATTAAATTTGTTTTAACACGAAATAAACGCCATTTGTCTATATCTGACAATGGTCACGGCTATCTATTTACTTTAATACCCAGGTAAGAGGTTCTAATGCACATTACATACGATCTCCCAGTTGCAATTGAAGATATCCTCGAAGCGAAAAAAAGACTTGCGGGGAAAATTTATAAAACGGGAATGCCTCGCTCTAACTATTTTAGTGAACGTTGCAAAGGGGAAATTTTCCTCAAGTTTGAAAACATGCAGCGTACCGGTTCATTTAAAATCCGTGGTGCTTTTAACAAGCTCAGTTCATTAACCGAAGCTGAAAGATGTAAGGGCGTGGTGGCTTGCTCTGCAGGTAACCACGCGCAAGGTGTTTCTCTCTCCTGCGCTATGCTCGGAATCGACGGCAAAGTGGTGATGCCGAAAGGCGCACCGAAGTCTAAAGTAGCGGCAACCTGCGATTATTCCGCAGAAGTTGTACTGCACGGCGACAACTTCAACGACACCATCGCTAAGGTTAGCGAGATTGTGGAAACTGAAGGCCGCATCTTTATTCCACCTTATGATGACCCGAAAGTTATTGCTGGTCAGGGCACTATTGGTCTGGAAATTCTGGAAGATCTGTACGATGTCGATAACGTGATTGTGCCAATTGGCGGTGGTGGACTGATTGCTGGTATTGCGGTGGCAATTAAATCTATTAACCCGACCATTAAAATTATTGGCGTACAGTCTGAAAACGTTCACGGCATGGCGGCTTCTTTCCACGCTGGAGAAATAACCACGCACCGAACGACCGGCACCCTGGCGGATGGCTGTGACGTTTCCCGCCCGGGTACTTTAACGTATGAAATTGTTCGTGAGTTGGTGGATGACATTGTCCTGGTCAGCGAAGATGAAATTCGCAACAGCATGGTGGCATTAATTCAGCGAAATAAAGTTGTGACTGAAGGTGCCGGCGCGCTGGCATGCGCAGCATTATTAAGCGGGAAATTAGATAGCTATATCCAGAACAGAAAAACAGTCAGCATTATTTCTGGCGGTAATATCGACCTTTCTCGTGTATCTCAAATTACTGGTTTAGTTGACGCTTAATATACTTCGTTGAGGATAGGATATGAGTACTACTGATAGCATTGTATCCAGCCAGACAAAACAGTCGTCCTGGCGCAAATCGGACACCACCTGGACACTGGGTTTATTTGGTACAGCCATCGGCGCTGGGGTGCTGTTCTTCCCTATCCGCGCAGGTTTTGGCGGACTGATCCCCATTCTGATCATGCTGGTGTTAGCATACCCCATCGCTTTCTATTGCCACCGTGCGCTGGCACGCCTGTGTCTTTCCGGTTCTAACCCTTCCGGTAACATCACAGAAACGGTTGAAGAGCACTTTGGTAAAACGGGCGGCGTGGTTATCACGTTCCTCTACTTCTTTGCGATTTGTCCGCTGCTGTGGATTTATGGCGTCACCATTACCAACACCTTTATGACCTTCTGGGAAAACCAGCTGCAGATGCCAGCGTTAAACCGTGGCTTCGTGGCGCTGTTCCTGCTGCTGTTGATGGCATTCGTCATCTGGTTTGGTAAAGATCTGATGGTTAAAGTGATGAGCTACCTGGTATGGCCGTTCATTGCCAGCCTGGTGCTTATTTCTCTGTCACTGATTCCTTACTGGAACTCTGCGGTTATCGATCAGGTTGATATCAGCAATATCGCCCTGACTGGCCATGACGGCATCCTGGTTACCGTATGGCTGGGTATTTCCATCATGGTGTTCTCTTTCAACTTCTCGCCAATCGTTTCTTCCTTCGTCGTCTCTAAACGTGAAGAGTATGAGAAAGATTACGGTCGTGAATTTACCGAGCAGAAGTGTTCCAAAATCATCTCCCGCGCCAGTATGCTGATGGTTGCGGTGGTAATGTTCTTCGCCTTTAGCTGCCTGTTCACGCTGTCTCCGGCAAACATGGCGGATGCGAAAGCGCAAAACATTCCTGTGCTGTCTTACCTGGCGAACCACTTCGCTTCACTGTCCGGTACGAAGTCCACCTTCGCAACTGTTCTGGAGTACGGTGCTTCAATCATCGCCCTGGTTGCTATCTTCAAATCTTTCTTCGGCCACTATCTGGGCACGCTGGAAGGTCTGAACGGTCTGGTGCTGAAGTTTGGTTATAAAGGCGATAAAACGAAAGTTTCTGCCGGCAAACTTAATACCATCAGCATGATCTTCATCATGGGCTCCACCTGGGTTGTGGCTTACGCCAACCCGAACATCCTGGACCTGATTGAAGCAATGGGCGCGCCGATTATTGCCTCTCTGCTCTGCCTGCTGCCGATGTATGCCATCCGTAAAGCGCCATCACTGGCGAAATACCGTGGCCGTCTGGATAACGTGTTTGTTACCGTGATTGGTCTGCTGACCATCCTGAACATCGTCTACAAACTGTTTTAATCCTTAAGCTCAGGATGAGCGGAGTAGTGAAATGAATGAGTTTCCGGTAGTACTGGTTATTAACTGTGGTTCGTCTTCCATTAAATTCTCAGTGCTGGATGCAGCAAACTGTGAAGTTTTAATGGCGGGAATTGCAGACGGTATTAACTCTGAAAATGCGTTCATAGCAATTAATGGAGGAGAGCCAGCTAAGCTGGCTCACCACAGCTACGAAGACGCATTAAAAGCAATTGCCGTTGAACTGGAGAAACGTAATTTAATGGACAGCGTGGCCTTAATTGGCCACCGCATTGCCCACGGCGGAAATATCTTTACCGAATCAGCAATTATTACTGACGAAGTTATCGACAATATTCGCCGGGTATCGCCACTAGCACCGCTACATAATTATGCGAACCTGAGCGGGATTGAATCTGCTCAGCACCTTTTCCCAGGCGTGCAGCAGGTCGCGGTATTTGATACCAGCTTCCACCAGACGATGGCCCCTGAGGCCTATCTGTACGGTTTACCGTGGAAATATTATGAGGAGTTGGGCGTTCGTCGTTATGGCTTCCACGGCACGTCGCACCGCTATGTTTCTCAACGGGCGCATGAGCTTCTTGACCTGCAGAGTGATGACTCCGGTCTGGTTGTGGCGCACCTGGGCAACGGCGCGTCAATCTGTGCGGTACGTAATGGACAGAGCGTTGATACCTCAATGGGCATGACGCCGCTGGAAGGGCTGATGATGGGCACACGCAGTGGCGACGTCGATTTCGGCGCCATGGCGTGGATTGCCAGCGAAACCAACCAGACGCTCGGCGACCTTGAGCGCGTAGTGAATAAAGAGTCCGGTTTACTGGGTATTTCCGGTTTGTCCTCTGACTTACGTACGTTAGAAAAAGCCTGGCACGAAGGACATGAGCGTGCGCAGCTGGCGATTAAAACGTTTGTGCATCGTATTGCACGCCATATCGCCGGACATGCCGCATCGCTGCATCGTCTTGATGGGATTATTTTCACCGGCGGAATTGGTGAGAACTCGGTATTAATTCGTCGTCTGGTTATTGAACATCTCGCCGTTTTAGGGGTGAATATCGACAGCGAAATGAATAGCCTGCCAAATTCCCATGGCGAAAGAATTATCTCTAATAAAGATGCTCGTGTTATTTGTGCGGTTATTCCCACAAATGAAGAGAAAATGATTGCGCGTGATGCCATTGCCTTAGGCAAAATTAATACACCAGTAGAATTTGCATAATTAAATTTCAGCAGAGAGATTATTTTTCATGAAGGTAAATATCGATACCAGCGATATGCTGTATGCCGAAGCCTGGAATGGCTTTAAAGGTACGGACTGGAAAGAAGAAATTAATGTCCGTGATTTTATTCAGCACAACTATACGCCTTATGAAGGGGATGAATCTTTCCTCGCCGAAGCAACGCCTGCGACCACTGCATTGTGGGAAAAAGTTATGGCGGGCATCCGTATTGAAAACTCGACGCACGCGCCGGTTGATTTCGATACCAATATTGCGACCACGATAACCGCGCATGACGCCGGTTATATTGAACAAGAACTGGAAAAAATCGTCGGTCTACAAACGGATAAGCCGCTCAAGCGTGCTCTGCATCCGTTTGGCGGCATCAATATGATCAAAAGCTCTTTTGATGCTTATGGTCGTGAGATGGATGCTGATTTTGAATACCAGTTTACTGAACTGCGTAAAACCCATAACCAGGGCGTATTCGACGCCTACTCTCCGGATATGCTGCGCTGCCGTAAATCCGGCGTGTTGACCGGCCTGCCGGATGGTTACGGTCGTGGTCGTATCATCGGTGATTATCGCCGCGTCGCGCTGTACGGTATCCGCTATCTGGTGCGTGAGCGTGAACTGCAGTTTGCCGATCTCCAGTCGAACCTGGAGTGGGGCCAGAATCTTGAAGCCACGATTCGTCTTCGCGAAGAGCTGTCTGAACACCGTCGCGCTCTGCTGCAAATGCAGGAAATGGCGGCGAAATACGGCTGCGATATCTCCCGTCCGGCGCGTAATGCGCAGGAAGCGGTGCAATGGGTGTACTTTGCTTACCTGGCTGCGGTGAAATCGCAGAACGGTGGCGCTATGTCGCTGGGCCGTACCGCATCGTTCCTCGACATCTACATTGAGCGCGACTTCAAAGCGGGAATTTTAAACGAGCAGCAGGCGCAGGAGCTGATCGACCACTTCATTATGAAGATCCGTATGGTGCGCTTCCTGCGTACGCCGGAATTCGACACCCTGTTCTCAGGCGACCCTATCTGGGCGACCGAAGTTATTGGCGGCATGGGGCTCGATGGCCGCACGCTGGTGACCAAAAACTCGTTCCGCTACCTGCATACGCTGCACACTATGGGCCCGGCACCTGAGCCGAACCTGACGGTGCTGTGGTCTGAGCAGCTACCGATAGCCTTCAAAAAGTACGCCGCCCAGGTGTCTATCATCACTTCGTCTTTGCAGTATGAAAACGACGATTTGATGCGTGCCGACTTTGACAGCGATGACTATGCCATTGCCTGCTGCGTCAGCCCGATGGTTATCGGCAAGCAAATGCAGTTCTTCGGGGCACGTGCCAACCTCGCCAAAACGTTGCTGTATGCAATCAACGGCGGCGTGGATGAGAAGCTGAAAATCCAGGTCGGGCCGAAAACGGCACCGCTGATGGATGACGTGCTGGACTACGACACGGTGATGGAGAGCCTGGACCACTTTATGGACTGGCTGGCCGTGCAGTACATCAGCGCGCTGAACATCATCCACTACATGCACGACAAGTACAGCTACGAAGCTTCGCTGATGGCGCTGCACGATCGTGATGTCTATCGCACGATGGCCTGTGGTATGGCGGGTCTGTCCGTGGCGGCGGATTCTCTGTCGGCTATCAAATACGCTCGCGTGAAACCGATTCGTGATGAAAATGGTCTGGCAGTTGATTTCGAAATCGAAGGCGACTATCCGCAATACGGCAACAACGACGAGCGCGTAGACAGCATTGCCTGCGACCTGGTCGAACGCTTTATGAAGAAAATTAAGGTGTTGCCAACCTACCGTAACGCGGTGCCGACGCAGTCCATTCTGACCATTACCTCCAACGTGGTGTACGGACAGAAAACCGGTAATACGCCGGACGGACGTCGCGCAGGTACGCCGTTTGCGCCAGGGGCGAACCCGATGCACGGCCGCGATCGTAAAGGTGCGGTGGCGTCGTTAACCTCGGTTGCCAAACTGCCGTTCACCTATGCCAAAGACGGTATCTCGTACACCTTCTCCATTGTGCCGGCAGCGCTGGGCAAAGAGGATGGAGTGCGTAAAACCAACCTGGTCGGTCTGCTGGACGGTTACTTCCACCATGAAGCACATGTGGAAGGTGGTCAGCATCTGAACGTTAACGTTATGAACCGTGAAATGTTGATGGATGCCATTGAGCACCCGGAAAACTATCCGAACCTGACGATCCGCGTGTCTGGTTATGCGGTGCGCTTCAACGCGCTGACCCGCGAACAGCAGCAGGATGTTATTTCACGTACTTTCACCCAGGCGCTCTGACGCCGGAGGGACTATGAGAAAAGTAATTGCAACCGAATGTGCGCCAGGGGCGATTGGGCCTTACGTACAGGGTGTGGATCTGGGCAGCATGGTGTTGACGTCAGGTCAAATCCCGGTGTGTCCACAGACCGGTGAAGTGGCTGAAAACGTGTCCGATCAGGCGCGTCAAAGCCTGGAAAACGTGAAAGCGATCGTCGAGTCCGCAGGTTTGAAAGTGAGCGATATCGTGAAGACGACCGTTTTCGTTTCTGACCTGAACGACTTCGCCACCATTAATCAGGTGTACCAGCAGTTCTTTGATGAGCATAAGGCAATTTACCCTACGCGCAGCTGCGTACAGGTCGCCCGCTTACCAAAGGATGTAAAGCTGGAGATTGAAGCCATCGCCGTACGTGGCGACACGCTGTAATCCCTTGCGGGGCGATCTCAGGATCGCCCCGATCCTTAATGAGTGTGAAACCTGGTCTTCACTGAACGGCAATCCGAGGGTGTGGATATGATTAGCGCATTCGATATTTTTAAGATTGGCATTGGACCTTCCAGCTCCCATACCGTGGGGCCAATGAACGCAGGTAAAAGCTTTATCGATCTGTTGGTCAGCTGTGGGGAACTCCCCAAGGCTACGCATATTGTGGTCGATCTTTACGGATCGCTCTCCCTGACCGGAAAAGGTCATGCGACAGACGTCGCCATCATAATGGGACTGGCCGGTAACAGTCCGCAAAACGTTAATATAGATTCAATCGCTGGCTTTATTCAGGAAGTGGCCCGTACCGGACGTTTACCGGTTGCAGAGGGCACGCATATTGTCGATTTCACTCCAGATAAAAATATTCTTTTTCATAGCGAAACGCTGCCGCGCCATGAAAATGGCATGCGTATCACCGCATGGAACGGCACCGAGACGCTATTAAGTAAAACCTATTACTCCGTCGGCGGTGGTTTTATCGTTGAAGAGGAGCAATTTGGTCAGGCGCATGATGTTGAAGCACACGTGCCCTACAATTTTCATTCCGCCAGCGAACTGCTGAAACTGTGTGAGCGTAACGGGCTGTCCGTTTCCGGTCTGATGATGCAGAACGAACTGGCGATGCGCAGCAAAGAAGAAATCGATGCTGGCTTTGCCGCCATCTGGGATGTCATGCACGCCGGGATTGAGCGCGGCATGAACACCGAAGGCGTCCTGCCTGGCCCGCTTAACGTACCGCGTCGCGCCGTAGCATTACGTCGGTTACTGGTTTCCAGCGATAATCTGTCCAGCGACCCGATGAACGTTATCGACTGGATCAACATGTTCGCGCTGGCCGTGAGCGAAGAAAACGCCGCCGGATGCCGGGTTGTGACGGCACCGACCAACGGCGCATGTGGAATTATCCCTGCTGTCCTGGCCTATTACGACAAGTTCCGCCGTCCGGTGAATGCAAACTCCATTGCCCGCTACTTGCTGGCCGCGGGGGCGATAGGGGCGCTGTATAAAATGAACGCCTCTATTTCTGGTGCCGAAGTCGGCTGCCAGGGTGAAATTGGCGTAGCCTGTTCAATGGCGGCAGCCGGGCTGACCGAGTTGCTCGGCGGTAGCCCGTCGCAGGTTTGTATTGCGGCTGAAATCGCCATGGAGCATAACCTGGGGCTGACCTGCGATCCGGTTGCTGGACAGGTGCAAATACCGTGTATTGAACGTAATGCGATCAACGCGGTAAAAGCCGTCAACGCCGCACGCATGGCGCTGCGTCGCACATCTGAGCCACGCGTTTCGCTCGATAAAGTGATCGAGACCATGTATGAAACGGGCAAAGATATGAACGACAAATACCGTGAAACCTCACGCGGTGGTCTGGCGATTAAAGTGGTCTGTACCTGAGATGAAAGGGTGCGTTTGTAGGCCGGATAAGGCGTAAGCGCCGCCGCTCCCTTGCATCCCAGGCTCCCGGCGGGAAAATCGTCGCTGCGCGAGCTATTCGTCTTATTCCGTCTGCCTGTCGGGTCGGGGCCGAGCCTGCATCCATGCAGGCCGTCCCCTCTGCCCGCATCCCTGCGGGCAGTCCCGGTCAGCTGTCAACGCCTCATCGATTTTCAGCCGGACCGGGGTCATCGCTTCAACGCTCTGACTTCCAGTTAAATCTGTTTTGCTGTTTTAACAAAAAACGCAGAAGGTGAGGTGTTAACTGATCAGCATTAGCACTTTGGTGCACATTTTTTGTTGTGATCTGCTTCAAAAATAGAATTTAAATCCCATATGTTCATATAAAAGAGAAAATATTTCTTAACTTTTAGAAATTAAAGGGGTTTGTTTGTGAAGTTTTTCTCTGATCCTACGCGTATGATTTCTTCATTACTCCAATAGCTCACCTGCACCTAAGTACTGCGTATCGCATTGATGCAGTACGAAAAAAATATAAAAACCTCTACCTACACATTGAGCGGGAAATTATGGAAACGGCAACGAATAGTAGCGTAATACTCGACGCATCTGCTCCGGCACGTCGGGCGGGAATGACCGAAAGCGAATGGCGTGAAGCCATTAAATTCGACAGCACGGACACCGGCTGGGTCATTATGAGTATCGGTATGGCAATTGGCGCGGGGATTGTTTTTCTTCCTGTCCAGGTAGGATTGATGGGGCTGTGGGTGTTCTTGCTCTCCTCTATCATCGGCTACCCTGCCATGTACCTGTTCCAGCGCCTGTTTATCAACACGCTGGCTGAGTCCCCAGAGTGTAAAGACTACCCGAGCGTGATCAGCGGCTATCTGGGTAAGAACTGGGGCATCCTGTTAGGTGCGTTGTATTTTGTGATGCTGGTTATCTGGATGTTCGTTTATTCCACCGCCATCACCAATGACAGCGCCTCCTATCTGCACACGTTTGGTGTGACGGAAGGTTTACTGTCCGACAGCCCGTTCTATGGCCTGGTACTGATTTGCATCCTGGTGGCTATCTCGTCACGCGGGGAACAAATGCTGTTTAAAATCTCCACCGGCATGGTAATGACCAAGCTGCTGGTTGTGGCAGCGCTTGGCGTGTCGATGGTAGGGATGTGGCATCTGCATAACGCGGGTTCACTGCCGCCGATGGCGCTGCTGATCAAAAATGCGATCATCACTCTGCCGTTTACGCTGACCTCGATTCTGTTTATTCAGACCTTAAGCCCGATGGTTATCTCATACCGTTCACGCAACAAATCCATCGAAGTGGCGCGCCATAAAGCCCTGCGTGCCATGAACATCGCGTTCGGTATTCTGTTTGTTACCGTCTTTTTCTACGCTGTTTCCTTCACGTTGGCGATGGGCCACGACGAAGCGGTTAAAGCTTATGAGCAGAACATTTCCGCTCTGGCTATTGCCGCGCAATTTATCAATGGTGCGGGTGCTGGCTGGGTGAAAATCGTCAGCGTTATTCTGAACATATTCGCCGTTATGACCGCTTTCTTCGGTGTCTACTTAGGTTTCCGTGAAGCGACTCAAGGGATCGTGATGAACATTCTGCGCCGCTATATGCCGGCTGAGAAAATCAACGAAACCTTTGTTCAGCGCGGCATTATGATTTTTGCCATCCTGCTGGCCTGGAGCGCAATTGTGCTCAACGCGCCGGTGCTGAGCTTCACCTCTATTTGTAGCCCTATCTTCGGCATGGTGGGTTGTCTGATCCCGGCCTGGCTGGTCTACAAAGTTCCTGCACTGCACAAATACAAAGGCGTTTCCCTGTATCTGATTATTTTCACGGGCCTGCTGTTGTGCGTTTCTCCGTTCCTGGCATTTTCCTGAGATATTTGAGCAAAGGTTGTTGTTATGTTTGAGACTACATTGAATCCATTATGGGATAGTTTTATCCGCGCGGTGCAGGAAGAAGTTAAGCCTGCGTTGGGCTGTACAGAACCTATCTCTCTGGCTCTGGCGGCGGCGGTTGCATCCTCTGAGCTGGA
This sequence comes from Citrobacter sp. B72, assembly GCF_016894305.1. Classification (NCBI taxonomy): domain Bacteria; kingdom Pseudomonadati; phylum Pseudomonadota; class Gammaproteobacteria; order Enterobacterales; family Enterobacteriaceae; genus Citrobacter; species Citrobacter sp. B72. The sequence continues at coordinate 595,371 of NZ_CP069801.1, forward strand.
CGGCGCGGTTGAACGCATTGACGCGTGGGTCTCACCGAACCTGATGAAAAACGGCATGGGTGTTACCGTGCCGGGTACCGGAATGGTCGGGTTACCTGTCGCGGCGGCGCTGGGTGCGCTGGGGGGAAATGCCCGTGCCGGTTTAGAGGTACTGAAAGATGCGTCGCCACAAGCGATCGCCGATGCGAAAGCGATGCTGAGCGCTGGCAAGGTTGCGGTGATGCTGCAGGAGCCTTGCGAGGACATCCTCTTTTCCCGCGCGAAGGTTTACAGTGCTGAAGGATGGGCGTGCGTGACGATTGTGGGCGGTCATACCAACATTGTGCACATCGAGACCAATAAGGGCGTAGTGTTCACCACAGAACAGAATGCTCAGGAAGAGGAACAGGAGTCGCCGCTGGCGGTACTGTCTCACACCTCGCTGGAAGAGATTCTGGCGTTCGTGAACGCGGTACCGTTTGAGTCGATCCGCTTTATCCTAGATGCGGCAAAACTGAACGGTGCGCTGTCTCAGGAAGGGCTGCGCGGTAACTGGGGCTTGCACATCGGAACCACGCTTGAGAAGCAGTGTGCGCGTGGCCTGCTGGCGAACGATCTCTCAACGGCTATTCTGATCCGTACCAGTGCGGCATCGGATGCGCGAATGGGCGGGGCGACGCTGCCGGCCATGAGCAACTCAGGCTCCGGTAATCAGGGCATTACCGCGACTGTTCCGGTGATGGTGGTGGCCGAGCACTTTGGCGCGGATGAGGAGAAACTGGCACGTGCGCTAATGTTGTCTCATCTGAGCGCTATCTACATCCATCATCAGCTTCCGCGTTTGTCTGCACTGTGTGCAGCAACCACGGCGGCGATGGGGGCAGCTGCGGGGATGGCATGGATCGTAGATGGTCGCTACAACACCATCGCGATGGCGATCAGTAGCATGATTGGCGACGTGAGCGGAATGATTTGCGATGGCGCTTCAAACAGCTGCGCGATGAAAGTCTCAACCAGTGCTTCCGCGGCGTGGAAAGCGGTACTGATGGCGCTGGATGATACTGCTGTAACCGGCAACGAAGGGATTGTGGCGCATAACGTGGAACAATCTATCGCTAACCTGTGTGCGCTGGCGTGTCGTTCAATGCAGGAAACCGACAAGCAGATTATTGAGATCATGGCCAGTAAGGCACATTAATCTATAGGCCGGGTAAGGCGTTGACGCCACCCGGCATAAGTCTAAGCCGCCTGTTCAGGCGGCTTCTTCGTCTTCCAGCCGTAGTTCGGCATCGGCCACAATCGCTTCCAGCTCTGTCAGCATTTCTTCATAGCCGAAGGTAACTGTTTCCTGTTTTTTCGGCTCAACCTGAGGCTGGCGTTTTTTTGATGATTTCTTGCTCAATAGTCGTACTCCATTGTTTTCCCTGACTATACGGGCAAATCTATCAGCAAAGCGCGCAGCGGAGTATCGGCGACTAACGTTATGTTAGTTTCGTCACGAATAAATGCCCCATCGCCACAGGTGAGCGCTTCTTTTTCGGCGCCAGACGTCACCGCATGGAATCTGCCGTGAATCGACTGTAAATAAGCACGTGGCCCATGTAACTGAAAACTCAACGATTCACCTTGCTGCAGCTCAACGTGGTGCACCCATACCTGTTGGCGCAGATGTAGGCTGCCTTGTTCACCGTCCGGCGAGGCCAGCAGCTGATGCTTACCGGTGCCCAGCGTGGCTTTCTGTACACAGGCGTTTTCACGCTGTGGGCAGGCGTCCAACCAGAGCTGCATCCGGGTTAACGGTTTGTCTTTGCTGATATTGTGTTCGCTATAGCTAATCCCGGGCTGTGTCGCGAGCAGTAAAACTTCACCTGCTTTGGCCTTGATATGGTTGCCTTCGCTGTCTCGGTACTCCGCTTCCCCTTCGAGGATCAGATTGACGATATCCACCTTCGGATAGGTCCGTGGCTGGAAAGAGGCCCCCGGTGCCAGAACTTCCTGGTTCAGAACACGCAGCGAGGCATAACCCAGCAGTTTAGGATCAAAATAGTGTCCAAAGGAGAAGGTATAACGGGCCTGCAGCCAGCCGTAGTCTGCTTGCCCGCATTGTTTGGCTGTACGGGTAGTAATCATAGTTCTTGACCTCTCTTTACTTCCTTTTATGTTAAATGGCTAGACGCTGCATTGTTAGCCAGATATTCTGCCCGGTATGTTCAAATTTCCTGAATGAGAACGAGATGGCCAAAGAAAGGGCTTTAACGCTTGAAGCGTTACGCGTCATGGACGCAATAGACAGACGCGGTAGTTTTGCTGCTGCGGCAGACGAACTGGGACGCGTTCCTTCCGCACTTAGCTATACCATGCAGAAGCTGGAGGAAGAGCTGGACGTGGTGCTTTTTGACCGTTCAGGCCACCGCACAAAATTTACTAACGTTGGGCGTATGTTGCTGGAGCGCGGGCGCGTACTGCTGGAAGCTGCGGATAAACTGACTACCGATGCCGAAGCATTGGCTCGCGGTTGGGAAACGCATCTGACTATCGTTACCGAAGCGCTGGTGCCGACGGCGGCGTTTTTCCCGCTGATCGACAGGCTTGCCGGGAAGGCCAATACCCAGCTTTCCGTTATTACCGAAGTTCTGGCCGGGGCGTGGGAGCGTCTTGAGCAGGGGCGGGCGGATATCGTGATTGCGCCGGATATGCATTTTCGCTCATCCTCAGAAATCAACTCGCGCAAGCTGTACTCGCTGATGAACGTCTATGTAGCGGCCCCGGATCATCCCATCCATCAGGAGCCGGAACCGTTATCGGAAGTCACCCGCGTTAAATACCGTGGGATCGCGGTGGCGGATACCGCCCGTGAACGTCCGGTGCTGACGGTTCAACTGCTGGATAAGCAGCCGCGTCTGACGGTGAGTACGATAGAAGATAAACGTCAGGCGCTGTTGGCAGGACTTGGCGTGGCGACGATGCCGTACCCGCTGGTGGAAGAGGATATTGCGGCTGGTCGGCTGCGGGTCGTTAGTCCGGAATCGACAAGCGAGATAGATATTATTATGGCCTGGCGTCGTGACAGCATGGGCGAGGCGAAATCCTGGTGTCTGCGGGAAATCCCTAAGCTGTTTGCGGGTAAATAGCCTGACTGTTACGCCGGATGCGGTGCGAAGCACCTTATCCGGCATGGAAGACGGAGTATGTTGTAGGCCTGATAAGCGCAGCGCCATCAGGCATCTACATATGCTACGTCAGGATAACTGTTTGGGATCGGGCCCGAAGCGGTTACTCCCCTGAGTACCGTTTTGACAGTTGAAAATGATGATCACCAGCCAGCCAACGATCGGGATCAGCAGCACCAGTAGCCACCAGGCTGAACGATCGGTGTCATGTAAACGCCGGAACTGTACCGCCCACCACGGAATAAAGACCAGAACCCCGTAAATCGTCGTTAATATGCCTTCTCCACCGGCGCGCTCCCAGCCAAACATTCTGTCCAGAATACCCAGCACGAATGTGAAGATGATGTTGACCAGCACAAACATCCAGTATTCTTTACGACGCGCGCGGCCACCAAAACCAAAGTAATTCTTTAATACGTTTAAATACCAATCCATTTTTGCCTCGTTCTGCATTCAATTACTTGTTTTTAAAGTAATCAAATTAAGAATAGCTGTGAATTAAATGATGGTAAATATTTGCGGTGTTAATTATTTAGCCCCCAAATGGGGGCCTGTGTAAATCATGCGAAACGCTCGTCACGCCCATGAGGTTCGTTGAGGTCCTGCCACGGCCCAACAGAAATAATGCCGGTCGGGTTAATGGTTTTGTGGCTACGGAAGTAGTGATTGCGGATATGATCGAAATTGACGGTTTCCGCAATACCCGGCATCTGGTAGATATCACGCAGGAAACCGTACAGGTTCAGATAGTCGCTAATCCGGTGTTTGTCGCACTTGAAGTGGGTGACATACACGGGATCAAAGCGTACCAGCGTGGTCCACAGGCGAATGTCGGCCTCGGTTAACTGGTCGCCGGTCAGGTAGCGATGTTGCCCAAGGATCTGCTCCAGTCGTGCCAGAGATTGAAAGACGTTATCCACGGCGTCGTCGTAGGCTTCCTGACTGGTGGCAAATCCGGCTTTATACACGCCATTATTAACGTTGTCATAAATCCAGCCGTTCAGCTCGTCGATTTTACTTTGCAGGGCAGGGGGATAGTAATCTCCGGCTTTCGCGCCCAGCGCATCAAACGCGGTGTTAAACATGCGGATGATTTCTGCAGATTCGTTGCTGACAATAGTGTGGTTCTTTTTATCCCACAGCACCGGAACGGTGACCCGACCGCTGTAGTGCGGATCGGCGTGTAAATAGAGCTGATAAAGAAATTCGTGCTGATACAGGGTATCGCCAGTTGCCGCCGGGAAGTTATCGTCAAAGGTCCAGCCGTTTTCCAGCATCAGCGGATGCACAACAGAAACGGAAATAAACGGTTCCAGCCCTTTGAGTTTGCGCAAAATCAGCGTGCGATGCGCCCACGGACAGGCCAGAGAAACGTACAGATGATAGCGGTCTTTTTCGGCAGCAAAGCCACCTTCACCGGTCGGGCCAGGCGCGCCATCCGCGGTGAGCCAGTTACGGAAAGCCGATGCAGAACGTTGAAATTTTCCACCGGTTGATTTGGTATCGTACCAGGTGTCATGCCAGACGCCGTCAATCAGTTGTCCCATGATTTTCGCCTCCTCAGATAGCAAAAGCGAGGAGATATCTCCTCGCTTTTTGATGTGTTCAGTATAGTTTGATTACCACTTTTTATTCAGCACGCGGTCAATACTAAATGCGCCTGGACCGGTGATAGCCAGCAGCAGGAAACCGCCTGCGATGGTCAGGTTTTTCATGAACATCAGAGAGTTCACACCTTCCGCAAAGTTGCTGTGGAAGAGGAACGCCGTCAGCAATGTGAAGCCTGCGGTGAACAGCGCGGTTGTACGGGTCAGGAAACCGAACAGAATTGCCAGACCGCCGCCAAACTCAAGCAGAATCACCAGCGGCAGCATAAATCCTGGGACGCCCATGGCTTCCATGTACTGTTGGGTACCCGCATATCCGGTGATTTTTCCCCAACCTGCGGTAATAAACAGGATTGGCATCAGAATGCGCGCTACCAGTACACCAACATCTTCTAATTTCTTCATCATACTCTCCAGGAAACCACTCAGGCGGCTTATTGTGTTTTTTTGTGCATCGACGCTGCAGAGCGCGTCGTTGCTGTCGATGGAGAGAATCATAAACGTGCTTAATGAGAATTGTTAGCAAGGAAAACTGTCAGTATTTTTCAAAAATTTTGAGGTTGGGGGTAAGGAAAGGATTAGCCGCGCAGTTGCTGCTGTCTGATGGTCGATTTCACCAGACGCCAGATACTCCAGACGCTAAAGCCGCGCTTAGCCCAGCGTACCAGCAGATTCGGGTTGCGGATGGTGCGAACCGCCATAATACTGCTCCCGACCAACACCCAGCCACGCAGGTTCAGTAGCGTCTTCCAGCCACGATCGTAGACCTCGGTGGCTTCCAGCCAGTCGCGGCGAGTAGCAGACAGATCCAGCCGTTGCTGCTGGATCTGTCCAAGCAGTTGCGCCTTACGCTTTTGACGTTCGACTTTGCTGCTCATTATGCATCATCCTCCAGGGCTTGCCTGTCATTAGCGAGTTCCTGGCGTGTATGGCGTAGCAGCGTTGTTTTACGTGCTTTACGCAGCGTCCATATCCCGCCAATCAGCGCTAACAGCAACAGCACAACGGTGGTGGCAATCATGGCGTTCAGGCGGTATTGAGGGTCAATGGCCCAGATGATAAGCACCATCAGGCTCATCAGGCCAAACGCCGCGAACAGCATAGTCAGCCCAAGCATCAGCAGGATCTGGATGAGATTGGCTTTTTCCTCTTCCAGCTCAACGACGGCCAGCCGCAGCCGTGTTTCTACGATCTCAACGAGAATCGTCAGGATCCGCTGTCCAATACCCAGTACGCCTTTGCCTGGACCTTGTGCGTGTTGAGAATCAGCCATTGTTAACGGCGCGACAGCAGTACACCAAGCACCACACCGACTGCAGCGCCAATGCCGACGCCTGTCCATGGGTTTTCGCGCACGTAGTTATCGGCTTTAGCCGCGGCCTCACGGGTCTGTTTGGCGATTACATCGCTGGTTTCACTCAGACGATGGCGGCTCTCGCGCAGCGCGTGTTCGGCTTTGCTGCGAATTTTACTCATCTCTTCCTTCGACTTATCGCCAGAGGAGCTAAGTACTTCTTCAAGCGTATCCGCAAGAGATTTCAGCTCAGCGCGCAGGTTTTCCGTAGCATTATCTTTCGACATAGTTTTCTCCAGTTGAGTGGCTAGTTACCGTACTTAGTAATCGCGGGTCTCGAGTTCTTTTAGCTCTTGCTGAGCTTCAGCAAGCTTGTGTTCACGCTTTGCTACCTTATCCGCATCGCCTTTTTGCTTAGCTTCGGCTAAGTCACGTTGACGCTCGGCAATCTCATTTTTCTGCTCGGCGATCTTTTTCTGATGGTTAGCGCGCAGTTTGCTGTCAGTACAGTTTGCTCTGACTTCGCTCAGCGCTTTGTTCAGCCCATTGATACGGCTCTGATTGTTGTGTTTTTCGGCATAGCTAATCTCCCGCTGAATGTCTTGTTCTTTTTCCTGACAGAGGGTGGTGGCGTAGCTGCCGGCACTGAGAGCGAAAAGGCTAATTGCCAAAGCGATGCGGTATTTCATTCTTGAACCTTCCATTGTGATTCGACCTCTTCGTTTAGGGTCGATGCTCCAGAATAATAAAGCGTTGGGTCATAAACCCAGTTTATTAATCATAGGCGCTAAACGGTGAAATCACCAAAGTGAGTGATCTAATTCAGATTCCTGGAAATTAACCAAAACGGTGTGGGGTCTCACGTAAGCGGGATAACCACTGAACCGCCTGATTATTTTCATCCTGCTGAGCGATAACGAAACCGTGCGGTAACGTTCGATCCAGTACGACTTTTGCCGCTGCGCTCTGCGCACTGGAATCAAAGGTAATCAGCAGGGCGTCATTTTGCGGAGTGATGCTTTTAAAACGAATGCCGTTGGCATCCAGGTGATGCCAGATAGAGAATCCATCAGGCATGCTGGCTCCCTGGTTTACGGCGCGAATGGCAAGCGTTGACTCCTGCTGGCGAATGACCGACCAGGTCAGGAGCAACGCGCCGATGAACAACATAAAAGTGGTGGACCAGGCAAGTCGTCGGAGCGTTATGCATGATTTCAGCATAATTTACCCTCGGTTCCCGTATTTCTTTTTCCAAAGAACAACCAGTGAACCTGCCAGACCAAACACCAGTAACACCACAGGAAGCAGCATCAGGCAAGACATCAGCTGATCTTCATATTTGAGAAACACCGGTGTTTTGCCAAGCAGATAGCCCAACGATGTGAGAATAAGGACCCAAAGCAGTCCGCTCATCCAGTTGAAGAACTGAAAGCGCGCATTGTTCAGGCCGGACAATCCTGCGATGGTCGGCAGTAATGTTCTGACAAACGCGATAAAGCGACCGACCAGCAGCGCAGACAAGCCATGCTTATGGAACAGATGATGTGCACGCTGATGGTAATGTGCAGGAAGATGAGATAACCAGTTTTGCACTGTGCGGGTATTGCCCAACCATCGACCTTGTATATAGCTGAGCCAGCAACCGAGGCTGGCTGCGGTGGTGAGTAATAGCACCGTTTGCGGAAAACCCATTGCGCCTTTGGCAATAAGTACGCCGACCAGTACCAGCAAACTGTCGCCAGGTAAAAAGGCTGCTGGCAGCAGTCCGTTTTCCAGAAACAAAATGGTAAAGAGTACAAAATAGAGCATGCCAATCATGGAAGGATTGGCCAGCGTTTCAAAATCCTGAGCCCATAAAGCATTTAGTAATTGAGTCAGTAGTTCCATTCAATATTCCTGGAGAATCGGTTGTCGTCATGCCGGTTTTCTGGGTTTTGTAACACCACGATTTTATTAATATTTTTTACATGACTCGCGGTTTGATACAAATTCACGGCCTGAACTATTCCCTGTAAAGTTGTGAAGTTAGCAAGCTCTTAAATACAAAAATTCAAACAGCATCTAATTGTAACAAAGGTCAACGTAGTCCGTTATAGAAATTACGGTTGTTGAACTGTGATTTTGCTTATCGCAATGGAGGGTGGCGAGAGGATTTACACAGGCTGACATTTTATACCTAATGCTTACCAAGTGTCAGAAACAGGCGCGTGGTCGCGCCTGCATTGATAAGATTGTTTATTTTGCGCTGTTAGCCGCTGTATCGAGATGAACGACCGGATTTTCGGTAAATAGATAACGGTCCGCATTGAACTCAAAATCATCGCTGGTTTCGTTAAACAGCATCTGCTTCGTGTTCTCAAGATGCTGCCACATCGCCAGTTTGGCGGCATGAGGATCTTTGCGAATCAGCGCCCGAAGGATCTGGTCATGGTCATCACACCAGTTATCAACCGTGCGCAGGTCGATGTGGTCGTGCAGTTTCTTCCAGTAGGGGTTATGAATGCGCTGAGTCCACATTTTTTCAACAATCGCGGCCAGAGCCGAGTTCTGCGTTGCCAGGGCTACCTGCACATGGAACTGGAGATCCCACTCGGAGTCACGAAAGCTTTTTTCGTTACGTGATTTCTCCTGAATCTCCATCAGCTTCATGATGTCCTGTTTGGTCACCTGCGTGGCGGCAAACTCGGCAATGTTACTCTCAATGAGCTGACGCGCCTGGAGCAGTTCGAAAGGACCGTAGCTGGCGAATTCCAGGTTTTCATCTGGCGCGACATAGTGTCTGGGTTGGTTGGAAATGACGTGGATCCCCGATCCTTTGCGCACCTCAACGTAACCCTCCACCTCGAGCATGATAATTGCTTCACGAACCACGGTACGGCTGACATTTTTTTCATCGGCGATAAAGCGCTCGGCAGGGAGTTTGTCACCCACCAGATAGACGCCTTGCTCAATGCGTTCTTTCAGATCAGCTGCAAGTTGTTGGTACAAACGTCGTGGTTCGGTGATTTCCATATGCGCTCCAGGCATGATACGGCAGACTATATTTGTTATACCACTTTTGCGATTACTGCTCCACTCGCGGCGATAAAAAAGCCGCCAGATAACTGGCGGCTTCGCATTATATACCCTTGATGAAAAACAGCGGGTTAATTTTGCGGAGCAGGATCGCCAGTCTGTGATCCCGAGTCGACCTCGCTGGCCGATTTGTTCTGCAATACCGTCCAGATAACGAGTGCGCCGAGCAGGTCGAATACCGCCAGTACGGCGAACAGCGGGCTAAAGCCGATGGTGTCAGCCAGTGCGCCAACAACCAGTGCAAACAGCGTACTTGCAAGCCAGGCGGACATACCGGTCAGGCCGTTTGCCGTTGCCACTTCATTACGACCAAATACGTCAGAAGAAAGCGTAATCAGCGCACCGGACAGCGCCTGGTGAGCAAAGCCGCCGACGCACAGCAGGGCGATAGCAATGTACGGGCTGGTGAACAGACCAATCATCCCTGGGCCAATCATCAGCAATGCGCCCATGGTGACGACCATTTTACGTGAAACGATCAGGTTAACGCCGAACCAGCGCTGGAACAGCGGCGGTAAGTAGCCCCCAACGATACAGCCCAGGTCAGCAAACAGCATCGGCATCCAGGCAAACATCGCAATCTCTTTCAGGTTAAAGCCGTAGACTTTAAACATGAACAGCGGGATCCAGGCGTTGAAGGTACCCCAGGCCGGCTCAGCCAGGAAACGCGGCAGTGCGATGCCCCAGAACTGGCGGTTACGCAGGATCTGACCGAGCGACATTTTTTTCGAGGTGTTGTTTTTATGCTGTGATTCCTGACCATTCAGAATGTAATCACGTTCTTCATCAGACAGTTTTTTCTGGTCGCGCGGGTGTTTGTAGAACACAAGCCAGCACATCGCCCAGATGAAGCTCAGCGCACCGGAAATAATGAATGCCATCTGCCAGCTGTGCATGACGATTGCCCAGACGACCAGCGGCGGAGCAATCATCGCACCGATAGAAGAGCCGACGTTAAAGTACCCCACGGCAATTGAACGTTCTTTTGCCGGGAACCACTCAGAACTGGCTTTCAAACCCGCAGGGATCATTGCGGCTTCAGCGGCACCTACCGCGCCACGCGCCAGCGCCAGTCCACCCCAACTGCCAGCCAGTGCGGTCGCGCCACAGAAGACGGCCCACAGAACGGCGAACATCGCGTAACCAACTTTTGTGCCGAGCACATCGAGCACGTAGCCGGCAACGGGTTGCATTACGGTGTAAGCAGCAGAATACGCTGCGATGATATAGGAATACTGTTGAGTGGAGATGTGTAACTCTTCCATCAGAGTTGGCGCAGCTGCCGCCACAGTGTTACGTGTCAGGTAACCCAGCACGGTGCCAAGCGTCACCAGTGCAATCATGTACCAACGTAACCCTTTAATTTTACGCATGTAAAACCTCATCGTTTTGTTATGTCCGCGAACGAGCGGTCATCTTCCAGTTCAGGGCGGAGGATGTTCTTTTACGAGGGGGGACCGAAAAAAAGCCGGTACTCCCCGAACTTTGCCATGTCAATAATTGTGCTAATTCGGTTTCCGTACCGGTCAATCCGATGGTTATACATCGGTAATTTGCATTCCGTCGGCTTATGTATCGCGACGGCCAAAAGATAACTTGTCATACAGCTTTAAAAGGTGAGTGCCATCACAAAAGTGTGAATCTTCGTGTGGTCATTATTTCGATTCAGCAAAGCCAGCGCTGGCGCGGCTTGACGCGTGATTTACCTCTTTGAGAGTAATTTTTTTGTCACCATTTGTTGATCTAACTCACGAAAATATCTTCAGTGTATGGAAATTGGTGTGATAACTTTGTCAACATCAAAACATAAGCAATCTGACGCACTCGTTGAGAGGAAGACGATAATGACCCCGTTTATGACTGAAGATTTCCTGCTGGACACCGAATTTGCCCGCCGTCTGTACCATGATTACGCCAAAGACCAGCCGATCTTCGATTACCACTGCCATTTACCACCGCAACAAATCGCTGAAAACTACCGTTTTAATAACCTGTATGACATCTGGCTGAAGGGTGATCACTACAAATGGCGTGCGATGCGTACCAATGGCGTCGCTGAGCGCTTGTGTACCGGCGATGCGTCCGATCGCGAGAAGTTTGACGCATGGGCCGCCACGGTTCCGCACACTATCGGTAACCCGCTGTACCACTGGACCCACCTCGAATTACGTCGCCCGTTTGGTATTACAGGTAAGCTGCTTTCTCCTGCGACTGCTGATGAAATCTGGAACCAGTGCAACGAGCTGCTGGCGCAGGATAAATTCTCCGCGCGCGGCATCATGCAGCAGATGAATGTGAAAATGGTCGGCACTACCGATGACCCGATCGACTCTCTGGAGCATCATGCGGCCGTTGCTAAAGACGGAAGCTTTGATGTGAAAGTGCTGCCGAGCTGGCGTCCGGATAAAGCCTTTAACATTGAGCTGGCGACCTTTAATGACTACATGGCGAAGCTCGGTGAAGTGTCTGACACGGATATCCGCCGCTTCAGCGATCTGCAAGCTGCACTGACCAAACGTCTGGATCACTTTGCGGCTCACGGCTGTAAAGTTTCTGACCACGCGCTGGACGTGGTGCTGTTTGCCGAATCTAACGAATCTGAACTGGATAGCATTCTGGCGCGTCGCCTGGCGGGTGAAACCCTGAGTGAGCATGAAATTGCCCAGTTTAAAACCGCCGTGCTGGTGTTCCTTGGGGCGGAATATGCTCGTCGCGAATGGGTACAGCAGTACCACATCGGCGCGCTGCGTAATAACAACCTGCGCCAGTTCAAACTGTTGGGCGCGGATGTTGGCTTCGACTCCATCAATGACCGTCCGATGGCTGAAGAACTGTCCAAACTGCTGAGCAAGCAGAATGAACAGAACCTGCTGCCGAAAACCATTCTCTACTGCCTGAACCCGCGTGATAACGAAGTGCTGGGCACCATGATCGGCAACTTCCAGGGCGAAGGTATGCCGGGCAAGATGCAGTTCGGTTCCGGCTGGTGGTTCAACGATCAGAAAGACGGGATGGAACGTCAGATGACGCAGCTGGCCCAGCTCGGCCTGCTGAGCCGTTTCGTCGGCATGCTGACCGATAGCCGTAGCTTCCTGTCATACACGCGCCATGAATACTTCCGTCGCATTCTGTGCCAGATGATTGGCCGTTGGGTTGCTGCAGGTGAAGCACCGGCAGATATCCAGTTGCTGGGTGAAATGGTCAGAAATATTTGCTTTAACAATGCGCGTGATTACTTCGCCATTGAACTGAACTAAGGCCCGGGTGAAGGTATGCAATACATCAAGATCCATGCGCTGGATAACGTCGCGGTAGCGCTCGCTGATTTGGCTGAAGGAACCGAAGTCACCGTTGATGGGCAGGCGGTAACCCTGCGTCAGGCGGTCTCTCGTGGCCATAAATTCGCTTTACGTGATATTGCGAAAGGCGAAAACGTCATTAAATACGGTTTGCCAATTGGTCATACGCTGGTGGACGTTGCGGCGGGTGAGCATATTCATGCTCACAACACGCGCACTAATCTGAGCGACCTGGACACGTATAGCTACCACCCTGATTTTCAGGCGGAAGTTGCACAACCGGCGGATCGCGATGTGCAGATCTACCGTCGTGCCAACGGCGATGTTGGCGTGCGCAACGAACTGTGGATCCTACCGACGGTTGGCTGTGTTAACGCCATGGCGCGCCAGATGCAGAACCGTTTTCTGAAAGAGACTAACGATGCCGAAGGAATCGACGGCGTACATCTCTTCAGCCACACCTACGGCTGTTCACAGCTCGGCGACGACCACATTAACACCCGCACCATGCTGCAAAACATGGTGCGTCACCCGAATGCGGGTGCGGTGCTGGTGGTTGGCCTTGGTTGTGAAAACAACCAGGTTGATGCCTTCCGCGAAACCTTAGGCGAGTACGATCCTGAGCGCGTTCACTTCATGGTCTGCCAACATCAGGAAGACGAAGTGGAAGCGGGGATTGAACATCTTCACCAGTTGTACAACGTGATGCGTAACGATAAGCGTGAGCCGGGTAAACTGGGTGAGCTGAAGTTTGGTCTGGAATGCGGCGGCTCTGACGGCCTGTCCGGTATTACCGCCAACCCGATGCTGGGGCGTTTTTCTGACTACGTGATTGCCAACGGCGGCACCACCGTACTGACCGAAGTACCGGAAATGTTCGGCGCCGAGCAACTGCTGATGGACCACTGCCGCGATGAAGAAACGTTCGGCAAGCTGGTCACCATGGTCAATGACTTCAAGCAGTACTTCATTGCTCACGACCAGCCGATCTACGAGAACCCATCGCCGGGCAACAAAGCGGGCGGTATCACCACGCTGGAAGATAAATCTCTCGGCTGCACGCAAAAAGCAGGCTCCAGCCAGGTGGTGGACGTATTGCGCTACGGCGAACGCCTGAAGACGCATGGTCTGAACCTGCTGAGCGCACCGGGTAACGATGCGGTGGCGACCAGTGCCCTGGCGGGCGCGGGCTGTCATATGGTGCTGTTCAGTACCGGTCGCGGTACGCCGTACGGTGGTTTTGTGCCGACGGTGAAAATTGCTACCAACAGCGAGCTGGCGGCGAAGAAAAAGCACTGGATCGACTTTGACGCTGGACAGTTGATCCACGGCAAAGCGATGCCGCAGTTACTGAAAGAATTTGTCGATACCATCGTCGAGTTCGCCAACGGCAAGCAAACCTGCAACGAGCGGAATGATTTTAGAGAGTTAGCGATATTTAAAAGCGGCGTAACGTTGTAGTAAATACCTGATGGTACCTGCATGCAGGTCTGCGCAAACCGTAGGCCTGATAAGCGCAGCGCCATCAGGCACAAACCGTTGCCGGATGGCGGCGAACTTGCCTAATCCGGCCTACGAGATAGAATTGGGGTTGCTTGCATGACCGCGTATTGGCTGGCCCAGGGTGTAGGTGTCATCGCCTTTCTGATCGGTATTACCACCTTTTTCAATCGCGATGAGCGCCGGTTCCGGCTGCAACTCGCCGTCTATAGCGCCACCATCGGCGTGCATTTTTTCCTGATGGGGGCCTGGCCTGCGGGAATGAGCGCAGAACTCAACACCATCCGCACACTTGTCTCAATGCATACCCGCAAACTGTGGGTAATGACCGTTTTTATAGTCCTCACCCTGGTTCTCGGGCTGGCGAAATTACAGCATGCGATGGAGCTGTTGCCGATAATTGGCACGCTGGCCAGCACCTGGGCGCTGTTCCGCTGCAAAGGGTTAACCGTGCGCTGCGTCATGTGGTGCGCAACTGCCTGTTGGGTTATCCATAATTTCTGGCTGGGATCGATTGGTGGGACGATGATCGAAGGGAGTTTTCTGGTGATGAACGGCCTGAATATTATTCGCTTCCGGCGAATGCAAAAACGCGGAATTGATCCGTTCAAACTTGAAAAAAGCGTACAAGAAAAGAACCCCTCCGCCCGATGACGGAGGGGCGTAGAGATTATCCGCGCAGGGCGTTATTTGCCAGACGCTCGTCTTCTGCCTGGCAGGCTGCAGCGGTAAACAGGACGTCTGTAGAAGAGTTCAACGCCGTTTCACATGAGTCCTGCAATACGCCGATGATAAAGCCAACGGCAACAACCTGCATGGCGATGTCATTCGGGATACCGAACATGTTGCACGCCAGCGGGATCAGCAGCAGAGAACCGCCCGCCACGCCCGATGCACCACAGGCACACAGCGAAGCCACCACGCTCAGTAACAGCGCCGTCGGTAAATCAACCGGAACACCCAGCGTATTCACCGCCGCCAGCGTCAGTACGGTAATGGTGATCGCCGCGCCCGCCATATTGATGGTGGCTCCCAGCGGAATAGACACCGAATAGGTATCACGATCCAGATTCAGTTTCTCACACAGTGCCATGTTCACCGGAATATTTGCTGCCGAACTGCGGGTAAAGAAGGCATACACGCCGCTTTCACGCAGACAGGCCAGCACCAGAGGGTACGGGTTACGGCGAATTTTCCAGAAGACCAGCAGTGGGTTAACCACAAATGCCACCAGCAGCATACAGCCTACCAGTACGGTCAGCAGTTGGGCGTAGCCCCAAAGCGTGGCGAAACCGGTGGTTGCCAGCGTGGAGGAGACCAGACCAAAGATACCGATTGGCGCGAAACGAATCACCAGCTTCACCATAAAGGTGACGGCGTTGGACATATCATTGACCAGATTTTTGGTCGTTTCATTGCCGTGGCGCAGCGCAAAGCCCAGGCCGACAGCCCATACCAGAATACCAATATAGTTGGCGTTCAGCAGAGCATCAATTGGGTTAGAAACCATGCTCATCAGCAGGCTACGCATCACTTCAACAATCCCGGATGGCGGTACGATATCCCCCGCGCTGCTGGAAAGATGCAGTGTTGATGGGAAAGCAAAGCTGAAGACAACGGCGGTTAATGCCGCTGAAAATGTTCCGAGCAGGTAGAGGAACAGAATGGGGCGGATATTGGTTTTTTGCCCGTGCTGGTGGTTGGCGATAGAAGCCATCACCAGCATCAGAACCAGAATTGGCGCGACGGCTTTTAATGCGCCGACGAACAGCGTACCCAGCAGACCAACGGCTTCAGCCGCAGGTTTTGACACCAGTGCCAGTAAAATCCCCAGTACCAAACCGATCAAAATTTGTTTAACCAGGCTCCCTTGCGCCAAACGCGAGAGTAGCCCCGATGAACGTTGCGTAGTCATGTAGTAATCCTTTCATTGTGTTGTTGCCTTACCTTTGTGCGTTCTGTTGACGCATCTTTCAGGATCGGGCAAATGTTTGCATGGCTGAGTATAAGGAAAGAACGCGGTTCGGGAAGCGAAATATCCTGGATTCCGCGTTGAGATCATATTTTATAACTTTAACTTAACATTATTTTGACATGATAAACAAAAAGCCCGACGCACGAAGTGTGCTGTCGGGCTTTTCAGCTAGCAGATGAAACTTACTGTATTTGCTGCTTTTTATCGTGCTGGTGGTTGACCCACGCGTTAACAACCAGCGTCACAAACAGAATGCCAAATACCACGCCTAACGAGATAGCGATCGGGATATGGTAAAAATCGACGATCAGCATCTTAATACCGATAAACACCAGAATGACCGACAAGCCGTACTTCAGCATGGAGAAACGCTCCGCCACGCCCGCCAGCAGGAAGTACATCGCACGCAGACCCAAAATAGCAAACAGGTTCGAGGTCAGCACGATGAACGGGTCGGTGGTCACGGCAAAGATAGCCGGAATACTGTCGACGGCAAAAATCACATCGCTCAGCTCAACCAGAATCAACACCAGCATCAGCGGCGTAACAAACAGCAGGCCGTTTTTACGCACGAAGAATTTTTCATCTTCGATGGTATCGGTCATGCGCAAATGACCGCGTAGCCAGCGTACTAACGGTCTGTCGCCAATACCGGAGGCATCTTCTTTCGCCAGCGCCATCTTCACGCCGGTAAACAACAGGAACGCGCCGAACACGTACAACAGCCACTCAAACTGGGTGATAAGCCAACTGCCCGCGAAGATCATGATCGTACGCAGCACAATCGCACCCAGCACGCCATACACCAGTACCCGACGCTGCAACGCAGGCGGTACGGAGAAGTAGCTGAACAGCATCAACCAGACAAAGACGTTATCTACCGCCAGCGATTTTTCGATCAAATAGCCGGTCAGGAACGCCAGCGCCTGTGGGTCGGCAACGGCGCGCCCCTGGGTTTCCGCCAGGTACCACCAGAAGGCGGCGTTAAACAGTAACGACAGCGTTACCCAGACGATAGACCAGGCTGCAGCCTGCTTCATTGACATCGTATGCGCGCCACGACGCCCCTGCAACAGCAGGTCGATGGCCAGCATAATTACCACCACGACAGCGAAGCCACCCCATAACAACGGTGTGCCGACAGTATTCATTGTATTTCCCCATGCATAAAAAAAACGGCCAACGCCGAATGACGTTAGCCGCTGCTTTTTATGCATAGACCTTGCCATTCGGCAAGGTCTCACTTACAACAACAAAGGAATACGGTGGCGTATTCCTTTGTTATCGCCCGGTGACCGGATGTGGTTTTTCACACATCGTAATGACGATCAACCGACAACGAAGTTACTCCCCTTTGCGGGTTACAAAATATTACAGGCCATGCATTCAGTCAATGGCCTGCAACATTCGTTTTACACACCTTTACGCAGTCAGCGATGTTTCCGCTTCGTCTGCCGGGAAAACCACGCCGGTCTGGCGGCGAATCTCCGTTTGCAGTTTGGCGGTGATACGGCTGACGGCCAGTGCCGGGTGATCCACTTCGCCGGATTCAACCAAATGGGCAAAAGCCTCTGCCTCATACAGCATAGTATTGATGTGTTGAGGCGTCGTCAGATCCTGCGTTTTCCCACCGCGTGGCACGAAGCACACCTTTTGGCATTCGGAGATATGCTCGATGACCAGCGATCCCGACTCGCCCTGAATTTCACTGGCTAATACCGAGTCGCTTACTTTTGAGTGCTGGAGCGTAACGCTGAAATCACCGTAATTCAGCACCACCACGCCGTGGGCATCCACGCCACTTTCCAGCAGGCTGGCGCTGGCCTGAACGCTCAGCGGTTCGCCCCACAGTGCAACCGCTGAGGCCAGGCAGTAAAAACCGATATCCATAATCGAGCCATTGGAGAATGCCGGATTAAACGTGTTCGGATTTTCACCGTCCAGATAGCGCTGGTAACGCGAGGAGTACTGGCAGTAATTGATAAACGCTTTCCTGATTTTTCCTACTCTGGGTAGTGATTGCTGTAACAGCAGGAAATTAGGCAGGTAGGCGGTTTTAAACGCTTCAAACAGCACGACCTGATTCTCACGCGCGCAGGCGATAGCGGCTTCGGCTTGCGCCAGATTGGAGGCCAGCGGCTTTTCGCAAATAACATGCTTTTTGTGCCGCAAAAACAGCTCGGTCTGTGGAAAGTGCAGGGAGTTCGGGCTGGCGATATAGACAGCGTCGATTGCCTCGCTTTGCGCCATCGCTTCCAGTGAGGTAAACAGATGTTCGACAGGGTAATCGTTGGCGAAGGTCTGTGCCTGCTCAAGGCTACGGGAATAGACTGCGGTTAACTTATACTTGCCGGTTTCATGGGCGGCATCGACAAACTGGCGGGTGATCCAGTTTGTGCCAATTACTGCGAAACGTATCATAAAGGCCTTCAGGCTGCGAAAAGGGATTCTTTTGTCAATTTAGCATGCCCTGAAGACAAAGCCAGTGCGCGACTACGCAGTTTGCTTTAACGATTGTTGCGTTAACCACAGGCGGGTATCGAACTCCAGTTGATGATACTGAGGCTCCATATGACAGCAAAGCTGGTAAAACGCTTTGTCATGTTCTTTTTCTTTCAGATGCGCCAGTTCATGAACGACGATCATGCGTAAAAAGGGTTCTGGGGCGCTGCGAAACACGGTGGCGACGCGGATCTCCGCTTTGGCTTTGAGCTTACCGCCCTGCACGCGAGAGACGGCGGTATGCAGCCCAAGTGCATTCTTCAGAACGTGGATCTTGCTGTCATACATGACTTTATTCAGCGGCGGGGCGTTACGCAGAAACTGATTTTTCAGATCCTGGGTATATTGCCAGAGCGCTTTGTCGGTCGCGAAGTCATGCGTACCCGGATAGCGCTTCTCCAGCACTGCGCCCAGGCGCTGCTCAGCAATCAGCGTTCTCACTTGAGAAAGCAAATGTTCCGGGTAGCCCTGGAGGTAAGTTAGTTGGTTCATTCATGTCCACGCAAATCATAAAAGTGTATACTCACGCACCCTTTTCAGGGATACGCCGAAATTTTACCATTCAGGAGGGCCGATGAGCCACATAGACAACGGTTTCCGTTCGCTGTCACTTAAACGTTTCCCGGAAACGGATGACGTTAACCCGCTGCTGGCGTGGGAAGCAGCAGATGAATATCTGCTGCAACAGCTGGACGATACCGAGATTAGCGGCCCGGTGCTGATCCTGAATGATACCTTCGGCGCGCTGGGCTGTGCGCTGGCGGAACATACGCCGTACAGCATCGGCGATTCCTATCTCAGCGAGCTTGCCACGCGCGAGAACCTGCGTCACAACGATATTGCCGAGTCGAGCGTCAAGTTCCTCGACAGTACCGCTGACTATCCGCAGGCGCCGGGCGTGGTGCTGATTAAGCTGCCAAAAACCATGGCGCTGCTGGAGCAGCAACTGCGTGCGCTGCGCGAAGTGGTAACGCCAGAAACGCGCATCATCGCCGGGGCAAAAGCGCGTGATGTACATACCTCGACGCTGGAACTGTTTGAAAAAGTGCTGGGTCCAACCACCACTACGCTGGCGTGGAAAAAAGCCCGATTGATCAACTGTACGTTCAGCAAACCGGAGCTGGCCGCTGCCTCGCAAACGCTAAGCTGGAAGCTGGAAGGCACCGACTGGACTATCCATAACCACGCCAACGTCTTCTCCCGTACCGGGCTGGATATCGGCGCGCGCTTTTTTATCGAGCATCTGCCGGAAAACCTCGAAGGGGAGATTGTTGATCTCGGCTGCGGCAACGGCGTCATCGGTATGACGCTGCTGGCGAAAAACCCTGAAGCCAGTGTGGTGTTTGTTGATGAATCGCCAATGGCGGTGGCTTCAAGCCGTTTGAACGTGGAAAGTAACATGCCTGAAGCGTTGGATCGCTGCGAGTTTATGATTAACAACGCGCTGTCTGGTGTTGAACCGTTCCGCTTTAATGCTGTGCTGTGCAACCCACCGTTCCACCAGAAGCACGCGCTGACGGATAACATTGCCTGGGAAATGTTCCACCATGCCCGCCGCTGCCTGAAAATCAACGGTGAGTTGTATATTGTGGCTAACCGTCACCTCGACTACTTCCACAAGCTGAAGAAGATTTTCGGCAATTGCGTAACCATCGCCACCAATAATAAATTCGTGGTGCTGAAAGCGGTCAAAACCGGTCGCCGTCGGTAATAGCGGGTGCCGGATGCGGCTAACGCCTTATCCGGCCTACGAAAGATATAACGTTAAATTTCCAGTGCCAGTCGGGTGCCCTGCGCAATGGCGCGTCGGGCATCCAGTTCCATCGCCACATCGCAGCCGCCGATCAGATGCACCGTTTTACCAGCCGCGTGCAGCGGATCGACCAGCTCACGGCGCGGCTCTTGTCCGGCACAAATCACCACGTTATCCACGTTAAAGATCAGCTGTTCACCGTTCAACACAACGTGTAACCCATCATCATCAATCTTCTGATAGCTGACTGCCGGGATCATTTTCACGCCGCGTGAGAGCAGGGTGGCGCGATGGATCCAGCCCGTCGTTTTACCTAAACCTTGTCCCGGTTTGCTGGCTTTGCGCTGTAACATCACTATCTGGCGCGGGCTGCGGGATAAGTGCGGGCCTTCCGGGCGTAAGCCGCCAGGCTGTTGCAGACTGGTGTCGATCCCCCATTCCACGCAGAACTCCGCAATGTTCTGGCTGGTGGGTTCACCGGGTTGACTCAGATACATTGCGGTATCAAAACCGATCCCGCCGCAGCCCACGATCGCCACGCGTTTACCCACTGGCGTTTTATCGCGCAGAACGTCGAGATAGCTCAGTACCTTAGGATGATCGATCCCCTCGATCGGCGGCATACGAGGCTCGATCCCACTGGCAAGGATCACTTCGTCGAAGGTGTGCAGATCGTGTGCGCTGACAAAGTGATTCAGCTTCAGGGTCACGCCAGTCACGTCGATCATCCGACGGTAGTAGCGCAGGGTTTCATAGAATTCTTCTTTGCCGGGGATCTGTTTGGCGATATTAAACTGCCCGCCAATCTCGCCATGTGCGTCAAATAGCGTCACGTGATGCCCGCGCGCTGCGGCATTAATGGCGAAGGCGAGGCCCGCAGGACCCGCACCGACAACCGCCAGATTCTTTGGCGTAGCTGCCGCAACAATCGGCATTTTGGTTTCATGGCAAGCGCGCGGATTGACCAGGCAAGAGGTGACTTTGCCGACGAAGATCTGATCCAGACAGGCCTGGTTACAGCCGATACAGGTGTTGATCTCATCCGCTCGTCCGGTTTGCGCTTTTGACAGCAGCTCGGCATCGGCGAGGAACGGACGGGCCATCGACACCATATCGGCATCACCTTGGGCCAGAATGTCATCGGCGACCTGGGGATCGTTAATGCGGTTGGTGGTGACCAGTGGGATTGTCACATGCCCTTTTAGCTTACGCGTCACCCAACTAAACGCGCCGCGCGGTACCGGGGTAGCGATAGTGGGAATACGCGCCTCATGCCAGCCAATACCGGTGTTAATAATGGTGGCCCCCGCGGCTTCTATAGCCTGCGCCAGCTGAACGGTTTCGTCGAAGGTTCCGCCGTTTTCCACCAGATCGAGCATCGACAGGCGGAAGATAATAATAAAGTCATTCCCGGCACGCTGACGTACCGCTCGCACCACCTCAACGGCAAACCGCATGCGGTTGGCATACTCACCACCCCATTGGTCATCGCGCTGGTTGGTACGCAGGGTCAGGAATTCGTTGATGAGATACCCTTCCGACCCCATCACTTCCACGCCATCGTAGCCCGCTTCCCGCGCCAGCTGTGCGCAGTGGGCAAAATCTTCAATCAACTGCAGCACTTCATCGTGCGTTAATTCATGTGGCGTAAAGCGGTTAATGGGTGCCTGAATAGCAGAAGGTGCCACCAGATGCGGCTGGTAGCTGTAACGTCCGGTGTGCAGGATCTGCAGGGCGATTTTACCGCCTTCATCATGCACAGCATCAGTAATGACTCGATGGTGAGCAAGCTGGCTGGTGTCGTTCAGCATCGCACCGCCTTCCATTCCCACGCCGGAAAGCGCAGGCGCAATGCCTCCACTCACAATTAACGCTACGCCGTGACGGGCGCGCTCGGCGTAGAACGCGGCCAGCCGTTCTGCACCATCGGGATACTCTTCCAGCCCGGTATGCATTGAACCCATCAGCACGCGGTTTTTAAGCGTGGTGAAGCCTAAATCGAGCGGGGCGAACAGCGACGGATAGCTCATAAAGGTGTCCAGTATGTAAAATTATTGTTATGTGGTCGGATGAGTTAATAATTTAGCCGTCGCCGCGTAAAAGGGAAAAGGGGAATGCCGTGATTGTGATGGGATTCAAAAAAGGAGTGGAGCCAGAGGACGAATATGCCGGATATCGGTGCAAGCACCTAATCCGGCCTGTGAAAATGTGTCTTTGTAGGCCGGATAAGCGAAGCGCCATCCGGCGTTATGTCACAGATTACTGTTTTTTAAGAAAATCGTTATACAGCATATAGAGATGCGCCGCGCTCCAGGAGAAGTTCGGTGCGCCCTGCTGTGCGCCGGTCAATGGGTTATAGTTTTCCTGAATCGGACCGTCAGCGGTGAGGCCTTTGGCGTGGCTGAAGAAGGTATCCGCCAGTTTTAACGCGTCATCGCGATAGCCGTAACGCTCCATCCCTTTTAGCCCGAACCAGAACTGATCCACCCAGACGCGCCCGCGCCAGTAGATATCCGCGCCGAAAGCCGGGTTGGTAAGCGCTGCTGTGCCAAGTGGGACAAAGGTGTTGAACTCTTTGGGGTCGAGCATCACCTTAACCACCGCGTCCGCATGGGGCTGCGTTGCTGCGCCGTTAAACAGCGGCGACCAGCCTTCCGGCCCTTTGCCACGTTCGACGATCGGTTTACCCGCACAGCCGTTTGCCAGCGGTTGGTCCTCAATACGAACGTCATAATAGAATTTTGTTGTCGGGTCGAACATGCAGGTGTTGATGTAATCTGCGAGTTTTTGCGCCAACTGGCGATAGCGTTGCGCCTCTTGGTGTTTGCCGAGCAGGGTCGCCATCTGCGCCAGATAATGGTTGTCGCTGTACATGTAGCTGGCCTGATCGACTGACTCCTGCAACAGCGAGTAACCCAGCAAATTACCGTCTTTACTGCGATTTTCGGCAAATTTCACCACCCAGTCGCTGCGTTTTCCACCACCCGCGACGTATTTATCCAGTTGATCTTTATCGATAAAACCGAATACAGCCGCATCGTCACGACCGGACTCCCACGAGGCGGCAACCTGCGCTGGGATCTCCAGGCTGTCATACTGACCCTTATCGATCACAGTGGCGTAGTTGTTAAGCCCGGAGAGCGTTTCTTCCTTGTCGCCTTTTTTCACCGTAAACAACATTTCGCCGCGGTCAGTATTGTGGGCTTTATCGCGGGTAGCACCGTATTCCGGCACGCCGTTGCCGTTGTGATCGCGGTTACGCAACCACCAGTCGTGATACGCAACCAGCTTTGGATACATCTCTTCGAGCCAGGCCTTGTCTTTGGTGACGTTGTAGACCTCCATCACCGACCAGGCTGCCAGGCTGGGTTTGGTGTTGCGCTCGTTCCAGTTACCGCCGTCGCCGCCGCGTTCCGGGCTGAGATTCCAGGCAATCAGGTCGGGAATGAATCCGGCATCCTGCGGGCGAACCGGATCACCGGGTTTAACCTGCCATGAAAAGACGGCGCGAATATTCTCTTTGGCGATCTCCGGGTTAAAGTGCGCCATGGCGAAGGCTTGTTTCCAGGTGTCCCACGGCCAGGTTTGGTTGCCGGAGAACCAGCGGCCGGTGACCGATGGCGTCACGGTATTGTGTTTTACCGCACCGCCTGGCGAGCGCCAGTTGCCGTTCAGCGTTTCAATAGCTTTTACCGCGACCCGGGTTTGTTCCGTTGTGGCATCCGGGTTAGTTAAGCCTTTTTGCAGATAATCTGCCCAGCGCTTTTGTGATGCAGCAAGATACCAGGCCGGGCGCGCCAGAATATCGCGGATCTGCGGCTGCTCTTTCGCCACATCCTCGGCGGTAAGCAGATGAGACCAGGTGGTGTAAATGGTTGTCGAACCACTGATATGGGCCTTCCCCGTAAAGCGATGACCGTTAACCGTGGTTTTCATAGCGACAGATTTATGCACCTGATACTCCGACTCACCGGAGGTGAGCAGATCCCAGGTTGAGCGCACTTTGCCGAAGGTGACTTTCAGACCGTCGTGCGTGGCGGTGATTTTGCGCTGATAGCCAGGGAATTCGCTATCAATGGTTTTATCCGACAGCGCTTTTCCCTCTTTGGCTTCCAGTTTCTCCAGCAGCTCGCCGTCCCACACCAGATCCAGCGGCGTGTTGCTGGTGATTTTGGTTTCCAGCAGCGAGGTGCGCGGGCTGGCAAAACGCAGCGTCATCTCTATTTGCACATGCTTAGATGACAGCTTTTGCACCAGCGCGCCGGGAATGCTGTAGGCCTCAAGCGCGAAATCGACCTTTTTACCGTGCTGGTACACCGTCAGACGGTCAAAATTATTGGCCATAAAATTGATGTATTCTTCGGTCAGCAACGCCACGCCTGGAAAACCACCCATCGTTGCAGGGCCGTCCGGGAGCAAATGACCGTGCCAGGCGCCGAGATCGAAAAATGGATTAAAGCGCTGGTGGTCGTCGTGATCGTAGTCATGCATGTAGCCCGGCGCACCGGTGCGATTAATGATGTTTTTAAAGTCGTTAGCACTGGCGGCATGTGCGGAGAAGTTCATCAGCAGGATACAGGCCAGCGGCGTAAGAATAGGTCTCATGTTCATGGTATTCCGGTCCTTGTTACCAATAGAAATATTGCATCAGGAAGATTTGGTCGCTCGGGTCGCCGGATGCATTCTGCATATAGAACCGACTGTCGAAGGCGGTAGCGAAACGGCCGCCGCCGTATTCATACCAGATACCGAACTGCATAAAGGAAGTGGTTTCGTCCTCGGCGCGATCCGGTCGGTGTTTGGCGTAGCTATAAGCAGTGGAGAGGTAAACGCCTTTTAGCGCTTCATACATTGCGCTGACCATATAGCCGGTTTCGGTGCCGGACACATCCAGCCCGTCGGCGCGGCCCGTGTGGTGCCAGGCGCGGGCGGCGAAGTTGGGCGAAAGGATGCCGGTCAGGAACAGCTGTCCGGTACCATCTGTTATCTCCAGGCCGTTCATCCAGGTTACACCTTCAGTCAGGTCGTACTGGATATAGCCGTTCATCATGGCCGGATAGGTATATTTATCGTCGTAGCGATCGTATTTACCAAAGTGCAGCCAGGCTTTGCTCTCGTCGTGGTGTCCGGCGGGCGTTGCTGTCACGCTGTAGCGCAAAGGACCGGTCAGGTTTTGCACCTTAATGGCAGTCATGATGTCACGGGTGTTGGGAATAACGTAGCCCAGGTCTGGAGTGAAATCCCCCCACCATTGCAGGTCATCCAGCGAAGAGTCCTGGCGCAGGCTGAGCATCAGCTCCGTTCCGTCATTGGTACGATAACCGCCGTAAAAGCGGTTGATCCCGCCCTCGAATCCACCCCAGCTATGGTCAGGAACCCAGGCATTGCCCTGATGGTCGGCCTGCACGGTCCAGCCCTCGCCGTAGATCAGACCAAACCAAGAGCCGTGTTTTATCTCCAGGCCACCTTCTATATAGGTACCATCACTGTATTTATGTTTGTCTTGTCCTTCTAAATCCATATATCCCCCCATGCCCAATTCGCCATAAAAGCGAAATGAGGGGGAAGATATTTCTGGCGTTTTCGTGTCGTCGTGTTCTGCAGGGCGAACTTCTTCTGCACCCAGAGAGGATACGCAGAAAAAGGGCAGGGCAATAATTGCCCTGCAACAATGGTTAATATTTTTCATGCTTCGATCCTAAGCAAATAAAATTTAATTTTTATTGTTATAGCCTTGGCGAATATTGTTTATTGTTATTATGTTTTAGTCATTAATTGATATCTGAAGCAGGGGCTGCCTCAATAGCTTTTTCTTCTTTGGTTAGCCCTTTGATATATTTACTGTATTTCCACCAGGCAAAACCGAGGAAAATAACAATCCCACCGACGTTATAGAAAATAATGGTCATGATATTGCCGCCGGTTGGGAAGGTAGAGGCAATAAATCCGATGGTGAAAAGAACGATCAGCATCGACACTACAACAATGCCGGTTTTTTGCGAACCCATACGGAAGTCGCGCGGTAAGTGGTCCAGTTTTGCACGCAGATTCAGGTAAGCCAGCATAATAAACAGCGGCGGCAGCATCGAGGCAGCGGCGGTCATGTTGATGATAGTGTTCATTAAATCCTGCACGGTATTGGAGCCGAGCGTCGGGATAATCATCAGCGGGATAACGATCAGGAACTGGATCCATGCTGCACGGGCCGGGACGCCGTTTTCATTCAGTTCGACGGTTTTTTTACCGAAAATACCCGCCGGAATTTCAGAGAAGAAGATCTTCACCGGCGTTGCGGTCCACATCAGCAGGGAGCCGAACATCGCAGTAAAGGAGACCAGGCCGACAAAGCGGTTAACGACCAGCTCCGGCAGGCCGAAATATGCCGCCAGGCCGTGGAATACCTGCACCGATCCACCGGTAAACTTCAGCTCTTTGCTGCTGACGAAGACGTTAATCAACACCGAGGAGATGGAATAGAGCACGCCGATAAAAATTCCGGCAATGATAATGACCTTCACGAACGATTTGGAACCACCCTTGACGTCGTTGACGTACACCGCCACCGACTCCGCGCCGCCTGCCGCCATAAAAATCCAGGTGGTGATACCGAGGAAGGCCCAGTTAAAATTCGGGATCATTGCGTCTACGGTGATAGGGTCAGCAGGCTGTACGCCGCCAACCAGCGCCGTACCTGCCAGTAAAATATAGGACAGCGTCAGCAGCAGCATCAACGTGGAGGTGACCGAGGTAATCGGCCCTAACATTTTTGCACCATTGGTCGAAACCCAGGTGGAGAAGGCAAACAGCACCATACTTAACACGGTGGTTGCGAACGGCGTCAGAATGTATTCGTAGCCTAAAAAAGCATATGAGGCGTAGGCAATAACGCGGGGCAAAAGCGAGGTAAAAAAGAACAGGTTAACGAACCAGTAGGTGTAGGCAGTAATAAATGCCCAACGTCCACCCAGCGAACTTTTTACCCATGCGTAGACACCGGCTTCGGAGTTTTTATTCAGCGAAACAAATTCGGCGATGATTAAGCAAAACGGAATAAAGTAGAAAATCGTCGCGAGGAAAAACATCGGTGCGGATGCCAGACCAAGCTCAATATTATTGTTGATTACGTTATTAAAACTATAAACCGCGGCAAAGGTGAGTGAAAGTAAGCCGAACTTGCCGATGGTATTACGTTTGGTATCAGACATAGCACATCTCCGATTCCTGATTATTATAGGGTACTGGCGGCGCAACGTCGGCGCCGCCTGTGTTTTTATTTATTATGAAAATAACCATCTTCGATGGTGACTTTGAGTACGACTTTTTTCACTGCGTTATTACAAATAAAACGATAGGCTTCATGGTTGTCACAAATAACCATTTGTCCTTCGTGCACTTCGACGGTTTTTCCACAACCTTTCAGATATTCGCGATCGGTTTCATCGCGATAATATTCAACCACCTGGAGATCCTCTTTGGCGGCATACTCTATTTTTTGCTGCCCTTGCAGGTAGTAATGGATCTCAAAATAACGACGATGACCGGTAAACAGCGCATCGGTCGCGGAGTCTGTCTCCACGCGGTAGCTCAGGGAATCACCGATAGAGTGGGCGACGCCTGGCTGAATATTGTCAATATTTTCAATAGCCTCGACGCAGCGTTGCCATTTCCGACCTGAAGCATAGCGTTGCTGGAACTGCTCTAAGTTGTCGATGATCCTCATTTTGTATTCTCGCTGTGCATATTCGTGGAAAAGAACCCGGTGCCAAAGGCGCGGTTGGCGGTGGTTTGAGCGCCAGATTCGCTGCCGGAAACCGGCAACAACGTGAAGCCGTAGCTGAATGACGTAAACCAGACGCGCCAGGAATCGAGTACTTCACTTCCCCACGAGTTGGAACCTAAGCCCAGCAACTGGTGGTCCAGATTCAGGGTGATGTCATCGCTACGCTGTAGCGCGTTGCAGTGTTGTGCGGCAAAGATATTTTCTGGCGTATAGCGCCAGGCGCTCAGGTTGACAGGGCGCTGCGGAACCACCAGCAGACCGTTGCCGTGGCGGTTGGTTAGCGTTGCCCAGCGCACGTCCTGACGATTGCCGTTGTTTTGCGGGAAAGGATAATTTTCGAACATCTCATCCACGCTGCTGCGCCAGATGTCGATGATGTTGGCCTGCTGGCTATCGGCATAGTTTTCACCTGGACCACGTCCGTAATACGCCACCTGGCCCAAATCACCGTTGATGCCCATAGTGAAACCGATGCACGGAATAATGTCCCGGTACTCGCCGTAAGGCTGGCCAGAAAGTTCCACATTCAGCTGACCGTCCGCGGCAATACGCCAGCGATAGGTGCAGCGCATACCGAAATCGAATACCGGCGGGGCGATAATGGTCTGGCTGGTTATCAGCAGCGCATCATCGGTTTGCTCAAGGGTAAACTCGCGCAGATGCTCCTGCATAATCTGTAAATGATTCGGCTGCCAGAGACCTTCGAACTCTTGCTTGTGGTTATCAATGGTCGGTTTGAAGAAATTAATCTTCGGCTCGCGGGTAATCAGCTCTTCGCCATTGACGTTCCAGGCGATCGGTTTACCGGTCAGCTTTGAGAAGGTCAGATGGAAGTTATAACCGCGAACGGTGCAGCTCTGGCGGCTGTCTTCCAGCGTCAGAGGGTTGGCGTTTTGCAGGCTAAACGGTACGGCAGTCGCCGTTCTGGCCTTCAGCGGGAACTGATAAGTCGCGATGTGATGCCCGGCTTCGCTGTATGACGTGCGGGAATCTTTCGTCACGGTGACGTTAAGGAACGCTTCGCGCGCATCCAGCTCCGGCAGTGCGCATTGCAGCAGCGCGTCGCTGTTGGGAAGAACGTCGCGCAGTTTTATCTGCTGAACAGAGAGCGTATCTCCTTCGGCGCGAACCTCAATATGCAAGGTGTAGTCGTCAAGCGTGGTGAACCAGAGTTTGTTTTCTACCCGTAGCTCGCCGCGGGCCAGATCCTGTGCGCGCACTTTCACCGGCGCAATTACCTGCTTGTACTCTTTCAGTCCCGGTCCTGGGGTTTGATCGGAATAAATCAGGCCATCAAGGCAGAAGTTGTAGTTGTTCGGATAGTCGCCGTAGTCGCCGCCATATTTGTACCAGACGTTGCCGTCGTCATCTTTAGCCTGAATCCCGTGATCGCACCACTCCCAGACATAGTGCCCCTGAATGCAATCATGCTGATAGAAGACGTTCTGATATTCCGTTAGCCCGCCGGGACCGTTGCCCATGGCGTGAGCATATTCACAGATGATGCGCGGTTTAGGATGCGGATATTCACCAAACTCATTCATCAGCGGCACGCGGGTGTACATGGTGGAGATGATATCCACCACTTCAGCGTCACGATCTTCTTCGTAATGGATCAGACGCGTGTCATCCAGCGCTTTCGCAGCGTGATACATGGCGCGGATGTTACAGCCGTATCCGGATTCGTTACCGAGCGACCAGATGATGATCGAAGGGTGATTTTTCTGCGCATGGACGTGGCGCACGATGCGCTCAACGTAGACATTTTCCCACAGTGGATCGTCGGTGATCCGACTGATATCGCCGATATTGGCGAAGCCGTGAGATTCAACGTCTGTTTCGGCCATCACGAACAGGCCGTAGATATCGCACAATTCATAGAAGCGCGGATCGTTCGGGTAATGGGCGGTGCGTACGGAATTGATGTTGTGCTGCTTCATTAACAGCAGATCTTTTTCAACGCGATCCATACCAACCGCGCGGCCCTTAAGATGATCGTTATCGTGGCGGTTAACGCCATGCAGCATCACGTAGCGGTTATTGATGTAAAACAGACCTTCGCGAACTTTAATATCGCGGAATCCAACGCGCTGTGGCACGACCTCAAGGATGTTGCCGCTGGCATCTTTCAGCGTCATCACCAGATGGTAGAGATACGGCGATTCCGCCGACCACTGCTGCGGCGCGCTAACCTTGAAATGAAAAGCGGTCTGCGTTTGTTTATCCACTTTTAGGGCGTTAATCACATCGCTATGCAGCGCCTTCTCACCGTCAAACAAGGTGTATTCGAGCGACGCTATCGCTGGCGTAGAGGCCAGGTTTTCCAGCGCAATGTCGCAGGAGAGGGTGGCGTCGCGATAGTCATCATCGAACTCGGTGCGAACGGTAAAATCCTGAATGTGGGTCGCCTGTTTGCCGACCAGATAGACGTCGCGGAAAATTCCCGCCGACCACCACATATCCTGGTCTTCAACGTAGGTGGAATCAGCCCATTGCATTACGCGAACGCACAGCAGGTTATCACCGGTCTTCACCACCGCGCTGATATCAAATTCGGCCGTCAGGCGGCTGCCTTTGCTGAAGCCAACGTACTGACCATTCACGTAAACTTCGAAGTAGGTTTCTACGCCATCAAACTTAATCAGCGTCTGTTTGCCCTGCCAGCCTTCGCTGAGGGTGAAAATACGCTGATAGGCCCCGGTGGGGTTATTGGTCGGAACGTAGGGGACATCAATCGGGAAAGGAAAACCTTCGTCGGTATACTGCAGCTTGCCGTGTCCTTCCATCTGCCACATGCCGGGGACGGTGATGCTGCCCCAGTCACTCATAAACTGCGACGTAAAGGCTTCCGGCACCTGTAGCGGATGCTCAAAGAACTGAAAATTCCACTGACCGCTTAGCAGCTGAAAGAGGCTGCTGGTTTCGCGGGCAAACGAGCGAGCCTGCGCAACGGAGTCATAAGAGAAAAAATATGCGCGTGGCGCCAGTCGATTTTCGTGGGTGAGCTGAATGTTTTCCCAGCGATTCATAAGGCCTCCCGGTGGAGAAAAATCGGAACCATTCATTTTAATGGTGAGTAAGTGTAATTGATGGTGATTTTAGTAAAAGTTTTACTAAAATATAGCGAGTGAGGTGATTTACTTTAACTGGATCACGAAAATAATTCGGACGCGGAAAAGAATGCATGACAATGCGCGCCCGGCATCAGAAGAAACCGGGCGGGTTAGCGGGGGATTTTAGCGGGTGGTGCCGCGCAGTTTCAGCTTGCTGGGAACAAAAACCAGCAGGGGAAGCGCACGCCCGTCACGGGCTTTTTCGAACAGCAGGTTGACGCCCTGACTGCCCATCATTTCCGAATGAATGCGAACGGTGGAAAGCGGAGGAAAGGTGAAACGCGCCGTTGGGATATCATTAACGCTAATCAGCGAAATATCCTGCGGAATATTCAAACCACGCTCGTGGATGGCGCGCAGAACGCCAATGGCAATCGAGTCTGAAGCCACAAACAGGGCGCTGGGATAGTCGGGTTTCGCCAGCATTTCTTTAGCCAGTTCATAGCCTGATGAACTGGAAAAACCGCCGCGATAGATGTCCTGTTCAGAAACGACCTGCTGCAGGCGACCGTATTCGACAAACGCGGCTTCGCGGATATCGGCCTTGCCTGGCTGGTCTTCGCCGCCGATGAAACCAATGCGGGTGACGCCCTGGGCAATGAAGAAGTCGATGCTCTCTTTGCTGATGCGGGCCAGATCGATATCGACGGCGTCATATTCGCTGCCGGATTCATGGAAATCGATAAAGCAGATGTTGTCGGTAAGCGCTGTTGCCGCCTCGCGCAGAGCGGGAGAAGGCTTGCCGACAATAAGAATGCCGGTAATGTGTTTGCTCTCCGGCAGCCCACTGTGCTCATAGCAGTTGGTCAGTTCGATCCCGAGTTTCTCACACTGGGTTTCAATCCCATGGCGGATCGCGAGGTAGTAAGGATCGTTGATTTCCAAATCTTGCTGATAGCTGTAGAGCGCCAGAATATGCTGGGGGCCGAGCGCGCTGGTCTGGTTCTTTCGGGCGCTGCTGGTTTTGTACTCCAGCTTTTCCGCGATCTCCAGAATGCGATGCTTAGTCTCTTCTTTTACATTCAGCGTGGGGTCATCGTTTAAAACCCGGGACACTGTCGCCAGGGACACGCCAGCTTCGATTGCGATGTCTTTAAGTGTTGCCATGTTTGCCTTTTCCCTGAGTTACCTGCGCATTGTAAATGAAGTGCTTATCTATTCATCTGTTTTCAGTAAAAAAAGCATGATTAATTGACATGCTCGGGGTAAAACTGGGCTTTCAGAGTGTGATGAGTACGTCATTTTCCCGCTTTTGAGAACAATGCCCGGAAAATATTTTGCTAGTATTTAGTAAAATTTTACCAAGGAGAAAACAATGGATACCGTCGCATTTGCTGATTTTGCCCGAATGGAAATACGTGTTGGAAAAATCGCACAGGTAAAGCGCCATGACAATGCCGATAAGCTGTATATCGTACAGGTAGATGTGGGAGAGCGTACGCTGCAAACCGTAACCAGCCTGGTGCCTTACTACAGTGAAGAGGAGTTGATGGGCAAAACGGTGGTGGTGCTGTGTAATCTGCAAAAGGCCAAAATGCGCGGTGAGACATCAGAGTGCATGCTGCTGTGTGCGGAAACCGACGATGGCAGCGAAAGCGTACTGTTGACGCCAGAACGCCTTATGCCTGCTGGTGTGCGGATTGTTTAAGTTAGGCTAATTGCCGGATGGCGGCTGCGCCTTATCCGGCCTACAAAAGAGTGTCTTTTATAGGCCGGGTAAGGTTGTTACATTTGCTCCACGCTCACCCGTAATGCTGCCAGGGCTTTGCGTGTCGATCGCAATACCAGATCGCATTGCTCGATCGTTAACGTCAACGGCGGTTCGATGCGGATCGTCTTTGCATTGTTAAGCGTGCCGGCAACCAACACCCGCTGGCGGAACATCTCACTGGCAAAGTTGTAGCCGATTTCATTATCGACAAACTCAATCGCCATCAGCATTCCCTTACCGCGTACATCATGCACCAGGTCCGGGTACTCCCGCGCAAGCTGGCGGAAACCATCCAGCAACATATCGCCTTTCTGCTCCGCCTGAGCCGGTAAATTTTGCTCCAGCAGGACGTTAATGGTGGCCAGCGCCGCCGCACAAGCGAGCGGGTTACCGCCAAACGTGGTGGTATGCAGGAAAGGATTGTCGAACAGGACGGAGAACACCTCTTCGGTGGCAATGGTCGCGCCAATGGGCATCACACCGCCGCCCAACGCTTTGGCCAGACACATAATGTCGGGCTGCACGTTTTCGTGTTCGCAGGCGAACATCTTGCCGGTACGCCCCATGCCGGTTTGCACTTCGTCAAGGATCATCAGCGCGCCAAACTCATCGCAAAGTTTACGAACGGCAGTCAAATAACCTTGTGGCGGCAGGATCACCCCGCCTTCACCCTGGATGGGTTCGAGGATCACGGCTGCGACATCGTCACCGGTTTTTTTACACTCGCTGAGCATGGTGCGCATCGCGTTAATATCGCCAAACGGCACATGACGGAAGCCCGGCAGCAGCGGCATAAAGGGTTTACGGAAGGTAGATTTAGCCGTGGCGGACAGCGCGCCCAGTGATTTACCGTGGAATGCGCCGCTGGTGGCAATAAACGTAAATTTACCGCGCGGCGATTGATATGCTTTCGCCAGCTTCAAGGCGGCTTCAACCGACTCGGTCCCGCTGTTACAGAAAAAACTGTATTTCAGTTTACCGGGCGCCAGTGCGGCGAGGGTTTTTGCCAGCATGGCCCGCAGAGGGTCAAGTAACTCCTGGCTGTGCAGAGGTTGTTTCGCGAGTTGATTCTGTACGGCGGAAACCACGACTGGATTACGGTGCCCCACGTTGAAAATTCCAAAACCGCCCAGGCAATCGACGAACTCCTGCCCCTGGGTGTCGACAAGCGTATTCAGGCTTCCCGCTTGCCACTCTACGGCTCCGTAATCCCCGCCTGCAGTTACAGATTTTCGATACTCTAAGAACCCCGGATTGACATGCTCCTTGAAGTACTCAATCACCTCTCGGTTTAACGATTTCATTTCCTCATGATCAAGCGTGCGCTTTTCGATGAGATTCAGTGCGTGTGCGCTGCAGGCCAGGGCCGATGCGCTGGAAGGTAACCTGTTCAAAATATGCTCCCGGAGCTCGCGTATCACATGATACTGATTTAAGTATTGCAGGGATTGCGCCATTCCGGCGCGCTTAGCAAAAATCGGGATAAACACCAGGAAATATCTCATTTGCGCAACATTTAATGCCATTTTTTAACATTTGCTGGCATTTTGCCCAGGTCAGAAGCCTGAAAACAGATCGAATAAACGCAA
Organism: Citrobacter sp. B72; assembly: GCF_016894305.1. Taxonomy (NCBI): domain Bacteria; kingdom Pseudomonadati; phylum Pseudomonadota; class Gammaproteobacteria; order Enterobacterales; family Enterobacteriaceae; genus Citrobacter; species Citrobacter sp. B72. Next base: position 629,718 of record NZ_CP069801.1, read on the forward strand.
ATTTGCGCTAAAAATGGGCAATATTTGCACTGTGACGGTGCGCTGGTAGAAGTGACGTTGAATAGTTACTAGATGAAAGTATTTTAAATCAATGGATTAGAATGCGTACAAATTTTGAGGTTTAATCGCAAATTGCGATCTAAATCAAATTTAACAACTAAAGATAAAAAAATTATCGCCGAAATAACATAAGCCGAAAGAGTTAACAACCAGATAACCTGCACAGGACGCAATCATGTCTTCTCATCCCTACGTTAGTCAGCAAAATACACCGCTGGATGATGATATCACCCTCATGTCTACCACCGATTTACAAAGCTATATCACCCATGCGAACGATACATTTGTCCAGGTCAGTGGCTATCAGCTGAATGAATTGCTCGATAAGCCGCACAATCAGGTTCGTCATCCGGACATGCCAAAAGCGGCGTTTGCGGATATGTGGTACACCCTGAAGCAGGGCGAGCCATGGAGCGGGATTGTGAAAAACCGGCGTAAGAATGGCGATCACTACTGGGTGAGGGCCAATGCGGTGCCGATGGTGCGGGAAGGACGCGTGACCGGGTATATGTCGATTCGTACCCGGGCAACTGACGAGGAAATTGCGGCGGTAGAGCCTTTATATAAAGCGCTGAACGAAGGACGTTGCAACCGGCGTATTCATAAAGGGCTGGTGGTACGCAAAGGCTGGCTGGGTAAACTGCCGGCGATGCCGATTCGCTGGCGGGTGCGCAGCGTGATGGCATTCCTGTTTGTCCTGCTAGCGGTCGCATTGCAGCAAATGGGCGCCGAATGGCCGTTACTGCTGATGAGCGCGTTGGTGATGGTGCTGGGAACGGCTATTTTCGAATGGCAAATTGTGCGTCCTATTGAGAATGTTACCCGTCAGGCGCTGAAAGTGGCGACCGGTGAGCGGAACAGCGTGTCGCATCTTAACCGTAGTGATGAACTAGGCCTGATGCTACGAGCAGTGGGCCAGCTTGGGTTAATGTGTCGCTGGCTCATTCACGACGTCTCCAGCCAGGTGAGTTGCGTGCGCAGCGACAGCGAAACGCTGGCGAAAGGCAGCGACGATTTAAACAAGCATACGCAGCAGACTGTCGAGAACGTGCAGGAAACGGTGACCACCATGAATCAGATGGCGGCATCGGTGAAACAAAACTCAGAGACCGCCGCCGCGGCCGATAAGCTCTCTATTGCCGCCAGCAGCGCAGCAACGCACGGCGGTGAGGCGATGGATACCGTCATCAAAACCATGGACGATATCGCCAACAGCACCCAGCGGATCGGCACCATTACGACGCTGATTAACGATATTGCCTTCCAGACCAACATTCTGGCTTTGAATGCTGCTGTTGAAGCCGCGCGGGCGGGCGAGCAGGGGAAAGGGTTCGCCGTGGTGGCGGGAGAAGTACGTCATCTTGCTAGCCGTAGCGCCAGTGCAGCCAATGATATTCGCAAGCTGATTGATGCCAGCGCTGACAAGGTGCAGTCCGGATCTGACCAGGTTCACGCCGCAGGGCGCACGATGGACGATATTGTGGCGCAGGTGCAAAACGTCACTCAGCTGATCGCCCAAATCAGCCACTCCACGCTGGAACAATCAGACGGTCTTTCCAGCCTGACCCGCGCGGTGAATGAGCTGAGCAACATTACACAGAAAAACGCCGAACTGGTTGAAGAGAGTGCGCAGATTTCCGCGATGGTGAAACATCGCGCGGGTCGTCTGGAAGATGCGGTTACGGTGCTGCATTAATACTAAAAATACAGGCGGAACGTCGGGCATACGGGTTCCGCCTGCTGTGCAGATTAATCCAGCTGAGTAATATCCAGCGCAGCGCGATCGATAATACCGATGATTTTTTTGATCTGCGCATCGCTGGTATCACCATGATTGACCCGTAGATCCAGCACAGCTTTGAAGTTTTCCAGCGCGCGTTTCATCTGTGGATTTTTGCGTAATTCAAAACCCACGCAGCGGGCTTTAATACGTTCGTGGATATGTTCCAGATGTTCACGGTTCTCATCCAGCCACTGCTGGCCCTGGGTCGTGATCGCAATCTGTTTACGCCCACCTTCCTCGTCGCTGACGGTGATCAGTGCCTGATCCTGCAAGAAATCCAGCGTTGGATAGATAACGCCCGGGCTTGGGGTGTAGTTACCCTGGGTCAGAGTTTCAATCGCTTTAATCAGCTCATAGCCGTGGCTGGCGTCGCGGGTCAAGATATCCAGAATCACCAGGCGTAATTCGCCGTGGCCGAAGAACCGCTGACGACGACCGCCGCCGCGACGATGCCCGCAGCCGTGCTCGTGGTGATGATCTTTGTTACAGCCTTCTTCATGGCGATGTTCTTCACCTTTGCAGCAACCTGCATGGTGCTCGTTGTGGCGGCCTTCGTGGTGATGTCCTTCACCCTTGCAGCAGCCTTCGTGTTGGTGCTCTGTGTGCTTGCAGCAACCTTCATGATGGTTTTGCATCATCGTCTCCTGATGTTATTTAGATATATCTAATTTATATCTAAAAATTATCAGTTTGCAAGTCTACAAATTATATTCTGTATAACGTTATGATTATTAACTATTTTTATATGGGTGTGATAGCCGGGTAATCATAATTTAACTATATCAAAAAGTGCTTGCAATATTTTTGATTAGCAATCATTATCATTTAAAAAATCAATTTAGATATATCGTATTATCTTCACAAGGCGAAAAAATGACAACAAACACCTCACGCTACCCGCAGCGCGTTCGCAATGAACTGCGTTTTCGGGAACTTACCGTCCTGCGCGTAGAACGCATTAGCGCGGGCTTTCAGCGCATTGTACTGGGCGGTGACGCTCTGGACGGTTTTAGCTCACGCGGCTTTGATGACCATACCAAGGTCTTTTTCCCTGAACCGGGCAGCCACTTTGTACCGCCTGTCGTCACCGATGAAGGCATTGTCTGGGCTGACGGCGTACGTCCGTTATCCCGTGACTACACGCCGTTGTATGACGAAGCGTGCCATGAGCTGGCGCTGGATTTTTATATTCATGACGGTGGCGTGGCAAGTACATGGGCGATGAATGCCCGCGAGGGTGACAAGCTGACAATCGGCGGGCCGCGCGGTTCTTTGGTGGTGCCAGAGGATTATGCGTATCAGGTTTATGTGTGTGATGAATCGGGAATGCCCGCGTTGCGCCGACGCCTGGAGTCGCTCAGTCGTTTAGCGGTACGTCCGCACGTCACGGCGCTGGTTAGCGTGCAGGATGCAGCGTACCAGGACTATTTAGACCATCTCGACGGATTTACCATTCAGTGGTTTATCGGTCATGACGAGCATGCGGTGGATGAACACTTATCGCGGCTATCGGTGCCCGCAGACGATTATTACATCTGGATCACCGGTGAAGGAAAGGTGGTGAAAAACCTGAGTGCTCGTTTTGAAACCGAGGCGTTCGATCAGCAACGGGTTCGTGCAGCGGCTTACTGGCATCAACGCCGTTAATCAGTAATTAGAGGGCGGAACGCCAAACGCCTGGCGGAATGCGTAGCTAAATGCCGCGGTACTTGAATACCCAACGTCGAGTGCCACGGCGGTTACGCTTTTATTTTTCTTCAGCATTAATACCGATTCAAGTATTCGCATTTTTTGCTTCCAGACGCTGAAGGGCAATCCGGTTTCTTTTTTGAAATGACGTGAAAAGGTACGGGCAGACATACCCAAATGCTGCGCCCAGTATTCAACCGAATGCTCCAGTGCGGGGGATTCTTGTATTGTTCGGCAGACTTTGGTTAATTCGCGATCCTGCGGCCAGGGTAATACAAAAGCGACTTCCGGGAGTTGCAGAATAATATCGACCAGCACACTAACCAGCTTGCCCTCTTTTGACTGACTATCATAATGGCCTGAAATTGAATTAGTGGCGTAATGAATAAACTCTCTGGCGAAATCACTGATAGCCACTACTTTGCATTCATTGATGCTCTCTTCAAGAAAACCCGGTTTAATATCCAGATTTTCTAAATATACATCATCTAATGCCCAAACTGCATGCTCCGTATTATTTGGGATCCAGATGCCATAATGCGCCGGGATTATCCAGCACTTACCGGCAACATCAATGCGCATGCTGCCTTTGCGGGCGAAATGAAACTGCATAAAAGAGTGTGAATGCTGCGGTACATGGTGGTTGGCTTCCAGGACATAAGAGCGAAAGAATACGTCCTGCGGCAGTTCGGTCATGGAGTTATCCGGGAAGGAGTTCCACTGTTTTTGCGCGAGAGTTTCCATAAATGAATCGTCAATGCTCCCGATGGTGTGTCCGCTGTTCGATAGATCTTGTCCGCGGATCATAATACATACACTCTTTTTTCCATAATAATCTTGCGTAATAATTTTTAGTCCACTTTTGGTAAATACCATGAACTCGCTTTGTTCAGATGCTGTCATCGTCAATGAAACAAATGATAACTGGACCCGAATGGGAAAAGAGCTGCTTTCGCAAGCGGATATCAGAATTAATGGCTCGCGCGCCTGGGACATTCAACTTCATCATACCGGTTTCTTTAAACGGGTATTGCAACAAGGCTCGTTAGGGCTTGGCGAAAGCTATATGGAAGGCTGGTGGGACTGCGAACGGCTCGATATTCTGTTCTGCAAAATCCTGAAAGCAAAACTCGACCAGCAGATGCCAGGTAATCTGAAAGATATTTTACGCATTGCCAGCGCACGCCTGTTTAATTTGCAGTCACGTAGCCGTGCATGGATCGTCGGTAAAGAACATTATGATATTGGTAACGATCTCTTTGCGCTGATGCTTGATCCGCATATGCAATATTCCTGCGGTTACTGGAAAGACGCGACCACATTAGACGAAGCGCAAAATGCCAAATTAAAAATGATCTGCGAGAAGCTGCAGCTTAAGCCGGGTATGCGTTTACTCGATATCGGTTGTGGATGGGGCGGGTTGGCAGAATATGCGGCGCGTCATTATGGCGTGGCGGTAGAAGGCGTTACCATTTCCAAAGAGCAGCAGAAAATGGCGCAGCAGCGCTGTGAAGGGCTGGACGTTAACATTCTGCTGCAGGATTATCGCGATCTTGATAAACACTACGATCGCATTGTGTCCGTGGGGATGTTTGAACACGTCGGGCCGAAAAACTACGACACCTATTTCAGCATCGCTGACCGTTGTTTAAAACCGGATGGACTGTTCCTGCTGCATACCATTGGCAGCAATAAAAAAGGGATGAGCGTCGATCCGTGGATCAATAAATACATTTTCCCGAACGGCTGCTTGCCGGCAATTTCCCATATTGCCGAGGCCAGCGAATCACGGTTTGTGATGGAGGACTGGCATAACTTTGGCAGCGATTACGATAAAACGCTGATGGCCTGGCATGAGCGCTTTAATCAGGCCTGGCCGGAGCTGTCATCACGTTATTCCGCCACCTTCAGAAGAATGTTTAATTATTATTTATGTGCCTGCGCAGGGGCTTTCCGCGCCAGAGATATTGAGCTTTGGCAGGTGCTGTTTAGCCGCGGTGTAGAGGGCGGGATCCGCGTTTATCGTTAACGCATTGCCGGATGGCGGCGCAAGCGCCTTATCCGGCCTACAAAGGTTTGCACTCATCGGCCTGATAAGCGAAGCGCATCAGGCTCTTCTTCGCCGGATGGCGGCGTAAACGCCTTATCCGGCCTACAAAGGTTTGCACTCATCGGCCTGATAAGCGAAGCGCATCAGGCGTATCTTTGCCGGATGGCGGCGCAAGCGCCTTATCCGGCCTACATAGGTTTTGTACTCGTAGGCCTGATAAGCGCAGCGCATCAGGCGTATCTTCGCCGGATGGCGGCGCAAGCGCCTTATCCGGCCTACAAAAGTTTGCACTCGTAGGCCTGATAAGCGAAGCGCATCAGGCGTATCTTCGCCGGATGGCGGCGCAAGCGCCTTATCCGGCCTACATAGGTTTGTACTCGTAGGCCTGATAAGCGAAGCGCATCAGGCATTTATGGCTTAGCTCAATTCACTCTCTGCCAGCGCTTTAAATACCATCGCGACGGCGTGCGCGCCGGGGTCCATATTTCCGAGCAGGCTTTCACTGCTCAGATACGATGCGCGACCCGCATTGGCTTTGCTCGACAAACAGGTTCGTTCGGCTCCCGCTTGCGCGGCGTCGAAGGCGGCCTGCAGATTTTGCGGCTGCGTGAGCAGCGAAGTCAGAGCCGGTTGCAGCGCATCAATCATGGTGCGATCGCCTTCGTCTGCGCCGCCGTAAAACTTCATCTGCGCCAGTCCCGTATTCAGGGCTTCGGCAACGTTAGCTCCCTGTTCCAGTTTCTGCCCCGCAGCGGTAAAGAAAATAGACATCAACACACCGCTGGAACCGCCCATCACCACGGTCAGACGTTCGCCAATCAGCGCAAACAGCGTGGCAAGGTTATCCAGCGGCAACTGCTGACGATGCAACAGGCCGGCAATTTCACGCGCGCCTGCGGCAAAGGTTGAACCGGTATCGCCATCGCCGACTTTGGCATCAAGCGCATTAAGATGGGTCTCCAGATCGGAAAGGGTTGTGGTGACAAGTTCCACAATCCCGGCCACCAGGGCGTTCGCCGAAGGCTGGAATTCCACGCGTGCGCTACGCTGAGATGACGGTACACAGCTGATTTCACGCGGTGGGACCGGCGTCGGCCAGTTACTGGTTTCCACCTCTGTGAGCAGCGCTTTTTCGATGCTCTCTTCCAGCACGATGGCCGTCAGTGAAAAGCCTTTCATATCCAGCGCGGTGACCAGCGAGGCCGGGCCAATCAGCCAGTCGATACGCGGATGCAGCGGGCTGCTGGCCAGTTCGCGGGTAATGATGGCCATTTCGGCAACAGAAACGCCGCCAAGATTGTTAATCATCACCGCCAGACGGCCGGTTTCAGGCAGGGCGGCCAGCAGTTTATCCACCATCAGGTTCACCACCTGTGCACTGTTCTGGGTGTCGATGACCGAGGCGCCTGGTTCGCCGTGAATGCCCATACCCAGCTCCGCGTGGCCCGGATGATGACGCGGGGCGGCGTCGGTTTCTTGCGGCAAATGACAGCTGGAAAGCGCAACGCCCAGACTGAAGGTGTTATTGGCCGCGTATTGCGCTTCACGCAGGACGGTGGCGAGGTTGTAGCCGCGTTCGGCAAAATAGCCCGCGATTTTATGCACCAGGATGGTTCCCGCAATGCCGCGCGGGTGTTTGTTATCCGGCAGGGAGATGTCATCGCCGACAATCAGCATTTCAACGTTGTAACCAAGGCGACGGGCTTTCTCGGCGGCAAGACCGAAATTAAGACGGTCACCGGTGTAATTTTTCACGATCAACAAACAGCCCGCCTCACCGGTTACCGCCTGAATGGCGGTCAGTACCGCATCTACGCTCGGGGAAGCGAACACGTCGCCACAGACCGCGGCCGTTAGCATACCTTTACCGATAAACCCAACGTGCGCGGGTTCGTGCCCTGAACCGCCGCCGGAAATGACCGCCACGTTATTTTTGTTAAGGTCACGGCGGACCACGATGCGAATAGCCGGATCGCTTTCCAGACGCGCCAGATTATTCCACGGGCTGGCGTTAATCGTACCGTCGATGACGTCGCTCACGAGATGGGTGCGTTGATTAAAAAAGAATTGAGACATAACGGCTCCTTGAGGTTGAGTGTAAGACAAACCCCCGGAAGCATGGTCATGGTGCGGAGGCGATAGAGAGATTCTGGCGAAGTCAGCGTGGAAAAAAACAACGTTAAAATGAGTTTCATTACGGAACGTTGTTATTGTTTTTTGTTCCGAAATGAAACCGAAAAGAACGGGGAACGACCACAATGCGAGCTTGCTCGACTTTTTCCTCTCGCGATGAATGCAGGTCACACTGCACTGTCAGCTTTTTTTTACCGGTATTTTGGCAAGTGAGTGGGTAAAAGAGAAAGTGAGATTCGTCTGTGCCGGAGATTTGGTGGTAAATGAACGGATCGGGATCGCAAACCTTATATTTTTTATGGTTAAGCGTTCCAATATGAAACATGTGTTGTTTTTATCTGTTTCATATCAGAACAAAAAGACGAAAGATTTTTTTGTGCACGCCTCGCCATACAGTTATTGCATCGCTCCGGTACCTCCCGTTTTCGCCGTCAGCATCAGGCTAAACAGGTTAACGCCAGGGCTCACCATGTAAAAACATGTACTTATTTGAGGATGAAAGGAATGCTAAAAGTTATTCAATCTCCAGCCAAATATCTCCAGGGTCCTGACGCTTCCACCTTGTTTGGTCAATACGCTAAAAATCTGGCGGACAGCTTTTTCGTGATTGCGGATGACTTCGTGATGAAGCTGGCGGGAGAGAAGGTACTAAACGGCCTGCACAGTCATGACATTAGCTGCCATGCGGAACGCTTTAACGGTGAATGTAGCCATGTTGAAATTAATCGCCTGATTGCCATTTTGAAACAGCACGGTTGCCGCGGCGTGGTTGGGATTGGTGGTGGGAAAACGCTGGATACCGCCAAAGCGATTGGCTACTACCAGAAGTTGCCGGTGGTGGTGATCCCGACTATCGCGTCTACCGATGCGCCAACCAGCGCGCTGTCCGTTATCTATACCGAAGCCGGTGAGTTTGAAGAGTATCTGATCTACCCGAAAAACCCGGATATGGTAGTGATGGACACTGCAATCATTGCCAAAGCGCCGGTACGTCTGCTGGTGGCCGGGATGGGCGATGCGCTCTCGACCTGGTTTGAAGCGAAAGCCTGTTATGACGCCAGAGCGACCAGCATGGCGGGCGGACAGTCCACGGTGGCGGCGCTGAGCCTGGCGCGCTTGTGCTATGATACCCTGCTGGCGGAAGGCGAGAAGGCACGCTTTGCCGCGCAGGCCGGCGTGGTGACCGATGCGCTGGAGCGTATTGTCGAAGCTAACACTTACCTCAGCGGCATCGGTTTTGAAAGCAGCGGTCTGGCAGGGGCGCATGCGATCCACAACGGCTTTACGATTCTGGAAGAGTGCCACCATTTGTACCACGGTGAAAAAGTCGCCTTTGGTACGCTGGCGCAACTGGTGCTGCAAAACAGCCCGATGGAAGAGATCGAAACCGTGCTGAATTTCTGTCAGAAAGTAGGCCTGCCGGTAACGTTAGCGGAAATGGGCGTGAAAGAAGACGTTGACGGCAAGATCATGGCGGTGGCGAAAGCGACCTGTGCAGAAGGTGAAACCATCCACAATATGCCGTTCCCGGTAACGCCTGAAAGCGTACATGCCGCTATTCTGACGGCAGATCTGCTGGGACAGCAGTGGCTGGCGCGTTAATCAGTCGTCGGTAGGTTTTTATCCGGCATCTTCTCCCCCTCTGACAGTCTCTGCCGGAGGGGTTGTCTATGGTTAAACAGCGGAAAGGGATATGACGGCGCACACGCATAGCATCGGGAAGGAAGTCTCTTCAGTCATTGCCCAGTCATGGCATCGTTGCAGCAAGTTTATGCAGCGGGAAACCTGGCAGGCGCCGCATCAGGCGCAAGGGCTGACCTTTGAGTCGATTTGTCGTCGCAAGACGGCGTTGCTGACGATTGCTCAGGCTGCGCTGGAAGATGCCTGGGAGTTTATGGACGGCCGCCCGTGCGCGCTGCTGATTCTGGATGAATCAGCCTGTATCCTCAGCCGTTGCGGCGATCCGCAGACGGTGGAACAGCTGGCGGAGCTTGGGTTTCGCGACGGCAGCTACTGTGCGGAAAGCATCATTGGCAGTTGTGCCCTGTCGCTGGCGACGATGCCGGGCCAGCCGACAAAAACCTCTGGTAAACAGCATTTTAAACAGGCGCTGCATCCGTGGTCGTTCTGCTCGACGCCGGTCTTCGATAACCATGGTCGACTGTTCGGCTCCATCTCGCTGTGTTGTCTGGTGGAGCATGAGTGCGTTTCTGATTTATCCCTGACGCTGGCGATTGCCAGAGAAGTCGGCAACTCTTTGCTGACCGACAGCCTGCTGGCTGAATCCAACCGCCATCTGAACCAGATGTACGGGCTGCTGGAGAGTATGGATGATGGTGTGATGGCCTGGAACGAACAGGGCGTATTGCAGTTTCTCAATGCGCGTGCGGCACTGCTTTTGCATCTCGATGCGCAGGCCAGCCAGGGAAAAAATATTCACGATCTGCTCAATCTCCCCATGCTGCTGCGCCGGGCGATCAAACATGCCCGCGGCCTGAATCACGTCGAAGTTACCTTTGAAAGCCAGCATCAGTTTGTTGATGCGGTCATCACCCTGAAACCGATTGTTGAGGAGCAGGGCAACAGCTTTATCCTGCTGCTGCATCCGGTGGAGCAAATGCGACAGCTGATGACCAGCCAGCTTGGCAAGGTGAGCCACACCTTTGAGCAGATGTCGACTGACGATCCGGAAACCCGCCGCTTGATCCACTTTGGACGCCAGGCGGCGAGGGGGAGTTTCCCGATCCTACTGTGCGGGGAAGAAGGCGTTGGTAAGGAGCTGCTGAGCCAGGCCATTCACAACGAAAGCGAGCGCGCCAGCGGGCCGTATATCGCCGTGAACTGTCAGCTGTATGCCAACAGCGTGCTGGGGCAGGATTTTATGGGCAGTGCGCCAACCGACGATGAAAATGGCCGGTTGAGCCGTCTTGAACTGGCGAACGGCGGCACGCTGTTTCTGGAAAAAATTGAATATCTGGCGCCGGAGCTGCAATCCGCGCTGTTACAGGTGATCAAGCAGGGGGTATTAACCCGCCTGGATGCCCGTCGGTTGATTCCGGTGGATGTCAAAGTGATCGCCACCACCACGGTTGATCTCGCCAATCTGGTGGAGCAAAACCGCTTTAGCCGTCAGCTGTATTACGCGCTGCACTCTTTTGAGATAGTGATCCCCCCGCTGCGGGCGCGGCGTAACAGTATTCCCTCGCTGATTTATACGCGGCTGAATAGCCTGAAAAAACGCTTTTCATCCAGTTTGAAGATCGACGACGACGCGCTGGCACAGCTGGTGGCCTATTCGTGGCCGGGCAATGACTTTGAGCTGAACAGCATTATCGAAAACATCGCCATCAGCAGTGATAACGGCCATATTCGGCTGAGCAATCTACCGGATTATCTGTTTGCCGAACGTCCTGGTCTGGAGACGGCGTCTTCACTGCTGCCAGCCAGTCTGACCTTTACCGCCATCGAAAAAGAGGCGATTATCCATGCTGCTCGCGTCACCAGCGGACGCGTACAGGAGATGTCGCAACTGCTGAACATTGGTCGCACTACCTTGTGGCGCAAGATGAAGCAATACGACATTGATGCCAGCCAGTTTAAGCGCAAGCATCTGGACTAGTTTCTTCAATTCTCGCCATCGAGAACAGCGCGTCTGACAGTCGGTTGATATAGCGTCTGGGTTCATCGCGTAACGTCAGCGTTCTGCTCATCGCGATAAGGACCCGCTCCAGTCGGCGCGTCAGAGTTCGCGCAACGTGTAGCTGTGCCGATGGCAGATTTTTCCCCGGAATAACAAACTCTTTGAGCGGGCCGCTTTGCGCCATATTGCGGTCAATAATCTGCTCCAGCGCCTGAATATCCTCATCGCCAATACGCTGTTGTAAGCGCGCGAGTCCTTTCTCATCGCTGGCGAGTTCCGCACCCAGTACAAACAGCATCTTCTGCATGGCGTGCAGATCTTGGCGTAGTTCAGCCTGGTGCGTGCTGGCATAGCAGACGCCAAGCTGGGAAATCAGTTCATCCACCGTGCCATAGGCCTCAACGCGGATGTCATCTTTGTCGATACGGCTGCCGCCAAACAGCGCGGTCGTGCCTTTATCGCCAGTTCGGGTGTAGATGCGGTACATTTATTTTATCTCGCTGAAGGGAAGTACTTTGACCAGTTGACCGGCATTGGCACCAAGCGTTCGGATCTGCGCAATTCCGGCGCGGATATGCCCACGGATCAGCGCCCGATCTTCGGGCAATTGGGCGTGGGTTAAAGCAATATCACCCGTGGCGTTAAGACCCAGACCGACACGTAGCGTTGAGCTTTTGGCCGCAAGTTTGCTCAATGCCAGCGCGCAGTCATGCTCGTCGCAACAGATTGCCCGGCAAGGGACGCCTTGCTCTTCCAGTCCCCAGCACAGCTCATCAAGCACGCGAGTATCCTGCCAGCGTGAGTGATAAAACAGATTTACGCCCGGTGATGAAAGTGACATTGCGCCCCCTTATTTATCAGAATGCCTGACGGAAGATCTCGGCAATTTCTTTCTCGTTCCCTTTACGCGGGTTGGAGAAGGCATTGCCGTCTTTCAGCGCCATTTCCGCCATATACGGGAAATCGGCTTCTTTAACGCCCAGATCGCGCAAATGCTGCGGAATGCCGATGTCAGCGGAGAGGCGGGCAATGGCGTGAATGGCCAGTTCGGCGGCATCCATGGTGGAAAGTCCGTCAGTGTTTTCGCCCATAAATTCTGCGATATCGGCAAATTTCTCCGGGTTAGCGATCAGGTTATAGCGCGCCACGTGCGGGAGCAGTACGGCATTCGCCACGCCGTGTGGCATGTCGTACAGACCGCCAAGCTGATGCGCCATTGCGTGAACGTAGCCGAGATTGGCGTTGTTGAAGGCCATGCCCGCCAGCAGAGAGGCGTAGGCCATGTTCTCGCGAGCTTTCAGGTTGCTGCCCAGCGCTACGGCCTGACGCAAGTTGCGTGCGATCAGGCGAATAGCCTGAATAGCGGCGGCGTCGGTGACCGGGTTGGCATCTTTGGAAATATAAGCTTCTACGGCGTGGGTCAGGGCGTCCATACCGGTCGCGGCGGTCAGCGGAGCGGGTTTGCCGAGCATAAGCAGCGGATCGTTAATGGAGACCGACGGCAGGTTGCGCCAGCTGACAATCACAAACTTCACTTTGGTTTTGGTATTGGTCAGCACGCAGTGGCGGGTGACTTCGCTGGCGGTACCGGCAGTGGTATTCACCGCAACGATAGGCGGCAGCGGGTTGGTCAGGGTTTCAATCCCAGCATAGCTGTAGAGATCGCCTTCGTGAGTTGCCGCGATACCGATGCCTTTACCGCAGTCATGCGGGCTACCGCCGCCAACGGTAACGATGATATCGCAATGCTCTTTGCGAAAGACCTCCAGACCATCGCGCACGTTGGTGTCTTTGGGATTTGGCTCAACGCCGTCAAAAACCACCACGTCAATGCCCGCTTCACGTAAATGGGCGAGGGTTTTATCTACCGCACCGTCTTTAATAGCCCGCAGACCTTTATCAGTAACCAGCAGCGCTTTTTTACCGCCTAACAGTTTGCAGCGTTCGCCGACAACGGAAATAGCATTGGGGCCAAAGAAGTTCACATTTGGCACCAGGTAATCAAACATACGATAGCTCATAATATACCTTCTTAGATTTAAATTATAATTCAGAGAAACAATTCAGTGCGGCTTCTGCTAATAATCTGTCTTGTTCGACAGTGCCGCCGCTAACGCCAACGGCACCAATTAATTTACCGTTTAATATGACAGGTAAGCCGCCGCCGAAAATAACAATGCGCTGTTGGTTAGTAAGCTGCAAACCATATAGCGAAGCGCCAGGTTGTACCGCGTCGGTAATTTCATGGGTACCCTGACGCAGGCAGCAGGCGGTATACGCTTTATTAAGAGAGATATCACAGCTGGTGACAAACGCATCGTCCATGCGTTGCATTAGCAGCGTATTCCCGCCGTGATCCACCACGGAAAAGACCACCGGAACATTGATCTCAAGCGCTTTAGCCTCAACGGCCTGCGCCATTTTTTTTGCAGCCGCCAGCGTAATGGTGGCAATTTGTTGGCTCTTATTCACAGTCTCTCCTGAAAATGTTGTAGGGCTGAGGTCACGAAACATATCGCGCAACAGCTATTTTTATCATTGGCTTTACCTTATTTTCTCGCCGCACGTTATTAAGTCAATAGGGTGGATTTTTCATAAAGATTAAATTCATCTTCCTGATTTTGCGTTTATTGATAATGATCATTTAACCTCGTCACAATTCACGATGGATATTCCTGAGTTGCGTTTCAATATGAAACGATGCGTTTTTATTAGGTGCCAAATTGGAACGAAATTAATTTTATTTTTTTATTGCTTGGCTCATTTAGAGTTCGGCCATTGCTGATGAAAGGCGAATGCCGGGTGTGGTGTCCCCGGTAATGCGGCCCGGCGTCCCTATTTTTTACCTTTTGAGTCAATAAATCATGAGAAGATCAAAACGATTCGAAGTGCTTGCGAAGCGGCCTGTAAATCAGGATGGGCTGATTGGCGAATGGCCTGAAGAGGGGCTGATCGCCATGGAAAGCCCTTACGATCCGACGTCGTCGGTGAAGGTGGAAAATGGTCGTATTGTTGAGCTGGACGGTAAGAGCCGCGCCGAGTTCGACATGATCGACCGTTTCATTGCCGACTATGCGATTAACGTGGCCGAGGCGGAGCGCGCCATGCAGCTCGACGCGCTGGAGATCGCCAGAATGCTGGTGGATATCCACGTCAGTCGGGAAGAGATTATTGCCATTACCACCGCCATCACCCCGGCGAAAGCGGTGGAAGTGATGGCGCAAATGAACGTGGTGGAGATGATGATGGCGCTACAAAAAATGCGCGCCAGACGCACTCCCTCCAACCAGTGCCACGTGACTAACCTGAAAGATAACCCGGTACAGATAGCCGCCGACGCTGCTGAAGCGGGGATCCGCGGCTTTTCCGAGCAGGAAACGACGGTCGGGATCGCCCGCTACGCGCCGTTTAACGCCCTGGCGCTGCTGGTGGGTTCCCAGTGCGGTCGCCCCGGTGTGCTGACGCAATGTTCCGTTGAAGAGGCCACGGAGCTGGAGCTGGGCATGCGAGGGCTAACCAGTTATGCCGAAACGGTGTCGGTGTATGGCACAGAATCTGTGTTTACCGACGGCGATGACACGCCGTGGTCCAAAGCGTTTCTCGCCTCGGCCTATGCGTCGCGTGGCCTGAAGATGCGCTACACCTCCGGTACCGGCTCGGAGGCGCTGATGGGCTATTCCGAAAGTAAATCGATGCTTTATCTGGAGTCGCGCTGCATTTTTATCACTAAAGGCGCGGGCGTACAGGGGCTGCAAAACGGTGCGGTCAGCTGTATCGGCATGACCGGCGCTGTGCCGTCAGGGATCCGCGCGGTGCTGGCGGAAAACCTGATTGCCTCAATGCTCGACCTTGAAGTGGCCTCCGCCAATGACCAGACCTTTTCCCACTCCGATATTCGCCGTACTGCCCGTACCCTGATGCAGATGCTGCCGGGTACCGACTTTATTTTCTCCGGTTACAGCGCGGTACCCAACTACGACAACATGTTTGCCGGGTCGAACTTCGACGCTGAAGATTTCGATGATTACAACATTCTGCAACGCGATCTGATGGTTGACGGCGGTCTGCGTCCGGTCACGGAAGAGGAAACCATCGCCATTCGCAATAAGGCCGCACGCGCCATTCAGGCGGTGTTCCGCGAACTTGGCCTGCCGCTGATTAGCGATGAAGAAGTCGAAGCTGCTACATATGCTCACGGCAGCAAAGATATGCCCGCGCGCAATGTGGTGGAAGATCTGGCTGCCGTGGAAGAGATGATGAAGCGCAATATCACCGGGCTGGATATCGTCGGCGCGTTGAGTTGCAGCGGCTTCGAAGATATCGCCAGCAATATCCTCAACATGCTGAGACAGCGTGTTACCGGTGATTACCTGCAAACGTCGGCCATTCTGGATCGCCAGTTCGACGTCGTCAGCGCCGTCAACGACATCAATGATTATCAGGGACCTGGTACCGGCTATCGCATCAGTGCCGAACGCTGGGCGGAAATTAAAAATATTGCGGGCGTGGTTCAGCCCGGCTCGATCGAATAAGGCGGTACACAGTGGAATGCACAACTGAACGTAAGCCGGTTTTCACCTTACAGGTGAGCGAAGGCGAGGCGGCTAACGCGGATGAACGCGTGGATGAGGTGGTGATTGGCGTCGGCCCGGCATTTGATAAGTATCAGCATAAAACCTTGATTGATATGCCGCACAACGCGATTTTGAAAGAGCTGGTTGCTGGCATCGAAGAAGAGGGACTGCATGCGCGAGTAGTGAGGATCCTGCGTACCTCGGATGTTTCTTTTATGGCATGGGATGCGGCAAATCTCAGCGGCTCAGGCATTGGGATTGGTATCCAGTCGAAAGGAACCACGGTGATTCATCAGCGCGATCTGCTGCCGCTAAGTAACCTGGAACTGTTTTCTCAGGCTCCGCTGCTGACGCTGGAAACCTATCGTCAGATTGGTAAAAACGCCGCGCGATATGCACGCAAAGAGTCGCCTTCGCCGGTGCCAGTGGTCAATGACCAGATGGTGCGCCCTAAATTTATGGCCAAGGCCGCGCTGTTTCATATCAAAGAAACCAAACACGTGGTGCAGGATGCTGCGCCTGTCACGTTGCATATTGCACTGGTAAGGGAATGACCATGAACGACAACACCATGACCGCGCAGGATTACCCATTAGCCACCCGCTGCCCGGAGAAAATCCGGACGCCTGGCGGCAAGCCGCTAACCGACATTACCCTTGAGAATGTGCTGGCGGGCCACGTAGGACCGCAGGATGTGCGTATTTCTCAGCAAACGCTGGAGTACCAGGCGCAGATTGCCGAGCAGATGCAGCGTCATGCCGTGGCGCGCAATTTTCGTCGTGCGGCAGAACTGATTGCGATCCCGGATGCCCGCATTCTGGAGATCTACAACGCGCTACGGCCGTTTCGTTCTTCGTTCGCCGAGTTGCAGGCCATTGCCGATGAACTGGAGCACACCTGGCACGCCAGGGTGAACGCCGGGTTTGTCCGCGAATCGGCAGAGGTATACCAGCAGAGAAATAAACTGCGTAAAGGCAGTCAGTGACGGAGGCAGCATGCCGTTAATTGCAGGGATCGATATCGGCAACGCCACCACCGAAGTGGCGTTGGCGCAGGATGGCCGGTTTATCGCCAGCGGGATTGTCGCCACGACCGGGATGAAAGGCACGCGGGAAAATATCGCCGGGGTAGTCGCGTCCCTGCAGCAGGCGCTGGATAAAACGCCGTGGTCGCTGCAGGATGTGGCAAAAATCTGCATCAACGAGGCCGCGCCGGTTATTGGCGATGTGGCGATGGAAACCATCACTGAAACCATCATTACCGAATCAACGATGATTGGCCATAACCCGCAAACGCCCGGCGGCGTTGGCGTGGGCATGGGAACAACCATCGCCGTGGAGACGTTGGCGGCGTTGAGCGAGGATCGATTTGCCCAGGGCTGGATACCGTTGGTGGGTGAGGAGATGGATTTCCTTGAGGCGGTTTGGTTTATCAATGAAGCGCTGGATCGCGGCGTCAACGTGGTGGCGGCCATCCTGAAAAAAGATGATGGCGTGCTGGTGAATAATCGCCTGCATCGGCCAATACCGGTGGTTGATGAAGTCACTCTGCTGGAGAAGGTGCCGGAAGGCGTGCTGGCGGCGGTGGAAGTGGCGGCCCCGGGACAGGTAGTGCGGGTGCTGTCGAATCCTTACGGCATCGCGACCTTCTTTGCCCTGACCCCTGAGGAAACGCAAACTATCGTCCCCATCGCCAGAGCGCTGATTGGCAACCGTTCCGCCGTGGTGCTGAAAACCCCGCAGGGCGATGTGCGATCAAGAGTGATCCCGGCGGGTAAGATCTTTATCCGTGGTGAAAAGCGTGGCGGTGAAGCCGACGTAGCGCAGGGCGCTCAGGCCATTATGCAGGCGATGAGCGCCTGTGCGCCCGTGTGCGATATTCGTGGGGAAGCTGGTACGCACGCAGGCGGCATGCTGGAGCGGGTGCGTAAGGTGATGGCCTCGCTGACCGGTCATGACATGAACACGGTGCATATTCAGGATCTATTGGCGGTCGATACATTTATTCCGCGCAAGGTGCAGGGCGGCATCGCCGGAGAGTGTTCAATGGAGAACGCCGTGGGCATTGCGGCGATGGTGAAAGCCGATCGTTTACAGATGCAGGCCATCGCCAGTGAGCTGAGCGTCCGGTTAAACACTCTGGTTGAGGTGGGCGGCGTGGAGGCCAACATGGCCGTGGCGGGGGCGTTAACTACGCCCGGATGCGCCGCACCGCTGGCGATCCTCGACTTAGGCGCAGGATCTACCGATGCCGCCGTCATCAATAGCGACGGCGTAGTGAAAGCGGTACATCTGGCCGGCGCGGGGAATATGGTCAGCCTGTTGATTCAAACTGAGCTGGGCTTAAGCGATGCATTTCTGGCGGAGGAAATAAAAAAATACCCGCTGGCAAAAGTGGAGAGCCTGTTCAGCATTCGCCATGAGAACGGCGCGGTGGAGTTTTTCCGCGAACCGCTCAGTCCGTCAGTATTCGCCAAAGTGGTGTACTTGAAAGAGGGCGAGCTGATCCCGGTCGATAACCAGACCTCGCTGGAAAAAATCCGTCTGGTGCGCCGACAGGCTAAAGAGAAGGTTTTTGTGACCAACTGCCTGCGCGCGTTACGCCAGGTGTCACCCGGTGGCTCTATTCGCGATATGACTTTTGTGGTGCTGGTAGGCGGTTCTTCGCTGGATTTCGAAATCCCGCAGATGATCACCGATGCGCTGGCGCATTACGGCGTTGTCGCCGGGCAGGGCAATATTCGAGGTACCGAAGGGCCGCGTAATGCGGTGGCAACCGGACTGGTTTTAGCCGGAGAAGCAAAAAAGTAGCGCAGAAAACAGCCGCGCAAGCGTTTAGCTGCGGGGTAAGTCAAATAAAGGGGATGTTCTCTTTGATATCCCGGCGGAGTTGGGTACATAGTATAAATGTGTCTCTCACGTGGTTAATTTTAAGGATAAGAGCATGCCAACAGCAATTGAGAAAGCATTGGATTTTATTGGTGGTATGAACACTTCGGCGTCAGTACCACATTCAATGGATGAAAGTACGGCTAAGGGAATCTTAAAGTATTTGCATGACTTAGGTGTGCCAGCGAGTCCGGAAGTTGTGATGGCACGGGGTGAGCAAGAGGGATGGAATCCCGAGTTCACGAAAAAAGTGGCCGGATGGGCAGAAAAAGTCGCCTCCGGTAACCGCATCCTTATCAAGAACCCAGAGTATTTTTCAACCTATATGCAGGAGCAGCTCAAAGAGCTAGTGTGAGCTGACTATCGAATTAAACTCTAACGGACGTTTCCATCCCAGGATGGCGGCGTCCAAATGGTGTTGCCATTAACATGCTGTTTTCTGAACAGGTGTATCGCGTAAATAGCTTTAGTCCCCGCCAGCCATTTTCTTCCGTGTACTCATTCAACATATTAATGCAAGCAAGTATTGATTTTTCCAGGACAAACTCTTTTTTGCTACATACCAATTTCTACGGAATACCCATAAAAAAAGGACCTGCGATTTCTCGCAAGTCCTTGAAATTTGGTGGCCCCTGCTGGACTTGAACCAGCGACCAAGCGATTATGAGTTAGAATGCAACTTCTTACCTGAAAATACTTATCTATAATTTTCAGTAACTTAATTGATATGAAAATACTGTATAAATAACCAGAAATACTCTAAAATACTCCTTTGCGGTATCCTATAGGTATCCTAGAGCAAAACAAGCGATTTTCAGGATACCCCGATCGCTTGGTGTGGAGTGTTTGTGGAAACATTCAAATTTACGAAAACTAAGCTCGAAAACCTCCCACCTGCCGAACGTGGCCAGGTTGAGTACGGCGATACCATCGTTAATGGCCTGCGCATCCGTATTGGCACCAGTGGTGTGAAAAGCTTCTGTATCTCACGTAAGAGAAATGGAAAATTCATCCGGGCCACGCTGGGCCGTTTTCCGGATCTTACTATTGATAATGCCAGGGCAAAGGCACTCGAAATGTTGGGTGACGTAGCGACCACCGGGAAAAATCCTAATGTGGAAAAGCGTGTCAATGAGAAGGCATCTGTCACGCTTGCTGATGCGCTGGATGCCTATATTAAGAACCGTGGCCACCGCCTTAAACCCACAACCGAAAAGCAATATCGCGCTATCTTGCAAAATTACTCCGGCGACTGGATGAAACAGTCCCTCGCTACTATTTCGCGTGATCGTGTTGAGCATCGTCACAAAGCAGTAACTGATGGTTCAGTCTGGTTTGGCGCTGATAAAGAAACGCTCAGGGCTGGGGTAGGAAGCGGTAGCAAAGCTCAGGCTGACCTGTGGGCCAGAGCTCTGCGCGCCGTATATCGTTTCGCACATGATCATTATCGTGATGAAGAAGGGAGAACGCTGTTACCTGACCCGCCAACACAGGTGCTGAGTACAAAGCGTCAGTGGCATGGCACGATCAGAAAGACAGAGCGCATCCGCACCCATGACTTTGCTCGTTGGTTAAATGCCGTCGCTGTAGTTCGTGATAAGGCCGAAGAAGGACGAGATGATGTAGCTGCCGCAATATGTGACGCTGTAGAAATGTCGATGTTCACCGGGCTGCGTAAATCTGAAATATTCGAACTAACCTGGAATCGGGTGAATATTGGCGGTCGTTATTTCTGGATAGATACCACCAAGAATGGCGATCCGCTCGAGCTGCCTATCACTGAAACTCTGCTGAATCTGTTCCGGCGCCGACTGAAAATGAAAAACGGAAATGAGGCTTTAGTGTTTCCTGGAGTTAAAGGAATCATTAAAGAATATCGCCATGTAATTGATCGAATCAGTGCCGCCACCGTCCCAGACCCCAATCCTGATTTGCTCCAGCCAATCCCATTCAAATGGCACGATGCCCGCCGTACTTTCGGTACTGTCGCTGAGCTGGTGGGCGTTGGTAGTTATATCCTCAAACGACTGATGAACCACCGAACGATGCGTAGTGCAGATGTTACTCAGGGCTATCTTCATTTTGGTGCTGATGAACTACTCGAGCCAGCTACCCGAATTGAACGGGCCATCCTGGAACATGCCGGGCTTGTGGAAAGCAAGAAAGCCATCGATGCACAATTATTGTCTGCGTTAGGCAATTTGACTGATGATGAGAAGCGTAAGATGCTTTTTGAAATACTAAGCCAAAATCATATGCAGGTTAAGAAATGAGTTATTTAAAACGAGTGGATGCCGAGCATGTGGCCAGTATGCTTGCATTTCAAAAATTGGCAAAAAGCTATTCTTCGGAAAACGCAGATGAGCATGTAAAACTTATTGAAAAAGAATTAGCTGGAAAAACTATCAGAGAAAAAAAGTGGATAGCGAGTAGCCTTGCCGAAATGCAGATGGAAGAGAAAACCAGACCATTATCGGATGATGAAAATGTGTTGGTTAAAGCTGTGAATGTTTTGGCAGTACTTGGATATACAGACCTTGCCAAAGAGTTAGGCGCTTTGGCTGATAGGTTTGGGCGATGCGTAGCGTTATCGGATATTTATATTAATCACATTATTGACGGTGCTGTTAAAAAAAATAGAAGTGATGCAGCTTCAGGGCACCGGCATCATTTGCATGATGAAATTGTGGCGATTATGAAAGTTACCTGGGAGAATAATCCCGCTTTATCTAAAAAGAAAATGATCGCAAAGTTGATGAACCGTTATGAGGGACGAGTTGATGAAGGAACGGTAGATAGCTGGATAAAAAAAGAAAAGTTATTACCGCCTAAGCCTAAGAAATACATTAATTCTGATTTGGTTTTTCCACCGGATTAGGCATAGCGCTAGATTACAAAATAGGGAGGGGGAATAGCTGATACCCCTCCCCATAAGTAGCTTTCCATCCTGAATATTTGCTTCTCACCTTATTGTCGAAAAATCAAAACATTAGAGTGGCCTCGTTGTTAACCAATAATACACGGAGCTACTTATGCATTTGGTTGAATCGAATTATTCTAAAAGACTCACTCGTAATGAGGCCGCAGCTCATCTTGGTGTGAACCCGCAGACGCTGGCAAACTGGGCGCATACTGGCAAGGTAAAAATTCCCTTTCATAAGGTCGGTCGGAAGGTCATTTACTTCAAGTCTGATCTGGATGCTTATCTGGATTCCACCCGAAGAACGCAGACGGTTTAAGGGGCTGGATATGGCAAATAAAACAAAGGCGGCCATGCCGGGCCGCCAGAGTAATCAAACGAAAATAAATCATGGACAGATTACCAGGCTTAATGCTGGTGGTCAAAATCAGCCTTTTGGTTCGATGCCCTGTCGGCGCAATTCCGCTCTACCTAACTCCTTCAGCCAGTTACTGGTACTGGTGTTCTCAGCTTGTGCTAGCTCATCAAATTGCTTGCGTAATTCAGCAGGAATGCGGATTGGTAGCATTGGTGACTTGCCGCCACCCTTAGGCTGTTTATCTCGAGATATTGACATGTATATGCCTATAGGTTTATGGTTAACTCAAATAGGCATATACACTAACATGTGTGAGTCTATAAAAACAACGCCCCGTAGTGCTAGGAACACATACAGGGCGTCTGACCACAAACCGTTAATAGGAGTAACAGTTATGGCTGGAATACAGCATACCCAAACTCACCCCAAATTTACATGGCTATTCCTCGGCATACCGAAGGGGCAGATCTGTACACCTGTGGTTATCCGCATTGCAGCCGACACCGAAGAAGAAGCCCGCGAATGGTACTCCCGATGGGATCTGACCTTTGCCGCAAAGATTCGCTCTGAATGCTCTCTGTACCAGTACGCCAGCGGTGCTTATGAATTGAATGTGATGGGAGGGTTTCATGGATAGTCAAATCCCGATGCTGAATGTCTCATTGCATGTCTCCCCTAATTTTTCCGGTCGTATTTTGCTTTACGTTGAAAACGGCTTAGTTAAAGGAGATACGGTATTACGTCCGGATGAAATTATAGGTACGCCATCACTCTTTGATCACATCCTTGAACGCGCCGGTTATCGCGTAACGCCAGTCAAAAAGGACTAACGCCATGAAAAAGAAAATTAACAGCTTAACTGCTGGTGGTCAGACTCGGCCTGAAATCTTTCCGGGCGACATTTTCAAGGATAATCGGGGTGAACGGGTAACTGTGAAAATGATTACTGATAATCGTATTACATATATCAGGGAGGGTTATTCCGGAGAGTGTGTTTTCCCGGTCGAACGATTTGAAAGGGAGTTCATCCTGGTGAAACGTCAGACATTCAGCGAATGGTGCAAGTCAAACAACACGGCAGAAAAAATTCAGAACCTGCGGACGTTGATTGCCGCTAAGAGAGCGGGCAAATGAAACGAGCTCCGAACTTAAAATTTCTGCCAAAGGAAAAATTTACAGAGGCAATCATTTTTGCCGGGGCTGATGCTTACGCTCATGCAAAGGGATGGGAAGAGGGCCTGGGTAAACAAATTGCCGAAGATACAACGCCCCCTGTCTGGCTGGGGCCAAAGCAACTTGCGGAACTGGATAACCTGCAAATTATTGATAAAGGTCGCCGAAGCGCCCGTGTATATATTGCTGGAGTTATTGAACCGAGACTGATAAACGCCATTGGCGAGAAGCTGGCGCGGGCAGGAGTGCAAGATGCCAAGCTATACAAGGGGATTCCCGACCGCCAACCAGAGGACTGGCATGATTATCTGGAGAGGATCCGTACGGAAAGTGTTGTTGTCGATCTTCCGGTCATGAAACGCGAACCAGACCATAGCGGAGTCGCACCAGCATTAAATCAGATGGTGGCCAGCCAGCGAGGTGAAGTATTACTGGCTCATTATGATGGTGATCTGGCAATTCATGCCGACTCGGACACCGTACACCACTATAACGGTGTGGTGTGGATTCCTCTCCCCGATAAAGAGCTGCAGCGTGAAATGGCGCAGATTTACATCGATGCAGAGGTGGCCTATTCGCAGAACGGCATCAAATCGGCAGTGGAAACCATGAAGTTAAGCCTCCCGGTGATGGGCGTAACAGCCAGAAATCTGATTGGGTTTAGTAATGGGGTATTTGATACCCGGACGGGAGAATTCCGCGAGCACTGTAAAACTGACTGGCTGTTAATCTCAAGCGAATTACCCTTCAGTCCACCAGCCGAAGGGGAAACCTTAGCCAGTCACGCGCCTAATTTCTGGAAGTGGCTCCGGCGTTCCGTGGCCAGTAATGACCGTAAAACAGATCGTGTGTTGGCTGCGTTGTTTATGGTGCTGGCGAACAGATACGACTGGCAGTTATTCCTGGAGATAACGGGACCGGGTGGTAGCGGTAAAAGCGTGATGGCGGAGATCTGCACTATGCTGGCGGGTAAGGCTAATACGGTGTCGGCCAGTATGAAGGCTCTGGAGGATGCGAGAGATCGCGCTCTGGTGGTTGGTTACTCGCTGATTATCATGCCGGATATGACCCGTTATGCTGGAGAT
Source organism: Citrobacter sp. B72 (assembly GCF_016894305.1). NCBI lineage: Bacteria > Pseudomonadati > Pseudomonadota > Gammaproteobacteria > Enterobacterales > Enterobacteriaceae > Citrobacter > Citrobacter sp. B72. The sequence goes on from NZ_CP069801.1 coordinate 654,071, forward strand.
GGTGCTGGGATTAAGGCCATTACAGGTGGTGATAAGGTTTCCATCGACCCGAAACATAAAGCGCCGTACTCGACACGGATACAGGCGGTGGTGATGGCTGTTAATAACAATGCTATGACCTTTAGTGATCGCAGTGGTGGGATATCGCGCAGACGTGTGATATTCAACTTCACCGAAGTCGTACCGGAGAACGAACGTGATCCGATGCTGGCTGAGAAAATAGAAGGGGAACTGGCGGTAGTTATTCGTCATTTGCTTACACGCTTTGCAGACCAGGACGAAGCCAGGCGGCTATTGTATGAACAGCAGAAATCAGAAGAGGCTTTAGCGATTAAACGTGAAGGTGATTCGCTGGTGGATTTCTGCGGCTACCTGATGGCGTCGGTAGTATGTGACGGTATGTTTATCGGCAACGCTGAGATAGTGCCCTTCAGCCCGCGTAAATACCTGTATCACGCGTATCTGGCGTACATGAGGGCCAATGGTTTGAACAAGCCAGTATCATTGATGCGTTTCGGTACGGATATGCCTGGCGCAATGGCTGAGTATGGTAAGGAGTACCAGAAGCGAAAGACGAAGCGTGGTATCAGGTCAAATGTTACGCTGCACGACGATTCAGACGACTGGTTGCCATTATGTTCAGGTACTGCTGATAATACCTAGGAAGTGCAAAGTTATAGATAAAGTGTTCACCAGTATTCACCTTGTAAAAAAATCTATCTATTACATGGTGTTAAGGGGTGAACACTTATTTATGAAGTATTCACCAAGTATTCACCTGTTCACCTTTTGATTGTTTTTTAGCCTGATAGGTGAAGGGTAGGGTGAACACTAGTGAATACTAAAAAGGAAAGTGTACACCACTTAACAATATGAATTTGTTATAAAAATTCCCAAGGGTGAAGGGGTGAACACTTAAACACATATTTTAAAATTTTATATGTGGAGCCTGGCATATGCCTTTAACTGAAACAGAATGGATGGAACACCATCAGCAGTTTGGTACGCAAAGTATTGAAACTATGTCGATAAAAGACTATCGGCGTGCTTTGGAGGAGGAGGCGTTTTTTTGGGATGAACCACACGGTTTTGTCGTGCATACCATTTCTGGAGAGCGTATCGTCACAAACACTGAGCAACTTGACGCTTTACTGGAACACTTAGAAAGATACAGAAATAAATTACCATCACCACTTAAATAAATAGTGACTCAATTAGGCCTGGTGTAGTACCAGGCCAGATTTTAACGATGCAACTCGTTAATTCTATCTTTTGCATTTTTTCTTCTCAATTCATTTAAGAAGAAATAATTAACAAGTATTACCCTAAATATTGCCGTAAACTGCGCAATAGTTAGAAAGCTTATACAGCTAAAATTAAGGTATTTAACATATGGTATATATGTATTTACTATCAATCCTTTAAGTATAGGGGCGAAAAACTGTATTAACAGAACAGCCATTAATACTAATGCTGACACCATAACAATCTCGACTAATTCGCTGAGGTAATTCGCATCCTTATGGGACTCCTTGCTCTCAGATTGGTTATTCTGATTGGAGTTTTTTTTATTAATAATACGCGCCATTGCTCTTGGGTAAACAATTGCAATCCAGGCGCCAATAATAGCGAATATAATTGATGATATATTTAATAAGGCACCCAGTGTATCCTTGTAATCATTGTAACTGAGCGATACAACGCGCCCTTTAAATATAAAGGTTAATAAGGCTGCAATGATCGCATACACTATATATTTTATCATGTCACCCCCCTGTTGGTGGAGTTTTCATTTTGGCTATTAATTCATCTCTGCGCTTTATTATAGCAGAAAGTAATCGGTCTGGGGTGATGATATGATTATCCTTTCGTCTAACATTCAATTCAATTTCGAATGCAACGTTAGCACCGCTAAGCCATATTGCCTTACCGTCACTATATTTAAAGCCAACATTCCTGATGGGAGACGTGCTTTCAAGGGAATTATAACTTTTTATAATGGACTTTAATTGAGCCTCAGTAGGCTTAAACTCCATCTCATGAAATAATGTCCGTTCCTGGGTGCTGTTTGGGGCATTGTTTAGCAAGCCAGAGAAAACTCTTTCAATTATTTTTCTATCGTCTGGAGTTCGGTAGGTGATTTTTTCCCTTTTTAGTATTTTCGTTATTTTGCTAATGTTGCTTATGAGTTCAGCTTGAACTTCATCGTACTTCATCCCTACTGCATAGAATTTTGGATGTAATTTTGATGAGTCATTCGTTTTTTTTCCATCGACAGAAAAACCAATGACTTTGTTATTCTTATCAAAAACTCGATATGGAGATTTGTTAGCAAGGTAACCATTCAAATAATTATCGAGATGTCCCTTGCCCATTAATGAGTGATCAAATTTTATAGAGGCAAATACGTTTAATTGAGGAATGAACCAAAAATAGCAAGGGAAACCAGGAATAGCTTTATCGGTATCGAATCCAGTGGTTAACATATCCACTTTTCCTGGTTTCGCTAGTGGCGGCATACCATAGATTACTCCTGAGTCGTTGGGAACTTCAGCCCATAGCGTTAAAAGGTGATCTCCGTAACGGTTGTCTGTTGCTAAGCCACAGAAATAAGTATTGAGAATATCTTCATCTTTTTCTGCTTTGTAGGTGCCTGTATTGATGAACTCCCTTCCATCAGAAGCCCAATCGTGTAGTTTTAAGAGCATGTCTGATGTATTGCTCAGATCTGGTGCCTTAGAACCATACTTATAATATCCGCATCTATTGATGTTATAAAACTTCACTTTTGCAGTTAGCATTAATTTCCCTTTTTATTCCCACTAACGAAGTGCTGTGTTGCTTAAATAATCTAACAAAAAAACACTTTTGTAAATTACTTATACTTAATGCTACCCCCTCTTACCTCTTGCTCATAAGGGGGTTCTAATTTGTATTCTCATGTATATCTTAACGAGTGGCCCTCAGACGTGAGCCGCCACTGTCCACCCGGTTCTTCCGGCAGATCCGCGGTTTTCTCTCCGGGTGGACATCCCTTAAAGCGCTGGTTTCACGTCTTAACATTAATTGTTACGGAAACCACTCCATGAAGAAATTACTCGAATTACGTCAGCAAAAAACCGAAATCAAAACGCAGATGCGTAACCTGCTTGAAAAAGCCGACAGCGAAAAACGAAGCCTGACTGACGAGGAAGGCACGCAGTTTGATGAACTCCGCACCCGCGCCCAGACACTCGATACTGACATCAGCCGCTATGAAGCCATTGCCACTGAAGAACGCAACCAGCCAGGCCACCCGGTGAACGATAACGGCGTAAGCAACGACGAACTACGTACCTACATTCTGACCGGGGAAGCCCGCAGCCTGTCCACCGGTATTCCGGAAGATGGCGGCTATACCGTTATTCCCGAACTTAACAAACAGATTATGCAGCAGCTTAACGATGAGTCCGTTATGCGCAAAATCTGCACTGTGAAAAAAATCGGCAGTAACGAGTTTAAACAGCTTGTCTCTGTGGGCGGAGCGGGGGTGAACCACGGCGAGGAAGGAAAAGCACGTGGTGAGACAACAACGCCAAAACTGGAAGAAGTCAGTATCCGACTCTTCCCGGTTTACACCTATCCGAAGACTACACAGGAAATCATCGATTTTTCTGGTGTGGATATCATGGGCTGGCTGTCCTCTGAAATTGGCGATGCTTTCGTTGATACCGAAGAAACGGATCTGGCATCCGGCGACGGCGTGAAAAAAGCGAAAGGTTTTCTCTCTTATCACCGCAGCCAGGACGGAGACAAAACCCGCCCGTTCGGTACGCTTCAGTCCGTCACAGGTGCTGCACTAAATGCCGATTTGCTGATTGACCTGAAATTTAAACTCCGGGCGAAATACCGAAAAAATGCTGTATGGGTGATGAACTCCACTATGGCGGCCTCCGTTCAAAAACTGAAAAACGGCAACGGGGATTACATCTGGCGCGACCGTTTACAGGCAGGTGATCCGGATACGCTGCTGGGCCTCCCTGTTGAATATCTCGAAACCATGCCGGACAACCTGATCGGTATTGGCGACTTCAAACGTGGCTATTTCATCGTTGACCATGAGACAGGCACCCGCACCCGTCCGGACAACATCACTGAACCAGGCTTTATCAAAATTCATACGGATAAATACCTGGGCGGTGGTGTGGTTGATTCCGGCGCCATCAAGCTGCTCGAAATCTCTGCTTCCTCCACAAAATAATTCACAGGGGCTTCGGCCCCTTTCTGGTCTTTATGGAGTCCGTTATGGATACCGTTAATTTTGAAATCCGCACCTCAGAACTCATCGCCAAAGAGCGCAGGCTGGTGGGCTATGCGGTGCGCTGGAACAGCCTGTCAGAAATCATCTGGGACGAATTCCGCGAACAGTTTACGCCGGGGGCATTTTCCGGCTATCTCACCTCCGGTAATGATGTGCGCTGTTTATTTGAACATGACTATACGCAACTGCTGGGGCGTACCAAATCCGGCACGCTGATACTGTCGGAAGATGATACGGGTCTGCGATTTGAACTGACGCCACCCAATACACAGTTAGGTAATGATGTGCTGGAGCTGGTGGAACGGGGCGATATAGAAGGCATGTCGTTTGGATTCCGGGCATTGAAAGAGAACTGGGATATTACCCAGTCGCCTTATCTGCGTACCGTCACCGCTGCTGAACTGCGTGAAATTACGATCACTTCTCTGCCTGCTTACCCGGAGTCCGGCGTGGAAATTGCACACCGCTCGCTTTTTTCCCAGCATCCGGAGTTACGCCGGGTGGGTGATAACCGCCGACGCTGGGCCGAACTGGTGGAGGTCTGATATGTGGAGTCTCTGGCCTTTCAGCCGTAAGGCAGAACAACGCAGCATGGCCATCGATGAATGGCTGGCGATGGCGGGCATACCTAATACCGGATCCGGCGAATATGTATCTGCGGGGACGGCGGAATCTCTGCCGGCTGTCATGAACGCCGTATCGGTCATCAGTGAAGCAGTGGCAACTATGCCCTGTTATCTCTACCGGGTAACGAATGATAAAGGGCGTGAGGCGCGGGAGTGGCTGAGTAATCACCCGGTTGATTATCTGCTGAATGAGCAGCCGAACGACTGTCAGACACCGTACCAGTTTAAACGCACGATGATGCGGCACTGTCTGCTGAACGGTAACGCTTATGCGGTGATCCGCTGGGGCCGTGACGGACAGCCTGAATCATTGCATCCATATGCACCGGGGACCGTAGTTCCGGAGCGTCTGTCCGGGCACCGTTACAAATACACTATTACTGAACCCTTTAGCGGAATCACCCGTACTTATCTTCAGGAAGAGATTCTGCATCTGCGTTATGCCACGGACGATGGTTTTCTGGGGCGCTCACCGATAACCATCTGCCGGGAAGCGCTGGGCCTTGGACTGGCCCAGCAGCGTCACGGCGCTAACATCATGAAAGAGGGCATGATGGCGGCGGGCATTGTCAAAGCAAAAGACTGGCTTGACGGCGTGAACGGTAAAAAAGCACTGGATGCACTGGAGCGGTACAAGGGTGCACGAAATGCCGGGAAAACGCCCATTCTTGAGGGAGGAATGGATTACGAAAAATTGGGCATGAGTAATCAGGATGCTGAATGGCTGGCTTCCCGGCGTTTTTCCATTGAAGACATTGCCCGTATGTTTAATGTTTCTCCGATCTTTCTTCAGGAATACAGCAACAGTACCTACAGCAACTTCAGCGAAGCGAGCCGCGCATTTCTCACAATGACCATGCGTCCCTGGCTGGCGAATTTCGAACAACAAATCAAATCCGCTTTGCTGGTGGCCCGTCCTGCATCCGGTACCCGTTACCAGGTTGAGTTCGATTCTGCTGACCTTCTCCGCGCCACACCAACCGAACGCTACGCCACTTACGAACGCGGTATTAAAAACGGGATTATGAATCCGAATGAAGCCCGCGAACGTGAGGGGATGCCACCGCGTGAAGGTGGGGACGAATTCAGCCAGGCATGGAAGCAGCAGATCGAAGTAAATAACAATAAAAGTAAGGAGGGTAGCGAATGAGAGCCGGAGGATTAAAACACCGTATAACGCTGCAGCGCTATGAACAAAGTCAGGGGCCATTGGGAGAACCGATAAAACGCTGGGTGGACTACGCCACGATCTGGGCTGAGGTAAAAGGTATCTCTGGCCGGGAGCTTCTGGATACCGGTTCGTTGTCCTCTGAGGCCACAGTCAGAATATGGATACGCTATCGCAGTGATGTTAAGCAGGGACACAGGGTGAAATATCTGTCACCCGCAGTCAGTGGTGATATTTACGGTATAGAGGCGGCCCTCCCGGATAACGACCGCACCAGTCTTGAGCTCCTTTGTAAAGGAGGCGTGGCCAATGGCTGAATTAATAACTCTGGAAGAAGTAAAACTGCATTGCCGCATCGACGGGGATGATGAGAACGCCCTGATAAACGGGTATATCGTCGCCGCGCTGGAGATTTGCCAGAAACATATCGGCAGGCGTTTTGATGACGGACTCGAGTTTAATCCTGCGCTGAAGGTCGGGTGTCTGCTACTGGTCGGTCACTGGTATGAGCACCGGGAAATAGCGGCGGAAAAAACGTCCGAGCTTCCCTTTAGCACTTCGTCATTGTGGAACTACTACCGGGAACCTGGAGTGTATTAAATGCCATGGCAACCTTTACGACGCTGTACAGAGCCCGGATGTAATAAACGGGTAAAGTCCGGCAAATGTGATGAACACAAACGGAATGCACAACGGCAGAGTGATAGCCGACGAGGCACACGCACAGAACGCGGTTACTCCAACCGATGGGGAGAATACCGGCTCCTCTTTCTGAAGACTAATCCGCTGTGCGCCCACTGCCATAGTGCTGGCGTCTATAAGCAGGCAACTATCGTTGATCACATCATACCTATTGAGGGCGAAGGTGATGTGTTGTTCTGGCCATCCAGTAACCACCAGCCGTTATGTGCTGTCTGTCATGGTCGCAAGACAGCCACAACGGACCCGCTAACTAAGCAGCAGCGTAAAGCCGGAATGTTCCGGGAACAGGAAGAAGCAGCGCAGCGCCGCAACGACTGGGTCTATGAGGTTGTTCATGAGTGAACAGGAATACATGAGTCAGCGTGAACGGGGTGGGGGAGGTTTCAAAGACAACCCCCTCCCGGCGAGGAACCACCCGCTCCCTCAAATTTTTATGCGCGGTAATTTTTTTGACAGCAGTAAGTTAAGGAAAGAATAAGTTATGGCAAGACCACCCAAACCACCCGCCTATCTTGATGAAATCGCGGGACAGCAGTGGAAGACAAAAGCAAAACAGATGGCTGAGCGCGGGGATTTAACCCCTGCGGACTGGAACAACCTTGAGCTGTATTGCGTCAACTATTCCATGTACCGGAAAGCCGTTGCAGATATTGCCCTGCGCGGGTTTTCAGTTGAAGGATCTCGCGGGGCCACAACCAGTAATCCGGCGCTGAAAGCCAAATCTGATGCTGAGAAAATTATCATTAAAATGTCGTCGCTGCTGGGTTTTGATCCGGTAAGCCGTCGCCGGAATCCGGTTGAAACGGAAGAGGAGGACGAGCTTGACCGTCTGGGATGAGTACGCAAACGCTGTAAAATCGGGGGAGATCCCGGCCTGTAAACGGCTGAAACAGGCCGTAAACCGGTACTTTTCAGACCTGTGTGACCCCCGTTATGTGTTCGATACGGCGACTGTAGAACGGTTTATTGCCTTCTCCCGGCTTTGTCCACACGTTAAAGGACCGCTGCGGGGCAAGCCCGTCGAGCTGGAGCCGTGGCAGCAGTTCGCCTTTGCTAACCTGCTGGGCTTTAAAGTCAGGGAGTCAGGTCGCCGGAAGTACAGCAGCGCCTTTATAGAAGTACCGCGCAAGAATGCCAAATCCACCGTGGCCGCCATGCTGGCTAACTGGTTTCTGATAATGGAGAAAGGCCAGCAGGATATTTACACGGCGGCGGTGAGCCGGGATCAGGCCCGTATTGTGTTCGACGATGCCCGCCAGATGTGCCTGCTGTCAAAACCGCTGAAAAAGCGCGTCAATATTCAGGCGCACAAGATCATTTTCCCGAAGAGCAACAGCCTGTTAAAACCTCTGGCGGCAAAAGCGGCCACTATCGAAGGGACTAACCCAAGCCTGGCGATTGTCGATGAGTACCACCTTCACCCTGATAACGGAGTTTATTCCGCGCTTGAGCTGGGTATGGGCGCACGTCCTGAGGCGATTTTGTTCGCCATCACTACTGCCGGGAGTAACGTCGTTTCCGCCTGTAAACAGCATTACGATTACTGCTGTCAGATTCTGGCAGGGGAAGAGAGCAACGATTCGCTGTTTGTCCTGATCTACGAACTGGATGACGAAAGCGAGGTTGAGCAGTCGGACATGTGGATTAAGGCCAATCCTAACCTGCATGTGTCCGTTGACGCGGCAAAACTGGAATCCACCGTCCAGAAAGCGCGGGGTATTCCGTCGCAGTGGGTGGAAATGCTGACCAAACGTTTCAATATCTGGTGTCAGGGCTCTACTCCATGGATGGGGGCCGGTGCATGGGATGCCTGCGCACTTGATTATTCTGAAGAAGACCTGGCTGGAATGGAGTGTTACGCCGGGTTTGATCTGTCCTCAACCAGCGATATCACCAGTGTAAGTTACGCTTTCCCGTTCGACAGGGAGATCCGACTTCTTACCCGTCATTATCTGCCGGAAGCGCAGCTGCTTAACGTCGCTAACAAAAACCGCGCCATCTATCGCCAGTGGGTGAAAGCGGGCTGGATACGCACCACGCCCGGCGACTGCATCGACTATGACCGCATCCGTGATGATATCCTGCGAGACGCTGAAAAATTCAGTATCCGGCTGGTGGGCTTTGATACGTGGAACGCGACGCATCTGCGTACCCAGCTACAGGGGGCGGGGCTCGATGTGGAGCCTTTCCAGCAAACTTATCTGCGGTTCAGCCCGGTTGCTAAATCTTTTGAGGTGTTCGTTAACCGTAAGGTATTACGCCATCGTGGCGATCCGGTTCTGTCCTGGGCGATGGGTAACGTGGTGATGGAGTCTGATGCCAACGCCAACATCAAGCCCAACAAGAAGAAATCCTCTAACAAGATTGATCCTGCGGTCGCAGCGCTGATGGCGTTCGGTACCTTCCAGGCAGAGCATGAAGATTTTGCTTTTGACATGAGCGACAGCTACAAGGAACGGCTGGCGACGTTTAACGGGATTTAAGGCTACTAGATATAAAACTGTAGAAACTACTCAAACAGGCTGAGGGTAAAGGTGTGATCAAGAGATAAGCCATCGAAGCGGCAATCATTGTTCAAGCTTGAATAGAAGGCTGAGAGCTAAACGCCGCTAACAAGCTAACACTCCCCGCCGGATAGCGGTAATGCTGGCTTATGGGAAGTGCTGTATCGCCTATGCCATCATTTCTGCGGGGAGCTATCCTATAAGATTCTTATAGGTTATTTACACGCTTATACCGGAAAGGACGAATCACTTTTTAAGTGTTAGGGGGATATGAAAGGGACATTAGTAGCAAGCCAGTCAGCGTTACAACTCATTTCTACAACGATAAAGTGAATTGAAAATTTGACATAAGGTCCACGATTTTGCTCGCAGTCGTGTCCACATAGTTAGGTTAGATCTGTGTGATGGTATTTAATGTTTTATAGCAGTAGGATAGAAGAGCATAAATTATGCACAGCTATTACTCTGTATATACAAGGAATTACCATGTCATTAGCTCAGAAAATGAAATTACAAGATCTAAAAGCAAAAATTGAAGAGTTAAACGCTCCTCGCCGGGAGTTGCTCATGAAACAGATGGAGACCGCAGCAACAAAAATCCAACAAGATGTATTAGCGTACTTTACGTCTAAGGGTTTTAAAATCAGCGGGCAGATGCCGAAAGTGAAGGCTACTTATAATGGTGGTCTTGAAACCTCTATTGATTTTTCTAATCTGAAAGGTGACTTTATCGGTAGTGATGGTGGTGTTGCATTTAAGTATGAGAATAAAACATTTGTACTTGATTACCAATTAGCAAGAGGAAAAGCTCCTGAGCGTGGTTCTTTATGGGGCAGTCCAGAGGAGATCATGCAAAAGGAAATCAAATACTATGAAGAACAACTCGTCCCTTATTTACAAACTACAGGTGTTTCAGATCTGAGTGGCGAAGTGATCCTTTATTCAAGAGTAAAAAATGCAACCAATGGAATGACTATTCTAAAATACCATAGTGTTGAGGAGGCTCTTGACACCTTCATGGATTAAGCACGAGCGTATATGTACCTTAATTGGTCTTTTTACGAAAATCTACGTTAGTTGAAGTAAATGCTTTATGTCTAGTAACGGCCGCCTTCGCGGCCTTTTTCATACCTATAGATACTTCATTACGGTATCCTATGGGTATCCTAGAAAAGGCTAAGGGCCTACGTTTTCACGTAAGCCCTTGAAATTTGGTGGCCCCTGCTGGACTTGAACCAGCGACCAAGCGATTATGAGTCGCCTGCTCTAACCACTGAGCTAAGGGGCCGTGGCGGTGGATTATAAAGTAACTCCGCGTTGCAATCCAGACATAAGCGTACGGATGCTGTTTTTATAAACAATGTATTTTCAGTCCGTTATACTGGTTCCTCTGATGTATTGTTCGGAGTAATTATGGTTAAGGACATACTGGCACCGGAGCTGCGGGTGGTGTTTTGCGGCATCAATCCGGGGCTGTCTTCCGCAGGTACAGGATTCCCCTTTGCGCACCCCGCTAATCGCTTCTGGAAGGTTATCCATCAGGCGGGATTTACCGATCGCCAGCTTAAACCTGAAGAGGCACAGCACCTACTGGACTTCCGCTGCGGCGTGACTAAGTTTGTCGACAGACCAACGGTACAAGCCAATGAAGTGAAGCTACAAGAGATGCGTAGCGGCGGTCGTCTGCTTATTGAAAAAATAGAAGAGTATCAGCCAGCCGCGCTCGCTATCCTTGGGAAACAGGCATTTGAGCAGGGGCTTAGCCAGCGTGGGGCGCAGTGGGGAAAACAGACGCTGACCATTGGCGCGACGCAAATATGGGTATTGCCGAATCCCAGCGGATTAAGCCGGATCACGCTGGATAAATTGGTGGAGGCGTATCGGGAAGTGAATGATGCCTTGCTCAGGCGGGGACTATAAAGAAAAACGCCACCTTGCGGTGGCGTTTATGCTTATGCGGCGAGATTAATCGTCCAGGAAGCTACGCAGTACTTCAGAGCGGCTCGGGTGGCGCAGTTTACGCAGCGCCTTCGCTTCGATCTGACGGATACGTTCGCGGGTAACGTCGAACTGTTTACCCACTTCTTCCAGCGTGTGGTCGGTGTTCATATCGATACCGAAACGCATACGCAGAACTTTCGCTTCACGGGCGGTCAGGCCAGCCAGAACGTCGTGCGTTGCGGCACGCAGGCTCTCGGTGGTTGCAGAGTCCAGCGGCAGCTCGAGGGTGGTATCCTCGATGAAATCACCCAGATGCGAATCTTCATCGTCGCCGATCGGCGTTTCCATGGAGATAGGTTCTTTAGCAATTTTCAGCACTTTACGGATCTTGTCTTCCGGCATCAGCATGCGCTCAGCCAGTTCTTCTGGCGTCGGCTCGCGGCCCATCTCTTGCAGCATCTGACGGGAGATACGGTTGAGCTTGTTGATAGTCTCAATCATATGTACCGGGATACGGATGGTACGCGCCTGATCCGCGATCGAACGGGTGATCGCCTGACGGATCCACCAGGTTGCATAGGTGGAGAACTTGTAACCACGACGGTATTCAAACTTATCAACCGCTTTCATCAGACCGATGTTACCTTCCTGAATCAGATCCAGGAACTGCAGGCCACGGTTGGTGTATTTTTTAGCGATAGAGATAACCAGACGTAAGTTCGCTTCAACCATCTCTTTTTTCGCACGACGTGCTTTCGCTTCACCGATGGACATGCGACGGTTGATATCTTTAACCTGCTCGATGGTCAGGCCGGTTTCTTCTTCAATCTGCTGCAGTTTCTGCAGGCCGCGGTGAACGTCATCTGCAACATCGTGCAGTTTTTCAGACCACGGTTTGTTCATCGCGATTGCCGCGTTGAACCAGGTTTCGCTGGTTTCATTGCCAGTAAACAGGGTGATGAAGTTTTTCTTCGGCATTTTGCACTGCTCAACGCAGAGCTTCATGATCAGACGTTCCTGAGTACGCACGCGGTCCATCATGACGCGCATGCTGTTTACCAGGTAGTCGAACTGCTTCGGCACCAGGCGGAACTGTTTGAACACTTCGGACAGCTTCTGAATTTCTTCCTGCGCGGCAGCATGGCTGCGGCCTTTCGCTTTGATGGTGTCGCGAGTGATTTCGTACTGAGTACGCAGTTCACCGAATTTTTCACGCGCTAACTCAGGGTCGATGCTGTTGTCATCATCGCTGCTGTCGTCGTCGCCATCTTCTTCATCTTCGTCTTCATCGTCATCCATCTCTTCCTGAGAGAGTTCAGAACCGACGTGGGTCGCCGTTGGCGCCATGTCTTCTTCTGCATTTGGATCGACAAAGCCTGTGATCAGATCGGAAAGACGTGCTTCTTCAGCTTCTACGCGATCGTACTGCTCAAGCAGGTAGGTGATAGCTTCCGGGTATTCGGCAACGGAGCATTGAACCTGGTTAATCCCGTCTTCGATGCGTTTAGCGATGTCGATTTCGCCTTCGCGGGTTAACAGTTCAACGGTACCCATTTCACGCATGTACATGCGGACCGGGTCAGTCGTACGACCGATTTCGGACTCAACGCTGGACAGAACCTGGGCAGCCGCTTCTTCCGCGTCTTCATCGGTGCTGTTGGAGGTTTCAGCAAGCAGCAGATCATCGGCATCAGGTGCTTCTTCCATCACCTGAATACCCATGTCATTGATCATTTGGATGATGTCTTCGATTTGATCTGAATCGACGATATCTTCCGGCAGATGGTCATTGACCTCGGCATAGGTCAGATAGCCTTGCTCCTTACCACGTTGGACAAGAAGCTTCAGCTGTGACTGCGGGTTTTGCTCCATAAGACGGTATCCACACTTAATTCGTTTGATTGGTGTTGGGCGGTAAAACCGCCAACGGCAAAACGAGGGCATACTTATATTTTGCCGCTGCCTCTCCGTGCGGCTGTCGGGGGCTTCCCGATCGATATTCGGCAGTTAAGCCGTTAAATACTTCATCTTTCACGTTGTCTCTGCGTTAGCTGCGTTCGTTACTCGGCTCATCCTGAGCCTCGCCCCTTACGGGGCCGCCGCAAGCAGCGTTCAAATCCGCTCCCGGCGGATTTGTCATCCTGGTCATGTACTTATGTACACTCCCAGGCGTTCGTTCACTTGCTGCCTTGATACAACGCGAATGATTTTGTCTTTGTTTTGTCTTTCTCTTATTTCTTGGCCAGTTCCTGGTTCAGTGTCCAGAGTTCCCGGCGTTCTTCGCTGCTTAAACCGTGTGTGCGCTCACGAGCTATCAACTCTTCCTGGCGCAGTTCAAGCATCGAATCAAACATATGGTTGAGTGAGTCGGTGAAGGTTTTTTCCGCGATATCTTTATCTGCTATATCGTCCCACATCGACAGTTTTTCAAGGGTCGCAGCATCATTTGTGCCACGATAGTGTTCTAAAAGTTGCCCGGTGGTCAGACCTGGCTGAGCCAGACAAGTGTTGACCAGTTCTCTGAATAAGCCAAGTCCAGGCAGCTTATTACTATCCAGTGCGCCTAACGGTGGAACCAGCGGGGCGAGGCCCGGGTTCTGTACCAGCAGCCCTATAAGTATACGCATGGTCGTACGTTTTAGCTGTGGAACAGGGCGGGAAGCCCCATTTTCTGCCAGTTTAGGCATTAAACGTTCAAGCTGGCTGTCATCCAGAATGCCGAGCTTGTTTCCCAACTCCTGTCGCAGGTAAATGCGCAACGTTTCGCCTGGTACCTGAGTAATCAGCGGTAATGCCAGCGTACTGAGCTGTGCGCGTCCGTCCGGGGTACTCAAATCCACCTGCGGCAGCAGGCTGTTAAATAAAAACGCGGAGAGCGGCAGCGCCTGCTCCATCCGGGCTTCAAAGGCCTCTTTCCCTTCTTTACGCACCAGCGTATCGGGGTCTTCGCCGTCAGGTAAAAACATGAAGCGTAGCTGGCGTCCGTCTGTCATATAGGGCAGTGCGGTTTCCAGCGCGCGCCATGCTGCGTCACGTCCTGCTCGGTCGCCGTCGTAACAGCAAATTACGTTGTTCGTCGCGCGGAACAACAGTTGGATGTGATCGGCAGTAGTTGACGTCCCTAGGGATGCAACGGCGTAGTTAATGCCGTATTGCGCCAGCGCCACCACATCCATATAGCCTTCTACCACTAACAGGCGCTGTGGATCGGCGTTATCCTGCTGGGCTTCATAAAGGCCATACAGCTGGCGACCTTTATGGAAAATATCGGTTTCCGGGGAGTTCAGATATTTCGGCAGGGCATCGCCCAGCACGCGTCCACCAAAACCAATGACCCGACCACGTTTGTCGCGAATGGGGAACATCACCCGTTCGCGGAAGCGATCGTAACTGCGTCCCTGATCGTTGGTGACCAACATCCCCGCATCGACCAGCGATTTGCGATTCTCAGCATTGCCGCCAAACCGTTTCAGGACGTTGTCCCAGCCGGGGGGCGCAAAACCAATAGCAAAACGGGTGATCACGTCGCTACTTAATCCTCGCTTTTCCAGGTACTGGCGCGCAGGGGTAGCGGCGGGCTGCATCAAAGACTGTTGATAAAAAGTGTTCAGGCCGTCCATCAATTGATAAAGGCTTTGCCGTTGATGGCGCTCTATCTGACTGGGGCCACTGCCTGCTTCATAGGGCACTTCAAGGTTGTGCATTGCGGCCAGTTCTTCGACGGTTTCCACAAACTCGAGCTTGTCGTAGTTCATGAGAAAGTCGACGGCGTTGCCATGCGCGCCACACCCAAAGCAGTGATAAAACTGTTTTTCACCGTTTACGGTGAAAGAGGGGGTTTTTTCGTTATGGAACGGACAGCACGCGTGATAATTTTTGCCCTGCTTTTTCAGCTTTACCCGCGCGTCGATGAGATCGACGATGTCGGTTCTTGCCAGCAGGTCATTGATAAAAACGCGAGGAATTCGTCCAGCCATAAGCCCCTGTTTTTTGATGACTCATATACACAAAATCATTCAGGATGCATCAAGGCGGCAAGGAAGCGAATCCTCAGGAGCGTACAGCAGTACGTGACTGGGGTGAGCGACTGCAGCCAACACTGAGGCAGCTTGAATGATGACGTGTATAAACGAAAATAAGCCGCGCATTCCTTCCGGAAGCACGGCCTTACAACTACAACTCAGTCTGAATTGAGAGCTTTGGCTCTCAATGGATTAGTACAGACGAGTACGGCGTGCGTTTTCGCGAGCCAGTTTCTTCGCGTGACGTTTCACAGCAGAAGCTTTAGCGCGCTTACGTTCGGTAGTCGGTTTTTCATAGAACTCACGACGACGAACTTCCGCCAGAACACCTGCTTTTTCGCATGAACGCTTGAAGCGACGCAGTGCTACGTCGAACGGCTCGTTTTCACGTACTTTAATTACCGGCATGTAACTCTCACCTTTAATAAATTCGGTTTGCCGCTGGCATCAACGCCAGCTTATTTCAAAATGGTGCGGAATTTTACTGCAATTGCTGCTGCTTTGTAAAGCACCGACGCGATTTTGAAAGGGACTTTTATAAGGACAAGGAGTATACACGAGCCGAACTCCTGGGGCGAACAAAGTTTTACATCAACCCGCATTGGTCCTACACTGCGCGGTAATAGAGCGAGGTAAAACAAGTCATGCGTGTACTGGGTATTGAAACATCCTGCGATGAAACCGGCATCGCCATTTACGACGATGAAAAAGGTCTTTTAGCCAACCAATTGTATAGTCAGGTGAAATTACATGCTGACTACGGCGGCGTAGTGCCTGAACTGGCCTCGCGCGATCACGTACGTAAAACCGTACCGTTGATCCAGGCCGCGCTGAAAGAAGCGGGACTGACGGCAAAAGAGATCGATGCGGTGGCGTATACCGCAGGTCCTGGTCTGGTTGGTGCGCTGCTGGTTGGCGCAACCGTAGGACGTTCGCTGGCGTTCGCCTGGGGCGTACCGGCAATTCCTGTGCACCACATGGAAGGGCATCTGCTGGCGCCAATGCTGGAAGATAATCCCCCTGCGTTCCCGTTCGTCGCGCTGCTGGTTTCCGGCGGTCACACGCAGATGATCAGCGTCACCGGTATCGGTCAGTATGAATTGCTGGGCGAATCGATTGATGATGCTGCCGGTGAAGCGTTCGACAAAACCGCCAAGCTGCTGGGGCTGGATTATCCTGGTGGCCCAATGCTGTCAAAGCTGGCATCACAAGGCGTTGAAAAACGTTTTGTCTTCCCGCGTCCGATGACTGACCGTCCGGGGCTGGATTTCAGCTTCTCCGGCCTGAAAACCTTCGCTGCGAATACCATTCGTAATAACGAAAATGACGATCAGACCCGCGCTGATATCGCCCGTGCGTTTGAAGACGCGGTAGTTGATACGCTGATGATCAAGTGCAAACGCGCGCTGGATCAAACCGGTTTTAAACGTCTGGTGATGGCGGGGGGCGTGAGTGCGAACCGTACGCTGCGCGCAAAGCTGGCTGAGATGATGCAAAAACGTCGTGGCGAAGTGTTTTACGCGCGTCCGGAATTTTGTACCGATAACGGGGCGATGATCGCCTACGCGGGCATGGTGCGCTTTAAAGCGGGTGCAACGGCGGATCTTGGCGTGACCGTGCGTCCACGCTGGCCGCTGGCGGAATTACCGGCAGCATAAGTTTTTTTGCCCGGTGGCGCTGCGTTTACCGGGCTTACAAAACCGTAGGCCGGGTCAGGCGAATCCGCCGCCCGGCGATAGCTCTCACTACATCCGCAACATTCCTTTCTCTTCCAGAAACGCGATAATTTTTTCCAGGCCTTCTCCAGATTTTAAATTACTAAACGTCCATGGACGCTCGCCGCGCATGCGCAAGGTATCGCGCTCCATCACCTCCAGCGATGCGCCGACGTAAGGGGCCAGATCGGTTTTATTGATCACCAGAAAATCGGATTTGGTGATCCCCGGACCACCTTTACGCGGGATCTTCTCGCCTTCAGCAACATCGATCACATAGATCGTCAGATCCGCGAGTTCCGGGCTGAAGGTGGCGCTCAGGTTATCGCCGCCGCTTTCCACAAAAATCAGATCCAGATTGCCGAATTTCTCGCTCAGCGCTTCTACGGCGGCCAGATTCATCGACGCATCTTCGCGGATGGCGGTATGCGGGCAGCCACCGGTTTCCACGCCGACGATCCTCTCTGGCTCCAGTGCGCCCGCCTCGGTGAGAATGCGCTGATCTTCTTTGGTGTAGATATCGTTGGTCACCACCGCCAATTGATAGCTGCTGCGCATGGCTTTGCATAACGCTTCCAGTAGCGCCGTTTTGCCCGAGCCAACCGGGCCGCCAACGCCCACACGCAGGGGATGCTTGTAGTTACTCATTTTTTCTCCTCAGGAGCGGAATAATCGGGAATATTGAGTTTCATGCCGGGCAGACGCGATAGCGGCCAACGGCGTTGCGGAGCCGAGGCTGGTGTCAGGACACGTCAGCGCCTGTGCCAAACCCTGCGCATAGCGATCGCAGAGCGCAATAATCAAACGCTGGGCCGCCTGTTGTCCAAAAGGAACCAGCTTTACGCCAGCCATGACAGCGCTCTCAATCCAGCTGTAGCCGAGGCTTAACGCCAGCTCCATCAGCGGAATTTTCCAGCGCACGCCCAGCCAGGCCATGCCGCAGAGTTGGCTGTCGACAAAGAGGGTGCGCCATTCTCGCGAGCAATCCGACTCCCAGTCGGTGACCAGCCGCGTAAACGCCGCACCCCGACTGCGTTCTTCATCCCGCAGTTCGCGGGTTTCGCGACAGGCCAGCAGGTAAGCGCTCCAGCGGCGTGCTGCGTCGAGATCGTCCAGCTCGCAGGCGCGATACAGTCTCGCCAGCAGCGGTAGGTCAACGGTAAAAAAGTTTTGCTCCATCTGCTGGATTTGCCAGTCAGAGAAGTCATCGACGCTTTTCACCCAGCCGATTTCTACCGCCCACTCCAGCCCCTGAGACCAGGTAAACGATCCTACCGGGAGACTGCTGCTGGCGAGCTGCATCAGGCGCAGCTGTTGGGTGCTATGCATCAGTGCGCATGACCATGGTGATGCCCGTGTGACTCGCTCGCATAGGCACCCGCTTCCGGCTCAAACGGCAACTGGGCGAATGTCACCTCAAGGTTGAACTGGCGCAGCATGTCGTCCAGCACATGATCGTGATGGTAACGCAGCTCATCCGGCAGGATTTGCAGCGGAACGTGGCGATTACCGAGGTGATAACAGGCTTTGGCGAGCAGGAAAGGATCGGCGCAGCGCACCACGGAAACCGACTCCGGTGCGGCGATCACTTCGATCACTTCGCTGCCATCGTCGGTACTTAGCAGATCGCCACCGCGCAGCAGCAAACCACGCGGTAGCATTAGCCCGGCTTCGCGACCGTCGTTCAGTGCTACCCTGGCGCGACTTTTTACCCGGATATCAATGGGCAGCGTGACGCTTGCAGTAACGCGGTGAGCGTGGTCAAGGCGTTGGGTCAGATAGATCATCGTCACTCCTCAAAACAGAAAATAGCGTTGCGCCATCGGCAAAACATCTGCCGGTTCGCTGGTGATAAGTTCGCCATCAATACGCACCTCGTAAGTCTGAGCATCGACGGTGATATTGGGTTGCAGGCCGTTGTGGATCATGTCGACCTTTTTCACTGTCCGACAGCCTTTGACGACGGCGATAGCGCTTTGCAGATTGAGCTGCTGCGGGATGTTTTGCGCGTCAGCGGCCTGCGAAATAAAGGTCAGCCGGGTGTGGTGCCGCGCCGCGCCAAGCGCGCCGAACATCATGCGGTAATGCACCGGCTGCGGGGTGGGGATCGAAGCGTTGATATCGCCCATTGGCGCGCAGGCGATCATCCCGCCCTTGACGACCGTCGCCGGTTTTACGCCAAAAAAGGCGGGCGACCACAGCACCAGATCGGCCAGTTTGCCAGGCTCAACGGAGCCGACTTCATGGGCGATACCGTGGGTTAATGCCGGGTTGATGGTGTATTTGGCGACGTAGCGTTTAACGCGCAGGTTGTCGTTGTCACCGGTTTCTTCTGCCAACGGGCCACGCTGAACCTTCATGCGGTGCGCCACCTGCCAGGTACGCAGGATCACTTCGCCAACGCGCCCCATCGCCTGTGAATCGGACGAGGTCAGGGAAAACGCGCCAATGTCATGCAGCACATCTTCGGCAGCGATTGTTTCCCGGCGAATGCGGGATTCGGCAAAGGCCACGTCTTCGGCGATATCCGGGTCGAGGTGGTGGCAAACCATCAGCATGTCGAGATGCTCGTCGATAGTGTTGACGGTATAGGGCAGCGTCGGATTCGTGGAAGAGGGCAGAATATTCGGATGCGCGCAGGCGGTGATGATATCCGGCGCATGGCCGCCGCCCGCGCCTTCAGTGTGAAAAGTATGAATGGTGCGATCGCCAATCGCCGCCAGCGTATCTTCAACGAAACCGGACTCGTTGAGCGTGTCGCTGTGCAGCGCGACCTGGATGTCCATTTCGTCGGCCACGGTTAGCGCGCAGTCGATAGCGGCAGGCGTGGCGCCCCAGTCTTCATGGATTTTCAGGCCAATTGCGCCCGCGCTGATTTGCTCGCGCAAGGCGTCTGGGTTTGAGCCATTGCCTTTGCCCAGCAAACCGATGTTAACCGGTAACGTGTCTGCCGCCTGCAGCATGCGCGCGATATACCACGGGCCCGGCGTGCAGGTGGTGGCGTGAGTGCCTGCTGCCGGACCGGTGCCGCCGCCGATCATCGTCGTCACGCCAGAAACCAGCGCCTCCTGCGCCTGCTGTGGGCAAATCCAGTGAATATGCGTATCCACGCCGCCCGCGGTGACGATCTTACCTTCTCCAGCGATGACTTCAGTTCCTACGCCTATCGGGATCGTGACGTTGGGTTGAATATCGGGATTACCTGCTTTGCCGATGGCGAAGATCCTGCCGTTTTTGATGCCGATATCCGCTTTCACGATCCCCCAGTGATCGACGATCAGCGCGTTGGTTATCACCAGATCCACGCATGCATCGGCGCGCATTTGTCCCTGGCCCATGCCGTCGCGGATCACTTTTCCGCCGCCGAATTTGACCTCTTCGCCGTAGGTGGTGAAGTCTTGTTCCACCTCGATCCACAGGTCGGTATCCGCCAGGCGCACTTTATCGCCAGTGGTTGGGCCAAACATGTCGGCGTACGCCTGCCGGGAAATGTCACTCATTATCAGCCTCCAGTGCGCCCATCACTTCGCTGCGAAAACCCACGATCCTTTGTGCACCAGCAACGCGCACCAGTTCGACTTCGCGTTTTTGTCCCGGCTCAAAACGCACCGCTGTGCCCGCAGCAATGTTCAGACGAAAACCGCGTGCAGCCAGCCTGTCAAAGCGCAGCGCCGGATTCACTTCGTAAAAGTGATAGTGCGATCCCACCTGGATGGGTCTGTCGCCATGATTTTCCACCACGATCGTGCAGATCTCCCGCCCTTGATTAAGCGCAATATTGCCTTTTGCGATCTGATATTCACCTGGGATCATTGCTGCTCCTTAGACGATCGGATTGTGGACGGTGACAAGCTTCGATCCGTCCGGAAATGTGGCTTCAACCTGAATATCCGGGATCATCTCCGGTACGCCTTCCATCACCTGATCGCGGCGCAGGACGTGACGCCCGTCTTCCATCAGCGCGGCCACGGTTTGCCCGTCCCGCGCCCCTTCCATGATGAAAGCACTAATTAGCGCCACCGATTCCGGGTAGTTTAACTTCAGCCCGCGGGCCAGGCGACGTTCCGCCACCAGCGCAGCGGTAAACAGCAACAGCTTGTCTTTTTCTCTGGGAGTCAGTTCCATTAGGGTTCTCTTAGGTTTGCCAGATTCGCGGGAGTACGGGCGCTTTATGTGTCAGCAGCGGGCGCAGAAATTGCCAGATGTCGCGCATAACGCGCTGGACAACCAGGTTGTCGTTAGCAAGAAAACGGATTGTCAGCAACGAATCGTTAAGCGTTGCCCCGGCGTAATCGCCAAGCGGAGTCAGCCGTTCGCGCACGCCTTCCAGCATCTCTTCATTTGCCGGATAGCACAGCAACGTGCCGACCCAGGGATGATGTGCGACGCCGCTCAGATTCCCCTCCTGCAACTGCAAGCGTTCTATCAGCAGTGGCTGCCCATCTCGCCATACTTCCAGGCGGTTTTGCAGCGTGCCGTAACTGAAGGTCTCCTGCATAACCGGTCGGCCAAGACACAGCAGATCCCAGGCCAGCAGGCGGCTTGCGGATGTCAGATGAAAGACGGTCTGAATAGCGGCGTTGGCGCCGGGAAAGAGGATCGTATCCTGCGGCAACCACTCCAGCGTCGCGTGAGGAGTGAGGGTAAAATGCTGGCGCAGTAATGCCTGCGGTCCACGGCTGCGGTAAAACTTTCCCGCGCCAGGCTGGGTGATTAACGCGTGGCTGTTTTCGTCGAGCGTTACGGCGATATGGAGCTCATCCCCGCCGACGATCCCCGCCGGTGGATGAAGTAAATAGAGATGGCAGACGTCCTCTTCCGGGTAAAACGGGCGTTGAACCGTCAATGGACCATGATGACGCGCCGAGGCGAGCACCGTTTTGTTCCCGGTGCAGGTAAAATGCAGATCCAGTTCGGCCTGCCAGCCCCGTGTGAGTGTCTCGTGCGCAACCGTGTCCAGAGCGTTTCCCCTATCAGCATGAGGGTGTTTGCATACAAAAAAGTATGCCTCAGCGCATCGGGAAATCGATCATATGAGAAGCTTATGGATAAAGGGGCGACAATACGCCGCCCCACCAGGGTTTTACAGTAAAACGAGGGGCATCCAGACCAGACCGGTAATCACCAGTAGCACGAGGAAAATCAGGCCAAAAATAGCACCGAGTCGCCAGTAATCCACCGTTGGTAAATAGCCGCTGCCGTAGTAGATAGGGCTAGGGCCGGTGGCGTACGGGGTCAGAATGCTGCCCAGACCAATGGCGGCGCCGACCATCAGGCAGAAGACCGGTAGCGGGATTTCCGGCATTGCCAGCGCGGCGGCAATCATCATCGGTGCGAGGGCGGAGGTATACGCCGTGGCGCTGGCAAAGAAGTAGCGCAGCAGATAGAACACCACGATAAGCGCCACCATCACCATCATCGGCGAATAACCGCTCAGCCCATTTGCCAGCAGCTTGCCGAACCAGGTAATAAAACCGGTGTTATTGAGCCCGGTGGCCAGCGTGATCAGCGAGGCCAGCCAGAAAAAGACGTTCCATGCGGCTTTATTGCTGACGATGTCATCCCAGCTAATGATGCGCAGCACCAGCATCAACGCCACCACGCTGTATCCGACCATCGCAGCGTCAATATAATCGCCGCCGAAGATCCACAGCACCAGCGCGCCGACCATCAGCACCAGCATCTTTTTCTCGCGAGCGCAGAGCGGTCCCATCGCTTTTAGTTCGGTATCCGCCCAGCGTGGAACCTGATCACCGGATTTCAGCACCGGTGGATACAACACGTACGCCAGCCACGGCACAATCAGCACCAGCAAAATGCTCAGCGGCAGCATGCCTAAGAACCAGTCACCCCAGCTCAGCGCGGTGTGGGACGCGCCTTTCATCAGACCGATCAACAGCAGGTTCGGCGCCATTGCCGTTAAGAAAATGGCGCTGGTAACGCAGTCAGCGACAATGCCCATCCACATGATGTACGAGCCAATAGAGCGTGAACTGGCGCTATTGGGTTGTGAGTTATACAGCGGCGGCAGGTTGCGGATAATCGGGTAGATTATTCCGGCCCCACGGGCGGAGTTGGAAGGTGTGACGGGAGCGAGGATAAGTTCGGAGAACATCACCGCATAGCCGAGAAACAGCGTCCTATGCCCCATCTTTTTCACCAGCATCAGCGCGATTCGCCGACCGAGTCCGGTTTTCTCATAGCCAGTACCAAACATAAAGGCCGCGAAGATCAGCCAGATGACCGAGTTTGAAAAGCCAGATACCGCCCAAGACAGCGATTTGGCGGTAAATTTAAAACCGTCCTGCGCGAGTTGCTCCGGGCTGAACAGCAGCCACGGTGAAAGGACGGCGATGATCGAAATGCCAATCATCGCCACTACCGCGCCCGGTAAAGGTTCCAGAATAAGCCCGACAATCACACCGGTAAAGACGGCAAAATAGAGCCAGGTGTGGCTCTCAAGACCGGTGGGGACGGGTAGAACAGCAATAATGGCGATGACCACCAGCGGAGCCAGGTATCGCCACCAACCAGCTAAAGGTGCCATTGTTGTATCCCTACGAAAGGGGAGAGGCGTAGCGCCTCTCCGGGAGGGTTATTTGATGTAATGCACGTGCTCGCAGATTTCATCGACGATAGGGTCGCGACGTTCAGCGAACAGCTTTTTGTTTTCAGCGATCAGGTTATTGCCGTGGGTATCGATGGAAACGATCAGCGGGCCGAACTCTTTTACCCGACACACCCACAGGGACTCCGGCATGCCGAGTTCCGTCCAGTGCACCTCTTCGATCTCCTCAACCTGGGTTGCCGCCACGACTGCGCAGCCTGCCGGGAAGATGACGTGCAGCGCTTTAAACTGCTTGCAGCCTTCTTCCGTCAGCGGTCCCATGCCGCCCTTGCCGACCACCAGTTTGACGCCGGTCTGCTCGATAAAGTCTTTCTCAAACGCTTCCATACGCATGCTGGTGGTTGGGCCGACGGAAACCATTTCCCATTTTTCACCGTTCTTACGTACGATCGGGCCCGCGTGGAAAATGGCTTTGCCGTTCAGGTCATAAGGAATCGGGCGCTTCAGTTCGATCAGGCGGCGGTGGCAAACGTCACGGCAGGTCACCAGCGTACCGGTCAGGTAAATGACATCGCCAACGCGAATGTCTGCCAGATCTTCGGCTTTGATCGGGGTTGTGAGGATCTTTTTCATAACGCGCTCCGGGTGTGAGACAGGTTTTCGAAGGAGAGGTCAGCATGAACCAACAGCGTGCCGCGACGGTGGGCCCAGCAGCCAGTAGAGACGGCAACGCCGATAGTCGACGGGTGGCGCGCGGCGGATTCGATATGCACGCCCATCACCGAGCTATTACCGGTCAATCCTTGCGGACCAATGCCCAGACGGTTAAGTCCTTCTTCCAGACGCAGTTCCAGTTCGGCCGCTTTCGGATTCGGATGACGTGAGCCGATAGGGCGCAGCACCGCTTTACGAGAAAGAACGGCGGCGGTTTCTACGGAGGTGGCAATACCTACGCCCACCAGCACTGGCGGACAGGCGTTGACTGCCAGCGTGGAGATATTTTCAAAAACAAATTTCACCACACCTTCGTAGCCCTCAGAAGGCATTAACACTTTCGAGCGTCCCGGCAGCGTACAGCCGCCGCCTGCCATGTAGACTTCGATTTCCGCGTCATCGTTATCAGGGATGATGTCCCAGGTGACCCACGGCACACCGGTACCTGTATTTTTGCCGGTATTCACTTCGTCAAAAATCTCGACCGCGTTATGGCGCAGCGGCGCTTTTACCGTGGCGTCTTCAACGGCCTGCTTCAGAATGCTTTGCAGTTCGCCGAGGAGCGGAAAACGGGAACCGACCTTCACGAAGAACATAATCTCGCCGGTGTCCTGACAGGCTGGGCGGTTCAGGTCGATAGCTTTCTGCATGTTGTCAAACATGGTGTGGTAGATGATTTTACCCATCGGCGAGGTTTCGCCTTCACGCAGCTGTTTTAATTTATCCACGACGTCATCGGGCATGCGGGTAGAAATCATGGCGGTAAAATCAGCGACAATGTTCGTCAGCGTATTTATCGCATTTTGGTTATTTTGATTGCTCATCTTGTTAACTCCAGTTCTTTTATTTATCTGGAAATAAATTCTCCGCCACAAACTACCACTAAAAATGTGGATTAATATTATTTGCCACTGTGAATATCTAATTAACAGTTCGTGAATGATGTCCGGATAAGGCAATAAAAATTGCGCAAAGGCAGGGTTTAAGACGCATGAGAGAATTACACTGCGGTGAACAACATTACGGATAGACCGATCATGCTGAACACGTATCCCCTTGCGAAAGACCTGCAGGTGTTGGTTGAAATTGTGCATAGCGGCAGCTTCAGCGCCGCCGCCGCGACGCTGGGGCAAACGCCGGCGTTTGTGACAAAACGCATTCAGATCCTAGAGTCCACGCTTGGGACGACGCTGCTAAGCCGCTCTGCGCGTGGTGTAGCGCTCACGGAGAGTGGTCAACGTTGCTATGAACATGCGCAGGCGATCCTCGCGGGCTATCAGCATCTGGTCGATGACGTCACGCAACTCAAAACGCGCCCGGCAGGGATGATTCGTATCGGCTGTAGTTTTGGCTTTGGGCGCAGTTATATTGCACCGGCAATTACCGAACTGATGCATAGCTACCCTGAATTACAGGTGCATTTTGAGCTTTACGATCGGCAAATTGATTTGGCGCAGGATAATATCGATTTAGATATTCGTATTAATGACGAGATACCGGATTATTATATTGCGCATTTGTTAACGAAAAACAAAAGAATATTGTGTGCGGCCCCACCGTATTTACAAAAATACGGTGAGCCGATGACGTTACAGGAATTAAGTCGTCATGATTGTCTGGTCACCAAAGAACGCGATATGACTCACGGGGTGTGGGAACTGGACAATGGTCAGGAGAAAAAGTCGGTCAAGGTGGCGGGACATCTTTCCTCTAACAGCGGTGAGATTGTGTTGCAGTGGGCGCTACAGGGAAAAGGGATCATGCTGCGTTCTGAATGGGATGTGCAGCCGTTTCTGGCCAGCGGTGAACTGGTGCGTGTGCTGCCGGACTATGCGCAGAGCGCTAATATCTGGGCGGTTTATCAGGAGCCGCTGTGTCGCAGCGTGAAGCTGCGCGTGTGCGTGGAATTTCTGGCGACGTGGTGTCAGAACCGATTAGGCAAACCGGTGGAGGGGTATCACATCCCCCACGCCGGATAAGACGCCGTTGCGTCGCTATCCGACAATAAATTCACTCGGGGTCTCGTTCGCGTTTTTTCTTCAGTTTGGTCCAGATCTTCGGCTCCTGACGACGCCACAGACGCTGAATGTTGTCATGGTGACGTAGCAGAATTAAGCACGACAGCATGGACACCGGAAAAGTGAACTGGGGATTGAACCACCAGACGTAAAAAGGGGCGATCAACGCGCTGACGATAGCGCCTAACGACGAGTAGCCGCTCAACAGGACGGTCAGCAGCCAGGTCCCTGCCATCACGCCAGTTAAGTCCCAACCAATCGGCGCAATCGCGCCAAAGGCTGTGGCAACGCCTTTCCCACCTTTAAAGCCGAAGAACACCGGCCAAATGTGGCCCAGACAGGCGGCGATTGCGATCAATCCCAGCCAGAAGGGGCTGACGCCTAGCGCATAGGCACCCCAGACGGGTAACATACCTTTCAGGACGTCGAAAATCAGTACCGCGACGGCGGCTCCCTTGCCACCGATGCGCAGCACGTTTGTCGCGCCCGGATTCCCAGAGCCGCTGTCGCGCGGGTCCGGCAATCCAGCAAGGCGGCATACCAGAATAGCACTGGAAATTGAGCCACAGAGGTACGCGAAGATAATCATTCCAGGCGCGATTGCACTCATAAGCTGTTCCGTTTTGAAAATGTCGTGTAAAACGCTACTTCTGTGGATAATACGCATATTTCGCCGGAAGTGGTATCCGGGTTAGCCAAAAAGCAGGCAGGTCGTGATGGATATTGTATTTATAGAGCAACTTTCTGTAATCACCACTATTGGTGTTTACGACTGGGAACAAACGATCGAACAACGGTTGGTGTTCGATATCGAAATGGCATGGGATAACCGCAAATCGGCTAAAAGCGATGATGTGGCTGATTGCCTGAGCTATGCTGATATTGCTCAAACGGTTGTTAATCATGTGGAAGGTGGGCGCTTTGCGCTGGTAGAACGGGTTGCGGAAGAGGTGGCAGATCTCCTGCTTAGCCGCTTTAATTCTCCCTGGGTACGGATCAAACTCAGTAAACCTGGCGCGGTAGCCCGTGCGGCGAACGTCGGGGTTATCATTGAGCGTGGCAATAATCTGAAAGAAAATAATTAATTTAATAATTTCTAAAACAAACGGGTATAAAAGGGTCCTTTCGTCGGCTCTTTTTTGCCGTGGTTTCTCTATCTAGGGGTTTATTAATGAGTGATATGCACTCGCTGCTGGTGGCGGCAATTTTGGGTGTGGTCGAAGGATTGACGGAATTTTTACCCGTTTCCAGTACCGGCCATATGATTATTGTTGGCCACCTGTTGGGTTTTGAGGGTGACACTGCAAAAACATTCGAAGTGGTTATCCAGTTAGGTTCTATCCTGGCAGTTGTGGTGATGTTCTGGCGACGTCTGTTTGGCCTGATCGGCATACACTTCGGCAAGGCTCCGCATGAAGGCACTGGCAAAGGTCGACTGACGCTGGGACATATCCTGTTGGGGATGATTCCAGCCGTGGTACTGGGGCTAATCTTCCACGACACCATCAAATCGCTGTTTAACCCGATCAACGTGATGTATGCGCTGGTGGTGGGTGGTGTACTGTTGATTGCCGCAGAATGCCTGAAGCCGAAAGAACCGCGTGCGCCGGGGCTGGATGATATGACCTATCGCCAGGCGTTTATGATTGGCTGTTTCCAGTGTCTGGCGCTGTGGCCGGGTTTTTCTCGCTCCGGGGCGACGATTTCTGGCGGCATGCTGATGGGCGTGAGTCGTTACGCGGCCTCTGAATTCTCCTTCCTGCTGGCCGTGCCGATGATGATGGGCGCGACGGCGCTGGATCTCTACAAGAGCTGGTCTTTCCTCAGCGCATCAGATATCCCGATGTTTGCAGTCGGATTTGTGACGGCGTTTATCGTGGCGCTGGTGGCGATCAAAACCTTCCTGCAACTGATTAAACGCATCTCGTTTATTCCGTTTGCGATTTACCGCTTTATTGTGGCGGCTGCCGTTTACGTCGTGTTCTTCTGATGACTTACCGTGGTGCCGGATGGCGGCGTTCTGCCTTATCCGGCCTACGGGTTATATCTGTTTCGAACCTGTAGGCCGGATAAGCACAGCGCATTCGGCAACGCAGTGTCTAAGCTTTCGGGCAACGCTGCTCCTTCCAACTGGCTACCGCCGCGATGCGACGTCGGGTCAGTTCTTCACGAATTGCCTGACCTTTGAATCCAGCTTCAACCACGTCTTTCGTTGGCACCGCCTGCGCAACCTGCCAGGCTTCGCGCAACAGCCTGCCTTGCGGATAATCTGCCGCTTCAAAACCGGTTCGCCCACGCACATCGGCCTCGCTGGTGAGGGCGATTTGCTCCACGCGCTGCGGTTTGCGCCAGGCATCGATGGAATCAAACAGCTTAACGATGGTTTTCGGCTGCAGGATCGGGAAGGTATGAATGAGGTCGTGGAACTCGGAAACCAGTTTGGCTAAATCACGGATGTCATTCGGCACGCGCAGGCGCTGGCACAGTTGTTCGACAAGCTTAACACCTGCCGGACCGTGGCCATGATGGCGCGGCCACAGCGCTTTAGGCGTCAATGCCTTGCCAAGATCGTGGCACAGCGTAGCAAAACGCACGTCGACTTCCGGACTTAACATGGCTGCCATCGACAGCGTCATCAGCGTGTGAATGCCGGTGTCGATTTCCGGATGCCACTGTGCGGGGGCTGGAACGCCAAACAAAGCATCCACTTCCGGAAACAGGACGCGCAGTGCGTCGCAGTCGCGCAGGACCTGGAAAAATACCTGTGGGTTACGGGTGGTTAATGCGCCTTCGGTTTCTTTCCACACCCTCTCTGGTGTCAGATGCTCCAGTTCACCAGCGGTGGTCATGTCACGCATCAGCGTCATGGTTTCGTCAGCGATACGAAAACCGAGGTGCGCATAGCGGGCAGCAAAGCGCGCCACGCGCAGCACGCGCAGCGGATCTTCGCTAAAGGCAGATGAAACATGGCGCAGCAGACGGTTTTCCAGATCGTCGCGTCCGTTATACGGGTCGATAATCTCCCCGTCGTCATCGCGGGCGATTGCGTTGATGGTCAGGTCACGACGCTGAAGATCGGCCTCCAGCGTGACATCTGCGGCGGCATAGCAGGTGAACCCGGTATACCCCGAGCCTGACTTACGTTCGGTACGCGCCAGCGCATACTCTTCGCGGGTTTGCGGATGCAGAAACACGGGAAAATCGCGGCCTACCTGCTGGTAGCCCGCGTCGAGCATCTCTTGCGGCGTGGCGCCAACAACAACCCAATCTTTATCTTTAATCGGTAGCCCTAATAACGCATCCCGAACAGCACCACCGACCAGATAAATCTTCACGCCACTTTCCTTTTGAAAACTATGATCCCTTAATCATATGTCAGTGTGGCGGAGAAGGCGATTCAGTTCATCCAGCGATCTTTGCGTTTACGGCTTGGGATCATGTGTGGCAGAACCAGGCCGAGCAGCAGACCAAGACCCAACACGCCGCCACCGTACATAAACCACTGCATGATGATGGTGCGCTGTTTGTCATCAAGCTGAAGGTTGGCTGCGCTGACCTTCTTTTGCGCCACGATAAGCTCGTTTTTCAGCTTCTGGTTTTCTTGTTTCAGTCCGTCGATCACGCTGTCGCTTTGCGCGACCTTTTGCTGCATATCGGCGGTGCGCTGGTTCCACGTGGTATCGATATTATTGAGCTTATCGGTCAAGGTCTTAACCTGGTTTTCCAGGTCGGGAACGCGGGTACGCAGGCTCGGCGTACTGTTCAGCTCTTTCAGCGGGATCCAGGCGGTACGACCGGTGCTGTCTTTCACCTGGCCGTAGTTAGTGTTGGCATCGGTCTGTAATAGCGTGACTTCCTCGCCGGCGTTAACCGTACCCACGAGGCGATAATTATCTCCCGGACCGCTGCGGACCCAGGTGTTCAGTTCGTCAGAGACATAGCGCTTTTCTTCGGCATGAGAGACTGCAGTGGCGCTAAGTGCGAGTAAAGTTAATCCAATCAGGCGTAATTTTGGCATCAGGCTGTCGTTATTGTCATAGAAAGTGGAACGATAGTAGTGGCATCAGTGTCTCTACGCAAAGCATTCGACATCAATCGGAATCATCTGTGTCCTTTTTGCCACCACTCGAAACTTTTACGCCCGTCAAATTGCTCGTTGCATGGCAATTTGGCGCAAAATACTATCTACTGACCATAAAGAACGAACTTAGTTCGCAGTCAGTTTTCTCAACTGTGACATAACCCATAAGTACAAGACCATGGCCCAGGAAATCGAATTAAAATTTATCGTCAATAGTGACGCTGTAGATGCGCTACGTGAACGTCTGAATACGCTGGGGGGAGAGCATCATGCGCCCAGTCAGTTGCTGAATATCTACTACGAAACACCGGATGCGTGGTTGCGTGGTCACGATATGGGGCTGCGTATTCGCGGTGAAAATGGTCATTACGAAATGACCATGAAAATTGCCGGACGCGTGACGGGCGGACTGCACCAGCGGCCGGAATATAACGTTGCGCTAAACGCGCCTGAGCTGGACCTCACCTTGTTCCCAACGGAAGTCTGGCCTGACGGCGAGCTGCCTGCTGAACTTGCTTCTCAAGTGCAGCCGTTGTTTAGCACCGATTTTTACCGTGAGAAATGGTTGGTTGATGTTGATGGCAGCCGGATTGAAATGGCCCTCGATCTGGGGGAGGTGAAAGCGGGCGAGTTTGCAGAACCTATCTGTGAGCTTGAACTTGAACTGCTAAGCGGCGATACCCGTGCGGTACTGAAGCTGGCAAACCAGCTGGTTTCGCAAACTGGTTTACGCCAGGGTAGCTTGAGCAAAGCAGCGCGCGGTTATCACCTGGCTCAGGGGAATGCGCCGCGCGAACTCAAACCGACACGCATTTTGAAAGTTCCGGCGAAAGCGAGTATTGAGCAGGGGCTGGAAGCGGCGCTGGAGCTAGCATTATCACAGTGGCAGTACCATGAAGAGCTGTGGGTGCGCGGCGTTAAAGGGGCGAAAGCCGAGGTGCTGGCGGCTATGGGCCTGGTGCGTCACATTCTGATGCTGTTTGGCGGTAATGTGCCGCGAAAAGCGAGCGCTCACTTACGTGATTTGTTGACCCAGTCGGAAGCGATCATTTCGTCGGATGTTTCTGCTGTTTCGGCGGTTTACAGCACGCAAACGGCAATGGCCAAGCTGGCGCTGACCGAATGGCTGGTGACCAAAGGATGGCAGCCGTTCCTTGATGCGAAGGCGCAGGGAAAAATTGCCGACTCCTTTAAGCGTTTCTCGGATACCCATCTTTCACGCCATGCCGCTGAGCTGAAAACCGCTTTTGCGCAGCCGCTGGGCGATCAGTACGCCGATCAGCTTCCACGTTTGACGCGCAACATTGATAGCATGCTGATGCTGGCGGGATACTACGATGAAAATGTCGCATCAGAATGGATCGCCAACTGGCAGGGTTTGCGCCACGCCATTGCGGCCAACCAATATATTGAAATTGAACACTTCCGTAACGAGGCAATTGCACTGGAACCGTTCTGGCTGCACAGCGGAAAACGATAATCAGGGCCGAGGCCGGGATGCCTGATGGCGCTGCGCTTATCAGGCCTACGCGATGTGTGTAACTGTCATGTAGGCCGGATAAGGCGAAAAGACGCATCCGGCACCATTCAAAGGATAACCCGTAAATGAAGCAGCTCTCTTCACCGTTACAGCAGTACTGGCCGACCGTTGTTGAGCGGTTGCCAGCAGCAATATCTGAGTCCTCGCTTAGCGTTCAGGCGAAGTCAGTACTTACATTCAGCGATTTTGTCCGTGACAGCATTATTGCCCATCCCGAATGGCTGTCTGAGCTGGAAAGCGCTCCACCCCTGGCGGATGAATGGCAACACTATGCCGACTGGTTACAGCAAACATTGGCTGACGTTAGTGATGAAAACACGCTGATGCGTGAGTTACGCCTGTTTCGCCGTCGCATTATGGTGCGTATCGCCTGGGCACAGACGCTGTCGCTGGTGACTGAAGAGAGTATTTTGCAGCAGCTAAGCCATCTGGCTGAAACGTTGATCGTCGCCGCGCGTGACTGGTTATACGCCGCCTGCTGTCGCGAATGGGGTACGCCCTGTAATCCTGAAGGTGTGGCGCAGCCGCTGCTGATTTTAGGCATGGGGAAACTGGGTGGCGGCGAGCTGAATTTTTCCTCCGATATCGACCTGATTTTTGCCTGGCCAGAACATGGCAGCACACAGGGCGGGCGACGCGAGCTGGATAACGCCCAGTTCTTTACCCGTATGGGCCAGCGGCTCATTAAGGTATTAGATCAGCCCACAATGGATGGGTTTGTCTATCGGGTGGATATGCGTTTACGCCCGTTTGGTGACAGCGGTCCGTTGGTACTGAGCTTCTCTGCGCTGGAGGATTATTACCAGGAGCAAGGGCGCGACTGGGAACGCTATGCGATGGTCAAAGCCCGCATTATGGGCGATGCCGACGGCACTTACGTCAGCGAGCTTCGTGCCATGCTGCGGCCTTTTGTTTTCCGTCGCTATATTGATTTCAGCGTGATCCAGTCGTTGCGTAACATGAAAGGGATGATTGCGCGTGAAGTGCGCCGCCGTGGTCTGAAAGACAACATCAAGCTGGGGGCGGGCGGTATTCGCGAAATCGAATTTATCGTGCAGGTATTCCAGCTGATTCGCGGCGGACGTGAACCGTCGCTGCAATCCCGCTCGCTGTTACCGACGCTTAGCGCCATCAATGCGCTGCACCTGCTGTCTGATACCGATACGGAACAACTGCGAGCAGCCTATCTCTATTTACGCCGCCTGGAAAACCTGCTGCAAAGCATCAATGATGAACAGACCCAAACGCTGCCAGGCGATGAACTGAATCGCGCGCGGCTGGCGTGGGGGATGAACGTTGATGACTGGCAGCAATTAACTGATGTGCTTGCCAATCATATGGACAACGTACGCCGGGTATTTAACGAGCTGATTGGCGATGACGAAGCTGAAAGCCAGGAAGAGTCGCTCTCAGAACAGTGGCGCGAACTGTGGCAGGATGCATTACAGGAAGATGACACCACGCCGGTGCTGACGCATCTGGCGGATGACGATCGCCGGCGCGTGCTGTCTCTGATTGCTGATTTCCGCAAAGAGCTGGATAAACGCACCATTGGCCCACGCGGACGCCAGGTGCTGGATCATTTAATGCCGCATCTGCTGAGCGATGTCTGTACGCGTGACGACGCCTCAGTCCCGCTATCGCGCATTACCCCTCTGCTGGTGGGGATCGTTACCCGTACGACCTATCTGGAACTGCTGAGCGAATTCCCCGGGGCGCTGAAGCATCTGATTTCGCTCTGTGCGGCCTCGCCGATGGTCGCCAGCCAGCTGGCGCGGTATCCGCTGTTGCTCGATGAACTGCTGGATCCGAACACCCTGTATCAACCTACCGCGACGGATGCTTACCGTGATGAGCTGCGCCAGTATTTGCTGCGCGTGCCGGAAGATGACGAAGAGCAGCAACTTGAGGCTCTGCGCCAGTTTAAGCAAACGCAGCTACTGCGTATTGCCGCGGCCGATATCGCCGGTACACTGCCGGTGATGAAGGTGAGCGATCATTTAACCTGGCTGGCGGAAGCTATTATTGATGCGGTAGTCCAGCAGGCGTGGACGCAGATGGTCGCGCGCTACGGTCAACCCACTCATCTTAGCGAACGCGAGGGGCGTGGTTTTGCCGTCGTCGGCTATGGCAAACTGGGCGGTTGGGAGTTGGGTTACAGCTCGGATCTCGATTTGATCTTCCTGCATGACTGTCCGATGGACGTGATGACGGACGGTGAGCGTGAGATTGACGGGCGACAGTTCTATCTGCGTCTGGCGCAGCGCATTATGCACCTCTTTAGTACCCGTACTTCGTCCGGTATTTTGTACGAAGTGGATGCGCGTTTGCGTCCGTCAGGAGCGGCGGGGATGCTGGTGACATCAGCTGACGCTTTTGCCGATTATCAGCGTAACGAAGCCTGGACATGGGAGCATCAGGCTCTGGTGCGTGCTCGCGTAGTGTACGGCGACCCGCAGTTGACCTCTCAGTTTGATGCGATTCGTCGCGATATCATGACCCTCGTCCGTGATGGGAAAACTTTGCAGACCGAGGTGCGCGAAATGCGTGAGAAAATGCGTGCCCATTTGGGTAATAAGCATCGTGATCGTTTTGATATCAAAGCGGATGAAGGCGGCATCACAGATATTGAGTTTATTACGCAGTATCTGGTGCTGCGCTATGCGCATGAAAAACCGAAGCTGACGCGCTGGTCGGATAACGTGCGCATTCTGGAATTACTGGCGCAAAACGACATTATGGACGAGCAGGAAGCGCTGGCGCTTACCCGTGCTTATACGACGTTGCGTGATGAACTTCATCATCTTGCGTTGCAGGAACTTCCAGGCCATGTGGCGCTGGAGCACTTTGACGCTGAACGTACGCTGGTGCGTGACAGCTGGCGGAAGTGGCTGGTTGCCGAGTGAAGTGTGCTATTATCGCGCGCAAATTTTAAGACCCTCAGAGAATCTCTCAGGAGACAGGAATGAAAGTAACGCTGCCAGAGTTTGAACGTGCAGGAGTCATGGTTGTCGGTGATGTGATGCTGGATCGCTACTGGTACGGTCCTACCAGCCGTATTTCACCTGAAGCGCCGGTTCCGGTGGTGAAGGTCGATACCATCGAAGAACGTCCCGGTGGCGCAGCAAACGTGGCGATGAACATTGCCTCTCTGGGAGCGAATTCGCGTCTGGTGGGCCTGACCGGTATTGACGACGCGGCGCGTGCGCTGAGCAAAACGCTGGCGGATGTGAACGTAAAATGCGATTTCGTTTCCGTGCCGACCCATCCGACGATCACCAAACTGCGCGTGCTTTCCCGCAACCAGCAGCTGATTCGCCTGGATTTCGAAGAAGGTTTTGAAGGCGTGGATCCGCAGCCGCTGCACGAGCGTATTAACCAGGCGCTGGGTTCTATCGGCGCTCTGGTGCTCTCCGACTACGCCAAAGGCGCGTTGGCAAGCGTGCAGCAGATGATTGCTCTGGCGCGTAAGGCTGGGGTGCCGGTGCTTATCGATCCGAAAGGAACCGATTTTGAACGCTACCGTGGCGCAACGCTGCTGACGCCGAACCTGTCTGAGTTTGAAGCGGTGGCCGGTAAGTGCAAAAGCGAAGACGAACTGGTTGAACGCGGCATGAAAGTGATTGCTGATTTCGACCTTTCCGCACTGCTGATCACGCGATCCGAGCAGGGGATGACGTTGCTGCAACCGGGCAAATCGCCGCTGCATATGCCGACGCAGGCGCAGGAAGTGTATGACGTGACCGGTGCAGGCGATACGGTTATCGGCGTGCTGGCGGCGACGCTGGCGGCGGGTAACTCACTGGAAGAGGCGTGCTATTTTGCTAACGCCGCAGCCGGTGTTGTCGTCGGTAAGCTGGGGACCTCTACCGTTTCTCCGATTGAACTGGAAAACGCCGTGCGCGGTCGGGCCGATACTGGCTTTGGCGTGATGAGCGAATCTGAGCTGAAACAGGCCGTTGCCAGCGCCCGCAAGCGCGGCGAGAAAGTGGTAATGACCAACGGCGTGTTCGACATCCTGCATGCGGGCCACGTTTCCTATCTGGCGAATGCGCGCAAGCTGGGCGATCGTCTGATCGTGGCGGTAAACAGCGATGCTTCGACCAAACGTCTGAAAGGCGAAACGCGTCCAGTCAACCCGCTGGAACAGCGTATGATCGTGCTGGGCGCGCTGGAATCCGTCGACTGGGTGGTCTCTTTTGAAGAAGATACGCCGCAGCGTCTGATTGCTGGCATTCTGCCGGATCTGCTGGTCAAAGGCGGCGACTATAAGCCGGAGCAGATTGCGGGCAGTGAAGAGGTGTGGGCGAACGGCGGTGAAGTGCTGGTGCTGAACTTCGAAGATGGCTGCTCCACGACTAATATCATCAATAAGATCCAGAAAGACAGCGATAAATAACACCTGAAAAGTTTGCCGGATGGCGGTGTAAACACCTTATCCGGCCTACGTGACGTAACGTTTGTAGGCCGGATAAGAAGCTTTCGCGTCGCCATCCGGCATTTTTACGTTTTATTCTTGAGCCACAGCGCTACTTTCCACTGATTTTAACAGCTCGGCCAGTGCTGACAGCGAACCGCTGGACAATCCAATTTCACTTAACAGCGAGTCGATCAGCGGCGCTTGTGTACGATAAGGAAGAGTTGTCGGAAACTGTGAACCCGCGCAGTAGATTTGCGCACAATATGTACAGAATAACTTCGTATCCAGGGAAATACTGAAATTAGAAAAAGCATATGGCCTTAGCAGATATTCAATAACTGGAGGGTATGCTCATGAACAGCAATATGTATTCACTGAACAATTTCGATTTCCTGGCCCGTAGTTTTGCCAGGATGCAGGCTGAGGGCCATCCCATTGATATCCAGGCGATAACCGGGAATATGGATGAAGAACATCGTAGCTGGTTTTGCAAACGCTATGCGCTGTACTGCCAGCAGGCGACGGAAGCCAGGAAGCTAGAACTGGAACACTAACAGAAAAACGGGCCTTGCGGCCCGTTGTCGTTTTTACTCTTGCGGATCAACTGATGGGATCGCGGGGGCTGGCTTAACTTCTGCCGTTTTATCACGTGATTCAAGCTCAGTCAGACGTTGCTCAAGCAGCGCCAGCTTTTCGCGCGTGCGCAATAAAACCTGAGTCTGTACATCGAATTCTTCGCGGCTTACCAGATCCAGACGGGTCAGTTGTGACTGCAGCGTTTGACGAATTTTCTTCTCGACGTCTTCGCCAAACTCGCGGATCCCTTTCGGCATCGACTCGTGAACCTGACGAGCAATCTGCTCAATTTTTTTCGGGTCAATCATTGTGGTTTCCCTGAACTGGTACGTGTTGCTGCCTATTGTAGTGCGAACTGGCACAGGCATAAACCAGAATTGTGTGAAGCTAAGACGAGTAAAGGCGTTGATGAAGGTAATCAATAGCGTTATAGTTAACCCGCTTATTCTCAGGGCGGGGCGAAATTCCCCACCGGCGGTAAATCAACTGATGTTGAAAGCCCGCGAGCGCTTTTTGTTACGGCAAAAAGGTCAGCAGATCCGGTGTAATTCCGGGGCCGACGGTTAGAGTCCGGATGGGAGAGAGTAACGATCCAGTCGGGCATGGACCCGCTCACGTTATTTTTTTGCCGCTTAGACGGTACTCCTAAGACTGCCCTGATTCTGGTAACCATAATTTTAGTGAGGTTTTTTTACCATGAATCAGACGCTACTTTCCTCTTTTGGTACGCCTTTCGAACGTGTTGAACATGCGCTGTCTGCGCTGCGTGAAGGACGCGGTGTAATGGTGCTTGACGACGAAGACCGTGAAAACGAAGGCGATATGATTTTCCCGGCAGAAACCATGACCGTAGAACAGATGGCGCTGACCATCCGTCACGGTAGCGGTATTGTATGCCTGTGCATCACTGAAGACCGACGCAAACAGCTCGATCTGCCAATGATGGTGGAAAATAACACCAGCGCTTACGGTACCGGTTTTACCGTGACCATTGAAGCCGCAGAAGGGGTAACCACCGGCGTTTCCGCAGCAGACCGTGTTACAACGGTGCGTGCGGCAATTAAGGATGGCGCAAAACCTTCCGATCTTAACCGTCCAGGGCACGTTTTCCCGCTGCGTGCTCAGGCAGGCGGCGTGTTGACCCGCGGTGGTCATACTGAAGCAACCATCGACCTGATGACGCTGGCAGGGTTTAAACCAGCCGGTGTGCTGTGCGAACTGACCAATGATGACGGCACCATGGCCCGTGCGCCAGAGTGCATCGAATTTGCCGGTAAGCATAATATGGCTGTAGTGACTATCGAAGACCTGGTGGCTTACCGTCAGGCGCATGAGCGCAAAGCCAGCTAATTGCTGACTACCGCGACAACCGTGGTAGGGATAAAAAAACCGAAGTCAGTTTTCTGACTTCGGTTTTTTGTTATTACAACCTGGCTATTTTTTTCTGGCCAGTTTAAGTGCCCAGGCTCCGCTCATTACCAGCAACAGCACTAAACATAAACCAAAAGCGAGCAGGCAAGCCTGCGCCATATTCATAAAATGCCATGGCGGGAGCAGATACCAGCCTTCGGACTGCTGGTACAGATCGACAAACCACTTTTGCATACTGCTAAGCGCCACGCCATCAGGAACGACAGGTGCGTCATAGCCGCAATCTCCAGTGGGCTTAAACCATTCTGGAGCCCAGTTTGCCAGCGGCAAATTGAAAGGGAATGTCGGATCGGTGGAACATCCCTGTACGCCAAAGAGCGAATCCGGGTCCGGGTTATGTACCGCATAATGAATGCCATTAAGTTTGATAGAGAACTTAATGCCCATAATGCTGCCATAAAATGCCGCAATGCAGCCGACCAGTTTTAGAATGAGGTTTTTAGGGTTTATTGCCGCGATCAGCCCACCGAAAACCATCACAAACATGGCAAAGCGGATGTATACACATTGCTCGCAAGGGGCCATGTAGAGATAGATTTGGAAGAACGAGTGCGCCAGAATAATTAACCCACCCATGGCACAAGCCATTAGCAACCACAAAAAGCGTCGCTCCTGCCATCTCACCAGGGTATTAACCGGTGCGGTACATAAGTCTCGCCACAATCCTTTGATAAAATCCATAGCCGGTTCCCTGTTTATTTTGTCGCCAGCTCTCTGACAAGCTCAGCCATGGAATCAATCGATTTGATGCTTTTGGTGTAGATCAGGTACTTACCATTGACGACGTAAGCCGGAACCCCCTGGATTTTGGCAACATCATAAGCCGCTTTCCATTTTTCCAGTGTCTCCTGGACTACGGGTTCTTTTAAGGCGCTCTCGAAGTCTGCTTGACTCATACCTGCAGCGTCCAGTCCTGTTTTGATGAATGAAGCGGGATCTTTACCGTCAGACCAGCGTTCTTTCTTATCGTGGTAGGCAGTGTAGTAAGCAAACTTAGCTTTTTTGAACTGTGATTTGGCATCAAACAATGAAATTCCTGCGGCCTGATCCTTAGCAATCATTACTGCAAATACTTCACTGGCCTGTTTGCCGTATTCTCCTTTGGTCTCGAGATGAAACGGTGTGAAGGCGACGAGATCGGCAACTTTATCTGACACCGGGCCGGTTACGGCTTTATCATATTTGTAGCAGAATGGGCAGGCGTAGCTGAATACTTTGATCAACGTTTTATCAGCATTGGGAATCGGTTTCTCCAGCACCATATAGTCAGTACCTTCAGTAAAAGCCGATGCTGCAAATGGTGATACCAGCGCTACCGTTAATACCACGCTTTTAAATAATGAAGTAATCCATTTAGATGACATAATTAATCCTTAATCTAACGAAATTATTTAAACATTTGTTGTGGGCGAACCAGTAATGCGCGGTAGTGCGTTTGGTTTGGTTTATCGGAAAGGACATCAATTTCGACTTTGACTTCTTTTGTTTTGTAGTCAATTTCGTTGATTTTGCCGATGGTTGGCTGTCCAACGTCAAATAAATTAATAGAACCACCAAATCCAAACATCGTGTCGCGGTCTTTTTGATATTCAATTACCGACGTGATAGGACTGTAGAAATCATAACCGCGCTCTTTCCCGTATTCCCAAACTTGCTGAACGGTTCCTTTTTTCTCGTCAATTTTATATTCGACGAATCGGGAGTATTTCATTGTTGGTAGAGCCGGTTGTTCGAGTCCACGGCCATCGCCATTGTCAAAGATGGTTAGCGTTCCTTTGCTGGAGAGCCAGGCGGTGTGTTGGGTGTAGGTAAAATCGAAATCAGTATTCTCGCACTTACCGTTTTCATCACACTTCAGCGCGTTGCCCTTATCATCAACCGGTTTTAACAGTTTGCTTGCCAGCGCCTTATTCCAGCCTTTAGACGGTGCCAGGATCCATTTCACCTGTTTATCGCGACCGATTTTGACGACACCCTGATGGCGGGAAGAAAGAATGATGGAGTCATCTTTAGCGTCATAGGCAATGGAGTTTACGTGAGCCCAGTTACGGCCCGCACCAACGCCGAGGGCGTCACCATAGGGGGTATCTGGCTCTAGTTTTGCCTGTTGGCCTGCATGAGCGAGATCCACGTTGACGCATACCGCGCCTGCGTCCAGAGCACCCAGCAGCGCGTCACGCATCGGGTCGAGAATTTGTGTCAGATCCCATACGTCAACAACACGTCCAGATTTATCGACTTCAATAATCTGGTCGCGGATGGTATGTACGTGAAGGCCATCTTCTTTGCGGTAATCGCGTTTACCTACGCGTAGCAGTACGGTGCCGTTCACTGTTTCGACCGACTCATGTGAAGCATCCAGGAATCCGCGTGGCAGCTTATGGTCGGCCAGAACTTGCCCCAGCATATCGAATTCATACCAGTGCTGGCCCTGGACGGCGGTAAAGGTGCCTCGCGGTGTTTCACGAATACCCATCAGGTAGCCGCGCTTGTTGATATCCATGTCATGGCCGTCATAGAAGGTGTCCTGATCCAGCCACCACCGATATTCACCTTCCGTATCGACGACAAAGGTAAAGGGTGCGATATCAAAGGGGAGTGCTCCGCCAGCAGGACCCGCATCCAGGATGCCGGCATTTTTATCTTTTTCGCCATGCCAGTGGAATTCTGCACCCTGCGGGGTAAAGGTGTGGGTATTCACCAGATAAAGACGATCTTCAAAACCCGGTGCTACTTTAATCACTTTTGTTTGCTGTAAATCAGATATAGAGCGGTTATCCATGTAGTGATTTACGATGGCGGAAG
The DNA here is from genome assembly GCF_016894305.1 of Citrobacter sp. B72. Lineage (NCBI taxonomy): Bacteria > Pseudomonadati > Pseudomonadota > Gammaproteobacteria > Enterobacterales > Enterobacteriaceae > Citrobacter > Citrobacter sp. B72. The sequence goes on from NZ_CP069801.1 coordinate 695,202, forward strand.
TTTGCACCACATAATCATCTTTCATGGCCTTACCGTTTTCTTTATATTCAACGGTTACCTTATTTGCGAACTTTTGATAAAGGCCAAAAATAGGAATGCCATCGTACGTGGCGAGTGACTCTTTGCCGACGGTATAAGTCACCGGAACGCCTTTTTCACCTTTACCATGGACGGTAACTTTAACATCTGAAATAACGTGGCTATCTAATTCAACCAGCGCAGTAAGCGGGGCATTTCCATAAGGGTCAACTACTATTGCGCCCAATTTTCCTGCAGGTTGGGCCGGTTGAAAACCAGCGGCAAGAGAGTTTCCTGCTGCTAATCCAAATGTCAGTGCCAGAGTCCCTGCCAGAAGTGTTTTTCGGTATTGTGTAAACATGGATATATCTCCTTATATTACCTATAAATATAATCTTGCTGAATATATTATGTTTTTACTGTTTTGATAAAATAAAGCAGCATTGCTAATACTATTTTTGTAATGCCTTAATTAATATTGATGAAATGTATTATTCTGCAGGAGCTAATTTTTATTATTTTTTTGATAGTATGAGTGAGATATTTTAAGAACAATATTTATTATTGCGTAGTGTGATCTTGTCGACATTGTTTTAATTGTTTATAACGAGTTTGGCTAATAGCGTAGCCGCTGATTTATATGATCGAAATCATATATTTGTTTGTGAAATATGCCACTATATGAGTATGTCAGAATAAGTTTGTGTAAAATTTTAACGTTAAATGTTTAATGATGTTAAATTTTAAGGGTAAAAGAATGTTTATTGCCTGGTATTGGATTGTATTAATTGCACTTGTTGCGGTGGGGTATTATTGCCATATGAAACGTTATTGTCGGGCATTCCGCCAGGACAGAGATGCCTTACTTGAAGCGCGAAACAAACTCTTTCGCCGCTCTGGTGAAGATAACAGCGCGGTTAAGGAACAGGATTAGTCCTTTATATTCTGCTATGGATGAGCGGATGCTGTAAATTTGCAGGGTGGCATCCGCCCTCTGGATTATCCGATTCCCATCGACTGGAGGATGACGAGGCTTAATCCCATCACCGACATTCCACATAACACCCCATAACTAGGATTATTATTGGGATCGATCTCTTTTGCCAACGGCATCAATTCATCGACGGACAGCGCCACCATAATACCTGCGACAGCCGCCATTATTGCCGCCATCACCACTGGTGATATAAGGCTACCGAGAATTAACCACGCCAGTACGCCGCCCAGTATTTCTGCCATACCTGAAATCCCTGCCCAGAATATCGCCGTACGTTTGGAGCCTGTGGCGGCATAGACGGGACCCGCCACCGCTAATCCTTCAGGAATATTGTGCAATGCAACAGCGAGGGCAATACCAAAGCCCAGCTCAAGGTTGCTACTGGCGGTAACAAACGTCGCAATCCCTTCAGGAAAGTTGTGCAGGCTGATGCCGAGCGTTAATAAAATCGCGGTGCGTTTAATAGAGCCGGGTAGAGGCTGCGTTGTTTTTTGTACCAGATCCTGAGGGTGCGCGTGCGGCAATAGACGGTCCAGGCCAAAGTAGCCCAGTAAGCCGACGATAAACATTCCGTAGCCCAGCACTGGCGACATACCTTCAGCGGCCAGCGCAGCAGGTAGCATCTCCATAAGGGAGATCAGTAACATAATCCCGGCGGCGAAGCCTAAAGAAAAGGCGAGAACGCGGTTAGACGGTTTTTGCCCTAACACGCCGAGAAATGCGCCGATAAACGTGGCGGCACCTGCCAGTAAAGTCAGAAGTAAAGGTACTGACATCGACAAATAAAACTCCTTATCAATCTGCTGTCCGGGTTAGATCGTCAAAATAACTGATGATCTTCATCATGGTTATCTGAGTTCTTCATCAACCGAATAAGCGTATTGTGGTGGTATCAAAATGACTCCCTCAGTAAGGATATCATCATGTCTTCAACTCGTATGCCAGCATTGTTTTTGGGTCACGGTAGCCCGATGAATGTTCTGGAAGATAACGTTTATACCCGTGCCTGGCAGCAACTGGGGGAAACGTTGCCGCGTCCGAAAGCCATTGTGGTTGTCTCGGCGCACTGGTTCACCCGTGGAACGGGTGTGACAGCGATGGAAGCCCCCAAAACGATCCACGATTTTGGCGGTTTTCCGCAAGCATTATATGACACCCATTACCCGGCTCCTGGCTCGCCTGAACTGGCGCAGCATCTGGTTGACTTACTTGCTCCAGTGCCTGTGACCCTGGACAAAGAAGCCTGGGGTTTTGACCACGGTTCCTGGGGCGTGCTGATCAAGATGTATCCGAATGCGGACATTCCGATGGTGCAGTTGAGTATCGACAGCACCAAACCCGCGTCATGGCATTTTGAGATGGGCCGTAAGCTGGCGGCGCTGCGTGATGAGGGCATTATGCTGGTGGCCAGTGGTAACGTGGTGCATAACCTGCGCACTGCACGTTGGCACGGTGAGAACACGCCTTATCCGTGGGCGACTTCATTCAATGACTATGTTAAGGCAAACCTGACATGGCAGGGACCGGTTGATCAGCACCCATTGGTGAACTATCTCGATCATGAAGGTGGATCGTTGTCGAACCCGACGCCGGATCACTATCTGCCGCTGCTGTATGTACTCGGGGCTTGGGACGGTAAAGAGTCTGTCACGATCCCGGTAGATGGTATTGAGATGGGAAGTTTAAGTATGTTGTCGGTGCAGGTTGGATGATGAATGCCCGATGGCACTGCGCTTATCGGGCATTAAGTTCGCGTCGTAGGCCGGGTAAGGCGAAGTCACCACCCGGCTCTCTCAATTATTCGACAAAAATATGCGGATAGAAACGTGACAGATCCTGCGTGATTAATGCGCGGTCTTCACGAATGCCGATCCCGGCTGGTTGATCGTTGATCAGCCAGCTGCCAATCAGCATATAGCTGTCGCCAAACTTCGGTAGCTGATGGAACTGCTGCACGATCATGCCTTCTTCACCGTACGGTCCTTCCACGGATTCGATCGTTTTACCGTTCTCAACGATGGAGACGTTAGCCCCCTCGCGCGAGAAGATCGGTTTGACGACGAATTTATCCATCTGCGGATGATCGTCTTCGGCGAAGTACGCTGGCAGCAGGTTCGGATGGTCCGGGAACATTTCCCATAACAGCGGCAACAGTGCTTTGTTGGAGATAATGCTCTTCCAGGCCGGTTCCAGCCAGCGAACGCCAGCGTCTTCCAGCTTGGTGGAGAACATTTCACGCAGCATGAATTCCCACGGATAGAGCTTGAACAGGTTAGCAATTACCTGATCCTGCATGTCGGTGAACTGACCTTTTTCACCAAGACCAATATCTTCTACATAGAGGAATTCTGTTGCGATCTCAGCTTCGGCAGCGCAATCCTGCAGATACTGGATCGTACCGCGATCTTCTACCGTGTCACGACAGCAGGTCAGATGAAGCAGTTGAAAACCATACTGCTCACGCAGCTCGGTGAAACGCTCGATCAGTTTTTCCTGCAGACTGTTGAACTGATCGCTGCCTTCCGGCAGGTTGCCCGCATTGAGCTGATCTTCCAGCCAGATCCACTGGAAAAACGCGGCTTCGTACAGCGAGGTTGGCGTATCGGCGTTGTTTTCTAAAAGCTTGGGTTCACCCGTGCCGTCCCACGCCAGATCGAGACGTGAATAGAGCGACGGTTGCTGTGTCTGCCAGGACTGGCGGACAAAGCCCCAGGTATGCTTCGGAATGCGAAACTTGGTCATCAACTCATCGCTGGCGATGACCGTTTCCACCACCTTGAGGCACATTTGATGCAGCTCTGCGGTGACCTCTTCCAGTTTTTCAACCTGAGCAAGAGTGAGCTTATAGTACGCGTCTTCACACCAGTACGGCTCGCCGTACATAGTGTGAAAATTGAAACCGTATTCGGTGGCTTTGTCGCGCCAATCCGGGCGCTCAACAATACTGACTCTTTCCATGACGATCAGCCACCCATTGAACGTGTGGTGGTGCCGCTTGCGCTACGCTGCATGGTGCTCTGTTTGGCCACAGACTCACCAAATCCGCCGCGGGTTACGGTAGAGGTGGTAGCTGGTTTCGGTGCCATAGCGGTTTTCGGTACGGTCATGGTGCGACCCGGCGTTGCTGCACCGTAGTTTTTACCGCTGGCATCCGTGTATTTGCCGTAAGCCGGGCTGGCTGGGTTTTTCGAGCTGAACAGCGGTTGCTGAGCGCCCATTCCGCCGCCCATCAGTCGGCCCATCATGTAGCCCGCCATCAGCGGCATCCAGAAGCTGCCGCTGCTTTGATTCTGTGCCTGAGCCTGGCCTTCACCGGTCGGCGCCATACCTGCTTGCGCAGGAGCCTGCTGGCACTGGCCTTCGCCGAATTCAGCGATACAGTCTTCGCGTGTGGCGTATTTTGGCGCGGTACGTTCAGCTTCTTTCAGCGCATTGTTAAACGCGGTAGTACATTCGGCGCTTTTACCCGGATTCGCCGCAGAGCAGTCGTCAGCGTTCTGATAAAGCGAAACCGTTTCGTCGCTCTTTTCACAGCCCGCGAGCATAAACACAGCGGTAACTGCCAGGGCGACAGGAGTCAGATGGCGCGCGCTCCAGCTTTTGCGGAACGAGGCGTGATGTATAGATTTTGTCCGTTTCATTTATGTCTTCCAGTACCCAGTGGTAACTCTGCTCAGAATAGAGGATGACTGGTCGAAATTGAAGCGGTAAGAGGCGAGAATGCGGAAGAAGGGGCGGATCTTTACGTTGTCTTACGTTCAGACGGGGCCGAAGCCCCGTCATCAGCATCAGTTACGGAACGGGTTGTTGCCGGTGCTGCTGGTTGAACGTACTGCTGTCGGCTGCGCCGCAGGCGTCGCGCTGTTGGACGTATAACCGTCCGCCGCGGCATCTTGCTGCGCGTTTTCCGGCGCGATCGAATCCGGGGTCGTGGATACGGGTTTACCCAGCGTATTATTCAGTGCCACCAGATCCTGCTCGTTCAGCGTACCGAGCGCAGATTTGACGTTTAACTGGTTGATAAGATAGGTATAACGCGCATTCGCCAGTTGCTGCTTGGCGTTGTACAGCGTGGTGGTGGCATCCAACACATCCACAATGGTACGTGTACCTACGGAATAGCCGGCTTCCATCGCATCCAAAGAACTTTGTGCAGAGACAACCGCTTGTTTGTAAGCGTTAATGCTACTGATAGACGCATTAATGTTGTTGAACGAAGAACGAACGGTCTGCACCACGCTGCGGTGTGCGCTTTCCAGCTGTTCACTCGCGCCAACAAAGTTGTACTGCGCTTGTTTCACCTGCGAGTTAACCATTCCGCCCTGGTACAGCGGCAGCGAGAAGCTCAGACCGATTTTGTTCTGGCCCATGTTGCTGTCGTCATACTGGGAGCTGTTGGTTTTAGACCCGCTGTACGAGGTGTCAGATACCCCGGTAGAGGCGGTCAGGTCCAGAGTCGGTAAATGACCGTCCTGCGCCAGACGAATCTGCTCACGTGCCAGATCCTGGCTCAAGCGGGCCTGCAATAACGACAGGTTGCGGTTTTCTGCTTCTTTCAGCAGCGCGTTTACCGCCTGCGGTTTGTTGGTTTTAAAACCATCAACGTTCAGTGAAGCCAGTTCCGGGTAGTAGTTACCGGTTACCTGGCGCAGCTGTTCTACCGCGTTATCCAGATTGTTACGCGCGGTAACTTCGTTCGCCAGTACAGTATCGTATTGTGAGCGGGCGTTTTGTACGTCAGTGATGGCAACCAGGCCAACGTTAAAACGCTGAGTGGTCTGATCTAACTGACGATAGACCGCATCTTTCTGTGCCTGGGTATAAGAAAGCACGTCAATTGCGTTCAGTACGTTAAAATAGGCCGTGGCGGTATTCAGGATCAGCGTTTGCTGATCGGTCTGATAGGTCACGTCCTGAATGCCTGCTGATTTTTCTTGCAGCGTCAGGGCACGCCATTTAGACATGTCAAAAATAGACTGAGTTAACTGCAAAGATGCGCTGGTGGCGTTGGAGTTGACGCCATTTGCATCACGGTAGCCATTGCTGTAGGTGTAATCGGCACCTAAACCCAGTTGCGGCAGTAATGGGCTACGCGCTTCGTTAATTTTTTCGAATGCAGCATCGCGATCGGCGGCGGATTTACGCAATTCCGGGTTGCTCAGGCGTGCTTGCTGATAAACCTGCATCAGGTTTTCTGCCTGGCTCAAAGTACTGAACCCCGACAGGCTCAGGCCGATAAGGATGGGGAGCAATTTCTTCATTTGCATTCCTTGTTGTGAAGCAGTATTTAGCGCTGATCAAATTGTAAAAATATTTGCTGATTCTAGCAGAATCCGCCACTTCAAAAAGTTGGCGTTACGTGCCATACGGCGTTAATTTGCATCAATTTAACACAAGGGCGTTCAAACATCAGTCAAACGACCTTGAAATTCACATTTTAATCACTATTGGTTTCAGGACAGCACAATGAGTAAACCAGACAACTTGCCAATGACTTTCACTAAAAATGATGTAGAAATTATTGCACGAGAAAAGCTATACCGCGGTTTTTTTTCACTGGATCTTTATCGGTTTCGCCATCGCCTGTTTAACGGGGGGATGAGTGGCGAGGTAACACGCGAAATTTTTGAGCGCGGACACGCGGCAGTCTTGCTACCCTTTGACCCTGAGCGAGATGAAGTTGTGCTGGTCGAGCAGATCCGTATCGCGGCATTTGATACCAGCGAAAGCCCGTGGTTACTGGAAATGGTGGCCGGGATGATCGAAGAGGGCGAAACCGTTGAAGATGTAGCCCGTCGTGAAGCAATGGAAGAGGCCGGGCTGGAAGTTAAACGGACGAAGCCCGTTCTGAGCTATCTGGCAAGCCCGGGTGGCACCAGTGAGCGCCTGTCTATTTTAGTCGGCGAAGTGGACGCCACGACCGCGAGCGGGATCCATGGTCTGGCTGATGAAAACGAAGATATTCGTGTTCATGTGGTAAGCCGGGAACAGGCTTACCAATGGGTAGAAGAGGGGAAAATCGACAACGCAGCGTCTGTCATCGCCTTGCAATGGTTACAGCTGCACTATCAAGAGTTAAAAACTGAGTGGAAAAAATGAAGCGTTACACACCTGACTTCCCTGAAATGATGCGTCTGTGCGAAACCAACTATTCGCAATTGCGCCGCCTGCTGCCACGTAATGATGCAGCCGGTGAAACAGTGAGCTATCAGGTAGCAAACGCACAATATCGGTTAACGATCGTGGAATCGACCCGATACACTACGCTTGTTGCGATCGAACAAACGGCACCGGCCGTCACATACTGGAGCCTGCCTTCATTGACCGTGCGCCTGTATCATGACGCAAGGGTGGCTGAAGTGTGTTCAAGTCAGCAGATCTTTCGCTTCAAAGCGCGGTATGATTATCCAAATAAAAAGTTGCATCAACGCGACGAAAAGCATCAAATTAATCAGTTTTTGGCCGACTGGTTACGGTACTGTTTAGCACATGGAGCGATGGCGATTCTGGTTTATTAGCGTCGTGAAACCTAAGGACACCATTTGGAAAGCCTGTTAACCCTTCCTTTGGCTGGTGAGGCCAGAGTCAGGATCTTACAAATTACAGATACTCACCTGTTTGCCGAAAAGCATGAAACGCTGCTGGGTGTGAACACCTGGGACAGCTATCAATCCGTACTGGATGCAATACATGCAGAGTCGCCTGAGTACGATCTGATCGTCGCGACGGGTGATTTGGCGCAGGATCAATCCGCTGCGGCTTATCAGCATTTTGCTGAGGGCATCGCAAGTTTTCGTGCGCCCTGCGTTTGGCTACCGGGTAATCACGATTTTCAGCCGGCAATGTACAGCGCGCTGCAGGATGCGGGCATTTCCCCGGCCAAACGCGTTTTCATTGGCGAACAGTGGCAAATATTGTTGCTGGACAGCCAGGTGTTCGGCGTTCCCCACGGTGAGTTAAGTGAATTCCAGCTCGAATGGCTGGAGCGTAAACTTGCTGATGCGCCAGAGCGTAATACCTTGCTGCTTCTGCATCATCATCCTCTGCCTGCGGGCTGCAGCTGGCTCGATCAGCACAGTCTGCGTAATGCCGCTGAGCTGGATAACGTGCTGGTGAATTATCCTCGCGCCAGGTATCTATTGTGCGGGCATATTCATCAGGAACTGGATCTGGACTGGAACGGTCGCCGTCTGCTGGCGACGCCGTCGACCTGCGTGCAGTTTAAACCGCACTGTTCCAACTTCACATTGGATACCATCAGCCCAGGCTGGCGGACGCTGGAGCTTTTTGCCGACGGGACGTTGCAGACTCAGGTACGTCGTCTGCAGGGTAATCGGTTCCACCCTGATACCGCTTCAGAAGGCTACTGATGTCTACGCTTCTCTATCTTCACGGATTTAATAGCTCTCCTCGTTCGGCGAAGGCGTGTTTACTGAAAAACTGGCTGGCGGAACACCACCCGCACGTTGAGATGATCGTGCCGCAGCTACCTCCGTATCCTGCGCAAGCCGCAGAGATGCTGGAATCGATCATTCTTGAACACGGCGGAGAGTCGCTGGGGATTGTCGGTTCCTCTTTAGGCGGCTATTACGCCACCTGGCTGTCGCAATGTTTTATGCTGCCGGCAGTGGTGGTGAACCCTGCCGTACGGCCTTATGAACTGCTGGTCGACTATCTCGGTCAAAACGAGAACCCCTACACGGGGCAGCAATATGTGCTAGAGTCACGCCATATTTACGATCTTAAAGTCATGCAGATTGACCCGCTGGAAGCGCCGGATTTGATCTGGCTGCTCCAACAAACGGGCGATGAAGTGTTGGACTACCGCCAGGCGGTGGCGTATTACGCCTCCTGCCGTCAGACAGTTATTGAGGGCGGAAACCACGCATTCACGGGCTTCGAAGATTATTTCAACCCGATTGTCGATTTCCTTGGACTGCACAGTTTCTGACGATCAATTCGAATTGCTTATTTAAACCATGACGCAAACTTATAACGCTGATGCCATTGAGGTACTCACTGGGCTTGAGCCGGTACGCCGTCGCCCTGGGATGTACACCGATACGACCCGTCCGAACCATCTTGGGCAGGAAGTGATTGATAACAGTGTGGATGAAGCACTGGCGGGCCACGCAAAACGCGTGGACGTGATCTTACATGCCGACCAGTCTCTGGAAGTCATTGATGACGGACGCGGCATGCCGGTAGATATTCACCCTGAAGAAGGCGTTCCGGCGGTTGAGCTGATCCTCTGTCGTCTGCACGCGGGCGGCAAGTTCTCTAACAAGAACTACCAGTTCTCCGGTGGTCTGCACGGTGTGGGTATCTCCGTTGTTAACGCCCTGTCCAAACGTGTGGAAGTGAACGTGCGCCGCGACGGGCAGGTATACAACATCGCGTTTGAGAATGGCGATAAAGTGCAGGATTTACAGGTTGTCGGTACCTGCGGCAAACGCAATACCGGGACCAGCGTGCACTTCTGGCCGGATGAAAGCTTCTTTGACAGCCCACGTTTTTCTGTTTCGCGCTTAACGCACGTACTGAAAGCAAAAGCGGTACTGTGCCCAGGCGTTGAGATCACTTTTAAGGATGAGGTCAACAACAGCGAACAGCGCTGGTGCTACCAGGACGGTCTGAATGACTATCTGAGCGAAGCGGTGAATGGCCTACCGACGCTGCCGGAAAAACCGTTTATCGGTAATTTCAGCGGTGAGACGGAGACGGTGGACTGGGCGCTGCTCTGGCTGCCGGAAGGCGGCGAGCTGCTGACCGAAAGCTATGTGAACCTGATCCCAACCATGCAGGGCGGTACGCACGTTAACGGTCTGCGTCAGGGACTGCTGGATGCGATGCGCGAGTTCTGCGAATACCGTAACATCCTGCCGCGTGGCGTGAAGCTGTCGGCGGAAGATATCTGGGATCGCTGTGCTTATGTGTTGTCGGTAAAAATGCAGGATCCGCAGTTTGCCGGACAAACCAAAGAGCGCCTCTCTTCGCGTCAGTGTGCGGCATTCGTCTCTGGCGTGGTGAAAGATGCATTCAGTTTGTGGTTGAACCAGAACGTGCAGTCAGCCGAACTGCTGGCTGAGATGGCGATTTCCAGCGCGCAGCGTCGTCTGCGTGCGGCGAAAAAAGTAGTGCGTAAAAAGCTGACCAGCGGTCCGGCGCTGCCGGGTAAACTGGCGGACTGTACCGCACAGGATCTTAATCGCACCGAACTGTTCCTTGTCGAAGGTGACTCCGCGGGCGGATCGGCCAAGCAGGCGCGCGATCGTGAATATCAGGCGATCATGCCACTGAAAGGTAAGATCCTCAATACCTGGGAAGTCTCTTCCGATGAAGTGCTGGCTTCGCAGGAGGTTCACGATATTTCCGTGGCGATCGGTATCGATCCGGACAGCGACGATCTGAGCCAATTGCGCTACGGCAAGATCTGTATCCTGGCGGATGCGGACTCCGATGGCCTGCACATCGCTACGCTGCTGTGCGCGCTGTTTGTGAAGCACTTCCGCACGCTGGTGAAACACGGTCACGTCTACGTGGCGCTGCCGCCGTTATACCGTATCGACCTCGGTAAAGAGGTGTATTACGCGCTGACGGAAGAAGAGAAAGCGGGCGTACTGGAGCAGTTAAAGCGCAAGAAAGGCAAGCCGAATGTGCAGCGCTTTAAAGGTCTGGGTGAAATGAACCCGATGCAGCTTCGTGAAACTACGCTGGATCCGAACACCCGTCGCCTGGTGCAGCTCATTATCGATGATGAAGACGATCAGCGTACCAACGCAATGATGGATATGCTGCTGGCCAAGAAGCGTTCTGAAGATCGTCGTAACTGGTTGCAGGAGAAAGGCGACCTGGCGGATCTCGAAGGGTAATTGCATGTAGAAAAGCCGGAGACGGGCGTAAAATGCCTTATCCGGCTCTCATCTGACGAAGCGATTTATGCCGGATAGCTAAGCGTCATCCGGCAAATCGACAATCTTAAATGCCCGACTCCAGAATACGAATATTCATGTCCAGCACGTCACCTTTCACGGCTTCGCTGTAGGCTTTCATATGCGGGGTCTGCAAATGCGCTTCAAGATGCGCGATGCTTTCCCACTGCTCAACCATCACGATTGAATCTGGTGCTGTAGTCTGAAAACTCACACCTGCGGCGTGATCCACCATCGGCGCATAGCCGTGGCAGCCTTCTTCTTTCAGTACGGTCGGAACGATTTTGGCAAACTGATCCAGTACCGCCTGGCGGTGATGTTGACCTGGACGTGTACGGATTTCTGCAATAACGGTAAGCATGGTTAACTCCTTCTAATTCCAGGTTACCAGTTAACCAAAAATTTCGGTCAGATGCTTGCGATATTCTGCGATATAACGCGGGACGTCCGGCATTTTAATCACGTCATTGGTGATAAAGGTCGGCAGCGCTTCCATTCCCAGGAACTGGTTTGCTTTATGGAACGGGAGATAGACGCCATCAACGCCAACGCCATGGAAGAACTGGTCTTTTTCAGTGAAGGCTTCCATCGGTGCGTTCCAGGTCAGGGACAGCATGTATTTTTTGCCCTGAATCAGCCCGCCGGAGCCGTATTTTTTTGAGGCATCTGAACGTGTGCGGCCGTCGCTGGCGTACAGCGTACCGTGACCTTCGGTAAACACGTCATCGATGTATTTTTTCACGGTCCACGGTGCGCCCATCCACCAGCCTGGCATCTGCCAGATAACCGCATCGGCCCAGACGAAATTCTGCACTTCTGCTTTTACGTCATAATCGCTGTCTGCGCGTACGACTTTAACATCATGCCCGAGGTCGCGCAGGATACCGTCCGCGACCTCGGTCAGGGTGTCATTCAGTTGACCATTAGAATGGCCGAATTTTTTCGCCCCGTTGATAATCAGAATGTTGCTCATTTTGTGTCCTCAAGGAAATACGTTTGAGGACGATTTTACTCCCACCAGCGGTACGGTGAAATTAGCAAAATGTGCAAAGTCTTTTGCTATATGAGCAACAATAACGCAATTACCAACTGACTTTTGCTTCAAAGCCACCTTCCGGAGCGTTGCCGAACGAGGCTGACATTCCATGCAGTGTTGCGATACGACGGACAATCGACAGACCGAGACCGCTGCCGGTCACGCTTTGTCCCGGTGGACGATAAAAGCGTTCACCGATGTGTGTAAGTACCTCTGGCGCAACGCCAGGACCGTTATCTTTGACGCTGAAGTTACGGGCGTTGAGCGTCACTTCCACAATGCTCCCCTGCGGACTGTAGCGAATGGCATTATCCAGCAGATTTCGTACCATCAGGCTCAGCAACAGCGGCTGTCCTGTGCGCGTGATATTGTGTGCGTTAATCTGCAAACGTACGTCAATATGCGCCTGCTGGGCCGGGTGGTAGATATCCATCACCGCGGATTGCAGTAGCTCCTCCAGCGAGATTTCTGCCACATCCTGAAGATTATCGAGGGAGTCGAGGCGCGAAAGCGTCAGGAGCTGATCGACCAGTCGGGTGGCGCGTTCAATTCCCGCATGCAGCTGCACCAGCGCTTTTTCCCGCGTTTGCGGGTCGTCGTCTGACAGTTGCACCACTTCGGTTTGCACCTTCAGCGCGGTCAACGGACTGCGCAGTTCGTGAGCGGCGTCAGAGGTAAAGCGCCGTTCGCGGACCATCATAGAGTGGATGCGGGTAAACAGCTGATTAAGCGATTCAACCAGCGGGCGCACTTCGCTTGGCACACCTTTCGGGTCGAGCGGTTCTTCTGACTCCGGGGCGCGCCAGCGCAGAGCTTGCGCCAGTTTTTTTAGCGGCCTGAGTTCGCGACTCAGCATGACCACCAGGATCAGCAACATCAGCGGCAGCGCAACCAGCCACGGGGTTAACTGTGCGGTAAGGATCGACAGCGCCATATCCTCCCGGTATTCCCACTCCTGGCCCACCACAATGCGATATTTTCCATCAGCGGAATTCAGCCACAGGAAGCGCCAGGAATCGTTGTCGCCCCTGAGTTGGCCGTCGCTAAACCCCTCCCGGCTGTAGCTGTAGGGAATATCCTGGCCATTGTCGCCATCGTGTAGCACCATTTTGCCGTCGGTGGAGTAGATGGCGAACGCCAGTGCGTCGTCATCAATATGGCCATGTTTCAGTTTTTTTGGCGTGCGGGCCATATTGCTTGAGGTGGTGACATCGCTGATATCCAGCGTGCTAAGCCGCTTGGCGAACAGCATCAGCTGCGTATCAAACAGCTCATCGACATTATCGGTAGTCTGCCTCCAGGCCACAAAACTGGATACGGCCCAGGTTGCTGATGCCAGAATCAGAAAAATAAGCGTTAGCCTGACTCGCAGGCTGAGGCGTTGTGTGAGTTTCATGCGTCACCCAGGGTATAGCCAATGCCATGCACGGTACGGATAAAGTCGCTGCCGAGCTTACGGCGTAAGTGATGGACGTGGACCTCAACCGCATTGCTGGAGACATTTTCGTCCCAGGTATACAGTTTTTCTTCAATCAGTTTGCGGGGCAGGACGCGACCTTTGTTGCGCATCAGCAGTTCCAGCAGCGCGAACTCTTTAGGTTTGAGTGACAAAGGTTCACCCGCCGCCGTGGCGACCAGCGCGCCGGGATCGAGCGTTACCTGGCCATGGCACAATGTGTTGCTGGCCTGGCCACTGGCACGACGTACCAGTGCCTCCAGTCTGGCGGCAACTTCGATCAGCGCAAAGGGTTTGCACAGATAGTCATCTGCGCCCAGGCGCAGGCCTTCTACGCGTTCTGCCAGCGCGTCGCGAGCGGTCAGAATCAGCACAGGCTCCTGCTTTCCGTTGGCTCGCCATTCGCGCAAAATGTCCCGTCCGTCTATGCCTGGCAGCGTCAGGTCGAGGATTACCGCATCATAAGGTGCGCTGTAGAGTGCTTCTTTCCCTTGGCGACCTTCGGTAAACCAGTCGATGCTGAAACCCATTTTACTCAGACCTGTTTTCAGGCCATCGCCAATCAACGTGTCATCTTCGATCAGTAAAATACGCATATGTTCATCCCTGCGATAACTCATTTGCAGTCAGTAAACCTGTGGCTACAGTCTCTGTACAGCAAAAAAAGTATCTTTTTTTGCCTTAAGAACTTGTTAAGGATTAACTTATTTAATAGTCGTAAACCAACATGAAAGGGAGACATGACGATGAAAAAATTAGCTGCAATGGTTGCCGTAATGGCACTGTGTTCCGCACCTGTTCTGGCAGCTCAGCAGGGCGGCTTCTCTGGGCCAACGACAACCACCACGCAGAGCCAAAACGGCGGATTTGTCGGCCCGAACGGTAGCAGCACGACGGTAGAAAGCGCCAAATCACTGCGTGATGACACCTGGGTTACCCTGCGCGGGAACATCGTTGAGCGTATTTCCGACGACCTGTACGTGTTTAAAGATGCGACCGGCACGGTGAATGTGGATATCGACCACAAGCGCTGGAACGGCGTAACCGTCACACCGCAGGATGTGGTTGAAATCCAGGGTGAAGTGGATAAAGACTGGAACTCCGTTGAAATCGACGTAAAACAGATTACCAAAGTTGCTAAGTAATCCCCATCAGGGCCGCATTCGCGGCCCTTTTCTTTGTGACTCAACACGCCAGATAGGGTAGTATCTGCGGCAATATTGCCCTTCAATAGAGGGGTACAAAGTTGAGGAACCACGATTAATGAGCGATATGGCAGAGCGCCTGGCGCTGCATGAATTCACGGAAAACGCCTATCTGAACTATTCCATGTACGTCATCATGGACAGGGCGTTGCCGTTTATTGGCGATGGTTTGAAACCCGTTCAGCGTCGCATCGTATACGCGATGTCCGAACTGGGGCTGAATGCCAGCGCCAAATTTAAAAAATCCGCCCGTACCGTCGGTGACGTGCTGGGTAAATACCATCCGCACGGCGACATCGCCTGCTATGAAGCGATGGTGCTGATGGCGCAGCCGTTCTCTTACCGTTACCCGCTGGTTGACGGGCAGGGGAACTGGGGGGCACCGGACGACCCGAAATCCTTCGCGGCGATGCGTTATACCGAATCACGCCTGTCTAAATATGCGGAAGTCCTGCTGGGTGAACTCGGTCAGGGAACGTCGGACTGGGTGCCAAACTTCGACGGCACCATGCAGGAGCCGAAGATGCTGCCTGCGCGTCTACCAAATATTCTGCTGAACGGCACGACCGGTATTGCCGTTGGTATGGCAACGGACATTCCGCCACATAACCTGCGTGAAGTGGCAAAAGCAGCGATTACCCTGATTGAGCAGCCGAAAACGACGCTGGATCAGTTGCTGGATATCGTGCAAGGGCCGGATTACCCGACCGAAGCGGAGATTATTACTTCGCGCGCGGAAATTCGTAAGATTTACGAAAACGGACGCGGCTCCGTACGTATGCGTGCGGTATGGACGAAAGAAGACGGCGCGGTGGTGATTTCCGCGCTGCCGCATCAGGTTTCCGGGGCAAAAGTGCTGGAGCAGATCGCTGCTCAAATGCGCAATAAAAAGCTGCCGATGGTAGACGACCTGCGCGACGAATCGGATCACGAAAACCCGACCCGTCTGGTGATTGTCCCGCGCTCTAATCGTGTGGATATGGAGCAGGTGATGAACCACCTGTTTGCCACTACCGATCTCGAAAAAAGCTACCGTATCAACCTGAACATGATCGGTCTTGATGGTCGTCCGGCGGTGAAAAACCTGCTGGAGATCCTCACCGAATGGCTGGCGTTCCGCCGCGATACCGTGCGTCGCCGCCTGAATTATCGTCTGGAAAAAGTGCTCAAGCGCCTGCACATCCTTGAAGGTTTGCTGGTGGCGTTCCTCAACATTGACGAAGTCATCGAAATTATTCGTCATGAAGATGAACCTAAGCCTGAGCTGATGTCGCGGTTTGGCATTTCTGAAACCCAGGCTGAAGCCATCCTTGAGCTGAAATTGCGCCACCTTGCCAAACTCGAAGAAATGAAAATCCGCGGTGAGCAGGATGAGCTGGCGAAAGAGCGCGATCAGTTGCAGGCCATTCTGGCTTCCGAACGTAAAATGAGTAACCTGCTGAAGAAAGAGCTGCAGGCCGATGCAGACGCCTATGGCGACGATCGTCGTTCTCCGTTGCAGGAGCGCGAAGAAGCGAAGGCGATGAGCGAGCACGACATGCTGCCATCTGAGCCGGTGACCATTGTGTTGTCCCAGAGTGGCTGGGTGCGTAGCGCGAAAGGCCACGACATCGATGCGCCAGGATTAAGCTATAAAGCGGGCGACAGCTTTAAGTCGGCAGTGAAGGGTAAGAGCAACCAGCCGGTGGTGTTCGTGGACTCGACCGGACGCAGCTATGCCATCGACCCGATTACGCTGCCGTCGGCGCGCGGTCAGGGTGAACCGCTGACCGGGAAGCTCACGCTGCCGCCAGGCGCGACGGTTGAGCACATGCTGATGGAAGGCGACGATCAGAAACTGCTGATGGCCTCCGATGCGGGCTACGGTTTTGTCTGCACCTTCAATGACCTGGTCGCACGTAACCGTGCGGGTAAGGCGTTGATTACGCTGCCAGAAAATGCGCGCGTGATGCAGCCGGTGGTGATTGAAGATGAAACCGACATGCTACTGGCTATTACTCAGGCTGGCCGCATGTTGATGTTCCCGGTGAGCGATTTACCGCAGTTGTCGAAAGGCAAAGGGAACAAGATCATTAATATCCCTTCAGCGGAAGCGGCGAAAGGCGAGGATGGCCTGGCGCAACTTTACGTGCTGCCGCCGCAGAGCACGCTGACCATCCACGTCGGTAAGCGCAAAATCAAACTGCGTCCTGAAGAGTTGCAGAAAGTGACCGGAGAGCGCGGCCGTCGCGGCACGCTAATGCGTGGTCTGCAGCGTATCGACAGCATTGAGATTGACTCGCCTCGACGCGCCAGTCACGGCGACAGCGAAGAATAACGCTACCGTCCGGCTCTCCCTGTTAAAGCCCAGGGAGAGCCAACGTTAAAAATTCCCGTGAAACCGTTGTTTATTCGTGCGTTGCGATTAACAATACGCTTTTCCAGAGAGCCGCCCTTAACAAAGCCCTAACCTGATACCGCGTGATGAATCAGGTGACGTAAAATGCCAGGCTCTTAGGCCTTAGAGGTTGTTATGCTATATATTTTTCGTTTAATTATTACTGTTATTTACTGCGTTCTGGTCTGTATTTTCGGTTGCATATACTGTCTGTTCAGCCCACGAAATCCAAAACACGTTGCAACGTTCGGCCATATGTTTGGCCGCCTGGCTCCCCTTTATGGCCTGAAGGTCGAGTGCCGCATGCCGGCAGACGCGCAGAACTATGGTAATGCTATCTATATTTGTAACCATCAGAACAACTATGACATGGTTACCGCTGCGAATATCGTTCAGCCGCCGACGGTGACGGTAGGTAAAAAAAGCCTGCTGTGGATCCCTTTCTTCGGGCAGCTGTACTGGTTAACCGGTAACCTGTTGATTGACAGAAACAACCGCGCTAAAGCGCACAGCACCATTGCTGCCGTGGTGAATCATTTCAAAAAACGTCGCATTTCTATCTGGATGTTCCCTGAAGGGACGCGTAGCCGCGGTCGCGGTCTGCTGCCGTTTAAAACCGGCGCGTTCCATGCAGCGATTGCTGCTGGTGTCCCGGTCATTCCGGTGTGCGTTTCCACAACCTCGAACAAGATAAAACTCAATCGACTCAATAATGGTCTGGCAATTGTCGAGATGTTGCCACCGGTGGATATTAGCCACTTTGGGAAAGATCAGGTTCGTGAACTGGCAGCGCATTGCCGCACGCTGATGGAACAAAAAATCGCAGAACTCGATAAAGAAGTTGCTGAGCGGGAAGCCGCCGGTAAGGTTTAATCCGCGCAATTCGGGTTTTTTACAGGAAATGACTTCCTGCGTGTTAATAGCCAGTTTTTTATGGAGTTTATATGTCATTCAGTCGGCGTCAGTTCATTCAGGCATCGGGGATCGCACTGTGTGCAGGTGCTGTTCCGCTGAAGGCTAATGCTGCCGGTCAGCAACAACCGTTACCCGTGCCTCCGCTGCTGGAATCCCGCCGGGGGCAGCCGCTATTTATGACGCTGCAACGTGCGCACTGGTCCTTTACACAAGGCACGCGCGCACCTGTCTGGGGAATTAACGGCCGCTATCTGGGACCGACAATCCGCGTCTGGAAAGGGGATGACGTCAAGCTTATCTACAGCAACCGTCTGACTGAAAATGTCTCGATGACCGTCGCCGGGTTACAGGTACCTGGCCCGCTGATGGGCGGCCCGGCGCGCATGATGTCCCCGAATGCTGACTGGGCGCCGGTGCTACCGATTCGCCAGAATGCCGCCACGTTGTGGTATCACGCTAATACGCCAAATCGTACTGCTCAGCAGGTCTATAACGGTCTTGCCGGGATGTGGCTGGTTGAAGATGAAGTGAGTAAATCACTGTCTATTCCCAACCACTATGGCGTGGATGATTTTCCAGTCATTATCCAGGACAAGCGGCTGGACAACTTTGGCACGCCGGAATACAGCGAGCCCGGCAGCGGTGGTTTTGTTGGCGATACGTTACTGGTCAACGGGGCGCAAAGCCCGTATGTCGAAGTCTCCCGCGGCTGGGTGCGCTTGCGTTTGCTGAACGCTTCAAACTCGCGTCGTTACCAGCTGCAAATGAGCGATGGCCGTGCGCTGCATGTGATTTCCGGCGATCAGGGTTTTTTACCTGCGCCTGTTTCGGTGAAGCAGCTCTCGCTGGCTCCGGGCGAGCGTCGTGAGATCCTGGTGGATATGACGAACGGTAATGAGGTCTCTATCACCTGTGGTGAGGCGGCCAGTATTGTCGACAGGATCCGCGGGTTCTTTGAGCCTTCCAGTATTCTCATCTCCACGCTGGTGCTGACTCTGCGTCCAACGGGCCTTCTGCCGCTGGTGACCGATAGCCTGCCAATGCGCCTGCTGCCAACGGAAATCCTCAGCGGTTCGCCGATTCGCAGCCGTGATATCAGCCTGGACGACGATCCTGGCATCAACGGTCAGCTGTGGGACGTCAATCGTATGGATATTACTGCCCAGCAGGGCTCCTGGGAGCGCTGGACGGTGCGGGCGGATATGCCCCAGTCCTTCCATATTGAAGGTGTTTCGTTCCTGATCCGTAATGTGAATGGCGCGATGCCGTTCCCGGAAGACAGAGGCTGGAAAGATACTGTCTGGGTTGATGGCCAGGTTGAATTACTGGTTTATTACGGACAGCCTTCCTGGGCCCATTTCCCGTTCTACTTTAATAGCCAGACGCTGGAAATGGCGGATCGTGGCTCAATCGGACAGATGTTGGTGAACCCGGCGCCGTAATGCGCCGGGGTATTCGTTACGCCCGCCAGAACATGCGCGAGAACAGGATCAGAATGGGGTAAATCTCCAGACGCCCCATGATCATGGCCGCGCACATCAGTAGCTTTGCTTCCTCGTTTAAGGTGCCAAATGTCGTGGCGGTGACGCCAAATCCTAGCCCCATATTGTTGATGCAGGCGGCAACGGTGGCGAAAGAGGAGAAGAGATCGTAGCCCATCAGATTGAGCGCCCAGATAAAAACGCTGGTGAACAAAACGTAGAGAAAGAAAAAGCTCCATACCGAACGCACCACCCGGTCGCTTACCACGCTATTGCCCACTTTGATGTTAAGCAGGGCACGGGGATGCGCGAGCTGGTGTAACTCCTGACGGCACTGCTTGAACATAATCAAAAAGCGCAGCACCTTAATCCCCCCGCAGGTCGATCCCACACAACCGCCGAAGAAACTGGCGCTGAGCAGCATGAAGATCGTGTGCGAAGGCCACTGCGCGTAATCCGCCGTCGACAGGCCATTATCTGTCAGCATGGAACTGGCCAGAAAAAAAGCATGCACCAGGCTGTCCGTTAATCCGTACATGCCTGCCCGCCAAACTTGCCAGGTGGCGATCAGCGTGACCACCAACGCAATAAGCAAAAAGAAACGCAATTCGGCATTACGACGAAAGGGTTTGAAGGTACGTTTCACGATAGCAACGTACCAGAGGGTGAAGTTAAATGCAGACAGCAGTGAAAATATCCCGGCGACAAGCTCAATGGCATGGCTGTTATAAAAGCCGATGCTCTCGCTGCGAGTGGAAAATCCGCCGAGAGAGACCGTCGACAGCCCGTGGCATAAGGCGTCGAAAAACGACATCCCGGCAGCCCAGTAGGCCAGAGTACAAATAAGACCCAGAATGACATAGGTCATCCACAGCGTGCGTGCAGTATCAGCAAGTCTTGGCGTGAGGCGTTCTTCTTTAAAAGGGCCCGGCATTTCAGACTGATACAGCTTCATGCCACCAATACCCAGCAGCGGCAATACCGCCACGGCGAGGACGATAACACCCAGACCGCCAATAAAATTGAGCTGAGCCCGGTAGTACAGATACGACTTCGGCAAGACGCTGACGTCATCAATCACCGTTGCGCCTGTAGTGGTAATCCCAGAAACTCCTTCAAACAGGGCATCCGCAAAAGAGAGGTTTAAGCCATCGTCCATCCACATCGGCATCGCGCTGATAAACGAAAACAACAGCCAGAACAGGACGATAATGACGAAACCATCCCGGGTGCGCAGTTGAATCCCCGCATGTTTGGTTGCCAACCACGCCCCGCCGCCGAGGGTGAAGAAAGTCATAAACGTGCTGAAAAAGGCGAACAAGCTCCGCTCTTTGTTTAACAAAGCGATGAGCATCGGTGGCAGCATAGAAAAGCTGTAGAGAAGAACCAGAAATCCGCACAGGTGAACAACAACCCGTAACTGGGAAATATGCAGTGAATCGTTGAGTCGCAATGAAAAATCCCCCGCCGAAAAAGAGTTATCTCAGCTGGCCGGCATGGTCTTAATTATGATTGATAAAAATGATCGTCGTAAAATTTAACAATTTATATAACTTTCTACTGGTCTGGTTCAGACTCCACTTCATTTCTTGCCGACATACAGCGTATAATCCTCGGCCTTTGATTATTTTTTTACCATTTTTGGAAGCATTATGAGCGCAATATCCCTGATCCAGCCGGACAGAGACCTTTTCTCCTGGCCGCAGTACTGGGCTGCCTGTTTTGGCCCGGCACCGTTTTTGCCGATGTCACGCGACGAAATGGACCAACTTGGCTGGGATAGCTGCGACATCATTCTGGTTACCGGCGATGCATACGTCGATCATCCCAGCTTTGGCATGGCAATTTGCGGACGTATGCTGGAAGCACAAGGCTTTCGCGTAGGGATTATCGCCCAGCCGGAGTGGAACAACAAAGACGATTTTATGCGTTTGGGTAAACCGAACCTGTTCTTTGGTGTGACCGCAGGCAACATGGACTCGATGATCAACCGTTACACCGCCGATCGCCGACTGCGCCATGACGATGCCTACACACCGGACAACGTTGCGGGCAAACGTCCGGACCGCGCCACGCTGGTCTATACCCAGCGCTGTAAAGAAGCATGGAAAGATGTGCCGGTTATTCTCGGCGGTATTGAGGCCAGCCTGCGCCGTACCGCGCACTATGACTACTGGTCCGATACCGTTCGTCGCTCTGTTCTGGTGGATTCCAAAGCCGACATGCTGATGTTCGGCAACGGCGAACGTCCGCTGGTGGAAGTGGCGCATCGTCTGGCGATGGGCGAAACCATCGATCAGATCCGCGACGTGCGTAACACTGCGATTATGGTTAAAGAAGCGCTGCCGGGCTGGAGTGGGGTGGATTCCACGCGCCTCGACACGCCGGGTAAGATTGACCCGATCCCGCATCCGTATGGTGAAGATCTGCCGTGTGCTGACAACAAGCCGGTCGCACCGAAAAAGCAGGAAGCGAAAGCGGTAACCGTACAACCGCCGCGCCCGAAACCGTGGGAAAAAACCTACGTGCTGCTGCCGTCCTTCGAAAAAGTGAAGGGCGATAAAGTGCTGTATGCGCATGCGTCGCGTATCCTGCACCACGAAACCAACCCAGGCTGTGCGCGTGCGCTGATGCAAAAGCACGGCGATCGCTACATCTGGATCAACCCGCCAGCCATTCCGCTCTCTACCGAAGAGATGGATAGCGTCTTTGCGCTGCCGTACAAACGCGTGCCGCATCCGGCGTATGGCGACAGCCGCATTCCGGCCTATGAGATGATCCGTTTCTCGATCAACATTATGCGTGGCTGCTTTGGCGGCTGTTCGTTCTGTTCGATCACCGAGCACGAAGGTCGCATCATCCAGAGCCGCTCTGAAGACTCGATCATCAATGAAATCGAAGCCATTCGCGACACCGTTCCAGGCTTTACCGGCGTGATTTCCGACCTCGGCGGCCCAACGGCGAACATGTATATGCTGCGCTGTAAGTCACCGCGCGCCGAGCAAACTTGCCGTCGTCTGTCATGCGTTTACCCGGATATCTGTCCGCATATGGACACTAACCACGAACCGACGATTAACCTTTATCGTCGTGCGCGTGATTTGAAAGGCATTAAAAAGATCCTCATCGCTTCGGGCGTGCGTTACGACATCGCGGTTGAAGACCCGCGTTATATCAAAGAGCTGGCGACCCACCACGTTGGCGGCTACCTGAAGATTGCGCCAGAGCATACCGAAGAAGGCCCGCTGTCGAAGATGATGAAGCCGGGGATGGGCAGCTACGATCGCTTTAAGGAATTGTTCGATACCTACTCTAAGCAAGCGGGTAAAGAGCAATACCTGATCCCGTACTTTATTTCCGCGCACCCGGGTACGCGTGACGAAGATATGGTGAATCTGGCGTTGTGGTTGAAGCAACGTCGTTTCCGTCTGGATCAGGTGCAGAACTTCTATCCATCGCCGTTGGCGAACTCCACAACCATGTATTACACCGGGAAAAACCCTCTGGGTAAAATTGGTTATAAGAGTGAAGACGTGGTGGTGCCGAAAGGTGATAAGCAGCGTCGTTTGCATAAAGCCCTGCTGCGTTACCACGATCCAGCCAACTGGCCGTTAATCCGCCAGGCGCTGGAAGATATGGGTAAAAAACATCTGATCGGCGGTCGTCGCGAATGTCTGGTCCCGGCGCCTACGCTGGAAGAGATGCGCGAAGCGCGTCGCCAAAACCGTCATACTCGCCCGGCATTGACCAAGCACACACCGGTGGCGCATCAGCGCCAGACGCCTGCCGCAAACAAAAAACGCGGGAAAGTGGCAGGGCGCTAATCTGCCTTGCCCGGTGGTGAAACGCTTATCAGGCCTACAAATAGCACGATTTTGTAGGCCGGATAAGGTGCTTGAACCGCCATCCGGCAGAGAGACTCAGTATTTATGCTTCACGAATTCTGGCCGCTAATGCGGCCAGTTTTGCATCATCCGCCCGTTCATGATCGTGTGACGAAAGATATCCTTCATACTGCTCGAAAAATTTGTTCTGCCGCGCTTCAATCGGTTTCCAGTGGGTTAGATCGCCAGTACCGTGCATGGGGCTTAATTTGCTGTGCACATGGTCTACGCCGAAACCTTCGAAGAACATCCCCGTACGACTGACATCCGGGAAAGCTTTATCCAGTTTCTTAGCCACTTTTTGGGTCGCCAGCATCAGATCAGCCAGTGCCTGCGGCGGCATGTCGAAGGCATAGCTGGGATAATGCTTTTTCGGGATCACCACGGTAAAACCGTCGGTGTTCGGGAAAATCGACAGAAAAGCCAGATGATGCTCGTCTTCCCAGACCTTATGGCAGGGTGCTTTACCTTCAACTATTTGACAGAAAATACAGGTCATTCCTTTTCTCCGCAGGTAAGGTGATTCGTCAGGACGCAGTCAGTTTAGTACAGACCCAACACCTTCCACCACATCAGACCCACGGTGATAAACACCGCCTGGTTAAACAAGCTGATGATAAATCCTGTACGCCACCAGACGCCCGTTGGAACGTACCCGGCACCAAACAGGATTGGACCGCGAGCGTGGGTGTACTGGGTGAGCGAGCAGTACAAACTGCTGGTGAAGGCCAGCATTAATGCCGTGGGGGCTGCGGGAATATTCAGATGCAGGCCGACACCAAGGAAAACGGCGTACAGCGCGGCAATCTGTGCATTACCGCTGGCAAAAAAGTAGTGGGTATAGAAGTAGGCGGCGTTCAGCAGCAGTAAGACGATCACCCAACTGGTACCGTGCATAGTACTGCTCAGGCTATCGCCGATCAGATTGCCAAACCAGGTGGTGAAGCCCAGTTTTTTCAGCTGGTTCGCCATCATCAACAGCGCGGCAAACCAAATCAGTGTGTCCCATGCGCCTTTCTCGCTCTTCACATCTTCCCAGCTCAGAACGCCGCTTAGCAATAAAATGGACAGTCCCACGAACGAGGCAGTGGTGGCGTCGACGCCTAACGTATCGCCAAAAATCCACAGCACCAGCAGTACGCCGACGGTAGCCAGCATCAGCCATTCGCCGCGAGACATACTGCCCATTTCCGCCAGCTCTTTGCGCGCCAGGTTAGGGGCGTCCGGCGTGTGTTTAATTTCCGGGCGCACGATCCAGTAGACCAGCAGTGGAACCAGCAGTAATGACACAAGGCATGGCAGCAGAGCCGCCATAAACCAGCCGCCCCAGGTCAGCGTGACGCCCGCATTGGCCGCCAGTTTCACCGCCAACAGGTTGCCGGTATAGCCGGTCATAAAGAGCGCGGCGGTGACGTCGTTGACGTTGCCAATACAGGTGATAAGAAAGGTACCGATTTTACTGCGGGACTCATCTTCCGGGTTCGAATGGAAACTGCGTGCCAGAGAGTCAGCAATCGGATAGATGACGCCGCCGCAGCGTGCTGTATTACTCGGCATTGCCGGGGAGAGGATCAGATCGGCAAAAGCCAGACCATAGGCGAGTCCCAGCGTGCGCTTGCCGAGCAGACGGATCATCTGCAGCGCAATGCGTCGTCCGAGGCCTGTTTTGATAAACCCGCGGGCAATCATAAAAGCCACGACAATAAGCCAGATAAGTGAACTGTTCAGCTCACTCAGTGCCGTGGTGATAGCGCCGCTGGCGGTTTTATCCCCGGCAGCATAGGCGAGTGCAAAAACCGTAATCCCAATAATGCCGACCGCGCCGATGGGTAAAACTTTTGCCACGATAGAGGCAATAGTCGCGACGAAAATAATTGCCGAATGCCAGGCTGGCGCACTTAACCCGGAAGGTGGAGTAAGCTGCCACAGTCCGGCAGAAATGAATATTATAAGAATTAATGGGAGCCATTTGACTCCGCTACTTTTTTTCTCAGTCACGTTTACGCACCTATGGATATGGTGAATGTATTCATCAAATAAATATATTTATTTAATAATTAACAGGTTATGTTGCGTAATGCTGCTCCAGCGACTGCAAGAAATACATCAATATATGTGTGCGAATTGTTTCCTGATATTTCAAATCAGTAAAGGCCCGACGAGAGTGTCGGGCTGGAGGGAAGGGCTTAACCGCCGAACTGATCCGGGTCTGGCCCCAGACGTTTGCCCTGATCGAGTTTCGCGATTTCGCCTAATTCGTCTTTATCCAGGCGGAAGTCCCAGACGTTAAAGTTTTCTGCGATACGCGCAGGGGTGACCGATTTTGGAATCACCACCAGCCCGCTATCCAGGTGCCAGCGGATGACAATCTGCGCCGGTGATTTGCCATATTTCTCAGCGAGGTCACGGATGATCTTTTGATCAAAGACGTCTTTGCCGCCCTGCGCCAGCGGGCTCCAGGATTCGGTCTGGATTTTATGCGTTGCGTTCCAGGCGTGCAGTTGGCGCTGTTGCATAAGCGGATGAAGTTCGATCTGGTTAATCACCGGAGGTACGCCGGTTTCATCCATCAACCGCTGGAGATGATTGATCTGAAAGTTGCACACGCCGATGCTCTTAATCAGCCCTTCTTTTTGCAGGTCGATCATGTTTTCCCACGCTTCAACGTAGTGGTCGATCGCCGGAACCGGCCAGTGCATCAGGTATAGATCGAGGTAATCAAGCTGGAGTTTTTCCATGCTTTCGAGCAAGGCTTCCCGGGGGCGTTTTTGGTCATCATTCCACAGCTTGGTGGTGATGAATAACTCGTCCCGTGGTACGCCAGCATCGCGTATTGCTTTGCCGACACCTTCTTCGTTTTTGTACGCCGCAGCGGTATCAATTGAGCGATACCCCACTTCCAGCGCTTTATGAATGGCGGTGATGACTTCTTCGTTGCTTGCCTTCCAGACCCCCAGGCCCAGTTGTGGCATGACGTTACCATCCTGTAGCTTGATAATGGTTGGACTGGTCATAATTCCCCCCCACACTTAATCCTTCTAATCCTTCAGGCTGCCTCTTTGTTGGCTGCTTGCGTTTACCCCGGTCACGTACTTATGTACGCTCCCGGGGATTCACTTAATTGCCGCCTCGATGCACCATGAATGATTGGGTGTAAATTGAGTTCACCGGGGCAGCCCCCGGTGAGTTAGGTGTGACTTAAGCCTGGTATAAATACCCAAAAACGAAAGGCGGAGGTTAAAAAACCTTAGCGGGCAGCTTCGTAAATCCGACGGCTGACTTCAAGCGTAATGTCCTGATGTTCGCCCAGTTGCGTACCACCGTGTGCTTCCAGTTTTTCCAGCAATGCCGGGATGGAGCTACCGTCCAGGCCATAGTCAGACAGGCGAGTGGGTACGCCCATTTGTTCGAAGAAAGCGCGGGTAGCGGCAATGGCGGCGTCGATGCGCTGGTCGTCGGAACCTTCGGTGATATTCCAGATACGCTCTGCGTATTGCAGCAGTTTGGCACGCTTGGTATCACGTTTTTCATTCCACAGCGCTGGCAGAACGATGGCCAGCGTTTGAGCATGATCCAGACCGTGCATTGCGGTCAGTTCATGGCCCAGCATATGCGTTGCCCAGTCCTGCGGTACGCCTGCGCCAATCAGGCCGTTCAGCGCCTGGGTTGCCGCCCACATGACGTTCGCACGCACGTTGTAGTTTTCCGGCTCCTGCAAGGCTTTCGGACCTTCTTCTACCAGCGTGAGCAGAATGCCTTCGGCAAAGCGATCCTGAATTTTCCCGTCTACCGGATAAGTTACATACTGCTCAACGGTATGCACGAAGGCATCTACAACGCCGTTCGCAACCTGACGTGGCGGCAGGGTATAGGTGTAAACCGGATCCAGAACGGCAAATACTGGCTGCACAAACGGGGTCATAAAGGCCAGTTTATCGCCGGTGGTTTTACGCGAAATTACCGCGCCGGAGTTAGATTCAGAGCCGGTTGCAGGCAGGGTTAATACGGAGCCCATCGGGATGGCGCTTGTTACGTCGTTGCCGTGGGTTTCCAGAATGCGCCATGGATCGATGCCATCAGCGTACTGTGCCGCTGCCGCGATGAATTTGGTGCCGTCCAGCACTGAACCGCCACCTACCGCCAGCAGAAACGTCACTTTCTCATCACGCACGATTTTTACTGCGTTCATCAGCGTTTCATAAGACGGGTTTGGCTCGATACCGCCAAACTCCAGCACATCCAGGCCTTTCAGCGCGTCCTGAACCTGCGCCAGGACGCCAGTTTTTTTCACGCTGCCGCCGCCGTAGGTAACCAGTACGCGAGCGTCCTGAGGAATTTGATCGCGCAGCTCAGCAATCGCGCCTTTACCAAACAAAATACGTGTTGGGGTATGGAGATTAAAGTTGTTCATTGCTCGTTCCCTTTGGTGGGTAATAAAAGAGGGCAGGTGAGTGTCTGCCGGATGATGAACATTGTGGTCGCCCGCCGCGCTGCTCTCAATGCTCATTTCTGCCGATGTCTTGCCCATTTCTACAGACTGCTGGAGAAAACGGATAAATCTGCGCATTATGTCAGGGTCGAAAACCGATGATGAAATGGTGTCCCATGAACCGTGATGAGATCTGTCTTCTGCTGACAGATAAAATTAAGCAGCTGAAAAACAATGAAAATAGACTTAACGAACTGCTGCCAGATGTCCGCCTGCTACACGGTACGGAGCCGGCGGCGCGTACACCGGTCATGTATCAGCCAGGCATCATATTTCTCTTTTCGGGACATAAAATTGGTTACATCAATGAGCGCGTATTTCGCTATGACGCCAACGAATACCTGCTGCTAACCGTACCTTTACCCTTTGAATGTGAAACCTATGCGACGCCGGAGGTTCCTCTGGCCGGTATTTATCTGAATGTCGATATCCTGCAATTGCAGGAGCTGCTGATGGACATTGGGGAAGACGAGCTGTTCCAGCCCGCCATGGCGGCCAGCGGGATTAACTCTGCAACGCTCTCTGACGAAATTCTCTGCGCTGCTGAGCGCCTGCTGGATGTGATGGAGCGACCGCTGGATGCGCGTATTCTGGGGAAACAGATTATTCGCGAGATCCTCTACCATGTGCTGACCGGACCGCGCGGCGGCGCGTTACTTGCTCTGGTCAGTCGCCAGACGCATTTCAGTTTGATAAGCCGGGTACTGAAGCGGATTGAAACCAAATACACCGAAAACCTCAATGTAGAACAGCTGGCGGCAGAGGCGAACATGAGCGTGTCGGCGTTTCATCATAATTTTAAAGCGGTGACCAGCACGTCGCCGCTGCAATATCTTAAGAGCTATCGCCTGCATAAAGCACGGATGATGATGGTTCACGATGGGATGAAGGCCAGTGCGGCTGCCATGCGCGTCGGCTATGAGAGCGCATCGCAATTCAGTCGGGAGTTCAAACGTTTCTTTGGCGTAACGCCGGGGGAAGATGCGGCAAGAATTCGTATGATGCAGGGGAGTTGATTTCTTGTAGTAGGCCTGACAGGTATACCGTAGGCCTTAAAGCCGCGCGCCATCAGGCATAATGCCGGGAATTACCCCGGCTACGGATAATACTCAGGCGCTACAGTATTTTTTTTTAATCACCACGAACAATGTTCCCAACAATCCTGCG
Source organism: Citrobacter sp. B72 (assembly GCF_016894305.1). Lineage (NCBI taxonomy): Bacteria > Pseudomonadati > Pseudomonadota > Gammaproteobacteria > Enterobacterales > Enterobacteriaceae > Citrobacter > Citrobacter sp. B72. The sequence continues at coordinate 724,159 of NZ_CP069801.1, forward strand.
GTTAACAGGGCAATCGGCAGGATCATTAGAAAGGTCATCACCTGATCTTCATGGCGTTTAACGAACGGGATCATGCTCAGCGCATAGCCGAAACTGGTGACGACGGTGACCCACAGCAGGCCACTCAGCCAGTTAAAAAACTGGAACCGACGGTTAGGAAGCCCTGAAATGCCCGCCATCGTTGGCAGTAAGGTGCGAACAAACGCCAGGAAACGCCCTGCCAGCAGCGCCATCAGACCGTGTTGGTCAAACATGCAGGTCGCGCGCTGATGGTATTTTTCCGGTAATTGCGCCAACCAGCCTTTCACCGTGCGCGTGTTGCCTAGCCAGCGTCCCTGAATATAACTCAGCCAGCAGCCCAGACTGGCTGCGGCCGTCAGAATAGCTATGGTAGGTAAAAAACTCATCACGTCCTGAGCGATCAGCGCTCCTGCCAGTAATAACAGGCTGTCTCCGGGTAAAAAGGAGGCGGGCAGCAGGCCATTTTCTAAAAACAGCGTGGCGAACATGACGAAGTACACCACGCTCACAACGTGCGGATCCGCCAGTGCGGCAAAATCGTGTTGCCAGAGCGCGGAGACAATATCTTGAATGACTACCATGGACTTTCCTGTGGAACAGCGTTTATGTGTGGATTGTACTCCTGAATTGCCCGGGATGCCTTGATCCCGGACGCAACAATTGCAGACTTTTCCACCAGAAGTGTCTGCTTATATGTCCATCTGTGGCAATTTTACTCGATTCGGGCAAATCCTGCGGCCAAATCGGCAATCAGATCGTCAACATTCTCTAAACCGATATGTAAACGGATGAGCGTTCCGCTGAAATCCACCTCGCCTTGCGGACGGATTGCCGCAATGTGTTCCGGCTGGTTGGCGAGAATCAGCGACTCAAAACCGCCCCAGGAGTAGGCCATGCTGAACAGGCTGAAGTGATCCAGATACGCAGCAAGCTCCTCATTATTGAGCTTCTTGTTCAATACAAAGGAGAACAGGCCGCTACTACCGGTAAAATCACGCTTCCAGAATTCATGCCCTTTACTGCCGGGCAGTGCCGGGTGGTTCACGCGGGCGACCTGCGGATGGCTGGCCAGCCACTCGGCGACCTTTAAGCTGCTTTCATGGTGCTGACGCAGGCGAACGCTCAGCGTACGCAGTCCACGGCTGGTCATATAGGCGGTATCGGCGTCCAGCATTTGCCCCATCAGATAGGCATTTTCGCGCAGTTGATCCCAGCAGCGGGCATTAGATACCGCCGTGCCGACCATGCCGTCAGAATGACCAATCAGATATTTGGTGCCTGCCTGAATAGAGATATCGATGCCAAAATCCAACGCTTTGAACAGCACCCCGGCAGCCCAGGTGTTATCAATCATGATGATTGCATCCGGCGCGACGCTTCTGACGGCGGCAACAATAGCGGGAACATCATGCACTTCCATAGTGACAGAACCGGGAGATTCCAGAAATACGACTTTCGTGTTCGGCTGTATGTGCTTAACGATATTGGCGCCAACCAGCGGATCGAACCAGCCGGTGGACACGCCGAGCTTACCGAGAATTTTGGTGCAGAAATCCTGACTGGGTTCATAGGCGGTATTGGTCATCAGCACATGATCCCCTTGCTCCACAAAGGCAAGGATGGTGTTGGCAACGGCCGCCGCACCGCAGGGGAACAGCGCGCAACCCGCGCCGCCTTCCAGTTCGCACATCGCTTCCTGCAGAGAGAAATGCGTCAGGGTTCCGCGACGCCCATAGAAAAGCGCACCGTTCGCCCGGTTGTGCGTGGCCTGTTTTTTGGCCTCTACGGTGTCAAAAACCAGCGAAGAAGCGCGCTGGATCACGCTATTTACCGAGCCCAGCGTGTACTTTTTACTGCGTCCTGCGTGAACGAGTTTGGTTTCAAGTTGCTTATCTGCCATGTTGTCTTACCTGTTTTTATACGTCTGGATGTCTAAACTACCATGAATCAAAGATGACGCATCCTGCAGAACGGTCATACAGTAGAAAATAATCTCAAAATGCTTCTGGTGACTTTTTTACTGCGTAAGCGCAAGGAAAAGAAACCAAAGGTGCGGCAATATGTAAATAGTAATGAGAACGACTATCAATTCGACGTCGTTTTGATATGATTACGCTCAGATTTTGTGATTTGCGTCCTGGAGATACAGAGTGGGTAATAATTTGATGCAGACGGATCTTTCCGTCTGGGGTATGTATCAGCACGCCGATATCGTGGTTAAGTGCGTGATGATTGGGCTGATTTTGGCGTCAGTGGTCACCTGGGCTATCTTCTTTAGTAAGAGCCTTGAGTTCTTTACTCAGAAACGCCGCCTTAAGCGTGAACAGCAACTGCTGGCGGAAGCCCGCTCTTTAGATCAGGCAAGTGAAATTGCCGCAGGATTCGATGGCAAAAGCCTGGGCGCACAGTTGATTAATGAAGCGCAGAACGAGCTGGAACTGTCAGAAGGCAGCGACGATAACGAAGGCATTAAAGAGCGTACCGGCTTCCGTCTGGAGCGTCGTGTGGCGGCGGTAGGTCGTCATATGGGCCGCGGTAACGGATACCTGGCCACCATCGGGGCTATCTCTCCATTCGTCGGTCTGTTCGGTACCGTATGGGGCATCATGAATAGCTTCATCGGGATTGCACAAACTCAAACGACCAACCTGGCCGTTGTTGCGCCGGGTATCGCAGAAGCGCTGTTAGCGACCGCAATTGGTCTGGTTGCAGCAATTCCAGCGGTTGTTATCTACAACATTTTCGCACGTCAGATTGGCAGCTATAAAGCGATGCTGGGTGACGTCGCGGCACAGGTGCTGTTGCTGCAAAGTCGCGATCTGGACCTGAATGCAAGCGCATCCGCGCATCCGGTACGTGCAGCGCAGAAATTACGTGTAGGATAATGTTCCATGGCAATGAGCTTTAATGAAAACCTGGACGACAACGGTGAAATGCATGAAATCAACGTGACGCCGTTTATCGACGTTATGTTGGTTTTATTGATCATCTTTATGGTTGCCGCGCCGTTGGCAACCGTAGATGTGAAGGTGAATCTCCCTGCCTCCACCAGCACGCCGCAGCCGCGTCCGGAAAAACCGGTTTACCTGTCAGTTAAAGCCGATAAGAGTATGTTTATTGGCAACAATCAGGTGACGGATGAAACCATGATTAACGAGCTAAATGCGTTAACTGACGGGAAGAAAGACACCACGATTTTCTTCCGGGCAGATAAAACCGTTGATTATGAGACCATGATGAAGGTGATGGATACGCTGCATCAGGCGGGCTTCCTGAAGATTGGTCTGGTTGGCGAAGAGACTGTGAAAGCGAAGTAATCCTCATCATTGCCGGGTAATGGTTGCCGCCTTACCCGGCGTGTCTCTCCTGATTCAACTCCCTTGCACACTTGTTCTTATCTGTTCTCATCTAACGCGACCGTGGTTATCCTGGTGGGTTCGTAGTTCCCTTCAGACAGCTTTCGCGTCAGGCGTAAGGTGGCCGTTTCCCGCGCGAGTATATGCTGGTAGGTGCTTTCCAGTCGGGCCATGATTTTGTCCCGCAGTTCTGGTTGCTGCTCCATAATGGCTTCGATCGCGGCACCGTAGATCTCTTCTTTAGCCTGTAGCGAGTAAATTTCACGGCGATTTTGCCATTTCATCCGCACCAGTGCAGCGGGAATAGAGACTATCTCCTGAGCAACGCTTTCCAGTGTCGCGTTTTTATTGGCAATCAACACGGCTAAATTTTGCTTTAAGACAAACTCATCGCTTTTATGGTTATCTAAAGCCAAATAAACATTATTATCCTCAACATCTTTCATTTTATTTCTCTTCCAGAGAATAAAAAATAGGGTCGCTGGTTTCACGGGTAATTAAATTAAGCCAAATTTTGTTGCCCTGTTCATTTATGATGGCTGTTTTTTGAGTCAAAATTTTACTTAATTCTTGTGCATTAATGTCGCCTTCTGCCTGTAGTGAATTGAGTAGACGAGAGAATGACTCAATTTTTGCTGCACGAAATAGACGCTCTTTTAAATGGCGGTCGCACTCTTCAAATAGCATATTTCGTGACTGACCGGTAGCGGTTGAGCTAATCAAAATATCGGATTCGTAATCGCTTAATGTTATCTTCCCCTGAGTCAAATTTTCACTATTATCTGTGGAGGTGGTATTGTCAGGTGAGTTGGATAAGTGAAAACACGAGGGAACAAGATGCTCGGGAAGCATGTTGAAATATCCTTTGATGCCAATGATATGTTGTTTTAAATAAACCATGCCGCGTTGACAATAGCATGGCGTAATTTTAAAATCAAAAAAAATGGAGCCAGTATATGAACAGTATATTTTATTCTGTTATTACCCTGCTATTGCTGACCTGCGGGGTACTTTTGTTGATGCGCAGTGCAAATAAAAACCGTAATGCAGAAAATGGATACGCTGAAAACCAGCCGGAAATACTGAGTAAAGAAGAGGGTGAAGATCATTTCTCGGTACTGATGAATTCGATTACTCCGGTTTGGTATTGGCGCGTCAATCACGAATATATCGATTTTATCCACTCGACGATCAAACGGATGACAATGGTGGAGCTGAATGAGACGCCAGGGCTATTTGATGCACAGCGGCGTTGCAGCGATCTCAACTCTGCAGTGTATAAATATTACGACAATATTAAAAAACGCTGTCTGAGTGGCGAGAAAGTCCCGCATGCCGATCTGGACGTGCTTAACTTACGTCAGTGCTTCAGGGAGTTCAGCCTGGAAGCCTACCCTGCACTTGTCGCGCTGGTGTGGCCGGAATATCAGCGCCCAGAAATCAAAGCAGAAGAGGTGTGAGGGACTGGCTGGCCCGTATTACGTGCCGGGAAGAACAACGTTGCTACCCGGCACGGTGTTACCTACGGTTATTTGTCAGATGAGGCCTGCCACAGGTTCAGCTTACCGTCCGCGACGTGCTTATCGATCTGCGCCAGTTCTTCGGCGCTGAACGTCAGATTCGCCAGCGCCTGAACGTTTTCTTCCAGTTGCTCCGGTCGACTGGCGCCAATCAATACCGACGTTACCCTGTTGTCTTTTAGCAGCCAGCTTAAGGCCATTTGTGCCATCGACTGTCCACGCTGTTGCGCCATCTCATTAAGCAAACGCAGGCTGGTAAGGTTTTCTTCCGTCAGCATGTTTTCCGTTAACCCACGAACCTTTTTCCCTTCACGCTGCATGCGTGAACCTTCCGGAATACCGTTAAGGTATTTCCCCGTCAGTAGTCCCTGAGCCAGCGGCGTAAATGCGATGCAGCCCATACCGTTGGATTCCAGCGTATCCAGCAGGCCGCTGCTGTCTACCCAGCGGTTAAGCAGGTTGTAAGACGGCTGATGGATCAGCAATGGAATTTTCCATTCCCGCATCAGCTCGGCCATTTTCTGCGTACGTTCCGGAGAATAGGATGAGATGCCGACATACAGCGCTTTACCGCTTTGCACGGCGTGGGCCAGCGCCGAGGCGGTCTCTTCCATTGGCGTATTTTCGTCAACGCGGTGAGAGTAGAAGATATCGACATAGTCGAGACCCATGCGTTTCAGACTCTGGTCGAGGCTGGCGAGCAGGTATTTGCGCGAACCGCCAGAACCGTATGGCCCAGGCCACATGTCATAGCCTGCCTTGGTGGAGATAATCAGTTCATCGCGATAGTGTGCAAAATCCTCGCGCAGCAATCGGCCAAAATTCTCTTCTGCGCTGCCCGGTGGCGGCCCATAGTTATTGGCTAAATCAAAATGCGTGATGCCTAAATCAAATGCTTTACGCAACAGGGCGCGCTGTGAATCCAGCGCCTGAACGTTCCCAAAACTGTGCCATAAACCCAGCGATAGCGCGGGTAAACGCAAACCGCTGCGCCCACAGTAGCGATAGAGCATCTGCTCGTAACGTTCAGGATTGGCAAACCAGGCCATGAGATCTCCTTAGTGCAGGTGAATTTCGAAACAACGTTTCTATTCTAGCGGGTTCACGGTGAATATCCCGTTCACCAGGTCACACTGAGATGAAAAACTGGGCAAAAACAGGTCACTGTGCTTTGCTTAAAAAAACATCAATCAGGAGTGCGACGATGCCGCGTTTGACTGCCAAAGACTTTCCGCAAGAGCTGCTCGACTACTATGACTATTACGCGCATGGCAAAATAACGAAACGCGAGTTTCTCAATCTGGCAGCGAAATATGCAGTGGGTGGCATGACGGCGTTGGCCTTATTCAATTTATTGAAACCCAACTATGCCCTCGCAACGCAGGTAGAATTTACCGATCCCGATATTCTGGCGGAATATATTACCTATCCTTCGCCTGAAGGGCATGGTGATGTGCGGGGGTATTTAGTTAAACCTGCGAAGGTGACAGGGAAAGTTCCGGCGGTGGTGGTAGTGCATGAGAATCGTGGGCTGAATCCGTATATTGAAGATGTGGCGAGACGGGTGGCGAAGGCGGGCTTTATGGCACTTGCGCCGGATGGATTAAGTTCGGTAGGGGGATATCCTGGCAATGATGATAAAGGTCGGGAATTGCAGCAGCAGGTTGATCCCGTAAAGTTGATGAATGATTTTTTTGCCGCCATTGAATTTATGCAACATTATTCAGGGGCGACGGGAAAGGTAGGTATTACCGGATTTTGCTACGGTGGTGGTGTGTCGAATGCCGCTGCTGTGGCTTTCCCTGAACTGGCCTGCGCGGTGCCTTTTTATGGGCGGCAGGTTCCTACATCAGATGTCCCTAAAATAAACGCGCCTTTATTACTGCACTATGCGCAATTAGACACACGTATTAATGAGGGATGGCCTGCCTATGAAGCGGCGCTTAAGGCCAATAAGAAAGTCTATGAAGCCTATATCTATCCCGGTGTTAATCATGGCTTTCACAACGATTCGACCCCCCGTTATGATAAAGCTGCCGCTGATTTAGCCTGGGAACGTACTCTTGCGTGGTTTAAAAAATATTTGCGATAGAAAACAATAGATTATTTAATGCTTATAACTAATTACCTGAATAATAATGCTACCTAATTTCATTAGCATTCATATTGATATAGTGTGGAGAGATAGTGGATGTACTTAAGAAAGTAAAAAAATAAAGAACGCATTATATCTTCTCTACTGCCTGCCGATAACAAGGATAAGTATCGCCTGATGGCGAATTCCTCATCAACGGCAAGGAAATTATTATGCGTTTGCTGAAAAACTTCACTATTCGTATTGTCATGTTGGCAATATTGGGACTTTTTTGCCTGCTCTGGTCGGGCGTGGGTTTATTCAGTCTTCATTCGTTATCAAAAATATCTGAAGGCAATGATATTGACCGTCATCTTGTCCATCAGATGACGGTTCTCAGTCAGGGTAACGATCAGTACTTTCGCTTCGTAACGCGCTTAAGTCGCGCCATGGATGTCAAAATGAGTGGCGGAACGCCTGATTTTGCGCCAGCGCAACAGTCCCTGGAGAATATGAGCAAAAAACTCCAGGAGATGAAAACATTATCTCCGGGCCCTATGGATCCTGACGTCGCTAACGCAGTACTGACGAAGTGGCAGGCGCTGCTGGACAACGGCGTGATCCCGCAAATGCAACTGGCGCAGCAGGGCACGCTTACGGCCTTTGCGGAGCATGCCAGCACTATTACACCCGCGTTGAGCCGTGAATTTGGCGCCAGTGCCGAGCGTTTTAACGCCACGGCAGGTGAGCGACTCGATACCACCCGCGTGATGGTCGATGGCAAAACCTCTATCATCCGGACGCTAATTATCACCGCCGTGATCCTTGGGATTGCCCTCCTTTTCTTTACCGACCGCTACCTTGTCTCCATGATGGTGAAACCGCTGGGACGTATTCGCCAACAGTTCCAGCAGATTGCGCAGGGCGATCTTAGCCATCCCATCGAAGATTTTGGTCGTAACTGTGTGGGTCAACTGGTGCCGTTATTGTGCGCGATGCAGGATAGCCTGCGCGAAGCCGTCAGTACCATCCGTTCAGGTAGTGACAACATCTGGCGAGGGGCGACGGAAATTTCGACCGGGAATAACGATCTCTCCTCACGTACTGAAGAGCAGGCTGCGGCACTGGAAGAGACCGCTGCCAGCATGGAGCAACTGACCGCAACGGTAAAACTGAACGCAGAAAATGCGCGTGAAGCCAGCCTGCTTGCCGATACGGCCACAGAAACGGCAGGCAAAGGGAGCACGCTGGTTTCAGAAGTGGTAGAGACGATGGACGGCATTGCCGCCAGCTCTAAACAGATCGCGGAAATCACGTCAGTTATTAATAGCATTGCTTTCCAGACCAACATTCTGGCGCTGAACGCGGCGGTTGAAGCAGCCAGGGCAGGCGAGCAGGGGCGCGGTTTTGCCGTCGTCGCCGGTGAAGTACGTAACCTTGCCAGTCGCAGCGCCGGGGCGGCGAAAGAGATTGAGACGCTGATTGGCGAGTCATCGCGTCGTGTTGATCAGGGTGCTCGTCTGGTTAAAGAAACAGGATTAACCATGGAGGCGATTCTGCGCGGCGCCACCGAAGTGACTGTCATCATGAAGCAAATTGCCTCTGCCTCGGAAGAACAGAATAAGGGTATCTCGCAGGTGAGCGTGGCGATCACGCAGATGGACAGCGTAACGCAACAGAATGCTGCGCTGGTAGAACAAGTTTCCGCCGCGGCAGTGGCGCTGGAACGACAAACAGAGGAGCTGCAACGCTCGGTGCAACAGTTCCGCCTTTCCGCTAATGATGTGCAATACGCAGCCAGCCAAACCACTTCCTCTTCAGCAGACAGCAAAACGTCTGCGGCCGCTAAAACGGATGAGTGGGTGTCCTTTTAAGCCGTTATAAAAAGTTCGTGATACCTCTGGTCTTTGCTTAAAAAATCGCTATATAATTTATTATATAGCGATTGGAGGTTATGCATGGACAACCATTTTGGTAAAGGCCTGATGGCCGGATTAAACGCCTCAAGTGCGGACAGTGCACGCTCGGTGGCGAATTTTTGTGCGGATTATAAGCGTGGTTTTGTGCTGGGATTTTCACATCGAATGTTTGAAAAAACGGGCGATCGACAGCTCAGCGCGTGGGAAGCGGGGATCCTGACGCGCCGTTATGGGCTGGATAAAGAGATGGTGATGGATTTCTTTAAAGAGAACCAGTCCAGTACAACAATTCGGTTTTTCATGGCTGGCTATCGACTCGAAGCTTGATCCGAAAGGGGTATTATCTTGCTTTAATTAATTACACTATTGACCTACGCCTTCGTTTTGTTGCTCCGCCGAAGTATTATAATGCACATAACCATATAAAAAGTGTGGTAATGGCGCGCCGATCGCAATATGCAACATGCGAATGGTGCAAAATAAAAGCCAGGTCTTCGCAACGGAATAACTATAAAATGACTGGAGATAACTCTCTCATCAATTCGAGCGGCATTAATCGCCGTGATTTCATGAAGCTTTGTGCAGCACTGGCCGCTACCATGGGGCTCAGTAGCAAAGCCGCCGCAGAAATGGCCGAATCAGTTTCTCGTCCTCAGCGCCCACCGGTTATCTGGATTGGTGCTCAGGAGTGTACGGGTTGTACTGAATCGCTGCTTCGCGCGACACACCCTACAGTGGAAAACCTCGTTCTGGAGACAATCTCTCTGGAATACCATGAGGTACTCTCTGCCGCCTTCGGCCATCAGGTTGAAGAGAACAAACATAACGCTCTGGAGAAGTACAAAGGGCAATATGTTCTGGTAGTAGATGGTTCTATCCCACTGAAAGATAATGGTATTTACTGTATGGTTGCCGGCGAACCGATCGTGGATCACATCCGCCGGGCCGCAGAAGGCGCAGCCGCTATCATTGCCATCGGCTCTTGCGCCGCGTGGGGTGGTGTTGCTGCCGCTGGCGTTAACCCAACGGGTGCCGTCGGCCTGCAAGAAGTTCTGCCAGGCAAAACCATCATCAACATCCCCGGCTGTCCGCCGAACCCGCATAACTTCCTCGCAACGGTCGCGCATATCATCACTTATGGTAAGCCGCCGAAGCTGGATACCAAAAACCGTCCGACATTCGCCTATGGCCGTTTGATTCACGAACACTGCGAACGTCGCCCGCACTTCGATGCTGGTCGTTTTGCCAAAGAGTTTGGTGATGAAGGCCACCGCGAAGGTTGGTGCCTCTACCATCTGGGCTGTAAAGGACCAGAAACCTACGGCAACTGCTCAACGCTGCAATTCTGCGATGTGGGCGGCGTGTGGCCGGTGGCTATCGGTCACCCTTGCTACGGCTGTAACGAAGAAGGCGTCGGCTTCCATAAAGGTATTCACCAGCTTGCTCATGTAGAAAACCAAACGCCGCGTTCCGAGAAACCTGATGTCAACATGAAAGAAGGCGGCAATGTTTCTGCCGGAGCGATTGGACTGCTGGGTGGCGTAGTAGGACTGGTTGCCGGTGTCAGCGTGATGGCGGTTCGTGAACTGGGGCGTCAGCAGAAGAAAGATAACGCTGACTCACGGGGAGAATAACCGTGAACAGACGTAACTTTATTAAAGCAGCCTCCAGCGGGGCATTGCTGTTGGGCGCAGCGCCGTCCATCAGCCATGCGGCTGCAGAAAACCGTCCGCCGATCCCTGGTTCTCTTGGGATGCTCTATGACTCGACGCTGTGCGTAGGCTGCCAGGCCTGTGTCACCAAGTGTCAGGATATCAACTTCCCGGCGCGTAACCCGGAAGGCGAGCAAACCTGGTCGAACAACGACAAACTGTCGCCGTATACCAATAACATCATTCAGGTGTGGCGTAGCGGAACAGGCGTTAACAAAGACCAGGAAGAAAATGGTTACGCATACATCAAGAAACAGTGCATGCACTGTGTTGATCCGAACTGCGTTTCCGTTTGCCCGGTCTCCGCGCTGAAGAAAGATCCGAAAACCGGCATCGTCCATTATGACAAAGATGTCTGCACGGGCTGTCGTTACTGCATGGTCGCCTGCCCGTACAACGTGCCTAAGTACGACTACAACAACCCGTTTGGTGCGCTTCACAAATGTGAACTGTGTAACCAGAAAGGCGTTGAGCGTCTGGACAAAGGTGGTTTACCGGGTTGTGTTGAAGTGTGCCCAGCCGGTGCGGTGATTTTTGGTACGCGTGAAGAGCTGATGGCTGAGGCGAAAAAACGTCTCGCGCTGAAGCCAGGTAGCGAATACCACTATCCGCGTCAGACGGTGAAAGCAGGCGATACCTATCTGCATACGGTACCGAAGTACTACCCGCACCTGTACGGTGAGAAAGAAGGTGGTGGTACGCAGGTTATGGTACTGACGGGTGTTCCTTACGAGGATTTGGATCTGCCGAAGCTGGATGATCTTTCAACTGGTGCGCGTTCCGAACATGTTCAACATTCCCTGTACAAGGGCATGATATTACCCCTGGCTGCGCTGGCGGGCTTAACCGTGCTGGTTCGTCGTAACACGAAAAACGACCATCACGATGGAGGAGACGATCATGAGTCATGATCCTAAACCGCTGGGCGGAAAAATAATCAGCAAACCGGTCATTATTTTTGGGCCGCTTATCGTCCTGTGTATGCTCCTGATCGTGAAACGTCTGGTCTTCGGACTGGGCTCAGTCTCCGATCTGAACGGCGGTTTCCCATGGGGTGTATGGATCGCGTTTGACCTGTTGATTGGTACTGGCTTCGCGTGCGGCGGTTGGGCGCTGGCGTGGGCGGTGTATGTTTTCAACAGAGGCCAATACCATCCGTTGGTTCGTCCGGCGCTGCTGGCGAGCCTGTTTGGCTACTCGTTGGGTGGTCTGTCGATCACCATTGACGTCGGTCGTTACTGGAACCTGCCGTATTTCTACATTCCGGGCCACTTCAACGTGAACTCGGTACTGTTCGAAACGGCGGTCTGTATGACCATCTATATCGGCATCATGGCGCTGGAATTTGCTCCGGCTCTGTTTGAACGCTTGGGGTGGAAAGTTTCCCTCAAACGTTTGAATAAAGTGATGTTCTTTATTATTGCCCTCGGCGCGCTGCTGCCAACCATGCACCAGTCTTCAATGGGTTCATTGATGATTTCTGCGGGTTATAAGGTGCATCCGCTATGGCAAGCTTATGAAATGCTGCCGCTTTTCTCGGTATTAACCGCCTTTATTATGGGCTTCTCGATCGTCATCTTTGAAGGCTCGTTGGTACAAGCCGGTCTGAAAGGTAACGGTCCGGACGAGAAAAGTTTGTTCATCAAGCTGACGAATACCATCAGCGTGCTGCTGGCGATTTTCGTCGTTCTGCGCTTTGGCGAACTGATCTATCGCGACAAGCTGTCCTATGCGTTCTCAGGCGATCTTTACTCCCTGATGTTCTGGCTTGAAGTCGTGCTGATGGTCTTCCCGCTGGTGGTGCTGCGCGTCACTAAGCTGCGTAATGACTCGCGCATGCTGTATCTGTCTGCGCTGAGCGCATTGCTGGGTTGTGCAACATGGCGTCTGTCCTATTCGCTGGTGGCGTTCAATCCTGGTGGTGGCTACCACTACTTCCCGACCTGGGAAGAGCTGTTGATTTCTATTGGTTTTGTGGCTATTGAGATTTGTGCATACATCGTACTCATTCGTCTACTGCCGATACTTCCTCCTTTAAAACAAAACGATCAAAATCGTCATGAGGCGAGCAAAGCATGAGCCAGAGAATTACTATTGATCCGGTAACCCGTATTGAGGGTCATTTACGCATCGACTGCGAAATCGAAAATGGCGTGGTATCTAAAGCATGGGCTTCCGGTACCATGTGGCGCGGCATGGAAGAGATCGTGAAAAACCGCGATCCGCGCGATGCCTGGATGATTGTGCAGCGTATCTGTGGTGTTTGTACGACCACTCACGCTATCTCTTCCGTTCGTGCAGCAGAAAGTGCGCTGAATATTGATGTTCCGGTGAACGCACAGTATATCCGTAACATCATTCTGGCCGCGCACACCACGCATGACCACATTGTTCACTTCTATCAGCTGTCTGCGCTGGACTGGGTGGATATCACTTCTGCACTGAAAGCTGACCCAGCGAAAGCGTCTGCCATGCTGAACGGCGTGTCCTCCTGGCACCTGAACAGCGCAGAAGAGTTCACCAAGGTTCAGAACAAGATCAAAGACCTTGTTGCCAGCGGTCAGTTAGGCATTTTTGCTAACGGTTGCTGGGGGCACCCGGCAATGCAGCTGCCGCCGGAAGTGAACCTGATTGCGGTCGCACACTACCTGCAAGCGCTGGAATGCCAGCGTGATGCCAACCGCGTTGTGGCACTGTTGGGCGGTAAAACGCCGCACATCCAGAACCTGGCAGTAGGTGGGGTTGCTAACCCAATTAACCTTGATGGCCTCGGCGTGCTGAACCTTGAACGCCTGATGTACATCAAGTCCTTCATCGATAAGCTGAGCGACTTCGTTGAGCAGGTGTACAAGGTTGATACCGCGGTTATTGCTGCGTTCTATCCTGAGTGGCTGGAACGTGGTCAGGGTGCGGTTAACTACCTGAGTGCGCCGGAATTCCCGACAGACGGTAAAAACGGCAGCTTCCTGTTCCCGGGCGGTTACATCACCGATGCCGATCTGTCGACCTATCGTCCGATCACCTCTCACTCCGATGAGTACCTGATCAAAGGGATTCAGGAGAGTGCGAAACACGCGTGGTACAAAGACGAAGCGCCGCAGGCTCCGTGGGAAGGCACAACGGTTCCTGATTACACCGGTTGGTCAGACGACGGCAAATACTCCTGGGTTAAAGCACCGACCTTCTACGGTAAAACGGTTGAAGTGGGTCCGCTGGCCAACATGCTGTGTAAACTGGCGGCCAAACGCGAGTCTACCCATGCCAAGCTGAATGAAATCATCGCGATTTACACCAAGCTGACCGGTAAAACTATCGAAGTGTCGCAGTTGCACTCTACGCTGGGCCGTATTATTGGCCGTACTGTTCACTGCTGTGAACTGCAGAACGTTCTGCAGGATCAGTACAACGCGCTGATTGTGAACATCGGTAAAGGCGACCACACCACCTTCGTGAAACCGGATATTCCGGCAACAGGCGAATTCAAAGGTGTTGGTTTCCTCGAAGCGCCACGCGGTATGCTGTCTCACTGGATGGTGATTAAAGACGGCATTATCAGCAACTACCAGGCGGTTGTACCGTCAACCTGGAACTCTGGCCCACGTAACTTTAATGATGAAGTGGGACCGTATGAGCGCTCGCTGGTAGGTACGCCGATTGCCGATCCAAACAAACCGCTGGAAGTGGTTCGTACCATTCACTCCTTCGACCCTTGTATGTCATGTGCGGTGCATGTGGTGGACGTTGACGGGAACGAAGTGGTCTCAGTTAAGGTTCTGTAATGCGGATATTAGTCTTAGGGGTCGGCAATATTTTGCTGACCGACGAAGCCATCGGGGTACGTATCGTTGAGGCATTAGAGCAACGATACATCCTGCCAGACTTTGTTGATGTTCTGGACGGTGGTACGGCTGGGATGGAGCTTCTCGGCGATATGGCGAACAGAGATCATCTGATCATTGCTGACGCCATTGTGTCGAAGAAAAACACGCCAGGAACGATGATGGTCCTGCGGGATGAAGAGATCCCGGCGCTGTTTACCAACAAAATCTCACCGCACCAGCTTGGCCTGGCCGACGTATTGTCGGCCCTGCGTTTTACCGGCGAGTTTCCGAAAAAGCTGACCTTAGTCGGCGTTATTCCGGAATCGTTGGAACCGCATATCGGGCTAACGCCAACGGTTGAAGCGATGATTGAACCTGCGCTGGAGCAGGTTCTTGCCGCGCTTCGCGAATCAGGCGTTGAAGCGATCCCTCGGGAGGCGGCTCATGTCTGAGGAGTTTGTCGGTTTTCAGACGGCCCCGAAGACGCAGATTCAGGCAGCGTTTGAAGAGGTTGCCCGGCGTTCGATGCACGATCTCTCTTTCTTGCATCCGAATATGCCGGTGTATGTCTCTGATTTTACGCTGTTTGAAGGACAGTGGACGGGGTGTGTTATCACCCCCTGGATGCTCAGCGCACTGATTTTCCCCGGACCGGACCAGATCTGGCCGGTGCGTAAAGTCAGTGAAAAAATCGGGTTGCGTCTGCCGTACGGCGAGATGACCTTTACCGTTGGTGAACTGGAGGGCGTATCGCAATACCTTTCCTGTTCACTGATGTCGCCGCTTTCGCACAGTATGTCGGCGCAAGAAGGTGTGCGTCTGACTGACGATTGCGCGCGCATGCTGTTATCGCTGCCGGTGAGCGATCCGAATGCGCCGCAGCTAAATCGCCGCGCGCTGCTGCTGGGTCGTCGGAACTGCGAAAATGCATGAGCTGTCCCTTTGTCAGAGCGCGGTTGAGATTGTTCAACAGCAGGCAGAGCAGCACGGTGTCAAACGTGTAACCGGCGTTTGGCTGGAAATCGGAGCGCTCTCGTGCGTTGAAGAGAGCGCCGTCCGTTTCAGCTTCGACATCGTCTGTCAGGGCACGCTGGCGCAAGGGTGTGAGCTGCATATTGATTACAAACCAGCCCAGGCATGGTGCTGGGATTGCAGTCAGGTTGTGGAAATCACCCAGCATGATGCGCAGTGTCCACTATGTCAGGGCGATCGTCTGCGGGTTGATGCAGGCGATTCACTGAAAGTGAAAAGTATTGAAGTCGAATAACCCATAGGTTGCTATGGGGCGGAGTCAGATATGTGTATTGGAGTCCCTGGTCAGGTTCTGGCCGTTGGTGAAGATATTCACCAGCTTGCGCAGGTTGAAGTGTGCGGCATCAAACGTGATGTCAATATTGCCCTGATTTGTGAAGGTGATACCGCTGAGCTGGTCGGGCAATGGGTGCTGGTGCACGTAGGGTTCGCCATGAGCATCATTGATGAAGATGAAGCTAAAGCCACGTTAGACGCACTTCGCCGCATGGAGTACGACGTCACCAGCGCATGACAATCGGTTAGTGCCTGATGGCGTTGCGCTTATCAGGCCTACGCCTTCTATGTAGGCCGGATAAGGCATTTATGCCGCCATCCGGCATCTTGCGTTAACCCTGGCGCTTATCTTCGGTATTGGTGTCGAAGTCGCTGGCGTCATGGCGTTCATGAAGCTGTTCGTTCAGCGGCCCGTTGGTACGGTTTACAATACGGCCACGCTTAACCGCCGGACGCGCGGCAACCTCTTTTGCCCAGCGCTGCACGTGCTTGTAGCTTCCTGCGTCAAGGAACTCTGCCGCGTCGTACACGTTACCCAGCACCACATTGCCAAACCATGGCCAGACCGCCATATCGGCAATGGTGTATTCATCTCCTGCCACAAACTGATGCTGTGCTAACTGTTTATCCAGCACGTCGAGCAAGCGTTTGGCTTCCATCGTGAAGCGGTTGATCGCGTACTCGATTTTTACCGGCGCATAGTTATAGAAGTGGCCAAAACCACCGCCGAGGAACGGCGCCGCGCCTTGTAGCCAGAACAGCCAGTTCAGCGTTTCGGTACGTTTTGCCAAATCTTGCGACAGGAAATAACCATATTTTTCCGCCAGATAGAGCAGAATTGCGCCAGATTCGAATACGCGAACCGGTGGGTTTTGCGAGTGGTCGCGCAGTGCCGGGATCTTCGAGTTCGGATTCACCTCAACAAAGCCGCTGGAAAACTGATCGCCATCGCCAATGCGAATAATCCAGGCATCGTATTCCGCGCCCTTCACGCCCTGCGCCAGCAGCTCCTCCAGCATAATCGTCACTTTCTGCCCGTTTGGTGTACCCAGCGAATAGAGCTGCAGCGGATGCTTGCCAACCGGCAGCGTTTTTTCGTGGGTGGCGCCGGAAATCGGGCGGTTGATATTGGCGAATGCGCCGCCGTTCGATTTTTCCCACGTCCAGACTTTCGCGGGCTGATAGGTATTGTCTGACATATTGACCTGCCTTCTGAGTGGTTGTGTTGATGCAGTGTAGCAGTTAGGTAGAACTCAATTTAACAGATTGGGACTTTATGTCGCTTTGTGCTGAAAGGGGAAGATAAATCTAACCCGTTCATTGTACCTGGCCCGTACTCCATGAAGAGGAAATCAATGTTGGACGGAAATTGCTACCGTATTCACCATCAAAAATTGGCGGTGAATAAGCAGTAATAATGAAAAATGGTGTTCCAGGAGTAAGCGGTTATCAGGGCCCTGCGGGTGGGTGGGGTGCGGTAAAAGCCGTCACTGCTTCGGTGTTTTCGCAAAAGGCTGTCGCGCGCGACATTATCGCGATGTTCAAAATGAACCAGGTGAAAGGGTTCGATTGTCCGGGCTGTGCGTGGCCGGACCCCGGGCATCGTGCGCCAATGGAGCTGTGCGAAAATGGCGTTAAGGCGGTTTCCTGGGAGACAACCAGTAAGAAAGCGTCACCGGAATTTTTCAGTCGTCACCCGGTTTCCACACTCTGGCACTACAGCGATTATGAACTGGAAAACATTGGTCGTTTGACGCATCCAATGAAATACGATGCAGTGTCTGACACCTGGCAGGCGGTGGATTGGGATATCGCCTTTCGGGAGATCGGCGAGCGTCTGCGCAGCTATGACTCAGCACAACAGGTTGAGTTTTATACCTCCGGCAGAACGTCAAATGAGGCGGCGTTCCTGTATCAGCTGTTTGCCCGCGAATATGGTAGCAGCAACTTTCCTGATTGCTCAAACATGTGCCACGGACCGACCAGCGCAGGGCTAACGCCGGCCATTGGCCTTGGGAAAGGGACCGTTGAACTTGATGATTTTGACCACTGCGATCTGGTGATTTGTATCGGGCATAACCCTGGTACTAACCATCCACGCATGCTGACCACCTTACGCGACGTTGCCAAACGTGGAGCCAAAATTATCTCCATCAACCCGCTGAACGAAAGGGGGCTTGAGCGCTTTAGCTTCCCGCAAAGTGCGAAAGAGATGTTCACCGGTCAGGCGACGGAGCTGAGCAACGACTACTACCAGGTAAAAATGGGCGGTGACGCCTCGTTGCTCAAAGGCATAATGAAGGCGCTGATCGAAATGGACGAAGCGCGGATCCTACTGGATCAGCAGCCGACGCTCGATCATGCGTTTATCGACCAACATACCGCGGGATATGCAGCGCTGTATGACGACTTACGTCAGCATAACTGGGCGGAGCTGGAACAGGACTCGGGTCTGACGCGTAGTCAGATGGAAGATCTGGCGCACAGCTACAGTAAATCCAGCGCCACGATTGTTTGTTATGGTCTGGGCATCACTCAGCATAAAAACGGCACCGAGAACGTCCAGCAGCTGGTAAATCTGTTGTTGCTGAAAGGCAATATGGGTAAGCCGGGGGCGGGGATCTGCCCGTTACGCGGCCATTCTAACGTGCAGGGCGATCGTTCTGTGGGGATCAACGAAGCGGCGTCCGAAGACTTCCTGCAACGCCTTGAGAAGCATTTTTCTATCCGCGTTCCGCGCAAACATGGACGCTCCAGCGTGGAGAGCATTCGGGCCATCGAGCGGGGAGACGCAAAAGCGCTCATCTGCATGGGCGGCAATCTGGCGGTAGCGATGCCCCAGCCGCAGCGTACCTTTGCGGCGATGAAAAATCTGGATCTGCAGGTCCATGTGGCGACCAAACTGAACAGATCGCATCTGCTGCTGGCAAAGCATAACTACCTGCTACCTGCATTAGGCCGAACGGAGCGCGACATGCAGGCGACGGGGATCCAGTCGGTGACCGTTGAAGATTCTATGTCGATGGTCCACGCTTCCTGTGGCGCGCTGAAGCCGGCTTCCCGCTGGCTAAAATCGGAGCCCGCGATTGTGGCGGGCATGGCGCGTGCCACGCTGCCGCATTCTCCGATCAGCTGGGAAGCATTTACCGGGGACTACGCGTTGATCCGTGACGCCATTGAAGCCGTGATCCCGGCGTTCCACGATTACAACGCACGTATTGCCGAGCCGGGCGGATTTCGTATGGATACGCCTGCTTCGCGCCGTGAATGGCGAACGGAGAATGGCAAAGCCAACTTTATCGTCAGCCATCAGCGGGCGGTAGAGCGGGAACATCAGCCTGCTGATGCACTGGTTCTGGCGACGCTGCGTAGCCACGATCAGTACAACACCACGATTTATGGTATGAACGATCGCTATCGTGGCATTACTGGCCGTCGGGATGTGGTGTTTTTAAGCGCCGAAGAAACAACGAGCCGCGGTCTGAGCCAGGGTGATGTGGTCAACGTTCAGGCGCTGGACGACAACGGTCAGCCCTGCGCGGATCGCATCATGTACGGCTTAACGGTGGTGATTTACAACATGGCGGCTGGCTCAATTGGCGCTTATCTGCCTGAAGCGAATGTCCTGCTTTCGCTGGATGCGGTAGATACACAAAGTTTGACTCCGGCGTATAAAAGCGTACCGGTCACCCTGACCAAAGCGTAGTTCCTGCTGTGAATTTTTCGCCTCTGAGCGCCAGCCGCTGCGTTGAGGTGTATGATGATGTCGACCTCTGTCCGGTTAGTGTCGCAGAGCAGGTAATCAGAGCGAAAAATTCACGCCAACCTGCTCAGGCTGTATTGTTTTGAGGTAAGGTGCATGAGCAAAGGAACGACCAGTCAGGATGCCCCATTCGGGACATTATTGGGCTATGCCCCAGGTGGCGTAGCAATCTACTCTTCAGATTACAGCTCCCTCGACCCACGGGACTACGACGATGATGCAGCATTTCGCAGCTATATCGACGATGAATACATGGGCCACAAATGGCAGTGCGTAGAGTTCGCACGCCGCTTTCTCTTCCTTAACTATGGCATGGTCTTCACCGATGTGGGCATGGCCTGGGAGATCTTCTCCTTACGCTTCCTGCGCGAAGTGGTGAATGACAATATCCTGCCGTTACAGGCATTTCCGAATGGTTCGCCCCGCGCGCCGGTAGCAGGCGCACTGCTTATCTGGCAAAAAGGCGGCGAATTTAAAGATACCGGGCATGTGGCGGTCGTCACCCAGTTGCTGGAAAACAAAATCCGTATTGCCGAACAGAATGTGCTCCATACGCCGCTGCCTCCCGGACAGCAGTGGACCCGCGAACTGGAGATGGTGGTTGAGAACGGTTGTTACACCCTGCGTGATACCTTTGACGACACGACTATTCTTGGTTGGATGATCCAGACCGATGATACCCGTTTCAGCCTACCGCAGCCGGAGATCGCCAATGATTCGCTGAAAATTGGCGGCGCGCGACTGGAAGATAACGGGCAATTTGACGGTAAATGGCTGAATGAGCAGGATCCGCTGCAAAAAGCCTACGTGCTGGCGAACGGCCATGTGATTAATCAGGACCCGCATCAGTACTTCACCATTACCGAGAGCGCCGAGCAGGAGCTGATTAAAGCCACCAACGAGCTGCACCTGATGTATCTGCATGCGACCGATAAGGTGCTGAAAGACGACAACCTGCTGGCGCTGTTTGATATCCCGAAAATCCTCTGGCCGCGCCTGCGCCTTTCCTGGCAGCGTCGTCGGCATCATATGATTACGGGGCGTATGGATTTCTGTATGGATGAACGTGGACTGAAGGTGTATGAGTACAACGCCGATTCCGCATCGTGTCATACCGAAGCCGGTTTGATTCTCGAAAGATGGGCCGAGCGTGGTTACACAGGGCAGGGACACAACCCGGCTGAAGGGTTGATCAACGAACTGGCAGGTGCCTGGAAGCACAGCCGTGCACGTCCGTTTGTCCACATCATGCAGGATAAGGATATCGAGGAAAACTATCACGCGCAGTTTATGCAGCAGGCGCTGCGTCAGGCCGGGTTTGACAGCAAAATTCTGCGAGGTCTGGATGAACTGCGCTGGGATGACGCCGGTCAATTGATTGACGGGGACGGCCGTCTGGTGAACTGCGTCTGGAAGACCTGGGCGTGGGAAACCGCAATTGAACAGGTGCGCGAGGTCAGCGAAACGGAGTACGCCGCGGTGCCAATTCGTACCGGGCATACGAATCAGGAAGTGCGCTTAATCGATGTGTTGCTGCGCCCGGAAGTGCTGGTCTTCGAACCTCTGTGGACGGTTATCCCTGGCAACAAAGCGATTCTGCCGATCCTCTGGCAACTGTTCCCGCACCACCGTTATCTGCTTGATACGGATTTCACTGTTAATGAAGAGCTGGCGCAAACCGGTTATGCGGTGAAACCTATTGCAGGACGTTGTGGCAGCAACATCGATCTGGTGAGTCATCAGGAAGAGCTCCTGGATAAAACCAGTGGTAAGTTTGCCGAGCAGAAGAACATTTATCAGCAGCTTTGGTGTCTGCCAAAAGTTGCCGGTAAATATATCCAGGTTTGTACCTTTACCGTAGGTGGTAACTATGGCGGTACCTGCCTGCGTGGTGACGAGTCGCTGGTGATTAAAAAAGAGAGCGATATCGAACCGCTGATTGTGGTGAAGGAAGACTAATCTTTCTGCTCGCTCATGAGTGAGATATGAAAAGCCGGAGTATATCTCCGGTTTTTTTTATTTATGATTAGATTGATAGCACTTATATTTAAATGAGAGTCTATATTTATATAAATGACAGCAAATATTCTCATGGCAAATGATATTTAATGATTAATGCATTCGTTAAATGAATTCATCAATCATTAAATAATTATTTTCGTTTGTATTAGATAAATATTTTCTTGGTTGTCATTTTAAATATAAAAACATAATGTGTTATTCGATTAATTAATGACATTGATCATGTTTTTACCTATGGAATATATCGGATTGCATTAGCGTGATAATTATAATAGTTAATTGTCATCAACAGCCATTGTTAACTGCCTGCAGAAATGACGTTGTAAGAAACATGTTGAGCGATTGGAACGTGCTCCATTAGGAAACGCAAAATACCGGCAGGAGTCGCCGGTCTGAGAGGGACGTATGGGTGACAGTTTTCAGAATGAAGTGCCGACGGCACGCGTTAATATTAAGTTAGATTTACACACCGGAGGCGTTCAAAAGAAAGTTGAATTGCCTTTAAAACTACTAACTGTCGGTGATTTCAGTAATGGCAGAGAGCAGCGACCATTATCTGAGCGTGAAAAGATAGATATTAATAAAAATAACTTTAACGATGTGCTGGCCAAGTTTTCACCAGTGGTTAATTTAAGTGTTAAAAATACGTTAGCTGATGATGACAGAAAGGACGATATTAACCTTACCTTTAAGAATATCCGCGATTTTGAACCTGAGCAGGTCGCACGAAATATCCCACAATTACGTGTTCTGTTGGCTATGCGTAACTTACTACGTGACCTGAAATCTAACTTACTCGATAACGCTGCTTTTCGTCGCGAGCTGGAAGCAATCCTTAAGGATCCAGCCCTGAGTCAGGAATTGCGTAATGAGCTGGCAACTATGATGCCAGAAGAGATTTAACGCTCTACAGGGTTTCCTCCGCTAAATCGGCAGGAATAGTAAAGGAACATAAAAGGAATATGTTGATGTCTGTTCAGGAACATACCTCTTCAGCCGCGACCACCACGACCAGTGAACGCAGTGTTTATCAGTCCCTCTTTGACAAAATTAATCTTTCCCCCGTCGCGTCATTAAAAAATGTAGATGCGTGGCAGAGTGATGAAGCGCTTTCTGATGCCGCTCCGGCGGAGCGTGTGACCGCTGCTATTCAGGTTCTGGTCTCATGTCTGGCGGATGCCACACAACCCTTAGAACGCCTGGATAAAACGCTACTCGATGAGCAGATTGCTCGTCTGGATAAGCAGATTAGCGATCAGGTT
Source organism: Citrobacter sp. B72 (assembly GCF_016894305.1). NCBI lineage: Bacteria > Pseudomonadati > Pseudomonadota > Gammaproteobacteria > Enterobacterales > Enterobacteriaceae > Citrobacter > Citrobacter sp. B72. The sequence continues at coordinate 746,937 of NZ_CP069801.1, forward strand.
AATGAAGTTATGCATCATGCTGAATTTCAAAAACAAGAATCGCTCTGGCGTGGTTTGCATTCAATGATCTCTGGTATCGATTTTCGCCGAAATGTCCGTGTCGAAATGATGGATGTCAGTAAGGATGCGCTGCGTGATGATTTTGATGACGCGCCGGAACTTATCCAGAGTGGGTTATATCGTCATGTTTATATTGAAGAATATGACCAGCCAGGTGGCGAACCTATTGCGGCAATGATTTCAGCGTACGAATTTGATAACAGCCCGCAGGATATCGCGCTACTGCGCAACATTTCTGGCGTATCGGCGGCCTGCCATATGCCATTTATTGGTTCAGTTGGGCCGAAATTCTTCCTGAAAGAAAATATGGAAGAGGTCGCAGCCATAAAAGATATCAATGATTATTTCGAACGTGCTGAATACATCAAATGGAAAGCATTTCGTGATAGTGATGATTCACGCTATATCGGATTAACTATGCCGCGTGTACTCGGGCGTTTGCCGTACGGCCCTGATACCATTCCTGTGCGCAGCTTTAACTATGTCGAGGAAGTTAAGGGCCCGGATCACGAAAAATATCTGTGGACCAGCGCATCTTTCTCTTTCGCTGTGAATATGGTGAAAAGTTTTATCAAGAATGGTTGGTGCGTCCAGATCCGTGGACCACAGGCGGGTGGCGCGGTTAAAGATTTACCTATCCATTTGTACGATCTGGGGACGGGTAATCAGGTGAAAATCCCGTCTGAAGTGATGATTCCGGAAACTCGTGAATTTGAATTCGCCAACCTCGGTTTTATTCCGCTTTCTTATTATAAGAATCGTGATTACGCCTGCTTCTTCTCTGCTAACTCGGCTCAAAAACCTGCGCAGTTTGATACCCCGGAAGCAACAGCTAATAGTCGAATTAACTCACGTTTGCCGTATATCTTCCTGCTTTCTCGTATTGCTCATTACCTGAAAATCTTGCAGCGAGAAAACATTGGTACGACCAAAGATCGCCGCCTGCTTGAGCTTGAACTAAACAACTGGTTACGCAGTCTGGTAACCGAAATGACCGATCCTGGCGATGATTTGCAGGCTTCACATCCGCTTCGTGATGGGCGTGTCGTGGTGGAGGACATTGAGGATAACCCGGGTTTCTTCCGCGTGCGCCTGTACGCCATCCCGCATTTCCAGGTTGAAGGTATGGATGTCAGCTTGTCGTTAGTTTCACAGATGCCTAAGTCGAAATCTTAACGGCGTAATGCACAGGAGGTGCGATGAAGATCTATCGTCCGTTATGGAGCGAGGGGGCTTTTCTGGCTCCCCAACAGTTTCAGCAACAGACACGTTGGGATGCTTACGTTGCTGACGTTGTTGCTCACATGTCACTTTCATCACCGTGGGGCGTCATCAGCGCGGAGTTTGATGAAAGTGCGCTAACGGTTTCCCGTTTGAATCCCGTTAATCTGGTTGTGCGCTTTCCTGACGGTACGTTAGTGGATACAGGTATTTCAGATAACCTGCCTCCAGCGTGTGATTTATCGCATCTTACTGGCTACAACAGCGTTGATATCGTGCTGGCATTGCCGCTGCTTTCAGCTAATGGCGGCAATCTTTCATCAGGCAACGGTGTCAGCCGTCCGTGTCGCTGGCAGCAGGAATGGCTGCCAGTTCAGGATCTCTCCGGTCAGGAACGGACTGATATGGCAGTGCTGCGGCATGCTATCACCCTCCGGTATGCCCATGACGATAACAGCGCTTACCTGACTTGTCCGGTAGCTTGCCTTATTCGTAATGCTCAGGGGCAATGGGAGCTGGGACGTGATTTTTTACCCCCCTCGCTTTCACTCTCAGCCAGCCCCTTGTTAATCAACTCGCTCAGTGATTTGGTGCATCGTATCCAGGCTCGTTGTCGCCGCCTGATGTCCTTGCGCCGAGAAAGTAACGAACGAATGGCGGATTTTGCAGTAGCAGATGTTTCGTTGTTTTGGCTGCTGAATGCGCTTAATAGTTCGGAACCTGTTCTGAAAGAAATGCTGCAAAACCCAGGCCGTCATCCCGAACTTTTGTGGCGTGAGCTGGCGCGGTTAGCGGGCAGCCTGCTGACCTTCTCGTTAGAAAATGATGTCAGCGTTGTACCTCCATATCAGCATGCAAATCCGCAGCAGGTATTCCCGCCGCTGTTTGCTCTGCTGGTGGAACTGCTGGAAGCCAGCCTGCCGTCTCGTGTTGTCGCTATTGAACTGACGCAGGAGCGACAGTTCTGGTATGGCGCTCTGTCGGATGCCCGACTGCGTGAAGGTGCTGATTTTTACCTGTCCGTTCGCTCGGGTCTCCCCGCACATGTTCTCCTGGCGCAATTTCCACAGCTCTGTAAAGCAGGGAGCCGGGCGGATGTGTCAGATGTCGTCAATGTGGCACTCAGCGGTATTCCATTAAAACCGCTGACACATGTACCCGCAGCCATCCCGTTACGACTGGAAAATCAATACTTTGCTCTTGAAATTAATCATCCAGCAGCCCAGGCCATGTTGGACGCCGGTAATTGTGCTTTCTATGTGCCGGGAACGCTGGGAGAGATTCAACTTGAGCTGTTTGCAGTATTAAGGGATTGAAATAAATGAATAAGGAAATTGATCAGGTTTTCTGGCCAACATGGCTTGCTGTAAGCCAGCTACGTGACGGGGCAGAAGTCGACGACGGAGCTGTTCTTTATCGTCGGGCCAGCCAATGGGTTGAATCTGCACGTGAGGCATTGCGTGATATGGGGTACAGCGAACACAGCGTTGAACATATGCTCTACACGCAATGTGCGTTACTGGATGAAAGCGTGTTGAACCGCAACCGGCAGGATAGCGGTTATATCACCTGGCTTGCGACACCCTTACAGGCCCGTTATTTCAATACCACCAACGCAGGGGAAGAGTTCTGGGAACGCATCCGGTCTGTGCTGCGTGAGCCCGTTCCTGATACCGCCGTAATAACCTGCTTTTATCGCGCAATCACGCTCGGTTTTGTTGGGCGCTATCGTGAGCAAGGTGACGAACGTCGTGAAGATGTTCTTGAGGCGCTGGCGGCTCAGGCGAAGCCTTTTAAGTTAACGCACGATGCGCCCGTAATCATGCAGGCGTCCGGTTTCTCTGGCAGTAAGCGTCGCTGGTGGCAGGCATGGATTGTCGGCGCGGTGGCGTTGGGGGCTTTATGGTTAACATTTTCTCATGTCTTACAAGGGCTGGTTGCTCAGCTTATTGGGCAGGGCTAAAACATGGCTCAGTTGCGAGGGATCGTTAACTATGTGCTGACAGCTGTGCTGGCTTTGTTGCTGGTTTGGGGATTCAGTCCGTTAAGTACGGGTGTCCGGGGCGGCCTGACCGTCTTTATTTTATTGTTTTCCATTCCAGGGATCGTTTACGGCTGGCGTCAATATGGCCAGTTGAGATCAGCGCATTCCGAGCATGAAGTTCCGCTCCCTCCGGAGAGTTTCAGTGGGCCAGTTGTGCTCGTGTGTGGCGATAATGCCCCCTTGTTTGCCGGACGCAGCGGTTCTTGCGAGAGCTCGCAGGGCTGGTATTTATCTGTCCAGTCCCCTGAGCATTACATTGCTCTGGTTCGTCAGATAGCTGCTCAGCGTCCAGGGCTTCTTATGCGCGTCTCCGTAATGCTGGCATTAACTCCGGAACGGCATACTGATGAAGATGCGCTTAAGCACATACTGCTCAGTTGGCGGCGAGTGGTGACCCAGAGTCGGCGTTGGTTATCAGGTGTACCGCCGTTTTGGTTGTGTTGTTGGCTGAATTCTCCTCAATGTAATGAGGCTGTACGCTGGTTTATTCGAACCCCTCAGGATGCAGAAGTGCAGTCGGCTACGGGATTAGACGACTTTGCTCCTTTCTCTTCGCAAGAGAGCCCAGCCCGCCATTTTCATCTTACACATGCAGTGTGGTTAGATAATTTACTGGGCTGGCTGAAGAAGGTACAAGGCGATACTGAACACCATGCTCTGCCTGTTTTCTTTGCATTACGGGTTGTGTGTTTCACCTCATCAGCGGTCTGCGAAAATAACCTCTGGCAACGGCATATCATTGCTCAAACAACGCTTTCCCCTGCGGCGTCAGCAGCGCCCGCACTGCTGCCTTTTCCAGATTTAGCATTGCCATTCTTATCCCGCCGTCGGGCGTTGACAGCATTTCAACGGACGGTGGGCGTAAGTGGTCTGTTATGCGGCATTTTCATCGGAATGGCGATGGCATGCAGTTTTATCAATAACCAACATCTCATCAGGATCACAAATGATCACCTGATGCTATACCGCCAACTTAGCGGTAATCCTGCCGAGCCAAAGATCCTGGCCCAGGATCAACTTCGTCGTGATGCACAACTCCTTGAGCGCTGGTATCAGCGTGGCGAACCACTTTCTCTTTCAATGGGACTGTATCAAGGAATGAGATTGATCCCCCCTTTGCAGGTTGCCATAAGTGACTGGGGGTCACCCGAAAAACCGAAAGTGACTGCCCCGCAAACTGTACGTCTCGACAGTATGTCGCTGTTTGATACGGGTAAGTGGGCGCTAAAAGCGGGTTCAACAAAAGTACTCATTGGGGCTTTGGTCAATATCAAAGCCAAACCCGGGTGGCTGATAGTCATCGCCGGACATACCGATGATGTGGGTGACGATAAATCTAATCAGCTGCTCTCTCTCAAACGCGCGGAATCTGTTCGTGACTGGATGCGAGATACCGGTGATGTCGCGGAGAGCTGTTTTGCCGTTCAGGGCTACGGCGAATTACGCCCCTACAAAAACAACGATACGCCGGAGGGGCGGGCAGCCAACCGCCGTGTAGAGATCAGTCTGGTACCGCAGGCTGATGCCTGTCGGGTGCCGGGCATGAAGGAACCGTCACCGCAAGGTGGTGACGCATTAGCGAAGTAAAAATGGAGAAAGAATTATGGCAATTCCAGTCTACCTTTGGCTGAAAGATGATGGCGGCGCGGATATTAAAGGTTCTGTTGACGTAAAAGACCGTGTAGGCAGTATCGAAGTGGTGGCACAGGAACATAACCTGTACATCCCTACCGATAACAATACAGGTAAGTTGACCGGTACGCGCATCCATACCCCGTTCCTTTTCACTAAGGAAATCGATGCCTCCAGTCCATATCTGTACAAGGCTGTAACCACCGGTCAGACCCTGCGCCAGGCAGAGTTCAAATGGTATCGCATCAATGACGCGGGTCAGGAAGTGGAATACTTCAACACCACGTTACACAACGTGAAAGTGGTGAAAGTAAACCCTGTGATGTACGACATCAAAGATCCCGCAAAAGAGAAGCATAACCACCTGGAACAAATTGAACTGCGCTACGAGAAGATCGTCTGGACGTATAAGGATGGCAACATTATCCATTCTGACGCCTGGAACGAGCGTACCACCGCGTAATGCGCTAACGGATGAGGATTTCCTCATCCGTTTTTTTATGCCCTCTGCTGAGCTTCCGGGGCGGGGGTTAAGCAGAGAGTATCAACATCACTATTACCTTATGGGCATTGGATTACGGCTACGGGCGGTAGCGTGCCTGAATACAGGGAGTCAGGAAGCAAATGGAACACCATTCAGCAGTGCTATTACGACGTCTCAACCCCTATTGTGCTCAGGCGCTTGAAGCAGCGGCATCGTTATGTCAGACGCGCGCGCATGCAGAAATCACTCCAGAACACTGGTTGCTGAAGCTGTTGGAGCAGGGGGAGGGCGATATTACTGTCATTGCTCGTCGTTATGAATGGGATATCGATAATCTCTGGCAATCGCTGCTGAAGCATCTGGATGTTCAGCCGCGTTCCGTGAAAAGCCGCCCGCAGTTGTCTGATGCGCTCCTTTCTTTAATGCAACAAGCGTGGCTGTGTGCCGCAACGGATGAAAATTCGCAGATACGTGGTGTGCATCTACTAATGGCGCTGGTGGGAAAGCCTTCGCTACTGAAGTGTGACGGCCTCTGGCCGCTTCTGAGTACCGGACATACTCAACTGGAACGACTCCTGCCGCTATTAAATTCCCAGTCGGATGAACGTCCGGAAAGGCAGCAGGAAGCCTCTCTGGTGCAGGTTTCCCCTGAAGATGAACCGCGTCCGGGTCAGGTTGAGTCGACGTTGTCGCCAGCATTACAAGGCGTGCTCGATAAATTTACGCTGGATGTAACCGCGAAAGCGCGTGTCGGCGATATCGACCCGGTATTTGGTCGCGATAATGAAATCCGGCAAATGGTGGATGTGTTGTCCCGTCGGCGAAAAAATAATCCCATTCTGGTCGGGGAACCCGGTGTCGGCAAAACCGCTCTGGTGGAAGGTCTGGCGCTGCGTATTGCTGAAGGTAACGTGCCGGATAGCCTGAAATCAGTAACATTACGCACGCTGGATCTTGGGCTGTTACAAGCAGGTGCCGGGGTGAAAGGTGAGTTTGAGCAGCGGTTGAAAAATATCATTGATGCCGTTCAACAATCGCCAACGCCTGTTCTGCTCTTTATCGATGAAGCGCACACCATCATTGGGGCCGGTAATCAGGCGGGAGGCGCTGATGCAGCCAATCTGCTAAAACCCGCTCTGGCCAGAGGTGAATTACGAACTATCGCGGCGACCACATGGAGTGAATATAAACAGTATTTTGAGCGTGATGCTGCGCTGGAGCGGCGTTTTCAGATGGTTAAAGTGGATGAGCCGGATGATGACACTGCCTGCTTAATGCTGCGTGGTCTGAAATCACGCTATGCAGAACACCATGGCGTTCACATCACCGACGAAGCGGTTAAAACTGCTGTTACGCTCTCTCGCCGCTATCTTACCGGGCGACAATTACCCGACAAAGCCGTCGATCTGCTGGACACCGCAGGTGCAAGAGTGCGGATGAGCCTTGATACCGTTCCTGAACCACTGACGCGTTTGAAGTCAGAGATCACCGCGCTTGAAATGGAAAAGCAGGCATTGCTTGCAGACCTCACGGTAGGAAATGGTCAGCATGGTGAAAGGCTGGCCACCATTGAACAGCGTGAAAATCTTCTGCTTGTCGAACTGGATGAACGAGAAACTCAGTATGGTCAGGAATTAGCGCTCATAGAGCAACTGCTGGCCAGTCGCCGTGATATTTATCGTCAGGCGGAAACGGTTGAGTTGCAGCAGCAGCTAAGTATGCTTCAGCAGGGCCATCCGCTACTGTTTCCGGATGTAGACGCGCGCACCGTGGCTACGGTAATCGCCGACTGGACCGGTATACCATTGTCTTCATTAATGAAGGACTCCCAGGCAGACTTACTGACGCTTGAAACCCAGATGGGAAACCGGGTTGTCGGCCAGGATTACGCGCTGAATGCGATCGCACAGCGGCTGCGGGCAACAAAAACAGGACTTACGCCGGAAAACGGCCCACAGGGTGTGTTCCTGCTTACCGGGCCGAGTGGAACCGGCAAAACGGAGACGGCGTTAGCCCTGGCTGACATTCTGTTTGGTGGTGAAAAATCGCTGATCACGATTAATCTGTCTGAATATCAGGAGCCGCACACCGTGAGCCAGCTAAAAGGCTCACCTCCAGGATATGTGGGTTATGGTCAGGGAGGGATCCTGACCGAGGCGGTGCGAAAACGCCCCTATAGCGTGGTACTGTTGGATGAAGTAGAAAAAGCGCATCGCGACGTCATGAATCTGTTTTACCAGGTATTTGACCGTGGTTTCATGCGTGACGGCGAAGGCCGTGAAATTGATTTTCGCAATACCGTTATTTTGATGACCTCCAATCTTGGCGGCGACGCTGTAATGCAGATGCTGGAAGAACAGCCGGAAACCACAGAGTCTGAGTTGCACGAACTGCTGCGCCCACTTTTGCGCGAACACTTCCAGCCAGCGCTACTGGCCCGCTTCCAGACGATTATCTACCATCCGCTCAGTGAATCTGCGCTACGTACGATTGTACAAATGAAACTGGATCAGGTTAGCCAGCGATTACTGCGTCATTACGGCATCACCACGACGATATCCGAGAGCCTTTTTGATGCTCTGACCGCCGCTTGCCTGCTACCGGATACGGGGGCAAGGAATATTGATAGTCTGCTCAACCAACAAATCTTGCCTGTGCTTAGCCAGCAGTTGTTAACGTATCTTTCCCGGCAGCAAAAACCTCAGCAACTCACTTTAAGTTGGAGTGATGAAGAGGGAATTGAACTGATAATTGATAGCGAGTGAAAAATAAAACCCAGTGATAATACTAGCGCTGGGCTTTACTTTGTATCGGGATATGTTTTGCGCTAAAGGACTAAATATGGATGGTGCTAAAGATCTTGCAAAAGATATGCTCGAAGCTATTAACGTTGATGATTCTGGGTTTATAGCTGCTTTGGCTAAAGGGCTTATATCATTTCCTGTGAGTATGGGATATCTGGCCTACGATTTTATGGATACAGAACATCGCAGAACGAATGAAGATGATAAATACAGGTTTGCCAGACTTCTTAATAAAGCAAAGTTAAATAAGGAGTTGATAGGTCAGGTTATTGATATTTTTATTAGTGATTTTTCTTCGCGACTGGACGTTGCTTTAATGACGGAGAAAATTGTTGGGAGTAATGCTGGAAGGATAATTTTCTCAGAGCTAACTGGCGTTAAAATTGGGGCTGTTATTTCTAATCGGTTAGTCACAGCATTTTTTTCAGGTGCTCTTATAGGCTCGCTTCTTACGTTGGGAGCGGAAGTATCCAGAGCAATCTATACATCTCGCTATCTGGCTGCAAGGAGTCCGGGTTGTTATCAGAAATTGAAAGATATGTGGGATCTGGATTTGCTTTATTTTCTGATAGAAGATCTTGTTTCACCTTTTGAAAAAGCAATTGAACTTCACAATGCAAATGAAGTGTTTTTTAATGAGGTTTGCCAATGTTTTCTGGACGGCTTGGGAAGTTTAGAGAAATAGCTATATATTTAATGTATTGTTTTTCATATCTTCTAGGTAATATCTTATGCATGTTTGGTATTGCCTTTTCTATTTGGTTTTTCTTCATTTCAGACGATGGGTTTAGATATTTATGGGGCATGGGTAATTTTTTATTGATTGTTTTAGGGTATTTTGTGATGAAATTTGGCTGGCCTCATGTGCGTAGTAATTGGGATGATTATCTGTAATTTTTTTATTTAATGGAAAACTGTGTCGATCAGTTTTTATTATTATTTCATAAGCGCGTAAATATAGTTTATTAAATAGCGTTAACTCCATGAATATGGAACTAACAATATCAGGGCCTACGCTTAACCGCTACAGCTTAACGATCTCTTCATGCCCGTATGCACTGGATGTGTTGCGTTTTGAGGGACTGGAGCAGTTAAGTGTTCTCTACCATTATTCAGTCCGTTTCATCAGTAGTATTGAGTTTGAGTTATGAAGAGCGAATGACTCTGGAGTTTAATGATGAGTAAACGTAACGATATTATTGAACCTTCCGAGTGGACATCGGATCGTAAAACAGGGCTTGTTTACAGCGAAATATTGGGATGGATAGATATAGGCCATGCACAGGGAAGTGATATTAAAAACCTACTGTCAGATATAAAACGAGGTGAATCAAGTCGTGATGGTTATTATGACGTCACCTATAGCCAAAAGATGTTTGTATATCATCGCCAGTTTGGTACAGGAAAGTTTGTTAAGTGGCGTATCAAACAAGGTTTATCTGCATGTGAGAAAAATAGCGTTGCGTTAGCCATGATGACGACGACGGCACGCTTGTTTGAAAGTTTGCAATCTAATTGGTGTTTTAGTTGGTATACCGACAGTGGGTTTAGCGGTGAGGATCTTACCTCCGATCTTTTAGGCTTCTACCGGGCAATCCTTCCTTCAGACTATCAGTCAAGACTGAGGCTTGTCAGTAAAGAGCAGGCCCTGAGTAGATGGGATTATTATGGGCCGATAGGCAATTATAAAAATAAAGGATTTTTACCATTACTGTTTCCAGCCCCCAAGGATAACTGTGCTGTCCATAAACCCTATAAAGGGCAACTGCCTTCATTTATGACATGGGTGCAACCGTGGAGTGATTTCACTTCTGGTCGGGTAGAAATTATCCCCGGGGATGGCGGTTATTATTCATTTTTGTCGAGGTGAATGGTAATGAGCTACTATAAAATAATACTGGTGATGATTGTTTTGATTTTCTTGTCACCGCTGTTAATACCCTGGCCAGATAAATTAGAATATCGGGAAAGCGATCTTTTTGACTACTATTTCTATACTGATGTTGATATCAAGCAGGCTCCAAGGATATCAAATAATTATCGCTTTGAATATATTTCTCCTGATGGGAGTACACGAGAAACAAATCTTATTATTTTTCGCGGTGGTGATGTAGGCATTATTCGTAATTATCTAACAGGTCTTGGCTTTCACCTTTATGATTATAGTGATAATGGAAGAGAAGAACTTTGGATATCAAATGATAATCGTCGATTTACTTTTTCTATTGTTACTAACAAGAAAAAAGATTTGGTCAGTTTAATAAAAACAATGCGTTGAAGGTAGGTTTTGTTCTGGAAGTGACGCTTTATAATATTACAGGGGGTAAATATATGGGAATGAGTGAATCACTTGACGGTGGGATGTCATTTATATCTGAAAATACGCTGAATCGCTATCAATTGTATATCCCTTCATGTAAATCGATACTGGATGTTATTAACTTTAATGGTACAGAGGAAATGAGTTCGCTGTATCGATACGTAGTACACTTTTCCAGCCAGGATAAAGATATTGCGGCCGAATCGATACTTAGAAAATCAACGACATTGACTATGGGAATGGGGAAGTTAAGTGAGTTAACTGCCCGTAAAATGGTACATGGTATTGTGACATCTTTCCATCGTATCAGTGGTTCAAAAGACCAGGCAATTTATCAGATAATCATTGAACCCTTTGTCGCGTTGCTGAAAAACCAATTTCGTACACACCGTTTTTTTATTAATATGTCAGTTCCGGAAGTTGTTACTCAAATTTTACAAGAGCATGGTTTAAAAGACTGGGAATATAATTTTGATTTAGTAATGGAATATCCCAAAAGAGAGCAAATTAATCAGTATCAGGAGAGTGATCTGGTTTTTATTGAACGCCTGCTCTCTGAAGTTGGGATTTTCTTCTTCTTTAGGCTTCAGCCTGATGCTGGCACTGAGGTGATCTATTTTGCTGACAAACAAAGCGCATGGGAGTTTGGCAAAACATTACCGCTGAATAGTCCCTCCGGAATGAATGACAATGGCATCGACTCAGTCTGGGATATTCAGTTCCAACAGTCTGCGGTGCAGGCATCGGTTACTGCCGGGGATTATAACCATCGCCAGGCTCAGAAAATATTATTTTCTGCACAAACTGATATGACTTACGGTGAAGGTGACGAGGTGACTTACGGGGATGTTTACCACTATCGCCCACGCCATCTTGAAACGGGTGATAAGGTTTCGCCGGCGCCTGAGACAGGGAATTTTTGGGCGCGTCTGGAACATGAGCGTTATCTCTCCTCACAAGCGACAATCTCTGGATTATCAACCGATGTAAGCCTCAGCCCGGCTCAGGTCCTGAATATTACGGAATCCACACCTGTCCCAACGCTTCCTGCCAGTGTGCGTAACAGCTTGCTGGTTACGGCGGTTTCATTCAGCGCAAGCCGAAAGGAAGCGCTACAAGTGGTGTTGATGGCGACCATTTACAGTGAAACGCGCTGTTGGAGACCTCCACTCAAACCGCGACCAGTGATTAGCGGCACACTAATGGCACGTGTTTCAAGCCCGAAAAAGAATGATGAATATGCTCATTTAAATCAGAGCGGGCTTTATTGGGTTAAGTTTGATGCGGATCGCGATGAAAAACAACAGGGCTACGAAAGTATGCCGGTACGCCTTGCCAAACCCTACGGCGGCGACACTTATGGTATTCACTTCCCGCTGATACAGGGCACAGAAGTGGCGGTGGCGTTCCATGAAGGGGACCCGGACCGGCCCTATATCGCCCATGCGCTGCATGACTCCCGGCATCCGGACCACGTGACACAGGCAAACCATACCCGCAACGTCATCCGCACGCCTGCGAACAACAAGCTGCGCATGGAGGACAAACGAGGTGAGGAGCACGTCAAGCTCAGTACCGAGTATGGCGGGAAAACGCAGCTGAACCTGGGGCATAACGTGGATGCGGGGCGTGCGCTGCGGGGAGAGGGGGCCGAGCTGCGCACAGACGACTGGGTGGCGGTACGCGGCGGTAAAGGGGTTTTTATCACTTCGGACAGGCAGAGTGAAGCTTCGGACAGGATGCTGGAGATGAAAAATGCTGCCGCGCAAATGGTTCAGGCGCTGTCTGTGAGTGATGCCCTGGCGAATGCTGCCGATATCGCACAGGCGTGGCCGGCAGACTCAGATACAGCAAAGGCACTGAATACAGCGTTAAACAATCTTACTCAGCCAGGGATTGTGCTCAATGCACCGGAGCACATAAGCATCAGTAGTCCGAAGTCGGTGCGTCTGTCCTCAGGCAGTGAAAGCGTGGGGCTGGTCGCGGGTGGTAATACAGATATCAGCGTGATGAAGAAATTTACTGCCGTGGCGGGGGAAGCCATCAGTCTGCTGGCCCTGAAGCTGGGTATACGTTTATTTGCCGCAAAGGGGAAGGTTGAAATCCAGGCCCAGGATGACGGGATAGATACCGTGGCGAAAAAGGACATTACCATCACAAGCGTGGAGGGCAAAGTGTTAGTGACGGCAGCCGACGAACTGGTGCTGAACTGCGGAGGAGCCTATATCAAACTCAGCGGAGGTAATGTGGAGATAGGCTGTCCGAAAAATATTCTGCTCAAATCTATCAGCGTGCAGAAATTAATGGCTGCTGATTATGATCTGCCAAAGCCAGAGCTACCGAAAGGATTTAATGATTTCTTTATCGCCAAAGATGAGGATTCTGGGGAGATTATGCCTTTCGTACCTTATCGAATTAAAACAGGAGAGGGAAACGTATATGAGGGGGTAACGGATGCTGAAGGTAAAACCATTACCGTATATACCGCACAGCCTGAATCTTTAGATATCGAATTACTTTGATTTTTTAATTTTAAACAGGGAGGTATTTATGGCAACAGGTGAAGAGAAAACTAAAACATCTGCGCAAGGCTCAGGAAAAGTTGTTAAAGGTAAACACGATCCAGAAATTTATCTCCACCCTGGCAGCGCGACAGTACTTTGTGTTGATGCAACTGCTGAAAAAACAATTAAGGAGGAGCATTACTTTTTATCAGGGTTACTGGAAAAACAGCTAAAGGCACAGAAAGATCTTGATGAAGCCAATTATGCGGCAATTTTACAGGCTGATACTGTACCAGAAAGACAGCTTCAGAGTAAGGTAACAGAAGCATACGCCGCACTCAATAAAGCCAATAAAGCATTTCGCCAGGAATTAATGACTCTCACGGCCAATGTCCCTGAAGGGGAACTTTTGGATGAAAAAATGAAGGAGAGTGCTATTGGCATTATGGAGTTAATTCCCCTTAATAAAAACTCTGTCACTGGATTCAAAAAAACTTATATTCGTTCTGAAAAGATCAAAGAAGATTGGCGTAGATATAAGCTTAGCAATGTTGACAAAAAAACAGGCGAAGCCAGCTTTATTAAGTACCATGACAAAAACATTTCCGTGCAAGATGAAAATGGTAAAACTGTTAATAAAACTGTACGTCAGGCGAAAATAGACCCCCAGGAGCTAAAAAAACAGCTGAAAGAAGCCTCTGTTAAGTTCAAGTTTGATATTTGTGAAGATAGCAACATTATTGTCAGCGATTGGGCAAAAGAGATGAATAAATCGCTGTCCTGGCCGAAGGGGGGGAATGCTGATGAGTCCGTCTATCATCAGTATGTTGATATTAGCGCTCAGGCCCAGCTCATGCGATTTAGCCATGGCGCAGGGATATCCGCGGAATTTAATCCACTAAAGGGTAAGGTTGAAGGGAAATTAGAGGGGCACGCCAGTTTTGCGTTAGGTGAAGCGAAAGCAGAAAGCACTTTATATGTTCCGGACAGGCTAGGCATCAGTCTGCTGTTTCCGGCAAAAGCCGATACCCCGCAAACGCCAGGCGGTATCTGTAATATGGGGGCGCTGCGTTTTGCCCTGAAAATGGTGTTGTCCGGCAGTGTCGGAGCCAGTGTGGCAGTTGAGGTTGGCGCAACGCTCGACTGGAGCGGTGAAATGGGCAAAGGTTACGGTATTAAAGGCCGTCCAGCGGAGCTTCCTCCCCCGCCGCTACCGGGCAAACGAACAATTAATTTACATACTCCGGAAACACCTGAAGCACAGGGCGGAGGAGAAATTGGCGCTTTTGTGGGTGCCCAGTTCGGGGGCAATATCAGCGGCGCCATAGAATGGTTCGATCCGCATCCTGACGACACGCCTCCCGCTAACGTCGGGAAGACGGACGATAAAACCATCGTCACTAAAGAACGGAAATTTGCGGCAATTGCGAAGCTGGAAATGGGGGTATCGCTACAGGCGGGTGCCGGGGGAAGTGCGGTTTTCTATGTCACCTACATCCAGGGGCGTTTTCGTATTTTTTGTAAAGCGGCATTTTGCTGGGGGGCCGGTGCAAAGGGGAGTCTGGGGTTTGAGGTTGATGGCGGCTGCTATTTAGCCTTTATGAAAAGTTTTATGTATATGCTACGCAACGTTGATTATCAAAAGTTAGCCGACATGATGGAATTAGATGCCTTTCAGGCATTGTGCGCCATCCCCTTAATTATGGCGGCCCGCGGCGTTCAGGCGGCGGTCGCTATGGCGGATCAGGCAATGGATATCATTACCCAATTAGGAGATGATCTAACCGAGGAAAATAACCGGGTTAAGCTGATGGAGAGTGTGCTGAATAACCCGGATCAGTTTAAATACTCGCCACCGGAAACCAAAGGCGCGCTGATTGCGCAGTTAATGGATATCAATTGGGCGGACCCTCTCGACCCGCGAAACCAAAACAATAACCCGCTCACGTTTAACTCCTGGAAATTAGGGCCAATGAAACGCCGTAAGCAGGCCATCTTCCTGGCGTTGAAATGGGTGCAGAGTAAAGCGGATTACGACAATGTTATGCAGCATATTACTGAAAGTCCTGGAAAGGGAAAAGGTGACCGTAATAAAAATGAACAAGCAGTGATTACATTCCTCTCTGATGGTGAGAATGATTCTATATTTTTTACCCATTACGGTAAGAAGCTACCTGAGTTATATAACAATCTTCCGGAGAGGGTTTCACCAGAGGAACCGTTCAAGCCTATTCCCGATAAATTAATGGATCAGTATTTAGCGTTGATTGACCAGCAACAGACATATGACCCCATGAGTGATGATGGACAGACCAGAACGGTTTAATTAAGGATATCATAATGAATAAGCAATACTGCGCCGCGCTATTAGTAACAATAGCATTTTGTAATGGCTGTGATAACAGCACCAGTACGGAAAGCCAGCAGCTCACGCAGGCGCTGGTGAAGCGCTCGCTGGATAATATGGTCCCGGTCACGGGCGGTGAGTTTTTAATGGGGGACTTCGGTCCGCTGATTTGGGAAAAACTGCCCTTCAGCATGAACCAGGATGATAAATACCTGCATAAGGTCAGGCTGAGTGACTTTATGATTGGCAAATATAAGGTCACGCATAAAGATTATAATGAGTATATAAAAATCACCCATAGCAAAAAGCTTACGTATGTATTTGGTGGAAAATTACTGGCGGATGACGTTCCCGTCAGTGTCCCCTGGCAGATGGCCAAAGACTACTGCCTGTGGCTGGGTAAAATGTCGGGTAAACGGGTGGATTTACCCACTGAAGCGCAGTGGGAATACGCGGCCCGCTCCCGGGGACAGTATTTGCCCTATGCCACCAGTAACGGAAAAATAGAGCGCGGAGTCAATGTTCCCACCTTTGATGAAAGAGCAAAAATGAACGATGTAGGGATATCGATTTACCCGGTCGGGAAATATCCCCCCAATCCACTGGGATTGTATGACATGGGACTAAGTGGTCTGGAGTGGGCTAATGACTGGTATGCGGCGGACTACTATGCGCACTCGCCGGTTGATAACCCGCAGGGACCGGAGAGCGGCGACAGGAAGGTACAAAGGGGCTATCCGGGAGGGGATTATCAGTATGCCCTGACCATGTTTCGTGAGTCAGACTTCCCTTCTCCACTTTTGAATGGGCGTAAGGCAGAAGATTATAGATTTTCTCCTAAATATGTTTTTCGCTGCGTGGTGAATAACGGATGACGGCGCATATTCTGAAACTTCTTACCCCGGGAATATTTTTGCTGGCGCTGACCGGCTGTGATAACAGCACCAGTACGGAAAGCCAGCAGCTCACGCAGGCGCTGGTGAAGCGCTCGCTGGATAATATGGTCCCGGTCTCGGGCGGTGAGTTTTTAATGGGGGACTTTGGTCCGCTGATTTGGGAAAAATTGCCCTTCAGCTCGAACCAGGATGATAAATACCTGCATAAGGTCAGGCTGAGTAACTTTATGATTGGCAAATATAAGGTCACGCATAAAGATTATAATGAGTATATTAAAATCACCCATGGAAAGAAGCTTACCTATGTATTTGGTGGGAAGTTACTGGCGGATGACGTTCCCGTCAGCGTCCCCTGGCAGATGGCCAAAGACTACTGCCTGTGGTTGGGTAAAATGTCGGGTAAACGGGTGGATTTACCCACCGAAGCGCAGTGGGAATACGCGGCCCGCTCCCGGGGACAGTATTTGCCCTATGCCACCAGTAACGGAAAAATAGAGCGCGGAGTCAACGTTCCCACCTTTGATGAAAGAGCAAAAATGAATGGTGTAGGGATATCGATTTACCCGGTCGGGAAATATCCCCCCAATCCACTGGGGTTGTATGACATGGGACTAAGCGGTGATGAATGGGCTAATGACTGGTATGCGGCGGACTACTATGCACACTCGCCGGTTGATAACCCGCAGGGACCGGGGACCGGCGACAGGAAGGTTATGAGGGGATATTCAGGAGGAGATTATCAGTATGCCCTGACCATGTTTCGCAAGTCGAACCTCCCTTCCCCACTTTTTGACGGGCATAAAGCAGAAGATGACCAATTTCCTCCCAATTTTGGCTTTCGCTGTGTGGTGAATAACGGATGACGGCGCATATTCTGAAACTTCTTACCCCGGGAATATTTTTTCTGGCGCTGACCGGTTGTGATAACAGCACCAGTGCGGAAAACCAGCAGCTCACCCAGGCGCTGGTGAAGCGTTCGCTGGATAATATGGTCCCGGTCGCGGGCGGTGAGTTTTTAATGGGGGACTTCGGCCCGCTGATTTGGGAAAAACTGCCCTTCAGCTCGAACCAGGATGATAAATACCTGCATAAGGTCAGTAGAACTCATGCCTTAGGCGCTAGAATTGAAGTTCTTGGAATGTTTTTGGCATCATGGAAGTATTGCCGTATTTTTTAACACCACCCAAACGACGGAATGGAAAGAGTGTAAGGTACCTAACAGTCCTTCTTCATGCCGCAGGATTCGTAAACGGCTTCCCATCGAGACCAGATTGTATTTGGTTCCTGAACTTATTTTAGAGGCCAGTCAAAAGGCGAATGAAGCACAAAAAAGATTCACTCAATTATTAACAAAGATGGATAAAGAAGACTGGTTTCCTCCTTATACTAACCCTGATTTAGATCATGCGACGAACGTTGGCAGGCATTCCATGCCAGATCAATATTTGAGTTATCTTAATAACCAACTAAAAGAATGTACTCAGCCAACATTGACCATGATGAGGAGAATCAACAGAGAGAAATTTTTAAAGCAAATGAAAACGTATGAGAGTAGTTCCCCGGTGGAAGAGTTTACAAGAAATAGTGCTTTCATTGAGATTCATGATGTAGTCGCATCGACGCTGGATATGACGCGTGGAGTTAAGGGAGGAAATGAAGCCTTGGAATATATAAAGCCACTTAACTTTGAGGAGTTTGAACTATGATTGAAAAATGCTTTATTTTAACCCTGGTGATTATGTTATCGGGCTGCGTTTCAGAGCGGAATCGAACATTATCTCCTCCAGAGGATACCCAATGGGTCACAGTAGGAGTCAATGTCCCTGAAGAACTTATGGTGCTTCCTTTGGCGGTAATTTATCGTTCAGAAATATGTAAACGCACTCGGCATAATTCGTCCGGGGAAGCTTATGAAGTTCCCGGGTATAACTCAATGGAATTTCCAGTATCCCAAAAAGATAGTACAAAGAATTTCTATGATGTGAAACTTGCCCGGCAAGGCGGAGGGCGTTGTCAATGGCATCTGTCTGTGGCTGATATACGGTTGCAATACAAAAATACCCTACAGTTTGGTCAGGGTACAGAGTCGGTAGAAAGTAGCATCAGGCTGGAATTTGATTACCTTGCGGCGAATCAAGGTGGTTGGCATCAAAGAATCAACAGTGATGGCTTGATTTCAAAAGATTATTTTCCATATTTAACTGAGGATTTTATTGGTGGTTATGAAAAAATTATATGGATATATAATGGAAAAATGGACGAGCGGTACTCTGCGTTAAATATAAATTCGATTACATTTTATCCCCTATTGCATTCAGATAAATTAATAAAGAGCATAGGCCCGAAAAAGAAAGAGAAAGGAGCTCATAGGACGTTGATTTATCCTGATGGTACGACGATTCCGATAACTGAAGCCTTTCCTGATATTGACGTATTGAAGAAATTTATAAAGTGATGAAGGACAGAGCAATCGCTCATATTATTATAAATACAAATCTCTTTATTCATTTCAACTGATTTAGGTTAACTAGTTGTTCATGGATTAAAAACTTTGTCGAGGGATTGGTATATGATATGGACATATTTTTTCGCACCGCTGGTAATGTTATCGGGCTGCGTTTCAGAGCGGAACTGGACATTATCTCTCCCAGAAGATACTCAATTGGGCACGGTGGTCGTTGAAATGGGTACAAAGCAAAGCCGATTACGACAATGTTATGCAGCATATTACTGAAAGTCCTGGAAAGGTGAAAGGTGACCGCATTAAAAATGAGCAGACGGTAATTACATTCCTTTCCGACGGTGAGAATGATTCTGTGTTTTTTACCCATTACGGTAAGAAGCTACCTGAGTTATATAACAATCTTCCGGAGAGGGTTTCACCAGAGGAACCGTTCAAGCCTATTCCCGATAAATTAATGGACCAGTATTTAGCGTTGATTGACCAGCAACAGACATATGACCCCATGAGTGATGATGGACAGACCAGAACGGCTTAATTAAGGATATCATAATGAATAGGCAATACTGCGCCGTGCTATTAGCAATAATAGCATTTTGTAATGGCTGTGATAACGGCACCAGTGCGGAAAGCCAGCAGCTCACCCAGGCGCTGGTGAAGCGTTCGCTGGATAATATGGTCCCGGTCGCGGGCGGTGAGTTTTTAATGGGGGACTTCGGTCCGCTGATTTGGGAAAAACTGCCCTTCAGCTCGAACCAGGATGATAAATACCTGCATAAGGTCAGGCTGAGTGACTTTATGATTGGCAAATATAAGGTCACGCATAAAGATTATAATGAGTATATTAAAATCACCCATCGGAAAAAACTCGTTTACCTGTGGGGGGGGAAACTACTGGCGGATGATGTGTCCGTCAGCGTCCCCTGGCAGATGGCCAAAGACTACTGCCTGTGGCTGGGTAAAATGTCGGGAAAACGGGTGGATTTGCCCACTGAAGCGCAGTGGGAATACGCGGCCCGCTCCCGGGGACAGTATTTGCCCTATGCCACCAGTAACGGAAAAATAGAAGAGGGAGTCAATGTCCCAACCTCTGATGAAATATTAAAAATGAATGATATGGGATTTCCTTTCTACCCGGTCGGGAAATATCCCCCTAATCCACTGGGATTGTATGACATGGGACTAAGTGGTCAGGAGTGGGCTAATGACTGGTATGCGGCGGACTACTATGCGCACTCGCCGGTTGATAACCCACAGGGACCGGAGAGCGGCGACAGGAAGGTACAGAGGGGCTATGCGGGAGGAGATTACCAGTATGCCCTGACCATGTTTCGAGAGTCAGACTTCCCTTCTCCACTACGGGATGGGTACAAGACAGAAGATGACTTGTTTTCAGCTAGTTTTGTTTTTCGTTGCGTGGTGAATAACGGATGACGGCGCATATTCTGAAATTTCTTACCCCGGGAATATTTTTGCTGGCGCTGACCGGCTGTGATAACAGCACCAGTGCGGAAAGCCAGCAGCTCACGCAGGCTCTGGTGAAGCGCTCGCTGGATAATATGGTCCCGGTCGCGGGCGGTGAGTTTTTAATGGGGACTTCGGTCCGCTGATTTGGGAAAAATTGCCCTTCAGCATGAACCAGGATGATAAATATCTGCATAAGGTCAGGCTGAGTGATTTTATGATTGGCAAATATAAGGTCACGCATAAAGATTATAATGAGTATATTAAAATCACCCATCGAAAAAACTCGTTTATATTTATTAAGTGAAGGCTGTACTTTGAAGAAGAAAGTGACTGGATTTTTTTTAATATTTTTATTAATTGTCGATTTGTTTCCTTTTTTACTGGAGTGAAATATGTCAAAAGGTTTTGTTTTGCTTGGTGATAAAACGACTCATGGTGGAAGTGTAATATCTGCATCTTCAACCATGTTTGTTCAAGGGAAAAAAGTAGTTCTTCTGGGGGATATGGTCAGTTGCCCGATACCATTCCATGGCATTAATCCTATTATTGAAGGTTCGCCAGAATGGTTTTCTGATGGTAAGCCGATAGTTGTCGATGGATGCCACAGTTTGTGTGGATGTCAGGTTATTTCAAGTGCGCCGGAAGCATCAATAGGATGAAACCATGGGCTGGGAACGCCATAGAATTATCACGCCCATACCTCCTGAACCTCTTTCTCTCTGGCGATGGATACTGGCTGGTGTATTATCAGTAATAGTAAGTGTCTTATTTTTTGTATTGCATGCAACAGAGCATCTGTTTTTTATTAATGATGTCAATATCTGGCTGATTTCAATTTTTCCAGTTTTCCTGTGGTTAATAATTGCTAGTGTTAGAGCATATTTATATGGGCGGGCGCTTGAATATTATGAATTTTTGCAAAAAGAAATATTGATTTCTCAGCGTGAATGGCAGTCCTGGGGACAGCGCTCTATTGTCGTGATGAATAGCTGCATATTGTTACCAGAGAAAATTACCGTTTCGTTTATTGCAGGTAATCCCACAAATATTGAGAATAAATGTGGTTTAGCTCATCGTATTGACTATTTGCCTAATGTCAAAAATCAAGACAATGCAGTGACTGTTTTGCTGAACAGTATTGCTGAATCTCTGAGTATATTACCGATAGCCATTCCTTTGCATGTAACACTCATCACCGATGGTTCAACGGAAGAACGGCATTTACTGCAAAATAACTTTAATAGCATCTGGCAGATGACTTTCCCTGGCAGGCCACAACCTTCCTCTGTACGAGTAGAAATGGAGTTTCCTTTTTATCGACTGGAAACGAACCTGAAAAATGCAGAAGTCAGGAGCGATCTTGTTCTGGTTTTACAATTTAACGGGCATCAGAATTATTCTGATGGAATGGCAGTCTTTCTTTTAACCAGTGATGACGTAGCGCGTATTTATGGGTTCAACGGTAAGTGCCATTTTCTACGTCCAATGCCTCTGGATAAAGCGTGTTTACCTCAAGATTTAACCACTTTTTTTACTACTCAGGTAAGCGCGATAAATACAAAAAACATTGTGTCTGATGGTCAGTTAATTGATTTGTTGAGTGCGCAACTCTATCCAATTGGTCACAATCATGGCGCTCATTGGCAGGTTGAAAACAAAATTATTCTTGAAAGATTTATGGGGATCCCCGGTCCATTTTCCGGTTGGCTATGCGCTGGCGTGGCGGCTGATATGTCAAAGCATAACTTAGAGTCATATTTAGTCGTTTCTGTTCAGGAAGAACAATCATATATCTGCACCGTTTTACCCTGGAGTAATAATGAATACGACAAGCCATCTGTGGCGTAGGGGAAGTCTGCTTGTTTTAATTGTGGCATTTTTAGCGGGGCTGACATGGCTGATTAGGAGCTATGGTGATCTCCTGGGGGCTGATTCACTTACGAAAAAAGTCATCTTAGGTATATTGACGGTAATTTTGATTATTGTTGTTCGCTGGTATCCACTTATCAACATTTATGCCAAGGAGCACCTTTTTCGGGTAAAAGAAGAAAACGATAGAGTTTTTCCAGACAAAGAATCCCGAATAGAGGAACCGCCCTCCGGGAATATGCTGATAGGGGAAATTCGTGATGTACTCAAGGTATATTACAGTTATCGCTGGCGCGCCAAAACGCGTCTCCTGCTGGTGATGGGGGATGCCTCCCAGGTTGATCAATTAGTACCTAAACTCACCTCTCAACGCTGGGTTGAAGGGGATGGCGTGGTGTTAATCTGGGGAGGTACGCTCACTGAAGCGCCAGATGCCTCGTTGTTTGATGCGATACGCAAGCTGCATCGGCGTCCGCTGGATGGGATTGTATGGGTAACCCCCACTTTTCAGCACCAGGATACACTGGTTCAATCGGCACCTGTTGTCTCTTTAACCGCAGAACAAATAGATAATGCCGCCCGCCATTTTCAGGCTGTTTTTACCACGCTCCGCTGGCGAGTACCGTTATACCTTTGGTCGCTGTATGGCGCTCAATTCGTCCGGGATGACGTAACCTTGCACTCTGCGACATGTTTGTTCCCTGCAGGATGCACCACGGCTTTATGTCGTTCGCAGTTGACCTCGCTGGCAATGCAGATGGCGGAGCAGGGTACGCAGCAGGTTACGCGCAATATCCGTGATAACTTCTTACTGAAAATGGCTAATTTGCTGATGCCTGGCGCAGAAGCTATCAGCGAATCGTTGTCCACTTTTTTCAGCCCGCATCGGCCTCTGCCGCTGGCGGCGGTAATCCTGAGCCAGTATGCGGAAAATACTTCATCGCACGTCGCGCATGCCTGGATGCGTGATGAGCGCTGGCGTGCGCTGCTTGATTCACTCCCTGCGTTACCTGCTGAACTTAAGGCACAGCGTACAGGCCGTTCAGGGATGCGCGTGCTGGCAGTCGGTACAGCCGGTTTGATGCTGCTATGGGGAGCGGGAATGGTGGTGTCTTTCCTGGCGAATCGCAATCTGATTGGCGAAAGTCTGGACCAGGCGAGCCTGGCAGGCGGTGCGGATAAACCGCTCGCCGAGCGTCTTACGGCGCTGTCTGCTCTGCAGCAAACGCCAGGCATGCTTCGCTGGCGTCAGCAGAATGGGACGCCGTGGTACTACCGTTTCGGCTTAAGCCAAAATGATGCTCTGCTGGATGCGCTATGGCCGCGCTATACGCGTATCGCTATTCCACTCCTGCGTGATGAAGCCGCCCAACATCTTACCCAGGAATTAACGGCGTTAACCCGACTGGCTCCAGACAGCCCGCAGTTTGCCGCCCAGGCAAAGATCGCCTACAACCAGTTGAAAATGTATCTGATGCTTTCCCGGCCTGAACAGATGGAGGCGTCATTTTTTAGTCAGGCGCTGATGCAAGACTGGCCGGAGCGAGCGGGTATTTCGCGCGCATCATGGCAGGGCGTTGGCCCTGTGCTCTGGCAATTCTGGGGAGAGAACCTTCAGGCGCATCCTGAATGGAAGATAGCAGCCGATAAAAATCTTATTAGCCAGGTGCGAACGCTGTTAATTCGTCAGATGGGGATCCGCAATGGCGAAGCCGCCCTGTATCAGAAAATCATTGAACAGGTAACGCCGCATTACACCGATCTTCGTCTGGAAGACATGACCGGCGATACCCGGGCAGAGCACGTATTTTATACCCACAGTTCGGTTGCTGGCGTGTATACCCGCAAAGCCTGGGAAGAGGAGGTTTTGCCCGCCATTGAGAAAATCGTCAACAACCGTCGGGAAGAAATGGATCAGGTGCTGGGAGATGATACGCATTCTGCAAGCGACCCTCTCTCTCCACAGGCCTTAAAGGTGCGTCTTAGCGAGCGTTACTTCACGGATTTTGCCGACAACTGGCTGGATTTTCTCAACAGTATTCGCTGGAAGCGCACCCAGACGCTAAGTGATGCTATCGATCAACTCACGTTGATTGCAGATATCCGTCAGTCTCCTCTGGTTGCGTTAATGAATACGCTCGCCGTTCAGGGACGCACAGGGTTAACCGGAGAAGCGCTGTCGGACTCACTGGTGAAGTCGGCAAAGGATCTATTTAACACCAAAGAAAATCAAACCATTGACCAACATGCGCGGGAAGAAGGCCCTATGGCGAGTACCTTCTCGCCAATCCTGGCATTAATGGATGAACAATCGGCTGGGCAGGATATCAGTCATCTGAGTCTGCAAACCTACCTGACCCGGGTAACGCAGGTCAGGCTGAAACTCCAGCAGATTACTAACGCTGCCGATCCGCAAGGCATGAGCCAGGCCCTGGCGCAAACGGTGTTTCAGGGTAAAACCGTCGATCTCACCACCACGCGTGACTATGGCAATCTGGTGGCTGCCAGTCTGGGGCAAGCATGGAGTGGATTTGGTCAAACGATGTTTGTACAGCCGCTGGAGCAGTCATGGCAGCAGGTGTTGCAACCAACCGCGGCGGGCCTGAATGCGCAATGGAAGGCGCTGATTGTGAATGACTGGAACAGCGCATTCGGCGGACGTTATCCGTTTCGCGATGTTGGCAGCGAGGCTTCTCTGCCGCTGCTGGCGCAATATCTGCGAAGCGATAACGGGCGAATCCCGCATTTTCTCGAAAGTCATTTAAGCGGTGTGCTGCATAAACAGGGAAGTCACTGGGTTGCCGACACGGTGAATGCTCAGGGGCTGGAGTTTAATCCGGCGTTCATTGAGGCAATGGATCAGCTCAGTCAAATTGCGGATGTCGCATTTATTCGTGGGGAAGCTGGGATGCGTTTTGAATTGCGTCCTGGAACGGCGCGCGACGTGATGCAGACTGACCTCGTGCTGGATGGACAGAAACTCACCTACGTTAATCAGATGCCAGCGTGGAAAAATGTTGTCTGGCCTGCTGATACTCAGGCTTCAGGGGCAACCCTAAGCTGGGTGAGCACCAATACGGGAACCCGAATCTACTCCGATAATCCTGGTACCTGGGGCTGGATAAGATTGCTTGAGAAAGCGGAGATAACCGATAACGCTGGCGTGGGCAGCGGTTTTAACCTGCGCTGGACTGCGCAGGATGGATTGCCGCTGAACTATACCCTGCGAACGGAAGCCGGTGAAGGTCCCCTTGTATTACTCAAACTCCGCGATTTTGAACTACCAGAAGCAATTTTTGTTGTAAGCGGCAATATTTCCTCAGAGGAAGAAGAATGAGTGCCCTGAAACGTCTACTGGCCGCCAGCACGGCTTCGCCAGATGAACAGCAGCAACTAATGGAACAGGCGCAAACGCAGACTACGCTATGGAAAAACTGGCTATTGCCCATTTCAGCAGCCAACCCCGGTGGTGAAGATCCTGGCTATGACGATGATTTTCAGCGCATGCGAGAGGAGGTGAATAAACTTTCTGGCGCACAAACGGATCTCATCATTGAGCTTGCGGAAAAACTTCTGATCACCACCTGTAAGGATGTCCGTGTTGTCACTTACTACACATGGGCACGTTTGCATCAGGATGGTGAGTCCGGCCTGGCGGATGGTCTGATTTTGCTGGCTGGGCTGATGCAACAATATGGCGATTCTCTCCATCCCTTAAGAGCCAACAGTCATAAAGCTGCTCTTGAATGGCTGGCTGGCGGGCGGATGCTGGATAGTCTGGCGCGTTTTCCCGAAGTTTCACGACCTGACGCGCAACGGATCGCCGGTGCGCTGATGCTGCTGGAGCAGCAGTTTAGCCTGCGAGAGGAGAGTATTCGTCCTGGGCTTGGGGCGCTGTATAGCGCGCTGGAGAACCGTCTGGTCCAATCTGGCGGGGCTCAGGCATTGGTACCGCAAAATATCAGTGCTCAACCCAGTCGGCACAGCGCAGAAACCCCCGTCTTCAAAGGTATTGCCTCTGGCCGTGAGCTGATGGAGCAGGCGCGGGTGTTGGCGAAATACTTAAGCGATCAGCCGGATGGCTGGCTGGCGGCGCATCATTTGATGAAAAGCGTGCGGCTCGATACGGTCAGCCAGCTTCCACCGCCAGATGGCGCCGGACGTACGCGCCTGGTACCGCCCAAGAGTGATTATCGCGCGCAGCTCAAACGTCTCTATTTGCAGCAAAGTTGGACTGAACTGATTGAGTTAACGGACAGCTTATTTGTTGAGGGAGTGAATCATTTCTGGCTGGACGTGCAGTGGTACCTTCATCAGGCATTAACAAGAGCGGGATCGCCATGGGATAAAAATGCCGGGATTATTATCAGCGATCTGAAAATGCTGCTGCATCGGATGCCGGGGCTGGAAACGCTGGCGTTTAACGATGGGACTCCCTTTGCAGATGATGTCACGCGTGAGTGGATAGCCCGTGACGTGCTACAGGAAAGTGACTGGCAGATGGAAAAAATCGCTGCGGCTAGTGCAGGAGCGGACGACGATATTCTGCTACTTGAAGGCGAAGCTTTGACGTTAGCGGATAGCGAAGGCGTTGAAGCCGCGCTCGCCTGGGTTCAGGCACGACCAGGTATTGTTTCACGTCGACAGCGTTGGTTACGCCAGCTGTTGATGGCCCGTCTGACAGAACAATGTGGGCGCAACGATCTCGCGCTGCATTTGCTTGGGGAATTGAATACTACAGCACACTCTCTCACTCTCAAACAATGGGAGCCTGAGCTGCTGTTTGAAGTTAAAGCGCGACGGCTGAAACTTTTGCGTTTAAAAGCCAACCGCAGTGAAAGTGACAAAGCGCGTCTGGCACCAGAGATGGACTCACTGTTGTCCGGTTTGGTCGCCATTGATCCCGCCAGAGCCGCCGTTTTGTGCGGTTAAAACAAAATAAGCGAACTGTGAAATGGAAGATTTAACTCTGCGTTATTATGACGCGGAAATGCGTTATTTAAGGGAAGCGGCAAAAGAGTTTGCGCAGGCGCATCCGGATCGTGCAGCGATGCTGGATCTGGATAAAGCCGGCATCCCCGATCCCTATGTGGAACGGTTATTTGAAGGTTTTGCATTTTCGATGGGGCGATTGCGCGCCAAAATAGACGATCATCTCCCTGAATTTACCGAAGGGTTGATGAGTCTGCTGTGGCCACATTATTTACGTACCATTCCCTCCTTAAGTATTGTCGAGCTTTTACCTGATATTGATGTGCTGAAAATGAGCGAGCGGATTAACGCGAGGTTTGGCGTATTGTCACAGCCCGTTGGCCCTAAAAAAACGGTATGTCAGTATCGTACTACCCAGCCCGTCACGCTCAATCCGCTGTCTGTCGCGGCGGTGAATATTGATGCCGAACCTGATGGGCGCTCGGTTATCCGTATGCGAATAAAGTGCAATCCACAGATGGACTGGTCGCAAACCGATCTGACGCGTCTCAGCCTTTACCTCAGCGGTGACGCGCCGGTAACCCACGCGCTGCACCTGGCTTTGACAAAGCGTCTGGCTTCTCTTTATTTGAGACTCCCCAACAGCGTAGAACGTATTCGACTGGAGGGTTTCTTTTCCCCGGGTGGATTTGCCGATGAAGACAGTTTGTGGCCAAAAGGCGATACGGCGTTTGGCGGCTGGCAATTATTGCTTGAGTATTTTACGTTCCGCGAAAAATTTATGTTTGTCCATCTTAACGGTCTGGAAAAAATATCGTTTCCTGAGGGTATAGACTGCTTTGAAATAGAAGCGGTACTGACTCAACAGTGGGATTCTGAGCTTCCTGTGCGGAGTGAAAACATTCGTCTTCATTGTGTTCCGGTTATTAATCTTTTCACTATCGAAGCCGATCCGCTGGTAGTTAATGGTCTGGAAAGCGAATATTTGCTGCGTCCGCGAAGGTTGCAAGATGGCCACACGGAAATTTATGCAGTCGATGCGGTTTCAGGATCACAGCGAACGCGTAACGCCGTTTATGCCCCTTTCACCAGTTTTCGCCACAAGGGAGGCATGATGCGCCGAAACGCACCCGAGCGTTATTACCATACTCGTGTCAGACGCGGCGTATCCGGGTTGTATGATACATGGCTGATCCTCGGCGGAGATGCCTGGGAGCGGGATCGCCTTGCTGAGTATGAAACCTTGTCTTTGAAAGTGACCGGAACAAACGGTCAGCTACCGCGGCGAGCTTTGCAAAGTACATTGCTCAATCGTTGTGAGCAGATCCTCCAGACGCCGCTTGCCGTGCGCAATCTGTCTAAACCGACACTACCTGCTTACCCTCCCGCTGAGGATCGTTTTCACTGGCGAGTGTTGAGTCACCTGGGATCCAGCTTTCTGAATATGATGGCCAGCGCTGAAGTGCTCAAAGGAACGTTGTCTCTCTATAACTGGCAGGATGATGAACTTAATTATCGTCGTCTGGATGCGATCATGGATGTTCAACAACATGAAATACAGCGCTTTGAAAAAGGATTTCTACTCCGTGGTGTGGACATCGAAGTAACGCTTGATGAAAACGGATTTACAGGCGAAGGCGATATTCATCTGTTTGGTGAAATGCTTAACCGCTTTTTTGCATTGTATGCGGATATTCATTTGTTTAATCAGCTTACTTTAATCATACAGCCGGCAGGGAAAAGCTTGCGATGGAAAGAGAATCACAATCAGCGACTACCCGGTTGCTAACGAGCCTTGGCGAACACCTGCCCCGTACTAATTTTTATCGTTTCTGTCAGTTGCTGGAACAGTGGGAGCCACAAGCGCCCTGTCCCGGAAGCCAACAAAGCCCACGTTTCGATACCATTCGTTTTCGCCCTCATCCGGGGATGGGATTCCCGGCGGGTGAACTAAAAAGTACAGAATATGATCCGCAGCAACCCACACTTCCACCAACGGTTCGTGTCACTTTTATGGGGCTGTATGGCGTGGAATCGCCGCTGCCGACAACCTATCAGGATGATATTGCCCAGCGTCAGGAAGGTGCGGACGTTGCCGCTGAGTTTCTGGATATTTTTAACCATCGCTTAATTACGCAATTTTATCGAATCTGGCGTAAATACAGCTATCCAGCGACTTTTCGCTCAGGCGCGACAGATGAGACTTCACAATATTTGCTGGGGTTGACTGGGCTGGGAATTCAGGGGTGCGCCACACAAACAACTACCCCGATATCACGTTTTTTGGCGCTGCTGGGAATAATGAGAATGCCAACGCGTACGGCAGAAGGTATATCCGCGCTGGTTTCTTTATTATCGCCAACAACAAATACCACCGTGGCCCCTCATGATAAACGCTTAATCCTGCTGGATAAGGCGTTAAAAATGAGTGTGCGGCAACCCGTTAGCCTCCATTCTCGTCCGGTGATGGGAAGTAGCGCCGTAGATATTAACAGTCAGGTGCTAATTACGCTTACAACGGACGTTCCCGATGAGGCTCGCGAATGGTTACCGGGTGGCCAGCTTTACCATGATTTTCTCGCGCTGATGCACGTTTATTTAGGTGCCAGAGTGAATGCGAGACTGCAATTACGCATTCCTCGATCGGTGCTTCCGGATGCTCAACTTACCAGTAATAAAAGCGAGCATGCAGTTCAGCTTGGCCGCACGGCTGTGATGCGTCTGGATAATCCGGAAGATAAGAATCAATTTATAACAATTAAGCTTGGGCTTTGGCAGAGCCTTACTCAACATGTTCAACGGAGGGAAGCCGATGAGACTGGCGATTATCGCTATTAATTTTGCCGTAATAACCGGAATGGTCAGTTTAGTTACTGGGTGTGGTCTGACACAAAAAGTATCTGAAGGTACCGTGTCATTAACGAAGTCGATTTTTTATAAGGAAATTAAAACCCTGCATTTGGATCTTTCCGCTAGAGAAGCCGCAAATAAAAATGCGCAGGGCATAGCGCTTTCGACGGTCGTGCGTATTTACCAACTCAAAGATCGAAAAGCATTTGACTCGGCTAATTATCAGTCCTTATTTGCGCAAGATAGTACGGTGGCGAAAGCAGATTTATTGGCTCAGAGAGATGTTCGGGTACGACCTGGTGAAAGCGTAACTGTCGATATTCCATTCGAAAACGAAGCGCAATATGTTGCCGTGGCGGGAATGTTTATTTCTCCCGATCAGTCTGAAGATTCATGGCGTGTGGTATTACGTCGTGAAGATCTCGATCCTGATAAGGCGCGAGTGATTGAATTAAATTCTCAGGCTCTGGTTCTCCTGATGCCGGAGGATGAGTAATGATTAAACAGCCTTCTCTTTATGACATCTTGCTGGGTAATTTTTCCGGTGGTTTTCCTTTGCACGCAGTCAGCGAAAATACGCAGGTCATCTTGTCCGTCCTCGATAATATGCAGCGCATTTTGAATACTCGTGCCGGTAGCCTCAAACATTTACCCGATTATGGTCTACCGGATATGACCAAAATCCTCCAGGGTATGCCGGGAACAGCACATCAGCTTATCAGCACGCTTTCTCAGGTTTTGTTGAAGTATGAACCGCGACTAAAAGACATTCAGGTAACGATGCAGGAGCAGGAAATGCCGGGGCATTTGCGTTATTCCATTGATGCGGAACTTCATGATCTTGGCATTGTGCGCTATGGCACTGATTTTACCCCTGAGGGGCGGGTTCTCATTCGTCATCTTAAGAAGCAGGGGGGGCTTGAGACGGGAGTGTACTGACATGGAAAAGAATCGCATCAGCACCGGCGGCGATCCGCGTGCTTTCACGGAGTTTGGTCAGTTACGCGATGAAATCAGCAAGCTGACTCACCCCGCACGCCCGGACGTTGACTGGCAAAAAGTGGAACAGTTAAGCCTGGCGCTGTTTCGTCATAACGGAGTCGAACTGCAAACACTGGCCTGGTATACCGTCGCCAGAATTCGTAGCGCAGGTCTGGCTGGGCTGGCCGAAAGCGCTGAACTGCTGGAGGCATTACTGACGCATCACTGGAGCGTAATATGGCCGCAGCAAACCCATGCCCGCGTTGAAATATTGGCATGGCTGTCAGCTCGTTTACAGCAAGAATTACGCACGCTAACGTTGTCATATGCAGATTTATCGATGGTGTATCGGGTTGAGCAGAGTCTGAAACATGTCTGTGAGGTGCTGCAACGCCTTGAGTTAAAATCGTTAAGTAAACTAGACGCTGTCGTTACCTGGATGCATAACGCAGCTTTACGCCTGGAGAAGTCTGAAGCGGATTCGGGATCCACCTCTGTGATGATACCGGCTTCAGTTACGACTAATCACGCTGAGACGTCTTTGCCACAGTTGGTCTTTGTGGTTAATGAGGCATCGTCGCCCGATCAATCAAGCGCAGCGGAGTTTGCTACTCAAAGCGTTCATCGACCCCGGCGAATGTGGGTGGGATTCACCATCGGTGTCATGGTTACGGCAGTGGTGAGTACAGGCGCTTTTCTTGGTATCAGCCCTATGTGGGCCGACAGATTTGAACTGGTTCAGCCATTGCCACGGGGGCTGACACCTGAACAATTGTCCACATTGAAACATTCCTCAGATTTGAAGGAGAAGAAACAGGAATTAATCGCCGCAACGCAAGGGCAATTGGACGTTTTACATCGCCTGTCACCTTTGTGGTCAAGAGAATATGCCACATCATTAGCACAGCAGTTAGTCACCCTGTGGCCGGAAGAATCGCAGACTACGGTATTCGCCAGTGGATTACAGAAACAGTTAAACACGGAAGCGTTGCCGGAAAGTGCTCTGCAAAACTGGCATCATGCCCAGCAGGGGCTGGAGGCGTTAACTGCCCAGCTAAATTCGCTTGATGAACGTAAAGGTAAATATCTGACGGGTTCGGAGCTGAAATCAGCCATTTTCACTATCCGCCGCCAGCTTGACCAATCGCCGCCGACAGAAGAGTTATTGCGTCAAATTGATGAGGAGTTAAAAAAGCAGGGAAGTGTATCACCCGCTTTGTATCAGCAACTCGATATGCGGATTAATCAGCTTCTTAATCGTTATGCGCTGTTGAAACAAAGTTCGGTGAGGAGAGAATAGTGATTATTCGCCAAAAGCAAAAACCCGCCTTTTGGGCGGGTTCTTTAAATGAGTGCTGCCTGGACTCGGACTAACGCTGTAAGCGTTGAACAGCGCGCTTGTCGCGCTGGCCCCGAAGGGGTGAGCCGCTGGCGGCGAATAATCGAACGAAGTTCGATGAAGAGTCCGTTTCGCCAAAAGCAAAAACCCGCCTTTTGGGCGGGTTCTTTAAATGAGTGGTGCCCGGACTCGGAATCGATCTTTTGTTTTACTTTTATGATTTATAAGAAAAATTTTTGATGTGATTATATTTATGCCCTCATTTGTACCCTCATTCCCGATTGGTATGAATCCGAAACCCAAATCGGTGACGATAAGGGGGATACTCGCATCAGGCTGATATGTTGATACTTTATGATGGTCCTTTGTCTGGTGACGCTCCTGGTGCGTTACAGAATCCAGTAACAAACCACCAGAAGAAAAGCACCAGGAACGCCAGTATCATATTGTCCATAAGCAGGCGAACCTGGCAAGGGGTTTGTTTAATACTGCACTGGTACTGACATTTCACATATGTGCAGGCCCCTGATTACTGTCCGGATGCCAGCATTCCAGGGTAGTGACGGGCGATGATGTCATTCAGCTTATCGACCAGTTCTGGCCGCTTAAAGGTGATGTGCGCTGTCCCCTTCTGAAAGTATTTGATCGAAAACATCTCATCCTCGTAACGATTGCTGTGCCGTTAGCATGGATATGATCGGCGAGACGACGGGTGATGTCGGCACGGTTGTCGGGAACCGGTTTTCCGTCCAGAAGCATCAGCATGCGCTCAAGGTCCGACAGCCGATCACGTCGCCAGCCCCAGTTAAGTCCAAATCCCCAACGGTCATATTTCACCAGCCCTGTCACGATGATCTTTTTTCCAAACTTACACGGGCTGTTGCTCTTGTAGTCCCAGCTCAGACCCTTAAATACGTTAATCACACCCCGCTCAAACACATCACCTTTATTCAGATGCAGTTGCTCAAAAGTGCTCAGAATGTTGGCTTCGCTGACTGCAGGAATGCCATCCCCCTCAAGGTTTCTGTACCACTGATCACGCGCCTGAGCGTCCATGATGGAAAGCATCCCTGACTTTTTCATTAAATCGCGCCATATACCACGATCGAGATTACGGGTAATGGCTTTCATCGCTGTTTCTGGTTTTTCCATCAACCAGCAACCACAGCGGAATTCCTGCTTCATGGCCCAGTCCAGAGCGGTTTTACCGCCAATACTGCGGGTCAGTGTTGAAATATCGTTGAGTTGCTGAATGAGCGCTTCAATCTGTGCCAGCGCGGCATTACGTCCGGTGACGATGCGTTCAATGCTGGTCGAGCAAATCACATCGGTATGGTCGGTTAACACTTCGGATTCGGTGAAGTTAAGGTCTGACATCTTTTCTTTCCTTTATCTAAAAGCAAAGCGCCAGCCGGTAAGGGCTGGCGCTTATACGTGTGTAATGAGTATTGCCTGGTGGTTAATCAGTTCTGGTCTGTTGCAGAAGCTGGATTGAGCGGGTGCGAACATCATTTCGCACCCGCTCAATCCAGGACAACAACTTTGCTGAGTTGGTGTTGTCTTCGTCGTTGTCGAAGATGATCCTCGTACTGTTATCGATATTGTCCTGCAGCCAGCCAGACTATTGAGAGCGACTTCAGTGGTTAACTCTGGAATTAGAGTTTTTTGTGGTGATTGATGTTGTGTTACCAGTCAAATGTGGGAAAACCTGGCAGCACTTCGCCACAGGCATCAAGATGAATAATGCTGACGGAGTAACGACGCATAAGTGCTACCACCAGACGACGACAGGCTTTCGACAAACCGAGTCGTTTTAGCCGCAACACCGGAAATGACCACGCGCTCAGACGGAGCAGATAGCCGGTGCCCGAAAAATGGATCCATTCTGACTCGCTAAAGTCTTCATGCTGATGCGACTGTTTGTACAGCAGGGTGTTGTCGGCTTCGGTGATATGCGCGGTACTGCAATGGATACCGGTAAGGTGGGCGGCGGGTAGTAATGGATCTTCAACAACCCGCTTTCCGGGGGTATCAGCAATACGAAGTGAATATCCGTTGTCGCAGATCGCGTTAATAATGTCGTCCAGTTCAATGCCATCGATATCCACGATGATACGACCCATGTTGAGGGCCAGTACATTGATAGCATCGGCTTCTGCCGTCAGGGATAGTTTCATGAATGTTGCTCCTGAGCTGCATTTCCAGCGATGAGAAGAGTGATCCTTTTATACCCGTTACGTTGCATCAAACCCGTTGCCCGTCTGGCCCGGAGAATATCAATCACCCCGATAAAAGGGGACTGATGCTTAATGGAGAAACCGGGACGATCAATCCGCACCAGTTCAGATTTTTCAACGAGAAAATTGAGTGCATCTGACAGTGAGATACCGGCGTCAATATATTGCGTAATAATCTCCTCATCGGAAAATTGCGTGTCGCTAAGCGAAAGGCCGTAATGTCTTTTTAACAGATACGTAAGAAGTTGCTGCCAGATTTCAACGGGCGTCGGGCGTGACGGTGCCTTCCGCTTCGGGATGGCGGATAAGGTTTGCATAATGAAATGTTCCTGAATGAAGTCGGGTTAAAAAGAATGAAGGATTATGGGACGGGGTTACCGGGTTATGCTGTCGTCTGGTGTCGGATAAATTGCTGTATAAATGTAGCCATGTGATCCGAGGGAATCTGCTTCACAGGTCAGCCCTTTTGCATATAACGTGACACAGTGCTGATGGCAGGGATTGAGCTCACCGGAAACCAGCATTAATTCCAGCTGTTTGAGCAGTACCGGAAATGCTTGATCGAGATGGCGTAAATCCGCATCGCTGAACACACCGGCGATACTGGCCCGATCAGCCAGATAATGCAGGCGGTTGCCTTCCTGTACCAGTCGTGCGCCAAAACACGGAGTGATGCCCGGTTTCAGCCCCCACCAGGGCTCAGAGACATCATGGTTTACTGGAGGTATTGGATTCGACAATTTAGTGCTCCTTAATTAAGGTTAATTGAGCGTGACGCTACGCAATACGACATACGGGCCGTTACGATCCTGGCGGCGTTCAGCGAATACAGCCAGCACACCACTGATATCCTGCACCTCCCGGCCGGCATAGCGGCAGATACTGCCGGACCACACGTATTTCCCGGTACAGAAGCGAAACAACCGGGACTGCGGGTGTTGACGGTATATTGCCATTGCCTGACGTTTGCTGATTATTTTCATCGCTGTTTACTCCTTACAGCCAGCCGCGCTCAGCAAAAGAGACAATATCCATCCCGCCGATGATCAGATGGTCCGGCAGGCGAATGTCAACCAGTTCCAGAGCCTGTTTCAGACGTTCCGTAATCAGCCTGTCGGCTTTACTGGGTTCAGCCTCTCCCGACGGGTGGTTATGCGCAAGAATGGCTGCGGCAGCGTTATTTTTCAGGCCGGATTTAACGACCTCACGCGGATGAACGGTGACAGTGTTGATCGTCCCCAGGAACAGTGTGTCGTGGGCTATCAGTCGATTCTGGTTATCAAGCCACAGGACGGTGAAAGCTTCGCGGTCAAGTGTGGCAAGCTGCAGACGCAGCCAGTCACGAACCGCATGGCTGGAGGTAAATGACGTGCCGGGTTCACGTAGCTGGTACTCCAGCAGGGTTAAGGCTTCCCGGATAGTGTGTTGTTCTGATGACGTTAATGAGGCGGCAAATAACGGTAGCTGTTGTTCCATACCAGAGCTCTCTCAGTCAATAATACGCATAATGGCGTTGCATTCCGCGTGGTTAATCGCGTAATCGCGCAGGCGGTAATAGTGTCCGGTCATGGTATCGCATTCCGTACGGCAGGCGTGGTGGCTGTAGGCGATGAGACAGACCGCAATCCCGGCGGCTTCAGCGCTCATCTCCGCGCCGTTGCCGTTCATGGGGTTAAACAGCACCCATTTTTCATCGTCGCCTATGTCAGTGTCCGGAGCCATAAATGCCCCACCGTTGGCCAGAGTATAAAAATTCCAGATGCCGCCGTTGTAGTGCTCACAGAAACGCTCCATCCACGCAAAAACAGCCGGTTCAAGGATTATCCATTGTGGAATGCTGCCAAAGTGCTGCGGCCAGAAGGCAATGCGCTGTTCATCCGGTACAGGTGTGCAGACAATTGCGGTTGCGTGCTGTTGTTCAGTGGATGCTGAGTCGACGGTATTGTCGTCCAGGGTGAGCATGTTGTTCATTTGATTTCCTTTGTATTTTCGGATGGGTTGTTAAAACGAAGTGACGGACAGGACTGTGCGTAGCCATTCTCATCACAGCGTGAAGGCCAGGGCCCCTCAGGGATACTTACGCTGCACTGGCTGAGTTCACCGGGACGATAAAGAAGGTGAGAGTACCAGGCGCACAGGTCGTCATCAGAGATGGAGCGGCAGCCTTGCTCACTGTTCAGGGGGAACTGATGTGGCGAAACCTGAATCACGCCGCCGGGAATACACTGCATTACTTCAGACTCTCGAGCAGGCTTTCCGCCATGATCCACAGGGCTCGGTTGAGCTTCACGTCGCCGTCAATGCCTTTAACCGCACGGGTGTGGGCCCGTTTACCTTTCGTTGTTCTGCCCGGCAGACCGCCTTTAATCAGGTTTTCCTGGATACGCTGGTAGGTGGTCCACAGGTCGGAGCTTTCATCCTGCCAGCGTCGCGCAGACAGAATCTGTGCTTCCGTCACCGGCTGGTGCTCTTCCCCAAAGCGGTACGTCAGGGCGGCTTTAGCAAACGCCTGTTGTGCCGGCGGAGGAAGTAGCAGTGACTGCATGGCATCCCGCTTCTCCTCCACCCGGTCAAATATCCCCAGTACCTCATAAGCCCCTTCAATGACTTTCTCCACCACATTGCCCTTATGCGGTACGCGAACCTCACCAAAGGTTTCGCCACAGACAAGTCCGTTCTGGCAGACAAAGCGAAACAGGCCCGGCAGCATCTGGTATGAACTGGAGCCGTCGTGGCTGTTAAGCAGAATGATTTCGGGGACCTGTTTGCCGGTGATTTGCCCCTCACGCCGCAGACGCAGCATGTGCTTTGTGTGGTCGCGTTTATTCAGGTCGCGCACGCGGGTCTGGCAGGCAAAGAACGGCTGGAAGCCTTCCCGCTGCAGATTATCAAGCAGTGTGATGGTCGGGATATACGTATAACGTTCTGAGCGTGATTCGTGCTTTTCTTCACTGAATACGCTGGGAACGTAATGGGACAGTTCGTCGCGGGTCAGTGGGCGGTCGCGGCGTACGAGACTGGCCGCACCAAAACGGCTGGCTAAGCGCATGGTTAATACCTCTGATATCAGGTGAAAGGGCATAAAAGCAGAAAGGCCATGTTCCGGAAGGTGCATGGCCTGTGGGGGACTGTGTGCTGTTGAAAAATGAGCAGGACTCCGCCGCTCAGTGGCTCAGTGACTGCGGTGACTGCGGTGACACAGGGATACCGTCGCTGATGAGATAGCGGTTCAGTATCTCTCCGGCCTGCGGGGCAAAATTCCAGTCCCGCCATATCAGCATTTCGCTGCAGTCGCGGATGACCAGACGAAAATGGGTGCCCTGGTCGTCTTCGATAGTGACGTTGAGGTAGCGTGCGGCCATGGCTTCCGCCTGTGCCCGGGTGAAGGAGCCGGGTGGCAGCGATGTATTATCAGTGGTCTGCATATCTGATCCCTGATGAGAAACAAAAGAAAACGCCCCACTCAGGTGAGCAGGGCGTCGGCGGTGTGAAATACTGCTGCAGTGGTCAGGGCTGGCGGGTTTGTACTGCCGGAACCGGGATATGCGTCATGGACTGAGGTTCCTGTTGTCGTGAGCGTGAATGAATTCAGAAAAAAGGCGTTACCTGTCTTTATTACGGCAGGGCATATTTCGGCAGACAGCCGCTGTCCCCGAACGCGGGAAGGACCTTCCCCGCACCGTTAAGCGTAAACACGGCTGCCTTTACGCCTTCCCCGGACACAATGACCCGCTTACCGGTGCGCAGTTTATCCCATGCCCATGCCACGTTGTCTGAGCCCACATGTGACTCGCTGTCACTGACGCTGACAGGCTTCTCATCGTCAATTTTCATGTCCAGCGACTGGCCGTTATCCATCCTGACCTGATGGCCTTTTTCGTCGGTGAAACTCAGCGTGGCCGCGCGGGAGCCGGTGTCTTCGCAGGTCAGGTAAAGCTGCGACGGTCCTTTCCCCAGAATCACAAACTCAGACACCCCCTGACTCCAGCCGCTGACCCAGACATCACGACTGCCAAAGGCCTGTGACACTGCCGGAGTCAGGGCCGATATCAGAAGAGTGGAAAGCAATATTTTCTTTTTCATGGTATTCCCTGAGGGTGATGGTTAAGACGATACGGGTCTCTCCTGAAGACGGTGAGACGCATTAAGAAAGAGGGCGGATAAGTGATACTGACCATATCACTGGCTGACGGTGAATGTACCCTGGTCGGTGAACACCCTGGCCTCAACAAAATTGCAGGCTTTACCAAAGTCGAGAGTGTGACCAAATTTCCAGAAGACACTGTCAGCGAAGGTCATTTTGCGGGGTGTGAACGGTTTATCTGTGGGCCACCAGCCATCCACGTTCCGGCCCCTGTAGGCTATTTTTCGGTGTGTCAGCATCGGGCATTTTCCCCGGTTAACATCGATTTTCTTTATCAGAACGGTGTCGGTTTTTGCTGTCACGGTGACATAGACGCAGCCATAGCACTCATGACCGGCATGGCTGACCTCCACTTTAACGGGCATATCGCTGCCGGCCAGGGAAGGAAGTGAGGTGAACAACAGACTGGCGGTCAGCGCCATAAAAAACCTTTTCATTACTTTTCTCCGGATGAAGGCATTCCTGCAATTCATCGCATTGATTTTTAATCAGTAAATGGCTGAATACAGTATCCCTGAGGGATTCTATAACCGGAAATTCATCATGAATAATGAATAAAACCGATCGGGTCGATCGACAAAATCGATCGTGACAGAGCCAGATTATTTATCGAAATGGAAGACAGGCTTATCGATGCGGAAGTCAGCCAAAGAAGAAGGACCAGACGGTTCGGGCAGCACGGGCCACGGTGTGTGTGACGGTCTGAAGTGCGTAACGTGCAGCCTGCGGCAACGGGGCCAGGTCGATGACCGCATCAATCACTTCCACCACGGCATCGCCAAAGCTGTTGCGGGCGGTACTGATAATGTCGGGGGTGTGGTACCCGCTCTGCAGGTGAGGTACCAGCGGGCTGCGGGCCTGCTTTGGGAGACGGGTAATCATCGCCTCCACCAGACGGGGAAGGTGGTACCGCCCCCTGACTGACACCGGAAGAATATCCGTCTCTGCTGTTCCCACCTGACGGGCGACGGCCTGGCGCTTCTGCGTAATATGCTCACTCTGTGATACTGAAGGCTGTGCCGACAGCCAGTTCCACTGTTCAGCCGGTTCGGTTTTATCCACCTGGTTGAGGACCCACAACACCGGTGGCAGCGGTCCGCTGCATTGTGCGAATACCCCCTGATAAAAATGCTCTTCCACCGAAAACGCCCGGTCATCGGCCTTCAGCACCCACAGCACCATATCGAGCTGTGGCATGAGTTCGCGGTACAGCTCACGGTATTCGTCGTCGCGGCTGATGCTCTCTCCCACACCGGGCAAATCCACCAGTGTCAGGTAATGACTGCCGAAGCGCAGGCGCACACGTTGTGGCTGTCGGGTGCAGGCTTCCACGGCATTCACCGCACAGACTTCACTCCGAAACAGCGCATTACACAGCGAGGATTTTCCGACGCCGGTTTTGCCCATAATGCCAATAACAGGTTCATACGTGACCAGGCGGCTGAGTTCCTGGAGAAGATGCTGCCGCAGAGCACGGGGATAGCGCCGCAGATGGCGACGGATAAGGGCATAGCCCGAAGGATGTTTCATATAAGCCTCGGCATAATAAAAGGCCATCCGGTGGGGATGGCCTGACTGAAGTAAACGGGAGGGAATTCACTGAGGTGATATATAACTGAGAAAATTTTAAAAATGCGGATATAGCATTTAATCCAGATATCAGCAGGGGCGAGCGCCCCCCGCAGATATGTTGATTCAGTTTATGGTACGCATAAAAGGAATTTTGTTGATTTTTTTTGCAATTCTTAAAAAATATTCCCTGTGAATTGCAGGTGTGTTTTTTAGTTTGTCATAACCACTCTTTTTTTTAGTCGCACTGATTTCTGTCTCCCTGTCAGCAAGACGTCGTCTGTGGGTTCTGTTGATGTTATCTTCCCTTTCTGTTCTTCTGACCAGACGGGAAAATAATGCACAGGGTTCACGGTTATCATATCCGGTAGCTGTGACGTCAGGGAACGGGTTCAGTATATCGGATATGAAAAAAGTTATTCCTCCTGGCGTGGGAGAACTTTTTTGTTCATTGATGACTACACGCTGGAAGTTGAGTAAGAAATTAAAGTCAAAACCAGAAACACCCACCAGGCATTCAATGTCTCCAGGGATGAAAGAGTACCAGACCTCAATAATTTCCCTGATGAAGTCATGACTGACGGCCCCGTCCTGAATAAAAAATAACACATGGGCGAAAGGCTCAAAATTTTCATCCAGTATGCCCAGCCTTACATGTCCGGCTATCCGGCTGTACATTGTGCGATGCTTTATTTTACTCATCATCGAGGCAAAGGCCATGTTAATCATGGTTAAGTCATCGATGATGTGTTCAAGTTTTCCATTTGTCCTGCGGTTGAGGTGAAAGCTGATTGGGATTATTGTGATTTTTCCGGATATTTTATTTTTTATTTTGTTATATTCAGTCTGGATTTTAAGTAACACATCTTCTTTATGAATAAGATTTTTCTTCAGTTCTTCTTTATATTCTGGGGTTGCTTCGTAATGAAGTTTCAAATATTTATGCGTTCCCGCGAGAGAACGGGGTGAGCCAGGGCGTAATGAATGCTCATATTTAAGAATGTCCAACAAAAGATTGCATGCGTAGCCGTCTGTTACCTGTGTTTTTCTTTTTTTAGTGGAAGCTTCATAAGGCGGTATTTTTTCACATCCTGCATCTTTAAAG
This sequence comes from Citrobacter sp. B72, assembly GCF_016894305.1. NCBI lineage: Bacteria > Pseudomonadati > Pseudomonadota > Gammaproteobacteria > Enterobacterales > Enterobacteriaceae > Citrobacter > Citrobacter sp. B72. The sequence goes on from NZ_CP069801.1 coordinate 788,203, forward strand.
CTGATGAAGCTGTATATGTCAGCCAGGTCCGCGTAACGTATGGGTTCCGATGGATACGTGGCATCTATCTCCCTTAACCTCAGAAAGTTCACTTCATAAAAATCATTCAGTCCGTCCCTTCTCATTCTGCTCTCCCGAATACTGGTTCTGTTTTTATACCTCCGAATTATATTGTATAAAGCTCTGAATTAAGAGCGATTGGATCACAAATCCGGCATGGTAAAACATAGCCTTTTAAGCATTATTCAGAGCTTATGATTGTATTTTAATTCATTGTATTCATTGCATTATGCGTCATAGATTGTCATTTTTTTTGCGTTCGTTTTTTTTGGTTGTTTCAGATTGTTATGGCATGGTTTTAAGGTGAAAACGATTCTGACTGTCTTTTCAGGCGGCTGAGCGTGTTCTGTTACTGCTGGTCAGCGTCTTACGGGGAGGCTGTTTTTCCGACTGTGTTTACCTGGTCAGGGGATATCTTATCCTGTCAGCCAGTGCAGAGCATTCTGTGCTCTTATGGTTATCTCCGGGGAGAATGCGGTTTTTCCCTCGAAAATAAATACGTCAGACCGTCATAAACTTGCTTTTTTTCATGTTTTTCCGGGCCGCTCATGGAATATTTTTCCGGAGTAACCAATAATTACTCTCTTACTTCTACGTTTTTTGTGCCTGAAAATACCGGGGGCGTAATCAGGAAAGAAACCCCGTATCGGTATAAATAACGGAAAAATACTATTGCAGTAAATATTACAGTGGCAGGGTGACCCGTTCCGGGAGTCAAACAGTGTGCGTATACAAATCTTTCATGAACACATGCCTGTACAGGTATCAAGTCCGGAAGACAGAAATGGTGGCTGATATCATTTGAACACCAGGGTGTGAATAACTTAAACCTGCGTGATGTGTGTATTCTCTGGAGGTGACTGACTGTGTGAAATGAAACATTAAGGTTATTAGTGTTATTTTATAAAAGATGTGTTATTTATCCAACTGCTTACACCTTTGTATCCATGAATACTGACTCTTCAGTAAGTACAGTATTCCTTCGTCTACCGGGTGATGATTTCTTTTCAGACATCCCGGTACGTTCAATGATTACTAACATCATTGTTTATTCTTTGCCGTAAATCATAATGATTGTCAGACTTTTCTGTGTGATGAACATCCATTCCATTGCACGATAAGAAATTACTGTTACAGCACGTGTGAAAAATGATACTCAAGAAACATACTTTAATGGCTGAAAGCCTGAATCGGTATTCTGCATAAAAAATTAATCTCTCCCGTAATCTCATGACCAATAACTGTTATGGGATATTTATCATGGAATACGTAATCAACTCAAACCACAAACCAGACTGTTCTCTTCAGTCAGTATTATTTAACCATCAGGACCGGTTATTTGACTGTCATTCGAAATTACTCCTGCTTCGGGTGGATTTTGCATACAGGAAAAACTCTGATTCATACGCGTATGGTGATATTCATCAACTGGTGGCTGAGATGACATGGCTGACTGAGCAATGCGCAGAGATATCTGGTCTGGAGGGATATGCCTGGGTAATGGAATATGGGGGAGATCACCGTTACCACATTCATGCGGCGTTTTATATCAATGGTCAGAGCCACCGGAAGGCCTGGTGCTTCTGGAAATCCATCCAGTTGCTGTGGGAGGACATTACGGACGGAGAAGGCTACGCGCACCGGTGTGAGCCTAAGGGACATTACCGGGTGCGAGGTGAACGAGTAATCAACTTTTCAGATCGCAGAGGAAGGGAAGGTATGCAGTACATCCTGAGCTATCTGGGTAAACAGTCGCAGCGTACAGAGCGCCGGATTTACAGAGTCAGCGCAGTCCCGGTAGTGTCCGTAACAGGCAGACCCCGGAGTCGCGTTATCGGCTAAAAAATTACGCCAGTGCGTCATCGTTTGAAGAAGTCTGCACCATTCGAATACCTGGCTTCTTCTCCCTTATCACCAACGGAGAAAAAACGATGACCACACCAACCAGCCTGCTTAACGATAAGTTTGTCGATATGGCATTCATTACACAGCTCACCGGCTTAACCGACAAATGGTTCTACAAATTGATTTCATTGGGTGAATTCCCAAAACCCATTAAGCTTGGGCGTAGCTCCCGCTGGCTTGAAAGCGAAGTGGAAGCCTGGCTACAGCAGCGTATCACCGACTCCAGAGGCTGACTGAATCGCCACGGGTTTAACAGACACCTCAGAGTCATTTAAGATGACTGTAGTGGTCAACTAAAACTGGCCACGGCTTTAGAGTTTTTCCAGTATCGGTTTTCCGATTCGTTTGGGGGCAACCCACCGTTATAGTCATGCGGCCTTAGCGAGCTGTAATACCCGACGATATAGTCTGTGATCGCATGAGCAGCATCGCTAAAGTTTATATAACCTGTCACTGGCACCCACTCGTTTTTCAGACTACGGAAGAAGCGTTCCATCGGGCTGTTGTCCCAACAGTTTCCACGTCGGCTCATACTCTGCCTGATCTGGCAACGCCACAGTAACTGCCGGAACTGCCTGCTTGTATAGTGGCTACCCTGGACGCCCTTCTAAGAGTCAAGCTGTTATCGGGATACTGTTGATCCGCCTGTTTTGATTGCGCAGTAACGTGTAAACTTCGCGGGAGATATATCGCTTTAGACAGCGTATCGCTTCCATTTTTGTATGTCCTTCGGCTACACGCCTGGCGACATATTCCTTTGTTTTTGCGTCAGTTCGTAAGCGTCCGATGGCGATGATGTGAAGTGCACTATTTGCAGCACGATCTCCACCACGATTAAGTCGGTAACGGTTCGTTTTTCCAGAAGAAACGGGGACCGGGATGACACCACACAGTGCCGCAAATCCTGATTCTGATCTTAACCGTTGAGGATTGTCTCCGGCAGTGATCAGCAACTGTGAAGCGCTTTCGTATCCGATAGCATTACGTTTAATCAGCTCAGGTGCCAACTCGTCGACAATTGCCGCAATCATGACATCCAGATCAGCGATTTCGTCATGTAACTCGAGATAGCGTCGGGCAAGGGACTTTAATGAAATGCGATAAACGTTGGTTACATTGCGGTATTCACTGGCATCAGGTCTCCAGGAACCCAGGGTCCTGATGAGCTGCATGCGCGTCATATTTCTGAGCTGTTCACGTAATTCATCCGGGGCAGAGATAATATTTGAATGGATAATCTGGAGAGCGACTCTGCGGGCTGATATTGCTGTTTTTCGGCAAGTTTTTAATACCCGCAGGGACTCAATCATGCCATCACGCGTTTTGGGAGTAACTGTCCTGATGCCTGAGAATGCTGCATGAGCGGCACATTCAGCATCAATTGTGTCACTTTTACCCCGTTTGCGTCGCTCCATCCGGTCTGGAGCAGTCACCTCAAGAACTTCTAACCCGGCGTTCTGAAAATAACGAAGCAAACCGGAACCATAGGTACCTGTGCACTCAACACCAATTCGCTTTAATGTCCCAAACGAGGTCATCCATGCCAGCATCTGCCGGTAACCTTGTCGTGTTGTGGAGAAATACTGAGTCCCAAGGACTTTATTGTTCTGATCTACGACAGCGGCAACGTGCAAATCTTTATGTGTATCCACGCCACCCACAACGGCAGCTTCGGTAACTTTATCAACCATGACAGAGCTCCTGTGAGGAAACAGAGTTGAATCTCCAGACAGATAACCCGGACAGGACAGTAACGAGACAAGCCGTCAGGCCCTTCTTGAGTCACGCGCATCGGTGAGGAGATGCCTCGCATGAAGGCGCTTCCGGCAACCGACGGGTCCAGGGCAGGACACAAAAGGTCGATCGCTGTGTGAGTCAGGATGCGGGAAGGTCTTCACTGCATCAGTAATCACACCAATCTGGTTAAACGGCAAACTAAGTGGTGGTAAAGACTGACATCGGCATTATTACTATCGCTATGTACGATAACCTCGCCGTCCGGTTTTCGACGCCACACGGCCATCATCAGAGCGTCCAGCGCGAGTTCGCGAGAGAGAGTGGGCTTCATCGACCAGCCAACCACGTTACGGGCGAAGAGATCGATAACCACCGCCAGATACAGCCAGCCCTGCCAGGCGCGGAGTAGAGTAAGAGGCAGGGCGTAGTCGCACTATTTCCCTGCCTCTCCTCTCCGAACCGGACGTGCACCTTTCAGCGCATCCGGCTCTCCATTTAAACACTGGCAAACGCCATTGCCACTTCTGTGAAACGCGATGTATACGTATTTCTGGCTTCTGTCCTCAGGTAAGGGTTACCTTCTGGCAAGCGCCAGCGGAACAGCTTCTTGCCTTGCCCGACCAACCGATAAAGTACTTCACCGTTGAGCTTCCCGTGGTTGGTTTTACCAAATAAAACCCACGTTTTACTCTGCCCCGGTTTCGGTGATTTACACCACCACCTCATCAGGTAGGCAATACCTTTACGATATTTTCGGGCCAGCCAGTGAGCCAGCTTCCAGAACACCACTCGATCGATATAACTGAATACTTTGGCTTTAAAATCAACGAACTGATAGAACGCAGCCCAGCCTTTCAGTTTCCGGTTGAGTGTCTCAACCATATCGATTTTGCTTTCACTGTAATTGCCTGATAACAAAGCCGTTAGCGACGCAGCGAAGTTTCTGGCTTTCTCCTTCGGGATCGTCGAGACCATCCGCATATCGCCGTAACGACTGCGTTTACGGATGATCCTGTGACCCAGAAAGATAAAACCGTCATTAACATGGGTGATCCGGGTCTTGTCCATGTTCAGCCTGAGTTTCAGACAGCCTTCAAGTACGCTTCGGCACTCTTCTCTGATGGTTTCCGCCTGCGCTTTGGTGCCTTTGACAATAAGCACGAAGTCATCGGCATACCGACAGTACGCCACAGCGGGCTTCCATTGCCAGTTTTCCCTGACCGCTGTACTTCGACCTCGCTGGATACTGTTGTTCCAGTACCAGCGGTCCTTTCGGGCTTTCCCGCTCAGGTAGCGTTTATGCAGATACTGATCGAACTCATTCAGCATAATGTTCGACAGCAACGGCGAGATCACTCCGCCCTGCGGTACGCCTTCACTGGCCGCCCGGAAGAGACCGACATCAACATGCCCCGCCTTGATGGTTTTCCACAGCAGAGTCATGAAACGTGCATCACTGATCCTGCGGCGTACAGCCTTCATCAGCAGTCGATGATGTACGGTGTCGAAGTAACTGGACAGGTCGCCTTCAATTACCCAGCGTCCCCGTGTTTCACCGCAGTCAGTGAGCTGTAATTTCACCGTTCGGATCGCATGGTGGACACTGCGCTCAGGCCGGAAGCCATATGAGAGCGTATGAAAATCACTCTCCCATATTGGTTCCATCGCCATCAGCATGGCTCGCTGAACAATACGATCCCGTAACGCGGGGATGCCCAGTGGTCGCAGTTTGCCGTTGCTTTTAGGAATGTAAACCCGTCTGGCGGGCAAGGGCTGGTAGTGACCTGAGAGTAATTCATTCCTGAGGATTTGTAGCTCAACAGCCAGTCTGGCCTGTAGCATTGTCTTGTTCACGCCATCAACGCCGGGGGTATGCGCCCCCTTTGATGAAAGCGTGATCCGCGCCGCATCAGCCAGCCATTCTGGTTGTGTTATCAGACGCAGCAGCCGTTCAATCCGTCGGGACGGATCGGCTGTTGCCCATGTGGCAAGCTTGCGTTGCATTTCGCTGATTATCAAAGGTCTTCACCTCATTGGGTCAGTTAATTCACTTCGCAAACATATTTAAACTGCTTCCCTTCGCCATGTAATGGGCTTTCCCCACCGCGGACTACTACGGAAGCTCCGCCAGCCAGTGCGTTATCAGGGCCATGCCCCCTTAATATCCGTCACTGACCTTCCCCGGTTCACCTGCCTGGACTCAGACATACTGAGGAGGCTGCCCGTCGCACTCTTTATCCTTGCTTGCCGCAAGTTGGCAGAAGTCAGCAACGCGAGCGTGATAGGCGCTGCTGCCCCGGTGTTTTGCATACATGTCAAAACACCTTCGACCGACAGTGCTTACGTATCACTGGCAGTTCCTCCTGCACGGCCTGTCAGATCACGTAGGCCGTGGTGACATTTTCAACCCACAGAGGCGGATTAACGGGTTCATGTTCTTCAGCCTTTCAGCACTCAACCTTGAGGATCATCTCGGCTTAGTGATCTCGCCTCAATCCCCGTTGTCAGCGGGTTACATCACCCTGCGGGCATGCCGCAGGTCACTGCCGCTCAGGCTCTCCACCGTCACACCCGGTGGGATTGTTGGGCTTCTCGTCATGAGTTGCCGTTTCAATATTCCAGACAGACTCGTGGTTCATTTGAGCATCCATGCCCGCCCTGAACTCCGGGCACACTATAAGTAATATCGGTGACCCAGACCTGATTGGCCCGGACAGCGGTAAACTGCCGCTGCACACGATTAGGCGCAACCACTGAAGGTCGGCCAGCGATACGACGCGGAGCTTTATAGCCGCGCACGGCTTTAATCCGGTTCAGTTGCATAATACGGCCCACCCGGTTTTTGCCGCAGGTTTCACCGATCTCATTCAGATCGCCATGAACCCGACGATAGCCATAGACGCCACCGCTCAGGGAATATGAATCGCGGATGAGCGTCAGCAGACGCTGGTTATCTTTATCCCGCGCAGAGACCGGATTATGCAGCCACGCATAAAACCCGGCCCGGGCAACGCACAACACCCGACACATCGTCATGACATCCCATACAGTGCGGTGCTCATTGATAAAGCGGTACTTCAGTCGGGCTCCCTTGCAAAGTACCGCGCGGCCTTTTTCAGAATATCCCGTTCTTCCTCAGTGCGCTTCAGCTGTGCCCTGAGCTTCAGGATCTCGCTTTTAGCTTCCAGTAAATCCCGGGCATGCTGTTCGCTGTAACGGCTGTGGTGAGTGTCTGGTCCAGTGCGACCGTCATGCAGTGATGCTGCATCCGGTGGTATAACCCCTGCCAGCCAGAGCCTTTTTCACAGGAAGTACATTCAGCGCACTTATAAAGGTGATACAACTTGTACGGGGGAATTACCGTGTTCATTCGAAGCTCCCGATGCCTCTCTCACACATCGAAGGAACCGGAACGTATGCTACTGCATTAACACACTATTTTATTAAAAATGAGATTTATGTTGTCGAAGTTAACAGGCCAGAACGCTCAAAACACAGGCTTGAAGGGAAGTCAGATCCACTGGATGCAGAAAATGCAGTGCGGTGCGAGTGAATCTCTCAGGATTATTAGTATTGCCCGACGTAGTACAGTAAAAGCCCACACTCAGGCGATTAATCAGCTTCGTGCGCTGCTGGTCAGTGCCCCGTAGGATGTTCGTGACAACCTCTGTATATCGAAACTGCACGAATGCGTAGCCTCCTGCATTAGCTGAGAAGTTTCAAAGTACTCTCCATTGCGTATAGCTTTCTACAGCACGCTTTGAAGCCTTGCGAAACGATGAATGGCCCTGACTGAAGAGATGAATGAACTGGATGAATCATTGGATAAACTGACCCGTAAATATACCAGTAATCTTCGTAGTCAGTTTGGTGTAGGTCCACAGGCGACAGCCATACTGCTGGCCATTGCAGATGCTCACCCCGAACGTTTAAAAAATGAAGCGGTCCCGGCATCGCTCATTGGCGTAAATTCACTACCAGCATCACCAGGAAAAACAGTCAGGCATAGATTAAACCGTGGAGGCTCACGTGAAGCAAAAAATGCTCTGTGGATAATAGCCCTTGTGCGTATGCGTAGTGATCCGCGCACCAGAATCTATGTTGACAGATGAACTGGTGAAGGACTATCGACTAAAGAGATCCTGAGATGCCTCAAACGCTACATCGTCCGAGAACTCTACTTATTGATTTTATCGGACCCAGCCTATGCCCAATAGCCCGCTCTTGACATATGAGCGTCAATAGTCCAAAGGAACGCTTCTTCCGAAGTCTGAAGAATGACTGGGTGCCAGTAACGGATTACGTAAGCTTCAGCTATGCAGCCCACGCAATAACGGACTATATCGTTGGATATTATGGCATACTCAGACAGCACGAATATAACAGTGAGTTGCCACAAAACGAATCAGAAAATAGATACTGGAAAAAATCTAATGCAGTGGTCAGTTTTAGTTGGGCACTGCACATCGAGCCGTGGGCATGTGTTGTTAATAACAGCCTGGCGGCAGCTGAACCGTCTTCACTATTCCTGAAGACCAGGGCGAACCGCGAGCAGCCTCTCATCTCTGATGTGGAAGAGCAGTATGCAAAGCGTATTGCATTAACAGCGCTACAGAGCGAAGAGCCGGTTGGTATTTGCTGGAAGAAATGACGAAATAAAGATGAAGGGGGCAAATGCCCCCTTCATCTTTATTTCAGTCTTTTAACTGCATCATTAACGACTTTTTCACCATCTTCTTTGGTGAAAGCCGTTTTCTGGGCATCTGGAAGGATATCCAGAACCACCTCCGAAGGACGGCAAAGTTTAGTTCCCAGTGGCGTCACTACTATCGGACGGTTAATCAGAATCGGATGTTTCAGCATAAAGTCGATTAGCTGGTCGTCAGTAAATTTATCTTCTGCAAGACCCAGTTCCTCATACGGGTCGACGTTCTTACGTAGCAAAGCCCGAACGGAAATGCCCATATCTGCAATGAGTTTGACCAGCTCATCGCGTGACGGTGGATTTTCAAGGTAATGAATAACGGTCGGTTCATTACCGCTGTTGCGGATCATCTCCAGCGTATTACGCGACGTGCCGCAGGCCGGATTGTGATAAATAGTGATGTTGCTCATATCTGTATCTCATTACAAAGTGAAAGAGAGACGTAGCGCCAGCGCGGTCAGCGTTACAAACAGCACAGGCAGAGTCATGATGATCCCGGTGCGGAAATAATATCCCCAGGTGATGGTCATGTTCTTCTGTGAAAGTACATGTAGCCAGAGCAGCGTTGCCAGGCTACCAATAGGTGTAATTTTCGGGCCCAGATCGCAGCCAATCACGTTGGCGTAGATCATCGCCTCTTTAATAACGCCAGTTGCAGTGCTTCCATCGATAGAAAGAGCGCCAACCAGCACGGTAGGCATGTTGTTCATGATGGAAGACAGGAAAGCCGTCAGGAAGCCAGTACCCAGCGTCGCAGTCCAGAGTCCTTTATCCGCCAGTACGTTCAGCACACCTGAAAGGTATTCGGTTAGCCCTGCGTTGCGCAGACCGTAGACCACCAGGTACATCCCCAATGAGAAGATGACGATCTGCCAGGGTGCCCCACGCAGCACTTTACCGGTGTTAATGGCATGGCCGCGTTTTGCCACCGCAAACAGAATGATGGCCCCTGCCGCCGCAATCGCGCTGATCGGGATACCCAACGGCTCCAAGACGAAAAAGCCAACCAGCAGAAGAATTAAAACTATCCAGCCGGTTCTGAAGGTTGCCAGATCTTTAATCGCCTTTGCGGGTGCTTTCAGGAGAGCCAGGTCGTAAGTCGGCGGAATATCTTTGCGGAAGAAAAGATGCAGCATAACAAGAGTGGCAGCAATGGCTGCAATATCCACCGGCACCATTACCGATACATATTCGGTGAATCCCAGACCAAAGAAGTCCGCCGAGACGATATTCACCAGGTTCGACACGATAAGCGGCAGGCTGGCTGTATCGGCAATAAACCCGGCAGCCATGACAAATGCCAGAGTAGTACCTTTACTGAAACCTAATGCAAGCAGCATGGCGATGACAATTGGAGTAAGAATCAATGCCGCACCATCGTTGGCAAACAGGGCCGCCACCGCTGCACCGAGCAGAACGATATACGTAAAGAGCAAACGGCCACGACCTTTACCCCAGCGCGAAACATGCAATGCCGCCCATTCGAAAAAGCCTGATTCATCAAGCAGCAGGCTGATAATAATCACGGCAATAAATGTTGCCGTCGCGTTCCAGACGATATTCCACACCACCGGAATATCGCCCACATGCACAACACCAGATATCAGAGCCAGTCCCGCGCCCAGCATTGCACTCCAGCCAATCCCTAATCCCTTTGGTTGCCAGATAACCAAAACAATGGTCAGGACAAAAATAGCGCCTGCCAGTAACATAAAACCTCCTGACAGGGCGACTTTGTCGCCCTGTATATGCCAAAAAATTAACTCATCAACTCTCTGAGCTTTTCAATACCGGTGGGCTCTGACGCCAGCACCGGAACAAGCGCTATACGGTCAGCGTGTTGATTCTTAACAGCCTCAATCTGAGGCAGTTCCTGATGAGCACGCTGGCAAAGCAACGAAGAACGCGTATCCGCAATGGAAAAGCTGTCATTGATAATCCAGCCCCACGGATGAATCCCCGCTCTTTCAAGGTCAGCCTGCAGGTTTGCCGCTTCCTGCACTGGTGTGGTTTCAGGAAGCGTAACAAGCAGAACTTTGGTTCTATCCGGATCCTGAAGCTGCATCATTGGGGTAGTAAAATGACCTTTACTCCCCATTTTTTTGGCAATCTCCCGGTGGTAAGCCCCGGTCGCATCCAGCAGCAATAGCGTGTGTCCCGTAGGGGCGGTATCCATGACAACAAACCGTTTACCCGCTTCACGAATCACCCTGGAAAAAGCCTGAAACACGGCAATTTCTTCAGTACAGGGAGAGCGTAAATCCTCCTCCAGTAGCCGTTTCCCTGCTTCGTCCAGATCTCTTCCCTTCGTCTCAAGAACATGCTGGCGATAGCGTTCGGTTTCATCGTGAGGGTTGATGCGGCTGACCTGCAGGTTTTTGAGGCTGCCGTTCAGCGTTGTACTCAGGTGTGCAGCAGGATCAGAGGTCGTGAGATGCACGTCAAATCCCATGTCCGCCAGCCTTACGGCGATGGCAGCAGCCATCGTGGTTTTCCCTACGCCACCTTTGCCCATCAGCATAATCAGGCCGTGTTCACTGCGAGCGATATCATTGACCAGGCCAGAGAGCGATAAGTTTTCAGGTGTGTACTGGATGTTCGTTACCGGGAGCGGTAATGCCTCAGAACGGGTATCCAGCAGTCCCTTCAAGGCTGAAACACCAACCATATTGACTGGCTGTAGTGATAGGGTATCTGTCAGTAGCTCAGATAAACCGGCAGGAAGATTTGCCAGTGCCTCCTGCTCACGTTGCCATATCGCAGCGGCCAGGGCGTCATGTTCAGCTTCGGTTTTAGGTAGCACACCATTAATAACCAGGTACTGGTTTTTCAGGCCAATTGCAGCCAGTTCTTCATGGGTGCGGGCGACTTCCTGCAGCGTAGATTTTTGCAGTCTTGCAACCAGAACCAGGCGGGTACGTTCAGGATCGGATAACGCCTCTACTGCATTAGCATACTGCTCATGCTGCTTTTCCAGCCCGACCATTGGGCCAAGACAGGAAGCACCATCTGGATTATTTTCAATGAAGCTACTCCAGGCACCGGGAAGCTGGAGAAGGCGAATCGTGTGGCCCGTCGGCGCTGTATCAAAAATGATGTGATCGAAGCGGGTCAGAAGGGAAGCGTCTGTCAATAAGCCGGTGAACTCATCAAACGCCGCAATTTCAGTGGTACAGGCTCCTGAAAGTTGCTCGCTGATACTGTTAACAACGTCATCAGGCAGAAGACCTTTGACAGGATCAACGATTCTGGAGCGGTATTGTTGGGCGGCTTCCTGCGGGTCAATCTCCAGAGCGGAAAGTCCAGGAACTGCCGTCACAGGGCGAATGGTGTTACCGATAGCCTGGTCGAATACCTGTCCGACATTCGAGGCAGGATCGGTACTGACCAGCAAAACCCGTTTACCCTGTTCGGCAAGGCGGATAGCCGTCGCGCAGGAAATGGAGGTTTTTCCTACGCCTCCCTTACCGGTAAAAAACAGATAAGGCGGGATGTTCTGTAAGAATTTCATATGTCCTCCTGACATATCAGCAACAGGAAGTATTACCACCACAGCAACTGGTGGGAGCTAACCCTACCCTCTCCAGCGGTATACCAAACCAGCGAGCTATCTCAGCACGTTTTGGGTACCGCCCTGCCATCACCGTTTCGCCATCCAACAGCAGTAGCGGAAGCCCTTCTGCTCCAGATGCTTCCAGGAATGCTTTCGCTTTCTCGTTCTGAACAAAGCTCATAGGCTGCTGTGCCAGATTGTAACGTTCAACCTGTACGCCACGTCCTTTCAGCCACTGCGCATCTGCAGAGAAATCAACCAGAACCTGATCGACATCTGAACCACATACGCCGGTACTGCAGCACATTGCCGGGTCAAACACCGTTAACGTTTTCATTCCAAATACCTCACATTCGAAAAATCATATGTGTTCAGGCAAATTTTTTAGATGCAAACAGTCTTACCGCTACCAGAGCAGTTTGCCGATGCCAACTTACGGGCGATGGCCTGTACGTCGTCCTGTTGGCTTAACCAGGCCTGCTCAATCACCTGAGCGGCCCAGGAAGGAATATGCGGGGATAAGCGGTAGTGAACCCACTTGCCCTGTTTGCGATCCTGCAATAATCCACTTTCACGTAGCATTGCCAGATGACGGGAGATCTTGGGCTGCGACTGATTCAACGCCGTGCAAAGATCGCACACGCATAGCTCTCCCATCTCCCTGAGCAGCAACACGATGCTCAGACGGGTTTCATCGGAGAGGTTTTTGAAGAGTTGTAAAGAAGTGAGAGACATCAAACCTCCAGAGTATTTACCTACAGGATACTCGGTATGAACCAAAATTCAACTAATATACGGAAAATCATATGTGTTTTTTCAAACAGAGTCGATCGCACCAAAAATTTGTGCTTAGGATAGTATTAAATTACATTCTGTGCTAATAATAACTTTATTGATAATTGAAAAACTTAGTGGACCATCAATAATTACCTTTCAGGCAGGGAAAAATCCTTTTCTACTATTCGAAACACCCATTCCTACGAATTCAGTATATTTTAGATTTTCCTTTAGTAACGGAGATGGTTCTTCATTTTAAAGAACTATTATCTGTCCTAATGTAGTTTCGTTTCCTGGACATAAATAGAAACGTTCTTTGATGCTTTTATCTAAAATTTCTTCATCTTCATTATCCACTAAATGCTTTGGTTATTTATAATTAACCACTGGGAGCCAATAATCAGAAAATCTGAGGTAGGGTAACCATTATTAATTCCCTTTTCCGTCAAACAATCATGAATGCAGTTAAGAAAAGCCTTCTTTTATCTTTGCCGAAAAATATGTGTTGACGATGGTTTGCATAAAGCAATTCTACTTACTAATAAATCCCTAATGGCTTTATGCTTAGTTCTTTTTGTTTTCTTTGCTACCTCAGCAAGACGAGCGCTTAAACTATCTATTTTTTTTCATCGTTCTCCTGTTTACTGAGAAGAAGATATTATTACCCGATCAAAATGAACTTCTGTTTAGCAACCTGAGGACTGATTACCATACGTGTTGTCCATTATCAGAGCCAGCTATGATCCCTGGTTGTTTTATTCCAGTCATGAAGGATAGACAGTAAAACCGTTCGGACTGCGCAGAGCCCACGGGGGAGTCAGAATCTGTAACGCACTCATAACCCAGGTGTAGCCCGACTGCAGGAGCATACTGAGTGACCAGAATTCACTTGCTGCAGCTGTAAGTAATAGCGTGACCAGAATGAGCACAATGGCCGATGTTATTCGCTCAACCCGGTGATATGACCGTATTGCGGCCTTTACGGGAAAACCTGCCAGTTCCTGATAATCCTGTTCATCCAGAAAACCATATAACTTACTTCTCCAGATGGTTCTGTTTTTTTCCAGCAGTGAAAGGGCATGACGGTTGATATAGACCGACATTCCGTATGAGATGGCGATATACAGGGCCAGTGCACAAAATGCCAGGGCATACACTTTTTGCGGGCCACTTTCCTTCAGGGCCTCCAGACTGTAGCGAAGGACCAGAGTGCTGATGACCAGAGCCATATCTTTCCACAACGCGGAAGACAGATCCCGCGACTGCTGCAAAATTTTTTGGGTGTCCTCTGTCAGGCCTTTTCGCAAATCACCCAGTGATTTCAGGGTGTCTTTTCCCCCTGTCCGGATATGGGCCTTGTAGAGCAGCCGGGCTGACTCCAGTGCCGGGGGAAGTCGACACACAATGCCTTCACAAAACGTGACACCCTCAGGCCATTCTCTGGCCAGTTCACTGGAGAGAAAGGTATGTTTAAGCTCTGTTTCATTTCCTTCAAGAAAAATCCATTTTGCCGTTTCCTGAATGACATAAAAGGCGGGCAGGGCCGCATGTTCTTCTCCGAATGGGATTTTTCGCGGCGGTTTTCCTGATAGTCCGACCTTTTTTATTTCGGCGGCAAAAAGCTCATTGACGAAACATTTCAATAACTCCCGGCAGGCGAGTGATGCCCAGAGCCTCATTGGTCCGTCTGTCAATTTGTCTCCGGACACTAAGATCCAGGGGGCTATAGTATCCGGAGGAAGAAAGTCGGTCGAAAAGCATCTGATGATACTTTTTGTGACGGAGGTTGTCTGGGGAATAACGTCGATGCCACTCTCCTCCGGGTGCATTTTTTCCCACGGCTCGACCTTCCACTGTTGTGTTTCAAATGCCTCGCTGACGAACAGGGCGTAGATAAGGCGATACTGACGAAGCCCAGGATCCCCGAGTAAAAATGTACGCCACCCTTCAGGGGTAAAGAGTCGCAGAATCCCGGGAATCTCATCGCTGATGATAGTGATAAAGTGCTTCTGACCGGGGATACCCTGCGCAGGGTGGATATCATCCCGGCTGTCATCAACAAAGGTGATCCGGAGGTTTTCGGAATCAGCATCTGTCACTTCCCCCCATAACTGAAGGGTGTCATTATCCATGGTACCGGAAATGAACAGTTTCCGGGTGGTTGTCTGCTGATCCTCCGTGATCACCAGATCAGATGCGCGGCGTGAGCAGTCAATTGCCTTACCGATTTTTTCCAGTATCGATGTCATCTGTCACCAGCCCTGCAGTCACTATCACTATACGTTTTCGCCCGTCTTCCATCGTTTGGATGTCCGGGGCATTATCCTCATCGTAGATAACAATAACATCTTCCAGAGTTTCCAGTTTTCTTTTCCGTGGCTTAGGGATGTTCTCAGGGGTGATCCGGAAAGATTCACCTGAAATTCCCAGGTCTTTTATTTTACGGGTAAAGGATTTGACCAGTGGATGATCTTCTTCCATTGGCCCAAAAATCTGGTTCAGCAGGGAAAGGGGCTCATCGGTGTTAAAATCCTGCGCCCCGTGATGTAGCGTTTCATAAATCTTGTTAACACCGCTACGTCTGATGTCGTCCGGTAACAGGTCGCGGTGCTTTTTGAAGACATCCTTGAGTGCGGCAACCAGTTTGTCGCTGAGGTCGGTTGTATTGTTGACGCGCTGTACCTGTAGAAAACGCTCAAAATAAACGGAGATATTGGTTCGTTTGCTGCGATCCCGTACAACAACTTGTCCACCCTGAGCATCTGCCGTCAGGCGGACCAGAGCAATTTTCTGCATGGCTTCTGCTTTCTTGACGAAGCTTTCGCGGAAACGTTCGAGTCTGGGAACCTGAAACTCGTTCCCCTCCGCATCCAGCACGTAACGTACCACATCCTCATTATCATATTTAATGAGAGCAAACAGTTTCTCATCGTTGAGGGCGTGAAGCTCAAAAAGAAAAAATACTCCCATACTGGCATTTTTTGTGTGGTGGTGAGACTGAAAATCGTTTGCCAGAAAAGTGGACTGTTCAGTGAAGCAACTGGTATCAGTATCGGCATTGTTCCTTATGAGGCGAAGAATACGTTCGGTATTGGACAACTCCGTAAACCGGAACATGTTACCGCTTAATGCAGACTTAATCCGTTCCAGAAAAAAATCGACGTGTTCAGGTGGTGATATTTCACTGAGCAGCACGGGGATCTCCAGTTCTCCACCAACGACATGAAAAATCATTCGTTTTATTGTCAGTGCATTAATTTCTTCATCCGTTAAAAAACTCATAGTGATATCTCGTTATTTTGTGTCTTATCTTATCGTTAATTGCTGTGACCTGCTTTAAAGCAGGTAGTATAGATAATCCCCAGGACATACGTAACATATTTCAGCACAGGGTCCGGTGTCAGTGAGTCATCAACCCCTCTGTGAATAAAGGTATACAGGGAAAGGAAAAAAAGAAGGAAACATTCTCCCGGCATCCTTGCCGGGAGAATGGATTATAAGTGTTGTTGTCTGATGTAATCGAAAGGTGAGACCGGATTTTCACGGTTTGCATCCAGAAAATCAGCCCACCATTGCAGCATCAGCCTGCGCTCATCCAGAAATTCCGCTTTATGGATATACGCGGCACGAACACCGTTACGCTCCTGATGGCTCATTTGTCGCTCCACAGCATCTTTTGACCACAATCCTGACTCAATCAATGAACTGCATGCCATTGCCCTGAAGCCGTGCCCACAGACATCGACCTTTGTATCATAGCCCATAAGACGCAGCGCGTTATTCACCGTATTTTCACTCATGGGTTTCCACGGATTGTGATCGCCAGTGAAAATCAATTCATATTCCCCGCTGATGGTGTGGATCTCTTTCAGAATATCCAGTGCCTGAGTGGAGAGCGGTACCAGATGTTCTGTTCGCATTTTGGATCCACGATGGGAATACTTAACCCCTTCAATAGGTTTTCGTTCCGGAGGAATGGTCCACATGGCTTTCTCGAAGTCTATCTCAGTCCACCGGGCAAAGCGTAGTTCACTGGAACGGATGAAGATAAGCAGGGTGAGTTTGGTCGCCAGTCTTGTAAGGGGCTGGCCTTTGTATGCATCAAGATGTTCAAGGAGTTCTGAAATACGACTCAGGGTAAGAGCAGGGCGGTGCTGGCGTTTCACCGTCGTTAAAGCACCAGCCATATCCACAGCAGGGTTATAGCTGATAATGCCTGATTGGGCAGCATAACGCATAATTGCTGTGATACGCTGCTGAAGGCGGGCTGCAATCTCATATATCTCTTTGGCTTCGGCAGCCTTTACGGGAACAAGTAAATCGGGAGTTCTGAGGGTGGTGATATCGCGTAAACCTATATAGGGAAATACGTGACCCTCAAGACTTTTGAGCACCTTCTCGCTGTGAGTTTCGGACCATTTTTTATTGCTCTTATGCCATTGACGGGCAACGAGCTCAAAAGTATTTATGGCCTCCGGTGCTGCTTTCTTCGCTCTGCGTTGCTCGCACGGGTCAATGCCATCAGATATGAGTTTTCTGGCCTCATCGCGTTTTTCGCGCGCTTCTGACAGTGAGACTTCGGGATACTGACCAAGCGCCAGTGTTTTCTCTTTGCCGAGATGACGATAGCGCAGCCGCCAGTACTTTGAGCCGTTAGGGTGAACAAGCAAAAACATGTTATTGGCGTCGGCGAGTTTGTAGGATTTTTCGTCCGGCTTTGCTGCCCGGATCTTAGCGTCAGTCAGTGCCATAGCTGGTTTCCTGGGTGATTTGAGGGTACACCGATTATCGAACCAGACTATACCCTCATTTGTACCCTCGCAAGGGACTTGATGCGGGTAGAATTTGGTTGAGTTCAGTGGAATTGGGAGATTCGCGAGACACTGATTTTGGTGGGCCTGGAATGCAAAAACGGACCTCCGTGGAGGTCCGTTGATATGAATTTGGTGCCCGGACTCGGAATCGAACCAAGGACACGGGGATTTTCAATCCCCTGCTCTACCGACTGAGCTATCCGGGCAACGAGGCGCATTAAACCCGATTCGCTTCGCTTCGTCAACGAAATTTCTTCAAATCAATGCAGACTGCACAATCTATCACCACATTGTTGCTATTGCACGCATTCTCAGGCAAAAAATGCCGTCCACGCGGCGGAAAGCGGCATTGCCAGCAGAAGGGCAGGAAGCATATTCACAACCGCAAACATTTTGATTCCACAAATACGTAAACCGGTTGCCAACAACAGCAGTCCACCTACGGCGCTGAAATCGGCCATCATGGCTGGCGTCGTTAGGGGCAAAATCATTGCCGCGCAGGTGGCAAGCGTTAACTGGATTGCCAGCATTGGTACACAAATTGCCGATACCGCGATACCTAATGAACAGGCAAAAATGATGGCCGTGAAGAAATCAAGAAACGACTTGGCGATTAAAATATTTGGATCGCCGGTCATCCCTTCATGTATTGCCCCGAAGATCCCGGTACCACTGGCGCAAAATAGCACGATGATGGCCACATAGCTCTGGATGAAGGATTCGTGCGTGGTGTTGGCATCCGACCGGGTGAAAAGCTGCTGCGCTTTGGCAACCGCGGTATTGATCCCTTTTTCCAGATAACAGAACTCACCAATTAATGCACCGACCAACGTAGCCAGGACCATCACCGGTAGGTTAGCGCATTTGATAACCAGCAAAATACCAATTCCCAAAGAGCACAATCCGAATATGGAGGTCATGGAGGCACGAATGCGTTCCGGTAAATGCTGGCTGAGTAGTGCGCCGAGAACACCACCAAATAAAATGGCGCCAGCATTAATAAAGGGTCCAATTACCACGTTTGCTCCTGCATACCCATTATCGTCTTGATGCTAAAGGCAATTCTCTGGGTAAAATATGTTTTCAGATTGCATTATTATGCCGCGATTGACAGGCGGATTGCTTGTTTATCTGTGAGGTTCAGGCTCCGGATTTTATCTTGCGCCTGAAAGTGAAAGGTGCCATGATTGCGCGAATTTTCTCCTGTCTGAATGGGGCTGCCTGGGATGATATTACTCCCCCTACATCGCCTTCAACATCGCCTTTTTGCGCGACGTTTGCCCCTTCCTGCGACTTATCTTTACGCTCCCACCATGCGGTGAGGGCAGCGCACGCTCACTGCAGGATAACAGTAAAATCAGAGGCTATCTGCTTTTACTGATGTCTGGCGGTCGGGGCTGGTAACCAGTTTGACCTGTCATTTCGTGGGCAAAGCAATATGGCTTTGTCCGGGACTTTTGATTTTCCCGAAACGGGTTATTGCGCTTATGAAATCAATGAAAATTGCCGCCAGTGGAGAACTGGTTTCTCGTTTGTCCAGCCATCGTCAGGTGGTGTCGCTGGACAGTACTGATTTTACTGACGTTGCGGCAGTCGTCATTACCGTTGCGGATAGCCGCAGCGGGATCCTTGCTTTGCTGAAACGCACCGGTTTTCATATACCCGTGTTTCTGTTCGCAGAGTCGGATGTTGATCTGCCGGCGGGCGTGAATGCGGTCATTCGCGGTCAGGCGCAGGACTGGCTGGAGCTGGAGTCTGCTGCCTGTCAGTATGAAGAAGATTTGCTGCCGCCGTTCTATGACACGTTGACTCAGTATGTCGAGATGGGGAACAGCACATTTGCCTGCCCAGGACATCAACACGGTGAGTTCTTTAAAAAGCATCCTGCGGGGCGCCATTTCTACGAGTTCTTTGGCGAGAATCTGTTTCGCGCGGATATGTGCAACGCCGACGTTAAGCTTGGCGATCTGCTGATTCATGAAGGCTCGGCGAAACATGCGCAGAAATTTGCCGCGAAAGTTTTCCACGCGGATAAAACCTACTTTGTGCTGAACGGCACCTCTGCGGCCAATAAAGTAGTAACCAATGCGCTGCTGACGCGCGGCGATCTGGTGCTGTTTGACCGTAATAACCATAAGTCGAACCACCACGGTGCGCTGATCCAGGCGGGTGCGACGCCGGTGTATCTGGAAGCGGCGCGTAATCCGTTTGGCTTTATTGGTGGTATTGACGAGCACTGCTTTGATGAGGAGTATCTGCGCCAGCAACTTCGCGAGGTTGCGCCGCAAAAGGCCGATCAACCGCGCCCGTTCCGTCTGGCGATCATTCAGCTCGGCACCTATGACGGTACGATCTACAACGCCCGGCAGGTGATCGACAAGATCGGTCATCTGTGTGATTACATCCTGTTTGACTCCGCATGGGTCGGTTACGAGCAATTTATTCCGATGATGGCCGATGGGTCACCGCTGCTGCTGGAGCTTGATGCTAACGATCCGGGGATTTTTGTCACCCAGTCGGTACACAAACAGCAGGCCGGATTCTCGCAAACTTCGCAGATCCACAAAAAGGATAACCATATTCGCGGTCAGGCGCGGTTCTGCCCGCATAAGCGTCTGAATAATGCATTTATGCTGCATGCTTCCACCAGTCCGTTTTACCCGCTGTTTGCGGCGCTGGACATTAACGCCAAAATCCATGAAGGCGAGAGCGGCCGTCGGCTATGGGCGGAGTGTGTGACGCTGGGCATTGAGGCCCGTAAAGCGATACTTACCCGCTGCAAGATGATTCAGCCGTTTATTCCCCCGGTAGTTGATGGCAAACCGTGGGAAAGCTATCCGACGCAGGTGATTGCCAGCGAGCGCCGCTTCTTTAGCTTTGAACCGGGTGCTAAATGGCATGGTTTTTCCGGCTACGCGCGTGACCAGTATTTCGTTGACCCTTGCAAACTGCTGTTAACCACTCCAGGCATTGACGCACAAACCGGGCAATATACCGAGTTTGGTATTCCGGCGACGATTCTGGCGCATTACCTGCGTGAAAACGGCATCGTACCGGAGAAATGCGACCTTAACTCGATTCTGTTCCTGCTGACCCCGGCAGAAAGCGCAGAGAAACTGGCGCAACTGGTGGCGATGCTGGCGCAGTTTGAGCAGCATATTGAAGACGATACGCCGCTGGCAGATGTGCTGCCCACTATCTTCAACAAGTATCCGGTACGCTATCGGGATTACACGCTGCGTGAACTGTGCCAGGAGATGCACTCACTGTACGTCAGCTTTGATGTGAAAGATCTGCAAAAAGCGATGTTCCGTCAGGAAAGTTTACCTGCCGTGGCGATGAACCCACAGGATGCGAACAGCGCTTTTATCCGTGGTGATGTTGAACTGGTGCGGATTAGTGAAGCAGCTGGCCGCATTGCGGCGGAAGGTGCGCTGCCTTATCCTCCGGGCGTGCTGTGCGTGGTACCGGGCGAAGTATGGGGTGGGGCGGTACAGCAATATTTTCTGGCGCTGGAAGAGGGCGTAAACCTGTTGCCAGGCTTCTCGCCGGAGCTGCAAGGTGTTTACAGTGAAACGGATGCAGACGGTATTAAGCGTCTGTATGGATATGTGGTGAAGTAAGCGCAAAAAAAGCGGGTTACCTTTTGGCAACCCGCTTTTCTCTGCGTAAACGTTAGTGCGCGATAGTCTGTGTGCCTGCTGGAACGCGTACGTGTTTGTATTTAAACAGCGCAACGAAGGCAAAAGCCAGAACCAGCGAGTAACCTGCGAAGATCAACCACACGGTCTGCCAGTCGGTAATACCGTTCAGCGTATAGTGTTCAACGACTTTACCGCTCACCAGTCCGCCCAGAATACAACCGAAACCGTTGGTCATCATCAGGAACATACCCTGTGCGCTGGCGCGGATTTCAGGGCGTACTTCTTTCTCCACGAACACGGAACCAGAGATGTTGAAGAAGTCGAAGGCGCAGCCGTAAACAATCATCGACAGAACCAGCAGCACGGTACCGAACGGCGTTGGATCGCCGTAGGCAAACAGGCCGAAGCGCAGCATCCACGCCACAATACTGATAAGCATCACGTTCTTAATACCGTAACGGCTTAAGAAGAACGGGATGGTCAGGATAAACAGCGTCTCGGAAATCTGTGAAATCGACATCATCACCGATGCGTGTTCCACGATAAAGCTACCGGAGAACAGTGGGTTGTTATCGAAGCTGTGCAGGAAGGTGTTACCAAACATATTGGTAATCTGCAGCTCTGCGCCCAGCATCATTGAGAAGATGAAGAAAATCGCCATACGCTTGTTTTTAAACAGCGCGAAAGCATCCAGACCGAGCATTGATGTCCAGCTCTGGTTTTTCTGCTGATTGGCAACCGGAATATGCGGCAGCGTCAGGGTGAACAGTACCAGTACCAGGGACAATGTCGCACCGATGTACAGCTGCATATGGCTCAGTTCAAAGCCGGAGAAGCTCACTGCCCACATCGCCAGAATAAAGCCGATGGTGCCCCAGATACGAATTGGCGGGAAGTCGGTAACGATATCCATCCCGGCAGATTGCAGGCGATAGTAGGAGATGGTGTTGATTAGCCCCAGTGTTGGCATATAGGCCAGGGAGTTAAGCAAGATCACAAAGAACATGGCCCCTGGCGTGGTGACTTCGGCTGCGGCAAACAGCGTTCCTGCGCCGACCAGGTGGCAAAGGGCGTAAACCCACTTCGCACTGATCCATTTATCGGCCACGATCCCTAACAGCGTTGGCATAAACACGGCGGCGATCCCCAGCGAGCTATACACCGCGCCAATGGATGCACCATCGAATTTAAGGGTGACAAACATATAGGAGCCGAGGGTAGTGAGCCAACTACCCCATAAGCAGAACTGCAGAAACGAGAGAACTTTCAGCTGCAGCTTAAGATTCATGTTAATTTCCTCACACCGTAATGCGGATGAATGTTTTAAAAGGCACATTTGCCGTGGCTATATGATGTGATTCTATCAATGAGAGGCACTCTTTTTTTGTTACCTGTGACAAATATTTGCAAACAATTTCTGATTGCAAAGCAAAAGAGTGATGGAGTTAACATTTTTGGTGCTTCAGGCCCCCGTTTTAGGGGGCTGAAGAGGAATACATTAGCGGCGTCGATAGGATTTTTGTGCGGAATTGACCTTGTAAAGGTATCGGCGTGATTCAGCAGAGGGATGTCGGGTGGTCAGCGTTTGATAAACGTCACCTGGAGACATGCTGTTAATGATATTCGCGGCCTGAATTTTATCGTTCGAGAACACGCGCAGCACGCTGCCCGCACCGCCGTTGTACGCGGTGATTACCGCATAGCGGCGTGAGGTCGGATTATCGATACCACCTAAATAGACATTGTTGAGCATTGCCAGATAGGCCGTGCCGGTATCAATGTTGCTGGCCGGATCAAACAAGAAGCTACGGCTTGGTGTGCCTGAGCGCCCTTGTGAGCGGAACACATCTTTCCCGGCGCTGTGCTGTACCACCTGCATCAGTCCCAGCGCATCGGCATGGCTCACCGCATACGGGTTAAACGAGGATTCGGTTTGCATGATAGCCAGAATCAGCGACTCGTCGACGCCATACTTACGTGAAGCCTGACGCACCATGCCAACGTATTTATGCGCGCGCTTATCAAGGTGGTTCGGCACCAGATTGATCGTCACGCTATAGATGATACGCAGGCCATTGCTGCGGCTTTTAAGTCGTGTTTGCAGCAGGTAGTTGGCAAAGTTGGTGGCACGCCCCTCCCAACGAATGGGCTGGCCGGTATTATCAACAACCTGTCCGTACAGGAATGGCTCTTTGGAAATCTTAATGTCGTCGACATCGGAATAGAGGTCGATAGAACCCGGATCATCGCCCATCAGCAATGTCTTGATAATCGCCCGACGCAGGTGTCCGGCGGGATCTGTCCCGGCAATGGTCTCGACGGTTATCGTACCGTCATCAAAGTTGATGTGGCTGCGGGTTTGATACTGATCGGTATACTTGACGTAGTCCTTCGGACCCGCAATCAGCACTTCCTTAAATCCCCACAAATTCTCAATATTATGGGCAAATTGCCCCATCAGAATATCAAAACCGTTGGTATCCTTGACCCAGGCTTCGTTATAGGAATCGCCTTTTTTGGTCGAACTGGAACAGGAGATGAGCAACGGCGCAATAACGGCAAGCGCGAGAAATTTTTTCATCATTCCGGGAGTGCGTGTTGTGTTTGTTGTTTGCAAGGACCAGATTAAAACGTAGGCCGGATAAGCGCAGCGCCATCCGGCAACGGTTCTTATGATTCTGGCGTATAGCCTTCAATATGCACATCCTTACCTTCAAACAGGAAGTTAATCATCTCCTGTTCCAGTAACTTACGGTGTTCGACGTTCATCATATTGAGTTTTTTCTCGTTAATCAGCATGGTCTGTTTATGCTGCCATTGCGCCCATGCTTCTTTAGAAATCTCGTTATAAATGCGTTTTCCCAGATCGCCCGGGTACAGCTGAAAATCCTGGCCTTCTGCTTCGCGTTGCAGGAAAGTGCAAAAAATCGTTCTGCTCATAAAAAGTCCTCTCTATCGTCCGGTACGTTAAACGTGTGTACCGGCACGTAATTGCTGTAACAAACGCTCCACGGGAGCCGCCAGTCCGACCGACGGCGGTTGCGCTAAGTTATACCAGAGCGCGTTGCCTTCATCCATGCATGAGGTGAATGAAGACACGGGAAGCCACATAGGCACAATATCTAAGTGGAAATGGCTAAAGGTATGGCGAAACGCATTAAGTTGGGTCAGATTATCTGCGTTAATTTGTCGTTGCGCCAGCCAGTTGCGCAGTCCATCTTCGTCGTCAAACTGCGGAAAACAGTATAAACCACCCCATAAGCCGCTGGGCGGTCGCTGTGCAAGCAGCACTTCGTCATCATGCTGCATCAGTAAAAAATAGCCCGTTCGTTCCGGTAGCGTCTGTTTGGGCTTTTTACCGGGATACAACGCCCAACTTGCATTGGCGCTCGCCACACAGCCATTTTCCAACGGACACAGGGAACATTTAGGTTTTGAGCGCGTACAGACCATTGCGCCTAAATCCATCATCGCCTGATTAAAACGCTCAACACCCTGGGCCGGCGTAACTTGCTCGCTCAGCTCCCACAGCTTCTTTTCGACCTCTTTTTTACCCGGCCAGCCGCTTACAGCATAACAGCGAGCCAGCACGCGTTTGACGTTACCGTCGAGAATCGGAAAATGCTGACCCAGAGAGAGAGAAAGGATCGCGCCTGCGGTTGAACGTCCGACGCCAGGTAGGGCGGCTACTTCATCAAAGGTTTGCGGAAATATACCGCTATGCAGCGTCACAACCTGCTGCGCGGCTTTATGCAGATTACGCGCACGGGCGTAATAACCCAGCCCGGTCCACAAATGCAGAACTTCATCCAGCGGCGCATGGGCCAAATCCGTTACCGTTGGGAAGCGCGCCATAAAGCGCTCAAAATAGGGGATAACGGTCGCAACCTGAGTTTGTTGCAGCATTACCTCAGAGAGCCATACTTTGTAAGGCGTCTTGTCAATTTGCCAGGGCAGCGTTTTCCGCCCGTATTTGTCGTACCAGCTCAAAACCTGAGCCGAAAATTGAGACGCTTGCATGATTACCGTTTCATTATTGCCGGGGGCAAGATTGCAGCACAGCGGCAACGGGGTGTAAACCGGAACTTTCCGCTGCTCACTTTCTTCCTTTACTTGCATCCGGCAACTAACTTTGGATAATGCCCGTTTTCAGAACTCAAACACAGCAGACTAAACTTTTATGAAGAACGACGTCATTTCACCGGAATTTGATGAAAACGGCCGCCCTCTGCGCCGGATTCGTAGTTTTGTTCGTCGCCAGGGGCGACTGACGAAAGGGCAGGAACACGCGCTGGAAAACTACTGGCCGGTGATGGGCGTTGAGTTCAGCGAAGAGCCTGTAGATTTCGCAGAACTGTTTGGCCGTGACGCGCCAGTCACGCTGGAAATCGGTTTTGGTATGGGAGCGTCGCTGGTTGCAATGGCGAAAGCGCGTCCGGAACAGAATTTCCTCGGCATTGAGGTTCACTCACCTGGCGTTGGTGCGTGTCTGGCTTCAGCCCATGAAGAGGGTGTCGAGAACCTGCGCGTCATGTGCCATGATGCCGTTGAAGTCCTGCATAAAATGATTCCTGACAATTCTTTATCTATGGTTCAGCTGTTTTTCCCTGACCCGTGGCATAAAGCACGTCATAATAAACGCCGTATCGTTCAGGTACCGTTTGCTGAGCATATCTTAAGTAAGCTGAAGCTGGGCGGCGTGTTCCATATGGCGACCGACTGGGAAGCGTATGCGGAGCACATGCTTGAAGTGATGTCCTCGATTGACGGGTATAAAAACCAGTCAGAGAGTAACGATTATGTACCGCGCCCGGAATCGCGCCCGGTAACCAAATTTGAACAACGTGGTCATCGTCTTGGCCACGGCGTATGGGACTTAATGTTCGAGAGGGTGAAATAATGGCAAAGAACCGTAGCCGTCGTCTGCGTAAAAAGATGCACATCGAAGAATTCCAGGAAGTAGGATTTTCGGTTGCATGGCGTTTCCCGGAAGGTACATCTGGAGAGCAGGTCGATCAAATCGTTGATGACTTTATCAATGAAGTCATCGAACCGAACAAGCTGGCTTTTGACGGCAGCGGCTATCTGGCCTGGGAAGGTCTGATCTGTCTGCAGGAAATCGGCAAATGCACCGAAGAACACCAGGCAATCGTGCGTAAGTGGCTGGAAGAGCACAAACTCGAAGAAGTGCGTACCAGCGAACTTTTCGATATTTGGTGGGACTAAGTAGCACAGGGTCGGCAAATGCCGACCCGATTTGTATTGAGGGAAAGATATGATGCGCAAAACGCTGCTGGCGGCAGTCCTAACGTTCACGGCGATGGCCGCACATGCAGATTACCAGTGCAGCGTCACCCCGCGTGACGATGTGATTTTGAGCCCACAAACGGTGCAGGTGAAGGGCGAGAATGGCGACCTGGTTATTACCCAGGCTGGCGATGTCACCTTCAACGGTAAACAGTACAACCTGAATGCCGCACAGCGTGAGCAGGCCAAAGATTATCAGGCGGCGTTGCGTAGCAGCCTGCCGTGGATCGACGAAGGTGCCAGAGCGCGCGTAGAGAAAGGTCGCGTGGCGCTGGACAAAATCATCGCCAAAGAGGTCGGTGAAAGCAGCAACATGCGTGGCCGCTTAACCAAGCTGGATGCGCAATTGAAAGAGCAGATGAACCGCATCATCGAGCATCGAACTGATGGCCTGACTTTCCATTATAAGGCGATTGATCAGGTCCGCGCGGACGGACAACAGCTGGTTAATCAGGCGATGGGCGGCATTTTGCAGGACAGCATCAACGAAATGGGGGCGAAAGCCGTGCTCAAAGGCGGTGGTAATCCACTGCAGGGCGTACTCGGAAGCCTCGGTGGTTTGCAGACCTCAATTCAGAACGAATGGAAGAATCAGGAACAAGACTTCCAGCAGTTTGGCAAAGATGTCTGTTCCCGCGTTGTGACGCTGGAAAACGATCGTAAAACGCTGGTTAGCACTCTGAAATAATCTTCACCTCTTATTAACGGCACAGAAACATTCTGTGCCGTTTTATTTTGTATATTTCTGTTTTTTTGATATCCATCTCTAAGAACGGCAATTTGGTGGAGATATAAATCTGGTTAATTGGAACTCGTCACATTATTCATCTGTAGGATAGACATAATGCTGCAAATTCAAGTAACTGGAGAAATAACATGGAGTTTTTCAAGAAAACGGCACTTGCCGCACTGGTTATGGGTTTCAGCGGCGCGGCGCTTGCACTGCCAAACATCACCATTTTAGCGACCGGTGGGACGATTGCCGGCGGCGGTGATTCCGCGACAAAATCTAACTACACGGCAGGCAAGGTTGGCGTAGAAAGTCTGGTTGAGGCCGTACCTCAATTGAAAGATATCGCTGTCGTTAAAGGCGAGCAGGTGGTGAATATCGGCTCCCAGGATATGAATGACGAAGTCTGGTTAACGCTGGCGAAAAAGATTAATACCGAGTGTGATAAAACCGACGGCTTCGTGGTAACACATGGTACGGATACCATGGAAGAAACCGCCTATTTCCTCGACCTGACCGTCAAGTGTAACAAACCGGTGGTGCTGGTCGGCGCAATGCGTCCGTCTACGGGTATGAGCGCTGATGGCCCGTTTAACCTGTATAACGCAGTAGTAACTGCCGCAGACAAAGCCTCTGCCAACCGCGGAGTGCTGGTGGTGATGAACGACACCGTTATGGATGGTCGTGACGTGACTAAAACCAACACTACCGACGTCGCTACCTTCAAATCCGTTAACTACGGCCCGTTGGGTTACATCCATAACGGTAAAATCGACTACCAGCGTACGCCTGCGCGTAAGCACACCACGTCTACTCCGTTCGATGTGTCTAAGCTGACCGAGCTGCCGAAGGTTGGAATTGTTTATAACTACGCTAACGCCTCCGATCTGCCGGCAAAAGCGCTGGTGGATGCGGGTTACGCCGGGATCGTCAGTGCGGGTGTAGGTAACGGTAACCTGTATAAAACCATTTTCGATACGCTGGCAACCGCCGCGCATAAAGGTACCGTTGTAGTGCGTTCATCCCGTGTACCAACGGGCGCCACTACACAGGATGCAGAAGTTGATGATGCAAAATACGGATTTGTGGCTTCAGGTTCCCTGAACCCGCAAAAAGCACGTGTTCTGCTGCAGCTTGCGCTGACTCAAACCAAGGATCCTAAGCAGATCCAGGAAATGTTTAATCAGTATTAATCGATGAAGGTGGCTGCGCTTACCGCCCTAACCCTGTAGGCCGGATAAGACGCAGCCGCCATCCGGCAATTTTCCTGATGGCGCTACGCTTATCAGGCCTACGTTCACCAGCCATCACTCCGCCAGAAACAGCTCCAGCAGCGAATTCAAGAACAGCTTACCGTGTTGGGTAATCTGCCAGTACTCATCGCATTCACTCAGGTAGCCCTGGGAAATAGCCTCATCGATCTGTCGACGAATAACGTCTTCGGTAAGACCGGTATATTGCGTAAACTCCGCGCGAGGCGCGGCTTCCAGCAGCCGGAAACGATTCATGAAGAACTCGAACGGCTTATCGGCTTCGGCGACATCGCGCTGGCTTTCGAGATAACGCCCTTGCATATACCCACGCGGATGCCGTGTTTTGGTGGTGCGCAGGATTCGTCCGTCAGGGAATGTGATCTTACCGTGTGCGCCGCAGCCAATGCCAAGATAGTCGCCAAAACGCCAGTAGTTAAGGTTGTGCTGACACTGATAACCCGGTCTGGCGTAGGCTGAGGTTTCGTACTGCTGATATCCCGCGGCGGTCAGTAGCTGGTGGCCTTGCTCAAAAATATCCCACAGTGCGTCATCGTCCGGTAAAACCGGCGGTCGGGAACCGAACAGCGTGTTGGGTTCGATGGTCAACTGATACCAGGAAAGATGCGGTGGGTTGAGCGCGATGGCCTGCTGTAAATCACCCAGCGCCTCTTCCAGCGTCTGATCCGGTAAACCATGCATCAGGTCGAGGTTAAAGCTGCGTAGCCCCAGACCGCTCGCCAGGTGTGCTGCTCGTTTGGCTTCTTCCGGCCCGTGAATACGTCCCAGACGTTCGAGTTTGGCGGAGCTAAAGCTCTGTACGCCAATCGAGATACGGTTGACGCCAGCGCGTTGATAATCCACAAAGCGATCGGCTTCCACCGTCCCGGGATTCGCCTCCATCGTGATTTCTGCATCTTCGGCCAGATTCAGCCGTGCTCGCACGCCGTCGAGCAGCGTTTGCATCGCCGGGCCAGAAAGCAGGCTCGGCGTGCCACCACCGATAAAAATCGTCTTTACTTCACGTCCCTGGGCATGGGCCACCTCAGTATCCAGATCGCTCAGCAGATGCTGCACATAGTCGTCATGAGGGACTTCGCCCTTTAGCGCATGCGAGTTGAAGTCGCAGTACGGGCATTTCTGCACGCACCACGGGATGTGAATATAAAGACTTAGCGGCGGAAGCTTAACCATTACGCAGGGCATCCAGCAGCAGCTTCAGCGCCTGGCCGCGGTGAGAAATTGCACTCTTTTCTTCACGGGTCAGTTCGGCTGCGGTTTTCCCTTCAGACGGCACAAAGAAGATCGGGTCGTAGCCAAAACCACCGTTTCCGGCAGGTTCACGGGTAATCACGCCCGGCCAGCTTCCGTGGCACACAACAGGCGTTGGATCGTCTGCATGGCGCATATACACCAGCACACAATGGAACTGCGCCTGGCGCTTGTCATCAGGAATATCCTGCAGGGTGTGAAGCAGTTTTTCCAGGTTCTGCTGATCGGTCGCATCTTCGCCGGAATAGCGGGCTGAATAGATACCCGGCGCGCCGCCAAGGGCATTTACTGCCAGACCTGAGTCATCAGCAATGGCCGGTAAGCCGGTAATTTGCGCGGCATGACGCGCCTTCAGAATGGCGTTCTCAATAAACGTCAGCCCGGTCTCGTCTGCAGAATCAACACCCAGTTCCGTTTGGGCAACAACATCAAGACCGAAATCACTCAGAAGAGAGGCGAGTTCACGCACTTTACCGGCATTGCCGGTCGCGAGGACAACTTTTTGCATAGGATACCTAATCAGTTAACGCCGCAATTTCGGGCGGGATCTGTTGCGGATGAATGATTTTAACCTGTTTGTGACGACCAAGCTCGCCCTTCTCAATGACGACCTGGCTTTTTGCCACACGGAACTGTTTGCCGAGAAACTTCACCAGATGGCTATTGGCCTGGCCATCTACTGGCGGGGCGGTAATGGCGACTTTAACTTCGTCGCCATGTAAACCCACAATACTGTCACGGCTGGCTTTAGGCTGAATGTAGAGCCGTAAAACCAGACCGTCGTCGCTGGGTGTAACGGCACTCATAGCGCCATCCACAGCCCCGGCAGCAGCATGTTGCCTGTCGCCTGCAACACTTCCGCGATGCCCATGTTAATAACGTAGAGCAGCAGAACCAGAATCATTGGGGAGAAATCGATCCCGCCCATGCCTGGAAGTATGCGACGGATAGGACGCAGCAGCGGATCCGCCAGTTGAATCAGCACGTACTCTACAGGACTGCGGCCCTGGCTGACCCAGCTCATAATTGCCATCACCAGCAGCACCCAGAAAATCAGCAGCCCGATAGTCTTCAGGACAATCAGTACGGCGGCGATCCAGATGATCGGCTGGAACGTGACCACCTTAAACAGCACGATTGCTTTGATAAAGCTGAGAACGAGCGCAACTAATGCCGATGCGCTGTCGATCGGCCCCATCGGGGGAATAATGCGGCGTAACGGCCCAATGATGGGCTGAGTGATTTTCACTATAAACTGCGAGAACGGGTTGTAAAAATCGCAGCGAGACCATTGCATCCACACGCGCAGCAGCAGCGCCATGGTATACAGCTCAATTACCGTTGAGAGCAGGAAGGTCAACGTATTCATGGTGTTCCTTAGTTTTCCTTATTTTTTAGTGTAATCACGAGCACCAAAAATGGCAGTGCCAATGCGCACCATCGTGCTACCCGCCGCGATGGCGGCATCCATATCATCAGACATTCCCAGTGAGAGAGTGTCGATGCCTGGGTAGCGTGTTTTCAACCCGGCAAATGCTACCGCCATTTGCTGTGCAACTTCAAACTGCCTTACATAATCTGACTCTGGAGCCGGAATCGCCATCAGACCACGCAGGGTAATGCGCGGCAGTGCAGCGACTTCAGCGGCTAGTGCATCAAGCTCTGCCAGCGGAATTCCTGACTTACTGTTCTCATCGCTGATATTAATTTGAATCAGTACATTGAGCGGCGGCAGTTCCGCCGGGCGCTGTTCGCTCAGACGGGCAGCGATACGCAGACGGTCGATCGTATGGCACCAGTCAAAGTGCTCGGCGACCAGACGACTTTTGTTGGACTGCAGCGGGCCGATAAAGTGCCACTGCAGATCGTTGACGCCTTTTTCCTGGAAGTAGCGGATTTTATCCACCCCTTCCTGCACATAGTTTTCACCGAAGGCACGCTGCCCGGCGGCAATGGCTTCTTCGATGGCGCTCGCAGGTTTGGTTTTGCTGACTGCAAGCAATGTAACTTCTTCTGAAGACCGCCCGCAACGCGTCGCGGCGGCTGAGATTTTGTCCCGGACATGTGCCAGGTTATGCGCGATATCGTTCATTTTCCGAGGATGTTCATATGAATATGGAAGAAATAGTGGCCCTTAGTGTAAAGCATAACGTGTCGGATCTACACCTGTGCAATGCATGGCGTGCGCGCTGGCGCATACGTGGAAAAGTCGAAATCGCACCCTTTACTACGCCTGACGTGGAGAATCTGCTGATGTGCTGGCTCAGTGAGCAACAACAGGTACAGTGGCAGGAACAGGGGCAGATTGATTTTGCTATTGCGCTGGCAGGTTCCCGGCGGCTGCGCGCCAGTGCTTTTGCTCATCAACAGGGAACCTCGCTGGCGCTAAGATTGCTCCCGCTTGATTGCCCACGTTTAGACGATCTCCAGACCCCTGACGTCATACCTGAACTGCTGCGCAGTGAAAATGGGTTAATTCTGGTGACAGGCGCTACCGGTAGCGGTAAATCAACGACTCTGGCGGCGATGGTAGAGTACCTGAATCAGCATGTTGCGGGGCATATTCTGACGCTGGAAGACCCGATTGAATATCGCTACACCAGCCAGCGTTGTCTTATTCACCAACGGGAGGTGGGCGTACACTGCGCTTCTTTCGCCGCCGGTTTACGCGGCGCGCTGCGTGAAGATCCCGACGTCATTTTGCTGGGCGAACTGCGCGACGCGGAAACCATTCGTCTGGCATTAACGGCAGCGGAAACCGGGCATCTGGTGCTGGCAACGTTACATACGCGAGGGGCGGCGCAGGCCATCGCGCGGATGGTGGATACCTTTCCCGCACAGGAGAAAGATCCGGTGCGTAATCAGCTGGCAGACAGCCTGCGGGCGGTACTTTCGCAAAAGCTGGAGGAAGATAAGCTGGGAGGACGCGTGGCGCTATTTGAGCTGCTCGTCAACACGCCAGCCGTGGGCAATTTGATTCGTGAAGGGAAAACGCATCAGCTACCCGGCGTAATTCAAACCGGGCAACAGACAGGTATGCAGACATTTGCACAAAGTCAGCAGCAGCGCCAGGCGCAGGGTCGGCTTTAGTAGCCCTGCTCGAAATAGCTTTCGAGAATAATAACGGCAGAAGCGGAGTCCACTTTGCCTTTATTCAACGCCCGGTATCCGCCTTGTTCGAACAGGCCGGAGCGGGCCTCGACGGTGCTCAAGCGTTCATCGTGCAGCGTTACGGTTACGCCAAAGCGACCGTGAATACGGTTAGCGAACTTACGCGCGCGCGCGGTAAGGGGCTGTTCTGTGCCATCCATGTTGAGTGGTAGGCCGACAATGATTTCATCCGGCTGCCATTCTTTCAGCAGGCGTTCAATCAAACTCCAGTCTGGCGTACCGTCCTGCGCTTTAATGGCGGGCAACGGTCTCGCCGTACCGGTAATGCGCTGACCAACAGCAACACCAATACTTTTCGTACCAAAATCAAAAGAGAGTAATGTTCCGCTCATCAGGCATGTCCCGCCACGCCAGGCATGGTCTGAATATCTATCCCGATAAGCTTCGCCGCATCGCGCCAGCGGTCGGCAATCGGCGTTTTGAATAAGATGTTGAGGTCTGCGGGCGCCGTGAGCCAGGCGTTATCCAGTAGCTCTTGTTCCAGTTGACCTTTTTCCCATGATGAATAACCCAGCGCAACCAGCACTTCGGACGGTTGCTCCTGCGTACCCAGGGTTTCTAGTACATCGCGGGAGGTTGTGATGATGGTGTTATCTGAGATGCGAATACTGGAGGCAAAGCGTGACGGTGGAGTGTGGAGAATAAATCCACGGTCTTCCGCCAGCGGGCCGCCGAGCATCACTGGTTTATCCAGACGAATGGCCGGATCGCGTTCTTCTGGGGTAATCTTCAGCTTTTCCAGAATCCCTTCAATTTGTAAGTTTTCCAGAGGCTTATTAACGATAATCCCCATTGCTCCGTTCTCATTATGTTCACAGATGTACACCACGGAACGGCGGAAAATCGGATCCTGGAGAGCAGGCATGGCAATCAGAAAGTGATGCTGTAAATTCATTGTCAGAGGTTCTGTTTCCTGGTTCAAAAAAGCAACAGAGCCCAGTATGTGGGCAAAGCTCGAAGATGTCACCCTCTGAAGATAGCATTGCCGGATGACGGCTTCGCCTAATCCGGCCTGCGGGGTGCAATTCCAGGCCGGATGAGACGCGATGGCGTCGCTATCCGGCAACGTATTTATTTCTGCAAACGCACCTCAATGGCATCCATCAGCATACCGGTAATCGAAACCGGGAACTCCGCTTCAATTTCACGAATACAGGTTGGGCTGGTAACGTTAATTTCCGTCAGGCGATCGCCAATGATATCCAGACCGACAAAAATCAAACCTTTCGCTTTCAGCGTTGGCCCAATGCGACGTGCAATTTCCCAGTCGCTGTCGGTCAATGGACGCGGCTCGCCACGACCGCCAGCGGCCAGGTTGCCACGGGTTTCGCCGCCCTGCGGAATACGCGCCAGGCAATAAGGAACGGGTTCGCCATCGACCACCAGGACGCGTTTATCGCCATCTTTAATTGCTGGCAGATAGTTCTGCGCCATGCAGTAGCGGGTACCGTGCTCGGTCAGCGTTTCAGCAATGACGCCAAGGTTCGGGTCGCCTTCCTTCACACGGAAAATAGATGCGCCGCCCATACCATCCAGCGGTTTGAGAATGATGTCGCTGTGTTTTTGCCAGAAGGCTTTCAGCTGCGCTTTGTTACGCGTGACCAGCGTTTCCGGCGTCAGGTCGGCAAACCATGCGGTGAACAGCTTTTCGTTGCAGTCGCGCAGGCTCTGCGGTTTGTTGACGATCAGCGTCCCTTTTTCTTCTGCACGTTCCAGAATATAGGTTGCGTAGATGAACTCGGTATCAAATGGCGGATCCTTACGCATCAGAATAACGTCCAGGTCTGCCAGCGGGAGATCCTGCTCGCTCTTGAACTCATACCATTTGTCGTAGTTCTGCTCTACGCTCAGGGTACGCGTATGGGCGCGGGCTTCACCGTTGATCAGATAAAGATCGGCCATCTCCATATAATGAATTTCGTAACCGCGACGTTGCGCTTCCAGCAGCATAGCGAAGCTGGAATCTTTCTTGATGTTGATGCTTGCGATGGGATCCATCACGATGCCGAGCTTAATCATTGTCTTCTCCGTTTATGCCTTAGCCCAGATCGCCAAAACGCACCTGTAGCGCAGTAATGGCGGTGAGCGCGGTTGTCTCAGTACGCAGAACGCGAGGTCCTAACAGAATATCAGTAAACTGATAACGTGCGGTCATGGCAATTTCATCTGCCGACAACCCGCCTTCCGGGCCAATCAGCAAGCGGATGCGTTCCACCGGCAGCGGCAGCGTATTGATGCTGGCGCTGGCGCGCGGATGCAGGTTCAGTTTCAGACCTTCGTCCTGTTCCGCGCACCATGCTTCCAAATCCATTGCCGGGCGAATTTCGGGCACCCGGTTACGACCGCACTGTTCGCAGGCGGCAATGGCGATTTTCTGCCACTGCAGGAGCTTCTTGTTCAGGCGTTCACTGTCCAGTTTAACGCCGCAGCGCTCAGAAAAAAGTGGCGTAATGAGGCTTACACCCAGTTCGATCGATTTCTGGATAGTAAATTCCATTTTTTCACCGCGCGACATCACCTGACCCAGGTGGATGTGCAACGGCGATTCACGATCGTCGAGTTCAGCGTTAAGTACCTTCACGTCCACGCTTTTTTTACTGGCGTGGGTGATTTCAGCGTCGAATACCTGATTGCTGCCATCAAACAGCTGTAGCGCCTGGCCCGGTCCCATACGCAGCACGCGGCCGATATGGTTGGCTGCATCTTCACACAGTGAAATTTGGCTGCCGGAAGTGATTGGCTCAGGGTGATAAATGCGAGGAATGCGCATAGTTAAACATCCGCGTCATGGCCCTGGGCTGCGAAAGGCCAGGGCATGGTTAAAAATATTGACGCTAGTGTAGGTTAGCTCTTTTGCGCCTGGCAAGCGCGTTGCACATATGGGTTATGGTTCCCCTGTACCTTTGCAATGCGTTCGTCGCGCTCACACTCCCAGTCGGTGACCGGATATTGCTTATTCCAGGCGTTAAAAAGCTGAGTTTGCTGGCGGGAGAGCGTTAGATCGTACTGGTCGCGCATGTAAAAATAGGTACGAGCAATGGCACCGCGAGCGCGGGCTGGCGGCTCGGCAACTTTCTCTTTGAAGTCGACCTTCATGGCGCATTGCCCATACTGACCTTCGCCACCGTTCCACTGGCTGTACATGAAGTTAGCGCGATCGCCATTTACCTCACCCACAGCAGGTTGCAGGTTATGCATGTCGCTTTCCATCTTACGATAGACCGGATCTTTGGCGCAGTTTTTACGCCCTCCGTCCTGCCAGCACTGACGCTGATGACCAAATTGCCAGGCGGGGACAACGTGCTCCCATTCAATTCGACTGGCGCGGTTTTCATTTTTTCGCACTTTATAGCCGCAGGATTCGAGGTCAACGACCCCTTTTTTGCCTTGCCAGTTAATTTTACAACCGCAGTAGAAATCGCCCGGTGCATCGGCGTTAACCTTGACGCCTGCTGCTTTTGCCTGAGAAAAACTGTTGATGCCTTCGGCTAAAACCGGGCCTGAAAACGCAGCGGCTAACAGGGCCGCAGCAAAAGAAAAATGACGGTACATCACAAACTCCGTGTCAAAACGAGCCCGCAACGTAGCGAAAGTTATTCCAGTATGCAATCAGTTAGGTCAGAAAAGTTCCTGATAATTCTGAAGATTATTCTGCAACCAGTGGTTCACCGCAGTGAACACAGCGGTAGGTGGCCTCACCGCGCACAACGCGGTTATGGCGGCGGACGGTCAGTTGGTGCTCCTGACACTTACAGCGGTAAGTAAAGGTCTTGCGCTGCACCGATTGCAGTTCAAACTGATGCGTGCGCCGGGCTGGTACGCCCAGAACGCTTTCCATCATCCATTTCCACTCTTTCCCGTGTGGCGGCACGCGCCCAAAGTGCTTCCACACCAGTAGATGCGCCAGTTCATGGGGCACAACTTCGTTAATGAATGCGTCGACGTTTTCCATCAGCAGGACGGGATTAAGGCGAATTTCATAGGTTTGTAGCCACGCAGTGCCCGCGGCGGTGCCGCGCTGTTGGTAAACCAGCTTTGGCTCCGGGTATTGGCGTTCGAGCTTGAGATTGGCCTGGGCGAGTTTTTCCCGCAGGCTACGCATAACGGCTTGCTGGATGGCGATAGGGAGACGGGAGGTTTTCATAACGCCAGAGGATAGTGCGACAGGGAAGGGACTGCAAGAGGAAGGCTTCCTCCTCTGGGGAGGAAGCCTTTGGTGATTAGTCGTGTGCGCCAATTTCGCGCAGTTTACGACCCTTCATCAGGTTACGCTCAATGTGTTCCAGAGAGACGTTTTTAGTTTCAGGGATCAGCCACAGAGTCAGGAAGATGAACAGTACGTTCAGGCCGCCGTAGACCCAGAAGGTGTTGGCACTGCCCAGCGAGTTCAGCATCGTCAGGAAGGTTGCGCCGACGATCATGTTGGCAATCCAGTTGGTTGCAGTAGAGCAGGTGATGCCGAAATCGCGGCCTTTCAGCGGCTGGATTTCAGAGCACAGTACCCAAATCAGCGGACCGGCGCTCATGGCAAAGCCAACGATAAACATCAGCAGCATCAGTACTGCGAAGTATTGTGCGGATGCCGAGTGAATACCCACGTGCATCATTGTACCCAGCACGCCCATACCAACAGCCATCACGATAAAGCCAAGGATCAGCGTAGGCTTGCGGCCCCAACGGTCAACCAGGCCAATGGCGATAAAGGTTGCCAGCACGTTGGTCAGACCGACGATAACAGTCCCCCACATCTGCTCGGTGGTGTTGGTGTAGCCCGCCAGCTCAAAGATTTTCGGTGCGTAATACATGATGACGTTCATCCCGGTGAACTGCTGCATCACCTGTAACAGAACGCCAAGGAATACCGCGCGACGGAAGTTGCTGTTTTCTTTAAACAGCGCCCAGCCGCTCTGCTTCACCTGCAGACTTTCACGGATTTCATCCAGCTCGCGTTTGGCTTCTGCGCTGGTGTCACGCAGACGCAACAGGACGCGTTCAGCATCAACAAAACGACGTTTAGCTGCAAACCAACGTGGGCTGTCCGGCAGGAAGATAACGCCAACCAGCAGCAGCAGGGCAGGGATGATGATTACACCCAGCATCCAGCGCCATGCGCCGCTGTAGCTAAACGCTGTATCGGAAAGATACGCGCCCAAAATACCGATGGTGATCATCAGCTGATACATGGAGATCATGCTGCCACGAATCTTTTCCGGGGCAATTTCAGACAGGTACAGCGGCGCGGTATAAGACGCAACACCTACAGCCAGGCCGAGCAGCACGCGGGAAACCAGCAGGACTTCAACGTTTGGCGCAGCGGCGGAGAACAGTGAACCCGCAACAAACAAGATCGCACCGATCATCAGGCTTTTTTTGCGTCCCAGTTTGAAGGAGAGCCAACCGCTGCCGACAGCACCTACCGCCGCACCAAACATCATGGAACTCACCACCCATTCCTGAGTGTGCGGGGTAATTTGAAACTCGTCGGTGATGAACGGTAAAGCACCGGCAATAACACCGATATCCAGGCCAAAAAGTAATCCAGCCAGGGCTGCCAGAAAGCAGACAAAAAATGTCATGGCTTTGTTGGAACGCCCCGTTTTTTTATTGTCAGGCATGATGCCCTCCGGTTGGGTAGCTAGTTTTGTTGATGTTAAGGGTAGGTGAGTACGGGGTAAAAAAATGCGAATCACATCACATTAGTGTAATCGCTTACACTGTCATTCATGCGGGTTATTAGTTAATTCATTGAAAGTTAACATTATTTATTGGGATTAAATAATGTTTGTCGTCTGAATTTAAGACAATGATGAAAGATAATGTAACAGTGATGCAAGTGTGCTGGCTAAGAGATGTTAATTCAAGGTAGAGGGAAATATGGTGTGATGTAATCGCTTTCATTTTCATTTAAAGCAATAGTAATCAGCGCGGTTTGGTGATGGATGTGGGAGAGGAAATAGGTATAAAAAAAGACCAGCGCGAGGCTGGTCTTCATAAGCGTTAGGTCTGGTTTAAATTACTTCAGACCGGCAGCGTCGCGCAGCAACTGTGCTTTGTCGGTTTTTTCCCATGGGAAATGTTCGCGACCAAAGTGACCGTAAGCAGCGGTTTCTTTGTAAATCGGGTGCAGCAGATCCAGCATCTGAATCAGGCCATACGGGCGCAAGTCGAAGAACTCACGCACCAGCAGGGTCAACTGCTCTGAAGGCACTTTTTCAGTACCGAACGTTTCCACCATGATAGATGTCGGTTCTGCCACGCCGATTGCGTAGGAAACCTGAATCTCACAACGGTCAGCCAGGCCTGCGGCAACGATGTTTTTCGCTACGTAACGGGCTGCATAGGCTGCGGAACGGTCAACTTTAGACGGATCTTTACCAGAGAATGCACCGCCGCCGTGACGCGCCATGCCGCCGTAGGTATCAACGATGATTTTACGACCGGTCAGACCGCAGTCGCCCATCGGGCCGCCGATAACGAAACGACCAGTTGGGTTGATGAAGAATTTGGTCGAAGCGGTCAGCCATTCAGTCGGCAGTACCGGCTTGATGATCTCTTCCATAACGGCTTCTTGCAGAGATTTCTGGTCGATATCTTCAGAGTGCTGAGTAGACAGAACAACCGCATCAATACCGACGATTTTGCCGTCGTCATATTGGAAGGTTACCTGGCTTTTGGCATCCGGACGCAGCCAGGATAAGGTGCCGTTTTTACGCACTTCAGCCTGACGCTGCACCAGACGGTGAGCATAGGTAATAGGTGCTGGCATCAGCACGTCGGTTTCGTTGGTTGCATAACCAAACATCAGGCCCTGGTCGCCTGCGCCCTGTTCCAGCGGATCGGCACGGTCAACACCCTGGTTGATGTCCGGAGACTGTTTACCAATCGCGCTCAGTACCGCGCAAGAGTTGGCGTCAAAGCCCATGTCGGAATGCACATAGCCAATTTCGCGAACCGTGTTACGGGTGATCTCTTCGATATCAACCCATGCGCTGGTGGTGATCTCACCGCCAACTAAAACCATACCGGTTTTGACGTAGGTTTCGCAGGCAACGCGTGCTTTTGGATCCTGTTCCAGGATTGCATCCAGCACAGCATCAGAGATTTGGTCAGCGATTTTGTCAGGATGCCCTTCTGATACGGACTCGGACGTAAAAAGGTGTTTTGCCATATTTAATTTCACCTAAGGAGAATTTGGTTAGCTCAAACTGTCGAGTGGAATAGCCATGTGTAGAAGATTCTACCATGAGTCTGCAGATGACGGACACTGGCAGTCTGAGTGTTAATCGGTATAGATGGATTAACATCTGGACGGCTATTTTAGGACAGTTCTTCGCCTGATTTCCAGCTTTTTTTGATTGAGGTCGCATTGTACTGAAAATGTAACTGGAAATTTTTCCTGACGGTGCTGGCAATGTGCATATTTATCTTTTGCTTTTTGACTTTCTTATCGGTATAAAACGCGGCGCGCGGCTCATACAAAAGCACACGACGTTTTCATCGTGTTGCCACTTCCAGCCGGGTTAAAACTTTAGCTTTGGCTTGTGGGTTTGTTCCGTAAGGAGCAACCGTGGAGGTGATACGAGATAATGAACCGTTGTATTCTGCAGAATCTGTCGCACCGTTCTGGTGTACATATGTCCCCCGCAATCTGCATCTCTGCTTTGCATACCTGTCGATGTTATATACACAAAATCATTTATGCTGCGTCGAGGCGGCAAGTGAATGAGTCCCCTGAACGTACGAGTAGTACGTGACTGGGGCGAATGAGCGTAGCCAACAAAGTGGCTGCATGAAGGATGAAGTGTATACCCATCTCGGCGTATCTCAGGACTCAAGAGCCGGTAACGGTCACTAAGAACTGAACAAGGGCGCTCTTGGTAAACAAGAGTTTTCTCGTGGTTTCGCCGAACCGTCAGCATTAAGTTCGGTTACGTGTTTACATTGATATGAAAAAGAAACCGGTCGCACAGTCGGAGCGTCAGCACTATCTGCTGCAAATTCTGCCTGTATTTGGGTTGTTATCGCGTCTTCGGATTGCGATAGTAGTCAACTGTTTTACACTTGTTAATAAAATTGAGGTTCGCTATGTCTGACGACATTTCTTTGGGTTCGCCTTCGTCAGCAGGCGAACACGGTGTACTACGCTCCATGCAGGAGGTTGCAATGAGTTCCCAGGAAGCCAGCAAGATGCTGCGTACTTACAATATTGCCTGGTGGGGTAATAACTACTACGACGTCAATGAACTGGGTCACATCAGCGTGTGCCCGGATCCGGACGTACCCGAAGCGCGCGTTGACCTTGCTGAGTTGGTGAAAGCCCGTGAAGCGCAGGGCCAGCGTTTGCCTGCATTGTTCTGCTTCCCGCAGATCCTGCAACACCGTCTGCGTTCGATTAACGCCGCGTTTAAACGTGCCCGTGAATCTTACGGTTACAACGGTGACTATTTCCTCGTTTACCCGATCAAGGTCAACCAGCACCGCCGCGTGATTGAATCGCTGATCCACTCTGGCGAACCGCTGGGACTGGAAGCGGGTTCCAAAGCTGAACTGATGGCCGTTCTGGCCCATGCCGGAATGACCCGTAGCGTGATCGTGTGTAACGGTTATAAAGACCGCGAATATATCCGTCTGGCGCTGATTGGCGAGAAGATGGGCCATAAGGTCTATCTGGTCATCGAGAAGATGTCTGAAATTGCAATCGTGCTGGATGAAGCTGAACGCCTGAATGTCGTTCCGCGTCTGGGCGTGCGTGCGCGTCTGGCGTCGCAGGGCTCTGGCAAGTGGCAGTCCTCCGGCGGGGAAAAATCAAAATTCGGCCTGGCGGCAAACCAGGTGCTGCAGCTGGTCGAAATTCTGCGCGAGCGCGGTCGTCTGGACAGCATTCAGTTGCTGCACTTCCACCTTGGCTCGCAGATGGCGAACATTCGTGATATCGCCACCGGCGTACGTGAATCGGCGCGTTTCTACGTTGAGCTGCACAAGCTTGGCGTCAATATCCAGTGCTTCGACGTGGGCGGTGGTCTGGGCGTGGATTACGAAGGTACCCGTTCGCAGTCTGACTGTTCCGTAAACTACGGCCTGAACGAATACGCCAACAACATCATCTGGGCTATTGGCGACGCCTGCGAAGAACACGGTCTGCCGCATCCGACGGTAATCACCGAGTCTGGCCGCGCGGTTACCGCGCACCATACCGTGCTTGTATCAAACATTATCGGCGTTGAGCGTAGCGAACACACAGAAGCAACGCCTCCGGCTGATGATGCGCCGCGTGCTTTGCAAAGCATGTGGGAAACCTGGCAAGAAATGCATGAACCGGGAACCCGTCGTTCACTGCGTGAATGGCTGCACGACAGCCAGATGGATCTGCACGATATTCACGTTGGTTACTCTTCAGGTACTTTTAGCCTGCAAGAGCGCGCGTGGGCTGAGCAGCTTTATCTGAACATGTGCCATGAAGTGCAGAAACAACTCGACCCGAGCAACCGCGCGCATCGCCCGATTATCGACGAGCTGCAGGAGCGTATGGCGGATAAGATTTACGTCAACTTCTCGCTGTTCCAGTCGATGCCGGATGCGTGGGGGATCGATCAGCTGTTCCCGGTAATGCCGCTGGAAGGACTGAATCAGGTACCTGAGCGCCGCGCGGTGCTGTTGGATATCACCTGTGACTCTGATGGCGCTATCGACCACTACGTTGACGGTGATGGCATTGCGACCACCATGCCGATGCCGGAATATGACCCGGAGAACCCGCCGATGCTGGGCTTCTTTATGGTGGGGGCGTACCAGGAGATCCTCGGCAACATGCACAACCTGTTTGGTGATACCGAAGCGGTTGACGTGTTCGTCTTCCCTGACGGCAGCGTAGAAGTTGAGCTGTCCGACGAAGGGGATACCGTGGCGGATATGCTGCAGTACGTGCAGTTGGATCCGAATACCCTGCTGACGCAGTTCCGTGACCAGGTGAAAAACACCGATCTGGATACCGAGCTGCAGCAACAGTTCCTCGAAGAGTTTGAGGCCGGTCTGTACGGTTATACTTATCTGGAAGATGAGTAACGATAAATGCCTGCTGGCGCTACGCTTACCGGGCCTACGAAAGTAGGCCGGATAAAGCGAAGCCGCATTTTTGGCACTTACTTGAATCCGTACAAAATAACGGCGATAATTTGCCGTAAATATGCAGTTACCAAATCAATCCCTTCCTCGTCGGGCTTAACGACGCGGAGGGGATTTTTTTTCATCGATTTTTAAAGAGGTCAGTACATGAGCACCTTAGGTCATCAATACGACAACTCCCTGGTTTCTAACGCCTTTGGTTTTTTACGTCTGCCGATGAACTTCATGCCATACGACAGCGACGCCGACTGGGTGATCACCGGCGTACCGTTTGATATGGCAACGTCTGGCCGCGCGGGCGGGCGTCATGGTCCGGCGGCGATCCGTCAGGTTTCCACTAACCTGGCGTGGGAGCATAACCGCTTCCCGTGGAACTTCGATATGCGCGAGCGCCTGAACGTGGTGGACTGCGGCGATCTGGTTTATGCCTTCGGTGATGCGCGTGAAATGAGTGAAAAACTGCAGGCTCATGCTGAGAAGCTGCTTTCTGCCGGTAAGCGCATGCTCTCTTTCGGCGGCGACCACTTCGTCACGCTGCCGCTGTTGCGCGCACACGCTAAGCATTTTGGTAAAATGGCGCTGGTGCATTTTGATGCCCACACCGATACCTACGCGAACGGCTGCGAATTCGACCACGGCACCATGTTCTACACTGCGCCGAACGAAGGGCTGATCGATCCGAATCACTCTGTGCAGATTGGTATTCGTACCGAATTCGACAAAGACAACGGCTTTACCGTGCTGGATGCCTGCCAGGTGAACGATCGCAGCGTAGATGACATCATCGCCCAGGTTAAGCAGATTGTCGGTGATATGCCGGTGTATCTGACCTTTGATATCGACTGTCTGGATCCAGCGTTTGCGCCGGGTACCGGTACGCCAGTGATTGGCGGTCTGACTTCCGATCGCGCGATCAAGCTGGTACGTGGTATGAAAGATCTGAACATCGTCGGGATGGACGTCGTTGAAGTGGCTCCGGCCTACGATCAGTCAGAGATCACCGCGCTGGCGGCGGCTACGCTGGCTCTGGAAATGCTGTACATCCAGGCAGCGAAAAAAGGCGAGTAAGTTGTTTTGCAGGATGTCGCTAACGCTTATCCGGCCTACAGCTGGTTGATGTTTGTAGGCCGGATAAGGCGTTCACGCCGCATCCGGCACGATTAACGGTTATTTGATCCCGTCGGCGCTCATGCGATCGCGAATATGTTGCGCACGTTCTGCGGATGCCGGGTGATCGTCAAACATTGAGCTTTGACGTCCAGCTTCCAGTTTGGCCAGTTTCTCAAAGCTGGTG
The DNA here is from genome assembly GCF_016894305.1 of Citrobacter sp. B72. Taxonomy (NCBI): domain Bacteria; kingdom Pseudomonadati; phylum Pseudomonadota; class Gammaproteobacteria; order Enterobacterales; family Enterobacteriaceae; genus Citrobacter; species Citrobacter sp. B72. Next base: position 832,544 of record NZ_CP069801.1, read on the forward strand.
GCTAAACCTGCCGGATTGATCCCGCGTTTGCGCAACAAATCATACGAGTAATCATCCGCCTCGGATTCCTGACGCTGGGAGAACTGCGAGTTCACCAGTTTCTCGCCAAGATCGCCCAATTGCGACTGTGACAGGCTGCCGACAATGCCGCCAGCTGACGCCGCCGCTGCACGTACGGCGTTTGTACCCAGCGCAACCTGCATGCCTTTTTTCACGTGGCCCAGCGCGACGTGGCCCATTTCATGGCCGATCACCGCTTCGACTTCGTTGTCGGTCATCATATCCATCAGGCCGCTGTACACGCGGATACAGCCGTTTGCCATGGCAAAGGCATTCACATCTTTCGCCATATAGACTTTGTAGTTCACCGGCTGGCCGTTAATGTTATCGCCAAGCGCGGCGGATATTTTGCCAAGACGCGTTGCGTACTCGCTGCTGGCCGGGGCGATAGTAGCCTTGCTGTCCATATCTTTACAGGCCTGATCGCTCAGCGCTTTTACCTGAGCATCGCTCAGACTGTAGGCCTGAAAAGCCTCCGCGCCAGAAGAAAGCAGTCCGTTGGAGTCCATGTTCTGGCAGCCGGTCAATGCCGCAGCCATGCTCGTAGCAAGCAGTAAAGCGCGAATTTTCATTTTTTCTCTTCCGCACAAAGTCAGGATTATTCTAAAAATTACGTCGTTTGCAGGTGAACCGACGCTCGGCCTAAGTATAAAGAAAAGAACAATACGCGGGCGAGAAGATTGCGCAACTTGCGCGCATGATCCAGAGATTTCTGAAGCGGCAAAAGGATGCTCCATGTACATGACACGCGGCTTGGGTTACATTGTTGGCACTTTTTTCCGGCGTAGCCCAAAACGCGCTGTCGTCAAGTCGTTAAGGGCTCAGCCTTCATTATCCGATCTGGAGTCAAAATGTCCTCACGTAAAGAGCTTGCCAATGCTATTCGTGCGCTGAGCATGGACGCAGTACAGAAAGCCAAATCCGGTCACCCGGGTGCCCCGATGGGTATGGCTGACATTGCCGAAGTCCTGTGGCGTGATTTCCTGAACCACAACCCGACTAACCCGTCCTGGGCTGACCGTGACCGCTTCGTGCTGTCCAACGGCCACGGCTCCATGCTGATTTATAGCCTGCTGCACCTCACCGGCTACGATCTGCCGATGTCCGAGCTGCAGAACTTCCGTCAGCTGCACTCCAAAACTCCGGGTCACCCGGAAGTGGGTTACACCGCCGGTGTTGAAACCACTACAGGTCCTCTGGGTCAGGGTATTGCGAATGCAGTGGGTATGGCTATCGCTGAAAAAACGCTGGCGGCGCAGTTTAACCGTCCAGGTCACGACATCGTTGACCACTTCACCTATGCTTTCATGGGCGACGGCTGCATGATGGAAGGTATCTCTCACGAGGTATGTTCCCTGGCCGGTACGCTGAAGCTGGGTAAACTGGTTGCGTTCTACGATGACAACGGCATCTCTATCGATGGCCACGTTGAAGGCTGGTTCACCGACGACACCGCGAAGCGTTTTGAAGCTTACGGCTGGCATGTGGTCCGTGGCGTTGATGGCCACGATGCTGACGCCATTAAACGCGCAGTTGAAGAAGCACGCGCAGTAACCGACAAACCGTCCCTGTTGATGTGCAAAACCATCATCGGTTTCGGTTCTCCGAACAAAGCGGGTACTCACGACTCTCACGGTGCACCGCTGGGCGATGCAGAAATCGCACTGACCCGTGAACAGCTGGGCTGGAAATACGCGCCGTTCGAAATCCCGTCTGAAATCTATGCTCAGTGGGATGCGAAAGAAGCAGGCCAGGCAAAAGAAGCTGCGTGGAACGAGAAGTTCGCTGCATATGCGAAAGCCTTCCCGCAGGAAGCGGCTGAATTCACCCGTCGTATGAAAGGTGAAATGCCGTCTGACTTCGACGCAAAAGCGAACGAGTTCATTGCTAAGCTGCAGGCTAATCCGGCGAAAATCGCCAGCCGTAAAGCTTCTCAGAACGCGATTGAAGCCTTCGGACCTCTGCTGCCTGAATTCCTCGGCGGCTCAGCTGACCTGGCACCGTCTAACCTGACGCTGTGGTCTGGTTCGAAAGCGATTAATGAAGATACTGCCGGTAACTACATCCATTACGGTGTGCGTGAATTCGGTATGACCGCTATCGCGAACGGTATCTCCCTGCACGGTGGTTTCCTGCCGTACACCTCCACCTTCCTGATGTTTGTGGAATATGCCCGTAACGCGGTGCGTATGGCTGCGCTGATGAAACAGCGTCAGGTCATGGTCTACACCCACGACTCCATCGGTCTGGGCGAAGACGGCCCGACTCACCAGCCGGTAGAGCAGGTTGCTTCTCTGCGTGTGACCCCGAACATGAGCACATGGCGTCCGTGTGACCAGGTTGAATCCGCCGTTGCGTGGAAATACGGTGTTGAGCGTCAGGACGGCCCGACCGCGCTGATCCTCTCCCGCCAGAACCTGGCACAGCAGGAGCGTACCGAAGAGCAACTGGCAAACATCGCTCGCGGTGGTTACGTGCTGAAAGACTGCGACGGTCAGCCGGAACTGATCTTCATCGCTACCGGTTCTGAAGTTGAGCTGGCTGTGGCTGCGTGGGACAAACTGACTGCCGAAGGCGTGAAGGCTCGCGTGGTTTCCATGCCGTCTACCGACGCGTTCGACAAACAGGATGCCGCTTACCGTGAGTCTGTGCTGCCGAAAGCGGTTTCCGCTCGCGTTGCAGTGGAAGCAGGTATCGCGGACTACTGGTTCAAATACGTGGGCCTGAACGGCGCAATCGTCGGTATGACCACCTTTGGTGAGTCTGCTCCGGCAGAGTTGCTGTTTGAAGAGTTCGGCTTCACCGTAGACAACGTTGTCGCGAAAGCAAAAGAACTGCTGTAATTTCGATTACAGGTGAAAACGGGTCGCTCAGGCGACCCGTTTTTTTTTGCTTTTCCGGAACGCGCCGCGCGTTGCGCAATCGCACGGCTCAGTCTGCTATCCAGACCGTCTGCGGCATCATTGAAGGGCTCCGGGACTCGGACCTCGCGCTGGTGATTAGATGCAGGTTAGGGGGCTTTCTGATTTAAATCAGGGTGTGTAACACGACAATGAAATAATTTTGCTACGGTTATTCGTCATTCTGGAATATGGAATAAATTTAGCGTTGAAGGGCGTTAAAATGTGACGCAAGTCAGATAACTGTGTTCTGTTGCTGGACAATCATTCCTTTTATTCCGCGTTTCGCTTATTCTAGCTGAAGCGTTTCAGTCGATTAAATGTTCGACAATTAACCAATTAGTCGCAGTTTGCGACAGGTAAGGTTTCCCTGAGCGATTTGCTGCATTACTCTGTCTGCCACATCGTTTCTGAGAAATCCTTGCAGGAGACCTATGACCGTACGCGTAGCGATTAATGGTTTCGGTCGTATCGGACGCAACGTGGTTCGTGCTTTGTATGAATCCGGGCGTCGGGCGGAAATCACCGTGGTGGCAATCAACGAACTTGCGGATGCTGCAGGCATGGCGCATTTGTTGAAATATGACACCAGCCATGGACGTTTTGCCTGGGATGTTCGTCAGGAACGTGACCAGCTCATCGTTGGCGATGACGCTATCCGCATTCTGCATGAGCGAACACTCGATGCACTTCCATGGCGCGAACTGGGTGTCGACATCGTGCTGGATTGTACGGGGGTCTTCGGCAATCGCGAACACGGCGAGGCGCATATTGCCGCTGGTGCAAAAAAAGTGCTCTTTTCACATCCTGGTAGTCACGACATCGACGCAACCGTTGTGTATGGCGTTAATCAGGATCAGCTGCGCGCTGAGCACCGGATCGTTTCCAACGCTTCCTGCACCACGAATTGCATAATACCCGTCATTAAATTGCTGGATGATGCTTACGGCATTGAGTCTGGTACCGTCACCACGATCCACTCCGCGATGCACGATCAGCAGGTTATTGATGCTTATCATCCTGACCTGCGTCGCACGCGAGCGGCCAGCCAGTCGATTATTCCGGTTGATACCAAACTGGCGGCGGGCATCACGCGAATTTTTCCGCAGTTTAACGATCGTTTTGAAGCGATAGCGGTGCGTGTACCAACCATAAATGTGACGGCGATCGACTTAAGCGTGACGGTGAAAAAACCAGTAAAAGCCAGTGAAGTCAACCAGTTGCTGCAAAAAGCAGCACAAGGTGCATTTCATGGTATAGTTGACTATACGGAATTACCGTTGGTCTCTGTAGATTTTAACCACGACCCGCACAGTGCCATCGTTGATGGTACGCAAACGCGTGTGAGTGGCGCTCACCTGATCAAAACGCTGGTCTGGTGTGATAATGAATGGGGCTTTGCTAACCGTATGCTCGACACTACGTTAGCGATGGCTGCTATTGGTTTCAGGCTCGACGCTTGAGCGTCGACAAAACTTTATGAATCAACGAGAGGATTCACCATGTCTGTAATTAAGATGACCGATCTGGATCTGGCTGGTAAACGCGTTTTTATCCGTGCGGACCTGAACGTACCAGTTAAAGAAGGGAAAGTAACCAGCGATGCGCGTATCCGTGCTTCTCTGCCGACCATCGAACTGGCCCTGAAACAGGGTGCGAAAGTGATGGTAACTTCCCACCTGGGTCGTCCTACCGAAGGCGAGTACAACGAAGAATTCTCTCTGCTGCCGGTTGTTAACTACCTGAAAGACAAACTGTCTGCTCCGGTTCGCCTGGTAAAAGATTACCTGGACGGCGTTGAAGTCGCTGCCGGTGAACTGGTGGTTCTGGAAAACGTTCGCTTCAACAAAGGCGAGAAGAAAGACGACGAAGCACTGTCCAAAAAATATGCTGCGCTGTGCGACGTATTCGTAATGGATGCTTTCGGTACAGCTCACCGTGCACAGGCTTCTACTCACGGTATCGGTAAATTCGCTGATGTAGCTTGCGCAGGCCCGCTGCTGGCTGCTGAGCTGGATGCGCTGGGTAAAGCACTGAAAGAACCTGCTCGTCCGATGGTTGCTATCGTTGGCGGTTCTAAAGTTTCCACCAAACTGACCGTTCTGGATTCTCTGTCAAAAATCGCTGACCAGCTGATCGTTGGCGGTGGTATCGCGAACACCTTCGTTGCCGCTCAAGGCCACAACGTGGGTAAATCCCTGTACGAAGCTGACCTGGTTGACGAAGCTAAGCGTCTGCTGACCACTTGCGACATCCCGGTCCCGACTGACGTTCGCGTAGCGACTGAATTCTCTGAAACTGCACCGGCTACTCTGAAGTCCGTAAGCGATGTGAAAGAAGACGAGCAGATCCTGGACATCGGCGACGCTTCTGCACAGCAGCTGGCTGACATCCTGAAAAATGCGAAAACCATTCTGTGGAACGGCCCGGTTGGCGTGTTCGAATTCCCGAACTTCCGCAAAGGTACTGAAATCGTTGCTAACGCTATCGCAGACAGCGAAGCGTTCTCTATCGCAGGCGGCGGTGACACCCTGGCAGCAATCGACCTGTTCGGCATTGCTGACAAAATCTCCTACATCTCCACTGGCGGCGGCGCTTTCCTCGAATTCGTGGAAGGTAAAGTATTGCCAGCAGTAGCGATGCTCGAAGAGCGCGCTAAAAAGTAAGCATTTAATGGGCAGGGAAACCTGCCCAATTATTAGCGCGCTTTAGAGCGCGCGCCCTTTCCAAGGCCGAAGATACAGGATTCGTAATATGTCTAAAATTTTTGATTTCGTAAAACCAGGCGTAATCACTGGTGATGACGTACAGAAAGTTTTCCAGGTAGCAAAAGAAAACAACTTTGCTCTGCCAGCTGTTAACTGCGTGGGTACCGACTCCATCAACGCCGTTCTGGAAACCGCTGCAAAAGTTAAAGCGCCGGTAATCGTACAGTTCTCCAACGGTGGTGCTTCTTTCATCGCGGGTAAAGGCGTGAAGTCTGACGTTCCTCAGGGCGCTGCAATCCTGGGTGCTATCTCTGGCGCGCATCACGTTCACCAGATGGCTGAACACTACGGTGTTCCGGTTATCCTGCACACTGACCACTGCGCGAAGAAACTGCTGCCGTGGATCGACGGTCTGCTGGACGCGGGTGAAAAACACTTCGCAGCAACCGGCAAACCGCTGTTCTCTTCTCACATGATCGACCTGTCTGAAGAGTCTCTGGAAGAGAACATCGAAATCTGCTCCAAATACCTGGCGCGCATGTCCAAAATGGGCATGACCCTGGAAATCGAACTGGGTTGCACCGGTGGCGAAGAAGACGGCGTGGACAACAGCCACATGGACGCTTCTGCACTGTACACCCAGCCGGAAGACGTTGATTACGCATACACCGAGCTGAGCAAAATCAGCCCGCGTTTCACCATCGCAGCTTCCTTCGGTAACGTACACGGCGTTTACAAGCCGGGTAACGTTGTTCTGACCCCGACCATCCTGCGCGACTCTCAGGACTATGTTTCTAAGAAACATAACCTGCCGCACAACAGCCTGAACTTCGTCTTCCACGGCGGTTCCGGTTCTACTGCTCAGGAAATCAAAGACTCCGTAAGCTACGGCGTAGTGAAAATGAACATCGACACCGATACCCAATGGGCTACCTGGGAAGGCGTTCTGAACTACTACAAAGCGAATGAAGCTTACCTGCAGGGCCAACTGGGCAACCCGAAAGGCGAAGATCAGCCGAACAAGAAATACTACGATCCGCGCGTATGGCTGCGTGCTGGTCAGGCAACCATGATCACCCGTCTGGAACAGGCTTTCAAAGAACTGAACGCGGTTGACGTTCTGTAATTTACGCCGTTCTACGTGACATGAGGCCCGCAAATGCGGGCCTTTTTTATTGCCATTTCAATATGCTGCTGGCAGAGAATTCTGTGATCTGTTTGGCAAAATCCAGGTTTATTGTTTACCCTTGTCAGATTGCCAGTCCCGTTGGGACGGCTTTATTTTTCCCATTTGGGTAAGCAAAAAAGGAATATTGAATGGAAGATTTGAATGTTGTCGACAGCATAAATGGTGCGGGCACCTGGCTGGTCCGCAATCAGGAGCTGCTGTTAAGCTATGCCGTCAACATCGTTGCGGCCATCGCCATTGTCATTATCGGTATGATTGTGGCGCGCATCGTATCAAACACCGTTAACCGCCTGATGGTGGCACGTAAAATTGATGCAACCGTTGCTGACTTCCTCTCCGCACTGGTGCGCTACGGGATTATCGCGTTCACGCTGATTGCCGCTCTGGGTCGCGTTGGGGTACAAACCGCTTCTGTGATTGCCGTTCTCGGTGCCGCAGGTTTAGCCGTTGGTCTGGCGCTGCAAGGTTCGCTGTCTAACCTCGCCGCTGGCGTGCTGCTGGTGATGTTCCGTCCGTTCCGCGCAGGTGAGTATGTAGACCTCGGCGGCGTAGCGGGAACCGTACTCAACGTGCAGATTTTCTCCACGACTATGCGTACCGTAGACGGTAAGATTGTTGTGATCCCAAACGGTAAAATCATTGCCGGGAACATCATTAACTTCTCTCGTGAGCCGGTTCGTCGTAACGAATTTATCATCGGCGTGGCTTACGACTCCGATATCGATCAGGTGAAAAAAATCCTCACCGATATCATTCTGTCTGACGAGCGTATCCTTAAAGATCGTGAAATGACGGTGCGCCTGAATGAGCTGGGCGCTTCCTCGATCAATTTTGTGGTACGCGTCTGGAGCAACAGTAGCGATCTGCAAAGCGTCTACTGGGACGTACTGGAGCGTATTAAACGCGAGTTTGACGCCAACGGTATCAGCTTCCCGTACCCGCAGATGGATGTGAACTTCAAGCGTGTGAAAGAGAGCGCGGCAGAGTAATCGCGTGCCCGGTGGCGCTATCGCTTACCGGGCCCGCAGGTTTTGTAGGCCGGATAAGGCGTCAGCCGTCATCCGGCATTTCCCCCCCCCCCTTGGTATTAATTCTTCTTATCCCTGATTAAAATTATCCATTTCCGCTAATGTTTTCCCCGCGCTATAGTCTGCTCCTAAGAGAAACAGTTCGGGATGATTAACGTGTTATCGTATTATTTTCAAGGGCTTGCACTTGGTGCGGCTATGATACTTCCGCTCGGTCCGCAAAACGCCTTCGTGATGAATCAGGGGATCCGTCGCCAGTATCACATCATGATTGCTTTACTCTGCGCTATCAGCGACTTAGTGCTGATTTGCGCGGGGATCTTTGGCGGTAGCGCCTTGCTGATGCAGTCACCATGGCTGATGGCGCTTGTCACCTGGGGTGGGGTGGCATTTTTACTCTGGTACGGTTTCGGGGCGTTAAAAACGGCGATGAGCAGTAACCTGGAACTGGCCAGCGCCGAGGTGATGAAGCAGGGCCGCTGGAAAATTATCGCTACTATGCTGGCGGTGACATGGCTCAACCCCCATGTTTACCTGGATACCTTTGTGGTGCTGGGGAGTCTGGGAGGCCAACTGGACGTTGAGCCTAAGCGCTGGTTTGCGCTGGGTACCGTCAGCGCTTCGTTCCTGTGGTTCTTCGGCCTGGCATTGCTGGCGGCCTGGCTCGCTCCGCGTTTGCGCACTGCTAAAGCACAGCGGATCATCAATACCCTGGTAGGATTGGTGATGTGGTTTATCGCTTTTCAGTTGGCAAAAGAAGGTGTTGCGCACGTTCATGCGTTGTTCAACTAAGTGTTGTCTGATGGACAACGCAGCGAGATCGGCTAAGCTTGCCTGCATGTGCCCTGAGTTTCGGGGTAATTAATGAAACATGGAGGAACGACCGTGAAGTTCAAAATAATGGCCCTGGCGGCATTAGTCGGATTCAGCGCACTATCGGTACAGGCAAATGAGTTGCCAAATGGACCGCACATCGTGACTTCCGGAACGGCAAGCGTGGATGCGACACCAGACATCGCTACTCTGGCGATTGAAGTGAACGTAGCTGCAAAGGATGCGGCCTCAGCTAAGAAACAGGCTGATGAGCGCGTGGCACAATATCTGTCCTTCCTTGAACAGAACCAGATAGCGAAGAAAGATATTAGCGCGGCAAACCTGCGCACCCAGCCGGACTACGACTACCAGAATGGTAAAAGCGTCCTTAAAGGCTATCGTGCGGTACGTACCGTTGAGGTCACGCTGCGTCAGTTGGACAAACTCAACGCGCTGCTTGATGGTGCACTGAAGGCCGGTCTGAATGAGATCCGTTCGGTATCGCTTGGCGTTGCCCAGCCGGATACTTACAAAGATAAAGCGCGTAAAGCAGCAATTGATGATGCTATTCATCAGGCTGAGCAGTTAGCTGCGGGCTTTAACAGCAAATTGGGGCCCGTTTACAGCGTGCGTTACCACGTTTCCAATTATCAACCGAGCCCGATGGTACGGATGATGAAAGCAGATGCAGCGCCTGCGACATCCGCTCAGGAAACCTACGAACAGCCGGTTATTCAGTTTGACGATCAGGTTGATGTGGTCTTCCAGATTGAGCCGACGGCGGGGCAGCCAGCAGCAACGCCAGCCAAAACCCAGTAATCATTGCAGACCCGGCTTTCCAGCCGGGTTTTTTCTGTGAGCAACTGTAAAAATGAGACCCCACATCCAGTCTTTTTTTTCGCCGTAATGAGGATAGGCCATAGCGATTTTTAAGGGGACGCTATGGATATTTTTATCTCGAAAAAGATGCGTAATTTCATTCTGCTGGCGCAAACCAATAACATTGCCAGAGCGGCAGAAAAAATACATATGACCGCATCGCCTTTCGGTAAAAGCATTGCCGCACTGGAGGATCAAATCGGCTATACGCTGTTTACCCGCAAAGATAACAACATCAGTCTGAATAAAGCCGGACAGGAACTGTATCAGAAGCTGTTTCCCGTTTATCAGCGCCTTTCTGCCATTGATAACGAAATCCATAACGCCTCTCGCCGCTCGCGGGAAATCGTCATCGGTATCGACAATACCTACCCAACGATTATTTTTGACCAGTTGATTAGCCTTGGTGACAAGTATGACGGCGTGACGGCTCAGGCCGTTGAATTCAGCGAGAATGGGGTGATTGATAACCTGTTCGATCGCAAACTGGATTTTATTATCTCGCCGCAGCACGTTTCCCCCCGCGTCCAGGAACTGGAGAATCTGGCGATTAGCGAGCTGCCCCCGCTGCGTCTGGGGTTTCTCGTTTCCCGGCGCTACGAAGAAAAACAGCCGCAGGATCTGCTGCGCGAGCTGCCCTGGCTGCAAATGCGCTTCCAGAATCGCGCCAACTTTGAGGCGATGCTGGATGCATACATGCGGCCCTGTGGGATCAACCCGACGATTATCTACCGTCCGTACAGCTTTATGGCCAAGATCAGCGCGGTAGAGCGCGGGCAGTTTTTGACGGTGATTCCTCACTTCGCCTGGCGGCTGGTGAACCCGTCGACGCTAAAGTATTTCGATGCGCCCGGCAGCCCCATGTATATGCAGGAGTTTCTCTATTCGCTGAAAAACCATCGTTATACCGCCACGATGCTTCAGCATATTGCTGAAGATCGTGACGGTAGCGCAAGTTAACCGAGCATCGATCCTGTTTCGAGAAGATTACGATGCAGATCGAACGCATGGCTGAGATCGTGATGGATATGTCCGCCGGGTGCTTTCTCCAGATAGCGGTGCAGATAATCCCGGTAAAGAGGGTGCGCACAGTTATCGATAATCGTGTGCGCCCGCTGCATCGGAGATAGCCCACGCAGATCGGCAATCCCTTGTTCGGTCACGATCACTTTAACGCTATGTTCGCTGTGGTCGACATGGCTGCACATTGGTACGATGGTGGAGATTTTCCCGCCTTTGGCAATCGACGGCGCCATAAAGATAGACAGGTAGGCATTGCGCTCGAAATCCCCGCTGCCGCCGATGCCATTCATCAGGTTCACCCCCGCAACGTGCGTGGAATTGGCATGGCCGTAGATATCAAACTCCAGACCGACGTTGAGCGCAATAACCCCCAGCCGACGGATGATCTCCGGGTTATTGGAGATCTCCTGCGGGCGCAGCACAATCCGGCTGGCGAAGAAGTCCATGTTGTCGTAAATCTTCTGTAGCGACGGGGCTGAAATGGTCAGGCTGGAGGCGCTGGCACCTGTTATCTTGCCCGTTTCCAGCAGATGCACCACCGACTCCTGCAACACCTCCGAATACATCATAAAGGGCGGGATATCCGGGTTCTCGCCCAGTCGCGCCATTACCGCGTTGTTGATATTGCCCACGCCGCTTTGTAAGGGTAGAAACTCAGCTGGAATACGTTTGTGAGCCATTTCTGCCAGCAGGAAAGTGACGACGTTATCGGCAATTTGCTGGCTGACCGGATTGGTTTTATCCGCCGCATTTCCGGCATCGGGCAGCTCGGTATCCACCACCGCAACCACCTTTTTGGGATCTATCTGCACGCACTGGCTGCCCACGCGATCCATGGTATGAAAAATGGGTACGCTGTTACGCCGCGGCGGCGCACCGGGTATCACGATGTCGGCAAACTCCGCCACGCGCGGATTATGGTAATGATTCAATTCAATGATCACTTGTTTCGCCCGCAGCAGCCAGGTCGGCGCATTACCAATACCGCTGGAAAGCCAAATCCGGCCATCTGGCGCAATGGCGGAGGCTTCAATGACGGCAACATCGATCTCGCCAAAAAAGCCGTAATTAACCATTTGCGCCACTTCACTCAAATGGAGATCGACAAACCTCACCTGGCCCTGATTAATTTTCTCGCGCAGGCCCGATGACGTTTGATAAGGCGCCCGCCAGGAAACGGCATCCGCCGCGGATAGAACATCATCAGCGGCGGCGCCAATTGATGCTCCGGTCAGCAGGCGGATCTGAAAAGGCTGCCCGTTCTGATGCCGTTCGCAGGCGCGTTGGGCAATTGCGCTGGGTAACGCTTTGGGTGAACCCGCAGGGGTAAAGCCGCTAAACGCCACCATATCATCGTGCTGGATAATTTCTGCCGCCTGTTCGGCGCTCATCCGTTTCATGGCCGTCTCCTTCCTCGGACGTGATTAATGGCCAACAAAATTTGGTTTACGTTTTTCCATAAACGCGTTCATCCCTTCCTGATAATCCTCGCTGTCGTACACCGCGCGGCGCATGCCCTGAATACGCTCGAACTCATCGGAATTCATGGTGTGCGCTTCACCCAGCACGCGCAGTTCTTCTTTGATGACGGCGATGGCCAGCGGCGCTTTTTCCGAGATGTGGTGCGCCATTTGCAGAGTGAAATCTTCCAGTTCCTCAACGGGCACGACATGGTTAAGGATCCCGACCGCCATGGCGCGTTGAGCGGTGATGGGCGAAGCGGTAAAAATCAGCTCTTTCACGATGTGAAAACCAGCGTCGCGGGTCAGGTTGTGGATGCCCACCAGGTTATACGGCACACCGAGGTTGACCGGGGTCATCGAGAAAGTGGAGGTACTGGCTGCAATGATCAGATCGGAACTCATGATCATCTCAAACGCGCCGCCCCAGACGCTGCCTTCGACCATGGAGATCACCGGCTTCGGGTATTTTTGGATCATACGGGTTATCTGACGCAGCGGATCGTCATAAGAGAGCGGATCGCGACGTCCGGTCGGGAGTTCATGAATATCATGCCCGGCAGAAAACACTTTGGCCCCGCTTGGAGCGCGCAGAATGATGCAGCGAATGTCTACACGATTGAGATCGCTCAGCGCCTGCATCAGATCGTCAATAAACACTTTACTCAGGGCATTGAGCTTGCGGGCGTAATTGAACTCAATAACCGCGACTTTCTGGATGATGACCACGTTGACGTATTGATAAGACATAATGTTCTCTTTATTGAAAGTAATGATGCTGAATAAATTCGCTGATGTGCCGCAGACCGGTGCGCGGCGAAAGATCATTGTTTTTGACGGCCTGAAGCGTCTGCTGGAAATAGCGGTCGAAATCAGTGCGGGCAAACAACAGATGCAGGGCTTCTTCTTCAGCCTGTTGGTGTAACCAGTCCACCGCCTGCTGCTGGCGAACTTTTTCCAGTCGACCGCTGGCGGTCAGGCACGTTTTAAAGTCGGTTATCGCCTGCCAAACCTCCTCGATACCGCGTTTTTCCAGGGCGCTACAGGTCAGAACCCGCGGCTGCCACTCGTCATATTTGCGGCGCAGAATATGCAGGGCGGACTCGTACATATGGCGGGCAATGGCAACGCTGGTATGGTTATCACCGTCGTCCTTATTGATGACGACCAGATCCGCCATTTCCATCAGGCCTTTTTTGATGCCCTGTAAATCGTCGCCACCGCCAGCGATTTGCAGTGAGATAAAGCAATCCACCATGCCTGCGACTTCGGTTTCTGACTGCCCAACGCCGACGGTTTCTACAATCACCACGTCAAAGCCAGCCGCTTCGCACAGCAGCATTAATTCGCGGGCATGCTGGCTGGCACCGCCTAAATGACCGCTGGAAGGGACCGGTCGAATAAACGCAGATTCGGCGCGGGCCAGCTCCGTCATGCGGGTTTTATCGCCAAGAATGCTGCCGCCGCTGACCGGGCTGCTGGGATCGACGGCGATCACCGCCACCCGTAATCCGTGGTGGATGAGCAACATGCCGAATGCTTCCAGGAAAGTGCTTTTGCCCGCGCCCGGCGTACCGGTGATCCCCAAACGCAGGGCGTTACCGGTGAACGGCATTATCGCGTCCAGCAATTGCGTACTCAGTGGCTGGTGGCGCGGGTGGTTGCTTTCGACCAGCGTCATCGCCTGGGCGAGCGTAGCCCGTTCGCCGAGTCGCAAACGGCGGACGGTATCTTCAAGCGTGGCGGCGTTAATCATGATGCTGACTGATACGGGTTAACACATCGCGGACGCTGTCGAGCATTGGCGTGCCGGGACCATAAATGGCTGCCACGCCATGTTCGTGCAGGAAGGCGTAATCCTGTGGCGGAATAACGCCTCCTGCTACCACGCAGATATCTTCACGCCCCCATTTTTTGAGTGCGGTAACCAACTCAGGAATCAGCGTTTTATGGCCCGCCGCAAGTGACGATGCGCCTATTACATGCACATCGTTTTCTACCGCCAGACGGGCGATCTCTTCCGGAGTGGAGAACATCGGGCTGAGATCGACATCGAAACCGAGATCGGAATAGGCGCTGGCGATCACCTTCGCGCCGCGATCGTGGCCGTCCTGACCCATCTTGGCGATCAGAATACGCGGGCGGCGTCCATTTTCCGCGAGGAACTGTTCGGTTTGCGCAACAATGGCATCGAACTCGTCGGCGGATTTGTCTGACTGGTGATAGCTTTGCGCAATCACCCCGGTGACGCACTGGCTGGGAACCAGATACCGGTCAAAGGCGACCTCCAGCGCGTCGGAGATTTCACCGAGCGTGGCGCGAACGCGAGCGGCGCTGACGGCGGCGGCCAGCAGGTTTTCATTATGCTGCGCGGCGTGGGTCAGCGCGGATAGCGCGGTCTTGACGGCATCGTTGTCGCGGGTGGTGCGGATATGCTGCAGCGAGGCAATCTGCTCGTTGCGCACCTTCACGTTGTCGATCTCCAGTACCGACGTCTCGTCTTCTTTATCCAGTTTGTACTTATTGACGCCGACGATAACGCGCTTACCCTGGTCGATCAGCGATTGTTCACGCGCGGAAGCTTCTTCGATCATCCGTTTAGGGAGTCCGGCTTCGATTGCTTTCGCCATGCCGCCTGCCTCATCAATCTGTTTGATGATCGTGCGCGCCTGCTTCACGATTTGATCGGTGAGTGACTCGACGTAATACGATCCGGCCAGCGGATCAACGGTGCGGCAGATCTCTGATTCTTCCTGAATGATGATCTGCGTATTACGCGCAATACGGGCGGAGAAATCGGTGGGCAGACCGAGCGCTTCATCAAAAGCATTGGTATGCAGCGACTGGGTGCCGCCAAGCGTAGCGCCGAGTGCTTCAATAGTGGTTCGTACCACGTTGTTGTACGGGTCCTGCTCGGTCAGGCTCCAGCCGGACGTCTGGCAGTGGGTACGCAGAGCGAGAGATTTCGGGTTGGTCGCGCCAAAGCTGCTGACCGCTTCACTCCACAAATAGCGCGCCGCGCGCAGCATGGCGACGTTCATAAACAGATCCATGCCGATACCGAAGAAGAACGACAGGCGCGGGGCGAAGTCATCAATTTTCAGTCCGGCGGAGAGTGCAGCTTTGATGTATTCAATACCGTCTGCCAGCGTAAACGCTACCTGCTGCACGCAGTTCGCTCCGGCTTCACCCATGTGATAGCCGCTGATGCTGATGGTGTTAAAGCGCGGCATGTTGCCAGAGCACCAGGCGATGATGTCGGCGATAATGCGCATGGACGGTTTTGGGGGATAAATGTAGGTGTTGCGGCACAGGTACTCTTTCAGAATATCGTTCTGAATGGTCCCGGTGAGTTGTTCCGGCGCTACGCCTTGTTCTTCTGCAGCGACGATATAAAACGCCAGCACAGGTAGAACCGCGCCGTTCATGGTCATCGATACTGACATTTTATCCAGCGGGATCTGGTCGAACAGTATCTTCATATCTTCGACGGTATCGATCGCCACGCCTGCTTTACCGACGTCACCCGCCACGCGTGGGTTGTCAGAGTCATAGCCACGATGTGTGGCAAGGTCAAAGGCGACGGAAAGTCCTTTTTGTCCGGCGGCGAGGTTGCGGCGGTAAAAGGCGTTGGACTCTTTGGCGGTAGAGAAACCAGCGTATTGACGAATGGTCCACGGCTGCGCGGTATACATGGTGGCGCGCGGGCCACGCACGTAAGGCGGCAGGCCGGGAAGGGTGCCCGTGACTTCCAGATTATCGAGGTCTTCTTCGGTGTACAGCGGCTTGATGGCAATCCCTTCCGCCGTCTGTCTTTCCAGCGACTCGACGGTTTTTTCCCGGCGACTGAGTTCTTTATTGGCGAGTGTTTGCCACTCCTGCACGTTTGCCATTTTTTGCTCCGTATTACGCAATAAGTTGAATCTTTGCGAATACGGTGAGCTTTTTCATTTGGCTTGTCGCCAGCAAAAAATAGCCAACAGGGCGTCGTTTTTTGCCGCGTGGCGTGTTTGATTTTGTGATTTATTTCAAAGACGTGGCGGGAATAGCATGAAAAGAGGGTAAAAGGCTTGTCGGCCGGATAGGGCGTTACGCCACCATCCGGCACTCAGAGGTTATGAGCGGTTTAATCCTGACGCAGTACGTTGTGACCATAGGCCAGCAGCGCATCGGTGACGTTGCGCATCATGCGGCTTTCCGGTGCAAAACGGTGCCAGTACAGCATCCGGCGCTGGAACAGGCCCGGTGTTAAGTCGATAAGCTCGCCGCTTTCCAGTTCTTTCTCAATCTGCAAGTGGGGGATCATGCAGCAGGTCGTTCCCTGACGCGCCAATTGAACAAAGGCTTCAGACGAGTTAACGATATGGCACGGCACGCTGCCCGGCGGCAGGTCGAAGTTTTGTTGCAGGAACGCCTGGTGCATATCATCAAGATGGTCAAACGCTACCGCTGGGGCTTTCAGCAGGGCAGAGCGGGTGACGCCGTTAGGGAAATAGCGCTCGGCGAAAGGTTTGGATCCAACAAACAGGTAGTCCAGCGCGCCGAGTTTATCCACCAGACAGCTTGGCAGCGCCTGATGCTGAATACTCACCGCACCGACCACCTCACCACGACGTAGACGCTCCTGAGTGCGCGTTTCATCCTCAACCTGCAGGTTCAGACGAATCGGTGAATTGGCCAGTACCGGAGCCAGCGCCGGAAGCAACCAGGTCGCCAGACTGTCGGCGTTCACCGCCAGTGAGAGCAGCAGTGGCGTCGAGCCGGTTTGTTCATCACCCAGCCACTCGTCTTCCAGCAGTTCAACCTGACGCAAAAGCGCCAGTAGTTTCTGCCCCTGTTCGGTTGGGCGTGGTGGTACGGTACGCACCAGCAGCGGTTGTCCGAACATATTCTCAAGCTGTTTTATGCGCTGTGAAACCGCGGATTGCGTGATGCACAGCTTTTGCGCCGCGCGCTCAAATCCTCGTTCACGAATAACCGCATCCAGTGCTTGTAGTGTTCTGTAGTCCGGACGTTTCATTGCTTTGACGCACTCCTGAAAATTTTGCTTGTTCTGCACTATGACACAAATTTAGGTTGGGTAAAGACGAAATCCGCCGCTTGCGAGCGGGTGTGGGGACATTTTTCTGCACAATGTTCTATAATGCGCGTGAATTTTCCCACCATATTCACACCACAGGCGAAACGATCATGACGCAGGATGAACTGAAAAAAGCAGTAGGATGGGCGGCACTTCAGTATGTACAGCCCGGTACCATTGTGGGCGTAGGTACAGGTTCAACAGCCGCACACTTTATTGATGCGCTGGGCACAATGAAAGGTCAGATTGAAGGTGCGGTATCCAGTTCGGACGCTTCAACCGAAAAACTCAAAAGCCTCGGTATCCACGTGTTCGATCTTAACGAAGTGGACAGCCTCGGCGTATACGTTGACGGCGCGGATGAAATCAACGGCCACATGCAGATGATCAAGGGCGGCGGCGCAGCGTTGACCCGTGAAAAAATTATTGCTTCCGTGGCGAAGAAATTTATCTGCATTGCCGACGCGTCCAAAGAAGTCGATATTCTCGGTAACTTCCCACTGCCGGTTGAAGTGATCCCAATGGCGCGCAGCGCTGTGGCTCGCCAGTTGGTGAAGCTGGGTGGTCGTCCTGAATACCGTCAGGGCGTAGTGACGGACAATGGTAACGTGATCCTTGATGTACACGGTCTGGAGATCCTCGATGCCATCGCGATGGAAAACGCCATCAATGCGATTCCGGGCGTGGTAACCGTCGGTCTGTTTGCCAACCGTGGTGCGGATGTCGCGCTGATCGGTACACCAGACGGCGTGAAAACTATCGTAAAATGATCTGACGGGAGTGTCTTCTCCCGTTAAAAAAATTTTGGCAGGGCAAATTTGGTGACTTGTGTCACGTTTATAATATTGTCCTGCCGATCTCTCCAAAGAAAAAGTTATCGCCAGTATTTTCCTCTGACATTTCTCTCTGAATGACATTTCTTCAGCACGGCGACGCAAACGTTCATATTGCCGCAATATTATTTTTTGATATGTTGAAGAGACGGATGAAAATCCCACACACAACACATCAGTTTGAACAAAAAAAGACAGGGTCGGGGAAATGGCAAAGGTATCACTGGAGAAAGATAAGATTAAATTTCTGCTGGTTGAAGGCGTGCATCAAAAAGCGCTCGAAAGCCTTCGTGCAGCAGGTTATACCAACATCGAGTTTCATAAAGGCGCTCTGGACACTGAACAACTGAAAGAGTCCATCCGTGATGCCCACTTCATTGGCCTGCGATCCCGTACCCATCTGACTGAAGATGTGATTGACGCCGCAGAGAAACTGGTCGCGATTGGCTGCTTCTGTATCGGCACCAACCAGGTTGATCTCAGCGCTGCGGCAAAGCGCGGTATCCCCGTGTTTAACGCACCATTCTCTAACACACGTTCCGTTGCGGAACTGGTGATTGGCGAACTGCTGCTCCTGCTACGCGGCGTACCCGAAGCGAACGCCAAAGCACACCGCGGCGTGTGGAATAAACTGGCTACCGGCTCGTTTGAAGCGCGTGGCAAAAAACTGGGGATCATCGGCTACGGCCACATTGGTACTCAGCTAGGCATTCTGGCGGAATCGCTGGGGATGCACGTCTATTTCTATGATATTGAAAATAAACTCCCGCTCGGCAACGCTACACAGGTGCAGCATCTTTCCGACCTGCTCAATATGAGCGACGTGGTCAGTTTGCACGTACCGGAAAATGCCTCCACCAAAAATCTGATGGGCGCGCGTGAGATTGCGTTGATGAAACCAGGCGCGCTGCTGATTAACGCCGCACGCGGCACAGTTGTTGATATTCCTGCGCTGTGCGACGCGTTAGCGACCAAGCACCTGGCAGGGGCTGCAATAGACGTATTCCCAACCGAGCCGGCAACCAACAGCGATCCTTTCACTTCGCCGCTGTGTGATTTCGACAACGTGATCCTGACGCCGCACATTGGTGGTTCAACGCTGGAAGCACAGGAAAACATCGGTTTGGAAGTGGCTGGGAAACTGACCAAGTATTCCGACAACGGCTCTACGCTGTCTGCAGTTAACTTCCCGGAAGTTTCGCTGCCGCTGCACGGCGGTCGTCGTCTGATGCACATTCACGAAAACCGTCCGGGCGTACTGACTGCGCTGAACCAGATTTTTGCCGAGCAGGGCGTCAACATTGCCGCGCAGTATCTGCAGACTTCCGCACAGGTAGGTTACGTGGTTATTGATATTGAAGCGGATGAAGATGTGGCAGAGAAAGCGCTGCTGGCGATGAAAGCCCTTCCGGGAACCATTCGCGCTCGTCTGCTGTACTGATTTCCTCTACATGGGCAGGCGATGACCTGCCCATCTTTCCTCTGATTTCCCGGCCTCAAAATCTCTTCCTGTCACGCATACATTCTGTTTTCGAGCCTTGCCGCAATTGGCAAAAAAGCTACCACTCCCAGATTTTGGACGGCGTCACCACTGCAGGCAGCGGGATATCCCATTCTTCGACAGGCAGCTTTTCCACTCGCTGACAATCGTGCGCGTAGCCTACGGGCTGGATCTTATGCTGCTGCCAGTTTTGAAGCGTCCGATCGTAAAATCCACCGCCCATACCCAGGCGTTGCCCGACCTCATCAAACGCCACTAACGGCGTAATCAGTACATCCAGCTGTGAGAGCGGCAATACGTCACGTACATCAAGCCGTGGTTCCTGGATCTTTAAGCGATTGGTTACCAGGTCGCTGTGCGGATGATAGTGCAGGAACAGCAGGTTGCCAGGGCTGAAGGGATGAAGAACCGGAAGATAGACGCGCTTGCCCGCTCGCCACAGCTGATCTATTAGCGGCTGGGTATCGAGTTCGCCATCGAACGAGAGGAATACCGCCACGGTATGAGCGAGTACAACAGGGGGATAACTGAGCATTCGGGTCGCGGCTTGCTGACCGTATTGTCGTTGCTGTTCGGAAGTAAGCGCGCGACGACGCTGCCGAATCAGTTGACGGATTTCTTGCCGGGATAAAGGGAGTTCAGAAAGTAATGTCATGGCTGTTGCCAGGTAGAAGGGAATCTCCGAGATGCCGCCGCAGGCTGTAACCCTTGAACCCTTGGTTCAAGGTGAATGCGTCGTCACAGTTTTAAGGCTTCTCGGACGGGCCGAGCATGCTCACCAACCGTGGAGCGCCACATTCTTGTGGTATGAAATATCGGCTCAGGGGACTGGCCCGCTTGCAAACATCTCAGAGAAATTTTGTCTTCACGGTCACTCTACCACAGTAAACCGAAAAGTGTTATTCAAAGTTTTGGCCCGTTTTTTCGGTTATGCGACCCTGATCAAGCAACGCCTGTTCGATGGTCTGTTGTAGCATCCGAATACGTTGTTCCATGCTCGCCGCGTACTCACGCGTCTTCGCTTTTTCCTGAGTTAATTCATAGCTGATGTTCAACGCGGCGATGAAAACCAACTGCTCAGTATTTGTGACTCTAGTGCGAACTTTCAGATCTTGCAATCGCTGATTGAGATCGTCCGCAGCCTGATTCAACGCATCCCTTTGTTCAGGCGGGCAATTCACTCGCAGTGAACGGCCAAATATTTGGATATCGACGGGTTGTGCAGACATGCCACCTTCCTGCTGATTGACTGCGCTGCCTTCGTCTCCAGACCGTGGGTCCGCGAAGGGGCGACACTATAGCTACCCTGGTATCAAGATACAAGCCCTTTTCTGGTCCACCAGGGTCCAAAGTGGTAGCATATCATGAATATTCCTCCCTTTGATGACGAATGCTTATGTCTATACAGAACGAAATGCCTGGTTACAACGAAGTTAGCCAGTTTTTGAACCAACAAGGGGCTGGATTAACCCCGGCCGAAATGCACGGCTTGATAAGCGGAATGATTTGCGGCGGAAACAACGACAGCTCATGGCAGCCGCTGCTGCACGACCTGACGAACGAAGGTCTGGCCTTTGGTCACGAGCTGGCTCAGGCGCTGCTGAAAATGCACTCAGCCACCAGCGATGCCCTCGAAGACGACGGCTTCCTTTTTCAGCTTTATCTGCCTGAAGGGGATGACGTCAGCGTTTTCGATCGCGCCGATGCGCTGGCGGGATGGGTAAACCACTTTTTACTGGGCCTTGGCGTCACGCAGCCGAAGCTCGACAAAGTGACCGGCGAAACCGGGGAAGCGATTGACGACCTGCGCAATATCGCTCAATTGGGATATGACGAAGACGAAGATCAGGAAGAGCTGGAAATGTCGCTCGAAGAGATCATCGAATACGTGCGCGTAGCCGCCTTGCTGTGCCATGACACGTTTACGCGTCAGCAGCCGACCGCGCCGGAAGTCCGTAAACCGACTCTGCACTAAGAACGAAACGCAAAGGAGAGTGTGATGAGCGAGATATCTCAGCAAGAATTCCAGCGTCGTCGCCAGGCTTTACTGGCACAAATGCAGCCCGGCAGCGCCGCGCTGATTTTTGCCGCACCGGAAGCGACGCGTAGTGCGGACAGTGAATACCCTTACCGCCAAAGCAGTGATTTCTGGTACTTCACCGGTTTTAACGAACCTGAAGCCGTGCTGGTGCTGATTAAAAGTGATGACACTCATAACCACAGCGTTTTGTTCAATCGGGTTCGCGATCTGACGGCGGAGATCTGGTTTGGCCGCCGTCTGGGTCAGGATGCTGCCCCGGCAAAACTTGGCGTTGACCGGGCGCTGGCCTTCAGTGAAATCAACCAACAGCTGTATTTGCTGCTCAATGGTCTGGACGCGGTATACCACGCCCAGGGCGAGTATGCCTGGGCAGACGAGATTGTGTGCACGGCGCTGGATAAACTGCGCAAAGGCTCCAGACAAAATCTGCACGCGCCTGCCGCGATTATCGACTGGCGTCCGATGGTGCATGAAATGCGCCTGTTCAAATCACCGGAAGAAATTGCGGTCATGCGTCGTGCCGGAGAAATCACCGCACTGGCGCATACCCGCGCGATGGAAAAATGCCGTCCAGGAATGTTTGAATACCAGTTAGAAGGGGAGATTCACCATGAATTTACCCGTCATGGCGCGCGTTATCCGTCCTATAACACGATTGTCGGCAGCAGTGAAAACGGCTGTATTCTGCATTACACCGAAAATGAAAGTGAAATGCGCGATGGCGATCTGGTGCTAATCGACGCTGGCTGTGAATACAAAGGCTATGCGGGTGACATTACGCGAACCTTCCCGGTAAACGGTAAATTTACCCCAGCACAGCGTGAAATCTACGATATCGTACTGGAATCCTTAGAGACCAGCCTGCGTCTGTATCGTCCCGGAACGTCCATTCAGGAAGTCACTGGCGAAGTGGTGCGCATCATGATTACGGGCCTGGTGAAGCTTGGCATTCTGCACGGTGATGTCGATCAGTTGATTACCGAAAATGCGCACCGCCCATTCTTTATGCATGGTCTAAGTCACTGGCTTGGGCTGGATGTGCACGACGTCGGCGTTTATGGTCAGGACCGCTCACGTATTCTTGAGCCGGGAATGGTACTCACCGTCGAACCGGGACTGTATATCGCGCCGGATGCCGATGTACCGCCGGCCTATCGTGGTATCGGCATTCGTATTGAGGATGACATCCTCATCACCGAGGACGGCAATGAAAACCTGACCGCCAGCGTAGTGAAGAAAGCCGATGATATTGAAGCCTTAATGGCTGCGGCGCGACTGCAATGAGCGTGATTATCGTTGGTGGTGGTATGGTTGGCGCGACGCTGGCGCTGGCCATTTCTCAGCTCAGCCATGGGACTCTGCCGGTTCATCTGATAGAAGCGAGCGAACCTGAAACTGACCGCCATCCTGGGTTTGACGCCCGGGCGATCGCGCTGGCGGCAGGAACCTGCCAACAGCTGGCGAGAATTGGCGTATGGCAGGCGATTGCCGATTGCGCAACGGCCATTAAAACGGTTCACGTCAGCGATCGCGGCCATGCCGGATTTGTGACGCTGGATGCGCAGGAATACCGTATTCCGGCTCTGGGCCAGGTGGTAGAACTGCACGACGTCGGGCTGCGTCTGTTTGCGCTGCTGCGCAAAGCACCGGGTGTCACATTGCACTGCCCCGACCGCGTAGCCAGCGTGTCGCGCACGCAGGAGCGCGTTGAAGTGACGCTGGAGAATGGCGAGATGATTACCGGTCGCCTGCTGGTGGCTGCTGACGGCACGCGTTCCGCACTGGCGACTGCCTGCGGTGTTGACTGGCTGCAACAGCCTTATGAGCAACTGGCGGTGATTGCCAACGTCACGACCTCTGTACCGCACGATGGGCGAGCGTTTGAACGCTTCACGCAATATGGCCCGCTGGCAATGCTGCCAATGTCTGACGGTCGCTGCTCGCTGGTGTGGTGCCATCCGCTGGAGCAGCGTGATGAGATCATGGCCTTGTCCGACGAACAGTTTTGCCGTGAACTGCAAACCGCTTTTGGCTGGCGACTGGGACGTATTACCCAGGCTGGTAAACGCAGCGCTTATCCGCTTTCGTTAACTACGGCGCTGAAAGCGATTACCCATCGTACCGTGCTGGTAGGGAACGCCGCCCAGACGCTGCACCCCATTGCCGGGCAAGGTTTCAACCTTGGCCTGCGCGATGTAATGAGCCTTGCTGAGACGTTGACGCAGGCGCAAAACGGCGCGGAAGATGTGGGTGATTATGCGGTGCTGGCACGTTATCAGCAGCGCCGCGAGCGCGATCGCGAGACGACGATTGGTGTGACCAACAATTTAGTGTATTTGTTTGCCAATCACTGGGCCCCGCTGGTTGTTGGGCGCAATGTCGGGTTGATGGCGATGGAATTATTCACCCCTGCGCGCGATGCGCTGGCGGAGCGGACCCTGGGTTGGGTTGCACGATAAATATGACCTGTAGGCCGGATAAGGCAACGCCGACATCCGGCAAGGGTCCCCGCAAAAATGCCTGATGGCACTGCGCTTATCAGGCCTACGGATTACAGGTTTCGAGGTATAAACAGTGCAAAGTGTTGATGTAGCAATTGTTGGTGGCGGCATGGTGGGACTGGCGGTTGCCTGCGGCCTGCAGGGCAGTGGGTTGCGCGTTGCTGTATTAGAACAACATGTTCCGCAGCCGTTGGCGGCGGATGCACCTCCTCAGCTTCGCGTTTCGGCCATTAATGCAGCCAGCGAAAAACTGCTTACCCGTCTTGGCGTCTGGTCCGACATTGTTGCCCGTCGCGCTTGCTGCTACCACGGCATGGAAGTCTGGGACAAAGACAGCTTTGGACGCATTGAATTTGATGACCAGAGCATGGGTTACAGCCATTTGGGCCACATCGTTGAAAACTCAGAAATCCATTATGCGTTGTGGCAAAAGGCACAGCGTTCAGCGGATATTACGCTGATGGCGCCAGCTGAAATACAGCAGGTGGCCTGGGGCGAGAACGAAGCATTTCTGAGCCTCAAAGATGGCGCAATGCTGACGGCGCGTCTGGTCGTCGGTGCCGATGGCGCTAATTCCTGGCTGCGCAATAAAGCGGACATTCCGCTCACCTTCTGGGACTACCGTCATCATGCGCTGGTGGCGACTATCCGTACGCAGGAAGCTCACGGTGCGGTTGCGCGTCAGGCGTTTCATGGCGAGGGGATCCTGGCATTCCTGCCACTCAGCGATCCACACCTGTGTTCTATCGTCTGGTCGCTCTCGCCGCAGGAAGCAGAACGTATGCAGCAGGCAAGCGTTGACGAGTTTAATCAGGCGCTGAATATCGCCTTTGATAATCGTCTGGGGCTGTGCAGCCTTGAAAGCGAACGTCAGGCGTTTCCGCTGACGGGACGTTATGCTCGCCAGTTCGCGGCCCATCGTCTGGCGCTGGTGGGGGATGCGGCGCATACCATCCACCCGCTGGCGGGTCAGGGGGTTAACCTTGGCTTTATGGATGCGGCGGAGCTGATCGATGAACTTAAGCGGCTACAACGTCAGGGTAAAGATATTGGGCAGTATCTCTATTTACGCCGCTACGAGCGCAGCCGTAAGCACAGCGCAGCGCTGATGCTGGCGGGGATGCAGGGTTTCCGTGAACTGTTTGCAGGCGAGAATCCGGCGAAAAAACTGCTACGCGATATTGGGCTGAAACTGGCCGATACCCTCCCGGGCGTAAAACCACAACTCATCCGTCAGGCGATGGGACTGAACGATCTTCCCGAGTGGTTACGTTAGTGTCCGTAAGGACAATCTTAAGAGTTTGAGACCCGTCACACTTTCCTCTCCCGGCCTTCGCGCCGGGGTGCTTCTCTCATTTGAAATAATCTAATTCCACGCCTTTTTTCGCATTAGTTTTTCTAATATTGTGTTTTTTTCATAACGCCATTTTTGACATTTTTTCCACATTTAATGTGGATTGGTGCTGTGATTTTACGCTTACCTTTGTTTGTTGTTCTGATTAATTGCTATATGTATGGAGTTTTATTCTGTTGGTGATCTGGCTGTTTTTCGCCATAAGCTAATGTGATGGTTAATTTTGACTTATGGTTTAGCGTCTGTTTCGGTGGTAAGTTCAGGACAAAGAGAACGTTTGCGTCGTAGCCCCTGGAGCGGCTGCGGTGCTGAGTTTCGTGGCGAAAATTTCACCGCGAAAGAGTTGGTAGCCCCGCTTATTCAACGAGGAAAAGATGGCTCAACAGACTCCTTTGTACGAACAACACACGCTATGTGGCGCGCGCATGGTCGATTTCCATGGCTGGATGATGCCACTGCATTACGGTTCTCAGCTCGATGAACACCATGCTGTTCGCACCGACGCCGGAATGTTTGATGTGTCGCATATGACCATCGTCGACCTGCGCGGTAGCCGCACCCGGGAGTTCTTGCGTTATCTGCTGGCAAACGACGTCGCGAAGCTAACGAAGACGGGTAAAGCCCTCTACTCCGGGATGCTCAACGCTTCGGGCGGCGTGATAGATGACCTGATTGTCTACTACTTCACTGAAGATTTCTTCCGCCTCGTTGTAAACTCCGCCACCCGCGAAAAAGACCTCTCCTGGATTACCCAACACGCTGAACCTTACGCCATCGACATCACCGTTCGTGACGACCTGTCGCTGATTGCGGTGCAGGGGCCAAACGCGCAGGAAAAAGCAGCCACGTTGTTTACTGACGAACAGCGCCATGCGGTTGAAGGCATGAAGCCGTTCTTTGGCGTTCAGGCGGGTGATTTGTTTATCGCAACCACCGGTTATACCGGCGAAGCAGGCTATGAAATCGCCATGCCGAATGAAAAAGCGGCTGATTTCTGGCGTGCGCTGGTACAGGCTGGCGTCAAACCTTGTGGTCTCGGCGCGCGCGACACCCTGCGTCTGGAAGCGGGTATGAACCTGTATGGTCAGGAGATGGACGAAGGGATTTCTCCGCTGGAAGCCAATATGGGTTGGACCATTGCGTGGGAACCTGCCGACCGCGACTTTATTGGTCGTGAAGCACTGGAAATGCAGCGCGAAAAAGGCCACGAACAGCTGGTCGGGCTGGTGATGACTGAGAAGGGCGTGCTGCGGAATGAACTGCCGGTGCGTTTCACCGATGCTTCTGGCAACCAGCATGAAGGCATTATCACCAGTGGCTCATTCTCCCCAACCCTGGGTTACAGCATCGCGTTGGCGCGCGTGCCTGCGGGTATCGGTGAGACTGCGATCGTACAGATCCGTAACCGTGAAATGCCGGTAAAAGTGACTAAACCTGTTTTTGTGCGTAACGGCAAAGCCGTCGCGTAATTCATCCTTTTTTGGAGATTGATTGATGAGCAACGTACCTGCAGAACTGAAATACAGCAAAGAACACGAATGGCTGCGCAAAGAAGCTGACGGCTCTTACACCGTTGGTATCACCGAACACGCTCAGGAGCTGTTAGGTGACATGGTTTTCGTTGACCTGCCAGAAGTTGGCGCCACCGTCAGCGCGGGCGATGATTGCGCCGTTGCGGAGTCCGTAAAAGCGGCATCCGATATCTATGCGCCAGTAGGCGGTGAGATTGTTGCGGTTAACGATG
This sequence comes from Citrobacter sp. B72, assembly GCF_016894305.1. Classification (NCBI taxonomy): domain Bacteria; kingdom Pseudomonadati; phylum Pseudomonadota; class Gammaproteobacteria; order Enterobacterales; family Enterobacteriaceae; genus Citrobacter; species Citrobacter sp. B72. The sequence continues at coordinate 859,658 of NZ_CP069801.1, forward strand.
CGCTCAGCGACTCCCCGGAACTGGTTAACAGCGAACCGTATGCGGGCGGCTGGATTTTCAAAATCAAAGCCAGCGATGAAAGCGAAATTGAATCGCTGTTGGATGCCACTGCGTACGAGGCATTACTGGAAGACGAATAAGATTGTGCCGGATGGCACTGCGTTTATCCGGCCTACGGTTTTATGTAGGCCCGGTAAGCGTCAGCGCCACCGGGCAATTGAGTTAGAGACCATCACGATTCACTGCACGTTTCAGGAACCATCGCCCATGACACAGACGTTAAGCCAGCTTGAAAACAGCGGCGCTTTCATTGAACGCCACATCGGACCGGACGCCGCGCAGCAGCAAGAGATGCTGAATGCGGTTGGCGCCGAGTCGTTAAACGCGCTGATCGGCCAGATTGTGCCGAAAGACATTCAGCTCGCAACCCCGCCACAGGTGGGCGAGGCGGCGACCGAATACGCTGCGCTGGCTGAATTAAAAGCCATCGCCGGGCGTAACAAGCGCTTCACGTCCTACATTGGCATGGGCTACACCGCCGTGCAGTTGCCACCGGTTATTCTGCGTAACATGCTGGAAAACCCAGGTTGGTACACCGCATATACGCCGTATCAGCCGGAAGTATCCCAGGGACGACTGGAAGCTCTGCTGAACTTCCAACAGGTCACGCTGGACCTGACGGGCCTGGATATGGCTTCTGCTTCTCTGCTGGATGAAGCCACTGCGGCTGCTGAAGCCATGGCGATGGCCAAACGTGTCAGCAAACTGAAAAATGCTAACCGTTTCTTTGTGGCGGCTGATGTTCACCCGCAAACGCTGGACGTGGTTCGCACCCGTGCAGAAACCTTTGGCTTTGACGTCATTGTTGATGACGCGGCGAAAGCACTGGATCACCAGGATGTGTTTGGCGTGCTGTTGCAGCAGGTTGGCACCACCGGTGAAGTGCACGACTACAGCAAACTGATTGCCGAGCTGAAATCCCGTAAAGTTGTGGTCAGTGTCGCTGCCGACTTTATGGCGCTGGTACTGCTGACTGCACCGGGCAAACAGGGCGCGGATATTGTTTTCGGCTCTGCGCAACGCTTCGGCGTACCGATGGGTTACGGCGGCCCACACGCGGCATTCTTCGCCGCTAAAGACGAATTCAAACGCTCCATGCCAGGCCGTATTATCGGCGTATCGAAAGATGCGGCGGGCAATACCGCACTGCGCATGGCGATGCAGACTCGTGAGCAGCATATCCGCCGTGAGAAAGCGAACTCCAACATTTGTACCTCGCAGGTTCTGCTGGCCAACATCGCCAGCCTGTATGCCGTTTATCATGGTCCGGTTGGCCTGAAACGTATCGCTAATCGCATCCATCGCCTGACTGATATTCTGGCGGCCGGTCTGCAGCAGAAAGGGCTGAAGCTGCGCCATGCGCACTACTTCGACACTCTGTGTGTTGAAGTGGCCGACAAAGCGGCTGTTCTGGCGCGTGCCGAAGCGGCAGAAATCAACCTGCGTAGCGATATCCATAACGCGGTAGGCATTACGCTCGATGAAACCACCACCCGTGAAAACGTGGTGCAGTTGTTCAATGTTCTGCTGGGCGACAGCCACGGTTTGAATATCGATACGCTGGATAAAGATGTGGCGCTCGACAGCCGTTCCATTCAGGACAGCATGCTGCGTGACGATGCGATCCTCAGCCATCCGGTGTTTAATCGGTATCACAGCGAAACCGAAATGATGCGCTACATGCACTCGCTGGAGCGCAAAGATCTGGCGCTGAACCAGGCAATGATCCCGCTGGGTTCTTGCACCATGAAGCTGAACGCTGCCGCCGAGATGATCCCTATCACCTGGCCGGAATTCGCTGAACTTCACCCGTTCTGCCCGCCAGAGCAGGCAGAAGGTTATCACCAGATGATCGGCCAGCTTTCCGAGTGGCTGGTAAAACTGACCGGTTATGACGCCGTCTGCATGCAGCCGAACTCCGGCGCGCAGGGCGAGTATGCGGGTCTGCTGGCGATTCGTCACTATCACGAAAGCCGTAACGAAGGCCATCGCGATATCTGTCTGATCCCGGCTTCTGCCCACGGCACCAATCCGGCATCTGCACAGATGGCGGGGATGCAGGTTGTGGTTGTCGCGTGTGATAAGAACGGCAACATCGACCTGGACGATCTGCGAGCAAAAGCAGAACAACATGCTGCGAATCTCTCCTGCATCATGGTGACCTATCCGTCTACTCACGGCGTGTATGAAGAAACGATCCGTGAAGTGTGCGACGTTGTGCACCAGTTTGGCGGCCAGGTTTACCTTGATGGCGCGAACATGAACGCTCAGGTTGGGATCACCACGCCGGGCTTTATCGGCGCAGATGTCTCGCACCTCAACCTGCATAAAACATTCTGCATTCCGCACGGCGGCGGCGGCCCAGGTATGGGACCGATTGGCGTCAAATCACATCTGGCACCGTTTGTACCGGGTCACAGCGTAGTGCAGATTGAAGGAATGCTCACCCGTCAGGGCGCAGTTTCAGCGGCGCCGTTCGGTAGCGCATCCATTCTGCCAATCAGCTGGATGTACATCCGTATGATGGGTGCAGAAGGTCTGAAGCAGGCAAGCCAGGTGGCTATCCTTAACGCTAACTACATTGCCAGCCGTCTGAAAGATGCTTATCCGGTACTGTATACCGGTCGCGACGGTCGCGTGGCGCATGAATGTATTCTCGACATTCGCCCACTGAAAGAAGAGACCGGCATCAGCGAACTGGATATTGCCAAGCGTCTGATCGATTACGGTTTCCATGCGCCGACCATGTCATTCCCGGTCGCGGGTACCCTGATGGTTGAACCGACTGAATCTGAAAGCAAAGTGGAACTTGATCGCTTTATCAATGCGATGCTGGCAATCCGCGCTGAAATCGATCGCGTGAAAGCCGGTGAATGGTCACTGGAAGATAACCCGCTGGTTAACTCACCGCACACGCAAAACGAGCTGGTCGCGGAGTGGAATCACGGTTATAGCCGAGAAATCGCCGTCTTCCCGGCTGGTGTGGCGAACAAATACTGGCCGACCGTGAAACGCCTTGATGATGTTTACGGTGACCGTAACCTGTTCTGCTCCTGCGTGCCGATGAGCGAATATCAGTAACTTTTCCGCGCAGTAAAGCTTTTGTAGGCCGGGTAAGGCGAAGACGCCTCCCGGCTTTTTCATATCTGGAGGTATCCATGGGAATCGCATTGGTTACTGGCGGCAGTCGCGGCATCGGGCGGGCAACCGCGCTGCAGTTAGCGCAAGAGGGTTACACGGTTGCGGTTAACTTTCATCACAATATCCGTGCGGCAACGGAGGTGGTGAATACCATTGCCGCTGCCGGGGGAAAGGCGTTTGCTCTACGGGCTGATATCAGCGATGAAAGCCAGGTTGTGGCAATGTTTGAATGCATTGACCGCGAAGGTGAACCACTGTCTGCGTTAGTGAATAATGCCGGGATTTTGTTTGAACAGAGCACGGTGGAAAGCCTAACCGCCGAAAGAATTAACCGCGTGCTGGCGACCAATGTTACCGGCTATTTTTTGTGTTGTCGGGAAGCGGTAAAGCGCATGTCTTTCAAACACGGAGGGCAAGGCGGGGCGATTGTGAATGTGTCTTCGGCGGCATCGCGGCTTGGTGCGCCATTCGAATATGTTGATTACGCGGCCTCAAAAGGCGCTGTGGACACGCTCACCACCGGCCTTGCGCTGGAGGTTGCGGCGCAAGGGATCCGCGTAAACTGCGTGCGACCTGGTCTTATCTACACTGAAATGCACGCATCAGGCGGCGAGCCGGGAAGGGTCGATCGCGTGAAACCGATGTTGCCTATGCAGCGCGGCGGACAACCGGAGGAGGTCGCGCAGGCGATTACCTGGCTGCTGAGCGAGAAGGCGTCGTACGTAACGGGCAGTTTTCTGGAACTGGCTGGCGGGAAGTAGGGTTTAATCGCCGGTTGGCGCTACGCTTATCCGGCCTACGGGAATTTAATCTGTAGGCTGGATAAGGCGTTTACGCCGCCATCCGGCAAAAAATCAAAGTTTCTCGCCGTTGCTGGCAATCACCGCTTTGTACCAGTTAAAACTTTTCTTGCGTGAACGCGACATATCGCCGGTGCCGTCGTCGTGTTTGTTCACGTAGATAAAGCCGTAGCGCTTGCTGTACTGACCGGTGGTGAACGAGACACAGTCGATGCAGCCCCACGGAGTGTAGCCCATCAGGTCTACGCCATCATACGTTACCGCTTTCATCATCTCTTCAACGTGGGCGCGCAAATAGTCGATGCGATAGTCGTCGTTGATGCTGCCGTCTTCTTCCACTTTGTCGTAGGCACCAAATCCGTTTTCTACGATAAATAGCGGTTTCTGATAGCGCTCATACAGTTCGCATAAGGCGTAACGCAGACCGACCGGATCAATCTGCCAGCCCCAGTCGGACGCTTTTACGTGCGGGTTCGGTACGCTGCCCTCAAAACCAGAAATGGCATCGCCGCTGCCGCCTTCCGCTTTTACCGCGTTGGTCATGTAGTAACTGAATCCGAGATAGTCACAGGTGCCTTCACGCAGGATTTGCTCATCTCCGGCTTCCATTCGGATGTTGAATTCGCGGCGTTCCCACTCGTTCAGTACATATGATGGATAGTAGCCGCGCAGTTGAACGTCGGTGAAAACGTAGCGCTCACGCATCGATTCCTGCGCGAACATCACATCTTCAGGCTTACAGGAGAATGGGTAAAGTGGCACCATCGCCAGCATGCAGCCGACTTTCATTTCCGGGTTGATGCGACGTGCGGCTTTCACTGCCAGAGCGCTGGCCACGAACTGGTGATGCAGCACCTGGTACATGGTTTCTTCCGGGTTTTCATGCTCGGTATACACCACGCCGGAGCAGCAATAACCAAACAGCGGTGCGCGCCAGTTGCGCTGGTTGTTGATCTCGTTAAAGGTCATCCAGTATTTGACCTTGTGCTTGTAGCGCTCAAAAACGACTTCAGCAAATCGGACAAAGAAATCGACGACTTTACGATTGGTCCAGCTACCGTATTGTTGAACCAGGTGCAGCGGCATTTCAAAGTGGGAAAGGGTGATGACCGGTTCGATGTTGTACTTCAGCAGTTCATCGAACATGTCGTCGTAGAACTTTAGCCCTTCTTCATTCGGCTGGCTTTCGTCCCCTTTGGGGAAGATACGGGTCCAGGCGATTGAGGTACGGAAGCATTTGAAGCCCATCTCGGCAAACAGCTTGATGTCTTCTTTGTAATGACCGTAAAAATCGACGGCTTCGTGGTTGGGGTAGTACTTACCGGGCTCAACTTCCTGAGTGATTTCTCGCGGAACGCCGTGTGCCCCTCCGGTCAGTACATCGCAAATGCTGGGGCCTTTGCCACCTTTGTTCCAGCCGCCTTCAACCTGGTGCGCCGCAACCGCGCCACCCCATAAAAAATCTTTTGGTAAGGTAAGTTTTTTCATCTGCGCTCAGTCTCAAATTAATACCATCTGATTTTGAGTCTAACAAAGGAAAGATAAATGTCACGATATAACAAAATAGCGCTAATGTGATTTGTTACATCCAAAAAACAGATTGTTTTTTTACGCTATTCTTTTCGCCAACTTGCGGCCGAGTGATTCCAGAATATAAATAACAGGGATCTGCGTAGTTATATCGTATACACCGGCAATGCGCGTCTGTGGAACGTGCCAGGAGAGATTAAAGTCAGCCAATTTGGCCAGCCGCGAATGTTCATGACTGGTGACAGACAGGACCTTACAGTTATGCAGGCTGAACTGGCTGGCAAAACGCAGGATCTCTTCTGTTTCACCGGAAACGGAAAGCACGATCGCCAGCGCGTTTCTGGCCATGTCATTCGTTACCGGGAAATAAGGGTCATCAATGTGATTACTGAATTTTCCAACGTTTGAGAAAAAACGTGCGCCATATTTGGCTAAGGCTCCGGATGTTCCCGCCCCAACGAATATAATACGCTCGGAAGATAATATAATATCAACAGCCTGATCGAGCAGATTATCGAACTCATCGTTATTAACGCCTTTAAAGAAGCTGATAATTTCGCTAGCACCGAAATTAGCCTGTTGCGGTTCATTCTGCTCTAAATATAATTTGAAGCGCACGCGAAATTCTGAGTAACCTTCACACTTAAGCTTGCGGCAAAAGCGCAGTACGGTGGTAGTGGAAACACCCACGGCATCGGCCAGTTCGCGAATGGTCATGTACATGACTTTGTCACGGTTTTTGATGACATAGTTGTAGACCAGCATCTCAAGATTGTTGAGACTGGCGATGGCAGCGTGGGAGAACATACTCACAATGGCAAAACTCACTCATCAGACTTCATCTACAGGGAATAATAACATGCAGCCAAATGACATCACTTTTTTTCAGCGTTTCCAGGATGACATTCTGGCCGGACGCAAGACCATCACTATTCGTGACGAGTCTGAATCACACTTCAAAGCCGGGGACATTTTACGGGTTGGGCGCTTCGAAGATGACGGTTACTTCTGCACGATTGAGGTTGTTGGCACCTCAACCGTCACGCTGGATACGCTGACGGATAAACATGCCCAGCAGGAAAACATGACGCTTGAAGAACTTAAACGTGTCATTGCCGAGATTTACCCGGATCAGACGCAATTTTATGTGATTGATTTTAAATGCCTTTGATTTTAATAGTACGCATGTTAGCTGAAATTTAAAAACTAAAACCATGATTTTTAATGGTAAATATTTATCTGGTAATTATTTTAGCTAACAGGTGTTCACTGGAACCATTCTCAGTTACGCTAGAGGAGCAATCACGATAGGGTTCGTTTCTCGGGAGTAAGTTATGGTTCAGAAGCCATTAATCGTGCAGGGATATTCGCTGGCAGAGGAAATAGCCAACAGCATCAGTCACGGTATCGGGCTGGTGTTTGGGATTGTCGGACTGGTGTTGTTGCTGGTTCAGGCAGTGGATACCAATGCCAGCGCTATGGCGATTACCAGCTATAGCCTGTACGGCGGCAGCATGATCCTGCTGTTCCTCGCCTCAACCTTGTATCACGCGATCCCCCATCAGAGAGCGAAAGTCTGGCTGAAAAAATTCGACCACTGTGCGATTTATCTGCTGATTGCCGGGACCTATACGCCATTTCTGCTGGTGGGGCTTGATTCGCCGCTGGCTCGTGGGTTGATGATTGTTATCTGGAGCCTGGCGCTGCTCGGTATTTTATTCAAACTGACCATCGCACACCGGTTTAAAATTCTGTCGCTGGTGACTTACCTGACAATGGGCTGGCTTTCGCTGATTGTGGTGTATCAACTGGCGGTGAAGTTGGCGGCGGGAGGCGTGACGTTGCTGGCTGTTGGCGGTGTGGTGTATTCGCTGGGCGTAATTTTCTACGTCTGTAAGCGTATTCCTTATAACCATGCGATCTGGCACGGTTTTGTGCTGGGCGGCAGCGTTTGCCACTTCCTGGCGATCTATCTGTACGTGGGGCAACACGCATAGATTCAGTGCAACCCCGGGGGCGGCGTAAACGCCTCGCCCGGGCTGTATTTTGTTGGCCGGACGAGGCAATGCCGCAATCCGGCGGCCTGTGCCGAATTGCCTAATGGCGCTGCGCTTATCAGGCCGACCAATTACTCTTCGTCTAACGAATATGGCAGCGGTACGATACGCAGCGTTTTTGCGTCGTCACGGACGCGGAACACGCTGTCGGCCTCCATGTCGTTATTCATCACAACCTGCACCAGTACCTGACCATCGGCCAGTTGTACTGCGGCAAGTACGGTACCAGTACGACGCCAGTTCTCGCCCATTTTTAATTCAAGGTCTTCGCCAGCTTCCGGTACTCGACCGGCGGCACCCGCCAAAGTCCACATGGCGCGTTTGTTGGCTCCGCGGAATTTTGCTCGAGCCACCATTTCCTGACCGGTGTAGCAGCCTTTTTTAAAGCTGATCCCGCCCAGAGCCTGCAGATTGGTAGCCTGTGGAATAAACTGTGCACTGTTGGCTGTATCAATAACGGGGATACCCGCTTCGATATCCAGCGCCAGCCACTGCTGGCTGTTATTTAACTCAGCTTCGCCACGCAGCTTTTCAACCAAGGTTTCTGCTGTGGTGGCATCAACGATCAGCAGAAAACGTTCGGCAGGGTGTTCGAACCACAATACCGTGGAGGCACCTTCGGTAATGACCTGCTTATCACTGTTCGGTAATTCGCTAAAGAGATTGGCCAGCGCTGCACGTGCCTGGAATCCCGCTACGCCCAGCAAGACGCGCTCGTCGTCTGGGGCGATCGCCACCTTCGAGAAGACCGCGTATTTTTTCAGCTCAGTGAGCTGCGCATCACGCAGGCTACGGCGCTCAAGCCATGCAAAACCGTCACCCTGGCGGAACAGACGCAGGTTGCTCCACATTTTACCTTTGGCGTCACAATGTGCAGCCAACAGGTGCTGATGCTCGGTCATCTGGCTGACATCCGCCGTGACCTGACCCTGAATATACTTCTCACTGTCGACACCGGTGATGGTGGCGAGCGCCCAGTCATCGAGCGTCATTAGCGTCAGAGGTAAACGCGTTGACGCAAAAGGCTGGCGAGGAGGAAAAGATGTAAAAGCCATAATAATGTCCTGATTTGCTTAACGCAGTGATGATGACTAATGGTAAAAGAGCTATGGCCCATTGCAAGCGGTTTAAACAGGCTATTTGTGCCATATATTGTGCTTTGCGAGGAGACATCCAAAATTGGTGAATCCTTTGGCTTAATAAGGTTTTATTTAGCGAGCGAGCTTCAGTTTACTGATATTCCCGTAAAAAGAGCGGGAAAAACACGTTACAATAGCGGGATACTTCGTTTTCGCGAGACAGGGAGAAGAACATGGATATTAACAACAAAGCACGTATTCATTGGGCATGCCGCCGCGGTATGCGCGAGCTGGACATCTCGATCATGCCGTTTTTTGAACATGAATATGACAGCTTAAGTGACGAAGAAAAACGTATCTTCATCCGTCTGCTAGAATGTGATGATCCAGATTTATTTAACTGGTTGATGAATCATGGGAAACCAGCTGATGAGCAGCTGGAACAGATGGTGCGACTTATCCAGACACGGAATCGGGAACGTGGTCCAGTGGCAATCTGATTTACGCGTATCATGGCGCGCGCAGTGGCTTTCACTGCTAATTCATGGGCTGGTCGCGGTGTTTATTTTATTGATGCCCTGGCCATTGAGCTACACCCCATTATGGCTGGTTTTGCTCTCTCTGGTGGTGTTCGATAGCGTTCGCAGTCAGCGTCGAATCAACGCCTGTCAGGGTGAGATTCGGCTATTGATGGATGGCCGTCTGCGCTGGCAAGGGCAAGAGTGGTCTATCGTTAGCGCCCCCTGGATGGTTAAAACAGGTATGATGCTACGCTTGCGATCTGATGCCGGAAAACGTCAACATTTGTGGCTGGCAGCAGACAGTATGGATGATGCAGAGTGGCGGGATTTACGGCGGTTGATGCTGCAAAAGGCGAAGCAAGGGTAACGCATGACACATGCCTGATGGCGCGCAGCTTGAAGGCCAACAGTTAGGTGCGTCATGCAGGCCGGATAAGGCATTTACGCCGTCATCCGGCAAATCGGTTATTAGGACCAGTGCTCGGCCATTTCCCCAAGAATTTGCTCGCACCAGGCCTGAATGCGTTCATCGCTGAGATCGTACTGGTTCGTCTCATCCAGCGCCAGGCCAACAAACAGCTGTCCATCAGCAATGACGGGTTTATCGCTGGTGAATTCGTAGCCTTCTGTGGGCCAGTAGCCGACAAACTTTACACCTTTGGTGATCAGTTTATCGTGCAGCATACCCAACGCATCCAGGAACCATTCGCCGTATCCCAACTGATCGCCCATACCGTAAAGCGCGACAATCTTGCCCTCCAGGTTGAGGTCGTCCAGTTGCTCCCAGACCGCTTCCCAGTCCTCCTGAATTTCACCGAAATCCCAGGTTGGGATGCCCAAAATGAGCACGTCATATTGCTCCATTAGGGTCGGAGAATCGTCTTTGAGGTTGTGCAGTGTCACCAGTTCGGGACCCAGGATATCGCGGATTTTTTCTGCTGCCATTTCGGTGTAGCAGGTGCTGGAACCGTAAAAAAGACCCATGTTCATGACGTAAACATCTCAATTCTGCTGTAGCGTTGCGGGTAGTGTAACAGAATCGCCGCATTCTCGGCACAATGAGGCATAATGCATCAAAAATGAGAGTGGAATAAGGGGCGCGAGTGGAACAGGATCTGGCGCGCATCGAGCAGTTTCTTGATGCCCTGTGGCTGGAACGAAATCTGGCGGAAAACACATTAAGTGCGTATCGTCGCGATCTGACCATGCTTGTGGAATGGTTACATCACCGCGGCGCTTCGCTTGCGACCGCGCAAAGTGATGATCTGCAAGCCTTGCTGGCTGAGCGGATGGATGGAGGGTATAAAGCCACCAGTTCCGCACGTTTGCTCAGTGCGACGCGACGTTTTTTTCAGCATCTGTACCGCGAAAAATATCGCGAAGATGACCCCAGCGCCTCGCTTGCATCACCTAAACTTCCGCAGCGCCTGCCTAAAGATCTCAGCGAAGCGCAGGTTGAGCGGCTGCTACAAGCGCCGCTTATTGAGCAACCGCTGGAGCTACGCGACAAAGCCATGCTGGAAGTGCTGTATGCAACAGGCCTGCGCGTGTCTGAACTGGTAGGACTGACGATGAGTGACGTCAGCCTGCGTCAGGGTGTGGTACGGGTGATCGGTAAAGGTAACAAAGAGCGCCTTGTCCCGTTGGGTGAGGAGGCTGTGTACTGGCTGGAAACTTACCTGGAGCATGGGCGACCATGGTTGCTCAACGGCGTATCGATTGATGTGCTGTTTCCTAGTCAGCGGGCGCAACAGATGACCCGTCAGACCTTCTGGCATCGTATCAAACACTATGCTGTGTTGGCGGGAATCGACAGCGAAAAGCTGTCACCGCACGTCCTGCGGCACGCGTTTGCCACGCATCTGCTCAACCATGGCGCAGACCTGCGCGTGGTGCAGATGCTACTGGGGCATAGCGATCTCTCGACAACGCAGATTTATACTCATGTCGCAACGGAGCGCTTGCGGCAACTACATCAACAGCATCACCCGCGAGCGTGAGTGCTGACAGGATAGGATAGGCTATGAAAAAACGTTTTATGATGTTCACCCTTCTGGCGACGGCGTTTTCCGGCATGGTACATGCAGACGACGCGGCAATTCGTCAGTCATTAGCAAAGCTGGGTGTGCAGAGCACCGAGATTCAACCTGCTCCGGTTGCGGGCATGAAAACCGTACTGACCAATAGCGGCGTGCTGTACGTAACTGAAGACGGTAAACATATTATTCAGGGACCGATGTACGACGTGAGCGGCGCAAGTCCGGTGAATGTCACCAACCAACTGCTGATGAAGCATCTGAACGCGCTGGAAAAAGAGATGATCATCTACAAAGCGCCGCAGGAAAAACACGTCATTACCGTTTTCACCGACATCACTTGTGGTTACTGCCACAAGCTGCATGAAGAGATGAAAGATTACAATGCGTTGGGGATCACCGTTCGTTATCTGGCCTTCCCACGTCAGGGGCTGGACAGCCAGGCTGAGCAGGACATGAAGTCTATCTGGTGTGCTAAGGACAAAAACAAAGCCTTTGATGATGCGATGGCAGGCAAGGGCGTGAAAGCGGCGACCTGTGATGTGGATATCGCTAACCACTATGCGCTGGGCGTACAGTTTGGCGTCAGCGGTACACCGGCGATTGTGCTGAGCAATGGCTATGTCGTACCTGGTTATCAGGGCCCGAAAGAGATGAAAGAATTCCTCGACGCACATGCAAAACAGACCAGCGGTAAATAATTCGCGTGAAACAACAGATACAACTTCGTCGGCGTGAAGCCGACGAGACAGCCGAGCTGCCTGATGACTTGCCGCCATTGTTGCGTCGTTTATACGCCAGTCGTGGTGTACGTAGCGCGCAGGAGCTTGAGCGTAGCGTCAAAGGAATGCTGCCGTGGCAGCATTTAAACGGTGTGGAAAAGGCGGTTGAGATCCTCTACAACGCCTTTCGTGCGGGAACTCGTATCATCGTTGTCGGCGATTTCGATGCCGATGGCGCGACCAGCACGGCGCTAAGCATCCTGGCGATGCGCGCGTTGGGCTGCAGTAACGTTGACTACCTGGTGCCAAATCGTTTTGAGGACGGTTATGGTTTAAGCCCGGAAGTCGTTGATCAGGCCCATGCCCGTGGTGCTCAGCTGATTGTCACCGTAGACAACGGCATCTCGTCTCACGCGGGTGTCGAACATGCCAGAACGTTGGGGATCCCGGTCGTTGTGACCGATCACCACCTGCCAGGGGATACGCTGCCGGGCGCAGAGGCGATCATCAATCCTAACCTGCACGACTGTGAGTTCCCGTCGAAATCGCTGGCAGGCGTTGGTGTAGCCTTCTATCTGATGCTGGCGCTGCGCACTTTCCTGCGTGACAAAGGCTGGTTTGATGAGCGAGGCATTGCACCGCCGAACCTGGCGGATTTGCTCGATCTGGTTGCGCTTGGCACGGTGGCGGACGTGGTACCGCTGGATGCCAATAACCGCATTCTGACGTGGCAAGGCTTAAGCCGTATCCGTGCTGGAAAATGCCGCCCTGGTATCAAAGCGCTGCTGGAGATTTCCAATCGCGACCCCCTAAAGCTGGCAGCCAGTGATTTAGGTTTTGCCCTCGGGCCACGGCTGAATGCGGCGGGGCGTCTGGACGATATGTCCGTTGGCGTAGCGCTGTTGCTGTGCGACAACATTGGTGAAGCGCGCGTGCTGGCCAATGAGCTGGACGCACTCAACCAGACGCGCAAAGAAATTGAGCAGGGTATGCAGGCCGAAGCGCTTACCCTGTGTGAAAAGCTGGAACGCAGTAGCGATACGCTTCCGGGCGGCCTGGCAATGTATCATCCCGAGTGGCATCAGGGGGTAGTCGGCATTCTGGCATCGCGCATTAAAGAGCGCTTCCATCGCCCGGTGATAGCGTTTGCCCCGGCAGGTGACGGTACGCTAAAAGGCTCCGGACGTTCGATTCAGGGGCTGCACATGCGCGATGCGTTGGAGCGCCTGGACACCCTTCATCCGGGCATGATCATCAAGTTTGGCGGTCACGCCATGGCGGCGGGGTTATCGCTTGAAGAGGCGCAGTTTGAGCGTTTCCAGCAGCGTTTTGGCGAACTGGTTACCGAGTGGCTGGATCCCGCCTTACTGCAAGGTGAAGTGGTGTCGGATGGCACACTGAGCGCAGCGGAGATGACCATGGAGGTCGCACAAATGCTGCGCGATGCCGGACCGTGGGGACAAATGTTCCCGGAACCGCTGTTTGACGGGCATTTCCGTTTGCTCCAGCAGCGTCTGGTCGGTGAGCGTCATCTGAAGGTAATGGTCGAGCCCGTAGGCGGTGGTCCGCTGCTGGACGGCATTGCGTTTAACATCGATACCACCTGCTGGCCGGACAACGGCGTGCGCGAAGTTCAGCTTGCCTACAAACTGGATATTAATGAGTTTCGCGGCAACCGTAGTTTGCAGATTATAATCGACAATATCTGGCCACTTTAGCGTCACTAATCGCTATAAAAAAGGGCGTGGATTAGTTACAATCCCGCTCTTATCACCGCATTTTGACTAGTCCAATAAAAGAAATCAGACAATGTTTGAAATTAATCCGGTAAATAACCGCATTCAGGACCTCACGGAGCGCTCTGACGTTCTTAGGGGGTATCTTTGACTATGATGCCAAGAAAGAGCGTCTGGAAGAAGTAAACGCCGAGCTGGAACAGCCGGACGTATGGAACGAACCCGAACGCGCGCAGGCGCTGGGTAAAGAGCGTTCTTCTCTTGAAGCCATCGTTGATACGCTCGATCAGATGAGCCAGGGCCTGGAAGATGTCTCCGGCCTGCTGGAACTGGCTGTAGAAGCCGACGACGAAGAAACCTTTAACGAAGCCGTAGCAGAACTCGACACGCTGGAAGATAAACTGGCCCAGCTGGAATTCCGTCGTATGTTCTCCGGTGAATATGACAGCGCAGATTGCTATCTCGATATTCAGGCAGGTTCTGGCGGTACGGAAGCGCAGGACTGGGCAAGCATGCTGATGCGCATGTATCTGCGTTGGGCTGAAGCGCGCGGCTTTAAGACTGAAATTATTGAAGAGTCTGAAGGTGAAGTGGCGGGTATTAAATCCGTAACCATCAGAATTGCTGGCGAATATGCTTACGGTTGGCTGCGTACTGAAACCGGCGTACACCGTCTGGTTCGTAAGAGTCCGTTCGACTCCGGCGGACGTCGCCATACGTCGTTCAGTTCTGCGTTTGTTTATCCGGAAGTTGATGATGATATTGATATCGATATCAACCCGGCGGATCTGCGTATTGACGTTTACCGTGCCTCCGGTGCGGGTGGTCAGCACGTTAACCGTACTGAATCTGCGGTGCGTATTACCCACATCCCGACTGGGATTGTGACGCAGTGTCAGAACGACCGTTCCCAGCACAAGAACAAAGACCAGGCCATGAAGCAGATGAAAGCAAAGCTTTATGAACTGGAAATGCAGAAGAAGAATGCCGAGAAACAGGCGATGGAAGACAACAAGTCAGATATCGGCTGGGGTAGCCAGATTCGTTCTTATGTCCTTGATGACTCCCGCATCAAAGATCTGCGTACCGGGGTTGAAACCCGTAACACGCAGGCGGTGCTGGATGGCAGCCTGGATCAATTTATCGAAGCAAGTTTGAAAGCAGGGTTATGAGGAACCAACATGTCTGAACAACACGTACAGGGCGCTGACGCGGTAGCCGACCTTAACAATGAACTGAAAACGCGCCGTGAGAAGCTGGCGAGCCTGCGTGAGCAGGGGATCCCGTTCCCGAACGATTTCCGTCGCGATCATACCTCAGACCAACTGCATGCTGACTTCGACGCGAAAGAAAACGAAGAGCTGGAAGCGCTGAACATTGAGGTATCTGTTGCTGGCCGTATGATGACCCGTCGTATTATGGGTAAAGCATCATTCGTTACGCTGCAGGACGTTGGCGGCCGTATTCAGCTGTACGTTGCTCGCGATGACCTGCCTGAAGGCGTCTACAACGAGCAGTTCAAAAAATGGGATCTGGGCGATATCCTTGGCGCGAAAGGTAAGTTGTTCAAGACCAAGACCGGTGAGTTGTCTATCCACTGCACCGAACTGCGTCTGCTGACCAAAGCGCTGCGCCCGCTGCCGGACAAATTCCACGGTCTGCAGGATCAGGAAGCGCGCTATCGTCAACGTTACCTGGATCTCATCTCTAACGATGAATCCCGCAATACCTTTAAAGTGCGTTCACAAATTATGGCTGGCATCCGTCAGTTCATGGTGGGTCGCGGCTTTATGGAAGTGGAAACCCCGATGATGCAGGTGATCCCTGGCGGTGCCGCTGCGCGTCCGTTCATCACCCATCATAACGCGCTGGATCTGGATATGTACCTGCGTATCGCGCCGGAACTGTACCTCAAGCGTCTGGTGGTTGGCGGCTTCGAACGCGTGTTCGAAATTAACCGTAACTTCCGTAACGAAGGCATCTCAGTTCGTCATAACCCAGAGTTCACCATGATGGAACTCTACATGGCTTATGCGGACTACAAAGATCTGATCGAACTGACCGAATCGCTGTTCCGTACGCTGGCGCAGAACGTTCTGGGAACGACTGAAGTGCCTTACGGTGAAGAAGTCTTCGACTTCGGTAAACCGTTCGAAAAACTGACCATGCGCGAAGCGATTCAGAAATACCGTCCGGAAACCAACATGGCCGATCTGGATAACTTCGACTCTGCAAAAGCGATTGCTGAATCTATCGGCATCAAAGTTGAGAAGAGCTGGGGTCTGGGCCGTATCGTGACCGAGATCTTTGAAGAAGTTGCGGAAGCGCACCTGATTCAACCGACCTTCATTACCGAGTACCCGGCAGAAGTTTCTCCGCTGGCGCGTCGTAATGACGAAAATCCGGAAATCACTGACCGTTTCGAATTCTTCATCGGCGGACGTGAAATCGGTAACGGTTTCAGCGAGCTGAACGATGCAGAAGATCAGGCGCAGCGTTTCCAGGATCAGGTTAACGCTAAAGATGCGGGTGATGACGAGGCAATGTTCTATGACGAAGACTACGTTACCGCTCTGGAACACGGTCTGCCGCCGACTGCGGGTCTGGGCATTGGTATCGACCGTATGGTTATGCTGTTCACCAACAGCCACACTATCCGCGACGTGATCCTGTTCCCGGCGATGCGCCCGGTTAAGTAAGATGTGAAATGCCGGATGGCGGCTGACGCCTTATCCGGCCTACGATTCGTTATGTAGGCCAGATAAGCGTAGCGCCATCAGGCAATAATTTGTTGGCAGTAATTCCGCAACAGCGCACGCGCTTCTTTGTCTGCAACCTGCATTACCATCCACGGGCTAAAAGCCCACGGCGTCGCGTCAATCCCACTTAAGACATCCTCAAGACTGCTCCACTGGCAATCCATCACTTCATCTGGGTTTAGCTGTAGCGGACTCACGATATGTGCGGCATAAACCGGGCACACTTCGTTTTCCACAATTCCACTCGGGTCTGTAGCGCGATAACGAAAGTCAGCATACACGGGGCTGAGCGAGTCGATGTCTGCACCCAGTTCGAAGCGAGCCCGGCGGACAATAGCGGCTTCGTGGGTTTCACCCAACTGCGGGTGACCACAGACAGAGTTGGTCCAGACGCCAGGCCAGGCTTTTTTGTGCAGCGAGCGGCGGGTGACCAGCAGTTGGCCCAGCTCGTTAAATATCCAGCACGAGAAAGCGGAATGCAGGGGGGTTGTGGCGGTATGCGCCGCATATTTTTCCAGCGTTCCGCAGGGTTGGTCCTGCTCATTCAATAAAATGACATGTTCCTGTCGCATAGCGTCCACCATCAATCTTAAGCATCCATATTATATGCTTAATTAAGTCAGATTGATTAACAGAGGGTGTGAAATGCCAGGGCCGACGGTTCGTTGCGCGATATGATTTGGCATCCGGTTTCTGGCTGCTATGATAAAGCGTCTGAAAATGTTGCGAGGTATTGTTTTGAGTGCAGGACGCCTGAAGAAAAATGGCCTGGGTATCGTGATGTTGCTGTGCGTCGGTCTGCTGTTAGCAGGGTGTTCCGGGAGCAAGTCGTCTGATACAGGAAGTTATTCCGGCTCCGTGTATACCGTGAAGCGGGGGGATACGCTATACCGTATTTCGCGCGCTACCGGGACCAGCGTGAAAGAGATCGCCCGCCTGAATAATATTTCACCGCCCTATACCATTGAAGTAGGGCAAAAACTGAAGGTCAGCGGTGGCGCGAAAACCAGTTCTAACTCTGGCAAAACAACCAAGAAATCCTCAACCAAAACGGCAGCTGTCAGACCGTCTTCGTCCGTACCGCAGTCTTCCTGGCCTCCGGTAGGGCAACGTTGCTGGCTGTGGCCTGCCAGCGGTAAGGTGATCCTGCCTTATTCAACCGCGGACGGCGGCAACAAGGGCATTGATATCTCGGCTGCGCGCGGTACACCGATTTATGCCGCCGGCGCCGGGAAGGTGGTTTACGTCGGTAATCAGCTACGGGGCTATGGTAATCTCATCATGATTAAGCACAGTGAGGACTACATCACTGCGTATGCGCATAATGACACCATGCTGGTGAACAACGGTCAAAACGTGAAGGCCGGGCAGAAAATCGCAACGATGGGCAGCTCGGATGCGACTACGGTGCGGCTGCATTTCCAAATCCGCTACCGGGCGACAGCTATCGATCCGCTGCGTTATTTGCCGCCGCAGGGCAGTAAGCCAAAATGCTGACGGTGAATTAATCGCCAGTCAGTCGGTTAGTCCCTTGCCAAGAAGAGCGTAAGGTTTATAATCCCTTACGCACTTCGATGCGGGCGTAGTTCAATGGTAGAACGAGAGCTTCCCAAGCTCTATACGAGGGTTCGATTCCCTTCGCCCGCTCCAAAAATTCTCTCCCTGTAGTTAATCCTTAAAAACGTTAGATAGCGACACCGGAATCCGGTGGCAGCGTGCTGTTACCTTCACCCAGATTACGTTGTAGCAATACCGTGTCGAGCCATAGCCCATGTTTGAAGCCAATGTTTTTCAGTGTGCCGATTTGCGTAAATCCGGCCTGCTGATGGACTTTTAACGATCCCTGATTATTGCTGTCGCCGACGATGGCAATCAGTTGCCGATAACCCTGTGCTTCAGCCCAGCCAATCACATGACGCAGTAAGGCTTTTCCTACACCCTGACGCTGAGCCGTTGGAGCAATATAAATCGAATCCTCAAGGGTATAGCGGTAGGCATAGCGCTCGCGGTAGCGGGTGAGGTAGCAATACCCGATGACCTTATCTTCCTGCAGAGCGACGACCCACGGCAGCCCGAGGCTGCGGATTTTTTCCAGACGAGCAAGCATCTCGTGTGCATCCGGCGGGTCGGTTTCAAAGCTGCCGGTACCGTGAAGAACATGATGTGCATAGATATCGCGTATGGCGAGGATGTGCTTTTCTTCTGCGTTAACGATTTTCATTGACCGGCTCCCATTGGCGTCTTTGCCCAGATTACCTGAAAGTCTGAGGGGAAGGTAAGTGCAAAAAATTATGCTTCTATCAGTTGCTTGTAATGCAAATAGGCTTGCATATTGTAAGGGGAAATAATTGATTGTGGTTGATATTGTCAATAGTACGCAAGGTTGGTAAATATATTAACAGGTAGAGTAATACACAATTATTCACGCACGTATTTGATTGAGTTTCCAAATACCAATTATGGTAGGTTTCGAAAAATGATAAATAAAGTTGTTTGATTTCAACGCATTGTTACTGTATCTAATTCTTCTTGCGCCTGTACCCTTATTTTCATTTCATTGGCCCTGTTTGAGCCCTAAAAATTAAGTTATATTTTGTTGTTAGCGGAGAGCCTATTATCAGATTTTTCTCTATTCACCTCTCAAAATAGTTACCATGCAAACAGTTGCGCGGTGTAGCTATGCTAACCAGCAATAGTAAGCATCGTCACATGATGTCACCGGGCAAACTTTGTTTAAATCCAGAATTCAATCCCAAGAGTATTAGGATTATTTAGTCTAAAATACTTTTTTGCCTAAGACTTTTCTTATTGCGTAGCCACGAACTACATGGAGTGATAAAATTCCCGAGTTTATGCCTCCTGTCCAACGATTAGAGGACGCGGTGCGGGTAGTCAATAAGACGAAAGAATTAATTGCTTCATAACCCTATTACGAAATAAGCGGCAGTGCATCTTACATGGTCGGCAACTGTCAGGGATTGGCCGTAACTTATTGAAAACGCTTATTTTTACTCTGATGTAAGATATAAGGGCAGATATGTTCAGTATGCGTCGACATGCCAACTTCATTAAACGTTTTAAGTCTGTAAGCTGTTTATTTACGGCAAGCATTCTTTTCCCTATGCAAATCTCTGCTGCGGTATCAGATTATGATGCTTTGGTTATTGAAGCGCGGGGGGGGAATAGTGCGCCACTATTGCGCTACCTTGAGGATCAGGGAAAGAAAAGTGCGCTAACGCCAAATCAGGTTGCCGACTGGCTGCAAGTTTCTGGTTGGGTTGAGAACAACGATAAAACAACCATTCAAATCTGGCAGCGGTATCGTGGGCAGATGGATGTGCCTGCGCGCGGCAAAGTCGCCGCTGCACGTGCGTACCGTAACCAGAAAAACTGGAATGATTCATTGGCGGTGTGGGAAAGCGTTTTACAGGAAGAGCCTGATAACGTGGATGTACGCACCGGCTGGATAATGACGTTGGCGGATGCGCGCTACAACCAACAAGCCCTTACTGAAGCGAATAAATGGGCGCAGGCGCATCCGGGCGCAGACTCCGACGCACTGCTTGCCTACGTATATCATTCTCAGGGGAAAAACTGGGATGCACTGTTGGTTGCCAGCCAGGCGGATGATGTTGATCCAGGCAACAAAAATGCAAAATCCACGCTGCTATCTGCGCTGTCGGCGAACCGCGTTTCCGGACCCGCTTTAAATATGGCGGAGGTCGTTCCCACGGCTGATCCAGTGAAGCGCCGTCTTGAGCTTGATGCGGCGGCTGAAATGGTACGCTCCTCCTATACGTCCGCACGTAATGAAGAAGAACGGTTTATCGTGGCCGATAAAGCGCTGGCCCGTTATGACCAGTTGCTGGCGGCCTGGAAAGATGAGCCGTCTGCGCAGAATGATGTCCGTCGGGCGAGAATTGACCGTATGGGTGCCCTGTTGGTGCGTAAGCGTACTGCCGAAGTGATTGATGAGTATGAATCCCTTTCTGCAAGCGGCGAAGTACCAAACTATGCAAAACGCTGGGTGGCATCAGCATGGTTAAGCGAACGCCAGCCGGAAAAAACCGAAGCGATGCTGGCGAGCATCTACTACCCGAATGGACCTATCCCGGTGACGCCGCTCAGTCCTGAGGATCAACAAGATCTGTTCTACGCGCACATTGATAATGAAAACTTCGATGCTGCCAAAAAACAAGTCGATGATTTGATCAAAGAGAGTCCGTATCTGCGGCGTATCTATGGCTCGCCAACGCCGCAGCCTAACGATAACTGGCTGCTCGGACAGTCGCTACTGACGCAATATCATATCGCTGCCAATGAACTGCCAGAGGCAGAAAAGCTCGCAGAGCATCTGGCACGAACAGGCTCTGGTAACCAGGGATTGCGCATATCTTATGCCTCTGTGCTTGAAGCGCGTGGATTGCCGCATGCGGCGGAGAAAGAGCTTAAGCTGGCGGAAGTCATTGAGCCAAGCAACCTGGAGCTGGAACGTCAGCAGGCTTACGTTGCACTGGATCTTCAGGAGTGGAAACAGGCAGATGAACTGACGGATGACGTTATTGCCCGTAGCCCGGATGATGAAGCGACGCTGCGCCTCGCGCGTATTCGTGATGTCCACAAAATGTCGGAAGTGCGTATTAGCGGAACGCAGGGGATCTCGTCCGATAGCCCGGTCAGCGGTAAGAATGACTTCAACATCAACACGGCTATTTACAGTCCGCCGATTAATGACAACTGGCGACTGTTTACCGGATTCAACTTTGCTACTGGTGAATTTGAGGAAGGGAAGGGCATCAGCCGCGATCTGGCGGCGGGTGCAGAATGGACTTCCCGCGATTACTGGGCGGAAATGGAAGTGTCTGGCCGAAATTATGGCGATGGTCAGAAGATTGGCGGGCGTCTATCCGGCTGGCATGACTTCAATGACAACTGGCGCGTTGGTGGGTCGGCCGAGCGTCTTTCGCGCAACACGCCACTGCGCGCGCTGCGTAGCGGCGTGTATGCCAACGGCGGCGATATGTTTGTTCGCTGGTATCAAAACGAACGACGTGAATATCAACTGTCGTTTGCCGCATCACATTTCTCGGACGGTAACGATCGCATCGAATATGGACTCAGCGGAAAAGAGCGCATGTGGACCACGCCGCGCTTCACGCTGGACTTTACACCGGGTATCGGCGGGAGCACCAACACCAAAGAAAATGTTCCGTATTACAACCCGAAGAGTGATTTTTCGGTTGTCCCTGGCCTGAGCGCAGAGCAGGTTCTTTACCGCCACTATGATACCGTCTGGACGCAGCAAGGTCTGGCTGGCGTAGGTGGCTACTGGCAGCAAGGTGAAGATGCAGGCGCTATCGTCCAGGTGGGATACGGCCAACGGCTTAAATGGAACAACGTCGTAGACGGCGGGGTGATGCTGATTTGGGATAAACGCCCCTATGACGGTAAACGTGAGCGGAATATCTCCCTCGCTTTCGATTTAAATGTCAGGTTTTAAGGATTGTTCATGCTGAAAAGATGCCTGTGGCTTAGCGCATTAATCGCTGGCTGGTTGATGATTACCGCGTGCAGCAGCGCGCACAATACAACGCCTCGCTATGTTCCTCCCGCAGAGAGAACGCCGCTGACGGCGGATCATCCGTGGCCGAAAAATAGCTTTCTGGTGCTCGGCTACCATGATGTGGAGGATGGTGCAGCCGACCAGCGCTACCTCTCTGTGCGTACCAGCGCGTTGAGCGACCAAATGGCCTGGCTGCGTGATAATGGCTATCAACCGATCAGCGTGCAGCAAATTCTGGACGCCCATGACGGTAAAATTGTACTGCCGGAAAAAGCGGTACTGCTCACCTTTGACGATGGATATAGCAGTTTTTATACCCGCGTCTGGCCGCTACTGAAAGCCTACAACTGGCCTGCGCTCTGGGCGCCAGTAGGCAGTTGGGTTGATGCGCCAGCCAACAAAAAAGTCGATTTTGGCGGCTTAATGACCGCGCGAGATAAATTCGCCACCTGGAAAATGGTCGAAGAAATGGGCAAGTCGCCGTTGGTGGAAGTCGGTGCGCACACCTGGAACTCGCACTTTGGCGCTGAGGCCAACCCGCAGGGGAGTAAAGAGCCCGCTGTGGCGAACCGCCTGTATGATAAGAAAACCGGCACTTACGAAACGGACGAACAGTACACGCGACGTATAAACACGGATATCTCTCTGATCACTAACAAGATCAAAGCGGTGACCGGCAAATCGCCGCGCGCGTGGGTATGGCCTTACGGCGCAGCCAACGGTACAACGTTAAACCTGGCCAAAGAGCATGGCTATAAGATGGCCTTTACGCTTAATGAAGGGTTGGCGAATGCCGCGTTTCTCGATGATATTCCGCGCGTGCTGATTTCTGATAACCCATCCCTTAAGCGCTTTGCCAGTCAGGTCGCTCAGGTCCGTGAACCGCAGACGATGCGCGTGATGCATGTCGATCTGGATTACGTGTATGACAAAGACCCTGCTCAGCAGAAGCGAAATATCGATAAGCTGATCCAGCGCGTTTATGACATGCGTATTTCTCATGTCTTCCTGCAAGCGTACGCCGATCCGCAGGGCGACGGGAATATTCGCGAACTCTATTTCCCTAACCGTTGGTTGCCGATGCGTGCCGATCTCTTTAACTATATCTCCTGGCAGTTACAAACGCGGGCCGGGGTGACGGTGTATGCCTGGATGCCGGTTCTGGCTTTCGATCTCGACGCGTCCATTCCACGCGTAACCGCATGGGATCCGAAAACGGGACGCACTGCTATCAATCATGAGAACTATGTTCGTCTCTCGCCCTGGGACAGCGAAGCGCGCAAACGCATCACTGAAATCTATGAAGACCTGGCGAAGCACGCCAGCTTCAAAGGTATTTTGTTTCATGACGATGCTTTCCTGACGGATTTTGAAGATGCGTCACCGGAGGCGTTAGCCGCCTACCGTGCCGCAGGGCTTCCGGGCAGTATCGAGCAAATACGTAATAATCCTCAGGCGTTCGAGCGCTGGACTCGCCTGAAAAGTAAGATGCTTATTGACTTCACCAAACAACTGACCCGGACGGTGCGTAATATTCGCGGTCCACAGGTGCAAACTGCGCGCAATATTTACGCCATGCCGGTACTGGAGCCTGAAAGTGAAGCCTGGTTTGCACAAAACCTGAATGATTTCCTCAATACCTATGACTGGACGGCGCCGATGGCGATGCCATTCATGGAACAGATCCCGGCCAATGATGCCAACGCATGGCTTGACCGACTGGTGAATGCCGTTGCACAAACCCCTGGGGCGCTGGATAAAACCGTGTTTGAACTGCAGGCACGAGACTGGCGTAAATCCGGGGATCAGGCTGAAATCAGCGGAAAACAAATAGCCGAATGGATGCGCCAGCTGAAATTAAGCGGTGCAGGTAACTACGGCTATTACCCGGATGATTTCATCAGCGACAAACCTGAGATGTCAGAGATTCGCTCGACGTTCTCCTCATACTGGTATCCGCAAAAATGACCGATCGCATTATTGCTTTCCTGATACTTTGCCTGATGTTCAGCCTGCCGTTTGGCGTGGCTGTCATCTTTACAGGTGAAGTGATGTTGAACTTCGTCTTCTTCTGGCCTTTGTTCATGTCTGCTTTGTGGATAAGCGGCGGGGTCTATTTCTGGTTTTACCGTGAACGTCACTGGAAATGGGGAGATGACACGCCACCACCGACTCTGCCGGGGAATCCACTGGTTTCCATTCTGATCCCCTGTTTTAACGAAGGGATCAACGCGCGTGAAACCATTGAGGCAGCACTGGCACAGCGATATAAGAATATCGAAGTGATCGCCATCAACGATGGCTCGACGGATGACACTCACGACGTGCTGGAACAACTGGCAGTGGAATACCCCAGCCTGCGGGTGATTCATCTGGCTGAAAACCAGGGTAAAGCGCTGGCGCTCAAGACCGGTGCAGCCGCTGCGCGCAGTGATTACCTGGTGTGCATTGATGGCGATGCGTTACTGGATCGTGATGCCGTTGCCTATATTGTGGCTCCGCTGATCCAGTTCCCGCGCGTTGGTGCAGTGACGGGGAACCCGCGTATTCGAACCCGCTCTACGTTAATCGGTCGTGTGCAGGTCGGTGAGTTCTCTTCCATTATCGGCTTAATTAAGCGTACTCAGCGAGTCTATGGGCAGATCTTTACCGTTTCCGGCGTAGTTGCGGCGTTTCGTCGTCGCGCGTTGGCCGAGGTCGGTTACTGGAGCCCGGACATGATCACCGAAGATATCGATATCAGCTGGAAGCTGCAATTGCGCCACTGGTCGGTATTCTTTGAGCCGCGCGCACTGTGCTGGATCCTTATGCCTGAAACATTAAAAGGGCTATGGAAGCAGCGTTTGCGCTGGGCGCAGGGGGGTGCAGAGGTGTTTATCGTTAACATGCGTCGTCTGTGGTCGTGGGAGTTCCGTCGCATGTGGCCGCTGTTTCTTGAGTTCTGTTTTTCTACCGCCTGGTCTTTTGCCTATGCGATCAGTATCGTGCTGTTCCTGTTAGGACTGATGATCCCGATGCCGGACTCGCTGTATGTACAGCATCTTTTCCCGCCAGCCTTTACCGGGCTTATCCTCGGCGTGGTGTGCTTGCTGCAGTTTGCGGTGAGCCTGATGATTGAACGACGCTATGAAAAAGGCATTGGCGCCTCGTTGTTCTGGATTATCTGGTTCCCGGTGGTGTACTGGATGCTAAGCCTGTTCACCACGCTGGTCGCGTTCCCGAAAGTGATGCTCAAACGCAAACGTGGCAGAGCGCGTTGGGTGAGTCCAGACCGCGGTATTGGGAGGATTGAATCATGAACCAGCCACTGATCTTCACGGAGCGGCGTTTGCTGCCGCGCATCATCGATGTGTTGTTGACGGTCATCGCATGGGTTGGATTTATCTATTTGATCTATAAAGGGCTGATCACAGCCCTGGCGCATTCACCGTATATGGGTGTGCGACCCTTTTTCACCACGCTGGATACGGTCACGTTTTATATCCTTGTCGCCCTGGTCAACGGCCTGGTGCTGATTGGCTGGGCGAAGTACAACCAGTTTCGTTTTCGGGTCGAACGCCGCAGTCGCAGACCCGGGCTTGAAGACCATGAGCTGGCAGAAAGTTTGCGTATTACCCGGGAGCTGGTTACGGAACTGAACAAGGCGAGGGTGCTGACGGTCCACCATCATGAGAATGGCGAAATCAGTCATATCGATGTGGACAGGGATATTGCCGATAACCGCCTCCCGCCGCCGACGCCTGCGATGCTGGAGTATTTGCCGCCAGAGCCGCAGCCGTCGATACAGAAAAAGCCTGAATGATATTTCTGCTTTCAGCCGCTTCCTTCAGCCTCGCATAGGTCTATGATTAGACCCAGACAATAAAAAAATGCGAGGCAATGTCGTGGATAAGGAACTATTGGATGCAGGTTACCGGGCCTATACCGGCGAGAAGATTGACGTCTACTTCAACACGGCGATGTGTCAGCATTCGGGCAATTGCGTGCGGGGAAGCGCGAAGCTGTTTAACCTGAAACGTAAACCGTGGATTATTCCGGATGAAGTGGACGTTGCTACGGTCATCAAGGTCATCGATACCTGTCCGAGCGGTGCGCTGAAATATCGCCAAAAATGAGTGAGGGAAGCATGGAAATTCTTGCCGGCCATAACAAGTTTTATGTCAATGATGCTGAGGGCAACCAGGTTGCCGAGATTGTTTTCGTGCCGACGGGCGAGCATCTGAGCATCATTGAACATACCGATGTCGATCCCAGTCTGAAAGGTCAGGGCGTCGGCAAACAGCTGGTGGCGAAAGTGGTAGAGAAGATGCGCGCTGAAAACCGCAAAGTTATTCCGCTGTGCCCGTTTGCCAAACATGAATTTGATAAAACCCGCGAGTACGACGATATCCGCGCCTGATTATCTAATATGCACCGGAAGGTATAACAGCCATCCGGTGCATCACGCCCGATGCAGTAAATCCTGATAAATCCCCGTCAGTATCCCTTGCGGGCCAAACTCTTTTTTAATCCACTGAGTGACACGACCGGTTGCCGAATGCTGGGTTGCCAACAGCATTCGTGAATCCTGACGCGGGTTGTGGATCTGCCGTGTCACCAGCAACGACTTTTCCATCGCCTCGCGCACCATATAGTCTGGCAGAAAACCGATGCCCTCCCCCAGGATCTGGCACTGGCACTTGGTATTAAAATCGGGAACCAGAATCGACTCCTGTCCGTGTAACAGCCAGCCGACCTTCTTATTGATGGTATGTGCGGTGTCTTCCACCATGATGTTCGGGTACAGGCGCAGTTGGCTCTCAGAAATGGGTTCAGGCATAAACGCCAGCGGATGATCCGGGGCAATCGCGAACGACCAACGGATCGCGCCGATCTCGGTGTAATCAATTCCGCCGCCGTCCAGTAATGTATCGGGCGCGCCAATGGCGATATTGGCCTGGTTGTTGATGATCGAATCCCAGACGCCGTTATACACCTCTGTAGTGACGGTTATCTGGCAGGTTGGAAACTGTTTCTTGAGTACCTGCAGCAGCCTCGCCGTATGTTGAGGGGTATACAACAGCTGGTTAATGCAGATGCGCACCCGAGCCTCAATTCCCTGAGCGATGGTATCAATGCTGCGCTTGATGGCGTGGAAATCGTTGAGCAGGTCGGTCGCCTTGCGAAACAGGTAACGCCCGGACTCGGTCAGCTCAATGCTGCGAGTACTGCGGGTAAACAGCACCACGTCGAGACCCATTTCCATGCGCTTAATGGTGTAACTAATTGCCGATGTGGTTAAGCCAAGCTCCTCCGCCGCCTTGCTGAAACTGCTATAGCGGGCAGCCATCGTAAATGCCAGTAGGTTTTCCTCGGTAAATATTGAATTCATCTTTCTCCCCTCCGGCGACAATGCGCATCCGCAACACGATGATTGTTGAATGTATTTGTAATCCTTATACAGAGCAATCAGTTTTGAACAGAATTTAACACCAGTTTTACATTTGATTTGAAGGCAATCACACTTCTGTATTTTAATTGCAGGCCGCTATCCGTGCAGCATACCGCCTGATTTCCCGGACTACTGATTAGTGGCTAAAAGGGGCCCAGCCATAAGGGAAAGATTGCACTACAGCACGTTTTGTCCTCATTGTTAAAATTGATTCAATAATCGATGCGCTAACGATGAATGAAATTTAAGCGGATGTTATTCTCTGCACTCTATTGCTATTCTCAGGTTATCGGATATTTAAAAAGTCTAAAAAACTGCAGGAGAGCGATTATGTCAGAGAAAGAACTCATTACTGAATTTCTGCTGGCGGCAGAACAGGGCAATGCCGATGGATTAAAATCCTGTCTGGCAAAAAATGTGGATATTAACGCCACTAACCGCCAGGGGCGTACTGCCATTATTATTGCCAGCCTGAATAAACATTATGACTGTGTTTCTTTATTGATTGCTGCGGGTGCCGATATTAATAAACAAGATCAAACTTGTTTTAACCCCTTCCTGATTAGCTGCCTGACGAATGATTTAACGCTGTTGCGTACGGTATTACCGGCGAACCCCGATCTCAATTGCCTGAGCCGTTTTGGCGGCGTTGGTATTACACCAGCCAGCGAAAAAGGTCATGTCGAGATCGTGCGCGAGCTGCTGCTGCGTACCGATATCAATGTCAACCATACTAATTTTGTTGGCTGGACGCCGCTCCTGGAAGCCATCGTGCTAAATGACGGCGGTGCGAAGCAGCAGGAGATCGTTAAGCTGCTGCTCGACCATGGCGCAAACCCGCACATGACGGATAAATACGGTAAAACCCCGCTGGAACTGGCGCGAGAGAAAGGGTACCACGAAATTGCCGAGCTGCTGATTGCGGCCGGAGCCTGACACAGGAGCGCCATTATCGCTACGCCATCACGGCGATGCGTACGGGCGCTAACCGCAGACAGCGCGTTTCTCACTTTCCGGGGAACGGGACGGGTTGAACAGGTTTTTTCTCACGCGGTAAACCTGTTGATACCCGAACAGCAGCGGCTGTTGACGTTACTGAGTGAGGATTGTGATAACGCACCTAACAGCTGTCGGTTGGCGCTGACGCATTGTGAAGACCTGTTTCACCCCGGTGAGCGGGTCAATTTTAGCGGGTCGGGAATAGTTGTTGGCAATGATAAATGGATAGAAACCGCCGGTTGCCTGCTGTGGCGAATACCACGGTGGACATCTGATGCAGCAAGCCTTGCCGCAGTCGGCTGGCAGCATTGGGAAGATGTTATCCGCCAACAGCTAAAAAGCGACGACACATTATTTCTGTACCGGGGTGACAATCCGTTTTATCAGGAAATCACCCGTCAATTACTCAACCGCCGACAAACATTACTGATAGCGTTGCGTACAGGAGAAAATATTACTACGGCGGTCAGCCATTTAATTGGTTTGGGGATAGGGCTGACGCCCTCATCGGATGATTATTTAGTAGGCTTAAGCACCATTTTATTTATTTCCGGGCATCCGCTGAGGAAATATCGAGATGATTTTTTAGCGGCATTGCAACGCGCAGGAAATAATACAACGCTACTTAGCAAAATAACGCTAGAGGAAGCATTTAATCAGCGTTATCGGGAAAGCATCGGCCGGCTGCTGAACCAATTTATTACTGAGCAACAACTCGTTTCTACGCAATATATTACTGACATTAAAAATATCGGTTCAAGTTCTGGCTGCGACATGCTGTATGGCATGGCGGATGCCTGCGCCCTGAGCCACAGGTCCGGAGGGAATTATGTCGATCAGGATAGTTGTTAAAAAGAACACGTATTTTGATTCTGTCTCACTGATGTCTATCTCCACGCGCGCAAATAAGCTCGATGGCGTTGAGCAGGCGTTTGTGGCTATGGCGACAGAGATGAATAAGGGTGTGCTGAAGAATCTCGGCTTGCTGACGCCTGAGCTGGAAGAGGCGAAAAGTGGCGATCTGATGATTGTCATTAAAGGCGCCAGCGAGGCGGCGAACGACCAAACGCTGGTGGCGATTGACGATCTGTTTACGCATAAAGAGCAGGGTGGCCAGCATGAAGCGCGCTATGCCACGCTTGCCAGCGCGAAGAAGCATGTTCCTGAGAGCAATCTGGCGGTGATCTCAGTCAATGGCCTGTTTGCCGCGCGTGAAGCGCGCCAGGCTCTGCAAAATAACCTCAATGTGATGCTGTTCTCTGACAACGTCTCTCTTGAGGACGAGCTGGCGCTTAAGCAGCTGGCGCATGAAAAAGGACTGTTGATGATGGGGCCAGATTGCGGAACCGCCATCATTAACGGCGCGGCGCTGTGTTTTGGCAACGCGGTGCGTCGCGGCAACATCGGAATTATTGGTGCCTCCGGTACCGGTAGCCAGGAGCTGAGCGTACGCATTCACGAGTTTGGCGGCGGAATTTCCCAGTTGATTGGCACAGGTGGACGCGATCTGAGTGAAAAGATTGGCGGCCTGATGATGCTTGACGCGATTGGCATGCTGGAGGCCGATCCGCAAACTGAGATCATCGCACTTATCTCCAAACCGCCTGCGCCAGCGGTGGCGCGCAAGGTGCTGGAACGTGCGCGCGCCTGTCATAAGCCCGTGGTGGTGTGTTTCCTCGGACGTGAAGCCGCGCCTGCGGATGAAAAAGGCCTGCAGTTTGCCCGCAGTACTAAAGAGGCGGCGTTGAAAGCGGTACTGCTGACCGGCGTGAAAAAAGAGAGTCTGGATCTGCATCCGCTCAACTGGCCGCTGATTGAAGAGGTTCGCGCCCGTCTGACTCCACAGCAAAAGTACATCCGTGGCTTGTTCTGTGGCGGCACGTTGTGCGATGAGGCGATGTTTGCTGCCATGGAAAAACATGCCGAAGTTTACAGCAACATTCATCCGGATCCGGCATTCCGCCTGAAAGATCTCAACCGCAGCGTGGCGCATACCTTCCTCGATTTCGGTGATGACGATTTTACCAACGGCAAACCGCACCCGATGATCGATCCCACCAACCGCATTAGTCGTCTGTTACAGGAAGCGCGCGATCCTGAAGTTGGCGTGATCGTGATGGACTTCGTCCTTGGATTTGGATCGCATGAAGATCCGGTTGGCGTGATGCTCGATGCGATCGTTGAAGCCAAAGCGATCGCCGTCGCAGACGGTCGTCCGCTTGAGATCCTCGGCTATGTGCTGGGAACCGATCTTGATACGCCGTCGCTGGAAAAACAGTGTCAGATGCTGACCGACGCCGGGGTTATCTGGGCGAGCAGTAGCACCAACACAGGATTGCTGGCGCGTGAATTTATCTGTAAAGGGGAGGAAGCCTGATGAGCCAGACACTGTTTAACCAGCCGCTGAACGTGATTAACGTTGGCATAGCAATGTTCAGCGATGACCTGAAAAAGCAGAACGTACCGGTGACCCAGCTCGACTGGACGCCGCCGGGCCAGGGCAACATGCAGGTCGTGGCCGCGCTGGACGACATTGCCGATTCGCCGCTGGCAGACAAAATCGCGGCCGCTAACCAGCAGGCGCTGGAACGCATTATCCAGTCGCATCCGGTGCTGATTGGCTATGACCAGGCGATCAACGTCGTGCCGGGCATGACCCGTAACACCATCCTGCACGCCGGGCCGCCAATCCGCTGGGAAAAAATGTGCGGCGCAATGAAGGGGGCGGTAACCGGGGCGCTGGTCTTTGAAGGGCTGGCGAAAGATCTGGATGAAGCCGCGGAACTGGCCGCCTCGGGTGAAATCATCTTCTCTCCGTGCCACGAGCATGACTGTGTCGGCTCGATGGCGGGCGTGACATCGGCATCGATGTTTATGCACATCGTCGAGAACAAAACCTATGGCAACCGCGCATATACCAATATGAGCGAGCAGATGGCGAAGATCCTGCGCATGGGCGCGAACGATCAGAGCGTTATCGATCGTTTGCACTGGATGCGCGATGTGCTGGGACCGATGCTGCGCGACGCTATGAAGCTGGCGGGCGAAATCGATCTGCGTCTGATGCTGGCGCAGGCGCTGCACATGGGCGATGAGTGCCATAACCGCAACAATGCCGGGACGGCGCTGCTGATTCAGGCGCTGACGCCGTGGATTATTCAGACCGGTTATCCGGTTGAGCAGCAACGTGAGGTGTTCGAGTTCGTCCTTAGTAGTGATTACTTCTCCGGACCGACCTGGATGGCGATGTGTAAAGCCGCAATGGACGCTGCACACGGTATTGAATACAGCACCGTGGTGACGACGATGGCGCGCAACGGCGTTGAGTTCGGTCTGCGCATTAGCGGTTTACCGGGCCAGTGGTTTACCGGTCCGGCACAGCAGGTGATTGGGCCGATGTTTGCGGGCTACAAGCCGGAAGATTCCGGACGTGATATCGGCGATAGCGCGATAACAGAAACCTACGGCATTGGCGGTTTCGCGATGGCGACGGCACCGGCCATCGTAGCGCTGGTGGGCGGTACGGTCGAAGAGGCCGTTGATTTCTCTCGCCAGATGCGAGAAATCACTCTCGGCGAAAACCCCAACGTCACCATTCCGCTGCTTGGTTTTATGGGCGTACCGACCGCTATCGACATTACGCGCGTGGGCAGCACCGGCATTTTGCCAGTGATCAACACCGCCATTGCGCACAAAGATGCGGGGATCGGCATGATCGGCGCCGGAATAGTTCACCCGCCGTTCGCCTGTTTTGAAAAGGCGATCCTCAACTGGCGCGACCGCTACTGCCAATAACAATAACCGGGGCTAACGCGATTAGCCCCACAGTAGCGAAGCGAAAAACGTTGCTTACCTGCAGGGCTGGGCGATCTCCGCGATCGCAAACGATGCTTAACCTGTTAAGGATATTCCATGAACAGCATAAAACTAGAATGGAAACGTGGTGACTGGGCGGCTTACTTTGGGCTGATGACCAACAACCTGACTAACCTGCTGACAATGATGGGACTGCTCATTTTTGTCGTCGGGATCCCTACCGAAATTGTCTATGGTCGCATTGCGCCTGCCTTTGGTCTGGCGGTGCTGGTGGCCAGCGTCTGCTACGCCTGGTTTGGTCTGCAGATGGCTAAGCACACCGGGCGTAACGACGTAACGGCGCTGCCGTCCGGACCGAGTGCACCGTCAATCTTCACCGTGACCTTCCTGGTGCTGATGCCGGTTTATCAGCAAACCAAAGATGCCAACTTCGCTATCCAGATAGCCCTGGTGTGGTGCTTTGTCGAAGCGTTGATCCTGGTCGGTGGCTCCTTCCTGGGCGAGACCATCCGCAAGATGATCCCGCGTACGGTACTGCTTTCTTGTCTGTCCGGCCTGGGGCTGTTGCTGCTGGCGATGAACCCGATGCTGCAGGCATTCGAAGCGCCGACCGTCTCTTTCATCGTCCTGTTGCTGATCTTCATTAACTGGTTCGGTAAGAAGCCGATTTTTGCCCGTATTCCTACCGGTTTACTGCTGCTGATTGCCGGTACGGCCCTGGCGTGGATCTCCGGTTTACAAAGCCCGGAAGCCATTAAAGCGTCGATGTCTTCCTTTGGCTTCAACCCGCCGGAAATTCATGTCGACAGCTTCCTGCAAGGTTTGCCGCACGCACTGCCGTATCTGGCTTCTGCTGTTCCTCTGGGCCTGGCGAACTACATTTTTGACCTTGAGAACATTGAAAGTGCGCACGCGGCGGGGGATGAGTACAACACCCGTAAGGTCATGATGGCGAACGGCTTTGCCTCCATGCTCGGCTGCATGCTGGGTAACCCGTTCCCGGTGACCGTATATGTTGGGCATGCGGGCTGGAAAGCGATGGGGGCCAGCATCGGTTATACCCTCGCTTCAGGCATCACCATGTTCCTGGTGCCACTGTTTGGGCTGGGCGCGTTTATGCTCGCCATTATTCCGATGACCGCGATAGTGCCGATTCTGGTGTTTATCGGCGTGGTGACCGCCAACCAGGTGGTGCGAGAAACGCCCAAAGTCGAGGTTCCCGTTATCTTCATCTGTCTGTTCCCGTGGATCGCCAACTGGGCATTGACCATCGTCAACAGCGTGATGGGTGCCGCCGGAACTTCCGCGGGGAAACTGGGTAGTGACTTGCTGCACAGCAAAGGTGTCTATTACGACGGACTGGTGCATCTGGGAAGCGGCGCACCGCTGGCCAGCATGCTTTGGGGCTGCGTCGCTATCTTCGCCATTATGAACAAGCCGCTGCGCGGCGCGATTGCCGCAGCCTTTGGCGCGCTGTTATCGCTGTTTGGCGTGATCCACTCCCCGGCGGTTGGCTTTGCGGAAGGCAGCTCAATGATGTTTGTTGTGGCCTACCTGATGATGAGCGGCATGTTTGTCCTCAAGCATGTTCTTGATAGCCGTGAAGCGGTGACTGCGCCTGAGCAGGAACCGACGAAAACGACCTGAATTGCCTGCAAGCGGAAGATAACACTATGAAAGAACTTGTGGTCGTTGCCATTGGCGGCAACAGCATTATCAAAGATAACGCCAGCCAGTCGATTGAACACCAGGCTGAAGCGGTGAAAGCGGTAGCGGATACGGTGCTGGAGATGCTGGCATCGGACTACAACATTGTGCTGACGCACGGTAACGGGCCACAGGTAGGGCTGGATCTGCGGCGTGCGGAAATCGCGCACGAGCGTGAAGGGCTGCCGCTTACCCCGCTGGCAAACTGCGTTGCCGATACGCAGGGCGGTATCGGTTATCTGATCCAACAGGCGCTGAATAACCGTCTGGCGCGGCGCGGTGAGCAGAGGGCAGTTACGGTGGTCACGCAGGTGGAGGTCGACAAAAACGATCCGGGCTTCGCTAATCCGACCAAGCCCATTGGAGCGTTCTTTAGCGAAGTGCAGCGTGATGAACTGCAGCGGGTCAATCCGGGCTGGCGCTTTGTTGAGGATTCGGGGCGCGGCTACCGTCGGGTAGTCGCCTCTCCACAACCGAAGCGCATTGTCGAGGCGGAGGCGATCAAAACGCTGACCCAGCAAGGCTTTGTGGTTATTGGCGCGGGCGGCGGCGGGATCCCGGTGGTGCGTAGCGATCAAGGGGATTACCAGAGCGTGGACGCGGTGATTGATAAAGATCTCTCCACGGCGCTACTGGCGCAGGAGATCCGCGCCGACATTTTGGTGATCACCACCGGCGTCGAGCAGGTCTGTATTCATTTTGGCAAACCCAACCAGCAGGCGCTGGATACGGTGGATGTCGCAACGATGACCCGTTACATGCAGGAGGGACATTTCCCGCCTGGCAGCATGTTACCCAAGATCGTTGCCAGCCTGGCGTTTCTGGAGCGTGGCGGTAAACGAGTGATCATCACCACGCCGGAATGCCTGCCTGCCGCACTGCGCGGCGAAACGGGCACCCATATTGTCCATTCCTGAGAGGAGACGTGAATGAAGGAAAGTAACAGCCGCCGTGAATTTTTAAGCCAGAGCGGAAAAATGGTGACCGCTGCCGCGCTGTTTGGCGCGGTCGCTCCGGTCGCGTATGCTGCTAATCCTGTCGGGAACACCTGCGGGTCGAAGAGCACAATGACGATTAACGATAAACACTATTACCTGGATAACGTCCTGCTGGAAGCGGGCTTTGATTACGAAAACTCGGTGGTGGTGCACACCCGTACCGCGCTGCAAACCGTTGAAATCCAGGACGGAAAAATCGTTGCGCTGCGCGAGAATAAGCAGCATCCGGATGCGACGCTGCCCCACTATGATGCGGGTGGAAAGCTGATGCTGCCCGCCATGCGCGACATGCACATCCATCTGGATAAAACCTTTTACGGCGGTCCCTGGCGTTCGCTGAACCGTCCGGCTGGCACCACTATTCAGGATATGATCCGCCTGGAACAAAAGCTGCTGCCTGAACTCCAGCCTTATACGCAGGAGCGCGCAGAAAAGCTGATCGATCTGCTGCAATCAAAAGGCACCTCGATCGCCCGCAGCCACTGCAACATAGAACCGGTTTCCGGGCTGAAAAATCTCGAAAACCTGCAGGCGGTACTGGCGCGTCGTCAGCCGGGTTTTGCCTGTGAAATCGTGGCATTTCCGCAGCATGGCCTGCTGTTATCAAAATCTGAACCGCTGATGCGTGAAGCGATGCAGGCGGGAGCGCATTACGTCGGCGGTCTGGACCCAACCAGCGTCGATGGGGCGATGGAAAAATCCCTCGACACCATGTTCCAGATTGCGCTGGATTACGATAAAGGCGTAGATATCCATCTGCATGAAACCAGCCCGGCGGGCGTGGCGGCGGTGAATTACATGGTGGAAACGGTGGAGAAAACGCCGCAATTAAAGGGCAAATTGACCATCAGCCACGCGTTTGCGCTGGCAACGCTGAACGAACAGCAGGTGGATGCGCTGGCGAGCCGCATGGCGGCACAGCAGATTACCATTGCCTCGACGGTGCCGATCGGCACCTTGCACATGCCGCTCAAGCAGTTGCGCGATAAAGGCGTGGAAGTGATTACCGGAACCGACAGCGTAATTGATCACTGGTCGCCGTACGGGCTGGGCGACATGCTGGAAAAGGCAAATCTGTACGCGCAGCTCTATATTCGCCCCAACGAACTCAACCTGTCGCGGGCGTTGTTCCTCGCCACCGGCGATGTGTTGCCGCTTAACGATAAAGGTGAGCGCGTGTGGCCGAAAGCGCAGGATGAAGCCAGTTTTGTGCTGGTGGATGCCTCTTGTTCGGCAGAAGCGGTCGCGCGAATTTCTCCACGCACCGCGACCTTCCATAAAGGGCAACTGGTGTGGGGGAATGTCGCAAGCTAGCCAGGTTTTACGCGCAGCGGCAAGCGCTGCTGCGCTCTCTTGGTGTTAACCGACGATCCCCATATAGCCGTGAATCCCCATATATAAGCCGACCATCGCAATGAGCACACTGGAAAAATAGGGTGCTTTGCGGGCCATCGTGTTAAATCCGCTCCAGCGTTTGGCCGCCTGCTGCACGCTGATTGCTGCACCCACGCCCACCGTTACCAGCGTCAGCGCCAGTCCGAGGCTGAAGCACAGCACCATAGTCGCGCCCAGCGTGAAGGCTTTGAGCTGGATGCAAATCAGCAGCACCGTAATGGCGGCAGGGCAGGGGATTAACCCGCCGGTCAAACCAAATAGTAATATTTGGCCGTTGGTGACCTCTTTGCCCGCAAAGCGGCGCTGAATATCGGTGGCATGCGCCCGTTCGTGGGCATCCTGATACTCTTTCGATCCTTCGGTGAGTCCTGCCAGTGCGGCATGGTCGTGATTATGCTCGTGTTCGTGATGATGATGATGATCGTCATCGTGGTCATGATGATGGCGGTGATGGTCATCATGATCATGGTGGTGGTGATGCTCGTGATTGTGGTCGTGATGCGTCTGGGCCAGCCAGTTCTGCTCTCCCTGCCAGGTTCGCCAGAACATCCAGAATGCGGTCCCGAGAATAATAATCGCCGAGACAAACTGCAGCCAGGGCTCAACGGCCTGGGCAGTAAACGCTTTGCTGATATACATCCCGCCGAGCGCAATCAGCCATACCACGGCGGTATGCGACAGCGTTGCTGCCAGCCCCAGCATCACCGCCTGTTTGATGGTCCCCTTAATGGCAATAATAAAGGCCGCCATCATCGTCTTGGAATGCCCCGGCTCCAGGCCGTGTAACACCCCCAATAGAATCGCGCTGGGAATGAAAAACCAGGCGTTACCTTGCTGAAGAAGCGTAGAAAACTCACCCATGAGAATGATTCTTAGTTGTTTAATTTCGCCTGATTCTACTCCCCCCCAGTATCAAATACTACCCCCCAGTAGAATGTCGATGGTATTGTCCCTACAGCCAGACGTTAAAAAGGTAAAGTTATGTCACATACGATCCGCGACAAACAAAAGCTGAAAGCCCGAACCAGCAAGATTCAGGGGCAGGTAGCGGCGTTGAAAACCATGCTGGATGAACCGCATGAATGCGCGGCAGTATTGCAGCAAATAGCGGCGATCCGCGGGGCAGTAAACGGATTAATGCGTGAAGTGATTAAAGGTCATCTGACCGAGCACATTGTGCATCAGGGCGATGAAATTAAGCGCGAAGAGGATTTGGATGTGGTCCTGAAAGTGCTGGATTCGTACATCAAATAAGTCAGTTTAACGGCTCATCCACGTTCAATACCGTCCAGTTAAGCATGTAGGGTGAACATGTGATTCTTTCTCAGGGTTCCGTTCACCTCAGCAGTGTTATTTTTCTGAAGCATTGATACCCGTGAACGTGTAAAGGGCGTTCTTCGCCACGCCCTTTACAATCCCGGCTCCCGGCGGGAAAATTGCCGCTCCGCGGTCCCCTCCGCTTATTCCTCCAGGCTACCGGGTCGGGCGCGAGGAAGCATCCCTGCAAAGCGCGCCCTGAGCCAGCATCCATGCTGGCTCTCCCGGGCTTACGGAAACACGTCGGCAATTTTCAGCCGGACCAGCCCACACCTCACCATCTGCGTTTTTGGTCTGAACAGCAAAACAGATTTAACTGGAAATCAGAGCGTTGAAGCGATGAC
Organism: Citrobacter sp. B72; assembly: GCF_016894305.1. Taxonomy (NCBI): domain Bacteria; kingdom Pseudomonadati; phylum Pseudomonadota; class Gammaproteobacteria; order Enterobacterales; family Enterobacteriaceae; genus Citrobacter; species Citrobacter sp. B72. The sequence goes on from NZ_CP069801.1 coordinate 897,669, forward strand.
TCGGGTCCGGCTGAAAATCGATGAGGAGTTGACGTCTGACCGGGGCTGTCCGCAGGGATGCGGACAGAGGGGACGGGCTGCATGGACGCAGGCTCGGCCCCGACCCGACAGGCAGACGGCATAAGACGAATGAATCGCGTAGCGACGATTTTCCCGCCGGGAGCCTGGGTTGCAAGGGAGGCGGCGGTGAGCCTCCCTTGCACGTTCACAGGAATCGGTGCTTCAGAGAAACGATGAACATGAGGTGAACGGAACCCTTCTCTGAGATAGCATGTTCATTACTTCCGCCAACACAGGTTGAAACTTTCTGAAATTGAGTCGTTAACTGAACGACATCGCACCCACTTTCAGGAGAATGAGCCGCTAAACAACACGTTCTAGCCAAAAAACATCACAGATACGCACAGCAGACCGACAATCAGGGTGATCAGATTACCCACTGAACGGTATGGCTTCAGCGCCGGGATCAGATAGGTAGACAATGTCGGCATGATAAACAGAATCATAGCAATCAGCGGGCCGCTTATCGCGTAAATCATTGAAATGGCATTAGGATTAATGCAGCAGATGATAAACGTGATAGCCGAGACCAGCATGATGGACAGAGCGCGGTTAAAGGCCCGGCTTTTCTTCACACCCACCTGATGCAACGACGTTTTTACTACCTCCGTTGCCCCTTCAATCACGCCAAAGTAGGTGCCGAGGAACGATTTTGACATCGCGACAACGGCAACGATGATCCCGGAAATCGACAGCCATGCCGGTGCGTTTGGCATCATCGACAGCGCGGAAAGAATCGTCACGCCTTCATTTTTCGCGTCTTCGATATAGTTTGTCGGAATCGAAAGCAAGCAGCTGAAGACGAAAAACAGTACGCTCAGGCAGATGATAACGTAGGCTACCTTCATGATTTTTTTGCATTTACCCATGGCCTGCTCGCCGTATTTCTCTCGTCTGTCGATGGCGAACGTAGAGATAATTGGCGTATGGCTAAAAGCGAAAACCATCACGGGAATAGATATCCAAACCTGATGAAGCGTGTGCTGATCGAAAGACATCTGGCCGGTGAGTAGCGTTGGCTGCCAGCTTCCGGTCAGGTAGAGCGAAAGGAACAAAAAGTACGCGATGAGGGGGAACACCAAAAAGCCCATGACCCGAATAGTGGCTTGCCGGCCCATCAGAAAAATCAGGTTCAGCACCAGCACCACGCCAAGGCTGACCAACATGCGGATCCGCAGATCGATAGTGATATGTTTTGCCAGCTGTTCAGTGAGTGAATTGGTTATCGCTACGGCGTAGATCAGCACCACCACAAAGAAGGCAATAAAATAGAGGGTGGTGATCAGGCTGCCAATCTTCTTACCGTAGTAGTGGGTAACCGCGCCAGTGATCCCTTCACCAGCCGACGTTTTTGAGGACAGGATAAACTGGCATAGCGCCTTGTGCGGCCAGTAGGTTAAAGGCCAGGCGACGAGTGCGGTGATAAACAATACCACCGCGCCTGCAGAACCCAGCTGTATGGGTAGGAATAGGGTTCCTGCGCCGACGGCAGTCCCATATAGTGCGAAGCTCCAGAGAGTCTCTTCTTTTGACCAAAATTTCGACATTATTTGAACGTATCAACTATAAAATAAACAAAAAGAAGCGCAATTTACCACAAATGGCAGGGGCTGGGGGAGGTGTGAACAAGAGGGCGAGTGAATGGGACAATAGCCGGAACCGAGAAGATTCCGACTATTATTTTAATTATCAGGCAGTAACGCGCTGCTGGCGGCGCTTCATAACGCGCTCGCGTAACGTGTCATAAGCCCAGTTATAGAACATGGTGTACGGCAGGAAGAACAGGAAGAAACCTATTTCCAGCGTGAATGCCTGAACCAGGCTGACGTTCAGCACATACGCCACGATGCTCACCCCGATCACAATAAAACCGCTCTCGAAGCCTAACGCGTGAAATGCTCGCACTTTCGCCGTACGTTTTACCAGGTGCGACGGCCACAAACGGTCAAACAGGGCGTTATAAATGATATTCCAGATCATCGCAGTGGTGGCGAGAAGAATGGTCAGTCCGCCCATTTCCAGTACCGAGCGCTGCATCAACCATGCGGTGGTTGGTGCGAGGATCGCGGTGGCAATGCCTTCAAAGCAGACGGCATGAAAAATACGCTCAACTAACGAGCGGCGTTGGACAGTATCGTGTTGCATAACCTAAAACCTTCTTTGATGCCCGGATAACGGAATGGTGGCAATTTTATCGTTTTATGTGATATCTAAAAGATAGTATCCATCGATAAAGTAGATAGTTCATGCGTTATTCTCCTGAAGCATTAACGGCATTTGTGGAGACCGTTTCCTGCGGTTCATTTTCTGCGGCGGGCCGGCGGTTGCGTAAAAGCCAGTCCACTATCAGTACGGCCATTGCGCATCTGGAAGCCGATCTTGGTTTTGCGCTGTTTGACCGTTCATCCCGCCAGCCAACGCTGACCGAGGAAGGTAAGCGGGTGTTGGGCTATGTGCAGGCTATTCTGACGGCCAGCGAACGTCTCGATGAGGCGGCGATCTCGCTGTCGGGTGAAACTGAGGCGCGTCTAACCTTTGTGCTGTCTGACACGCTGCATCCGGATGTGCTGGAAGAGTTGATGGTGCAGTTTGATCGCAAGTTTCCCCATACCGAGTTTGAATGCCTGATTGGTGAAGATGAAGACGTGATCGATCTGCTGCAAAAAGGACGTGCTCAGGTGGGGTTGATCGAGGCGCGGGAGGATTACCCGACCGACATGGGCGTTACGCGTCTGCCGATGCAAACCTGGATGGGATTATACGTTGCAGCGTCGCATCCGCTCGCGGCTCAAGAAAAACTGCAGTGGGAGCAGCTACACACCTGGCGCGAGCTGCGCTTGAATACCTATCTGGAAAGCGGCACCAACGTGGCGCGCGGTCCCGTCTGGTCTGCTCCTAACTACCTGTTATTGCTAAGTATGGCTGTTCAGGGATTCGGCTGGTGCGCGCTCCCTTGTGCGCTGGTGGAGGAGTTTGCGGCAGAAAAACCACTGGTGCAATTAAAGATGCCTGGCTGGCCAAAGGCTATCTCTATCGATCTGTTGTGGAATAAGAAATCACCGCCTGGTGTGGCAGGAAGTTGGCTGCGTGACCATTTACAGCAGAGTGGCGTTCAGATGACCAATAAGTGATACGAATTTCCTTTGTGATAAAAATCACCGTTTTTAAACAACCTTGATAACTATTTTTAACAATCATCTACTATTGCGGTGTTATTTTGCGCTGAGGTAGTGATGAAAGAGGTTGTGATCGTCGGGGCATTAAGGACACCGATTGGCTGCTTCCAGGGGACGCTGGCGCGCCACTCTGCCGTTGAGTTAGGCAGCATGGTGGTCAAGGCGTTACTGGAACGCACGGGCGTGGACGTTCACGCTGTGGATGAAGTGATCCTCGGACAGGTGCTTACCGCAGGTGCCGGGCAGAACCCTGCGCGTCAGTCTGCCATCAATGGTGGGCTACCCAATACCGTTTCCGCCATCACCATTAACGATGTCTGTGGCTCGGGTCTGAAAGCGCTGCATCTGGCGACCCAGGCTATCCAGTGTGGCGAAGCCGACATTGTGATTGCGGGCGGGCAAGAGAATATGAGCCGTGCACCGCATGTCCTTACCGATAGCCGCACTGGCGCACAGCTGGGGAACAGCCAACTGGTCGACAGCCTGGTACATGACGGTCTGTGGGATGCCTTCAACGATTATCACATGGGCGTTACCGCGGAAAACCTGGCGCGAGAATACGGAATCAGCCGCGAATTGCAGGATGCCTACGCGCTGCACTCGCAGCACAAAGCGCGGATGGCAATTGATGCCGGACGCTTTAAAGATGAAATCGTGCCGGTGGTAACACAGCGTAATGGGCAATCGTTCGTGGTGGACACCGACGAACAACCGCGTACCGATGCCAGCGCCGAGGGGCTGGCGCGTCTGGATCCTACCTTTGACACACTCGGTTCGGTAACGGCGGGTAACGCGTCATCCATCAACGACGGTGCTGCTGCGGTGATGATGATGAGCGAGGCCAAGGCGCAGGAACTTAACTTACCTGTGTTGGCCCGTATTCGCGCCTTTGCCAGCGTCGGGGTCGATCCCGCGCTCATGGGGATTGCGCCAGTGTATGCAACGCGCCGCTGCCTTGAGCGCGTGGGCTGGCAACTGGCTGATGTTGATCTTATCGAAGCTAATGAAGCCTTCGCCGCGCAGGCATTATCCGTTGGGAAAATGCTGGAGTGGGATGAACGGCGGGTGAATGTGAACGGCGGGGCCATTGCGCTCGGCCATCCGATTGGCGCTTCTGGCTGTCGTATTCTGGTTTCGCTGGTACATGAAATGGTGAAACGTCGGGCGCACAAGGGCCTGGCAACACTGTGTATTGGTGGTGGTCAGGGGGTGGCGCTCGCTATCGAACGAGACTAATCCCCGTCATACTTCAAGCTGCATGTGCGTTGGCTTTACTCGTTCACCCCAGTCACGTACTTATGTACGCTCCGGGGAATTCGCTGCGTCGCCGCCTTCCTGCAACTCGAATTATTTAGGGTATATATTTTTCTTCTCGAACAGTTTTCTGCCGTGTTATCTCTTCCTCTATAAAAAAGCCCTCCAACAGGAGGGCAAGGCCAGTTACAGAAACATACACTCTAAACCCTGCCAACATATCAAAACGTTGTTTCATTTCATGTGATTGATAGCGCACTTTGTTAGAAAAGGTGTGTGAATGACGTATGAGCCTGGCTGTATTTTCAATATCTTATCCCTGCCACTAATGATCTACTCTTTTGTATTTTTATCTATCTAATTGTTTTAAATGATTTTATTGAAATCATTTTTGCGATTTATATGCGCTAGCGTGATCGCACTTACACTTTTGATAATAAGATGCGGAAAAAGTGAAACATCGTTTTAGTTATAATTGAAAACACATTCAGGGAGGGATATCATGAGCGCATAAGATAAAACGGAACAGCGTTTTGCTATTCGTTTAAGCATTCACGGTCAATTTATCACTGGAGGTAAATGTGGACGTAAGACAAAGCATCCATAGTGCGCATGCGAAAACCCTGGACACTCAGGGGCTGCGTAATGAGTTTTTGGTCGAAGAAGTGTTTGTCGCAGATGAATACACCATGGTCTACAGCCACATCGACCGCATCATTGTTGGCGGCATTATGCCAGTGGCCAAAACCGTCTCTGTGGGTGGCGAAGTCGGCAAACAGCTGGGCGTAACCTATTTCCTCGAACGTCGTGAGCTGGGTGTGATCAACATCGGTGGCCCGGGCACGATTACCGTTGACGGCCAGTGCTATGAAATTGGCCATCGCGACGCGCTGTACGTCGGAAAAGGGGCAAAAGAAGTGGTATTCGCCAGTATTGATACGGCGAAACCGGCGAAGTTTTACTACAACTGCGCGCCGGCACACACGACTTACCCAACTAAGAAAGTCACGCCTGCAGACGTTGCGCCAGTGACGCTGGGTGATGACCTCACCAGTAACCGTCGTACCATCAACAAATACTTTGTGCCGGATGTTCTGGAAACCTGCCAGTTGAGCATGGGTCTGACTGAGCTGGCTCCGGGTAACCTGTGGAACACCATGCCGTGTCATACCCATGAACGTCGTATGGAAGTCTATTTCTATTTCAATATGGAAGAAGACACCTGCGTCTTCCACATGATGGGTCAGCCTCAGGAAACGCGTCATATTGTGATGCACAACGAGCAGGCGGTGATTTCTCCAAGCTGGTCTATTCACTCCGGTGTCGGCACAAAAGCTTATACGTTCATTTGGGGCATGGTCGGCGAAAACCAGGTCTTTGATGATATGGACCATGTTGCAGTAAAAGATCTGCGCTAGTTGCGGGCGACAGCCGTGCCTGCTGCGGCGGGCATTATAAAAAATTAAGGATTTACAATGATTTTGAATGCATTCTCTCTTGAAGGTAAAGTCGCCGTTGTGACCGGTTGTGACACAGGTTTGGGTCAGGGTATGGCGCTGGGCCTGGCTGAAGCGGGCTGCGATATCGTCGGTATCAATATTGTTGAACCGACAGAAACCATCGAACGCGTGACCGCACTGGGCCGCCGTTTTTTAAGCCTGACCGCCGATCTGCGTCAAATCGATGGTATTCCGGCACTGCTGGAGCGCGCAGTGGCAGAATTCGGCCATATCGATATTCTGGTCAACAACGCGGGTCTTATCCGTCGTGACGATGCGATCAACTTCAGCGAAAAAGACTGGGATGACGTGATGAACCTGAACATTAAGAGCGTGTTCTTTATGTCTCAGGCTGCGGCGAAGCACTTTATCGCTCAGGGTAACGGCGGCAAAATTATCAATATCGCCTCTATGCTTTCCTTCCAGGGCGGGATCCGCGTGCCGTCTTACACCGCATCTAAAAGCGGCGTAATGGGTGTTACCCGTCTGATGGCGAACGAGTGGGCAAAACATAACATCAACGTCAACGCGATTGCACCGGGTTACATGGCGACGAATAACACTCAACAGCTGCGTGCTGATGAGCAACGTAGCGCAGAGATCCTCGATCGTATCCCGGCGGGTCGTTGGGGTCTGCCGAGCGACCTGATGGGGCCTGTCGTGTTCCTGGCGTCCAGCGCATCTGACTATATCAACGGCTATACCGTTGCAGTAGATGGCGGCTGGCTGGCACGTTAATTCGCTTTCCAGAACCGTTAAACCCTGCCCTCTGGCAGGGTTTTTTTATATTCGGATCATTAAAATCCATATTGTGGTTATAAATTATTCCATATTAAATTTCATACGTATAAATTTATTGTTTTAATATTCTTTAATATCAATGAATTAAATTTAATTGAGTGATTGTCGGTAAATTTTAAAATTGGAATATCCATCACATAACCATGTGGTGTAGCTATTTAATCCATGTTTTTGCCGTTTCCCGCCTGACGCTTCCTGCAAGGGATCCCTTACTTTCAATGGCATGGTTACTCTGTATCTGGCAGGAAAAAATGGTCTCAATAAATAATGATGCTGCTTTAGCGCCGCGCCCAGTGCGCGATACGCGACGTATGAATATGTTTGTTTCTATCTCTGCGGCTGTCGCAGGGTTGTTATTCGGCCTGGATATTGGCGTGATTGCTGGCGCGTTGCCTTTTATCACCGATCACTTTGTGTTGACCAGCCGCCTGCAGGAGTGGGTGGTAAGCAGCATGATGCTGGGTGCGGCAATTGGTGCGCTGTTTAACGGTTGGTTGTCATTCCGCCTGGGGCGCAAATACAGCCTGATGGCGGGCGCGATCCTTTTCGTCGCCGGATCTCTGGGCTCGGCGTTTGCCTCCAGCGTAGAAATGCTCATTTTTGCCCGCGTGGTGCTGGGCGTTGCGGTGGGGATCGCGTCTTACACCGCACCGCTCTATCTCTCCGAAATGGCTAGCGAAAACGTGCGTGGCAAGATGATCAGTATGTATCAGCTGATGGTGACGCTGGGCATCGTTCTGGCCTTTTTGTCCGATACCGCGTTCAGCTACAGCGGTAACTGGCGCGCTATGCTTGGCGTGCTGGCGCTTCCGGCTGTATTGCTGATTATTCTGGTTGTTTTCTTGCCCAACAGCCCGCGCTGGCTGGCGGAGAAAGGTCGCCACATCGAAGCTGAAGAAGTACTGCGTATGTTGCGCGATACGTCAGAAAAAGCCCGCGATGAGCTGAACGAAATCCGTGAAAGCCTGAAGCTAAAGCAGGGGGGTTGGGCGCTGTTTAAAATTAACCGTAACGTGCGTCGCGCGGTTTTCCTCGGAATGTTACTGCAGGCGATGCAGCAGTTCACCGGGATGAACATCATCATGTATTACGCGCCGCGCATTTTTAAAATGGCGGGTTTTACCACCACAGAGCAGCAGATGATTGCCACGCTGGTAGTTGGTTTAACGTTTATGTTCGCCACTTTTATTGCCGTCTTCACGGTCGACAAAGCAGGACGTAAACCGGCGCTGAAAATTGGTTTCAGCGTAATGGCCATCGGGACGCTGGTGCTCGGATATTGCCTGATGCAGTTTGATAACGGCACGGCTTCCAGTGGATTATCCTGGCTGTCAGTTGGCATGACGATGATGTGTATTGCAGGCTATGCAATGAGCGCCGCGCCGGTGGTGTGGATTCTGTGTTCGGAAATTCAGCCACTGAAATGCCGTGATTTTGGTATTACCTGCTCCACCACCACCAACTGGGTGTCGAACATGATCATTGGCGCAACGTTCCTGACGCTGCTCGACAGCATTGGCGCCGCCGGTACGTTCTGGCTTTATACCGCGCTGAACGTTGTGTTTATCGGTATTACGTTCTGGCTGATTCCAGAAACCAAAAACGTCACGCTGGAGCATATCGAACGTAAGCTGATGGCAGGCGAAAAGTTAAGAGATATTGGGGTGTAAGTCAGACAAGCATGCCGGATAGCGATTCAGCCTTATCCGGCCTGCGAGTGGAGTCTCTTACAGGCCGGGAAAGCGTCAACGCGACCCGGCTTTTTTATTTAGCACCTTACCCGTGCAGAAAATCTTCGCGAATTGGGGTAAAGGTATCCAACAGCGTTCCCGGTTTTAAGCAGACGCAGCCATGCATAATGTTGGGCTGTTTATACAGGGTATCGCCCGCCCTAACGATATGTTTCTCTTCGCCGATGGTAAATTCAAACTCACCGGACAACACGTAAGTCAGCTGTTCGTGCGGATGATTGTGCATCGGGCCGATTGCGCCTTGCTCGAAGTTCACCTCAACCGCCATCATGTTACCGTCATGAGCAAGAATACGCCGGGTAACGCCATTGCCCAGATCGTCAAGCGTGGTCTCTTTATGAAAAATAAACATCCGGCCTTCCTGTAATAATTAAAACAATGTTTCATTAAACCTATATCAGAAAATTAAAAAAAGAAATGCACGCCAACAGATGTGGAAAGTTGATCACATCTTTGGTTCACTGGAGAGACAACAACGAGTCAGGGGAAATGATGAAAACGATCGGTCTGTTAGGCGGTATGAGCTGGGAATCTACCATTCCTTATTATCGACTCATTAATGAAGGCATAAAACAGCGTCTGGGAGGTCTGCATTCTGCGCAGATTCTGTTGCACAGCGTGGATTTTCACGAGATTGAATTCTGCCAGTCAAGCGGTGACTGGCAGCGAGCCGGTGAGATCCTCGCGCAGGCCGCCACAGGGCTACAGCAAGCCGGGGCGCAAGGAATTGTGCTGTGTACCAACACCATGCACAAAGTTGCTGAGGCGATTGAAAGCGCCTGTGATGTGCCGTTTCTGCATATTGCCGACGCGACGGGGCGGGCGATACAAAAGCAGCAAATGAGCAACGTGGCGCTACTGGGTACGCGTTACACCATGGAGCAGGATTTTTACCGCGGGCGTTTACAGACTGAATTCGGCATTAGCACGCTGATCCCTGAAGCTGAGGATCGTCAGAAAATAAACCAGATTATTTTCGATGAGCTGTGTCTCGGTGAATTCAGCGAGGCTTCCCGCGATTATTACCTGGGCGTCATCGACCAACTGGCGAAACAGGGGGCGCAAGGGGTTATCTTTGGCTGTACCGAGATTGGTCTGCTGGTTCCCACCGAGCTAAGCCCACTACCGGTTTTCGACACCGCGGCAATCCATGCGCAAGATGCGGTGGCGTTTATGCTTTCGGCTGCGGATGCAAAATAGCCTCCAGTGGGTCAATAAGCCTCGGTAGATGGGCCTGCAGATGCGCCGTAAAAGCATCAACCAGCGCCGAGGCGGGGCGATGAAGCGGGTGAATCAGGCTGACTGTAAAGGGGACCGAAATACTGAAGCGGCGGATAACGACTCCGCTGCTGGCGTAATCCAGCGCGGTCAGTGGGTTCACCACCGAGATCCCCACACCTGCCCGTACCATTGCACAAATTGAAGCGGCGCTATGGGTTTCAATCACCATGCGGCGCTTCACCTGGTGCTCATTAAACAGTGTATCCAGTAGCTGACGGTAGCTGTCGGTGCGCGACAGGCTGATGTAGTTTTCTCCCTGAAAATCCTGCGGCGTTAACACCGCTTTCTTAGTCAGCGGATGGCCCTGCGGCAGCACGCACACTTCATCCAGCGCCAGCAATTCGGTGCGTTTCGTTCCGGCAGGCGTATGCAGCGTTTCCGTTAACCCCAGATCGTGGCGCTGCGCCGACAGCCACTCTTCCAGCAGCGGTGACTCCTGCGGCACTATCTGAATATTGACCTGTGGATAGCGAGCGAGGAATGGCTGCAGCAGCGGCGGTAAAAAAGACTGTGAGAATACCGGCAGGCAAACAATCGACAATTCGCCTTGGCGAAACTCGCGCAGGCTTTCGGCGGCGCTCACAATTCTGTCCAGGCCATACCACGAACGTTGCACCTCTTCAAACAGACGTAACCCTTGCACGGTTGGATGCAGTCGGCCACGCGTACGTTCAAACAGCGTTAATCCCAGCACTTTCTCGAATCGGGCCAGTTCCCGGCTGACGGTGGGCTGCGAGGTATGTAGCATGCGCGCAGCTTCTGTCAGATTACCTGCCGTCATGATGGCGTGAAAAATTTCGATGTGTCGCAGGTTAACGGCGGGCATGGGCAATCCTCGAATGAATCAATCCATATCATTTTTGCATAGACTCACGATAAAACGATATTTTTTATTCTTTTCGGGCTGTGGCGTAATCATAAAAAAGCCAATATCGGAGCACACTATGCCACGCCCACTCAATAGTACTGACACTGACCTGAACGCCGACAACCTGCTGCGCCTGCCTGCCGAATTCGGCTGCCCGGTGTGGGTCTATGATGCTCAGATTATCCGCGGGCAGATTGCCAAATTGAGTCAGTTTGACGTGGTGCGTTTCGCCCAAAAGGCATGTTCGAATATTCATATTTTGCGCCTGATGCGCGAGCAGGGCGTGAAGGTTGATTCCGTCTCGCTTGGCGAAATTGAACGTGCGCTGGCGGCAGGCTTCGTACCGGGGAAAGATGAAATCGTCTTTACCGCCGATATGATTGATGAAGCGACGCTCGCGCGGGTGCATGAATTGCGCATTCCGGTAAATGCCGGGTCGGTGGATATGCTGGAACAACTGGGCCAGGTCTCGCCGGGCCATCGCGTGTGGCTACGCGTAAACCCTGGCTTTGGGCATGGGCACAGTCAGAAAACCAATACCGGCGGCGAAAACAGCAAGCACGGGATCTGGTATAGCGATCTTCCCGCGGCGCTGGAGGTGATTCAGCGCTATAAGCTGAAGCTGGTGGGGATTCATATGCATATCGGCTCCGGCGTGGACTATGCGCATCTGGAGCAGGTGTGCGGTGCGATGGTGCGCCAGGTGGTTGAATTTGGTCAGGATCTGGAGGCGATCTCCGCAGGTGGTGGTTTATCAATCCCGTATCGCGAAGGCGAAGAGGCGATCGATACCGATCACTACTTTGGATTGTGGAACGCTGCGCGTGAACAGATTGCTAAACACCTGGGTCACCCGATCGCGCTTGAGATAGAGCCTGGTCGTTTTCTGGTCGCGGAAGCTGGCGTGTTAGTGGCGCAGGTACGTAGCGTAAAAGAAATGGGTAGCCGTCACTTTGTGCTGATCGATGCGGGCTTCAACGATCTAATGCGCCCGGCCATGTACGGTAGCTATCACCATATCTCAGCGCTGTCAGGAGATGGTCGCTCTCTGGAACACACCCCACAACGGGAAACCGTGGTAGCCGGGCCGCTGTGCGAATCTGGTGACGTGTTTACCCAGCAGGAAGGCGGAAATGTGGAAACCCGTCTGTTGCCTGCGGTGGTGCCGGGCGATTATCTGGTGCTGCATGATACCGGGGCGTACGGCGCGTCAATGTCGTCAAACTACAATAGCCGTCCGCTGCTGCCGGAAGTTTTGTTCGATAACGGCGTGGCGCGACTGATTCGCCGTCGCCAGACCATTGATGAGCTGTTAGCGTTGGAATTAATCTGATTACAGCGTTGTGAAATGCCGGATGGCGCTACGCTTATCCGGCCTACAAGATTAACTGCGCCGCCATCCGGCATTTGATTACTTAAAGTATGGCCCGAGCGTTACTGAGTCACGTAGTACCAGTTTGCCGGTGAACGGTGGGATTGGCTCGACGCTCTCGCCGTTGGCCAGCCGGATAGCCTGGTCGATTGCCGTGGTTATCATGGTATCAATCGGTAGATAAACGGTAGACAGCCCCGGCTCCAGCCATTTGGCGCTCGGCGCATCATCAAAACCAAATAGTGAGACGTCCGTTGGGATCCTTAGCCCGGCCTGATGTAACGCTTTTGATGCGCCTAATGCCATGTCATCGTTACAGGCGAACAGGGCGCTAAATTTCACCCCTTCCTCCAGCAGTTCACGGCAGGCCTCATAGCCTCGCGTCATCGTGGAGTCGCCGTATTTGACCTTATCGGGATCCCAGGGAATACCGTTTTTTTCCAGCGCTTTACGATACCCCATCAGGCGTGATTTACCGGTAGGCGTATGGCCAGGCACAGTGATACAAGCAATATCGCTATGGCCCTGCGAGATCAGATAATTGACCGCCTGATAGGCCGCGTCTTCCTGTTCAAAGAAAATTGCGCGATCGCGGGCCTGGCTGACATCACGGTTGATGACCAGCAAGGGCATAGTAATGCTGTTCATCAACGACATAATCGCCTTTTCACTCATATAGCGGGTATAGAGAATAATGGCGTCGCACTGCCTGTCCGCCAGCATTTGCACGGCTTCCTGCTCACGCTCTGGTGTGTCGTGGCCGTCGGTGACGATCAACTGCTTGCCGTGAGATTCCGTCTGGCGTGAAGCCTGTTGCAGCAGGCGGCCAAAGTAGAATCCATCAAATGTGGAAACTACCAGACCAATGCTGTTGCTGGTGCGGTTTGCCAAAGAGCGCGCTAAAAAATTAGGCCGATAATCAAGTGCCTGCATGGCCTTAAACACTTTCTGGCGCGTGCTCTCTTTTACCTGACCCGTGCCATTCAGTACGCGCGAAACGGTCGCTTTTGAGACGCCTGCGTGTCGTGAAACGTCCAACATCGTAGTCATAACGCTATCCTGGTTATTCGTTTGACGATGAATTCCCCGGCTCTGTCAGCGTCGAAACGGAATGGCGACGCACCAGAGTTGGGTTAAAAACGTGGGTAATTTCAGGCACGGGACGCTTCTCCGCCAGCGCGAGCGCCAGTTCGGCAGCCTGGGTTGCCATCGTCACGATCGGGTAGCGCACCGTGGTCAGACGCGGGCGCACGTAGCGGGAAACCAGCACATCATCAAAACCAATCAGCGAGATTTCTCCCGGCACATCAATGCCGTTATCATTCAATACGCCCATGGCACCAGCCGCCATTGAGTCGTTGTAGCAGGCTACCGCAGTGAAGTTTTTGCCACGGCCAAGTAACTCGGTCATAGCCTGTTCACCGCCGCTTTCATCCGGTTCACCAAACGTTACCAGTCGATCGCTGACAGGAATATTGCTCTCTGCCAGCGCGTCGTAATAGCCTTGCAGACGATCTTCCGCATCTGAAATCGTGTGATTGGAGCACAGATAACCAATGCGCGTATGGCCCTGCTGAATGAGGTGTCGGGTCGCGAGCCAGGCGCCGAAACGGTCATCAAGGGCAACGCAGCGTTGTTCGAATCCCGGCAGAATTCGGTTAATCAATACCATGCCGGGGATTTGCTTCATGAGTGATGCCAGCTCAGCATCCGGGATAATTTTCGCGTGGACAACAAGGGCTGCGCAGCGGTGGCGAATGAGCTGTTCAATCGCCTGTCGTTCCTTCTGTTCGTTATGGTAGCCGTTACCAATCAGTAAAAAATTACCGGTGTTATACGCCACCTGCTCGACAGCTTTAACCATTGCCCCAAAAAATGGATCGGACACATCTCCAACCACCAGACCGATGGTTTCAGTGGATTGTTGTGCCAGCGCACGCGCATTGGCGTTGGGGTGGTAGCTGAGTGATTCCATTGCACTCGTTACGGCCAGGCGCGATGCTTCGCTGGCTTTAGGAGAATCATTAATCACTCGAGAAACGGTGGCGACTGATACACCAGCTAGTCGGGCTACATCCTTTATGGTCGCCATGATAGTACCTGTTGTGGGTAAACGCTTACATTCCGTCAGTGTTACGGAAAATGGCTGGCTGTTCAAGCAGATTGCCCGTCAGAACGTCGCAAATGTGAGCGCAAACGAGCGAAGTAAGACAGAAAATAGAAAATGCTAATTTTTGCTTACACTTTGCGATGTGCTGTTGCGATTGTTCGCTGGTGAGAGAACTGAGCAGATTGCTAGAGTTGAGATCCCAGAGGTATTGATAGGTGAAATCAACTTTCGGGTTGATCACTAGAATTACACCAGCCTGCGCAGATGCGCAGGTTTTTTTTTACCTTCAGCCTATCTGTAACAGTAACCGATAATTTACACAACTCGTTGCATTTGGGTTCATTCCTTTGCGTTTTCGCACTGGCGTATCTGGCTGCTGACGACCACAATCAAGATCCCAGAGGTATTGATTGGTGAGATTATTCGGTACGCACTTCGTACCTGTCTCTTGCACCAACCTGCGCGGATGCGCAGGTTTTTTTTCGGATTGTATTTACCAGTTACCTGTCGCGCCAATTCCCCAACTCGTATACTCTCCCACCATTGATGTTTATATAATTAATGGCACAGGGAGTTGAGATGCTATTTGGCTTTTTTCGTAATCTGTTTCGCGTGCTTTTCCGCGTTCGCGTCACGGGCGATGTCAGCGCGCTACAGGGAGAACGCGTTCTAATCACTCCCAACCATGTCTCATTTATAGACGGCATCCTGTTGGCGCTCTTTTTACCGATTCGTCCCGTCTTCGCTGTTTACACCTCGATCAGCCAGCAATGGTATATGCGCTGGCTAACCCCGCTGATTGATTTTGTACCGTTAGATCCAACCAAACCGATGTCGATTAAACATCTGGTTCGTCTGGTCGAACAGGGCCGTCCGGTGGTTATTTTCCCGGAAGGACGTATTTCGACCTCCGGCTCGTTAATGAAAATTTATGACGGCGCGGGGTTTGTTGCCGCTAAGTCGGGGGCGACGGTGGTTCCTGTGCGCATTGAAGGCGCGGAGCTTTCCCGCTTTAGCCGCCTGAAAGGTTTGGTTAAACAGCGATTCTTCCCGCGCATCCGCTTACACATCCTACCGCCCACACAACTGCCGATGCCGGAAGCTCCGCGTGCTCGCGATCGCCGCA
Source organism: Citrobacter sp. B72 (assembly GCF_016894305.1). Classification (NCBI taxonomy): domain Bacteria; kingdom Pseudomonadati; phylum Pseudomonadota; class Gammaproteobacteria; order Enterobacterales; family Enterobacteriaceae; genus Citrobacter; species Citrobacter sp. B72. The sequence continues at coordinate 912,967 of NZ_CP069801.1, forward strand.
AAATTGCCGGAGAGATGCTGCATCAAATTATGATGGAAGCACGCATGGCGGTTCGTCCGCGTGAAACGCTATACGAGTCTCTGCTGGCGGCGAAATACCGTTTTGGCGCAGGCAAAAACTGCATTGAAGATGTTAACTTTACCCCGGACAGCTACCGCAAGCTGCTGACAAAGACGCTCTTTGTGGCCCGTATTCTGGAAAAATACAGCGTCGAAGGTGAAAAAATCGGCCTGATGCTGCCAAACGCGGGGATCAGCGCAGCGGTCATTTTTGGCGCCATTGCGCGCCGACGCATTCCGGCCATGATGAACTACACCGCAGGCGTGAAAGGATTAACCAGTGCCATTACTGCGTCTGAAATTAAAACGATCTTCACATCCCGACAGTTTCTCGATAAAGGCAAACTCTGGCATTTACCGGAACAGCTCACCCAGGTGCGTTGGGTTTATCTGGAAGACTTAAAAGCTGATGTGACCTTTAGCGATAAGCTGTGGATTTTCTCACATCTGCTGGCACCGCATCTGGCGCAGGTGAAGCAGCAGCCGGAAGACGCTGCGGTAATCCTCTTTACTTCTGGTTCAGAAGGCCATCCGAAAGGTGTGGTTCACAGTCATAAAAGCATTCTGGCGAACGTTGAGCAGATCAAAACGATTGCCGATTTCACCGCCGATGACCGTTTTATGTCGGCGCTGCCGCTGTTCCACTCCTTTGGCCTGACGGTGGGATTATTCACGCCGCTACTGACTGGCGCAGAAGTGTTTCTTTATCCCAGCCCGCTGCATTACCGCATTGTGCCAGAGCTGGTATACGACCGGAACTGCACCGTGTTGTTTGGTACTTCGACGTTCCTCGGCAATTACGCGCGTTTTGCGCATCCGTACGATTTCCACCGCCTGCGCTATGTGGTGGCGGGAGCGGAAAAACTTCAGGACAGCACAAAGCAGCTGTGGCAGGAGAAATTTGGCCTGCGCGTTCTTGAAGGCTATGGCGTGACGGAATGTGCGCCGGTTGTGTCGATTAACGTACCAATGGCGGCAAAATCGGGAACGGTAGGGCGCATCTTGCCTGGTATGGATGCTCGACTGTTGGCTGTTCCGGGAATTGAGGACGGTGGGCGTTTACAGCTGAAAGGTCCTAATATTATGAGCGGCTATTTGCGCGTCGAAAAACCTGGCGTGCTGGAAGTGCCGACAGCAGAAAATGCGCAAGGTGAGATTGAGCGCGGCTGGTATGACACCGGAGACATCGTGCGCTTTGATGAAAACGGCTTTGTACAGATTCAGGGGCGCGCTAAGCGATTCGCTAAAATTGCCGGAGAGATGGTTTCGCTGGAAATGGTTGAGCAACTGGCGTTGGCGGTATCCGCAGACAAAATGCACGCCACGGCGATCAAGAGTGATGCCAGCAAAGGTGAGGCGCTGGTGCTGTTCACTACCGACAGCGAGCTGACACGTGAAAAACTACAGCAGTATGCGCGGGCGCACGGTGTACCTGAACTTGCCGTACCGCGTGATATTCGCCATCTGAAGCAACTCCCCTTACTCGGCAGCGGTAAGCCGGATTTTGTTACGCTGAAAAGCTGGGTCGATGAGCCGGAAAAACAACATGAGTGAGTCAGTGCACACTAACACTTCAATCTGGTCCAAAGGGATGATGTCCGTTATCGCCGCGCAATTTCTGTCGGCGTTTGGCGATAACGCGTTGCTGTTTGCTACGCTGGCGTTGCTGAAGGAGCAATTTTATCCGGACTGGAGTCAGCCAATCCTGCAAATGGTGTTTGTGGGCGCTTACATTCTGTTTGCTCCCTTTGTGGGACAGGTGGCGGATAGCTTTGCCAAAGGCAGAGTGATGATGTTCGCGAACGCTCTGAAACTGCTGGGTGCGGCGAGTATTTGCTTCGGCATTAATCCGTTTCTTGGGTATACGCTGGTGGGAATCGGCGCGGCGGCATATTCACCGGCCAAGTACGGCATTCTCGGTGAACTGACTACCGGTGACAAACTGGTGAAGGCTAACGGCCTGATGGAAGCCTCCACCATTGCCGCGATTTTGCTCGGTTCTGTCGCCGGCGGCGTTCTGGCCGACTGGCACGTGATGGCCGCGCTTTCTGCCTGTGCCCTGGCCTATGCTGGCGCCGTGGTGGCTAACCTGTATATCCCGAAACTGGCCGCGGCTCGTCCTGGCCAGTCCTGGCATCTGGGGAAAATGACGCGCAGTTTCTTCTGTGCCGCCTCCTCGCTGTGGCGCAACGGTGAAACACGCTTCTCGCTGGTGGGAACCAGCCTTTTTTGGGGCGCGGGCGTTACGCTGCGTTTTCTGCTGGTGCTGTGGGTCCCGGTGGCGCTCGGCATCACCGATAACGCCACCCCGACCTACCTCAATGCCATGGTAGCAATCGGGATTGTGGTCGGTGCGGGTGCGGCCGCGAAGCTGGTAACGCTGGAAACCGTGTCGCGCTGTATGCCTGCGGGGATCCTGATTGGCATCGTGGTGCTGATTTTCTCTCTTCAACATTCGCTGCTTCCGGCCTACGCATTGCTGATGCTTATCGGCGTGTCGGGTGGCTTCTTTGTGGTGCCGTTGAATGCGTTGCTGCAGGAACGGGGTAAGAAAAGCGTCGGCGCGGGTAATGCGATAGCGGTGCAAAACCTGGGTGAAAACAGCGCGATGCTGTTGATGCTCGGGATTTACTCACTGGCGGTGCTGGTGGGGATCCCGGCAGTTGCGATTGGTATTGGATTTGGTGCGCTGTTTGCGCTGGCGATTGCGGCGCTGTGGATTTGGCAGCGCCGCCAATAGTCTGTTGTATGCTGTTGCCGGATGGCGGCGTTGCCTTATCCGGCCTACAGGATGCTCACTTTGTAGGCCTGATAAGCGTAGCGCCATCAGGCGCTAATCGTCACGGTGCGAGATGAGTATGCTATGAATGTGCCGGATGGCTGCGTTGCCTTATCCGGCCTACAGGATGCTCACTTTGTAGGCCTGATAAGCGTAGCGCCATCAGGCGCTAATCGTCACGGTGCGAGATGAGTATGCTATGAATGTGCCGGATGGCTGCGTTGCCTTATCCGGCCTACAGGATGCTCACTTTGTAGGCCTGATAAGCGTAGCGCCATCAGGCGCTAATCGTCACGGTGCGAGATGAGTATGCTATGAATGTGTCGGATGGCGGCGTTACCGTATACGGCCTACAGGGCGTTCACTTTGTAGGCCTGATAAGCGTAGCGCCATCAGGCGCTAACTGTTACGGTGCAGGATAGGTATACACCTGATGCACCGCTTCAATCTCTGCCAGTACTTCTTCGCTCAACTCCAGATGCAGGCTTTCAACGTTGGTTTTTAGCTGCTCCATCGTCGTGGCGCCCAGCAAAGTGCTGGCGACAAACGGCTGACGACGCACGAATGCCAGCGCCATTTGCGCAGGATCCAGATTATGGCGTTTCGCGATATCCACATAGGCCGCAACGGCTTTCTGCGTCTGCTCGCCGCTGTAGCGCGTGAAACGGCTAAACAACGTATTGCGTGCACCGGCAGGTTTCGCGCCGTTCAGGTATTTCCCGGTTAACGTACCGAAGCCCAGGCAAGAGTAAGCCAGCAGCTCAACGCCTTCATACTGGCTCACTTCAGCCAGTCCAACCTCAAAGCTGCGGTTCAGCAGGCTGTAGGGGTTCTGGATGGTGGCGATGCGTGGCAGATCGTGTTTGTCCGCCAGGTGCAGATAGCGCATCACGCCAAACGCGGTTTCATTAGAAACGCCGATGTAGCGAATTTTCCCGGCGCGCTGAAACTCGGCCAGAGCGTCCAGCGTATCGAGAAGGGAAACGACCGGCGCGGAGTCTGTCCAGCTGTAGCCTAACTTACCAAAACAGTTGGTCGGGCGCTGCGGCCAGTGAACCTGATACAGATCCAGATAATCGGTTTGCAGTCTTTTCAGGCTGTCGTGCAGCGCTTCACGGATATTTTTACGGTCCAGCGCCTGATTCGGTCGAATGCCGCTGTCGTTGTTACGTGATGGTCCGCTGACCTTAGACGCAACGATCAGCTTTTCGCGGCTGCCGTGTTTGGCGAGCCAGTTACCTACGTAGGTTTCGGTGAGACCCTGGGTTTCAGGACGCGGCGGTACCGGATACATCTCGGCAACGTCGATCAAATTAATGCCCTGTGCTACTGCATAATCGAGCTGTGCATGTGCGTCGGCTTCGCTGTTTTGTTCACCAAACGTCATTGTGCCCAGCCCCAGTGTACTGACTTCCAACGAGCTGTGGGGTATACGGTGATATTGCATAGCCGTTTCCTTTTTATAATCACGACATAAGGATTATAAAAATGGCTGAGGGAAGAGAAAAAGGGAAGTAAAATTGTTAAGGCCAGCGCGCTGCTGACCTCAACCATCAGCGTTCAATGATTTGAGACACATCATCGCGGTTAATCTGCATCGCATTGCCCTGCTGGTCGTGATAGCTCACCAGACCGGTATCATCGTCAATTTCTGGTTTTCCATCGGTCAGGATCATTCGACCATCTTTTGTCGCCATTACATAATCGCTGCTGCATCCGGAAACGGCAAAAGCCAGTCCTACGGCGGAAATCAAAACTGCCCATTTTTTCATCTGCTTATCCTCACATGGCCTGCGTCTGACAATAGTTTAGTAATAACGCGAAGTTGTGCAGGGTGAAAGCAGTAAAATCTTAAACTGTGAGAAGGGGTAGGTGTGGCTGGCATTCGCTCCCCTTGCGGGGAGCGATGGATTTCATCAGAGCGGATTTTTTTTATTACGCCACAGGTTCAGGGTCTCTACCGCGATAGAGAAGAACATGGCGAAATAGATATATCCTTTCGGAACGTGGACGTCGAAACTTTCCAGAATCAGCGTAAAACCGACCAGAATCAGAAACGAGAGCGCCAGCATTTTCACCGAAGGGTGGCGATCGACAAACTCGCCAATTGGGCGCGCGGCAAACATCATCACGCCTACGGCAATCACCACCGCCGCCATCATAATAAACAGATGATCGGACAAGCCAACCGCAGTAATCACGGAATCCAGACTGAAGATAATGTCTAACAACATGATCTGCACAATCGCGCCCAGGAAAGAAGATACGCGGGTTTTTAACCCCTCTTCCTCACCTTCAATGGATTCGTGGATCTCCTTGCTGGCTTTCCAGATCAGGAACAATCCCCCCAGCAGAAGGATCAGGTCACGTGCTGATATCGCCTCGCCAAACAGCTCGAATAACGGGTTTGTCAGCCGCGTTACCCAGGCGATAGAAGCCAGCAGTGCCAGACGCATGATCATCGCCGCCGCCAGCCCAATACGTCGAGCATGATTGCGTTGCGCTGTCGGGAGTTTGGCTACAACCAGAGAAAGGAAAATAATATTGTCGATCCCAAGAACGATCTCCAGCAGCGTCAGCGTACCGAGCGCAAGCCAGGCGTTAGGATCGGTTATCCATGCAAATAACATCGAACAAAGTCCTGCCAAAAAAAAGAAGCGGTAATTATAGGCCCGTAACGCGGCGGGTGAAAGGCCGGACGGTGCCTATTGCGCCTGGAACAAGAAATGTCGCTCAAGCAATGCGCGGGTGAAGTTCTTTTTCAGGTAAAAGCCGCGTGGCAGGGTCAGGATGGGTTCGCCGTTGGCGCCAATGGCCTCGGTAAGCGCGCGGGCGTTGGCGGCTTTAGGACGCAGTTGCAGTACTTCCCCATGGCGAGCGGTGATGCGTTCGACATGACCTAACACAATCATGTCCATTAACTCTTCCCAGTCCAGACGCAATTGCCGGTCTTCTTCTTCATTCGGGCTCCACAGCAGGGGAGAGCCGACGCGGCGCTCAGCCAGAGGGATGCTGCGTTCGCCTTCTACCGGGATCCACAGAACACGTTTGAGTTTGTGTCGTACATGGCTGGTTTCCCAGGTGACGCCGGTATTGCCGGTTAACGGCGCCACACACACAAAGGTGGTTTCCAGCGGTCTGCCAAGACTGTCCACAGGGATCGTTTTCAGCTCCACGCCCAGCGCCGCAAAATCCTGCTCTGGTTTACTGCCCGCGCTGGCACCGAGCCAGATTTCCAGCAGGACGCCAATCCAGCCTTTATCGCGCTTAAGATCCTTCGGCGTAACGATTCCCGCTATTGCCGCTAATTCTCCTAACGCGTAGCCCGAAAGCTGCCGTGCCTGGCTCAGCAACTGGGCTTCAGATTCAGGGGGAGAAAGCAACGGACGGAGTTCTGGCATCGGGTTAACCCTTAGGTGAAAAAATGAGCAATGATTTTATACCGTGTGGACAGAGTTTATCTTTTTCCACATGCTTTATTCAATTCTATGATTTATATTGGTTTTTAGATTCACGTTCGCAGAGTTGCGCAACAGCGAAGCGGGTTTTCCAATTCTGGTCACTGACAATGAACAGGATCTTACACCATGTTATCCACAGAAAGATGGGATAACTGTGAAAAACCCCCACTACTGTTTCAATTTACAGCCTTGACGTGCGACGAAAATCGAATTTTCACACAAATTGTGCCTAACTTATTGGCATAATCTGTGGATAAAACCAACGCTGGTCGATCTTTCATCAGCGTGAAGATCGTATGCGTGATGCACATCACATTTCTGTGTGTTTATCTGCGTGAATCGGTTTTAACTTTATGAATGTATAAGAGTATTTTTGATATGTGACGAATGTCTTATTCGGACTGTTCTGGGTTTTCCCATAGTAATTCCGTACTTCTTCACAACTATATCCACAGAAAAGGTGAATAAAATCGCCTTGCTTGCCCTTCTTCTGTTTATAACTCGGCCTTTAACTGTGAGTTATTCAATTGTTATTAGAATATCGCACCCTTAACAGAGTGGTTTACCGCCCCTCAGGAGTGTGAAACAATCGTTTGTATATAAGGTTTATGTTGAGGTAGTCCGGTGATTGATGACGATGGCTACCGCCCGAATGTAGGGATAGTAATTTGTAACCGCCGGGGGCAGGTCATGTGGGCCCGGCGATTTGGTCAGCACTCCTGGCAATTCCCACAAGGTGGGATCAATGCAGGAGAGACAGCAGAGCAGGCGATGTACCGGGAACTCTTTGAAGAAGTGGGTCTCAGTCGTAAAGATGTACGGATCCTTGCTTCTACTCGTAACTGGTTGCGTTACAAGTTACCGAAACGTTTGGTGCGTTGGGACACAAAGCCGGTTTGTATCGGCCAGAAACAAAAATGGTTTCTTCTGCAATTGGTCAGCAGTGATGCTGAAATCAATATGCAAACCAGCAGTACACCTGAGTTCGACGGCTGGCGCTGGGTGAGTTACTGGTATCCGGTTCGACAGGTGGTGTCATTTAAACGCGATGTCTATCGCAGGGTGATGAAAGAATTCGCAAGTGTTGTCATGGCGCTTCAGGAGAGCACTCCTAAACCGCAAAGCGCACCTGCGTACAGACGTAAAAGAGGTTAAGCTACGCAAATTATGCTCACCCGCCTGCGCGAAATAGTCGAAAAGGTGGCCAGTGCTCCGCGTCTGAACGAAGCGCTGAATATACTGGTTACCGACATCTGTCTTGCGATGGATACAGAGGTCTGTTCGGTCTATCTGGCCGATCACGATCGACGTTGTTATTACCTCATGGCGACCCGGGGACTAAAAAAACCACGTGGTCGCACTGTCGCACTCGCGTTTGATGAAGGTATCGTTGGCCTGGTTGGCAGGCTGGCGGAACCTATCAACCTCGCCGATGCGCAAAAACATCCCAGCTTTAAATACATTCCTTCGGTAAAAGAAGAGCGTTTTCGTGCATTCTTAGGCGTACCGATCATTCAGCGTCGCCAGCTTTTAGGTGTGCTGGTGGTGCAGCAGCGTGAACTGCGTCAGTACGATGAAAGTGAAGAGTCTTTCCTCGTCACGCTCGCCACGCAAATGGCGGCCATACTTTCGCAGTCGCAGCTAAACGCGCTGTTCGGCCAGTACCGTCAAACGCGCATCCGTGCGCTGCCAGCCGCTCCCGGTGTGGCAATAGCCGAAGGTTGGCAGGATGCGACGCTGCCGTTGATGGAACAGGTCTACCAGGCTTCAACGCTGGCTCCTGTGCTTGAACGCGAGCGACTGACCGGTGCGCTGGAAGAGGCGGCGAACGAATTCCGCCGCTACAGCAAGCGTTTTACCGCTGGGGCGCAGAAAGAAACGGCGGCGATCTTTGATCTTTACTCGCACTTGCTTTCCGATACCCGTCTGCGCCGCGAGCTGTTTGCGGAAGTGGATAACGGTTCGGTGGCCGAGTGGGCGGTTAAAACGATCATCGAAAAGTTTGCCGAACAGTTCGCTGCGCTGAGCGATAACTACCTCAAAGAGCGGGCCGGAGATTTACGCGCGCTGGGCCAGCGTCTGCTGTTCCACCTTGATGACTCTATCCAGGGGCCAAATGCCTGGCCGGAACGCTTTGTGCTGGTGGCGGACGAACTTTCGGCGACCACGCTGGCGGAGCTTCCTCAGGACCGGTTAGTTGGCGTGGTTGTCCGGGACGGCGCAGCCAACTCTCATGCGGCAATTATGGTGCGTGCGCTGGGTATCCCTACCGTCATGGGGGCCGATATCCAGCCGTCGGTGCTGCATCGCCGTACGCTGGTGGTGGACGGTTATCGCGGTGAACTGCTGGTCGATCCGGAACCGGTATTGATCCAGGAATACCAGCGTCTTATCAGTGAAGAAATTGAGCTGAGCCGCCTGGCGGAAGACGACGTCAACCAGCCAGCACAGCTGAAAAGCGGCGAGCGCGTGAAGGTGATGCTCAATGCGGGCCTCAGCCCGGAACATGAAGAAAAGCTGGGTAGCCGAATCGACGGCATTGGCCTGTATCGCACCGAAATTCCGTTCATGCTGCAAAGCGGTTTTCCTTCGGAAGAAGAACAGGTTGCGCAGTATCAGGGGATGCTGCAAATGTTTAACGACAAGCCGGTGACCCTGCGTACGCTGGATGTCGGCGCCGATAAACAGCTGCCCTATATGCCGATCAGTGAAGAGAACCCCTGCCTTGGCTGGCGAGGGATCCGCATAACGCTCGATCAGCCGGAGATCTTTTTGATCCAGGTTCGCGCTATGCTGCGTGCGAATGCGGCAACCGGAAACCTGAGCATTTTGCTGCCGATGGTAACCAGCATCGATGAAGTGGACGAAGCGCGACGTTTGATTGAACGCGCCGGACGCGAAGTGGAGGAGATGATCGGTTACGAGATCCCGAAACCGCGCATTGGCATCATGCTGGAAGTTCCGTCGATGGTGTTCATGCTGCCGCATCTGACAAACCGGATAGACTTTATCTCGGTTGGAACCAACGACCTTACCCAGTACATACTGGCCGTCGATCGTAACAACACACGGGTAGCCAGCATTTATGACAGCCTGCATCCGGGGATGTTGCGTGCGCTGGCGATGATTGCGCAGGAAGCCGAAAGAAGCGGTATCGATTTGCGCCTGTGTGGTGAAATGGCGGGCGACCCGATGTGCGTGGCTATTCTGATCGGTCTCGGTTTCCGTCATTTGTCGATGAACGGTCGTTCTGTCGCTCGCGTAAAATATCTGCTGCGCCATATCGATTTTGATGAGGCGCAAACGCTGGCGCAGCGCAGCCTGGAGGCACAGATGGCAACAGAAGTACGCCATCAGGTAGCGGCCTTCATGGAGCGTCGTGGCATGGGGGGCTTGATTCGCGGGGGATTGTAGGTCTGACAAGCGTAGCGCTATCAGGTATTACGGGGGATAGAGATTACCTATACAGATCTTTTACATCTTCCCGGCATCCGCTTCTAACCCCTTGTGCTATCATTCGCACCTTTGGAGCGCCTGCATTATGCAGGCGCGCTTATCAATTGCTGTCTGACTTCAGCGAAATAACAAGAACTTGTGGTGACAGATGACCAGTAGCTATCTGCATTTTCCGGATTTCGATCCGGTCATTTTCTCAATCGGACCCGTCGCGCTTCACTGGTACGGCTTAATGTATTTGGTGGGGTTTATTTTCGCGATGTGGCTGGCGACGCGCCGCGCGAATCGTCCGGGCAGTGGCTGGACCAAAAATGAAGTAGAAAACTTACTGTATGCGGGCTTCCTCGGGGTTTTCCTCGGTGGGCGTATTGGTTACGTACTGTTCTATAACTTCCCGTTATTCCTCGATAATCCCCTGTATCTGTTCCGCGTCTGGGACGGCGGTATGTCCTTCCACGGTGGACTTATCGGTGTGATCCTGGTGATGATCATCTTCGCCAAACGCACTAAGCGTTCGTTCTTCCAGGTTTCTGATTTCATTGCCCCGCTGATTCCGTTTGGCTTGGGTGCAGGGCGTCTGGGCAACTTTATCAACGGTGAGCTGTGGGGACGCGTTGACCCGAACTTCAAGTACGCCATGCTGTTCCCCGGCTCTCGTACCGAAGATATTTTACTGCTGCAAACTAACCCGCAATGGCAGTCTATTTTTGATACCTACGGCTCGCTGCCACGCCACGCCTCACAGCTTTATGAGATGGCGTTGGAAGGCGTTGTGCTGTTTATCATTCTGAACTTGTACATTCGCAAACCGCGCCCGATGGGTTCGGTATCCGGTCTGTTCCTGATTGGTTATGGCGCGTTTCGTATTATTGTTGAATTCTTCCGCCAGCCGGATGCGCAGTTTACCGGCACCTGGGTACAGTACATCAGCATGGGTCAGATCCTCTCTATCCCGATGATTGTCGCAGGCATTATTATGATGGTTTGGGCGTACCGCCGCAGCCCACAGCAACACGTTTCCTGAGGAACCATGAAACAGTATTTAGAACTGATGCAAAAAGTGCTGGATGAAGGCACACAGAAAAACGACCGTACCGGAACCGGAACGCTTTCCATTTTTGGTCATCAGATGCGTTTTAATCTGCAGGAAGGGTTCCCGCTGGTTACGACTAAACGCTGCCATTTACGCTCGATCATTCATGAGCTGCTGTGGTTCTTGCAGGGCGATACTAACGTTGCCTACCTGCATGAAAACAACGTCTCAATCTGGGACGAATGGGCGGATGAAAACGGTAATTTAGGCCCGGTTTACGGCAAACAATGGCGCGCGTGGCCTACGCCAGATGGTCGCCATATCGACCAGATCACCACCGTGCTAAACCAGCTGAAAAATGATCCGGACTCTCGCCGCATTATCGTTTCCGCATGGAACGTCGGTGAGCTGGATAAAATGGCGCTGGCACCGTGCCATGCGTTCTTCCAGTTCTACGTGGCGGATGGCAAGCTCTCCTGCCAGCTGTATCAGCGTTCGTGCGATGTGTTCCTCGGCCTGCCGTTTAACATTGCCAGCTACGCTTTGCTGGTACACATGATGGCGCAGCAGTGCGATCTGGAAGTGGGTGATTTTGTCTGGACCGGCGGCGACACGCACCTGTACAGCAACCATATGGATCAAACGCATCTGCAGCTTAGCCGTGAACCGCGCGCGCTGCCGAAACTGGTTATCAAACGTAAGCCTGAATCAATCTTTGACTATCGCTTCGAAGACTTCGAAATTGAAGGCTACGATCCGCACCCGGGTATTAAAGCACCGGTAGCTATCTAACCTGTTTCATGCTGTCACAACCGACGCCCATGTGCGTCGGTTTTTTTTGTCTCAAATCGCGTTCTTCGGCGTGGATTCCTGAAATATTGCAACGGCCTGTAACGTGCTAAATATTCCCCATAGCTCGCCGTAGAAACCGAATTTCCCGCTCGTTATTCATTTTCCTCACGCCATACTGGCGACATGAAAAAACAACAAGGTTACACGCTTCTCGAAACCCTGATTGCGATGCTGATTGTCGCGGCGCTTGGTGCATCTGGACTGTATGGTTGGCAGCGCTGGCAGCAGCAACAGCGGCTGTGGCAGACCGCCTGCCAGGTGCGGGACTACCTGCTGCAACTGCGTGAAGATGCTAACTGGCGTAACCGCGATCATGTGATAAGCGTGATTCGGGATGGCACATCATGGTGTTTTGTCAGCTCTGCGGCTTCGCAAACCACGTGTCGACCCGCTTCGTCTTTGGTTTTTACATCGCCCTGGGACGACGTCGAAATGGCAGAGATAACACCTTCACTGGCCTTTTTTGGACTGCGCAATACGGCATGGGCCGGACATATACGCCTGAAAAATACGGCAGGGGAATGGCGCGTGGTGGTGTCTGGCTGGGGACGAATCAGGCTTTGCGAGCGCGATGAGGCGAGATTATGTCAGTAAATGAACGGGGATTTTCACTGCTGGAGATGCTCATTGCCATGGCGATTAGCAGTATTTTATTGCTTAGCTCAGCACGATTTTTACCGGCGCTACAGCGAGAGATTCTGCGTAACACGCGCCAGTTAGTACTGGAAGATGAAATATGGCAGCGGGTCTACACCGTGGCGAAGCATCTTCAGCGGGCGGGGTATTGCCGGGGAAACTGTGTCGGAGAGGGACTGGTGATATCGGCTAAGGGAGACTGTGTTATTGCCCGATGGGATGCCAACAGCAATGGCGTTTGGGAAAACAGTCCCGTGAAAGAGGCTGATTCTATTGGGTTTCGTTTACAGGACAAGGTGTTGGAAACCGTGCGTGGAGCCACCGGCTGCACTGGCAAAGGATGGGAGAAAATGACCGATCCGGCCACGATGCAGATTGAGGCATTCCAGGTTGAAAGGCTGAATTTCAGCGGATATTCCCCGCTTCTTACGCTGCGTTTGTGTGGAGTGAGCAATGACCAACCACAAAAAGTTGTTGAAGCGGTCTACAGCGTTACGGGATTCAACCTGTGAACCGTGAGCGAGGCGTATCTTCTCTGGCAATGGTCCTGTTGCTGCTGGTGCTCGGTAGTCTGCTGCTGCAAGGCGTTAGCAGACAGGAGGCCAGTTTTGCTGCGCGTGTGGTCACACAAAGTCAGGCGCTGCAGCGTCAGGCGGTAGTGCAATCCGCGATGGAATGGGGGCGTATGCAGCCCTGGCGCTTACAACCCCCTGTACAGTGTCGGCGCGTTCCCACGCAGGATGCCGCGGTTTGCCTGCGCCTGCTTACCAATAATTTTGTTCTGCTTATTGCCCACTATGAAGGGATATCGTTATGGCGTCAGGGGGTGGTTATTGATGGCAACATAGAATTCTCGGCGCGTGGCTGGAGCGATTTTTGTCCGCTAAAGGAGCAGACGTTATGCCAGATCCCCTGAACAGACAGCGTGGCTTTAGTCTGCCGGAAGTGATGCTGGCAATGGTACTAATGGTAATGATTGTGACCGCGTTGTCAGGATACCAGCGGGTGCTAATGAACAGCTTTATCATCAGAAACCAGTATCAGCAACTCTGGCGCCACGCCTGGCAGCAAACCCAGCTATACCCGTTTTCATCGCCTGTGAACTGGCAGGTTAACCGAATGCAGACAACGAGAGCGGGATGTGTCAGCATCAACGTTATAATTTCTTCACCCCTCGGCAGGCAGGGTCAGATGACGCGTCTGCATTGCCCGAATCGTCAGTAGTCAGGAGTCGCTATGTTAAGGGTCTACCACTCCAACCGTCTGGATGTGCTGGAAGCGTTAATGGAATTTATCGTTGAGCGCGAGCGGCTGGACGACCCCTTTGAACCTGAGATGATCCTGGTTCAAAGTACCGGTATGGCGCAGTGGCTACAAATGACTCTTGCACAGAAGTTTAGTATTGCCGCCAATATCGACTTTCCGCTGCCCGCGAGTTTTATCTGGGATATGTTTGTGCGCGTGCTGCCGGATATCCCGAAAGAGAGTGCGTTCAGCAAACAGAGCATGAGCTGGAAGTTGATGACGCTGTTGCCACAATTGCTGGATAGCGATGACTTCGCATTGCTACGCCACTATCTGACGGACGATACTGATAAACGTAAGCTTTTTCAGCTTTCCTCGCGCGCGGCTGACCTTTTCGACCAGTATTTAGTCTACCGCCCTGATTGGTTGACCCAGTGGGAAGCGGGGCGACTGGTTGAGGGACTCGGCGAGTCTCAGGCCTGGCAGGCACCGTTGTGGAAAGCGCTGGTGGAATACACCGCGGAATTGGGCCAGCCGCGCTGGCATCGTGCCAATTTATACCAACGATTTATTCAGACCCTGGAAAATGCGTCTGAATGTCCGCAGGGGCTGCCTTCTCGCGTCTTTATTTGCGGAATTTCGGCGCTACCGCCGGTTTACCTGCAGGCCTTGCAGGCGTTGGGTAAGCACATTGATATTCATCTGCTGTTTACCAACCCTTGTCGCTACTATTGGGGCGACATTAAAGATCCTGCCTGGCTGGCGAAGCTGATGGCTCGTCAGCGTCGGCACAGCTTTGAAGAACGGCATCTGCCGCTGTTTCGTGATAACCAGAAAGCCGAAGGATTATTTAACAGCGATGGCGAACAGGATGTGGGCAACCCGATGCTGGCCTCGTGGGGCAAGCTGGGGCGTGATTACATTTATTTGCTTTCGGAGCTGGAAAACAGTCAGGAACTGGATGCGTTTGTCGATATTACGCCTGACAACCTTTTGCATAATATTCAATCAGATATTCTGGAACTCGAAAGTAATGCCGTGGCGGGCGTTACGCTGGAAGAATATTCCCGTAGCGACAATAAACGCCGGCTTGAGCTGAACGACACCAGTGTGACTTTCCATGTCTGCCATAGCCCACAGCGCGAGGTGGAAATTCTTCATGACAGGCTGTTGGCCATGCTGGAAGCGGACCCAACGCTGACGCCGCGCGATATTATTGTGATGGTGGCGGACATCGACAGCTACAGCCCATTCATTCAGTCGGTCTTTGGTAGCGCGCCAGCCGAGCGTTACTTACCTTATGCAATATCTGACCGTCGGGCACGCCAGTCTCATCCCGTCTTACAGGCCTTTATCAGCCTGCTGTCGCTGCCGGATAGCCGTTTTGTCTCAGAGGATGTCCTGGCGTTACTGGATGTTCCCGTGCTGGCGGCGCGTTTCAACATTGATGAAGAAGGGTTGCGCTATCTTCGCTTATGGGTCAATGAATCCGGGATTCGTTGGGGAATTGACGACGATAACGTGCGTGAACTGGAACTTCCACCTACAGGTCAGCATACATGGCAATTTGGTTTAACGCGTATGCTGCTCGGCTACGCGATGGAAAGCTCGCAGGGCGAGTGGCAATCGGTATTGCCTTACGATGAGTCCAGCGGCCTGATTGCCGAACTGGTAGGGCATCTGGCCTCGTTGCTGATGCAGCTTAATCTCTGGCGTAGAGGGTTAGCGCAGGAACGACCGCTGGAAGAGTGGCTACCCATTTGTCGGGAAATGCTTAATGATTTCTTCCTACCGGACGCGGACACCGAAGCTGCAATGACGCTGATTGAACAGCAGTGGCAGGCCATTATTACCGAAGGTTTAGGGGCCGAGTACGGCGATGCTATACCGCTCTCTCTGTTGCGTGATGAGCTAGCCCAGCGCCTTGACCAGGAACGCATCAGCCAGCGCTTCCTGGCGGGGCCCGTTAACATTTGTACGCTGATGCCGATGCGCTCCATTCCGTTCAAAGTGGTGTGCCTGCTGGGTATGAACGATGGGGTTTATCCGCGTCAACTTGCGCCGCTGGGCTTTGATTTAATGAGCCAAAAACCGATGCGGGGCGATCGCAGTCGTCGAGATGATGACCGCTATCTGTTCCTCGAAGCATTAATTTCGGCACAGCAGACGCTCTACATCAGCTACATTGGCCGCTCTATTCAGGATAACAGCGAGCGCTTCCCGTCGGTGCTGGTGCAAGAACTGATGGACTACATCGGGCAAAGCCACTACCTGCCGGGCGATGAATCGTTGACCTGCGATCAAAGCGAGGCAAGGGTAAAAGCGCACATAACCCGTTTGCATACCCGTATGCC
This sequence comes from Citrobacter sp. B72, assembly GCF_016894305.1. Taxonomy (NCBI): domain Bacteria; kingdom Pseudomonadati; phylum Pseudomonadota; class Gammaproteobacteria; order Enterobacterales; family Enterobacteriaceae; genus Citrobacter; species Citrobacter sp. B72. The sequence goes on from NZ_CP069801.1 coordinate 928,842, forward strand.
CTTTGATGCACAAAACTATTTGCCGGGCGAACAGCAAAGCTATGCCCGGGAATGGCTGCCTGCGGCGAGTCTGTCAGGAAAAGCGCACACGGATTTTGTGCAGCCTCTTCCCTTTGAAATGCCAGAAACGCTAACGCTGGAAACGCTGCAGCGATTTTGGGCACATCCGGTACGCGCCTTTTTCCAGATGCGTTTAAGGGTCAACTTCCGCTCTGAAGAGAGTGAGATCCCGGATACGGAACCTTTCACTCTTGAAGGGTTGACCCGCTACCAGCTTAATCAGCAATTGCTTAATACGCTGGTTGAAGAGAACGATGCTGAACGACTGTTCCGCCGTTTTCGTGCGGCGGGCGCGCTACCCTATGGGCCGTTTGGCGAAATTCTGTGGGATACGCAGCGTCAGGAAATGCAGTCGCTGGCTGAACGCATTATCGCCTGTCGTCAGCCCTGTCAGAGCATGGAAATCGATCTTAACTGTCACGGCGTGCAAATCACCGGCTGGCTGCCGCAGGTGCAAGAGGACGGTTTGTTGCGCTGGCGCCCATCTTTGATAAGCATTGCGCAGGGTGTGCAACTTTGGCTGGAACATCTTGTCTATTGTGCCAGTGGCGGTAGGGGAGAGAGCCGATTGTTCCTGCGTAAAGATGGAGAATGGCGTTTTCCGCCGCTGGATGCAGAACAGGCGCTGCTGTACCTGTCGCAACTCATTGAGGGGTATCGGGAAGGCATGTCGTCACCGTTGCTGGTATTACCCGAAAGCGGTGGTGCATGGATAAAAACCTGTTATGACGCCGCAAATGATGCCATGTTAGATGACGATGCAACGTTGCAAAAAGCGCGCAGTAAGTTTCTGCAAGCCTATGAAGGCAACATGATGGTACGTGGCGAAGGTGATGATATCTGGTATCAGCGTCTTTGGCGTCAACTGGATGCTGATACGCTGGAGGCTATTGTTTTACAGTCTCAGCGCTACCTGTTACCGATTTTTCGCTTTAATCAGTCATGATGATTGTATAAAAATTGCGCAATTCGATGGCTTCCACTATGATGCGCATTCTGTCACGGACTGATTCTTACAAAGAGAAGATGCTGGCTCGTTCAGCACATAGTCTTGCCCTGTTCAGATCATGTATTTATGCGTGGTTTGTAGTGAACAGGTGAATTCGTTAATGATGAGGTTTGTGAATGCCCCGCAGCACCTGGTTCAGCGCATTACTGTTGTTCGTCGCCCTTTGGGTTCCCGTAAGTCAGGCAGATACCGGTTGGCAGCCTTTAGCTGAAACCATCCGTAAAAGCGATAAAGACACCCGTCAGTATCAGGCCGTGCGCCTTGATAACGGCATGGTTGTGCTGCTGGTATCCGATCCTCAGGCCGTGAAATCCCTTTCTGCACTGGTAGTCCCCGTGGGCTCGCTGGAAGATCCGGACGATCATCAGGGGCTGGCGCACTATCTCGAACACATGTGTCTGATGGGCTCGAAAAAATACCCACAGCCGGACAGTCTGGCTGAATTCCTGAAAATGCACGGCGGTAGCCACAATGCCAGCACTGCGCCTTATCGTACGGCCTTCTATCTTGAAGTCGAAAACGACGCGCTGGTGGGGGCGGTGGATCGCCTGGCGGATGCTATTGCCGATCCATTGCTGGATAAAAAATATGCCGACCGCGAGCGTAACGCGGTTAACTCCGAGCTGACACTGGCGCGTACCCGAGACGGGATGCGTATGGCGCAGGTGAGCGCTGAGACGATCAACCCGGCGCACCCAGGTTCGCGTTTCTCTGGCGGGAATCTTGAGACATTAAGCGATAAACCGGGCAACCCGGTGCTGCAAGCATTACAAAAATTTCATGAAAAGTACTACTCTGCGAACCTGATGAAGGCGGTGATTTATAGCAATAAACCGCTGCCAGAGCTGGCGCGGATAGCGGCTGACACCTTTGGGCGCGTACCGAACAGGAATATCGCAAAGCCTGAGATTACCGTCCCGGTCGTCACTGATGCGCAAAAGGGCATCATCATCCACTATGTTCCGGCAATGCCGCGTAAAGTATTGCGCGTCGAGTTTCGTATCGATAACAACAGCGCGCAGTTCCGCAGTAAAACCGATGAACTGGTGACCTACCTGATTGGCAATCGTAGCCCGGGCACGTTGTCTGACTGGCTGCAAAAGCAGGGCCTGGTTGAAGGTATTCGCGCAGACTCCGATCCGGTGGTCAACGGGAACAGCGGCGTATTAGCCATTTCCGCGACGTTAACCGACAAGGGGCTGGCGAACCGCGATGAAGTTGTCGCGGCAATCTTTAGCTACCTCAATTTGTTACGCGAGAAAGGTGTCGATAAACGCTATTTTGACGAGCTGGCGCACGTGCTGGATCTCGATTTCCGTTATCCCTCCATCACCCGTGATATGGACTACGTGGAATGGCTGGCTGATACCATGATCCGCGTTCCCGTCGAGCATACGCTGGATGCGGTGAATATTGCTGACCAGTACGATGCGAAAGCCGTTGAGCAACGTCTGGCAATGATGACGCCGCAGAATGCGCGTATCTGGTATATCAGCGCGAAAGAGCCACATAATAAAACCGCTTATTTTGTCGATGCGCCTTACCAGGTGGATAAAATCAGCGACAAAACCTTTGCCGACTGGCAGCAAAAAGCGCAGGGCATTGCGCTGTCGTTACCGGAGTTGAACCCCTACATTCCGGATGATTTCACGCTGATTAAGACGGATAAAAAATACGCTCACCCAGAGCTGATTGTTGATGAGCCGGATTTACGCGTGGTGTATGCCCCGAGCCAGTATTTTGCCAGCGAGCCGAAGGCTGACGTCAGCGTGATCCTGCGTAACCCGAAAGCCATGGACAGCGCCCGCAACCAGGTCTTATTCGCCCTGAACGATTACCTGGCAGGGATTGCGCTCGATCAGTTAAGTAACCAGGCATCGGTAGGTGGAATTGGTTTCTCTACCAACGCTAACAATGGGTTGATGCTTAACGCCAACGGCTACACCCAACGTTTGCCGCAGCTTTTTCAGGCGCTGCTGAGCGGCTATTTCAGCTATACCTCAACGGACGAACAGCTGGAACAGGCGAAATCCTGGTATGCCCAGATGATGGATTCCGCAGAAAAGGGTAAAGCTTACGATCAGGCTATTATGCCGGTGCAGATGCTTTCTCAGGTGCCGTACTTCTCCCGCGACGAGCGCCGTAAGCTGCTGCCTTCCATCACCCTGAAAGAGGTGATGGCCTACCGCGACGCTTTAAAAACCGGTGCGCGACCTGAATTCCTGGTCATTGGCAATATGAGCGAAGCTCAGACAACGAGCATGGCGCGGGATATCCAAAAACAGCTTGGTGCGAACGGGTCACAGTGGTGTCGCAACAAAGATGTGGTTGTGGACAAGAAGCAGTCCGTCATCTTTGAAAAAGCAGGCAGCAGCACGGATTCAGCGCTGGCGGCGGTATTTGTGCCAACCGGATACGATGAATACGCCAGTTCAGCCTACAGCGCTATGTTAGGTCAGATTGTTCAGCCGTGGTTCTACAATCAGCTGCGTACTGAAGAACAGTTAGGCTACGCCGTATTTGCTTTCCCGATGAGTGTTGGCCGTCAGTGGGGAATGGGGTTCCTGCTGCAAAGCAGTGATAAGCAGCCGTCTTACCTCTGGGAGCGTTATAAAGCGTTCTTCCCGACGGCGGAAGCGAAGCTGCGGGCGATGAAACCTGAAGAGTTCGCGCAAATTCAGCAGGCGATTATTGCGCAAATGCTGCAGGCGCCGCAAACGCTGGGGGCAGAAGCCTCACAGTTAAGCAAAGATTTTGATCGCGGCAATATGCGCTTCGATTCACGTGATAAAATAGTGGCTCAGATTAAATTGCTGACGCCGCAAAAACTTGCCGACTTCTTCCATCAGGCGGTGGTTGAGCCGCAAGGCATGGCGATATTGTCACAGGTTTCCGGCAGTCAGAATGGGAAAGCAGAATATGTGCACCCGGAAGGCTGGAAAGTGTGGCAGACCGTCAGCGCGTTGCAGCAAACCTTACCCCTGATGAGTGATAAGAATGAATGATGCCGCTGAGTCCCTTGATCCACTGCGCTTGCCTCTGACGGGCGAGCGCCTGATTGAAGCCTCTGCGGGCACCGGTAAAACCTTTACCATCGCCGCCCTCTATTTACGTTTACTGCTTGGACTGGGCGGCTCTGCCGCCTTTCCTCGTCCTCTGACCGTCGAAGAATTGCTGGTGGTCACCTTCACCGAGGCGGCTACCGAAGAGTTGCGCGGTCGAATTCGTAGCAATATTCATGAACTGCGAATTGCCTGCCTGCGTGAAACCACCGACAACCCGCTATATGCCCGTTTGTTAGATGAAATTGCCGATAAAAAACAGGCCGCGCAGTGGCTGCTATTGGCTGAAAGACAGATGGATGAAGCGGCGGTGTTTACCATCCACGGCTTTTGTCAGCGTATGCTCAGTCTCAATGCCTTTGAGTCAGGCATGCTGTTCGAACAGCAACTGATAGAAGATGAATCGCTGCTGCGCTATCAGGCCTGCGCGGACTTCTGGCGTCGGCACTGCTACCCGCTGCCCCGCGACATTGCGCAGGTGGTTTTTGAAACGTGGAAAGGACCGCAAGCGCTGCTGAGAGATATCGATCGCTATCTGCAGGGGGAAGCGCCGGTTATCAAGGCGCCACCGTCTGATGACGAAACGCTGGCCTCCCGGCATGAACAAATTCTCGCACGCATTAACCAGATCAAGCAGCAATGGTGTGATTCTGTTGATGAGCTGGATGGCCTGATGGAAGCCTCCGGAATTGACCGGCGTAAATTTAATCGCGGTAATCAGGGCAAGTGGATCGAAAAGATCAGCGCGTGGGCGCAGGAAGAAACACAAAGTTACCAGCTTCCTGACGCGTTGGAGAAATTCTCACAGCGTTTTCTGGAAGAGCGCACCAAAGCGGGCGGGATAACCCCTCAGCACCCGCTGTTTGTCGCTATTGATGAACTGCTTAGCGAACCGTTAACTCTCCGCGATCTGGTGATCACCCGGGCGCTGGCGGAGATCCGCTCGGCAGTTGCCGAGGAAAAACGTCGCCGTGGCGAGCTGGGTTTTGACGATATGCTCAGCCGTCTGGATGCGGCGTTGCGCAGTGAAAGCGGCGATGCGCTGGCGACGGCTATTCGTACTCGTTTTCCGGTCGCCATGATCGATGAATTCCAGGATACCGATCCACAGCAGTACCGTATTTTTCGTCGGATCTGGCAGCATCAGCCGGATACCGCACTGCTGCTAATTGGTGATCCGAAACAGGCAATTTACGCGTTTCGCGGCGCGGATATCTTCACCTATATGAAGGCGCGCAGCGAAGTCAGCGCACACTATACGCTCGATACCAACTGGCGTTCGGCCCCCGGCATGGTCAATAGCGTGAATACGCTTTTCAGCCAGATGGACGACGCCTTTATGTTCCGCGAAATCCCTTTCAGCCCGGTAAAATCCGCAGAAAAAAACCAGGCGTTACGGTTTGTTTTGCACGGCGAAACGCAGCCAGCTATGAGTATGTGGCTGATGGAAGGAGAAAGTTGCGGCGTAGGCGATTATCAGAGCTACATGGCCCAGGTGTGCGCCACACAAATTCGCGACTGGCTTAAGGCCGGGCATTCTGGCGCAGCGCAACTGGTCAGTGGCAAAGCATCCAGCCCGGTACGCGCGTCAGATATCAGCGTACTAGTGAGAAGCCGCCAGGAGGCAGCGCTGGTCCGTGATGCGCTGACGCAACTGGCCATTCCCTCTGTCTACCTCTCCAACCGTGACAGCGTATTTGAAACGCTGGAAGCGCAGGAGTTGCTATGGGTGCTGCAGGCGGTGATGACGCCGGAACGTGAGAACACGTTGCGTAGCGCGCTGGCGACCTCAATGATGGGGTTGAATGCGCAGGATATTGAAGCGTTAAATACCGACGAGAATGCCTGGGATGCGGTGGTCGAAGAATTCGACGGCTATCGTCAGATCTGGCATAAACGCGGCGTGATGCCGATGCTGCGTGCGCTGATGACGGCTCGCCAGATTGCAGAGAACCTGCTGGCGACGGCGGGAGGCGAACGTCGACTGACCGACATTTTACATATCAGCGAACTGTTGCAGGAAGCGGGCTCGCAGCTGGAAAGCGAGCATGCGCTGGTGCGCTGGTTGTCCCAGCATATTCTTGAACCCGACAGCAACGCGTCCAGCCAGCAGCTCAGACTGGAAAGCGACAAGCATCTGGTCAAAATCGTCACCATCCATAAATCGAAAGGGCTGGAGTATCCGCTGGTCTGGCTGCCGTTTATCACCAATTTCCGCGTTCAGGATCAGGCTTTCTACCACGATCGTAGCTCGTTTGAAGCCGTGCTGGATCTCAGCGATGCTGAGGAGAGCGTTGAGCTAGCCGAAGCAGAGCGTCTGGCGGAAGACCTGCGTTTGCTGTATGTCGCGCTAACCCGTTCGGTATGGCACTGCAGCCTTGGCGTTGCGCCGTTGGTACGACGTCGGAGCGATAAAAAAGGGGATACCGATGTGCATCAGAGCGCCCTTGGTCGCCTGTTGCAAAAAGGTGAGCCGATGGATGCCGTGGGTCTGCGTAGCGCGATTGAAGCGCTTTGTAGCAACGATATTGCTTGCCAGACTCCCGCGCAGCCTGACGGTGAACCCTGGCAGGTTGCGCAGGCTGTTAGCAGCGAACTGAGTGCGAAAATACTGCAGCGTAAGCCCGGCGATAGCTGGCGCGTGACCAGTTATTCCGGTCTGCAACAGCGTGGACAGGGTATCGCGCAGGATCTGATCCCGCGACTGGATATCGATGCCGCAGGCGTCGGTGAGGTTATTGAAGAGTCAGGACTTACACCGCATCAGTTCCCGCGCGGCGCTTCGCCGGGTACGTTCTTGCATAGCCTGTTTGAAGATCTCGATTTTACGCAACCGGTGGATCCGCATTGGGTCGAGGAGCAACTGGCGTTGGGCGGTTATGACGCACACTGGACGCCGATTTTGACCGAATGGCTGGACGCTATTTTGCAGGCGCCTCTCAACGAGACGGGCGTGAGTTTGAGCCAACTTTCCGCGCGAGAAAAACAGGTGGAGATGGAGTTTTATCTGCCGATTTCGCAGCCGTTGATGGCCAACCAGCTTGATGCGTTAATTCGCCAATACGATCCGCTATCGGCGGGGTGCCCTGCGTTGGACTTTATGCAGGTTCGCGGCATGCTGAAAGGCTTTATTGACCTGGTATTCCGCCACCAGGGGCGTTATTACCTGCTCGATTACAAATCGAACTGGCTGGGCGAAGACAGCTCCGCCTATACGCAGCAGGCAATGGCCTCTGCCATGCAGGCGCATCGCTACGACCTTCAATACCAACTTTATACCCTCGCGCTGCATCGCTACTTACGCCATCGCATTGCTGATTACGATTATGAACGCCATTTTGGCGGCGTTATCTATCTCTTCCTGCGCGGCGTTGACAGTGAAAATCCGCAGCAGGGAATTTACGCGACCCGACCTGACGGAGAGTTGATTGCGTTGATGGACGAGATGTTTGCCGGTGCGGTGCAGGAGACGATGTTATGACAATCCAGAAACGATTTCTGGAGGCTGTTGAGCAAAAACAGCTCCGGCCTCTGGATGCTCAGTTCGCGCTGGCGGTTGCCGGAAGTGACAACCCTGCCGTTGCGCTGGCTGCGGCGTTGCTCAGCCATGAAGCGGGAGAAGGGCACGTTTGCTTACCGCTTTCACGGTTATCTCTGAGCGAGGACGCGCATCCTCTGTTAAGCGCCTGGCTCGCTGAAACGGGCGAGCCAGAAGACTGGGCGGAATGTCTGCTGGCATCCAGTGCGGTAAGCCGTGGCGAGCAACCCACGCCGCTGGTGCTGTACGGCGATCGCTTGTATCTGAACCGGATGTGGCATAACGAACGTACGGTAGCTCGCTTTTTCAGTGAAGTGAACCACGCCATTGAAGTGGATGAACAACGGTTGACCCACACGCTGGCGGCGCTGTTTCCGCCATCGGAGGGGGTTAACTGGCAAAAAGTAGCCGCTGCTGTTGCGCTCACCCGCCGGATATCGGTGATCTCCGGCGGACCGGGGACGGGAAAAACGACAACGGTCGCAAGGCTGCTGGCGGCGTTGATTCAAATGGCAGACGGTGAGCGCTGTCGTATTCGACTGGCGGCGCCAACGGGAAAAGCGGCTGCGCGCCTGACCGCCTCACTAGGCGCGGCGCTACGAGAACTACCGCTAACCGATGAGCAAAAGAAACGCATCCCCGATGACGCCAGTACGCTGCATCGATTATTAGGCGCTCAGCCTGGCAGTCAGCGCCTGCGTCATCATGCGGGAAACCCGCTGCATTTGGATGTGCTGGTGGTGGATGAAGCCTCGATGATTGATTTGCCGATGATGTCGCGCCTTATCGATGCGCTGCCGCCGCACGGACGGGTGATTTTTCTGGGCGATCGCGACCAGCTCGCTTCCGTCGAAGCGGGGGCCGTGCTGGGGGATATCTGTGCTTTCGTTGGTGACGGGTTTACCCCGGAACGCGCCCGCCAGCTCAGTCGCCTGACCGGGAGCGCTATTCCTGCCGGGTCGGGAATTCAGGCAGCAGCGTTGCGCGACAGTCTGTGCCTGCTGCAAAAGAGCTACCGTTTCGGCAGCGATTCCGGAATCGGTCAGTTGGCTGCGGCAATTAATCGCGGCGACAAAACTGCGATAAAAACGGTGTTCCAGCAGGGATTTAGCGACATCGAAAAAAGCACGCTACACAGCAGCGAGGATTATTCCGCGATGCTGGATGAGGCGCTGGCGGGATATGGGCACTACCTGGATTTGTTGCACGAGGGTGCGGAGCCGGGGGCTGTCATTCAGGCCTTCAATGAGTATCAACTGCTATGCGCCCTGCGGGAAGGTCCGTTTGGCGTTAGTGGTTTGAATGAACGCATTGAGCAGGTGATGGCGCAAAAACGTAAAATTCATCGTTCGACGCATAGCCGCTGGTATGAGGGAAGGCCGGTGATGATCGCGCGCAATGACAGTTCGCTGGGATTATTTAACGGTGATATCGGCATTGCCCTCGACCGTGGACAGGGCCTGAGGGTGTGGTTTGCGCTGCCGGATGGTTCTATCAAATCGGTGCAGCCCAGCCGCTTGCCTGAACATGAAACCACCTGGGCGATGACGGTGCACAAATCGCAGGGATCTGAGTTTGACCACGCGGCGTTGATTTTACCCAGCCAGCATTCACCCGTGGTTACCCGCGAGCTGGTCTATACCGCTGTTACCCGTGCGCGTCGTCGTCTGTCGCTGTACGCCGATGAGCGGATATTAAGCCGCGCCATTGCCACCCGCACTGAACGCCGCAGCGGGCTGTCAGCATTATTTAATGACGACATGATGTAGATGTAGGCCGGATAAGGCAGTTATGCCGCATCCGGCAACCACTCCTATGCCAAATCCGCCATCAGCACTTTTGACCGCCGCTGATAGTTGTACATCTCTTTCTTGCTTTCCGGCAGCAGGTCGATATCCACCGGCGTGAAGCCGCGCTCCTGGAACCAGTGGATGCTGCGTGTGGTTAACACAAACAGCTTGCTCAACCCCATTTGCCGGGCCTGCGCGGCGATCCGTTCCAGCAACACTTCCCCGCGCGACGAGCTACGGTAGTCCGGATGCACTGCTACGCACGCCATTTCGCCAATTCTCTCTTCCGGGAAAGGATACAGAGCGGCGCAGGCGATAGTCAGGTTATCGCGCTGAATAATGGTGAATTTGTCGATCTCCATTTCCAGTTGTTCGCGGGAGCGGCGGACCAGAATGCCTTGTTGTTCCAGCGGGCGGATAAGCTCCAGAATCCCGCCGATATCGTTAATGGTAGCGCGACGGATCTGCTCGGCGCTTTCCATTACGATCTGCGTACCGATGCCATCGCGGGAGAACAGTTCCTGCAGCAATGCGCCATCTTCCTGATAGCTGATCAGATGGCAACGGCGTACGCCACTGCGACAGGCCTTCACTGCCCCGCGCAGGAAGCGCACCGTGCCGGAGCTGTAATCGCCTTTCTCTTCCTGCAACTCAACGCGAGCCTGAGCTTCGTTAGGAAACAGCTCGGAAATAATATCGCCGTCATCGTTGGTGACACCCTGAGAGGAGCAAAAGCCGATCATTTTCTCGGCCTTCAGTTTGATAGCCAACTGCGTGGCGACCTCTTCTGACGTCAGGTTAAAGCTCTCACCGGTGACGGAAACGGCAACCGGGCCCATCAGCACAATTGCGCCGCTGTCTAACTGGCGGTGAATGGCCTCTTCATCAATACGACGAATACGCCCGCTATGGCAGTAATCTACGCCGTCATCAACACCCAGCGGCTGAGAGATAATAAAATTACCGCTGACCACATTGATGTGAGCACCCTGCAATGGCGTATTATTCAGGCTCATCGACAGGCGGGCGGTAATATCAAGCTGAAGTAAACCCGCAGCCTGTTTGACCAGTTCCAGCGTTTTAGCGTCGGTAACGCGCGTATTTTTGTGGTACACCGGCTCATGATGATGCGCCGCAAGATTGGCATCAATCTGCGGTCGTGCGCCATAGACCACGACCAGGCGGATGCCGAGGCTATGAAGAAGACCAATGTCATTGACGATACTGGAAAAGTTTTCATGCTCGATGGCTTCGCCGCCCAGCATAATGACAAACGTTTTTCCCCGATGGGTATTGATATAGGGAACAGAATGGCGGAATCCCTGTACCAGTTCGGTTCTACGCTCCTTCACCACGGCACACCCTTATTGCATGATTATTCGTAATTTGTGTATTTTTATTCTGTTTTTGCGCTGTGCGCAAGCGTAATTTTTACCCATGCCGAAGATTTTTCTCAGTAATGCCGTGAATATAAAAAGAATGTTTACCCTTTTATAGATGACAGATTATGCGTCATTCGCTAAAGTTTCCGGTCAATTCGGACGTTTTACGTATTACCTCTAAAAAAGATTTCTTTGCTCGGGAGAAGCATGTCGGGATCCAATTCAGCAATCAGTCGCCGCCGTTTATTGAAAGGTGCGGGTGCTATGTGGCTTTTGAGCGTCAGCCAGGTGGGTCTGGCGGCCGTGAGTCAGGTCGTTGCCGTACGTATCTGGCCTGCGTCCAGCTACACTCGCGTCACGGTAGAATCTAACCGTCTGCTGAAATACAAACAGTTTGCCCTGAGTAATCCTGAGCGTGTGGTTGTGGATATTGAAGACGTTAATTTGAACTCGGTGCTCAAGGGCATTGGGACGCAGATTCGTCCTGACGATCCGTATATTAAGTCGGCGCGCGTTGGCCAGTTTGATCCTAAGACCGTGCGGATGGTGTTCGAGCTGAAACAGAATGTGAAGCCGCAACTTTTTGCGCTGGCTCCGGTGGCAGGCTTTAAAGAACGTCTGGTGATGGATCTCTATCCCGCGAATGCCCAGGACGTTCAGGATCCGCTGCTGGCATTGCTGGAAGATTACAATAAGGGCGATCTGGATAAACAGGTGCCACCTGCACAAAGTGGCCCGCAGCCGGGTAAAGCGGGGCGCGATCGTCCCATTGTCATTATGCTGGATCCAGGCCACGGCGGAGAAGACTCCGGTGCGGTGGGGAAATACAAGACGCGTGAAAAGGATGTGGTGCTGCAGATTGCCCGCCGCCTGCGAGCCCTCATAGAGAAAGAGGGCAACATGAAGGTCTTTATGACACGAAATGAAGATATCTTCATTCCGCTTAAAGTCCGCGTGGCGAAAGCGCAGAAGCAGCGTGCTGACCTGTTTGTCTCTATTCACGCCGATGCCTTTACCAGTCGACAACCCAGCGGTTCGTCGGTGTTTGCGCTCTCGACCAAAGGTGCGACAAGTACCGCCGCGAAATATCTGGCGCAGACCCAGAACGCCTCGGATCTCATTGGTGGCGTCAGTAAGAGCGGTGACCGCTATGTCGACCACACCATGTTCGACATGGTGCAGTCGCTGACCATCGCCGACAGTCTGAAGTTTGGTAAAGCGGTATTGAGTAAGCTTGGCAAAATCAACAATCTGCACAAGAACCAGGTTGAACAGGCCGGGTTTGCGGTACTAAAAGCGCCGGATATCCCGTCTATTCTGGTCGAAACGGCATTTATCAGTAACGTTGAGGAAGAGCGCAAACTCAAAACGGCGACCTTCCAGCAGGAAGTTGCAGAGTCGATTCTGGCAGGGATTAAAGCCTACTTTGCCGATGGGGCGACGCTGGCGAGAAGGGGATAACAAAAAAGCGCTGAAAAGCGCTTTTTTTATGGGCGGCAGAAACAAAAAAACACCCGTTAAGGTGTTTAATGTGTTGGTTGCGGGGGCCGGATTTGAACCGACGACCTTCGGGTTATGAGCCCGACGAGCTACCAGGCTGCTCCACCCCGCGTCACCGTACTGCTTATATTTTATCAAATTTGATTGGTTGCGGGGGCCGGATTTGAACCGACGACCTTCGGGTTATGAGCCCGACGAGCTACCAGGCTGCTCCACCCCGCGTCCGTCTTTTTGCTTCGTATTTCAAACCACATCAGCCTTGGCTTTCCTCATTCACCTCAGTCACTTACTGGAGTAAGCTCCTAAGGATTCACTGCGTCGCCGCCTTGCTGTGATCCGAACTACTTTGCAAAAATCTTACATCAAATTTTAATTGGTTGCGGGGGCCAGATTTGAACTGACGACCTTCGGGTTATGAGCCCGACGAGCTACCAGGCTGCTCCACCCCGCGTCCGTGGATGCGCACTATACTCTGCTCGCATTTTCATGCAACCCTTTTTTCACCTTGATCACGTTTTTAGGGTGAAAATGAACAAAAACAACGCATTCTGGATTATTTTTTGCTCAAAATTTGCGTTCGGGTATGTATACGCATTTCATTAGTTTCGGGGGTTTGTTATCTTCGTCTCGCATTCAGGCAACATAAGACGAGAACAATGAAAGGACGTTGGGCAAAATATCTTCTGGCGGGAGCTGTAGTCGCGATGCTCGCCGCGTGTTCCTCAAAACCCACCGATCGTGGGCAGCAGTATAAAGACGGGAAATTTACCCAGCCTTTCTCACTGGTGAACCAGCCTGATGCGGTTGGCGCGCCAATCAATGCCGGTGATTTCGCCGAGCAGGTTAATCAAATTCGCAGCGCTTCGCCACGTTTGTACGGCAACCAGAGCGACGTCTACAACGCTATCCAGCAATGGTTACGTGCGGGCGGTGATACGCGCAGTATGCGCCAGTTTGGTATTGATGCCTGGCAAATGGAAGGGGCGGACAACTACGGTAACGTCCAGTTTACCGGTTACTACACACCGGTTATCCAGGCGCGCCATACGCGCCAGGGCGAGTTTCAGTATCCTATCTATCGCATGCCACCAAAACGTGGGCGTTTACCCTCTCGTGCCGAGATCTACGCGGGCGCGCTAAGCGACAATTATATTCTGGCATACAGCAACTCCCTGATGGATAACTTCATTATGGATGTTCAGGGCAGTGGTTACATCGATTTTGGCGATGGCAGCCCGCTCAACTTCTTTAGCTATGCCGGGAAAAACGGCCACGCCTATCGCAGTATCGGTAAAGTGCTTATCGATCGTGGCGAAGTGAAAAAAGAAGATATGTCGATGCAGGCTATTCGCCACTGGGGTGAAACGCACAGCGAAGCCGAAGTGCGTGAGCTGCTGGAGCAGAACCCATCGTTTGTCTTCTTTAAACCGCAATCTTTTGCTCCGGTAAAAGGGGCCAGCGCGGTGCCGCTGATTGGCCGCGCGTCCGTAGCTTCTGACCGTAGTATCATTCCTGCGGGCACAACGTTACTGGCGGAAGTCCCGTTACTGGACAATAACGGCAAGTTTACTGGCCAGTACGAGCTGCGCCTGATGGTGGCGTTAGATGTGGGTGGGGCTATTAAAGGGCAACACTTCGATATCTATCAGGGTATTGGCGCTGACGCCGGACACCGTGCCGGGTGGTATAATCACTACGGTCGCGTATGGGTACTAAAAACAGCGCCGGGTGCGGGTAACGTGTTCAGCGGTTAATTGCCGGATGGCGCTTCGCTTATCAAGCCTACATTATTGAGTAGGCCTGATAAGGCGTAGCCGACATCAGGCAGTCAGACTGCTCGGTATTAATGAATTTGAGGTTCTATGTCTGTGGTTATTAGCGATGCCTGGCGCCAACGTTTTGGCGGTACGGCACGTCTGTATGGCGAAAATGCGTTGCAGCTGTTTGCCCAATCGCACGTTTGCGTGGTTGGGATTGGCGGAGTAGGGTCATGGGCGGCGGAAGCGCTGGCGCGAACCGGTATTGGCGCTATCACACTCATCGATATGGATGATGTGTGCGTCACCAATACAAACCGCCAGATCCATGCGCTGCGTGATAACGTCGGTCTGGCAAAAGCTGAAGTGATGGCGGAGCGTATCCGACAGATTAACCCGGAGTGCCGGGTGAACGTGGTCGATGATTTTGTTACGCCAGATAACGTTGCTGAATATATGAATGCGGGATTTTCGTACGTCATCGATGCGATTGATAGCGTGCGCCCAAAAGCGGCACTGATCGCGTACTGTCGGCGTAATAAAATTCCGCTGGTGACCACCGGTGGTGCGGGCGGACAGATCGATCCTACGCAGATTCAGGTCGTTGATTTAGCAAAAACCATCCAGGATCCGCTGGCGGCCAAGCTACGTGAGCGGCTGAAAAGCGATTTTGGCGTGGTGAAAAACAGCAAAGGCAAGCTGGGTGTGGACTGTGTGTTCTCGACCGAAGCGCTGGTTTATCCGCAGGCGGATGGCTCGGTATGTGCGATGAAAGCGACGGCGGAAGGGCCGAAGCGTATGGATTGCGCGTCCGGGTTTGGCGCGGCCACCATGGTGACAGCCACCTTTGGCTTTGTTGCTGTCTCCCATGCGCTGAAGAAGATGATGGCGAAGGCCGCGCGTCAGGCCTGATTGTGTCGGATGTCGCTACGCTTATCCGACCTACGGTTCGTGCAGTGTTGTAGGCAGGATAAGACGTATCTGCGTCGTCATCCGGCTTTCTGGGCCGCCTCGAGAATCGCTTCGTTCAGAGCATGTAGTCCCTGGCTACGCGAGGCGCTGAGCTGCGCGCGTAAACCCAGTTCGTCAAATAACGCCATCGGCGAACGCGCCAGTAACTCGGCTGCCGTTTTACCTTCGACCGCGGTGAGTAATACCGCCAACAGCCCACGTACTATTCGACCTTCGCTGTCGCCGAAGAAATGCAGAGTGCCATTCTCATGAAGAGTATGCCCCAGCCAGACGCGGTTTTCGCAGCCCGCAATTTCTTTGGCCTGCGCCTTTAGCGCATCCGGGAGCGCCGGCAACTGCTTACCCAGCAGAATCAGCTGGCGATATTTATCTTCCCACTGAGTAAGCGGGATAAAGGTATTGCGTAACGTCTCTTCGGTTACGGTTGTGCCAAACGGGTGTCCGGCGAACAGAGGGCTTGTCATTAATCCACCAATATTTCCAGCGCGCGGTCGACGGCTGCGACCAACGCATCCACATCGCTTTGGGTATTATAAGGGGCAAATGAGGCGCGTAGTGTTCCGGATACGCCCAGCTCCGCCAGCAACGGCTGTGCGCAGTGTTGCCCCGCGCGCAGCGCAATGCCATATTCGGCCAGCAGAGTGACCATATCGCTGTGATGAACACCCGCGAAATCAAAGGCTAACAGACTGGAGTCCTGGCAGCGGAAGGAACGAAAGCCAGGGCGTTTCGCCAGGGCATCTTCTGCCAGCGTCGCCAGACCCCGGCTCCAGTTTTCGGCCTGCCCAACGTCGACATCCGCCAGCCATTCGAGCGCCGCGCTTAGCCCGATAACGCCTGTAACGTTAGGCGTACCGGCTTCTAGCTTCCATGGTGCGGGCTGAGTGGTGAAACCGTCAAAACTGACTTCGCTAATCATCTTACCGCCCCCAAGCCAGGGAGACATGGCTTCCAACAGTTCCGGCTTACCGTACAGCACGCCAATACCGGTGGGGCCATATAGTTTGTGGCCTGAAAACGCATAGAAATCAATATCCAACTGCTGTACATCGGCAGGGTAATGCACAATCCCCTGGGCACCATCAACCATCACCACCATGCCAGCCGCATGGGCGAGCGTAATGGCGCGGGCCAGATCCGGGCAGCCACCGGTGACGTTCGACATTTGCCCGAGCGCCAGAATGCGGCTGCGCGGGGTAATGAGCTGCGTGAGGCGCTCAACGTCCGGCAATAAATGGGGGGTGAGTGGGAGTTTGACGACCTTAGCCCCCGTTTGCTCCGCGACCATCAGCCAGGGAACGAGGTTGGCGTGATGTTCCGCTGCGCTAACGATAATCTCATCACCCGGTTGAAGGCGTGGACGCGCATAGCTTTGGGCAACCATGTTGATCGCTTCCGTTGTGCCGCGGGTCCAGACGATGGTTTTGTCATCCGACGCATTAATCAGGTGTGCGACTTTTTCCCGCGCGGCTTCATAGCGTGCGGTCAGGCGCTGGGCTTCAGCAAACTGGCTGCGATGGACGTTCCCGGCACTCAGGCTATAAAACTGATGGGTAGCCTCAATGACCGCCTGCGGCTTTAGCGCCGTAGCAGCGCTGTCGAGATAGACGCCAGCATCGTTGAGTGCGGGAAATTGTGCGCGAAAGTGCGCGGGGTTAAAAGCGTTCATGGTATTCCTCAGTTCAGTAAACCGATCGTGGCGCAAAAAGGGCATTGATACAAGGGTTGTGCTAACCATCGGAATACTCTGGATATCCTGGCAAAGCCCGTTCAGTGTCTTATGCTAAATAGCGTTAGGCGAACAATTTTGCCTGTTACGGAGTATGTTTTTAATAGCATAAATCGCTTTAAGGAGAAGAAGATGAAAAAGACTGCCGCCATTATTTCTGCCTGTATGCTGACTTTTGCCCTGAGCGCCTGTTCTGGTTCGAATTACGTGATGCAC
This sequence comes from Citrobacter sp. B72, assembly GCF_016894305.1. Taxonomy (NCBI): domain Bacteria; kingdom Pseudomonadati; phylum Pseudomonadota; class Gammaproteobacteria; order Enterobacterales; family Enterobacteriaceae; genus Citrobacter; species Citrobacter sp. B72. The sequence continues at coordinate 945,857 of NZ_CP069801.1, forward strand.
ACCAATGATGGCCGCTCAATCGTAGCTGATGGTAAACCACAGACCGATAATGAGACGGGGATGATTTCGTATAAAGACGCTAACGGCAACAAACAGCAGATTAACCGCACTGACGTGAAAGAGATGGTAGAACTGGAGCAATAACAGCCGGTCGGCCATCGACGAAATGTGGACAAAAAAAAGCACCGCAATTTGGCGGTGCTACATTAATCACTATGGACAGACAGGGTAAATGTACAGGAAGTGAAAAAGGGTAGCTTTGCTACCATGGTCTGAATCGCAGACCAATTGCAAACACAACAACACAACATCACAACCGTAAGCCAAAAGCCCACCAGAACACGCATTCCGATAAAACTTTTCGTTCCGGCTTCAGGAAGTGCCGCCACTATAGGTATTTGCTGGTAGAACCTCAACGGACAATTTATAATGGCTCAGATAAAAAAAACTAATAGGTTACAGCCTGTTAGCTAATTGTTAAATTCATTTAACATCAAAGCCTAAAAGTCATGTCAAAACGATTACCACCCTTAAATGCGTTACGTGTTTTTGATGCTGCAGCGCGTCATTTAAGCTTTACTCGCGCAGCAGAAGAGCTTTTTGTGACGCAGGCCGCAGTAAGTCACCAAATCAAGTCACTTGAGGATTTTTTGGGGCTAAAACTGTTTCGTCGACGCAATCGATCTTTGCTGTTAACGGAAGAAGGTCAAAGCTACTTTCTCGACATTAAAGAGATTTTTTCGCAATTAACCGACGCGACGCGTAAACTTCAGGCACGCAGTGCAAAAGGTGCGCTTACCGTTAGTTTATTGCCCAGTTTTGCGATCCAATGGCTGGTGCCCAGACTCTCTAGCTTTAACTCAGCTTATCCGGGAATCGATGTCAGGATCCAGGCGGTGGACCGTCAGGAAGACAAACTGGCTGATGATGTTGATGTGGCGATTTTCTACGGACGCGGCAACTGGCCGGGTCTGCGCGTTGAAAAATTGTACGCAGAATATTTATTGCCGGTCTGCTCTCCGCTGTTGCTTACCGGTGATAAACCGCTAAAGACACCGGACGACCTGGCAAAACACACGTTATTGCATGATGCGTCGCGACGAGACTGGCAAGCCTATACGCGCCAGCTTGGCCTGAATCATATCAACGTACAGCAGGGACCTATCTTCAGCCATAGCGCCATGGTGCTACAGGCTGCAATCCATGGACAGGGGATCGCGCTGGCTAACAACGTCATGGCGCAGTCCGAAATTGAAGCCGGACGTCTGGTCTGTCCGTTTAACGATGTTCTGGTCAGCAAAAACGCATTTTATCTGGTTTGTCATGACAGTCAGGCAGAACTGGGTAAAATAGCCGCCTTCCGTCAGTGGATTCTGGCGAAAGCGGCCACGGAACAAGAAAAATTCCGCTTTCGTTATGAACAATAATTTACGTAGGGTATTCAAATGACCAGCCGTTTTATGCTGATTTTTGCCGCCGTAAGTGGCTTTATCTTTGTGGCGTTGGGCGCCTTTGGGGCACATGTTCTGAGCAAAACCCTCGGTGTTGTTGAAATGGGGTGGATTCAGACCGGCCTTGAGTATCAGGCGTTTCATACGCTGGCTATCTTTGGCCTGGCCGTCGCCATGCAACGGCGCATTAGTATTTGGTTTTACTGGAGTAGCGTGTTTCTGGCATTAGGTACAGTGCTGTTTAGCGGCAGCCTGTATTGTCTCGCGCTCTCTCATTTACGCCTGTGGGCGTTTGTTACCCCTGTCGGCGGCTTCAGCTTCCTCGTAGGCTGGGCGCTGATGTTAGTGGGCGCTATTCGATTGAAACGTAAGGGCGTTAGCCATGAATAAGGTTGTATTGTTGTGTCGCCCAGGTTTTGAAAAAGAGTGCGCCGCAGAAATTACGGATAAAGCAGGACGCCGGGAAATCTTCGGTTTTGCCCGCGTGAAAGACAATGCGGGTTACGTCATCTTCGAATGCTATCAGCAGGACGATGCTGAAAAGTTAGTGAAAGAGCTGCCGTTTAGTTCGCTGATTTTTGCGCGTCAAATGTTTGTGGTGGGCGAGCTGCTGCAATACTTACCGCCGGAAGATCGTATTACACCGATCGTTGGCATGTTGCAGGGCGTGGTGGAAAAGGGTGGCGATCTGCGAGTAGAAGTTGCCGACACCAATGAAAGCAAAGAGCTGGTTAAATTTTGCCGTAAATTTACCGTACCGTTGCGTGCAGCGCTGCGCGAAGCAGGCGTACTGGCAAAGTATGAAACGCCAAAGCGTCCGGTGGTTCACGTCTTCTTTATCGCCCCTGGTTGTTGTTATACCGGCTATTCCTGGCCTGACAATAACTCACCGTTTTACATGGGGATTCCGCGTCTGAAGTTTCCAGCCGATGCGCCGAGCCGTTCAACGCTCAAGCTGGAAGAAGCGCTGCACGTGTTTATCCCTGCCGATGAATGGGATGAGCGTCTGGCGAACGGAATGTATGCGGTGGATTTAGGCGCCTGCCCGGGCGGATGGACCTATCAGTTGGTTAAACGCAACATGTGGGTTTATTCCGTGGATAACGGCCCGATGGCGCAAAGCCTGATGGATACCGGGCAGGTCACCTGGCTACGTGAAGACGGATTTAAGTACCGTCCGAATCGTAACAACATTTCGTGGATGGTCTGTGACATGGTGGAGAAGCCGGCGAAGGTTGCCGCGCTGATGGCACAATGGCTGGTCAACGGCTGGTGTCGTGAGACGATCTTCAACCTCAAGCTGCCGATGAAAAAACGCTACGAAGAGGTATCACAGAACCTGGCTTACATTCAGGCCCAGCTTGATGAACATGGCGTAAATGCCCAGATTCAGGCGCGTCAGCTGTATCATGACCGTGAAGAAGTAACCGTTCACGTACGTCGTCTGTGGGCTGCCGTCGGCGGTCGTCGCGACGAGCGATAAGGCTACAACCCAGGCCGGATGGCGGCGTAATCGCCCTATTCGGCCTGGATTGCCTCAATCAGCTGTGTATCTGAAACAATATGCGTCACATCATCCAGATGCCCAATTCTGGCCTCCCCCGAACGATTAAATTTACTTTTATCGATCAGTAATAAAGACTGCGATGCACGCTTAAGCAGAATGGATTTGAAGTCTGCGTTGGTTGCATTTGAGTCCCAGAGCGCACCGTCGCTGTCGATCCCTTCGCAGGAAAAAATAAACAGGTCAATCTCGAGTGGTTTTAGCTGCGAGATAAGCGAGGGATTAACGTAGCAACCGTATTTGCGCTCAAGGCGACCGCCGGAGCTGATAAGCTGAATGTGTTCACGTTTAGCCAATTCCTGGCAGATGGGCTGGCTGTTGGTAAAAACGTGAATGTTGATGTCCGGTAATTGTCGCGCCAGATACCAGCAGGTAGAGCTGGCGTCTAAGGCAATCACCATACCTTCTTCGATCCATGCCAACGCTTCACGGGCGATATCCGCTTTGTGCGCATAGTGGCTTTTGAGTCGAATATGAAATGGGTCACCGCTGTCCTGATTTTCCCGGTGAATAACTTTGGCCCGACCGTGGTTGCGTAACACTTTTCCCTGGGTCTGTAACTCGCTGAGATCGCGGCGGATGGTCTCTTTGCTGACGTTAAGCTGCAAAGCCAGGGCTTCGGTTGTCAGGCTTTTGTGGTTAGTAAGCAGATCTACGATTGCCTGCTGGCGCGCCGCTTTCATGTTCTGATCCTCATCTTATGATGAATGCCCGTACCTGACGGGCATTCTGACCAGAGATTACGGCGTTACCCCTTTTTTTAAAAGAATATTCCCGTACTTTGCCCGCTCTCCTGTGATAACGATCGCAAACGCCTTTTGTGCTCGTTCGTAAAAGGCATAGCGGTCAATACGCGTGATGTCCGGGCAGGGGGTCTGTAATGAAAGCGCCTGACGATAGCGAGTCTCAACGTCAGGATCGAGAGTGTCACCTTCAACCGCAGCCATCATCACCAGCGGTGGGGCGTAGCTGTCCAGTTCAAATAGCGGAATAAGCGACCGCAGCAGATCGCTGACCAGCAGACCGTCAGCGCGGATGACCTGCGGCCCCATGCTGTTGGCCGGGAAGTGGGCATCGGAAAAGATAATCTCATCGCCGTGTCCCATTTCGGCCAGCACTTTCAGTAAGTCGGGGGAAATTAAGGGAGATATCGTTTTAAGCATGTTACTCGACTCCTGTGAGTTCGGATTCGGTTTGCGGATAGAAGTAACGGTACTGATAGCGCACCTGTTCGCGCGCCTGCTCCGGGGAGGTAAATTCCCCGATGCCTGACCAGGCAAACATTGCGGCGCCTGCCACGGTGGTTTCGGCATCATCCAGCACTTTGACAGGGATCCCGAGAACGTTCGCTTTGATTTGGTTCCACAAGATGTTGCGGCTGCCCCCGCCAACTAATAGCAGTTCAGTGGCCTGGAAATGGCCGATTTTTTCCAGCGTTTGCAGATTCCGCTGCAGCTGTTCTGTCAGTCCTTCCAGCGCGGCGCGATAAAAGTGTCCACGGGTAGTATTGAGGGTAACCCCTTGCCAGCCCGCATTCTGACAGGCCAGCAGGTCGCAGTGCATCTTCACCCCTTCGGCACCAGCGGGAATATCCCGAGCTTCATCAATCAACGTTTGCCAGGGCGTGTCCGCGGTCCATAACAGCTTTCGAACCCATTCAAGCACGCCGGAGGCCAGCCACTGCATACCGGGATTGTTAAGCCCAGCCTGACTATCCAGCTCACAGGTGGAGCCCGCATAATGACTGAGCAGGGAGGTATTTACCTGCGCACTGCGTACCATCAGAATTTCCCATGTGCCGGAAGAGAGTACTGGTTCATCCTGTTGGGCTCCTGCGCCAAATAGCGCAAACTGTGTGTCGTGTCCGGCAGAGATGACTGGAATACCCTCTGGAAGTCCGAGCTGGCTGGCGGCCTCGCGTTGCAGTACCCCAATTTGTTCGCCTGCTTCAACCAGGCGCGGAAACAGGCGACGCGGTATGCCTGTTGCCTGCAAAATGTCCTGGCTGAAATCACGTTGCTGGATATCCAGCATCTGGCTGGTTCCCGCCATGGTGATGTCAGTTGTGAACTCGCCGGTTAAACGTTGGTTGATAAGCGACGAGATAAACAGCCAGGCGTGCGCCTGTTCCAGTAATTGCGGGTGGTTCTCTTTCAGCCACACCAGTTTGTACAGCGTATTGAAGCTAAACGCCCCAACGCCGGAGATTTCCTGCAGCTGCTGCGGTGACATGTAGCGATGGATATTCTCCATTACCGCTGCGGTACGTGGGCATTTCCAGCTGATCACCGGATACAGTTGTTTGCCGTTCTTATCCACCAGCGCGCCGTCCACGCCGAAGGTGGTGACGGCGATCCCGCGAATTTGGCAGGAGGCCAATTGTGAGGAGAGCCGCTGACAGCAGTCGGCAAAGCGTTGCAGAATGGCCTCCAGCGACCATTGGTGCCAGGCACTGTTTTCTGCGGCGATGTCACTAGCGTTCGGGGTCGCTGCGCGGGCGACAATCTTCCCCTGTCGGTCAACGGCAATGGCCCGTACGTTGGTCGCGCCACAGTCGAGAACCAGAATAACCTCTTGTTTCATAATTGCTCCTGGGAGATTACCTATTACCTGATGGCGGCTTCGCCTTATCCGGCCTACAAAACCGTGTGCTTCGTAGACCGCGCCGCCATCAGGCAATCGCTTGATGTTTAACGCTTATACAGCGGACCGTAGTTCTGACAAGCGCGGTAATCCTGACCTTCCGTATCCATACCGTGGGCGGCCCAGGAGGAAGGACGATAAATTTTCTCGTCTTCCACGTTGTGCATGCACACCGGGATACGCAGCATGGCAGCCAGAGTGATAAAGTCCGCACCTACGTGACCAATTGTCAGCACCCCGTGGTTAGCGCCCCAGTTAGCCATGACGGAATAGACATCGCTGAACGGGCCCTTGCCGGTTAAGCGCGGAGCAAACCAGGTGGTTGGCCATGTGGAGTTGGTACGCGCATCAAGCTGGTCGTGCATATCTTTCGGCAATTCCACGCTCCAGCCTTCCGCGATTTGCAGCACCGGTCCCAACCCTTTGATGATGTTGATACGGCTCATGGTGAACGGCACACCGCCTTCAGTCAGGAAGCGAGATGAGTAACCGCCCCCGCGGAAGTATTCGTGAATAGCCGGGCACCATTCGGTTGCCGCCAGGCATTCATCCGCCTCTTTCTGCGAGATTTCCCAGTGTGGTTTCATGGTCGGTTTACCTTCGCTGTCGCGCTGTTTGCAGGAACCGTCCAGTGCCGCAGAACCGGAGTTAATCAAGTGAATGATGCCGTGCTCAGCAAGGCCGGTCAGCGGTTTACCCGTCACGCGTTCAACCGCCTCTGGCGACCAGTAGGTGCGCACATCGGCAAAGACCTGGGCCGTGCCGGTGAGTTGATGGCCGAACAGCATCGCTACGCCGTTCAGGCTGTCGTTTTCGGTTGCGACAACGAACGGTTCACGAACGCCATTCCAGTCAAAGGAACTGTTGAGCAACGCTTCGGCGGTATCGCCATTTGGGTATTGATCGGTCCAGTGACGTTGCCCCTGGAAGCCCGCGGCGATCGCGTTATAGCCCAGGGATTCTTCGACCAGACCTTTGTCTGCCAGCTTTTTGTTACCCTGCATCATGTCGCGAATGCACATAGCCATCAGCAGGCTTTCTTTCAGCACTGCGCGGCTTTGTTCAGCGTTACGCTTATATTGCTGCGCGTTCTGATCTTCGCCGTAGCGGAAGTTTTTGTCCGCCCACGCCAGCGCCATTTCCAGCTCGGTTTCATCATAGATTTTCTGGTCAATGCGACGACGCAGCTCGGTCATATCAACCGCCTGCACCTTCATACCCAGCCAGGATTCAAAGAAGTTATGGTCGACGATAGAACCGGCGATGCCCATTGATACACCACCGACAGACAGGTAGCTTTTCCCTTTCATACTGGCGACCGCTAAGCCGGCACGGGCAAAACGCAGCAGTTTTTCTTCAACATCGGCAGGGATAGATGTGTCGTCTGCATCCTGTACGTCATGACCATAGATGGAGAAGGCAGGAAGGCCTTTTTGGCTGTGAGCTGCCAGTGCGGCGGCCAGGTAAACCGCCCCCGGACGTTCCGTGCCGTTGAAGCCCCAGATCGCTTTCGGGCGCATCGGATCCATGTCGATGGTTTCACTGCCGTAGCACCAACATGGGGTAACGGTAATCGTCACGCCAACATTCTGGCTGCTGAATTTTTCTTCACAGGCTGCGGATTCCGCCATGCCGGCGATACAGGTATCGGCAATCACACATTCAATTTGTGCGCCGCAGGCATGACGAAGTTTTTCAGTGATAAGCGCTGCGGTAGCTTTAGCCATATTCATGGTTTGCTCTTCGAGCGACTCACGTACACCCATACGACGTCCGTCAATAACCGGGCGAATACCAATTTTTGGTAAGCTGATTTTTTTCATCACAGATTCCTCACGTTATTCGGATAAATATTCAGTTGGCTGCCGTTTGTGAACGGAAGCGGGCAAAAATAAAGATGATGGCGAAGCAAAGCGCCGGGACCAGTTCAGCGGTCGGGATATTGCCAGCGGCATCGCTGACAAAGCCCATCACCGGGGTCACAATGCCGCCGCCAATGATGGTCATGACGATAAAAGACGAGCCGTATTTGGTGTCTTGTCCCAGATTTTTGATCCCCAGAGAAAAAATGGTTGGGTACTGAATCGACATAAATGCGCTGCACAACGTCAGGGCCAGCAGGCCGATCTGGCCACCGGTGAAGGCGGAAATCAGGCACAGAATCATGGCAAGCAGGGCATATGCGGCCAGCACTTTATGCGGCGCAAAGCGACTGATAAGCCAGGTGCCGGAGAAACGACCGATAAAGAAGCACACCATGGTGCCGGTCAGGTAGTTGGCGGCGAAACCTGGCGTCATGCCTGGGATCTCTTCGATTGCGTAGCGAATCAGGTAGCTCCAGCAGGCAGTTTGTGCACCGACGTAGCAGAACTGCGCCAGTACCGCCCAACGCCAGTGACGAATGCGCACCAGGCGGGAAAGAGACGCGGAGAATGAACTCTGAGCGTTGTCACTGTGATCGTCACTTTGCAGGGTCGGAAACTTGGTAAACATGATCAGCAGGGCGACCAGCAAAACGACCGCGACGATGATCATATAAGGGGTTTGAACCGATAACACCAGGCTGTGCTTGTAGGCACTTAGCTGTTCTGGCGCCATCTTATCGAGTACGTCTTGAGATTGATGTGGCACATTAGACAAAATAAGACTTTGCCCAAAAACAACCGCAATAATGGCACCAAATGAGTTAAAAGTTTGCGCGAGATTTAATCGGAAATGACCGCCGCTTTCCGGGCCCAGTACGGTTACAAAGGGGTTGGCAGCCGTTTCCAGACAACCTAAGCCCGCCGCAATAATAAATAGGCCAATCAGGAATAAGGTGTAATTCATTACCTCTGCCGCTGGCCAGAATAATGCTGCACCGATGGCATATAAGAATAATCCGGTAATAATGCCTGCTTTATAACTTAGTTTTTTCATCAGGATCCCGGCTGGGATTGGAATGACGAAATAACCAAAATAAAAAGCAGATTGAATCAGACCAGCCTGAAAGTTTGTTAATGTAAAAGCTTGCTGAAATTGTGGTAATAAAATGTCATTAAGATTATTGGCAACAGCCCAAAGAAAAAACAGTGAACAGAGTAACGCGAAGGGAATGACATAATTTTTTGTCTGCCCCCGCTCTACCGCATGAAAACTTTGTGTTTGTATTGATGTGTTTCCCATAGCATCCTCATCAGTTCATAAGCATGTTCAACAGCTTAAGAGTACGATTGGTGATTTTTACCAACCTGCTAATCCAGGTGAGTTCCGGTAACCTGCCAGATAAAATTGGCCTTCATGAATGAACTCATGAATTCATTTTCAAATAAAAACCGGCCATTAATATGATGGTGGTCACATTTATGCTCAGGGTGTGGGTTTATGTGATTATCATCACTTTAATTTCTTTAAAACAATGACCGTTTGAGAAAAATAAATTAAAAAGCCACAGGGATAATGCCCGAATTAATTAGTTAAGTGGAAAACGGGCAATGGTAACAATTTATTCGCAAATGACCGTTTTACAATGGTTTTATTAAGAACGGACATTTTGCAATTGTAATATTATGCCTGCATTTTTTTATTCAGCGTTATTAGTTGATGAACATCACAAAATCCAGTGCTAAAAATTCCCTTCTCTTTATTCAGCATGATGATAGTTAGCAAATACCCGCTTAAATCAACAGAGCGTCGAGGTATTAGCAATGTTCTGTTGTCGCATTTTGACTCACTGAGAGAGGTAAGTAATGGAACGAAATACGCTGGCACGGCAGATTATCAATACCTGCCTGGAAATGACCCGTCTGGGGTTGAATCAGGGGACTGCGGGTAATGTAAGTGTGCGTTACCAGGACGGGATGTTAATTACCCCGACGGGTATTCCCTATGACAAACTCACCGAATCCCACATTGTGTACATCAATGCTGAGGGGCAGCACGAAGAAGGGAAATTACCTTCCAGCGAGTGGCGGTTCCATATGGCCGCTTATCAGACGCGTCCCGATGCTCAGGCGGTGGTCCATAATCATGCCGTGCATTGTACTGCTGTTTCTATTCTCAACCGGCCAATCCCGGCAATCCATTACATGATTGCGGCGGCTGGCGGTAACTCAATTCCCTGTGCGCCATATGCGACATTTGGCACGCGTGAGCTTTCCGAGCACGTTGCGGTGGCGCTGAAAAACCGAAAAGCAACGCTGTTGCAGCATCATGGGCTGATCGCCTGCGAGGAAAATCTGGAAAAAGCCCTGTGGTTAGCGCATGAAGTGGAAGTGCTGGCGCAGCTTTATCTCAGCACGCTGGCGATTACCGATCCGGTTCCGGTACTGGACGATGAGGCTATCGCTATTGTGCTGGAAAAATTCAAAACATATGGATTGCGTATTGAGGAATAGGAGATAAAACGATGGCGAACAGAATGATTCTGAACGAAACGGCATGGTTTGGCCGGGGAGCTGTTGGCGCATTAACCGATGAAGTTATTCGTCGTGGTTATCGCAAAGCGTTGATTGTGACTGATAAAAATCTGGTGCAGTGCGGCGTTGTTGAGAAGGTGACTTCCCGAATGGATGCTGCAGGTCTGGCATGGGAAATCTATTCAGGCGTTATTCCTAATCCAACCATTGCGGTAGTGCAGGAAGGATTGAGTGTCTTTCAGCAAAGCGGCGCAGACTATCTGGTCGCCATTGGCGGCGGCTCCCCGCAGGATACCTGTAAAGCGATTGGCATTATTAACAATAACCCGGAATTTGCGGATGTACGCAGCCTTGAAGGGTTATCACCGACACGCTTCCCGAGCGTGCCAGTTATGGCTATCCCAACCACTGCGGGAACGGCGGCGGAAGTGACCATTAACTACGTGATCACTGACGAAGAGAATCGGCGTAAGTTTGTTTGTGTCGATCCACATGACATCCCGCAGGTGGCGTTCATTGATGCTGACATGATGGACGGCATGCCTGCTGCATTAAAAGCGGCTACTGGCGTAGATGCACTGACTCATGCCATTGAAGGCTACATCACGCGGGCTGCGTGGGCGCTTACCGATGCGCTGCACATTAAAGCCATCGAAATTATTGCCGGGTCATTACGCGGTTCCGTTGCGGGCGACAGCCAGGCGGGGGAAGCGACGGCTCTGGGCCAGTACGTTGCCGGGATGGGTTTCTCCAACGTAGGTCTGGGATTAGTGCATGGCATGGCACACCCGTTAGGCGCGTTCTACAACACGCCGCACGGCGTCGCGAATGCCATTTTGCTGCCGCACGTGATGCACTATAACGCCGAATTCACCGGGGAAAAATTCCGCGATATCGCCCGGGTAATGGGGGTTAAGGTTGAAGGACTGACGCTGGCAGAGGCACGCAAAGCGGCGGTGGATGCCGTCTTCGCCCTTAATCGCGATGTAGGTATCCCACTGCATCTACGCGATGTTGGCGTCCGTAAAGAGGATATTCCTGCGCTGGCGCAAGCCGCATTTGACGATGTTTGTACCGGGGGAAATCCGCGTGAAGCGAGCCTTGGGGATATCGTTGAGCTGTACCATTCCGCCTGGTAATCACCTGGCGTTTATCTGGCCTACAGAATTGTACAATAAGTAGGCCGGATAAGCGCAGCGCCATCAGGAAATAAGGCTACCGCGCCAGCCGTAGCTGTTGTAGGTTTCCGTCGATATGTAAGTCTGTTTGCAGCCGCGCGATATCGCGGCACAAAAACGCCATCTCCCGATGTTCTTCGAGTTTCTTACGCCATTTCTCCGGTACGTCATCCAGATGTTCATACAGCGCTTCCAGCGTTGGAAACTGTGCCAGCAGTTGTGTGGCACTTTTAGGACCAATACCGGCAACCCCCGGTATTTTAGAACTGCTGATCCCGGCCAGTCCCCAGTAATCTGGCAGCTGTTGCGGCAGTACGCCAAACTCTTTCTCGATAAACGGCGCATCCAGCCAGCGTTTCTGGAAATAATCACGAATACGCAGCGTCGGGGAGAGTAGCTGACAGTAGCCTTTATCGGTTGAGACGATAGTCGCCTGGTGTCCCGCCTGGCTAACTTTCACCGCCAGAGTGGCGGCTAAATCATCGGCTTCATTCCCGCTGGATACCCAGCAGCAGACGCCGCGCTGTTCAAAAGCGGCGCGTAAGGCGGGCATTTCCTGGTGTAAATCGTCAGGCATCGGCGGGCGACCGGCTTTGTAGTCAGGTAACCGTTGGTGACGCCAGCCGCTGTTACGCGCTTCGTCATCAAATACCGCCACGGCGTGCGTGGGTTGACTGTGCACAATCAGCTGATCGAGCGCGTGCTGGCATGCCTCCACGCAGGGGGAGCCCTGTACGGCGTGAATACGGCGGATGAGATTCAGTGCATCAACAATGAGTAGGTGGACGGCCACGGTGTTCTCCCTAACAAATTAGTCTGTAGGGTAACATTCACGACGAGTGGAGACGAGCATTGCGAAAGAGCGCTATCCGTAAGCCTGATAAGCGAAGCGCCATCAGGCAATAAAAGCCGGATGCGGCGAGCGCCTTATCCGGCCTACAGATACGAAAATGTGCTGAGAATTAATCGCAGGTGACAATCTTCATCGCCAGACCACCACGAGAGGTTTCGCGGTATTTGGCGTTCATGTCTTTACCGGTTTCGTACATGGTCTCGATAACTTTATCGAGGCACACGCGTGGTTCACTGGTACGGCGCAGCGCCATACGTGCAGCGTTCACCGCTTTAACCGAAGCAATGGCATTACGCTCAATGCACGGTACCTGAACCTGGCCGGCAACCGGGTCGCAGGTCAGACCCAGGTTGTGTTCCATACCGATTTCTGCCGCGATGCACACCTGCATTGGGCTACCACCCAGCAGTTCAGCCAGACCAGCCGCTGCCATGGAGCAGGCGACGCCAACTTCACCCTGACAACCGACTTCGGCACCAGAGATAGAGGCGTTCATCTTGTACAGTGAACCAATGGCGCTCGCGACCAGCATGTAGCGTGCCAGCGAGTTAGCGTTCACTTCACGGATAAACTTGTCGTAATACGCCAGTACGGCAGGAACAATCCCGCATGCACCGTTGGTTGGTGCAGTCACCACGCGTCCACCGGCTGCGTTTTCTTCGTTCACGGCCAGCGCGAACATGTTGATCCAGTCAACAACCGCCATCGGGTCAGTGGTGGTTTTGTCACTGCTGACCAACATGCGACGCAGCGCAGCAGCACGACGCGGAACGCGCAGTTTGCCCGGCAATACACCTTCGGTGGTGATGCCGCGTTCAATCCCGCTACGCATCACTTCCCAGACGTTAGCAAAGTGCTGTTCCAGCTCTTCTTTGCTGTGCAGCGCCAGTTCGTTTTGCATCATCAGACCGGAAAGCGACAGGCCGGTTTCCTGGCAATGACGTTGCAAATCAGCTGCGGATTTATACGGATATGGCACGTTTACCGGAGAGTTGTTCGGTAAACCAAAGTGTTCTTCATCAACGATGAACCCACCGCCAATGGAATAGTAAGTCTGGCTGTAAATGGCCTTTTCGCCCGCCAGTGCGGTAATGCGCATCCCGTTTTCGTGCAGGGACAGATTGTCCGCATGGAAATTCATGCACTTGTCGACCGGGAACTCGACCTCATGTTGACCGTCTGCCAGCAGCAAACGCCCATGAGTATTCACATCCTGGATAAAGGACGGAATGGCATCAATGTCTACGGTATCCGGCAGATTACCCGCCAGGCCCATAATAATCGCGATGTCGGTATGGTGACCTTTCCCCGTCAGAGATAAAGAGCCATAGACATCAACCACTACGCGGGTTACGTCAGTGAGAATTCCGCGTGCAATCAGGTCATCCGTGAATTGTTTGCCTGCTTTCATCGGGCCAACAGTGTGGGAGCTGGAAGGGCCAATGCCGATTTTGAAAATATCGAATACGCTAATCATGAGGCGTCCATTGTGTATCGAGGTGCGCCGCCCCGAGGAGCGGCGCAGGGGAATTAACTGAACAGAGAGTAGAAAATAGCGGAGATAGCGATCAGGCCCATAATCACAACGAAGACGTTGCTGATATGGCCGCTGTACTTACGCATTGCCGGTACTTTCTGAATGGCATACATCGGCATCAGGAACAGAATCATCGCGATGATTGGGCCACCCAGGGTCTCAATCATGCCGAGGATGCTTGGGTTCAGCGTCGCCACAATCCAGGTGGTTACCAGCATGAACAGAGCAGTGATTTTGTTCAGTTTGTTGATTTCGATGGATTTGCCTTTGCCACGCAGAGACTTAATCACCATACCATTGAAGCCTTCACGTGCGCCCAGGTAGTGGCCCAGGAAGGATTTGGTGATAGCGATAATCGCGATGATCGGTGCCATCCAGGCAATAATCGGCGCGTTAAAGTGGTTCGCCAGGTAAGACAGAATCGAGATGTTCTGCTCTTTCGCTGCTGCCAGGTCTGCCGGAGTCAGGCTGAACACGCAGCTGAAGACGAAGAACATAACGGTCAGTACCATCATGATGTGAGCGAATGCCAGAATCTTGGAGCATTTTTTCTCTGCTTCATCACCGTACTCTTCACGCTTCGCCACGGCGAAGGAGGAGATGATCGGGGAGTGGTTGAAGGAGAACACCATTACCGGAATTGCCAGCCACAGGGTCAACAGCAGGCCGTTGCCGGTGGTTGCCGCAGAGTCAAATGACATGGTTTCCAGAATCGCACCGCTCCACTGAGGGATCAGGTACAGCGCCAGCAGCATCAGAGCCGCAACGAACGGGAATACCAGGATGCTCATCGCCTTAACGATCATCTGCTCACCGAAGCGCACGATGGTCATCATGCCGACAATCAGGATCAGTGACAGGATTGCGCGCGGCGGCGGCGTAATTGCCAGCTGGTGGGTCAGGAAGCTTTCAACCGTGTTGGTGATTGCTACGCTGTAAACCAACAGAATCGGGTAGATAGCGAAGAAGTAGAGCAGGGTAATCAGTTTACCTGCACCAACACCAAAGTGTTCTTCTACAACTTCGGTGATGTCTTCACCCGGATTTTTACCGGACAGCACAAAGCGAGTCAGGCCGCGGTGTGCAAAGAAAGTCATTGGGAAGGCAAGGATCGCCATGATGATCAGCGGGATCATACCGCCTACGCCTGCGTTAATCGGCAGGAACAATACACCCGCGCCAATCGCCGTGCCGTAAAGGCCCAGCATCCACATGGTATCTGTCTTGCGCCATGCGCTGCGGGTCTGGCCCGTAACGATAGTGCTGGTTTGAGTGTTTTCCATCTATTTCTCCTGGAGGAAGCTTAAAAAGTCGGGTTTGGGTTCAATCCAATGAGAAAGCACCCGACTGTAAATCGAAATTCGTTGAGCGATTTTTTATATAATTTTTCGCCGTAATAATTTGCGGGCGGAAAGATACATTTTAGTAATGAATGTATCAGTGATCGGGATCCCAAATGCAATAATCCACCTTTTATGTGGATAAATTTGGGCCATTAATCTGTTAAAAAATAGTCAAAGCGAATTTACGGGCGCGAAGGCTAACATTAACGACATATCTCATGAAAGCGAAGGCGCGAAGATACGAGCGTTGCGCTGTAAAAACTGTTGTTTTTAGATGATTTCGGCGACTAATAATAATTTTCTAAGATAAATCACGGTTGGTTTTTCAAGGTAATCGTTTGCGTATCGCGTTATATTTAACGACATATCATTGGTATTTATATAATCGTCTGAGCTATGTGACTGGTATCACTAAAAAAAGCCGGGAGGCGCATGCGCCAAACCCGGCTTTGATATGGACAAAACTGTCACCGCTATAGCGCTGCTAGCGGGTGTTGAAGGTCAGGCGCAGATCTCGTAGCAAGGGATGTACGCGGAGCCTGGCAACTTCATGCGATGTTGTGCAACAAAGCCCTGCAGGAGATCGTCCATGCGGCGCATCATTTCGCGGTCACCGTGGATTTTGTACGGGCCAAACTCTTCGATGGCGCGAATGCCGACCTCCTTCACGTTACCGGCCACAATACCCGAGAATGCACGACGCAGGTCGGCGGCCAATACTTCAACGGGTTGATCCGGGTACAGCTTCAGGTTGGCCATGTTTTCATGGGACGGCTCGAACGGCATCTGCAGATCGGGCGCGATACGAATCGACCAGTTAAAGCTGTAAGCATCTCCTGTGTCGCGACGGTTTTCTTTCACCAGCGGCATCGCTTTTTTCATCAGACGTGCCACTTCTGCCGCATCGTCAATGATAATGCGATAGTGGCGACGCGCATCTTCCCCCAGCGTGTGCACGATAAATTCGTCCAACACGCGGAAGTAATCCGCACTCTCTTTTGGTCCGGTCAGGATCAGCGGCAGCACTTGATCTTTGTTGGCCGGATTCATCAGGATCCCCAGCAGATACAGCAGCTCTTCTGCTGTCCCTACGCCACCCGGGAAGATGATAATACCGTGGGCGATACGCACGAACGCTTCCAGACGTTTTTCAATGTCCGGCATGATGATCAGTTCGTTTACCAGCGGGTTAGGCGGTTCAGCGGCGATGATTGACGGTTCGGTCATGCCAATAAAGCGGCTGTCTTTGTATCGCTGCTGGGCGTGGCCGACCGCAGCGCCTTTCATTGGCGCTTCCATCGCCCCCGGGCCGCAGCCGGTACAGATGTTCAGTTCGCGCAGGCCCAGTTGGGTGCCGACGCGACGGGCATACAGGTACTCATTTTCGTTGATTGAGTGGCCACCCCAGCAGACGACCATGTTCGGCGCTTCACCAACGTGCAGCGCCCGTGCATTACGCAGGATCGAGAATACGAGGTTGGTGATATGCACCGAGCTTTCGAGATCCAGATGCTGAAAACGACCGGCGTTATGGATCTGTCCATTGACGAAAAGAATGTCGCGCAGCACGGCAAACAGGTTAGCCTGTAGCGCACGAATAATGCGTCCATCAACAAACGCATCTTCAGGTGGGTTGATCAGTTCCAGCTTCACGCCCCGTTCGCGGCGCAGTACGTTAATATCGAAACTTTCAAAGCGGGACAGCAGTTCTTTACTGTTGTCGGTCAAACTGCCGGAGTTCAGAACGGCAAGCGAACAGTTACGAAACAGTTGATACAGGTCGCTGCTGGCCGTGCGTTTAAGCATATCGACTTCCAGCTGCGACAACATGTCCATTGAGCCAAGCGGGCTAATATGTGTAATCAAGTAAACTCCTTATGGGACGCAACACGTCATTCCCTATTGATTACAATAGCCCTGGCTTATGACCTTTCACAACCTTGCGCGCGGAATCCGGCACGCAAAATTGAGAAAAAAGATTACTGACGTACCAAACGACCGGTTGCCGGAGTGAAATCGGTGTTGGTGCGCCATGGGTTAATGTCCAGGCCGCCACGTCGCGTGTAGCGTGCATAGACGCTCAGTTTTTCTGGCTGGCAGAAGCGCAGAATGTCATTGAAAATACGTTCCACGCACTGCTCATGAAATTCATTATGGTGGCGGAAGGAGACCAGATAACGCAGCAGCTTCTCTCTGTCGATTTTCCGTCCACGATACTGAATTTGTATGGAGCCCCAGTCGGGCTGGTGGGTGATCAGACAGTTGGATTTCAGCAGGTGGCTGACCAGCGTCTCTTCGACTGCCTTTTCACTGCTCACGGCATTTTCCAGATACGCAGTGCTGAACTGATAGTTGTCGATGACGATATCCTGATTGTCGATACAGGTCCCATTAAAGTGGGCTATCGGCTGCCCTTCCAGTTCGTCAAGGCGGTACAGCGCCACGCTGACATCGCCCTGAGCGCAGGCGCGCAGATCGTTTTCCAGCGTTTGGCGTACCGCGTCCCAGGAATCAAAACGCGTCTGGTTAAAACTGTTCAGGTAAAGCTTAAAGCTTTTCGACTCAATCAGATTTACGCTGGTGTAATCCAGTTCCACGTGACCGACCGCGACTTGCGGTAAGCCGTTGGCATTCAGCCACGACAGTTCATACAGCGTCCAGATATCCGCACCGTGAAAAGGCAAGTTATCGGCCTTTAAATCCAGCGGGTCGCGATTCAGGCTGCGCGGAACGCCCTGCAACAGACTTGCATCGTAATTGTCTCGGTAATCCGTTGATTTACCGAGTGTCAGGCCGTTAAGCGCCTGATGATTTTCATAAGAGGACATGTTTCACCGTCATAAACCAGATACACTATGCGACAAGTGTATCCTGGCTTTTGTGAAGAGAGAAATCAGTGGACGAATTGACAGCGCAGGCGTTGATAGCCTTTACGACGCGTTATTGCGACGCATGGCATGAAAAAAACAACAGTTGGCCGCTCAGCGAAGAGCTGTATGGCGTACCTTCTCCGTGCATCATTTCTTCCACAGATGATGCCGTATTTTGGCAGCCTCAACCTTGTGTCGGCGAAAATAACCTCAATGCGGTTGAACGGGCCTTTGATATTGTGGTACAACCTGCCGTTCACGCTTTTTACACCACCCAGTTTGCTGGTGATATGCACGCGCAGTTTGCGGATGAAAAGCTCACGCTGCTGCAAACCTGGAGTGAAGATGACTTCAGGCGCGTTCAGGAAAACCTGATTGGTCATCTGGTTACGCAAAAGCGCCTCAAGCTATCACCTACGCTTTTTATTGCCACACAAGATAATGAGCTTGACGTCATTTCGGTGTGCAATCTGTCCGGTGAAGTGTGCAAAGAAACGCTGGGAACCCGTAAACGAACGGTGCTGGCGGCCTCACTTGCGGAATTCCTCACTCAACTTAAGCCAGTTCTGTAATCCAGTTTGCCCTGAATCTTGTGAGAGATCTCTTACAAGCCCTGTAGGACATTGCCAGGTGATAAGTAAAGACTTAATGAATTGATAAAATAATAATTTATTATTATTCAATTGGTTAGTGTTTTATTGTCAACTTTCATACGAAAATAATCGTAAGGGTAAGCCTGTAAGCATCTTGTAAGACAAAGCGAAACAGGCGATTCTATATCTGTCGACAAGGAGTCGCACAACGAAGAGAACATCAGGATGATGGCTCTTCGCCAGGACACACCAGGACGGTGTTGCAAGGACAGGCTTCAGGACGAAGCAAAGAGGAAGACGCTGGATGCGTTAAAGGACACCTCCAGGATGGAGAATGAGAGCCGGTCAGGATGTTCGGCGGGTCTGGATGGCCAGGATACTTCAGGATGAAGTTTTCACATCGGGGTGATGTGAGCAGGATGCAAAAGTTCAGGATGAACACGGTCGCAAGACCACAGGAAAAGTTGTCACGGATGAGCAGGGAGCACTAAAAGTAGCTGGAATGCTGCGAAACGAACCGGGAGCACTGTTTTTACAGTGCTCCCTTTTTTTATTTCCCTTCACTAGTGCTATTCTTCGCGCCAGATTTTTTCATCATTGAGGTTAATTTCATGACGACTCATGACCGTGTGCGCCAGCAGTTACACGCACTTGAAGCGCTACTGCGTGAACATCATCACTGGCGGATGGATGAGCCAGCAGAGCATCTGTTTACCAGTACGCAGCCTTTTTGTATGGATACCATGGAGCCGGTCGAGTGGCTGCAGTGGGTGTTGATTCCCCGCATGCATACGTTGATTGATAACGCGCAGCCGCTTCCGCAAGCTTTTGCCGTCGCACCGTATTACGAAATGGCGCTGGCAGCCGATCACCCGCAACGCGACATTCTTCTGGCGGCATTGCAGGAGCTGGATGCGCTGTTTACAAGTGATAACGCCTGATGCTGGAAATTCTTTATCAGGACGAATGGCTGGTCGCCGTCAATAAACCTTCGGGCTGGTTGGTTCACCGCAGTTGGCTTGACCGGGATGAGAAAGTGGTGGTGATGCAAACGGTGCGCGACCAAATTGGTCAGCACGTATTTACCGCCCATCGTCTCGACAGACCAACCTCCGGCGTGCTGCTGATGGGACTGTCCAGCGAAGCCGGGCGTTTGCTGTCCCAGCAGTTTGAACATCATCAAATTCAGAAACGCTATCATGCGATTGTGCGTGGCTGGCTGATGGATGATGCCGTGCTGGATTACCCGCTGGTCGAAGAGCTGGATAAGATTGCCGATAAGTTTGCCCGTGATGATAAAGGCCCACAGCCTGCTGTCACCCATTATCGTGGCCTGGCAACGGTAGAAATGCCGGTAGCGACCGGGCGTTATCCGACTACCCGTTACGGGCTGGTGGAACTGGACCCTAAAACCGGTCGCAAGCACCAGCTCAGACGCCATCTGGCGCACTTGCGCCATCCGATTATCGGCGACAGCAAGCACGGTGATTTGCGGCAAAACCGCAGCGCCGCAGAGCATTTCGGTTGCCAGAGATTGATGCTGCATGCCAGCCAGCTTGCGCTGACCCATCCTTTCACCGGCGAACCGCTGGTTATTCGAGCCGGACTGGATGACGTCTGGATGCAGGCGTTATCACAGTTTGGCTGGCGTGGACTTCTCCCTGAGAATGAAAGGGTTGAGTTCAGCGAGCTGTCAGGTCAGGATGAGCAGATAGATTCTTAAGTCCCAGGAGATTACGGTTATGGCGGAAATTGGAATTTTTGTCGGCACGATGTACGGAAACGCGCTGCTGGTTGCCGAAGAGGCCGAAGCTATTTTGACGGCGCAGGGTCATAAAGCTACGGTGTTCGAAGATCCGGAGCTTAGCGACTGGCAGGCATATCAGGATAAATATGTGCTGGTAGTGACTTCCACGACCGGGCAGGGCGATCTGCCGGATAGCATCGTGCCGCTGTTTCAGGGGATCAAAGATAATCTCGGTTTCCAGCCAAATCTGCATTACGGGGTAATTGGGCTGGGCGACAGTAGCTACGTTAATTTCTGCAATGGCGGCAAGCAGTTCGATGCGCTGTTGCAGGAACAAAGCGCCCACCGTGTAGGAGAAATGCTGCTGATTGATGCCAGCGAGCATCCTGAACCGGAAAGCGAATCCAATCCCTGGGTAGAAAACTGGGGAACCTTGCTTAAATAACTCCCTCGCCCGTATGGGCATGCAACCCCCATTTGAACCGCAAGCCGGGCCAGGCGAAGCCGCCACCCGGCAATAAAACCCCAATTACGTGAACTAACTTCCACTACTTTGGGCTTATGCCCCAAACAACTTCTCACTGTCTCCCTAATGTTGTGTTCATGCACGGTGAGGGCAAGTGGCACTCCTTCATATACTTTTCCCGTCAGTTCCCGGAATGGCAGCGAGTCAGAATAAAACGGCCCTGAGCTGTACCAACACTGCCACACACTAACCTCTCATTCTGATCACCCTACAGGTGCTGTACAGAATGAACTGGCGAAAGCCAGGATTCAGGAGTGCAACAATGAGTTCATTAAGTCAGGCGGCGAGCAGCGCGGAAAAACGCACTAACGCTCGCTACTGGATAGTGGTGATGCTGTTTATCGTCACATCCTTCAACTACGGCGATCGCGCCACCTTATCCATTGCCGGTTCGGAGATGGCCAAAGACATTGGTCTGGATGCGGTAGGGATGGGGTATGTATTCTCCGCTTTCTCATGGGCCTATGTTATCGGCCAGATCCCCGGCGGCTGGTTGCTCGACCGCTTTGGTTCAAAACGCGTTTATTTCTGGTCCATCTTTATTTGGTCCATGTTTACCCTGTTGCAGGGTTTTGTCGATATCTTCAGTGGTTTCGGCATTGTCGTTGCGCTGTTTACTCTGCGTTTCCTCGTCGGTTTAGCTGAAGCGCCCTCCTTCCCCGGCAACAGTCGTATTGTGGCGGCGTGGTTCCCGGCACAGGAAAGGGGCACAGCGGTCGCTATCTTTAACTCTGCGCAATACTTTGCCACCGTTATCTTCGCGCCAATCATGGGTTGGCTGACCCACGAAGTGGGTTGGTCGCACGTGTTCTTCTTTATGGGCGGTCTTGGGATTGTTATCAGCTTCGTCTGGCTGAAGGTGATTCATGAACCGAACCAGCACCCGGGCGTAAACCAAAAAGAGCTGGAGTACATTGCCGAAGGTGGGGCGCTGATCAACATGGATCAGGCGGCAGCCAAAACAAAAGTGCCGTTTAGCGTGAAGTGGGGGCAAATCAAACAGCTGCTGGGTTCACGGATGATGATCGGGATTTACATCGGCCAATACTGCATTAACGCGCTGACCTACTTCTTTATCACCTGGTTCCCGGTTTATCTGGTGCAGGCTCGCGGTATGTCGATTTTGAAAGCTGGCTTTGTTGCTTCGGTTCCGGCCATTTGCGGATTCGCCGGCGGCGTGCTCGGCGGCATTATTTCCGACTGGTTGATGCGCCGTACCGGTTCGCTGAATATCGCCCGTAAAACGCCAATCGTACTCGGTATGCTGCTGTCGATGGTGATGGTGTTCTGTAACTACGTCAATGTGGAGTGGATGATCATCGGCTTTATGGCGCTGGCCTTCTTCGGC
The DNA here is from genome assembly GCF_016894305.1 of Citrobacter sp. B72. NCBI lineage: Bacteria > Pseudomonadati > Pseudomonadota > Gammaproteobacteria > Enterobacterales > Enterobacteriaceae > Citrobacter > Citrobacter sp. B72. The sequence continues at coordinate 967,907 of NZ_CP069801.1, forward strand.
AAAGGTATCGGTGCGCTGGGATGGGCAGTGATGGCTGATACCGCACCTAAAGAGATCAGCGGTCTGAGCGGCGGTTTGTTCAACATGTTTGGCAACATCTCCGGCATCGTCACGCCAATTGCTATCGGCTACATCGTCGGGACTACCGGCTCGTTTAACGGCGCGTTGATTTACGTCGGGGTACATGCGCTGATTGCGGTGGTGAGCTATCTGGTGCTGGTGGGCGATATTAAACGTATCGAACTGAAACCTGTCGCAGGACAATGATGATGACAACACAATCGAGTCCCGTTATTACCGATATGAAGGTCATCCCGGTGGCCGGTCATGACAGCATGCTGCTCAATATTGGCGGCGCGCATAACGCATACTTTACTCGTAATATCGTGGTGCTCACCGATAATGCCGGAAACACCGGTGTCGGTGAAGCGCCTGGTGGTGAAGTGATTTATCAGACGCTGGTGGATGCGATTCCGCAGGTGCTGGGCCAGGAAGTGGCGCGCCTGAATAAGGTGGTGCAGCAGGTGCATAAAGGCAACCAGGCCGCTGATTTTGACACCTTTGGCAAAGGCGCCTGGACCTTTGAACTGCGGGTTAATGCGGTGGCAGCGCTGGAGGCCGCATTGCTCGACCTGCTGGGCAAGGCGCTCAACGTGCCGGTTTGTGAACTGTTAGGGCCGGGCAAGCAGCGCGATGCGGTCACCGTACTCGGTTATCTGTTCTACGTGGGCGATCGCACAAAGACCGATTTACCGTATCTGGAAAGTACGTCGGGAAACCATGAGTGGTATCACCTGCGTCATCAGCAAGCGATGAACAGTGAGGCAGTGGTACGTCTGGCTCAGGCTTCGCAGGATCGCTACGGCTTTAAAGATTTCAAACTCAAGGGCGGTGTACTGCCTGGCGAGCAGGAAATCGACACCGCTCGTGCGCTGAAAAAATGCTTCCCGGATGCGCGTATTACGGTTGATCCCAACGGTGCCTGGCTGCTGGATGAAGCCATCTCCCTGTGTAAAGGGCTGAACGATGTTCTGACCTACGCTGAAGATCCATGCGGCGCTGAACAGGGTTTTTCTGGCCGCGAAGTGATGGCCGAGTTCCGCCGTGCAACCGGTCTGCCGGTAGCAACGAACATGATAGCCACCAACTGGCGTGAAATGGGCCATGCGGTGATGCTGAATTCAGTAGATATTCCGCTGGCCGATCCGCACTTCTGGACCCTTTCTGGCGCGGTACGCGTGGCACAGTTATGCGACGACTGGGGCCTGACCTGGGGCTGCCATTCTAACAATCATTTTGATATTTCCCTTGCGATGTTCACCCACGTTGGCGCGGCTGCACCGGGTAATCCAACGGCTATTGATACCCACTGGATCTGGCAGGAGGGCGATTGCCGCCTGACCAAAAATCCGCTGGAGATTAAAAACGGAAAAATTGCGGTACCCGATGCGCCCGGTCTGGGCGTGGAACTGGACTGGGATCAGGTACAGAAAGCACATGAAGCCTATAAGGCGCTGCCCGGTGGCGCGCGTAATGACGCAGGCCCAATGCAGTATCTGATCCCCGGATGGACTTTTGACCGTAAACGTCCCGTTTTCGGCCGCCACTAATTTTGAATAAGGACTTAATTATGAGCGCACAATTTTCTACCCCATTGGTTACCTCTATGCAGGTTATTCCGGTTGCGGGTCATGACAGCATGCTGATGAACCTGAGCGGCGCACATGCTCCGTTCTTCACGCGCAATATTGTGATTATTAAAGATAACTCCGGTCATACCGGCGTGGGTGAAATTCCCGGCGGCGAAAAAATCCGCAAAACGCTGGAAGATGCGATCCCGTTGGTGGTAGGCAAAACGTTAGGCGAATATAAAAATGTGCTGAATGCAGTACGAAATACTTTTGCCGATCGTGATGCGGGCGGTCGCGGTTTGCAGACCTTCGATTTACGTACCACTATTCATGTGGTTACTGGGATCGAAGCGGCCATGTTGGATCTGTTAGGTCAGCATTTGGGCGTAAACGTCGCCTCTTTGCTGGGGGATGGCCAGCAGCGTAGTGAAGTTGAAATGTTGGGTTACCTGTTCTTCGTGGGTAACCGTAAGGCAACGCCGCTGCCGTACCAGAGTCAGCCGGATGATAAATGCGACTGGTATCGTCTGCGTCATGAAGAAGCGATGACCCCGGATGCGGTAGTGCGCCTGGCGGAAGCCGCGTATGAGAAGTATGGTTTCAACGACTTTAAACTGAAAGGCGGCGTACTGGCCGGGGAAGAAGAAGCGGAATCTATTGTCGCGCTAGCGAAACGCTTTCCGCAGGCCCGCGTCACGCTGGATCCGAACGGCGCGTGGTCGCTAAATGAAGCGATTAAGATCGGCAAATATCTGAAGGGTTCTCTGGCCTATGCGGAAGATCCGTGCGGTGCCGAGCAGGGCTTCTCTGGTCGTGAAGTGATGGCGGAGTTCCGCCGCGCCACCGGTCTGCCGACCGCCACCAACATGATCGCCACCGACTGGCGTCAGATGGGGCATACGCTGTCGTTGCAGTCTGTGGATATCCCACTGGCGGACCCGCACTTCTGGACCATGCAGGGTTCTGTCCGTGTGGCGCAGATGTGCCATGAGTTCGGGCTGACCTGGGGATCGCACTCTAACAATCACTTTGATATTTCGCTGGCGATGTTTACGCATGTCGCGGCGGCGGCTCCGGGTAAAATAACCGCTATCGACACCCACTGGATCTGGCAGGAAGGCAACCAGCGCTTGACCAAAGAGCCGTTTGAAATCAAAGGCGGCATGGTGCAGGTTCCGTCAAAACCGGGTCTGGGCGTGGAGCTGGATATGGATCAGGTCATGAAAGCGCATGAGCTGTACCAGCAACATGGACTGGGTGCGCGTGATGATGCGATGGGTATGCAGTATCTTATCCCGAACTGGACGTTTGATAATAAGCGTCCGTGCATGGTTCGCTAAGTGATCCAGGACCGCTCCTATAGAGTGAGCGGTTTTGCTCCTGGTGTATGCTTAACATAATCAACATGCGTAAGGATGCTTTATGAAAATAGTAATCGCACCCGATTCCTATAAGGAAAGTTTGAGTGCGCTTGAGGTGGCAACGGCTATAGAGCAGGGGTTTCGTGAGATCTGGCCCGATGCGGATTACATGAAGATCCCGGTTGCAGATGGCGGTGAAGGAACGGTCGAAGCGATGGTTGCCGCAACGCAAGGTCACCTTGTGCATGTTGATGTTACCGGCCCTTTGGGCAACACAATTCAGGCATTTTATGGTTTATCTGGTGATGAGCGCTCGGCGTTTATCGAAATGGCGGCCGCCAGCGGACTGGAACAAGTTCCTGCGAGGCTACGCGATCCGCTGAAAACCACCTCCTGGGGAACCGGGGAGTTAATCCGTCATGCGCTGGACGCTGGCGTTGAGCATATCATCATTGGGATTGGCGGTAGCGCCACCAATGATGGCGGTTCCGGGATGGTGCAAGCGCTGGGAGCAAAATTGCTGGATGCGCAAAATAACGAAATTGCGCAAGGCGGAATCGGTCTGGAATCTCTGTCCCGGATTGATATTTCTCAGTTAGACAGCCGTCTTGCCGGGTGCCGTATTGAAGTGGCTTGCGATGTGACCAACCCGTTGACTGGAAAAGAGGGCGCATCTGCGGTTTTTGGTCCGCAAAAAGGGGCTACGCCGGAGATGATTACCCGCCTGGATCGGGCGCTCACGCACTATGCGCGACTTATTGCCCGCGATCTGGACGTCAACGTGCTGGATCTGGCCGGTGGTGGTGCGGCGGGTGGTATGGGGGCGGCGCTGTATGCGTTTTGCGGCGCACAGTTACGCTGCGGTATTGAGATAGTGACCGATGCGTTACACCTTGATGCCTGCGTTGCGGATGCGGATTTAGTGGTCACAGGTGAAGGGCGCATGGATAGTCAGACCATTCACGGTAAGGTTCCGGTTGGCGTGGCGAAGGTCGCAAAGCGTTACAACAAGCCGGTTATCGGTATCGCAGGTAGCCTGACGGCCGATGTGGGGGTCGTACACGAGCATGGGCTGGATGCGGTTTTCAGCGTCATCTATACCATCTGTACCCTGGATGAGGCGCTAAAGAACGCGAGCGACAACGTACGAATGACGGCGCGAAACGTAGCTGCAACGCTTAAAGCAGGGCAGCAATTACGCTGAATTGTTAGCCGCATTCGTCGATGTGCCCGATGCGCGACGCTTATCGGGCCTAAGGCAAACAGCGAAACCTGTAGGCCGGATAAGGCGTTTACTGCCCGATGCGCGACGCTTATCGGGCCTACGGCAAACAGCGAAGCCTGTAGGCTGGATAAGGCGTTTACTGCCCGATGCGCGACGCTTATCGGGCCTACGGTAAACAGCGAAACCTGTAGACCGGATAAGGCGTTTACTGCCCGATGCACGACGCTTATCGGCTCTACGGTAAACAGTGAAACCTGTAGGCCGGATAAGGCGTTTACGCCGCATCCGGCGAATATCACCCCAATATCCGTTTCGCTTCGCGTGCAACGTTGTCCATTTCATCCAGAAGCTCTAAAAACTCAGGCTCCAGCTCTTCTTCTTTGGTTCCACTGCGTAGCTGTTGTTCAATGAGCTGACACAGGTTTTTCATGCGGGGGACACCACTATAACCGCAACTGCCGTGCAGCTTGTGAATCATATCCACCAGCCCTTCGGGGTTCTCTCCGACCAGTTGCTCTTCGATTTTGTTACGCACCTCAGGCAGAAAATCGATCAGCATTTGCAGCATATCCCGCGCCAAATCGTTCTTACCCGCGGCTTGCCTTAATGCCAGTTGCCAGTCGAGCGTCGTGTTCGGATTGACGACCGGCTCAAGAGGTTCTGCGGTGAGTGCCCGCAGCGATGTGCTTGCGCCCGGTTTGTAACGTAACAGCAGATTATGCAGCTTATCTTCCTCGATAGGCTTCGCCAGGTAATCGTTCATCCCGGCGCTGAGCAACTTCTCTTTCTGCCCGGCCATGGCGTGTGCGGTGACCGCAATAACCGGCGTCTGTTGTTGATGAGGCAGTTGGTGGATCAGTTCGCAGGCACGAATACCGTCCATGTCTGGCATCTGAATATCCATCAGGATCAGGTCAAACGGCATTTGTCTGGCGCGATCCACCGCCTGATGCCCGCTGTCACACAGCACGACGTGCTGTACCTTATCTTCCAGCAATGCGCCAATCAGCTTGAGGTTCGCCGGGTTGTCGTCTACCGCCATGACGGTCATCGCAATTTTGCTTTCATCTAACAGCAGCGGATCCGCGCTGTGGTTTAGCTGACAATACTCTGTCAGCGCAGGCAGTAAGCGGGTTGAGGTGAGAGGTTTCAACAGACACGCCGCCGCGCCGCCCTGTTTCAATTTCTCAGCGTTAATTTGTGCATGACAAGGCAAGGCTAGCAACAGAAAGTCGGTCATCGCTGCTGCGCTTGCCAGCCGTTCATGCTGCATGGTGAGTGGTTCGCGCAAAGTGACCGGAATGCCGAGCAGCAGAATGTCGTAGTGCTCCGCTGGCAACCCGGAGAACGAAGGGCTGTAAATCACCTCCAGCGGTGTTTCACTCAAGATATCTAACGTGCATTGTGCGGCGGTGGCGTTAGGTTCGACGTAGGCCAGTCGTTTACCGGCAAGGCATCGGGTTGTCGAACGATCAATAAGCACGTTAGGGTTGAGATCGAGGCTGATATGGAACCAGAACGTGGAACCCCGATTAGGTTGGCTGTGGAAGGAGATATCTCCACCCATTTCGTTGACCAGTTTTTGCGTAATGACCAGACCTAGCCCGGTTCCGCCATGACGCCGGGAAATACTGACATCCGCCTGACGGAAAGCCTGGAACAGGCGTGACTGATCGCGCTCAGGAATACCGATCCCGGTATCGCGGATTTGTACTTCAATTTGCACTTTCGTGTTACTAAGGGCTCGCTTCTCGACCAGAATGTCGATGTTGCCGCCTTCGGTAAATTTGATGGCATTGCCGACCAGATTGGTGATCACCTGCTGTAAACGCAGCGGGTCACCGATGACGTTGTCCGGTACGTCATTCTTAATATTCAGCGTCAGCTCAAGCCCTTTATCATGGGATGAATGCGCTAACAGCGTAACGACGTCATCCAGCGTGCTGCGCAGCGGGAACGGAATGCTTTCCAGAATCAGCTTGCCCGCCTCAAGTTTGGAGAAGTCGAGTACATCATTGATGATGGCCAGCAGATTGTTAGCCGAGCGTTCAATGGTATTCAGGTGATCGCGCTGTGTGGTGTTGAGCTCGGTTTTTAGCGTCAGACGGGTGAAGCCAATCACGCCATTCAGCGGTGTTCGCAGCTCATGGGACATGTTTGCCAGAAACTCAGACTTAATACGTGCCGCTTCCTGGGCGCGTTTCTTCGCCAGATCCAGCTCGACGTTCTGGATTTCCATCTGCTCCAGCGTTTCGCGCAGGTCAGAGGTGGCCTGATCGATGTTGTGCTGCATCTCTTCATGGTAAGCAGCGAGAGACATAGCCATCGAGTTGATGCCATTTTTAAGCATATCCAGCTCGCCCAGCATGAAACCTTCCACGCGGCTGTCGAGCTGTCCTCTACGTATTCGGTCAACGGTATTCACCATATTGCGAATCGGGCCGGTCACGTCGCGCATCAGACGCCAGCCGAAAATTAACGCAATACCAATACAAAACAGCATCATTACGCTGGAGATAAAGATCTCTTTGTACTGCTGCAATCGTACGGACTTAAGGTCCAGCTCAAGCGCCACATACCCCAGCATATTTTTGGTGTTTTTGGCGTCGCTTACGGCGGATTCATCCGGTGAATAGCTTTCCGATATAATAGGGGTTCGCAGGATCATGATATCCCCGTGCCGGGTGACGCTCAGCTTCCGGGGAAACGGTGAACCTGTCGCCAACTGCATTTCAGACGGATCGAGATGAAAATTAGAGGTGACGAACAGTCGGTTATTTTCGTCATAAACAGAAATTGCCCGCACAATATCGGAATGGCGACGATGCAGCACGCTGATAAGCTGGCCGATGGATTCCCTGTTTTGCAGGTTCATGCCATATTCGCTGGAGACCGCGAGTGGTTCAATGATGCTGGCACCAGCATCTTCCAGTTGACGCTGCAAGTCGTTATAGCGATGCACAACAAAAAAGATACTGAGCAACAAACCTATCAGGACGGTCGGGGCCAGGATCAGAATCATCATGCGTGCGCGCAGGCTGTAGTTGGTCATGGAGTTCCGTTATGGGACAATTAGGGTCACACTGTTAAATAGAGAAATATCTCGTCGATGGCGCAATTCTACTCTGCAAAACGACGCGTGACGACGCGTCAGATCATAACCGTTACCGTCAATGACCTTGATCCTTTCGGTCAGGGCGTCGCTCGCCATAACGGAAAGGCGTTGTTTATACCGGAATTGCTACCCCAGGAAAGCGCCGAGGTGGTGATTACCGAAGATAAAAAACAGTTTGCCCGCGCGCAAGTAAAACGACGTTTAAACGACAGCCCACAGCGTGAAGTGCCACGTTGTCCGCATTTTGGCGTGTGCGGCGGTTGCCAGCAGCAGCATGCCAGCATCTCATTGCAGCAGCGTAGCAAAAGCGCGGCGTTGTCGCGTTTAATGAAATGTGAGGTGTCTGATGTTATAGCTGATGCCCCATGGGGCTATCGTCGTCGCGCACGTTTGAGTCTGAACTATCGGCCAAAAGAACAAAAATTGCAGATGGGGTTTCGCAAATCCGGTTCCAGCGACATTATCGATGTCAAACAATGCCCTATTTTGGTGCCCCAGCTTGAGGCGTTATTGCCCCATCTCAGAGCGTGTCTGGAAAGTCTGCAAGGGTTACGCCATCTAGGCCATGTTGAGCTGGTACAGGCGGGAAGCGGAACCCTGATGATTTTGCGCCACACGGCGCCATTGAGTGCTGCGGATAAAGAAAAACTGGAATGCTTTTCGCATTCTCAGGGGCTGTCTTTGTTTCTGGCCCCGCAAAGCGAGATACTGGAATCAATATCAGAAGAATCGCCCTGGTATGATTCAAATGGACTACGGTTAACCTTCAGCCCGCGCGATTTTATTCAGGTCAATGAAGGGATAAACCAACAAATGGTCGCCCGTGCGCTGGAATGGCTGGATGTGCAACCTGAAGATCGTGTACTCGATCTGTTCTGTGGAATGGGAAATTTTACCCTACCGCTGGCAACTCGGGCAGCAAGTGTGGTTGGCGTGGAAGGTGTTCCGGCGTTGGTGGAAAAAGGCCGAGAAAATGCGCTGAATAACGGATTACACAATGTGACATTCTTTCATGAAAACCTTGAGGAAGATGTTACCCGACAGCCGTGGGCGAAAAACGGATTTGACAAAGTATTGCTCGATCCTGCGCGTGCGGGGGCTGCAGGTGTGATGCAACATATTATAAAATTAGAACCTATACGCGTTGTTTATGTATCCTGTAACCCAGCAACGCTGGCTCGTGACAGCGATGCTTTGCTCAACGCTGGATACGCCATACGGCGACTGGCGATGCTCGATATGTTTCCGCACACTGGACACCTGGAATCAATGGTCCTGTTTGAGCGTTTGTAATGAATTTTGTACCCATTGGATTTCGGGTTGTAATGCAGCATGAAAGACAATGGGTAGGGCTTGTCGACTTCGACAGGCCTGGCCCCTTAAGGAGAGGACAATGGTTGCGGTAAGAAGTGCACATATAAATAAAGCTGGTGAGTTTGATCCAAAGAAATGGATCGCGAGTCTGGGGATCTCCAGCCAGCAGTCGTGTGAACGCTTAGCCGAAACCTGGGCGTACTGCCTCCAGCAGACACAGGGGCATCCGGATGCGGATCTGCTGCTGTGGCGTGGCGTGGAGATGGTAGAAATTCTCTCCATGTTGAGCATGGATATCGACACGCTGCGTGCAGCAATGCTGTTCCCTCTGGCTGATGCCAACGTGGTCAGTGAAGACATCCTGCGCGAGAGCGTGGGCAAATCCATTGTTCATCTTATCCACGGTGTGCGTGATATGGCGGCAATACGCCAGCTTAAAGCCACGCATACCGATTCAGTTTCTTCCGAGCAGGTCGATAACGTCCGCCGTATGCTGCTGGCAATGGTAGATGACTTCCGCTGTGTGGTCATCAAGCTGGCAGAGCGGATTGCCCATCTGCGTGAAGTGAAAGACGCGCCGGAAGATGAACGCGTTCTGGCGGCAAAAGAGTGCACCAATATCTATGCACCGCTGGCCAACCGTTTGGGAATCGGGCAATTAAAATGGGAGCTGGAAGATTATTGCTTCCGTTATCTGCACCCGGCTGAATACAAACGCATAGCCAAGCTGCTGCATGAACGTCGTATCGACAGGGAACATTACATTGATGAGTTCGTCGGTCATTTGCGCTCAGAGATGAAAACGGAAGGCGTCAAAGCCGAAGTGTATGGACGTCCGAAGCATATCTACAGCATCTGGCGCAAAATGCAGAAAAAGCAGTTGGCCTTCGATGAACTGTTCGATGTACGCGCAGTGCGTATCGTGGCAGAGCGTTTACAGGACTGCTATGCCGCACTCGGGATAGTACATACTCACTATCGCCATCTGCCGGATGAGTTCGATGATTACGTTGCTAATCCGAAACCCAATGGCTACCAGTCAATCCATACGGTTGTACTGGGGCCGGGCGGGAAAACCATCGAAATTCAGATCCGTACCAAACAAATGCACGAAGATGCCGAACTGGGCGTCGCGGCGCACTGGAAGTACAAGGAGGGCACCGCTTCAGGCGCGGCGCGTTCTGGTCATGAAGATCGCATTGCGTGGCTGCGTAAGCTGATTGCCTGGCAGGAAGAGATGGCGGATTCCGGTGAAATGCTGGATGAAGTCCGTAGCCAGGTCTTTGATGACCGAGTGTACGTCTTTACGCCAAAAGGGGACGTTGTAGACTTACCTGCGGGCTCCACGCCGCTCGATTTTGCTTACCACATTCATAGCGATGTGGGGCATCGTTGCATTGGCGCGAAAATTGGTGGGCGCATCGTACCGTTTACTTACCAGCTGCAGATGGGCGATCAAATTGAAATTATCACCCAGAAACAGCCAAACCCAAGCCGCGACTGGCTGAATCCTAACCTTGGCTACGTAACCACCAGTCGTGGGCGTTCGAAGATCCACGCCTGGTTCCGTAAACAGGACCGCGACAAAAACATCCTTGCTGGTCGCCAGATCCTCGACGATGAGCTGGCGCATTTAGGTATCAGCCTGAAAGAGGCGGAAAAACACCTGCTACCGCGCTACAGCTTCAATGAGCTGGACGAGTTGCTGGCGGCGATTGGCGGAGGAGACATCCGCCTCAACCAAATGGTGAACTTCCTGCAGGCGCAGTTTAATAAGCCAAGCGCTGCCGAACAGGATGCCGCCGCGCTGAAACAGCTTCAGCAGAAAACGCAAGCACCGCAGAGCCGTCGTAAAGACGACGGTCGTGTGGTGGTGGAAGGGGTAGGTAACCTGATGCACCACATCGCCCGCTGCTGCCAGCCTATTCCTGGCGATGAGATTGTCGGGTTTATTACCCAGGGACGCGGTATTTCCGTGCACCGGGCGGATTGTGAACAGCTGGCTGAGCTGCGCTCCCATGCGCCGGAACGTATTGTTGATGCAGTCTGGGGCGAAAGCTACTCGGCAGGGTATTCGCTGGTGGTTCGCGTCCAGGCCAACGATCGCAGCGGCTTGTTACGTGATATCACTACGATTCTCGCCAACGAGAAGGTGAACGTGCTGGGCGTTGCCAGCCGAAGTGATACCAAACAACAGCTGGCCACTATCGATATGACCATCGAAATTTATAACCTGCAGGTGCTCGGGCGCGTGCTCGGCAAGCTGAACCAGGTACCGGATGTGATCGACGCACGTCGCTTGCACGGTAATTAATTATTTTGTAGGCCGGATAACCTTGTAGGCCTGATAAGACGCGTTAGCGTTGCCATCAGGCATTGCTATGTTGCCGGATGTCGGCTATCGCCTTATCCGGTCTACTGTATTGAAATTTCAGGATATCCCAATGAATCAAATCGACCGACTGCTCGGTATTATGCAGCGCCTGCGCGACCCGGAAAACGGCTGTCCGTGGGACAAAGAGCAGACATTCTCCACTATTGCCCCTTACACCCTCGAAGAAACCTATGAAGTGCTGGACGCGATTGCGCGTGAAGACTTTGACGACCTGCGCGGAGAGCTGGGCGACCTGCTGTTCCAGGTTGTGTTTTACGCCCAGATGGCGCAGGAAGAAGGACGCTTCAACTTTGATGATATTTGTGCTGCGATAAGCGATAAACTTGAACGCCGTCACCCACATGTTTTTGCTGATGTTTCTGCCAGTAACAGTACTGAGGTTTTGACCCGTTGGGAAAAAATCAAAAGTGAAGAACGCGCCCAGAAGGCACAGCATTCCGCACTCGACGATATTCCCCGCAGTTTACCGGCATTAATGCGCGCCCAAAAAATCCAGAAACGCTGCTCAAATGTTGGCTTCGACTGGAAAACGTTAGGACCGGTTGTCGACAAGGTTTACGAAGAGATCGACGAAGTCATGTTTGAGGCTAAGCAGGCTGTTGTCGACCAGGCTAAACTGGAGGAGGAAATGGGCGATCTGCTGTTTGCTACGGTTAATATGGCCCGGCATTTAGGCACTAAAGCAGAGACCGCATTGCAGAAAGCGAACGAGAAGTTTGAGCGGCGTTTTCGTGAAGTTGAGCGAATTGTGGCTTCGCGCGGTCTGGAAATGACTGGTGTTGATCTGGAAACTATGGAAGAAGTCTGGCAACAGGTAAAACGGCAGGAAATTGATCTCTAAGGGATTTCGTCGGTCAAGGGCGATTTGTGTGATTTTTTAAATAACAAGCGCTTGATTTACGTCAAAAACATTTACCCAAAAGAGGCTATTTTCTCTTCCCGTTATGTTGATGAAACACCTTGTATACTGCCTCTTCGAGTTATTCGAGTCGCAACAAGGCGGCGACTGAAAGAATCCCCAGGAACATAGAAATGCTATGTGACTGGGGTGAGTGAAGGAAGCCAACACCGGTGCGGCTTGAAGAACGAAGGAGAGGGGATAATGAAAGTTTGTGGCGCTCGTCATGTTCGGGTATACTACTTTCCCGTCTTGGTAATTCCATCGTTTCACCCTAACTTCTCAGGTCCAGCATGACAACGAACTATATTTTTGTGACCGGCGGGGTCGTATCCTCTCTGGGAAAAGGCATTGCCGCAGCCTCCCTGGCAGCCATTCTTGAAGCCCGTGGCCTCAATGTAACCATGATGAAACTGGATCCGTACATCAACGTCGATCCAGGTACTATGAGCCCAATCCAACACGGGGAAGTGTTCGTTACCGAAGACGGCGCTGAAACCGACCTGGACCTGGGTCACTATGAGCGTTTCATTCGTACCAAAATGAGCCGCCGCAACAACTTCACTACGGGTCGTATCTACTCCGACGTTCTGCGTAAAGAGCGCCGTGGCGACTACCTGGGCGCAACAGTTCAGGTTATCCCGCACATCACGAATGCCATTAAAGAGCGCGTTCTGGAAGGCGGTGAAGGTCATGATGTTGTTCTGGTCGAAATCGGCGGAACCGTTGGGGATATCGAATCTCTGCCGTTCCTTGAAGCGATTCGCCAGATGGCCGTAGAAATTGGCCGTGAGCACACGCTGTTTATGCATCTGACGCTGGTTCCGTACATGGCGGCGGCAGGTGAAGTCAAAACTAAACCGACTCAGCACTCTGTAAAAGAGCTGCTTTCTATCGGTATTCAGCCAGATATCCTGATTTGCCGCTCCGATCGCGCAGTTCCGGCTAATGAACGTGCAAAAATTGCATTGTTCTGTAACGTTCCGGAAAAAGCGGTGATTTCTCTGAAAGATGTCGATTCCATCTATAAAATCCCGGGCCTGTTGAAATCTCAGGGCCTTGACGATTATATTTGTAAACGATTCAGCTTGAACTGTCCGGAAGCTAATCTGTCAGAATGGGAACAGGTTATCTACGAAGAAGCGAATCCGGCAGGCGAAGTGACTATCGGTATGGTCGGCAAGTACATTGAACTGCCGGATGCCTATAAGTCAGTTATCGAAGCGCTGAAGCACGGTGGTCTGAAGAATCGTGTCACCGTCAACATCAAGCTGATCGATTCGCAAGATGTCGAAACGCGTGGCGTTGAGATCCTGAAAGGTCTTGATGCAATCCTGATCCCAGGCGGCTTCGGCTACCGCGGTGTTGAAGGTAAAATCGCGACGGCGCGCTTTGCGCGTGAGAACAATATTCCTTATCTGGGCATTTGCCTGGGTATGCAGGTTGCGTTGATTGAGTTTGCACGTAACGTAGTGGGTATGGACAACGCCAACTCCACGGAATTTGTGCCAGACTGTAAGTACCCGGTGGTGGCCCTGATTACCGAATGGCGCGATGAAGACGGCAACGTCGAAGTCCGTACCGAGAAGAGCGATCTGGGCGGCACAATGCGCCTTGGCGCGCAGCAGTGTCAGTTGAGCGACGATAGCCTGGTTCGTCAGCTGTACGGCGCGCCGACAATTGTTGAACGCCATCGCCACCGTTACGAAGTCAACAATATGCTGTTGAAACAGATTGAAGCTGCGGGTCTGCGTATTGCAGGCCGTTCCGGTGATGATCAGTTGGTCGAGATCATTGAGGTACCGAATCATCCGTGGTTCGTGGCCTGTCAGTTCCACCCGGAATTTACTTCCACGCCACGTGATGGACACCCGCTGTTTGCCGGCTTTGTGAAAGCCGCCAGTGAACATCAGAAGCGTCAGGCGAAGTAAGAAGTAAATAAGTTAGAACGGCAATGCACCCATTAGGGTGCATTGTTTGTCTGGAGTTTTAGTTTAACTTGTACTGAGGAAAATCTAATGTCCAAAATCGTTAAAATCATCGGTCGTGAAATCATCGACTCCCGTGGTAACCCGACTGTTGAAGCCGAAGTACACCTGGAAGGTGGTTTCGTTGGTATGGCAGCAGCTCCGTCAGGTGCTTCTACTGGTTCCCGCGAAGCACTGGAACTGCGCGATGGCGACAAATCCCGTTTCATGGGTAAAGGCGTACTGAAAGCTGTTGCAGCTGTTAACGGCCCAATTGCTCAGGCTCTGCTGGGTAAAGATGCTAAAGATCAGGCTGGCATCGACAAGATCATGATCGATCTGGACGGTACTGAAAACAAATCCAACTTCGGTGCAAACGCCATCCTGGCTGTGTCCCTGGCTAACGCCAAAGCAGCAGCAGCTGCAAAAGGCCTGCCGCTGTATGCACACATCGCTGAACTGAACGGTACTCCGGGTAAATACTCCATGCCGGTTCCGATGATGAACATCATCAACGGTGGTGAGCACGCTGACAACAACGTCGACATCCAGGAATTCATGATTCAGCCGGTTGGCGCTAAGACTCTGAAAGAAGCCGTTCGTATGGGTTCTGAAGTGTTCCACAACCTGGCTAAAGTTCTGAAAGCTAAAGGTATGAACACTGCAGTTGGTGACGAAGGTGGCTACGCGCCGAACCTGGGTTCCAACGCTGAAGCTCTGGCTGTAATCGCTGAAGCGGTTAAAGCAGCTGGCTACGAGCTGGGCAAAGACATCACCCTGGCAATGGACTGTGCAGCTTCTGAATTCTACAAAGACGGTAAATACGTTCTGGCTGGCGAAGGCAACAAAGCATTCACCTCCGAAGAATTCACTCACTTCCTGGAAGAACTGACCAAACAGTACCCGATCGTATCCATCGAAGATGGTCTGGACGAGTCTGACTGGGACGGTTTCGCATACCAGACTAAAGTACTGGGCGACAAAATCCAGCTGGTTGGTGACGATCTGTTCGTAACTAACACCAAGATCCTGAAAGAAGGCATCGAAAAAGGCATCGTTAACTCCATCCTGATCAAATTCAACCAGATCGGTTCTCTGACCGAAACTCTGGCTGCGATCAAAATGGCGAAAGACGCTGGCTACACCGCTGTCATCTCTCACCGTTCTGGCGAAACTGAAGACGCTACCATCGCTGACCTGGCTGTTGGTACCGCTGCAGGCCAGATCAAAACTGGTTCTATGAGCCGTTCTGACCGCGTTGCTAAGTACAACCAGCTGATTCGTATCGAAGAAGCTCTGGGTGAACAAGCACCGTACAACGGTCGTAAAGAGATCAAAGGTCAGGCGTAATCCTGTTCTTTAACTCTTAACGTAAAAACCCGCTGCGGCGGGTTTTTTTTATGCTCTTAAAGCAGTAGAGGAAGGGTTGCGCTGGCGGTTTGCTGGCTCACATCGCTGTACTTTTCATCCAGTCCAATCAGCGACGTGGTGAGCAGTTCCACTAACAGCATGACACCCACCTTGGCGTTTAGCGCGCCGGCGCTCAACGGACCTTCTGGTTTGGCTGCGACCAGTTGAATATCACTCAGCGAAGCCAGCGGACTGCGTGGTGTATTACTCAGCGCCAGTACGCGTACGCCTTGCTTACGCGCCAGCTTTACGACATGCAGCAGATCGCGCGTGGATCCCGAACTGGATATCGCCACTACCAGCGTATCTTTGCTTAGCGTTGTAGCGTTCATAGCAGCACGATGCATGTCACTGAACAATTGTGCAGGTTTGCCGAGGCGCAGGAGTTTGTAATGTAAATACTCACCCAGAATAGCGCTGGCCGCTACGCCATAAATCTGTACCGACTGGGCCTGATGCAGTGCCAAAGCGGCGGATTCCAGTAATGTCCTGTCGAGTAATTTTGCTGTGTCCTGCAGTGCTTGTACGGATTCATTGACCACATTGTCAATTTCATCCCCGCTGTGTTCTACCGGCTGTCCTTGCTGGAGATCGAGTGCCAGCGCCATTTTGAATTCGTTATAACCCTTACACCCAAGTGCGCGGCACAGACGTGTGACGCTCGCCTCGCTGGTGTCACTTTCACGCGCCAGTTCGGTAATCGTCAGGTAGACAACTTTTGCCGGATCGCTGAGCACAAACTCTCCCAGCTTCTGCTGTGTTCGGCTATATCCGTCAACGCCCTGGCGCAATCTCAGCAGCAGGTTTTCATTTTCTGACATGCAAAATCCTTAATGCGTTTATCTGTTGATAGTGTGGCGGAAAGCAGGGGAGAGATGCCAGTCATTTTAAAAAAGTATGATCGGCTTCCTGGATTTTGATGATAATTTTCATTTTATATATTAAATATGGTAAAAATTTTCATCATTAATCGGGGAGATGAAAAAATGATGCAAATGTTTAGCGGCGCTTCATCGGGCGCATGGTTCGAAAAGGCACAGCGGTTCGGCAAATCGTTCATGCTGCCGATTGCGGTACTGCCCGCTGCGGGGCTGTTGTTAGGGATTGGCGGCGCGCTGTCGAATCCAAACACATTGACTGCTTATCCGTTTTTGGACGTTGACTGGTTACAGGCAATCTTCACGATCATGACCAGCGCAGGTTCTATTGTGTTTGCCAACCTGTCGGTGCTCTTTGCGGTAGGTGTCGCAGTGGGACTGGCGAAAACGGATAAAGGCACCGCCGGGCTTGCGGCATTGCTGGCATTTCTGGTGATGAACGCCACCATCAACGCTTTATTGACGCTCAACGGAACGCTGGCACACGAGAATCCCGGTGCCGTAGGCCAGGGGATGACGCTGGGTATTCAGACACTGGAAACGGGTGTGTTCGGTGGGGTGGTGATTGGGCTTGTCACCTGCGCGCTGCATAGCCGTTTCAATAAAGTCTCATTACCTCAGTTCCTTGGTTTCTTCAGCGGTTCGCGCTTTGTACCGATTATTAGCTCCCTTGCCGCGATTGTCGTGGGTGCGGTCATGACGGTGGTTTGGCCGCATTTCCAGAAACTCATTTTTGGACTGGGTGGTCTGGTGGATGCGACAGGCTATCTGGGGACGCTGTTGTACGGCTTCATCCTGCGTATGCTTGGCCCACTGGGTTTACACCATATCTTTTATTTGCCGTTCTGGACGACAGCGCTTGGCGGTAGTGAAATCGTCAACGGCCAGTTAGTTGAAGGTACGCAGCGTATTTTCTTCGCGCAACTTGCCGATCCGAATACGCAGCAGTTCTATGCGGGCACCTCGCGCTTTATGTCCGGGCGCTTCATCACCATGATGTTTGGCCTGCTTGGCGCATGTCTGGCGATGTACCACACCGCCAAGCCTGAGAACAGAAAACTTGTCGCTGGTCTGCTGTTGTCAGCGGCCCTGACCTCTTTCCTGACAGGCATCACTGAGCCTATCGAGTTCTCCTTCCTGTTTGTCGCACCCGTGTTATACGTCATTCACGCCTTCTTCGATGGGCTGGCGTTTATGATGGCGCATATTTTACATATCACCATCGGGCAAACCTTTTCGGGTGGGCTTATCGATTTCCTCCTTTTCGGCGTGCTACAGGGGGAAGCTAAAACCAACTGGATGTACGTCCCCATGGTGGGGATCCCGTGGTTCTTCCTTTACTACTTCACCTTCCGCTATTTGATTAACCGCTTTAACTGGTTGACACCAGGTCGTGAAAACGCAGCGCCGACTGAATCCGGCCTGCCGCAAAGTGAGCGAGCAGCGGCAGTGATCGCCGGGCTGGGAGGCAAAGAGAATCTGGAAGAGGTGGATTGTTGTGCCACACGCCTGCGCGTGACGGTGAAAGAGAGCAGCAAGGTCGATGAAGCGGCGCTGAAAGCGACCGGAGCCCGTGGCGTAATTATTCGCGGTAACGGTGTTCAGGTGATTTATGGTCCGCATGTCACCATCATTAAAAACGAAGTCGAAGAGATCTTATCGTAATGAAAACTGTACTGGATTCCCTGAAAGGTAAATTAATTGTTTCCTGTCAGGCGCTGGAAAATGAGCCCCTGCACAGCCCGTTTATTATGTCACGTATGGCGCTGGCGGCAGCGCAGGGCGGTGCGGTAGGTATTCGTGCAAACAGCGTGGTGGACATTCGCGCGATCAAAGAGAGCGTCTCCCTGCCGGTGATTGGGATTATCAAGCGTGATTATCCGGGTAGCGATGTGTTTATCACGGCCACTTTACAGGAAGTCGATGAACTGATGACCGTTGAGCCGGAAATTATTGCTCTGGATGCGACAGCGCGCCCGCGCCCCGGTGGGCAAACGCTGGAAGAACTGGTCACGCAGATCCGCGCTCGCTATCCGTCCGTACTGCTGATGGCGGATATTGCCACCGTAGACGAAGCGGTGACCGCTGAGCGCCTGGGTTTTGACTGTGTGGGCACTACGCTCTACGGTTATACCGCTGACACTGCCGGGCATGTGCTGGCGGAAAACGACTGCGGTTTTTTACGTGATGTGTTGGCTGCAGTTAGCGTACCGGTTGTGGCAGAAGGAAACGTCGATACTCCGGAACGTGCTGCACGATGCCTGGCATTAGGCGCCCATACCGTGGTGGTTGGTGGGGCTATCACCCGTCCGCAGCAGATAACGGCACGCTTTGTCGCAGCGATCGCCTCGTAAAGCATCGATGGGGCATGATACTTTGGCGGGGATCTGCGATAATTATCGTTTATCCCCATATTGAGAGCGCTATGCAGTACCCGATTAACGAGATGTTCCAGACCCTGCAAGGTGAGGGTTACTTTACCGGCGTCCCCGCCATTTTTATTCGTTTACAGGGATGCCCGGTTGGCTGTGCCTGGTGCGATACCAAACACACCTGGGATAAGCTTGAGGATCGGGAAGTCTCCCTGTACAGCATCCTGGCCAAGACCAAAGAAAGCGATAAATGGGGTGCTGCGAGCAGCGAAGATCTGCTGGCGGTCATTTCGCGTCAGGGCTATACCGCCCGTCACGTGGTGATCACCGGTGGTGAGCCCTGCATTCATGACCTGATGCCGCTGACTGACCTGCTGGAAAAGAACGGTTTTAGCTGCCAGATTGAGACCAGCGGCACGCACGAAGTACGCTGTACGCCGAATACCTGGGTGACCGTATCGCCGAAGGTGAATATGCGCGGTGGCTATGATGTGCTGTCACAGGCGCTGGAGCGCGCGAATGAAATCAAGCATCCGGTTGGCCGTGTCCGCGATATTGAAGCACTGGATGAACTGCTGGCGACGTTGAGTGACGACAAACCGCGAATCATCGCCTTACAGCCAATCAGCCAGAAAGAAGATGCGACGCGTTTGTGCATTGATACCTGTATTGCGCGTAACTGGCGTCTGTCGATGCAGACCCATAAGTATCTGAATATTGCCTGATAACTTTGCCGGGGGCGTTTCGCTTACCCGGCCATAGTTTATTGCTCAATGCAGGCCGGAGAAGATGCGTTGCAATCCGGCAAGCCTACAATCACTCGCCGCGATAAACGCAGCCCGCTGTGCAGGTTTCTTTCACCATTACAGCACTCAGCAGAGGGACCACAGGTTTAACCTGATCCCAAATCCATTTGGCCAGCACTTCGCTGGTTGGATTTTCTAAGCCAGGAATATCGTTCAAATAGTAGTGATCGAGTCTGTCGTAAGTCGGCTTAAACGCGGCTTTTAACTCAGCAAAATCCATGATCCAACCGGTATGCGGATCGACTTCACCGGTAATTTCAAGACGCACCATAAATGAGTGACCATGCAGACGGCCACACTTATGCCCTTCCGGTACATGCGGAAGGTGGTGAGCGGCTTCGAAGGTGAAATCTTTAAACAAGGTGGTGGACATTTTTTACTCTCAAGAATGCGAAAAACCGCGGTAGGGTACCGTAAAGAGGAAATTTTATCATTATTTATACACGTCATTCTTTAAGCTGCTTCTTTGTTGGCTGCCTTTGCTCGCCCCAGTCACTTACTCATGTAAGCTCCCGGGGACTTGCTCAGTTGCCGCCTCGATGCATCTTAAATTATTTTGTGTATAAAAGGATGCTCAGCACCAAAGCTACATATTCATACAATCAATATTGATTAATTATTTATATATCAAATGTTTATTTAATCTGTTTTGCTGTTAATAACTATAACTAAAACAGGTTAGTCCATTTGGTTATTTGTTATTTCCATCCCTTCTTTAATTGTTACTATCCCCGCCGTTAACCTTATCTTCAGTTTGGGTTTTATTGCTGAAATCCGCTTTGCTTACTGGAACATGACAACGCATGACGACACAGGCCCCACCTTCCGCTTTGCTACCGCTAAACCCGGAGCAACTGGCACGCCTTCAGGCGGCCACGACCGATTTCACTCCCGCACAGCTTGCGTGGGTTTCTGGCTATTTTTGGGGCGTGCTGAATCAGCAGCCTGGCAGCAATGTGGTGGCGACTGCGCCTGTCGCTGAAATGCCTGGCATTACGCTTATCTCCGCCTCGCAAACTGGTAATGCGCGTCGTGTGGCGGAAGCCCTGCGCGATGATCTGATCGCCGCGAAGCTCAACGTCACTCTCATCAACGCTGGCGACTATAAATTCAAACAAATCGCCAATGAAAAACTGCTGATCGTGGTGGCGTCGACGCAAGGGGAAGGTGAACCGGCGGAAGAAGCCGTGGCGTTGCATAAATTCCTGTTATCGAAAAAAGCGCCGAAGCTTGATAACACCGCTTTTGCCGTATTTGGTCTTGGCGATACCTCTTATGAGTTTTTCTGCCAGGCAGGAAAAGACTTCGATGCGAAACTGGCTGAGCTGGGCGGTGAACGTCTGCTCGACCGCGTCGACGCCGACGTCGAATACCAGGCCGCCGCCGCGCAGTGGCGTGCTCGTCTGGTTGATGTCCTGAAAGCGCGTGCGCCTGCGGCACCGTCTGTGCAAGTTGCCGCCAGCGGTGCAGTAAATGAAGTACACACCAGCCCATACACCAAAGAAGCGCCACTGACGGCGTCCCTTGCGGTGAATCAGAAAATTACCGGCCGCGACTCTGAAAAAGATGTGCGCCATATTGAAATTGATTTAGGCGATTCCGGACTGCGTTATCAGCCGGGCGATGCGCTGGGCGTCTGGTATCAGAATGACCCGGCTCTGGTTAAAGAGCTGGTTGAACTGCTGTGGCTGAAAGGTGATGAGCCGGTCACGGTTGAAGGCAAAACCCTGTCGCTCGCTGAAGCGTTGCAGTGGCATTTCGAGCTGACGGTTAACACCGGCAATATCGTAGAAAACTATGCCACCTTAACCCGCAGCGAAACTTTGCTGCCGTTAGTGGGTGACAAAGTACAGTTGCAGCATTACGCCGCAACCACGCCCATCGTCGATATGGTGCGCTTCTCTCCGGCGCAATTGGATGCTCAGGCGTTAGTTGATCTTCTGCGTCCGCTGACGCCGCGTTTGTACTCCATTGCTTCTTCTCAGGCGGAAGTGGAAAGCGAAGTGCACGTCACCGTGGGTGTGGTGCGTTATGAGATAGAAGGTCGCGCCCGTGCTGGTGGTGCTTCCAGTTTCCTCGCCGACCGCGTGGAAGAAGAAGGTGAAGTTCGCGTGTTCATTGAACACAACGACAACTTCCGTCTGCCGGCGAACCCGCAGACGCCGGTAATTATGATTGGACCGGGTACGGGGATTGCGCCGTTTCGTGCATTCATGCAGCAACGTGCGGCTGACGGAGCCGAAGGCAAAAACTGGCTGTTTTTTGGTAACCCACACTTTACCGAAGATTTCCTGTATCAGGTGGAATGGCAGCGTTACGTCAAAGAGGGCGTACTGAGCCGTATCGATCTCGCCTGGTCCCGCGATCAAAAAGAAAAAGTCTACGTACAAGATAAACTGCGCCAACAGGGCGCGGAACTGTGGCGCTGGATTAACGACGGTGCGCACATTTATGTCTGCGGCGACGCCAATCGCATGGCGAAAGACGTTGAGCAGGCGTTGTTGGAAGTGATTGCCGAATTCGGTGGTATGGATATCGAAGCGGCGGATGAATTTTTAAGTGAGCTGCGCATTGAGCGCCGTTATCAGCGAGATGTCTACTAATGAGCGAAAAACATCCAGGACCATTGGTGGTCGAAGGCAAACTGTCCGACGCTGAGCGTATGAAGCTGGAAAGCAACTATCTGCGCGGTACCATTGCCGAAGATTTAAACGACGGCCTGACCGGCGGGTTTAAAGGCGACAACTTCCTGCTGATCCGTTTTCACGGTATGTACCAGCAGGACGACCGCGATATCCGCGCCGAACGTGCCGAGCAAAAGCTGGAGCCGCGTCACGCGATGCTGCTGCGCTGTCGTCTGCCGGGTGGGGTGATCACCACCAAACAGTGGCAGGCGATCGACAAGTTCGCCCATGACAACACCATATACGGCAGCATTCGTCTGACCAACCGTCAGACCTTCCAGTTTCACGGTATTCTGAAGAAGAACGTTAAGCCGGTACACCAGATGCTGCATTCAGTCGGCCTGGACGCTCTGGCGACCGCCAACGACATGAACCGTAACGTGCTGTGCACCTCGAATCCGTATGAATCTGAGCTGCATGCCGAAGCCTATGAATGGGCGAAGAAAATTTCCGAGCACCTGTTGCCGCGCACCCGCGCCTATGCAGAGATCTGGCTCGATCAGGAAAAAGTCGCGACCACCGACGAAGAGCCGATCCTCGGTCAAACCTATCTGCCGCGTAAGTTTAAAACCACGGTCGTGATCCCACCGCAGAATGACATCGATCTGCACGCCAACGACATGAACTTCGTGGCGATTGCGGAAAACGGCAAGCTGGTGGGCTTTAACCTGCTGGTGGGCGGTGGTTTATCGATTGAGCACGGCAACAAGAAAACCTATGCCCGTACGGCAAGCGAGTTTGGTTATCTGCCGCTTGAGCATACGCTGGCCGTGGCGGAGGCTGTGGTGACCACGCAGCGTGACTGGGGTAACCGTACCGATCGTAAAAACGCGAAAACCAAATACACGCTGGAACGCGTAGGCGTTGAGACCTTTAAAGCTGAAGTTGAGCGCCGGGCGGGGATCAAATTTGAGCCGATCCGTCCGTACGAGTTCACCGGTCGCGGCGATCGTATCGGCTGGGTGAAAGGGATCGACAATAAATGGCATCTGACGTTGTTTATTGAAAACGGACGAATCCTCGATTATCCGGGCCGACCGCTGAAAACCGGTCTGCTTGAGATCGCGAAGATCCACAAAGGTGAGTTCCGCATTACCGCGAACCAGAATCTGATCATTGCCGGTGTTCCTGAGAGTGAAAAGGCGAAGATAGAGAAGATTGCGCAGAAGAGTGGCTTAATGAACGCGGTCACTCCGCAGCGTGAAAACTCGATGGCCTGCGTGTCGTTCCCGACCTGTCCGCTGGCGATGGCGGAAGCTGAGCGCTTCCTGCCAACGTTTATCGACAACATCGACACGCTGATGGCGAAGCACAGCCTGAGTGATGAAAACATTGTCATGCGTGTGACCGGCTGCCCGAACGGTTGTGGTCGTGCGATGCTGGCGGAAGTTGGTCTGGTGGGTAAAGCTCCTGGGCGTTACAACCTCCATTTAGGGGGCAACCGTATCGGAACCCGTATTCCCCGGATGTTTAAAGAGAACATCACCGAGCCGGAAATTCTGGCATCGCTGGATGAACTGATTGGGCGCTGGGCGAAAGAGCGCGAAGCGGGTGAAGGCTTCGGTGACTTTACGGTGCGTGCGGGCATTATTCGCCCGGTGCTCGATCCCGCCCGTGATTTCTGGGAATAATGTGAAATTGACTTATCGGGTCTGCTGAATCGGTAGGCCTGATAAGCGCAGCGCCATCAGGCAAGGCAAACAGTGAGGAACTTATGTCCAAACTCGATCTCAACGCGTTGAACGAACTGCCGAAAGTTGAACGCGTTATGGCGTTGGCACAAACCAACGACCAACTGGAAAAATTGAGCGCCGAGGATCGCGTAGCGTGGGCGCTGGAAAACCTGCCTGGTGAATATGTACTGTCATCAAGTTTTGGTATCCAGGCGGCAGTGAGCCTGCATCTGGTAAATCAGATTCGCCCAGATATCCCGGTGATCCTCACCGATACTGGCTAC
This sequence comes from Citrobacter sp. B72, assembly GCF_016894305.1. Taxonomy (NCBI): domain Bacteria; kingdom Pseudomonadati; phylum Pseudomonadota; class Gammaproteobacteria; order Enterobacterales; family Enterobacteriaceae; genus Citrobacter; species Citrobacter sp. B72. Next base: position 991,920 of record NZ_CP069801.1, read on the forward strand.
CTGTTCCCGGAAACCTATCAGTTTATTGATGAGTTAACGGACAAGCTTAAGCTTAATTTGCAAGTCTACCGGGCAAAGGAAAGTGCGGCCTGGCAGGAAGCACGCTACGGCAAACTGTGGGAGCAGGGCGTTGAGGGCATTGAAAAATACAATGACATCAACAAAGTCGAGCCGATGAACCGGGCGCTGCAGGAGCTGAACGCGCAAACCTGGTTTGCCGGTCTGCGTCGAGAGCAATCGGGCAGTCGTGCGCATTTGCCGGTGCTGGCTATCCAGCGCGGCGTGTTTAAAGTTCTCCCAATCATCGACTGGGATAACCGTACGGTTTACCAGTATCTGCAAAAACACGGTTTGAAATACCATCCGTTGTGGGATCAGGGCTATCTGTCGGTAGGCGATACCCACACCACCCGCAAATGGGAGCCGGGTATGGCGGAAGAAGAGACGCGCTTCTTCGGATTGAAGCGTGAGTGCGGACTGCACGAAGGGTAACAGGAAAGTGGTCCGGTAAGATTTACATCCTACCGGACCACTTCTTCAAGATTTACCCGCTTTTGCCAGTTCTTTTACCAGTGGCAGCATAATGCGTACCACGTCGCGGCTACGGTGCTCTATCCGGCCTGGTAACGCTTTATCAATGTGCTGCTGGTTATCCAGTCGCACATCGTGCCAGCTGTTGCCTGCCGGGAATGAGGCGCTTTTGGCGCGCTGTTGATAGCCATCTTTCTTGCCCAGGTTCCAGTTGGTCGCTTCAACTGAAAGAACGGCAATCCCCGCGTTGTCGAAGACCTCTGCATCGTTACAACATCCAGTGCCTTTCGGATAGTCTTTGTTCAGACCTGGATTGGTGCTGGCAACGATACCGCGGCTGTGCGCGATAGCCAGTGCCCGGTCGCGCGTCAGTTTTCGCACCGCTTCCGGGGTTTTCTTACCGCTATTGAAATAGAGCTTATCGCCGACGATCAGGTTATCGAGGTTGATAACCAGCAGCGTGTTTTTCTTCTCGGCGGCGCTCATTCGCTTCAGGATGTTCTCCGCGCCCAGTTTGCCTTCTTCCTCGCCGCTGGTGGCGATAAATCGAATACCGTACTGCGTCGGCACGTTTTTGAGTTTTTCCGCCAGTTCAAGCATTACGCCAACACCTGCGGCGTTGTCATCGATACCTTGCAGGGTTAATCCACCCAGATTGGCATCGGAGTCGGCGTCGCTTTGCGCGGCGTAGGTGTCGAGGTGCGCCATAATAATAATCTGCTGTGGCGCTTTGCCTTCATGTGCAGCAATAACGGTGCTTCCCGTTACGTTATGCCAGTTTTTACGGTTATCTTTGGCGGTATAAACATAACGGCTATTAAACGTCCGAATATCGCTGCTATAACCCATCTGCTGAAATTGTTGACGTATATAATCAGCAGACAACATTTCTGCCGGAGATCCCGTCACGCGGCCTGGGAAAAACGTTGCGATATATCGAGCCTGGGTATTTGCGATATCTCCGGGCTTCGAAGATGTTGCCTGTGCGGGAAGGATGAAGCACGCGCCGAGCGCCATGGCTGCAAGAAGGTGGCGCAATGCGAGAAACATGATGAGTCCTTAAATACCAAGCAGAAATTTTCAGCCGCTAGTATGAAACCGTGATCGAGGTAAAACAATTTCATTTGCTCCTAAATGCCCGAATTCCGGTAGCTTAAGCACTTTTTGATATTTGCTTTTCCGGATCGTTATTCCTTTGAGGAACTACTCATTCCAATTCGTAATTTCATTCGCCCTCTTGCCCTCCCTATAGTCAGGTTATCTGAGCATCGTTAGCAAAATAACGGCATTACATAGGAACGGTTATGGATCAAAAACGACTTACCCACCTGCGGCAACTGGAAGCGGAAAGCATCCATATCATTCGTGAGGTGGCCGCCGAGTTTTCTAATCCGGTGATGATGTATTCCATCGGCAAAGATTCCAGCGTAATGCTGCATCTGGCGCGTAAAGCGTTTTATCCGGGCACGCTGCCGTTCCCATTGCTGCACGTTGATACCGGCTGGAAATTCAGCGAAATGTACGAGTTTCGTGACCGCACGGCGAAAGCCTACGGCTGCGAACTGCTGGTGCATAAAAACCCGGAAGGGGTGGCGATGGGTATCAACCCGTTTGTCCACGGTAGCGCCAAGCATACCGACATTATGAAAACTGAAGGGCTGAAGCAGGCACTGAATAAATACGGTTTCGATGCCGCGTTTGGCGGTGCTCGTCGTGACGAAGAGAAATCGCGTGCCAAAGAGCGTATTTACTCTTTCCGCGATCGTTTTCATCGCTGGGATCCTAAAAATCAGCGCCCGGAGCTGTGGCACAACTACAACGGGCAGATTAACAAAGGCGAAAGTATTCGCGTCTTCCCGCTCTCTAACTGGACTGAACAGGATATCTGGCAGTACATCTGGCTGGAAAATATCGATATCGTGCCGCTGTATCTGGCGGCGGAGCGTCCGGTGCTGGAACGCGACGGCATGCTGATGATGATTGATGACGACAGAATCGATCTGCAACCCGGTGAAGTGATTAAAAAACGCATGGTGCGTTTCCGTACGCTCGGTTGCTGGCCGCTGACAGGCGCGGTGGAGTCGAATGCGCAGACGCTGCCGGAAATCATCGAAGAGATGCTGGTTTCAACCACCAGTGAACGTCAGGGCCGCGTGATTGACCGCGACCAGGCGGGCTCCATGGAGCTGAAGAAACGTCAGGGGTATTTCTAAGGAGCCGCCATGAATACGACACTTGCACAACAAATTGCTAATGAAGGCGGCGTTGAAGCCTGGATGGTTGCCCAGCAACACAAAAGTCTGCTGCGCTTTTTAACCTGCGGTAGCGTGGATGATGGGAAAAGTACCCTGATTGGCCGCCTGCTGCACGACACGCGTCAGATTTATGAAGACCAGCTTTCATCGCTGCACAATGACAGTAAACGTCACGGCACTCAGGGCGAAAAGCTTGATCTGGCGTTATTGGTTGACGGCTTGCAGGCCGAGCGTGAGCAAGGCATCACCATCGACGTGGCGTATCGTTATTTCTCTACCGAGAAGCGTAAATTTATTATTGCGGACACTCCCGGGCATGAGCAGTACACCCGTAACATGGCGACCGGTGCGTCGACCTGCGACCTGGCGATCCTATTGATCGATGCGCGTAAAGGCGTGCTGGATCAGACTCGTCGTCATAGCTTTATCTCCACGCTGCTTGGGATCAAACACCTGGTGGTGGCGATCAACAAAATGGATCTGGTGGACTTTAGCGAAGAGACATTTAACCGCATTCGCGAAGACTATCTTACTTTTGCTGAACAACTGCCGGGCAACCTGGATATCCGGTTTGTGCCGCTCTCTGCGCTGGAAGGCGATAACGTGGCTTCGCAAAGCGCCAGTATGCCGTGGTACAGCGGTCCGACGCTGCTGGAAGTGCTGGAAACCGTTGAGATCCAGCGCATTGTTGATACTCAGCCGATGCGCTTCCCGGTGCAGTATGTGAACCGACCGAATCTGGATTTCCGTGGTTATGCCGGAACGCTGGCCTCCGGTAGCGTGAAGGTTGGACAGCGCGTCAAAGTGCTGCCGTCCGGCGTGGAGTCGAGCGTGGCGCGGATCGTAACCTTTGATGGCGATTTACAGGAAGCGCATGCGGGTGAAGCGATCACCCTGGTGCTGAAAGATGAGATCGATATCAGCCGGGGCGACCTGCTGCTTGATGCCGGTGAAACGCTGCCGACAGTACAAAGCGCTGCAGTTGATGTGGTGTGGATGGCGGAACAACCGTTGTCGCCCGGGCAGAGCTACGACATAAAAGTCGCAGGCAAGAAGACCCGCGCACGCGTTGATAGCGTGCAGTATCAGGTCGATATAAACAACCTGACCCAACGTGACGTTGAAGCGCTGCCGCTGAACGGCATCGGTCTGGTTAATCTGACTTTTGATGAGCCGCTGGTGCTGGATACCTATCAGCAGAATCCGGTTACGGGCGGGCTGATTATCATTGACCGCCTGACTAACGTTACCGTTGGCGCGGGACTGGTGCGTGAGCCAATCGTCCAGGAGCTTGCCACAGCTTCTCAGTTCAGCGCGTTTGAGCTGGAGCTTAATGCACTGGTGCGTCGCCACTTCCCACACTGGGGTGCGCGCGATCTGCTGGGAGGAAAATAATGGCGCTGCATGACGAAAACGTCGTCTGGCATGCCCATCCTGTTACACCGCAACAGCGGGAACAACGCCACGGTCATCGTGGTGTTGTGCTGTGGTTTACCGGGCTGTCAGGTTCCGGTAAATCCACGGTAGCAGGGGCGCTGGAAGAAGCGCTGCATAAGCTAGGGGTGAGCACCTATCTGCTGGATGGCGATAACGTGCGTCACGGTCTGTGCAGCGATCTTGGGTTTAGCGATGCCGATCGTAAGGAGAATATTCGTCGGGTTGGTGAAGTGGCTAACCTAATGGTAGACGCCGGCCTGGTGGTGTTGACTGCGTTTATCTCTCCACATCGCGCCGAGCGAAAAATGGTTCGCGAGCGCGTGGGTGAAGGGCGTTTTATTGAGGTTTTTGTCGATACGCCATTAGCAACGTGCGAAGCTCGCGATCCAAAAGGGCTGTATAAAAAAGCGCGTGCGGGAGAGTTGCGCAATTTCACCGGAATTGACTCGGTTTACGAAGCGCCTGAATCGCCAGAGATTCATCTTGATGGTGAACAATTGGTAACAAATTTGGTTCCTCAATTATTAGACCTGCTGAGGCAGGAAGATATTATCAGATCCTGAGACACCCGAGCTTGCACGCCCGGTCAGTCACGGTCACAGGATTAGATATGCGTAACAGCCATAACATTACTATTACAGAGTCAGATACCTTCGCCGCCGACGACGAAACTACCTGGTCACTCCCAGGAGCCGTGGTCGGTTTTGTCGCGTGGTTGCTGGCGCTGGGATTCCCGTGTCTGATGTATGGCCCTAACACACTGTTTTTCTTCCTCTATACCTGGCCCTTTTTCCTTGCGTTGTTGCCCGTGGCGATTGTCGCGGGTATTGCCCTGCATTCGCTATTGAAGGGGAGATTGCTGCTGAGTATTGCCTGTACCCTGCTGGTGGTTGGCGCAATGTTTGGCGCACTGTTCCTGTGGCTACTGGGTTAGGCATACGTCCTTTCACGCGATCGCCGCTGTTGTTCACTGTCTGGCCATAATTCAAACCGTAACCAACAATGAGATTATGTTCTCCTTACATGGGGTATACGTAACAACGGGCAAATGTGGTACATTTGCCCGCGTTGTCGCGGCATTCCCGTCCGTTGATGTAAAGTTGTCAGCGGAGTTTATGGGATGTTGATGCCGTTTTTCAGGGGGCAGGATGGGTAAACTTACGTTGCTGTTGCTGGCTTTATTAGTCTGGCTACAGTATTCGCTGTGGTTCGGTAAGAACGGCATACATGACTATAGTCGCGTCAACGATGATGTTGCGGCGCAGCAAGCTACAAACGCGAAACTGAAAGCGCGTAACGATCAGCTTTTTGCCGAAATTGACGATCTCAATGGCGGGCAAGAGGCTATCGAAGAGCGCGCGCGTAACGAACTCAGTATGACTAAGCCAGGCGAAACCTTTTATCGTCTGGTGCCTGACGCGTCTAAACGCGCTCAGACTGCAGGGCAAAACAATCGATAAACCGTCCAGGGATTTAACATGGCAGCCACTTTAATGGACGTTTGCGCCGTGGTGCCGGCTGCCGGGTTTGGCCGCCGAATGCAAACAGAGTGTCCTAAGCAGTACCTCTCTATTGGCAATAAAACCATTCTCGAACACTCGGTTGATGCGCTGCTGGCTCATCCCCGGGTGACGCGAGTCGTCATCGCTATTAGCCCAGGTGACAGTCGCTTTGCCCAACTTCCACTCGCAGCGCACCCGCAAATTACCGTGGTGGATGGTGGCAACGAGCGTGCCGATTCTGTCCTTGCTGGTTTGCAAGCCGCAGGTGAGGCCAGTTGGGTACTGGTACATGATGCCGCGCGTCCGTGCCTGCATCAGGAAGATTTATCTCGTTTGCTGGCAATAAGTGAAACCAGCCGCATCGGTGGGATCCTTGCCGCGCCGGTGCGCGACACGATGAAACGCGCGGAGCCGGGCCGAACAGACATCGCCCATACGGTCGATCGCACCGATTTATGGCATGCGTTGACGCCGCAGTTTTTCCCTCGCGAGCTGTTGCATGACTGTCTGACCCGTGCGCTAAACGAAGGCGCAACCATTACGGACGAAGCCTCGGCGCTGGAATATTGCGGTTTTCATCCGCAGCTGGTCGAAGGACGCGCTGACAACATCAAAGTCACCCGCCCGGAAGACCTGGCGCTGGCGGAATTTTATCTGACCCGAACTATCTAGATACATCATTCTTCAGGCTGCCTGGAGGATGTTGTGTATATCAGGAGAAGGCATAATGCGAATTGGACACGGTTTCGACGTACACGCTTTTGGCGGAGTTGGCCCAATTATCATTGGTGGTGTGCGCATCCCGTATGAAAAAGGATTGCTGGCGCATTCTGATGGCGACGTGGCGTTACACGCGTTAACCGATGCACTGCTGGGCGCGGCTGCGCTGGGGGATATCGGTAAACTCTTCCCGGACACCGACCCGGCCTTTAAAGGTGCAGATAGTCGTGAATTATTGCGTGAAGCCTGGCGGCGTATTCAGGCCAAAGGCTATACGCTTGGTAATGTGGATGTGACGATTATTGCTCAGGCGCCGAAGATGCTGCCGCACATTCCGCAAATGCGCGTGTTTATTGCCGAAGATCTCGGCTGCCATATGGATGATGTTAACGTGAAAGCGACCACCACGGAAAAACTCGGTTTTACCGGGCGTGGGGAAGGGATTGCCTGTGAAGCGGTGGCGTTACTCATTAAGGCAACGAAATGACTGCGTTTGAAGATCTGACGTATCTCCATGGCAAACCACAAGGCCATGGCGTTCTGAAAGCGAATCCGGAAGACTTTGTCGTCGTCGAAGATTTAGGCTTCGAACCGGATGGCGAAGGTGAGCACATTTTGGTGCGTATCCTGAAAAACGGCTGTAATACCCGTTTTGTGGCTGACGCGCTGGCGAAGTTCCTGAAAATTCACGCCCGTGAAGTGAGCTTTGCTGGCCAGAAAGACAAGCATGCAGTCACGGAACAGTGGCTGTGCGCGCGCGTGCCGGGCAATGCAATGCCTGATTTAAGCAAATTTGAACTCGAAGGCTGTAAAGTGCTGGAGTACGCGCGCCACAAGCGTAAGCTGCGTTTAGGGGCGCTGAAAGGTAACGAATTTACGCTGGTGCTGCGTGAAGTGAGCCAGCGAAATGACGTTGAAGCGCGTTTGCAGGCGATTAGCGAGCGCGGCGTACCGAACTATTTTGGCGCTCAGCGTTTTGGTATTGGCGGCAGCAACCTGCAAGGGGCGCTGCGTTGGGCGCAAAGCGATGCGCCGGTGCGCGATCGCAATAAGCGCAGTTTTTGGTTGTCGGCGGCCCGTAGTGCGTTGTTTAATCAGATAGTCAGTGAACGCTTGAAAAAAACAGACTTTAATCAAGTTGTTGACGGCGATGCGCTACAATTGTCGGGACGCGGAAGCTGGTTTGTCGCCACGCAGGAAGAACAGACCGAATTACAGCGTCGCGTCGATGATAAAGAATTGATGATTACAGCAGCATTACCGGGCAGCGGTGAGTGGGGAACTCAGCGCGACGCACTGGCGTTTGAAGAAGCCGCTATTGCTGATGAAACCGCGCTGCAGTCGCTGTTGTTGCGCGAGAAAGTCGACGCATCGCGTCGTGCTATGTTGCTGTATCCACAACAATTAAGCTGGAACTGGTGGGATGACGTAACCGTTGAGTTACGTTTCTGGCTACCGGCAGGTAGCTTCGCCACCAGTGTTGTAAGGGAACTTATTAACACAATGGGTGATTATGCGTATATTGCTGAGTAACGATGATGGGGTCCACGCACCCGGTATACAAACGCTGGCGAAAGCGCTGCGTGAGTTTGCTGACGTACAGGTGGTTGCCCCGGATCGTAACCGCAGTGGCGCGTCTAACTCGCTGACGCTGGAATCCTCACTTCGCACGTTCACCTATGATAACGGTGATATCGCCGTACAAATGGGTACACCTACCGATTGCGTCTATCTGGGCGTGAACGCATTAATGCGTCCGCGTCCGGACATTGTCGTGTCTGGTATTAACGCAGGTCCTAATCTGGGCGATGATGTTATCTATTCCGGTACCGTTGCGGCGGCGATGGAAGGTCGTCACCTGGGCTTTCCTGCGCTGGCGGTCTCACTTGATGGGCATAAACACTACGATACTGCTGCCGCAGTAACCTGCCGTATCTTACGGGCGCTGAGTCGCGAACCGCTGCGCACCGGGCGCATTTTGAATATCAACGTGCCGGATTTACCGCTGGATCAGATTAAAGGTATCCGCGTCACCCGCTGCGGTAGCCGCCATCCTGCGGATCAGGTGATACCACAGCAGGACCCGCGCGGTAATACGCTGTACTGGATCGGGCCGCCGGGCGAAAAGTGCGACGCCGGACCGGATACAGATTTTGCCGCCGTCGATGAAGGCTATGTTTCCATTACGCCGCTGCATGTCGATTTAACCGCATATGGTGCGCATGAAGTTGTTTCTGACTGGTTAGACAGCGTGGGAGCCGACACGCAATGGTAAGCAGACGCGTACACACTCTTCTTGAACAATTACGTGCGCAGGGCATCAGAGATGAGCTTGTTCTCGATGCACTTGCCGCCGTGCCGCGTGAAAAATTCATTGATGAGGCGTTTGAACATAAGGCCTGGGACAATATTGCTCTGCCGATTGGTCAGGGGCAGACGATTTCGCAGCCCTATATGGTTGCGCGGATGACCGAGCTGCTTGAGTTAACGCCGCAGTCCCGGGTGCTGGAAATTGGTACCGGCTCTGGCTACCAAACGGCGATTCTGGCACACCTGGTGCACCATGTGTGCTCTGTTGAGCGCATTAAAGGTTTGCAGTGGCAGGCGCGTCGTCGACTTAAACAGCTTGATTTACATAATGTTTCTACCCGTCATGGTGATGGATGGCAGGGCTGGCAAGCGCGAGCCCCGTTTGACGCTATCATTGTTACGGCAGCGCCGCCTGAGATCCCAACCGCATTGATGATGCAGTTGGATGAAGGCGGTATTCTCGTCTTACCCGTGGGCGACGAGCACCAGTTTCTGAAACGGGTGCGTCGTCGGGGAGGCGAATTTATTATCGATACCGTGGAGGCCGTACGTTTCGTTCCCTTAGTAAAAGGGGAGCTTGCGTAGATACTGGCTCTGAATACCTGGAGTTTTCCTGGATATTCTGGAATTAGTAAGCGTATCGTGGTCACGTTTCCAGTGCCCAGTCCGATGCCTTGCACGGTGATTACGTCACTGGTTTTAACCAAATTTTCCTGGGGGATAAATGAGCGCGGGAAGCCACAAATTTACCGTTCGCCGCATTGCGGCATTGTCACTGGTTTCATTATGGCTGGCAGGTTGTTCAAATACCTCGAATCCACCTGCACCGGTCAGTTCCGTTGATGGCGGTGCATCAACGAACACCAATTCCGGCATGCTGATTACGCCTCCACCAAAAATGGGCTCGACGTCGACAGTACAGCAAACGCCACAGATCCAGCCGGTGCAGCGTCCGACCACACAGTCAACACAGATCCAGCCTGTTGCGGAACAGCCTGTGCAGATGGAAAACGGTCGTATTGTGTACAACCGTAAGTATGGGAACATTCCGAAAGGTAGCTATACGGGCGGCAGTACCTATACTGTTAAGAAAGGCGATACCCTTTTCTATATCGCCTGGATTACCGGGAACGATTTCCGTGATCTCGCACAACGCAATAACGTTCCGGCCCCGTATGGCCTGAATGTCGGTCAAACTCTGCAAGTGGGCAACGCGTCGGGTACACCGATTACTGGTGGTAATGCTATTACCCAGGCGGATGCAGCACAGCAAGGAGTTGTGACCAACCCTGCACAAAATTCCACCGTTGCTGTTGCTTCGAAACCAACAATTACGTATTCTGAGGATTCAGGTGAACAAAGTGCTAATAAAATGTTGCCGAACAACAAGCCTGCTGGGACCGTTGTCACAGCGCCTGTAACGGCTCCAGCAGTTAGCGCAACCGAATCAACTGCAAGCTCAACGTCAACCAGCTCGCCAATCTCTACCTGGCGCTGGCCGACTGACGGCAAAGTAATCGAAAACTTCGCGGCTACTGAAGGTGGCAATAAAGGGATCGATATTGCAGGCAGTAAAGGACAGGCTATTGTCGCGACCGCAGATGGACGCGTCGTATATGCCGGTAACGCACTGCGCGGTTACGGTAATCTTATTATCATCAAACATAACGATGATTACCTGAGTGCCTACGCCCATAACGATACAATGCTGGTCCGGGAACAACAAGAAATCAAGGCGGGGCAGAAAATAGCTACCATGGGTAGCACCGGAACCAGTTCAACACGCTTGCATTTTGAAATTCGTTACAAGGGGAAATCCGTAAACCCGCTGCGCTATTTACCGCAGCGATAATTCGGCGGAACCAGGCTTTCACGTGCTAGTTCCGTTAGGGATCACGGGTAGGAGCCACCTTTATGAGTCAGAATACGCTGAAAGTTCATGATTTAAATGAAGATGCGGAATTTGATGAGAACGGAGTAGAGGCTTTTGATGAAAAAGCCTTGAGTGAAGAGGAACCCAGTGATAACGACCTGGCTGAAGAAGAGCTGTTATCGCAGGGGGCCACACAGCGTGTGTTGGACGCGACTCAGCTTTACCTTGGTGAGATTGGTTATTCACCACTGTTAACAGCCGAAGAAGAAGTTTATTTTGCGCGTCGCGCACTGCGTGGGGATGTCGCTTCTCGCCGTCGCATGATTGAAAGTAACCTGCGTCTGGTGGTGAAAATTGCTCGTCGTTATGGCAATCGTGGTCTGGCATTGCTGGACCTGATTGAAGAGGGCAATCTGGGACTGATCCGTGCAGTCGAGAAGTTTGACCCGGAACGCGGGTTCCGCTTCTCAACATACGCAACCTGGTGGATCCGCCAGACGATCGAACGGGCGATTATGAACCAAACCCGTACGATCCGACTGCCGATTCATATTGTAAAAGAGCTGAACGTCTATCTGCGTACCGCGCGTGAGTTGTCGCATAAACTGGACCACGAACCGAGCGCAGAAGAGATTGCTGAACAACTGGATAAACCGGTTGATGACGTCAGCCGTATGCTCCGACTCAACGAGCGTATTACCTCGGTAGACACCCCGCTGGGTGGCGATTCCGAAAAAGCGTTGCTGGATATTCTGGCCGATGAAAAAGAAAACGGCCCGGAAGACACCACGCAAGACGATGATATGAAACAGAGCATCGTCAAATGGCTGTTCGAACTGAACGCCAAACAGCGTGAAGTGCTGGCACGTCGTTTTGGTCTGCTGGGGTACGAAGCTGCGACACTGGAAGATGTGGGCCGTGAAATTGGTCTCACCCGTGAACGTGTTCGCCAGATTCAGGTTGAAGGTCTGCGTCGTCTGCGTGAAATCCTGCAGACTCAGGGACTGAATATCGAAGCGTTATTCCGCGAGTAAGCACAAGTTCTATCAAGAAAGGCCAGTCTCATTGGGACTGGCCTTTTTCTATGTTTGTTGCCTGATGGCACTGCGTTTATCAGGCCTACGGGGAGCTGGACTTTGTTGGCCGGATAAGACATTTATGTCGCCATCCGGCAGATTAGTTCATCATCTTACGCACCAGACGTGTGAACTGCTCACGTTCTTCATCAGATAATCGCCCCAGAAACTCATCATCCACGCTATCGCCTAACGGAGTTGCGCTGGCCAGTAATGCTTCTCCTTGCGCGGTCAAATAAACAAACCGTCGACGCTTATCTGCCGGGTCATGTTCACGCCTGACCAGCTCCCGTTTTTCCATTCGGCTCAGCATTTCCGCAAGGGTTGCCTTGGTACAGACTGCGGCTTCGGTCAGGTCAACCTGCTCAATGCCGGGACGTTCAGCAATGGCGCGCATTACCGCATACTGTGGTTTGGTCAGGTCCGGTAATTCATGTTGCCAGCGGGATGTATGCTGCTGGAAGAGCTGACGTAAAAGGTGAAATGCTTTATTTCGTAACGGCATGAGCGCTCCGGAATTCCTGTCAGTCTCTATCATAGCGGGTTACGCATCTTTTTTTAACAATTGCGGCTTTAGCGATCTGTGCTCGATGACCTTGCCCGAAATGTTATGTGAGAGTATTTTAATCAAAATGTTCGTATACGAACAAAAGTTGAGAGGCTAAATGAGACTAATTGTCGGAATGACCGGGGCAACCGGCGCTCCCCTTGGTGTGTCGCTATTGCAGGCACTGCGAGAAATGCCCGAGGTGGAAACCCATCTGGTGCTGTCAAAGTGGGCCAAAACCACTATTGAACTGGAAACGCCGTACAGCGTCCGCGATGTGTCTGCGTTGGCCGATTTTTGCCACAACCCGGCGGACCAGGCGGCGACCATCTCCTCTGGATCGTTTCGCACTGACGGCATGATCATTATCCCCTGCAGTATGAAAACCTTGGCCGGTATTCGTGCAGGCTACGCGGAAGGGCTGGTGGGGCGCGCTGCCGATGTGGTGCTGAAAGAAGGGCGCAAGCTGGTGCTGGTTCCGCGTGAAATGCCGCTTAGCACTATTCATCTGGAAAACATGCTCGCGCTTTCCCGCATGGGCGTGGCGATGGTCCCGCCCATGCCCGCGTATTACAACCACCCGCAAACGGTCGATGACATCACTCAGCATATCGTTGCGCGTGTGCTCGATCAGTTTGGTCTGGAACACCCCAACGCCCGTCGCTGGCAGGGTTTACGGCAGGCGCAGAATTTTTCACAGGAGAATGAATAATGGCATTTGATGATTTGCGCAGCTTTTTACAAGCGCTGGACGACCAGGGACAATTGCTGAAAATCAGTGAAGAAGTTAACGCCGAGCCGGATCTGGCTGCGGCAGCCAATGCGACCGGACGCATTGGTGACGGTGCGCCAGCGCTCTGGTTTGACAATATTCGTGGTTTTACCGACGCCCGTGTGGCGATGAACACTATTGGTTCGTGGCAGAATCACGCCATCTCTTTAGGCCTGCCGCCAAATACCCCAGTGAAAAAACAGATTGATGAGTTTATTCGCCGTTGGGATAAATTTCCGGTTACGCCGGAGCGTCGCGCCAATCCGGCGTGGGCTGAAAACTGTGTTGATGGTGATGAGATCAACCTGTTTGATATTCTGCCGCTGTTTCGCCTGAACGATGGCGACGGCGGTTTCTATCTTGATAAAGCCTGCGTGGTGTCGCGCGATCCGCTGGATCCGGACAACTTTGGCAAACAGAACGTCGGCATTTATCGTATGGAAGTGAAGGGTAAACGCAAGCTTGGCCTGCAGCCGGTGCCGATGCACGATATCGCGCTGCACCTGCATAAAGCCGAAGAGCGTGGTGAAGATCTGCCGATTGCCATCACGCTGGGTAACGATCCGATCATCACCCTGATGGGGGCCACGCCGCTGAAGTACGATCAGTCGGAATACGAAATGGCGGGAGCACTGCGTGAAAGCCCGTATCCGATCGCTACCGCGCCGCTCACCGGCTTTGACGTGCCATGGGGTTCAGAAGTGATCCTCGAAGGGGTCATTGAAGGTCGTAAGCGTGAAATCGAAGGGCCGTTTGGCGAGTTTACCGGGCACTATTCCGGTGGACGTAATATGACGGTCGTGCGTATCGATAAAGTCTCTTATCGCACCAAACCTATTTTTGAATCGCTGTATCTGGGGATGCCGTGGACGGAGATTGACTACCTGATGGGGCCGGCAACCTGCGTACCGCTTTATCAACAGTTGAAAGCCGAATTCCCGGAAGTGCAGGCGGTGAATGCCATGTATACCCACGGTTTGCTGGCGATTATCTCCACCAAAAAACGCTACGGTGGCTTTGCCCGCGCGGTGGGGCTGCGCGCAATGACGACGCCGCATGGCCTGGGTTACGTGAAAATGGTGATTATGGTTGATGAGGATGTAGATCCGTTCAACCTGCCGCAGGTGATGTGGGCGCTGTCTTCGAAGGTCAATCCGGCGGGCGATCTGGTGCAATTGCCGAATATGTCGGTGCTGGAGCTTGATCCGGGTTCCAGTCCGGCGGGGATTACCGACAAGTTAATTATTGATGCGACCACGCCGGTTGCGCCGGATAACCGTGGGCACTACAGCCAGCCGGTATGTGATTTACCGGAAACGAAAGCCTGGGCAGAAAAACTGACCGCCATGCTGGCCAACCGTAAATAAGGAGTAGCAGATGATTTGTCCACGTTGTGCCGATGAACATATTGAAGTGATGGCAAACTCGCCGGTAAAAGGTGTCTGGACGGTATATCAGTGCCAGCATTGTCTATACACCTGGCGTGATACTGAGCCGCTACGCCGTACCAGCCGCGAGCACTACCCGCAAGCGTTTCGCATGACGCAGAAGGATATTGATGACGCACCGATGGTGCCAAGTATTCCACCGCTGCTGGCAGAAGATAAGCGCTAATCAACACGCCGGGTGCGGCTTCGCCTTACCCGGCCTAAATACAGCGATATTTTGCAGGCCCGATAAGTGTATCACTATCGGGCATTACGGCGTTACACCAGACTCTTCAACCGGTAGATCCACTCCAGCGCCTGGCGAGGCGTTAGCGAATCCGGGTCGAGATTTTCCAGTGCTTCAACAGCGGGCGACGTTTCTTCCGGAGCTGTCAGGAGCGACATCTGTGTGCCGTCGACCTGGGTCGCAGCAACATTCGGCGCGATGCTTTCCAGTTCGCGCAGTTTTTGCCGCGCGCGTTTAATAACCTCTTTTGGTACACCTGCCAGGGCAGCTACCGCCAGACCATAGCTCTTGCTCGCCGCACCATCTTGTACGCTGTGCATGAAGGCGATGGTATCGCCGTGCTCTAACGCATCAAGATGCACATTTGCTACGCCTTCCATTTTCTCCGGTAACTGAGTCAGTTCGAAGTAGTGGGTGGCAAACAACGTTAATGCTTTGATTTTATTGGCCAGATTTTCCGCGCACGCCCACGCCAGCGACAGGCCGTCGTAGGTGGAGGTGCCGCGTCCAATCTCATCCATCAGCACCAGGCTGTTCTCGGTGGCATTATGCAGAATGTTGGCGGTTTCAGTCATTTCTACCATGAAGGTGGAACGGCCGGATGCCAGATCATCCGCCGCGCCCACGCGGGTAAAGATGCGGTCGATAGGCCCAATCTCTACTTTCTGCGCCGGAACGTAGCTGCCGATGTAGGCCAGCAGCGCAATTAACGCAGTCTGGCGCATATAGGTACTTTTACCCCCCATGTTCGGGCCGGTGATGATCAGCATCCGTCGCTGAGGCGAGAGGTTAAGTGGGTTGGCGATAAACGGCTCGGTCAGCACCTGTTCAACCACCGGATGACGTCCCTCGGTAATACGAATACCAGGCTTGTCGGTGAAGGTCGGGCAGGTGTAATTCAGGGTATAAGCGCGTTCTGCGAGGTTGACCAGTACGTCCAGTTCTGCCAGCGCGCTGGCGCTTTGTTGCAAATCAGCCAGGTGCGGCAGCAGCATGTCGAACAGCTCATCGTACAGCTGTTTTTCCAGCGCCAGCGCTTTGCCTTTTGATGTCAGAACTTTGTCTTCGTACTCTTTCAGCTCCGGAATAATGTAGCGTTCGGCGTTTTTCAGCGTCTGACGACGCACATAGTTAATCGGCGCCAGATGACTTTGCCCGCGACTGATCTGAATGTAGTAGCCGTGAACGGCGTTAAACCCAACCTTCAGCGTATCCAGACCGGTGCGCTCGCGCTCACGAATTTCCAGTCTGTCCAGATAGTCAGTTGCGCCATCAGCCAGCGCTCGCCACTCGTCCAGTTCTTCGTTATAGCCGGGGGCGATGACGCCACCGTCGCGAACCAGCACAGGTGGAGCTTCCACTACGGCACGTTCCAGCAGTTCACGCAGGTCAGCAAACTCACCCATTTTCTCGCGCAGCATCTGCACGGGGGCACTGTCTATGCTTTCCAGTTGTGCGCGCAGTTCTGGTAATTGCTGGAAGGCATGACGCATACGGGCCAGATCGCGCGGGCGCGCGGTACGCAGGGCCAGACGAGCAAGGATACGTTCCAGATCGCCGACCTGACGCAGCACGGGTTGCAATTCACCGGTGGAATCCTGTAGCGCGCCGATGGTCTGTTGGCGCTCAGTGAGGACTTTGGTGTCACGGACCGGCATATGCAGCCAGCGTTTGAGCATACGGCTGCCCATCGGCGTCACGGTGCAGTCGAGTACTGAAGCCAGCGTGTTTTCAACACCGCCCGCCAGGTTCTGGGTAATTTCCAGATTGCGGCGCGTGGCGGCATCCATAATGATGCTGTCCTGCTGACGTTCCATGGTGATGGAACGAATATGCGGCAGCGAGGTACGCTGGGTATCTTTTACGTATTGCAGCAGGCAGCCAGCCGCGCATAATCCACGCGGGGCGTTTTCTACGCCAAAGCCAATCAGATCCCGCGTGCCAAACTGCAGGTTTAGCTGCTGGCGAGCGGTATCGATTTCAAATTCCCATAGTGGACGACGACGTAATCCGCGACGTCCCTCAATCAGTGAAGTTTCAGCGAAATCTTCGGCATACAGCAGTTCAGCTGGATTGGTGCGCTGCAATTCTGCGGCCATGGTCTCGCGGTCGGCGGGTTCGCTAACACGAAAACGCCCGGAGCTGATATCCAGCGTGGCGTAACCATAACCTTTACTGTCCTGCCAGATAGCGGCCAGCAGGTTGTCCTGGCGTTCCTGTAACAGCGCTTCATCACTGATGGTGCCTGGCGTGACGATACGCACCACTTTGCGCTCGACCGGACCTTTGCTGGTCGCCGGATCACCAATCTGCTCACAAATAGCGACGGACTCACCCTGGTTGACCAGCTTGGCGAGGTAGTTTTCTACCGCATGGTGAGGAATGCCCGCCATCGGGATTGGCTCGCCCGCAGACGCGCCGCGTTTGGTCAGGGAGATATCAAGCAACTGAGACGCACGTTTCGCATCGTCATAAAACAGTTCGTAAAAGTCGCCCATGCGGTAAAACAACAGTATCTCCGGATGCTGGGCTTTCAGCTTGAGATACTGCTGCATCATCGGCGTGTGGTCTGATAGATCCTTGCTTGCAGACTCTTTCATATTGATTTTACTCATTTTTTAAGTCTTGCGAGTACTCATATGGCCCCAAGTGAAACCCTTCTGAACTCACATAAATCCAAAAATTTGTATACCAGAAGTATTCTAGCTACTATCTGGTATACACACTTGAACTGCTGGTATACATCGATGAAAATGACACTCAATCAGTCGATTATAATCAATAAGTTATCTATCGACGTCAAACCAAGTCTCGATCAAGATGGGCGAGTAGTGTACTTACCCAACATAGATAGAAAACCTTATCTTATCACTGACAGCCATCGTGATTCACCAGTCGGTTTCGGTGTCAAAATCAGTGCAACGAAAAAGACCTATATCGTTCAGCGTCGAGTGTCTTCTCCTGGCAACCGCCCTAAGACAGGGGGAAAATCCCCATCTGAGGTTATCAGGTCTACAATTGGCAATGTCTCTGATTTCGCTAACATCGATCAAGCCCGCGAGGTTGCTCGCAATTTAGTTCAAACCATGAAGTTGACCAAAAGGAACCCTAACAAGATAAAACGGGAGTCCGATGCTTCTGAACTCACTATCAGTGAAGTGTTTGCTCAATACCGCCAGCATCTGCTGGGTAGAGCAAAACCAGCTAAACCCAACACCTTGGCTGTATTAGATAAAGCAGAAAACAGGCTTTCTGAGTGGGCTGGTTTGCGAGTTAAAGATCTTACTGGTAATGAAATTCTTCGGAAGTTTGATGAGATTGCTTCGAGAGCCAGAACAGCAGCGGAACAGACCTTTAGGTGGATCAATGTTGCTGTCAGACATGCAATCGAAATTGAAGCCAGCAATGCCCAGACCCAGCAACGACAACCATATTTGTCCTACAATCCATTCTCTATCTTGAAAGTTCAGAAGAAGTTCAGGACTCGTTCTGAGCTTGAGGATAGCTATCGTGCAAAAGGTGTCAGAAATCCGCTTTCACCAAAAGATACTCTGGGAAGATTTTTAACAGCACTACATAACAAGAGAAGCTTTAATCGATTAGGGTGCGATTATCTGCTACTGACTGTCCTGTTAGGTGCCAGAAAAGAGGAAACAGCATCTCTATGTTGGAGAGAATTCCTTACTAACGAAGAAGCAAAAACGACAAGTTATGTAGATCTTGAAAATCGGCTCATTCGCTTCTATGACACAAAAAACCGAAATGACCATGAGCTTCCGATCTGTGATGCCGTGAAACGGGTGCTGGAAGACAGGAGAGATATCATTATGGATTCTGGAATTCGTCCAGAAAAACAGAAATGGGTATTCCCTGCTCGATCAAATCGTAGCAAAGCCGGCCATTACTCTGACAGTAAAAGTTTGAGAGAGTATATTTGTGCCGATGCTGGTATTACTAAACTTGGTATGCATGATTTGAGGCGAACATTTGGGCGTGTAGCCGAAGAGCTTACGTCATATGCTGTTGTGAAAAGGTTGCTAAACCATCGCAACACTACAGACCCGACAGAAAGATATGCGGTACCTGACGAAGAACGAGTATTTGAAGCTCTTCAACGGATTGAGTTGCACATGCTAATGACAGCACCTAAGTTGTATAATGCATTATTGGCATCAAAAAATTATCCACTATTACCTGAATAGAAGGGATTGAGAGATGAGTGTTGTTGAAACATTGAGAGAGCTATCTGAGGTATGGAGGCTATTTAGTGATATGAATCGCCACGGGTTTAACAGACACCTCGGAGTCATTTAAGATGACTTAAAGAGAGGTGCCCATGAGCGGTAAACGTTATCCCGAAGAGTTTAAAATTGAAGCAGTCAAACAGGTTATTGATCGCGGTCATTCTGTTTCCAGCGTTGCAACACGTCTCGATATCACCACCCACAGCCTTTACGCCTGGATAAAGAAGTACGGTCCGGACTCATCCACTAATAAAGAACAGTCAGATGCTCAGGCCGAGATCCGCCGACTCCAGAAGGAGTTGAAGCGGGTTACTGACGAACGGGACATATTAAAAAAAGCCGCGGCGTACTTCGCAAAGCTGTCCGACTGAGGTACGCCTTTATTCGTGACAACTCCCGTTGCTGGCCTGTTCGTCTGCTCTGCAGGGTGCTGGATGTTCATCCCAGTGGCTTTTACGCCTGGTTTAAGCAACCGTATTCTCAGCGCCACCAGGTAGATCTGAGACTGACGGGACAGATCAAACAGTTCTGGCTGGAGTCCGGTTGCGTTTATGGTTATCGCAAGATCCATCTGGACTTGCGGGATAGCGGTCAACAGTGCGGAGTGAACAGAGTCTGGCGACTGATGAATCGTGCCGGGATAAAGGCTCAGGTCGGGTACCGGAGCCCGTGGGCACGCAAAGGCGAGGCCAGTATCGTATCGCCCAACAGGCTCCAGCGACAGTTCAATCCGGATGCTCCGGATAAGCGTTGGGTAACGGACATAACCTACATCAGGACCCACGAAGGCTGGCTGTATCTTGCTGTGGTTGTTGATCTGTTCTCACGCAAAATTATCGGCTGGTCAATGCAATCCCGGATGACAAAGGACATTGTCCTGAACGCACTGCTGATGGCTGTATGGCGGCGTAATCCCCAAAAACAGGTGCTGGTTCATTCGGACCAGGGCAGTCAGTACACAAGCCATGAGTGGCAGTCGTTCCTGAAATCACACGGCCTGGAGGGGAGCATGAGCCGTCGCGGTAACTGTCACGATAATGCGGTTGCAGAAAGCTTTTTCCAGTTGCTGAAACGCGAACGGATAAAGAAAAAGATCTACGGAACGCGGGAAGAAGCCCGCAGCGATATTTTTGATTACATCGAAATGTTTTATAACAGTAAGCGTCGGCATGGTTCGAGCAATCAGATGTCACCGACAGAATATGAAAACCAGTATTATCAACGGCTCGGAAGTGTCTAGATTATCCGTGGCGATTCAGATACGAGTGCTGATAAGGTTCTCATTTTTACCAAGGTAGAGCTTCCCAGATGTTGCATCTATACGACTTGCAACTATATGGATATGTTGGCCATCTTTATCATCATGCAGGACATATGCTCGTAGATGCGTCTCAGAGAAGTCCATACGCTTCATATAGTCATCTGCGACCTCTACCCATTGTTCAGTAGGTAGATGTTCACCATCAGGAAGACGCAGAGAATTATGCCAAACGGGTTTACTGACATCAGAACGCAAAAGCTTCGTTGTGTTGAACTCTGCACTTAACGCTTCTGCGAAGCTCTCAATGACATTACCGCCTACTACATACGGTTCTGACTTATGGTGCGAAGCAGGTTTTAATAAATAAGAAATTAATCCGTTGAAGATTTTCCCTCTTTTGATTTTTTGCATTCCTTTCATTCAAGCTACCTAACAGATGTGCTTGTAGCTGTAAGGCATGAGCGAAGCTCAGAAATTTGGCGCTTGATTGCGAAGATTTCTGTCTTTGTAAGCTCACCACCAGTGCTTTTACTTTCGAGATGGATAAGTAGCTTGTTCAGCTTTTGTGAAATTTCGCTGAGGGATTTCCAGGCTTCTATGTTGATAGGCGGCACTGCTACTGGAAGTTTATCGAGAAAAGCCAAGCGAAACCATTCACCTTTACTTTTGTCGCCACGCCTTGCATTGAGAAGTTGTAGTTCTTCATGGTTCAACCTAACACTGATGCAATGTGTTCTTAACAAGCTTTCAGGTGATTCTTTATTATATATTTTATTGTATATTTTATTAAAACTATTTTCCATACGAAGTCCTTTCGTTTTTTCTATCAGAAAAATATTCCTTATGTTCTTATTTATATTTAATTCGAGAGGGATGTCAATGTGAAGGTGTTATTTTGTAATAAACAATATAATAATGGCCACCACATTAGTACATGGAAGCCATTATAAATAATTATTTGTTGTTGGATTGAATGTTCCATGAAACTTTGAATGCAGGGTATTTTCTGCTTATACGCATAAAGCTTGCCTTTCTCAAAGTTGATCTTGTTTGTTCACTATAAATATTTAATTGATCGAGTGATATAAAAACTTGTTTATCAATAGTGTTTAATGTATTAACTATTTTTTCTATAGCTGCGACTTCAACGTTTTTGAAAACAATTGAATCTTCAATTGCTATGGGTAATTTTGTTGTATGTAAAAAGCTCACATCCAAAGCCAGCATATTCGCATAAGATTTACCTGTCCCAGAGTCAGAGTGATGTTCGAAAATATAATTTGTATCACTGAAAATGATCTGTGGTGGTATTCTGTCGGAACCATAGAATTTTGTGTTGTATAATTTGAGGTTCTCGTTTAATAATTTAGATATTTTTGACAGAATTTCTTCTGTCTTTTCTTTTAATTCTACCTTTATAGTGCTTGATGCTTGTTTAAGAGCATCTTGGCGCTCTCGGTAATTAACCGTATCTTCAACTTCTTTTTTCTTTATAGATAATGACAAAACTTCATCAATAATCTCGTCTGGTCTATCGACTGATGCAGCTATTTCTTTGATTTTGAGATCAATTATACTAATTTCAGCATCAATCTCATTTAATTGGAATATAAGGCGTTCTTTTTCTTTTTTTAACTCATCACTCAAGATTTTTGAAATTGATAAATGGAAACTCTCGACTTCATTTAGTTTATCAATGTTAACAGTTGGAAAAAAATCGACAACTTTGCTGAAATATATTTTTGGAATAGGCTTTGTATCAGAAATATTTTCTTCAATTCTAAATAACTTACTTTCGAGAGAGTATTTTTGTTTGAGATATTTATCTTTTTCGATGGCTAAACTTAGGCTTTTTTCATCAAGGATAGCTTTTATGTTTGCTGCAAAAAGGTCTAGATCTTTTTTTATAGTGTCAATTTTATTGTCGATAACATTTAAATCTTGTTTTGCTTGCCTATATTCTTTTAAATTTACTTTTTTGACAAAACCCTGCTTGAACGCTATATCAATATTCTTTCTGTTTACTTCGTTTTCGGCTTTCTTTTTTTCAATTTCTTCAATTAAATTATAATAGCCGAAGGATTTAATGAGAAATTCTTTGATAGATGCATATCCTTCCCCGGTATAGCGTAGAAGAGGTTTATTTGGATTGTAATTATCTTTTCCCCAAATTCTCGTGAATCTGGAAACTAAATTTCTTAATGAAGGATCGTTTGATGAAAAACCATATTTCTGAGCCAAGAAGATTCTAAAATCTTCAATTGACCACTCTAATTTTTCTTCGTTATTTCTAAAAAACACACTATTATTAGTTTCGGTATTTCTTATAAAGTGATAGGATTTTCCATCAAATTCAAAAGTAAATTCGATGTTTAGATGACCAACTTGAGAAATAACGTCTTTGCATAGGGTTATAAAATCATCACCACCAAAAACATAATCAATTAACATTAGAACTGATGATTTACCGATAGAGTTGGCACCATTTTTAGGTCCCAATATGGCATTCAAACCATTTTTGAAAATCAGTTCTTTTCTAATTAATTTTTCACAGTATATGTTCTTTAGCATTTTATTACCGTCCCATTAACTGGGTTTAGTATGATTTTCTCTAAAATAAACAAAAAATCGAGTGAGTAAACAAATTCGTCCAGAGATGAAAAGTTGCTTGATGTTTTTTCGTATAAATCAGTAATCTTAATTTCGTTAAACTCAGTTTCTAAGATGATTGTCATCTTGTATAATATTGAATCTTGGATTGAGATAGATTTACTTGGTGTAATCATGAGTAAACCTCGCAATTTTGGATGAAAAAACACACCAAAACTTCGGCGGCTACGCTATTAGTTTCCTTTGTGTTTGTTTTTATCCAATTAATCAAATGGTTATATATTTCGGATTGAGATAAATTCTCTCTTTTTAAAATCAAATAGTATGTTTTAACTTCGTTGAATATTATTTCTGATGTGTTTGGAACTCGTTGATCGAGTTGTTGGAATAATTTTTTTATTTCAGTGTAAAAATAAGCAACTTGAGCTTTGACCTTTATCTTGAATGCAGGGCCAGATTCGGGAAGAATTTTATCATCAACTCTCATAGCTTTGTACGATAATTGAGAACCCTCATTTGGTTCAAGAGTTGATAGTATATCAATTATCTCTTTGATCTCTTCTTCAATCTTAAAATTAAATTGGCTGTTTTTGATTTGTGCTGCTTGTCTCAACTGCTTTTTGATAGCGTACATTTCCCGATAACCCTCAATCGTTCTTGGGTTGTCGAACAACTTATGACAGTCTCTGCACAAGGCAATTAAATTATCTTCGCTATCAACATCATCGCAAAGAAGTTGCTCATTTTTAAGTAATTCCTTTTCCTCTTCACGAGGGGAAAATGGATATATGTGTGCTACTTCATAGAGCTTTATTTTTCGTTTGCCATTCTGAACCATTAAAGGTTTAAAGCATTTTGGGCAAAGACCACTTACCTCATCATATAAAACTATATGCGTATTATGATTGATGTTCTTGCGTTCTTCACCCACTAATGACTCCTTGCTAAGGGGAAATGACTTTCTGTGGATATTTTATTATTATAACATCAATAGGATTTAGCTTTAATTATTGTAAATGTGATCAATATCACGTTTGTGGCGGGGTTTGCAACATGTGGCTAACTTTCTCTAAAGAATCTGTATTCTTTTATCTTCGTTTTCTGATAGTGAAGCTGGGAAGCGGCTATGTGATCAAAGAATAGACTTGTTTTCCTTTTCAACCGAAGGGAAGAAAAGCAAGGGAACTTAGTGAAGCGTAGCTTCGATAAGTTAGCCCTTGCTTTGATATATGAAGTTATTCTTTTGATATGTTGATATTGAACCATACCTCAATGATCTCTATCAATAGAGTACATATATTATTAGTGATTTCATCTAAGCGTTCTATATCAACTTCTTCTTCGATGTTGAATCCGAAGTGTATTGTAATAGAAGCTAGAACTGCTTCGTAATTATTTTTTTTATCACCATTAAGTGCGCCGAGTAAGCCAGTTGTTCCTCTTAATTTAATATAGGAACGTATTTTTTCTTGGGCATCGGTCTTGAAGTTTAAGTGTTCATCAAAGAGTGCGTTGTACAGTTTTTTCTTGTTAAGTATTTCTATCAATTCTTTTTGTTCATTTGTGTTTTCTTTTAAATAAGAATAAAAATCACGCTCTTTATTAAGTGTGTTGTTGTTTTTCGCATTTATTATCGCCAGCTTATAATTATATAGGCCTATAAAAAATACAAAAATAGGTATGAGTATTAATGATTGCTTCAGAAGAGATATTGGAGTTTTAAAAATTTTCTGAGCATTTAATACGCAATTTTCAGAGAAGCAAAGATGTAAATCTCTTGTCCTAACTATATCTACGCAGACAATTATCGCAGCGGTAATCATTGAGATGAAACACAATGTTACAATTATGATGATGGTATAGGAAATTATATCAGTTAAAGGCTTTTTAATTCTCATTCTTAGTTGGACCTATTTGTCTTAACCGTGCTCTAAACTCATTTGCTTCAACTGGATATAGTTTTTTTAATATATCTAAACGAAAAACAACTTGAAAATACCTACTTTTGTATCTTTCCGTATGACCAATGCTAACATGATCTTTCGACAAGTTTGATATAACACGATTAATTCTTTTTATTTCTTTATGCTCAGGAAGAGGATCGCAATGTTTTTTTAGAAGATTTTTAAGAACTGGATAATCAGGGCAATCTACACGCTTAAGTTTCGTTATTTTACCTTTCACAGAGAAATATTTCTTGTGATAACTTGGTTGCATTCGGATTTGATCTCGCCCATAACCGGTCCTTACAACTTGATGTACTTGCGTTTTTATGTTAGTTCTTTCAGTTTTAGTAAATCGTGGCGCATCATCCTCAATACATAATCCGTGAACTTTAAATGATTGTGGCGATTTAGCTGATAGAAGTTTTGTTTTCTCATTATTTACAGTCAATTCTTTTTGTTTAATAAAGTTAGAAATAACAGACTCAACAAACTTCCAATCTTCCTCTTTATTTAAACGGGATATTGTTATGTCATCAATCAAACGAGTATATCTGAATCCAAGTTTACGAAGATAACTGACTTTGCTTGGCTCACAATCATAAAAATATAAGTTGGCTAAATAAGTACTCGTTGGTGCGCCTTGAGGAACGAAACCCTCATATGTTGTTAAAGTTGTTAATATATTAGAAACTTCATCTGAAAATCTGAATAATTCTTTAAAAATTTGATAAACAAATTTTGACTTCATCGTTGGGAAAAAATTTTCTATATCCATTTTCACAAGGATTTTAGATTTGCAATGCTGTTGGGCACACAAGATATAATCGCGAGGATTTTCTTTGTCAGGAATGGAGCCATAAAGGTAATCTGGAAAATTAATTTGGCTGAAAATTTTATTGTTTATTTTTCTTAGAATCGATTTCAGCATTCGGTTTGGTGCGTAGACAATTCTATGACCACCGTTCTTTTTTTCAATTGGTGGCTTTATGTAGTAAGCTTTTTCTACACCATCGGAAATCAGCTTTTCAAATTTATCGATATCACTTATACCCAATAAGGCAAGTAAGCTTTCTTTCTTCTGAATGGGGGTGAAAGTGTTTTTGAAAGAGAAATCCTTTGCCATGTGATCCTTCTTAGATAAAAGTTAGCGTCCTCACGGCCAGGAAGGGCAGTTGAATCCGAGGGAAGCAACGCAAGAGTATAAAGTCCACCCCACCTTCACTAACTTTTTCCAACTGTGTACTGTACTCCGTGGTCTAGCTTTCGCATGGCTCGCCAGAGTGCACCCAGAAAGACCTCTCGGTCGTCCTAGACTTAAGGACAGATCTTCTTGCTTTAACGCTTCCATTTTCATCAAGTGAGGTATTCGTCCCACAGCTAATTTTTACCAGAAATCGGATTGATCTTAAAGTACTTTTTTACACATTATAAAATGTATGCCATATGTATGCTGAATTTTAATTAATTTTAAAATTAACATAAAATACAAGAATTTACTTATTTAATTGCATACTGCTGCATCATTGGGGTGTGGTTCGTGAAGTCCGTATCAAGTGACTCTTTCATATCGCTTTTGCTCTTTTTTTAATCTTTTGGGTACCAGGGGAGTCTCATGTGAGCCCCTGGAAACTCACATCAACCCACAAATTTGTCATTCGAAAGCCGCCTGAAGGGCAGTAACGACGAGCGTTGGCTCGGCCTGAATGGTCTATCTTATCACCGACAACGACTGAGATTCATCCGTAGGTTTTGCCGCCAGAACGCTTATTGATTATTCATTTTCCGGCAAAGCATAATTCTGGCAGTACAGATAGGGGATCCCCTCTTTGGTAATCAGGTATGTCGCGCTGTTCAGTGCAAAAAAATCGACGTTGGATACGCTGGTATTGGTCAGGAAAAAATCGGGGAGGAGTTCCTGAATAAGGCTGGCGGGAGCCGTTTCTCGATTGGAAATTTGGATTTTCTGTGAAATCCAGACCGGGCTTGAGCCGTAGCTGGATTGTGTAAAAAGTACCATGCGTTGCACGGTTTGCTCATTATTTTCGGCATCTTTGATAATACCATCAATATTCACAATACCTTTACTGCCCCCGGTTTTAATATCAATAATCCCTCGGAACGAGCTTGTATTGCGTACAATTTCGATGGCAGAGCGGCAGGTGAGATCATGTAACTCGCCATTGTTCTTACTGTACCGATAGACGACAGTAAGAATAAGCGCAGCAAAACAAAGCAGCAGGATAATACCTGTCTGGATGCGGGACGTTCGGGGATATAAGTTCATTAGCTATCATACCGTGGGTAATATACCGACTGACAGGCATTTTCTTGCCTGGCTTTTATCGGTGAGCGACATACCAGTACGGACAGTTTCTTAGACTCAGGATAGGTCGTGATATAGATAAATTTATGGCTCTGACACAGTCCTGGGTTTTTGTCGATAAACGCGATATGCCGGGAGAAATTACTGGCATCGTTATTGAAATAATACTGACAGCCAGTGGGTGCTTTATCCGCAGTGATATAGCCGGAAAAATAATCATCGCTGGCTTGCCACGGATATAATATAAGCACACAAATTATCAGGGTAAGTGCCAACATTACTGTTTCTGCAGCCGTTATCAAAGGTTGACGCGGTGTGTCAGCCAAAAATTCCTCAATGGTGGCATCTGGCGCTAAGGATTCTTCAGCAGAAGCAGAGTTCTCCTCCGGTGTTTCAATGACCTGAATATCAAACTCTTCTTGAATGATCAGCCCTTTGCGGGGGATCGTTGTGATCAGCGGTTGTTCAAGCTCCAGCTGCAGTAAGCTTTTACGCAACGAGAGAATGCTTTGATAAAAGGCGTTGAAACTCACCTGCCGGTGATTTTTACCCCAACCGAATTCCAGTAATTCGTTTTGAGAAACCACTTGCCCGCGATGTTGAATAAGTAATAAAAGACATAACGACGCTGAGTGTTTGAGTTTTATCCGCTGATTGGGGTGATCTACCCGCGCCAGACATTGTGTGGCTGGCGTAAATATTATTCTATTTTCAATCAGATAACTGACATTGCCAGTCTCAGACATATTGTCTCTACTCTTGATGATGCGTCTGGTGGTTGTTTAGTCATGATACCACTGAGCCTATAAAGACCACCAGCATGGACCTGATTCCACAGCGAGAACCGCGAAGTGTTGCAAATTGGTATCATGATATAACAAGAATGAAAACTTTTTAATGAAAATAAAATCCATTAAAATCAATTGATTGTATCTTTTTGGCTACTCTGCAAAGAACAGAAAGATGAAAAAATGTCGACAAAGATGATTGCCATTAATTCTTTATGGACAGCGCCATATACTGCCTGGCACCACCACGCGAAAACAGCATGAACCTTAACGCGTCAATGGCACCAGGGAATGCCGGTGGTAGATGTAGATGGGAATAAATGTCAGCTTGTTTGCGAGCTGACATTTATTTTTAGTGCCGAGTAAATTTAACCATCTTTTTGACTAAGCCATAATTTGCGGTAGAGAGTCCCATGTTCCAGAAAGAAATTGAAAATGCTGTAGTGCTCGTTGGCGATGAAATGAAGAAGTCGGATAATGCCTGGCTGTCGTTACGTAAAAAACGTCAGCGTATTGATTTGAAGACCGATGGACATATCTTATTTCTGGAGAAAGGGACTGTCTCTGTTTATCGTGTGGAAAACGATTTAGTCACGGTGAGTATTTCTGCACCTGCTATTCTCGGCCTGCCACAAATGCGTACGGAAGTGGCTGGTCACTATTTACGTTGTGATACCGATTGTGAAATGTGGGCGATGAGCGTACAAAATGCCGATCACCTGTTTACGACCAAAAACTTATGGAAGCAGGCGTTTGATATCTTAACGCATCATCTTCAACGTTATTTTCAGCGTGAAGCGTTGCAGTCGCACCGTACTATCCGTGAGCAGATTATTGAACACGTAAAATATATCTGGTCGATGGAGCCAGAGGTTCGCGAGAAAACATCCGTGTATACTTTTATTTTGACCCGTAACCATATTTCACGTAGTGCCATCCATAAGGTGTTACAGGAGCTGGTTAATGACGGGAAAATCACCCTGAATCGTGGGAAGCTCTCTTTTTGCACGCCGTTATAAATTCATGCGCTCCCCGGCAAAATGTAAGGGAGCGCATCCGATCAACGTTCTCTGAGTGCTTCCGCGCGTGCGCGAATAATCGGTTTTAACAGGTAGCTCAGAATCGTTTTCTTGCCGGTGAGAATATCGACGCTCGCCACCATGCCGGGAATGATCAGCATCGGATGCTCTTTTGTTCCCAGGTAATTTTTGTCCGTCTGCAAACGCACAATATAAAAGCTTCGCCCCTGCTTATCGGTAACGGTGTCCGGGCTTATCTGCACTACTTCGCCTTGCAGACCGCCATAGATGGTGTAATCGTAAGCGGTAAATTTCACCATCGCATGTTGACCCGGATGGAGGAAGGCGATATCGCGCGGCTGGATTTTGGCTTCGATTAACAGTTTGTCATCCAGCGGAACGATTTCCACCAGATCGCTGCCCGGTTGAATGACGCCGCCGATAGTATTCACCATCACCTGCTGGACGATACCCCGTACCGGTGAGGTGACCATGGTACGGTTCACCCGATCCTCCAGTGCTTTAACGCTTGCCTGGGTTTTACTCAGATTAGTGC
Organism: Citrobacter sp. B72; assembly: GCF_016894305.1. Classification (NCBI taxonomy): domain Bacteria; kingdom Pseudomonadati; phylum Pseudomonadota; class Gammaproteobacteria; order Enterobacterales; family Enterobacteriaceae; genus Citrobacter; species Citrobacter sp. B72. The sequence goes on from NZ_CP069801.1 coordinate 1,021,364, forward strand.
GAGCTTCATTGAGTTGGGCTAGCGCATCACTCTGGAAACGGCCACGGCTTTCACCGATTTTATTCTCAATCTCTTTAATTTCTGACGTGGCCTTGGGCAGCGACAGGCTAATAGAATTGAGCTGCCCGGCGGTTTCCACTTCGGTACGACGCAGGCGCAGCAGTTCGACTTTTGAAATGGCGCCTGAAGCGAGCAGCGGCTCGGACATTTTGATTTCCTGACGGATTAACCCGAGGCTGTGCTTAAACTGATCCTCCTTTGACTCAAAGTCGCGCAGCTCCTGTTTTTTCTGTACCAGCTGTTCTTCAAGCCCGGAAATTTCGTTGTGAAATTGTTCCCGACGGCTGTTGTACAGCTCGGTTTCTCCCCGGGCGACATCGGGCGCCTGGCTGGCTATCTCGGGTGAAATCACAAAGTCCCGGCTTTCAACCTCAGCCGTCAGGCGTTCTACCTTGGCGCGCAGACCGAGTTTGTCGGCTTCAGTTTCGCCAACGTTGGAGGCGAAGCGCGTGTCATCGAGGTGCAGTAGTGGAGTTCCGGCGTTAACGATTTGCCCTTCATGCACGTACAGCTCGGTGACAATTCCCCCTTCCAGGTTCTGGATTTTTTGCAGTTTTGATGAAGGGATCGCTTTGCCTTCACCGCGTGTCACTTCATCAATTTTTGCAAAACCAGCCCAGATGAAGGACAGCACCACCAGCGCGAGGATCACCCACAACGTCAGTCGTATCACTCTTGGGGCATCATCAATTATGGCCTGGCTAACCTCATTAATACTGTCGGTTTGATTTTCATCACGACCGCGAAAATAGTGCTGCATGTGACTGCGGGCACGAGTCAGGAGATCAGCGAGACGCATTAATTTGCCCCTTTTTCAACGCATCCATCACTACCCCTTTCGGACCGTCTGCGATGATGCGACCTTTATCAACAATAATCAGACGGTCAACCAGCGACAGCATGGAAGCGCGGTGCGTGACCAGTAATAACGTTTTTCCCGCAATACAGGGGGCCAGCGCGTGTTTGATCTTCTCTTCGCTGGTGTTGTCCATTGAACTGGTGGGTTCATCCAGTAGCAGGAGAGGGGGATCAAGCAACAGTGCACGCGCGAGCGCCACCGCCTGCCGTTGCCCACCGGAAAGCTGGGAGCCGCGTTCGCCGACCTGCAGGTTATAGCCGTCGGGATGCAGGCGTGCGAATTCGTTGACGCCAGCCAGTTCTGCCGCTCGCAGCATCGTTTCGTCATCGACATAGCGCGCTCCGCACAGCAGGTTATCGCGCAGCGTGCCGTTGAATAGCTGGATGTCCTGCGGCACGTAGCCGATGCTGTGGCGCAGATCGTTCACATCCAGCTGGCGAGAGTCGATACCATCGATCAGCAGGTTCCCGGCGCTCGGCTGGTATAAATTGACGATAAGTTTACTCAGTGAACTTTTACCGGAACCGCTGCGCCCGATAATGCCGATGCGCTCACCGGGCTGAATGGTCAGGTTAATTTTGTGCAGCGACAGGTTTTGTTGCTCCGGGTAGCTGAAATCCACATCGCGAAATTCAATGCTGCCCTGTAACTGTTCACGCTTGAGTGGGTTTTCATCCGCACGGCGCTCCTGCGTCAGCGACATCATTTTCTCAGTGTTTTTGATGGTCAGTTTCGCCTGCTGATAGCGGGCGATAAGGCCGGTGAGCTGACCCAGCGGCATGAGTGCCCGGCCGTTAAGCATGTAGCAGGCGATCAAGCCACCCATACTCAGTTTGCCGTCGATAATCATGTACACCCCGACGATGATCATCACCACGCCTGAAATTTGCTGGAACCAGCCGGTAAGGTTGCTGGCCAGGCTGGACAAGGTTTTCACCCGCAGTTCGAGACGGCTCAGGCTGCCCAGCGTTTGTTCCCACTGGAACTGGCGTTCGCTTTGGGCATTATTCACTTTGATGGCATCCAGACTGCTCAGGGTTTCAATCAGTAGCGCCTGACGTTCGCTGGCGAGGCTCATGGTTTTTGCCACAGCAGCGTTGACCGGCTTTTGTAGTGCCCAACTGCACAATAGGGCAATCGGTAATGTCAGTACCGGGATCCATGCCAGCGCGCCGCCGATAATGCCAATAACAATCAGCAGTAACAGGGTGAAGGGCAAATCGATAATCGTCGTCAAAGTGAGGGATGAGAGGAAATCACGCAGTGACTGAAACTCGTGAATGTTTTGTGCAAAGCTGCCCACGCGTGCCGGGCGCTCTTTCATCTCCATACCGACAATGCGCTCAAACAGGGTCGAAGAGATGATGAGATCGCTTTTCTTACCTGCAATATCAAGGCAGATACCGCGCAGCATTTTTAAAATCAGATCAAAGACAAAAGCCAGGCAGATGCCGGCTGCCAGCACCCATAATGTGACCGTTGCCTGGTTTGGCACGACGCGGTCATACACATTCATGGTAAAGAGCGGTGTGCCGAGCGCAATCAGGTTGATTAACAGACTGGCCAATACCGCATCCATATACAGAAAACGCGACAGCTTCAGCGTGTCTTTAAACCAGGATTTGGTGCGCGGCAAAAAGGCCTCTGCCTGCAAATCGAATTCATGGCGCGGATGCGCAAAAATGACTTTGCCCGCATAGTTTTGCTCAAGCGTGGCAGCATCAACGCAAATTTCCCCACCTTCGCTTTCGCTGGGCATAAAACGGGCGCTACCGTCATCGTTCCAGGCCAACAACACCCCGGTTCCCCCTGCATTCAATAACAAGACAGCAGGCAGAGACATTGCCGGAATTTTATCGAGCGTGCGCGTGACGACTCGCGCCTTTAAACCGGCCCTTGCCGCTGCGCGTGGGAATATATTCAGCGTGAGCCGATCGTTTTCTAATGGCAGGCCACTGCTTAATGTTGAACGACTTGCCGGTTTACCGTGCAGAGAACACAGAATCAGTAAGCTATCTAATAACGGGTCGTCATTATGGCTACGTGGGTCGTGATGTTGAGAATTAGGGTTAGCGTAATTCTCAGGGACGTCATTTAATAATTCGGCTTGTGCACTCATTTTCGCAACCATTCTGACCGTGCACTATTAAATAATAGCAAGCTAATTATAAGCGTGCAGGTCAGAGATTTATTGGGGATTAATAATTATTAATGAAGTTCCGGTAAGCTATTTTCTTCTGCTGAATCTACCGGTTGTCCTGAAGGCGGCGGTGTGATTTTTAGAATGTTCATTAATTCCCCGGTGCGTTCGCTAATACGGTAGCCACTGGTCATGGCCAGATAACGTAATTCAACAAGACGGCGTTTAGAGGAGAACACTTCATTTTCACTATCGAGTAAATCCAGCAGCGTACGCTCGCCAAGACTAAATTGATCCTGATAAGCCGTGCGTACTTTGACGCTGCGGTCAGCGTATTCTTCCGCCGAAGGAAGCTGGGCGCGTGCGTTTTGCAGTGCGGTCCAGGCCAGGCGCAGCTCCTGATTCAGCTGGCGCAGTGTGTTATTACGTACATCCTGAGCCTGCTTGTGCAGATAAGCGCGGGAGTTCATGTTGGCTTTGTCGCTGCCGCCCTGGTACAGGTTGTAGTGCAGTTTTACCATCGCTTCCCACTCTTCGGTGTGTGCGCGAGTGGTATCGGTGTTGTTGCTAATCCCGCGGGAAAGCTCAACGTCCACACGTGGATAGAAGGTTGATTTCGACGCTTCATACTGCTGGTGCGCAGCTTCGATATCCGCATTGGCAGACTTCAGTAATGGATTATTTTTTTCCATCCGACTTTTGGCATCTTCCAGCGAGGTTGGCAACTGAGAGTCAATGCTCTCTGGCTGGCTTAAGCCCTGCGGATCCATGCCCGTCACGCTAACAAAGGTGGTTTTCGCATCTTCAAGGTTAGTCTGCTCGGTCAGCAGGTTGTTTCGCGCCTGCGCCAGACGCGCTTCGGCCTGCATAAAATCCCCGGAGCGCCCAACGCCCTGATCGGTACGCAGTTTTATCTGGTCATAAATGCGCTCGTGGTTCGCCAGATCGTCTTCAGCAAGGCGCACAAATTCTTCGCGTTGCAGCACGTCGAAATAGGCCTGAATCACCGCATAAGCGGTGCTTTCGCTGGTGTTCATCACGCTGTAAGCGCGTGAGTCTACGGTCGCTTTTTGGCGCGCCACTTCGCTGTTGGTCGCAAAGCCGTTAAACACATTTTGCTCGAGGCTGATAGTCGCCTCGTTAGGTGATTGAGTCAGACCGTTATTGCGTCCTGCAGCGCGGGTAGTTGCATCATCAACATTTTTGCGCCCGGCCTCGGCATTTAAATTCAGTGATGGCAAATAGCCACCTTGTGCCGCACGCAGATCTTGCTCCGAGGAATAACGGCTATTTATTGCAGCATTAACTTCAGGATGATTCGCTAATGCATCTTTAACGGTATTTTGTAAGTCTTCTGCGTTTACTGCATTTATTGAAAAACATGAAAGCAGAAAAACTAAAAACTTCTTCATGACATGAATGCCCTATATCTCACGGTTATGACATCCAGGTGTCGTCGCTATCATCCATTTTTACAAACACGTTATATTAATTAACAAATATGAATTGTCTTAATTGATGGCTGTAATCAGCTATTCAGCGACATGTTTTGTCACATCGTGTTTTATTTTTGGTTATTTTTTATTATATTCATTTGCCAGTCAAGTCTCATGTAATTGCATTCTATAAAATGTGTTTTTTTCTACATTGAGATATTAATGTTTACATTAATTGAATGTGATATTTGTTCGTTAATGTATTAACGAGTTTATAAAAATAATGATGGTAATTAAGTGAGGTTACGGTGAGCAAATTACTCGGTGTGATCAAAGCAATTATTGGACAGGTTTACGTAGTTGATGCCAATGGTGCACAACGACTGGTTCATGAAGGCGACAGGGTATATAGCGGTGAAGAAATTGTGACCGGTGCCAGCGGCGCGGTAAGTATCTCTTTACCAGACGGAAAAACGCTGGATATAGGCCGTAATAGCCATTGGGGTGAGCACGGGCTACAGGTTAGCCATCATCCGGAAAGTAGTGCTCAGGATATTGCCGCCGCACAAAAGGCCATTGCCGATGGCGCTGACCCGACGCAGGTGCTGGAAGCCACCGCGGCGGGTAATGAAGCACCGGCAACATTAGAAGGTGGCGGCGGGGGGCACACTCTGGTTCAGCTTGAATTGACCGGGCAGGTGGTTGATCCGACAGCAGGTTTTAACACTAAAGGTCTGGGAAGCCCGAACTGGGATATCAATCTGCCGATAGGGGGAGTTACCGCAGGTTCCGCGAGTGTTTTCCCGCCTGAGGTACAAATTACCGAGTTTGCCGGCAACGACGGTTTCATTAACAAAAGCGAATTCCATCAGACCCATTTAAGCGGCACCAGTAATCAAAATCACATCACACTCACCTTCACCGATAGCCAAAAAAACACATTCACCGTTACTGTTCCGGTGAGCAACGGGCACTGGAATATTGATACCGATCTGGGGGGACTGGTCCCGGGAAATGTAACAGTGGTGGCAATAGCCACCGATATGACGGGACGAACGGCAGAAAGTTTTGATCATGCGCTGATTGATATTACCGGACCACACATCGACATTACCATTGATAACGTCACGCCGGATAACCTCATTAACTACGAAGAGTCGCGTCAACCGCAAACCCTGATCCACGGGTCGGTCGGCGGCGATACTAAACCCGGCGATATCGTTACTTTATTGGTTGATGGTAAAGAATATACCGGTGTTGTTACCGACCCCGGAAATGGGACTCTGACTTATACCATCCCGGTACTGACCCAGGGGTTACTGCATGACCCGAACATTCACGCCACATTAACTTCTACTGACGACGCAGGAAACACCACAATTGTTTCCACGGATCATCACGTCAATAACGACCTGTATGCGCAAAATGCCGTGACCATTGAAACGGTGGCGAATGATGATGTCGTCAACGCTAATGAGTTTCGTATGCCGACCATTATTTCTGGCATTGCCAGCGGTGATGCGAAAGCGGGTGATCCGGTCACGTTGACCATTCAGGGCAAAGCGTTTCACGGCACGGTTTTCGACGATCATGGCCAGCTACGCTATGAAATCGTTGTGCCTTCCGCAACTCTCAAAGAGGGGGCTAACGATGTACAGGTGACGCTGGTAAGCCATGACGCAGTAGGTAATGAAGCCACTGCAGTGACGCACCGCACCTTGGTGCTGGACACCCAGGCACATAACGCCCTCACGATTGATGATGTCACGACAGATAACACCCTGAATCGTGCTGAGCTGTATATGCGTAACCAGGTGATTTCCGGAACCGTCAGCGGGGAAGACGCGAAGGCTGGCGACCCAGTACTGGTAGAGATCAACGGTCACCAGTACAACGGTCAGATCATCGATCTCGGCAATAGCACGCTGGGCTATCGTATTGCGGTGAACGCTGCCGATTTTGCCAACAACGTTGCAAAAGTCGATGGTTATATGGACGTGAAGGTAACGGTCACCTCCCACGATGCGGCGGGCAATCTGGCGATTGCCACCGACACCCACAGCGTGCATGTCGACAATTTCGCGGAAAACACGGTACATATCGACACCGTCGCGAACGACAATGTGGTCAACGCCATTGAAAACCGCATGACCACGCTGATAAGCGGCGTGGCAGGCGGCGATGCCAAAGCGGGGGATACCGTTACCGTCAGCGTGCGGGGGCAGAATTTTACCGGAACGGTGGTCGATGATAACGGCGAACTGCGCTACGAAGTGGCGGTGCCGGTCGGCACGCTGAAGGAAGGTAAAAATGCGGTGGTGGTGACGCTGGTCAGCCACGATGCGGTGGGTAATGAAGTGACCGCGCTGGCGCACCGTACCGTGGTACTGGACACTAAAGCACATAACACCGTCAATATTCATGATGTCACTGCCGACAACACCCTGAACTTTACTGAGCTGTCGGCGGCGAAGCAGGTGATTACCGGAAACGTGCGCGGGGAAGACGCGAAAGCGGGCGACCCGGTGCTGGTGGAGATTAACGGCCACCAGTATCACGGCCAGGTGATTGATACCGGGAAAAATACCCTCGGTTATCGCATCGAGGTGGATTCTGCGGCGTTCTCTGACAACGTCGGTCATGTGCTGAAAGAGGCGACGGTCCATGTCAGCGTCACCTCCCACGATGCGGCGGGCAACCTGGCGATTGCCACCGACACCCACAGCGTGCATGTCGACAACTTCGCGGAAAACACGGTACATATCGATACCGTCGCGAACGACAATGTGGTCAACGCCATTGAAAACCGCATGACCACGCTGATAAGCGGCGTGGCAGGCGGCGATGCCAAAGCGGGGGATACCGTTACCGTCAGCGTGCGGGGGCAGAATTTTACCGGAACGGTGGTCGATGATAACGGCGAACTGCGCTACGAAGTGGCGGTGCCGGTCGGCACGCTGAAGGAAGGTAAAAATGCGGTGGTGGTGACGCTGGTCAGCCACGATGCGGTGGGTAATGAAGTGACCGCGCTGGCGCACCGTACCGTGGTACTGGACACTAAAGCACATAACACCGTCAATATTCATGATGTCACTGCCGACAACACCCTGAACTTTACTGAGCTGTCGGCGGCGAAGCAGGTGATTACCGGAAACGTGCGCGGGGAAGATGCGAAAGCGGGCGACCCGGTTCTGGTGGAGATTAACGGCCACCAGTATCACGGCCAGGTGATTGATACCGGGAAAAATACCCTCGGTTATCGCATCGAGGTGGATTCTGCGGCGTTCTCTGACAATGTCGGTCATGTGCTGAAAGAGGTGACGGTCCATGTCAGCGTCACGTCTCACGATGCGGCGGGCAACCTGGCGATTGCCACCGACACCCACAGCGTGCATCTCGACAACTTCGCGGAAAACACGGTACATATCGACACCGTCGCGAACGACAATGTGGTCAACGCCATTGAAAACCGCATGACCACGCTGATAAGCGGCGTGGCAGGCGGCGATGCCAAAGCGGGGGATACCGTTACCGTCAGCGTGCGGGGGCAGAATTTTACCGGAACGGTGGTCGATGATAACGGCGAACTGCGCTACGAAGTGGCGGTGCCGGTCGGCACGCTGAAGGAAGGTAAAAATGCGGTGGTGGTGACGCTGGTCAGCCACGATGCGGTGGGTAATGAAGTGACCGCGCTGGCGCACCGTACCGTGGTACTGGACACTAAAGCACATAACACCGTCAATATTCATGATGTCACTGCCGACAACACCCTGAACTTTACTGAGCTGTCGGCGGCGAAGCAGGTGATTACCGGAAACGTGCGCGGGGAAGATGCGAAAGCGGGCGACCCGGTTCTGGTGGAGATTAACGGCCACCAGTATCACGGCCAGGTGATTGATACCGGGAAAAATACCCTCGGTTATCGCATCGAGGTGGATTCTGCGGCGTTCTCTGACAATGTCGGTCATGTGCTGAAAGAGGCGACGGTCCATGTCAGCGTCACCTCCCACGATGCGGCGGGCAACCTGGCGATCGCCACCAGCAGCCACGACGTACACATTGATAACTTCGCCACTAACCAGCTCAGCATCGACACGGTAGCGACGGAGGATGTGGTGAATGCTATTGAAAACCGCATGACCACGCTGATCAGCGGTGCCGTTGGCGGCGATGCGTCCGTCAACGATCCGGTGACCGTTAGTGTACAGGGGCAAGACTTTACCGGCAAAGTCGTCAACATAAATGGCGAACTGCGCTACGAAGTGGCGGTGCCGGTCGGTACGCTGCAGGAAGGTAAAAATGCGGTGGTGGTGACGCTGGTCAGCCACGATGCGGTGGGTAATGAAGTGACCACTCTGGCGCATCACGCCATCACGTTGGACACCCAGGCACATAATACTGTCCGTATACATGATGTCACTGCCGATAACACATTGAATTACCAAGAGCTACTTGCGGCTAAACAGACCATTACCGGTTTTGTTGGCGGTGAGGATGCGAAGGTCAACGATCCTGTCTTACTGGAGATAAATGGCCATCAGTACAGCGGTAAGGTGATTGATTTTGGCCGCGGTAAGCTGGGTTATAGCATCGATGTAGATTCTTCAGCATTTGCTGATAACAGCGGCCATGTGCTGGCGAATGTGAAAATTACCGCGATGGTCACATCTCATGACGCAGCGGGAAACCTGGCGATCGCGACTGATTCCCATAAAGTTCATATCGATAACTACGCGGAAAACACCATTAAGATTGACGCAGTGGCGACGGACAATGTGGTGAACGCCAATGAAAACCGGATGCCGACGATTATTAGCATCGTAGCCGGTGGTGATGCCCGGGAGGGGGATGCGGTAACTATCAGGGTTCGTGGACAAGACTTTGACGGCAAGGTGATCAACGATAACGGTCAGTTACGCTATGAAGTGGTTCTGCCGCATGGAACCTTGCATGAAGGAAAGAACGCGGTGGTCGCGACGCTGGTCAGCCATGACGCGCTGGGCAATGAAGTGACCAGTGAGTCGCACCGTATTATCACTCTTGATACTCATGCGCAAAACACCATCTCGTTAGATAACATTGCTACAGACAATGTTATCAATTACCAGGAACTGTCCGCGGCGACACAGCGCATTACCGGCATCGTTGATGGTGAAGATGCGAAGATCGGCGATCCCATTCAACTCGAAGTTAATGGTCATCAGTACGATAGCCGGGTCATTGACCTTGGTAACGGGCATCTGGGTTACAGCATTGATGTGGACTCATCGGCCTTTGCGAACAATAGCGTCCATGTGTTGACGGATGTCGATGTACACGTCACTGTCACCTCTCATGATGTGGCGGGTAACCTTGCCATCGCTACCGATAGCCATAAAGTTCATATTGATAACTTTGCCAAAAACGTGGTGACGACGGATGTAGTCGCGTCGGATGATGTGGTGAACGCCATTGAAAACCGCATGCCGACGCTGATTAGCGGTATCGCAAAAGGCCTGGATGCCAAAGTGGGCGATGTGGTGACCGTCCACGTACAGGGGCAAACACAGGACTTTAGCGGCACGGTGGTTAACGATCACGGCGTTCTGCGCTACGAAGTGTTTGTTCCAACAGGTGTGTTGCAGGAAGGCAGCAACGACGTGATGGTGACGCTGGTCAGTCACGATGCAGCGGGCAACAAGGCGGTGGCGGTGGAGCATCGAACCGTTACGCTGGATACCCAGGCGCAAAGTACCGTCACTATTGATAGCGTCACAGATGACGACAAACTTAACCATCTTGAGCTGGATACGCCGATGCAGCTCATCAGCGGTAAGGTGGGCGGTGACGCGCAGATTGGCGATGCGGTGATCGTAGAAATCAATCACCAGACGTTTAACGGCAAGGTGATTGATCTTGGAGGCGGTCATTTAGGCTATCAGGTCCCGGTCAACTCAACGGCGTTCAGCGATAACAAAGGCAACCAGGATAAAAATGTGACCGTGAGTGTCACGGTTATCTCCCACGATGCGGTGGAAAATGAGGTCATTACCACCGCAACCCATGATGTACATATTGATAACCATGCCGCGGCTAAAATCACCGTTGATACGGTGGCGGGCGATGACAAGCTGAACGGCGCAGAAGCTGCGAAACACTTCACTGAGATCATGGGGACGGTTTCGGGCGATGTGCATGTAGGGACTAAAGTTCAGGTTATCGTCAACGGCCATACTTACGACACAACTGTTCAGCGACTCCCGGAACATAATAATGCGCTGGGATATAAGCTGGACGTTCTGAGCCGCGATCTGGTCAAAGACCCGCATATCGTGGCCCGCGTAGTCGGCGAAGATAATGTGCATAATTTCCAGAAAGCGGAGATATCGCACGATCTGGTGGTTGATTTACATGCTAAGGCAATGCTGACGATCGATCCCGTTACTGGCGATAACATGGTCAATGGCGATGAATCAAAACAGCCATTCACCTGGATAACCGGGAAAGTGGCAGGGGATGTTCACGTAAATGACGTCGTTTACCTCACCGTTAATGGTCACGTTCTTACAGGGAAAGTGCACGATGTGGGGGGCGGGGTTCTCGGCTACAGCATTAAAGTCAGCACCGCAGATCTGATCTCCGATCCGCATTTAACCGCGACGGTGAGCACTACCGATGGTGCGGGCAACCCAGCCACGGCCAATGCAGAAACCACCGTTATTATCGATACCCGTGTCGATGCGCAGATAACCATTGATGCCGTGACGCCGGATAATACGCTGAACCTCGCTGAGCAAATGCATGGCTATACGATAGTGAGCGGTACGGTGAGCGGTGAAGTTCATCCGGGCGATTCATTCACCATGACCATCAACGGCCACAACTATGCCGGGGTGGTGGAAGATCGTGGCAATCATCAGATGGGTTTCCACGTACCCGTTGCTACGGCCGATCTGGTTGCCGATCCGCATATCGACGTCACCATGGATATCACGGACGATGCCCTGAACCATGCACAAATTACAGCGCATCATACCGTTACGCTGGACGCTGACGCGAAGGCCTCTATCACTATCGATCCGGTAACGGGCGATGATGTATTGAATAAGATTGAATTGGGGCAAAAGACGACAGTTGTCAGTGGTACAGTCGGTGGCGATGCGAAAATTGATGATGTGGTGCACCTGAATATTGGTGGCCATATGGTTGATGCTATAGTGGTGGACCTGCCGAATCTGGGAACGTTGGGTTACTCCATCAAGGTGGATACGCATTGGCTGCAAAACGATCCGCATATTACTGCAACAATCACCACTACCGATGCGGCGGGTAATAACGCGACGGCAGATGCGCACAGTACCGTGGTCATTGATGAAAATATTGACGCGATTGTGCATATTGATCCGATTGTTACCGATAGCGGTGATGCGGTGATTAACCATGACGAGGCCCTGAAGCAGCAAACGACGGTTACGGGGACGGTAGGCGGGGATGTCAAAATCGGTGATATGGTTGAACTGACCATCAACCATCAGACCTATTTTGCGCGGGTGGAAAATCAAAACGGTCAGCATGTATTCAGTACAAAGGTTTCGACCTTAGATCTGCTCATGGATCCGAATATTCATGCTGAAGTGACGGCAAAAGACGACGCAGGTAACATCGCGTGTGGGTACGATGATATGCCGGTGCTGGTTGATACCGTTGCTGATGCCGGGATAACGATTGATTCTGCTGTTTCCGAGGGCAATCAAGCCTTGGATCCCGGAAGCCGCCCCGAATTCGTCACGGTAACGGGACATGTTGCTCCAGATGCACAGTCTGGCGATGTGGTTACGGTCGATGTCGGCGGTAGCCAACTGCAAACAAATGTGATCACTCTGCCGGATGGAAAGCTGGGTTACACGTTTAATGTTGTTTCAGGGGGCTGGCATGATGACGGTAATATCACGGTATCCATCACCACACATGATGATCATGGCAATACAGCAACTGCGGTAGAACATAAGTTTATTGACCTTCCGTGGTTAGGCAATATCGCTATTCCAGCCAACACTCCTTATGGTATGCACACCCCGCCGACAACACCGGGCACCGGAACCACACAACCTCACCAACCGACCGTGCATCTCACCGTTGATCAAGTGGCGGGCGATGACATTCTCAACCACGATGAAGCGCAAAAGGCGACGACGGCAATCCGTGGCCTGGTCAGCGGCGACGTTCAGGCCGGGGACGAAGTGATTGTTACCATCAATCATGTGCAGTACACCGGGCATGTCATGGCTATCCCGACGATGCCGGGACAGCTGGCATACGAAGTGGATGTGCCAACGAATGAACTGCAGGCGCACCCGATGTTTGATGTATCTATCACGGCTGGGGCAGCGACAGATACGGTGCAGAAAACCATCACTGTCGATACGGATAACCCGCTGCAGATAACGATGGATAAGGTTGCTGGTGATGATGTTATCAATGCTGCCGAGGCGCAAAGCGGTAAAACCACCATCAGCGGTACGGTCAGCGGTGAAGGGATCCATGACGGCAGCGTGGTGAGTCTGCAGGTCAATGGCAATACGCTAACTGCGGTCGTGCATGATGATAAACATGGTCACCAGGCCTGGTCGACGAAGGTCAGTATCAACGATCTGCACAATGATCCACATATTGTCGCGACGGTATTGGCGACGGATGATCATGGTAACCTGGGGAGTGCCTCTGCCAGCAGCAATGTCGTGGTCGATCTGAGCGCTAATGCTGGCGTGACGATAGATAACATTGCCGGTGACAATGTGCTGAACGCGCGGGAATCGCTGCAACCTAAGATGACAGTAACGGGGTCGGTATCCGGAGATGTGCACCCCGGCGATAAGGTGACTCTGACGGTTAACGGAAACCCTTATGCGGCGACTGTCGATAATAATCATCGCTACTCCGTTGATATCTACACCAAAGACCTGTTGGCCGATCACGCTATTGTCGCGACAGTCTTAGGATATGACGATCACGGCAATGTACAGCCAGCCAGTTTCACGCAGGGCTATTCGATTGATAAAACGGCAAGCGGCAGCATTACCATCAATACCGTTGGTGGTGACGATGTTATCAATGCCGATGAGGTAAAAGCAGGAAGCGTAGAGGTGAGTGGTACGGTGGATGGCGACGTGCATCTCGGTGATAAAGTCGCCATTCTCGTCGATGGCGTCACAGTACATACGCGTGTCATTGAGCTGCCGCATATGAACGGGCAACTGGGCTACAAAGCGATGGTGAGTACGGTCGGGTTGCAAAATGACCCGAATATTCACGTCAGCGTAGAAGGGCAGGATTCGGCGTTGAACCCAATGCATGCCGTAAACGACAAAACGGTCACTATCGATACGCAGGTTGATGCCAGCATCGTGCTGGATAAGGTGTCAGTCGATGATGTGCTGAATAACGAGGAAACTCAGCATGCGAAAACCACCATCAGCGGTTATGTGACCGGGGACGTGGATGTTGGCGATCAGGTGACCATCACCGTTAATGGTAAAGATCTGGTTGCTGATGTGAAAAATAGCGGTGGTCAGAAGGTATTTAGCGTGGATGCCAGTACGATTGACCTGATTCACGATCAAAAGATCCTTGCTCACGTTATCGCCCATGACGACGCCGGTAACCGCGATAAGGTCGATATCGATAAGACCATTACCATCGACAGAACCGCTGTGGGAACGATGGGTATTGATAATGTCACCCAAGATAACGTCCTGAATCATCAGGAACTCCAGGGAGCGACGGTGAGGGTAACCGGGCCTCTTGGCGGTGATGTGGATGTGTGGGATTCGATCAAATTAAAAATTGGCGGTCAGGAATTTAGCGGTTCGGTAGACACGTTGAGCAATGGCGATCGGGTTTATCACGTAGATGTGGACAGTCATATCATGGAAGTGAACACCACATTTTCGGTTGAGGTTAAAGGTCATGATACGCCGGGCAACCCATATTCACAGACAACTTCCCACAGCTATTCGGTTGATCAGCAGGCAGACGCCACGCTTATCGTCGATAAGGTTACCGGGGATAACCATATTTCACGTGCGGAATCACAGGACACCGTCACGCATATTACCGGCAGCGTGAGCGGTGATGTGAATGATGGCGATCATATTAAAGCGCTGGTAAATGGTCATCAGTACGATGCCATTCTTCATCAGGGCAATAATGGGTTGACCTATGATATTGAGGTTGAGACTTCCGCATTCCGGGCAGGTCATAACCGGGTGAACGTATTGGTTGAGGCGAATGATAACCACGGCAATATTACGCCTTATACCCAAACGCTGAACGTGACGATGGACGATCCCGCGCCAGTGAAAGGGCATACGGTGGATAAAGGAAATCATGCTGCGATGCAACATGCGCTGCACAACCTGTTCGATGACAACGCATTATCTCTGTCTTACGCACCAGCTGCGACCGGACACGGCCAGACGACAGCGGTACTCAGCGCTGACGATAAGGCGAAGGGGGTGCTTGAAAAAGTCGATCTCAGCGATCTGGCCCGTGAACTGCATGAAGGCGTGGATATTGCGAAGTACATTCAAAGCGGCGGCGATCATCACCTGATCGCCAGTCCGGCGAAAGTGGCGCATGGCATTGATACTGCGCTGTCGACTCCGACAAGCGGCGATCTGCATTCTCCGACCTACTCGTTGGATCACCTGATTGCTAAACCCGATCAAAACCACACTCACTAACGATTGCCTGCTGCCCTGTGTGAACAGGGCAGCAGCATCGTGCAAAATGAAAAGGCACTGATATGAATTCTGATTCATCTGCTGCAAACGTGCAGGCAGAAGGCGTGGCAAAAAGTCCTGAAAATGACAATCAGCAGGCTTTAGCGATGCTGCAAAAAAGCGACCTGGAGATGGTTCGCGTGCTCGACGACCTGATTAACCTGTTGATTCGTAAGGGCGTGATTGCCATTACCGATCTTCCGCCGATGGCGCAGGTTAAATTAATGAATCGCGCAAACGCGCGCCAGGAACTTGGCGGGTTAGAACAGCTGCTTGGTAACGATGAACGTATATTTTAGCTGATGCAGGCAGTTTGTAGGCCGGATAAGCGCAGCGCCATCCGGCTATACAAAGGCGTATCAAGACGCCAGTTTTATCACAATGGCGCGGGCTCACCTAATAATTGCCCCATTGCACCATCAATCCCTAATTCTTGCAGCACCATAAGCTCACCTTTCGTTTCAACACGTTCAGCAATGAGCGGCAAATCAATACTGCGCGTGGCGTTGGATAACACTTCAATAAATAACCGTTTATCGTTTTCTTCATTAATATTGCGGATATAGCTGCTGTCGATTTTCAGATAAGCCAGTCCCCACTGCGACAGATGACCAATCATATCGAAACGGCTGCCGAAGTGTTGCAGACCCAGCGAGCAGCGATGCTGACCGACGGTTTTAACAAATGCCGCCATCTGATGGGGACCGGGTAACTGATTTTCATCCAGTTCCAGAATCAACTGACTGGCTAATTTCGGTGAATAGCGCAGCGGGGTGAGTAGCTCAGCAGTGGCGGCCGCACTGGCGACAGAACTGCCGGAGATACTCAACGCCAATTTTCCGGGCGCGGTTTTCAACTGGTTCAATGTCAGTTTCAACATGGCTTTATCGAGGCGATGACTCCAGCCAAAGCGGTGGATCCAGGGCAGGAACCGTCCCGCGGTAATGGCGTTACCCTGCTCATCAAAAATGCGCGACAGCACCTTGTAATGCAGGATTTTGTCCGGCTGGCGGCAATCGACTACCGGCTGATAAACCAGCTGGAACTGCTGATTTTCCAGTGCATGCTCCAGACGCACAAACCACAAATGCTGATCTTCTGTACTCGCAGGAACTTCAGTGGTGGGAACCACCTGATGGTCGGTGTGTGTTTCCGCTTCAACCAGCAGGCGATCGGCCTGGATCAGCAATGATTGAGCATTATCTCCGGCGTTAAACGGCACCATGCTGGTATAGGCCACCGGCTGTTGGTCTGACATTCCGGTGGCGTAAAAGGCTGTCAGTTTTTGGCACAGCGAATTGCACAAATCCAACATCTCACCATGTGTGACGCCAGGGCAGAGTAGGGCGAACTCACCGCCGCGAATGCGGGCAAGCGTGCTGTCGAGAGGGGCATACTTTTCTCTGTGCGCGTTCAGCAGGTTGGCGATGTTGAGCAACAGCTTATCAGTATGCGGTCCGCCAAAGCGCTGATTCAGACCGCCTAAATCCTGAACGCGTACCAGCATCAGATATCCCGGTGCGGTATCGGCATCGCTTAGCCGCGCCTGGAGCTGCATATCGAAAGCCCGGCGATTGGCAATTCCGGTTTGGCTGTCGAGATAAGCTTCATTATGCAGGCGCTCGCTATAGATAGCTTGTTCTTCAAATAACGATTTAAGCTTCGCGGCCATTAAATTCATGGCGCCTACAACGCGGCGTAATTCCGGCGTTTTGGGTAACTCGTGGAGCGTCAGAAACTCGCGACGAGTAATAGCTTCGGATTGTTTTGCCATGTAATTGAGTGGGCGCAGCAGTTTGCGCAGCAGCAGAATACCGGCGATTAAGCTGGCGAGGCTACAGGACAGCATCCACAGCAGGTTGCCTAAGGTATTGTCCCACAGACGCTGCACGGCAAAGATAGGATCGCTGGTCACTTCCACGCGAGCTGCCTGCTGCCAGCCGCGCATAATCGTTGCTTCACCGGTTTGCGGGGTAACATCCACCAGATCGACGAACCAGGCCGGGACGTTGGGAATTGACGCTGCCGCACTGCGCTCAAGCATTATTTTGCCGTTCGCCAGATCGACAATGCGGATTTTTTTGTAGTAACCACTATCGAAAATGGAACTGACCATCAGCTCGATCATTGCCGGGTCGTTGACGTTGGGCGTTAGCGAAACGCCTAGCGCCGTTGCGGCATCTTGGGCATGTGAAAGGAGTTGGTTATTGGACTGATTGCGAGAACTCTCCAGCGTCACAATAAAATTGCCGCTGAACACAACCATCATAAAGAGAGAGATTGCCAGAAGTAACTGTTTAAAAAGAGACACGGGCGATTCCTATTTATCCATCGGGAAGCCTTCTTCCCGCATTTTGGTGAAAACTTGCTGCCAGCGAGAAAGCCTCTTGCTGTCCCCAACGCGTTTATTGTTTTGATTGCCGGGAAGCCAAAGGCCGGTGTTGTTAAAGGAGTAGACGGGTAATAGATCCATGCGCTGCGTCGCAGGAGAAATAGTGCTGGTCAGACTGTCGAGTACCAGAGGAATCGCCTCAGGGGTGGCGTACCAGGTCAGCACCATGTGTGCGCGGTTTAAACGCAGGGCTTTAACATAGGTGATGCGAAGTTTGTCTTCGGATACTCCCAACTGGCGGAGGGTGAAATATTTGGCGATCGCGTAGTCTTCACAATCTGCCTCACCCTTGCGCAGCGACTCGATAGGGGTTGCCCAGTAATCGACGTTATGCCAGACATCAATGTCTTCGGTATAGCGGATCTTATCGTTAAAGAATTGATTTACAGCGAGCAATTGCGTTTGCTCGTCAGCATTACGCAACTGGAGCAGAAGCTGTTGCCAGGCGTGGATCCGTTGCTGCGCTTCTGGCGTTGCCGGGCCATAAAGCGCATCGGATTTTTGTTGAATATTGGCAAAATCCCAGGCCGCGCGCAGCGAATGGACTGACAGCAATAGCAGCAGCGCCCCGGGGATTTTCCACAGGCGCAGCAGGCGGTGGCGTAAGCAGCGGCGGATAATGTTCAATGGCTATGCTGACAACTGCCCGGTGACGGGTTTTTCAGCTTTTCGCAGGACCAGGGAGACAACCACTTTTTACGTAATTGCACGTTGGCCGGCGAGGCAAAAAAATCTTTCAGCGTACTGTCAACAAACGTCACAAACTGCTGATCGTTTTTCCTCATCATAATGGCATAGTGCATATCATTACCGATGCTCTCAGAAGAGACGCTGAACAGTTCAGGTTGCTCGCTATGATTAATTAGCGGCCAGGCCAGAATATCATCAATAAAGAAAGCGGCGGATTCATTATGCGCCATCTTCTCAAATGCGCCCTTAATGGTGGTGCTGGTAATCGTTGAAATATTAAGATGTTGCTCTCTGTTGGCTTTATTAAATTCCAGCAAATCTTTTGAGCTTCCGGTCAGACTCACCGTGCGACCTTTAAGATCGGAAATTGACCGTATATTATTTTTACGTAAAGAGATGATGCGCATTTTTGCGGTGTAATAGTTTTCAGAAAACGACACGCTGGCGGTGCGCTCCGGCGCATTGGTATTTACGCCACAGTCCATATCTATTTTACGCGAGTTTAATGCGGAGAAACGTTCGGCAAAATTCACGGGAATGTAATGAACGGTTAAATTGTTGAGCTTCAGATACTGGCGCAATTTATCGGCAATCATGTTGCATACCGCAATGGTATAACCCGTGACTTTGCCATTGTGGTCAGTAAAAGAAAACGGCGGCAGCTGGCGGTAACCCACGTTGAGCACGCTGCTACTCTGAATATGATCGAGTGTCGCAGCGTTCTGTTGCGCCATCAGCGCGGGGGTGATACCGATGCCTGCCAGTAAAAACAGCCATTGCGCCGTACGCTTCACCCTTGTCATCTCACGATTAATTATATTTTTCATAATCAAAACTGATCTTCTTTTTAGCAGACGTTAATGCTTTCAGGTTATCTGACATGGGAATGTTTAAATTAATGGCCTTCGGCGGAATCGGTGACTGAAACCATTTATTGTACAGCGCAGTAAATTCGTTGCTGGTCATCAGGGAAGAGAGCGTGTCATCAACAAATTCTTTAAATTCTTTATCGTGTAACGGGAGTAACAAGCCGGCCGGCAACGGGGCGCTGAGCGCAATATCGGAAAGTTTATAGTCTTCAGGATTTTGTGTTTGCGCGATCATCCCTTTGAGTAGAACCGTACTGGAGATCAGTGCAGAATACTCACCACTCTTCAGTTCATTGAATGCGGTAATATTGTTGGTATCGAGTTGAATATTAATATCCAGGTCATTGGCAGTATTCACTTTTTGCAACTGTTCAACGTAAATCGTGCCGCTTTTTACCAGTACGCTATGTCCAGAAAGTTCTGTCAGATTGTCGTTGCTCTCATTTTTACGCATGACGAAACGGGTACTTGAAAAATAAAACGGCAGCGAGAACTCGCTAACGCTGTGGCGACTTTTCGAATAAAAGGCCGGGATACACATGATGTCTGCCATGTGATTTTTAATCAGGACAAATTGCGATGCCGAGTTAGCTTTTACCCACTCGACCTTCAGATTTTTAAGCTGAAGTTTTGTCTTGAGTGCGCTGACGATACTGTTGCAAATATCAATGGAATAGCCGGCTGGTACGTTGCCATTCTGCCAGGAGAAAGGAAACGCATCATCCTGATAACCAAGGGTAATGCTTTTCTTGCTGGCGATCTGCTCCAGCGTGTGCAACGGCAGGGCAGAGCCTGCTAAGCATGGCGTTGCTGAAACTATTAACAGGGCAAAAATCGTCAGCATGCGCTTTACCGGGCGAAAGAAGTCAGACATTGCACAGTCCTTCTTCAATGGCCTCTTTGGCAAATGCGGAAAGCACTTCACGCTCGCGCAGCGGATAGCTAAAGAAATAGCCCTGAACATTCTGGCACTCAATGTCGCGCAGAATGTCGCGTTGCTGCGCGGTTTCTACCCCTTCAGCGGTGACCGACATATTGTACTTATGGGCAAACTGAATCAGCATCACAATCAAATACTGACTGGCATTATCCTGCTGCAGTTTATCGACCAGCGTGCGCGCTATCTTGATGCGAGTGAAAGGATAGATCAGCAGATAATCCAGTGCCGCGTAGCCGGTGCCTAAATCATCCATCGCAATTTCAATGCCCAGAGAGCGGATCTCTTGCAGCACGGGTAAGGCAATCGACTTATCCAGCTTTTCGGATTCGGTAATTTCTATTTCAAGACGTTCGGCTGAAAGTTGACTGATGCGTAACGCATCTTTGATCACGTCAACCAGTCCTGGGCTGTGCAGCTGGTAGGCCGATATATTGACGGCTACCCTGATACGTTCCGGCCATTTGGCAGCGGCTTCACAGGACTGACGAATAATCCATTCGCCCAAACGCACGATCAGACCGGAGTTCTCGGCAATGTTGATAAAATAATCAGGGTAAATCAGTCCTTTAGTTGGATGATTCCAGCGGATCAGTGATTCGTAGCCATACACGCTTTCATCTTCCAGATTGATGATTGGCTGGTAATGAAGTTCGAACTCCTTGTTATCAATACCATCGATAATTTCCTGATTAATAAACAGGCTGTGAGTTTGCATCATCACCATGCCGTCTTCGAAGAAATGGAAGCAACCCCGGCCGTGATGTTTAGACGCGTACATGGCAAGGTCGGCATTAATCATGAGCGTAGAGCTATTATTGCCCT
This sequence comes from Citrobacter sp. B72, assembly GCF_016894305.1. Taxonomy (NCBI): domain Bacteria; kingdom Pseudomonadati; phylum Pseudomonadota; class Gammaproteobacteria; order Enterobacterales; family Enterobacteriaceae; genus Citrobacter; species Citrobacter sp. B72. The sequence goes on from NZ_CP069801.1 coordinate 1,042,332, forward strand.
GCCTGGGCGCGGTGGTAATACCGATACTGCAGCTGATGGAAAAAGTATGCGTGCTCCAGGTAAATGGGGTGCTCAGCGCGCGGATGATTCGCTTCGCCAGGCGATGTGCTTCTTTGATGGCGTTGTCATCGACATGTTGCAAAATGGCGAATTCATCACCGCCCAGACGCGCCACGATATCGTTGGGTCCCAGCAAGAGCTGCAGGCGCTGGGCAACGCTGATTAACAGTTCATCGCCCGCTTTATGGCCAAAGGTGTCGTTCACCGGCTTGAAGTTGTCGAGGTCAATCAACAGCAGGTTGAACGCTCTGTCCTCCTGATGAAGTTCACTGACGCGCTTATCTAAAGCTAGGCCAAACGATACGCGGTTGGGCAATCCGGTCAGCGAATCATGATGGGCCATATGCTCCATCTTTTGCGACATTTCATGCATACGTTGCAGATAGCCGCGTTCTTTCATGGCGACGCGCAATTTTTCAATCGCCCCGGCCAGATGTCCAATCTCATCGTCCTGATCGAGATAGGGCGTTATACAGTCCGTCTCTTCATGGGCGATGCGGGTAAGGGAGTTAATTAGCAGCGGAACCGGACGGAATAAACGGCGCATAAATATCGTGACCAGCGCCAGCGTTACCAGCAAAATCAGGACAAAAATGATACTGCTCTTTTTCAGCATCGCATCGTAGGTGGCGTAGAGATCGCTTTTTTTACCGATGCTGCTTATCAGGCTACCGAGGATCTCACCTGAAGGCGTCAGAATAGGGACGGCGCTGATAAAGCACTCTTCGCCATTAATCTGGGCGAAGCCAACATAGTAGTTACCCAGCACATCGCGCGGCAGACGACCGGGGAAAGAGATGATCCCATCACCCTCTTCTGACTTGTTGTTGATGCCAACAAACCCTTTCTCCGGCGTATACAGAAACAACCATGTAGGGCTATGGGTCTGTACTGAAGCCAGTGCCAGAACGTCAACCGGGTTATAACCGGTTTGCATAATAGAGTCGGTGTCACCAATCTGTCTGTCGGAGACAATGCGGGATATCTGCCCTGCATCGCTGGTTTCGACCGAAACGGTGGTATACACGTTGCGGATGATGTAGGTCATAATCTGTGCATTCGCCTCAGCCCGTTGCACCCACTGCTGATAAGAAAAGTTATCTATCAGGCTCCAGTTGGTAAACGCGCCAGCACTAAACGCAATAACGATACCCGCCAGCAAGAATTGCGTTATTTTGCCAGTGATTGAATGTTGCCACCCTTTTATTGCTTTAAGGGAAAACAGAGACTTTGCCACGGATTATGTTAATTCCTGAAAAGATTATTCGGTGCTAAAATTAATTTCTGTTATTACTTGATGGAATATTATTGTTGCAAATAAGTAGATGAAAGATGTGAAACGTAATGACGTAACAAATAACTAACATTGAACCATGGTGAGTAATGACAAAAATAACGGTATGCGAATATAGATAACGCAGCTCTTTTCGTCAATAGGCAAAAGTGTACATAAAAATACATTTTCTGAATGCCCCTTTCAGGATATTAATGTTGACATTCATGGCGCCTGAGAAGGTTTTTTATACGTACTGGTTGGAGGTGTTGGGAAACTGACAGCGGCTTTTTTGTTTTTTGCGAAACATCAATGAATTAGCAGTTTTTTGGACAGGCGTTTTAGTGATTTAATCCCCACAGGATGTCCATTTTTGTCTATAAATGGGTATTTATTTCCTGATTTGATATGAATAATATGCTCTCTTCATTATAGAACCTTATTTTATTTTCTCAGTGCGCGGTCAATGTTGACAATTTTGCTATGGTTCATCGGCTGACCCAAAAGGATTTGTTTGTGACATTCGAGTCTGGATTAAAGTCCTATTGGTATAGTGCATAGCGGATAAATTGATTTGGACGCAATAATAAATTCAAACACGATAAAAAACATTCGGGAATGGTGCCTGCCACTTGTCTTACCTGGCCTTTTTTACCCGCTGGCACAATATCTTAACGGTTATAGCATTCTCAATAATACTATTTTAACAGTTTACGATCTCAAGCTAGCCGTATTTTCTGCAGCATTGGTCTTGTTTGGTTTTCGGGTGTTGCCGGGGTTTCTTCTGTTCCTGACGGTCATGTTTGTGGTCGGTCCGCAAAATGAACGGGTAGATGCGTTGTGCCTGATCATCGCGTCGACCTTAAGTTATGCCGCGTACCGCAAATTCACCGGCAGACGCAGCTGCGTTAGCTTTGGTCGCATCAAAATTAGCTTTAATCGTCTGCTCTGGCTTTGTGGCTACAACGTCCTGCTGTATCTGGTGTTCAGCAAACTCTTTGCAATGTTTGTCGCCCACGGACAACGCCCCGATGTGGATAACATTCCGGCGTTGAGTCTGGGCATGCTGGTACGTATTCAGGGGATCATCAACGGTTGCCTGACGGGGATCCCTTTATTTTACAAGATTTACCGCATCATTCGTCGACCGTCTTTCCTGCTGACCTTTATGCGGGCCATTGCCGAACAGTGTAAAGGCAATGTCGGCGTCTACGGCGTTATATCCTGGTGCATCTTGCTGTTTTTTCTGATGTTCTTCTTAACATCACCGGATAATTTGGATGTTTTTTTCTCTATCTATAGCCTGATCCTGTTATTTCCGTTGATGCTATGGGGAGCAATCAAGATTGGCCACTTGTTCACAATGCTGGTGTGGACGATCGTATTAATCATCTTAGGCAAACATAACGACAGCTATATCGCCAGCAATGTTAACTTCATGCTGCATCAGGCGCTGGTTTCGACGTTGATCTTTGTCTTTTCACTCACCATTGTGATCATGGGGGTACTGGCAAAATTTACCCGTCAGCGTTTTAACCAAGCGCTGCTGCTGGGGCTGACTGACCCGATGACAGGCATGGCAAATTTACGGGCGCTGAAGACGGAGCTATTTACCACTGAACGTGCGACCGTATGTCTGATACAGATCCCCGAGCTGGAGCTTTTTTCGCGTCGCTATGGTTTTCATTTCCGCGCCCGCTACCAGAAGATCCTTGCTGAGCATTTGCGCAGACATCTGGTGAAAAGCGAGAAAGTCTATTACCACGCGGGTTATGATCTGCTCATCCGGCTGGAAAATGGCACCTGGGAGCGGCTATGCGATCTGTATCAGGCCGCCAACAGTTTTCGTCTCTTTTACAACAACCATCGGTTGGGTTTTCGCAGTGGTTTGGGCTATTGCCTGATTAACGATCTGAGTGATGATATTTATCAGCTGGTGGGGAAACTGGGCATGGTGGCGGGTTTATCTCTCACCAACGGCAGGCCGGAAAACCTTGAGGCGCAGCATAGCCGGATCCTTGGCAACCACATTGTTGATAAAACGGAAATTCGCACTGCGCTGCAAAATGCGCTGGATAACAATGCGTTTGTCCTGATGGCACAGCCAATAGTCAGTACCCACGGTGAAGCGCCGTATCATGAAATATTGATCCGTATGCTTAACGAACGGGGAGAATTTATTCCACCGAACAGTTTCCTGCCGGTTGCTCATGATGCGGGGCTGGCACCGGATATCGATCTCTGGGTTATCGAAAACACCCTTAAATTTATGCGTAACCACCCGCAGCATTGTTTTTCTATTAACCTGGCACCAGTAACGGTGTGTCGTTCAAATATTGTTACGAAGATCACCCAACTCCTGCACGACTACGCGGTGGAGCCACAGCGGATTATTTTTGAAATAACGGAAGCAGATACGTTATCAGACAAAGAACAAACCGTGGAAACGCTACGTTTAATACGTCAGCTGGGATGTCGGGTGGCAATTGATGACTTTGGCACCGGGTTTGCGAGTCATGCGCGCTTGATGAACATCGAAGCAGATATCCTGAAAATAGATGGCTCGTTTATTCGACGGATCACCGAAAGTGAAATTAGTTACTACATCGTTGAGTCATTCTGCCGCGTTGCTGAAATGAAAAAAATGCAGGTGGTCGCTGAATTTGTCGAGAACGCCACTATTCAGGCCTGTCTGGAAAAAATGAATGTGGGCTGGTTACAGGGATATCACATTGGCAAACCTACGCCGCTGTTCACGCTCGAATCACAGGGCGCTAGCTCCTGATGACCAAAAAAAGAGTAATTTCTTCTCAGGTAGAGAATAAAAATCATGAGTGACATTATTAAAGTAAAAAATCGAACGGCGAATACCACCAGTGAGGGACCGCGCGCTCGACTATTGTCCTGGCTGCACAACATCCATCCCGGTGTGGCGATGAAGCTCGGTATGATTTTGGTTGTTTGTATCGCAACGTTGCTGATTGGCGCCTCTTTTATATTATCGTCGTATCTTTCCAGAGAATTGCAGGTCAATGCGCTGGAGATGATTAAAACCAACACGCGGATATTCCACAACAGTATTTCTAACGAGTTTCAGCGTGTGACTCGCGATGCGGAACATTACAGCAATGTTTATATTAATAATTATCAAAACGTTGCCAATAAACCGCTGCGTTATATGGACTCTACTGAATTAAAAGCGGTGCTGAGCAACCCGAACACCAACGCGCACTTCACCGAATTAACCAGCGTATTTGCCAGTACGTTTATTCTGCAAGGCGAGCAATTTGTGCGTGTCAGCAGTACGTTACTGGCGAGTTCAGGCAATACGGCAACAGCAACAGCGCTAGGGCATGATAATCCTGCGTTGCCGCTGCTTTTGAAAAATAAACCCTTTTCCGGTGTGGTCACACTGTTCGGTAAACAGTTTATTAGTCACTACGAACCGATTGCCGACAAATATGGTCAGGTCGTGGGGGCCGTCGCGGTGGGTTTCGACGTCAAACAGAGTTTGCAACCAATCATTCAGCGTTTGTTGAATGTGCATATTGGTAAAGATGGCTACGCCTATGTGCTGGATGCCGGATTTGAACCAGGTCGTATGCTGGTCCATCCCTCGTTGAGCAACCAGCAGGCAATTAATATTACCGATGCTAATGGTTTTAAGCTGTTTGCCGACATGCTCGAACACAAGAATGGCATCACTTACTACAACTGGGTGAGCGGTTATGGCGCATTGCCGAAGACCAAAGTTGCCGTTTATGAATACGTTGAAGGGATTAACTGGATAATCGCCACCACCAACTATGTTGATGATGTCGCCAAGAGCAGCAATCTGGTGCGTAACGGTCTGCTGCTGTTCACCGCGCTGCTGCTGCCCATCATTTTACTGCTGATTGCTGTGGCCAGCCGTTTCCTGATTTCCCGGCGCTTAAACCGTGTCCTGGGGATTGCACAAACCATTGCCGAAGGCGACTTAACGGTGGATGTTCAGGTCGATCACCACGATGAGATCGGAGAACTGCTGAGTGCGGTGGAGATGATGCGTCAGCGTCTGCACTCGTTGGTAGGCGGTATGGTTTCTCATGCAAATTCGGTACATCAGGCATCTTTGCATATTACCGAAGCGGTCGATGGGCAGGCATCAACCAGCGTGGAAACCTCATCTTCAGTAGCTGAAATTACCTCCACCATGGAAGAGCTGTCTGCCTCATCGACACAGATAGCCGAACACTCACGGGCGGTTGTGGATATTGCCAACCAGACGCTCGAGGATTGCAATAAAGGCTCCGAGTCGATGTCGCAATTGCTGATGCGTATGACGGATATTGATACCGACAATCAGCAAAACATGCGTGAAATCATGATGCTCGGTAGTAAGTCGACGGAAATCAGTCGCGTGATGGTGATCATTAACAGCGTCGCGGATCAGACGAAACTTATCGCCTTTAACGCAGCGCTCGAAGCTGCCAGCGCCGGGGAAGCCGGTAAGCGTTTCTCGGTTGTGGCGGCTGAAATCCGCCGTCTGGCGGATTCGGTGACGGAATCGACGGTTGAAATTGAAAATAAGATCAGCGAGATCCAAAACGCGATTAATCGTCTGGTGCTGAACGCGGAAAAAGGCGGCGAGAGCATTAAAGCGGGCGCAATAGCCTGTAAAGTCAGTGCTGAACATCTTAACGATATCGTTGTTACGGCCGAGCAAACCTCGACGGCTGCGCTGCAAATATCGCTTTCAACACAGCAACAGAAAACGGCGAGTAATCAGGTGGTCATGGCGCTGCGTGAGATAGTTGTTGCCAGTAACTATACCTCGCAATCTATCAAAGACATTCTGGTTGTCAGTCAGGATATGACACAACTGTCGAAAGCGCTGAAAGAGGCTTCGTCCTCATTCACACTGACGGAAACAGATGCATGAATAGCAGCAACATTCGGGTGCTGATCCTCGACCTGGGCAGCGCATCGCGTAATGAGCTGGTCAGGCAACTGGAGGATCACCCGCACATTAAGGTGGTAGGGCAAGCAGCCCATCGCAGGCAGGCGATCCGACTGTTGCAACAGCTGATGCCTGACCTGCTGATTCTGACGCTGGATATTTCGGGCGCCGATAACGTCGAAATCGTGGAAACGATCATGGCAACCAGCGCAATCCCGATCCTTGTCATGAGATTTTGTCCAGAGAATCAATGGGATGATGACTACATTTCCCGTGGTGCGTTGGCGGTGTTGCACCATAGCAGTGATTCACCACTCTCAACGGATGCTTTGCATCGTAAAGTAGAATTATTGGTCGGTGTGAAAGTCATTCGACATATCAAGGGATTACGCTATCCAGGCGAACCGGTAATCCCCACTGCACGACCGATGATAGACGTTGTAAAAACGCCACAGGACTGGCCTTTTGTGCTGGCGATTGCCTGCTCGACGGGCGGGCCGCAGGCGCTCAGTAAACTGTTACAGAAGCTGCCCGGTACGTTCCCGTGCCCGGTACTTATTGCCCAACATATTGCCGATGGCTTCGCGAAAAATATGGTGCATTGGCTGGATAGCGTGACCGATCTGAAGGTGCGACTGGCGCAGGAGGACGATCGGGTGGAAGCGGGGTATGTGTATATATTGCCGCCGGAGCAGCACCTGATCGTCAAAAGCAACCAGCGTTTAGCGGCGATCCCAAGACAGGAAAGCGACGTTTACCATCCCAGTTGCAACCTGTTGCTGGAGTCGGTGGCTGAGGTGTTTCGCGAAAAAGCCGTCGGACTGATTATGACCGGCATGGGCAGCGATGGCTGCCGCGGCATTGAGCTTATTGTCCGCCGTGGCGGAACAACGCTGGCGCAGGACGAAGAAAGTTCGGTGGTATTCGGTATGAATAAGAACGCGATCGACAAGCAACTGATACACCGCACGATCCCCCTGGATGGTCTTGCTGCGGTACTGCTTTCGATGGCTTGCCACGGGCATGTTGAGAGTAAATTGCCATGATCCCTAATCTTCCTGATTACGCTCGCCTGATCAAAGAACGGGTCGGTTTGCACTTCGATAACGCCATGGAAGCATTGCTGAAAACGGCGCTGGGTCGGCGAATGGCCGAGCGAAAAATCAATGATTACTATGAATACTATGAACAACTGCGTAGCTCGCAGAATGAGTTTGATAGTTTCATCACGCTGATTACGATTAACGAAACCTATTTTTTCCGTGAAAGCGATACGCTGGATTTAATCTGCGATAAATGGATCCCGCGTCTGTTGCAACAGCGCAGCGGCCCGGTGCGTATTCTGAGTGCCGGATGCTCTTCCGGAGAGGAAGCCTACTCGTTGGCGATCAAGCTGCATGAGAAATACCTCGGCGGGATGGCCCAGCGCATCGAAATTTACGGCTGTGATATTGACCCGGCAATCCTGGCAAAAGCCCGCAACGCCTGCTATTCAAGCTACTCGTTTCGCGGCGTCGACCCGAGTATTCAGCAACGCTACTTTACCCGCTCGGGAAACCTCTACCGGCTGCATGATGAGATCCGTGAGAAGGTCTCCTTCCATCGCACCAACATTATAAAAGAACAGTTACTGCCGGAAGTGGACATCATTTTGCTGCGCAATGTGTCCATCTATTTTGATACGCCAACGCGTCGCGAGCTGCACGGTAATTTGCTGAAGATGTTGCAACCGCAGGGAGCCTTATTTTTTGGCAATGCGGAAACGCTGGCTAACAATTTCGACATTCTGAAGCTGGAGCAGGAAGAGGGGATTTTCTATTTTTGCCACCATCGTGAAGCGGCAAGGGTTGTGCCTGTCCCCAGAGTTGCGGTGCGCATTCCGCAGTCGAGAGCGGTGGTTGAACAGGTTCCTCTGGTGCCCACGGCGCAGCAGAGTAATGACTGGCTGAAGAAAGCACGCGCCAGCCTCGATGAAAAATGTTTTTCTGAAGCTGAAAAGTGTATCGCCTGTGTGTTACGTGACGATCCCCGTAATCAGGATGCGCTTTTGATCCAGGGCGTTATTGCCCTCGAGCAGCGTGAATTTTCTCAAACGGCCGGAAACGCACAGCAGATCCTCGCCCAGGATGAGTGGTCGGCAGAGGCCAAAATGCTGCTCGGACTGGCGATGATGTGGCAACACCAGACCCAGCAGGCCATCGCCTGGTTCAAGCAGGTGGTTTATCAGGAACCCGGCTACTGGCCTGCGCACTATTATCTGGCTGAAATGTACCGGCAAAGCGAGTTATACCAGCCTGCTCAACGGACTTATCGTGTGGTGATGCAGTTACTGAACGACGAGATAAACAATCCGTCATCGGTTTGTCGTCTGCGTTTGCCAATGGTATTTCCTGGCAATACGTTTCGTTTCCTGTGTGAACATCAACTGGCGCAATTCGCCCATCAAAGTGGCTAATAAGAGCGATTATGGCTATCGATCTGAAAAAATTCGTTCTGCGCTTTATTGATGAAGGGAGAGGTCATTTGCAGACGATCAGCGAAGGGGCGTTTCTCCTCTCCGCTGATGAACATACCGACGCCTGGATAGGTGAGATGTTTCGCGCTGCGCATACCCTGAAAGGGGGCGCGCGGATGCTGAAGCTGCAAAGTATTGCCGATGTCACGCATCATCTTGAAGATGTATTGAGTGAACTACGTGATAACAAACTGACGCCGGACAGGGCGCTGGGCAATCTGATCCATGAGTCTGTGGAGTACCTTTCTGGTCAGCTTACCCAGCTTTTTGTCAGCGAAGGGGATAATCAATTGCCACCGGCGGATGCCGGGCTATGCGAACGCCTTGCCCGCGCCAGTCGGGGAGAGGATATCACGCTGGCTGGCGAAACTGCCGGGGCAACAGAAAAACCGGTAGTCCCTGCGCCCGCGACGCCAGCCAGTATAGATTCCGGTATTAAGCAGGCTGATTTCGTTCGGGTAAAACTGAACAAGCTCGATGGCCTGATCGACATTCTGGGGGAGGTGCTCGCCGGACATGATCGCCTGGAACAGCAGATACAAAACCTGAGTCAACTGGTACCACGGTTACCGGGATTAAGCGCTGAACAGCTTCGCCAGCAGATCCATGACTTTAGCGCCCAGCTAAAAGAAAGCGTTCAGCTCCAGCATTTGCAGATGTTTGAACTATACGATGTGGCGGCGCGGATCCGTATGCTGCCACTTTCAACGTTGTTTGAACCCATTTCGCTGCAGGTCAGCGAACTGGCTTCCACACTGAACAAGCAGGTGGTGTGCCGCTTTGTTGGCGGAGAAGTGGAAATCGACCGTCAGCTCATTGATCGGCTTTCGGAGTCGCTGACTCATCTACTGCGTAATGCCGTCGATCACGGGATTGGTGAGATCGACGAACGTCTGGCGCTCGGTAAATCCACTCGCGGCACGATTACCATAACCACCCAGCAGGACGGCAGCGGGATACTACTGCGTATCGAAGATGATGGCCGTGGTCTGAACTATGAGGCCATCAGCGCGAAGGCGGTCAGTAAAGGTCTTGTTCCTGCTTCAATGGCCGGGCAGCTCTCCGAGCAGGAATGTAATGAGCTGATTTTTCATCCCGGCTTTTCGACCAGCAAGATAGTCTCCGAGCTTTCTGGTCGCGGCGTTGGTCTTGATGTGGTGCGCAAAACGGTGGTGACTGACCTGCAAGGCGATTTGCAGGTTTATAGCCGTCCGGGAGTCGGAACCAGCTTTAACCTGCGGTTGCCTGTTTCGTTAACCATGATGCGGATTCTGCAATTTGAAGAGCAGGGGCACCTGTTTGGACTGGCTGCGCAGTATGTGGTTGAGGTGGTGGAATGCACGCCACAGGGGATCAGCGATATCGCCGGACGTCCTGCCATTATCTTGCATAACGAGTTTATCCCGGTGGTTTGCGTAGGTAGCTTGCTGGGCATTCATGAACGCCAGAGCAGCTTTTCAACGCCTGGACAGCGATTAATCGTGGTGCAGAACCAGTACAGCAAAATGGCGCTGCAGGTGGATAAGCTGCTCGATGAACGCAAGATGATGATCAAACCGTTACCGAAGCATATGCAACAGCAGTCGCTGGTCTCCGGGATGGTACAAACACCGGATAACCAACTGGTCAGCATCCTGCACGTTCCCGCGCTGATGGCGATAGCGCAACAATCACGGCAAACCAGTACACCAGCGCCAGCCACGAGCGTAGCGCAGGATGCATGGCATGTGCTGGTGGTCGATGACTCACTGAATACCCGTGAGATAGAAAAGAACGTGCTGGAAGCGCACGGCTATCAGGTGACTCTGGCAGAAGACGGGCTGTCGGGGCTGCAAAAAGCGAAGCTGACCCAGTTTGATGCCGTACTGACGGATGTCGAAATGCCGTTTATGGATGGTTTCACCTTCACCAAATCGTTGCGTGGGGAGAAAAACTACCAGCATACGCCAATCATCATCGTGACGTCCCGCGCGAAGGAAGAAGACCGGCGACGGGGGATTCAGGTGGGTGCGGATGCCTACATCGCCAAGGGCGATTTCGAGCAGGACAGTTTGATAAAAACATTAAAAATGCTTTTGTGCTGATGGCGCAAAATCGAGAGAGAAAATGCGAATTTTATTAGTTGATGATGATCTTTTTGCGGCTGAACTGGCATCCATATTTTTGCAAATGGACGGCTACGATGTGGTGATTGTGGAAAGCGCGATTTCCGCCCTGGCGTGCCTGGACTCGGATAACAACATCGACCTGGTGATTAGCGATCTGCATATGCCAGAGATCAGTGGTTTGGATTTGCTGGCGCTGTTACGCGCTCAGGATTGGGCTAAGCCTTTTATTTTACTAAGTGCCAATGAAGTAACGGGCAGCGACGCTCTGTACGACCGTTGGGTGAAAAAAGATGAAAACCTCGCGGAAAATCTGGGGGCTGCTGTCAATGCGCTACTGCAACCATCTGCGATTAACTGAATAAGCCTACGTGTTTGATGAAACAAGAAAATAAGCATATAGCGATGGCGGTAGCGCAGGAAAAAATAGCGCGTTTGCGGCAGGGGTTTCTACGCCGAATTCCCGACATGCTGGCACAAGCGGAAAGATTACTCGTTCAACTGGTCGCAGAGCCTAGCGAAGCCTGTCGCAAACAGCTACATATCCTGCTGCACAGTATTCACGGTTCGGCAGGGTCCTTTGGCTTTAGCCCGCTGGCGAATGCCTCAGCAGAAGGTGAGCGTTTACTAACAGAGCCGGAAATAGAGCAAAGCACATTGCATTACGATGAGCTGCGACGAATCATCAGGTGGTTGTACACCCTGACCCAGGAGCAGCTCAATCTTGAACATCGTATCAGCGATACGGAGTTCACATTACCGATCACCGCGCAGCGCCCGGAAGAGGGATATGTTCGGCGGGCCAGTAAGCCTATCTACCTGTGTGATGATGATATTGACCAGGTCGAGCTGCTCGCGACCCAACTGCGCTGTTTTGGTTTTACCTGCCATGTGTTCGCGAACACGCAGGATTTCACTCAGGCCGTATTGTCGCAACCGCCCGCCGTGGTGATTATGGATGTTAGCTTTCCGGACAACGCCTACGGTGGACCGCTGGCGATGTCGGATTTGAAACAAAAAGTGGGCAAACCTTTCCCTGTGCTGTTCCTCTCGTGTCATAGCGATTTCAATGCCCGCGTCAACGCCATCAAATCCGGCTGTGATGGCTACTACGTAAAGCCTGCGTCTATCACCGATTTAGTCCAGGAACTTCATCGCCTGACTCAACCGTCGCTGAAAAAGCCTTACCAGGTATTGTTGATTGATGACGAACCCGCGGTGGCGGAATACAACGCGGAGATGCTGCGCATGGCGGGCATGGAAGTGCATGTGCTGGAAAAACCTCACTATCTACTGCATGTACTGAATGCGCAGCCGATCGATCTGGTGTTGATGGATTATCACATGCCGGAGTTCAGCGGTGAGGAACTGACAAAACTGATTCGCCAAATACCGCAGCATATTGGCCTGCCTATCGCCTATCTCTCCAGCGAGACCAACAAGCATGCGCAGTTAGGAGCAATGAGCATCGGCGCGGAGGATTTTATCCTCAAACAGAGCGACCCTGAGGAGCTGATCCGCGCCGTATCGATTCGCGCGGAAAGAATGCGCGTCCTGCGTGCCCGTATGTCGCAGGACAGTCTGAGCGGGTTATATAACCACTCAACGACCACCCATTTTCTCAAAAGCGCGATTGCCGAGTCGAACTACAGCGGCAACCCATTTTGTATGGTAATGGTGGACCTGGATCGCTTCAAAAGCGTTAACGATACCTACGGTCATGCGGTCGGTGACCAGGTAATTGTCGGTATTTCGCAGTTGTTCTCCCATCGATTACGCAGCACCGATATCGTTGGCCGTTACGGTGGTGAAGAGTTTGTCATCATTATGCCCAACACCAGCAGTGACAAGGCTGCGCGCGTGGTCGAACGATTGCGCAGGGATTACGAGCAGGTCACATTTTCCGTTAACGACGCCAGTTTTCACAGTACCTTCAGCGCGGGTATTGCCCAGTGGCAGTTTGGCGATCGGATTGAAACGCTACGCGAACGCGCCGATCAGGCGCTGTATGCCGCGAAACAAAATGGCCGTAATACTTTCTGCATTGCCGAGTAAAAGGAGTCAATATGAGCCAACAGCTGGAGCAGATTCTTGCGCTGAACCATGGTGAAAAACCGGAGTGTGAAAACGTTGATGAACCCCAGCGCACGCTGGTGTTATTTCAACTGGCGGGTAAAAATTTTGCCTTCTATGGGGCGCAAATTAAAGAGATCCTTGCTGAGCGCCCGATCTCCTGGGTTCCCTGTTGCGCGCCAATGCTTGAAGGGGTCATCAACTATCGTGGACGGGTGGAATCGGTAATGAGACTGGACAGCCTGATCGATAAACCTACCGTCAATTCGGCAGGTAAGCGCACTATTTTGATTGGATGCGCCGAGAAAATGCAAAGTGGGATCCTGATAGATAAACTGATTGATGTGTTGGAAGTCGCCGAAAGCCAGATTCATTTGCCAGGAGATTCGTTGCCCCCGGCGTTACAAAGCATCGCTGTGGGGGTGGTTAACGTGATGGAAACCTGGTACACGCTGCTCGATCTGAATCTGGTCTTTGAGCGTTATCAGGAGACCAGCGGTTATGACGGCTCCCACTAATCTGGCGGCGGTACGTATTACTTTGGGAGCGCTAACGTTGTATATACCGGCAAACCAGGTTGGTGTGTGTTCGTTAGTGACTCAGGTTGTGCCTGAAATCCCCCGATTTAGCCAATGGCTGGGGATTGCTGATGAGCCGCAGGAGGGATGGCATTTGCATTTACGCGTCCCGGACAGTGGCGTTGAAACTGGCTGGTACCTGTGGGGACAACTTGAGAATGTGATGCTCTCCGGCGACATTATTTTTGCCGTACCTCCGCTTCTGGCGCGTAACTGTCATCTGCCTGCGCTTCGTGCCCTGGTGGGCCGCGAGGCGTTTAGCCCGCTATTAAGCTGGCGCTGACACGCTGCGGGAGCTTTAACGGTCCCGCAGCATGAGAAGACTGGGAGTGCTATATCCCGTTACTGGATATAAGCATCAACAGCCCGACTGACCAGCTTAGTCATAAAGTTGTCAATCTTATCAATGGTCTGCTTGTCCTGAAGATCGTAGGTTTTTGCTACGTCATCCAGGTTTTCATAACCGACCCAAACTCGCCCGATCTTATCCTGCCATACGGAGACACGTAACGGCAGATCCAGCGCGACACCCTGTTTATCCTGCATCAGTTTTGTGCCGACTTTAGGGTTACCAAATACCAGGACTTTCGTTGGCCTCAGGTTCATTCCCGCGCCCTCGGCATTTTTCTCGTGATCAATTTCAGTGAATACCGGAACGCCTTCGCTTTTCAGAATGGCTTTCAGTCGGGAGACCGTCTCATCGACAGAGAATTTACTTTCCTGGTTTTTGATCTTCTCTGAATTTAACCCAGAACCCAGCCCGATTTTATAGGCTTCAGCGATATCACGAGCCACCTGAGTCATGTCTACGCCTTCTTTATTGGTCAGCATTGTCACGCAAACCAGTTCATCACCGGCGGTAAAGCGGCTCAGATAGGCACTAAAGCCACCTGTGGTTCCTTTGATTTCCAGAAAACCAGGATGGCGGGTAAATTCCCAGCCGGCCATGGCAGGCACGACTTTGCCATTTTTCAGTTTTGCCGGGCTATAGATAATGTCGCGTAGCTTTTTGTCTTTAACCAGCGTGCTGCCGGCAAGACCGATATCCCACTTACTGATGTCTTCCGCTGACGACCACAGACCACCGTAGGCGAACAGATTATCAGTGGCGATCGCGCTGACAGGCGCCAGTTTGTCACCCGCTGCGACGTAACCTGTTGCAGGCTCAACAGGGTTGATCCAGTCAATTTCTGACTTAAATTTCGAATGCTGATTATGTTGCTTATCAGGCGTCGGGCGATCAAGGAATGCTTTCGTTGGCATGTCTTTTGCGAACATGGTGCTTTGCAGACCTAACGGCGCAATTTGGTATTTGTTGACGAAGTCTACGTAACTCATTCCGCTGACTTTCTCGATAGCCATTCCTAACAGGATAAAGTCAGTTGCGCTGGAGTTGATGTCCGTGCCATTTTTAAATTCGAGCGGTTTATCTTTAACAAGATCCACCAGCTGCGCAGGTGTATATTTTTGCTCTTGTTTATAGCCGAAAGATCTGAAATCAGGGATCCCGGATGAGTGCTGCATTAATTCCAGAATCGTAATGTTATGCCAGCTTTCCGGCAGGCCAGGCAAATAAACACTCACAGGAGTATTCAGATCCAATTTGCCTTGCTCTACCAGTTGCATTACTGCGACTGCAGTAAAAGCCTGCGTGATAGGGCCAATTCCCCACATGGTTTTGGTGGAAGCAAGCTCATCATTGGCTGCCGTTGCCAGACCGTATCCCGCTGAGCGCGGAATATAAGGCGCCTGAACAATCGCCATGGATAAACCCGGCAGATTATTTTTCGCCATTACCTCGGCAATGATCTGATCGATATATTTGCCGTTGACCTTTAATTGTGGATCACCACGGTTAACTAAGTAAGTAGTCTCATTTGTATTGGCAGCGGCCAACACCTGAGTAGCTGAAACTGACATGGAAAGTAAAATACATGCCGAAATAACCTTTAACTTAAGATTCATGGAAAAGCTCCGCGCTTAATGAAATTTATTTTGATGGCTAATGGATGAGCGATGTTGTACATACAATTACCCTCGGTAACCGTACTCATAGCTATTACTTAGCTGCTGCCTTTACCTTTTCAACCGTGGTGTCGGTGTCCCATAAATCATTGGCAATGATGCGGTAGTTGGTTAGAGCGGCGAGATAACCGTCACCTTCCGGAATGCGCGGACCCGCTGTCGCATCTTTAACGACGACAACTTCAAAACCTTGCTCAATCAATTCACGCATATGGGATTCAATACACAGATTGGCAGCCATACCGGCGAGAATGACCTGTGAGACACCGCGTTTTCTTAATTGCAGTACCAGGTCGTTGGTTTCTGGTCCGAAAATCTTATGCGGTGAGGCAATGACCGTTTCGCCATCATAAATATATGGCTTAAACTGCGGTAAAAAGTCTGCGCCGGAATTTTCAAAATTCTCCATCGTCAGTGGACCTTTACGATTGAACATTCCAGTGCCGTGCATAAATGTTTCTCCCGGTGCGGTAGATTGCCATTTATGGTCGTGCGGAAAGTAATAATGTGGAGAAATAAAAACAGGCATTTGTGCTTCTTTTGCCATTTTGAACAACGTCTCGAGATTTTCTACAGTATTATTTTCAATAATGCTGTTTTTAAAAACCTCCCAGCCAATACCCTGAGGACTTAAAAAATCGTTCTGTGGATCGACTACCACCAACGCAGCTTCCTTATTATTAAGTATTATACCTTTGCGTGGTAAGCCATAGGCCTCTGGTTCAGAATAGATTTCAGACATGCTCATCTTGCTCATAAAATTTACCTGTATTTTTATCTAATGTGATAGTGACTATCTGATTATTAAATAGCGCTGGTAAATATGGCATGGTTTCAGAACGGGGCATTTGTTCAGGACGCTGGGAATATTGTCATTACGTATTCTAATAACGATAGCGGGCATATCACTGCCCACTCCATCAGAGGTCGTATTGCTGGCGTCGCCGTTCTAAACGACGATCGCGCAGGGTGGAATAAATAAAGGTCATCACAAACAGTAGTGAAAATAGTACGACGATGGTGGGGGCCGGTGCACTGTCGATGAAAAAAGACAGGTACACGCCCATAAACGAGGTAACGACCGACATAATCACCGCCAGCCACAAGGCGTGGGAAAATTTCCGCGTCATTAAAATCGCAATGGCGCCAGGCGCAATCAGTAAGGAGATCGACAAAATAATCCCTACTGATTTTAGCGTGGCGACAATCGTCAGGGCGATCATGCACAGTAGGCCGTAATGTAGCAGTGCAGTGTTAAGCCCACTGGCCTTTGCCTGATGCGGGTCGAACGCATGCAGCAGCAGATCTTTCCACTTAAGCCCAATAATAAGCGCTATCCCAAGCGTAATAACCGCGGTTTGTATGATGTCGCTGAACGATACGCCCAGCATGTCGCCGAACAGAATATGATCGAGATGGACTTCTGACTGGATAGAGACGTACAGCACCAGTCCTGCACCAAACATGCCGGAAAAGACGATTCCCATCAGGGTATCGCGTTTGATGCGGCTGTTATCGTCGAGATAACCCGTCGCCACCGCACAGAACAGCCCGGCGATAAATGCGCCAATTGCCAGTGGGATGCCCGCAATCCACGCCAGTACAATTCCCGGGAAAACCGCGTGGCTCATGGCATCGCCCATCAGCGCCCAGCCTTTGAGTACTAAAAATACAGACAGCAGCGCGCAGGGCACGGCGACAATGGTGGAGATGACCAGCGCATTGACCATAAAACCAAACTGAAAGGGTTCCAGCAGCGTTGTTAAGATCATACTGACTCCTTGTTCACCAGACGGGCGCGGCGGCGATTCGCCAGCAGACCGTGTTTTGGCGCGAAGACAAATGCCAGCAGGAACAGCAGCGTTTGCAGAACGACAATAATTCCGCCGGTTGCACCGTCCAGCCAGTAGCTCAGCCAGGCGCCGAAAAAGCTGGTCAGGCTGCCAATAGCTACGGCGATAGTGAGCAGGCGTGGAAAACGATCGGTCAGCAGCCAGGCCGTTGCACCGGGCGTAACCACCAGGCAAATCACCAGAAATGCGCCGACGGTTTGCAGCGCGGCGACTGTGGAAACGGAGAGCAGTGTAAAAAATAACAGCTTCAACCGGCCCGGATTCAGACCGATAGAGCGCGCGTGGTTTTCATCAAAAAAAACCACCATCAGATCTTTCCACTTCAAAAACAGGATGGTTAGCGAAATAACCCCGATGATGGCCAGTTGTAGAATATCTTCTGGTGCAATCGCCAGCACGTTGCCGAGAATGATGGTCTGAATGTTCACCGACATCGGATTGAGCGACACCATAAACAGCCCGATACCGAAAAAAGACGAAAAAATCAGTCCGATAATCGCATCTTCCTTCAGGCGCGAACGTTGATTAAGAAACAGCATACTGCCCGCCGCCAGTCCGCCGGAAAGGAATGCGCCAAGCGCGAAGGGAAGCCCTAACATATAAGCGCCTGCCACGCCCGGCACGATAGAGTGCGACAGTGCATCGCCAATCAGCGACCAGCCTTTGAGCATCAGATAGCATGAGAGAAACGCACACAGGCCACCGACCATCGCCGAGACCCACATGGCGTTGAGCATGTACTGGTAGCCAAACGGCTCCGTTAGCCAGTTCATGGTTATTCCCCCTCGTTTGCCGTGCGTCGCGCAATAAACGGGCGTTCATCATCGGTAATTACGTGCTGTTCACCGCCGCTCAGCGCAACGTGACGCAGTACGCCGCTGAATGCCAGTTCGAGATTCTCGGGGGTAAAGGTGGTTTCGGTGGGGCCACTTGCCAGCACCGTGCCCTTAATCATCACCGTGTAATCACAAAACTCGGTGACGGATCCCAAATTATGGGTAGAGACCAGCATGGTTCGACCCTCATCACGCAGTTCACGCAGCAGGTCGATGATCCGGGCCTCGGTTTTTACATCCACACCGGTAAAGGGTTCATCCAGTAAAATAACCTGTCCGTCCTGTGCGATGGCCCTTGCCAGAAAAACACGCTTTTTCTGCCCACCGGACAGTTCACCTATTTGACGATGGCGATAATCCAGCATATCAACCCGCGCCAGCGCCGCATCTACGCAGGCGTGGTCAATTTGTTTTGGTCGACGCAGCCAGCCCATATGGCCAAAGCGTCCCATCATCACCACATCTTCCACCAGTACCGGAAACGACCAGTCCACCTCTTCTGACTGGGGGACATAGGCGATCAGATTCTGTTTGAGCGCTTTATTTACCGGCTGTTGCAGAATTGAGATTTCCCCCTGCGCCAGGCGGACAAAACCCATCAGCGCTTTAAAAAGCGTTGATTTTCCCGAACCGTTTACGCCGACCAGAGCGGCAATTGAGCCGCCCGGAACCTGAAAAGTGGCGTCCCGCAATGCGGTATGACCGTTGCGATACGTCACCGTAACCTGATTTACGGTAATCGCAGAGTGACTCATGGTTGGCTCTCCAGACCCTTGTTGATGCCGTTAACAATGGTTTGCGTGGTGACGCGCAGTAAATCCAGATAGGTCGGTACCGGACCATCGGCAGCGCTGAGCGAATCGACATACAGCACGCCGCCGTAATGCGCGCCAGATTCACGGGCAACCTGACGCGCTGGTTTGTCGGACACGGTGCTTTCGCTAAATACCGTTGGGATATGATGCTCTCTGATGGCATCGATAACCTTGCGTACCTGCTTGGGCGTACCCTGCTGATCGGCATTGATCGGCCACAGATACAGCTCCTTGAGATTGTTATCACGAGCTAAATAAGAGAATGCGCCTTCGCTGGTGACCAGCCAGCGTTTATCAGCAGGGAGCTTTGCCAGTTCTGTATGCAGTGGCGCCAGAGTCTGCTGGATTTTCGCTTTATAATTCTGCGCATTATTCTGGTAGGTTGCGGCATTGTCCGGATCGTATTTGATCAGCGCATCACGAATGTTATCCACGTAGATCAGCGCGTTCTCCGCTGACATCCAGGCATGCGGGTTTGGTTTACCGTTGTACGGCCCTTCGCTGATGCCCATTGGCTGCACGCCGTTTGAGACCATCACTTCAGGTACGCCGGACAAATTTTGGTAGAAGCGGGCAAACCATAGTTCGAGGTTTAGACCGTTGGAGAGAATAAGCTGTGCGCCTTGCGCCCGTTTGATATCGCCTGGGGTTGGTTGATATTCGTGAATTTCAGCCCCCGGTTTGGTGATAGAACTAACGTCCGCCGCGTCACCTGCTACATTGCTTGCCATATCGGCAATCACCGTAAAGGTGGTTACCACTTTGAATTTTTCTTTCGCCCAGGCGGGTGACAGCGTCAGCGCTGTTAACACGCTGGCAAGGAGAAATGACTTCAGATGGGGCAGATGCGGCATAGTATCCCTCGCAACAAGGTGGTTAATTTATCATCGAATATAGCCTTTGCTATGTTATATAGCACATGGCATAAACAAATGAAAATAATTCTTATTTGCGTAGGGTGCTAAGGAATAGACGGGGGATAATGTATTTTACGCCGGCTCGATTGCCGGCGTGTTGGGGATGAATAACCCGGTGATTATGACCTTTGGAACTCAGTAACGGTTTCCCATGCTACCTGTTGTAACGCTTTGGCGGTGGCAGGGGTCATGTCCGTATCAACAGGAAGCGCGCCGCCGACAGGAGACTGGTTGTACAGGGTGGCGAAGAATACGCAAGCGGCGAGATATGTACCAGAAATAGAAGGGTGTACACCATCATGATAATACAAGTTAATTTCCGGATGGGTCTTGCGCGCTTTCTCGAAAGCGAGACCTACCGGAGCCACATATCCCCCCGTTTTTTGCGCAATGGAGATATAAGCATCCGCCAGCTTTTGGCTATCTTCGGGTTTAGCTTTCTTCGGCCAGGTCATGAAATAGACAACTTTTGCACCTGCTTTATGCGCCATCTCAGCCATTTGGGTTGCAGAGTCAACGAAATTTTTCCGGGTACTTTCTTTCTTTGAAATTGTTTCTGTGGAGTTCCCCTGTAATACCACTACATCCCATTTCTGTAACGTGTTCTGGTAGCGCATATTCTCAATTTGCCAGCCTAAATGACCGCTGGAAATCGTGATCCCCCGATATTTATAGCCTTTGGCATGGTCAGGCAGTAAAGACTGCGTCAAATCCCGTAATCGGGTATTGATATTATTGTTATAGAACGTGAACGAGTTACCATAAAGCGCGACGATTTTATTCTCGCCATCCATTTTAGCATGTGCGGAAGGCGCTAATAACGTATCAGCGTGAGCGCAGATACTACTCAGTGCCAGGACCGTTGCTGCGGCAAGCAAAGTTATCTTTTTCATCGATTATCTCTTAGAAGTCGTAACGGAGTCCAACGATGAGCGCATCATCATTGGTTTTTTTGTTCTTACTGGCGAATTCTTTATCGTAAGTAAATGATAACCACGTATCCTCAGCCAATGTTAATTGCGCCTCAGCACGCCAGTCTTCTTTTTCAGCAATATCTTTACCATCTTCATTTAAAAAACTATATCCGGTGAGAACTTTGACGGTGCCAAAGTTGTAGGAAATGAGTGAATCCATCCCTTTATAATTATTATCGCTTTTGTTATCGCGAGAAATAGAAGTACGCAATGCGGTTACCGCGACTTCATAGGCTTTATAACTGAGTTGTAATCCTCCCATAATTTGATCGTTTTGATTACGCCCATCGGTGGTCACTACGCCATCCTGTCGTTTGTAACGACTGGCCGCGAGTGCGGGTGTAATTCTAAAATCACCAAATTTGAAAGACTTGCGGTAGCTGGCCATCGCGCCGTAATCCAGGGCTTCGTTATCGCTGTTGCCATTACCGGAGACCCATGCCAGTTGAATTTCGTTACCGGCAAATTTGGCATTCCACTGGACGGTGCCGTCCTGGCGGTTGAACTGGTATGAATCATCAATGGTTGTAATGCCATAGCTATAGATATTAGGGGTGAAATTTTTGTACTTATCGGTCATTTTCATTACCTGATACAACGGATTTTTGGTTCTCCCGGTGATCAGTTCACCCCATGTTTTATTTGACAGACCGACATAGGAATAACGGGCCTCCATATCGCTTTCACCGGTATTGTTATCATTTTTTTCGGTACGCACCTGCCATTCCAGTCGACCCACGATTTTGGTATCTGGCAGAAGATCCAGATCTCGGGTGAGGTAAATACCTACACGGCCACCCAGATCGCTTCGGCTTTCACTGCCAGCAAATGAATTCTGACCACTTGCTATTTTTCCCTCAACGCGGCCATAGATATCCAGAGTATTGCCATCCTTATTATAGACGTTTAAGGCGAACGCCGAGGAACTCATACCCATAAGTAATATTAGTGAATAATTTTTTAGCTTCATGTCATCCCTCAAACCAGCATTAGTTTCCTGACCATAAAATAAAGTTCACAGCGAGGTAATTGTTTGTGGAAAAAGAGTGTCAGCGGTATGGGAATTATTTTTTCTCGTAATGAAATGTGATTATTCACGCATAAATATCACTAATTTCACTATTGTATTAATGGTTCTTATATTTAATGCGCATTTCTGCTGAAATATTACGCCTGCTTGGAATGTAATTCACAAATTACTGTGAAGTACATCTCATTTCTACTTGGTGGAAAAAACGAAAATGGGAATATTGTATTCTCATGGCCGTTTTTTGGGTGGGAATACTATTTTCCCCTATAATCTGGAAAACAGATCCTGCAAAATTGATTAATCACATT
This sequence comes from Citrobacter sp. B72, assembly GCF_016894305.1. NCBI lineage: Bacteria > Pseudomonadati > Pseudomonadota > Gammaproteobacteria > Enterobacterales > Enterobacteriaceae > Citrobacter > Citrobacter sp. B72. Next base: position 1,064,633 of record NZ_CP069801.1, read on the forward strand.
TTCGATTATGATGCATTCATTGGCCGGAGAGGCGCTGTATGTTCGGTAAGCAAACAACGGTATTTGATTCTGATCTTTATTCTTCATTGTTCACCCAAGGTCGGATGCGGGAAATATGGTCTGACGACAATCTGCTGCGGTGTTGGTTGCGATTTGAGGCAACTGTCGCTCGAGTGCAAGGTGAGCAGGGGATTATCCCTGAGCAAGCCGCCGTCGAAATTGAAAAAACGTGCAGGGAAATACGGATAGATTGGCCGGCCCTTGCACAGGAAACACAGACGGTTGGTATGGCGATAAAACCGCTGATCGATCAGATCTCTGCTTGCGGTACACCTTTAGTAAGTCAGTTTTTGCACTGGGGATGTACTACCCAGGATCTGCTGGACTCTGGCATGGCGATGAGACTGCAACAAACGTTGCAGCTGCTGCGCGAGCAATTGCTCGATGTTGGCGAGGCAATGAAAGCGATGGCAATACGTCATACCCGAACGGTGATGGTTGCACGCACCAATTCAGTGGATGCTTCTGCGACAACGTGGGGGCTGCATGTTTGCAGTTATCTGGCAGAGATTAACCGCCATCTGATAAGACTTCAGCAGCTGTACCCGCGAGCTGTAACCGGGCTCTTTGGCGGCGCGGTAGGTAATTTGGCCTCCGTAGGAGAGCAGGGAATGGAAACACGTGAACGACTGATGTTGGCACTGGGTCTGAACGTACCCTGCGGCATTAATAATGCCAGCCAGGATGCGGTTGTTGAAGTTGTGCAGTTTTTTGCCCTTGTTCACGGCACGTTATGTCGTCTGGCCAACGATGTCGAAACAATGGGACGCACGCCGATTGCTGAAGTGCTTGAGGGAGAAGGTGGTGGAGGGTCGAGCACGATGCCGCACAAGGTTAATCCGCGCGCCAGTAACATGATGCAAACGCTGGCAAGGATGGGATGGATGTATGCGTCTGGCGCCCCAGCAATGCTGGATCAACAGGATGTGCGAGCCGCCTCAATGAGGGTATTAAACTGGACAATCCTCCCGGAGGCCTCAAATGCTTTATCGACCAGCCTGACACGCGCAAAGAATCTGCTTTCGCATCTCATCATTAATGAAGAGAAGATGCGTGCTAATTTCGATTGCTCAAAGCACTTTATTATGTCGGAATCACTGACGATGAGACTTGCCGCCAAAATCGGCAGAGAGTCCGCCTATAACTTAGTGAAAAACCTGCTAAAGCATGCAACTGGAGAGCACAGCTTCATGGAGATCGTGCAGGCTAGCCCGGAAATCCGCGCATCATTGTCTGTAGAGGAAATTACCGCCGCCTGCGAGCCGCTGTCATATATCGGGGCTAACGACGCGCTAATCGCTGAAACTTTAGCTGAGTTCGAGCGCGTGAAAACGGTAGAGATTGCCTGATTTGTCTTGCTGCCGGGAGGGATAACTCTCCTGGCGGCTGGCGGTGCTAAGTGTTGTGTGCTGATGCAGAAAACGTTTCGAAAAAGACAAATAACTCTTCCAGTTGTGCAAAATTCCCCTCGTTATCTCCTTTCTCATAAGCCAGATGCAATATGAGTTCGATAAAAAAGAAGCCGAGTATACGGCTTTGAAAAATGGACTGTACGTCGCTGGGAAGAACAAACTGCAGATCGCAAAATTTACCGTAAGGGTTCGCTTCTGAGTTGGTAACCAGTACCACGACGGCGTTCTTTTTTCTGAACCACTTTGCAATATTGAGGGCAACCCGATTAAATCGATAGTAGGAGAACACAATCAGGACATCCTCTTCCTCAATATTGATGAGACATTTGGGGAGTTCGCTGATGTCCGTCGGTAAAAGGGTGATGTCACTGCGAAAGTACTTTAACAGTGTACAAAAATGCGTTGCCATTGCATGAGATGATGACGGACCGACGACATAAATATGACGTTGATTGTTCAGTACCAGATCGATAAACGCATTAAGGCTTTCAATGTCGATATTATTTTTAAATTGATTAAATAATTCTGATACTTTATGGGTGAAATCAGTAACGATACTTTCAGTGGTAATGCTGGGATTGTTACGTAGTTTGATGTTTTTCTCAAAAGGTGCGGATATTTTATTTTTTGACAGCGTAATGTCTAATGCTTTGCGAAAAGCGGCGTAACCCGTAAACCCAATCTTATTTAAAAATCGGCCAATGGTTGCTTTGCTTACCATCGCATTTTGCGAGAGGTCAACAATGCCATGATAGGGAAGTTCATTGAAGTGTTTATTAATGTACTCATTGAGTCGGCACTCAGATTCAGTTAGATCACCCATATTAAGAGTAAGTAAGTTATACTCATCCAGACTTAACGTGTTTTTTTTGTACATGGATAACACCCGATGACTATTGTATATCAACGTTGTTATAGGGTAATACACTTTCGACGTCAATCATAGAATGAATATGTTGGAAACCCGCATCCAGCCTTTTCTGAGGTCTGCGACTACATTCAGATGTAGTTGCGATCTTACTCACAAAAAGAGGTGGGAAAACACCTTTCCCGTATTTTACAACCACACAACCCATTACAATTAAATCTCAATATTTGAGTATGTAATACGATAAATTTACGTACATATTATAGCTGCTTATATATGGGAGTGATTTTTTACTATCCTATATAAGCTATGATGATATGACAGGTAACCCTACCCGATTTGTATGGCATAGGAATTGTTATTATGACAGCGTTTATTATAGCAATAGTGATAACAGTTATTGCTGCATGGTTAATTGTGAAAAATTATCAGCCGCAAACTGTTTTATTACTCGCTGGACTGGCATTATTGACCATTACCGTACTGTTTTATCCTGAAAACAGCATTCTCTACGATAAAGCAAAATCCACGGGGTCAACCTGGTTGGATATCTTTAGCTTTGCAAAAGAATCGCTCACCACACAAATTGCAGGTATTGGTCTTATCATCATGGCTGCGGGTGGATTTGCCAGCTATATGGATCACATTAAAGCGTCGAATGCGATGGTCAATATGTGCATTCGACCGCTGCAGGTGATTAAAGCGCCTTACCTGATCCTTGCGCTGGGGTATATCTGCGCACAGCTTCTGCATGTGGCAATTTCAAGTGCGGCGGGACTGGCGATGTTGCTGCTGGTGACATTCTTCCCGGTTCTGGTTCGTCTGGGGGTCAGTAAAGCCTCTGCGGCCGCGATGATTGGTCTGTGCGCGTTTATGGATCTAGGGCCCGCGGTAGGTACTGCGAATCTGGCGGCTAAACATGCTGGCATGGAAAGCGCGATCTACTTTGCGCATTACCAGATGCCGGTGGCGGTGGTGGTGATGCTGGCCGTTGCGGTGGTGATTTACTTTACCGCGAAGTATTTCGACAAAAAAGATGGCTTCGTACCGGGGGCGCAAAGCGTGGCGCAAGCGGAAGAAGAAGGCCGAAAGGTACCCGCTATTTACGCGCTGTTACCCGTCCTGCCTGTCGTACTGGTGCTGGTCTTTAGCCCTTTGGTTATCAAGTCCATCAAAATAGACGTGGTCACGGCGATGATCCTTGGCGCTGTCGTCGCATTTTTCTTTGAACTGGTGGCTACCCGAGATTTCAAAAGCTGCTGCAAAGGGATACAGGTCTTTTTCAAAGGGATGGGCAGCATGTTTACCAGCATCGTTTCCTTGCTGGTGTGTGCGGATATCTATGCCCAGGGGCTGCAGAAAATTGGTGCGGTGGACTACCTGTTACAGTCAGTGCAAAACGCAGGACTGGGCTTTACCAGCATGACCCTGGTGATGACCGCACTGGTGGGTGTAACCGCCGTCCTGACGGGCTCTGGCGTTGCCGCCTTTTTCTCCTTCTCCGGCCTGGCCCCCTCCATTGCAGCAAAATTTGGTGAGAGTGCAGTCAATATGATCCTGCCTATGCAGTTAATGGCGGGAATGGGGCGTTCAATGTCCCCAGTGGCTGGAATCATTATTGCGGTGAGTAAAGCAGGAGAATGTTCACCGTTTATGATCGTCAGAAGAACGCTGCTTCCAGCGCTGGCCGGTATCGCGGCGATGCTGGTTGCCAACTATGTCCTGATTTGAATCCCTGGAGCCTGCTAATGCAGGCTCTTATTTTTTATCTGGTTGTAATTTATGGATGGCAACGTGACAAACGATGTTTTATACGTCCCGTTTACGGGGAAGTTACTGCTTGAATCTCCGTTATTAAACAAGGGAAGCAGCTTCACGCAGCAAGAAAGGTATGACTTTAACCTGAGTGGGCTACTGCCTTGTGCCATTGAGAATATTGATGAACAAGCCGAACGGGCGTATCAACAATATCTTGAGGCTGAATCCCACAACGCTCGACATATTTACTTGCGTAATATCCAGGATACTAACGAAACGTTATTTTATTACCTGTTGAAAAAGCATCTTCCAGAGATGCTGCCCATCGTTTATACCCCGGTAGTCGGGGCCGCCTGTGAAAAATTCTCGTGGATATATCGTCGTGCACGCGGTGTCTTTATCTCCTGGCCCGATCGCGATCGTATTGACGATATTTTGCATGATATTCCACGGCACGATATCAAGGTCATCGTCGTCACCGATGGTGAGCGCATTCTGGGGCTAGGTGACCAGGGCGTTGGCGGTATGGGGATTCCTATCGGGAAACTGTCGCTCTATACCGTCTGTGGCGGGGTAAATCCGGCGAATACGCTACCTATTTTACTGGATGTCGGCACGAATAATGCGCGACTGCTGGACGATCCGCGCTATATCGGCTGGCGTCATCCGCGCATAACTGGTGAAGACTATTTCGCATTTATTGGAATGTTTATTGCCGCCGTAAAACGGCGCTGGCCTAACGTTCTGCTGCAGTTTGAAGATTTTGCCCAGCATACTGCGGTGCCGCTGCTGGACCGTTATCGCGATGAGATGTGCTGTTTTAACGATGACATTCAGGGCACGGCGTCGGTGGCTCTGGCGACTCTGGTTGCGGCCTGCCGAGGCTGCGGTCGTGACTTCCGTCAGCAATCAATCGTAATTGTGGGGGCGGGGGCTGCAGGATGTGGGATCGCCCGGCATATTATTGCCTGCCGCATCAGTGAAGGAATGAGCGAGGCCGAAGCCAGACGGACCATTTTTATGGTGGATCGCGACGGTCTGGTGATGACCACCAATAATGCCTTAGCTGATTTCCAGCAACCGCTGGCGCAGTCTCCCGAGGCCGTATCTGACTGGCAGTTTGAGGGGCTGGCACTGTCGCTACTGGAGGTTATCCACAATGCCAAACCCACGGTGATGCTGGGTGTGTCGGGTCAGGCTGGATTGTTCTCGCAGGAGGTCATTAGCACGATGTACCAATACTGCGGCCGCCCGATCGTTATGCCGTTGTCGAATCCCACTTCGAGAATGGAAGCGCGACCAGAAGATATCATTCGCTGGACCGAGGGACAGGCCATTATCGCGACCGGTAGTCCCTGCGGTGTGATTGAATTTAATGGACGCTCCATTCCGGTGGCGCAGTGTAATAACGTGTATGTTTTCCCGGCCATCGGTCTGGGGGCTATCGCCAGTGGTGCGACACGCGTAACAGAGGCTATGCTGATGGCGGCAAGCCGTGCGCTAGCCGATGCTTCCCCGTTGGTGCGTAACGGGGAAGGGGCTCTGTTGCCGGAGATTGAGACAATCTGTGAGGTGACCCGCAGCATTGCCTTTGAGGTCGGTAAGGCAGCGCAGCTGTCGGGCGTGGCAGAGAAGATGAGCGACGACGCGCTGTTGCAAAGCATAAAAGATAACTTTTGGTTACCACACTACCGTCCTTATAAACGCAGGGCAATTTAGCCGTTGTGACGAGTAAGTGGTACTCGGGTCTTGGTTGCCTTCATGATTAAGGTGTATTATTTATGCAACTTAATTGTGGAGGCATCATGTCCGGCAAACGCATTGCACGTGAAAAAATGACGATCCAGAGAATGATTTCGCTCTATGAGAGCCAGTGCCCGCAGGCTTCAGACGAACCGGGGCATTACGATGCGTTGTTTGCCTATGCGCAAAAGCGTCTGGATAAGTGCGTGTTTGGTGAGGAAAAACCGGCCTGTAAACAGTGTCCTGTGCACTGTTATCAACCTGCTAAACGCGAAGAGATGAAGCAAATTATGCGTTGGGCTGGACCGAGAATGCTCTGGCGTCACCCGATTCTGACCGTACGTCACCTGATTGATGACAAACGCCCAGTGCCGGAGTTACCCGAGAAGTACCAGCGGAAAAAATAAGGTCGCTGTGCGCCGGATGGCGGCTGCGCCTTATCTGGCCTACGAGAATAAGTGCATCTGCCGCGTAGGCCCGATGCGCATTGCGCCATCGGGCAACTTAGCCATGCGGTGATGAATGGCGATTACGCTTTGGTGGCAATCAGAATAGCTGAGGCTTTGATCAGCGCAACAACACGGCTTCCCTGACTCAGTTTCATCTCTTGCTGACTTTCGTTGGTGACGACGGCAACAATCTCGAAGCCTGCGTCAGTTTTGATATGTACCGTGGCGTTGACTGCGCCTTCTGTGACCTGGGAAACACTGCCAGCAAACTGGTTGCGGGCAGAGAACTTCAGACCACAGTCTTCAGTTGCCAGCGTCACCCATGGCGCTTTAATCAGAGCAATTGCTTCTTTCCCTTTCGCCAGACCCAGCGCCTGCTGGCTGCTATGGGTTACAATCGCGACCAGTTTTGCGCCGCCAGCCAGCGTCAGTTCAACTTCATCATTCACTGCGCCCGTAGCGACTGCGCTCACCGTACCGGTTAATTGATTACGTGCTGATACCGCCATACTGCCTCCTTTCGTTGAGATATCACCCAGTATAGCCACACTGGCTAAACCAGTGCATCCTTATCAATACCCAATCTCTTCATGCGTGAGAGTAACGTTGTACGTTTCAGCCCCAGCCTTTGTGCCGCGCCTTTGGGACCGGCAACCACCCCGTTGGTTTCTTTCAGTACGCGCATAATCAACTGGTATTCATCTTCACCGTCCTGCGCGACTTCGGTTGCCACCGGAGGCGTAGACGGCGTCAAAGGGGCAATATCCGGAAGGGATAGTTGCAGCACGTTGCCCCGGGTAAGCAGAACCGCACGTTCTACCACGTTTTCCAGCTCACGCACGTTACCCGGCCATTCCATACAGCTCAGCGTGCGCAGAGCCTCGGCGGGAATACTGTCGATATTGCGTCCCATCCGACGAGCAATTTTGAAGGTGAAGGCTTTTACCAGCAGCGGAATATCTTCCGGGCGCTCACGCAGCGGCGGCAGATGGATCGGGAAGACGTTCAGCCGGTAATACAGATCGTTACGAAATTCGCGATCGGCAACCATCTTCTTCAGATCGCGGTTGGTGGCGGCGATCAAACGGACATCGGTCTGGATCAGCTTATTACTGCCCAGACGTTCAAATTCCTGCTCTTGCAGAACCCGCAGTAGCTTAGGCTGAAGCTCCAGCGGCATATCGCCAACTTCATCGAGGAACAGCGAACTTTTATCTGCCAGCTCGAAACGACCAATCCGCTGCGTGCTGGCACCGGTAAACGCGCCACGCTCGTGACCAAACAGATCGCTTTCCAGTAATCCGGCAGGCATTGCCGCGCAGTTCATCTTCACCATCCGACGGGCGTTACGTCCGCTCAGGTTGTGAATGGCTCGTGCGATCAGCTCTTTACCCGTTCCGGTCTCACCCAGAATCAAGACGGTGCTGTCGCTTTGCGCCACCATTTCGACCTGCTTGAGTACGCTGTACATCGCTTCGCTGCGACCAATGATTTCGCCGAACTCACTCTCTACGTTGTTGAGTTGTTCAGTCAACGCCAGGTTTTCATCGACCAGACGTTCCTTCAGGCGGTGAATTTCCTGGTAGGCTAGCGCGTTATCCACGGCAATTGCCACACGCTCGGCAATCTGGCGCAATAGCTTGAGGTTGGCGGTAGTGAAAACTTTCTCTTCGCACTGTGCCAGCTTGAGTACGCCGAGCATAGTATTGCCGGACATCAGCGGTAGCAGACACAGGGTTTGTAGCTGGTTGCCCCAGGTTTCGAACAGCATGCGTTCGTAAGGGGCAAGGATGTCACGTTCGCTCAGGTTGATCAGCAGCATCTCTTTGCTTTTGAAGACCCGTTCAGAGAGCGTTCCCGCTTCGTCCACTTCACTCTGTTCGTGTGCCGGATGATGTTCATCCAGATAGTGAGTGGAATAGATACTGAGTTTATTTTTGCGATCGCTGCGTAGCACGATGCTGATGGCATCGATGTCGAAGTAGTGGTGGATCTCTTTGGCGACTTCGCTGACCAGCTCATCAATATCCAGTCGGGAGAGCACGGCATTGGTGATGGCGACCAGGATGCGAAAGTTGTCACGCTCACGACACAGCAGATCGTAATCGACGTTGTTGCTGACTCTGCTTTGAATTTGTTCAGCAACGACGCCGACTATCTGAGTGAAGGTCTGTAGACGGTTATATTCTTTTTCACTCCACGGACGGTCTTCGTTACGGATGAATTCGCAACCGCCAAAGATGCGCCCATCTGCCGCCAGTGGCAGCAGGCAGTAGTGGCCAAATTCAGAATACAGTCCACCTGAAGCCAATTGTGGCCATGTTTCCGTAAACTCATGATAGTTGCAGTGCAACGCATCAGGGCGAGACAAAATGCGGCGTACCGGACCATGTGCCAGCACCGTTTCGTCTTCATAATCGATGGGTTTACCATTTTCACGCGTTGCAAAATAACGCGCACGTTGCGTTTGTGCCTGCCATAAGACAATAGCCGCGCAGTCGGCCAGCGCTGAACGCTTGACCAGCTGCGAAAGCGCCTCGCTAAGAGACGGGAGATCGGGCTGCTGTAATAATGTACGAGTAATATCGAACAGGCCTTGCTGTCCGAGGTCACTCATCGGTGTATACGACATATTGCTTTTCCAGGGAAAGCACCGCAGAACGGTGCGAAAACGGTAAATGAATTATAGGTATAAGTCGTAAATTATTGCCGGATGGCTGACCGCAAACTCGCTGGTCACGCAATCCGTAGGCCTGATAAGCAAAGCGCCATCAGGCGTTATGCAGCGTTAATGCCGGATAGTGACACAAATGCGTCTTATCCGGCCTACAGCATGCTGCCAACCGGCTGCTAGCATATACGAGGTAATGGTTCGGCGTGTGGTAAATCGAGGGTTCGTTTCACGCCGTAGAGTCCGGCAAGACGAACACCTTTGCGTTCGACCACTTCACCAATCATTGCAGCATCGCACCCTAACGGATGCGCGCGCAGCGCGGCAAGTACGGTTTCAGCGGCCTGACGCTCAACGGCAATCACCAGTTTGCCTTCGTTGGCAAAGTTGAGCGCATCCAGACCCAGCAGCTCGCAAACGCCACGCACCGCAGGCTTCACGGGCAGGGCCGCTTCAGACAGCTCAATACCAAATCCACATGATGCGGCAAACTCATGCGTCACCGCATTCACGCCGCCACGGGTGGCGTCACGAAGCGCCTTCACGCCAGGAATATCACGCAGCGTCTGGATAAGAGGTGTTAACACCGCGCAGTCGCTGACCAGTTCGCCATCCAGACCCAATTGCTCGCGTAGGTTAAGGATAGTTGCGCCGTGATCGCCAAGCGAACCACTGACCAGCAGCACATCACCCACGCCGAGAGTCTGTGCACCCCAGTGAATGTTGGCGGGAATTGCCCCCATTCCGGCAGTGTTAATGAACAGTTTGTCTGCTGCACCACGCTGCACGACTTTGGTATCGCCAGTCACGATGGCGATGCCTGCTTCGCGCGCGGTTGCTGCCATGCTGTTAACAACGGTTTTCAGTGTCTCCATCGGCAGACCCTCTTCGAGGATAAAACCGCAGGAGAGGTAGCGTGGAATAGCTCCGCTGACCGCGACATCGTTAGCCGTACCACAGATGGCCAGCTTGCCGATATTGCCGCCGGGGAAGAACAACGGATCGATAACGTAGCTGTCAGTTGAAAACGCCAGACGGTCGCCTTCTGCCACCAGTTGTGCCAGTTCCAGACGCGCTTGATCTTCTTGTTCCGCCAGCCACGGATTCGCGAAAGCCTCCATAAACAGACTGTTGATCAACTGCTGCATAGCCTGACCGCCGCTACCGTGGGCGAGTTGTACGCTGCTCATGCTTCACACTCCTGCTGACGATACTGATACCAGGCGGCACATGCGCCTTCTGAGGAGACCATCAGGGCGCCAAACGCGGTCTCCGGGTTACACGTTTTGCCAAATAACGGGCACTGATGTGGTTTACATCTGCCCGTCAGCACTTCCCCACAACGCGCGCGCGGATCGTCATATACCTGCTGCGGCGCTGGCTGGAAATGTGCTTCGGCATCAAAGCGATGATAGTCCGGCGTCAGGTGAACGCCAGAGGATTCGATAACGCCCAGACCGCGCCATTCGCTGTCACCATTGACGCAGAACACCTCGGCAATGGCCTGCTGCGCTAACGCGTTACCGGCATCCGGTACCACGCGGCGGTACTGGTTTTCTACCTGGCTTTGGGCTGCAATTTTCTGCTCAATTAACATCACTACGCCTTGCAGGAGATCAAGCGGTTCGAAACCGGCGACCACCAGCGGGCGATGGAAATCTGAAGCAATGAAGTTGTAGGCGTCGGTGCCAATCACCATGCTGACGTGGCCCGGCGCTAAAAAGGCGTCGATACCGTTGTCCGGCTGTTCCAGCAGGCTGCGCAGCGTAGGGATAAGCGTGATGTGCTGGCAGAAAAAGTAAAAGTTCTGCACGTCACGCTGCTTTGCCTGTTGCAGGGTGATAGCGGTCGTTGGCATTGTGGTTTCAAAACCCAGGCCAAAGAACACCACTTTACGCGTTGGGTTTTCCTGCGCCAGCTTCAGTGCATCCATCGGTGAGTAGACGATGCGGATATCCGCACCACGCGCCTTGGCTTGCAGTAGGGAGCCTTGCTTACCCGGGACGCGCATAGCGTCGCCAAAGGTGCAGAAAATTACTTCTGGATGGCTGGCAATTTCTACACAGCTGTCGATTCTGCCCATCGGCAGAACGCAAACCGGGCAACCCGGACCATGAATAAACTCCACGTTTTCCGGTAACAACTGGTCGAGCCCGAATTTGAAGATAGCGTGGGTATGACCACCACAAACTTCCATGATCCGCAGCGGGCGTTCAGCCGTGTAGGAGAGGTGGGCGGCACGTTCACACAGGTGCTCTATCAACTGCATCACCTGTTCTGGTGCGCGGTATTCGTCAACAAAACGCATTTATTTTTCCTCGCCGTACAGCAACGCGCCGACATCCGGCTCAACGTCAAACATGTTTTGCAGCGCGTCGAGCGTATCGCGCGCTTCAGCTTCATTAATGATGCTCATAGCAAAACCGACGTGGACCAGTACCCACTGGCCGAGACGCGGTTGGCCATGTTCATCACAGCTACCGACCAGCGTCAGGTCGACGTCGCGCTGAATACCGCAAACGTCGACTTTGGCCTGGTTGCCATCAATGGTGCGGATTTGACCCGGAACACCTATGCACATCGCTGCGTCTCCAGCCAGGAGAGCCATTGATCCATCCCTTCACCACTGGTGGCGGAAATTAGGATAATCTCAATCCCCGGGTTCACTTCCCGGGCGCTGGCAATGCATTTTTCAACGTCAAAATTGAGGTACGGCAGTAGATCCACTTTGTTGAGCAGCATCAGCGATGCGGCGGCAAACATATGCGGGTATTTCAGCGGTTTGTCTTCACCTTCGGTTACTGAAAGCACGGCCACTTTATGGCGCTCGCCGAGGTCGAAGCTGGCCGGGCAGACCAGGTTGCCGACGTTTTCAATGAACAGAATACCGTTATCGTCAAGCGGCAAACGCGGCGCGGCGTCAGCAATCATTTGTGCGTCAAGGTGGCAACCTTTACCGGTGTTGACCTGAATGGCGGGCGTGCCTGTGGCGCGAATACGGGCGGCATCGTTCACCGTCTGCTGGTCACCTTCGATAACGGCGCACGGCACGCTATCTTTCAGCTTCATCAGCGTTTCGGTCAGCAGGGTAGTTTTACCAGAGCCCGGGCTTGAAACAAGGTTCAGCACCAGATGCTGACGGGCCGCAAAGCGGGCACGGTTGCGCTCGGCGAGGCGGTTGTTTTTGTCCAGTACGTCAATTTCCACTTCCAGCATACGGCGTTGGCTCATACCTGGTGCGTGGGTTCCGGCCTCACCGTGACCGTAGTGCAAATCGCCTTCTTCGGTCTGGCTCGGTGTGAAATTTGAGGTCTTCACACCGGTAATATTCAGCGCCGGACGAGCCGCCGGGGCAAATGGCGCGCTGCGAAACGCCGAGTGGGGATTATGCTCATCACCCTCTATATATAGGTTGCCTTCAGCGCAACCACATGTCGTACACATCGCTCACTCCTGATCTTTTTACTTGCGATACATCTGTTGCCGGATGTCTACGTTGCCTTATCCGGCCTACAAACGAGCTCTTTCTGTAGGCTGGATAAGACGCTTAAGCGTCGCCATCCGGCGCTGGAGTTTCATCTATTTCAATACGTCGAATCTGTAAGCCGTCATCGGCCACAATTCTCAGCATATCGCTGTTGCATTGCGGACATCGGCGCACGCGTTGCGTCAGTAACGTGACGTATTGCTGACAAGATTCGCACCAACATTCGGCTTCTTGTTCTTCGAGGTGGAGTTTACAACCTTCTGCAAGGGTCCCGCGGCATACCAGATCAAAACAAAAGGAGAGAGCGCTGGTTTCTACGCAAGAAAATGCGCCAATTTTGAGCCAGACCCCAGTTACTCGCTTAGCACCGTGTTGCGTGGCCTGTTGTTCAATCAATTCCAGTGCCCGTTGGCAGAGGGTTATTTCGTGCATACCGCCTCCTGTGAAGTTGCCGTAGTAAAAGCAATAAGCATGCCAGGTTGATTTTTTTCATTCGTGACAATGACGACGATGACGAAATGACATGTCGTCACCCGCCTTTGATTTTTTATCTATATGAAAATTAAGTGATTTAATTTTGGCATGAAATGTGCTTAAGGCTGTTCATCTCTGCTAAACGGGTAACCTGACATGACTATTTGGGAAATAAGCGAAAAAGCCGATTACATCGCTGAACGGCATCGTCGCCTACAGGACCAGTGGCGTATTTACTGCAACTCGCTGGTTCAGGGGATCACCCTGTCAAAAGCGCGTTTGCATCATGCGATGAGCTGCGCACCGGACAAGGATCTCTGCTTCGTCCTTTTTGAACACTTCACTATCTACGTCACGCTGGCGGACGGCTTTAACAGCCATACCATCGAATACTACGTCGAAACGAAAGACGGTGATGATAAGCAGCTGATTGCACAGGCAGAATTGACTATCGACGGTAAGGTCGATGAGCGTATTAGCAACCGCGATCGCGAGCAGGTGCTGGAGCACTATCTCGAAAAAATCGCCACCGTCTACGACAGCCTGTACACCGCGGTTGAGAACAATATGCCGGTGAATTTAAGCCAGCTGGTTGAGGGACATAGCCCGGCTTAAGCCTCGGGTGCTGCCCACTTTGTCATGGTGCGGTCTACATACTGCGTCACGACGTTTTAGGGAATGGGCATGTCGAAAAATGTCGAAATGACATTTGGTAGACATGTTTTCGTCAAAAATGACTATCACCTGAGGAATGCCTGGTGAATCGTTTTGTAATTGCTGACTCCACTCTTTGTATTGGCTGCCACACCTGTGAAGCCGCCTGCTCAGAGACACATCGCCAGCATGGCCTGCAGTCAATGCCGCGCCTGAAAGTGATGTTAAATGAAAAAGAATCCGCGCCGCAGCTTTGCCACCAGTGTGAAGATGCGCCTTGCGCCACCGTGTGTCCGGTTAATGCCATTAACCGCGTTGATGGTGCCGTACAGCTGAACGAAAGCCTGTGCGTAAGCTGCAAACTGTGCGGGATCGCTTGTCCGTTTGGCGCGATAGAGTTTTCCGGTAGCCGTCCGCTACACATTCCGGCAAACGCCAATACGCCAAAAGCGCCTCCGGCTCCGCCAGCGCCTGCTCGCGTGAGTTCGCTGTTGGACTGGGTTCCTGGCGTTCGTGCCATCGCGGTGAAATGCGATCTGTGTAGTTTTGACGAGCAAGGTCCGGCCTGCGTGCGCATGTGTCCGACCAAAGCCCTGCACTTGGTGAGCAACATGGATATCGCCCGCGCCAGCAAACGTAAGCGTGAGCTGACTTTCAATACCGATTTCGGCGATCTCACCTTGTTTCAGCAGGCTCAGAGTGGGGATGCAAAATGAGCGCAATTTCACTGATTAACAGCGGCGTGGCCTGGTTTACAGCGGCTGCGGTTCTGGCATTTCTGTTTTCATTTCATAAATCGCTGAGCGGCTGGATTGCTGGGGTTGGCGGTGCGGTCGGCAGCCTGTGTACGGCAGCCGCGGGTTTTACCGTTCTGACTAATGCGCTGGCAGTGAGCGGCGTGATGCCGTTTATTGGTCACAGTCTGCAAATTACTCCGCTGAATGCTATCTGGCTGATTACACTGGGCCTGTGCGGCCTGTTTGTCAGCCTGTACAACATTGACTGGCATCGTCATCCGCAGGTGAAAGCTAACGGCCTGCTGGTGAATCTGCTGATGGCCGCGGCGGTATGTGCGGTGGTTGCCAGTAACCTCGGTACGCTGGTGGTGATGGCGGAAATCATGGCGCTGTGTGCCGTGTTCCTCACCGGATGCAGTAAAGAAGGCAAACTGTGGTTTGCGCTGGGGCGTATTGGTACGCTGCTGCTGGCGGTCGCCTGCTACCTGGTGTGGCAACGTTACGGCACTCTGGAGCTGCGTCTGCTAGACCTGCGCACCCAGGAGCTGCCGCTCGGATCTGACATCTGGCTGCTGGGCGTGGCAGGTTTTGGCCTGCTGGCCGGGATTATTCCTCTGCACGGTTGGGTGCCACAGGCACACGCCAATGCCAGCGCACCGGCTGCGGCGCTGTTCTCTACCGTCGTCATGAAGGTTGGTCTGCTGGGTATTCTCTCCCTGTCGCTGCTGGGCGGTAACGCGCCGCTGTGGTGGGGGATTACGCTGCTGGTGCTGGGCATGATCACCGCGTTTGTTGGCGGTCTGTATGCGCTGATGGAACACAACATCCAGCGCCTGCTGGCGTACCACACGCTGGAAAACATCGGCATTATTCTGCTGGGTCTGGGCGCTGGCGTGACCGGAATTTCCCTGAATCAACCGGCGCTGATCGCGCTGGGTTTGACCGGCGGTCTGTACCACCTGGTAAACCACAGCCTGTTCAAAAGCGTTCTGTTCCTGGGTGCAGGCAGCATCTGGTTCCGTACCGGTCATCGTGATATCGAAAAACTGGGCGGTATCGGTAAACGTATGCCGGTTATCTCGCTGGCGATGCTGGTTGGTCTGATGGCGATGGCCGCACTGCCGCCGCTGAACGGTTTTGCCGGTGAGTGGGTTATCTACCAATCCTTCTTTAAGCTTGGCAACAGCGGCGCGTTTGTCGGTAGCCTGTTAGGGCCGTTGCTGGCGGTAGGGCTGGCAATTACCGGCGCGCTGGCGGTGATGTGTATGGCGAAAGTCTATGGCGTTACGTTCCTTGGCGCACCGCGCACGAAGGAAGCTGAAAATGCCTGCTGCGCGCCAATCCTGATGGGAGTGAGCGTCGTCGCGCTGGCTATCTGCTGCGTGATTGGCGGCGTTGCTGCGCCGTGGCTGCTGCCGATGATCTCCTCCGCCGTTCCGCTGCCGTTGGAAACCGCGAACACCACCGTTTCTCAGCCAATGATCACGCTGCTGCTGATCGCGTGTCCGCTGCTGCCGTTCATCATCATGGCCATTTTCAAAGGCAACCGTCTGCCGTCGCGTTCACGCGGTGCGGCATGGGTGTGTGGTTACGATCACGAGCAGTCAATGGTGATTACCGCGCACGGTTTTGCCATGCCGGTGAAAGAAGCCTTTGCCCCAGTACTCAAACTGCGTAAATGGCTGAACCCGGTATCACTGGTTCCGGGCTGGCAGAATGCGGCTGCACCGGTGCTGTTCCGTCGCCTGGCACTGATTGAGCTGGCGGTGCTGGTGGTGATTGTGGTTTCTCGAGGAGCCTGAGAATGAGTGTTTTATATCCGTTAATTCAGGCGCTGGTGCTGTTTGCCGTTGCGCCGCTGCTGTCCGGTGTTACCCGCGTGGCGCGTGCGCGTTTGCACAATCGCCGCGGTCCGGGCGTTTTGCAGGAATACCGCGACATTATCAAACTGCTGGGCCGTCAGAGCATTGCGCCTGCGGATTCCAGCTGGGTTTTCCGCCTGACGCCGTTTGTGATGGTGGGCGTGATGCTGACTATCGCCACTGCGTTGCCGGTAGTGACCGTTGGCTCGCCGCTGCCACAACTTGGCGATCTGATCACCTTAATTTACCTGTTCGCCATCGCCCGTTTCTTCTTCTCTATCGCGGGACTGGATACCGGTAGCCCGTTTACCGCCATTGGCGCCAGCCGTGAAGCGATGCTCGGTGTGCTGGTTGAACCTATCCTGCTACTGGGGCTGTGGGTAGCGGCACAGGTTGCGGGTTCAACCCATATCAGCAATATCGCCGATACCATTTACCACTGGCCTGCTGCGCGCAGCATCCCGCTGATTCTGGCACTGTGCGCCTGTGCTTTCGCCACCTTTATCGAAATGGGCAAACTGCCGTTCGATCTGGCGGAAGCAGAGCAGGAGCTGCAGGAAGGTCCATTGACTGAATACAGCGGCAGCGGTTTTGCCGTGCTGAAGTGGGGCATTAGCCTCAAACAGCTGGTCGTTCTGCAAATGTTCGTTGGCGTGTTCCTGCCGTGGGGACAGATGGAAACCTTCACCGCCGGTGGACTGCTGCTGGCGCTGGTGATTGCCGTCGTCAAGCTGGTCCTCGGCGTGCTGGTCATCGCCCTGTTCGAAAACAGCATGGCGCGTCTGCGTTTTTGCGCCACTTCACGCGTGACCTGGGCCGGTTTTGGGTTTGCGTTTTTAGCGTTCGTCTCCTTGCTGGTGGCGTGATTTAAGAGAGTTTGAGCATGTCTGAAGAAAAATTAGGTCAACAATATCTCGCTGCGCTGCACCAGGCCTTTCCGGGCGTGGTGCTGGATGAAGCCTGGCAGACCAAAGATCAGCTGACGATCACCGTCAAGGTGAACTACCTGCCGGAAGTGGTGGAGTTCCTGTACTACAAACAGGGCGGCTGGTTGTCCGTGCTGTTTGGTAACGACGAACGTCAGCTGTGCGGCCATTACGCCGTTTATTACGTGATGTCGATGGAGCAGGGCACTAAGTGCTGGATTACCGTCCGCGTTGAAGTCGATGCCAATAAACTGGAGTTCCCGTCCGTCACGCCGCGCGTTCCAGCAGCGGTCTGGGGCGAGCGTGAAGTGCGCGACATGTACGGTTTGATCCCGGTTGGTTTACCGGATGAGCGCCGTCTGGTGTTACCGGATGACTGGCCGGACGAGCTGTATCCGCTGCGTAAAGACAGCATGGATTATCGTCAGCGCCCGGCGCCGACTACCGATGCTGAAACCTACGAGTTCATCAACGAACTGGGCGACAAGAAAAATAACGTGGTGCCGATTGGCCCGTTGCACGTCACCTCCGATGAACCCGGTCACTTCCGCCTGTTTGTTGACGGCGAGAACATCATCGACGCCGATTACCGTCTGTTCTATGTCCACCGCGGCATGGAGAAACTGGCGGAAACCCGTATGGGTTACAACGAAGTGACGTTCCTGTCGGACCGCGTGTGCGGCATCTGCGGTTTTGCCCACAGCACCGCCTATACCACCTCCGTAGAGAATGCGATGGGTATCGTGGTGCCGGAACGCGCGCAGATGATCCGCGCCATTCTGCTGGAAGTGGAGCGTTTGCACTCGCATCTGCTGAACCTCGGCCTGGCCTGTCACTTCACCGGTTTTGACTCCGGCTTTATGCAGTTCTTCCGCGTGCGTGAAACGTCGATGAAGATGGCGGAGATCCTCACCGGGGCGCGTAAAACTTACGGTATGAACCTGATCGGCGGTATCCGTCGTGACCTGCTGAAAGACGATATGATCCAGACCCGTCAACTGGCGCAGCAGATGCGTCGTGAGGTGCAGGAACTGGTCGATATGCTGCTCAGCACGCCGAACATGGAACAGCGTACCGTGGGTATTGGTCGTTTGGATCCAGAAATCGCTCGCGACTTTAGTAACGTCGGTCCGATGGTTCGCGCCAGCGGTCACGCGCGTGACACCCGCGCCGATCACCCGTTTGTAGGCTATGGCCTGCTGCCGATGGAAGTTCACAGCGAGCAGGGCTGCGACGTTATTTCTCGCCTGAAAGTCCGTATCAATGAAGTCTATACCGCACTGAACATGATCGACTTTGGTCTGGACAACCTGCCGGGCGGACCGCTGGCGGTGGAAGGCTTTACCTATATTCCTCACCGTTTTGCACTGGGCTTTGCTGAAGCGCCGCGTGGAGATGACATCCACTGGAGCATGACCGGCGACAACCAGAAACTGTATCGCTGGCGCTGCCGTGCGGCGACTTACGCCAACTGGCCGACGCTGCGCTACATGCTGCGTGGCAATACCGTTTCCGATGCCCCGCTGATTATCGGTAGCCTCGATCCTTGCTACTCCTGTACTGACCGTATGACTGTGGTCGATGTGCGTAAGAAGAAGAGCAAAGTCGTGCCGTACAAAGAACTTGAGCGCTACAGCATCGAGCGTAAAAACTCGCCGCTGAAATAAGGAATCGCCATGTTTACCTTTATCAAAAAAGTCATCAAAACCGGGGCACCGACGTCGTCGTATCCGCTGGAGCCGATTGCGGTCGATAAAAACTTCCGTGGCAAACCGGAACATAATCCGCAGCAGTGCATCGGCTGTGCGGCCTGTGTGAATGCGTGCCCGTCGAACGCGCTGACGGTAGAAACCGATCTGGTTACCAATGAGCTGGCGTGGCAGTTCAACCTCGGTCGCTGCATCTTCTGCGCCCGCTGCGAAGAAGTTTGCCCGACGGCGGCGATCAAGCTGTCGCAGGAATATGAGCTGGCGGTATGGAAGAAAGAAGATTTCCTGCAGCAGTCTCGCTTTTCGCTGTGTAACTGCCGCGTCTGTAACCGCCCGTTCGCGGTACAAAAAGAGATTGATTACGCCATTGCGCTGCTTAAGCACAACGGTGATAGCCGCGCGGAAAACCACCGTGAAAGCTTTGAGACCTGCCCGGATTGTAAGCGCCAGAAATGTCTGGTGCCGTCTGACCGTATTGAACTGACTCGCCATATGAAAGAGGCCAGCTGATGAGCAATTTATTAGGCCCACGTGACGCCAACGGTATTCCGGTACCGATGACGGTGGATGAATCCATTGCCAGCATGAAAGCATCGCTGCTGAAAAGCATCAAGCGTTCAGCGTATGTTTATCGTGTGGACTGCGGCGGCTGCAACGGCTGCGAAATCGAAATTTTCGCCACGCTCTCTCCGCTGTTTGATGCCGAACGCTTTGGTATCAAAGTGGTACCGTCGCCGCGTCATGCGGATATCCTGCTGTTTACCGGCGCGGTAACCCGTGCCATGCGCTCTCCGGCGCTGCGTGCCTGGCAGTCTGCGCCAGATCCGAAAATTTGTATCTCTTACGGTGCTTGTGGGAACAGCGGCGGTATCTTCCACGATTTATACTGCGTATGGGGCGGCACGGACAAAATCGTACCGGTGGACGTGTATATTCCAGGTTGTCCGCCGACGCCTGCGGCAACGCTGTATGGTTTTGCCATGGCGTTGGGTCTGCTGGAGCAAAAAATTCACGCGCGTGCGCCGGGTGAACTGGACGAACAGCCGGCGGAAATTCTGCATCCGGATATGGTTCAGCCGCTGCGCGTCAAGGTAGACCGCGAGGCTCGCCGTCTGGCGGGATACCGCTATGGTCGCCAGATTGCTGATGACTATATGACGCAGTTAGGGCAGGGCGAGCATCAAGTGGCGCGCTGGTTGGAAGCGGAAAACGATCCGCGTCTGACCGAGATCGTCGCGCATCTTAACCATGTTGTCGAAGAGGCGCGTATCCGATGAGTGAAACGGTGGTGTTCAGTCAACTGAGCCGTAAATTTATTGATGAGAACGATGCGACGCCCGCTGAGGCGCAGCAGGTTGTCTATTACAGCCTGGCGATTGGTCACCACCTTGGGATCATCGATTGCCTGGAAGCGGCGTTAACTTGTCCATGGGACGAATATTTGGCATGGATTGCTACCCTTGCAGAGGGAAGCGAAGCCCGCCGGAAAATGGAAGGCGTGCCGAAATACGGCGAGATCGTTATCGATTTCAACCATGTACAAATGCTGGCGCGCGCGTTCGATGATGCGCGTGCCGTGCAGACTCCTCAGCAGCAGGAGTGGAGCAAGCTGATGCTTAGCATGCTGCACGACATACACCAGGAAAGCGCCATCTATCTGATGGTGAGGAGACACCGTGACTGACGTTTTATTATGTGTGGGTAACAGCATGATGGGCGATGACGGCGCGGGCCCGCTGCTGGCTGAAATGTGTGCTGCAAATCCTCAAGGCAACTGGGTTGTCATCGACGGCGGTAGCGCGCCGGAGAACGATATTGTCGCCATCCGTGAACTGCGTCCGCAGCGTTTGTTGATTGTTGATGCCACCGATATGGGGTTGAACCCCGGTGAAATCCGCATTATCGATCCCGATGACATTGCCGAGATGTTCATGATGACCACCCACAACATGCCGCTGAACTACCTGGTAGATCAGCTGAAAGACGATGTTGGTGAGGTAATTTTCCTCGGCATTCAACCGGACATCGTCGGTTTTTACTACCCGATGACACAGCCGATCAAAGATGCTGTTGATACCGTCTATCAGCGATTAGCCGGTTGGGAAGGACACGGTGGATTCTCCGAGCTGGAAGCACCAGAAGAGTAAACCGTATCAGTGCCGGATGTGAACGACATCCGGCCTGTTTTCCCAGTGTATCCTCGTCATTCAATTGCCTGCTCAATAATTAATTTCCCCTGCATCACTGATACATTCACTGCTGTACCGGTCGGAAATCCAGCTTGTTCCAGCCAGTCGCCGTTCAGCGTGAGTGAGGCGTGACGACTGATTCGTCGCGTATAACCCGTTTTTGGATCTTCATGGCGTTTTCTGACATAGCTGACTTTCAAGCGACGTACCGGTTTGGTGATTGCCACCGCTGTTTTGCCCTTTTTATCAAACATGCACGCTTCCTTGTGGTGAACGGCCTGGATTAAAAACTACTGAATAAAATGCCAGTAAAAAAGGGGGAGGGCAAACCTGAAACTGGAAGGACGATTCCAAATCCGGAATGTAATAAATGAAATGAAAATATGTACTTCTGCCGGAAGGCTGTAACCCCCTCCGGCAGATCCGTCATGCCAGATCGGCACCGTTACTGGCGATGACTTTTTTGTACCACCAGAATGATTTCTTACGGGTACGTGCCAGCGTGCCGTTGCCCGCGTCATCGCGGTCCACATATACAAAACCGTAGCGTTTGCTCATCTCACCGGTTGAGGCAGAAACCAGATCGATACAGCCCCAGGTGGTGTAACCCATCAGCGGCACGCCATCTTCAATCGCGTCTGCCATGGCGCGAATATGTTCGCGTAAATAGCTGATGCGATAGTCGTCATTGATCTCACCGTTAGCATCGATTTCATCTTTCGCTCCCAGCCCGTTTTCCACCAGAAACAGCGGCTTCTGGTAGCGGTCATACATCATATTCATGGTGATGCGCAGGCCGAGCGGATCGATTCCCCAGCCCCATTCACTGGCGGCAATGTACGGATTACGCAGCGACTTCACCACGTTGGCGGCGCTGGTATTGCCCGTGTTCATTTCAGCGGAGGCGCAGCGCGATGCGTAATAGCTGAACGAGACGAAATCGACGGTGTTTTTCAGGATGTCGTCGTCTTCCGGGGCTTTTTCGATTACCACGCCTTTTTCGCGAAACACGCGGGCAGAGTAAGCCGGGTAGGCCCCGCGCGCCTGCACATCAATAAAGAACAGGTTTTCACGGTCTTTTTCCAGTGCGGTCCACACATCTTCCGGCTTACACGAGTAAGGATAAAAATTACCGCCAGCCAGCATACAACCGACCTGGTTTTGCGGATTAATTTCATGGGCTATTTTAGTCGCCAGGGCGCTGGCTATCAGTTCGTGGTGAGCGGACTGATATTTCACCTGATCCTGATTTTCACCTTCTTCAAATACCAGCCCGGCGCCTGAAAAGGGGCTGTGCAGCATAATGTTGATTTCGTTGAACGTCAGCCAGTACTTCACCAGACCGTCAAAGGCCTCGAAGCAGGTACGGGCGTAGCGGGTAAAGAACTCCACCATTTTGCGGTTACGCCAGGAGCCGTACTCGGTGACCAGATGCATAGGCACATCGAAGTGACACAGCGTGACTAATGGCTCAATACCGTATTTTTTACACTCGGCAAACACGGCCCGATAAAACGCGATTCCGTCTTCATTCGGCGTCAGCTCGTCGCCGTTAGGGTAGAGGCGGCTCCAGGCAATGGAAGTACGAAAAACCGTAAACCCCATTTCCGCCATCAGCGCGATATCTTCTTTATAGCGATGATAAAAGTCGATCGCCTGATGGCTGGGATAAAATTCGTCATCCCGCAGCGTAAAGCGCTTTTCCTGACCCAGTTTGACGGGCATGCGGTGTGTGCCGTGGGGGATCATATCGACGGTAGTCAGCCCTTTGCCGCCTTCCCGGTATGCCCCTTCAGACTGGTTGGCGGCCAGTGCGCCGCCCCATAAAAATCCTTGCGGAAAAACAGACATAATTAACCTCAGTTCATACCAGTCAAATGCTGGCTCCATTGATATTGCCCGGTTGTGCGGCCTGGTTTTTTCTGGCCTGCGCGGCTGCATCTTCGACAGGAATATCTTCAAAGCCGAGAATCAGCGTTAGTACAAAAGAAAGCACTACCGCCAGTGCCATCACGCCAAATACCCAAACGATGGTCATCGGATTGGCCGGATCGAAAAACTGGACGCTGGTGAACAGACCTGGAGCCGCCATGGAGTGGCTTGCAAGCCCGGCCATTCCAGCAACAGCACCGCAGATAAAACCGCTGATAAGGCTCGCAATCAGCGGACGTTTCAAGCGGATTGCCACGCCATATAGCGCGGGTTCGGAAATGCCCGCCATGATGGCTGAGGCGGCAGCTGCTAATGCAGTCTGGCGCAGCTCCGGGTTTTTGGTTTTCCATGCCACTGCCAGCGATGAACCACCTAACGACAAGTTGGCGCCGATTTCCGACGGCATTACCATGCCTTCTTTTCCGGTTTCGGCAATCGTCTGAATAATGGTTGGCGTAAAGACACGGTGCATACCGGTCATTACCAGCAGCGGCCACAGCGCGCCCATAATGGCCACTGACAGCCAGCCGAGATAGCCGTGGATGGTATAGACCAGCGCTGAAATCGCGTTACCGATCCAGATACCGATCGGGCCAATGATGACGATGGCGAGCGGGGCAGCGATCAGCACGATCAGCATCGGTTTGAGGAAGTTTTTGGTCACCGCCGGAGTTATACGATCGACCCAGCGTTCGATGTATGACAAGCACCAGGTCATGACCAGCGCCGGGATCACCGTGTAGGTGTATTTCACCGCCGTCACTGGGATCAGGGCAAACTCAACGTGCTCACCCTGCGCGGCCTTCGCCATAAGGTCGATAAAGCTGGGATGCACCAGTACGCCCGCGATGGCGATAGCCAGCGACATGTTGGTTTTGAATTTGATAGCGGCCGACGCGGCGACCATCAGTGGCAGGAAGAAGAATGCACCGTCGCCAATGACGGTCAGAATGGTGAGCGTGGACGATCCTTTCACCAGCACGCCGGTCATTTCCAGAACCATCGCCAGCAGCTTGAGCATTGATCCGCCGATAATCGCCGGGATCAACGGCGACATTGTGCCGATCAGCGCATCAAGGATCCCCGCGCCAATTCGCTTCAGCGTCAGTCGGGGTTTGATTTGCGGCTCAGCAGGCTGCATGTTGGCAGGCAACAGGCTGACCACTTCACGATATGCCTGCGAAACGGTGTTGCCGATAATCACCTGACACTGGTTCTCGTTGCGCACCACGCCCAGCACGCCAGTGAGGGTTTTCAGCGTCGCGCTGTCGACCTGCGAGTCATCTTTGATAACGAAACGCAAACGGGTCATACAGTGGGTCACTGCTGTGATGTTGTCGACGCCTCCCAGAGCCGTCACAACGGAGCGCGCCAGCGCTGCATAATTCTTGGACATCGGATTTAATCCTGTTTTATCAGTAGAGTACGTTATTTTTTATCCGTTTACGTGGGTCGCTTTTCTGGGTTGATGAAACGCAGATAGGAAACCGGTTCCACAAAATCATGTTTAAATTGTATTAACTGATCAAGATTTAATTTTGATCAATTTTTGTAATTGTGACTCCGATCACCAGATGTCAGCGTCTGCGATTTAGCAGCAAGGACAGCGGCAAAACGGTGCAGTACACTGCGTCACATTGAGAGAAAAGGGATGAGTAATATGACCACGATGCTGGAGGTGGCGAAGCGTGCCGGAGTGTCGAAAGCGACGGTTTCCCGGGTGCTTTCCGGAAACGGCTATGTCAGCCAGGAAACCAAAGACCGCGTGTTTCAGGCTATTGAAGAGAGTGGTTACCGCCCAAATTTGCTGGCGCGCAGTCTCGCGGCGAAAACCACGCAGACACTGGGTCTGGTGGTAACAAACACCCTTTATCACGGCGTCTATTTCAGCGAACTGCTGTTTCATACCGCGCGGATGGCGGAAGATAAAGGGCGCCAGCTGTTACTGGCTGACGGTAAGCATAGCGCTGAGGAAGAGCGCCAGGCGATCCAGTATCTGCTCGACCTGCGCTGTGACGCGATTATGATATATCCGCGTTTTCTCAGCGTGGATGAGATAGATGACATCATCGATGCCCACAGCCAGCCGATTATGGTGCTTAATCGACGCCTGCGGAAAAACAGTAGCCACAGCGTATGGTGCGATCAAAAGCAGACCAGCTTTAACGCCGTTACTCAGCTCATTGCCACCGGGCATAAAGAGATTGGTTTTATTACCGGCTCGATGGATTCGCCAACCGGCGTGGAGCGACTTTCAGGCTATAAAGACGCGCTGGCACATCATGGGATCGCGCTAAATAATGATCTGATTGTTAAAGGGAAATGGACGCCAGCCTGCGGCGCAGCGGGTGTGGATACTTTGCTTTCGCGCAAGGTCAATTTTACCGCATTGGTGGCCAGCAATGACGATATGGCGATCGGCGCGATGAAGCAGTTGCACGAGCATGGTGTGAGCGTTCCCGCACAGGTGTCGGTGATTGGCTTTGATGATATCGCCCTCGCGCCATACACTATTCCGGCGCTTTCCAGCGTTAAAATTCCGGTAACAGAAATGATTCAGGAAACGATTGGGCGCCTGATCTTTATGTTAGGTGACGGGGCGTTTACGCCGTCAAAGACCTTCACCGGTGAACTCATTGCGCGCGACTCAGTTGCGCCGCCCGTTTCGCGCTGACAGCTGTCATTTGTCATCGTCACTAGTGACGATGACACGCCCTTCTTGCGTTCTTCAGAATAAAATACCTTTAAAAACAGCAAATTAAATTCTGGCACGATTTGTGTATGCTTCGGCAGATATTCTGTCATTGCTGGAGAAATTGATGAACCGTTTCATCATTGCAGACGCCAATAAATGCATTGGTTGCCGTACCTGTGAAGTGGCCTGCGTGGTATCCCATCAGGATAACCAGGACTGCGCATCGCTGACCCCTGAAACCTTTTTACCCCGCATTCACGTCATCAAAGGCGTTAATGTCTCCACGGCGACGCTGTGCCGCCAGTGCGAAGACGCGCCGTGCGCTAACGTCTGTCCGAACGGTGCGATCAGCCGTGATAAAGGTTTTGTCCACGTAATGCAGGAACGCTGCATTGGCTGTAAAACCTGCGTTGTGGCTTGTCCTTACGGCGCAATGGAAGTGGTCGTGCGTCCGGTCGTGCGTAACAGCGGCGCAGGTCTGAACGTCCGTGCAGAAAAAGCTGAAGCCAATAAGTGCGACCTGTGCCACCATCGTGAGGCCGGTCCTGCCTGTATGGAAGTGTGCCCGACTCACGCACTGATATATGTGGATCGCAATAAGCTTGAGCAACTGAGCGCGGAAAAACGTCGTCGCGCCGCGCTGGATTCCACCGCATCTTTGCTGTTCTGATATCTGAAAATCCGCGTAAAATACGGTAGTACTTATGCCGGATGGCGGCTTTGCCTTATCCGGCCTACTGTTCGCATCCACGTAGGCCTGATAAGCGTAGCGCCATCAGGCAAACCGGGATAGATGACTGCGGGAACGACTTAATGACAATAAACAACCACTCCGGCGTACAGCTGCGTATTCGCGGCAAAGTACAGGGCGTCGGATTTCGCCCCTACGTCTGGCAACTGGCGCAGCGCTTACAACTGCATGGCGATGTGTGTAACGACGGTGACGGTGTGGTTGTGCGCTTACAGGAAGATCCGGCGGAGTTTATTGCGCAGTTGTATCAACACTGCCCACCGCTGGCGTGCATTGACAGCGTTGAGAGCGAACCATTCGCCTGGACGCAGCAGCCTGCCGATTTCTCGATTCGTCAAAGTGCTGGCGGTACGATGAATACGCAAATCGTTCCGGACGCCGCGACCTGTCCCGAATGCCTTGTAGAAATGAACACCCCCGGCGAACGTCGTTACCGATACCCCTTTATCAACTGCACCCACTGTGGTCCGCGTTTTACGATTATCCGCGCGATGCCCTACGATCGTCCGTTTACCGTAATGGCGTCATTCCCACTCTGCGCGCAATGTGACAAAGAGTATCGCGATCCGTACGACCGTCGCTTCCACGCCCAGCCAGTGGCTTGTCCGGCATGCGGCCCTCATCTGGAGTGGTTCTGTGCAGGTGAGCGAGCGGAGAAAGAAGAGGCGCTGCAGGCGGCGGTAACGCGGCTGAAAGCAGGCGGTATTGTGGCGGTTAAAGGCATTGGTGGGTTTCATCTGGTGTGCGATGCGCGAAATGATAACGCCGTAGCGCTACTCAGGCTGCGCAAACACCGTCCGGCGAAACCTCTGGCAGTGATGCTGCCCTCTGATGAAGGATTGCCTGAACCCGCTCGTCGTTTGCTGACTAACCCTGCTGCGCCGATCGTGCTGGTGCAGAAACGCTATGTCGCTGCATTGAGCGAGGGCATTGCGCCGGGGTTAACGGAGGTTGGCGTCATGCTGCCAGCGAATCCGTTACAGCATTTACTCTTACAAGAGATGAATTGTCCGCTGGTGATGACCTCTGGCAACCTCAGCGGCAGGCCTCCGGCCATTACCAACGCCCAGGCGCTGGAAGATTTACACGACATTGCCGACGGTTTCCTGCTGCATAATCGCGAAATTGTGCAGCGGATGGATGACTCCGTGGTGCGTGACAGTGGGGAAATGCTGCGTCGTTCCCGGGGTTATGTGCCGGATGCGGTCGCACTACCACCAGGATTTCTCGACGTGCCGCCGATGCTGTGCTTAGGTGCGGATCTGAAAAATACTTTCTGTCTGGTGCGCGGCGAGCAGGCGGTTATCAGCCAGCATTTGGGCGATCTTAGCGATGACGGCATTCAGCAACAGTGGCGTGATGCGCTACGCCTGATCCAGAACATTTATGACTTTACGCCGCAGCGTATCGTGCATGATGCACACCCTGGCTATGTTTCCAGCCAGTGGGCCAGTGAAATGGAGCTGCCAACTGAAACGGTGCTGCATCACCATGCGCATGCCGCTGCGTGTCTTGCGGAGCACAGCTGGCCGCTCAATGGCGGTGATGTGATTGCTCTGACGCTAGACGGTATCGGTATGGGGGAAAACGGCGCGCTGTGGGGTGGGGAGTGTTTGCGAGTTAACTATCGTGAATGCGAACACCTTGGCGGCTTACCGGCGGTAGCGCTGGCGGGCGGCGATCTGGCGGCAAAACAGCCGTGGCGTAATCTGCTCGCGCAGTGCCTGCGTTTTGTTCCTGACTGGCAGCGTTATCCGGAAACATTGGTGCTGCAACATCAAAACTGGAACGTGCTGGCGCGCGCTATTGAACGGGGAATTAACGCTCCGCTGGCGTCATCGTGCGGACGACTGTTTGATGCCGTTGCCGCCGCGTTGCAATGTGCACCGGAATCATTGAGTTATGAAGGTGAAGCGGCCTGTGCGCTTGAGGCGATGGCATCGCAATGTGATGGCGTTGATCACCCAGTCACGGTGCCGCTTGATGACAATCAGCTGGACTTAGCAGTTTTTTGGCAGCAATGGCTGAACTGGCAGGCCAAACCAGCAGAAAGGGCGTGGGCGTTTCACGACGCGCTGGCGCGTGGGTTTGCCTCTCTGATGCGAATGCAGGCCGAAGCGCGCGGGATTAAGACGTTAGTATTTAGCGGTGGCGTGATGCATAACCGCTTATTGTCGGCCCGTCTGGCGTTTTATCTGCGTGATTTTACCTTACTGTTCCCGCAGCGTTTACCGGCGGGCGACGGCGGGTTGTCATTGGGGCAGGGCGTGATTGCCGCAGCGCGAGCGTTGGCGCAAAAATAAAAAAAAGCCCCGGGACTGGCGGGGCAAGAAAAACATGTCGGGGCATACCGACAAGTGGCAACGCACATCCATGTGCGTGAGGTTAATAAATCAGTAGCAGCGTTGCCGGGCAAAGTCGCAGGCCGGATAAGACGCGAAGCGGCACCATCCGGCATCCCAGACTTACACAGGCAACGTTTTCAGCAGCGCAAAGGCCTCTTTCATGCGGTCTTCACTGACGACAAACGCACACAGCTGGCCTTCGTCGTTCATCCCTCTGGCGACCATCCCCTGCGCTTCGGCGGCGATGTTCCAGTTCAGATCGCGGCGCTGGGTTTCCCCGGCCAAATGCAGAGGCAGTTCTGGCGTTTTGACTTTTACCAGCATGGCTGGCAGTTTCAATGGCGCATTGCCGCCGAGCAGGTTTTTCGCCAGATACATGGCGCTCAGCTGAATCGGCTGCAGGAACGGGAGCACCTGACCGTTAATCTCCGCACAGTCGCCGAGAGCATAAATGTCCGGGTGGCTGGTTTGCAGGTAGCTATCGACGCAGACGCCACGATTGATGTTCAATCCGGCACGACGCGCCAGTGCGGTCTCCGGGCGTAAGCCGGTGGCGGCGATCACCGCATCGACTTCTACGCTGCGGCTACGATCGAGCGTGGCACGAATACCTGACGCCGTTTTCTCCAGCCCCTGAAGCTGTGATTTCAGCAGCAGGTGTACGCCCATATCGGTCAGACGATGCTGTAAGCGACTGCTGACTTCCGGCGGCATCAGCGAAGCCAGAATGCTGGCGGCGTTGTCGATAAGCGTTACCGCTTTACCGGCACGACAAAAATCCATCGCCAGTTCACTGCCAATCAAGCCGCCGCCGACTATCAGTACCCGCTGGGCGTCACGCAGCTGCGTTTCACAAGCGCGATACTCTTGTTGGCTGTTCAACGTGAGCATTAACTCACGTCCGGTAACCGGCGGTACAAAGGCTGAAGCGCCCGTCGCCAGCACCAGTTTGTCGTACTGCCACTGCTGATCCTGGCTTTTCACTACGTGGGCATCAGCATCGATGTCGGTTACCCAGGTGTGCGGGAACATGCGCAAATTAAACTGTTCGGCAAACTCCCCCGCCGGCTGGCGGGTGAGGTCGTCTGCACGCTGTGACTGACTGATAACATGGCTGAGATCAGGCTTGTTGTACTCATCCATGCTGTCCGCAGCAATCAGGGTCAGCGGGACATTTGCATCCTGCTTACGGATATTTTTGACTAACTGGCGGGCGGCGAAGCCCGAACCAATAATGACAATTCCGCGGCTCATTTTGCCTCCGTTGCCAGGACGTCGAAGACGTCTTTACCTAATGAACATTCCGGGCACAGGAAGTTGTCAGGCACGTCGCTCCACGGCGTTCCCGGCGCAACATCCTGCAGCGGTTCACCTTTTGCCGGGTCGTAAATCCACTGGCACACGCTGCACTGCATGCTAGGGCCAAGATCGGCGGCAGCCGCAGCGGCGCAAGCGCATTCTTCTTCTTTGGATGCGGCTTTTACGGTTGTTTCCGGCAGTGGAGCAAGCGCCCACTGACGCGCGATTTCACGGCCGTGCTGGCGGCATAGTTCCAGCGCATCCAGGTCCGGACGCCATTTCGCTTTCAGGCTCAGCGACATTTCGAAACCAGCATCCTGCAAACGCGTAGACAAACGGTCTACTGCGCCGCCGCTCCAGCCGTGTGAGCCAAAGGCGCTGGCGCGTTTGTTACGAAAACGCAGGCCGGTCATCTCTTCCACCAAACCGGCGATTTTTGGCATCATCACGTTGTTCATCGTCGAAGTACCGACCAGCACGCCTTTAGAGCGGAAGACGTTAGTCAGAACTTCGTTCTTATCGCTACGGGCGACGTTAAAGATTTTCACCGCCACGTTCGGGTCAACTTCGTTGATGCCCTGGGCTATAGCGTCCGCCATCATGCGGGTGTTGTTGGACATGGTGTCGTAGAAAATGGTGATGCGGTCTTCCTGATAATCCGCCGCCCATTTCAGATACATTTCCACGATTTGCGTCGGGTTGTCGCGCCATACCACGCCGTGGGAAGTAGCAATCATATCGACAGGCAGGTTGAAGCCGAGGATCTCAGTAATTTTCGGTGTAACCAGACGGCTGAACGGCGTCAGAATGTTGGCGTAGT
Source organism: Citrobacter sp. B72 (assembly GCF_016894305.1). Classification (NCBI taxonomy): domain Bacteria; kingdom Pseudomonadati; phylum Pseudomonadota; class Gammaproteobacteria; order Enterobacterales; family Enterobacteriaceae; genus Citrobacter; species Citrobacter sp. B72. Next base: position 1,095,474 of record NZ_CP069801.1, read on the forward strand.
AACGCTGGCACTGTTCGAACAGTTCGGTCTGGTCAACTTCGTCGTTAAACAGACGTTCGTCGCAGTAGTGCTGACCGAAGGCGTCGTTACTGAACAGCACCGCGTCGCCGGTCATGTAGGTCATCATGCTGTCAGGCCAGTGCAGCATTGGCGTTTCAACGAAGATCAGCTGTTTGCCGTTACCAATGTCCAGTGAATCACCGGTTTTCACCACGTTAAAGTTCCACTCCGGGTGATGGTGATGCCCGTTGATGGAGTCAATGGCGTTGGCTGTGCAGTAAATCGGCGTGTCCGGGATGCAGGACATCAGCTCAGTCAGCGCCCCTGCATGGTCTTCTTCCGCGTGGTTAATGATGATGTAGTCGATATCCGCGAGGTCAATTTCACTGCGCAGATTCTGCACGAATTCACGGCTAAACTTGTGGTCTACTGTATCGATCAGGACATTTTTTTCTTCACGGATGAGATAGCTGTTGTAGCTGCTGCCGCGCAGCGTTTTGTATTCAGTCCCGTGGAAATCACGAACTTCCCAGTCACGTTGGCCAACCCAATGAATGTTATTTTTAACCAGAATAGACATAGCAACCTCAGTAATTAATTCAGCGTTTTTCTAAAAAAGATGTTTTGCTTATTGCAGGTTGCGTGCCAACTTTTTATCTTTTTGATTTTAATGGTTTTATTGTTTCCTGCTTATTAAGTGGTAGTCAAAATGACTATTCATTTTATTGTCAATATGACAATATGAATTGTCAAAATGACAATGAGGTAGTCATGAGCTTTTCCGTAGACGTGCTGGCGGGCATCGCCATTGAATTACAAAGCGGTATTGGACATCAGGACCGTTTTCAACGTCTGATAACCACTTTGCGTCAGGTGCTGGAGTGCGACGCGTCGGCACTGCTGCGCTATGAGTCGCGACAGTTTATTCCGCTGGCGATCGATGGGCTGGCGCAGGATGTTCTCGGCAGACGCTTTACTCTGGAAGGGCATCCGCGTCTGGAGGCGATTGCCCGCGCCGGAGACGTGGTTCGTTTCCCTGCCGACAGCGATTTGCCAGACCCATATGATGGTCTGATTCCGGGGCAGGAGAGTCTGAAGGTGCATGCCTGTATTGGGCTGCCGTTGTTCGCCGGTCAAAATTTGATTGGTGCGTTAACCCTGGATGGCATGGAGCCCGATCAGTTCGATGTTTTCAGCGATGAGGAACTTAGGCTGATTGCCGCGCTGGCGGCGGGTGCGCTGAGCAATGCGTTGCTGATTGAACAACTGGAAAGCCAGAATATGCTGCCAGGTTCGTCAACCAACTTTGAGCAGGTGACGGAAACCCAGATGATTGGCCTGTCGCCCAATATGATGCAGTTGAAAAAAGAAATTGAGATTGTGGCGGGGTCCGATCTCAACGTGCTGATTAGCGGCGAAACAGGAACCGGGAAGGAGCTGGTGGCTAAAGCTATCCATGAAGGTTCGCCGCGCGCGGTGAATCCACTGGTGTATCTGAACTGCGCGGCGTTGCCGGAAACCGTAGCCGAAAGTGAGCTGTTTGGTCACGTAAAAGGTGCATTTACCGGGGCTATCAGCAATCGTAGCGGTAAGTTTGAAATGGCCGACAATGGGACGCTGTTTCTCGACGAGATAGGCGAACTCTCGCTGGCGCTACAGGCTAAGCTGCTGCGCGTATTGCAGTACGGCGATATTCAGCGCGTGGGTGACGATCGCAGCCTGCGCGTGGATGTGCGGGTGCTGGCGGCGACGAACCGTGATTTACGCGAAGAGGTGCTGGCCGGGAATTTCCGCGCGGATTTGTTCCACCGTCTGAGCGTATTCCCCCTTTCTGTACCGCCTCTTCGTGAGCGCGGCGAAGATGTGGTGCTGCTGGCCGGCTATTTTTGCGAGCAATGCCGACTACGGCTGGGTCTTTCCCGCGTGGTGCTAAGCCCCGGAGCGCGTAGTCATCTGCTGAATTACGACTGGCCCGGAAACGTGCGCGAGCTGGAACATGCCATTCACCGGGCGGTTGTTCTGGCCAGGGCTACCAGGGCAGGGGATGAAGTGGTGCTGGAGGCGCAGCATTTTGCCTTGCAGGATGAAGGTCCGGCTCCGCAGGTGGCGGAAGTTGTTGCGGAGATCCCACAACATCACAATCTGCGTGAAGCAACAGAGTCGTTCCAGCGGGAGATGATCCGCCGGGCACTGGCGCAAAATAATCACAGTTGGGCGGCAAGCGCGCGGGCGCTGGAAACAGACGTCGCCAACCTGCACCGGCTGGCGAAACGTCTGGGTCTGAAGGATTAGATAATACCGGCCTGATAGAAATCCTGCAGGTTGATAGCACCGGTGAGTTTACCGTTTTCATCGACCACCGGTGCGGCAGTGATTTTACGCTTCATCAGGATCTCTTTGGCGTCAATCGCGCGGCTCTGCGCCCGCAGCGTAATGCCATTCTGAGTCATAGCTTCGCTAACCTGGGTGGTGAGCGCTCCGCCGCCAACCAGCCAGCGGCGCAGGTCACCGTCGGTAAAGACCCCTTTCACCAGTGACTGGTCGTCGCAGACCGCGACCAGGCCAAGACCCGTGCGGCTGAGTTCCAGCATCGCGTCCATAACGCTGGTGGTGAGCTTCACCTGAGGTATGGCATCGTCACGGCGCATCAGATGATGCACTTTATTTAACAGACGAGCGCCCAGCGCACCTGCCGGATGTGAGCGGGCAAAATCTTCTTCGTTAAAGCCGCGCGCCTGCATTACGGCGATCGCCAGCGCGTCGCCCATCATCAACGTATTTACGGTGCTGGACGTCGGTGCCAGGCGCATCGGACAGGCTTCGCGCTCAACGGAAATATCCAGCACGGCTTTGGCTGCCAGACCCAACGGTGAGGTCGGTTTTCCGGTCATTGCCAGCAGTGCGACGGATTTGTCTTCCAGGCGTGGGATGATGAGATCCAGCTCTTTCGCACCGCCGGAGTAGGAGATAAACAGCATGACATCACGGCTTTCGATCATCCCTAAGTCGCCGTGCAGCGCTTCCGCCGGATGCACAAAAAAGGCGGGCGTGCCGGTACTGGCGAGGGTCGCCGCAATTTTTTTGCCAATATGACCTGATTTACCAATACCGGAGACAATGACTTTGCCTTCACAGTGGATAATCGTATTAGCGGCGCGGACAAAATCATCGCCCAGGCGTTCTGGCAGTCGGCTGGCTTCCTGTAGTTCCAGCATTAACGTCTGACGGCCCGCGTTCAGTAGTGCATCACTCATTGGTTTCTCCGGTTATGATCACTTCAATCCCTTTTGCTTCCAGCGCCTGACGAAACGCAGGGTCGATGCCCGCATCGGTAATCAGCTTGTCGACGCTTTCCAGACTGCATACAACATTAGGGCTTTTGCGCCCAAATTTTGACGAGTCAGCCATCAGAATCACTTCGCGAGCGGCATTGCACATCGCTTTACTGACGCTAAACACCTCATTAAAGGTGGTCACGCCGGCATTGAGGTCAATGCCGTCGGTGCCCATGAAGAGTTTATCAAAGCTGAACTGCTCAAAGGCGTTTTCTGCCAGCTGACCGTGAAATGACGCAGATTTTTTGCGAAAGGTCCCGCCGGGCATCAGGATAGTTTGCTCGTTGTCCAGCTCCGAAAGGGCGTTAACAATGTGCAGACTGTTGGTCATGACGGTGATGTTGCTAAAGCGCGTGAGCATCGGCACCATCTGCAGTACGGTGCTACCTGCATCCAGAATAATAGAGTCGCCATCGTGTATAAAACGGACGGCGGCCTCGGCAATCTGCTCTTTTTTATGCGTATTGATTAGCGTTTTGTGATCGATTGGCGGGTCGGATTCGTCTTTATTTAATACCACACCGCCATAGGTACGAATGACGGTTCCGGCATTTTCCAGAATGACCAGGTCTTTGCGAATGGTCGTGCCGGTCGTGTCAAAGTAGTGGGCCAGTTCTTCAACCGAGCATTTGCCCTGCTTTTGCAGATGCTCCAGTATGGCAGCCTGACGCTGACGAGGTTTCATAGGCGTGATTACCCTGACTTAATAAGTTGCAAAATGATAATTTCGCAAGCTATTAGCATTCACAACGAAATTACCCATGTTTCAGTTTAAGCGCCAATGATAGTGCATTCTGTGATAACGGATCATGGGGAAAGATCACATCAGGCTGTAAATCATCAAGATGTTTGCCCATTATCGTGGCAATTTTGCCTGGTCGGGCGAATACCGTAAGACCTTTCATAAATAACGTGTCCGTCACCCGTTGCTGCTCATCCAGCGCGATGGCTACCACCACGCGCGGTTTAAAACGCCCACCGGAGCGACCAACACCAACCCGACCTTGCTGGCAGAGTTGATCAAACGCCCGGTTAAAGCGGGATATTTGCCAGCCACCAAGCGCCAGTTGCAGGCACCAGGCGATAGCGGCGACGGTAATCAGTGCGGAAACCATTATGTACTCCTTTGATTTTGCCGGATAAGCGCAGCCGCCATCCGGCAATTCAACATTAAAACATCACCTGACCGCCGGTCACGTTGATGGACTGCCCGGTGCAGTAAGAGGCTTTTGGACTGGCGTAAAACAGCAGCATGTTCAGTACGTCCTGATAATCGCAGCCGCGTTTAAGCGGAACCTTATCAATGTAGTACTGCTCCACCTCATCTGGCTTAAGGCCCAGCTTGGTCGCATATTGCGGTAATAACGACTGAAACATTGGTGATTTCAGCAGGTTGCCGAGCATCAGCGAATGTACGGTGATCCCGTACTCCGCCAGATCCAGCGCCAGCGACTGGGTTAAGCCCACGCCGCCAAATTTTGCCGCGCTGTAGCCTGAATTGTGTTTGCTGCCCACTTTCCCTGATTTTGAGTTGATCTGGATAATGCGTCCCTGCACGCCATCGCGGATCATCAGGCGTGAAAATTCACGAGCACAGAGGAAGTAGCCGACCAGATTGACCTGCAGCGAGCGGTCGAAATCCCCAAGCTGAAAGTCGCTGATAAACGCGGCTTTAGCGATACCCGCGCTGTAAACCAGCAGATCGGCACGACCGAATATTTCATCCACTCCGCGCGACAGCGCCAGCACGCTCTGTTCGCTGGTGGCATCTGCGCCAAAACCGTACGCGGTACCTTCGCCAAACTCGGCGTTAATTTCTTGCGCGACGTTGGCAGCTTTATCGCTTTGAATATCCACCACCGCGACGCGGTATCCTTCTGTCGCAAGCCCACGGCAAAGGAATGCCCCCAGGGTCTGGCCTCCACCAATGACAACGGCAACCTGATTCATTTTTATCTCCTTCAATCTTAAGCAACAAACTTCAAAATACAGCCCGGGGTGATACCGTCCGGGACGGGGCCCGCAACGTGTACAGTGCCGGGGAATTCCGCTTCGCTCTGCCCGTCAAAGCGCAGGGTGATATGCCCGAGTTCACGTAAGTTTTGTTCCGCCACGCTGCCAACGGCGGTGACCGGGTAGTGGTGCTGGCCCAGTTCAAACTGGATCCCGGCTTGTAAAGAGCCGTTCAGGTCCCCGTGGCAATGGATGAAACAAAACTCTTCGATATCCGCTGGCGCGCCTTCACGAAAGGTAATCAGCATCTGGTCGCACAGTGCATCCGGGGCGCTCTGGCCGATACGGGTAATGGTGGTTTGATAAATTACGGTCATTTTTGAGTGCCCCTTATTGGTAAATAAAGCCAGAAACAAACCAGGCGATGAGAACGGTAGGTGCGCCGGTCAGAAAACGGCTCACCAGTACGGATGGCACGCCGACGCGGACCGTGTCCTGACGTGCTTCGGCCAGCGACAATCCGACTGGAATAAAGTCACATGCAGCCTGGGCGTTAATGGCGAACAGGGCAGGTAGCGCCAGATGCGGAGGAATGTTCCCCAGACCAATCTGTACACCGATCAGCACGCCGATAACCTGGGCGATAACCGCACCGGGGCCGAGGAAAGGCGACAGCAGCGGGAAAGAGCAGATCAGCGCCAGAGTAACCAGTCCCAACGGATGGCTGGCCAGCGGCGCGAGTCCATGGGCAATCCAGTCTCCCAGACCCGAAGCCATAATGATGCCGATAAGTGCCGAGACGAACGCCATAAATGGCAGAATAGTTTTCAGGACGGTATCGATGGTGTCACGTCCGGACTGGAACAGAACCGCAACGGCTGAACCCATGCCCATTCCCACTTTTGCCAACAGGCCGTCGCTTTGTTCGGTAATCTTTTTACTGGTGTCGTAATCGCGACCGATAGTGCTGCTTGCAGGTTGCGGCGCAGCGGATGCCTCGCCGACAATCGTGATGTTTTCTTCTTTCACGCCAGAGACATAGATATCTTCGACAATGTACTGAGCCAGCGGGCCGGATTTACCCGTAGCGTGAATATTCACCGTCGGTATACGGCGTTTGGGATAGATCCCACAGCGCAGCGTGCCGCCGCAGTCGATGATCGCCACACCAATTTCGTTCTCCGGCGGCTCGCCTTCTTTGAAGCCATCAACTGCCTGCCAACCGGTCAGGCTTGCTATCCTGTCGACTATTGCGGGGCGAGTTCCGGCGGTGATATAGACAATTTTCTTGCCCGGAATGGCATCCAGTTCAAGGGGGCCACCCCAGCCACCGGTGCCTTTTTCAATACGAATACGTGTCATGATGTTGCTCCCGCCAGATGCACCTTCTGCTCAAGTTGAATGCCCATTTTTTTCTCGAAGATAGTGGTGGTGAAATCGGTCACCCAGCCGCGGAAGAAGTTAGTCACCAAACCGACCAACAGGTAGCTCACCGCCAGTGGGCCAAGCGGAAGCCCCAGCGTGGTCAGGCCGCTGGCGATCCCCAGATAGACAAACAGTTCGCCGGGGTTGATGTGCGGGAATAAGCCGTTCATGGAATGGCAACTGTAAGAGGCGGCGGCGTAGTAGCTGGGCTTGTATTTTTCTGGCATAAAGCGACCCAGACTCAGCGTCATCGGGTTACAAAATACAAATGTGCCGATGCACGGCAGTAGCAAATAGCGGGACAGTGGATTTCCGGCGCAGCGCTGAGCAAAACGTTCAATACGTTGCTGGCCGATAAAGTTAATCAGCGCATTCATGATGACCAGCAGGCTAATCAGCAGGGGAAGAATACCGGTCACCATACCGGTAAACACTTCTCCGCCTTTCTGGAACAGCCCGATAAACCACTCAGCACCGAGTGTGATGGTGTCGATCATTATTCTCTCCTGTAGGGATTTTAGTTATCTTGCCAAACGGTGGTTAATTTTAATCAGATCGAAAGATATAAAAGTGTTATTTTGATCTCAAAATGAAAGATAAATATTTTAATTTGAAAGTTATTGCGTGAAAGCTCGCAAATGTGAAGGTCAGAGATGAAAGGGGATGTAAATTCTGTGAAGGAGAGCGACTACCGCTTCCTTGTATGGCGGAGGATGCTTTACCATACTTCTCCCAGGCTGAATTTGTTTAATGGATGTCTCATGTTCAAGCGTCGTTATGTAGCGTTACTCCCCCTTTTCGTACTGCTCGCTGCCTGTAGCAGCAAACCTAAACCTTCAGAGACTCAAACGACTACGGGTGCGCCATCCGGCGGCTTCCTGCTTGAGCCACAGCACAACGTCATGCAAACGGGCGGTGATTTTGCCAATAATCCGAACGCGCAGCAGTTCATCGAAAAAATGGTCAACAAGCACGGCTTTGACCGCCAGCAGTTGCAGGAGATCCTATCGCAGGCCAAGCGTCTGGACTCGGTATTGCGTTTGATGGACCGCCAGGCACCGACGACTCAACCGCCAGCCGGTCCTAACGGCGCATGGCTGCGCTACCGCAAACAGTTCATCACGCCTGACAACGTGCAAAATGGTGTGGCCTTCTGGAATCAATATGAAGATGCGCTGAACCGCGCGTGGCAGGTCTATGGTGTTCCGCCGGAAATTATCGTTGGCATTATCGGCGTTGAAACGCGTTGGGGTCGCGTGATGGGTAAAACGCGGATTCTGGATGCGCTGGCGACGCTGTCGTTTAACTATCCTCGTCGTGCGGAATACTTCTCTGGTGAACTGGAAACCTTCCTGCTGATGGCGCGAGATGAAAGCGACGATCCGCTCGATTTGAAAGGTTCTTTTGCCGGCGCGATGGGCTACGGCCAGTTTATGCCGTCTTCCTATAAGCAATATGCCGTTGATTTTAATGGTGATGGCCACATTAACCTGTGGGATCCGGTTGATGCCATCGGTAGCGTGGCGAATTACTTCAAGGGCCACGGCTGGGTGAAAGGCGATACGGTCGCGGTGCCGGCAAATGGTCAGGCACCAGGGCTGGCGAACGGCTTTAAAACCCAGTACAGCATTTCTCAGCTTGCTGCCGCGGGTCTGACGCCACAGCAGTCGTTGGGTAATCATCAGCAGGCCAGCCTGCTGCGCCTGGATATTGGTACCGGCTATCAGTACTGGTATGGACTGCCGAACTTCTACACCATCACCCGCTACAACCACAGTACCCACTACGCGATGGCCGTGTGGCAGTTGGGTCAGGCGGTCGCGCTGGCCCGCGTACAGTAATCGCTCCACCGGCCTACAGGAAGAAATCTCTTGTAGGCCGGATAAGATGCCCTGACATCGTCATCCGGCAGGTCTTATTTATGCAACGGAGCAATTTTTGGAATCCCCCTCGTAAAACGTTCTCTCCATCCCCACATTGGTTATGAAAGTGCTATCTTGTCCGGCATATTTTTTAACTGACAGAGGCTGAAATGACCGACAGTGAACTGATGCAGTTAAGTGAGCAGGTTGGCCTGGCGCTGAAAGCGCGTGGGGCGACCGTTACGACGGCGGAGTCCTGCACCGGCGGCTGGGTGGCCAAAGCGATTACGGATATTGCCGGAAGCTCCGCCTGGTTTGAACGCGGGTTTGTGACCTACAGCAACGAAGCCAAAGCACAAATGATTGGCGTGCGCGAAGAGACGCTGGCCCAGCATGGGGCGGTGAGCGAGCCTGTGGTGGTGGAGATGGCGATTGGCGCGCTAAAAGCTGCCCGCGCGCATTTCGCAGTCTCGATCAGCGGTATTGCCGGGCCGGATGGCGGCAGTGAAGAAAAGCCCGTGGGTACCGTATGGTTCGCCTTTGCCAGCGCGAGCGGCGAGGGGATTACGCGTCGGGAATGCTTCAGCGGCGATCGCGACGCGGTACGTCGACAGGCGACCGTCTACGCGTTACAAACCCTGTGGCAACAATTTCTACAAAATACTTGATACTGTATGAGCATACAGTATAATTGCCTCAACAGAACATTATCTATCACGTTTCGCGGTTTAACCCGAAAGCGGCATGACAGGAGTAATTAATGGCTATCGACGAAAACAAACAGAAAGCGTTGGCTGCAGCGCTGGGTCAGATCGAAAAGCAATTCGGTAAAGGCTCCATCATGCGCCTGGGTGAAGACCGTTCCATGGATGTGGAAACTATCTCCACCGGTTCGCTTTCTCTGGATATCGCATTGGGCGCGGGCGGTTTGCCAATGGGCCGTATCGTCGAAATCTACGGGCCTGAATCCTCCGGTAAAACAACGCTGACCCTGCAGGTTATTGCCGCTGCGCAGCGTGAAGGTAAAACCTGTGCATTTATCGATGCGGAACACGCGCTGGATCCGGTCTATGCCCGTAAGCTTGGTGTTGATATCGACAACCTGCTGTGTTCTCAGCCGGATACCGGTGAACAAGCGCTGGAAATCTGTGATGCGCTGGCGCGCTCCGGTGCGGTTGACGTTATCGTTGTCGACTCCGTTGCCGCATTGACGCCGAAGGCAGAAATCGAAGGCGAGATTGGCGACTCTCACATGGGCCTTGCGGCGCGTATGATGAGCCAGGCAATGCGTAAGCTGGCCGGTAACCTGAAGCAGTCCAACACGCTGCTGATTTTCATCAACCAGATCCGTATGAAGATTGGCGTTATGTTTGGTAACCCGGAAACCACCACCGGTGGTAACGCCCTGAAATTCTATGCGTCTGTTCGTCTGGACATCCGTCGTATTGGCGCGGTGAAAGAAGGCGACAACGTGGTTGGCAGCGAAACCCGCGTTAAGGTTGTGAAAAACAAAATTGCAGCGCCGTTCAAACAGGCTGAATTCCAGATCCTTTACGGTGAAGGCATCAACTTCTACGGCGAACTGGTTGACCTGGGCGTGAAAGAGAAGCTGATTGAAAAAGCCGGTGCATGGTACAGCTACAACGGTGAGAAAATCGGTCAGGGTAAAGCGAATGCGACCAACTGGCTGAAAGAAAACCCGGCAACTGCGAAAGAAATTGAGAAGAAATTGCGTGAGTTACTGCTCAATAACCAGGATTCAACGCCTGATTTCTCCGTTGATGACAGCGGCGAAGACGTAAAAGAAACGAACGAAGATTTCTGATAATCTGTTTTGAATCGCATGTTGTGAATCACATATAGTAAAGGGCTGCATATCATGCAGCCCTTTTTCATTTCTGAAGGCTTACTATGACAGAAGCAACTTCCCGCCGTTCTGCTTATTCCCGACTGCTTGACCGCGCCGTACGCATTCTGGCGATGCGCGACCACAGCGAGCAGGAACTGCGGCGTAAGCTGGCCGCTCCGGTGATGGGGAAAAATGGACCAGAAGAAATTGATGCCACGCCGGAGGATTACGACAAGGTCATCGCCTGGTGTATTGAAAGTCGTTATCTGGATGATGATCGTTTCGTGCAGCAGTTTATCGCCAGCCGTAGCCGCAAAGGTTATGGACCAGCCCGAGTGCGCCAGGAATTAAACCAAAAAGGGATCGCGCGTGAAGCTATCGAGCGGGCCATGCGTGAGTGCGAAATTGACTGGGCAGTGCTTGCACGCGAGCAGGCCATTCGGAAGTACGGTGAACCTTTACCTGTCGATTTTTCAGATAAAGTAAAGGTCCAGCGTTTTTTGCTCTATCGCGGCTATCTGATGGAAGATATTCAGGCAATATGGCGAAATTTTGACGATTGACCGCATACGGGATTTTACTTCCCAGTAAAGAAAACTTATCTTATTCCCACTTTTCGATTGCCAGAGGCGCAGTTTGCGTGCCGATGCTGGTAATGACATTTCGTTAGCTTGATTTCTTCAGGATAATTATGAGCAAGAGCACCGCTGAGATCCGTCAGGCGTTTCTCGATTTTTTCCATAGTAAAGGACACCAGGTAGTTGCCAGCAGCTCCCTGGTACCGAACAATGACCCTACTTTGTTGTTTACCAACGCCGGGATGAACCAGTTCAAGGATGTTTTCCTTGGCCTCGACAAGCGTAATTATTCCCGCGCAACCACCTCGCAGCGTTGTGTACGTGCGGGCGGTAAGCACAATGACCTGGAAAACGTCGGTTACACTGCACGTCACCACACTTTCTTCGAAATGCTGGGCAACTTCAGCTTCGGCGATTACTTCAAACACGACGCTATTCAATACGCATGGGAACTGCTGACCGGTGAAAACTGGTTTGCTCTGCCAAAAGAGCGTCTGTGGGTAACCGTCTATGAAACTGACGATGAAGCCTATGAAATCTGGGAAAAAGAAGTCGGTATTCCGCGCGAACGTATCATCCGTATCGGTGATAACAAAGGCGCGGCTTATGCTTCAGACAACTTCTGGCAGATGGGTGATACCGGTCCTTGCGGTCCATGCACCGAAATTTTCTACGACCACGGCGACCATATCTGGGGTGGACCTCCGGGAAGCGCAGAAGAAGATGGCGATCGCTACATTGAGATCTGGAACATCGTCTTCATGCAGTTCAACCGTCAGGCTGACGGCACCATGGAACCGCTGCCGAAACCGTCCGTGGATACCGGTATGGGTCTGGAGCGTATTGCGGCCGTGCTGCAACACGTTAACTCCAACTATGAAATCGACCTGTTCCGCTCATTGATCGAATCCGTGGCGAAAGTCACTGGCGCAACCGATCTGAGCAACAAGTCTCTGCGCGTTATCGCCGACCATATCCGTTCCTGTGCATTCCTGATTGCCGATGGCGTTGTGCCGTCGAATGAAAACCGTGGCTATGTGCTGCGCCGTATCATTCGTCGCGCGGTACGTCATGGCAACATGCTGGGCGCGAAGGATACCTTCTTCTACAAGCTGGTTGGTCCGTTGGTAGACGTGATGGGCTCTGCAGGTGAAGAACTGAAGCGTCAGCAGGCTATGGTTGAACAGGTTCTGAAAACCGAAGAAGAGCAGTTTGCGCGTACTCTGGAGCGTGGTCTGGCGCTGCTGGACGAAGAACTGGCAAAACTGTCTGGCGATACGCTGGATGGCGAAACCGCATTCCGTCTGTATGACACCTACGGTTTCCCGGTTGATCTGACGGCAGACGTTTGCCGCGAGCGTAACATTAAGGTTGACGAAGCAGGCTTTGAAGCTGCAATGGAAGAACAGCGCCGTCGTGCGCGTGAAGCCAGCGGCTTCGGCGCAGACTACAATGCGATGATTCGCGTTGATGGCGCCTCTGAATTTAAAGGCTACGAGCACCTGGAACTGAACGGCAAAGTGACCGCGCTGTTTGTTGATGGTAAAGCGGTAGACGCAATTAACGCAGGTCAGGAAGCCGTTGTCGTACTGGATCAGACGCCGTTCTATGCGGAATCTGGTGGTCAGGTTGGCGACAAGGGTGAACTGAAAGGCGCAGGCTTCGCGTTTGCCGTTAGCGACACGCAGAAATATGGCCAGGCCATTGGTCACATCGGCAAGCTGTCTGCGGGTTCTCTGAAAATTGGTGATGCGGTACAGGCTGATGTGGATGAAGCCCGTCGTGCGCGTATTCGTTTGAACCACTCCGCAACGCATCTGATGCACGCGGCGCTGCGCCAGGTTCTGGGCACGCATGTGGCACAGAAAGGTTCGTTGGTTAACGATAAACTGCTGCGCTTCGACTTCTCTCATACCGAAGCAATGAAGCCTGCTGAAATCCGTGCCGTTGAAGATCTGGTGAACGCGCAAATCCGTCGCAACTTGCCGATTGAAACGAACATCATGGATCTCGAAGCGGCAAAAGCCAAAGGCGCAATGGCACTGTTTGGCGAGAAATATGACGACCATGTGCGCGTTCTGAGCATGGGGGATTTCTCTACCGAGTTGTGTGGCGGTACTCACGCCAGCCGTACGGGTGATATCGGTCTGTTCCGCATTGTGTCCGAGTCAGGTACTGCGGCAGGCGTTCGTCGTATTGAAGCCGTAACCGGTGAAGGTGCTATCCAAACCGTGCATGCTGAGAGCGATCGCTTAAGCGATATTGCGCAGCTGCTGAAAGGCGATAGCCAGAATATCGGTGACAAAGTTCGTTCCGTGCTGGAGCGTACACGTCAACTGGAAAAAGAATTGCAGCAATTGAAGGAACAGGCTGCGGCGCAGGAGAGTGCAAATCTTTCCAGCAAAGCGGTTGATATCAACGGCGTGAAGCTGCTGGTCAGCGAACTCGCGGACGTTGAGCCGAAAATGTTGCGTACCATGGTTGATGATCTGAAAAATCAACTGGGGTCTACCGTTATCGTTCTGGCAACGGTAGTGGAAGGTAAGGTTTCTCTGATTGCGGGTGTGTCTAAGGACGTGACAGATCGCGTGAAAGCAGGGGAACTGGTTGGAATGGTCGCTCAGCAGGTCGGCGGTAAGGGTGGCGGTCGTCCGGACATGGCGCAAGCCGGTGGTACGGATGCAGCGGCTCTGCCTGCAGCGTTAGCCAGTGTGAAAGGCTGGGTCAGCGCAAAACTGTAATAATTATAAGCGTAAGTCGACGCTGCGGACTTCAATCCGCAGCGTTTGTATCAACGCTATCGACAACGATAAAGTCAGGTTGAAGTTGTGTATATCGGCTAAACTTAGGTTTAACAGAATGTGATGCCGTGACTGCTTACACTTAGGTGTTTGTCATCGCTTACTTTTTGGCGTTATATGATGGATAATGCCGGGATACAGAGAGACCCGACTCTTTTAATCTTTCAAGGAGCAAAGAATGCTGATTCTGACTCGTCGAGTTGGTGAGACCCTCATGATAGGCGATGAGGTCACCGTGACAGTTTTAGGGGTGAAGGGCAACCAGGTACGCATTGGCGTAAACGCCCCGAAAGAAGTTTCTGTCCATCGTGAAGAGATCTACCAGCGTATCCAGGCTGAAAAATCCCAGCAGTCCAGTTACTAAGGTTTTCGCGTCTCACCTTTCTGGTGAGGCGCAACCTGATTGAGTTACTCTTTTTCTTCTCTTTTCTTCTTCGTCTTCCCCATTTTTTCGATTCCACTGCGCGTAATGCCTTTTCCTGCGAAGTTTCCGTTTGTTCACTCCTTCAGGAAATTGCCAATTTATCTGTTGATAAAACACTCTTTTTGCCGTTTTTGCAGACTAATTGCGCGTGAAATGTGCAAACGATAAAAGCTCTGGAAAAATTGTTTGACTTATAAGTCCCAGAAAGTAATATGTGCGCCACGCAGCGACGATGAGCAGAAACAAGTTCTTCGAAGCACTCGCAAGAGGCGTGTTGGTGAGGTGGCCGAGAGGCTGAAGGCGCTCCCCTGCTAAGGGAGTATGCGGTCAAAAGCTGCATCCGGGGTTCGAATCCCCGCCTCACCGCCATTTGCATCCGTAGCTCAGCTGGATAGAGTACTCGGCTACGAACCGAGCGGTCGGAGGTTCGAATCCTCCCGGATGCACCATATTACTTGATAGCGCTTTAGCAGCGACATCAAATCTGCAGTAAAGTAAGTTTCCCTGATGCATCCGTAGCTCAGCTGGATAGAGTACTCGGCTACGAACCGAGCGGTCGGAGGTTCGAATCCTCCCGGATGCACCATCTTCTCCGAGGCAACAGCAAACTGTTGTTTCATGGTCTGCGAGATAATCGCGAGCACCAGGGAGGATAACGTTGCTTTAGTAACGGCCCGCAGGGCGAGGCGCAGCCGAGTAATCCTCCCGGATGCACCATCTCTTACTTGATATCGCTTATCACGATATCAATATCGGCAGTAAAGCAAGTTTTCCGATGCATCCGTAGCTCAGCTGGATAGAGTACTCGGCTACGAACCGAGCGGTCGGAGGTTCGAATCCTCCCGGATGCACCATATTCTCCGAGACAACAGCAAAACTGTTGTTTTATGGTCTGCGAGATAATCGCAAGCACCAGGGAGGATAACGTTGCTTCAGCAACGGCCCGCAGGGCGAGGCGCAGCCGAGTAATCTTCCCGGATGCACCATCTTCTTCGCAGTATCAGTAGTAATCAGCAATTCCCAATGCATCCGTAGCTCAGCTGGATAGAGTACTCGGCTACGAACCGAGCGGTCGGAGGTTCGAATCCTCCCGGATGCACCATCTTCTCCTGAATAATAGCGAAACTGTTGTTTCACGGTCTGCGAGATAATCGGCAGCACCATCTCCCCCTCAAATCATTTCCACATACTCTCTGAACACCCCTCAATTCGCTGTCAGCGACAAAATCAATCAATTACGATAAAATAACGTCTGGTCACTCGGCTTGTGAGAAGACGATGTACGAACGTTATGCGGGTTTGATTTTTGATATGGATGGTACCATCCTGGATACCGAGCCTACGCATCGTAAGGCGTGGCATGAGGTATTGGGGCATTATGGACTACGGTTTGATGAACATGCCATGGTCGCTCTCAATGGTTCCCCAACGTGGCGTATTGCGCAGTCGGTAATTGAATTGAACCATGCCGATCTTGATCCTCATGCACTGGCACGTGAAAAAACTGACAAGGTGAGAAGCATGCTGCTGGATAGCGTCCAGCCTTTGCCGTTGGTTGATGTTGTGAAAGCCTGGCATGGTCGTCGTCCTATGTCGGTAGGTACGGGTAGTGAAAGCGCAATTGCAGAAGCGCTGCTCGCTCACCTTGGTCTGCGTCGCTATTTTGATGCTGTAGTCGCAGCCGATCACGTACAACACCATAAACCGGCTCCTGATACGTTTTTGCTTTGTGCCGAACGTATGGGGGTTGTTCCGGCTCGTTGCGTCGTGTTTGAAGATGCCGATTTTGGAATACAGGCGGCGCATGCCGCGGGAATGGATGCCGTGGATGTCCGGTTATTGTGAGTGATGGACTGTCGCTCCTGTCACTGTTTGCCAGCAGTTTTCTCAGTGCCACGCTATTACCCGGCAATTCTGAAGTTGTTCTGGTTGCTTTGTTGGTTTCCGGGGTCAGTCATCCCTGGGTCTTAGTCTTAACAGCAACAATGGGTAATAGCCTTGGAGGGTTAACTAACGTTATCCTTGGGCGTTTCTTTCCATTGCGTAAAACATCGCGCTGGCAAGAAAAAGCCACAGGCTGGTTGCGGCGCTATGGCGCTGTCACACTATTATTAAGCTGGATGCCGGTTGTGGGGGATTTGCTGTGCCTGTTAGCCGGGTGGATGCGCATCTCGTGGGGCCCAGTTCTCTTTTTCTTATGCCTTGGCAAGGCGCTGCGCTATGTTGTTGTCGCAGCGGTTACGACACAAGGCATTATGTGGTGGCACTAATTGTGTTGTGGGATAGCCTTCAGGGTAACCAATACCATTATGCTAATTAAAACGATTTTGACAGGCGGGAGGTCAATTTGATCCCGGACGTATCACAGGCGCTGGCCTGGCTGGAAAACCATCCTCAGGCGTTAAAGGGGATTCAACGTGGTCTGGAGCGCGAAACGCTGCGTGTTAATGCAGATGGGTCATTAGCAACGACAGGCCATCCTGAGGTGTTAGGCTCAGCGCTAACGCATAAGTGGATAACCACTGACTTTGCCGAAGCATTGCTGGAGTTCATTACTCCTCCCGGTGACGACATTGAGAAAATGCTCACGTTCATGCGCGACTTACATCGTTATACCGCCAGAAACCTTGGCGACGAGCGTATGTGGCCGTTGAGCATGCCTTGCTATATTGCCGAAGGTCAGGATATCGAACTGGCACAGTATGGTACGTCGAATACCGGTCGCCTGAAGACGCTGTACCGTGAAGGCCTCAAAAACCGTTACGGCGCGTTGATGCAGACAATCTCGGGCGTACACTACAATTTCTCGCTGCCTATGGCTTTCTGGCAGGCGAAATGCGGTGTAACCGAAGGTGAGGATGCAAAAGAGAAGATCTCCGCGGGCTACTTCCGTCTGATCCGCAACTACTACCGTTTTGGTTGGGTGATCCCGTATTTGTTTGGTGCCTCTCCGGCCATTTGTTCCTCATTCCTGCAAGGAAAACCGACAACTCTGCCGTTTGAAAAAACCGACTGTGGGATGTATTACCTGCCGTACGCAACGTCGCTGCGTCTGAGTGATTTGGGCTATACCAATAAGTCGCAAAGCAATCTCGGAATTACGTTTAACGATTTGCATGAGTATGTGGCAGGATTAAAGCGCGCGATTAAGACGCCTTCCGAGGAGTACGCGGCGATCGGTCTGGAGAAAGACGGTAAGCGTCTGCAAATCAACAGCAACGTTCTGCAGATTGAAAATGAGCTGTATGCGCCTATTCGCCCGAAACGCGTCACTCGTCGTGGTGAAACGCCATCAGATGCGCTTCTGCGTGGTGGTATCGAGTACATCGAAGTACGCTCGCTGGATATCAACCCGTTCTCGCCTATCGGCGTGGACGAGCAGCAGGTGCGTTTCCTCGATCTGTTTATGGTCTGGTGTGCGCTGGCTGATGCCCCGGAAATGAGCAGCGATGAATTGCTGTGTACGCGTAAAAACTGGAATCGCGTGATTCTCGAAGGGCGTAAGCCTGGGCTGACGTTAGGTATTGGCTGTGAAACAGCCCAGTTCCCGCTGCCGAAGGTTGGGAAAGATTTGTTCCGCGATCTGAAACGCGTGGCACAAACGCTGGACAGCATCGATGGGGGAGAGGAGTATCAGAAGGTCTGTGATGAACTGGTTGCCTGTTTTGACAATCCTGAACTGACTTTCTCTGCCCGGATCCTACGGTCTATGATTGATGAAGGCATTGGCGGCACGGGCAAAGCGTTGGGTGAGGCTTACCGAAATCTGCTGCGTGAAGAGCCGTTAGAAATAGTGCAGGAAGCTGAATTTATTGCTGAAACCGAGGCTTCAAAGCGTCGTCAGCAGGAGATCGAAGCGGCTGATACTGAGCCGTTTAGCGTGTGGCTGGAAAAGCACGCTTGATACAAAAGAAAAAGGCCACTCGGGAGTGGCCAAAATTTCATCTCTGAAAACAGGGATGATGATAACAAATGCGCGTCTTTCATATACTCAGACTCGCCCCGGAACAAAGAGTTCAGATTATTTTTAAAAAATTTATCGGAGGTGGCTAAATGCCGTTGTTAGATAGTTTTACTGTCGATCACACCCGGATGGAAGCTCCCGCGGTCCGGGTTGCAAAAACGATGAACACCCCGCATGGCGACGCAATCACCGTGTTTGATCTGCGTTTCTGCATTCCGAACAAAGAAGTGATGCCTGAGAAAGGTATTCATACGCTGGAACACCTGTTTGCAGGTTTTATGCGTAACCACCTTAACGGTAACGGCGTTGAGATTATTGATATCTCTCCGATGGGATGCCGTACCGGCTTCTACATGAGCCTGATTGGTACGCCGGACGAACAGCGTGTAGCCGACGCGTGGAAAGCGGCAATGGCGGACGTGCTGAAAGTACAGGATCAGAACCAGATCCCGGAGCTGAACGTTTACCAGTGCGGTACGTATCAGATGCACTCTCTTAGCGAAGCACAGGATATCGCGCGTCATATTCTGGAGCGTGATGTACGCGTGAACAGCAATGAAGAGCTGGCGCTACCGAAAGAGAAACTGCAGGAACTGCATATTTAGTCTTATTGATTAGCTGTTCCAGTATTTAAATTAACCCCGGTTTATGTCCGGGGTTTTTTATTGCTTAATATAATGTGCGTTTATTATATTTGCGGCGAGAATATATTTTAATTTAAATGATGCCTGACCTGTTAAATAATAAAATGTGATCTGGCAAGCAGAAAGAGGTGGATAATTAACGATGCCAGAGTGTATTGATCACATAAACTAAAAAACATAAATAATTAATAGAAAAACATAATGGAATACGCCAGATATCCGGGTAATAACAAGACTCTTTTAATAGCCGGTAGATAGGGTTTTTATCAAATCTTATCTGGTATACATTAAACTTTAGGGATGAAAATGAAGGCTAAATATTTGGCGCTGATGATCGGTGCTTGCTTTTCTCATAACCTTTGGGCAGCAAATAATATCACTATTGAGCAGCGTCTGGCTGAACTGGAGCAACGTGTTGTTAATGCCGAAAAACGGGCATCCGATGCCGAGGCACAAATTCGCTCACTGAAGCAGCAGCAGGTCGCCGCTACGCCGACGGTGAATGTCCAGTCTGCCGAGCCGATTGCAGCAGGTGAAACTCCGCCTAAGCTGACATTATCCGGCTTCAGCGATATTAAGTTCTATGGCGATGTCGAATTTAATATGGATGCGGCAAGCCGTTCCGGTAGCCTGACATCGACGAGAACGTCAGCGAATAAAGATTGGGCACCAGGAACCAATGAACGCTGGGATATTAACGGACGCCTGTTGCTGGGCTTTGATGGCTACCAGCGGCGGGACAACGGTAATTTTGCAGGGTTCTCGGTACAGCCTCTGGCGGACCTGACCGGAAAAATGAACCTCGATGATGCCGTTTTCTTCTTTGGTCGTGAGAATGACTGGAAAATTAAGGTTGGTCGTTTTGAAGCCTACGATATGTTCCCGCTGAATCAGGATACGTTTGTTGAATATTCGGGGAATACAGCGAACGATCTCTACAGTGACGGTTACGGCTATATCTATATGATGAAAGAAGGACGGGGACGTAGCGACAGCGGGGGTAACTTCCTGCTGAGCAAAACCATCGACAACTGGTATTTCGAAGTTAACACATTGCTGGAAAATGGCAGTACGTTATATACCGAGAAGCAGTACCACGGAATGGATTTAACCAACGATAAAAACGTGGCTTACGTCCGTCCGGTTATCGCCTGGCAAAATGGGCGTTTTTCAACGGCGATAGCGATGGAAAGTAACGTCGTTAACAACGCCTACGGTTATTACCAAAATGGGACGTGGATCGATCAGTCAGATCGTACGGGCTATGGTTTTACCATGACCTGGAATGGTCAAAAAACGGACCCGGAAGATGGCGCAGTGATTAACCTGAATACCGCCTATATGGATGCGACCGATGAGACAGATTTTACCGCTGGGGTGAATGCGTTGTGGCATCGATTTGAACTGGGTTATATCTATGCGCATAACAAAATCGAAGCTTTCAATGCTACCAATATCGATGCCGTTTGTGAGGACGATTGCTGGATCACCGATCCCGGCAATTATGACATTCACACTATTCATGCCTCATATTTATTCCCCAATGTGATGGATATGAAAAACTTTAACATCTACCTCGGTGCCTATGCTTCATGGGTAGAGGCCAATCCGAATAATGGTGATAACAGCGAAGATGCGCGTTACGGCGGGCGTCTGAGATTCAAATATTACTTCTGATTGTAGGTCTAATAAAAAAGGGATCCGCAGATCCCTTTTATCAGATAGTTAGTGTGCGCCACCGCCGCCGCCGCCCGCACCGAAGGGCGGTTTGGCGAACCACACCAGGCCAAGCAGGACCAGGAAGATCCCCGCCGATATCCAGAAGATTTCGTTAGCGGAAATAATCAGCCCCTGATTGGTGATCTGCTGAGCTATCCAACCTGAAGCCTGCTGGTGCGTCATCCCTAAATCTTGCAGCTTATCGTACATAGCCTGTGCATTTGGGTTGTAGGGGTTAACAGATTCCGTTAGCTGAGCATGGTGCAGCGACTCTCGATTTGTCCACATTGTCGTCGTAATCGATGTGCCAATGGAACCTGCCAGCGTTCGCGTAAAGTTCGACAAGCTGGATGCCGCCGCCAGACGCTCTGGTGGTAAGCCGGACAGCGTAATGGTGGTTAGCGGCATAAAGAAGCAGGCTACCGCGAACCCCTGAATAAACTGCGGCCAGGCCGATGCGCCAAAGTCCATACCCGGCTCGAACGTCCACGCACGCCAGTAGAAACAGACGGCGTACATAATAAAACTGAACGTTACCAGCCGACGCATATCCAGCTTGTGCGCGAAGCGGCCGATAATTGGAGACAGGATCACCGGAATCACCCCAACCGGCGCTGACGCCAGACCAGCCCAGGTTGCTGTATAGCCGTATACCTCCTGCAACAGCTGCGGCAGCAGGACGATTGCGCCGAAGTAAAGCATATAGGCCAGGCTGATACACAGGCAGCCGATGGTAAAGTTGCGCGACTTAAACAGCGAGAGATCGACAATGGGGTGCTCGTCGGTAAGCTCCCAGACGATCAGGAAGCTGATAGCAACCACGGCAACCACAGTCAGGATGATAATCTCCTGCGAGGCGAACCAGTCCAGCTCTTTGCCGCGGTCGAGCATAATCTGCAAACTGCCGATACCGATGACCAGCAGTGCCAGACCAATGGCGTCAATGCGCCGCTGCTCGGTTTTGGTTTCCCGACCGCGCAGGGTTTGCAGTGTCATCAATACCACCACAGCCCCGATTGGTACGTTGATAAAAAATATCCAGCCCCAGTGATAGTTGTCGCTGATATAGCCCCCAAGAATAGGACCACATATCGGGGCAACAATCACCGTCATCGACCATAGCGCGAGGGCGATGGAACGCTTGGCGGGTGGATAGTTATTCAGCAACAGGCTCTGTGACAGCGGAATTAATGGACCGGCGACAATACCCTGGATTACGCGGAAGAAAATCAGCATGTTCAGGCTGGTGGACATCCCGCATGCCCATGACGCAATGACGAAGGCGATAGTTGACCACATAAAGAGTCTTACTTCGCCAAAGCGTTTTGCCAGCCAGCCAGTGATCGGAATAGAGATAGCGTTCGCCACCCCGAATGAGGTGATCACCCAGGTCCCCTGGCTCAGTGAAGAGCCGAGGTTCCCGGCGATAGTGGGGATCGCCACGTTAGCAATGGTGGAGTCCAGCACCTGCATGAATGTCGCCAGGGACAGCGCGATCGTCATAATGACGAGCTGCGCGCCTTCCAGCGGTTTTTGCTGTTGCATCACACGCACCTTTGAATTAACCCGCGTTGGCCCGCACGATCTCTTCGATCATCTTATTGACCGGAGCAAGGTTGATTTCACGTGCATTACTTTCTGATACCGGCGTGGTGCGAACCTGGCTTGCCAGAATTTGTCCGTCACGATTTGAGGTATCTACCGTAACCAGCGTAGACAAACCAATACGTAATGGATGCTGTGCCAGTTGCTGCGCATCCAGTTCGATACGTACCGGCAGACGCTGGACGACTTTGATCCAGTTGCCGGTTGCGTTTTGCGCCGGCAGCAGGGAGAAGGCGCTGCCCGTACCCATATCGAGACCGACAACTTTACCGGTATATTTTACGTCATCGCCGTAAATATCGCTGATAACGGTCGCCGGTTGGCCGATACGCATGTGTGCGAGCTGTGTTTCTTTGAAGTTGGCATCTACCCACAGGTTAGTGGCCGGAACAACCGCCATCAGCGGCGTGGTTGGGCTAATTTGCGCACCAGGCTGTACGGCGCGACGGGATACATAACCGGTCATTGGGCTGACAATTCTGGTACGTTCCAGCGCCAGCCAGGCATTGCGCACTTCGGTGGCAGCCTGTTGCACAGCGGGCTGATCTTCCAGCTTGCTACCCAGAATCATCGCCTGGTTAGCATTATATTGTTGGATCGCGACATCAAGCTGGGCCTGAGCGCTGGCGACGGCATCACGAGCGTGTTGCAGCTCTTCGCGGCCAATCAGGTTGGCATTGCCCAGCGGAACTCGGCGATTAAAGTCGCTTTGTGCCTGCGCCAGTGCGGTTTTCTGCACTTCAATACTTGCCTGTAACTGCTTGCTGTTGATCATCAACTGGTGCGTCTGACGCACGCTGGAAGCCAGCGCAGTTTTGGCTTTTTCAAATGCCTGCTTTGCGTCTGTCTGGTCGAGGGTGACCAGCACATCGCCTTGTTTTACAAAGTCAGTGTTATCAGCCCAGACTTTCGTCACGCTGCCTGATACCTGAGCCATGATTTGAACCTGGTTCCCTGCCACGTACGCATCGTCTGTCTCTTCGACATGACGAAGTACTAAAAACCAATAAATCCCATATGCCACGGCAATGATAATAAAGAGCAAGGTCAGAAGGAGTAGCATACTTTTACGTTTGCCATTCTTCTTGACCGGTTGCTGCGGGGTTTGAGTCTCCGCATTTGCGCTCATGTTGTTCTCCACGATCTTATTTTTTTCACATCGGCTGAGCCGACCTGTTTATCAGACAGGCCAGCAGTATGCGTGCTGGCCTGTCGGTTTTTTCATTTATAAATCTGGATTTCTGAGCGAGTCAGCGCGTTAGCGCAGCGCTTCTAACACCGCGCCATCCTGCTCCATCTGATCAAGACGGGTCAGAAGTTTACGGGTAATTTGCTCAAGCTGATCTTTTTCGGTGGTGCTAAGAGACGACCAGAGCTGATGCAGGCAGTTATGCTGAGGCGGTAACACCTCTTGCAAAAAAGCATGGCCTTTCTCGGTCAATTGCAGATGCAGACAGCGGCGATCGTTATCGCTTTCACGACGTTCGATCCAGCCACGTTTTTCTAACTCATCCGCAATGCGGGTAGCGTTAGTGCGTGACGAGCCAAGCGCGCAACTCAGTTCAGAAGGCTGAATACTGTGGTTTTCCTGAGACTCCAGCGTAATCAACGCCATAAACAATGTCTCGTTAATCCCTTGAGCTTTCAGCATCTTATTGCGGTTTTCCAGCAACTTACCCTGCATGTGCATACAGAGGCGAGTCAGAAGCACTTCCTGATAAGGGAACTCTTCGTAGCGGCTGGCGCGAAATTTTAGCATTTGTTCAATGGGCGTAAACGAACTATCCATTTGGGTATAACCTCATTAATTTCAGCCGATATAGTAACGACAGTGACAAATAAAGTAAATGTATTATTTCTTTAAAATGATTGTTTTTATCTATAAGCCAACAAGCATTTTCCAGGCTAATCCATAGCCCAGAGCACTCAGTAACGTTGGAATGATGATGCTGCGGGTCTTATAGAAGCTTGCGCCCAGTATGACAAACCCCACCAGCGTAGGCACGAACCGACGAGCGTCGTGCATAACTTCTGGTGCGGTAGACACCACCAGCAGGGCGCAAATAGATGCAATGCCAATAGTGTCGAGTAGTATGCCCGTCGCGCCGCGCTTCGTCGGGCGAACATTGCCTACCCCAAGACGGAGCGGCAAATAACGAAAACAGTAATTAACGCAGCCGACCAACAGGCCAAGTAGCAGAACCTCATAGCTCATCAGGACCTCCCTGCCAAAATGACTGGATGAGCGCCGTCAGGCATCCGCAGACAATACCTGCAAGGATAGCGGCAGGTATGGAAAACAGCATGACGCCAGCCAGCGCCCCGGCCAGGGAGGCAGTCACGCAGAGCGCTTGTTTACGTTGGAATGACGCGAGCAGGAAGCTCATAAACAGCGCCGGGAGCATGAAGCCCAGTGCCGCTTCAACCGCCGGGTAATCCTTGAGTAAACCACTACCGGAAAATGCGCCGATCACCGTACCAAACACCCAGGAGGCCCAGGAACACAGTGCGATGCCGATCATCCAGTTTTCACTCCAGCGTCGATTATCCCGGACCAGTTTTGCCGTTGCGGCGGCAAAGACTTCATCGGTAAGGCCAAAAGCCCACAGCGCGCTTTTGGGTTTACTCAGTCGCTGGGCTATTCGGCTGCGCAGGGAAGGGCCGTACAAAACATGGCGGACATCCATGGCCATGACGGTAAGGGCGGCGACCCACAGCGAACTGCCCGCAGCGAGCATGGTGGTAATGACAAACTGGCTGGCTCCCGCATAGATAACGCAGGAGAAAAAGACGCTTTCAACCGGCGTAAAGCCAAGGCGAGTGGCATTGAGACCAAATGCAAAAGCGACCGGAATATAGCTGATGACTATTGGCAGGCTGTCTTTGAATCCTTCCGTTAACGTTGCCGAACAGGATTCAGACTGGGGTACAGGGCTTTCCATAGGGTTATAGGTTTCATTACCGAAATTAATATAACTTGGTTCAATGAGTTATAACCTTAGCAGACTGATGGGCTCCTTAACACCCTGTGGAGCCCAATCAGCGGTAAACATGCGCTATACGCTTAATTTACGGCTTCCTGACGGTGAAAACCTCGCCACCAGACCACCAGGTTGAGTACGGCAACGGTCGTACCCGCCAGACAAACGCCAGCCCACCCGGCATGCTGCCAGGCAGAGGCTGAAATTAGCGAACCTGCCGCTCCGCCAATAAAATAGCTGGTCATGTATCCGGCGGTCAGGCGATTACGCGCATCCGGATGAATGCGATAGATAACCGTCTGGTTGGTGATATGTACTCCCTGAACGGTGAGGTCCAACACCAGAATACCGATAATCAGCATGGGGACTGAAGCGTGCCCAAACCAAATAGCAAGCCAGGAGAGCAGCAGTAATAGCAGCCCCATGGTTGTGGTCAGGTGGGATTTACCTTTATCGGCAAAACCGCCCGCCGGACGTGCGCCTAATGCCCCTGCGGCACCCGCCAGACCGAACAGACCAATCATTCCTTCCGAATAGTTAAACGGCGGCGCGGCGAGCAAAAACGCCATCGAGGTCCACAGAATACTGAAATTGGCAAAAGTCAGGCAGCCCAGCATCGCGCGGGTACGCAGCAATTTATCGTGAATAAACAGGCTGAATACCGAGCCTAATAGCTGAGGATAGTTAAGATGAGTATCGGATTTCATCTTCGGCAGGCCGCGCCACAGCGCAACCGACATCAGCGCCATTAATACTGATGCGACCCAAAATACGGTGCGCCAGCCGCCAAGATTCGCCAGTAATCCCGCCACGGTGCGCGCCAGCAGAATACCCAGCAGCAGGCCGCTCATAATCGTGCCGACAACCTTCCCGCGCTTGTCCGGTGTGGCAAGCGTTGCCGCCAGCGGAACCAAAATCTGTGCCACTACCGAGAACAGTCCGGTCAGGGCAGTACCGAGAATCAGCATACCCAGCGACTGGCTGCTGGCGGTGATCAGCATGCCGCCAGCCGCGAGCAATGTCATGGAGACAATCAGCATCCGACGTTCAAACATATCGCCAAGCGGCACTAAGAACAGCAGGCCGGCAGCGTAGCCGAGTTGGGCCGCAGTGACGATAAACCCTGCGGTACTGGCAGATAGCGAAAAGTTGCGCGCGATGGTGTCGAGCAGCGGTTGCGCGTAATAGTTACTGGCGACGGCAAGGCCGGTGGCGATAGACATTAACAGGATCAGCGAAGGGCTAAGTCCCTGAGTGGTTTTCGTCATGGTTTTCAACTGAATAATGGGTTGCAGAAAACAATCATAACGGAAGTGATTAACTGTTGCTGATTTGTTGAGTGATGGATTGTGCGATTGGGGGAGGGAGGATAGGCCGGATTAGGTGCATCGCGCTACCATCCGGCATTTATGCGGTTACTGGCCTGATGGCACTACACTCATCAGGCCTGTGAGTGGGTTATTTCTGCGCGGCCAGCGCTTCGTTCACCCAGCCGTCAAACTGCTGCTGGTGGGCTTTAATCCAGCCGTCAACGTGACCCTGTACGTCGGCTTCAGACGCTTTCCCGTCGTGCATCATTGCGTTCTGCGCGTTGATATCCGCCAGCGGCAGCTTCATGATGGCAAACAGTTTCGCCGCAGCCGGGTTTTTCTCCGCCCAGGCTTTATTGGCGACAATATGCATAGTGTTCACCGGGAAGCCGTAGTTGGCACCGTTTGGCAGTTTGGTATCAATATCTTTCTGCTCGCCTGGCAGGGAAGAGAACGGCACCTGCAGCCAGACCACATCTTTACCTGGTTTCATTACGTCGCTCACCCAGTACGGTGTCCAGGTGTAGTAAAGAATGGGTTTACCTTCTTTGAAGCGGGTAATGGTGTCGGCCATCATCGCCGCATAGTTACCGTGGCTGACCTCGACGGTTTTTTCCAGATCGAAAGCTTTGTTCTGGTGGTTGATTACTGCTTCACAGCCCCAGCCTGGTGAACAGCCCATCATATCGGCTTTTCCGTCACCGTTGGTGTCAAAGATTTTGGCGATCTTCGGATCTTTTAACTGGGCGATATTGGTGATTTTATACTGCTCAGCGGTTTTCTTGTCGATCAGATAACCCTGTGCGGCACCCGTAACGAATACCCCCTCGCGATAAAACTTTTTGTCTCCGCCCGCAGCGGCGTACATATCATCATGCAGCGGCTGCCAGTTCACGGCGGTAAAAGTTGCATCGCCAGAGGCAATGGAGGTATAGCCGACGTTGTAGTCAACTTCGCTGGTTTTGTTAACGGTGTAACCCAGTTTCTCCAGCGCACGGGCGACTAACTGCGTCTGGAAGGATTCTTCAGAGATAGTGCTCTGGATTGGCTGTACGGTGATGCCTTTGCCCGGCAGGTCGGCAGCGAAAGCGCTGGTGGAGACAAGGGTGGCAAACGCTGTGGCAATAATTACTTTCTGTCGCATCGTTGTTCCTTATTACACTTCATCCTTCAAGCTGCCTCTTTGTTGGCTGCACTCATGCACCCCAGTCACGTACTACTTGTACGCTCCTGGGGATACATTCGTTTGCCGCCGCGATGCAACTTGAATGATTTTGTGTAAGTTAATGAATTGTAGGCCCGGTAAGCACAGCGCCACCGGGCAACGGGTGAATTACTTCGTGAAAGGGCGAGTGAAAAGCCCAATGGGACCGGTGGTGTACCAGCGACGGTTGCCACGACTACGCGAGTCGCGACCGACGGCCTGCGTCAGGCGGTCGAGAATGATAGCGAGGATCACAATCCCAACCCCGCCGACGGTGGCAAGCCCCATATCCAGACGACCGATTCCGCGCAGAACCATCTGGCCCAGTCCGCCGACGGCAATCATCGATGCGATGACGACCATTGAGAGCGCCAGCATCAGCGTCTGGTTAACCCCAGCCATAATGGTGGGCATTGCCAGCGGGAGCTGCACTTTAAACAGCATCTGACGCGGGCTGGCGCCAAACGAGCGCGAGGCTTCAATCAGATCGGCTGGCACCTGGTTAATCCCCAGAATAGTCAGACGCACGATTGGCGGCAGGGCGAAGATAATCGTCACCACTACGCCCGGGACGTTACCAATACCGAACAGCATGACAATCGGCACCAGATAGACAAACGCGGGTGTGGTTTGCATGGCGTCCAGCAGCGGGCGAACAATTTTTGCTGCCCGTGGACTGCGCGCCAACCAGATCCCCATCGGCAGACCGATCACCACGCAGAACAGCAGCGCGGTCAACACCAGCGCCAGGGTTATCATGGCCTGCGACCACGCGCCGATGGCACCGATGGCAATTAAGGAAATCAGCGTAGCAACGCCCATCCCCACGCCGGAAATCTGCCAGGCAACCAGCGCGAACAGGATAATCGCTACCGGGGCTGGCATACCTAACAGCAGCTGTTGAAAGCCGTTGAGAATGTAATCCACCGGGACACGAATGCCCTGGAAGACCGGACGGAAATGGGTAACGACCCAGTCGATCCCCTCTGTGACCCAACTGTCCAGCGGGATCAGCGTTTTATGGAACGGATCCATAATATTGAAATGCTCTGGTGCCGGCGCGGGTGCGCTGGTCAGCCAGTCCGCGCCACCACCGTCAGTGGGTGCGCCTGATGGCGTACTCCAGGCATCAGCATTTTGTGCGGCACTGTCGGCCGCTGGTGTGGTGTCCCACGGATTAGTTTGATCAGCCATTGTTTACCCCCTCACGATCTAAAGCCTGTAACAGCATGCGTTTTGAAATGACGCCCACATACTGCTGTTCCTCATCTACAACCGGCACCGCGCACGGGGCCTGACCGACATGAGAAAGCAACTCGCTGAGAGGGGTTTGTGCATCTACGGCTAACGGCTCATCGATCAATGCCGCTTCAATACCTTGCGCCTGACTTAACGCTGTTTTTAATGAGTCGATAGAGACAACGCCAACGAATTTATTGCCGCGTTCGATCACGTAACCATATTCGCGATCTTTGTCCTGCAATAATTGCAGCGCAGAACGTGGACCCACCCCGGGGTTTTTACGAATCAAACCTTCGGGACTACGGCGTGAAATATCTTTCGCGCTAAAGACCTGGCTAATATCGACGCCACGGAAGAAGGTGCGTACATAATCATTGGCCGGATTATTCAGGATTTCATCTGGCGTGCCGACCTGGACCACTTCACCGTTTTGCATAATGGCAATTCTGTCGCCAATACGCATGGCTTCGTCGAGGTCATGCGATATAAAGACCACGGTGCGTTGATGCTTCGCCTGTAGTTTTACCAGTTCATCCTGCATCTCAGTACGAATTAATGGATCGAGGGCTGAGAAGGCCTCATCCATTAATAAGATGTCAGGGTTAATGGCTAATGCGCGGGCGAGGCCTACACGCTGGCGCATCCCCCCGGAAAGTTCATCCGGGTAGCCGTGAGCATAATTCTCCAGACCAACCTGACGCAGTGCATCTAACGCTTTTTCACGACGTTCATCCGCACCAACACCGGCTAATTCCATGCCGAATGCCGTATTGTCGAGAACCGTCATGTGCGGCATCAGGGCAAAGGACTGGAACACCATCGCAATCTTTTTTCTGCGCACCTCGCGAAGCTCAGCATCGGATATCCGGGCGATGTCTACGCCGTCAATCAATACCTGTCCGCGGGTGGGTTCAATCAGGCGATTGAGAAGGCGTACCATTGTGGATTTACCCGAACCGGATAATCCCATGATGACAAATATCTCGCCTTCTTCAATGGCCAGACTGGCGTTCTTAACGCCAAGCGATAGCCCCGTTTTATCCAGAATCTGCTCTTTTGAAAGTCCTTTTTCAATATATTTGAAGGCTCTCTGGGGATGCTCTCCAAATATCTTATAGAGATTTTTAACTTCTAATTTAATTGCCATGCAATAGAATGATTCCTGTTATTTGTTTATATCGATATATTACCTGATGGAAATAGTGACCTTTTTCTACCCTAACATACTGAGAATCTGAGACAACCCTGAATTTGGTTGTGGCATGAATATTGCCAAAGGCCAAGTGGCGGGACTTCCCGTGATATAAGGGCTGAGCGCGAATGTGAACGGGGTAATATTTTTTGTAAATGGCAATGAAAAATCGCCTGAATTGCTGGAATGCAGGCGAATAATGCGGCTGATATTGAGTGTAGATCACACAATTATATTTGCACGACAAAAGTGTGATCCTGTTAAAATATTTCCGCGAAAAATGTACGGTATTTCGGTAATGACTCCAACTTATTGATAGTGTTTTATGTTCAGATAATGCCCGATGACTTTGTCATGCAGCTCCACCGATTTTGAGAACGACAGCGACTTCCGTCCCAGCCGTGCCAGGTGCTGCCTCAGATTCAGGTTATGCCGCTCAATTCGCTGCGTATATCGCTTGCTGATTACGTGCAGCTTTCCCTTCAGGCGGGATTCATACAGCGGCCAGCCATCCGTCATCCATATCACCACGTCAAAGGGTGACAGCAGGCTCATAAGACGCCCCAGCGTCGCCATAGTGCGTTCACCGAATACGTGCGCAACAACCGTCTTCCGGAGCCTGTCATACGCGTAAAACAGCCAGCGCTGGCGCGATTTAGCCCCGACGTATCCCCACTGTTCGTCCATTTCCGCGCAGACGATGACGTCACTGCCCGGCTGTATGCGCGAGGTTACCGACTGCGGCCTGAGTTTTTTAAATGGCGGAAAATCGTGTTGAGGCCAACGCCCATAATGCGGGCGGTTGCCCGGCATCCAACGCCATTCATGGCCATATCAATGATTTTCTGGTGCGTACCGGGTTGAGAAGCGGTGTAAGTGAACTGCAGTTGCCATGTTTTACGGCAGTGAGAGCAGAGATAGCGCTGATGTCCGGCGGTGCTTTTGCCGTTACGCACCACCCCGTCAGTAGCTGAACAGGAGGGACAGCTGATAGAAACAGAAGCCACTGGAGCACCTCAAAAACACCATCATACACTAAATCAGTAAGTTGGCAGCATCACCTAGGATTACAGGGGCATTCAGTTGAAAGGCGGCCCAGCCACTGGCATCACATACAGCGGATGTCACATTTGAACCGTCAATACAAGCAATCACATTTGTCATCGTTTTATTCCTTTGTTGTTGTGTTGCTAATGGCTTAGTGACCAGACATCATTTTTTCAACTTCTTCTGGCTTATCGTGTACCCCAAATTTATCGACTATGGTGGCACTGGCTTCGTTAAGGCCAATCAACTCAACCTCAGTCCCCTCGCGGCGGAATTTAATCACTACCTTGTCGAGGGCCGATACCGCGGTAATATCCCAAAAATGTGCTTGAGATAAGTCGATAGTCACTTTATCAACCACTTCCCTAAAATCGAATGAATTACTGAACTTATCTGATGAAGCAAAAAAGACTTGTCCAATAACCTGATAATGGCGACCAGTGTCAGCAGCAGTCGTTGTACTCTTAACCACCATAAAACGTCCCACTTTATTAGCAAAAAATAGGGACGCGAGTAATACACCTACAAATACCCCAATTGCTAAGTTATGGGTAGCGACCACGACCACAACCGTCGCCACCATCACAAGGTTGGTTGACATAGGATGATGCTTAAGATTACGGATTGAATCCCAAGAGAATGTACCGATAGCCACCATGATCATCACGGCAACCAGTGCCGCCATAGGAATAAGCTTTAACCACTCTCCTAAAAACACCACCATCACAAGTAAAAAAACGCCTGCAGCGAAGGATGATAAACGTCCGCGACCACCCGATTTAACGTTGATGATCGAATGTCAATAAATTCAAAATTCAATCCTATCCTGACGCAATTTACACATGGCATCTGACATCAGGTTAGGGTATGCCTCAACCTGACGGCGGCGAATCACAAGCGTCCGGTTTGACGCTGGTTTCGGTCGCAGTGCTGGCCCGCGCCTGGAAGCGCTGATAGCACTCCAGCCCGCAGAAATGCTCCACGTACTCGGCCCCTTCCGGCGTGAAGGCGGCATCGAGCGGGATTTCCTTGCAGCACACGCAGCAACTGGTGCTCGGTTCATTGGCGTTCATGGTGGTGTTCCTCCATTGGTTGACGAAGCCGACGAAGGCCGCCGCCGGCATCGGCCTGGCGAACAGGAAACCCTGCACCGTGTCGCAACCCGCCTGCCGCAACCACGCAAGGCAGTCGGGTGTTTCCACACCCTCGGCTACCACCTCCATTGTCGTTTTCAGAAGACGGCTGCACTGAACGTCAGAAGCCGACTGCACTATAGCAGCGGAGGGGTTGGATCCATCAGGCAACGACGGGCTGCTGCCGGCCATCAGCGGACGCAGGGAGGACTTTCCGCAACCGGCCGTTCGATGCGGCACCGATGGCCTTCGCGCAGGGGTAGTGAATCCGCCAGGATTGACTTGCGCTGCCCTACCTCTCACTAGTGAGGGGCGGCAGCGCATCAAGCGGTGAGCGCACTCCGGCACCGCCAACTTTCAGCACATGCGTGTAAATCATCGTCGTAGAGACGTCGGAATGGCCGAGCAGATCCTGCACGGTTCGAATGTCGTAACCGCTGCGGAGCAAGGCCGTCGCGAACGAGTGGCGGAGGGTGTGCGGTGTGGCGGGCTTCGTGATGCCTGCTTGTTCTACGGCACGTTTGAAGGCGCGCTGAAAGGTCTGGTCATACATGTGATGGCGACGCACGACACCGCTCCGTGGATCGGTCGAATGCGTGTGCTGCGCAAAAACCCAGAACCACGGCCAGGAATGCCCGGCGCGCGGATACTTCCGCTCAAGGGCGTCGGGAAGCGCAACGCCGCTGCGGCCCTCGGCCTGGTCCTTCAGCCACCATGCCCGTGCACGCGACAGCTGCTCGCGCAGGCTGGGTGCCAAGCTCTCGGGTAACATCAAGGCCCGATCCTTGGAGCCCTTGCCCTCCCGCACGATGATCGTGCCGTGATCGAAATCCAGATCCTTGACCCGCAGTTGCAAACCCTCACTGATCCGCATGCCCGTTCCATACAGAAGCTGGGCGAACAAACGATGCTCGCCTTCCAGAAAACCGAGGATGCGAACCACTTCATCCGGGGTCAGCACCACCGGCAAGCGCCGCGACGGCCGAGGTCTTCCGATCTCCTGAAGCCAGGGCAGATCCGTGCACAGCACCTTGCCGTAGAAGAACAGCAAGGCCGCCAATGCCTGACGATGCGTGGAGACCGAAACCTTGCGCTCGTTCGCCAGCCAGGACAGAAATGCCTCGACTTCGCTGCTGCCCAAGGTTGCCGGGTGACGCACACCGTGGAAACGGATGAAGGCACGAACCCAGTGGACATAAGCCTGTTCGGTTCGTAAGCTGTAATGCAAGTAGCGTATGCGCTCACGCAACTGGTCCAGAACCTTGACCGAACGCAGCGGTGGTAACGGCGCAGTGGCGGTTTTCATGGCTTGTTATGACTGTTTTTTTGTACAGTCTATGCCTCGGGCATCCAAGCAGCAAGCGCGTTACGCCGTGGGTCGATGTTTGATGTTATGGAGCAGCAACGATGTTACGCAGCAGGGCAGTCGCCCTAAAACAAAGTTAACCTCTGAGGAAGAATTGTGAAACTATCACTAATGGTAGCTATATCGAAGAATGGAGTTATCGGGAATGGCCCTGATATTCCATGGAGTGCCAAAGGTGAACAGCTCCTGTTTAAAGCTATTACCTATAACCAATGGCTGTTGGTTGGACGCAAGACTTTTGAATCAATGGGAGCATTACCCAACCGAAAGTATGCGGTCGTAACACGTTCAAGTTTTACATCTGACAATGAGAACGTAGTGATCTTTCCATCAATTAAAGATGCTTTAACCAACCTAAAGAAAATAACGGATCATGTCATTGTTTCAGGTGGTGGGGAGATATACAAAAGCCTGATCGATCAAGTAGATACACTACATATATCTACAATAGACATCGAGCCGGAAGGTGATGTTTACTTTCCTGAAATCCCCAGCAATTTTAGGCCAGTTTTTACCCAAGACTTCGCCTCTAACATAAATTATAGTTACCAAATCTGGCAAAAGGGTTAACAAGTGGCAGCAACGGATTCGCAAACCTGTCACGCCTTTTGTACCAAAAGCCGCGCCAGGTTTGCGATCCGCTGTGCCAGGCGTTAAACATCATGAGGGAAGCGGTGATCGCCGAAGTATCGACTCAACTATCAGAGGTAGTTGGCGTCATCGAGCGCCATCTCGAACCGACGTTGCTGGCCGTACATTTGTACGGCTCCGCAGTGGATGGCGGCCTGAAGCCACACAGTGATATTGATTTGCTGGTTACGGTGACCGTAAGGCTTGATGAAACAACGCGGCGAGCTTTGATCAACGACCTTTTGGAAACTTCGGCTTCCCCTGGAGAGAGCGAGATTCTCCGCGCTGTAGAAGTCACCATTGTTGTGCACGACGACATCATTCCGTGGCGTTATCCAGCTAAGCGCGAACTGCAATTTGGAGAATGGCAGCGCAATGACATTCTTGCAGGTATCTTCGAGCCAGCCACGATCGACATTGATCTGGCTATCTTGCTGACAAAAGCAAGAGAACATAGCGTTGCCTTGGTAGGTCCAGCGGCGGAGGAACTCTTTGATCCGGTTCCTGAACAGGATCTATTTGAGGCGCTAAATGAAACCTTAACGCTATGGAACTCGCCGCCCGACTGGGCTGGCGATGAGCGAAATGTAGTGCTTACGTTGTCCCGCATTTGGTACAGCGCAGTAACCGGCAGAATCGCGCCGAAGGATGTCGCTGCCGACTGGGCAATGGAGCGCCTGCCGGCCCAGTATCAGCCCGTCATACTTGAAGCTAGACAGGCTTATCTTGGACAAGAAGAAGATCGCTTGGCCTCGCGCGCAGATCAGTTGGAAGAATTTGTTCACTACGTGAAAGGCGAGATCACCAAGGTAGTCGGCAAATAATGTCTAACAATTCGTTCAAGCCGACGCCGCTTCGCGGCGCGGCTTAACTCAAGCGTTAGATGCACTAAGCACATAATTGCTCACAGCCAAACTATCAGGTCAAGTCTGCTTTTATTATTTTTAAGCGTGCATAATAAGCCCTACACAAATTGGGAGATATATCATGAAAGGCTGGCTTTTTCTTGTTATCGCAATAGTTGGCGAAGTAATCGCAACATCCGCATTAAAATCTAGCGAGGGCTTTACTAAGCTTGCCCCTTCCGCCGTTGTCATAATCGGTTATGGCATCGCATTTTATTTTCTTTCTCTGGTTCTGAAATCCATCCCTGTCGGTGTTGCTTATGCAGTCTGGTCGGGACTCGGCGTCGTCATAATTACAGCCATTGCCTGGTTGCTTCATGGGCAAAAGCTTGATGCGTGGGGCTTTGTAGGTATGGGGCTCATAATTGCTGCCTTTTTGCTCGCCCGATCCCCATCGTGGAAGTCGCTGCGGAGGCCGACGCCATGGTGACGGTGTTCGGCATTCTGAATCTCACCGAGGACTCCTTCTTCGATGAGAGCCGGCGGCTAGACCCCGCCGGCGCTGTCACCGCGGCGATCGAAATGCTGCGAGTCGGATCAGACGTCGTGGATGTCGGACCGGCCGCCAGCCATCCGGACGCGAGGCCTGTATCGCCGGCCGATGAGATCAGACGTATTGCGCCGCTCTTAGACGCCCTGTCCGATCAGATGCACCGTGTTTCAATCGACAGCTTCCAACCGGAAACCCAGCGCTATGCGCTCAAGCGCGGCGTGGGCTACCTGAACGATATCCAAGGATTTCCTGACCCTGCGCTCTATCCCGATATTGCTGAGGCGGACTGCAGGCTGGTGGTTATGCACTCAGCGCAGCGGGATGGCATCGCCACCCGCACCGGTCACCTTCGACCCGAAGACGCGCTCGACGAGATTGTGCGGTTCTTCGAGGCGCGGGTTTCCGCCTTGCGACGGAGCGGGGTCGCTGCCGACCGGCTCATCCTCGATCCGGGGATGGGATTTTTCTTGAGCCCCGCACCGGAAACATCGCTGCACGTGCTGTCGAACCTTCAAAAGCTGAAGTCGGCGTTGGGGCTTCCGCTATTGGTCTCGGTGTCGCGGAAATCCTTCTTGGGCGCCACCGTTGGCCTTCCTGTAAAGGATCTGGGTCCAGCGAGCCTTGCGGCGGAACTTCACGCGATCGGCAATGGCGCTGACTACGTCCGCACCCACGCGCCTGGAGATCTGCGAAGCGCAATCACCTTCTCGGAAACCCTCGCGAAATTTCGCAGTCGCGACGCCAGAGACCGAGGGTTAGATCATGCCTAGCATTCACCTTCCGGCCGCCCGCTAGCGGACCCTGGTCAGGTTCCGCGAAGGTGGGCGCAGACATGCTGGGCTCGTCAGGATCAAACTGCACTATGAGGCGGCGGTTCATACCGCGCCAGGGGAGCGAATGGACAGCGAGGAGCCTCCGAACGTTCGGGTCGCCTGCTCGGGTGATATCGACGAGGTTGTGCGGCTGATGCACGACGCTGCGGCGTGGATGTCCGCCAAGGGAACGCCCGCCTGGGACGTCGCGCGGATCGACCGGACATTCGCGGAGACCTTCGTCCTGAGATCCGAGCTCCTAGTCGCGAGTTGCAGCGACGGCATCGTCGGCTGTTGCACCTTGTCGGCCGAGGATCCCGAGTTCTGGCCCGACGCCCTCAAGGGGGAGGCCGCATATCTGCACAAGCTCGCGGTGCGACGGACACATGCGGGCCGGGGTGTCAGCTCCGCGCTGATCGAGGCTTGCCGCCATGCCGCGCGAACGCAGGGGTGCGCCAAGCTGCGGCTCGACTGCCACCCGAACCTGCGTGGCCTATACGAGCGGCTCGGATTCACCCACGTCGACACTTTCAATCCCGGCTGGGATCCAACCTTCATCGCAGAACGCCTAGAACTCGAAATCTAACGTCCGTTCGGGCATCGAGGTCCATGTCGGGGTGGGACGGGCCCGTGGCTTCAAGATCACTTGCAGTCCGACCGCGATGTCTTGGTTGCGCGAGAGGTTGTCGACAATCACCAGCATGCGCACGCCGACCTTGCGCAGCAGTGCCAGAGCCAGTTGCTCCATTTCCGGCAACCGTGGGCGTGGGCGCAGCGGCGCGCCCATCGCGGCGAGCAGCGCGACGTAGAAGCGGATCACGGACGGCTCGGACGGCATCTGCACGACCAACACCGGGATGTGCTCCTGGTCGGCGTCGGAGCTGGCCGGGTGGGTGCGGCGGAACTTCTCGACGATCATCGACTTGCCATTGTTGGTCGGGCCAACCAGCAGCAGGTTGGGCATGCGTTGCTTGTTTGGCCACGCATAAAGGGCTTCCAGCCGGTTCAGCGCCTCGACTGCGCGCGGATAGCCGATCCAGCGGTCGGCGCGAAGGCGCTGGATGCGCTCGTCCGCCGGAAGACGGGCCAAGCCCTGGGCCGCCGGCAGCAGGTGGGACAGGTCGATGATGGGATATTCGTCCACGGCTACCACTCCTCAATCTGGTCGAACGGTTTGGCGGGTGGCAAGTTGTCTGCCTGCGGGTCGGCAATATCCGTATCCGGCGGAACGGGCTTGTCCGGCCGAGCTGATGTCTTGAGGTGCTGGCGGCGATCCGCGTCACGCCGCGCCTTGCGTGTGGCCTTCTGCGCGCTGGTCACAATCTCACGCATCTGGCCGATCATGCGGAACAGCGCCGACTCATCCACCTGTTCGCGCCCTTGCTGCCGCAGTTTCGCCAGCGCCTGCCGTTGTTCCCAGAGGGTGACAGCCGGATGCGACAAGGTACGGTAGGGAATTTCCAGGTAATGCTGTCCCTCCGGTTCCAGGACCCAGATACGGCTGATGTCGCGCGGATCGCGCCGGATCAGAAAGGACGGCCAGCGTTCACGCCGCGCAATCCACGGCTTGAGCGCATCGGCGTAGTAGTGGATGTGGTCGATGACAAAGCCGGTGCGGGTCAGCGTGCGCCGGAGGATCGGCAGAAAATCGACCAGGAACGAAGTAGCGCGTGTGACGACGGCCGGTACGCCGACACGCGCCACGGCCTCGGCCCAGCGCGCGGCCGGCGGTTGGAGCAGGCCGTTGTGCACCGAACCGTGGTAGGTGCCGACCGCCAATGTGAGCCAGCGCTCTAGCTCGCGCAGCGTCAGGGCGGCCTTGTTTTCGGAATCGTAGTCGCCGCGCTGGTCAGGGTTGGAGAAGGTCGTTCCCGGCAGTTCGTCGTGAATCATCTGCATCGCCGTGCCGATGATCCGTTCCACGATGCCGCCATAGTGCGGCTGTCCCAGCGGGCGATAGTCCAGCCGGATGCCATGCTGCTCGCAACCCCGGCGCAGGGCCTCGCTCTTGAACTCGGCCGCGTTGTCTAGGTAGAGCAGCAAGGGCTTGCCGCTCATCTGCCAATCCATTTCCACGTTCAGTCCTTCCAGCCAAGGGCGCTTGTCGCAGGCGACATGCACGAGGCACAGGCCAACCGAAACGGCAGACGGCGCTTCCAGCGTGACGACCATGCCGAGCACGCAGCGGGTGAACACGTCGATGGCGAGGGTCAGGTACGGGCGGCCAATAGGTTGCCGGTCGCGGTCATCGACCACGATCAGGTCGATGACCGTATGGTCTATCTGCACCTGCTCCAGCGGCGCGGTCACGGCAGGAGGCTCGCCGCCCACACCTTGTAGGTCACGAGCGGCATCCTGGCCTTCCCGCCGGCGGATGACCTTGCGCGGGTCAAGGCTAGCGATCCGTAAGGCCACGGTATTGCGCGCCGGCACTCGCAGTTTTTGAGCCTTGCACACCTGAGTGACTTCGCGGTGAAAGGCCGCTAGGCTGCGCTTCTGCTTGGTCAGGAACCGCTTTTGCAGTAGCTCGTGGATGACGCGCTCGACCGGTTCCGGCAAGCGCCCCTTACCTTTACCTCCACCGGACTGGCCGGGCACCAGATCCGTCACGAGGCCGCTGCCTTGCCGGGCACGCCGGATCAGAACGTATACCTGGCGCCGAGACAAGCCCAGCGCCTGAGCCGCCATATCGGCCGCTTCGTGCCCGACCGTCTCCGACTGCGCCAACGGACTGATGATCTCCGCACGACGGCGCGCACGCTCCCAAGCCTCATCAGGCAGAGTGGCCACGCCTTGTTCTGGAATCCGTGGGGTGTCCGTCGCCATGCTCACCTCGCTTTGGTGCACACGAGTATTGAGCATAGTCGAGATTGGTGCAGATCACTTCTGATATTGAACTGTCAGGAGCTGGCTGCACAACAGCCATTACGCCCAATCAACTGGTGCAGTCGTCTTCTGAAAATGACATCCATGCCCAGCCCGTGCGCGAGCTGGATCACCGCCCGCACGATAGTTTGGTCACGGGCATCATCCGGGAGCCTGGCGACAAAGGATTGGTCGATTTTCAATGTGGTGATGGGGCAGCATTTCAGATGTTGCAGGCAGGAATAGCCGGTGCCGAAGTCGTCGGCGGCGAAGCGCACGCCGATGGCGCGCAAGGCGTCGAAACTGGCGAACAGGGCTGGATTGCCGAATGCGACCGATTCGGTCAGTTCGATCTCCAGAAGCTCGGCGGGCAGGGCCATATCGGCCAGCACCCGCTTTACCTCGTCGTCGAACGTTGGCCCAACCTGGCTGGCGGACACATTGATGGCAAGACGGAACGGTTGCCATGCCGGTCCTTGCCACTTGTGCATCTGGCGACAGGCCTCGCCCAGCACCCACGCGCCTATTTCCGGCATCAGGCCGAACGACTCGGCCAGCGGCAGGAACTGGCCGGGCGGCAACAGGCCAAGCCTCGGATGCCGCCAGCGCATCAACGCTTCCGCGCCAGCGATCCGGTGATCGCGCAGATCGACCAGCGGCTGGTAATGCAGGTCAAGCTGTCCGCGCGCCGCCGCCTGCGCCAACTCGGCCGCCGTCCATCCGGCGGGCTGCGAACTCGTCATGATCCGCCCCGGAAGGCGCGCAGCAGCCGCGTTACGGCCAGAACGAACAAGCCGGTCAGCGCGAGCGCGGCAACACCCCAATGCTCGCCAAGGAAGGCACCGGCGGTCGTCCCGGCCAGCACGGCGGCGAGAATCGGCAGATGGCAGGGGCAGGTCAACACGGCCAGCGCACCCCACAGGTAGCCGGAAACGGGTTGGCGCGTCTCGGGCGGCAGTTTGTCAGGGGCGTTCACGGCAATGCCTCCTCGTGCGCCCGCTCGGCTGGCATGGAGGCCAGTTGCGCGTCCAGATGGGCCAACGCCGCGCGCCGCCGCTCGACCAACTGGCGCAGCACGGCAAGCTGCGCTGCGGCTTGTGCGCCGTCCGCTGCGTCGAGCGCACGGCACAGCCGCGCCAGGGCATCCAGGCCGATACCCGCCTCGAAGGCCGCGCGCACGAAGCACAGCCGTTGCAAGGCCGCATCGTCGAACACGCCGTAGCCGCCCGTGGTGCAGGCCACCGGCCGTAACAAGCCGCGCACCAGGTAGTCGCGCACGATATGTACGCTCACCCCAACGTTATGGGCCAGTTGCGATACCGTGTAGGCGCTCATCGCACACCTCCTTGTCCTCACCCGGCGCAGCAGGAAAGCTGCTTCACATCCTTGTTGAAGGTCTGCGCCGCGAGCTTCAACCCTTCGACCATCGTCAGGTAGGGGAACAACTGGTCGGCCAGTTCCTGCACCGTCATCCGGTTGCGAATCGCCAGTGCGGCCGTCTGGATCAGTTCGCCCGCTTCCGGGGCCACTGCCTGCACGCCGATCAGTCGTCCGCTGCCTTCTTCAACCACCAGTTTGATGAAGCCGCGCGTGTCGAAGTTGGCGAGCGCGCGCGGCACGTTGTCCAGCGTTAGCGTGCGACTATCAGTTTTGATGCCGTCATGGTGCGCTTCCGCCTCGCTGTAGCCTACGGTCGCCACTTGCGGGTCGGTGAACACCACGGCCGGCATCGCGGTCAGGTTCAGGGCCGCGTCACCGCCGGTCATGTTGATCGCGGCGCGAGTGCCGGCCGCTGCCGCCACATAGACGAACTGCGGCTGGTCGGTGCAGTCGCCTGCGGCGTAGATGTGTTCCACGCTTGTACGCATGCCGGGGTCGATGACGATAGCGCCTTGCGGGGTGAGCGTGACGCCCGTCGCATCCAGTGCCAGCTTGCGTGTGTTGGGCGCGCGGCCGGTGGCGACCAGCAGCTTGTCGGCGCGCAGTTCGCCGTGCGCCGTGGTGAGCACGAATTCGCCGTCCCCTTCACCATTGATATACGCGACCTGGCTGGCCTGGGTGTGTTCCCTCACCTCGATGCCCTCCATGCGGAATGCGGCCGTGACGGCTTCGCCTATAGCTGGGTCTTCGCGGAAGAACAGCGTGCTGCGAGCCAGGATCGTCACCTTCGCTCCGAGTCGGGCGAACGCCTGCGCCAGCTCCAGCGCCACCACTGATGAGCCAATCACGGCCAGGCGCTTAGGAATCGTCTCGCTGACCAGCGCTTCAGTGGAAGTCCAGTACGGAGTGTCTTTCAGGCCGGGAATCGGCGGCACGGCCGGGCTCGCGCCGGTGGCGATCAGGCAGCGGTCGAATGCCACCACGCGCTCGCCGCCGTCGTTGAGTTGCACGATCAGGTTGCGATTGTCCTTAAAGCGGGCGGAGCCGTGCAGCACAGTGATCGCCGGATTGCCCTCCAAGATGCCTTCGTACTTGGCGTGGCGCAGTTCATCGACGCGGGCCTGCTGCTGGGCCAGCAGCGCCGTGCGCTGGATGGTCGGCGTGGTAGCGGCGATGCCGCCATCGAACGGGCTTTCCCGGCGCAGATGGGCGATATGGGCGGCGCG
This sequence comes from Citrobacter sp. B72, assembly GCF_016894305.1. Taxonomy (NCBI): domain Bacteria; kingdom Pseudomonadati; phylum Pseudomonadota; class Gammaproteobacteria; order Enterobacterales; family Enterobacteriaceae; genus Citrobacter; species Citrobacter sp. B72. Next base: position 1,137,419 of record NZ_CP069801.1, read on the forward strand.
GATCATGATCTTGGACGGCACACAACCGACATTGACGCAGGTGCCGCCGATGGTGCCGCGCTCGATCAGCGTGACACGTGCGCCTTGCTCGACGGCCTTCAGCGCCGCTGCCATCGCGGCCCCGCCGCTGCCGATGACGGCGATATGCAATGCGCCGCTGCTACCCGTCTTGTCGTTTCTGCCCAGCAGATCGCGCATCTTGTCGAGCAATCCGCCCGGCGTCGAAACTGAGGGGGCATCGGCCAGCGTGGCCCGATAACCGAGTCCAGCTACAGCGGCCGTCAGCGCGTCGGGTGACGTGCCGACCTCAATGGCGAGCTTGGCGCTGCCCTTGGCGTAGGAGACATCCGCTGATTGCACGCCGGGCACTTTCTCCAGGGCGTCCTTGACATGCACTGCGCACGAGTCGCAAGTCATGCCGGTGATTTTGAGAGTGCTCATACCATCGTTCCTTATTCGTGTGGGCCGCCGTGTCGCACGGTCAGCCGTCTTTCACAAGCGCTTGGCGGGGAGTTCGCAGCCGTCCGGTCCGCAACGGCGATGCGCCGGCGACACGAAGTCCCAGATCGACACCCCAATCATCAAGGCCAGGCCGACGTACATCAGGTTCGCCGTCCACCAGTTGCCGAGCAGCCAGACCGTGGCCGCAAACACGATGGCCGGGCCGATCATGCCGAGCAGACTGCGCAGCCATTGCCGATGACTGAACCAACCCAGCGCGTTCGCCAGGAAGGCCAGCGCGGCAAACAGCGGCAGCAGGCGGCTGATGAACAGTCCCTCGTACTGGCTCAAGAAGCCCAGCCCGATGGCCGCGCCGAAGCTGGCGAGGGCTGGAAAGCAGGCGGCGCAGCCCATCGCGGAAACGACGCTGCCGAGCGCGCCGGTTTTATCGGCAATGCGTGTCATCAGTCCCATGAAGCGGCTCTCGCTGTTGTCGTTGGCTTGCTGGCTCACTGCTTGACGCTGGACGGATAGCCGGCGTCTGCGGTGGCCTTGGTCAGCTTCTGTACGCTGGCCTTGGTGTCGTCAAAAGTGACGACGGCCTCGCGCTTCTCGAAGCCCACATCGACCTTGCTCACGCCTTCGACCTTGGAGAGCGCTTTCTTGACTGTGATCGGGCAGGCGGCGCAAGTCATGCCGGGAACCGCTAGCGTGACGGTCTGGGTAGCGGCCCACACCGGGGCAACAGCGGCGGCGAGGGCAAGGGAGGCAAACAGTTTCTTCATGATGAACTCCTGGTTAATAGAAAAATGGAACGACATAGGGAAATCCAAGCGCGACCAGGACCAGCACGGCCACGATCCAGAAAATCAGCTTGTAGGTGGCGCGCACCTGCGGAATCGCGCAGACCTCACCTGGCTTGCATGCCTGCACGGGCCGGTAAATCCGCTTCCAGGCGAAGAACAGCGCCACTAGCGCCGCGCCGATGAACAACGGTCGATAGGGTTCCAGCACCGTCAGGTTGCCGATCCAAGCACCGGAGAAGCCCAGGGCGACCAGTACTAGCGGCCCCAGGCAGCAGGTCGATGCAAGAATGGCGGCCAGCCCGCCGGCGAAGAGCGCACCGCGCCCGTTTTGTGGTTCAGACATACGTTGGCCCTTTTGAATTTGGATTGGATAGCGTAACCTTACTTCCGTACTCATGTACGGAGTCAAGCGATATGGAAAATAATTTGGAAAACCTGACCATTGGCGTTTTTGCCAAGGCGGCCGGGGTCAACGTGGAGACAATCCGCTTCTATCAGCGCAAGGGCCTGTTGCGGGAACCGGACAAGCCTTACGGCAGCATCCGCCGCTATGGGGAGGCGGACGTGGTTCGGGTGAAATTCGTGAAATCGGCACAGCGGCTGGGGTTCAGTCTGGACGAGATTGCCGAGCTGTTGCGGCTCGACGATGGCACCCACTGCGAGGAGGCCAGCAGCCTGGCCGAACACAAGCTCAAGGACGTGCGCGAGAAGATGGCCGACTTGGCGCGCATGGAAACCGTGCTGTCTGAACTCGTGTGCGCCTGCCATGCACGAAAGGGGAATGTTTCCTGCCCGTTGATCGCGTCACTACAGGGCGAAGCAGGCCTGGCAAGGTCAGCTATGCCTTAGCGTGCTTTATTTAATGAGATGGTCACTCCCTCCTTCCCAGTACTATGCTGAGGACAGGCTTTCATTCGGAGAACCATCATGGAAAACATTGCGCTTATTGGTATCGATCTGGGTAAGAACTCTTTCCATATTCATTGTCAGGATCATCGTGGGAAGGCCGTTTACCGTAAAAAATTCACCCGACCAAAGCTAATCGAATTTCTGGCGACATGCCCGGCAACAACCATCGCGATGGAAGCCTGTGGCGGTTCTCACTTTATGGCACGCAAGCTGGAAGAGTTAGGGCATTTTCCAAAGCTGATATCACCGCAATTTGTCCGCCCATTCGTTAAAAGCAACAAAAATGACTTCGTTGATGCTGAAGCTATCTGTGAAGCAGCATCACGTCCATCTATGCGTTTCGTGCAGCCCAGAACCGAATCTCAGCAGGCAATGCGAGCTCTGCATCGTGTCCGTGAATCCCTGGTTCAGGATAAGGTGAAAACAACTAATCAGATGCATGCTTTTCTGCTGGAATTTGGTATCAGCGTTCCGCGAGGTGCTGCCGTTATTAGTCGACTGAGTACCCTTCTTGAGGACAGTAGTTTGCCTCTTTATCTCAGCCAGTTACTGCTGAAATTACAACAGCATTATCACTATCTTGTTGAGCAGATTAAAGATCTGGAATCTCAGTTGAAACGAAAGTTGGACGAAGATGAGGTTGGACAGCGCTTGCTGAGTATTCCCTGCGTTGGAACGCTGACTGCCAGTACTATTTCAACTGAGATTGGCGACGGGAAGCAGTACGCCAGCAGCCGTGACTTTGCGGCGGCAACAGGGCTGGTACCCCGACAGTACAGCACGGGAGGTCGGACGACATTGTTAGGGATTAGCAAGCGGGGCAACAAAAAGATCCGAACTTTGTTGGTTCAGTGTGCCAGGGTATTCATACAAAAACTGGAACACCAGTCTGGCAAGTTGGCCGACTGGGTCAGGGAGTTGTTGTGTCGGAAAAGCAACTTTGTCGTCACCTGTGCTCTGGCAAACAAGCTGGCCAGAATAGCCTGGGCACTGACGGCGCGACAGCAAACTTACGAAGCATAAAGGCAGAAATACACCAGTTTAAACAATCATTCATCTGGTTTTGCGAATACTGATATTGATGATACTAACGGCCCACCGGCCTGTTGAGGAACCTGTAAAACGGAAAGGCTCATTGAAGCCGTATATTTTCTGGAGGTTCATCAGGCGCGGAACTCATCGAGGCGCGGGAATAAAATCCCATTCAGACGCCGGATAGATTCAAGCAAGCCAACTTGTCGTCAAAATCGGTGTTGCAAAAACGGGAGTGACCATAGATTCCGTTTTCTGAGGTGCCCCCTAATTGAGCATTTCCAGGCGCTTGCGCCTGGTCAACGAAAGAGTCAGCGCCGTAGGCGCTGCCATTTTTGGGGTGAGGCCGTTCGCGGCCGAGGGGCGCAGCCCCTGGGGGGATGGGAGGCCCGCGTTAGCGGGCCGGGAGGGTTCGAGAAGGGGGGGCACCCCCCTTCGGCGTGCGCGGTCACGCGCACAGGGCGCAGCCCTGGTTAAAAACAAGGTTTATAAATATTGGTTTAAAAGCAGGTTAAAAGACAGGTTAGCGGTGGCCGAAAAACGGGCGGAAACCCTTGCAAATGCTGGATTTTCTGCCTGTGGACAGCCCCTCAAATGTCAATAGGTGCGCCCCTCATCTGTCAGCACTCTGCCCCTCAAGTGTCAAGGATCGCGCCCCTCATCTGTCAGTGAGGGCCAAGTTTTCCGCGAGGTATCCACAACGCCGGCGGCCGCGGTGTCTCGCACACGGCTTCGACGGCGTTTCTGGCGCGTTTGCAGGGCCATAGACGGCCGCCAGCCCAGCGGCGAGGGCAACCAGCCCGGTGAGCGTCGGAAAGGCGCTGGAAGCCCCGTAGCGACGCGGAGAGGGGCGAGACAAGCCAAGGGCGCAGGCTCGATGCGCAGCACGACATAGCCGGTTCTCGCAAGGACGAGAATTTCCCTGCGGTGCCCCTCAAGTGTCAATGAAAGTTTCCAACGCGAGCCATTCGCGAGAGCCTTGAGTCCACGCTAGATCTATCTCATCTGCGCAAGGCAGAACGTGAAGACGGCCGCCCTGGACCTCGCCCGCGAGCGCCAGGCGCACGAGGCCGGCGCGCGGACCCGCGCCACGGCCCACGAGCGGACGCCGCAGCAGGAGCGCCAGAAGGCCGCCAGAGAGGCCGAGCGCGGCCGTGAGGCTTGGACGCTAGGGCAGGGCATGAAAAAGCCCGTAGCGGGCTGCTACGGGCGTCTGACGCGGTGGAAAGGGGGAGGGGATGTTGTCTACATGGCTCTGCTGTAGTGAGTGGGTTGCGCTCCGGCAGCGGTCCTGATCAATCGTCACCCTTTCTCGGTCCTTCAACGTTCCTGACAACGAGCCTCCTTTTCGCCAATCCATCGACAATCACCGCGAGTCCCTGCTCGAACGCTGCGTCCGGACCGGCTTCGTCGAAGGCGTCTATCGCGGCCCGCAACAGCGGCGAGAGCGGAGCCTGTTCAACGGTGCCGCCGCGCTCGCCGGCATCGCTGTCGCCGGCCTGCTCCTCAAGCACGGCCCCAACAGTGAAGTAGCTGATTGTCATCAGCGCATTGACGGCGTCCCCGGCCGAAAAACCCGCCTCGCAGAGGAAGCGAAGCTGCGCGTCGGCCGTTTCCATCTGCGGTGCGCCCGGTCGCGTGCCGGCATGGATGCGCGCGCCATCGCGGTAGGCGAGCAGCGCCTGCCTGAAGCTGCGGGCATTCCCGATCAGAAATGAGCGCCAGTCGTCGTCGGCTCTCGGCACCGAATGCGTATGATTCTCCGCCAGCATGGCTTCGGCCAGTGCGTCGAGCAGCGCCCGCTTGTTCCTGAAGTGCCAGTAAAGCGCCGGCTGCTGAACCCCCAACCGTTCCGCCAGTTTGCGTGTCGTCAGACCGTCTACGCCGACCTCGTTCAACAGGTCCAGGGCGGCACGGATCACTGTATTCGGCTGCAACTTTGTCATGCTTGACACTTTATCACTGATAAACATAATATGTCCACCAACTTATCAGTGATAAAGAATCCGCGCGTTCAATCGGACCAGCGGAGGCTGGTCCGGAGGCCAGACGTGAAACCCAACAGACCCCTGATCGTAATTCTGAGCACTGTCGCGCTCGACGCTGTCGGCATCGGCCTGATTATGCCGGTGCTGCCGGGCCTCCTGCGCGATCTGGTTCACTCGAACGACGTCACCGCCCACTATGGCATTCTGCTGGCGCTGTATGCGTTGATGCAATTTGCCTGCGCACCTGTGCTGGGCGCGCTGTCGGATCGTTTCGGGCGGCGGCCGGTCTTGCTCGTCTCGCTGGCCGGCGCTGCTGTCGACTACGCCATCATGGCGACGGCGCCTTTCCTTTGGGTTCTCTATATCGGGCGGATCGTGGCCGGCATCACCGGGGCGACTGGGGCGGTAGCCGGCGCTTATATTGCCGATATCACTGATGGCGATGAGCGCGCGCGGCACTTCGGCTTCATGAGCGCCTGTTTCGGGTTCGGGATGGTCGCGGGACCTGTGCTCGGTGGGCTGATGGGCGGTTTCTCCCCCCACGCTCCGTTCTTCGCCGCGGCAGCCTTGAACGGCCTCAATTTCCTGACGGGCTGTTTCCTTTTGCCGGAGTCGCACAAAGGCGAACGCCGGCCGTTACGCCGGGAGGCTCTCAACCCGCTCGCTTCGTTCCGGTGGGCCCGGGGCATGACCGTCGTCGCCGCCCTGATGGCGGTCTTCTTCATCATGCAACTTGTCGGACAGGTGCCGGCCGCGCTTTGGGTCATTTTCGGCGAGGATCGCTTTCACTGGGACGCGACCACGATCGGCATTTCGCTTGCCGCATTTGGCATTCTGCATTCACTCGCCCAGGCAATGATCACCGGCCCTGTAGCCGCCCGGCTCGGCGAAAGGCGGGCACTCATGCTCGGAATGATTGCCGACGGCACAGGCTACATCCTGCTTGCCTTCGCGACACGGGGATGGATGGCGTTCCCGATCATGGTCCTGCTTGCTTCGGGTGGCATCGGAATGCCGGCGCTGCAAGCAATGTTGTCCAGGCAGGTGGATGAGGAACGTCAGGGGCAGCTGCAAGGCTCACTGGCGGCGCTCACCAGCCTGACCTCGATCGTCGGACCCCTCCTCTTCACGGCGATCTATGCGGCTTCTATAACAACGTGGAACGGGTGGGCATGGATTGCAGGCGCTGCCCTCTACTTGCTCTGCCTGCCGGCGCTGCGTCGCGGGCTTTGGAGCGGCGCAGGGCAACGAGCCGATCGCTGATCGTGGAAACGATAGGCCTATGCCATGCGGGTCAAGGCGACTTCCGGCAAGCTATACGCGCCCTAGGAGTGCGGTTGGAACGTTGGCCCAGCCAGATACTCCCGATCACGAGCAGGACGCCGATGATTTGAAGCGCACTCAGCGTCTGATCCAAGAACAACCATCCTAGCAACACGGCGGTCCCCGGGCTGAGAAAGCCCAGTAAGGAAACAACTGTAGGTTCGAGTCGCGAGATCCCCCGGAACCAAAGGAAGTAGGTTAAACCCGCTCCGATCAGGCCGAGCCACGCCAGGCCGAGAACATTGGTTCCTGTAGGCATCGGGATTGGCGGATCAAACACTAAAGCTACTGGAACGAGCAGAAGTCCTCCGGCCGCCAGTTGCCAGGCGGTAAAGGTGAGCAGAGGCACGGGAGGTTGCCACTTGCGGGTCAGCACGGTTCCGAACGCCATGGAAACCGCCCCCGCCAGGCCCGCTGCGACGCCGACAGGATCTAGCGCTGCGTTTGGTGTCAACACCAACAGCGCCACGCCCGCAGTTCCGCAAATAGCCCCCAGGACCGCCATCAATCGTATCGGGCTACCTAGCAGAGCGGCAGAGATGAACACGACCATCAGCGGCTGCACAGCGCCTACCGTCGCCGCGACCCCGCCCGGCAGGCGGTAGACCGAAATAAACAACAAGCTCCAGAATAGCGAAATATTAAGTGCGCCGAGGATGAAGATGCGCATCCACCAGATTCCCGTTGGAATCTGTCGGACGATCATCACGAGCAATAAACCCGCCGGCAACGCCCGCAGCATCGCGACCGTCATCGGTGAGAAGTTCGGCAGGTATTGGGTGGTGACAATGTAGGTGCTGCCCCAAATGGCAGGTGCTATCGCTGTGAACAATAAATCGGGCGTGCGTAATGACATGCGATTACAAGACCTCCGCTACGGCGATGGGTTTTTGAGAGTTGCAGGCGCCGCGATGACCGCACCCTGACTTGGACTGGCCCTGCCTCGCACCAATCCACCTGCGGCTATGGCCGCGATCATGCGAGGCCCGAAAATTACACGACCTGTACACGTCCGCCGAACCCGGAACGCAACAGAGCTTCGTGGGCATCCCGATCCGGGTCGTAGCAGCAGTCCTGGACCAAACGCACGTCGTAGTCCGCATCACTAGCCCAGGCGACGCTTGAAAGAACAACGCCGGTGGTGCTTATCCCGGCCATGACAAGCGTGCTTACGCCGCGCGTCCGAAGGTCGGCGTCGAGCGCCGTGCCATAAAAGACGCTGGCTCGCGGACATGCATAGAAAAGGTCGCCCCGTTCGATCGCAAGCCCTTCGACGGGCAGACCGGTGCGAAATCGTCCGCTCGGGAGATACGGTGAGATTTGGCGATTCGTCGCCGGCGGCGCATGTTCATACTCTTCGCCGAGCGAAAAGTTGGGGAACAGCACGGGCCGGCCGCGCAAGGCGTGCTGGCAGCCGTGCAGACCCTGCGTGAGATGAACGCCGACAACCTGCGCAAGGTGCCGGCCGATGCACCCACGGCCTTCATCAAGCCGCGCTGGAAGCCGCTGGTGATCACCCCGGAAGGCCTCGACCGGAAATTCTACGAAATCTGCGCCCTGTCCGAGCTGAAGAACGCCCTGCGCTCCGGCGACATCTGGGTCAAGGGCTCGCGGCAGTTCCGCGACTTCGACGACTACCTGCTGCCGGCCGAGAAGTTCGCCGCACTCAAGCGCGAGCAGGCCCTGCCCCTGGCGATCAACCCGAACAGCGACCAGTACCTGGAAGAGCGTTTGCAGCTGCTGGACGAGCAGTTGGCCACCGTCACCCGCCTGGCCAAGGACAACGAGCTGCCCGATGCCATCCTCACCGAGTCAGGGCTGAAAATCACCCCGCTGGATGCGGCGGTGCCGGATCGGGCGCAGGCGCTGATCGACCAAACCAGCCAGTTACTGCCGCGCATCAAGATCACCGAACTGCTGATGGACGTGGACGACTGGACGGGCTTCAGCCGCCACTTCACCCACTTGAAGGACGGGGCCGAGGCCAAAGACAGGACGTTGCTGCTGTCCGCAATCCTCGGTGATGCGATCAACCTCGGGCTGACCAAGATGGCCGAGTCGAGCCCCGGCCTGACCTACGCCAAGCTGTCCTGGCTGCAAGCCTGGCACATCCGCGACGAAACCTATTCGGCGGCCTTGGCCGAGCTGGTCAACCACCAGTATCGCCACGCCTTTGCCGCCCACTGGGGCGACGGCACGACCTCATCCTCCGATGGCCAGCGCTTCCGCGCGGGTGGCCGGGGCGAGAGCACCGGGCACGTCAACCCGAAGTACGGTAGCGAGCCGGGACGGCTGTTCTATACCCATATCTCCGACCAGTACGCGCCGTTCAGCACCCGCGTGGTGAATGTCGGCGTCCGCGATTCCACCTATGTGCTCGACGGCCTGCTGTACCACGAGTCCGACCTGCGGATCGAGGAGCACTACACCGACACGGCCGGCTTCACCGATCACGTCTTTGCCCTGATGCACCTGCTAGGCTTCCGCTTCGCGCCGCGCATCCGCGACCTCGGCGAAACCAAGCTGTACGTGCCGCAGGGCGTGCAAGCCTACCCGACGTTGCGCCCGCTGATCGGCGGCACCCTGAACATCAAGCACGTGCGTGCCCACTGGGACGACATCCTGCGCCTGGCCAGCTCGATCAAGCAGGGCACCGTCACCGCCTCGCTGATGCTGCGCAAGCTCGGCAGCTACCCGCGCCAGAACGGACTGGCCGTGGCCCTGCGCGAGCTGGGCCGGATCGAGCGCACGCTGTTCATCCTGGACTGGCTGCAAAGTGTTGAACTGCGCCGCCGCGTGCATGCCGGCCTGAACAAAGGTGAGGCGCGCAACTCGCTGGCCAGGGCGGTGTTCTTCAACCGCCTTGGGGAAATCAGGGATCGGAGCTTCGAGCAGCAGCGCTACCGGGCCAGCGGCCTCAACCTGGTGACGGCGGCTATCGTGCTGTGGAACACGGTGTACCTGGAACGCGCCACCCAGGGGTTGGTCGAGGCCGGCAAGCCGGTGGACGGCGAGCTGCTGCAATTCCTGTCGCCGCTGGGCTGGGAGCACATCAACCTAACCGGCGATTACGTCTGGCGGCAGAGCCGCAGACTGGAAGACGGGAAGTTTCGGCCCTTACGGATGCCCGGAAAACCTTAGCGTACGATTTTTTCCGAATTCTGCGGGCTCCCCATTGAGCGACATAACCTGAATCTGAGACAACATCTGGCAAGGCTGGGACGGAAGTCACTGTCGTTCTCAAAATCGGTGGAGTTGCATGACAAGGTCATCGGGCATTATTTGAACATAAAACACTATCAGTAAGTTGGAGTCATTACCCGGTATTTCCCGTGAAAATGAGTGCTAGAAATTCCAGTCGTCATCTTCGGTTTCGACCGCTTTTCCCATCACATAAGATGAACCGGAACCCGAGAAGAAATCGTGGTTTTCGTCAGCGTTGGGCGACAGCGCGGCAAGAATTGCCGGGTTAACCTCCGCCATTTCAGGCGGGAATAGCGCCTCATATCCCAAATTCATTAATGCCTTATTGGCGTTGTAACAAAGGAAGGCCTTGACGTCATCCACCCAGCCGGTTTCTGCATACAACTCTTCCGTATAACGCGCTTCGTTATCATACAATTCCATCAGCAGGTCAAAGGCAAAATTCTTTAACTCCTCGCGAGCTGATTCGGAAATATGCTCCAGACCTTTTTGATATTTATAACCAATGTAATACCCATGAACCGCTTCATCACGAATGATCAGACGAATGAGATCGGCGGTATTGGTCAGTTTACCGCGGCTGGAGAAATACATCGGTAACCAGAAGCCAGAATAGAAGAGGAAGGATTCCAGAAACACGCTGGCTATTTTTTTCTTCAACGGTTCGTCGCTGGCGTAATGTGCCAAAACGATCTGCGCTTTGCGCTGGAGTGAGGTATTTTCTTCACTCCAGGCGTAGGCTGCATCCACGTCTTTGGTCTGGCAAAGGGTGGAGAATATTGAGCTGTATGAACGGGCGTGCACCGCCTCCATAAAGCTGATATTCGACAGCACCGCCTCTTCATGCGGCGTTAACGAATCAGCCATTAACGCTGGTGCTCCGGCAACATTCTGAATGGTGTCGAGCAGCGTCAGCCCGGTAAAAACTCGGATAGTTAACTGCTGTTCGGCAGTGTTCAACGTTTGCCAGGCCGGAATGTCATTGGAGAGCGGGACCTTTTCCGGGAGCCAGAAGTTACTGGTCAGACGGTTCCATACCTCAAGATCTTTATCATCTTCAATCTTGTTCCAGTTGATGGCGCTCACGCGGGATAATGTCATTTTCTCCTCCTTACAGCGCGCATGACACGCAGCCTTCGATTTCGGTGCCTTCCAGCGCCAGCTGGCGTAGACGGATGTAGTACAGGGATTTGATGCCCTTACGCCAGGCGTAAATCTGCGCTTTATTGATATCGCGCGTGGTGGCGGTATCGGGGAAAAAGAGCGTCAGTGAAAGCCCCTGATCGACATGGCGCGTTGCTTCTGCGTAGGTATCAATGATTTTTTGTGGACCGATCTCGTAGGCATCCTGATACAAGGCCAGATTCTCATTGGTCATAAACGGGGCAGGGTAGTAAACGCGCCCGGTTTTGCCCTCTTTGCGAATCTCCACTTTCGACACGATCGGGTGAATGCTTGACGTGGCATGATTGATGTAAGAGATAGAACCGGTGGGGGGAACCGCCTGTAAATTCTGGTTATAAATGCCGTAGTGCATCACATCTTCACGCAGCTGTGACCACATCTCGCGCGTCGGCAGCGTAATGCCGCTGGCGGCAAACAGCGCGCGAACTTTGTCGGTTTTTGGCTGCCAGTCACCCTGCAGATACTGGCTAAAATACTCGCCGCTGGCGTAGCGAGACTGTTTGAATCCGGCAAAGGTTTGACCGCGCTCGCGGGCGATCTTCATTGACGTATTCAGCGCATGCCAGGTGATGGTGTAAAAGTAGATATTGGTGAAATCCAGCCCTTCCGGCGAACCGTAGGCGATCCCTTCCCGCGCCAGATACCCGTGCAGATTCATCTGCCCAAGACCAATCGCGTGTGATGCGCTGTTTCCGGCTGCAATCGAGGGCACGCTGCGGATATGGCTCATGTCCGAAACGGCGGTTAAGCCACGAACCGCCGTTTCCACGGTACGACCAAAGTCGGGTGAATCCATAGTATGGGCAATGTTCAACGAGCCGAGATTGCAGGAAATATCGTGCCCGGTCTGCGCGTAATTGAGATTTTCATCGTAGGTGGAGGCACTGTTAACCTGCAAAATCTCCGAGCACAGGTTGCTCATATTGATCCGACCGGCAATCGGATTGGCGCGATTCACCGTATCTTCAAACATGATATAAGGATAGCCAGACTCAAACTGGATCTCGGCCAGCCGCTGGAAGAAATCGCGGGCGTTAATGTATTTTTTACGCACACGTTCGTCGGCAAGCAGTTCGTCATAGCGTTCACTGACGGCGATATCGCCGAACGGTTTGCCGTGAATCCGTTCCACGTCATAGGGTGAGAACAGCGCCATTCGGGCATTTTCTTTCGCCAGTTGAAAGGTGATATCCGGGATCACCACGCCAAGCGACAGGGTTTTGATGCGGATTTTCTCGTCGGCGTTTTCACGTTTGGTATCCAGAAAACGTAATCTATGGTCACTCCCGTTTTTGCAACACCGATTTTGACGACAAGTTGGCTTGCTTGAATCTATCCGGCGTCTGAATGGGATTTTATTCCCGCGCCTTGATGAGTTCCGCGCCTGATGAACCTCCAGAAAATATACGGCTTCAATGAGCCTTTCCGTTTTACAGGTTCCTCAACAGGCCGGTGGGCCGTTAGTATCATCAATATCAGTATTCGCAAAACCAGATCAGTAATTCTTTAAACCGGTGTATTTCTGCCGTTATGCTACATAAGTTTGCTGTCGTGCCGTTAGGGCCCAGGCTATTCTGGCCAGCTTGTTTGCCAGAGCACAAGTGACGACAAAGTTGCTTTTCCGGCACAGTAAATCCCTGACCCAATCGGCCAATTTGCCAGACTGGTGTTCCAGTTTTTGTATGAATACCCTGGCACATTGAACCAACAAAGTTCGGATCTTTTTATTACCTCGCTTACTAATTCCCAGCAATGTCGTCCTACCTCCCGTGCTGTACTGCCGAGGTACAAGCCCTGTTGCCGCCGCAAAGTCACGGCTGCTGGCGTACTGCTTCCCGTCGCCAATCTCAGTTGAAATAGTACTCGCTGTCAGTGTTCCGACGCAGGGAATGCTCAGCAAGCGCTGTCCAACCTCATCTTCGTCCAACTTTCGTTTCAACTGGGATTCCAAATCTTTAATCTGCTCAACAAGATAGTGATAATGCTGTTGTAATTTCAGCAATAACTGGCTGAGGTAAAGAGGCAAACTATTATCCTCAAGAATGGTACTCAGTCGGCTAATAACGGCAGCTCCTCGGGGAACGCTAATGCCAAATTCCAGCAGAAAAGCATGCATTTGATTGGTTGTTTTTACCTTATCCTGAACCAGGGATTCACGGACACGATGCAGAGCCCGCATTGCCTGCTGAGATTCCGTTCTGGGCTGCACAAAACGCATAGACGGACGCGATGCAGCTTCACAAATAGCTTCGGCGTCGACAAAGTCGTTTTTATTGCTTTTAACGAACGGGCGGACAAATTGTGGTGATATCAGCTTTGGGGAATGCCCCAACTCTTCCAACTTGCGTGCCATAAAGTGAGAACCGCCACAGGCTTCCATTGCGATGGTTGTAGCGGGGCATGTCGCCAAAAATTCGATCAACTTTGGCCGGGTAAATTTTTTACGGTAAACAGCCTTCCCGCGACGATCCTGGCAATGAATATGGAAAGAGTTTTTACCCAGATCGATACCAATGAGCGCAATGTTTTCCATGATAGTTCTCCGAATGAAAGCCTGTCCTCAGCATAGTACCGGGAAGGAGGGAGTGACCATCTCATTAAATATCCGGATGGTGTGCGTGCAGGTACACTGCGCCCGCACCCTGACGCGCGCCGAGTTGATTGGCATAAGAAAACGCATCTTCCAGCATTTTCATTACCGGGATTACGCCGGAGGACTGATTCTCAATACGTTTAATCGGCGCACCTGCTTCGCGCAGGTTGGAGAGCAAAAATGCCACGCCGCCGCCGCGTTTGGAGAGCTGAAGTGCGGAGTTGACCGCCCGACCAATAGACTCCATGTTGTCTTCAATGCGTAACAGGAAGCAGGAGACCAGCTCACCGCGTTGCTGTTTGCCGCAGTTTAAAAAGGTTGGTGTGGCGGGCTGAAAGCGCCCGGAGAGCATTTCATCGGTCAGCTGCATCGCGAGCGTTTCATCTCCCTGCGCCAGCGTGAGCGCCACCATCGTGACCCGATCCTCAAAGTCTTCGAGATAGCGCTTACCGTCGAACGTTTTCAGCGTATAGCTGGTGTAGAACTTCCATGCGCCGAGGAACGTCTGGAAACGGAATCCGCTGGCGTGGGCGTGGTCGAATAGCTTCAGCACGAACCCGCGATCGTAGCGGGCTAACACGCTGGCATCGTAATAGCCTTCATCCACCAACGTTTCCAGGCGCTCCAGCTGGCTGGCAAACGCCACCGAGTTTGGGCGGACGTGGGCGGCAAAGAAAGCCTCCACCGCCTGATGGTCTTTGTCGAACTGAATGCGCCCGGCTTTATCGTACAGATTCAGCATGGCGTTCAGGGCGTGATAATCCAGCGTTGGCTGCATTACACGTTCTGCGGTTGTCGTTGCCAAAATTCGCTCACTCCTTTTCGAACGTTGTCGATATCGCCTTGGGTGCCCATCAGCTCAAAGCGATAGAGCCACGGCACGCCGCATTTTTGTGAGATGACATCACCCGCGCGACCGTAGGCGTCACCGAAATTACGATTGCCGGAGGCGATCACCCCACGGATTAACGCCCGGTTGTGCGTATCGTTTAAAAAGCGGATCACCTGTCTTGGGACCGCGCCAGCAGTGCCGCCACCGCCGTAGGATGGCACGATTAATATGTAAGGTTCGTCTACCCGGATCCGCTCGCGTTCGTTAAGCGGAATGCGGATGGCTGGCAGCCCCAGACGCTGCATAAAGCGGTGCGTATTTTCGGAGCTGCTGGAGAAGTAGACGAGCTGACTCATGCGCTGGCCACACGGTGTTCCGGATGCAGACGGTTGATCATGTCCGGGCGAAACCCTGACCAACTGGTTTCACCCGCGACCACGACCGGTAGCTGGCGAAACCCTTGATCGCGCAGGCTATCAGCCAAATCGGGTTGTAAATCGACGTTTACCATCTCAAAGTCAAAACCACGGCTTTCCATTGCCCGTTTGGTGGCGTGGCACTGAACACAGTTATTGCGAGTGTAAATAATAATACTCATGATTCGTATTTCCATTTAAAAATAAAGGATCGGCGCGATAGAGGGCGTCGGGTTGTGTGTGTCCTGATAGGAAAGATACTAGATGTAGTTTTAAAAAGATTCAACCATACAAGATATGGGAATTTTAGATTGATAATGAGCAAGGTGATGAGCGTGGCGGGGGAAGGCTAACGGGTGGTTATAAATTGCCCGATGGCGTTAAGCTTATCGGGCCTACGGGCAACAGGAGAGCACAACGTAGGCCGGATAAGGCATTTATGCCGCCATCCGGCAGCGCAAAATCACATGCGCATCCCCACCGCCAGACGGTTAAAGCAGTTCATCAGACTAATGGCAAATGTCAGGTCGCTAATTTCTTTCGCGCTGAAGTGGTCTAGCAGCGGCAGATAAACGTCATCTTCGGCGTGAGTAGTGGCAATCTGGGTGACCGATTCGGCCCACGCCAGCGCCGCACGTTCCCGTTCGCTGAAGTGGTGACTCACCCGCCAGCCTGCCAGTGCGTCCAGTTTGGCCTGCGCAACACCGGATTTGCGCAGTGCTTTACTGTGCATTTCCAGACAAAAGGCGCAGCCGTTGATTTGCGAGACCCGCAGGTAAATCAGCTCCGTCAACGTAGGTTCCAGCGCGCAGTTTTCCAGCGCTTGGCTTGCCTGAACCAGAGCGTTATAGATTTCAGGACTGAGTTCGTAATAGGGCTGGCGTAACATTGTCATGGTATTTCTCCTCGTTTGGATGACCCGCAATGTAGCACTATAATGGACTGCAACAGAGAGCCATATTGTTGCCAAAAAAGCAGACCATAAATGCCACGTTATCAGCAAATCGCCCGTCAGTTAAAAAACGCAATTGAGAAAGGCGAACTCAAGCCTGGTACCAGATTGCCCTCCAGCCGGACCTGGGCCCAGGAGCTGGGAGTATCACGCTCGACGGTGGAAAATGCCTATGCCGAGCTGGTGGCGCAGGGCTGGCTCGCGCGGCGTGGACAGGCAGGGACGTTTGTCAGTGAGCAACTGCGACCAGAAAGGGCGCCTGCATCGCCTGCCATCTTCGCCGGAGAAAATCCCAGACCGCAACCTTTTCAGATGGGATTACCCGCACTCGATCTTTTTCCGCGTGAAGTCTGGGCACGGGTGATGGGACGGCGTTTACGCACCCAAACGCGTTTTGATCTGGCGGTGGGCGATGTATGTGGCGAACGGGTGTTACGCCAGGCAATTGTTGATTATCTGCGCGTTTCACGCAGCATTGAATGCCAGCCAGAGCAAATTTTTATCACTTCAGGCTATGCGGCATCAATGACGTTAATCCTGCGCGCTCTGGCGCATCCCGGTGAGGGAATGTGGGTCGAAGATCCCGGTTTTCCGCTGATCCGGCCCGTGGTGGCTCAGGAACGCATTGAGTTGATGCCGGTAGTGGTGGATGCCGATGGTCTGGATGTCAGCGCCGGGATCCGCGACTACCCGCAGGCGCGTTTTGTACTGCTCACTCCCGCTCATCAAAGCCCTCTGGGGGTAGCACTGTCTTTGGACCGTCGCCACCAGTTGCTGGAGTGGGCGACTCGTGCGCAGGCGTGGGTAATCGAAGATGACTATGACAGTGAATTTCGTTACCACGGTAAGCCGTTGCCGCCGCTAAAAAGTCTGGATGCGCCTCAGCGGGTGATTTATGCCGGAACGTTCAGCAAATCGATGTTTCCGGCTTTGCGTACGGCATGGCTGGTGGTGCCTCTGACCCAGGTTGAACGCTTTCGCCAACAAGCGGCGCTAACGGCCTGTAGCGTCCCGGTTCTATGGCAGCAAACGCTGGCGGATTTCATGCGAGACGGCCACTTCTGGCGACACTTAAAACGTATGCGACAGCATTATGCCGAACGACGACAATGGATGGAAAACGCCCTGACCGAACAAGGGTTTAGCGTCATTCCTCAGGAAGGTGGGATTCAACTGGTGATGAGTGTAGACGGAGATGATACTGCGCTGGTGCGCAAAGCGAATCAGGCCGGGTTAGCGGTTCAGGCGCTAAGCCGCTGGCGAATAACGTCAGAAGGAAAGGGGGGAATATTGCTGTCATTTACTAATATCAGTTCGGCGGAAATGGCGCAACAGGCGGCCTACCAACTGAGGTTGGCGCTGACATAAATCTGTACGTTACTTAAGATATTCGTCTCATCGTGTTCACTCGTTTATGGACTTTTCTGAAAGCGTTGCTAATGCTGAATCAGGTAAGGTAAGCCCGCAGTAAAAGATAACGAGGAAAATAATATGTATTTACGACCTGATGAGGTGGCGCGCGTACTTGAAAAAGTGGGCTTTACCGTTGATGTAGTGACGCAGAAAACGTACGGCTATCGGCGTGGCGAAAATTATGTGTATGTTAATCGTGAAGCTCGCATGGGGCGTACCGCATTAATTATCCATCCCACGTTGAAAGAGCGTAGCTCTTCGCTGGCGGAACCGGCAACGGATATTAAAACTTGCGATCATTACCAGCAATTCCCGCTGTATTTAGCAGGAGAGACTCATGAGCATTATGGTATTCCGCACGGCTTTAGCTCGCGTATTGCGCTTGAACGTTATCTGAGCGGGCTGTTTGGCGACGTTAATTCTAACTAATAACGCGACTGGCAGTGCCAGTCGCGAAGAAGCGTGTCAGGCTTTAGCCTGATGATAGCTGCTGACCTTAAACAAGCGGCGGCAATAATCAAGAAAGTAGCCATAGACAGCGCCCATCAGCATTGACACCACGATGTTCGAACTTACTGCAGCCGTAATCTGATGCCAGTCTGCGCCAACCGTCAGTAGAATAATCACATACACCGGCGACTGGAAGGTGACATAAGCCAGCACATCCGCCAGATTTTTTGCCCATCCTGCCTGCGTGGCTTTACGGGCCGCGCGCATGAACAAATCACGATACATGCCGTATGGCCACGCGATCAGTATGTTGACAGGGATAGCGACTAATCTGGAATACAGCGACTGTTCGAAGCTCATTCCAGAAAGGAATATTTCGATCAACATGTTCACGACAGAACAATAAACAACCATCGCGAACGTGTCTGCTACTGCATGACGCAAGCGTGACTGCGGAGAGAACATGTTAATGCTCCTTGTAAAAAGGGGAAAAAAGGTTTTGAATACCTTAACTGCTAGTGATTTGTCTTGCTGCTTTCGCGTTTTAATAGGATATCTGCCTGGATAATAACTGGCAACTAGCTGAAAATTTTTATTTATTGTCTTTTTGTCGATAAAATGCTCTGTAATGGTTTGTTTTTTGTTCGTTTTGGTGTTTTCGTTGCTGTGTTAATTAAAGTCTTTTTAGATCAAAGAGTTATTGTTGCTTGTTTTTCTGAATTTTTTGCGCTCCTTTTCTGAATGTTGACTGATGTGCAATAGGTATACTCGTTGGTTCCATGAGATGCCGTGGCTTGTTTCTTAAGTGACGCGCTGAGATACCTTGCAGGTATATTCAAAGCTGCAATCAGGGTAATAGAATATATTGTCTGGGCGATAGCAGAATGGATGCTATAAATATCAGAGTTGGCTATTTGTTTAATGATAAACGAATAAATTAGACTGGAAATATAATAATTGGTTGCATACAATATTTAGCGTAATACCGTTTTTATGTTTTACGTTAAAGAGGTTTTGTTAATATGAGTTCAATGTTAAAAAACTTAAATAATATCCGCTCGCTGCGTGCAATGGCTCGTGAATTTTCCGTTGATGTACTGGAAGATATGCTTGAAAAATTCAGGGTAGTGACCAAAGAACGGCGCGATGAAGAAGAACAGCTACAGCGCCAACGTGCAGAACAGCAGGCAAAAATTAATGCCTTGCTGGCGCAGATGCAGGCAGACGGGATCAGCCCCGAGGAGCTGCTGAACATAACACCTGCGACGACACGTTCAGTTAAAAAACGCCAACCGCGCCCGGCGAAATATCGTTTTATCGATCTCAATGGTGAAACGAAAACATGGACCGGACAAGGTCGCACACCGAAGCCAATTGCCCAGGCGCTGGCTGCCGGTAAATCTCTTGATGACTTTTTGATCTAATTGCGAAGGCGGTGAGGAGATCCTCACCGCTTATTTTCAGCAAACGCCGAAATCACCCTCTTCGGTATATCGCGTGACATCAGCTGCTTTCAGCGTGAATTTATCACCGCTTTCATTACTGGCTTGTACCGCCACAATTTGATCGTCATTGACTTCAACAACCTTCAGTTTTGGACCGCCCATACGCGGTTGAACCAGATCGCCAGGTTTAAACATATTGTTGCGCTCCTTTATTTATCATTTATCGCAGAACTCACCATAGATCACGTCAACCGGCGGGTACAGTGCTGTTTCAATGATTACCGCTTAATGAGTACGTCGGTTCCAGGGCATGATGTCCAGTAATCGCGCCATACCGCAAAAGCCAGTTACACCAGCGAGTATCAGCCCGGCGCCCACAAAACCGCTCAGCAGGAAGAAGGCGCTACTAACGCTATAGCCCAGAATAACGCCGAGTAGGGCAAGGCTGCCTGCGGCTATCTGCACCTGACGCATCAGCGGTAACGGTTGTGAACTGTCTTTCGCCACCGGCAACCCTGCGGCTTTCCAGCCGTCAATTCCACCTTCCAGCAACCAGACCTGCGCGGGTGCGGCGATGGCGCTTAGTTTTGTTGCTGCATTTTGTGTACGTTTGCCTGACTGGCAGTGAAAAATCACCTGCTCGGCGCGTAAATTCGCAGGCAGCGATCCCTGCTCAAGCGCGGGTAATGGCGCCAGATGTGCCTCAGGAATATGCTCGTGCAGATACTCGTCAGCATCGCGGATATCAATCAGTTTTGCACCCTGCGCGACCAGTGTCTGCGCCTCGTGTGGGGAAATCGTCCCA
The DNA here is from genome assembly GCF_016894305.1 of Citrobacter sp. B72. Lineage (NCBI taxonomy): Bacteria > Pseudomonadati > Pseudomonadota > Gammaproteobacteria > Enterobacterales > Enterobacteriaceae > Citrobacter > Citrobacter sp. B72. Next base: position 1,157,213 of record NZ_CP069801.1, read on the forward strand.
ATAGTCATGATGGCTCCTTATGGGCAATACAGTGTTTTTAATGTGGCGATCAGAGAATTCACGGCCGCATTTTTAATGGAGTAGAGGATGCGCTGGGCATCGCGCTGGCTTTCTATCAGACCTTCTTCACGCATACGCGCCAGATGCTGGGAAGTGGCGGAAGGACTAAGGCCGGTAACACGGGCTAACTCACCCGCGCTGGTACCGGGTGAACCACAGAGCATGCACAAAATCAGCAACCGTTTCGGGTTACTCATCGCTTTGAGCAGGGCGGCAGCCTGTTCAGCGCTGGCCTGGAGTTGTTCAAGTTCAGTCATATGTATTTAAGTGTTGTCTAAATTAAGTGTATTCTAAAATAAACGGCCAACGTACGCCAGCGTAAAGAGCGTAAAGGAGGGTAAAACAGCAGGGCGAGACGGGAGGAGTTAGCTACACTGATTAATCTTAGAGATAAAATCTCTTTTTAAACAATGATTAATTTTTGCTTGTAGGGAGTGTGTATGGGTTTCTGGAGAATCGTTTTTACTATTATTCTGCCCCCGCTTGGCGTGCTGCTGGGGAAGGGATTCGGCTGGGCATTTATCCTCAATATCGTTCTGACGCTGCTGGGCTACATTCCTGGTTTGATCCATGCCTTCTGGATACAGACGCGTAATTAATTCCTTTCTACTACGGCGCTTCGGCGCCGTTTTCTTTGTGTCCCTTTCTCCTCTGCTACACTTTTGGGTGTTGATTGTTAATTACCGAGGTGGATATGGGACTCTTCAATTTCGTAAAAGATGCAGGTGAAAAACTGTGGGATGCGGTCACTGGAAACCATGACACAGCCGATCTGGCAAAAAGAGTGCAGGAACACCTGAACAAAACCGGCATCCCTGATGCGGATAAAGTGGACGTGCAAATTAATGAAGGCAAAGCCACTGTTTCTGGTGATGGATTAAGTCAGGAAGCGAAAGAAAAAATTCTGATCGCGATTGGTAATATCTCTGGTATCGCCAGCGTAGATGATCAGGTTAAAACTTCTGCACCCGCGAGCGAAAGCCAGTTTTATACCGTGAAATCAGGGGATACCCTGAGCGCTATTGCCAAACAGGTTTACGGTAATGCCAACCTGTATAACCAGATATTTGAAGCGAATAAACCAATGCTGAAAAGCCCGGATAAAATCTATCCTGGGCAGGTTTTACGTATTCCGGAACAGTAATATTATTCAGGCTTATTGCGTCAGCAATTTACCGCTCATAGCCTGTTGAATAATCGGAATCGGCGTCAGCAAGTGCTGGCGCATTAATTCGCTGGCGCGCGCGGCATCACGTGCCAGAATCACTTCGGTCAGCGTCTTGTGCTGATCGTGTTTGTCTTCCAGCATTTCAACCGACAGTACCGTTTTACGCAGCCAGATAAACCGGTAGCGCGCCGCCAGAGAAAACAGCCGTTCACGCATTTGCAGCAGATATTGTGAACCACAGCCGGCGACAATCGCCGAGTGAAACGCCTGATGGCGCTGATCCCACTCGTCGAGCATCTGTTCGCTGGCATCAATGGCTTCAAGCTTACTGAGCATATGCGCGCGCGCCAGAATTTCAGCTTCCCAGGCGTCGTCGCCGCGTTCAATGGCCAGCGCGACCAGCATGGCTTCCATATTGGCGCGGGCATCGAAAATATCGAGCAACTCCTGCTCTGACATCGGGGCGACACGATACCCTTTCTGATTAACCACAGTCACTAACCGCTCGGCAACTAACTGCGAAAGCGCTTCGCGCAGCGGTCCCACGCCTAGCTCATAGCGTGAGGTTAGCAGACTCATACGCAGTTTTTCATCAGGCTGATACACACCGCGGATGATGTCGTTCTTCAGCCAGCGGTATCCATCAATGGCCGTCGGTTGGGGACTGGCGGTCATGGTCATACTCCTGAAAGGATTTCCCGGCCTGCGCCGGGAACAGGTTTAATGCGTATTTTGCAATGGTGCTTTTTGCCACGATAGCAGTTTTTTCCAGCGTGACATAATGGGCACGGTGCAAATAATTCCTATGGCTAACAACCCGGTAGAGATAACTTCCAGCTGTTGGGCCGGGCGAAACAGCATGACCACCAACACAAAGATAATAAACGCGATGACCAGCCAGGTAAGCCACGGATAGAGCCACATTTTCAGTTTAATTTCACCGCCTCGCGCCAGCAGGATTTTGCGCATCCGCAGTTGAGAAACGGCAATGACCAGATACACCAGCAGCGCGATGGCACCGGAGCTGTCGATCAGGAATTTAAATACCTTGGCCGGGGCGTAATAGTTGACGATGACGGTGAGGAACGCAGCACCTGTCGACAGTAACACCGCCACATAAGGCGTTTTGCTGCGGTTCGTTTTACCCATAAAGGCGGGGGCATCGCCACGGCGGCTAAGGGAGTAGAGCATACGCGATGACGTATACAGTGCGGAGTTAAGACAGCTGGTCACTGACAGTAAAATGACGCAGTCCATGATCAATTTCGCGTGCGGGATATGCAGTAGCTCCAGCACCGAGCGATAAGAACCGACTTCTTTCAGGCCCGGCATGTTCCACGGGATCAGCGCCACCACCACAAAAATAGAGCACAGATAGAAGATAGAGATACGCCAGATAACCGAGTTGGTGGCGCGAACGATATGTTTATCCGGGGTATCGGATTCGGCGGCGGCGATGGTAACTATCTCTGCGCCCATAAAGGAGAACATGGTGATTAACATCGCGCTGATCACGGCGCCAAAACCGTTGGGCATAAAGCCGCCCTGATCCCACAGGCGTGAAACTCCGCTAACCTCGGCATAAGGGTAGAAACCGCTAATCGCCGCCGCACCGAGGGTAATAAACGCCAGAATGGCAACCACTTTGCACAGCGCCAGCCAGAACTCGAACTCACCGTAATTTTTGACGCTCAGCAAATTACTGCCGGTTAACGCCAGCGTGATAACCAGAGAAAACAGCCAGATAGGAATACCTGGTACCCAGGAGTGCAGAATGATGGCGGCGATATTCGCTTCCAGAGGGATAACTAACACCCAGAACCACCAGTACAGCCAGCCGATGGTATAACCTGCCCACGGGCCAATGGCCTTATCGGCGTAAGTGGAAAAAGAACCGGTATCCGGGGTGGCAACGGCCATTTCGGCCAGCATGCGCATAATCATCACCACCAGCAATCCGGCGAACAGATAGGCTAATAATACTGCGGGACCGGCTTCTGCAATCGCCACACTTGAACCGACGAACAGACTTGCGCCGATTACCCCGGCAATAGACAGCATGGTGACGTGGCGTGATTTCAGCCCGCCCCCTAAATCATGTGATTGTGACACTTGCCCCATCTTTAAACCTCGTTATTGTTATTGACGTCGCTTCCTGCACCTTACCCGTAGGCCCGGTAAGCGTAGCGCCACCGGGCATCACAACATTGCCGGATGGCAGCGCTTGCGCTTTATCCGGCCTACAATTTCCCGTTTTTATTCGGGGGTTTAACCTTGCTTTGCCTCGGCAAAACACTGGGCGATAATGTCCAGCCCCTGGCGGATTTGCGCATCTTCAATAGTCAGCGGGACAAGAATGCGCAGCACGTTGTAGTAAGGTCCGCAGGAGAGCAGGATCAGTCCTTTCTCGCGTGCACGCGCCACCACTTCCGCAGTCAGTTTGGCGTCTGGTTTCGTGTGGTCGCCGTTTTCGAACAGTTCGATAGCAATCATCGCGCCCAGCCCGCGTACGTCGCCAATCTCGCGATGGGTTTCCGCGATAGCCAGCAGGCCTTCGCGCAGGGTTTGTCCCAGCTCGTTGGCTTTTTGCAGCAGATTTTCCTGTTCAAAAATGTTCAGTACCGCCAGCGCGGCGGCGCAGGCAATTGGGTTACCGGCATAGGTACCGCCCAGACCGCCCGGTGGGATTGCGTCCATGACTTCGGCGCGTCCGGTCACGCCCGCCAGCGGGAAGCCGCCGGCGATGGATTTGGCGAAGGTGGTGAGATCGGGCGCAACGCCCATCTGCTCCATGGCAAACAGCGTACCGGTACGGCCCGCACCGCTCTGTACTTCATCGGCAATCAGCATGATCCCGTGTTCGTCACAAATGGCGCGCAGCCGTTGCATAAAGGAAGGAGAGGCTGCGTAAAAGCCACCTTCGCCCTGAACGGGTTCAATCACGATGGCGGCGACGTCTTCTGGCGCGGCATCGTTTTTGAAAATGCGGTGAATGCTGGCGATAGCATCATCTTCACTGATGCCGTGCAGAGGGCAAGGATAAAGCGCGCGATACACGTGGCCCGGCATCAGCCCCATTCCGGCGGAGTACGGATTGACTTTCCCGGTCAGTGACAGGGTGTAGTGGGTACGACCGTGGTAAGCGCCGCTAAAGGCGATAGTCCCCGTACGCTTGGTGGCGGCGCGGGCGATTTTCACCGCGTTTTCTACCGCTTCAGAACCGGTGGTCACCAGCAGGGTTTTCTTGGCGAAATCACCCGGCACTTTCTTATTCATGATTTCACACAGCTCCAGGTACGGCTCATAGGCCAGCACCTGGAAACAGGTATGGGACAGCTTTTTCAACTGCGCTTCTACCGCAGAGACGATCTGCGGATGCAGGTGACCGGTGTTCAGTACCGCAATACCGCCAGCAAAGTCGAGGAATTCCCGGCCTTCAACGTCCCAGACCCGACAGTTTTCTGCCCGCTCGGCAAAAATAGGGTGGATCTGTCCTACGCCACGGGGAACGGCGTTGCTGCGACGTTGCATAAGTTCTTTGTTGGTGCTCATCAGGTGTTCTCCAGTATTTGTTTTATTAAAGGCCGATGCACATATATTTGATTTCTAAGTAGTCTTCGATGCCGTATTTCGATCCTTCACGGCCAAGACCGGAGGCTTTTATCCCCCCAAACGGGGCGACTTCGTTGGAGATAATGCCGGTGTTAATCCCGACGATGCCGTACTCCAGCGCTTCGCCAACGCGGAAGACGCGGCTTAAATCACGGGCGTAGAAATAGGCGGCCAGACCAAACTCGGTGTCGTTGGCCTGAGCGATGACGTCAGCTTCGTCTTTAAAACGAAACAGCGGAGCCAGCGGGCCGAAGGTTTCCTCTTTGGCGACCTTCGCGTTATCAGGCACATCTACCAGAATGGTGGGCTGGAAGAAGTTACCGCCGAGCGCATGAGGTTTACCGCCCGCGATAATGCGTGCGCCTTTATCCAGAGCGTCGGCGATGTGTTCCTGCACTTTGGCAACCGCTTTCTCGTCGATCAGCGGTCCGGTGGTGACGTCAGGTTGCAGACCATCGCCGAGATGCAGCTTGCTCACCGCCTGCTGGAGTTTTTCAGCAAAGCGCTCATACACGCCGTCCTGCACGTACAGGCGGTTGGCGCAGACGCAGGTTTGACCAGCGTTACGGAACTTCGATGCCAGCGCGCCTTCCACAGCTTTATCAAGATCGGCATCGTCAAAGACGATAAACGGCGCATTGCCGCCCAGCTCCAGCGATACTTTTTTGATGTCTTTGGCGCACTGCTGCATTAACTGACGGCCGATTTCGGTCGAGCCGGTAAATGACAGCTTGCGTACCAGCGGGTTGCCTGTTAGCTCGTTGCCGACCGCGCTCGCAGAACCAGTCACCACGCTGAAAACGCCAGCCGGGATCCCGGCGCGATTAGCCAGTTCTGCCAGCGCCAGTGCGGAGTAGGGGGTTTGACTGGCGGGTTTAAGCACCATCGTACAGCCTGCTGCCAGCGCCGGACCGGCTTTACGGGTGATCATCGCTGAGGGGAAGTTCCACGGCGTAATCGCGGCGGTAACGCCGATCGGCTGCTTAATGACGATCAGGCGTTTATCAGCCTGATGGCCAGGGATCGTATCGCCATAGATGCGTTTGCCCTCTTCGGCAAACCACTCAATAAATGAGGCTGCATAGGTGATTTCGCCTTTGGCCTCCGCCAGCGGTTTACCCTGTTCCAGGGTCATCAAGCGGGCGAGATCGTCCTGATGCTCAATCATCAGGTTGAACCAGCGGCGCAGGATATTGGCTCGCTCTTTGGCGGTCAGCGCACGCCAGGCCGGCAGGGCGCGGTTAGCGGCGTTAATCGCTTCGCGGGTTTCATCTGCCCCCATTTTAGGTACGCTACCCAATTGCTGACCGTTGGCGGGATTGGTCACCGCGATGGTCTCGCCGCTGTTGGCGTCACGCCAGTTGCCGTCGATCAGTGCCTGCTGGCGAAATAAGGTTGGATCGTTAAGTTGCATGATTGCTTCCTGTCTTAATCGGTTTAACGGGTAAATGCGGCGTGTAATGTCTCCACGCTACGTGCCGCACGCAGCGTGCGTCCGGGGTTACTCTGGTTCTCCAGCAGCGCATGAACTTTGCTGACAATATGTGCGCCGATAGGGATTGCCGACGTTGCTGCCGGAGAAGGGGCGTTACAGGTGTGAATTGAGCGTGGCGTGGTGACAAACAGAAAATCGTCGATAAGCTTGCCATCAGGTGACACCGCCTGTGCCCGTACGCCCGCAGGCCACGGTTGCAGATCCTTAAGCGTCAGGCTCGGGCAGTACTTTTGTACCAGCCGCAGATAACCGCTTTTGCACAGCGAATTCTTCATTTCGCCAAGCCCTGAGCGCAGGTTGTTTTGCAGCACGCGGCGAATACCAGAAGAGCCGAGGATCTCCAGCGTATCGCTGAGCGAGAAGTCACGTTTACGATAGCCTTCACGTTTAAATGCCAGTACCGCGTTGGGGCCGACGGTGACGCTGCCGTCAATCATCCGGGTCAGATGAACGCCGAGAAACGGCATCGCCGGGTCGGGGATGGGGTAGATCAAATGGTTAACTATCTGATTATGTTCTGGCGCCAGGCGGAAATATTCGCCCCGGAACGGACAGATGATAAAGCCAGGTTCAACGCCGAGCATTTTTACCAGTCGGTCCGCCATCAGGCCAGAACAGCTAATCAGCGTCGCGCCTTCATATTCCTGGCCCTGACGGGTACGGACAATTACGCCCGCAGCATGCTCTTTCAGCGCGCTGACCTCGGCGTTGTAAATAATCTCACCGCCTTTAGCCTGGAAAATCTTCGCCATCGCGGCGGTGACTTCGCGGTAGCTGACAATCCCGCTCGACGGGACAAAAATGCCGCCCAGTCCGGTGATATTAGGTTCACGCTCGCGAAGTTCCTGCGCATTCAGCCATTCGCGCTCCAGACCGTTAGCGGCGGTGCGATCCCAAAGCGCGCGCATGCGCTCCATTTCCAGAGCGGAGGTGGCAACCAGCATTTTTCCGCAGACGTCGTAGCGGATGCCGTTTTGGTCGCAAAAGGCTTTTGTGGCGCGATTTCCGGCCAGGCAAAATTGTGCCTTCAGGCTGCCGGGGGTGTAATAGACCCCGGCATGAATGACGCCGCTGTTGTGGCCCGTCTGGTGGCAGGCCGGGCCGGACTCTTTTTCCAGTAGCGCGATTTTGGCGTCCGGATAGACATCAATCAGTTGCATGGCGGTCGACATGCCGATAATGCCGCCGCCAATAATCACAAAATCATACATCCGCTTTTCCTTCGCGCTTACTGATGGGTCTGGTAGTGGTTGGTCGCGTACGCAAAATAACCACGCTGGCGCATCAGTTCGCGGCGCAAGTCCGGATGCGAAGTGAAACGATCGCGCCCGTGCAGCCAGAACAGGTTGTTGATCAGCAGGAATTTACCTACTGAAACCGGAACGGAAATAATGTTCTTGCTGGTTTCCAGCGCATCGGACAGTTCGCTCAGCCAGACGCCTTCTTCATAGTCTTTTGGCTGGACGAACTGGTCGATGTAGCGCATTACCGGGCGGCCCTGCTGGTCAACGTCAAATACCGGATGGAACACTTCCTGACTGACGTTTTTGCTTGGCGGTGCGGCAAAGCGCATGGCGCGACGTGCCAGAGGATGGGTAAAGTACTGCTCCAGATGCTCCCAGTCGTCGAGGTGCAGCAGCAGCGAGTTACCGCCGGTCATGTTCTGCTCGTCGATCTTCATCATCAGCACGTAATCGGTGATTTCTTCGAGGTAGGTTCCGTCGTTGTGCAATTCCATCACTCGATGAGGCTGGCGCAGATAGCTGTCTGAGTTATCGACGTTTTTCACCACAAAACGTGCGTAATATTGACCGCTCATCGCATCAAAATTAGAGCGTCCGATGAGGTGCGCTACCGCCGTTGCCAGCTTGACCATCTCTTCCGCCTGCGCCACGTCGTCTACGCCAACGGCATTGATTAGCAGTGCGCCTTCGGCACGATCGAGCAGGGTTTTCAGCAGCAGGGGCTGTAACTGATTGCCGCACAGGTCGTCGAGGATCTTGCCCACTTTGAAGCGCAAGAAGGATTTGTATTCCAGAGCCTGAACCGGCCACTGTGCGACGGCCTGCAGAAATTGCTCAGTGGTCTCAGCAGAAAAAGTCAGCTCCAGCAGGCGTGGGGATTGGGCTGACGGTTTCAGCGTGAAACCGCTGTAGTGCTGGGCTGGATCTTCAGCGTTCGGTTTTACGGCAGTCAGTGCGTTCATCAAATCGTTCCTCTCAGTAGATTGTCAGGGAGATATGGCGCAGCTCGTTTCGTAGCCATAAATTAAAAATATCTACATTTTTGAAAAACGCGCACAGAATGAGCTTGTTTGTTTATTATTTGTGATCAAAAACAACAAATATTTAACATTATGAAGGGTGTGGGTTAATGCGAGGGAAAAGATAAAGTATTTTAAAACAGTGGGTTAATCACGCTGCCGTTGGTGATGTGTCAACGGCAGCGGCAAAGTCAGTAACCGACTTTATAAATACGCCCGGTTTGGATGCCTTCCACACTGCGGCGGTAGGCGTTGGCGACGGTGGTGGCGGGCACGCTTTCAAAGCCCGGGAAGAAACTGTCGTAAGCTTCGGCGGACTCACTCAGCACGGTCGGACTTATCAGGTTAATGCGTTGACCATGGCCTAGTTCACAGGCCGCGGCGCGAACAAACCCTTCCAGCCCGGCATTGATCGTTGCGGCGTTTGTCCCCTGGGCGATGGGCTCGTGGGCGATAATGCCGCTAATTAACGTTATCGATCCGCCATCATTCAGGAAATGCTGCCCGGTTAATGCCAGGCGTATCTGGCCTAATAGTTTATCCTGAAGCCCCTGATTAAAGTCCTGGTCGGTCATTGTCGACAGCGGCCCAAAGAACAGATTACCGGTGGCGGAAACGATCGCATCTACCCGACCGACTTTTTCAAACAAGGCCTTGACACTCTCCTGCGAGGTGATATCGACCTGGTAATCACCCTGAGTGCGACCCACGCGGACCACCTCATGTTTACGGCTCAATGCTTGCGTAACTGCGCGACCCACTGTACCACTGGCACCAATAATGACGATTTTCATAACCACCTCCGCAATAGTGTGAGCCGCTATTCTTTAATGAAAATGAAATCAGATAAACTGGCTAAAAGTTAGATGATTACTAACCAGGGGTTTGTAATATGGATAAACTGCGCGGCATGGAAACGTTTGTCGCCGTGGTGGAGAGTGGGAGCTTTACTTCTGCGGCGACGAGGCTCGAAATGTCTGCGGTGATGGTGGGAAAATATATCACCCAACTGGAAGCGCAGCTCGGCACGCGTTTGCTGGAGCGCAATACGCGCCGCCAGAGTCTGACCGATGCCGGACGCGTCTATTTTGAAGAAACCCGTCGCGTGCTGGAGCAGGTATCGATAGCCGAACGTTCGGTAGAGCGTCTGCGGCTGGCACCTGCGGGGACGCTGCGCATTAGCGCGCCCACTTCTTTTGGCGCTTGCGTGATCTCGCCGCTGGCCGCTGCGTTTTTACAGACCTGGCCAGAGGTGCGCATTGAACTGGATCTCACCAACCGGATGGTTGATCTGGTGAATGAAGGTGTTGATCTGGCGATCCGCATTGGCGATATCCATCAGACTGACGTGGTGGCGAAATACCTGTGTTCCTACCGTATGGCAATTTGTGCTTCGCCAGATTATCTTGCCCGTCATGGCACCCCCCGGACACCCGTGGATCTGGTGGATCATCTGTGCCTGTCCCATACCGTGTGGACGGCTCGCAACGAGTGGATACTGCCTGGCGTGACGGGGGAGGTCAGATGGAAGCGCGATGCGATCCTGCGCTGTAACGATGGTCATGGCCTGCGTATGGCAGCGGTAGCGGGGGCTGGGCTGTTATTGCAACCTGAGGTGCTGCTGGCGCAAGAACTGGCTACGGGGAAATTGATTCGGATCCTGGAAGGGTTTACGCCGCAGCCGCGGCCAATTCATTTGCTGTGGCGACAGGATTTGCGTCCTTTGCCTAAGCTGACACGGTTTGTTGAACATGTGCTGGAAGGAACGCAGGGGCTGCGCGGAAAATAAAAATGCCGGATGGCGTTGCACTTATCCGGCCTACAACCGAGCCAAATTGTAGGCCGGATAGGGCGCAATAGCGCCGCCATCCGGCATATTATTAACTGATATCCACCTGCGGTTTGCTGTTGCGTTTACGGATCATGCGCAGCACCGGCGGGACCACGATAACCAGTACCGCCATCACCAGCAGCACTTTCGCCACGCCGCTGGCCCACAGAATATCCATACTGCCGTTACTGATAGACAGCGCCCGGCGCAGGTTCTGCTCCAGCATTTCCCCGAGAACGAAGCCCAGAATCAATGGCGACATTGGGAAGTGCATTTTACGCAGGATGTAGCCCAGCACGCCGAGGGCGACCATCAATACCAAATCGAAGGTGGTGCTGTGAACGGCGTACACGCCAACCGCGGAAACTGCCGCGATAGCCGGTACCAAAAACCAAAGCGGGATGGTCAGCATGCGGGTAAACAGACCGATCAGCGGAATGTTCATCACCAGCAGCATTACGTTAGCAATTAGCAGCGCCGCAATCAGCCCCCAAACGATATCCGGCTGCTCGGTAAACATGGCTGGACCCGGGGTGATGTTGTACAGCGTCAGCGCGCCCATCATCACCGCCGTAGTACCGGAGCCCGGCACGCCGAGCGTCAGCATCGGAATAAAAGAGCCGCAGGCCGAGGCGTTATTGGCGGCTTCTGGCGCCGCTACGCCACGAATATCCCCCTTGCCAAAGCTGTCGCTGTTGCCGCTGAGCTTTTTCTCGGTCATGTAGGTGATGGCACTGGCAATGGTGGCGCCAGCGCCAGGCAGAACGCCGACGAAAAAGCCAATCACTGATGAACGCAGGGTGGCCCCTACGCACTGTGCACCTTCTTTGGCGTTGAACAACATGCGGCCCGTTTTACGCACCAGCGTCTGGCCACTGCTGGTATGTTCCAGCATTAACAATATTTCAGAGACAGAGAACAGCCCAATCACCACCACGATAAACTGCACACCGTCGGAGAGATGGACACTGTCAAAAGTAAAGCGATAAACCCCGGTGTTGGCGTCTACGCCGACGGTCGCAAGTCCGAGACCGATAAGCGCTGCCAGAAATGATTTCAGCGGGTTTTGCGCCATCATGCTGCCGAGACAGGCAATGGCGAAAACCATTAAGGCAAAGTATTCCGCCGGACCGAAGGCCAGCGACCATTGGGCTAACGCCGGGGCAAACAGAATGATGCCCCCGATGGCGATAAGCGAACCAAAGAAAGAGCTGACCGCCGAGATTGAGAGCGCGACGCCGCCGCGCCCTTGCTGCGCCATCGGGTAGCCATCCAGCGCGGTCATAATTGCTGCCGCATCGCCGGGCACGTTCAGCAGGATGGAGGAGATGCGCCCGCCATATTCACAGCCAATGTAGACCGTAGCCAGCAGGATCAGCGCGGATTCTGCGGGCAGATGCAGCGCAAAGGCCAACGGCAGCAGAATCGCCACGCCGTTGATCGGCCCAAGGCCAGGCAACAAACCCACAATGGTGCCGACAAAACAGCCTATCAAGGCGATGACCAGGTTTTCCGGCGTCATTGCCACCGCGAAACCCTGAGAAAGATAAATCCAGGTATCCATCGTTTCTCCGTTAACCCAGCCAGGCGCCGAGTGGTAAGGTGACGTCAAGCAGTCTGTCAAAGGCATACCACAGCAGAATGCCTAGCACCGCGCCGGAAATTCCTGCAGCCGGGATGGTTGCGCCGAACAGCATGCCAATCACCACGGTGAGAATGGCGGTGGCGATGGGAAAACCGAGCCACTCAAAACCCCAGGCGTACATCAACAGAACAATCACCATCGTCAGCAGCTTTTGCAGCACGTGGCGACGGGGCCAACTGATGGTGTCCGGATGGCGCAACAGCAGCGCCACGGCGCAGACCAGCATCAGACTGATAATGCCAAGCGGGAAGGGACGCGGGCCAACCGGCTCATAGCTGTATTCACTGCTGATTTGCCAGGCTACGAACAGCCCGGCTATGCAGAGCAACAGCCAGATACCTGCGAAAATACGATCGCTCATCATCTTTGCCTCTGCGTTTACTTCGCCAGACCGAAGGCTTTAGCCTGCTCACGATAATCCGTGACCTGCTTTTTCACGTAGTCGTCGAGCTGTTTGCCGCTCATGTTGAACTCAAACAGACCGCGTAGATCGCGCTGCTTTTTAAACTCATCGGTCTGCTGGAGTTTGTTAAAGGCATCAACCCACCACTGGTATTCGGCATCGCTGACTTTTGGTCCAACGTAGAAGCCACGAATGATCGGCCACACCAGGTCGTAACCCTGCTCTTTGGCGGTTGGCACATTGGCTAACTGACCCGGCAGGCGTTCTTCAGAGAACACCGCGAGCACGCGTATTTTGTCGCCGCTGAGGTAAGGCACCATCTCACTGAGATCGCCGGAAACCACCTGTACGTGATTTCCCATCAATGCGGTAACCGGTTCGCCACCGCCTTCAAAGGCCACGTAGCGCATCTTGTGCGGATCGACATTGGCTTTTTGCGCCAGCAGCGCCGACTTCATCCAGTCCTGGCTACCGATAGAGGCACCTGCGCCAATGACCACGCTGTTGGGATCTTTTTCCATTGCTGTCAGCAGATCTTTCAGCGTCTTCCACGGTGAGTCCTGGCGTACGGCAATCATGCCGTAGTCGGTGCCGACACTTGCCAGCCAGCGGACATCATCCACACCGTAGCGGCCAAATTTACCTTGTGACAGATTCAGCAAGGAGCCGCCGGAGAAGGCCACCACGGTGCCCGCTTCTGCCGGGCGTTGGGCAACAATCGCGTTATAGGCCACAGCGCCAACGCCGCCGGGCATGTAGGTTACGCGCATCGGTTTTTCGATAGCGCCGGTTTCCATCAAACTCACCTGAATCAGCTTACAGGTGAGATCGAAACCGCCGCCGGGTTTAGCAGGAGCGATACATTCAGTGCGCGACGGCGCTTGTTCCGCCAGTACAGAGGTACTCATCAATAAAATGCTTGCAGTAAGGGTACGAAATAACTGTTTTTTCATTGTTTATCCTCACACCGGAAAACCGGATTTTCAGGTACGGAAGAAGATTTTTGTGATTATGTGAGCCGATGTGTAGCAGTTCGGTTGCGTGATTGTTAAAACATTAACCTTTCAATTCCCTTTCAATGCGGCAGAAACTTTACAGGATGTGATATGCGTCTCTTATTAGCGGAAGATAACCGTGAGTTAGCTCACTGGCTGGAGAAAGCGCTAGTGCAAAACGGTTTTGCCGTTGACTGCGTGTTTGATGGCCTGGCAGCCGACCATCTTTTACATAGCGAAACGTATGCGCTGGCGGTGCTGGACATCAATATGCCGGGGCTGGATGGCCTGGAAGTCGTTCAGCGGCTGCGCAAGCGCGGGCAGATGCTTCCTGTCCTGCTGCTGACGGCGCGTAGCGCGGTGGCCGATAGGGTGAAAGGGTTGAACGTCGGAGCCGATGATTATCTGGCAAAGCCGTTTGAAATCGAGGAACTGGATGCCCGGCTGCGGGCCTTGCTGCGTCGCAGTGCGGGACAGGTGCAAGGCATACAGCAACTGGGGGAGCTGGCGTTTCACGATGAAGGCTATTTTCTGTTGCAGGGGCAGCCGTTGGCGCTCACGCCACGTGAACAGGCGCTGTTGACGGTGCTGATGTACCGTCGGTTACGGCCGGTTTCACGTCAGCAGTTGTTTGAGCAGGTCTTCAGCCTGAGTGATGAGGTTAGTCCCGAAAGCATTGAGCTGTATATCCATCGCTTACGTAAAAAGCTACAGGGAAGCGATGTGCGTATTGCTACGCTGCGTGGTCTGGGCTATGTGCTGGAGCGTAGCGATGAAGTGGGTTAAACCCCAATCGTTGTACCTGCAACTGCTGATGTTTCTGGGCCTGCCGCTAATGTTGCTGTGGGGACTATCGGCATTTAACAGCTATGTCAGTGCGCTACAAGCGGCGACCCAGGCGTATGACCGGACGCTGCTTTCATCCGCCAGGACCGTCTCCGAGCGGCTGGTGGTGCGCAATAAACAGCTGGAAGTGAACGTGCCATGGGTGGTGCTGGACAGCTTTGAACTGAATATGAACGACCGACTGTATTACAAAGTGGTTGATCCGGCGGGGAAGGTTATCTCGGGTTATGACGATTTACCGGCGATGCCGCCTGCTACCTCGCGCACGCGGTTTTATCCGGCGCTGGCATGGTTTTATCACACCGAATATCGCGGTGAGGCAATCCGCGTGGCACGTCTTCTGCAGCCCGTCAACGAAGGCGGCATTGTCGGCATGGCGGAGATTTATGTTGCTGAAACGCTGCAATCGCGGCGTTATCTGGCGCGACAGCTGCTGTTTTCCTCGTGGGTTTCGCAAGGGCTGCTGGTGCTACTGACTCTGGTGCTGGTTGGCTGGCTGCTGCGCCGGGTGCTACGCCCGATGCGCCAGCTGTCATCGCTGATGGTGCGTCGTGAGCCTGGCCTGCTGACGCCGCTGCCGGAGCTGCTGCCATGGTCGGAAACCCGTCTGCTGATTGTGGCTTTCAACCGTTATCTGGACCGACTTCGCGGTCTGATCTCTCGTCAGGAGCGCTTCAGCGCGGATGCTTCCCATCAGCTCAAAACGCCGTTGGCGGTACTGAAAACTCAGGCATCGGTGGCTCTCGCCAGCGTCGAACCGCGGCAATGGTATGAGAGTTTACAAGCCATGAGTAGCACGCTCGATAATACCATTCAACTGACGGAGAGGCTGTTGCAGCTGTCTGCGGTGAAGCGCAAGGAGCAGGGGGAAAGGCATTTCTCGCCGGTTAATCTGTATGAGGTGGTGCAAACCAGCTGTTTTACCCGACTGGCGCAGTCGCGTAGTAAAGGGATCGATCTGGGCTATGAGGGGGAACAGGACGCGGTGTGGGTCGAGGGAGATGAAGTGCTGCTCGGCGAGCTGTGTGGGAATCTGCTGGATAACGCACTGAAATACACGCCGTCGCAGGGGATGGTGACCGCCCGGCTGCAACGAGAAGGAGAGGCCGTGGTGCTGGTGGTCGAAGATAGTGGGCCGGGCATAGATGAGCAGATGGTTCATCAGGCCCTGCTACCGTTTCATCGTCTTGATAACGTAGGCAATGTCCCAGGCGCCGGGATCGGCCTGGCGCTGGTCAATGATATTGCTCGTCTGCATCGCACGCATCCTCAGCTAACGCGTAGTGAGACATTAGGTGGGCTGAGGGTTCGGGTACGCTTTTTAAGCGTTACCGTATGAGGTATTCATGATGATGATATTTGTTGTTTAATTATAATAAAAGGTAATTAATTGTATTATTAATATCATTTGAAATGTTGTCGTAAGGCAGCTGTTTTTATTTTAATTACTGTATTAAACAGCACCTCTAAGGTGATTCAACGTCACTGAAACAATACTTTTGTGCAATTTATCATACATAAAACACTTTTTCATAGACCATGGGATGTTATCTGTCAATAGCGAAAATGTTGTTAAAGGTTATCTTTTTTGCTGAGGTAGATAAAACTTCTATTGATATCATATGCATTAAAATCATATAGATACGATTTCACTGGGGAGTATTGTCACAGTAATGAGTATTATTTTTTACATTTACTGACAATGTACCATTGCGTTTTTTAGACTTGTGATATAATTAGCAACATGAAATGAGAAAAAAACAATTAAAGATCAATAAATAATGGGCTGAGATATGCTTAAAAAATCGCTAAAGATTAGCAGCCAAGGATATCCAGTCTTTTTAAAACTGGTCGATTTCATTGTTATCAATGTGACGTTAATTTTTAGCGCCCATCTGCTGGGTTTGGTGCCCTTTAACACCATTGCCATTTTGAGTCTTCTCTTCTCAATCTTTTTCTTGCTGTTTGCTGAATACATTAAAATGTACCAGCAAAAGATTAAGACGATCGGTTTACGTAATCAAAAGCGCTTGGTTTTTTGTACGCTGCTGGCGATTTTTTTTAACGAACTGGTCAGTATGACGGTGGCTGAACCTGAGTCACTGGGCTACTTAGACAGAATGCCTTCCCCTTTTTATTCAGCCATTATTTACTGGTACTTCATTCCATTACCTTTTCTTTACTACATTCGTTTTTTTATTTTTAAGTATTCAACGAAAAAGAGTATCCGTGTGGCGATTATTGGTCTGACCGACAATGGTCTGGCCGCAGAAACCGCGCTAATGAATGAATACGCCAATATCACATTAGATCTGGCCTTTTATGATGAGCGCGCCTTATCTCGCTGTGGCGATGTCGTTGATAAGGTTAAAAGCCCCTTTCGTGGTCCGGTGATCAATCTGGTCGAGGAAGCCAAGAAGGGAAACATAGACGAAATCTATATTGCTTTACCGATGGTTGCTTTACATCGCATTCGTCACTTTTTGGCCATGATGTCAGACACCACCGTAGATACCTATATTGTCCCTGACTTTTATACCTACAGTAACAACATGTCCAAGTTACGCTCCATCCACAATCTGCAAACTATCGGTATCTTTAGTTCACCGTTCGAAGGGGCGGGCTCGTTTATTAAGCGGGCGGAAGATTTGGTTCTTGGCAGCATCATTATGGTGATGATTTCCTCCCTGATGCTGGCGATTGCCATTGGTATCAAACTCACGTCCCGTGGGCCGGTTTTTTTCAAACAGGAACGCTATGGCTTGAGTGGGCAAAAAATTAAGGTCTGGAAATTTCGTTCTATGCGCGTCATGGAGAATTCCGATACGGTTATTCAGGCCACTAAAAACGATCCGCGGGTAACCAAATTCGGGAGCTTTTTGCGCCGCACTTCGCTGGATGAACTTCCGCAATTTATTAATGTTTTGCAGGGAAGTATGTCGATTGTCGGTCCCAGGCCTCATGCGGTTACGCATAATGAGCAGTACCGAAAACAGGTCGAAAATTACATGATTCGCCATAAAGTTAAGCCAGGGATCACTGGGCTTGCGCAGATCAACGGGTTCCGCGGGGAGATCGATGCGCTTTATAAGATGGAAAAAAGGGTTCAGTACGATATTGAGTACATTCAAAACTGGTCGTTATGGCTGGATATAAAAATTATTATTAAAACTATTTTCAAAGGATTTGTCGGTAAGAATGCATACTAAATTACTCGTTATTACCGGAATCGTGATATCGCAGTCCGCATGGGCTGATTTAACACCGAAATCACACATTGGCTTTGCGGGGATAGACTTCCAGGGCAAGGTCGCTGTGGACTATGGTTATAATGATAACGTGTCTTATCAGCCACATAGCAGCGATGCTATCGGTTCCTCGTTTCAGAGTGCGGCGCCCGTTCTGAGTATGATTGGAGAGCGTGGTCAGGATAAGTATTTGCTGATGTACTCTGGGGATTATCGTAACTACTCAAGCGATTCTGCTGATAACTACAACGATCATTTTTTCCGTTTTAACGGTGCCTGGCGGTATGGACTCAAGCATGGCTTAACCCTCAATCTGGAGGATTCGCTTGGGCATGAATCCCGCGGTCGTGACATCACCGAGGGTTTTTTACCGAGTCAGTTCGAGCAGTATGGGATTAAATCTCCGCTGACGACGAATTTTATCAATAGTGAATTACGCTACAGCTACGGTGCGCCTGATGGTCGCGGCAAAGCGGAACTGGCGTTGTTATACAAAAAACTGACTTTCGGTAACACCTCTGATGTTCGGGACAGCAGTGAGGACTTCTACAATTATATTCAGGAACAGGAATGGCATGAAAATAGCCTGATAGCGGAAGTTTTTGACCAATACTCATCCAGAACGCGCTTTCGCTATAGCTTTATTACTAACCAGCGTCGCTATGATAACAACTCAGAAAAAGACACTAATGAGTATTATTTACTGTATGGCCTGAAGTCGCAGTTGACGGGGAAAACCAATGTCGACATGAATATTTCATGGTTGTATAAAACATTTGAAAACAACGCAAACTCGCATGATTTTAATGGTCTAAACTGGGACATAAAAGCGGAGTGGAAGCCGTTACAACAGTCTGTTTTCACGGCCCACTCTGCGCAAAGCATTAAAGACCCATCGGAAGTTGGGGGATATATTTTAGTGACCCAGTATGGCCTTTCTTACCAGCATTTCTGGTTAGGCACTCGTTTTTCTACTTTATTGGACTACTCATTCACTTCGGAAGACTATAAAAAACAGAACAAGGATCGGCATGATAAAGATGGCGTGTTTAGCGTCACCATGAGCTATGACTACACGCCGTCGGTTAATTTTGAGATTAAATATCAGATAGATACATTAAATTCGAATAAGGATACTGACTCGTTTTATATCGGTCCCAACGACAATCAGGAAGTCATTAGAACGTTGGGTTATGATAATTCTATGATTATGCTTAAAGCTAAGGTTCAGATCTAAAATGAAAATAATAGAACTGTGCGCGGTTTTGCTATTCAGTATCCTGTTGGTCGGATGCACAGCGTCCAGCCCGCGATTAATGGACGATCCTGCTACTGTTCAGCAGGATTACCGGCTTGGGGCGGGGGATACGGTCAATATCGCTGTTCATGGTCAACCCGATATGACGATGCGGTTTATTTTGGATAAGAGCGGGGAAATTAATTTCCCGTTTGTTGGTGCTCTTAAATTACAAGATAAAACCGTTGATCAAGTGACTAAAGAATTAACTCAACGCCTGACCGGAGATTATTTTACATCTCCAATGGTGACGGTGAGTATTGCTGAGTTCCGCAAATACTATGTTTCAGGTGAGGTAAAAAGTCCAAATGGCTTCGCTTATGAGCCAGGGCTTACCGTCGAGAAATCTATTGCGCAGGCGGGTGGATTTACAGATCGTGCTGACCGAAAAGATATCAACATTCGCCTGTCAGGGAGCAATCAGCTGCTTGAGAATGTCGATTTAACGCACTCTGTTCATCCTGGGGATGTCGTGATTATTGGCATGGGGTTCTTCTGACGATGAAACTATCAATAGTGGAAAACGGCAAAAAACGAGAAAGCAGTGTCGAATTCTCCCGTTTTGCCAAAGAGCTGAAAAAGAATGCCTGGAAAATCGCGCTGGCCGGTATCGTTGCCGGGGTCGTCGCGTATCCGTTAATCAGCATGATGTCCTCAAAGTATGTTTCAACGGCGACGGTGCTGATTAAGGCGCAGGCTGATAACGTTTCTCCGTTTCCACAGGTTGATGGTTTCGATTCAACACGCAGTGGTTACTACGAAACACAATATGCGTTGATGCATTCACGTATTGTGCTGGAGCAAGCCGTACGTGATATGAAGTTGGATGAAAACCCGGAGTTTACCGGGGAAAAAGCCGGTGCTCAGGGAGTTGATAGCAATGAAAGTCGGCAACTGAGAATGGAGCAAGCGCTGAAAACGCTGGCGAAAAATCTGAATGTCATTGGTATTCGTACGACGAACCTGGCGTCTATTACCTATGAATCAACGTCCCCACAGGTAGCGGCTGACATTGCGAATGGCGTCGCGCAGGCTTTCATCAACTACACGGTGGAGCAGAAACGTCTGAAGGTGGAGAAAGCTCGCGAACTGAATTTTGAAAAAATGGAAGAGATTCAGAAGTCGATAGCTAAGCAAAAAGACGAGATGGACAGCTATCTGAAAAATGCCGGGCTGCTGACCTTCCGCGGTATCGATGGTTTTGAAACCGAGCAGTTAAGTATCGTAACTAATCGCCTGGCCGATGCGACCCAGCGTCGGGTTGCCGCTGAATCCGTCTATAACGAGGTGAACGGGGGCGGTAAGTCCCTTGAGAGCGTTATCTCGCTGCCTTCGGTCTCTAACCACGCTCAGATCCAGGATTTGCGCATTGCGTTGATTCAGGCGCAGCGTACCTTGTCTGAACTACGTAAAGTCTATGGGCCAAAAAATCCCGCTATTTTAAAAGCCGAGGCCGATGTTCAGTCGATCCAAAGCCAGACCGGACGAGTGTTGGGCGAGCTGAAAGTCGGTTTACGTCAGCAATATCTGGCGGCGCTGGCGGACGAAAAAAACTATCAACAGCAAGTGATTGAGCAGAAAGAGATCTTCCAGAAAATGGCGTCAAAACGGGATGCCTGGAACAGTCAAAAGCTGTCGTTAGATAAAATGGAAGACCTGTATAAATCGCTTTATCAACGTACTCAGGAGCTGTCGCTGTCCGGCGTGAATGCCGATGCGGTGTTATACGACCCTGCGGTACCCGCGTTAAAACCGGCGAAACCGAATAAATCTCTATTGTTGCTGATGGTGGTCATGCTGGTGGTGGTGTTCAGCATCATGTATTTCATTGTCAAAGCGGCAATGGATAACTCAATCGGCACCCTCAGTCGCATGAAAAAACGGCTTAATGTTGCTCCGCTGGGTGAAATTCGTCGTTTTAGCGGAACCTCAGGGCGCGCACAGGTGCGGGACATGATCATGAAGAACCCGCTTAATGCCGATATTGTGCACGGTATCCGTACCCGGATTATGCTGGATAGTCGACCTTTACAGACGCTCGCCGTGGCGTCGACGGAGCACGGCGATGGGCGTTCTTTGTTGGCGAATCTGTTAGCGAACTCTTTTAGTTTCGACCAGAAAACACTGCTTATTGATGCAGATTTCTTTAACACTGGTGGGCTCACATCCGAGCTGGCGTCAGCTACATCCGCAGGCTTAGCGGAACTGCTGCGCGGGGAGACAGAGCTTGAACAGGCGAGGATTAAACTCAGTGATAATGTCGACTTTATTCCACACGGCAAGAACACCATCTCATCTTTACTTATGCTGTCGTCGGAGCATGTTGAACTCTTAATGCGCGAGTTGAAATCGCATTATCAGCGCATCATTATTGATGTTGCTGCTGTGAATCAGAGCCAGGATGTTCAACTGATCAAACGTGCCGTCGATGGCATTGTTTTCATTGTGAAAGCCGGGGCGGGGTCGGCGGGACAAATCGCCAACGCGCTGGATAAGATCGAGGAAAATAACGGCGTGGTGATTGGTGCGGTGCTCAATGCAGTTGAAGAAAAGGATCTTGAGACGCAAGAGGGTCTGCGTTCACTGAACTTCAGTACCGATCAACTGATGGCAACGCCAGGCCGCGTATGAGTCTACTGAAGAGCGCTTCCACGATAGCCGGTTCATCAGTCATCTCGCAGTTGATTGGTGCACTGTCTATTTGGTTGATTTCACACAAGTACGATATGGCTGAAGTGGGGCTTTATGCGCTCAACTACAGCATCGCCGTGGTGGGCGCTCAGGTGTGTACCTTTGCATCACAGCTGTTAATTCCTAAACAGCAGGATGATGAACTGGTGCAGAATGTCGTGTTTTGCTTAATACAAAGCACGATCATTGCCTTACCTTACGCCGTACTCACCGCGTGGCTGTTTCACCAGAACATCCTGTTCCTCTATTTACTGACGCTGGCAACGGCGTGGGTTTTAATCTCGGAAAACCTGTCGCTACGCACGGCTAACTTTCGTTTTCTGATCTTCCAGCGCATTTCTGTTTCTGTGGTCGTTGTACTTTCCGTCCTTCTTACGCACCATGTACAGCTGTTTTATTGGTCGTGGGCCTGCGCGACGATGGTGCTGACCATAAGCTGTATTTTGCATTCGTTTGATATTCGTTCGGTGGCGGCCAGACATCTGCGACCCGCCAGTAATTGGCATTTTTTCAAACAGAATATTCATCACATTACCAAAGTGGGCAGCGCGGAAGTGCTGGCGATGGCCAGCAGCAATTTGCCTATTATGCTGATTAATTTTTGGTTCTCGGCGCTGACGGCGGGTTATTTTTCCGTGGTTAGCCGCTTTTGCCTGGCGCCGGTGGTGATCATCGGGAATGCGGTGCGCAATACTATTTTTTCCAAATGGTCTATCGACTTCAGAAATAATACCTTCAACTATCAGGAGTATACCAGGGTACGTATGCTATTGCTGGTACTAGGGGTTATCTGTACCCTTGGGGTTTTTATTTTCTATCCGATTGTGATGCGCCTCGGCTTTAGCGAAGACTGGATAAACTCCATTGAGACGTCACGCTACATGTTGCCCTATTTATTCCCGGCGCTGGCGATAAGCCCTCTGACGGTGATAGAGCTTATTTTTGGTTCCCATCGCTATTTTCTGCGTATCCAACTGGAACAGCTGGCGATTGTACTCTTCGCTTTTGTTGTGACGCCCTATTTTTATAAAGATTATGCAACGTCGGTCATCTTGTTTTCTTCACTGACATTTATTCGCTACGCCTTCATTTATCTGAAAATGAATAAGCGAGCCAATCTCCTGAAAGACAAGCCGGTGATACTATGACGCTGAATACCGGATACTATTTACAGGTTTATACCTTTGTCACGCTGATCCTGTGTGGCCTGGTGCAATACTTTACCGGCATGCAGTCAGTGCTGTGGATACCTTTTTTCCTCACCTTATTGATGGTGGGATTATTGGTGATGCAGACGCGTGATGGCTCCTTACATTTGGATGCCCAGGAGACGATTGTCCTGGCGTTGTACTTTTCGTTTCTGGTGCTGGCTGGAGCATCGACGCTGATTCAGGGCGGGATCACCGTAGCGATTGTGGCATTTAAAAACGAAATTGCGCTGTCGCTGGTGATGATCTGTTTGCTGCTGGGCTTTTGCCGGGAATCACAGATTTACCGCGCAACGCGCTATCTGTATTGGGTGTTTTACGCACAGATTCCGGTAATGATATATCAGGTTTTACTGGTTGTTCCCCAGCGCGTTGCGGTGCGCGGCGAAGATGAGAAATGGGACTCCGTGGTTGGCACGTTTGGCGGTGACCCTATGGGAGGCGGGAATACTGCCGCAATGGGTTTGTTTTGCCTGTTAATTATGTTGTTAAAAGTCTCCGAATATAAGCATGGGCTCACCACGTTCAAGTCCATGGCGCTGCATATTGTTCTCGGTATCGGGTTATGCATCATTGGTGAAGTGAAGTTTGTCATCCTGCTATCGCCTATATTCCTGGCGTGGGTGTGGCTTTCACCGAGCTACGTCAAAGACGTTAGTAAGGTCAATCTGAAGACGTTGTTGGTTATTGTGGCGGGAATGCTGTTGCTTATTAGCCTGTCGATTGTGATCCTCGCGTACTATTATTCTACGGCGTTCGGCGGCGATCCGTCGAAAAGCTCGTTAAGTATTTTTATCGACTCCTTAAGCTATATCTTTGATCCGAACTACATTATGTCTACCGGTGAGTTAGGGCGCTTTACGACGTTCCTGTTCTGGTTGAAAAATAACGATCTGTGGGGGCTTTCAGGAACGTTATTTGGCTACGGACTCAATGCAACTAACAGTGGTAGTACGGTGTCGCCGGGCTTTTTGAATATTATCTACAACTTAATTCTCGACTCGACTTCCCTGAGTATGCTGCTGTGGGAAGTTGGGGTGATCGGCACGTTACTCTTTATTAGCTTATTCATTTATATCCTGAAAGTTTGTCAGCCAAAGCCATTACTGACGCTTGAACAACTGGACCAGCAGGATCTCCAGTTATTGAGCTTTGCACCGGCGTTTAACGCTTTTGCTATCAGTTGCTTAATTAGCTTACCTTACAGCCAGATACTGATGATTACACCGATGTTACAATTCCTGTTCTATTTATCACTAGGATCAAGTTTAGTGATTCGTCGAACCGTCCTTCGCTGTGTAGGGTAATTGTATGGACCAAAAACCGTTTATTTCAGTGAGTATTAAAACACTCAATGAATCTGAATGTATTGAGAAAACGATCGACAGTATTCGCCGGCAGCTTGTTGATTATCCGCATAAAATTATAGTGGCAGATAGTCTGTCAACGGATAACACCCAACAGCTTGCTATCGATAAAGGGGCGACCGTGGTGTCCTTAACTAACCCAGACGATCGCTGCTGCGGCGTCGGGCATCAGTTAGGTTATCTGTATAGTGAAGGGGAATATCTGCTACTGATGGACGGCGACATGGAGCTGGAAGAGGGCTTTGTGGATCAGGCCGTCGCGTTTTTGCAGGCCGAACCGGAATATGCAGGCGTCGCGGGAACCGTTGAAATGGACGATGCTGTTAACTATGAATTTAAATCGCGTAAGCAGCGTATTAATAAAATTTATCCGCTCGGGGATAGTGACCATTTAGGCGGTGGCGGGTTATATCGCCGATCTGCAATTGAAAAAATTGGTTATCTTACC
The DNA here is from genome assembly GCF_016894305.1 of Citrobacter sp. B72. Lineage (NCBI taxonomy): Bacteria > Pseudomonadati > Pseudomonadota > Gammaproteobacteria > Enterobacterales > Enterobacteriaceae > Citrobacter > Citrobacter sp. B72. The sequence goes on from NZ_CP069801.1 coordinate 1,181,790, forward strand.
AACCGTAATTTGCATGCTTATGAAGAAGCCGAACTGGGCCTGCGTTTGCGCGATGCGGGTTATAAACTGCGTCGTCTGAATATTCCGTATTTTATTCATACTTCCCATACTATGCCGACCTTTCAGATGCTCAAGCACCGCTGGAAAAGCGGATACTATCAGGCTCCGGGCGAGCTTTTACGTTGTGCCTGGGGAAAACCTTATTTCGGCAAAGCGTTAAAAATGGTCAGGAACGAAGCGATTTTTTCTGTTTATCTGATTGCTTTGTTCATTGCGGCGGTGACCTTCAATCTCGAACTTTTCGACATTGCCTTTTTGCCGTTGCTTGCGTTTATTGTCCTGAAAACCGTGCAGAATCGATCGTTATTGAACGGATTGCAGAGCGTAATGAACCTGGCCGTGCTTTCAGCCGGGCTGGTTAAAGGCTTGACTAAACCAGTACGCGATCCGTTGACTCCGCCTGACAGTAAAATCATTCATGAATAACTAAGGCTGGCGCAATGAAAGTTTTATTAGTGAATAAGTTTTTTTTTATTAAAGGCGGCGCGGAAACGGTTTATTTTCAAGAGCGCGATATGCTGAAACAGGCTGGTGTGCAGGTTATTGATTTCTCGATGCAGCATGAGAAAAATTTTCCTTCAGACTATGCGGATTATTTCGTCAGCAATGTGGACTACCACAAAGCGAGCAATCTGCTGGGTGGGCTCAAAACGGCGGTTAACTTTATTCATAATTCGCAGGCCTGCAAAAAAATGCTGGCGCTATTAGAAAAAGAGCGCCCGGATATCGTCCACTTTCACAACATCTACCATCAGTTAACACCGGCGTTGATTAAAGTTGCGCGCAATTTTGGCTGCAAAACGGTGCTGACTGCGCATGACTATAAGATTGTGTGCCCTGCGTATTCCATGCTGCGCGACGGCAAGGTGTGTGATTCCTGTATCACCGGAACGGTTTTCAATGCCTTCAGGTATCGTTGCCAGGAAGGTTCAGCCTCAAAAAGTTTACTGCTCTCCCTGGAGGCAACCTGGCAGTACATTGCACAAAATTATCAGGCACTGGATGTGATTGTTTCACCAAGCGTTTTTTTACGCGGTGTTTTGCTGCGCACGCTGCCAAATTCGCGCATTGATGTCATCGTCAATGGCGTTGATGACAGCCGTCCCCTGGCCGAAGTAAGCGATGAAGGCTATATGCTGTACTTCGGCCGTCTGAGCCGTGAAAAGGGCGTGGCAACGTTGTTGGCAGCGCATAAAAAAATGCGGAACAGCGCGCCGCTGAAAGTTGTGGGGCACGGTCCGTTGCATGATGAATTAGCCGCCAAATATCCGGATGTTGAGTTTTTAGGTTATGTGCAACAAGGGGAGGCGCTCGATAAGCTTATTAAGCATGCGCGAGCGGTGATCCTGCCTTCAGAATGCTATGAAAACTGTTCTATGGCGATATTAGAAGCGATGTCCTTAGGCAAACCGGTTATCGGGTCGCGCATCGGCGGTATACCGGAACAAATTCGTGACGGTGTCGAAGGGATTTTATTCGAACCGGGTAATGTGCATGAGTTAGCCAATGCGATGGACGCTCTGGCCGACTCGCCTGAGAAGGCGAGGAATATGGGCTTACATGGTCGTGCGCGATTGAGTGAAAAATATGCGCTGAGTAAACATATGGATACCCTACAGGCGCTGTATAAAGAACTGCTGAGCAGGCCATAGTATGAGTAAAAAAATAACGGTTTTTGGAACGCGTGGTATTCCCGATGTATTGGGCGGTGTGGAGACACACTGTCAGAATCTTTATCCTGCCATTAAACAGCAGTTCGACGTGGATATTTGCGTAATCGCTCGCTCGCCATATGTAAATTACAAACGATCGGTATATAAAAAAGTCGAAACCTACGCGCTGTGGGCACCCAAAAAGCGCTCGCTGGAAGCTATTGTCCATTCCGTTATAGCGGCGTTCAGGACACGTATCGACCATTCAGATATTGTGCATGTCCATGCTATCGGCCCTGGCCTTGTGATCCCACTCTTACGCGTGATGGGTAAGAAGGTGGTTTTTACCCACCACGGGCCCGATTACGATCGCCAGAAATGGGGATTTGTAGCCAAAAAAATATTGTTGCTGGGTGAGCGTTGGGCGGTGAGATATGCCAACGAGGTGATTGTGATTTCTGACGTTATTAATCAACTGATCCAGAAAAAACACGGTCGCTATGATGCGCATTTAATTCACAACGGCGTGAACGAGCCGAGGTTATTATCACAGCTCACCATCGACAATACGCTCTCCCGCTTTGGGCTGCAGCCGAAAAACTACCTCGTGGTGGTTGGGCGGTTTGTGGAAGAAAAAGGGATGCATGATGCCATCGCCGCTTATCAACACAGTGGTTTGACCATACCGTTAGTGTTAATTGGCGATGCGGATCATCCGACCGAATACAGCGTGCGCCTCAAAAAGCTTGCCGCCGACACGCCAGGTGTTGTGATGACTGGTTTTTTACGTGGTGACGAACTTCAGGCGGTGTTTTCGCAGGCTAAATTGTTTGTGATGCCCTCATACCATGAAGGATTGCCCATTGCGCTGCTGGAGGCAATGTCATTTTCTCTTCCGGCCGTCGTCAGTGATATTCCGGCTAACCTTGAAGTTCAACTGCCCGCCGAGGCCTATTTTAAGGTGGGAGATGTAACCGGTCTGGCTGAAAAATTAGGCCAAGGGGCAACAGCAAATAGCGTGGACTATGGTGTATATTTGCAAAACTACAATTGGCATGAAATCGCCAAAAAGACGGTTAACGTCTACCACTCCATTGATAAAGATATAGGTTAATTTTGACCAGTCCTCAAAATCGTCCTCCTGCCATCGAACGGTTTTACGCTCACCTTGATGAGCGGATAGCGGAGGAATTGACCCCTGAACAAAAAGAAGGGGTGGAAAAAGCGCTCCTTGCTACAACCCTGACTTCGCGGCATCAGATCGATATTCGCAGAAGCTTTCCTTTTTTCAGTAAGCGTTATTATCTGGTTTTTTTGTTTGGCAGAGATTTACGCCGCCAGCATCGCCAGGAATCAACCCTGTCGAGAATGTTACTCACTTTTTTGCTGCTGATTGTCGTGCTATTCGTCACCTGCTGCATATTGCTGACGCTGTATATGATCAAATCCGCGTTAGGTATTGATGTGTTCCAAAATTTTCACGTAGGTATCTGGGACTGGTGGTTAAGCCTGAAAGACCGCTAGCGTTAACAAATTGGTGGAGGACGTCATTGCGATGAAGCGTAAATGGGTTTGTGCGTTGTTGAGCATGTTTTTCCCGCTGACGGTTATGGCCGCATTGACGACCGTCACCCCCAAAGCATTGACGGGCCCGTTAACCAATCCGGGGATTGGCGTGGCAAGTTTTCATCAGGGATACGGTGAAACGCTGGGGCTGGCGGACTATCCCAATACCGGATTTGAATACGAGCGTTTTTACTGGCGGGACCTGGAGCCAGTCGAAGGCCAGTACAATTTTGCATTGGTGGATGATGCCTTCAAATACGCGGCGGCACATCGTCCTGCGATGAATGTCGGGCTACGATTTATGGCGCTTGCCGACCCGGCGGATGGCACTAAAATTCCCGACTGGCTGATTAAAAAAGGCGTAAAAGGAACCTGGACGTCTGATAATAAGACGTTTATACCGGATTTAGACGATCCTCTGTTTATTCAATACAGCCAGCGTCTGTTGAACGCATTTGGTAAGCGCTACGATGGTAATGAGAATCTTGCGTTTGTTGATATTGGCATGGTGGGGTCGTGGGGAGAATGGCATAACAGCAACTTCCCGAACCTGAAGCCATTACTGGAGCGATACACCACGGCGCAACTGGATCGCTACGTCGCGATGCACTTTTCTGCTTTCCCGGTGACACCCAAAATAATGTTGATAAGCGGCGGTCAAAGTCTGGCGAATGCGGTGGCGCGTGGGGCTGGGTGGCGTGCGGACTGTTGGGGGGACCTGCGCGTATTTTCGGACACCTGGAACCATATGGCTGATGATTACCCGCAGCGATTGCTGGCTGCGCAGCAGAGTTATTCAGGGTTCAACGACGTCTGGAAACGTGCGCCGGTGAGTCTGGAGATCTGCTCGTATATGCAGGACTGGAAGAACACCTTTCACTATACACGTGCTGAAGTGCAGGGGATTTTTGACTGGGCGGTCAAGCAGCACGCCAGTACCATTAACCTGAAATCGAGAACGATACCCAGCGACTATCGACCGATTGTCGACGATGCGCTGACCAAATTGGGCTATCGATTTCGCCTTGCGTCCCTGAGCCATGAGTCCGTGTGGGACAGCGGACAAACGCTGACATTAAACAGTACCTGGTACAATGAGGGTGTCGCACCGATTTATCTGCCTTACATGCTGGCATTCCGGGTCGTAGACAGCGCCAATAAGGTGGTGGCACAGGGGAATTCCGCGGAGGATATTCGCCGCTGGCTCCCCGGTAAGTATCAAGTCAGTTATGCGTTATCTATGCCAGGGCGACTGGCGAAAGGGCAATATGCGATTGAGGTTGCGATGCTGGATAAATCCGGTTTCGCGAGAATCAACTTTGCCAATGAAGGGAAGCAGAGCAACGGCTGGTACCAGGTATCAACAATAACGGTACGCTAGTCAGACACAGCAGCGAGCCTGACGGTCAGGCTCGCTGCTGAGAACATTAAATTTGATACCCATTCGGGTTATTTTTTTGCCAGTTCCAGGTGTCACGCATCATTTCATCAAGGTTATAGATGGCCTTCCAACCTAGCTCTTTGTATGCCAGCGACGGGTCAGACCAACATTCGGCAATATCTCCGGGTCTTCTGGCGACAAACTGATAATTAATTTTTGTCTGTGCCGCTTTTTCAAATGCCTCAATGAGGTCAAGTACGGAATACCCGACTCCAGTACCGAGGTTAATCACTTTGTAAGCCGCGCCTTTGTTCTGGCAATCCAGTGCGGCTAAATGACCGGTCGCCAGATCCATGACGTGAATATAATCACGCACACCGGTACCATCAGGGGTTGGATAATCATTACCGTACACCGACACGGTTTCCAGCTTACCAATCGCGACCTGGGAGATATACGGAACCAGGTTATTAGGGATACCGTTAGGATCTTCACCAATCCGACCTGATGGATGGGCGCCAACCGGGTTGAAATAGCGCAGGCAGGTAATGCGAAAATCGGGTTGTGCACGTGAGAAATCGGCCAGAATTTGTTCGACCATCAACTTAGACGTACCGTACGGATTGGTGGTGCCGCCCGTAGGTGATTGCTCGCTCAGCGGTACGCTTTCTGGATTACCATATACCGTCGCAGATGAGCTAAAAATGAAACGATTAACGCCAGCGGCCAGCATCTCATCCAGTAAAACCAGCGTACCGGTGACGTTGTTTTCATAGTAGGCGAGGGGCTCTTTTATCGACTCTGAAACCGATTTGAGTCCCGCAAAATGAATGACATCGGTGATGTTATGGTCGGCGAAAATGTTTTTTAATGCCTGCCTGTCGAGAACATCGGCGATATAGACAATGGGCTCTCTTCCGGTGAGTTCCGCGACCCTGTCCAGCGAAATTCTGCTGGCGTTCGCCAGATTATCGATGACTACGACATCATCGCCTCTTTCCAGTAGCGTTAACACAGTATGTGAACCAATATAACCTGCACCACCAGTGACAAGAATTGCCATACAGACTCCAGAAAAATGCTATAAACCCGAGCGATTTTCTACCAATGCCACCCGAGAATCCAGTGAATCAGTTATTTTGCCGGGTAAGGTAAGTGTTTCTGTATTTTATCATACATTTATATGCTATTTTTTTAAAGATTGCCAACAGACTGAACTTATTAACTTTTGTATCATAAACAATATAATTATTTGAGAAGTTCAGCGTGTGGACGCCGTCACTGTGGTTGATCGACGAATTGATTTGTTCGATCAGACTCTCAGCAAAATTAGCGTCGTTCAGTGTCACTAATTCTTTGATATAGATTGATTTTCCATAAGTTTCCGGCGTGCACTCCTGAGTAAGGAAGTACATTTTATTTTCGACCTGATAGGAGGCTCCTGCGCCTCGATGATGAGGATTGCTCACCTTCAACGCCGGATTAATTCGCTGCCACTGTCCGTAAAGATGATCTGCCGAATGAATAATTATTTCATTATCCATCGTGGTGGACAACAGATAACAGGTTTCATTAACTGAGATAAATATGTTGTCAGTTAATTCGGTATCAGAGATTAAAACTTTAACTTGCTTCCAGCGTGCAGGGAACTCAATTGACTGAAACAGTATTACCTCTTTTCTTTCTGAAGACTCGGGGATCATGAAGAGTTGATCGTTGATATGTATCAGATAAGGGAATGACAAATGACACTTTAAGTCGTCAAAGCCTTCAAGGCTAATATCTTCAAGTTCAACCAGATCACGGTCAAGAACGCGACATCGTAGCGTGCCTTTTGAGTTACGGAAGCTAAAAGCTTCATAGAAAACATACAGTTTATCGTCTTTTTCAATCAGAAAAGGATCGGCCTGAAATGTATATTTCTTTTTTAACTGCTGCGCAGTGGATTTGCTTAATATCTCCAGAGTGTTGTCAGGGAATAAGTGTGTACCATTATCCTTAATAAGCATGATATCCCACGACTCATGATAAAATATCATATTTATTATTTTTTTTATTTTTGCTTGCATTCGTACCGGCTCCTTTTTATCGCCTGCACCATGTATGAACGGCTGTCTGTACTCTGTGCATGAGACCTGTCGCAATATTTTATAAATGTGCGAAATCCGATGTAGGAACACCAGTAGCTATTTTAAAGCTAGTCGCAAGTCTGTGCTTTGTCTATAGCACAAAAGTAGGTAAAAGCTATCCAGAGCATCCTTGCTCCAGTGGGGGAATTACTCGAAATGCACCTGCGGGTTATCTGCAAGGGAAACGTAGGTTTTGCTGTTTTTATCCAAGGTACGGATTTCACCGCTTTCGATGTCATACACCCAACCGTGCAGACGAAGCGCATTATTGCGCAGCCCAACCGCGACACAAGGATGCGTTTTAATGTTGTTAAGCTGTGCGATAACGTTCTCTTCCACCATGGCGTTAACTTTATCGATTGGGTTATCCCAGGTTTTTTTATCGACCACGGCTTTCGCGGCATCGGCATAGTGCAGCCAGTGAGCGACAGCGGGCATCGGATCCAGGGGCTGGCTATCGGCAATGGCTTTCATCGCGCCACAATTAGAGTGACCGCAGATGACGATATCCGTTACGCCAAGTGCGACAACCGCGTATTCGATGGTTGCGGATACACCACCCGGTTCCGGACCAAATGACGGTACGATATTACCGGCGTTGCGGATAACGAAAAGCTGTCCTGGATCTTGCTGAGTAACGAGTTCTGGTACCAGGCGGCTATCGGAACAGGAGATGAAAAGTGCCTTAGGATTCTGGCTGGATGCCAGGCTGCGGAAGAGTTCCTTGCGTTGAGGGAAAATCTCTTTTTGGAAGTTGAGGAAGCCCTCGATGATATGTTGCATAGCAGTGTCTCTTGTCTCTGTTTAAGCAGGTTATGATGAAGATCACACTTTCCAGTTTAACACCAGCCGACAGAAGGGAAAGACTTTATAGCAGTTCAGCAACATCTTTGGATAATTTTGCCCCACCGTGGCAGGGCAAATCGTGTGATGTACGCTATGCGTTCTGCCATTTCTGGTATGCCGCTTTTAGCCTGTTCATCGCGTCTACCAGTACCGGGCGCGGGCAGCCAACGTTGAGTCTCATATGCCCCTCTCCACCGGGACCGTATTGCGCCCCAGGTGACAGGCCAAGCCTGGCGTCATGCACAAAAAAAGCGCTTAGCTGCTCATCGCTGAGATCCATTTTTTCCGCATTCAGAAACAGAAGATACGACGCGCCGCCATACACTATTGAGATCAAAGGACAGTGCTTTTCAATTTCACTTTTCACAAACGCTACATTGTCGGCCAGATAGGCCAATAATTTCTGGTGCCAGTCGGCACAATGGGTAAAAGCGCTATAAATGGCCGCCTGCTGCAATGAATGCGTCTCGGCAAGGTAGCAGTTATCCAGAAAGTGGTAGAACTGATGGCGTAATTCATCATTCTTAATAATAGCGATTCCGCCCTGGATCGCCGCCGTATTGAAGGTCTTGCTGATGGAAGTAAGCACGATTGACCGACTATCTGGCGCTTCATCAACAGTAAAAAACGGCAAATGGCGCTTTCCTGGCAGGGTTAAATCACTATGCACTTCATCAGACAGAATGATGACGCCAGCCTGCTGGCAATAGTGGCTTATTTTTTCCAACGTTTCCCGCGACCACACCATTCCACCTGGATTATGCGGTGAAGGGAACAAAAACATTTTGCACTGCTTGAGTTTCTCGCTGAAATCATGCCAGTCAAATTCATAGTGCCCATTTTTCTCAATGAGGCGCGTCTGAATCAAATTCCTACCGCTGGTGTTTACCAGATTAGGATAGGGATCATAGATTGGCGTACAGGTTAAAATATTATCGCCTGGACGGGTAAGCGCCATTAAAGAGAGTACGATAGTTTTTACAACACCGGGAATAAAATGTAACCAGTGTGCCTTGATATCGGCATCATACTGTTGTGCATACCAATGAATAACAGATTCTTTCCATTGTGGATAATCCAGGTTATAGCCTTGCACAGGCTGCGACACCACCGAACGCAGCGTGCTCATGATTGGCTCTGGTGTCGCAAAATCCATATCTGCAATCCACAGCGGTAATACATCGGTGGTACCGTACATCTGTTGTAATTGCCCGTATTTGCGACAATTAACATCCCTTGTGACAATATCATCAAACAAAGACATTGTTGACTCCTGGAAAGTCTCTGAAAATAGTGTAAGCAACGCAAAAGCGAAGAATGTTATGTATATCTAATGGATATGTTTAATTTACCCTGGTGATAGCGAATATTTAGCTATTTAGTCGTTTATGATTTTTGCTCAACCATATTCTCAGTGGCTTCATTGGGCTCATATTTAGCAATGCCAATACCGGTTGCCGCCCACAGTAGGGCAAAGATGACACCGCTGTAACAAAGGATTGCCCAGGGCAAGTAATCAAGCGTGGCAACGCCCAGCATTGTGGCGCAATAAACGCCTGAGGCAGACCAGGGGATAATCGGTTCGACAACGGTTCCGGCATCTTCAGTGGTTCGCGAGAGGTTTTTTGCCGCAAGACCTCGTTTTTTGTACTCCTCTTTAAAGGCATCACCGCACAGCAGCAACGGTAAGGTTCCATTTGCCGTGCAGGCACAGATGGTAAATGTCGTCACAATCGTGGTAGCCACCAGGCGGAATGTGGATTTAACGCTTTTTGTCAGCGCGTTTATCACGGTGTGCAGAGAGCCTGTCGCACTCATTGCCCCGGCAAAGCTGAAGGCGCTGAAAACGGTAACGAAGCTGCTAAACATTGAAATAGCGCCGCCTCGCTCCAGTAAGCGGGAAACATCGGAAGACAGTGTCGGCAGATTATCTCCGGTAAGCATTGCGAGCTTAAAGCCACTGACCACGGATTCGCCGACAGAGGATGCCGTGAATTGCTGAAAGACTAATGCCAAAATCATTGAGACTATCGTAGATAAAAAGAGCATCGGAATGGGCGGTCTTTTTGACAGTGAGCCATATAAAACGATGATCGGCGGGAGTAGCAGCAGAATATTAAAGTGATAAATCTGACCAATAGAATTCATCAAGTTGGTAATGTTTTCTGGCGCGCTGGACGAGGCATCAATGCCCATGCCCATATAGCTGTAAACGACGCAGCAAATAATAAAACCCGGGCCGGTAGTCCACAGCAGGTGGCCGATATGCGAGTACAGGTTTACCCCGGCAGCCAGTGCAGCCATGTTGGTTGAATCAGAAACCGGTGAGAGCTTATCACCAAACCAGCAGCCTGAAACAATAGCACCAGCGGCAATGGGCAGCGAGACATTCAGACCAATCGCTACGCCAATCATGGCAATACCAACGGTCCCGATAGAACCCCAGGAGGTACCGGTGCATACTGAGATCAGTGCTCCCAGCATAAATGCCGAAATATAGAAATATTGAGGGTTAATCCACTTCAGACCATAATAAATCATCATTGGAATAGTACCTGACACCATCCATGCGCCAATTAAGAAACCGATACTGGCGACGATTAATATGACCGGCAGCGCTTCAGATATTTTATTGCAAATAGATTGTAGAATGTCATCCCACGTGTAGCCGTGAGCGATGGCGATAAACGAGGCGGCTGCCGTTCCCATCAGGATCATGGGTTCAGCACGAATATTGAAGATAAAATATCCGATGCTAATCCCGCCCAGCATAACTACCATGGGTAAAACTGACCAAAAGAAAGACAATGGCTTTCTGTTGTTGGGGGTACAGTTATTTAATTCCATAATTTCATCCCAATCATTAATGGTTGAACACGTCAAATAAATACCTGCTACAGGTCACTCATGTCTGAGTAACATAGTTGCCAGAGTTCATGGCTGAACCCTATTTTATTAACTGTTGCAGATTATCTTTTTTGACCTGCTATTCTGGTACTTATATTTTAGTAGTAAGGTAAGAGAACGTTTGTTGAATAAATTACCCCTCGGCATAAGGTGAATGATGTCGGCGTTGTTGACTCAATTTTCGATACTGCTGTGGCGGCATGCCGACGTATTTATGGAACGAGCTGTAAAATCGACTGCTGGAGCGAAAACCTGCAATTGTAGCGATATCCAGAATTGTTTTATCCGTATCACTGAGTAAAGCCCGCACATGGTTGATGCGCATCGCGGTAATATACTGTTTCATCGTCAGTTGCATCACCCGATGAAAAATACCCATCGCATAATTGGGATTGAGCTTAACGTGTTCGGCAATAGCATCAACCGTAAGCTGTTTGTCGCAGTTGGCGGCAATAAACTCCAGCATCTGGCTGACGTAAAACTGTGAATGCCGTGAAATACTGTTTTTCTGGGTGCGCGACGTTTTGTTACCCAGTACCGGCCGCCAGCCAGCGAGGCTAAAGCGCTTGAGCATTAGCGCGATTTCATCAATGGCTAACTGGCGAATTTGTTCGTTATCGCTATTGAGTTCATTCTGCCAACGCTGTACTTCAAACGCGCTCAGCTGCTGTGAAGCCAACGAAGTAATCACCATCCCGTGGGTCACGTGATTAATCAGCTCCCTGTCCAGCGGCCAGGATAAAAACAGATGCATCGGTAAGTTGAAGATGGCCATCTGTTTACAGTGTCCGGCATCCGTGAGTTGATGGGGAGTACAGGCCCAGAACAAGGTGATAAAACCCTGTTTGCTCTTCACCACTTCGTCATTAAAGAGATACTCCACATCACCATCAAATGGCACGTTCACCTCAACCTGGCCATGCCAGTGGCTGTAGGTCATAGCCAGCGGCGCCCGCAGTTCGACATCCATACGCTGATACTCGGAATAGAGCGCCAGCGGACTTCGCGACTTTTTCTCATAGCTGCGACACATATGGGGGTCGAGCGGCAGCTGCGGGGTACTTTTTGCCATTATGGTTGGGTTCCTGGATAGTGATTCCGGCCATGGGGTAACGCCAAAGCATGAACATAGCTTAACCGAAAAAAAACGTCGTTTTCTCTCCATTTTCGCGAAGTTATTCCCAAAAACTCAGATCCTGTGCCTGTCGCTTGCCGATCTGAGATAGCGGGAATGGCGAGCTGTAATCTCAAAAACGCTCAATCTGGGGAGCCCATGGCAAAGCAACATCGTTTATTTGCCCATAAATCGGAGTTGAAGCGATAGCCAGTATTCAGCGAATACCGTACATTTTTATTTGTATCCACAGCTTAAGGAATCATCATGTCCAGGCTTCGAACTTTGGCCGCGGCGGTAGTTGCCGTTGCTGCGATGACGATGTGTGCCACTCCTGTGTTGGCTAACCCCGGTAATGGCAACGGAAATGGTAACAGTGGCAATCATGGTAATAGCGGGAACAAGGGGAATAGTGGTCATAGCCAGAAAGGACACGCTGACCAAAAAAATAACGCACAATCAGAACAGCGTAAAAATTATGGTAAGCCGGACCATGTTGATAGTGACATCAGCTATAACGTGGCCAGGCAGTATGCCGTCAGATACGGTCTAACGGGCTATAAGTCACTGCCTCCAGGTATTGCCAAAAATCTGGCGCGAGGAAAACCGCTTCCTCCGGGGATCGCCAGGAAGAGCGTTCCGCCATCAATGTTGAATCAACTTCCGTATTACCCGGGCTATGAATGGCAGGTTATTGGCGATAATCTGGTGCTGATTGCACTGAGCACGGCGATTGTCACCGCTGTTATTAATGGTGTGTTTGATTAAGTTTCAACGCCATGTCCAGACGAAAGGCCATGTTATTAACATGGCCTTTTTGTTGTGCATTATTCACTAAGGATCACCTGCATAGTCAAAGAATTATATTTTGCAAATTTCCCAGTTAATATCTGATAGTTCCGACACGGATCACAATCGCAGTTAAATAAGTTGGCTTGCCGTTGGAGCATCTCCATTATGTGCCTTTTCTTAACAAGGATTACGTTTTATGAACATTCGGCCTCTCCTCGCCTTCACTTTCATCGGAATATTGTGGGGTGCGGGATCTTCACAGGGACAAGCAAAAGAGTGGAATAAAGAACCTGTGGCTGTTTTACAGCAGGGTGCTGAGGCGGGAGATGCGCAGGCGCAGTTTGTGCTTGCAACCGTGTACTTAAAAGGTAAAGAGGTAGAGCAGAATTTCAGTAAAGGCAGCGAGTGGCTGACCAAATCGGCTGAGCAGGGTAATGCGAGTGCTCAGCATCTGCTTGCACTGATGTACTATGAGGGCAAAGGCGGCCTGAAAGATGACAAGAAAGCGGCCGAATGGTTTAGCAAAGCGGCGGCTCAGGGGAATGTCGATGCCCAATACTATATCGGTGTGCTGTATTTCGAAGGTAAGGGCGTGCAGCAGAATGACAAGAACGCTGTTGAATGGCTGACCCGTGCGGCTGAGCAGGGCAATCTCGATGCGCGTTATTTGCTCGCCTTAGTCTACTTTGATGGTGAGGGCGCGCGCTGGTATGACGGTAAGGTCATTGAGTGGTTTGACAACGAAGTCGGAAAAGGCAATAAGCAGGCCGTAGAGTGGTTAAGCATTGCTGCCGAGCGCGGAAACTATCATGCCATTGAGTGGCTCCATCGTGCGGTTGAGAAGGGCAATCCTGACGCAAAGCGTTTCCTTGAAAGTAAGGCGTCGCTATTAGAGGGCTACAACACCGTTAAGTCATTGAGTAAAGCGGCTGAACGAGGGGATGCCAAAGCGCAGGGATTACTGGGCAGAAAGTACTTTGAAGGTGATGGTGTCGGTCTGGATACTGACAAAGCTTTCGCGCTGTTTAAACAGTCCGCCAGCAAAGGGGACGCGCTGGGCCAGAGCATGCTCGGCGCGATGTATTACCTTGGCGAGGGGGTTGGTGTGGCTCAGGACCACAAAAAAGCGTTTGAGCTGTTTAATCAGGCTGCTCTTCAAGGGGATATGCTGGCCGAGGGCATGCTTGGCATGATGTACGCAAAAGGAGAGGGAACGGCCCAGGACAGTAAAAAAGCGGTGGAGTGGCTGGAGAAAGCCGCGGCCCAGGGAGATGCAGGCTCGCAGAAAGATCTTGGCTTGATGTATTTAGAAGGTAATGGCGTCGCTCAGGATGATAAAAAAGCCGCTGAGTGGTTTGAACAGGCCGCAAGAAAGGGAAATGCGGAAGCTCAGGGGATGCTGGGAACCATGTACCTTGAAGGCAAAGGGGTAACTCAGGATTATGCTCAGGCGTATATCTGGAGTGCGGTGGCCTTCGCTAATGGGAATTCTGATGCGCAAAATGGACTGGATATCGCGCAGAAGAACCTGAATCCGACAGACCTGAAAGAAGCTGACGACAAGGCCAGACGCTATTTCGAGCAGCATCGAAATCAATCGGCCCTGTAACGCATTCGGTTGCACAGTATGGTTTTACGTGAGCCTCTTCGCTAAGAGGGGGGGGCTCACAAACCGTACAGTTTTATTTTTCTATAGAGCGTGGCAATGCTGATCCCCAGTTCTGTCGCGGCTTGTTTTTTCCCCTCAACGCTTGAGCCGAACCGCTGGATGACGTTTTCGATAGCTTCTCTTTCCGCCTGTTTTCCTTTGCTGGCAAGCTGACAGGGTTGCGCGGTCATCGTCGTTTTCCTACCGTCAGCGGCGGTGAGCAGGTAAGGGGGAAGATGGCTGGCGTTGATCCCGGCGGCTTCTCCGCGCATCACAAAAATGTATTCGATCACGTTGCGTAATTCACGAATGTTGCCCGGCCAGTGCCAGGCATAAAGGCGGTTAATAACGTCATCAGGCAGTTTTTGCGGTGGTCGCTGGTAACTGACCGAGAACTCATCGGCAAAATACTGTGCGAGGACCGCAATATCAGCCCGGCGTTCACGCAGGGAAGGAAGTACCAGAGGGACCACGTTCAGGCGATAGAAAAGATCTTCGCGAAACTGATTATTCTCCACCATCGCATTAATGTTTTTGTTGGTCGCGGCAATAATGCGCACATCAATATTGATGGTGTTATTAGAGCCAACGCGGGTGATCGCCTTTTCCTGTAATACCCTGAGCAGCTTGGCCTGCAGGTGCAACGGCATATCGCCAATTTCATCCAGAAACAGGCTGCCGCCGTTGGCCAGTTCAAATTTTCCCATTCGTCCTTTGGGATCGGCCCCGCTGAATGCGCCACGAACATAACCAAACAGTTCGCTTTCCAGCAGTTGTTCGGGGATAGCCGCGCAGTTGATTGTCACGAAAGGCGCGGCTTTACGTGGACTGCTTTGGTGAATGGCAAAAGCCACGACCTCTTTCCCCGAGCCGCTTTCCCCGGTGATGAGCACGCTGGCGTAACTGTTGGCGATTTTACCGATGGTGCTTCTGAGTTGCTCCATTGAGGGAGAGTGACCAATCAGTCGCACCTGCATATCGGACTCATAAGGGGATGGAGTAAGGTTACTCAGGTAGTCGTGTGCATCACGAAAGATAACCATGGTTAAGCGATCGTTATCCTGCGAGGAGAGCGAAATTTGTTTGCACAGTACATGATGTTTCTGACCTTCAAGCGTCAGCCACGCTTCTTCATCGCCGTACAGGCTGTCTCCGGTTGTTTCAATGGTCAGTGGTAATCCCTGAACCTCACGGTTGAGGATGCGATCGGCTGAATGATTGGCATGCCAGATAAGACCCTTGCCATCAATTGCCACCACGCCGCGGTCCATAGCATCGATCAGACGCCGAAATGCGCCAAGCGTTTCCTGCGCGCGTAAACGCTCCAGGCATTCAAAGACCTTACTGGAGATCATTACGGCGATTTGCTCAATAAAGGTGACAAATTTATCAATCTGGCTCAGTAACGTGTCACGCTGTGCCTGGGTTGAGCAAATAATCCCGATCACGCCAATCACGCGATTATTGAGAAAAATGGGTGCGTTCAAATCCAGCATTTCAGAACAGTAGTGGTGTTTTTCACATAACTGACACAGCGGATGCTCGCCGGGATTTTTGATCAGTACCGTTTCTCTCACCTGCAATACGTGACGATAGATGTAGCCATTTTTGGCCACGTTCTCATTGAGCATATGCCGGTATTTCCCGGTACCCGCGATGCGCATTAAAGATTCATCAATGATTTCAACGTCCGTGCCCGTTATGCCAGAAATAGCGTCGGCATAATTGCATATATCATCCTGAATATTGCTGAGTACTGAAATCATGGTACTTCTCCGGCAGTGTGTCGCATTTCTCAAGGAGAATGATAAATAGGCGAAGCAATGCAAAAATGATTTGCGAAAAATCAATCTATCACGCTGTTTTTGGATGTTTTTCTTATTTTATCTTCAGCGATCACACTATTTATCAATAATGAGAATTTATCAAAATGAGGCGATAAACTGACGCAGTGATATTTTTTGGTGTCAATTTTTATTTCTATTTAATTTATTGAAATTAAAGCCTTTATTAAAATATTCATAAGAATTTACTCGGTTAATAAAAAGCTGGTAAGCATTTTGCTCTATTGCCAATACCGATAACGGAAATATCTCTGTATTGCACCGATTACAGGGAATGAAATACCAGGACAATGAGGTTTTATGATGCAGGAAAACTTATCATTTTTTATTAACCAGACACCGTTTACCGAACATCCGAACGCGCCGTTGGCACCGTTTAGCCGCCAGGAACTGGTAAAAGCGTTGAATTTTCATCGGTCTATTCCGGGTTACGCGCCGACGCCGCTGTATACGCTACCGGCGCTTTCACAAAAACTGGGCGTAAAAAATATCTACCTCAAAGATGAATCTCAGCGTTTTGGCCTGAAAGCCTTTAAAGCGCTGGGTGGCTCCTATGCGATGGCGTGCCATATCGCTGAATTAGTTGGTAAGGATATCAGCGAACTGCCGTTTGACGTGATGACCAGCGAAGAGGTACGCCACGATCTGCAAACCGTCACGTTTGCCACCACTACTGATGGCAACCACGGTCGCGGCGTAGCATGGATGGCGCGCCAACTGAAGCAAAACGCCGTGGTGTATATGCCGAAGGGCTCTTCGCAGCAACGTCTGACCTCTATTCGTAACGAAGGCGCTACCGCTGAGATCGTCGATATGAACTATGACGATGCGGTTCGTATGACCGCAGAACAGGCCGAAAAGTATGGCTGGATTGTGGTGCAGGATACCGCGTGGGAAGGATACGAAAAGATCCCGCAGTGGATTATGCAGGGCTACGGCACGCTAATGCTGGAGGCGATAGATCAGCTGCATCAGGTTGCGCCGACGCACATTTTTGTGCAGGCAGGCGTCGGCTCGTTTGCCGGAATGGTTCAGGGAATGGTGACGGCAGCCTGGGGGGAGAATCGCCCGAAAGTGATCGTCGCCGAAGCGTTAATTGCCGATTGCCTCTACCGCTCAGCCCGTTCGAAAGAGGGAGATGCCATTGCGGTGGGCGGTGATTTACAAACCGTGATGGCCGGTCTCGCCTGCGGTGAAGCGAACAGTATCGGCTGGAAACTGCTGCGCGATTATGCCAACGCATTTGCCTCCTGTCCTGATGAAGTTGCAGCGTTGGGCATGCGCATGTTGGGCAACCCGCTGGCAGGCGATCCACAGATTATTTCGGGTGAGTCAGGTGCGGTTACTACCGGTCTGCTGGCGCTGCTGATGACCTCGCCTGAACTGGCGCAAACGCGTGAGCAACTGGGTCTGGATGCGCACTCTCGTGTGCTGTTAGTCAGCACCGAAGGGGATACCGACCCACAACAATATCTGGATATTGTCTGGGGCGGTCAGTACCCGGGCATCAACAAATAATTCCCTGATTGAGAGATATAACGGAGAAACCCATGTTATCTGCAAACCGCATTGAAGAAGTCATTAAAAACTGTCAGGCGCTGATCCAACAAAAAAGTTATTCCGGTCAGGAAGGGGAAGTGGTTAATGCCATAAAAACAATGATGCAGCATTACCAATTCGATGATATCCACGTTGATAAGTACGGCAACATTGTTGGCGGCATTGTCGGCACCCAGCCGGGGAAAACGCTGGTTCTCGATGGACATATCGATACCGTGCCGGTGAACGAAGAGAAGTGGTCCCGCAATCCATACGGCGGCGATATTGAAGATGGCAAAATTTATGGTCGCGGCACAACAGACATGAAAGGCGCCGTGGCGGCGATGATCTCCGCCGTGGGCTTTTTCGGTCAGGACAATCAGCGAAATTTTGCCGGGAAAATCTACGTTGCGTGCATTGTGCACGAAGAGTGTTTTGAAGGTATTGCTGCCCGCCTGGTCAGCGAGCGCTATAAGCCAGACTACGTAATCATCGGTGAAGCTTCCGAGTTAAACCTGAAAATTGGTCAGCGTGGTCGCGCTGAGATTGTGGTCGAAACCTTTGGTAAGCCCGCGCACTCCGCTAACCCACAGGCGGGGATTAACGCGGTGTACAAAATGGCGCAATTGATCGACAAAATTCGTACGATCACGCCGCCAACGCATCCGGTTCTGGGGCCTGGCATTCTGGAACTGACCGACATTAAATCTTCGCCGTACCCGGGAGCCTCGGTGGTACCGGATTACTGTCGCGCAACCTACGATCGCCGTTTGCTGGTGGGTGAAACCAAAGAAAGCGTGATTGCTCCGCTGGAAAATGCGCTTGCCGAACTTATTGCTCAGGATCCGCAGTTTAAGGCCCGAGTGTCCTACGCGGTGGGTCAGGAGTCTTGCTATACCGGTGCCACGATTGAGGGAGAGCGTTTCTTCCCTGGCTGGGTGTACGACGAGTCAGACGAATTCGTGCAGGCAGCGTTGGCGGGCGTTCGCGAGGCTGGCTTTAATCCAACCATTACGCAGTACTCATTTTGTACCAACGGTAGCCACTATGCGGGCGAAGCGGGAATCAAAACCATCGGCTTCGGTCCTTCACGAGAAAACCTGGCACACACCATTGATGAGTATATCGAGATCGATCAGTTAACCGGCTCGGCCAGCGGCTATTACAGCATCATCCAGACACTCTATCGCCAATAAAAATAAAGATAACCACCTCTTACCTTACAGGCGGTGTCGCTCAGCAGCACCGCCATGGAGAATAACGATGAAAACCATTTTCAAAAACGGAAATGTAATCGATGGGACGGGCAGTGAAGGCAGAATTGCCGATGTGATGGTTGATGAAGGACGTATTGTCGAAATCGGTCAAATTGAGGTTGGCATCAATGAACAGGTAATTGATGCAACAGGAAAAATTATTTGCCCTGGCTTTATTGATACCCATACGCACTCTGACCTGTCGGCCATTATTAACCCCGCGCTGTCGGCAAAAATTCGTCAGGGTATCACCACCGAACTGTTGGGCCAGGATGGCGTCGCCTTAGCACCGTTACCTGAAGAATATATTCCAGCCTGGCGTAAAAATATCGCCGGGCTGGACGGTGACACCGACAAAATTGACTGGAAGTATAAAAATACAGACGGTTATCTCAATCTGCTGGCATCACGTCATCCGGCGACAAACCTCGCGTATTTAGTTCCTCATGGCAACGTGCGCATGGAAGCGATGGGTCTGGATGGGCGTCCTTCGACCCGTGAAGATGTGGCGAAGATGTGTGAAGTCCTTGAGCGAGAGCTAAAGGCTGGGGCATTTGGACTTTCCACAGGACTTATCTATATGCCTTGCGCCTTTGGTGATACTGCCGAAATGATTGAACTGTGTAAGGTCACGGCGAAATATGACGGGATCTTTGTGGTGCATCAGCGCAGTGAAGCTGACGATATTATCAACTCAACCCAGGAACTGATTGATATCGCCAAAGCCACCGGCGTCTGGCTACATATTTCGCATATGAAGGTTTGCGGCAAGAAAAACTGGGGGCTGATCGACCAGATGCTGGGCATGCTGGAACAGGCGCAGGAAGAGGGAATTCGTATCTCTTTCGACCAGTATCCGTATGTGGCGGGCAGTACGATGCTTGGCGTGATCCTGCCGCCTTGGGTTCACTCCGGTGGTACGGACAAATTACTTGAGCGTCTCGCCTCGCCCGAACTGCGCGCCAAAATGATTGATGATATTCAGCAGGGTATTCCTGGCTGGGATAACTTTATCGATTTTGCCGGCTTGGACCAGATTTTTGTCACCAGCGTGAAAACGGCAAAAAATCAGGATGCTGTCGGTTTGAACCTCGTCCAGTTGGGCGAGCTGCGCGGAAAAGATCCGTACAACGCCACCTTCGATCTGCTCTTTGAAGAGGAAAACGCCGTGGGGATGGTCGACTTCTACGGTACCGAAGAGCACGTGATTAAGTTTCTCTGTCGACCTGAGCAAAACGTCTGTACCGACGGCTTAATGGGGGCTGGCAAACCGCACCCGCGCGTGTTTGGCGCATTCCCTCGCGTACTCGGTAAATATGTCCGTGAAGAGGGATGTCTGAGCTGGGAAGCGGCAATCCGCAAGATGACGGGGAAACCTGCTGAAGTATTGGGTTTGCAGGATCGCGGACTGCTGAAGGTGGGTTATGCAGCGGATATTGTGATGTTCGATCCGAACACAATTACGGATAAAGGCACTTTTGTGGAACCCAATCAGTACCCGGAAGGGATTGAAATTGTCATGGTTAATGGGCGCATTGCCTTAATCAATGGCACGGAAAGTTATGCCTGTAGCGGTACGGTTATTAGAAAACAATATTAATAAATAACGCTAAACACGCATGGATCTATCGTGACTATTTATGGTCGCGGTAGATCACTACACCCTAAGGACATCACAATGAACCTACAAACGTCTTTACCTTCAGGTAAACCCAAGACCTGGAAAGCAAGATATACCGTCCTGACCCTGATCTGGCTGGCGTGGCTGCTCTCTTTTCTCGACAGAATGGTGATGAGCGTTTCGCTCCCTTATATTGGCAAAGATTTAAATCTTGATACGACTCAACAAGGTTTAATTATTAGCGCCTTTTTTATTGGTTATGCTGCGTTTCAAATTCCCGGTGGATTACTGGCGGATAAATTTGGCTCGCGCAAAATCATGGCCATTGGTATTGCATGGTGGTCTGTGTTCACCAGCTTAACCGGCGCTGTGCTGACGCTGCCGCTGATGTTAGCAGTACGATTCTTCTTTGGTATCGGTGAGGGATGTTTCCCGTCGGCCTCATGGAAGATGATATCAACCTATTTCCCGTCGAAAGAGCGTGGTCGCGCCACGGCGATTCAGTCAACGGTTAACACCTTAGGCCCAGCGCTGGCGGTAGTTGTGGCGGCAAGCATCATCGGGGCATTTGGCTGGCACATGGTTTTTATCGTGCTGGGTATTCCCGGTCTGTTTATCGCGGCAGGTATCTACTTATTTACGCGTGACAATCCGAAAGATCACCCTGCTATTACGCAGCAAGACCTGGCGGAGCTGGCAGCTGACGATCAGGGGAGCCTGCAAAACACCAGTGCTATCGCGTTTAAAGACGTACTCAAAATGCCGGTGCTCTGGCAAATGGCCAGCATCTGGTTTTTGTTTGATATCACCTTCTGGGGTTTTTCAACCTGGCTACCAAGCTATCTGATTACCGTACGAGAGTTTTCTCTGGCAAAGACCGGTGTCATGGCAGCCATTCCCTTCCTGTTCGGGGCAGGCGGAACATTATTAGGCGGTTATTGCTCAGACAAATTCAAACCCCAGCGTAAAACGCTGTATGTTGTAACCTCTGTTATTGCCGCGGGATTCCTGTATCTGACTTTCAGCGTGAGCAGTGCAGATATGGCGGTGGTTTATCAGTGTGTCTCAGCCCTGTTCATGTTCTTTGCCATGGCGACGTTCTGGGGCATTCTGATGGATACGATCCCGAGCAACATCATGGGGCGGGCATCCGGTATTGTTAACTTTGGCGGCCAGATGGCGGGGGTTGTATCAGCGCCTATCATCGGCTGGCTTATCCAAAGTAGTGGCGGAAGCTATAACAGCGCCTTTATCTTTATGATTGCTGCACTGTTGTGCTCAGCTGTCGTTACGCTGACAGTCAAAAGCTCGCACGCAGTGGGAGCGTTGCCCAGTAAAGCCTGATTAATGTCTCTCTCTTGTGGCTCTGCTGTTCCAGAGCCACATTAAGGATGACGGAAATAAGTGATTAAGAGCCTATCCCATTAGACTCTTAGTGGAAACTCAGGAATCGGTTTGATAGAAATGCAGAGGATCTTTTAATCGTTTTCTCTAAGGAAAACAGTATAGGATTTTGTAAACTACAAAAATGAGATGTTTTGTTATCTCTTTTATCTATAACAGGAAAGGGGTAAAAAACCTTATTTTTAGGGAAGCATTCTGTATAAATGCTCATATGGTTTAATACTTCGCTGTTCAATGGTTTGGCCTTGTTACATATCTCGTTGGCGAACGCGCTGCATTTGCTGCAATTACAACGACATGCAGAATAGTCAGTCGAGGTGAGGGAATCATTATTGCCAATATTAAATCCTAGCTTTCCTCGCCGGATATAAGCATCCATTATTCCACTGGCTTCATATTTTAGCAGTAATCCCTCCCGTTCACTCCGCGTTAAAGATGGCGATAATATATAACTCAGCAACAAGGTGGTCCTTTCATTTATGGATGGATATAGATTTAACTTGTTGATCTGTTTCGTCTTAATGATGAAATAGGACGCGATGACAAAGCCAAGGCATCGAGCGGTACTCATCTGCAGATCCCAGTTGTCTTTTTGTACGGTATATTCGTAAGTTACAGGCATGAGTGAATGCTCGTACGCAAGAAAGTCGGCAATAAACTCCATGGTCCTGATATACGGAAGTTGGTTGCCATTCATTTTGATGTATTGATGCTGGCAACACATCAAATGAACCAATTCATGAAAAAAAACGAAGTTCATAAAAGAGCGGGCGGTGTTAAGAGATACCTCTACTGAATGTATGTCAACGCGATTGGCTATAATGCATAGTGCTGTATCGGCTAAGGCTGTGTGTTTAAATATGGAGGCAAGATCGAGACTGATGTTTAAGTTGTATGCTCCCGCAACAATAATTACCCATGAATAGAATCTGTGATTAATTGCAATAAATGCAATATCTTCGTGGATAACTATCTGGATTAATGGTTCATTTTCGTTCACAAAACCCCATACGGTTTTGTTCACCGGGATGAGTGAGTCTTTACCCAGCCAGGCTTCGATCATCAAATCCAGCTCAGTAAATGAGTACCATGTAATATCAGTATCAATATTTTCAGGTGAACACCAGGATTGATAAGGCCATGCGTCAGGCATTGTGTCAGGGAATACAACATTGTTTAATGATTCTCGTATTTGATTCATTTTGCTATACGCCATCAATCAATTGCTTTGCTTACTACCAGAAGAGAAGCGTAACTTGCTGTTCTGGTAACCTATTTTTCTCCTTAGAATGTGAAAGTGATGCTTTTAACGTTGGCCGGTTTTTCTTCCCGCCAGGTTGTGCCAGTGTACGATCCCTCTGGATTTACAGTTTCTCCAAAATTCAGGTTAGTAAAATTGTTATCACCCGAAAGTATGAAAAATTCTCTATCTTATTTTTTTAGCAGCGCATCGATGTAACCTGGAAATTTGAAAATGCGCTGTTTCTGCTTTATTTAAGCATAAAGACAAGTGTAGGATAATTTCATATAGAAATAAAATTAACAAAAAACTGTCGTAGGCAACGTATTGAAAAATAATATTTGTTTGTAATGTAAAGTTGCTGGCATAGAAATGTGCATGGGAATGTTCAACGTAAGCGGCTATTTGATAGCGGCTTTCCACCATGCCACCCTAACGGAATGATCGTCAGATGAGGGGTATTTTTTGTATTTTTACGGTTCTAATGCTTACTACCCTATTGATATTAATAGATTTGTTAAGAATGAACCCTAATAAATGAAAGACCTGTCCTACATGTGTAGGAATTTTCCTTTACGTTGTGTTAATGATTTGATATTTACAAAGGTTTAAAGTTTAATTTTTGTAAATCGAAATGTTATTTTTATGATTTATTCATTCGGATTATGAAAAAATAATAAAATATACGCGTGGCTATGCTAGAATTTTCCTCTTAAAGTCTTGCGTTTATAAAACATAATATTGAAGACTCATCTGCTCTATAGCCATCGCCTCTCTTTATTTATCGGGATTCTTATACGCAATGAACGCGATAATCGTTGACGATCACCCATTGGCTCGCATTGCCATCCGCAACTTACTCGATACCAATGGTATCGCTGTGACCACCGAACTCGACAGTGGAGATCAAGTGGTTCAAACCGTTGAAAAAACCAAACCGGAGCTGTTGATTATCGATGTGGATATTCCGGGTATCAGTGGCATCGAAGTGCTGGAGCAGCTGAGAAAGCGGCACTATGCTGGTGTAATCATTATCATTTCAGCTAAAAATGAATTTTTTTACGGCAAACGTAGCGCCGAATACGGTGCTAACGGATTTGTGAGCAAAAAAGAAGGTATGAATAATATTCTTGCCGCAATCGAAGCAGCAAAAAATGGCTATAGCTATTTTCCCTTTTCCCTTGAGCATTTTACTGGTTCATCCGTCAGCGAGCAGGATAAGCTTGATACGTTGTCGAACCAGGAAATGAGAGTATTGCGTTATATCCTTAATGGCATGGATTACAGCACAATTGCCAGCAAAATGAATATCAGTAATAAAACGGTAAGTACCTATAAAAGCCGGTTGATGGAAAAATTAGATTGTTCATCATTAATGGAAATTTATGATTATGCGCAGAGAAATAAAATAGGATAGAGTAATGCTGGAACGCTTTTTTATTTTTTTGATGGTCGTCTTTACCATCGGGTTGTCTACGGGTGTAAGCTCAGCTCGGCAAGTTGAGCTAAAAAGTAACTATAATACCTCAGTGCAAAATATCGGCTTGAACAGGGAAGAAACAAACTGGTTAGCGCATAAAAAAACCTTGGTTGTTGGCACCTGGTTACCGGAAGTCTCCCCCATTGTTTATCAAAATAGCGGTGAATATTATCGGGGCGTCAACGCGGATTACCTTGCGTTAATGCAAAAGAACCTCAATCTAAAAATCATTATAAAGCAGTATGATAATGAGCAAGAGGCGCTGGCCGCGCTCGCCAATAACGATGTTGATACGCTGATAACCCAACTGTCCCGACGCCAGGATGTTGGCGGAAATCTGTTGCGCACTTCGGCATTGCTGACCACGTGGCCGACGCTTGTAACATCGCTAAAAAACACTCTGCTGCCGCTGACCTCGAACCATCAGGTTAGCGTCGCGTGTGTACGGGATTGCCCTTTTCTCGATGTTATCCAGGGGGCTTTTCCTGAGGCTAAAGTCTCATTTTATGACGACGAGTATCAGGCTATGGCGTCGGTAGTGAATGGCGATAACCAATATTATATTGGTAACAATATCACCAGCAGTCATTGTATCTCTCGATACTTCTCACAATCACTGGTTATTACGCACTACTTTGATAAGCAAGAACAATATAATTATTTTGTCGTTAACGAAGAACAGCCTGTATTAAGAAATATTCTTGATGGTTTCATTACGTCAATCAGTAATGAAATTCATATGCAAGTCATGCAGAACTGGCTGAACCGCGGCAACCTTGCCTATCTGAATGCGCCTATTCCTTTCACCGATCAGGAAAAAGCGTGGTTGAAGAAAAAGCATGTTATCCGCATTTTAATCAACCCAGATTACTCGCCCTATACGCTGGTCGATCGCAGTGGTGAGTTACGCGGTATTATTGGTGATTTGCTGAATATTATTCATCTGCAAACGGGGCTCGATTTTGAACCCATTTTAGCTAGCTCTAAAAGTGAGCAGACAAAGCAAATAAGCGGCGAACAGTGGGATATGTATCCCACTATCACGCTAACTCATCAAAACCCGCCCAATTCGGCCTTTAGCGATCCGCTGATGAATGTGGCAATTGTGATGATCACTTCCCGTGAGGAAACCGCCGAATCGCTACTGGAGAAGCCGATACGCATTGCTTTGCCTGCCGGGCATGTGCTGGAAAGTGAGCTTAAGCAACGCTATCCGCAGGCCACCTGGGTGAATGCGGATACTGGCAGTGTTGCGATGGCCATGGTCAAGGAGGGCAGCGTTGATGCGGCAATCGCTACCGAATTGTCGGCAAGATTTATGGTCGATCATTACTACCAGAAAAATATGCACTTTTTTAGGCTTCCAGATATGCCTGGTGCGTCGGTAAGTTTTGCAATCTCTCCCCGCGAGCCGGTGTTGAAGTCTGTTATGGATAAAGCGCTTCAGGCCATACCGCCACGTGAAATTTTGCAGATGACGGAGAGGTGGTCGAAAATTTCCAATACGCAGGTCGATTTCTGGAGTCGATATAGCAAACAGTTCTATCAACTGGGGATATTCGCGCTGCTGCTGATAGCAATTAGCCTGATCTGGGGGATCTCACTCTCCCGTGAGGTAAATAAAAGGAAACAATCGCAGCGGCTACTGGAAGAGCAGCTTCATCTCAAAGAAGCATTATCTCAAGAACTGGAAAACGAAAAGAATAAAGCGATTGAAGCAACCAAGGCCAAAAGTCGCTTTCTGGCGAGTATGAGCCATGAGTTACGTACTCCGGTAAGTTCGATTGTTGGCTTTGTGGAATTACTGTCGAGTTCAGAACTCAGCCCGGCACAGCGAAAAGAGGCGATTGCCCTTACCGGGGCGACGGCCCAGTCATTGCTTGGGCTGATCGGTAAGATTCTGGATGTGGATAAGATTGAGTCTGGTAAATACCAGGTAGTTCCTCAATGGACGGATCTCTCGCAACTCATTGAATTGCAGTGCCACTCTTTCGATGCCTTAGCCAGACAGAAAGGCATTACGCTTGCCTGCGTTAGTCAGTTGCCGGCGAACGAGCGGGTATTTGTCGATCAGCAGGCTTTGCGGCAAATTCTCACCAACCTGGTGGGTAATGCGTTGAAGTTTACCGAGCAGGGCAGCATTCATGTGACGGCCCGCTTGGCGCCTGAGGGGGAGAATCACGGTACCCTGACCATCGCCATTAGCGACACCGGTTGCGGGATTAGTGAAGAGGAGCAGGCGGGGCTGTTTCAGCGTTACGCTCAGGGACGCTGCGGGCGTCAACAAACCGGTTCTGGACTGGGGTTATTTATCTGCAAAGAACTGGTGACGTTGATGGGTGGGACGCTGGAGTTGATGAGCGTCCCGTTGCAAGGAACCACGTTTACCATAACGCTGCCGGTTGAAACAGCTCGACAGTCGATTGTATCGGATGGCAATGCGCCCGGTACTCTGTTACCGCTTCCGTGTCTGTCTATTTTGATAGCTGACGATAATCCAACCAATCGCCTGCTGCTCAAGCGACAGTTGAATGCCATTGGCTACAGCGTGGATGAAGCGTGTGATGGGGAGGAAGCAGAAGCCAAACTGGCGAAGAAATCGTACGATCTGCTGATAACCGATGTAAATATGCCGAAAAAAGACGGGTTTGATCTCGCGGCTTCGCTACGTCGTCAACAGCCGAATTTACAAATATGGGGACTGACGGCCAGCGCACTTCCACAGTCACGCGATCGATGCCTGCAAAATGGTATGAACTTGTGCCTGTTCAAGCCTGTGTCGATTCAGACACTGACCCATGAATTGAGTAAAATCGAAACCGGTTATTCGTCTCCTTGTACAATCCGGCATTTGAAATTCAATGTGTTGACGGAAAATACCGGCGGCGATCGCGCACTGATGAACGAGATTCTCGAGACATTTCGCGAGGCAACGCTGAATGATATACAAGCGGCTGAGAAAGCCGTTCTGCAAGATGAACCTCAGCTGTTTTTGCGAGCTCTTCACCGGTTGCATGGCTCGGCGCAAATTCTGGGTATCACTGCGCTACAGAACCTGTGCGAACCTTTCGAATCCAGACGACATGACGATCTTCCTCTGGCAGTACGCGAGGAGGCATTGCAGAAGATTATTGCTGTTATGCGGGAAATTGAGATTGAGATAGAAAGTCTGATTAGCCATTAATCCCCCTGATCGGGTAGCTGTAGCTGCCCGATCAGGAGAGAAAGTCCTGGTTCAACACTCCGTAGTGCTGAGTACTACTGGCCTGCGCCGATCATCTCGCTATCGACCACAATGCCATCTTCAGCGCCTTTTAACACAAGGTTTGCTTCATAGTATTTACCGGAAGTCAGCAGTTTTTGCGCGCTGGCAACGGCTTTACGAGTCTGATTCAGAGGCATCAGGTATTGGGTCTGAAGCACGCTGATACCAGCCAGTTGCAGAGTATCCACTGCACCTTTCCAGTCGCCTTTGGCCATTTTGCCATTCGCTGTTTTGATAGCGGATTCTTTGGCCGGAGTCGCAATATAGTCTTCTGACAGCGCGACCGTAGCGTTAATAACCACGTACTGATCGTCAATCATCTTGGCTTTAGGCGCAGCTTTTACAAATTTCGCCCAATCTTTGCTGTCGCCAGCCAGCAGGGAAGCCGCGTCATCGGTTAATTTTTTAGCGCTGTCAGGCTGTCCATGAAACAGGGCCAGACGAGCAAGCTGAATATCACGCATCGCATTTGCGCCTTGCACTGCGACCTGCATAACATCGGCAGCTTCTTTTTGTACATTTGCGGTAGCAGCTTGCGCCGGAGTGGTTGTGGTAGCAGTAGCAGCCATCACTGGTGCTGAACCCATCATGGTTGCAAGCACACCCGCAAGAATAATCTTTTTCATTACTTTCTCCTGAATAAATTTGGTATATGTCACCAAACGCAATAAGCATATTAAATAATGTTAAAGAGAGGAATCAGAGCCAAGATAGAATAATGACCGTTTAATCCTACAAGTGTCAGATGTCTGACATGTGTAGGAATATACGCATAGCGACATTCTCTTGTTCTTATATACGCTTCCTTAGTGGAAGTCTTATCATTCCACTGTAAGTAACATATGTTGAGTGAGTAATAATTCTTGTGTCAACAGGTTACATTGCGTTTATATATAACGGAGGATGTATGTTTGTTTTTAATCAGCGTAGCCTGAGAGCGTTTAATGAAAAAACACTCGTTCATTATAAAAAGCACGCGACGATTATGGCGGTGTTGATGTTGATTTGTGGCATCTGCTGCTTGATTTATCCGATTGCTGCAGGTGTTTATTTAAGCTATGCAACCGGTTTTATGTTCCTGGTATGTGGTTTCTATTCTATTTATAGCCTGTTTAGCTCAGGTAAAAAGCAATTGAAAGCCAAATTTACCTATGCCTTTTTTGCTATCGCGTGGTTACTGCTGGGTTACTGTTTCCTCGTGAATCCTGTGATAGGCATGAATTCACTGGCAATGGTATTTTGCTGCCTGTTTATTCTGGGGGGGATTTTTCGTATCGCCTCTGGGGTCAAGCTGTTCCGTAGTCCGGGTTATGGATGGAACATTTTTATTGGTATTTTTGACCTGCTTATTGCCGGCGTATGGCTGAATATGGATCCCGACAGATCGTATGTATTTACCTCAATTTTTATTGGTGTCGAGATGATCTTTAGTTCTTTAGCTTTTATCAGTCTGCGTAGAAATGCGACGCTGGTTAAAACTGATAAGCTCGCCGATAAAAATTAATGCTAACTCTGGAGCGCATAGTGAATATTAAAATGATGGTTTCTGCGGCTATTCTTGTGACCTCTGTTATGGCACCAATGACCCGTGCTTTGGCTACTCAGGCAACGGAAGCTGCGCCACAAGATATGACCTGTAAAGAATTTGTTGATATGAATCAGCAATACAAGACGGCAATTGCCTTTGTGATTGTTAATAAAAATTCTGACTTTAAAGGCGATGATTATGTTCCCCTGCATGAGGTGGAAACGGAAGCTGTACCGAAAATGGTTAAAATGTGTCATCAGCATCCGAATACTAAACTGGGTGAACTGGCTGTAAATCTGAAAGGTTCCGGTCTGCACTATTGATTAACCGTTTTGATAGCCTGGCTTTAGTTAGAATTGACAACCTCTGTTCCTACCCTCAGTCGTTCCTTATAAAAAATCCGCGTAATGCTTACCCTGCTATCCACGAGAAACTCGCTGGATAGCCGTGCCCGCTAATAACTGTAGACCTGACAAACGAAGCCCCATCCCTGGGAATTGAATAATCTAAACCCAGGGAGAGGGCAGGGGATCAGCGTCGAGCTTTAAATCGCGCTAACGTATTTTCAACGAGGACAAAGAACACTGGAACAAAATAGATTGCCAGTACCGTCGCGGCCAGCATCCCTCCGATAACCCCCGTACCGACGGCATTTTGCGCACCAGAGCCCGCGCCGTTGCTTATTGCCAGCGGAATAACCCCCAGGATGAAGGCCAGTGAGGTCATCAGAATTGGACGTAAGCGCATTTGCGCGGCTTCCACCGCAGCTTCAAGCGGCGTTTTCCCTTCTTTCTGCATAATCTCGACGGCAAACTCGACGATCAGAATGGCGTTTTTAGCCGACAGCCCCATGGTGGTGAGCAGGCCGACCTGGAAATAAACATCATTGCTCAGGCCACGCAGATCGGTAGCCAGCAAAGCGCCGACCACCCCGATTGGCACAACCAGCATCACCGAGAACGGGATCGACCAGCTTTCATACAGTGCCGCCAGCGCCAGAAACACGACGATCAGCGAAATGCCGTACAGCATTGGTGCCTGGTTTGTGGATAGCGCCTCCTGATAAGACAGACCGGTCCAGGCATAGCCGACGCCTGCGGGCAGTTTATTAATCAGCGATGCCATAAATTTCATCGCATCACCGCTGCTTTTCCCTTCAACCGGCTGGCCCAGAATTTCCATTGCTGGTTGACCGTTGTAGCGTTCAAGGCGAGGAGAACCGTAGGTCCACTCGGTGGATGAGTAGGCGGAGAGCGGAGTCATGGAACCGGAGGCGTTACGTACGTACCAGTGGTTGATATTGTCCGGCAACATACGGAACGGTGTATCGGCCTGGACATACACTTTTTTTACGCGCCCTTGGTTCAGGAAATCATTGACATAGCGACTACCAAACGCGGTGGAGATGGTCTGATTAATATCCGATAACGCAACGCCCATAGCTTCAGCCTTTTGGGCGTTGACGTGAATGCGGAACATCGGTGTATCTTCCAGACCGTTCGGACGCACCCCGTCGACCTCACCGGAGGACTGGTTGGCCAAAGCCAGAAGCTGGTTGCGCGCCTGCATCATTTTTTCATGCCCAAGATTACCGTTATCCAGCAGCTCCATATCAAACCCTGATGCGGTGCCCAATTCTGCGACCGCCGGTAAATTGAACGGATAAACGACGGCATTATTGATGGTGCTTAAGGCCATCATTGCCCGTCTAATAATGGCGGTAACCGAGTTTTCTTCGCCAACGCGTTCTGACCAGGGCTTCAGGCTGATAAACGCCAGACCGTTGTTTTGTCCCTGGCCGCTGAAACCAAATCCGCCGACGGTGAAAACAGAAGCAACGTTTTTCTGCTCTTTCGTCAGGTAGTAGTCGGTTATTTCTCCGAGCACTTTGCTGGTGTTCACCATCGTTGAACCCGAAGGCAATTGTGCCGTGGTCATGAATACCCCCTGATCTTCTTCAGGCAGAAACGAGGTCGGAGTGCGTAAAAACAGCACAATCATGCCCGCGCCAATGACTAAATAGACGACCATATAACGGCCTGTGCGACGTAGCAGTCTACGGGTGCTGTCCGTGTAGTGCTGAGTGCATTTCTCCATGAAGTGATTGAAACGGGTAAACAGAAAATGTGTGTTTGTCTTTTCTCCTTCGTGGGATTTCAACAACATAGCGCAAAGTGCAGGCGTCAGGCTCATTGCCACAAATACTGACAGCAGCATGGAGGAGATCAAGGTGATGGAAAACTGACGGAAAATTTCACCCGTTGCCCCGCTCATAAACGCCATCGGCATAAATACGGCGGATAACACGACGGCAATACCAACCAGCGCCCTCTGGAGCTGGCCCATTGCTTTATGCGTTGCCGCTTTTGGAGACAAGTGCTCTTCAGCAATAATACGTTCTACGTTCTCAACCACCACGATGGCATCATCGACTAACAGCCCTATCGCCAGCACCATGCCAAACATCGTGAGCGTGTTAATCGAAAAACCGGCAACGTCGAGTATTGCAAAGGTTCCGAGGATAACCACCGGAACGGCGATAGTGGGGATAAGCGTCGCACGGAAACTCTGCAAAAACAGATACATGACGAGAAATACCAGAATGATTGCCTCGATCAAAGTATGAAAAACACCCTGAATCGAAATCTCGATAAACGGCGTGGTGTCATAGGGATAAACGGTTTTCATACTGGCCGGAAACCAGGCCGATAATCTGTTCAGCTCTTGCTTGACCGCCTGGGACGTTGCCAGGGCATTGGCGCCAGCGGCAAGTTTAATCGCAATCCCGGCGGCGGGTTTGCCGTTGTAACGTGCAACCGTTGCATAATTTTCCGCACCCAGCTCAATGCGCGCGACATCGCGCAGCAGAACCTGAGAACCATCTTGCTGAACTTTAAGGAAAATCTTGCCAAATTCATCGGTTGTTTGCAGACGCGTCTGGACGATTATCGACGCATTTAACTGCTGATCGGCTGACTGAGGCATGCCCCCCAACTGCCCGCCAGATATCTGATTATTCTGCACTTTGAGTTGGGTAATGACGTCCTCGGGAGTGAGGTTATACTTGTCGAGCTTTTGTGGATCCAACCAGATGCGCATGGCGTATTGCGAACCGAATAACTGTACGCTCCCCACCCCGGCAGTGCGGCTTAGCGGATCTTTAATGTTCGAGGCCACATAGTCGGCAATATCATATTGGCTCAGGCTGTTATTATCAGAGATAAAACCCGCGACCATTAAGATATTACTGCTGGATTTATCAACGCTGATCCCTTGCTGTTGTACTTCCTGTGGCAAGGAAGGCATCGCCAGCTGCAGTTTATTCTGTACCTGAACCTGCGCAATATCGGGTGACGTACCCGTTTTGAAGGTCAGGATAATCGAGGCATTACCTGCCGCATCGCTGGTGGATGACATATACATCAGGCCATCAAGACCATTCATATTTTGTTCAATCACCTGGGTGACGGAGTCTTCAACGGTCTTTGCGTCTGCCCCTGGGTAGGCAGCGCTGATGGTAATGGTTGGGGGCGCAATTTGTGGATATTGGGCGACAGGCAGGTTCATTATCGCGATACCGCCCGTAAACATCATGATAATAGCGAGCACCCAGGCGAAAACCGGGCGCTCAATAAAAAAGTTGGCCATGAAGAAAGTGTCCTTAATGCCTGAAATATTACTGTTCAGCTACCGTGTCAGATGTGTTCAGTTTTGAAGGGAGGACCCGGGCTTTGATTCCCGGACGAATTCTTTGTAATCCGGACACAATGACCCGATCGCCAGGACGTAATCCCGCGGTCACTAACCATTGATTACCAACGGCCTTCACTGCGTTTATTTCACGCAGTTGCACTACGTTCTCCTGGTCAAGGATCAGCGCGGTGGCTTTTCCTTGCTCGTTATGCGTAATTCCTTGCTGGGGGACCATCAACACGTTTTGTTGACTACCTTCGTCCAGCAACGCCGTGACATACATACCGGGTAAAATTTCACCTTCAGGATTGGGAAATACGGCGCGCAGGGTTACCGAACCGGTGGTCTCATCAACAGCGGGATCGGAAAACTCAAGCGTACCGGTATGGCGATAGGGCTTGCCGTTTTCCAGCATCAGCTCAACCGGAATTTTGCCTTGTTGCTGGGCGATTTGGCCGTTGGCTTTCTCTTCTTTCAGGCGTAAGAAGTCCTGTACTGACTGGGTTAAATCAACATAAATCGGATCTAATCTCTGAACGGTGACCAGCGCGTTTTCCTGATTGGCAGTAACCAGGGCACCCACGGTCACGGAAGATTTGCCGCTAATGCCATCAATGGGCGAGGTAACATTGGCGTATCGAAGATTGATGGTGGCTTGTTCAAGATCCGCTTTAGCGACGGCAACATTGGCTTGCGCTTCATTAAGCTGTGAACGCGTCGTGTCATAGTCCTGGCGGCTGACGTAATTAGATTTTATTAATGCTGACTGCCGATTGAGTGTCAGACGAACATTATTGGCGGTAGCCTGTGCCTTTGCCAACGCGCCTTTGGCTGAGTCCAGTCGTGCCTGCAGCGGGGCAGGATCAATTTGATACAGTGACTCTCCTTTGCTGACTTTATCACCTTCAACAAAGTTGCGTTTTATGATGATCCCACCAACCTGAGGGCGGATTTCGGCGATCTCGAACGCAAGCGCGCGACCCGGAAGTTCACTTTTAATATTTACAGAGGAGGGCGCTAAGGTAACAACGCCGACCTCGGGCTCCATGGCGGTTTTTACTGCAGGTTTATTATCGCAGGCGGTGATGATGATGCTGCTAAAGAATAATGGTATCAACAGTAAGCATTTTCTGTTCATAGTAATCCCTGAATAATGTGTAAACACAAATGTTCTTTTATTGCATGCAGGGTGGGGGAGTTGTCGGTAAATAACAAAAGATGGTCAGGCATGAGAAGGGTAAAGCCCATTTCTTCGCTAAAGAATTAGCGGTTAAAAATTATATGTAACAGGAAGAATGCATGTTAAGCGAAGGATCCCATGAAGCAGGATGGCGCAATAAGATAAACGCGGGGTGATGAGAAGGGGTGTTTGCCAACACCTGACTCCGGAATATAGTCACGCCATCTTACCTCTGGGATTATTTCACTAGCTCCGGAGTTACCTGAGTGACTGTACTGGCGTAGTAAGGCGCTCCCCACATCGGCTCAGGCCAGAATGCGCCGTAACCATAATCCCACATGTTATAGGTGGTGTTGACAGACTCAGTTAAATGCCAAACCTGGATTCCTTGTAAATCAACTTTAACAAAGTTGTACGGGACTTTGTTGATGAATCCTGACTCATCCCCTTGAATTGTTCCCAAAATAGTCACGAAATGGTTTCTGTAGTTTACCGGATCGAGGAAACCTTTCTGCTGGGCAAGAATACGTCCCTGATAGCTCGCGTCTATTTGTGGCTTAGCAGAGTCATTCAGTGGCAAAACGGCGATTTCCAGCAACGTATCTTTTTTGGTGTTAATCACATTGATGACTTTACCGCCAAAGCGGGCCTGCTGTCCGGTATATAAACCGGGCTGGTTATGCACGGAGATAAAGTTTTTTTGGATATCGGGTTGATTATTACCTTTGATATTCTCAGGAATGGAAGCACATGATGCCAGGGTGAAAGCAAGGGCAATAATCATCAACCCTTTTGTATTTTTCATTTTACTTTCCTGCTTAAAAAAGACAGGTCTATAGTAAACCTTTGCGTATTATTGTCAGCATACGCATTGTTGATTATCTAATATTAATATAATTGTAGCTTATGGTAATAACGGATTGTATTTTATCTGGTCGCTGAATAAGGACGATATTTTCAACGACCATAAAAGTAACGGCTGGCATCACGGTTTCACGTCACGCTGGCGGGAATGTAATAAAGCGGATCGTCAATTTTTGCGGTGCTCATCACCCGACAGAATGGCCGTTTTCATTACTCCCGTCACCCAGACGGTAAGCCAGCGCCACCACTAGCGACTGCACCAGGCACAGCGTCGCAGACTGGGATCGAAACGCGTCAACCTGCGCCTCTTTCACCACAAAGCAGAGATCGCTGAATGTGGCCAGCGGGCTTATCTGACTGTCGGTAATCACGATCTGGCGCGCGCCGGCATTGGCCGCAGTTTCGCTGACCATCACTGTTTCTTCCGCATAAGGCGAGAAGCTAATCGACACCACAATATCGTGCGCTTTGATGCGGTTAATCTGCTCGCGCAGCATTCCGCCCATTCCGTCGAGCAGAATAGGGCGACACTCAAGATGGCTCAGGGCGTAGGTGAGATAGGCCGCTACGCTAAACGAACGACGCAGACCAGCGATGTAAATGGTGTCGGCTTCTGTCAGCAATTGTACGGCGCGTTCCAGCATTTCAGGTTCGGCACGGGCTGCCAGCTGCTGGAGCGCCTGGGTATTCGAACGGGCGAACTCCTGCAGGATATCGAGCGGGGTTTCCGGTACGGCTTCGCTTTCCATCTCACGGAACATGCGCGCGCGGTCGCTGTAGCTGGCGGTTTCCTCTACCAGGTTCATACGAAACAGCTGTTTCATTTCGTTGAAGCCGGTGAAGTCAAAGGCGTTGGCGAAGCGGATCAGCGTAGAGGGGGGCACTCCGGCACGTTCAGCAATGACGGCAACCGTATCAAAGGCCACGCTATTGGTATTATCCAGCACATAGCGGGACACCTGCTGCAGCCTCTTACTCAGGCTATCGTAGCGATCGCGGATTTGCTGCTGCAGCTCGTTCAGGCTGGTTGCTGTTGTCATTTTACCTCCTGGTACATAGTTTTATGATTCTAAACGCAAAACCGCGTCTTTGAAATGTCACTCATTCATCTGGCTGTAAAAACGAAACAAAAGCTTCAGGCTTGTCGTCCGCTGAAACGTTATGCCAGTGCACGCTAATCATGCGATTCCGCTTGTTAACATAAAAACCCATCCTTGATCACATTAATCATTATTTATTTTATTTCAACTTAAAATGGAATGTTTGTTTCATATATAGTACACAGATAACAGTGTTCAGGTAACAGTCACGTATCAACAGCGAGAGGTTAAGGATGGAGACAGTAGCGAATTTTATCCACGGCGAATGTGTCACCGGTTCAGGCCAGCGCGTTCAGGCAATCTTCAACCCGGCCACCGGCGAGCAGATCCGCCAGGTGGTGATGAGTACGACACAGGAAACCGAGCAAGCCATTGCGGCAGCGCACGACGCATTCCCCGGGTGGGCGCGCCATTCTCCGTTAAAACGTGCGCGAGTGATGTTCCGCTTTAAGGCGCTGTTGGAAGAAAACATGGAGAGGCTGGCTCGCATCATCAGCGAAGAGCATGGCAAGGTATTCTCTGACGCAGTTGGTGAACTGACCCGCGGCCTGGAAGTGGTGGAGTTTGCCTGTGGCATCCCACATCTGCAAAAGGGCGAACACTCAGCCAACGTAGGTACCGGCGTCGATAGCCATTCGCTGATGCAACCGCTCGGGGTTTGCGTCGGGATCACGCCGTTTAACTTTCCGGCAATGGTACCGATGTGGATGTTCCCCATCGCGCTGGCAACCGGGAATACCTTCGTGCTGAAACCCTCAGAAAAAGACCCTTCTCTCGCTCTGGCACTGGCGAAACTGCTGCAAGAAGCCGGATTGCCGGACGGCGTGTTCAACGTCGTGCAGGGGGACAAAGAGTCCGTTGACGTTCTGTTAACTGACCCGCGCGTGCAGGCCGTGAGCTTTGTCGGCTCTACGCCGATTGCGGAATACATTTATCAGACGGCATCGGCCCACGGTAAGCGTTGTCAGGCGTTAGGTGGCGCTAAAAATCACTGCATTTTAATGCCGGATGCCGACATGGATATGGCAACCAACGCCATTATGGGGGCCGCTTACGGCGCGGCGGGTGAACGCTGCATGGCACTTTCGGTTGTGCTGGCGGTAGGAGACAAAACGGCAGATGAGCTGTGCTCGAGACTGGAAAAACAGATTGCGGCGCTGCGTGTCGGGCCGGGGCTTGATCAGACACCTGAAAATGAAATGGGGCCGCTTATCTCCTCGGTACACCGTAATAAAGTGCTCGGTTATATCGACAGTGGGGAATCGCAGGGGGCCAGCCTGCGCGTGGACGGTCGACGTTTTAGCGTTAAAGGCCATGAGCAGGGTTATTTTGTCGGGCCGACCCTGTTTGATAACGTCACGCCGGAGATGACCATCTATAAAGAAGAGATTTTTGGACCGGTGCTTTCTGTGGTGCGCGTAGCAGATTACAGCAGCGCGGTGGAACTGATTAACCGTCATGAATATGGTAATGGCACGGCAATTTTCACACGTGACGGCGGCTGTGCGCGTCGCTTCTGCGAAGAAGTGCAGGCGGGCATGGTGGGCGTAAACGTTCCAATTCCGGTGCCGATGGCGTTCCACAGTTTTGGCGGCTGGAAGCGGTCCATTTTTGGTGCGCTGAACGTTCATGGTAACGATGGCGTGCGCTTCTACACCCGGATGAAAACCGTCACCGCACGCTGGCCGGAGATGCTGCAGGACACAGGGGCCGCGTTCTCCATGCCAACGCTGGGCTGACAGGAGGGTTTATGCAAACCGAACGTATGACCATGGCTCAGGCGCTGGTCAAATTCCTTAATCAACAATATATCTGTGTCGATGGCGTGGAAACGCCCTTTGTCGAGGGTGTCGCCACCATCTTTGGTCACGGTAACGTGCTTGGCATTGGCCAGGCGCTGGAGCAGGCACCCGGTCATTTGCAGGTGATGCAGGGATGTAATGAGCAGGGAATTGCGCACATGGCGACCGGGTTCGCCAAACAGCATCGGCGCCAGCGTATTTTTGCCGTGACGTCATCGGTTGGGCCGGGAGCGGCAAACATGGTCACCGCAGCGGCAACCGCGACGGCGAACCGTATTCCGCTGTTGTTGTTGCCTGGCGATGTCTACGCCAGTCGTCAGCCGGACCCGGTATTGCAGCAAATTGAGCAATACCATGACCTTGGCATCAGTACCAACGACTGCTTCCGCCCGGTCTCGCGTTACTGGGACCGGATTAACCGACCGGAGCAGTTAATGAGCGCGATGCTAAACGCGATGCGAACGCTTACTGACCCCGCAGATACTGGTGCCGTAACTATTTGCCTGCCACAGGATGTGCAGGGGGAAGCCTGGGACTATCCGCAGAGCTTCTTTGCGCGCCGCGTTCATTTGATCGAACGTCGACCACCCGACCCGCAGCGTCTGGCGATGGCGCGGGCGCTGATTGCCCGCAAACGCCGTCCGCTGGTGGTATGCGGCGGCGGGGTACGATATTCCGGCGCGCATGAGGCGTTTCGTACGTTTGTTGAAACGCTGCAACTGCCGTTTGCCGAAACTCAGGCCGGAAAGGGAGCGCTGGTTAGTGACCACCCACTTAACCTCGGAGGCATTGGGGTAACTGGAGGGATGGCAGCGAATCAGCTCGCACCGCAAGCCGATCTGGTGATCGGCATTGGTACGCGCCTCACCGACTTTACCACCGGTTCGAAAGCGCTGTTTTCTCATCCGGAGGTTGAGTTTCTGCTGCTGAACGTGGCGGAGTTTGACGCACTGAAGCTTGATGCCACTGCGCTTATCGCCGACGCCCGTACCGGGCTTACGGCATTAACTGAAACACTGAAAGACTACCGCAGCGATTGGGGGAAGGAGGTCGCGCAGGCGCAAGAGGCTTGGCGCGATGAGTGCCAACGTTTATGGGAGCGCGACTGGCGTCCCGATGACGAACCCGAAGTGGCTGGGCATCTTGACGCTCAACTGGCGGAATATGGCGACACGCTAAACACCCGGTTGACCCAGACGAAGGTGCTGGGGCTTATCAATCAGCACATTGAAGATAACGCTATCGTCGTAGGGGCCGCCGGATCGCTACCTGGCGATTTACAGCGTATCTGGCAGGTCAAAACCCCGGACAGCTATCACCTGGAATACGGTTACTCCTGTATGGGCTATGAGATTGCGGCTGCTATTGGAGCCAGGCTGGCGAAGCCGCAGCAGCCGGTATATGCCATGGTGGGGGATGGCTCGTACATGATGCTGCATTCCGAACTACAAACCGCCGTCCAGGAGGGGATAAAAGTCACTATCCTGCTGTTTGATAACGCCAGCTTCGGGTGTATTAACAACCTGCAGATGGGGCATGGGATGGGGAGCTTCGGTACGGAAAACCGTCACCGTAATCCGCAAACCGGACGGTTGGATGGGCCGTTGGTGAAGGTCGATTTTGCTAAAAACGCGGAAAGCTACGGCTGTCGGGCATGGCGTGTACATGACGAGCAAAGCCTGCTGGCGGCGCTGGAAGCCTCGCGTGCGCATTCGGGACCTGTGCTGCTGGATATCAAAGTCCTGCCGAAAACCATGACCCACGACTATGCCTCCTGGTGGCGCACTGGCGATGCGCAGGTGGCAGAATCTCCGTCGGTGCGAAAAGCGGCTGATCAGACGTTTGAGCAGGTGAAAAACGCACGTCAGTACTAAAAGCGATTAATGCCGGATGGCGCTGCGCTTATCCGGCCTACAGCGGATTCCACCCCCAGTCCGGATAAGTCGTTAGCGCTGTCATCCGGTAACCTGCGACAACGAAATTTTCATTTCATTTTCCTTTCTCTTCATCCATCGCCTCCTTCCTGAACGGAAGGGGACCAATTCCTGCATCTTCCCTGTTGTTATGTTGTGATATTGATAACAGATTTTATCTCACTCATCTCAAAAGTGTTAACTTGCACCCAAAAACATAATTTTCACTATTTATAAAAATGAAATAAATGTTTTATTTAAGGGGTCGTTAGTTCATCGCATTCACCAACACCGGGAGCCGTTATGTTTAACATTGCTTTACTGGGCGCTGGCCGAATTGGCCAGGTACATGCAGCTAACATTGCCAGTCACAGTGCCACTACCCTCTGGTCCGTCGTCGACCCGAATCAGGAATTTGCCACCCGTCTTGCCACACAGTACCAGGCTCGTTTGCAAAGCCTGGATGAGGCGATGACGGACCCTAACGTTCACGCCGTGCTGATTGCCTCCGCGACCGATACCCACGCGGATCTGATTGAAATGGCCGCCCGCCACGGCAAAGCCATCTTCTGTGAAAAGCCGGTCCACCTGGATCTGGCCCGTGTACGCGACTGCCTGAAAGTGGTCAAAGAGTACGACGTACCGTTGTTTATCGGTTTCAACCGCCGCTTCGATCCACAGTTTCGCCGTGTGAAAACTGACGCACTGGCCGGGCGTATCGGAAAGCCGGAATCGCTGCTGATCATCTCCCGCGACCCGTCTCCGCCTCCTGCGGAATACGTGCGTGTGTCCGGCGGTATATTCCGCGATATGACCATCCACGATTTTGATATGGCGCGCTTTATCATGGGCGAAGAGCCGGTTTCGGTGTATGCCCAGGGCAGCAATCTGGTGGATCCGGCGATTGGCGAAGCGGGCGATATCGATACCGCGTTCATCGTACTGAAATATGCCTCCGGCGCGATGACGACCATCGTCAACAGCCGCCGTTCTTCTTACGGATACGATCAGCGCCTTGAGCTGCACGGCTCTGAAGGGCTGCTGTGCGCGGGCAACATTCTCGAAAATCAGGTGCAGCACTACGCGAAGACCGGCTGCACCAGCGCGTTACCTGAACATTTCTTCCTGCAGCGTTATAAATCGGCCTATGCCGCGGAATGGGAACACTTTGTTGCGGTACTGCGCGGCGAAGCGGCCCCTGATTGCAGCGGGGATGATGGCGAGCGTGCGCTGTATCTGGCGGATAAAGCGCTGGAGTCACTGCATAGCCAACGTGAAGTTCTCCTCTGATTGTCACCACAACCTACCCTACACAGAGAGACATAATAATGAAAAAACTGATCTTAGCTGTCCTCATCGCCATGACATCCGGGGCAGCCATTGCTGAAAACGAGCAAATTGTTTTCAGTACGCCAAACCTGGCGATGCCATTTGAAGTTCACATGCAGCGCACGGCGGTGAAAGCCGCAAAAGAGATGGGCGTGAATTTACAGGTCCTGGACGGGCAGGGTAGCTCGCCAAAACAGGTCGCTGACCTGGAAAACGCCATAACTCGTGGCGCACAGGGTTTTATTGTTTCGCCAAACGATGTCAACGCGGTGTCCAGCGCGGTAGATGAAATTCAGGATGCGAAACTGCCCGTTGTTACCCTCGACCGCTCCGTTGACAGCCAGAAAAAAGTGCCGCACTTCGGCGCGAACAACTACAAAGGCGGCCAGGCGATTGGCGACTTTGTCAAAACCAAATTCCCTGACGGGGCAGACATTATTCTGCTGACCGGCCAGCCAGGCTCCTCCTCCAACATTGAACGTACTAAAGGCATTCGCGACAGCCTGAAGGCGGGTGGTGAAAAGTACAAGATCGTTGCCGATCAGACCGGTAACTGGATGCGTTCTGAAGGGATGCGCATTGTCGAAAGCGTTCTGCCTTCTTTGCCGAAGCGTCCGCAGGTGATCCTCTCCGCTAACGACGATATGGCGTTGGGCGCGATTGAAGCGTTACAGGGACAAGGACTGAAACCGGGTGAAGTTCTGGTCACGGGCTTCGATGCCGTGCCGGAAGCACTGGCGCGTGTGCGCGACGGCTGGCTGGCAGTGACGGCGGATCAGCGTCCTGGCTTTGCGGTGAAAACGGCCATGAGCCAGTTGGTGAATAACGTCCGTGAGAAGACGGCGATCACCGGGGCTGACTACCCGCCAACGCTTATCACCAAAGAGAACCTGCAGCAGGCCGAGCGTATTAGTGAGGCCGGTAACTGATATGTCCGCAGCCGCCGCACAAGTGGCGGCTCTCTATGAGGAGGAGCAGACCGATGTCGCAACCCTTACTAAAAGTGACCGACCTGGCGAAAAGCTTTTCCGGCGTTTGGGCGCTGAGCAGCGCACAGCTGACTGTCGGAGCAGGCGAAATTCATGCGCTGTTAGGTGAGAACGGTGCCGGAAAATCGACCCTGCTGAAAGCGCTGGCGGGCGCACAGCCGCAAACACGCGGGGATATTTGGTTCAACGGCGAAACATTGCCGGTAGAAGACTCTCCGGTTGAGCGGCAGAACAAGGGCATTATCACGATTTATCAGGAATTTAATCTGCTGCCCAATATGACCGTCGCCGAGAATATGTTCCTCGGTCGCGAACCGCGCAAACGCAATCTGATTGTTGACGAAAAGGCGGTAAATCAGGAAGCGCAGGTGATTCTGGATTACCTGCAACTGAACGTTGCGCCAACCACGGCCGTGGCCCGACTGAGTGTGGCGCAGCAGCAAATGGTGGAAATTGCGCGAGCGCTGACGCTGAACGCAAAACTCATCATTATGGATGAACCTTCCGCCGCGCTGAGCGACAGCGAAGTAGAAAGCCTGCATCGTGTGGTGCGGGAACTTAAAGGGCGTGGCGTGAGCATTATCTACGTCACCCATCGCCTGCATGAAGTTTTTCAACTCTGCGACCAGTTCACTGTTTTCCAGGATGGACGATTCACCGGGAATGGCGCAGTTGCACAGACCACCGTAGAACAGCTGATCCGCCTGATGGTGGGGCGCGATGTGGCCTTTAATCGCCGTCCGGCCAGCGAAACTCACCATGAAGATAAACCTGTGCGTCTGGCGGTGAAGGGGCTTAGCCGCGAAAAACCGCCGCTGGATCCGCATGGTATCGCGCTGCACGACATTAGCTTCCACGTGCATGCTGGCGAAGTGTTAGGCATTGCCGGACTGGTGGGTGCCGGGCGCACCGAAGTGGCCCGCTGCCTGTTCGGCGCCGACGGTTTTACTTCCGGCAGCTTTGAACTTGATGGCGTGCCATATCAGCCGCGCGATCCGCTGTTTGCGCTGGATCAGGGGCTGGCGCTGGTACCGGAAGATCGTAAAAAAGAGGGCGCGGTGCTTGGGCTGTCGATCCGCGACAACCTGTCGCTCTCCAGCCTCTCGTCACTACTGCACTGGCGCTGGTTCGTGAATACCCGCAAAGAGGATGCCCTGATCGAGTCATACCGCCAGGCGCTGCAGATCAAAATGGTCAACAGCGCGCAAGAGGTGCGCAAGCTCTCCGGCGGGAACCAGCAAAAAGTGATCCTCGCGCGCTGCATGGCGCTTAATCCGCGAGTGTTGATCGTGGATGAACCAACGCGCGGCATCGATGTTGGCACCAAATCAGAAGTCCATCAGGTGCTGTTTGATATGGCGAAAAAGGGCGTGGCGGTGATCGTGATCTCCTCCGATCTGCCGGAAGTGATGGCGGTTTCCGATCGGATCATCACGCTAAGTGAAGGCCGGGTGACCGGCGAGATCCACGGCGACGACGCCACCGAAGAGCGGCTAATGACGATGATGGCCATCAACCACAACGCCCTGAATGCGGCATAACGGAGTGATTCATGACGCAGATTATTTCTAAAACGCAGGTTCCAGCCAAACGCGGCGGACGTCTTGATCCCATTGCCTTTTTTGAGCGCTTTGGGGTATTGATTTTCATGATCCTGCTGCTGATTTTCTTTCAGTTGCAGAACAGCAATTTTCTTTCTGAACGCAATATTTTCAACATTCTGACCGAAGTCTCCATCTACGGGATCATGGCCGTCGGTATGACGTTTGTCATTCTGACCGCCGGGATCGACCTCTCCGTAGGTTCTATTCTGGCAGTGTGCGCCATGACCGCGGCGTATGTGATTAAAGGGGACAACTTCACCACCGTCGACCCGAACGCCTGGGGCGGCATGAGCTGGCTGATTGGCCTTGGTATCT
The DNA here is from genome assembly GCF_016894305.1 of Citrobacter sp. B72. Taxonomy (NCBI): domain Bacteria; kingdom Pseudomonadati; phylum Pseudomonadota; class Gammaproteobacteria; order Enterobacterales; family Enterobacteriaceae; genus Citrobacter; species Citrobacter sp. B72. The sequence continues at coordinate 1,225,851 of NZ_CP069801.1, forward strand.
GTATGGCGATGGGCACCGCGATTGGTTTTCTGCATGGCCTCGGCGTGACCCGCCTGCGTCTGCCGCCGTTTATCGTCACCCTCGGCGGGATGACTATCTGGCGCGGCCTGACGCTGGTGATTAACGACGGCGCGCCAATTGCCGGTTTCGACGCGGGATACCGCTGGTGGGGACGCGGCGAACTGCTCGGTATCTCCATTCCAATCTGGATATTCGCGCTGGTGGCGGTAGGCGGTTATCTGGCGCTGCATAAAACCCGCTGGGGGCGCTTCGTGTACGCCATCGGCGGCAACCCGGAGGCGGCGCGTCTGGCAGGGGTTAACGTGAAGCGCGTGCTGGTGAGCGTCTACGTGTTAATTGGCTGTCTGGCAGGACTGGCGGGCTTCATTCTCAGCGCGCGGTTGGGCAGTGCAGAAGCGGTCGCCGGAATCTCGTTTGAGCTACGCGTCATTGCCTCGGTGGTCATTGGCGGTACCTCACTGATGGGCGGCTACGGGCGTATTGGCGGCACCATTATCGGCTCGATCATCATGGGCATCCTGATTAACGGTCTGGTGCTGATGAACGTCTCGGCTTACTACCAACAAATTATTACCGGCTTAATTATCGTTCTGGCGGTGGCGTTCGATACCTACGCCAAGAGCCGTCGCGGCGCATTGTGAGGATCATGATGAAAGAAGTTCGTATTGGATTGATTGGCACCGGGTATATCGGCAAGGCGCATGCCATCGCCTATGCCCAGGCCCCGACGGTGTTTAACCTGCGCGGCAAGCTGGTGCGCGAAATGGTGGCGGAAGTCTCTCCAGAGCTTGCCGCCGAGCGGGCGCAGGCGTTTGGCTTCAATCGCTCAACCGGAGACTGGCGTGCGCTGGTGGCTGATCCGGCCATTGATGTCGTGGATATCTGTTCTCCTAATCATCTACACAAAGAGATGGCGCTGGAAGCGATTCGCCATGGCAAGCATGTGTACTCAGAAAAGCCGTTGGCGCTGAACGCCCACGACGCACGTGAAATGGTTGAAGCTGCACAGCGGGCGGGAGTGAAAACGCTGGTGGGGTTCAACTATATGAAGAACCCAACGGCGCAACTGGCGAAAGAGATCATTGAGCGCGGAGAAATTGGTGAGGTGATCCATTTCTACGGCACCCACAACGAAGACTACATGGCCGATCCGCTTGCGCCGATCCACTGGCATTGTTTTAAAGAGACCGCTGGGCTTGGGGCGCTTGGCGATCTGGCGGCGCATATCGTCAATATGGCGCAGTACCTGGTTGGGGATATTCAGCAGGTGTGCGGCGACCTGAAGATCGTTGTGCCACAGCGTCCGGCGCAGGTCGGTTCCTCGCAAATGGTGACGGTAGAGAACGAAGATCAGGCCCACGCGATGGTGCGCTTTGCAGGCGGTGCGCAAGGGGTGATTGAAACCTCGCGCGTTGCCTGTGGCCGCAAGATGGGGTTGTCGTATGTGATTACCGGGACCAAAGGAACTATCAGTTTTACCCAGGAGCGCATGGCAGAGCTGAAGCTCTATCTGCATGACGATCCGGTCAACCGCCAGGGGTTTCGCACTTTACTGGTTGGCCCGGCGCACCCGGACTACGGCGCGTTTTGCATGGGAGCCGGGCATGGTATCGGCTTTAACGACCAGAAAACTGTGGAAGTACGCGACCTGGTGGACGGCATTGCCGCCGATGCGCCGATGTGGCCGGACTTTGAAGAGGGCTGGAAGGTGTCGCGCGTGCTTGATGCTATCGCACTCTCGCACCATGAAGGCCGCTGGCTGAACGTGAACGACATTGTCTGAAGAGGTATCAACGTGGAAAAGCAGTTTGATGTGATATGCATGGGCCGCGTGGCGGTTGACCTCTACAGTCAGCAAATTGGCGCGCGCCTGGAAGATGTGTCGAGCTTTGCCAAATATCTTGGGGGTTCGTCCGGCAACGTGGCTTACGGCACGGCACGCCAGGGATTGCGTTCTTCAATGCTGGCGCGCGTTGGCGACGAACATATGGGGCGTTTCCTGCGTGAAGAATTAAACCAGGTAGGCTGCGATACCAGCCACCTGATCACTGATAAAGATCGCCTGACGGCGCTGGTGCTACTCGGCATTAAAGACCGGGACACCTTCCCACTGATTTTTTACCGTGATAACTGCGCGGATATGGCGATTACCGCCAGCGATGTTGATGAACAGTACATCGCTTCTGCTCGTTGTCTTGCCATCACCGGGACACATCTTTCTCATCCGCAAACCCGTGAGGCGGTGTTGACGGCGCTCGCTTACGCCCGACGTCACGGCGTGCGTACGGCGCTGGATATCGACTATCGCCCGGTACTGTGGGGGCTTACTTCTTTAGGCGACGGCGAAACGCGCTTTATCGCCGCCGAACAGGTCACCCGCCAGTTACAGGAGGTGCTGCATCTTTTTGATGTAATTGTCGGCACTGAGGAGGAATTTCATATCGCGGGCGGCAGTACCGATACGCTGCAGGCGCTGTCGCAGGTTCGCGGCGTGAGTCACGCGACGCTGGTCTGCAAGCGCGGTGCGCTTGGCAGTTCGGTGTATACCGACGCGATCCCGGCCCGGCTGGACGATGGCCTGACGGTCACCGGCGTACGCGTAGAGGTGCTGAACGTGCTGGGGGCGGGGGATGCGTTTATGTCTGGCCTGCTGCGCGGCTATCTTAACGACGAAGGGTGGGAACAGGCGTGCCGCTATGCAAATGCCTGCGGCGCACTGGTGGTATCACGTCACGGCTGTGCGCCGGCGATGCCGAGCAAAGTTGAGCTTGATGATTATCTTTCCCGCGCTGCAGAGGTTCCACGTCCGGATCTCGATCCGCATCTCAACCATTTACATCGCGTGACGACTCGCCGCCGCACATGGCCGGAACTGTGCGTGATGGCCTTCGATCACCGTAGCCAACTGGAAGAGATGGCGTTGCAGTGCGGCGCGTCTTTGAAGCGTATTCCGGCATTGAAACAGCTTATTTTGCAGGCCAGCCGTGAAGCGGCCAACAGCGCTGGGCTGGAGGGCAAGGCCGGGCTGCTGTGCGATGGTACGTTTGGTCAGGATGCGCTGAATGCGATAACCGGAGAGGGCTGGTGGATAGGTCGCCCTATCGAACTGCCGGGGTCGCGCCCGCTGGAGATGGAACACGGCAATATAGGCTCGCAGCTCATTAGTTGGCCGCAGGAACATGTGGTGAAGTGTCTGGTCTTTTTCCATCCGGAAGATGCCCACGCGTTGCGTCTGGAACAAGAACAGAAAATCGCTGAGGTGTACCGCGCCTGTTGCCAGTCCGGTCATGAGCTGCTGCTGGAGGTGATTTTACCGGCCAGTATGCCGCGCAGTGATGAACTGTATTTGCGCGCCATTTCCCGTTTCTACAACTTAGGGATCTACCCCGACTGGTGGAAACTCCCACCGCTGACTTCTGCTGGCTGGACGGCGTTGAGTGACATTATCGAACGGCGCGATCCGCACTGCCGTGGCGTGGTGATCCTGGGTCTGGACGCTCCGGCAGAGCAACTGCGTGCTGATTTTAAAGCGGCTGCGGGTCATGGGGTGGTGAAAGGTTTTGCCGTGGGACGCACGCTGTTCGGCGACGCTTCCCGCGCGTGGTTGAAACACGATATTGACGATGCGCAGCTGGTGGCGCGCATTAAAGATAACTACCTGCAGCTTATCGCCTGGTGGCGCGAGCGCGGACAAGCATAATTCAGGAGAAGATGATGACGGTACAATTAGGTATTAATCCACTGACATGGACGAATGACGATCTTCCTTCACTGGGCGCTGAGACGTCGCTTGATACGTGTCTGAGCGAGGGCAAAGAGGCTGGATTTGCTGGTTTCGAACTGGGCAACAAATTCCCGCGTGAGGCGCGACTGCTCGGCCCCATTTTGCAGCGCCACGACCTGCAACTGGTTTCCGGCTGGTACTCCGGACGTCTGCTGGAACGCAGCGTGGAGGAGGAGATTGCCGCTGTGCAATCGCACCTGACGTTACTGCGCGAACTGGGAGCGAAGGTGCTGGTCTTTGCCGAAGTCAGTGGCTGCATTCACGGCGAGCAGCAGACGCCGGTACATCTGCGTCCGCGCTTCCCGCAAGAGCGCTGGCAAGAGTACGGTGAAAAGCTCACTGAGTTTGCGCGCTACACCCAGCAGCAGGGGGTACAGATTGCCTATCACCACCACATGGGAACGGTGATTGAATCTGCTGAAGATGTGGATAATCTGATGACGAATACCGGTGATGAAGTTGGCTTGTTGCTCGATACCGGGCATTTGACCTTTGCGGGTGCCGATCCGTTAGCTGTGGCGCAGCGCTGGGCATCACGTATCAACCATGTTCACTGCAAAGACGTACGTGCCGACGTGCTGGCGGATGTCAAAAACCGCAAAACCAGCTTCCTTGATGCGGTGCTGAGCGGCGTCTTTACCGTGCCGGGAGATGGCTGCGTTGACTATCCGCCAATCATGGCATTGCTGAAGGCGAACCAGTATCAGGGGTGGCTGGTGGTGGAGGCGGAGCAGGATCCAGCCATCGCGCATCCGCTGACGTATGCGCGTCTGGGCTATAACAACCTTAGCCGTCTGGCACGGGATGCCGGGCTTATCTGAGGAGGTGATATGTCACGTTTATTATCACGCTGGCAGCAGCCGGACGCGCAAGGGTGTACGCAGTCAGTGACACCGGAAAGCGCCGGTTGGGGATATGTTGGCTTTAGAGCGTATGAACTGGAGGAAGGGCAGCAGCTTATGCTGCCCGCCGTCAGCGAAGAACGCTGCCTGGTACTGGTCGCCGGACGCGCGACCATCACCACGCCGGGCGCAACTTTTACGGATATCGGCGAGCGCATGAGCCCGTTTGAACGCATCAAACCGTGGGCGGTTTATGTCACTGCTGGTGAAACCATACAGGTTCAGGCGGTGACCAGACTGGAGCTGGCAGTCTGCGCTGCGCCGGGGAAAGGCACGCACCCAACGCGGTTGATCGCACCTAAGGATATTGACGGGGAAGCGCGCGGCAAAGGTCACAACCAGCGCTACGTGCACAACATCTTACCGGAAGATAAACCCGCAGATAGCCTGCTGGTGGTGGAGGTGTGGACCAACGAAGGTTGTACCAGTTCTTACCCAAGCCATAAGCATGACACCGATAATCCCCCGCAGGAAACCTATCTGGAGGAGACTTACTACCATCGCCTCAACCCGCCGCAGGGATTCTGTATGCAACGGGTCTACACCGATGACCGGTCGCTTGACGAGTGTATGGCAGTCTATAACCGCGACGTCGTGATGGTGCCGAAAGGGTATCACCCGGTGGCAACCCTGGCGGGATATGACAGTTACTACCTTAACGTGATGGCCGGCCCGGTTCGCAAATGGATGTTTACCTGGGAAGATGAACATGCGTGGATTAACAGGGATTATCCGGTTGATAAGTAAGGTCATGAATGGCTTTTTTAACTGCGAGTCGTTTTTTTCCCTCCTTTTGATGAGTAAAAGGGGGAAGAATGGGATGACGGTTGGCGCTATTTAAGTGCTCATTATTCTCATAGATCGCCTGGCCATGAGAATAATGCAAGCGTCGATATATTTGGGGTTATGGCAGTAGCCGGGGTGATCTCGAGAACACCCCGGCTATCTTTTGTTTATATCCCGATCAGGAATTTGGTTGATGGTTCTCAACTACCCAGACGGTGAGTACTTTTTCCAATGTTTTATCTCCCATCGTTGCCTTCGCTCTCACCCAACTTACACCGGCCGTATCCGTTCTCAGTTCAGAGTAAGCATTCCCTAACTTAAAGTTGGTTTTATCCGGCGTCATCGTAAAGGTTCCGCTGCCGGGTTTGGCTTTGCTGCCTGCACTAAATTCGACACTGCCGTTTAACGGGTTACCGAATTTATCCTGCAACCGGGCCATAAAGCCTACCGGCTCAAGGTTGGCAACGGCATAGCCAGGATCCTGCTCCAGAGTGAGTACTGGATTCTGGGCATCGGCATTCAGCGTTAGCGAAGCATTTGCCGAGACATTGCTACCGTGTTCAGCCAATGTGGCGGTCAGCGTGTAACGACCCGCCTTATTACCGTGGACATTTACAGTCGCAGTACCGGAACCATTGGTGGTGACAAGCGTATTGTCAATCACCAGAGGATCGCGTGGCGATGGGCCTGTAGCCGTAATTTTCAGCTTACGGTTGCTGACGCTGTTCCCTGATGTATCGGTCAGATGCAGGGTAAACGCCACGTTATCCACATCACTGACTACGGCGGATGTCGTTGACGGTTCGATCGTCAACGCGGCATTTTGCAGATCCGATACCACCTCAATCGCCTTACTCGCCGTAACGCGTTTACCCTCTTTGATGAAGGTTGCCTGCAATTGATAGTGCCCGGCTTCTGCGGCAATAAAGGTTGTTGATGCCATTCCTTTCTCATCCAATGTCAGTTCGGACTGGCCCAGTTTTAATCCACTGGTAGGGGAACTGGTCAGGTGCACGTCACCACTAAATGGGTTGTTTTCACCGTCGACAACCTGTACCTGAATTTCATGTGCCGCTGATGCGTTTGCCACAATGCTCTCAGACGGTGCGGTCAAATTCAGCACTGCGCTGTTAATATCAGGTACGAATTCCAGGTCAACGCTTGAGGACTCAACGCTGTGCTGCCCATCTGTAACCCTGGCATTAACGGTGTAATGACCTGCCTTAACCGTAGTTAACGTTACCGTCGCGTAACCGTCTTTATTGGTGGTGATTTTCTCCGGGTACACGAGCCCTTGTGGCGTGACGATAAGCTCCACTTTCTGCCCTTCAACCGACGCGGCGGTATTGTTGAGCATGATCTCAAGCGTGGCACCATCGCGGCCGTTTGCTGCAATATTGGTGATTGCGCCATTGTCTTTGGCTGTCAGAGACAATGTTGCCCCCTCCATTGCAGAGGCAAATGTTACGCTTAGCGATGAGCTGATGTTCCCCGCGCTTAGTGTAATATCATAAGTTCCCGGCGTTGAACTGGTCAGTGAGAATCTTGCTTCACCTTTGGCATCGGTCTTCACAACGTTCTCCCCATTCGCGATCTTAACCTGTGGCGGTAACGCCAGAGTGACCGTGTATCCGGACAGCGGGTTCCCATAACGGTCGGTCAGGGTAACGACCGCGACATTACTCTGTTTACCATCCGCCAGCGCATTGTCCTTGGTCAGGTTAAAAGCCTGCACCACCGGTTGCGTTTTGTCGGCAATCCAGTTGGCTTGTTTTTCCAGCCCAGAGAAATCATGTTTTTGTGACTTCACACCAATGCGTGTCGCCTGAGCCAGTTCAGACGTTGCCTTAGCGCTGTACACGCCGTCTTTCTCTTCTACTGCAGTAAAACGGACCTCGCCGCTGGCTGAAACTGCATAAAAACGTAAGCTGTCGTCGCCGGTGATGGCATTCCCGTCTTTATCTTTTGCTTCTAACGCCAGGCTAATCGGGTGTCCAACGACCTGCTCCATGGGCATTACCGTGAATGTCGATTTTGCCGCCTCGGCGGAAACCGCTTTTAGTTTCACCGTCAGGGTTTCTGTTTTACCCAGAACTTTAGCGGTTATGCGTGCCGTCCCCGCCGTTAAACCCGGCGTCAGCGTGGCGGTATACACCCCGGAGCGGGTTTCCTGCACTTCACCAAGCTTTGGAGCCTGTGCCGAACGCTCACGATTTCTCTGTGCGTCAGGTGTAAACGCTAAAGACAACTCAATGTCATGTGCAAGTCCTGTTAACGGATTACCATTGGTATCTTTAAGCACCAGCGTAACCGGATGCTGTGACTTCCCGTCAGCAGCGATGATCGGTTGCTGCTCGCCGTTCAATGTAAAATCCATTGTGCCGACAGAGGCCGAACTCCTCGTCACCGTCACGTCCATCACCGCATAGTTAGAGGCGTTTCCTTTAACATCTCGCGCCGTTGCACCGATTTGCCAGTGATTAGTGCCGCCTGGTGTATAAGAGGGTAACGTCAGTTGCCATGATGTGCCGCTACCGGAAATGCGTCCGCCAGCGGCGGTAAATGCGCTATCGTTCCACTCTACCGACTGAATGCCCCAGTGGGATTTATCCAGCGAAATAGTCACCGGAATAACGGCGCCACCTTCCCCCTGTACGCTTTCAGGCAGGCGGATTTTCAGAACCGATTTTTTGCGGTATTCCAGAACAATATTGTTATTTCGTTCGACAAAATCGTAGCGTCCGTGCTGAACTTCGCGCATTAACGCAACATTGTCGCCGTCCAACTGCTTCGCCAGCGGGATGCCGGGGCGATAGTTAATCTCTATGCCGAAGCGTGAATCATGAGTATTGCTCTGCCCCTGCTTGTGTTCAGCGGAAAGCGTAACTAGCGGAACCGGCGTATAGCTGATCCCGCCTGTAAAGGCGTACGGATTTTCCTGAAGATGATCGCTGCCAAAGAGGCCGACATTCTTGCCGTAATACTTTTCATATTTAAGCGATGCGCCCAGTTGCGGATACGATGGCAACCAACCTTGGGTATAGATATCCCAGCCATCTGCCGGACGTTCCTGATAATCATCCAGATCGTGGGAATCCTTCCATTTTGATAATCTTAAATAAGCATTTGCGCCTGCGCGTAAATAATCTCGCCAATACTCAACGCCTGCACCCATACGTGCGTGATGACGACTTAAATCGTAGTCATAAAATAAGTTTGCGCCCAGCATTGAATTATCCGCCGTGAAATAGCGATAACCCATACCGATATTAGTTTGGGTTCTGTCATCGGTACGGTGAAGCGATGTCTGGCTAAATAAAACATGCTGCTTTGTATCAATCCACGGATAAAGGAAATCGAACGCCGAATCTTTTAACGAGAAAGCGTCATCGACGTTGAGTTGAATACGGGCATTACCGTACTTCTGTAGCCACTCTACCACCTCCTTCGTTGCCTGTGCTGAGACGGTATTGGCGGCAAAACTGCCCGTATGGCCGTTTTCAATACTTCTGCCAGCCTGCGCGGCGAGAGAAGACAGGCCGCGCAGTTCTTGCTGTTCTGCGGCGGCCTGCGATGCCTTAACGGCTGACGCATGGCTGATGGTTGGCGTGAAGCTAAGAAGGGCAGGATACAGAGCCTGCAAAGCGATTGTTGACCATGCGACAACCTTATTAACGGGGCCTGTTGCCCCATTGCTCCGCGAAATTTTCTTATTTGACATTTGTAACTCCAATATCAATTAAAAAAATCAAAGGTTATTCCATGTACTGAACGGGATGCGTAATATATGTATTTAGTAGGAAAATTCAAGAGTTGTTCATGGAGAAGTTAACTGGATATTTTTACACTATGCGGCGTTGTGGGCTGGCTAACGATGTCGAACGTTTAAATGACGAATGTATTTAAAAAATACGTTTCTTTTTATCGTGACGATTTTAAGCTTGTAGGGATATTATTTAACCATGGTCGTTCACTGTTAAATAAAAAGAGTTATCAGGAAATTAATCTGCCTGTTCGTATTCAGCTATCATCACGTTCTCCGGATCTAAGTCTGGAACGTGTCAACGCTTTCAGGACGGGTCAATAGACACAAAAAAGCCCTCAGCTTGCGCTGAGGGCTTTCACCGGTGTTTGGTGGAGCTGGCGGGAGTTGAACCCGCGTCCGAAATTCCTACATCCTCGGCACTACATGCTTAGTCAGTCTTTACATTCGCCTGGCACCTGCGGACAGACACGCCACTACCAGACTAGCCTGATTAGTTTTAACGCTTCAACCCCAGGCAGGGCCTCCACGCGATCTCTTTTGGGTTTGACCTCTCTTTGATCCCCGTCTTAAGAGCGGAAGCTAGGGAGAGAGGGCTCCGAGCAGGTTATTAAGCTGCTAAAGCGTAGTTTTCGTCGTTTGCGACTATTTTTTTGCGGCTTTTTACGAGGCCAACCGCCCCTCGGCATGCACCTTGGGTTTCGCGAATCCCGTCGAATCCAGAATCAGCCCCAATGTGTTAGAGCAAGTATAACAGACTTGTGACACGCGTGACCAGCCCCCGCAACCCCTAATCCTCAAGGATTTAGCGCTCGCGCAGCGCTTCTTTTGCGCGATTAAACGGTTTGATTAAATAGTCGGCGATGGTTTTTTCACCTGTTTTTATATCCACTGTGGCAATCATGCCTGGTACGATGGAGAAATGGCGTCCCAGTTTGTTCTGTAAGAAGTCCTGATGCGTGCGGATAAACACGCGGTAATAGAAGATTTCCGGTTTCACTTTGTCCTGAATGGTGTCCGGAGAGATGGTTTCGACTACGCCTTCCAGACCGCCGTAAATGGCGTAGTCATAGGCGGTAATCTTCACCAGCGCCCGCTGGCCGGGATGGATGAACGCAATATCACGCGGCGACAGGCGGGTTTCTATTAGTAGATGATCGTCCAGCGGCACAATCTCCATCATCTCGCCGTTGGGCGGGATAACGCCGCCGATGGTGGTGACCTGGATGTTTTTCACAATACCGCGCATCGGCGCGCGTACGGTCAGGCGGGTGACGGAATCCTCGCGTCCTTTTAAAATCGCCGCCAGCATATCCACTTCGGCGTTGGCTTTTGACAGCGCTTCCCGCGCCTGCACGAAATATTGTGAGCGCAGGTCGGTGATTTTTAATCCCAGATCGCTTTTTTGTCGTTGCAGGCGCAGCACTTCTACGTGGCTGGCGGCACCGCTTTTCTCCAGCCGTTGGGTGATGGCCAGTTCTTTATTTACTGAGACCAGTGCATCCTGAAGTTCTGCCATTGAATCCGCAAGCTGCGCGCGGCGGCTTTTATACAGGCGAGTTTCGGAGGCGATGAGATCCGGCCAGGCGCGCAGTGAATCGGGAAAGACCAGCGGCAGATCGTTAACTTCGGCATTAAGCCTTGCGCTGGAAGCCAGTGAGGCGCGATAACGGGCTGCACTCTCCCCAACGTTGGACTCAGAACGGGTGGGGTCGAGGCGGGCGACTATTTGATTGGCCTGCACTTTATCTCCCTCGCGTACCGTAAGCTCGGCGAGAATGCCGCCATCCAGCGACTGCAAGACTTGCTCTCGCGAGCTGGGGATCACTTTTCCGCTGCCGGTTGAGACTTCATCCAGCTTGCCAAGATATGCCCAGATACCCAGAACGACAAACAGCAGGGTGCTGAGCAGAATAATGCGGCTGGCCCCGGAAAAACGGTGCTCGCGGCGGATATCGAGGTCGTCCATGGCGGCATCATGCGGATTGGTTTTCATTTTTCCACTCCCGACCGTGAGTTGGGGAGGGTGCCCGGCTCGCATTTAATGCCTGCGCTTTCGGGGCATCCATGACCAGTTGGCCTTCTTTTAATACCACCACGCGCTCGACCAGCTCCAGAACCGGTACGCGATGGGTGGCGACAATCAATGTGCGGTTGCCCAGCCACTGGTTCAGGCGCTGAATAAACTCCCGCTCGGTATGTTCATCCAGCGAGGCGCTGGGTTCGTCGAGCAGCACGATATTGGGCGATCGCAGCAGCATTCTTGCCAGCAGGATCGACTGCCGTTGTCCACCGGACAAACCGTTGCCGCCCTCCATAATGGGGTGCGCCAGCCCTTTGGCGAGCTGTTTAACGAAAGCTGCCGCGCCGCTGACCTCCAGCGCTTCGAAGATCTGCGCGTCGCTGGCATGCGGTGCGCCGAGGGTCAGGTTCTCGCGCAGGGTGCCGAAAAACAGCCGCGCGTTCTGGCTAAGAAAACCGATGTTGCGGCGTAAATCAGCCATATCGATCTGCGCCAGACTCAGGTTGTCGAGCCGGACATCGCCCTGGATAATCTCCACACCACCCGCCATGGCCTGCAGCAGGGTTGATTTCCCTGCACCGTTACGCCCGAGGATTGCCACGCGCTCGCCGGGCATGACCTCCAGGCGCGAGATGCGCAGCGGAACGCGCTGATCGTCGCTGTGGTAGCGAAAGTGTGCGTTCTCAAACAGATAATGACCGTGAAAAATCTCCTGATGCACCCGGTCTTCGTCGTACTGCGTTTCGGTGGGAAGCTGCATGATGCTATCCAACCCCATCTTCGCCGCCTTAACCTGTTGCCAGCGGGCTAGCACGCCGCACAGATTAGCCATTGGGGCAATCATTCTGGAACCGAGCATCGAAGCGGCCACCACGGCCCCGGTGGTCATCGTGCCTTCAATGACCATCGGCGCGCCGAACATAATGATGGCGGCGTAGACCAGGCTTTGTACCGACATGCCCCAGCCAATCAGCCCCTGAGTCAGCCTGCGCGTGCGCAGCCCGGACTCTCCGGTAATGCGGATGTAGCTGTTCCACTGCTGTAAAAAGCGGTTTTCCGCCTGCATCAGCTTGATGTCTTCCAGCCCCTGAACGCTCTCGACCAGCACCGCGTTGCGCAGGGTGGATTCATGGGCAGCCTGGTTGGCGAGCACCGCCAGCTTCTTCTGTAACAGCAAACCGGGCAGGATCATCAGCAGGGCCGCGACGGGCGCTATCCATGCCAGCGGCGGGGCGATAAAAGCCAGCACTACGATAAACAAAAAGAAAAACGGCAGATCGACAATGGTCGACATGGTCGAGGAGGTGATCATCTCGCGAACCTGTTCCAGCTCGCGCAGTTGAGAAATGAAGCTCCCCGTCGAGCGGGGGACGGCGCTGTTGCGCAGGCGCAATGCATGGCTGAACACGCGATCGGAAATGCGCATATCGGCGCGTTTGCCGAGCAGGTCCATTATGTGGGTACGCGCTTCGCGCAGCAAAAAGCCAAACAGCACCGCCACCAGAACGCCAGTGGAGAGAACATACAGCGTTGGATAAGACTGGGCGGGGATCACCCGGTCATAAACCTGCATGGAAAAGATAATCCCGGCGAGCGACAGAACGTTAATCAGAAAGGCGGCAATCATGACCGGCAGATAAGGACTAATGTCTTTTAACACCAGTTCGCGCATCCAGTCGGGCTTGAAGCGCGAAATATAGCGGTCTACCCGACTGTCCTTCAGCGCCGACAGCGGGCGCAGCGCGGTAATGCTCACGATCTCCGGCAGAAGTTCTGCAATCGTTAACCGGTTACGCTGGCCCTCTTCGGCGATGATAAATACATCCAGTGCATCTTCGCCGTTGAAATGTTCTATCACCATTAGCTGGCCGTCGCGCAGTTCCGCCACCACCGGCAGACGCCACTGACCGAACGCCTGCGTGGCGGTATCCAGCGCATGAAATGACAGTCCCGCCTGACGCGCCAGTTGCGACAGGGCCGTTGCCCGGCTTTTTCCCGCAAACCACGGGGCGTTGGCCTGGATTGCGCCGGGAGAACAGGCCACGCGATAATGGTTGGCAATATGCGTCATCGCCTGCGCCCACTGGCTAAGAGCGTGTTCGCTAATCGCATCTTCTGCATGTGAATCGAGGTCGCTCATAGCTTGATCTCCACCGATTGAATGCTGCGATTATTTAAGGCGAACGCCTGGCGAAGCGAGCCAGTGTTATAGAGGCAGTTCAGCTGGAGCTGGCGCAGCTGGTTTTGAGTCTGGAGTTCGGCAAAACGGGCCTGATACACCTCTTGCTCGGCGTTAAGCACGTCGAGCAGCGGGCGCGAACCGAGGTCCAGATACTGCTGTTGATAAAGCTCGCGCGTTTGTTCACTCAGTCGCTGCTGGCGGCGCAGAATCTGCAGGGCGGTGGCGAGGCTCATTGCCTGGCTGCGGGACTCCAGTAATTTTTGTCGTACTTCGAGTCGGGTGCGCTGGATGGAATATTGTGCAGACTCAACCGCATGGCTGGCGGCGTTGCGCCTGGCGGTGAGTCCGCCCCCCTGATACAGCGGCATCTCAACTTTTACCCACGTGGAGTACTGGGTTTTGTCGAGCACCTCATGGCTGGGGTATTTGTCGTTGAGATAATGCTGAACCGACGGTTCCAAAGAGATGGTGGGCGTCATCTGCGCGTTGGCGTAATCGAGATTTGCCTGTGCCACATTCGCTTGTGCCCAGGCCGCCAGTACCGCGGGAACCAGTTTATCTTCCGGTTTGACCACATCGCAGCTGCTGTCCAGTTTGGCCGGGAATTCGTTGCTGATGCCGTTAAGTGAGTTCCAGCCGAGGTAACTCATCAATGTGGCCTTACTGCTGTCGAGATTGGCCTGATACTGCGCCAGCTGAGAACGCGCAGACTCGATACGCGCATCGGTTTGCACCACGTCGGACAGCGAGGTTGCCCCTTCATCATTGCGTTGTCGGGTCAGTCGACCAATGTCGTTTAAGGCGGTGAGCTGTTCTTCGGCGGCATCCACCATTTGTTGCCACGTCTGCACCTGGACTATCGCGTTGGCGGTTGCGTGGGCGATGGTATCAATACTGAGTAACACATTCGCCTGCTGTTGTGCGGCTCCGGCTGTCTCGGCGCGGACCTGGCTTGCCACTTTGCCGAAGTCGTACAGCATTTGTGACACCGAAATAACCAGCGCCGGGCTAAAGCCGTGGTCGGTATAGGTATTGCTGTAACCGTTATTCATTCCGGCAGAAACCTGCGGGTAATATTTCGATTTCGCCACGTCGATCTGTTCGTTTTGCGAAAGCAGTTTGCCGATCGATTCACGAATAGAAGGATGCCAGCTCACGGCACGACTTACCGCGTCGTTGAGCATCAGGTTGCCGGGGGCGGCAGCGCTCAGCGGCAGATCGGCAACCGCGCCGTCCAGCGAGGGAAGCATCTGGCTGGTGGCCAGTCCTTCCGGCGTAATAATTTGCGGTTCATCTTCGGCATTCACCCGCAGGGTACAGAGCGTTAATGCCAGAAGTAATGCAACAGGCGCGACATTTCTCATAGTTTATCCCTTACAAAATACGGCAGCGACGACTGTTATTGCCCCGGACGTCATGGCATCCGGGGCTGTAGTTATGGCGCTTTAACGCATTGCGTTAACGTCAGGGCACGATGTGATTTTGTTGCACCAGCTCATCGAGCGTGGTGTGTACGTTCTCCAGCGTTATGAGATTGGTTGAGTGATAAGTGTTGCCCGTACCGTCGCGGTCGATGGCAATCACCGTGTTGTTACCGCTGGTGGTTACGGTGAGGTAGTTGCCGAGCGTAGCGTTCTGCCCGTTCCAGCCCACCAGCAGGTCGCCGATATCGATTTTGTCACCCTGGGCCAGTGAGAAGTTGGTCCAGGTGTCGGTAGCACCATTGCTAATGTTGCCGCCGGTAGCGTCGTTGGCGTTGAGCAGGTGATAAATCAGCGTATCGCCGTAGGCGCTGCCAGTCAGGCGATCGGCATCGACGGTACTCACCACTTGCGGATTCATATTGATGGTCAGCGTAGCGGTATCGGTATGGCCATTCTGGTCGTTAAGGGTGTAGGTAAATGTCTCTTTGGTGACGATGGTGGAGAGCGAGACATCGCTGTTGAGGGCATAGGTGTAATGACCATCAATGCCAATGGTCAGTTTGCCGTACAACCCGTTAATGATGGCGCTGGTCGTGCTACTCAGCGGATCAAGCGTGACGGTACTGCCGCCCGTGCCGTTCACCGTCAGCAAGGTATGCACGCTGGCAATATGGTCTCCGTCATAAATATTGCCGGTGACGCTGTTCGCTGTGGAAGTCTCGAAGTTTTGCAGGTCGATTATCGTACCTTTCACGCTGGGGGTGATGGTGATATTCCCCAGCCCCAGCCCCCCGACGCTTCCGGTATAGTCGAGGCGATAGTTGCCGGGGTGCAGTACGATCCCGCTCAAGGCTATATCGATATTGCCACCAACCAGCAATCCGCCATTGAAAGAGTTACCGGCAATCTTGATGTTGTTGCTGTCATACAGCGCCCAGGTGACGGTCAGCCCGCCCAGCGTCAGACCTGACGCGACGTTAAAATGCAGTATGGCGTTTTGCACTGCCGTTCCCGTAGCGATTTCAATGACGCCAGTACCACTTTTTGAGGTGGGTGAAAGGAGTTGGGCACTCCAGCTGGCGTTCCCGACGCTGTCGTCGGTAAACGACCGGGAAGTATCCGCCTGGGTGGTGACCGCCATCGTGCTGCTGACGTCATTTACTGCATCCAGCGCCTGTGGGGTCGGTTTGATATTCAGCGATGCACTGCCGGTATCGCCGTTTGGCGCTTTGACCTTATACACGAAACTGTCCGGCGTATTGATACCGTCTGCGCCCAGTCCGCTTCTCAGCGTGTAGGTGTAGTTCCCTTTCGCATCAATAGTCAGCGTGCCGTACTGCCCGTTAATGGTGGTTGTACCCGTTCCGTTTACGGTGACACCGTTAACTTCGGTGATAACGGTATTGGCCGGAGCCGAGTCGTTGACCAGCAGGTTTCCATTGGTTGTCGCACTCAGGCTGTCGACGGCGTAGGTGTGATCGGCCTGGATATTCAGGGTATAGCTGGTCAGCAGCGTCAGACCACCGGAGGCGTTAAGCAGGAACAGATAGTCACCGCCAGGCAGGGTGATGGTGTAATCCGTTGAGCTACCTCCTAGCAGCGCTGTGACCCAGTTGGGCTTCACGCGGAACTGCTCATACTGCTGAATGGACTCGTTGAAGCGATAAACATAGAGATCAAAACCGCCAACCGTGACGCCGAGAACGTTGGCCTTGACGGTCAGCGTGCGGGTTGCGCCATCATCCACATTAAATTTGATCGGATTGGTTAAACCGTTAACCAGACTGACATCCAGCACATTACCCAGTCCGACGTTGGCGAGGGTGAAGCCGGTTTGCTGTGATGTGCCATGATCAACCGCGATGACCTGCGTCCCGTAAGTCAGCGCAGCCACATCGTCTGCCGCGGTTACCGTACTGGTGGTGGGCGCCTGACCGAGCGTTACCACCAGTTTTGCTGAGGAGTGATCGCTGCCATGCGTCAGCGTGTAGGTGAAACTTTCGGAACGGCCATACACCGAGATTGACGTATTGGTCAGGGTATAGGTGTAACTACCGTTCTGATTGATATGCAGGATCCCGTATTTCCCCTGCACATCAATGCCGCCCGCCGGGATGTTCACGACGTTGCCGTTACCGTCGGTGATGGCGGTGACCAGCGTGCCGGAAGGGGCATTATCCTGCCCGTTGGCGGGATCGGTATCGGTGATGATATTGCCAGACTCGGTAGTACCGCCGGTGATAGTTCCTGCGCTGGCTTTTACCACTGAGACATCAAGGCTGGTGTATGCCCCGGTCGCCAGCAGGTTGGTGTTGTAGCTGACCACGCGGTAATCACCACCAGTCAGTCCGCTGTAATTGAGCGTTACGCCTGAGGCGCCCAGAGTGAGGAGGCTGGCAAAGTCTGGTTTTCCGGTATCCACCACCGTCACCCAGGCATTCAGCGCGGTGTCAAAGCGCTGGATGACGACTTCAAGTGTGTTTAACAGCGACAGCACTACGCCGGTCGCTGCGGCATTGATTGTAATGGATCCGCTGCCGCCAGAAGCGATGCTGAAATTCACGCTTGCCGTATCGTTCCCCAGCACGTTGGCGACATTTCCCAGCGCATTGACCAACAGGAAACCATAATCGCTTTGATGCTCGGTGCTGACGGTGACATCGGTTTGTAGCGGCAGGCTGGTGACATTGTCTTCAGCCAGTAGCGGCAATACTGGTGCGAGAGCGTTTGTCGGCGATGAGGTATTTCCCGCCGCATCGGTCGCCGTGGCGGACAGCGACTGCCCTTCAATCTGGCGAACCGGCAGGTTGACGCTGTAGACACCGCTGCTGTTGGCGATTGCCGTCACGCTGGTGCCGCCGGGCAGAGAAATGGTGACCGTGCTTCCCGCTTCGGCGACGCCGCTGACGGTACCGCCATCGGCGCTGATCAGGAGCGTTGGCGCGGTCGGTGGCGTGGTGTCCACAATCACGCTGAACGAACCGGACAACCCACTTGCGCCGTTGGCGTTGGTTGCCGTGGCGGTAAACGCATGGTTACCTTCGCTGAGTGCACCGGATGGGGTAAAGCTCCAGATCCCGTTACCGTCTGCGGTCGTGAAGCCCATTAGCACGCCGTTGTTGTACAGATTGATGACGGCGTTAGCCTGCGCCGTTCCGCTGAGCGTTGGCAGGGTGTCATTGGTGGTTTTACCGGGAGCGACGGGTCCCATGATAGTGCCGACGTCATCGAGCACGCTGGAAATAACAGGCGCAGGTGGTACGCCGGTAAACGGTGCCAGCACGTTACCCGCTGTACCGATGTTGCCTGCGGCATCCTGTGCGCTGACCAGCAGAGTTTGCCCACTGATTTGCGGTGGGTTCAGAGTGAAGGTGAAATTACCGGAGGCGTTGGCGGTTGCCGTGCCGAGCACCGTTCCGCCGCTGGAGGTAATAATGACCGTGCTGTTTGGTTCGGCAACGCCGGTGAGCGCGGTGCCGTTGGCGTTTACCGCCAGCCCGGTTGGGATACCCGGGGCAACGGTATCGACCACGATCGCTGCCGCAGACGATATGCCACTGGTATTACCCGCACTGTCCGTTGCAGTGATGGTAAACGAGTGGGTACCTTGTGCCAGCGGGGTAGTCGGGGTGTAGCTCCAGTTGCCGCTGCCATCCGCCGTTACGCTGGTGACAAAGCTGCCGTTATCATAAATATCAACTCGCGCGTTGGCTTCCGTGATGCCGTTTAACGTTGGGCGCGCGTCATTGGTCGGCTGATTGCTGCCAATCGGCCCGGTGTTTGGCCCGACATCGTCAGTAATGCTGCTGATTGAAGGCTGCGTCGGCGCCGTGGTGTCAACTACCACGCTGAAGCCTGCCGTCGCGCCGCTGGTGTTGCCCGCCGCATCAGTGGCGGTGACAGTGAAGGTGTGCGATCCATTCGCCAGCGGTGTGGTTGGGGTAAACGACCAACTGTTATTGCTTTGCACCAGCGCGGTACCCAACAGGGTGCTTCCGTCATAGATGCTGATGGTGCTGCCTGCCTCGGCGGTGCCGTTCAGCGTCGGGCGTGCATCGTTGGTCAGCTGTCCGTTGCTGAGCGCTGCATTGAACACGCCGCCTGCGATATCATCCACCACAGAGACCAGCAGCGGGACGGATGGTGCAATGGTGTCGACATTAATCGTAAACCCACCTGAGACAGGACTCACGTTCCCGGCGGCGTCGGTGGCGATGGCGGTAAACACATGCTGACCGTTGCCAAGTGTGGTGGTCAGATATTCCCAGGTGCCGTCTATCGTCGCAGTCACCGTTGCCAGCAGCGCGCCATTATCGTAGATGGCTACCCGGGCACCGGCTTCCGCTGAACCGCTGAGTACGGGACGGGTGTCGTTGGTAAAGGCTCCGTTCGATAGCGTTCCGGTTCCCGGCTGCACGTCATCAAACGCCTGGATAATCGTTGGCGCAAGCGGGGCGACGGTATCAACAACGATGTTAAATCCTGCAGACGTCGGGCTGATGTTTCCGGCCGCGTCGGTGGCTGTTACCGTCAGCGCGTGGTTACCATTGCCAAGTTGGGTTCCCGGTGTGAAGATCCAGGCGCCCGTACCATCCGCTGTGGTAAAGCCGATAAACGATCCGTTATCGTAAATTCTCACCGTGGAATTGGCTTCAGCCGTACCGCTAAGCGTCGGGAGTGGATCGTTCGTGGCCTGACCGTTGTTCAGATTACCGATCAGCGGGCCGACATCATCCGCAACCTGAGTAATCACTGGTGCTGTCGGTGCCATAGTATCGACGGTGTAGGTAAAGCCACCAGAAGGCAGACTGGTATTGCCTGCGCTATCTGTAGCCGTGACGGTCAGAGTATGCTGGCCGTTACCCAATGCCGCGGAGGGTGTAAAACTCCAGCTTCCGCCTGCGCCGACGATGGTGGTGCCAATGGCCTGACCATCGCTCAGGACGGTAATCGTCGCGCCAACTTCACCGGTACCGCTGAGCGCCGGGCGACTTTCGTTGCTGATTTGCCCGTTGGAGATAGGCCCGGTTGTCGGAGCGGTATTGTCCTGAACGGTCAGAATTACCGGTGCAGACGGGGCAATTGAATCCACCAGTACCGTGAACGAAGAGGAGGCTCCGCTGGTGTTGCCAGCCGCATCCGTCGCCGTCACGGTAAAGATATTTTCCCCCTGCGCCAGCGCGTTTGTCGGGGTGAAGCTCCAGTTACCGGAGATATCGGCATTTGCGGTGCCAATGATCGTACCATTACTGAGAATAGTGACAATGGCATTGGGTTCGGTAATGCCATTCAGCGTGGGTTGGGCATCATTGGTCAGTTGACCGTTGGTCAGCAGAGTGCTTCCCGGCTGATCGTCGATGACTGACACAATCGTTGGCACTACTGGTGGGAGTGTGTCGACCAACAGCGAGAATGGCGCTGTTGCCTGGCTGACGTTACCAGCGGCGTCCGTGACCGTGGCGGTCAACGCGTGATTGCCCTCGCCGAGCGCCGGAGAAGGCGTAAAGCTCCAGTTGCCGCTTCCGTCGCTGGTGGTTGTGCCAATCACCGTGCCGTTATCGCGGATGGTGACCACGCTATTCGCTTCGGTAGTACCTGCCAGGGTTGGCGTATTATCGTTGGTAGTCTGCCCGGAAATGAGCGTGGTTGTTCCACCTACATCGTCGGTTACTGACACAATAACTGGCGCACCAGGCAGGCCTGTGTCCACCGTTATTGGGTACGATGCGGATGGGGCCCCCTGATTGCCAGCCGCGTCAGTGGCGCGCACGGTAAACGTGTGAGGGCCGTCATTCAGGGCATTTTGCGGGGTAAAGTTCCAGTTTCCGCTGTTGTTAACGGTAGTGGTGCCGATGGACACGCCGCCGTCATAAACCGTAATGGTCGCCCCAATCTCGCCAGTACCACTCAGTGTTGGGCGCGTGTCGTTAGTGCTTTGTCCACTGCCGACATTGCCCGTCACCGGAGCCACATCATCAGTAACGGCGGTGATGCTTGGCGCGAGCGGCGCGGTGGTATCGATGGTAATGGCATAGTTTGGCGACTGGCCGCTGGTGTCGCCATTCACCGTTTGAGAGACAGCGTAGTTCCAGGTCGTGCCGTCCGCCAGCGCGCTGGGGATGGTGTAGCTCCAGGCTCCGGTGCTCGCATCAGCCGGGACGGTGATCAGCAGGATTCCGTTTTGGTAGATATGTACATCAGCTCCGGCTGTTGCCACGCCTTGTAAGGTTGGCTGCGTATCATTGGTGGTTTTTCCGTTTGCAATGATGCCAACAGTAGGGGCGAAGTCGTCAAAGATTTCAAGAGTGGGTGGAATAGGTTGCCCTGAGTTTGATGCCGTAAACGAAGTCTCAACGCTTTGATTACCCGCAGTATCCTGCGCGATAGCTGTTAGCAAAGCACCTGAGGTCTGTCCTGGAGAGAGCGTGACGGTAAATTGACCTGTCTCGGCATCAGCGATTGCGCTACCTAATACCGTAGAGCCCTTCGAGATAATCACAGTACTTCCAGGTTCTGCTGTTCCCTTAACGTTTGTTCCGTCAGGGTCAACAGTTGTGATCAATGGTGCATTTGGGGCATTAGTATCAAGGTTTAACGTTACTGGCGTTGCAGCGGAGATATTGTTTCCATTGCTGTCTTTTGCGATAAAAGTGAGATTATTCACGCCTTCACTTAGTGGCACGTTGATACTCCACGTGCCGTCAACACCGACCTGAACAGTTGCTATGGCGTCAGGAAGACCATTGTCATAGATGTATACAGTACTGCCTGCAATGCCGGTCCCGCTGATTGTTGGGAGGGTATCGTCCGTTACGCTACCGTTGCTTAGTGAGCCAGTAAAGACACCCTGATCGTCTTCGATGTTGCTAACGACCAACGGTGTCGAATTCACCGTAAACGAAATGCTGTTTGAGGTGCCGCTGGGGTTGCCTGCAGCATCGGTGGCGACTGCCGTCAGCGTGTAGGTGCCGTTGGGCAGCGCCGTCGTCGGTGTGATGTTCCACAAACCATTCACTACGGTCGTGGTGCCGATAACCGTCGTGCCGTTATACAGCGTAATGATCGAGCCGCTTTCTCCTGTTCCTCGCACGGTCGGCGTACTGTCATCGGTTGTGCCGTTCTCTGCAATATCTCCCTGAATAGTGCCTGCGTTGTCATCTGCCGCCTCGATCGTAGGCGTTGCGGGAGGCGTAATATCAATGTTCAGGGTGACGGCAGTCGACGGCTGGCTGACGTTGCCTGCCGGATCGGTTGCGGTGATGGTGACCTGATAACTGTCCGGGTTAATATCCGTGGTCGGCGTAAAGCTCCATGTGCCGTCTGCACCAACCTTGGTGGTGCCCAGTGGTGTGGTATTGCCGTCGAGATACACCGAAATAACATCCCCCGACGTACCGGTGCCGCTAAAGGTTGGCGTGGTGTCATTGGTATTGCCATTCGTGACCACGCCCGTTACCGGAGCCACATCGTCGGTAATGACAGGCGCGCCAGGCTGCACGGGGGGCGTATTGTCAACCGTCAGGGTAAAGCTCGCCGACGGGATCCCCGTATTGCCTGCTGCGTCAGTCGCTGTGGCGGTGAATTTATGCGGTCCTTCAGGCAGCGCATTCGGTGGCGTAAATGTCCATGTACCGTCAGGCTGGACGGTGGTGCGACCCAACGTTGTGCCGTTATCAGCAACGGTGATGGTTGCTCCCGGCTCGCCAGTACCAGAAAGAACAGGGGTGGTACTTTTCGTACTGCCGCCGTTTGCCAGGGGGAGGGTAGCGCCGCCTATCAGTCCCTCTCCGGCGACAATAATCGGAGCAGCAGGTGGCGTGGTATCGATGGTTAACGCAAAGCTTGCGGGTGTGCTGGCATTACCTGCGGCATCTGTCGCCACGGCGGTCAGCGTGTGCGGCCCTTCGCTTAGCGGTTGAGTCACCTGAATGCTCCAGTTACCGTCCGCCGGTACCAGCACGCTGCCAACAGGCGTCGTGCCGTCATACAGCGTGACGGTTGAACCGGCAACACCCGTGCCGTTAAGTTTTGGTAGCGTATCGTCCGTACTCTGGTTGGTAAGTAGATCGCTTTTAATGCTGCCGACATCATCCGTCATGCTGAGAATGACTGGCGTGGCAGGCGCTTGTGTATCAACCGTGATCGTCACAACCGTTGGCGAGGTGGTGACGTTACCTGCCATATCCGAAGCCAATACCGTGAAATTATGCACCCGGTCAGTGAGCGGAGCGCCATCGGGCACTGTATAGCTCCAGGTCCCGGAGCTGGTGACGAGGATAGTGTCCAGTAAAGTGCCATTGTCAAACAGGCTAACTAACGAACCTGGCTCACCGGTGCCTGAAATCGTCGGCGTGTTGTCGTTGGTGATGCCACCGTTGTTCGCAACGTCGCCGGTTATCGTACCGACGTTATCGTTCACCAGCGTGATTGCGGGAACTGTGGGCGCAATGGTATCGACAATGATTTTCCAGCTTGCCGCGCTGCTGGTGTTATTCGCGGCGTCTGTGGCGGTCACCGTGAAGATGTGAGCACCCTCGCTCAGCGCCGAGGCTGGCGTATAGTTCCAGTTACCGTTGATATCAGCGACAACGGTCGTCAGCAGGGTGCCGTTATCGTAAATTTTGACCTGAGAACCTGCTTCGGCGGTGCCTTCCAGTTTAGGTTTGCTGTCGTTAGTGACGTCGCCGTTATCGAGAGGGCCCTGGTACATGGGCTGGTCATCCGTCACGGCGGTGATGATGGGCGTTCCAGGGGCGGTAATATCCGGAGCCACCGCAGAAGTTGGCTGACTCTCGTTATTGCTGCTGTCCGTTGCGGTAACTTTTACTGTTTCGCCGTTCATTTTTGACGGCGTAATCGACACCGTGAAGTTGCCGCCGCTGTCTGCCTGGCCTGTGCCGATCTGATTACCATTGCTGTCTTTTACAGTGACGGTGCTTCCCGCTTCAGCATGTCCGCTTACAGAACCACCGTCCCCGGCGACGGTGACGCCGGTTGGCGCGTCAGGCGCCGTGGTATCCGGGGCGGTAATCGCGCTGTTGCCGCTGGTATTGCCAGCCGCATCCGTCGCGTTGGCGACAAGATGTTCTCCATTGGTCTGCGGCGGAACCAGCGTGGCGGTGAATTCTCCGTTCGAGCCGGCGGTTACTGTTCCAATTATCGCGCCACCAGGATCCAGAATATGTACTGTACTGTTGGGTTCCGCCATGCCGGTAACCTGATCGCCTGTAGGATTAATCACCAGATTAGCTGGCGGCAGCGGGGCCGTGATGTCTGGCGCGAGCGCGGTTTCCGGTAGGCTTGGGTTCCCGGCAGGATCGGTGGCGATAGCGGTAATGGTTTCACCATTGGTCTGAGGCGGGTTAATGGTGATGGTAAATGAGCCATCCGTTCCGGCGACGCCGCTGCCGATCTGAAGACCGTTATTATTATTGATGGTCACGGTACTTCCTGGTTCGGCTGTACCGGTGACGACAGAGCCGTCGGCAGATACGTTCAGATCGTCCGGCGCTGACGGTGGCTGAGTATCGATAGTGATATTGAATGCCGCTGACGTTCCTCCCGTGCCCAGGTGGTTGGTTGCTGTGGTGGTGAAGGAGTATGAGTCGTCCTGCAAGTTGGTGTTGGAGGTCCAGGTCCAGTTGCCGCTGGAATCGGCAAGCACGCTTACAACAAGCGCGCCGTTGTTATAAATGTTAACCGTGCTGTTGGCGTCTGCGGTACCCGAGATCGTAGGCGTTGGGTCGTTGGTGGCCTGATTATTGTTCAATGGCCCAGTTGAGGGGGTAACATCATCCACAATGCTGATGATAACAGGCACGCCCGGGTAGCCAGAGTTGGTGGCATTGAAGGACGTGTCTGGCCCGACGTTGCCTGCCTGGTCCTGAATCTTCGCGATCAGCGCTTCACCGTGCGTCTGTGAAGGTGAAATCGCGATGACGAAATTGCCGGTTTGATCAACGGTAGTTGACCCCAAAACCTGATTATTACTACCGATGATAATGACCTGGCTTCCTACCTCAGCACTACCGGTTACCTCGGTGCCTTGCAAGTTTACGGAGGAAATGACCGCGCCTTCAGGCGGGGTAGTATCGACGGTGAATGTCGGTACACTCGTTTCCGCGCTCACGTTACCCGCATCGTCAGTTTGCGTCAGCGTCAGATTATGAACACCGTCGCTAAGCGGCGTGTCAGGTGTAAACGTCCAGTTACCATTGTCATCCACCTGAACCATGCCAATCAGAATGCCATTATCAGAAATGCTGATGTAAGAGCCCGCTTCACCAGTGCCTGTGAGTGTTGGCGTGGCATCGTCGGTTACACCGTTATTACCTATCAAGCCTTTAATGGAACCTGAATCGTCAGTTACTTCTGTGACCACAGGGGCGTCGGGGGCAAGCGTATCGACAATAATCTCCCAACTGTCCGACATGTCGCTGTTGCCCGTACCGTCTGATGCACTGACGGTAAACTTGTGGGTACCGTCTGCGAGTGGAGAGGATGGCGTAAACGACCAGTTGCCGTTGGCATCGATAGTGACCTGGCCTATTTCGACGCCGTTATCAAAAATATGCAATGTGGCATTTGCGGGGCCGGTGCCCTGAAGAGTGGGCGTATTGTCGTTGGTGGATTCCAGCTGATTAACAGGGCCAGTAATCAGCTCCTGGTTATCGATTACGCTGGTGATAATGGGTACGTCAGGCATGTTAGGGGTTGTTGTTGGCGGTGAACCACCATCCCCATTACCACCGTTGCCATTTCCGCCATTTCCGTTGCCGGCGTTATTATCACTCCCGCCGCCACCACCGCCGCCACCTCCACCACCCGCCGCGAGGCCAATTCCGCCTGCGACCGCGATCCCACCAAGAACCCACGGCCAGACGGCGCCGCCTTCATGGCTTCCCTCGGCAGTCATTAGCGGAGTGAGATCGTCCAGATGCTGGAAATGGAATGCCCCATCAGTATCCTGAACCCACCACAGCGCGCCATTACTGTCTTCCAGAACAAGCTGGTTTTGCGCATCACCTTTTCCGACATAGAAGTTCTTAATGGTGATGGTTTCACCTGAGCGGAGTGTGACAACCAGATCCTGATTCACGCGAGTCAGTTGACTTACCTCCTCACGTGACACCGACAGTTTCACGATAGAAGGCGAACTGAGCGTAACTTCAGAGGATTCAACATTTGTGGAAACGCCAGTTAATTTTGATACAACGGCGAGTAGACGCATATGTTCACTCCTGATGGCATGTCGGGAGTATTAATCCGCAACAGCGCGCTGGGAAAATGAGCAGACAGGGGCCCCGTTCACCATAAAGATGAATTTACACATGTAATTACATTGATTAGGTCATGCAGAGGTTCATTTACTTATCAAATACGTTCGGGCCCTGTTAGCTGAATAGTTCTTTCGTATTAGATGATATAGTCAGAAAGAATGTATTCTGCAACTTATCCATATTAAAAATATATTTAGCTAATTGAAAAGTATACTTTCCGGTGTGTATTTAATGATTTGTTTTTGGTTAACTTGTTGTATTTAAAGATTTTGTATTTTAATCGAAATGAGAGGTGATATAATAAACAACAGTAATAATAGTGTTATTAAATAAGTTTGAATATAGGTGGCATGGTCTTGAAGTTTTATTTTATTAGACTATGGGGCGCTACGGTAATGCCAGGGGAGTTTATTTCATACCTGAACGATTCAGCACAAATAAACCATAAACCTGATGAATGTATTGAGTGGATTTCAATAACTAAAAAATAAGAACCAGTCTCAGGATCAGAGACTGGTCACAGGAGAATAGCGTTTAGCGACCAGCATTTTTCATAATACGCGCTTTATCTAACTGCCATTCGCGTTCTTTCACATCGGAGCGCTTGTCGTGCTGTTTCTTACCTTTCGCGACGCCAATTTTCACTTTGCACCAGGCATTTTTCCAGTACAGTGAAAGCGCAACAACGGTATAACCGTCACGATTCATTCGACCATACAGGGAGTCGAGCTCACGTTGGTTTAACAACAGCTTGCGGGTACGGGTGGGATCACATACCACATGCGTTGAGGCAACAGCCATTGGCGTGAAGTTGGCGCCAAACAGGAATGCTTCGCCGTCTTTAAGGATGACGTAGCTGTCGCCGATGTTAGCTTTACCCGCGCGCAGGGATTTGACTTCCCAACCTTGCAGAGCGAGTCCTGCTTCGAACTCTTCTTCAATAAAGTATTCGTGTCGTGCGCGCTTGTTAAGCGCGATTGTGGCTGAGCCAGGTTTGTGTGCTTTTTTCTTCGTCATAATGCCGCTCAGTATAGGTAATCTGGAATCGAAAAACACCCCATTTCATCCAGCGGGGCGCAAGGCGCTATCTTAGCACGAGTTAGGCTATAGCGTTTTTTTTAGCGGGGGATAAATGGTATTATTTGTGTGATTGATATTGATGGAAATTGTTATGCCTCAGATTAGCCGGACCGCTTTAGTACCTTACAGTGCGGAACAGATGTATCAGCTAGTGAATGATGTTAAATCCTATCCCCAGTTTTTACCGGGATGCACCGGTAGCCGTGTGCTGGAGTCGACTCCGGGACAGATGACCGCGGCGGTGGATGTCTCGAAAGCAGGGATTAGCAAAACGTTCACCACGCGCAATCAATTGACCAGTAACCAGAGCATCCTGATGCATCTGGTCGACGGACCGTTCAAGAAACTCATTGGCGGATGGAAGTTTACGCCACTGAGTCATGAAGCGTGCCGCATTGAATTTCATCTCGATTTTGAGTTTACCAATAAGTTAATCGAGCTGGCATTTGGTCGTATCTTTAAAGAGCTGGCTTCGAACATGGTGCAGGCCTTCACGGTCCGCGCGAAAGAGGTTTACAGTGTCAGCGTCAGCTAAAATTGTCGTTGAAGTGGCGTATGCGCTACCCGAGAAACAGTATCTACAGCGTGTGACGCTGCAACAGGGCGCTACGGTGGAAGAGGCTATCCGCGCTTCCGGGCTGCTGGAATTGCGTACCGATATCGATCTCAGCAAAAATAAAGTGGGCATTTACAGCCGTCCGGTAAAGCTTGCTGATGTTCTCCAGGACGGTGATAGGGTGGAAATTTACCGGCCACTGATTGCCGATCCGAAAGAGCTGCGCAGACAGCGAGCAGAGAAATCCGCTAAAAAATAGCAGACAATAAAAAAGGTGCTCATTGAGCACCTTTTTTTGATCTGTTAATCCTACTTGTTGTCGGTCAAAGCAGGTTTGTTATCAATGTTCGTCAAAATGCCGCTGCTGTTAAAGGTCAGCGTCAGTGTTTGCTGGGTTACGCCTTCATGACCAGGTTGCTGACGGAACACATAAAACCAGGTGTTAGTGCCAAAAGGATCGGACATCATTGGTGTACCCAGAGCATAAGCAACCTGCTGTTGCGTCATACCCGTGCGCACTTTGGCGACATCGGTAGGTGTCAGATAATTTCCCTGGTTGATGTCAGGGCGGTAAACCACTCGCTCCAGAGTGGAACAGCCTGCAGTCAACATCAGTAGTACTGCTGCAGCAGCAGTCAGCGTTTTACAGCGCATAGTGATTTGATTCCTTTTCGGGCCCGAGCAGTACGCGGCTCATATGTAATATGCCGATGATAATAGACCTTTCACCACTTTAAAACCTTTTGCTGTCGGGTCGGTCGGCGATTTTATGTTGAACTCAGACCTTAACAAGGTAAAAAAGTTTATGCCGCCAGCAGTTCTTTTGCATTTGCGAGGGTATTGCGCGTCACTTCGCTACCGCCAAGCAGGCGGGCTAATTCCTGCAGGCGAGCGCGTTTATCAAGCTGCTGCATGTGTGTTTCGGTCATCGCGCCATCCGTTTCTTTGCTGACGTAGAAGTGTTGATGACCACAGCCAGCAACCTGCGGCAAGTGAGTAACGCACATTACCTGAGTTGACTCGCCCAACTGACGCAGCATTTTTCCCACTACCGCAGCAGTCGGGCCGCTGATACCGACATCCACTTCATCGAAAATCAGCGCCGGTGTTTCCATTTTGCGTGCGGTAATAACCTGAATAGCCAGCGCAATGCGCGACAGTTCCCCACCTGAAGCCACTTTCGCAATCGGCTGCAACGGCTGGCCTGGGTTAGTGGTCACTTTAAACTCTACGCGATCGGCACCGTCTGCGCTCAAATGATGTTCCTCAAATTTCACATCAATGCAAAAGACACCGTGCGGCATTGAGAGAGTATGCATGCTCTCTGTAATCAGTTGTCCCAGCTCCTGAGCATAATGCTGGCGCTGTTGGTGCAGCATTTTTGCCGTTTCCAGAGCCTGCTGGTGGTGATTGTTCACCGCCAGGGTTAAGGTTTCGAGCGAGTCGGCCTGATCGTCTAACTGCTGTTGTTCATCCAGTAATGACTGATAGAACTGTGGCAGCGCTTCAGGGGCAACATGATGCTTGCGGGCCAATGAGATTTGTTTGGAAATACGCTGTTCAAGTTCAAACAAACGGTTAGGGTCCAAATCCAGACGATCGCAATAGTGGCGCAGCTCGTCGCTGGCTTCGCTGAGTTGGATCGTGGCCTCTTCCAGCATATCCAGGATACCGGAAAGTTTGCCGTCCATGCCTGCCAGTTCAGTGACCAGCTGCTTTGCAGTGTACAGCTGGCTTTGCAGGTTGATGTCTTCGCCATCCGCCAGGATAGCCAGCGCTTGTTGGCTGGTGGTGAGCAATTGCCCGCTGTTAGCCAGACGCTTGTACTCTTCATCAATTTGCTCAAATTCACCCGGCTGCGGGTTGAATTCGTTCAGTTCTTTTAACTGGTATTGCAACAGTTCCGCCCGGGCTGCGCGTTCCTGACTCTGTTGTTGATGATGCGCCAGGTCACGGCAGCTTTGGTGCCACAGCTGGTAGCGCGCAGCCATTTCCTGAGTCAGGGACGCTTCATTGGCGTAACCATCCAGCAGAGACTTTTGGTGTTCTGATTTTGTCAGGAGCTGATGCGCATGCTGACCGTGGATTTGAATAAGCAACTGGCCCAGCTCGCGCAGCTGTGACAACGGTACGGCAGTGCCGTTAATGAAGCCGCGTGAACGTCCATCGCTGCTGATAACACGACGCAGCAAACATTCACGGCCTTCCTCAAGCTGGTTTTCTTCCAGCCAGCGCAGAGCCGCGGGGGTGTCTTTTAAGGCGAATCGCGCGCAGAGGTCGGCTCGCGTGGCGCCTGCACGTACCATGTCGGCGTCTGCGCGTCCGCCCAGGCACAAACCGAGAGCATCAATGGCAATGGACTTACCCGCACCGGTTTCACCGGTAATAACGGTCATTCCGTTCTGGAAATCGATCTCAAGTTCACGAACGATAGCAAAATTGCTGATGGTCAGTTGTGCCAACATAGCTGTTTTCCTGTATGAAAAACCATAACTGTAATTACATACAGTATAAACTGGTTTTTTATACAGTAAAGAGGTTGGCGTTAAATTAGAATAATTTTTTTGACCAGCCTAGTTTAGTGCTTAATGTGTTGAAATAGCTGTAATCTTTTGGGTGTATCAGGTTCAGATGATAATCACAGCGGCGAATTAATACGTCTTCACCTTCCTGTATAGGTAGGGCGATCTGGCTGTCGCAACTGATTTCCAGATCGTTACGGCGATGAGAGAAGCGCAGGCGAATGGTGCTGCTACTGTTGATCACCAGCGGTCGTGCGGAAAGCGTATGCGGGAACATCGGGACCAGCGTAATAGCATCCAGTGAAGGCGTCAGGATCGGACCTCCGGCAGAGAGCGAGTAGGCGGTAGAGCCGGTCGGTGTGGAAATAATCAAGCCGTCCGAACGCTGGGAGAAGGCAAAAATTTCATCGATATAGACTTCAAATTCAATCATGTGCGCCACTTTTCCGGGGTGCAACACAACTTCATTGATCGCAGTGCTAATACGCTTCTGGCAATCCTGTTGGCACACCTGGGCTTCAAGTAAAAAGCGCTTTTCGCTGATGTAGTGGCCTTCCAGCACGTCAGCTAACTGTTGGTGGGCATTGTCTGGGTCAAGGTCGGTCAGAAAACCAAGATTACCGCGGTTAATGCCAATAACCTTGATGTCATAACGTGCCAGGGTGCGTGCGGCGCCCAGCATATTGCCGTCGCCGCCGACTACCACGGCGAGGTCTGCCTGCTGGCCAATCTCTGCAAGCGTACCGGTTTTCACATTTTTCAGCTGCAGCTCGTGGGCGATTTGTTGCTCAACGATAACCTCATAACCTTTGGCGCACAGCCAACGGTAGAGCATTTCATGTGTGGTCAGTGCAGTGGGGTGACGTGGATGCCCCACAATGCCAATACACTTGAAATGTTTGTTCATTTTCTCGAGGTCCTTGTAACGAAGATTAGTGACAATGTGAGTACTTCCCTTGAATCCCTGAATCTGATCCCCATAATAAGCCAAGTTAGCGAGATGAATGCGAAAAAAACGCGGAGAAATTCATGAGTAGTAAAGAACAGAAAACGCCTGAGGGGCAAGCCCCGGAAGAAATTATCATGGATCAGCACGAAGAAGTTGAGGCGGTTGAACCAGACGCTTCTGCTGAGCAGGTGGATCCGCGCGATGAAAAAATTGCGAATCTGGAAGCTCAGCTTGCTGAAGCCGAAACGCGCGAGCGCGACAGCGTGTTGCGTATCAAAGCGGAAATGGAAAACCTGCGTCGTCGTACCGAACTGGACGTAGAAAAAGCGCATAAGTTTGCACTGGAAAAATTCGTCAACGAACTGCTGCCGGTGCTGGATAGCCTGGACCGTGCGCTGGAAGTTGCGGACAAAGACAATGACGCTATGGCGGCTATGGTCGAAGGTATTGAGCTGACCCGTAAGTCAATGCTGGATGTTGTGGCGAAGTTTGGCGTACAGGTGGTTGCGGATATCGACGTGCCGATGGACCCGAACGTGCACCAGGCGATTGCAATGGTAGAGTCTGATGACGTTGCTGCCGGTAATGTGCTGATGGTTATGCAGAAAGGCTATACCCTGAACGGACGTACCATCCGTGCGGCGATGGTCTCTGTGGCGAAAGCCAAAGGCTAATTAGCCTCAGACCGGGTAATGCTGATGCGCTACCCGGTCTGGATTACTCTCACTGGTCCGATACGCTTTCCCGCAGCGGTTTGACGGGCAACACCTGCACCTGTTTAATCATATTGTCCTGCACGTCGAGAATATCGATATCGTACTGCCCAATACGCACACGTGTGCCGGCAACCGGGATCTCTTCCAGCGCTTCAAGAATAATACCGTTCACGGTACGTGCGTCATCTTCCGGCAGGTGCCAGTTAAACGCCTTATTGATTTCACGAACGTTGGCGCTACCGTCAATGATCACCGAACCGTCATTCTGCGGTGTGACTTCTTCGGCAAGCGTCGGTGACATTGAGGTCGTGAAGTCACCAACAATCTCTTCCAGAATATCCTCGACCGTAACCAGTCCTTGAATATCGCCATATTCATTAACGACCAGGCCCACTTTCTTCTTATTGCGCTGAAATTTAATGAGCTGGGTGCTGAGTGGTGTGCCTTCCGGAACGTAATAAATTTCGTCGGCGGCGCGTAACATGGTCTCTTTGGTGAACTCTTTTTTCTCGGCCATCAATCGCCAGGCTTCACGTACGCGCAGCATACTGATGGCATCGTCGAGCGAGTCGCGATACAGCACAATACGACCGTGCGGGGAGTGCGAAAGCTGACGCACGATTGATTTCCAGTCATCGTTAATATCAATGCCGATAATTTCATTACGCGGGATCATGATGTCATCGACGCTGACTTTTTCCAGATCCAGCACTGACAGCAGCATATCCTGGTTACGGCGTGAGATTTGCGAGCGCGATTCATTCACCAGCGTTCGCAGTTCATCTTTACTCAGCGAACCGCTCACTACGATATCTGTTTTGATGCCCATCATGCGCATCAGAAGCCGCGTGATGGTGTTGAGTAGCCATACTAACGGCATCATCAGAATCTGCAGCGGAGCCAGCAGGACGCTGCTCGGATAGGCAACTTTTTCCGGATATAGCGCGGCAATCGTCTTTGGCAGCACTTCGGCAAAAACCAGCACCACAAACGTCAGTACCCCGGTGGCAATGGCGACGCCAGCATCGCCATACAGGCGCATACCGACAATGGTGCCGAGTGCGGAGGCCAGGATATTCACCAGATTATTACCGATGAGCACCAGACTTATCAGGCGATCCGGCTTGCGAAGTAACTTTTCAACCCGTTTTGCCTGACGATTTCCCTGTTTGGCCCGATGGCGTAGGCGGTAGCGATTCAGGGTCATCATTCCGGTTTCAGAACCGGAAAAATAGGCGGAAATGACCACCATGATGAGGAGCGTGATAATGAGCGTGGTGGTGGAGATGTGTTCCACGTAGGGTTCCTTAAAGATTTAACTCACGAACTGCTGCAGGATACGGCTGCCGAAATAGGCCAGCGTCAGAATGCCAGCGCCTGCGACGTTAAACCATACGACGCGACGTCCGCGCCAACCTTCATGGTAATGCCCCCACAACAGAACGATATAGACAAACCATGCCACGATAGAGAGAACGGCTTTATCAATGTTCTCGGTACTGAACAGGTTATGCATGTAAAACAGGCCAGTGCACAGGGTGAGCGTCAGCAGAACCACGCCAATTTGGGTGATATGAAACATCTTCCGCTCAATACTCATCAGTGGCGGCATCTCATTGCTGAAGGCCAGTTTTTTGTTTTTCAGTTGGTAATCGATCCATGCCAACTGTAGCGCGTAGAGCGCGGCGATAATCAGCGTGGCGTAAGCGAACAGTGATAGCCCGATGTGAATCATCATGCCTGGCGTAGCTTCGAGATGGGTGATGAACTCGTTAGGCATAAACGTGGCGAAGGCCAGGTTTATCAGCGCAAAGGCGTAGACAATGGGCAGCAATAGCCAGCCACGATTGCGGGACGCGACGATGGTCATTACCGTACAGATCATCAGGCTTACCAGCGAGCCGACGTTCAACAGACTCAGGTTTTGTCCGCTTTCACCGCCGGGTAGGATACGCGCTTCCAGGGCGATAGCATGGCTTACCAGCGCAACGACCGCAGAGAGAATAGCCATACGCCGCCAGCCGCTGTTTTTTTGCAGCAGAGCGGGAATAATCAGCGCGAGGCTGACTGAGTAGGCGACAAGGGCGAGCAGAGCAAAAACGGGCATATAGGTGTCGACAGTTGGCCAGTGATAAAGAAAAGCAGTATAGCGTTACGTGACCGCTGCTCCAACCGTTGCATAACAACAAAGGCGGCTTCATGTTATACTGCGACAAATTTCTGTTGATGTGTCGCTGTCGCGACCGACCGTTTCCACCCCAGGCGAGAGACAATGTTTGATAATTTAACCGATCGTTTGTCGCGCACGCTGCGCAATATCAGTGGCCGTGGACGCCTTACTGAAGACAACGTTAAAGAGACGCTGCGCGAAGTGCGCATGGCGCTGCTGGAGGCTGACGTAGCGCTGCCGGTAGTGCGTGAGTTTATCAATCGCGTAAAAGAGAAAGCGGTTGGTCATGAAGTTAACAAAAGCCTGACGCCGGGTCAGGAGTTCGTCAAGATTGTCCGTAACGAACTGGTTGCGGCAATGGGCGAAGAAAACCAGACCCTGAATCTGGCTGCACAGCCGCCAGCCGTGGTGCTGATGGCGGGCCTGCAGGGTGCGGGTAAAACGACCAGCGTCGGTAAGTTGGGCAAATTCCTGCGCGAGAAGCACAAGAAGAAAGTGCTGGTAGTCTCTGCGGACGTTTATCGCCCGGCGGCGATCAAACAGCTGGAAACGCTGGCCGAGCAGGTCGGTGTCGACTTCTTCCCGTCGGATGTCGGCCAGAAGCCGGTCGATATCGTTAACGCCGCGCTGAAAGAAGCCAAACTCAAATTCTACGACGTGCTGCTGGTGGATACCGCCGGTCGTCTGCACGTTGACGAAGCCATGATGGACGAAATCAAACAGGTCCACGCTTCTATCAAGCCGGTAGAAACGCTGTTTGTGGTCGACGCCATGACCGGTCAGGATGCCGCAAATACCGCAAAAGCCTTTAACGAAGCGCTGCCGTTAACCGGCGTAGTGCTGACAAAAGTTGATGGTGATGCCCGTGGCGGTGCGGCGCTCTCTATTCGTCATATTACCGGTAAGCCGATTAAATTCCTCGGCGTCGGCGAGAAAACCGAAGCACTGGAGCCGTTCCATCCGGACAGGATTGCTTCGCGCATTCTCGGCATGGGTGACGTGCTGTCACTGATCGAAGATATCGAAAGCAAGGTTGACCGTGCGCAGGCAGAAAAATTAGCCAGCAAGCTGAAAAAAGGCGATGGCTTCGATCTCAACGATTTCCTTGAACAGCTCAACCAGATGAAAAACATGGGCGGTATGGCAAGCCTGATGGGCAAGCTGCCGGGCATGGGTCAGATCCCTGACAATGTGAAATCGCAGATGGACGATAAAGTGCTGGTGCGTATGGAAGCCATCATCAACTCGATGACGATGAAAGAACGCGCTAAGCCGGAAATTATCAAAGGTTCCCGCAAACGCCGTATCGCTGCCGGTTGCGGTATGCAGGTACAAGACGTAAACCGCCTTCTGAAACAGTTCGACGACATGCAGCGCATGATGAAGAAAATGAAGAAGGGCGGAATGGCGAAGATGATGCGTGGTATGAAGGGGATGATGCCCCCAGGATTCCCAGGCCGCTAATCGGCCTGGCTTGTTTGCCATTTCGGCACCGGGGTGTGCTCGCCATCCTCACGTACTGCGTGTACGCTCCGGTGGCTGCGCGCACGCCGGCACCGAACTGACGGCACCGCCAACGGCCTTTTATAGCAGAGTTATCAACTGCTGATTGCATTTTCCCCAGAAATCAGTAAAATTTTCGGGCTTTTAATATGACACCCGGGCTCCGTTCCTCGATGGGGCCTGGGTGTTTTATTCACACAAGAGGATGTTATGGTTACTATTCGTTTAGCTCGTCACGGCGCTAAAAAGCGTCCGTTCTACCAGGTTGTTGTTACCGACAGCCGTAATGCACGCAACGGTCGCTTCATCGAGCGCGTTGGCTTCTTTAACCCAATCGCTAGCGAAAAAGAAGAAGGCACTCGCCTGGATCTGGATCGCATCGCTCACTGGGTTGGCCAGGGCGCGACTATTTCTGATCGCGTAGCTACGCTGATCAAAGCAGCAAACAAAGCAGCTTAATCTGTCACGGTGGTCATGATGAGCAAGCAACTCGCCGCACAGGCTCCTGTGGAACCCATCGTTTTGGGGAAAATGGGGTCTTCTTACGGTATCCGTGGTTGGCTCAGAGTGTTTTCTTCCACTGAAGACGCCGAAAGCATTTTTGACTATCAGCCCTGGTTTATCCAGAAGGCGGGTCAGTGGCAGCAAGTACAGCTGGAAAGCTGGAAGCACCACAATCAGGATCTGATCATCAAGCTGAAAGGCGTTGACGATCGTGATTCGGCGAATCTACTGACTAATTGCGAAATTGCCGTGGATTCCTCGCAGTTGCCAGCGCTGGAAGATGGTTCCTACTACTGGAAAGACCTTATGGGCTGCCAGGTAGTGACTACTGAAGGCTACGATCTCGGTAAAGTCGTCGATATGATGGAAACCGGTTCGAATGACGTCATCGTCATCAAGGCAAACCTGAAAGATGCGTTTGGTATCAAGGAACGTCTTGTGCCGTTCCTCGATGGGCAGGTTATCAAGAAAGTCGATCTCGCTACTCGTACTATCGAAGTAGATTGGGATCCTGGTTTTTAAACCACCGGATAAACGGTAAAAGTCGGCGTTATGGGGATTGGCTTGTGTTTATAGGTATCGTTAGCCTGTTTCCAGAAATGTTCCGCGCAATTACCGATTACGGGGTAACTGGCCGGGCAGTAAAAAATGGCCTGCTGAACATCCAGAGCTGGAGTCCTCGTGACTTTACTCATGACCGGCACCGTACCGTGGACGATCGTCCTTACGGCGGCGGACCGGGGATGTTAATGATGGTGCAACCTTTACGGGACGCCATTCATGCAGCAAAAGCTGCGGCTGGTGAAGGCGCAAAGGTGATTTATCTGTCACCTCAGGGACGCAAGCTTGATCAAGCGGGCGTTAGCGAACTGGCCACGAATCAAAAGCTGATTCTGGTATGTGGTCGCTATGAAGGAATAGATGAGCGCGTGATTCAAACCGAAATTGACGAAGAATGGTCAATCGGCGATTACGTACTCAGCGGTGGTGAGTTACCGGCAATGACGCTGATCGACTCCGTGTCCCGGTTTATTCCGGGAGTTCTGGGTCATGAGGCTTCGGCAATCGAAGATTCGTTTGCTGATGGGTTGCTGGATTGCCCGCACTATACCCGACCTGAAGTGTTAGAGCAGATGGAAGTACCGGCGGTGTTACTGTCGGGGAACCACGCTGAGATACGTCGCTGGCGTTTGAAGCAGTCGCTGGGCCGGACCTGGCTTAGAAGACCTGAACTTCTGGAAAACCTGGCTCTGACTGAAGAGCAAGCAAGGTTGCTGGCGGAGTTCAAAAAGGAACACGCACAACAGCAACATAAACATGATGGGCAGGCGTAAGCCCCCAATATCAGTTTACCCAGGATAAGAGATTAAATTATGAGCAACATTATTAAGCAACTTGAACAAGAACAGATGAAGCAGGACGTACCTTCCTTCCGTCCGGGTGATACCGTGGAAGTGAAAGTATGGGTTGTTGAAGGTTCCAAAAAACGTCTGCAGGCATTCGAGGGCGTGGTTATCGCTATTCGTAACCGCGGTCTGCACTCTGCATTCACTGTTCGTAAAATTTCCAACGGCGAAGGCGTTGAGCGTGTCTTCCAGACTCACTCTCCGGTAGTTGACAGCATTGCTGTTAAACGTCGTGGTGCTGTTCGTAAAGCTAAACTGTACTACCTGCGTGAGCGCACTGGTAAGTCTGCTCGTATCAAAGAGCGTCTTAACTAAGATTCGCGCAAGCGACATCCTGTTAGAAAAGGGCTGGCCGAAAGGCTGGCCCTTTTTTTATTGATGCTGCCCATAATATGTCGAAATATTGTGGGGTGTGGTTAATAAATAAATTATCCGATATTTTGGCGGGAACTGAAGTTCAGAAAGCATTGTTTATTGTTGTTACGGTTGTAATGGTGGATGCAGTGCGGTTGATTACATGTTGATGGTGATTATAATAAAAATAATTATATTGATATGGTTGCATCGCCTTGTTTTTACGACATATTAGAAACGGATCACAAACGGTAAACATTGTTTTGATAGTATGTGGTCTGTAATTGCGAAACCCAATGCATCTATATTTACCAAGATTATTGTTTGGGTGATTATGCTGGGTTTGGTTCTGTAACTGGCTAGTGCTCGATAAGGATTTTAGTACCTAACTGGTGCTAAAGCGTGCGAGGAATGTCAGGCAGCAACAATAAAAATCATGAGTAATATTTGATGTTCTCTATTTAAAGGATAATACTAATGAAAGTATGCTTTTCTTTTCTAATAATAATACTGCTCTCAATTTCATCTTCTACTGTATCTGCAAAAAACTACCCATGTTCTAAATCTAAAGGTGGAGTATCGCATTGCACCGCTGACGGAAAATTTGTCTGTAATGATGGTAGTATTAGTCGCTCTAAGAAAAAGTGTTCTTAAAGTATCGTCTCGTGAGGCGTACTAGATGGGGTGAAGCCAAACGTCTGATTCGTTCAAAGCTTTTACCCTACAAGCTGATCTTAACGAAAACTAAGTGTAAGAAGAATCGCACGGTGCCGATCCCCCGGTGGTTATATGATGAGCTCTCACCTTTGCAAGGAAGGCTGTTTCCCCCCTTGCTATCAGGAATTCAAAAAAATGCTGGCGCTTACTAAAATTGAATTCGCTGAGGGGCAAAAGACTCACGTTCTCCGGCACACATTTGCCAGCCATTTTATGAAGAACGGTGGAAACATTCTCGTTCTTCAACGAATTCTTGGAAATGCTAATGGAATGTTATAATGTCAAAAAGTTACTATCACTTAAATGTGAAGAAGGATCCGAACATCCATTGGGGTTGTGGCGATATCATTCGGTTTACTGGCAATAATAATTTTTATAAAAATATACTCGATCTCAGCGTTTACTGCCTGAGTGGTAATGATTCTGTACCCATTGATTATGTTCTTTCTCTTTCAGACGCTTATGAGAAACCAAAGGAGTTAGCGGCGCAACAGAGAGTGGCCGCACTCAGCCACCTACATCGAGAGATGGTTTTTGAAAAAGTGCGTTCTTCAATGTTCCCTGAGCGTCCCTCCCGACAGACCTGTACATACCTGCTACCAGAAAAAGAAGACTTGTCTCTATGGATGAACAACCTTAACGAAACTCACAGCCCATGGTCTCTTTTGCGTGTTGAGCCGTTGTCAGATGCTATTGTCTTTGAAACTCGTGAAGGCCCGCTCCATAACCTACGCCCGACATATAATGATGATCAGATGATTTCTAAGGCAACCGAATATTGGTCAGGGGCCTCTAATGGCAGAAGAGAGATTCTTGTAAACGGCGGAGTGAGAGTTTTAGAAATTGTGTCCATATAATGCCCATTCGACATGTCCATGACATCCCTTTACTGCACTAGAGATAAGATTAACTTGCTGTTTAATATAAAAATTACATATTAATCAATAGGGTTTAATAAAAGAGTCTTAACTAAGATTCGCGCAAGCGACATCCTGTTAGAAAAGGGCTGGCCGAAAGGCTGGCCCTTTTTTTATCCCGACGTTTACTCTTTTGTTCTTTATGGCAATGGAAGGACTGCGCGGCGCGCAGCCAATTGGGGGATGATTATGGTGTCGTGATCACGACCGCCACGCGGCGGTTTTCAGCGCGACCTTTTGATGTCTGGTTGCTGGCAATGGGATATTTCTTCCCGAGTCCCTGAGTAGTCAGGTTGGTGCGGGGAATATTAGCGCCCTGCGCCCAGGCATCGGCAACGACATTAGCGCGTTTGAGTGACAGAGCTTCGTTATAGCTGTCTTCACCGTAGTTATCAGTATGACCATCCAGGCGAGCATGATTTAGCCCGGTAGCTGCCAGTTTGGATGCCATTTCCTTGATCTGTTTTTCACTTTCAGGACGGAGTTTATAGTCATTTTTGTCAAACAGGATAGTGTCAGACAGGCCGAGAGACCAGTCTCCTGATGCTTCAGTAAATCCGTATGATTTCATGGCTGCAATTTGCTCTGGGGTAAATTTTCCCTGAGGTGCCTGACAGCCAGCCAGAATCAGTAAAAGCAGAAGAAACGGGGATAATAAACGTTTTAGCATGTGTGTAATTCCTTATTTTTTAATAATGCGTTCAGAACGCAAATGTTTAGCCTGATACATATTTTGATCGGCAAGTTCTTGTAATTTTTCGGCAGAAGCATGTTCCCACGTCAGCGCAAACCCAATACTGAGCGTCATGCTTGCCAGATGACCATTATGCAGGTCAAAAGGTCGGTTAAACTCTTGTGACAGTGCCGCGCAGATCCGCTGAACCTCATATTCAGAATGAACGCTGTACAGCACCATAGCGAACTCATCGCCGCCAAGTCTGTATGGGTAATGGCGACTTCCCCCAAACTCGGATAACCTTTTTGCGACTTCAATCAGGACCCGATCCCCCGCTGCGTGGCCCCAGGTATCATTAATAAATTTAAAATTGTCGCCATCAAGGAATAACAATGCCGAGCTGCTGTGGGCGGCATCATCATTCATTAGGGCATTTATGCTGCTGCGAAATGCGGCGCGATTTGCCAGACCCGTCAGAGGATCATGTAGTGCAGTACGCAACAGCTGAGCGTTTTTTGCCTGCAGTTTAAGTTGCCACTCCTCCATCTCGTCCAGCAGACTATTAAAGTCCAGGGCAAAGAGATGAAACTCTTCAATGCGTTCCTCTGATACGCGCCGTGAAAAGTTACGGTTGGTACGAACATCATGTACCACCTCGGTAATGTTTTGCAGTGCATCCACAACGCCATTGTGTAAATAGCGAGTGAGCATTAATGCAATACCGGATGCCAACAGAATGCACCCGGTAAGGACGGCCAGCGACAAATAGATGAAATGACTGATAACGCTATCGCGCGCAGTCAATCGTACTTCGCCGATGACGTTGCCATTATGCAAAATCGGCTGAGTGACCGGTTGTGGGAACAGCCAGTGGCTGATCATCCCGCTGATCTTTTCAGTCGTATCCTGCGCGTTATAGCGCCAGGTGGCGATCACCTTCTGGTTTTTATTACGAACTTCTGCAACGGAAAATTGCCCCTGCTGACCCAGTGCCGCCAGCGTTTCAGTTGCGGCAACACTATCAGAAAAGACTAATGCAGCTTCGAGCGTACGGGTCATGGTAGCGGCAGTCAGATCCAGATTCTTTTGCGCATACTGTCTTAATGCCAGCACGGAAGAAATGCTGAGCAGCAGCCAGATCAGCATCATGGTTACCAGAACGCTGATTATGCTGATACGCCGTAATGTTCGCTTAAACGTCGGGCGTGCTATGGGAGAATGGCCCTTATCCATGCTTATTATTCCGTGCAAGCATCAATACGTCTGGACTGACCCTTACGCCGCTGCGTGAAAGGGAATCCATATTTACGGAAAATCTCACATCTTCGTCTTTAATTATGAGGCAAAAGGCGCTGCCAATAACGCATTCGGGGTTCTGTTCAGCAATTAATAACAATGCCTTAGTCGGATATTTATTCTTTAATTCCACCTGATAAGTAGGGGATTCTTTTCCAAAATAAAAACCGTCACACTGCGAAACTAATATTTCTTGTTCCGTACGGATGATGACGGGAAGATAGGGTAATGCGCCTGCACTGGTATCTTTCAGGACACTGGAAAAACGCGATGAAGAGAAAATACACAGTTTTGGGGGCCCGGAAAGTGCAGGCCAGCGTGTATAACTGACGATGCCGGAAACCATAGCGCGTACCGATTTTGCTTCTTCCGTAACGCTTTGGGCATACAGCGGTAATCCGGTCAGGAGCAGTGCCAGTAGAAGTATGAGTCGGTAAGAATAGCTCATGAATAGTTACCTACCAGCGTTTGCTGTAAAACGTCGAAATACATTCAAGATTGTTTGCAACAAAATAACATTATTTTCCTAAGCCGTCATTATTCCTGGAATAATGCTATTGGTGATTTAAGTTAAATCCTAATGGTTTATAAAATATAAGCCATTGTTTAATTTAACCTTATCGAGGCAGCACCCTCGTTTGCCCCTTGCTGCCAGGCGCTGTGTAACTGGTCAACATTTTCGACAGTATCGCAACTGGGCGGAAAAGTTTTCCCGGTCAGGCCTCTGGCATAAACAAAATCCTGCTGGCAGGTTTTACGTTGTCCCTCGGCGTAACCCTTAAGGTATTCCGTACGATCGACGTCGGGGTCATTGTAGTTGTCGGCAAGCGTTTCATTATCTTTAACGGCATAACCCGAAATGGCATCTTGTATCCCGGCGTCGTACCAGTCGGTACCAGTCCAGGTAGGGGCATGGGTGTAGGGGTCTATCTGACATCCGCTAAGAAGTAATAGAAACAAGATGCTGATGAGTTGCTTCATTGCCTGTGCTCCTTCGTTTTTTTAAGCATAGTGGATCTGAAAACTCGGTGGTGTAAATTTAAATGTACATTCATAAGGGCTGTTTTTGCCTTAAAATAACACTATGTAAATTAAAATTTACGGATTGTGGATTGAAATCTTTACCTGTTGTGATATCGTTATTTCCTCCTCGCTGAGGATCAACTATCGCAAACGAGCTAAACAGGATCACCATCATGCAAAAAGACGCGCTGAACAACGTACATATTACCGACGAACAGGTTCTGATGACTCCGGAGCAGCTGAAAGCTGAATTTCCGCTGAGCCAGGAGCAAGAGGCGCAAATCGCCCAGTCGCGTAAAACCATCTCAGATATTATCTCCGGTCGCGATCCGCGCCTGCTGGTCGTATGTGGCCCATGCTCCATTCACGATCCTGAAATGGCGATTGAGTATGCTCGTCGATTTAAAGCCCTTGCCGCAGAGGTCAGCGATAGCCTCTACCTGGTGATGCGCGTCTATTTTGAAAAACCCCGTACCACTGTCGGCTGGAAAGGGTTAATTAACGATCCTCATATGGATGGCTCTTTTGATGTTGAAGCAGGTCTGAAAATTGCGCGTCAGCTGCTGCTTGAACTGGTAAATATGGGACTGCCGCTGGCAACTGAAGCGCTGGATCCAAATAGCCCGCAATACCTGGGCGATCTGTTTAGCTGGTCCGCAATCGGTGCCCGTACTACGGAATCGCAGACTCACCGTGAAATGGCTTCCGGTCTTTCGATGCCGGTTGGCTTTAAGAATGGTACCGACGGTAGCCTGGCGACCGCCATTAAC
Source organism: Citrobacter sp. B72 (assembly GCF_016894305.1). Taxonomy (NCBI): domain Bacteria; kingdom Pseudomonadati; phylum Pseudomonadota; class Gammaproteobacteria; order Enterobacterales; family Enterobacteriaceae; genus Citrobacter; species Citrobacter sp. B72. The sequence goes on from NZ_CP069801.1 coordinate 1,269,174, forward strand.
GCCATGCGCGCGGCCGCGCAGTCGCACCGCTTTGTCGGTATTAACCAGGCCGGGCAGGTTGCACTGCTGCAAACACAGGGGAATCCGGACGGTCACGTGATCTTGCGCGGAGGTAAAGCGCCGAACTACAGCCCGGCAGATGTCGCCCAGTGCGAAAAAGAGATGGAGCAGGCGGGACTACGACCTTCTCTGATGGTAGATTGCAGTCATGGTAATTCTAATAAAGATTACCGCCGTCAGCCTGCCGTGGCTGAATCCGTGATTGCACAAATCAAAGATGGCAATCGCTCGATCATTGGCTTGATGATTGAAAGTAATATTCACGAAGGCAACCAGTCTTCCGAACAGCCGCGCAGCGAAATGAAATACGGCGTATCCGTAACTGACGCCTGCATTAGCTGGGAAATGACGGATGCGCTGCTGCGTGAAATTAGCCAGGATTTAAACGGCCAGCTGTCGGCGCGTGTAGCATAAGAGGTTGGTTATGGTTGCTGAATTGACCGCATTACGCGATCAAATTGATGAAGTCGACAAGGCGTTGCTGGATTTACTGGCACGCCGCCTGGAGCTGGTTGCCGAAGTAGGTGAAGTAAAAAGCCGCTTTGGGCTGCCGATCTACGTGCCGGAGCGGGAAGCCTCTATGCTGGCCTCTCGTCGCGCGGAAGCGGAAGCCCTTGGCGTGCCGCCGGACCTGATTGAAGATGTGCTACGCCGCGTTATGCGTGAGTCCTACTCCAGTGAGAACGACAAAGGGTTTAAAACGCTTTGTCCTTCTCTGCGGCCGGTGGTGATTGTCGGCGGCGGCGGTCAGATGGGGCGTCTGTTCGAAAAAATGCTCACCCTGTCAGGTTACCAGGTGCGGATCCTGGAACAGCAGGACTGGGATCGCGCGCCGGAGATCGTCTCTGATGCCGGCATGGTGATCGTCAGCGTGCCGATCCACGTCACCGAGCAGGTGATCGCCAAACTACCTCGTCTGCCGTCTGACTGCATCCTGGTGGATCTGGCTTCGGTGAAAAATGGTCCTTTACAGGCGATGCTGGCTGCACATGATGGCCCGGTTGTGGGGTTACACCCAATGTTTGGTCCGGACAGCGGCAGTCTGGCCAAGCAGGTCGTCGTTTGGTGTGACGGACGTCAGCCGGAAGCTTATCAGTGGTTTCTGGAACAGATTCAGGTATGGGGTGCGCGACTACATCGGATTAGCGCCGTTGAACATGACCAGAACATGGCGTTTATTCAGGCACTGCGTCACTTTGCGACCTTTGCTTACGGTCTGCATTTAGCGGAAGAGAACGTTCAACTGGAGCAGCTGCTGGCGCTCTCTTCGCCGATTTACCGCCTTGAACTGGCGATGGTTGGCCGTCTGTTTGCCCAGGATCCGCAGCTCTATGCCGATATTATTATGTCGTCTGAGAGCAACCTTGCGCTGATTAAACGCTACTACCAACGTTTTGGCGAGGCGATCGGTTTACTGGAGCAGGGCGATAAGCAAGCGTTTATCGACAGTTTCCGTAAGGTGGAGCATTGGTTTGGCGATTATGCGAAACGCTTCCAGAGTGAAAGCCGTACTTTGTTACGCCAGGCGAATGACAGCCGTCCTTAATTAAGATGCCGGATGGCGGCTTCGCCTTATCCGGCCTTCAAAAATCGTATGAACCGTAGGCCGGATAAGCGTAGCGCCATCCGGCATTGTCAAACGTTAGCTCGGATCGACTGGCACCACGTTCTCACTTGGATAGCATCCCAGTACTTTCATCGAACGCGTAATCTCACCCAGCTCTTTCAATGCTTTTTGCATCTGGGGCGATTCCAGGTTGGCCTGGATATCAAGATAAAACATCTCTTCCCACGGATTGCCGTGAATCGGGCGTGACTCCAGTTTAGTCATAATCAGATTATGGTTACGCAGTACCAGCAGCGCCTCAACCAGCGCACCGGCCTGTTGTCCTGTTGCCATCAACAGGGTTGTTTTTGCCGGAACCTGATCGGAAACATTGATTGCTTTGCGTGCCAGCACCACGAAGCGGGTGATGTTTTGCGACTGGTTAGCCTCAATATGCTCGAGAACCTGCAATCCATACAGTACGCCTCCGGCTTCGCTCCCCAGGGCCGCCACGCGCGGTGAGTTAGCCTGCGCAACTTTTTCCATCGCCGCAGAGGTACTTTCAGTGTACTCAATCTTCCAGTGCGGGTAGCGATTCAGGAACTTGCTGCACTGCTGGAACGGCTGCGGATGGCTATATACCGTTTCAATGGTCTCAAGATCCGTCGTGCCAGACACCAGTACACAGTGGTCTATCGTAATGGTCATCTCGCCAACGATAGACAGGCTGGTGTGCTGCAGCAGGTCGTAAACGTCGTTAATCCCACCGGAGCTGGTGTTTTCAATCGGTACCACAGCATAGTCAGCCTGTCCGGTTTCGACCTGATTAAAGATATCGGCAAATTTTGCGCAGCCGCTTTCAATAAATTGTTCAAAATGGCGGGCAGCGTATTGACGTGCTGCGAGGTGAGAATATGACCCTTTTGGCCCAAGGAAGGCCACGCGCGCGGAGTGTGGGTTAATTTTGTTCAGGTGCTGCTGGAGCAGTGCCTGTTGAGTCAGGACGGAGTCTTCGATTATGAGCTGGAACAGGCGAGTAATGTAGTGAGCATCAAGATGATGTGCTTTGCCAAGCTGAATGAGTCGGTCCAAAAGGTCACGTTCACGGTCGATATCACGAACCGGACGATGCGAAAGCAGTTTGGCTTTACCAACTTCTACGGCCAGTCCACGTCGCTCAGCCAGCAGGGCCAGTAATTTTTCATCCAGCGTGCTGATCTTATCGCGCAGCGCCAGCAATGGGTTTTCCGATGTCATAGTGTTGCCTTTCTTGTTATCAATAAAAAAGGCCTCCCGTTGTGGGAGGCCTTATTGTTCGTCTTCGCATTCTTTATCACACGACGAAACGCCTCCCATTCAGGGGAAGGTAAAAAAGAATGCGAAGAAGAACGGGACAAGTTTCATGTAATTTTCCTTTGGCTACGTCAGTAAAGTACCCGTACTGTTTTCACCCTGTCAACAAAAAACGCGCCCGAAGGCGCGTTGGCGATACACTCAATGTAAGGGACTACTCTTCTTCTGCTTCGACGAAGTTGGCGTCTTTGACTGAAGTTGTTGCACGACGGGCTTCGCCTTTGTGCTGCACTTTATTGAGCTGCCGTTCCAGCTTGTTGATCAAATCGTTAATTGCTGTGTACATATCCTCGTGTTTTGCGCTGGCGACCAGATGTCCGTTCGGTGTATTGATGGTGGCATCAGCAATGAAACCCTGTGGCTCCTTAGACAGAATGATATGTGGATTAATCAGATGAGTTTGCCATTTTTCTAGTTTGGCGAGACGGTCTGCGACATGCTGGCGAATTGCCGGAGTAATTTCCATTTGTTTACTGGTAATGTTCATTGTCATAAATTTTACCTCTTGTCTTTCCCGTCTTGGTGATTCCAGCATACCGTTCCTAATGTCAAAATGTGTGATACGAATCACATTATTTTGTCGCTTTTTGTCAAGAAAACCTTTTTGTGAGGCACCGCAGGAACAGGCGATTTTTTACTTGAGGAATACCTGAAAGCAGGCCATATTTGATGGGATGCGTCGGAGCTAAACCGCTTCAGTTGTGGCGTTAACGGATAAAAAAACGGCAGCCCTTGGGCTGCCGTTTTGCATTCTGAGGCAAATCAGGTATTGCTGCTGTTGGCGGCAATGATTTTCGCGACTTTTTCAGCCTGCGCATTCATCTGCATCTGGCGATAAGCGTTTTCCATCAACGGCAGGGCATTACGTGTTGCCTGAGTATCCGGGTAGTCGCGCAGCATGCCTTCCACACGGTTTACCACGGCAACCCATGCGCCGCGGGCAGTGTAGTATTCTGCAACGGAGTATTCATACTTCGCCAGGCGGTCTTTCAGGAACACCAGACGTTTGGTGGCGTCAGTGGTGTACTGGCTATTCGGATACCCACGCACCAGTTTGGAAAAGTCATTAAACGCAGCTCGGGCATGTTGCGGATCGCGATCGCTACGATCAACACCAAAGAATCCTTGCAGTGCGCTATCATCCAACGCCATATTGGTCAGGCCACGCATATACATGACATAATCAATGTTAGGGTGTGTCGGGTTAAGACGGATAAAACGATCGATGGCAGCCTGAGCAAGTGGCAGATCGGCGTTTTTGTAGTAGGCGTAGATGAGATCTAATTGCACCTGCTGAGAATACGGTCCAAATGGATAACGGTTATCCAACGCTTCCAATTGCGTTATTGCCTGTTTCCAGTTACCGTCCTGCAGCTTTTGCTGAGCAGTCGCGTAGATTTCATTTGGCGGATTATCGGGCACCTCTTCCTTTGAACCAGAGCAACCCGCCAAAAACAGGCTCAACGTGGCTGCTGCCACCAGATATTTCATGCGCGTCATGACGTTTTGACTTTCCTCAAAATGTAATACGGGAGATTCTCTGTTCCTGCTCCCGGTTAAGACCAGCTACAATAGCACACTATATTAAACGGCAAAGCCGTAAAACCCAACGTTAAACGAAGAAGCAGTTTATGGCACAACGAGTAGAACTCACCGCAACAGTCTCCGAAAATCAGCTCGGTCAACGCTTAGATCAGGCTTTGGCCGAATTGTTCCCTGATTATTCGCGATCGCGCATAAAAGAATGGATCCTCGACCAGCGCGTACTGGTAAATGGCCAACTTTGCGATAAACCGAAAGAAAAAGTGTTGGGTGGAGAGCGTGTCTCCATCAATGCAGAAATTGATGAAGAGGTTCGTTTTGAACCTCAGGATATCCCACTGGATATCGTTTATGAAGATGACGACATTCTTGTCATCAACAAACCCCGTGACCTTGTAGTGCATCCGGGCGCCGGGAATCCCGATGGTACGGTATTGAATGCGTTACTGCATTACTACCCGCCAATCGCGGATGTTCCTCGTGCAGGTATCGTGCACCGTCTGGATAAAGACACGACCGGATTAATGGTGGTGGCAAAAACGGTTCCGGCGCAAACACGTTTGGTGGAGTCGTTGCAGCTGCGCGAAATTACCCGTGAGTACGAAGCTGTGGCAATTGGCCACATGACTGCTGGCGGAACCGTTGAGGAACCGATTAGCCGTCACCCGACCAAGCGTACGCACATGGCGGTACACCCAATGGGGAAACCGGCGGTAACGCACTATCGCATTATGGAACACTTCCGTGTGCACACGCGTCTGCGGTTGCGTCTGGAAACCGGACGTACGCACCAGATCCGCGTGCACATGGCACATATCACTCATCCGCTGGTGGGCGATCAGGTTTACGGCGGTCGTCCACGTCCACCGAAAGGCGCTTCTGACGAATTTATCTCCGTACTGCGTAAGTTCGACCGTCAAGCGCTGCACGCGACCATGCTGCGTTTGTATCACCCGATTTCCGGTATCGAAATGGAATGGCATGCGCCGATCCCACAAGATATGGTGCAGTTGATTGAAGTGATGCGCGCTGATTTCGAAGAACATAAGGATGATATTGCCTGGCTATGAGTAAGCTAATTGTCCCGCAGTGGCCGATACCGCAAGGTGTCGCGGCGTGTAGTTCTACCCGTATTGGCGGAGTCAGTATGCCGCCTTACGATTCGCTGAATCTGGGCGCCCATTGCGGCGATAACCCGGAGCATGTTGAAGAGAACCGCAAACGACTGTTTGCTGCGGGCAATCTGCCGTCAAAGCCAGTCTGGCTGGAGCAGGTCCACGGTAAGGATGTCCTGAAACTGACCGGCGAGCCTTACGCCTGCAAACGCGCAGATGCGTCGTACAGCAACACGCCGGGCACCGTGTGTGCGGTGATGACCGCTGATTGTTTGCCGGTGTTGTTTTGCAATCGTGCCGGAACGGAAGTTGCTGCGGCCCATGCGGGTTGGCGCGGATTATGCGCCGGCGTGCTGGAAGAGACGGTGGCGTGTTTTGCCGACAAACCTGAAAACATTATTGCCTGGCTAGGCCCGGCGATAGGTCCAAACGCGTTTGAAGTTGGACCAGAAGTCCGCGAGGCGTTCATGACGAAAGATCCGCAAGCGGACCTTGCATTTGTACCGCGCGGCGATAAGTATCTGGCGGATATCTACCAGCTTGCGCGCCAGCGTCTTTCCAGTGTCGGAGTCGAGAACATCCACGGCGGCGACCGTTGCACCTTCAGCGAAAGTGAGACGTTCTTCTCTTATCGTCGCGACAATACCACGGGTCGTATGGCAAGTTTTATTTGGCTGATATAACCTAAAGAATCAAGACGATCCGGTACGTGTAATTTTCTTTTCACATAATTCAGGTCATTCACCTTGAATAATTGAGGGATGACCTCATTTAATCTCCAGTAGCAATTTTGACCTGTTATGGGAGGAGTTATGCGTCTGGATCGTCTTACTAATAAATTCCAGCTTGCTCTTGCCGATGCCCAGTCACTCGCATTGGGGCACGACAATCAATTCATCGAACCACTTCATCTAATGAGCGCCTTGCTGAATCAGGAAGGGGGATCGGTACGTCCTTTATTAACGTCTGCTGGCATTAATGCTGGCCAGTTACGTACAGCCATTGACCAGGCTTTGAGCCGTTTGCCACAGGTAGAAGGTACCGGTGGCGATGTGCAGCCTTCTCAGGAACTGGTGCGTGTACTGAATCTTTGCGACAAGCTGGCGCAAAAACGTGGGGACAACTTTATTTCGTCAGAACTGTTCGTTCTGGCGGCGCTTGAGTCACGCGGTACGCTGACCGACTTATTAAAATCAGCAGGCGCGACGACCGCCAATATCACTCAGGCAATTGAACAAATGCGTGGAGGTGAAAGCGTGAATGACCAGGGGGCTGAAGACCAACGTCAGGCCTTGAAAAAATATACCGTCGATCTGACTGAACGTGCCGAACAGGGCAAACTCGATCCGGTCATCGGCCGTGATGAAGAAATTCGCCGTACCATTCAGGTGCTGCAACGTCGTACTAAAAATAACCCGGTGTTAATCGGTGAACCCGGTGTCGGTAAAACCGCCATCGTTGAAGGGCTGGCCCAACGCATCATCAATGGTGAAGTGCCGGAAGGCTTAAAAGGCCGTCGTGTACTGGCGCTGGATATGGGCGCGCTGGTGGCTGGGGCCAAATATCGTGGTGAGTTCGAAGAACGTTTAAAAGGTGTGCTGAACGATCTCTCGAAACAGGAAGGCAACGTCATTCTGTTTATCGACGAATTGCATACCATGGTTGGGGCGGGTAAAGCCGATGGCGCAATGGACGCCGGGAACATGCTGAAACCAGCACTGGCTCGCGGGGAACTGCACTGCGTAGGCGCAACAACGCTTGATGAGTATCGCCAGTACATCGAAAAAGATGCGGCGCTGGAACGTCGTTTCCAGAAAGTGTTTGTGGCTGAACCTTCAGTGGAAGACACCATCGCAATCTTGCGTGGCCTGAAAGAACGTTATGAACTGCACCATCATGTGCAGATTACTGACCCGGCGATTGTTGCGGCTGCTACGCTGTCTCATCGCTATATTGCCGATCGTCAGTTGCCGGATAAAGCTATCGACCTTATTGATGAAGCGGCATCCAGCATTCGTATGCAGATTGACTCCAAGCCGGAGGAACTCGACAGACTCGACCGCCGTATTATCCAGCTCAAACTGGAACAGCAGGCATTAATGAAAGAGTCTGATGAGGCAAGTAAAAAACGTCTCGATATGCTCAACGAAGAGCTGGACGACAAAGAACGCCAGTATTCTGAGTTAGAGGAAGAGTGGAAAGCTGAAAAAGCTTCCCTCTCGGGAACGCAAACTATCAAGGCTGAGCTGGAGCAGGCAAAAATCGCCATCGAACAGGCGCGCCGCGTTGGCGACCTGGCGCGGATGTCTGAACTGCAGTACGGCAAAATTCCTGAACTGGAAAAACAGCTGGAAGCAGCCACCCAGTCTGAAGGCAAAACCATGCGTCTGCTGCGCAATAAAGTCACCGACGCAGAAATTGCGGAAGTGCTGGCGCGCTGGACGGGGATCCCTGTTGCTCGCATGCTGGAAGGCGAACGAGAAAAACTGTTGCGTATGGAGCAGGAGCTGCACAGCCGCGTGATTGGTCAGAACGAAGCGGTGGAAGCCGTTTCTAATGCCATTCGTCGTAGCCGCGCGGGCTTGTCCGATCCGAATCGTCCGATTGGTTCATTCCTGTTCCTTGGTCCAACCGGTGTCGGTAAAACCGAACTGTGCAAAGCGCTGGCAAACTTTATGTTCGACAGTGACGATGCAATGGTGCGTATCGATATGTCCGAGTTTATGGAGAAACACTCCGTGTCTCGTTTGGTCGGGGCACCTCCGGGATATGTCGGTTATGAAGAAGGTGGGTATCTGACGGAAGCAGTACGTCGTCGTCCTTACTCCGTCATCTTGTTGGATGAAGTGGAGAAAGCGCATCCGGATGTGTTCAACATTCTGCTGCAGGTGCTTGATGATGGTCGTCTGACTGACGGACAGGGGAGAACGGTCGACTTCCGTAATACGGTTGTCATCATGACCTCGAACCTGGGGTCCGATCTGATCCAGGAACGCTTCGGTGAGTTGGATTACGGTCATATGAAAGATATGGTGCTGGGCGTCGTGAGCCATAACTTCCGCCCGGAATTCATCAACCGTATAGATGAGGTTGTCGTATTCCATCCGCTGGGTGAGCAGCACATTGCTTCTATTGCTCAGATCCAGTTGCAGCGTCTGTACAAACGTCTGGAAGAGCGTGGCTATGAAATACATATTTCTGACGAGGCGCTTAAACTGCTGAGCGCGAATGGTTACGATCCGGTGTATGGCGCGCGTCCATTGAAACGTGCTATCCAGCAGCAGATCGAAAACCCGCTGGCGCAGCAAATTCTGTCTGGTGAACTGATTCCAGGCAAAACGATTCGTCTGGAAGTGAATGACGATCGCATAGTGGCAGTGCAGTAAGTCACAAAACAACAATAAACGGGCCCTGCGGGGCTCGTTTTTGTTTAAAATCCAGGCAGAAATGGATGTGTTGATTGAAAAGTAATCGCTTGATAAGTTTTTTATATTTTTAACTTGTCAGCCTGAAATAACTCCCTATAATGCGCCTCCACTGACACGGAACAACGGATTACAAGCCGCCGGGTCAGCGGGGTTCCACTGAGAACTCCGGCGAAGAAAGCGAAATTAAATGCTTGACTTCGTAGCGGGATGGCGTAATATGCACACCCCGCGCCGCTGAGAAAAAGCGAAGCGGCACTGCTCTTTAACAATTTATCAGACAATCTGTGTGGGCACTCGAAGATACGGATTCTTAACGTCGCAAGACGAAAAATGAATACCAAGTCTCAACGAGTGAACACGTAATTCATTACGAAGTTTAATTCATTGAGCATCAAACTTTTAAATTGAAGAGTTTGATCATGGCTCAGATTGAACGCTGGCGGCAGGCCTAACACATGCAAGTCGAACGGTAGCACAGAGGAGCTTGCTCCTTGGGTGACGAGTGGCGGACGGGTGAGTAATGTCTGGGAAACTGCCCGATGGAGGGGGATAACTACTGGAAACGGTAGCTAATACCGCATAACGTCGCAAGACCAAAGAGGGGGACCTTCGGGCCTCTTGCCATCGGATGTGCCCAGATGGGATTAGCTAGTAGGTGGGGTAACGGCTCACCTAGGCGACGATCCCTAGCTGGTCTGAGAGGATGACCAGCCACACTGGAACTGAGACACGGTCCAGACTCCTACGGGAGGCAGCAGTGGGGAATATTGCACAATGGGCGCAAGCCTGATGCAGCCATGCCGCGTGTATGAAGAAGGCCTTCGGGTTGTAAAGTACTTTCAGCGAGGAGGAAGGCGTTGTGGTTAATAACCGCAGCGATTGACGTTACTCGCAGAAGAAGCACCGGCTAACTCCGTGCCAGCAGCCGCGGTAATACGGAGGGTGCAAGCGTTAATCGGAATTACTGGGCGTAAAGCGCACGCAGGCGGTCTGTCAAGTCGGATGTGAAATCCCCGGGCTCAACCTGGGAACTGCATCCGAAACTGGCAGGCTAGAGTCTTGTAGAGGGGGGTAGAATTCCAGGTGTAGCGGTGAAATGCGTAGAGATCTGGAGGAATACCGGTGGCGAAGGCGGCCCCCTGGACAAAGACTGACGCTCAGGTGCGAAAGCGTGGGGAGCAAACAGGATTAGATACCCTGGTAGTCCACGCCGTAAACGATGTCGACTTGGAGGTTGTGCCCTTGAGGCGTGGCTTCCGGAGCTAACGCGTTAAGTCGACCGCCTGGGGAGTACGGCCGCAAGGTTAAAACTCAAATGAATTGACGGGGGCCCGCACAAGCGGTGGAGCATGTGGTTTAATTCGATGCAACGCGAAGAACCTTACCTACTCTTGACATCCAGAGAACTTAGCAGAGATGCTTTGGTGCCTTCGGGAACTCTGAGACAGGTGCTGCATGGCTGTCGTCAGCTCGTGTTGTGAAATGTTGGGTTAAGTCCCGCAACGAGCGCAACCCTTATCCTTTGTTGCCAGCGGTTAGGCCGGGAACTCAAAGGAGACTGCCAGTGATAAACTGGAGGAAGGTGGGGATGACGTCAAGTCATCATGGCCCTTACGAGTAGGGCTACACACGTGCTACAATGGCATATACAAAGAGAAGCGACCTCGCGAGAGCAAGCGGACCTCATAAAGTATGTCGTAGTCCGGATTGGAGTCTGCAACTCGACTCCATGAAGTCGGAATCGCTAGTAATCGTGGATCAGAATGCCACGGTGAATACGTTCCCGGGCCTTGTACACACCGCCCGTCACACCATGGGAGTGGGTTGCAAAAGAAGTAGGTAGCTTAACCTTCGGGAGGGCGCTTACCACTTTGTGATTCATGACTGGGGTGAAGTCGTAACAAGGTAACCGTAGGGGAACCTGCGGTTGGATCACCTCCTTACCTTAAAGAACCTGCCTTTGTAGTGCTCACACAGATTGTCTGATGAAAAGTAAATAGCAAGGCGTCTTGCGATTGAGACTTCAGTGTCCCCTTCGTCTAGAGGCCCAGGACACCGCCCTTTCACGGCGGTAACAGGGGTTCGAATCCCCTAGGGGACGCCACTTGCTGGTATGTGTGAGTGAAAGTCGCCGACCGAAGTATCTCAAAACTGACTTTCGAGTCACGTTTGAGATATTTGCTCTTTAAAAATCTGGATCAAGCTGAAAATTGAAACGACACACTGTTTCATTTCTCCGTAATAAGAAATGAAAAGCGGTGTGTTCGAGTCTCTCAAATTTTTGCAAGTCGATGATGAATCGAAAGAAACATCTTCGGGTTGTGAGGTTAAGCGACTAAGCGTACACGGTGGATGCCCTGGCAGTCAGAGGCGATGAAGGACGTGCTAATCTGCGATAAGCGTCGGTAAGGTGATATGAACCGTTATAACCGGCGATTTCCGAATGGGGAAACCCAGTGTGTTTCGACACACTATCATTACGTGAATACATAGCGTAATGAAGCGAACCGGGGGAACTGAAACATCTAAGTACCCCGAGGAAAAGAAATCAACCGAGATTCCCCCAGTAGCGGCGAGCGAACGGGGAGCAGCCCAGAGTCTGAATCAGCATGTGTGTTAGTGGAAGCGTCTGGAAAGTCGCACGATACAGGGTGAAAGTCCCGTACACAAAAGTGCATGTGTTGTGAACTCGAAGAGTAGGGCGGGACACGTGGTATCCTGTCTGAATATGGGGGGACCATCCTCCAAGGCTAAATACTCCTGACTGACCGATAGTGAACCAGTACCGTGAGGGAAAGGCGAAAAGAACCCCGGCGAGGGGAGTGAAAAAGAACCTGAAACCGTGTACGTACAAGCAGTGGGAGCACCCTTTGGGGTGTGACTGCGTACCTTTTGTATAATGGGTCAGCGACTTATATTCTGTAGCAAGGTTAACCGAATAGGGGAGCCGAAGGGAAACCGAGTCTTAACTGGGCGTTAAGTTGCAGGGTATAGACCCGAAACCCGGTGATCTAGCCATGGGCAGGTTGAAGGTTGGGTAACACTAACTGGAGGACCGAACCGACTAATGTTGAAAAATTAGCGGATGACTTGTGGCTGGGGGTGAAAGGCCAATCAAACCGGGAGATAGCTGGTTCTCCCCGAAAGCTATTTAGGTAGCGCCTCGTGAATTCATCTTCGGGGGTAGAGCACTGTTTCGGCTAGGGGGTCATCCCGACTTACCAACCCGATGCAAACTGCGAATACCGAAGAATGTTATCACGGGAGACACACGGCGGGTGCTAACGTCCGTCGTGAAGAGGGAAACAACCCAGACCGCCAGCTAAGGTCCCAAAGTCATGGTTAAGTGGGAAACGATGTGGGAAGGCACAGACAGCCAGGATGTTGGCTTAGAAGCAGCCATCATTTAAAGAAAGCGTAATAGCTCACTGGTCGAGTCGGCCTGCGCGGAAGATGTAACGGGGCTAAACCATGCACCGAAGCTGCGGCAGCGACACTATGTGTTGTTGGGTAGGGGAGCGTTCTGTAAGCCGTTGAAGGTGTATCGTGAGGTATGCTGGAGGTATCAGAAGTGCGAATGCTGACATAAGTAACGATAATGCGGGTGAAAAACCCGCACGCCGGAAGACCAAGGGTTCCTGTCCAACGTTAATCGGGGCAGGGTGAGTCGACCCCTAAGGCGAGGCCGAAAGGCGTAGTCGATGGGAAACAGGTTAATATTCCTGTACTTGGTGTTACTGCGAAGGGGGGACGGAGAAGGCTATGTTAGCCGGGCGACGGTTGTCCCGGTTTAAGCATGTAGGCGGAGGTTCCAGGTAAATCCGGTACCTTATTAACGCTGAGGTGTGATGACGAGGCACTACGGTGCTGAAGTAACAAATGCCCTGCTTCCAGGAAAAGCCTCTAAGCATCAGGTAACACGAAATCGTACCCCAAACCGACACAGGTGGTCAGGTAGAGAATACCAAGGCGCTTGAGAGAACTCGGGTGAAGGAACTAGGCAAAATGGTGCCGTAACTTCGGGAGAAGGCACGCTGATATGTAGGTGAAGTGGTTTACCCATGGAGCTGAAATCAGTCGAAGATACCAGCTGGCTGCAACTGTTTATTAAAAACACAGCACTGTGCAAACACGAAAGTGGACGTATACGGTGTGACGCCTGCCCGGTGCCGGAAGGTTAATTGATGGGGTTATCCGTAAGGAGAAGCTCTTGATCGAAGCCCCGGTAAACGGCGGCCGTAACTATAACGGTCCTAAGGTAGCGAAATTCCTTGTCGGGTAAGTTCCGACCTGCACGAATGGCGTAATGATGGCCAGGCTGTCTCCACCCGAGACTCAGTGAAATTGAACTCGCTGTGAAGATGCAGTGTACCCGCGGCAAGACGGAAAGACCCCGTGAACCTTTACTATAGCTTGACACTGAACACTGGTCCTTGATGTGTAGGATAGGTGGGAGGCTTTGAAGTGTGGACGCCAGTCTGCATGGAGCCATCCTTGAAATACCACCCTTTAATGGCTGGTGTTCTAACGTAGACCCGTAATCCGGGTTGCGGACAGTGTCTGGTGGGTAGTTTGACTGGGGCGGTCTCCTCCTAAAGAGTAACGGAGGAGCACGAAGGTTAGCTAATCCTGGTCGGACATCAGGAGGTTAGTGCAAAGGCATAAGCTAGCTTGACTGCGAGAGTGACGGCTCGAGCAGGTGCGAAAGCAGGTCTTAGTGATCCGGTGGTTCTGAATGGAAGGGCCATCGCTCAACGGATAAAAGGTACTCCGGGGATAACAGGCTGATACCGCCCAAGAGTTCATATCGACGGCGGTGTTTGGCACCTCGATGTCGGCTCATCACATCCTGGGGCTGAAGTAGGTCCCAAGGGTATGGCTGTTCGCCATTTAAAGTGGTACGCGAGCTGGGTTTAGAACGTCGTGAGACAGTTCGGTCCCTATCTGCCGTGGGCGCTGGAGAATTGAGGGGGGCTGCTCCTAGTACGAGAGGACCGGAGTGGACGCATCACTGGTGTTCGGGTTGTCATGCCAATGGCATTGCCCGGTAGCTAAATGCGGAAGAGATAAGTGCTGAAAGCATCTAAGCACGAAACTTGCCCCGAGATGAGTTCTCCCTGACCCTTTAAGGGTCCTGAAGGAACGTTGAAGACGACGACGTTGATAGGTCGGGTGTGTAAGTGTAGCGATACATTGAGCTAACCGATACTAATGAACCGTGAGGCTTAACCTTACAACGCCGAAGATGTTTTGGCGAAGAGAGATATTTTCAGCCTGATACAGATAACATCGACATGCCCAGGAGGTGTGTTGATAAACAGAATTTGCCTGGCGGCTGTAGCGCGGTGGTCCCACCTGACCCCATGCCGAACTCAGAAGTGAAACGCCGTAGCGCCGATGGTAGTGTGGGGCCTCCCCATGCGAGAGTAGGGAACTGCCAGGCATCAAATAAAAGCGAAAGGCTCAGTCGAAAGACTGGGCCTTTTTTTTTATCTGTTGTCTGTCGGTGAGCGCTCTCCTGAGGAGGACAAATCCGCCGGGAGCGGATTTAAACGTTGCGCAGCAACGGCCCGGAGGGTGGCGGGCAGGGCGCCCGCCATAAACTGCCAGGCATTAATTTAGTGAAGAAGCCCATCCTGACGGATGGGCTTTTTTGCGTCTGTGCGGGGCAAAAACCGCCGGATGCGGCGTGCCGCCTTATCCGGCCTACAGGGGCTGGGCTGAACGTATTTTGTAGGCCTGATAAGCGCAGCGCATCAGGCAACACGGCGGTACATTGCCGGATGCGGCGTGCCGCCTTATCCGGCCTACAGGGGCTGGGCTGAACGTATTTTGTAGGCCTGATAAGCGCAGCGCATCAGGCAACGCGGCAGTACATTGCCGGATTCGACGTAACAGCCTTAATCGACCAACAAAAGCACACTGTCTCGATCTACTACACGGATCTCTCCCTCGAACATATCTGAATCCTTTCTCTGCTAATTAAAATCGTGATCTTTACCGCATAATAAGATATAACAATTATATAACATTCCATTCACCAAAAAACACACGACCATCATTGATAAATTCACGCGATTGTTGGCAGGGGTACAATTCTAATGGCTGATAGTAGTGTAACTGAGAACGGGGCGCTGGCAGACGGCGATACCCGCCGTCGTATATGGGCGATTGTCGGAGCATCATCAGGGAATCTGGTCGAATGGTTTGATTTCTATATCTATTCATTCTGCTCTCTTTATTTTGCTCATATCTTTTTTCCATCAGGAAATACCACCACACAACTCTTACAAACCGCTGGCGTTTTTGCCGCTGGCTTCTTGATGCGACCAATTGGAGGCTGGCTGTTTGGCCGTATCGCGGATAAGCACGGGCGTAAAAAGTCCATGTTGCTGTCCGTTTGTATGATGTGCATGGGATCGTTGGTGATCGCTTGTCTACCGGGATATGAAACTATCGGTACCTGGGCGCCTGCGCTATTACTGCTGGCAAGGCTATTCCAGGGGTTATCTGTCGGTGGTGAATACGGAACCAGCGCGACCTATATGAGTGAAGTCGCCGTTGAAGGTAAGAAAGGTTTTTATGCTTCATTCCAGTACGTAACGTTAATCGGCGGACAGTTACTGGCATTACTGGTTGTGGTCATATTACAGCACACGTTAGAAGACTCAGCGCTCAGAGAGTGGGGTTGGCGTATTCCATTTGCGTTGGGTGCCGTGCTGGCTATTGTTGCGCTATGGCTGCGTCGCCAACTGGATGAAACCTCGAAACAGGATGTTCGCGCGCTGAAAGAAGCGGGTTCCCTGAAAGGTCTGTGGCGTAATCGCAAAGCTTTTGTCATGGTGCTTGGTTTTACCGCCGCGGGATCATTGTGTTTTTATACGTTCACAACCTATATGCAGAAGTACCTGGTTAACACAGCCGGTATGCATGCCAACGTAGCCAGTGGGATTATGACGGCGGCACTGTGTGTGTTCATGCTGGTACAACCGCTGTTCGGCGCCTTGTCAGATAAAATTGGCCGACGTACTTCAATGCTGTGTTTTGGCGCGTTGGCCGCGATTTTCACCGTTCCCATTCTGACAGCATTGCAAAGCGTAACATCCTCGTATATGGCGTTTGCTCTGGTGATGTGTGCCCTGTTAATCGTCAGTTTCTATACGTCAATTAGCGGTATTCTGAAGGCCGAAATGTTCCCGGCACAGGTACGCGCTCTGGGGGTCGGCTTATCTTATGCGGTGGCCAATGCGCTGTTTGGCGGTTCAGCCGAATATGTCGCGTTGTCCCTGAAGTCTGTCGGTATGGAAACGACATTCTTCTGGTACGTCACTGCGCTGGCAGTCGTTGCGTTTTTAGTATCGCTAATGCTGCATGGGAAAGGGAAAGGTCTGCGCCTCTAGTAATGTGCCAGTTGCCAGACCGCATAGCCGGTAGATGCGCCTGCAACATCCCAGGCGAAGTCCTTCCAGCTCCAGCCGCTCCCAGCGGGACGGCTGTCCCACAGCTCTTTTGACGCACCCAGGCTGACTGAGAACATCAGGCCGATAGCCGCACTGCGATCGCGGCTGTTGCCCTGATGTTGGGCATATTCATTGCCGGCTGCGGCAAGCATGGCGGAGGCGATGAAGTGTTGAGCTTTGTCTTGCCCGCTCCACTGGTCGTTAGCCATATGGCTGCAGCCCGAAATGGCAAGGATACTGGTAAGAATGAACAGGCGCACCGTTGCCTCCATATGAAAAACCCCGTCACTGGACGGGGTCTTGATTACAGAATACGGCTAATTAATCTGTCGATACGAATACGGCGTAGTCGACGGATGAGCTTACGCACTTTGACTGGATAGTCAGCAATGCTTTGCAGGTCGCGATAGTGCTTAACGACGGTAGTATGCGTACGGATAAGCTCCAGCTCTTTATCGCGCTGAGGGGTGAGCTCTTGCTTAGGATCGTGAATAAGGATGGCGTTTTCCAGATCCAGACGCCAGGCGCGAGGGTTAAGGTTGTTGCCGGTGAGCAGCATCCATTTATCATCAACCCACATACCTTTCAGATGATAGGTGTTGTCATCATCTTTCCATAGGCGTACGACCAGCTGGTCGGTATTCACGTAATACTGCAATCTGCTCAAGAAACGGCGCAGATTGATTTCATACAGATAAGGCAGCGCACCGATGATCTTGAATGGCTCATCTTCCGGGATGAAAAAGTCGTTGGCGGTTTTATCACCGACAATGATTTCAACCTTTTTCCCTTCACGCAGCAGTTGAATGATATTGCGCACCAGTATGGCGGGAAGGTTGAAATAAGGGGTACAGATTGTAAGCTTGTGCTCCGCGCAGGGCATAAGATGGAAAATGGTCTTATTTAATAGACTGGATTTCCCAAGGCCCACCAGAGGCGTAACCGAAAGCTGTTCGTTATCAGCATCACCCTGAAAATGGAATGACGCATCGCGCAGTTCCTGACGGTACAGGCGGATGTCGTTTTTAATTTCTGGGCTTTTAGGGCGGTTGATATCATCAAGACGGTTAACGCCGCGACCGTTCATCAGGTTTTGCGTCACCCAATCGAACATGATATCGGCCATTTGCGCGTTGCGAATCAACTGATAACGGTCATAGCGATATTTATCATGCTGATGCAGGTAAACATCGTTCAGACTGGCCCCGCTGTACAGGACGCTGTCATCAATGATAAAGCCTTTGAAATGCAGGACGCCAAGCGCTTCACGGGTGTTAATCGGGACACCGTAGACAGGAATATCGATACCAGGGTTTTCTTGCGCCATTCGGCAATACCAATCAGCATTGGTATTGGATGCCGCAGCACCAATACGACCGCGCTGGGCTCGGTGCCAGTCGACAAGCACCCGGACATCCAGCTCAGGACGCTGCCGTTTTGCCGCATAGAGAGCGTCAAGTATGCCTTTACCACCGTCATCCTGTTCCAGGTACAGCGCAATAATGCAGATCCGTCGCGTCGCGCTGGCTATTTTTTCCAGCAGAGTCTCCCTGAAATTAGCGGGAGCATAAAAGAAATCTACATCATCAACTGACTGAGAAATCTTGGGTAGTTGGGCAAGGTGTTGTTGATGTTTATTACGCTTAAATTTTGACAACATCACAGTGCATTTCTTCTCTGTTCATTGAAGGGTCCTCTGTGCTATGCAGACGACATAAGCGGGCAATGATACCACCAGTACCCATTAATGTGGTCAACATTTCCAGTACCTTACTCACGATTCCTCACATTGGGCCAGATTAAGCGTTAGCCCAACAATTCCCTCTTCGAGCTGGACGTCAACAACAAACCCGAGTTTTCGGGCCAGGGCGACCATCCCACGATTGTTCGGCATCGTAATACCATTCAAACGTATAAGTCCGTGATCTCGAGTATAGGCAATTAATTTTTCCATCAATCGGCGACCCAGTCCAAGCCCTTTGAGATCGGAACGAACCAGTACGGCAAACTCAGCGTCTACGTTATCAGGATCCGAGATTGCTCGCGTTACGCCGAGGATCTCTTCGTGATTATCTTTACAACGCACCGCAACAAAGGCCATTTCCCGATCGTAGTCGATCTGCGTCATATTGGCTAAATCTTCGTGGGTAAATTCGTTGATCTCACTGAAATAGCGATAATAAAGATCTTCTTTTGTCACCTGAGAAATGAACTGCTGAAGATGAGGTTCATCCTCCGGCAAAATGGGGCGGAACAGACAGCGCTCGCCGTTCTTCAACTCCACCCACTCTTCAAGCTGATGAGGGTAGGGACGTACAGCCAGTCTGCTTTCGTTATCGCCCGTAAAAGGGGCAATATCCAGCGTAACGTCCAGCGCGGTAAATTCTCCGGCCGAGGCCAGCAGCGGATGAATATCCAGACGCTGAATTTCCGGGCAATCGACGATCAGGTTGGAGACCTGCACCAGAAGTTGGCTCAACCCGGCGATATCCAATGGGCGCAGTGCGCTGCGCGCGCGGATCTTTTTATTTTTGATCCCCTGGATCACCAGATAACGCGCCAGATTCATGTTTAATGGCGGCAATGCCACCACGGCTTGATCTTCCGGTCGCCACTCAACACCACCTTCACCCAACATAATCAACGGGCCAAATACCGGGTCGTGTTCAACGACGACACGAAGCTCCTGAGCGCCGGCGCGATTCGCCATACTTTGCACTAATAAGCCGTGAATGCGTGCCTGCGGCCAGGCCATTTTTACCCGATCGAAAATTGCATTGGCGGCCTGCTGCACTTCAGTGGCTGTACGCAGGTAGAGCATCACCCCCTGAACTTCTGATTTATGCGGAATATCAGGAGAACGCAGCTTGAGCGCCACCGGGTAGCCGATTTGCTCCGCGATGTGTACGGCCTCCGCGCTGTCGCTGGCGATCCACGTTGGCAGCGTGTGTAAGCCATAAGCCTGTAAAATCGGCTGCACTTCATGGGTATCAAGCGATGTCGCTCCTTCAGCAATCGCCCGCTGTAACAGATTATGCGCTTCGGCGGTGTTGGAGGTCAGGCTGTCAGGCAGCGCAGGCGTTTCTCGTAGCTGCTTCTGGTTTCGCCGATACTCCACCATATGCATAAATGCGGTGATGGTACCTTCCGGCGTGCGGTAGGTGGGCAGTCCGGCTTCGCTAAACAATCTGCGGGCTTCCTGAGAGGAAAACTCTCCGCACCAGTTGGTCAGCAACGAGACGAATTTTCCTCGGGGGTGATGCTTTACCGCTTCAATCAATGCCAGTGCGCTTTCGGTTCCGGGAGCGGCTGCGCTGGGTGAATGAATCACCATCAGCGCGTCGAAATCCTGGCTGGCGAGCAAAATATCCAGTGTCTTAACGTAGTGTTCGCTGCTGGCATCATCACGCAGATCCAGCGGGTTGGCGATATCAACATGTTCAGGCAACGCATCACGTAATTTCTGGCAGGTGTCTTCACTCAACGTCGCCAACTTGCCATTTTTTGACCACAGTTCATCTAATGCCAGTGCGGCAGGCGCGGCCCCATTGCTGATGATCATCAGCCTGTCGCCACGTAGTGGACGCATGTGACTCAGGGTTTCGACCGCCGAGAACAGCTCGTGTGTGTCTTGTACGCGTAGTAAACCGGCGCGCTGAATAGCGGCATCCCACGCAGGGTCCATCCCGGCGCTGGTATGCAGTAAACGCTGCGCCGCTGGACTACGACCGCTCTTAATCACCAGAATAGGTTTATTGCGCGAGGCGCTGCGGGCGGCGGAAACAAAGCGTCGGGCATCACTTAAATGTTCGAGATACAGCAATATCGCGCTGGTTTTGCTGTCGCGCGCCAGGTAATCCAGCAGCTCATCAACGTCGATATCCAGGCTATCACCCAGCGCGATAAAGTAAGAAAAGCCCATTTCTCTCTGCTGTGCCCAGTCGAGTATGGTATTGGATACGGCAGCGGATTGAGAGATAAAAGCCAGCTTGCCGCGCTTAATCGGGACGGGGGAAAAGCTGGCGTTAAGCCCTTGCCAGGGCGCGAGAAGTCCCAGGCTGTTGGGGCCCAGCAAACGTATGTTGTAGCGTGATGCGCAGGCCAGCAGCTCTGCGTGCTGCGCCGCGGGAGCTGAGAGAATAATGCAGGTTTTACAGCCTTTCTCGCCGAGCGCTTCGAGTAACGCCAGGTTACGGCTGGCATTGGTGCACAACACGGCGAGATCCGGGCTAAAGGGCAGGCTGTTGATATTGGGCCATGCCAGTACGCCCAGGACCGCTTTCCATGCGGGCGTCACCGGTAAAACAGGCCCATTGAAACCGCCGGCAAGCAGGTTACGCATCATCAGGTAACCCGCGCGATTAGGCTTCATTGACGCCCCTATCACCGCAATGGATTTCGGTCGCAGTAGTGCTTCCAGACCACGCTGACTCATATCGGCTTCCTTAATGACACCAGTGACCGAATGATTTTAAACGTTTTCTGATGAATCTGCTGTGACGCTTCCCTGATGTTGAGTTTTTCCTGCCAGGTAGCGGGTTTTAAAGCGAGTGAAATGATCGCTTAACCCTTCTGCGGCTTGCGTATCTCCCGCCAGATCCAACAAGGCGATGGCCACTTCGGCAGTGCAATATTGCCCTTCAGCGTGAACGCCACGCAGGTGGTAAGCTGAAAGGCGTGATAAATCAACGGAGATCACCGGTAGGTTATCGAGGTACGGGCTTTTGCGGAACATTTTACGCGCCTCAGGCCAGGTACCGTCGAGCATGATAAACAATGGTGGCTTACCGGCTGGTGGCGTGAAAATCACTTCACGCTCTTCACCCGCATAGGAGGCCGGGAATACAACCATCGGCTGGTAATCTGGATTTTTCACCAGTTCCAACAGCGCCTGCGGCGGCTCGGTGCGTGACCACTGAAAAGCCGTGGTATCGGGCAGAATATCAGCAATCAAACGCCCCGTGTTGCTGGGCTTCATCGGCTCGGTATCAAACATCACCAGACAAAAGCGACTTTTTGCCTCAGAGGGTGCCAGCGTTGCGCACAAGCAGAGTTTCTGCGGCAGCAGGCAGCGCTGACAGCGGCGGACGCGATTACCTCGGGCAAGGAAAGGACGCGTGGCGCGCGCGAGGCGCTCAGCGCGTAACTGAAGAACAGCGTTATCGGTCATGGGGAAACACGTTGAAAAACGCTATTGTCGCAGAGGTGAAAACGGGGCACAAGATGCGCCCCGTAGAGATTATAATGATTCGTTAAGCCAGCTATCAAACGGGGCTTTTGGTACAGCGCCGTTAAGCATGTCGACGATTTCCCCTTTTTTGAAAATCATAATGGTCGGAATGCTGCGGATACCGAAACGGGCGCTGAGTTCACGTTCGGCTTCCGTATTCACTTTAACAAAACGCACTTTACCGCTACGCTCTTCCGCGACATCTTCAAAAATCGGGGCGAAGTTACGACATGGACCACACCAGGGGGCCCAAAAGTCAACGACCACCGGGAGATCGTCTTTTAACAGTTTATCCAGTGTCTCACCGGTCGCATTGATCACCTCCCCATCAAACAGGTCGTGACCACAGCGTCCGCATTTAGCCGCTTCCTGGACGCGATCGTCGGGGATGCGGTTGATAGCCTGGCAGCTGGTACAAACGGTATTCATAACTAACCTCTGGATGAGTGGAGTGGACTTCACGGCAGGAACGCCAGTATGTTTCTATTATGTTACATATTATCGGGGAGTCTGTTCTAAACAACAATGCGTTTTATTCAATGAGTACAATAGTCCTTAGCTTTTAAATGAAATAATGGCTAACGACGTGCACATCGGGTAATCTGCGCGCTTCGCGCAGAGCAGGTGGAGAAAAACATGAGCGACGAACTGAAGAACAAAAACGGCAAGGTCAAAGTGATGTACGTCCGCAGTGACGATGACTCGGATAAACGCACCCAAAATCCACGTACTGGCAAAGGCGGTGGTCGCCCCGGTACTTCCCGAGCCGAAGGCGGTCGTCGCCCTGCCCGTGATGACCGAAAGGGTCCGAACAGCGAACGCGGTCGTGAACGTGGTCGTGACCGCGATGTAGAACGTGACCGCAGACGTGAAGATTCACCGTGGCGTACCGTGTCCCGCGCACCGAATGATGACGCGGCGGATAAAGCCGATCACGGCGGTATTAGCGGTAAGAGCTTTATCGATCCTGAAGTATTACGCCGTCAACGTGCGGAAGAAACCCGCGTTTACGGTGAGAATGCCTGTCAGGCTCTGTTCCAGAGTCGTCCGGACGCCATCGTCCGCGCCTGGTTTGTTCAGAGCGTAACCCCGCGCTTTAAAGAAGCATTACGCTGGATGGCTGCAAACCGCAAAGCCTATCACGTGGTTGACGAAGCCGAGCTGGCGAAAGCCTCTGGCACTGAACACCATGGAGGCGTCTGTTTCCTGATCAAAAAACGTAACGGTACTACCGTTAAGCAATGGGTCGGTCAGGCAGGGGCGCAGGATTGCGTGCTGGCACTGGAAGATATCGCTAACCCGCACAACCTGGGCGGAATGATGCGTAGCTGCGCCCACTTTGGTGTGAAAGGCGTGGTGGTACAGGACGCGGCGCTGCTGGAATCAGGTGCGGCCATCCGTACAGCTGAAGGTGGTGCAGAGCACGTTCAGCCGATTACCGGCGACAGCATTGTTGATGTGCTGGACGACTTCCGCCAGGCGGGTTACACGGTTGTGATGACCTCAAGTGCGAAAGGCAAACCGCTGTTTACTACCACACTGCCGGAAAAAATGGTGCTGGTATTAGGGCGTGAGCGTGAAGCTCTGCCAGAAGCAGCATGCTCAGCCGACGATTTGTGCATAGCGATTGACGGCACTGGCAAGGTAGAAACGCTCAACGTTTCTGTGGCAACAGGCGTGCTGCTCGCGGAGTGGTGGCGTCAGAACAAAGCCTGATAATAAAAATGCCAGCGAATCGCTGGCATTTTTTTACTCGCTTTCTGCGGGTAATACCGGCATCCAGTCAATTGGCTTTTCACCTCGTTGTTCCAGCCATTCATTCGCCAGTACAAAGTGATTGCAGCCAAAGAAACCGCGATGCGCAGAGAGCGGTGATGGGTGGGGCGCTTTCAACACATGGTGACGCTGCGTATCAATAATCGCGCCTTTCTTCTGTGCGTGAGAACCCCAGAGCAGGAAAACCACGCCTTCCCGATGTTGGTTAATCAGGCTGATGACTTTATCGGTAAATGTTTCCCATCCAAGGCTGGCGTGAGAATGCGCCTGACCGGCGCGGACGGTGAGTACGGTGTTGAGTAACAGTACCCCCTGGCGTGCCCAGCTTTCCAGATATCCGTGCGTTGGGCGCGTGAAACCTGGAATCGTTGCCTCCAGCTCTTTGTACATGTTCAGCAACGAGGGGGGAGTGGCAATGCCGGGGCGAACAGAGAACGCGAGACCGTGTGCCTGGCCTGGACCGTGGTAAGGATCCTGACCCAGGATAACGACTTTCACGTCACCAAGCTCGGTAAAGCGAAAAGCGTTAAACACATCTTTTTGCGGCGGATAAATTGTCATACCTGACTGACGCTCGCCGGCAACAGTATGCAGTGTGTTAACAAAATAAGGCTGCTGTTTCTCTTCAGCCAGCACATCGTGCCAGGTTAATTCGGTGGCCATCTCGCTCTCCTGCGAATTTTCAATCCCCCTAGCTTAACTGCTTCTTTCGACGTCGCAAAATTCTGTACGTTACTCAATGGTCTACCACTTAAAGATAGTTGAAAATTTATGTAAAAAGTTTAGCTGCGCACATGGCGTAAGTTGATGTAAAACAATAAAATCCACCTATCACCACTTTTCATGTATGGTTTTTATTGATTTAAATCAAGGATTCAAGGGTGTGTGAGGGGTATATATACACTCAAGCAACAATGGTTTTACCAATTGGCCGGATGACGGCCAACCGAGATCAAATAATTTTGCCGGGGAGGCATCAAATGATTACAGGTATCCAGATTACTAAAGCTGCAAACGACGACCTGCTGAACTCTTTCTGGCTGCTGGACAGCGAAAAAGGCGAAGCTCGCTGCATCGTTGCGAAAGCAGGTTTCAATGCTGATGAAGTCGTTGCAGTCAGCAAACTGGGCGAAATCGAATACCGTGAAGTACCGGTAGACGTACAGCCGGAAGTCCGCGTGGAAGGTGGTCAGCACCTGAACGTGAACGTTCTGCGTCGCGAAACGCTGGAAGATGCAGTTAAGCATCCGGAAAAATATCCGCAGCTGACCATCCGTGTTTCGGGTTATGCAGTGCGTTTCAACTCTCTGACCCCAGAACAGCAGCGCGACGTTATTGCTCGTACCTTTACTGAGAGCCTGTAAGGCTCACGGGGAATAACCCCGTTTAGCAGAGAATCAAAAAGCGGAAGATGCCAGTGCGTCTTCCGCTTTTTTGCATCTGTTAGTAAAAGATCCTCACCGCGCAATACACCAAAAGCAGCGCCAGAATGATATTCAACTGTCGACCGTAATGGCGAAAAACGCGCTGAAAAAGATGGCCCGCCAGCGCCCAGCAGGCATTCCCGAAGGTGCCTATCAGCGCTAACAGAATACTTACCCCAATCAGCCAGTGGGCGTCCTGAGTGTACGGTAATACAAACGTGGATAACGCGGTAATGCCGTATAAAATGATTTTCACGTTAACAAACTGCAAGCCAAAACTTGCCCAGAAGCTAATCGGCTCTGACTGCAATCGAGCGTTCGAGGTCGGGCTGGTGGCGATCTTCAGCGCCAGCCACAGGATATAAGCGGCCCCAGCCCAACTAAGCCAATGGATGATGGCTGGATCCATGACTGCCAGTGAAAATGAAATCCCGGCGCACATCAGCATGACGATTAAAAAGCCCAGACTCATTCCGGCCAGTACGCGTGTACTCTGACGAAAACCGTGTGACGTCGCGGCACTGAGCGCAAGGATGTTGTTTGGTCCGGGAGTTAGCGCGGTAATCA
Organism: Citrobacter sp. B72; assembly: GCF_016894305.1. Lineage (NCBI taxonomy): Bacteria > Pseudomonadati > Pseudomonadota > Gammaproteobacteria > Enterobacterales > Enterobacteriaceae > Citrobacter > Citrobacter sp. B72. Next base: position 1,294,675 of record NZ_CP069801.1, read on the forward strand.
ATGTATAGGTCCAGAATGCACTTAAAAGGGTGGGGGTCACTTGTTATCTCCTCTGTTTTGATAGACAGTACCCGAGATAAAACATTTAAAAAAATGAATGTTTTTGCATTCTGGATTCGATATTTTCGATGGGTTGATGCGGATGGATTTACGTCGGTTTATTACGCTAAAAACGGTGGTGGAAGAGGGCTCATTTCTGCGGGCATCACAAAAACTGTGCTGTACGCAATCAACGGTTACCTTTCATATTCAACAGCTTGAGCAAGAGCTTTCGGTGCAGTTGTTTGAAAAAATTGGTCGCCGGATGTGTCTCACCAGTGAGGGAAAACGGCTGATGCCGCATATCCATGACCTGACGCGCGTGATGGCATCGATTCGACAGTCGGCACATCAGGGTGCGCAGCCGAGCGGCGATCTACGTGTCGCAACAGGCGAAACGCTGCTGGCGTATAAAATGCCGCAGGTTTTACAGCGATTTAAACAACGTGCGCCCCATGTGCGGCTGTCTTTACAGTCGCTCAACTGTTATGTCATTCGCGATGCGTTGCTCAGTGACGAGGTCGATCTGGGGGTCTTTTATCGGGTGGGTAATGACGATGCCCTGGAGTTGATGCCGCTTGGCGATCAGTCACTGGCATTAGTTGCTTCGCCACTGCTTCAGCACGTTGATTTTACTCAGCATAACCAGCACATTCCCTGCAGTTTTATCATTAATGAGCCGCAATGTATTTTCAGACAACGCTTCGAGGGGCTATTGCGTAAACGACAGATTACGCTGGAAAATACCATTGAGTTATGGAGCATTGAAAGCATTAAGCAGTGTGTATCGGCAAATCTTGGGATCAGCTTTTTACCGCGTTTTGCCGTCGAGAAGGAGTTACGTTCAGGGGAGTTGATTGAATTACCGTTCAGTGAACAACCTGAGTTAATTACGGCATTGTGTGGTTATCATGCCGGAAAAGTCGTTAGTCCGGCGATGCGGGTGTTTCTTGAGTGCATTGAAGAGAGTTTTGCATCACGTGAAAAAATGCCGGGCTAAATGGCCCGGCATTCGGTTTACTCTTTGTCGGACTGCTGGGTAGCAGCTCCGCTCGGCTTACGACGTTTGCCGATATTTTTGGCGTCGCGGTGACGTTTTTTCACCCGCGGCTTCTCTTTCTCTTTCGCCTTTTTCTCAGCGCGCTTCGCCAGCACTTTCTTGGATGGCTTACCGTTAGATTTCTCACTTGGCGCGCGCGTGGTTGGACGCAGTTCGTCAATGACGCGAGCTTTCAGCGGTTCGTCAATATAGCGGCTCGCTTTGCCGAGCAGCAGGTGGTCGTGCGCTTCAACCAAAGAGATCGCAGTGCCTTTACGGCCAGCACGACCGGTACGGCCAATACGGTGCAGATAGGCATCGCCACTGCGCGGCATGTCGAAGTTAAACACGTGGCTGACGTCAGGAATATCGATCCCGCGAGCGGCGACGTCGGTTGCTACCAGCACGTTCACACGACCATCGGTCAGGCGTTTGATCGCTTCGTTACGTTTGTTCTGCACCATCTCGCCTTCGAGATAGCAGTTATTAATGCCCGCCTGGCGCAGCCAGCCTGCCAGCTCGTGCACACGCTCACGTTTGCGTACGAAGACAATCGAGCGAGTCGCTTCCGGCTGTTTTAACAGGTGGATCAGCATGGCAGTTTTGTGCTCGATATCATCGGCACGGTAGTAAAACTGATGGATCTTCTTGCGTTCACGGGTGGACGGATCCGCTGAGACTTCGACCGGGTCTTCCAACAGACGCTCGGCAAAATCTTTAATCGCATCGCCTTCCAGCGTGGCGGAAAACAGCATGGTTTGTTTACGCCAGCGTGTTTCACCGGCGATATGCTCGATGTCCTGGGCAAAGCCCATGTCCAGCATACGGTCTGCTTCATCGAGAATTAGCGTTTCAACCGCATGGCAGTCGAAGTTTTCTTCTTTAATGTATTGCAGCAGACGACCCGTGGTGGCGACCACGATGTCCTGGTTTTCGCTAAAGACTTCCATGTGGTTCATGTAAGCCACGCCGCCGGTAATCGTAGCGATATCCAGATGTGTATTCTTCGCCAGCTCACGAGCGTGTTCGGCAACCTGCATCGCCAGTTCGCGCGTTGGCGTCAGGATTAAAATGCGCGGCGGACCAGATTTCTTGCGCGGGAAGTCGAGCAGGTGCTGCAACGCTGGCAGCAAATATGCCGCCGTTTTACCGGTGCCTGTCGGCGCAGAACCGAGTACATCACGGCCATCGAGCGCAGGCGGAATGGCGGCAGCCTGAATGGCGGTCGGGCGAGTGAAACCTTTTTCCTGGAGGGCATCCAGAAGGCTTTCATCGAGTTCAAGTTCGGAAAAAGTCGTTACAGTCATGTTCTACCTCTGAGTGGGGCGCTGATTATAGACGTTACGGCTGCAATCTTCATCTGTTTGTATGGATATACCTTCTCAGGTATTGTTTTTATCCTATGTTATCGTTTTTTTTCCAGGAAGGTTGTTCTTCATGCCCCAGTCTACATCCGTACTGAGACGTAATGGATTTACTTTTAAGCAGTTTTTTGTGGCACACGATCGCTGTGCAATGAAAGTCGGAACAGACGGCATTTTATTGGGGGCCTGGGCCCCCGTTGCGGGCGTAAAGCGGATCCTGGATATTGGTACCGGGAGTGGCCTGTTGGCGCTGATGTTGGCCCAGCGCACTGATGAAAACGTCATCATTGACGCCGTGGAGCTTGATGTCGATGCCGCGCAGCAGGCGCAGGAGAACATCGCGCAATCTCCGTGGATGCATCGCGTGAGTGTTCATACAGAAGATGCGCAGCAGTGGATACCGCGTCAGACCGTGCGTTTTGATTTGATAATCAGCAACCCCCCCTATTATGAACAGGGCGTGGAATGTGCTACACCGCAGCGCGAGCAGGCGCGCTATACCACCACGCTCGATCACCAGGCGTTGCTTACGCTGGCGGCGGACAGCATTACGGAAGAAGGTTTTTTTTGTGTAGTGCTGCCGGAACAGATTGGGAACGCGTTTACCCAGCAGGCATTAAGTATGGGCTGGCATCTGCGATTACGTACGGATGTAGCAGAAACGGAAGCCCGACTACCGCATCGGGTATTGCTGGCATTCTCCCCGCAGGCCGGGGAGTGCTTTAGCGACAGGCTGGTGATTCGTGGGCCAGACCAACGTTACTCTGAAGGTTACACGGCACTGACCCAGGCGTTTTACCTGTTTATGTGATGACTTAGCGGCGAGAGAATGGACGGGCCGGCTTCTGGAAGCTGCTCTGGGTAATCCAGCGTGTAGTGCAGGCCCCGACTCTCTTTGCGCATCATTGCGCAGCGGACAATCAGCTCGGCAACCTGCACCAGATTGCGCAGTTCCAGCAAATTGTTCGACACGCGGAAATGGGCGTAATACTCGTCGATTTCCTGTTGCAGCATGGTGATACGGCGCAGAGCGCGCTCCAGGCGCTTGGTCGTACGCACAATACCGACGTAATCCCACATAAACAGCCGCAGCTCATGCCAGTTATGCTGGATAACAACCAACTCATCCGGATTTTCTACCCGGCTTTCATCCCAGCCCGGGAGCGTGCTAACGCCGCGAGCATAAGGCATGCGCCTGTCGATATCTTCAGCCGCGGACCAGCCATAAACCAGACACTCCAGCAATGAGTTCGATGCCATCCGGTTGGCGCCATGCAGGCCGGTGTAACTCACTTCGCCGATCGCATACAGCCCGTCGACATCGGTACGGCCAAAGTCATCCACCATCACACCGCCGCAGGTATAGTGCGCGGCAGGCACGATGGGAACCGGCTCTTTGGTTAAATCAATGCCCAATCCCAGCAACTTTTCATAAATCATCGGGAAATGCTGACGAACAAATTCTTCCGGCTTATGGCTGATATCGAGGAACATGCAATCTGCACCAAGGCGCTTCATTTCATGATCAATGGCGCGGGCGACAATATCGCGGGGAGCCAATTCGCCACGTTCGTCAAAATCGGGCATAAAGCGTGAACCGTCCGGGCGCTTCAGGTGCGCTCCTTCGCCGCGCAGCGCTTCGGTCAGCAGAAAATTGCGCGCCTGCGGATGATACAGCGCTGTCGGGTGAAACTGGTTAAACTCCAGGTTGGCGACGCGGCATCCTGCGCGCCAGGCCATTGCAATCCCGTCACCCGAGGAAATATCCGGATTGGTGGTGTATTGATACACCTTTGACGCGCCGCCGGTGGCCAACACTACCGACTTCGCATGGCAGGTTTCGACGGCTTCTTTATTACGATTCCAGATCCATGCGCCGACAACCCGACGCGTTCCCGGCAGACCGATTTTATCGGAGACAATCAGGTCGACGGCGTTGCTACGCTCAAGAACCCGGATATTGGGGTGATTTTGTGCCTGGCTGACGAGGGTGGTTTCGACTTCTTTGCCGGTAGCATCCGCAGCGTGCAGGATGCGTCGATGGCTGTGACCGCCTTCACGGGTCAGGTGATAGCTCTCTTCGCCGTTAGGCTGAACCTGTGTATCGAATAAGACGCCCTGATCGATAAGCCATTGAACGCAGGTGCGAGCATTGCTGGCGACAAATTCAACCGCATGGCGATCGCACAGCCCGGCCCCGGCAATCAGCGTATCTTCAACGTGGGAGTCGATACTGTCGGTTTCATCGAAAACCGCGGCAATACCCCCCTGGGCATAAAATGTCGAGCCTTCGCTGACCGGCCCTTTGCTCAGGACAATAACCTGATGTTTTTCAGCCAGGCGCAGCGCCAGTGAGAGTCCGGCAGCTCCGCTGCCAATGATCAGCACGTCACAGGATAATTCAGGAGTCGTATTCATGATGTTTGTTTAATTTACTAAACAGTGTTTGGTCACCATAGCACCACATTGCGCGATACTGCACGTTTTATTTTTAAATGTGTTGCAATGACTAAACATGAAAGAAAAGCATGATGAGGGCGAAATAGGCAAAAATATTTTGTGAAGCAGGCCGTTAGCATCAGATTATGTGATGAAATAAAGTGCCCGTTGGGTTACTCTGCAAGCGGTGAAATGGGCATTTCTGTACAGATAGTGCGTTGATCGGGTTATGTAGACTTATAATGAGAGATAAGACCTGTCTACAACATGACAAACAAAAAACAATGCGTAACGGAACTTTACGAAACTTGAGCACTCTAAGCATTTGCTTGCTCATAGTGAAGCTGATGGAGTGGCGTTTCGAAAGCGCGTGGAAATTTGGTTTGGGGAGACTTTACCTCGGATGAGCGAGCAGTTAACGGACCAGGTCCTGGTAGAACGGGTCCAGAAGGGAGATCAGAAAGCCTTTAACCTACTGGTAGTGCGCTATCAGCATAAGGTGGCGAGTCTGGTTTCTCGCTATGTACCGTCGGGTGATGTACCCGATGTAGTACAAGAAGCATTTATCAAAGCCTATCGTGCGCTGGACTCGTTCCGGGGAGATAGTGCTTTTTATACCTGGCTGTATCGTATTGCAGTCAATACAGCGAAGAATTACCTGGTCGCTCAGGGGCGTCGTCCACCTTCCAGTGATATTGATGCGATTGAAGCAGAAAATTACGAAAGTGGCGGAGCACTGAAAGAAATTTCGAACCCTGAGAACTTAATGTTGTCAGAAGAACTGAGACAGATAGTTTTCCGAACTATTGAGTCCCTCCCGGAAGATTTACGCATGGCAATAACCTTGCGGGAGCTGGATGGCCTGAGCTATGAAGAGATAGCCGCTATCATGGATTGTCCGGTAGGTACGGTGCGTTCACGTATCTTCCGAGCGAGGGAAGCTATTGATAATAAAGTTCAACCGCTTATCAGGCGTTGACGATAGCGGGATACTGGAAAAGGTATTAGGCATGCAGAAAGAGAAACTTTCCGCTTTAATGGATGGCGAAACGCTGGATACTGAGTTACTCAAAGAGCTAACTCACGACCCGGAAATGCAAAAAACCTGGGAGAGTTATCACCTGATTCGCGATTCCATGCGAGGTGATACCGCCGACGTTCTCCATTTCGATATTTCCGCCCGCGTAATGGCCGCCATCCAGGATGAGCCAGTACGTCAGACGGCGCCATTGATTCCTGAGGCCCAGCCAGCACCGCACCAGTGGCAGAAAATGCCATTCTGGAAGAAAATGCGTCCGTGGGCCGCGCAGCTTACCCAAATGGGTGTGGCCGCGTGCGTATCACTTGCAGTTATCGTTGGCGTCCAGCACTATAATGGGCAATCTGAAACGTCCCAGCAGCCCGAAACACCGGTATTTAATACATTACCGATGATGGGTAAAGCCAGTCCGGTTAGCTTGGGTGTACCTTCTGACGCGACGGCCAGCGGCGGTCAACAACAGCAGGTACAGGAGCAGCGTCGTCGTATTAATGCCATGTTGCAGGATTACGAATTGCAACGTCGACTGCACTCTGAACAGCTTCAGTTTGAGCAGGCCCAAACACAGCAAGCCGCTGTGCAGGTGCCAGGAATTCAAACTTTAGGAACGCAATCGCAGTAATGAAGCAACTTTGGTTTGCCATGTCACTTGTGGCTGGTAGCCTGTTCTTCTCTGTAAACGCCTCGGCCAATCCTGCGTCCGGGGCGTTGTTGCAGCAGATGAATCTGGCCAGCCAGTCGCTAACCTATGAGCTGTCATTTGTCAGCATCAATAAGCAGGGTGTTGAATCCCTACGTTATCGTCATGCCCGCCAGGATAACCGTCCACTCGCGCAACTATTACAAATGGATGGACCGCGCCGGGAAGTGGTGCAACGCGGCAACGAAATTAGCTATTTTGAGCCTGGCCTCGAACCGTTCACGCTGAATGGCGATTATATCGTTGACTCTCTGCCATCCCTGATTTACACCGACTTCAAACGCCTTGCTCCCTACTATGATTTTATCTCAGTAGGCCGCACCCGTATTGCCGATCGGCTCTGTGAAGTGATCCGCGTTGTGGCGCGTGACGGCACCCGTTACAGCTATATCGTTTGGATGGACACGGAGACCAAACTGCCGATGCGTGTCGATCTCCTCGATCGTGATGGCGAAACGCTGGAACAGTTCCGTGTAATCTCCTTTACCGTGAATAACGGTGTTAGCGACAGCATGCAGACGTTAGCAAAAGCGAATTTACCACCGTTGCTGTCGGTTCCTGCGGGTGAGAAAACCAACTTCAACTGGAGTCCGTCGTGGTTGCCACAAGGTTTCAGTGAGGTCTCAAGCAGTCGACGTCCGCTGCCGACGATGGATAACATGCCGATTGAATCACGCCTTTATTCTGATGGCCTGTTTAGTTTCTCCGTGAACGTAAACCGTGCGACGCAGAACAGCGCCGATCAACTGCTGCGTACCGGCCGTAGAACAGTCAGCACCAGCGTGCGTGATAATGCGGAAATTACGATTGTGGGCGAGCTTCCACCACAAACGGCGAAGCGTATCGCGGACAATATCAAGTTCAGGGCAGCACAATGATTAAAGAGTGGGCGACGGTCGTCTCCTGGCATAATGGTCTGGCGACGGTCAGCTGCGATGTTAAAGCATCATGTAGCAGCTGTGCTTCCCGGGCCGGATGCGGGAGCCGCGTGCTGAACAAACTGGGACCACAGACCACACACACCATCGTGGTGCCCTGCGACGAACCCTTGACCCCAGGTCAAAAAGTTGAACTGGGCATTGCCGAAGGTAGCCTGTTGGGATCGGCGATGCTGGTCTACATGTCTCCGTTGGCGGGGCTGTTTCTTTTCGCAGCGCTGTTCCAGGTGCTGTTTGGTTCCGATCTTGCGGCATTAAGCGGCGCAGTGCTGGGGGGCGTGGGCGGATTCCTGATTGCTCGTGGATACTCTCGTAAGCTTGCTGAACGCGAAGCCTGGCAGCCGGTCATTCTAAACGTTGCTCTCCCACCCGATCTTATTCGCGTCGAAACCCAGCAGTGATATCTTTGCCTGATGGCGTTGCGCTTATCAGGCCTACAGCGTGCTCAGATGCAGGCGTAGGCCGGATAAGGCGTTTATGCCGCCATCCGGCAAAAGTTTCACCGACTTTGCAAGGTTGTTTCCAGTTCCCGCTATCCTTGCTCTATGAACGTTTCCTCGCCTCAGCGTTGTAGTGTAGAATGCGGCGTTTCACTTAAACAGACGTTAAGCTCAGATCAGCGACTTCTCAGAGCCTGCTCCGGCGGGCGTAAGGCACAATAATTACACTATATGAAGAACATACGTAACTTTTCAATCATAGCTCACATCGACCACGGTAAATCGACGCTGTCTGACCGTATTATCCAGATCTGCGGTGGCCTGTCTGACCGTGAAATGGAAGCGCAGGTTCTCGACTCGATGGATCTTGAGCGTGAGCGCGGTATTACTATCAAAGCGCAGAGCGTGACGCTCGATTTCAAAGCATCTGATGGTGAAACCTATCAGCTTAACTTTATCGACACCCCGGGCCACGTTGACTTCTCGTATGAAGTTTCCCGCTCGCTTGCTGCCTGTGAAGGCGCATTGCTGGTGGTTGATGCCGGACAGGGCGTAGAAGCGCAGACCCTGGCTAACTGCTATACCGCCATGGAAATGGATCTGGAAGTAGTACCGGTACTGAATAAAATTGACCTGCCAGCCGCCGATCCTGAACGCGTGGCAGAAGAGATCGAAGATATCGTTGGTATCGATGCGACGGATGCCGTTCGCTGCTCGGCGAAAACCGGCGTTGGCGTCACTGACGTTCTTGAACGTCTGGTACGCGATATTCCGCCGCCGGAAGGCGATCCGGAAGGCCCTTTACAGGCGCTGATCATCGACTCCTGGTTCGATAACTACCTTGGCGTGGTGTCACTGGTGCGTATTAAAAACGGCACCATGCGTAAAGGCGACAAAATTAAAGTGATGAGCACCGGTCAGGTCTATAACGCCGACCGTCTGGGCATCTTCACGCCAAAACAGGTTGACCGTACCGAGCTGAAATGCGGCGAGGTAGGTTGGTTGGTTTGTGCGATTAAAGACATCCTCGGCGCACCGGTTGGCGATACCCTGACGCAGGCGCGTAACCCGGCAGACAAACCGCTGCCAGGCTTTAAAAAAGTGAAGCCGCAGGTTTACGCTGGTCTGTTCCCGGTGAGCTCTGACGACTATGAAAACTTCCGTGACGCGCTTGGCAAACTGAGCCTGAACGACGCCTCCCTGTTCTACGAACCGGAAAGCTCTACCGCGCTGGGCTTCGGCTTCCGTTGTGGCTTCCTTGGTCTGCTGCACATGGAGATCATTCAGGAACGTCTGGAGCGTGAATACGATCTGGATCTGATCACCACCGCGCCGACCGTAGTCTACGAAGTCGAAACCACGGCAAAAGAGACTATCTACGTCGATAGCCCGTCCAAGCTACCGCCGCTGAACAACATCTACGAACTGCGTGAGCCGATCGCTGAGTGTCACATGCTGCTGCCGCAGGCTTACCTTGGCAACGTCATCACCCTGTGTATCGAGAAGCGTGGCGTCCAGACCAACATGGTTTACCACGGTAACCAGGTGGCGCTGACGTATGAGATTCCGATGGCGGAAGTCGTACTCGATTTCTTTGACCGTCTGAAGTCGACCTCTCGCGGCTATGCGTCGCTGGACTATAACTTCAAACGCTTCCAGGCGTCTGATATGGTGCGTGTTGATGTCCTTATCAACAACGAACGTGTCGATGCACTGGCGCTGATTACCCACCGCGACAACTCCCAGAGCCGTGGCCGTGAACTGGTTGAGAAGATGAAAGATCTGATCCCTCGCCAGCAGTTTGATATCGCGATCCAGGCGGCCATTGGTACGCACATCATCGCGCGTTCAACGGTTAAGCAGCTGCGTAAAAACGTTCTGGCGAAATGCTACGGTGGCGATATCAGCCGTAAGAAAAAGCTGCTGCAAAAACAGAAAGAGGGTAAAAAGCGCATGAAGCAGATCGGTAACGTCGAACTGCCGCAGGAAGCGTTCCTCGCCATTCTGCATGTCGGTAAAGACAGCAAATAATCTTAAGGAGTTGGCATGGCGAACATGTTTGCCCTGATTCTGGTGATTGCCACACTGGTGACGGGCATTTTATGGTGCGTAGATAAATTCATCTTCGCGCCAAAGCGCCGGGAGCGTCAGGCAGCAGCGCAAGCTGCTGCAGGTGATTCACTGGATAAAGCTACGCTGAAAAAAGTGGCACCTAAGCCAGGCTGGCTGGAAACCGGGGCGTCCGTTTTCCCGGTACTGGCGATTGTGCTGGTGGTGCGTTCATTTATCTATGAACCATTCCAGATCCCGTCAGGTTCGATGATGCCGACGCTGCTTATCGGTGACTTTATCCTGGTGGAGAAATTCGCCTACGGGATTAAAGATCCGATTTACCAGAAAACGTTGATCGAAACCGGTCATCCGAAACGCGGTGATATCGTGGTGTTTAAATACCCGGAAGATCCGCGTCTGGACTACATTAAACGTGCTGTCGGTTTACCGGGAGACAAAGTAACGTACGATCCAGTGGCGAAAGAGGTGACTATTCAGCCAGGATGCCGTTCCGGTCAGGCGTGTGAAAACGCGCTGCCGGTAACGTACTCTGATGTTCAGCCAAGTGATTTTGTACAGACCTTTGCTCGTCGTAACGGCGGTGAAGCGACCAGCGGCTTCTTTGAAGTTCCGCTGAACGAAACGAAAGAGAACGGTATTCGCCTCTCTGAGCGTAAAGAAACGCTGGGTGAGGTTACGCACCGCATTCTGACCGTGCCGATTGCGCAGGATCAGGTGGGGATGTATTACCGTCAACCTGGTCAGCCGTTGGCAACCTGGATCGTTCCGCCGGGACACTACTTCATGATGGGTGATAACCGTGATAACAGCGCGGACAGCCGTTACTGGGGATTTGTACCGGAAGCGAATCTGGTTGGTAAAGCGACCGCTATCTGGATGAGTTTTGATAAGCAAGAAGGTGAATGGCCGACCGGTGTGCGTTTAAGCCGTATTGGTGGCATTCACTAATCACCGATAATCGTTCACGTTGTCGTCATTACGGCGGCAGCGTGAATTATTTCTCGGATAAATTCCCGCAGACTAACGACATCCCTTGTCGTTGTGTATAGAATATTCCCCCGAAGTTTTAGGTTGGCACCGACAGGTTGCCACGGCACACGAAACAGCGTTGGTTTGTATATAAATGCATGCAGGCGAAGCCAGATGGCTCAGCGAAGTGCGTATATCAGGTCTGTTTCGTGTGCTGAATTGTTGACGCATTCATTTATTGGTATCGCATGAACCCCATCGTAATTAATCGGCTTCAACGGAAGCTGGGCTACACTTTTAATCATCAGGAGCTGTTGCAGCAGGCATTAACTCACCGGAGCGCCAGCAGCAAACATAACGAGCGTTTAGAATTTTTAGGCGACTCTATTTTGAGCTTTGTTATCGCTAATGCGCTGTATCACCGTTTCCCGCGTGTGGATGAAGGTGATATGAGCCGCATGCGCGCGACGCTGGTTCGCGGCAATACGCTGGCTGAATTAGCCCGTGAGTTTGACCTCGGTGAATGTTTACGTTTGGGGCCAGGTGAGCTGAAAAGCGGCGGCTTCCGTCGTGAATCAATCCTGGCGGATACCGTTGAAGCTTTGATCGGCGGCGTCTTCCTCGACAGCGATATTCAAACCGTTGAGCAATTGATCCTGAACTGGTATCAAACTCGTCTGGATGAAATTAGCCCAGGCGACAAACAAAAAGATCCGAAAACGCGCCTGCAGGAATATTTGCAGGGTCGCCACCTGCCTCTGCCGTCTTATTTGGTGGTGCAGGTCCGTGGTGAAGCACACGATCAAGAATTTACTATCCACTGCCAGGTCAGCGGCCTGAGTGAACCGGTGGTTGGCACAGGTTCGAGCCGTCGTAAGGCTGAGCAGGCTGCCGCCGAACAGGCGTTGAAAAAACTGGAGCTGGAATGAGCGAAGAGAAAACTTACTGCGGATTTATTGCTATCGTCGGTCGCCCGAACGTCGGCAAATCCACCCTGTTGAATAATCTGCTTGGGCAGAAGATTTCTATTACCTCACGTAAGGCTCAGACAACACGTCACCGTATTGTTGGCATCCATACCGAAGGCGCGTATCAGGCGATTTATGTTGATACCCCGGGTCTGCATATGGAAGAAAAACGGGCTATTAACCGTCTGATGAACAAAGCGGCGAGCAGCTCGATCGGTGATGTTGAACTGGTTATTTTCGTTGTCGAAGGCACCCGCTGGACGCCGGACGACGAAATGGTGCTCAACAAGCTGCGTGATGGCAAAGCCCCTGTTATTCTGGCCGTCAACAAAGTCGACAACGTTCAGGAAAAAGCCGATCTGCTGCCGCACCTGCAGTTCCTGGCAAGCCAGATGAACTTCCTTGATATCGTACCGATTTCTGCCGAAACCGGCTTGAATGTCGATACCGTTGCGGGCATCGTGCGTAAGCATTTGCCGGAAGCTATTCATCACTTCCCGGAAGATTACATCACCGACCGTTCTCAGCGCTTTATGGCCTCTGAAATCATCCGTGAAAAGCTGATGCGTTTTCTGGGTGCTGAACTGCCGTACTCCGTTACCGTGGAGATTGAGCGTTTTATCTCTAACGAACGCGGTGGCTACGACATTAACGGCCTGATCCTCGTCGAACGTGAAGGGCAGAAGAAGATGGTTATTGGCAACAAAGGGGCCAAGATTAAAACCATCGGCATCGAAGCGCGTAAAGACATGCAGGAGATGTTCGAAGCGCCCGTTCACCTGGAACTGTGGGTGAAAGTGAAATCCGGCTGGGCCGATGACGAACGCGCGCTGCGCAGCCTCGGTTACGGCGACGACGTCTAAACACATCTTCTGAAACGCGGCGAGTATATGGAAGGATGGCAACGCGCTTTTGTCCTGCACAGTCGCCCCTGGAGCGAAACCAGTCTCGTGCTGGACGTCTTCACGGAAGAGTCGGGTCGCGTGCGCCTGGTGGCTAAAGGCGCACGTTCCAAACGCTCCAATCTTAAAGGCGCACTCCAGCCTTTTACCCCGTTGTTGCTTCGCTTTGGTGGACGTGGTGAGGTCAAAACCTTGCGCAACGCCGAAGCCGTTTCTCTGGCACTCCCCCTTAGCGGAATCACGCTGTACAGCGGCTTGTATATTAACGAGCTTATCTCGCGCGTACTCGAGTACGAAACCCGCTTTTCTGCACTCTTTTTCGATTACCTGAACTGTATTCAGGCGCTTGCTGGCGCCACGGGTTCGCCAGAACCTGCGTTGCGTCGCTTTGAGCTGGCCTTACTTGGTCATCTGGGGTATGGCGTCGATTTTACCCACTGTGCGGGCAGCGGCGAGCCGGTAGACGACACCATGACCTATCGCTACAGGGAAGAAAAAGGGTTTATCGCAAGCGTTGTGATTGATAACGCCACCTTTACCGGACGCCATCTGAAAGCACTCGAATCGCGGGAATTTCCGGATGCTGATACGCTTCGCGCCGCGAAACGCTTTACCCGCATGGCGTTAAAGCCGTATCTTGGTGGTAAGCCCTTAAAGAGCCGCGAATTATTCCGGCAGTTTATGCCGAAGCGAAAATAAAAAACGAGGATTGTCATGGCCGAATTACTGTTAGGCGTCAACATTGACCACATTGCCACTTTACGTAATGCACGCGGTACCGCATATCCGGACCCGGTTCAGGCAGCGTTTATCGTTGAACAGGCGGGCGCGGACGGTATTACCGTACACCTGCGTGAAGACCGTCGTCATATCACTGACCGTGACGTACGTATTTTGCGCCAGACGCTGGATACACGCATGAATCTGGAAATGGCAGTCACCGAAGAGATGCTGTCGATTGCCGTTGAGACTAAGCCGCATTTTTGCTGCCTGGTGCCGGAAAAGCGTCAGGAAGTTACCACTGAAGGTGGGCTGGACGTCGCCGGTCAGCGTGACAAGATGCGCGATGCCTGCAAACGCCTGGCGGACGCAGGCATTCTGGTTTCGCTGTTTATCGATGCCGATGAAGAGCAGATTAAGGCCGCTTCGGAAGTTGGCGCACCGTTTATTGAAATTCACACTGGCTGTTACGCCGATGCGAAAACCGACGCAGAACAGGCCAGCGAACTGGCGCGTATCGCCAAAGCGGCAACCTATGCTGCAAGTCTTGGCCTGAAGGTGAATGCGGGTCACGGTCTGACGTATCACAATGTTAAAGCTATCGCGCGTATCCCGGAAATGCACGAGCTGAATATTGGCCATGCCATTATTGGACGTGCGGTGATGAGCGGCCTGAAAGAGGCCGTAGTAGAAATGAAGCGCCTGGTGCTGGAAGCGCGTGGCTAATGGCGATTCTGGGATTAGGTACGGATATCGTGGAGATTGCCCGCATCGAAGCGGTGATCTCCCGTTCCGGCGACCGCCTGGCAAGACGTGTGCTCAGCGACAACGAATGGGCAATCTGGGAAACGCATCAGCAGCCGGTGCGTTTTCTGGCGAAGCGTTTTGCAGTCAAAGAGGCGGCAGCAAAAGCCTTTGGCACGGGTATTCGCAATGGGCTGGCATTTAATCAGTTTGAAGTCTTTAACGACGAACTTGGTAAGCCGCGTTTGCGATTATGGGGAGAGGCGTTAAAACTGGCGGAAAAACTCGGCGTTGCGCACATGCATGTGACGCTGGCCGATGAGCGTCACTACGCCTGCGCCACGGTGATTATCGAAAGTTAGATTCAGGACGATGCCGGATGGCGACGCGTAGCGTCTTATCCGGCCTACGGGTTATGCGTTTGTTGCAGGGGCAGGGTAGGGGTTTCATCGCCAGATGGCGACGCGGCTAAAGTTTATCGGCGTGGTGCATCAGCACAAACTTATCCCACAGCTGCTCTTCTGTTTCGACATGCGCCGGATCTTTCAAAATAGTATTGGGGATCGGGCACACTTTCTGGCAGGTTGGCGTGTCGTAATGGCCTACGCATTCCGTACACTTGTCGCTGTTAATCTCGTAAATGCTATCACCCATCGAAATCGCCTCATTCGGGCATTCGGGCTCGCACATATCGCAATTGATACAGCGTTTAGTAATTAGTAAAGACATTTCAATGAATTACCGTTAAATCATTTTAAAATCAGCAAGTTAAAGAGTTTCTCTATCACTCTCTATTATTTACTTACTGTATGTTGATACAGTGTGTTTAACCCTGATAAACTCAGTCCAGTAACACAAAGCCGCAACACATTGCATTTTGTCACGCTGAAAAGACCTGCATGTGTGAGCTTGTTTTCTGTGCCTTCGCAGATAAGGATTGAGAATGCCGCGCACTGTAACACATAAACCGGATAGCCCCAATAATGACGATGTTTTAGCCGCGTCTGAAAAGTGGGATGCCTGTAAACCCCCCTATACCAGCTCACACATGAAAATCTGTGTTGCTGCCGCCAAAATTATCCTCTCAGCCTCCGGCGTCGCCCGCCGTTCCAAATACGAAAAAGAAAATTATCTCCGCATTGATTTTAGTAAAGCAGGTAAGGTGACATTTTACGCTGAGTTCCCTAAAAAGATGGGGCTGAAAGGTAAAAAACTTGGCGAATGGCCGGAACTCGCAATTCAAATAGCCAGAGAGAAAGCATCAGAAATGGCAGAGGGTGGGTTACGTGCTGAATCTGTCCACGCAGCTTTGGAAATGTACCGTGAAGACCTTAAAGCAAAAGTAGACAGGCAGAAGTTGAGTCCTGATAGCTTCACGACCTATGGGGTACGTATCGACAGAATCAAAGCAACGTTCGGGGAGCGTGAAGTATTCAGTGATGTGACTTACAGTCGGCTGGTGGATGTTCTGGATGAGTGGATCGCAACACGTTCCAATAATAACGCGTTAGAGTTATTTGGTGAGCTTCGTCGGTTCTGGAAATTTTGTGCTCCTACACTTTGCAATGGGCGTAACATTGCCGCCAGTTTGCCAGATGATTATGTTTCTTCTCGCGTGCAGAAACCAACCCCAACGCGACTATTTACGGATATTGAATCAATCGCCCGCCTTTGGCTCAATGTGGCTGCCTGCACCTCTATACACCAGAAAAATGCCGTTAGATTCATGATTATTACTGGCGTTCGCCCGATAAACATTAATAACTTGCGCTGGGATTACGTCAACGAGGATGCAGATGAAATCGTTTATCCAGAAGGCGTGATCGGTATGCGCGGGGCGATGAAAACACAAAAGGCTTTCCGCCTGCCGATAACGCCAGAGATCAGGCGGATTATCGACGAGCAGAAAGCCTGGCGCGATTCAGTTCCTGAATGCAATAAAGATTATGTGTTCTTGCAGCCGCGCGACCCTATGCAAGCATTTTCAAAACGATCACTTGATAAACTGGTGAAAACATACAGCCCGGAAGGGGCGGTAAAGGGTATGAAGCATGACGGGACAATAAAAGGGAAAGAAGGGGCATTTAATACGATGTGCCGTAAATTCCTTAAGAGCAATGTAATTGCCCTGATGAAGGAAAGAGGCTACTCCCGATCAGATAGAAGGGAAGTAAGCCTCCTGTGTCTTCACCATTCCAGCAAGTCAGATGACCCGATGGCAGAACACTACGACTTTTCAGATGAGATTTTGCAGGAAGAGATTGCGTTAAAGCGCGAGGCATTTGAGGCTCACGAACGGAGCATACTCGCGCAGGTTGCGCTGCTAAGGCGACGGGGTTGAATGACTCTCGATGCCCATTAAAAACTATGGACGTGTCGTTGAACGTTATTTAAAACGCAGATAGAATCAAGAAAAATCCTAAATAAATGGAATATTGTTTATGGCTAAGAAAATCGTATTACTGGGCTTTTCTGCTCTTTTTGTTGCGAGTGTTGCTTTTGCTGAAACCGCAAGTAATTGGATTGAGGTTACTACAGCTGATGATGGCATTTTTTCAGCAAAAAGAGGCACATTTAGAAGTGTAAAAGGTGAATCATCTGCTTTGTTCATGTATCAAACAAAAAATAAAAAAGTTGAGTATTACAAAGTAAGTATTAAAGATGCCGACTGCGATAGTGGATACGGGGAGTTAAAATTCTTCTATATGGATGGGAGATTGGCTTTCAAAGGTGATTATGTTGCGGAAGGGAACAGCGTAGGCGCTGGTGTTGGTGATTTTATGTGTGGTGTCAGAAATGCTGTTAACTCACAAAAAAGTTAACGAGGGGCATTTGTTAAAAACAATAGCCCCATATCAACATCAGGTTAATACTGGCTCCGGCATTTCTGGATAAAAGCCTCCACGTTACGGCGCTCATAGCGAACGACTTTAGCGCTAAATTTTACAGGGGCCAGTGTAGAGCGGTGCCGGTGTTCTGTATTCCATTTACATAATGTTTTTTGCGTAATCCCCAGTTTCTGGCATACCTCGTCCGGAGTGAGGAGATCATCAGGTTGTTCAATCATTTTATTCCTCGCTGTTATCGGGGGTGATGATAAGCCGCTTCCAGATAGCTGAGACATACTTCGCTTGGTGTTTTGCATCAGCAAGTGCATTATGCGCAACCCCATCAAATGGCATATCACGCTTAGGGTCGAATCCTACACTTCTGCCTAGCGTAACGATGGTTCTTACGTCGTGATCATTCCAAAATTTCCATGGGCAAACCTGGTCTGCACGTTCATATGCCCCACGCAAAATAACGTTGTCGAACGTAGCTCCATTACCCCAAACTTTTAAATATTTCGGGTTATCAGAGTACTGGTTAATGAAATGGCTTAGTTCAGATAGGGCAGACGATATCGGCATCGCATCATCAACACATATTGCTGATCGTGCCTCTGAGCTTTGTCCCAACCACCACAGAATAGTGTCACCATCCGGCATCGCTCCCTGCTCCATAGCGCTTTCAAGGTTAACGGCGGTGTAAAACTCCTGACCCAGTTCACCGCTTTGCGGATCGAAGAACACGGCACCAATGGAGACGATAGGGGCATTCGGTTTTTTGCCCATGGACTCAAGGTCGATCATTAAATTGTTCACGTTAAATATTCTCCTGTTTTGGTGCTGCTTTAATCATTGCTGCCCAGCATAACTCAGCCCGGCGCGCCGCCTGCCGACATCCACTTAATGCTTCGTATTCCTCCCACTCTTTTTCATCGCTGAAGTGCGGATTTGGAACCGATTCGAAGCCGTTAATAATCATGTCCTCGGTCGGAACGATAGGCACCAATACGTAACCATCCCGAGTTACCGGAGAGTTGCCAGCCTGAAGCATGTCGGCTCGGCTTGCTGACCATGCTTTCCACATATGCCGTGTATAACTGTCAGCATAGTTTTCGCCATGCAGGAATTTACCCATTGCGAAATCATATTCATGCCGCTCGCGCCCCCATTTTTCGAGCATCCATGCCTCAAACTGTTCACGGCCATCATCCGGCACTACCGGTGCTGGCGGTGCGGTGTAGAGTGGTTGCACAAGAACCTCACCATCCTCAGCTACAATTTTTGCGCGACGCTGGTCATTGGTTACATGGCGCTTATCGCGATATTCCCACTGCCACGCCACAGGCTCAGCACCAAACGCCGCAATAGCCCCATCAATCACCTTCACAGCATCAGCCATTGCGTAGCCGAGATTACCTCCGTCGCTTTGTGCTGCTGCTTTGCTGAGTATTTCACATATCTGGTGCAGGCGCTCGAGTGATACAGGACCGTGCGCCGGGTGGTTGTTTGTTGTCATGCTGCACACTCACAAGGTTTGCTATTTTCACCATCAGTGAACAAATCAATTTGCTGATTTTTCACCGCTCTTTTTGCCATGCTCCAGAACTTCCCTGGAGGTATATGCTCAGTTGGCGGAACGCCAGCCCTTTTCATATCAGCAAAGAATTCCTCTTTATCTTCCAGATACACAGGACCATTTGCGTCTTTATGAATGGCATAACCAATTTCAAGTTCCCCAGCCTTCGCAGACTCCCAGATATCAGGACGAGTGCAGTACACAACGTACCAGTGTTGCCATCCAGCTTTCAGACAACCTACGCAGTTGGCATGTTTAAACTGGCTATACGTTCCTGGAAGCGCTATTCCAACGTCTTCAACAGAATGAATGGTAAGGTCAGTCCAGATCATCGGATATTCCGTTTTGTACCCACGAGCCCCCATAATCCCCGCACGTCGCTGTATACGATTTGGTTCAGAAGGTTCAAAACCGTAGTAATAAATATTCTGTCCATCCGGATCATTTTCTTTAAGCCAGGCATCAAAAGGTGCAGTCTTTAAACGGTTGGTGCAAAGAATTGAACCGTTACCAACTTTCCATGCCCCAGCATCAACACAGACCTCAACTGGCGTTGCTGTATCCCATTTGGCATGATTTGCATAAGTAATCTCCATGCCGAGAAATCCAGCAACCTCATCGCGGAAACGCTTAATATCTGAATCTTCAACGATGCCGGAGATACTGTGGGTCAGGAGAATCATGTTTTCAGTGCCGTATTTACGTGCAACCTCTATCGCTACCAAAGCTGAAGCATGACTGCCAGAGTGGAGAACTACGTGTTTCATCTCACTCCCCCTTCACGCCAATGCCAGCAGCGGCATTTATCATGGCGCGGTAAATATTCGCCAATCTTGTTTTCATCAGGCGTGACATTTTTCCTGTATCAGTCAGCGTCTTATATCCCGCATATTCTTGAGCCATCGATGGATTAATAGGAACCATCGCCCATCCGTCTGGAATACTCATATTGATCGCCCGAGCCTCCAGTTCAGCAACAAGTGCTATGGCTTCACTTTCCTTCAAAATCACGGAGTCATAGCTTTCAATCTGCTTTTTGATTTTGGCAATCAGCGCCTGTTTGTTGAGTGCTGTCATTGGGCGGCCTCCTGGGTAACTTTTTCGACTAACTCAATCCACTTCGGTGCCAGTGTATTTTCTGCTTTTTCGCGGCTACTGGCAGGTCCGTTGAGCTTCACGCTGTAATGGTCATACGGGCATCTGATACCACCCCAAACCCAGCCAAGATGATTGGGTTTCAGCGAGTACTCGGGCATATTTCCGCACGTAGGGCATCTTGGTAAATCAGACTGCTTCACGGCGACACTCCATCAGTAGTTGATTGAATTGGATTAGCATTGCGTTACCACACCCATAAGGGAGATCGTTAACGCGGTAAGTAGGGACACCGTTGCACATCCCTGATTTCACAACGCGACCAGTGGTATAAAGCTGGGATATTGCGCCTGATACAGCGGGTGTCTTCTTGTTCAGCCCTCTGGCAACGCCACCGCTGGTGGTGTTTGGATGAGCCTGGATGTATTCAAAAACCGTCATCGCGCCGCCTCCCGCCTCGCCGTCTTATTGGCTCGAAGCATTTCTTTAGAGCGACCTGAGATCACAGTCTTCATCAGGAAGAAGCCGCAACGCTCGGCAATAACACCCTGCGTACACATCAGCACCGTATCAACGACGCGAACATGACGACGAAACTCAAAAACTGTGCTGGTGATAATGATGTTTGCCGCCGCGCCCTTATCCTGGTATTCGATATTCATGAAATAACCCTCGCTATCAGTCGTGCCGTGGCGATGAAGCAATAAAATCCTGCGGTTAAACCAATTCCGGTAAGAGAAGAAAAGAGCAGGGTCCACATCACCAGTTCAGAAACTTTTTTCATGAGGTCACCCCATCAGCCTCGTGACGAAATTCGCGAAGAATTGAGATTATTTCAGCCTGCATTGCTGGTGGCACTTCAATGGTCAGCACTTCACCAGAGTCCTCAGCACATGAAGAAATAAGCTCAAGAAACTTTCTTGCTTTTCCGGCATTAAACTGAGGACTGGCGATGCTCTTGGTTATTTTTTTCTTACCTGCGTCTTCAGCTTTCTTCATCAGACGTGAAGCTTCGCGATCGGCATACACACCATGCTCGCGGGAGATACCGATGGCGATGGCATAATTCATGGAACCATCACGAACGAGTTTTTTGATATATGGAGTACATTCGTGAAGTTGAAGGTGTTGCAGAATATCGGACTCAGAACGTTTAACTTTTGCCGCTATTTCTGAAGGACTCCAGCCCTGATTCTGAAGGCGATGATATGCCGCGCCACGTTCAAGAGGAGTAAGCGCTAATCCTTGCGAGCTGGTTACCATGAAGGCGATCTTGTCGGCTTCACTACCTACGAAATCTTTGCATTCAAGGCGCACAATGTCGTGGCCCATTTCGATAGCAGCCAGCGCACCATGATAGCGGTGATGGCCGTCGATAACCTTCACACCACGCTCGGTAACTTCTACGGCCAGCGGCGGGATATATTCACCGGCAATAAACGCATCGCGGAATTCTTCAACATGCGCCCGATTGAGTTCACGAACGTTGTAGCCTTCTTCGGCGTAAATTTTATCCAGCGGAACATTGTAGGTTTTGCGGGTAGTTAACCCGGCGTCTTTATCATTATAGAGCTGGCCTAAACTGGGCATGGTTACTCCTTCATGTAGTGGGAGAGTGCTTTGCTATGCGCCCGCAGGGCAGGCGCATAAAACAACACACGGTGGGATTAAACAGAGCCTTCGTAGATAGGCAGGTCTTCGCCGAGTTGGCTTTCCATATCGGTGACGATTTCCTGGAATGCGTGCTCAACAACTTTCTTCGGTTCGATCAGCTCATACCAGAGGACCAGTTGACCATCACGCAGGCGGTAGCGGATACGTGCATCGACCTGGTAAGGAGAGCCGTTGTGGAATGGTGAAATTGCCAGGCTGATTTTTTCCGGCATTTTGGTATTACCAGAACCTGATTTTTCATCGCTGAACTGGAACTGGCAGGTACCATCAGAAAGGCGTTTAACAGACTTAAACTCAGATTTGCGAGTCTCCTGGAATGCCAGAACCATTTCGAGTAGTTCAGTACCGGACGGGCCCTGGTATGAATCACTAACCGGCGCAACATTCTGAATATTGTTTTCCAGGAATTCAGCGAAGTTGATCTGGTCCATTTTGCTGCCATCGTTGGCAGTCCATGATTTCCATTCGTCCGAGAACGGACAGTCATAAACAGCTTTATGTGCAGCCCAGCTCGGATTGTCTGCGTTCTGGTGGAAATCCAGCACGGCGACAATGCGCGTTTTGGTTTTATCCGCAAAAACTACAGTACGTTCATCACGGAATCGCTGGATGTAAGCGATCAGAGAACCCGGAGAAATCAGGTTAGCGCTCTGACGAATGCGCGACGGAGCCAGTTGCAGATTTTCGAGGGATTTGACTTCAAAGCCATCGGGTACAACAACTGACGGAATGTCCGTCTCGGTCTTCAGAGTTGCAGAGACCAGATCGCGAATGTCGAGCACGGCAGAGCCTTCAATTTGAGACATTGAATATTTCCTTATCAGATTGGAATGGTTTGTTTGGTGGGTATTACTGGGCCAGCTTGATAGGTGCTGTTTGAGGCGCAGGGTTGATAACCTTCAAATCAAGCTGAACTTGTGACGGGTCGTCACGCAGCAGGTCTCCATCAGCAGTTGCGAACATAATGGTATCGGCGCGGTCAAGTTCAGGTAAAGTTCGTGTGACCTTGGGCGTAACTTTCATTGTATTTTCGTCACGGTTATTCAGCATTGAGCAATTAAGCGTTAGCGTAACCGAACCTTTTTTACCTGTCTCACGTACGGCCTTGACCACTTCAGCAAACGCCTCGGTCAACTCAATATCAAGAGTTCCTTTGTTGATATAAGCCAGTTGCTGGCTGAATGGTGTGGTGTTCTTTGTTTCTGACATAGTTATCTCCAGTTATAAACGAGGATCGCCTTTCTGAGTGAGTAACCTGCATAACCAGCTACGCCGCCAGAAATTAGCGATTGTTTTTGGATTACGAACAGCCTGCACACCACGAGTGACGCGCATCAGGTCGCCGTAGTAAAAATTAACGTTACGGAAGGTCATATAAGTCACCATTTGATTAGGTATCCGGCAGGAGTTGAACCCGCGCTGGGTAGGGAGTCCCAGCCGACACCGGAAGCGGACACATTGAATAAAAAGGGCGGCTATCTGTCAGAACATTATCTTCTTCCTCCTGTGAGTTGGTTGAAGACCAGATAACCGCCAAGGCACAGCAACTATTAGAAATTAGTGATTAGCTCACTTTGGTGGTGTGGTGGCCGGTGCTTATCTTCGGCTTGTCTCGGTGGACTGCAATTCACCACACCCCAAAGGGTACTATGTTTAGCTAATGAGACGCCTGTCTTTTCACCACTTCAGGCTCGGTGGTATCTTGGTTGCTCTCACACAGCCAAAAAGGTTAATAAAATGTCAGTGATTAATGATGATTATTTCCATTTACTTCAGACAAAAATTGCTGAATTACATGGCGTAGCAATGCAAGGAGTTATCAAGCCTGAGTATTACAAAGTCCAAAACAGAACCGTGCTTATATTCAGCCTTGAAGTTATTCTCGAAGAACATCGTAAAAAATATGGGCATTTAACCAATCCGCTAAAGGGGAAATCAGCACTTCACCATATGTTGCTCAGAAAATATAAATGGCCACTTTCCGAAATTAGGTCTTTAAGCCTTCAGGACTCTCTTTTTCTTCTCCAGGAAGAGTTGGCTTTAGAATCACTACCTGAACCAGCTCAGAAGGTTATTCAGATGTTCAGTGCGCACAGAGCTAAAGATTGTTTTGATGAGGTTCTTGAAGATGAGTGGGACCCTGAATTTTACTTAGAAGTTCCAGCGCCGAGGAACTGGTAAGTTCATCTATTCGTAGATTAACATCGGCCAGCGCTTGTTTGAGTAACTCACGTTCAGCGAGCGCTGCATCCAGCATTCTGGAAGCCGTAATTTTCTTTTTCATCCAGTCATAAATCTCTTTGGTGCTGTAGTCTTCAGCCACAATCATTGGTTCATTCTTTCGCATGATGGTCTCCGGGCAATCGTTATTTATAGCTCGTGGATTCAGCCCAACCCCCTCATACAGAAGGGGCTGGAATAAATCATTTTGCGCTTGCACACTTCCCCTGCCAGTGTTCCCCATTCACGCACGAAAATTCGTGGCTAACCCTCACACCGACCGGATCGCACCCGGTGATACGTCGCATAAAGCGCAGGGGTCTAAACAGGTTTCATGTGCTGTTCCGACTTTGCTGATTGTTAAAGAGCGGTCTATGGCTGTCTAAGCGAATCATCCCGGTCTTCATATGCCCCGGGCGGCTACTTCGTGGGCGTCCTGCCTGTTCGCTTGCCTGTGTAACTAAAGGTACCTTTTGTTACCTTGTCAGTCAAGTGTGATATGTACCTATAGTTACATTGAATGGTAAAAAAATAGCCGAAGATAACTTCGGCTATAGAGGGGAGGAAGGGGGATTAAAGGTTTTGTGTAATCTGTACTACTCGGCCAACTATTCTACAGTTTCCATCGATCTGAATTGGTTTGAAAATCGGGTTAAGAGGCATGAGATAGGCATATGGACTATCCCAAACCAGCTTTTTGACCGTAGCCTCTGTTGAGCCATCTAACATCGCTACAACAATCTTTCCATACAGATCATCAAGTTGCCCATAATGCGGCTCAACTATAACAATTGAACCTTCAGGAATTGACGGTAGCCCGTGAGGGTTTGTCATTGATTCGCCTCTTACTTCAAGCCCAAAAGCTTCATCGGAGACGTTGGCAGTCGTTTGTGTCCAGCAAATCACATCAGTAAGCCTTGAGCTGGCGTAAGTGTCGGTCCACACACCCGCCTGTACGGCAGATATAACAGGAATAGTTACTGGTGGTTTAAGAAAAGGCATCACTTTAATATCGTCTTTAGCTACCTCTCCTTCACCATAGAGAATCCACTCCGGACTTACCTGGAGAGCCAAAGCAAGTTGATGAAGATTTTCCCCATCAGGCTTGGTTGTGCCGTTCTCCCACTTTGTTACAGATACACGACTGACCCCAAGTTTTTTGGCGAGGGTTAATTGTGTGATGTCGAGCTGAACTCTGCGGGAGCGGATTCGATCTTTCATTTCTGTTTTCATGTAACCAATGTTACCAATGATTGAAGTAACTTTTGTTTGCTATTTATGGTACCTTTTGTTACCTTCAATTCATCAGATAACAGGAGTAACCATGCGAAAACATGAAGTCATAGAGTATTTCGGGGGGGTATCAAAAACCGCCAGTACTTTAGGGATTTCTCATCCGGCTGTCTGCCGCTGGGGTGAGGTGATCCCTGAAAAACAGGCATTTGTTATTGAGCGCCTTACAAATGGGAAGCTTAAGTACGACGCCAATCTTTACCAAAAGTCTACCAATGCTGGTGTGCAATAGTAACCACAGAATCAAGGGGTTAATCGTGGGTAATCAACCAGAGTGGAAAAAAGTCGAAAAACAGCCTACATGGCTGGTGGCTGCGATCAGAAGAACTATCGCTGATTTACCTGGTGGCTATGAAGAAGCTGCGGAAATTCTGGGTGTATACAAGTCTGATGACGTAACACCTGCAACCGATCCTCTGCATAACCGACTCCGCACTACTGGCGATCAAATCTTCCCATTGGGATGGGCGATGGTCTTGCAGGCTGCTGGTGGATCAAATCATATCGCAAATGCCGTTGCCCGAAACTCGAACGGTCTGTTTGTGCCGCTGGCAGATGTTGATGATGTTGATAACGCCGACATCAATCAGCGCCTAATGGAATCCATCGAGTGGATCGGCAGACACTCTCAGTATATCCGTAAAGCTACAGCAGACGGAGTCATCGACGCCGCTGAACGCGCTCAGATTGAAGAGAACAGCTATCAGGTTATGACCAAATGGCAGGAACACCTGACGCTGTTATTCCGGGTCTTCTGTGCCCCTGATGAGGTTTCCAGACCTCCAGACTAATCAGTCTATGCCCGGCTCACAAACGTGACGCAGGAGGGCTTATGTATCAGGACGAATATTTTCACGTGACTATGCCCACGGTTTTTTCTCGTGAGGACGCCCCGTGGATTAAACAGCAGTTAGCAACACTCCCGGCAGGTATGCGGGAAAAAATCGCGATGGCGTATGCGCAGGCGTACCAGGAGGCGTTCGACGCAGAACCGGTGTCTTTCCGGCAGCAGAACGCAGCACGACGAACGGCAAACCGCAGATTGCGAGAGTTTTGCACGAGATATACCCCAGCGGTCAGGGGATATACCTCGCTCCCACCCAGGGTATGAATTTTTGAAACCGGGTTGGGGGAAAGGGGGCGGTGTTGGGTTTTAGCCCGAAGGGCTGGAACAGCTTTACCAGAAGAGATCGATCTAACAGATAGATCACTGTATGGGGTTAAAACGTCGCTTGGGAATCCAGACGTTTAGCCATCCAAAAGGAGATAAAATGATTTATTCAGACGCTAACGAAAAATGGGCCCCTGTTCCAGTTGAGCTTTATTCAAAAGCTTATGAAGTCAGCAATCTTGGCCGTGTTCGCAGCATTCCGCGCTTGGCTAACTCTGAATATTTTATTCGTCACATTCACGGCGGTTTTCTCAAAGGCCGCATGCGTAAAGACGGTACCAAAACGGTTACGTTGTCCGTTCAGCGTCAGCGCGAGAAGTTTGTCATTGCTGATCTGGTTGCAGCAGCATTCGGGGAGGTATCAACCAATGCTTAACATCCAGCCTCGCGAGAAACAGATCGTTGCACTCAACATGCTGCGCGGCGCATGGAAGCAGAATAATTCGTTCATGCTCTATGCCCCGGTTGGTTTCGGCAAAACAGCTATTGCCGCGCTGATCACTGATGGCTTTGTCAGCCGCGAAATGCGCGTAATGTTTGTGGCCCCGTATACGGTACTGCTTGACCAGACTGCCACCCGATTCATGGAATATGGTCTTCCTGGCGAAGAGATCAGTTATGTCTGGCGTGATCATCCGTCATATAACCCGACAGCGCTTATTCAGATAGCCAGCGCCGATACACTCATTCGCCGTGAATTCCCGGACAACATCGACCTGCTGATCGTTGACGAAGCCCACCTGAAGCGCAAAAAGCTGCTGGAGGTTATCGACAACCTGACCCGCAACACAAAAACGAAGGTGGTCGGTCTTTCCGGTACGCCTTTCGCCAAGTTCCTGGGCAACTACTATCAGCGCCTGATTAAGCCAACAACGATGAAGGAACTGATCGCGATTGGCGCACTGAGCAAATACGAATTTTACGCGCCGTCACATCCCGATCTCTCTGAGGTGGAAACGTCTTACGTTGCTGGTTATGGCAGCGACTACAAGGAAGGCCAGCTCAGTAAGGTTATGAGTGAAGCCAAACTGGTTGGCGACATCGTGAAAAACTGGCTGGAGAACGGGCAGGATCGACCAACAATCTGTTTCTGCGTTGATGTGGCCCATGCGAACTACGTCACGATGGAGTTTTCCCGCGCCGGGGTGACCGTTGAAGTCATGACGGCAAGCACACCACATGAAGAACGTCAGTTGACGATCCGTCGCTTCGAGCAGGGTATTACCAAAATCATCATCAACGTTGGCGTACTGGTAGCCGGGTTTGACAGTGATGTTCGTTGCATCATCTTTGCCCGACCGACCAAAAGTGAAATTCGCTGGATTCAGACGCTCGGGCGTGGATTACGTGCGGCTCCTGGCAAAGATCACTGTCTCATCTTCGACCACAGCGGCACAGTCAACAAGCTGGGTTATCCCGATGACATTGAATATGACTACCTCCCTTCGTCGTCTGACGGCATGGAAGAAGCCCCGCAGCGTGTTACCAAGACCGACGAGCCGGAGAAACTGCCGAAAGAGTGCAGCCAGTGCCATTACGTGAAACCTGCCGGAATTTATATCTGTCCGAAATGTGGTTTTAAACCGCTGGCCGGGGAAGACGTTGAAACAGACAAATCCCGTGGACTGACAAAGGTCAGCAAAGCGGAAGTTAAATACACCGCAGAGCAGAAGCAATCCTGGTGGTCTCAGATTCTTTTCTATCAGCGCACCCGCGCAGCACAGGGACGCCCTGTCAGTGACGGATGGTGTGCGCATACCTATCGCCAAAAATTCGGTGTATGGCCGAGAGGGTTACATCACACCCCGCAGCAAATCACACCTGAAGTGACGAATTTCATCAAATCAAAACTGATCGCTTTCGCGAAGCGTAAAGAGAAACAAGGGGAAGCCGCATGAATACCAAACAAGCCGCAATTGGTCGCTGGGCTGAGATATACAAACACTACGGCCTTCCTGGAATTACCGGGAAAAACCATCTTAAAGGGGAATGTCCTCTGTGTGGTCGTAAGGGGAAATTCCGCTGTGACAATAAAAACGGTACCGGGTCATACATCTGCGTGTGTGGTTCAGGCGATGGCTGGGCGCTGCTGACAGCAAAAACAGGAAAAGAATTTAAGGTTCTTGCCTCAGAGATAGACAGGCTGATCGGCAATGAATACACCTCAGACCGTACCAGTGTAAACCCGGTACGCACATCGCTGGCGCAGCAGCGTGAGAAGGTAAGCCGTAAATTTGCAAAGCTCATCCCTCTGCGTGGGAGCAGTGCAGACAGTTACCTGAAGGGGAGAGGGCTTAACACCCTTCCAGCCGAAAGCGTCAGATTCTGCGACAAACAGCCGGTAGACGGTAAAAACCTCCAGGCTATTTATGCGCTGGCGACGGACGATAAAGGCGAGCTTTGCTACCTGCACCGCACCCTGCTTGACGGGGACAAGAAAGCGCAAACAGGCGGCGCAGCCAAGAAGGTGATGAAGCTGCAGGAGGATAGTTACCTGGAGTTTGCCAAATCCGTCGCTATTCGCATGTTCCCTCCATCCTCCACGCTGGGCATTGCTGAAGGTATCGAAACAGCACTGGCCTGCCATCAAATCACCAAGTGCAATACCTGGGCAACGATGAATACCGCTTTCATGAAGAAGTTCCGCGTTCCTGCCGGGGTAAAGAACCTGATTATTTTTGCTGATGCTGACTCAAACGCAGCCGGTCATGCTGCTGCATTTGAATGTGCTGCTGCCAACCTGCATGCGAAGAATGATCTGGAGACTGTATCCGTCCGCTGGCCTGCACAGGGTGACTTTAACGATCTGCTGCTAAACGGCTCTGAAGTATTCGAATGGGTATTCCACAGGGGGATGAAGCAGTGAAGAAGCCAGTCAGACAAAAGCTAAAGGTGTACAAGCCCAAGGTATGCGCTCAGTGCGGAAAGACATTCACCCCCGATCGTAATCTGCAGAAAGTGTGTGGCCCTCGCTGTGCGATTGACTACAACCGTGCGCTGAAAGCCAGGAAAGCGGAAGCAGAGAGAAAGGTTAGCCTGAAGATTCGCAAGAAGGCTCTCCAGCCCCGTGGCTATTTCTTAAGTAAAGCGCAGACGGCGTTTAACGCTTTCATTCGCGAGCGTGATGAGGGTAATCCTTGCCCGTCCTGTGGCACATACCACCCCCCGATGATTTTCGGCGGTCAGTGGGATTGTGGTCACTTCCTCAGCGTTGGATCACGTCCTGAACTGCGTTTTGAAGAGAAGAACGCTTATCGCCAGTGCAAGGCCTGCAACGGTGGCGCTGGTCGCTTTACCGCTAAAAACAAAACGGTACACGAGCGCTACAGAGCAACGCTCATCGAATGGTTTGGTCTTGAGCTGGTGGAATGGCTGGAAGGCCCACACGAGGCGAAGCACTACTCACGAGAAGAGCTTGAAGAGATTGCGACTACTTACCGACGTAAAACCCGCGAACTGAAAAAGCAGAGGGCAGCATGACATACGACCTTATCTACTGTGATCCACCGTGGGAATACGGAAATAGAATCAGTAACGGTGCGGCCTGTAATCATTACAGCACTATGAGCATGGAAGAACTTAAACGCCTTCCAATATGGAAAGTGGCTGCTGAAAACGCTGTTCTGGCGATGTGGTACACCGGGACCCATAACCGCGAGGCTGTAGAACTGGCTGAATCATGGGGATTCCGTGTCAGAACGATGAAAGGCTTTACGTGGGTGAAGCTGAACCAGAACGCTGCTGATCGCTTCAATAAGGCATTGAGCGCTGGAGAGCTGGTGGACTTCAACGATCTGCTTGAAATGCTGGACCGTGAAACCCGCATGAACGGTGGCAACCATACCCGCAGTAATACAGAGGATGTGCTGATTGCTACCAGGGGAACGGGCTTACCTCGTGCCAGCGCGTCAGTAAAACAGGTTGTGCATACCTGCCTGGGCGAACACAGCGCAAAGCCGTGGGAAGTAAGGAACCGACTGGAACAATTATACGGTGATGTGAAAAGAATCGAAATATTCGCTCGGGAAGAGTGGAACGGATGGGACCGCTGGGGAAATGAGTGCAACAACAGCATTGAAATGATTACTGGTCAGATAAAAGAGGTGAACCATGCAGCGTAATATCCAAATGGTAATGGAGCGCTGGGGCGCTTGGGCAGCAAACAACAGTGAAGACGTTACATGGGCTCATATTGCGGCTGGCTTTAAAGGACTCATACCAGCAAAGACCAAATCCCGCGTTCAGTGCTGTGATGATGATGCGATGGTTATCTGTGGCTGTATGGCCCGACTGAACAAAGGCAATAGTGAGCTTCATGATTTGCTGGTGGACTATTACCTGTTCGGAATGACATTCATGTCGCTGGCAAAAAAACATAACTGCTCTGATGGTCATATAGGAAAAAAACTACAAAAGGGAGAAGGAATAATTGAAGGAATGCTGATGATGCTTGAAGTGAAACTTGAAATGGATGTCGAGGTGTCATTTATTCCTGAAGGAAAAATTGTTGCGGCTGCATAAAAATAGTTTACGTACGTAAAAATATGAATAAGCTGTTAAGAGTGGTCACTTAGACGCGAACTTAAATATTTCAGAACCTCGCCAATCGGCGGGGTTTTTTCATTTCAGGCCCAGGCTAAAAACTGCAGATTAACCGTGACCGCATGAGCTTGCGGCCTGAACCCTTTCCCCTCGTTTCTGAGAGGATTCACAGTAATTGAGGGGGACAGATGTCCGAACCAATAACCGGCACAGGCTTAGCTGGTGGCGCTTTAACTGGGGCGAGTGTTTACGGACTGTTAACCGGAACAGATTATGGTGTTGTGTTCGGTGCATTTGCTGGTTCTGTTTTCTACATAGCATCAGCTGCTGATTTGAGCACTTCACGCCGATTGGCATATTTCATCGTGTCATATATTGCCGGAATGCTCTGCGCTGGATTAGTTGGGGCTAAATTGTCAGCCCTTACGGGATATAGCGATAAACCGCTGGATGCCATCGGTGCCGTAATCGTTTCTGCTTTAGCCGTCAAAATCCTGACGTTCCTGAATAATCAGGATATCGGCTCGCTGGTGGCGCTGATAACGCGCCGGGGAGGTTCAGGTGGTACTAAATGACCCATCGGCAACAATCAACGCGCTGCTTTGCGCTGGGGTAGTGCTGACCCTGATGTTTTACCGTCGTGGCGACTCCAGACATCGACCGTGGATATCTCGCTTAGCGTGGCTGCTTACGGTCATTTATAGCGCCGTACCGCTGGCGTATCTGTGCGGTATCTACCCTTATTCATCGTGGGCCACTATCGGGGCCAACATTATTTTCCTGTCTGTGCTGGTCGCCGTCAGAGGCAACGTGGCACGCCTGGTAGATCATCTGAGGCAATAATGAACCAATCACAATTTCAGCAGGCGGCTGGTATAAGCGCCGGGCTTTCTGCACGCTGGTTTCCACACATTGATGCGGCAATGAAAGAGTTTGGCATTACAGCAGTTAATGATCAGGCCATGTTCATTGCACAAGTCGGGCATGAGTCTGCTGGCTTTACCTCGCTGGCAGAGAGTTTTAACTATTCGGTTGAAGGGCTGAAGAAAACCTTTGGTAAGCGCCTGACGCCGTACCAGTGCGAAATGCTGGGGCGTGTCGATGGTAAACAGGTCGCTCACCAGCCACAAATAGCCAATCTGGTTTACGGTGACCGTATGGGGAATAACAGCCAGGGTGACGGCTGGAAATATCGCGGTCGTGGCCTGCTTCAAATCACTGGTCGTGAGAACTACACCAAATGCGGTGCGGCGCTGAAACTTGATCTGATCAGTACGCCAGAACTTTTGACGCAAGAGCGACATGCGGCCCGTTCGGCGGCATGGTACTTCACGTTACGTGGTTGCCTTCTCTATTCGGGGGATGTGGAGCGCGTCACGCAGATTATCAACGGCGGGCAGAACGGCATTAACGACCGCCGTGAACGTTACGCTAAAGCTAAAGCCGCACTGGTGTGAGGTTACTATGGGACTTGAAATGATTATTGGCCTGGTTGTTGCCGCGCTGGCTGCAATTGCAGGTGCTTTTGGTCTGGGTAAATCACGCGGTACCAGTATCGCCGAAACAAAAGCGGGCCAGCAACGCACTGAAGAACGTGCAGCAGCGACTGAAGCTATTGCAGAACGCCGGGTAGAGACAATAAAAGGAGCCAGGGATGTACAGCAGACTGTTAATCATCTTCCTGATGACGATGTTGACCGTGAGTTGCACGAAAAATTCACCCGTAAAACCTGAAGTAACGGACACGGCCTGTGACTGGGTAAGCATAATCTACCTCACTGAGCACGACATTGAGGTTATGGACCGCCAGACGAAGAAAGATATTCTGGCACATAACAAGGCAGTACAAATTAACTGTTACACAGTCACTGAACATGGATATCGAAAGAAATAATGATTCTTAATAGATATAAAAAACGGGCTCATTTCTGAGCCCGAAGGATTAAGGATTGTTTTTCTCGGTAATCACCTTATCAATTAAGCTTCTGGCAATTCGATTAGCTTTGCTGTTGATTACGCCTTTGTCCGTTTCATTGGGATAAAGTAATTCGTGTACTTTATTGAGGCTTACTTGCTTCTTTAATCCCTTGAGCTTGTCTTCATCAATCATATGAACAAGTTCTTTTATGATCAATTTTAAAGCCCCGACCTCAGCATGAAGGTCATTTAATTGATGGTCGCTATTGTCATCGTATTTAGACATGATTGCTCCGTGTGTAGGTTTACTTTCAGCGCAGTGATTTTATCACATTTCGAGTATTTATCTTGGAGTGCGCTTTTGGTGCGTGTTAGGAGAGCATTTCAGATGACTCTCAAAGTGATTTTTTCAGTAGTTAGCATGGCAATCTGTTAACTGTTGGTGGCTTTGCGACAGCCTCACGGCTAAAAGGAAATCGTTATGAAGTTTCAGATCGCTAAGTTGTATCGCGGAGAGCACTTCATGGGTTATGGAATTGCTGTGAATGGACAGCTTCTTGATAACCAGGTATCGACGGCTATAGATACTCAGTGTAGAGAACTCCCCACCGTAACAGCGGTATTTAATCTTGATAAAAACCACGCTGAAAACCAAATCACTATTGATTTGTGTAATGGTGAACCATGCCAGCACTAATACCCCGTGCCTGTCGCAAGCGCGGTTGTCCCGGTACGACTACGGACCGTTCAGGTTACTGTGAGCAGCACCGCAATGAAGGCTAATACTGAGATATAATTACCCATCAATATGTGCACGAGGAGGAGTGATGAAATATTGTCCTGAGTGTGGTTCCAATGATGTGGTAAAGGACAAACAAAGAGGTGGTTGGAGCGGTGATTATATTTGCGAGAACTGCGGATTTAATAGTGATCCCAGTGAGTTCTGGTCAGAGACCGAGTACAGGATGAGGAAGAGGGCTGAGAGTTTACCCAGCTATCGCAAGAAGGAATGATTCAACCCGCTTCGGCGGGTTTTTTTATGGTAACGGATAGCAACCGGAACTGATATCAATGAACAAAGAACCACGCATATACGGCAGCAAGTGGGACCGTGAGCGTCTTATATTCCTTCGTGCTCACCCCTTATGCGTCATGTGTCACGAGCAAGACAGGGTGACAGCAGCAACGGTGGTTGACCACATCATCCCGCATAAGCTGAAAGAAGCGCTGCGTTCTGGTGACAACCAGGCAATAGCGAAGGCACAGAAGCTTTTCTGGAGCCGGAAGAACTGGCAAGGGCTTTGTAAGCAACACCATGACTCAACAAAGCAGCGCATGGAGAAACGCGGTGCCGTCATCGGATGTGATGAGAGCGGAATACCACTCGACCCTGCGTCGCACTGGTTCAAATGATAATGATTATCATGAGGGTGGGGCGGGTCAAAAGTTCAGAACCTTGCCCCTGGATGACCGCCGCTCGTCCTTTTTGCACACAACCGCGAAATGAAAAGTTTTTTTCCGGGAGGTTCCGATGGCAGGAAGACGCCCGAAACCGTCCCACCTGAAGGTGGTAACCGGTAATCCGGGCAAACGTAAACTCAACGACAAAGAACCCACCCCGGCCAGAGAAATCCCAAGCCCTCCTGCACACCTCACTGACTGGGGAAAGGTGGCCTGGGGAAAACTGACAGTGCTGCTTGATGGTATGGGGGTTCTCACTGTTGCAGACGTGCTGGCGCTGGAGCGCCTTTGCGATATTTACGCCGACATACTCCAGCTGCGCCTTACGATCGCTGACGAGGGGAGAACGTATACAGTGCAGACGGATGGCGGCTTTTTGATTAAGGCAAACCCTGCAGTGGCCATGTTGGCTGATGCAGATCGCCGTTTTAAAAGTTACCTGGTCGAATTCGGTCTTACTCCGGCCGCCAGAACGAAGGTGAAAGTTGATGGTGGAGAAAAAGAAGAAGACCCACTCAACCAGTTCTTCGGTTGATCCCGCCACGCAATACGCGATGGACGTAACCTCTGGAAAAGTAATTGCCGGTCCTGATATTCGTAATGCCTGCCAGCGCCATTTGCGTGATTTAAAAGAGGGTAGTAAACGCGGTCTGAACTGGGATGTTGAATCGGTTACACGAGCTATCAACTTTTTTGCTCAGGTATTGAAACTGAATGGTGGCGAGCACGAAGGTGCGCCATTTATTCTTCTGCCCTGGCAATGCTTTATTGTCGGCTCTGTTTTCGGCTGGAAGCGTGAAAACGGTACGCGCCGTTTCCGCACTGTGTATGTTGAGTCAGGAAAAGGTTCTGGTAAATCTCCGCTGGCTGCGGGAGTTGGCCTTTACTGCATGATGGCTGACAAAGAGCCGCGAGCAGAAGTGTATGCTGCAGCGACGAAAAAAGACCAGGCCATGATCCTGTTTCGTGATGCCGTGGCTATGGTTGATCAGTCTCCAGCGCTTCTGTCCAGAATTCAAAAATCCGGTGGAGCCGGTAAAGAGTGGAACCTGGCTTTCCTGCAAAACGGTTCTTTCTTCCGGCCTATCAGTTCTGATGATGGACAGTCTGGGCCGCGTCCTCACTGCGCCCTGATTGATGAGATTCACGAGCATAAAGATAACCGCGCGGTTGAGATGATGCGTGCCGGGACTAAAGGTCGGCGGCAGGCGTTAATTTTTATGATAACCAACAGCGGGCATGACAAAACCAGCGTCTGTTACGACTATCACCAGTACGGGCAGAAGGTTGCAGCCGGTCAGCGAGAAAACGATGCCTTTTTCGCTTTTATCTGTTCACTGGATGAAGGCGACGATCCTTTTAAAGATGAATCATGCTGGGGGAAAGCTAACCCATCAATGGGGCATACTTTTCTTTCTGATTACCTGCGCGAGCAGGTGGAAGATGCCCGTGGCATGCCTGCGAAAGAAAGTCTGGTTCGCCGACTCAATTTCTGTCAGTGGGTGGATGCAGAGAACCCGTGGATCAGCGGTGATATCTGGATGGCCTGTGAAAAGGACATCAGTATTGAACAGTTACGGGGTAAAACCTGCTTTGGCGGTCTGGATTTATCGGGTAAACGTGACCTTACATCGCTGTCTCTTTATTTTCCTGACATCAGTGTAATGCTGACAGAGTTCTGGACCCCTAAAGATACTTTATATGATCGCGCCCGCGTTGACCGGGTTCCTTACGACGTATGGGAGCGTGATGGTCATATCCATGCACCACCCGGTACAGCCATTGACTACGGTTTTGTCGCAAAGCGGATGGCAGAGCTGGCGGCAATGTTTGATATACGAAAAGTCGCTTTCGACCGCTATCACATTGACTACTTAACTCCTGAACTGGATGACGAAGGGGTTACGGTTCCTCTGGTACCGCACGGCCAGGGATTTGGTAAATCGGCAGAGTCAGGTTTGTGGATGCCGCACTCCATTGAACTGTTTGAGCAGCTTATTATGGAAAAGCGGATCAGCATTGTTCTGAACCCCTGTCTGCGCTGGTGTGCGGCGAACGCCGTTATTGAAGAAGATAAAAACGGAAACCGGGTTTTCAGCAAGCGCAGAAGTAATGGCCGTATAGATGGCGTTGTTTCTGGTGCGATGGCAGTTGGCGCGGCAGAAGGAGATGAAGAGGATGACAGCGATATTGAGGGTTTTTTTGACGATCCGATCATAGTGGGTATCTGATGGCTAAGAATAAACAGCAACCAGGGCGCGTAAAGAGCGCTCTTTTAAACTGGCTTGGTGTTCCAGTAAGCCTGACGACCGGTGAATTCTGGCGGGAATGGTTTGGAACCAGCAGTAGCGGAAAAGTGGTCACCGCAGACAAAGTTATCCGGCTTTCCGCTGTATGGGCGTGTGTCAGGCTCTTGAGTGAGTCGGTCTCCACGCTTCCGCTTAAAATTTACGAGAGACAGGCCGATGGATCGCGTAAGCTGGCCCAGAACAATCCCGCCTACCAGATATTATGCAGACGCCCTAATCCGGAAATGACGCCTTCCCGCTTCATGCTGATGATTGTGGCCAGTGTTTGTCTGCGCGGTAACGCCTTTGTCGAAAAGCTGTTCATCGGCAGCAAGCTGGTATCACTGGTTCCACTGCTTCCTCAGAACATGGTTGTAAAGCGGCTCGATAGTGGAAAATTACAGTACACCTACACGGAAAACGGAATCCAGCGGCTCATTCCTGTAGGCAGGATGATGCACATTCGCGGTTTTGGCCTCGATGGTGTGTGCGGCATGATGCCCACAATGGCCGGGGTGGATGTCTTCGGTGCTGCGATGTCGGTTGATGAAGCGGCGGCGAAAATCTTCGAAAATGGCCTGCAGAGTACCGGCTTCCTTTCTTCGAAAACAGCACTGAGCAAGGAACAGCGAGAAAGGTTGCGTATCAGCCTTCAGAGCTTTATTGGCTCGAAAAATGCCGGGAAACTGATGGTTCTGGAAAATGAACTGACATACCAGAACGTCACCATGAATCCGGAAGCCGCACAATTGCTTGAAAGCCGCTCATTCAGCATTGAGGAAATCTGTCGCTGGTTTCGCGTACCGCCATTCATGGTCGGCCATACGACAAAACAATCCAGCTGGGCCTCGAGTCTTGAGGGGATGAACATGCTGTTTCTGACCCATACTCTGCGTCCATTGCTGGTCAATATTGAGCAGGAAATCTCGCGCTGCCTTCTTAACGGTGATGAGGATTTGTTTGCAGAGTTTTCCGTTGAAGGTCTTCTGCGTGCCGACAGTGCAGGACGTGCTGCGTACTATACCAGTGCCCTGCAGAATGGCTGGATGTCGCGTAACGATGTGCGAAGGCTGGAAAATATGCCACCAATTGAAGGCGGTGATATTTATACAGTTCAGCTCAACCTGACTCAGTTGAAGAATCTCGAAAACAGCAACCCGGCGATTCAGGCGCTGGCTGTCAGAGAGCTTCATAACCACGTATTCCCTGATATTCCTTTCGAGCAATCGCCCCTTAAACAGGCTGCTTAGGAGCCCATTTCCATGACAATTAGACAACTTCCGGTTGCTCCGGCTGGACGCCCATGCGCGGGTGTGACCAGTGAACCCCAGCCCTCAGCGCTTGAGCGCTGGAATGGTGGGATCAGGGCAACATCCGATAATGACAACTCCATTTCTATTTTTGATGTTGTTGGCCGTGATTACTGGGATGAGGGTGTCACAGCCAAACGCATCTCCGGCGCTCTACGTTCGATGAACGGTGCTGATGTGACGGTAAATATCAACTCGCCCGGCGGCGATATGTTTGAAGGCCTGGCAATTTACAACCTGCTTCGCGAGTACCAGGGAAAAGTCACTGTAAAAGTGTTGGGCATCGCTGCCAGCGCCGCTTCGATTATTGCTATGGCCGGGGATGATATTCAAATCGGGCGAGGTGCCTTTCTGATGATCCACAACTGCTGGGTAGCAGCGATGGGCAACCGCCATGATTTTGCTGAGTTATCGACTTATCTTGAGCCATTTGATGCCGCGATGGCTGATATCTATGCTGCACGCTCCGGCCTTGATATGGACACCGTGCAGAAGTTGATGGATGCAGAAAGTTATATCGGTGGAAGTGATGCAGTAGAAAAAGGTCTGGCCGACAGTCTGCTTTCTGCTGATGCCGTAAGCGACGGTGATGACTCCCCGTCTGCGGCGTTGCGCAAACTTGATGCACTTCTGGCGAAAACGAACACTCCCCGGTCTGAACGCCGGAGATTAATCAAAGCTTTAACAGGTAACACGCCGGGCGCTGTTACCGATCCCGATGGTAAGCCGGGCGCTACCCAACCCAACCCTGAAATTTTAGCTGAGCTGGATGTCGCATTAAGCGGCCTGGCGAACGCATGCCAGTAACGGAGAAATTATGTCTGACGTGAACGAGATTCTTAAAAAAGTAACGGCCTCCATTGAGGAAGCGACCGGAAAATTTAATGCAAAAGCGGAAGAAGCTCTTAAGGAGGCACAAAAGAACGGCAAATTGTCGGCGGAAACCAAAGAGACCGTGGACAAGATGGCGTCTGAGCTAAATGCGTTGAAAGAAGCCGAAAAGACGCTGAAAGCCTCTATGGGTGAACTGGAGCAGCATGTTGCGCAGATGCCGCTGGCAAATGCAAAACAGGTTGTTGAATCTGTGGGGCAGCAGGTCATTTCTGCTGAGGCGTTAAAAACCTTTGCTGCCAGCGTTGCGGCCAGCCAGCGAATTTCTATTCCGGTGAAAGCGGCTCTGCTTACCGCTAACGTACCAGGCAATATTGTTGCTCCCGACCGTCTGCCTGGCATTGATACCGCGCCGAAACAGCGTCTTTTCATCCGCGACCTGATCGCGCCTGGCACAACGGCATCAAACACCATTTACTGGGTGCAGCAAACTGGTTTTACCAACAATGCTGCGGCGGTCGCAGAGAATACGACCAAACCGTACAGCAACATTGAGTTTGCAGAAAAAATCACCCCAGTTCGAACTATTGCGCATCTTTTCAAGGCATCCAAACAGATCCTCGACGACTTCGCACAGTTGCAGTCTCAGGTTGATGCGGAAATGCGTTTCGGCCTGAAGTATGTCGAAGAGCAGGAAATTCTGTTCGGCGATGGAACAGGCGCTCATCTGGAAGGCATCATTCCGCAGGCTTCAGCATTTTCGGCAGCGTTTCAGGTAGAGAATCAGAACGGTATTGATGATCTGCGTCTCGCGATGTTGCAGGCTCAGCTTGCCCGCTTCCCGGCATCCGGTCACGTCCTGCACTTCATCGACTGGGCGAAAATTGAGTTGACTAAAGACACGCTGGGCCGCTACATCCTGGCAAACCCTGCCGCTCTGACGGGGCCAACTCTTTGGGGCCTTCCTGTCGTCGCAACAGAAGCTACAGCCTTCCAGGGTAAATTCCTGACTGGGGCATTCAGTGCCGGTGCGCAAATTTTTGACCGTGAAGAAACGAACGTTGTTATCTCGACTGAGAACGCCGACGACTTCGAGAAAAACATGATCACCATCCGTTGCGAAGAGCGTCTGGCGTTGGCCGTTAAACGTCCTGAAGCCTTTGTTTATGGCTCGTTCACTGTACCGGCGTCTGGCGGTCAGTAATATCTTGTGCGGCCTTCGGGCCGCAATATTCGAGGGAATGCTATGAAGCTTATCGCGGTTAAACCAATTTACTTTGGCGGTGTTGTTGTGACAGAGGGGGAGTTACTGGAAACGCAGGAGCAGCACGGTCGTGAACTGATAAAAAAAGGCTATGCACGGCAGATGGTTGTTGATAATTCTGCTCAGCCAGAACAGCCAGAACAGCCAGAACAGCCAGAACAGCCAGAACAGCCAGAACAGCCAGAACAGCCAGAAGTTAAAGCAGAGAAGAAGGCGAAAAAGTAATGATCGATCTTGATGTGGTGAAACAGCACTGCCGCATTGATACCGACTTTGCCGGCGATGATGCCCTGCTGAATTTATATACCGGAGCGGCGGCGCGGTACGTCCAGACATGGACCAGGCGAACGCTCTATGAAAATCAAAGCTCTCCTGGCTACGCAGACGACCCTGCCCAGATTCTACTGAATGATGATGTTAAAGCGGCCATGTTACTGCTGATAGGTCACTGGTATGCCAACAGAGAATCAGTGGTCGTTGGTCAGACCGTTGCAGAGGTTCCGTTTGCAGTTGAAGCCTTGCTGCAGCCATACCGAATTTACGGGGTGTAAATATGGCCTGTTCCGGGTGCGCGCAGAGGCGCGAATGGATAAAAAAGTTGGCGAAAATAGCTTATGAACGAGCAACTGGTAAAGGAACTAATAGCGGCGCTGCGGGAACAAACCGCAGCTCAGAGAGAACAGACGGAGGCGATAAGCCGCCTGGCTGAATCAAACGCAGCTCTGTGTGATGTCATTATCCAGTCGCTGGCCGAAGATGAAGAAATTGATACTACTTCATTAGGCGATGAGCGACCCGTTTACTTGAGTCAAAGACCGAGGGGGTGATATGCAAGCCGGGAAATTGCGTCACAGAGTTATCCTGCAGGAGCCGGTAAAAGAACAGAACCCTACAACGGGAGCCGTAATTAATACCTGGCGCGATGTCGCAACTATCTGGGCCGAAATATCCCCCTTATCAGCACGGGAGTTTATAGCGGCCCAGGCATCACAGGGCGAAATAACAACACGCATAACTATTCGTTACCGTGCAAGTATTACCCGAAAGCACCGTATTCTCTTTCGTGGATCAGTATTCAACATTGAGGGC
Organism: Citrobacter sp. B72; assembly: GCF_016894305.1. NCBI lineage: Bacteria > Pseudomonadati > Pseudomonadota > Gammaproteobacteria > Enterobacterales > Enterobacteriaceae > Citrobacter > Citrobacter sp. B72. The sequence continues at coordinate 1,335,608 of NZ_CP069801.1, forward strand.
GTGCTTCCTGACCCGAAAAGTGGTCGTGAATATTTGACGCTTCCTTGTTCTGAGGGGGTAAACGATGGCTGATAGTGTTGAAGTAAACCTTACCGGACTCGAGTCACTGCTTGGAAAAATGGAGGCTGTCTCCGAAGTTACCCGAAATAAAGCTGGCCGTTCTGCGCTGCGTAAGGCTGCGAATATAATCAGGGATCGCGCCAGAAGTAATGCAGCCAGAGTTGATGATCCCCTCACCAAAGAGGCGATATATAAAAATATCGTCGCCAGCTTTAGCAGCAAGCAATTTCGCAGGACGGGTGATCTGGCATTTCGTGTTGGGGTAATGGGCGGCGCCAGTCAGTATGCAAACACAAAGGCCAACGTCAGGAAAGGCAGGGCCGGGAAGACGTTCAGAACACTGGGTGATAAAAGCAATCCTGGCGGCGATACCTGGTACTGGCGTTTTCTCGAATTTGGAACCGAACATGCCGCCGCAAAGCCCGTACTGCGACCGGCGATGAATGGTGTTGATACCGCAGTAATCAGCGTTTTCGCTGAAGAAATGGAAAAAGCTATCGATCGCGCAGTAAGGCGTGCCGCCAAAAAAGGAACAACAGCATGATTGCTCCAGTTTTTGCCGTCTGTTCGACAGACCCGAAAGTAAAAGAGCTGCTCGGTGCTCACCCGGTAAGGCTTTATCCGTTTGGTATGCTTGATGATGTTCTGGTGTACCCCTACGCAGTCTGGCAGAACGTGGGCGGAGAACCTGAAAATTACCTGAGTCAGAACCCTGACATCGACCGTTATTCCATTCAGGTGGATGTGTATGGCGACACCGATGAAGATGCTCTTGCTGTGGCGCGAGCATTGCGCGATGTCATTCAGCGCAAGGCTTACATTACCCGCTGGGACGCGCAGGGCAGAGACACGGTAACCCTCAAATACCGTTATTCATTCGACGTTGACTGGCTGGTCAACCGATAACTCAAAACCACTCACATAACACCGGCTATAAGCCGGTTTTTTTATATCCGGAGATGACTATGTCAGTAGTGACTCAAGGCACTCAACTTTTTGTGCTCGCGAATGGTGTCGTGAGCGAAATCGAATGTATTACGGCATTCTCACCAGGCGGCAGTCCGGCAGATCAGATTGATGATACGTGCCTCAGTGAACGCAACACCCGAAAATATAAAAAGGGTTTACGTACACCAGGACAAGCAACGGCCACTCTGAACGCTGATCCAGCAAATGCCAGCCATTTGATGCTCAGCAATATGGCTGAGTCCAACGATCAAAGCGACGTAACGTTTGCGATCGGATGGGCTGATGGGGAATCTAAACCAACAATCGGGAGCTCTGAGGGGTCTGTTGATGGTCTGACTCTGCCTTCAGATCGTACCTGGTACGTGTTCAAAGGTTATGTATCCGACTTCCCGTTTGACTTCCAGGGTAATACCGTCGTGCAGACGTCTGCCACCATCCAGCGTTCCGGCCAGGGGGCATGGATTCCGAAAGAACAACCAGGCAGTTAATTAAACGCGGGGGATCATTCCCCGCACCATCAATGTTTATACCGGAAAACGACATGAAACTGACTCTTGATACGCTGAAGAAAACAGGTGCTTTTACAGGTCGTCCTGTTGAGAAAGAAATTAAATGGAAAGGTGCTGACGGGGAAGAACACATTGCCACAACTTATGTTCGCCCTTTGGGTTATCACACTGCTACGTCTGACGTTCTCGCCGGGCTAGGCAAGATTGATGGCGTTGCTGGTCGTATTGCGGCTTCAATCTGTGACGAAGACGGGCATCAGGTGTTTACCGTAGCTGATGTAACTGGTGAGGCTGATCCGGAACGTGGCGCACTGGATGGGAATCTTACAGTAGCTTTGTTGGTGGCCATTCAGGAAGTTAACGATCTGGGAAAGACGGACTCAGCGCAGAAGACGAAATCTGGTGCGAACTAGTCCTTAATGGGATTGGTGGTCGTACCATTTCAGAAGCCCAGGAATGCCTTAGCTTCCTTGAGTTCCAGCAGTGGGTTCAGTATCGTCAAAAGTACGGAAGCCTGAACCCTATGATGCGAACTGAATGGGGCGCAGCGTTGATTTCTTCTGTGCTGGCTAATGTTAATCGCGGTACAAACACTCCGGCATTCAGCGTTGCTGATTTCGCCCCTCACATAGCAGCTGTAGAGCGCGTTGCCGCTAACGAACCAATCAGCCTGCATGAAGCGATGAGGACGTGGAATTGAAAAGTAGAATTTATTAGAAACGCTTTCCTTGCTACCCTATCTAAAAACAAGGAGATCAAGGAATGGCTTTAATTAAATGCAAAGAGTGTGGAGAACAGGTATCTGACAAGGCCGCATCATGTCCAAAGTGCGGAGCTCCCATAGCAAAAAAAAACAAAGGTCCATCGGGATGTATGATGGTGTTTTTTATTTTTGTAGGGGTTCTTATCCTTCTTTTGTTTATTGGCAAAGTAAGCAATAAAAAAGAAGCACCTAGCCAAACAGTGGGTAGCACTCAGGTAAGCACTGATAAGTTGAAAAATGATGTCGTAAAAGAAGTAGAGGTAAAAAAAGAACCAGTTACAGTTATTAACTGGCATAACCAACCCACGAAAGATAGCGTTACTGGTGAGGTTGGGGAGATCTTTTATAATACATCGAAAAACCATGTTAATTTCCCATTCCCTTACAACGTTGATGGTGGATCTGTACTCAACTTGGTTTTCCGCAAAAGAAAACAAGGTACTGATGCCTATGTCGTGATATCTAAAGGGCAGATTGTATGTGGTTACTCAGATTGCGCAATAAGAACGAAGGGCGATAACGGAAAGGTAAAAACCTGGACTGCAAGTAGTGAGGCATCTGGAAGATCAGACATGATTTTTCTTGATAACCCACAGTCTTTCGAAAAATATATCAAGAGCAATAAAAAAATCACTATTGGAGTGACATTTTATCAATCTGGCGAACAGGGGTTCGATTTTGATGTTTCAGACTATCCAGAGCAAGCAAAGAAAAAATAAAATTAATATTTACACTATTTAATAAGCATTAAGATGCCTCGCTTTGCGGGGTTTTTTTTACCTGGAGGACAGCGTGGCAAGTAAATCATTAGGTACATTAACGATAGACTTAATTGCCAAAGTTGGCGGCTTTGTTGGCGGCCTAAGCCAGGCTGAAAGGGCATCGCAGAAATGGCGAAAACAGGTTCAAGAGGATGCAAAATCTGTAGCTGTTGCATTCACAGGGGCAGCAACTGCAGCAAGCGCCGCTGCTATTGGCGTAGGTGTGGCTGGATACAACCTGTTAAAAAACACCTCCAGGCAAATTACTGAGTCTGACCGTTGGGCTAAGTCGCTCAACATGTCTACTCAATCATTACTTGCTTGGCAGTATGCTGCAGAAAAAGCAGGTGTTTCAGGCGATCAAATGGCTGATATTTTTAAAGATATCGGAGATAAAATTGGTGACTCGGTACTGAATAAATCAGGTGAGGCTGTAGATGCATTGGATGCACTCGGTTTATCAGCTAAAAAATTATCGAGTGAATCGCCAGATAAGCAACTTTTAGCCATAAGTGATGCGCTAAGCAAGATTAAAACAAACGCTGAAAAGACTACTATTCTTGAAAGCTTGGGTAACGATCTCTCTAAGTTGCTTCCTTTGCTTGATCAGGGCGGTGATAAATTACAAAAATATATGAAGGCTGCGAAAGAATTTGGCGTAGCACCAGATGATACAGATATAGAAAGTCTCGTAAAAGTTAATTCAATCTTTGAGGATATGGAAAACCAAGTTAAAGGGGTTAAGATTGAATTATCAGCTGGATTAGCAAAGGTTGACCTTTCTAACCTGCAGAAATCAATTAGCGACATGGGTGATGTATTTAAAGACCCTGAAGTTATCAAAGGTATCACCAACCTTGTTAGTGGCGTGGTCGACCTCGCTACCTGGCTTGTTAAGGTTGGAGCGGAAGCAGGAAAACTCATCGATCTTTACAAAGGGGGACAGGCAGTAGGGGAGAATGCATCTATAGATGAAATTGATCGTCGCATAAGAAACCTTGATGCAGATTTAAATGACGAAGGTTTTCTTGCAGATTTCAACAGATTAGGAATGGATGTGGAAGGGAAACGGGCTGAACGATCAGAGCTTGAACGCCGCCGAGCAACCCTTAAAGCAGGAAATAACCTACCTCTATATCCAGCAACCATAGGTAATAATTCTTCATCTAAAACAGATTATGGTCTTGGCGCAGGAGAATCAAACGGGAAATTAAAAACTGATACTTCAGCAAAAAAACTTGAATCAGCTTTTAAATCAATGGAGACAAGTTATCTCCGGCAAATTGCTCTCATCGACACTACCGGAAAGAAAAGCGCAGAGGTTACTGAACAACAAAAACTACAATTTGATATCGCTGACGGCAAGCTAACGGGACTTAATGAAACACAGAAGCAACGCCTTGAACAACTGGCTACAGAGGTTGATCGCCTGAATGCTGTTAAAAAGGCGAACGAGGAAAACCTAAAACTTGCTGAGTACATTTCGAATCTTCAGCGTGAAAATGCTAATGCTGCTGCTTCCCTTGATGCTGATGTTATTGGCGCAGGTCTGGGTGATAAGGCACGCGAAAGGATGCGTGAACAGCTCGAAATTGAGCGTGAATTTAACGAGAAACGGGAAGATTTGCAGCGCCGTCGCCAGGATGGAAGCATTAAAACCTCAGAAGAATATGACCGCTATAACCAGGAACTGGACAAAGCGCTTGCTGAGCGACTCGATAAATATCGCTCACATTATGATGAACTGGACAGATTGCAGGGGAACTGGCTAGCCGGTGCGCAGAATGGCTTGGCTAACTGGGTAGATACTTCCAGTGATTATTACACTCAGGTATCAGATTTAGTCGGTAACACCCTTGATGGCCTGGTGGATAACATGGCTGATGCCCTCAGTGGTAATAAAGCTGACTGGGCAAGTTGGGCGAACAGTGTGCTGAATGAGTTGCAGAAAGTGTTGCTCAGGGCAATCATGGTCAACACACTTAAATCAGCTGGGGATAGTGGCTGGTTTGGTTCGCTGGGAGGGATGTTTGGTAGTTCAGTAGCTGGTGCAGCATCCGCTGGCGGGGCAACACCGTCCGGAGCTTATACTGGTGCAGCATCTCAATTGAAATTCGCCAAGGGCGGCGTAATGGACTCCCCTGATCTGAGTCGTTTCCGTAATGGCGTCGTGAACAGCCCGACGATGTTTGCTTTCGCCAAAGGTGCGGGGCTTATGGGTGAGGCTGGCCCTGAAGCGATTATGCCCCTGACGCGTACTGCTGACGGTAACCTCGGTGTTCGTATGGTGGATGACACGGTTTCTTCTGTTGGCGGTGGTGGTGCTCAGCTCCAGCAAACTATTCATCAGCATTTTTCTATTTCCGGTAACGGTGACGCGGCACTGAAGCAGGCTATGCAGGAAGCTGCGCGACAGGGAGCGAATGACGGTGCGAAGCAGGCGCGTCAGGATTTGCTTCAGGACTTCTCTAATAGAGGTCAGGCAAGGCGATTGCTTGGCGTGTAACCATTATTAATATTCATTAAGCCGAAAGGCGGGAGACAGTTATGACTTTAGAAAAGCAAAAGGATGCTCTACTTTGCAGGCAGCGTGAGTTAATCACTAATCTTGAAAGAATCGAGCGGGAATCTGTTAAATTACATTATGAAATTATTCACTACCTTAAGGAAAGATTACAAAACAATCATATGAGACTCCTTATATCTAAAGATTCGACTAGTCTGATTAATGATATCGTTGCGTTTGATGAAAGCGATTGTGTTAACTTGGCTGAGGTAGGGAAGAATAATATTCTAATAGGAGCCATGCTAATGCAAAAAGCAATTAAGCATGGCGGCTAATTTCAAAGTTTTATTTCATGTATACATCGAATTTTTGTTCTGAAATGTATGGGGCAGGATTGAGAAATCTCCCTTGTACAGATTTTATCAAATGATGTAGCATATGGAATAAATATAAAAGATTTCCATCAGGAGAATTGGCATAAAGCCAGTTGATAGTAGATTCTCCAAATCTAAAATCATTGGTATTTATCCCTGCGATAAAATTGTCATAATGTACGAAGCCCTTTTCAAGAATGATCATCGCATCTAATGACGGACTGGCAATGTTGAATCTTGTGTTATTATTCGGTAGTGCAGGAACAGATATACCAAGTTCTTTATGAGCCTTATCTATCCAGCCTTGTACAGTTTGCATTTGCTGCGGCCCATTATATGCAACAAGAAAAGACTTTAGTCCTCGACTGAAAGTTGAAACGGAAAAAATTTCTTCATAACTTGGATTCAGTGTTTTTGCATTATGTGAAGACTGTATTGATTTTTTCAATTCTTCATAGGTTAGTGTCGATTTTATTTCAATTGTGCAGATTACTGATTCTACTAAAAATGCTGAAATGCTTTCACTGAAACTGATTTTTGGATATTCATTGCGGTACAAAACTATATCATATTGATTCCGTTGATCTCCTGGTTTTGAGTTATGATCAATTATTTCGCCAGTGCCAATGGATATGTTGCTGGGCAAGTGATCTTTAAGAAATTTGGAAATAAATTCTTCTCTTGGTGTTCCTTTATGTAATGAGTGCCCGGCTATTGATACTGAAGCCCCTTGAGCGGCTAGTATTTTTTCCATGTTGTTGAAGTGTGCGCGTAACATTTTTTCCTCTCATTGCTTATACATCAGTGTCCCACCACTGACCGAACACCTAACATAACCAGGTATGTAAATCAGTAACATCCTGACAAATGATCAGTAGCGCCTCCGTGCGCAGACTAATGCAGGAGAATCTATGGCTGTACTTGAATGGCCGGAAGATGTCTGTCCCGCGTCGCTGACCTGGCGACCAGAGAGTAATACCAAAACCTTCCGTTCCCCCTTCAATGGGTCATCACAGACAGCACGCTTCCCCGGCACCCGCTGGGTATGTTCCCTGACCTTCAATAACCTTACTGACGAAAAATCCAGGCGCATTGATGCTCTGGTGGCTTCGCTTGATGGTGAGTATGGCAGGGTAAAAGTTCGCGACTGGGGGAGAAGTGGCAGAGCGCCAGCTGGCGTGCCAGTTGTTGATGGCGCTAATCAGACAGGGACTCAGCTTCAGAGTAAGGGCTGGACTCCGGGAACAGTGGTGCTCAGACAGGGCGATTATTTCACTGTTAATGATGAACTGAAGATGGTTACAGCCGACGTGACGAGCGCGGCGAACGGTACCGCAATGATTATATTTGCGCCTATGTTGCGTAGCTCGCCACCTGCTAATGCTGCCATTGAAGTTGCGAAACCCTACGGTATTTTCAAACTGAAGGATAACCAGCAGGGAGCCGGTAACCGTGTGCCGGGTATTTTTACCAGTTATACAATGGAGCTTGAGGAGGCATTTTAATGCTGTATTCCCCCTTTTCGGATTCGATGGTGGACTGGTTATCACGCGACAGGGTGACGGTCGCGATCGCCGCAAATATTCAGTTTGAATCCGGTACCGTCTATGTGCATTCCGGTACCGGGACGCTGGTTCTCGGCGGCTATGTCTATTACGGCATGGGGCGCATGGGTTCTGTTGATGATGCCAGTGAAACCAGCACGACAAGCCCGACGCAGGTCAAAATGACTCTTTCAGGTCTGGATATGGCCCTCTTTGCCACTACGCTGAATGAGCGATGCGTGGGCAGAAATGCTGAAATCTATCTGGTGGCCATGGATGATAACGGTGTTGTCCAGGTTGCCGATCTCCTGTTCAAAGGGCGAGTATCCAGTACCGGGGCGACCGCTGGCGGGACGAATGCCCTGCAGTACACCATCAGTAATATTTTTGAAGACTGGCAGCGTCCTTTCCCCGATCGTTATACCGATGAATCGCAGCAGGCTGCTTATCCCGGCGACCGCATATTCCGGTATGTGGCCCAGATGTCTGAACGTTCGATTTACTGGGGCAGTAAAAAAGATGCCCCAGGATTCACCTATAAGTGAGGAAGCATGAAGCATCCGGACTGGCATAACAGATTAATTACCGTAATAAGGGCCGCTGAAAAGCGGCCTTTTTTATGGGGCAGTCATGACTGCTGCCTGTTCGCGGCGGACTGCGCTCAGGCTATGTGCGGTGAGGATTTTGCGGCAGGCTGGCGCGGAACCTACGACAGCGAACATGGGGCTAAAAAGGCGATATTGCGCGGCGGCGGTTCGCTTGAAAAGGTGCTGTCACGGTATCTCGATGAAGTGCCGGTGAATCTGGCGCAGCGCGGGGATATTGCCGTTGTTGAAAATGCCGGGGCGCGGTGTGCCGGGGTGGTGTATTCCGGCGTTGTGTGGGCGCCTGGCGAAACTGGTCTTGTCAGTCTGCGGGTTAAACCGTTGAGTGTCTGGAGGGTGCGTTAATGCCTGCTGCTGTTCCTATAGTTGCCACCATTGCCGCAGGTGTGGCAGCGGCAAATGAAATGTATGCCATTGCGATGGTTATCACCGTCGCCGCTCAAATTGCCACCCAGGCGCTGACCAAGACCCCGTCGCTGAATTCCTACCGTGATACGTCTGAACGCAAACAGGTTCTGCGTGCAGCGGCCAGCGCCAAAACCGTTGTTTATGGTCGCTCAACGTCGGCGGGCACTTTGTTCTTTTCCGAAGAGCAGGCTGGCGAACAGGATGATGGCGAAATGCTGCATCTGGCTATTGCCCTGGCGGGACACCCGTTATCCGGCGTTCAGACTGTCTGGCTGGGTGATGAGCCGATCAGTAGCTATCCTGAGCATGCCTTTTTCGAGCTGCACACCAACCGCCAGACGGCGGACCCTTACATGCTGGAAAACTGCCCGTCATGGAAAGAAGACATGATCGGGAAAGGGATCACCTGGCTGCGCGTATCCCTGAAGTTCAACGCTGAAAAATTCCCGGCAGGTATCCCTAACATCAAGGTAGAAAAACAGGGGCGTGCCGTTTATGACCCGCGTACCGGGTTGACGGGTTACAGCAACAATGCGGCGCTGGTTATCCTGGACTATTATCGCAATTACCTGAAAGTGCCCGACACCGATATTCTCTGGGACCAGTTTAAGGACGCGGCGAATATCTGTGATGAGGATGTGATTACTGGCGGTAATACCGTTGAGAAGCGCTATACCATCAACGGTGAATTCGATCTCAGTGAAAACAAGGTCAGTATTCTGGAAGGAATGCTGGCAGCATGCGCCGGGGATGTAACGTATACCGCGGGCAAACATGGCCTTCTGGTCGGGGCTTATTATGGTCCTGCGACAGAGGTGATCACTGAGAGCCAGCTGGCCGGTGATATCGAAATCATGCCGGAAGTATCTCAGGCGGAACGTGTTAACACTATCAAGGGGACATTTGTCGATCCGCAGCAGGGCTATACCGAAGCGGATTTCCCTTCTGTGTCAGTCAATGAATGGGTGACGGAAGACGGCGTGGAAATATCGCAGGATATGAAGCTGCGATTTGTGACCTCTGAATTTCAGGCCCAGCGTCTGGCAGACGTGAAGTTAAAGCGTACCCGCATCGCCAGAACCATGAACGTTACGTTAAACCTGAGCGGGTACCGTTACCGCCCGGGAATGTATGTGAAGGTGAATTTCCCGTCTATCGGTATCGTGAATGTTGAGATGCGGGTAACTGACTGGAAGTTCGGCGTTCAGAATGGCGTACAACTGACGCTGAAGCAGGAAACCGCAGATGTCTGGGGCGACGCTGTTGGTAAACCGATTGAGCGGCCGCCGTTCACCCAGTTGCCATCAGGCGGAGTGGCGCAGCCGCAGAATCTGAAATACACCGTGGAAGAAATTGGCCAGGTCGTGCAGGGCATTCTGTCCTGGCAAAACATCGGTCAGGTGGTCTACAACAAAGTGGTCATTCGCCGCAATGGTCAGATGGTGATGTCAGTCCAGGTTCCGGGGACGTTCACGCGTCTTACCGGGTTACCGAAAAATACCTACACAGCCCACGTTATTGCCGTAAACCAGATGGGGGCAGAATCGCCAGAAGGGTATCTGGAATTCAGCATTGAAGCCCCGCCAGCACCTTCCCATGTTGATATTGAGCAGGGATTCTTTGCCGTCACGCTGATCCCGCGTCTGGCGGCGATCACTAATGTTTCCACGCAGTTTGATTTCTGGACGTCAGGTGAAACGAAACTACCTGATACCTCAACAGCGACCGTGGAAGGGAATGCCAGCCGGGAGGGGATGGGAACAACCTGGACAAGCAATCAGCTACAGGTTGGACATACCTATTACTGGTACATCAGAACGGTTAACGCCTTTGGCGCCTCCGGCTTTATCGAAGTACCGGCGTTGTGCTCTATGGACACGGGCGGTCTTATTGACATCATTGATGACCAGATTCAGAACTCTGATGCGTTCCAGAATATTAAGTCCGGTGTTGATACGAATCTGGAAGGCATTATGGAAAATGCGCTGGCAAACCACGGAACCGTTGAACATCAGTGGGTGCAGTACGGTGAGGTTCGCGCGGACATATTGATTGTGAAAACAACAGTCGCAACCGCAGAGCAGGGGCTTGCTGATTTATCCACCTATGTACAGGCTCAAATAGGACCGGAAGGAAGCCTGACTTCTGCGGTCAACCAGAAGATGACGGCTGAAGTAAAAAGTGACGGAACAGCCAAAGCCTCTTACACCCTGAATATGGGCATTGTGCGAGACGGTGTTAAGTACAATACCGGATTTGGCATGTCTATTGAGCCATCAGGAAACAGCTATAAATCCACAGTTGTATTTGCCGCCGATCAGTTCGGTATTTATTCCGGTAACAATCCAGGTAACTGGCAGGCTGCATTCTTTGTCTATAACGGGCAGGTATTTATCAGTGATGCGCTAATTCAGGATGGCAGCATTACCAATGCCAAAATTGGTAATTTTATCCAGTCGAACAACTTCGTTGCGGGCTCAACTGGCTGGTGCATTGATAAAAATGGAAACGCTGAATTACATGGCAAACTTTACGCTGACAGTGGCCAGTTTGCATTTAATGGCACCAATAATACTGTCGTCATCAACGGGAATGGGCTGACGGTCAATTTATCCGGTGGTGGTCGGGTTGTAGTCGGGAGGTGGTGATATGCCTGAGGGGATATTAATCGACTATAACGATGGCCGTCCGGTGATGGCAATTACTGCGGGGCTGCGAGCCCCGAGTTTTTGTACATCGTTCTCGGGCTGGTCATCCCAGTTCATGCAGTATCCGGTCAATACGCCACTTGTTGCAGGTTCACAGGTTATCGTGGTGCCAACCAATCCCATTTACATCTATTCCTATGCTGAATTTGATGTGGCCATTATGACCGGCGTCACCCGCAACGGTAATTCCGGGGTAATCATCGGGGCTGAGACAATCGGAGGGAAAAGCATTGTCCCCGACTGGTCAGGCTACGTTATGGAGCTGCTCCCTGCGGCGACATATAACGAAGGATTACTGGTTTCAAACTCGACTGACTTCACCGCTATATCCAATCAGGCCGCGCTGATGACCTGTGCCTGGTCCGGGCGCATTACTGTTAGCGGCAGCGCGCCGCTTCCGGTGGGCGGTATTCCTTTCGGTAAATGGGATAACCCGAATGTGTCGGTAGGGTTTGATGGCGGCAATATCATCGTTCGCGATATTTCCTACACAGGACGGGACGATGTGGCCGGAACGGCGACGATTGACCTGGTGATATTCAATCAGACCGCGCCTGTCGGCGGCGACGGTATCACGATGACTAACGCCGCAGGTCAGGTCACGTTCTCCACGCTGAAACGCCCCTTTGTGTATGACCGACAAATCCAGATCACCGATGCCTTCCAGGATATTGGCGGCGGGTTCTGCCAGATAGTCTATACCGGCGTTCAGGTACGAATGATTGGTGGATGGGGAAATATCAGAACCAAAGGCGTGGTCATGTCAGGCGGTAACGTCAGGTCAGCCTACAACAAAGTATTTGCGGACCGCAATTCCGGTTCATGGGATATGACTCGTAACAGAAATATCGCCATGCCCATTCTTATTCTTCCGAACATGTATTAAGGAATCACCATGTCAGCAGGTGTTATTCAGTTAACTCATAACTCGGCAACAGTTCTTGGCTATCAGGCCTCTTTTAGTACGACGCTTCAGCCTGGTGACTTTGTCGTTTCTGTGGTGGGCGGCATTGCCTACACACTTCCGGTAAAATCCATTGAGAGCAATGATTCGCTGACTCTGGTCAGTGCCTTTACTGGTCCGACAGCAAATAACCTGGCCTGGGATGCAGTTTCCCGTGTGGCGCTGAATATGGTCACTGCCGCAATGGTGGTGCAGAACACGGAGGCGCTGCGGGGGCTGAATTACGATAAACAGAACTGGCAACTAATATTCAGCAGCAGTGGAGATGTCACGGTAAAATTGCCGGATGGCAGTTCATTCACCGGACCCGCATGGGGTGGTATTGCAGCCACTCTGAACAGTATTAATCAGGCGTTGACCGGGGTGGGCCAGGAGTTAAGTAAAAAGTTGTCCAAAAGCGCGAATCTGTCCGATTTAACAGATGCATCTGCGGCCAGAAACGCATTAGGCCTTGGAACCGCTGCCACACGCAACACGACGGCTGCGCCAGCAGGAACTGCAGTAATGTCGAAGTATCCGGAAGATATGCGAGGGATCGTTTCATATGCTGTACCTAATGCTTATCCTATGGGTATTACCGCGGGTGTTCATACCGGGCAAATATTAGGGTTAGCAGCGGACAGAGCAATTGGCCTGATAAACATTCGTCCATGGCCAGATGATTCCGCAGCTGAAATGAATTTTCAGCTGTTTTCTTATTCAAGCGGTGGCGTACCTGTCTGTGGTGTCGTGGTTCCGAAATACGCCCCCGTGGGGAATATGTGGTATTACGAAGCTCCTGCTTATTTCTGGCATACCCGAAACACGATAACTGACGGAAATGGATTCATAAAAAAGGCCTCTCCGGTGCTTAAACTGTTTAGTGACGGAACATCTGAATGCACAACAGAAGCCGAAGGCTGTGTATCTGAGCGAATTGATACGGGGCAATACCTTATCACCGGCTGCATTGGCCTGAATGCTGATGCTGCATGGGGTGGGATCGATGGCGGTTTTGAAATCCCTGTCGACAGAAACAAGCAACCCCGCATCTGGCTGGACTACAAAGTCAATGCTGATGGCTCTGTACTGGTCAGAACGTATCACCGGGTTCATTCCTCAGCGCCACCGTTTGCTCAGAACCGAATAGGGAACACTGATATTGACGGCGTGTTTACTGAGACAGTGGCTGACGGTGAGCCTGTCGATATTCCGGCAGATTCTTTTGTGTCTGTGCGTGTGGAAATGCCGGAAGACAGCATCTGGCAACAGAGACAAAGAGAGGCGAAAGAGGCTCAGGAGGCGATGGTAAAAGCTGAACTGGAACGCCAGCAAAATCAGCAGGAGGCTCAATAGGACAAATTGGCAGGCGCCGCAGCCACGCCGTATGCAAGAGCATGGCTGCGACCGACTGGCGAACGTTCGATAGTGCGAGTATTGAATGATTGCCAGTCACGGCGGATTGTACTTAAGCAATATGACGGTTCAAGGCGTTTAATCTGAAACCAGCCACATATCAGCCTCTTCAAACATTTCCTGAATAGTACGGCTTATCTGTTCCTTCTCATGCTTGCTGGCATCAGTATTGATCGCCGGCAGTGTCATCATCGGTTTAACCCTGACATCAGCGTCGGGGAAAATCCGGTGAACCCTCTTACTCAATTCGCCCAGAATGATATCTTTTGCACTGGGCAGCCCATCAAAATTCCTTTTGTCATAAACGAGTTCCACGAACATTGCTTATTGCCTCTTTACTGGATGGATATACAGTATTTATACTGTGTTTTTATCCGGTATTCAAGAGAGGGCGTGATGATGCCACGACGCAGCGATATTGAAATAGCCTGGTATGCTTCGATACAGCAGGAACCAAATGGCCGGAAGACCGTCACCACGCAACGGTTTGTCCAGGAACTGAGCAAGGTTAACTGGAACTGGACGATGAAGCAGGCCAACGAATGGATCGAGTGGTATGTGACAACATTCCGCGATGTATCAACGCAGGAAGGCGAGAACCGTACCTTCCAGCTGTTCAATCCAAACGGAGGACTATAGCCATGGGCTTTCCTTCACCTGCGGAAGATTACGTTGAAACAAGGATTTCCCTTGATCAGCAGCTAATCAGCCAGCCCGCAGCGACTTATTTCATGCGGGCATCGCGTTCACATTTCAGGGAAGGGATAATTCAGGGGGCGCTACTGGTTGTTGATGCGTCACTTTCTCCCTGTGATGGCTCGCTGCTGATATGCGCGATAGACGGAGAATTCAGGATCAAGCGATATCGGACTCATCCTCAGCCCCACCTGGTTAATCTGGAGAACGGGAGAAGGGAAGCGCTGCCAGCAGATGATGATGGTTACAGTTCTGCACCCGCTATATTTGGGGTGATCACGTACATCATTAATGATGCCAGGAACGCGGAGTTTGATGACTGCCCGGTGATGTAGGCGACAAGCAATGTGTTGCTATGCCGATTTAAATTTTGTGTTGCTGGGTTTGTATTAAAAATATTTTCTCTACAAAAACCAGCAACGCAACCAATAACACATGCCGATATTGCATTGAATGTATTGCTTTTTTTCCTGTTTGTTTCACATATCGCAATTGATACACTTTTTAGTGATTAACAGGGCCATCAGGAAACTCTCAAAACATCACAAATCGGGCGGGCATTATACGCGCATTCTTTGCTCAGACCAGTTTTTTTACCAGCGCTTCGCTGTGACGAATGCGTTCCGGGGCATGCTCCAGATCCTGCTGCACCAGCGCCATAAACAGTAAATCGGTGAGCATCATTTGCGCGTGGGTGGAGGAAATCGCTGCGCTGCGCGTGGCCTGCTCTTCGGCAATGGTGTACAGACAATGACTTGCCCGTTGCTGCAGGGCGTTCGGTGTAAATCCGGTGATGGCGAGGATTTTCGCGCCGGTACGCAGCGTTTCATCTGCCGCCAGATTAAGTTCGCGGCGCTCACCGGTGTACGAAATAGCCAGCAACAAATCGCTTGGTGAAAGCGCCTGCACCGTCGCCAGCAGGGCGTGCATATCACGTTCGACTACCGCGTTAAAACCAATCTTCAACAGCTTCCAGGCAAAGTTTTGCGCTACCAGACCCGATGCGCCAATCCCGGTCACGATAATGCGGCGGGCTGAACGCAGCATCGTGACGCTCTCCATCAGTTTCTCTTCGCTGTTGACGTCCAGCGTTGCATGCATCGCCGCCACGTTCTCTTTAATCAGTTTCTCGCCTACCATTCGCATCGGGTCGTCACCGCGAATCTGATTATGTACCGGAATGGAATGGGGATTAGGATTGCTGGCCAATGCTTCGCTAATCGCCAGTTTGAGTGCCGGGAATCCTTTAAAGCCCATCTTTTGCGCGAATTTTACCACGCTGGACTGGCTGACGCCCGCTTCAAAGGCCAGCTGTTGTGAACTGAGATGACGCGCAGTATCCGGCTGAGCAAGAAGATAATCCGCAAGTTTTTTATCGCTTTGCGCGAGATCCGGATAACGCTGACGAATGCGAATTAAACAGTTCATGCTTTCTCCTGGCGAAAATGTGATGGCGATTACAAAACAAAATATCACTCGCCTTAGTGAATATAATATTCCATTATGACAGATTATTATGAATTAAAAATTCCTAAGGAACAAAAAATGAATCTCGGTGCGTTAGTTTCAGAAACCCGTAATCCTCAGACCATGGATCTGGATGCGCTCTCCACTCTGGAGTTGGTTCATCGTTTTAATCAACAGGATACGCTGGTAGCTGAAGCAGTAAAAGCAACTCTTCCTGAAGTTGCGCGTGCGGTCGATGCGGCAGCTGACGCGCTAAAAGCCGGTGGACGCATTATTTACATGGGAGCAGGTACCAGCGGGCGTCTTGGGGTGCTGGACGCGTCTGAATGCCCGCCGACCTTCGGCGTCCCGCACGGTCTGGTGGTTGGGCTGATTGCCGGGGGACCGGGCGCTTTGCTGAAGGCAGTAGAAGGCGCAGAAGATAACCCGCAGCTAGGCGAAGACGATCTGCGTGAGCTTAATCTTACCGCACAGGATCTGGTGGTGGGGCTGGCTGCTTCTGGTCGCACGCCGTATGTAATTGGCGGGTTGAAATATGCGCGTTCGGTGGGCTGTACAACGGCGGCTATTTCTTGCAATCCAGATTCCCCTATCGCGCATGAAGCGGATATTGCCATTTCTCCGGTAGTGGGGCCTGAGGCGCTGACCGGGTCAACACGACTGAAATCCGGCACCGCGCAAAAGCTGGTGCTCAATATGATCTCCACCGGCGCGATGGTGAAATTTGGCAAGGTGTACCAGAACCTGATGGTTGATATGCAGGCAACCAACGTCAAACTGGTCGATCGGGCGTGCCGTATGGTGGTTGAAGCCACCGGTATTGCGCGGGCTCAAGCTGAAATGCTGCTGAAGCAGACGGATTATGATGTTAAGCCAGCTATTTTAATGGCGCTCACCGGCCTGGATGCCGCTGCCGCCCGCGAAAAGCTTGCCGCTCACCAGGGTTTTTTACGCGCGGCGTTAGAACACTAAGAGGTGTATATGGATAAGACGGCGTTGCTGGCCAGCGACATCCTGCTGGGCGTTGGCGGAGAGAACAATATTCTGCGTCTGGAAAACTGTATGACCCGTGTCAGGGTGGAAGTTCAGGATGACGGGCAGATCGATATTCCCCGCCTCAGGCAACTGCCCGGCGTTAGCGGCTACGTGAAGCAGGGCGCACAGCACCAGATTATTGTCGGCCCCGGTAAAGCTGCCAAAGTGGTGGATGCCATGCGTTCTCTGATTGCCGATGGCGGCGAGCGAGCAGGTGCCAATGATATTGAGCGCACCAAGTCAGAAGCCAAAGCGAAGTACAAAGCGCCGATGAGCGATGCGCTGCGCAAGCTGGCGAACGTCTTTATCCCTCTTATTCCGGCGTTTATCGCCTCCGGTTTGATTACCGGCATTATTAACATCCTTAAGCGCCCGGATATCGTGGGGGATTTTGCGACCCACTATCCAAATATGCTGGGACTGATGGGCATATTTGGCAGCGCCGTGTTTGCCATTATGAATATTCTGGTCGGGGTGAATACCGCCAAAGTTTTCGGTGGCTCCCTGGCAATGGGCGGGGTGATGGCGGGGATCCTTTCCAGCCCTCAACTGGCGCAAATTACCCTGTTTGGTGAAGCGTTGCAGCCGGGGCGCGGTGGGGTGATTGCGGTATTGCTGGTGGTTGCGCTGATGTGCTGGATCGAACGTAAATTCCGCACGCTGTTGCCGGAATCACTGGAGCTTATCCTTAACCCGCTGCTGACCACCATCATTACCGGCGTAATCGCGATTGTGGCGCTGCAACCGCTTGGCGGATGGATTTCTGAATCTATCGCTCACGGTGCATCCTGGGCTATCGATCGCGGCGGTTTTCTGGTCGGTGCCGTGCTGGCAGGAACCTTTCTGCCGTTGGTGCTCACCGGACTTCATCAGGGATTGGTGCCCATCCACGTTGAGCTGGTTCAGGCGCACGGTTATAACGCGCTTTTTCCGATCCTGGCGATGGCGGGCGTTGGGCAAATAGGTGCTGCGATCGCGGTTCTGATGAAAACCCGTAATGCGCGGCTAAAGAAAGTGATCAAAGGGGCGCTACCGGTCGGACTGCTGGGGATTGGCGAGCCGCTCATTTTTGGCGTAACGCTGCCGTTGGGTAAGCCGTTTATCGGTGCTTGTCTTGGCGGCGCGGTAGGTGGGGCGCTGATTAGCTACTGGAAGGTGGCGACGGTCATCACCTTTGGCATCTCCGGATTACCGCTGGCACTGACGATTGTTGCCGGAAAAGTGATGTTCTATCTGTTAGGCTATCTGGTAGCAGTTATCGCCGGGTTCCTGTTTACCTGGCTATTGGGATTCACTGATCCAGAGGAATAAGGTTTGACCAATCACCAGCGCCGCGTTGTCTTTTTTGATTTGGATGGCACGTTACACCAGCAGGATATGTTCGGTAGTTTTATTCGTTATCTGCTGCGTCGCCAGCCGCTGAACGCGTTGCTTGTGCTGCCTTTGTTACCGGTGATTGCGCTGGCGTTGCTGATAAAAGGACGTGCCGCCCGCTGGCCAATGAGCCTGCTGTTATGGGGATGCACTTTTGGCCGCAGCGAGGCGCGTCTGAAAGCGCATCAGGCCGACTTTGTGCGCTGGTTTCGCAGTAACGTGACGGCGTTTCCGCTCGTGCAGCAGCGGCTGACAACCTACCTGTTAAGCTCCGACGCTGATATCTGGCTTATTACCGGCTCTCCGCAGTCACTGGTCGAGCAGGTTTACTTTGATACTCCATGGCTACCGCGAGTCAATCTGATCGCCAGCAAAATGGCGCGGGGATACGGCGGCTGGGTACTGACTTTGCGCTGTCTGGGCCATGAGAAAGTGACGCAACTGGAACGCCACATTGGCGCGCCGCTAAAGCTTTACAGTGGCTATAGTGACAGTAATCAGGACAATCCTCTGCTCTCTTTTTGCCAGCATCGCTGGCGCGTCACGCCGCGCGGAGAGCTTCAGCAACTCGAATAGCTAACGCACATGCAATTTGAAGTATGACGTGTATAATGCGCCCGCTTTGATTACTGGAGTTACCCCTTTGTCAGATGTTGAATTTAGCCACGAATACTGGATGCGTCATGCTTTAACGCTGGCTAAGCGCGCCTGGGATGAGCGTGAAGTCCCGGTGGGTGCGGTATTGGTACATAACAACCGAGTAATTGGCGAAGGCTGGAACCGCCCTATTGGACATCATGATCCGACAGCCCACGCTGAGATTATGGCGCTTCGTCAGGGCGGCCTGGTGCTGCAAAACTACCGCCTGTTAGATGCCACGCTGTACGTCACTCTGGAGCCGTGCGTAATGTGCGCTGGCGCGATGGTGCACAGCCGTATCGGTCGGGTCGTTTTTGGCGCGCGCGATGCGAAAACGGGCGCTGCCGGGTCATTAATGGATGTACTGCATCACCCTGGAATGAATCATCGGGTTGAAGTGACAGAGGGGGTACTGCGGGATGAATGTGCCACGTTGCTCAGTGATTTTTTCCGCATGCGCCGGCAGGAAATCAAGGCCCTGAAAAAATCCGCTAATCAGTAACTCTCAGCCTGATGGCAGTGCGCTTATCAGGCGTACAAGACTACTTCTCCTCTTTTTTATGCGGTGAAAACAGCAGGGAAGGGGAGTGCGTCAGGTAGTTTGACGACGTTTGAGACAGAAACGCCGAAAGCGGGAATTTCTCTTTACCTAATAGTTCTGCGGGCGTCACCGTCGGGTAATCCTGCGCCAGTTGCTGCGTTTCTAGCGCCTGTTTTTCTTTCTCTTGCAGATATCCTACCAGGCTAATTTGGTACTTACGGATATTTTCCACATAGGCGTAAGCTTCGTGGCCGCGCGCATAGCCATAGGTCAACTTGTTATAATACGGTTTTTGGCTGAGCAGCGGTAATCGCTGTTTTACGTCGGACCAACTGTTCGGATTGCCTTTGGTTTTCACCGTCAGCGCCCGCGCATCCAGCATGTGTGCATAACCCATGTTATAGGCTGCAAGGGCAAACCAGATGCGTTCTCCTTCGGGGACGGTATCCGGTACTTTACTCATCATATCCTGCAAGTATCGCGCGCCGCCGCTGATACTCTGTTCAGCATCGGTACGGTCGGTCAGCCCGAGACTTTGAGCAGTATTTTTGGTCAGCATCATCAGTCCGCGTACGCCGGTTGGAGAGGTGGCCTGCGCGTCCCAGTGTGATTCCTGATACGAGATAGCGGCCAGCAGTCGCCAGTCTATTTCTTGCGCATATTTCTCAAACAGCGGCTTGAGGTCCGGCAACACGCTGTCTACGGCGCGTAAAAAGGAGCGGGTATCGACATAGTCAAAATCATCGCCATGCCCGAGATATTTCTCTTCCAGCCGTGCCAGAGAACCGTCTTCATTCATGGTGTTGAAGAAATCCAGTAGGGCGGCAGACAGCGTGTTGTCATCGTCCAGCCGACTAAACCATGTCACCGGTTGTTCGTCAGAGACGTCGAGCGCTACGGCCAGCTCAGGATGCACGCGTTGATATAAGCTGATGGCAACAGAATCGGCAATGGTGTAATCCAGCTTTCCGGCGATTACATCATCAAGCAGTTCGGTGGTGCCCTTTTTGTCATCGACTTTCCAGCTCAGATCGGGAAATTTTTTCTCTTTTAGCTGCTGGAGGTCATTAACCACCACATGCCCAGGGGCGATAGTCAGTTGGTTTTCGTTCACGGTGGCAAGCGTGCGCGGGCGGTATTGCCCAACCCGGTACACCAGCTGTTGTGAAACCGAATAATAGGTCGGGCCGGGCTGGTAATTTTTCACCCGCTCGCTGTTATAGACCAGACCTGCGGCTAACAGGTCGGCATTGCCGTTATCCAGGTCGTCAAAAAGCTGGCTGATGTTCTGGCGTACGGTAACTTTTAACTTCACGCCTAAGTAGTCGGCAAATTCCTGGGCCAGTTCATAATCCAGGCCGAATTTTTTGCCGTTGAGGGTCGCGTAAGTTAACGGTGAGTCGATGGTACTGACGCGCAGCTCTCCCCGCGACTGAATGGCGGCGATACGATTTTCGGCTTTACCGAACCAGGGAATAGATGGCCAAAGGGCCGCTGCCAACAACAGCGTCAATATGCCGATGAACAGATAATTAATCTTTAATTTTTTCAATTAGTTAATTCTCTGAACCGTACGTTGTCTCTGTCTGCTGTGGTGTTGATTAAGAAGTGAAGTCGTCATTAATGAACGGCATTTTGCTTAAACTTGCGTCAGTTGGCAACTTATTCAGAAATCTGACCGCATTTGATGATAAGTGACGGTCGTGATTTTATTTCGACGCAAACGGTTTCGTCGGCGCGGTAGATTCTTTATAATGACGCCCGTTTCCCCCACTTGGGCACACCGAAAGCTTAGAAGACGAGAGACTTATGATGGAAATTCTGCGTGGTTCACCTGCACTGTCTGCATTCCGTATTAACAAACTGCTGGCACGTTTTCAGGCTGCCAACCTCCAGGTCCACAACATTTACGCCGAGTACGTCCATTTTGCCGATCTGAATGCACCGTTAAATGAAGATGAGCACGCGCAGCTTGCACGCCTGCTGAAATATGGTCCTGCTCTGCAAAGCCACGCCCCGGAAGGCAAACTGCTGCTGGTTACACCTCGCCCAGGCACCATCTCCCCGTGGTCTTCTAAAGCGACTGATATTGCCCACAACTGCGGTCTGCACCAGATTAGCCGCCTGGAACGTGGCATTGCCTGGTATGTAGAAGCCTCTACGCTGACCGCTGAGCAATGGCAGATGGTGGCCGACGAACTGCACGACCGCATGATGGAGACTGTTTTCTCTTCGCTGAACGATGCCGAAAAACTGTTTGCCCATCACCAACCGGCGCCGGTCTCCAGCGTTGATCTACTGGGTGAGGGACGTCAGGCGCTGATCGACGCTAACCTGCGTCTGGGTCTGGCGCTTGCGGAAGACGAAATTGACTATCTGCAGGATGCGTTCACCAAACTGGGACGTAACCCGAACGATATTGAACTGTACATGTTTGCGCAGGCCAACTCTGAGCACTGCCGTCACAAGATTTTTAACGCCGACTGGGTTATCGATGGTAAACAGCAGCCTAAGTCGCTGTTCAAGATGATCAAGAATACCTTCGAAACCACGCCGGACCACGTGCTGTCTGCCTATAAAGACAACGCTGCGGTAATGGAAGGCTCTGAAGTGGGCCGCTATTTTGCCGATCACAAAACTGGCCGCTACGATTTCCATCAGGAACCAGCCCACATCCTGATGAAGGTTGAAACTCACAACCACCCGACGGCCATCTCTCCGTGGCCAGGTGCTGCAACCGGCTCCGGCGGCGAAATCCGCGACGAGGGCGCAACAGGTCGCGGTGCAAAACCGAAAGCCGGGCTGGTGGGTTTCTCCGTTTCCAACCTGCGTATTCCTGGCTTTGAACAGCCGTGGGAAGAAGACTTCGGTAAGCCGGACCGTATTGTTACCGCGCTTGATATCATGACCGAAGGCCCGCTGGGCGGCGCGGCGTTTAACAACGAATTTGGTCGTCCGGCGCTGACCGGCTACTTCCGTACCTATGAAGAAAAGGTCAACAGCCATAACGGCGAAGAGCTGCGCGGTTACCATAAACCGATCATGCTGGCAGGCGGGATCGGTAACATCCGTGCCGATCACGTGCAGAAGGGCGAGATCGTCGTTGGCGCTAAGCTTATCGTCCTCGGCGGCCCGGCAATGAACATTGGCCTTGGCGGCGGGGCAGCCTCCTCTATGGCTTCTGGCCAGTCTGATGCCGATCTTGATTTCGCTTCCGTACAGCGTGACAACCCGGAAATGGAACGTCGTTGCCAGGAAGTTATCGACCGTTGCTGGCAGATGGGTGATGCGAACCCGATTCTGTTTATCCATGACGTTGGCGCGGGTGGACTGTCTAACGCTATGCCGGAGCTGGTAAGCGATGGCGGTCGCGGCGGTAAGTTCCAGCTGCGCGATATCCTCAGCGACGAGCCGGGTATGAGCCCGCTGGAAATCTGGTGTAACGAATCCCAGGAACGCTACGTGCTGGCGGTTGCTGCCGAACAATTGCCGCTGTTTGACGAACTGTGTAAGCGCGAGCGCGCGCCGTATGCGGTGATTGGTGAAGCTACCGAAGAACAGCATCTGACCTTGAGCGACAGCCACTTCGACAACCAGCCGATCGACATGCCGCTTGATGTGCTGCTGGGTAAAACACCGAAAATGACCCGCGATGTGCAGACGCTGAAAGCCAAAGGCGATGCCCTGAATCGTGGTGAAATCTCGATTGCAGATGCGGTTAACCGCGTGCTGCATCTGCCGACTGTCGCGGAGAAAACGTTCCTCGTGACCATCGGTGACCGTACCGTTACCGGCATGGTTGCGCGTGACCAGATGGTTGGTCCATGGCAGATCCCGGTCGCTAACTGCGCGGTCACTACCGCAAGCCTCGATAGCTACTACGGCGAAGCGATGTCTATCGGCGAACGCGCGCCGGTTGCACTACTGGACTTCTCTGCCTCTGCGCGTCTGGCGGTCGGTGAAGCGTTGACAAACATTGCGGCAACGCAGATTGGTGACATCAAACGTATTAAGCTGTCGGCAAACTGGATGGCGGCTGCGGGTCACCCTGGTGAAGATGCTGGCCTGTACGAAGCAGTAAAAGCCGTCGGGGAAGAGCTATGCCCGGCGCTCGGCCTGACCATTCCAGTGGGCAAAGACTCTATGTCGATGAAAACCCGCTGGCAGGAAGGTAACGAGCAGCGTGAAATGACCTCGCCGCTGTCGCTGGTGATCACCGCCTTTGCCCGCGTGGAAGATGTGCGCCACACCATTACCCCGCAGCTGTCTACTGAAGACAATGCCCTGCTGCTGATTGACCTCGGTATTGGTCACAATGCGCTGGGCGCTACGTCGCTGGCGCAGGTTTACCGTCAACTGGGCGATAAGCCTGCCGACGTGCGTAACGTTGAGCAACTGAAAGGCTTCTACGATGCGATTCAGGCGCTGGTCGCTGCGTGTAAGCTGCTGGCCTATCATGACCGTTCTGACGGCGGTCTGCTGGTTACGCTGGCGGAAATGGCCTTCGCCGGTCACTGCGGTATTGACGCTGATATCCGCTCTCTGGGTGAAGATCGTCTGGCGG
The DNA here is from genome assembly GCF_016894305.1 of Citrobacter sp. B72. Classification (NCBI taxonomy): domain Bacteria; kingdom Pseudomonadati; phylum Pseudomonadota; class Gammaproteobacteria; order Enterobacterales; family Enterobacteriaceae; genus Citrobacter; species Citrobacter sp. B72. The sequence continues at coordinate 1,359,490 of NZ_CP069801.1, forward strand.
CGCTGTTTAACGAAGAACTGGGTGCGGTGATTCAGGTTCGTGCTGCTGAGCGTGAGGCGGTGGAAGCGATTCTGGCTGCCCACGGCCTGGCAGACTGCGTACACTTCCTCGGTAAAGCCGTTGAAGGTGACCGCTTCAACCTGACCGCTAACGGCCAGCCGGTGTTTAGCGAAAGCCGTACAACCCTGCGTATGTGGTGGGCGGAAACCACCTGGCAGATGCAGCGTCTGCGTGACAATCCGGAATGCGCCGATCAAGAACACGACGCTAAAACCAACGATGCGGACCCTGGTCTCAACGTTAAACTGTCGTTTGATATCAACGAAGATGTTGCCGCTCCGTACATCGCCACCGGTGCGCGTCCCAAAGTGGCCGTACTGCGCGAGCAGGGTGTGAACTCCCACGTTGAAATGGCAGCAGCCTTCCACCGTGCGGGTTTCGACGCCATCGATGTGCACATGAGCGACCTGCTGGGCGGACGTATCGGCCTGGGTAACTTCCAGGCGCTGGTGGCCTGCGGCGGCTTCTCTTATGGCGATGTGCTCGGCGCTGGTGAAGGTTGGGCGAAGTCGATTCTGTTCAACAACCGCGTCCGTGATGAGTTCGAAACCTTTTTCCATCGCCCGCAGACGCTGGCACTCGGCGTGTGTAACGGTTGTCAGATGATGTCTAACCTGCGTGAGCTGATCCCAGGAAGCGACCTGTGGCCGCGCTTTGTGCGTAACCATTCCGACCGCTTTGAAGCCCGCTTCAGTCTGGTCGAAGTGACGCAAAGCCCATCCTTACTGCTTGCTGATATGGTGGGTTCGATGATGCCGATTGCCGTTTCTCACGGTGAAGGTCGTGTGGAAGTGCGTGACGGTGCGCATCTGGCTCAGCTTGAGAGCAAAGGTCTGGTGGCGCTGCGCTACGTTGATAACTTCGGTAAGGTGACCGAGACCTATCCGGCTAACCCGAACGGTTCGCCGAACGGTATTACTGCAGTGACCACTGAAAATGGTCGCGTCACCATTATGATGCCGCACCCGGAACGTGTGTTCCGTACCGTGAGCAACTCCTGGCACCCGGAAAACTGGGGCGAGGATAGCCCGTGGATGCGTATTTTCCGCAACGCGCGTAAACAGCTCGGTTAATTCGCTCAATAGTCATCAAGCCCCTCTTCGCGAGGGGCTTTTTTTTGTCTGCCGGATGAAACCCGCCTGATGACGCTACGCTTATCAGGCCTACAGGGAAAATGCGGTTGTAGGCCGGATAAGGCGTTCACGCCGCCATCCGGCAATAAACTCAGCGCTTGCACCTAAAAGTAAAGTGTCGGGAAATGCCGACATGGACAGGGTTGTGGTGTCGTCAAAAAGAGACGTTTAATTATTTGATTTAATAGGGATTTGTTTTTAAATGCTGCAAGTGTTGCTGATTGGCGACAGAGAGAACAAAAAACAGCCAGAATTGTTATTTGTGAAAATAATAATATTTTTCATACTTATCATTGTGTTAATAAAGTGTTTTGAATATTGGCACAGATGCTGCATAATATTAACCAGTGGCTCATTCACCTTCTTATGTCAGCCCCTTCGGGACGTGCTACATAAACTTCGAATGACGCACAACAAGGTGCCTGCCGTCCAACATCTGATATTAGCATTGCTCATATCAACCTCCGGGCGAAACGTCGAGTTAGGCACCGCCTTATTCCACAACAAAGCCGGGTTAATCCCGGCTTTGTTGTATCTGGCGTTCCCCTCAGTTAGCATCAATCTATTCCTGTCCATTGAGAGTAACGCCTTGAAGCGCTGGTCAGTTTTTCCCCGATCTTTACGTCAATTGGTGACGTTGGCCTTCTTGCTTATCCTGCTGCCGTTGTTAGTTCTGGCCTGGCAGGCATGGCAAAGTCTGAATGCCCTGAGCGCGCAGGCTGCGCTGACAAACCGCACCACGCTGATTGATGCCAGACGCAGCGAGGCGATGACCAACGTCGCGCTGGAGATGGAGCGCAGCTATCGGCAATACTGCGTGCTTGATGACCCAACATTGGCCAGGGTCTACCAAAGCCAGCGTAAACGCTACAGCGACATGCTGGATGCCCATGCGGGGGTGTTGCCGGATACCAAGCTCTACCAGGCGTTGCGTCAGGATCTTAACGATCTCGCGCAGTTGCAGTGTAAAAACAGTGGTCCTGACAGTGTGTCGGCTGCACGGCTGGAAGCGTTCGCCAATGCCAATACCGAGATGGTGCAAGCGACGCGTACCGTGGTCTTTTCTCGTGGGCAGCAGTTACAGCAGGAAATAGCCGAACGCGGGCAGTTTTTTGGCTGGCAGGCACTGGTGCTGTTTCTCGTCAGCCTGGCGATGGTCTTGCTGTTTACCCGCATGATTATCGGTCCGGTGAAGGGCATTGAACGGATGATCAACTGTCTGGGAGAAGGGCGCTCGCTGGGGGATAGCGTATTATTTACCGGGCCGCGGGAATTGAGATCCGTGGGGCAGCGTATCATCTGGTTAAGCGAACGCCTCTCCTGGCTTGAGTCGCAACGGCATCAGTTTTTACGCCATCTTTCCCATGAGCTGAAAACACCGCTGGCGAGCATGCGCGAAGGTACCGAATTGTTGGCCGATCAGGTGGTTGGCCCGTTAACACCGGAGCAAAAAGAGGTGGTCGGTATTCTGGATGACAGCAGCCGTAACCTGCAAAAGCTGATTGAACAACTCCTCGATTACAACCGCAAGCTGGCGGATGACGAGGTGGAACTTGAAAGTGTGGAAATCGCGCCGCTGGTGGAAAGCGTTGTTTCTGCGCATAGCCTGCCCGCTCGCGCCAAAATGATACATACTGATGTTGCGCTTGCGGTGAACACTTGCCTGGCAGAACCGATGCTGTTGATGAGCGTGCTGGACAATCTTTATTCCAATGCGGTGCACTATGGTGCTGAATCCGGTAACATTTGGATCCGCAGCAGTTTGCATGGCTCAACGGTATACATCGATGTAATGAATACCGGCACACCGATTCCAGAAGCAGAACAGACCATGATCTTCGAGCCTTTTTTCCAGGGGAGTCATCAGCGAAAAGGGGCGGTAAAAGGAAGCGGGTTGGGGCTAAGCATTGCCAGAGATTGCATCCGCCGTATGCGGGGCAAGCTGTATCTGGTTGATGACCATGCGCAAAACGTTTGTTTTCGCATAGAACTGCCGCTAGCTGCTGCGAAAAATCACTAAAATAAACCTAAGTCTGGTGAGTATGCCATACGTTGTTGTCCGAATGCTTAAACGACATTTTCTTCGTCGCGTCATCCTCGCAAGCCTGCCGTGCTTGGCGCTGGTTGGTTGTGTCCCGAACGCGGTGAATCATATTATCGGCGATCCCTCGCAGGAGAAAATTCCGCCTAATCAACTGGCGGACTACCTTGCAACCGACTGTACGGATATCTGGTCGCTGTCTGGCCAGTCTACAGAAACCAATCCGTTGTACTGGCTGCGGGCGATGGATTGTGCCAATCGCCTGATGCCGGTGCAGGCGCGTAGTGAAGCCAGCACCCTGATGGCAGATACCTGGCAGGGCGCTTTCAGGCGTGGGATCCTGCTCGATAATGCCAACATTACGCCGCCTGAAAGGCGGGAGGCTGTTACGCGCCTCGATGCGTTAAGCCCGCAAATTCCGCCGCAGGTACGCCCGCTGTATCAGGTCTGGCGCAGCAGCCAAACGTTGCAGTTGCAGCTTGCCGAAGAGCGTATGCGCTACAGCAAACTCCAGCAGGCGTCCGACAGCGATCTCGATACGCTGCGTCAACAGCAACAGCATTTGCAGTCCCAGCTCGATCTCACGACCCGCAAGCTGGAGAATCTGACCGATATTGAGCGCCAGCTTTCCACGCGCAAACCTGGCGGTAACTACAATCCTGATGCGCTGCACGGGAACGATAAACTCACTACACCTGATAACGAAGAAGGCGCAGCGCCGTCTGCCGATGAGGTTACGCCATGATAAGCCGTAAGCCCGCGCATCTGCTGCTGGTGGATGACGATCCGGGCCTGTTGAAATTACTTGGAATGCGACTGACCAGCGAAGGCTACAGCGTCGTGACCGCGGAAAGTGGGCAGGAAGGGTTACGGGTGCTGAACCGTGAAAAAGTGGATCTGGTTATTAGCGATCTGCGCATGGATGAAATGGATGGCATGCAGCTGTTTACTGAAATCCAGAAAGTACAGCCTGGGATGCCGGTGATTATCCTGACCGCTCACGGCTCCATCCCGGACGCCGTTGCGGCGACCCAGCAAGGGGTGTTCAGTTTTCTCACTAAGCCAGTCGACAAGGACGCGTTGTATCACGCGATTGACGGGGCGCTGGAACAGTCTGCGCCCGCCACCGATGACAGCTGGCGCGAATCTATCGTTACCCGCAGCCCGCTGATGCTACGCCTGCTGGAACAGGCGCGAATGGTGGCGCAATCGGACGTTAGCGTCTTGATCAACGGTCAGAGCGGAACCGGGAAAGAAGTTTTCGCTCAGGCTATTCACAACGCCAGCCCACGCAGCCAAAAACCTTTCATTGCCATTAACTGCGGTGCGTTGCCGGAACAACTGCTGGAATCAGAACTGTTTGGCCATGCGCGCGGTGCTTTTACCGGTGCGGTGAGCAATCGTGAAGGGCTGTTTCAGGCCGTAGAAGGCGGTACGCTGTTTCTCGATGAGATTGGCGATATGCCTGCGCCGTTACAGGTGAAACTGCTGCGCGTATTGCAGGAACGAAAAGTCAGACCGTTGGGCAGTAACCGCGATATCGACATTGATGTGCGGATCGTTTCTGCGACCCACCGCGATTTACCCAAAGCGATGGCACGGGGCGAATTTCGCGAGGATTTGTACTATCGCCTCAATGTGGTGAGCCTGAAGATCCCTGCGCTGGCCGAGCGTACGGAAGATATTCCGCTGCTGGCGAACCATCTGCTGCGCCAGTCTGCTGAACGGCACAAACCGTTCGTACGCGCCTTTTCAACCGATGCCATGAAGCGGTTAATGATCGCCAGTTGGCCGGGCAACGTGCGTCAGCTGGTCAACGTAATTGAGCAGTGCGTGGCGTTGACCTCTTCGCCGGTGATCAGCGACGCGCTGGTGGAGCAGGCGCTGGAAGGGGAAAACACCGCGCTGCCGACCTTTGTTGAGGCGCGTAACCAGTTTGAGCTCAACTATCTGCGTAAGCTGCTGCAAATCACCAAGGGCAATGTGACCCACGCGGCAAGAATGGCGGGGCGCAACCGCACCGAATTCTATAAATTGCTTTCTCGGCACGAGCTGGATGCAAACGATTTCAAAGAATAAATCTGCGGATTATGTTAGCTTTATTCGATCAAAAGACAGGCGACCTTTTCAAGGAATAGCATGAAAAAGATTGATGCGATTATTAAACCCTTCAAGCTGGACGACGTCCGCGAAGCGCTGGCAGAAGTCGGCATTACCGGTATGACTGTGACAGAAGTGAAAGGTTTTGGCCGTCAGAAAGGCCATACCGAGTTGTACCGTGGCGCGGAATATATGGTGGATTTTCTGCCGAAGGTAAAAATTGAAATTGTGGTTACCGACGACATCGTCGATACCTGCGTCGACACCATTATCCGTACTGCCCAGACCGGCAAAATTGGCGACGGTAAGATTTTTGTATTCGACGTGGCACGCGTTATTCGTATTCGTACCGGTGAAGAAGACGACGCGGCAATCTAAGCCGCGCCGTTAATTTGTAGGCCTGATAAGCGTAGCGCATCAGGCAGAGTGATTGCCGGATGGCGGCGTAAACGCCTTATCCGGCCTACTCGCGTAACACATTACAAGACTTTGTGCGGACCGAAGCATTCGTAATGAATGTTCTCGTTTTTCACGCCCAGACCGACCAGCTGCTTCGCGGCGAACTGCATGAAACCAACCGGACCGCACAGATAAAACTGCATAGCCGGATCGCTGATTGCGCTTTCCAGTTTGTTCAAATCCATCAGACCTACGCTATCAAACGCACCTTTCGCACGATCGGCTTCGGTTGGCTCACGATACCAGGTGTGTGCGCTAAAGCGTGGCAGCGTTTTGCCGAGTTCGTTGACTTCATCAGCGAAGGCATGCACGTCACCATTTTCTGCCGCGTGGAACCAGTTAACCTGCGCCGTATGCTTCGCTTTTGCCAGCGTATCCAGCATCGCCAGCATTGGGGTTTGTCCCACGCCCGCGGAGATTAGAGATACCGGGGTGTCGGTCGCGACGTCCATAAAGAAATCGCCCGCAGGTGCGGCCAGGTGAACAACGTCGCCAACATTCGCATGGTTGTGCAGCCAGGTTGAAACCTGACCACCGTCTTCACGCTTAACCGCAATACGGTAGCCTTTGCCATCGGGTTTACGGGTCAGTGAGTACTGACGAATTTCCTGATGCGGGAAACCTTCCGGCTTTAACCAGACGCCCAGATATTGCCCCGGATGATATTCAGCCACTGCGCCACCATCGACAGGTTCAAATTCAAAGCTGGTGATAAGTGCACTGCGTGGGGTTTTTGCCACGATGCGGAAAGGACGGGTACCTTCCCAGCCGCCATTTTTATTGGCATTTTCGCTGTAGATTTGCGCTTCACGGTTGATGAAAACGTTCGCCAGCACGCCGTATGCTTTGCCCCACGCATCCAGAACTTCCTGGCCTGGGCTGAACATTTCGTCCAGCGTTGCCAGTAAATGGCCACCCACGATGTTGTACTGCTCGGGTTTAATCTGGAAGCTGGTATGCTTCTGTGCGATTTTCTCAACAGCCGGCAACAGTGCCGCCAGGTTTTCGATATTGCTGGCATACGCGGCAATAGCATTAAACAGCGCTTCACGCTGATCGCCATTACGCTGATTACTCATGTTGAAGATTTCTTTCAGCTCTGGGTTATGCGTAAACATGCGGTCGTAGAAATGGGCGGTCAGCTTCGGGCCTGTTTCAACCAGCAGGGGAATGGTGGCTTTCACTGTAGCGATGGTTTGTGCGTCAAGCATACGGTCTTCCTTTATCTGAGACTTTAATGATGTATGTCAAATGCATCTTATAAAAAATACCCCTGCATTGTAAATGGTTCTTTGTAACTTTGCGTTGTAAAGGTTACATCGTGAAAAATCTGCATCACAAACCTGAAAAGAAATCCGTTGAAATTCAGCAGACCTTTGTTCTCCAAAGCCTTGCGTACCATGAAGGTAATCGTTTGCGTAAAATCCTTTGTCAAGACCTGTTATCGAAGAATGATTCGGTTATACTGTTCGCCGTTGTCCTACGGACCGCCTTTTAAGGCCGAAAATTTTATTGTTAGCTGAGTCAGGAGATGCGGATGTTAAAGCGTGAAATGAACATTGCCGATTATGATGCCGAACTGTGGCAGGCTATGGAGCAGGAAAAAGTACGTCAGGAAGAGCACATCGAACTGATCGCCTCCGAAAACTACACCAGCCCGCGTGTTATGCAGGCGCAGGGTTCTCAGCTGACCAACAAATATGCTGAAGGTTATCCGGGCAAGCGCTACTACGGCGGTTGCGAGTACGTTGATATCGTTGAGCAACTGGCTATCGATCGCGCAAAAGAGCTGTTTGGCGCTGACTACGCTAACGTACAACCGCACTCCGGCTCTCAGGCTAACTTTGCTGTTTACACCGCTCTGCTGCAACCGGGCGATACCGTTCTGGGTATGAACCTGGCACAAGGCGGCCACCTGACTCACGGCTCCCCGGTTAACTTCTCCGGCAAACTGTACAACATCATCCCTTACGGTATTGATGAGTCCGGTAAAATTGACTACGAAGACATGGCGAAGCAGGCCAAAGAGCACAAACCGAAGATGATCATCGGTGGCTTCTCTGCTTACTCCGGCGTTGTTGACTGGGCAAAAATGCGCGAAATCGCCGACAGCATCGGTGCATATCTGTTCGTCGATATGGCGCACGTTGCGGGTCTGATTGCCGCAGGCGTTTATCCGAACCCGGTTCCACACGCACACGTTGTGACCACCACCACCCACAAAACCCTGGCGGGTCCACGCGGTGGCCTGATCCTGGCGAAAGGCGGTGACGAAGAGCTGTACAAAAAACTGAACTCTGCTGTGTTCCCAAGTGCGCAGGGCGGCCCGCTGATGCACGTGATCGCGGCGAAAGCTGTGGCGCTGAAAGAAGCGATGGAGCCTGAGTTCAAGGTTTATCAACAGCAGGTTGCCAAAAACGCCAAAGCGATGGTGGAAGTGTTCCTGAACCGTGGCTACAAAGTGGTTTCTGGCGGTACTGAAAACCACCTGTTCCTGCTGGATCTGGTTGATAAAAACCTGACCGGTAAAGAAGCTGATGCCGCGCTGGGCCGTGCTAACATCACCGTTAACAAAAACAGCGTACCGAACGATCCGAAGAGCCCGTTTGTGACTTCCGGTATCCGTATCGGTTCTCCGGCTGTGACTCGCCGTGGCTTTAAAGAAGCTGAAGTGAAAGAGCTGGCTGGCTGGATGTGTGACGTTCTGGACAACATCAATGACGAAGCTGTTATCGAGCGCGTCAAAGGTAAAGTGCTGGATATCTGTGCACGTTTCCCGGTTTACGCGTAAGTAATACGGATTGCCAGATGGTGGTGTAAACACCTTATCCGGCCTACAGGTAACTCACATGTAGGCCAGATAAACGAAGTGCCATCCGGCAGTTATATTGACTTAAGCAAGATTGTTTCATCGATTAAAGTCGCCACTGGCGGCTTTTTCTTTGCCTGAATCCATTTTCTCAATAAACGTATTTCTCGGCCCTGATTCAACGTTACTGCGCCGACAATCACGCCATCCTGTAGGTTGAACCATATTGCTTTCTGCGCATCAGGATCGCCGCGTAGGAGCCAGTTCTCACCCTGCATTTCGCCGATAAACTGTAGATTATCACGGTACTGATCGGTCCAGAACCAGCCCGGCGTTGCTGCTGGCTGCGGTTGATTGAGCATCGCGGCGGCGGCAACCTGTGCCTGAAAATTGGCGTTTTCCCAGCTTTCCACGCGTACTAACGAACCGTCAGCCTGGCGCGTTATCGCTACGTCACCGGCGGCGAAAATCGCGGGATCGGAGGTGGTGCAGGCGGCATCAACGATAATGCCGTTCACTGTCTCCAGTCCCGCTTCGCGGGCCAGCATATCGTTCGCCACGATACCGATACCATAGATCACCGCATCGGCGGTGAGAGTTTCGCCGTTTTGCAGCATGAGCGAGAGACACTCTCCCGCTTCGGCATGCTCAATAGCGCTGTTAAGCAGTACCCGCACGCCCGCAAGTTGGTGGCGGGCTAGCAGGTAGTCGCGCACCGGAGCAGGCGCGTTGCGGCCCATGACCGTTGGTGCCAGCTCCACCACTGTCACCTGACAGCCGCGTTGAGTCGCGCTGGCCGCCAGTTCCAGACCAATGGTGCCCGCACCGACAATGACAATCGACTTGCCCGGCAATAAATTGTCGCGCAGGCGCTCGGCATCGCCCGCGTGGCGCAGGGTGAAGCAACGATCGCCCAGCTTATCCAGTTGCGGAAAGGGGCGTGCCGCAGCGCCCGTTGCAATCAGTAGCCGATCCCATGGATAACTCTGCCCATTAGCCAGCACCAACTGATGGGTTTGGCGGCCGAGCGTCTGCACAGTAACCCCCAGATGCAGCTGTACGTTGTGTTCCCGCCACCAGTCAGCGGGGAGTATCGGCTGAAGTTGCGGATTGTCGTCCAGTAGCATTGCTTTGGAGAGCGGTGGGCGTTCATAGGGCAGATGATGCTCATCGGAAAACAGGTGTAATTCGCCGTCAAAACCTTGTTGGCGCAGTGCAGCGGCAGCCATAGCCGCCGCCTGACCGCCGCCGACGATAGCGATAGTTTTTGGGTTCATAACGTCTCCTCAGAGATCCAGTCCGGCGGCGACGTGACGAATACCGCGAATACCCAGACCGGCGTCGGCATTGATCATCACGCCACTTAATGTGCGGTTGTTGCGTTTTGACGCCAGCATTACATACGGGCCGGTAAAATCCGCAGGCTCAGGGAAAAACTGTAGCGGCAAAATAGCGGCGATTTTTTCCGGCGTCAGCGACTGCATAATCGATGTATCGTTTTGTCCCAGCGCCTGCGGGCCGCGTAGATCTGTCGCCATACCGCACGGACCGACACCGTTAACACGTACCTTTGGTGCCAGCTCGTAGGCCAGCTGGCGAATCAGCCCGGTAGCCGCATGTTTGCTGGCGGTATACAGCGGGCCGCCGCCGCCGGGATACCATGACGCATTGGACAGGGTAAAGATGATGCTGCCTTCGCTGGCGATAAGTGCAGGGGCACAGGCTTTCGCGCCCAGCAGATAGCCCAGCACGTTGACGTTAAACAGCTCATGAAAGCCGCTCTCCAGCGCATCCGCAGACGTATTGACCAACGAGGCATTGTGATCCCATATCCCCGCATTTCCGATAAAACAGTCCAGCGTACCGTAATGCGTCAGGATTTGATCTACCGCGCGCTGATAGTCGGCGTAGCAGGTGACGTTGCCTTCGATTGCCAGCACATGTTCGCCAAAGCGCTGACGCAGGCTGGCAACTTTAGCTGGCGACAGCTCCAGCGTGGCGACCCGCGCACCTTCTTCGATGAAACGCTCGACCAGCGCCAGGCCAAGACCGGAGCCGCCGCCGGTGATAAAGACCACGTTATCGCGTAAATCGCTCATCTTGCGTCCTCTGGAATATCAACAAACACATCGCTACCGTCCACATATACCGCGTAGGTGGTTAGCGGATCGGTGGCGGGTAGACACAACGCCTTGCCGGTTTTCAGGCAAAAACTGGCGGCATGCAGCGGGCATTCCACCGTAGCGTCGTCTTCCAGATAGCCTTCCGACATCGAGGCGTTACCGTGGCTACAGCGATCGTTAATGGCATAGAACTCGCCGCCAACGTTGAACAGCGCGATGACGGGCGAGGTATCAAGCCGGAGCGCTTCACCCTCCGGCAAATCCCCTACGGGGCAAGCATAAACACGACTCATCAGAACAGTACACTCAGGTTATGGGAGGTGATCACCGCTTGATCCAGCACGATCTCACGCTCCAGTAAGCGCCACTCATCGCCCGGCAAACGGCGCACTTTGTCTATGCGCATGCCGACGTAAAAGGTTTCATCGCGCTCTTTTTGCGCGCGATACAGCAGATAATTAAGGCGAACGGCAAAGACGTCGGGAACTCCAGTTTCACTGACCTGGCAGTTGCTGATCAGATGCCGGGTACGCGACGGTGGCTCTTCCGCCCAGGCCATGCCGGTTTCCAGCCGCGCGATACGACGTTCGAGCTGGTCTTTGTTGTCGTTGAAAATCCAGGTGGTCGGCGGCTGCACGCCTTTGCGACGATCGCGCGTCTGGGCATTGACCGTCGTACGCATGGTGTAGCGAATGTCTTCATCCAGTTGTGCCAGCCAGTCACGAAACTTCCAGTCATCCAGCAGGCTGGCTTCATGGTAGAGAAACTGTGTAATGCGATGGTGTAGTTCCTGAGAAACTAAGGTGCTCATTTCATCACCTCCTGCTGGTAAGCGGCGGTTTTTTCCTGCACTTCCTGCCAGCTTTCGCTGCTGAGTAAATCGGCCCAGCGCTGATACATGCCGCGCGCGGCGGTTTCCGAAAAGATGTAGTTGGTGATCCCCGGAATGCCGTCTTCACGACGTTTCTCCTGGCCAAGCCCCATTTCCAGACACAACTTGGTGTTGCGTGCGCGATGACCCTTCAACAGTTTTTGAATTTCACACCAGTTTTCCGAGTCGTCCTGCTCCAGGAATCCGGCGGGGCCAAAGGCGCGCGTGGCGCTGTTTTCAAACGCGGCTTTCACTTCATCAGAGGCGGCTTTATCGGTAATACAGAATGCCCATACTTCAACTTGATCCGGCCCGCGCGGATGCCAGACCCTTAAGGTGGCAGTACCGTTGAGCCAGGAAAGCGTTGGGAAAATGTTGTTGTGACCGGCCAGACGCAGGGCGCGAACTTTACCCAGACGCTGCTCGGCTTCCGCGTAGGTGTCGCGGTAATAGCTGGAGACTTCGCCGTCGACCCAGACGTTGGCATCAGGATTTTCGGTAAAGAAAAATCCGCTACCGTGCCCATCCTGACCGAACTGTAGTGCGTCTTTGGCGGTTTCCCACACCGGGCGGGCGGTTTGTCCGTCGCCCAGGCGCTTGTCGCTGCCGTCGTCTTTTGCCCCCAGCACCTGTACGGCTGAGGCATGGCTGAACAGCGCGTGATACTGGTCGCTGGCAAACTGTTCGGCGGGGAATTTCCAGTTACAATCGATGGTCCACTTTTGTACGCCACCGACGATTTCGGTGCCGCCTTCACGACGATCCAGCACACCGTCGAGATACCAGGCGATATCGCCGAGATAATCGCGCAGCGTAGGCGCGGAGGTATCCCAGTTGCCGAAAATCAGTCCCTTGTAGCTCTCTACGCCAGGAACTTCGTTCAGCCCCCAGTGCGATTTGCACAGCCCTTGCGGGTAGGCGCGCGGTTCCAGCGGGACGTCGATCAGCTCGCCGTTAATGCCGTACGACCAGCCGTGATACGGGCAGGTGAAGGCTCGGGTATTGCCGCAGTCGGCGTAGCTGACGCGCATTGCGCGGTGGCGACACTGGTTGAGAAACGCTTTGATGCTGCCGTCTTTCTGGCGAACCACCACAACTGCATCCTCGCCCATGTAGGTGTTAAAAAAATCACCGGGTTTGGGGATTTGGCTTTCGTGGGCGAGAAATAACCAGCAGCGTCCGAAGATGCGCTCCAGCTCCAGTTGGTAAATTTCAGGGTCGGTATAAATTCGTGGGGTTACGCGACCGTTTTGCGTGTCGATCAGTTGGTAGATGTCTAAATTTGAGGGTGTGGTCATATTTTTTAATCCTGAAAGCTAAGATGTATTGACCTTCTTTTTTTGTACCCTAAGGATGTTGCTGGTTAGTTATCAATCTGTGAAATAGTAAATTTCTACCAGTTGAGACATTTTTTCGATAACAAGGAGAAGGGCATGGAACTGAGGCACTTACGCTATTTCGTAGCGGTGGCGCAGGCGCTGAATTTCACCCGAGCGGCAGAGAAGCTGCATACCTCTCAGCCGTCGTTAAGCAGCCAGATCCGCGATCTGGAAACGTGCGTGGGCGTTCCGTTGTTGGTGCGGGATAAACGAAAAGTTGCGCTGACGGCGGCGGGAGAGTGCTTTTTACAAGATGCGCAGGCGATCCTCGAACAGGCGGAAAACGCCAAAGTTCGTGCCCGTAAAACGGTGCAGGAAGATAATCATTTCGCCATCGGTTTTGTCCCTTCCGCAGAGGTAAATCTGCTGCCGAAGGTGCTGCCTTTGTTTCGTTTAAAACAGCCTGATACGCACATTGAGCTGGTGAGTCTGATCACCACCGAACAGGAAGAGAAGATCCTGAGTGGAGAGCTGGATGTGGGCTTAATGCGCCACCCGGTGTACAGCCCGGATCTCGATTATCTGGAGCTGATTCATGAGCCGTTAGTCGTGGTTTTACCGGTGAATCATCCGTTAGCTAATGAGCAAGCAATCTCCGCAGAACAACTACACGGCGTGAATTTTGTCAGCACCGATCCGGCCTACTCTGGCGCGTTAGCGATGATTGTCAAAAACTGGTTTCAGCAGCAAAAAAGCCAGCCCAACATTGTGCAGGTGGCAACCAACATTCTGGTGACCATGAACCTGGTCGGCATGGGGCTGGGGGTGACTTTGATACCCGGTTATATGAATAATTTTAATACCGGACAGGTGGTTTTCCGCCCTATTGTTGGCGATGTTCCGACCATTGCGCTGTTGATGGCGTGGAAAAAAGGGCCAATCAAACCGGCGTTGACCGATTTTATCGCCACGGTACATGAACGTTTAGCGGTGAGCCTGACGGAGTAATGGCTATAACTCGCTAAGCTGTGACTCGACATACAGATAGCCAATGCCCATAAGTTGCTGGGTGCGATTAAGCTTACCGAAGCTTATCTGCGTGGCTCTGGCTCGCGGGTTATCGCCGTGATCGAATGGGTTAAACCCAGTTTGCTGTACCAGCGTATTGAGCCAGCTGTCGCCAAATGCGCAGCTACGCCCATACAACCATATTTGGTTAATATTCAGTATATTCAGAAAGTTATAAAGACTCAGCCCGATGGCGCTGGCGGCATTTTCGGCCCAGGCCTGAATGCGGACATCTCCGTGCTGCCAGGCCGCAATTAGCTGGTCAGTGGTGAGCGTTTCCGGATCGTAAAGGGATGTCGGCTGCGATTTCATCCACACCCGGGCCTGCTTTTTCAATGCGCTTAATGACGCTACGGTTTCCAGACAGCCATAGCGACCACAGTCGCAGGCGACACCATCGGGATGAATGATGGTATGCCCAATCTGACCGCTGCCATACAGGCTACCGCGCCAGATGTTATCGTTAATCACAAACGATGAGCCAATACCGTAATCAACGTTAATCACGCAGAAATCACCGTTTGCCGCCGGGTTTTGCCATTTTTCCGCCAGCGCCAGCATCACGCAGTCATTGTCCAGCCGGACCTGCACGCCGAGCTTCTCCTCCAGCAGATATTTTATTTCCACCGGAGTTTTCCACGGGGCCTGGGGCATGGTTTTTGATGCACCGGTTATCGGATCAACTTGACCATGAACGCCAAGCGCCAGATTAATCGTCACATCGGGAAATTCCCGACGATACTCCCGCCAGTGTGCCGCCAGGGCTGACAGCAGCGCTTTTGGCGATTCGGGGTTGATGACTTCATGCTGCCAGTCGCCTACAGCCACCAGTCGCGCGTCCGCCAGTTGACTGGTGATGCTGGTGGGGGTGACGTTGATGCACAGCGTCCAGGCGCCTTTTTCTGGCAAATGATAGCTGCCGCTGCTCAAACCGCGCTGGCTTAAGGTTTCTCGCGAATGGCTGATTCTCCCTTCATCCATCAGTTCTTCGAGGATATTGCTGACCGCCGGGATCGACAGGCTGGTGAGCTGCGCCAGCTGTGACTTGCTGAGCTGTTTTTCCCGCCACAGGTGAGACAAAAAGATCTGTTTATTCGCCTGACGGACCCTGACGTTGTTGAACCCCGAACGCTGCATTCACTTAACTCCCTTAACTATATTGCGTGAGCATTGCGCATTTTAACGCCACCTAACTGCCGCAGAATAGCATCAAGTTGAATTTTTACTTTTGTTTATTGAGTGGAGAGCGGCATGTACGGTTCAGTTAAAGTCTGGCAGGAAACGATCACCCTCCCAACTTGGGCGGCGGGTGAAGAAGATGCCAACCCAATGTTTCTGGAAAAACGGGTGTATCAGGGATCTTCTGGAGCGGTTTACCCTTACGGCGTGATTGATACGCTGACCGGCAAACGTGAAATGCGCGACTATCAGGCGGTGTGGATGGAGAATGACTTCATTCGCATCATGCTGCTGCCGGAGTTAGGCGGGCGTATTCATCGAGCGTATGACAAAGTGCAGCAGCGCGACTTCGTCTACTACAACGAAGTGGTGAAACCCGCGCTGGTCGGTCTGCTTGGGCCGTGGATCTCCGGCGGTATCGAATTTAACTGGCCGCAACATCATCGCCCGACCACCTTTATGCCGGTGGATTTTACTCAACAGCAGGGTGAGCAGGGTGAATACACCGTGTGGATGGGTGAGGTTGAACCCATGCGCGGTTTACAGGTGATGACCGGATTCACGCTGTATCCGGATCGCGCGTTGATCGAGATAACCGGGAAGGTGTTTAACGGTAACGCTACCCCGCGCCACTTCTTATGGTGGGCGAATCCGGCGGTGAAGGGCGGCGACGATCATCAGAGCGTGTTCCCTCCGGATGTGACGGCGGTATTTGACCACGGTAAGCGCGATGTCTCAGCGTTTCCCATCGCCACCGGCACATACTACAAAGTGGACTATTCGGCCGGTGTGGATATCTCACGCTACAAGAACGTACCCGTACCGACCTCCTATATGGCTGAAAAATCAGATTATGATTTTGTTGGCGCGTGGCATCACGGCGAGCGTGGTGGGTTGCTGCATGTGGCCGATCACCATGTTTCGCCGGGGAAAAAACAGTGGACATGGGGATACGGCGACTTTGGTGTTGCCTGGGATCGTAATCTCACCGATGACAACGGTCCGTATATTGAACTGATGACCGGGGTCTTTACCGATAATCAGCCGGATTTCACCTGGCTTGCGCCGTACGAAGAGAAAGTCTTCGTGCAAAACTTCTTGCCCTACAGCGAACTGGGAATGGTGCAAAACGCCAGCACGCAGTTGGCGCTTCGTCTGGTGCGTGAGCGTAGCCAGCTTTCTGTGGGCGTTTATGCGATTGCGCCGCTACGCGATGTTCAGGTTACGCTTGCTGCGCACGGGCAGCCGTTCTATGAAAATACCCTCACCCTTGAGCCTGGACAGAGCTGGCTGGCCGATGTGTCTGACAATGGCCATGCCCGGGTGACGATGACCGTCACAAGCGTCGATGGCACTACGCTTTTGCAGTACGAAGAGCACATCGCGAAAGAATTACCGCTGCCTTCGGCGGCCGTTGCGCCAGCGCTGCCAGAAGCGCTTTCTAATACCGATGAACTCTATTTTATTGGTCAGCATCTGGAGCAGTACAACCACGCCAGCCGCTATGCCGAAGATTATTATCGCCGCGCGCTGGACGTTGATCCGCTGGACTACCGCAATAATGTGGCCCTGGGGACGCAGGCGCTAAACCGCGCCGACTGGGCGCTGGCGGCACAATGTGCTGGCAAGGCGCTGGAGCGGGCGCATAAGCTCAATAAAAATCCGCGTGATGGTGAGGCAAGTATGCTGCTGGCCGCCGCACAGGAACGTCAGGGCGATGATGACAGCGCGTGGGATAATTATTATAAGGCCAGCTGGAGCGGCAACTGCCGGGATGCGGCTTTCTGGTCGTTAGCGCGTCTGGCGATGAAGCGTCAGGACTACGCTGGCGCATTGGAAAAGGTCGAGCAGAGCCTGCGCTTTAACGGCAGTAATAACCTGGCGATGGGGCTGAAAGCGCTGGCGCTGGCAAAGCTTGATCGCAATGCGCAAGCGCTGGACTACATTCGCCAACAACTGGTTGATTATCCGCTGAGTTACACCCTGCACTATGCGCGCTGGGCTATTTGCCAGGATGAGGCCACTGCACAGGCGCTAATCTCGATTACCGGGCGGCGCGGTACCAACGCGTGTGAACTGGCAGGCTGGCTGACTTCTTTGGGGCAAAAGGATGCTGCCCGTAGCGTGCTGGAACTGCTCGACAGCCAGGAAACGCTGCCGATGCTGTGGCGCGCTTCGCTGAGCGATAATCCACAACCGTTCATTGAACGTGCTCGTGAGTGTCTGCAAAACCGCGTGCGCTTCCCCAATACGCTGGATGAAGTGCAGATGCTGCAAACTCTTGAGCAAAGTGCTTTTGCCCGCTATTTCCTCGGCTGCTTCTGGTACAGCAAACGGCGTTATGCCGAGGCGGTTTCCTGCTGGCAGTTCACGCTTGCGCAGGAAGCGGATTTCGCACCGGTACACCGTTTACTGGGAATCTATGCCTGGAACAAACTGCACGATGCACAGCAGGCGATGCAGTATTTGTCGCAGGCCGTGGCGCTGGAACCACAGAATGCTCGCTTCCTGTTTGAACTCGACTATCTCAAGAAGTTAATGGCACAACCCGCTGAGCAGCGTCTGCAGCGACTGGAAGCCAGTAAAGAGATTGTCTTCCATCGAGACGATCTGACGGTGGAACTGCTCAGCTTGTGGAATGGGGTGGGGCGCTACGACGATGCCGCCGCAGTGTTACGTGAACGCGTGTTCCATCCGTGGGAAGGTGGTGAAGGTAAAGCCACCGGGCAATATCTGCTGAATCAGATGCATCGTGCCCTTGCTGCCGTTCAGTCCGGCGACCTGCAAACCGCCATCGCGCAGCTGCAACAGGCGTTGCACTACCCACAAAACCTCGGGGAGGGGCGTCTGCCTGGGCAAACGGATAATGACATCTGGTATTTGCTGGGGCATTGCGCGCAGCTGCAAGGCCATTTCGAGGAATCCCAGCGCTACTTCTCCCGTGCGACGCGTGGCGGCAGCTCACTGGATGCCGGACGTTATTACAACGACCAGCCAGTGGACTATCTCTTCTGGCAGGGTATGGCGCAGAGAAAACTTGGCGATGACGCAGAGGCGGACGCTTTGTTCAATAGCTTCCTGCAATGGGTTGAGTCGCATCACGACAACGTGCCGGATGTCGATTTCTTCGCCGTCTCGCTACCCGACCTGGTGGTGCTGGATACCTCAGCACAAGCAAAACACCAGCAACACTGCCTGTTTATCAATGCGCTTGGGCATCTGGGGCTGGGAAATAGCGCCGCCTGTCAGCGTGAACTTGATGAACTCCTGCAACTCAATCCGGCACATGACAAGGCATTACTGCTGCGTCACGCCATTAACGTAAGGCTTTTCCAGTAACACCCGAAACGGGTGGGGGTAACCTCACCCGAAACCTACTGTACCCTGCGTTTCCCTGAAAGAGGAATCATAATGAATAACGCGCAGACACATTTAAAGATTGGTTACGTCTGGACTATCTGCCTGGTTGCGGCCTGCGGAGGTTTACTGTTTGGCTATGACTGGGTGGTGATCGGCGGGGCAAAACCCTTCTATGAAGCATATTTTTCGATTACCGATCCGGCACAATCCGGCTGGGCGATGAGTTCCGCGCTGGTTGGTTGTATCTTTGGCGCGCTGATTTCCGGCTGGTGCGCCGATAAATTTGGCCGAAAAATGCCGCTGATTCTCTCAGCGATCCTCTTTAGCGCTTCCGCCTGGGGAACCGCCGTCGCCAGTAACTTCGATATGTTTATTGTTTATCGCATCGTTGGCGGCGTGGGGATTGGTCTGGCGTCTGCGCTAAGCCCACTGTATATCGCCGAGGTTAGCCCCGCTGAAAAGCGTGGTCGCTTTGTGGCCGTTAACCAGCTCACCATCGTCATTGGCGTGCTGGCGGCGCAGCTTATCAACCTGATGATTGCCGAACCTGTTGCTACAGGCGCTACGCAGCAAGCAATTGTTGAAAGTTGGAACGGTCAGACGGGCTGGCGCTGGATGTTTGGCGCAGAATTAGTGCCCGCGGTAATTTTCCTGGTGCTGATGTTCTTTGTTCCTGAATCGCCGCGCTGGCTGGTGAAAGCGGGAAAAGCCGATCGTGCGCGCGCCATGCTGCAGCGCATTGGTTCGGCGGAATATGCCGGGCAAACGCTGAAAGAGATTGAACATACGTTGCAAAAAGATAATCACAAGGTCGCGTGGTCAACGCTGTTACAACCGCAGATCAAACCGATCGTGATTATTGGTATGGTGCTGGCAGTGTTTCAGCAGTGGTGTGGGATCAACGTTATTTTCAACTATGCGCAGGAGATCTTCGCTTCTGCCGGATTCGACATCAACGGTACGTTAAAATCGATCGTGGCGACAGGGATCATCAATCTGGTCTTTACCCTTGCCGCTCTGCCGTTAGTGGACAAAATTGGTCGTCGTAAACTGATGTTGTTCGGTGCGTCAGGATTAACGGTTATTTATGTACTGATTGCCGGGGCGTACGGGTTGGGCATTATGGGCTGGCCGGTTTTGGTTCTGGTGCTGGCGGCGATCGCTATTTATGCCCTGACGCTGGCTCCGGTGACCTGGGTGCTGCTGTCTGAAATTTTTCCTAATCGCGTTCGTGGGTTGGCGATGTCGCTGGGGACGCTGGCGCTGTGGATTGCCTGCTTCCTGCTGACCTATACCTTCCCGCTGCTCAATGCGAGTCTGGGCGCGTCGGGAAGCTTCCTGCTGTACGGTGTGATTTGCGCGATGGGCTTCATATATGTTCTGCGTAATGTACCGGAAACCAAAGGCGTGACGCTGGAAGCGCTGGAAGAACAGCTGGCGGCGCAACATACAAAAGCTGGCACATCAGCCCAGCAACGAAGCGCCCGATAATGGATGGTCTGCTGACGCTACAAAACGCACATCTGCGGATGTGCGTAGACTCGCAGGGCGGTTCGCTATTAAGTCTGGTTTCGTTACAACATCAACAGGCCATTTTACGCGAAGGTCATGGTCAGCAACCCGGTGATTGCGGCCTGTTCCCGATGCTGCCGGTCGCGAATCGGGTGGCGGGAAATCGTTTTATGCTGCGCGGTGAAGAGGTGGTTTTACCTCAACATGGCGCAGATGACACCTTTTTCCTGCACGGTGACGGCTGGCTGCAACGCTGGCAGGTTATCACTGTCACCCAAAGCGGTTGTTTGCTGCAGTTGCGCAGTTGGCATCCCTGTGGCTACGACTATACGGCGCAGCTTTGCTATCAACTGGAAACCTCGAGCCTGCACGCCTCGTTGACGCTCACTCATTGCGGTGAGCAGCCAATGATTTACGGCTGCGGGTTCCATCCGTTTTTCGCCTTTGATAAGCGCAGTACGGCGCAGTTCACCGCAAGCGGCTACTGGCCTGAGGGGGAGCAGCATCTGCCGCTGGAATGGCAACGTGATATCCCTTCAGCGGCTGATTTCATGCATGCGCAATACGGTGAGGATAGCTGGCTGAATGTCGGATATTCTGGCTGGAGCGGGCGGGCCGTTATTCATCGTGATGTGATGAAAGTCACGATTTTAGCGCAAGCTCCGTGGTTGATGCTGTTCAGAATGTCGGGTGAGGAGTTCCTGTGTCTGGAGCCGCAAACGCATCCGGTGAATGCCCACAACATGCAGGGGCAGCCGGGATTGCAGGTTTTAGCGCAGGGAGAACGCTGCCATTTTGCGATGCAAATTAGCATCGAATAGGGCAAAAATCATGTTATCTGCCTGTTAATGCTCTCTTGCGCCAGCCTGCGTTTGTCGCCAGACTATCGCCTCCAAACGGGAGGGATTCATGGCTTTGCATTCCACGCGCTGGCTGGCGCTCGGTTATTTCACCTACTTCTTTAGCTACGGTATCTTTCTGCCTTTCTGGAGCGTCTGGCTCGAAGGGTTAGGGCTGACGCCGGAAACCATCGGTTTACTGCTGGGGGCGGGGCTGATTGCCCGTTTTCTCGGTAGTTTGCTGATTGCGCCGCGTGTGAGCGATCCCTCTCGGCTGATCTCAGCGTTACGTATTCTGGCCCTGTTGACGCTGGTGTTTGCGCTGGCCTTCTGGGCGGGAACCAACGTGGCGTGGCTGATGGTGGTGATGGTCGGTTTTAACCTGTTTTTCTCACCGTTGGTACCGCTGACCGATGCGCTGGCCAACACCTGGCAGAAACAGATAACCATGGATTACGGTCGGGTGCGACTGTGGGGATCTGTGGCTTTTGTGATCGGCTCCGCGCTAACCGGCAAACTGGTGAGCCTGTTTGACTATCGGGTGATCCTGGTCCTGCTATCGCTTGGCGTCGCCTCGATGCTGCTGGGCATGATGATTCGCCCGAGCGTGCAGCCTGCGGGTGAAAACCGTCAGCAGGAAAGTGCGGGATGGCCCGCCTGGCGTGCGCTGATAACCCAGAGCTGGCGTTTTCTTGCTTGCGTGAGTCTGCTACAGGGTGCGCATGCTGCGTATTATGGTTTCAGCGCCATCTATTGGCAGTCTGCCGGATATTCCGCTTCGGCGGTGGGCTATTTATGGTCACTAGGTGTGGTGGCGGAGGTGATTATTTTCGCACTTAGCCACAAGCTGTTCCGTCGCTTCAGCGCCCGCGATCTGCTGCTGCTTTCCGCCGTTTGCGGGGTGGCGCGTTGGGGATTGATGGGCTGGAGCACCGAGCTGCCGTGGCTGATCGTGGTGCAAATCCTCCATTGCGGAACCTTTACCGTCTGTCACCTGGCGGCAATGCGTTATATCGCGGCACGCCAGGGGAGCGAAGTTATTCGTTTGCAGGCGGTGTATTCCGCGATAGCGATGGGCGGCAGTATCGCCATCATGACCGTATTCGCGGGCTATCTGTACCAGAATCTGGGCAGCGGCGTGTTCTGGGTGATGGCGCTGGTGGCGCTCCCGGCAATCGTTCTGCGCCCGAAGGTGGTCGCGCAGCCTGCAACGTTATGATTCGAGGATTTTGCGGATCTGCTGCTGCTGATGCGGCGTAAGCGCCAGATCCGCATGAATCAACGGGGGGGAAAATAGCGGTAACGGCGTGGTGTAAGGCGTAATAATCAGCGTTACGCCGCGCGGGGCACCCTCTTTTTGAAAGTCCTGCATCGGCATATGTTTTACGTTGAGCGGCAGCAGCGTCAGTTCGCGCAGCTGTTGCTCTATATGCACTTCAAGTTGTTCGTTACTACCGGTCAGCAGGATAATCTGCTTTTCGTGTAAATCCTTCTCCTGCATCAGCCAGGCGCCGAAAATAACGGCCACCAGCCCGATCTCTTCTTCTGAAAATTGCACATCGTATTCGGCCTCGAAGCCGTGAATTGCCTCACGGGTAGTACGAACCAGCCGGGGATAAAGGCGGCTGAACTCCTCCGGCAGCGTGTTATCAATGCCGATGGCAAACACGCTGCGGTTCAGTGCCTGAGCCAGGTGGATATACAACTGGTCATTCAGCCCTTGCTCATCGCTGAAGCGTACATTGCCATACTCGCGAAAACGCAGCACCAGCCGCGCAATAGCAAGACGCAAGCGGCGATCCTGCTGGTGATTATCGCGGATGGGATCGGGGATGCGAAGCATTGAGAACAGCAACGCCATAAACAGCGATTCGCCCAGCGGCGCACTCTGCATGACGTGGCGCTGCCAGTGACGGCCAATTTCCTCTGCGAGAGGATATTCCGCGCAGGATTGCGCCCAGCGTTGCTGGAGTGGGTTAAACTCCGGGGTGATCCCCGCGTGGTGCTGTAGCAGGCAATACTGTAAATACAGGCGCAGGAACTGGATGTCACGACACTCAAACGGCTTCTGCAAGCGCCGGGAGCACAGATTAATGAGCGCATGCAGATTGGTGTCGTCATACAGCGTACGTGCGATCCCCCGTTGTTTAAGTTCTGCTTTTAACGCCGGGGTAAACTGCTGGGCGATAAAGGCAGGGCAAATCCGCAGGCCACGGCGCAGCCACTGCAACAGACACAGACGCTGATTTAGCGGGGTTCCTTCGATCGTATAGCCACCATTCTGCGCGGTGGCTATCGCGAGCCGGTGATAGCGCTGGATTTCGAGTCCTGCGCCAATAATATCTTCCTGAACCGTGGCATCATCGACACCGTTGAGGCTGCTGAAGGTTTGTGTAGTAGCGATTTGCCCCGGCAGGAAAAGCGTCAGCAGCACCTGGCAACGGCGCTGGGGAGCGGAAAGTACAGATGGTGGGGCAAGCGTTGACATCATCTGTAGGATCTCCCGTGAGTATGTTTGATAAGAATAGCTAAGGTTTGCTCATAGATTTGGAGAATGGAATGCTTTCCACCAGGAATGCAGGGGAGCGTCACAGAATTTTTAACGTGCGGAACAGATAGCGGTAGTGGAACGCAGCGCGTTAATCCGCTTTTTCACTGTTTTATCTTTTGGTTAGATATAAATAAACCGGCAGGTTGCGCAATGACGTACTGTTAATGCTCCTGTATCAACATATGTTGGCGGAGCATAATGAATATGTTTTCTCCGAGAAAAGGTTCCGTTCACCTTATGTTCATCGCTTCTCTGTACACTGAACGCCAGTGAACGTGTTAAGGGTGCTATCGCCGCACCCTTAACAATCCCGGCTCCCGGCGGGAAAATTGCCGCTCCGCGGTTCCCTCCGCTTATTCCTCCAGGCTACCGGGCCGGGCGCGATGTAACGTCCCTGTAAAGCGCGCCCTGAGCCAGCATCCATGCTGGCTCTCCCGGCCTTACGGAAACACGTCGGCAATTTTCAGCCGGACCAGCCACACCTCACCACCTGTGTTTTTTTTTGAACATGTTTGAACAGCAAAACGAATTTAACTGAAAACCAGAGAGTTGAAGCGATGCCTCCGGTCCGGCTGAAAATCGATGAGGCGTTGACGGCTGACCGGGTCTGCCCGCAGGGATGCGGGCAGAGGGGGCGGCCTGCATGGATGCAGGCTCGGCCCTGACCCGATAGGCAGACGGAATAAGACGAATGAATCGCGCAGCGACGATTTTCCGTGCCGGGAGCCTGGGTTGCAAGGGAGGCGGCGGTGAGCCTCTCTTGCCCGTTCACGGGTATCTGAATTTCAGAGAAATGACAGCGCTGAGGTGAACGGAACCCCATAGCGGAATTACATGTTCTCCATCACGGCTGCCCACGGCTCAGCGTTAATCCCACATCGCCGCCGGGATGCACCGCCAGCAGCGTCTCCTTTGAGTAGCCGCTTTCACTCATCAGACAGGCGCAGGCGGCGTCAAAGATCGCCAGTACCAGCAGAATTGAGGTCGTCGCCAGCATGTTCAGCGGGTCGGCCTCACGCTGGACGCCGGTGGAAATCACCAGCCTCGACGCTTTAGCGATGGCCGAATCAGCGTTTTCAGTCACGCTCAGAATCGGCACATTTCGCGCATTCAGCCCGGGCAGCAGCCGGGTGAGTTCGTCCGAATTCCCCCCACGCGACAGCATAATCACCAGGTCGTTGGCGCGTAAAAAACCGAGATCGCCATGCGCCGCGTCCGTCGCGTTGAGGTAGATCGCTGGGCGTTCCACGCACGCAAGCATATGCGCCACTTTACGCGCTGCGATGCCGGAGGTACCGACGCCGGTGACGACGATTTTCCCCCGACAGCCGCGCAGCTCCGCCATCAGCGACTGCCAGAGCGGTTCAGTCAGATGCTGCCCCAGACCCGCCAGGGCATCGCTATAGAGCTGAAATACGCCGGTGGCCTGAGACCAGGAGTCGCTCATGCGTCCTCCTGCATCAACTGGCGGTATTTCATATGATCCTGATACATCTCGTGGAATACCCGATATTTGCGATCGTAATACTGCTTAATGCGATTTGTTTGCGGGGTAACTGTTTTACCAATCCGACTCATCGCCGACATCGCTTCCGGGAAGGTTTCGAATACGCCCGCGGCGATAGTTCCCATCATGGCACCACCCAGCAGCATGGCTTCGCTCTCTTCAGGCAGCAGCATCGCGCAGCCGGTGGCGTTGGCATGTTCCTGAACGAAGATTGGGTTTTTCGTCCCGCCGCCGCTGGCCATTATCGTATCGATGGTGTAGCCGCTTTGATTCATCGTTTCAATGATATGGCGGGTTCCCAGCGCAATGGCCTGGATGGTCGCAAGGTACTGTAGCGCCATATCTTCCGGCGTACGAGACAGTTTCAGTCCGGTGATGGCGCCCGTGAGCGTGGGGTTAGCGCGCGGCGAGCGGTTGCCGTGGAAATAGGGTAGGATGTGCATATCGCGGGTTAAAAATGCGATATCTTCCGGTTCACCGGCCATTTTACGCAACAGCGCATTCAGCACTTCGTAAATGGTCTGCCCCTGAGATTTAGCCTGCGCCAGCAGGGTTTCGTAGCAAGGATGCGACTGAATAACGTGGTCGATTAACGCCCCGGTTGCTGACTGTCCACCTTCGTTAAGCCAGTATTCTGGCAGCACGGCTGAGTAGTAAGGGCCCCAGACGCCGCCGATAAAACGCGGCTCTTTGGAAATCGCCATGTGTCCAGTGGAAGTGCCGCCAATCAGCGCGATACGACGGTCAAAATCCGCCACCTCGCCGGAAACACCGCTTGCCCCGAGCGTGCCGAGGGTACCGGCGTGGGCATCGATGATCGAGACGCTGACAGCGGTCCCCGGAATCAGCCCCATTTCGCTGGCGGCGCGCGCGGATAGCCCGTGACCGAGCGGTTCGCCCATGGTTTTCACGTAGCGACCAATTTTGGCAGCATCATGCTCCAGCAAATCTTCCAGCCCAATCTGGCGGAAATAGCTGGCATCCCATTTGTCTTCATGGCCCATATAGGTCCATTTACACACCGTCGAACACAATGAGCGTGTGTCATCGCCCGTTGCGCGCCAGGTCAGGAAATCGGGCAGGTCAAAGTAGTATCCCGCATTGGCCCAGGTGTTGGGCATATGTTGCTTCAGCCATAGCAGTTTTGGCGTCTGCATTTCCGGGGAGATAATGCCGCCAACGTAGTCCAGCACCCGATGATGCAGGGCGTTGATGCGCTCGGCCTGAGTAATGGCGCGGTGATCCATCCACACAATGATGTTCTGTTCGCTGCGCCCGGACGGGCTAATGGTCAGCGGTTTACCTTCTTTGTCCAGCACCACCAGTGAACAGGTCGCGTCAAAGCCGAGACCTTTAACCTGGATAGGGTTGATATCCGACTGGTTAATCGCATCGCGAACCGCGTTACACACCGCCTGCCAGATGTTATCGGAAGACTGCTCAACAAAATCGGCCTGCGGGCGGTAAATCTCGATGGCCCGACTGGCCTGACCGACCATTCTGCCGTTGAGATCAAACACGCCAGCACGGGCGCTTCCGGTTCCGACATCCACACCAATAAAGTAACTTGCCATAATTTTTTCTCCTGAAATCAGGCTTTACGATTCTGTAATGCGATAAAGAGGATCAGCACCGCGCCCCACAGCGCCATCGTCAGATAGCTGCTGACCCCCAGCAAGTTAAGGCCGCTTTCAAGCATTTGCAGCACAATCAGTGCCAGCACCAGGCCGATAATGCGCCCGAAGCCGCCATCCGGGTTGATACCGCCGAGGACGGAGGCAAGGATGGTGACCAGCAGGTAGGATTCACCGTATCCGGCTTTAGCTGAGTTGAATTTCGCCATCATCAAAATGGCGGCGACCCAGCCGAGCAGGGCAGAAATCACGTACACCGAAATTTGTACCCGTACGGTATTTACGCCGCTGTAGCGGGTAGCATGTTCATTGGAACCAACGAGATACAGGCTACGCCCAAGCGTGGTGTGTTCCAGCAGTACCCACAGCAGGATTGCCACCAGGAAAAAGAGCAGTAGCGCCACCGGAATACCGGCAATCGTGGCGTTACCAAGGTACTGAATGGCGGTCGGGAAACCGGAAATCACCGTCCCGTTGGAAAGCAGAATATTCAGCCCGGAGATAAGCGTCATCGTGCCGAGCGTGGCGAGAATAGGCGAGACCCCGACCCAGGCAATCAGCGCACCGTTGAGCGTGCCGATAGCCACCGCCACGGCAGCGCCTGCCAGCAGCGCCAGCACCAGAAACAGCGGGTTATCCGGATGGGTGACGATAATCGCCGCCATCACCAGCGAGCATGCGTTCGCCCCGGCAATAATCGACAAGTTAATGCCGCCGGTCAGCATGGTCATGCCCATCCCGAGGGCCAGCATGCCGAGGATTGGTAGCTGTGAGCCAATCGACTGGAAGTTAGCGACGCTGAAGAAACGGCTGCCGAGCAGGGCCGAGAAGACCAGGGCGACGACCACAATAATCACGCATTGCAGGCGAATGATGGCATCACCGGGTAAAAATCTGGCGATTGTTTTCATCTCAAAGCTCCCTTGCCAGTTTGCGTTTTTCGTTCCAGGCCGTGGCGCTAATGCTGACCAGGATAATGGCGCCGCTGAACACGGTGTGCCAGTAAGAGGAGACGCTGAGCAGCGTCAGGCCATTTTGTAAGAAGGCCAGCAGAACCACGCCAAGCAGGGTTCCGGTCAACGTTCCGCGCCCGCCGCTCATGCTGGTTCCGCCGAGTACTACCGCCGCCAGCACCGTCAGCTCAAAGCCGAGCAGTGAATTGGGGGCAACAGACTGGGTGATTTGCGCCTGAACCACGGCGGCAACGCCTGCCAGAATGCCCATGTAACCATAGACGTAAAAATGCAGCTTCAGCAGATTCAGCCCCAGGCGCGAGGCCGCGTCGCGGTTGCCGCCCATGGCGTAAACCTGACGGCCAAGACGGGTATAGTTCATCAGAACGGCGGTAAAGATGATCACCGCCGCCAGGCACAGCAGGGGCAGGGTCAAACCGTAGTCGTAGCCATCCGCCGCGGTGAACGAGAACCAGTTAATGCCGTTCATAAACCAGTCCGGGAAGCCGTACAGCCAGGTACCCTTGGTGGCATAAACCAGCAGGCCGTAGTAGACGTTCAGCGTGGCGATGGTAATGATGATCGCCGGAACGCGCAGCCAGTAGACCAGGAATCCATTAATCAGCCCAAGCAGCAGACCTACCGCCATTGCGATGGTTAAAGCCAGTACGAAGTTGCCGCCGTGAGCGATCACCCAACTGGCCATTGCATACTGGGCTATCGCGGTCATCGCCGGAAATGAGATGTCGATCCCGCCGGAAATCAGCACCACAAACAGCCCACAGGCCAGGATGCCGAGAATCGCGTAGCTGGTGGCCACATCCGTCAGGTTCCCCAAAGACAAGAACTCGTCGGTGCTTATGCTCAGCCCAACGGCAAGGGCTACAACCAGCAGGCCCAGCCAGAACTCATGTTGCCCGATTAAACGGGAGAGATGCATCTTATTCATTGATTACCTCGACCACTTCAGCAATCTCCTCTTCACGGCATTGATGAGGATTAAATTCCGCCACCAGCTTGCCGCGACGCATTACCAGCACGCGGTGGCTGTTGTAATACGCTTCCGGGATTTCATCGCAAATCATCAGCACCGCCATACCCTGTTCCGCCAAATCGCGGGCTATCTGGTAAATGCCCTCTTTGTTGGCGATATCCACGCCGACGGTAGGCGAGTCGAGGATCAGGATGCGGGGATTGGTCGCCACCCATTTGGCAATGGCGATACGCTGGGCATTACCGCCGGAAAGGGTTTTGACCGGCAGGTGCGGATCGGACACTTTGATATTCAGTTCGCGGATTAAATCGGCGACCAACTTTTGCGCTTTACGATGATCGAGCAGACCGCTACCGGTGTGCAGTTGATCAAACACCGTGACGATGGTGTTGTCGTAGATCGACTGCTCCATGATCAGCCCCTGCGTCAGGCGATCTTCTGAGACATAGCCGATCCCGTGTTGGATGGCGTCATGGTTATTGCGCAGAGTAACCGGCTGACCGTTAATGCGAATCTCGCCGCTTTCCGGGTGCGTCATACCAAACAGGCTCAGACAAAGCTCAGTGCGCCCGGCACCCAGCAGACCAACAATGGAGACGATCTCGCCGCCGTGCAGCGACAGATTAATGTTTTGGTATTTGCCTCTGCGGCTCAGATTGCGCAGCTCAAGCAGCGGCTCTTGCTCAATCGCGGGCCTTTCCGGCAACGGACTGTAGTGGAAGCGTTGTCCGGTCATCAGGAAGGCCAGCTCGTGGCTGTCGAGTTCGCTGGCAGGGTATGTACCCACCAGTTTGCCGTCGCGCATTACGCTGATGCGGTCAGCCACTTCCATCACCTCATCCAGACGATGGCTGACAAACACGACGCAAATTCCGGCCGCTTTCAGTTCATTAACTACTCGCAGCAGGCCATTAACCTCCTGGCGGGTTAGCGAAGCGGTGGGCTCGTCCATAATCACCAGACGCGCATCGGCGGCAATCGCCCGGCAAATGGCGACCAGCTGTCGATCAGCAATTGAGAGTTTTTCAACTTTTTTATCAGGATCGATATTCACCCCAATACGTTTCATGGCTGCCAGCGCCTGCTGCTTCATGGCGCCGCGACGCACCCAGATATCGCCACCCGGCAGATAGCGGTTGACCGCGATATTTTCTGCGACGCTAAAGTTGGGGAACAATGACAGGTCCTGATAAATAACCTGAATGCCATAATGCGAAGAGAGCTGCGGCGTCAGGTGATGGAACAATTTGCCATCAAGTAAAATCTGCGCGCCTTTTTCCGGGTGATAAACGCCGGAGATCACTTTAATAATGGTACTTTTACCACAGCCGTTTTGACCCGCCAGACAGTGAACTTCGCCTTTTCTCAGCGTCAGATTCACGTTATCCAGCGCCAGCACGCCCGGGAATTGTTTGCTGATATTCTCAAGAGTGATAAATGCGGTGGTGTCTGCCATGGACAATACCCCTGCGCGCGTCCGGGGGGACGCTGAGTGTTAGTTTGGTTGATAGCGCCGACCAGGCGGTCGGCGTTAAGGTTCCCTGGTGTTGGCTAAAGCCTTAGAAACCAAGTGATTGTGCGTTGTCTTTGGTGACTTCGAGGATCTTGTTAAAGCGGATCACTTTCTTCTCCGTGTCGATATCGGCTTTCCCTAAACCATCGATACTCAGATCGGCGTTCACTTCTTTGCCCTGCAACAGCTGATCGGCAACAGTGACCAGCGCGTAGCCCGCGTCTTTTGGATCCCACAGCAGCGCTTTTTTGATATCACCGCGCATCAGGTAAGGTGCTGCCTGCGCTGGCATGGCGATCCCGACGACGGCGATCTTATCTTTGGCGCGTTTTTTCTGCACAGCCTGACCCGCACCGATTGGACCCAGTGAGCCGAAGCCGATAATGCCCTTCATCTGCGGGTAGGTTTTCATCAGATCCAGCGTTGTGGCGTAGGATTTATCGATGCTTTCCGCGACCGGCAGACGTGAAGTGACTTCGAACATTTCCGGATATTTTTCTTTCTGGTACTTAATTGCATAATCCGCCCACGCGTTATGCAGTGGAACCGTCAGCGAACCAACATAGATGGCATATCCGCCTTTGCCGCCCATATTTTTCGCTAACTCATCGACGTTGGCCTGTGCGTATTTTTCACTGTCGATGGTTTCGATATCCCACTGGCCAATTTGCTCATCCGGGGATTCGTGCGTCAACACCACGATGCCTTTATCGCGCGTTTTTTTCAGTACCGGCTCAAGGACCTTGGCATCATTCGGCACCACGATGATCGCATTAACGTTTTTGGCGATCAGATCCTCAATCACTTTCACCTGCTGCGCCGGGTCCGGCGTTGAAGGTCCGGTCTGGTAAGCATTCACATCCAGTTTTTTTGCTGCTTCATTTACGCCGGTTTCCATCCGGTTAAACCATGGGATCCCGGTGACTTTGGCAACCACAGCAATTTCATATTTTTCCGCCGCAAAGGACGTGCCGGACAACATGCATGCAGAAACCAGGGTTGCACTGAGTAATGCGAGTTTGAATTTCATAGTTGTACCTTTCGTAGGGGGCAGGACATGTCACGGCGTGAAGTTAACAATGAATGGAAGAGGGAATGAATCATAAGTTTTGCGAATGTGATCTATGCCCATTGTTGTGAATTTATGGAAATAAAATGGTTAATAATTAGTTAAATTTGCATGGTTTTACATTCAGTCGTTCAAATTAAGTGTTAATTAAATATTAAAATGAAACCATTAATTAACATATCGTTATCATTTGGCTTAAGTTTTGACGCCGAAAAGGTGTTTGAGGGGAATTTCCCGAAGAAGAAATTATCGAAACTGAGAACTGAATCGATACCGGAAAAGGGTGCTCAATATTTTTTCGTTCAATGGTATCCTCAGCACACTTTCGCCAAACCAGGCATCATTATTTGTGGCGGTGTAGATTTTCATCGTGGAGAACTCATGCAAGGCGTTAAACGTATCATTATCACGTTGTTTCTCGCTGTCCTGTCCTTTGGCGCAGGCGCGCATCCCCACAGCTTTATCCATCTGAAAACTGAGATAGTGAGCGAGAATGACCAGTTCGTCGCGCTGAAAATGCGCTGGACGATGGATGAAATTACCTCGGCGGATCTGCTTTACGATGCGGGGAATGCCAAACCTGGTGATGAGATCTGGAAGAAACTGGCGGCGGAAGTGATGGCCAACGTTCTCGGGCAGCACTATTTCACCGAAGTGTGGCACGACGGGAAAAAGGTAAAGTTTAAAAACAGGCCGACGGAATATGGCATGGCGCGGGAGGAACACCAGGCAGTGCTGACGTTCGTTTTGCCGCTGGCCGAAGCTCAGCCGCTGAGTGGTCAAAAATATACCATTTCAACCTTCGACCCGACCTACTACGTTGATATGAGCTATGACAAAGATAGCGACGCCAGGCTGGGGCAGTCCATAAGCCAAAAATGCCGGATTTCAGTACATACGCCGACGCCGAATGAACAAACGTTGAGCTTTGCGCAGTCGCTGGATAAAGAAGACGCACCGCCGGAGGATATGGAGTTGGGTAAACAGTTTGCACAGACGGTAACGCTGCAATGTCAGTAGTTTATCAACAACGCGCAGCCAGACGTCGCTGGCTGACGCTATGGCCGCTGGCTGTCTTTTTGCTGTTGGCGGCAGGCGGCATACTGTGGCTATGGCAGGCCTGGCCGCAGGTGATGATGAAAAGTGTCGTCTGGCAGCGCGACGTTAACCAACAGATGAGCGGGTTGCTGAAAGCAGTTGCTGCCAGGCCGGCCCAGGCCGGGGGATCGCTGCTGCTATTTAGTTTTCTCTACGGCGTTCTGCACGCGCTGGGGCCGGGGCATGGAAAAGTCGTCATTACCACCTGGCTGGCAACGCACCCCTCGAAGCTGAAGTCGAGTATTGGCCTGACGCTGGCCTCATCTTTATTACAGGGGCTGGTCGCTATCGGACTGGTGGTTGTGGTGCTTACCATCTTGCAGTTGCCCGCACGACAGCTACATATGAGTAGTTTCTGGCTGGAGAAAGGAAGTTATGCGCTGGTTGGCGTGTTGGGCGTTTTATTGTGCGTCCGTGCGCTGAAGAAATTGCGCCAGCTGCTGCGCCGCCCAAAATTCACTGCCTTCACGCCGCATCATGTGCATCACGAGGGTTGCGGCTGCGGGCATCAGCATTTGCCCGATCCTGAACAGCTGCAAAGTGGTGATGACTGGCGTGCCCGGTTGATGATCGTGCTGTCTATGGGGATGCGTCCGTGCTCGGGAGCCATCATGGTTTTACTGTTCAGCAAAGTGGTTGGCGTGTTTAGCTGGGGTATGGCGTCGGCACTGGCGATGGCGGCAGGAACCTCTTTGACGATTACGTCACTGGCTCTGCTGGTACACAGTTTCCGCTCGCTGGCGGTGAAACTTAGCGGGCATAAAGCGCCGGTATTGTGGCGACAGATTGGCTGGACGACGCTGGCATTAGCCGGTGGTGCGGTGCTGATCGCTGCTGCGGTAGTGATGTGGATGAGTGCGGTGCCGGTGGGGCGAGGGATAAGACCGTTTTAGCACTGTTGTAGGATGAATGCCTGATGGCGCTTCGCTTATCAGGCCTACGGGGAATTCCCTGGTAGGCCGGATAAGGCGATAGCCGCCATCCGGCATCAAACGATTAACGCTTCAGCGCATCGCTCAGTTCATCACGCATGTTAGCCAGCATGGCTTTCACTACGCGCGGGTTACCTGCAACGATGTTGCCGGTCGCCATGTAGTTATGACCACCGGTAAAGTCGCAAACCAGTGCGCCAGCTTCACGGGCAATCAGTTCACCTGCGGCGAAATCCCACGGGCGCAGGCCAATTTCGAAATAACCGTCAACGCGGGCTGCGGCAACGTAGGCCAGATCCAGCGCAGCAGAACCGGTGCGGCGGAAGTCCGCGCATTCGGTAAACATGTTGCCAAGAATTTTCATGTAAGAAGCGGCGTGCTGTTTGGCTTTGAACGGGAAACCGGTGGCGATGATGGTGCCATCCAGATCGCGGGCGGTGCTGCCACGCAGACGGTAGCCGTTCAGCTGTGCGCCCTGGCCACGGGTTGCGGTGAACAGTTCGTTACGCATTGGATCGTAAACAACGGCGACTTCAGTACGACCTTTGATGCGTACAGCGATGGATACCGCGAAGTGCGGCAGACGTTTTACGAAGTTGGTGGTGCCATCCAGTGGATCGATAACCCATTGAACATCCAAATCTTCACCAACATGTTCACCGCTTTCTTCGGTGATGATGGTGTGCTGTGGGTAAGATTTGCGAATCGTTTCGATAATAATCGCTTCGGCGGCTTTATCGACGTTAGTCACGAAATCATTGCTGCCTTTCTGGCTGGTTTCTACAGAGTCTGGGGTTTCGTAGTGTTTGGCAATTACATTACCCGCCTTGCGCGCTGCGCGCACGGCGATGGTCAGCATCGGATGCATCGGTCTCTCTCACTGGATGTTAAAGAACGGGAAAACGGCGCAGAGTATAGCAGCGAGTTCGGAATATGTCTTCGTTTTATGATAATATGCCCGAATAATCTTTAGCCGAAGAAATACAATGCTGCAAAATATTCGAATCGTGCTGGTGGAAACCTCTCACACTGGCAACATGGGCTCTGTAGCCCGCGCAATGAAAACCATGGGTTTAACCAATCTGTGGCTGGTAAATCCACTGGTTAAACCGGACTCCCAGGCCATCGCCCTGGCAGCGGGAGCCAGTGATGTGATCGGCAGTGCGCAGATCGTCGATACGCTCGATGAAGCGCTGGCGGGCTGTAGCCTGGTGGTAGGCACCAGTGCGCGTTCCCGCACGCTGCCGTGGCCGATGCTGGATCCGCGTGAATGCGGTTTAAAAAGTGTCTCTGAAGCGACGAACTCGCCGGTGGCGCTGGTCTTTGGTCGTGAACGTGTTGGTCTGACCAACGAAGAACTGCAAAAGTGCCATTATCACGTCGCCATTGCCGCGAACCCGGAATACAGTTCGCTCAACCTGGCGATGGCAGTGCAGGTCATCTCTTATGAGGTGCGCATGGCCTGGCTGGCGACGCAGGAAAGCGACAAGACCGTAGATTACGAAGAAGCAGAGTATCCGCTGGTCGATGATTTAGAGCGTTTTTACGGTCATCTGGAGCAAACGCTGCTGTCGACCGGGTTTATCCGCGAAGGGCACCCGGGGCAGGTGATGAATAAACTGCGTCGTTTGTTTACGCGCGCGCGTCCAGAGAGCCAGGAACTGAACATCCTGCGCGGGATTTTAGCTTCAATCGAGCAGCAGAATAAAAGCAAGTAACTGTACTAATGCCGGATGCGCTTCGCTTATCCGGCCTACAGGCCGCACGATTCGTAGGCCGGATAAGCGAAGCGCATCCGGCAAGTGAAAATGGCACTGAAGGTTAAATACCTGACTAAATTAGTCAAGTAAATAGTTGACTGATTTAGTCGGGAATGTCAGACTTGCCCCTGCTATGCAATACCCCCATTTTACAATAAAAAACCCCGGGCAGGGGCGAGTTTGAGGCTAAGTAAGACATGAGACTGACATCAAAAGGGCGTTACGCCGTGACCGCAATGTTGGACGTTGCGCTCAACTCCGAAACGGGCCCGGTACCGTTGGCTGATATTTCTGAACGTCAGGGAATTTCCCTGTCATATCTGGAGCAGCTGTTTTCCCGTTTGCGTAAAAACGGTCTGGTTTCCAGCGTACGTGGACCAGGCGGCGGGTATCTGCTGGGTAAAGATGCCGGCAGCATCGCAGTAGGTGAAGTGATTAGCGCTGTTGACGAGTCTGTAGATGCGACCCGTTGCCAGGGCAAAGGCGGTTGTCAGGGCGGCGATAAATGCCTGACCCACGCGCTGTGGCGCGATCTGAGCGATCGTCTGACCGGTTTCCTCAACAACATTACGTTGGGCGAACTGGTAAATAATCAGGAAGTCCTGGATGTGTCTGGTCGCCAGCATACCCATGACGCTCCACGCACTAATCGTGCTCAAGACGCGATCGACGTTAAGTTACGCGCATAATAAAAGTATTTTAGAATCAGGCCGGGGTGCTACACACCCCGTTAACTCGGTCGTACATCCAGCCGGTTGCCTGATTCCTTGCATTGAAGCGATGTACGGAGTTTATAGAGCAATGAAATTACCGATCTATCTCGACTACTCCGCAACCACGCCGGTGGACCCGCGTGTTGCCGAGAAAATGATGCAGTGTCTGACCCTGGACGGAAACTTTGGTAACCCAGCGTCTCGTTCACACCGTTTCGGCTGGCAGGCTGAAGAGGCGGTAGATATCGCCCGTAACCAGATTGCCGACCTCGTGGGCGCTGACCCGCGTGAAATCGTATTTACTTCCGGTGCGACTGAATCCGATAACCTGGCGATTAAAGGTGCAGCCAACTTTTATCAGAAAAAAGGCAAGCACATCATCACCAGCAAAACCGAACACAAAGCCGTGCTGGATACCTGTCGTCAGCTGGAGCGTGAAGGGTTCGAAGTTACCTACCTCGCCCCGCAGCGTAACGGCATTATCGACCTGAAAGAACTTGAAGCTGCAATGCGTGACGACACCATCCTCGTGTCCATCATGCATGTGAACAACGAAATCGGCGTGGTGCAGGATATCGCGACTATCGGCGAAATGTGCCGTGCTCGCGGCATCATCTATCACGTTGATGCGACCCAGAGCGTAGGCAAACTGCCTATCGATCTGAGCCAGCTGAAAGTTGACCTGATGTCCTTCTCCGGCCACAAAATCTATGGTCCGAAAGGTATCGGCGCGCTGTACGTTCGTCGTAAACCGCGTATTCGTATTGAAGCGCAGATGCACGGCGGCGGTCACGAGCGCGGTATGCGTTCCGGTACGCTGCCTGTGCACCAGATCGTCGGCATGGGGGAAGCATACCGTATCGCTAAAGAAGAGATGGAAACCGAGATGGCGCGCCTGCGCAGTCTGCGTAACCGTCTGTGGAACGGCGTGAAAGATATGGAAGAGGTGTACCTCAACGGTGACCTCGAGCAGGGCGCACCGAACATTCTCAACGTCAGCTTCAACTTTGTTGAAGGCGAGTCGCTGATTATGGCGCTGAAAGACCTGGCTGTATCCTCCGGTTCTGCATGTACTTCTGCAAGCCTGGAGCCATCCTACGTGCTGCGCGCGCTGGGGATGACCGACGAGCTGGCACACAGCTCAATTCGTTTCTCTTTAGGTCGTTTCACTACCGAAGAAGAGATTGACTATGCCATCAATCTGGTTCGCAACTCCATTGGCCGTCTGCGCGACCTTTCTCCACTGTGGGAAATGTTCAAACAGGGTGTGGATCTGAACAGCATTGAATGGTCACATCACTAATTCGGCACCGATAAGGAGAATTCAACATGGCTTACAGCGAAAAAGTTATCGATCATTACGAGAATCCACGTAACGTGGGCTCTTTTGACAACAGCGACGAGAACGTGGGCAGCGGCATGGTCGGTGCACCAGCCTGTGGCGACGTGATGAAGTTGCAGATCAAAGTCAACAATGAGGGTATCATTGAAGACGCGCGTTTCAAGACTTACGGCTGCGGTTCCGCTATTGCTTCCAGCTCTCTGGTTACCGAATGGGTAAAAGGGAAATCTCTGGACGAAGCACAGGCGATTAAAAACACCGATATCGCCGACGAGCTTGAACTGCCACCGGTGAAAATTCACTGCTCTATTCTGGCTGAAGACGCGATTAAAGCCGCGATTGCGGATTACAAAAGCAAACGTGAAGCAAAATAATTAAGAGTTGAGGTTTTATTATGTCGATTACCTTAAGCGACAGTGCAGCAGCGCGTGTAAATACCTTCCTGGCAAACCGCGGTAAAGGGTTTGGTCTGCGTCTGGGCGTGAGAACCTCCGGCTGCTCAGGTATGGCCTATGTACTGGAATTTGTTGACGAGCCGGCGGCTGAAGATACCGTGTTTGAAGACAAAGGCGTAAAAGTCGTGATCGACGGTAAGAGCCTGCAATTCCTCGACGGTACGCAGTTAGACTTCGTCAAAGAAGGTCTGAACGAAGGGTTTAAGTTCACTAACCCGAACGTGAAAGACGAATGTGGATGCGGCGAAAGCTTCCACGTGTAACGCGCTTACTGATAACCCCACCGTGGTCGCCTGCGCGTGGGGTTTGTTTTACCTGACTCTCTGGTTTTGCCTCATCGAACAACAGAGAATCGATGCCCTGAGAATGTTATGGACTACTTCACCCTCTTTGGCTTACCGGCCCGTTATCAGCTCGATACTCAGGCGCTAAGCCTACGTTTTCAGGATCTACAACGTCAGTATCATCCTGATAAATTCGCCAGCGGTTCCCAGGCGGAACAACTTGCTGCGGTTTCGCAGTCCGCCACTATCAACCAGGCCTGGCAAACGCTGCGTCATCCTTTGATGCGCGCCGAATACTTATTGTCTTTACACGGTTTTGATATCCGCAGCGAGCAGCACACGGTGCGCGATACCGCGTTCCTGATGGAGCAACTTGAGCTGCGTGAAGAGCTGGACGAGATTGAACAGGCAAAAGACAGTCAACGTTTAGATGCGTTTATGAAACGCGTCAGCGAAATGTATAACGTTCGCCATCAACTGATGGTGGAACAGCTGGATAGCGAGACGTGGGACGCAGCGGCAGATACCGTGCGTAAGCTGCGTTTTCTCGATAAACTGCGAAGCAGTGCAGAACAACTCGAAGAAAAACTGCTCGATTTTTAATTTCCGGAAGCGAAAATGGCCTTATTACAAATTAGTGAGCCTGGTCTGAGCGCCGCGCCGCACCAGCGTCGTCTGGCGGTAGGTATCGATTTAGGCACCACCAACTCCCTGGTTGCTACCGTACGCAGCGGCCAGGCCGAAACGCTGGCAGACCATGAAGGTCGCCACCTGTTGCCGTCAGTGGTTCACTATCAGCAGCAGGGCTACTCTGTCGGTTACGATGCCCGCGCCAATGCAGCGTTGGATACGGCAAACACCGTTAGCTCGGTAAAACGCATGATGGGCCGCTCTCTGGCGGATATCCAGGCGCGTTACCCGCATCTGCCATATACGTTCCAGGCGAGCGAAAACGGTCTGCCGATGATTGAAACCGCTGCCGGTTTGCTTAATCCGGTGCGCGTCTCCGCTGATATTCTGAAAGCGCTGGCCGCGCGGGCTACCGAATCGCTGTCCGGCGAACTGGACGGCGTGGTAATCACTGTTCCGGCTTACTTTGACGATGCACAGCGTCAGGGGACCAAAGACGCCGCGCGTCTGGCGGGCCTGCACGTATTGCGTCTGCTGAACGAACCGACCGCAGCGGCGATCGCGTATGGTCTGGACTCCGGTCAGGAAGGCGTGATCGCAGTCTACGATCTTGGCGGCGGTACTTTTGATATTTCTATTCTGCGCCTGAGCCGTGGCGTGTTTGAAGTGCTGGCGACCGGCGGTGATTCCGCGCTCGGCGGCGACGATTTTGACCATCTGCTGGCCGATTACATTCGCGAGCAGGCGGGCGTGGCCGATCGCAGCGATAACCGCGTACAGCGTGAACTGCTGGATGCCGCGATTGCAGCGAAAATCGCACTTAGCGACGCTGATTCTGTAACGGTTAACGTGGCAGGATGGCAGGGTGAAATCACCCGTGAAACCTTTAATGAACTCATTTCCGCACTGGTCAAGCGTACGCTGCTGGCCTGCCGTCGCGCGCTGAAAGATGCGGGCGTGGAGCCGCAAGATGTTCTGGAAGTGGTGATGGTTGGCGGTTCAACGCGCGTGCCTCTGGTACGTGAACGCGTCGGTGAATTTTTTGGCCGCACGCCGCTGACCTCTATTGACCCGGACAAAGTGGTCGCTATCGGTGCGGCAATCCAGGCGGATATTCTCGTCGGAAATAAACCGGACAGCGAAATGCTGCTGCTGGACGTTATCCCGCTGTCTCTGGGACTGGAAACCATGGGCGGTCTGGTGGAGAAAGTGATCCCGCGTAACACCACTATCCCAGTGGCGCGCGCGCAGGACTTTACCACCTTTAAAGATGGCCAAACCGCGATGTCCATTCACGTGATGCAGGGCGAGCGTGAGCTGGTGCAGGACTGCCGTTCACTGGCGCGTTTTGCGCTGCGCGGCATCCCGGCATTACCGGCTGGCGGTGCGCACATCCGCGTGACCTTCCAGGTGGATGCCGATGGGCTGCTGAGCGTCACCGCCATGGAGAAATCCACAGGCGTTGAGTCCTCAATCCAGGTTAAACCGTCCTACGGTCTGACCGACAGTGAAATCGCCTCCATGATTCAGGATTCGATGAGTTTTGCTGAGCAGGACGTTAAAGCCCGTATGCTGGCAGAACAGAAAGTCGAAGCGGCACGCGTACTGGAGAGTTTATCCGGTGCGCTGAACGCTGATGCCGCGCTGTTAAGCGCCGCAGAACGTCAGGCTATCGACACCGCCGCCGCACACTTGAGCGAGGTTGCACAGGGTGACGATGTTGACGCGATAGAACAAGCCATTAAAAACGTAGACAAACAAACCCAGGAATTCGCCGCTCGCCGCATGGACAAATCCGTCCGTAGCGCGCTGAAAGGCCATTCCGTGGACGAGGTTTAATATGCCAAAGATTGTTATTTTGCCTCATCAGGATCTCTGTCCCGATGGCGCAGTTCTGGAAGCTGAGACCGGCGAAACCATTCTCGACGTTGCCCTGCGTAACGGGATCGAGATTGAACACGCCTGTGAAAAATCCTGTGCCTGCACTACCTGCCACTGCATCGTGCGTGAAGGTTTTGATTCTTTGCCGGAAAGCACAGAAGAAGAAGACGACATGCTGGATAAAGCCTGGGGACTGGAGCCGGAGAGCCGTTTAAGCTGTCAGGCGCGGGTAACCGAGGACGATTTAGTGGTCGAAATCCCACGTTACACAATCAATCATGCGCGTGAGCATTAACAGAGGGTAGTATGGGACTGAAGTGGACCGATAGCCGCGAAATCGGCGAGGCGCTGTATGACGCTTTCCCCGATCTCGATCCCAAGACCGTTCGTTTCACCGATCTGCACCAGTGGATCTGTGACCTGGAAGAGTTCGATGATGATCCTCAGGCATCGAACGAAAAAATCCTTGAGGCCATTTTGCTGGTCTGGCTGGACGAAGCCGAATAAGTCAACGGGCTGCCCACGGGTGGCCCGTTTTCCTGTATGCGCGAAAATAAGGATAAATAAAATGACAGAAGCCATGAAAATTACGCTTTCCACGCAACCCGCCGATGCCCGCTGGGGTGAAAAGGCGACATACAGCATTAATAATGACGGCATTACCCTGCACCTGAACGGAAAAGATGACCTCGGCCTTATCCAGCGTGCCGCGCGTAAAATCGACGGCCTGGGCATTAAACACGTGCAACTGGACGGTGAATGCTGGGATACCGAACGTAGCTGGGCGTTCTGGCAGGGCTACAAGGGACCAAAAGGCACCCGCAAAGTTGAGTGGGCCGCTCTGGACGAAGCGCAGCGCAAAGAGCTGGATAGCCGTCTGAAGATTATTGACTGGGTGCGCGATACCATTAACGCCCCGGCAGAAGAGCTTGGCCCGGAACAGCTGGCGCAGCGCGCTGTTGATCTGCTGTGCTCCGTCGCGTGCGATAACGTCTCTTACCGCATCACCAAAGGCGAAGATCTGCGCGAGCAGAACTACATGGGGCTGCATACCGTGGGTCGCGGCTCTGAACGTCCTCCTGTGCTGCTGGCGCTGGACTACAACCCAACAGGCGATAAAGAAGCCCCGGTTTATGCCTGCCTGGTTGGTAAGGGAATTACTTTTGATTCCGGTGGTTACAGCATCAAGCAAAGCGCATTTATGGACTCAATGAAGTCCGACATGGGCGGTGCGGCAACGGTCACCGGTGCGTTGGCATTTGCCATCACCCGTGGTCTGAACAAGCGCGTGAAGCTGTATCTGTGCTGCGCGGATAACCTGATTAGCGGCAACGCCTTTAAGCTCGGCGACATTATTCACTATCGCAACGGTAAAAAAGTTGAAGTGATGAATACCGATGCCGAAGGACGTCTGGTGCTGGCCGATGGCCTGATCGATGCCAGTGCGCAGAAACCGGAACTGATCATTGATGCTGCCACGCTGACCGGCGCGGCGAAAACCGCCCTGGGTAACGATTATCACGCGTTGTTCAGCTTTGACGACAAGCTGGCTGCTCGCCTGCTGGCAAGTGCGGCACAAGAAAACGAACCGTTCTGGCGTCTGCCGCTGGCAGAG
This sequence comes from Citrobacter sp. B72, assembly GCF_016894305.1. Lineage (NCBI taxonomy): Bacteria > Pseudomonadati > Pseudomonadota > Gammaproteobacteria > Enterobacterales > Enterobacteriaceae > Citrobacter > Citrobacter sp. B72. Next base: position 1,401,294 of record NZ_CP069801.1, read on the forward strand.
TTCCACCGTAGTCAGTTGCCGTCTAACTTTGCCGAACTGAATAACACCGGCAGCGCGGCTTACCCGGCTGGCGCAAGCACCGCGGCGGGCTTCCTGTCCCATTTCGTGGAAAACTACCAGCAGGGCTGGCTGCATATCGACTGCTCCGCAACCTATCGCAAAGCGCCGGTTGAGCAGTGGTCTGCGGGCGCAACCGGTCTGGGTGTGCGCACGATTGCGAATCTGCTGACCGCATAATTTATTACTGTATTGCCGGATGGCGCTAAGCTTATCCGGCCTACATGTATTCATCCAATTTGTGATACTTATGTCCGAAACAAAAAACGAATTAGAAACATTGCTTGAACAAGCGGCGACAGAGCCTGCGCATCGTCCGGCATTTTTCCGTACTTTACTGGAATCCACAGTCTGGGTGCCGGGTACTGCCGCAGAAGGCGAGGCGGTGGTTGAAGACAGCGCTCTCGACCTGCAGCATTGGGAAAAAGAAGACGGCACGACCGTGATCCCGTTCTTCACTTCTCTGGAAGCCCTGCAGCAGGCGGTGGAAGATGAGCAAGCATTTGTCGTTATGCCGGTGCGTACGTTATTTGAAATGACGCTCGGCGAAACGCTCTTTCTCAACGCGAAACTGCCGACCGGCAAAGAATTTATGCCGCGTGAAATCAGCCTGCTGATGGGGGAAGAGGGGAATCCGCTCAGCACCCAGGAAGTACTGGAAGGCGGTGAATCGCTGATCCTCTCTGAAGTCGCTGAACCTCCGGCGCAGATGATTGACTCGCTGACTACGCTGTTTAAAACCATTAAGCCGGTAAAACGCGCGTTCCTCTGCTCAATCAAAGAAAGCGCGGAAGCCCAGCCGAATCTGCTGATTGGTATTGAAGCGGAAGGGGATATTGAAGAGATCATCCACGCTGCTGGCAGCGTCGCGACCGATACGCTGCCGGGCGATGAACCTATTGATATCTGCCAGGTGAAGAAGGGTGAGAAGGGCGTGAGCCACTTTATCACTGAGCATATCGCACCGTTCTACGAACGCCGCTGGGGCGGTTTCCTGCGCGACTTTAAACAGAACCGGATTATCTAAATTGTAGGCCGGATAAGCGAAGCGCTATCCGGCTTTTCCAGCTTTATAATTGCGGTTCTACCGGTAAATCGTTGCGCGCTCCCCATTCGCTCCATGCGCCGTCATACAATACGACGTCAGAAACGCCCAGCGTGGCAAGTGCCAGCACGACGACGGCAGCCGTTACGCCGGAGCCGCAGCTGGCGATAATAGGGCGGTCAAAGCTCACGCCGTGACTGAAGAAAATAGCATCCAGCTCATCGGTGGTTTTCAATTCGCCGTCACGAACCAGTTCTGTCCACGGTACGTTAAGCGCACCGGGTACATGACCACGCTTCAGGCCAGGACGCGGCTCGTCAACTTCGCCATTAAAACGCGCAGCCGGACGGGCATCGACGATCTGCGCCGTTTTTTCATGACTGGCCAGCAGTACATCGGTAACGCGCACAACTGCGTCAGGCGTAAAGGCCACGTTAAATTCACCTTCAGGTAAATCCTCATCGCCTTCCTTGAGCATTAACTCATCGCGCTTCCAGCCTGCCAGACCGCCTGCCAGAATGGAGACATTTTCGACGCCAAATGTCCGCAGCATCCACCATGCGCGTGGCGCGGAAAACAGATTACCGTCATCGTAGATAACCAGATGCTTATCCTGATCAACGCCCAGCTCGCGCATCGCAACGGCAAAGGCTTCGGGGCGTGGCATCATATGCGGTAGCGGTGAGGTATGATCGGAAAGTGCTTCAATATCAAAAAAGACTGCGCCAGGAATATGGCCCGCACGATACTCCTCACCAACATCGCGATCTTCCTGTCCAGGAGGTGCCATCCGGGCATCAAGAATTTGTATTTCCGGGTCGTCAATGTGTTCGGCAAGCCAGTCGGTAGCGACAAAGAAGGCGGTGGTCATAGGCATCTCCATTTTTACCAGGTTTTGGCAAATTGTCGGATGTTTACCGTAAAGCGACAAGTAAAACAGGCTGATTTGTCAGGTGAATCCACATTAATCACTTAAATTAAGACAACGTTGTTCAGTTACTGACTTCCACAGCCGGAAATCTGACGCATAATAGTTGTTCTACGTAGCTAACGGGCCACTACGGCCAGGGATGAAAAATGAAACATTTACGCGTAGCGGCCTGCATGCTGATGCTGGCACTGGTCGGGTGCGATAATAATAACGAAAAATCACCGACGGCTGCGAAACCTGACTCGCCAGCTCCCCAGACTGCGCCAGTAAAAGACAAGGCCCAATTACAAAAGCTGGTGCAACAGAGCCAGGGCAAGTCGCTGACGTTGCTGGATGCCTCAGAGGTCCAGCTCGACGGTGCGGCAACGCTCGTTTTGACCTTCTCCATTCCCCTCGATCCAGAACAAGATTTTTCCCGCGTCGTGCACGTTGTTGATAAAAAAAGCGGCAAAGTGGATGGTGCCTGGGAGCTGGCGCCAAATCTGAAAGAGCTGCGCTTACGCCATCTGGAACCTAACCGGGAACTGGTGGTGACCATTGAGCGTGATTTGCTGGCGCTGAATAAAGCGACGTTCGCTATTGATTATGAAAAAAACATTACCACCCGCGATGTACAGCCAAGCGTTGGGTTTGCCAGTCGCGGCTCGCTGTTGCCGGGAAAAGTAATTGAAGGCCTGCCGGTAATGGCCCTCAACGTTAACAGTGTGGATGTGAACTTCTTTCGCGTGAAGCCTGAATCGCTCGGCGCATTTGTCAGCCAGTGGGAATACCGCAATTCGTTGACGAACTGGGAATCTGACAATCTACTGAAAATGGCGGAACTGGTGTATACCGGACGCTTTGATCTCAATCCTGCGCGTAACACCCGTGAGAAGCTGCTGCTGCCGCTGAGCGATATCAAGCCGTTGCAGCAAGCAGGTGTTTACATCGCGGTGATGAATCAGGCTGGACAATACAACTACAGTAATGCCGCTACGCTGTTCACGCTCAGCGATATTGGTGTGTCTGCACACCGTTACCATAATCAACTGGATGTCTTTACGCAGAGTCTGGAAAACGGCGCTGCGCAGCAGGGTATTGAGGTCACGTTACTCAACGAAAAAGGACAGACGCTGGCGCAGGCTACCAGCGACGCGCAGGGTCATGTCAAACTGGAGACTGATAAAGACGCGGCTTTATTGCTGGCCCGCAAAGACGGGCAAACCACGCTGCTGGATTTGAAACTCCCGGCGTTGGATCTGGCTGAATTTGATATTGCCGGTGCACCGGGATACAGCAAACAATTCTTTATGTTTGGTCCCCGTGACCTCTATCGTCCTGGCGAAACGGTGATCCTCAACGGATTACTGCGTGACAGCGACGGCAACACGTTGCCCGACCAGCCGGTGAAGCTGGAGGTCGTGAAGCCCGATGGGCAAGTGTTACGTTCGGTGGTTAGCCAGCCGGAGAACGGTCTGTATCGCTTTAGCTGGCCGCTGGACACCAACGCGCCAACCGGTATGTGGCATATTCGTGCTAATACGGGCGACAACCAGTCACGGATGTGGGATTTCCACGTCGAAGATTTTATGCCTGAGCGGATGGCGCTCAATCTCTCCGCTAATAAGATTCCGGTAGCTCCGGCTGATGAAGTGAAGTTCTCGGTAGTGGGCTACTACCTGTACGGCGCGCCTGCTAACGGCAATGCTCTGCAAGGGCAGCTTTTCCTGCGCCCGCTGCGCGAAGCGGTGCAGGCATTACCGGGGTTCCAGTTTGGTAATATTGCTGAAGAAAACCTGTCCCGCAGCCTCGATGAAGTTCAGCTTACGCTGGATGAACACGGTCGCGGCGAAGTGACCACCAACAGCCAATGGCAGGAGACGCATTCCCCGTTACAGGTGATCCTGCAAGCCAGCCTGCTGGAGTCAGGTGGCCGCCCGGTGACGCGTCGGGCTGAACAAGCCATCTGGCCTGCGGACACGCTGCCGGGTATTCGTCCGCAGTTTGCGGCAAAAGCCGTCTATGACTACCGCACTGATACCACCGTGAATCAGCCTATCGTTGATGAAAACAGCAACGCCGCTTTCGACATTGTTTATGCCGATGCGCAGGGCGAGAAAAAAGCGGTGTCCGGTTTGCAGGTGCGTTTGATCCGCGAGCGCCGGGATTATTACTGGAACTGGTCTGAAGGCGAGGGCTGGCAATCACAGTTCGATCAAAAGGATCTGGTTGAAGGTGAGCAGACTCTGGATCTTAAGGCCGATGAAACCGGTAAAGTCAGCTTCCCGGTTGAGTGGGGTGCCTATCGTCTGGAAGTGAAAGCCCCGAATGATGCGGTGAGCAGCGTACGCTTCTGGGCAGGTTATAGCTGGCAGGATAACAGCGACGGCAGTGGGGCCGTGCGTCCCGATCGCGTGACTCTGAAACTGGACAAACCCAGCTATCGTCCTGGCGATACCATGAAGCTGCACGTTGCCGCTCCCGCTGCTGGCAAAGGTTATGCGATGGTGGAATCCAGCGAAGGCCCGCTGTGGTGGCAAGAAATAGACGTACCGGCGGATGGTCTCGATATCTCCATCCCGATCGATAAAACCTGGAATCGCCACGATTTGTATCTCAGTGCGCTGGTGGTTCGTCCTGGCGACAAGTCCCGTTCGGCCACGCCAAAACGGGCGGTTGGTTTACTGCATTTGCCGTTAGGTGATGAAAACCGTCGTCTGGCGCTGGCGCTGGAAAACCCGGCGAAAATACGGCCAAATCAGCCGTTGACCGTCAAGATTAAAGCCAGCGTCAAAAATGGCGACGTACCAAAACAGGTTAACGTGCTGGTCTCTGCCGTTGATAGCGGGGTGTTGAACATTACCGATTACGCCACGCCAGATCCGTGGCAGGCATTTTTCGGACAAAAACGCTATGGCGCGGATATTTATGATATTTACGGCCAGGTGATCGAAGGGCAAGGGCGGCTGGCGGCACTGCGCTTTGGTGGTGATGGCGATGAATTAAAGCGCGGCGGTAAGCCACCGGTTAATCACGTCAATATCGTGGCGCAACAGGCGCTGCCGGTCACGCTCAACGAGCAGGGCGAAGGTACGGTGACGCTACCGATTGGTGATTTCAACGGCGAGCTACGGGTAATGGCACAGGCCTGGACGGCGGATGACTTTGGCAGCAGTGAAAGCAAGGTGATTGTTGCCGCGCCGGTAATTGCTGAACTGAATATGCCGCGTTTTCTGGCGGGAGGCGATACCTCGCGACTGACGCTGGACGTGACTAACCTGACTGACAAACCGCAAACACTGAATATTAAGCTCGCGGCCAGCGGTTTACTGGAGCTGATGGGGCAAGATCCTGCTCCATTGAATCTGGCACCAGGCGTACGGACTACGTTGTTTATTCCGGTGCGTGCGCGGGAGGGGTTTAGCGATGGCGAAATTCAGGCAGAAATTAGCGGTCTGACTTTACCGGGTGAAACGCTGCCAGTTCAGCATAAACAGTGGAAGATTGGCGTGCGTCCGGCGTTCCCGGCGCAAACCGTTAATAACGGTGTCGCACTTCAGCCGGGCGCAACCTGGCAGCTTCCGGGCGAAGAACTGACCAACTTCTCCCCTGCAACGATGCAGGGGCAACTGCTGTTCAGCGGTAAGCCGCCGCTAAATCTGGCGCGTTATATCCGCGAACTGAAGGCTTACCCTTACGGCTGCCTGGAGCAAACGGCGAGCGGGTTGTTCCCATCCTTATACACCAACGCTGCGCAATTGAAGGCGTTAGGTATTGTGGGTGATAGCGATGAAAAACGCCGTGCTGCAGTCGATATTGGGATTTCTCGTTTAGTGCAGATGCAGCGTGATAACGGCGGTTTCGCGTTGTGGGATAAAAACGGGTCGGAAGAGTACTGGCTGACCGCGTATGTCATGGATTTCCTCGTTCGGGCAAATGAACAGGGCTACAGCGTCCCGGTAGAGGTCATTAACCGTGGCAACGAGCGGCTGCTGCGCTATTTGCAGGATCCCGGAATGTTGTCGATTCGCTATACCGACGACTCTTCAGCAAGCCGGTTTGCCGTACAAGCCTACGCCGCGTTGGTTCTGGCGCGTCAGCAAAAAGCCCCGCTCGGCGCATTGCGTGAGATCTGGGAGCGTCGTGCACAAGCGGCCTCTGGTTTACCGCTGTTACAACTGGGGATCGCGCTGAAAAATATGGGCGATGCTAACCGCAGTGAACAGGCGTTGACGCTGGCGCTGAATACGCCGCGCCGCGATACGCAACAGTGGATGGCGGATTACGGCAGTGCGTTACGGGATAACGCGTTGATGCTGGCCTTGCTCGAAGAGAACAAGCTCAAACCTGACGTGCAGAATACGCTGCTGAACACGTTGTCAGAACAGGCCTTTGGGCAGCGCTGGCTCTCGACTCAGGAAAATAATGCGTTGTTCCTTGCCGCGCGTACGTTACAGGACTTGCCAGGCACATGGCAGGCGCAAACGTCACTCTCGGAGCAACCGTTAGCCGGGGAGAAATCACAGACGCGTAATCTGGATGTCGATGCGCTGTCTACGCTGAGCGTCACCAATACCGGTAATCAACCGCTGTGGCTGCGTCTGGATGTGAGCGGTTATCCGCAAACCTCACCGACACCTGCCAGCAACGTTCTGCATATTGAGCGTCAAATCCTGGGGCTCGACGGAAACAGTAAATCACTGGATTCTCTGCGTAGCGGCGAGCTGGTGCTGGTCTGGCTGGAGGTGAAAGCCAGCCAGAACGTGCCGGATGCGCTGGTGGTCGATTTACTGCCAGCAGGACTGGAACTGGAAAACCAGAATCTGGCCAACGGCAGCGCCAGCCTGCAGGATAGCGGTAGCGAAGTGGCGAATTTGCTTAATCAGATGCAGCAGGCAGATATCCAGCACGTTGAGTTCCGTGACGATCGCTTTGTCGCTGCGGTGGCGGTCAATGAAGGACAACCGGTTACGCTGGTGTATCTGGCGCGAGCGGTAACGCCGGGGACCTACCAGGTTCCCGTCCCACAGGTGGAATCAATGTATGTTCCGCAGTGGCGCGCGACCGGTGCGACAGAGGGACTTTTGATTGTCAGACCGTAAATGATGCGCCGGTTGGGTAAACGCGGCTGCTGGCTCTGGCTGGCAGCCGTTGCGCTATTGATTGTGTCGGCAGTTTGGGCGGCAGATAAAATCTGGCCGCTGCCCTTGCGCGAAGTCGATCCGGCACGGGTCGTGGTGGCACATGATGGTACGCCACTCTGGCGCTTTGCCGATGCCGAAGGTATCTGGCGGTATCCGGTAACGATTGATGAGGTGTCGCCCCGCTACCTTGAGGCGCTAATTAACTACGAAGACCGCTGGTTCTGGAAGCATCCTGGCGTCAATCCTTTTTCAGTACTGCGCGCAGCATGGCAGGACCTCTCCTCTGGGCGTGTGGTTTCGGGCGGCAGTACGCTCACCATGCAGGTCGCACGATTACTCGATCCCCATCCGCGAACCTTCGGCGGCAAGTTTCGCCAGCTCTGGCGCGCATTGCAGCTGGAATGGCATCTCTCCAAACGCGACATCCTGACACTGTATCTCAACCGTGCGCCGTTTGGCGGTACGCTGCAGGGCGTGGGGGCGGCAAGCTGGGCCTATCTTGGTAAATCACCCGCGCAATTGAGTTACTCCGATGCCGCATTGCTGGCTGTGTTGCCACAGGCACCGAGTCGCCTGCGTCCGGATCGCTGGCCGGACCGTGCTGAGGCGGCGCGTAATAAAGTGCTCGAACGTATGGCGACTCAGGGTATTTGGCATGCCAGACAGGTACAGGAGTCGCGTGAAGAGCCGGTCTGGCTGGCACCCCGGCAAATGCCGCAGTTAGCGCCATTATTCTCGCGCATGATGCTGGGGAAAAGCCGGAGCGATAAAATCGTAACTACCCTTGATGCCGGATTGCAGCGTCAACTGGAAGAGCTGGCGCAGAACTGGAAGGGGCGTTTACCTGCTCGCAGTTCGCTGGCAATGATTGTGGTCGATCACACCGATATGAGCGTGCGTGGTTGGGTGGGGTCGGTAGATATGAATGACGACTCCCGCTTTGGTCATGTGGATATGGTGAATGCGATCCGTTCGCCCGGCTCGGTGCTGAAGCCGTTTGTTTATGGCCTGGCGCTGGATGACGGACTCATTCATCCCGCTTCGTTGTTGCAGGATGTCCCGCGGCGAACCGGGGACTATCGACCGGGGAATTTTGACAGCGGTTTTCATGGCCCGGTGAGCATGAGCGAAGCGCTGGTAAGGTCGTTGAATTTACCCGCCGTGCAGGTACTTGAAGCCTATGGTCCGAAGCGCTTTGCCGCATCGTTACGTAATGTCGGCTTACCGCTGTATCTGCCCGCAGGGGCCGCGCCGAATCTGTCGCTGATTTTAGGTGGTGCGGGGGCAAGGCTGGAAGATATGGCCGCAGCGTACAGCGCCTTTGCCCGCCAGGGAAAAGCGGGAAAACTACGTCTGCAGCCGGGTGACCCACTGCTTGAACGTCCGTTGATGTCGGCGGGTGCGGCGTGGATTATTCGCCGTATTATGGCCGACGAAGCGCAACCGCTGCCGGATAACGCACTGAGCAGAGTGGTTCCGCTGGCGTGGAAAACGGGCACCAGCTATGGCTATCGCGATGCCTGGGCGATTGGTGTTAATGCTCGTTATGTGATCGGTATCTGGACTGGCAGACCAGACGGAACGCCGGTGGTGGGCCAGTTTGGATTTGCCAGCGCCGTGCCGCTGCTCAATCAGGTCAACAATCTTTTGCTCTCTCGCGGGACCAATCAGCCGGAAGATCCACGTCCTGATTCCGTGCGTCGCGGCGTGGTGTGCTGGCCGGGTGGGCAATCCCTTGCCCCCGGAGACAGCAACTGCCGTCGCCGTCTGGCAACCTGGTTACTGGATGGCAGTCAGCCACCAACGTTATTATTGCCCGAGCAGGAAGGGGTTAATGGCATTCGTTTTCCTGTCTGGCTGGATGATGAAGGCAAACGTGTGGCGGCGGATTGCCCGCAGGCGCACGAGCAAACGTTAATCGTCTGGCCGTTGCCGCTGGAGCCATGGCTACCGGAATCAGAACGCCGTGGGGAGAGATTACCGCCAGTTTCTGCCACATGTCCGCCGCTGGGGCAAGACGCTTCGCAGCCGTTGCAGTTGACAGGCATTCGTGATGGCGCGATTGTGAAGCGTTTACCCGGTTCTGCTCAAGCCTCATTGCCGGTGCAAACCAGCGGTGGGAGCGGTGAACGCTGGTGGTTTCTTAACGGTGAAAGGCTGGATGAACGCGGGCGTCGTCTTACGCTACGGCTGGTGACTAAAGGGGATTATCAATTGCTGGTGATGGATGACGCTGGTCAGGTAGCGACGGTGAGATTTTCGATGCAGTAGACCAGTTGGTGACTGTTTGTTGCTAAAATTCATCTTATTTTAAAGAAATGTTACCTTCATCAATAGTCAATTGCCGGGATGCTCTTTATAATCCGCGCCAGGTCGTACATCTATATAGACAACAACAGAACACATTACAGAGGTTATCATGGCTATTGAACGTACTTTTTCCATCATCAAACCAAACGCGGTGGCAAAAAACGTTATTGGGAGCATCTTTGCGCGCTTTGAAGCAGCAGGGTTCAAAATTGTCGGCACTAAAATGCTGCACCTGACCGTTGAGCAGGCACGTGGCTTCTATGCTGAGCACGATGGCAAACCGTTCTTTGACGGTCTGGTTGAATTCATGACCTCCGGTCCGATCGTTGTTTCTGTTCTGGAAAGCGAAAATGCCGTACAGCGTCATCGTGATCTGCTGGGCGCAACCAACCCGGCGAATGCGCTGGCCGGTACTCTGCGTGCAGACTATGCTGACAGCTTCACCGAGAACGGTACTCACGGTTCCGACTCCGTTGAGTCAGCGGCGCGCGAAATCGCCTATTTCTTTGGTGAAGGTGAGGTTTGCCCGCGCACTCGCTAATAAGCTCGTGGGGTAGGCCAGATAAGTATTTGCGCATCCGGCTCTGCTTTGCCTGATGGTGACGCTGATGCGTCTTATCAGGCCTACGATCTTCCTTTACATATTATTTTCGCTAATGCTTCGTGCAAACGTGGCATCCCTGCGCCAGACTTTGTACAATGCAACGCCCCGGAAGAGCAGATCGCTTGCCGGGGTGTTTCTTTTTAACCCTCCACGGGCCACAACGTGTAACAACGAGGCCGGAAAAAATTATGTCTGAATTAGTTAACACCTCTGAAGTCGTCATTCCTGCGGTTCCAAATAAAAATGGAAAAATTAACCTGCTGGATCTGAACCGTCAGCAAATGCGCGAATTCTTCAAAGAGATGGGCGAAAAACCGTTTCGTGCCGATCAGGTCATGAAGTGGATGTACCACTATTGCAGCGACAACTTTGATGACATGACTGACATCAACAAGGTGCTGCGTAACAAGCTGAAAGAAGTGGCTGAAATTCGCGCCCCGGAAGTGGTGGAAGAGCAGCGTTCTTCTGACGGTACGATCAAATGGGCTATCGCGGTTGGCGATCAGCGCGTTGAAACGGTGTATATCCCGGAAGACGATCGTGCGACCCTGTGTGTTTCTTCACAGGTCGGGTGCGCATTAGAGTGTAAATTCTGCTCTACGGCGCAACAGGGCTTTAACCGTAACCTGCGGGTATCGGAGATCATTGGTCAGGTCTGGCGCGCGGCGAAGATCGTCGGTGCGGTAAAGGCTACGGGCGTGCGTCCTATTACCAACGTGGTGATGATGGGGATGGGTGAGCCGCTGCTCAACCTGACCAACGTAGTTCCGGCGATGGAAATCATGCTTGATGACTTCGGTTTTGGGCTGTCCAAGCGTCGCGTCACGCTATCCACCTCAGGCGTTGTCCCTGCGCTGGATAAGCTGGGTGATATGATTGACGTCGCGCTGGCGATTTCTCTGCATGCGCCGAACGATGAAATTCGTGACGAAATTGTACCTATCAACAAAAAGTACAATATCGAAACATTCCTTGGCGCGGTTCGTCGTTATCTGGAGAAGTCCAACGCTAACCAGGGTCGTGTAACCATTGAGTATGTGATGTTAGATCACATCAATGATGGCACTGAACACGCGCATCAGCTGGCAGAACTGCTGAAAGATACGCCGTGTAAGATCAACCTGATCCCGTGGAACCCGTTCCCGGGCGCGCCGTATGGCCGTAGTTCTAACAGCCGTATCGATCGTTTCTCCAAAGTGTTGATGAGCTATGGTTTCACTACCATCGTGCGTAAAACACGTGGTGATGACATCGATGCAGCCTGCGGTCAGCTGGCGGGCGATGTTATCGACCGTACCAAGCGTACTCTGCGTAAGCGTATGCAGGGCGACGCTATCGAGATTAAGACCGTTTGATGTTGGCGCACTACGGTATAATTCCTGTACCGTAGTGCAACGTAAGCCATATGAGGTTTTTTGTTGTCGTCGTCAGGTCAATAATAACGGTGCGTTTTTGTCGACTTTAAGGCAGTATGTAACGGCGTAACAAGTGTTTAGCCCTCAGGTTTACGCCGTTTTGTCATTGATAGTCTGACCGTTTTATACTGTCTGACGAAGGTTAACTGACCAGATGTTTCGCGGTGTGGGTGAGCATTGTGGCTCGCCGGCATCAGAACCCAAATTTACGCAGCTGTAGCGAATGAATACTGAAGCCACGCACGACAAAAATGAAACACTATCCACCGGCGTTCGTCTGCGCAATGCCCGTGAACAACTCGGATTCAGCCAGCAGGCAGTCGCGGAGCGACTTTGCCTGAAGGTCTCCACGGTACGCGATATTGAAGAGGATAAGGCGCCAGCCGATCTTGCTTCAACATTCCTGCGCGGGTATATCCGTTCTTATGCGCGTCTGGTGCATATTCCTGAAGAAGAACTGTTGCCAGGGCTGGAAAAACAGGCTCCGATTCGACCAGCTAAAGTCGCACCGATGCAGAGCTTCTCGCTCGGCAAACGTCGTAAGAAACGCGACGGCTGGTTAATGACCTTTACCTGGCTTGTGCTGTTTGTCGTTGTCGGACTGACAGGCGCCTGGTGGTGGCAGAACCATAAAGCACAGCAGGAAGAGATCACCACCATGGCCGATCAATCCTCTGCTGAGCTGAATGCCGGTAAAGAGGGTGCGCAGAACGTACCGTTAGATACCAGCGCAGCAGCAGGGCAGGATACCCCTCCGGCTCCTGACGATGGTGCGGTAGCGGACGCAGCGCCAACGCCAGACGTTGCTGCGACCCCGGCCCCCGCCGCTGATGCGCAACAGAACGCCGTTGTTGCGCCATCTCAGGCTAACGTCGATACCGCAACCGCAGCGCCAACAGCGCCAGCTACAGCGGCTCCTCTGCCGACCGATCAGGCAGGTGTGACTACACCTGTAGCCGATCCTAACGCGCTGGTGATGAACTTTACCGCCGATTGCTGGCTGGAAGTAACCGATGCGACCGGTAAAAAACTGTTCAGCGGGATGCAGCGTAAAGACGGCAATCTAAACCTGACCGGTCAAGCGCCGTACAAACTGAAAATTGGCGCCCCGGCGGCAGTGCAGATTCAGTTCCAGGGTAAACCTGTCGATCTGAGTCGTTTTATCAGAACTAACCAGGTTGCACGTCTGACCGTTAATGCCGAACAATCACCGGCTCAGTAACAGACGGCAATGCGGGAGATTTTTTAATGCATAACCAGGCTCCAATTCAACGTAGAAAATCGACACGCATTTACGTTGGGAACGTGCCGATCGGCGATGGTGCGCCCATCGCCGTACAGTCTATGACTAACACGCGTACCACGGATGTGGAAGCGACGGTTAATCAGATTAAAGCGCTGGAACGCGTAGGCGCAGACATTGTTCGTGTCTCCGTACCGACAATGGATGCCGCAGAAGCGTTCAAGCTTATCAAACAGCAGGTTAACGTCCCGCTGGTTGCCGATATTCACTTCGACTATCGTATCGCGCTGAAGGTGGCGGAATACGGTGTTGATTGCCTGCGTATTAACCCAGGTAATATCGGTAGTGAAGAGCGTATTCGCATGGTGGTGGATTGCGCTCGTGATAAAAATATTCCTATCCGTATCGGCGTCAACGCCGGATCGTTGGAAAAAGATCTGCAGGAAAAATACGGCGAACCGACGCCGCAGGCGCTGCTGGAATCCGCTATGCGCCATGTGGATCACCTCGATCGTCTGAACTTCGATCAATTCAAAGTCAGCGTTAAAGCATCTGACGTTTTCCTCGCCGTAGAATCCTATCGCCTGCTGGCGAAACAGATCGATCAACCGCTGCATCTGGGGATCACCGAAGCCGGTGGCCTGCGTAGTGGTTCGGTGAAGTCCGCGATCGGCCTTGGCCTGCTGTTATCTGAAGGGATCGGCGATACGCTGCGTGTTTCTCTGGCAGCCGATCCGGTGGAAGAGATCAAAGTGGGTTTCGATATCCTGAAATCGCTGCGTATTCGCGCGCGCGGGATCAACTTCATCGCTTGTCCAACCTGTTCGCGTCAGGAGTTTGACGTTATTGGTACGGTTAACGCGCTGGAGCAACGCCTGGAAGATATCATTACGCCAATGGACGTTTCGATCATCGGCTGCGTGGTAAACGGTCCTGGTGAAGCGCTGGTTTCTACGCTGGGCGTGACGGGCGGTAACAAGAAAAGCGGCCTGTATGAAGACGGCGTGCGTAAGGACAGACTCGATAACGACGATATGATTACGCAGCTTGAAGCCCGCATCCGCGCTAAAGCGAGTATTCTGGACGAAGCGCGTCGTATCGACGTGCAGCAGCTTGAAAAATAACAACGTGATGGGAAGCGGCGTGCTTCCCGTGTATGATTGAACCCGCATGGCGCCCGCATTGTTCGGGTTAGCGCTGAGGGTTCATTTTTATATTCATAAAGAGAATAAACGTGGCAAAAAACATTCAAGCCATTCGCGGCATGAACGATTATCTGCCTGGCGAAACCGCCATCTGGCAGCGCATTGAAGGCACTCTCAAAAACGTGCTCGGTAGCTACGGTTACAGTGAAATCCGCTTGCCGATTGTAGAGCAGACCCCGTTATTCAAACGCGCGATCGGTGAAGTCACCGACGTGGTTGAAAAAGAGATGTATACCTTTGAGGACCGTAATGGCGACAGCCTGACGTTGCGTCCTGAAGGGACTGCGGGCTGCGTACGCGCCGGCATCGAACATGGTCTCCTGTACAATCAGGAACAGCGTCTGTGGTATATCGGGCCGATGTTCCGCCACGAACGTCCGCAGAAAGGACGCTATCGTCAATTCCATCAGCTGGGTGTCGAAGTATTTGGCCTGCAAGGCCCGGACATCGATGCGGAGCTGATTATGCTGACCGCTCGCTGGTGGCGCGCGCTGGGTATTTCTCAGCATGTTAGCCTTGAGCTGAACTCAATCGGTTCGCTTGAAGCCCGCGCTAACTACCGTGATGCGTTGGTCGCCTACCTGGAACTGCACAAAGAGAAACTGGACGAAGACTGCAAGCGTCGTATGTACACCAATCCGCTGCGCGTTCTCGACTCCAAAAACCCGGAAGTACAGGCGCTGCTTAACGACGCACCTGCACTGGGCGACTATCTTGATGACGACTCTCGCGAGCACTTCGCGGGCTTGTGCAAACTGCTGGAATCCGCAGGCATTGCCTACACCGTCAATCAGCGTCTGGTTCGTGGTCTTGATTACTACAACCGCACCGTATTTGAGTGGGTCACCAGCAGCCTGGGCTCTCAGGGCACCGTGTGTGCCGGTGGTCGTTACGACGGTCTGGTAGAGCAACTTGGCGGTCGTGCAACGCCAGCCGTGGGCTTTGCTATGGGGCTGGAACGACTTGTTTTGTTAGTTCAGGCAGTTAATCCGGAATTTAACGCAGATCCTGTTGTCGATATATACCTGGTCGCTTCAGGGGCGGACACGCAGTCGGCGGCAATGACGCTTGCAGAACGTCTGCGCGATGAAGTTCCTGGTGTGAAACTGATGACAAACCACGGTGGCGGCAACTTTAAGAAACAGTTTGCCCGTGCCGATAAGTGGGGCGCCCGCGTTGCACTGGTACTGGGCGAGTCCGAAGTGGCTGACGGTACTGTTGTAGTGAAGGATTTGCGCTCTGGTGAGCAAACGGCAGTAGCGCAGGATAGCGTTGCCGCGCATTTGCGCACTTTACTGGGCTAAGGAGAAGGACAGCGTGGAAATTTACGAGAACGAACACGACCAGGTTGATGCGGTAAAACGCTTCTTTGCTGAAAACGGCAAGGCGCTGGCTGTTGGGATCATTTTAGGGGTTGGCGCGCTGGTTGGTTGGCGTTACTGGACCAGCCATCAGACGGAGTCCGCACGCTCTGCTTCTCTGGCATATCAAAATACGGTGACTGCGGTTAGCGCGGGTAAACCGGACAGCATTCCTGCCGCTGAGAAATTTGCTGCAGAGAATAAAAATACCTACGGCGCGCTAGCTTCACTGGAACTTGCGCAGCAGTTTGTTGACCAAAATGAACTTGATAAAGCCGCAAGTCAGCTGCAACAGGGCTTGGCTGCGACCAGCGATGAAAATCTCAAAGCGGTGATTAACCTGCGTCTGGCTCGTGTTCAGGTTCAGCTTAAACAGGCTGATACCGCGCTGAAAACACTCGACACCATTAAAGGTGAAGGGTGGACGGCTATTGTTGCCGATCTGCGCGGTGAAGCGTTGCTGAGCAAAGGCGACAAACAAGGTGCGCGTAGCGCATGGGAAGCGGGTGTGAAAAGCGATGCCTCTCCTGCTCTGAGCGAAATGATGCAGATGAAAATCAATAATTTGTCCATCTGAGAGGGACCCGATGCAATTGCGTAAATTACTTCTGCCAGGGCTGCTTTCCGTTACCCTATTGAGCGGCTGTTCACTGTTTAGTGGCGAAGAAGATGTCGTTAAGATGTCCCCATTACCGGTGGTTGAAAACCAGTTTACTCCGTCTACGGAATGGAGCACCTCCGTAGGTAACGGTATTGGTGATTTCTATTCCAATCTTCACCCTGCGCTGGCGGATAACGTTGTCTATGCAGCCGATCGCGCTGGTGTAGTGAAAGCATTGAACGCAGGCGACGGTAAAGAAGTCTGGTCTGTGAATCTGGGTGAGAAAGACGGCTGGTTCTCCCGTGCATCTGCACAGCTTTCTGGCGGTGTAACCGTGTCTGGCGGACATGTTTACATTGGCAGCGAAAAAGCACAGGTTTATGCGTTGAATACCAGCGACGGTACCACCGCATGGCAGACGAAAGTCGCCGGTGAAGCGCTGTCTCGTCCTGTTGTGAGCGATGGCGTAGTACTGATCCACACCAGCAACGGCCAGTTGCAGGCATTAAACGAAGCTGATGGCGCCATCAAATGGACCGTTAACCTCGACATGCCTTCCCTGTCTCTGCGTGGTGAATCCGCTCCGGCAACCGCCTTTGGCGCAGCTATTGTCGGCGGTGATAACGGTCGCGTGAGCGCCGTGCTGATGCAGCAAGGCCAGATGATTTGGCAGCAGCGTATCTCTCAGGCGACAGGCCCAACGGAAATCGATCGTCTGAGCGACGTTGATACCACGCCGGTTATCGTCAATGGCGTTGTTTACGCGCTGGCTTATAATGGTAACCTGACGGCGCTGGATCTGCGCAGTGGTCAAATTATGTGGAAACGCGAACTGGGCTCGGTGAATGATTTCATCGTCGACGGTAACCGTATCTACCTGGTTGACCAGAATGACCGCGTACTGGCGCTGACCACCGATGGCGGCGTGACGCTGTGGACGCAAAGCGATCTGCTGCACCGTCTGCTGACGTCCCCGGTATTGTATAATGGCAATCTGGTCGTCGGTGATAGCGAAGGCTACCTGCACTGGATTAACGTTGACGATGGTCGTTTTGTTGCCCAGCAGAAAGTCGACAGCTCAGGTTTCCTGACCGAGCCGGTCTCTGCTGATGGTAAACTGCTGATCCAGGCGAAAGACGGTACGCTGTACTCTATTACGCGTTAATCGTCCCGGCCGCTCGCTTTGAAAAACGGCTCCTGGTGCAGGGGCCGTTTTACTGTTTTTAACAACGGGGCAAAAAATGTGCCCGTTGTCTGATGATTTTTTAAATGAGGCTTTAAACATGGTACCTGTGGTCGCGCTTGTCGGGCGCCCTAACGTTGGCAAATCCACGTTATTTAACCGTCTAACTCGCACCCGAGATGCGCTGGTTGCGGATTTCCCGGGTCTGACTCGTGACCGTAAGTACGGTCGTGCGGAAATTGAAGGCCGTGAGTTTATCTGTATTGATACCGGCGGTATTGATGGCACCGAAGACGGTGTTGAAACCCGTATGGCGGAACAGTCGCTGTTGGCTATCGAAGAAGCAGACGTTGTGCTGTTCATGGTGGATGCACGCGCTGGCCTGATGCCAGCGGATGAAGCTATTGCTAAACATCTGCGTTCGCGCCAGAAACCGACGTTCCTGGTCGCCAACAAAACTGACGGACTCGATCCTGACCAGGCGGTTGTTGATTTCTACTCGTTGGGGCTGGGTGAAATTTATCCGATCGCGGCGTCCCATGGTCGTGGCGTTCTCAGCCTGCTGGAGCATGTTCTGCTGCCGTGGATGGATGACGTTGCTCCTCAGGAAGAAGTGGATGAAGACGCAGAATACTGGGCGCAGCTTGAAGCCAAAGAAAACGGCGAAGAAGAGCCTGAAGACGATTTCAACCCGCAGGATTTGCCGATTAAACTGGCAATCGTCGGCCGTCCGAACGTAGGTAAGTCCACGCTTACTAACCGTATTCTCGGCGAAGACCGCGTAGTGGTTTACGACATGCCGGGAACCACGCGTGACAGTATTTATATTCCGATGCAGCGCGATGAACGCGAATATGTGCTCATCGATACCGCGGGCGTGCGTAAGCGCGGCAAAATTACCGAAGCGGTAGAAAAATTCTCAGTAATCAAAACGCTGCAGGCAATTGAAGATGCCAACGTGGTGATGCTGGTGATTGACGCGCGTGAAGGGATTTCCGATCAGGACCTGTCGCTGCTGGGCTTTATCCTCAATAGTGGGCGCTCACTTGTTATCGTAGTCAACAAGTGGGATGGCCTGACGCAGGAAGTAAAAGAGCAGGTCAAAGAGACGCTGGACTTCCGTCTGGGCTTTATTGATTTTGCGCGCGTACACTTTATCTCTGCGCTGCACGGTAGCGGCGTGGGTAATCTGTTTGAATCGGTCCGTGAAGCATACGATAGCTCCACACGTCGAGTGAGCACCGCGATGCTGACGCGCATCATGACCATGGCAGTAGAAGATCATCAGCCGCCGCTGGTGCGTGGTCGTCGTGTGAAGCTGAAATATGCCCACGCTGGTGGTTATAACCCGCCAATCGTGGTGATTCACGGCAACCAGGTCAAAGACCTGCCGGATTCCTACAAGCGCTATCTGATGAACTATTTCCGCAAGTCTTTGGACGTGATGGGGACGCCAATCCGTATTCAGTTCAAAGAAGGGGAAAACCCGTTTGCGAATAAACGTAATACACTGACGCCGACCCAGATGCGTAAACGTAAGCGTTTGATTAAGCACATTAAAAAAAGCAAATAATCGTTGCTGATGTTGATAAAAACCCGCGCTTGTCGCGGGTTTTTTTTCGTCTGCCCATTGCTGATCTCCCCCCTGTGTAAAGTCAATCACTATTCGTTTTTTGCCAAGTTTAAATCTAAGAAAGTAGACATTTGTCGAGTTTTCATCTTAAAGTCCGGGGGCTGGTACTAGACAAAACTAGCCTTAGGTTATCAAATGGTTAAATAACTTTTCGCCGCATGTAAAAAATCGGTCAGATACGTAACTGGCTGGCGTACATCGCGGTGTTTACACGCACGACGACATAACTTTCGGGAGAATTATGCAATCCTCTGTTAATCAAAAAGAAAGCCGAACTTTCTTCGGTCATCCTTATCCGCTCGGCTCGCTGTTTTTCACAGAGATGTGGGAGCGCTTCTCGTTTTACGGCATTCGCCCGTTACTGATCCTGTTTATGGCTGCTACCGTTTATGACGGCGGCATGGGGCTGGCGCGTGAAAATGCCTCGGCGATTGTGGGTATCTTTGCCGGTACGATGTATCTCGCCGCGCTGCCAGGTGGCTGGCTGGCGGATAACTGGCTCGGCCAACAGAAAGCGGTGTGGTACGGTTCCATTTTGATTGCGCTCGGTCACTTGTCGATCGCGCTCTCGGCCATTATGGGGAACAACCTGTTCTTTATCGGCCTGATGTTTATCGTACTCGGTTCCGGTCTGTTTAAAACCTGTATCTCAGTGATGGTTGGCACGCTGTATAAAAAAGGCGATGCGCGTCGCGACGGCGGTTTCTCGCTGTTCTATATGGGCATCAATATGGGGTCGTTTATCGCGCCGCTGATCTCCGGCTGGCTGATTAAATCCCACGGTTGGCACTGGGGCTTTGGCATCGGTGGTATCGGGATGCT
Source organism: Citrobacter sp. B72 (assembly GCF_016894305.1). Classification (NCBI taxonomy): domain Bacteria; kingdom Pseudomonadati; phylum Pseudomonadota; class Gammaproteobacteria; order Enterobacterales; family Enterobacteriaceae; genus Citrobacter; species Citrobacter sp. B72. The sequence goes on from NZ_CP069801.1 coordinate 1,420,827, forward strand.
GGTGGCATTGATCATCTTCCGCGTGTTTGCCGTTCCATCGATGAAACGTTATGACAGCGAAGTGGGTCTGGACTCAACCTGGAACAGCCCGGTAGTGAAACGTAATGGCGTGGGCGCGTGGCTGCTGGCGCTGGCCGTCGGCGTAGCTGTTATCGTTACGCTGATTGCGCAGGGCGTGATTGTGATAAATCCGGTCGCGGTTGCCAGTATGCTGGTGTATGTGATTGCCGCCTCCGTCGCGCTCTATTTTATCTACCTGTTTGTCTTTGCTGGTCTGAACCGCAAAGAGCGCGCCAGACTGCTGGTCTGCTTTATCCTGCTGGTTTCCGCCGCGTTCTTCTGGTCTGCATTTGAGCAGAAGCCAACCTCATTCAACCTGTTCGCTAATGACTACACTAACCGTATGATCGGCGATTTTGAAATCCCGGCGGTCTGGTTCCAGTCGATAAACGCACTGTTTATCATTCTGCTGGCACCGGTATTCAGCTGGGCGTGGCCGAAACTGGCGAGCATGAATATTCGCCCGAGCAGCATCACCAAGTTCGTTATCGGTATTCTCTGTGCCGCTGCAGGCTTTGGTCTGATGATGCTGGCAGCGCAAAACGTTCTCAGTAACGGTGGCGCAGGCGTCTCCCCATTCTGGCTGGTGGGCAGTATCCTGATGCTGACGCTTGGTGAGTTGTGCCTGAGCCCGATCGGTCTGGCGACCATGACGCTGCTGGCTCCGGAAAGAATGCGCGGGCAGATGATGGGCCTGTGGTTCTGCGCCAGTGCGCTGGGTAACCTGGCCGCAGGTCTGATTGGTGGTCATGTGAAGGCCGACCAACTGGATATGCTGCCGGATCTCTTCGCTCGCTGCTCGATTGCGTTGCTTATCTGCGCTGCGGTACTGATCGTCCTCATTGTGCCGATCCGTCGCATGCTGGAGAATACGCAAACTAAACCGGCTACTAGCGCCTGATAACACCTCGATTGTGCCGGGGCAGACGTGATGTCCCGGCCAATTCATTTACGAGGTGAGAACATGCTGTTAGGGTTTGTTGGGCTTGGCGCAGTCGTTGAAACGGCATACTTGCCCGCATTGCGTAAACTTTACGGTGATTCCCTGTGCTGTGTGGGATTTGACGTGCAACCCGCAAAACAGCCCGCTGGTGTGACACGCTGTGCATCGCTCGCTGAACTTCTTGCAACACCGCTTGATACCCTGTTTATCACCACCGCTTCTCTGCATCATCTCGATGTGCTTGAACAGGCGCTGGCCGCTCCCATCGCACGAATCGTGGTTGAAAAACCGATTGTTGCCACGCTTTCCCAAATTGAAAAACTGAAAACGCTGCTGGAGCAACCCGACGCTGCCGACCGTGTGCTGGCGCTCGACCACTGGATGGCGCGTAATGGCGTAATGCAGCTGGCATTGGGAAAACTCGGTGCGCAGTGGCAGGGCGATAACCCACAACAGGCACTTGTCTCTCACTTTTCCGACGTTGTTAAAATCGACGGTTTTTTGCAGGAGCCGAGCGGATTTAACGCTACAGGAGAGCCGATCTCGCTCAACTTTGCCACCGGTGAGCCAGATACGCGTGAGCTTCGCCACCCGGACGGTGTGATTCTGGACATTGGCACACACGTACTGGCCATGCTGCGTGAAACAGTGCGTTACCTGGGCGGTAATGACAGCATGACCCTGCAGGTGAAGAGCGCTAAAGACCGTCTGGGACGTAACATCATCCAGGGTGACCTGACCACGGCTGAAGGAGAGGCGCATCTGCAAGGACTGATTAGCGGTGTACCGTTGGATATCTGGCTGAATAAATACGCGGGGCCTGCTGGCGGACAAAAAGGTCTGCGCCTTTATCTGCGTGATGGGCGTATCATCAGCTACGACCGATGGGGTGCCGACGATGTGCTCGAATTGATTGACGGTGATGTTGTGCAACGCTGGTGTCTGCCTGGTACGATTTATGCCCATTGTCTGGCGGAACATATTCTGGGGACGCAAAGTCTGTTTGAACGCAGCCCGCAGGAGGTGAGCCGCACGACGCAGCGCAGGCTGGATGAGGTAGAACGATTACTGATCCTACAGCAACAGTTGCGTGGTTCACACTAAGCGTATCATGGTAAAATTAGCGCAGAATTGAACGCCATTTAAAGGAGTCACCATGTCGATGACCTGCCCGGATTGTCATGCAGAACTGGAACCACAAAACGGTGTGGCACACTGTGAAAACTGTAAAAAAGATATTCCGTTAGAAGCGCGCTGCCCGGAGTGCCATCAGCCACTCCAGGTGTTAAAAGCCTGCGGTGCGGTGGATTACTTCTGTCAGAATGGTCATGGTCTGATTTCGAAGAAACGTGTGGAGTTTGTGCCGGTTTAATCTGGCTTTTTCTTACGCGTTTTCTTTGCCGTCGTTACGCCTTTCACTTCGCTCTCTACCCAGCCGTCTGACAGGCGGGTAGTGAGCACATCACCGGTTTTTACCTGTTTGGTCTGCTTCAGCACTTTGCCGTCGGTCGCGGTAGTGACGCTATAGCCGCGAGCGAGCGTCGAGAGAGGACTCACCGCTTCAAGATGCGTCACCACATTACCGAAGCGTTCTCGCTGTGCACTTAAACGCGCGCGGATATTCTCTGCCAGACGGTACTCCAGTTGCTGAATACGGGTTTGCGCCCGATAAATTCGCGGCTGTGGGTTTTGCTGGCTCAGGCGTTGGCTTACGCGCTGTTGGCGCTGATTGGCCTGCTTAATCTTATTCTCAAGAGCGAAATTCATCCGCTGACGCAGCCGCTCCAGCACGGTCTGCTGACGGGCCAGACGCAGTTGCGGATGTTGCTGTTGCAAACGGTGATGAAGCTGGGTAAAGCGACGAGTACGGTTGGCGATGTAGTAGTCCATCGCCATCTCCAGACGCTGCTGGCCATGCTGAATTTGACGCAGCAGTTCCAGTTGATTGCGGCTGACAATTTCCGCCGCTGCTGATGGCGTAGGCGCCCGTAAATCTGCAATAAAATCGGCAATAGTGACATCTGTTTCGTGGCCGACGGCGCTTACTACCGGAATGCGGCTGGCAAAGATTGCCCGTGCTACGCGTTCGTCGTTAAAACTCCACAAATCTTCCAGAGAACCGCCGCCGCGCCCGACGATAAGCACATCGCACTCGCCCCGCGCGTTCGCCAGCTCAATGGCGCGAACGATCTGTCCTGGCGCATCGTCGCCCTGGACCGCGGTCGGGTAGATAATAACGGGCAGGGATGGGTCACGACGCTTCAACACGTGGAGAATATCGTGCAGCGCAGCCCCGGTTTTCGAGGTAATGACCCCAACGCAGTGAGCCGGAGAGGGTAGTGATTTTTTGAACCGCTGATCGAATAGCCCTTCAGCATGCAGTTTGGCTTTGAGTTGCTCATATTTTTGCTGCAACAAGCCTTCGCCAGCTGGCTGCATGCTCTCAACAATTATCTGGTAGTCGCCACGCGGTTCGTACAACGTAATGTTAGCGCGTACCAGGACCTGCTGACCGTGCTGCGGGCGGAACGTTACCCGTCGATTGCTGTTGCGAAACATCGCGCAGCGTACCTGGGCGGTGTCATCTTTGAGCGTGAAATACCAGTGACCGGAGGACGGCTGAGTGAAATTCGAGATTTCACCGCTGATCCAAACTTGTCCCATTTCCTGCTCAAGCAGCAAACGAACCGTCTGATTTAGGCGGCTTACGGTAAAAATTGAGGTGGTCTGAGAGGATAACATGTGAGCGGGATCAAATTCTAAATCAGCAAGTTATTCAGTCGAAAGTAACATGCTCACAGAGGAGCGCAAGGTTTTTTTGCAAAAAAGTGTGGATGCAATCGGTTACGCTCTGTATAATGCCGCGGCAATATTTAATAACCTCCCAGGTGAGATATTGCCCATGCTACGTATCGCAAAAGAAGCCCTGACGTTTGACGACGTCCTCCTCGTTCCCGCTCATTCTACCGTTCTGCCGAATACTGCTGACCTCAGCACCCAGTTGACGAAAACCATTCGCCTGAACATTCCTATGCTCTCCGCAGCAATGGACACCGTGACGGAAGCGCGCCTGGCAATTGCCCTGGCCCAGGAAGGCGGCATCGGTTTTATCCACAAAAACATGTCCATCGAGCGCCAGGCTGAAGAAGTTCGCCGCGTGAAGAAACACGAATCTGGCGTGGTAACTGACCCACAGACCGTACTGCCAACCACTACTCTGCGCGAAGTGAAAGAACTGACCGAGCGTAACGGCTTTGCTGGCTACCCGGTAGTGACTGAAGATAACGAACTGGTCGGCATCATCACCGGCCGTGACGTGCGTTTTGTGACAGACCTGAACCAGCCGGTTAGCGTATATATGACGCCAAAAGAGCGTCTGGTGACCGTTCGTGAAGGCGAAGCGCGCGATGTCGTTTTTGCCAAAATGCACGAAAAACGCGTTGAGAAAGCGCTGGTTGTTGATGACAGCTTCCACCTGCTCGGCATGATCACCGTAAAAGATTTCCAGAAAGCAGAACGTAAACCTAACGCCTGTAAAGACGAGCATGGTCGTCTGCGCGTTGGTGCAGCGGTAGGTGCTGGCGCAGGTAACGAAGAGCGTGTTGACGCGCTGGTTGCTGCTGGCGTAGACGTTCTGCTGATTGACTCCTCTCACGGCCACTCTGAAGGCGTTCTGCAGCGTATCCGTGAAACTCGCGCTAAATATCCTGACCTGCAGATCATCGGCGGTAACGTTGCTACGGGCGCAGGTGCTCGCGCACTGGCTGAAGCTGGCTGCAGCGCAGTTAAAGTGGGTATCGGCCCTGGCTCCATCTGTACTACCCGTATCGTGACCGGCGTCGGTGTTCCGCAGATCACTGCCGTTTCTGATGCCGTTGAAGCGCTGGAAGGCACCGGTATTCCGGTTATCGCCGACGGCGGTATTCGTTTCTCCGGCGACATCGCTAAAGCGATTGCTGCTGGTGCTGCCGCAGTGATGGTTGGCTCCATGCTGGCGGGTACTGAAGAATCCCCGGGTGAAATCGAACTGTACCAGGGCCGTTCTTACAAATCTTACCGCGGTATGGGTTCTCTGGGCGCGATGTCCAAAGGGTCTTCTGACCGTTACTTCCAGAGCGATAACGCTGCTGACAAACTGGTCCCGGAAGGTATCGAAGGTCGCGTTGCCTATAAAGGTCGCCTGAAAGAGATCATTCACCAGCAGATGGGCGGCCTGCGCTCCTGTATGGGTCTGACCGGCTGTGGTACTATCGACGCGCTGCGAACGAAAGCAGAGTTTGTACGCATCAGCGGTGCGGGTATTCAGGAAAGTCACGTTCACGATGTGACCATCACCAAAGAGTCCCCTAACTACCGCATGGGCTCCTGATAAGTTTCCGCGCCCGGCTATATGCCGGGCGAATTTGTTTCACTTGCCTCGGAATTAGCGTCAATGACAGACAATATTCATAAACATCGCATTCTCATCCTCGATTTCGGCTCGCAGTACACTCAGCTGGTTGCACGTCGCGTACGTGAACTGGGCGTCTACTGTGAACTGTGGGCATGGGATGTTACGGAAGCACAAATTCGCGAATTCAACCCAAGCGGTATCATTCTTTCCGGTGGTCCGGAAAGTACCACCGAAGAAAACAGCCCGCGTGCGCCGGAATACGTTTTCAATGCGGGCGTGCCGGTGTTCGGCGTGTGCTACGGCATGCAGACCATGGCAATGCAACTCGGTGGTCATGTTGAAGGTTCTAACGAACGTGAATTCGGCTATGCGCAGGTTGAAGTTCAGACCGACAGCGCGCTTGTCCGCGGTATTGAAGACTCCCTGACCTCAGACGGCAAACCGCTGCTGGACGTGTGGATGAGCCACGGCGACAAAGTGACCGCCATTCCGGAAGGTTTCGTGACCGTTGCCAGCACCGACAGCTGCCCGTTCGCTATCATGGCGCACGAAGAAAAACGCTTCTACGGCGTGCAGTTCCACCCGGAAGTTACCCACACCCGTCAGGGCATGCGCATGCTGGAGCGTTTTGTGCGCGACATCTGCCAGTGTGAAGCGCTGTGGACGCCGGCAAAAATTATCGATGACGCCGTTGCCCGCATTCGTGAGCAGGTTGGCAATGATAAAGTTATCCTCGGTCTGTCCGGCGGCGTTGACTCCTCCGTGACCGCGATGCTGCTGCACCGTGCAATCGGCAAAAACCTGACCTGCGTGTTCGTCGACAACGGTCTGCTGCGTCTCAACGAAGCTCAGCAGGTGATGGATATGTTCGGCGACCACTTTGGCCTGAACATCGTTCACGTGGAAGGCGAAAAGCGTTTCCTGGACGCGCTGAAAGGCGAGAACGACCCAGAAGCTAAACGTAAAATCATTGGCCGCGTATTCGTGGAAGTATTTGATGAAGAAGCGCTGAAGCTGGAAGACGTTAAGTGGCTGGCGCAGGGCACCATCTACCCGGACGTGATCGAATCCGCGGCATCTGCCACCGGTAAAGCGCACGTTATCAAATCTCACCACAACGTGGGCGGTTTGCCGAAAGAGATGAAGATGGGTCTGGTTGAGCCGCTGCGTGAGCTGTTCAAAGACGAAGTGCGTAAGATTGGTCTGGAGTTGGGCCTGCCGTACGACATGCTGTACCGTCACCCATTCCCGGGACCGGGTCTGGGCGTGCGTGTGCTTGGCGAAGTGAAGAAAGAGTACTGCGACCTGCTGCGTCGCGCGGATGCTATCTTCATTGAAGAGCTGCACAAAGCTGACCTGTACAACAAGGTCAGCCAGGCGTTCACCGTGTTCCTGCCGGTTCGTTCCGTTGGTGTGATGGGCGATGGCCGCAAGTACGACTGGGTTGTTTCCCTGCGTGCGGTCGAAACCATCGACTTTATGACCGCGCACTGGGCACACCTGCCGTATGACTTCTTAGGCCGCGTCTCTAACCGCATTATCAACGAAGTGAACGGTATTTCCCGCGTGGTGTATGACATCAGCGGTAAGCCGCCAGCTACGATTGAGTGGGAATAATATCCCTTTCCGTTAGCGGTTTTTGAACCGGTAATATGCAAAAAACCCTCTGTTTACAGAGGGTTTTTTATTGCACGCATTTCAGCAAATACTTCAGGCGCATGTTCTGCAGGAAAGTACGCTAATCGACCAGTTGCAGCTGAGGCTGCTGCTGAGGTGCGACATTCTGAATACGCACATCCATCTGTGGATAGGGTAGGTCGATGTGGTTGGCGTCCAGCGCCTCTTTAATGTTTTCCAGCAGATCGTAATAGGTATTCCAGTATTCGATATTGGGCACCCATACGCGCACGTAAAAATTCAACGCTGAAGCGCCCAGTTCGCCCAGACGAACGGTTACCCCACGTTGCTTATCGATGCGGCTGTCCTGCTCGATAATGTGATTAATAACTTGCTTAACCTCTGCAATCCGACTCTGATAACCCACACCAATCACCAGATCGATACGACGAAAAGGGTGACGGGAATAGTTAATGATGTTGTCAGCGATGATCTTACCGTTTGGAATCACCACTTCTTTGCTGTCCGCGGTTAGCAGGGTGGTGGAGAAGATGTGCACCTTTTCTACTGTTCCGGTGACTGCACCAATCTGCACTACTTCTCCGGCGCGAAAAGGCCGCAGGGAAACCAACAGCACGCCAGCGGCAAAGTTGGAAAGCGAGCTTTGTAACGCGAGGCCAATGGCCAGTCCGGCGGCACCGATGACGGCAATAATGGAGGATGTTTCAATACCGATGCGACCTAATGCGGCGACGACGGAAAAGGCGAGGGTAATGTAACGTACCAGCGCGGTGAAGAACTGAATGATCGTTCTGTCGACTTTACGTTTAAGCAGTAACTTTTCCAGCCCACGAGAGAGCAGACGAGCGATAAATTTACCGATAAACAATAAGATCACGGCGGCAACGATATTCCAGCCGAATTGAATGACAGCATCGCTGTGCCCGGCGATCCACTCAAGGCCGCTTCTTATTTTCGGGAATAATAAAAAACCACTCATGGTATTACCCTGTAGTATTTAAAAATGATAACAATTCAAATAACTATTTAATTTTCATGCGAAATATAAATGCTTGCGTCAGTGATATTTGCTGGTGATATTAATTAGCGTTTATTTGAGCACTGTTTGTCTTTTTATGTCCGCTAAACCGGAACGTAAAAATCAGCGCGAATGGTGCGGTGAAGTGGGATGAAAAGATTGTGCATTTGTGCGAAAAATACGGCCGATTATCTGATAATTAAGCGGGAGAGGGGGGATATGTGTAAAGTTTCGTCACTCAAATCCCTTACCGGATGGTTAAATGTCAGGCGATTAGCCATCCGGTAAGGAATCTTAATGCTGGGGGTATCACAGGCGCGAGCGATCAATGTTCGTCGGTTTGTGCAGGAGCTGTCTGTTGCGGCTGAGTGGTCTGCTGAGATTCTTTTTTGTCCTGGTGGTGATGCCACGCACCAATGGCGGAGTAGACGAAGCGTCCGAAGAAGAAGAGAAAGCTGATAAGCAGTACGATCCGGATCATGCGACTGTTAAATCGGTGTCGTTTGCGTAGGCTGGTAACCTGGCTCACAAAAGGTTCCTTGTAGTGTACCCAACTGAGGGCGATACTCACATTAAGGCACACTGAGAGGAAATGGTCAATTCTTCCTTATGTAAAATTGCTTCGGTTGTTTTATCTTCTTATGTTATGGAAATTAATATTATTATTTGCATGAATAATGTATTAACGATAAAAAATAATGAAAAGAGTAATAATTGATGAATGAGGGGCATTTTTTTTGATATGTATCAAGCATCACACGTTGCTGACAACTAAAATCGATGAATCATTGTGATGTATTTTACTTTATCGTTTTAAAGTCAGGTGGGATGCCTGTCTGAATACCCCCTACAGGATGTGCGGGATTCTACTGAGCATCTATGAAACTCAATAAAAATTATATTGATATTAGAGATAGATGGTGGGCATTACCTCTCATCTTACCTTCTTTGTTGTTGCCTATATTGAGCACTGCCACCACCTATGCCCATATTAGTACGGGGACCGTAATTCTTTTCTACCTGCCGTTAGCGCTGATGATTAGCCTGATGCTTTTTTTTGGTTGGGCGGCATTGCCAGGTATTATCATTTCCATTATCTGGTACAAATATCCGCAGGTCGGGTTATTTGAAACACTTTCAATAATTTCGCACTTTATAGTTACAGTCGTGCTTAGCTGGGGAGGATATAAAGTATTTTCTCCCCGACGAAACAACGTTTCCCACGGCGACTCTCATCTGTTGTTTCAGCGTATGTTCTGGCAAGTCTTCTGCCCGGCTACGCTGTTTCTGATACTCTTTCAGTTTGCCGCATTTGTGGGTGTTTATGAAAGCAAATCAGGCATGGTGGGCGTTATGCCCTTCAATACAGGCACATTAATCAACTATCAGTCCATACTCGCGGGGAATCTTGTAGGTGTGCCGCTGTGTTATTTCATCATTCGAACAATTCGCAACCCCTTGCATCTGAGAGGCTATTTTTCTCAGTTAAAGCAGCAGTTTGATACCAAAGTGACTAAAACAGAGTTTGTGGTCTGGTTGATTATATTGACTGTGCTAATGGCAATGTTGTGTATGCCGCTAAATGAACAAAGCTCAATATTCAGCACAAATTATACACTGTCACTGTTACTGCCTGTCATGCTGTGGGGGGCAATGCGTTACGGTTATAAATTTATTTCATTGATATGGGCGGTCGTACTTATTACCGCAATCCATTATTATCAGCGCTATATGCCCTGGTATTCGGGCTATGATACGCAGCTTGCTATTACCTCATCAAGTTATCTGGTTTTTTCCTTCATCGTGAATTTCATTGCTGTCCTTGCAACGCGTCAACGTTTTGTTACCCGGCGCAACCATCGTCTGGCCTTCTTTGACCCTATGGTGCATATTCCGAATTTGCGAGCTTTGAACCGGGATTTGAAAAACGCGCCATGGTCAGTGCTTTGCTTTTTGGGTGTTCCGGGCATGGAGCTGCTGGTGAAAAATTACGGCATTATGCTGCGTATCCAGTACAAGCAAAAACTGGCTCAGTGGATAACACCGTTGCTTGAACAGGATGAGCATGTCTATCAATTGTCAGGTAATGATTTAATCCTGCGTTTTAACACTGAGCTACACCAGGAACGCATTGAAGCACTGGACAGGCATATCAAGCAGTTTCGTTTTGTCTGGGACGGAATGCCTTTGCAACCGCAGGTTGGGATCAGCTTTTGCTATGTCCGTTCTCCTGTTAACCATATCTATTTGTTGCTGGGAGAGTTAAGTACCATTGCCGAATTATCGCTGGCAACCAATTCACCAGAGAATTTGCAGCGGCGTGGTGTGATGCACCTGCAACGCGACCTGAAAGATAAAGTTGCGATGATGAACCGTATTCAGCAGGCGCTGGAGAACAATCGCTTTTTCCTGAAGGCGCAGCCGATTTTTGGCGTGCGTGGCGACGTTTATCACGAAATCCTCCTGCGGCTTGAGGGGGATGACGGTGAAACTATCGCCCCTGATAGCTTCTTGCCGGTAGCCCATGAGTTTGGTTTGTCCTCCCGTATCGATCTGTGGGTGATTGAAAATACGTTGAAATTTATGGCGCAGAATCGGGAAAAAATGCCCGCCCACCGGTTTGCTATCAACTTATCACCCACCTCAGTATGTCGCGCGCGACTTCCTAATGACATCAATCAGTTACTGAAAAAGTACAAGGTTGAAGCATGGCAACTTATCTTTGAAGTGACGGAAAGCAATGCCTTGACCAATGCGGAGCAGGCACAGGCAACGTTGCTGCAGCTGCAATCACTGGGCTGTCAGATTGCGATTGATGATTTTGGTACTGGGTATGCCAGCTATGCGCGGCTGAAAAATGTGAATGCCGATATCCTGAAAATTGACGGTAGCTTTATTCGCAATATTGTTTCGAACAGCCTCGACTACCAAATCGTGGCCTCTATTTGCCATCTTGCGCGGATGAAAAGAATGCTGGTGGTTGCGGAGTACGTCGAAAGCGAGGAAATACGCAGTGCGGTTATTTCGCTGGGGATTGATTACATGCAGGGGTATCTGATTGGTGAGCCACTGCCGTTGAATGAAACTCTGGAAAAGCAGGTGCCAGATGAACTGACACCTGCTGAGATCTTATGCGGCGATATCGGGTGAGCTCTCTTCTTCAATTTTGAGTCGCCAGCCTGTTACGGCTTCCCAGTATTGCTGCTCTTTCTCCAGATCGAGCAGCACCAGCGCATTTTGGCTAAACCAGTCATGCGGGAAGCGTAAGGTCCAGTGGCTGTCGTCGGTTATCAGGGTCAAAGTCGGCGGTGTGGTGGTCGCCTGACGCTGATTATTCAACAGCACGCCCAGGCGCAGCAGCTGAATTAACGGCAGAAACTGTTTCTTCTTAAACAGCGTAAAGCGGGGCAAGTCGTCGAGCTTAATCGCTTTGCGATGATAACGAACTAATGTTGCCATCATCAGCTGTTGTTCCTGATTGAAACCAGGCAGATCGCTGTTTTGTAAGATATACGCAGAGTGGCGATGCAAACCGCTGTGGTTAATGTTCAGCCCAACCTCATGCAGCATTGCTGCCCAACGCAGTAACGCTTCCAGTTGGGGATTGGCCAGCTTTGGCTGCTGCGTATGCCACTGGTCGTACATTTGCATCGTCGTTTCCAGCACGCGCCGGGCCTGTTCGCTGTCAATGTTGTACTGGTTCGCCAGGCTGCTGGCGGTACGGCTACGAACGTCCTGGTGGCGAAAACGGCCTTCCATCTCGTACAGCACGCCTTCACGTAACGCACCATCAGAAAGGCGAAGTTCGCGAATAGCTAACGCGTCAAAAACGCCGCACAGAATCGCGAGTCCGGGTACAAACACTGCTTTTCTTTCTTCTGACAACCCCGGCAAGCTGAGCGCATCAAATGACGCGTGCTTCAACACTTCAGATGTCAGCTTGTCCAGACGTTCGGGGGTGATAAAACCGTCTTTTTCACCCATCTCCAGCAGCACTTCATGGGCTGCTTTAATGGTGCCCGATGCGCCCAGCGCAACGTTCCAGCCCTGAATGCGAAACTGCCAGGTTAAGGTTTCGAGCTTTTGCGCAGCCGCCATGCGGGCACGCTGGAAATTTTCACGGTTAATTACACCGCGCGGGAAGTACATCTGGGCAAAGCTGACGCAGCCCATACGGCGGCTTTCGACCAGTTTAGGCTCGAAATCTTCTCCGATCACCAGTTCTGTTGAGCCGCCGCCGATATCGATAACCAGCTTGCGACCTTTTTCCGGCTGCGTATGTTCAACGCCCATAAAGATCAATCGGGCTTCTTCGTTGCCGGAAATAATCTCAATTGGGTAGGGGATGACTTTTTCCGCTCGCTTGAGAAAATCAGTCGCATTCAGTGCCTGACGCAAAGTATGGGTTCCCACGATACATACGCTTGATGGAGGAAACCCCTGCAAACGTTCGGCGAACAGTGATAAACAGCTTAGCCCGCGCTCCATGGCCTCTTCGCTCAGCTTGTTATCTTCGCCGAGGCCATCCGCCAGATGTACGCGTTGTTTCAGCCGCCCAATAATTTGCATTGCGCCATCAACCACGCGGGCAATGACCATATGGAAACTGTTTGAACCAAGGTCGACCGCAGCAAATTCCTGCGGTCGTGGAGTCTTGTCGTGTATTGGCATATCTTTAGTCAGGTTGCTCGAGTGATTTGATGTAATCGTAAATCGCCAATTGTGACTGAACCTTACGGCGGTTTCCGCGCGGTACGTAGCGATTACTCAGTTCTTTATCAATAAAGCGGGCTTTCACCGTGTCGCTGAACAGGATATCGATAATATCCAGCACGCGTTGCTTAAGGCGCGGGTCAAGAAGCGGTGTGGCAACTTCGATACGATAGTCGATGTTTCTTGTCATCCAGTCAGCGGAGGAGAGATACACCTGCTTGTCACCCCCGTTCTCGAAGATATAGACCCGGTCATGTTCAAGATAGCGATCAACGATGCTGATAACGCGAATATTGTCGCTGATACCTTCCAGATTCGGAATCAAAGAACACATACCACGAATCAACAAATTGACCGGCACACCTGAGCTTGAGGCCGCATAGAGGCGGTCAACCAGACCTTTATCGACCAGGTTATTCAGTTTTAGCGTAATGCCGGAAGGCAGTCCTTGCTGCGCGTTGGCGATTTCTTTGTCGATCATCGCGTACAGCAGACGGCGTGAGTTCTGCGGGGAAACCAGCAGATAATCGAACGTCACCGGGCGATACGGGTTCTCGATGAAGTTAAACACCCGGCGCACTTCGTTGGTAATGCGCGAATCGGCGGTCAGCAACGAGTAGTCGGTATACAGGCGTGCCGTTTTTTCGTTAAAGTTCCCCGTCCCGATATGCGCATAGCGCACGACTTCATCACCTTCTTTACGCGAGATAAGGAACAGTTTGGCGTGAATTTTCAGGCCTGGCGCGGAGAAGATGACGTGAACGCCTGCTTCGGTAAGACGCTTGGCCCAATGGATGTTGGCTTCTTCATCGAAGCGGGCCTGCAATTCCACCACCACGGTGACTTTCTTACCGTTGTGTGCGGCATGGATCATTGAATCTATGATGCGTGAATCTTTTGCCACACGGTAGATGTTGATCTTTATAGCCAGCACGCTCGGGTCGAAAGAGGCCTGGCGCAGCAGTTCAAGAACGTGCTCAAAGGTGTGATAGGGGTAATACAGCAGCACGTCGCGTTCACGAACGGCGTCAAAGCCGTTACGAAACTTCTCGTTGTCGAACCAGATATGGCGCAGACGCGGCAGCGGTTTGTTCACCAGGTTAGCTTTGCCAACGTTAGGGAAGTTAATAAAGTCTTTGAAGTTATGGTAACGCCCGCCGGGAACAATCGAGTCGTAGCGAGAAATCGTCAGTTTTTCACGCAGTACCTCGACCAACGCATTGGGCATGTCACGCTGATAGACAAAACGTACAGGTTCTGCGGTCAGACGCTGTTTCAGGCTGGATGACATCAGCTCCATCAGGCTCGATTCCATCTCGTGCACCAAATCGTATTCGGCGTCACGGGTCATTTTCATCGAATAGGCGTTCAGTGCGTCGTAATCAAAGAACCCTTTGAAAATGTCGTCAAGGCAGTAACGTAAGATGTTGTCCAGCAGGATCATCGGTTTGCGACGGCGCGGGGTTTCCGGCGGCAGATTCACAAAACGAGGAACCTTGTCGGAAGGAATTTCCAGCAGCGCGTAGCGGATCGTATCGCCACGGATAATTTCTACCGCCAGATAGGTGTAGTCATCTTTCAAAAACTGGACTAAATCCGTCTCGCGGTTAATCAGGATCGGCGTGATGTGCTGGCGAAGATATTGCTTGAAGTAATGACGCAACCAGCTTTGCTGATTGACCGACAACTGGCGTTCGTTGATTAAGAAAATCTGATTGCGCGCCATTTCCAACAGCAACTCGTTGTACAGGCCGTCAAATTCCTGATCGGCTTTTAATACGCGGGCCTGGATTTTGCCTAACAAATGGCGGGAGTGAGAGTTTGAACCCTGTTCTTCGCTAATAATGATTCGGCGCTTCAGTTCGGCAAAACGAACCTTATAAAACTCGTCGAGATTATTGGAATAGATACCTAAGAAACGCATCCGTTCGATCAACGGGTTTGATTTATCAGCAGCTTCCTGGAGTACACGTTCGTTGAACGCTAACCAGCTGAGTTCTTTCTCGATGTATAGCTTTTCCTGACCCATTACCACTTTTACTCCGTTTCATTCACGGGACACTACCGATTTATTATGGCGAGCATTGCTCTCAGATGTCCAACTGTGCCAGAAAAATATGACAATAAACCGTCTGATAGCAAAGAGAAAGGGGGAGCGTAGATGAATACCGGTGGTATTAACCGGAAAAGGTAGTTATGCCTGTAAGCCGGATGGTGACATTCGGCTTACAGGTTGGTTTTTTTATTATTCGTCGGCGGCGTAGCCTTGTAGCGGCAAACGAACGCCATCCAGCCAAGCAGCGTTATCACGCATCTTCAGGCGACCGTCGATAAACCAGCTTACCACCAGCGGGTAAATGGTATGTTCCTGAGCCTGAACCCGTGCCGTGACGTCATCTTCGCTGTCGCCTTCAAATACCGGAACCTTGGCCTGAAGAATGACCGGTCCGCCGTCCAACTCATCCGTTACGAAATGGACTGAGGTACCATGTTCTTCATCGCCGTTTTCCAGTACCTGGCGGTGCGTATGCAGGCCGGGATACTTCGGCAATAAAGACGGGTGGATATTCAGCAATCGTTCAGCATAGTGAGCGACAAACGCCGGGCTGAGGATACGCATATAACCGGCCAGCACCACGACATCGGGTGCATAGGCGTCAATCTCTTGTATCAGTTGGCGGTCGAATGCTTCGCGACTGGCAAACTGGGCGGCTTCCAGCGAGTGTGCCGGAATATTCGCTTCGCGTGCGCGCTCAAGGCCGAACGCATCGGCCTTGTTACTGAATACTGCACGTATGGTGCCATTGATTTTTTTCTGTTCGCAGGCGTCGATTATCGCCTGCAAATTGCTTCCGTTGCCGGAAATGAGCACCACAATGTTTTTCATTCAATGACCACACGCTGTTCGGAATCAGAAGCTTTGATGATACCGATTTTCCATGCGTTTTCACCTTTCTCATTGAGCAAAGTAAGGGCTTTGTCCACTTCCGGAGCTGGCAGGGCGATAACCATACCTACACCGCAGTTAAAGGTGCGATACATCTCATGCTGACTGACGTTACCCGCCGTTTGCAGCCAGTTGAAAACGGCTGGCCACTGCCATGAAGATTCGTCGATCACTGCCTGCGTGTTGTCTGGCAGAACGCGTGGAATATTTTCCCAGAAGCCGCCGCCGGTCAGGTGGGCAATGGCGTGCACATCAACCTTCTCGATCAGTTCCAGAATGGATTTCACGTAAATGCGGGTAGGGGCCAGTAAGTGATCGGCCAGCGGCTTGCCTTCAAGCTCGGTGGTTTCTGGGTCACAACCGCTGACTTCTACAATTTTACGCACCAGAGAGTAGCCGTTGGAGTGCGGGCCGCTTGAGCCGAGCGCAATCAGTACGTCACCGTCGGCAACTTTTGAGCCGTCGATAATCTCTGATTTTTCGACGACGCCAACGCAGAAACCTGCCACGTCGTAATCTTCGCCGTGGTACATCCCCGGCATTTCAGCTGTTTCCCCACCGACCAGCGCACAGCCAGACTGCAGGCAGCCTTCAGCAATCCCGTTAATGACGCTGGCTGCGGTGTCCACATCCAGTTTGCCAGTCGCATAGTAGTCGAGGAAGAACAGCGGCTCAGCGCCCTGAACCACGAGGTCGTTGACGCACATTGCGACGAGATCAATGCCGATAGTGTCGTGGCGTTTCAGATCCATCGCCAGACGCAGTTTTGTACCAACGCCATCAGTGCCGGAAACCAGTACCGGTTCACGATATTTTTGCGGCAATGCGCACAGCGCACCGAAGCCACCCAGACCACCCATAACTTCCGGACGACGAGTTTTCTTTACTACGCCTTTGATTCGATCAACCAGAGCATTACCTGCATCAATATCAACACCGGCATCTTTGTAGCTAAGAGAGGTTTTATCGGTCACTGCCTGCTTCCCCACATGTTTACTTGCAGTAAAAGTTAAATTCGGCGCAATTCTAACAGGGAAAGCAAACGTTTGCGAGCCTGCTCTGCATCAAGTTTTATCTGCTGGTTTTTTCAGCATTTTACAATCATTTATCTATTTGTTTGAGCTGCGCCACGAAAATGAAACCGGGTACAGTCTTGTGCTTGAATCCTGTTAGGCGATTGCACAGTATCTTACTGAAACCGGTTTCTTTTTTCTGTTGCGGACCTCATCAACAGCGTTTTGCGCAGAGTCATCACGATAGGGGAAGGGTATGTCAGGATTTAAAGCAGATTTCATGTGGGGTGGTGCTGTCGCGGCTCATCAACTGGAAGGTGGCTGGCAGGAGGGCGGAAAAGGCGTCAGCGTTGCTGATGTCATGACCGCGGGAGCGCATGGGGTGGCGCGTGAAATTACCGACGGTGTGATTGCCGGTAAAAATTACCCTAACCACGAGGCCATCGATTTTTATCATCGCTATAAAGACGACATAAAGCTGTTTGCCGAAATGGGGTTTAAATGTTTTCGCACCTCTATTGCCTGGACACGTATTTTCCCCTTCGGCGATGAAGAACAACCCAATGAGTCTGGCCTACAGTTCTATGATGACCTGTTTGACGAATGCCTGAAATATGGCATTGAGCCGGTGATTACGCTGTCGCATTTTGAGATGCCTTACCATCTGGTGACGGAGTACGGCGGCTGGCGTAACCGCAAGCTTATCGATTTCTTTGTCCGTTTTGCCAGGGTGGTATTCACTCGTTACCAGCACAAAGTGAAGTACTGGATGACGTTTAATGAGATTAACAACCAGGCAAATTATCACGAAGATTTCGCGCCCTTTACTAACTCAGGTCTGAAATACCAGCCAGGCGAAGACCGCGAGCCGGTCATGTACCAGGCGGCGCACTATGAGCTGGTGGCAAGCGCGCTGGCGGTAAAGGTCGCGCGTGAGATTAACCCGGAATTACAGATAGGGTGCATGATTGCCATGTGTCCAATCTATCCGCTGACCTGCGCGCCAGACGATATGATGATGGCGATGAATGCCATGCACCGGCGTTACTGGTTTACTGACGTCCATGTGCGCGGCAAATACCCGCAGCATCTTCTCAACTACTTTACTCGTCGTGGCTTTGAACTGGATATCACCGAGGAAGACCGTCAGGCGCTGACTGAGGGCTGCGTTGATTACATCGGCTTTAGCTATTATATGTCTTTCGCGACCCAGGCAACGGCGGACAACCCACAGCTGGATTACGATGAGTCGAAAAGCCTGGTTTCCAACCCGTACGTGCAGAAATCTGACTGGGGCTGGCAGATTGATCCGGTTGGCCTTCGTTATTCACTGAACTGGTTCTGGGATCATTATCAGCTGCCACTATTTATTGTGGAGAATGGGTTTGGCGCCATTGATGTGCGCGAGGACGATGGTACAGTTAACGACCAATACCGTATCGACTACCTTGCCGCCCACATACGTGAGATGAAAAAAGCGGTGGTGGAAGATGGCGTGGATCTGATGGGATATACCCCGTGGGGCTGCATTGATTTAGTCTCTGCCGGGACAGGGGAGATGAAAAAACGCTACGGGTTTATCTATGTCGATAAAAATAATGACGGTAGCGGGACATTAACGCGCTCACCTAAAAAATCTTTTTCGTGGTATCAAAAAGTCATTCAGGCCAATGCTGAATATCTTTAAAATTCATAGCATTGACAGCAAGCCCCGCCATCAGTGCGGGGCTTGTTTTATACTCATCATTCAGACGCAAATGACTTTGGTTGATCCATATCAAGCGTATGCAGTGTTGCGCCAGAGAGGAAAAGCGGTATAATCCGGCGATTTTTTTTGTGGTTGCCATTCGTCTGAGGAAAGGAGAAGAGTATGAAGATCGTGGAAGTCAAACACCCACTCGTCAAACACAAGCTGGGACTGATGCGTGAAAACGACATCAGCACTAAACGCTTTCGTGAACTCGCCTCGGAAGTTGGCAGTCTGCTGACTTATGAAGCAACCGCTGGTCTGGAAACCGAAAAGGTGACCATTGAAGGCTGGAACGGTCCAGTTGAAGTTGACCAAATCAAAGGCAAAAAAATCACCGTTGTGCCTATCCTGCGTGCGGGCCTGGGCATGATGGAAGGCGTTCTGGAAAACGTTCCGAGCGCGCGTATCAGCGTTGTTGGTATGTACCGTAACGAAGAGACGCTGGAGCCGGTTCCGTATTTCCAGAAGCTGGTTTCTAACATCGATGAGCGTATGGCGCTGATCGTTGACCCAATGCTGGCAACCGGCGGCTCTGTTATCGCCACTATCGATCTGCTGAAAAATGCAGGCTGCACCAGCATTAAAGTGCTGGTCCTGGTTGCGGCACCGGAAGGTATCGCGGCACTGGAAAAAGCGCACCCGGATGTGGAGCTGTACACCGCCTCCATCGATCAGGGACTGAACGAGCACGGATACATTATTCCGGGGCTCGGCGATGCCGGCGATAAGATTTTTGGTACTAAGTAAACGAATAAGTGAAAAGAAGCCGACTTTAAGAGTCGGCTTTTTTTTGAATAAAACAACCCAATGGCTAATAACAAACAACACTCAGAGGAAAACACTATGACGCGCCGTGCTATCGGGGTGAGTGAAAGACCGCCGCTTTTACAGACAATCCCGCTTAGTTTGCAGCACCTGTTCGCCATGTTTGGCGCAACGGTACTGGTGCCAGTCCTGTTCCACATCAACCCGGCTACCGTTCTGCTGTTTAACGGCATTGGTACGTTGCTGTATCTCTTTATTTGTAAGGGTAAAATTCCCGCATATCTGGGTTCCAGCTTTGCCTTTATTTCCCCGGTGCTGCTGCTGCTGCCGTTAGGGTATGAAGTGGCGCTGGGCGGTTTCATTATGTGTGGCGTCCTGTTCTGCCTGGTTTCTTTCATTGTTAAGAAGGCAGGAACCGGCTGGCTGGATGTCATGTTCCCGCCTGCGGCGATGGGCGCAATCGTTGCCGTCATCGGTCTGGAGCTGGCTGGCGTTGCTGCGGGTATGGCGGGGTTACTGCCTGCTGAGGGGCAATTACCGGATTCAAAAACCATCATCATTTCTATGGTGACGCTGGCGGTAACGGTCTTTGGTTCCGTATTGTTCCGCGGTTTTATGGCGATTATCCCGATTCTGATCGGGGTGCTGGCCGGTTATGCGCTCTCCTTCGTGATGGGCGTTGTGGACACTACGCCGATTGCGCAGGCCCACTGGTTCGCGCTGCCGACGTTCTACACGCCGCGTTTTGAGTGGGTTGCCATTCTGACCATCCTGCCAGCGGCGCTGGTGGTCATCGCTGAACACGTCGGGCATCTGGTGGTGACGGCGAATATCGTGAAAAAAGATTTGATTCGCGATCCTGGCCTGCATCGTTCTATGTTTGCCAACGGTCTGTCTACGGTAATCTCTGGTTTCTTCGGCTCTACGCCGAACACCACATACGGCGAAAACATCGGCGTAATGGCGATCACCCGCGTTTACAGTACCTGGGTTATCGGCGGTGCGGCAATTTTCGCCATTCTGCTCTCCTGCGTGGGTAAACTGGCGGCGGCGATCCAAATCATTCCACTGCCGGTGATGGGCGGCGTATCGCTGCTGCTGTACGGTGTGATTGGTGCTTCTGGTATTCGCGTACTGATCGAGTCGAAGGTTGACTATAACAAGGCGCAAAACCTGATCCTGACCTCGGTTATTTTGATCATCGGCGTAAGTGGCGCGAAAGTTCACATCGGTGCCGCAGAGCTGAAAGGCATGGCGCTGGCGACCATCGTTGGTGTCTGTCTGAGCCTGATTTTCAAAGTTATCAGCCTGCTGCGTCCGGAAGAAGTCGTGCTTGACGCGAAAGATGCAGACAGTCCGCAACAGTAAATCTCTGACCGGGCGGCAGCGCTGCCCGGTTCTATCGCGACGTATTTCTGTGTTAAACTCAACGCGATTTTATGAAATCCTGGGTTGAGGTATCTCTGAACACACCGGCACAGCTCTCTTTGCCACTTTATCTTCCTGACGACGAAACTTTCGCAAGTTTCTGGCCGGGGGATAACTCCTCTTTACTGGCTGCACTGCAAAACGTGCTGCGTCAGGAACATAGCGGGTATATTTATCTCTGGTCGCGTGAAGGCGCTGGCCGTAGTCATTTGCTGCATGCAGCCTGTGCGGAACTGTCCGCGCGCGGCGATGCGGTAGGCTACGTGCCGCTCGACAAACGCACCTGGTTCGTTCCCGAGGTACTCGACGGGATGGAGCATTTATCGCTGGTTTGCATTGATAACATCGAATGTGTGGCCGGCGATTCGCTGTGGGAAATGGCGATCTTTGATCTCTACAACCGTATCCTGGAGTCGGGGAAAACGCGTTTGCTGATCACCGGCGATCGTCCGCCAAGACAGCTGAATCTGGGGTTGCCGGATCTCGCCTCACGCCTGGACTGGGGGCAAATCTACAAGCTGCAACCGCTTTCCGATGAAGATAAGCTGCAGGCGTTGCAATTACGCGCCAGACTTCGTGGATTTGAACTGCCGGAAGATGTGGGACGTTTCCTGCTGAAGCGTCTGGATCGTGAAATGCGAACGCTGTTTATGACGTTGGATCAGTTAGATCATGCGTCGATCACCGCCCAGCGTAAGCTGACCATTCCGTTCGTAAAAGAAATTCTGAAGCTGTAAGCGCCGCAGCCGAGAAGACTGCGGCAGGTTGCAGGTTAACCGACGATTTCCAGTACCTGCTCAGGCGGGCGTCCAATTCGAGCCTGACCTTTGGCAACCACAATCGGGCGCTCCATCAGTTTCGGGTTTTCCACCATTGCCTGAATCAGCGCGTCTTCACTCAGATTTTTGTCCGCCAGGTTAAGCGATTTATAAAGATCCTCTTTCTGGCGCATCAGTTCACGCGCGCTGGACATGCCGAGCATCTGCAGCAGTTCACGCAGGGTTGCTGCGTCAGCCGGCGCTTCCAGATACAACACCACTTCCGGGTCCACGCCGTTGGACTTCAGTAATTCCAGCGTTTCACGGCTCTTGGAGCAGCGTGGGTTATGGTAGATTTTAATCGCGTCTGACATGACTTCTCCTTGCATAACAATACTGCCGGATGGCGGCCAAAAGACCTTATCCGGCCTACATATTGCGTCTGACGTAGGCCGGATAAGACGCTACAGCGTCGCCATCCGGCAAGGGTTCGATAATTACATCTTCGTGTACGGTTTAAAGCGTTCTTGCAGCTGGCGTAGCTGGTCAATACGGGCATCGTATCTGGCCTGCTGCTGGCTACCCAGTTTCACCTGAGAGCTTGCGCTGCTGAGCATCGAAATAGCCTGATCCAGACGTCCCGCGAGGGCATACCCCTCCGCGCGCGCCGCCAGCTCCTGATCGCGGTTGCTCAGGTTGGCTTCCGTTTGCGCTAACAGATCCCAGCCGTTAGGGTCATCTTTATGGTTAAACGTATAGCGATTCAGGATGGTCGCCGCCTCTTTGGCTTGTCCACCTTGTAAATAGGCATTCGCCAGGTTGAGCTGCAGAACCGGGTTAGTGCGCAGGTCGCGGGCGTTTTTCAGGCGGTTAATGGCATCACTGGTTTTCTTCTGGCCGAGATCGATATCCGTTGCCAGGTCGAGATACCAGGCATTGTTAGGATCTGCCGCCAGCAGCGGTTGCAGCGCTTTACGTGCCTCGTCGTATTTACTGGCTTCCATCGCCTGCAATGCCCGGCCATACTGCGCCGCACGTTGCTCACGTACGTTGCCTTTCGACCAGCTACTCAGCAGGTCATCGGTCAACTGGTTACGACCAGAGTTGTACATGCCTAAGGTTCGTGCCTTAGCCAGATAAAAATCTTCTGACGACTGGACGACCACCGGGCGCATCTGGTTGGCGCGGTTACGGGCATCAGACAGACGGCTTTCCGGCAGGGGGTGAGTCAGCAAAATTTCCGGCGGACGCGAAGAGTAACGAGCCTGGTCGAGCAGTTTTTCCAGGAACGTTGGCATGGCCTGGGGATCGAATCCCGAGCGTTGCAGCACCTGAATACCAATGCGATCTGCTTCCTGTTCGTTTTGCTGCGTAAAGCTGATCATTCCCTGACGTGTACCCGCCAGCGTACCGGTCAGCGCCGCCATACCCGCTTGCGGGCTGGCCATTGCTAATAAAATTGAACCTAATGCGCCAACCCACGTTAGCGGTGCGCTACGTTTCTGGTCTTCCATGGCACGCGCCAGGTGGCGTTGCGTGACGTGGGAAATTTCGTGCGCCATAACCGATGCCAGCTGGCTTTCGTTGTCGGAATAGCGGAATAGTGCGGAGTGCAGGACAACGTTGCCGCCAAAGAAAGCAAAGGCGTTGATTTCATCGTTGTTAATCAAAAAGAAGGTGAAGGGCGTTTTTACCGAGTCGGCGTGCGAGACCAGACGCATCCCCAGCGCATTAATGTATTGGGTGAGCAATGGATCGTTAATTAATGGCGCACTGCCGCGCAGTTGGCGTACGTAATAATCGCCCATCTGCATTTCCTGTCCTATGGAAAGCGTACTGCCTGCCGACGTTCCCATATCAGGCAGGGTGTCCGCAGTATCAGCAAATGCGGGCGCAACCTGACCGATAGTCAGTGCGGCAATGAGGGTAGCAACCAGGTTTTTTTTCAACTGCCTGAACATAACCTCTGTCCTGTATTCTTTTTTGAGATAGCCATTTGACCGATGCTGCGAAGTATCGTTCACACTCCGCAAGCTTACGGAGTGTAACTGCGAAACCTGACGATGAACACCCAGGAAAAATGTCTTTTCACTTTGCGTAATCAGCCATAAAAAGCGAAGTCTTTTTTGTGACATTTCGATACAATTCGGGATCGCAATCCCGCTATTGGGTTCATGGAAGGGTTTTATGCTCGAAATGTTGATGCAATGGTATCGTCGCCGCTTTAGCGACCCCGAAGCCATCGCCCTGCTGATTATTCTTGTTGCCGGTTTTGGCATCCTGTTTTTCTTTAGCGGTCTTTTGGCGCCGCTGCTGGTCGCCATTGTGTTGGCGTACCTGCTTGAATGGCCGACAGTGCGGCTGGAACATATTGGGTGTTCACGGCGTTGGGCGACATCGATTGTGCTGGTGGTATTTGTCGGTATTTTACTGCTGATGGCCTTTGTGGTGATGCCCGTTGCGTGGCAGCAGGGAATTTACCTGATCCGCGACATGCCCGGCATGCTCAATAAATTGTCTGATTTTGCCGCCACCTTGCCACGACGTTACCCGGCGCTGATGGATGCGGGCATCATTGATGCGATGGCGGAAAATATGCGCTCGCGAATGCTCACCATGGGCGATTCGGTGGTGAAATATTCGCTGGCCTCACTGGTCGGTTTGCTGACGCTGGCGGTTTACCTGGTTCTCGTCCCATTGATGGTGTTCTTCCTGATCAAAGATAAAGGCCAGATGCTGAACGCCGTGCGCCGGGTGCTACCGCGTAATCGCGGGCTGGCGGGACAGGTATGGAAAGAGATGAACCAGCAAATCACCAACTATATCCGCGGGAAGGTGCTGGAAATGGTGGTGGTCGGCGTAGCGACCTGGCTCGGCTTCCTGCTGTTTGGTCTCAACTATTCGCTGTTGCTGGCGGTGCTGGTCGGGTTCTCTGTGCTGATCCCGTATATCGGCGCTTTTGTGGTGACGATTCCGGTGGTTGGCGTGGCGCTGTTCCAGTTCGGGCTTGGCACTGAGTTCTGGAGCTGTTTTGCTGTGTACCTGATAATCCAGGCACTGGACGGCAATTTGCTGGTTCCCGTGCTGTTCTCCGAGGCGGTCAATCTGCATCCACTGGTGATTATTCTCTCCGTGGTGATTTTCGGCGGTCTGTGGGGATTCTGGGGCGTATTCTTTGCGATTCCTCTGGCGACGTTAATCAAAGCGGTAATGCATGCCTGGCCGGATGGTCAGGTCGTTGACGAACCCTAATCTGCAAGATCCGGCGATATCATGTCGCCGGATCTGAACTTGTCTGACCTCTATCCACACTTTCTGAATAATCTCTTCTGGTGTCGTTTTTCTCCGCGTTTGTCTTTAACTTGACCATCGTGATGTCTTTTAGTCACACAAGGATTAAGGCCAACAGGAGAACAAAATGGGTCACAGCACACACACGCAGCAAAAGGTGGGATGGGGCGGTTATCTCGCTTTTTTTATTACGATTATTCTTTTTTCCGGCATGTTTGCGAAAAGTACCGAATGGTGGCGGGTCTTTGACTTCACTGTCCTCAACGGTGCGTTTGGGCAGATTAATGCTGCGGGCGACACGGCGGTCTCTTTTCGTGGCACAGGGGGGATGGGGGCAAAAGACGGCTTCTTATTCGCGCTTGAACTGGCGCCTTCCGTCATTCTTTCGCTCGGGATTATTTCCGTCACCGAAGGGTTGGGTGGATTGCGCGCGGCACAACAGCTGATGACGCCGGTCCTGCGTCCGTTACTGGGCATTCCGGGTATTTGTTCGCTGGCGTTGATTGCGAATTTGCAAAATACCGATGCCGCGGCCGGGATGACCAAAGAAATGGCGGAAGAGGGCATTATCACAGAGCAGGAACGCGCTATTTTTGCCTGCTGGCAAACCAGCGGTAGCGCGTGCATTACCAACTATTTTTCTTCTGGCGCAGCGCTGTTTACGATGGTGACCGTTCCGGTGATTACGCCGCTGGCGGTGATCCTTGTCTTCAAATTTGTGGGTGCGAACCTGTTGCGTGTGTGGATCGCGCAGCTGGAAAATCGCCGTATGCAGCAGGAGGCGTGAGATGACAACACAGGTACGTAAAAACGTCATGGATATGTTTATCGATGGCGCACGGCGCGGGTTTACCATTGCAACAACCAGTCTGTTGCCTAACGTGGTGATGGCGTTTGTGATTATTCAGGCGCTGAAGGTGACAGGGCTGCTCGAGGTTGTCGGGCGGGTATGCGAGCCGGTAATGGCGCTGTGGGGGCTGCCGGGGGAATCTGCCACTGTGCTGCTGGCAGCGGTGATGAGTATGGGAGGCGGCGTTGGCGTGTGCGCCAGCCTGGTTGTCGCCGGTACGCTTTCGGGACATGATGCCACGGTGTTGTTGCCGGCTATCTACCTGATGGGAAATCCGGTGCAAAATGTGGGCCGTTGTCTGGGGACCGCGGGGGTTCATCCTCGTTATTACCCGCTAATTATTGCGGTATGCGTCATTAATGCTCTGCTCTCTATTTGGGTTATGCAGGTTATTGCCTGACAAGGAAGGTTATGAACTGTTCAATTCTTGATTTGACGTTGTTCCAGCAGGGACACGTGTATGCGCCTGAAGATTTAGGGCGACAGGATATACTGGTCTCTGGCAGCAAAATTGTTGCCATCGCCCCGTCAATTTCTCCTGAAGACTTTCCCGGTTGCGAGTGTATCAATCTTGACGGCGCGATTGTGTGCCCAGGATTTATCGATCAACACGTCCATCTTATTGGCGGCGGCGGGGAGGCGGGGCCGCATACCCGCACGCCGGAAGTGCGCTTGTCACGGCTGGTTGAAGCTGGCGTCACGTCGGTGGTGGGTTTGCTGGGTACCGATGGCATTACCCGTCACCCGGAATCGCTGCTGGCAAAAACCCGCGCGCTGGAGTTTGAAGGCATCAGCGCATGGATGCTGACCGGGGCGTATTCTCTGCCTTCCCCGACTATCACCGGCAGCATCGATCGCGACGTGGCGCTGATCGATAAAGTGATTGGCGTGAAGTGTGCGGTTTCGGACCATCGTTCTTCAGCCCCGGATACCTCGGCGCTGGCAAATATGGCGGCGCAGTCGCGTGTCGGCGGATTGTTAGGGCGCAAACCGGGGATCAGCGTTTTCCATATGGGCGACAGCCAGCGCATGCTGGAACCGTTGTACCAGATCCTTGACTGTTGCGATGTGCCGATTACTAAACTGTTGCCGACACACGTTAACCGTGCGGAACCGCTGTTCCAGGCGGCGCTGGAGTATGCCCGTAAAGGCGGTTATATCGACATTACCAGCAGCATTGATGAGCCCGTCGACCCGGCCACGGCTATCGCCACGGCGCTGCGCCAGAACGTGCCGCTGTCGCGCATTACCCTTAGCTCAGATGGCAATGGCAGCCAGCCGGAATTTGATGAGCTTGGCAATCTCACCGGCATCGGTGTCGCGGGGTTTGAATCACTGGCTGAGACGGTGCGCCAGTTGGTGAAGGTTCATGCCATACCGCTGGAACAGGCGCTGTGTCCGCTGACGCGTACGGTCGCAGAATTTTTGGCACTGGAGCATAAAGGGCGTCTGGCGGTGGGATGCGATGCGGACATTCTGGTGCTCAACGACGCGCTGGAAGTTCATCACCTGTGGGCGAAGGGAAAAGCCGTAGTCAGGGAGCAGAAAGCGTGTGTGAAAGGGACGTTTGAGTAACCGGGCGGTCATCTGCCGGATGTCGACGCTAACGCGCCTTATCCGGCCTACGTGCGTGCATTTGTAGGCCGGATAAGGCGTTCACGCCGCCATCCGGCATTTCACGGTCAGGCGTTCTCTTTCAGCCAATTCATTACCACGTCGTGGTGGTTGCTGGTTTTGAAGTCATCAAACACATGCTCAATTTTCCCTTCGGCATCAATCAGGAAGCTGATGCGGTGGATGCCATCGTAGGTTTTGCCCATAAATGACTTCTCACCCCAGACGCCGAACTGCTCGCAAACCTGATGATCTTCATCGGACAGGAGCGTGAAATTCAGGACTTCTTTCTCCGCGAATCGGGAAAGCTTCTCTGGTTTGTCGGTGCTGATCCCCAGCACTTCAACACCCGCTTTTTTTAACTCATCCATGTTATCGCGCAGGCCGCAGGCCTGTACGGTACAGCCGGGTGTCATGGCTTTCGGGTAAAAATAAACCAGAACACGCTGTCCCTGGAAGTCGGTTAAATTTACTTGTTCTCCGTCTTGATCCGGCAAGCTAAATTTCGGTGCGATATCACCGGCTTTCAGTGGGTTCATTACTTAACTCCATCCTGTTCATCATGCTGTGAGTAATTGACGACGTTAATACTGCCTTGCGCATTGAGTTCTGTACAGAGTGCTTTAAACGCATCTTCAATATTTGCCGAATCATGTGACGCAGGACTATGTGCGGTAATTTGAATAAACAACTGCGCCGCCTTTCCATTCTCAGCCGGTTGCGTGCGTGAAACCAGTTCCGCAATATTCATTTGGTGGCTGTCAAACAGAGCGGTGAAGCGTTCAATCAAGTGGGGAGAATCAGGGACATCGACCTGCACCCATACCGTAGCAGGCATCGCCGGACGGGGGCGCGCGGTCGTGCGCTTCATCACAATGAGTAAATCCAGCTCTGCGCCTTTCAATGGCAGGGTTGATTCAATCAGGGTGATGGCATTCCAGGTGCCCGACAGCAACATGATAAACGTGAACTCATCACCCAGCATGGCCAGTCGGCTGTCTTCGATATTACAGCCGCAACTGCTGACATGACGCGTGATGGTGTTCACAATTCCTGGGCGATCGGCACCCAGCGCAGTAATGACCAGATAGTGTTGCGATGACGATGTCAAACCTGTTCTTCCTTTGAGCGGTGAGGTAATCATAAGGAAAGCATAAAAAAAACATGCATACAACAATCAGAACGGCTCTGGTCGCTTGCTTTTATTGTCGTACCAAACGTACCATTGAGACACTTGTTTGCACAGAGGATGGCCCATGTTCACGGGAAGTATTGTCGCGCTTGTTACGCCGATGGATGAGAAAGGTAAAGTCTGCCGGTCGAGCCTGAAAAAACTGATTGATTATCATGTCGCCAGCGGCACCTCGGCGATCGTTTCTGTTGGCACCACCGGTGAGTCCGCCACCCTGAGTCATGATGAACATGGCGATGTGGTGATGATGACGCTGGAACTGGCTGACGGGCGTATTCCGGTGATTGCCGGAACCGGCGCCAATGCGACCGCGGAAGCCATTAGTCTGACGCAGCGTTTCAACGACAGCGGTGTTGTCGGCTGCCTGACGGTGACGCCTTACTACAACCGCCCAACCCAGGAAGGTTTGTTCCAGCATTTCAAAGCCATCGCTGAGCATACTGACCTGCCGCAAATTCTGTATAATGTGCCGTCCCGTACTGGCTGCGATATGCTGCCGGAAACCGTGGGTCGTCTGGCGAAAGTTAAAAATATTATCGCTATTAAAGAGGCCACGGGGAACTTAAGTCGCGTTCACCAGATCAAAGAGCTGGTTTCGGACGACTTTATTCTGCTCAGCGGTGATGACGCGACCGGACTGGATTTTATGCAGCTCGGTGGTCATGGCGTGATTTCCGTAACGTCTAACGTTGCGGCACGTGATATGGCTGAAATGTGCAAACTGGCGGCAGCCGGGCAATTTGCCGAGGCGCGGGTGATTAACCAGCGTCTGATGCCGTTACACAACAAACTATTTGTCGAACCCAATCCTATCCCCGTGAAATGGGCGTGTAAGGAGTTGGGACTTGTGGCGACCGATACGCTACGTCTGCCGATGACGCCAATCACGGACAATGCTCGTGAAATCGTCAAAGCGGCGCTTAAGCATGCCGGTTTGCTGTAAAGTTTAGGGAGATTTGATGGCTTACTCAGTACAAAAGTCGCGCCTGGCCAAGGTTGCGGGTGTTTCGCTTGTTATGTTGCTCGCGGCCTGTAGCTCTGACTCGCGCTATAAGCGCCAGGTGAGCGGTGATGAATCCTATCTGGAGGCCGCACCGCTTGCTGAGCTTCATGCTCCAGCTGGGATGATTTTGCCGGTTATGTCGGGCGACTATAATATCCCGGTAACCAACGGCAGTGGTGCCGTGGGTAAAGCGCTGGATATTCGTCCACCGGCTCAGCCGTTAGCATTAGTCACCGGTGCTCGCACACAGATCGCGGGTGATACGTCGACATTACTGGTGGAAAACGGTCGTGGCAACACACTGTGGCCGCAGGTCGTTAGCGTCATTCAGTCTAAAAACTACACGATCACCAAACGTGATGATGCCAGCCAGACGTTGACCACCGACTGGGTTGACTGGAACCGTCTGGATGAAGACGAGCAGTACCGTGGACGTTATCAAATCTCGGTTAAACCGCAGGGCTATCAGCAAGCGGTAACGGTGAAACTGGTTAACCTCGAGCAGGCGGGTAAACCCGTAGCCGATGCGGCATCAATGCAGCGTTACAGCGCTGAGATGATGAACGTTATCTCTGCTGGTCTGGATAAGAACGCCACCGACGCCGCGAATGCCGCGCAGAACCGCTCTGCAGCCACCATGGATGTTCAGAGCGCCGCCGATGACACCGGTTTACCAATGCTGGTGGTACGTGGACCGTTCAACGTGGTGTGGCAGCGTCTGCCGGCAGCGCTTGAGAAAGTGGGGATGAAGGTAACCGACAGCACCCGTTCTCAGGGCAGCATCGCGGTGACCTACAAACCACTGTCCGATAGCAACTGGCAGGAGTTGGGCGCAAGCGATCCGGGTCTGGTATCCGGCGACTATAAACTGCAGGTCGGTGATTTAGACAACCGCAGCAGCTTGCAGTTTATCGATCCGAAGGGGCATACCCTGACGCAAAGCCAGAACGACGCGCTGGTCGCCGTCTTCCAGGCAGCGTTCAGTAAGTAAAAATAAAGGGCTGGATAACTCCAGCCCTTTTTTTCTGATATGATACGCAAACGTGTGCGTCGGCAGAAAAACGCAATATTTATCGTTAATTCACACCCAGGAGTAATAAAGATGCAAAAGCAAGCTGAGTTGTATCGTGGTAAAGCGAAGACCGTATACAGCACGGAAAACCCGGACCTGTTGGTGCTCGAATTCCGCAATGATACGTCAGCAGGGGATGGCGCGCGCATTGAACAGTTTGACCGTAAAGGCATGGTGAACAACAAATTCAACCATTTCATTATGACTAAACTGCAAGAAGCGGGTATTCCTACCCAGATGGAGCGACTGCTTTCTGATACCGAATGTCTGGTGAAAAAACTGGAGATGGTACCGGTTGAATGTGTGGTACGTAACCGCGCGGCAGGCTCTCTGGTTAAGCGTTTAGGCGTTGAGGAAGGTATTGAACTGAATCCGCCGCTGTTTGATCTGTTCCTGAAAAACGATGCTATGCACGATCCAATGATTAACGATTCCTATTGCGAAACTTTTGGTTGGGTGAGCAAAGAGAATCTGGCGCGTATGAAAGAGCTGACCTACAAAGCTAACGACGTGCTGAAAAAGATGTTTGATGATGCTGGTCTGATTCTGGTCGACTTCAAACTTGAGTTTGGTTTGTATAAAGGTGAAGTGGTCCTGGGTGATGAATTCTCACCGGACGGTAGCCGCCTGTGGGACAAAGAAACGCTGGATAAAATGGACAAAGATCGCTTCCGCCAGAGTCTGGGCGGCCTGATCGAAGCCTATGAAGCCGTCGCGCATCGCCTGGGTGTGAAGTTAGACTAATCTTCCCCTGAGCCGGCGATCGCTCTCCGGCTCATTAACCCCACCTGATTTGATTACTATTTCTTATGGTAATCCTGTTCCGAACCGCCTACGATCATCATCATAATGAATAAAAAGTTGAGGTGATTATGCGCTGGCAAGGGCGTCGTGAAAGTGACAATGTGGAAGACAGACGAAACAGCTCTGGCGGCGGCCCCTCTATGGGTGGGCCCGGTTTTCGTCTGCCCAGTGGTAAAGGCGGCATCATCCTGCTGATTGTGGTGCTGGTGGCGGGTTATTATGGCGTGGATCTCACCGGGCTAATGACTGGCCAGCCGGTCTCCCAACAGCAATCATCACGCTCCATCAGCCCAAACGATGATGAAGCGGCAAAATTTACCTCGGTGATTCTGGCTACAACAGAAGATACTTGGGGACAGCAGTTTGAAAAAATGGGCCGCACCTACCAACAGCCGAAGCTGGTGATGTACCGGGGCGCGACGCGTACCGGCTGCGGTGCGGGTCACTCCGTGATGGGGCCGTTTTATTGCCCGGCAGATGGTACGGTTTACATCGACCTTTCATTCTATGACGACATGAAAAACAAGCTGGGCGCTGATGGTGATTTTGCTCAGGGCTATGTTATCGCCCATGAAGTGGGTCATCACGTGCAGAAACTGCTGGGCATTGAACCTAAAGTTCGTCAGATGCAGCAGAATGCCTCACAGGCAGAAGTGAACCGTCTTTCCGTTCGAATGGAACTGCAGGCAGACTGCTTTGCCGGTGTCTGGGGCCACAGCATGCAGCAGCAGGGCGTACTGGAGTCTGGTGACCTGGAAGAGGCACTGAACGCCGCACAGGCCATTGGTGACGATCGTCTGCAACAGCAGGGACAAGGACGCGTAGTACCGGACAGCTTTACTCACGGAACCTCTGAACAGCGTTTTACCTGGTTCAAACGCGGTTTTGACAGCGGCGATCCGGGGCAATGTAATACTTTTGGTAAAGGTATTTAAGACTCTGTGGCAGGGATGTCCGATAACACGGCGCTGAGCGCGTTAACCGAACAAATGACCCACGAAGGGATCCGTCGTCTGCTGATTATCAGCGGCGAGGATAACTGGTGTCAGGAACAGGCATTAGCGCTACGTAGCACGTTACCCGGCGACTGGCTGTGGGTAGGGGAGCAAGCCCCTACCGAGCCGTGCTGTACGCCGCAGGCGCTAAAAACATTATTAGGGCGCGAGTTTCGTCATGCGATTTTTGACGCCAGGCAAGGTTTTGACGCTGCGGCGTTTGCCGCCTTAAGCGGCACACTGCTTGCTGGCAGTTGGCTGGTATTGCTGACCCCACCCTGGCATTCCTGGCACACACATCCGGACGCGGATTCACTACGCTGGAGTGATTGTGCTGAACCGATCCCTACACCGCACTTTATTGAGCACGTCAAACGGGTGATTTCCCGCGATAGACAGGCTCTGCACTGGCAACAGCATCAGCCGGTTGCCTGTCCGCATTTTCCTGCTCGCGCAGCCTGGCACGCGGCAACCGGCGAACCCCAGCCAGAACAGGCGATGATATTAAATTATTTGCTGGCTATGCCTCCCGGTGTGGTTGCGGTGACGGCCGCACGGGGTCGGGGCAAGTCCGCTCTGGCAGGGCAACTCATAGCGCGGATTAACGGCACTGCGATTGTGACAGCGCCTGCCAAAGCGGCAACCGATGTGCTGGCGCAATTTGCCGGAGAGCGTTACCGTTTTATGGCCCCGGATGTGCTGTTAAGCAGTTCTGCAATCGCAGACTGGCTAATTGTGGATGAAGCCGCCGCGATCCCCGCGCCGCTGCTGCACCAACTGGTTGCGCGTTTTCCTCGTACGCTGTTAACCACTACAGTACAAGGCTACGAGGGTACGGGGAGAGGCTTCTTGCTGAAATTCTGTGCTCGCTTCCCCAACCTTCAACGCTATGAGTTGCAGCAACCGGTACGCTGGGCGCAGGGATGTCCGCTGGAGCAAATCGTCAGCGATGCGCTGGTGTTTGATGATGAAACGTTCACGCATGCCCCATTGGGGGAGCTTCACTTCTCGGCATTTGAGCAACAGTCCTGGCATGCTAATCCGGCGCTGCCGTTAGCGGTATACCAGCTGCTTTCTGGCGCGCATTATCGCACCTCGCCATTGGACCTGCGGCGGATGATGGACGCGCCTGGTCAGCATTTTCTTCAGGCATCAACCGCTGACTCCGTAGCGGGAGCCGTCTGGCTGGTCGATGAAGGGGGACTATCCGCGGAATTAAGCCAGGCTGTCTGGGCCGGATATCGTCGACCGAGAGGGAATCTGGTTGCGCAGTCGCTGGCGGCGCACGGTGGCGACCCGTTGGCGGCGACGCTCGTCGGGAGACGGGTCAGTCGAATTGCGGTTCATCCTGCGCGCCAAAGAGAAGGTATTGGGCAACAGCTGATTATGCTGGCCTACCGCTATTCCACATCGTATGACTATCTGTCGGTCAGTTTTGGGTATACGGCTGAACTATGGCGTTTCTGGCAACGTTGCGGTTTTGTGCTGGTGCGAATGGGAAATCATCGGGAAGCCAGCAGCGGCTGTTATACCGCCATGGCGTTACTTCCCATTAGCGAAGCGGGGAAACGCCTTACCGAGCGGGAGCACCAGCATTTGCGCCGTGATGCGGAAATCCTTGCTCGATGGAACGGTGAGAGCATTCCGCTGGTCCCGCTGAAAGAGACTACGCTTAATGAGGATGACTGGGCTGAGCTGGCCGGGTTTGCCTTCGCGCATCGGCCATTATTGACGTCGCTAGGCTGTCTGAGTCGTCTGCTTGAGCACAGTGAGTTACCTCTTCCGGCCTTGCGCGGACGCATCCAGGCTAAACGTAGCGACGCCGAATTGTGTCAACAGCTCAAGATTTCTGGTCGTAAAGCGTTGCTGGTCATTCAGCGCGCCGAAGCGGCGCAGGCATTAAATCAGCTGGATGCAGAGCGTGAACAGCGGCTACATAATCGCATTATGCAATGGCAATTTTTTCACTAACTTCTTCAATTTCCTGGCATGGTCATTGCGGTTAAGCGGCGTAGAATGATTCTCATCAGTTAAGGAGATCGCCATGAAACATGACCATTTTGTTGTTCAAAGTCCCGATAAACCCGCTCAACAGCTACTGCTGCTGTTTCATGGCGTCGGCGATAACCCGGTTGCCATGGGCGAAATCGGCTCCTGGTTTGCGCCGCTGTTTCCGGATGCGCTAATCGTTAGCATTGGTGGAGCAGAGCCTTACGGAACGACGTCCGGACGTCAGTGGTTTTCGGTGCAGGGCGTAACAGAAGAGAATCGTCAGGAACGTGTTGACGCCATTATGCCGGTGTTTATCGAAACCGTGCGCTACTGGCAGAAGCAAAGCGGCGTTTCGCCGCAGGCAACCGCGCTGATTGGTTTTTCTCAGGGTTCAATTATGTCACTTGAGAGCATCAAAGCTGAGCCGGGGCTGGCATCGCGGGTCATCGCCTTCAATGGCCGCTATGCCACCTTGCCAGAGGCTGCAACCACCGCGACGACGGTGCATTTGATTCACGGTGGTGAAGACCGGGTAATTGAGTTATCTCATGCTGTTGCCGCGCAGGAAGCGTTAATTCGCGCCGGTGGGGATGTGACGCTGGATATCGTCGAAAATCTGGGGCACGCCATTGATGAACGCAGCATGCAGTTTGCGCTCGATCATCTGCGTTTTACCGTACCGAAGCACTACTTTGATGAAGCGCTGAGCGGCGGTAAGCCTCACGATGATGATGTGATTACCATGATCTGATTGATCACCGTAGGCCGGATAAAACGCGAAGCGTTGCCATCCGGCACGTAATGCCCGGTGGCGCTAACGCTTACCGGGCCTACGGGACTTATCGGCCTACTAATTATTTCTTCGGTTGGTCCTTATTCGGCCAATCGTCGTCGTCGTCCCATTTATCGTTAAAGTCACGATGCGGGGGAAGCTCCGGCTTGTTGGCAAGAAATTTCTTGTGATCGACGCGCTTGAGATCTTTAATCACGTTCAGCAGCACGCCTACCAGAAACACCAACACCAGAATCCACCAATATTTTGCCAGCCAGTCCATGCTCATTTCCTCTTACAGGAACACTCATCAGGCGACGAGTTGCTCCATGATACGTTGATACATACGGGCAAGCAGCTGCAGGTCGGCGGCATTAACACATTCATTAATTTTATGAATAGTGGCGTTGACCGGCCCAAGTTCTACTACCTGCGCCCCCATGCGGGCAATAAAACGCCCGTCGGACGTCCCGCCTGTAGTCAGTAACTGCGGTTTAATCTCATTATAGTGCTCAATGGCGTTCACCACTGCATCCACCAGTTTACCGCGTTCGGTCAGGAACGGCTGACCGGAAAGCCACCAGTCGACGGTATAACGCAGCTGATGTTTCTCCAGCAGCGCGTGAACCCGTGCTTTAATCATCTCATCGGTCAGCTCAGTGCTGAAACGGAAGTTGAACTGGATAAACAGTTCTCCAGGGATAACGTTGTTGCTTCCGGTTCCAGCCTGGATATTGGCAATCTGCATGCTGGTCGCCGGGAAGAATTCGTTACCCTGATCCCACTCGATCGCCACCAGTTCGTTGAGCATGGGGGCCGCGCGGTGTACCGGGTTATCTGCCAGATGCGGATAGGCTACGTGGCCCTGCACGCCGTGAATGGTCAGGTTGCAGGTCAGTGAACCACGACGTCCATTTTTCACCACGTCGCCAACGATTTCCGTGCTGGATGGCTCACCCACCAGGCAATAATCCAGTCGTTCATTACGCGACATCAGCGCTTCAACCACCTTCACGGTGCCGTTTTTGGCGCTGGCTTCTTCGTCAGACGTTATCAAAAAGGCCAGACGACCCTGATGGTTTGGATGCTGGGCGACAAAACGTTCTGCGGCCACGACCATCGCCGCCAGTGAACCCTTCATATCGGCAGCGCCACGCCCGAACAACATGCCATCGCGAATGGTCGGTTCGAACGGTGGATTGATCCAGCGATCGACATCGCCGGCAGGCACTACGTCGGTGTGACCGGCAAATGCCAGGGTCTCACCTTTACCGCGCCATGCCCAAAAATTCTGTGTGTCACCAAAGTCCATTCGCTCAACGGTAAAACCTACCGCGCGCAGGCGTTCAATCATTAACGCCTGGCACCCGGCATCATCCGGGCTCAGGGAAGGACGGCGAATAAGCTGCTGTGTCAGCTCAATGACCGGGCACGACATAGACTACACCTCATTAAAAAACAGAGTATAACTGGATTCACTGAAACCAAGCAGCATAGGCTTACCCGGCGCGCAGAGCAATGGGCGTTTGATAATTGCTGGCATTTCAATCATCAACGCGGCGGCGGAAGCCGCATCGGTGATTTGACTGCGCGTGGATTCATCGAGTTTACGCCAGGTGGTTCCACGCGTATTGAGCAGCGCCTCCCAACCTAATTCGCTGATAAAGGACTGTAAGAGCGTGTTGTCCAGACCGTCGACGCGATAATCATGAAAGCGGTAGTCAATACCTTGAGCCTCCAACCAGCGTCTGGCTTTTTTAATCGTGTCGCAATTCTTAATGCCGTAAAGGGTGATCATTTGAATCCTTATTGACGTAACTTGAATATTTATTCTTTTATTCTGTGGCAATGAATAATACATATTGTCATTCAATCGTTATAGAAAAATATAACATTGTTGAACAACAGTGAATAATGATTCCTGAAAGCTCCAAAAAATACCGTATAACTAAAAATCAGAATCTGCCTGTTTGCATCAGCCTGTTTTTCCATCAGAATTGCGAAAGTAGTAGATGATGTATGAATATTTCAAAATATTGCAGTAAGTCACATAAAATTTATGGGTATAGCGCATAGTGATCACATAAACCCCAAACACTGGAGGAATCAATCGCAACCATCGGTTAAATTGCCTTCTTTTAATGATGATGATTTCGTAGAATGCCCATAATAATAAGAGAGGTTGTTATGATTGAACGTGAACTGGGGAACTGGAAAGATTTTATCGAAGTGATGCTTCGTAAATAATTTTCTGGAAGAAATTCATATCCTGTAAAGGATAAAAAAAGGCGACTCAACGTAAGTCGCCTTTTTTGTGTCCGATTATTCTGGGCGTGGCTTCAATGGGAAGCGTCTGCGCACCAGCACAAAGAACAGGGGAACGAAGTAAATCGCCAGGATAGTGGCTGAAATCATCCCGCCCATTACGCCAGTCCCCACCGCATGTTGACCGCCGGAGCCAGCGCCACTGCTGATGGTCATCGGCAGCACCCCGAAGATAAACGCCAGTGACGTCATCAGAATTGGGCGTAAACGTTGGCGACAAGCATGGAGCGTGGCGTCGAGCAGATCGTGTCCTTTCTCGTTCATCTCATTGGCGAATTCAACAATCAATATTGCGTTCTTCGCCGATAGCCCGATAACGGTAAGTAACCCGACCTGGAAATACACATCGTTTTCCAGGCCGCGCATCCAGGTCGCCAGTAGCGCACCAATGACCCCCAACGGCACGACCAACATGACGGAGAAGGGTACCGACCAGCTTTCGTACAGTGCCGCCAGACACAGGAACACGACCAGCAGAGAAATGGCGTACAGGGCAGGGGCCTGAGAGCCAGATAGCCGTTCCTGATAAGACATCGCAGTCCATTCGAGGCCAAACCCTGTCGGTAACTGGCGCACCAGCGATTCCATTATGTCCATTGCCGTACCGGTACTGACGCCAGGCGCGGCTTCGCCGACAATCTCGACCGCGGAGTAGCCGTTATAGCGCTCCAGACGTGGTGAACCGGTTTCCCAGCGTGAAGTCGCAAAGGCCGAGAAAGGCACCATGCCACCGTTGTTATTGCGGACGTACCACAAGTTAATGTCGTCCGGGAGCATGCGATATTTTGCTGCCGCCTGCACGTAAACCTTCTTCACGCGACCCCGGTCCATAAAGTCATTGACGTAGCTGGAACCCCAGGCCGTTTGCAATGTGTCGTTGATGTCGTCGATGGAAACGCCCAGCGCCTGGGCTTTGCGCTGATCGATATCAATTTGCAACTGTGGGCTGTCGTCCAGACCGTTATGACGAACGCGGGTCAGGGACGTGTCTTTCCCTGCCAGCTCAATGAGTTTGTCGCGCGCGGCCATTAACGCATCATGGCCCGCACCGGCGTGATCCTGCAGCTCCATATCGAAACCGGCAGAGCTTCCGAGGCCGCTGATAGCCGGAGGGCTGCTGGCGAAGACGCGGGCTTCTTTAATCTTATTAAAGGCTTTGGTCGCACGTTCGATGATGGCGAAAGAGGTCCCGGTAGTGGTGTCGCGCTCATCCCAGTCTTTTAAGCGGACAAACATACGTGCCACGTTTTGACCGTTCCCGCCAGGGCCAGAACCGACCGTGGAAAAGACTGACATAATGTTGTCTTTCTCATGGGTGAAGTAATACTTCTCCACTTCCTCAACCACTTTCAATGTTTGCTGCTGTGTGGAGCCGCTGGGCAACTGTACCGAGGTGGTAAACATGCCGCGGTCTTCCAGTGGCAGGAAGGAGGTTGGCAGGCGCAGGAACAGGAAAACCATTCCGCCGAGCAGCAGGCCGTAGATCAGTATCCAGCGCAGGCTGCGGTGCAGAATTCTGGCGACGCCTTTTTCGTAGCGCTCGGCGTTGCGATTAAACATCCGGTTAAACCAGCCGAAGAAACCGGTTTGTCCGTGATGCTCGCCCTTATGCAGCGGTTTGAGCAGGGTGGCGCACAGAGCGGGGGTCAGGATCATCGCCACCAGAACAGACAGCACCATCGCGGAAACAATAGTAATCGAGAACTGGCGGTAAATAGCCCCGGTAGTGCCGCCGAAGAAGGCCATCGGGATAAACACCGCTGACAGCACCATGGCGATACCGACCAGCGCACCCTGGATTTGTCCCATCGATTTCCGTGTCGCTTCCCGCGGTGAGAGTCCTTCCTCACTCATAATACGCTCGACGTTTTCCACAACCACAATGGCGTCATCGACCAGCAGACCGATCGCCAGCACCATCGCAAACATCGTCAAGGTGTTAACGCTATAGCCAAAGGCGTAAAGCACGGAGAAGGTACCCATCAGGACGACGGGAACGGCGATGGTGGGAATCAGCGTGGCGCGGAAGTTTTGCAGGAACAGGTACATCACGAGGAATACCAGTGCAATAGCTTCCAGAAGGGTTTTTACCACGTCGATGATTGAGGCTTTAACAAAGGAGGTGGTTTCATACGCCACCTTATATTCCAGCCCGTGCGGAAAATATTGTGACAGCTCGTTCAAACGGTTAATGACCAGCGTTGCTGTCGCCATTTCATTGGCGCCTGAAGCCAGCTTCACGCCCAGGCCGGAGGCAGGATTTCCATTAAAGCGGCTGAGGTAATCATACTTTTCAGCACCCATTTCGACCGTTGCCACATCGCCCAGTTTAACTTCTGAACCATCCTGGTTGACGCGTAGCGTAATGGCGCGGAATTCATCCGGAGTCTGCAGTAGCGACTGGGCGTTGATCGTCGCGTTCAGCGCCTGCTTGTCCACCGAAGGCGTACCGCCAAGTTGTCCGACGGCAATCTGCGCATTCTGTGACTCGATAGCATCGGTCACATCTTTAGCGGTCATCTGGAAACTGTTCAGTTTGGCCGGGTCAAGCCAGATACGCATGGAGTACTGTGAGCCGTAAGCGTCAATATCCCCCACGCCGTTAATACGGCTGAGCGGATCCTGAATGTTACTGGCGACGTAGTCGGCGATGTCCTGCTTATCCATTGAGCCATCGGTGGAGACAAAGGCGATAGTCAGAATATTGGTGTCCCCGGTCTTACGCACCGTAACTCCCTGATCCTGTACCGCCTGCGGCAGTTTACGCATTGCCGATTGCAGCTGGTTTTGCACCTGCTGGACGGCCTCGTCAGGATCGGTTCCGGCAACAAAGCTCAACGTAACCGTAGCCTGACCTGTCCCGCTGCTCTGCGATGACATGTACATCAGGTTATCGAGACCGGTCATGTTCTGCTCGATAACCTGGGTGACGGTGTTTTCCAGAGTCTGAGCCGAGGCGCCAGGATAGTTGGCGGTGACCCGCACGTTTGGCGGTGCCAGATCGGGATATTGCTCAACGGGCAGTGAAAAAATAGCCAGGGCTCCTGTCAGGCACAACAGGATAGCTAACACCCAGGCAAAAATGGGGCGATCGATGAAAAAATTCGCCATTAAAAGAGGACCTCGTGTTTCTGCGTATCGTTATGGGTATGGCTTGCTTCACTTTAGCGGCAAGGTACGGGTCAAACGTGGAGAAAAAAAGAAGATAATGTAAATTATCATGCCCGTTTACAGCATACCTTTCGTGCCAACGCCGTCAGGCCTGGATCCAGACCCGACGGCGCTTTGCGGTTCTTTACGTTAGCTCACTGTCTGATTCAGCCGAACGGAAACTGATGCTCACCAACGTTCCCCCTCCAGAAGGTTGAGAGAAGGTCAACGTGCCGCTTAGTCTTTCCGCCCGCTCACGCATAATATTTAGTCCATAGTGCCCTGTAGGCTCATGCGGCTCGCCAATGCCGA
Source organism: Citrobacter sp. B72 (assembly GCF_016894305.1). Lineage (NCBI taxonomy): Bacteria > Pseudomonadati > Pseudomonadota > Gammaproteobacteria > Enterobacterales > Enterobacteriaceae > Citrobacter > Citrobacter sp. B72. The sequence continues at coordinate 1,461,625 of NZ_CP069801.1, forward strand.
TGCCGTTATCGCGGATATAAACCGTGTGGTTGCCGTCCGGAGCCGTTACGCAACTGACAGCAATTTCGCTCGCACTGGCATGCTTAATGGCGTTCAGCACCGCTTCGCGGATGATCTGCAACAGATGCACCTGCATTTGCGCATCCAGCGCAAGCGTAGGCAACCGACAATCGAGTGTGAGTTTAGCTGAGGTCTGATTTTGCAGTGTTTCCAGCATTTCATGCAGGGCGGAGGGTAAATCGGCCTGCTGTAAGGTCAGACGGAAGGTGGTCAGCAGCTCGCGCAATTGACGATAGGCATCATTCAGCGCCTGAGAGAAATCCGCCATAATGCTTTGCGCCGGAGCGTTATCCTCTGGAATCGAGCGCTTCAGCAGCGTGAGCTGAATGCGTAAATAAGAGAGCACCTGCGCCAGCGAGTCGTGCAGCTCGCGTGCAATGGTCGCGCGCTCTTCCATTAACAACAGCTGCTGAAAATGTTTTTGCGCCTGGTTGAAGTACAACCCGCGTCCCAGCATCGAGGAGACGCTGTTGAGCAGCGGAGTAGAAGCGTTGACGTTTGGACTTTGCCAGTGCAGTTCGCCGTAGACGGTTTCCTGCATGGTGACTGGCAGGATTTGCATTGGCAGCTCGAGGCTTTTAGTCCCTTCGCTAATCCGCCAGTTATCACCGACGGTGAGCTCAAGGAAATACGCGGCGTCATGTTCGCGGACGATCTGTAAAATATGGCGGAAGCAGTGCACGTCAATCTGGCTGGTATTTAACGCCTGCGAGCACTGATACAACACCTCCAGACGGCGATTGGCTTCGTGGAGATCGTGGGTTTTCTCTGCGACCGAGGCTTCTAGCGAGCGGTACAGCTTGTGTAATTCACTCGACATCTGGCTAAACGTTTTGCCCAGCAATCCCAGTTCATTGGGCAAACCGGTATCCAGCGGTGGGATATCAAACTGACCGTGTTCAATTTGCTGACTGGCCATCACCAGTTTATTCAGTGGACGCACCACCTGCTGGCGAATGCGCCGCAGGGTAAAGAAGACGAGGGTGAATATGCCTATCCCGCCCGCCAGCGAGATGCCAAATACCAGCATCACTTTGCGTTCGGCATAATGCTGCAACGCCAGCACGAAGAGATCGATTTGATCGACGTAGTTGTTGATGTTGGCTTGGTACCATTTTAAATCGCCGTCGATCAGTCGGGCGTTCATTTCCAGCCAGTTAGCATGCAGACGTCCATAGCGGCTTTTTACCGCTTGTGGCACATACCACGCGTTCAGATTCTGTAATGCTGGCGAGTTTAGCGCCTGCTGGAAAAGCTGGCGGTGGGCGTTAAGCTGCGGGCTCTGGCTTTGTAGATCGTAACCCAGACGGTAGCTTTGCATGCGCAATGAGCCAGCAACGTTGATGGCTTCGGCATCTCGCAAGCTGCTGGTCAGCGTGAGCAGCGCAATACCCGTTGAGAGAATCGACAGCATCACTATGTAGAAAAAAGCTTTAGCCAGACTGGCCGAGACCGGACGCTTTACCGTCACTTGTGCATCCTCACACAATACACGTCGCGCCTGAAAACAGCGTGAACGATGCGGTGTATTTGATAAATGTTAATAAAACGCCATGAAACTGGATGGTAACTGAAACACAATTTCATATGCGATGAAATAAATTGATCTGCCACAGGTTCTGGATAAATAGTTGTGCTTCCTGGGCAAATGAACATTGCCGCTTCCTTCCGTGTCGGTTAATAACACTCTTATAAAGAATAAGGTTTTTGCAACCAAAAAAGAAGGAAGCCATGAATCGTTTTATTATGGTCAATAGCCAGCAGTGCCTGGGATGCCATGCCTGTGAGGTCGCCTGCGTCATGGCTCACAATGGCGAACAGCATGTCCTGAACCAACGGCATTTTCAGCCCCGAATTACCGTCATTAAGCATCAGCAGCAGCGCAGCGCGGTGACCTGCCACCACTGCGAAGATGCACCCTGCGCCAGAAGCTGCCCAAACGGGGCAATTAGCCATGATAACGACAGCGTTCAGGTGAACCCGCAAAAGTGTATTGGCTGTAAATCGTGCGTTGTAGCCTGTCCTTTCGGCACGATGCAGATCGTACTCACTCCCGTCGCCAAAGGGAAGGTGAAAGCTACCGCGCACAAATGCGATCTGTGCCAGGGGCGTGAACAGGGACCCGCCTGCGTAGAAAACTGTCCGGCGCAGGCGTTACAGCTGGTGACGGAAAATTCGCTTACCGGTCTGTCAAAAGCGCGCAGGCTGCGTACCGCAAGTCTGGAAAGCCAGCCATGGCATGCCAGCACTACCGATTTTGTTCCACATGTCATCACTAAACGTGAGCAAATGCAGGCGACGCCTGCGCGCGGGGAGCCGGATAAACTGGCGATTGAGGCCCGGAAAACCAGCTTTGAAGAGATCTATCTGCCGTTTCGTACGGCGCAGGCGGAGCGCGAAGCCTCTCGCTGCCTGAAATGCGGCGACCACAGTATCTGCGAATGGACCTGTCCGTTGCATAACCACATTCCGCAGTGGATTGAACTGGTCAAAGCCGGGAATATCGACGCGGCGGTTGAGCTTTCTCACCAGACCAACTGCCTGCCGGAGGTGACCGGACGTGTATGCCCGCAGGATCGACTCTGCGAAGGGGCATGCACGGTGCGTAGCGAGCATGGCGCAGTCACCATCGGTAATATTGAGCGTTACATCTCCGATCGGGCGCTGAGTAAAGGATGGCGACCGGACTTAAGCCATGTGCAGAAAGTGGACAAGCGTGTTGCCATCATCGGTGCGGGTCCGGCGGGTCTGGCCTGTGCGGATGTGCTTGCGCGCAGCGGCGTCAGCGCCACCGTTTACGATCGCCATCCTGAAATTGGCGGTTTGCTGACGTTCGGTATTCCGGCCTTCAAGCTGGACAAATCGCTGCTGGCGCGTCGCCGTGAAATCTTCAGCGCCATGGGCATTCATTTTGAACTTAACTGTGAAGTGGGTAAGGATGTCGCGCTTGAAAAGCTGCTGGAGGATTACGATGCCGTGTTCGTGGGCGTAGGAACCTATCGTTCCATGAAGGCGGACCTGCCAAATGAAGACGCGCCAGGCGTGTATGATGCGCTGCCGTTCCTGATTGCCAACACCAAGCATGTGATGGGGCTGGAGGAACTGCCTGAAGAACCGTTTATCGACACCGCCGGACTAAACGTGGTTGTGCTGGGCGGAGGCGATACGGCAATGGACTGTGTGCGAACCGCCCTGCGTCATGGCGCAAGCCAGGTGACCTGCGCCTATCGTCGTGATGAAGCCAACATGCCCGGCTCAAAAAAAGAGGTGAAGAACGCCCGGGAAGAGGGGGCAAATTTCGAGTTTAACGTTCAGCCGGTTGAGCTGGTGTTGCATGCCGATGGGCGAGTCAGCGGTGTGCGTTTCTTACGTACCCAACTTGGCGAACCTGATGCGCAGGGCCGTCGTCGCCCGGTTCCCATTGCCGGGAGTGAGTTTGTCATGCCCGCAGATGCGGTGATTATGGCGTTTGGTTTTCACCCACACGGCATGCCGTGGCTGGAGTCGCATGGCGTTAAGGTCGATAACTGGGGGCGCATTGCCGCCGATGTTGAAAGTGCATACCGTTATCAAACCAGTAACCCGAAAATCTTTGCCGGTGGCGACGCGGTACGCGGTGCAGACCTGGTGGTGACGGCCATGGCGGAAGGGCGGCACGCCGCCCAGGGGATCGTCGACTGGCTGGGCGTAAAATCAGTCAAATCTCATTAATCGGCGAGTAGGCCGGATAAAACGCGTTAGCGTTGCCATCCGGCAATGTGCCGCATGAATGCCTGATGGCGCTTTGCTTATCAGGCCTACATTGTTCCAAGACAAACCCGGTTTCACGGCGTAGTATTATTTCTCACTTCTTGCTGTGGAGCCGGTATGTCGCAAAAAATTACCCTCATCAAAGATAAAGTCCTCTCCGATAACTACTTCGTCCTGCGCAATATCACTTATGACCTGACCCGTAAGAATGGAGAGGTGATCCGTCACAAACGTGAGGTTTACGATCGTGGCAACGGCGCCACAATCCTGCTGTATAACCCGGAGAAGAAAACGGTGGTGCTCATCCGCCAGTTTCGCGTTGCGACATGGGTCAACGGTAACGAAGACGGTCAACTGATTGAAACCTGCGCCGGGCTGCTGGATAACGACGAACCGGAAGCATGTATTCGAAAAGAGGCGATTGAAGAGACCGGCTTTGAAGTGGGTGAAGTACGTAAACTGTTTGAGCTATACATGTCGCCGGGCGGTGTGACGGAAATAATCCACTTCTTCATCGCGCAATACCGTGACAGTCAGCGTGCAAACGCGGGGGGCGGCGTGGAAGATGAAGATATTGAAGTTCTGGAACTGCCGTTCACACAGGCGCTGGAAATGATCAAAACGGGTGAGATCCGTGACGGTAAAACGGTGCTATTGCTGAACTATTTGCAGTCATCGCATCTCATGGACTAATGCGCGGGATTTATATTTCTTTACAAATTTACGGCCAATCCGACGATTCTTATTGAGCCACATCAGTCGCGCAAGGAAGATACCGCTTAGGCTGTGTGTTTTGACTTCGGGGTTGTACCGTCCATGCGCTATCGCGTTATTCTCCTTTTCCTGATCGGGTTGCTACCCGCCCGATTGCTGTGGGCTGCGCCCGCGCAACAGGCGTTTTCTGACTGGCAGGTAACGTGTAATAACCAAAATTTTTGCGTGGCGCGAAACACCGGAGAGCACCACGGCCTGGTCATGACCTTGAGCCGCAGCGCTGGGGCACATACCGACGCCGTGTTGCGTATTGAGCTGGGCGGGCTGGAATCGTCCAGCGTCAAAGAGAGCGATATTGCGCCGCGCCTGCTGTTGGATGGTGCGCCACTCTCGCTGAGCGGCGAGCACTGGCGCATAACTCCCTGGCAGCTGACGACCGATGATCCCGCCACCATCAGCGCATTTTTACAAACCGTACAGGACGCGAAGGCGATTACCCTGCAAAAAGGTGCGCAAAACCTTTCGCTGGCCGGGCTAAAAGCCGCGTTGTTGTTTATCGACGCCCAGCAAAAACGGGTGGGGAGCGAAACTGCATGGATTGAAAAAGGTGACGAGCCTCCGCTCAGCGTACCTCCGGCCCCCGCGCTGAAAGGTGTAGCGGTCATTAATCCAACGCCAACGCCTCTCACGCAGCAGGAGCGCAGTGAACTGCTGGACTATGGTAACTGGCGGATCAACGGTATTCGCTGCTCTATCGATCCGCTGCGTCGCGAGATGCGCGTCACGGCCCTAACGGATGATAAAGCGCTGCTGATGATTGGTTGTGAGGCCGGGGCGTATAACACCATCGATCTGGCGTGGGTGGTTTCACGTACGACTCCGTTGACTTCACGCGCGGTACGGTTAAGCCTGCCGTTTAAAACGGATGCAGAAAGTCGCGATATGGAGCTGACCAACGCTACGTTTGACGAGAAGTCGCGGGAGCTGGTCACCCTCGCTAAAGGACGAGGGTTGGCAGATTGCGGTATCCAGACCCGCTGGCGCTACGACGGTCAACGTTTTCGCCTGGTGCGCTATGCCCAGGAGCCAAGCTGCGATAACTGGCATGGGCCAGATGCCTGGCCCACACTGTGGATCACGCGTTAAGCACCTTGTGCGCTTTGTCGACGATGTTATCTACCGTAAAGCCGAAGAACGGGAACAATTTGTCCGCTGGAGCCGACTCTCCATAACCCGTCATCCCAACAATTGCCCCTTTCAGCCCGACATATTTGTACCAGTAGTCAGCAATTCCTGCTTCTACCGCCACGCGAGCGCTGACGTTTGCTGGCAGGACCGATTCCCGGTACGCCTCATCCTGGGCGTCGAAGATATCGGTTGAGGGCAGAGAAACCACTCGCACGTTACGACCTTCTCCGGTCAGTTTTTCCGCTGCCAGCAGCGTGATTTCCATTTCTGAACCGGTAGCAATCAAAATAACATCCGGCTTACCGCCGCCATCCTTCAGTACATAACCGCCGCGGGCAATTTGCTGCACTTGCTCAGGCGTGCGCTCAACCTGTGCCAGATTCTGCCGCGAGAGGATCAGCGCCGTTGGCCCGTCATGACGTTCGACTGCCAGCTTCCAGCCTACCGCCGCCTCAACCTGATCGCACGGTCGCCAGGTACTGAAATTAGGCGTCAGGCGCAGGCTAGCGAGCTGTTCAACGGCCTGGTGCGTAGGACCATCTTCCCCCAGGCCAATCGAGTCGTGGGTATAAACCATGATTTGTCGGGCTTTCATCAGCGCCGCCATACGCGCGGCATTTCGGGCATATTCGACAAACATCAGGAACGTAGCGGTGTACGGTACGAAGCCCCCGTGATGGGCGATACCGTTGGCAATCGCGGTCATGCCAAATTCCCGCACGCCGTAGTGGATGTAGTTTCCTGCATGATCCTCTTTAAGAGAGGAAGAGCCTTTCCAGATGGTCAGGTTGCTGGGGGCCAAATCCGCCGAACCGCCAAGCAGCTCTGGCAGTATAGGCCCGTAGGCGTTAAGGGTATTTTGCGAGGCCTTACGGGTGGCGATTTTGGCCGGATTGGCCTGCAGTTCGGTAATATATTTCTGGGTTGTTTCTTCCCACTTTTCCGGCAGCCCACCGCTCATCCGGCGAGTAAACTCTGCCGCCAGTTCCGGGTAGGCTTGTTGGTAAGCTGCGAATTTCTCCTTCCAGCCTTGTTGCGCTTTTTCGCCTTTCTCGCGTGCGTCCCACGCCCGGTAAATCTCTTTGGGGATCTCAAAAGCAGGATGATGCCACCCCAGCTTCTGCCGGGTCAGTGCCACCTCTTCTTCGCCCAGCGCAGCGCCGTGCGCTTCCTCTTTCCCTGCTTTATTTGGTGAGCCAAAACCGATCACCGTGCGGCAGATAATCAGCGATGGTTTATCGGTAACAGCCTGCGCTTCCTGAATGGCTTTTTTCACCGCCTCTGGGTCATGGCCGTCAATGTCGTGCACCACATGCCAGTGATAAGCCTCAAAGCGTTTTGCAGTATCGTCGGTAAACCAGCCGTCGGTTTCACCATCAATCGAGATGCCGTTGTGATCGTAGAAGCCGATGAGTTTGCCAAGCCCCAGCGTGCCCGCCAGCGAACAAGCCTCGTGTGAAATACCCTCCATCAGACAGCCGTCGCCCATAAAGACCCAGGTAAAGTGGTTAACAATCTCATGGTCCGGCTGGTTAAACTGCGCTGCCAGCGTACGTTCGGCAATGGCCATACCGACGGCGTTGGCTAAACCCTGACCCAGCGGTCCTGTCGTGGTTTCCACGCCTGGCGTGTAGCCAATTTCCGGGTGCCCTGGCGTCTTCGAATGGAGCTGACGGAAGTTCTTTAATTCTTCGATCGGCAGGTCGTAACCGGAAAGATGCAACAGGCTGTAAAGCAGCATTGAGGCGTGGCCGTTGGACAGAATAAATCGGTCACGATCGTACCAGGTGGGATCGGTCGGGTTATGGCGTAGAAAATCGTTCCACAGAACTTCGGCGATATCGGCCATCCCCATTGGTGCTCCAGGGTGGCCGGAGTTAGCTTTTTGGACGGCATCCATACTTAGCGCACGAATGGCATTGGCAAGCTCTTTACGGGTCATAGGAAATACTCCTTGAAAAGTAAAGTGTTAGATGCGTGTTGTGATTCACACTTTTGGGAAAATTGCGGGCGTTGTCAGCAAAAAGCATAGCAGACAGGCATGGTATTGCTGGATTAAGCAGGTAACATGGTTGTTATAAATTGATAACAAATTCTTTCTTTGAATGGTGAGAGTTTGGGGACCTTCAAAGTTTGTACCGTTGACTGAGGTGATAATGTGCGGCTCAGTAGAATGGTTACCCGCGCCACTTTTTTGATAGATACGTGAAAGGAACAACAAGATGGATGACCAGTTAAAACAAAGCGCCCTCGATTTCCACGAATTTCCGGTACCCGGTAAAATCCAGGTTTCTCCGACCAAGCCTCTGGCAACGCAGCGCGACCTGGCGCTGGCCTACTCGCCGGGCGTGGCTGCACCGTGTCTTGAAATTGAAAAGGATCCGCTGGCAGCCTACAAATACACCGCGCGCGGCAACCTGGTTGCGGTTATTTCCAACGGCACAGCGGTGCTGGGTCTCGGCAACATTGGCGCGTTGGCCGGCAAACCGGTGATGGAAGGTAAAGGCGTTCTGTTTAAGAAATTCGCCGGGATAGACGTGTTCGACATTGAAGTCGATGAACTCGATCCGGATAAGTTTATCAATGTGGTTGCGGCCCTGGAGCCCACGTTTGGCGGTATCAACCTCGAAGATATTAAAGCGCCGGAGTGCTTCTACATTGAGCAAAAACTGCGCGAGCGCATGAATATTCCGGTCTTCCACGATGATCAGCACGGTACGGCAATCATCAGTACTGCCGCGATTCTGAACGGTCTGCGGGTGGTTGAGAAAAATATCTCTGACGTGCGCATGGTGGTGTCTGGTGCAGGTGCGGCGGCGATTGCCTGTATGAACCTGCTGGTAGCGCTGGGTATGCAGAAACACAATATTGTGGTCTGTGACTCCAAAGGTGTGATTTACAAAGACCGCGAACCGAACATGGCGGAAACCAAAGCGGCTTACGCGGTGGTGGATGACGGTAAGCGTACGCTGGATGATGTCATTGACGGCGCAGATATTTTCCTCGGCTGCTCGGGCCCGAAAGTGCTGACGCAGGAAATGGTTAAGAAGATGGCGCGTGCGCCAATGATTCTGGCACTCGCCAACCCGGAGCCGGAAATCCTGCCGCCGCTGGCAAAAGAGGTGCGTTCCGACGCCATCATCTGTACCGGTCGTTCAGACTACCCGAACCAGGTTAACAACGTCCTGTGCTTCCCGTTCATCTTCCGCGGTGCGCTGGACGTTGGTGCGACGGCCATCAACGAAGAGATGAAACTGGCGGCGGTGCACGCGATTGCTGAGCTGGCGCATGCTGAGCAGAGTGAAGTGGTGGCATCTGCTTATGGCGATCAGGACCTGAGCTTCGGCCCGGAATACATCATTCCGAAACCGTTCGACCCGCGTCTGATCGTCAAAATCGCCCCCGCGGTGGCGAAAGCGGCGATGGACTCCGGCGTGGCAACGCGTCCGATTGCCGACTTTGACGCTTACATCGACAAGCTGACTGAATTCGTCTACAAAACCAACCTGTTCATGAAGCCGATTTTCTCCCTGGCACGCAAAGCGCCGAAGCGCGTGGTGCTGACCGAAGGGGAAGAAGCGCGCGTACTGCACGCTACCCAGGAGCTGATCACGTTAGGGCTGGCAAAACCGATCCTGATCGGTCGTCCAAGCGTTATTGAAATGCGTATCCAGAAACTGGGTCTGCAGATCAAAGCGGGCGTCGATTTTGAAATCGTCAACAATGAGTCCGATCCGCGCTTTAAAGAGTACTGGAGCGAGTACTACCAGATTATGAAGCGTCGTGGGATTACCCAGGAGCAGGCGCAGCGTGCGGTGATTGCCAACACTACGGTGATCGGCGCAATCATGGTACAGCGCGGCGAAGCGGATGCGATGATCTGCGGTACGATTGGCGACTATCATGAGCACTTCAGTGTGGTAAAAGAGGTATTTGGTCATCGCGACGGCGTGCATACTGCCGGGGCGATGAACGCCTTGCTGCTGCCAAGCGGTAACACCTTTATCGCCGATACCTACGTCAACGACGATCCTACGCCTGAGCAACTGGCGGAAATCGCCGTGATGGCGGCAGAGACCGTGCGTCGCTTTGGTATCGAACCGAAGGTGGCGTTGCTGTCGCACTCCAACTTTGGTTCCTCTGACTGCCCGTCGGCCAGCAAAATGCGCGAAGCGCTGGAGCTGATTAAGGCGCGCGCGCCAGAGTTGATGATTGACGGCGAAATGCACGGCGACGCCGCGCTGGTGGAAAGCATCCGTAATGACCGCATGCCGGACAGTCCGTTGAAAGGCTCAGCGAATATTCTGGTGATGCCAAATATGGAAGCGGCCCGTATTAGTTACAACTTACTACGCGTTTCCAGTTCTGAAGGCGTTACGGTTGGCCCAGTGCTGATGGGGGTTGCGAAACCGGTTCACGTATTAACGCCGATCGCCTCTGTTCGTCGTATCGTTAATATGGTGGCGCTGGCGGTTGTAGAAGCCCAAACGCAGCCGCTGTAATTTCACTTTAATTTATTTCCGGCGCGGGTTTCTCCCGCGCCTTTTTATTTTCCCTTTCTTAGTGATCTACTTCACCTTTTAAACCTGGTTGCCGAATTTTGTTATTTACTCTGACAAAAAATTGCCACGATGAGGGCAGTTTTAGCGGAGGCGGTGAGCAATGGAAAAAGAACGCATTATTCAGGAATTTGTGCCGGGGAAACAGGTCACGCTGGCGCATCTCATTGCGCACCCCGGCGAGGAATTAGCGAAAAAGATCGGCGTTCCCGAAGCGGGCGCTATCGGCATCATGACGCTGACGCCAGGCGAAACCGCGATGATTGCCGGTGACTTAGCCATGAAGGCGGCGGATGTACATATCGGTTTTCTCGATAGATTCAGCGGCGCACTGGTGATCTACGGTTCGGTAGGCGCAGTAGAAGAAGCGTTATTACAGACGGTAAGCGGTCTGGGTCGATTATTAAATTTCACTTTGTGCAACCTGACAAAAAGTTAATCAGAGGCGGCGATGAAACGTATTGCATTTGTCGGTACGGTGGGGGCGGGGAAAACAACGCTCTTTAATGCGCTACAGGGGAATTATTCCCTCGCCAGAAAAACACAGGCCGTGGAGTTTAATGAAAATGGCGATATCGATACGCCAGGGGAATATTTTAGCCATCCGCGTTGGTATCACGCCTTAATTACCACGCTGCAGGATGTCGATACGTTGATTTATATACACGCGGCAAATGATAAAGAAAGTCGCTTACCTGCCGGGCTGTTGGATATCGGCGCCAGTAAACGACAAATCGCCGTTATCAGTAAAACGGACATGCCGGATGCCGACGTCGCCGCAACGCGACAACTACTTCGCGGGATGGGGTTTCAGGAGCCGATTTTTGAGCTCAATAGCCATGACCCGCGCAGCGTGCAGCACCTGGTGGATTATCTGACTGAGCTCAGCCAAAAGGAGGAAAGGGCAGGTGAAAAAACTCATCACAGCTAACGATATTCGTGCGGCCCACGCACGCGGCGAACAGGAAATATCGGTTGTTCTGCGCGCCAGCATCATCACCCCGGAGGCGCGCGAAGTTGCGGAGCTGCTGGGTGTTACCATCAGTGAATGCGATGAATCCGCGCCAACTGCTGCTGTACCGGCGGCGGTTGATGATGGCAAAACGGAAAGCCAGCGCATTCGCGAAACCATCATTGCGCAGTTACCGGAAGGGCAGTTTACCGAAAGCCTGGTCGCCCAGCTGATGGACAAAGTTATGAAGGAGAAGCAGTCGCAGGAGCAGGGCGGAATGCAGCCGAGCTTTAACTCGGTAACCGGCAAAGGCGGCGTCAAAGTCATCGACGGCAGCAGCGTGAAGTTTGGTCGTTTTGACGGCGCGCAGCCGCACTGCGTGGGCTTAACCGATCTGGTGACCGACCAGGACGGTAGCAGCATGGCCGCCGGGTTTATGCAGTGGGATAACGCCTTTTTCCCATGGACGCTGAACTACGACGAAATCGACATGATTCTGGAAGGCGAGCTGCACGTTCGCCACAAAGGCGAAACCATGATTGCAAAAGCCGGGGACGTCATGTTTATCCCGAAAGGCTCCAGCATCGAATTTGGTACGCCATCAACGGTGAAGTTTCTGTATGTGGCCTGGCCTGCGAACTGGCAGTCCTGCTAAGGCGGATGTATGAAGGATTTCATTACCGAAGCATGGCTCAGAGCGAATCATACGCTCAGCGAAGGGGCTGAAATTCATCTCCCCGCTGACGCTCGCCTGACGCCGTCTGCCCGGGAATTACTGGAAAGCCGACATCTGCGTATTAAGTTTATCGACGAGCAGGGCAGCCTGTTTATTGATGACGAAGAACAGCAGCCGCAGCCGGTGCATGGGTTAACCAGCAGCGATACGCATCCACAGGCCAGCTGCGAACTGTGCCATCAACCGGTGGCGAAGAAACCGGACACCCTGACGCATCTGACGGCGGACAAGATGGTCGCCAAAAGCGATCCGCGCCTGGGATTTCGCGCCGCGCTCGACAGCACCATCGCCCTGGCTGTGTGGTTGCAGATTGAGATGGCAGAACCGTGGCAGCCGTGGCTGGCGGATATCCGCTCGCGCCTGGGCAATATTATGCGCGCTGACGCCATGGATGAGCCGCTGGCAGCACAAGCTGTCGTGGGTTTAAGTGACGAAGATTTACACCGTCTTTCGCATCAACCGCTGCGCTATCTGGACCACGACCATCTGGTGCCTGAAGCCAGCCACGGACGTGATTGCGCGCTGCTTAATCTGCTGCGTACCAAAGTCCGTGAAACGGAGACGGTGGCGGCCCAGGTGTTCATCACTCGCAGTTTTGAGGTTATGCGACCGGACATTATGCAGGCGCTCAACCGCCTTTCCAGTACGGTCTACGTGATGATGATTCTGAGCGTTGCGAAGCATCCGCTGACGGTTAACCAAATTCAACAGCGACTGGGGGAGAAGCAATGATCATTGAACGTGCTCGTCAACTCGCCCAACGTTCACCGGCACGGGTGGTGTTCCCGGATGCGCTGGATGTCCGGGTGTTGAAGGCGGCGAATTACCTGCACCAGCACGGTCTGGCACATCCCATTCTCGTTGCCAGTCCGTTTGCGCTGCGCCAGTTTGCCCTCAGTCACCGGGTGGCAATGGATGGTATTCAGGTTATCGATCCGCAAAGCAATCAGCCAATGCGCGAAGAGTTTGCGCTGCGCTGGCTGGCCCGCGCGGGAGATAAAACGCCTGCGGATGCGCTGGAAAAACTCAACGATCCGCTGATGTTCGCCGCTGCAATGGTTAGCGCGGGTAAAGCTGACGTCTGTATTGCGGGCAATCTCTCATCAACAGCGAACGTGCTGCGTGCCGGATTACGCATTATCGGGCTACAGCCTGGCTGTAAAACGCTGTCGTCAATTTTCCTGATGCTGCCGCAGTACCTTGGTCCGTCATTAGGTTTTGCCGATTGCAGCGTCGTGCCGCAGCCCACCGCCGCACAGCTTGCGGATATTGCGATTGCCAGCGCGCAGACATGGCAGGCGATCACAGGTGAAGAGCCGCGCGTGGCTATGCTGTCGTTTTCAAGTAATGGCAGTGCTCGCCATCCTAACGTCGCTAACGTGCAGCAGGCGACCGAGATCGTTCGTGAGCGTGCCCCGCAGCTTACCGTGGACGGAGAACTGCAATTTGATGCCGCCTTTGTTCCGGATGTCGCCGCGCAAAAAGCGCCCGCCAGTCCGTTAAAGGGCAATGCCAATGTGATGGTCTTCCCATCGCTGGAGGCAGGCAATATTGGCTACAAAATAGCTCAGCGTCTGGGAGGATATCGCGCAGTAGGTCCGTTGATTCAAGGGCTTGCCGCACCGCTTCATGATCTCTCTCGTGGCTGTAGCGTACAGGAAATTATCGAACTGGCGTTGGTGGCAGCAGTGCCTCGCCAGACTGACGTGAGTCGTGAAAACGCCTCGCACACACTGGTTGTATAAGGTCCCGTTCTGGACCCCTTTGACTTAAGAGGAAAGCATAATGGAAGCATTAGGAATGATTGAAACCCGGGGCCTGGTTGCACTGATTGAGGCTTCTGACGCAATGGTTAAAGCGGCACGCGTGAAACTGGTTGGCGTGAAGCAGATCGGTGGCGGTCTGGTCACTGCCATGGTCCGTGGCGATGTAGCGGCATGTAAAGCTGCAACGGACGCAGGTGCTGCGGCAGCACAGCGTATTGGCGAGCTGGTTTCAGTACACGTGATCCCACGTCCGCACGGCGATCTGGAAGAAGTGTTCCCGATCAGCTTTAAAGGCGACAGCAACGACATGTAAGTCGTCCATGTGACGCCACAGACTTCATTGCTGGCGTCACCCTCTCTCCTTTTCACATTACCTTCTGCGGAGGGTAGGGGGAGGTTTTACCTGAAATATGCCACGGAGGCGCGTATGAAACTGGCAATCGTTACAGGACAAATTGTTTGTACCGTACGCCATCAGGGGCTCGCGCACGACAAGTTGCTGATGGTGGAAATGATTGACGCCCAGGGAAATCCCGACGGGCAATGTGCTGTTGCTATCGACAGCATCGGGGCGGGAACCGGAGAGTGGGTGCTGCTGGTCAGCGGAAGCTCCGCCCGTCAGGCGCACCGGAATGAATCATCGCCTGTCGATCTGTGCGTGATTGGCATTGTCGATGAAGTGGTGGCAGGTGGTCAGGTGATCTTCCATAAATAAGGCAGAAAATCATGAATCAACAGGATATTGAACAGGTCGTGAAAGCGGTACTGCTGAAAATGAAAGACAGCAGCCAACCCGTCAGTGCCGTTCAAGAAATGGGCGTTTTTGCCTCCCTGGATGACGCAGTGGCGGCAGCAAAACTGGCCCAGCAGGGGTTGAAAAGCGTCGCCATGCGCCAACTGGCTATCACGGCTCTACGTGAGGCGGGCGAAAAGCACGCCAGAGAATTAGCGGAACTTGCCGTCACTGAAACCGGCATGGGACGCGTCGAAGATAAATTTGCCAAAAACGTGGCGCAGGCGCGCGGCACGCCGGGTGTGGAATGCCTGTCTCCACAGGTTCTGACCGGCGATAACGGTCTGACGCTGATTGAAAACGCACCGTGGGGCGTGGTGGCCTCGGTAACCCCATCCACCAACCCGGCCGCGACCGTCATTAACAACGCCATCAGCCTGATTGCCGCTGGTAACAGCGTGGTCTTCGCACCGCATCCGGCGGCGAAAAAAGTCTCTCAGCGCGCTATCACTCTGCTTAACCAGGCGGTGGTTGCTGCAGGTGGTCCGGCAAACCTGTTGGTGACGGTTGCCAACCCGGATATCGAGACTGCGCAGCGTCTGTTCAAGTACCCAGGTATCGGCCTGCTGGTCGTCACCGGTGGCGAAGCCGTAGTGGATGCCGCGCGTAAGCACACCAACAAACGTCTGATTGCCGCTGGTGCGGGTAATCCACCAGTGGTGGTTGATGAAACGGCTGACCTGGCACGCGCGGCGCAGTCGATAGTCAAAGGTGCATCGTTTGATAACAACATCATCTGCGCCGACGAAAAAGTGCTGATCGTGGTCGATAGCGTCGCTGATGAACTGATGCGTCTGATGGAAAGCCAGCATGCGGTGAAACTGACCGCGGCTCAGGCCGAACAGCTGCAGCTGGTGCTGCTGAAAAATATCGATGAGCGCGGTAAAGGCACAGTCAGTCGTGACTGGGTCGGGCGCGATGCCGGAAAAATCGCTGCGGCGATTGGTCTGAACGTACCGGAGCAAACCCGTCTGTTATTCGTCGAAACCTCCGCGACGCATCCGTTTGCCGTTACCGAACTGATGATGCCGGTGTTGCCGGTCGTGCGGGTTGCTAACGTCGATGAAGCCATTGAACTGGCGGTCAAGCTGGAAGGCGGCTGCCACCATACGGCGGCGATGCACTCACGCAATATCGAAAATATGAACCGTATGGCAAACGCTATTGATACCAGCATCTTCGTTAAGAACGGGCCGTGTATTGCCGGTCTTGGACTGGGCGGTGAAGGCTGGACCACGATGACCATTACCACACCAACCGGGGAAGGGGTGACCAGTGCGCGTACGTTTGTGCGTCTGCGTCGCTGTGTGTTGGTAGACGCCTTCAGAATTGTATAAGGAGTAAATGAGATGGCGCACGACGAACAACGTTGGTTGACACCCAGACTGCTAAAAGCGGCAACGCTATGTAACCAGACGCCTGTAAAGAGCGATTCACCGCTGTGGTTGGGCATTGATTTGGGAACGTGTGATGTGGTGTCGATGGTTGTGGACAGTGACGGACAGCCGGTCGCGGTTTGCCTGGACTGGGCCGATGTCGTGCGCGATGGCATCGTCTGGGATTTCTTTGGTGCGGTGACCATCGTTCGTCGCCATCTCGATACGCTCGAACAACAACTGGGTTGCCGTTTTACCCATGCGGCAACCTCGTTTCCACCGGGAACTGACCCACGCATCTCTATTAACGTGCTGGAGTCTGCCGGGCTTGAAGTGAGCCATGTCCTCGACGAACCAACCGCGGTGGCGGATCTGTTGCAGCTTGATAACGCCGGCGTGGTGGATATTGGTGGTGGCACTACCGGGATTGCGATTGTTAAACAGGGCAAAGTGACTTACTCCGCTGATGAAGCGACCGGCGGGCACCATATCTCTCTGACGCTGGCCGGGAACCGTCGTATCCAGTTGGAAGAAGCCGAGCAGTACAAGCGCAGCAATGGCAAAGAAATCTGGCCGGTGGTGAAGCCTGTCTACGAAAAGATGGCGGAAATCGTGGCGCACCATATTGCCGGACAGGGTGTCGCTGATTTGTGGCTGGCGGGTGGCTCCTGTATGCAGCCAGGCGTTGATGAACTGTTCCGTAAGCGTTTCCCGGAACTGCAGGTGCATTTACCCCAGCACAGCCTGTTTATGACTCCGCTGGCGATTGCAAACAGCGGAAAAGAAAAAGCGGAAGGAATCTATGCAAGCTGAATTGCAGACCGCGCTCTTTCAGGCATTCGATACCCTGAATCTGCAACGCGTAAAAACGTTTAGCGTTCCCCCGGTTACGTTATGTGGACTGGGAGCGCTCAGTACCTGCGGACAGGAAGCACAAACGCGCGGACTGACGCATATGTTCGTCATGGTTGACAGCTTTCTGCATCAGGCTGGGATGACCGCGGCACTGGAGCGCAGCCTGGCGATGAAAGGTGTGGCAATGACGCTGTGGCCATGTCCGGTAGGTGAACCGTGCATTACGGACGTCTGCGCGGCAGTCGCGCAACTGCGTGAATCAAAGTGCGACGGTGTCGTGGCTTTCGGCGGCGGTTCCGTGCTGGATGCCGCCAAGGCAGTGGCGTTGCTGGTGACCAATCCTACCCAGACGCTGGCTGACATGGACGAGCGTAGCGTGTTACGCCCGCGTCTGCCGCTGATTGCCGTACCGACTACCGCCGGAACGGGCTCAGAAACCACGAACGTCACGGTGATTATCGACGCCGCGACCGGACTCAAAAAAGTGCTGGCCCACGCAACCCTGATGCCGGATGTGGCGATCCTTGACGCCGCATTGACGGAAGGCGTGCCTGCGCACGTAACGGCGATGACCGGGATTGATGCACTGACGCACGCCGTTGAAGCGTATAGCGCACTGAACGCGACGCCGTTTACCGACAGCCTGGCGATTGGTGCGATAGCGATGATCGGTAAATCGCTGCCGAAGGCCGTCGGCTACGGTCAGGATCTGGCGGCGCGCGAAAGCATGCTGCTGGCTTCCTGTATGGCCGGGATGGCGTTTTCCAGCGCTGGGCTTGGCCTGTGCCATGCGATGGCGCACCAGCCGGGGGCGACGTTGCACATTCCACACGGACAGGCTAACGCCATGCTGCTTCCCACGGTAATGGGGTTCAACCGCATGGTGTGTCGTGAGCGCTTTAGCCATATCGGACGCGCGTTAACCAACAAGAAATCGGACGATCGTGATGCTATCAACGCGGTCAGCGAGTTGATTAGCGAAGTGGGCCAGACCAAACGACTCTCTGACGTTGGGGCAAAGCCCGAGCAGTACAGCGCATGGGCTCACGCCGCGCTGGAGGATATTTGTATTCGCAGTAACCCACGCACCGCCACGCAGGCACAGATCATCGACCTGTACGCGGCAGCCGGGTAATGCCTGTAGGCCGGATAAGGTGCTCGCACCGCCATCCGGCAATAACACGGCGTTAATGCCGGAGGCGACGTAAACGTCTTATCCGGCCTACAAATCACAAATGACAGGGAGTAGGGGCTATGGGAATTAACGAAATCATCATGTACATCATGATGTTCTTTATGCTGATTGCCGCCGTGGACAGGATCCTGTCGCAGTTCGGCGGTTCGGCACGCTTCCTCGGTAAGTTCGGTAAGAGTATTGAGGGATCGGGCGGCCAGTTTGAAGAAGGTTTTATGGCGATGGGCGCGCTGGGTCTGGCGATGGTCGGTATGACCGCGCTGGCACCGGTTCTGGCGCATGTGCTCGGGCCGGTGATTATTCCGCTTTATGAAATGCTGGGCGCGAACCCGTCGATGTTTGCCGGAACGCTGCTGGCGTGCGATATGGGCGGCTTCTTCCTGGCGAAAGAGCTGGCGGGCGGCGACGTTGCGGCGTGGCTGTACTCTGGCCTGATCCTCGGGGCGATGATGGGGCCGACGCTGGTCTTCTCCATTCCGGTTGCGCTGGGGATTATTGAACCGTCTGACCGTCGTTATCTGACGCTGGGCGTGCTGGCGGGTATTGTCACCATTCCGATTGGTTGTATTGCGGGCGGTTTGATTGCGATGTACTCCGGCGTCGAAATCAACGGACAGCCGGTGGAATTCACCTTCGCGCTGATCCTGATGAATATGATCCCGGTGCTGATCGTGGCTGTGCTGGTGGCGCTGGGACTGAAATTCATCCCGGAAAAAATGATCAACGGCTTCCAGATCTTCGCGAAATTCCTGGTAGCGCTGATCACCATCGGCCTGGCAGCAGCAGTGGTCAAATTCCTGCTCGGCTGGGAGCTGATCCCAGGTCTTGATCCTATCTTCATGGCTCCGGGCGACAAGCCGGGTGAAGTGATGCGCGCCATCGAAGTTATCGGTTCTATTTCCTGCGTACTGCTCGGTGCGTACCCAATGGTACTGCTGCTGACCCGCTGGTTTGAAAAACCGCTGATGAGCGTCGGTAACCTGTTAAAAATCAATAATATTGCGGCTGCCGGTATGGTTGCGACGCTGGCGAACAACATCCCAATGTTCGGCATGATGAAGAATATGGATACCCGCGGCAAAGTGATCAACTGCGCCTTTGCGGTCTCCGCGGCCTTTGCACTGGGTGACCACTTAGGCTTCGCCGCTGCCAACATGAACGCGATGATCTTCCCGATGATTGTCGGCAAGTTGATTGGCGGCGTGACGGCGATTGGTGTGGCTATGCTGTTGGTACCGAAAGATGAAGATGTGCCAGCAGAAGTAGAAACCAATCCGGAGGCGCAATCGTGAATACTCGCCAGCTACTGAGCGTCGGTATCGATATCGGCACCACTACCACTCAGGTGATTTTCTCGCGCCTTGAGTTAGTCAACCGTGCGGCAGTGTCGCAGGTGCCGCGCTACGAATTCATCAAACGCGAAATTAGCTGGCAAAGCCCGGTGTTCTTTACCCCCGTTGATAAGCAGGGCGGGTTGAAAGAGGCCGAACTTAAGGCACTGATCCTCGCCCAGTATCAGGCGGCGGGTATTGCGCCTGAGACTGTCGATTCCGGCGCGATCATCATCACCGGAGAAAGTGCCAAAACCCGTAATGCGCGTCCGGCGGTGATGACGCTCTCTCAGTCGCTGGGGGATTTTGTTGTGGCCAGCGCCGGTCCGCATCTGGAATCGGTGATTGCCGGTCACGGTGCGGGGGCACAAACCCTGTCCGAGCAGAAGTTGTGCCGCGTACTGAACATCGATATCGGTGGCGGTACGTCGAACTACGTTCTGTTTGATGCTGGAAAGGTCAGCGGTTCGGCTTGCCTCAACGTCGGCGGGCGACTGCTGGAAACGAACGGCCAGGGACGAGTAGTACATGCGCATCAGCCGGGGCAGATGATTGTTGATGACGTATTTGGTCCGGGCACCGACGCCCGAACCCTCAATGCGGCGCAGCTTGTTCAGGTAGCCCGACGGATGGCGGCGCTGATTGTGGAGGTGATTGACGGTACGTTATCACCTCTGGCGCAGGCGCTGATGCAAACCGGCCTGTTACCGGCGGGCGTGAAACCGGAAGTGATTACGTTGTCCGGCGGGGTGGGCGAGTGCTACCGCAACCAACCAGCCGATCCGTTCTGTTTTTCCGACATTGGCCCGCTGTTAGCAACGGCGCTGCATGAACATCCGCGCCTGCGTGAGATGAACGTGCAGTTCCCGGCGCAAACCGTGCGCGCCACGGTGATTGGCGCCGGTGCGCATACGCTGTCGCTTTCGGGCAGCACCATCTGGCTGGAAGGTGTGGCGCTTCCGCTGCGCAATCTGCCGGTGGCGATTCCGGTTGATGAGGCTGATTTGGTGGCCGCCTGGCAACAGGCGCTAATGCAGCTCGATCTGGACCCGCAAACAGACGCCTACGTGCTGGCGTTGCCCGGTTCGCTGCCAGTGCGCTACGCCGCGCTGTTAACGGTGATTGATGCGCTGCTGGCCTTTGTCGCGCGCTATCCGAATCCGCATCCCCTGCTGGTGGTAGCCGAGCAGGATTTTGGTAAGGCCCTGGGCATGCTGTTACGCCCACAGTTACAGCAACACCCGCTGGCAGTCATCGATGAGGTGGTTGTCCGGGCGGGGGACTATATCGACATTGGTACGCCTCTTTTTGGCGGATCGGTTGTGCCGGTGACGGTGAAATCACTCGCATTTCCTTCCTGAGGGAACGACTTATGAAACTAAAGACCACATTGTTCGGCAATGTTTATCAGTTTAAGGATGTTAAAGAGGTGCTGGCAAAAGCCAACGAACTGCGTTCGGGGGATGTGCTGGCAGGAGTGGCCGCAACCAGTTCGCAGGAGCGCGTGGCGGCCAAGCAGGTACTGTCGGAAATGACGGTGGCGGATATCCGCAATAACCCGGTGATTTCCTATGAAGAGGACTGTGTTACTCGTCTGATTCAGGATGACGTCAACGAGACGGCCTATAACCGTATCAAAAACTGGAGTATCAGCGAGCTGCGCGAGTACGTGCTGAGCGATGAAACCTCTGTTGATGACATTGCGTTTACGCGCAAAGGGTTAACGTCGGAAGTGGTCGCTGCGGTAGCAAAAATCTGCTCTAACGCGGACCTGATCTACGGCGGTAAGAAAATGCCGGTGATCAAAAAGGCCAATACCACCATCGGTCTACCGGGCACCTTCAGCTGCCGTTTACAGCCGAACGACACCCGTGATGACGTGCAGAGTATTGCCGCACAAATCTACGAAGGGCTGTCCTTCGGGGCGGGTGATGCGGTGATTGGTGTAAACCCGGTAACGGATGACGTGGAAAACTTAAGCCGCGTACTGGATACCGTGTACGGCGTTATCGACAAATTCAACATCCCGACCCAGGGCTGCGTACTGGCACACGTGACTACCCAGATCGAAGCGATTCGTCGCGGTGCGCCGGGCGGGTTGATTTTCCAGAGTATCTGCGGTAGCGAAAAAGGCTTAAAAGAGTTTGGCGTTGAGCTGGCAATGCTGGATGAAGCGCGCGCAGTGGGCGCTGAGTTCAACCGTATCGCCGGGGAAAACTGCCTGTACTTCGAAACCGGGCAAGGGTCTGCGCTTTCCGCGGGCGCGAACTTCGGTGCCGATCAGGTGACGATGGAAGCGCGTAACTACGGGCTGGCACGTCACTACGATCCGTTCCTGGTGAACACCGTGGTGGGCTTTATCGGGCCAGAGTATCTCTACAACGACCGTCAGATTATTCGCGCGGGTCTGGAAGATCACTTTATGGGCAAGCTGAGCGGCATCTCGATGGGCTGCGACTGCTGCTACACCAACCATGCTGATGCTGACCAGAACCTTAACGAAAACCTGATGATTCTGCTCGCCACCGCTGGCTGCAACTACATCATGGGCATGCCGCTCGGTGACGACATCATGCTCAACTATCAGACCACCGCCTTCCATGACACCGCGACCGTGCGTCAGCTGCTGAACCTGCGTCCGTCGCCGGAGTTTGAACGCTGGCTGGAAACCATGGGCATTATGGCAAACGGTCGCCTGACCAAACGGGCGGGCGATCCGTCACTGTTCTTCTGATGACGCGGGGATGACACACGATGGATCAAAAACAGATTGAAGAAATTGTACGCAGCGTAATGGCGTCAATGGGTGAGTCTCAACCGCAGGCTCAAGAACCGTCAGCACCAGCAAAATGCAGCACCACGCAGTGCGCCGCGCCGACCGGTGAAAGCTGCGCGATGGACTTAGGCTCAGCCGAAGCCAAAGCATGGATTGGCGTTGAGAATCCGCACCGTGCAGAGGTGTTGACTGAACTTCGCCGTAGCACCGCTGCGCGTGTATGTACTGGTCGTGCCGGTCCTCGTCCGCGTACCCAGGCGCTGCTGCGTTTCCTGGCTGACCACTCGCGTTCGAAAGATACGGTATTGAAAGAAGTGCCGGAAGAGTGGGTAAAAGCCCAGGGGCTGCTGGAAGTGCGCTCGGAAATCAGCGACAAAAACCTGTATCTGACGCGTCCGGATATGGGGCGTCGTCTGAGTGCGGAAGCCATTGAAGCACTGAAATCACAGTGTGTAATGAATCCGGATGTGCAGGTGATTATTTCTGATGGCCTGTCTACCGACGCGATTACCGCTAACTATGAAGAGATCCTGCCGCCGCTGTTGTCGGGCTTAAAACAGGCCGGATTGAAGGTCGGGACGCCGTTCTTTGTTCGCTATGGGCGCGTGAAAATCGAAGATCAGATCGGCGAACTGCTGGGTGCAAAAGCGGTGATCCTGCTGGTTGGTGAACGTCCGGGCCTCGGCCAGTCGGAAAGTCTTTCTTGCTATGCCGTCTATTCGCCGCGTGTGGCGACCACCGTTGAGGCTGATCGTACCTGTATCTCGAACATTCACCAGGGCGGTACGCCACCGGTTGAAGCGGCGGCGGTGATTGTGGATTTGGCCAAGCGCATGCTGGAGCAAAAAGCATCCGGCATCAATATGACCCGTTAAGGAGGCATCATGCCAGCATTAGATTTAATTAGACCTTCAGTCACCGCAATGCGTGTGATTGCCTCGGTAAATGACGGTTTTGCCCGCGAACTTAAATTACCGCCACATATCCGTAGCCTCGGACTCATCACAGCAGATTCTGATGACGTGGCGTATATTGCCGCAGACG
Organism: Citrobacter sp. B72; assembly: GCF_016894305.1. NCBI lineage: Bacteria > Pseudomonadati > Pseudomonadota > Gammaproteobacteria > Enterobacterales > Enterobacteriaceae > Citrobacter > Citrobacter sp. B72. The sequence goes on from NZ_CP069801.1 coordinate 1,484,720, forward strand.
AAGCGACAAAACAGGCAATGGTCGAAGTGGTTTATGGCCGCTCGCTGTATGCCGGTGCGGCGCATAGTCCCTCTCCAACCTCGGGCGAAGTACTGATTATGCTCGGTGGACCAAACCCGGCCGAAGTTCGCGCGGGTCTGGACGCGATGGTGGCCAATATTGAAAGCGGGGCGGCATTCCAGTGGGCGAATGACGCAGAAGATACCGCCTTCCTGGCGCATGTGGTTTCGCGTACCGGTTCGTATCTCTCCGCAACCGCGGGATGCCGACTGGGCGATCCGATGGCGTATCTGGTAGCACCGCCGCTGGAAGCGACATTTGGTATTGATGCCGCGCTGAAATCTGCCGATGTACAACTGGTGACCTATGTACCACCGCCGTCAGAAACTAACTATTCAGCCGCGTTTTTGACCGGTAGCCAGGCCGCTTGTAAAGCCGCATGTAACGCCTTTGCCGATGCCGTTCTGGATATTGCCCGTAATCCAATCCAGCGCGCGTAAGAGAGGTAGTGATGATCAATGCACTGGGATTACTGGAAGTGGATGGCATGGTGGCTGCCGTGGACGCGGCCGATGCCATGCTGAAAGCCGCGAACGTGCGTCTGCTTAGCCACGAAGTGCTCGATCCTGGTCGGCTGACGCTGGTGGTGGAAGGCGATCTGGCGGCATGCCGCGCAGCGCTGGATGCAGGCAGTGCAGCCGCAGCGCGTACGGGCCGTGTTATCAGCCGTAAGGAAATAGGCCGGCCGGACGATGACACCCAGTGGCTGATCGGCGGTTTTAAACGCCAGCCGAAGAAACCTGAACAGAAGCCAGAAGCGAAAACAGAAGTGAAACCAGAGAAGACACAGGACGCCCCAGTGACGTCTGAATCCTCTGCCCAACTTCTGACGCTGTTAGCATCGGTCCGTCAAGGAATGACGGCAGGGGAAGTGGCGGCCCACTTTGGCTGGTCACTTGATGAAGCCAGAAATGCGCTGGAACAGCTCTTTTCTGATGGAGCGTTGCGTAAACGCAGTAGTCGCTACCGCTTAAAAAATTAACCTGTCGGAGGGCCGGGGGCTTCGTTGAAGCTTCCGGCTTAAAAGATCATGAAAAAGAACCGTTCTGCAAACTTGCACCATCTTTATCATGAAGTATTACCCGAAGACGTTAAACTGACGCCGAAAGTGGAAGTGGACAACGTTCACCAACGGCGAACAACGGATGTGTATGAGCACGCGCTGACGATTACCGCCTGGCAGCAGATCTACGACCAGCTGCATCCGGGAAAATTTCATGGCGAGTTCACGGAAATCCTGCTCGATGATATTCAGGTGTTCCGTGAATACACCGGACTGGCGCTGCGTCAGTCGTGCCTTGTCTGGCCAAACTCATTTTGGTTTGGCATTCCGGCCACGCGCGGCGAGCAGGGATTTATTGGTACCCAGTGTTTGGGTAGCGCTGAAATTGCCACCCGCCCAGGCGGGACGGAGTTTGAACTGAGTACCCCAGATGATTACACCATTTTGGGTGTCGTCATTTCGGAAGAGGCCATTGCTCGTCAGGCCAACTTCCTGCATAACCCGGAAAGGGTGTTGCATATGCTGCGCAATCAGTCGGCGCTGGAAGTTAAAGAACAACACAAAGCCGCGCTATGGGGCTTTGTGCAGCAGGCGCTGGCGACGTTTAGTGAGAATCCTGAAAACCTTCACCAACCCGCGGTGCGTAAAGTGTTGGGGGATAACCTGCTGCTGGCGATGGGCACCATGCTGGAAGAAGCGCAGCCGATTATGACTGCGGAGAGCATCAGCCATCAGAGCTATCGTCGCTTGCTGTCACGTGCGCGCGAATATGTGCTGGAAAATATGTCAGAGCCGCTGACCGTGCTCGACTTATGCAATCAGCTGCACGTTAGCCGCCGGACGTTGCAAAACGCCTTTCACGCGATCCTCGGTATTGGCCCGAATGCCTGGTTGAAACGTATTCGCCTGAACGCCGTGCGCCGTGAGTTGATAAGCCCATGGTCACAGAGTGCGACGGTGAAAGACGCCGCCATGCAGTGGGGATTCTGGCATTTAGGGCAGTTTGCCACCGACTACCAGCAGCTGTTTGCGGAGAAACCGTCGTTGACGCTGCATCAGCGTATGCGCCAGTGGGCATGATGAGATTATTGTGCCGGATGCGACGCTAACGCGTCTTATCCGGCCTACGGGTTTGCCGTTGTTGCAGGCCTGATAAGCGTAGCGCCATCAGGCAATTACACCCAGTCGCGGACCTGAATAAACTCGCTAAGGGCAGCTTCCGGGCTGTTCGCTTCTGGCTGCCAGTCATACTCCCAGCGTACCAGCGGCGGCATCGACATCAGAATCGATTCCGTGCGCCCGCCGGTTTGCAAACCGAACAACGTGCCGCGATCCCACACCAGATTAAATTCCACATAGCGCCCACGACGATAAAGCTGGAAATTACGTTCGCGCTCGCCCCAGCTCATCATTTTACGGCGTTCGACGATGGGCAGATACGCCTCGGTGTATCCTTGACCTACCGCCTGCATAAAAGCGAAGCAGTGGTCGAAATCAGGGGTATTCAAATCATCGAAAAACAGCCCGCCAATGCCGCGCTGCTCGTTGCGGTGCTTGAGGAAGAAGTAGTCATCGCACCACTTTTTGTAACGTGGATAAACGTCATCGCCAAACGGCTGGCACAGGTCCCGCGCCGTGCGATGCCAGTGAACCGCATCCTCATCAAAGCCGTAGTAGGGCGTTAAGTCAAAGCCACCGCCAAACCACCACACGGGATCGGCCCCCGGTTTTTCCGCGATAAAAAACCGTACGTTGGCATGACTGGTTGGAATGTAGGGATTCTGCGGGTGCACCACCAACGAGACGCCCATGGCTTCAAAACTGCGCCCGGCAAGCTCCGGGCGATGCGCGGTAGCCGAGGCCGGCATTGCATCGCCGTGGACGTGGGAGAAGTTGACGCCTGCTTGCTCGAAAATACCGCCGTTACGCAACACCCGACTGCGCCCGCCGCCGCCCGCTTCGCGTTGCCAGTTATCCTCAACAAATTCGCTGCCGTCTACGGTGGATAACTGCTGACAAATTTCATCCTGCAGGCTGAGCAGGAACTGTTTTACGCGCTGTGCATCGGGCTTCATGGTTAACGTTTCTTCGAGTGTGCTTTCTGGTTATCAAACCAGTGGAAATAGCTGATGATGCCATTGGCGATAGCGGTGGCGATTTTCTGACGAAACGCCGCCGTACCCAGCAATCGTTCTTCTTCCGGGTTGGTGATGAACGAGGTTTCGACCAGGACCGACGGAATCGAAGGTGATTTTAGCACCACGAAGGCGGCCTGTTCCGTGCTGCGACTGTGCAGACGGTGTACCGGCTTGATCTTCTTAAGAATATGCGAGCCTAACGTCAGGCTGTTTTTTATGGTGTCAGTTTGCACCAGATCGAACAGCACCTGCTGCAACAAATGATCTTTGTCAGTGGCCTTCTTTCCGGCGACTTCATCGGCCCGGTTTTCACGATCGGACAGATATTTCGCCATGGCGCTACTGGCGCCGCGATTGGATAAGGCAAAGACCGAAGCACCCGCAGCGCTCGGATTGGTAAAACCGTCGGCGTGGATCGACATGAACAGATCGGCACCATGTTTGTGGGCGATCTCGACGCGATCGTAGAGCGGAATAAACGTATCGCCGGAGCGGGTCAGGCGTGCATCAATCCCCTGGTTACGTAGGATCGAGCGCACGTTTTTGGCAATCGCCAGTACCACGTGCTTTTCTTTCGACCCGTTGCGACCAATTGCGCCGGTATCAATCCCTCCGTGCCCCGGATCAAGGACAACAACGCGCTTAGCACCGGATTTTTTCGCTTTCGGTTTGCTGTGTCCATTGCTGGTCTTTAGCGCTTCTTCTTTAGCGATGGCTTGTGACATGCCTGACAGCGTCAGGGCGGCCAGCCCGGCTTTCAGCACCTGGCGGCGCGATGTGAGTGTTTTTAGTGGTTTAAAAGTGCTCATACGGCCTGAGTTGTAAAAAAAAGGTTCTAAACGTTATATCGTATCGCGTAGTCCGTTGCGACGGATCGAGATAAGAATTGTTTTACTTTTCATTTCAATACGTGACAATTCCGTATTATGCCATTTTTTCCGCCGCTTCGCGTCAGATATTGGCTAAATCAGCCGTTCGCGCCATAATCGCTTTTTAACGTCCTGAAAAGGTGCCCAATACCATGGAAATACGCGTTTTTCGCCAGGAAGATTTCGAAGAGGTGATCACCCTCTGGGAGCGTTGTGATTTGCTGCGTCCATGGAACGACCCTGAAATGGACATCGAACGTAAAGTCAATCATGACGTCAGCTTGTTCCTCGTCGCTGAAGTGAACGGCGAGGTGGTCGGTACGGTGATGGGCGGATACGACGGGCATCGCGGTTCCGCCTATTACCTGGGCGTGCATCCTGAGTTTCGCGGACGCGGTATTGCCAATGCGCTGCTCAACCGGCTGGAGAAAAAGCTCATTGCCCGCGGTTGTCCGAAGATTCAAATCATGGTGCGTGACGATAACGACGTCGTACAGGGCATGTATGAACGTTTGGGCTATGAACATGCGGATGTACTCAATCTGGGCAAGCGTTTGATCGAAGATGAAGAGTACTGAGTTTCATCCGGCCGACTATGACGGTCATGGGCGTCTGCGCCTGCCTTTTCTCTTCTGGTGCGTACTGCTGTTGCAGGCACGCACCTGGGTTTTGTTTGTGATTGCCGGTTCTTCCCGTGAGCAGGGCAACACCTTGCTGAATCTGTTTTATCCCGATCATGACGCATTCTGGCTGGGGTTGCTTCCCGGCGTTCCCGCCGTGTTGGCGTTTTTACTCAGTGGGCGACGCTTTGCGTTTCCGGTGCTCTGGCGCTGGCTGCGCGGATTATTGATTCTCGCTCAACTGGTGCTGCTGTGCTGGCAGCCGGTGATGTGGCTGGCAGGCGATCCTCTCAATGGCGTCGGGCTGGCGCTGCTGGTGGCGGATATTGTCGCGCTGATCTGGCTGTTAACCAATCAACGTCTGCGCGCCTGTTTTTCCCTTGAGAAAGAATAACGGCACTTTTTGGGGAAACCGGACTCCAAGCAACGTTGATAAATAAGGAAGGAAGTGAAATGAAATCACTGCGTTTGACTTTATGCGCGATGCCGCTGCTACTGGCCGGGTGTTCAACGTTGTCCTCGGTGAACTGGTCTGCCGCCAATCCGTGGAACTGGTTTGGTTCTTCAACGCAGGTCACAGAGCAGGGCGTAGGAGCGTTAACGGGCGCTACGCCGCTGGATGAAAAAGCCATTGCTGATGCGCTGGACGGTGATTACCGCCTGCGTAGCGGAATGAAGACCGATAACGGTAATGTGGTGCGCTTCTATGAAGCTATGAAAGACGACAAGCTGGCGATAGTCATCAACGGCAGCCAGGGAACCATCAGTCGTATTGATGTATTAGATCACGATATTTCGTCAGCCGCGGGTGTCGAAATCGGTACACCGTTTAGCGACCTTTACACTAAAGCTTATGGTAATTGCCAAAAAGCAACCGGTGATGACAGCGCGGGCGTTGAGTGTAAAGCTGAGGGAAGTCAACATATTAGCTATATTTTTTCCGGTGAATGGAGCGGACCTGAGGATATAATGCCGTCTGACGACACGCTGAAAGCGTGGAAAGTAAGCAAAATTATCTGGCGGCGTTAATTTGCGTCTGAACAAATCGGCTTGTTAAAAAAACAGGTAGAATAGCACCCATCAATGCCACGATGTCGTGGCATCTTTTTTTCAGGAGGAACAATGTCTCAGGTTCAGAGTGGCATTTTGCCAGAACATTGCCGTGCGGCGATTTGGATTGAAGCCAATGTTAAAGGCGACGTTGATGCCCTGCGTGCGGCCAGCAAAACCTTCGCCGATAAGCTGGCGACCTTTGAAGCTAAGTTCCCGGATGCGCATCTGGGCGCGGTTGTCGCTTTTGGCAACAACACCTGGCGTGCATTGAGCGGCGGCGTCGGTGCTGAAGAGTTAAAAGACTTTATCCCTTACGGTAAAGGTCTGGCACCAGCAACCCAATATGACGTGTTGATCCATATTCTCTCTTTGCGTCATGACGTGAATTTCTCCGTTGCGCAGGCGGCAATGGAAGCATTTGGCGACTGTATTGAAGTTAAAGAAGAAATCCACGGTTTCCGTTGGGTCGAAGAGCGCGATCTCAGCGGCTTTGTTGACGGTACGGAAAACCCGGCAGGTGAAGAAACGCGCCGTGAAGTTGCCGTTATCAAAGATGGTGTGGATGCCGGTGGCAGCTATGTGTTTGTGCAGCGTTGGGAACATAACCTGAAGCAGCTTAATCGCATGAGCATCCATGACCAGGAAATGATGATTGGTCGTACCAAGGAAGCCAACGAAGAGATCGACGGTGATGACCGTCCGGTCACCTCTCACCTGAGCCGTGTTGACCTAAAAGAAGACGGTAAAGGGCTGAAAATTGTGCGCCAGAGCCTGCCATACGGTACTGCCAGCGGCACGCATGGTCTCTATTTCTGCGCCTACTGCGCTCGTCTGTACAACATTGAACAACAATTGCTGAGCATGTTTGGTGACACTGACGGTAAGCGTGATGCGATGCTGCGCTTCACCAAACCGGTAACCGGCGGCTATTACTTTGCACCGTCGCTGGACCGTTTAATGGCGCTGTAATGGTGAGCTGATCCTGTTATCGGCCACGAAATAGACATCCCCGCATCGTCGGGGATTTTTTTTACCTGAGATTAACCTGATTTAGTGAGCTATTCCTCAGCACTAATTTGTTATTGCTGTATCTTCTGCGTGAATGAAGCGAAGGCTTCATATTCAAAAGGAGAATATTGAAATGGGAAAACTCACGGGCAAAACAGCATTGATTACGGGCGCATCTCAGGGTATTGGCGAGGGTATCGCCAGAACGTTTGCCCGCCATGGTGCGAACTTAATCCTGCTGGATATCTCCGATGAGATTGAAAAACTGGCGGATGAGTTGGCTGGGCGTGGGCACCGTTGCACAGCCGTTCACGCTGACGTCAGAGATTTTGCGTCGGTCAAGGAAGCGGTGACGCGCGCGAAGCAGATTGAAGGCAAAATCGATATTCTGGTGAACAATGCCGGCGTATGCCGCCTCGGCAACTTCCTTGATATGAGCGATGAAGATCGCGATTTCCACATTGATATCAACATTAAAGGCGTCTGGAACGTGACGAAAGCCGTTCTGCCGGAGATGATTGCGCGCAAAGACGGGCGCATCGTGATGATGTCATCGGTGACCGGCGATATGGTTGCTGACCCGGGCGAAACGGCCTACGCGCTGTCGAAAGCCGCGATCATCGGTTTGACCAAATCCCTGGCGGTAGAATATGCGCAGTCCGGCATTCGCGTGAATGCCATTTGCCCTGGCTACGTTCGTACGCCGATGGCGGAAAGCATTGCGCGACAGTCTAACCCGGAAGATCCTGAATCCGTTTTAGTCGAAATGGCGAAAGCGATCCCGATGCGTCGTCTGGCCTGCCCGCTTGAGGTCGGTGAACTGGCGGCGTTCCTGGCATCGGATGAGTCCAGTTATTTAACTGGCACGCAAAACGTGATTGATGGCGGCAGCACCCTGCCTGAAAGCGTTAGCGTCGGCGTCTGATTGATGCCGGTCTCCTCCCCATGTGCTGGGGAGGAGGTACCCCTTATTCTCTTTTCAACTTTCAAATCATCAAACGGTATATAAAACCGTTACTCCTTTAGCACTGGTTATAAATATGATGACCATAAGAAAGTCATTTAATTTATAAGGGTGCGCAATGGCCGTTAACTTACTGAAAAAAAGAACACTGACGCTGGCAGCCATGCTGTTGCTGGTGGGGCAAGCGCAGGCAACGGAACTGCTGAACAGTTCATACGATGTTTCCCGCGAGCTGTTTGCCGCCCTTAATCCGCCGTTTGAACAGCAATGGGCGAAGGATAACGGCGGCGACAAACTGACGATTAAACAATCTCATGCCGGGTCATCAAAACAGGCGTTGGCGATTTTGCAGGGGCTGAAAGCTGACGTCGTGACCTATAACCAGGTGACCGACGTGCAGATCCTGCATGACAAAGGCAAGCTGATCCCTGCCGACTGGCAAAGCCGCCTGCCGAATAACAGTTCGCCATTCTATTCCACCATGGCGTTTTTGGTGCGTAAGGGCAACCCGAAGAATATCCACGAATGGAACGATCTGGTTCGCCCGGACGTGAAGCTGATTTTCCCGAACCCGAAGACTTCCGGTAACGCGCGTTATACCTATCTGGCTGCGTGGGGCGCGGCAGATAAAGCTGACGGTGGTGATAAAGCCAAAACCGAACAGTTTATGACCCAGTTTCTGAAAAACGTGGAAGTATTTGATACCGGCGGTCGTGGTGCAACTACCACCTTCGTGGAGCGCGGTCTGGGCGACGTACTGATTACCTTTGAATCGGAAGTGAACAATATCCGTAAACAGTACGAAGACCAGGGCTTCGAAGTGGTGGTGCCGAAGGTCAACATTCTGGCGGAGTTCCCGGTGGCCTGGGTAGATAAAAATGTGCAGGCCAACGGTACTGAAAAAGCGGCGAAAGCTTACCTGAACTGGCTGTACAGCCCGCAGGCGCAAACCATCATTACCGATTTCTACTACCGCGTGAATAACCCGCAGGTAATGGACAAGCTGAAAGATAAATTCCCGCAGACCGAATTGTTCCGTGTGGAAGATAAGTTTGGCTCGTGGCCTGAAGTGATGAAAACGCACTTTGTCAGCGGCGGTGAGCTGGACAAACTGCTGGCGGCGGGGCGTAAGTAAATGTTTGCTGTTTCTTCCCGACGTGTGCTGCCCGGCTTCACTTTGAGCCTGGGCACCAGCTTACTGTTTGTCTGCCTGATATTGCTGCTGCCGCTGAGCGCGCTGGTGATGCAACTGGCGCAAATGAGCTGGGCGCAATACTGGGATGTGATTACCAATCCGCAGGTGGTGGCGGCTTATAAAGTGACGCTGCTGTCGGCGTTTGTGGCGTCGATTTTTAACGGCGTGTTCGGTTTGCTGATGGCGTGGATCTTAACCCGCTATCGCTTTCCGGGCCGTACGCTGTTGGATGCGCTGATGGACCTGCCGTTTGCACTGCCTACGGCGGTGGCAGGTCTGACGCTGGCGTCACTGTTTTCGGTTAATGGCTTCTACGGCGAGTGGCTGGCGAAGCTGGATATCAAGGTGACCTACACCTGGCTCGGTATCGCGGTAGCGATGGCCTTTACCAGCATTCCGTTTGTGGTGCGTACCGTGCAACCGGTACTGGAAGAGTTAGGCCCGGAATATGAAGAAGCGGCGGAAACGCTCGGTGCTACGCGCTGGCAGAGTTTCCGTAAAGTAGTGCTGCCGGAGCTGTCTCCTGCGCTGGTGGCGGGCGTTGCGCTGTCGTTTACCCGCAGCCTTGGTGAGTTTGGCGCGGTTATTTTTATCGCCGGAAACATCGCATGGAAAACGGAAGTGACCTCGCTGATGATTTTTGTTCGCTTGCAGGAGTTTGACTACCCGGCCGCCAGCGCGATTGCTTCTGTGATCCTCGGGGCGTCGTTGTTGCTGCTGTTTTCAATTAACACCTTGCAAAGTCGCTTCGGTCGACGCGTGGTAGGTCACTGATGGCAGACATTACTCAATTGAAACGCTATGACGCACCCCGCATTAACTGGGGTAAATGGTTTCTGATCGGCACGGGCATGCTGGTATCGACCTTTATTTTGCTGGTACCGATGATTTATATCTTCGTGCAGGCGTTCAGTAAGGGATTAATGCCGGTACTACAGAACCTGGCTGACCCGGATATGCTGCATGCCATTTGGCTGACGGTGCTGATTGCGCTAATTGCGGTGCCGGTGAACCTGGTGTTTGGTGTGTTGCTGGCCTGGCTGGTGACCCGTTTTAACTTCCCAGGACGCCAACTACTACTAACGTTACTGGATATTCCATTTGCTGTCTCGCCGGTGGTCGCCGGTCTGGTCTATCTGCTGTTTTACGGCTCTAACGGCCCGCTTGGTGGGTGGCTGGATGAGCATAATCTGCAAATTATGTTTGCCTGGCCGGGGATGGTGCTGGTGACAGTGTTCGTGACCTGTCCGTTTGTGGTGCGTGAGCTGGTGCCGGTGATGTTAAGCCAGGGCAGCAATGAAGATGAAGCGGCTGTGTTGCTGGGTGCATCCGGCTGGCAGATGTTCCGCCGCGTTACGCTGCCGAATATCCGTTGGGCATTGCTGTACGGTGTGGTATTGACCAACGCCCGTGCGATAGGCGAATTCGGCGCAGTGTCGGTGGTTTCCGGCTCGATTCGCGGCGAAACCCTATCGCTGCCGCTACAGATTGAATTACTGGAGCAGGACTACAACACGGTCGGCTCCTTTACCGCCGCGGCGCTATTAACGCTGATGGCGATTATTACCCTGTTTTTGAAGAGCATGTTGCAATGGCGTCTGGAGAACCAGGAAAAACGCGCGCAGCAGGAGGAAAATCATGAGCATTGAGATTGCCAATATTAAGAAGTCTTTTGGTCGCACCCAGGTGCTGAACGATATCTCGCTGGATATTCCTTCAGGTCAGATGGTCGCGCTGCTGGGGCCATCCGGCTCGGGCAAAACCACGCTGCTGCGCATTATTGCCGGGCTGGAGCATCAGTCCAGCGGGCATATCCGTTTTCACGGTACCGACGTCAGCCGATTGCACGCCCGCGACCGTAAGGTGGGGTTCGTGTTCCAGCACTATGCGCTGTTTCGTCATATGACCGTTTTCGACAATATCGCGTTTGGTCTGACGGTCCTGCCACGGCATGAGCGCCCGAATGCGGCGGCCATCAAAGCAAAAGTGACCAAACTGCTGGAAATGGTTCAACTGGCTCATCTGGCGGACCGTTTCCCGGCACAGCTCTCCGGCGGGCAAAAACAGCGCGTGGCGTTGGCGCGTGCGCTGGCGGTAGAGCCGCAGATCCTGCTGCTCGACGAACCGTTTGGCGCGCTTGATGCGCAGGTGCGCAAAGAGCTGCGCCGCTGGCTGCGTCAGTTGCATGAAGAGCTGAAATTTACCAGCGTGTTTGTTACCCACGACCAGGAAGAAGCAACGGAAGTCGCAGACCGCGTGGTGGTGATGAGTCAGGGTCATATCGAACAGGCCGATGCGCCGGATCAGGTATGGCGCGAACCGGCCACCCGTTTTGTGCTGGAGTTTATGGGCGAGGTTAACCGCCTGCAGGGGACGATTCGTGGCGGACAGTTCCATGTGGGCGCACACCGCTGGCCGTTGGGCTATACACCTGGCTACCAGGGACCGGTCGATCTGTTCCTGCGTCCATGGGAAGTGGATGTGAGCCGCCGTACCAGCCTGGATTCGCCACTGCCGGTGCAGGTGCTGGAAGCTAGTCCGAAGGGGCACTACACCCAATTAGTTGTACAACCCCTCGGGTGGTACAACGAACCGCTGACGGTCATCATGCAAGGCGATGATTCCCCGAGCCGCGGTGAACGGCTGTTTGTCGGGCTGCAAAATGCACGTTTGTATAACGGCGACCAGCGTATTGAAACGCGTGAAGAGGAACTTGCCCTGGCGCAATCAGCCTGATAGGTTAATTTGCATAGTTATCGCCCGGTGGCGCTACGCTTACCGGGCTTTTTTACGAGCTGAAAACGTGAACACATTAGAAAAAACAATTGGCAATACGCCTCTGGTGAAATTACAACGTCTGGCGCCGGATAACGGTAGTGAAATTTGGGTCAAGCTGGAAGGCAATAATCCCGCAGGTTCGGTGAAAGACCGCGCCGCGTTGTCGATGATCGTCGAAGCGGAAAAGCGCGGAGAAATTAAGCCAGGCGACGTGCTGATTGAGGCTACCAGCGGTAATACCGGAATTGCGCTGGCAATGATCGCCGCGCTGAAGGGCTACCGCATGAAGCTGTTGATGCCAGACAACATGAGTCAGGAGCGCCGTGCGGCGATGCGCGCCTATGGTGCCGAGCTGATTCTGGTCACCAAAGAGCAGGGGATGGAAGGCGCGCGCGATTTAGCTCTTGAAATGGCGCAGCGTGGAGAAGGTAAGTTGCTGGATCAGTTTAATAATCCGGATAACCCCTACGCGCATTACACCACCACCGGACCGGAAATCTGGCAGCAGACGTCAGGTCGTATTACCCACTTTGTCTCCAGTATGGGAACGACAGGCACCATTACCGGTGTGTCGCGTTTTCTGCGTGAGCAAGAAAAAGCGGTCACTATCGTTGGCCTGCAGCCGGAAGAGGGCAGTAGTATTCCGGGAATTCGCCGCTGGCCTGCGGAATATATGCCGGGCATTTTTAACGCCTCGCTGGTGGATGAGGTGCTGGATATTCATCAGAATGATGCCGAAAATACCATGCGTGAACTGGCCGTGCGTGAAGGAATTTTCTGCGGTGTCAGCTCTGGCGGCGCGGTCGCGGGCGCGTTACGCGTTGCACGTGCTACGCCCGGCGCGGTAGTTGTGGCGATCATCTGCGATCGCGGCGATCGCTACCTTTCGACCGGCGTCTTTGGTGAAGAGCACTTTAATCAGGGGCTGGGAATTTAACTTTTTGGCCTGATAAGCGCAGCGCCATCAGGTAACTGCCTGGCACGATGGCCGGATAATGTTTTATCCGGCCAGGGATGATTAATCGTTACGTTTTTCCACCAGCTTATCCAGGAATTGCCACAGCTTCTCATTCATTTGCTGGTAGTCCCAGGCGCGCATCTCTTCAACCGGGCGGATGAAGCGTTTCCCTTCAGCTTCAGCCAACTCTTGCTCTGAGTGCTGAATTAATCCTTCAATCGCGTCAGCTGTGAACTCCATATGGCACTGAAAACCATAAACAAAATTACCGTATTGCACGATTTGTCGTGGGCAGCCTTCGCTGGCAGCAAGAATTATCGCCTGGTCGGTTAACCCCGGCATGTCGTTGTGCCAGTGACCGACGATAAGCGATGAGCCGAAATGGCTGAACAGCGGGTTCTGTTGACCGGCTTCGGTCAGAACGATGGGGTAGTGACCAATTTCTTTTTCCGGACTCTGGCACACCTTCGCACCCAGCGCTTCGCCGATTAACTGTGAACCCAGGCAGATCCCCACCACAATTTTACGTGCCGCAATCGCCTGGTTGATCAGATGCTGCTCGGCCTGAGAATCAAAGTACGGGCACTCTGCCAGCGTGGTTCGTGGTGACTGCGGACCGCCAAACACCACCAACATATCGAAATCATCGGCGTTCGCAGGGACCGCTTCTCCGGCATAAACGCGCGACCAACTGACGCTATAGCTGCGTGATTCGGCCCACGGCAGATATGCGCCAGCAGATTCGAAAGACTCATGAATAACAAAATGAACTCGCACTTTTTCTCTCCTGTTAGCGTTTTAGCGCCTGATGAATATCAACCGCCAGCTTATCAATGTCGCTGTCTTCTAATGTTGACAGCGTAATGCGTAAACCGTGGGCAGGCGTATTGACGCCAAACACTTCGCCTTCCCGCACCAGCCAGCCGGACTTTGCCAACGCAAAAGCGATCGCCTGGCTGTTATCTTCCAGCGGTAGCCACATATTCAGACCGTCACCAACGGGCAACTCAATGCCATGTCGCCGCAGTGCTGCCGCCAACGTTTGCTGCTGGGCGGCGTAAAACTGCTGAGTTTGCGCCAGCGTATGTTGATAAGTCTCGTCACTCAGGCAGGCGCAGGCCAAATCCTGCAGCAGGTGGCTGACCCACTGACTGCCGGAGTTGAGCCGTAAACGTAGCTTCCCTGAAGTGAGCGGATCGCTGGCCACAATGGCCAGGCGTAAATCCGGACCTAACGTTTTTGACATCGAACGGACAATCGCCCAGTGCGTGGTTTCCTTCGCAATCACCGGATACCAGTGGCAAGCAGATAGCAGCGCAAAGTGGTCGTCGACGATCACCAGCGTCTGCGGATAGCGGGCCAGGATTTCCTGCAATTGCGCCGCGCGTGAAGCGCTCAGGCTGCATCCTGTCGGGTTATGCGCGCGCGGTGTCAGAATCACTGCCCGCGCACCTTTCTGTAGCGCGAGTTCCAGTTGGTCCGGCAGCATGCCTTCGTAGTCAACATTGGCCGGACTGGCGGAGAAACCAGCATAACGCAGCATGTTGATGCTGCTCAAAAAGCATGGATCTTCTACGACAACGCTATCACCAGGCAGTAAATGGGCGCACAGTAGCCGTTCGATAGCATCAATAGCGCCGCTGGTGATATCAATTTCCCCTTTGCCGGGCATTGCATTTTGCATCCATTGTGATGCCCATACCTTAAGCCCTGGTGACACAGCGGCATCGCCGTACAAACGCGGATTCTTATTTATCTTCGCGAAATAACTACTCAGGTCAGGAAGACGCGAGGGCGCTGGATTACCGCCGGAAAGATCGATAAGCGGGGTATCCGGATTACCACCTTCCAGCGCAACGGGGGCAGTAATCCCCTTAATCACCGTGCCGTTGCGTCCCAGGCTCTGCGCCAACCCGGAGGTGACCAGGCGTTTGTAAGCCGCCGCGACAGTATTACGGTTCACGTTTAATGCCGTTGCCAGTTCCCGCACTGGCGGCAACGTTTCGCCTGCTGCCAGCGTGCCTGTAGTGACATGTTGACGGATACTGTCAAAAATTTCGTTAGCGGTTTTTCCGTCGATCATTATTGACCTATGACAAAATGAATTTTAGCATATGACGATAATAGTGAGGCGTAGGCCCGCTGTCCAGCGAGAGGAGAAATTTATGGAGCAGGAGAGTGATATCCAGTCAGTGCTCTTTGACGACACGAATCGGGCGTTACAGACCGATATCGTCGCCGTCCAGTCACAGGTGGTGTATGGCAGCGTAGGCAACAGTATCGCTGTTCCGGCTATTAAAGCGCAGGGATTACGCGTGACGGCAGTACCCACGGTACTGTTCAGTAACACCCCGCATTATGAAACCTTTTATGGCGGCGTTATTCCGGCCGAGTGGTTTAGCGGTTATCTCCGCGCCTTAAGCGAGCGTGATGCTCTGCGCGAGCTGAAGGCGGTGACTACAGGATACATGGGCAGCGCAGAGCAAATCGCCTTGCTGGCACAGTGGCTGGAAACCGTTCGGGCAACGCATCCGGACCTGTGCATTTTGGTCGACCCTGTGATTGGCGATACGGATAGCGGTATGTATGTCAAAGCCGAAATCCCGGAGGCTTATCGTCAGCACCTGCTGCCGCTGGCGCAGGGGCTGACGCCGAACGTGTTCGAGCTGCAAATGCTGAGCGGAAAGCCGTGTCGAACGCTTGATGAAGCCATTACGGCGGCACAATCACTGCTCACTGACACCCTGAAATGGGTGGTAATTACCAGCGCGCCGGGGGATACCGAAGAGATTATTAACGTTGCGGTGGTGACGGCTGAAACGGTTGAGGTGTTCGCTCACCCGCGGGTGAAGACGGATTTAAAAGGCACCGGCGATCTGTTCTGTGCTGAACTGGCGAGCGGCATTGTGCTGGGGAAAGCGCTGACTACGGCAGCATACGATGCCGCGCAGCGCGTACTGGACGTCATGAGCTGGACGCATCAGTGCGGTTGTGATGAATTAATTCTGCCACCGGCAGGGGAGGCGCGATGAAGAGTTACCGGCTGGTAGTTCGCCAGAATGGGCGTATGGTTGGACATTTTGACACCAACGGGGCAGCAGCGCTGGAAGATATCTGTGTAGCGCGGGCCATGTTTGGTATTGCGGGTGGCTACGACTGTGAATTGTTAGTGGCAGACTCGGAGCGACGGATGCTGGAAAGCGGGCCGGAAGGGATGAAGATTCTGATGCGCGAGGCGTGTTACCGACCGGTCACCTCACAAATTTAACGCTTTTCCGACCTATAAAAGATAAAAATCGTTATCGGGGTATATACAAAATCATTCAGGTTGCATCAAGGCGGCAAAGGAGAGAATCCCTGGGAGCGTACATGAGTACGTGACTGGGGTGAGCGACTGCAGCCAACACAGAGGCAATCTGAAGGATGAAGTATATAAAAAAAATGGCGCCTGATGGCGCCATTTTTCTCTGCAAAAAGAATTACTTCTTGATGCGGATAACCGGAGTCTCACCCACTGTCACGCTACCGGACAGTTTGATCAGCTCTTTGATTTCGTCCATGTTGGAGATAACAACCGGAGTCAGGGTAGACTTGGCTTTTTCTTCCAGCAGCGGCAGATCGAATTCAATAACCGGGTCGCCCACTTTCACGCGCTGACCTTCTTCAGCGATGCGTTTGAAGCCTTCGCCTTTCAGTTCAACGGTATCAATACCGAAGTGAACAAACAGCTCAATGCCGCTGTCGGATTCGATAGAGAAAGCGTGGTTGGTTTCAAAGATTTTGCCGATGGTGCCATCAACAGGGGCAACCATTTTGTTACCGGTTGGTTTGATAGCAATGCCATCACCAACGATTTTTTCAGCAAAAACTACATCCGGCACGTCTTCGATGTTGACGATCTCGCCAGAGAGCGGAGCAACGATCTCAATAGTTCCGGTGTCTTTCTTATCATCAGAAACCAGAGATTTCAGTTTATCGAACAAACCCATGATCTTCTCCTAAGCAGTAAATTGGGCCGCATCTCGTGGATTAGCAGATTGTTTTTTCTTCAATGAACTTGTTAACCAGCGTCATTAACTCGTCCGTTGTCGGTTGAGCAAGAGCCTGCTCTGCTAACACCTTCGCATCTTCGAAGTTCGTGTTACGGATAATCTTCTTAATGCGCGGGATAGAAATGGCGCTCATAGAGAATTCGTCCAGACCCATCCCCAGCAACAGAAGTGTAGCACGTTCGTCGCCTGCAAGCTCACCACACATGCCAGTCCATTTGCCTTCAGCATGAGAAGCATCAATAACTTGCTTGATCAGCGTCAGCACAGATGGCGACATCGGTTGGTAAAGGTGTGAAATCATATCATTACCACGGTCAACTGCCAGGGTGTACTGCGTTAAATCATTGGTGCCGATACTAAAGAAATCAACTTCTTTGGCTAAATGACGCGCAATTGTTGCCGCTGCCGGTGTTTCCACCATCACGCCAATCTCAATGCTTTCGTCAAAAGCTTTACCTTCGTCGCGCAGTTCCTGTTTGTAGATTTCAATCTCTTTGCGCAGTGCACGCACTTCTTCAACAGAGATGATCATCGGGAACATGATGCGCAGTTTACCGAAAGCGGAGGCGCGCAGGATAGCGCGAACCTGGTCACGCAGGATCTCTTTACGATCCATGGCGATACGCACGGCACGCCAGCCCAGGAACGGGTTCTCTTCTTTCGGGAAGTTCATGTACGGCAGCTCTTTATCGCCGCCGATGTCCATGGTACGGACGATGACCGCCTGAGAGCCACAGGCTTCAGCAACGGCTTTATACGCAGCAAACTGTTCTTCTTCAGTTGGCAGCGACTCACGGTCCATGAACAGGAATTCGGTGCGGTACAGACCCACACCTTCAGCGCCGTTACGCTCGGCGCCTTCAACGTCACGAACGGTACCGATGTTGGCGCAAACTTCAACCTGGTGACCGTCCAGCGTGATAGCCGGCAGATCTTTCAGCTTAGCGAGTTCCGCTTTCTCGGTTGCAACCTGCTCCTGAACGGCACGCAGTTGCTCGATAACGTCGTTGGTCGGATTGACGTAAACCTGGTTGTTTACGGCATCCAGAATCAGATAGTCGTCGTTTTTCACCTGAGAGGTGACGCTACCCGTACCTACGATGGCAGGCAGTTCCAGAGAACGCGCCATGATAGAGGTATGAGAGGTACGTCCGCCCGCGTCAGTGATGAAACCCAGCACCTTGTTCAGGTTTAGCTGTGCGGTTTCAGACGGGGTCAGGTCTGCGGCAACCAGGATAACTTCGTCCTGGATAGCGCTTAGGTCAATAATTGCCAGACCCAGAATGTTACGCAGCAGGCGTTTACCGATGTCACGTACGTCAGCCGCACGTTCTTTCAGGTATTCATCATCCAGCTCTTCCAGGGCTGTGGCCTGACCTTCGATAACTTCATGCGCAGCTGCATCAGCCGTCATGTGCTTATCTTTAATCAGGGCTATGATTTCCTGCTCCAGCTCCTCATCTTCGAGCAGCATGATATGCCCTTCAAAGATGGCTTCTTTTTCTTCACCGAACGTTTCACCAGCTTTGGTTTTGATCGCTTCCAGTTGCGCAGATGCCTTGGCACGACCGCTCAGAAAACGTTCAACTTCCTGATCAACCTTGTCGGCAGAAATTTTTTTCCGGTCAATGACGATCTCGTCTTCTTTCAGCAGCAATGCTTTACCGAAAGCGATACCCGGGGATGCTAAAATGCCTGAAATCATAACCCTACCTTACTTGTGACTGATATTTAAAAGAACTCGTTGAACTTACTCGAGTTCAGCCATCAGTTTAACCAGATGCTCAACTGCTTTCTGCTCGTCTTCACCTTCTGCGGACAGGGTGACAACGGTACCCTGAGTCAGGCCCAGAGTCTGCAGTTTAAACAGGCTTTTGGCGCTAGCGCTTTTGCCGTTGGAAGTCACAGTAATTTCAGAAGTAAAGCCTTTTGCTTCTTTAACAAACTGAGCAGCAGGGCGAGTATGCAGACCGTTCGGAGCGGTAATGGTAACTTCTTGCTGGAACATTATATTTCCCCAACTTATAGGTTTAGTGTTGTGGAACTAAAGTCTAGCCTGGCGGCTCAACTTTAGCCTGTATTGTTAGCATCGGCGTAAACTGGACGCGACACAAAAGGAGTTCGGTGCAATCCGTTGCTGGCAACTTCTTGCCGCTGACGTTTCGTTCGTCATTAAACATTATGCAGCGAAAGGAAGAGTTGAACCAAATCATAAAATCGATTCAGCTAGCGCTTTTCCTGTAACGATTAATTTCGCGCATCAAAATAATTAGCTTGGTTAAATACCAGTTCCGGCGGGTTGAATCAATGCCAGGAGAGTTGAAACTTTGAAGCAGGCCACAAAAAAGCACCCAAAAGGGTGCTTTTTTACGCGTTTTTAACATGCTGGCACTACTGTTGCAGTTCTTTCTCTGTAAAGAGATCGGCAAACAGTGCAGTGCTCAGATAACGCTCACCCGATGACGGTAGAATAACCACTATATTCTTATTGGTAAAGGTTTCATCTTCCTGGAGCTTAAGCGCGGCAGCAACCGCAGCACCGGAAGAGATCCCAGCCAGAATACCTTCTTCTTCCATCAGACGACGCGCAGTAGAAATAGCTTCATCATTAGTGATGGCAACGACTTTATCGATAAGCTTCAGATCAAGGTTGCCCGGAATAAAGCCTGCGCCAATGCCCTGAATTTTATGCGGGCCTGGTTTGAGTTCTTCACCTGCCAGCGCCTGGGCGATAACCGGGGAGTCGGTAGGTTCAACCGCGACGGTGATCAGATCGGTTTTGCCTTTAGTGCCTTTAATGTAACGGGTTACACCAGTCAACGTACCGCCGGTACCGACGCCGGAAATAAAGACATCAACCTGGCCATCGGTATCTTCCCAGATTTCCGGGCCGGTAGTTTTTTCGTGGATTTCCGGGTTTGCCGGGTTGCTGAACTGCTGCAGCAGCAGGAATTTTTCCGGATCGCTGGCCACAATTTCTTCCGCTTTCTGAATCGCGCCCTTCATACCTTTTGCGCCTTCGGTCAGCACCAGGTTCGCGCCCAGCGCTTTTAAGAGCTTGCGGCGCTCAATGCTCATGGTTTCAGGCATGGTCAGAGTCAGTTTGTAGCCGCGAGCTGCGGCAACGTAGGCCAGCGCAATCCCTGTGTTGCCGCTGGTTGGTTCGACCAGCTCTACACCCGGTTTCAGTACACCACGTTTTTCGGCATCCCAAATCATGTTGGCACCGATACGGCATTTGACGCTAAAGCTTGGGTTGCGTGATTCCACCTTCGCCAGAATGCGTCCGTTACCGATACGGTTCAGTCGAACCAGCGGCGTATGACCGATAGTCAGCGAGTTGTCTTCAAAAATCTTACTCATGGCCTGTCCTTAACTGTATGAAATTGGGATACCGCTTCAGCATACCTGTTGAGAAAGTATGGGGAAGTAAGGAATTCGTATATCTATATGCCACCAGGAAATAATGCGTTGCAGTATGGAATAAGAGCGGGCATAAGCCAGCCCGCTTTTACACATTTTTTCATTACTTCCATAACGCGTGCTTAGCACGATAGCAGTCTACCCACATCGCTGTGGCACCACAAACCGCGACCGGCATGATGAACAGATTGAGCACCGGAATCATGGTGAACAGGCTGGTCAATGCGCCAAATTGCATATTGGTGACCTTGCGTGTGCGCAGCGCGACGCGCATCTCCTTAAAAGGCACCTTATGGTTATCAAACGGATAATCGCAGTACTGAATGGCCAGCATCCACGCGCTGAACAGGAACCACAGCACCGGGGCGACGGTCTGCCCAATACCCGGAATGAAATAGAGGATCAGCAACACGACGGCGCGCGGGAGATACCACGCCAGCTTTTGCCATTCACGTTTCATAATACGGGGAACATCTTTCATGATGCCGAGAACGCCGGTGTCAGGCGGTGTTGCGCCTGTTAAGCGCGCTTCCAGTTGTTCAGCCAGCAGACCGTTAAACGGCGCTGCAATCCAGTTGGCTATGGTGGAAAACAGGTAGCCGAACACCAGTAGTACGGAGATAGTGACAATCGGCCACAGCAAGTAGCTGAGCCACTGAAGCCAGTCAGGGACGTGACTCATCAGCGCAGGGATCCAGCTATCGAGTTGTGTGAATAGCCACCAGAATGCGCCGCCCATCAGCAGGATATTCACCAGCAAAGGCAGGATGACAAAGCGACGAATGCCCGGTTGGGTGATGAGCTTCCATCCCTGTGAAAAGTAATAAAGGCCGCTGCGAGGTACGACTGCAGATGATGAAACCATGGTCAGGACATACTCCTTGTTATATAAGCTCTGGTAAACTTTGCGTATCTTACCGGGTTGTTGAGCGTTAAGCTGTTCAGAAATGTTCGAAAAAACAGCAAAAAGCACAATTTTGTTCATCTTTATGCCGTGAAAGCCAAGAGTGCACTTGCACTTGGCGTAATCGACAAATACTCTTAGTGAGTAAATGTTTGCCGTGGTGGCAAGGTGTTAGAACAACAGAGAATATAATGATGCAGGATTTGCGTCTGATATTAATCATTGTTGGCGCGATCGCCATAATCGCTTTACTGGTACATGGTTTTTGGACTAGCCGTAAAGAGCGGTCTTCTATATTCCGCGATCGCCCACTGAAACGCATGAAGTCTAAACGTGAAGACGAGGATTCGTTCGACGACAACGTCGAGGAAGACGAAGGCGTGGGCGAAGTTCGCGTTCATCGTGTGAATCATGCTCCCGGTAACGCGCAGGAACATGGTGTTCCTCCTCAGTCGCCGCAACACCAGTACCAGCCGCCTTATGCGTCTGCTCAGCCGCGTCAACCCGCGCCGCAGCCTGCACAAGCGCCGGTACCGCCGCCGCATGCTCAGCAGCAGCCGCAGCCTGTACAACCGCAGCAGCCGGTGCAGCATCAGCCTGTTCAGCAACAACCTGTGCAGCAGCCGATGCAGCATCAGCCCGTTGCTCCGCAGGTTCAGCAGCCCGTGCAGCAAGCACCGCAACCTGCGCCGCAGGCTTTCCAGCCCGCAGAGCCTGCCGTTGAACATCAACCGCAGCCTGAGCCGGTAGTTGAAGAAGCACCTGTTGTTGAAAAACCGCAGCGTAAAGAAGCTGTCATTATTATGAACGTTGCGGCGCATCACGGTAGTGAGCTCAACGGTGAAGTGCTGCTCAACAGCATTCAGCAAGCCGGTTTTAAATTTGGCGATATGAATATTTTCCATCGTCATTTGAGCCCGGATGGCAGCGGTCCTTCGCTGTTCAGCCTTGCAAATATGGTTAACCCAGGAACGTTTGACCCCGAAATGACGGGTGATTTCAGCACCCCTGGCGTGACTATTTTTATGCAGGTTCCGTCCTACGGTGACGAGCTGCAAAACTTTAAGCTGATGCTGCAGTCCGCACAGCACATTGCCGATGAAGTGGGTGGTGTGGTGCTCGACGATCAACGTCGCATGATGACGCCGCAGAAACTGCGCGAGTATCAGGACCGCATCCGCGAAGTTAAAGAATCTCGCGCCTGATTTTCCTCTGGCGTGACATCTCCTTGCTAAACCCCCGCCTGTCGGGGGTTTTTTATCATTGATGGTGCGATATGGAATCAATCGAACAACAACTGACAGAACTGCGAACCACGCTTCGCCATCATGAGTATCTCTACCATGTGATGGATGCGCCGGAAATTCCCGATGCGGAATATGATCGCCTGATGCGTGAACTGCGCGAGCTGGAAGCGCAGCATCCAGACCTTATCACTCCCGACTCGCCAACCCAGCGTGTTGGCGCCGCCCCGTTAGCAGCGTTCAGCCAGATTCGCCATGAAGTGCCAATGCTGTCGCTGGATAACGTGTTTGATGAAGAGAGTTTTCTCGCCTTCAACAAGCGCGTGCAGGACCGACTGAAGAGTACGGACAAACTAACCTGGTGCTGCGAACTGAAGCTGGACGGGCTGGCGGTCAGTATCCTGTATGAAAACGGTGTGCTGGTCAGTGCCGCAACGCGTGGTGATGGTACCACGGGGGAGGACATTACCTCGAACGTGCGCACCATCCGTGCGATCCCATTAAAACTGCGAGGCGATAACATTCCGACGCGTCTGGAAGTGCGTGGTGAAGTGTTCCTGCCGCAGGCCGGATTTGAAAAAATTAACGAAGAGGCCCGCCGTACTGGCAACAAAGTGTTTGCTAACCCACGTAACGCAGCGGCCGGGTCATTGCGCCAGCTCGATCCACGTATTACAGCGAAGCGACCGCTTACTTTCTTCTGCTATGGCGTTGGTGTGCTGGAAGGTGGTGTGTTGCCTGATACCCACCTGGGCCGTCTGCTGCAATTTAAAGAGTGGGGATTGCCGGTGAGCGACAGAGTTACGCTTTGCGACTCTCCGGAGGAAGTACTTGCTTACTATCACAAGGTTGAAGAAGACCGACCGACGCTGGGATTCGATATCGACGGTGTGGTGATCAAAGTCAACTCTATGGTGTTGCAGGAACAACTGGGTTTTGTTGCCCGCGCGCCGCGCTGGGCGGTGGCCTTTAAGTTCCCGGCGCAAGAGCAGATGACCTTTGTTCGCGATGTTGAGTTTCAGGTCGGACGTACCGGGGCGATTACGCCCGTCGCTCGTCTTGAGCCGGTTCAGGTTGCCGGGGTTCTGGTCAGTAACGCCACTCTGCATAATGCCGATGAAATCGATCGTCTGGGGTTGCGTATTGGCGATAAAGTCGTTATTCGCCGGGCGGGCGATGTGATCCCGCAGGTCGTCAATGTGGTGCTTTCCGAGCGCCCGGACGATACGCGTGAAATTGTGTTTCCACAGCATTGTCCGGTGTGCGGGTCTGATGTTGAACGTGTGGAAGGCGAAGCGGTCGCTCGCTGTACTGGCGGCCTGATCTGCGGGGCACAGCGTAAGGAGTCGTTGAAACACTTTGTTTCTCGCCGCGCGCTCGATGTTGACGGTATGGGCGACAAAATTATCGATCAACTGGTCGAGAAAGAGTATGTCCATACGCCAGCAGATCTCTTCACCCTGACGGCAGGCAAGCTGACCGGTCTTGATCGTATGGGGCCGAAATCGGCGCAAAACGTGGTGAATGCGCTGGAAAAAGCGAAAGAAACGACGTTTGCCCGTTTCCTCTACGCGCTGGGTATTCGCGAAGTCGGTGAAGCCACGGCGGCTGGTCTGGCGGCGCATTTTGGCACCCTTGAGGCGCTGGAAGCGGCTTCCATTGAAGAGCTGCAAAAAGTGCCGGATGTCGGCATTGTGGTAGCGACCCACGTGTTTAATTTCTTTGCTGAAGAGAGCAACCGCGAGGTGATCGTCCAACTGCTGGCGCAGGGGATCCATTGGCCAGCGCCGGTGGTCATCAACGCTGAAGAAATCGACAGCCCCTTCTCGGGTAAAACGGTGGTGCTGACCGGGAGTCTGAGCCTGATGTCGCGTGATGACGCCAAAGCACGGTTGACCGAACTGGGCGCGAAAGTAGCCGGTAGCGTGTCGAAGAAAACCGATCTGGTTATTGCCGGCGAAGCGGCGGGTTCGAAACTGGCAAAAGCGCAGGAACTGGGTATTGCCGTGATCGATGAAGCTGAAATGATCCGCTTACTGGGTGCCTGAGATGGAAAAAGAGCAGCTGGTTGAAATCGCCAACACCGTGATGCCCTTTGGCAAATATAAAGGGCGTCGGCTGATTGATGTCCCGGAAGAGTATCTGCTGTGGTTTGCCCGTAAGGATGAATTCCCGCCGGGTAAACTGGGCGAGCTGATGCAAATCACGCTGCTGATTAAAACTGAAGGGCTGACGCAACTGGTGCAGCCCCTGAAACGCCCGCTCTAAGCCTTTGCGGCGCGGCTTTTCTGCTGCGCCTGCAATGCGTCTGTTTGTTGCTTGTAGCGACGTGCCAGCACGGCACACACCATTAGCTGAATTTGATGGAAGATCATCAACGGCAGCACCATCATTCCTATCACTGACGTCGGGAACAGAATATTTGCCATTGGGATCCCATTTGCCAGGCTCTTTTTCGATCCACAAAAGACAATGGTGATCTCATCGGCTTTGTTGAAGCCGCATTTCCGCGCAACAAAGACGTTGATGCCAATCACGATTGCCAGCAATACGATGCTGACCACCACGATAAACAACAGCGAACCAATCCCCACTTTGTGCCAGATCCCGTTAACCACGGCTTCACTGAAGGCGGAGTACACCACCAGCAAGATGGAGGATTGGTCCGTTTTGGCGATCCATTTTTTATGTCGGGACACCCAGTTACCAATCCACGGACGTGAAAGATGTCCCAGTACGAACGGCAGCAGCAGCTGCAGCATGATTTTCCCCACCTGCTCCAGACTGCCTTCTGCGCCATGCATATTCATTACCAGGCCAACCAGTAACGGCGAGAGAAAAATACCCAGCAGGCTGGAGGCCGAAGCGGAACACACGGCGGCAGCAACGTTACCCCCCGCCAGCGACGTAAAAGCGATTGCCGACTGCACCGTGGCCGGCAAAATACACAGGTACAGGAAACCGGTGTACAGCATCGGGTCAACATTTACCGGTGCCCACCAGGCGAACAGAACGCCCAGCACCGGGAAAACAACAAACGTGCTGCACATCACCCACAGATGTAAACGCCAGTGACTACCGCCGGCAATAATGGCTTCACGCGAAAGCTTCGCCCCGTGCATAAAAAACAGTAGGGCAATGGCAGCGGTGGTTAAGCCTTCAAAGAAAGGTACAAAGCCACCTTCGGCCGGGAAAAAGGACGCCAGTAAAACGACCGTAATCAACGTTATCGTGAACGGATCAAGGATACGAAAAAGTTTCATAAAAGCTCCTGAAATTCGGTAGGAACATTTTGCGTTTTTCTGTTTGAGAAATAAAATTGATTTATTGCATCCATATATGAATCGAATAGATGAATTACTCTCTGCGTCAGCTCCGTATCTTTGTTACCGTCGCTCAGGCCAAAAGCTTTAGCCGGGCGGGGGATATCATTGGCTTAAGCCAGTCTGCGGTCAGCCACAGCGTTAAAGAGCTGGAAGGGCAGACGGGTGTGCGGTTGTTAGATAGAACAACGCGGGAAGTAGTGCTGACGGAAGCAGGGCACCAGTTGGCGGCGCGGCTGGAACGTATTCTGGATGAACTGCACAGCACGCTGCGTGAAGCAGGCCAGGTGGGAACGCAGTTAACCGGAACGGTGCGCGTTGCCGCCAGCCAGACAATATCTGCTCACCTTATTCCACAGTGTATTGCCCAGAGTAATCAGCTTTATCCAGCAATCGATTTTGTGCTGCACGATCGTCCGCAACAGTGGGTGCTGGAGAGTATTCGTCAGGGCGAGGTAGATTTTGGCATTGTGATAGATCCAGGTGCTGTGACCGATCTGCAGTGTGAAGCGGTGTTATCCGAACCGTTCCTGCTGTTGTGTCGAGAGGATCATCCGCTAGCCCAACGCGAATGGGTAAATTGGCAGGATTTATATCATGAGCGCCTGGTATTACAGGATTACGCTTCCGGCAGTCGACCGTTGATCGATGCGGCGCTGGCTCACTTTTCCATTGAGGCCAATATCGTTCAGGAGATAGGTCACCCTGCCACGCTTTTCCCGATGGTTGAGGCGGGGATTGGTATCAGCGTGCTGCCTGCGCTGGCGCTTCCTCTGCCACAGGGCAGCCATTTGCAGGTTAAACGCCTGACGCCGGTTGTGGAACGACAATTGATGCTGGCACGACGTAAAAATCGTTCTTTATCGACTGCGGCTCAGGCGCTGTGGGACGTAGTACGGCTGCAGGCCAGTGAATTAACCGCCGGTCGGGCACGGGATCCTTTGTACCAGCTTTAACGATATGGCTGGTGTTTGTCATGTCGTTAAGTTTGGCTTTCAGTATCGATGAACTGATCGTTAACTTTTATATTTTTACCCGGCACCGGACTACCTCTTTATATTTATAAATTCTCCTGCGATATTCTTAGGCAATTGCTCAGCTTGCGGATTTGTAAGGCTATTTTAAATTATTACTTTTTTTCTTGACCTTCCACTTGCTGGAAGGTTGATACTCTTTATACGCAAGTACGGATAGCAGTATCTAATACAATGATGTATGGCGATTGATTAATGAAATGACTAAGCAATTTATACAGTAACTCGTTATAGGTAGAATTAACACGATCCCGATGGAGTAATATTAGTGACATGTTAAATAATCCTACAATAGCTGGTTGCTGAAACTAATCCGGTAAATATATTTAACTAATGGGGTATTGGCGGCGATGATAAGCAAAAATAAAATTTTAATTGCAATGCAAATTAGTATGCTGGCATGGTCTGGTTATACGTTTGCAGCAGACAGAGTGTATGTAGCAAATGAAGGTACAGATTCAGTTAATGTACTTGATGCTGTGTCTTTAAAGACTGTAGATAAAGTACATGTTGGTAAAATGCCGCATAACGTTCAGGTGTCACCAGACAATAAAACAGTTTGGGTAACCAACCTTGGTGCTAACGGGACACATTCATCAGGCTCTGAACATATGGATATGAGTAAAGATACCCATTCTGAGAAGATGGACATGGGCAAAGATTCTCATGCAGGCAAAAAGGAACATGGAGAAGTTTGGGTTATTAATGCCGAGAATGATACAGTTATTGCAAAACTTCAGGTTGGCGCACACCCTGCGCATGTTGTCGTCACCCCTGATGGAAAAATGGCGTATATCTCAAATAGTGCAGATAACACCATCAGCGTGATTGATGCAGAGCATTTGAAAAATCTAACGACAATTAATGTAGGTAAGTTCCCTCATGGCCTCAGAGTGAGTCCTGACGGTAAAGAAGTTTATATCGCGAATATGAAAGGGGGCTCGGTATCCGTTGTTGATACAGCCAGTAATAAAGAAGTCGCGCAGATCCCATTAGGTAAAATGCCAGCCCAGGTAGGTTTCTCATCGGACGGAAAACTGGTGTTTGTTTCCCTGTCTGGTGAAGACGCTGTAGCGGTGATTGATACAGCAACGCGTAAAGTTGTGAAGAAAATTAATGTCGGTACCGTACCAATCCAGCTGTTTGGCACTCCGGATGGTAAAAGCATGCTGGTAACCAATCAGGGCTCGAAGAGCAAGCCGGGTAACACAATAAACATGATTGATATCGCAAGCCTTACGGTAGCGAAAACTATCACCACTGGCAATGGGGCCCATGGCGTGGTTGTCGATAAAAATGGCAAATATGCTTACGTAACTAACTCATTTGCAAACTCTGTCTCGATGATTGACATTAATGAGCGTAAGGTAGTGAACACGCTCCCGGTAGACAACAACCCAAATGGTATTAGCTGGGGCTCTGTTGACGTGACGCCTAAATAACTGTGCTAGCATTTATCAATACCAGTCATTCGCTGGCGGGTATTTTCATAAATATTCTATAAATAAAGGAACGACAGATGAGAAAGCCGGAGCGGACAAAAACGCTGCCTAGTAAGTTCAATTTTGATGATACTGTAAACAGACTCGTCAGCGTATTGAATGCTAAAAATATTCGTATTTTTGTGCAGGTTGATCAACAGCAAGCGGCAACGGATGTAGGTCTTGCTCTGCGACCGACGATGTTATTTCTGTTTGGTAACCCAAAGGGTGGTACTCCTGCCATGCAAGCAAATCCTCATGCGGCAATAGAGTTACCCCTACGGGTGGTTATTTGGCAGGATGATAATGGTGATACCCATATAGATTATCAGGATGCAAGTACTGTTCTGGAGATTGATTATGGTGTTGCACATAATATTGTTGCTCCAGTTAGCATCCTGGCAACCCTTCTTAACGAAGTGGCAGGTAATTAATTGCAAGTAACACTAAATTCCTCGTGGGTATTTAGTGTTATTTTCTGCGTTTATTATGCAAGTATTTAACCCGCTATAATAAACCTATTGAACAATACATTTGATGTTCATTACTCTTCAATATTTGTCGATTCGTCTATTTTATAAATAGAAGGGTTTTTGTTTGCAATATTATGTGAAGAGTATATCTTGACGCTCAAATATTAAAATGTAAGTTATGAGGATAGTTATGAAAAAGACATTAGTCACATCATTGGCCACTTCTTTGTGTTTTCTCAGTCTGTCTGCCTTTGCTGCTACAGAAATCTCGCAACAAGAAGCCAATAGTTTAAAGCATGTCAAGTCAATCACCGTAACGGAAAATACGGTGAATCAATGTATGCACAAAATTTCGAAAATGGCAGATAAAGAAGGTGCTGATTTCTTTGTTATTAAGAACTTCTCTTCTATAGGCAATGGTTCTCAGGCTGTAGTGACCAGCGAACTCTATAAGAAGTAAACAGCAGTTTCCCCCATTTAAAATATTGATTAGCGAAAGTACGTTGTTGTACCTGCTTTCGCTTATTAATAATCAACAAATGTTTGTCAGTCATTCTCAGGGCGGGTTTTGTCAGCCCACTCGTCTGACGAATTCCAGATATGTTGGTACTCCTTGCCATTTCTGGCAGAAAAAAAATGTGAGTTCAGGCCGATTTAGCACATGCCATCTATACCGATTTACTATCGGTTATCGGGATAAACGGTATTGGTAATCGATTGCGTAGTCTCGCTATAACAATGCGGTACGCTACGTTATTTCGATTACTCAGTATTAAGGACATCTCATGAGCCACTCTCTTTTCTCGCAAAATCCCTGGTATAGCGCTGATATCATTCGTGGTTACAAACCGGATTTTACGCCGCGCGTAGCCTTTATCCTCGGCTCCGGCCTGGGGGCGTTGGCGGATCAAATTGAGGATGCGGCTGCCATCTCTTACGAGAAACTACCAGGGTTCCCGGTGAGTACCGTACACGGCCATGCTGGTGAACTGGTGTTGGGAAATCTGGCGGGAATTCCGGTGGCCTGTATGAAAGGACGTGGACATTTCTATGAAGGTCGCGGTATGACGGTGATGACGGATGCCATTCGTACGCTGAAACTGCTGGGCTGTGAGCTGCTGTTTTGCACCAATGCCGCAGGCTCTTTGCGTCCCGAAGTCGGACCGGGTAGCCTCGTTGCGCTTAGCGATCACATCAATACGATGCCGGGTACGCCGATGGTAGGGCCAAACGATGAGCGTTTTGGTGAGCGATTCTTTTCACTGGCGAATGCCTATGATGCTGACTACCGTGCGATCCTGCAAACTGTTGCCGCTGAGGAAGGGTTCCCGCTGAGTGAAGGGGTTTTTGTCTCGTATCCGGGGCCGAACTTTGAAACCGCGGCAGAAATCCGCATGATGCAAGTTATCGGTGGTGACGTGGTGGGGATGTCGGTGGTGCCTGAAGTTATCTCTGCGCGCCACTGCGGTTTGAAAGTGGTTGCGGTGGCGGCCATCACCAACCTGGCGGAAGGTCTGGGTGATGTTAAATTATCTCATGCGCAGACGCTGGCTGCGGCGGAACTCTCCCGGCAGAATTTCATCAATTTGATATGCGGATTCTTGCGCAAACTGGCCTGAATAACTAAAAAATGACCCCGCTTGCGGGGTCTTACTTTATGGCAAGGAACGGAAAAATGGGTATCGCATCTCGCTTAAAGCTCATGTCGTTTTTGCAATATTTCATCTGGGGAAGCTGGTTGGTAACCCTGGGTTCCTACATGATTAATACCCTGGATTTTACCGGCGCGAATGTGGGTATGGTCTACAGTTCGAAAGGGCTGGCGGCGATTATCATGCCGGGCATTATGGGCATCATTGCCGATAAATGGCTACGCGCCGATCGCGCCTATATGCTTTGTCATCTGGTGTGTGCGGGCGTGTTGCTATATGCCACAACCGTTACCGATCCGCAGACTATGTTTTGGGTGATGCTGGTTAACGCAATGGCGTATATGCCGACGATTGCCTTATCGAATAGCGTCTCATACTCGTGTCTGGCACAATCGGGTCAGGATCCGGTCACCGCTTTCCCCCCCATTCGCGTGTTTGGCACTATAGGGTTTATTGTGGCCATGTGGACGGTGAGCCTGATGGGACTGGAGCTGAGCAGTGCGCAACTGTATATCGCTTCTGGCGCATCGTTATTGCTGGCTCTGTATGCGTTGACGTTGCCGAAAATCCCGGTTGCTGAGAAGAAAGCAAACACCATGCTTGCCAGCAAGCTCGGTCTGGACGCCTTTGTCCTGTTTAAAAAACCGCAGATGGCAATCTTCTTTTTGTTTGCGATGATGCTGGGGGCGGTGTTGCAAATCACCAACGTCTTTGGCAATCCGTTCCTGCATGATTTTGCCCGTAATCCTGAGTTTGCCGACAGTTTTGTGGTGAAGTACCCCTCCATATTGCTTTCAGTTTCGCAGATGGCGGAGGTGGGCTTTATTCTCACTATTCCGTACTTCCTTAAACGCTTTGGCATTAAAACGGTGATGCTGATGAGCATGCTGGCATGGACGCTGCGCTTTGGCTTCTTTGCCTTTGGCGATCCGTCGCCGTTTGGTTTTGTGCTGCTGCTGATGTCGAT
Source organism: Citrobacter sp. B72 (assembly GCF_016894305.1). Classification (NCBI taxonomy): domain Bacteria; kingdom Pseudomonadati; phylum Pseudomonadota; class Gammaproteobacteria; order Enterobacterales; family Enterobacteriaceae; genus Citrobacter; species Citrobacter sp. B72. The sequence goes on from NZ_CP069801.1 coordinate 1,515,919, forward strand.
GATCGTCTACGGCTGTGCGTTTGATTTCTTCAATATCTCGGGATCGGTATTTGTCGAGCAGGAGGTTAGCTCTAACATTCGCGCCAGCGCGCAGGGGCTATTTATGACGATGGTCAACGGCGTGGGCGCGTGGGTGGGTTCAATCCTGAGCGGGATGGCGGTAGATTACTTCTCTGTCGATGGCGTTAAGGATTGGCAAACCATCTGGCTGGTGTTTGCCGCGTATGCGTTAACACTTGCGGTTATCTTTGCATTGTTCTTTAAGTACAGGCATGAGCCTGAACGACTGGCACAGAAATCACCGGCACATTAACACTCCATTGGCGGCGGGTTCTGATACCCGCCGTTTCATTATCTGCGAGGCAATGTGGTAACTTTGCGCATTATCCTTATTTCAGGAGCGCATTATCCATGGAACGCACGTACCGTATCGATCTGAAGTTACTGCGTTATTTTCTTGCTGTCGCAGAAGAACTGCATTTTGGACGCGCTGCTGCTCGCCTGAATATGTCGCAACCGCCGCTCAGTACCCATATTAAAGAGCTGGAGCAACAGCTCGGCACTTTGCTATTTATCCGTCATTCCCGCAGCGTGGCGTTAACTCACGCGGGAAAGATATTGATGGAAGAGTCGCGCCGACTGTTATCCAGTGCTAATCAGGCGCTGGCGAGAGTGGAGCAAATTGGTCGTGGTGAGGCAGGGCGAATTGAGCTTGGCGTTATCGGTACAGCGATGTGGGGAAAAATGCGTCCGGTGATGCGGCGTTTTATGAAGGATAATCCCAATGTTGAGGTGCTGTTTCGCGAGAACATGCCCGCGATGCAGATGACGATGCTGGAACGGCGTGAACTGGATGCGGGAATTTGGCGGATGGCTACGGAGCTTTCTCCCGGGTTTACCAGTTTGCGTTTGCATGAGTCCTCTTTTCTGGTTGCCATGCCGGAAGAACATCCTCTTACTGCCTGTGAGTCCATACCGCTGGAGGCGTTGAGAAATGAATATTTTGTCACAATGCCTTCCATTCATACTGACTGGGCATTTTTGCAGCGAGTTTGCCTGAGTGCTGGATTTTCCCCGATGATTATTCGTGAGGTGAGGGAGCCGCAAACGGTGCTGGCGATGATCAGCATGGGGATTGGTATTACGTTAATTGCTGACAGCTATGCGCAGATGAATTGGCCTGGCGTGGTATTTCGACCGTTAGAGGAACGTATTCCGGCGGATTTGTATATTGTGTATGACCAACTGCAGGCGACACCCGCGCTGGAGAAACTGGTAGCGGCATTGACGATGTGATGTCTGTGCCGGATGGCGACTGACGTCTTATCCGGCCTACGTGTGTAGTGTTGTCTGTGCCGGATGGCGACTGACGTCTTATCCGGCCTACGTGTGTAGTGTTGTCTATGCCGGATGGCGACTGACGTCTTATCCGGCCTACGCGTGTTGTGTTGTCTGTGCCGGATGGCGGCTGACGTCTTATCCGGCCTACGCGTGCGGTATTGTCTGTGCCGGATGGCGACTGACGTCTTATCCGGCCTACGCGTGTTGTGTTGTCTGTGCCGGATGGCGACTAACGTCTTATCCGGCCTACGCGTGTTGTGTTGTCTGTGTCGGATGGCGGCTGACGTCTTATCCAGCCTACGTGTGCGGTATTGTCTGTAGGCCTGATAAGCGTAGCGCATCAGGCGATGCAGGTTCGAATCTTATATATCACAGATAGCAAAAAGGCGCCTTTAGGGCGCCTTTTTACATTGGTGGGTCGTGCAGGATTCGAACCTGCGACCAATTGATTAAAAGTCAACTGCTCTACCAACTGAGCTAACGACCCGAAGTGGTGGGTGATGACGGGATCGAACCGCCGACCCCCTCCTTGTAAGGGAGGTGCTCTCCCAGCTGAGCTAATCACCCACTTCGGTACTTCAATTTTATTGTAAGAAATCCAGCTGGCGAGAAAGTGGTGGGTGATGACGGGATCGAACCGCCGACCCCCTCCTTGTAAGGGAGGTGCTCTCCCAGCTGAGCTAATCACCCACTTCTCAATTTCTTACTCTACACGGCGGAGACTACATAAAGTAGTTGGTGGGTGATGACGGGTTCGAACCGCCGACCCCCTCCTTGTAAGGGAGGTGCTCTCCCAGCTGAGCTAATCACCCCCGCTGTGTGGAGTCGCATTATAGGGAGAGTTGAAAATGAGTCAACGCATTTTCTAAAGAATTTGTTCGTTCGTCGTAAATTTAAACAAAACGATCGCAAATCAATCCATGCAGCATGATTTGTATACGAAAATGGCAAAGCGTGATGTTCCAACCTGAACAACATTGAGGAATCAGGCCACAGTGATAGAATACGAGCCTGATAATCTTCCCAGGATTTGCCGGTTGTCGGCATCTTTATAAACGTAAGGCCATTTCATGAAAATCAAAACTCGCTTCGCGCCAAGCCCGACAGGTTACCTGCATGTCGGTGGTGCGCGTACTGCTCTATATTCCTGGCTTTTTGCACGTAACCATGACGGTGAGTTTGTGCTGCGTATTGAAGACACCGATCTTGAACGCTCCACTCCGGAAGCTATTGAAGCCATTATGGATGGCATGAACTGGCTGAATCTGGAATGGGATGAAGGCCCGTACTTCCAGACCAAACGTTTTGATCGCTACAACGCCGTGATTGATGAGATGCTGGAAGCCGGTACCGCGTATAAATGCTACTGCTCCAAAGAGCGTCTGGACGCACTGCGCGAAGAGCAGATGGCAAACGGTGAGAAGCCACGTTACGACGGTCGCTGCCGCCACGGCCATGAACATCATGCTGCTGATGAACCCTGCGTGGTGCGTTTTGCCAACCCGCAGGATGGCTCCGTTATTTTTGACGACCAGATCCGTGGGCCGATCGAATTCAGCAACCAGGAGCTGGACGATCTGATCATCCGCCGTACTGACGGTTCCCCGACCTACAACTTCTGTGTTGTTGTCGACGACTGGGATATGGAAATCACCCACGTTATTCGTGGTGAAGACCATATCAACAACACTCCGCGTCAGATTAACATCCTGAAAGCGCTGAATGCGCCGGTGCCGGTTTATGCACACGTGTCGATGATCAACGGCGACGACGGTAAAAAACTCTCTAAACGTCACGGTGCGGTCAGCGTTATGCAGTATCGCGACGACGGTTACCTGCCGGAAGCGCTGCTGAACTATCTGGTGCGTCTGGGCTGGTCCAGCGGCGATCAGGAAATCTTCACCCGTGAAGAGATGATCAAACTGTTCTCCCTTGGTGCGGTGAGCAAGTCTGCCAGTGCGTTCAACACCGAAAAACTGCAGTGGCTGAACCATCACTACATTAATTCGCTGGCGCCTGAATATGTGGCAACGCATCTGCAATGGCATATTGAGCAGGAAAATATCGATACTCGCGTCGGCCCGCAGCTGTCTGAGCTGGTTAAACTGCTGGGTGAGCGCTGCAAAACGCTGAAAGAGATGGCGCAGAGCTGCCGCTACTTCTACGAAGACTTTGCTGAGTTCGACGCGGATGCAGCTAAGAAACACCTACGTCCGGTAGCGCGTCAGCCGCTGGAAGTGGTTCGCGATAAGCTGGCTGCTATCAGCGAGTGGACGGCAGAAAACGTGCATCACGCGATTCAGGCAACCGCTGATGAGCTGGAAGTGGGTATGGGTAAAGTTGGGATGCCGCTGCGCGTAGCCGTAACCGGCGCGGGTCAGTCTCCGGCGTTAGACGTAACGGTGCATGCGATTGGTAAATCCCGCAGCATTGAGCGTATTAATAAAGCGCTGGCGTTTATTGCTGAGCGTGAAAGCCAGCAGTAAGACCGGTTGAGCGATGAAACAACGGCAGGAGCGCATCCTGCCGTTTTTTTTGCCTGTTATTCAGACTCATCAATACCCAGACGGGTAAGGAAAGTGCGAATACCTTCGCGCGAAATATACATTGCCAGCTTTTCTTGTTCCGTTGGGGACATGTTGTCCAGTGCGCTAATTATCTGGCGACAGGCGTGGCTACGCACCACGTGGGTGTATTCTGCCAGCGGTTCCTCAGCCTGATAAATTTCAGGGACTTTGCGAAAAGCCGGAATATTGAGCAGAAACGTACGGACGCTGGAGTCGATATGGATCAGCCTTGCACGACCCCCTTTAACGCCGGGAAACTTTTCGGTGGTCCAGTTTTGTTCTCTGATCCAACGATTGACGGTTTGTTTGGCAACCCCGAGACGGTAATGACTCCAACTTATTGATAGTGTTTTATGTTCAGATAATGCCCGATGACTTTGTCATGCAGCTCCACCGATTTTGAGAACGACAGCGACTTCCGTCCCAGCCGTGCCAGGTGCTGCCTCAGATTCAGGTTATGCCGCTCAATTCGCTGCGTATATCGCTTGCTGATTACGTGCAGCTTTCCCTTCAGGCGGGATTCATACAGCGGCCAGCCATCCGTCATCCATATCACCACGTCAAAGGGTGACAGCAGGCTCATAAGACGCCCCAGCGTCGCCATAGTGCGTTCACCGAATACGTGCGCAACAACCGTCTTCCGGAGCCTGTCATACGCGTAAAACAGCCAGCGCTGGCGCGATTTAGCCCCGACGTATCCCCACTGTTCGTCCATTTCCGCGCAGACGATGACGTCACTGCCCGGCTGTATGCGCGAGGTTACCGACTGCGGCCTGAGTTTTTTAAATGGCGGAAAATCGTGTTGAGGCCAACGCCCATAATGCGGGCGGTTGCCCGGCATCCAACGCCATTCATGGCCATATCAATGATTTTCTGGTGCGTACCGGGTTGAGAAGCGGTGTAAGTGAACTGCAGTTGCCATGTTTTACGGCAGTGAGAGCAGAGATAGCGCTGATGTCCGGCGGTGCTTTTGCCGTTACGCACCACCCCGTCAGTAGCTGAACAGGAGGGACAGCTGATAGAAACAGAAGCCACTGGAGCACCTCAAAAACACCATCATACACTAAATCAGTAAGTTGGCAGCATCACCCCCCGAGACATTCCGCTAGTTCTTCGGTCGTCATTTTGCTGCGTAATTTTTTCATATTATTTGTTGTCGCGGATCCCTAAGCGTTGTAACAAACCCGTAATGCCTTCACGCAGGATCAGTGACGTAAACATTTTTTGTTCTGACGGAGTCATCTCTTTGGCGAGCCTAATCAGTAGAGCTTCGATAGAGGTATCGCCGGATAACGATAAATTATCTGATAAACCTTCGGCTGAACGCTCAGCACTGCGAATGTATTCACGAACTTGTTCGGTGACGTGAACCAGACGCGCTTTACCGCCCTGTACGCCTGGTTTTGGTGATGTAGCCCAACCCTCCTTGCGCACCCATTTATTGATGGTCTGTCGGCTGTATCCGGTCAGATTAGCAAGTTCTTCTGGCGTCATCCGTTCCTTGAACATAACGATTCCCTGAATAGTCGTGGGGTTAATTAGTGGCTCATTTTATAGCACCATTTTAGTAGAAACCGTGACGCGTTTAACTACTGAATGCGAGTTGTTACGCAATGTTCTTCATTTGACTGCTTTTTCAGCGATTGAATTCTATGAGTTAATTTTGCCGTTGACACACGCGAAGGGAATTCATATGATGCCGCCCGTCAACTCGACAAGCTTTACGTAATGGGGCTATAGCTCAGCTGGGAGAGCGCTTGCATGGCATGCAAGAGGTCAGCGGTTCGATCCCGCTTAGCTCCACCAAATTTAATCCCAATGAATTTGGTATGTACGTAATAGCATCGTGGGGCTATAGCTCAGCTGGGAGAGCGCTTGCATGGCATGCAAGAGGTCAGCGGTTCGATCCCGCTTAGCTCCACCAAAATTTAAACCCTCGCTGAAAAGCGGGGGTTTTTTGTTTCTGTATCCTACCTGTTCTTACCCTGTATCTCTTCGGTTTGCTGAATAGCAGGCATAAAAAAACCGGGGAGAAGAATCTCCCCGGTCTTATCAATACGACGTTATCTTACGCTTACAGCACCAGTGCGGCGATAGATGCAGACAGTACGCTCACCAGCGTAGAGCCGTACACCAGCTTCAGACCGAAGCGGGAAACCACGTTACCTTGCTCTTCGTTCAGACCTTTAATCGCACCGGCGATAATACCGATGGAAGAGAAGTTAGCGAAGGAGACCAGGAACACGGACAGGATACCTTCTGCACGCGGAGAGAGCGTGGCGGCAATTTTCTGCAGATCCATCATCGCAACGAACTCGTTGGAAACCAGTTTGGTTGCCATGATACTGCCCACCTGGAGCGCTTCGCTGGACGGCACACCCATTACCCATGCAACAGGGTAGAAGATGTAGCCCAGGATGCCCTGGAAGGAGATGCTGTAGCCAAACCAGCCGGTCACGGTGGCGAACAGGGCGTTCAGGGCCGCGATCAGCGCGATGAAACCAATCAGCATCGCCGCAACGATAATTGCCACTTTGAAACCTGCCAGGATGTATTCACCCAGCATTTCGAAGAAGCTCTGGCCTTCGTGCAGGTTAGACATCTGGATGTTTTCTTCGCTGGCATCAACGGTGTACGGGTTGATCAGCGACAGCACGATAAAGGTGCTGAACATGTTCAGAACCAGCGCTGCAACCACGTACTTCGGCTCCAGCATGGTCATGTACGCGCCGACGATAGACATGGAAACGGTCGACATCGCCGTTGCAGCCATGGTGTACATACGGTTGCGAGACATTTTGCCGAGAATATCTTTATAGGCGATAAAGTTCTCGGACTGACCCAGGATCAGGGAGCTGACGGCGTTGAAGGATTCCAGCTTGCCCATACCGTTCACTTTGGATAACAGGAAACCAATCGCGCGGATGATAACCGGCAGAACGCGGATATGCTGCAAAATACCGATAAGAGCGGAAATGAAGACGATTGGGCACAGCACTTTCAGGAAGAAGAATGCCAGGCCTTTGTCGTTCATACTGCCGAAGACAAAGTTTGTCCCTTCATTAGCGAATCCGAGGAGTTTTTCAAACATCTCGGAGAAGCCTCTCACGAAGCCCAGACCGACATCAGAGTTCAGGAAGAACCATGCCAGTAACACTTCAATAACAAGCAATTGAATAACATAACGAATGCGGATTTTTTTACGGTCACTGCTTACCAGCAGTGCGAGTACCGCAACCACGGCAAGGGCCAGGACGAAATGAAGAACGCGGTCCATATTTGCTCCAAATATGAGGCAGGTTTAGTTTTCGTGCACATTCTATGTAACAACCATAAAGAAAACGAGATCAAACACACACTATAATAAGGACCTGTGACGAGATTCAAAATTAGTGATCGGTGATACACTTCTGTTATGTTTAGTATGGAAGTGAAAAGTTATGTCATTGTGCTAATCTCATAACAATAATTAAACATCTCACCGGTATTTCCAGAATCCTTATCGATCCATAGACAAACGCTATCAGAGAAATCAACTTCACCCATTAAAATGAATTTGATAATCATTCTCAATAGGCGTAGCTTGAAACATAGCAAAGGCTATGTTTCTGAGGCACTAAAATGACTAACGATCGCGTTGAGAGTAGCAGTGGACGGGCAGCGCGCAAGTTGAAGCTCGCATTAATGGGACCTGCGTTCATCGCGGCGATCGGCTACATCGATCCGGGCAACTTCGCCACCAACATCCAGGCAGGGGCCAGCTTTGGCTATAAACTGTTGTGGGTGGTGGTCTGGGCAAATCTGATGGCGATGCTGATTCAGGTGCTGTCGGCAAAGCTGGGTATTGCCACGGGTAAAAACCTGGCGGAGCAAATTCGCGATCACTATCCTCGTCCGGTGGTGTGGTTCTACTGGGTGCAGGCCGAAATTATCGCCATGGCGACAGACCTTGCTGAATTCATTGGTGCCGCGATTGGTTTCAAATTGATCCTCGGCGTGTCGTTATTGCAGGGGGCCGTGCTCACCGGTATCGCGACTTTTTTGATTCTGATGTTGCAGCGCCGTGGGCAAAAACCGCTGGAAAAAGTGATTGGCGGCTTGCTGCTGTTTGTGGCTGCGGCTTACATTGTGGAACTGATCTTTTCCCAGCCGAACTTCGCGCAACTTAGCAAGGGAATGGTTATCCCGAGCCTGCCTAATTCCGAAGCGGTGTTCCTGGCGGCTGGCGTGCTCGGCGCGACTATCATGCCACACGTCATTTATCTGCACTCTTCCTTAACTCAGCATCTGCACGGCGGAACACGTCAACAGCGCTATGCGGCCACGAAATGGGATGTGGCAATCGCCATGACGATTGCTGGATTTGTCAATCTTGCGATGATGGCGACGGCTGCCGCTGCATTTCACTTTAGCGGGCATACCGGTATTGCCGATCTCGATCAAGCGTATCTGACACTTGAACCGCTGTTGAGTCACGCTGCGGCGACGGTATTCGGTTTAAGCCTGGTGGCTGCGGGACTTTCTTCTACCGTGGTCGGTACGTTGGCCGGGCAGGTGGTGATGCAAGGGTTTATCCGCTTTCACATTCCGCTTTGGGTACGCCGTACCGTCACCATGATGCCATCATTTATTGTGATTTTGATGGGACTGGATCCGACGCGTATTCTGGTGATGAGCCAGGTATTGCTCAGTTTTGGTATTGCACTGGCGCTGGTGCCGCTACTGATCTTTACCAGTGACGGTAAGCTGATGGGCGATTTGGTGAATACCCGTTGGGTAAAACAGGTAGGCTGGGTGATTGTTGTACTGGTGGTGGCGCTTAATATCTGGCTGTTGGTAGGAACTGCACTCGGTTTGTAAAAACAAAAGGGCCCGTTGGCCCTTTTGTTACATTAATGATGATGTTTGTGGCCACGCCCGCGACCGCGGTGGTCGTCACGATCGTTCCAGCCTTCACGATAACCACGCTCATAAGCTTTGCGTTTGTCCCAGCCACGATGGTAGCCGTTGTCATGACGCCACCAGCGATTTTTGCGCCACTCATAGTTATGGTGCCAGTAATCCCGGTCGCGCCAGCGGCCGCCATCCCAGTAGTTACCGTAGTTATCGCGATCGCCAATTTGTAATTTTATTGATGGCAGCAGGGTGATTTCGCCAGCGTTCGCGGCCAGCGGTGTAAAAGCCAATAAGACTGCCGCCAGAATCAGTGACCTGAACATGTTTTCTCTCCTTCACGATCGAGCCGTAGCCGGCCTGTTAACGTAATATTACGGGGCAGTAAAGCCCCGTTTCATCGCCTTAACTCTTAAATCGCAAGTGAGAGCACTTTTTGTTAATAAATGTGTCTTTATTTCAATCAACTCAGGATAGCATCAATCTCCGCGCACTCTTCAGACGTAAAGTGACGGTTTGCCAGCATACCGACAGCGTCTTCAATCTGCGCCGTTTTACTCGCGCCAATCAGCACGGACGTGACTTTGTCATCCCGTAACACCCATGCTAGCGCCATTTGGGAAAGCTTTTGCCCGCGTCGTTCTGCCAGCACATTCAGCGCCCGCACTTTTTCCAGTTTTTGTGGAGTGATCTGGTCCGGATTCAGAAAGCGACTGGTGCTTGCCGCACGAGAATCCGCAGGAATGCCGTTCAGATAGCGGTCGGTTAACTGTCCGCCAGCCAGCGGTGAGAAGGCGATACTGCCGACACCTTTTTCCTGTAATAGCGACAGCAAGCCGCCTTCGACCCAACGTTCAAACATGGAATATTTGGGCTGGTGAATAAGGCATGGCGTACCTAAATCGTCGAGTATTTCAATCGCCTGCCTGGCAAGATCTGCTGGATAGTTAGACAACCCGACGTACAGCGCTTTGCCCTGACGGACGATGTGATCCAGCGCGCGCATGGTTTCTCTGAGCGGTGTTTCAGGGTCGGGGCGATGGTGGTAGAAGATATCGACATACTCCAGCCCCAGACGCTTCAGGCTTTGATCGAGACTGGCAATCAGATATTTGCGTGAACCCCAATCACCGTAGGGACCTTCCCACATGGTGTAGCCCGCTTTTGTGGAGATAATAAGCTCATCTCGCCACGGTAAAAAATCTTCCTGCAGGATCCGACCAAAATTCCGTTCTGCCGAACCCGGCGGTGGACCATAGTTATTTGCCAGATCAAAATGGTTAATCCCCAGATCGAATGCGCGCTGTAACAATGCGCGACTGTTCTCGACCTGCGTGGTATCGCCAAAATTGTGCCACAAACCCAGAGAGACAATCGGGAGCTTAAGGCCGCTTTGACCGCAGCGGCGGTACTCCATTGTCTGATAACGATTTTCATCTGCGTGATAAACCATGTCACCTCCCTTCCACAATGCGTGTGTCTTTCAGTGTATACGGTTACACCGTCGATTCTTCAATGAATTTTAACCGCCAAAACTGTAAATCCTGCTTTCCACCCTTTCACAGCGACTTTCCTGGACAGTCATCACAGTTCTTCGATACTCAACATGAGGTTACCGTCAGAAGGATAGCTGTCATGCAAACCCCGTATTCCGTTGCTGATTATCTGCTGGACAGGCTGGCAGGCTGTGGCGTCGGCCATCTCTTTGGTGTGCCGGGCGATTATAATTTGCAGTTTCTTGACCACGTGATTGAACATCCCAACGTATGTTGGGTCGGGTGTGCGAATGAATTGAATGCGGCTTATGCGGCAGATGGCTATGCCCGGGTATCCGGGGTTGGGGCGCTGCTCACCACGTTTGGTGTGGGGGAGTTAAGCGCAATTAACGGTATCGCGGGTAGCTTCGCGGAATATGTTCCTGTTTTGCATATTGTCGGCGCACCCTGTCGCGGCGCGCAGCGTCGCGGAGAGTTGATGCATCACACTTTGGGTGACGGTGACTTTCAGCATTTTTACCGCATGCAGCAGGCAGTAACAACGGCCAGCGCGATACTGGATGAACAAAATGCCTGCTATGAAATTGACCGTGTGTTGCGAATGATGCTCAGCGAGCGCAGGCCGGGCTATCTGATGCTACCTGCTGATGTGGCTAAACAGCCTGCTACGCCACCGAATGATATTATGAGTGTTCCTCTGAGCGAGCCGGAAAGCAGCGTGATAGAGGCGTTTCGCTACCATGCCCGTGAACGATTGCTGGACAGCCCACGCGTAGCGTTGCTGGCCGACTTCCTCGCGCTGCGTTTTGGTCTGCAGCCGGTTTTACAGCGCTGGATGGTGGAAACGCCGATGGCTCATGCCACGTTGTTGATGGGCAAAGGACTGTTTGATGAGCGTCACCCGGCGTTTGTTGGCACGTACAGCGCCGGAGCCAGCAGCGATTATGTACGTCAGGCTATAGAAGATGCCGATACGATAATGTGTGTCGGCACACAATTTGTCGACACCTTGACTGCTGGGTTTACACAACAGCTACCGCAGGATCGCACCATTGACGTTCAGCCCCATGCGTCACGAATTGGATCCCACTGGTTTAACATCCCGATGGAGCAGGCGGTCACCACATTACGTGAGCTGTGCCTGGAAATGTCGTTTTCTCTACCGCCAGAACGTCCGCCAATTAGGCGTGTTCAGGTTGAGAAGGGCCCACTGACGCAGGAAAACTTCTGGCACACGGTGCAGCAGTTTCTGAAGCCTGATGACATTATCCTCGTCGATCAGGGAACCGCCGCCTTTGGCGCGGCTGCGCTCTCACTACCTTGTGGGGCGGAAGTACTGGTTCAACCGTTGTGGGGATCTATCGGCTACGCGCTCCCGGCGGCATTCGGTGCGCAAACGGCCTGTCCGGACCGTCGGGTGATCCTGATTATTGGTGATGGCGCGGCGCAGCTCACCATTCAGGAGCTGGGCTCCATGCTCAGAGACGGGCAATCGCCGGTTATTTTACTGCTCAACAATGACGGATATACCGTGGAGCGGGCCATACACGGGGCAAATCAGCGCTATAACGACATCGCCGCCTGGAGCTGGACATCGGTGCCGCAGGCATTTAGTCGTGAATGTCAGGCCGAATGTTGGCGGGTGAAGCAGGCGGTACAGCTGGAAGAGGTGCTGGCCCGGTTGTCCCATCCGCAACGACTGTCGTTAATTGAGGTGGTGCTACCGAAAGCCGATCTTCCTGAATTATTGCGCACGGTGACCCGTGCGCTGGAATCTCGCAACGGCGGATAGCTATTTATCAGGGCGCTCAGCGACCATCATCGGTTTGCCTGCCAGCAGCAGCCAGGCGGGCAGCATGACGATGCACAGCAGCGGCAGCAGGGTGGAATCTGGCACCACCACTGCTGCCATAAACAGGCTCAGCCAGGCGTCACGGGTGACGACCAGCACCAGCCCGAGAATAGAGCAAGAAACCGTGATGGCAGCCGGCACAGCTTCAACATGGGCGTGCAGCATCAGGCCAAGCGCGACGCCAACGAATACCGCCGGGAAGATTCGTCCGCCGCGAAAACCACTCGCCGCTGCTACCACCAATGCCGTTAGTTTGATCACGGCGAGCATGAAATAATCTGATGTCCCCAGCGTTTGGCTAAACGCCATTTGCTGCATTTCGTCCAGTCCCTTAAACAAGGTAAGCGGCCCGCCGATAACACCCAAAATACCAAGGATAAAACCGCCTGCCCCGAGGATCAGCACCGGGTGTCTTAATCGATGCATTAAATGGTGCAAACGCGGCAGACACCAGACGGCAACCATCCCAGCGGCAATGGCGATGGCAGCAACAACCGCGCCGCTGAGGATATCGATCAAGTGCATCTGCGTGTAGTGCGCGATGGGCAGTGAAAAATGGGGGTGAAAAAACAGGCTGGTGGTTAGCGAACCCGCGGCGGCGGCCATTAACGGTGCAAACAGGCGATCCCACAAGGGCACATCGTTTGAGCTATTTAGCGTTTGCGAAAATATCAGCGCGGCGGCAACGGGGGTACCAAATAGCGCGCCGATGGTGCCGGCAGAGGCGAGAATGGTCCAGTCCAGCTTGGCAATGCGCGGAAACATGCGGCTACCAAGTGCCACTGCCAGTGCGATATTCACGGTCATGATGGGGTGTTCCGGACCCAGACTGACGCCACCCGCGAGGCCGAGGATTAACGCTGCCAGCAGGCCCGGTATTGCTGACGTTGGCACCGGCATACCAATTAACGGTTCACAGGCCGGATCCGGGCCTGCGTGGCCATGGCTGTAACGGATAACTAACCCGACCATGATCCCCGTGAGTGTCAGCATACCGATAATCCAGACCGGAGAGTCCTGGGCTATACCGATGCTAACAGGCAGACGTTCCCACAAAAACTGCTGTAAAACGGAAGCCACTTTCATCACAACGATCAACACCAGGCTGGACGCTATGCCAATGATTAGCGCTGGGGTTGATAGCAAGAGCATCGTTCTGGCTCGCGGATGGAGCATTTTCTATTCCTTAAAACAGAGTCATAGACATAGTTTGCACAGCCTGCCTGACGATATCGCTGCAAATGGTGCTGAAACGATAAAGTAATTGTGTGATCTGGATCGATTTTCCACGGGCATCAGCCTTCAGACCGTTGTTGTTATGTCCCCATGAATTTACAGTGTGGCAAAGATTTATTCTGACTTTAGCGGAGCAGTGGAAGAATGACAAAATATGCTTTAGTAGGGGATGTTGGCGGCACCAACGCGCGTCTTGCTCTGTGCGATATTGCCAGTGGCGAGATTTCGCAGGCAAAAACCTATTCCGGGTTGGATTATCCAAGTCTGGAGGCGGTGGTGCGCGTGTACCTGGATGAGCATAGCGTTAGCGTTGAAGATGGTTGTATTGCCATTGCCTGTCCGATAACCGGCGACTGGGTGGCAATGACCAACCATACCTGGGCGTTCTCTATTGCTGAGATGAAAAAAAACCTGGGCTTCAGCCATCTGGAAATCATCAATGATTTCACCGCTGTGTCGATGGCGATCCCGATGCTGAAAAAAGAGCATTTAATCCAGTTTGGTGGCGCGGAACCTGTTGAAGGTAAACCTATTGCTGTTTATGGCGCAGGAACCGGGCTCGGCGTGGCGCATCTGGTCCACGTGGATAAACGCTGGGTAAGCCTCCCTGGTGAAGGCGGCCACGTGGATTTTGCGCCTAACAGCGAGGAAGAGGGAATTATCCTTGAGGTTCTGCGCGCGGAAATAGGTCACGTGTCCGCAGAACGCGTGCTGTCGGGTCCGGGACTGGTGAATCTGTATCGCGCGATCGTTAAATCTGACGGACGCCTGCCGGAAAATCTGCAGCCGAAGGATATCACCGCACGGGCGCTGGAAGATTCCTGCATTGACTGTCGTCGTGCGCTGTCGCTGTTCTGCGTCATCATGGGACGTTTTGGTGGCGATCTGGCGTTAACGCTGGGCACATTTGGCGGTGTGTACATCGCCGGCGGCATTGTGCCGCGCTTCCTCGACTTTTTTAAAGCGTCGGGCTTCCGCGGTGGTTTTGAAGATAAAGGTCGTTTTAAAGCCTACGTGCAGGATATTCCGGTGTATCTGATCGTGCACGATAATCCAGGACTACTTGGCGCTGGTGCGCATTTACGTCAGACGCTGGGCCACATTTTGTAAGGTCAGGGCCGGATGGCGCTCAGCGCTTATCCGGCCTTGTCGTTCTGGCTGTTCATATTTTCTAAAATTATCTTGATCATCTGTTGTTCAAATAAATCGGCATGCAGGTATCTTGTGTTTTTATATTTTTTATCGGTATCCAGATAGGGTTGATGCAAACAACATTCTGGCGGCGTGCATGAGATCAGGGTGTTAATAAGGTCAATTGGTTTAGGGTATTCAACAAATAGCGGGCCATGGCGATAGTTATTTTTATTTTGCCATTCCGCCAGATCGTCCATGAAACACTCTGCGGTTGGTTTTGGCATCGCGCTGGCTTTATCTTTGCCCAATACAATATAAGCCATGTTGTATAACCCGTGCGCGTATGGCCAGAACATTTTATGGAGCTTAGTGAGTCCCGGTTCTCTCAATGCAGATACGCTTTTACAATATAAATCGAGTTGTGTCCCTGCTTCTGTCACATCCTCATCCAGGAGCGCCATCAGGTAGCGGAGGATGAACATATCGCTTGCTGTCTGCTTCGTGGCCAGTACCTTTTGCGCTCTTTTTCTGGCATCCACTGCAAAGTCTGCACGTTTGTACCACACCGCCATCATTAAATTCGTCATGGCCAGGTTAACAGGGTGACCGTTATCACTCATGCCCAATTTTTCAGGCAATAAGAGCGGTACTCGGTCAAATAAACCCGCGGCAAGAATCTCCAGTGTCGTCCATACATTAATACTGTGATCGCAGCCTGAGTCCACACCCTGCGTCACATGTTTAATCATCGCAGACTGTTGCAGGGATAAGTGCAGAGATTCCATATCATTTGACTGTATCGCGGTTTTATATCCTAATAAATCCGGGCTGCGCTTCATGCGCAGCATAAAAAGCCATGAACTCAGCTGTTGTTGCAGTGAATAATCCAGATGGCATTGTTCATGAATATCCAGGCACTCAGCTAAATAATCGTCCGTACTTATCCATATCAGGGCATTTTTTTCCGCTTCTTTTGCGTATTCGCGTAGATATGTACGTTGATATTTTTCGCTCAGCTTTGCCATGACATCACCTGTAAAAAATAGAGTGACAACCAATATACTACAAACTTAGTTCCGCTATCCTGTTCGTCGCGGAAACGACTGAAAGCGCGCGCTGTACTCTCCATTCGTCACGCTTTTTCAGCACTATAAATGCATTAATTGTCTGAATTCTTTCACTTTGCTCCGACTAACCGGGATTTCAAATTCCAGATCCTTTAAACGCAGAATATAAGTGTTGTTAAACCAGGGTTCGATCTCGCGGATTTTATTCAGATTTACGCAGAACGAGCGGTGGCAGCGGAAGAAATGCGAAGCCGGCAGTTTGCTGCAAAATTCACTGATGTTCATCGGCATGACGTATGATTCTCGTCGCGTATAGACGAACGTCATCTTTTCATGCGCTTCAGCGTAGTAGATGTCGTTGATTGGGGTCACGATGATCCGCTCATCCTTGATCAGGTTGATCGTATCGTTTTCGCGGGCCACCGGACTTACAGGAGACGTTCCCGTTTGCAGTTGCTGCCAGGCGGCTTCCAGCTTTTGCAGCATACTGACAATGCGTGATTCCTGGTACGGCTTCAGAATGTAGTCAAAAGCTTCCAGTTCGAAGGCTTCAACAGCATGCTCTTTCCATGCGGTAATAAACACAATAAAGGGTTTATGCGCGAACTGGCTGATATTTTGTGCCAGCAATACGCCGTCCAGCGAGGGAATATTAATATCCAGAAAAATGGCGTCAACGCGGTTGTGCTGGAGATATTTCAGCACGTCCAGACCATCGTCAAACGTGCCGACAATCTCCATCTGGCTGTGCTCTTTTATCAGCCAGCTCAGTTCCTGTTGGGCCAGGAATTCATCTTCAACAATGATGACTTTCACGACTTCACTCCTGGTTAAAGCAATAATGTAGTTGGCGCGGCTGCGGGCGAGTGCACATTAGGTACATAAAAGGCAATCTCTGTGCCTGGCTCCAGACGGCGGATATGTAATCCCTCACCGTAGAGCAGCTTAACGCGATGGTGCACATTCAATAGACCAATTTTATTGCCCGGCATTTCATTGGACTCGACCCGTTCAATCACTTTTGGGTCGATACCATGACCCGTATCTCGTACGGCAATCCGTACCCGGTTGCCGCACTCCGCAACGCTGATGGTGACCACACCTTTCCCTTTGCAGGGCTGGATCCCATGGACGATAGCGTTCTCGACCAACGGCTGAATCAGCAGGCTGGGAATAAAACAGCTTACCTCTTCATCGATATCATAAATAACGGTCAGCTTGTCACCAAAGCGAGCCTGTTCGATGGTGATGTAATCCTTGATTTGATACAGCTCTTTCTTAATGTCGATCTGCTCATCGTCTTTTAATTCAATATTATAGCGAAGATAGCGCGACAAATTAAAAATGAGCTGACGTGCGGTGTCCGGGTTAAGCCGCACCGACGATGAAATCGCGTTCAGGGCATTAAACAGAAAATGGGGATTTATTTTGCTTTGCAGTGCGCGTAGCTCTGCCTTATTTGCCATTTCTCGTAGTTGCTCTGCGCGGGAGACTTCAAGCTGGGTGGAGATGATTTGCGACAAACCGATCGCCATTTCCTGTAACGAGGAAGTGATTTGATGAGCGTGACAGTAGTAGATCTTCAGCGTGCCGGTCACGACGCCTTTCTCCCAAAGCGGGATCACCAGCATGGAGTGAATTTCCGGGGTGCGATGCGCTTCATCATTGTTTTTTATGATGATTTTACCGTGATTTATGGCCTCCTGCGTGGTGGGACTGACGAAGTCATCGTTATCGCGGTAGTTGATCTCTCCAACGCCAACATAGGCCAGAACGTGCTGAGTATTGGTGATGGCAACCGCGTCAGCGTGGATATCGTGGCGGATAATTTCGCACACCTGGCGTAACGACTCGCTGTTGACCTGACGAAAGAGCGGCAGCGTTTTGTTGGCGATATCCAGCGCCAGCTTGGCCTGTTTTGCAGCGCTGGCTTCTTTCTCACCTTCAACGCTTTGTACCAGCATCACGATAAAACCAATACAGACGCTGCCGAGGATCATTGGAATACCGATTTTTGAGACAATATCCAGCCCCAGTTCGGTGGTGGGTGCCCAGGCGACGACGAGGATCATGGTCAGTGATTCGCACAGCATTCCGCCTAAAATACCCGCGCGCCAGTGCTGCGCTTTGGGGATCTTACGGTTGATCCACCCGGCAATGCAGCCAGCCAGAATGCTGGTAATAAAGCAGGGTAGGGCAGTTACGCCGCCAATATCGATCAGGTAACGGTGGGTGCCTGCGATCAGCCCCGTAATAATGCCAACCCATGGACCGAACAGGATCCCTCCTGACATGACCGCGATAATACGCACATTGACCAGAGAACCTTCTACCGGTACGCCAGACCAGGTACTGAACAGGGCAAACATGGAGAAAATCGCGGTAACGGCGAGCAGCTCTTTTGGGGAGTGGGCTGACTTGTGCAACAGTTCGCGAAACAGGCGGATACGAATCAGGAAAAACAGACAGAACAGCATCAGTGCTGCCCGGTCAAATACCGCCAGCAGCATATTGAATATTTCGTGCACGGGTGACTCTTGCGAAAGGGTTAAACCACTATGATAGGTAACCTGAGGCAGGATGACCAGCACCCCCGCAGTTCAGAGCTAATGGGGAAAAACCATAATATTAAAAGGGGATTGTTGCATGATTGTTGTATTTACAATACCTGTCCTGTGAGCACTGCGTTCAAGGTAATGTATTTAACAACAAAATGTTAAATGATGGTAATTTTTGGCGGGTTGTGAAAATGGTTATTTCCTTATTTTACTCAGCTGTTCCTCTTTTTCGTCAGGAAAAAATATTTTGTTTTGCCTCTCGACAGAAGGAAATTATTCAGGCTATTTTCTAAACGTGCCACCATCGTGGCAGCGTCGCTCGGACGGTCCGGGCGCTAACGTTAATCTGAGGATATTATGGCTGACTCTCGCCCTGAACGTCGCTTTACGCGTATTGATCGCCTTCCCCCGTACGTTTTTAACATCACCGCTGAACTGAAGATGGCTGCGCGTCGGCGCGGCGAAGATATTATCGATTTCAGTATGGGGAACCCGGATGGGGCCACGCCTCCTCACATTGTCGAAAAACTGTGTACCGTGGCGCAGCGCCCGGATACTCATGGTTATTCCACCTCACGCGGCATTCCGCGTTTGCGTCGGGCGATTTCCCGCTGGTACCAGGAACGCTATGACGTTGAGATCGATCCTGAATCCGAAGCCATTGTGACCATCGGTTCCAAAGAGGGGCTGGCGCACCTGATGCTGGCAACGCTCGATCACGGTGATACGGTCCTCGTGCCCAACCCAAGTTATCCCATCCATATCTATGGCGCGGTGATTGCCGGCGCGCAGGTGCGTTCAGTGCCGCTGGTTGAGGGTGTCGACTTCTTTAATGAGCTGGAACGCGCAATACGCGAAAGTTACCCGAAGCCGAAGATGATGATCTTAGGTTTCCCATCCAACCCGACCGCGCAGTGCGTCGAGCTGGAATTCTTTGAGAAAGTGGTGGCCCTGGCTAAACGCTATGACGTGTTGGTGGTCCACGACCTGGCCTACGCTGATATTGTTTATGACGGCTGGAAGGCGCCATCGATTATGCAGGTACCCGGCGCTCGCGACGTCGCTGTTGAATTTTTCACCCTGTCGAAAAGCTACAACATGGCGGGATGGCGTATCGGGTTTATGGTGGGCAACAAAACGCTGGTGAACGCGCTGGCGCGAATCAAGAGCTATCACGATTACGGGACCTTTACGCCACTGCAGGTTGCGGCAATTGCCGCGCTGGAAGGCGATCAGCAATGTGTGCGGGATATCGCTGAGCAATATAAACGTCGTCGCGATGTGCTGGTCAAAGGACTGCATGAAGCAGGCTGGATGGTCGAGATGCCAAAGGCCTCAATGTACGTTTGGGCGAAAATTCCAGAGCAATACGCCGGGATGGGGTCACTTGAGTTTGCCAAGAAGCTGCTGAACGAAGCGAAGGTATGCGTTTCGCCAGGGATTGGGTTTGGTGATTATGGTGATACGCATGTGCGATTTGCGTTGATTGAAAACCGTGACCGTACCCGCCAGGCTATTCGCGGCATCAAGGCGATGTTTCGCGCAGATGGCCTGTTACCGACCAGTGCAAAACCGGCTTCTGAAAGTATCGACTGATAGAATGTTTCCCCAAAATGCAAAACAGGAGCCTGATGGCTCCTGTTTTTTTGCTGCGTCTTTTAATTTAGATCATCAGGGCGAAAGTACCGGCCCAAACGATGACCATAAAAGAAATGCCCATAAAGAAATATTTCACTTTTCATCTCTCCGCGTACCTGGGGTACGTCTAAATGAACATATGCTTACCTGACATAGAGCTGATGCACTCGCGAACGAAAGGGAGAATCCCCCTCATTTGCTTGGCTGCATCACCTCAGAATTCTGAGCTTTAATGCTCCAGACGGCGCTAATGTACGCCTAAAAATGAGGAGAGACAAGAGGCATTTTTTTATTTAATTTTAATAACTTACAACTGTCGTGATTCGGCGACAGTTTAATTTCTGCCGGTAATAAATTGCTATTGAGCGACGTAATGGTTACTCGGAGAATTCTCATATCGCCATGATGTTAATGCGGTTAATTTTTCGCGGAATGAGATAATGAAAAGGTTAAAAATGACCAGATTAATGATGTTAGCACTCGTTTTTACGCCATTGACGTCGATGGCGGCCTCACCGTTGGCGTTTAATTTCAGCTGCGCAAGTATTGGTGGCGTGAATAGTGATGGCAAAGGCAATGTTTGGATTGATGGCTCGAAGGCGACGGTGAAGGCCTTCAATGAAAATTACTGGGAAGCCAAAAGCGGGAACAATACGGTTTCTATTTCTCGTAAAGATGACGGGAATCCGGACGTTTCCTGGAGTGGGCCGAATCGAAAGCACGGGGTATGCCTGCCTGAAGATAATATTGACTTTTCTGGGGCCAAAAAATCGACCAGCACTGGACCCTCTTTTTCCTGCGCTGCGGTTGCAAAGGGCAGTATCGAAGAGATTATCTGCCACAGTCCTTCGCTCTCAGAAATGGATTTAGCGTTAAACGGGGCCTACAAGCAGGCGCTGGTTAAATCGAGCAATAACCCGACGCTGAAAGCAGAGCAGCGCGGTTGGGTGAAAGGGCGTAACGAGTGCTGGAAGGAACAGGATAAATCAGCCTGCATCGCCCGCAACTACAGCGAGCGAATGGCTGAACTACACAGCAAATGGGGCGTTAAATAATTCAACCTTGGAAAAAAAGAAAGGCCTTACGGCCTTTCTTTTTAGATATACAACGAAGCTTCACCCATCGGGCGAGTTTTGAAGCGACGGTGGATCCAGAGATACTGCTCGGGTGCACGCATGATCTCTTTTTCGATAATTTTGTTCATATACGCTGCAGCCTGGCTTTCATCTGCCGGGTAACCTTCCATTTCTGGGGTGATGAACAGGCGGTAACCGGTGTTATCTGCTTTTCTCACCATGGTTACGGTCAGCATTGCTGCGCCCGATAATCGTGACAGCACGTAGGTACCGTTGGTGGTCGCCACGTCTTTGACTGCGAAGAAGGGGGCGAATGAACTCCCTTTACGACCATAGTCTTGATCGGGGGCAAACCACACTGCCTCGCCTTTTTTCAGGGCGCCGACAATACCACGCAGATTATTTCTGCCGATCATTGCCTTGTTGGAGCGCATACGACCGCGGGTTTGGATCCACTCCATCAACTTATTATTGTGCGGGCGATAGGTTGCCATCATTGGCTGGCAAAGCCCCATTACGCGACCACCCAACTCGAGCGACATAAAGTGTACGCCAACGACCATCACGCCACGATTTTGCATCTGAGCGCGCTTCAGGTTGTCCAGCCCTTCTACATCAAACCATTTGCGCACCCGGCGGTCCGGCCAGAACCAGGCCATACCTGTTTCAAGCAGCCCCATGCCGAGCGAACGGAAATTCTCATCGACCAGTTTGTCTCTTTCTTCCTGTGACAGATTTGGGAAACAGAGTTCGAGATTTTTACGAGCAATAGATTCACGGCGTTTTAAAAATGGACGAGCCAGCGTTCCTGTACGGGTACCAAGAAAACACAATACGGGATAGGGAAGCTGTACCAGTAACCAGAGCACACCAACACCAAACCATGTGAGCCAGTAGCGCGGATGCAAAAACGCGCGTGAAAATTTACATTGGGGGAACATAAGCACCTGTTGTTGATACGAAATAGATGTATCGCGAAGATTCTTTGCCTGTCGTTTTACACTCTGCACTGATCGTTAGGCCGCCATGAACGATATTGGTTCCTGTAAAGAGTGTAAAACTGAGTCAGGACAAAACCACGAGGGGGCATGAATGATCGGACGCACAATGTACACCCGAAAATTAATGTCAGCCAGAAATAATTACTCAAGATTCGTAAATGTTTTTAGGGCGATTAAGGGCAAAATTTCGCCTATATATAATTCGTTGTTTTTATGATGATTAAATAAACGACGGAGAACAGTGTAATAGTAAGCGGTCGAATGATTTTTGTGAATAAAATGTTGCTCAAATTGCAAGCGGATAGGAATTGTCTTAGAATATAAAGTTAAGGGAGTGTAAGGACTTACGTTAAGTTTACGGCAGACAGGAGGTATCGCTATGCTCTATTTCTGGACCTTTCTCATACTGAGCATTCTGTGCGTCAGTTGCTATATCTGGCAGGTTATAGGCGCTGCGGCGTCAATTAGTGCTTTTCTTGGCATGGCCATCCTTACGGCATTAATTTACGTTTTTACTATGCGGTTGACCAATGGTAACGAAATGGTA
Source organism: Citrobacter sp. B72 (assembly GCF_016894305.1). NCBI lineage: Bacteria > Pseudomonadati > Pseudomonadota > Gammaproteobacteria > Enterobacterales > Enterobacteriaceae > Citrobacter > Citrobacter sp. B72. Next base: position 1,538,325 of record NZ_CP069801.1, read on the forward strand.
ACTGGATTATTCCTGTTTCTTGCCCCGACATGTGGTTTGATCATTCGTTTTATGGTCGCGGATGGTAAGCAATAATTTGCAATGTTACGTTTAGCAATAAATTATCACCTTGAGTTATTTATCTGAGTTTATTGAAGTGCCAGCATCGCTGGCACTTTTTTGTGAGACCGAAATGAATTACCGGGCATCCGCCAACTGGAGTGATGCTTCCTCTTGCTGAGCATTTTTTCGCTGTTGCTCAAGTTCCAGCGCACCGCGATGAGAGAGGTAGCAGAACAGGATGCAGCAAACAATACCCCCCATCAGCAGATAGAAGCCGCCGTGCCACCCCATTTTGTCGACCATTACGCCAAACAGACTGGTGCCCAGCGATGCGCCAAAAATGTAGCTCATAAATCCGCGCAGTCCTACTGCAGAACCTACTGCGAAGCTGGGAACGATTTCCATCGTCTGAACAGAAGCGAGGAACTGTGGAACATAGATCAGGCAACCCACAATGGCGGCAAAAATAGTGACCATCAGCAGGGATTCACTTTTCCAGTAGCCGATCAAACAGACGAAAATCAGCGCCATACAAATCATGGCCAGCGGCATGCGACGGCCTTTAAACAGTTTATCGGTAAGCCAGCCCGCCAGTAATGTGGAAGGGATTGCCGCCCATTCAAAAAACAGAAAAGCGATGCTCATTTGCTCTTTCGAGAAATGTTTTTCGGTTAACAGATAAATAGGCAACCAGCTAATCATGCCAAAACGCACCATATAGACGAAGACATCTACCAGTGAAACATACCAGGCATTCTTATTACGCAGCACATAGGTGCAGAAAATCTGGAAGGCACTCATATTTTCTGGTGCCTGGACAGCGTGTCGGGAATTTAATACTACTTTTTCTTCCGGCATCATTTGTTCCAGAGCCGGTAAGCCTTCCTGGCGCGGTGAACCTTTCCCCAGCATCAGCACAATAAAAGCAAACAGTACGGCAACACCGGCCGGGACAATATAGCTGGCGCTTTGCCAGTGCTCGCTCCCTAAAATGGCAAAGGCGGCACCAACAATCGGAGCGACAATACCACCGCCAACGTTGTGAGAAATATTCCAGAATGCGCCGACGCGTCCACGTTCTTTACGCGGAAACCAGTTGGCGATGGTAATAAATGAAGGGCCAACGCCCATACCCTGGAACAAACCGTTGAAAACGACCAGAGCGGCAAAAATCCAGAATCCGGTACTGAATCCTAAACCGACGTTTACGATGGCGCACAGAACCAGGCCGCATGCCATAAAGACCTTAGGGCTGGCCTTGTCTGCCAGACTACTCATAATACCTTTACTGATCCCATAGGCAATAAGCATACAACTGCTGAGTAGACCAATTTGCGTGGCACTGAGATCCAGATGTTCTTTCAGGTACGGTGTTGAGAGCGTGAAGTTATTACGCACAATATAGTACGCAAGATAGCCAAGAAATACGCTGAGTAATGCCTGAATGCGGTATCGGCCATAAGTTTCCTGGACTTTCTCCGCCGGGACTTTATTTGCTGAAGGCCCTGTCTTAAATATGGATAACATATCATCACCTAAATTTATATTGATGTGAATATCAGGATTTTTCGTAGTGAAGAGTGAAATAGGCGGGCGAGAAATTCAAATAGATGAAATGTGTCACTATTGACTCAATTTTTTGGATGGTGTGGCTGATTTTGACTCTTTTTAAATAATGGCTTTTCAATTCTATTCTTTTACGGACGCTTTTATCATCGGCGTGTGCGGATATTAACAAATTCAGACTGCATTTTCGGGTATTCTTTACCGATGTCGTCACTTTCCGTTTGGTTATTCTACGAATAACCTTATTCTTCCCCCAGTCGGTGATAAACGGGTAAGTTTTGTCTCAATATTTTTTTTTGCATATGTTGGTATTTATGAACGGGATCACAAACAGACTTTTGGGCCGGGGGCGTTGTTGGGCGTTCTCGCTCTGTTTTATGTTGTTGTCGGTGAGTTGCCTGGCGCAGGGTAAAGAGCTGGTAATGGCGACAACCTTTTCCCCTGGGGCAACGGCCTGGATTATTCAGCGTTGGCAGACTGAACCGGGGTCGGTGATGATTCGCACGTTAAACCGGACCAGCAGTTCATTGGAGCAACTGCTGGATACCGCGAATGCGGAAAATGTTGATCTGATTTTGACCTCATCCCCTATGCTGTTACAGCATCTGCAGGAGCATCAGAAGCTGGCGCCCTTCGAAAATGCGTTGCCGGAAAGCCAGCGGCTGGTGCCAGACTCTATCCGTTCGACCTCCGTGGCAGTGGCGATATCTGGTTTTGGTCTGTTGATTAATCGTTCTGCGCTGGTGGCACGACATCTGTCGCCTCCTGCCGACTGGGGGGATTTAACGCTGCCCAAATATCAGAACGCGCTGTTGATGAGTAGCCCATCGCGTTCGGATACCAACCATCTGATGGTTGAGTCATTGCTACAGCAAAAAGGGTGGGAAGCGGGGTGGGCGACGCTGCTGGCGAGTGCTGGAAATCTGGTGACGATTTCATCACGCAGTTTTGGCGTAGCCGACAAAATTAAGAGTGGCCTGGGCGTGGCGGGGCCGGTCATTGATAACTATGCCAACCTGTTGCTTAACGATCCTCACCTGGCTTTTACCTATTTTCCACGCTCGGCGGTATCGCCAACCTATGTTGCTGTTCTCAAGAACAGCCAGCACCCCAATGAAGCGCGTCGTTTTATCCGCTATTTGTTAAGCCCGGAGGGACAGCGGATCCTTGCTGATGCGAATACGGGGAAATATCCGGTAACGCAGCTCGCATCTGATAATCCCCGCGCTGCTCAGCAGGCTATTTTAATGAACCAGCCTCCGCTTAATTATCGGCTGATCCTTAAGCGACAACAGTTAGTGCAGCGGATGTTTGATACCGCCATCAGTTTCCGTCTTGCGCAACTGAAGGATGCATGGCGGGCACTATACAGTGCGGAAGCACGCCTGAAACGCCCGCTACCCGAAATCAGAGCCTTACTGACCAGCGTTCCGATAGATGCCAAAAGTAGTGAAGATGAAGCCTGGCTTGCGCAGTTTGATAATAAAAGCGTTGCCGAACAGCAGATGATGGAGTGGCAGCTCTGGTTTCTTAAAAACCAGCGTCAGGCGATATCAAAACTGGAAGAATTAAAATGAAAGGTGGATCGATACTGCAACGCCTTCGCCAACTCAGCATCAGCAGCAGCCTGCGGGGAGCCTTTCTAACGGGCGCATTACTGACGTTGAGCGTAAGCTGCGTCAGTTTATACTCCTGGCATGAGCAGAGCTCGCAGATACGCTATTCGCTTGATGATTACTTCCCGCGCGTGCATTCCGCTTTTTTGATTGAAGGGAATCTCAATCTGGTTGTGGACCAGCTTAATGAATTCCTGCTGGCTCCCAATACGACGGTTAGGCTGCAACTGCGCAATCAGATAATCTCGCATCTGGATAAAATCGAAGTGCTGAGCAGGGGGTTGCAACCAGCAGAACAGCAGCAACTGGCGGTGATTTTGCAGGACAGCCGGGCGCTGATGGCGGAACTGGACCGGGTGCTCTACAACATGTTCCTTGTCCGCGAAAAAGTGAGCGAACTTTCCGCGCGCATTGATTGGCTACATGATGATTTTACTACTGAGCTGAATTCACTGGTGCAGGATTTTACCTGGCAGCAGGGGACGTTGCTGGATCAAATCGAGGCCAAAAATGGTGATGCGGCGCTGTATCTCAAACGTGCCCGAGAGGTGCAAAACGAGCAGCAGCAGGTCTACACCCTGGCAAGAATTGAAAACCAGATCGTTGATGATTTACGCGACAGACTCAATGAACTGAAATCGGGTAGCGACGATGGCATGCTGGTGGAGAATCACATCCGCTACCTGGAAAATCTGAAGAAAACGGCGGATGAAAATATCCGCACCCTCGATGACTGGCCCAGTACTATCACACTGCGACAAACTATCGATGAGCTGCTGGAAATCGGGATGATGAAAAATAAAATGCCCGATACGATGCGCGATTATGTTGCAGCGCAAAAAGCGCTGGTTGATGCCAACCATGCCAGAGAGGCTACGCTTGGGCGCTTTCGAACGCTGCTGGAAGCGCAACTGGGGAGTAGCCATCAGCAAATGCAGACGTTTAACCAGCGGCTGGAACAAATTGTTCGCGTCAGCGGTGGACTTATCCTGCTGGCGACGCTGCTGGCGCTACTTCTCGCCTGGGGGCTTAACCACTACTTCATTCGCTCGCGTCTGGTGAAGCGTTTTACTGCGCTCAACCAGGCCGTGGTGCAAATTGGTCTTGGCAGAACGGATGCCTCTATCCCGGTATATGGACGCGATGAGTTGGGGCGTATCGCAGGCTTGCTGCGTCATACCCTGGGCCAGTTGAGTGCGCAAAAAAATCAGCTGGAGCAGGAAGTGACCGAACGCAAGGAGATTGAATCCGATCTTCGTGCAACGCAAGATGAGCTGATCCAGACGGCAAAACTGGCGGTGGTCGGCCAGACTATGACCACGCTGGCGCACGAGATTAATCAACCGCTGAATGCGCTGTCGATGTACCTGTTTACGGCGGGGAGGGCAATCGAACAGGGGCAACCCGCTCAGGCGAGAAGCACATTAACCAAAGCGGAAGGGCTGATTACTCGCATCGATGCCATTATCCGTTCACTGCGTCAGTTTGCGCGCCGGGCCGAGCCTGGCACGCCTCTGCATCCGGTCGATCTCCGACAAACGTTCAACGCTGCCTGGGAGCTGTTGGCCATGCGACACAAGCCACAGCAGGGTACGCTGACGCTCCCAGACCGGGGCGTGTGGGTGGTTGGTGATGAAGTGCGTATCCAGCAGGTGCTGGTAAACGTCCTGGCAAATGCGCTGGATGCCTGTCCGGTTGCGGCGAAAATAGAGGTTCACTGGCAGACCGAAGGCAGCCGGTTGTGCGTATTTATCAGTGATAACGGCCCTGGTTGGCCTGGAGCATTATTACCATCACTGTTAAAACCGTTTACTACCAGTAAGGATGTTGGCCTCGGTATTGGCTTATCGATTTGTGTATCGTTAATGATGCAAATGAACGGCGAACTGCGCCTGGCGTCGACCCCGGGGCGCAATGCCTGCGTCGTTCTGCAATTTAATCTGACGGATGTAAACGATGTTGAGTGATGAATATTCTATTCTGCTTATTGATGATGATGCCGATGTTCTTGACGCTTACACCCTGTTGCTTGAACAGGAGGGATATCATGTATTCGCATGCAGTAACCCTTTTGATGCCCGAAATTGGCTGCAGGCCGACTGGCCAGGGATTGTCCTGAGCGACGTGTGTATGCCTGGCTGTAATGGAATCGACCTGATGACGTTGTTTCATCAGGATGACAATCAGCTTCCGATCCTGTTGATCACCGGACATGGCGATGTCCCGATGGCGGTGGACGCGGTGAAGAAAGGTGCGTGGGATTTTCTGCAAAAACCGGTTGATCCAGGCAAACTGCTGGTGTTGGTAGAGGACGCGTTGCGTCAGAGAAAATCTGTGATTGCACGTCGTCACTATTGCCAGCAAAAGCTCCAGGTTGAACTGGTCGGCTACAGTGACTGGGTTAATCAGTACCGCCAGCGCTTACGGCAACTGGCTGAAACGGATATTGCCGTCTGGTTTTATGGCGAGCCGGGAACGGGGCGTATGACCGGAGCTCGTTATTTGCATCAACTTGGGCGCAGCGCTGAAGGACCGTTTATCCGCGGGGAATTGACGTTAGAGAATGCGGGGCAACTCAATGACCTTATTGCCCTGGCGCAAGGGGGAACGCTGGTCCTGAGCCATATTGAGTGCCTGACGCGCGAACAGCAGCACCAGTTGGTGCATTTGCAAAGCCAGGAGCGGCGTCCGTTTCGCTTAATTGGTATTGGCGCCACTTCGTTGGTGGAACTGGCGGCAACCAACCAGATTGTGGCCGAACTTTATTACTGTTTCGCGATGACGCAAATCGCTTGTCAGCCGTTGTCTCAGCGCCCGGATGATATTGAGCCGCTGTTTCGCCATTATCTGCAGAAAGCCTGTCTGCGTCTGAACCATCCGGTGCCCGAGGTTGACGGGGAATTACTAAAAGGAATGCGGCGTCGCGTGTGGTTAAGCAATGTTCGAGAGCTGGCCAATGCCGCCGAGCTTTTTGCCGTTGGGTTATTGCCACTGGCTGAAACCGCGAATCCACAGCTACATTTGCCCGAACCGACACCGCTCGATCGTCGTGTCGACGAGTACGAGCGACAGATCATTACCGAAGCGCTTAATATTCATCAGGGACGTATTAATGAAGTGGCGGAGTATTTACAAATTCCGCGTAAGAAACTGTATTTGCGCATGAGAAAATACGGACTGAGCAAGGAACACTATAAGTTTTAGCAGATGGCATGTGGGGAAGAATAACGGTTGACGGTATTTCGGTGACGGCGCTAGCGTTCACCGAAATACGCGACGGAACTCTGGGTGATTATCGGGGTGTTTTTCTTACCACATCAAATCGTCAGGAATGACAAAATCAGCATACGGATCGTCTTCGTCCTTCGCTTCCTGGCTCAGTTCGCAATTGAGAACAATATAGCTTGCATCACGCTGGGCAATCTTGTCGGCGACAACAGCCGGGATAATGGCGTATTCGCTCTCGCTGCTGCTTTCAGCAGTCAGGCGGGCAATGGCCAGACGGCCCTTGATCAACTGAGACTGGGTTACCTTATCAACATAAACTTTTTTGATCAGGTTATTGTCAGTAAAGTTGTAACCAATATCGCCACGGGAAATGGTGATTTTGTTCATCTCGATCAGCTGCTTGATCTGCGCTTTGTATTCTTTAGACAATGCGGCCTGCTTCTGCTGTTCGCTGAGCTGCTTATCACGCTCGACCTGTGCTTTTTTATTTTCTTCAACCGCTTCTCTGGCTTCACGAGCCTGAACGCGCGATTTTTTCGCCGTTCTCTGCACTTTCGCCATTTTTTTGCTGCTGACCAGACCTGCTTTAAGCATCTGTTCTTGTAGGGTAAGTTTTGTCATTGTCGCTTCTAATCCAAAAAATCGTTGTAAGGATTATAACCTTAACGTTCGGCGGGACGCCAGAATGATGGCTCTGACTCTAAGCATCGTGATAAAGCCTTGGGTGCTGGTTAATGGCGTGCTCGGAAGAAGGAGAAGAAAAATGGAGTGTGAAGAAGTGTATGTTCTGTATTTTCGTTATCCCTGTATTAGGGAGGGGATTTTTAAGGCAAACAGCCCCATTTTTGCGATAAAATAAAATGTGATTCAAGTCGCATTTTTTGCTTATCATTAACGAATATTTTTAATTGTTTTAAAGATCTGAATAATTAATTCATGAACACTTATATGCTGTGTTTTTTAAATTCATTAACCTTTAAATTGATATGAATCATGATAAATGACATTGCGAGCATGTCAATGATTAGCTCAAGTTAAGTGTTTTGCAATTATAAACAATTTCATTATTCTGGAATGTCAAATTGGTATGATGTAAGTGTTTTTGGTTTTTTTTAGTATTGCTTTGTATCTCGTTAAAGGAAGGTGATATTTTTAATTAAATCAATCTGATGAGTTATGAATAGCGTTTGTGGGGATGATGTCAATTCAATTATTAAAAATATGAATATTAGTTTCGCTAATGAACTTCCTACCTTTTATATTGGGCTTCAAATTTTGATTGTTTTGTTTTTTAGTGTATTACTATGTGTAAATGATATTGCTAATTGTAAGTTATTGGGGGTGTTGGAAGATTGCTTTCGTTTTAAGAGTAGTTGCTAGTAGTAATAGGCAATAGATGGTGGTTTATTTTTTAAGTGAATTAGCCAAAGCGGAAGTAAATGATCCTTTCAAAGTCTGTTTATATTCTTCATATAATCTGAATGAGCCTATTGGCAATTTGGGTTTACATCTGAATACGTTTTACGCTTTATGACGAATAAGCTATGTCAGTGATTTATGGCATGAGGTTTATTACGGGCATAACTATAACAATACATTGAATATTTTAGGGGTTATAAAGTGAATACAGTATATCGCATTATATGGAGTGCGGTCACTCAAAGCTGGGTAGTGGTATCAGAACTTGCAACATCATGTGGCAAACAAAAAAGCTCGGCAGTGCGAGCAATAACTTCAACGGTTGGTCTTTGTATTGGCCTTGGTGTTTTCTCGGCACATGCTGCAGATTACAGTTCGACAGTCTCAGGTGACTTTACGTTTCCGGCAGGAGAGACCAGTACTATTACTACCACTGATTCTCCCGGGGTTTCTGCAGATGCAGGAATTACAATTTCCTCATCCAATGATCTGATTATTTTGACTGACGGAAATAATGGTTCCGGTGCTGTAGCCAGAAATGGTGGTATTTTTAATTTTTTAAATGTTGATATAGCAACTAACGGATTAAGCGCATACGGTTTATATGCTCAAAACCAGAATAGCACTATTACAGGTCTTGGGAAAACGACAATCCTTACGAAAGCGCTTTCCAGTTCAGGTGTTATTGCGTCAAACGGTGGTAATATCTATCTGGTCGATAGTGATATTACGACCGAGGGTAGCCGATCTCCTGGTTTATCCTCTCTGGGGGCTAACAGTACTATTACGACCACCGGCGCGACAATTATCCACACGAAGCTTGATAGTAGTACGGGGGTAAACGCTGAAACCGGAGGCGCGGTCAATATTGCGGGTGCTGATATCACAACCGAAGGCGATGGATCTGTTGGGCTTAGTGCTCAGGAAGCAGGGAGTGCTATTTCGAGTACTGGCATGGTAGATATCAATACTTCAGGTACGACATCCCATGCCGTTCTTGCTCAACAAGGCAGTGCTATTAACCTGACAGACGCTCGGTTGACCACTACAGGAAATGATTCGACAGGGATATATGCTATTTATAGTGGTAGTGTGATTACTGCAACCGGACTGACAACAATTAATACATCCGGCACAAGAGCGCATGGTATTCACACGCAACTCGACGGAGTTGTCAATCTTAATAATGTCGATATAACAACCTCCGGTGCTGCTTCTGGCGTGTATGCATATGGCGGCACGATTAATAGCACCGGAACAATAACTGTGCATAGCAGCGGCGCAAACGGACATGGTATCAGAGCAAATAATGGCGGTGTGCTAAATCTTTCAAATACAGATGTGACAACCACTGGGGAAAGTGCATATAGTTTGACTGCATCCAATCAAGGCGTCATTAACATTACAGGTGATACAACGGTTCGCGCTTCGGGTGCAGGTTCTATGGGCATTTTTGCGAACGGAACCGGATCAACAATTAATCTCGGTAGTGGGGATGTTCATGTACAAACTGCGGGTGATTACAACATCAATACCGGATACTTCACTCATGGCCTACTCGCTGAAAGTGGAGGGGCAATTACCAGCAACGGTAACGTCGTAGTCACAACCACCAACACAAGCGCGAGTGGTGTTTTTGCCCGCAACGCGGGATCGTCTCTCCACCTGACTAATCTTACTGCAACGACCAGCGGTTATGGCGCAATCGGCCTCTTGGCACGACAGGGTGCCAGCGTGAATATTAGTGGGGATACAACGCTTACGACCAATGGTAGCAACGCATCTGGTGTGAATGCTGCTGACTCTGGATCCTTAGTGACTGTAAACAATCTGAATGTAACGACGACGGATAAAAACAGCAACAATAATGCGGCTGGTCTGTCGGCATTTGATGGCGGAAAAGTTATTAGTACCGGGACTACCATAATTCGTACCGCTTCGGGCAGAGGTATCTGGTCTAGTGGTACCGATGCGGTTATCAATCTTGTTGATGCTGATGTAGCAACGACAGATAGCAACGCAGTGGGAATGCAGGCTGACTATGGAGGATCCATTACCAGTACAGGCAGCACGACGATCGATACTGTGGGGGCGGGAGCTATTGGTATTTTTGCCAACGGAAATGGAAGTAATATTGCGCTAACCAATGCGCTGTCAGTCAGGACCGCGGGCGATAGCGCCCATGGGATACGCCAGCACGGAGCCGCCCAGGTCAATGTGAATGGCGGGAGTGTTATCACCTCAGGCACAAATGCTCATGGTTTCACTACAACCGGTGGCGCCACAAAAACCTTTGATGGTTCTGCGGGAAACGTATTGCCTACTATACAGGTTAGCGGAGCGGGGTCGGCAATGTTGGATGCTAATGGCACTGGTAGTCGAATTACATTAGACAATCAGACACTCAATATCAGTGGTGCCTCAATAACTGATACCTGGGGAGCCAAGGCTGAAGGCAGCGGACAGATTATCTTTAACCAGGGGACTACCGGCGGGACGGGATTGTGGGCGACAGGGACGGGAAGTCGAATCGCTCTCTCAGGTACAAATGCAAATGGTTCCCGTGTTCTCCTCGTCTCTGGCGGCACACTCTCCGTTGATCCGGTGGGTAGTACTATTGGTTCACTTGAAGGTGATTCGTCGGGGCTCGTTAGTTCCAGTTTGTCTGATGGTTCGCTCGCCATCGGCGTCAATAATGCCACCAATAACGGTAGCCTTATCGACAATGCCAATTTTGCTGGCGTATTTACCAATGTTGGCTCCTTGACCAAGACCGGATCCTTGACCCAGATTCTCAGTGGTATTGGTAATACTGTAGGTAGTGTTAATGTCACAGGTGGCACACTTGCGTTTCATCAGGTGGGGGCCTTCACCACCACAGGGTCGTACACTACTCATGCAGGCGCGACGACCAGAATTGGTATGGACAATTCGACATTAGTAGTGGGAGACAAATTTACACAGGCCAAGGATTCAACACTGAATGTAACGCTGGGAGCATCACCAGACATCACGGCAGACACTTCCTCGCTTGATGGTCAACTCATCATCAATGGTTTTAGCGATACCACAGAGCCGGTCAGGTCCAGTGAGGTCACCAACAATACCTATACCCTTATTCATACTGCAAATGGCATCACCGGTGATTTTGTCAACAACCCACTGGTTCAGACAGGGCTTGATTACTTGTTACATGACGGCCATCTGTCAACAGATAATAAGGATTATAACCTTAGCTTCCGGTTAGCCTGGAATGAGGGTTTACAATCGAAGAGCACGGGGAGTTTTACCCTTAATGAGGGGACTGCCTTTAATGTTGATACTGTGCTGTCTGACCAGACTCTACCTGCGGGGGGCTTTACCAGCGGTTGGGATGGTAAAAGTCTAACCAAGACAGGGGAAGGATTATTGATTCTGTCTGCGCTCAATACGTATACCGGTAAAACGACACTCAACGGTGGAGCATTACGTACAGATACCGTGGATAGTCTTGCCAGTAGCGACGAGTTGACTATCAATAGCGGTGTGTTTGATCTAAACAACAACAACCAACGGGCAAATCGTTTGGGGGGGGCTGGTGGCGAAGTTCGTCTGAATGGTGCGATGTTAACTGTAAACAATGAGACAGCCACTGATAACACGACATATACCGGTGATATTGTTGATGGTTCATCGAAAGGTCGTCTGACAAAAACAGGAGATGGTACGCTGACGCTGAGCGGTAATACCGGCTGGACTGGTGAAACTCAAATCGAGGGTGGGGAACTAGTGCTGGATGGTAGTAACGGCGGTGCCCAGTTGGTGAGTAATATCATCGGTAAGGACAATACTGCATTATCTCTGCGCAATGGCGCCATGCTTACTGGCTGGATCGACCCAACTGACATTAGTATTGACACGAGCAGTAGCTGGAATATGACTGCAGACTCGGTGGTCGATGCTGTCAATTTAGCAGGGACCATCAACTTCGTAGCTCCGTCCTCGTTACCAATGAACACAGGACATACCCTGACAGCCAATAGCTGGCACGGTCAAGGTGGCACGGTAGTGCTGAATACAGTGTTAGGTGATGATGCTTCTGCCACCGACAAGATTGTGGTTAATGGCGATACCAGCGGAAATACCTTTATGAGGGTGAACAATGTCGGTGGTGGTGGCGCTCAGACGGTGGAAGGTATTCGTGTAGTAGAAGTTAATGGGGTATCTGACGGCATATTCACCAAATCAGGGCGTATCGTTGCGGGCGCTTATGATTATAGTCTGGTGAAAAAGGGCAGTGACTGGTTCCTGACCAGCTTGTACGTGACACCGCCAGTGGATCCAGAAACACCTGTTGATCCCGTCTTACCTGTGGATCCAGGGACGCCTGTTACTCCACGTTCTCCTGATGCACCGGTACAGCCAGGCATATCGGTGGTACGTCCTGAGTCCGCCAGTTATACCGCCAACCTGGCGGCGGCAAATACAATGTTTATCACACGACTACATGACCGTTTGGGAGAACCTCAGTATACAGATGTGCTGACTGGAGAGAAGAAGGTGACCAGTATGTGGTTACGCCAGGTTGGTGGGCATAACCGTTGGAAAGACAACAGTGGTCAAATGAGCACGCAAAGCAACCGCTATGTTATCCAACTGGGTGGTGATATCGCGCAGTGGAGCTCGGATGATCTGCAGCGCCTGCATCTTGGGGTAATGGCAGGTTACGGCAAAGATAACAGCAATAGTCATTCGAATGTTACTGGTTACCATTCTCAAGGTTCTGTCAGTGGTTACAGTACGGGGCTTTATGCCACCTGGTATCAGAACGATGAGATTAAACAGGGTATGTACCTGGACAGTTGGGCACAGTACGGTTGGTTTAGCAATGACGTTAACGGCCAGGATATTCAGGGAGAATCTTATGATTCAAGCGGCATTACTGCTTCATTAGAAGCAGGGTACACGCATAAACTTGGTGAATTCACCGGTAGTAAGGGCGGGTTGAATGAGTGGTTTATTCAGCCACAAGTTCAGGCTATCTGGATGGGGATCAAGGCAGACGACCACCGTGAAAGCAACGGCACACGAGTGAGTTCGGAAGGTGACGGTAATCTGCAGACACGTCTTGGTCTGCGTACTTACCTTAAAGGTCATAGCAAAATAGATGACGGTAAAAACCGAACCTTCCAGCCATTTGTGGAAGTGAACTGGATACATAATACCCAGGACTTTGGGACGCGAATGGATGGAGTGAACCTGTACCAGGACGGCGCCCGCAATATTGGTGAAATCAAAACAGGTGTTGAGGGCAAACTTAACTCACGCCTAAATCTATGGGGGAGCGTGGGTGTGCAGATTGGGGACAAAGGATACAGCGACTCTTCCGCGATGGTAGGAGTGAAGTACAGTTTCTGATCAAATTGAACCTAGGGCCTGCTTATAAAGAGGCCCTTTTCCGTTCAGTACTTCTTGAGCTTATCCCCACCTTTTTTACAACGTAGCGCTCTTTTAGAGCGCTAACTAAAAGTACAGTCAGGGCAGAAACGCCTTGTAGACGATCCTTCTATAGTGTTTGAAACCACGAAACATGCCAGGTATGTGATACCAATTCGTATCGACATTTCATAAATTTTAATGCGTTTGAAATGGTAGTGTGATGCAGATCGCAAAAATGAGTGAATGTATTTAAAAAAAGATAGAATATTTAATTTTACGAAAAAATGAAGTAATAATGATTAATTGCTATTTCCATCACTGAGTAAAGCTGTGTAATTTGATTTTTATCAATTTTTGGTGATGTGAAGTGATATGAATGTTAAAAATACTTGATATTATCCATACTATAAATAGTTGCAATTTTACTCATTTCATCGGCTATTTTTGGTTGTCAAATTTTTTACCAAACAGGGAAAGACCTCTTTCTGGGAAAAAGTGCAGAGTTTTATTATATATTTCATAAGGTAACATCAGTGTAAAATATCTATTTTTTTTAAGTCGATCAAACCATTAAAAAAGACCTCGGTTAATTGTTTAGGATACATAAACAATTACAGTAGCAATCAAATATTGCTCTTCTATTCAATCTGTAATAGTTTGTTTTAAATCTATATAAAACATTAATAAGTAAGCAGTGTGAGGCCAGAAGTAAATGAAAATTAAAACAAGAGTGGGGGTGGGAAATAGAACCTGCAATGTGCAGCATGATCTTTCTGCTGATATAAGAAGCATGAAAATTATTATTATAGACGGTTGTTTTTATAGCAGAATTGCATGCGAATATATATTGTCAGAATTTCATGGCTGCTTGCAGGTTTTCTCATTTGCCTGTTTTACGGATTATAAAATGTGGAGTGAGAGCCTCTGTGAGGATATAGATAAGTACTATATCATTTTTAATGCAGCATCGGGTGGGCTGTATGGCAATGATGTTATTGATTTCTTGAGATATGAAGAGGGAAGAAATGATCAGGAGTTTACTCGTACCAAGATTCTGATACTGGTCAACAAAACGAAACCACAAATTTATAACAACGCAATACTCATACACTATCTTTTAAAGAAAAATAATATCCCCTCTTTGGCAGTTGTTAGCTCTTTTGTTGAGCTAAAAGTTGATATGATAAGAGACTTACTGGCAGTATTTATTTTTGATGAGATCGCATCTCTGGCAAGAATGTTTAGTAGAAGTAGTAGAATTACTGATAAGTTCAACTATAGTGATTTACGGGCGATGGATGTGTTGCTGTCTGGAGAAAGTATTCGGTCAGCTTCTAACCGCTTTGGTATCAGCACTAAAACACTTTATACCCAGCGCTCTATTATTCTTGAGAAACTGGAGTTGTAAATAAAATTATAACTCTGTTTATAACATCAAACTACTTGCTCAAAAATTAGTGGGACTATTAACAAATACTATTGCTTAACGCTAACTGTCTTATTTTTCTGCCATTATAGAAATTATGAGGTGATGTATGCCCTACGCTGAAGATATACATAAACTGAAAAAAATAGATCTTAACACTATGGTATTTTTTGTTGTTTATATGAAGTATCGTAAGATGAGCAGTGTTAGTACAATTCTGAAATGCTCTGTTGCGACAGCAAGTATAATGTTACGTAGATTCTGTGAGAATTTTAGAGAGGTCTTGTTTGAGCGAAAGTCCAGAAATCTAACACCAACATTATTTGCTCAGGAGTTATTTTTAAAGTGTGAGAAGATTGTTGATAGTTTATGTGATATTTATATTGGAAACGAATCATGCCCTGTAAGTTCTTAATCTAAAGTATATACCTACTGGCGCAAAAAGCTGATGTGGTTGTTATGGATATGTTGGGAAATGTGATGCCGAAATATTGCCGCATATTTCCTGTAGCTGAAAATATTATATGAGAACTCTATGTTAGTGATGCTTACTCTACAGGAGGGTAATGAATGGCTGTGGGAGGGCGTGAATTGTTGAGAAATGTCCCCTGCAGGAATCGAACCTGCAACTAGCCCTTAGGAGGGGCTCGTTATATCCATTTAACTAAGGGGACGAAGCGGCACGAGTATAGCCTTTTTTACTTGCAAGAGTAAGTCTCAAGCCGCCCGACTGCTCAAACAGTCACCATTCAGGCCTGTTTTTTCTGGTTTTTCTGCGTTTGCTCATCACGCTTTGCTTGTAACCGGGCTTCTTCCTTGCGTTTGTTGCTCATATCATTGCGGATCTGCGCATGGCTCATTAGCGCGAAAATAAACGTTCCGCCACAGATATTCCCGGCGAGCGTTGGTAGCGCAAAGGGCCAGAAAAAATCACTCCAGTGCAGCGTGCCATTAAAGACCAAATAGAGAATTTCCACCGAGCCGACGACGATATGCGTGGTATCACCTAACGCAATCAGCCAGGTCATCAGAATAATGACCACAATTTTTGCCGCTCCGGCGGCGGGAAACATCCACACCATGGTGGCAATTAACCAGCCGGAAATGATGGCGTTGGAAAACATCTCTGTTGGCGTATTTTTCATCACATCCATACCAATTTTCACGAAGGCATCGCGGGTCTCTTCATCAAAAATCGGCATATGTTCAAACGCCCATGCTGCAACCCCGGTGCCAATAATATTACCCAGCAGAACCACGCTCCACAGGCGCATCAACAGGCCAAAATTGCCGAGGGTAGGGTTTTGCATCACCGGCAGTACAGCGGTGACGGTATTTTCGGTAAAAAGTTGCTGGCGGGCCATAATGACAATAATAAAGCCGAAGGTATAACCGAGGTTCTCGAGTAAAAATCCCCCTGGCACGCCTTCCAGCTGTACGTGGAAAATCCCTTTTGCCAGTAGCGAGGCGCCCATCGATAGTCCTGCTGCGATGGCTGACCACAGTAGGGCCATCGCGTCGCGCTCCATCTCCTTCTCCCCATCCTGGCGAATATGTTCATGGATTGCCATGGCGCGGGAGGGGAGTCTGTCCTCATCAAGCTCTATCTTTTTTCCTGTTAGCTTTTCATCGCTTTCCACCTCGAGTTCGTCGCTGTGTCGATCAATCTTATCTTTCTTGATGTCATTCATGGCCGAATCCTGAATAAGCACGTATTGCTAAAGCGTAGCGGCTTTTGTCTGAAAATCAGCGGGAGAAAGTCTGAGATAGCAAAAATAGTAACGTTTGTTTTTATCGGGTTAGTTAGAATAGAACCGCCGCGGAGTGCGCATTACCAGGCTATGATCAAATCAGTAAGACAGGGTATATAGACATCATTTGACGTGCTGTTACAATCGCTCACATCTAAACAGGCGGATACGTCATCGTTCCGTCATGGATGGCAATCAGCGATAGCCATAAAACACAGGGAGACACTTATGAAGCTTCGCCTGTCGGCGCTTGCGCTGGGAACCACACTTTTGGTGGGGTGTGCGAGCTCCGGTACTGAACAGCAGGGGCGTTCGGACCCATTTGAAGGGTTCAACCGCACCATGTACAACTTCAACTTTAATGTTTTAGATCCATACGTTGTAAGACCCGTAGCTGTTGCCTGGCGTGACTATGTTCCGCAGCCGGCGCGTAATGGTTTAAGCAACTTTACGGGGAACCTTGAAGAGCCGGCCGTCATGGTCAACTATTTCCTGCAAGGCGATCCTTATCAGGGGATGGTGCACTTTACCCGTTTCTTCCTGAATACCCTGTTAGGTATGGGCGGCTTTATCGATGTGGCAGGTATGGCTAATCCGAAGTTGCAGCGCGTTGAACCACACCGCTTTGGCAGTACGTTAGGCCACTATGATGTTGGTTACGGGCCGTATATGCAGCTTCCGTTCTACGGTAGTTTCACGCTGCGTGATGACGGCGGCGATATGGTCGATACGCTGTATCCGGTACTGTCCTGGCTGACCTGGCCGTTGTCGATAGGCAAATGGACGGTTGAAGGGATTGAAACTCGCGCGCAATTGCTCGACTCTGATGGTCTGCTGCGTCAGTCTTCCGATCCTTACATCATGGTGCGTGAAGCTTACTTCCAGCGTCATGACTTTATTGCGAACGGCGGGAAACTCAAACCAGAAGAAAACCCGAACGCGAAAGATATTCAGGATGATTTAAAAGAGATCGATTCTGAGTAAGGAATTGGGCAAATAAAAAGGTGAGCTAAAAAGCTCACCTTTTTTACGTCTGAAGAAAATCAGAATGCGTAGTTCAAGTTCATACCGTACAACCAGGCTTTCCCTTCAGATTCAAAGGAGTATGGGCCTTCTTCGAATTTCACTTTCTGACCGTGCATATAAGAGATACCAACATCCAACGATGCATCCTTATTAAAGGCGTAGGTTGTACCCGCGCTCAGCCAGAAGCGGTCCTGATCCGGAATAGAGATGGAACGACGGTTTGCCGGAACCGGGCTATCATCAAAGGCGATACCGGTACGGAACGTCCAGGTATCATCATAGTAATAGGTAGTACCGAGTGCGATGCGATAGGAGTCTTTGAAGCCTTCTTCTTTATAGAACAAGGTTTGGCCGTTGTTGCCTTTTGCTTTCAGCTCCTGGAACTGACTCCAGCTGGTATAAGCCATGCTGTAGTGAACCGCCCACTGTGGTGCAACGCGGTTATAGCCTGAAAACTCCCACATTTCTGGCAGGTTCAGATCAAGTGAACCATCGATCGTACTGCCGTTGGTTCCTGCTGGCAGGCTCGCGAACACCGGACGCAACTGCGCAGGAATACGGTCCATTGATGGCAGATTGCTGCGGTAATCGCCGTTGAAGTCAATTTTTACTTCAGAACGGTAGGTGAAACCGTAGCGGTTATCTTTATCTACTTCATAAAGAAGGCCAGCATTCCAACCGAAGCCCCACTCGTCACCTTTCAGGCGCGCAATCTGTGTATCTGCCGGATATTGCGCGGCCAGTGATGGAGGAATTCTGCCCCCGGAGCCTGCAACGATCTGCTGTGGTAAATCGCCAGCATAGCGTTCAAGCTTCGCTTTTGCATAGACGGCGTTTAAACCGAGACCGAAGCTAAAATGATTGTTCAGGCGATAAGCACCGCTCAGGTTTAGATTGAGCGTTTCCAGATCGGTTTTCCCGCCCATCGAACCAGCTGTGTAATCATTGTTAAACTCCGTAGCCAGGCCGTAGTTAGAGGTGACGGAGGCCCCCCAACCAAACTGATCGTTAATTGGAGCAACAAAATGCACGTTCGGTATCCAGGCTGTTGGGGCGATATTATCCTGGCTGGCGTCATTGCCAATACGCGAGCGACCGGAAATATCTACATCCGGGTCAACGAAAATTGCACCTGCTGAAAAAGTAGGGCGATCGAACATCATAATCAATGCCGGGTTACGACTGGCGTTACCTGCATCATCTGCAATTGCGCCTTCACCCGAATATGCCCGGCCAAGGCCAGAGGAAGAAAATTCGTTTAACTGAAAGCCTGCAGACCAGGCCTGTGTGGAGATAATTGCCACTGCGACTGCGAGAGCAGACTTTGTAAACAGGGTTTTCTGGCTCATGACCATAACCTCATAGATTTATTTTTATACAAACAATGTTACATGCCGTAACAGGAGCGCGAAGTGTAGGGTCTGAGGTACGACTTAGAAATCAGACCAGTGGCGTGAGTATAGGTCGGACCAGCTGGAATGTTGCAAGTATGTTTATAAATATTTTCAAATTTGATCAGAGAAACGCGATCCAGCTGGCAAAATTGCGGGGGTGCGCACTCACCTGTTTGGGCGATTTTTGTTTTAGATCATTTTTAAGTGTGATTTCGGTCACTTATCGCATTTCATACAATTAACGACTGGAGAGGCGAATAATGGGAGCGTAAAATATCCCTATCGTTTATCTGGCACCTCAGGTGCGAATACAGAGGAAATCTACAATGAGTAAATGCAGTGCTGATGAAACCCCGGTTTGCTGCTGTATGGATGTTGGCACCATCATGGACAACTCCGATTGCACCGCGTCCTACAGCCGTGTGTTCGCGAACCGCGCAGAGGCAGAAGAAACGCTGGCCGCTCTGACCGAAAAGGCGCGTGGCGTGGAATCTGAGCCTTGCCAAATCACCTCGACCTTTACTGAAGAGTCAGAAGGTGTGCGTCTGGATATCGACTTTGTTTTTGCCTGTGAAGCTGAAACGCTGATCTTCCAGCTGGGCCTGCGTTAATCTCCCCCTCTGCAAAAGCCCTTGCTATCGGATAGCAAGGGCTTTTTCGTAACTGTCAGTGATTATTCACTGTGTCTTAGCTCCCACTTTCTTTTCTCTCCGCTTGGCTAAATGTAAAAAATTGGTTAAGACTATGATCAGGTCAGACCACTTATTTTATTTTTTACAGGGGAGTGTTATGAGTCAGGCTTTACCGCTGGTTACCCGCCAGGGCGACCGTATTGCCATTGTAAGTGGGTTGCGTACGCCATTTGCTCGTCAGGCTACCGCGTTTCATGGCATTCCCGCCGTTGATTTAGGAAAAATGGTCGTCGGTGAGCTGCTGGCGCGCAGCGAAATACCTGCTGATGTGATTGAGCAACTGGTTTTTGGTCAGGTGGTGCAAATGCCTGAAGCGCCAAATATTGCTCGTGAAATCGTGCTGGGAACCGGCATGAATGTGCATACGGATGCCTATAGCGTAAGCCGAGCCTGCGCGACCAGTTTTCAGGCAGTGGCGAATGTCGCGGAAAGCCTGATGGCGGGGTCTATTCGTGCGGGAATTGCGGGTGGTGCGGACTCCTCGTCAGTCTTGCCTATTGGCGTTAGTAAAAAGCTGGCGCGGGTGCTGGTGGATGTCAATAAGGCCCGGACTACCGGTCAGCGCCTTAAACTCTTTTCCCGACTGCGTTTACGTGACCTGATTCCTGTGCCGCCAGCCGTCGCCGAGTATTCCACCGGTTTGCGTATGGGGGATACGGCTGAGCAAATGGCCAAAACCTATGGTATTACCCGAGAACAGCAGGATGCTCTGGCGCACCGCTCTCATCAGCGTGCCGCTCAGGCGTGGGCTGAAGGAAAGCTGGCAGATGAGGTAATGACTACCTACGCGCCACCGTTTAAAGATCCTTTTTCAGAAGATAACAATATTCGCGGTAACTCTACGCTGGCCGATTACGCCAAACTACGTCCGGCGTTTGACCGCAAGCACGGCACTGTCACCGCAGCAAACAGTACCCCGCTGACGGACGGTGCAGCCGCCGTGATTATGATGACGGAGTCGCGTGCGAAAGAGCTGGGGCTGGTGCCGCTGGGGTACCTGCGTAGTTTTGCTTTTACCGCCATCGATGTCTGGCAGGACATGCTGCTAGGACCTGCGTGGTCAACGCCGCTTGCCCTGGAGAGAGCGGGTCTGACGATGGCAGATTTAACGCTGATCGACATGCATGAAGCCTTTGCCGCTCAAACGCTGGCGAATATTCAGTTGCTGGGTAGCGAACGTTTTGCCCGCGACGTGCTGGGCAGAGCACATGCCACTGGCGAAGTTGATGACAGTAAATTTAACGTGCTGGGTGGATCGATTGCCTATGGGCACCCCTTCGCCGCTACCGGTGCGCGCATGATTACCCAAACCCTCCATGAGTTACGACGTCGTGGCGGTGGTTTTGGTTTAGTGACCGCCTGTGCAGCTGGTGGTTTGGGTGCAGCCATGGTTCTGGAGGTGGAATAATGGAAATGGCATCGGCTTTTACACTAAACGTACGTCTGGATAACGTTGCTGTTGTCACCATTGATGTGCCCGGAGAGAAAATGAACACCCTGAAAGCGGAGTTTGCTTCTCAGGTACGGGCCATTCTGAAGCATATCCGCGATAACAAAGCATTGCGCGGCGTGGTGTTTATTTCGGCTAAACCCGATAACTTCATTGCCGGGGCGGATATCAACATGATTGGTAGCTGTCGTAGCGCGCAGGAAGCCGAAACGCTGGCCCGTCAGGGGCAGCAGATGATGGCGGAAATTAATGCCTTGCCGATCCCGGTTATCGCCGCGATTCATGGCGCATGCCTCGGCGGTGG
Organism: Citrobacter sp. B72; assembly: GCF_016894305.1. NCBI lineage: Bacteria > Pseudomonadati > Pseudomonadota > Gammaproteobacteria > Enterobacterales > Enterobacteriaceae > Citrobacter > Citrobacter sp. B72. The sequence goes on from NZ_CP069801.1 coordinate 1,559,657, forward strand.
CCTGGAGATGGCGCTGGCGTGCCACAACCGTATTTGTACCGATGATGCTAAAACCGTTCTGGGTTTACCGGAAGTACAACTTGGCTTGTTGCCCGGCTCCGGTGGTACGCAGCGGCTGCCGCGCCTGATTGGCGTCAGTACCGCACTGGATATGATCCTCACCGGAAAACAATTACGCGCAAAACAGGCGCTGAAAGTTGGTTTAGTGGATGAAGTTGTACCGCATTCCATTTTGCTGGAAGCGGCCGTTGAACTGGCTAAACAGGACAGTTCTGCGCATCGAACACTGCCCGTGAGAGAGCGAGTGTTGGCGGGGCCGCTGGGGCGGGCGCTGTTGTTCCGCATGGCCAGTAAAAAGACGGCGCAAAAAACGCAAGGTAACTACCCTGCAACAGAATGTATCCTTGAGGTCATCGAAACCGGGCTAGCGCAAGGCAGCAGTAGCGGTTACGACGCTGAGGCCCGCGCGTTTGGTGAACTGGCGATGACATCCCAGTCTCAGGCGCTACGGCACATCTTTTTTGCCAACACCGATGTGAAAAAAGATCCCGGAAGTGATGCGAAACCTGGCCCGCTAAACAGCGTAGGTATTTTGGGGGGCGGTCTGATGGGCGGGGGTATTGCCTACGTGACGGCCTGTAAAGGCGGCTTGCCTGTGCGCATCAAAGATATAAACGCTAAGGGAATCAACCACGCGCTGAAGTACAGCTGGGATCAGCTTGAAACGAAGGTTCGCCGCCGTCATATCAAAGCCAGCGAACGCGATAAACAACTGGCGCTGATTTCGGGAACGATCGACTACCGTGGCTTTGCGCATCGCGATCTAATTATTGAAGCCGTGTTTGAAGATCTGTCGCTAAAACAAAGGATGGTGGCAGAAGTTGAGCAAAATTGCGCACCTCATACCATTTTTGCTTCTAACACCTCATCTTTGCCCATTGGCGATATTGCTGCGAACGCTGCAAGGCCCGAACAAGTGATTGGTTTACACTTTTTTAGTCCGGTGGAAAAAATGCCGTTGGTCGAAGTGATCCCGCATGCCACGACCTCTGAGCAGACGATTGCAACTACCGTTAAGTTAGCGAAAAAACAGGGCAAAACGCCGATAGTGGTGAGAGATAAGGCCGGCTTTTACGTTAACCGCATTTTAGCGCCTTATATTAACGAAGCGATTCGTATGTTGACCGAAGGCGAGCGGGTCGAAACCATAGACGCCGCGCTGGTTAAGTTTGGTTTTCCAGTTGGGCCAATCCAACTTTTGGATGAGGTTGGAATTGATACGGGCACTAAAATTATACCAGTGCTTGAGGCTGCATATGGAGAACGTTTTAGCGCGCCTGCAAATGTTGTTGCTTCAATTTTGAATGACGATCGCAAAGGTAGAAAAAATGGTCGGGGTTTCTATCTTTATGGTGCGAAAGGGCGTAAAAGCAAAAAACAGGTCGACCCTGCAATTTATACGCTTATTGGCGTCCAGGGTCAGGGCCGACTTTCCGCCGCGCAGGTAGCAGAGCGGTGCGTTATGTTAATGCTCAATGAAGCAGCCCGTTGTTTCGACGAGAAGATAGTCCGCAGCGCACGTGATGGCGACATCGGCGCTGTATTTGGTATTGGTTTTCCGCCATTCCTCGGCGGCCCGTTCCGGTATATGGATTCTCTCGGCGCGGGTGAAGTGGTTGCGGTTCTGCAACGGCTGACCACGCAGTACGGCTCGCGGTTTACACCGTGTGAGCAGTTATTGCAGATGGCGGAACGCAGTGAAAGATTCTGGAATATTGGGGAAACTGACCTGAATTCATGAGGTCAAAGGTAGGATGAATCCGCACTGAATGTATGGGTCGCGCTCAAAATGTAAACAGAGATTGACTATACTTACGCCGTTGAGGTAAAAAACAGCGTTTCATTCGGTGAATGGATAAGGCACAATGCCGGCCACCATATCGTTACCACAGCCAATAGGGGCTGTGAATAAAGGTAGTGGTGATTCTGGTTAACAAAAGCGGTGCAATATGCAAGTTTTTATCATGCGTCACGGCGACGCGGCCCTCGATGCCGCCAGTGATTCGGTTCGTCCCTTAACCTCCTGTGGTTGTGACGAATCTCGCCTGATGGCGAACTGGCTGAAAGGTCAAAAAGTGGATATCGAACGTGTTCTGGTGAGCCCGTTCCTACGAGCCGAACAAACGCTGGATGTGGTGGGGGAGTGTATGAACCTGCCAACCGGTGTTGATGTTTTGCCGGAGCTGACTCCCTGCGGCGATGTCGGTCTGGTCAGCGCCTATTTACAGGCTCTGGCCAATGAAGGTATCGCCACGGCACTGGTTATCTCTCACTTGCCTTTAGTGGGATATCTGGTGTCTGAGCTTTGCCCTGGTGAAACACCGCCGATGTTTACCACATCAGCGATTGCCAGCGTTACGCTTGATGAGAGCGGGAAGGGTACTTTTAACTGGCAGATGAGCCCGTGTAACCTGAAAATGGCAAAAGCGATTTAAACAGGCCGGATAAGGCGCAGCCGCCACCCGGAAAATCAAAGAGCCGCAAATGCGGCTCTTTTTGTTTTTCTGCATCACGGAAGTTCGGGCGGTAGCCACTCTTCCACTTCAATCAGCACCAGCAGGGCGGCGTCGCCACCGTACTCTTTCGGTGCCTGATGAAAGGCCATTACGTGCGGATGCTGGGCCAGCCAGAGCGGCGTCTGCTGTTTCAGAATATGTTTTCCGTGGCCATGCATCACGCAGGCGCAAAATACATGCTCACGGCGACAGGCGGCAATCAGCGCGCCTAACTCTTGTTTGGCCTGTTGCTGGGTCAGCCCATGCAGATCGAGAAACAGCTCCGGAGAGTAATCGCCACGGCGCATTTTCTTCAGCTCGAAATGGCTGACGTCGGCGCGCAGGTATCTTACCGGGCCGTCCGTATTCAGCAGCGGCTGAAACTCATCCGAGAAATAGTGGCTGGCATCAGCCTGCTCCTGTAGCAGTCTTTTAACCGGAACCTCGGCAATTTTTTTACGTGGAGGTCGGTGAACGATGGTGTCCTGTTTAATTTTACGCGTGCCGGTCATCAGCTGGCGAAACAGCGTCTGATCCTCCTCGCTGAGCGATGTTTTCTTTTTCATTCGAGAGTCTCAACTTTTATTTTCCGTTAGTTTAACCCGACTCGGCGGGCATCCGATCGCTTAAAACGCAATTTTCGCGTTCAGGCCCCGTGTGAATGCTGATTTATCGCCGTCTTCGTGGCAAACTAGCCGCCGAAATTAATACGAGCATGCCCTGGAGGAATACGTGGATAAAATTTTCGTCGATGAAGCAGTGAGTGAACTGCATACCATTCAGGACATGTTGCGTTGGGCGGTCAGCCGTTTTAGCGCGGCGAACATCTGGTATGGCCATGGCACGGATAACCCATGGGACGAGGCCGTACAACTGGTGCTGCCGTCACTTTATTTGCCGTTGGATATTCCAGAAGATATGCGTACCGCGCGTCTGACCTCCAGCGAGCGTCATCGTATTGTTGAACGCGTGATTCGCCGCGTCAACGAGCGCATTCCGGTTGCTTATCTGACCAACAAAGCCTGGTTCTGCGGGCATGAGTTTTATGTTGATGAACGCGTGCTGGTTCCGCGTTCACCGATTGGCGAGCTTATCAATAACCGCTTTGCGGGCCTTATTAATGAGCAACCACAGCATATCCTCGATATGTGTACTGGCAGCGGCTGTATTGCCATTGCCTGCGCGTATGCCTTCCCGGAAGCCGAAGTGGATGCGGTGGATATTTCCACTGACGCGCTGGCGGTGACCGAACACAATATTGAAGAACACGGCCTGATCCATCACGTCACGCCGATCCGTTCCGATCTGTTCCGCGATCTGCTGAAAGTCCAGTATGACCTGATTGTGACCAACCCGCCGTATGTCGATGCGGAAGATATGTCCGATCTGCCAAACGAGTATCGTCACGAACCTGAGCTGGGTCTGGCGTCCGGCAGCGATGGGCTGAAACTTACCCGCCGCATTCTGGGGAACGCCCCGGACTACCTGTCAGATAACGGTATTCTGATTTGTGAAGTCGGAAACAGCATGGTACATCTGATAGAGCAATATCCGGATGTACCGTTCACCTGGCTGGAGTTCGACAACGGCGGTGACGGCGTATTCATGCTGACCAAAGAGCAGTTAGTTGCTGCTCGCGAGCACTTCAGTATTTATAAAGACTAATTACACGCGCACATACACAACACGCATAACGGAGCCGTGATGGCAGGAAACACAATTGGGCAACTCTTTCGCGTAACCACTTTCGGCGAATCACACGGGCTGGCGCTCGGTTGTATTGTCGATGGTGTTCCGCCGGGCATTTCTCTGACAGAAGCTGACCTGCAGCACGATCTCGACAGACGCCGTCCAGGCACATCGCGCTACACTACGCAGCGTCGTGAGCCGGATCAGGTGAAAATCCTCTCCGGGGTGTTCGAGGGCGTTACCACAGGCACCAGCATTGGCCTGCTGATCGAAAATACCGATCAGCGTTCACAGGATTACGGCGCGATTAAGGACGTTTTTCGTCCGGGACACGCCGACTATACCTATGAGCAAAAATATGGCCTGCGCGACTACCGTGGCGGCGGACGTTCATCCGCACGTGAAACGGCGATGCGCGTGGCGGCCGGAGCGATAGCCAAAAAATATCTGGCGGAAAAATTCGGCGTTGAGATCCGCGGCTGCCTGACGCAGATGGGTGATATTCCGCTGGAGATCAAAGACTGGTCCCAGGTGGAACTTAACCCGTTCTTTTGCCCGGACCCGGATAAACTCGAAGCGCTGGACGAACTGATGCGCGGGCTGAAGAAAGAAGGTGACTCAATCGGAGCGAAGGTGACCGTTGTTGCACGTGGTGTACCTGCGGGTCTCGGCGAACCTGTATTCGACCGCCTGGATGCCGACATCGCCCATGCGCTGATGAGCATTAACGCCGTTAAGGGCGTTGAGATTGGCGACGGATTTGACGTTGTTGCGCTGCGCGGCAGCCAGAACCGTGACGAAATCACCAAAGAAGGTTTCCAGAGTAACCATGCGGGCGGCATTCTGGGCGGGATCAGCAGCGGGCAGCAAATCATTGCTCATATGGCGCTGAAACCGACGTCCAGTATTACCGTTCCTGGGCGCACTATTAACCGCTTTGGAGAAGAAGTCGAAATGATCACTAAAGGTCGCCACGATCCGTGCGTAGGGATCCGCGCCGTACCGATCGCCGAGGCGATGCTGGCGATCGTATTGATGGATCACCTGCTGCGTCAGCGGGCGCAAAATGCGGACGTGAAGACCGATATTCCACGCTGGTAAGAGATGAAAAAAACGGCACTTGCGGCGCTGGCTCTGTTTGCCAGTACCGCCTGTCTGGCGGCGACGCCCTGGCAGAAAATTACCCATCCGGTTGCAGGAAGCGCGCAGTCTATCGGCGCGTTTTCCAATGGCTGTATTGTTGGCGCAGATACGCTGCCTGTACAGTCAGAACATTATCAGGTGATGCGTACCGATCAGCGTCGTTACTTTGGCCATCCGGATCTGGTGAGGTTTATCCAGCGTCTGAGTTATCAGGCCAATAGTCAGGGACTGGGCACGGTGTTAATCGGCGATATGGGGATGCCGGCCGGTGGGCGTTTCAATGGCGGTCACGCCAGCCACCAGACGGGACTGGATGTGGATATTTTCCTGCAACTGCCGAAAACGCGCTGGACCCAGTCGCAACTGCTGCGGCCGCAGGCGTTAGATCTGGTCTCACAGGATGGCAAACGTGTTGTGCCGTCACTGTGGAAACCGGAGATTTTCAGCCTGATCAGGCTGGCTGCAAAAGATAATGAAGTAACGCGTATTTTCGTGAATCCGGCGATTAAGCAACAACTTTGTCTGGATGCAGGGACCGACAGGGACTGGTTGCGTAAAGTGCGGCCGTGGTTCCAGCATCGTGCGCATATGCACGTGCGGTTACGTTGCCCTGCCGACAGCCTTGAGTGCGAAGATCAACCGTTACCGCCACCGGGTGACGGCTGTGGCGCAGAGCTGCAAAGCTGGTTCGAACCTCCAAAACCTGGAACCACCAAGCCTGAGAAGAAGACACCGCCGCCGTTGCCGCCTTCCTGCCAGGCGCTACTGGACGAGCATGTACTCTAATGGATCATTTTGCCTCTCTGTTTATGGTGTCGCCACTGCTGTTAGGTGTGCTTTTTTTTGTGGCGATGCTGGCAGGTTTTATTGATTCTCTGGCCGGAGGTGGTGGTCTACTCACCATCCCGGCATTGATGGCGGCCGGGATGCCACCTGCGCAAGCGCTGGCGACCAATAAGCTGCAAGCCTGCGGGGGATCTATCTCTTCCTCCCTCTATTTTATTCGTCGGGGTGTGGTTAATCTGGCGGATCAGAAACTCAATATCTTCATGACCTTTATCGGTTCAATGAGTGGCGCGCTGTTGGTTCAGCACGTGCAGTCAGATGTTCTGCGCCAGATCCTGCCAGTATTGGTTATCTGTATTGGCCTTTACTTTCTGTTGATGCCGAAAATCGGGGAAGAGGATCGACAGCGCCGACTGCACGGTTTGCCTTTCGCGCTGGTGGCCGGGGGCTGCGTCGGCTTTTACGATGGCTTTTTTGGTCCGGCGGCGGGGTCGTTCTACGCGCTGGCTTTTGTCATGCTGTGCGGATACAACCTGGCGAAATCGACGGCCCACGCCAAAGTATTAAATGCCACATCGAATATCGGTGGGTTGTTGCTGTTTGCCCTCGGCGGCAAAGTGATTTGGGCGACAGGTTTTGTGATGCTCATTGGCCAGTTTATTGGCGCACGGATGGGCTCTCGACTGGTACTCAGCAAAGGACAAAAACTCATTCGGCCAATGATCGTTATTGTCTCCGCCGTGATGAGCGCCAAGCTACTTTATGATAATCATGGACAGGAGATTCTCCACTGGCTGGGGATGAACTAATGAATAATACGCATCACTACGAACAGTTAATTGAGATTTTTAACGGCTGCTTTGCCGATGAATTTAATACCCGTCTGATTAAAGGCGACGACGAACCGATCTATCTTCCAGCGGATGCGGAATTACCGTATCACCGTATCGTTTTTGCGCATGGTTATTACGCCAGTGCGTTACACGAAATTTCACACTGGTGTATCGCCGGTAAAGCCCGTCGTGAGCTGGTCGATTTCGGTTACTGGTACTGCCCGGACGGACGAGACGCGAAGACACAATGCCAGTTTGAAGATGTGGAAGTGAAGCCGCAGGCGTTTGACTGGTTGTTTTGCATGGCGGCGGGCTACCCGTTTAACGTCAGTTGCGACAATCTGGAAGGAGACTTTGAACCGGATCGCGTGGTATTCCAGCGCCGTGTTCATGCTCAGGTGATGGAGTACCTGGAAAAGGGGATCCCTGAACGTCCGGCGCGTTTCATTAACGCGTTACAGAATTATTATCACACGCCTGAACTTACGGCGGAACAATTCCCGTGGCCCGAAGCGCTCAACTGAAGCCGCTGCCACGTTTACAATGAGGAAATAAGATGATCGCGGAGTTTGAATCACGCATTCTGGCATTAATCGACGATATGGTAGAGCACGCCAGCGATGATGAGTTGTTTGCCAGTGGCTATTTGCGTGGGCACCTGACGCTGGCTGTGGCTGAGCTGGATGCTGGCGAGGACCATTCCGCTGAGGCATTGTACGCCAATGTGACCAGCAGCCTGGAAAAAGCCATCAGCGCAGGCGAACTCTCGCCGCGTGACCAGGCGTTAGTGAAAGAGATGTGGGACACACTGTTCCAGAAGGCAACGCAATAATAATTGCAGTGGATTGTGCCGGATGGCGACGCGAAGGCGTCTTATCCGGCCTACGCGGACGGGGGTTGTAGGCCGGATAAGCGTAGCGCCATCAGGCAATGGCGAGATGGTATCTTATTTCACCGCTTTACCCTTCAATAACTTCCTCACCCACAGACGATTCGGATTCAGCGCTGCCAGCGTGCTAGCATCCATGGGTATAGGTTCATCGCTCATTTGCGATGCCAGAATTTCTGCACACAGCGGGGCAGTACACAGCCCGCGCGAGCCCAGTGCACCTAACATAAATAAATCGGAATACACCGGGGCGTTTACGGCGTGCTCTTTGTCTTCGGCAAGAGTGGCATACTGGCTGAGCGTGGCGTCATAATCAGCGACGTTGCCGACCATCGGCATGTGATCGCGCGTGGCGCAGCGCACTCCACAACGGGCGGCATTGCCACTAACGTCTACTTCTTTTGCCCACGAGGCATTCGGGAAACAATCTATTAAGCGCTGACGGTTTTGCTGCTGATCGTCCGCGCGATACACCGTTTCTTCACTTCCGCGATGATAGCTGGCGCCAATGCAGTGCTGCTGGTTTTGCGGGTTGTGCGGCGTGAGGTAGCCGTCATAGCACAGCACCTGGCGCAGCGCTGAAAGCGAAGGCGTAGTAGGAATGTGACTCACCTGACCGCCTACGGAGTACACTGGTAGCGACTGCGTTTGCTCAACGCCGTTAATGCGATGCCCGTTAGCCAGAACTACAGCAGCGTGAGTGGCGGTTTCGCCACTGGCAAACGTCAATTGCCAGTGTTCTGTCTGGCGAGAAAGCGAGGCCAGCGTATGTTGATACCGGGTGCGTAATCCCAGCGTTGCGGCGTAGTCGAATACGGCGGCGGTTAACTGTGCCGGACACAGCCATCCTCCGGCAGGGTACTGAATCCCGCCGCATCCGGTTTCGACGCCGGTCGTTTGTAAAACCTGCTCTGCGTCAACGCTAACGGCGAGCGCATCAGGCAGTTCAAGGGACAGCATTTGGTCGATTTTTTGCTGGCTTTTCTCATCCCATGCCAGTTGCGTCACGCCACACCAGACATGCGAAAACTCAATGGGGAGGGCGTCATACAGCCGACGAGCGAAGGTAAACGCGGTGGGGAAAAAGAGATTAATGGCTGCGTCATGCTTGCTGAGTAGCGGATAAAGCGCGCCCTGGCGATTGCCGGATGCACCCCCGGCTGGGTTATCGTCAGCGCAATAGAGAGTGACCTGCCAGCCGCGGCGCAGTAACGCCAACGACAGCAATGCGCTGGCAATCCCTCCGCCAATAATGGCAACTTCACGTTTATCTGTTCCGGTACGTGCAAACCAGGGTGTCGATGGGGGGAGCGTCAGCGTCTGTTCCATTACGCCACAGAGCATTTCGCGTTTGCGACCAAAGCCTTTGCATTTTTGCATCGTAAACCCGGCTTCCTGCAACCCCCGACGCACAAAGCCTGCTGAGGTGAAGGTCGCCAGCGTGCCGCCGGGACGAGCCAGGCGGGCCATTGCGTTAAACAGCGTTGGCGTCCACATATCCGGGTTTTTTGCCGGAGCGAAACCGTCCAGAAACCAGGCGTCCACTTTTTGATTCAGGGAGTCATCGAGCTTACTGGTCAGTTCGTTAATATCGCCAAACCACAGATCCAGCGTGACGCGTCCTTCATCAAGGAGCAGGCGATGGCATCCCGCCAGTGGCAGCGGCCATTGCTCTTGCAGCGCCGTGGCCCACGGGGCAAGTTCTGGCCAGTGCTGATGGGCTAAGGTGAGATCTTCGCGCGTTAGCGGATATTTTTCAAAACTGATGAAATGTAATCTTTCCAGGGTAGCTTCAGGATGGGTATCGCGAAAACCGGTAAATGCCTGCCAGAGCGTCAGGAAGTTAAGTCCGGTGCCAAACCCGCTTTCTGCCACCACCAAGAGGGGACGTGAATGCGCGGGGAATCGCTGGGCGAGATGATTCCCGCCGAGAAAGACGTAACGTGTCTCTTCCAGCCCGTTATCATTAGAAAAATAGACATCGTCAAAATCTCGGGAAACAGGTGTACCCTCAGCGTTGAATTCAAGGTTTGCAGGTTGTATAGCGTATTGTTTCACGTAAGTTACTCGTCTGGCAGGCTGTGCCCCGATCTTAGCGATGAGTGCCTGGCTGCGCAAATTTCCACATTAAATGGCTGATCGGACTTGTTCGGCGTACAAGTGTACGCTATTGTGCCACTCGAAACTTTAAAATAGTGCGACTTACAGAGGTATTGAATGAAACGTGCAGTGATTACTGGCTTGGGCATCGTTTCCAGCATCGGTAATAACCAGCAGGAAGTCCTGGCATCTCTGCGTGAAGGACGTTCAGGGATCACTTTCTCTCAGGAGCTGAAGGACTCCGGCATGCGTAGCCACGTTTGGGGCAACGTAAAACTGGATACCACTGGCCTCATTGACCGCAAAGTAGTGCGCTTTATGAGCGACGCATCCATCTATGCATTCCTTTCTATGGAACAGGCAGTGGCTGATGCCGGCCTTGCAGCAGAAGATTACCAGAACAACCCGCGCGTTGGCCTGATTGCAGGTTCCGGCGGCGGCTCCCCGCGTTTTCAGGTGTTCGGCGCTGACGCAATGCGTAGCCCGCGTGGTCTGAAAGCGGTTGGCCCGTATGTGGTCACCAAAGCGATGGCGTCCGGCGTTTCTGCCTGCCTCGCAACGCCGTTCAAAATTCACGGCGTAAACTACTCCATCAGCTCTGCCTGTGCGACTTCTGCGCACTGTATCGGCAACGCTGTGGAACAAATTCAGCTGGGCAAACAGGACATCGTTTTTGCTGGCGGCGGCGAAGAGCTGTGCTGGGAAATGGCGTGTGAATTCGACGCCATGGGCGCGCTGTCTACCAAATATAACGACGACCCGTCTAAAGCTTCCCGTACCTATGATGCAAACCGCGACGGTTTTGTTATCGCAGGTGGCGGCGGTATGGTGGTGGTTGAAGAGCTGGAACACGCTCTGGCTCGTGGCGCGCATATCTACGCGGAAATCGTCGGTTACGGCGCTACCTCCGATGGCGCAGACATGGTTGCCCCGTCTGGCGAAGGCGCAGTACGCTGCATGCAGATGGCGATGCACGGCGTTGACACGCCTATCGACTACCTGAACTCCCACGGTACTTCTACTCCGGTAGGCGACGTGAAAGAGCTGGGCGCAATCCGTGAAGTGTTTGGCGATAAGAGCCCGGCAATCTCGGCAACCAAAGCCATGACCGGTCACTCTCTGGGCGCGGCTGGCGTACAGGAAGCTATCTACTCTCTGCTGATGCTGGAACACGGCTTTATCGCGCCGAGCATCAACATTGAAGAGCTGGACGAGCAGGCGGCGGGTCTGAACATCGTGACCAAACCGACCGAGCAGGCGCTGACCACCGTGATGTCCAACAGCTTCGGCTTTGGCGGCACCAACGCTACGCTGGTAATGCGTAAGCTGAAAGCGTAAGTCTGCAAAATAAGATGCAAAGGGGAGCCTGATGGCTCCCTTTTTTATTTATTCATTTTTCGTAATCCGGCGCGATTTCCGCCGACCACGCTTGCGCACGGGTAATATCCCCGGCGCTGTAGATGAGGTGCTCATAACTATCGCTAATATCGCGAACGCGATAAATTTTCTAGCGCCCGTCTTCCCAACGCGTATAGACCTCCAGTTGAAGCGGTATCGACCCTGTGCCTAACTGAACATCAACTTTTTCACCGCCGAGAAAAGGTTGTGCTCGCCCGACCCGTAGCTGCGGGATCCATTTGGGGTCGTAATCCTGAACGTACATAAAGTAGTCTGCTCCGAGGATTTCCTGCTCGTAAAGGGAATCAATCAGCGCCAGGCGTTCGATAAGGTCTTTTGCTACATAGCGCTGCATTAATGCGGATGTGTCATGAGGTGTATCCAGATCCTGGGTGTTAATGTTCATCCATGAGAGATAGAACTGTTTTACAGCCTGTGTGCTGTCTTGATGAGGCGTAGAGCAGCCGCAAAGCATCAGGATGAGAGCAATAAGCGAAAATGCTTTCATTACCGTGTCCCTAAAAATATATTCCGACAAAATGGATCGTTGAGTGTCCCTCTGATTGAAAACTATTTCCTCATTGTTAGTGCTTTTCTTCGATAATATAACCCTCTGTTTTGTGGATGCCTTCGGTGATTTCGAGGTTGACAAGTTTAGCCCCTCACAGGCAGACTCCAGCTTCAACATTATCCTCTTGATAATGCGTAAGCGTTTAACGTTATCCAACGCACCTTAATCCTGATAGTCAGGTAGAGGGGGCGTGGGCATTCCTCGCCTTACTCTGCATTTTGGAGTAACGCATGACAGCTGTAACCCAACAAGAAAAAACACCTTCGGCGAACTTTTCGCTGTTTCGTATCGCTTTTGCAGTTTTCCTGACCTATATGACGGTCGGTCTCCCTTTGCCCGTGATTCCTCTGTTTGTGCATCAGGAACTGGGCTATGGCAACACCATGGTCGGTATCGCCGTAGGTGTACAGTTTCTGGCGACGGTATTAACGCGCGGCTACGCCGGGCGCTTAGCCGATCAATATGGTGCTAAACGCTCGGCGCTACAGGGGATGTTTGCCTGTGGGCTGGCAGGCGCGGCGTGGCTTTTAGCCGCGCTATTGCCTGTTTCTGTTCCCGTAAAATTTGCGTTGTTAATCGTCGGGCGTTTGATCCTCGGCTTTGGCGAAAGCCAACTGCTCACCGGTACGCTGACCTGGGGGTTGGGGCTGGTCGGCCCAACACGCTCCGGTAAGGTGATGTCGTGGAACGGAATGGCGATTTACGGCGCGCTGGCCGCCGGTGCACCGTTGGGCCTGTTGATCCACAGCCACTTTGGCTTCGCGGCGCTGGCGGGAACGACGATGGTATTACCGTTGCTGGCATGGGCATTCAACGGCACCGTGCGCAAAGTGCCTGCGCATGCAGGAGAACGTCCTTCTTTATGGAGCGTAGTCGGGCTTATATGGAAACCGGGCCTGGGCCTGGCGCTGCAGGGCGTTGGCTTTGCGGTGATCGGTACCTTTATTTCACTCTATTTTGTCAGCAACGGCTGGACGATGGCGGGGTTCACCCTGACTGCGTTTGGTGGGGCGTTTGTGCTGATGCGCATTCTGTTTGGCTGGATGCCGGACCGTTTCGGCGGCGTGAAGGTTGCCGTTGTCTCTTTGCTGGTGGAAACAGCGGGGCTGATTTTGCTGTGGCAGGCCCCATCGGCCTGGATTGCGCTGCTCGGGGCGGCATTAACCGGGGCCGGGTGTTCGCTTATCTTCCCGGCATTGGGCGTCGAAGTGGTGAAGCGAGTGCCCGCGCAGGTTCGCGGTACGGCGCTGGGCGGTTACGCCGCGTTTCAGGATATCTCCTACGGCATAAGCGGTCCGGTCGCCGGGGTGCTGGCCACCGCGTACGGTTATCCCTCAGTGTTCCTTGCCGGGGCGATATCCGCCGTGGTGGGGATTATTGTAACGTTGCTTACGCTGCGTAAAGGTTAAGCGACCAGCCAGAAAGTGGCTAACGCAATTATCAACGCAACAAACAGCAGTCCCGGTCGTGCCGACAGAGATTTAACCGTTTCAATCATCGGCGCGAACGGGCTGTAAATGGGCTGCAGATGACGCGGCTCGCTGAGCTCACGTTCTCGTTCCACGCGACGCAGGAAAATTTGATTGAGCAAGTCCTGCACCTGCACCGTGGTCAGAATCGATTGTGGTTGGATCTGATACGTCTGCTGTGCGTATTCTTTTATCGCTGTCAGCTCATTCGGCTCTAATGGCAGCTTCAGCGCCGCCTGGAGCGTTTGTAGCGTAGGGGCGCTTTGCAGGCTGAGCGTCTGGCGCGCCTGCAGCCAGGTGACCAGGTGCGTAAACTGTTTGGCAGGGATCAGCTCACCGCTTTTTACGCCAGACAACTCCAGCATTGACTGCCAGATCATCTTCCCGGATTCTCCCGTGGCCGCCGCCAGTTTGGTAACTAACTGGTTCAGCGTATTGTGCTCTGCGGGGAGCAACGGGCGATCGGTAGCAGGGCGCTGCTGCGGCTGCGGTATCGACAGCTGTCCTTGTTGCAGCAGCGTGAGCACGTTCTTCAACTGCTCAGGCGTGAGCTGGCTAAGCGCCGTTTGCCCATACTGCTGACGGATAAAATCACTCACCGCCTGGCGATTATTTCCCTGGCTCAGTAATTCAGTGAGCTGCGAAAGCACCTGACGATTAACATGATTTTGCTGAGCAACCCCCAGTCGTTGGTTAAGGTTTTGCTCAGCGGCAGGAAAGTGACGTGACTGCAGTGGCGTATCACTTTTGACGCCCAGATCGTGCTTCATTCCGGCCCACACCTCAGCGCTTTGCTGCTGGGTGAGTGAAATCAAACGAGTAATTAGCCGTTCCAGCACAGTACGTTGTTGCGTGGATAACGGTTGTTCACCCGCAGCGGAAGGGGCATTTTGGCCTTCGCCGGGAGGGCGTGCGGGCGTACCTGAAATGGGCTGCATCATCTCTGTTCCTTAAATCTGTGCTGACCAGGTCTCGCAGTATGCCTGGCGGCGAGATTATGGCACACTTGCCCGGTTAACTCTCGTTCTCAAACAGGTGCGAAAGACGTGAAAATCCTCGTTGATGAAAATATGCCCTATGCCCGCGAACTGTTCAGTCGTTTGGGGGAGGTCAAAGCGGTTCCCGGTCGTCCGATTCCCGTTGCTGAACTGGATGATGCGGATGCTTTAATGGTGCGCTCGGTGACGAAAGTAAATGAATCACTGCTTGGCGGAAAACCGGTTAAATTTGTCGGTACGGCAACCGCTGGCACAGATCATGTGGATGACGCCTGGCTTGCGCAGGCGGGGATCGGTTTTTCCGCCGCGCCCGGTTGTAACGCAATAGCGGTCGTAGAATATGTTTTTTCAGCGTTGTTGATGCTGGCGGAGCGCGACGGGTTTGCGTTACGCGATCGCACCGTAGGCATTGTGGGTGTGGGCAACGTGGGCGGGCGTTTGCAGGCGCGTCTGGAAGCGCTGGGGATCCGCACGCTGCTGTGCGATCCACCGCGAGCCGATCGCGGTGACGAAGGCAATTTCTGCTCGCTGGATGAACTGGTTGAGCAAGCCGATGTGCTGACTTTCCATACCCCGCTGTTTAAAGACGGGCCGTACAAAACGCTGCACATGGCGGATGACGCGCTGATTAGCCGGTTGAAGCCGGGCACTATTCTGATCAACGCCTGCCGTGGGCCGGTCATCGACAATACGGCATTGCTGAACCGGTTGAATGCCGGTCAGTCGCTGAGCGTTGTGCTGGATGTCTGGGAAGGAGAGCCGGATCTCAATGTGGCGTTGCTGGAGAAAGCCGATATCGGCACGGCGCACATTGCCGGGTATACCCTCGAAGGAAAAGCGCGTGGCACCACGCAGGTCTTTGAGGCCTATAGTAAGTTTATTGGTCACGAGCAGCACGTTGCGCTCAGTACCCTGTTACCCGCGCCGGAATTTGGTCGTATCACCCTGCACGGCCCGTTAGATCAGCCAACGCTGAAAAGGCTGGTGCATTTAGTGTATGATGTGCGCCGCGATGATGCGCCGCTGCGTAAAGTCGCTGGAATTCCGGGTGAGTTTGATAAACTGCGTAAAAATTACCTTGAGCGTCGTGAATGGTCGTCTTTATATGTGATGTGTGACGACGCAACGGCTGCTGCCTTATTGTGTAAGCTGGGTTTTAACGCTGTTCATCATCCGGCACATTAATGTCTTCTTAATGCTCCCTGTCGAATAATGCGACAGGGACGCTTACGTATTTCTTGGAGTAAATCACCATGTCTGAAGGCTGGAATATTGCCATTCTGGGCGCAACGGGCGCCGTAGGCGAAGCCCTGCTCGATACGCTGGCTGAACGCCAGTTCCCGGTCGGTGAAATTTATGCGCTGGCGCGTAATGAAAGCGCCGGTGAACATCTGCGTTTTAACGGTAAATCGGTCATAGTACAGGACGTTGCAGACTTTGACTGGACGCAGGCACAGTTGGCATTTTTTGTTGCGGGCGCTGAAGCCACCGCCGCATGGGTAGAAGAAGCCACTAATGCGGGTTGCCTGGTGATCGACAGCAGCGGTCTGTTCGCGCTTGAGCCAGACGTTCCGCTGGTGGTTCCGGACGTTAACCCGTTCGTGCTGGCGGATTACCGTAACCGCAATGTGATTGCAGTGCCTAACAGTCTGACCAGCCAACTGCTGTCTGCGCTGAAACCGTTGATTGATGACGGTGGGCTTTCGCGTATTACGGTGACCAATATTATCTCAGCTTCCGCTCATGGCAAAAAAGCGGTGGATGCGCTGGCCGGACAGAGTGCAAAACTGCTTAATGGCATCCCGATTGACGAAGATGATTTCTTTGGCCGTCAGTTGGCATTCAACATGCTGCCGATGCTGCCCGATCGTGAAGGTAGCGTGCGTGAAGAGCGTCGTATCGTCGATGAAGTGCGCAAAATTATGCAGGATGACGGTCTGCTCATCTCCGCCAGCATTGTGCAGTCCCCGGTATTTTATGGCCACGCGCAGATGGTAAATTTTGAGGCCCTGCGCCCGTTGGCGGCGGAAGAAGCGCGCGATGCGTTTTCACGCGGTGAAGACGTGGTGTTGTCGGAAGAGACCGACTTCCCGACCCAGGTTGGCGATGCATCGGGCACGCCGCACCTTTCTATTGGCTGCGTGCATAATGATTACGGTATGCCAGAGCAGGTTCAGTTCTGGTCTGTGGCGGACAACGTACGCTTTGGCGGCGCGTTAATGGCGGTGAAAATTGCGGAAAAACTGGTGCAGGAGTACCTGTACTAATGTCTGACCAGCAACAGCCGTCAACCCATAAAATTGCGCTGGGCATTGAGTATGACGGCAGCAAATATTATGGCTGGCAGCGCCAGAACGAAGTGCGTAGCGTTCAGGAAAAACTGGAAAAAGCGCTCTCTCAGGTGGCGAATGAACGCATCAATGTTTTTTGTGCAGGACGCACGGATGCGGGCGTTCATGGCACTGGGCAGGTCGTGCATTTTGAAACCACTGCCCAGCGTAAAGATGCGGCCTGGACACTGGGGGTAAATGCGAATTTACCTGGTGACATCGCCGTGCGCTGGGTTAAAGATGTACCCGATGATTTTCATGCCCGATTTAGCGCCACGGCTCGCCGTTATCGCTACATCATCTACAATCATCGGTTGCGCCCTGCGGTTTTGGGTAAAGGGGTAACCCATCACTATGAACCGCTGGACGCTGAGCGTATGCATCGTGCGGCCCAGTGTCTGATTGGCGAAAATGATTTTACCTCGTTTCGAGCGGTGCAGTGTCAGTCGCGCACGCCGTGGCGAAACGTGATGCACATTAACGTCGAACGTTTCGGTGCATATGTGGTGGTGGATATTAAAGCGAATGCCTTTGTACATCATATGGTCAGGAATATTGTCGGCAGCCTGATGGAAGTTGGCGCCAACAACCAGCCGGAGAGCTGGATAGCAGAACTGTTAGCGGCAAAGGACAGAACGCTGGCAGCGGCAACGGCGAAAGCGGAAGGATTGTATCTGGTTGCGGTAGATTACCCGGACCGGTTCGACCTGCCAAAACCGCCTATGGGCCCGCTATTTCTGGCGGACTAATTTGAGTCGTATAAAGGCAAAACTATGGACCTGATTTACTTTCTTATCGATTTTATCCTGCACATTGATGTGCACCTGGCGGAGCTGGTTGCGGAATACGGTATCTGGGTATATGCCATTCTGTTTCTGATCCTGTTCTGTGAAACCGGGCTGGTGGTGACACCATTCCTGCCAGGGGACTCGCTGCTGTTTGTTGCGGGTGCGCTTTCTGCGCTGCCAACCAACGATCTCAATGTTCATCTGATGGTGGCACTGATGATTGTGGCGGCGATTGTGGGCGATGCGGTGAACTACACGATTGGCAGATTGTTCGGGGAAAAACTTTTCAGTAACCCGAACTCCAAAATTTTCCGCCGCAGCTACCTGGATAAAACCCATGCGTTCTACGAGCGTCATGGCGGTAAGACGATTATCCTGGCGCGTTTCGTGCCAATCGTGCGTACATTTGCGCCGTTTGTTGCCGGTATGGGACATATGTCCTACCGTCACTTTGCGATGTATAACGTCGTAGGCGCATTGCTGTGGGTATTGTTGTTCACCTACGCAGGCTACCTGTTCGGCGATCTGCCGATCGTCCAGGAAAACCTGAAATTATTGATTGTGGCGATTATCGTCCTTTCCGTATTGCCGGGGGTGATTGAAGTAATTCGCCATAAGCGTGCTGCGTCACGGGCTGCAAAATAGAAAGTAACTCAGCGGTTCGACCACTTTTTTATCCAAAGTTTCGGGCTGTTATGTTTTAATGTGCAACATTCATGGTCTGTTAGGGGCAAAAATGGCATTATGCGCCCCTTATAACAAAGCTGACTAGGGTTCAGGCAGAAAGGTCACCAATGAGCTGGATTGAACGAATTAAAAGCAACATTACTCCCACCCGCAAGGCAAGCATTCCTGAAGGGGTGTGGACCAAGTGTGATAGCTGCGGTCAGGTTTTATACCGTGCTGAGCTGGAACGTAATCTTGAGGTCTGTCCGAAGTGTGACCATCATATGCGCATGTCGGCGCGCAATCGCCTGCATAGCCTGTTAGATGAAGGTTCTCTTGTGGAACTGGGTAGCGAGCTTGAGCCGAAAGACGTGCTGAAGTTTCGTGACTCCAAAAAATACAAAGACAGACTGGCTTCTGCGCAGAAAGAAACCGGCGAGAAAGATGCGCTGGTGGTGATGAAAGGCACACTTCACGGTATGCCGGTCGTTGCTGCGGCATTCGAGTTCGCGTTTATGGGCGGCTCCATGGGCTCTGTGGTCGGCGCGCGTTTTGTCCGTGCCGTTGAGCAGGCGCTGGAAGACAACTGTCCGCTGATCTGCTTCTCCGCTTCTGGCGGGGCGCGTATGCAGGAAGCGCTGATGTCTTTGATGCAGATGGCGAAAACCTCTGCTGCGCTGGCGAAAATGCAGGAACGCGGTTTACCGTATATTTCTGTACTGACCGACCCAACAATGGGTGGTGTTTCCGCAAGCTTTGCGATGCTGGGCGATCTCAACATTGCCGAACCGAAAGCATTGATCGGCTTCGCTGGTCCGCGTGTTATCGAGCAAACCGTACGTGAGAAACTGCCGCCGGGATTCCAGCGCAGCGAGTTCCTGATTGAAAAAGGCGCTATCGATATGATCGTCCGCCGTCCGGAAATGCGCCTGAAACTGGCAAGCATCCTGGCGAAGCTGATGAATCTTCCTGCGCCGAATCCGGATGAGCCGCGTGAAGGCGAAGTGGTACCTCCGGTTCCCGATCAGGAACCAGAGGCCTGATAGTTTACGCTATGGGTTTCGGGTTGCAGGCAGGCGACAAGAGTGTTAATCCCGATGAACTTACACCGTTAAGTGATTCGGGAGAGCGAGTACAGCCAACACATCTGCAACGTGGAAAACGACGTGTAAAAAAGGGCAGGCCGGTTGGCGCTGCCCTTTTGCTTTTCTCAACGTAAAGAATCTACAGGCATCATGGACAATAAACGTATCCCTCAAGCCGCGTCGCCCCTGGCGTCGTGGCTTTCTTATCTTGAAAACCTGCACAGTAAAACCATCGATCTGGGCCTTGAACGCGTCAGCCAGGTGGCGCGTAAACTGGGGGTGTTGAAACCTGCGCCATTTGTTTTTACGGTGGCAGGAACCAATGGGAAAGGCACAACCTGTCGTACGCTGGAATCTGTGCTGACTGCGGCAGGCTATAAAGTTGGGGTGTACAGTTCGCCTCATCTGGTGCGCTACACGGAACGCGTGCGCGTGCAGGGGCGTGAACTGCCGGAATCAGCTCATACCGCCTCGTTTGCTGAGATTGAAGACGCACGTGGTGACATTTCCCTGACTTACTTTGAATACGGTACGTTATCGGCACTCTGGCTGTTTAAACAGGCCCAACTGGATGTTGTTATTCTGGAAGTGGGGTTAGGCGGCCGCCTTGACGCCACCAATATCGTCGATGCCGATGTCGCAGTAGTCACCAGTATTGCGCTTGACCATACTGACTGGCTGGGCCCGGATCGCGAAAGTATTGGTCGTGAGAAGGCAGGGATTTTCCGCGCAGAGAAACCGGCCATCGTCGGCGAACCGGAAATGCCTTACACCATCGCGGATGTCGCTCAGGAGAGCGGGGCGATTTTGCAACGTTGTGGTGTGGACTGGCGCTATGCGGTCACGGAGAACGACTGGTCGTTTACTGATGCTCATGGAACGCTGGCGCACCTGCCGTTGCCGCAGGTGCCACAACCTAATGCTGCAACCGCACTGGCTGCACTGCGCGCAAGCGGTCTTAACGTCAGCGAGCAGGCCATTCGTGACGGTATCGAACAAGCGATTTTACCGGGACGCTTCCAGATTGTGAGCGAGTCGCCGCGGGTTATTTTTGATGTTGCCCATAACCCGCATGCGGCGGAGTATCTGACCGGACGTCTGAAAAAGTTAGTGAAAAGCGGGCGTGTACTTGCGGTTATCGGTATGCTACATGATAAAGATATTGCCGGTACGTTGGCCTGGCTGAAAAGTGTGGTTGACGACTGGTACTGTGCGCCCCTGGAAGGGCCGCGTGGTGCAACGGCAGAACAGCTGCTGGAGCACCTGGGCAAAGGCAACGCTTATGACTGCGTGGCGCAGGCATGGACTGCGGCACTTGCTGAGGCGAAGCCAGAAGATACCGTGTTGGTGTGTGGATCGTTTCACACTGTCGCACATGTCATGGAAGTAATAGACGTGGGGAGAAGCGGTGGCGAGTAAGTTTCAGAATCGATTAGTCGGCACAATTGTGCTGGTCGCGCTCGGGGTGATTGTGCTTCCCGGGCTGCTTGACGGCCAGAAAAAGCATTATCAGGATGAATTTGCAGCGATCCCACTGGTACCTAAACCCGGCGATCGCGATGAACCAGACATGATGCCTGCAGCAACGCAGGCGCTGCCGACTCAGCCGCCGGAAGGGGCGGCAGAAGAGGTGCGTGCGGGTGATGCTGCCGCGCCATCGTTGGATCCATCACGTTTGACGACGGCAAACAGTGCGGAGTTAGATCCTGTCCCTGCGCCTGTGGAACCACCGAAACCTAAACCGAAACCGCAGCCTGTTGCCGTCGCCCCGACGCCAACACCGGCACCGACTCCAGCGCCGAAACCGGCCGCTGAGGAAGCGCCAGCGCCAACCGGCAAAGCGTATGTTGTACAACTCGGTGCGCTGAAAAACGCGGATAAGGTCAATGAGATCGTGGGTAAACTTCGTGGCGCGGGCTTCCGGGTATATACTTCCCCGTCAACGCCGGTGCAGGGTAAAATAACCCGCATTCTCGTAGGGCCTGACGCCTCCAAAGATAAGCTGAAGAACTCGCTGGGCGAGCTGCAGAAGATCTCTGGTTTGAGCGGGGTGGTGATGGGGTATACCCCTAACTAAGGGATTGCGTTACGTTGCTCTGATGTAGGCCGGACAAGGTGTTTACACCGCCATCCGGCAGTGTCCGAAGAGGCATAAAATCGTATGGCGTTGAATATTTTTTCAGCGCCATTTTTATTTACGCGTGGAAAGGAAATCCCTACGCAAACGTTTTCTTTTTCTGTTAGAATGCGCCCCGAACAGGACGACAGGGCGTAAAATCGTGGGACACATATGGTCTGGATTGATTACGCCATTATCGCGGTGATTGGTTTTTCCTGTCTGGTTAGCCTGATCCGTGGCTTTGTTCGTGAAGCATTATCGTTGGTGACTTGGGGTTGTGCTTTCTTTGTCGCCAGCCATTACTACACTTACCTGTCTGTCTGGTTTACGGGCTTTGAAGACGAACTGGTTCGAAATGGGATTGCTATCGCGATACTGTTCATCGCGACACTTATCGTCGGCGCTATCGTTAACTTTGTGATAGGCCAACTGGTAGAGAAAACAGGACTGTCGGGTACCGACAGAGTGTTGGGGATTTGCTTCGGTGCTTTGCGTGGAGCGTTGATCGTCGCCGCCATACTGTTCTTTCTCGATACCTTTACCGGTCTGTCGAAAAGTGAAGACTGGGGTAAGTCACAGCTGATCCCGCAGTTCAGTTTCATCATCAGATGGTTCTTTGACTATCTGCAAAGCTCGTCAAGTTTCTTGCCCAAAGTATAAACTTTGGGTCGTTGCTGAACGAGGAAAAGACGTATGTGCGGTATTGTCGGTATCGCCGGTGTTATGCCGGTAAACCAGTCGATTTATGACGCGTTAACGGTGCTCCAGCATCGTGGTCAGGATGCTGCGGGCATCATCACCATTGATGCCAACAACTGCTTCCGCTTGCGTAAAGCAAACGGAATGGTGAGCGATATTTTTGAAGCGCGCCATATGCAGCGTTTGCAGGGCAATATGGGCATCGGTCATGTGCGTTACCCAACGGCTGGCAGCTCCAGCGCCTCCGAAGCTCAACCTTTTTACGTCAACTCACCGTATGGCATTACGCTTGCCCACAATGGCAACCTGACCAACGCGCATGAGTTGCGTAAAAAGCTGTTTGAAGAAAAGCGCCGCCACATCAATACCACTTCAGATTCTGAAATTCTGCTGAATATTTTCGCCAGCGAGCTGGATAACTTCCGCCATTACCCGCTGGAAGCCGACAATATTTTTGCGGCCATTGCGGCAACCAACCGCCAGATTCGCGGCGCCTATGCCTGCGTGGCGATGATTATCGGTCACGGTATGGTTGCCTTCCGCGACCCTAACGGTATCCGTCCGCTGGTGATGGGCAAACGCGATATTGGCGATGGCCGTACCGAGTACATGGTGGCGTCTGAGAGCGTAGCGCTGGATACGCTGGGCTTTGAATTCCTGCGCGACGTAGCGCCTGGCGAAGCGGTGTACATCACCGAAAAAGGCCAGCTGTTTACCCGTCAGTGTGCCGATAACCCGGTGAGCAATCCATGTCTGTTTGAATACGTTTACTTCGCACGTCCTGACTCCTTTATCGACAAGATTTCCGTCTACAGCGCCCGTGTGAATATGGGGACTAAGCTTGGCGAAAAAATTGCCCGTGAGTGGGAAGATCTGGACATCGACGTAGTAATCCCAATCCCGGAAACCTCCTGTGATATCGCGCTGGAAATTGCCCGTATTCTCGGTAAGCCGTACCGTCAGGGGTTTGTGAAAAACCGCTATGTGGGCCGTACCTTTATCATGCCGGGCCAGCAGTTGCGTCGTAAATCTGTGCGCCGTAAGCTGAACGCTAACCGTGCGGAATTCCGTGATAAAAACGTGCTGCTGGTGGATGACTCCATCGTGCGTGGCACCACCTCAGAACAGATTATCGAGATGGCGCGTGAAGCCGGAGCGAAGAAGGTGTATCTGGCCTCTGCCGCCCCGGAAATTCGCTTCCCGAACGTTTATGGCATCGATATGCCTACGGCGACGGAGTTGATTGCGCATGGTCGTGAAGTGGACGAAATTCGCCAGATAATCGGCGCAGATGGTCTGATCTTCCAGGATCTGAACGATCTGATTGAAGCTGTCCGTGCTGAGAACCCGGATATTCAGCAGTTTGAATGTTCAGTGTTTAACGGCGTGTACGTTACCAAAGACGTCGACCAGCAATATCTCGATTTCCTCGACTCCCTGCGTAATGACGATGCCAAAGCGGTGTTGCGTCAGAACGAAGCGGAAAACCTTGAGATGCACAACGAAGGTTAATGTTTGCTCGCAAGCAAGGGCGCAACCTGCGCCCTTGCTTGCAACTCACCGTAATTTCCTGCAAAGTCGGCCCTGAGCAAGTAAGGGCGATTACACATGAAACGACTCATCATTGGTATTTCTGGTGCAAGCGGGGCAATTTACGGCGTGCGCCTGTTGCAGGTATTGCGTGACGTCACTGATGTGGAAACCCACCTGGTGATGAGTGCCGCTGCCCGGCAGACGCTGGCGCTGGAAACGGACCTCTCTGTGCGCGACGTGCAGGCGCTGGCAAATGTGAATCATGATAGCCGTGATATCGCCGCCAGTATCTCCTCCGGCTCTTTTCAGACCGCCGGAATGGTTATTCTGCCTTGTTCAATCAAAACGCTTTCTGGCATCGTCCACAGTTACACCGATGGGTTGCTTACCCGTGCGGCGGATGTGGTGTTGAAAGAACGCCGTCCGTTGGTGCTGTGTGTACGCGAAACGCCGCTGCATCTGGGGCATTTGCGATTGATGACGCAGGCGGCAGAAATTGGGGCGGTAATTATGCCACCTGTCCCGGCGTTTTATCATCGTCCGCAAACGCTCGATGATGTGATTAATCAAACGGTTAATCGCGTGCTTGACCAGTTTGATATTACCCTTCCACAGGACCTGTTCACCCGCTGGCAAGGGGCGTAACCCGTTCCATCAGCGTGCAAAGAATCATCCGTTGCCCTGTTTCAGGGCAATTTTGTAACCGCGATCATATCCTCAACATTTAATTCGTTAAAACTCAACGAAACGCTGCGGTTCAACCGCCAGACCTGCTATCTTCAAAATCAGGACATTATTGCAACGTTTTATTAACATATTTAACGTCGAATATCCTCATCGACGCGAAAATGGCATAAGACCTGCATGAAAAAGTCTGCAAACACACAACACAACGTAAAACATAATAAAATTACGCCACTTGAGGGTTATGTATGAAGAAGACGGTTCTTGCTTTGTCTTTGCTGGTAGGACTCTCCGTCACCGCGGCCAGCTACGCAGCACTTCCGCAGACGGTTCGTATTGGTACAGATACAACGTACGCTCCTTTTTCCTCTAAAGATGCCAAAGGCGACTTTGTCGGCTTCGATATCGATCTGGGAAATGAGATGTGTAAGCGCATGCAGATCAAATGCACCTGGGTTGCCAGTGACTTTGATGCGCTGATCCCATCGCTGAAAGCGAAAAAAATTGATGCCATCATCTCCTCGCTTTCTATCACCGAAAAGCGTCAGCAAGAGATTGCGTTCTCAGACAAACTTTACGCTGCAGACTCACGTCTGATCGCCGCGAAAGGCTCCCCAATTCAGCCGACTCTGGATTCCCTCAAAGGTAAACACGTTGGCGTCCTGCAAGGCTCTACTCAGGAAGCCTATGCCAATGACAACTGGCGCAGCAAAGGCGTGGACGTGGTGGCCTATGCGAACCAGGACCTCATCTATTCTGACCTGACGGCAGGCCGTCTGGACGCGGCATTGCAAGATGAAGTCGCGGCCAGCGAAGGCTTCCTGAAGCAGCCTGCTGGTAAGGATTACGCTTTTGCCGGTCCGTCGGTGAAAGATAAAAAATACTTTGGTGACGGAACCGGGATTGGCTTGCGCAAAGATGATGCAGAGCTGAAAGCCGCTTTCGACAAAGCGCTGGGCGAACTGCGTAAAGACGGCACCTACGACAAAATGGCGAGCAAATATTTTAATTTTAATGTCTACGGCGATTAATACAGCGGCGTGGGGAATTGACTGCACCATTGCGGGTAACCATTTCGGTGCATAATAAATTCAGTGCACTGTTTTGGTGCTTTTATCGCTGACTTAATAAGCATGAATGCATACTTAAGCGCTTTTCATGCAAATAAATACCGCCGACAGGGTAGAATGCTTTGCCTTGTCGGCCTGATTAATGGCACGATAACTGCACCTGGTCCTGTAAAGATCCCCTATAAAAGACAGTCTGTTGAGGATAGTTATGAAAAAACTGGTGTTGTCTCTTTCTCTGGTTCTGGCTTTCTCCAGTGCTACCGCAGCATTTGCAGCCATTCCGCAAAAAATTCGTATCGGTACCGATCCTACTTATGCGCCGTTCGAATCGAAGAATGCGCAGGGTGAATTAGTCGGTTTTGATATCGATCTGGCTAAAGAGCTGTGCAAACGTATCAATACGCAATGTACCTTCGTGGAAAACCCGCTGGACGCGCTGATCCCTTCGCTAAAAGCGAAGAAAATCGATGCCATCATGTCCTCGCTTTCCATTACTGAAAAACGTCAGCAGGAAATCGCATTTACCGACAAGCTTTATGCAGCCGATTCGCGTCTGGTTGTCGCTAAAGATTCTGCTATTCAGCCGACCATTGAGTCGCTGAAAGGCAAACGTGTTGGTGTGCTGCAGGGCACTACCCAGGAAACGTTCGGCAACGAACACTGGGCGCCAAAAGGTATTGAGATTGTCTCTTATCAGGGGCAGGACAATATCTATTCTGACCTGACTGCCGGGCGTATTGACGCAGCGTTCCAGGATGAAGTTGCGGCCAGCGAAGGCTTCCTGAAACAGCCAGTCGGTAAAGATTACAAATTCGGCGGCCCGTCTGTGAAAGACGAGAAGTTGTTCGGTGTGGGTACCGGTATGGGGCTGCGCAAAGACGATAACGAACTGCGCGAAGCGCTGAATAAAGCCTTTGCCGAAATGCGAGCTGACGGTACTTACGAGAAGCTGGCGAAAAAGTACTTCGATTTTGATGTTTACGGCGGTTAATTACCGCAGGTGCTGATAAAGCCCGTAGATTTTTGACGCGTTGAATTTATGCCCGATGGCACCGCGCTTATCCGGCCTACGGTGATTTTGTAGGCCGGATAAGGCAAGGCCGCCATCCGGCATTTAACGGTTAGTCTGAAATCAAAAGAGGCTTACTACTCCACCACACACGACAGGACAGGCAGCATGTTGTATGGCTTTTCAGGTGTTATTTTACAGGGCGCAATTGTTACGCTGGAGCTGGCACTCAGCTCGGTGGTACTGGCGGTTCTGATAGGTCTTGTCGGCGCAGCAGCAAAGCTGTCGCAAAGCCGGGCAATGGGACTTATTTTCGAAGGGTACACAACGCTAATCCGCGGCGTGCCCGATCTGGTCTTAATGCTGCTCATCTTCTACGGATTACAAATCGCGCTGAATACCATTACCGATGCCATCGGTATCGGCCAGATTGATATTGATCCGATGGTTGCGGGCATTATCACCCTTGGATTCATCTACGGCGCCTATTTTACCGAAACTTTTCGCGGTGCGTTTATGGCTGTACCAAAAGGCCATATTGAAGCCGCGACGGCGTTTGGCTTTACCAGCTCACAAATATTTCGTCGCATTATGTTCCCGGCGATGATGCGTTATGCCTTACCGGGAATCGGCAATAACTGGCAGGTTATTCTTAAGGCTACGGCGCTGGTATCGTTGCTTGGACTTGAAGACGTGGTGAAAGCGACTCAGCTTGCCGGGAAGAGTACCTGGGAGCCGTTCTATTTTGCCGTCGTGTGCGGGGTCATCTATCTGGTGTTTACCACTGTTTCTAATGGTGTGCTGCTGTACCTTGAGCGCCGCTATTCCGTGGGTGTGAAGAGGGCTGACCTGTGATCGAGATTATTCAGGAATACTGGAAGTCCCTGCTGTGGACCGACGGATATCGCTACACTGGCGTCGCTATCACCCTGTGGCTTTTGATTTCGTCAGTAGTGATGGGCGGAATACTGGCACTCTTTTTGGCGATTGGTCGCGTTTCCAGTAATAAATTTATCCAGTTTCCCATCTGGCTGTTCACCTATATTTTTCGTGGGACGCCGCTGTACGTTCAGCTACTGGTGTTTTATTCCGGGATGTATACGCTGGAAATAGTTAAAGGCACGGACTTCCTCAACGCGTTTTTCCGCAGCGGGCTGAATTGCACCGTGCTGGCGCTGACGCTGAATACCTGCGCCTATACCACGGAGATTTTCGCCGGGGCTATTCGTTCCGTGCCTCACGGTGAGATTGAGGCTGCGCGCGCATACGGTTTCTCGTCATTCAAACTGTATCGATGCATTATTTTACCTTCCGCGCTGCGTATTGCGCTGCCGGCATACAGTAATGAAGTCATTTTAATGCTGCACTCCACGGCGCTGGCATTTACGGCCACGGTGCCAGATTTGTTGAAAATCGCTCGCGATATCAACTCGGCAACGTATCAGCCGTTTACCGCCTTCGGTATTGCCGCTGTGCTGTATTTGATTATTTCGTATGTCCTGATCAGTCTGTTCCGTAAAGCGGAAAAACGCTGGTTGCAGCATGTATCCTCTAAATGATTCGAGTAACACGATGTCTGAAAATAAATTAAACGTTATCGATTTACATAAGCACTACGGCGAACATGAAGTGCTGAAAGGGGTATCGCTGCAGGCCAACGCGGGTGATGTTATCAGCATTATTGGTTCGTCAGGTTCCGGTAAAAGTACCTTCCTGCGCTGCATTAACTTTCTCGAGAAACCGAGTGCCGGGTCGATTGTCGTCAGCGGTCAGAACATTGGTCTGGTGCGCGACAAAGACGGCCAGTTGAAAGTTGCGGACAAAAATCAGCTACGCCTGCTGCGTACGCGTCTGACGATGGTCTTTCAGCACTTTAATCTGTGGAGCCACATGACAGTGCTGGAAAACGTCATGGAAGCGCCGATTCAGGTGTTGGGGCTGAGCAAGCAGGAAGCTCGCGACCGTGCGGTGAAGTATCTGGCTAAAGTGGGCATTGATGAGCGCGCACAGGGCAAATATCCGGTGCACCTGTCCGGTGGTCAGCAGCAGCGTGTTTCCATTGCCCGTGCGCTGGCGATGGAACCGGAAGTGTTGCTGTTTGATGAACCTACGTCGGCGCTTGATCCTGAGCTGGTGGGTGAAGTGCTGCGCATTATGCAACAGCTGGCTGAAGAGGGGAAAACCATGGTGGTGGTGACCCACGAAATGGGGTTTGCCCGTCATGTTTCCACGCACGTGATTTTCCTGCATCAGGGGAAAATTGAGGAAGAGGGTGACCCGGAGCAGGTATTTGGTAATCCGCAAAGCCCGCGTTTGCAACAGTTCCTTAAAGGATCGCTGAAGTAAGTCAACAGCCCGGAGGCGCTACGCTTTCCGGGCTTACAATTTTAGCGCGTCGCGCTCCAGCCGAAACACCCAGTCGTCGTAGGCGATGCCGTCAATCTCATACGCCTTTTCCAGTACCTGCGTACGTACAAAGCCTGTCTTTTCCAGAATACGGATTGAACCCTTGTTATCCGCCAGCGCGTATGCGTTTATCGCCGTCACACCTGCATGCTCGAAGGCATACTGGCACACCGCGCGCACGGCTTCGCTGGCAATACCTTTCCCCTGAGCCTGTGGCATGATGGCGTAGCCGAGGTCGGCTTCCTGCGGGTAAAGATGGCTGATTTGCAGACCAATATCGCCAAGTGGCGTCGGGCTGTTATGTTCGCGGATGACGAAAGTGTGCTGTGCGGCCAGACGTCTGGCGAATAACAGCCGCGTATCTTTCGCCGGGGCGATGTTGCCCATATAGCGCATGACTTCAGGACATTCACGGAGTTTCTGGAAAAATGACCAGTCAGAAAATTGAAACAAAGAGAGGGTAAGTCGGGGAGTCGATATTATCGCCATAACGTCGCCATTGCGGAAATCTGGTCTATAACCTTACCACCACAACGGCGACTGTGAATAGTGCATAGGGGTTATCGGATGACATCCGCCAGCGCTTCTTCTAAATCGTACCAGCGAAACGTAAAACCGGAAGCTTCCAGGCGTTTGGGCA
Organism: Citrobacter sp. B72; assembly: GCF_016894305.1. Lineage (NCBI taxonomy): Bacteria > Pseudomonadati > Pseudomonadota > Gammaproteobacteria > Enterobacterales > Enterobacteriaceae > Citrobacter > Citrobacter sp. B72. The sequence continues at coordinate 1,589,117 of NZ_CP069801.1, forward strand.
ATGCGCGTTGTCCACCAAGGACCAGTACTGACGATTCCCCCATCAGCAGTCGCATAGCGGTGGCGGGAACGCGCAGAATTGCAGGGCGGTTCAGAGCGTGACCCAGCGCGTGGGCAAACTGCTCATTGTGCACCGGGTATGGCGAAACCATATTGAAGGGACCGCGTAGATCGTTATTCAGCAGCCAGATAATTCCGTTGACCATATCATCAACATGGATCCAGGCCATATACTGGCGTCCGTTACCGATCGGGCCGCCTAAGCCAAGACGAAACGGCGGGACCATTTTTGCCAGAATGCCGCCTGCTGAGGCCAGTACCACGCCGGTACGCAGCATACACACGCGGGTTTTGTCGCTTTGCGCAGTGCTGGCAATTTGCTCCCAGCGGGCGCACAGCTTGTGGGTAAATTCGTTATGCGGTGGCTCTTCTTCCGTAACCACAACTTCGCCCAAATCGCCGTAGTAACCGGTAGCGGAACCGGAGATTAACACTGAGGGCGGCGTCTCGCTGGCATTGATTAAATCGACCAGTTTCTGCGTAATGCCCCAACGGCTCTGGCACAAGCGTTCCTTTTGCTGTGCGCTCCAGCGCTTATCTGCGATAGGTTCTCCGGCAAGGTTAATCACGGCATCAATATTATTGAGATGTTGCCGCTCTTCCAGTCCTTTCCATAACGTGACCCGAGAGTCGAGAATCTGACGAGCCTTATCAGGGGTACGTGTCACTACGATTATCTGATGCCCCAGTTCCAGCAGGCAGGGGATCAGATGACGTCCAATCAGGCCAGTACCGCCGGTAATCAGAATCTGCATGTCGCCTCCCGGGTTACGTTTTAGCGCTGCCAGCTCAGCGTCATTGATACTGAGTCGGCGTAACGCAATGCGTGAAGTTTATCTATCTCCACTTCAGCATAAGTGACCCAGTGATGTTCGCGTGCGATATCGAGCACATCTTGAGTTAATTTTTCTAACAATGAGAAGCGGTTACCCTCCACGTGGGCAATGATGCTTTTGGTTATAGTGCGATAATTCAGCGCGTCGTTGATATCTTCGCTGGTACGGGCTTTGTCTGCCGGATAGTGAATGGCAATATTGATGACGATATCCTGGCGATTAAGGATCTCCTCTTCTTTGATGCCGATAAAGGTGCGCAGACGAAGGTTTTTTATACGAATAATGGCGTCAGGTTGTGACATTGCAGGTTTCCTCCATGTATGAACCTCTGCATGATACACGAGAACCGAATTGCGTCACCGCTTCTCACTCAGTGCTTGCTGCATGGCGCGTTCCGTGGCGGGACGCGTACGGATGCGTTCGTGCCAGTTATTGACCGCCGGGTAATTGTCGAGGTCGATGCGCTGACGCTGATGGGCGTGGATCCACGGCCAGCAGGCAATGTCAGCAATGCTGTAGTGATCGCCTCCCAGCCAGGGTGACGTTTCCAGACGTTTATTCATCACGTTGTACAGGCGCTGGGTTTCAACCTGGTATCTTTCAATAGCGTAAGGGATCGTTTGCGGAGCGTAATGACTGAAATGATGATTCTGCCCCAGCATGGGACCCAGACCGCTGACCTGCCAGAACAGCCACTGCAGCGTGGTGTGGCGTTCGCGTAATTCACCGCTGAGCAGCTTACCGCTCTTCTCCGCCAGATAGAGTAAAATTTCTCCGGACTCAAACAAGCTGATGGGCCTTCCGCCATCTTCCGGCGCATGATCGATAATGGCCGGGATTTTATTGTTCGGCGAGATCAGCAGAAAATCGGGGCGAAACTGGCTGCCTTTGCTGATATCGACATGAATCAGACGGTATTGCAGCTGTGCCTCTTCAAGAAATAGCGTGATTTTGTGACCGTTTGGCGATGGCGTGTAATAGAGATCGATCATTTTCAGCATCCGTTTTGTCATGAACCGGGTCATTACAAGTATAGAGCCTGTTGGCGTGCGTGAGTTTTCATCAAGTGACAGCGAGAGAAAGACTCTATATTTTGAAAGCAAGCCAATACACTTCAGAGGACATTATGAGCAAATCTGCAATTACGCTGTGGTCAGATGCCAATTTTTTCTCCCCTTACGTGCTGTCTGTTTATGTTGCTCTGCAAGAGAAAGGGCTACCCTTTACGCTGAAAACCGTTGATCTCAATAGTGGTGAACACTTGCATCCTTCATGGCAAGGTTACGCCTTGACGCGCCGCGTACCGGTTCTTGAGATCGATGGTTTTGAACTGAGCGAATCATCAGCGATTACAGAATTCCTGGAAGAGAGCTTTGCACCGCCACAGTGGGAGCGTATCTACCCACACGATGTACAAAAGCGCGCTCGGGCGCGCCAGGTTCAGGCGTGGATCCGCAGCGATTTAATGCCTATCCGTGAGGAACGATCAACAGATGTCGTTTTTGCTGGCGTGAAGAAAGGACCGTTAAGCGAAGTGGGAAAAGCCAGTGCGGAAAAACTGTTCGCTACTGCGAGCAGTTTACTGAGCCACGGTAAGCAGAATTTATTTGGCGAATGATGTATCGCTGACTGTGATTTAGCGCTAATGCTTAATCGCCTGGTCCTTAACGGCGATGAGGTTCCAGAAGCGCTTGCGGAATACGCCACCTTCCAGTGGCAGCGCGCTTCAGTACAGCGTTTTATCGCGCTTTCAGCGAAGCGTTCCTGCTGAAAAACGGGCCGTAATCCAGTATCATTACAAGGTAATTTTCAGCGAGGAGTGAGTGATGAAACTGATGTTCGCATCGGACATTCATGGTTCGTTGCCAGCCACGGAACGCGTACTCGAGCGGTTTGCTGCAAGCGGCGCGCAATGGCTGGTGATATTGGGTGATGTTTTAAACCACGGGCCGCGTAATGCGCTTCCAGAAGGCTATGCACCTGCGCAGGTTGCTGAACGGCTGAATGAGCTGGCATCGCGAATTATTGCGGTGCGTGGTAATTGCGACAGCGAAGTGGATCAGATGCTCCTGCATTTTCCGATGACTGCGCCGTGGCAGCAAATTCTGACAGAAAACCAGCGACTCTTTTTGACGCACGGACATCTTTTTGGCCCGCAAAATTTGCCGGCGCTCAATGCGGGCGATGTTCTGGTTTATGGGCATACTCATCTGCCGGTTGCTGAGCGGCGCGAGGGTATCTATCATTTCAATCCCGGCTCGGTAAGCATCCCGAAAGGGGGCTTTGCGGCAAGTTACGGGATTCTGGATGATAATGTTCTCAGCGTAATGGCACTCAATGATCAAAGTGTTATTGCACAGGTCGAGATTAATCCGTAATTTACCCCACAAACATAAACGCGCCGTAAGAGCGCCAGAAAAAAGAAGGTTTCCTGATGGTGGAACAGCGTCGTTTGGCAAGTACTGAATGGGTGGATATTGTGAATGAAGACAATGAAGTCATTGCACAGTCCAGCCGGGAACAAATGCGGGCGCAACGCTTACGCCATCGTGCAACGTATATCGTTGTGCATGATGGTATGGGCAAAATTCTGGTTCAACGTCGCACTGAGACAAAAGATTTTTTGCCCGGCATGCTGGATGCCACCGCAGGCGGTGTGGTTCAGGCTGACGAGCAGATGCTGGAATCAGCGCGTCGTGAAGCAGAAGAGGAACTGGGGATTGCGGGCGTGCCGTTTGCCGAGCATGGTCAGTTTTACTTTGAAGACCAGAACTGTCGCGTATGGGGTGGGTTGTTTAGCTGCGTTTCCCACGGACCGTTTGCGCTTCAGGAAGATGAGGTCAGTGAAGTTTGCTGGTTGACGCCGGAAGAAATTACCGCGCGCTGCGACGAATTTACACCGGACTCCCTGAAAGCCCTGGCGCTGTGGATGACCCGCAACGCCAAGAATGAAGGGGCGAAAGCCGAAAAGCAGGAAGAAGCTGAGTAAACTCTGTTCATCCGGCCTACTGCGTCGAGAAATCGAGTAGGCCGGACGCACACTTTTTAATGGTAACCCATCATCTGCGCGCCAATCACCACCACGCTGGACATAACAAACAGCAGTCCCAACAGCGTAGCACCTACCTTCAGCCAGTTACGAAAATCCACCCGACAAACGCCTAACGTAGCCATCAGAGATGCTGACGTCGGATAGATAATATGACTGAATCCGTCGCCAAACTGGAAGGCCAGGACTGTGACCTGACGGTTTACGCCAACCAGATCGCCCAGCGGTGCCAGTAGCGGCATGGTTAACGCAGCCTGACCAGAGCCGGAAGTGACGAAGAAATTAAAAACTGCCTGGAACAACAGCATAAACCACGCCGCGATGGCGTTATCCAGCCCGCTGATGCCATTGGCAATGCTGTGCAGCAGAGTGTTTAACACGCTGGCTTCACCCGCCTCTCCATTACCGACCAGCAGTAAAATGCCTTTGGCAAAACCAACCAGCAGGGCAGGGGCAATCATCATTCGTGCACCCTCAGTGAATGAGGAGGCCATGATGTTGACCGTCATGCCGTTGAGCCGAAACACGACGCCGATAATGCCAATCACCAGACCCATCGTGAAGAACTGACTGGCGATCTCAGGAATAAACCACGCGTTGACGATAACGCCCCAGACAACCCAAATCATCACCGCGGTTAGCACCAGTAGCACTAACCAGTCGCCCAGCGTGAAGCGTCGTTCCACGACCTCGTCCTGCTGCTCGCGAAAGAAGCTGTCGGATTCATGTACCCGGGACAAAAGCGGATTCTTTTTGATACGCGCCGCATAGGCCAGCGTGAAGGTCAGCCCGATTAGTGTAGCGATCACCCAGACCACGATGCGTAGCCCGGAACCAGAGAGCACCGGTACCCCCGCAATACCTTGCGCGACCACCACGCAAAATGGGTTCATCCATGAACTGGCGAAACCAATCTGAGTTGCGATATAGGTAACCAGCACGGTGGTGATACTGTCGTAACCTAGCCGTACCATCAAAGGCGCGATGATAATGGCAAAGGCAACAGCCTCTTCCCCCATGCCAAACACCGCACCGCCTAAGGAGAAGAGAATAAACAGCACTGGGATAAACAGGACCTCGTTGCCCCGCGTATGGCGAATGAGCGCCAGGATGCCGTTATCAATGGTGCCGGTACGCATAACGATGCCGAATGCGCCGCCAATGACCAGCATAAACATAATGATGCCGACAGCAGTGCCGAATTTCGAGCCGGAGGTTAATCCTTCAAACGGGAAATTCATCAGGCCTGGGCGTTCATCTCCGGTGGTGAATAACTGCACCCGGTGATACTGCTCTTCACCTGCGTCGTTGGTCAGAATACGAAAGGAATGGGGGTCAACCACCTTACGGGTTTTGGTTTGTCCATCAACCTGATACTGAACTTCCTGGCTGTCGAACATCCCGACGGGAACAACCCATGTTGCCAGACTGGTTAAAATGGCGACGAAAAAAATAATCACCAGCGTGTCGGGCATCGCCCATTTTTTAGCTGGCTGTGATTCTGTTACTGCTGACATGAAAGACTATCCCTGTTGCAACGCAAAAGAGAGTAAGTATGCGAACAGAAGAATAGTTATTCATTGATGCAGCGCATCCAGGCAAATGTTTCAGATTATGCCAAAAGGGAAATAGACATAAAAAAACCGGAAATATCAGCTATTTCCGGTTTGATAAGCAGATGTGTTGCCGGATAAGAGATCCGGCACACTCGGCAGATTACTGCTGCTGCTGGGAAGACTGGATCGCGGTCAGTGCGATGGTGTAGACGATATCGTCTACCAGCGCGCCACGAGACAGGTCGTTCACCGGCTTGCGCATACCCTGCAGCATTGGCCCGATGGAGATCAGGTCGGCAGAACGCTGTACCGCTTTGTAAGTGGTGTTACCGGTGTTCAGATCCGGGAAGATGAACACGGTAGCGCGACCTGCAACCGGAGAGTTCGGCGCTTTGGATTTCGCTACGTCAGCCATAACGGCGGCGTCGTACTGCAGCGGACCGTCGATCATCAGGTCAGGACGTTTTTCCTGTGCCAGACGGGTTGCTTCGCGAACTTTCTCTACGTCACTACCTGCACCAGAAGTACCGGTGGAGTAGGAGAGCATCGCTACGCGCGGTTCGATACCGAAGGCAATTGCGGAATCAGCGGACTGAATCGCGATTTCTGCCAGCTGCTCTGCAGTCGGATCCGGGTTGATCGCGCAGTCGCCGTAAACGTAAACCTGATCCGGCAGCAGCATGAAGAACACGGAAGACACCAGAGAGCTACCCGGTGCAGTTTTGATCAGCTGCAGCGGCGGACGGATGGTGTTCGCGGTGGTGTGCACTGCACCAGAAACCAGACCGTCAACATCGTCCTGTTCCAGCATCAGGGTACCGAGAACCACGTTGTCTTCCAGCTGTTCGCGGGCAACGGTTTCGGTCATACCTTTGTTTTTACGCAGTTCGACCAGGCGAGCAACGTAGCTTTCGCGAACCACATCTGGATCAACGATTTCTACACCAGCGCCCAGTTCAACGCCCTGAGAGGCTGCAACGCGGGTGATCTCATCCGGGTTACCCAGCAGTACGCAGGTTGCGATACCACGTTCAGCACAGATGGCTGCCGCTTTAACGGTGCGCGGTTCGTCGCCTTCCGGCAGAACAACGCGTTTGCCCGCTTTGCGTGCCAGCTCGGTCAACTGATAACGGAACGCCGGTGGAGACAGACGACGGCTACGCTCAGAGGTTGCAGTCAGGGATTCAATCCAGTCAGCGTTGATGTAGTTAGCAACGTATTCCTGAACTTTCTCAATGCGCTCGTGATCGTCAACCGGAACTTCCAGGTTGAAGCTCTGCAGGCTCAGAGAGGTCTGCCAGGTGTTGGTGTTTACCATGAATACCGGCAGGCCGGTTTCAAATGCACGTTCGCACAGTTTAGTGATGCGCGCGTCCATTTCGTAGCCGCCAGTCAGCAGCAGGGCACCGATTTCCACGCCGTTCATAGCAGCCAGACATGCTGCAACCAGCACGTCAGGACGGTCGGCAGAAGTCACCAGCAGAGAACCTGCGCGGAAGTGTTCCAGCATATGTGGAATGCTGCGTGCGCAGAACGTCACAGACTTCACGCGACGGGTGTTGATATCGCCTTCGTTAACGATGGTGGCGTTCAGGTGACGCGCCATATCGATTGCACGAGTAGCGATTAGATCGAAGCTCCATGGCACCGCGCCCAGAACCGGCAGCGGACTGGATTCTTGCAGTTTAGCCGGATCAACTTTGATCACTTTCGCTTTGGAAGAGTCGTCGAAAATCTCGGACAGATCCGGGCGAGTACGGCCCTGCTCATCAACCGGTGCGTTCAGTTTGTTAACGATTACGCCGGTGATGTTGGTGTTTTTCGCGCCGCCGAAGCTGCTGCGAGTCAGTTCAATACGCTCGTTCAGCTGTTCCGGGGTGTCGGTACCCTGAGACATAACGAAGACGATTTCCGCGTTCAGCGTTTTCGCGATTTCGTAGTTCAGAGACTGCGCGAACTGATGTTTACGGGTTGGGACCAGGCCTTCAACCAGTACGACTTCAGCGTCTTTGGTGTTCGCGTGGTAGTTCGCGATGATCTCTTCCATCAGCACATCTTTCTGATTGCTGGACAGTAAAGATTCAACGTGGCTCATCTTCAGCGGCTCAGCGGCTGGCAGAGAAGAGTTAGCACGGACGATGCTGGTAGTCTGGTCTGGCGCATCGCCACCGGCACGCGGTTGAGCGATCGGCTTAAAGACGCTCAGACGAACGCCTTTGCGTTCCATTGCGCGGATCACGCCAAGGCTGACGCTGGTCAGGCCGACGCTGGTTCCGGTAGGGATCAGCATAATAATACGGGACACGGTTTATCCTCTTTCGTTACCGCCAATTTAGACGGGTTACAAAACAGCACCGCCAGCTAGGCTGGCGGTGTGAAATCAGGCAGTCAGACGGCTCGCGTCTTGCGCGATAACCAGTTCTTCGTTGGTTGGGATAACCAGCGCAGGACGGGTACCTTCTTTGTTGATGAAACCAGATTTGCCGAAACGTGCGGCCAGGTTACGTTCGTGGTCAACTTCAAAGCCCAGAACGCCCAGTTTGCCCAGAGACAGTTCACGAACCATCGCTGCGTTTTCACCGATACCACCGGTGAAGACAACTGCATCCAGACGACCATCCATCAGCGCAGTGTAAGAACCGATGTATTTCGCCAGACGGTGGCAGTAAACGTCCATTGCACGTTTAGCGTCTTCTTTAGTAGCGTAGTTATCTTCAACATAACGGCAGTCGCTGGTGACTTCGGTCAGACCCAGCAGGCCGGACTCTTTGGTCAGCATTTTGTTGATCTGGTCAACGCTCATGCCCAGGGTATCGTGCAGGTGGAAGATGATCGCCGGGTCGATGTCACCGGAACGCGTACCCATCACCAGACCTTCCAGCGGGGTTAGACCCATGGAGGTATCAACACATTTACCGTTACGGATAGCAGATACAGAACCGCCATTGCCCAGGTGGCAAGTGATGATGTTCAGCTCTTCAACCGGTTTGTTCAGCACTTTTGCCGCTTCCTGTGTGACGAAGAAGTGGCTGGTACCGTGCGCGCCGTAACGACGAACGCCGTGTTCTTTGTACAGGCTGTACGGCAGAGCATAGAGGTAAGACTCTTCCGGCATAGTCTGATGGAACGCGGTGTCGAATACAGCCACGTTTTTGTCTTTCAGATTAGGGAAGGATTTCAGCGCTTCTGCGATACCGATCAGGTGAGCCGGGTTATGCAGCGGTGCGAAAGAGGCAGAATCTTTGATGCCCTGAATAACGGAATCATCGATAACCACGGAGCTGGTGTACTTCTCGCCGCCGTGTACGATACGGTGACCAATAGCGGTCAATTGCGCAGACAATTCTGGTTTTTGTGCCAGAATAGTGTTAACGATAAAGTTCAGCGCTTCACTGTGAGCGGCGCCTGCACCTAAAGCCGCTTCTTGTTTACCGCCGTCCATTTTCCACTTGATACGTGCTTCTGGGAGATGGAAACATTCGGCTAAACCAGAGAGGTATTCTTCACCGTTTACTGCATCGATGATGGCAAATTTCAGTGAGGAGCTACCGCAGTTCAGAACCAGTACTAACTTACTCGACATGGAAGTACCTATTTATGATACGTGGCTAAAAAAACGTCAGGGAGTCATAGAGCGTAGCGCATGATGACACCGACGTTTATGATTAACATCATGCGCCATAGTCTTTTTGGGCACGATGGAATAAATACCTTTGAGTCTATGTCATTTTGCGTATTTTTCAGGCAATGGCATAATGTATGCCAATTTGACGACTCAATGATTTTGGACTACAGGCCTTACAGGCCGGCACAGGATACCTGAATGTGGGTATCAAAGACAAAATGTTTTGAACGATGTCCCTTGTAGTTGTTGTTTTGCACAAATTTTTTAATTTTTATATGTGAAGTTGAGGTAACCGCCATGTCGACACCGGATAATCGCTCCGTCAATTTTTTTAGCTTGTTTCGCCGGGGGCAGCACTATGCAAAGACGTGGCCAATGGAAAAGCGCCTTGCGCCCGTGTTTGTTGAGAACCGCGTGATCCGCATGACGCGTTACGCGATTCGTTTTATGCCGCCTATCGCCGTCTTCACCTTATGTTGGCAAATTGCGTTAGGGGGGCAGTTGGGCCCGGCCGTGGCGACTGCTCTGTTTGCGCTTAGCCTGCCGATGCAGGGGATGTGGTGGCTGGGAAAACGTTCCGTAACGCCGCTGCCGCCTTCAATTCTCAATTGGTTCTACGAAGTTCGGGGTAAATTGCAAGAAGCTGGGCAGGCGCTCTCTCCGGTGGAAGGAAAGCCGGATTACCAGGCGTTGGCTGACACGCTTAAGCGCGCCTTCAAACAACTGGATAAAACTTTCCTTGATGATTTGTAATTGACCCCTGATTACGCATATAAAAGAAGGCACAAGATGCCTTCTTTTTTTTCATCGCAGTAGTAGTGATACAGGAGTCCCAAATGGAAATGACCAACGCTCAACGTCTGATTTTGTCGAATCAGTACAAAATGATGACTATGCTCGATCCAACTAACGCCGAGCGTTATCGTCGTTTGCAGACGATTATTGAACGCGGTTACGGCTTGCAGATGCGTGAGCTGGATCGTGAGTTTGGTGAACTGACGGAAGAAACCTGTCGTACGATTATCGATATTATGGAGATGTATCACGCATTACATGTGTCCTGGACTAATCTTAAGGATGCGCAGGCTATTGATGAGCGTCGCGTGACCTTCCTCGGTTTTGACGCCGCAACGGAAGCCCGTTTCCTCGGGTATGTTCGTTTTATGGTCAATGTGGAAGGTCGTTACACCCACTTTGATGCGGGTACGCATGGCTTCAACGCCCAGACCCCAATGTGGGAAAAATATCAGCGTATGCTGAATGTTTGGCACTCTTGCCCGCGTCAATATCACCTGAGCGCGAATGAAATTAACCAAATCATTAATGCCTGAGGGGGCGAGCGTGCAGTGCAAAGGTTTTCTGTTTGATCTGGATGGAACGCTGGTCGATTCCTTACCCGCAGTAGAGCGTGCGTGGTGCAACTGGGCCGATCGCTTCGGCCTCGATCACGCCGAGGTACTCGGCTTTATTCATGGCAAGCAGGCCATTACCTCCCTGCGACACTTTATGGTGGGCAAGTCTGAGGCAGAGATCGCCGCGGAATTTACCCGTCTGGAGCAGATCGAAGCGACGGAAACCGCCGGGATCACCGCGCTGCCGGGGGCAGTTGATTTACTCAACCATCTCAATAAAGCGGGTATTCCATGGGCGATTGTGACCTCCGGCTCCATGCCGGTCGCACGGGCGCGCCATCGTGTTGCTGGGCTTCCTGCTCCAGAAGTGTTTGTCACCGCTGAGCGGGTAAAAAGAGGGAAGCCAGAGCCAGACGCGTATCTGTTAGGCGCTCAACTTCTGGGGCTGGCGCCGCAGGAATGTGCAGTGGTGGAAGATGCCCCCGCCGGGGTGCTCTCAGGATTGGCTGCTGGGTGTCATGTCATCGCGGTTAACGCGCCAGCGGATACGCCGCGTCTGGACGAGGTTGATTTTTCGCTGACCAGTCTGGAACATATTTCTGTGACCAAACAACCCAACGGAAATGTGGTCGTTATAAGAAATACCTGATCATGATTTAGCCCCAGATTGTTGGGGCTTTTTTATGGCAGAATCAGCCCATCCCTCTCATTTAACAAGGATATGTTGTGAACGGTGAATTGATATGGGTTCTCTCATTGCTGGCGATTGCCGTCGTCTTGTTTGCAACTGGCAGAGTGCGTATGGACGCGGTCGCTTTGCTGGTCATTATTGCCTTTGTTCTGAGCGGAACATTGAGCATCACAGAGGCTTTTTCCGGGTTCAGCGATCCTAACGTTATTTTGATAGCGGCTTTATTCATTATCGGCGACGGTCTGGTGCGTACCGGCGTGGCGACGGTAATGGGTGCCTGGCTGGTGAAGGTCGCTGGCAGCAGTGAAGTTAAAATGCTGGTGTTGCTGATGATAACCGTAGCCGGACTCGGTGCCTTCATGAGTTCGACCGGTGTGGTCGCCATCTTTATTCCGGTTGTCTTAAGCGTTTCCATGCGCATGCAAATCTCCCCCTCACGCCTGATGATGCCATTGAGCTTTGCCGGATTGATAAGCGGCATGATGACGCTGGTGGCAACGCCGCCGAACCTGGTCGTCAACAGTGAATTGTTACGTGAAGGACTTAACGGTTTTAGCTTTTTTAGCGTAACCCCACTGGGACTGGTGGTGTTGGTACTCGGCATAATTTATATGCTGGTGATGCGTTTTATGCTGAAAGGTGAAGACTCCGGGCAGCCGGGAGACGGCTGGAAGCGCCGGACCTTTCGCGATCTGATCAAAGAATATCGCCTGACAGGGCGTGCCCGTCGCCTGGCGATTCGCCCGGGTTCTCCCATGATTGGCCAACGTCTGGATGACCTGAAATTGCGTGAGCGCTACGGGGCAAACGTGATTGGTGTTGAACGCTGGCGGCGTTTTCGCCGCGTGATAGTCGATGTTAACGGGGTTTCTGAGTTCCGTGCCCGTGACGTATTGCTGATCGATATGTCAGCGGCCGACGTTGACCTGCGTGAGTTTTGCAGCGAGCAACTGTTGGAGCCGATGGTGCTGCGTGGTGAATACTTCTCCGAGCAGGCGCTTGATGTGGGTATGGCCGAGATTTCATTGATTCCTGAATCGGAATTGATCGGCAAAACGGTACGGGAAATCGCTTTTCGTTCGCGTTACGGGCTTAATGTCGTCGGACTGAAGCGTGATGGTATGGCACTGGCCGGAGCGGTGGTGGATGAACCACTACTGATGGGCGATATCATTCTGGTGGTGGGCAACTGGAAACTCATCACTTTGTTGGGGCAAAAAGGGCGCGATTTCGTGGTGCTGAATATGCCCGTGGAAGTCAGTGAAGCTTCTCCGGCGCACAGCCAGGCGCCGCATGCGATTTTCTGTCTGGTGCTGATGGTCGCGTTAATGCTCACCGATGAAATCCCTAATACAGTTGCCGCGATTATCGCCTGTTTGCTGATGGGAAAATTCCGCTGCATCGATGCCGAAAGCGCCTACAAAGCCATTCACTGGCCAAGTATTATTTTGATTGTCGGAATGATGCCTTTTGCGCTGGCATTACAAAAAACGGGCGGCGTCGATCTGGTGGTTAAAGGGCTAATAGACGTTGGTGGAGGGTACGGCCCGTATATGATGCTGGGCTGTCTGTTCGTGCTGTGCGCGACCATTGGGTTATTTATCTCTAACACTGCGACGGCGGTACTGATGGCGCCGATTGCGCTGGCGGCAGCAAAGTCGATGGGCGTTTCGCCGTATCCTTTTGCAATGGTGATTGCGATGGCGGCTTCCGCAGCCTTTATGACGCCAGTTTCTTCACCGGTAAACACACTGGTACTCGGGCCGGGTAACTACAGCTTTAGCGATTTCGTAAAAATTGGCGTGCCGTTTACCATCATTGTGATGGTGGTGTGCGTGGTGATGATCCCGATGCTGTTTCCGTTTTGATTTTTATGTGCCGGATGGCGGCTAACGCCTCATCCGGCCTACAAAGGCAATGTCGCCGCAAACTTACAATGGAGAATCCTGACTGATTTCATCTAATGAGAGGTGAAAACTCGGGACGAATACGTCCATAAAGTAGTCCATCTCTTCGCTGCGTCGTGACTCCAGCGTTTTTTCCAGACGTGTTTTCGCCAGCAGAAATTCGTTGTTACCGGCAGAGAGTTCTTCCAGGCACTTCAGATACGCGCACAGGGCATCGGCCTGTTTAACAATCGACCTCTCTTCTTCACTTAAGGCATGTTCATCAATGAGCGGCGCAAAAATATCGCGCAGCTCATCGGGAACCATATCGACCAGTTTTTGTTGGGCAATTTTCTCTATCGCTTTATATTCTTGGGCAATCTGCGAGTTGAAATATTTCACTGGGGTAGGGAGATCGCCGGTTAACACCTCTGACGCATCGTGATACATCGCCAGCAGGGCAATACGCTCAGCATTAACCTGACCACCAAATTTACGGTTTTTAATTGCGGCCAGCGCATGGGCAACCATGGCAACCTGCAGACTGTGTTCGGACACGTTTTCGGTGCGCACGTTGCGCATCAGCGGCCAGCGGTTAATGAGTTTCAGACGGGAGAGGTGGGCAAAAAAGTGGCTCTGCTTCATAACGACCCTTACTCAGTGACTTCAGTAACGGTATTTTGCGCAGAGAGTGCTACCGGATGCAAACCCGGCAGCACTTTGCGTGGTTACAGCTGGCGATACCCTGACAGGAAACGCTCAAATTTACTCAGCGACATTTCGATATCGTCAATACGCGGTAGCGTGACGATGCGGAAATGATCCGGCCACGGCCAGTTGAATGCCGTCCCCTGGACCAGCAGTACTTTTTCCTGCAACAGGAAGTCGAGTACCATTTTCTGGTCGTCATGAATATTGAAGCGTTTAGCATCAATTTTCGGGAACATATACAGCGCACCGCGCGGTTTTACGCAAGAGACGCCGGGGATGTCATTAAGCAGTTCCCAGGCGCGGTTACGTTGCTCATACAGACGCCCGCCTGGCATGATGAATTCGCTGATGCTCTGATATCCACCCAGTGCGGTCTGAATGGCATGTTGTGCCGGAACGTTGGCACAAAGGCGCATAGAAGCCAGCATCTCAAGGCCTTCGATATACCCTTTGGCATGTTTCTTCGGTCCGTTCAATACCATCCAGCCCTGGCGGAAACCGGCAACACGATAGGTTTTTGACAGGCCGTTAAAGGTAATAGTCAGCAGGTCAGGGGCCATTGCCGCAATCGAGTGGTGCTCGGCGTCATCGTAAAGAATTTTGTCGTAAATCTCGTCCGCAAAGATGATGAGATTGTTTTGGCGGGCAATCTCAACAATCTCCATCAGCAGCTCTTTAGAATACACCGCGCCAGTAGGGTTGTTTGGGTTGATGATGACGATCCCACGGGTACGCGGCGTAATTTTGGCGCGGATATCATCCAGGTCCGGGAACCAGTCTGACGATTCGTCACACAGGTAGTGCACGGCATTACCACCAGAGAGCGAAACCGCCGCCGTCCACAGTGGATAATCAGGTGCAGGAACCAGCATTTCGTCCCCACTGTTTAGCAATGCCTGCATGGCCTGCACAATCAATTCAGATACGCCGTTACCGATATAGATATCTTCCACGGTTACGTCGCGCATCCCACGGGCCTGGTAATGCTGCATGATTGCTTTGCGGGCTGAATAAAGGCCTTTGGAATCGCAATATCCTTGCGCAGTTGGCAAATTGCGGATCACATCCACCAAAATTTCATCTGGCGCTTCAAACCCGAAAGGCGCAGGGTTGCCGATGTTCAGTTTCAGAACTTTGTTGCCTTCTTCTTCCAGGCGCTTTGCTTCCTTCAGAACCGGGCCGCGAATGTCATAACAGACGTTTTCTAATTTGCTGGATTTTTCAATGGGGGACATGAACGTTGACCTTTTAGCTGTGAATGCCAC
Organism: Citrobacter sp. B72; assembly: GCF_016894305.1. Classification (NCBI taxonomy): domain Bacteria; kingdom Pseudomonadati; phylum Pseudomonadota; class Gammaproteobacteria; order Enterobacterales; family Enterobacteriaceae; genus Citrobacter; species Citrobacter sp. B72. The sequence continues at coordinate 1,604,147 of NZ_CP069801.1, forward strand.
TCCCTGCCGTGGAAGTCAGCCCAGCACAATGTACTCCCACGACGGTGAGTTTTGAAGGGTCTTTAGTAGAAGATTTTGGAAAGCAGGAGGATTATAATTCACTGTTAATAACTAAATAATGTGATTTTTGTAGAGAAATAATCTGGATTGTTGTGTTTTTTGTGGTTTATATTTTGCTTTGTTAGTGTGGGTGTGGTGATTTGTCTGGTCAAAAAAAGTTAGACCTGTAAAGAAAAAGGTAGCCGAGATCTCAGCTGAATGGCGTAATTCGAAAATACTGAGGTTTTGCCTGCGAAATCTGTTATCGGTCTGATCCCTGCGTGATGCGGTGTGAATCCATTGTTAAGCATAATTAATGAATTGAGAGATTCTTAATTAATTATTATTTATTATTTAAACGACATCAAATTGAGTGGGCCAATAATACGAAAACCGTTGCGCTGACATAACACCAATTTGCCCGGAATTATTCGCGATAACACTTATAAATATAGTGGTTTTAGGTTAAGATAACTCCTATGAAATGGTGTGTAGTACGAATTTTACGATAATTCAAATGTTTGTTGGTTGTTCCTAACATCCTGAAAAGTTAGTTTTTAATGTGTAAATTATTGTTCGTTAACTATTTTTTAAATTTACAAAATTTACATGTTTCCCATTAGTCAGAATCATCCAGCAGCTAAAAATACGGCTCTTTCTCGTTGCTATATTCCGATGAATATCACGGGTATTAAAATAGCTCAGAAAGAGAATTGTTTCGTTTGTTAAACCAAATACATCCTTATTTTCACTTGGTTACACTAAGCGAAACTGAAGGGAGGCACATTACAAATGGAGTTGTTTGATTCTGAATGCACAGCATTAACCCGGTATGACCCGCGAGTAAGTGAAAAACTATGATAAATGCAAATCGTCCGATAATTAACCTCGACCTCGATCTGCTGAGAACCTTTGTTGCTGTTGCCGACCTGAATACCTTTGCGGCTGCGGCAGCTGCGGTATGTCGAACTCAGTCTGCGGTAAGTCAGCAAATGCAGCGTCTTGAACAACTTGTGGGGTAAGAGTTGTTCGCGCGCCATGGACGCAACAAACTGCTGACCGAACATGGTATCCAGCTGTTGGGTTACGCCAGGAAAATACTGCGATTTAATGATGAGGCATGCTCATCATTGATGTTTAACAATCTTCAGGGGGTGTTAACTATCGGTGCTTCTGATGAATCCGCCGATACCATACTCCCTTTTCTGCTTAACCGTATAAGTTCGGTTTATCCGAAACTTGCACTGGATGTCAGAGTGAAACGCAACGCCTACATGGTGGAGATGCTTAAGTCGCAAGAAGTGGATTTAGTGGTCACCACTAACCGACCTGGCGATTTTGAGTGCCTGAATTTGCGGACTTCACCGACGCACTGGTATTGCGCAGCCGAATATATCCTGCAAAAAGGGGAACCGGTGCCGTTAGTTCTGCTGGACGATCCCAGCCCGTTTCGCGATATCGTGCTGGCGACGTTGAATGCAGCACAGATCCCGTGGCGTCTGGCTTATGTCGCTTCAACATTGCCTGCGGTCCGCGCGGCGGTAAAAGCAGGGCTGGGCGTTACTGCCCGTCCTGTCGAAATGATGAGCCCGGATTTACGCGTACTGGGTGCGGCGGACGGATTGCCACCTCTGCCTGATACCGAGTATCTGCTGTGCAGCGATCCGGCCACGCAAAATGAATTAGCTCAGGTTATCTTTAAGTCGATGCAGACATATCAAAATCCTTGGCAATACAATCAGTTTACCCCTGAAGGGGGAGATGACTCGCTGATTGTTGAAGGCGACTTTGAGTAAAGCGTCACAAAAAAACGTTTTAAAATGTAAGTGTAAAAAAGAGCCACTGATGATGAAAAAACATCCAGTGGCTCTTTTTTTATGCAAATATTACTGCTTTCTGTTCATTCATATACTAAAACTTAACAAAATCAGCAGGTAAAAAAACAGACTGACAATAGGATGAAAAATAATCAGCTGAGTTGCTAAATGTTTCCATGTTAAAAAACTAGAGAAATTGTTGCTGTTTTTTATGGTGAATTAACAAAAGCGTGTCACAGATCAAGAAAATACTCCCATTTAGGGGGAGGCATCTGGGTGAATTCCTGTCAAAATAGACGTGTATTATCTTTTTTACTTCACTACGGACACGATTCAACAACATTAAAAATGACCTATGATGCAATCGGAATGGGTCTAAAGAGCACTTTATGTTAATGAAGTTGGAACAGTGTAAAATAATGTGAGGAAACTTTTGTTAAAGTTGACAAAAGGTTATAGAAAGGAGTAAAAAACCCCATCAATTAGCTGTCTAAAATGATTTTTCACAGTGATTGTAAGGTTTTTTTTATTCCTCCCCATGAATCGATGTGGCGTTCATCTGCCGAAAAGAGCAGAGAATTTGGCGCTACTTTTGATGAGTAAGCAATGAGTATGTCAACATCCACTGAAATCATCGCTCATCACTGGGCATTCGCTATCTTTCTTATCGTTGCCATTGGCCTGTGCTGCCTGATGCTCGTCGGCGGCTGGTTTTTAGGGGGTCGCGCACGCGCGAGATCTAAAAACGTGCCGTTTGAATCAGGTATCGACTCGGTCGGCACCGCCCGCCTGCGCCTGTCTGCCAAGTTTTATCTGGTAGCCATGTTCTTCGTTATCTTCGACGTTGAAGCGCTGTATCTGTTCGCATGGTCAACTTCTATTCGTGAAAGCGGTTGGATTGGCTTTGTGGAAGCTGCAATTTTTATTTTTGTGTTACTGGCAGGTCTGGTTTATCTGGTGCGTATTGGCGCGCTGGACTGGACGCCCGCGCGTTCACGCCGCGAGCGTATGAACCCGGAAACGAACAGTATCGCTAATCGTCAACGCTAACCGCGAGGCATTAAGATGGATTATACGCTCACCCGCATAGATCCTAACGGTGAGAACGACCGTTACCCCCTGCAAAAACAGGAGATCGTAACCGACCCCCTGGAACAAGAAGTTAACAAAAACGTGTTCATGGGCAAACTGCATGACATGGTTAACTGGGGCCGTAAAAACTCAATTTGGCCATATAACTTTGGCCTTTCCTGCTGCTACGTTGAGATGGTGACCTCGTTTACCGCCGTGCACGATGTGGCCCGTTTTGGTGCGGAAGTACTGCGTGCATCGCCGCGTCAGGCTGACCTGATGGTTGTAGCCGGAACCTGCTTTACCAAAATGGCACCAGTTATTCAGCGCCTCTACGATCAGATGCTGGAACCGAAATGGGTTATTTCCATGGGCGCATGCGCCAACTCCGGCGGTATGTACGACATCTATTCTGTGGTGCAGGGCGTTGATAAATTTATTCCGGTCGATGTGTACATCCCGGGATGTCCGCCGCGCCCAGAAGCGTATATGCAGGCTCTGATGCTGCTGCAAGATTCCATTGGCAAAGAACGCCGTCCGCTCTCCTGGGTGGTTGGCGATCAGGGCGTTTATCGCGCCAATATGCAGTCAGAACGCGAGCGTAAACGCGGCGAACGTATTGCTGTAACGAATCTTCGTACACCAGACGAGATTTAATTTGCGCCTGTCGGCAGCAGCACTTCCTTCGCTTATCACTACATAAATAGCGCGAAGCACTGCCGACCACCACGGACCATTTGCAATGGTGAACAATATGACCGACTTAACCGCGCAAGACGCCGTATGGCAAACACGGGATCACCTTGATGACCCGGTCATTGGCGAACTGCGCAACCGTTTTGGGCCGGATGCCTTTACCGTTCAGGCGACTCGCACCGGGGTACCCGTTGTTTGGGTCAAGCGTGAACAATTACTGGAAGTTGGCGATTTCTTAAAGAGACTGCCGAAACCTTACGTCATGCTGTTTGACTTACACGGCATGGACGAACGTCTGCGTACGCACCGCGAAGGGTTACCTGCCGCGGATTTTTCCGTTTTCTATCACCTGATCTCCATTGAACGCAATCGCGATATCATGCTCAAGGTGGCTTTGTCTGAAAACGATCTGCGCGTACCGACTTTCACCAAACTGTTCCCGAACGCCAACTGGTATGAGCGTGAAACCTGGGAAATGTTTGGCATCGATATCGAAGGTCACCCGCACCTGACGCGTCTGCTGATGCCGCATACCTGGGAAGGTCATCCGCTGCGTAAAGACTACCCGGCGCGTGCGACCGAATTTGATCCGTTTGAGCTGACTAAAGCCAAACAGGATCTGGAAATGGAAGCGCTGACCTTCAAACCAGAAGATTGGGGTATGAAGCGTAGCACCGAAAATGAGGACTTCATGTTCCTCAACCTCGGTCCTAACCACCCGTCTTCTCACGGTGCTTTCCGTATTGTGCTGCAGCTTGATGGCGAAGAAATCGTCGACTGCGTACCTGACATCGGCTACCACCACCGTGGCGCTGAAAAGATGGGTGAACGTCAGTCCTGGCACAGCTACATTCCGTACACCGACCGTATTGAGTACCTCGGCGGCTGCGTAAACGAAATGCCTTACGTTTTGGCCGTTGAGAAGCTGGCTGGTATCACCACGCCGGATCGCGTCAACGTGATTCGCGTGATGTTGTCCGAGCTGTTCCGTATCAACAGCCACCTGCTGTACATCTCCACGTTCATTCAGGACGTCGGCGCGATGACCCCGGTATTCTTCGCCTTTACCGACCGTCAGAAAATCTATGACGTGGTGGAAGCGATCACCGGTTTCCGTATGCACCCGGCCTGGTTCCGTATCGGCGGTGTGGCACACGATCTGCCGCGCGGTTGGGACAAGCTGCTGCGTGACTTCCTCGACTGGATGCCAAAACGTCTGGATTCTTACGAGAAAGCCGCACTGCGTAACACCATCCTGAAAGGCCGTTCGCAGGGCGTTGCCGCTTACGGTAAGAAAGAAGCGCTGGACTGGGGTTGTACCGGTGCTGCGCTGCGCGCGACCGGTATTGATTTCGACGTGCGTAAAGCGCGTCCGTACTCTGGTTACGAAAACTTTGACTTTGAAGTCCCGGTTGGCGGCGGCGTTTCTGACTGCTATACCCGCGTGATGCTGAAAGTTGAAGAGCTGCGCCAGAGTCTGCGCATCCTTGAGCAGTGCCTCAATAACATGCCGGAAGGCCCGTTCAAAGCGGATCACCCGCTGACGACGCCGCCGCCGAAAGAGCGCACGCTGCAACATATCGAAACCCTGATCACCCACTTCCTGCAGGTTTCGTGGGGTCCGGTTATGCCGGCAAACGAGTCCTTCCAGATGGTGGAAGCGACCAAGGGTATCAACAGTTACTACCTGACCAGCGATGGCAGCACCATGAGTTACCGTACCCGTATCCGTACCCCGAGCTATGCGCACTTGCAGCAGATCCCGGTAGCGGTACGTGGCAGCCTGGTGTCCGACTTAATCGTCCATCTGGGTAGTATCGATTTTGTTATGTCAGATGTGGACCGCTAATTATGCACGAGAATCAACAACCACAAACCGAGGCTTTTGAGCTGAGTGCGGCTGAGCGTGAAGCGATTGAGCACGAGAAGCACCACTACGAAGACCCGCGTGCGGCGTCCATTGAAGCGCTGAAAATCGTTCAGAAACAGCGTGGCTGGGTGCCGGATGGGGCGATCTATGCGATCGCTGATGTGCTGGGTATTCCGGCAAGCGACGTAGAAGGTGTTGCTACGTTTTATAGCCAGATCTTCCGCCAGCCGGTAGGTCGCCACGTGATCCGCTATTGCGACAGCGTGGTGTGCCATATCAACGGCTACCAGGGGATCCAGGCCGCGCTTGAGAAAAAACTCAACATCAAGCCGGGGCAGACGACCTTTGATGGTCGCTTTACGCTGCTGCCGACCTGTTGCCTGGGGAACTGCGATAAAGGGCCAAACATGATGATCGATGAAGATACTCATGCTCACCTGACCCCGGAAGGCATTCCCGAACTACTGGAGCGGTATAAATGAAAGACATTATCCGTACTCCCGAAACCCATCCGCTGACCTGGCGTCTGCGTGATGACAAACAGCCGGTCTGGCTGGACGAATACCGTAGCAAGAACGGCTACGAAGGTGCGCGTAAGGCCCTGACCGGGTTGTCACCGGACGAAATCGTTAATCAGGTAAAAGACGCTGGCCTGAAAGGGCGCGGCGGCGCGGGCTTTTCCACCGGTCTGAAGTGGAGCCTGATGCCGAAAGACGAATCCATGAACATCCGTTACCTGCTGTGTAACGCCGATGAAATGGAGCCGGGCACCTATAAAGACCGTCTGCTGATGGAACAGCTGCCGCACCTGCTGGTGGAAGGCATGCTGATTTCCGCGTTTGCGCTGAAAGCGTACCGTGGTTACATCTTCCTGCGCGGTGAATATATCGAAGCAGCCGTGCATCTGCGTCGCGCGATCGCCGAAGCGACCGAAGCCGGTCTGCTTGGCAAAAACATCATGGGCACCGGTTTCGACTTCGAACTGTTTGTCCACACCGGGGCAGGGCGTTATATCTGCGGTGAAGAAACCGCGCTGATCAACTCCCTCGAAGGTCGCCGTGCTAACCCACGTTCCAAGCCGCCGTTCCCGGCAAGCTCTGGCGCATGGGGCAAACCGACCTGCGTAAACAACGTCGAAACCCTGTGTAACGTACCGGCTATCCTCGCGAACGGCGTGGAGTGGTACCAGAACATTTCGAAGAGCAAAGACGCGGGCACCAAGCTGATGGGCTTCTCTGGTCGCGTGAAGAATCCTGGCCTGTGGGAACTGCCTTTCGGTACTACCGCGCGTGAGATCCTCGAAGATTACGCGGGTGGCATGCGCGATGGACTGAAGTTCAAAGCCTGGCAGCCAGGCGGCGCAGGGACTGACTTCCTGACCGAAGCACACCTCGATCTGCCGATGGAATTCGAAAGCATTGGTAAAGCAGGTAGCCGTCTGGGCACCGCGCTGGCCATGGCTGTCGATCACGAGATTGGCATGGTTCCTCTGGTGCGTAACCTCGAAGAGTTCTTTGCCCGCGAGTCCTGCGGCTGGTGTACGCCGTGCCGTGACGGTCTGCCGTGGAGTGTGAAAATTCTGCGCGCGCTGGAGCGTGGCGAAGGCCAGCCAGGGGATATCGAGACACTTGAGCAACTGTGTCGTTTCCTCGGCCCGGGTAAAACCTTCTGTGCACACGCACCGGGCGCAGTGGAACCGCTGCAGAGCGCCATTAAATATTTCCGCGAAGAATTCGAAGCTGGCATCAAGCAGTCCTTCAGCAATACCCATCAGATTGGTGGTATTCAGCCGAACCTGCTGAAAGAGCGCTGGTGATTACAGGGTTAGCCCTGTGTCGCGATAAGAAATTCGATTAACGCTCGGTTACGACCGAGCCAACTGGAAGCATGCTGACTATGGCTACGATTCATGTAGACGGCAAAGAATATGAGGTCAACGGAGCGGACAACCTGCTGGAAGCTTGTCTGTCTCTCGGCCTTGATATTCCGTACTTTTGCTGGCACCCGGCGCTGGGAAGCGTCGGTGCTTGCCGCCAGTGTGCGGTGAAGCAATATCAAAACGCGGAAGACACGCGTGGTCGCCTGGTGATGTCTTGTATGACACCGGCCACCGAAGGCACCTTTATTTCTATTGATGACGAAGAAGCGAAACAGTTCCGCGAAAGCGTCGTGGAGTGGTTGATGACTAACCACCCGCACGACTGTCCGGTCTGTGAAGAGGGCGGCAACTGCCACCTGCAGGATATGACCGTCATGACCGGTCACAGCTTCCGTCGCTACCGCTTCACGAAGCGTACTCACCGTAACCAGGACCTGGGGCCGTTCATCTCTCACGAAATGAACCGCTGCATCGCCTGCTATCGCTGCGTACGTTACTACAAAGATTACGCCGATGGCGCGGATCTGGGCGTCTATGGCGCACATGACAACGTCTACTTCGGTCGCCCGGAAGACGGTACGCTCGAAAGCGAGTTCTCTGGTAACCTGGTAGAAATTTGCCCGACCGGCGTCTTCACTGATAAAACGCACTCCGAGCGTTATAACCGTAAATGGGACATGCAGTTTGCGCCGAGCATCTGCCAGCAGTGTTCCATCGGCTGTAACACCAGCCCGGGCGAACGCTACGGTGAACTGCGTCGTATCGAAAACCGTTATAACGGTACCGTTAACCACTACTTCCTCTGCGACCGTGGTCGTTTTGGCTATGGTTACGTGAACCTGAAAGACCGTCCGCGTCAGCCGGTACAGCGTCGTGGCGATGACCTGATCACGCTGAACGCCGAGCAGGCGATGCAGGGCGCGGCAGATATTCTGCGTCAGTCGAAGAAAGTAATTGGTATCGGCTCCCCACGCGCCAGCGTTGAAAGTAACTTCGCGCTGCGTGAACTGGTGGGTGCGGATAACTTCTATACCGGTATCGCCCAGGGCGAGCAGGAACGTCTGCAACTGGCACTGAGCGTGCTGCGTGACGGCGGGATTCATACTCCGGCACTGCGCGAAATCGAATCTTATGATGCGGTTCTGGTGCTGGGCGAAGATGTCACCCAGACCGGCGCACGCGTTGCGCTGGCAGTGCGTCAGGCGGTGAAAGGTAAAGCGCGTGAAATGGCGGCGGCACAGAAAGTGGCTGACTGGCAGATCGCAGCAATCCTTAACATCGGCCAGCGTGCTAAGCACCCGCTGTTCGTTACCAACGTCGATAACACCCGTCTGGATGACATCGCCGCATGGACCTATCGTGCACCGGTTGAAGATCAGGCGCGTTTAGGTTTCGCTATCGCTCATGCGCTGGATAACAACGCTCCGGCGGTTGACGGTATCGACCGTGACCTGCAAAACAAAATTGACGTTATCGTTCAGGCACTGGCCGGGGCGAAGAAACCACTGATTATTTCCGGCACCAACGCCGGTAGCGCCGAAGTGATTCAGGCGGCTGCCAACGTGGCGAAGGCGCTGAAAGGCCGTGGCGCAGACGTCGGCATCACCATGATTGCTCGCTCTGTTAACAGCATGGGCCTGGGTATGATTGGCGGTGGTTCCCTTGACGATGCGCTGACCGAGCTGGAAACAGGTCGTGCTGACGCCGTTGTGGTGCTGGAGAATGACCTGCATCGCCATGCTTCAGCAACGCGTGTGAACGCAGCGCTGGCGAAAGCGCCGCTGGTACTGGTCATTGACCATCAGCGTACGGCAATTATGGAAAACGCTCATCTGGTGCTTTCCGCCGCAAGTTTCGCCGAAAGCGATGGTACGGTGATTAACAACGAAGGCCGCGCTCAGCGTTTCTTCCAGGTCTACGACCCGTCCTACTACGACAGTAACACCGTGATGCTGGAAAGCTGGCGCTGGCTGCACTCGCTGCACAGCACCGTGCAGAGCCGCGAAGTGGATTGGACGCAGCTCGACCACGTTATCGACGCGGTCGTTGAGAAGCTGCCGCAACTGGCGGGTATCAAAGATGCCGCTCCGGACGCAAGCTTCCGTATCCGTGGACAGAAATTGGCTCGTGAACCGCACCGCTACAGCGGTCGTACCGCAATGCGCGCCAACATCAGCGTACACGAACCGCGCCAGCCGCAGGACAAAGACACAATGTTCGCCTTCTCTATGGAAGGGAACAACCAACCGTCTGCGCCGCGTTCACAAATTCCGTTTGCCTGGGCTCCGGGCTGGAACTCCCCACAGGCGTGGAACAAGTTCCAGGATGAAGTGGGCGGTAAACTGCGTCATGGCGATCCGGGCGTGCGTCTGATCGAAGCTTCTGCAGATGGTATGGATTACTTCACTACCGTTCCGGCGAGCTTCCAGGCTCAGGATGGTCAGTGGCGTATAGCGCCGTACTACCATCTGTTTGGCAGTGACGAAATGTCCCAGCGTGCGCCAGTCTTCCAGACCCGTATGCCGCAGCCGTACATCAAACTCAACCCGGCTGATGCCGCGAAGTTGGGTGTTAATGCCGGTACGCGCGTTTCTTTCAGCTACGATGGCAACACGGTTACGCTGCCGGTTGAAATCGCTGAAGGATTAACGGCAGGGCAGGTTGGTTTGCCGATGGGTATGCCTGGCATCGCGCCGGTTCTGGCAGGTGCGCGTCTTGAGGATCTGCAGGAGGCACAACAATGAGTTGGATTACACCCGATCTGATTGAGATCCTGCTGAGCATTCTCAAAGCGGTCGTGATCCTGCTGGTGGTGGTCACCTGCGGGGCATTCATGAGCTTTGGCGAACGTCGTCTGCTGGGTCTGTTCCAGAACCGTTACGGACCGAACCGTGTTGGCTGGGGCGGTTCGCTCCAGCTGGTTGCGGACATGATCAAGATGTTCTTTAAAGAAGACTGGATCCCGAAATTCTCGGATCGCGTCATCTTTACCCTGGCACCGATGATCGCCTTCACCTCGCTGCTGCTGGCTTTCGCCATCGTGCCGGTGAGTCCGAACTGGGTGGTTGCTGACCTGAACATCGGGATCCTGTTCTTCCTGATGATGGCGGGCCTCGCGGTATACGCGGTGCTGTTCGCTGGCTGGTCCAGTAACAACAAATACTCCCTGCTCGGTGCGATGCGTGCTTCTGCGCAGACGCTGAGCTACGAAGTGTTCCTCGGGCTTTCCCTGATGGGCGTGGTGGCGCAGGCCGGTTCATTTAACATGACCGACATCGTCAACAACCAGGCTGATATCTGGAACGTTATTCCGCAGTTCTTTGGTTTTGTCACCTTTGCCATCGCGGGCGTGGCGGTGTGCCACCGTCACCCGTTTGACCAGCCAGAAGCCGAGCAGGAACTGGCCGACGGTTACCACATTGAATATTCCGGTATGAAATTCGGTTTGTTCTTCGTGGGTGAATACATCGGCATCGTCACCATTTCTGCACTGATGGTTACCCTGTTCTTCGGTGGCTGGCATGGCCCGTTCTTACCGCCATTCGTCTGGTTCGCGCTGAAAACCGCGTTCTTCATGATGATGTTCATTTTGATTCGTGCGTCGTTACCGCGTCCTCGTTATGACCAGGTAATGTCCTTCGGCTGGAAAGTCTGTCTGCCGCTGACGCTCGTCAACTTGCTGGTAACGGCGGCTGTCATTCTCTGGCAGGCGCAATAAGGGACACAAAGACCATGACCTTAAAAGAATTGTTCGTAGGTTTCGGCACCCAGGTACGTAGTATCTGGATGATCGGCCTGCATGCGTTCGCGAAACGCGAAACGCAGATGTATCCGGAAGAGCCGGTCTATCTACCGCCCCGTTTTCGTGGTCGTATCGTTCTGACTCGTGATCCAGACGGTGAAGAGCGCTGCGTTGCCTGTAACCTGTGTGCGGTAGCGTGTCCGGTAGGCTGTATTTCTCTGCAAAAAGCAGAGACCAAAGACGGCCGCTGGTATCCGGAGTTTTTCCGCATTAACTTCTCACGCTGCATTTTCTGCGGCCTGTGCGAAGAAGCCTGTCCGACTACGGCTATTCAGCTGACTCCAGATTTCGAGCTGGGTGAGTACAAGCGCCAGGACCTGGTTTACGAGAAAGAGGATCTGCTGATCTCCGGTCCGGGCAAATACCCGGAATATAACTTCTACCGGATGGCAGGTATGGCAATCGACGGCAAAGATAAGGGCGAAGCAGAGAACGAAGCTAAGCCTATCGACGTCAAGAGCCTGTTACCGTAAGGAGAGGGGCAATGGAGTTCGCTTTTTATATCTGTGGCCTGATAGCCATTCTCGCAACCTTGCGGGTGATCACCCACACCAATCCGGTACACGCGTTGCTGTACCTGATTATTTCGCTGCTGGCGATTTCTGGGGTGTTCTTCTCGTTAGGCGCTTACTTCGCCGGTGCGCTAGAAATTATCGTCTACGCGGGCGCCATCATGGTGCTGTTCGTGTTCGTGGTGATGATGCTCAACCTTGGTGGTTCTGAAATTGAACAGGAACGTCAGTGGCTGAAACCGCAGGTGTGGATTGGTCCGGCGATTCTGTCAGCCATTATGCTGGTGGTTATTGTTTACGCCATTCTGGGCGTTAACGATCAGGGCATCGACGGCACGCCAATTAGCGCGAAAGCAGTCGGTATTTCCCTGTTCGGACCGTATGTACTGGCGGTTGAACTGGCTTCGATGCTGCTGCTGGCGGGTCTGGTTGTGGCCTTCCACGTGGGGCGCGAAGAGCGTTCAGGTGAAGTGCTGAGCAATCGCACCGACGACCGCGCGAAAAGAAAAACGGAGGAGCACGCATGATCCCCTTACAACATGGACTGATCCTCGCTGCGATCTTATTCGTGCTGGGCTTAACCGGTCTGGTTATCCGCCGCAATCTGCTGTTTATGCTGATCGGGCTGGAAATCATGATTAACGCCTCCGCGTTGGCCTTTGTGGTCGCCGGAAGCTACTGGGGCCAGACCGATGGTCAGGTGATGTATATTCTCGCCATCAGCCTTGCGGCTGCCGAAGCGAGCATTGGGCTTGCGCTGTTGCTGCAACTTCATCGCCGTCGCCAGAACCTGAACATCGATTCAGTAAGTGAGATGCGTGGATGAACATGCTTGCCTTAACCATTATTCTGCCATTTATTGGCTTTGTATTACTGGCGTTTTCTCGTGGTCGTTGGTCAGAAAATCTGTCCGCTACCGTGGGTGTCGGGTCGATCGGTCTGGCCGCGCTGGTGACTGCGTTTGTTGGCGTTGATTTCTTTGCCAATGGCCAGCAGGCTTACAGCCAGCCGCTGTGGACGTGGATGTCAGTCGGCGACTTCAACATCGGTTTTAACCTGGTGCTGGACGGCCTGTCGCTGACCATGCTCTCCGTGGTGACCGGCGTTGGTTTCCTGATCCACATGTTCGCCTCCTGGTATATGCGCGGAGAAGAGGGCTATTCTCGTTTCTTCGCCTACACCAACCTGTTTATCGCCAGCATGGTGGTTCTGGTACTGGCGGATAACCTGCTGCTGATGTACCTCGGCTGGGAAGGCGTGGGCCTGTGCTCCTATCTGCTGATTGGTTTCTACTACACCGATCCGAAGAATGGCGCTGCGGCAATGAAAGCCTTCGTGGTAACCCGCGTTGGTGACGTATTCCTGGCGTTCGCGCTGTTCATCCTCTACAACGAGCTGGGCACGCTGAACTTCCGCGAAATGGTGGAACTGGCGCCTGCGCACTTTGCAGACGGTAACAACATGCTGATGTGGGCAACCCTGATGCTGCTGGGCGGTGCGGTCGGTAAATCTGCACAGCTGCCGTTGCAGACCTGGCTTGCTGATGCGATGGCCGGCCCGACGCCTGTCTCCGCGTTGATCCACGCCGCGACGATGGTTACCGCTGGTGTCTACCTGATAGCACGTACGCACGGCCTGTTCCTGATGACGCCTGAAATCCTGCACCTGGTGGGGATTATCGGTGCGATCACGCTGGTGCTGGCGGGTTTTGCTGCGCTGGTACAGACCGACATCAAACGCGTTCTTGCGTACTCCACCATGAGCCAGATTGGTTATATGTTCCTGGCTCTCGGCGTACAGGCGTGGGATGCGGCGATTTTCCACCTGATGACGCACGCCTTCTTTAAAGCGCTGCTGTTCCTGGCATCCGGCTCGGTTATCCTGGCTTGCCACCACGAACAGAACATCTTCAAGATGGGCGGGCTGCGTAAGTCAATTCCGCTGGTGTATCTCTGCTTCCTGATCGGTGGCGCGGCGCTGTCGGCTCTGCCGCTGATTACCGCTGGCTTCTTCAGTAAGGATGAGATTCTGGCCGGTGCAATGGCGAATGGTCATATTAATCTGATGGTTGCAGGTCTGGTCGGTGCATTCATGACCTCTCTGTACACCTTCCGTATGATTTTCATCGTGTTCCACGGTAAAGAACAAATTCACGCCCACGCAGGGAAGGGGATTACCCATCATCTGCCGCTGATTGTGCTGATGATCCTGTCCACCTTCGTTGGCGCGCTGATTGTGCCGCCACTGCAGGGTGTACTGCCTGCGACGACCGAGCTTGAGCATGGTCGCGTCATGACGCTGGAAATTACCTCCGGTATCGTAGCGATTGCGGGCATCCTGATCGCAGCATGGCTGTGGCTGGGTAAACGCACACTGGTGACGTCGATTGCGAACAGTGCGCCGGGCCGCCTGCTGGGTACCTGGTGGTATAACGCCTGGGGCTTCGACTGGCTGTACGACAAAGTGTTCGTTAAGCCGTTCCTGGGTGTTGCCTGGTTGCTGAAACGCGATCCGCTCAACTCAATGATGAACATTCCGGCGATCCTTTCCCGCTTTGCAGGTAAAGGCCTGCTGTTGAGCGAGAACGGTTATCTGCGCTGGTATGTTGCATCAATGAGCATCGGCGCCGTCGTTGTGCTGGCACTGTTGATGGTACTGCGTTGAGTTTGTTGGCTGGATGAACGATTGCCGGATGGCGCTGCGCTTATCCGGCCTACAAACCCAAAAATAATTTTTAGAATTCGTTGAAAATCTGTTCCTGATGTACAGGCGTCATCGACGAAGTCAGACCGGAGACCGCCAGCGCAGAGCAACCGGAGCGTACTGAAGTACGTGAAGATTGCGAGCACTGCCGGGATTTGGGCTGACGAGTGAGATAGCCTGAGCAGGAGTAAATATAAGGGACATACTTAGCTATGTTATTACCCTGGTTGATATTAATTCCCTTTATCGGTGGCTTCCTGTGCTGGCAGACCGAACGCTTTGGCGTGAAGGTGCCGCGCTGGATCGCGCTGATTACCATGGGATTGACGCTGGCGCTTGGCCTGCAACTGTGGTTGCAGGGCGGCTATTCACTGACGCAATCCGCTGGCATTCCGCAGTGGCAGTCTGAATTTGTCCTGCCGTGGATCCCACGTTTTGGCATCTCTATTCATCTGGCTATCGACGGTCTGTCGCTGCTGATGGTAGTGCTGACCGGTCTGCTCGGTGTTCTGGCGGTACTTTGCTCCTGGAATGAAATCGAAAAATACCAGGGCTTCTTCCATCTGAACCTGATGTGGATCTTAGGCGGCGTGATCGGCGTGTTCCTTGCCATCGACATGTTCCTGTTCTTCTTCTTCTGGGAAATGATGCTGGTGCCGATGTACTTCCTGATCGCGTTGTGGGGCCATAAAGCCTCTGACGGTAAAACGCGTATCACGGCGGCGACCAAGTTCTTCATTTATACCCAGGCGAGTGGTCTGGTGATGTTGATTGCCATCCTGGCGCTGGTGTTTGTGCACTATAAAGCGACTGGTGTGTGGACCTTCAACTATGAAGAGCTGCTGAATACCCCGATGTCCCACGGTGTGGAATATCTGTTGATGCTGGGCTTCTTCATCGCCTTCGCGGTGAAAATGCCGGTAGTTCCGCTGCACGGCTGGTTGCCGGATGCGCACTCCCAGGCGCCGACCGCAGGTTCCGTTGACCTGGCGGGGATCTTGCTGAAAACCGCGGCTTACGGTCTGCTGCGCTTCTCTCTGCCGCTGTTCCCGAACGCGTCGGCTGAGTTTGCACCTATCGCAATGTGGCTGGGCGTTATCGGTATCTTCTACGGCGCGTGGATGGCCTTTAATCAGTACGATATCAAACGTCTGATCGCTTACACCTCCGTATCGCACATGGGCTTCGTACTGATTGCTATCTACACCGGCAGCCAGCTGGCGTACCAGGGTGCTGTTATCCAGATGATTGCGCACGGTCTGTCCGCAGCCGGTCTGTTCATTCTGTGTGGTCAGCTGTACGAACGTCTGCACACGCGTGATATGCGTATGATGGGCGGCCTGTGGGGCAAAATGAAATGGTTGCCTGCGCTGTCGATGTTCTTCGCAGTGTGTACGCTGGGTATGCCGGGTACAGGTAACTTCGTTGGCGAATTTATGATTCTGTTCGGCAGCTACCAGGTGGTTCCGGTCATTACCGTGATCTCGACCTTTGGTCTGGTGTTTGCCTCTGTTTACTCGCTGGCGATGCTGCATCGCGCTTACTTCGGTAAAGCGAAGAGCCAGATTGCCAGTGTTGAACTGCCAGGGATGTCGCTGCGTGAGCTGTTTATCATCCTGTTGCTGGTCGTGCTTCTGGTACTGCTTGGCTTCTATCCGCAGCCGATTCTGGATACCTCGCATTCTGCGATGAGCAACATCCAGCAGTGGTTTGTTAATTCCGTTACTACTACAAGGCCGTAAATCGCCATGACAATAACTCCACAACACCTGATTGCGCTGCTACCGCTGCTGATCGTCGGCTTGACGGTGGTGGTTGTGATGCTCTCCATTGCGTGGCGACGCAATCACTTCCTCAATGCCACGCTGTCGGTCATTGGGCTTAACGCCGCGCTTGTTTCGCTCTGGTTTGTTGGCCAGGCGGGCGCCATGGACGTCACCCCGCTGATGCGGGTTGACGGTTTCGCCATGCTCTACACCGGGCTGGTGCTGCTGGCGAGTCTTGCCACCTGTACCTTCGCTTACCCGTGGCTGGAAGGCTACGATGACAACCGGGAAGAGTTCTACCTGTTGGTGCTGATTGCCGCACTTGGCGGTATTCTGCTGGCTAACGCTAACCATCTGGCGGCGCTGTTCCTTGGTATTGAGCTGATCTCTCTGCCGCTGTTTGGTCTGGTTGGCTATGCGTTCCGTCAGAAACGTTCGCTGGAAGCCAGTATCAAATACACCATTCTGTCTGCCGCAGCGTCTTCCTTCCTGCTGTTCGGTATGGCGCTGGTGTACGCGCAGTCTGGTAATCTGTCGTTTGTTGCGCTCGGTAAGAGCCTCGGCGACGGCATGCTGCACGAACCGCTGCTGCTGGCGGGCTTCGGTCTGATGATTGTTGGCCTCGGCTTTAAACTCTCGCTGGTTCCGTTCCACCTGTGGACGCCAGACGTATACCAGGGCGCTCCTGCTCCGGTTTCCACTTTCCTGGCGACGGCGAGCAAAATCGCTATCTTCGGCGTGGTGATGCGTCTGTTCCTGTACGCACCGGTAGGGGATAGCGAAGCGGTACGTATCGTACTGGGCGTGATTGCCTTTGCTTCCATCATCTTCGGTAACCTGATGGCGCTGAGCCAGACCAATATTAAACGTCTGCTCGGTTACTCTTCGATCTCTCACCTCGGCTACCTGCTGGTGGCGCTGATTGCTCTGCAGAGCGGCGAGATGTCGATGGAAGCGGTTGGCGTTTACCTGGCCGGTTACCTGTTCAGCAGCCTCGGCGCGTTCGGTGTGGTCAGCCTGATGTCCAGCCCTTACCGCGGTCCGGATGCAGACTCTCTGTTCTCCTACCGTGGTCTGTTCTGGCATCGTCCGATCCTCGCGGCAGTGATGACGGTGATGATGCTGTCTTTGGCAGGTATCCCGATGACGCTGGGCTTTATCGGTAAGTTCTACGTACTGGCCGTCGGTGTACAGGCTAACCTGTGGTGGCTGGTTGCCGCGGTGGTGGTCGGTTCCGCGATTGGTTTGTACTACTACCTGCGTGTTGCGGTGAGCCTGTACTTGAGCGCACCGCAGCAGTTGAACCGCGATGCGCCGTCCAACTGGCAGTACAGCGCGGGCGGTATCGTGGTGCTGATTTCTGCTCTGCTGGTACTGGTGCTGGGTATTTACCCGCAACCGCTGATCAGCATTGTGCAGTTAGCGACTCCGCTGATGTAAACGAAATGCAGAAACGAAAAAACCCGCCTTGGCGGGTTTTTTTATGCGTGAAATACGGTCAGTTTAATAGCTGACGGCTCACCAGCGGACCGCTGATGCCTTTCGCTGTGCGATCCATCACTTCCTGGATCACTGAAGAAAGCTCATTGACTTCGAATTTGGCCACGTAGCCATCCGCTTTTACTCGGCGAACGTGATCTTCGTTCGCGCTACCGGAAAGCGAAGAGTGGATAACGACCGGGATTTTCTTCAGACGTTCGTCGGTTTTTATCTTACGGGTAAGCGTAAAACCGTCCATCTCCGGCATTTCGAGATCGGTGAGAACCAGAGCGATCTTCTCACTGACAGGCTTGCCCTCCGCCAGCGCTTCTGCGGAAAGCAGCTGTATTTTTTCCCACGCATCCTGACCTGTTACATGCATCAGATGCGGGATCTCCATGGCGTTAAGCCCTTTTTCCAGCATGGCGCGGGCCACTTTGGAATCATCAGCCACAATCGCCACCGCACCCGGCGTGATGTTGAATTTATTGGTTTTCAGATCGGTTGCGCGCAGGTCGTGGTTCGCCGGTACGATGTCGTACAGGATCTGCTCAACGTCGAGTACCAGCGCCAGGTTGTTGGTCTCTTTGTTGTCGTCCAGGCAAGCGATACTGGTGATATAGCGACCATTGACGGCTTTCTCGGCGGTATGCACCTGTTGCCAGTCCAGGCGCATAATATTTTCCACTGACTCCACCGCAAAAGCCTGGACGCTGCGGGCATATTCTGTGATCAACAGAATATTGAGTCCGGTCTCTGGCTTACAGCCCGCGACGGCGGGCAGGTCAATCACCGGGATCACCTGATCGCGAATGTTAACCATACCCAGTAACGGGGCCTTCATACCCGCCGGACGCGTAAAGGTCGGCATCGGCACTATTTCACGCAGCTTGAATACGTTGATGCCAAACAGCTCTGATTTCTGCTCCTCAACAGATTTGCCGAGGCGAAACAGCAGCAGTTCAAAACGGTTAGACAGGGTTAGGTTTGTCCTGTCATCAATATCTTTCTGGAAATTGTTCATCCTGTCCTCAGTGTGAAAGCCAGCCTTTCCACTGTTATCGGCACTGAGGCGGAAAAATAGAGCGTTAAACGGTGAAAATGGCGAAATCGTGAGCCAGTTCCGTGTCTGGAAATATTGCTTTGCACTCTTCGAGTAATCGCTGACAGCCTTTTTCATCGTAACGTGAGCTAACGTGGGTCATGATCAGGCGTCCCACTCCGGCCTCCAGCGCCAGCTGTGCGGCTTGTCGGGTCGAGCTGTGTCCGCGGCTGTTGGCTTTTTCCTCCATTGAGGCGTCCAGCGTGGTTTCATGTACCATCACATCCACACCTCGTGCCAGTTCAATGGCGGATGCGCAGGGTCCTGTGTCACCGAAAATAGCGACTGATTTTCCCCTGGTGGGCGGGGAAAGAAAATCGGCACCGTTAATCGCTCGACCATCCTCCAGCACGATGGTTTTTCCGGCTTTCAAATCCTGAAACCACGGGCCCGCTTTAACGCCTGCCGCCTTCAGGGCGCTAGCGTCAAGCGCACCCGGTTTGTCGTGCTCTTGAATGCGAAAACCGTAGCATTCCAGCGGATGCGCCAGCGGGTACGCCGTTACTTTTCGCAGGCCGTCATCCACAATCTCACCCGCGGTGATTTCTACAATATCCAGCGGATAATCGGTCCAGGAGCCGCTCAGACGCAATGCGGTTTCGGTAAACTCTCGCAACCCTTTTGGCCCGTAGAGCGTCAGAGGCTGGACATTGCCGGCCATTGAGCGACTGCATAGTAGCCCCGGTAAACCAAACAGGTGATCGCCGTGCAGATGGCTGATAAAAATACGATCGAGTTTTCCTGGATTGAAAGGCGTGGTGAGCATCTGATGCTGTGTCCCTTCGCCGCAATCAAAAAGCCACAGCCCCGCCTGAGTCGGGTGTTGCAGATTCAGTAAAATTGCCGTTACATTGCGTGAGCGCGTGGGGACTCCCGCAGACGTGCCTAAAAATAGTAATTCCATCTTTGCGTTACACTTTTCGCCATCAATAAGGCAGGGTGTTCAGGTTATCACAACATAGGGGCAGACAATGATTCACTGGCAAGATCTCCACCATGCAAAGCTGAGTACCCAACAACTGTACGCACTACTTCAGCTACGATGCGCGGTGTTTGTAGTTGAGCAACAGTGTCCGTACCAGGATGTGGATGGCGATGACCTGGCTGGAGAGAATCGGCATATTCTGGGCTGGCATAACGATGAGCTGGTGGCGTATGCGAGGATTCTGAAAAGCGATGACGAGCTGGAGCCGGTAGTGATTGGTCGGGTGATTGTAAGCGAAGCGCTGCGTGGTGAAAAACTGGGGCAACAGCTAATGGCCCAGACGCTAGCATCCTGCGCGCAACACTGGCCGCACAAGGCGTTGTATCTGGGCGCGCAGGCGCATCTGCAATCATTCTATGCACGCTTTGGCTTTGTTCCTGTTACGGATATCTATGACGAAGATGGTATTCCACACGTCGGAATGGCGCGGGAAGCACATCAGGCGTAAACAGGCGCAATCAGTCCAGGTTGTCTATAGTTAGCGGGTACGTCAATAGAAAGGGAGAATATAATGTCTTTTCATTCTTATGAATCACGTATCGATGATGATCTGGAATTATTAAGTGAAACGCTGGAAGAGGTGCTGCGTTCTTCTGGCGACCCAGCAGATCAAAAATACCTTGAGTTAAAAGCGCGGGCAGAGCGGGCGTTAGAAGAGGTGAGAAATCGCGTCAGCCATGCTTCTGACAGCTACTATTACCGTGCGAAAAAAGCCGTTTGTCGGGCGGATGACTATGTGCACGAAAAACCTTGGCGAGGAATCGGCGTTGGCGCCACGGTCGGTTTAGTGATGGGATTATTGTTAGCGCGGCGATAAATTCCGTTCTGTCATCGCATTTGTACGTACTCCCTAACTGGGGGTACTGCTTTTTCTGCTCAGTACCCCGTATAATGAGAGGTTTTTAACAGGGAGAGGTCCGCGTGCATTCAATCACTACTGCGCTGGAAAGTCTGATGCGTCATTTATCGCAAGAGATGCCAGCAGCACCTGGAATTCGTATTTACGATATACCTTTCCCACTGAATGATGCGTTTGACGCTTTAGGATGGCTGGCCAGTCAACCCGTCTGGCCCCAGTTTTACTGGCAGCAGCGTAACGGCGATGAAGAAGCCGCCGTATTAGGGACCGTCGCCGCATTTTCCTCGCTGGAATCAGCCCAGCAATTTTTACATCAGCATGATAATCATCCCGACCTGCGCATCTGGGGCCTGAATGCCTTTGAGCCTCAGAGTGGCAATTTACTGCTGCCGCGGCTGGAGTGGCGACGTTGCGCCGGAGTGGCGAGCTTACGCTTACATCTCTATAGCGACGTGTCGCTACGTGAAGACGCTGCACAAGCGATCGACTTCATCTCATCGCTTGCTCCCGTAAAACCTCTCCCTGCATTGCGTTTGAGTTTGACGGGAGAACAGCACTGGCCGGAGAAAGCTGGCTGGATAGACCTGATAAAACTCGCCACTCAAACGATCGCAGGAGAAGACCTCGATAAGGTCGTGCTGGCGCGGGCGACCGATTTACAATTTTCTCAGTCAGTTAATGCCGCTGCCGTGATGGCTTCCAGCCGTCGCTTAAATCTGAACTGCTACCATTTCTTTATGGCATTCTCCGCCGACACCGCTTTTCTTGGCTCTTCTCCTGAACGTCTGTATCGACGACGTGATACGGCGCTGCGCACCGAGGCGCTGGCCGGAACCGTGGCCAATCACCCTGAGGATCATCGGGCCTGGCAATTGGGCGACTGGCTAATGAAAGATGATAAAAACCAGCGCGAGAATATGCTGGTGGTCGAAGATATTTGCCAGCGTCTGCAAGGCTGTACGCAAACTCTCGATGTGCTGCCACCGCAGGTGCTCAGGCTGCGTAAAGTGCAGCACCTGCGCCGTTGCATCTGGACGGAACTGAATCAGGCCGACGATATGCTTTGCCTGATGCAGCTTCAGCCCACGGCGGCAGTTGCCGGTATTCCGCGTGAGCTGGCGCGTGAATTCATCCAACAAAATGAACCCTTTGAACGCGAGTGGTATGCCGGTTCAGCGGGTTATCTTTCTTTGCGCCAAAGCGAGTTTTGTGTGTCATTGCGTTCAGCGAAAATTAGCGCAAACGTGGTACGCCTGTATGCCGGGGCAGGGATTGTACGTGGCTCAGATCCTGAGCAGGAATGGCAAGAAATAGACAATAAAGCGGCAGGGTTACGTACTTTATTACAGATGGAAGGATAGTGATTTCGTGTATATTTCCGATTCATATCAAAAATCCATTTATTCGATTCTCTATACTGTGTCGCAATATTGATACCGGACAATCTCATGTCAGTAAGCGCATTTAACCGACGCTGGGCGGCGGTCATTCTGGAAGCACTCACTCGCCACGGCGTCAGGCATGTCTGCATTGCCCCTGGCTCTCGTTCTACACCGTTGACGCTGGCGGCAGCGGAAAACCCCGCATTCATCCACCATACCCATTTTGACGAGCGCGGTCTTGGGCATCTGGCTTTAGGTCTGGCAAAAGTCAGCCGGCAGCCTGTCGCCGTGATTGTGACGTCCGGTACCGCGGTGGCGAATTTGTATCCCGCGTTGATCGAAGCGGGCCTGACCGGTGAAAAACTGATTTTACTTACCGCGGACAGACCGCCAGAGCTTATCGACTGTGGCGCGAATCAGGCGATTCGTCAGGCCGGTATGTTTGCCTCGCATCCATCGCAAACGCTCTCTTTACCGCGTCCGACTCAGGACATTCCGGCAAGCTGGCTGGTGTCCACGATTGATAATGCGTTAGCTGCCCTGCATAGCGGGGCGGTTCATATCAATTGCCCGTTTGCGGAACCGCTGTATGGCGATATGGACGAAACGGGGATTGCCTGGCAGCAGCGCCTCGGCGACTGGTGGCAGGACGATAAACCCTGGCTGCGAGAAGCGCGTCGGCTGGAAAGCGACAAACAACGCGACTGGTTTTTCTGGCGACAAAAACGCGGCGTAGTCATTGCGGGCCGCATGAGCGCGGAAGAAGGTAAGAAGGTTGCGCAGTGGGCGCAGACGTTAGGCTGGCCGCTGATTGGTGATGTTCTGTCGCAAACCGGACAACCGCTGCCGTGCGCCGACCTGTGGCTGGGAAATGCGAAAGCGGTAGCTGAATTGCAGCAGGCGCAGATTGTGGTGCAGCTTGGTAGCAGCCTGACCGGAAAACGTCTGCTGCAATGGCAGGCGAGCTGCGATCCGCAGGAATACTGGATTGTCGATAATATCGAAGGCCGCCTCGATCCGGCCCATCATCGCGGCCGCAGGTTGGTGGCGAAAGTTGGCGACTGGCTGGAGCTGCATCCGGCGGAGAAACGTCAGCCCTGGTGTATTGAGATCCCTCGTCTGGCGCAACAGGCCTGGCAGGCGGTAGAAGCCCGTCGTGAGGCGTTTGGTGAAGCGCAACTAGCCCACCGTATCCGCGACTATTTGCCGGAGCAGGGCCAGCTGTTTGTGGGTAACAGTCTGGTGGTGCGCCTGATTGATGCGCTGTCGCAGCTTCCGGCTGGTTACCCGGTCTATAGCAACCGTGGCGCGAGCGGTATTGACGGCCTGCTGTCAACGGCAGCAGGTGTACAGCGTGCCAGCGCGAAATCGACGCTGGCGATTGTTGGCGATTTATCTGCATTGTATGACCTGAATGCGCTGGCGTTATTGCGCCAGGTTTCTGCACCGTTTGTCCTGATAGTGGTCAATAATAACGGCGGGCAGATTTTTTCCCTGCTGCCGACGCCAGCCAGCGAACGCGAACGGTTCTATCTGATGCCGCAGAACGTACATTTCGAGCATGCTGCCGCCATGTTTAACCTTAAATACCAGCGCCCGGAAAACTGGGAGCAGCTGGAGAGCGCGTTGACTAACGCGTGGCGTACCCCTGCGGCCACGGTGATTGAGCTGGTGGTGAACGAAACTGACGGGGCGCAAACCTTGCAGCAACTGCTGGCGCAGGTAAGTCATCTATGATCCTGCATGCGCAGGCGAAAGAGGGGCAGACGGGATTTCCCTGGCTGGTTTTCCTGCACGGTTTCTCTGGCGATTGCCGGGAATGGCAGACGGTCGGCGAAGCGTTTCAGGATTATTCGCGGCTATACATCGACCTGCCGGGACACGGTGGCTCCGCTGACATCAGCGTGAGCGGGTTCGATGACGTAAACGTTTTGCTGCGTAACACTCTACTTAGTTACAACATACTTAAGTTTTGGTTGGTGGGATACTCTCTTGGCGGCAGAGTCGCGATGATGGCGGCCAGTCAGGAGATGCCAGGGCTTTGTGGTCTGGTGGTTGAAGGCGGACATCCCGGCTTGCAAAGCGAGGAGGCGCGCGTGCAACGCCGTCTCTCGGATGGCTGCTGGGCTGCACGATTTCGCGCAGATCCGCTACGTGAGGTGTTTAATGACTGGTATCAACAGCCCGTTTTTTCCTCGCTGAACGCGAAACAAAGAGAGGCGCTGGTCGCACTGCGTAGCCAGAATAATGGGCAAACGCTGGCGGCAATGCTGGAGGCCACCTCGCTTGCCGTACAACCTGATTTACGTGCGCAACTCACGACGCGCACATTTCCGTTTTATTATTTATGTGGTGAACGTGACGAAAAATTCCGTGCTCTGGCGGCGGAAATATCAGTACCAAACCATGTGATTCGTAATGCCGGACACAACGCGCATCGGGACAACCCCGCGGGTGTAGTGGACTGTCTGGCTCAGATTCTGCGTCGCTGACTATAGGACATTTTATGATCTATCCTGATGAAACAATGCTTTACGCACCGGTAGAATGGCACGATTGCTCTGAAGGCTATACCGACATTCTTTACGAGAAATCCACCGACGGTATCGCAAAAATCACCATTAATCGTCCACAGGTACGCAATGCCTTCCGTCCGGTCACCGTGAAAGAGATGATCCAGGCGCTGGCGGATGCCCGCTATGATGACAACATCGGCGTAATTATTCTGACCGGTGCTGGCGACAAAGCGTTCTGCGCAGGCGGCGATCAGAAAGTGCGTGGTGACTACGGCGGATACCAGGATGACTCCGGTGTGCATCACCTGAACGTACTGGACTTCCAGCGCCAGATTCGTACCTGTCCGAAACCGGTAGTAGCGATGGTTGCAGGTTTCTCCATTGGCGGTGGCCATGTGCTGCACATGATGTGTGACCTGACCATTGCGGCTGAAAACGCCATCTTTGGTCAGACCGGCCCGAAAGTCGGTTCTTTCGACGGCGGTTGGGGCGCTTCCTACATGGCGCGCATCGTCGGTCAGAAAAAAGCGCGTGAAATCTGGTTCCTGTGCCGTCAGTACGATGCGAAACAGGCGCTGGATATGGGTCTGGTCAACACCGTGGTTCCGCTGGCGGATCTGGAAAAAGAGACCGTACGCTGGTGCCGTGAAATGCTGCAAAACAGCCCAATGGCGCTGCGCTGCCTGAAAGCCGCACTGAACGCCGACTGTGATGGTCAGGCTGGTCTGCAGGAGCTGGCAGGTAACGCCACTATGCTGTTCTACATGACGGAAGAAGGTCAGGAAGGCCGTAACGCCTTTAACCAAAAACGTCAGCCTGATTTCAGCAAATTCAAACGGAATCCGTAATGCGTAGCGCGCAGGTATACCGCTGGCAGATCCCCATGGACGCGGGGGTGATTCTGCGCGACAGGCGGTTAAAAACGCGTGACGGGCTGTACGTTTGTCTTCGTGACGGCGAGCGCGAAGGGTGGGGAGAGATCTCCCCGCTGCCGGGCTTTAGTCAGGAAAGCTGGGAAGAGGCGCAAACCGAGCTGCTGGCCTGGGTGAAAGGCTGGTTGCAAGGGGATGACTCCTTACCGCAACTGCCTTCGGTCGCCTTTGGCGTAAGCTGTGCGCTGGCCGAACTGGCTGGCGTATTGCCGCAGGACGCGGACTATCGTGCTGCGCCGCTGTGTACCGGCGATCCTGACGATCTGGTGCTACAACTGGCGGATATGCCGGGCGAAAAAGTGGCGAAGATCAAGGTCGGTCTGTATGAAGCGGTCCGCGACGGCATGGTAGCCAATCTGCTGCTTGAGGCGATCCCGGAGCTGCATTTGCGACTTGACGCCAACCGGGCCTGGACGCCGTTGAAAGCTCAGCAGTTCGCGAAATACGTTAATCCGGAATATCGCGAACGCATTGCCTTTCTCGAAGAGCCGTGCAAAACCCGCGATGATTCTCGTGCCTTCGCGCGTGAAACCGGCATTGCCATCGCCTGGGATGAAAGTCTGCGTGAAGCGGATTTCACCTTCGAAGCCGAAGAGGGCGTCAAGGCCGTGGTTATCAAACCTACGCTGACTGGCAGTCTCGATAAAGTCCGTGAACAGGTGGCTGCGGCGCATGCGTTTGGTCTTACTGCCGTTATTAGTTCGTCAATTGAGTCGAGTCTGGGCTTAACCCAGTTGGCGAGAATTGCCGCCTGGTTAACGCCGCAGACCATTCCGGGTCTGGATACCCTGAGTCTGATGCAGTGCCAGCAGGTTCGCACCTGGCCGGGTAGCACGTTGCCGTGTATCGACGTTGATGCGCTGGAACGTCTGCTATGACCCAGCAGGAAATGCCCGATAGCGTGAGCTTATCGGGCCTGGTGCAGTTCAGTGACTGGCCGTGGCGTCACTGGCGACAGGTTCGTGCGAAGGCGCCAGCCTTACGCCTCAACGATGAGGTATTAAGCTGGAGCGATCTCTGCACACGTGTAGATCATCTGGCCTGCGGTTTTGCCGCTCAGGGCGTGGAAGAGGGCGATGGTGTTCTGCTTCGCGCCTGGAATCATCCGCGCGCTTTGCTGGCCTGGCTCGCGCTGCTGCAATGTGGGGCGCGGGTTTTACCTGTGAACCCACAGTTGCCTCAGCCGCTGCTTGATGCGCTGATCCCGGACTTAACGCTACGTTTTGCGCTGGATCTGGAGGCCGCTATCGCACTTCCGGAACTCAGCCCGTTGCAGATGCGGTCGTTACCAGGCGATCGCGCCGCCGCGTGGTTGCCTGAACGTTTGAGCACGATGACGTTAACTTCAGGTTCTACCGGATTGCCAAAAGCGGCTGTTCATACCTGTCAGGCGCATCTGGCAAGCGCGCAGGGCGTACTGTCATTAATGCCGTTTGGTGCTGAGGATGACTGGCTGCTCTCGCTGCCGCTGTTTCATGTTTCCGGCCAGGGGATTTTGTGGCGCTGGTTGTTTGCCGGGGCGCGAATGACCGTGCGCGACAAGCAGCCGCTGGAGCAAATGCTGGTCGGCTGCACCCATGCCTCGTTGGTCCCTACACAGTTGTGGCGCTTGTTGGTCAATAAAACGCCGGTCACGCTCAAAGCGGTGCTGCTGGGCGGCGCGGCTATTCCTGTTGAGTTGACGGAGCAGGCGCACGAGCAGGGGATTCGCTGCTGGTGCGGTTATGGACTGACGGAATTCGCTTCTACGGTCTGTGCGAAAGAGGCGGATGGTCTGGCAGATGTGGGTTCCCCTCTGGTAGGCAGAGAAGTCAGAATCGTTGATGATGAAGTCTGGTTACGGGCTGCCAGCATGGCGCAAGGTTACTGGCGTAACGGACAGCTTATTCCTTTAGTGAACGCGGAAGGCTGGTTTGCAACCCGCGATCGCGGCGTGCTAAAGGACGGCAAGTTAACGATTGTCGGTCGTATGGATAATCTGTTTTTTAGCGGCGGGGAAGGTATACAGCCGGAAGAAGTGGAACGCGTGATTGCAGCGCATCCGCATGTTCTGCAGGCCTTTATTATACCAATTGAAGACAAAGAGTTTGGCCATCGCCCGGTGGCGGTCATTGAGTATGACGCTAATGCTGGAGAAACTAATCTGGCTGAGTGGGTAAACGATAAGCTGGCCCGCTTTCAACAACCGGTATGTTGGCTGACATTGCCGCCCGAACTCAAAGCCGGAGGGATTAAAATCTCGCGTCGTGCGTTGTCGGATTGGGTAAGCGCTTCATCGTTAGCATTAAGAAAACATTAATTACATTTCTCATTTCTGTCATTCCGCAGCTATTGTCCTTTTGTTTATGAGCTAATGTGTAACCTATTGTGAAATTTATTAACAATAGGTGCGCTATGGAATGGCATGTGAAGAAGACCTGCTGTCACAAAAAAGCAGGGAGACTCTATATCGTACTTTGCGATAGCGGTGGTTCGCTCAAGATGCTTGCCCAGGCGCAATCATCTGAGCGGATTAAGCCCGGCGATCTTCTTTCGCCGCTGAAGGATGCTCAGTATTGTATTAACCGCGATACATCTCGGGTGATTAAGATCATTGATGCCAGACAGTACATTTGTGATGAATGGGAACGTCTGTTACAACTGTCTAAAGATAAATAATCTCAGGACAGGTGTTTGCGTGAAGGCAGAAAAATCGTCATTAACCCTGCCATGATGCACAGTACCCCTGCCAGCGCTTTCACTGAAAATGTTCCCTGCCAGCCGGGCAGGATCATTGAGGCAACCCACACCAGCACATAGCTCAGGCTGAGTAGGGCATAGGCTTTGCTCAGCGCGAGTTGGTGTAGGGCTTTATGCCAGCAAATAACCGACAGCAAATACCCTGCCAGCCCGGCATATAAAGCAAACGCACCAATACTGACAGAGAATACGGCGGAGATGAACGCCAGCGGCTGCAGCATTGGCGGCAGATTATCCATCGCAAAGCCAAGGCTCAACTGGGCAGCAGAGGTGATAATAACGCTACATAATCCCCAAAATATGCCCATTACACTGCGCTCCCAAGAATAAATATGCCGGTAATGATTAGCCCAACGCCCAGCCAGTGGCGGGTTGTGACGGGTTCGCGCCAGATTTTCCATGCCGCGAGAGTAACCCAGACAAAGTTAAGGCTCAGCATGGGATAGGCAATACCGACAGGAATGTTTTGTAAAACCGCCAGCCATAGCAGCATGGCCAGACCGAGGCTTGCCAGAGCAAGCCCAATCCATTGCGTAATGTAGCGTTTTCGTGCACGAACAGACACCGGTCGGGTCGCCTGCTTCTGGCATAGCTGGCCGCAGACGCTGAGCAGGCTGGCGAGGACTAAGGCTATCCAGATCATTTGGGCCGATACTGAATCAGGACCAGACGCCCCTGATTATCAATGTAGTCAGCGGGAGGGATGGCAAGCTGATTAATATCTTCATTCTTATCAATCGAGAGCACGAGCGTAATGTTTCCTTGCTGTCGATGTTGCGCTAACCAGTCGGCAAAATTCTCCCGACTGACAAAGCGGCCTTGAGCATCCGGGTAGTTGAGGCCGTATTTTAACTCGCCCGTTTGTCCGTACATCATGATGTCGTCGCGCTTCAGGCTCCAGGCCAGTCCCGCAGCGACGCCAACGCTGTCGGTGAGAATATAACGGCTCGGCTCCAGCGATTCTTTGGTCATCTCGACAAAAAACTGCGGCTGTTTAGATTCCATCACCCGGTCAGGAATGGAGAAGCCAAATAACAGCGCCAGCCCTAATGGGCATAGTGCTGCGAATTTCCAGTTCTTCTCGCGGTTATTTAGCGTATACCAGCCAAAAATCGTCCAGATGATAAAGATGCCCCAGGCACAAAAAACCTTATACGTTTCGATATGCGACCAGACCGGCGTCTTCAATGGTCCCAGCGTGGAAACAATAAACGTAGCGACGATGCCGACGACACCAAATAGCACGTTGATCCAGCCATTGATGCGCAGGGATGCTGAGTCTTTTTCCGCAGCCTGCAGGCCGAAGCGCGCCGTTAATATCGCCAGCGGCGCGAAGCAGGAAAGAATATAGGTCGGCAGTTTTCCTTTCGCGATGCTGAAAAACAGAATTGGCATAATAATCCAGCTTAACAGGTACAGAGCACTGCGCGGAACATCCCGCTCACGCCAGCCCGTACGCAGCGCGCCGGGAAGCAGACCGAGCCACGGTAATGTGCCTGCCACAAATATCGGGATGTAGTACCAGATAGGAGCCTTATGCTGGGCATCATCCTGCGCAAAGCGCTGAATATGTTCAACCCAGAAGAAGTAATGCCAGAAATCCGGCTCGCGTTGTGCAATCGCTATACCCCACGGTAGTACGATCGCGATGCAGCCGATCACCGCCAGCAGACCGTAGAGAATGAGGTCTTTCCAACGCTTTTGGGCAAAAACCCATGGTAATACGCTAAGCACAGGGACGGCGAGTGCCAGAAAACCTTTGGTCATTACACCCATACCGCAGGTCAGCCCAAGCAACAAAAAAGCGATGATTTTGCGTGTTCTGGTGGTGGCCTGCATGCCTTCCCAAAAACAGCACATGCCCGCCATCAGCCAAAGCGCTATGATGGGATCAAGTACCGCGTAGGTGCCGATGCTGTAAACCGAAAAAAACGTTAAAAAGATAGCGGAGGAGAGTACGGCGGTACGCTTATCATGCCACAGTCGCATGGCAAGCCAGGCTACCAGTAATGCGGTCAACAAAGTGGCAAAAATAGCCCCCGCTCTGACACCAAAATTGTTTGCGCCAAACAGCCATTGTCCGATGCTGTTCAACCAGTATCCGGCAATTGGTTTTTCAAAATAACGCAGCCCTAAAAAGCGTGGAACGATCCAGTCACCAGAGTTGAGCATTTCCCGGCTGATTTCAGCATAGCGCGTTTCATCAGGCTGCCAGAGCATACGGCTGTTGATAGGTAAAATAAAATACAGTGCGATTAAAGCGATAAATGCCAGAGTGTAGCGGGCAGCAGGTTTCATGGTGTCACACTCACCGGTTGTTGGCAGCCGAGCCATCCCTCTCTGCCGGGTATTTTTCCACGTACTATCTGTCCTAACGGCAGCGTACTGATGTCGTCAGGTAACAGCTCGCCAAGCGAGCAGAATGTCATCCCCATGTCCGCGGCGCGAGTAAGCAGCTCGTCAAAGTTATGATGAAAGGCGATGCCTTCAACTTCCGCATGAATGGTGTACACCGGTGTTCCTCTGCTCATCTGGATGTGGGAGAGAATATAGGAGTTGAAGTCCACCGCCTGGACCTCCTGACCAACCACTTCATCCCATGTTGGTAGGGTGACGGGAATTTGTGGCGTCCCCGTTTTCCCGGATTCCAGCACCGGACGAAATAACGACGTTCCCCGACAGTCACTGTTATAGCGCAGATGGAATGCTTCTTTGGCATGGACGACACGGTTGTCGGCACGCCATCCGGCAACGGCAGAGCAGGTGACTGGCTGACCGATGATGGCTTCAAGTGTGGTGATACCTTGCGAAATATCATCAATCAGCTGTTTGTCATTCCAGTTTCCGCTTCGCGCCTGCCAGGCGTGATGATCCCAGGCATGCAAACCGGTTTCATGAATCTGGGCGGTTTGTGCAATGATTGCCGCGTTGGCCTGGCCAATCTCTTTTCCCGGCCATGCGGTTCCCGCCAATAAAATATCCCATCCGTAGAGTGATGCTGCGTTTGAACGCAGCATTTTCCACAGAAATTGCGGCTTCACCAGACGCCAGAGATGGCGTCCCATGTTGTCAGGCCCAACGCTAAAGAAAAAACTTGCCCGAACGTTATGTCGGTTTAATGTCTCCAGCAGGCGGGGCACGCCTTCGCGCGTCCCCCTGAATGTATCGACATCAATGCGCAAGCCTACTTTGGTCATGATGTGTGTTCCGTGATATCCACACTGCGTAAGAAGAAGTCCAGCGTCTCTTCTACCGTTTCCTGCATCTCAATGGTCGGTTCCCAGTTCAGGCAGCGTTTTGCATTGCGAATGTTAGGCTTACGATGCTCAACGTCTTGATAACCTTTACCGTAGTAGGTGCTGCTTTCGACGTCACGGAAACCGGCAAACGGCGGGAAGTGGTTACGCAACGGATGTTTTTCAAAGCAGGAAAGCAGCATTTCTGCCAGTTCCTGAATACTTGCTTCGTTCTGTGGATTACCGATGTTGATAATCTCACCGTCACAGCGGCCGCCTTCGTTTTCAATGATGCGGTACAGAGCTTCGATACCATCGCGAATGTCGGTAAAGCAGCGTTTTTGCTTACCGCCTTCAATCAGCTTAATCGGTGAACCTTCCACGAGGTTGAGGATCAGCTGTGTAATGGCGCGTGAGCTGCCGATACGCGCGGCGTTAAGGCTGTCCAGACGCGGTCCCATCCAGTTAAACGGGCGGAACAGGGTGAAGCGCAATCCCTCTTTTTCGCCGTATGCCCAGATAACACGGTCCAGCAACTGCTTGGATACGGAGTAGATCCAGCGTGGTTTATTGACCGGACCGACGATCAGATTCGAACTGTCTTCATCAAAGACTTTGTCGGTACACATGCCGTAGACTTCGGAGGTTGACGGGAAAATGATGCGCTTGCGGTATTTCACGCAGTAACGAATGATTTTCAGGTTCTCTTCAAAATCGAGCTCAAATACGCGCAGCGGGTTACGGGTATATTCGATAGGCGTTGCGATCGCCACCAGCGGCAGCACAACGTCGCATTTTTTCACATGATATTCAATCCATTCGGAGTGAATGCTGATATCACCTTCGACGAAATGGAATCGCGGATGTTGCAGGAAACGCCCAATGGCGTCGCTGCCAATATCGAGTCCATACACTTCGTAATTATCTTCTTGCAGCAGGCGCTCGGTCAGATGGTTACCAATGAAGCCGTTAACGCCGAGGATCAGTACGCGAGTACGGCGTTTGCTGGTGGTCACTGACTGGCTGTTCAGGCGAGAACCTGGCACCAGACCCAGAACTTGCGCCAGTTGTGAACCCTGCATTGCAATACCATCGCCAGCTTGTCCGGTAATAATCTCCAGTGCGCCATCGACACAGGCGATCAGTAAAGGAGACACGGAGATGACGGTGCCCGGCTGGGCCGCAATGTCGTTTGTGCAAACGCGCGATGACCAGACGGTGAACTTTTGCGTGCCGACATAGCTAAATGCACCCGGCCATGGATCGCTGACGGCACGGACCTGGTTATGTAATTCCGCAGTAGGCTTGTTCCAGTCGAGGAAGCTATCTTCCGGTGTGCGGCGACCAAAACAGGTCGCCTCTGCTTCCTGTTGGGAGAGTTCTGCATAATCTCCCGTTTTAATCGCGGGCAGCGCCTCTTCCAGCAGGTGACGCGCAGCCTGGCACAGCTTATGGTGCAGCGTTAACGCCACATCATCCGGTGAAATAGCGACACGCTTCTGGGCAACTATGGCACCAGCATCCGCGCGTTTGACCATGCGGTGAAGCGTGACGCCGGTTTCGGTTTCACCATTGACCAATACCCAGTTCAATGGCGCGCGACCACGGTATTTCGGCAGCAGCGAGCCGTGCAGATTAAATGCACCCTTAGGGGCAAGACTGAGGATCTCATCACTCAGTAAATGGCGATAGTAGAACGAGAAGATAACATCGGGTGCCAGTTGGCTAATGCGCTCAATCCACAGGGGATGATTAACCTCGTCTGGGGCGTAAACCGGAATACCGGCGCTGGCCGCGAGGCGGGAAACAGATCCAAAAAACGCTTTTTCACCCGGGTTGTCGGTGTGCGTAAAAATGGCAGCGATTTCATAACCTGCATCCATCAAGGCCTGGATACCCTGACATCCCATATCGTGATAGGCAAATACGACGGCTTTCATGCGCGGTTTTCCTCGGTTGACTGCGTAGTTTGTGGGCGGATAACGTGTTGAACAAAATAGCGGGGGCGGGCGCGGACATCGTTATAGATGCGACCGATATATTCGCCGAGTAAACCCATGCCAATAAACTGTGCGCCGATAAAGGTAAACAGGACGGCAAACAGCATGAATACCCCTTCTGCTGCCCACTGTGGGCCGAGCGTCAGGCGCAGAACAACAAGCAGGACTGATAAGGTAAAGCCCGTGGCAGCGATCACGCTGCCCAGCAGGCTCAACATGCGAAGCGGTGTTGTGGTAAGGCAAGTCACCAGGTCATACATCAGGTTGATCAGACGCATGAAGCTGTATTTGGAGTCACCAAATTCACGCTCTGCATGATGTACCGGGATCTCCGTGGCGCGACGGGCAAAAATGTTGGCCAGAATAGGGATAAAGGTGCTGCGCTCCTGGCAATGCAGCATGGCATCGACGATGTGACGGCGATAGGCGCGTAGCATGCAGCCGTAGTCGCCCATTGCTTTACCGGTGGTTCGTTGGATCAGATGGTTGATCATTCGTGAGGCGGTCTTACGAAATACGCTATCCTGACGGTTCTGGCGTACCGTGCCTACCACATCGAAACCCTCATCTGCAGTGGCGACCAACCGTGGGATCTCCTCCGGCGGGTTTTGCAAATCAGCATCCAGCGTGATGATCAAGTCTCCGGTGACATGGCTGAAACCGGCCATAATCGCCGAGTGCTGTCCGTAATTACGATTCAGTAAAATAGAGACAATATGGCTGTTCGGTGCCTGAGAGGCGTCCATCATCAACTGAGCGGAACGGTCGCTGCTGCCGTCGTCGATTAGCAGAATTTCATAGTCTTTGCCCAATTTCTCGCAGGCGTCGCTGGTGCGTCTGATTAACTCTGGCAGGCTTTCCTGTTCATTAAAAACGGGAATAACAACCGAGACTTTTTTAATCGGTGTGGCTTCAAACATGCTCATTGTCCTGCTATCTCGCGAAGCGCCGTAATGACCCGCTGAGTGTCATCGTCGGTCATGTCGGGGAATAACGGCAGCGAACAGATGCGTGCGCTATTCCATTCTGTATTTGGGAGCGAAAGGGTAGTGAAGCGTTCGCGATAATATTTTTGCGTATGGGCTGCACGAAAATGCAGGCCGGTGCCGATATCTTTGGCCTTTAGCGCTTCCATCAGCGCATCTCTGCTCAGGCCACAGCGCGCTTCGTCAACGCGAATGATGAACAGATGCCAGGCATGAACGTGCGACCACTGCGGTAGGCCCAGCGGTTGAAATGACGTATCAGCCAGCGCTTTTTGATAGTGCTGGGCAATTTGCGCCCGGCGTGAGTTCAGTTGCTCCAGCTTATTGAGCTGTACCAGCGCAATAGCGGCGTTAATATCCGTCAGGTTGTATTTGTATCCAGGTGCAAGCACTTCGGCTTGTGGTGCACGGCCGTAGGTTTGTCGATCAAAAGCATCAACGCCCAGACCGTGAAACTTCAGGCTGCGAAGCCGCTGAGCGAGCTGGCTGTCGTCGGTAACGATCAGTCCACCTTCCGCACAGGTGATATTTTTAATAGCGTGAAACGAGAAGATTGCCGTGCCGCGAGCACCGACATGACGGCCCTTATACAATGTCCCTACGGCATGGGCTGCGTCTTCTATTACCGGGATTCCATAACGCTCGCCAATGGCATAAATTGCGTCGAGGTCGGCGGGGGCGCCAGCATAATGTACTGGAACAATGGCTTTGGTTCGTGGGGTAATAGCAGCTTCAATTTGCTCAGGTGTCACCATAAGCGTATCGCGGTCGACATCGATCATCACTGGCGTCGCCCCCAGCAAAACAATCATGTTGAGGGTAGAAACCCACGTCATCGACGGCGTAATGACCTCGTCGCCTGCACCAATGCCCAGCGCCATCAGCGTAATGTGCATTCCTGCAGTGGCGGAGCAAACGGCGACGGCATGCTTATTCCCCGTGAGCTGGCAAAAAGCCTCTTCCAACTGTTGATTTTTCGGGCCGGTGGTTATCCATCCAGAGTCCAGAACCGCCTTCACTGCGGCAAGTTCTTCAGCGCCCATGGCCGGGCGAGAGAAAGGCAAAAAGTCAGACATCATTATTCCTTCAAGCCATTTAACGCCACCGAAGTTTTATTTTTAGTGATAAACAGGGGCGTCGTTAATTATTTCATCAGGCTACAAAGGTTAATGACTGAAGGTTAATTTATCCTTAAGAGTTTAAGGTTTGGGAACGATAGCTAAATAGAGGTGTTTTTTTGTTTATCTTAATGAAATTAAGTGTTTTTTTAGGTTTTTGCGACATTGCTGTTTGCTATAAGTTGAAGAGTGCAATGCCGCTATTCAGAATGTTAATTATATGCCGTTATTAAAATGATAACCTACAGTAACCCTTTTAAGGTTAACGTTTTACGCGTGGCGATATTTAAATCGTAGGCACTGAGATCTTCCGGTTTAACCCAGGCGAATGCCTGGAACTCTTCGTTAATCTTCACTTCACGATTCGCCGCGACACAATCGAAGATAAGATAAATCATGTAAATCTCTTCCTGACTGCCATCAGCATAGGTTTTAGTGCGAATATCATCACTGAAGGTCCAGGGGGTAATTTCTGATAACACCAGTTGCTCGCCCAGCTCTTCCCTCACTTCACGGCGCAGAGCTTCTTCAATACGTTCACCCGGTTCAACACCGCCGCCAGAAAGCGCCCACTGACCGGGAAACACACCGCGGTCATCAGCCATTTTGCAGAGTAAATAACAGCCATCGTTTTGAATTAATGGGCAAACAATCGTTCTTTGGCGCATCAGTCGAGTCCTTGTTGGGGAGGTAGAGAAAATTCCGTCATGCACGCATCTTACCTTTTGCTGGCGGCAGAAAAAATGTTTCATCGGTGATCAAGAGCGCTTTGGCAGGGAAAACAGGATGTTTGTTGAAAATGACGTTCTGGGACGTCCAACGGTGTAATTGGCACAAGAATTTAACCTTAAATAAATCTTGTGAGTAGTATTTAGTTACAATATGTCATTGCATCGCTTTTTTAGCTCATTGATTCCTCGCCATCTGACAGTACAATTCATCGGTTTTGGGGCTATGTTTTGATTCTTGCTGGAAAGGATAGAAAATGAAAAAAAGTTTAATGTTGGGTTTTGCCGGAATGCTGTTTGTTTCCGCGTCGGCGAGCGCGATTAGCATCAGCGGCCAGGCTGGCGAAGACTACACCAACCTGGGATTCGGTATGGGCACTGAGAGTACTGGTCTGGCCGTCAGCGGTAACTGGATGCATAACGATGACGACGGTGATGTTGCCGGGCTGGGTTTAGGTTTGAATATCCCACTGGGGCCGCTGATGGCGACCGTTGGTGGTAAAGGTGTTTATACTAATCCAAACGATGGCGATGAAGGCTATGCTGCTGCTGTCGGTGGTGGTTTA
The DNA here is from genome assembly GCF_016894305.1 of Citrobacter sp. B72. NCBI lineage: Bacteria > Pseudomonadati > Pseudomonadota > Gammaproteobacteria > Enterobacterales > Enterobacteriaceae > Citrobacter > Citrobacter sp. B72. Next base: position 1,640,930 of record NZ_CP069801.1, read on the forward strand.
CAATGGCCAATTGGCGATAGCTTCCGTCTGTTTGGTGAGTATTATTACTCTCCTGATTCACTTTCCAGCGGTATCGACAGCTATGAAGAAGCGAATGCCGGTGCGCGTCTGACCATTATGCGTCCGCTGAGCATCGAAGCCGGTTATCGTTACCTGAACCTGGCAGGCAAAGACGGCAACCGTGATAACGCGATTGCTGATGGCCCGTACGTTGGGGTTAACGCTAGCTTCTAACATTTCTGGCGCGGCGTTCAGTCGCGCCTTCCCCCCTCCATGCGTTATAGTGTTTTCATCATAAAAGCAGGAGAACACGATGTTAAACGTGGAGATGCTATCCACAGGGGATGAAGTGTTGCACGGACAAATCGTCGACACCAATGCCGCCTGGCTGGCCGATTTTTTCTTTAATCAGGGTTTACCGCTAACACGCCGCAACACGGTAGGTGACAATCTTAACGATTTGGTCGCCGTTTTGCGTGAGCGTAGCGAGCACGCCGATGTACTGATCGTTAATGGCGGTCTAGGACCTACCAGCGATGATTTGAGCGCGCTGGCAGCGGCAACGGCAAAAGGCGAAGGGCTGGTGCTGCATGAAGCATGGCTGGCCGAGATGGAGCGATATTTCCGCGATCGTGGCCGCGTGATGGCGCCGAGCAACCGCAAACAGGCTGAACTTCCGGCCAGCGCTGAGTTTATCAATAATCCGGTGGGTACCGCGTGTGGGTTCGCCCTGAAGCTTAACCGCTGCCTGATGTTCTTTACACCGGGTGTACCGTCAGAATTCAAAGTCATGGTGGAGCATGAGATCCTGCCTCGTTTGCGTGAGCGTTTCTCTTTGGCTCAGCCCCCGTTATGCCTGCGATTAACCACCTTTGGCCGTTCTGAAAGCGACCTGGCGCAGAGCCTGGATCCGCTCCCGTTGCCACCGGGAGTGACAATGGGCTACCGCTCCTCAATGCCGATTATTGAGCTGAAGCTGACCGGGCCGGATTCCCAACGGGAAGCGATGCTGGCGCTGTGGCCAGAAGTTAAGCGGGTTGCCGGGCAGAATATGATTTTTGAAGGTACGGAAGGCTTACCCGCGCAAATCGCCCGCACGTTGCAAGAACGGCAATTCAGCCTGACGCTGAGCGAACAATTCACCGGTGGTCTGGTGGCATTGCAGCTTTCTCGTGCGAATGCTCCGTTATTGGCGAGTGAAGTGGTTCCGCCCCAGGAAGAAACGCTGGCGCAAACGGCGCATTGGATAACCGAGCGACGCAGCAAGCATTATGCTGGATTAGCACTCGCGATATCGGCTTTCGAAAACGAACATATTAACTTTGCGCTGGCCACGGCTGATGGGACACACGCCTTGCGCGTACGGCTGAATGCAAATCGCTACAGTCTGGCGATTCGTCAGGAAGTGTGCGCGATGATGGCGCTAAATATGCTGCGCCGCTGGCTTAACAATCTGGAAATCGCTAGCGAACACGGCTGGATCGAAGTGGTTGAGTCGTTGACGATTTAATCACAGATTGGGAAGGCTAAATGCCTTCCCAATCTGGCTCATGCGGTGGTATCGCCAGGCAATAGCCCGGTAATTAACTGAACTAAATCACGATCAATACCTTGTTCCAGCATTATGTGAGCGATACGTAAGGCTTCTTCTTGCGTACCTTTTTGCACCCCTTGTTCTAACCCTTGCTGTATCCCTTCTTGCAGTCCATTTTGGTGGCCTTCCTGCCTGAGCCTCTCTGCAATTGTCATCAGCTTCTCCTTGTGATGGGGGGATCGTTCGGCAACTTCGCGGATAAACTCACTGACGCGAGAAACGTCGCCGTACCGTATCAGGTAATTAAATAGCGTTTGTAGCTGGCTGTCATTAGCAGTGCTTGTAATTAATAGCGAGACCAGGCGGTCCACTAACCCCATTAAATCACGATCGCGGATATGTTTTTGCATCAACTCAAGCAGCGCAACCCCGCGATGCTGCGCGATTTCATCGTCAGGTATTACGGTAATGTCGACCAGCGGAAAAGCCTCTGAATACAGTTGTCGTGCCAGTTGCGGATTTTCAAATTCATCCAGCCAGTTGAGCGACCAGGGATAGGGACTTTGTTGACCGTGATAAAACAACATGGGGATCACCAGCGGCAGCGTTTTATTCCCGGCATCAAGATGATGCTGCATCGCCGCGGTGGCATAACGCATCAGGCGAAATGCCATATGCGGTACCGCGGTACTCTGATGTTCAATAACACAATAAATATAGCCCTGACCTTCGCGGGTTTTTAGTGACCACACTACGTCGGAGTAGTATGCGCGGAGATCCTGCTCGATAAAACTGGTGGACTCCAGCTTCAGCGTTTGTAAATCACATATCTCACGTAATGCGATGGGAAGGTGTATATCCAGAAAATCCCGAGCCATCTCAGGGTAAGACATTATCTTTTTAAAAACGGCATCATGCGGTATAGATGTAGTGGATTTAGCCATGGTAGTCCGTCACCAGAAAGAGAAGATGGCGTGACGGTATCCACTTTTAATATGCGCTGCATGCGGGAAATGTGTTCTTTGCGTGGGTGAATCAGAGATAAATACGTCCGACTGCAACGTATTCAATTAAGCGGAACGGACTACGCAAAAATGCCCGGTAGCAAATGCTACCGGGCAACAGAGTTAACCCAACGCTTTGGCAAGCAGGGTGATAGGATGTTCGCAGCTTTTGCTTGTAGACATCTCAATCTGCCATTTACAGGTTTCGCAGTCGGTGACGACGATATCAGCGCCGCTTTCTTCAATTTGGCGGAATAACGGTGCGCCAATAGACTGTGACGTCGGATAGTTTTCCTTTTTAAAGCCGTAAGTCCCGGCAATCCCGCAACACTGAGAATCCAGCACCGTCAGCTCCAGCCCTGGAATTTGTCGCAGTAGCTCCAGCGTATAGAGCGTCCAGCCCATTTTCTCCATGTGACATGGCGTGTGATAGACCACCTTCAGCGGCAGCGTTTTCAGCGGCAGCGTTTTACCTTCATCCAGCTTGCGCCATAGCCAGCGGGTTGCCAGTTCAATGTGTTCACGCAGGCCTGAGTTGTCGACATCCAGCACTTCCGGATATTCATCACGTAGCGCAAAGGTACAGGTTGATGAGGTGGCGATCACCGGAATGCCTTTGCCATCAATCGCCTCTCTGAGTGAGGCCACGTTGCTTACTGCCTGCTTACGCGCTTTATCGGTAAAACCGTTGGCAATCAGCGGCACGCCGCAGCATTTCTCTTTACTCAGCAGTTGCACGCCAGTACCCATCGCATTCAACACCTTGATCAGGTCTTTGCCGAGCTGGGGATGGTTGTAATTCACAAAACAGCCGTGGAAAAAGGCGACCTGATCCTGATACTGCGCCTGCTGTGCGGCAACGCTGCGATACCAGCGGCGGAAGGTGCCAAAGGAGTACTTCGGCAGCGTACGGCGATGATCGATTTTTAGCGCGTAATCCAGCAGTTGACGCACCGGTTTTAAAGAGGTGGCGGTATTCACTATTGGGGCGAAGGGGGTGGATACGCTACCCATTAAATCGGTATGGCTTAAGACAAAGTTACGCAACGATGGGCGCGTCGTGTCGTATTTGGCGCGCGCGCGCTGGATAATATCGCCGATTTTCACGTCTGACGGACAGGCCACTTCGCAGCGTTTACAGTTGATGCAGTATTTCAGCGCGTCGTCATATAGCGCGCCATCTTTCAGGCGCAGACGTTCACCGTCCGGGCCGGCCTGCTTAGGACCCGGGTAGCTCGGATTGACGCGGCTTACCGGGCAGGCGGTGGTGCACACCGTACATTTGATACAACTTTCAAAACGTGTGTCGCTCATTGCTGTCCTCCTGCACGTTTCGCAATATGATGCGCGGCATGTAAGGCGCTAACTGCGCACACGCCGCCTCCGCAACCCTGGGCGATAGGGTCGAATCCGCCGAGGACGGAACCAATGGCATACATGTTTTCTATCGTTTTTCCCGCCAGTGATGGGCGTAATGCGGAATCGGTAGTCACGCCAAACTGTTGCCACGGTTGTGGATCGAAAACATCACGCTGATACCACTCGGCGCGGGTAGCTGTTTGCTGTACATCCAGTCCCAGGATTGGTTCGTAGATTGCCTCACGCGTGGCGACCAGCCCGCTGCTGAAGAAACTGCCGCTGGCGAGCACGGCGAAACGTGGCCGCAAGGGGATATCGGCATGATTTCGGGTCCAGATTTCGCTGACCACGCCATCCTGACAGGTGATTTTTTTCACTTCATCACCCGGCATCCACACACCGCCCTGGCGCACAAACTGGCGCTGCAATTTGTTGTGCAAACGCATGCCCAGTACCGAAGGTGGTAGGGTCGGTAACAGTGTCAGAGAGCAGGGGAGGCGCTCGTTAAGCCACTGCCAGAGCCGCTCATCTGCCAGACCAAAGCATGCCGGCATGATTATCATGTCGCAGGTTTTTGCCATTGGCAGCAATGCGTCATAGAGCAGCGACCATTTATCTTCGTTATCCAGCAGGCGCGCAATATTAACGGCGCGAAACTCGGTTGGGTTATCACGCAGGACATCCAGCTCCGGTAGCTCGATTTCTGCTGTCTCGACGCTGAGATTGCGTTGGCGTAATGACGCCGCGGCGAGATGCGCCTGAAAATCCAGTAACCCGCTAATCCCTACAACGCAGATACGCTGTGCGGACAGAGGCCAGACCGGCACTTCCGGGGAACTTAACCAGGTTGAGCGCAGGGTGCCCAGCGGGGTAACACGTTGATGCGCCTGATGCACTTTGCCCTGCAAATGTGTTCCGCATTCTTCCAGCAAATTTTGCGCCTGCTGGGCCAGTTCCAGAACGTTCTGCGTTCCGATGGTGCTATACGGATGTGCGGGTGCCTGAGTGCGCAGCGCATTCAAACCCGCTTCTATATCCGTCACCGGTTGACCATCGGGTAAGCTGCTGAGCAAATCCAGTGAGCCGGAGGAAAAATGCAGGGCGCTTTGGCCGCGGGTAACAATCGTGCAGCGCAGTCCGCTTTTTTGCAGTTGCAGGCCACATAGCAGTCCGGCGAGGCCGCCGCCGATAATGACGGTATCAAATTTCATCCTGGTGCTCCTTTTCCAGACCACACAACCCTTGATAAACCCAGCGCGTGAATTCGCTTTCGCGCAGCGCATCTCCCCAGGCGATAGGCTGCACGCCTTTCCAGCGTTCGTTGAGGAAATCGGAAAGCTGGGTAATGGACTGCGCTGCGGTAGTGACATTAAAACGTTGCAGCAAACCTGCGGCGCGGCAGGCACACAATTCGCCCTGGCAGGTCCCCATTCCAACACGGGTACGACGACGCAAATCGAGCAGGCTGTTGACGGTTAAATTCTCGACGGCGTATTGCACTTCGCCTGCGGTGACTGCTTCGCATTCGCAGACCAGGCTGCGGTGCTGACGGCCTTCGCTAAGCCACGCAGGGGTGCGATCGCCGTGACGGTAGACCGCCGAGCCGCGTAGTGGCGCGGGCAATGAGATCACGCGTTTAAGCGTATGCTCGGTAGATTCCTGTGAGCCAGGCAGCGCGGTGTCTGCCGTTGTGCAAGGCTGGGTATTGCCCAGCTTACGGCAAACGGCATCGGTGGCCCATTCCGCCATCAGGCGGTAGGTCATCAGTTTGCCGCCGGTAATGGTGATAAACCCTTCCAGTCCGTCACGTTCAGCGTGATCGAACAGTACAATCCCACGGCTGACGTTACGACCGCTTGGGTCGTCGTCGCTGGCCACCAGCGGGCGTACGCCGGAGTAGGCGCGTAAAATGCGCGTTTTCGCCATAATCGGCGCCAGCTTCTCGCCTTCACGCAGCAGAATATCGACCTCTTCTGCGGTGACGCGGTTGCTGTCGATATCGTCGTAATCAATGTGCTGTGAGGTGGTACCGATCAGTGAAATGGTATCGCCAGGCACCAGAATATCGGCGTCAGAAGGCTTACGGCAGCGGTTAATGACATGCTGGTTAATGCGATGATCCATAATCAGCAACGAACCTTTGGCCGGGAACATACGGATGCTCAGATCGGCATATTCCGCAATGCGTTGACCCCAGATCCCAGCGGCGTTGACGACAACCGGTGCATGCAGGGACTGCATTTCGCCTGTCAGATGATTGCGCACGTTAACGCCGCAAACCGTTGCGCCTTTGCGGATCAGTCCCGTCACTTCATGCGCCGTTAAGATAACCGCGCCATTCTCACGCGCATCCAGCATGTTAGCTGCTGTTAAGCGGAAAGGATCGACCGTGCCGTCTGGTACTTTTACTGCACCAATCAGCTGTGGATTCACAGAAGGTTCGATAATACGTGCCTGCTGAGGGTCAATCGCTTCTGCGCGAATCCCTGCCTCTTCACATGCGCGAATAAAGGTGGCCTGGAAGGACAGCTCATCCTCCGGCAGAGTAATAAACAGACCGTCCGTTGGCTCAACGCAATGACGGGCGATACGTTTCAGAATTTGGTTTTCGCTGATGCACTCACGGGCAGATTCAGCGTCGGTGACGGCGTAGCGTGCACCGCTGTGCAGCAGACCGTGGTTGCGCCCGGTCGCACCTGTGGCGATATCGTGGCGTTCCACTAAGATGACGCGCAACCCGCGCAGCGCACAGTCACGTGCGATCCCTGCACCTGTTGCTCCTCCACCAATGATAATCACGTCACTTGTTTGCGAGTCGCGAGTTTTCATTGTTTTTCCTCACAGTTCGTTTTTTATCATTTAGCCACATAAAAAACATGGATTGTTTGATTTCGCGCATAATCGCTCATTATTCGAAAATGAAACGTGATTCCGTGCGCCTTTATGAACATTTGTCATAAATCTGTAACAATATGTGCTGCGTTTCACATTTTTGTTAGGTATCTTTCCTTAACATCGCGGCCACACTGGAAGCGGTAGGGTAGTAATGACGAACTGCAGTGTTTACTTCGAATGAAAGACGGCCACGGAGGCTACACTATGTTGAGTATTTTTAAACCAGCGCCACATAAGGCGCGTTTGCCTGCTACGGAGATCGATCCGACATATCGTCGATTGCGTTGGCAGATTTTCCTGGGGATTTTCTTTGGTTATGCCGCGTACTATCTGGTACGTAAGAACTTCGCCCTGGCGATGCCATATCTGGTTGAGCAGGGTTTCTCTCGCGGCGATCTGGGTTTTGCGTTGTCCGGTATCTCCATCGCTTACGGATTTTCGAAATTCATCATGGGGTCCGTTTCGGATCGCTCGAATCCGCGCGTTTTCCTGCCAGCAGGTTTGATTCTGGCTGCCGCAGTGATGTTGTTTATGGGCTTTGTGCCGTGGGCGACATCGAGCATTGCGATAATGTTTGTGCTGCTGTTCCTCTGCGGATGGTTCCAGGGGATGGGGTGGCCGCCGTGTGGTCGTACCATGGTGCACTGGTGGTCGCAGAAAGAACGTGGCGGTATTGTTTCCGTCTGGAACTGTGCGCACAACGTGGGCGGCGGTCTGCCTCCTCTGCTGTTCCTGCTCGGTATGGCCTGGTTCAATGACTGGAAAGCGGCGCTGTATATGCCTGCTTTCGGTGCGATTGTGGTTGCGCTGTTCGCCTTTGCGATGATGCGTGATACGCCGCAGTCCTGCGGCCTGCCGCCTATCGAAGAGTATAAGAACGACTATCCGGACGATTACAACGAGAAAGCGGAAGAAGAGCTGACTGCGAAGCAGATCTTCATGCAGTATGTACTGCCAAACAAACTGTTGTGGTACATCGCTATCGCCAACGTGTTTGTTTATCTGCTGCGCTACGGCATCCTGGACTGGTCACCGACCTACCTGAAAGAAGTGAAGCATTTCGCACTCGATAAATCATCCTGGGCCTACTTCCTGTATGAGTATGCGGGTATTCCGGGCACGCTGCTGTGCGGCTGGATGTCGGATAAAGTCTTCCGTGGTAACCGTGGTGCGACCGGCGTGTTCTTTATGACGCTGGTAACTATTGCGACCATCGTTTACTGGATGAACCCGGCAGGCAACCCGAACGTGGATATGGCTTGTATGATCATCATCGGCTTCTTGATCTACGGCCCGGTAATGTTGATTGGTCTGCACGCGCTGGAACTGGCACCGAAAAAAGCGGCGGGTACGGCAGCTGGCTTTACCGGTCTGTTCGGTTATCTCGGCGGTTCTGTGGCTGCGAGCGCCATTGTTGGCTACACCGTTGACTTCTTCGGTTGGGACGGCGGCTTTATGGTGATGATTGGCGGTAGCGTGCTGGCGGTTATCCTGCTGGTGGTCGTCATGATTGGCGAAAAACGCCATCACGAAGAGATGCAACTGAAACGTAACGGGGGCTAATAGATGAAAACTACATTGAAAAGTCTCAGCGTGGCGCTGATGCTCACAGGTATGGTGGTCAGCAGCGCGGCGGTTGCCGCAGATAAAATCGTGATTGCGCACCGTGGTGCGAGCGGTTATCTACCGGAGCATACGCTGCCAGCGAAAGCGATGGCCTATGCCCAGGGTGCGGATTATCTGGAGCAGGATTTGGTGATGACCAAGGATGACCATCTGGTCGTCCTGCATGACCATTATCTTGACCGCGTCACCGATGTTGCCGAGCGTTTCCCGGATCGGGCGCGTAAAGACGGGCGTTACTACGCTATCGACTTTACGCTGGATGAAATTAAATCGCTGAAATTTACCGAAGGCTTCGATATCGAAAATGGCAAAAAGGTCCAGACCTACCCAGGGCGCTTCCCGATGGGTAAATCTGATTTCCGCGTGCACACGTTCGAAGAAGAGATTGAGTTTGTTCAGGGATTAAATCATTCCACCGGTAAAAACATCGGTATTTACCCGGAAATGAAAGCGCCGTGGTTCCATCACCAGGAAGGGAAGGATATTGCGGCTAAGACGCTGGAAGTGCTGAAAAAGTACGGGTATACCGACAAGAACGACAAGGTCTATCTGCAATGTTTTGATGTTGCAGAGTTAAAGCGCATTAAGAATGAACTGGAACCGAAGATGGGGATGGATCTCAATCTGGTACAGTTGATTGCGTACACCGACTGGAATGAAACTCAGGAGAAAAAGCCGGACGGTAGTTGGGTTAATTACAACTACGACTGGATGTTTAAGCCGGGTGCCATGAAGCAGGTTGCGCAGTATGCGGACGGCATTGGGCCGGACTACCACATGCTGATTGATGAGAAGTCGAAGAAGGGCAATATCTCGTTAACTGGCATGGTGCAGGACGCACATCAGAATAAGATGGTTGTGCATCCTTATACCGTTCGCGCCGATCAACTGCCGGATTACACCACTGACGTAAACCAGCTGTATGACATTCTTTATAACAAGGCGGGCGTGGACGGGCTGTTCACCGACTTCCCCGACAAAGCAGTGAAATTCTTGAATAAAGAGTGATGGCGTAAGGCCTGTGATGCACCTCCGGTCACAGGCCTTAATGGATGAAACGTTTTAACTGCTAGATAAGGCCGTCTGCTGTCAACGTTTCCATACATGCCTGCAGGAGAAATAAAGGGCTGCCGTCCACCGGCGGCTCTTTTGCCAGTAAGGATATCTGTCGATAGAACGTCGGTTCCAGCGCGACTGAGCGTACTTTCCCACCAACCGCCTTCAGTGTTAATTCCGGTAATAACGCTATACCCAGCCCCTGACGAATAAAGCTCATCGCGGTATCCGGATGGTTAAACTCGTATTTAATGACCGGTTCAATTCCCTTCTCTTTAAATAGCGCCATGATGCTTAATTCATAGCGACCTTTGCTGATAATGAGCGGTTCTCCAACCAGTTGTTCCACTGAAATTGTGCTATTGGCCGCCAGCGGATGGCTTTCAGGAACTACAACGGTAAATTTGTCGCGATACACCGGTACGCAGTACATGCCATTTACCGGGAAATGCACAAATCCCGCATCGATGTCCCCACTGCGCAGGGAATCAACGATTGCCGTGCTGTTTTCTTCATAAGGGATAATTTTGATGTGCGGGTGATGCTGTTCGAAGTGGTGGATGATGCCGGGCAAAATGCAGGCACAGGCGCTGGGAAAGCAGCCGATACGCAGGGTTCTGGCCGGGTTTTGTCGCTCTTGCTCGGCAATCTCTTTCACCGCGTTGGTTTCAGACACGATCGTCCGCAGGTGTGAAACGATCCGACTCCCGGCCGGACTAAGTTGAATGTCTTTGCGGCGTTCGCGGATAAGAATATCAACCCCTAGTTCTTCCTCTAGCGCTGAAATTGCCTGGCTAACGGCGGATTGGGTCATGTACAGCCGCTTGCTGGCTTCGGTAAAACCACCGTACTCAAGTACGGCAAGCAGGGCGTGGATCTGGGTTAATGTCATTAGCTCCCTCTAATCAACAATATTAAAACGATTAATTTCTCTAATATAATGGACCTGTTTATACTTGCGGTCTACCGTAAAATCACACTTCGACGCACCTGTCCGTAGTTCAGTTGAGCTGAGCGTTGCCTGCGTGCGCCGTCTGGACAGGTTGTCGAATATGAAAGAAAAACTGTGGACGAAAGATTTTTGGGCAATAACGATAATCAGCTTTATTATATTTTTTGTTTTTTATGTCCTGCTCACGCTGTTACCGATCTATATTTCGGATCGACTTCATGCCACTCCAGATAAGGCCGGATTATTAGTCACCTTCTTTTTGGGGGCCGCCATTGCTGTGCGCCCGTTTGCGGGACAATGGGTAGGAAAATATTCGAATAAAACAATTCTGGTGCTCTCTTCTCTGGCCTTTTTGGTGGTCACTGCGCTGTATCCTGTTTGCCACTCAATTGAATCACTGCTGTTGATTCGGGTGCTTCATGGTGTAACGTTTGGCGTTATTACCACGGTAAAAGGAACGATTTCCGCGCGGTTGATACCGGCCTCCCGACGTGGGGAGGGCATCAGTTTTTTCTCGTTAGCCATGGGACTGGCAATGGTTGTGGGGCCGTGGGTAGGGCTGAACATGGCACGCTGGGAAGCTTTTACCACTGCATTCTGGCTGTGTAGCGCGGTTGCCGTACTGGGTATTATCCTGTCATTGATTGTCGCCGTACCGCCGGTTATCCGTCATGCTGACGGCTCAAAACCGAAGCTGGGATTTGCTGCAATGTTTGATCGCGCCGCACTGCCTTTCGCGATGGTGACGTTTTTCATGACCTTTTCGTACGCGGGCGTTTCCGCTTTTCTCGCACTGTATGCGCGCGAGCTCGATCTAATGGCCGCCGCCAGTAATTTCCTGCTGTGCTACGCCATTTGCCTGATGATCTGTCGAACCTTTACCGGCAATATTTGTGATAAAAAAGGGCCGAAATACGTGGTCTATCCGTGTTTGTTGGCCTTCACCGTCGGGCTGGTGGCGCTTGGCTATACTAACGGCAGCATTATGATGATTATTTCCGGTGGATTAATTGGCATCGGTTATGGTTCGGTCACACCCGTATTTCAGACACAAATTATTAGTTCGGTGGAACCCCATAAAATTGGTATCGCCAATTCGCTGTTTTTCAATGCGATGGATGCAGGAATGGCAATCGGCGCGTTTATCATGGGGATGATGGTCGAGGGTGTGGGATATCGGGCGATTTATCTGGTGGGTGCGCTGCTGGTGGTACTGGCCGGGGCGCTGTATATCATGCAGATGAAAAAACGCGGAGACGTGGTACTGGTCTCCGCGCATGAAGTTCACTAAACACTATAACTCTATTTCAATATCGCCTTTTGCCCGGCAACAGCACGGCAATATTTCACCGGGCTGAATGAAGGCCAGCGGTTCTGCAATCCAGTCAACCTGTCCCGCCACCAGGCGGGTACGGCAGGAGCCGCAGTATCCTTCACGACACTGATATTCGACTTCAACATCGTGCGACTCGAGCGCGGCAAGCAGGGAAGGGTGTTCATCCTGGCACAGCAACTGCGTGCCAGAGATGCGCAGAGTCACGCGGCCCATCAGAGCTGGAAGTTACTCAGATCGTCAGTATCGACTTCGGCATCGATCTGGCCGACCAGATAAGAGCTGACTTCCACTTCCTGCGGCGCAACCTGGACGTTATCGGACACCAGCCAGGTGTTGATCCACGGGATCGGGTTAGAACGTGTCTGGAATGGCAGATCGAGCCCAACAGCCTGCATACGGATGTTGGTGATGTACTCAACGTACTGGCACAGAATGTCTTTGTTCAGGCCAATCATTGAGCCATCACGGAACAGATAATCTGCCCACTCTTTTTCCTGCAGCGCGGCCTGTACGAACAGGTCGTAGCATTCTTGTTTGCACTCCTCGGCAATTTCCGCCATCTCCGGATCGTCCACGCCGCTGCGCAGCAGGTTCAGCATATGCTGAGTACCGGTCAGGTGCAGGGCTTCGTCGCGGGCGATCAGACGAATAATTTTCGCGTTGCCTTCCATCAGTTCACGTTCGGCGAAGGCGAAAGAGCAGGCGAAGCTGACATAAAAGCGGATCGCTTCCAGCGCGTTCACGCTCATCAGGCACAGATACAGCTTCTTCTTCAGCTCACGCAGGTTTACGACAACCGTTTTACCATTAACGGTATGCGTACCTTCACCGAGCAAATGCCAGTAGCTGGTCATCTCGATCAATTCGTCGTAGTAGCTGGAGATGCCTTCTGCGCGTTTCTGGATTTGCTCGTTGGTGACGATATCGTCAAACACCACCGCCGGATCGTTAACGATATTACGGATGATGTGGGTATAAGAGCGGGAGTGGATCGTTTCAGAAAACGCCCACGTTTCCACCCAGGTTTCCAGTTCAGGGATCGAGATTAACGGCAGCAGCGCGACGTTAGGACTACGTCCCTGAATGGAGTCCAGCAGCGTCTGATACTTCAGGTTGCTGATGAAGATATGTTTTTCATGTTCCGGCAATGCCTGGAAGTCGATACGATCGCGAGAAACATCGACTTCTTCCGGACGCCAGAAGAAAGAGAGCTGCTTTTCGATCAGTTTTTCAAAGATGTCATATTTTTGCTGATCGTAGCGGGCGACGTTCACCGGCTGGCCGAAGAACATCGGTTCCAGAAGCTGATCATTTTTCGTCTGTGAAAAAGTGGTGTATGCCATTGATGTGAATCCTGTCTGGAATGTACTGCCGGATGCGCTTTGCTTATCCGGTCTACAATACCGCGAATTAATTTGTAGGCCGGGTAAGCGCTACGCCACCCGGCAAAAGATTAAATCTTACATGCGCCGCTTTCGCAGCCATCGTCCTGAATGGACGGTACCAGATCGTCCTGAGAGTCTTCCGCACCGTCACGGGTGTTCTGATAATACAGCGTTTTGACACCAAATTTGTAGGCGGTGAGCAGGTCTTTCAGCAACTGCTGCATCGGTACTTTTCCGGACGGGAAGCGCGACGGATCGTAGTTGGTGTTGGCGGAAATCGACTGATCGATAAATTTCTGCATGATGCCTACCAGCTGCAGATAGCCGTCGTTGTTTGGCATTTCCCACAGCAGTTCGTATGCGTCGTGCAGGTGTTCGTAGTCCGGCACGACCTGACGCAGAATTCCATCTTTCGATGCTTTGATGCTCACGTAACCGCGTGGCGGTTCAATGCCGTTGGTGGCGTTGGAGATCTGCGAAGAGGTCTCGGACGGCATCAGGGCTGACAGCGTGGAGTTACGCAGGCCGTGAGTCTTGATAGATTCACGCAGCTGTTCCCAGTCCATATGCAGCGGTTCGTTAGCGATAGCATCAAGATCTTTTTTATAGGTATCAATCGGCAGAATGCCTTTCGCATAGGTAGTTTCGTTAAACCACGGGCATGCGCCTTGCTCTTTTGCCAGCTCGTTAGAAGCCTTCAGCAGGTAATACTGAATCGCTTCAAAGGTTTTGTGAGTCAGGTTATTGGCGCTGCCGTCAGAGTAGCGTTTACCGTTTTTCGCCAGCCAGTAAGCGTAGTTGATCACGCCAATGCCCAGCGTACGACGACCCATCGCACCGCGTTTGGCGGCCGGAATCGGATAATCCTGGTAATCGAGCAGCGCATCCAACGCACGTACCGCCAGTACGGCCAGCTCTTCCAGTTCGTCCAGACTTTCGATAGCGCCCAGGTTAAATGCGGACAGCGTACACAGCGCAATTTCGCCGTTTTCATCGTTAACGTCGGTCAGCGGTTTGGTCGGCAGGGCGATTTCCAGGCACAGGTTGGACTGGCGTACCGGCGCGACAACCGGATCAAACGGGCTGTGGGTGTTGCAGTGGTCAACGTTCTGAATGTAGATACGACCGGTCGAGGCACGTTCCTGCATCATCAGTGAGAACAGCTCAACTGCTTTCACGCGCTGTTTGCGGATGCTGTCGTCGTTTTCATATTGGGTGTACAGACGCTCGAACTCATCCTGATCGGCGAAGAACGCGTCATACAGACCCGGGACGTCGGACGGGCTGAACAGGGTGATGTCGCCGCCTTTCAGCAGACGGGTGTACATCAGCTTGTTGATCTGCACGCCGTAGTCCATGTGACGTACGCGGTTGCCTTCTACGCCACGGTTGTTTTTCAGAACCAGCAGGCTTTCAACTTCCAGGTGCCACATTGGGTAGAACAGCGTGGCTGCACCACCGCGTACGCCACCCTGAGAGCAGGATTTCACTGCAGTCTGGAAATGCTTGTAGAACGGAATACAGCCGGTGTGGAACGCTTCACCGCCGCGAATCGGGCTACCCAGCGCACGGATGCGACCAGCGTTAATGCCGATACCGGCACGCTGAGAAACGTATTTCACAATTGCGCTGGAGGTTGCGTTGATGGAGTCCAGGCTGTCGCCGCACTCGATTAGTACGCAGGAGCTGAACTGACGCGTTGGGGTACGCACGCCGGACATAATTGGCGTCGGCAGCGAGATTTTGAACGTAGAAACGGCGTCGTAGAAACGTTTTACATATTGCAGACGTGTTTCACGCGGATAGTTAGAGAACAGGCAAGCCGCTACCAGAATGTAGAGGAACTGTGCGCTTTCATAGATCTCACCGGTAACACGGTTTTGCACCAGATATTTACCTTCCAACTGCTTCACCGCAGCGTAGGAGAAGGTCATATCACGGTCGTGTACGATGAACGAGTCCATCTGCTTGAACTCTTCTTCCGTGTAGTCTTCCAGCAGATGATTGTCGTATTTGCCCATTTCAACCATTTTCACGACATGGTCGAACAGCTTTGGCGGTTCAAACTCACCGTACGCTTTTTTACGCAGGTGGAAAATCGCCAGACGGGCAGCCAGATACTGATAATCCGGCGCTTCGCGGGAGATCAGGTCGGCGGCTGCTTTGATGATTGTTTCATGGATGTCGGAGGTCTTGATTCCGTCATAAAACTGAATGTGGGAGCGCAGCTCGACCTGAGAAATCGATACGTTATTCAGTCCTTCTGCCGCCCAATCCAGAACTCGGTGGATTTTGTCGAGATTGATGCGCTCTGTACTACCATCACGCTTTGTCACCAGCAGACTCTGATTCATGTGGTTTTTTACCTGTCCGTGAAAGAAAAAATATCCCCCATATTATCCACAGAGTCATGTTGTGACTAAGTCTGTGGATAAATACTATATGTAGGGGTTGTTTGATAAAATAGACGCTATATGGTGAGTATTCTAGTAGGGATTCTTTTCAGCACAAGAGTTGATTTTGAGGTTAAATTGAGGTTGCAAAAGGGTGATAATCGCTAAGTGCGCGTCTTATAAGGCCTGGCGGGGATGTCAATAATTGAGAAAAAAAATAGAAAATTTGATCGAGTGCTGATTTCTTCATCTAAGGCAAGGAAAGTTCTTATGATCTGGCACAGGATTTGTAGGCCTGATAAGCGAAACGTCATCAGGCATGGTTCCAGTAAGCATGCCGGATGGCGGCGTTGCACGCTTTATCCGGCCTACAGGAGCGGTTAATCAACCTTGGCGGTGGTATGTACCATATAGTTCACATCAACGCCCGGGCCAAGTTTGAAGGTGTTGGTGATGGGGTTGTAATGCAGGCCGGTCATATGACGCTCTTTCAGTACGGTCTGGTCAACCCACTCTAATAATTCAGCAGGCTTAATAAACTTTTTCACATCGTGCGTGCCTTTCGGCACCATGCGCAGAATATATTCCGCTCCGACCACCGCCATCAGCCAGGATTTGCCGTTGCGGTTAAGCGTGGAGAAAAATACTTCGCCACCCGGTTTGACCAGCCTGGCGCAAGCTCTGACTACTGACTGTGGGTCTGGCACGTGCTCCAGCATTTCCATGCAGGTGACAACGTCATACTGATGTGCATGCTTTTCCGCATGCTCTTCGACGGTTTCTTGTACGTATTCTACCTGGATACCGCTTTCCAGTGCATGCAGTTTTGCTACCTGCAGCGGTTCAAAACCCATGTCCAGTCCGGTGACGGTGGCACCTTCGCGCGCCATACTCTCCGCCAGAATACCGCCGCCGCATCCGACGTCGAGTACCTTTTTACCAAACAGGCCGCCTGAGCGCTCAGTAATATAGCCCAGACGCAGTGGGTTAATGCGGTGCAGCGGCTTAAATTCACCCTCAAGATCCCACCAGCGTGACGCGACTGCTTCAAACTTGGCAATTTCTTCATGGTCAACGTTGTGAGCTACCGGAGGTTTTTCGGCATTCATTGGGGCTTCTACTCCTAAATTTGCGATGCAAATGAGTATATCAGCCTGACGGGATGAATAAAGCCTCTGTCAGGGGGAATCCATTTACCTGAATCTGCACGGATGTGTTATAATTTGCGACCTTTGAATCCGGGATACAGTAGAGGGATAGCGGTTAGATGAGCGACCTTGCGAGAGAAATTACACCGGTCAACATTGAGGAAGAGCTGAAGAGCTCCTATCTGGATTATGCGATGTCGGTCATTGTTGGCCGTGCGCTTCCGGACGTCCGAGATGGCCTGAAACCGGTTCACCGTCGCGTACTTTACGCCATGAACGTATTGGGCAACGACTGGAATAAAGCCTATAAAAAATCTGCCCGTGTCGTTGGTGACGTAATCGGTAAATACCACCCTCATGGTGATATCGCCGTTTACGACACCATTGTTCGTATGGCGCAGCCATTCTCCTTGCGCTACATGCTGGTAGATGGTCAGGGTAACTTTGGTTCTGTCGATGGCGACTCCGCAGCGGCGATGCGTTATACGGAAATCCGTATGTCGAAAATCGCCCATGAGCTGATGGCTGACCTGGAAAAAGAAACGGTTGATTTCGTCGACAACTATGACGGCACCGAACAAATTCCTGACGTCATGCCGACCAAAATTCCTAACCTGCTGGTGAACGGTTCGTCCGGTATCGCGGTAGGTATGGCGACCAACATTCCGCCGCACAACCTGACTGAAGTGATCAACGGCTGTCTGGCATATATTGACGATGAAGACATCAGCATTGAAGGGCTGATGGAACATATTCCGGGTCCGGACTTCCCGACTGCCGCGATCATCAACGGTCGTCGTGGTATCGAAGAAGCCTACCGTACCGGTCGTGGCAAAGTGTACATTCGCGCACGCGCGGAAGTCGAAGCGGATGCCAAAACAGGTCGCGAAACCATCATCGTTCACGAAATTCCGTATCAGGTAAACAAAGCGCGCCTGATTGAGAAAATCGCCGAGCTGGTAAAAGACAAACGCGTTGAAGGCATCAGCGCGCTGCGTGACGAGTCTGACAAAGACGGTATGCGCATCGTGATAGAAGTGAAACGCGATGCGGTCGGGGAAGTGGTTCTGAACAATCTCTATTCCCAGACCCAACTGCAGGTTTCCTTCGGTATCAACATGGTTGCATTGCACCATGGCCAGCCGAAGATCATGAACCTGAAAGATATTATTGCCGCGTTCGTACGTCACCGCCGTGAAGTCGTAACCCGTCGTACTATCTTTGAACTGCGTAAAGCCCGCGACCGTGCGCACATCCTTGAAGCGCTGGCGATTGCGCTGGCGAACATCGATCCGATCATCGAACTGATCCGCCGCGCGCCGACCCCGGCTGAAGCGAAAGCTGCGCTGGTTGCACGTTCGTGGGAACTGGGCAACGTTTCCGCCATGCTGGAACGTGCCGGTGATGACGCCGCGCGTCCTGAATGGCTGGAGCCGGAATTTGGCGTGCGTGACGGTCAGTACTATCTGACTGAACAGCAGGCCCAGGCTATTCTGGATCTGCGTTTGCAGAAACTGACCGGCCTTGAGCACGAAAAACTGCTCGACGAATACAAAGAGCTGCTGGAACAGATCGCTGAACTGCTGCACATTCTGGGCAGCGCCGATCGTCTGATGGAAGTTATCCGTGAAGAGATGGAGCTGATTCGTGAACAGTTCGGTGACGCTCGTCGTACTGAAATCACCGCGAACAGCGCTGACATCAACATCGAAGATCTGATTAGCCAGGAAGATGTTGTCGTAACCTTGTCTCATCAGGGCTACGTGAAATATCAGCCGTTAACCGATTACGAAGCGCAGCGTCGTGGCGGTAAAGGTAAATCAGCAGCACGCATTAAAGAAGAAGACTTTATTGACCGCCTGCTGGTGGCCAACACCCATGACACGATCCTCTGCTTCTCCAGCCGTGGTCGTTTGTACTGGATGAAGGTCTATCAGTTGCCGGAAGCAAGCCGTGGCGCGCGTGGACGTCCAATCGTCAACCTGCTGCCGCTGGAAGCTAACGAACGTATTACCGCAATTCTGCCAGTACGTGAGTACGAAGAGGGCGTGAACGTCTTCATGGCAACCGCCAGCGGTACCGTGAAGAAAACGGCGCTGACCGAGTTCAGCCGTCCGCGTTCTGCCGGTATTATTGCGGTTAACCTGAACGAAGGCGACGAACTGATTGGTGTAGATCTGACGTCCGGCAGTGACGAAGTCATGTTGTTCTCTGCGGCTGGTAAAGTGGTGCGCTTTAAAGAAGATGCTGTCCGTGCAATGGGTCGTACCGCGACCGGTGTACGCGGTATCAAGCTGGCGGAAAAAGATAGCGTGGTATCGCTGATCGTTCCGCGCGGTGAAGGCGCTATCCTGACCGTTACTCAGAACGGTTACGGTAAACGTACGGCGGCGGAAGAGTATCCGACCAAGTCTCGTGCGACCCAGGGCGTTATCTCCATCAAGGTTACCGAGCGCAACGGTTCCGTTGTTGGCGCTGTGCAGGTTGAGGATACCGACCAGATCATGATGATCACCGACGCAGGTACGCTGGTACGTACTCGCGTGTCGGAAATCAGCGTGGTAGGGCGTAATACCCAGGGCGTTATCCTTATCCGTACTGCGGAAGACGAAAACGTCGTGGGTCTGCAACGCGTTGCTGAACCGGTTGATGATGAAGAGCTCGACTCCATCGACGGAAGTGCAGCTGAAGGTGACGAGGATATCGCACCTGAAGCGGAAAGCGATGACGATGCAGCAGCGGATGACGCTGACGAGTAATTAAGACGCTATAAAAAGGGCCGGAGAAATCCGGCCCTTTTTTTAATGGCATTGCGACAAAAGACATTTACCGCTACCTTAACCACACTCTATTAATGCCCTGAGGCGGAGCTTCGCCCCTTTGAAATACCTTGCTTCCGTTCATTCAACCCTAAAAGTTTCACGCTACCTGTTCAGAGCGTTGGCGCTCGTCATCTGGTGTCTGATTGCGTTCGCCTCCGTGTTCTACATTGTGAATGCGCTGCACCAGCGAGAGTCTGAGATCCATCAGGAACTTAATCTCAGCTCCGATCAGGCCCAGCGCTACATTCAGCGCACATCTGATGTCATTAAAGAGCTTAAATATATTGCCGAGAATCGCTTAACGGCGGAAAACGGTGTGATGTCGCTGCGGGCGCGAGATGATAAAACCGTCGTGCCTAATTTTGAGCCGTTGTTTGCCGACTCAGACTGTTCTGTCATGGGCAACGCCTGGCGAGGTTCTCTGGAATCACTGGCATGGTTTATGCGCTACTGGCGCGACAACTTTTCCGCCGCCTATGATTTAAATCGAGTGTTCCTGATCGGCAGCGACAACCTCTGTATGGCCAATTTCGGCTTGCGTGATATGCCCGTCGAACGTGACGAGGCCCTGAAGGCGCTGCATGAGCGAATTATTAAGTATCGCAATGCTACGCAAGACGAAAACGGTAACAACTTGTTCTGGATCAGCCAGGGGCCACGTCCGGGAGTAGGGTATTTCTATGCGCTGACGCCGGTTTACCTCGCCAATCGCCTCCAGGCGCTGTTGGGCGTAGAGCAGCCTATTCGCATGGAGAATTTCTTCACTCCGGGCAGTTTACCGATGGGTGTGACCATCCTCGACGAAAATGGCCATGCGCTAATTTCTCTCACTGGCCCTGAAGGGAATATTAAGGCTGAGCCCCACTGGATGCAGGAGCGCTCCTGGTTTGGCTACACGCCGGGTTTCCGCGAGCTGGTATTGAAGAAGAATCTGCCTCCGTCCTCCCTGAGCATCGTGTACTCCGTTCCGGTCGATCTGGTGCTGGAACGGATCCGCATGATGATCCTGAACGCTATCTTGTTGAACGTGCTGGTTGGCGCGGCATTGTTTATGCTCACGCGCATGTATGAACGGCGCATTTTTATTCCGGCGGAAAGTGATGCTCAGCGGCTGGAAGAACATGAGCAGTTTAACCGTAAAATCGTAGCTTCTGCGCCGGTGGGTATTTGTATTCTGCGCACGATGGATGGGATTAACATCCTGAGTAACGAACTGGCGCACACCTATCTGAACATGTTGACGCATGAAGACCGTCAGCGGCTAACGCAAATTATTTGCGGCCAACAGGTCAATTTTGTTGATGTGCTAACCAGCAACAATACCAATCTGCAAATCAGCTTTGTGCACTCGCGCTATCGCAATGAAAACGTGGCAATTTGTGTCCTGGTTGATGTCAGTGCGCGCGTTAAAATGGAAGAGTCGTTGCAGGAGATGGCGCAGGCGGCGGAACAGGCCAGCCAGTCCAAATCGATGTTCCTTGCGACGGTGAGCCATGAGCTACGTACACCGCTATATGGCATTATCGGTAATCTTGATTTGTTGCAAACCAAAGAGTTACCGAGTGGGGTGGATCGTCTGGTAACGGCGATGAATAACTCTTCCAGCCTGCTGCTGAAAATTATCAGCGATATTCTCGACTTCTCAAAAATTGAATCTGAACAGCTGAAGATTGAGCCGCGAGAGTTTTCACCGCGTGAAGTCATGAACCATATTACGGCTAACTATTTGCCGCTGGTGGTCCGCAAGCAGTTGGGGTTGTACTGCTTTATCGACCCGGATGTGCCCGTGGCGCTGAATGGCGATCCGATGCGTTTACAACAGGTGATTTCTAATCTGCTGAGTAACGCAATCAAGTTTACCGATACCGGTTGTATTGTGCTGCACGTGCAGTGCAGCGGCGACTACCTGAGCATTCGAGTGCGTGATACCGGGGTGGGTATCCCCGCCAAAGAAGTGGTCCGTTTGTTCGATCCTTTCTTCCAGGTGGGCACTGGCGTACAGCGTAATTTCCAGGGAACCGGGCTCGGTTTGGCTATCTGTGAAAAACTGATCAGCATGATGGATGGCGATATTTCCGTCGATTCCGAGCCGGGAATGGGGAGTCAGTTTACGCTGCGTATTCCGCTTTATGGCGCACAGTATCCGCTGAAAAAGGGTGTTGAAGGATTGGCAGGCACGCGTTGCTGGCTGGCAGTACGTAATGCGTCACTGTACCAATTTCTCGAATCCAGCCTGACGCGTAACGGGATGACGGTGCTGCGATATGAGGGACAACAGCCCGATGCGGATGACCTGCTGGTGGCCGACGATGTGCTGGAACAGGCCTGGCAGGGACGAGCTGCGGTAATTTTCTGCCGCCGCCATATTGGCATTCCGCTGGAAAGAGAGCCTGGAGAATGGGTACACAGCGTGGCGTCACCGCACGAACTGCCTGCGCTGTTGGCGCATATCTACAGTGTAGAGCTGGGGAGTGAAGATCTCTCCACGGCGCTGCCAGCCCCGGATAAAGCCGGTGCGACGAACGATGACATGATGATCCTGGTTGTTGACGATCACCCTATCAACCGGCGCTTACTGGCCGATCAGCTGGGATCGTTGGGATATCAGTGTAAAACGGCGAATGACGGTGTGGATGCGCTCAATGTACTCAGCAAAAACCATATCGATATCGTGCTGAGTGACGTCAACATGCCAAATATGGATGGTTATCGCCTGACGCAGCGTATCCGCCAGCTAGGGTTAACGCTGCCTGTTGTGGGGGTAACGGCAAACGCGCTGGCCGAAGAGAAGCAGCGTTGTCTGGAATCAGGTATGGATAGCTGTCTGTCCAAGCCGGTGACCTTAGACGTATTGAAGCAAACGCTGGCGGTCTATGCGGAAAGAGTGAGAAAAACGCGGGGATAGGGGATAAAAGAGCCGGATGGCGGCGTTAGTCTTATCCGGCCTACGAAACGTGCACGATGCTGTTTATTCGTAGGCCTGATAAACGCAGCGCCATCAGGCATTTTGACGTGATAAAGAATTACTCTTTGTCTGACGGACTCAGCGTCACGGAGGAGAGGTAATTCAGCAGTGCGATATCGTTTTCCACACCAAGCTTCATCATTGCCGATTTTTTCTGGCTACTGATGGTTTTAATGCTGCGGTTGAGCTTTTTGGCGATCTCAGTAACCAGGAAACCTTCGGCAAACAAGCGCAGAACTTCACTCTCTTTCGGTGACAGACGTTTGTCGCCATAGCCGCTGGCGCTGATTTTCTCCAGCAGACGAGACACGCTTTCCGGGGTAAATTTCTTACCTTTCTGCAGCGCGGCCAGCGCTTTTGGCAGGTCGGTTGGCGCGCCTTGCTTCAGTACGATCCCTTCGATATCGAGATCCAGTACCGCGCTCAGGATAGCCGGATTGTTGTTCATGGTCAGAACGATAATTGACAGGCTTGGGAAATGACGCTTGATATATTTAATTAACGTGATCCCATCACCGTATTTATCTCCCGGCATGGAGAGGTCGGTAATCAACACATGCGCATCCAACTTAGGCAAATTGTTGATCAGTGCAGTGGAGTCTTCAAATTCGCCGACAACATTTACCCACTCGATTTGCTCAAGTGATTTACGAATACCGAACAGTACAATCGGGTGGTCATCGGCAATAATTACGTTCATAGTGTTCATGTATTGGGCTACCTTGCTACAGCAAGCTCTTGACGTAAACGTCAATGTCGCTGATGTATTTTTCTATACCTGGAGCATCTTTCTCTTGAATAAGATGTTCCAGCGCTTCACATAACTGCTTGCCGGGTACCAGATTAAGCATGGCAAACACGCCTTTCAGGCGATGGGCCGTTTGGGCTAATGCAGCGAAATCGCTGATAGCCGCCTCAGTATACAACCTCTTAACATCATCCGGTACTGTGTCTACAAAGAGTGCGTAGTAACCACTGGCATGAAGTTCGGCGTTTTCATCTCCGCCGAGGGGGAGTTCCTGGAACTCTTCTTGTGCCAGTTGCTCTTCAATCAGCTCAAGGACAGCTTCCTGCATAGCATTGCTCATATTAAAGTTGACGCGCAGTTGGCCTGGGCCAATTTTCCGTACGCCAGACTCATCATCGCTTAAAAGTAGGCCTGAGGCAGTAAGATTAGACGGATTATCCGTTAAAAAGAGATCATATTCTTGACTATTCAACCGTTCATCGGGCGTGATGCAGGTTGCCCCCCAGTTTTCCAGCTGACGTAATACAATGCTACGTACGTCATTTGAGGTGACATCAACCATTACGCAGACGTCATCCAACAGGCGCTCTTCACTATCAGCATGTTGATCGTGCAGCGGCATTTTAACATGGACGATGTAACGTGTTCCAAGTTCTTCCCGTGCTTTAATATTCAGGTGTCCGCCAAGTTTGCGGGCTAACTGATCGCACAGCCAGAACGTCAGCGGGTTGGCTTTGCCATACCGATCGCCCTGCGTGTCATTAATGAATGGGAAATGGAGATTATCAACTTCATTTAATGTGACGCCTTCCCCGGTATCCAGAATGCGGAAGGTCAGGCGTTCGGCCTCTGACTCATCCTGGTCGACTTCCAGCGTGATTTTACCAATCTGCGTGGTGGTTACCGCATATTGGATCAACAGCAGCAAAATACGGCGCAAGGCATCGCGATCGCCACGGCGTTCGTCATGGGCGCTTAAGTGATTTTTAATCAGCAGCTGCAGCCCTTTACGCTTAATGGCCGGCAGAACCTCCGGAACCACGTCGTCAATTAATGCCTGCACGGAAAACAGTGTGGATTCACCTTTCCAGGCATCGTTCTCCAGCAGGTTGGCTAGCTGGATTTCGTCCACCATGCGCACCAGAACGTCGGCCTGATTGGCCAGTTTCTGGCTGTCTGGTGTATTGAGCGCGGCGGCATTAGCAGCCAGCGTTTTCGCGGGGTCTTTCAGCGCGCTGCCAATATTCTGCATAAAGGCCGCGCGGGCCTGCTGGTTTTTCTCATACAGCCGCTGTGCTTGTTTCAGTTTCTTATTGACCAGCACCTCGCGGTCCTGGTCACGAATGATAAAGATCTGCGTTCTCGGGGAGATCTGGCTGCGAAACAGTCTGATCTCATACAGTTCATTATTGATGGTGGCCTGAATCACTCCCTGATGCTGCTCTGCCATATTGGTAATGTTTTGCAGATTTAAATGCGGCAGCAGGTGGTCGGCAATTTTATTGCTGATAACCGTGCGGTTTGCTTCCTGATCGTGTACCAGTAATCCCAGCGGCAGAAGGGAAACAATCTCTTCATTGATTGCGCGCAGAACACGCAGTTCGTTATTTGCCGCAAGGTTTGGCGCCACTTCAGTCGAACGGGCAGGGAGGTGGCGAAAGGTGGTATAGCCAAACAGCGCCAGAGCCAGTAACGCAATGTTCAGCAAAAGCGGTAGCAGAATGCTTTGCAATGTGTCGAGCAGCAATGAGCCAAACGGAACCTGCCACACCAGCCGCATATCCGTTGAGTTTAGCGCCGAAGAGATCTCAATTTTACTGTTGTTGAAATTAATGCTGACGCTGTCAGGCGACTCTTTTTCATTCAGGTGCTCGGTCGTTGAGGTGGCATCAGGTTCCAGATGGAAACTGTCCAACGGCATCCCGGGAGGGATCAAGTCATTAATCGGCAGGTCAAAGGCGACAACCGTTGCCAGATGTCCTGGCTGATTAAAGGTCGTGCGTAGCGTGAAGTAATGCCCGTTCTGCCAGGCCAGACGGCGCAGTGAAGAGAAGCTTTCACGTTCATCCAGCGCATTAGCCTGTTGCAGCATCTCAGCGCGCCGGGAATCCACAATATTCCCAATCGTCGATTCTTTAAAACCAGAGGTCAGATCTTTCAGCGGTAACGTCGAGATTAGGATCAGGCTGTTGTCCTGACCATTCAGGTAATACATTGACCATGGGACATTCTCCGCGCCCCACAACGTGTCCAGATACGTTGAAATACGCTGGGTCATTTCCAGTGTAGAACTGTCATGCGAGCCGAAAATCAGCGCTTCAGTCTTTCTGCGGGGTTTCTCAAGATAATAGATATCTTGTTTCAGACGCGTTTCCTGTAGCCCATCTGCGCCTGGTGAACTGGTTGTAGCGGCAATATTGTCATAGATTTGCCAGGTCACGTATCGCCAGGTATCGACCCTTTTATGAATGGCATGGGTAATATCGACAATCTGATAACTCTTATCCTTTAGCCAGGTGTTGACGGCGCTCTGGACCATAACACCCATCATCACCAACAGCACAACGATCAGTAATAAGAAGAAACGGGTAATACTTCCTGGTAACAGGGAGAATCGGGTGGAAACCGTTGTGTCAGACTGACTCATTCGTGTTTATGACCTGTTAAACGACGCGAAAGATGAAGGGGCAGTATAAAGGGTAATGTATGAATTACCACACTTACACCGCGCGGCATAGCTTGCATTTTTTACGCCTCATTTTGTTGCAGCCATGACGGTGCAAAGGTGTACAGTGGATAAAGGCGGGTACAAATATTTGTACGGAAAGTATACATTTAGCATTAAATAACAAGAAATTATTTATCAAATTTATATCTGATCACAACGCTACGAGATAGTTAATAGTCGTTATAGTTTTGCATCGGTAGCACAGAAAGGTAAGTTTTGTGTAAAGAAGGGTAAAAAAAAACCGAACGCTGAGCATTCGGCTGAAATAGGGGTAAACAGACATTCATAAATGAATGACGGTAATAAATAAAGTTAATGATGATAGCGGGTCTATTTTAGTTGCGAGTGAAGATTTTGTTTTGTCATTCAGTGCTATAAGATTTTTTTGTGTAATACATTGATTTTAAAGAGTATTGAAATGATTCTTGATTATTTGTGCTTATTCCGACTGTTTTTTGATTTTAAAAAAGTTCCCTAACATTAACATTTGGAAATATCTATGCCGATAAATGAAACACCTTAAAAGTTTTAGTATCATATTCGTGTTGGATTATTCTGTGTTTTTGCGGAGAATGAAGTTGCCGACTGGTTAATGACCTTAATCAGTATGCAGTGGCATAAAAAAGCAATAAAGGCATATAACAGAGGGTTAATAACATGAAAGTTAAAGTACTGTCCCTCCTGGTACCAGCACTGCTGGTAGCAGGCGCAGCGAATGCGGCTGAAATTTATAACAAAGACGGCAACAAATTAGATCTGTACGGTAAAGTCGATGGTCTGCACTATTTCTCCGACAACAAAGGTGATGATGGCGACAAGACTTACATGCGTATCGGCTTCAAAGGCGAAACTCAGGTTAACGACCAACTGACCGGTTACGGCCAGTGGGAATACCAGATTCAGGGTAATGCGGCTGAAAGTGAAAACAACGCCTGGACCCGTGTAGCGTTTGCGGGTCTGAAATTCGCTGACGTAGGTTCTTTCGACTACGGTCGTAACTACGGCGTAGTTTACGACGTAACGTCCTGGACCGACGTCCTGCCGGAATTCGGCGGCGATACTTACGGTGCTGACAACTTCATGCAGCAGCGTGGTAACGGCTTCGCGACCTACCGTAACACCGACTTCTTCGGTTTGGTTGATGGCCTGAACTTTGCCATTCAGTATCAGGGTAAAAACGGTAGCGTAAGCGGCGAAGACGAGAACGGCAGAACGTTCACTGGCGTGACCAACAACGGTCGTGACGCGCTGCGTCAAAACGGCGACGGCGTTGGCGGATCTATCACTTATGATATCGGTGAAGGCTTCGCACTGGGTACTGCTGTCACCAGCTCCAAACGTACTGACGAGCAGAACCGTTTGAACTTCGGTACTGGCGACCGTGCTGAAACCTACACTGGTGGTCTGAAATACGACGCGAACAACGTGTACCTGGCAGCACAGTACACCCAGACCTACAACGCAACGCGTGCAGGCTCCCTGGGCTGGGCTAACAAAGCACAGAACTTCGAAGCCGTTGCTCAGTACCAGTTCGACTTCGGTCTGCGTCCGTCCGTGGCTTACCTGCAGTCCAAAGGTAAAGACCTGGGCCGCGGCTATGGCGACGAAGATATCCTGAAATATGTTGATGTTGGCGCGACTTACTACTTCAACAAAAACATGTCCACCTATGTTGATTACAAAATCAACCTGCTGGATGACAACCAGTTCACTCGTGATGCTGGCATCAGCACCGATGACATCGTAGCACTGGGCCTGGTTTACCAGTTCTAATCTACATTATGTCTATCAAAGGCCCTGCGGGGCCTTTTTTAATGCCGTTTTTTCGCCGTACAAACAACGATTTTTGGTGTACTCTTGCGCCCGTTCGCATGAGGATAATTACGTATGGAAATGAATTTTTATCGCGCAGCACTGCTGGCTGTGACGATCTTTTTTGTCGGGTGCGATGAGGCCCCGAAACCTGCTCAGACCACAACACCTGCCATCGTTCTGGAAGGTAAAACGATGGGCACTTTCTGGCGGGTCAGCGCGGTAGGCGTAGATACCAAACGCGCCAGGGAACTGCAGGCCAAGATCCAGACCCAGCTTGATGCCGATGATCAACTGCTCTCCACCTATAAAGACGATTCTGCGTTAATGCGCTTTAACCTGTCGAAAAGTCTGTCGCCGTGGCCGGTTAACGACGCCATGGCGGATATCGTGACTTCGGCGCTACGCATTGGTGCAAAAACCGATGGGGCCATGGATATCACCGTGGGGCCGTTAGTCAACCTGTGGGGATTTGGCCCGGATCAGCAACCGTTGCATATTCCCACCCAAGGGCAAATTGACGCTGCAAAAGCGCAAACCGGGCTTTCTCATCTGAAAGTCGTGAATGAAGCGCATCAGAACTACCTGCAAAAAGACTTGCCGGATCTGTATGTGGATCTCTCTACCGTTGGTGAAGGGTACGCCGCCGATCATCTGGCTCGATTGATGGAGCAAGAAGGGATCGCCCGTTATCTGGTTTCCGTTGGTGGTGCACTGAACAGCAGAGGAATGAATGCTGAAGGGCATCCGTGGCGAGTGGCGATCCAGAAACCGACCGATCGCGAAAACGCTGTGCAGGCGATTGTCGACATTAACGGGCACGGCATTAGCACCTCCGGCAGCTACCGGAACTATTATGAGCTGGACGGTAAGCGCCTTTCCCATGTTATCGACCCGCAAACCGGTCGCCCGATCGAACATAATTTGGTGTCCGTAACGGTGATTGCGCCAACGGCGCTGGAGGCCGATGGCTGGGATACCGGATTGATGGTGCTCGGCCCGGAAAAGGCCAAAGAAGTCGTGCGTCGTGAAGGGTTGGCGGTCTATATGATTGTGAAAGAGGGCGAGGGGTTTAAAACCTGGATGTCGCCGCAGTTTAATAGCTTTCTGGTCAGCGAAAAAAATTAAAAAGCAAGATTGCGGGTTTTTATGCCCGACGATGGGGACACACTGAGGCTAAGCGCTATGCTTAACAAAGGAGTCCGAAATGAAAAATCGTTTACACATCACTGACGATGACCGTTGGCAGTCCGTTGTGGATCGCGACGTTAACGCCGACGGTCAGTTTGTTTTTGCCGTCCAGACCACCGGTATTTTCTGCCGTCCGTCCTGTCGGGCAAAACATGCGCTGCGCAAAAATGTCCGTTTTTTCGCCGATGCCCAGCAGGCACAGGATGCCGGGTTTCGCCCCTGTAAGCGCTGCCAGCCGGATAAAGACAGCGCGCAACAGCATCGGCTGGACAAAATTGCCCGCGCCTGTCAGTTGTTGGAGCAAGAGTCACCTCTTACGCTGGACGAGCTGGCACAGCAGGTGGCAATGAGCCCGTATCACTTGCATCGTCTGTTCAAAGCCACGACGGGCATGACCCCGAAAGTGTGGCAACAATCATGGCGTGCTCGCCGTCTGCGCGATGCCCTGGCGAAAGGTGTTCCGGTTACACAGGCGATTCTCAACGCCGGATTCCCCGACAGCAGCAGCTACTATCGCAAAGCCGATCAAGCATTAGGCATGACGGCAAAGCAATTTCGTAAAGGTGGCGACAACGTTTCTGTACGCTATACCCTCGCAGATTGCGCTCTGGGTCGCTGTCTGGTGGCGGAAAGCGAGCGGGGTATCTGCGCGATCTTGCTTGGCGATGATGACGCTACGTTGGTTGCGGATCTTCATGCGCTGTTTCCCGCCGCGCAGGATGTCACTGCAGATGCCAATTTTCAGCAGCGCGTGCGCGAAGTGATTGTAGCGATTAATTCGCGTGACGCGTCGCTATCGCTACCCCTGGATATCCGGGGCACCGCATTTCAGCAGCAAGTGTGGCAGGCGCTGCGCACAATTCCGTGCGGCGAAACAGTGAGCTACCAACAGCTGGCCAGCGCCATCGGCAAACCGAAGGCGGTGCGCGCGGTGGCCAGTGCCTGTGGGGCCAACAAACTGGCGATTGTTATCCCGTGTCACCGGGTGATCCGTGGCGATGGCGCACTTTCGGGCTACCGATGGGGTATTGCGCGCAAGGCGCAGCTACTGCAACGGGAAGCTACTGGCGAGGAAACATAATGCTCGATCTCTTTGCGGATGCGAAACCCTGGCAGGAGCCGCTGGCGTCAGGTGCGGTTATTCTGCGACGTTTCGCTTTTGACTCTGCGCCCTCTTTACTGCAGGCGATAGCGGCTGTCGCCAGACAGTCGCCGTTTCGCCAGATGGTGACGCCCGGCGGCTATACGATGTCGGTGGCGATGACCAACTGCGGCCATCTGGGCTGGACGACGGATCAGCATGGCTATCTTTATTCTCCGTTTGATCCACTCACCGGCACGCACTGGCCGCCGCTGCCGGATGCGTTCGCTGATCTGTGCCAACAGGCGGCGACGGCGGCGGGCTATGCTGATTTTCAACCCGATGCCTGCCTGATTAACCGCTACACGCCAGGGGCAAAACTGTCCTTACATCAGGATAAAGACGAGCCCGACCTGCGGGCGCCAATTGTCTCTGTATCGCTGGGGCTACCAGCCATCTTTCAATTTGGCGGCTTGCGCCGTAATGACCCTTTAAAGCGTTTACTGCTGGAACACGGCGATGTCGTGGTGTGGGGCGGTAATTCGCGGCTGTTTTATCATGGGATCCAGCCGCTTAAGACGGGCTATCATCCGTTGACCGGAGACTGTCGTTACAATCTGACTTTTCGCCAGGCAGGTAAAAAAGAATAAAAATAAGAATTATTATTGCTGTCAGCGAAGAGATGTTTAAACTGCGGGCTGTTATTACTTGTCCGGGTTGTGTGCATGGAACTTTTACTTCTTGTCTGGCGGCAGTATCGCTGGCCATTTATCAGCGTGATGGCGCTCAGCCTCGCCAGCGCCGCGTTGGGGATTGGGCTGATTGCGTTTATCAACCAGCGCTTGATCGAAACGGTCGACACCACGCTGATGGTGCTACCGGAGTTTCTTGGCCTGCTGCTGTTGTTGATGGTTGTCACCCTCGGTTCTCAGCTGGCGTTGACCACGCTGGGTCACCACTTTGTCTACCGCCTGCGTAGCGAATTTATCAAACGAATTCTGGATACTCACGTCGAGCGTATTGAACAGCTTGGCAGCGCCTCGTTGCTGGCCGGTTTAACCAGTGATATCCGCAACATCACCATCGCCTTTGTTCGTCTGCCTGAGCTGGTGCAGGGGATTATCCTGACCATAGGATCGGCGGCGTATCTGGCGATGCTGTCGACCAAAATGCTACTGGTAACGGCAATCTGGATGGCAATCACCATCTGGGGCGGATTTGTGCTGGTGGCGCGGGTGTATAAACACATGGCCACCTTGCGCGAAACTGAAGACAAGTTGTACAACGATTATCAGACGGTGCTGGAAGGGCGCAAAGAGCTGACGCTTAACCGCGAGCGCGCCGAGCATATCTTTAATCAGATGTACGTCCCGGATGCCAAAGAGTATCGCCACCACATTATCCGTGCCGATACCTTCCACCTGAGCGCGGTTAACTGGTCGAACATTATGATGCTGGGTGCCATTGGCCTGGTGTTCTGGATGGCTAACAGTCTGGGATGGGCTGATACCGCCGTGGCAGCGACCTATTCTCTGACGCTGTTATTCCTGCGAACACCGTTGCTCTCTGCCGTTGGCGCGCTGCCGACGCTGCTTACCGCGCAGGTGGCGTTCAACAAGCTGAATAAATTCGCACTGGCACCTTTTAAGGCCGAATTCCCACGCCCAACCGCGTTTCCCAACTGGCAAACGCTGGAGCTGCGCAACGTGGTTTTCCACTATCAGGATAATGCGTTTTCCGTGGGGCCGGTGAATCTGACGATTCATCGCGGTGAACTGATCTTTCTGATTGGCGGTAACGGTAGCGGGAAATCTACGCTGGCGATGTTACTGACCGGTCTGTACCAGCCGCAGTCAGGCGAAATATTGCTTGATGGTAAGGCCGTTGCCGTTGAAAAACCGGAAGACTACCGCAAGCTCTTCTCCGCCGTGTTTACCGACGTCTGGCTGTTCGACAAACTGCTGGGGCCGGAAGGTAAAGAGGCTAATCCGCAGCTGGTCGCGAAGTGGCTGGAACATCTGAAGATGGGTCATAAGCTGGAGCTGAGCGATGGTCGTATCCTCAATCTGAAGCTGTCGAAAGGGCAGAAGAAACGCGTGGCACTGCTGCTGGCCCTGGCGGAGGAGCGCGACATCATTCTGCTGGACGAATGGGCCGCCGATCAGGATCCCCATTTCCGCCGGGAGTTCTATCAGGTGCTATTGCCTTTGATGCAGGAAATGGGGAAAACCATTTTCGCCATCAGCCACGACGATCACTATTTTATTCACGCCGATCGTCTACTGGAAATGCGTAACGGACAGTTGAGTGAACTGTTGGGCGATGAACGTGACGCCGCCTCGCGCGACGCGGTGGCTCGCACAGCCTGATCCTTCAGTGCCGCCGGTTTTTTAGCCACCCGGCGGCACTGTTTATTGTTATTTACATAAATCGGCATCATGATTAATGATATTTCATATCATGGATTTATGATTAATGTCCGTAATAAACAAAAACAGCGCCAGACTGCGTGATGAAGAGCGTGCGCGCCTCATCTGGCTGCTGACCACTGATAAAGCCATTATATCAACGCTGTTGGGCAAGCTTACCCTGGCTGAGCAATATGACGTCGGTACGTTAGCCGACGATATTGCTGAGGTAGGGGCGCTGGTGGCCCACCTGCCACCGCCTGACCTCGCCGATACCCTCGAAGCTTTGCCCTCTGAAGAGCGCCACGCCCTGTGGCGACTGGTCGAAAATGAAAAGCGCGGTAACGTCTTGCTTGAGGCGTCTGAAAACGTCTGGGACGACCTGATCGATGAGATGAGCGACCGCGAGCTGCTGGATGCGCTGCAATATCTCGATATCGATGAACAGATTTACCTGGTGCAGCATTTGCCTCGTAACCTTACCGGTCGTCTGCTGGCGACGTTACCGGCAGAGGAGCGGACGCGCGTCCGCCAGGTGCTGCACTACGAGAAAAATAGCGTCGGCGCGATCATGGAGTTCGAGGTCATCACTGTGCGTCCGGACGTGACGCTGGAAGTGGTGCAACGCTACCTGCGGCGGCTGGGGAAAATGCCGGAGAATACCGATAAACTTTTCGTGACCGATCGCAATAAAGTGCTGGTTGGCGAACTGACGCTAACCTGCATTTTACTCAATGATGTGCAGCGAAAAGTCAGCGAGGTGATGGAAGATGACCCGCTCACCTTTTCTCCTGAAGATATCGCCGAAAACGCTGCGCGTACCTTCGAACGCGACAACCTGGTCAGCGCCGCGGTGGTTGACCCTTCCGGTAAACTGATGGGCCGTTTAACCATCGATGAGATCGTCGACGTTGTCTATGAAGAAACCGACACCGATCTGCGTCGAATGGGGGGCTTAAGCGCCGAAGAGGACGTGTTTGCGCCTGTTACCAAAGCGGTAAAAACCCGCTGGGCGTGGTTGGCCGTTAACCTCTGTACCGCCTTTATCGCCTCGCGGGTGATCGACGGTTTTGAACATACGATTTCGCAACTGGTGGCGCTGGCCTCGTTGATGCCGATTGTGGCGGGTATCGGCGGCAATACCGGGAATCAAACTATCACTATGATCGTCCGCGCGCTGGCGCTGCAAAATATTCAGCCGGGGAACCTGACGTTTCTCATCCTGCGCGAGATGGGCGTGGCGCTAATCAACGGCCTCGTGTGGGGCGGGATTATGGGCGGCATTACCTGGTGGCTGTACGATGATATGGCGCTCGGTGGTGTGATGACTCTGGCGATGATGCTCAATCTGCTGATGGCGGCGTTGATGGGGGTTATCATTCCGATGACGATGGTGAAGCTCGGGCGCGACCCGGCGGTCGGCTCGAGCGTCATGATAACCGCTATCACTGATACTGGTGGTTTCTTTATTTTTCTCGGTCTGGCAACGCTGTTTCTGATGTAGTCGCCCGTTTGCGTCTGACGATACGCGGTAGAATAAGCATCGTCATCACCCCGGCAACCACGCCAATCGCCAGGTTGCCGGTAGAAACCGTGGCAGCGACGGTCACCAGCATCACCAGCGTTTCAGTGACGGGGAGTTTCGTCAGCGTGGCGGGCTGGATGCTGTGCCAACTGAAGGTTTTTACCGCCACAATCACCATAATACCTGCCAGCACCGACATGGGTATTTCTGCCATCACTTCGCTTAACCCTGTGACTAACAGGAGTAATACCAGTCCGGCGGCAACCGTCGAGACGCGGCTGCGTCCTTTGCCCATCTCGACGTTAACGATGGTTTGACCAATCATCGCGCACCCGGCGATGCCGCCATAAAATCCGGCCAGAATATTGGCTATCCCCAGCCCGGCACTCTCGCGATTTTTATTCGACGGCGTCACCGTCAGGTCATCCACCAGACGGGCGGTTAACAGCGATTCCATCAAACCAACAAAAGCGATGCTCAGCGCGCAGGGCCAGATAATCGCCAGCGTGTGCAGGTTGAGCGGTACGAGTAACTGCGTTAATCCTGGCAGACCGCCGCTCATTGAACCTTCATCACCGACGGTCGGTAACAGTTGCCCGCTGGTGACAGTGAACACGGTCAGCAGCACGATGGCGATAAGCGGTGCGGGAATTGCTTTAATAAACCGCGGAACCCACAGCACAATCAGCAGCGTCAGGACAAACAACCCCCAGATGAGCGGGCTTTTGCCCCAGAAATGCGGGACCTGGGCAAAGAAAATCAATATACCCAGCGCGTTAACAAAGCCGGTCATCACGGCCGTAGGGATGAATCGCATCAGACGTGCCATTCCCAATACACCAAACAGGATCTGAATCATCCCGGCCAGCACCACTGCAGGCAGGATGTATTGCACGCCGTGTTGATGCACCATCGGACCAATCACCAGCGCGACCGATCCTGCAGCGGCGGTAACCATTGCGGGACGACCGCCTAAAAAAGACATCGCCAGGCACAGTACGACGGAGGCGATCAGACTGACTTTAGGATCAACGCCTGCGATCACGGAAAACGAGATTACTTCCGGGATCAGCGCCAGGGCGGTTACCACACCGGCCAGCGTTTCGCGCACCAGCAGACGGGGTTGGCGGAGCACGGCGCGGGTCGTGTGTTCCGAGACTGTGGCAGAGGAATGTTGAGTTGCAGACATAGTTACACTCAGGTCAAAAATGGCCTGATACAGCAGACCGACAGGCATCCGTGCGGTGAATAGCAAAGCGCAGCATAGTACCCGTCAGATGGACCGGTTTCCAGAAATGATTGTCAATAACCGCATAAGCTATCAACGTATTAATAACATTTTTAAAAATTAAATATAATTTATAAACTTTATTTAATTATTTTTACTTAAGTGTTACCGTTGGTGCCGCTCGATTTTCACCTGCATTAAAAGCAAAAAAGCGATACTAAAAGTAAGGCATTAACATTATGAAAAAAGTGACTGCCATGCTCTTCACCATGGCCGTTGGGCTGAATGTTGTCTCGATGGCGGCAAAAGCGAAAGCGGCGGAAGAGCAGGAAACGGATGTACTGTTGATTGGCGGCGGCATCATGAGCGCCACGCTGGGAACCTATTTACAGGAGCTGGAGCCGCAATGGTCAATGACCATGGTTGAGCGACTGGATGGTGTAGCGCAGGAAAGCTCAAACGGCTGGAATAACGCCGGAACCGGCCACTCCGCACTGATGGAGCTGAACTACACGCCTAAAAAGGCCGACGGTAGCATCAGCATTGAAAAGGCAGTCGAAATTAACGAAGCCTTCCAGATTTCCCGCCAGTTTTGGGCCTATCAGGTCAATAATGGCGTAATGCATGAACCACGCTCGTTTATCACCACCGTTCCGCACATGAGTTTTGTCTGGGGTGACGAGAACGTGAACTTCCTGCGTGCCCGTTACACCGCACTGCAGCAGAGCACGCTGTTCCGTGGTATGCGCTATTCAGAAGACCACGCGCAGATCAAAGAGTGGGCGCCGCTGGTCATGGAAGGTCGCGATCCGCAGCAGAAAGTCGCGGCAACGCGTACCGAGATTGGTACTGACGTGAACTACGGCGAAATCACCCGCCAACTGATTACCTCATTGCAGAAAAAGCCCAACTTTGCGCTGCAGTTGAGCACCGAAGTGCGTGGCTTTAAGCGTAATGCCGATAATAGCTGGACGGTCACGGTCGCCGATCTGAAAAATAACGAAGCGGAACACGATATCAAGGCGAAATTTGTCTTTATCGGTGCCGGTGGCGCTGCGCTGAAGCTGTTGCAGGAAACCGACATTCCGGAAGCGAAAGGCTATGCCGGATTCCCGGTGGGCGGGCAGTTCCTGGTTGCAGAAAATCCGGATGTGGTCAATCGCCACCTGGCGAAAGTGTACGGTCAGGCCTCCGTTGGCGCGCCGCCGATGTCTGTACCGCATATCGACACCCGTATCCTTGATGGCAAGCGCGTTGTGCTGTTTGGGCCATTCGCGACATTCTCCACCAAGTTCCTGAAGAATGGTTCATTGTGGGATCTGCTCAGCTCGACCACCACCTCAAACTTTATGCCGATGGTCAACGTGGGTCTGGATAACTTCGATCTGGTGAAATATCTGGTGAGCCAGGTGATGCTCAGCGACGACGACCGTTTTGCTGCGCTGCAAGAGTACTATCCGCAGGCGAAAAAAGAAGACTGGCGTTTATGGCAGGCTGGCCAGCGTGTGCAGATCATCAAAAGCGATGCGGAGAAGGGCGGCGTGCTGCGTCTGGGCACTGAAGTCGTCAGCGATAAAGAAGGCACGATTGCAGCGCTGCTGGGAGCTTCTCCGGGCGCATCAACCGCGGCACCGATCATGCTGCATCTGATGGAAAAAGTGTTTAAAGATAAAGTAGCCAGCCCCGAGTGGCAGGCGAAGCTGAAAACCATTATTCCGTCTTATGGTACTAAGCTGAACGGTAACGTTGAGGCTACGGAACAAGAGCTGCAGTACACCAGTGAGGTTCTGGGTCTGAAATATGACAAGCCGCAGGTTGCTGATGAAGCGCCGAAACCACAGCTGAAACCTCAGGCACAACCTCAGCCTGAACAGAAAGCCGTCGCGGATATCGCGCTGTAAAATAAAATGCCGGATGGCGCTGCTGCGCTTATCCGGCATTGTTTATGCGTCTGTAGGCCGGATAAGGCGGTACGCTGCCATCCGGCACATTCTCACTTAGCGCGCGACTGCGTCCTGAATTTTGTCTTCCGCTTTCCAGATACGGTATTTAACGTCCACGTTTTCCGGGGTATAGACCACAATCGGCAACTTGCTGTTGTAACGCAGCATGCCGTCATCACCCAGATGCGCAGTAATGAATTTCTTCTCTTTCTTACCGTCCGGGCAGGCCATCATGGTTGAAACCGGAGACGTAACTTTGTCAAAGACATAGTAGTCATATCCCCAACCCTCCAGCGTTTTGCTGTCCAGTTCTCCGCCCAGGCGGTGTTGGTTACAGTCAACTTCCAGCGTTTGTCCGATCAGCAGTTCTACTTTCAGAGTAGATTCATCTTTCTCAGGGGTAAGCTGGATAACCTGGCGCTTCATACCCTTTTCCGCCTTGGGATAAGGGGCGACTTTTTCCAGCGGCTGAGCGGCGGTATCGTTACTGGCAGCCCATGCAGAGGTGCTGGCAAAGGCGGCGAAAAGTACGGCAGGGACAATTGTCTTCATCTTATTGTTCACAGTGTTTCCTTTCTTCTGTCTTATGAACGAGTCTGTAGCAGGTTAACATATTTGGATAATCTATTAATCTGGATTTACTTATATTTAAAGTGTATTAGGTAGAATTTCGTTGCCATGGTAGCGATATATCCTAGGAATTATCCTAATATTGAGATCTTTGTCTTTTTGAGTAAGTCGTTATATATATTGTTATATAACTCATTGAAATGTGAGCAAAAGCGCATTTTTTCCCGCCAACTCAACACTCCTTTGATCCGGCAACAGCATTTACCCCAATTGGGGTATGCACCTCTAACACATCCTGAAATATCTTACGGCTAAAAATAACTACTCATAAATAGTGCAGTTTTTTATGTCGTTCAACCCGCCGAGGGAGGGCGTCATTATGGAAGGACAATGTCATGGTTGATTTATCCCGTCGAGGCATGTTGACAGGCAGTTGGCGAAACGCCAGCGCAGGGATTCGTCCGCCGTGGAGCAAGGAAGACTCTCACTTTCTGGCCCATTGCCTCCGTTGTGACGCCTGCATCCAGGCGTGCGAAACCGACATCCTGCAGCGAGGCCAGGGTGGTTACCCGAGCGTAAATTTCAAACACGGCGAGTGCAGCTTTTGCTATGCCTGCGCAGAAGCCTGTCCCGAATCACTTTTTCTTCCGCGCCACACCAGGGCATGGGATCTGAATTTTACGATTGGGGAAAACTGTCTCGCACATCAGTCCGTTGAATGTCACCGCTGTCAGGATAGCTGTGAGCCC
Source organism: Citrobacter sp. B72 (assembly GCF_016894305.1). NCBI lineage: Bacteria > Pseudomonadati > Pseudomonadota > Gammaproteobacteria > Enterobacterales > Enterobacteriaceae > Citrobacter > Citrobacter sp. B72. The sequence continues at coordinate 1,679,388 of NZ_CP069801.1, forward strand.
ATGGCAATAACCTTTCGCCCCACGCTTTCCGGCATTTATCAGCCGCAGCTCGACAATCAGGACTGTAACGGATGTGGCGCCTGTGTCGCTATCTGCCCGGTATCAGCCATTAACGCGGAGTACAACCATGGACAATAACTGGCAGGTCTGCAGCCTGGTCGTTCAGGCCAAAAGCCAGCATATCAACGATATCGCCACACAGTTGCGTTCCTTTCCCGGTTGCGAAGTTGCACTCAGCGATGTGGAAAGTGGTCAGTTGATTGTGGTGGTGGAAGCTGAGCAAAGTGAAACGCTAATGAAAACAATTGAGTCAGTACGCAACGTTGCGGGCGTACTGGCGGTGTCGCTGGTTTATCACCAGCAGGATGAGCAAGGTGAGGAAACACCATGAAACTCAGTCGTCGTAGCTTTATGAAAGCTAACGCCGTTGCGGCCGCTGCGGCGGCTGCCGGGTTAAGCGTGCCGGGCGTTGCCCGCGCGGTAGTCGGTCAGCAAGAAGCCATCAAATGGGACAAAGCCCCGTGCCGTTTTTGCGGGACGGGCTGTGGCGTATTGGTCGGAACGCAGCAAGGGCGTGTTGTGGCATGCCAGGGCGATCCGGATGCGCCGGTTAACCGTGGGCTTAACTGCATCAAAGGTTACTTCCTGCCGAAAATCATGTACGGAAAAGACCGTTTAACGCAGCCGATGCTGCGCATGAAAGACGGCAAGTATCACAAAGAAGGCGAGTTCACCCCGATTAGCTGGGACCAGGCCTTTGACGTGATGGAAGAGAAATTCAAAACGTCGATGAAAGAGAAAGGCCCGGAGTCTATCGGTATGTTCGGCTCTGGCCAGTGGACGATTTGGGAAGGTTATGCCGCTGCCAAATTGTTTAAAGCGGGTTTCCGTTCCAATAACATCGACCCGAACGCACGTCACTGCATGGCCTCAGCGGTAGTCGGTTTTATGCGTACCTTCGGTATGGATGAACCGATGGGCTGCTATGACGATATCGAACATGCGGATGCCTTCGTCCTGTGGGGCGCGAATATGGCAGAGATGCACCCGATCCTGTGGTCGCGCATCACCAACCGTCGTCTGTCCGATCCTAATGTTAACGTCGCGGTTCTTTCCACCTTCCAGCACCGCAGCTTTGAGCTGGCGGATAACGGTATGGTCTTCACGCCGCAAACCGATCTGGTGATCCTCAACTACATCGCGAACTACATTATTCAAAACAATGCGATTAACCAGGATTTCTTTAGCAAGCACGTTAACCTGCGTAAAGGCGTGACGGACATCGGCTACGGTCTGCGTCCAACCCATCCGCTGGAAAAAGCGGCGAAAAACCCGGGATCCGATGCTTCTGAACCGATGAGCTTTGAGGATTACAAAGCCTTCGTTGCTGAGTACACGCTGGATAAAACCGCCGAAATGACCGGTGTGCCGAAAGATCAGCTGGAACAGCTGGCGCAGCTGTATGCCGATCCGAAGAAAAAAGTCATCTCCTACTGGACGATGGGCTTTAACCAGCACACCCGCGGCGTGTGGGCCAACAACCTGGTCTATAACCTGCACTTGCTGACTGGCAAAATCTCCCAGCCAGGCTGCGGCCCGTTCTCTCTGACCGGCCAGCCTTCAGCGTGCGGCACCGCGCGTGAAGTCGGTACGTTCTCCCACCGTCTGCCTGCGGACATGGTGGTAACGAACGAAAAACACCGCGATATCTGTGAGAAGCACTGGAATATTCCGTCAGGGACCATTCCGGCAAAAGTTGGTCTGCACGCCGTGGCGCAAGACCGCGCGCTGAAAGATGGCAAGCTCAATGTCTACTGGGCGATGTGTACTAACAACATGCAGGCCGGTCCGAACATCAACGAAGAGCGTATGCCGGGCTGGCGCGATCCGCGTAACTTCATCATCGTCTCCGATCCGTACCCGACGATCAGCGCCCTGTCGGCTGACCTGATCCTGCCGACCGCGATGTGGGTAGAGAAAGAAGGCGCCTACGGGAACGCGGAACGCCGTACACAGTTCTGGCGTCAGCAAATTAAAGCGCCGGGCGAATCGAAATCGGATCTGTGGCAACTGGTGCAATTCTCTCGTCGCTTCAAAACAGAAGAAGTATGGCCGGAAGAGCTGCTGGCACAAAAACCGGAACTGCGCGGTAAAACGCTGTATGACGTGCTGTTTGCTACGCCAGCAGTAACGAAATTCCCAGTGACTGAACTGGCTGAAGATCAACTGAACGATGAATCCCGCGAGCTGGGCTTCTATCTGCAAAAAGGCTTGTTCGAAGAGTACGCCTGGTTTGGCCGCGGTCACGGGCACGATCTTGCGCCATTTGACGATTACCACAAAGCGCGCGGTTTACGCTGGCCGGTCGTTGAGGGTAAAGAGACCCAGTGGCGCTACAGCGAAGGCAACGACCCTTACGTGAAAGCAGGTGAAAGCTACAAGTTCTACGGTAAACCGGACGGTAAAGCGGTTATCTTCGCGCTGCCATTTGAGCCTGCTGCTGAAGCGCCGGATAAAGAATATGACCTGTGGCTGTCTACCGGACGTGTGCTGGAACACTGGCATACCGGCAGTATGACGCGTCGTGTGCCTGAACTGCACCGTGCTTTCCCGGAAGCCGTGCTGTTTATCCACCCGCTGGATGCAAAAGCACGCGATCTGCGCCGTGGCGATAAGGTCAAAGTGATTTCCCGTCGTGGCGAAGTGATTTCGATTGTTGAAACACGCGGTCGTAACCGTCCGCCGCAGGGGCTGGTGTACATGCCGTTCTTCGATGCCGCACAGCTGGTGAACAACCTGACGCTGGATGCGACGGATCCGCTCTCCAAAGAGACGGATTTCAAGAAGTGCGCCGTGAAACTGGCGAAGGTGTAACGCGTTATGTCCCGGTCAGCAAAACCCCAAAATGGCCGCCGCCGCTTTCTGCGCGATATGGTTCGCGCAGCGGGCGGGCTGGCCGTCGTTGGCGTGGCGCTGGGGTTGCAACAACAAACCGCACGCGCAACCGGCGTGCGGTTGCGCCCGCCAGGTGCACTGAGCGAGGAGGCATTCGCCAGCGCCTGCGTACGTTGTGGTCAGTGCGTTCAGGCATGTCCCTATGACACGCTGAAGCTGGCAACGCTGGCCTCCGGGCTGGCGGCCGGTACGCCATATTTTGTCGCCCGTGATATTCCCTGCGAAATGTGTGAGGACATTCCGTGTGCCAAAGTCTGCCCGAGCGGCGCGTTGGACAGGGAAATTGAATCCATTGACGATTCGCGTATGGGGCTGGCGGTACTGCTGGATCACGAAAACTGCCTCAACTATCAGGGATTACGCTGCGACGTTTGCTATCGCGAGTGCCCGAAAATTGATGAGGCGATCACCCTGGAGCTGGACCGCAACATGCGTACCGGCAAGCATGCGCGGTTTATTCCGACCGTGCACAGCGATGCCTGTACCGGCTGTGGGAAATGCGAAAAAGTCTGCGTACTGGAACAGCCAGCAATAAAAGTGCTGCCGCTGTCGCTGGCGAAAGGGGAGTTAGGACACCATTACCGCTTCGGTTGGCTGGAGGGGAACAATGGCAAATCGTAAACGTGATGCGGGGCGTGAAGCGCAGGCAAAAAAAGGATGGTGGAAGAGTCATCGCTGGCTGCTGCTGCGTCGTTTGAGTCAGTTTCTGATACTGGCGATGTTCCTCAGCGGCCCGTGGCTTGGCGTGTGGATCCTGCATGGCAACTACAGTAGCAGCCTGTTGCTGGACGCTATCCCGTTCACCGATCCGCTGATTACTCTGCAAAGCCTGGCCAGCGGGCATCTGCCGGCGACGGTGGCGTTAACGGGAGCAGCTATCATCACGGTGCTGTATGCCCTGGCCGGTAAGCGGCTGTTTTGTAGCTGGGTTTGTCCCATGAACCCGGTTACCGATTTAGCCAGTTGGTTGCGCAGAAGGTTTGACCTGAATCAGTCCGCAACTCTGCCGCGCCATATACGGTACGTCCTGCTGGTGGTTATCCTGGTCGGTTCCGCCTTGACCGGTACGCTGTTGTGGGAGTGGATAAATCCAGTCTCTCTGCTTGGACGGAGCCTGGTAATGGGATTCGGTAGCGGAGCGTTGCTGATCCTCGCGCTGTTTTTATTTGATTTACTGGTCGTTGAGCATGGCTGGTGCGGGCATCTTTGCCCACTGGGTGCGCTGTATAGCGTGGTGGGAAGCAAAGGGGCATTAACCGTTTCGGCAAAAGAACGTAACAGATGTAACCGCTGTATGGATTGTTTTCATGTTTGCCCGGAACCGCATGTGTTACGTGCGCCGGTGCTGGATGAGCAAAGTCCGGTGCAGGTAACCAGCCGCGATTGCATGGCCTGCGGTCGCTGCGTGGATGTCTGTTCTGAGGATGTTTTTACAATAACAACACGATGGAGTTCGGGAGCGAAATCATGAAAAGCCATGACCTGATTAAGACGCTGTGTCAATGGACGGCCCTGCTTGCCCTGGTCGTCAGTGGGGCCGTTTGGGCTGCAAATGGAGTGGATCTGAGCCAGTCACCGGAAGTCTCAGGAACACAAGAAGGGGCGATTCGCATGCCGAAAGAGCAAGAGCGCATGCCGCTGAACTATGTGAATCAGCCGCCGATGATTCCGCATAGCGTTGAAGGGTATCAGGTGACGACTAACACTAACCGCTGCCTGCAATGCCACGGTGTGGAAAGCTATCGCACCACCGGTGCGCCGCGCATCAGTCCGACGCACTTTATGGACAGCGACGGCAAGGTATTGGCTGAAGTTGCGCCGCGTCGTTATTTCTGCCTGCAATGTCACGTTCCGCAGGCTGACGCCGCGCCGATTGTTGAAAATACCTTCACCCCCTCGAAAGGTTACGGGAAATAAGAGGTCATTATGGAAAATTCTAACCGTAAACCAGGCTGGATTAAGCGCGTCTGGCAATGGTGGCGTCGCCCCAGCCGTCTGGCGCTCGGCACGCTGTTGTTAATCGGCTTTGTGGGCGGCATTATTTTCTGGGGCGGCTTTAATACCGGTATGGAAAAGGCCAATACAGAAGAGTTCTGCATTAGCTGTCACGAAATGCGCAATACGGTATACCAGGAATACATGGAAACCGTACACTACAACAACCGCAGTGGTGTGCGAGCGACTTGCCCTGATTGCCACGTCCCGCATGAGTGGGGCCCGAAAATGATTCGTAAGATCAAGGCCAGTAAAGAGCTGTACGCGAAAGCACTGGGGTTGATAGATACACCGCAGAAATTTGAAGACCATCGTCTGACGATGGCGCAAAATGAGTGGCGGCGTATGAAAGATAATAATTCGCAAGAGTGCCGAAACTGTCACAACTTCGAGTTTATGGATTTAACCGCCCAGAAAGGTGTTGCGGCCAAAATGCACGACCAGGCCGTGAAAGACGGGCAAACCTGTATTGACTGTCATAAAGGGATAGCGCACAAACTGCCTGATATGCGCGAAGTCAAACCGGGCTTTTAACAGGATGTAGATAACCAGGTATGCTTGAAGCCAGAGAGTTACTTTGCGAGCGGGATGACAGAATACTGTTTAGCGATTTGTCATTTCGCGTCAACGCAGGGGAATGGGTACAAATTACCGGCAGCAACGGCGCAGGGAAAACCACTCTGCTGCGGTTGCTTACCGGGCTGGCGCGTCCCGATGCAGGGGAGGTTTGCTGGCAAGAGCAGCCGCTGCATCACGTGCGGGACAGCTACCATCAGCAACTGCTGTGGATCGGACATCAGCCGGGGATAAAAACCCGGCTTTCGGCGTTGGAGAACCTGCGTTTCTTTCATCATGACGGCGATATTGCACAGTGTCTGGCTGCGCTGGCGCAGGCGGGACTTGCCGGATATGAAGATATCCCGGTGAACCAGCTCTCCGCCGGACAACAGCGGCGCGTGGCGCTGGCCCGTTTGTGGCTGACCCGCGCCCGGCTGTGGATCCTCGATGAACCCTTTACCGCCATTGATGTGAACGGCGTTGAGCGACTGACTCAGCGTATGGCGCAGCATACAGAGCAGGGCGGTATTGTTATTCTCACCACCCACCAACCGCTCAATGTCGAAACCGATAAAGTGCGACGTATTGCGCTGACCAGCGAGAGGGCAACGCAATGATGTGGCGAATCTTCCGTTTAGAACTGCGAGTTGCGTTTCGTCATAGTGCGGAAATCGCCAATCCTTTATGGTTCTTCCTGATTGTTATTACGCTGTTCCCGCTGAGCATTGGGCCGGAGCCGCAGCTTCTGGCGCGCATTGCGCCGGGCATCATTTGGGTTGCGGCGCTGCTGGCGTCATTGCTGGCGCTGGAACGCCTGTTTCGTGATGATCTGCAGGACGGCAGCCTTGAGCAACTGATGCTGCTGCCGTTACCGCTACCGGCCGTGGTGCTGGCGAAAGTGATGGCGCACTGGGTCGTGACCGGCCTGCCGCTGTTGATCCTCTCGCCGCTAGTGGCGCTGCTGCTGGGCATGGATATGTACAGCTGGAAAATTATGGCGCTGACGTTGTTACTCGGAACGCCGACGCTGGGCTTCCTCGGTGCGCCGGGTGTGGGGCTGACGGTGGGCTTAAAGCGCGGCGGCGTGTTGTTAAGCGTGCTGGTGCTCCCGCTCACCATACCATTACTGATTTTTGCAACCGCCGCGATGGATGCGGCTTCTATGCACTTACCGGTTGAAGGGTACATGGCAATTCTGGGCGCGTTGCTGGTCGGCAGCGCCACGTTAAGCCCGTTTGCCACAGCCGCGGCGTTACGGATAAGCGTGCAGTAACGAGAATTAGATGTGTAGGCCGGGCAAGGCGCTCTGGCACAACGGATTTTAATTTATGGAGTCTGGTGACTGAACTATGTGGAAAACACTTCATCAATTGGCGATGCCCCCTCGGCTCTATCAGATCTGTGGCTGGTTTATCCCGTGGCTGGCGATTGCCAGCGCGGTGGTACTGATAACGGGATGGGTCTGGGGCTTTGGTTTTGCGCCTGCGGATTATCAGCAGGGGCAGAGCTATCGCATTATTTATCTGCACGTTCCGGCGGCAATCTGGTCGATGGGCATTTATGCCTCGATGGCTGTTGCCGCGTTTATCGGCCTGGTCTGGCAGATGAAAATGGCCAATCTGGCGCTGGCTGCGATGGCGCCGATTGGTGCAGTGTTTACCTTTATTGCGCTGGTGACCGGCTCCGCATGGGGCAAACCGATGTGGGGAACCTGGTGGGTCTGGGATGCTCGACTCACCTCTGAACTGGTACTGTTGTTTCTCTACGTGGGTGCCATTGCGCTGTGGCATGCCTTTGACGACCGCCGTCTGGCAGGTCGTGCCGCCGGTATTCTGGTGCTGATTGGCGTGGTCAACTTACCGATTATCCACTACTCGGTTGAGTGGTGGAATACGCTGCATCAGGGTTCTACCCGCATGCAGCAAAGCATCGATCCGGCGATGCGTACGCCGCTGCGTCTGGCAATCGTCGGCTATCTGTTACTGTTTGTCACGCTGGCGCTGATGCGCATGCGTAACCTGATTTTGATGATGGAAAAACGCCGCCCGTGGGTGAGCGAACTGATCTTAAAAAGAGGCCGCCAATGACCCCTGCATTTGCATCATGGAGTGATTTTTTCGCGATGGGCGGCTACGCCTTGTATGTCTGGCTTGCCGTAGCGATGAGCGTTATCCCGCTGGTGGTGCTGGTACTGCATTCCACGTTACAACATCGCGCAATTTTACGCGGTGTAGCGCAGCAGCGGGCGAGAGAAGCGCGTATGCGTGCGGCGCAAGTGCAACGGGAGGCGGCGTGAATATTCGACGTAAAAATCGGTTATGGATAGCCTGTGCGGTACTGGCGGGTCTGGCGTTGACCATTACGCTGGTGCTTTATGCGCTGCGTTCTAATATTGACCTGTTCTATACGCCGGGAGAGATACTCTACGGTAAGCGCGAAACACAGCAGATGCCCGAAGTCGGTCAGCGCCTGCGCGTGGGCGGAATGGTGATGCCCGGTAGCGTAAAGCGCGATCCGCAGTCGTTGAAGGTGAATTTCAGTATCTATGACGCCGAAGGTGTGGTGGATGTCACCTACGAAGGCATTCTGCCGGATCTGTTCCGCGAAGGGCAGGGTGTTGTTGTTCAGGGCGAGCTGAACGAAGGAAATCATGTGCAGGCCAAAGAAGTTCTTGCCAAACATGATGAGAATTACACCCCGCCGGAAGTCGAAAAAGCGATGCAGGAAAACCATCGTCGCCCGGAAAGTGTTTATAAGGATAAAACGTCATGATGCCTGAAATTGGCAATGCGCTGTTGTGCCTTGCGCTCGGCGTGGCGTTACTACTGTCAGTCTATCCGCTGTGGGGCGTAGCGCGCGGCGACGTGCGAATGATGGCCTCCGCGCGGCCTTTTGCCTGGGTTCTTTTTATCTGCGTGATGGGGGCGTTCCTGATTCTGGTCAACGCCTTCGTGGTTAATGACTTTACTGTCACCTACGTTGCCAGCAACTCCAATACCCAGCTTCCAGTCTGGTATCGGGTGGCAGCAACCTGGGGGGCTCATGAAGGCTCGCTGTTGCTATGGGTGCTGCTGATGAGCGGCTGGACCTTCGCCGTTGCGGCGTTCAGCCAGCGTATGCCGCTGGACATCGTTGCTCGCGTGCTGGCGGTGATGGGGATGGTAAGCGTTGGCTTTCTGCTGTTTATTCTGTTTACCTCCAACCCGTTTGCCCGTACGTTGCCCAACTTCCCTATTGAAGGGCGCGACCTGAACCCGCTGTTGCAGGATCCGGGACTGATTTTCCATCCGCCGTTGCTGTACATGGGGTATGTCGGCTTCTCCGTGGCCTTCGCGTTTGCGATTGCCGCGCTGATGAGCGGACGACTGGACAGTACCTTCGCCCGTTTTTCGCGTCCGTGGACGCTGGCGGCATGGGTGTTCCTGACGCTGGGTATTGTACTCGGTTCGGCCTGGGCCTATTACGAGCTGGGCTGGGGCGGTTGGTGGTTCTGGGATCCGGTTGAGAACGCCTCGTTTATGCCATGGCTGGTGGGAACGGCGCTGATGCACTCGCTGTCGGTAACCGAACAGCGTGCCAGCTTTAAAGCCTGGACGCTGCTGCTGTCAATCTGCGCATTCTCGCTGTGCCTATTGGGTACTTTCCTGGTACGCTCCGGCGTGCTGGTATCGGTGCATGCCTTCGCCTCCGATCCGTCGCGCGGGATGTTTATTCTGGCCTTTATGGTATTGGTGATTGGCGGCTCCCTGTTGCTGTTTGCGGTGCGCGGTCACAAGGTCCGCTCACGGGTGAACAACGCGCTGTGGTCGCGTGAATCTCTGCTGTTGGGCAACAACGTTCTGCTGATTGCCGCCATGCTGGTGGTGCTTTTGGGCACGCTGCTGCCGCTGGTGCACAAACAACTGGGTCTGGGCAGTATTTCGATTGGCGAACCGTTCTTCAACACCATGTTTACCTGGCTGATGGCGCCGTTCGCGCTGTTGCTGGGTATTGGGCCATTAGTGCGCTGGGGCCGTGACCGACCGCGTAAACTGAAAACGTTACTGATTATCGCGTTTGTCACCACGCTTGTTCTGTCGCTGCTGCTGCCGTGGTTGTTTGAGGATCGAGTTGCCGCTATGACGGTGGTAGGGCTGGCGATGGCATGCTGGATATTCGTGCTGGCGATGTCCGAAGCATTCCTGCGTGTTTCCCGCGGAACGAAATTAACACCAAGCTATTGGGGCATGGTGTCGGGCCACGTTGGGCTGGCGATTACTATTGTCGGTATTGCCTTCAGCCAGAACTACAGCGTTGAACGCGATGTGCGCATGAAAGCAGGTGATAGCGTCAGTATCCATAACTATCAGTTCACGTTCCGCGAAGTGAAAGATATTACCGGACCTAACTACCGGGGCGGTGTCGCCATTATTGGCGTTACCCGAGATGGTAAACCGGAAGCCACGCTGCATGCGGAAAAACGCTTCTATAACAGCACCAGTTCGATGATGACCGAAGCGGCAATTGACGGCGGATTCACGCGCGATCTGTACGCCGCGCTGGGTGAAGAACTGGATAACGGCGCATGGGCTGTGCGTCTGTACTACAAACCGTTTATTCGCTGGATTTGGGCCGGAGGATTGCTGATGGCGCTGGGCGGATTGTTCTGCCTGTTTGATCCACGCTATCGTCAGCGCGCGCGTCCTCGCGCCGCGGTGCAAAAAAATGCGTCGGAGGCTGTATGAAGCGCAACGCACTGTTAATTCCGTTTATTATTTTTCTGATCATTGCTGCGGCGCTGCTGTGGCAGCTGGCGCGTAACGCTCAGGGAGACGATCCCACGAATCTGGAATCGGCGCTGATCGGCAAACCCGTTCCGACATTCCGCCTGGAGTCGCTGGAGAATCCGGGTCAGCATTATCAGGCCGATGTGCTGACCCAGGGCAAACCGGTACTGCTGAACGTCTGGGCGACCTGGTGCCCGACCTGTCGCGCCGAACATCAGTATCTGAACCAGCTATCTGCACAAGGCGTGCGGGTGGTGGGTCTGAACTATAAAGACGATCGTCAGAAAGCCATTGTCTGGCTGAAAGAGCTGGGCAATCCTTACTCATTAAGCCTGTTTGACGGCGACGGTATGCTCGGTCTGGATCTTGGCGTGTACGGCGCGCCGGAAACGTTCCTGATCGACGGTAAAGGTATTATTCGCTATCGCCATGCCGGTGATTTGAATGCCAGGGTGTGGGAGAGCGAGATCAAACCGTTGTGGGATAAGTACAGTAAGGAGGCTGCGCAATGAGATTTTTACTGGGCCTGCTGATGCTGGTTATCTCGGGATCTGCGCTGGCGACCATCGATGTGATGCAGTTTAAGGATGAAGCGCAGGAGCAGCAGTTCCGTCAGCTTACCGAACAGCTGCGCTGTCCTAAATGTCAGAACAACAGTATCGCCGATTCTAACTCGATGATTGCCACCGACCTGCGCCAGAAAGTGTACGAACTGATGCAGGAAGGGAAAAGCCAGAAAGAAATTGTCGATTATATGGTGGCGCGCTACGGCAACTTTGTCACCTACGATCCGCCGTTGACGCCGCTTACTGTGCTTTTGTGGGTGATGCCAGTGGTAGCGATTGGTTTGGGCGGCTGGATTATTTTTGCCCGTACTCGCCGACGCGTCCGGGTGAAGCTTGAAGAGTTTCCTGACGACGTTTTCCCGGATGGCAAGCGCGGTGGATTTGGGTTGTTTGTGCCCGGCATCGTGGTGGCGCTGATCGTTGGTGCGGTGAGCTATTATGAAACCGGCAGCTATAAGCAGGTTCAGGTCTGGCAGCAGGCCACCGCTCAGGCTCCGGCGCTGCTGGAACGCGCGTTGGATCCGAAAGCTGACCCGCTCAATGAAGAAGATATGACACGTCTGGCGCTGGGACTGCGCACGCGTTTACAAGCCGATCCTACAAACGTTGAAGGTTGGATCATGCTTGGGCGTATTGGCATGGTACTCGGTAACGCCAGTACGGCCACTGAAGCCTATGCCAATGCCTATCGACTGGATCCTAAAAACAGCGATGCGGCGCTGGGTTATGCGGAAGCACTGACCCGTTCATCCGATCCTGACGATAATCGCAGGGGAGGGGAGCTGTTACGCCAGCTGGTGCGCGGCGAGCATGCCAACGTGCGGGTTCTCAGCATGTACGCGTTTAACGCTTTTGAACAGCAGCGCTTTGGTGAGGCGGTTGCGGCATGGGAGATGATGCTGAAATTATTACCGGCCAATGATACCCGTCGGGCGGTGATAGAACGCAGCATTAAGCAGGCGATGGAGCAGCTAACGCCGCAGGAGAAGTAAGAGTCCAGATTGCCCGAAGGCGTGCTGCTTTCGGGCCTGTGCGAGCTTTGTAGGCCGGATAAGACGCTGTTGCGTCGCCATCCGGCATCTCATTGATTACTGCATGCCGCGTGTTTGCAAAAACAGGATGGTGGCAGCAACGCGAGAACGCACGTTGAGTTTGCGCAGCAGGTTACGAATATGCACCTTCACCGTCTGTTCGGAAATATTCAGTACCGACGCAATCTGTTTATTCGACAGCCCCTGAGCCAGCTCGTGTAACACATCCAGCTCGCGTTCGGTGAGAATGCTGAATGGATCTTCCTGCGCACCAAACAGGTCGCGTTCGCGCAGATATTCGCTAACACGAGCGCTAAACGCTTTACCACCTTTGGCGCCGTTACGAATGGCTTCCAGCAAGACTTCGGGATCGCTATCTTTCAGTAAATAACCATCCGCGCCGGCATCAATTAAGGCGTACACATCGCTGGCGGCATCCGATACGGTAAGAATAATAATTTGCGCGGTGACGCCGTCCCGACGCAGCGCATTCAGGGTGTCCAGCCCGCTCATACCTTTCATATTGAGATCCAGCAGGATCACATCAAGGTCCAGACGGTTTGCCAGATCGATAGCACTTGCGCCGTCGCCTGCTTCAGCGACTACGTCAAATGCGGGATCCAGTTGCAATAATTGACTAATTCCCCGCCGCATGAGTGGGTGGTCGTCGACAATCAGCACCCGAAAAGGCGTTACTTCAGGCATACTATTCTCCTGAGCTTTTATTAGTATCATTATTGTTTTCAGCGCATCAATCGTCCAGATTCATCGCGCTGATGAGAGGATGAATTTTACCCCAATTTGTGCATGGGTAAGTAGTAAAACCTGTGCTGAAGGCTGCTGTAAAACTCAGGAATGCGGAATCGCAGACATAAAAAAACCAACCACAAGGGTTGGTTTTTTTGGGGATTTTTGGTCGGCACGAGAGGGTTAAAGAATATATGTATGTTATTGATTTAAATGTAATTTTATAAATATATATTTGATTGTATGCCTATATCTATGCCTAAAATCAGACGTCATTCCTGTTTGAGCAACATCACAATTTCGAACATTTTTCGACCTAAACAGATCATGTCTTTTTCTTTCGCTTTTCTTTTATAACCTATATCACCTGTACCATAAGTAGATAATCAGTTAATAAAAAAGAAATAATTCGTGGTACAGGTCGATTTTATAGCTGTTCCATACCTTCACCCTCTGTACCCCCTCCATGTTATCCGCTGCACACTTTTTATCTTCTGAGATAAACCCATTCTAACGGTATGGTAATGTCATGTTCGTACATTTTTAAACCAATCATTCACCAGCATTACCAGGATAAAAAGATGATCAGTCCCGTACGCCAGAACATATTCGAACGGGCAGCCAGTACCCCCGCGCTCAGTATGCGCGAACTGGCCCTGTTGCTGTGCGGCCTCGATCTACGCTTGCAAACCGCCGCGATACCGGAGAATAAGCGGGAATACTATGATATCTGGCTTTACCAGATATCCCGGCAGATAAAAGCCGCCGGATTACAACCTCAGGGCAAAAACAAACAGCTCTACCCGGCAGACGAAATGTTTGCGCTGGCGCACCTGATGACTGATGAAACTATCACCCCGGAGCCGATCCGGACGCGTTGCCTTCAGGCTGTCACCACCATTGCCAACCAGAACCTGGCCAGGAGCTGGTTAATGCGCTTGGGCGGTCCACCGCTGCTGGAACTGGGCCTGACGCTGCGCCGCAATCAGCGTGGGCAATACCGTAAAACAACGGAAAGAGAAAATACTGACAGGCTGCTCTTTCTGTTGATCATGCTGTTGGTCAAAAACTCGCATGGGGTGTATGGCACACCGGAATCCCCCCATCTGGCTGACATCTGGCGAGATATCCAGACGCTGGCGGAGCGCGAAGGACTTCCGGCTGAGGGACTATCACGATCGACTATTTATAGTAAGTTAAAGTCAGCTCTGACTATCCCCCGGCGCTCCCGCGATTAATTCCTCTCCGTCTGGCCCTCCATAGTAGTCCGGGAACGTCTCAGGACGTGTTCGGCCTCGTTCTTTACTCAACCATTCAATTCAGTGAACTTGCTAGTTTCTTATTCTAAAACAGTCAGATAAAGCAAATTTGGATGCTCTCAATTCTCGCGAGCAAGAAGAGCACTACTCACCGGACAGGGGATTCTTTCACTGGACGGCCACACCTTTCACTGTATTTTTTCTGACCTGTAGACGCCCTGTAACCTGCTGAATAGTATCAACCTTGCCACCTCACCCCAGTACAGGAGCGATCATGATCACATCACAACCACTCACTTCCCTGGATTTTCCGCTCTCCGGCAACGTGCGCATCCGTCAGGTAGCGCTGTTCCTGGCAATGAGCGAATCCACGGTTCACCGCCGGGTGAAAGATCCCGGTTTCCCGCAACCAGTCCGCCTTTCATCACGCCTGGTGGTATTTGATGCCGCCGAAGTTCGTCGCTGGCAGGAACGGTCAAAAACAGGTTAACCGCCGCTCAGGGATGAGCGCTATCGTGAGTAGAAAAGCATCATGAAACGCGCACCAAATGTAAAAAAGCTCCCGGAAGATAAATATACGGAGGCCATCATCTTCGCCGGAGATGAAGCCTGGAATGCGGCGAAGCGCTACATGCAGGACCCGGAAGCGGACGATCCTGTCCCGCCAATAGTGCTCGACCTGGACCAGTTAGAACATCTCAGCGAACTGGACATCATCGACGAAAACCGTTATCGGGTACGGATTCACCAGGCCGGGCGCATCGCACAACTGCCCCTGACGCAGATTGCCCATAAGCTGGCGCTGGCAAATGTGCAATACGCCGTGCTGTATGATTTGAAGGGCAATTTGCTGGAAGACTGGACATCTCAGCTTGCCCGCCTGAAAAGTGACGCCGCCGAACTGTTGGCCTCTCAGCAAGCGTTAAGCGATGGTACGCCGTTAGCGGAAGCCGATCTCCAGCGCCTTGAAGCGCTTAATAACGAATATACCCATGTACTGCTTTCCGGCGAGCATTACGTGGTCAGCGTGAAGCCTCATGCCGTCACCGGGCGAACGCACACTTTCCAGACGCTACGCGCATTTCGCAATAACTTTCTGGCCGACAAACCAATTGCCGGAAAACCAACAGGCAATGCGTGGCTGCAATGGCCGGGACATAACAGTAAAACAGGTGGCATTGGCTTTTACCCGCAGCCAGCGCTCTGTCCACCGGATATCTGTAACCTGTTTACGGGGTTCATTACAGAGCCGTTGCCGGGTGATATATCGCCCTTCCTTTATCATGTAGAACAGGTGATCTGCGCCGGAGATAAGGTGGTGTCTGATTATCTTCTGCAATGGATGGCTCACCTTATCCAGCGCCCAGAGGAAAAACCCTCCGTAGCTATCGTGATGAAATCGGTGGAAGGCACCGGAAAAAACACCCTGGTGCGTCCTCTGCTGCAAATACTCGGCCCGTATGCTGCGCAGATCAACGGTATCAGGCACCTGACCGGGCGCTTTAACAGTACGCTGGCAAACAAGCTGCTGGTATTTGTCGACGAAGCCGAAATGACGGAAGCCGGATGTGCGGACAGGCTGAAAGCTATCATCAGTGAGCCGGTCTTTCACCTGGAACGTAAAGGGATGGAGCCGGAGCCTGTCCCTAACTACGCGCGGATGATCTTTGCCAGTAATCACGAGCAGGTCATCCGGGCAGGGCTGTATGAACGTCGTTTTCTGGTGCTGGAACCAGACGCTCGCCGCATCACGGACAAAGATTATTTTGATCGGCTGTATCGCTGGCTGGACGAAAACGGCGCAGCCCACTTGCTTCACTGGCTACAACATCTGGACCTGACAGGCTTCGATCCCCGCCGTGCTCCTGTGACTCAAGCTCTGAGAGAAGAGAAGATCGCCAGCCTGCCGCTAGTACATCAGTTTATGCTGGCTGAGCTTGAAACCACGCGGCCATTCAGTGGCATGGCACGCCTGACGGCTACCGAACTGGTGGAGAGGTTTTTGCTCTGGTGTACAACGCATCATCTTTCTCTGTCTCCCGCTGCCGCTAGGGCAATGAGTGGCAAGCTGATGCAACGATTAGGCGTCCCGGTACAGGGGCGCTCAGGTAGGGGGATAGGGAAATATTATGAACTACCGGAGGGGGATGTGCTGCGTCAGAGGTTTGCAGCAATTTTGGGGGAAGCGACGAACGTACTCTTTGGTTGAGTGACGCCGGAGTGAATTCTCTTCCACTTTCATACCGTTTACTTTATAACCATCAATCCTATCAAATCAGGATCATACCAAACACGTAAAAACATTTAAGAAAGATATTAATTCCAAATCCTCAACACGATTCATCAATATTAACACTCGGTATCCAGTGTAACATTTATGAACAGCTATCATAAGGTAACCTACTGATAAGCCATCAAAATGAGTGTATATTGTTCAAGATTAGAGACAGTACATTTTCATTAATATCTGTAAGTAGTACTGAAAATTTGGGAGGGGGAATGGGAAAATATCATAATGATCAACCTATTAGGGGTGGTTCCAATGATCCTGATTTATTAAATAGATTAGATTTTGCCAACCATTTGGCGAATGCTTTACTTCTGGATCATGACGATAGTTGCTTAACTATATCTTTAGAGGGTGAGTGGGGATATGGAAAGACATCTGTAATTAACTTGGTTAAAGGAGCATTAAATGAAAAAGAACAATTGCCTATAATAGTAGAATACAACCCTTGGTTAGCAGGTAATTCAGACTCATTAATCCAAGATTTTTTAATACAATTATCTTCACGCTTGAGGATAAGCAATCACTCTGAAAATGCTCGTAAAGCAGCACAAGAATTAATTATTTACTCAAAACTTTTCAGTGTCGCGAAATTGATCCCTGGCATGGAACCATGGGCTAGTATTATAGAGAAAGTATTTTCTGGTTTTGGTGATATAAACAAAGAAATATCAGATCTTGATAAATTAGATTTGATGGCTCAAAAAAAGAAAGTTTCGGTTGCGCTCGAAAAAATAAAAACACCCGTTGTAGTTATTATTGATGATATTGACAGATTGACACCTGCAGAAACATTTCAGGTATTACGATTAGTTAAAGCTGTTGCAGATTTCTCTGGCACGTCTTTTCTTCTGGCTTTTGATGCAAACTATCTTGCATCTGTTTTAAACAAAAATAACATAGTAAATTCAACTGAGTATCTTAATAAGATCATCCAATTAAGAGTTCCTCTTCCATTAATATCTGAAAGAGGAATGAATGAACTTGTTAATGTAGAGTTAGAACGTTTAAGTAATAAGAATTTAACCGATCAATTTGAAGGTGATCAAGAAAGGCTTAGTTGGATTTATTATAAATATTTCACAAAACTAATAAAAAATCCAAGAGATCTCAAAAGATTATTTAACCATTTGAGATTTGTTCTGTTACAAATAGAGGGGCAAGTCTGCTTTTCTGATCTTTTTTCCTTATCGCTTTTAGCAACAAAATCTGAATCAATATATAATCATATCAAAAATAATCCTGAAGCATATATTGGGTGTCATTTATCAAAAAATAATGTCATGCTCAATAAAACAGCGGACGTAGTTGCATCCTTTAATGATATTAGAAATGAGTTAATTTCATCCCATGGAGGGGATAAAAAGGAGATACTTCATAATCTCCTTGGCGAAATATTTCCGTTGATTAAATCAGGAAATTCACCATATCGTAGTGCATCTAATGCAGATGCTAATGGCCGAGTATCATCTCCTCAGCGATTATATATTGCATTACATTATAATACTCCAATTGAATATTTATCTGATCAACAAATTCAGGAATTTATTTCTGGTTTAATTGATCGTAAAGATTTTCTTGATAATGTTCTTTCCAATGATGCAGAAGATCGATTTTTTGAAATGATGCATATTTATGCTGACCTTTGCAAAGATAAAAGTTATGAAGTTTTAACTGACATTTTTGATGCATTTTTAGCATCTGAAAAACTAAAAAAATCATTGCTAAGTAATTTGGAGTTCTTCTCAACTGATATGTATACAAAGATAAATTGGCTTGTGTTTGAAGTCATATCAAAAAGTAAAGCGAAATATGAGATAATTAAGAGAATAGTAGAACGAGAGGAAAACACTCCGTTTAGCGGTGATATACTAAGGGATATAAGATCTCAGTATAAAGAACAAAATAATGATAATTTTTGGTTAAACACTTCTCAGTTAAACGAAATAGAATTAATTTTCCAAGATGTGGCAATTAGTGCATTATCAAATAAACGTTTTTTGAATAACAACCTCGAGCCACATATATTTTATGCTTTAAAGGCATCTTCTAAGGATAAAGCTTCCGCATTTATCTCCAATTTATTTGGTACTTCAGAAGGAGTTATCAGAATTTCAGAATTAATTGGAGAATCTGGTAGGGATTCCACTAACGGACCATACGTCCAAATTAAGGATAATGATTTTTCTGATTTTATAAATATTAAAATACTTAGAGCCGAAGTTGAAAAATTATATATTGAACATTACTCTAAAAGAACTCAGGCTATTCTGAAGAGTATTATGGATGGTCGTAAATATTATTTAAGGGATAGTACCAATGATTAATGAATTTGGTATCATTTCAGTATGTGAAACTAATCAATGAACCGTTTATAAGGAATCAGGCAATGGAGCAATTTTGGAGAATAAGTAATTGTTTTTATTCTGAACCTTTTATTATATACCATAAAAATGACAAAATTTGCTTGAAATCTGATTCTTCTCTAATTTTATTTTGGTGAATTCAATGAATACAAAATTTTCATCTCTTCCCGATTATCCTGCTTTAAAAAAACTTGCATCAGCATTATGGCAGCAAGATAACGCATATCATGGTGCCGCGATTATAGTCGGTGCTGGCTTTAGTCGGAGTTGTGCATCAACAGGTGATAACAGCAGAAAGCTTCCACTTTGGAATGATTTTGCAAAAATTCTTTCAAAAGAATTAGCATCAGGAAGCAACGATCCTCTCCGTTTAGCGGAAGAGTATAATGCTTATTTTGGTAAACGAGCTCTCCATGACCTTATAAAGAAAGAGGTAAACGATTCCGCATGGACTCCTGGCGAGTTACATTACTCTCTTATGGAATTACCATGGTCTGAAATATTAACAACAAATTGGGACTCTTTGCTCGAAAGAACCTCTGCAGAAGTACATAGTCCAGTTTACTCTATCGTCTCTAAACCGGAAGATCTTTCTAATGCAAAAACACCTCGGATAGTCAAATTACATGGAACTATAGATATAACAAAAGAACTAATATTCACACAGGAGGACTACCGAAAATATCCTCAATCATATGCCGCATATGTAAATTTTGCACGACAGGTTTTCATTGAAAATGAACTGTGCCTGTTGGGGTTCTCCGGTGATGATCCTAATTTCCTTCAATGGGCCGGATGGGTTAGAGATAATTTAGCAACACATTCCCGCCGTATTTATCTTGTAGGTGCATTAAAACTAAACGCAGCGAAACGCAAATATCTGGAATCCATTAACGTAGCACCAATCGATCTAGATGATCTCGTAGCCGATTATGATGATATCGACTTAAAGCATAAACAGGCAACGAGGTTATTTCTCGAATTTTTACACGATATGAAGCCGAATCAAGTTTGGGAATGGGAACCCTCACGTTCCCAACGAGTTGGGTTTAATGAAGATGAAAGAAATAAAATATATAATGATTCTTCATATGCTGCCAAATTGCTTGAGGGTCAACTCCCTGTACTAAGAAGTGATAGAGATTCCTATCCTGGTTGGTTAATCTGCCCTGATCCTATACGATGGGAATTGCAAAATCAGTTTAATATCCCATCACCAAAAAAAGAACACTTACAACATATGACAGCAGAAAGCCGAGCATGCTTATTATACGAAATATCTTGGCGTTACGAAAAAACTTATGATTTACCACCGAGTTGGTTAATCCATGAATTATTAACTGTATGTGATCTAAATACTCCTTGTGGCCTAAGCAAGAAACAACAACTTGAAATTGCACTATTGCTTTTAAAAAACACTCGTTGGCTTAACCCAACTGATTCTAAACCAATTATTGAAGAAACAACTAAAATATTAGAAAAAGGTATTAAGTATTGGCCAGAACTTGCCAATGAGTTGGCGTATCATCAAGCTATAGTATCACGAGACAACTTTGATTTTCACATTATAGAAGAAAATATAAAAAAAATAACAGAATGCAACCCTGATTGGAAAATAAAAAAAGCTTCATTGCTTGCTGAGTTGGGAGAATTCGAAGGTGGGGAAAGATTAATCACCGAGGCATATAAAGAACTCCTTATACAATATCGCAATGACAGAAATTCCATTTATATACTTTCTCGTTTAGCATGGGGTCAATGGTTAATGGAAGGTGTTAAATATTGGTCATCAGAAAAAGAATTTAAAATTATATCCATTAATACTCAGATACAAAAATGTAATCCTTGGGATCATCTTGAGTACATAAGAAAACGCATCACAGATGAACTAACAACACAACAAAATAAAATGGCGATTAAACCATCATTTGAACCTGGTTATTATAAGGACAACTCGAATACAATAACTTTTGGTAACATATTGCATCCGCTTTTTATTCTAGAAGGAATTTCAAGAGATGCTGGAATTCCTGTGTGTTGGGACTTCAGAGGTTTTTTAGTTCAACATGCTGCCATGTTATCGGAAATTGAAACGGATAATAATATTCATCGATTCTCTCTGGCAATACGATCTGCAAACAGTGATACTTCAGATTCACTAATAAATAATTTCTCGAGGATTAAAATCGCATGTCTTCCGCAAAGCGATGTAGAGCATCTTTTAAATCAATGTTCACAAGCAGTGGAATATTGGATTGAAAAGTGTAAAGCAGGGAAAAATAAGGGTAATCATCATGTTATAACCAAGTTGAGGGTTTTCATTGAAGTATTAGCGAGAGTATCTGTACGAGCGACTCCTGAGCAGGCCAAAAAAATATTTCGCTTAGCTTTATCACTAGGTAGGATAAATGAATTGCATCATTTTTGGTTATTTGATGCACTCAAGCATTTAATTGAATTTTCTCTTGAAAGTATACCTAAATCAGAGCATTCAGAAATCTTGTTAGAAGCATTAATGTTCCCTCTGGCATCAGAAATTGAAACCGTTGGACCAAAGGAATGGATCAACCCAATAATTGAAAATCCAGGAAATAGAGAACAAAATTCAGCTATTGATCGTCGTATTGATGAAATTATTGAACGTATTTCGCCATGTTCATCACAAAGTGCACCATCACTTCTCAGACTTCTTCCATTGATCGAGAACAATTTTCTCACCGAGAGCGAAAAAAATAAAATAGCGGATCAGATATGGGGAGCTAATCCAGATTACCAGAAACTACCTAATACTGGTTTGTATTTTTATTCATTGTTAAAAATTCCTTCTCGAGATGTATTATCTTCTAACAATCTCGTCAGAGAAACTCTATTTAATGCAAATGACAAGCAGTTATTAGATCAAAGTCATCTAGCAAATATAATTAATGCCGCAAGGGCAAGAGATGTTAATGAACTTCCATCACCTGAACAAGCAATCCGGTATTTCAATATATTGATTTCTTGGGAGGCAAAGAAACATGACAATGACATGCTTGGTTTAAAAGAAAATGAAGAAATTCGCAGAATTGAGTTGATTGGGCATGCTCTGGCGTATTCAGTACTTCCATCTTTACCATTATCAGAATTAACTGAGGATAATTTTAAGCGGCTTATTTCATTCTATAATGATAATGGCGACGCTACTGAAGTTTTAGTCGCTCTTGCATATTTTTCTGCTGCAAATGACGCTTTTACTGAACGTCTAGAAAATATTTATAAGAAAACTCTTCAGAGCAAAGATATAGATGAAGTTGTATGTACATCTTACGCAATCTATACATGGATGAAATTAAATAAATCTTCTGCTGTCGAACGCTTAACAGTCAGGCTTATCTATTTAATTGAGCCAAATAGGATGGCTTATTTACATGGGCTATTATGGACAGTGAATGAAATGTATTGTTCAGAATACCTTTCTAATAGGGATATAGAGTTTCTAGTTGATATTCTTCCTGTAATCTTTGATAGCGCCACCTATACAGATATAAATCCAGCCAGTAAAGAATCGATAAGCATTTCACTCGTTCGTGCCGCATGCGTCAGACTAGCCAAAGATATTCTGACCATTAGTCACCGCGAAAATAAGGAATTGTATAGAATTATTAACGAAGCAAAGCTAGATCCTCTTCCTGAAGTTAGGTTTGCAAATATTGATTGATTTTTAGGTTTCCTTGCATCATCAAAGGCAATTCGTTACAGTTAGCCCGCAATCCCGAAGGGATTGCCGGGCGTGGAAACCCGAAAACACCTACCTGGTGATAACTCTTGTTATCGCCCTGATCTGCCGTACCTCATGCATGGGTCTTTTGGTGCATGTGATTCAATGGCAGCTCAGGTGAGGCAGCCTTCGGGCTGGCCGGATCTGGTAGGCCGGTATTTCCACCCTTGTCTGGGCTGCCACCAATGAGCGTGGAAACTCTGGTGGTGGTTAATTTTCCCTACCAGGAGAACATGATTATGTTTTCTTCACTCGCTTCATTGAAATCTCGCCTTGCGCATTACTGTTATACTCCCATCCCCTCTGACGACAACGACGAGTTGATTCAGATATTCAATATCAACCACCAGCACTGCGGTACTCTGCATCAGGAATGTCTCGAACGCTGGTTAAAAGCTGGCGAGAACGCTTCCCCGAAAAGCCACTTTCTCCCCACGATAACGCCTCTCTCCGTCTTGCCCTCGAAATCCTTAGCAGTCATACCCTCAATCAGTCAGAAGTCCTCAGCACATTGACCGAAGGGGATTTTTATTCTCCCGGCGGGTTACGTCATATCCGTCAACTCTTGGCCTCTGTGGTGTACGGATTTGCTTTCCGGCTAGCCGAGATCCGTATCGCCAGCGCGTACCAGGAAACGGAAGGTAGTCTTTTTATGCTGACTGAATCGTTGCGCCAGCTCGCGGACAGCGTCCTTGCTGACCATCGACATCACCGCCCCGTGGAACGTTGTCGGCTGGACAGTGTGGCGATGTCACTCACCGTAATACAGATCCGCCTGGATGAATGGCTGCGGCAGCCGGATAAACTTCTGCGGGATGAGTCGGTGATAAACGAACTCTGTGCCGTCAGTAATGCCATGAAATCGCTGCTGCTGGATATTGCCAGAATGCGCAGTGGTTGCTGGCAGCAATAAGGAGAACATCATGAATCTTACACCGGATAAGCCTACAGCCAGAGATCTCCTGGACCGCTGCCGTATCCTGACGCATTCCATGCTTGAGATCGATGAGCATGGCCCCAACTATGTCCTTCTCCTGATCCTCGCCGATCAGCTTCATTTGCTCTACGAAGCGTTTAAAGAAGCCGAGGAACTGGAAATGCGGCGTGAAAAGCTGCCGGAATAATGGCTGAAAGAGTAAGTACTGCCAGTTAAGGTGAGCAAAGCGGTAAGTTCACCTTAGCTGTATTGAAGGCAAAGGGAATGGCATTAAGGGGGAACGGCCCTGCCCGAAAAGGCCAAAAGGCCGCCTGCGCCAGCAGCCTGGCGATAGTTAGCAAGAACTTCTGGCGAAAACAGTATCAGTCCCCAAAGGGCATAAGGCATCATGTTATCGCATGAAAGATAAAACCATTAATTATCAATTGATTAAATAATATTATTGCTTGATCATTGCACCCAGAATGCTATGTTTACAACAACTGACGCAGTCCTGGGACTGCAAAAAGAGCCCTCAGGCGATACATGCAAAAAGGGCAGTTGCCGAAAGCAACGATCGCACGCACCTGAAGTTTTTCAAGTATGTCTGCGCCAAAACGGTGACAGATCCCAGCAACAATAATCTGCTAGTCCTGCGCCCAAAACGCTGGAATTCGCCCGACAAACGCCAGTGTATCTGGCCGGGGCGTCACTTTGGATGCGCCTGATGCACAAAGTGACGCCGGCTCACTCCGCTGCGCCAGCCCCGAAATTTCAGGCACGCCGCTCTATTTTTACCTGCTGAAGACGGCCAGTACGTGCGTCAATCGTTACAAAAAGGAGGAATGAACAGTACCGGAGGCGGATCACGACGATCCGGGGGCATCCCTGCTGACGCAGGCGGCCTGCACATCGTGCAGCACCGTACCCCGCCATACCTCAACTTTCGCCTTCCGGCGCACCGGTATTGTTCAGCATGGCGCAGTTTTCTGCGCCGTACATTCACCACGCGCCGGAAAAATGGAGTAAGCCTGTCACTGCGGGGGGAGGTCTACATGTCACGTCTGGCGCAGGATATGAAAAAA
Source organism: Citrobacter sp. B72 (assembly GCF_016894305.1). Lineage (NCBI taxonomy): Bacteria > Pseudomonadati > Pseudomonadota > Gammaproteobacteria > Enterobacterales > Enterobacteriaceae > Citrobacter > Citrobacter sp. B72. Next base: position 1,703,676 of record NZ_CP069801.1, read on the forward strand.
CTGGCGCACCGTGCGGGTGGCAGCCATAAAACGGTCCATGACCGCGAACAGATGGCGCAGCGTTTTGCACATCATTTGCTGGCGCAGAATATCCAGATAACCCGAACCGACCATATTAAGGCCAGGCACATCACAGGCTATATCAATGAACGACTGGCGCAGGGCATTTCCCCGCGTACCTTACAGAATGAGATGGCGATGGTGCGCTCTATTCTGACTGAAGCCGGGCGTACACAACTCAGCCAGTCAGAATTAATCAGCAACCAATCGCTCGGTATCAGCGGTGCCTGCCGCGATGGAACACATCGGGCTATTCCAGATGCGTTTTACCAGCAGGTGCTGGAGCGGATACAGCAAACCGACGCTGGTCTCGCGGCCTGCCTGCAACTGGCAAGGGTGATGGGCCTGCGTGGTCAGGAGGCGGTACAGTGCTGCCAGTCACTGAAAACCTGGGATAAACAGCTGGAAAAAGGGGCTGAACGTCTGCCCGTGATTTTCGGCACCAAGGGCGGACGACCACGCATGACGCAGGTGACGGACCGGGAAGCGGTTCGTCAGGCGGTGAAAGAGGCACTGAATATTGCCGGGGAGCGTAACGGACATCTGATTGACAAGCCGGATCTGAAATCCGCGATGGACTACTGGCACAACCATCTCCGCGATGCCGGGCTGACAGGCGAATACTCCCCACACTCTCTTCGCTATGCATGGGCGCAGGACGCGATCCGCTATTACGAGGAGCAGGGACTGAGCCATAAAGAGGCGCTGGCGGTGACATCAACGGATCTGGGCCACGGTGATGGACGGGGGAGGTATATCGAGCAGGTGTACGGCCAGATGGATTAATAAGACCTGCATTGTGGCACAGGCAGGTGGTGTAATGAGACAGGTCTTTGACAGACCTGTACCACCAATAACAACTATAAATACAGCTAATTAAGTAAAGGTGGTACAGATGGTGCAGCTAAAACAGGAATTTAGCATTTCTATTTATCATCAAGGCATGAAAGCCCAAATCGTCCCGTTGCCGCCCGATCCACATAATTTCCCCACCAGACCATCATTTCACGTCGCTGCTCAAGGTAATTTGCCCGGTTGTAAGCTCGTCGAACTTCGTTGGTATCCATGTGCGCCAGCGCCGACTCAATGACATCCGGCGGAAAACCCGCTTCGTTCAGCGTAGTGGAGGCAATCGCTCGCATCCCATGCGCCACCAGCAATCCTTTAAACCCCATCCGTTTTAACGCCATATTCGCCGTCTGGCTGTTCATCGGCTTTTTTGGGTGTCCGAGTGCAGGGAAAATAAACTCGCCGTGCTGGCTGATGGGTTTCATGACTTCAAGCAGTCTCATGGCCTGTTCGCTGAGCGGAATGATGTGTTGACGCTGCATCTTCATGCGACCTTCCGGAATACGCCACTCTCGTGACTTCATATCCACTTCGCTCCAACGGGCACCAGATGCTTCGGCAGGGCGGCACATGGTGAGGAGCTGCCATTCGATCAGACAGCGCGTCTGTAACCGGATACTGGCGACAGACAGTGCGCGCATCAGTTCCGGTAACTGCTCGGGGGGGAGTGAAGGTCTGTGGCGTACTACCGGGCGGGGGAAAGCCCGGCCAACGCGGGCAACCGGATTAGCCACAATCAGGCCCGCATTCATGGCATAGTCCATCACTTCGTTAATCCGCTGCGTCATACGCTTTACGGTTTCCAGCTTACCGCCTGCGCGACAAGGCTCCAGTGCAGCAATAACCTGCTGTGCCGTGAGTTCATCAATGCCAATCTCCCCAATGTGGGGAAACACATACCGGTTTAACGAGTTCCAGATATCCTGCAGGGTATGGGGTTTCAGGCCTGCGGCTTTCTTCAGTTCATACCAGTTTGTGGCGACACATTTAAAGGTATTCTCTCTGGTGCGACGGGTTTTTTCCTGGCTTGCGCGCTGTTCTTCGAGTGGATCAATATATTTTGCCAGCAGACTTCTGGCATTTTCCCGCAGGACGCGAGCGTCAGCCAGCGTCACCGCAGGATAAGAGCCAAAACTCATCATGGCTCGTTTCTGACTGTGCGGCTTGTAGTAGCGAAAACGCCATAATTTTGAACCGGAAGAGGTGATTTGTAACTCAAGCCCACTGCCGTCATAAAGCACGGTGGCCTTATCAGCGGCCCTGGCATTTTTGACTTCAGTTGCGGTAAGCGGTCTGGTTTGTCTGGCCATTGTCATTCCTCCGCAAGCTATGATGCGTAGGCATAGAGAAAAACCATAAGGATTAATCTATGCCTTGCTGTATGCCTAAAACGGTGAATTTCAATGTACTCACATGGCTGGATATGAGCAATAAAAAACAGCAGGTCATAATAACCTGCTGTTCTTATTGGGGAAATGCCACTTTATGATGATTCATAACTGACACTTTTTATATTTTTGGTCGGCACGAGAGGATTTGAACCTCCGACCCCCGACACCCCATGACGGTGCGCTACCAGGCTGCGCTACGTGCCGACGCTATGGCTGCTAATACTACTGCTTTCCGCTACGAATGCAAGAGGATGCCTCACTAACTGATTTATAATTAATCAGTTAGCAATAAATCGTTTCTCATCCGTCAGAACCTGTAGCAGCAGGCTGAGCTGCGGTTTCTGATCTTTTATTTTCTCGCCACGTAAATCATAGGTCTGATAATTTCCGTTGTTGTTCAGCACCAGCGTCATCTCTGGCGTAGTCACTGCCATCGTGCTGCCGTCGGCGGCGGTCACCCAGTAATGGCGACGTGTAGCATTGAACAAATCCTGCCCCTGCGAGTATTCGTTAGCCGGCGTGCTGACATGCAGCAGGCGCTGCATCAGCGTCGTCATCAGGTCTGTATGATCGGTCAGGCTATTGATACGCTGGGCAGGTGTTCCCGGCCAGTGGATCACCAGAGGAACCTGCAGATGACCGCGCGACCAGGCAAAGTTGTTCTCTTCCTGAGTCAGCGGCACACCGCGACCCGCGGTAATAATCACCACCGTGTTGTCCAGTTTACCCGAGTCGCGCAGGGCGCTAAGAACACGGTTAATATTGGCATCCACATCCTGAGCGGCGCTGGCGTAGCGTTTGGCAAAGTTCTTCTGGTTACTGTCATCAAGGTTTGTCCCGTTAAAGGAGACCCAGGAGAACCAGCGATTATCTTCCTGCGCGTAGCGTCCCAGCCAGTTAATCCATTGGCTTGCGGTTTGTTCGTCTGATTGCGTTTGCACGCTCGGCATGGAGAAATCTGACAGTAGCGCCTGACGATAAAGCGGGCTGGTAAAGCCATCCGAGGAGAATAGCCCTAACTGATAACCCTGCTGGTTCAGTGCAGAGATCAGCGCCGCAGGCGTTCGGGTCGACAAAATGCCATCCATGTAGCTTGGTGATACGCCATAGAACAGGCCAAAGATCCCGTTATCCGTGGTGTTGCCTGAGCTCATGTGACGCGTAAAGGAGATATTCTGCCCGGCAAACTCAGCCAGCGCAGGCATCTGTTTTTCAAAGCGTGAGTAGTTCAGGCCGTCTACGGTGATCAGCAGAACGTTCTGGCCGGTGCCCATATCGCGATAGTGCAGTTCGCTGAGCGGGTACTGCACGGAAACCGCTTCCGGATTGCCTTGTTCGATCAGGCGACGCTGATACTCTTGCGCATCCAGCAGGCCATGTTTTTCCAGAAACTTACGCGCCGTCATCGGGTAAGAGAGTGGCAGGTTTGCGCGCTGCATGGTAATCGGGCGATAGAAATTGGCATCTGCCCAGATATACACCACATGCGAGGCGATAAAAGAAACGAAGAAGAATGCCGCTAACGGTTTGGCGAAATGGCGACGACGCGTCAGGCTGCGCAGCTTTTGCCAGCTCCAGGTCGCAAACAACATTTCTATTAACAGGATAACCGGCACGCTGATAAACAACAGTTGCCAGTCACGCGCCGCTTCATTCTGGTCAGGGTTAATGACCAGTTCCCAGACGATCGGGTTGAGGTGCAGGTGGAAGCGAGTGAAAACTTCGCTGTCGATTAACAACAGCGTCATGCCAGCCGTCGCCAGAATAGCTGATAAGAATCGCATCAGCCTCTGGGACATGACGATAAACGTCAGGGGAAACAGGATTAGCAGATAGGTGGCAAACACCAGAAAGCTAAAATGCCCGACAACGCTCAGGTAGGAATATACACGACCTGCAAGGGTTGTCGGCCAGTCGGCGACAAACAGGTAACGGCTACCGAGAACCATGGCCAACAGAATGTTGAACAAGGCAAACCAGTGCCCCCAGCTAACCATCTGGGAGACTTTCTCACGGTAGCGCTGACGATGAGTTACCATAAACTGTTGTTCGTTTCCCCGGAGCAGGCTCTTAATGCGCTTGGTCGTCGTTTACCGAAGACTGCAATGCGCGGGCAAAAGAGTTGGCAATCGCCTGGCGCTGGGCCGGTGCGATGCTTGTATTGATAAGGTTAGTCACCATGTTTCCCAGAACCATCAGGGAAAGGTCGGTCGGCGCCTTATGTTTTTCCAGTACGTTGAGCATCTCATTCAGCAGTTGTTCAACGTGTTCGTCACTATAGCGGGAAATTTGTGGCATAAATCGAAATCAGTCTGTTCATGAAAGGGCAACATATTACCGTACGGACAGTTTTTTTTCTGCTTTTTTATCTTCTATTGCGTCACTGCCCGGCAGGTGGTTGAATACCGCCCGGTCTAAAAGGAGAGTTTATCATGAGTCTGGATATCAACCAGATTGCCCTGCACCAGCTTATCAAACGTGACGAGCAGAACCTTGAGCTGGTCTTGCGCGATTCATTACTGGAACCGACAGCGACGGTTGTCGATATGATGGCTGAGTTGCATCGGGTGTATAGCGCCAAGAATAAAGCCTATGGCCTGTTTAGCGAAGAGAGTGAACTGGCGCAAACGCTGCGTTTACAGCGTCAGGGTGAAGAGGATTTTCTGGCATTTAGTCGTGCAGCGACCGGACGCTTGCGGGACGAGCTGGCGAAATATCCTTTTGCCGACGGCGGTATTGTCCTGTTCTGCCATTACCGCTATCTGGCGGTAGAGTATCTGCTGGTCGCCGTGCTGAACAATTTAAGCAGCATGCGCGTCAATGAAAATCTGGATATCAATCCGACGCACTATCTGGATATCAATCATGCGGACATCGTGGCGCGTATTGATTTAACCGAGTGGGAAACCAATCCGGAGTCCACGCGCTATCTGACGTTCCTGAAAGGGCGGGTCGGGCGTAAAGTCGCCGATTTCTTTATGGATTTCCTCGGTGCCAGCGAAGGTCTGAACGCCAAAGCGCAAAACCGTGGCCTGCTGCAGGCGGTCGATGACTTTACTGCCGAGGCGCAACTCGATAAAGCCGAACGCCAGAACGTGCGTCAGCAGGTGTACAGCTACTGTAACGAGCAGCTGCAGGCTGGTGAAGAGATCGAACTGGAGTCGCTGTCTAAAGAGCTTTCCGGCGTCAGTGAAGTCAGCTTCAGCGAATTTACCGCTGATAAAGGCTACGAGCTGGAAGAGAGCTTCCCTGCGGATCGCAGCACGCTGCGTCAGTTAACCAAATTTGCCGGCAGCGGCGGTGGGTTAACCATTAACTTCGACGCTATGTTACTGGGTGAACGTATTTTCTGGGATCCGGCGACGGACACCTTGACCATCAAAGGTACGCCGCCGAACCTGCGCGACCAGCTGCAGCGCCGCACGTCTGGCGGGAAATAAAACCGTGTGCCGGGTGAGAGCGTTAACGCCTTATCCGGTCGACGAGAACCATCAGTATCGATGACAAAATCCCATAAAAAAACCCCGCCTTGGCGGGGTTTTTCTTCAACTTGTTTGCGATTACGCGCGAACGAAGTCGATGTGGGACAGCTTCGGCTTGAACGGGTGACGCTGTACAGCCTGAGCTTTAACTTTAACTTCTTTACCGTCAACAACGATGGTCAGAACTTCGCTGTAGAATTCAGCTTTAGCTTGCATGTTCATAACTGCATCGTGATCCAGTTCGATAGCAATCGGGGCTTCTGCGCCACCGTAGATGATTGCCGGGAACTTGTTAGCGGCACGCAGGCGGCGGCTCGCACCCTTACCCTGCTCTTTACGTACTTCAGCGTTGATAGTAAACATTTAAATCTCTCTTTAATAATTCCTGCTACAGGCGACCCAGCAACAGGTAAGTGATCTGCTTTGCGTATGCAAAAGCGGGCGAGATTCTATACTCAAACGGCTGGTACATCAATCAAAAGTACGATTAACCGCGTAATTCATGTGCCCGACGAAAGCGACCTTCATAATCGAAGACCTTTTCACGGACCTGCCAGTACTGACCTTTCATACGCGCCACCACGAAATCAGGATGCCGTAACAACGCCTGCTGATTGAGGATATCGGCGGCGGTTATCCAGCGTAAGGGTATACCGGGTGTTCGGGTGTGCGGGCGAATAAACAGTTGTTCGAAGGCCGTACGCTGCGCGGGAGTGTGCAGGCGAAAGCGTTCGCTGACGTCAGCGCCGTCTTCATCGTAATAGGTGATTTTCAGCCATTCGCCTTTATCATCCTGCCCGTTTTGTAACACCATACCGCTACAGCGCAGGACCAGCGCATCTTTGAGCCTGAGCGCGGCTTTCAGCATGTCATCCGGGTCAACCAGCACCGTGTCGCACTCGCGACAACGGCGGGCGGCGATGTCATTTTCCGCGTTGCACTGTGGGCAGTTTTTAAAACGGAAACGAAAATCGCACTGTTCGCGATGGCCGTCATCATCTTCAAACCATCCCTGGCAGCGGCGGCCAAAATGTTCAATCAGCGTGCCGTCTGCCGTGGTTTTGCCCCAGAAGGTGTTTGCAAATCCGCAGGCAGGACAGAACACCTGTACCGGAACGTTGTCGCTTTTCCCTTTCGGAGCACCCACTTCCGGTGCGTACAGATCGTGCGGGTTGCCGGCGTAATCGAGGATCAGACAGTCGGTTTTACCCGGTGCAAGGCGCAACCCACGACCAACAATTTGTTGGTAAAGGCTAACTGACTCTGTTGGGCGCAGAATGGCGATAAGGTCGACGTGCGGTGCATCGAAGCCGGTGGTCAGGACCGATACATTCACCAGATAGCGAAAACGCTGGGCTTTGAACTCTTCAATCAGCACGTCGCGCTCAGCGCCTGGCGTATCTCCAGTGATTAGCGCGGCGTCGTCAGCGGGCAGCAGGCCCTGAATTTCTTTGGCGTGCTCAACGGTGGCGGCGAAAATCATCACCCCTTTGCGGGTTTGGGCAAACACGATAATCTGGCTGATGATATGTGGCGTTATTCGCTGCTGCTTTTTCAGCTCCTGATTCAGATCTGCTTCGCTAAACAGGCCGTTACTCTGCGCCTGCAGGCGACTAAAGTCATACTGCACGACCGGCATGTCGAGGCGTTCTGGCGGCGTCAGGTAGCCGTGTTTAATCATGTAGCGCAGCGGTAATTCATAAATGCAGTCGCGAAACAGCGCTTTTTCATCGCCGCGCACCATACCGTGATAATGAAAATGATAAATCCAGCCTTTGCCCAAACGAAAAGGCGTGGCGGTAAGCCCGAGCAGGCGTAAGTGGGGATTTACTTTAGTCAGGTGAGTGAGGATTTGCTGATACTGACTCTCTTCATCATCGCCAATACGGTGGCATTCATCGACGATCAGCAGTGAGAATTCACCCTGAAAGGCCTCCAGATTACGCGCTACCGACTGTACGCTGCCAAAGACTACTTTCCCGTGGCTCTCTTTACGCTTCAGGCCTGCGGCAAAAATATCGGCTTCAAGCCCCAGCGCACAATATTTGGCATGGTTTTGTGCGACCAGTTCTTTGACGTGCGCCAGTACCAGTACGCGACCACGTGCCACGCGGGCCAGTTCAGCAATCACCAGACTTTTGCCCGCGCCGGTTGGCAGGACGATAACCGCTGGGGTGCGGTGGTGGCGAAAATGGTTGAGCGTGGCGTCCACGGCTTCTTTTTGGTACGGGCGAAGAGTAAAAATCATGAGCTCATTAAGATAAACAGCAACAATGTATAGTATGCCATGAATCATTTCCCTTGAGGGATGGTGTAACACCGCTATACTGGGCGGATAATAGTCCCACTTTTCGGGCGTAAACCCGCTTCTCGTATTTTTACAGGCAAAAATCACACTCATGCGACTTGATAAATTTATCGCTCAGCAACTCGGCGTCAGCCGCGCTATTGCCGGGCGTGAGATCCGTGCTAACCGCGTTACCGTCGACGGTGAAATCGTTAAAAACAGTGCCTTTAAGCTGCTACCAGAACACGACGTCGAATATGACGGTAATTCCCTGGTTCAACAAAATGGCCCGCGCTATTTTATGCTGAATAAGCCTCAGGGTTATGTTTGCTCAACGGATGACCCGGATCATCCGACGGTGCTCTATTTCCTTGATGAACCGGTTGCCTACAAATTGCATGCGGCAGGGCGTCTGGATATCGACACCACCGGACTGGTACTGATGACCGATGACGGACAGTGGTCGCATCGTATCACCTCTCCTCGTCACCATTGCGAGAAAACCTATCTGGTGACGCTGGAGTCGCCAGTGGCAGACGATACCGCCGAGCAGTTTGCCCATGGCGTACAGTTGCATAATGAGAAAGACCTGACCAAACCGGCTGTTCTGGAGGTCATTACGCCAACTCAGGTGCGATTGACCATCAGCGAAGGGCGTTATCATCAAGTAAAACGTATGTTTGCCGCGGTGGGTAACCACGTTGTGGAACTGCACCGTGAACGAATTGGTGACATCAGGCTTGATGACGATCTGGAGCCGGGTGAATACCGTCCATTGACCGAAGAAGAAATCGCCAGCGTTAACTTAACCCCGCGTTAATTTCAGGAGCTAAATGTGACCACCCGGCAGAACTCGTCAATTGCCATAGTCTTTATCCTTGGCTTGTTAGCCATGCTGATGCCGTTGTCGATTGATATGTATCTTCCGGCGCTACCTGTTATCTCAGAACAGTTTGGTGTGCCTGCGGGTAGCGCGCAGATGACCCTCAGTACCTATATTCTGGGGTTTGCAGTGGGGCAGTTGCTCTATGGCCCAATGGCTGACAGCATTGGGCGCAAGCCGGTTATTCTGGGCGGAACGCTGGTGTTTGCGGCGGCGGCAGTGGCCTGCGCCCTGGCGCAAACTATCGATCAACTGATCGTGATGCGTTTCTTCCACGGTCTGGCTGCTGCGGCGGCGAGCGTGGTAATCAACGCCCTGATGCGCGATATCTATCCAAAGGAAGAGTTCTCGCGCATGATGTCATTCGTCATGTTGGTCACCACGATAGCGCCATTACTGGCACCTATCGTGGGTGGTTGGGTGCTGGTATGGCTGAGCTGGCACTATATCTTTTGGATCCTCGCCATGGCGGCTGTTCTGGCGTCGGTGATGATCTTTACGCTGATCAAAGAGACCCTGCCTGTAGAGCGTCGCCAGCCGTTTCGCCTGCGTACCACTATTGGCAACTTTGCCTCGCTGTTTCGTCATAAACGAGTGCTGAGCTATATGCTGGCCAGTGGGTTCAGCTTTGCCGGGATGTTCTCGTTTCTGAGCGCCGGACCCTTTGTTTACATTGAGATCAACCACGTTTCACCGCAGCATTTCGGTTATTACTTCGCATTGAACATCGTATTCCTGTTCGTGATGACTATCATCAACAGCCGCTTTGTGCGTCGGGTTGGGGCATTGAATATGTTCCGTACCGGTCTGTGGATCCAGTTCGTGATGGCGGGATGGATGGTCTTTAGCGCACTGTTTGGGCTGGGGTTCTGGGCTCTGGTCGTGGGCGTTGCGGCGTTTGTTGGCTGTGTATCGATGGTGTCATCAAACGCCATGGCGGTTATTCTGGATGAATTTCCGCATATGGCGGGAACGGCGTCATCGCTGGCTGGGACATTCCGCTTTGGCATTGGCGCCATTGTCGGGGCCCTGTTGTCTCTGGCGACCTTTAACTCGGCCTGGCCAATGATATGGTCGATCGCATTTTGCGCTACCTGCTCAATTCTCTTCTATCTTTACGCCAGTCGCGCTCAAAAACGGTGATCTATTACACAACCTGGGGGCCATAAGGTCTCCAGAGTTGATGTACATCAACCGCAAATCTATCATTTCCCCCGCTTATGTTTATTTTATGTAAAATCAATTTATGTAAAAAGTCACATCATTGTAGTTAAAAAGGTTGAGTTAGATCGCAGAAACGAGTACATATAGCCCGGAAATATGCCAGAACCGTTGAATAAATTTAATTACTGGGTTCTGTAAGCAGCATAAGTACTGGATGTAAACGTTTACCAACTGTCTAAAGACGTATTGTCAATGATGTGTTAATATTGATGTAAAATAATTGTGAAGTGATTGTGCTTCCAGGGAAAGAAAGTGATGACATTACAACTCTCAATCGTTCATCGTCTGCCGCAGAGCTATCGTTGGTCGGTGGGTTTCGCAGGTTCGAAAGTTGAACCGATTCCGCAAAACGGTCAGAGTAATGAGAACAGCCTGGTGGCACTCAAATTGCTCAGTCCTGATGGTGACAGCGCGTGGTCAGTCATGCATAAGCTCAGCCAGGCCCTCAGTGATATCGAGGTTCCTTGTTCCGTACTGGAATGTGAAGGAGAGCCGTGCCTGTTTGTGAATCGTCAGGACGAATTTGCCGCGACCTGCAGACTGAAAAACTTCGGCGTGGCTATCGCAGAACCGTTTTCAAACAACAATCCTTTTTGAGCGTCAGCTTAGCGCGAGCAGCTGACGCGTATAGGCCTGCTGTGGTGCGTTAAAGACGTGCTCGCATTGCCCTTGCTCCACGACCTCTCCCTGACGTAGCACAATAACCTGATGGCATAATGCGCGTACTACGTGCAAATCATGGCTGATAAAAATATAAGCCAGCCGATGCTTTTCCTGTAAGGATTTTAACAACGTCAGGATTTGCGCCTGTACGGTCCTGTCGAGCGACGATGTTGGTTCATCCAGAATGATCAGGGAAGGTTTGAGAATCAATGCTCTGGCAATAGCAATGCGTTGGCGTTGTCCGCCAGAAAACTCCGCAGGATAACGATGTCGCGTTTCGCTATCCAATCCCACTTCCGCCATTACCGCTTTCACCTGTGCCTCGCGTTGTTCGGCTGACAGGGTAGGCTGATGAACGCGCAACCCCTCCTCGATAATCTGTAGCACGCTCAGGCGTGGGTTCAGCGAGGAGTTGGGATCCTGAAATACCACCTGAATACGGTGACGGACCGGCAACAGCTGGCGTCGATTTAAGGTATGCAGTGCCAACCCATCGAACACAATGCTTCCCTGCGAGGTGATTAACCGCAGAAGCGCCAGCCCGGTGGTGCTTTTTCCTGAGCCTGACTCTCCCACCAGCCCCAGCGTTTCACCGGGCCGGAGGGAAAAACTGACGTCGTTAACGACGACGTTGTGGTCCACCACGTGTTTCAGGATACCTTTGCGGATAGGAAAGGCGACGCGGAGTTTTTCCACTTCCAGCAACGGAGCTTGCCCGACAGGTAAAGGTACCGGGTCGCCGGAAGGTTCGCTGTTTAACAATTTCTTCGTGTAGGGATGCGTTGGCGCAGTGAGCAACTGTGCTGCTCTATTTTGCTCAACGCACTGGCCGTTTTGCATGACCGCCACGGTATCGGCAAGCTTTTTCACAATGCTCAGGTTGTGGGTGATGAACAGTAATCCCATGTTCAGCTCGCGCTGTAGTTCCCTCAGCAGTTGCAGGATCTGTGCCTGGACGGAAACGTCCAGCGCGGTAGTCGGTTCATCGGCAATAAGCAGCTCCGGTCGTGTTAGCAACGCCATGGCGATCATCACGCGCTGGCGTTCACCGCCGGACAGTTGGTGCGGGTAATCTGCGAGACGTTTGGCTGCCTGACGGATGCCTACGCGATCCAGGCAGGTCAGGATTTCTGCCCGCGCCGCCTCCCGACGCATTCCCCTATGCAGCGACAGCACTTCATAAAGCTGTTTTTCCAGATTGTGGAGCGGGTTCAGTGACACCATCGGCTCCTGGAAAATCATGGCGATTTTATTCCCCCGTACGCCGCGAAGCGTCTGCTCGTTGGCGTGAAGTAATGATTCACCATGAAAACGGATGTCCCCGGAAGGGTAAACTACCGGAGGGGACGGTAACAACCGTAGGATAGAAAGCGCGGTCACGCTTTTCCCCGAGCCAGACTCGCCCACCAGCGCTAGCGTTTGTCCGGCATCAACCCGTAGTGAGAGGGCATTGACTACGGTGCGCACGGTCTCTTGTTGACGAAAACCTACCGATAAATTTTCAATGGCTAACAGAGGTTGTGTCATTTTAAATCGCCTTGTTGGGATCAAACGCATCGCGTACCGCTTCACCAATAAAGATCAGTAGCGATAGTAGCAGGGCAACGGAGATGAACGCGGTGATGCCAAGCCACGGTGCCTGCAGGTTGTTTTTACCCTGCAACAGGAGTTCTCCCAGTGATGGCGAGCCAAGCGGTAAACCGAACCCAAGAAAATCCAGTGAGGTCAGGGTGGTTATCGAGGCGCATAAAATAAACGGTAAAAAAGTCAGGGCCGCGACCATCGCGTTGGGCAGCATATGACGCAGAATAATACTGCGATCGCTTACGCCTAGCGCTTGAGCGGCTCGAATGTAATCAAAGTTTCGGGTACGTAAAAATTCCGCGCGCACCACGCCAACCAGGCTCATCCAGCCAAACAGTACGGTAATGCCCAGCAGCCACCAGAAGTTAGGCTGGACCACGCTCGACAATAGGATGATGAGAAACAGCGTTGGCATTCCTGACCAAACTTCAATGAATCGTTGCCCCCACAGGTCCACCTTGCCGCCATAATAGCCCTGAATTGCGCCAGCCATAATGCCCATCACGCTCGAACAGAGGGTGAGCATTAGACCAAACAAGACAGAAATACGTGTGCCGTAGAGGATGCGCGCCAGTACATCACCGCCGTTGGCGTCTGTTCCCAGCCAGTTTTGTGCGGAAGGCGGGGAAGGGAAGGGCTTATCGGTGGCAAAGTTAATGCTGGTGGCCCCAAAGCGTATTGGTGCCCACAGGATCCAGCCCTGGTTTTCCAGGCGCTGTTGTAGCCACGGGTCCTGATAATCAGCCTGAGTCGCCAGCGGTCCGCCGAAGTCGCTTTCACTGTAGTTTTTGAACAGGGGGAAATACCAGCTATTGTCGTAGCGCACCAGTAGCGGCTTATCATTGGCAATCAGTTCTGAACACAGGCTAAGACCGAACAGCACCAGAAAAATCCACAGCGACCAGTAGCCGCGACGATTGTGGCGAAAGCGCGCCCAGCGGGCCTGATTGACGGGGCTTAATCGCGACATTAGCGTCCCTCAAAATCAATACGAGGATCGACCAGCGTATAGCTGATGTCGCTGAGGATATTCAGCAGCAGACCGATCAGGGTGAAGATATAAAGCGTGCCAAACATTACCGGGTAGTCGCGTGATACGGTGGATTCATAACCCAGCAATCCCAGGCCGTTAAGTGAGAACATCACTTCAATCAGCAGTGAGCCGGTAAAAAACATGCTGATAAACGTTGCCGGGAAGCCGGCGATCACCAGCAACATGGCATTGCGAAACACATGTTTCCACAGAATATTTTTCTCGCTGACCCCTTTAGCGCGTGCGGTGACGACATATTGTTTGCGCACCTCATCCAGAAATGAGTTCTTGGTCAGCATAGTCAGTGCGGCAAACCCACCAACCACCGTCGCCAGCACCGGCAGGGTAATATGCCAAAGGTAGTCGGTTACTTTCTGATACCAGGGCAGGGAGTCAAAATTGGCGGATACCAGCCCGCGAAGCGGGAACAGATCGTAGTAGCTTCCCCCGGCAAAAAAGACGATCAGCAAAATGGCAAACAGAAAGGCCGGTATGGCATAGCCGATAATAATAAATGCGCTGCTCCAGACATCAAACCGGCTGCCGTTATGCACCGCTTTGCGGATCCCAAGCGGTATCGACACCAGATAGATGATGAGCGTACTCCACAGCCCCAGCGTGACGGAAACAGGCAGGCTGTCTTTGATAAGCGTCAGCACCGAGGCGCTACGAAACAGGCTGTCACCGAAATCGAAACGAATGTAATCCCAGAGCATTTTGAAGTAACGCTCGTGAATGGGCTTATCGAACCCATAGCGGCGAGTGATTTCGGCGATCACTTCCGGGTCAAGACCCCGGCCACCTCGATAATTACTGTCGCTGATGTTACCAACGCCTGTTTGCGCGTGGCTGGCACGAACGCCTTCGCTACCCGCGCCGGGTAATGCCCCGCTTTGCCCGAACTCAATGGCGGCGACGGCCTGTTCAACCGGGCCGCCTGGGGCTATTTGCACGATAAAAAAGTTGATGGTGATGATGGCCCAGAGCGTCGGGATCACCAGTAGCAGACGTCGAATCAGATACGCGCCCATTTATTCTCCCTGTCGTCTGGCAGCTTGCAGTTTCGCCGCTTTGTTGACGTCATACCACCAGTTGTCGAGGCCAATGGTGTAAATTGGGCGAATAGCAGGATGTGAAAATTTATCCCACCAGGCGATGCGATCCTCTGCCATAAACCACATCGGCAACATGTAGTAGTTCCAGGTTAGTACCCTGTCCAGTGCCCGGCCCAGTGGGATCAATTTGGCTTTATCACCTTGTGCCGCGATGATTTTATTGATCAATTTATCAATCACCGGGCTTTGTACGCCGGGGGCGTTGTAGCTGGAGTCAATATATTGAGAGGCCCACAGAATTTGCAGGTCTGAACTCGGCCACGGCATCGCGCGATACAACCTCGGCATCATGTCATAGTCGCGACTGCGCAGGCGGTTCGTGATTTGTGAGTTATCCACCTGGCGGATATTCATGGTAATACCTAAGCGCTGCAGGTTGTGCTGGAACGGCAGCACCCATTGACTGTTGCTGCCCGCCGGGAGCAACAGTTCAAAGCTCAGAGGTTTACCGCTGGCGCTATTTACCCGCTGCTGACCCTTTAGTACCCACCCGGCCTGCTCCAGTAAGGTATCGGCTTTCAACAGGTTGTCGCGATCGTAGCCATCGCCTTTTGATTTTGGCGGCTGATAGATTTGGCTAAAGACCTCAGGGGGGAGATCTTTTTTCAAGGGCGCGAGTATCACCAGTTCATCAGCGTCGGGGTATTTTGTCGCGGCATATTCGGTATTCTGAAAATAGCTGTTGGTCCGGCTCCAGGCATTATAGAACAGCGCTTTATTCATCCATTCAAAATCAAAGGCCAGCGTGATGGCTTCCCGTACCCGTCGGTCGCTGAATACCGGACGCTGAATATTAAATGCCAGCCAGCGGGTATCCTGCGCGGATTCGTTCTTTTGTTCATCTTTGATGATGTAGTGATTCGCGAAATTTTTCCCGGTATAACGCGTCGCCCAGTTTTTGGCATCATTTTCAAGACGCAGATCAAACGCACCGGCCTTAAACGCTTCAAAGGCGACGTTATCATCCAGATAGTAGTCGTAGCGGATGGTATCAAAGTTCCAGCGTCCACGATTGACGGGCAGATTAGCGGCCCAATAATCTTTGACGCGCGAATAGACAATATACTGGCCCATCTTCCATTTCGTAATGCGATAAGGGCCGCTGGCGAGCGGTGGTGATGATAAGGGATCGCTGAGCTTATGATCTTTCCAGTACTTCTCTGGCATTACGGGTAATGAAAACAGGCTGAGCATGTCCTCTTTACCCGGTTTGGCTAATTCAATGCGTACGGTTAATGGCGCGATGGCTTTTACCGTTGTTCCCTTGTAGACCAGACGAAACTGCGGCACGCCTTCAGTCATAAATTTGTGGAAGGTGAATGCGACGTCGCGGGCGGTAATGGGTGAGCCATCGTGAAAACGCGCTCGTGGATTAATGGCAATTTCTACCCAGGAATAGTCGTCAGCGTAGCGCGCGCTGTCGGCAATGAGCGGGTAATAGCTACCAGGTTCATCGTCAGAGGTCGTAAACAACGTATCGTAAAGCGTTTCGGTACGTGCGCCGGGGTTACCGCGCATCGCGTAGCGGTTAAAGTTGTCAAATGTGCCAATGGCGGACAGGGTGATTTGACCCCCTTTAGGGGCTGCGGGATTCACATAATCGAAGTGATTAAAGTTAAATGCGTACTTCGGTTCACCCAGTACGGCAAAAGCATAGCTTTCTTTGATGGATTGCGCCTGGGCGCTAAACCCGATGAGGGTAATAAACAGAAGCAGTACGCGAGGGATCATATAAAAGCGATTTCCTTTTCCTGCCACAACCCGACGGGCATCATGCCTGAAAGATAAGGGATGTAGCGGCGAGTGAGAGTATATGAATCGCATACTGCGATCACCACGTCGGCTTATTGGGCTGTGCCATCCAACGCACAAAATCAGCAAGCTTTAATGGTCGGCTAATCCAGTATCCCTGGAAAAAATGCACCCCACGATCGCGCAGCCAACGGGCTTGCTCAGGAGTTTCTACCCCTTCCGCAACCGTCAGCATATTAAGACGTTTAGAAAGTGTCAACACGGCGTCCAGAACCGGAGAGGTCAGGGTTTCCGTCCCGATGGCGTTAATAAATCCGCGATCGATTTTCAGGTAGTCAACGGTAAAGCGTTCCAGATAAATAAGCGCGCTATGGCCGGTGCCAAAATCATCAATCGCAATTTCAAAACCTGCGGAATGCAGCCATTCAAATAGCTTTGTGGCCTCGTGCTGATTGAGCATATCTCGTTCAGTGATTTCCAGCACTATCTGAAAATAGTTTGCGGGAAGTGAAGCGTGCAGGTGCCGGATGTCGTCTTTAAATGTCTCGCCATGCAGATGCGATGGCGCGATATTGATCCCCAATTTTGCGCCAGCGGGTAACACTTTTTGCAGCGCCGGGGCATCCTGGGCGATCAACTTAAAGAGATGCTGAGTCAGCGGGACAATCATTTTCTGTGATTCAGCGTAATGAATAAAGGCATCCGGTGGGATCTCGCCCGTTGTTGGGTGATTCCAACGTAACAGGACCTCGACGCCTTTCACTTCCAGCGTTTGCATCTCTACGACGGGCTGGTACACCACATAAAACTGGTTATGCTTGATGGCGTTGAGGATATCTTTGCCTGGGCGTAAACGGATGCTGTAGATGTAGTACCAGAGGAGAAGGGCGGCAATAATCCCGGCCATACATCCCAACAAAATAGAATACCAGACGTCGGTATAGCTCCACTCTTGTGCGTATAAGCGAATTTTAAGCGGGATCCCTTCAAGAGTGGCCTGCCGCCAGGAGGTATGAGGAAGAGCGGAGACATCGATGATTCGCGATGAGAATGTCGAAATTGCGGTATTACCGACGATAATTGCAATACCGTCAAAATCATCCTGCCGGGCGGTATAGAGCAGATAAGGTGCCAGATTGATATTCAGTGAGGTAAATACGCCGCTATCGTTGAACGACGCGTTTCGGTGCCAAATCATGATCGCTGGTTTGTCCGGCATCATGGGCGTACCGGGAAGTAATTCCACATCAATATTTCTGCTGATATCGAGGTTCGGGATCAAATCTAAAATCGGAGTGAACATGGAACCTGTTGCGGAAGAGCAGAAAGCGATACCGTCTTTTACCAGTAAGAAAGCGCGAACGTTCAGGCTAAAGGCTGCACTGGAGGTCAGTTTAGCGCCAACTTGTTGGCAACTGTTGGCAACCAGCGGCTGAAGGGCATCGGTGGTGGTTTTGAGGTCGGTAAAGTAGCTGCTGACGTAATTCTGGATATCGGCAAGGAGCGTGTCGTACTTAACTTCTCGTTTATGCCAGGTGACGAAAAACTGCAGGGTACTCACGAGTATTGCGACGATAAGCCCCGTTAACATACAGGAAAGCAGGATTTTCCGACCGGATGAAGAAGAGCGTCTGAACATAGATCCTTATTTTACCTGATTTAACCGCTTACTCTGTATGAATATAACCTGAAATGACTCATGTTGTGAGATTTTTCTTAGTCGCAGGGGGAAACAAAAAAGCACCGCCGAAGCAGTGCTTTTGGAATGTCTCATCAGGATAGCCAAGGGATAGCTGCCAAACGAAACTAACTGCGGCTCAGAACCCGGCGAGCTTCGTTGTAACGTTTTTTCCAGTAAGGCTCGTTCATGCTGGAAATGATAACGCCACTGCTGGTCGAGGCATGTACAAACTGGTTGTTACCGATATAAATACCGACGTGACGGCCAGTAGAACCAGCACGGAACAGAACCAGATCGCCTGTGCGCAGATTAGTGCGCGAAACGGATTTTCCCGTTTCCTGTTGTTCATAGGTTGAGCGCGGAAGCTCTAAACCAAATTGCTCGCGGAATGTACGCTGCACGAAGCTTGAGCAATCAATACCTTTTTTGGTGCTGCCGCCAAGGCGGTAACGCACGCCTTTCCAGTCAGCATACTGGTCCATAATACGTGATTTAACATCGATATTACGTACCATATTTTCAAATTCATCCTGAGAGGCTTGCAGTGAAGAGTTATCTCCATTGCCCACAGCATGCGTCTCAGAATGCATATTCTTGGCGGTGTTCGTTGTGCTACATGCAGAAAGCAGAACCGCAACTGCTATCGCGGGTATGCCCCGCAAGATATATCTCAAAATCGGTTGAGATTTGACCATTTTGTTTGTTTTCCCTTGAAGTCCTTAACGATAAATATCGTTATAAAAAATGCCAAACGTGACGAGACTAATTACCATCGCACGATGAGACAATTCCTTAAGGTCAAATCTGTGGCAGAACGCACAAATTTATTCTGAAAGGGAATAATTATCCCGCGAGGCAAAACGAGTTCGAGATTACCCGATCGTTCCGGTCAATGCGAGTGATTTTACGTGATTTCTTATAAGAAAAATTGATACAGAAAGTGAATAAACGGCATTGTCTAAATTAAGAACAATCAGGGTAAAAAATACGCAACCCACTCATTTTAAACATGAATAAGATGACAGGAGAATGACAATCAGAATGATGAAATATTGCCCGGCATCATCAGGGAATCAGAAGTATCCCTGATGATGTTAATTACTCTGCGTTATTTGTTTAAAAATTGTTTGTTTTTGCCGGGTAGATAATTCACGAACAGAGTGACTAATCGGTCGCTTAATGGCGTCATTAGCCACCAGGGAAGGCCAATCAAGACCACCGTCATGGAACCAACCACGATATCGGTGAGCCAGTGGGCGCCAATCATTACGCGCGGGAAGGCAAAAACCACAGCAATAATAAGGCCGATTATTCCTGCGACTTTTCCGAAATAACGCAACATGAATGCGGAAAAAATAAGCAGCATCATGCCGTGATCGCCAGGAAAACTGTCTTTCGACGCATCTTTGGTCGGAATATGCAGTAGTTCGCTGACGCGATAAATATTATCCAGCATAAGCGTGGGGCTGGCGCGTTTAACGGGAATAAGCGCCTGGCCCAGCTGGTTTAATACCACTGCAGTGAGCAGCATAACCAAACCAATTGCCACAATGCGTCGGCGACCTTCCGACGTCTCTTTGAGCCAAAAGTGCAGCATCAATGCGCCCATAGCCAGCAATGAGCAGCCATCAAATGCCCGATTATTAGTGATAGCAACAACCCATAAGAACAGTGGGCTTTCAATCAATTTGTGATTAAAAAATCGGAAGACGCCCGTATCGAGTGAAGACCAGAACCCATGCCCGGTTGGAATATACCAGGACAGAAACAGTGCTAGGCCCGCAATATTAAGCAGGAGGATTAAAGGGTATCGGGTTTTCATCGTCGTTTACCATTGCTAAAAACGAAGGCAACCTTACGCGCTAGCGTCTAAACGAAGTCTCAACAACGCGCTCTGTAATGCATTCCAGTCGGTCTCGGTATCGGCGATGAGTTCAATACGGCTATCCGGTGGCGCGACGTTTTGCGTTTCTATATGCCAGTCGTCTCCCTGGCGGTTAATGCGTACCAGTCCTTCTTTAATACGCATTACCCCCTTCACGCGCCCAACCGGGGCAAGACGCGACCATTCCAGCAGACCGATGGTATCGAACACCGTATCGGCGTCAAAAATCCAACCGCAGGCCTGATGGCCCTGACCGCTGTTCAGGCTACGACGCCAGCGCTGCTGTGCGGGTAAGCTCAACGCTGCCAGCCCCTTTTTGTTGGCATGGCTATGGGCGTGCTCCGCGCTTGCAGGAAGCTCCGCCAGGTTTAGTCGGGGCAAATCCAGTAGCTGTCCGTCAATTTGCCCATGGTCGGCATGAACCAACTGTCGATTACCGCCGTAGTGTTGCCACCAGCTTTGCAGGGCGTTTTCGCTTTCCGTCGTGGCACGGTCGGTTTTGTTGGCAACAATGATATCAGCGGCGGCCAGCTGATCGCGGAAATTGTCATTGGCGACGCTTTTCTCATCCAGTAACAGGCGAGGATCAAGGATACAAAGGGTTGCGCGCAGATCGATCCACGGCTCATAAACCGGTGCGGTGAGTAAATCCAGAATCTGTTTGGGATGCCCGAGGCCGGTGGGTTCAATCAGCAGGCGGTCGGGTTTCCCCTGACGCAGCAGCGTATTGAGGCCAACCTGCATTGGCAGACCGTTAACACAGCACATACAGCCGCCAGGGATCTCTTTTAGCAGCGCACCGCTGTCGGCCAGCAACGCGCCATCAATGCCAACTTCGCCAAACTCATTAACCAGCACGGCCCACTTCTCAGCAGGGTCTTTGTTTGCCAACAAATGAAGAATAGAGGTGGTTTTGCCACTGCCGAGAAAACCGGTGATGAGATTGGTTTTAGTCACATTTACTCCAGAATCATAAATTACCGTAATGGCATTTAACAATCCTGGCGAAAAACGGGGAAAAAGAGAAGGGGTGAGAGGACGAAGAGGCGCTTCGTCCTGCTTAATGGCAGAAATCGTTAACTTTTTAACGTCTCAATGACAGCCTGATGCGCACCGTATTGGGCAATGCGTTGCCAGGCCTGCTGAATGGCCGCGACAAACTGCGGATTCTGTACGAGATCGGTGGCGAAAATCTCGCGCAGCGAAAGCAGGGCGTTGACGCGTTCTGACTCTGTGCTCTGTTTAACCAGAGCGGCAATTTTTTCACTCAACGGGTCACGAACATCAATAGCGGTGCCTGAATCATCCACGCCGCTCACATAACGCATCCAGCCTGCGACGCCGAGCGCCAGCAGTGGCCACTCACTTTGGCGGGCTAAATGTACGCGGATCCCTTCCAACATGCGCTGGGGTAATTTCTGGCTACCGTCCATCGCGATTTGCCAGGTTTTATGTTTCAACGCTGGGTTGGCAAAACGCTCCAACAGGCTTAGGGCATACTGGTCTAAATCCACATCGGTAATTTGCAGCGTAGGTGCCTGTTCGTTGAGCATCAGGCGGTAAGCGGCTTCACGAAATGCGCTGTCCTGCATACAGTCGCTGATGTGCTGGAACCCGGCCAGATAGCCGAGATAAGCGAGAAACGAATGACTGCCGTTCAGCATCCGCAGTTTCATTTGTTCCCACGGCAACACATTTTCGACCATCTGGACGCCCGCCGTTTCCCATTGTGGGCGGCCACACACAAAATTATCTTCAATCACCCACTGGATAAACGGTTCGCAGCTGATTGCGCAAGGATCGGCAACCCCCAGCTCGCGGGCAATTTCGGCCAGTGACTCTTCAGTGGCGGCAGGGACAATGCGGTCGACCATGGTGCCAGGGAAACTGACATGCTCCTGAATCCAGGTTGCCAGTTCCGGTGAACGTTTCTCCGCCATTCCAAGGACGGCGTTTTTTACCACATGACCATTGTCCGGGATGTTATCGCAAGAGAGGACGGTAAACGGCTGTAGCCCGCGTTCACGTCGACGGTGTAGGGCTTCAACAATAATTCCGGGGGCAGAGTGCGGTTCAGTCGGTGTTTGCAGATCGTGAGCAATACGTGGATTACTGAGGTCTAGCGAGCCTGTCGCCGGATCGATGCAGTAGCCTTTTTCTGTGATGGTTAGCGAGACAATAGCCACCTGAGGTTCGCAGAATTTTTCGATAATGGCCGCCAGCGAATCCAGCCTGGCGTTGAGACATTCGTTGACGGCGCCGATAACAATTGGCTGGTTGCCGTTGGCCCCTTTTTCCAGCACGGTAAATAAATGATCCTGTTCGCGCAGTTGGCTCATCAGTCGATCGCCGCTGAACAGACTGATCTCACAAATACCCCAGTCTCCACCCTGCGCATTCAGCACCCTGTCGGTTAGTAACGCCTGATGGGCGCGGTGAAAAGCACCGAAACCAAAATGCACAATCCGCGTTTTTAATTGCTGGCGGTCGTATTGCGGCATCATGACATTTTCCGCCAGTGGCGCTGAGGCAATAGTTTTCATTTAATACACCTGATTAACCATAAATTAACAATGGCAGTATAAAGTTATATGACAACAAATTGAATTGGTGTGCCTCATTTATCCGGGGAATGTGAGCTTGATCAACCAATCATCGGCAATGTGTTGATCAGTTGACGGATGCCTGTATGGTAGTCGTCATTAAGATGATTTAATTTGGTATAACAACTTGTGAGGTGAAACAATGGAACAAACCTGGCGTTGGTACGGACCTAACGATCCGGTATCGCTTGATGATGTGCGTCAGGCTGGCGCAACGGGTGTTGTGACCGCCTTGCACCATATTCCTAACGGTGAAGTGTGGCCGGTAGAAGAAATTCAGCAGCGTCAGGCCATTCTGGCTGAAAAAGGGCTGACCTGGTCGGTAGTGGAAAGTATCCCTGTCCACGAAGATATCAAAACGCGTTCAGGTCAATATCAAACGTGGATTGCCAACTATCAGCAGAGTATCCGTAATCTGGCGACCTGTGGTATCGATACGGTGTGCTATAACTTCATGCCGATCCTCGACTGGACGCGTACCGACCTCGAATATCAACTGCCGGATGGTTCCAAAGCGCTGCGTTTTGACCAGATTGCTTTTGCGGCCTTCGAACTTCACATTCTGCAACGCCCGGGAGCTGAAGCGGATTATACCGCCGAAGAACAACGCCAGGCGCTGGACTACTTCAATGCCATGAGCGATGCAGAAATTGAAAAGCTGACCCGCAATATCATTGCTGGTCTGCCTGGTGCAGAAGAGGGCTATACGCTGGATCAGTTCCGTGAGCGTCTGGCTGAATACGACGGCATCAGCAAGGACGATCTGCGCGATAATATGGCGGTATTCCTGCGGGCGATTGTGCCAGTGGCAGAAGAAGTCGGCGTACGTCTGGCCGTGCATCCTGACGATCCGCCGCGCCCGATCCTCGGCCTGCCGCGTATTGTTTCGACTATTGAAGATATGCAATGGCTGAAAGAAACGGTCGATAGCATTAATAATGGTTTCACCATGTGCACCGGTTCTTACGGCGTGCGCGCTGATAACGATCTGGTGAAAATGATCGAAACCTTTGGCGATCGTATCCACTTCACGCACCTGCGCTCAACCTGTCGTGAAGATAACCCGAAAACCTTCCATGAAGGTGCGCACCTGCAGGGCGATGTGGATATGGTATCGGTGGTGGCTGCCATTTTGAGCGAAGAGCAGCGGCGTAAAAAAGCGGGCGACCTGCGTCCTATCCCGATGCGTCCGGATCATGGACACCAGATGCTTGACGATCTGCACAAGAAAACCAACCCGGGCTACTCTGCGATTGGTCGCCTGAAAGGCCTGGCAGAAGTCCGTGGCGTTGAGCTGGCGCTGAAACAAACGCAGTTCCGCGATCTGCTGTAAGTCTAACAACAGGGATTGCGCGACAGGCGCGATCCCTGTTTTTCATCAAGGCTGCGCGAGCGCCTGCTCCAGCACTGTCAGCACTTTATTGATCTGCTGTATCTGCAATCCACCAAATCCAAAAAACATAACAGCATCGCTGTTCTCTTTGCACCATGCGGCTTCTGATCCATTTTCTATATCCGGCAGAGTGTCGAAACGGATCCCGGCCAACAGGCAGCATTGTTGTAACCTGGTGATGAATTCTGCGTGTCTGTCAATGCGTAACGAGAGGTGCAGACCTGCCGTTGCGCCAGCGATTTTCCCTTCGGGAAACAGAGTGGAAAGGCCATCGCGTAAC
Source organism: Citrobacter sp. B72 (assembly GCF_016894305.1). Classification (NCBI taxonomy): domain Bacteria; kingdom Pseudomonadati; phylum Pseudomonadota; class Gammaproteobacteria; order Enterobacterales; family Enterobacteriaceae; genus Citrobacter; species Citrobacter sp. B72. The sequence continues at coordinate 1,727,841 of NZ_CP069801.1, forward strand.
AGGGTGAGGCGCGTCGCATAGCTGCAGGCCAGCTTGCTGATATGCGTATAGAATACCTGGTTTTGCATCAGTTCGGCCAAAAATTGCTGCAACAACCACTGACTGCCGTTGTTATTGAGCGCTTTCATATTCTGTACCGCCGGAAGCAGTTCATCGGGGCAAATAAGATAGCCAAGCCGTGCGCCTGGCCCCAGCGTTTTAGAAAATGTCCCCATGTAGATAACCCGGTTGTGATAATCCATGGCTTTCAGCGCGGGAAGGGGGTTTTCCCCATAGGTAAAAACGGCATCGTAATCATCTTCAATGATGTAAGCGCCGACGCGTTGCGCCCACGTTAATAATGACTGACGGCGCTCCAGTGAAAGCACGCTTCCCATCGGATACTGATGCGCTGGAGTAACATAACAAAGCTGGGTTTCATACTCGGGTAAATTATCTGTTTGCAGCCCGTGGTTATCTACGGCAATTGACGTAATGTCTGCACCGTAATAATTAAAAAGATGCCATGCGCCAGAATAACAAGGGGATTCCGTCACGATATGGCACTTTTTTTGCTGACTGACAGCATGATGAATAATAAATATTTGGCTAAGCAGTGATAATCCTTCCTGAATCCCGTTGGTAATGATGATGTTCTCTGCTCGGGTATTAATTCCGCGGGATAAATTAAGGTATCTGACCAATTGCTCACGCAGTGAAAATAATCCACTTGGTGAATGGTATCGGGTAAATAATTGTTCTTTAAGTATGCTTGGAGCATTATTCCATTTCCGCCAACTTGACCAGGGAAAAGCGTTGGGATCGGGGACGCCCATCCGACAGTAGCACTCTCGTCCAGGCTCGGCGTAAACATCGGTTGAGACTCCGGCAGCTTTAGGTTTTGTCGGCGGAGAACCCTGGGTAACGGGCACATGCGTTGGTGTTATACGTACAGGCGTGGTGAATATCACTTCATAGCCAATGCCGTGTCGGCTCTTGATTAACCCTGCAGCCATAAGCTTATCATAGGCCATCACTACCGTTATTTTGGCTACGTTCAATACCTGAGCCTGCTCGCGAATAGAGGGAAGCTTATCGCCACAAAGCAAATCTCCCCGCTGAATAGCCTGGAAATAAAATTGGAAAATTTGCAATTGCAGCGGAGTGCGGAGTTCTCTATTGAGCGTTAATGTAAGCATGAGTAATTCCTTATTAATATATGGCCACTATATTACGAATTTCTCGTTTTTACTATTTGATACACCTCATGGAGTAGCAGCTGTTCCTATAGCTTGCTATCGCTGTCTCTATTTTTGATTTTTATTATCCCTTAGCGTGTCGCTATTAAAAAATGGAGGCAAGCATGTCGTGGATAAGAAAGAACGCATTGTGGTGCGTATTGGCTGGGGCGGTGGCAATGGCCCTGGCTATTTGGGGAACGTGGCAAGGCGTTCATTACACCAGTACCACCGAATTTTGTTTATCGTGTCACTCGATGCGCACGGCTGGAGAGGAATATAAAACCAGCGTGCATTTTCGTAACGCATCTGGCGTGCGGGCTGAGTGTAAGGATTGTCATATTCCCCCGGGCGTTGTTCCAACGCTTGTTCGTAAAACTGAAGCCTTAAACGACCTCTATCACACCTTTATTTCTCCTTCTATCGATACTCCTGAAAAGTTTGCTGCCAAACGCCCGGAGCTGGCCCAGCGGGAGTGGGCACGCATGAGCGCGAATAATTCAGCGGCGTGTAAATCCTGCCATAGCTATGAGGCAATGGATCATGGCAAGCAATCGGCAAACGCGGCTGCGCAAATGACCGCAGCGGCAGCAAAAGACAGTAACTGTATCGATTGTCACAAAGGAATAGCCCATCACAAACCCGATATGAGCAGCGGTTTTCGCGATCGCTATAAGCAGCTACAGCGTCAGGGAGATATGCCAACAGATGCGACCACACTGTTCTCATTAAGCGAAAAATCACTGGCGGCAACGGCAGGGAGTCCGGCCGGGAAGGCACTGTTATTTCCCGCCACCGAGGTCAAGGTGCTGAAAAAAGAAGGCAGTAACGTGCAGCTCGAAATCACGGGCTGGCGAGAAAGCAAAGGGCGTGGACGGGTGATCACCCAGTATATGGGGAAACGCGTTTTCTCCGCCGTTCTCGATGAGCCCCTGATGGCGAACGTAAAAGTGCTACAAACCCAGGTCGATCCTGACTCACATCAGGAATGGCAGCAGGTGAGCGTCACCGCCTGGACCACCGATCAGGACTTTATCAACACGCTTGCGCCAATCTGGGAATACTCAGATCAAATGCTGCAATCCACCTGTAGCGCCTGTCATAGCACTCCTCCTACAACCCGATATACCGCTAACGGCTGGATCGCCGGACTGAAAGCCATGTCGACCTATTACCGGCTTAATCCGGTGGAGGAACGTACGTTGTTGAAATACCTCCAGACCCACGCCAGCGATGTGTCTGAAACCAACAAAAAGTAAGGATAATGTATGGATATTCATGACTTTAATCCGTCCCGCCGCCGTTTTCTCAACGGAATGCTGGCGGTGGGGGCTGCCAGCGCACTGGCGCCTAATCCGCTGATATCAAAAGTGTGGGCGGCGGGGGAAAATCCCGAGCAGTGGATCCAATCTGGTTCGCACTATGGCGCTTTTGAAGCCAAAGTGGTCAACGGTGAGTGGACCGAAACCCGTCCGTTCAAACATGACAAATACCCCTGCGATATGCTGAACGCGGTGCGTGAAGTGGTCTACAACCCGTCGCGGGTACGCTACCCGATGGTGCGTCTGGACTGGCTGCGTAAGCGTGAGAAGTCAGATCGCAGTCAGCGCGGAGATAACCGTTTTGTTCGGGTCAGTTGGGATCAGGCGCTGGATCTGTTTTACGAAGAGCTGGAGCGGGTGCAAAAAACCTATGGCTCATCAGGCGTATTTACCGGGCTTGCCGACTGGCAAATGGTGGGCAAATACCATAAAGCGGGCGGGGCGATGGATCGGGGACTTGGCCTGCATGGTAGCTATGTGACAACCGTCGGCGACTATTCTGCGGCAGCGGCACAGGTCATTTTACCGCATGTGATTGGTTCGCTGGAAGTTTATGAGCAGCAGACGTCGCTTCCGCTGGTGATTCAAAACAGCAATACCATCGTGCTGTGGGGCTGCGATCCGATCAAGAACTTGCAGATCGAGTTTTTGGTTCCCGATCACGATGCGTTTGGCTACTGGCAGCAGATTAAAGAGGCGGTAGCGCAGGGTAAGATGCGCGTTATCAGTGTTGATCCGGTGCGGAGCAAGTCGCAAAACTATCTTGGCTGCGAGCAGTTGGCGTTGCGGCCACAAACCGATGTCGCGTTAATGCTGGCGCTGGCGCATACCTTGTACGAAGAAAAACTGTACGACACGGCGTTTATTACCGATTACACCGTCGGCTTTGAGCAGTTTTTGCCGTATCTGCTGGGCGAAACCGATAAACAGCCGAAAAATGCCGAATGGGCGGCAGAAATCTGCGGCCTGACGGCAGAGCAGATCCGAGACTTCGCCCGCCTGTTGGTGAAAGGTCGGACACAGTTTATGGGCGGTTGGTGCGTACAACGCATGCACCATGGTGAGCAGTATCCGTGGATGCTGGTGGTGCTGGCCAGCATGGTCGGTCAAATTGGTTTGCCCGGCGGCGGGGTAGGATTTGGCTGGCACTACAACGGTGGCGGTACGGTAACATCCGCCGGGCCTGTGCTTTCTGGACTGGGAGGGATCACGAATCCCCCGCAGGCAAAGTACAACGCGGATTTTCGCGGCGCATCGGAGCATATCCCCACTTCGCGTATCGTTGACTGCCTGCTTGAGCCGGGCAAAAAGGTTGCCTTTAACGGCGAGACGTTAACCTGGCCTGACATCAAAATGGCGATCTACAGCGCGGCGAATCCATTTCATGCGCAGCAGGACAGGAATCGCATGATCGACGCGTGGAAGAAGCTGGAAACCGTGGTGGTGTTGGATCACCAATGGACCGCGTCGTGCCGATTTGCCGATATCGTCCTGCCCGTTACTACCCGCTTTGAACGTAACGATATTGAGCAGTTCGGTACGCATTCGAATAAAGGGCTGATGGCGTTGCATCAGATCGTCAAACCGCAATATGAAGCGCGACATGATTTTGATGTATTTGCCGGGCTGTGTAAGCGCTTTGACAAGGAAGCGGTGTACCGTGAAAACCGTGATGAAATGCAGTGGTTACAGGCGCTTTATGACGAAGGTGTGAAGATGGGGGCATCGCTCGGCGTCTCATTACCGGATTTCACAACGTTCTGGCAGGGGGATGGATATATTGAATATCCGCCGGGGCAGCCGTGGGTACGTCACGGTGAGTTTCGCGACCAGCCAGACCTGAATCCGCTGGGAACGCCGTCAGGTCTGATTGAAATCTACAGCAAAACCATCGCGGGCTTTGCCTATGAGGATTGTCCGGGGCATCCGGTGTGGATGGAACCCTTTGAGCGTACCCATAGCGGCAAAAAAGATAAATACCCGCTGCATCTGCAATCCTGCCATCCGGATAAACGTCTGCATTCCCAACTGTGCTCTAGCGAGGCGTTTCGTAACACCTATGCGGTTGCCGGAAGAGAGCCGCTTTATATCAGTGAACAGGATGCCACCGCTCGTGGCTTAAAAGCCGGTGATATCGCCCGCGTCTTCAACGCTCGTGGTCAGGTACTGGCTGGCGTAGTTGTCAGTCCGGATTTTTCCCCTGGCGTGATTCGTATTCATGAAGGCGCGTGGTACTCCCCGCAGGAAGGGGGGAAAGCCGGGACATTATGCACCTATGGCGACCCGAACGTGCTAAGCGCGGATATAGGTACTTCACAATTGGCCCAGGGGCCTTCAGCGCATACCGTGCTGGTGGAGGTCGAGCGTTATCAGCAGAAAGCCCCGCAGGTGACGGCATTCGGTGGTCCGCAGATTGTGAAAGAGGAGGGGACCAGTGCAGCATAAGCAAATTCATCAGCAGCGGGCAGCTGTGTACCAGTGGTTTTCGCAACTGTTATTTCGTGAGCTGGATGAAAAACAGCTTGCCAGTCTGGAAAACGGCGATAGCCAGGCTTGGATTGCCTCACTGGCGGCGGTTCCTGGAGTGTCTGCCGAGGTTAAACGTTTTGAGCATAGCCTGGGCCGGGTTTTGCGGCGCGACTCCCGACAACTGGAGCTGGCAGCAGATTTTGCCTCGCTGTTTCTGCTGGCCCCGCCAGCTAGTGTTTCTCCCTATGCAGGGCACTATCCACACACGACAGCGGCAGAAGAACGTCGGCAAATGAATGTGCTGCTGATTGAGCAAGGTCTGGCAGCGCGAGAGAATGAACCCTCCGATCATATTGCTGTGCAGTTGGCATTAATGGCGAGGATGGTTGCTAAAGAGGAGAGGCTATCGGCGCAATATTACTTTTTGCATCATCATATTCTGTGCTGGGCACCGTTATTTCGCGACGCTTGTCTGGTGCGGGATAACGAGGGGTTTTATCCTCAGACGGTGAATCTGATAGTGCGTTTTATGCAAGAGGATGAACAGTATCTGGAGTCGTTGCTGATGGATGATTTTTATTTCAGCAGCCAGCGCTGAAAATGAAAAAAGGGACAGCCTGCGCTGTAATGCCAGTCAGTTAAGCATTATGGAGAATATTTTATTGCGGCATAGGGTTCCGTTCACCTCAGCGGAGTCATTTCTCTGAAGCGCAGATACCTGTGAACGTGCAAGGGAGGCTCACCGCCGCCTCCCTTGCAACCCAGGCTCCCGGCGGGAAAATCGTCGCGATGCGATTCATTCGGCTCATGCCGTCTGCCTGTCGGGTCGGGGCCGAGCCTGCGTCCCTGCAGGCCGTCCCCTCTGCCCGCATCCCTGCGGGCAGACCCGGTCAGCCGTCAACGCCTCATCGATTTTCAGCCGGACCGGGGTCATCGCTTCAACTCTCTGATTTCCAGTTAAATCTGTTTTGCTGTTTAAACAAAAAAGTAGATGGTCAGGTGTGGCTGGTCCGGCTGAAAATTGCCGACGTGTTTCCGTAAGGCCGGGAGAACCCGCAGGGATGCGGGTTCAGGGCGCGCTTTGCAGGGACGCTACCTCGCGCCCGGCCCGATAGCCTGAAGGAAAAAGCGGAGGGTATTGCGTAGCAACAATTTTCCCGCCGGGAGCCGGGATTGTTAAGGGTACGGCGATAGTACCCTTAACACGTTCACAGGCAGTATCGTTTCAGAGAAGTGATATCACTAAAGTGAACGGAACATTTTGCCAGAGACAACATGTCATTATCTTTGGTTCACCTGTAACGACAGGAGCTTAATCTGCACGGCCCATATAGCGACGTTCTTCGATATGAATACGGATTTTTTCACCCGCACTCAGATACTCAGGAACCTGGATCACCAGACCAGTGCTCAGGGTAGCTGGCTTGTTGCGCGCACTCGCTGAAGCACCTTTAATACCCGGTGAGGTTTCAACGATTTCCAGGTCTACAGTCTGCGGCAGTTCAAGCGCCAGCAGTTGGCCGTCCCAGGTCAGTACCTGCATATCCGGCATACCGCCTTCCGGCATGAACAGCAGCTCTTCTTCAATCTGGTCTTTGGTGAAGGTATACGGGGTATAGTCTTCTTTATCCATAAAGATGTATTCGTTGCCATCGACGTAGGAAAAATCAACGCCACGACGGCTCAGAGTGACGGTATCCACGATATCGTCGCCTTTGAAGCGCTCTTCAACTTTCAGACCGGTACGCACATCAGAAAAACGCATTTTGTACAGCGTGGCAGCACCACGTGCAGACGGTGATTGAATATCGATATCTTTTACAATCAGCAGTTTGCCGTTGTAGTTCAGTACCATACCTTTTTTAATTTCGTTCGCTCTTGGCATCGAAAAAATCCTGTAGTGAGGAGTGTCTAAAATATCGCGTAAAACTACTCGCGCCGGGGCATTCAGGCAAGCGGAATTCATGCTTTTGCTGGTGCAAAAAAGGTGGTACTGTGCCCTTTCCGCACAATCCGATGGTTTACGATAAAGAGAGTACTATATGGAATGCCGTCCGGATTGTGGTGCATGCTGCACCGCGCCTTCAATCTCCAGTCCCATCCCCGGTATGCCTGATGGCAAGCCCGCTAATACGCCATGCGTTCAGTTGGATGAATCCCTGCGTTGCAAAATTTTTGCGTCGCCGCTACGACCAAAGGTGTGCGGCGGTTTACAGCCTAGTGCGGAAATGTGCGGGCGGACGACGCACCAGGCCATGGTTTATCTCATCGAGCTTGAAGCGCTAACCGCGCCTTAAACGTCCTTGATGCGTGCCAGGCACGCGACGGTGGCGACGATCATCACCAGTGCAAACCAGAACACCGCGTGATAGTTCCAAATTTCAGCGGCAATCCCCGCCAGCGATCCAGCAATAATCCAGCCCACGCGAATGGTATTCGTATAGAGGGTGGTGGCTGAACCCGCCTGTCCCGGCATCAGGTCCTGGAAATAGAGCATACCAATCCCGCCGAGAATACCGATGTAAATCGCGTTCAGCAGCTGTAAGCCAAGCAATATCGCCGGAGAGTGAGCCAGCAGCATACCAGCATAAAAGAAGAATCCGGCAACGACGGCAATTCTCATCAACAGACGTTTACCCAGACGCTTTGCAAAATAGCCAGCAATCAACATGGTTGGGATTTCCAGTCCGGCTGCGGTACCCATCATGATGCCCGCCAGTTTTTCCGGCAGATGCAGTTCGTTGATGATAAACAGCGGCATATTAATGATATAGAGACTATTGGTTCCCCACATTAATGTGCAGATAACAAACAGCAGCAACGTGTCGCGTCGATTGCGGCGCGGGGCCTCAACTGCGCCTGTCGCGAGAGGCACGTTTTTACTCATTGAGGGTAAAAACAGCCAGACCATTACGCCGCAGACAACAAACGCCACCGCCGCGCTGAGATACATCACCGTAAAGCTGAATCCCATGGCCAGCGCGTAGGCCAGCGGCGGGCCAATTACCCAGGCTAGCGAAACCTGCGCACGTAATATTGAGCTGAACATGACGGCTTCCCGACCTGTGCGGTCGGCGTGTTCACGGGCGAGAGCAAACATTTGCGGGTTGGCGGTCGATCCAAAGCTGCTGAGGAATACCCCGACAAACAGCAAGATAAAATAATTACGGTTCCAGGCGAACAGCACGCAGGCCAGCATCCCCAGCACGCAGCAAAACACAATCAGGTTCTTGCGATCGCCTTTTCTATCTGAACGTCCGGCCAGAAACTGACTTACCAGAATACCGATCACAGCGCTACCGGTAAAAAAGAACCCGACCATGCCGGGACGGGCGTGGACTTCATCCGTCAGAAAAAGGCTGAGCGTTGGCGTCTGCAACGCACCGGCGATACCCGTCAGAAATGCGACAAGCAGGAACGCCGAAGACGTTAAATCAAACGCCTTGGGTGTGGCGGCTACGGGGGTGTTATGCATGTTTTGATATCAATGATGTGAAGAGACGCGGAGTTTACGCCGCTTGTCAGAAAATAAACAGGGAGCCAAATCAAAATCGGCATCAAAAATCAAAATAGCATTTCAGTCAAAGACTGCTGTTTGCTGACGTTGCTGAATCTGACAAGCTGACGGCGTTTTTGCGTCAGCATTTTTTTCTCCTTCGCAGAGAAAATGTGCGTTATCTCTAAATTCAGCAAGTAATTTGTCAACTTTACTTGTGTGCTGAAGAAAAAAGAGCAAGACTTCTTGAAACGTTTCAGCGTCATCTTGCCTTAACTGATGGAGTCGGGTGACGCCTTTTTTCTCATGTTGGCTGAATCGTTTCAATTCAGCGGGAGAGGAGAATCATGTTCCAGTTATCTGTTCAGGATATTCACCCGGGCGAACAGGCCGGGAATAAAGAAGAGGCTATTCGCCAGGTTGCCGCTGCCTTAGTGCAGGCGGGTAACGTCGCGGAAGGCTACGTCAATGGCATGCTGGCGCGCGAACAACAGACGTCCACGTTCCTCGGCAACGGTATTGCGATTCCTCACGGTACGACGGACACGCGCGATCAGGTACTGAAAACCGGTGTGCAGGTATTTCAGTTTCCGCAAGGCGTGACCTGGGGCGAAGGGCAGGTTGCTTATGTGGCAATCGGCATCGCCGCAAGCTCTGATGAACACCTCGGTTTACTGCGTCAGCTGACACACGTGCTGAGCGATGACTCCGTTGCTGAACAGCTGAAATCTGCGACCACGGCGGAAGAACTGCGTGCGCTGCTGATGGGTGAAAAGCAAAGTGAGCAGCTGAAGCTTGATAACGAAACGCTGTCGCTGGATGTCGTGGCCAACTCGCTGGTGACGCTGCAGGCACTCAACGCGGCACGGCTGAAAGAAGTCGGTGCGGTTGACGCCACCTTTGTGGCCAGAGCAATCAATGAGCAGCCGATGAATCTTGGTCAGGGGATCTGGCTGAATGACTGTGCTGAAGGTAACGTGCGTAGCGCCGTTGCGGTCAGCCGTGCAGCAACAGCGTTCGATGTACAAGGTGAAGTTGCCGCCCTGTTGGTGACCGTCGCCATGAATGACGATCAACCGGTTGCTGTGCTGAAGCGCCTTGGCGATCTGCTGCTGAATAATAAAGCTGACCGTTTGTTGAAAGCTGATGCGGCAACGGTGCTGGCGCTGCTGACCAGCGATGATGCCTTAACTGATGATGTACTGAGCGCCGAATTTATTGTGCGCAATGAGCATGGTTTACATGCCCGCCCGGGCACCATGCTGGTGAATACGATTAAACAATTTAACAGTGAAATTACCGTGACAAATCTTGATGGAACCGGCAAGCCGGCGAATGGACGCAGTCTGATGAAAGTTGTGGCGTTAGGTGTGAAGAAAGGACATCACTTGCGCTTTACTGCACAGGGCGAAGATGCTGAACAGGCGCTGAAGGCGATTGGCGAAGCCATCGCGGCAGGTCTTGGGGAGGGCGCGTAATGAGCAGACGTGTTGCTACTATCACCCTTAACCCGGCCTACGACCTGGTGGGCTTCTGCCCGGAAATTGAACGCGGTGAAGTGAACCTGGTTAAAACCACCGGTCTGCATGCGGCAGGGAAAGGGATCAACGTCGCTAAGGTTTTGAAGGATTTAGGTATTGATGTCACTGTGGGCGGCTTCCTGGGTAAAGACAACCAGGATGGTTTTCAGCAGTTGTTCAGCGAGTTGGGCATTGCCAACCGTTTTCAGGTCGTGCAGGGCCGTACCCGTATTAACGTCAAGCTGACCGAAAAAGACGGTGAAGTATCTGACTTCAACTTCTCCGGCTTTGAAGTCACCCCGGCTGACTGGGAACGCTTTGTGAATGATTCGCTGAGCTGGCTGGGCCAGTTCGACATGGTGTGCGTCAGCGGCAGTTTGCCAACCGGCGTGAGCCCGGAAGCCTTCACCGACTGGATGACGCGCCTGCGTAGTCAGTGTCCTTGCATTATCTTTGATAGTAGTCGTGAAGCGTTGGTAGCAGGTCTGAAAGCGGCACCATGGCTGGTGAAGCCAAACCGTCGCGAACTGGAAATCTGGGCCGGTCGTAAGCTGCCGGAAATGAAAGATGTGATTGAAGCGGCGCATGCGCTGCGTGAACAGGGGATCGCTCATGTGGTGATTTCACTCGGCGCAGAAGGTGCGCTGTGGGTTAACGCCTCAGGTGAGTGGATTGCTAAACCGCCGTCAGTTGAGGTGGTCAGCACCGTCGGCGCGGGTGATTCAATGGTTGGCGGTCTGATTTACGGTCTGCTGATGCGTGAGTCCAGCGAACATACCCTGCGTCTGGCGACGGCTGTTGCCGCCCTGGCGGTAAGCCAAAGTAATGTAGGCATTACCGATCGTCCTCAGTTGGCCGCAATGATGGCGCGTGTCGACTTAAAACCGTTTAACTGACAGCAGGAGAGGCATAATGAAAACGCTGCTGATTATTGACGCTAATCTCGGCCAGGCTCGCGCTTACATGGCGAAAACCCTGCTTGGAGCGGCGGCACAGAAAGCACATCTGGAAATTATTGATAATCCGAATGATGCCGAACTGGCAATTGTTCTGGGCGATACGCTTCCTGCCGACAGTTCGCTGAACGGCAAAAAAGTCTGGCTGGGCGACATTGGTCGTGCGGTTGCGCATCCTGAACTCTTCCTCAGCGAAGCTAAAGGCCATGCAAAACCCTACAGCGCCCCGGTTGCAACAGCACCTGTGGCCAGCAGTGGTCCAAAACGCGTGGTGGCGGTGACGGCGTGTCCGACCGGTGTTGCTCATACGTTTATGGCCGCTGAAGCGATTGAAACTGAAGCGAAAAAACGTGGCTGGTGGGTGAAGGTTGAAACCCGAGGTTCTGTTGGCGCAGGTAATGCCATTACGCCGGAAGAAGTGGCTCAGGCTGATCTGGTGATTGTGGCCGCTGACATTGAAGTTGATCTGGCGAAGTTTGCCGGCAAACCGATGTACCGCACCTCTACCGGTCTTGCGTTGAAGAAAACCAAGCAGGAGCTGGACAAAGCGCTGGAAGAAGCAACACCGTACCAGCCAACCGGTAAAGCGCAGACTTCAGCAACCGAAAGTAAGAAAGAGAGCGCGGGGGCGTATCGTCACCTGCTGACGGGCGTCTCTTACATGCTGCCGATGGTGGTTGCTGGCGGTCTGTGTATTGCACTCTCGTTCGCTTTTGGTATCGAAGCGTTTAAAGAGCAGGGGACGCTGGCGGCGGCGCTGATGCAGATTGGCGGTGGTTCAGCTTTCGCGCTGATGGTGCCGGTACTGGCAGGTTATATCGCGTTTTCCATCGCTGACCGTCCGGGTCTGACGCCGGGTCTTATCGGCGGTATGCTGGCGGTAAGCACCGGTTCCGGCTTTATTGGCGGGATTATTGCTGGTTTCCTTGCCGGTTATGTGGCGAAGCTTATCAGCACGAAGCTGAAACTCCCGCAGAGTATGGAAGCGCTGAAACCGATCCTGATCATTCCGCTGTTCTCAAGCCTGGTGGTTGGTCTGGCCATGATTTACCTGATCGGCAAACCGGTGGCGGGTATTCTGGAAGGTTTGACTCACTGGCTGCAAACCATGGGTACGGCCAATGCGGTGCTGCTTGGCGCGATTCTTGGCGGCATGATGTGTACCGACATGGGTGGTCCGGTTAACAAGGCGGCGTATGCTTTCGGTGTGGGTCTGCTGAGTACGCAAACTTATGCGCCGATGGCGGCCATCATGGCTGCGGGTATGGTACCTCCGCTGGCTCTGGGTCTGGCAACGCTGGTTGCGCGTCGTAAGTTCGACAAAGCGCAGCAGGAAGGCGGCAAAGCTGCCCTGGTACTGGGCCTGTGCTTTATCACCGAAGGGGCAATCCCGTTCGCTGCCCGTGACCCAATGCGCGTTCTGCCTTGCTGTATCGTTGGTGGTGCGATTACCGGGGCTATCTCGATGGCGGTGGGTGCGAAGCTGATGGCGCCACACGGCGGGCTGTTTGTCCTGTTAATCCCAGGCGCAATCACGCCGGTGTTGGGATACCTGCTGGCAATTATTGCTGGTACGCTGGTAGCCGGTCTCTCCTACGCGGTGCTGAAGCGCCCGGAAGCTGAGGTTGTGGCAAAGGCGGCCTGATTTAACGTCAATAGCAGGGGCAGAGAATTCTCTGCCCCTTTTTTATGCATTTACCTATACGTTGCAGCATCGCCACAATAATCCATCCAGCCTTAATAAAACGGGTCAGGCAATCATTGGCGCGATGATAAAACCAAAGGCAACGCCAGCAATGATCCCACCCAGACCTGGCAGCATAAACGGATGGTTTAAGACATACTTGCCCACGCGCGTTGTCCCTGTGGTGTCGAACTCCATTGCCGCCAGCGAAGTCGGGTATGTTGGTAGAACAAACACCCCGGTTACCGCCACATAGGAGGCCAGAATTGCCCATGTAGGCACGCCGAGCGCAACGGCCAGAGGGATGATTAGCGGCGTGGTGGCGCCTTGCGAGTAAAGAAGCGCGCAGGTACCAAACAGCACCAGTGCCAACAGCATGGGGTAAGCCCGTAGAATATCGCCTGCGATATCCTTAATCTCCGCTAAGTGGGCATCAATGAAGGTCGTTCCCAGTGTAACAATCCCGAGAATGACCGCCAGTGAACTCATCCCCGATCGAAACGTGGATGTCAGGACAATAGCATCGGTTGATGTTTTGCATAACACCACCATCAGGCAAGCGGCAGCCAGCATACAGATAATGATGATATCCCGGGTATTCATTGGGTTGCCTGCATCGAATCCAGGGCGTAGCTGCGGGCAGGCGGCAAGAATAACGATGACGACCGTTGCCAGCATAAACAGGGCGACTGAGAGTTTGGCACCCGGCGTGGTGCTGTTTTGCCCTTCATATTTACGCACTAATCCTTTTTGCAGGCGTTCCAGATAGACTTCATCATCCTGTAGCTCGCATCCCTGACGTGAGGCGATAAAAGCGGCAACCATCGCGGAGACAAAAGAAGCTGGCAGACATACAGCCATGACCTGAATAAAAGTGATACCGTTGCCTTCCATAATGGTCAGCATAGCCGCCATTGCGGCACTGATCGGCGAACCGGATATCGCCACCTGGGAGGCGACTACGGATCCGGCGAGCGTACGAGAAGGGCGGATACCGGACTCTTTGGCGACTTCGGCAATCACTGGCAGGGTAGAAAATACAATGAACCCTGTTCCGGCCATAATGGTCATCGACCAGGTGATAATCGGTGCAATAATATTGATATATTTAGGGTTACGCCGCATGAAATTACCGGCAACGCGAACCAGATAATCCATACCTCCTGCGGCCTGTAGCGCCGATGCTGCCACGACAACTGTCATAATAATGAGGATAACGTCAACGGGTGGCGAGCCAATTTGCAGATCAAATCCCAACGTTAAAATAGCCAGCCCCAGACCACCGCATAAACCGATACCTATTCCGCCGAGGCGGATACCAAAAAATATTGCACCCAACACGACGATAATTTCTAACCAAACCATAATGGCCTCCGCCAGAGAATAATTTGTTATTAAAATAAGTTGTTGTTTAATGCTTTATTAATCTGGTGACGGCTGTTATTGCGCCAGAAGATGATGTTTGCCAACTCGTTTTTCGTACCATTTAATACCGGCGCGAACTAATGATCCGGTTGAGTCAATATATTTATCTGGATACTTTCTGACTGCGTCGGCAAGAATGACGGGGACTTCAGTACATCCCAGTACAATGATTTGTGCGCCGCGTGAGAAGAGCACTTCAGCCTGTTCATTCATCAGCGTTTGTGCCCGCTTAAGGTCGCCAGCTTTTAAGCAATAAATACTTTCCATGACCTTATCCTGACCGGATGAATCAGGACTGATGCAGGTTAAACCAAGAGATTCTATGCCTTTTTGGTAGAGTCCCATGTAAAGGGTGGCGTTAGTAGCAAGTAAACCGATACGTGATTTTCCGCAGTTTTTGACCTCATTCATGGTTGTTTCAACGATACTGAGTAACTCTGTATGACAGCACTCTTTTAATTCATTAAACCAAAAGTGGGCGGTATTACAGGGGATCACAATACACTCCGCACCAGCATCTTCCAGTTTGTGCATATAATCACGCATTGCCGGAAGTGGGGAATGACCATGATGCATTAACGCATCAGTTCGGTCTGGAATATCAGGGATGGATGAAATAATTAATGGGATATGTTCCTGATCGCGTTGCGCTGCGGTAAAGGTGACGAATTTATTAAAAAGATCGACGGTTGCAGCAGGCCCCATACCACCAAGTACGCCAATTAAACCTTTCACGATATATACCTCTAATTTACCGATATTTAATATTCATAGCTGGTGTCTATCTGGTGCTTATGTTTAACAGCAGAGTGTCGTGAGGAGAAATGCAATAATGTTTGGTTCAATGCAAAAAACGCATGAGCGTGATGTCTTTTACCACCTCGGCAGGCCGGTAATCAGCCAGAGGCCCGTCATTCAGCGGTGGATGAGCGGTCGTGGTCGATGGGTAAAGAAACATGTTAATGTCAAAAACGAAGGTATTATGCAAAAAACGAATCACCAGATGCTGATGTTGAATATCATCTCCGGGAATATTCAGGCATGATGCTTAAGACTAATCGACATATTTAAACATCCGCGTGACAGGCATGAAAAATATCGAGACAAAATGGTTATATGATTTTCTGACGCTGGAAGCGTGTCGTCATTTTTCTCAGGCCGCAGAGGAGCGCAACCTATCCCAACCGGCATTTAGTCGGCGGATCAAGGCGCTAGAATCCGCTGTTGGGGTGCTGCTGTTTGACCGTACGACAAGTCCACTGCAGCTGACGGAGGAGGGTAAGTTATTCCATTCGCAGACCCGTAGCCTGCTACAACAGCTGGAATGCAATTTAGATGAGCTAAGTGGTCACAACCTGCTTGGCGTTCCCAATATCAAAATAGCGGCGGCACATTCTCTGTCGCTGACGATGTTGCCCAGATTAGTACATTCAATGTCGGCATGGGGCGAAGAATTTGTTTACCACGTCGAAGCGATTGATGTAGTCCAGGCGGTGAATACGCTGCGCGAGGGGAAAAGTGATTTTATTATCTCCTTTCGCGATGAAGACTTAATGCAGTCGCCTTTCTGCGGCTTGAAGGTTTTTGAGTCTGAGCTGTATCCCGTCTGTGCTGCGGATGCACAGGGTAAGGCGTTGTTTGATATCTATCAGCCGCAGGTGCCGATTCTGAACTATACCAGCACTTCCTACATGGGAAGATTGGTTAACCGTCACCTGGCGGAGGTGGGCAGTATTTCAGCGCGTACGCTGTTTATGTCTTCGATGAGTGAGCTATTGAAGAATATGGCATTGGATGGTCATGGTATCGCCTGGCTGCCAGCGTGGACGATCGTGAACGAACTACGGGATAAGCGCCTGGTTTGTCTGGACACGCCGGAGTTGATGGTGCCAATTCAGGCCTATATTTACCGAATGGATACCCGTTTGAATAAAACGGCAGAGCATTTCTGGCGGATTTTGTACAACCATATGCCAGAGGATCTGGTTACGCTCACTTGATACGCGCCAGCTTGTCTGGCGCGCGGAGATCGTTACGCCACTGCTTTTTCTGTTTGCTGGGCTTTCAGCCAGGCGATCTCTTCGGCCCATATATCCGGATTAATGGTTTCCAGTACCAGCGGAATACCGTCAAAACGATTATCCTGCATAATCCAACGGAAGGCATCATGGCCAATATTACCTTCACCCAGGCTGTGATGACGGTCAACGCGACTGCCAAACGCGCTCTTGGCGTCGTTCAGGTGCATACCGCGTAGATACTTGAAACCGACAATGCGTTCAAATTCCGCAAACGTCTTTTCGCACTCTTCTGCGGAACGCAAATCGTAACCCGCCGCGAAAGCGTGGCAGGTATCAATACAAACGCCAACACGGGACTTATCTTCGACGCCGTCGATAATGGCGGCCAGGTGCTCAAACTTGAATCCCAGATTACTACCTTGTCCGGCGGTATTTTCGATAACTGCCGTAACGCCCTGGGTCTGAGCGAGGACGATGTTGATGGATTCGGCAATGCGCGCCAGACATTCATCTTCCGGGATCTGCATCAAATGGCTGCCCGGGTGAAAGTTCAGCAGGGATAAGCCAAGCAGTTCACAGCGTTGCATTTCATCAAGAAACGCATCACGCGATTTTTCCAGCGCATCGCTGACCGGGTGACCGAGGTTAATCAGATAACTATCGTGAGGCAGTATTTGTGCGGAGGTGTAGTGGTACTTCTCGCAGGCAGATTTGAAATCATCAATGATTTCGGTGGTTAGCGGCGCAGCACGCCACTGGCGCTGATTCTTGGTGAACAGGGCGAATGCGGTCGCTTCGATTTCTGCGGCTCGAATAGCGGCGTTAGCCAGACCGCCAGCGGCGCTTACGTGCGCTCCGATGTATTTCATAAATTTAACCCGCCATACTCAAATACAAAAAGGGAGAGTATAGCGGGTTAATGGAGGTGAGTCGTGATCGTTTATGCCATCAGGGCGTGGACAGCGACGTTAATCGCACCACCACCGACAATCAGCCAGACAAACAGCAGCAGGGCCATCAGTAACGGTTTGGCACCGGCTTTTTTCAGTGCGCTAACGTGAGTGGTTAACCCCAGTGCAGCCATTGCCATTGCCAGCAAAATGGTATCCAGCGTTACCAGCATGTTCACAACCGACTGCGGCAGCAGGTGGAACGAGTTAAAAATCGCGACCACAATGAACAGGATGGCAAACCATGGAATAGTGATTTTGCTTTTCTCACCGCCCGTAGCCGGAGACAACTGTTTAACGCGTGCAGCCAGGAGGATGAGGAACGGTGCCAGCATCATGACACGCAGCATTTTGGCAATAACCGCGGCGTTTTCTGCATCCGGGTTAATGGCGTGCCCGGCAGCCACTACCTGTGCTACTTCATGCATGGTGGAACCAATGTAAATGCCGTAGGTTTCTGGGCTAAACCAGTGTGCCAGCAGCGGATACATTGCCGGATACAGGAAGATAGCGATAGTACCGAAGATCACCACGGTGGCGACAGCGACGGTTACCTTACTGGCTTCCGCTTTCACTACCGGCTCGGTTGCCAGCACGGCGGCGGCCCCACAAATGCTGCTCCCCGCACCAATCAGCCAACTGGTGTGGCGGTCCAGACCAAACACTTTCTGCCCCAGGAAGCAGGCAATCAAAAAGGTACTGCTCAGCGTTAACACATCAATCACGATACCGCTGACGCCGACGTCAGCAATTTGCGCGAAGGTGAGGCGGAAGCCGTAGAGGATGATCCCCAAACGTAATAAATGTTGTTTAGCAAACAGCACGCCGCCGTCACAGCTTTTCCAGATGTGCGGATAGACGGTGTTGCCGAGGACCATCCCCAACAAGATTGCTAAGGTGAGGGCGCTGAACCCGGCACCTGCGACGGCGGGAATAGATCCACCCCATAAGGCGACCCCAGTGATAACTGCACTCAGGGCAAGCCCCGGAATAAAATGCCACGCTGTACGACGATGAGTCTGCAAGGTGAGTTCTGTCATATCCTTCTCCTTTATCTGGGTAAAAGAGTACGGCGAAGTGGTTTAAAAATAAAATTGATTATATATTTATAATTAATCTATATAAGTGGTATACCCGTCATACTTCAAGTTGCATGTGCGTTGGCTGCGCTCGTTCACCCCAGTCACGTACTTAAGTACGCTCCCGGGGATTAATGAGGGACATCCATGTCCCTCACCAGAGGCCAGCCTTTGGCTGGTCAAATTCGTTCCTGACGAATTTGTCTCTCTCTTGCCGCCTTCCTGCAACTCGAATTATTTAGGGTATAAGTAACGGATATCCGGTGGAAAACGACTATGCATATCACCTTGCGACAACTTGAAGTGTTTGCTGAGGTACTAAAAAGCGGTTCAACGACCCAGGCGTCTGTCATGCTGGCATTGTCGCAATCGGCGGTGAGTGCGGCACTTACCGATCTGGAAGGGCAACTCGGCGTGCAACTGTTTGACCGCGTCGGCAAACGGCTAGTGGTCAATGAGCACGGGCGTTTGCTCTACCCACGAGCGTTGGCGTTACTTGAGCAAACGACCGAAATCGAGCAGCTTTTTCGCGAAGATAATGGTGCCATTCGGGTCTATGCCAGTAGCACCATTGGTAACTATATCTTGCCTGCTATGATCGCCCGCTATCGGCAGGATTTTCCTGATTTGCCGCTCGAGCTGAGCGTGGGTAACAGTCAGGATGTGATCAATGCTGTGCTTGATTTTCGGGTAGACATTGGGCTGATCGAAGGGCCGTGTCACAGTACTGAAATTATCTCTGAACCGTGGCTGGAAGACGAGCTGGTGGTGTTTGCCGCACCGTCGTCACCGCTCACAAAGGGGCCTGTTACGCTGGAACAGCTGGCGGCTTCGCCGTGGATCCTGCGTGAGCGAGGATCCGGTACGCGTGAACTGGTGGATTACCTGCTGTTGTCTCATCTGCCGAGATTTCAGATGGCAATGGAGTTGGGTAACTCAGAGGCCATTAAGCATGCGGTACGTCATGGTCTCGGGATCAGCTGCTTGTCGCGTCGGGTCATTGCGGAGCAGCTGCAGGCGGGAACGCTGAGCGAAGTTCCCGTGCCGCTGCCGCGTTTAGTCCGCACTCTCTGGCGCGTGCATCACAGGCAAAAACACATCTCCAATGCCATTACGCGATTTTTGCATTACAGCGACCAGGTCGAGCTGGGCGAATAGGGCGCTTACAGTCGTAAGGTCATCTCTTTATAGAACGGCGGTTATATCTTAACCGCTGTGCGCCGCAAATTTTCTGCTTTACTTATAATCCGCGGCCAGTCATGAAGGTCTCTTATAACAGCGTATTTGTGCCGGAAGAATGCCATTTCGTCTGCTACAATCGCGCCTCATTTTTTGGATGGATAGCATTTTCACATGGTTTCCGAAACTAAAACCACAGAAGCGCCCACGCTACGTCGTGAACTGAAGGCGCGTCACCTGACGATGATTGCCATTGGAGGCTCCATCGGTACAGGTCTTTTCGTTGCATCTGGTGCAACTATTTCTGCAGCGGGTCCAGGCGGCGCGTTGTTCTCTTATATTCTGATCGGTCTGATGGTGTACTTCCTGATGACCAGCCTCGGTGAACTGGCTGCCTATATGCCGGTTTCCGGCTCGTTTTCCACCTACGGTCAGAACTATGTAGAAGAGGGCTTTGGCTTCGCGCTGGGCTGGAACTACTGGTACAACTGGGCGGTAACGATTGCCGTTGACCTGGTGGCCGCACAGCTGGTGATGAGCTGGTGGTTCCCGGACACGCCGGGCTGGATCTGGAGTGCGCTGTTCCTCGGCGTTATCTTCCTGCTGAACTACATTTCCGTTCGCGGGTTTGGTGAAGCGGAATATTGGTTCTCACTGATCAAAGTTACCACCGTCATTATCTTCATCGTGGTTGGTGTGATGATGATTTTCGGTATCTTCAAAGGCGCTCAGCCGGTGGGCTGGAGCAACTGGACGACCGGTGATGCACCGTTTGCCGGTGGTTTTGCTGCGATGATTGGCGTGGCGATGATCGTTGGCTTCTCCTTCCAGGGGACAGAGCTTATCGGTATCGCGGCTGGCGAATCTGAAGATCCTGAAAAGAACATTCCACGTGCGGTACGTCAGGTATTCTGGCGAATCCTGCTGTTCTATGTGTTCGCGATTTTGATTATCAGCCTGATCATTCCGTACACCGATCCAAGCCTGCTGCGTAACGATGTAAAAGACATCAGCGTTAGCCCGTTCACGCTGGTATTCCAGCATGCGGGTCTGCTGTCTGCGGCAGCGGTGATGAACGCAGTTATCCTGACGGCGGTGCTGTCGGCAGGTAACTCCGGGATGTACGCCTCCACGCGTATGCTTTATACCCTGGCATGTGACGGTAAAGCACCGCGTATTTTCGGTAAACTGTCTCGTGGCGGCGTACCGCGTAACGCGCTGTATGCGACCACCGTGGTGGCGGGGCTGTGCTTCCTGACTTCAATGTTTGGCAACCAGACCGTGTATCTGTGGCTGCTGAATACTTCCGGGATGACGGGCTTTATCGCCTGGCTGGGGATTGCTATTAGCCACTATCGCTTCCGTCGCGGTTATGTGCTTCAGGGTCACGATGTGAAGGATCTGCCGTACCGTTCTGGCTTCTTCCCGCTGGGTCCGATCTTCGCCTTTGTGCTGTGCCTGATTATCACCCTGGGTCAGAACTACGAAGCGTTCCTGAAAGACAGCATTGACTGGGGCGGCGTGATGGCTACCTATATCGGTATCCCGCTGTTCCTGATTATCTGGTTTGGCTATAAGCTGACCAAAGGAACCCGTTTTGTTCGCTACAGCGAAATGAAATTCCCGGGTCGCGTGAAGAAGTAATTCTTAACCAGATACGGCAGAAAAACAAAACCCCGGCATGATGAGTGCCGGGGTTTTTTATTGCGCCTAACTTAGAAGCTGTAAGTCATGCCAACCGTGTAACGACGTCCATCAAGGACGGTGTCGTAGGTATCGTAATCGATTTGTTTATCCAGCACGTTATACACGCCAGCGGTCATCAACAGATCCTTGGTAGCATAGTAACGTAAACCAACGTCGACCTGAGTATAGGACGGGGTGCCCTGTGCCATAGAGGTTCGGCTCAGGTATTCAGACGTTTTCCCGCGCAGATTCAGACGGCTCCAGAAACCGAGATCCTGCGTAGCCTGCCAGTCCAGCGTCGTGTTAAACATATGCTTCGGCATTTTGTTCAACGGCTGGCCAGAAAACTGACCGCTTTTCTGCTCAGATTCCGTGTAGGTGTAGTTCGCAGTCCAGTTGACGTCAGAGGTTATTTTCCAGCCGAAGGTGGATTCTACGCCGCGCATATTGGCTTTATCGACGTTAACGCGATCGCTGACGAAGTCATAATGGGTGCCGCCGATGGTGCAGGCCGGATCGGAACTGCTGTTACAACGGCGAACTTCGGTGATTTTGTTTTTAAAGTCGGTATTGAACAGCGTAACGCCTGCGTTGAGGTCGTTGCCGTTATCCCACAGTAAACCGATCTCTTCGCTGAGGCTTTTCTCTGGCTTCAGATCCGGGTTGCCGACAATGATTCCGTTCAGACGACCACCGCCGGTAACCTGTCCCCAACTGGCAGAAGACTGGCGCAGATCCGGTGCACGATAGCCCGCGGAAACGCCACCTTTTAAGGTCCACTGATCGCTCAGATGCCATACGCCATAGCCGCGCGGCGTCCAGTTGTCACCGTAGTTTTCATCCTTATCCATACGCAGACCGCCGGTCAGCGTGAAGGTATCGGTAACGGCCCATTCATCTTCAGCAAACAGCGCCCAGCTCCAGCGGGTCAGTTTGTTCAGTCCATCAGCCGCTTGCAGCTGGTTGCCGTTATCGCGTAGTTTTTCATAACGGTATTGCCCGCCTAGCGTCAGGGTGTGTGCCCCAAGGAAGACCTGGTTCTGGTTATTGAAAATCGTGTTGTAAGACTTCATCTGGCGACCGGGGTTATCGGTCTCTTCCTGCTGGACATAACTGGTGGAGTTGAAGTCGTCGTAATAACCGCTGTGGGTTATTGAGTACGTGGTGTGCACATACTTGTTTTCGCTTTTACTGTTGGGCTTACAGCTTCCGTTACGGCAGTTTTCCTCTGCCATGGATTTGCCTGGCGTACTGTCGCGATCCTGCAATTCACGTGCGTAATCGAAATCGATGTCGTTTTTATCATCTGGCGTAAAGTTCAGGGTTAATCCCCCGCTACGCATACGCTGTTCATTGTAGCCATTTACGATTTCATCTTCTGCGCGGTGGGAGAATAATCCGGTCACCTTCGCGCCAAGTAATCCGTCAATCAGTGGTCCAGACGCATAGGCGTTGGTCTGGTAAATATCGCCGGAGTCTCTGTCTTCCTGGAAAGTGGCATCGCCGTGCAAAGAGCCGGTCCAGGCTTTAGTATTCGACACTTTTTTGGTGATGACGTTAATAACGCCACCCATCGCATCGGAGCCGTAAAGCGATGACATTGGGCCACGGATGACTTCGATACGCTCGATGGATTCCAGCGGCGGTAACCAGCCTTGTTCAATACCTGAGTTATCGCTGTTAGGTCGTGTACCGCGGGTGCTGATGCGTTTACCGTTGACCAGGAAGAGCGTGTATTGCGAAGCCATACCGCGAATACTGATATCGCTGCTGCTCCCCCCGCCAGTGACGACGACGCCAGGGACATCTTTTAGCGCATCGGTGACATCTCGATAGGCTTTGTCCTCAATCTGCTGCTTGGTAATAACAGATATTGAAGCCGGGGCATCCTGAATTTTCTGCTCGAAACCGGTAGCGGTAACGACCACGGTGTCTTGTTCAGCGGCATGGCCGAGTGATGGGAGGCAGGCGACGCATACTGCGGCAGCTACAGCCTTAACGTGAGGTATAGTCATTTGTATCATTCCATTTAAATGAATCAAACTGCGCGTCATGTGAAAGGCCATGACAATTGTATGTATTTGTCTTTTAAGGACTCTTTTCAGTAAAGAAGCGGGGGGATTGTACAAAAGTATGAATATTTGTAAACACAAATGATAATAGAAATCATTTGTGTTTGATATGGTTTGGAGTGAAATGCTTTTTTAATCAATAAGATAGTGGGGGAAGAAAAAAGGAGAAAAAGTGAAGGAATGATGGAGAAATGAAGAGGGCTTCCGCCCTCAACTCAGGAATTACTTCAGCAAATACTGGGCGTGGAAGCGCAGGTGATCCTCAATAAACGACGCAATAAAGTAATAGCTGTGGTCGTAACCAGGCTGGATGCGTAGCGTCATTGGCCATGCGGTCTGACGGGCAGTTTCGGCCAGTACCGCGGGCTGCAACTGATCGGCAAGAAACTGATCGCTGTCTCCCTGATCGATTAACGTCGGAATCGCGTCTGCGGGTTTGCTGGCCAGCATTAACGCGCAGCTATCCCACTCTGCCCACTGTGTTTTATCTTCGCCCAGATAAGCGCTAAAAGCCTTCTCACCCCACGGAACACGACAAGGGTTTACGATCGGCGCAAAGGCGGAAACGCTGGTGTATCTCCCGGGATTTTTCAGCGCCATAATTAATGCGCCGTGGCCGCCCATGGAGTGTCCGCTGATGGCGCAGCGATCGCTGACGTTAAACTGCGACTGAATCAGTGCCGGAAGCTCATCACGCAGATAGTCATACATACGAAAATGCGTTGCCCACGGCTGCTGGGTGGCATTGAGGTAAAATCCGGCCCCTTGACCTAAATCGTAGCCATCATCGTTGGCAACCTGCTCGCCGCGCGGGCTGGTGTCCGGCATCACGAGAACAATACCCAGCTCAGCTGCAATGCGCTGCGCGCCTGCTTTGGTGGTGAAGTTTTCATCATTACAGGTCAGGCCCGACAGCCAGTACAGCACCGGAGGCGCGGCGTTATCACGGGGTGGTGGAAGAAAAATACTGAAGGTCATGGCGCAATTTAACGTGGCGGAGTCGTGACGCCAGCGTTGCTGCCAGCCTTCAAAATAGCGGTGCTCTTCAAGCATTTCCATGCGTGGCTCCTTGTTGTGTTGAACCTGAATGTGTTTGCGAACTCATCATAATACAGATTATTCATAGCACTGTGAGTAACTTTCACTTCCGCATTGAACAAACATACTTCATCATCTATATAACTTTACATTAACACTCGACGTCACCGGGCTGAACGACAAGTGAAATCCGCAACGCTGAAAGGCTGTGCCAATTTCAATAATTATCACGGTGAATACTGGATTATGTGCGCCGCCTCACGCACAATGTTCTGGCTGTGACACAGCCTAAAAACTTTGCCCCATGCAGGGCAGAGGCGCCCCACCTGCAGGAGAAGAAGAAATGTCATCACTCAGTAAAGAAGCGGCACTGGTTCATGAAGCGCTGGTTGCGCGTGGTCTCGAAACCCCGCTGCGCCCGCCCGTGCAAGAGATGGATAACGAAACACGCAAACGTCTTATCTCTGGCCATATGACCGAGATTATGCAATTGCTCAATCTCGATTTGAGCGATGACAGTCTGATGGAAACTCCGCATCGCATTGCGAAAATGTATGTCGATGAGATTTTCTCCGGCCTCGATTACGCCAACTTCCCGAAAATCACCGTCATTGAAAACAAAATGAAGGTGGACGAGATGGTCACGGTTCGCGATATCACGCTGACCAGCACCTGCGAACACCACTTTGTCACTATCGATGGCAAAGCGACGGTGGCGTATATTCCGAAAGATTCGGTCATTGGTCTGTCGAAGATTAACCGCATTGTGCAGTTCTTTGCGCAGCGTCCGCAGGTACAGGAACGTCTGACCCAGCAAATTCTCACCGCGCTGCAAACGCTGCTCGGGACGAATAATGTGGCGGTATCGATTGATGCGGTGCATTACTGTGTGAAAGCGCGCGGCATTCGTGATGCGACCAGTGCGACCACCACCACTTCTCTTGGCGGATTGTTTAAGTCCAGCCAGAACACGCGTCAGGAATTTCTGCGCGCAGTACGTCATCACAACTGATTAGGACAGGAACCATGGAGCGTAATGTCACGCTGGATTTTATTCGTGGCGTTGCCATTCTTGGTATCCTGCTTCTCAATATTAGCGCCTTTGGCTTGCCGAAGGCGGCATATCTCAACCCCGCCTGGTATGGCGACATTACCTTATCTGACGCCTGGACCTGGGCGCTGCTCGATCTCTTCGCGCAGGTAAAATTCCTCACGCTGTTTGCTCTGCTGTTTGGTGCTGGTCTGCAAATGCTGCTCCCGCGTGGTAAACGCTGGATCCAGTCGCGGCTTACGTTGCTGGTGCTGTTGGGATTTATTCACGGTTTACTCTTCTGGGATGGCGATATCCTGCTGGCATATGGCTTGATCGGCCTGATTTGCTGGCGGCTGATCCGGGATGCGCCGTCGGTGAAAAGCTTGTTTAACACCGGCGTGGTGCTTTATTTGGCGGGCGTTGGTGTATTGCTGCTGTTGGGTGTGATCTCCGGGAGCGAAACCAGCCGGGCCTGGACGCCGGATGCTTCAGCGCTGCTGTATGAAAAATACTGGAAAGTGAACGGCGGAATGGAAGCAATCAGCAATCGCGTGGATATGATGTCCAATAGCTTGCTGGCGTTAGGCGCGCAATATGGCTGGCAACTGGCGGGGATGATGCTGCTCGGCGCGGCATTAATGCGTAGCGGCTGGCTAAAAGGGCAGTACAGTTTGCAGCATTATCGACGCACTGGCGTTCTGCTGGTTATTATCGGCATGGCGATTAACCTGCCTGCTATCATCGCTCAGTGGCATCTGGACTGGGCCTACCGCTGGTGTGCCTTCCTGTTACAAGCCCCGCGAGAGCTGGGGGCGCCTTTGCAAACCATTGGTTATGCTGCGCTGATGTTTGGTTTCTGGCCACAGCTTAGTCGCTTCAAATGGGTCATTGCTATCGCCTGTGTGGGGCGCATGGCATTAACCAACTATCTGTTACAAACCTTAATCTGCACCACGTTGTTTTATCAGGCCGGTTTATTTATGAAATTTGACCGGCTGGAGCTGCTGTTTTTCGTCATCCCTGTCTGGGCGATTAACTTACTTTTCTCTGTCATATGGCTGCGTTTCTACCGGCAGGGCCCGGTGGAATGGCTGTGGCGTCAATTAACCCTGCGTGCTGCGGGGACATCATTACCGCGAACATCCAGATAACGATCTGGATCACATTCATTAACAAAATGGATGTAAGCGCTTTCATTCCTGTGACATCACTCACGCAGTCCGTTTCATTGTGCTGACAAAATACCCAGCCTGGGGTGTCTGCGGGCAGCCGCAATCTAAAACAGGGCAGTGAATATGGTAACCATTCGTGATGTGGCACGGCAGTCTGGCGTTTCTGTAGCGACCGTTTCCCGCGTACTGAACAACAGTGCGCTGGTGAGTCCCGATACGCGTGAAGCGGTAATGAAGGCAGTCACTCAGCTTGGCTATCGACCTAATGCCAACGCACAAGCACTGGCGACGCAGGTAAGCGACACGATTGGTGTTGTCGTCATGGATGTATCAGATGCGTTTTTTGGCGCGCTGGTAAAAGCCGTGGATATGGTTGCCCAGCAGCATCAGAAGTATGTCCTGATTGGCAACAGCTACCATGAGGCGGAAAAAGAACGTCATGCCATTGAGGTGTTGATTCGCCAACGCTGTAACGCGCTGATTGTACACTCTAAAGCGCTGAGCGATCGGGAACTGGCCGAGTTTATGGATCAAATCCCCGGCATGGTACTGATCAACCGCCTTGTTCCGGGTTATGCTCACCGTTGCGTCTGCCTGGATAACATCAGCGGTGCCAAAATGGCTACCCGAATGCTGCTAAATAATGGTCATCAACGCATAGGTTATCTGGCATCAAGCCACCGCATTGAAGATGACGCCATGCGCAAAGAAGGGTGGTTAACTGCCCTGCAAGAGCAGGGGATTGTTGCGGCAGAAAGCTGGGTCGGCACCGGTTCGCCCGATATGCAGGGCGGAGAGTCCGCGATGGTGGAATTGCTGGGGCGTAACTTACAACTGACGGCGGTCTTCGCTTATAACGACAATATGGCAGCAGGCGCACTGACCGCGCTAAAAGATAACGGCATCGCTATTCCATTACACCTTTCTATCATTGGCTTCGATGATATTCCCATCGCACGTTACACCGATCCGCAGCTAACCACTGTGCGCTATCCCATTGCCTCAATGGCAAAAATGGCGACGGAGCTTGCGCTACAGGGGGCGGCTGGCACGTTGGATCCGCAGGCGTCGCATTGTTTTATGCCAACGCTGGTGCGTCGTCATTCAGTAGCGCTGCGGCAGAATGCGGCACCGATCACTAACTCATAACGTTGCGCGATGTAACCGCTTTCAATATGTGAGTAAATTCACAGTATATTAACAATGCGATAGCTATGATGACACTGTTTGTTGCGCTGTAACTACTATGTAACGGTGAATAATCACTTTCATCGAGGTATAGGTGCCTTAAACAAAAATTAAAGCCTGTTTTTGGAGCGTTGCCAGACACGGAAGAAATATTTTTTAAAAGTGAGCTTCGGCGTTCAGTAACACTTCAGTAACGTTCTGCCTGCCGAGCATTTATCTCAAGTACTACCCTGCATAATAAAACCGGAGATACCATGAATAAGAAGGTGTTGACCCTGTCTGCTGTAATGGCAAGCATGTTATTCGGCGCGGCTGCGCACGCTGCTGATACCCGCATTGGTGTGACTATCTATAAGTATGACGATAACTTTATGTCTGTAGTACGTAAGGCTATTGAAAAAGATGCCAAAGCGGCACCAGATGTACAGTTGCTGATGAACGACTCGCAGAACGACCAGTCCAAACAAAACGATCAGATCGACGTGCTGCTGGCAAAAGGCGTTAAAGCACTGGCGATTAACCTGGTTGACCCGGCAGCTGCTGGCACGGTCATTGAAAAAGCACGCGGACAGAACGTACCGATCGTATTCTTCAACAAAGAACCTTCTCGTAAAGCGCTGGACAGCTATGACAAAGCGTATTACGTCGGTACCGACTCTAAAGAGTCCGGCATTATTCAGGGTGATTTGATTGCCAAACACTGGGCAGCTAACCCGAACTGGGACCTGAACAAAGACGGCAAAATTCAGTTTGTTCTGCTGAAAGGCGAACCGGGACACCCGGATGCTGAAGCACGTACCACTTACGTGATTAAAGAGCTGAACGACAAAGGCATTAAAACTGAGCAGCTGCAGTTAGATACTGCAATGTGGGATACCGCTCAGGCGAAAGATAAGATGGATGCGTGGATGTCTGGTCCAAACGCGAACAAAATTGAAGTGGTTATCGCTAACAACGATGCGATGGCAATGGGTGCAGTTGAAGCGCTGAAAGCGCACAACAAAACCAGCGTACCAGTATTTGGTGTGGATGCGCTGCCTGAAGCGCTGGCTCTGGTGAAATCTGGCGCCATGGCCGGTACCGTCCTGAACGATGCCAACAACCAGGCGAAAGCCACCTTCGATCTGGCGAAAAACCTGGCTGACGGCAAAGGTGCGGCAGATGGCACTAACTGGAAAATTGAGAACAAGATTGTTCGCGTTCCGTACGTAGGTGTCGATAAAGATAATCTGGCAGAGTTCACCAACAAATAAATACTCCGTATGTGGGCGCAATTTCATTGCGCCCTTAATAACGCACTCTGCAAGGCCAACAAGGTATAATTATGGTCAGCACACATACTCAGTCGTCAGGCGAATACTTGTTGGAAATGACCGGCATCAACAAGTCCTTCCCCGGCGTTAAGGCGCTTGATAATGTCAATTTAAAAGTCCGCCCGCATTCTATTCACGCCCTAATGGGAGAGAATGGCGCGGGGAAATCAACATTATTGAAATGTCTTTTCGGCATCTATCAAAAAGATTCCGGCAGTATTTTATTTCAGGGTAAAGAAATCGATTTTCATTCTGCGAAAGAAGCGCTTGAAAATGGTATTTCGATGGTACACCAGGAATTAAACCTGGTATTACAACGTTCTGTAATGGACAACATGTGGCTGGGACGCTATCCCACCAAGGGCATGTTTGTCGATCAGGAAAAAATGTACCGTGATACCAAAGCGATATTTGATGAACTGGATATTGATATCGATCCGCGTGCGCGTGTCGGCACATTATCTGTTTCACAAATGCAGATGATTGAAATTGCGAAAGCATTCTCCTATGACGCCAAAATCGTCATCATGGATGAGCCAACTTCATCGTTAACTGAAAAAGAAGTTAACCATCTGTTCACCATCATCCGTAAGCTGAAAGAGCGTGGATGCGGTATTGTTTATATCTCTCACAAAATGGAAGAAATCTTCCAGCTGTGCGATGAAATTACCGTTCTGCGCGATGGCCAGTGGATTGCGACCCAGCCGCTGGAAGGGCTGGATATGGATAAGATCATCGCCATGATGGTCGGACGTTCACTGAACCAACGTTTTCCGGATAAAGAAAACAAACCTGGTGAAGTCATTCTGCAAGTGCGTAACCTGACCTCGCTGCGCCAGCCGTCGATTCGTGATATCTCGTTTGATTTGCACAAAGGGGAGATTCTTGGGATTGCAGGTCTGGTAGGCGCAAAACGCACGGATATCGTTGAAACGCTTTTTGGTATTCGTGAGAAATCATCAGGTACGATTACGCTACACGGCAAAAAAATTAATAACCACAGTGCAAATGAAGCCATCAACCATGGTTTTGCACTGGTCACGGAAGAGCGCCGTTCAACCGGTATTTATGCGTATCTGGACATTGGTTTTAACTCGTTAATTTCCAATATCCAAAACTATAAAAACAAAGTTGGTCTGTTGGATAATTCCCGCATGAAGAGTGATACCCAGTGGGTAATTGACTCTATGAGGGTAAAAACGCCGGGTCATCGTACGCAAATCGGTTCACTTTCTGGTGGTAATCAGCAAAAAGTGGTTATTGGTCGTTGGTTATTAACGCAGCCAGAAATTCTGATGCTGGATGAACCGACGCGTGGAATCGATGTTGGCGCGAAATTTGAAATTTATCAGTTGATTGCCGAACTCGCGAAAAAGGATAAGGGGATTATTATTATTTCCTCTGAAATGCCGGAGCTGCTGGGTATTACCGATCGTATTCTGGTGATGAGCAATGGTCTCGTTGCTGGAATTGTTGACACTAAAACAACAACGCAAAACGAAATCCTCCGTCTTGCGTCTTTGCACCTTTAAGATTAGGGGCTCCTCATGAGTGCGTTAAATAAGAAAAGCTTTCTTACTTACCTGAAAGAAGGCGGAATTTACGTTGTTCTTTTGGTTTTGCTGGCGATTATTATTTTCCAGGATCCCACTTTCTTAAGCTTACTGAACCTGAGTAATATTCTCACGCAATCCTCGGTGCGTATTATTATCGCATTGGGTGTGGCTGGACTGATTGTTACCCAAGGGACCGACCTGTCGGCGGGGCGTCAGGTTGGCCTGGCGGCAGTGGTGGCGGCAACTCTGTTGCAGTCGATGGAGAATGCCAACAAGGTGTTCCCGGAAATGGCGACGATGCCGATCATTGTAGTGGTGCTGATTGTTTGCGTGATTGGCGCCATTATCGGTCTGGTGAACGGTATTATCATTGCTTATCTGAACGTAACGCCGTTTATTACCACACTGGGTACGATGATTATCGTTTACGGGATCAACTCCCTGTACTACGACTTCGTCGGCGCATCGCCAATTTCTGGCTTTGACAGCGGATTCTCAACCTTTGCGCAGGGCTTTATTGCACTGGGCAGTTTCCGACTCTCCTACATCACTTTCTATGCGCTGATTGCGGTGGCCTTTGTGTGGGTGCTGTGGAACAAGACTCGCTTCGGTAAAAACATTTTCGCCATCGGCGGAAACCCGGAAGCTGCGAAAGTGTCCGGTGTAAACGTTGCGCTGAACCTGCTGATTATCTATGCGTTGTCTGGCGTATTCTATGCCTTCGGTGGTTTGCTGGAAGCCGGACGTATCGGCTCAGCGACCAACAACCTCGGCTTTATGTATGAGCTGGATGCGATTGCGGCGTGCGTGGTTGGCGGCGTGTCGTTCAGCGGCGGGGTAGGTACCGTGTTTGGCGTAGTGACCGGTGTGATTATCTTCACCGTCATCAACTACGGTTTGACCTACATCGGCGTGAACCCATACTGGCAGTATATTATCAAGGGCGGCATTATTATCTTCGCGGTCGCGCTGGACTCACTGAAGTACGCGCGTAAGAAGTAATCTGGGAAGAGAAAAATAAAACCGGTGCAGAGGCGTTCTGCATCGGTTTTTTTATTTGATAAAGAGTAACCAGATACCAGTGAACAGTGCACCAATGGCCATACCGAAATAAACGATGATATAGCTCCAGTAAGTGCTGGGTTCTTTAGCGCGAGAAATGATCATTGGCGTCTGCGAACCTTTCACTGTTTTCTCGACGATACCGGAACGCAGTCCCTTCAGGCCTTCTCTGCACGTCCAGAGAACAATCATCAGTACGCCAATAACGATAAAGATCGTTTTTCCTTCCATGCTTATTTTCCTTGTTTCTTTTGTAATTCGAGTAATTGTTCAGGCGTGACCGCCGGATACCCCTGCGCATCGTCCGGTACCTGATGCATGGTAGGGATGGGCACCAGTGGACCTAAAAAACGGGGCTCACGTTTGAAAATGTAGAGATCGGCGAGTGCGCCAAAACGCGCGCCAAATTCACGAACCCGCACGGTGAGCATATCTTTTGGCGAAGGTACGGCGTAGCACTGGGCCTGGATACCCATATGCAGCGCAATAAACAAGGCGCGCTCACAGTGGAATCGTTGAGTAATAATGATGAAATCGTTGGTATCGAACACCTTGCGGGTACGCACGATGGAGTCAAGCGTCCGAAACCCGGCGTAATCAAGCACGATGTCAGCGGGATCGACGCCTGCGGCAATCAGATCCTTACGCATCGTCATGGGTTCGTTATAGCTTTGCTGGGCATTGTCGCCGCTTAACAGCAGATAGTTTACCTTCCCGCTGTTATAGGCGTTCAATGCGCCCTGAATACGGTAGCGGTAATACTGATTGATGACGCCGGTGCGGTAATACTTCGCCGTGCCCAGAACCACACCGACCTGGCGGTAGGGCAAATCCTGCAGTTCGTCGTAAATGTAGGGAGCCGTCTTCCAGCTCATCCAGCGATCGAGTCCAAGCACAGTCAAAAGCAGCAAGCCTAGCAGGACTAACAGGCTGTAAAACACGCGCTTTAACATGCAGAAAACTCGTTATTTGGATGGAATTTCAATCAGGCTACTGTACCGGAAGACGTAGCGCAAGAAACAGCAGTCTGATTGAGGGGATTTTAGGCATTCTGCATAGTGCCGGATGGCGGTGTAAACACCTTATCCGGCCTACGAACTGGCGTTATTGAGTCGATTAACCCAGGAGAACGCGCTCAATATTATTGCAGCCCAGTGCTTTCAGCGTGGCGAAGGTCGCATCCCACTGAATCAACGGCGCGTCGGCTTTTTCAGCCAGCACGGCGCGTTGGATATCTGGATAATCATAACCGTTCAGATTCAACAGGTTTAACGCGCCCTGCAGCGGTGGCAGGGTCGGGTTAAAGGCGGCATTTTCAGCATAGCTGCCGCTAAAAATACGGCCATCTTTACACTCCAGCGCCACGCCGCTTGGGGATTTGCTGTACGGCATATGACATCTGTTGGCAGCAGTGATTGCCGCTTGGGTCAACGCATCGCCCTGCAGCGCGAAGCCGTGATCCTGCTCGTCCATCAGCAGCGTTTTAATCTCCAGATCTTTCGGGCCGAAGGCATCTGGCAGGTAATCACGCAGCATGTGTGGCGCACGTCCCGGCAGATGAATCCGTAAATCCAGTCCGCTGTTCAGTTCGTTCATAAACTGTCGACAGTGGCCGCACGGCGTGTAGTTGACGGTGATGGCGGCGAGCCCTTTTTCACCGCGCAGCCAGGCGTGGCTGATAGCGCTTTGCTCGGCATGAACAGTTTGCTGCATGGTCGCGCCCAGGAACTCCATGTTCCCACCGAAGTACCAGTTGCCGCTGATGCCGCGAGAAATTGCCCCAACGTTGAAGTTGGACAGCGGAGTACGTGCGCAGGCCGCAGCCAGCGGCAGCAGAGCGAATGCCAGCGCGTCTTCGTCCAGTCCCGATTCGCGTTTCAGCAAAGAGACCTGCTCAGCAGTCAGCATGGCGGGGAAATGTGCATCCGCCAGAACAGGGGCCAGGGCTGATTGCAAGTTATCCGCGAGTTGGGCAAAAGCAGTTTGAAAACGTGGATGCATGGCGATGCCTCATAACAATGTAATGGAATCGTAGTTTACGGGCCTGTTATGGCTTTATATGTGATCCAAATCTCATTGTGTGTGCAACTTATGAAACTTAAATGAAAAATGTGCAACGCATCGCAAATAAATAGCTAAAAAATGAAGATTAACCCACCACTGCCAGAATAATCGGGAACAGGAACGGGGCTACCAGCGAGGTAATAATGCCGCAGATGACCAGCGCCAGTGAGCTAAACGCACCTTCCTGATAGTCCAGTTCCGCACAGCGTGCGGTGCCCAGGGCGTGCGACGCGGTGCCCATTGCCAACCCACGTGCGGCCTTAGTGCGGATACGCATCGCATTAAGCAACGTATGACCAAACACTGCCCCCAGGATACCGACAAAGATGACGCATACGGCGCTGATCGCCGGAATGCCGCCAATACTGCCACCCACCGCCATAGCGATAGGTGTAGTGACCGATTTTGGCATAATAGACGCGGCAATTTGCGGTGATGCGCCCATCAACAAGGCGATTGTTGTACCTGTTACCATCGCCACAACGCTCCCGGCAAAACAGATAGCAATGATTGATTTCCAGCGGGCGCGAATCTGGTGCAACTGTTCGTATAACGGATAGGCCAGCGCGACCACGGCGGGTTGCAGCAAATCGTTCAGCACTTCGCTGCCTTTGAAATAGTGATCGTAGGGAATACCGGTCAGCAGCAGAATGGGAATGATCACCACCATGGCAACAAGCAGCGGATTCAGCAAAGGCATTTTAAAGCGAGCTGCCAGCTTACGTGCGCCAAAAAATACCGCCAGCGTAAGAGGTAACGACCACCAGATATACGACATCATTTTTTTGCTTTAGCCTCTTTTTGCCCAACGATTTTGCGCTCACCGTGCACAATGTGCGAGCTCCAACTCACCACCAGGAAAACGACCAGCGTACTGATGGTACAAGACACCACCACCGGACCAAATTGCGCGCGCAGCAGGTCAAAGTACTGCATGATCCCCACGCCAATCGGGACAAACAACAGGGCCATATAGCGAATCAGCACGTAGCAGCCGGGGTTAACCCATTTTGCCGGTAACACCTGCAAAGCCAGTAAGACAAACAGAATCAGCATGCCGATAATGCTGCCCGGAATGGTGATGGGGAGTAGCGATGCAAGAAAAATACCTGCATAGAGGCAGGCATAAATTAGGACGAATGCGCGCAAATATTGCCAGATAACGTTCAGTGCTTTGCTCATAGTTGAAACCCTTGACGAGACTGATTCATCATACAATTAAACTTAAAAACGTGCTACCGATCACATCATGAATTCTAAGCATAGAGGAAATAGATATCTGGAACATCGGGCGATGGCCCTAACTCTCCGCGCTAAACTTGTGCCAGGTAGTACAGAAAACGATTCAGGGCGGTAGTAGGCGTTTCGTTGTTGCGCCAGAATACGCCGACGCTGCCTTTTTGTTCAATCTTCGGCAGATTCAGGATAGCCAGTTGTCCCTGGGCGGCATACCGTTGTGCCAGCCGTAGAGAAAGAATAGAGATCATGTCGCTACTTTGCAGCAGGTTAGTACTGACGTTGATTGATGCCGATTCAATGATGTTTTCCGGCAACATTACGCCGTTATCAACCAGCGCGTTATCAATGCTTATCCGGATAGGGGTTCCTGTCGGCCAGACAATCCAGCGCCAGTTAGCCAGATCGTGCCAGGTTAGCAGGGGATATTTTGCTAAGGGATGGTCGGGGCGGGCGACGAAACAGACCGGCTCGGTATACAGCACCTGATAATTGAGCGGCAACTGAAGCGCCCGACCGCCGACCCGACCGACGACGACATCCACCGAACCCGCGAGCAGATCGTGCAGTAGCGGGGTCATCACTTTCTCTTCAATATTAAGATGCAGGGTTGGCAGTTCTGTGAGCAAACCCAGTATTGCCTGTGAAACACAGTCGGTCGCTACCGGCGAACAGCCAATCTTCAGACTCCCTACAAGTCCGCCTTGCTTAAAACGGGCGATTTCATACTGCGAACGCTCCATATCATTGATCAGGCGTTGGGCATGTTGCAGTAGCAACTTGCCGCCTTCGGAAGGGCGCAAGCCTTTACTGTGACGTTCAAAGAGCGTGATGCCAATCTCATCTTCGAGCTGTGATAACCATTTCGACAATGCGGGCTGGGTGATATTCATCATCCGGGCGACGTGCGTCAAATTTCCCTGTTCGCCCAGCGCGATAAGCGTTTGCAGGTGTTGCAACTTCAGTTTCTGCGCCCAGTTTGCCATTTGCTATAACCTCCAGGTTATGCCTCTGCATGAAAAGCCATTGTACATTTCATCTCCAAACATACAAAGTCGCAACATACCTAAAACAAAACAGAAATCTACTCTACCTGCACTGAGGCATTCACTATGACTCAACAACGTGATCTACAAGCACTGATCGATTCCGCCCCCGTCGGTAAGACCCAGTGGCGCGTTATCATCTGCTGTTTTCTGGTTGTCATGCTCGACGGATTTGATACCGCGGCGATTGGTTTTATCGCACCCGATATTCGCACTCACTGGCAGCTGACTGCTGGCGATCTGGCACCGCTGTTTGGTGCAGGTCTGCTGGGGCTGACCGCTGGCGCGCTGCTCTGTGGCCCACTGTCCGACCGTTTTGGCCGCAAACGGGTGATAGAACTCTGCGTGGCGCTGTTCGGTGCACTGAGCCTGCTCTCGGCTTTTTCACCCGATCTGCAAACGCTGGTTATTTTGCGCTTTCTTACCGGCTTAGGGCTGGGCGGGGCAATGCCGAATACCATTACTATGACCTCGGAATACCTGCCCGCGCGTCGGCGTGGCGCACTGGTCACCATGATGTTCTGTGGCTTTACTCTGGGATCGGCAATGGGCGGTATCGTCAGCGCACAGCTGGTGCCGGTGATTGGTTGGCACGGCATTCTGGTGCTGGGAGGCGTTCTACCGCTAATGCTGTTTGTTGCTCTGCTGTTTGCGCTACCGGAATCCCCGCGCTGGCAGGTTCGTCGTCAGTTGCCGCAAAACGTGATTGCCAGAACCGTTAGCGCCATCACCCGGGAACGTTATGACAATACCCATTTTTATCTCAACGAAGGTGCCGCGATAGCTAAAGGCAGCATTCGCCAGCTGTTCGTT
This sequence comes from Citrobacter sp. B72, assembly GCF_016894305.1. Lineage (NCBI taxonomy): Bacteria > Pseudomonadati > Pseudomonadota > Gammaproteobacteria > Enterobacterales > Enterobacteriaceae > Citrobacter > Citrobacter sp. B72. Next base: position 1,764,438 of record NZ_CP069801.1, read on the forward strand.
GGGCGACAGCTGCCTATTACTCTGATGCTATGGGTAGTGTTCTTTATGAGCCTGCTGATTATTTATCTGCTCTCCAGCTGGATGCCAACGCTGCTTAACCATCGTGGAATTGATCTGCAGCATGCCTCCTGGGTAACTGCCGCCTTCCAGATTGGAGGAACTCTGGGGGCACTGGCGCTGGGCGTGCTGATGGACAAATACAATCCTTTCCGCGTGCTGGCCGTGAGTTATGCGCTGGGCGCAGTGTGCATCGTCATGATTGGCCTGAGCGAAAACGGTCTGTGGCTGATGGCACTGGCTATTTTTGGCACCGGCATCGGCATCAGCGGTTCTCAGGTTGGTCTTAATGCGTTAACCGCTACGCTTTATCCGACACAAAGCCGGGCGACGGGCGTCAGCTGGTCTAATGCAGTGGGGCGCTGCGGCGCGATTGTCGGCTCGCTTTCCGGCGGGGTGATGATGGCGATGAATTTCTCATTCGATAACCTGTTTTTCATTATTGCCGTCCCGGCGGCCATCAGCGCGGTAATGCTTACGCTGCTGACGGTTGCTATCCGCCAGTCGGCCTCTGCCTCAAATACTCTGCCACGCGCAGGTGTTGTGAATGAATAAGGAGAATCCCTATGTCTGAACTGAATCAGGACGTTAAGAACAGCCGTCAGCAGTTTTACCAGCATATTTCCGGGCAGAATCTGACCCCGCTGTGGGAGTCGCTGCACCGCCTGGTGCCGCCAACACCGAACGCACATTGCGCGCCTGCGTACTGGAACTATCAGGAGATCCGCCCGCTGCTGCTGGAAAGTGGCGATCTGATTGGCGCGAAAGAGGCGATTCGCCGCGTGCTGGTGCTGGAAAACCCAATGTTGCGTGGACAGTCTTCAATCACCCCAACGCTGTACGCGGGATTGCAGTTAATTATGCCGGGCGAGGTTGCGCCGAGTCATCGTCATAATCAGTCTGCACTGCGCTTTATTGTCGAAGGGAAAGGCGCATTTACCGCCGTGGACGGTGAGCGCACCCAAATGCATGAAGGCGATTTTATTCTGACGCCGCAGTGGCGCTGGCACGATCACGGCAACCCGGGCAGTGAACCGGTGGTGTGGCTGGACGGTCTGGACCTGCCGTTGGTGAACCTGCTGGGCTGTGGCTTTGCGGAAGACTACCCGGAAGATCAGCAGCCGGTCACGCGCAAGGAAGGGGATTACTTACCGCGCTACGCGGCCAATATGCTGCCGCTGCGTCATCAGAAAGGTAACTCATCGCCGATTTTTAACTATCGCTACGATCGCAGCCGTGAAGCACTGCATGACCTGACCCGCATGGGCGACGCCGATGAGTGGGACGGTTACAAGATGCGTTACGTCAACCCGGTAACCGGCGGTTATCCCATGCCTTCGATGGGAACCTTCCTGCAACTGTTGCCGCAGGGCTTTTCCTCACGGATGGCGCGTACCACCGACAGCACTATCTACCACGTGGTGGAAGGAAGTGGGCAGGTCACCATCGGCAACGAAACCTTCAACTTTTCGCCAAAAGATATCTTTGTGGTGCCGACCTGGCACGGCGTGTCGTTCCAGACCCGCGAAGATACCGTCTTATTCAGTTTTTCGGACAGACCGGTTCAGGAAGCACTGGGGTTGTTCCGCGAAGCACGCTATTAATTTGGGAGAGAGAAAATGACGCAATACGTATTTGAACCACAAGCGCCTGTTACCGTTCCGGTTGTTGGCTGTGATGAACAATTTCCTGTGCGCCGTGTTTACTGCGTGGGCCGTAACTATGCCGCTCATGCCCGTGAAATGGGCTTTGATCCGGATCGCGAACCACCGTTCTTCTTCTGTAAACCTGCCGATGCGGTAGTCCCGGTGGCGGCTGGTCAGATCCTTGAACTGCCGTACCCATCGCAAACCGATAACTATCACTATGAGATAGAGCTGGTGGTGGCGATAGGTAAAAAGGGCAGCGATATACCGCTGGAAAAAGCGCACGAATATATCTGGGGCTATGCCACCGGTCTGGATATGACTCGCCGTGACCGGCAGATGGAGATGCGCCAGATGGGGCGTCCGTGGGAAATCGGCAAAGCGTTTGATCTCTCTGCGCCCATCGCGCCGCTGCATAAAGCCAGCGAAAGTGTGGATGTTAACCATGCGCCAATCTGGTTGCAGGTCAACGGCGACGATCATCAGCGTAGCGATATTCGCCACCTCATCTGGTCTGTGAATGAAACCATCAGCTATCTGTCTGGTTTCTTCGAACTGCAGCCGGGCGATCTGATCTACACCGGTACCCCAGAAGGCGTGGGGGCGGTAGTGAAAGGGGATGTGATCACCGGAAACGTAGACGGTTTAACCCCCATCGCCGTGAAGATTGTCTGAGGTGGATGATGAAGCTGTACAGTTTCTTTAATAGCTCGGCGTCATATCGGGTGCGCATTGCGCTGGCGCTGAAGGGGCTGGATTACCAGACGGTGGGCGTCAACATTCGCATCGGTCAGCAGAACGAACTGGCCTACCGACGGATGAACCCGGTGGGACTGGTGCCGACTCTGGTGACCGATGACGGAGAATCACTTGGGCAGTCGCTGGCAATAATTGACTGGCTGGATAGCCACTTTCCGCAGTCGCCGCTGCTGCCTGCTGACTTTCCGATGCGCAGTAAGGTGCTGGAAATAGTCTATGCCATCGCCTGTGATATCCACCCGGTGAATAACATGCGGGTACTGCGCTACCTGAGCGAAGAGTTAAAGGTCAGTGAAGAAGATAAAAAACGCTGGTATGCGCACTGGATCCAGCAGGGGCTAAGCGCGGTGGAACAGATGCTGCGCCAGAGCCATTCGGGGACGTTCTGCGTGGGTGATGCGCCAACGCTGGCGGATTGCTGTCTGATCCCACAGTGGGCGAACGCGTTACGTATGGGCTGCGATCTGAGCGGATATCCGCGCTGTAAGGCGGTATATGATGCCTGTACTCAGCTTCCGGCGTTTATCGCAGCCGCGCCCGAGAATCAACAAGATAAAATTCCAGCCTGATAAGGAGAACGACAATGGCTAAAGTGACACGCGCAATTATCGTGGGTGGCGGGATTGGCGGCGCGGCGACCGCGCTATCGCTGGCCCGTCAGGGCATTAAAGTGATGTTGCTGGAGAAAGCGCACGAGATTGGTGAAATTGGCGCGGGTATTCAGCTCGGGCCGAATGCATTCTCTGCTCTGGACAGCCTTGGCGTGGGGGAAATCGCCCGCCAGCGCGCCGTTTTTACCGACCACATCACGATGATGGATGCGGTAAATGCGAAAGAGGTGGTCCGCATTGAAACCGGCCAGGCGTTCCGCGATCACTTTGGCGGTCCTTATGCGGTTATCCATCGGGTTGATATTCACGCCAGCGTTTGGGAAGCGGCGCTGGTGCATCCTAACGTTGAGTATCGCACTTCAACTAACGTGGTTGATATCCGCCAGACAGAGAATGACGTGACGGTATTTGACGAGCACGGCAACAGCTGGACGGCGGATATTTTGGTCGGCTGTGACGGTGTGAAGTCGGTTGTCCGCCAGTCTCTGATTGGCGATGCGCCACGGGTTACCGGACACGTGGTCTATCGCGCCGTGATTGATTGCGATGATATGCCGGAGGATTTACGCATTAACGCACCGGTTCTGTGGGCCGGACCACACTGTCACCTGGTGCACTATCCGCTGCGCGGCGGTAAGCAATATAACCTGGTGGTGACCTTCCACAGTCGTCAGCAGGAAGAGTGGGGCGTGAAGGATGGCAGCAAAGAGGAAGTGCTCTCCTATTTTGCGGGTATCCATCCGCGCCCGCGCCAGATGCTGGATAAACCGACATCATGGCGGCGCTGGTCCACTGCCGACCGCGAGCCGGTAGAAAAATGGGGAACCGACCGCATCACGCTGGTGGGAGACGCCGCGCACCCGGTTGCGCAATATATGGCGCAGGGTGCCTGTATGGCGTTGGAAGACGCGGTAACGCTCGGTAAAGCGCTACAGCAGTGTGGTGGCGATGCGGCTGATGCCTTTGCGCTGTATGAGTCGGTGCGTATTCCGCGTACCGCACGCATCGTCTGGTCAACGCGTGAAATGGGCCGTGTCTACCACGCCGCAGGCGTCGAGCGTCAGGTACGTAATCTGCTGTGGAAAGACAAATCGCAGGCGGAGTTTTATCGCGGTATGGAATGGCTGTACGGTTGGAAAGAAGATAACTGTCTGTTGCCGCGCTGAGCCTCTTTAATCTCCCGAACGGAGGCGCTACCATAGCGCCTCTTTTTTTGCGGGTGACGATATGCGTGTTTTACTGGCGCCGATGGAAGGCGTGCTCGACTCACTGGTGCGCGAGCTGCTGACTGAAGTGAATGATTACGATCTGTGCATCACCGAGTTTGTGCGCGTGGTGGATCAGCTCCTGCCGGCAAAAGTATTTCATCGACTCTGCCCGGAACTGCATAACAACAGCCGGACGCCATCCGGCACGTTGGTTCGCATTCAGCTGTTAGGACAGTATCCGCAGTGGCTGGCGGAGAATGCCGCACGAGCGGTAGAACTGGGCTCGTACGGTGTCGATCTAAACTGTGGCTGTCCATCGAAGCTGGTGAACGGTAGCGGCGGTGGCGCAACATTATTGAAAGATCCTGAGCTTATCTACCGGGGCGCAAAAGCTATGCGCGAGGCGGTCCCGGCTCATCTTCCGGTGACGGTGAAAGTTCGTCTGGGCTGGGACAACAGCGACCGGCAGTTTGAAATTGCCGATGCCGTCCAGCAGGCTGGTGCCAGCGAACTGGCGGTGCATGGCCGAACCAAAGAGCAGGGCTACAAGGCGGAACATATCAACTGGCAGGCGATTGGCGAGATCCGTCAGCGGCTGTCCATTCCGGTTATTGCGAATGGCGAAATCTGGGACTGGCAGAGCGCCCAGGATTGTATGGCCATCAGCGGATGCGATGCGGTGATGATCGGACGTGGCGCATTAAATATTCCGAACCTGAGCCGCGTGGTGAAATACAACGAGCCGCGTATGCCGTGGCCTGAAGTCGTGACGCTGTTGCAAAAATATACCCGCCTTGAAAAGCAGGGGGACACCGGGCTGTATCATGTAGCGCGGATTAAGCAGTGGTTAGGGTATTTGCGCAAAGAATATTCAGAGGCAACAGAACTGTTTCAGGAAATTCGTGCGTTAAATAATTCGCCGGATATCGCACGTGCGATTCAGGCTATCGAGATTACTGCCTGATCTCAGTTCCAGTAGGCCGGATAAGGCGTTTACGCCGCCATCCGGCATCAGAGAGAAGAATAGCCTGAGATTTCTGCTATCAGGCCTGGGCGAAATGACGACATCAGAAAATCATCTTAAACACGCCTGTTACCACCAATAGCCCAATCAGAAAAATAATCAGAATTACCCACAGCAGAATTTTCATTAACTTTCCTTTTTTTGGTAAGTTCAGATTGAGTATAGGAAAGTATCAATCATTCTGCCTGGAGGCGTTGTTATGCAGGTTTACGTGCGCTGAGCAGAAACACCATCGGCCGCTCTTTTTCTTCATCTAAAGCCGGGTTTTCAGCAATCTGTTGCGCGGACGGTCCCCATTCATCGACACAAACGATCTCGAATCCGGCGGCAATCAGCGCATTAATCCAGGTCGCCAGCTTACGGTGCTGTTTTTTGACGCCTTCAGCAAACCAGTTACTGATGCGCTCACCTTCCTGCTGATAATGATTAACCGGCCAGGACAGCTGCCCAGTTTTATCTTTTATCCAACCCTGATTAAGCGGTGCGGTATAAATTGGATGCTCGGCAGAGAAAACTAACATACCGCCTGGTGTTAATGACTGGTAAATGGTTACGAATAATCGTTCTATATCGTGCAAATAGTGCAGGGCAAGCGAGCTATAAACCAGGTCAAAAGAATTTGGGGACAGGGTTAGCGTTTCGAGATCTTCACGCTGATAAACGATGCCATTACCCTGCGTCATACTGTGTGCCTGGGTTAACATCTTTTGTGAAATATCCAGTCCCATTACACTGGCTGCCTGATTATCGCGCGCGTAGCGGCAAAACCAACCATATCCACAGCCCAAATCAAGAATATTTTTGCCTTGAAGAGAGGGGAGCATCGCTTGTATTGTCGGCCATTCTGGCGCGCCGTCGAGTCCCTTTACTGAACGATCCAGCGTGGCATATCCGGCAAAGAACTCAGGATTGTCATAGATATTCTGTGACATAACATCTCCATCCATTAATTATTAAAATTATTTAATCTATATTATTCACTAGGTGTATATTTTGCTGATTATATATTTTTATTGCCAAAGATGTATTGCCACGCGTAACTAAAAAAGCAACAGCGACAAGTCGTAATCTCTGCACATCTTTTCTTACCTGTATATCTCCATGAATCGTAATTCTGTGTTTGTCACGACGGCATTGTTGCCGCTTTTTGTTCTGATGTCTGGCTGCGCGCCGATGCATGATGACCGCCAGTCTCTGTCACAGCAGACGCCTGCCGCAAATGTCGATACCACATTGCCTGCCGCGTTAAAAAATGGCTGGCCGGACAGCCAGTGGTGGAAGGCATATCACGACCCCCAGCTTAATGCGTTGATTGAAAGCACGTTGCGAAATTCTCCTGATATGCAGGTCGCGGAACAGCGCATTCAACTGGCGGAGGCGCAGGCTAAGGCCGTGGAAGCACAAGATGGCCCGGAGATTGACTTCTCCGCAGACGTTGAGCGTCAGAAAATGTCAGCTGAGGGGCTGATGGGACCTTTCGCCATAACCGATCCCGCAGCAGGAACCACGGGGCCGTGGTACACCAATGGAACCTTTGGTTTAACCGCCGGCTGGAATCTGGATCTGTGGGGTAAGAATCGGGCCGAAGTGACTGCGCGTATAGGGGCCGTTAAGGCACGTGAGGCTGAGCGCGAGCAAACCCGGCAGCTGCTGGCGAGCGGTGTCTCCCGTCTTTACTGGGAATGGCAGACGCAGGCGGCGCTGAAAACCGTGTTGACGCAAATCGAAACTGAGCAGCAAAACGTGATTACCGTCGATCGTCAACTGTATCAAAATGGCCTCACTTCTTCGGTAGAAGGTGTCGAAACCGATATCGATTCCAGCAAAACAGAGCAGCAGCTGAATGATGTCAGCGGTAAAATGAAGGTGATTGAGGCGCGCCTAAGCGCGTTGAGCAACTCGCAGTCCGTTGCCCTGAAGCTCCATTCGACCAAACTGCCCGTGGTTGAAAGTCAGCTTCCGTCCCAGCTAGGTTATTCGCTGCTGGCCCGTCGACCAGATTTGCAGGCAGCACACTGGTACATTGAGTCATCGCTGAGCAATATTGATGCGGCGAAAGCGGCGTTTTATCCCGATGTGAATCTGATGGCATTTTTACAACAGGATGCGTTACATCTGAGTGACCTGTTCCGCCATTCCGCGCAGCAAATGGGCGTAACCGCCGGGTTGACGCTGCCTATCTTTGACAGTGGCAGACTGAATGCGAATCTCGATATTACGAAAGCGCAAAGTAATCTGACGGTGGCGAATTACAACAAAGCTGTGGTGGATGCGGTGAATGACGTGGCACGTGCGGCATCGCAGGTAGAAACACTGGCGCAGAAAAATCAGCATCAGCAGCAGATTGAACATGACGCTCAGCGCGTAGTGGGGCTGGCACAGGCGCGCTTTAATGCGGGTATTATTGCGGGCTCCAGGGTTAGCGAGGCAAAGATCCCGGCATTACGTGAGCAGTGCAACGGTCTGCTTTTGCAAGGCCAGTGGCTGGATGCATCAATCCAGTTGACCAGCGCGCTGGGCGGCGGTTATCACGCATCCTGATTGTTCGGCCCGCCGGTGTTCCGCTGTCGGGCCATCTTCATTGCGCTTTACGCGTGCTTCGGCGTTTCATCCACCAGCGAACGCCCGCGACTATCCCAATAACCAGCACCAGCCAGATGCCATGCTTGATATGCTGGTCGAGGCTGTGCAGCCACGGTGCAATCACTTCACCACCGACGTAGCCAAGGGTGGTAAATAGCAATGCCCAGACAAACGCGCCAAGAATATTCAGCGGTAAAAAGATCTTCGGCGGCAGGTGACTGGCGCCAATCAGTAAGGGACCAATAACGCGAAAGCCGTACATAAAGCGCGTACCGACCACAAACAGGTAAGGACGTCGTTGGATCATTTTCTGCGCATAATGAATTTTCGCCTGATGGCGCGAGAAACGACGCAGAATTTTGCCGCCAAAACGACGTCCGAGTAAATAGAGCAACTGATCGCCAATCATCCCACCTAGTGCGACCGAGAGTACCACCAGCGGGAATTTCAGGACTCCCTGATGCGCCACGACGCCGCCTAACAGGGTAATGGTTTCACCTTCCGCCAGGCTGCCGATGATTAACGCAGCATAGCCGTACTGCGCAACATAATGCGTTATATCCATACGTTGTATGACCTCCACTGGTCATAGCATACACCCTATGATTATTTGATGCCGGAAAAGCCGCGTAGTAGCGCTTAACGTCGTTCAGTTCCCTAATGCCTGATGGCGCTTCGCTTATCAAGCCTACGGCTTACACACTTTTTACCCGGCGCTTCGGTATTTTCTCTGTGTACATAAAATAATCAAAAGCTGAATTATAATTGAAGTGTTGAGGTCCGGAGCTGACAAGAAGGGGGCGGTATGAACCATGTCTGGGGGCTGTTTTCCCATCCCGATCGTGAAATGCACGTGATCAACAGCGAAAACGAAAGTGTTTCGCATCACTATACCCACCATGTACTGCTGATGGCGGCAATCCCGGTTGTTTGCGCGTTTATCGGTACCACGCAAATCGGCTGGAATTTTGGCGATGGCAATATCCTGAAGTTATCTCTGTTGACCGGATTTGCGATGGCAATTCTGTTCTACGGGGTCATGCTGGCAGGCGTCGCCGTCATGGGCCGGGTTATTTGGTGGATGGCGCGTAATTATCCGCAACGTCCGTCGCTGGCGCATTGTATGGTGTTTGCCGGATATGTCGCGACGCCGCTGTTTTTAAGCGGGCTGGTCGCACTTTATCCGCTGGTCTGGCTGTGCGCATTGGTGGGGACCATTGCGCTGTTTTACACCGGTTATTTACTCTATCTCGGCATTCCGACGTTCCTGAATATCTCTAAAGAGGAAGGCCTGAGCTTTTCCAGTTCGACGCTGGCGATCGGTGTTCTGGTGCTGGAAGTTCTGCTGGCGATTACGGTAATCCTGTGGGGTTACGGCTATCGGTTATTCTGACGGATAAACCTGTCTGCGCTGCGTTGTTGACGTAAAAGTCAGCAACGCAGCATTTCGAGACGATTCTCCTGTGGCGGCAAACCTGCCGGATCGCTATGATGCCTGAGCTAGCTTGAGATAATACTTAGTCTCTGGCGGTGTGCGTTGTGACGTGCGTGAACCATTATCAGAAATCTCATCATGCTGAAATTCCGAGTTTCATTATTAAGCCTTGCCCTGGTGCTGGCCGTTCCTTTTGCACCCCAAGCCGTGGCGAAAACGGCAACTACCGCAGCAGCTTCTCAGCCTGAGATAGCGTCCGGTAGCGCGATGATTGTTGATCTGAATACCAACAAAGTTATCTATTCGAACCACCCGGATCTGGTGCGTCCGATTGCGTCGATTACCAAATTAATGACCGCGATGGTGGTGCTTGATGCACGACTGCCGTTGGATGAGAAGCTGAAAGTTGATATCAGTCAGACGCCGGAAATGAAAGGCATCTACTCTCGTGTGCGACTGAACAGTGAAATTAGCCGTAAAGACATGCTGCTGCTGGCGCTGATGTCATCAGAAAACCGTGCGGCGGCGAGCCTGGCGCATCATTACCCTGGCGGTTATAACGCGTTTATTAAGGCCATGAATGCCAAAGCGAAAGCGCTCGGCATGACTCAGACTCGCTTTGTGGAACCAACCGGCTTATCGATTCATAACGTCTCGACCGCCCGTGATTTAACCAAGCTGCTGATCGCCAGCAAACAGTATCCGCTGATTGGCCAGTTAAGCACCACGCGTGAAGATATGGCGACTTTTGCCAACCCGGCTTATACGCTGCCATTCCGTAACACTAACCATCTGGTATACCGCGATAACTGGAATATTCAGTTAACCAAAACCGGGTTTACCAATGCGGCAGGCCACTGTCTGGTGATGCGCACCGTGATCAATAACAAACCGGTGGCGCTGGTGGTGATGGATGCGTTCGGTAAATATACCCACTTTGCTGATGCCAGCCGTTTACGTACCTGGATCGAAACGGGCAAGGTGATGCCGGTTCCGGCAGCGGCGCTGAGCTATAAAAAGCAAAAAGCGGCGCAGATGGCAGCGGCGGGTTCAGTGACGAGCGAGCAAACTGCACAGAACGATTAAATAAGACAACTTATCCGGCATACACATAGCTAATGTAGCGGTAGGCCGGGCAAGCGAAGCGCCCCCGGCAACATGCCCGGTGGCGCTTATCTTTTTCTGGTTTACGACTCTTTCCAGAACTTTTGCTTACTCGTTTTACCAATCCCCGGGTTCATACTGTTGGTGGGGTCATTCTCGCGGTAAAAACGGGTTAATGTTTCCGGTGCTTTATACAGATGTCCGACGTTATGCTCTGCTGGATACTGTGCTCCGCGCTCGTGCAGAAGCTCCAGCATCTGCTCTTTCAGCGCATGCGCATCCACGCCTTTTTTCACGATGTAATCCTGGTGGAAGACGTAGCACATAAAGTGGCCGTAATAGAGTTTGTGCACCAGTTGGCTGTCGATCTCTGCAGGCAGATGCTCGTACCATTCGGTGTCGTTACGGCGCAGCGCGATATCCAGCGCCAGAATATCTTCCACTTCATCAGCATGTACGGCCTGATAACGAATCGCCGCGCCAGCCGCCGCAAAGCGATGCAAAAACGCCTTGCTGCCTTCTTCCGGCGTACAGGCAAAGAAGTCGCCTTCAGCGGTTTTGAAAAACTCGCTTAGCCAGTTTTGCGCTTCAGCCACGCCGCCACCGGCCATTTTTAATAGCAGGTGATGTTCGTACTTATCGCGCCAGCTTTTCATGCGCGCGGGTAAGTGGCTGGGGAACAAATGGCCAAATTTCTGCATTGCCCGATCGGTGAAATGTGGACGGAAAATTTTCACTTTTTCCAGCATCGCATCGGTGCGACCTTTCAGGGTGAAGAAGAAGGGCATTTTGTCGGTGCCGAGCTTGTCGATCATCAGAAACGTATCTTTGCCGTATTGCTCAGCGATGTCATAAATATCGCGGTGCATATATTCACCGGCGACCGGCAGATGCTCAAATTTTGCCAGAATATGACGGCGAATCTCCGTCAGTACCTCTGGCTGGTTGGTACCGATGTAAAAGACCTGCTGGTTTTTTTCGGCTTCGAAGGTGTCCAGACGCACCGCAAAAACCGCGAGCTTGCCTGCACAACCGGATGATTCAAACAACCGATCCGGGTCGGCGTTATAGCGAGCGGGCGTGTCCGCCTCAATATCTCTGACGCGGGTAACGTAGTCGTGATCGTGTGCATGACGTCCATCGTGGCGCACATCGTCATCTTTGATACGCTCGTCATCAAGTTTGCTCAGGATCTGTTCTGGGGTCTGGCCCAGTTCGATACCCAGATGGTTAACCAGCTGTAATTTACCCTGCTCGTCAATACGTGCAAACAGCGACATCTCCGTGTATGCCGGACCGCGCTGAACCAGCGAGCCGCCAGAGTTGTTACAAATACCGCCAATCACTGAAGCGCCGATACAGGAAGATCCGATCACCGAATGCGGCTCACGGCCAAACGGTTTGAGCGCTTTTTCCAGTGAATAAAGCGTGGTGCCGGGATAGGCCAGCACCTGTTCGCCTTTGCCGATGACGTGCAGCTTATCAAGGCGCAGGGTGCTGATAATGACAATCTCGCGGTCGTAATCATTACCGCTCGGCGTAGAGCCTTCGGTCAGGCCAGTGTTGGCGGCCTGCATCAGGATAATTTTATCTGCAGCGACGCAAGCGTTCAGGACGCGCCACAGTTCTAAAAGCGAGCCAGGGAACACCACGGCGAGTGCATCGCCCTGACCGGAACGGAATCCCTTGCGATAGCGGGCGGTTTTAGCAGGGTCTGTGAGCAGGTGTGAATGACCTACCAGACGGGTCAGTTCATTCAGAAAAGCTTTATTATCTGTTGTAATGGAAGACATTCTCCACTCCTTGTGGTGGGACTCAATATCAGGAACAAGCATAGCGCTTTGTATGACAATACGCTTTCTCATTCACATTGTCTCTGGGTTGTCCTCCACTGAGTCGCGTTGGTTTCGAAAATTAGGAGAATAACCTTAGCTTTCTTTATCGCTCCCGTTTAGTCTTACGGCAAACTGCGGTTTTTGTTATATTTTCGCTGCCTCGTCGGGAAAAAATAAAGAGAGAATCAACATGAAATGGCTATGTTCTGTAGGTGTCGCGGTGAGTCTGGCGTTGCAACCAGCGCTGGCGGACACGCTGTTTGGTAACCATCCTCTGACGCCAGAAGCGCGGGATGCATTCGTTACCGATTTACTTAAACAGATGACCGTGGATGAGAAAATTGGGCAACTACGCTTGATAAGCGTCGGACCTGATAACCCGAAAGAAGCCATCCGCGAGATGATCAAAGACGGGCAGGTTGGGGCAATTTTTAACACCGTCACGCGCCAGGATATCCGCAAAATGCAGGATCAGGTGATGGAGCTCAGCCGCCTGAAAATTCCTCTCTTTTTTGCCTACGACGTATTGCACGGCCAGCGTACCGTGTTCCCGATAAGTCTTGGCCTGGCGTCCTCTTTTAATCTCGATGCGGTCAGAACCGTTGGCCGTATTTCCGCGTATGAAGCTGCCGATGATGGTCTGAATATGACCTGGGCGCCAATGGTCGATGTCTCTCGCGATCCGCGCTGGGGCCGTGCTTCAGAAGGTTTTGGTGAAGACACGTATTTAACGGCTACGATGGGTAAAACCATGGTGGAAGCGATGCAGGGGAAAAGCCCGGCTGACCGCTATTCGGTGATGACCAGCGTCAAGCACTTCGCCGCCTATGGCGCGGTTGAAGGTGGCAAGGAATATAACACCGTCGATATGAGCCCACAGCGTCTGTTCAACGACTATATGCCGCCGTATAAAGCCGGACTGGACGCCGGTAGCGGTGCGGTGATGGTGGGTCTTAATTCGCTGAACGGTACACCAGCAACCTCAGATGCATGGCTGCTAAAAGACGTGCTGCGAGATGAATGGGGCTTTAAGGGGATTACCGTTTCCGATCACGGCGCGATTAAGGAACTGATTAAGCACGGTACCGCCTCCGATCCTGAAGATGCGGTGCGTGTGGCGATCAAGTCCGGCATCAACATGAGTATGAGCGATGAGTATTACAGCAAATATCTGCCGGGCTTGATTAAATCCGGCAAAGTGACGATGGCGGAGCTGGACGACGCCGCGCGTCATGTGCTGAATGTGAAATATGATATGGGGTTGTTTAACGATCCGTACAGCCATCTGGGGGCCAAAGAATCTGACCCACAGGACACCAACGCAGAAAGCCGTTTGCATCGCAAAGAGGCGCGTGAAGTGGCGCGCGAAAGCCTGGTGCTGCTGAAAAACCGTCTGGAAACGTTGCCGCTGAAAAAATCCGCCACCGTGGCGGTTGTCGGACCGCTGGCCGACAGCAAGCGTGATGTAATGGGCAGTTGGTCCGCCGCCGGTGTTGCCGATCAGTCGGTAACGGTGCTGACGGGGATTAAAAATGCCGTCGGCGAACAGGGCAAAGTGCTGTACGCCAAAGGGGCGAATATCACCAACGACAAAGGCATTGTCGATTTCCTCAACCTGTATGAAGAAGCGGTAAAGGTTGACCCGCGTTCGCCGCAGGCGATGATCGATGAAGCCGTTAACGCCGCGAAGCAATCTGATGTGGTTGTCGCGGTAGTCGGTGAAGCGCAGGGCATGGCGCATGAAGCCTCCAGCCGCACCGATATCACCATTCCGCAAAGTCAGCGTGACCTGATTGCTGCGCTGAAAGCCACGGGTAAACCTCTGGTTCTGGTGTTGATGAACGGTCGTCCGCTGGCGCTGGTGAAGGAAGATCAACAAGCCGATGCGATCCTCGAAACCTGGTTTGCCGGGACGGAAGGCGGTAACGCCATCGCCGATGTGCTGTTTGGTGATTACAATCCGTCAGGCAAGCTGCCGATGTCTTTCCCGCGCTCTGTTGGACAGATCCCGGTCTATTACAGCCATCTCAATACCGGCCGTCCGTATAACGCCGATAAGCCGAACAAGTACACGTCGCGCTACTTTGATGAAGCCAATGGTCCGTTGTATCCCTTTGGTTATGGCCTGAGCTACACCACGTTTACGGTTTCTGATGTGAAGCTCTCTTCTCCGACGATGAAGCGTGACGGAACCGTGACGGCCAGCGTGCAGGTGACCAACACCGGCAAACGCGAAGGTGCAACGGTGATTCAGATGTATTTACAGGATGTGACCGCCTCCATGAGTCGTCCGGTAAAACAGCTGAAAGGTTTTGAAAAAGTGAATCTTAAGCCTGGTGAAACCCAGACCGTCAGCTTCCCGATTGATATTGAAGCGCTCAAATTCTGGAACCAGCAGATGAAATACGATGCAGAACCTGGCAAATTTAACGTTTTCATCGGCGTGGATTCCGCCAGAGTGAAGCAGGGCGAATTTGAACTGCTGTAATAGATGAATAAAGTCATGCAGCATGCCTGATGGCTCTACGCTTATCAGGCCGACAAAGTCGTATCATCCGGCAAATTCACATTGGGTTTGCCGGATTTTTTTTATTTTATTATCGCCTTACCGCTAATAACTCTCAGCGTTACCACCCAATTGCCAGGTTAAGGCTTGATTTTTCGACTATGCTTTTTCCTCAAGTCTCTGAAAAGGGCCGCAAAAGGATAAGGAGTACAGCATGATAATCTCAAAAGTATCGGTGGGTTCGCTGGTGCTGTTAGCCGCGATAAGCCTACCCTTACAGGCCGCGTCACCCGTCACGGTTGGTTCAAAAATAGATACCGAAGGGGCGCTGCTCGGCAACATTATTTTGCAGGTGCTCGAAAGCCATGGCGTGAAAACCGTCAATAAAGTACAGCTGGGTACCACTCCAGTAGTGCGTGGGGCAATCACCTCCGGTGAGCTGGATATTTATCCGGAATATACCGGTAATGGCGCATTCTTTTTTAAAGATGAAAATGATCCCGCGTGGAAAAATGCGCAGGCCGGTTTCGAGAAAGTGAAAAAGCTGGATGCAGAGCAAAATAAGCTGGTCTGGCTAACACCTGCACCCGCCAATAATACCTGGACCATTGCGGTACGCCAGGATGTCGCGCAAAAGAACAAGCTTGAGTCCCTTGCTGATTTAGGCCGCTACCTGAAAGACGGGGGAACATTCAAACTTGCTGCCTCTGCTGAATTTATCGAACGGGCTGACGCGTTGCCTTCGTTTGAAAAAGCCTATGATTTCAAACTGAATCAAAATCAGCTGTTGTCGCTAGCTGGGGGAGATACCGCGGTGACGATTAAAGCAGCGGCGCAGCAGACTTCTGGCGTCAATGCGGCGATGGCTTATGGCACCGATGGCCCGGTTGCGGCGCTTGGTCTGCAAACTTTAAGCGATCCCAAAGGTGTCCAGCCCATTTATGCGCCAGCACCCGTCGTACGTGAATCGGTGCTGAAAGACTACCCGCAAATGGGAGAATGGCTACAACCGGTTTTTGCCAGCCTGGATGAAAAAACGTTGCAGCAGCTGAATGCCAGTATTGCCGTGGAGGGGCTGGATGCGAAAAAAGTTGCAGCAGACTACCTGAAGCAAAAAGGATGGGTGAAGTAACGGAGTTTGCAGCAGGTGGGTGTTTTGTCAAAGATTTCAGTTAATCGGGTGCTGTTGTTACTGGTACTTCTTACCTTCGCGGCGGCAGCGCTGCCTTTCATTAGCTATGCGCCTAATCGCCTGGTCTCCGGTGAGGGGCGCCAACTCTGGGATATCCGGCCCGACATGGCGTGGGGATTGGCAGTAGCCTGTTTGCTGCTGTTTCTTCTGTGCTTTGTACCGGGAAAGCCCGGCAATATATTGACCCTTGTTATTAGCCAGTTGCTGGTTATTGCAGCGCTGGTAACCGCAGGAACAACGGCAACGTATCTGGCCCAGACGGGAAGTCCACTGGCCAGAACCAGCCTGGGCAGCGGGTTCTGGTTGGGGCTAGGACTAATGTTGCTGGCCGCCAGTGACGCCATTCGTCGCATAACCGAGCTGGCATCATGGCGTTGGCTGTTACACGCGCAAATGTTTATTTTTCCGCTGGTGCTTTTGTTCTCCGGCACGTTTAACGATCTTTCCCTGCTTAAAGAATATGCCAACCGTCAGGATGTCTTCAACGACGCCCTGACGCAGCATCTGACAATTCTGTTCGCTACCGTGGTGCCCGCGCTGCTTATTGGTGTGCCGTTGGGCATCTGGTGTGCTTTCTCTGTCTCCCGTCAGGGGCCGGTTTTTGCGGTACTGAATATCATCCAAACCATTCCCTCAGTCGCGCTGTTTGGCCTGTTAATTGCGCCCCTTGCCGGGTTGGTGAAGCACTTTCCTTTGTTGGGTTCGCTCGGCGTCGCCGGAACCGGCCTGACGCCTGCGCTTATTGCGTTAGTGCTGTATGCGCTGTTACCGCTGGTACGTGGCGTTGTGGCTGGGTTGAATCAGGTGCCGCAGGATGTACTGGAAAGCGCCCGAGCGATGGGGATGAACACTTTCCAGCGGTTTGTCTCGGTGCAGTTCCCGCTGGCATTGCCGGTCTTCTTGCGCAGTTTACGGGTAGTGATGGTGCAAACGGTGGGAATGGCGGTGATTGCTGCGCTGATTGGCGCAGGGGGATTTGGCGCGCTGGTCTTTCAGGGATTGCTCAGTAGCGCCGTCGATTTAGTGTTGCTGGGCGTGATCCCCGTTGTGGTACTGGCAGTATTGATTGATGCGCTGTTTGATTTAGGGCTCGCGCTGTTGAAGGTAACAAACAATGATTGAATTTCGCCATGTCAGTAAAACCTATGGTCAGCAAACAGCCGTTGACGACCTTAACCTGCGGTTGGGGGAGGGCAGCTTTTCGGTGTTAATTGGCACGTCAGGTTCCGGGAAATCCACCACGCTGAAAATGATCAATCGGCTGGTTGAACATGACAGCGGACAGATTCGCTTTGCCGGGGAAGAGATCCGCAGCCTGCCGGTGCTGGAGTTAAGGCGGCGCATGGGATACGCGATTCAGTCGATTGGCTTGTTTCCCCACTGGACAGTCGCGCAGAACATCGCCACGGTGCCGCAGCTACAAAAGTGGTCGCGTTCTCGTATTGATGACCGAACAGACGAACTGATGGCGCTGCTGGGTCTTGAGGACAGTTTGCGCCATCGTTATCCGCATCAGCTGTCTGGCGGGCAACAGCAGCGGGTCGGAGTGGCGCGTGCCCTGGCGGCAGATCCGCAGGTACTGCTGATGGATGAGCCTTTTGGCGCGCTGGATCCGGTCACACGTGGTGCGCTGCAGCAGGAGATGACGCGTATTCATCGTCTGCTCGGGCGTACCATTGTGCTGGTGACGCATGATATCGACGAGGCGCTAAGGCTGGCGGAGCATCTGGTTCTGATGGATGCAGGAAAGGTAGTACAGCAGGGCGCGCCGCTGTCGATGCTGACAGCACCGGCGAACGAATTCGTGCAAACATTCTTTGGCCGTAGTGAACTGGGCGTACGTCTGTTGTCGCTTCGCACGGTAGGGGATTTTATCCGTCGCGGTGAACACACAGCCGGTGAACCGTTGGTAGATGAAATGACGCTGCGTGATGCGTTGTCGGTGTTCGTAGCACGCGGTTGCGACGTCTTGCCGGTCGTGACCCCGCAGGGGTTGTCCTGCGGGACGCTTCATTTTCGTGATTTGCTTTCGGAGATGCCGACCCGTGAAACGTCTTGCTGATCCGTTGTTATGGCTTATTGTTCTGTTTCTGGTCCTGTTAGTTGGGTTGCCTCATAGTCAGGCCTTGTTCAGTGCGCTATTTCCGGCGCTACCGCGTCCCGTGTATCAGCAGGAAAGTTTTGCGGTGCTGGCACTGAGCCATTTTGGTCTGGTGGGGATTTCGAGCCTGATTGCCGTACTTATTGGCACCGGGGCCGGTATAGCGGTAACCCGGCCCTGGGGCGCGGAATTCAGGCCGATGGTGGAAACCATCGCCGCCGTGGGGCAGACCTTTCCGCCAGTTGCTGTGCTGGCGATCGCCGTACCGGTGATGGGATTTGGTCCTGAACCGGCAATTATCGCGTTGATCCTGTATGGCGTATTACCGATCTTGCAGGCAACGCTGGCCGGACTCGGAGGAATTTCACCCAGCGTGATGGATATTGCCAGCGGAATGGGAATGAGTCAGGGGCAGCGGCTGCGTAAAGTCGAGTTGCCGCTGGCGGCCCCGGTGATTCTGGCGGGGATTCGCACGTCGGTGATTATTAATATCGGCACTGCAACCATCGCCTCAACCGTTGGGGCGAACACGCTGGGTACGCCGATTATTATCGGGCTAAGTGGGTTCAATACCGCCTATGTGATTCAGGGGGCGCTGCTGGTCGCGCTGGCGGCGGTAATTGTTGATCGCGGGTTTGAGAAATTAGCGAGACATCTTACCCGGCACGTAAAATAAAAGTATAGCCTGCCAGCATGACACCGCCGATACCGCCGATGGCCATCAGCAGGAAGAGGGTAATGACACCGATTTTAGCTGCGCTCATTATGCACTCCTTATGTGAATTCAAGGATTGTACACGTTTGTTAATAGAATATTAAATACCGAGTGGATAAATATCGTGACCTAACGCGCGCCATTCATTCAGCTGTTGCTGCTGAGCGGGCGTTTGGTTCTCGCCGCACCAGACAAGCAAGGTGCGACCTTCAAACAGCTCCGGTCGCAGTTGGTTCAGCGAATGGGCAAGGACGTCAATGCGCCATCCCTGCTGGCTGGCGACCCAACCCTCCAGCCATAAACGGGTCGTATCCTGAATGTTCCAGCCAACCACCAGAGCATCTTTCCCCTGTTTCTTACGTGCTGAGGCCAGACAAATCGCGATATAGTTGATCAGTACGCCGTCGAGGATCCCCAGTAACGCCTGCAGGATCGGCTGTTGGCATTGCAGACGTCGGCGTAACGGAATGAACAAATGGGTGTTGAGCGTTTGTGCGGGATAATCCTGGCCGCGCTCTTTGATCCACAGTCTGAGGCTATGCAGATTATTACTTTGCAAATAGCTCAACAGCGTCTCTTGTTGTTCACGCCAACCGTTATGCACATCAATGCTCTCATTGCTGAGCAACATTTTAACCTTGCTGACCTGAACACCGTTGTTTATCCAGCGTTTTATCTCGCGGATCCGGTCGATATCCGCATCGTTAAACAGGCGATGCCCGCCGTCTGTCCGCTGCGGTTTAAGTAATCCGTAACGCCTCTGCCACGCGCGTAAAGTGACAGGGTTGATATCACAAAGCAAAGCCACTTCACCTATTGTGTAAAGCGCCATCGTCGTCTCACTCTTGCTCGCGAGGTCCCAGTTTTACTTTAGACGCTCTTTTGCGAACCAGGTAGTTTTGTCTGTTTTTTGATCTATGAATGGGTGATTTTGTAACCATGCTCGCGCTTTCGAGTGATCGTTCTCACAAATTCGTCTTTTTTTGCAACACTTCAAAGAAAGTTACACGCAGCCCATGTATGTTACGCGCTTTTAAGTGATGTGTGGTTGGCGGGTATGTACGAGTTTAATCTGGTGTTGCTGCTGCTTCAGCAGATGTGTGTGTTCCTCGTTATCGCGTGGCTCATGAGCAAAACGCGTTTGTTTATCCCGCTGATGCAGGTGACTATCCGACTCCCGCACAAACTGCTTTGCTATGTTACTTTTTCCATTTTCTGCATTTTAGGCACCTATTTCGGGCTGCACATTGATGACTCCATTGCTAACACTCGCGCTATTGGCGCGGTGATGGGCGGGCTGCTTGGCGGCCCGGTGGTTGGCGGTTTAGTTGGTCTTACCGGCGGTTTGCATCGTTATTCGATGGGGGGGATGACTGCGCTTAGCTGCATGATCTCGACCATTGTGGAAGGGTTGCTCGGCGGGCTGGTGCACAGCGTGCTTACCCGTCGTGGTCGTACCGATAAAGTCTTTAGTCCGCTGACCGCGGGAGCGATTACCTTTGTTGCCGAACTGGTGCAGATGCTGATCATCTTATTAATTGCGCGTCCGTTCGATGATGCGTTTCGGTTGGTCAGCAATATTGCCGCGCCGATGATGGTGACCAATACCGTGGGCGCCGCCTTATTTATGCGTATTTTGCTCGATAAACGGGCAATGTTTGAAAAATATACCTCCGCTTTTTCCGCCACAGCACTCAAAGTTGCCGCCTCAACGGAAGGTATTTTGCGCCAGGGATTCAACGAGGTTAACAGCATGAAGGTTGCTCAGGTGCTGTATGAAGAGCTGGATATCGGTGCGGTGGCGATTACCGATCGTGAGAAACTGCTGGCATTTACCGGTATTGGTGACGATCACCATCTACCCGGAAAACCTATTTCATCGTCATATACCCAACGCGCGATTGAAACCGGAGAGGTGGTGTATGCCGATGGGAATGAAGTTCCTTACCGTTGCTCTTTGCACCCGCAATGCAAATTAGGCTCGACGCTGGTGATCCCCCTGCGAGGTGAAAACCAGCGGGTAATGGGGACCATCAAACTTTATGAAGCCAAAAACCGCCTCTTTAGTTCGATCAACCGTACGCTGGGGGAAGGGATCGCCCAACTGCTTTCGGCGCAAATTCTGGCCGGGCAGTATGAGCGGCAAAAAGCGATGCTCACGCAGTCGGAAATAAAACTCCTGCACGCCCAGGTCAATCCCCATTTTCTGTTTAATGCACTCAACACCATCAAAGCTGTGATCCGACGCGATAGCGAGCAGGCCAGCCAACTGGTGCAGTATCTGTCGACGTTCTTTCGTAAAAATTTAAAACGCCCGTCGGAAATTGTGACGCTGGCCGATGAAATTGAACACGTTAATGCTTATCTGCAAATTGAAAAGGCACGATTCCAGTCACGTCTTCAGGTGACCTTGACGGTGCCAGAAGAACTTTCGCATCAGCAATTACCCGCCTTTACTCTGCAACCCATCGTGGAGAATGCCATCAAACACGGTACTTCTCAGTTACTGGATACCGGTGAAGTATCGATTACCGCCCGTCGCGAAGGGCAATATCTGATGCTGGATATCGAAGACAATGCCGGGCTGTATCAGCCAACCTCAGAAGCCAGTGGACTGGGTATGAATCTGGTCGATAAACGACTGCGCGAGCGGTTTGGCGATGATTTTGGCATCAGCGTAGCGTGTGAACCTGACCGCTTTACTCGAATTACTTTACGACTTCCTCTGGAGGAACTGGCATGATCAAAGTGCTGATTGTCGATGACGAACCGTTAGCCCGGGAGAATCTGCGGATCCTGTTGCAAGAGCAAAGCGACATCGAGATTGTCGGTGAATGTTCGAATGCGGTGGAAGCCATTGGCGCGGTGCATAAATTGCGTCCGGATGTTCTGTTCCTTGATATTCAGATGCCGCGTATCAGCGGCCTGGAAATGGTTGGCATGCTTGATCCCGAGCATCGTCCGTACATTGTTTTTCTGACCGCCTTTGATGAGTATGCGGTGAAAGCCTTCGAAGAACATGCGTTTGATTATCTGCTCAAGCCGATTGAAGAAGCACGGCTGGAAAAAACGCTGATCCGTTTGCGTCAGGAGCGCACCAAGCAGGATGTATCACTGCTGCCAGAAAATCAGCAGGCACTGAAGTTTATTCCGTGCAGCGGCCATAGTCGGATTTATTTGCTGCAAATGGATGATGTGGCGTTTATCAGCAGTCGCATGAGTGGTGTGTATGTGACCAGCAGCGATGGTAAAGAAGGCTTCACTGAGTTGACGCTCAGGACGCTGGAGAGCCGTACTCCTCTGCTGCGTTGTCATCGGCAATATCTGGTAAATATGGCGCAATTGCAGGAGATCCGTCTGGAAGACAACGGTCAGGCGGAACTGATTTTGCGTAACGGACTGACCGTTCCGGTGAGTCGTCGTTATCTTAAAAGTCTAAAAGAGGCGATTGGACTGTAAAACTGATACACTGCGCGCCATTGCATCACCGACAGTTGAAGGCTCTATGCTAAGTAACGATATTCTTCGTAGCCTGCGCTACACCCTGAAAGCGAACAATAACGACATGGTGCGTATTCTTGCGCTTGCTGACATGGAATCCACCTCCGCAGGTTTCGATACCTGGATGACAAAAGAAGATGAGGCTGGGTTTGTTCGTTGCCCGGATATCATTCTCTCCGGTTTTTTAAACGGCCTGATTTATCATCTGCGTGGTAAAGATGATTCTGCACCGGAACTGGCGCTGGAGCGTCGTGTTAATAACAATACGGTGCTGAAAAAGCTGCGTATCGCCTTTTCGCTGAAAACCGACGATATTCTGGCTATTATGACCGAGCAGAAATTCCGTGTGTCGATGCCGGAAATTACCGCCATGATGCGTGCACCTGATCATAAGAACTATCGCGAATGCGGCGATCAGTTCCTGCGTTATTTCCTGCGTGGTTTGACATCACGGGTACATAACGCGAAACCATAAAGAAAAAATGGGCGACACCGATTAACATCGGGTCGCCGATGGTTTACTTCACTTCTTTAAAACCCGCCGATTCCATTACCGTTTGCATTTGCTTCATGCTGATGTTTTTATCGGCGTTTTCAGAGAGTTTCATCCCTGAAATGGCCTGCAACGCTTTTATATCAACTTTTTCCATATCGATAGTGACATTTTCTTGCGCGTAGGTATCTGAATAGGTGAGTTTTTCTTCTATGCCAGTAATGTTTTGATATTTGGCGCTTAATGCGTCGAATACTTTTGCTGCTTCCTCTTTATTGCTGGCACCGACTGACGCATAGCTAATTTTACTTTCGGAGATTTGCTTCAGGACCTTATCACCTTTATAGGTGTAAGAGACGGTGATATCAGAACCATTAATGTTGGCATTGAATGTTTTTGTCTCTTCTTTATCACCACATCCCGCCAGGGAAAAAACCACAATCGATGCCACGGCGAGAGAAAATAATTTTTGTAACGCTTTCATGTAAAACTCCATTTCATGAATATCGGATGTTAAATAATAACGTCCACGAATCTGGTGAGCCCGGACTACCTTGATACCAGAGCAGTATAGAATAAATCTAATATTAACAACGAAGCAGTCCGAAAATGGAGCAGGGGTTAAGATTAGAGGAAGCACTTGCGTAGCAAAAAAAAGCGCTGCGGTTGCAGCGCTTGAGATGTTTGATTTACTTCACCTGTTGGCCTGGTTTTGCACCTTCGTCTGGGCTTAACAGGAAGATATCTTTCCCGCCAGGACCTGCGGCCATCACCATCCCTTCGGAAATGCCGAAGCGCATCTTACGTGGTGCCAGGTTGGCCACCATAATGGTCTGGCGGCCAATCAGGACCTGCGGATCTGGATACGCAGAACGAATACCAGAGAAGACGTTACGTTTCTCACCACCGAGATCCAGCGTCAGACGCAGCAGTTTGTCAGAACCTTCCACGAACTCGGCGTTTTCAATCAGCGCTACACGCAGGTCAACTTTAGCGAAATCGTCAAAGGTGATGGTTTCCTGAATCGGGTCATCCGCCAGCGGGCCGGTAACCGGTGCAGCAGCTGCTTTCACTTCTTCTTTCGACGCCTCAACCAGCGCTTCAACTTGTTTCATGTCGATGCGATTGTACAGCGCTTTAAAGGTGTTGACCTTGTGGCCGAGCAGTGGCTGCTCAATGGCATCCCAGCTCAGTTCGCTGTTCAGGAAAGCTTCAACACGTTCAGCAAGCGTTGGCAGAACCGGTTTCAGGTAGGTCATCAGCACGCGGAACAGGTTGATACCCATGGAGCAGATCGCCTGCAGGTCGGCATCGCGGCCTTCCTGTTTAGCCACCACCCACGGGGCCTGTTCGTCAACGTAGCGGTTTGCCACGTCGGCCAGCGCCATGATTTCACGGATAGCTTTACCAAATTCACGGCTTTCCCATGCTTCGCCAATCACCGCTGCGGCGTCGGTGAAGGTTTTATACAGAGCCGGGTCGGCCAGCTCAGCCGCCAGAATGCCGTCAAAACGCTTAGCAATAAAGCCAGCGTTACGGGATGCCAGGTTGACTACTTTGTTGACGATATCGGCGTTAACGCGTTGGACAAAGTCTTCCAGGTTCAGGTCGATGTCATCAATACGTGAAGAAAGCTTCGCGGTGTAGTAGTAGCGCAGGCTGTCGGCATCGAAGTGCTTCAGCCAGGTGCTGGCCTTAATGAAGGTGCCGCGAGATTTGGACATCTTCGCGCCGTTCACCGTCACATAACCGTGTACAAACAGGTTGGTCGGCTTGCGGAAGTTGCTGCCTTCCAGCATGGCAGGCCAGAACAGGCTGTGGAAGTAGACGATATCTTTACCGATGAAGTGATACAGCTCGGCGTCGGAATCTTTCTTCCAGTACTCGTCAAAACTGGTGGTGTCACCGCGCTTATCGCACAGGTTTTTGAATGAACCCATATAGCCAATTGGCGCGTCCAGCCAAACGTAGAAGTACTTGCCAGGCGCATTCGGGATTTCAAAACCGAAGTACGGAGAATCGCGAGAGATATCCCACTGTTGCAGGCCGGATTCGAACCATTCCTGCATTTTGTTGGCGACCTGCTCCTGTAACGCGCCGCTGCGCGTCCACGCCTGCAGCATTTCGCTGAATGACGGCAGATCAAAGAAGAAGTGTTCGGAGTCACGCATCACCGGCGTTGCGCCAGACACGACGGATTTCGGCTCGATAAGTTCGGTCGGGCTGTAGGTTGCGCCGCAGACTTCACAGTTATCGCCGTACTGATCCGGAGACTTACATTTCGGGCAGGTGCCTTTAACGAAACGGTCCGGCAGGAACATGCCTTTTTCCGGATCGTAAAGCTGGGAGATTGTGCGGTTCTTAATAAAACCGTTCTCCTTCAGGCGAGTATAAATCAGCTCAGACAACTCACGGTTCTCTTCGCTGTGCGTCGAGTGGTAGTTGTCGTAGCTGATGTCAAAACCTGCAAAATCAGTCTGATGCTCCTGACTCATTTCACCGATCATCTGCTCTGGCGTGATCCCAAGCTGCTGTGCTTTCAGCATGATTGGCGTACCGTGTGCGTCGTCCGCGCAGATGAAGTTAACCTGGTGGCCGCGCATTCGCTGGTAACGGACCCAGACATCAGCCTGGATGTGCTCCAGCATATGGCCGAGGTGGATTGAGCCGTTGGCGTACGGCAGCGCGCACGTTACCAGAATTTTCTTCGCGACTTGAGTCATAGTGGGCAATTACTTCTTTTGTAGTGAAAAGGGCTTTGATAGTACCAAAATGGTAATTACTGCGCCAAGCGATAAGGGCATTTATCCGTAAATGAATAATTGTTGCGGTTGGAGTAAACTACCTGGTGACTATTGTATATTCAGAACAACAAAAAGGAGTCGGGATGAACGCACAATCCCAGGCCAAATCACCAGAGACCCTGCGCGCCATGGTTGCCGGGACGCTGGCGAATTTTCAGCATTCAACCCTGAAGCATAATCTGACGACGCTTAAAGCGTTGCACCACGTCGCCTGGATGGATGACACGTTGCACGTTGAGCTGGTCATGCCGTTTGTCTGGCATAGCGCGTTTGAGGACTTAAAAGAGCAATGTAGCGCCGATCTGCTGCGTATTACCGGTGCGAAAGCGATCGACTGGAAACTGTCGCATAACATCGCGACGCTGAAACGCGTGAAAAACCAGCCGGGTATTAATGGTGTGAAAAACATCATCGCCGTCAGTTCAGGTAAAGGTGGCGTGGGTAAATCCTCTACCGCCGTGAACCTGGCGCTGGCGCTGGCTGCAGAAGGGGCGAAGGTAGGGATTCTGGACGCCGATATTTATGGTCCGTCTATCCCGACAATGCTTGGCGCGGAAAACCAGCGTCCAACCTCGCCAGATGGTACCCACATGGCACCGATCATGTCTCATGGTCTGGCAACGAACTCCATTGGTTATCTGGTCACTGACGATAACGCGATGGTATGGCGCGGCCCGATGGCCAGCAAAGCGCTGCTGCAGATGTTGCAGGAAACCTTATGGCCGGATCTTGATTATCTGGTACTGGATATGCCGCCGGGCACCGGTGACATCCAGCTGACGCTGGCGCAGAACATTCCGGTAACGGGCGCGGTTGTTGTCACTACGCCGCAGGACATCGCGCTGATCGATGCGAAAAAGGGCATCGTGATGTTCGAAAAAGTCGAAGTGCCGGTACTGGGTATCGTTGAGAATATGAGTATGCATATTTGCAGCAACTGCGGTCACCATGAACCGATCTTCGGTACCGGTGGGGCACAGAAGTTGGCCGAGCAGTATCACACTCAACTGCTGGGACAGATGCCGCTGCATATTTCTCTGCGTGAGGACCTCGATCGTGGTACGCCGACGGTGATTAGCCGTCCTGAAAGCGAATTTACTGCTATTTACCGCGACCTGGCAGGACGAGTGGCTGCACAGCTCTACTGGCAGGGAGAGGTTATTCCGGGCGAGATTGCCTTCCGCGCGGTGTAATTTATTGCGTTACATATATTCACCGCATCAATGTATTATTGATGCGGTGAATATATTAAATTTAAAAATCTTACGATATTGTTCATTCTGCGTTTATAATTCATGCCTTTTTCCGAATAAATCACCTCAATGCATCATTGCAATTGATCAAATCTATCCCATTAATCTACAATTTCAATTGGTTCAAATAGGGGAGTTAACTGATAATACTCAGTGCAGGCGGCTTGTACGCTGTTTCCCACCCATTACAGGAATAATGAACACAATGAAGAAAAGTTTATTCTTGGGAGTTATTACTCTGGCTTATGGAATGAGTTTGCAGGCTTTGGCTTCTGATACAATCGATGGAAAGTTAACAATCATCGGGCATGTTGTTGAGTCCACCTGCCATATCGATATGACAGGTGGCGAGCCTCAAAATGATTGCCAAGCAGATGCGGTTCGATTGACGGTTGGAAGCGACAAACCAAACTACCGGGGTGTCAATACGCAACGTGTGATGTTACCGGGTGATACGACACGGCAAATAGTGCTCAATACCTACGATTAATGACCTCAGAATGAATCTTGTCAAACGGCAGTTTTACCCAGCGTAATACTGCCGCCTCTTTAATTTTCCCTTCTATTACATTTGCTTTCCGTTATTTATTATTATCGTGAATTACTTAAATAAGTATTATCTTATGCTTAAATAATGCTTAGTGAAATTTGGGTAATGACTCCAACTTATTGATAGTGTTTTATGTTCAGATAATGCCCGATGACTTTGTCATGCAGCTCCACCGATTTTGAGAACGACAGCGACTTCCGTCCCAGCCGTGCCAGGTGCTGCCTCAGATTCAGGTTATGCCGCTCAATTCGCTGCGTATATCGCTTGCTGATTACGTGCAGCTTTCCCTTCAGGCGGGATTCATACAGCGGCCAGCCATCCGTCATCCATATCACCACGTCAAAGGGTGACAGCAGGCTCATAAGACGCCCCAGCGTCGCCATAGTGCGTTCACCGAATACGTGCGCAACAACCGTCTTCCGGAGCCTGTCATACGCGTAAAACAGCCAGCGCTGGCGCGATTTAGCCCCGACGTATCCCCACTGTTCGTCCATTTCCGCGCAGACGATGACGTCACTGCCCGGCTGTATGCGCGAGGTTACCGACTGCGGCCTGAGTTTTTTAAATGGCGGAAAATCGTGTTGAGGCCAACGCCCATAATGCGGGCGGTTGCCCGGCATCCAACGCCATTCATGGCCATATCAATGATTTTCTGGTGCGTACCGGGTTGAGAAGCGGTGTAAGTGAACTGCAGTTGCCATGTTTTACGGCAGTGAGAGCAGAGATAGCGCTGATGTCCGGCGGTGCTTTTGCCGTTACGCACCACCCCGTCAGTAGCTGAACAGGAGGGACAGCTGATAGAAACAGAAGCCACTGGAGCACCTCAAAAACACCATCATACACTAAATCAGTAAGTTGGCAGCATCACCGCTGTATACGTCCTATTATGTGAGCCAATACTATAGCGATTATAAAGACTCCGGTAACAGTAAAAATACTTTTGCTCGTTTTAATAGCGGATTGAATTTATTAGGTTGGCAACTACATTCTGATGCCAGTTACAATAAGACTGATGATAGTAATGGTGAGTGGAAGAGTAATACTCTCTATTTGGAGCGCGGGATCCCGGAAATTTTGGGCACATTGCGCGCGGGCGATATGTACACATCATCAGATATTTTTGATACCGTGCGGTTTCGCGGGGTACGCTTATATCGTGATATGCAGATGCTCCCAAACTCAAAACAGAATTTTACGCCGTTAGTTCAAGGGATTGCACAAAGTAATGCCCTTGTCACTATTGAACAAAATGGTTTTGTTGTCTATCAAAAAGAGGTACCGCCGGGCCCCTTCTCGATTGCTGATTTACAGTTAGCTGGTGGGGGCGCAGATCTTGACGTGAGTGTAAAGGAAGCGGATGGAACGGTTACGACCTATCTGGTTCCTTATTCCTCCGTACCCAATATGTTGCAGCCTGGCGTGTCAAAGTATGATTTTGTCGCGGGTCGCAGCCATATTGAAGGTGCCAGCAACCAAAGTGATTTCGTTCAGGCCAGTTATCAGTATGGCTTTAATAATCTATTAACGCTGTATGGCGGCACAATGCTAGGGGATAACTATAATGCCTTTACGCTGGGAACAGGCTGGAATACGCGCATTGGCGCTGTTTCTTTTGACGCCACGCAGTCACATAGTAAACAGGATAATGGTGACGTTTTTGATGGCCAGAGTTACCAGGTTGCGTGGAATAAATATCTTACGCAGACAGGGACGCGATTTGGTTTAGCGGCATACCGATATTCTTCTCGTGACTATCGTACATTTAACGATCACGTATGGGCGAATAATAAAAACAGTTATCATCGTGATGAAAATGATGTCTACGATATTGCTGATTATTATCAGTATGATTTCGGTCGTAAAAACAGTTTTACAGCCAACATCAATCAATCGCTTCCTGAGGGGTGGGGATCCGTATCATTAAGCACATTATGGCGTGACTACTGGGGACGTAGCGGTAGTAATAAAGATTATCAACTGAGCTACACCAATAGTTGGCAACGGATTAGCTATACGCTTTCTGCTAGCCAAACCTACGATGAAGATCATAATGAAGATAAACGTTTCAACATCTTTATCTCCATACCCTTTAACTGGGGAGATGGTATATCCACGCCACGGCGACAGGTATATCTCTCTAACTCGACCACATTTGATGATGATGGTTTTGCATCAAATAATACCGGTATTAGTGGGATCGCAGGCGATCGCGATCAATTTAACTATGGTGTAAACCTGAGCCATCAACGACAAGACAGCGAAACCAGCGCAGGGGCAAATGTGACGTGGCGTGCTCCTGTTGCAACGGTTAACGGTAGTTATAGTCAATCCACAAAATATAAACAAAGCAGTGGCAGTATCTCCGGTGGGATTGTGGCATGGGCTGGCGGTATAAACCTGGCAAACCACCTTTCTGAGACTTTCGCCATCGTAGACGCCCCCGGACTTGAAGGCGCTTATATCAATGGGCAGAAATATCGGGAGACAAACAGTAAAGGTACGGTGGTATATGATGGTATGAGTGCGTACCGTGAGAATATGCTGACACTGGATGTCTCTAATACCAATAGCGAAACAGAATTACAGGGTAACCGTAAAAGTGTTGCTCCATATCGTGGGGCAGTGGTCAAAGCGCAATTTGATACCGACCAGCGTAAACCCTGGTACTTTAAAGCATTGCGCTCGGATGGATCACCATTAACCTTTGGTTATGAGGTCGAAAGCGAACAGGGCGAAAACATTGGTCTGGTTGGGCAAGGCAGTATGTTGTTTATTCGTACTAATGACGTGCCTGCAAAAATCAAAGTTGCCATTGATAAACAACAAGGACGTTACTGCACAATCTCCTTCAATCAGGAAATTGATGCCAGTAAGACATACTCATGCCAGTAAAAGGATAATGATGATGAGATGGATACTGTTAACGGTATTAACATTATGCTCTTTTTGGGCACAGGCTGATAAATGTGATTTTGTTCCTCCACCAAATATTACGGGAGCATATTCTTTCACCCCAGATGCGATGTCCGGTGTACTTGATGGTGGTGTTTTTGCTTCTGGCCAGGATGGCACTGTTGTACTGGACTGTAAGTCACAGGAGAAGGCATGGTTGAAGGCCGCAATGGCCATCTTGCATAGCAGTGAATATGCTTTTAAGGTAGGCAGTAAATATTACATTGTTTCCTTTTCTGTGAGTTATCAAGCAAAGGATATTGTTGCAAATAAAGCAAAGTATACATTGTCAGATTTTTTTGATATGGCGGGTTTAGTTCTGAACTATTCAATTGTTGAGGCCCCAGACCGCGGGGCCGCAACGATCATCGCCCCTGGTGCGACGATCCCTCTCGTTACTGAGTTGAGCCTTGAATACTGTCAGGGAAATGAGAATAACTGTAGTTCAAAAAAATTAAATTATAATTTAAATGTCACGATTATGGTCGATATCACAACCTGCTATTTTGGTAATCAGGAAATTGATCTGGGAAGGATAAATATTAATGATCTTGATAAGAAAAAATTTGAGCTTCACCCGGTAATATTCACCTGTCAGGCCAGTGGGGCTGGGAATCTGAAGTTTACGCCTGATAATCTGTTATTTTATTTTGAACCGATGAGTCCATTGGCGGAGGATTCAATGACCCTGACCAACGATTATGGTACTGCGGCGAATAGCGCAGGGTCGGTAGGATTTCAGTTATCAATGGACGGTTCAACGAGTATTGGTTATGGCAGAAGTAACCTGTATCGATCTGGCGATGTGAAAGCGAATATAGTACCAATCAATATTTACGCCCGCACTAGAACGTATGCAGGGAAAGTCACTGCGGGAGAAACAATGAGTCGGGTAAAGGTCGTTATTGACTATAATTAAAAAGTAAGTAAAGCAGGAAATTTACGCACCCAACTATACTGGGTGCGTTTTTTTTAGCGGTGATAAAAAATCTCGCCGTCGTAGGCTTTAATGATCTTAGCATCGGCATCATTGACCAGCACATATGCGCCGCCCATGTAGGTCCAGTGGGTGCCTGCCGTCGGTGCGGGCAGGTTGCGCAGATTCCACTGTTTAATGGTGTATTCTTCGGTGAGATACAGTGGTGGAACCTTGTCACCGGGTTTGAAATGGGTGAAGTCAGCAATAAAGCTGCTCAGTTCATACTTATCGATACCGGTGGGGGCAGCTGTTGCAGCTGGTGCGGCCCAGACGACGCTGCTTGCAAGCAGAAGTGCACCCAGCAACATTTTATTCTTCATACCCATCCTCTCTACCTCTTCGGGTCATCAAAATCAGTCATGTATCATTCCTGGCATACCGGATGTCTGACAAGCACTATTTTGTGATCACTCCAGTCATTTCGTAAAAAGTGTAAATGAAAGTACAGAATTGCAGCAACCTTGACCAGTAGTTTCGCAATAGGGGAGGTACAGCACGATTCATTCTGTCAGCTTTACGGCTGTTCTATGGCTGACAGCCATGCATTCTTTCATCTATTAGATAATAGGGACCGTTGCTAACCCCTATTATTAATATTAAAATTCTCTTGATAGGGTGATGTACCCGTTGAACCTAACTGAACACTCGTCTTTGTTCATCAGGCTTGAGGCAATGAATACATCTTTCTTACCGTGCTTATCGGTGTAGGTATATTTAGCTGTAATGGACTTCACTTCATTATCATAATAGCTTGAAAGATAAATGTTTTTGTACTTATCTTCTGTTTTATCCTTATCAGGATCTTTATCAAAGTCGATTCTTGCTAATTTCTCAGCGTACATCCGTGAAATAGGTGTAATATCAAGCACATCTACTTTTGCTTTCATTTCATCAACAGTAGATGTATCTATACTCAAGTCCTCTGCTAACTTATTGAATAATATGGCTTCCATTGCTGAGCCTACTGATGCACAACCCTCATTTTTTGCAAATGAAAGAATAGGTATGAAGGTTATAAGGATTAATAATTTTTTCATTTAATCCTCAACTACCAGAATCTTATCAGAGCTATCATTGATCTCTTTGCGACCAGCCAGTCCTAATATGATGCATCCATCCGAGGCACTAAGAGGATGTCTTGAACTATTACCGTGTATCATGAAACCATCACGCCCGCACATCTGATTTTCAGGGTAAGGTGTAAGGCGTATTGTGTACGCTTTTGTCTTATGGTGATAGAAAGCAAGACCGATAGTGTAGGTTCCTCTAGGAAGTGGCCCCTTTTCACTCACGCACTCGTTAGCTGAATCATTCTTAAAACCTGGTCTACCTGAATACAATGCATCAAATTGGTATGTACCATTCAGATAGAAGCTATGAGAACTTACTTTGTATACCCAAGTCATTACGCCGCCTCCTTGCTGTCGTTCCATGAATCGGAGTGAGTTATGTTCCCGTCCAGATAGAGCCATGTGATCTTTTCGTAGGCTAAGTAGAATGCCTCAATGTGATTTCGCTTTTCATATGCTGGATTCTTGACATCAAACATAAAAGGTTCAATCTCATTGACCCTTACATTATCCATTGTCACTCGAAAATATTCTTCTTCCAGCCCGTTGTGGTTGATATGGTAGAATTTCAATACCGCTTGTTTGAATATCTGTCCACTGGATACACCCTGATAGAGATAAGGCGATGAACAATCTACCTCTTTCAGTAAAAAATAATCTCCATGCTTCCTCTTAGCTGTAATCTGTCCTGTCAGTGGATCAGTAGGTAGCTCTACGTTATGCATCAGTTCTACAATTTCAATAGAACCTTCTCTACCATGTACATCAACCGATCCTTTAACCTGATTTCCTACATCGTCTGTAAGCCATAGATAAACAGGTATTGCCATATCAAAATCCCTCTTAGTTAGTATGGTATCCCTCGTTATCATATTCCTGAAAAATGGGAATAAGGAATGAGTGATTATTATAACATCATGAAAATAAAATAGATTTTAGTAAAATTAATATTCCGGTTTACTAGAGCTTAAATCATTGAAATGCAATTAACGGGATAATGCCTAAAGCGGGGCACGACGTATGATACAAAAAGAGATACACCTTTGCGGGGTGTTATGGTGTATATTGACTCCGGATCAAATTAATTTTTCAGGCATAACTTACTGTAAAATTAAAAGAGATCAATTCAACGACTCGGGGTGCCCTTCCTGGTGAAGGCTGAGAAATACCCGTACCACCTGATCTGGATAATGCCAGCGTAGGGAAGTCTGACACTGCTCGTGTCCCTTCTTCGCGCGGGCAGGAGCTGAACCATGCAGCCTGACCTGCACAGCCGCGCGCTCGCGGCTCACACTTTGCACCAATTTAGAACCTTATCCCCGCTCACACACTGTATGACCAATGAGGTCGTGCAAAGCTTTACTGCCAATACATTACTGGCGCTGGGCGCATCGCCTGCGATGGTTATCGAGCCTGAAGAAGCCAGCCGATTCGCCGCCATTGCCAGTGCGTTGCTGGTTAATGTCGGCACCTTAACTCGGGAACGGGCCGCGGCGATGCGTGCCGCAGTTGAGCATGCTCAGAATGCTAAAACCCCGTGGACGCTCGATCCCGTTGCCGTAGGCGCGCTTGAGTTTCGCCGCCGCTTCTGCCTGGAATTATTGTCACTACAGCCTGCTGCTATTCGTGGCAACGCTTCGGAAATACTTGCTCTGGCCGGCATGAACGGTGGGGGACGCGGCGTGGATACAACCGATACGGCTGTCGCTGCGCTTCCCGCAGCGCAGGCGCTGGCTCGTCAGATTGGGACCATTGTCGTGGTTACCGGCGAAGTGGATTACGTCACCGATGGTCAGCGTACCGTTTGCGTGGACGGTGGTGACCCGTTGATGACTCGCGTGGTGGGCACCGGATGCGCGCTATCAGCGGTTGTTGCGGCCAGTTGCGCTTTACGTGGTGACCGACTTGATAACGTCGCCTCCGCCTGTAGCTGGATGAAACAGGCCGGGCAAATAGCCACACAACAATCAAACGGACCGGGCAGTTTTGTCCCGGCATTTCTCGACGCCCTCTATAACCTGAACGCCCAGGAGCAAGCATGAAACGGATTAACGCATTAACGATCGCCGGAACCGATCCAAGCGGTGGCGCGGGTATTCAGGCTGATTTAAAAACCTTCTCGGCGCTGGGCGCTTACGGCTGTTCCGTTATCACGGCGTTGGTGGCGCAAAATACGCGTGGGGTGCAGTCGGTGTATCGCATTGAGCCTGATTTTGTCGCCGCGCAGTTGGACTCTGTGTTCAATGATGTGCGTATTGATACGACTAAAATCGGTATGTTGGCGGAGACGGACATTGTCGAAGCTGTCGCCGAACGTTTACGTCGCCATCGGGTACAAAATGTGGTGCTGGACACGGTGATGTTGGCGAAAAGCGGCGATCCGTTGCTGTCGCCCTCAGCGGTAGAAACGTTGCGTACCCGTTTGCTGCCGCAGGTTTCGATTATCACCCCTAATTTACCCGAAGCTGCTGCACTGCTCGGGGCATCGCATGCGCAGAGTGAGCAGGAGATGTTAGAGCAGGGAAGGGCGCTACGGGCGCTGGGCTGCGAGGCAGTGTTGATGAAGGGCGGTCATCTGGATGATGCGCAAAGCCCCGACTGGCTCTTTACGCGCGATGGTGAGCAGCGTTTTACCGCACCAAGGGTGATGACCAAAAATACCCATGGCACCGGTTGTACGCTATCGGCGGCGTTGGCAGCCCTGCGTCCGCGCCATAACAACTGGGCTGATACCGTACAGGAAGCCAAACTGTGGCTTTCAGCGGCGTTGGCACAGGCCGACACGCTGGAAGTTGGCGAAGGAATCGGTCCGGTGCATCATTTCCACGCGTGGTGGTAATGGGTATACTGGCTGCAGAAACGGCGGCCAGGAAAAAGATAAATGGAACAAGCGCATACCCAGCTTATCGCACAACTGAATGAACGTATTTCAGCGGCGGATAACACGCCGCTGTATATGAAATTTGCGCAGACGGTGAAGAATGCTGTGCGCAGTGGGATCCTGGAGCACGGCAATATCCTGCCCGGCGAGCGCGACCTCAGCCAGTTGACCGGCGTTTCTCGGATTACGGTACGTAAGGCGATGCAGGCCCTGGAAGAAGAAGGTGTAGTAACACGTGCCCGCGGTTACGGAACGCAAATTAACAATATCTTCGAGTATTCGCTCAAAGAAGCGCGTGGTTTTTCTCAGCAGGTGGTGTTACGCGGTAAAAAACCGGATACATTGTGGGTTAACAAAAGAATTGTGCCTTGCCCGGAAGAGGTGGCACAGCAGTTGGCTGTTGTCGCAGGGAGTGATGTCTTCTTGCTCAAACGCATTCGTTACGTTGACGAAGACGCAGTCTCTATTGAAGAGTCTTGGGTACCCGCACATCTAATTCATGACGTGGATGCCATCGGTGTTTCGCTGTATGACTATTTTCGTAGCCAGCATATTTTCCCGCAGCGCACGCGCTCACGTGTTAGCGCCAGAATGCCTGACGCAGAGTTTCAGGCGCACATTCAAATGGATAGCAAAGTGCCGGTACTGGTGATCAAGCAGGTAGCGCTTGACCAGCAGCAACGGCCTATTGAATACAGCATCAGTTACTGTCGTAGCGATCTATACGTTTTTGTGTGCGAGGAGTAGCTCCTCGCGTGACGGGGCGCAATCGCCGCCGCGATGCCCAACTACCCAGGACGCCACCGCGTTACCTAACAGCACTGAGTCGGCCAGCGTCCAGCCAGACGCCAGCCCAGCCAGCATACCGCCAGCGTGGCTGTCACCTGCGCCGATAGTATCAACGACCGCCGTTGCAAATGCCGGTACGCAGCCGGATGTCTGTGCGCTGAAATACCATGCGCCGTCTTTATCGTGCCGCACGACCACCGGTGCGGTGAAACGCTGCACCCATTCTGCGCCAAAACCTTCCACATCCTGACTCAATGCAAACCGCTCGGCAGCAATTTCCGCCTCCTGACGATTAAGTGACACCAGCGGACGACAGGCCATAATTCTTGCCAGTAAGGGCTCGGGAATGTCGCCGATGCGCGGGCCAAAATCGATAAATGGTGTCACCTCTTCCAGACCTTCCAGCCACTGCACCAGCAATTCACCGCACGGGGACGCTAGCTGATAACCCGAAAGATACACCAGGCTATGACGCGGGATATCCAGCTGTGCCAGCCAGGCGGCATTCCACTGATTCTCAACGCCGCTAAAAGACATAAAGGTACGCTCGCCATCCGGCTCCACCAGCGCCAGACACCAGCCGTTATCGCCTTCGGCATTGTCGATCCGGCTGTGCAGTCCCTCTTTTGTCATCCGGTTGCGGATAATGTCGGCCCACACTCCCTGACCCAGTGGTAGAGCATTGCAGGCATCGATACCTAAACGCTTAAGCGTGACGGCGATATTGAGTGCGCAGCCGCCAACGTTAACACCTTGCTGCTTGAGCTCGATGTCACAGCCGCGCCAGGGGAGGGCATACGCATCGGCAATGACATCAATCACCGCCGCACCCACCACCGTTACTGGCCGCTGTGTACGTAACTGCGAGAGAAGTTGTTGCAGATGCGTGTTGCTCATAGCGCCTCCCGCTGCTCGCGCAGTCGCATTAACCCGTTGGCGTAGTGGGTAAAGTCCAGCTGATTCACCGCATCCAACTCCTGCTTCAATGCTGGGTTGATCGCGCTCACGCCGTGTAATGCACCACAAATGGCGGTTGCCATCGCCCCGATGGTGTCGGTATCGCCGCCGAGGTTAGCGCACAAAATGGCGCAGCGGTTAGGATCGGTCTGTGCCAGCTCAACCATGGCGATAGCGCAAGGAACGGACTCAATGGTGCTGGTTCCTGCCCCCACAACCTGATACAACTGCTCGCTGGCGGACTCGACGCCGTCGGCGTTACGGACGATTTTCAGCGCCAGTTCAAGGCGTGCACAAAGCGATGCGCTAAACGTGGTGATTCGTTTTTGCTGCGCATGCAGGGCAATGGCAGGTAGCGCGTCGGCAATCTCTGACCATTTTCCTCCGTCGATGGCGCGCGATACCGCCCACGCGACGACAACGGCTCCCGCGATAGCCAGATCCGATTTATGCGTTGGGCTGGAGGCCAGTGCCACATCATCGATAAAGGCATCAAGATCGCGGGCGGGCAGCAGGCATCCCAGCGGGGAAACGCGCATTGCCGCGCCATTGGTCACGCCGTTGTTTTCCAGTTCGGCGACCGGTTTACCGTCACGAATAGCTTTCAACGCAATTTTCGAGGTCGGGCCGAGCACGTTTTTATTAAAAGCATCAAACTGCTCGGCCCAGGCCAGAATATTGCGACCAATAACGTCTGGCACAATTTCGCCGTCGCACTCAAGCAGGGCATCTGCCAGACACAGTGCCATGGACGTGTCATCAGTGAACTCCGCCTGGTTAAAATAGCAGGCGGCATTATTTTCCGCAGGGCCGGGCAAAAAACGGTCGATCCAACCGAAGTGTGCTTTAACCCGGGTTCTTGGCCACAGTTCCGACGGCATGCCCATCGCATCCCCTAACGCCTGCCCATAAAGAGCACCGAGAATACGTTCTGCTTTCATTTTACTTCCCCTTGTTTCAACGCTACATCGCGATCGTCCACCTTAATGGCGGTGATTTCTTTGTCTGATTCGCGAAAGAAAATCATAAACATCACGGCAATGACGGCAATCATGACCGCGCCAAATCCCCACATGCCAGCCCAGTTAAAGGTGAGACCATTAACCGGTTCCTGATAAGCAAACATTTTTTCCATCATTACGCCGCCCAGACGGTAACCGAGCAGGCTGCCGAACCCCTGACAGCAGAGGGTGATAAGCCCTTGCGCTGCGGTGCGCATGTGGACCGGCGCTTTTTTATCGACATAGATGTAAGCCGTGACGTAATAGAAGTCGTAACTGACGCCGTGCAGCAGAATGCCGAGAAACAGCAGGGCGTAAGTGAAATATTCTTCCGCACCGCCGTAAACGAAAAATCCGTAGCGGATCGCCGCAGTAATAAGACCAAGCAACAATACCTTTTTAATGCCAAAGCGTTTGGTGAAAAACGGTAGCGCCAGCATAAAGAAGATTTCAGAGAATTGGCCCAGTGTCATCCAGCCGGTGGCGTTTTTCATTCCGACTTCTGTCAGATAGCCGTTGGCGAAGATGTAATAGAACGCCAGTGGCATCGCAAACAGGAAAGAGCAAAAGAAGAAGACGAGGAAGTTCTTATCGCGCAGCAGGATCAGCGCATCCAGACCCAGCATAACTTTGAAATCCATTTTGCCGGTACTTTTTGGCGGCGTATCCGGTAAAAAGAAGGCAAAAACGCCTAATAATGCGGAGCTTCCGGCAGTGATAAGCAGGGGAATATTGGTGGGTGAGATGTCGTTATAGCCAAGCATTTGCGGTAAGAAACCGCAGGCCAAACCGGAGGCAATCCAGCCAATGGTCCCCATCACGCGGATGCGCGGGAAATCACGTTCAACATCCGGTACGTTGGCAAAAGCAATACTGTTGGTCAGCGCAATCGTCGGCATATAGGTCAACGAATAGGCCAGTAACAGAGGGAAGAATCCGCTAAAGGTGGTTTGCTGGGCGGCGAAGTACATCAGAATAGCGCCGACGAACATCAACACCGCCAGCACTTTTTGCGCGGAGAAAAAGCGGTCAGTGATTGAACCGACCAGAATGGGCGACAGGATCGCCGCAATGGCTGTGCAGGCGTAGGACCAGCCGATCTCTCCGGCACTAAAGCCACTTTTACTCAGCCACAGCCACAGTGGTACAAACCAGGCGCCCCAGATAAACCACTCTACAAACATCATGAACGACAGCTTAACTGTAGTTTTCATCTTTAAATCCTTCATGACAGGTAAGGTACGCGCTGATAGTACCATTCAATAATACCTTTAAAATACCTTTGGGGTTAAACTTTGACCGTCTTAACATTATTTTTTCCTGAATCGAGCCAGCAGAAGTTGCTGAAAAGTGCGCTAAAGATGGAAAAAAAGTGCAGTCGGTACCAGGCTTAATGCTGCCCGCAAAAAGGCGGGTCAGGACAATCCATATTCCGGTTTTAAACTGGAACTTACGGGAGCATAGCTATGACTGATATTGCGCAGTTGCTTGGCAAAGATGCCGACAGCCTTTTACAGCATCGTTGTATGACCATTCCTTCTGACCAACTTTACCTGCCTGGACATGATTACGTCGATCGCGTAATGGTGGATAACAACCGGCCGCCTGCCGTGCTGCGTAATATGCAGACGCTGTATAACACGGGGCGACTTGCCGGGACAGGGTATCTGTC
The DNA here is from genome assembly GCF_016894305.1 of Citrobacter sp. B72. Lineage (NCBI taxonomy): Bacteria > Pseudomonadati > Pseudomonadota > Gammaproteobacteria > Enterobacterales > Enterobacteriaceae > Citrobacter > Citrobacter sp. B72. The sequence goes on from NZ_CP069801.1 coordinate 1,804,116, forward strand.
GATCCTACCGGTGGATCAGGGGGTAGAGCATTCTGCTGGTGCTTCGTTTGCCGCTAACCCGCTGTACTTTGATCCGAAGAATATTGTGGAGTTGGCTATCGAAGCAGGGTGCAACTGCGTGGCATCAACTTACGGTGTGCTGGCTTCTGTCTCCCGCCGCTACGCGCACCGTATCCCGTTCCTCGTTAAAATTAACCACAACGAAACGCTCAGCTATCCGAATACTTTTGACCAGACGCTGTATGCCAGCGTAGAGCAGGCGTTCAATATGGGTGCGGTTGCGGTAGGGGCAACTATCTATTTCGGTTCTGAGGAATCTCGCCGCCAGATTGAAGAGATTTCAGCAGCGTTTGAGCGCGCCCATGAGTTGGGTATGGTTACCGTGCTGTGGGCGTATCTGCGTAACTCCGCGTTTAAAAAAGATGGCGTGGATTACCATGTTTCCGCCGATCTTACCGGGCAGGCTAACCATCTGGCTGCCACTATCGGAGCGGATATCGTTAAGCAGAAAATGGCGGAAAATAACGGCGGGTATAAAGCGGTTAATTTTGGCTACACCGACGATCGCGTCTATACCAAGTTGACCAGCGAGAATCCAATTGACCTGGTGCGTTACCAACTGGCGAACTGTTATATGGGGCGTGCCGGGTTAATTAACTCTGGCGGGGCGGCCGGCGGCGACACCGACCTGAGCGATGCAGTACGTACGGCGGTTATTAACAAACGTGCGGGTGGTATGGGGCTGATTCTGGGGCGTAAAGCGTTCAAGAAAACCATGGCCGACGGCGTTAAGTTGATTAACGCCGTACAGGACGTTTATCTGGACAGCAAAGTTACTATTGCCTGATCCTCGGATTGTCGTTGGGTTAGCGCAATAGCGGACAACCTGGCGGCAGTCTGCAACGTAGCGCAGCGGGCAGGATTTCAATATGAAACTCTTGTCCGCTGAGTGGTTCACCATCGAGATTAAAGGTAATTTCGTGTGGGGCGCGGATATCAAACCACGACGATGCGCCGTCAATAATGTTAGGGTTGTCTTCGGATTGCGTTAACGCCGAAAGCAGTCCTGGCAGTAGTTCTTCGCCGGTAAAAATGCGCAGTTGCAGCAGGCCGTCGTTGATCAGCGCCGTCGGGCAAAGCTGTTGCCCACCACCGGCCTGGCGACCGTTACCGATACCAATCACCAGCGCCTTACCCTGCCAGTGAAAATCCTCCCCATGAATGTCACAGATGTCGGGCTTGAGAGTATCCATGCGCATTAATCCGTGAATAAAATACGATACACCGCCCAGTGCGGCCTTGAGTTTTTCCGGCGTTTCGGTGGTGATGCGCGTGCCAAATCCCCCGGTCGCCATGTTGATAAAACAGGTTTTATCGTTGACCTGCACCATATCGATCGCAGTCGCATTTGCAGCGATAGCCAGCTTTAACGCCTTATCAAGGTCGTCGGGTATACCAACGCTGGTGGCAAAGTCATTCGCCGTTCCCAACGGTAAAATACCCAGCGCCGGAATATTGCCACCCTGCGACTGAATCAGCGCTGTCGAAACTTCGTTGATGGTGCCGTCACCGCCGCCGGCTATCACCGTAGCAACGCCTAGCTGACGAGCTTCATCAACGTAGCGTTGGGCATCGCCTTTTTCCCAGGTCACGCGAACATGGATTTCCACGCCTTCATCGCGAAGCTTCGCAATGGCATCACGCAGGGGGAGATTATCAGCACTTTTTCCATTGAGGATCAGTAAACTGGCAGGGAACGCTATCATCCGTTTGCCTCACTTTTTTTCGTTTTAACAAGTGTATGCCAGGAAAGCGTTTATGGCGTAAGAACTGACTGAAAGCGCAGGCGAAGAGATAAAAAAAGCCGCAGAGCGCGGCTTTTCAGATTGGGCAGACGTTACTGCGGGAACCATTGATCGCTGATTTTCTGGTACGTGCCGTCAGCTTTGATTGCCGCCAGCGCGCTGTTCAGTTTTTCCAGCAGGGCTTTGTTATCCGGGCGAACCGCGATGCCAAGGCCAGTACCGAAGTATTGCGGATCGGTTACTTTGTCAGTGGCAACGCCTAACTGCGGGTTGGTTTTCAGCCATTCGTTAACCACAGCGGTATCGCCAAATACGCCATCAATACGGCCATTTTTCAGGTCGATAATCGCATTCTGATAGCTATCGTAGGCCACGGTTTTCACTTCAGGATGTTTGTCCTGCAGGTATTTCTGGTGCGTGGTGCCGTTTTCCATACCGATGCGCTTACCTTTCAGGTCGGCAAAGGTTTTATAGGTGTCTTTTTTCGCAATCACCAGCGCGGAGTTGGCATAGTAAGGCTGAGTAAATGCAACCTGCTTGCTACGCTCAGGTGTGATATCCATTCCGGAAATTACCGCATCATATTTCTTGAATTTCAGCGCGGGGATCAGGCTGTCGAAAGCGTGATTGGTGAAAGTACATTCTGCCTGCATTTGTTTGCACAGCGCCGTTGCCAGGTCGATGTCAAAACCGACAATTTTATTGCTCGCGTCCAGTGATTCAAATGGCGGATACGTGGCTGATACACCGAAACTAATTTTATCAGCAGCTGAGGCGCCAGCGGCGAAAGTAGCAAGTAATGCGGCCAGTACTAACTTTTTCATGGTGGAACTCCCGTCTGTCAATCTTATGATTATTACCGTGTCTGCGGCGTGGAGTAACAATGCCATTTAATGAATTTATATGCAATAAAAACGATTAAATATTTTTACTGGTATAAAAAAAGACGGACAATTTAGGTTGTTGTCCGTCTTTATTATTTTGCTTTATGCATATTTGTGGGATGGCGGTGCTAGCACCTTATCCGGCCTACAAAAGGTGCATGAACCGTAGGCCTGATAAGCGTAGCGCCATTAGGCATATGCTTAATTCCGGTGTTCAAACGCCAGCGCTTTACGTTCGATTAAGCGCATCATCAGCGTCAGCAAGCCGTTGACGATCAGGTAAATCACACCTGCCGCACCGAAGACCATAACGTCATAAGTACGACCGTACAGCAGCTGGCTATAGCCCATGACTTCCATCAGCGTGATAGTGTAAGCCAGTGAGGTACTTTTAAATACCAGCACCACTTCGTTGGAATACGAGGAGAGGGCGCGTTTAAAGGCGTACGGCAACAGAATCGCCAGCGTATCCTTTTTGCTCATCCCTAACGCTCCGCAGGACTGCCATTGGCCTTCCGGGATTGCACGGATAGCGCCGTAGAACAGTTGCGTAGTGTAGGCCGCACTGTTTAACGACAGCGCAATTAAGGCGCATAACCAGGGTTCAGAGAGCAGATGCCACAGTACCGGATATTCTTGCAATGCCGGAAACTGTCCAGGTCCGTAGTAGATCAGGAAGATTTGCACCAGCAGCGGTGTACCGGTAAACAGCGTGATATACGCGCGAACCAGCCACACCAGCACCGGCGTTTTCAGCGTCAGGATGACGGTGAAGATCAGCGCCAGCACCAGAGCAACCACGATGGAGGCGACTGTCAGCGTCAGGCTGGTATGCAGCCCTTTCAACAATTCAGGTAAATACTCAAGCATCAGCCTGGTCTCCGCTCAAAACGTGTCGCGCGCAGGTCAATGCGTTTGAGAATGTACTGACTCACCAGCGTAATCACCAGGTAAATAGCGGCCGCCACAATGTACCAGGTAAACGGCTCCTGGGTACGGGTGGCAATACTCTTCGTTTGTAGCATCAGATCGTTCACGCTGATAAGGCTGACCAGCGCGGTATCTTTCAGCAATACCAGCCACTGATTACCCAGTCCCGGTAAGGCATGACGCCACATCTGCGGCATCACCAGACGAAAGAAGATCGCGGCTTTAGACAAACCCAACGCCTGACCTGATTCCCATTGTCCGAGTGGCACGGCCTTCAGCGCGCCACGCAGCGTTTGCGACGCGTAAGCGGCGTACAATAATGACAGTGCAATGACACCGCACAGGAACGGGCTGACGTCGAAGTTTTCGATCTGCATCTGAACCGGGATTTGTACAAACCCGAGATTGATCGTAAAGCCATCGGCCAGCGTCAGCAGCAGCTGCGAGGAGCCGAAATAGATAAACAGAACCACCAGAATTTCTGGCAGACCGCGCAGGATGGTGACCAGGGCCGAGCCCGCCCATGCCACCGGGCGCCATTTTACTGACTCCCAGACGGCAAAAAACATGGCGAGTGCAAGGCCAATGATCAGCGCACAAACGGCAAGGCCGACGGTCATCCCGGCGGCGCTTGCTAAAGGAAAAAATTCATTCATCAAATATTACTTCTGGAACCATTTGTTGTAGATGGTTTCGTAAGTCCCATCTTTCTTCACTTTTTCCAGCGCAGCGTTAAACTTCTGCTGCAGCTCGGTATTGCCCTGGCGTACCGCGATGCCCAGACCTGTACCGAAGTAATCTTTATCCGTCACTTTGTCACCAACCGCGGCAAGCTTAGGATTGTCTTTCAGCCACTCGGTTACTACTGCGGTATCACCAAAGACGCCGTCAATACGACCGTTTTGCAGATCGAGTTTGGCATTCTGGTAGCTGTCATACGGCACAGTGGTCACTTCCGGATGTTTATCCATGATGAATTTCTGGTGCGTAGTACCGTTTTGAACGCCGACTTTTTTACCTTTCAGCTGGTCAATGCTGGTGTATTTACCCTGCTGGCCCACAAACAGCGCAGAGTTGTCGTAGTAAGGGGTGGTGAACAGCACCTGTTTTTCACGCTCTGGGGTGATGTCCATACCGGCCATTACCGCGTCAAAACGACGGAATTTCAGGCTTGGGATCAGGCTGTCGAAGGCCTGATTGGTGAAGGTACAAGTAGCGTCAATCTCTTTACACAGCGCGTTTGCCAGATCAACGTCAAAACCTACGATCTTGTTATTCGCATCGATAGATTCAAACGGAGGATAAGACGCTTCGGTGGCGAAACGAATGGTTTGGGCTGCGGTAGCGGAAAGACTAAAACCTGCGATTAGCGCGGCAATCAGAACTTTTTTCATTGTATTGTCCCGAATCTTAGTGAGAAAGATAGTTTTTAAACGCTTCGGTTTGCGGGTTGGCAAAGCAGCTCGCATCCCCAAACTCGACGATATGACCGTTTTCCATATACACCACACGACTGGCCGTTTTACGTGCAACTTCCACTTCGTGGGTGACGATCACCTGAGTAATGTTGGTTTCCGCCAGTTCGCGAATGATGCTGACGATTTGGGCGGTAATTTCCGGGTCAAGCGCGGCGGTCGGTTCATCAAACAGCAGCACCTGCGGCTCCATCATCAACGCGCGGGCAATGGCTACACGCTGTTGCTGTCCACCGGAAAGATGTAATGGGTAACGATCGCTGTAAGGCTTGAGGCGCAGACGTTCCAGCAGTTTCTCGGCGCGCGCCATTGCCTGCTCTTTTGTCAGACCGAGCACACGGCAGGGCGCTTCAATCAGGTTCTGCACAACCGTGAGATGCGGCCAGAGATTATATTGCTGAAAGACCATGCCCACGTTCTGACGCAGATCCCGAATGGCTTTATCTGACGGGGTCTTCGTGAAGTCGAAACGGTTGCCCGCAATAGAGAGCGTGCCTGAGCGCGGCATCTCAAGCAGGTTGAGTACGCGCAGCAGCGAGCTTTTCCCGGCTCCACTTGGGCCAAGTAACACCAGTGTTTCACCCTGAGGGCAATCCAGCGTGATATCGAACAGCGCCTGATGTGCGCCGTAGAAGCAGTTAATGCCGTTTAATTGAATACTCATTGACACTCGATACTGGCAGTCTGATAGCTATTGAAGCCGCAGATACTACCTTTGACAGAATAGTTATGCAATATTTATGCGTTAAAAGTTAAATGCAAACCGCATTCTTCTCTAAACATAGCACAAAATAGCGAGGTCACCAGTGGGCAAGAATAAATGTCGGCATTCTATGCAGAATGCCAGACAATTTATGGGGGTTATGATTTAAGCGGGTGAATGGGGCGGTTAGCGGTTTTCGACAGACTGGCGCAACGTCCCGGCTGGCGCGTGTACGCTGCCGCCCAGATAGCGTACATCATCAACGACCCAGCACTGACCTTCACGGATCATCAGCACTTCATCACGCCAGCTTTGGTCACCTTGTTTCAGCTCTACGCGCAGTGGAATGTTGCGTGCATCACTATTCGGAATAGTCGATGCGCTGGCGACACTGGCGCTGTCTGGTAACGTAGCGCGACTGGAGAACGGATCGCTGTTAAACAGGTCGCGGTGTGCATTATCACGGCTGGCATCGGTCAGCAGTTTTGCCAGATTGTCGCTCAGGTACGGACGAAGGGCGGTAATGTCATTGTTTCGATGCTGAATACGGTAATCATAGAATTGTTGAGCCACGCTGTCTGGCCCACCTTCTATGCATGAACCACTACGCGTGCCGTTATCTTTATAGACCGGCGTCACGGTCGTACAGGCGCTGAGAAGTAGTGCACATGGAACCAGCAGAGAGAGTTTCGAATAGCGCATAATGATTTCCTTATAAGCTTCCTACTAATTGTGTTCTACGATGAACAATTCGGTCTCACTAAAGATTGTATGATCGATTAACACATTGTTTTTGCTAAAGCAAATTCGCGGACACCCCACCTGAAGCATGTTGGTGGCGCTCGTTGCCAGCTTCAGCTTTAGTATATCAACCTGCAACGGGGCGTTGGCGGCCATTCATGCTTCTTATACTGTATAGACCATCTGAGCATTTGCATGTTCCATTTGCCGCGCTTTACGCCTGGCTAAACAAAACTCATGCCGTGTTGTTGGCTATAAGGGACTCCGGATGGCTAAAATAAGAGTTGCTTAATCTCGGTGCCCGTGCGTTAATGATCCGGTCGGTTTGAATAACAGACGATATACAAAGTAGTTTACTCAAGCAGTTCTCATTTTCAGGTGTAATCCGTTTATCCCCTCTTTGAGTCTCTTCATTAAGCACTACGAAGTTTCTGTCATAAAAACCAAGCTTGCCGAAAGGCTCAAATTAAGGAATAAATATATGTCTACTAAAATGACTGGTTTAATTAAATGGTTCAATCCTGAAAAAGGTTTTGGCTTCATTACGCCTGCAGATGGCAGCAAAGATGTCTTTGTCCATTTCTCAGCGATTCAAAGTAATGAGTTTAAGACACTGAATGAAAACCAGAAAGTCGAATTCGGTGTGGAGCAGGGACCTAAAGGTCCATCCGCAATTAATGTTGTGGCGCTTTGAGGTAACTATTATTACTAATCATATTCACTTTCGCTGTCCATGTTGCCATGGTTCCCAATACAGAACATCAACCTTTGATGTTACTGAGGGAAATCCGTTCGGGGCAAAATGTATTTTTTGTAAATCAAAAATGATTACATTTGATAACGTAGCAATGTACATTCAGTCCGGCAAGGCGCCATTAGATTTTAGAAAATAATAACTTCAGGCCCCCAAACATCTGGGGGCTTTTTTATTTCTGGCGGCATGCCAGTCAAATAAAAAACGCACCACCTGAAACCGCTACACATCAACAAGGATAGCAGTTTTATTTGGCGGGCTTTCCTTTGAGTGTCATAGTGTATTGGTTTGATAATGCTTTTGAGATTGTGCTCTTAGTGCAAAAAGGAGATTAACCATGCAGTTTTCGACAACCCCTACGCTGGAAGGACAGAGCATCGTGGAGTACTGCGGTGTTGTTACCGGCGAAGCCATTTTAGGCGCGAATATCTTCGCCGGCATTCGCGATATTGTTGGCGGTCGCTCCGGCGCGTATGAAAAAGAGCTGCGTAAAGCGCGTGAAATTGCTTTTCAGGAGCTGGGCGAACAGGCGAAAGCGCTGGGTGCTGATGCGGTGGTCGGTATCGATATCGATTATGAAACCGTAGGCAAAGACGGTAGCATGCTGATGGTGAGCGTCAGCGGTACCGCGGTGAAAACTCGCCGATGAAACGTCTGTTGTGTCTGCTGGCATTTACGCTGTTGCTGGTGGGATGTGCTGGCGAAAAAGGGATTGTCGACAAAAACGGGTATCAGTTAGATACCCGCCGTCAGGCCCAGGCTGCTTATCCGCGCATTAAAGTACTGGTTATCCATTACACGGCCGATGATTTTGACTCTTCCCTGGCTACGCTGACCGATAAAAACGTCAGTTCACACTATTTGATCCCCGCAGTGCCGCCGCTTTACCATGGTAAACCGCGTATCTGGCAACTGGTGCCGGAAAAAGATCTGGCCTGGCATGCGGGGATTAGCTTCTGGCGCGGCGCTACGCGTATTAACGATACCTCAATTGGCATTGAGCTGGAAAACCGCGGCTGGCAAAAATCAGCGGGCAGCAAGTATTTTGCGCCGTTTGAGCCCGCGCAGATTCAGGCGTTAATCCCATTGGCGAAAGATATCATCGCCCGCTACGACATAAAACCGCAAAACGTGGTGGCTCATGCAGACATTGCGCCGCAGCGTAAGGACGATCCCGGCCCGCTGTTTCCGTGGCAAGCACTGGCCGCTCAGGGCATTGGCGCATGGCCGGATGCTCAGCGTGTGGCATTTTATCTCGCCGGACGAGCGCCCCATACGCCGGTAGAAACCGCGTCATTGCTCGATCTGCTGTCACGCTATGGTTATGAGGTAAAAGCTGAGATGACGCCGCGTGAACAGCAGCGGGTGATTATGGCATTCCAGATGCACTTCCGCCCGACGTTGTGGAATGGCGTGGCGGACGCGGAAACGCAGGCGATTGCCGAAGCGTTACTGGAGAAATACGGGCAGGGTTAACGCAGACACCAATGCCTGATGGCGCTTCGCTTATCAGGCCTACGGTTAATTTTGCAGGATTTTGTGACGCTTGTGCCGCCCCCCTGCAATGGCTATCAGCCTAACGCGGCAGCTTACCGTGGTCGCGCAGCCAGGCCGCGGTACGCTCAATCCCTTCATCCAGCGTCACAACTGGCTGATAACCTAACTCTTCCTGGGCGCGGCTGGTATCCAGCGTAAAGTCAAAATTCAGCTTCGAAACGCCGTAATGCGTAAGCTTTGGCTCTTTCGCCGATTTATTGCCTAAACGCTCCATGCTGCGGGCAATCATGTCCAGCATCGGGTAGGGCACGGAGCGGATACGGCAATCAATATTCAGCTCGTCGATAAGTTTCTGCACAATACTGCGCAGGGTGCGATGTTCACCGTTGGTTATATTGTACGCGCGACCCGACGGCAGCTTATCGCAGGCTTCCTGACTCGCCAGCCACATCGCGTGAACCGCGTTCTCGTAATAGGTCATATCCACCAGCGCACTCCCGCCGTGCGGCAACAGGATGCTGCCGTAGTGGTACATCATATGGGCGAGGCGGGGAATAAAGACTTTATCGTGAGGTCCGAACAAGCTTTGTGGGCGCAAGACAGTAAAGCGAGTCTGCGGGTTGGCCTGGGCGAGCAGCGCAATCACCTCTTCACCAGCCGCTTTGCTGCGGGCGAATTCGTTGGCGAAGCGATGGGGACGGAAGTCTTCTTTGATATCGCGATGATGGTGATAATCAAAATACAGCGACGGAGAGGAGATATGAATAAAGTTACGTACGCCCCAGGCTACGGCCCACTCGCCCAGACGGCGGGTAGCACGAACGTTGGCCAGATCAAAAGCTTCCTGAGTTCCCCATGGAGAGGTGAAACTGGAGCAGTGCCACAGCGTGTCAATGCCGGCCAGCATCACTTTTGCCTGCGAAGAAACCAGCTCGGTCAAATCCGCATGCACAAACTCTGCGCCCATTTTCTCCAGCAGCTTGCCCATCGCTTCGTTGCGACCGGTGGCTCTGACGCTGACGCCTTTGCTGCATAAAAACTCAACCGCGTTTCGGCCCAAGCCGCTGGTGGCTCCGGTAACCAGTACCTTCATATCAATCCACTGTGTTTAAAAAACGTCGTGCGCATTCTTCCGTGAATTACGCCTGTATGCAATGGGAAACATGAAAGAATACAGGCTCTTTTTATCATTAGTCTGTGATTTGTTCTGCATGTTTGGCTATACGCTTCGCCATCCCCCTGAAAATGAACAGGTGGGCGGGGATCATCAACAGCCAGTAGAAGAGGCCAGGCATACCGTGCGGATGCCACCACGCGCGTACATCAATGCGTCGGTGATCGCCTTTATCTTCCAGTGTGAAGCTCAGGCGACCCAGTCCCGGCGCTTTCATCCCAAACAGCAGCGTCAGCTGTTTCTCCGGCTCAACGATGATGACTTTCCAGCTATCAACGGTGTCGCCAACTTGCAATAGTGGGTGTTCGGGACGACCTTTTGCCAGCTTATGGCCGACCAGCAGGTCCAACGCCGCGCGCGTCTTCCATAGAATATTGCCAAAGAAATAGCCTTCTTTGCCGCCGAGTCGATTCACAACCTGCCACAGCGCTTTTGTGCTGGCAGAGGTTTCAACGCTAAAGCCAGCTTGTTTGGCGAAATAGCCATATTCTGGGCGCCAGCGGGCAAACGCCTGTGCGTCGTAACCCCAGTCGCTGGAGTTGACCAGCTTCTCTTCTTCCTTCAACGTGCTGCGCACCGCGTCATCAAAGGCAATCAGTTTTTGAGGGATCAGCGCACGTAATTCGGTGTCATCGGCCAGCAGGTCGTGTTTTAAGCCCTGGATCAGCGCTTTGGCCGTGGTTGGCGGCACTGACGTAATGACGTTTAAAAACCAGACCGAAATCCAGCGGGTAGGAAAGGGGATGGGGATGAGCAGGCGATGTTTACCGCTGACCGCCATAAAATGCTCGAACTGTTCCTGATAGCTCAACACCTGCGGCCCGGCGGCTTCGAGGACGCGGTGATGTGGTGTGGGATTTTCCAACAATGCCACCAGATAGTACATTAAATTCTCCAGCGCGATAGGCGTGGTACGCGAGCGTACCCAGCGTGGAGGGGTGAGAACCGGCAGGTTGTAAACCATATCGCGCATGACTTCAAAGGCAGCGGAACCCGCTCCCACGATAATGCCCGCGCGCAATTCCGTCATTGGCACGCCTGACTCGCGCAAGGTGTCCGCGGTTATCTGTCGCGCACGCAGATGATCGGATTGTTCATGCCGGGGAGCCTGCAATGAGCTCAGGAAAATAAGCTGTTTAACTGGCGTATTACGCAGCGCATCGCGCACGTTCATCGCCACCTGGCGTTCGTGGGCGATAAAATCACCGCCTTCGCCCATACCATGAACCAGATAATAAACCGTATCAACACCCGTCAGCAGCGGGGTGAGGTTATCTGGCCAATTCAAATCGACCTTGTGGCAACTGACATTGGCCAGTTGCTGCTTTTCCAGCCGTTCAATGCGACGTGCCGCAGCCAACACCTGATGCCCTTGTTGACTGAGCGCCTGTACCAAATGCTGACCAATGTAGCCACTGGCGCCAAGAACCAAAATCCGTTGCGGCACGCCCATCTCCTTATTGGGTTAAAAAAGCGCGCCAGTGGGCGACGACTTCAGCAAGTTGTTCACGTGATACGTCCAGGTGCATCACCAGGCGCACAATCGGGGAGGCGTTAATCAGCACACCTTGCGCTTTCATATACTCGCCCAGCGCGTTAGCGTGCTCTTCGCCAACGCGAGCAAACAGCATGTTGGTGTCGTGACGCATGACGTCTGCGCCTGCTTCGCGCAGCTGCTCCGCCATCCAGGCGGCGTTGTCATGATCTTCCTGCAAACGCGCCACGTTATTTTTCAGCGCATACAGCCCGGCCGCTGCCAGAATACCGGCCTGACGCATTCCGCCGCCGGTCATTTTGCGCCAGCGAATAGCGCGTTTGATGTACTCGTGGCTGCCGACCAGCAGTGAACCAACGGGGGTACCGAGGCCTTTGGAGAGGCAAATGGTGAACGAATCACAGTATTGCGTGACATCTTTAAGTTCACAGCCGTAGGCGACGATGGCGTTAAAAATACGTGCGCCGTCGACGTGCAGGGCAAGATTACGCTCACGGGTGAATTCCCAGGCGTCTTTCAGATACTCGCGCGGCAGCACTTTGCCGTTGTGGGTATTTTCCAGGCTGAGCAAGCGGGTGCGGGCAAAGTGGATATCGTCCGCTTTGATTTTCGCAGCTACTTTGTCCAGAGGCAGGGAGCCATCCGGTGCGGCGTCGATAGGTTGCGGTTGAATGCTACCGAGCACCGCTGCGCCACCTGCTTCGTAGAGATAGTTATGCGCGCCCTGACCGGCAATGTACTCTTCGCCACGCTGACAATGGCTGAGCAGCGCCACCAGGTTAGCCTGAGTACCGGTAGGTAAGAAAATAGCGGCTTCTTTACCAGAAAGTTTTGCGGCGTATTGCTGGAGGGCGTTAACGGTAGGGTCGTCTCCATATACGTCATCCCCGACTGGGGCTGCCATCATCTCTTCCAGCATGGCGCGACTCGGCCGGGTGACGGTATCACTGCGTAAATCAATCATGGTGTCTCCTTATTACACTTCATCCTTCAAGCTGCCTCGGCGTTGGCCGCACCCTTAAACCCCAGTCACATAGTATACCTATGCTCCTGGGGATTTTCGGGCTAGCCGCCTTGAGGCATCATGAATGATTTTGTGTGTGATTTAATAAGGATGTTTTACCTGAGCCAGTTCGTTTTCGCCAGTTCGATCACTTCATCACCGCGTCCACTGATGATTGCACGCAGCATATACAGGCTAAAACCTTTGGCCTGTTCGAGTTTGATCTGCGGCGGGATCGCCAGCTCTTCTTTCGCCACCACCACATCGACCAGCACCGGGCCGTCAATCGACATCGCCCTTTGTAGCGCTTCATCAACCTCTGAGGATTTTTCCACGCGAATGCCTGTAATGCCACAGGCTTCGGCAATCCGCGCGAAGTTGGTGTCGTGCAGTTCAGTGCCGTCGGTCAGATAACCGCCAGCCTTCATCTCCATCGCCACAAATCCCAGTACGCTGTTGTTGAAGACAATAATCTTCACCGGCAGCTTCATTTGGACAACCGACAGAAAGTCTCCCATCAGCATGCTAAAGCCGCCGTCACCGCACATTGCCACAACTTGGCGTCCTGGTTCGGTCGCTTGTGCGCCGAGTGCCTGCGGCATGGCATTCGCCATCGACCCGTGGTTAAACGATCCGAGCAGGCGACGTTTGCCGTTCATTTTCAGATAGCGTGCTGCCCACACCGTTGGCGTACCAACGTCGCAGGTAAAGATGGCATCGTCAGCGGCAAAGTGGCTGATCTGCTGCGCCAGATACTGCGGGTGAATGGCTTTATCGCTGGGTTTGGCTAAATCATCCAGCCCTTTACGCGCCTCGCGATAGTGCTCCAGCGCTTTGTCCAGGAATTGCCGCTCGGTTTTCTCTTCCACCAGAGGCAGTAGGGCACGGAGAGTGGATTTAATATCGCCTACCAGCGCCATATCCACTTTACTGTGCGCGCCAATGCTCGACGGATTGATATCAATCTGAATAATTTTGGCGTCGGTGGGGTAGAACGGGCGATAGGGGAACTGGGTGCCAAGCAGGATCAGCGTGTCGGCATTCATCATGGTATGGAAGCCGGATGAAAAGCCAATCAGCCCGGTCATACCCACATCATAGGGGTTATCGTACTCAACATGCTCTTTACCACGCAGGGCGTGAACAATCGGCGCTTTAATTTTAGCCGCAAACTCAACCAGTTCTTTATGCGCACCGGCGCACCCGCTGCCGCACATCAGGGCGATATTGCTGGAGTAGCGCAGCAGTTGCGCCAGTTTTCTCAGCTCTTCTTCTTGTGGAGTCACCACCGGGAGCGGCGCATGATACCAGTGCGTGGTGGCGCTTTCAGGTGCAGGTTTTAGCGCCACGTCACCGGGTAAAACCACCACGGAAACACCGCGGTTGAGCACCGCCTTTCGCATGGCAATTGCCAGCACCTGTGGGATCTGTTCTGGGCTGGAAACCAGCTCGCAATAGTGGCTACATTCGCGGAACAACTCTTGCGGGTGGGTCTCCTGAAAATAACCGCTGCCTATTTCACTGGAGGGAATATGCGCGGCGATTGCCAGTACCGGGACGTGGTTACGGTGACAATCAAACAGCCCGTTGATCAGGTGCAGGTTGCCTGGCCCGCACGAGCCTGCGCAGACGGCCAGTTCGCCCGTCAACTGCGCTTCAGCGCCCGCAGCGAAGGCTGCAACCTCTTCATGACGGGTTGGCATCCAGTCAATTGTTCCCATACGATTCAGACTGTCACTCAGACCATTTAGCGAATCACCCGTTACACCCCAAATGCGTTTTACGCCAGCCTGTTCGAGTGTTTTAGCAATAAAAGCGGCAACCGTTTGTTTCATGGTTTTCCTTCTCCTCTAATGTGATACCGGTTACAAGTTTAGATGAAGATAATAGTTATGCTTCTCATTTCCCCCTTATTTCCGGCAGGTTTCATTTAACCTGTATTAAGCGTAGTTTGTTTTGGATATGGTGAAACAAGGAATAAATTCAAATGGTTATAAAACTATTAAATTCAGTTAACCGAGTACTGACCCACGAAGATTTTGGCAAGTTATTGTTACGCTTTGCCGTAGGTGGGCTGATGCTGTTTCATGGGCTGCATAAACTCTTTGCGGGTATTGATGGCATCAGCGGTATGTTGATAGCGAAAGGTTTACCAGGCTTTATTGCGTATGGCGTTCTGTTGGGAGAGGTCGTGGCACCGTGCCTGATTATTCTTGGCATCCTGACGCGTCCGGCGGCGTTGGGGCTGGCGTTTACGATGGTTGTGGCGTGGCTGATGGTCGGGATGGGTGAAACCTGGACACTGGATAAAACCGGTGCATGGGCGATTGAAAGTCTGGTTTATTTCTTTATCGGCGCGCTGGCCGTGGCGTTTTTGGGGGCGGGGCGTTACTCCGTTGCCGGGAATTCTGCCTGGCGATAGTTACCATCTGAGAGTCAATACCGAGGCGGGAAAGCGTAGCATTGCTCCGCCTCGTCGTTCAATTTGTCGCTAATCTATATGTCGTCACTGTTCCATAGTTTGTGCCGACGTCTCAGCGCTCGCTGCGTCAATGCCCTTGCCATCGCGGCGCCTATTTCAGCGCTGACCACCAGTCCCTGAATAAACGGACGATCGTGCATTAACCACGGCAGCCCGCCAAAAGCGATGCGATTGCGGGCGTTTTCCGGCGCTTGCAGCGTGTAATCTTCGCCGATATCCGGGATCTCATCGCCACAGGCCAGCAGTTGATCGCGTAGCGTTGGGAACGGGATATCTTTGCTCTGCAATGCCCGTTGTCCTCGGGCGTCAATAAACACATCAAATTCGCTGCGCTGACCGTGGTGGGAAATTACCGTCATTTCCTGTTCATTCATGCGCTCATAATCTGTGCCAAGCGCGAGGATCTCAATCAGCCCAGCTTCGTGCAGCGCCAGCAGTCGGCGAACTGACTCTGACGGGATTGCCGCATAGTTATCAATAAATACCCGCGCCAGTCCGCGCTTGAAACGTTTTTCGTCGCGGGCATCAAGATGAGGGACTATCTCCTCGATAACCTCGTGCAGGCGCAGCAAGGTATAGCGCCAGGCGACGGTATGTTGTTTCTGCTTGTTGCGCTCAACTTCTACCAGGTTACGTCTCGCCCAGTCAAAAGGGTCATGCCTGAGCCTGTCGGCGAAATAGACTTCGGGGAACGTGTCGGCGTTAAGCGTCGCAAGCGCCACCTGTTGGCACCAGCCTGGCGCTGCGTCTTGCAGTTGTTGCGCCATAAGCTGAAAGATGCGGTCCAGTAATCCGTTTTGTCCATGGGCAATGGCATCTTCAATTGCTTCTGGCGTCGCGATATTCAGCGATTCATACGGAAGGGGGCAGTAAAAATCCGCTTCAGGCAGTACCCCGCTGCGCGACATCAGGGTCAGTTTCAGGTTTTGACTGTCGGATTTAGGTGTGAATTGCAGTGAATGGTCGGTATTGGTAGTGAAGGTGCCATGCTGACTGGCCACAGCCATCGCTGCGTCGATAGCACTTAACGAGGTGCCCAGAATCCCTACCCGGCAAGCACCAATCTGCGCGTCCATCAGACCGGTCCACGGACTGGGGAAAAATTTGCGTTCCTGAGCATCCGTTTCAGGCCACAGATGACCAG
Source organism: Citrobacter sp. B72 (assembly GCF_016894305.1). Classification (NCBI taxonomy): domain Bacteria; kingdom Pseudomonadati; phylum Pseudomonadota; class Gammaproteobacteria; order Enterobacterales; family Enterobacteriaceae; genus Citrobacter; species Citrobacter sp. B72. Next base: position 1,820,203 of record NZ_CP069801.1, read on the forward strand.
TGGCGATAGCGGCGAAATCCACCTCAACGGGCTGTGACGCGTGGTTGATCCACAAAGAAACCCCATTCGGGTCTGCTCGCAGGTCGGTGACTTCGCTTGATTCATGTACGCGAATCGTGAAACCGGCTTGTTGCGCTTTCTCGACAATGGCTAAAAAACGATCGCGATAATAGTCGCCGAGGATCACGCGGGGCAAAAATTGCCGCTCATGCAAAGACGCGCGTTCAATCTGAAACTGGGCCAGATAGTCATCACTTTGATTCTGAAGCCACGTCAGATAACTGATATAGATCGGTGGGATCTCAATGCTGGCTATATTTGCCAGCATGTGGTCTGCGTTGTTGTCGCTATTGTAAGGCATGCCAACGCCCGCCTCTTCAGCTTGCTCGTAAAGCTCTATTTCCAGCGGTTCACCGCGCTCAACCAGGGCATGAAACGTATAAATCCCGGTGGGACCGACGCCGACAATGGCCACTTTTTTCATGGGGATCCTTGTAGAAAGTTCGACGTGCTAGTCGGGTATTATGTTTAATCTGCGCAGGGTAAGTGTGGTCGATAATTTGCGGGGAGAGTGAAAACATCAGAATTTTGCAACGCCTGACAGCATAAAAAAAGGCCACCCGGTACAGCCAGGCGGCCTTTTGCACATCAGATCCCGGCCAATTACGCCAGCACTAAATCACCCTGCGGATGACAGGAACAAGCCAGCACATAACCTTCAGCGATTTCTGCGTCGGTCAGCGTCATAGTGCTGCTGACCGTGTAGTTACCGTCAACCACTTTGGTTTTGCAGCAGCCGCAAACACCTGCACGGCATGCGGCGACAACCGGAACCTTGTTGCTTTCCAGCGCTTCCAGCAGCGTACTGCCCACTGGCGCGTAGAACTCTTTCGCCGGCTGTAGCTTGGTAAACTTCAGGCCACTGGTGGCGGCTTCGGCAACAGGTGTGAAGAACTGCTCTTTAAAGAAGCGCGTCACACCCAGCGCTTTGACTTCTTTCTCGACCAGATCCATATACGGTGCCGGGCCACAGGTCATCACGGTACGCGAGGTCAGATCCGGTACGCTTTTCAGCAGTTCGGTCGTCAGTCGGCCGGAAACAAAACCTTCTGTGGCATTGTTTTCAGCAACTAATGTCACCGGATATTCGCGCCACTCGTCCGCAAAAATGACATCTTGCGGCGAGCGAACGTTAAAGATTACCTGTACATCCGCTTGTGGGCGGTACTTTGCCAACCAGCGACGCATTGACATGATTGGCGTAACACCACAGCCGGCGGCCAGCATCAGGAACTTGTCTTCCGCTTTATCTTCACAGGTGAACTCACCCATTGCATCCGACAGCCAGATATAGTCGCCGCGCTTCACGTCGCGGGTTAGCCACTGTGAACCTGCGCCATCGTCAATCCGGCGGATGGTCAACGTGATGTACTCGCTAACGCCCGGCGTTGAAGAAATGGTGTAAGCACGCAGTGTATCCGCTGAATTACGTACGCTGACCAGTGCATATTGCCCGGCGCGGTAAGGATAATAATCGTGGCACAGCAACGAAATTGTCCATACATCCGGCGTTTCCTGATGGATGTGGTGAACCTGCATCCGCCATGGGCACTGATGAGTTGGCATTGTCATTCTTTACTCCTTACGCGTTCAGCAGTTGCTTCATGTCTTCTTCAACGGTGGTCACGGAACGCAGACCAAATTTCTCGTTGAGAACTGCCAGCAGATCCGGTGTGAAGAAACCAGGTGCAGTCGGGCCAGTGACGATGTTTTTCACGCCCAGAGACAGCAGGGTCAGCAGAATAACAATCGCTTTCTGTTCGAACCAGGAGAGCACCAGAGACAGCGGCAGATCGTTCACGCCACAGCCCAGTTTCTCAGCCAGGGTTACCGCCAGGATGATGGCAGAGTAAGCATCGTTACACTGACCAGCATCCACCAGACGCGGCAGACCTTCGATATCGCCGAACTCCAGTTTGTTGAAGCGGTATTTACCGCAAGCAAGGGTCAGGATCAGGCAGTCATCCGGCACGCTGGTGGCGAAGTCGGTGAAGTAGTTACGTTCACCACGTGCACCGTCACAACCGCCAACCAGGAAGATGTGACGCAGTTTTTCGCGGCTCACCAGGTCGATCAGGGTATCAGCAGCGCCCAGCAGGGTCTGACGACCGAAACCTACGGTGATCAGGTGCGGGATTTCGCTGTACGGGAAGCCAGCCATCTGCTGTGCCTGAGCGATAACCGGACCGAAGTTGTCGCCTTCGAGGTGGCTCACACCCGGCCAACCGACGATGCTACGGGTCCAGATACGGTCGTCGTACGCGCCAACGGTCGGGTCGATGATGCAGTTAGAGGTCATGACGATCGGACCTGGGAAGCGGGCAAACTCTACCTGCTGGTTCTGCCAGCCGCTGCCGTAGTTGCCGATCAGGTGCTTGAACTTACGCAGTTCCGGGTAGCCGTGCGCCGGCAGCATTTCACCGTGGGTATAAACGTTAACACCGGTACCTTCGGTCTGCTCCAGCAGGTTGTACAGATCTTTCAGGTCGTGACCGGAGATCAGGATGCACTTACCTTCGGTTGCTTTTACGTTGACCTGAGTCGGGGTCGGGTGGCCGTATTTGGTGGTTTCACCGGCGTCCAGAATGCTCATCACTTTGAAGTTCATCTGGCCGATTTCCATTGAACACTCCAGCAGAGCGTTCATATCGGCAGGCCAGGTACCCAGCCACGCCATGATTTTGTGGTACTGAGCGTAGATTTCGTTGTCGTACTGACCGAGAACGTGCGCGTGCTCCATGTAAGCTGCCGCACCTTTCAGGCCGTACAGACACAGCAGACGCAGGCCGAGAATGTTCTCGCCGATGGCTGCTTTGTCTTTGTTCGGGGTAAATTCAGCGGCCTGACGTTGCAGGTCGCCCAGATCGTCGCTGACCAGTTGCAGATCGGCCATCGGGTTGGTGACCGCTGCGTTCGCGTCGATGTTCAGGCATTGCGCTTTTAGGGCGTCGCGCATGGCGATAGCTTCACGGGCATAGCCAACAATACGCGGGGAATCGAAGTTAACGTTAGTCAGCGTGGAGAAGAATGCACGCGGCGCAAAGTTATCAACCTCATGGTCGATAATGCCGTATTCACGTGCTTTAACAGCCCATGCAGACAGACCTTGTAGGGAAGCAATCAGCAGATCCTGCAAATCGGAGGTTTCAGCCGTTTTACCGCACATACCCTGCGCGTAAGAGCAGCCGTTTCCTGCCGGAGTACGGATGGTTTGTTCACATTGCACACAAAACATGGTCACACCTTTTAAAGTTATATTTGATATACATGTTTAAGGTTATGCCTGTGCGCGAAGGGATAAAAGGGATTTCTGCTACTACTTGCAGGGAGATTGATTTAGCGCAATTTTGGCGGTAGCTGACTACCGCCAGAGAGGTATTTGTCCCGGCGTCAGGCGGAGAAAAACGCCATCAGCAGAGGTACTAACAGACTCAGAATAAAGCCGTGGACGATGGCTGCCGGGACCATTTCCAGACCGCCGCTGCGTTGTAAAACGGGCAGGGTGAAATCCATTGATGTCGCGCCGCATAATCCCAGCGCGGTAGAGCGGCTGCGGCCCACCATTCCTGGAATCAACATAATGGCGATCAGCTCACGGGCCAGGTCGTTAAAGAAGGCGGCACTACCAATTACGGGCCCGAACGATTCGGTTAACAGAATACCGGACAGGGAATACCAGCCAAAACCTGATGCCATCGCCAGCGCGGTTTTCAGCGGTAGACCGAGGATCAAGGAATTGATAACCCCCGCCAGCATCGAACTGGCGACGACGACGACGGCCACGATCATCCCCCGACGGTTCAACACAATTTGCTTTAAGGTCATGCCGCTGTTGCGCAGTTGAATCCCCACCAGGAACAGTAAAAAGATTAACGTATATTCGCTGGCTTCGGTGGCATGCTGCAGAATGGGAAGCCCAGTGAGGCCGAGCAGGAAGCCGATGACGACGACGCCGCAAAGCTGAAGCGACTCAAGCGCCATTGCAATTCGCGAGGGGAGCTTTTCTTGCTTGTGGTTGTGTCTCCAGGGCAGCGAACGCTCCAGCCAGAACAGCGCCGCAATATTACACAGTATAATGACCGTCACGCTGACCGCAGAATAATGAAGAATGGCTAACAGGTTGCTAGCGAGATTATCCAGAAACGCCAGGCTAATACCCATAAAAAAGAGAATAAGGTAGACGATCCAGCTTAACAGGCGATTGATAAGTTGTAATGCAGCCCTGTGCCGGAGCGGAATAAGGTAGCCCACAATAAGGGGAACCAGAATGATTAACAGCCCTGAAAACATGAAAATCAGATCCTTGCTGAGAAGTAAGACGAAATGCGTCACTATAACCTAAATAATTCAAGTTGCAGGAAGGCGGCAAGGGAGTGAATCCCCGGGAGCGTACATAAGTACGTGACTGGGGGGAGCGAGCGCAGTCAACACATCTGCAACTTGAAGTATAACGGGTATACACACTACTCAATGCAAAGAGGGGAGTAAAGTTGCAAATAAAAGGAAATATAGAGAGGAAAAAAAAGACCTGACTTTCGCCAGGCCTTTTTGTTAGCGATTAATCGCGTTTTTCCAGCAGGGTGCGGTAAATAAGACCGCCGAGAACCCCACCGATAATCGGCATGACCCAGAAGAACCACAATTGTTGCAATGCCCAGCCGCCCTGGAAAATGGCTACTGCGGTACTACGTGCCGGGTTCACGGAGGTGTTGGTGACCGGAATACTGATCAAGTGAATCAGTGTTAACGCCAGACCAATTGCGATAGGTGCAAAACCTGCCGGAGCATGTTTATCGGTCGCGCCGTGGATCACTAATAAGAAACCTGCGGTCAGAATAATTTCAATGACGACGGCAGAAAGCATGGAATAACCGCCTGGTGAATGTTCACCAAAGCCGTTCGAAGCAAAACCACTGGCCGTTGCATCAAAACCTGCTTTACCGCTGGCAATAAGATACAGTGCCGCAGCTGCAACAATACCGCCTACAACCTGAGCAATAACGTAACCAATAACATCTTTTGCCGGGAAACGACCGCCAGCCCATAAACCGAAGGTTACCGCCGGGTTAAAATGCCCACCTGAAATATGACCCACAGCGAATGCCATGGTTAATACTGTCAGGCCGAATGCCAGCGCGACACCGGCAAATCCAATTCCCAATTCCGGGAATGCGGCTGCCAGCACTGCACTACCGCACCCACCAAAAACGAGCCAAAACGTACCGAAGAATTCAGCTGCTAATTTCCTGAACATAACCACCTCAATTAAAAGTTCCGGGTTCGTGTTCCTTGCCCGGTAATTCATCGCTAAAAGGGACGATGATGGAAGAGCGGGTATTTTAGAAAAAAATATCATCCCTTCGCCAGTTAAATTGATGAAAAAATTTGATTTAAGGCAATATGTTGCGATTCCTTTTTGAATCTTGGGTGAATGAAGCATAGTTCAATTAGCGAAAGGACGATGATTAAGTTCTGAAATTATATTCAGGAGAAAACATAAGAAGAATATTCTTATTTTTTTTGCTTTTGCGATTCACACCAGATTGATATCGGGTGTCCTGAGCGCCCGCTTGCCGTTATACTCCTGATAACTTGAAGGAAAAAGTTAGCATTTCCGGAGGCTATATGATTCTCGAACGCGTTGAGATTGTTGGATTTCGCGGTATTAACCGTCTGTCGTTGATGCTGGAGCAGAGCAACGTGCTGATTGGGGAGAACGCGTGGGGTAAATCCAGTCTGCTGGATGCCTTGACCCTGCTGCTGTCGCCGGAGTCAGACTTGTATCATTTTGTCCGCGAGGATTTCTGGTTCCCGCCGGGTGATATACAGGGCAGGGAACACCACCTGCACATTATCCTGACGTTTCGTGAATCCCAGCCGGGTCGTCACCGGGTGCGTCGCTATCGTCCTCTGGAAGCCAGTTGGACGCCTTGCCAGGATGGCTATCACCGCATTTTTTATCGCCTGGAAGGCGAGTGTGCGGATGACGGTAGCGTTCTGACCTTACGCAGTTTTCTTGATGGCGACGGCCATCCATTACCTCTCGATGACATTAACGATCAGGCGCGCCACCTTGTGCGTCTGATGCCGGTACTGCGTCTGCGCGACGCGCGATTTATGCGACGGATCCGCAACGGTACCGTGCCGGACTCGGCGGATGTCGAAGTCACCGCCCGCCAACTGGATTTTCTGGCGCGTGAGCTGGCTACCCGGCCGCAAAACCTGACCGACGGGCAGATCCGCCAGGGGTTATCGGCCATGGTTCAGTTGTTGGAGCACTATTTTTCCGAGCAGGGGGCTGGCCAGTCCCGCTACCGTCTGATGCGCCGTCGCTCCAATAACGAACAACGGAGCTGGCGCTATCTGGACATTATTAACCGCATGATTGATAAACCCGGCGGACGTACGCACCGGGTTATTCTGTTGGGCCTGTTTTCGACCTTGTTGCAGGCCAAAGGCACGCTAAGGCTGGATAAAGACGCCCGACCTTTACTGCTGGTGGAAGATCCGGAAACGCGTTTACATCCCATCATGCTGTCGGTGGCCTGGCACTTGTTGAATTTACTGCCTCTGCAGCGAGTGGCGACCACCAACTCTGGTGAGCTGCTGTCCCTTACGCCTGTTGAGCATGTTGTTCGTCTGGTACGTGAATCATCCCGCGTCGCTGCCTGGCGGCTGGGGCCGGGTGGGATCAGTGCAGAAGATGGTCGGCGAATCGCATTTCATATTCGTTTTAATCGTGCGTCATCGTTGTTTGCCCGCTGCTGGCTGCTGGTGGAAGGTGAAACGGAAACATGGGTTATTAACGAACTGGCCCGCCAGTGCGGACACCACTTTGATGCAGAAGGGATTAAAGTCATTGAATTTGCCCAGTCCGGTCTTAAGCCGCTGGTTAAATTCGCCCGCCGGATGGGGATAGAGTGGCATGTGCTGGTCGATGGCGATGAAGCCGGGAAAAAGTACGCGGCCACGGTACGTAGCTTATTGAATGACGACAGAGAGGAAGAGCGTGAGCATTTGACCATGCTCCCCGCGCTGGATATGGAACACTTTATGTATCGCCAGGGGTTTGCTGACGTCTTTCACCGGGTGGCGCAAATCCCGGAGAATGTGCCTATGAATATGCGCAAAATTATCTCCAAGGCGATACATCGTTCGTCAAAACCGGATTTGGCCATTGAGGTGGCGATGGAAGCCGGGCGGCGGGGCGTTGATGCGGTGCCAACGCTGCTGCGAAAAATGTTTTCCCGCGTGCTGTGGCTGGCACGCGGCAGAGCGGATTAGTGGCGAAACATCGACGACAGCTGCGAATGGATGCTGTCCAGTAGCTGATAGCGGCGGCGGTATTCTGCGCGTTTTTTGCTGGCAATATCCGCCTCGCTTTTTCGCGCCAGCGTGCGTGGAATATGATAGTACCCGTTGCTGTCGCACTCACCGCCAACCGACTCCCAAAAAGCGTTGTAGTCAGAATGGATCACCTTGTTTTTATCGTGGTAGCGTTGACTGCGAAAGATATGCTGTTCATTACTTACAGCCATAACTTTTTCAATATTCAACTGTTCGGCTAAACGGCAAATGGTTTCCATCACAATACGTTTTGGGAAAATTCCATGGCAGGACTTCGTTGCTTTTTGGATTGCTTCGTGTGGTAGTTGCGCATTGCCCTGCACACCGCCAATAAATAATGTACTTTTCCCATTATATTCGCAGAACGTAAACGTCATTTTGGTTAGCACGTCTCCGTGACCATTGCGCACCTGAATGGTGGCTTCACCCTCTTTATCCAGTACCGGAAACATCATCATGGTGATGGTAAATATATCGCCGTCTTTACCTTCGGTTTGCGCCAGATGTAAGCCGTCATTGCTTAATAAGGCGTTAAATTCAGCGGGTAAGAATGCGTGGCGGATAAAATGGTAATGAAAACGCACCGCATCTAAACGCATTTTGCGGGAGAAGTTTGCTGCAAGATAAGGACGGTGCAAACGAACCGGCAGTCGGGGTTGACGGGCGAGCAGGGGGCCAAGATCCGGCCATTGGGCCAGTTCAGTCATCCATTCCTGAGTGAGACGGGGTATCAATAATGAACGCCAGATAAATTTACGACGAAAGCTCCGTTTATCCCAGCAATGTGCGGGCCGTAAATGACCGCTGCTCAGGCTGAAAAAAAGGCCAAAACGCGTGACTGGTTTGGTGGAAAGAAAAGTGCTTTCAGTTAGTTGACTCATAATATAAATCCGATTGATACCCTTGTACTAATTTCAGCACAGCGGATCTTAACCATTCATCAATAACTCTGTTATTCTTGCGCTTTTCAACGGCGATTTATTTAACGTTGATGATTAGCACTCCACTCTGGTGGACGTATTGGGGGTATTGGGACATTTATGAAGCTCAAGGGAAAAATCAAAAAACGCTATTTTCTGTTCGCCGTCATCCTTATTGTGGCGGTAATTGCACTTTGGCGAACGCTTAATGCGCCTTTACCTCAGTATCAAACATTAATTGTTCGACCTGGCGATCTGCAACAAAGCGTGCTGGCGACCGGTAAGCTGGATGCGCTGCGTAAAGTTGACGTCGGGGCACAGGTCAGCGGGCAGTTAAAAACGCTGTCGGTTGCGATTGGCGATAAAGTGAAAAAAGATCAGTTGCTCGGTGTTATCGATCCTGAACAGGCGCAAAACCAAATCAAAGAGGTTGAAGCGACGCTGATGGAATTGCGCGCCCAGCGTTTACAAGCCGAAGCTGAGTGGAAGCTGGCGCGGGTCACTCTCTCCCGCCAACAACAGCTGGCGAAAACTCAGGCCGTTTCACAGCAGGATCTCGACACGGCGGCCACCGAAATGGCGGTCAAACAGGCGCAAATTGGCACAATTGACGCGCAAATTAAGCGTAATCAGGCCTCTCTCGATACGGCAAAAACCAACCTTGATTACACCCGCATCGTTGCGCCAATGGCTGGCGAAGTAACGCAAATTACTACCCTGCAAGGGCAAACCGTTATTGCCGCCCAGCAGGCCCCTAATATTCTGACGCTGGCGGATATGAGCACCATGCTGGTAAAAGCGCAGGTTTCTGAGGCTGATGTAATTCACCTGCATCCTGGGCAAAAGGCCTGGTTTACCGTGCTGGGCGATCCGCAAACACGCTATGAAGGTAAGCTCAAAGATGTTCTTCCGACGCCAGAGAAAGTGAATGATGCGATTTTCTACTATGCCCGCTTCGAAGTTCCCAACCCGAAAGGGATCCTGCGTCTGGATATGACCGCGCAGGTCCATATCCAGCTCACTGATGTCAAAAATGTCCTGACCATCCCGCTGTCGGCGCTGGGCGATCCTATTGGCAACAACCGCTATAACGTCAGACTACTGCGTAACGGCGAAACCCGCGAACGTGAAGTGGTTATCGGCGCGCGTAATGACACCGATGTGGAGATCGTGAAAGGGCTGGAAGAGGGGGATGAAGTCATTACCGGTGAGGGCAACGCTGGAGCTGCAAAATGACAGCATTGCTTGAGCTGAGCCATATCCGCCGCAGCTATCCGTCAGGTGAAGGCCAGGTTGAGGTATTGAAGGACGTATCCTTGAGCATTCAGGCCGGGGAAATGGTGGCGATTGTCGGGGCGTCGGGTTCGGGTAAATCGACGCTGATGAACATTCTCGGCTGTCTGGATAAGCCAACCAGCGGTACGTATCGCGTTGCCGGACGCGATGTCTCTACGCTGGATAGTGATGCGCTAGCGCAACTGCGTCGTGAGCATTTTGGTTTTATCTTCCAGCGCTATCACCTGTTGTCGCATTTAACCGCCGCACAAAACGTTGAGGTACCTGCGGTCTACGCGGGCACTGAACGTAAGCAGCGCCTGGCGCGTGCGCAGGAATTACTCCAGCGGCTGGGGTTGGGTGACCGGGTTGACTATCAACCTTCCCAGCTTTCCGGTGGTCAGCAGCAGCGGGTCAGTATCGCGCGTGCGCTGATGAACGGAGGGCAGGTTATTCTTGCCGACGAACCCACCGGTGCACTGGATAGCCATTCCGGCGAAGAGGTGATGGCGATTTTGCATCAGCTGCGCGATCGCGGGCATACGGTAATTATCGTTACTCACGACAGCCAGGTCGCCGCGCAGGCCGAACGGGTCATTGAAATTCGTGACGGTGAGATTGTGCGCAATCCACCGCCACAGAAACCCTCTGGCGGACGCGATATTGCGGAGCCAACGGTGAAAACGGCATCCGGCTGGAGCCAGTTTGTCAGCGGTTTTCGTGAAGCGCTTACCATGGCCTGGCTGGCAATGGCCGCGAATAAAATGCGAACGCTACTGACCATGCTTGGGATCATTATCGGTATTGCTTCGGTGGTGTCGATCGTGGTGGTAGGCGATGCGGCTAAACAACTGGTACTGGCAGATATTCGCGCTATAGGTACTAACACCATTGATATCTATCCAGGCAAAGACTTCGGCGACGACGATCCGCAATATCAACAGGCGTTGAAGTATGACGATTTGACGGCGCTACAGAAGCAGCCCTGGGTCAGTTCAGTAACGCCTGCGGTGTCGAAGAACCTGCGGTTACGCTATGGCAATATCGACGTTGCTGCCAGTGCTAATGGCGTTAGCGGCGACTATTTCAACGTCTATGGCATGACATTTAGCGAAGGGACCACCTTTAACGCCGAGCAACTGGCGGGGCGCGCTCAGGTGGTGGTGCTCGACAGCAATACCCGTCGTCAGTTGTTCCCCAATAAAGCGAAAGTTGTTGGCGAAGTCGTGCTGGTGGGGAATATGCCTGCCACGGTGATTGGTGTTGCAGAAGAGAAACAGTCGATGTTTGGCAGTAGCAAGATCCTGCGGGTCTGGCTGCCTTACAGCACTATGTCCGGGCGCATTATGGGACAGTCGTGGCTGAACTCGATCACCGTGCGGGTGAAGGATGGTTTTGACAGTGCCCAGGCCGAACAGCAACTGACCCGACTGTTGACGTTGCGCCACGGTAAGAAGGATTTCTTCACCTGGAATATGGACGGCATCTTGAAAACCGCCGAAAAGACCACACGTACATTACAACTCTTCCTGACGCTGGTGGCGGTGATTTCGCTGGTGGTCGGTGGGATTGGCGTGATGAATATTATGCTGGTTTCAGTAACCGAACGAACGCGTGAGATTGGTATTCGTATGGCGGTTGGCGCTCGCGCCAGTGACGTGCTGCAACAGTTCTTAATTGAAGCGGTGTTAGTGTGTCTGGTTGGCGGCGCGTTGGGCATTAGCCTGTCGATGCTGATCGCTTTTACGCTACAGCTATTTCTGCCGGGCTGGGAAATTGGATTCTCACCCGTCGCGCTGTTGACGGCGTTCCTGTGTTCGACTGCAACCGGTGTGTTGTTTGGCTGGTTACCGGCGCGGAATGCGGCACGTCTGGATCCAGTAGATGCTCTGGCGCGGGAATAATGCCACAGAGATAAAAATGCCAGCCGCAAGGGCTGGCATTTTGACTGCGGGATGTACACAATGAGACAGAAGAGCTATGCGACAGCTTCTGTTTCAATGACAGGCACGATGACACTGGCATGATTGCCTTTTGGCCCCTGGTGGACATCAAACTGGACAGACTGTCCGGCTTTTAGCGTTCTGTAACCATCCATTTGAATGGTGGAGTAATGGGCGAAAATATCTTCGCCGCCGCCTTCAGGGCAAATGAAACCAAACCCTTTGGCGTTGTTGAACCACTTAACAGTACCCGTTTCCATACTTCGACATCCTTCGTAAATCTTATATAAGTAAGATGGAATGAACCGGTGGCGGAGTGGGGGCTGTTCAAAACCTCGCCAACTCTCGAAACTACAATTTAGAGAAATCAGGCGGGGCGTCAAGCGCCATGCAGACGGAATAGGGTAAAAATGCATCAAAATTTGAAGCAGTTAACGCTATTGTCGGTTATGTGACAGATGTCGCGGATGGCACTAATAGATGATAGTTATCTAATACTTGAGGTAGATTGATTGTGCGCATAGGCTGCTTGTCAGCGGCAAGATTTTCTGCCGGAAACCGTAACTGAAGATGACGACTGACAATGGGTAAGACGAACGACTGGCTGGATTTCGATCTGCTGGCGGAAGACAAATTGCGCGACGCGCTAAAACCGCCATCTATGTATAAAGTGATATTAGTCAATGATGATTACACTCCGATGGAGTTTGTTATTGACGTGTTACAAAAATTCTTTTCTTATGATGTAGAACGTGCAACGCAACTGATGCTTGCAGTTCACTATCAAGGCAAAGCTATCTGCGGCGTGTTTACTGCCGAAGTGGCTGAAACCAAAGTAGCGATGGTGAACAAATATGCGAGGGAGAACGAGCATCCGTTGCTGTGTACGCTGGAAAAAGCCTGAATGCAGGCATAAACATTGGGGGAGGTGCCTATGCTCAATCAAGAACTGGAACTCAGTTTAAACATGGCTTTCGCCAGAGCGCGCGAGCACCGACATGAGTTTATGACCGTCGAGCACTTGTTACTGGCGTTGCTCAGTAACCCATCGGCCCGCGAAGCGCTGGAAGCGTGTTCTGTGGATCTGGTGGCGCTCCGTCAGGAACTCGAAGCCTTCATTGAACAGACCACACCTGTATTGCCTGCCAGTGAGGAAGAACGCGACACGCAGCCAACGTTGAGTTTTCAGCGTGTACTGCAACGCGCGGTCTTTCATGTTCAGTCCTCCGGGCGCAATGAAGTTACCGGCGCAAATGTGCTGGTCGCTATCTTCAGCGAGCAGGAATCTCAGGCGGCTTATCTGCTGCGTAAGCATGAAGTAAGTCGTCTTGATGTGGTGAATTTTATTTCTCATGGCACGCGCAAAGACGAACCCAGTCAGTCTTCTGACTCTGGGAATCAGCCAAATAACGAAGAGCAAGCTGGCGGGGAGGACCGTATGGAGAACTTCACGACTAACCTTAACCAGCTTGCCCGAGTGGGCGGAATTGATCCGCTCATTGGCCGGGACAAAGAGCTGGAGCGCGCCATTCAGGTACTGTGCCGTCGCAGAAAAAACAACCCGCTGCTGGTGGGAGAGTCTGGTGTCGGTAAAACCGCCATTGCTGAAGGGCTCGCCTGGCGTATCGTCCAGGGTGATGTGCCTGAAATCATGGCTGATTGCACCCTTTACTCCCTGGATATCGGCTCGCTGTTGGCTGGCACCAAATATCGCGGTGATTTTGAGAAACGCTTTAAGGCGCTGCTGAAACAGCTGGAACAGGATACTAACAGCATTCTGTTTATCGATGAGATCCACACCATTATCGGTGCGGGTGCGGCATCGGGCGGCCAGGTGGATGCGGCTAACCTGATCAAGCCGCTGCTCTCCAGCGGTAAGATCCGTGTGATAGGGTCCACAACCTATCAGGAATTCAGCAATATCTTTGAAAAAGATCGTGCGTTAGCGCGCCGTTTCCAGAAAATCGATGTCACTGAGCCATCGGTAGAAGAGACCGTGCAGATAATCAACGGTCTGAAGCCGAAATACGAAGCGCACCATGACGTCCGCTATACCGCTAAAGCGGTGCGTGCAGCGGTCGAACTGGCGGTGAAATACATTAACGATCGTCATCTGCCGGATAAAGCGATTGACGTGATCGATGAGGCGGGCGCGCGTGCGCGTCTGATGCCGGTCAGCAAGCGCAAGAAAACCGTCAACGTGGCGGATATCGAGTCCGTTGTGGCCCGCATTGCGCGGATCCCGGAGAAGAGCGTTTCGCAGAGCGATCGCGACACGCTGAAAAACCTGGGCAACCGTCTGAAAATGCTGGTATTCGGACAGGATAAAGCCATTGAGGCGCTGACTGAAGCGATCAAAATGAGCCGTGCCGGTCTGGGACACGAGCATAAACCGGTTGGTTCGTTCTTGTTTGCCGGACCAACTGGCGTCGGTAAGACTGAAGTCACGGTGCAGTTGTCCAAAGCACTCGGCATTGAACTACTGCGTTTTGATATGTCCGAGTATATGGAACGCCACACCGTTAGCCGCCTGATTGGTGCGCCTCCGGGGTATGTCGGTTTCGACCAGGGCGGTTTGCTGACCGATGCTGTTATTAAGCATCCGCATGCGGTACTGCTGCTGGATGAAATCGAAAAAGCGCACCCGGATGTCTTTAACCTGCTGCTGCAAGTGATGGATAACGGTACGCTGACCGACAATAACGGGCGCAAAGCGGATTTCCGCAACGTGGTGCTGGTCATGACCACCAACGCTGGTGTGCGTGAAACTGAGCGTAAATCGATTGGGTTGATTCATCAGGACAACAGTACTGATGCAATGGGCGAAATCAAAAAAGTGTTTACGCCGGAATTCCGTAACCGTCTCGACAACATTATCTGGTTTGATCATCTCTCTACCGAGGTGATTCATCAGGTTGTTGATAAGTTTATCGTCGAGCTTCAGGTACAGCTGGATCAGAAAGGTGTCTCTCTGGAAGTGAGTCAGGAAGCACGTGACTGGCTGGCAGAGAAAGGCTACGACCGCGCAATGGGCGCACGTCCAATGACGCGTGTGGTCCAGGATAACCTGAAAAAACCATTGGCTAACGAACTGCTGTTCGGTTCGCTGGTGGATGGTGGCCAGGTGACCGTTGCGCTGGATAAAGAGAAAAATGAGCTGACCTATGGCTTCCAGAGTGCGCAAAAGCACAAGCCAGAAGCAGCACATTAATCTTTAATCACCTAATCAGCCGGGCGCAATGCCCGGTTTTTTTTCGCCTGATAAAAGTGATTTGAATTGGGATATTCAGGGAGTTTAAACGGCAGGCAAAAAATAAGCCTGCGTAAGGGAGATTACGCAGGCTAAGGAGGTGGTTCCTGGTACAGCTAGCATTTATGGGTTATGTTTTTCAGCGGAGGGGATAATACCCTTAATGAACGAAACGGTATGTGATCGATTTCTAAGAATCTTCCGAACGCTGAAAAATAACCGTAATTAACTACTTAGCATGCGGGTTGCGCGTGGACTCACCGGTAAAATTACGCATCAACAATGCATAATTCAGATCGATATCCTCTGGTACTGGCATCCACACGGTGTAACCATCGCCCGGCGCAACCGGCATGGCTTCGCCTTTCGCGTTTTCCATCTGCTCGAGGGTAAAGTTGATGTTGCCTTGTGGGGTCATCAGCTCCAGGCTGTCGCCGACGGTGAATTTGTTTTTCACCAGTACGGCTGCCAGTTCACCTTTACGTTCGCCGGTAAACTCGCCGACAAACTGCTGACGCTCGGAAACAGAGAAGCCGTATTCGTAGTTCTGATAGTCGTCATGCGTATGGCGGCGCAGGAACCCTTCGGTGTAACCACGATGCGCCAGACCTTCCAGCGTTTCGAGCAGTTGCGGGTCGAACGGTTTACCGGCTGCGGCATCATCAATGGCTTTACGATAGACCTGCGCGGTACGTGCACAGTAATAGTATGACTTGGTGCGGCCTTCGATCTTCAGGGAATGCACGCCCATCTGCGTCAGGCGTTCAACGTGGGCAATGGCACGCAAATCCTTTGAGTTCATGATGTAAGTGCCATGTTCGTCTTCGAACGCGGTCATATACTCACCCGGACGCTGGGCTTCTTCAATCATAAAGACTTTGTCTGTCGGTGCGCCGATACCCAGCGTAGGCTCAACGTTTTGTACCGGGATAGGCTCGTACTTATGCACGATATTGCCCACCACGTCTTCTTTGCCTTCCTGCACGTTGTATTCCCAGCGGCAGGCATTGGTGCAGGTACCCTGGTTAGGGTCACGCTTGTTGATATAGCCAGAAAGCAGGCAACGGCCGGAGTAGGCCATACACAGCGCGCCGTGAACGAAGATCTCAAGCTCCATATCCGGCACCTGGGTGCGGATCTCTTCGATTTCTTCCAGTGACAGCTCGCGGGAGAGGATCACGCGGGTCAGCCCCATCTGCTTCCAGAATTTCACCGTCGCCCAGTTTACGGCGTTAGCCTGTACTGAAAGGTGAATGTCCATGTCAGGGAAGTTTTCGCGCACCAGCATAATCAGTCCAGGGTCTGACATGATCAGTGCATCCGGCCCCATTTCCACCACCGGTTTCAGATCACGAATGAAGGTCTTCAGCTTGGCATTGTGTGGGGCAATGTTAACCACCACATAGAATTTTTTACCCAGTTCATGGGCTTCATTAATGCCGAGTTGCAGGTTTTCGTGGTTGAATTCGTTGTTGCGTACGCGCAGTGAGTAACGCGGTTGGCCCGCATATACTGCGTCTGCGCCATAGGCGAAAGCGTAACGCATATTTTTCAGCGTTCCCGCCGGGGAAAGGAGTTCCGGTTTAAACATAATTATCTCGTTCTGATGACAGGTCAGACTCGCCTCACTCAATGAGGCGGTTAGGGGAGTGCCCCCATATTAAGGGCGGGCATTGTAGCGCTGCGAGGAAGTCAGGTAAAGAAAAACGCCGGGCGACAGCGTTGTGTTACCCGGCTGGGCGAGTAATTATCAGGTCTTATCTTTTATCGTCTGACTGATACCATTGGTCTTAACTGAAGCAATACCGGTCTCGCGTGACTGTTCATTCGCATACAGTTGACTGCTACCAATAATCTGGTGGTTTGCAGCTTTCAGGTTGAAATGTAATTTGCCATTAGACGCTGTTTTTTTCTCATAACGCTCATCCAGAGGGCTGTTAGCCTGGACAGATGCGATCCCTTTTTCTGCAGCACCTTTTGTAGTGTAAAGCTCACTGGTAAGGATTATTTCCCCGTTCCCAGCTTTAAGAACAAAGCGGTACTGATCATCGCTACTCTTACTTAATTCAAACCAACCAGCCATATGAACTCCTTGATTAAAAGTTTTATATCAAACAGTTATTGACGACAGTATTGTCAGAAAGAGTATGAGCGATATTTGGAGAGTTGCTAGTTACCAGGGCTCACGGAGCAGCGGAGCCCTGAAGGGCAGGAGAGTTTAAGCAATTCGGCAGGCGTCGGCTTCCCAGCGATACCCCACGCCATAGACCGCGCGGATAAACGACTGCTCGGCATCCAGCGACTCCAGCTTGCGTCGCAGGTTCTTAATATGGCTGTCGATGGTGCGGTCGGTAACGACGCGGTAATCGTCATAGAGATGATTGAGCAACTGTTCACGGGAGAACACTTTTCCCGGCTCATGTGACAACGTTTTAAGTAAGCGGAATTCGGCTGGCGTTAAATCGAGCATCTTCCCACGCCAGGAGGCCTGAAAACGGCCTTCATCGACGATAAGCGGGCTGTCTGCATCCATTTGTTGCAGTTCGCGCTGCGGTTTGCAGCGGCGTAGAATTGTTTTCACGCGAGCCACGACTTCGCGCGGGCTGTAAGGTTTACAAATATAATCATCAGCACCGATCTCCAGCCCCAGCAGGCGATCAATCTCTTCGATTTTAGCGGTTACCATCATGATGGGGACTTCTGAGAAGCGGCGGATTTCCCGACACAGAGTCAGACCGTCGGTACCGGGCAGCATCAGATCCAACAAGATCAGATCAGGCGGCGTTTGGCGCACGTAAGGCAGAACCAGGTCGCCGTGGTTGATCAGCGTAGGGGCATAGCTCGCTGCCCGCAGGTAGTCGATCAGCAGTTGCCCCAGCTTAGGCTCATCTTCCACGATCAGAATACGCGGTGTGTTTTCATCAATGGGTAACTCAGTCATACATCTCTCTGTAAATCGCGTTCCAGCGGTAACTCTACTGTAATGCTAACCCCACCAAAAGGCGAATGGGCGGCACGAATCTGACCATTATGCGCTTGTACGATATTGACGCAAATCGCCAGCCCCAACCCGGAACCTCCGCTGGCGCGGTTGCGCGAGCCTTCGGTGCGATAAAATCGTTCAAACAGCTTCTGTAACTGCTCGTCACTTACGCCGGGAGCGGAATCTGCGAAGGTTAATAACACCATGCGTTCGCGTTGTTCGGCGCTGATATGCAACCCGCCACCGCTATCGGTGTAGCGCAGACTGTTTTCCAGCAGGTTGTTGAACAGCTGCATCAGACGATCCCTGTCACCAAATACCGTCATGCTGTCGGGGAGCGAAAGCTGTATGGTTAATCCACGGCTGGCGAAGCGTTCACGAAATGCGCCGCTTGCCACTTCCAATAGGGGGATGAGGTCCAGCGATGTTTTCTGGTAGGCCAGCGCGCCTTCATCTGACATGGAGAGCTGATGAAGGTCGTCAACCAGTTTGGTGAGCGTACCGACTTCAGCCTGCAACGAGGCAACGGAGTCAGGGGTAAACTGGCGGACACCATCCTGAATGGCCTCCAGTTCACCGCGCAACACCGCCAACGGCGTACGCAGTTCGTGAGAAATATCGGCCATAAAGTCACGACGCATTTGCTGGTTTTTTTCCAGTGTACTGGCGAGCTGGTTGAAGTCCTGCGCCAGCTTGCCCAGCTCATCCGTACTGGTTGGCGTAACGCGAGTGGTGAAATCGCCCGCCGCCAGTTTGTGGGTGCCTTCCACCAACCGCTTAACCGGGGCCAGCAGGCTGCGAGCCAGCGTAAACGTCGCCAGCGCTGCCAGGATCGTGGAGAGCGCAACGATAAGCCAACTGGATCGTCTTTGCTGCATGTCGAAATTGATATCCGTATTCCGCGTTAAACGCTCTACAGGAGAGGCGATCACGGCGCCCACTTCGCTACCGTTAACGCGTATGGGATGGCGCATGCCGTCGCGAGGAACTGGGCCGCGCGGGCCGACAAGCACACGGGCATTTTGGTCGACAACCCAAAACTGTGTTCGCCAGCCGTGTGGCGGCATACCTGGTCCCGGTTTATCATCGTCGTTGTCGTGTTCAAAAGAGCGCAGGATCTGGAAAACAAAACGATCGTTATTGCGTAAGAATCGCCAGTTGCCGTGCTGCTCGTACTGCTCGCTTAATGCGTCGCTGAGCATTTGCAGCCGCTGCTCGTTGCCATGCTTGATATAGTCAATAAAACCACGTTCGAAGCTAATGCGTACGGCCCAGTGCATGCTGATCAGCAACACAATGCAGGTGGCGAAAATCGCCAGAAACAGTTTGCCGGTGATACCGGGCCGCCAGAACTTCATCAGGTGCTCCTTTTACGCCGTGAAATCACCGCGTTGGTTTGCGTGTCGTTCGGCACGCGGGCAAAAATAATGGCGGGCAGCGCAATGATGAATGCGATGCACAGCCAGGTATACATAAAGACGGTATGCGTACTACCGCTGTCGATGGCGATATGCTGTTGGCCGAACATGCCCAGCAGCAGGCCAGCGATGGTCACACCAATACTCATCGATAGCTGCATGATCATCGACAGCAGGCTGTTACCGCTGCTGGCCAGATCATCAGGCAGATCTTTTAACGTAAGCGTGTTCATGGATGAAAAACGCGTTGAGTTGACCATTCCCTGTAAAAACAGCACGAAGGGCAGGGCGTAATACCAGCCCAGCAGTGCCGTGGTCATTAGCAACAGACTGACCAGCGACAGGCCAAGCGTAGTGGTAATCAGCACACGACGGTAACCAAAGCGGTTAACGACCTGCACCACAATGCGCTTCATGCCCATACTGCCCAGCACCATCGGGATCATCATCAGCCCGGCATGAAAAGGTGAAAAACCGAGGCCAATCTGTAAAAACACCGGCGTCATAAACGGTAACATGCCGCTGCCGATGCGTCCGGCAAAACTGCCGAACAGACCTAGCGAGAAGGTTGGTGTGCGAAACAGATTCAGGCTGAATAGCGCACGCGGATTACGATGGGCGTGTTTCAGATACAGCGCAATAGCCAACACCCCGCAGATAACCAACGCCGCCAGCGTGATACTGGAGAGGCCGGTTCCTTTGCTGCCATCGAGCGCAAGCGTTAGTACCGCCATGCCGACCGCCAGCATCGCGAACCCTGAGAGGTCGAAACGTCGGGTTTGCATGGTGTAGTTGGGCATCAGCATTAACGTCGCTATTGCGCCGACAATGCCTACCGGAATATTAATCAAAAATATCCAGTGCCAGGAGGCGTATTCAACCAGAATTCCGCCTAACGCTGGGCCCAGCAGCGGGCCGATTTGACCGGGTAAAGTGACAAACGTCATTGCCGCCATATATTGCTCACGCGGGACGATTTTCATCACCGTTAGCCTGCCGACCGGCACCATCATCGCACCGCCAACGCCTTGTAAGACGCGCGCCATCACCAGCTCGTTGAGGGTGCTCGACCCGGCACAAAACAGCGAGCCTAGCGTAAACAGGATGATGGCGGTGAAGAAGATATTACGCACGCCAACTTTGTCCGCCAGCCATCCGCTGGCGGGCAGCATCACGGCAACAGTTAAAACATATGACACAATGACCATATGCATGTGTAACGGGCTTTCCCCGAGGCTTGCCGCCATCGAGGGAAGCGCGGTGTTAACGATGGTGGTATCCAGCGACTGCATAAAAAAGCCAAATGCCACAATCCAAAGTTGCCAGCGGGTGCTGTCGGGAAGTTCTGTCATAACTCTGCTACCGGTTTGCTGTTTTTACGCGAAAAACGCAGACGCAGACGGTCGAAAAAGAGATAGACCACGGGCGTGGTGTACAGCGTCAGGAGCTGGCTCACGACCAGCCCACCGACAATGGTTATCCCCAAAGGCTGACGCAGTTCAGAGCCATCCCCTGCGGATAACACCAACGGCAACGCGCCAAACAACGCCGCCAGCGTGGTCATCATTATTGGGCGAAAACGCAACAGGCAGGCCTGAAAAATAGCTTCTTCCGGCTGTAGCTTGCCGTTTCTCTGCGCTTCCAGCGCAAAATCGACCATCATGATGGCGTTTTTCTTCACAATGCCAATTAATAGCATGATCCCTATCAGGGCGATTAGGCTGAATGGGGCATTGAACAGCTCCAGCGCCAGCAACGCCCCGACGCCAGCCGAAGGTAGCGTGGAGAGAATAGTCAGCGGATGGACATAGCTTTCATACAGCATACCCAGCACGATATAGACCGTGGCGATGGCGGCGATAATCAGGATCACCTGCGAATTCATGGTGTCCTGAAATACCTGCGCGGTACCGGCAAAGCTGCCGCGAACCGTGGAGGGGACACCGAGCTGGGTCATGGTTCTGTTGATGGCCTCTGTCGCTTCTGACAGTGAAGAACCTGTCGGCAGGTTAAACGACACGGTTGAGGCGGCAGACAAGCCCTGATGGTTCACAGATAGAGGCGCATTCGCCGGCTGCCATTTAGCAAAGTACGATAACGGGATCGCTTTACCGTCATTGTTGATGACGAACATTTTGTCCAGTGCGCTGATGTCCTGGGTGTAACGTCGATCGACCTCCATCACCACTTTGTACTGGTTCATCGGCTGATAGATGGTAGAGATCTGTCGTTGTCCGAAAGCATTATTCAACAGGCTGTTGGCGGCTGCCACGTCGATCCCCAGACGAGACATGGTGTCGCGATCGTAAATCAGATTCATCTCCGCGCCATTGTCCTGCTGATCGGAGTTGACGTCTGCCAGTTGGGGCAGGGCGGCAAGCGCCTTACGGATCTTCGGTTCCCACTCACGCAGCGCCGCGAGATCGTCGGACAGCAATGTGTATTGATAGCTGGCGTTGGCCTGGCGTCCACCAACGCGAATATCTTGCACCGCCATTAAAAACAGATTCGCACCTGGCTCTTTTGAAAGCGCGACGCGCAGGCGGTCGATCACCTGCTGAGCCGTTTCATGGCGCTCATCGCGTGGCTTGAGGGTAATAAACATCATCCCGCTGTTAACCCGCGAACCACCGGTAAAACCGGTGACGTTATTCACCGCCGGGTCGTCGCGGATGATCTTCATAAAGTCCTGCAGTTTGCCGCGCATGGCCTGGAATGAGATGCTCTGGTCGGCCTGGATCCCACCCATCAATACACCCGTATCCTGCTCCGGGAAGAAGGTTTTGGGGATGGAAATATAAAGCCAGATATTCAGCGCGATGGTACCGAGTAACACCACGCCAACCAGCCGCGTATGGCGCAGCACCCATTTAAGCGAGGTGCCGTAACTCTGTTGCAGCGCCACCAGCACACGACCAAAACCCCGCTTGCGAGACTGTTCGCGCGGGGTGCTGGATTTGAGCATCCAGCCGCACATCATTGGCGTTAATGTCAGCGACACCAGCAGCGAGATACCGATAGCAACCGACAGCGTGACAGCAAATTCACGCAGCAAGCGCCCGGGCAATCCGCCCATTAACAGCAGTGGCAGGAACACCGCCACCAGCGACAGACTCATGGAGAGCACGGTGAATCCCACTTCGCGCGTACCCTGTAACGCCGCCTGGAGCGGCTTCATTCCTGCTTCCAGGTGGCGGGCAATATTTTCCAGCACCACGATGGCGTCATCGACGACAAATCCCGTAGCAATGGTGAGCGCCATCAACGACAGGTTGTTCAGGCTGAATCCGCACAGATACATGGCGGCAAAGGTACCGATCAGCGAGACCGGAACAGCTACCGCAGGGATCAGCGTCGCGCGCCCGGAGCGCAGGAAAATAAAGACCACCAGGATAACCAGCGCCACGGAGATAATCAGCGTCTGTTCGACTTCTTCCAGCGAGGCGCGAATAGTCGGCGAGCGGTCCTGGGCGATTTGCAGATCGATGGCGGCCGGGACCAGCGTTTGTAACTCCGGCAATTTGGCGCGAATGCTGTCTACCGTCTGAATGATATTGGCTTCCGGTAGCTTGCGGATCATCAGCAGAATGGCCGGTTTGGCATTGGTCATCCCTGCGTTGCGTACGTCCTGCACCGAGTCGGTTACAGACGCAACATCGCCCAGTCGCACCGCCGCGCCGTTATTGTAGTGGATGATAATTGGCTGGTATTCGGCGGCGGTTTTCAGCTCATCGTTGGTTTGAACCTGCCAGCGCTGAGTATCATTCTCGATAGCACCCTGCGGCTTACGCACGTTGGCGTTGTCAATTGCGCTACGCACGTCATCCAGCGACACACCCTGGTTAAACAGCGCCTGCGGATTAAGCCCTACACGCACCGCAGGCAGAGAGCTGCCTCCAACGTCCACGTCGCCTACGCCGTCGATTTGTGCGATGGTCTGCGCCAGTTGTGTTGATGCGAAATCGTACAATTCACCTTGCGAGTACGTGTCCGACGTTAGCGTCAGGATCATGATTGGCGCATCGGAAGGGTTGGCTTTGCGATACGTTGGTCGGCTCGGCATCCCGCTGGGTAGCAGACTTTGCGCGGCGTTAATTGCGGCCTGAACGTCCCGCGCCGCGCCATTGATGTCACGGTCGAATTTGAATTCGAGAATAATACGCGTACTGCCAAGTGAACTGCTCGAAGTCATTTCGTTCACGCCCGCAATGCGCCCCAGCGAGCGCTCCAGCGGAGTTGCGACCGAGGACGCCATCGTTTCGGGTGAGGCACCCGGTAACGATGCGCTGACCATGATCACCGGAAAATCCACCTGCGGTAGCGGAGCGACCGGCAGCAGACGAAATCCGAGTATGCCGCACAGGGTGATGGCCACCGAAATAAGAATGGTCGCCACCGGACGATGAATGAAAAGCGCGAAAAATTTCATTTACGCTTCCTCTTCCTGACGCGGGAAGCGGCTTTTCACGTACAACGACAGACGGTCAAACAGCAGATAAATCACCGGGGTGGTAAACAGGGTTAATACCTGACTCACCAGCAGCCCACCGACCATGCCAATACCTAATGGACGACGTAACTCTGCGCCCACGCCGGTACTTAACATCAGTGGCAACGCGCCGAGCAGTGCCGCCAGCGTAGTCATCAGGATCGGGCGAAAACGCAGCAGACAAGCCTGGAAAATGGCATCGCGTGGTGACATTCCCTGTTCACGCTCCGCGGCAAGGGCAAAGTCGATCATCATGATGGCGTTTTTCTTAACGATACCGATGAGCAAAATAATGCCGATAATCGCGATGACGTCCAGTTCGCTCCCGGCAATCATTAACGCCAGAAGCGCCCCGACGCCCGCCGTCGGCAGCGTGGAGAGAATAGTAATTGGGTGAATAAAGCTCTCATACAGCACACCCAGTACGATATACATCGCGACAACCGCAGCCACAATCAACCAGATGGTATTTCCCAGCGCGGCCTGGAAGGCGAGCGTGCTGCCCTGGAACTGGGTGGTAATATTTGCGGGCAGGTTAAGCGTTTTTTCTGCATCCAGAATCGCCTGTACCGCATCACCCAGCGACCACTCGTCTGGCACGTTGAACGAGATGGTGGTGACCGGGAACTGATCGAGGTGGTTAATCGACAGCGGGGCAAAACGCTGTTCAACACTGGCGATCGCGCTGAGCGGTACTATGCCACCGTCGCTACTGGTCAGACGAATTGTATCCAGTGCCGCAAGCCCTGGCGTATTGTTGGTGTCATGTTCTAACACCACGCGATACTGATTTGCCTGGGTGTAGATGGTTGAAATCAGTCGCTGGCCGAAGGCGTTGTACAGAGCGTTATCGACATCTGACATGCTGATGCCCAAACGGCTGGCGCTGTCGCGATTGACGTTCACATATGCTACCAGCCCTTTGTCCTGCCAGTCGCTACTGACATCGGACAGTTGCGGTAGCTGATTTAGTTTTGCTATCAGCTGTGGAACCCAGGTGCTGAGGGCATCAAGGGATGTCGCTTGCAGCGTGAACTGATATTGCGTCCGGCTGACCTGAGTATCAATCGTCAGGTCCTGAGTGGGCTGAAGATAAAGGTCAACGCCGGGAACTCTGTCAACCGCGTCCTGTAGGCGCGCAATCACTTTCTGCACCCGATCGTCACGTTCATCCAGCGGCTTAAGGTTGATTTGTAAGCGCGCGCTGTTCAATGCCGTATTAGTGCCGTCCACACCGACAAAAGCGGTCAGGCTTTCTACCGCCGGATCTTGCAGGATAACATCTGAAACCTGACGCTGGCGCTGGGCCATGCTGGCAAATGAGCTGGACTGCGGCGCCTGCAGCGTGCCCTGGATGATGCCGTTATCCTGGATCGGAAAGAAGCCTTTGGGGATAAAGACCCATAGCATAACGCTCAGCACCAGCGTGCCGAGTGCAACGCCCAGCGTGAGCCACGGATGGTTGAGCACTTTCGCCAGCCAGTGGCCGTACCCGGCAATGACGCGATCAAACATTCGCTCTGAGGCACGGGAGAAGCGGTTTTGCTTACGCAATGAGGCCTGATTCAGCATACGGGCGCACATCATCGGCGTAAGAGTGAGCGAGACAACGGCGGAAATCAGAATCGCCACGGCCAGCGTCACAGCGAACTCCCGGAATAATCGACCTACGATATCACCCATAAATAGCAGTGGGATCAGTACGGCGATCAGTGAAAATGTCAGAGAGATGATGGTAAAACCAATCTCGCCCGCGCCCTTCAGGGCCGCAGTCAGCGGTTTTTCGCCTTTTTCGATATAGCGTGAAATATTCTCGATTACCACGATAGCGTCATCCACCACAAAACCTGTCGCAATGGTTAGCGCCATGAGGGTCAGGTTGTTGATGGAGAAATCGAGGAATACCATCACCGCGAAGGTGCCGATTAACGATAACGGTACGGCGACCGCAGGAATAATGGTTGCCGGAATATTGCGTAAAAACAGGTAGATAATCATGACTACCAGCGCAATCGCCAGCATCAATTCAAATTGGGTATCCGCTACGGACGCACGAATATTGGTTGTACGATCGGAAAGTACGCTGACCTTAACCGATTTGGGCAGGCTCTCGGTGAGCTGCGGCAGCATCTGGCGGATACTGTCTGCCGTGGAGATGATGTTTGCGCCAGGCTGACGCTGAACATTCATCACTATAGCTTGTTGCTTATTGGCCCATGCGCCCAGCCAGCTGTTTTCGGCCCCTTGCTCAACGGTGGCAACATCGCCCAGACGAACCGGCGCCCCGTTTTTATAGGCAACAATGAGCTGACGATATTCATCCGCGGACTGCATCTGGTCGTTGGCTGAAAGGGTAACGGCACGCGTTGGGCCATCAAGACTCCCTTTTGCCGAATTGACGTTTGCACCGGTAATGGCCGTACGGATGGTTTCGCTGGTCAGACCGAGTGCGGCAATGGCCTGAGCGTTAAGTTTCACGCGGACCGCCGGACGTTGCCCACCGGAAAGTGTTACCAGGCCCACGCCGGAAACCTGAGAGATTTTCTGCGCGACGCGGGTTTCGACCATATCTTCCACCTGCGTCATCGGCATGGCGCTGGATGTGACCGCCAGCGTCATGATCGGTGGATCTGCCGGGTTTACCTTGCTGTAGACCGGAGGGTTAGGGAGATCGCTGGGTAATAAATTGGTGGCGGCGTTAATCGCGGCCTGAACTTCCTGCTCGGCAACATCCAACGGGAGCGTCAGTTGAAACTGTAACGTAACGACCGATGCGCCACCGGAGCTTTGTGATGACATCTGTTTTAAGCCAGACATCTGTCCAAACTGACGTTCAAGCGGTGCGGTGACCGCCGAGGTCATGACGTCCGGGCTGGCGCCTGGGTAGAGCGTAACGACCTGAATCGTGGGGTAATCCACTTCAGGTAAGGCGGCGATTGGCAGGAAGCGATAACCGATAATTCCGGCAAGCAAAATCGCGACCATCAGCAGCGTGGTGGCGACGGGGCGCAGAATAAACAGGCGCGATGGTCCGCCTGTGTTGTCCGGAGGTAACACCTGCATCAGGAGTTGGCTCCTTTTTTGCCGTATCCGCGTGGCGCTGATTTCTCGTCGGAAACAGAGGCGTCGTGCGCCTCAACGACTTCGACTTTTGCGCCTTCCGTCAGACGATCAATACCGTCGGTCACGACCCGATCGCCCGCAGACAACCCGGCAGTAATCACCACTTTTTGGCTATCCTGAATTCCCGGTTTAACCAGGTGTTTGCTCACTTTGTTATCGCTGTTCAGTACCCAGACAAAATGGCCTTCGTTACCCATTTGCAGGGCGGCAGTTGGGATCACAACAGCATTTTGTTGTGTGTCGACCAGCATGCGGGCGTTAACGAACTGGTTAGGGAATAAAGCATCATCCTGATTGTTAAAACGAGCCTTAACTTTGATTGTTCCGGTGGTGGCATCAATTTGATTGTCGAGACTGAGCAGGACGCCTTCGCTCAGCTTTTGCGAATTGGTTCGGTCCCAGGCTTCGACCTTCAGCGGGCTCCCCGATTTTTGCGCCTGCAACACGGTAGCAATGTCGTTTTCAGGCAACGTAAATATCAGGTCGATGGGATGCGTTTGCGTAATGACGACAATTCCGGTGGTATCACCGCTGGAAATTTGGTTACCGACATCGACCTGTTTCAGGCCGACACGACCATCGACAGGCGCGGTTATCCGGCTCCAGTCGAGCTGCAACTGAGCGCTGGCGACACTGGCTTCATCCGCTTTTATTGTGCCTAACGTCTCGTTGACCAGCGCCTGCTGGGCATCCAGCTCCTGGCGGGAGACCAGATTGGTTTTAACCAACTGTTGATAGCGGGCAAGATCGCGACGGGCATTCGCCAGCGTGGCTTTATCTTTTGCCAGTTGTCCCTGCGCCTGAGCCAGAGCAACTTTGAACTGGCTGGGATCTATCTCTGCCAGCAGGTCACCGGCTTTAACCTGTTGTCCTTCCTCAAAGTGTAAGGCGATGAGTTGACCATCCACCCGACTACGCACCGTGGCGGTATTTGCGGCAGTAACGGTCCCCAGCCCTGTCAGATAGCGTGGCACGGCTTCCTCGGTGGCGGTGGCAGCCTGCACGGGAGCCAACGGTCCGGAGCGCATTCCACGCCGTCCTGACCCCGCCGTGTGCTGCGCGGGTTTGGTCGCGCCCGGTGCGGTTCCCTGGGATGCGCTGCGGCTTTGCCAGAACCAGATGGCGGCGACGGTGGCCACGACGATCACGATTGCTATCACCCAGCGGGATTTATTACTGCCTTTCATTGTTATGAGTTTCTCATCCTGAAACGATTCGCGGAATGATACTAGTTTAGCCAGTGAACAAGGGAGAAAAATGGAGGAATTATGAAACACTGTCGGGATTCGTCTGAATGCTGACGCGGCTTTGCGAGGCGTTACGCAACAATCGGTGGTGAAGATAGCGAATACGCAATTGTGCGATAGAGTGCTGACAAGGCAAAAAGGAGGAAAGCCAGAGATTTCAGCAGGACGCTGGAACGGGAAAGCCCCTCCCGAGGAAGGGCCAAAATAAGGAAAGGGTTATGATGAAGCAGGTCATCATACTGGTGATGCTCTTAGTCATTAGCTTCGCGGCTTACTAAGACACCAGGGGGAGGGGAAACCCTCCCTAACCCTCACTCCTGAAAATAAGCCACAGCAAGGATGATGTCAATACGCACACTTTTCAGCATGCGAGCGGCTTAGCGGAAAACAACGTCAGCCCAGCGGGCCAGTCCGGCGGTGACAGAACCGAAGTCATCGCCACCCGCGATAGGGATCCCGGGAAGCTGCTGGGCGAGGGCTTTTTTAATCAGCGGCGAACGCGCGCTGCCGCCGGTCAGATAAATCACGTCCGGTTTTTCCTGTGCGTTGTCCAGCGCCAACTGGACCTGCTCCAGAATACGCGCCAGGGGCTGATTGAGCGCAGCTTCCAGTCCGTGTTGATTGATATCGGTTGCCAGCGTGTCGCTGATAAACGGTATCGCCGCCGTTACAATGGTCTGGTCGGAAAGTGCGATTTTGCTCTCTTCTGCACTGCGCACCAGGCGATAGCTCAGACGCTCGCGCCAGACTTTAAGCAGCAGAGCGACTTTATCGGCTTCTCTTGCGTCGCGGACAAGATCGTTGAGCAATCTACCGTTGGCGCTGCTGTAGAAATCACTTTGCGCGGGAACGTCGTTGATTGCGACCGCGTTCCACCAGGGGAGAATCGGTAAGGCGATACCTTTTTCAGTCTCACCGCCCATACCCAGCAGCGGCATCAGGTGTTTAAACGCCAGCGCGATATCCAGATCGTTCCCGCCTACGCGGCAGCCACTGTGTCCCAGCAGGCTGTTTTCGCGATCGGCGCGCTGATGCCATTGCGGCCCCATCAGCAGCAGTGAACAGTCAGTCGTACCCCCGCCGATATCCACCACCAACACGCGTTTTTCTTCCTGCAGCGTCGCTTCGTAATCCAGTCCCGCCGCTACCGGCTCGTACTGGAAGACGACATCCTGAAAACCGGCGCGTTTGGCCGCACGTTCAAGAATGCCCTGCGCCTGGGTGTTGGCGTCATCGCCACCTAATCCCTGGAAGTTGATGGGCCGACCAATCACGGCCTGAGTGATAGCTTCCGGCAGCTGGCTTTGCGCCTGGTTGCGAATGTGCAGCATCATTGCGCAGACCAGATCTTCAAAAAGCGCAACCTGCTGCGGCTTCAGACCGCTGGCACCCAAAAATGATTTTGGTGATTTAACGAAGTACACCTCTTCCGGGTCTTCAATATACTGACCCAGCGATGCCAGACCGAACTGCACGCTGTTGGCGTTAACGTCGATGTCTTCTTCGCGGTTGTAGCGCATCGCACGGCGAAGCAGCGCCTGCGTTTCATCGTCCGTAGTTGGGATGTCATGATGGCGATACAGCCACTCGCTAACCGCTTCGCGCGTTGGTGCGCACAGCATTGAGGGTAGCAGCGTGCTGTTATTTTCCATTTTGAGCAGGTGAGGCTGCCCATCACGCATAACGGCCACTGAACAGTTTGCCGTACCGTAGTCAAAACCAATAAACACCGTAAAAATCCCCATGCCAGTGAAGAAGGGGCGTGACTTTAACGAATAGTTGACGCCCCGACAACTGGAATATGAAAGCAAGGCGTACTGATTGAATACCGTTTATGCTTTAGGTTTGCGAAAAAGGAAAACTAAATGTTCACGCTGAGCTGGCAACCGCCTTATGACTGGCCCTGGATGCTGGGATTTCTTGCCGCCCGTGCGGTTGAAGGTGTCGAAACCGTAGAGGAACTGAGCTATGTCAGAAGTCTGTCCGTAGGGGAGCATCGTGGTCTGGTGCGCGTTGTCCCGGATCTGCACGCCAACGTGCTACACGTGACATTGAGCACAGGGTTACAGCCGGTCGCCTCCGAGTGCCTGGCAAAAATAACGCGCTTGTTCGATCTTGGCTGTTGCCCGCAGCAAATTATCGCCGCGCTGGGTAGCCTCGGTGCGGCGCGTCCGGGACTGCGCCTGCCGGGATGTGTCGATGCGTTTGAGCAAGGGGTACGGGCGATTTTAGGGCAGTTAGTCAGCGTATTGATGGCCGCGAAACTGACGGCGAAAGTGGCGCACGCTTACGGGGAAGCGCTGGAGGATGCGCCCGAGTATGTGTGTTTTCCCTCGCCGGAAGCGCTTGCCAATGCCGATCCGCTACGCCTGAAAGCGTTAGGAATGCCGCTCAAACGCGCTGAAGCGTTGATTCACCTGGCTCATGCAACCCTTGAAGGAACGCTCGCGACAACAGCCCCTGCCGATATCGAACAAGGCGTTAAGCAGCTACAAACGTTTCCCGGGATAGGGCGCTGGACCGCCAACTATTTCGCGCTACGTGGTTGGCAGGCGAAAGATGTTTTTCTGCCGGATGACTATCTGATTAAGCAGCGTTTTCCCGGCATGACACCGGCCCAGATCCGACGGTATGCAGAGCGCTGGAAACCCTGGCGCTCCTATGCGCTGTTACATATTTGGTATACGGATGGCTGGCAACCGTCAGTTGATGGCGAAATTACTGGTATTCAGTAGCAGATCCAGCGGTTGGGCATCGGCAATAATATCGCCATAAATCATATCAACACCGATGCCAGAAAGCGTATCCATGATGAGTGGCAACTGCACCGGACCGGCGATAGTTTTTATGTCCAGGCGCTGGGCATGACCCTGGATAATGGACACCCACATTTCGTCGATCAGGTTGCCGGGAGCGCTGGCACTTAGCTCGCTGTCGAGCAACAGGTAATCGACAATGCGATATTTCAGGTTGTCAAAGAGCTCTAAATCGCGACCAACCTGACTTAATATAATTCGACAACCGTACTGACGCAGTCGATGCAGGGCGGATATAGCCTGCGTTGGGTTGGTTTTGAAGACGCTTGCCGGAATGGTCAGATGCAGCAATCGCGGCGGTAGTGGACTGCGTTGCAAGTGCTCCAGCAGCTCATCGATAAGTTCTGTGTTGAGCAGGCCGACGGCGGAAAGGGGCAGGGCAATACTGAGGCCCTTACTGGCTACTGCTTGGGCAGAGTTCTGGAAGAACTCGCTAAATACCCGACGGTCAAGCGCCTTGCTTAACGCGGGATCGACCAGCCCGG
This sequence comes from Citrobacter sp. B72, assembly GCF_016894305.1. Classification (NCBI taxonomy): domain Bacteria; kingdom Pseudomonadati; phylum Pseudomonadota; class Gammaproteobacteria; order Enterobacterales; family Enterobacteriaceae; genus Citrobacter; species Citrobacter sp. B72. The sequence goes on from NZ_CP069801.1 coordinate 1,851,559, forward strand.
CGCGGAAGGCTTGCTCCTCAATGACTTCACCCTCAGCGGAGCCTAAGCGAAGCGAGAGAAGCCAGAAGCTAAACGTCTCCGGTATACGCGGGGAAGCCACACCTCTGGCGATCATCAGCATTGGGTTGTGCATAATGGTGTGTCTTTGTTCATCCAATGTCAGTTGACTACGCGCGGCATGGGCCTGGCTTTGCTGAGGTTCATAGACACAGACTCGCCCACGGCCACTGTTTTTCGCCGCGTAGCAGGCGATATCGGCCTGAGACATCACATCGGTCGCGACATGGTTTTTCTCATCAATGAGCGTAATCCCCGCACTGGCGCCAATGCGGTGTAACCGGCCCTCCCACATAAAGTGGTAATCGTTGATGGCGCTGATGATGCGACCTGAGATAAAGCGGGCGCTTTCGATATTACAATCCGGTAGCAACAGACCAAACTCGTCGCCGCCCAGGCGCGCCAGCATATCGCTGGATCGCAACATGCTGAGCATAAGCGCTGAGAGTTCACGCAGCAGAGCATCGCCGGCGGCATGACCCGCGCTGTCGTTCACTGCTTTAAAACGATCCAAATCGATAAAAACCAACACATGGCGCTGGTGCGTGTCGTGTACTGAATGCAGCAATTGTTTTAGATGGTTTTCGAAGCTGACCCGGTTTGCCAACTGGGTCAGGTCATCATGCGAGGCGCTGTAGCTAAGCTGGCGGAGCATCTTCCGCGACTCTGTGACGTCCTGAATAACCAACACCGAGCCAATGCTGCCGCCATCGAGGGTGCTGAGGGGCGTGATGCTGTACTGAATGTCATAACTGTTGCCGTTACGACAATGCAGGACCACTTCCTGTTCGATTGCCGTACGCGACATGTCAGCACTGTAGATATTTTCCATCAGCGGACCGTTCTCGCCAAAAGTAATATGTAGTACCGTCAATAGCGGAATGCCGATGGCACTGTCCTGCTGCCAGCCGCTCATTTTCTCAGCGACCGGATTCATAAAGGTCACGTTCATCTCGACATCAATACAAATCACCGCTTCGCCGATTGAATCCAGCGTAATGTGAAGGCGCTCTTTTTCCTGATACAGCGCTTCGTTAAGCTGCTTGACTTCGGTCATATCCATATTGATACCAAGTAAGCGTTCAACTTCACCGTCTTTATTCAGTACCCGGTTGGCCAACGAGCGGATATGGCGTATGCCATCTTTTACCGCGATACGAAACTCAAGCTTAAACGGAGCCCGTGCGGCCAGTGAATCACGAATTACATTTTCGGCGTACTCACGATCTTCGGGTACCACGCACTCATACCAGACTTGCCAACTGGGCTTGATATGCGCAGGAACTTCGTAGAGATCGAACATCCGTTTATCCCAACTGATCACGTCAGGCTGGAGTTCCCATTCCCAGATCCCAATCCCCCCGGCTTCATTGGCGAGGGTAATGCGCTCCATCAACCGTTTGTTAATCCACTCGGTATGCTTCAGGTCGTTAATGTCCTCAACCTGCGCGATAAAATAGAGTGGGGTATTGTCGCTATGACGCACCAACGAAACGGCCAGCAACGCCCAGACGACGTCGCCCGAACGGGTGTAATAGCGTTTTTCCATGGAATAGCTATTAATCTCTCCGCGTGCCAGCATGTTCAGCTGTTCAATGTCGTTGTTCAAATCTTCCGGCCAGGTTAATTGCTGGAAGGTCAGTGAACGTAACTCCTCCTGGCTATAGCCCAGAAACTGACATAAGGCTTTATTGGCCTGTAACCATTGCCCCTCGGTACCGACTAACGCCATGCCAATCGCGGAATATTCCATGGCGTTGCGAAAGCGTGACTCGCTTTCTGAAATGTGCTTGCGTTCGGCTCGAAACGCGTACATCACCATGGTCATCATATTGGCGGGCAACAGGATCATCAAAAACGGCAACCAGGGGATGTCCGTCATCATGTTCGGTTTCGGGGTGTAAAGCAGCGAAGGGTCGGCAGCCAGCATCAGCGAAACCATCATCACGGTGCTGAGGAATATTAAAAACGCCTCCATACGCGGCAGACGGACAGCGCTCCACATCAGCAGGACAATAACGCAGGTAAATGGCCATGGAATGTACATCATGGACAGCCAACTGAGCGTTAAGGTCACCAGCAGGGTAATCAGGGTCTCAAGCAATAATCGCGGGTCGCGATGGCGCAACAGGTAATGTGGTTTAAACAGTAAACCTAACGGCACCAACGCCAGTGCGCCAATGGATTCTGACAGTACCCAAATGAGAAAGGTATTTAACGACGTGTCCTTCGGCAGCAACAACCACATCAAAATGCCGCCCAACAGTGGCGGAACAACCGCGCTACCAAATGCCAGGCGCGCCCAGTCATTCAAATTTTGTAAGGGATTGTACCAGGGCAGCAGTTTACGCAATAACATTGCGCCAACAACAGCCTCAATAATGTTAATGACCGTATAGGAGAAATTAAGCGACTGTCCGGGGAAAAAAAGTAAAGAGGCGCCGATGCTACCGAATGAGCAAGCCAGCGCGATCCCAGGCCACATCTTTCCCGCGTGACGGTAAAAAGCCACCATCATGATAGAGGTTGGAAACCACAGAGGGGCAAGCTGTGCGCCGTAACGTGATAGTTCCAGCGAAAACAACGTAAAGATGAAAGCCACCAGACCTAAACTGGCCAGGCGCAGTAGAGGATGGGGTAAGGTAACTAAAACATGTTGGGATTGTTTACTCATTACCACTCTACCCAAATAGCCGTTGTCGCCCAGCAGAGATGCCGGACGCATCACATTTAATCTGGGATTATGCTAGTACAAACAATTTACAATTTATACGCCAGCTGCTCATAAATTAACACTCCCAAGCTATTAATTCCTAAGGCAGGTGAATAAATATAGCGGCTGTTCTAAATCTGACCATTTTAATTTGCGACAGGGACAGCATTGGTGCAGCCTGGGGTGGCATCGCGCCGCTGAAATCCCTATAATTGCCGCGTTTGGCGTTTCGACGCCGCCCTTCCTTACATCCAGGTTAATCAGGTCGCTAAATTTATGACTGATCAGTCCCATCAGTGCGTCATTATCGGCATTGCCGGCGCATCGGCTTCCGGCAAGAGCCTTATTGCCAGTACTCTTTATCGCGAATTGCGTGAACAAGTCGGTGACGAACATATTGGCGTTATTCCCGAAGACAGCTATTACAAAGATCAAAGCCATCTGTCGATGGAAGAACGCGTAAAAACCAACTACGACCATCCGAACGCGATGGACCACAGCCTGCTGTTTCAACATCTGCAAACGCTGAAACGCGGCTCTGCCATTGAGCTGCCGGTATACAGCTACGTTGAGCACACGCGTACGCAAGACACTATTCATATCGAACCGAAGAAAGTCATTATCCTGGAAGGCATTTTGCTGCTGACGGATGCGCGTTTGCGCGATGAGATGAACTTTTCTATTTTTGTTGATACGCCGCTGGATATTTGTCTGATGCGCCGTATCAAGCGGGATGTGAATGAACGTGGTCGTTCAATGGATTCGGTGATGGCGCAATACCAGAAAACCGTCCGTCCAATGTTCCTGCAATTTATTGAGCCTTCAAAGCAATACGCCGACATCATTGTGCCGCGCGGGGGTAAAAACCGCATCGCTATCGATATTCTGAAGGCTAAAATCAGTCAGTTCTTTGAATAAGTTCAGCGAATTGTGTACCGTTCAGTGATAACCTGGTTCACCCTTAACGCACCTGGCATTAAGGGTTTGAAGCACGAAAGGAGAAAGTGCCATGCGTTTATGTGACCGAGATATTGAAGCCTGGTTGGATGAAGGTCGCCTGTCGATCACTCCACGCCCTCCTGTCGAGCGAATCAATGGCGCCACGGTAGATGTGCGTCTTGGCAACAAATTCCGTACGTTCCGCGGTCATACGGCGGCGTATATCGATTTGAGCGGACCGAAAGATGAAGTCAGCGCCGCGCTGGATCGCGTGATGAGTGATGAAATCGTCCTCAAGGACGGCGAGGCATTCTTCTTGCATCCGGGTGAGCTTGCGCTGGCAGTAACGTTCGAATCCGTGACGCTGCCTTCCGATCTCGTCGGTTGGTTAGATGGCCGTTCATCTCTGGCGCGTCTGGGACTGATGGTACACGTCACCGCACACCGTATCGATCCGGGCTGGTCTGGCTGTATCGTACTGGAGTTTTACAACTCCGGAAAATTACCCCTGGCTCTGCGTCCGGGCATGCCGATTGGCGCGTTAAGTTTCGAACCGCTTTCCGGTCCGGCAGCGCGACCATACAACCGTCGTCAGGATGCGAAGTATCGCGACCAGCAGGGCGCCGTTGCCAGCCGGATCGATAAAGACTGAGTGTTTATCAGTCCATTGGGGATAGCATGAGACGATTTCTGACGACGCTGATGATTCTTCTGGTCGTGCTGGTGGCCGGCTTTTCTGCGTTAGTACTGTTGGTGAATCCGAATGATTTCCGCGCGTATATGGTCAAGCAGGTTGCCGCACGTAGCGGGTATCAGCTGCAGTTGGATGGCCCCCTGCGTTGGCACGTATGGCCGCAACTGAGTATCCTCTCAGGGCGAGTGGTGTTAACAGCTGAAGGCGCCAGCGAGCCTCTGGTTCGTGCCGACAATATGCGTCTCGACGTCGCGTTGTGGCCGCTGTTGAGCCACCAGCTCAGCGTGAAGCAGGTGATGCTCAAAGGCGCAGTGATTCAACTGACCCCGCAAACTGAGGCGGTGCGCGGTAAAGATGCGCCCGTTGCCCCAAAAGACAATATGTTGCCCGATCTGGCGGAAGACAAAGGATGGTCGTTTGATATCGCCCGTTTGCGCGTTGCCGACAGTGTTCTGGTATTCCAGCATGAAGACGATGAACAAGTTACCGTTCGTGATATTCGTCTGGAGATGGAACAAGATAGCCAGCACCGCGGCACGTTTGATTTTTCCGGGCGTGTGAACCGCGATCAGCGCGATCTCGCATTATCCTTTAACGGTACGGTCGATGCCTCCGATTATCCGCACAACTTATCTGCGAATATCGAGCAGTTAAGCTGGCAATTGCAGGGGGCCGATTTGCCGCCGCAGGGGATCAACGGTCAGGGACATCTTCAGGCGCAATGGCTGGAAGAGAAAAAACAGCTTTCGTTTAGCCAGATAAATTTGACCGCCAATGACTCTTCGTTCTCCGGGCAAGCGCACGTATCCTTGTTGGAAAAACCGGAATGGGCCGTCGACCTGAAATTTGGTCAGCTCAATCTGGATAACCTGCTCGTACAGCATGACGCAGCGGCGACAGCAAAAGGTGACGTTCAGCAAGGTCAGAGTCAGTCAACGCTGGCGCGCCCCGTCATTGCTTCCCAGGTTGATGCCGTTTCGTATCAGGGACTCAAGGGTTTTTCGGCAGACATCGCTTTGCAGGCTGACAAAGTGCTGTGGCGGAAAATGGCGTTTGAGAATGTTTCGGCAAAAATAGACAACCAGTTCGGCTTACTGAACATTGCGCAGTTGCAGGGAAAAAGTGATGGCGGGCTGATCTCACTGCCCGGCACGCTGGATGCCAGAAAGGGAGAACCGCGAGCGGTCTTTCATCCGCGCCTGGAAGGTGTGGAAATTGGCACGATTCTGAAGGCCTTTGATTACCCCATCGCACTCACCGGCAAGCTGTCGCTGGCGGGAGATTTTTCCGGCTCAGATATTGATGCCCAGGCGTTTCGCCATAGCTGGCAAGGGCAGGCCCATGTCGAAATGAACGATACGCGAATGGAAGGGATGAACTTCCAGCAGATGATTCAACAGGCTGTAGAACGCAGCGGTGGGGATGTTAAATCTCATCAAAACCTCGATAACGTGACCCGGTTGGATCATTTTGTAACCGATATGACGCTGGATAACGGAGAGGTGACGCTGGATAACATGGCAGGCGAGTCCGCGATGTTGGCGCTAACCGGCAAAGGAACGTTAGATCTGGTGAAGCAGAATTGCGACACGCTGTTTAACATTCGCGTGCTGGGCGGTTGGGATGGCGAAAGTAAGTTAATTAGTTTCCTGAAGGCCACCCCGGTTCCTCTCAGGGTCTATGGCCAGTGGCAATCACTGAACTACAGTCTGCAAGTTGATCAGCTTTTGCGTAAGCATCTGCAGGATGAAGCAAAACGTCGTCTGAATGACTGGGCAGATCGCAATAAAGATTCCCGCAACGGCAAAGATGTTAAAAAGTTGCTGGATAAGCTCTGATTCATATTGCCGGATGGTGGCTAATGCCCCATCCGGCCCGTGACTTACACCTCGTAATCCATCTCTTCTTCACCGTGTAGCGGTATCAGCTGGACCTTTTGCACGCGATGATTTTCCACCTGCAGGGTTTTCAGTCGGTAGTCGCCAACCTGAACTTCCTCCCCGGTTTTTGGGATACGCTGCAAATACTCCATTAACAGTCCGGCAATGGTGTGATACTCACGCTTATCGTCTAACGGGATAGGCACGTACTGCACCAGGTCTTCCAGTGGCATATGTCCGTTAGCGGTCCACGAACCATCGGCGTTTTTCTGAATATCATGGCGGGCGTCGATTTCCTCTACCTCGTTTGGCAGATTGCCGGCGATGGTTTCCATCACATCACTCAGCGTCACAATCCCTTCGACGGAACCAAATTCATCGGCTACAAACGCGAAGTGCGTGCGGGCATTACGGAACTGCTCAAGCGCCGGAAGCAGCGGCAAGGTCTCCGGGAACACCAGCGGCTGGCGAATCAATACACGCAGGTCGAGCGGTTCGCCGCGCAGAGACTGTTGCAGCAAATCGATGACATGCACCACGCCCAGCAGTTCCTCCTGCTCGTCTTCGCCAGTGACCACCAGACGCGTATGCTGGTTTTTTTCCAGTAAGGCGCGGATTTCTGCTTCGGGCGCATTGAGGTCGATATGTTCAATATCGTGGCGCGAGGTCATGATACTGCTGACGGTACGCTGATTGAAGTTCAGCACACGTTCAATCATCCGCCGCTCCTGAGGCGCAAAAATCTGACCTTCATGATGATCCGCCAGCATCGCCGCGGTTTCGGCATCCAGTTCGGCATCTTCCTTTTGCCCGCTCAGCAGCCGCATTACCGCCTCGGCGGTGCGCTGGCGCAGAGTATGGTTGGCTGAGAGGAAGCGACGACGGTTAAAGATAGCCAACTGGTTCAATGCTTCGATCATGACCGAGAAGCCGATGGCCGCGTACAGGTAACCTTTCGGGATATGGAAACCAAACCCTTCGGCCACCAGACTGAAACCAATCATCAGCAGGAAGCTCAGACACAGAATAACAATAGTTGGATGGCTGTTAACAAAGCGCGTCAGCGACTTGCTGGCCAGCAACATCAGGCTGATGGCAATAATGACTGCCGCCATCATCACCGCCAGGTGATCGACCATGCCAACAGCGGTAATGACGGAATCCAGAGAGAAGATGGCGTCCAGCACCACGATCTGCGCGACCACACCCCAGAACTTAGCGCCTTTACGCTGGGTGGGGTTATCGCTGTCTTTCCCTTCCAGCCGTTCGTTGAGCTCCATAGTGGCTTTAAACAGCAGGAAGAAACCACCGAACAGCATGATCAGATCGCGGGCGCTGAAGCTGAGATCGCGAATGCTGAACAGCGGCGTGGTCAGCGTTACCAGCCAGGATATTGATGCCAGCAGCAGCAGGCGCATAACCATCGCCAGCAGTAGCCCGGTAATACGCGCCTTATCCCGCTGGGCAGGAGGTAGTTTCTCCGCGAGGATGGCAATAAAAACAAGATTATCAATGCCAAGAACAAGTTCGATCACGATTAACGTGACCAGCCCGGCCCAGATTGACGGATCGGCAATCCATTCCATAGTAAATGCTATACCCATAGTTGTATGACAATTGTCACAATTCGATCATGGGTAAAACTGGCGAAAAATGCAATGGCGAGAAGGGATTTCTCAGTCGGTTATATCAGAACTGATGCAGGATAATAGCCTTAATGTAACTACAGGAAATGATTTTATTAATCTAAATATATTTAGGAAATATCGCAGGTGGAGTATTTCTATATCAATATTGTCAATATCAATAAAATCCTAAAAATATATAAATCCGACGCTTAATATTAATCTTAAAAGCCAGGTATCGGCGGTTTGTTATCTTGCCTGATATTCGCATAGCTGCAACAATTCTTGCGGTAATAATCAAAAGATAAATATTTCCTCATCAATCAGTGGCGCCATTCCCGATGCGTTAATGCTGTAAATGTGATGAAAATAAAGGAGAGGATAAAAATTTAAATTAATCAGTGCATTGGTAGCTAGTGAAGCCAGGGGCGGTAGCGTGTCTGGTCGCCTGAAACAAGCCTAAATTATTCTGTCAAGAGACCGCAGATGAATTCATTTTTTTTAGGACTGATGCCAGTTAAATTCCATTTCAATTAACGGCAAGGTAAATACGTACAGGCGAAGTCGCTATTTAGATTGCATGTGATAAATACTCTGCCAAAGTGATAAATAATCAATGATGAAATCCAAACTTAAATTGATGCCAGTATTGGTATCGGTGATCTTGATAAACGGTTGTACCGTGCTTCCGGGCAGCAATATGTCTACGATGGGCAAAGATGTGATTAAACAGCAGGACGCTGATTTTGATATCGATCGCATGGTGAATGTTTATCCACTCACGCCACGGCTGGTCGAACAATTACGTCCTCGACCAAATGTTGCCCAGCCAAATATGTCGCTGGACCAGGAGATTTCCGGATATCAGTACCGGGTCGGCCCGGGGGATGTCCTGAATGTGACCGTCTGGGACCATCCTGAACTCACCACGCCAGCTGGGCAGTACCGTAGCTCAAGCGATACCGGCAACTGGGTGCAGCCTGATGGCACCATGTTTTACCCCTACATCGGCAAAGTCAGCGTGGTGGGAAAAACGTTGGCAGAGATTCGTAGTGATATTACCGGGCGCTTAGCGAAGTACATTGCTGACCCGCAGGTGGACGTTAATATCGCCGCTTTCCGCTCGCAGAAGGCCTATGTCTCCGGGCAGGTGAACAAATCCGGCCAGCAGGCCATCACCAACGTGCCGCTTACCGTTCTCGATGCCATTAACGCCGCTGGCGGTCTCACCGAGGCAGCAGACTGGCGCAACGTTGTGCTGACTCATAAAGGGCAGGAGCAACGCATTTCACTGCAAGCGCTGATGCAAAATGGCGACCTGAGCCAGAACCGTCTGCTCTATCCTGGCGACATTCTGTTTGTTCCGCGTAATGACGATCTGAAAGTCTTCGTAATGGGGGAAGTGAAAAAACAGAGCACCCTCAAAATGGACTTCAGCGGCATGACGCTTACCGAAGCGCTGGGCAATGCCGAAGGTATTGACCTGACCACCTCCAATGCCAGCGGCATTTTCGTTATTCGACCATTGAAAGGTGAGGGCGGGAACAACGGCAAGATCGCCAATATCTATCAGCTTGATATGTCCGATGCGACGTCGCTGGTGATGGCAACATCATTCCGACTCCAGCCATACGATGTGGTGTACGTCACTACCGCGCCGGTTGCTCGCTGGAACCGTTTGATCAATCAGTTGCTGCCGACTATTAGCGGTGTTCGCTATATGACGGACACGGCCAGCGACCTTCACAACTGGTAATCATCATGTTTAACAAAATCTTAGTTGTCTGTGTGGGGAACATTTGTCGTTCCCCGACGGCAGAGCGCTTATTAAGGCAATTTCATCCGGCGTTAACGGTCTCTTCAGCCGGTCTTGGGGCGCTGGTGGGGAAAGGCGCGGATCCGTGTGCTATTAGCGTGGCGCAGGCGCACAACCTGTCACTGGATAATCATTGTGCCCGGCAGATCTCGGGACGCATGTGCCGGGAGTATGACCTGATCCTGACCATGGAGAAGCGCCATATCTCTGCCCTGTGTGAAATGGTGCCGGAGATGCGCGGCAAAGTGATGCTTTTTGGGCACTGGGACAGCGAGCGCGAAATTCCCGATCCGTATCGTAAAAGCCGTGATGCGTTTGACGCGGTGTACGCATTACTTGAACGGTCTGCCCGCCAATGGGCTCAGGCACTGAACGCAGAGCAGGGAAAACAATGACAGAAAAAGTTAAACAGTCTGCTGCGCCGGTAACCGGCAATGATGAAATCGATATTGGTCGTCTGGTTGCAACGGTGGTGGAAGCCCGCTGGTGGGTATTAGGCATTACCACGGCTTTTGCATTGTGTGCCGCGGTCTACACACTGTTCGCCACACCCATCTACAGTGCGGACGCGCTGGTGCAAATTGAGCAAAATACCGGAAATTCACTGGTGCAGGATATTGGCTCGGCGTTGTCGAACAAACCTCCGGCCTCGGAAGCGGAAATTCAGCTCATCCAGTCGCGTCTGGTATTAGGGAAAACGGTAGACGATCTTAACCTCGATATCGCCGTTACCAAAGATACATTCCCTATTTTTGGCGCGGGCTGGGACCGGCTGATGGGCCGCCAGAACGAAACGGTTAATGTGACCACCTTCACGTTGCCAAAGGCAATGAATGAACAGACCTTCACGCTCAATGTGCTGAATGACAAAAGCTATCAACTGGTGAGTGACGGGGGTTTTAGCGCCCGGGGGCAAGTCGGCAAGGTGTTGGAACATGATGGCGTGACGATGCTGGTTGAGGCGATTCATGCCAGCCCGGAGAGCCAATTTACCGTCAGCAAATTCTCCACGCTGGGCATGATAAACACCCTGCAAAATAACCTGATGGTGACGGAAACGGGCAAAGACACCGGCGTATTGAGCCTGACGTTTACCGGCGAAGACCGCGAGCAAATCCGCCAGATCCTCGACAGTATTACCCGCAACTATCTGCAACAAAACGTGGAACGTAAATCCGAAGAGGCCGCCAAAAGTCTGGCGTTTCTGGCAAAGCAACTGCCTGAGGTACGTAACCGGCTTGACGTTGCTGAAAACAAGCTGAACGCCTTTCGTCAGGATAAAGACTCCGTGGATTTGCCGCTGGAAGCCAAAGCGGTGCTAGATTCGATGGTGAATATCGATGCGCAGCTGAATGAACTGACCTTTAAAGAAGCGGAGATTTCCAAGCTGTTCACCAAAGCGCATCCGGCGTACCGCACGCTGCTGGAAAAACGCCAGGCGCTGGAAGATGAGAAAAGTAAGCTGAACGGGCGCGTAACGGCGATGCCTAAAACGCAGCAGGAAATTGTTCGTCTGACGCGTGATGTGGAGTCCGGTCAGCAGGTCTATATGCAGTTGCTGAACAAGCAACAGGAACTGAAGATTACCGAGGCCAGTACGGTTGGCGATGTGCGCATTGTCGATCCCGCGATTGCCCAGCCTGGCGTGCTGAAGCCGAAAACGGCGCTGATTATTCTCGGCAGTATCATTCTTGGTTTGATGCTTTCTGTGGTGGGCGTACTGCTGCGTTCTCTGTTTAATCGCGGTATTGAAAGCCCCCAGGCGCTGGAAGAGCATGGTATCAGCGTGTATGCCAGTATTCCGTTGTCTGAATGGCAAAAAGCGCGTGATAACGTTCAGACCATTAAAGGTGTGAAACGCTACAAGCAAAGCCAGCTGTTGGCCGTGGGGAATCCAACGGATCTCGCCATAGAAGCGGTCCGCAGCCTGCGTACCAGTCTGCACTTTGCCATGATGCAGGCGCGTAACAACGTATTGATGCTGACCGGCGTCAGCCCGTCGATTGGTAAAACGTTTGTCTGCGCCAACCTGGCGGCAGTCATCAGCCAGACCAACAAACGCGTGCTGTTGATCGACTGCGATATGCGCAAAGGCTATACCCACGAACTGCTGGGGACCAATAACGTCAACGGCCTGTCTGAGATCCTGATTGGTAAGGGGGATATCTCATCCAGCGCCAAACCGACATCGATTCCGCATTTTGATCTGATCCCTCGCGGTCAAGTCCCTCCCAATCCTTCCGAGCTGTTGATGAGCGAGCGTTTCGGCGAACTGATTGCCTGGGCCAGCTCGCACTATGACCTGGTGCTGATTGACACCCCACCAATTCTGGCGGTGACCGACGCGGCGATTGTTGGCCGTCATGTCGGCACCACGCTGATGGTGGCGCGTTATGCGGTCAACACGCTGAAAGAGGTGGAAACCAGCCTGAGTCGCTTCGAGCAAAATGGCATCCAGGTGAAAGGGGTGATCCTCAACTCGATATTCCGCCGAGCCAGCGGGTATCAGGATTACGGCTACTACGAATACGAATATACGTCGGATGCGAAATAAATCACCAACCCTGCCGGATGCGGCGAAAACGCCTTATCCGGCCTACAAAAGCGTATCTATCCGGAAACGAAAATGACGACAGAAAACCCGCTAATTTCAATTTATATGCCAACCTGGAACCGCCAGCAGCTGGCCATTCGGGCGATTAAATCGGTGTTGCGCCAGGACTACCCTCACTGGGAGATGATCATTGTGGATGATTGCTCTTCATCATATGAGCAGTTGCAGCAGTTTGTTGAGGAACTCAACGATCCGCGTGTGTCGTATACGCATAATTCCACCAACTCCGGGGCCTGCGCGGTGCGTAATCAGGCCATTATGCAGGCCAACGGGCAATACATTACGGGGATTGATGATGATGATGAATGGACACCGAACCGCCTGAGCGTGTTCCTGCAGTATCGGCATCAACTGGTCACACGGGCGTTTCTGTATGCCAATGACTATGTCTGTGAGGGCGAAGTGTATTCGCAGCCGACCAGTCTGCCGCTCTATCCGAAGTCCGTATATTCACGCCGCAGGTTTTATAAACGCAACATCATTGGTAATCAGGTATTTACCTGGGCATGGCGGTTTAAAGCATGCCTGTTCGATACCACGCTGAAAGCGGCGCAGGATTACGACATCTTCCTGCGCATGGTGGTGGCGTATGGCAAACCGTGGAAGGTCAAAGAGGCGACGCAGATCCTGCATGTGAATCACGGCGAGATGCGTATTACCTCATCGCCGAATAAATTCTCCGGTTACTTTCAGTTTTACCGCAAGCACAAAGGCAAATTTGACCGGGCCAGCAAGAAATATCAGCTGTTTACCCTCTATCAGATCCGCAACAAACGGATGAACTGGCGCACGCTGCTGACGCTGCTTTCTGTTCGTAACAGTAAGCGTCTGGCCGACGGACTGCGAGGACGCTAATTATGCTGGAAGATTTACGCGCGAACGGCTGGAGTCTGCGCCCCTGCTGCATGGTGGCGGCCTATCGGATTGCCCATTTTTGCTCCGTCTGGCGTAAAAAAAATATCATAAACAACCTGTGGGCTGCCCCGGTGCTGGTGATGTATCGCCTTATCACCGAATGCCTGTTTGGCTATGAAATTCAGGCTGCTGCATCAATTGGTCGTCGTTTCACCATCCATCATGGCTATGGGGTGGTTATCAATAAACACGTGGTAGCGGGGGATGATTTTACCCTACGCCACGGCGTCACTATCGGCAATCTTGGCGCCAACGATCCATCCTGTCCGGTCATCGGTAACGGCGTTGAGTTGGGGGCCAATGTCACTCTGCTCGGCGACGTTGCTATTGGCGATAACGTGACGATTGGCGCGGGGAGCGTCGTGGTGGATAGCGTTCCGGACAATACGCTGGTCGTGGGCGAGAAGGCACGGGTGAAGGTAATAAAATGAAGATATTACAGTTTAATGTGCGACTCGCAGAAGGTGGGGCGGCAGGTGTGGCGTTAGATTTGCATCTTCGCGCGCTGGAAAAAGGGCTGTCGTCACGGTTTGTCTATGGCTATGGCAAAGGCGGTAAAAAAAGCGCCAGTCATGCGAAATACCCACAGGTTATCAAATATACGCCGCGCCTGACGTCGGCGGCTAACATTGCGCTGTTTCGTTTTGCAAATCGCGACATGTTCGGCAATCTCGACAAGCTATATCGCACGGTTACCCGCACCTGCGGCCCGCTGGTACTGCATTTTCATGTGTTGCACAGCTACTGGTTGAACCTGGAAGAGGTGGTGACCTTTTGCCAAAAAGTGAAGGCGCATAAACCGGATATCACCTTCGTCTGGACCCTGCACGATCACTGGAGCGTGACCGGGCGCTGTGCCTTTACCGATGGCTGCGAAGGCTGGAGAACGGGCTGTCAGAAATGCCCAACGCTCAGCAACTATCCGCCGGTAAAAGTCGATAAAGCCCATCAGCAGTTGCCCGGTAAGCGGCAGATGTTCCGTGCCATGCTGGCGCTGGGCTGCCAGTTTATCTCGCCCAGTCAACATGTGGCCGACGCATTCAACAGCCTGTATGGCGTGGGACGCTGCCGCGTTATCAATAATGGCATTGATGTGGCAACCGAAGCCATTCTTGCCGAACTACCCGCGATGCCTGCGGAGAGCGGTCGGCCGAAAATTGCCGTGGTGGCTCATGACCTGCGCTATGACGGCAAAACCAGTCAACAACTGGTGCGAGCGATTAGCGCGCTTGGGGACAAAATTGAGCTGCATACCTTCGGCAAATTTTCGCCATTTGCGGGAGATAACGTCATCAACCACGGTTTTGAGAGCGATAAGCGCACGTTGATGAGTGCGCTTAACCAGATGGATGGACTGGTGTTCAGCTCCCGTGTCGATAACTACCCGCTGATTTTGTGTGAAGCGCTTTCCATTGGCGTACCGGTAATTGCCACGCACAGCGATGCCGCGCAGGAAGTGCTGGCTAAATCAGGCGGTAAAACGTTCAGCGAAGCGGACGTATTGCAGCTGGTGCAGCTGAAAAAATCAGACATTGCGCAGGCGGTATTTGACACGTCCCTTACCGCGTTCAGTCAGCGCAGTCGGGTGGCATACAGTGGGCAACAGATGCTGGAGGAATATGTCTCGTTCTATCAGAATCTGTAGCTATCTGGTGCTACCGCTGCTTTATCTGCTGGTTAACGTCAAACTCGCCCAGCTTGGCGAGAGCTTCCCGATAACTATCGTCACCTTCTTACCCGTTCTGCTGTTGCTGTTTGTCGAGCGCATCAATATCAAAAAATTAATGATCGCGCAGGGGGTAGGGGGCGGGCTGACGGCGTTTAACTACCTGTTCGGTCAATCACTGGATGCCAGTAAGTACGTAACGTCAGCGATGCTGTTTGTTTATACCGTGGTGATCATTGGCATGGTGTGGAGTATTCGCTTCAAAACCATTTCACCGCATAACTACATTAAGATTTTGCGTTTTTTCTGGCTGGTGGTGGGACTGGTGGTGGGGTTAGCTGCGGTTGAAATGGCACAGATAATTCTCAGCGGCGGCAGCAGTTTAATGGAAGTTATTTCGAAATATCTTATTTACAGTAACAGCTATGTTCTGAACTTTATTAAGTTTGGTGGGAAACGTACTACTGCGCTCTATTTCGAACCGGCATTCTTCGCTCTGGCGTTAATCTCAATTTGGCTCAGCATCAAACAGTTTGGTATCAAAACACCTAAGTCCGATGCTATGATTCTGGCAGGGATAATATTATCAGGATCGTTTTCAGGGGTAATGACGTTTATTTTGTTTTATCTCCTGGAGTGGGCGTTCCAGTACCTGAATAAGGATGCGATAAAAAAGAAGCTACCGCTGGCGATAATCTCATTAAGCGTGTTTTTAGTTGGGGTGATATTTGCTTTTCCGTACATCGCAACGCGGCTTGGTGATTTAGGAACTGAAGGTTCGTCATCGTATTATCGTATCGTAGGGCCATTAGTGATGGTCGGTTATTCGTTACTGAACGTTGATGGCGTAGTGAGATTTGGCTCACTTTATGAATACGTCGCGTCATTCGGAATTTTTAACGGTGCAGATGTCGGTAAAACAATAGACAATGGTTTGTATCTGCTGATTATTTATTTTTCATGGTTCGCGGTGATATTAGCCCTATGGTACATGGGGAAGGTCATGAAAATGATGATCAATGCGTTTGGCGATAATCAGAATTATCGGGTGCAGCTTTATCTTTTTACACCGTTGTCACTGTTTTTTACAGGTTCAGTATTTAGTCCGGAATACGCATTTTTAATTGTGTGTCCGTTTATATTGCGCAAGGCGCTGAATATCGCGAGGTAACTCACATGCTGCTCAGTATCATTACCGTCGCCTTTCGCAATCTGGAAGGGATCGTCAAAACTCACGCATCGCTGGCACATCTGGCGCAAGCGGGTGATATCAGTTTTGAGTGGATTGTTGTTGATGGCGGCTCCTCGGATGGTACGTCGGCGTTTCTTGAAGGGCTCAGTGGGGAACACCGGTTACGGTTTGTCAGCGAGCCGGATAACGGCATCTATGATGCGATGAACAAAGGCATCGCGATGGCGCGCGGGCGGTTCGCGCTGTTCCTCAACTCCGGGGATATTTTGCATGCGGACGCGGCACATTTTATCCGCCAGCTAAAAATGCAGAGCGACCAAACCATGGTCATTGGCGATGCGTTGCTGGATTTCGGCAATGGCAACAAAATTAAGCGCCGGGCAAAACCGGGTTGGTATATTTATCACAGCCTGCCCGCCAGTCATCAGGCGATATTCTTTCCGCTCTCAGGACTGAATGTCTGGCATTATGATTTGCAATATAAAATATCGTCTGATTACGCGTTGGCAGCCCAATTATACAAGTCCGGTTACGCTTTTAAAAAGTTGAACGGGTTGGTATCGGAGTTTTCTATGGGCGGAGTGTCAACGACGAATAATCTGGAATTGTGTCGGGATGCCAAAAAAGTACAGCGCCAGATATTACACATGCCAGGTTTTTGGACCGGTTTGTCAGAATATTTACGTCTGCGCACAACCGCTAAAACAAAAACCTTATATGGGAAAATGTAAGGGCATATTATGCAGGACTTAAGCGGATTTAAAGTGCCTGGAGGTTTTCGCGGCGGTGGTGCTATTAAAGTGCAATTATGGTGGGCGGTGCAAGCAACATTATTTCGCTGGTCACCGCAGGTCATGTATCGCTGGCGTGCGTTTTTATTACGAATGTTTGGTGCAAAAATAGGAAAAAACGTAGTCATTCGGCCTTCAGTAAAAATTACTTATCCGTGGAAATTAACCCTGGGAGATTATGCCTGGGTGGGTGACGACGCGGTTTTATATACGTTAGGTGATATTACGATTGGCGCCCATGCGGTTATTTCGCAAAAAAGTTATTTATGCACCGGGAGTCATGATTATGCCAGTCAACATTTTGATATTAACGCCACGCCGATTGTGGTTGGCGCTAAATGCTGGTTGGCGACAGATGTCTTTGTCGCGCCTGGCGTGACGATTGGTGATGGCACCGTCGTTGGAGCACGAAGCAGCGTATTTAAATCGCTGCCAGCAAATGTTGTTTGTCGGGGAAATCCCGCAGTAGTCACGCGCGAACGCGTCGAGAAAGTTACTCCCTGAGGGGATCACTGAAGAGGTTATAACATGTCAAAAGTCGCTCTCATTACTGGCGTAACCGGGCAGGATGGTTCTTACCTGGCAGAACTCCTGCTGGAAAAAGGGTACGAAGTACACGGTATTAAGCGTCGCGCTTCATCATTCAACACCGAACGTGTGGACCACATCTACCAGGATCCGCATTCAGGCAATCCCAAATTTCATCTGCACTATGGCGATTTGACCGACTCCTCCAACCTGACCCGTATTTTACAGGAAGTCCAACCGGATGAAGTCTATAACCTGGGCGCCATGAGCCACGTTGCGGTGTCGTTTGATTCACCGGAATACACCGCAGACGTTGATGCGATCGGCACCTTGCGTTTGCTGGAGGCGATCCGCTTCCTTGGTCTGGAGAAAAAGACCCGTTTTTATCAGGCGTCCACCTCTGAACTGTATGGTCTGGTACAGGAAATTCCACAGAAAGAGAGCACGCCGTTCTATCCGCGTTCACCGTATGCTGTTGCCAAGCTGTACGCCTACTGGATCACCGTCAACTACCGCGAGTCTTACGGGATGTATGCCTGTAACGGCATTCTGTTCAACCACGAATCTCCGCGCCGCGGCGAAACCTTTGTCACTCGCAAAATTACCCGGGCGATCGCCAACATCGCTCAGGGGCTGGAGTCTTGCCTGTACCTGGGCAACATGGATTCACTGCGCGACTGGGGGCATGCCAAAGATTACGTCAGGATGCAGTGGATGATGCTGCAGCAGGATAAGCCGGAAGATTTCGTGATTGCCACCGGCGTGCAGTATTCCGTGCGCCAGTTCGTGGAAATGGCGGCCGCTCAGTTGGGGATTAAATTGCGCTTTGAAGGCGAGGGCGTGAATGAGAAAGGCATCGTGGTTTCTGTGACCGGACACGATGCGCCGGGTGTGAAACCCGGGGATGTCATGATTGCCGTTGACCCGCGCTACTTCCGTCCGGCTGAGGTGGAAACGCTGCTGGGCGATCCGGCCAAAGCACATGAAAAACTGGGCTGGAAACCGGAAATCACGCTGCGCCAGATGATCTCGGAAATGGTTGCCAACGATCTTGATGCGGCGAAGAAACATTCCCTGCTCAAGTCGCACGGTTACGAGGTCGCCATCGCGCTGGAGTACTGAGGATGAAGACACAACGTATTTTTGTGGCGGGCCATCGCGGGATGGTGGGGGCCGCCATCGTCAGACAACTGGCTCAGCGAGATAACGTAGAACTGGTGCTGCGTACCCGCGACCAGCTTAATCTGCTGGACGCCGGTGCGGTGCAGGCGTTCTTTGCCGCTGAACGTATTGACCAGGTGTATCTGGCGGCGGCAAAAGTGGGGGGGATTGTGGCGAACAATACTTATCCTGCTGATTTTATTTATGAAAATATGATGATTGAGAGCAACATTATTCATGCAGCGCATCTGCATAACGTGAATAAACTGTTGTTCCTCGGGTCATCCTGTATTTATCCCAAACAAGCTACCCAGCCAATCGCCGAAAGTGAACTGTTGCAGGGGGCACTTGAACCGACCAATGAGCCGTATGCGATTGCCAAAATTGCCGGTATCAAGCTGTGCGAATCGTATAACCGACAGTATGGCCGTGATTATCGCTCGGTGATGCCGACCAATCTGTACGGACCGCATGACAACTTTCATCCGAGTAATTCGCATGTGATCCCGGCGCTGCTGCGCCGCTTTCATGAGGCTCGCGAGCAAAATACGCCGGATGTGGTGGTGTGGGGAAGCGGGACGCCAATGCGTGAATTTCTGCATGTCGACGATATGGCGGCGGCCAGTATCCACGTGATGGAGCTGGCTCAGGAAGTGTTGCAGGAATATACCCAACCAATGCTGTCGCATATCAACGTGGGCACCGGTGTGGACTGCACCATTCGTGAACTGGCCCAAACCCTCGCGCAGGTAGTGGGTTACAAGGGGCGCGTGGTGTTCGACGCCAGCAAACCGGACGGCACGCCGCGCAAATTGCTCGATGTTACGCGTCTGCATCAGTTGGGCTGGTATCACGAGATATCTCTGGAAGCGGGGCTTGCCAGTACATATCAGTGGTTCCTTGAAAACCAGCAGCGTTACCGGGGGTAAGCATGTTTTTACGTCATGAGGATTTTGCCACCGTTGTACGTTCAACTCCGCTGATTTCCATCGATTTGATCGTGGAAAACGCCCAAGGCGAATTTCTGCTTGGCAAGCGCCTCAATCGTCCGGCGCAGGGGTACTGGTTCGTGCCCGGCGGTCGGGTGCAAAAAGATGAACCGCTGCGCGCGGCCTTTGAGCGGCTGACTGACGCTGAGCTGGGGTTACGTTTACCGCTGTCCGCTGCAGAGTTTTACGGGGTCTGGCAGCACTTCTATGACGACAACTTTTCCGGGGAAGATTTCTCAACGCATTACATCGTGCTGGGATTTCGTCTGCGGGTGTCGGAAAACGACCTGCAACTGCCTGACGTTCAACATGACGCGTACCGCTGGCTGACAATTGAAGAGATCCTGGCCAGTGACCACGTGCACGACAACAGCCGGGCTTACTTCTGTGAGAAGAGTCAGGCCGGAGTACCCGGGCTATGAAGATCCTTGTGTATGGCATCAACTATTCGCCGGAGTTGACCGGTATCGGTAAATACACCGGTGAAATGGTGGAGTGGATGGCGCAACAGGGGCATGACGTACGGGTGATCACTGCGCCGCCTTATTATCCGCAGTGGAAGGTCAACGGTCGCTATTCATCCTGGCGCTATCGTCGTGAAGAGGGCGATGCCATCGTCTGGCGTTGTCCGCTGTATGTGCCTGAGCAGCCTTCTACGCTCAAGCGCTTGCTGCATTTAGGCAGTTTTGCCCTGAGCAGTTTCTTCCCGCTGCTGGCGCAGCGCCGCTGGAAGCCGGATCGCATCATTGGGGTAGTGCCAACGCTGTTTTGTACGCCGGGCATGCGCCTGCTGGCGAAGCTGTCCGGGGCGCGCACGCTGCTGCATATTCAGGATTACGAAGTCGATGCCATGCTGGGGCTTGGCATGGCAGGCAAAGGCAAGCGTGGCGCGGTGGCAAAACTGGCCAGCGCCTTTGAGCGCAGTGGGCTGTTGAATATGGATCATATTTCGACCATTTCTCGCTCAATGATGAATAAAGCGCAGGAGAAGGGCGTTGATGCACAGAAGGTCATTTTCTTTCCGAACTGGTCAGAAGTAGCGCGTTTTCGTGACGTGAACGATGCCGATGCTCTGGCGTTGCGCCAGCAACTGGGCTTGCCTGATGATAAAAAAATCATTCTCTACTCAGGCAATATCGGTGAAAAGCAAGGGCTGGAAAGTGTGATTGACGCAGCGGCCCTGTTGATCGAACAGCCCTGGCTGTTTGTGATTGTCGGGCAGGGCGGAGGTAAAGCACGGTTGGAGAGTATGTCTAGCGAACGCGGCCTGAACAATGTGAAGTTCTTTCCGCTGCAATCTTATGACGCGCTGCCTGCGCTGCTCAAGATGGCGGACTGTCATCTGGTGGTACAAAAGCGCGGTGCGGCGGATGCCGTATTGCCCTCCAAACTGACCAATATCCTCGCCGTTGGTGGTAACGCGGTGATTACCGCCGAACCTGAGACCGAGTTGGGTCAGCTGTGTGACGCTCACCCAGGCATCGCGGTGTGTGTCGAGCCTGAATCAGTGAGTGCGCTGGTTGGCGGGATTCAACAGGCGTTAACCATGCCAAAGATTAACACGGTGGCACGTGAGTATGCCGAACGCACGTTGGATAAAGAAAACGTGCTGAGCCAATTTATTGCAGATATTCGGGGTACATGATGAGTCAAAACAAACTCTTTCCGGTGGTGATGGCCGGTGGCTCGGGTAGCCGTTTATGGCCTCTGTCCCGCGTACTATATCCAAAGCAGTTTCTGTGCCTGAAAGGCGATCTCACCATGCTGCAGACAACGATTTGTCGTCTGAACGGTGTGGAGTGCGAAAGCCCGGTGGTTATCTGTAATGAACAACACCGTTTCATTGTGGCGGAACAGCTACGGCAACTGCACAAGCTGACTGAGAATATTATTCTCGAACCCGCCGGACGTAACACGGCACCGGCGATAGCGCTGGCCGCGCTGGCGGCAAAACGTCAAAGTCCGGGGGAAGATCCGCTGCTGTTGGTATTGGCGGCCGATCACATGATTGCCGATGAAGAGGCATTTCGCGAGGCGGTTCGCAATGCAATGCCGTATGCCAGCGCGGGTAAGCTGGTGACGTTTGGTATCGTGCCGGACCAGCCGGAGACCGGCTACGGCTATATACGTCGCGGCGAGGTTTCGCCGACCAATACCGACGCCGTGGCTTTTGAGGTGGCGCAGTTTGTTGAAAAGCCCAATCTGGAAACCGCGCAGGCTTACGTGGCGAGCGGCGACTACTACTTGAACAGCGGCATGTTTCTGTTCCGGGCCGGGCGCTATCTGGAAGAACTGAAAAAATATCGCTCCGACATTCTTGAGGCCTGCGAAAACGCCATGAGTACGGTTGATCCCGATCTCGATTTTATCCGCGTTGATGAACAGGCGTTTCTCGCCTGCCCGGAAGAGTCTGTGGACTATGCGGTAATGGAACGTACGGCCGATGCGGTGGTGATGCCCATGAACGCAGGCTGGAGCGATGTAGGCTCCTGGTCATCGCTGTGGGAAATCAGCGCCCATACCGCTGAAGGTAATGTGCATCATGGTGACGTCATTAGCCATAAAACGGAAAATAGCTACGTGTATGCCGAGTCTGGCCTGGTGACGACCGTCGGGGTGAAGGATCTGGTGGTGGTGCAGACCAAAGATGCGGTGCTGATCGCCGATCGCAACGCGGTGCAGGACGTCAAAAAAGTGGTGGAGCAAATTAAAGCTGACGGACGTCATGAGCACCATATTCACCGTGAAGTTTACCGTCCATGGGGCAAGTACGACTCTATTGATGCCGGAGACCGTTACCAGGTGAAGCGGATTACCGTTAAACCCGGTGAGGGATTGTCCGTGCAGATGCATCATCACCGGGCTGAACATTGGGTTGTGGTGGCTGGGACCGCGAAGGTGACAATCAATGATGACATCAAACTGCTCGCTGAAAACGAGTCTGTCTATATTCCGCTGGGGGCGACCCATTGTCTGGAGAACCCGGGGAAAATCCCGCTCGATCTGATTGAAGTGCGTTCCGGATCTTATCTCGATGAGGATGATGTGGTGCGGTTTGCGGACAGATACGGGCGTACCTGATGCCGGATGCGCTGCGCTTATCCAGCCTACAACACCGTAGGCCCGATAAGCGAAGCGCGCCGGGAAATGCATTTAACACTCATTAAAAGGCTCATTAAGAGTCAGGGCCTCCTGTTGCCTGAAGAAGGGTAAATCATGACGAAATTAACCTGTTTCAAAGCCTACGATATTCGCGGCAGGCTGGGCGAAGAGCTGAATGAAGATATCGCGTGGCGTATTGGCCGCGCTTACGGCGAGTTCCTGAAGCCAAAAACGATTGTCCTCGGCGGTGACGTGCGCCTGACCAGCGAGACGCTAAAGCTGGCGCTGGCGAAAGGACTGCAGGATGCAGGGGTGGATGTGCTGGATATTGGCATGTCGGGCACCGAAGAGATTTATTTTGCCACTTTCCACATGGGCATTGACGGCGGTATTGAAGTGACCGCCAGCCATAATCCGATGGATTACAACGGCATGAAGCTGGTGCGGGAAGGGGCACGGCCCATCAGCGGAGATACCGGTCTGCGCGACGTGCAGCGCCTGGCGGAAGCCAATGACTTCCCGATGGTTGATGAGACAAAACGTGGCCGCTACCAGCGCATTACTACCCGCGATGCCTACATTGATCACCTGCTGGGTTACATCAATCCCGCCAACCTGAAACCGATGAAGCTGGTGCTCAATTCCGGTAACGGCGCGGCAGGTCCGGTGGTTGACGCTATTGAAGCCCGTTTTAAGGCGCTGGGCGTGCCGGTCGAGTTCATCAAAATTCACAACACGCCGGATGGCAACTTCCCCAACGGTATTCCCAACCCTCTGCTGCCGGAGTGTCGGGCAGACACGCGTAACGCGGTGATTGAACACGGCGCGGATATGGGGATTGCCTTCGACGGTGATTTTGACCGCTGCTTCCTGTTCGATGAAAAAGGTCAGTTCATTGAGGGCTACTACATTGTCGGCCTGCTGGCGGAAGCGTTTCTGGAGAAGAATCCGGGGGCGAAAATTATCCACGACCCACGCCTGTCCTGGAACACCGTGGATGTAGTGACGGCGGCAGGCGGTAAACCGGTGATGTCTAAAACCGGGCACGCGTTTATCAAAGAGCGGATGCGCCATGAAGATGCCATTTATGGTGGCGAAATGAGCGCGCACCACTATTTCCGCGATTTTGCCTATTGCGACAGCGGAATGATCCCGTGGCTGCTGGTGGCGGAACTGCTGTGTCTGAAAGGACAGTCGCTGGGCGAACTGGTCCGTGACCGGATGGTGGCCTACCCGGCGAGTGGTGAAATAAACAGTACGCTGGCAGAGCCGACGGCAGCGATTGCGCGCGTGGAGCAGCATTTTTCTCGTGAGGCGCTGTCGGTGGACAGAACGGACGGTATCAGCATGTCGTTTGTCGACTGGCGCTTCAATTTACGCTCTTCCAATACCGAACCGGTGGTGCGCCTGAACGTGGAATCGCGCGGAGATATTCCGTTGATGGAAGCGCGAACGCGCACTCTTCTGGCGTTACTGAATCAGTAATGCTGGTGCTTCCTTTGCCCGATTCTGGGCAAAGGGTGACTAACAGGAACCACGATGACACATCTAAAGAAGCGCGAGCGCGCCAAAACCAATGCGTCGTTAATTTCGATGGTACAACGCTTTTCAGATATCACCATCATGTTTGGCGGGTTGTGGGTAATCTGCGAATTAAGCGGTTTGCCTTTCCTGTACATGCACCTGCTGGTGGCGCTGATCACGCTGGTCGTTTTTCAGATGCTCGGTGGCATAACGGATTTTTATCGCTCCTGGCGCGGTGTCAAAATTTCCACTGAGCTGGTGCTGTTGCTGCAAAACTGGACGCTGAGTCTGATTTTTTGCGCAGGTCTGATCGCCTTTAATAACGATTTTGATAACCGTCTCGCCGTCTGGCTGGCGTGGTATCTGCTATCCAGTGTTGGCCTGGTGTTGAGCCGTTCGTTTATTCGCTACGGCGCGGGATGGTTGCGTAATCGCGGGTATAACACTCGCCGGGTGGCGGTGGCAGGGGACCTGCCCGCGGGACAAATGCTATTGGACAGCTTTCGCCATGAACCGTGGCTGGGATTTGAAGTAGCAGGGGTCTATCACGATCCTATCCCTGGAAAAAACTCCCGCGACTGGGCCGGTAATCTGCAACAACTGGTGGACGACGCCAAAGCCTCTCGTATTCATAACGTTTATATCGCCATGTCGATGAGCGATGGCGCTAGCGTCAAAAAACTGGTTCGCGAGCTGGCCGATACCACCTGTTCAGTGATCCTTATTCCTGATGTCTTTACCTTCAACATTCTGCATTCACGGATTGAAGAGATGAATGGCGTTCCGGTGGTGCCGTTGTATGACACGCCGCTCTCGGGGATTAATCGCCTGTTGAAACGCGCGGAAGATATCGTGCTGGCTTCGCTGATCCTGCTGCTTATTTCTCCGGTGCTGTGTGGCATAGCGCTACTGGTAAAACTGACCTCCAAAGGACCGGTGATTTTCCGCCAGACCCGTTACGGCATGGATGGGAAGCCGATCAAAGTCTGGAAATTTCGCTCGATGAAAGTGATGGAAAACGACGCGGTGGTGACGCAGGCGACGCAAAACGATCCGCGCGTTACCCCTGTGGGGAATTTCCTGCGCCGAACGTCACTCGATGAACTGCCGCAGTTTATTAACGTGCTGACTGGGGGCATGTCTATTGTTGGGCCACGCCCGCATGCGGTAGCGCATAACGAACAGTACCGCCAACTGATCGAGGGGTACATGTTACGCCATAAGGTGAAACCGGGTATTACCGGCTGGGCGCAAATCAACGGCTGGCGCGGTGAAACCGATACGCTGGAAAAAATGGAAAAACGTGTGGAGTTTGACCTCGAATACATTCGCGAGTGGAGCGTGTGGTTCGATATCAAAATTGTTTTTCTGACGGTATTCAAAGGCTTTGTCAACAAAGCGGCGTATTAACATGAGCTTACGAGAAAAAACGCTGAACGGCGCAAAGTGGTCGGCGATTGCCACGGTGATCATCATTGGTCTGGGGCTTATCCAGATGACCGTACTGGCACGGATTATTGATAACCACCAGTTCGGGTTGTTAACCGTGGCGCTGGTGATCATCGCGCTGGCAGATACGTTGTCTGACTTTGGTATCGCCAACTCAATTATTCAGCGCAAAGAGATTGGCTATCTTGAACTGACCACGCTGTACTGGCTCAACGTTGGGTTGGGTATCGTGGTATGCGTGGCGATGTTTCTACTGAGCGAGACGATTGCCAGCGTACTTAATAACCCGGAACTGGCACCGCTCATCAAAACGTTATCGCTGGCGTTTGTGGTGATACCGCACGGGCAGCAGTTTCGCGCGCTGATGCAAAAAGAGCTGGCCTTCAACAAAATTGGCATGATTGAAACCAGTTCGGTACTGGCCGGTTTTACCTTTACCGTAGTCAGCGCCCATTTCTGGCCGCTCGCACTGACGGCCATTCTCGGGTATCTGGTAAACAGTACGCTACGTACGCTGCTGTTCGGCTATTTTGGTCGCCGGATTTACCGTCCGGGGCTGCATTTTTCGCTGGCATCCGTTTCGTCGAATCTGCGTTTTGGTGCGTGGCTGACGGCAGACAGCATCATCAATTACATCAATACCAACCTTTCCACGCTGGTTTTGGCCCGCACGTTGGGAGCTGGCGTGGCGGGTGGATTCAATCTCGCCTGGAATGTGGCGGTTGTCCCCCCGATCAAACTGAACCCGATTATCACCCGCGTGCTGTTTCCGGCGTTTGCCAAAATCCAGGACGACAGTGAAAAGCTACGGGTGAATTTTTACAAGCTGCTGTCGGTGGTTGGGATTATCAACTTCCCGGCGCTACTGGGACTGATGGTGATATCGAATAACGTGGTGCCACTGGTATTTGGC
Organism: Citrobacter sp. B72; assembly: GCF_016894305.1. Classification (NCBI taxonomy): domain Bacteria; kingdom Pseudomonadati; phylum Pseudomonadota; class Gammaproteobacteria; order Enterobacterales; family Enterobacteriaceae; genus Citrobacter; species Citrobacter sp. B72. Next base: position 1,878,127 of record NZ_CP069801.1, read on the forward strand.
GAGAAGTGGAATGGCATTATCCCCATCCTGCAACTGCTGTGCATTGTTGGGCTGCTGCGCTCGGTGGGGAACCCGATCGGTTCACTGCTGATGGCGAAGGCGCGGGTCGATATCAGTTTCAAATTCAATGTGTTCAAAACCTTTCTGTTTATTCCCGCCATTTTCATCGGTGGACATCTGGCCGGAGCGATTGGCGTGACGCTGGGCTTTTTGCTGGTCCAGGTGATTAACACCGTCCTCAGCTATTTCGTGATGATTAAACCTGTTCTTGGCCCCAGCTACCGCCAGTACATGCTCAGTCTTTGGCTGCCGTTGTATCTCTCCTTGCCAACCCTTGTAGTGAGCTATGCGCTGGGCGTAATGCTGCATGACCAGCTGTCGTTGGGCGTGTTGTTGGGGAGCCAGATAGCGGCAGGGGCGCTGGCGTTTGCGCTAATGATAGTGCTGTCGCGTCATCCGCTGGTGGTGGAAATAAAACGCCAGCTCTGTCGCAGTGAAAAAATGAAAACCTTGCTCCGTGCAGGATAAGAACAACGCTTTAAGAGGTCAAAATGAAACTATTAATTTTGGGCAACCATACCTGCGGAAACCGAGGGGATAGCGCGATCCTGCGCGGTTTGCTGGATGCCATTAACGCGTTGCGTCCCGAGACTGAAGTGGATGTTATGAGCCGTTACCCAGTGAGCTCCTCATGGTTACTGAACCGCCCGGTGATGGGCGATCCGCTGTATTTGCAGATGAGACAACACAACAATGCAGTGGGTGTTATGGGGGGCGTGAAGAAAGTGCTGCGTCGTCGCTATCAGCACCAGGTACTGCTCTCGCGTGTTACCGACTCCGGTAATCTGCGCAATATCGCTATCGCCCAGGGCTTTACCGATTTTGTTCGTTTGTTGTCGCGCTATGACGCCATCATCCAGGTCGGCGGATCGTTCTTTGTCGATCTGTATGGTGTGCCGCAGTTTGAACATGCGTTGTGTTCGTTTATGGCAAAAAAACCGCTGTACATGATTGGTCATAGCGTGGGGCCATTCCAGGATGAGCAGTTTAATCAACTGGCGAACTACGTGTTTGGCCACTGTAATGCATTGATTTTACGTGAATCCGTCAGTCTGGATCTGATGAAGCGCAGCGCAATTACCACGGATAAAGTCGAAACAGGCGTAGATACGGCCTGGCTGGTCGACAATCATCATGAGGATTTTGAGCCGGGTTATGCGGTACAGCACTGGTTAGACATGGCGGCTAAACAGAAGACCGTTGCCATTACATTGCGCGAGCTGGCGCCTTTTGATAAGCGTCTGGGGACAACGCAGCAGGCCTATGAGCAAGCCTTTGCCGGGGTAGTGAACCGCATACTCGACGAAGGTTACCAGGTGATAGCGCTGTCAACCTGCACCGGTATTGATAGTTACAACAAAGATGATCGCATGGTGGCGTTAAACCTGCGCCAGTATGTTAACGACCCGGCCCGATATCACGTGGTGATGGATGAACTTAACGATCTGGAGATGGGGAAGATTCTGGGGGCATGCGATCTGACGGTGGGTACTCGGTTGCACTCGGCCATTATCTCGATGAATTTTATGACGCCAGCCATCGCCATTAACTACGAGCATAAATCGGCAGGGATCATGCAACAGTTGGGGTTGCCGGAGATGGCTGTCGAAATTCGCCATCTGCTCGATGGCAGTCTGGAAGGAAAGGTCGCCGATACCCTCGGACAGCTACCTGAACTGAACATACGGCTTGGGGATGCTGTGACACGCGAACGCGAACGCGGGGTGCACATGGTGCAGTCGGTTTTAACGCGTATTGAGGGGGAAAAATGAAGATTGGCTTTTTCCTGCTTAAATTTCCTCTCTCTTCTGAGACCTTTGTACTCAATCAGATAACCGCATTTATCGATATGGGCTACGACGTGGAGATTGTCGCTTTGCAGAAGGGCGATCTTGAAAATACGCATGCCTCATTTAATACCTACCGGCTGGGTGAAAAAACGCGCTGGTTGCTGAATGAACCGGAAAGCAAACTGGCGAAGCTGAAATATAGGGCGGCGGCGGCTCTGCACGGTCTCACCCGCGCAGCGACCTGGAAAGCGCTTAATGTTGCACGCTATGGCGAGGAAGCGCGCAATCTGATTTTGGCGGCCATTTGCGGTGGGAATCCGCGGGCGTTTGAAGCGGATGTCTTTATTGCTCATTTTGGGCCAGCAGGCGTAACGGCCGCCAAGCTGCGAGAGCTTGGGATGATCCGCGGAAAAATCGCCACGGTATTTCACGGCGTCGATGTTTCGCATCGGGATGTGCTTACCCGCTATACCCCTGAGTATCAGCAGCTGTTTCAACGTGGAGATTTGATGTTACCCATCAGCAATCTCTGGGCCGGACGTTTAAAAAACATGGGATGCCCGCCGCAAAAAATCGCGGTTTCGCGTATGGGTATTGATATGACGCGTTTTACCCCTCGCCAACTGAAAGCACCAGCTGCAGCGCTGGAAATTATCTCTGTCGCCCGGTTAACCGAGAAAAAAGGACTGCACGTCGCCATCGAAGCTTGTCGTCAGTTAAAAGAGCAGGGCGTTTCATTTCGTTATCGCATTCTGGGTATCGGCCCTTGGGAGCGTCGTTTACGCACACTGATCGAGCAATATCAACTCGATGACGTGATTGAGATGCCCGGCTTTAAGCCCAGCCATCAGGTAAAGGAGATGCTTGAACAGGCGGATGTATTTTTGCTGCCGTCGATTACCGGAAGAGACGGCGATATGGAGGGGATCCCGGTGGCGCTGATGGAGGCGATGGCGGTAGGTATCCCGGTAATTTCAACTGTTCACAGTGGGATCCCGGAGCTGGTCGAGTCGGGCAAGTCTGGCTGGCTGGCACCGGAAAACGATGCGCAGGCCCTGGCTGAGAGATTAGCGGCATTTAGCCTGCTCGACAGTGAGCAGGTACAGCCGATTGTGCAGTGTGCGCGCGAAAAAATTGAAACTGAATTTAATCAGTTAGCGATCAATAAACAGTTAGCCAGTCTGCTGCAAACGATGTAAATCGAGGTTGTATGTCAGAGAACAAACTCTCACGCCGTACTTTTCTGACGGCAGGCTCTGCGCTTGTCGTACTGCATTCTCCCGTTGTCCGGGCGCTTGAATCATCGGACAGCGTCAACATTCAGAATTACAACCCAAAGGATTGGGTCGCTTCTTTCAGGCAGGCGTTCAAAGAAGGACAAACGGTAGTCGTACCCAAAGAACTGGAATGTAAGGATCTCAATACCGCTATCGTTATTCCTCCTGGCAAAACGCTACACCTGCAAGGCAGAATCAGCGGCAATGGCCGTGGTCGCTTTGTTCTGCAGGATGGATGTAAGGTAGTGGGTGAGCAGGGGGGGAGCCTGAGGAATGTTACCCTCGATGTGCGCGGTTCGGACTGCGTGATAAAAGGGATTGCCATGAGTGGTTTTGGCCCAGTGACACAAATCTATATCGGCGGCAAAACACCGAGGCTGATGCGCAATCTGATTATCGATGATATTACCGTCACGCGCGCCAACTATGGGATCCTGCGTCAGGGCTTTCATAACCGGATGGATGGCGTAAAGATTACAAACTGCCGTTTTAGCGATCTACAGGGAGATGCCATTGAGTGGAATGTGGCGATCAACGACAGCAACATCCTCATTTCTGACCATGTCATTGAACGTATTAACTGTACCAATGGCAACGTGAACTGGGGCATCGGCATTGGGCTGGCGGGCAGTACCTATGACAATACCTATCCCGATGAGCTGGCGGTAAAAAACTTTGTGGTGGCGAATATCACCGGCACCGACTGTCGACAGTTAGTCCATGTAGAGAACGGCAAACATTTTATCATTCGTAATATCACCGCACGAAATATTACCCCAGATTTTAGCAAGAAAGCAGGCATTGATAATGCAACGGTCGCTATTTATGGCTGTGATAATTTCGTGATTGATAATATCAATATGGAAAATAGCGCAGGCATGCTCATTGGCTACGGTGTTATTAAAGGACGATATTTATCCATCCCGCAGAACTTTAAGTTAAATAATATCCATCTGGATAACACGAAACTTGAATATAAATTACGAGGCATTCAGATCTCATCAGGTAATGCAACGTCGTTCGTGGCCATCACCAACGTGGAGATGAAGCGAGCCACGCTTGAGTTGCACAACCAACCGCAGCACCTTTTTTTACGTAACATCAGAGTGATGCAGCAATCCGCAACAGGACCCGCGCTCAAGATGCACTTCGATCTGCGCAAGGACGTACGCGGCAAGTTTATGGCCAGGCAGGACACACTGCTCTCACTGGCCAACGTACATGCAGTAAACGAAAGCGGGCAAAGTTCAGTTGACATTGACCGGGTAAACCATCAGGTAGTGAATGTCGAAGCGGTGAATTTTCGACTGCCGGGGCAGGGGAGGTAACTTTGCGACCATTCCTGGCAAAAGTTGTACCCGCCTGGGATTAAGATTACTGCATTCCGCAGTTAAGCGGCGTAACATACGCCGCATCGGAGTAATGTAATTCATACTGGCTAAAACAAGCTAAAAAGCTATAATTCAGCAACAATTGAATAGGTGAATGACTTAATGATTAATTTGAAAGCAGTTATTCCGGTAGCAGGTCTGGGGATGCACATGTTGCCTGCCACGAAGGCAATCCCTAAAGAGATGCTGCCGATCGTAGACAAGCCGATGATTCAATACATTGTCGACGAAATTGTAGCTGCCGGTATCAAAGAAATCGTTCTGGTGACTCATGCGTCTAAGAACGCCGTTGAGAACCACTTCGACACCTCTTACGAACTCGAATCACTCCTTGAGCAGCGTGTTAAGCGCCAGCTCTTAGCCGAAGTGCAGTCTATCTGTCCTCCGGGCGTGACTATCATGAACGTTCGTCAGGCTCAGTTGCTGGGTCTGGGCCATTCCATTCTTTGTGCTCGCCCAATTGTTGGGGATAATCCGTTTGTCGTGGTATTACCTGACGTTGTTCTGGATACCGCGACTGCAGATCCCCTGCGCTACAACCTGGCTGCCATGGTTGCTCGTTTTAACGAAACCGGGCGCAGTCAGGTGCTGGCAAAACGCATGGAGGGGGATCTGTCTGAATATTCGGTTATTCAGACCAAAGAGCCTTTGGATAACGAAGGTAAGGTCAGCCGTATCGTTGAGTTCATCGAAAAACCGGATCAGCCGCAAACGTTGGATTCCGATCTGATGGCCGTAGGACGCTATGTGCTTTCTGCTGATATCTGGGCAGAACTGGAAAAAACTGAACCAGGTGCCTGGGGACGTATTCAGTTAACAGATGCCATTGCAGAACTGGCGAAAAAACAGTCTGTTGATGCCATGTTGATGACCGGCGAAAGCTACGACTGTGGTAAAAAAATGGGCTACATGCAGGCGTTTGTGAAGTACGGGTTGCGTAACCTGAAAGAAGGATCGAAGTTCCGTAGGAGCATTGAAAAGCTACTTAGCGAGTAGATATTTACAGATCTTCGTGAAGGTAAGCCAGAAAAAATAACGGCAGTTAACATTCCACCGCCTATGATTTATGCAGCGGAGTGTTACTGTCGTTTTTCATATAAAAACAAAGAATTACAATAAGTTAACCTACCAGGTTTAATCTGTTTTTTGTTGGATTTTTTCTTGTTTCTGGTCGCATTTGGTAAGACAATTAGCGTTTGAATTTTAGATAGCTTCGCGCTAACTGGCGGGGGCTAGTTACATCATTATCATTCAAGTAGTGCTCTGGTTGCTGCAAAGCCAGGGGCGGTAGCGTGCGTAATGCCCAGAAACGTGCATTATGTGCCAGCATATTAATAGTATTCGTACAAACGATATTCGGAATTAAACGTGAAAATACTAGTTACTGGTGGAGCGGGTTTCATTGGATCTGCAGTAGTTCGTCATATTATTAAAAATACTCAGGATACCGTTGTTAATGTTGATAAACTAACCTACGCCGGTAACCTGGAATCTCTTGCCGAAGTCAGCGAAAATAATCGCTATTATTTTGAACACGCGGATATCTGTGATAAAGCGGCAATGGAGCGTATTTTTGCCACTCATCAACCGGATGCGGTGATGCATCTGGCAGCTGAAAGTCATGTTGACCGCTCTATTACAGGGCCAGCAGCGTTTATCGAAACGAATATCGTCGGTACTTATGTACTGCTGGAAGCTGCTCGTGGCTACTGGAACGAGCTGGATGCAGATAAAAAACAGGCATTTCGTTTCCATCATATCTCCACAGATGAAGTATACGGCGACCTGCCACATCCAGATGAAGTGGCTGCCGGTGATGTGTTGCCTCTGTTCACTGAAAAGACAGCTTATGCGCCGAGTAGCCCATATTCTGCTTCAAAGGCCTCAAGCGATCATCTGGTTCGTGCATGGTTGCGCACCTATGGCTTCCCAACAATTGTCACCAACTGTTCCAATAACTACGGGCCATATCACTTCCCTGAAAAACTAATCCCGCTGGTGATTCTGAATGCGCTGGAAGGTAAAGCATTGCCAATTTATGGCAAAGGCGACCAGATTCGCGACTGGCTTTATGTCGAAGATCACGCCCGAGCGTTGTACACCGTAGTGACCCAGGGGATTGTAGGTGAAACATACAATATCGGTGGCCATAACGAGAAGAAAAATCTGGACGTGGTCCATACTATCTGCGACTTGTTGGACGAAATAGTGCCAAAAGAAGGTTCTTACCGCGATCAACTTACCTACGTAGCCGACCGCCCAGGACACGATCGCCGCTATGCGATTGATGCAGCGAAAATCAGCAATGAACTGGGGTGGAAGCCGCAGGAAACCTTTGAGAGCGGGATCCGTAAGACCGTTGAATGGTATCTCTCGAATACGCAGTGGGTTGAAAATGTGAAAAGCGGCGCCTACAAGACGTGGATCGAGCAGAATTATGCAGCACGTTAATTTTTTGATTTTATATTATATCAAAAAAACAGCGGCTATACTTAATACTAAGTAATATAGAGAAGGTTAAATGATAAAGCTAAATTGCCCCATTGTTCCAGATATATCTAAGTATACATCACTAATAGAAAAAATTAATGAAAATGGATGGTATACAAATTTTGGGCCAATGCATGAAGAACTAACAGAACGATTATCATTATATCTTGGAGTTGATAATTTACTATTGGTCTCAAATGGTACATTAGCGCTTCAGGTTGCGTATGAAACTCTTGGTGTCAAAAGAGCAATAACCACACCATATAGCTTTGTTGCAACTGCATCAACGTTAGCTTGGCAAAAAAAAGATATTATTTATGCAGATATTCAAAAAGAAACCGGTAATATTTGTTTCGATAATGTTCAGAATATATTAAATGAAAAAAATGATTATGATAGTGTAGTTGCGACACATGTATTCGGAAATCCATGCGAAGTTGATAAGTTTATAGACTTAGATAAAAAAGTAAATGTGATATATGATGCCGCGCATGCTTTTGGTGTAAAGAATAAAGGTAAAAGCATCCTGAGTTATGGAGATGCCAGTACGATTAGTTTTCATGCAACGAAAGTTTTTCACACTATAGAAGGTGGGGCGATTGTTTTTAAGACAAAAGCTCATTTTGAGGAAGCTAAGCGATTAATCAATTTCGGTATAGAGTTAGATAAAGGCATTCAATCTGTTGGTATAAATGCAAAACTAAATGAATACCAAGCAGCTGCAGGCCTTGTGTTAATGGACAATATCGGCGAAATCATAGATAAAAGGGTCAGTTTATTCGAATTATATCGCGAGTCTCTAGATGATGTTATTGCTATGCCTAAATGGCTAGAAGGCTCAACCTATAATGGCGCGTATATGCCGATTTTTTGTAATAGTGAAGAACAGCTTATCCTCTTAATGGAAAAATTAGGAGCTTGTGGTATTCAGACAAGAAGATACTTTTATCCATCATTAAATAATGTTATTAAAGCTAATGATACAAGCTGTACTTCGAATTCGGATGATCTGGCCAGACGATCACTGTGTCTTCCACTACATTATTATATGACAAACAAAGACGTACTAACTGTAACTGAAAATATAAAAAAAGTTTTAAAATAAATAAGGAATGGAAATGAAAGTAGGAATAATGCAGCCATATTTTTTCCCTTATGTTGGATATTTTCAGCTTGCTAGTGCAGTTGATAAATTTGTTATTTATGATGACATAGAGTTTTCAAAGAAAGGGTGGATACAGAGAAATCGCATATTGATTAATAAACAGCCAACAACCTTTAGTATAGCTCTTAAAAAAGATTCAGACTATTTGGATATAGTACAAAGAGAGTTGGCTGATACCTTTGATCGTATGAAACTATGTAGACAAATACAAGGTGCATATAGGAAAGCACCATATTTTAATGAAGTATATAAATTACTAGAAGATATAATATTGTATGAGGATAATAATTTATTTAATTATATTAAAAACTCAGTGGTACAGTTATTAAATATATTAAATATTGATGTCGAATTAGTTACTTCATCGGCTTTAAATTTATCCAGAGACTATAAGTCACAGGAGCGTGTTATTCGTACGTGTATTGCACTGGGAGCTGATGAATATATTAACCCACCCGGTGGTTTAGAATTGTATACGGAATCTGAATTCGTAAAGAATGGATTGAAGTTAAAGTTCCTGGAACCTGTAATAGAACCTTATCAGCAGTCAGTTGATTCATTTATTTCCCATCTTTCTATTATTGATGTAATGATGTGGAATGGTCTCGAAAAGACTCAACAAATGGCGCACAAAAATGCATTCATACAAAATAGCTAAGGTCGATGAGTTTTTAGCAGCAGGTTTTATTGATTTTGTGGTAAGGAATGATGTTTTTTTTACGCCACCTCTTTCACAACGTGTGGTGCTACATAATTACATAACGAAACTTTTGGAAAATGCAAGGAGTTATCTTCTTCTTATGGATGAAGATAACGAAATAGCCTGTGCTGTATCCTGCTATGTGAATAGAAAAGAGTTTGCTTTTATAACGATGGTACTCACCGATTATAAATTCAAAGGCAAAGGGTATGCTCGAATACTGTTGCAACATGTGTTGTCTGATATTGGTACATATGGCCACTCTGAGGTACGGTTAGAAGTACACAAAGATAATAAGGCAGCAATCGGATTATACAAAAGTCTAGGTTTTTCGATATTACAAACTCATAAAGATGTTTACTATATCATGACATTGGTGTCACATGATAAATAAGTTATTTGTTAATGTAGTGGCTAACTATATAGGACAAGTATACATTGCAATCGTTGGGATTGCGGTAGTTCCTATATATCTATCAAAGCTCGGAAGTGAAGGTTTTGGGCTGGTTTCATTTTTCACATTATTGCAATCATTACTAGTTGTATTAGATTTAGGCATCTCATCCACTTTATCCAGAGAGGTGGCTATTTTAAAATCTAAGGCTGGCTATTTGCCAGTCTTTAAAAAAATATTAAAATTTGTGATTATTGCTTTTCTGATTGTGGCAGTTTTGATCATTGGAAGCATCAATTTTTCCAAAGAAATAATAGCGACAAAATGGCTGAATACATCAGGTACTAATTTATTTTTAGTAGAATACTCACTCTCTATCATTGGAGTAATTATTGCTTTAAGGTGGTGTGCAGGTCCATTCAAAAGCGTTATTCTTGGTTGTGAAGAGCAAATTAAATTCAATATAATAAATACTATAGTTGCTACGTTAAGGTTTGTGATAGTAATACCAGTAATGTCTTTTTATGGTAATAATGTTAAAGTTTTTTTTACATATCAACTCTTGGCCGCAATAATTGAATTTGTATTATTTTTACTATTGTCTATATTCTGTTTTAAAAAAATAGAGAAAGAAGTCAAAGAAGATACTCACAGTTCATTTACTCATGAGTTTTATTCAGAGATTAAGCGAGTGGGAAAATTCTCTTGTGGCATTGCACTGACATCCGCAGCATGGATAGCGATCAGTCAATCAGATAAAATAATTCTTAGCAAGTTCTTAACTATTTCTGATTATGGGATGTTTTCTGTAGCTGCAACTATTGCAGGTGGTATATTAATTCTGAGCACTCCGATATCACAAGCTATATTACCCAGGATGAGCTCATTATATAGCGATGGTGATCTCGATGGCCTATATAATGTATATTCTTTAGCTTCAAAGGGGGTGATTAGTTTACTTGCGCCGATATCGTTGGTAATGGCAGCAAATTCAGAATTGGTTTTATCTGTTTGGACTGGAAATAATGTTATTGCCACTCACTCAGCAGATGTTTTAACTTGTTATGCTTTAGGTAATTTATTTTTTGCTATTGCTGCATTCCCATATTATCTGCAATATGCTTTTGGTCAGATTAGATTACATGTATATGGGAATATTTTCTTCATAATCATTATTATTCCTAGTTTAATTTTATCAATTAAGACTTTTGGAGCTATTGGTGCTGGTTATGTTTGGCTAATACAAAATGCTATTTTCCTTATTCTTTGGAGTTGGTTTATTCATGGGCGATTTATTCGTTCTAAACGTATAGCATGGCTCATAAGTGACGTATTAGTAACTTTAATACCTACAATATTAATTATTATAATATTCAAAATAATTTATCCTTCGGAAGAACATGGCCGCATGTTTTCGTTTTTTATTCTGGCATCACAATCTGTAATAGCTTTTTTATCAACTATATTAGCAGACACTAGAGTAAGAAAAATTATAAAAATAAAAATAATTAAGAGGAAATATGAAATTTAAGATTACTGATGCGCGAGTGATTATTTTTCTGATCTATCTTGTCCCAAATCTTATCGCTTTTATTTTGTCTAGTAGTCAAGGCAATATCTTGGTAGAAAGTTACTCCTTTAGTTATGAATCAATAAATGGGGTTATAGGTTTTGGGTATGTTATCTTTTCATTGATATTTATCACTGTTGGATATTTTGTATTTTCGAATATATGTTATCCAAAGAATAAACCCTTAGCAGAATTAGGTTATACCCAATGTACTAGAATTGGATTTTTTATCTTTATCATTCAATTTCTTTTTATCATTTTTAATAGGTATTATGGGTTAAATATAGCTGGTGCTGAGATCGATATCAGTGCCAGCCCAGTAGTCTTGCGTTATTTTTTTGTTATCTTAAATCCTGATATATTCTTCCTTATCTATGCTTGTAAATCTGCTAACAATAATTTATTCAAAGTTAACTGTGTGATCTATTTATCTTCAACCATTTTAAGAGGTTGGAGTGGGGGGGTTGTATTTCTGTTCTTAATATTTCTCTGCAGATCTAACACAATTAAAATTGGTCTGAAAGTAATACTTCTTTCTTGTCTTCTTATTCTTATTTCACCATTTATAATGGAAATTAAATGGTTTATCAGATCTAATGGCATGGAATCTGCTAATTTATTTTCAACGATTCACTATAGCGAAGCTCTTTACCAATTTTTTGAATATTTGGTCTATAGATTACAACAGTTAACAAATGTCATTTTTCTTACTGACAGAGTTGGTTATTTCTCTCTTTTATATCAACAGAATGAAATAGTTCCATATTGGGGAGAGATTTTAGGACTTAAGAATATTTATCAGGCTTCATATCCAAACGCACTTCCATTAGGCCAATGGCTAAATAGCTGCGCGGAATAGTAGATCACTGAAAGGGAACTCAGCCCGGATTGCGCGATCTGATCATTCGCCAAACCAACCAAAACCACCAACCGGACTGAGCGATGCCGATCATAGCACCAATACCCCGTGGCGAACGACGCCTGATGCAGAAAGCTATTCATAAAACGCGCGATAAAAATCATGCCCGCAGACTCACGGCCATGCTGATGCTTCATCGGGGTGAACGGGTCAGCGATGTTGCCAGAACTCTCTGTTGTGCCCGTTCATCCGTTGGTCGCTGGATTAACTGGTTTACGCACTCAGGTATTGAAGGCCTGAAATCCTTACCCGCAGGGCGCTCCCGACGCTGGCCTTTTGAACATATCTGCACCCTGTTACGTGAGCTGATAAAGCATTCTCCCGGCGATTTTGGTTATCAACGTTCACGCTGGAGCACCGAATTACTGGCAATAAAAATCAATGAGATAACCGGTTGCCAGTTACATGCAGGAACCGTTCGCCGCTGGTTGCCATCTGCGGGGCTTGTATGGCGCAGGGCCGCGCCAACTCTGCGCATCCGTGACCCACATAAAGATGAAAAGATGGCGGTAATCCACAAAGCGCTGGATGAATGCAACGCAGAGCATCCGGTATTTTATGAAGATGAAGTGGATATTCACCTTAATCCTAAAATCGGTGCGGACTGGCAGTTGCGCGGACAGCAGAAACGGGTAGTGACGCCGGGGCAGAACGAAAAATACTATCTGGCCGGCGCACTGCACAGTGGCACGGGTAAAGTCAGCTACGTGGGCGGCAACAGCAAAAGTTCAGCGCTGTTTATCGCTCTGCTGAAGCACCTGAAAGCCACTTACCGGCGGGCGAAAACAATCACGCTGATCGTTGATAACTACATTATCCATAAAAGCCGCGAAACACAGCGCTGGTTGAAAGCAAATCCCAAGTTCAGGGTAATTTACCAGCCGGTTTACTCGCCGTGGGTGAATCATGTGGAACGGCTATGGCAGGCACTTCATGACACGATAACCCGTAATCATCAGTGCCGCTCAATGTGGCAGTTACTGAAAAAGGTCCGCCATTTTATGGAAACCGCCAGCCCATTCCCCGGAGGAAAACATGGTCAGGCAAAAGTGTAGCGGTATTAGGCGCAGCTATTTAGGTGGAAGTATTGAAAATACGGTTGTATCATGGAACTCCAACCCAGGTCTCGCAGGATGGATTATCTTACTTTCGAACTATTCGCTGATTTCAGCTGGTCTTGCAATCTTGGTTGTAATTGTTTCTTTATTCTTTAATATATACTTTTCATCTCTAATTGGTGGTGAGGTTTTAAAGAGATTCTCTTATGTCTTTTGCATTCTCTATCTTTTTCCAGGATGGATGGGAATGTACATTAATCTATTATTTTATTTCGTTATTTGGCTTGTGATATGTAAATTCTTAAGGGTTAAATGAATGAAACTTAGCGTATGTGTAAGTACATATAACCAAGAAAAATATATTAAAGAATGTCTTGATAGTATTGATATGCAGGAAATGGAAATTCCTTTTGAAATCATTGTTGGGGTTGATAAATCCTCTGATAATACTTTGAGTATAGTTTCAAATTTCGCTAAAACAGCAACTAATACTGTAAAAATAATAACGAGTGACACTCAGGTTGGGGCATCCGAAAATTATTTAAGGATTCACCAAATAGCCAATGGTGAGTATGTTTGTCACATCGATGGCGATGATTTAATGTTGCAGGGTAAATTACAAAAACAGGTTTCCATATTAGATAGTAATTCAAATTTAAGTGCTGTATGGCACAATATGGTATTATTTTCTGATTCAGGCGATGTTTTAAATCCCAGTTATGCGTCTGTGTGGGATGGTGAGATCTCATTAAGTGATTTTCTTCGCGTTGGATTCGTTTCAGCACATTCTTCGATTATGTACAGGCGTGATTGCAGGAGCACTTACAAATACGACTACCCAGTTCCAGATTATGCAATATTCTTAGACCTTTTAGCCCATGGCAATGGATACGTTATTAATCAATCCCTTGGTCAATACAGACACAATGTTGTTTCCGGTGTTATTAGCACAGGATTTAATAGTTTCAAATGTAATCTATATCGCTCATTATATGATTTTGTACTGACGGCCGATGGAAGTAGTTATAGGAAAAAAGATATATTTTGTTTCTCTCTATTGAATTTGTTATCTGACATTAAGTCGAAAAGGGGAGTAGATAGACTATTAATGCTCATTTTGAAAAAAAATATATCACTAGTAAATCCCTTTATACTAATTGACAGCTATAAGAAAATGATGCTCGCTAGTGTCAGGAAAAAAGGATAGCGTAATGAAAAAAGCTATAGTTGATGTATGTGATACGCTTTATTATAGTAATACTACGTTTGATTTTCTTGAAAGGATCGCGTCAAAAAAACTGGAAACCCAGCTATTAGCTTTGCGTAGAGTAAGAAGTCTGATGCTGTTGAATTCAGTACTCTTTAAATTATTTAAAGTAGATATTTATCGACGATTGTGTATTTATAAACTCCTGTCAGGAAAAAAATTATCAGAAATAAAGTCAGAGAGTGAATTATTTTATGAAAATGTTTTATGTGCAAAGAAGATTATTGAAACGCATGCAATAATAAAAAAGTTGAGTGAAGATTTTCAATTTATCCTCTGTTCCGCCTCGATTGATCCTGTAGTCGAAGTGATCGCTGATAAAATGGGGTGTGAACAATTTTTTAGTACTCGCCTTATAGCAAAAGATGGTATCTATACAGGGCAGATTTTCGTAGATTTGTTAGGCCGGAAAGGTAAGCATCTAAAAGAAGCAGATGTAAGCTATAATTTAGTTATCACGGACAACAAAAGTGATATAGATTTAATAGAAACCTGCGGAAAAGCCATAATAATTTCAGAAGAGAAAAATATTAACTTTTGGAATGATTTTAAATTAAAAAATAAGACAATGGATATCAAGGTTGTGATTGTATGATTTTCTATTATGTGCCAATTTTATATTTATTCCACACGAGATTAAAATCACTCCCGGAAATTATCTCATGGACTATATTTTATTTGCTTCCAATGTTTGTAATAGGATGCAATATAGTAACTATAAGTAATGTTATTTATATAATACTTGCAATTTTATTTGTTTATACCTTTTATGAGGTTGGCTATATATTCAACGATGCTATTTTAATTAAAAAGGAAAAAAATCCAACGCTACGCCTAACAGATATTGAACTTGAATATGTATATCATAATTTCTCTAAGATTATGATTGTTAGGACTGTTTGGGCAATATTAATTCTTTCTTTGTTCTATTTTTCTGGTTTCCACTATATATCGGCTAGCCTGGGTGGCATTGGAATTCTATTGATATATTATTTTTATAATACGACAAGAAGTAATTTTAGTGCTATCTTATATTATTTGCTTATTAGTTTTAGGTTTTGTGTTCCTTTTATGATCCTTTACCAACATATCCCTCTCTTGCTTCTGGTGATGCAGCCACTTTTGGCAACATTGGAATACACTGGAAAGAAAAAACTTTTCAATGGAATGTTTACATGGTTTATAGCTTACAAGGAGTATACACGATTTATTTGGTATCTCGTAATATCCTCTCTTATCTATGTTCTTCCTTTCCCTTTGGGTGAGGATATCCGCTCAAGTCTGTTATTTGTTGCGTTAATGGGGCTGATGTTTAGAAGTGTGATTTTGTTTAAAATGGTTGTAAAAAAAATGTAAGGCTTGGAACATAGATATGAAAATTACACTAGTTACTAACACCGTATCATCAATATTCTATTTTAGGTTAAGGCTAATTTCTAGACTTCTTCAAGACCATCATCAGATATCAATTCTTATTCCAGAAACTGAGTCCATGAATCCACTAATCGTGGACCTTAAAAAATTAGGTGTTTTGGTGCTTTTTTATAACGCATCAAGAACTGGCATTAATCCCTTTACAGAATTCCTAACTATAATTTCTCTTTATAAAGTAATAAAAAAGATCAGTCCTGACGTAGTATTTTCTTTTTTCCCAAAACCAATTGTTTTTGGTTCTATAGCCGCAAAGTTAGCTGGAGTGAAACGTATTGTTTCTATGTTTGAGGGGCTCGGTTTTTGTTTTACTAAACGCCCAGAAGAGGATGGCGTAAAGAAAGTAATTCTTAGGGCAGTACAACTTTCTCTATATAAAATTTTTTTGAGGTTATCTGATTCCGTTTTATTTTTGAATGTTGATGATGCAAACGAATTAATAAA
This sequence comes from Citrobacter sp. B72, assembly GCF_016894305.1. Taxonomy (NCBI): domain Bacteria; kingdom Pseudomonadati; phylum Pseudomonadota; class Gammaproteobacteria; order Enterobacterales; family Enterobacteriaceae; genus Citrobacter; species Citrobacter sp. B72. The sequence continues at coordinate 1,894,083 of NZ_CP069801.1, forward strand.
AAAACATAATATTAAAGTCAGGCATCATCAGGTGGTCGGTGGTATTGGGGTTAATTTGGAAACGTATAAGTTGAAAGACCTGACCTATAAAAATGGACCACTAACGTTTACTATGGTATCACGATTGCTAATTGATAAGGGTATTCGTGAGTATGTTTCTGCCGCAGAAATTGTTAAGAGAGAATATCCAGATACGATTTTCCAGGTTATTGGTGGAATGGATGATAATCTTGGTGGTATATCTTATCCGGAGTTTGAAAAATGGAAATCTGATAATAATGTTGTTTTCACTGGTGTAATTAGCAATGTTATTGATATTTTGAAGAGTTCTGACGTTTTTGTTCTTCCATCCTATCGCGAGGGAGTGCCACGAAGTAGTCAAGAGGCTCTTGCTGTTGGCTTACCTATTATTACTACAGATGTGCCTGGGTGCAAAGAAACGGTAGTTGACGGTGTTAACGGATTTCTCGTACCACCTTGGGACTCAGAATCATTATCCAAAAAAATGATAGAGCTTATTGAAAACAAAAAATTACTTATAGAAATGGGAAAACAAAGTAGATTGTTAGCAGAGAATAGGTTCGATGAAGAAAGTTTTTGTGACAGGGTGATTAATATATTGATTAATAGAAAATGTAATTAAGCAGTTGGTGGTTTTTGATTGCTGAAATAGTTTGTCTTGTGATAAATCTATTAAGTTCCTTAGGTATCTTATATTTGTATCACTAATCAAAACTCGTTAACATGATTTTCCTCAATATCATCTATTTATTTAATCAGTACTTTATTATTGCTTGTAAGATGATACTTCTGTCAGGTCATGCGTTGATTAAATGATGATATATTGTTCAATCGAAATGTAAAGAATGAATTTTTTGGAGCTGAAATGAAAGGTATTATATTGGCTGGTGGTTCCGGATCCCGACTTTACCCCATTACATTAGGTGTCTCAAAACAACTGATGCCGGTTTATGATAAGCCGATGATCTATTATCCCTTGTCAGTGCTAATGCTTGCAGGTATTCGTGATATTCTTATAATCACTACACCATATGATTTACCCAGTTTCAGACGCTTACTTGGTACTGGTGAACGTTTCGGAGTTAATATTAGCTATCAAGAACAACCATCCCCTGATGGTTTAGCACAGGCGTTCATTCTTGGTGAAGAGTTTATTGACAATCAAAGATGCGCCTTGGTGTTGGGTGATAATATCTTCTTTGGTCAAAATTTTGCGCCTCGGCTTGAATTTGTAGCTGAACGTGATATAGGGGCAACGATTTTTGGCTACCAAGTAATGGACCCAGAGCGATTTGGAGTTGTTGAGTTTGATAGTTCCAATCGAGCTATTTCAATAGAAGAGAAACCATTAAAACCTAGGTCAAACTGGGCTGTTACTGGGCTTTATTTTTATGATAGTAATGTCGTCGAAATGGCAAAGAAAATAAAACCATCTGCTCGTGGCGAATATGAAATTACTTCCCTTAATCAAATGTACCTTGAACAAGGTTTGCTTAATGTTGAACTTTTAGGTCGTGGGTTTGCTTGGTTAGATACAGGAACCCACGAAAGTCTTCTTGATGCGAGCATGTTTGTAAATACTATCGAAAAAAGACAAGGATTTAAAATTGCCTGTCTTGAAGAGATAGCTTTACGAAAAGGATGGGTTTCACCTGAACAGTTGGCTGAAGATGCTAACATATTAGGAAAAACAGATTATGGTAGATACATTCTACAACTGATTAATAAATGAAGCATACAGCTAAAATCTTATAGTGCTTTTCCTTTTGTCTGATTTATATATTTAATTTATTTATGATTTACTAGCTGTAATTTTTTGGGTTAACATTTTAGATACATTCAAGCCGCCCACAAGTCGCGCGGTGATCACACCTGACAGGAGTATGTAATGTCCAAGCAACAGATCGGCGTCGTCGGTATGGCAGTGATGGGGCGCAACCTGGCGCTCAACATCGAAAGCTGTGGTTATACCGTCTCCATCTTCAACCGCTCCCGCGAGAAAACTGAAGAAGTTGTTGCCGAGAACCCGGGTAAGAAACTGGTTCCTTATTACACGGTGAAAGAGTTCGTCGAGTCTCTTGAAACCCCACGTCGTATCCTGTTAATGGTGAAAGCGGGTGCAGGCACCGATGCTGCTATCGATTCCCTGAAGCCGTATCTGGATAAAGGCGACATCATCATTGATGGTGGTAACACCTTCTTCCAGGACACTATCCGTCGTAACCGTGAACTGTCCGCTGAAGGTTTTAACTTCATCGGTACTGGCGTATCCGGCGGTGAAGAGGGTGCTCTGAAAGGCCCTTCCATCATGCCTGGTGGTCAGAAAGAAGCCTATGAACTGGTTGCGCCGATCCTGACCAAAATCGCAGCCGTTGCGGAAGATGGCGAGCCGTGCGTGACCTATATTGGCGCTGACGGCGCAGGCCATTACGTGAAGATGGTTCACAACGGCATCGAATATGGCGATATGCAGCTGATTGCTGAAGCCTATTCTCTGCTGAAAGGCGGTCTGAACCTGTCTAACGAAGAGCTGGCAACTACCTTCACCGAGTGGAATGAAGGCGAGCTGAGCAGTTACCTGATCGACATCACCAAAGACATCTTCACCAAAAAAGATGAAGACGGTAAATACCTTGTTGATGTGATCCTGGACGAAGCGGCGAACAAAGGTACCGGTAAATGGACCAGCCAGAGCTCTCTGGATCTGGGCGAACCGCTGTCGTTGATCACCGAATCCGTATTCGCTCGCTATATCTCTTCTCTGAAAGACCAGCGCGTTGCGGCATCTAAAGTACTGTCCGGCCCGCAGGCTCAACTGGCTGGCGATAAAGCCGAGTTCATTGAGAAAGTCCGTCGCGCGCTGTACCTGGGTAAAATCGTCTCCTACGCGCAGGGCTTCTCTCAACTCCGTGCCGCGTCTGACGAGTACAACTGGGATCTGAACTACGGTGAAATCGCGAAGATCTTCCGCGCAGGTTGCATCATTCGTGCGCAGTTCCTGCAGAAAATCACTGACGCTTATGCTGAAAACAAAGGCATTGCTAACCTGCTGCTGGCTCCGTACTTCAAAAATATCGCTGACGAATATCAACAAGCGCTGCGTGATGTAGTGGCTTACGCTGTGCAGAACGGTATTCCGGTACCGACCTTCTCTGCAGCGGTAGCCTACTACGACAGCTACCGTTCTGCGGTGCTGCCGGCTAACCTGATCCAGGCCCAGCGCGACTACTTTGGTGCACATACGTATAAACGCACCGATAAAGAAGGTGTGTTCCACACCGAATGGCTGGATTAATCTGATTTAGTCTAACTGTAAATGCAGGCCCGGAGCGCTCCTCCGGGCTTTTTTATTGCCAAAAAATGGGATTCAGTCAGGTCTGATATCCGGTGTTGTAGCAAAGCACGATATACTGGTGCAATGCAGAGCCGATGCGCGACGTTGTTTGCAGCGTGTTCACCCTCAAATGTTTAACCGGAAGAAGTTACACAGCGAATGAAGATAACTATCTCAGGAACAGGTTATGTTGGTTTGTCGAACGGTATTCTGATTGCCCAGCACCATGAAGTGGTCGCTCTGGATATCGTTCCGACGAAGGTCGAGATGCTGAATCAGAAAAAATCGCCGATCGTTGATAGAGAGATCGAAGAGTATCTGGCGACAAAACAGCTGAATTTCCGTGCAACGACCGATAAGTATGATGCTTACCGCGACGCGGACTACGTCATCATCGCGACACCGACTGATTACGATCCGAAAACGAACTACTTTAACACCTCCAGCGTCGAGTCAGTGATCCGCGATGTGGTCGAAATCAACCCAAATGCGGTGATGGTAATTAAATCAACGATTCCTGTTGGCTTTACGAACTCCATTAAAGAACAGTTAGGTATTGACAATATTTTCTTTTCGCCAGAATTCCTGCGTGAAGGTCGTGCACTGTACGACAACCTGCATCCGTCCCGTATCGTTATTGGTGAACGCTCTGAACGCGCCGAGCGGTTTGCTGCGTTGTTGCAGGAAGGTGCGGTTAAAAAAGATATTCCGACGCTGTTTACCGACTCGACTGAAGCTGAAGCCATCAAGCTGTTTGCTAACACCTATCTGGCGTTACGTGTGGCTTACTTTAACGAGCTGGATAGCTATGCAGAAAGTCTTGGCTTGAACTCACGGCAGATTATTGAAGGTGTGTGCCTGGATCCGCGTATCGGTAATCACTACAACAATCCGTCATTCGGCTATGGTGGCTACTGTCTGCCGAAAGATACTAAGCAGTTGCTGGCGAACTACGCGTCTGTGCCGAATAACATTATTGGCGCGATCGTTGATGCGAACCGTACGCGTAAGGACTTCATTGCAGATTCTATTCTTGCGCGTAAGCCTAAGGTGGTTGGCGTGTACCGTTTGATCATGAAAAGTGGTTCCGATAATTTCCGGGCTTCATCGATTCAGGGCATCATGAAGCGCATCAAGGCAAAGGGCGTGCCCGTTATTATCTATGAACCGGTCATGGAAGAGGATGAATTTTTCCATTCCCGAGTTGTGCGTGATCTTAATGCGTTCAAAAATGAAGCAGATATTATTATTTCTAACCGCATGACGTCAGAATTAGCTGATGTTGCCGATAAAGTTTATACCCGCGATTTGTTTGGTAGTGATTAATCTCGTTTCCATAAAAAAGGCCTTATATAAGGCCTTTTTTATTTTAATCAGGTCAGTAATTAAACTTTGTAGAAATCACGGTACCAGTCAACAAAGTTCTTCACCCCATCTTTAACCGTGGTTTCAGGTTTAAAACCAATAACATCATACAGCGCTCTGGTGTCTGCGCTGGTTTCCAGCACATCACCTGGCTGTAGCGGTAGCATATTTTTCTTCGCTTCAATACTCAGTGCATCTTCCAGAGCCTGGATATAGTCCATGAGCTCAACCGGTGAACTATTGCCGATATTGTAGACGCGATAGGGCGCAATGCTGGCTGCTGGCGTACCTGTTTCAACGGTCCACTGGCTATCTGCGTGTGGAATGACATCCTGCAGGCGAATGATTGCTTCTGCGATATCATCAATATAGGTAAAGTCACGCTTCATTTTGCCATAGTTATATACGTCAATACTTTTACCTTCCAGCATCGCTTTGGTGAACTTGAACAGCGCCATATCAGGACGACCCCAAGGACCGTACACGGTGAAAAAACGCAACCCGGTTGTGGGCAATCCGTACAAATGGGAATAAGTATGGGCCATCAGTTCGTTGGCTTTTTTGGTTGCTGCATACAGCGACACGGGATGATCGACGGAATCATCCGTAGAGAAAGGCATTTTGCGATTCAGGCCGTAAACTGAACTGGATGAGGCATAGAGTAAATGCTGAATTTTATGATGGCGACACCCTTCCAGTATGTTCAGAAAGCCGGTGAGATTTGAGTCTGCGTAGGCATGCGGGTTTTCGAGTGAATAACGTACACCAGCCTGTGCGGCGAGATGGATCACACGCTCAAAATGCTCGGATGCGAAGAGCTAACTCATACCCTCGCGGTCGGCTAAATCAATTTTATGAAACTGGAAACCAGGCTGCGCCAGTAATTCCAGACGAGCTTGTTTAAGGCTGACGTCGTAGTAATCGTTCAGGTTATCAATACCGACTACTTGATGGCCAGCCTCAAGGAGGCGTTTGCTAACGTGGAAGCCGATGAAACCAGCGGCACCCGTAACCAGGTATTTCATGTTTATTCCTCTTTTTGGCTAAATAATAGCCAGGCACCAACATGTGCTACTAAAAAGTGGAATGATACCTTTAGATGGTAAAAAAGCTAATTGTTATATTATTTACGCCTACCATTTTTACTGGTTAGACGGTAAATATTCATGCTGTGAATTCAATAAAATGAATTGTAAAGTATAACGATTAGCGGGCATGAAACCTGTTTGTTGATGGTTTATTGCGCATGAAGACGCTCTTTGAGTATTGACACTTTTGTTTAATCGTATCGCTATTCAGTAGTGTTTGAAATACCAATCAAAATCCCAGAAACAATTTGATTTTTTTATCATTAATCCTATGGCATTGCCTCAATTTATAGCTAAACTAATCCCAGTTTAAGTCTTTCCTTATCTAGGGTTTCTATGTCTGTAAGTGATAACAACATGTCCGGGCGCAGTCACGATCCGGAACAGATTGATCTGATTGATTTACTGGTACAGTTGTGGCGTGGGAAAGTAACAATCGTTATCGCGATTGTTATTGCCTTAGTACTTGCTGTGGGCTATTTGGCAGTTGCTAAGGAGAAATGGACCTCAACAGCCATTATTACTCAACCGGATGTAGGTCAGATCGCTACATATAACAACGCCCTCAATGTGTTGTATGGTGTCAGCGCCCCCAAGGCTACTGAACTGCAGACAAACGTGGTTGGTCGTTTCAGTACTTCTCTCTCTGCATTGGCTGAAATGCTAGATAATCAGGAAAAACCACAGAAACTGTCAATTGAACAGTCTGTTAAAGGTCAACCGCTGCCGCTAGCGGTTTCTTATGTGGGTAGCTCACCAGAAGACGCTCAGCGTCAACTGGCTGAATACATTCAACAAACAGATGAAAAGGTTGCTAAAGAGCTGGAGCTTGACCTGGTTGATAATATCAAGTTGCAAACAACCACGTTGCAAGACTCTCTGAAAACTCAGGAAGTGGTCGCGCAGGAGCAAAAAGATCTGCGAATTAAGCAAATTCAAGAAGCGCTGCGTTATGCAGAGCAGGCTGGGGTGATTAAGCCGCAAATTCAGCAGACGCAGGATGTGACGCAGGACAGTATGTTCCTGTTGGGTAGTGATGCCCTCAAGTCCATGATTGAGCACGAATCTACACGTCCTTTGATATTGTCTGATAACTACTTCCAGACCAAGCAAAAGCTTTTGGATATTGAAAATCTTAAGCTTGAAGGGGCTGAGTTACACGCCTACCGCTATGTGATGAAACCAACGTTACCGATTCGTCGTGACAGCCCGAAAAAAGCGATTACCCTCGTGCTGGCGGTTCTGCTCGGTGGGATGATTGGTGCAGGCGTAGTGCTGGGGCGAAATGCTCTGCGTGGTTACAAAGCCAAAGCTGAGTAAGTTTGAACCTGACGACAAAAAACCGGGCAGCGCCCGGTTTTTTCATATCTGCAACTTACTGATGACGCTTACGTAAATTCTCAATCACCGTCGTCAGGTCGAGGTCCTGGTCCTGCAGCAGCACCAGCAGGTGATACATCAGATCAGAAGCTTCATTTGTCAGCTCAAAACGATCGTTCACGGTCGCAGCCAGCGCGGTTTCTACGCCTTCTTCACCTACTTTCTGTGCGATGCGTTTGGTGCCGCTGGCATACAGTTTCGCGGTGTAGGAGCTGGCTGGGTCAGCGGTTTTACGTTCGGCCAGCAGTTGCTCAAGCTGATACAGGAACAGCCACTGGTGGCTGGCGTCACTAAAGCAGCTTGAGGTGCCTTTATGGCAGGTTGGGCCAATCGGGTTAACCAGCACCAGCAGGGTGTCGTTGTCGCAGTCAGGCGCAATGCTCACCACATTCAGGAAGTGACCGGAGGTTTCTCCTTTGGTCCACAGGCGCTGCTTGGTCCGTGAGAAAAAAGTCACTTTGCCGCTTTCGAGCGTTTTATCCAGCGCCTCCGGGTTCATATACCCCAGCATCAGTACTTCACCGGAAACCGCATGCTGCACGATGACTGGCATCAGTCCGTCGGTTTTTTCCCAGTCCAGCTCGCGGCATTGTTGCTTCGTTAACATATCCTGATCTCCACGCCCTGTGTTGCCAGGTACGCTTTTAATTCGCCAATATTGATAATTTGCTTGTGGAAGACGGAGGCGGCAAGCGCGCCGTCAACGTCGGCATCCCGGAAGGCTTCCAGGAAGTGTTCCATGGTGCCCGCACCGCCGGAGGCAATCAGCGGAACGTGGCAAACATCACGCACTTTTTTCAGTTGCTCCAGGTCATAACCGTTACGTACGCCGTCCTGGTTCATCATGTTCAGGACGATTTCGCCCGCGCCGCGTTTTTGGACTTCCTGCACCCAGTCCAGTGTTTCCCACTGCGTGACGCGGGTACGGCTTTCATCTCCGGTATACTGATTTACATGATATTTGCCGGTTTCGGCGTCATACCAGGTATCAATACCCACCACGATGCACTGCACGCCAAAGCGATCAGCCAGACGGGTGATAAGTTCCGGTTCGGCCAGCGCCGGGGAGTTGATGGAGATTTTGTCCGCCCCGAAGGAGAGAATGCGCGCCGCATCGTCGATGGATTTAATGCCACCGGCAACACAGAACGGAATATCGATCACTTCCGCTACGCGTGATACCCAGCTTTTATCCACTACGCGTCCATCGCTGGAAGCGGTGATATCGTAGAACACCAATTCATCTGCGCCTTCATCGGCATAGCGTTTTGCCAGCGGGACAATGTCGCCAATAATCTCGTGATTGCGGAACTGGACGCCTTTTACCACCTGCCCATCACGGACGTCCAGACAAGGAATTATGCGTTTTGCCAGCATTGAATGGCCTCCTCAACGGTGAACTTACCTTCCAGCAGGGCTCGTCCGACGATCACGCCACGAACACCAGTCCCGCGCAGGGCCGCTACGTCCTCGATTCCGCCAATGCCGCCAGATGACTGAAATGCCACCTGCGGGTATTTGGCGCACACTTCTTCATACAGCGCGACGTTTGAGCCTGCCAGCGTACCGTCGCGGGAGATATCGGTGCACAGCACGTGCTTCAGGCCGACGGGTAAATAGGTCTCAACCAGTTCTTCCAGTGAAACCCCTGAATCTTCCTGCCAGCCACTGACCGCAACCTGTTTATTCCCGTGCTCGTCAATACGAACGTCCAGCGCCAGTACCAGCGCATCGGCACCAAAACGGGCAAACCAGCTCTTGACTATCGCGGGGGATTTTACCGCCGTCGAACCCACCACCACGCGCGCCACACCTGCGTCAAGAAGCGCCGCCACGTCTGCTTCCGTACGCACGCCGCCGCCAACCTGTACCGGAACATTGACGCCAGCGACCAGCGTTTTGATCAGCGGGATCTGGCGCTGTGCCGGGTCTTTCGCGCCGGTTAAATCTACCAGGTGCAGCACTTCAGCCCCCTGGGCTGCATAATCCTGCAAACGGGGGAGAGGATCGTTACCGTAATCACGTTGCTTAGCGTAATCGCCCTGATGAAGACGCACCACCGTGCCGTCGATTAAATCTAATGCCGGAATAATCATTACATCTCCAGAAAGTTTTTCAGCAACTGTGCCCCAGCCGCGCCCGAACGTTCCGGGTGAAACTGTACGCCAAAGAAATTGTCTTTTTGTACTGCCGCGGTAAACGGTTCGCCGTAATTGCACTGGGCGATGGTCCACGGGTTTACCGGCATAGCGTAGCTGTGTACAAAGTAGAAATACGCACCATCTTCAATACCCTGGAACAGACGGTTCCCCGCCTGCGGATAGACGCGATTCCAGCCCATATGCGGCAGCGGCAGACCGAAATCGGTCATCTTCGGGACGTCCTGCTCAATAATGCCCAGCAGGGAAACACCGTTACTCTCTTCGCTGCGACGGCCCAGTAGTTGCATACCTAAACAGATCCCCAGTACCGGTTGCGTACAGGCTTTAATCAATTCGATCAGTTCGCGCTCGCGCAACTGGTCCATAGCCGCCTGCGCGGTGCCGACGCCCGGCAGAAACAGTTTATCGGCGCGCAGCACTACGTCCGGGTCACGGCTGACAACCGGGTCGTATCCGTGGCGTGCGACGGCGGATTTTACCGAATGCAGGTTGGCGCAGCCGGTGTCCAGAATCACCACGTTCATTACAGCACTCCTTTTGAAGAGGGCAGCGTGTCGCCTTCTACACGAATCGCCTGACGCAGCGTACGGCCAAAGGCTTTAAACAGGCTTTCCACGCGGTGGTGATCATTTTTGCCTTTGGTTTTCAGGTGCAGGGTGACGCCCATGGTGTAGGAGAGTGAACGGAAGAAGTGTTCGATCATCTCCGTGCTCAGATCGCCAACGCGCTGGTAGGTAAACTCCGCGCGGTACTCCAGGTGTGGACGCCCGGAGATATCCAGCGCGCAACGTGCCAGACACTCATCCATCGGCAGCACAAAACCAAAACGGTTGATGCCGCGTTTATCGCCTAACGCCAGCTTTAAGGCTTCGCCCAGCGCCAGACCGGTATCTTCAACGGTGTGGTGATCGTCTATATACAGATCGCCCTTGACGGCAATCTCCATGCGAAAACCGCCGTGGGTGGCGATTTGATCCAGCATGTGGTCAAAGAAGCCAACGCCAGTATTGATTTTGCTGCGGCCTTCGCGGTCCAGCCAGACTTTGACGTCAATCTGCGTTTCTTTAGTATTACGCTCAACGTGTGCGTAGCGGTCACGTTTGGTCAGCTGCTCGCCGATCATCGCCCAGTTCAGGGTGTCGCGATGGTAACGCAATCCGCTAATGCCCATGTTTTCAGCGAGCTGAATATCGGTCACCCGGTCGCCAATGACGTAGCTGTTCGCCATATCCATGGCCTGTTCAACCAGATACTGTTCAACCAGCTTCACTTTTGGCTTACGGCAATCACACTCGTCCGCTGGCAGGTGCGGGCAAATCAGTACCTCATCAAACGTCACACCCTGAGAGGTGAAAATTTGCATCATCAGGTTATGCGGACCGTCAAAATCAGTCTGTGGGAAACTCTGGGTTCCGAGTCCATCCTGGTTAGTAATCATAACCAGCTTAAAACCTGCTTTTTGCAGTTTCAGCAAAACGGGAACAACTTCCGGCTCGAAGGCGAGTTTGTCAAAGCGATCGACCTGAAAGTCACTTGGCGGTTCGGAAATCAGGGTTCCATCACGGTCAATAAAAAGATACTTCTGGCTCATACTTGCTCCGCACGTAAGGCGTCAATGACGCGCTGGCTCTCTTCACGGGTTCCGACAGTAATTCGCAGGCAGCCGCTTAACGAAGGTTGTTTATTCTGATCTCGTAAGATAATGCCCTGATCCCACAAAGATTTAAATACGCTACTTGATGCGGTGAAGCGCGCCAGAACATAGTTGGTTTCAGAATCGAATACCTGCTCTACACAGCGAATTGTTTTCAGGTTATCTACCAGATACTGACGCTCTTCCAGGATCTGCTCTACGCGTTTACGCATGGCGGAAATCCCTTGCGGCGTCAGCGCCTGGGCGGCGATATCTGCCACCGGCGTAGAGAGTGGGTAAGGGGCTATCACCTTTAACAGCAGATTGATAACCTCTTCATTCGCCAGCGTAAACCCGCAGCGTAAACCGGCGAGCGCAAACGCTTTGGACAACGTGCGTAATATCACCAGATGCGGATACTCAGACAGCCAGCCTGCCAGCGTGGCCTGTGGGCAAAACTCGATATAGGCCTCATCAGCGACCACAATAGCTTTACCCTGCGCCATTTCGAGCAGTGAACGCAGATCCTGCGGGTTAATTAGCTGGCCGGTTGGGTTATTAGGGCTGCATACGTAGACCACCTTCACGCCATCAAGCTTGTCCGCGATGCCTTGCAAATCCAGTTGCCAGTTATCAAGGGTCGGAACGGTGCGGCACTCAACGCCAATCGTTTCGGCGCTGACGCTGTACATGCCGTAAGTCGGCGGGCAGTAGAGAATGGCATCTTTACCGGGTTCGCAAAAAGCGCGCACCAGCAGTTCGATCCCTTCATCTGCGCCGCGGCTGACCAGTACCTGCTCCGGTTTGACGTCAGCATACTGCGCGTAATTCTCAATCACCGCTTTCGGCTGGCATTCAGGGTAGCGGTTCAGCGTTTGCTGAGTGAGCTGGAACTCAACGGCGGTTGGGTACTCATTCGCGTTGAGCCAGACATCGCCGTTACCACCGAGACGACGGGCAGACTGATAGGGTGTTAACTCGCGAACATTCTTACGGGCTAAATCAGTGACGCTGAGAAAGTTGTCAGTGCTCATGCTTGCTCCTTCAGGGCGTTAACGCGCAGGGTGACGGCATTTTTGTGGGCAGTCAGTCGTTCAGCAGCGGCCAGTATTTCAATGGTTGAGGCCAGGGCCGAGAAACCTTGTGGGTTTAATTCCTGTACGGTCATCCGTTTCTGGAAATCAGCCAGCCCAAGGCTTGAGCAGGTCGCGGTATAGCCGTAGGTCGGAAGAACGTGGTTGGTGCCAGAAGCATAGTCGCCTGCGGATTCCGGCGACCAGTCGCCGAGGAACACCGAACCGGCGCTAGTGATCTCATCAACCAGTTCACGCGCGTTGCGAGTCTGAATAATCAGGTGTTCCGGACCGTAGGCGTTAGATATTTCAACGCACTGCGCCAGATCTTTCGCCACGATTAAGCGGCTGGCGGAGAGTGCCTGACGTGCGGTCTCTGCGCGGGAAAGCTCAGCAAGCTGGCGTTCAACGGCTTTGGCAACGCCTTCGGCAAGCGTAGCGTCTGGCGTCAGAAGGATAACCTGCGAGTCGGGGCCGTGTTCTGCCTGAGATAGCAGGTCAGAGGCAACAAAGTCCGGCGTCGCGCCGCTGTCGGCGATAACCAGCACTTCTGACGGGCCTGCAGGCATGTCGATGGCCGCGCCGTCAAGACGCTGGCTGACCTGGCGTTTGGCTTCGGTCACATACGCATTGCCCGGCCCGAAGATTTTATCAACCTTAGGAATAGATTCGGTGCCCAGCGCCAGCGCGGCAATAGCCTGCGCGCCGCCTACATTAAACACCTCTTTTACGCCACACAGCTGCGCGGCGTAGAGGATTTCATCGGCAATCGGCGGCGGTGAGCACAGTACCACTTTTTTGCAACCGGCGATGCGCGCCGGGGTCGCCAGCATTAATACGGTAGAAAACAGCGGCGCCGAACCTCCAGGAATATACAGGCCCACGGAAGCGATAGGGCGGGTAACCTGCTGGCAACGCACGCCTGGCTGGGTCTCGATATCCACCGGCGGCAGGATCTGCGCGGTGTGGAAAGTATCAATATTACGCACCGCCGCCTGCATGGCTTGTTTCAGTTCGTCGCTCAGGCGACTGCTGGCTTGCTGGATTTCTTCCTCGGTCACGCGCAGCGCGCCAACCTCGGTTTTATCGAACTTTGCGCTGTATTCACGCAGCGCCCGGTCGCCGTTATTTTTGACGTTCTCAAGGATCTCGGCCACCGTACGGCTGATGCTTTCAGAGGCGGAAATCGCCGGGCGCATCAGCAGTTCGCGCTGCTGCTCAGGGCTATAGCTATTCCAGTCAATCAGGGTATTGAAGCTCATGGTCGTTACTCCATCATCGGGTGTTGCCGGATGGCGGCGCTGCCTTATCCGGCCTACAAGACCCGTAATATCAATGATTGTGACAATTCTTGTAGGCCTGATAAGCGAAGCGCCATCAGGCATCAGATCACTCCATCATCTTCTCAATCGGCAACACCAGAATTGAGCTGGCACCGAGCGCTTTCAGTTTTTCCATTGTTTCCCAGAACAGGGTTTCGCTGCTGACCATGTGCATGGCAACACGCTGCTGGTCGCCCGCCAGAGGCAGAATGGTAGGGCGCTCAGCGCCGGGCAGCAGGGCGATGACCTCGTCCAGACGCTCGCTCGGCGCGTGCATCATGATGTATTTGGATTCACGGGCCTGAATAACCCCCTGGATACGGGTTAGCAGTTTGTCGATCAGTTGTTGCTTGGCTTCGGCCATTTCGCCGTCGCGCTGAATCAGACAGGCTTTAGAGCGGTAGATCACTTCTGCTTCGCGCAGACCGTTGGCTTCAAGCGTTGCGCCGGTGGACACCAGATCGCAAATCGCATCAGCCAGACCCGCACGGGGAGCAACTTCTACAGAACCGTTTAACAGACAAGATTTAAACGAAACTCCTTTCTGATCGAGATAACGTTTGAGCAGGTGTGGGTAAGAGGTCGCGATACGTTTACCGTTCAGCGCTGCCGGGCCATCCCAGGCTTCATCAACCGGGGTAGCCAGCGAGAGACGGCAGCCGCCGAAGTCCAGACGGCGCAGGGTAAAATAGCGAGGGTCTTCACCCTGTGCCCGGCGGTTGAGCAGTTCCTCTTCCAGAACGTTTTCCCCGATGATGCCGAGGTCAACGACACCGTCCATCACCAGACCCGGGATATCGTCATCACGCACACGCAGAATATCGATCGGCATGTTCTCCGCCATCGCAATCAGGCGCTGGGTGTGAAGATTAATTTTAATGCCGCAACGGGCCAGTAATTCGCGTGAATCATCGCTTAAGCGGCCTGATTTCTGCATAGCTATGCGTAAACGGGTGTTGTCTAACATTCTTTATTCCTCGTTATCCTGTCTGAATCAGTTTGGGTCACGCACAAAAAAAAGCCCCCGGAAGAAATCTTCCGGGGGCTTTCTCATACGCTCATGCACCGCTGGAAGATTTAAACGTCTCCCAGCACACATCGCCTGAAAGACTAGTCAGGATGATGGTGATGATGGTGTTTGAATTGAGCGCGTGTCATAAATTTTCTCGATGAATGTTTATTCATTTGATGTCTTTTAACCTAAACCACTTTAGCTACGGAAAGCAAGGGCTTTTTTTGATCATTAATTCATTTCATATTGATACTATGAATTGTCAGCCACCGTGGGCTGGCGTAGCCTTGCGTTATAGGCCAAAAGTCAGGAGAGAAGGCATGAAAAAGGTCGCAATTGTCGGGTTAGGTTGGTTAGGCATGCCGTTAGCCATGTCGCTGGCGGCGAGAGGCTGGCAGGTTACCGGCAGCAAAACCACATTGGATGGGGTGGAAGCGGCCCGCATGAGCGGTATCGAGAGTTATTCGCTGCGCCTGGAACCTGAACTGGTCTGTGAGGCTGACGATCTCGATGCACTGATGGACGCCGATGCGCTGGTTATTACGCTACCTGCGCGTCGTAGCGGTCCTGGGGAAGCATTTTACCTGCAGGCCATGCAGGAGCTGGTCGACAGCGCGCTGGCGTATCGGATCCCACGAATTATTTTTACCAGTTCGACGTCAGTCTATGGTGACGTTCAGGGCACAGTGAAAGAGGGGACGCCGCGTAATCCGGTCACGGCGAGCGGTCGTGTCCTGAAAGAACTTGAAGACTGGTTGCACAATTTGCCAGGCACGTCGGTGGATATTTTGCGTCTGGCCGGGTTGGTCGGTCCGGGAAGACATCCTGGTCGCTTCTTCGCTGGCAAGACGGCACCTGACGGACATCATGGCGTCAATCTGGTGCATCTGGACGATGTAGTATCTGCCATCACGTTACTGCTGCAAGCGCCTAAAGGGGGACACATCTATAATATATGTGCGCCTATGCATCCGGCGCGTAACGTGTTCTATCCGCAGATGGCCCGCCAGTTGGGGATGGAGCCGCCGGAATTTCGCGGCGGTACGGATAACGGTAAAGGTAAAGTCATTGATGGCAACCGTATTTGTAATGAGCTTGGGTTTGAGTACCAGTATCCCGACCCGCTGGTGATGCCAATGGAGTGACAGGCCAGCAGAGTGCCGCTGTATACCGCCAGGGGGCGAGTATGAAACCACTGCTGGACGTTCTTATCATCCTCGATGCATTAGAAAAAGAGGGCAGTTTCGCGGCGGCGTCGGCAAAATTGTTTAAGACGCCGTCTGCGCTCAGCTACACCGTCCATAAGCTGGAAAGTGATCTTAATATTCAGCTACTCGATCGCAGCGGACACCGGGCTAAGTTCACCCGCACCGGGCAGATGCTGCTGGAAAAGGGGCGGGAGGTGCTGCACACCGTTCGCGAACTTGAAAAGCAGGCGATTAAACTTCACGAAGGCTGGGAGAATGAACTGGTTATTGGCGTAGATGATACGTTTCCCTTTTCACTGCTGGCCCCACTCATCGAGTCTTTCTATCAACACCACAGCGTGACGCGCCTGAAATTTATCAATGGCGTGCTGGGCGGCTCCTGGGATGCCCTCACTCAGGGCCGGGCGGATATTATCGTTGGCGCCATGCATGAACCCCCTGCAGCGAGTGAATTTGGCTTTGCACGGCTCGGGGTTTTGGAACAGGTGTTTGTGGTTGCGCCGCATCACCCGCTGGCGCAGGAACAGGAACCGTTAAATCGTCGTACCATTCGCCGTTTTCGCGCCATTGTGGTGGGCGACAATGCGCAGCATGCCAACGTCTCAGGTTCCCAGGTGCTGGACGATCAAGAAGCCATTACCGTTTTTGACTTCAAAACCAAGCTGGAACTGCAAATCAGCGGTCTGGGATGTGGCTATATTCCGCGCTACCTGGCGCAGCGATTTCTGGAGAGCGGCGCACTGATTGAGAAAAAAGTGGTCGCGCAAATTGTCTTTGAACCCGTGTGGATAGGCTGGAATGAACAGACCGCCGGGTTGGCCAGTGCCTGGTGGCGGGATGAAATTTTAGCAAATAGTGCTATTGCGGGGGTGTATGTTAAAACGGCTGCTGACAAATCAATCAGTTAAGAAAAAATATTCTTTTGTGGCCGCTTCAATCTCTTGTTATTTCTCCCCAAATTAGTGCAAAATACGCCGCTTGCAAAAAATGACATTAACCGACGTTTTAATACGCGTCGGTTATTTTTTTGCATCAAACCAATCATTCATAAAAGAGGCCGGGCTTCGTACCGGATAGATACTTACTTAAAAATCGACAGTTGTTGTCGCTGAGGATTAACAAAAAATGGGGCAATTTTTTGCTTACGCGACGGTTTTCGCCGTAATGGGGGATAACCATGTCGCATAACGCTACTCCAAACACCTCTCGCGTGGAATTACGTAAAACGCTTACGCTGGTTCCGGTTGTCATGATGGGCCTTGCCTATATGCAGCCGATGACGCTGTTCGATACATTCGGTATCGTATCAGGAATGACCGATGGTCACGTCCCGACAGCTTACGCCTTTGCACTGATAGCCATCCTCTTTACCGCACTGAGCTACGGTAAACTGGTGCGTCGCTATCCGTCTGCAGGCTCTGCCTACACTTACGCCCAGAAATCCATTAGCCCGACCGTTGGCTTTATGGTGGGTTGGTCATCACTGCTGGACTACCTGTTCGCTCCGATGATCAACATTCTGTTGGCAAAAATTTATTTTGAAGCCTTGGTGCCGTCGATACCGTCATGGATATTCGTGGTGGCGCTGGTGGCCTTCATGACCGCCTTTAACCTGCGCAGCCTTAAATCCGTTGCGAATTTCAACACCGTAATCGTGTTGTTGCAGGTGGTGCTGATTGCAGTGATCCTCGGCATGGTCGTTTATGGCGTGTTCGAAGGGGAAGGTGCTGGTACATTGGCGAGCAGCCGTCCGTTCTGGTCAGGTGATGCACACGTGATCCCGATGATCACGGGCGCTACCATCCTGTGCTTCTCGTTCACCGGTTTTGACGGTATCAGCAACCTGTCAGAAGAAACCAAAGACGCTGAGCGCGTGATCCCGCGTGCGATTTTCCTGACTGCGCTGATTGGTGGCCTGATCTTTATCGTCTCCACCTATCTGTTGCAGCTGTACTTCCCGGATATCTCGCGCTTCAAAGATCCAGATGCTTCACAGCCGGAAATCATGCTGTACGTTGCCGGTAAGTTCTTCCAGGTTGGCGCGCTGATTTTCTCTACCATTACCGTACTGGCGTCCGGTATGGCAGCGCATGCTGGCGTAGCGCGTCTGATGTACGTGATGGGGCGTGACGGCGTGTTCCCGAAAAGCTTCTTCGGTTATGTACACCCGAAATGGCGTACTCCGTCCATGAACATCATTCTGGTTGGTGCGATTGCTTTGCTGGCAATCAACTTCGACCTGGTAATGGCGACGGCGCTGATTAACTTTGGTGCGCTGGTGGCGTTTACCTTCGTTAACCTGTCGGTGATCTCCCAGTTCTGGATCCGTGAGAAGCGTAACAAGACGCTGAAAGACCACTTCCAGTATCTGTTCCTGCCGATGTGCGGTGCGCTGACCGTTGGTGCGCTGTGGGTGAATCTGGAAGAGAGCTCAATGGTTCTGGGTCTGATCTGGGCTGGTATCGGTCTGATTTACCTGGCTTGTGTGACCAAAAGCTTCCGCAACCCGGTGCCGCAGTACGACGAAGATGTCGCGTAATAACGGTATTTAGCTGAAAAAAAACGGAGACAAGTTCTCCGTTTTTTTATACGTGGGATTTATACAATCTCTTCGGCGTACTGCCAGAGTGATTTCAGCAGCATCAACTTTTCTTTGTTATCCGCATATTGCTGGCTCAATAGCTGCAATTCATTGGCGTAATTTTGCAAAAACTCCGGTGTGAATACCTGGCGACGATGGTCCAGCCAGCGCTGCTGTTCAGCTTCGTCCAGCGTTCCCGGGAAGTTACGTGCACGGTAATTAAACAGCAGTTTTTCAATGCGCTTATCGACAAAGGAGATATCCAGCGCCGGTAAATTGCGCGGTTCGGTTTCCAGAACGATTTTCATCGCCGCACGGTCAGCATCGCTGAAAAAGCCGTTATACAGTTGGGCATCCACGTTATCTGATGGTGTAAAGGGTTCCGCATCGGCAAAGATCGCGACCACTTTGTCGCGTATCTGCGGATTTTCGCGCAGGACTTTGAGATTATCCAGACAGTGCTGGCGGTTAATGCCAAGACGGTCGGCATCTTCCGGACGCAGGGTATTCGCCTGTGCCAGTACCGGGCATTTGTTGATGTGCACAAGTTTAACCGGTACGGCCGGGTTATCACCCAGATCCGCTTTAGACGTGTAGAGCCGCTCGCGCAGGGCGTCACTGTCGAGCTCGAGCAGCGGCGAAATATCACCGGCTAAGTCGACCATAATAACCGCGTTACGATTCTCCGGATGCCACGCCAACGGCGCTACCCAACTGGTGTTTCCGCGCCATGCGCCGAACATACCAGAGACATGGACCAGCGGCTTCATTTGCGGGACATCAATCAGCGCGGCCAGCTTGTGTTTATTACGATGGCTGTAGAGATAATCAAACAGACGCGGCTGGCGCGACTTCACTAATTGCGCCATTGCGATTGTAGCGTATACGTCCGCCATAGCATCGTGAGCATTGGTATGCTCAATACCGTTGGCTTTGGTCAAATGCTCCAGCCGGAAGCTGGGTAAGCCGTCGTCGTTTTCCGGCCAATTAATGCCTTCAGGGCGCAGGGCATAGCAGGCGCGCATCACATCCAGCAGATCCCAGCGCGAATTATCGTTCTGCCAGCTCCAGGCATAGGGATCGTAGAAATTGCGATACAGGATGTTGCGCGTCACCTCATCATCGAAGCGAACGTTGTTATAACCCAGGATACAGGTTTTCGGCACGGTGAACAGGGCGTGGATGCGTGCAGCAAAAGCGGCTTCATTTTCTCCCTTTTCACGTGCTTCCTGCGGTGTGATACCCGTAATCAACACCGCCTCAGGCTGCGGCAGATAATCGTCCGCGGGTTTGCAATAAAAGACTTCTGGTTCACCGATGATGTTGAAATCATTATCTGTGCGGATAGCCGCAAATTGCGCGGGTCTGTCCAGCGCCGGATGGGTACCAAAGGTCTCGTAATCGTGGAAGAGAAAACCAGGTTGCTGCTTGCCGTCATTCATTGTTCAGTTATGTCCGGGATCAATTTAGCGCTGGTTCAAGAATACCAAAAAATAGCGAGATAATCAGCTATGGCATTATAGAAGCTGGATTGTGTACGCAATAAAATTGAGATAAACAGGACATTAATGGAATTAACTAATAAATTTCGCGCGGTTAAAATAAATTACGGAAATAAAATATCTTGAGGTTGCGGGTTTGTAAATAATCTAACTGATAACCATTATTGTTATTTTCCTTTTCTTTGCTGTGTTCTGGAAACTTTAAAAATCTTTTATAAACAATGGGTTTTTATTTATGTCAATTCGCTGTCATGCATTGTAATGAAATGTGATTGATGTAAAAAATAAATAATCTAAACGCCATATAATTATTGGATATATCTAATAACAGGAGGTTATATGAGTATTAGTCGGCGTAATTTTTTGCGAGGCGTGGGTATAGGCTGTTCAGCCTGTGCGATAGGCAGTTTCCCGCCTGGGGCACTGGCGCGAAATTCTCCAGAGAGTATCAAAGGGAAAACATCACTGACGCCAAGTTTGTGCGAGATGTGTTCTTTTCGCTGCCCAATTCAGGCTCAGGTGATTAATAATAAAACGGTTTTTATTCAGGGGAACCCTAATGCGCCACAGCAGGGGACACGTGTCTGTGCTCGCGGCGGCAGCGGCGTTAGCCTGGTCAACGACCCTCATCGCATTGTTAAACCCATGAAACGCACAGGACCTCGCGGGAGCGGTGACTGGCAGGTTATTAGCTGGGAACAGGCGTATAAAGAAATTGCCGAAAAAATGACGGCAATAAAAACGCAATATGGTCCCCAGGGAGTAGTCTTCTCGTCTAAATCTGGCTCGCTGTCTGGCCATTTATTTCACCTCGCGACGGCTTTCGGGTCACCGAATACCTTTACTCACGCATCAACGTGTCCTGCCGGTAAAGCCATTGCCGCTAAAGTTATGATGGGTGGCGATTTAGCCATGGATATCGCCAATACCCGTTATATGGTCTCTTTTGGCCATAACCTCTATGAAGGGATCGAGATTGCTGATACGCATGAGCTGATGACCGCGCAGGAGAAGGGGGCGAAGATGGTCAGCTTCGATCCCCGTCTGTCCGTATTCTCCAGCAAGGCGGATGAATGGCATGCGCTCAAGCCGGGCGGCGACTTACCGGTGCTGATGGCCATGTGTCACGTCATGATCAATGAAAATCTGTATGACGCGGACTTTGTTGCGCGCTACACCACGGGGTTTGAGCAGCTGGCAGAAGCGGTACAAGAGACCACGCCAGAATGGGCGCAGCAGCTCGCGGATGTGCCTGCTGATGTCATTGTTCGGATCACCCGCGAAATGGCCGCCTGCGCGCCTCATGCCATCGTCAGTCCGGGCCATCGCGCGACGTTTTCGCAAGAAGAAATTGATATGCGGCGCATGATTTTTACCCTCAATGTGCTGCTTGGCAATATTGAGCGTGAAGGCGGTTTGTATCAGAAAAAAGCGGCGGCAACTTACAATAAGCTGGCTGGAGAGAAGGTCGCTCCGGTGCTGGCAAAACCCGATGTCAAATTACCCAAGCCAACGGCTCAGCGTATCGATCTGGTAGCCCCGCAGTTTAAGTACATCGCGGCGGGCGGTGGTGTGGTGCAAAGCATCATTGATGCTGTGTTAAACCAGACGCCTTATCCGGTGAAGGGATGGATTATGTCCCGACACAACCCTTTCCAAACCGTAACCTGTCGACCAGATCTGGTCAAAACCGTTGAACAGCTCGACCTTGTGGTCAGTTGTGATGTCTATTTAAGCGAAAGCGCGGCGTATGCCGACTACCTTTTGCCTGAATGTACTTACCTTGAGCGCGATGAAGAAGTTTCAGATATGTCGGGTCTGAATCCAGCCTATGCCCTGCGTCAGCAGGTAGTAGAACCTATTGGTGATGCGCGTCCGAGCTGGCAAATCTGGAAAGAGCTGGCCGTGCAGTTAGGCCTTGGCCAATTCTACCCATGGCAGGATATGCAAACGCGTCAGTTATACCAGCTTAATGGCGATCATGCGCTATCTGCTGAATTGCGTCAGAAAGGGTATCGGGAGTGGGGTGTTCCGTTGCTGCTGCGTGAACCTGAAGCGGTGCGTCAGTTTGTGGAACGCTATCCGGGCGCGGTGGCGGTTGACAGCGACGGTACCTATGGCGAGCAACTGCGCTTTAAATCTCCGTCAGGAAAAATCGAACTCTATTCCGAAGAGCTGGAAACGCTCCTGCCTGGCTACGGTATTCCGCGCGCGCGCAATTTTGCGCTTAAAGGCGACAGTGAACTCTATTTTATCCAGGGAAAAGTGGCGGTGCATACCAACGGTGCGACGCAATACGTGCCACTGCTTAGCGAGTTGATGTGGGATAACGCAGTGTGGATCCACCCGCAAACGGCCCGTGAAAAAGGCATCAAAAGCGGTGATGACATCTGGCTGGAAAATGCGACCGGCAAGGAAAAAGGCAAAGCGCTGGTCACCGCCGGAATTCGGCCCGATACGCTGTTTGTTTATATGGGATTTGGCGCCAAGGCGGGAGCCAAAACCGCAGCGACAACGCACGGTATCCATTGCGGTAATTTGCTTCCGCATGTTACCAGTCCGGTTTCCGGTACGGTGGTCCACACCGCTGGCGTTATGCTTCGTCGGGCATGAGAAAGGAGAACATCATGAATCAATCTACAAACCCTTATGTCATGCTGCATGACGAGAAACGCTGTATCGGCTGTCAGGCATGCACGGTTGCCTGCAAAGTTCTGAATGATGTGCCAGAGGGATTTAGCCGTCTACAGGTGCAGATCCGTTCACCCGAACATGAACCCGAGGTGCTGTCCCACTTCCAGTTTGTTCGCGTTTCCTGTCAGCATTGTGAAGATGCGCCTTGCGTCAGCGTTTGTCCGACCGGTGCATCATTTCGCGACGAAAATGGCATTGTGCAAGTGGATAAGTCTCGCTGTATTGGCTGTGACTACTGCGTTGCCGCTTGTCCGTTCCATGTCCGTTATCTCAATCCGCAAACGGGAATTGCCGACAAATGTAACTTCTGCGCAGATACCCGACTCGAGAGCGGTCAATCGCCCGCCTGCGTTTCCGTTTGTCCGACGGATGCGCTGAAATTTGGTCGTCGTGACGATCCGGAAATTCAGCACTGGATAAATCAAAAAGAGGTTTATCGCCAGCAGGATACGCGTAGCGGTCCGGTGAGTGTTTATCGGCGTAAAGAGATCCATCAGGAGGGTAAAGCATGAATTCTATCTGGGGAGCAGAGCTTAACTATGCGCCGGACTACTGGCCGCTGTGGCTCATTTATGCAGGCGTTGTTGTTGTGCTGATGATTGCGGGCCTGGTTATGCACGCGCTGTTACGTCGGATGCTGGCACCCAAGACGGCAACCGGAGAAGAGCACCGGGATTACCTCTATTCTCTGGCAGTCCGCCGCTGGCACTGGGGTAATGCGCTGCTTTTTATCCTGCTTTTGCTGAGTGGCCTGTTTGGGCACTTCTCTGTCGGACCGGTGGCATTGATGGTGCAGATACATACCTGGTGCGGTTTCGCCTTGTTGGCCTTCTGGGTTGGTTTTGTGCTAGTCAACGCAACCAGCGGCAACGGTTGTCATTACCGGGTGAAGTTTAATGGGTTGATATCACGCTGCTTGTTGCAAACGCGCTTTTATCTGTATGGCATCATGAAGGGTGAACCACACCCGTTTGCCGCAACGGCAGAGAGTAAATTTAACCCGCTACAACAGCTGGCTTATCTGGCCATCATGTATGCGCTGGTTCCGCTGCTAATCATCAGCGGGTTGTTATGCCTCTACCCGCAGGTGATAGGGGCAGGGCCTGTGATGCTGGTGCTGCATATGGTGTTGGCGATTGTCGGCTTACTGTTCATCTGTGCACATATTTACCTGTGCACGCTGGGTGACACGCCGGGGCAAATTTTCCGCAGCATGATAGATGGCTATCATCGTCATCGTAGCCATCACGCAGAAACGGCACCGCGCAAAGGGTAACGCCAGACGCGGTCGATATCTGAAATCCTTTCCTTACAGCAAGAAAATGTGCCTTATGTCACATTTTCTTGCAATTTATCCATGTTTGTTCGCCAGAACTTCCGTAAAAAGAACGGCTATTTCTCCATTTCCTGAGGACATGCTGTTGAAACGCCGTTTGTTTATTGCCGCTTCACTATTTGCGATGAGTTTTTCGCCCGCGTACGCGACTGACGTCGCCAGTTTCGCTCCACAGCCTCCAGCAATTAATGCCGGGGCGTGGGTATTAATGGATTACACCACGGGCCAAATCCTGACAGCCGGAAATGAACACCAGCAGCGCAACCCTGCCAGCCTGACCAAGCTGATGACCGGCTATGTTGTCGATCGCGCAATCGACAGCAAGCGTATTAGTCCGACAGATATTGTCACTGTAGGACGAGATGCCTGGGCGAAAGATAATCCGGTATTCGTCGGTTCATCCTTAATGTTCCTGAAAGAAGGGGATCGCGTATCTGTGCGCGATCTGAGTCGCGGGTTAATTGTTGATTCCGGTAATGATGCCTGTGTGGCGCTGGCGGATTACATCGCCGGAGGGCAGCCGCAGTTTGTCGCGATGATGAACAACTATGTGCAAAAGCTGAACTTGCGGGACACGCATTTTGAAACGGTACATGGTCTGGATGCGCCAGGTCAGCATAGCTCAGCTTACGATCTGGCCGTGCTTTCGAGAGCTATCATCCATGGAGAGCCGGATTTCTACCATATGTACAGTGAAAAAAGCCTTACCTGGAACGGAATCACGCAGCAAAACCGTAACGGTTTGTTGTGGGATAAAACCATGAACGTCGATGGTCTGAAGACAGGACATACCTCCGGCGCTGGATTCAACCTGATTGCTTCTGCCGTTGATGGGCAGCGCCGCCTGATTGCAGTTGTGATGGGGGCGGAGAGTGCGAAAGGGCGTGAAGACCAGGCGCGAAAACTGCTGCAATGGGGACAACAGAACTTCGATACCGTGCAGGTTTTACGTAGCGGTAAGCAGGTTGGTATTGAACGGATCTGGTACGGCGATAAAGAAAAAATTAGCCTTGGCACAGAGCAGGATTTCTGGATGGCTCTGCCTAAAGCCGAAGTCGCTAATATCAAGGCAAAATATGTTCTTGATAAGAAAGAACTGGTTGCCCCCATTACTGCCCATCAACGTGTGGGGGAAATTGAACTCTACGATCGGGATAAACTGGTGGCGCACTGGCCTCTGGTTACGCTGGAGTCTGTCAACGAAGGCGGCGTCTTCTCGCGTTTGAGCGATTACTTCCACCACAAGGCGTAGTTTTTCCTGATGTGCCTGACTGGCAAGAGTGCGAATCTGCTCACATAATAATCACTGATTCCTTGTGGCCGTCATACCTAAAAATTACACTGTATATAAATACAGTGTAATAACGGAGGTTATATGGAGTACGAGATAAAGCAGGTCGAGAAACGCATAATTGCCGGTTTCCATATGGTTGGACCGTGGGAACAAACGGTAAAGCAGGGTTTCGAGCAGTTAATGATGTGGGTCGACGGTAAGCAGATCGTACCGCTGGAATGGATAGCTGTTTATTACGACAATCCTGACGTTGTTCCGGCGGAAAAACTGCGTTGTGATACCGTGGTGTCTGTGCCTGAAGGTTTTGAGATCCCAGAAAACAGCGAAGGGGTGATCCAGACCGAACTGGCGGGGGGCGACTATGCTATCGCCGTTGCGCGCGTTGAAAATCATGACTTTGCGACGCCGTGGTATCAGTTCTTTGAGCGCCTGCTGCAGGATTCGACGTATGCGATAGCCGCTAAACCCTGCTTTGAAGTTTATATGAACAATGGCATGGAGGACGGTTACTGGGACATTGAAATGTACGTGCCGGTACAGTCGAAGTAACTGTTTTTGGTGTAAATCAGGATGAATGTCCTGGTCATCAGGGTGATGTTTTCACTCAAAAAACAGGTACAATTCTGTTCTTTGCAATTCCCTGACGGAGTGCATGAGTGCGTGCAGATAAGTCACTGAGTCCTTTTGAAATTCGTTTGTATCGTCATTATCGTGTGGTGCATGGTGTTCGCATTGCGCTGGCGTTTCTTTTTACTTTTCTGTTGGTTCGCCTGTTGAACATTCCTGAAGGTACATGGCCTCTGATTACGCTGGTGGTAATCATGGGGCCTATTTCCTTTTGGGGGAACGTTGTCCCCAGAGCGTTTGAGCGTATTGGTGGGACAATTCTGGGTTCGGTACTTGGGCTGGTGGCTCTTCGTCTGGAGCTCTTTTCACTTCCGCTAATGCTGATATGGTGCGCGGTGGCGATGTTTCTCTGCGGCTGGCTGGCACTGGGTAAAAAGCCGTATCAGGCGTTGCTGATTGGTATAACGCTTGCGGTCGTTGTGGGTGCCCCCGCTGGAGATATGAACACAGCGTTATGGCGCGGTGGCGATGTTATTCTGGGTTCATTACTGGCAATGCTGTTTACCGGTATCTGGCCGCAGCGGGCATTTATACACTGGCGAATTCAGCTGGCGCATTGCGTAACGGGGTACAATCGAGTGTATCAGGCTGCGCTATCTCCCAACCTGCTGGAGCAACCGCGACTGGAAAAGCATTTACAACAGCTTTTAAGCGATGTTGTCAAAATGCGTGGGCTCATCGTTCCTGCCAGCAAAGAAACCCGCATTCAAAAATCCATCTTTGAAGCTATTCAGACGGTTAATCGCAACCTGGTCTGCATGCTTGAGCTGCAAATCAATGCGCTATGGGCCAGCCGTACCAGCCACTTTGTCATGTTGAATGCGCATACTTTGCGTGAAACACAGCTCAGGACACAACAGGCGCTACTGACGATAACCCACGCATTGTATGAAGGTAATCCACAACCGGTGCTTGCCAATACGGAAAAACTCAATGACACCGTGGTGGAGTTACGTCAGCTTATTGCTGAGCATAAGGGCGATAATGTCGCTGAAACGCCCATTCACGGCTACGTTTGGCTAAATATGGAAATGGCGCGACAGCTGGAGTTGCTCTCTCATTTGATCTGTCGCGCGCTGCGCAAATAAAGAGCAGATGAGGGGATTGGTTCTACTGCTGCTTCGATTCAGCAACGAATAGAGGTATGATACTGAAAAAGGCTAAAACCATTGGTAACTGCAATGGCTTTACCCTCGATAATTCAGGTTTCAACCATGCATGGTCGATGCAGATGCAACTTGAAGTATGGCGGGCATGAAAGTAATGTTGACCCACTTTAGCCGTTGTTTTAACGAATCCGAATCTCACATTATCAGGGGTGTAAAAATGGAAACTACCAAGCCTTCTTTCCAGGACGTGCTGGAATTTGTTCGTCTGTTCCGTCGTAAAAACAAACTGCAACGTGAAATCCAGGACGTTGAGAAAAAGATCCGTGACAACCAGAAACGTGTTCTGCTGCTGGACAACCTGAGCGACTACATCAAGCCTGGAATGAGCGTGGAAGCGATTCAGGGCATTATCGCCAGCATGAAAAGCGATTATGAAGATCGTGTTGATGATTACATCATCAAAAACGCTGAGATCTCTAAAGAGCGCCGCGACATCTCTAAAAAGCTGAAAGCGATGGGCGAAGTGAAAAACGGCGAAGCGAAAGCCGAGTAACGATTTTATGCTTGTCCGGGTCGCTGCTTAGCGGCGGCCCTTATTGCAGTTCGACCCCGCCAGTTACCATCCGCAACAAATGCTGTTCCGGCCAGTGTTCCGTTAATTTTTTCTGCGTCAGCATCCATTTAATGTAGTCCACATCATGACGCTTTCTGTCGAGCATCAGACCGACTACGCTGCCACTGTGCGCAACGTTGACACCGTATAAATCACATTCTTCTACCAGCGCTAAAAGTGAATCAAAATTTGGTTTAGGTAACAGCAACTGGCTGGCGATCGCGCTCAGCGTGGCGGCTTCACCCATCCGATAAGGATTTTGACTGACACAGGCTTCCTGTACCTTTTCCCATGCGCGTTTCAGCGTTGGAGCGCCTGCCAGTAACCCTGACTGGCGTGGAGTACGGTGATAATCAGCAGTAAGCAAGGTTTCCGGACTTTCGAGAACCAGCAGATCGAGTTGAGGCTGGGCTTCACAGGCAATTTGCGTGGAGGCGTCGTTATGATCGAACAGCGTAAGCTGGCGGAAAACGGTGCTGTCGGTAGGTTCCAGCGAAACGCAAAGCTGCGCCAGAGTGGATTCGTCTAGCTGATGCCCCAGATACTGCGCCGTGGCGATTGCCGTGGCGGCGATATCCGCTGTGCTGCTGGCCATCCCTTTAGCGACAGGAATGGTTGACTGGACATCAATTCGGATATCCTGACTCATGTGTGCCGGGTATTGCCAGTGCAGCAATAACCTCTTAACCATCGCCCGCGAAAGTGGGCGTTCATCTGTCAGCGGTGAACCTGAAGTGACCTCAACGGTGCTATACCATTCAACCGGGCAGGAGACCAATTTCTCACTGCCCAGAATCCAGCCCTGGATAAGTTCTCCGCACGATGCGGGACATTGCGCAACAGCCACGTCTTCACCTATGTGATCAGCAATCCTCGGCGCATAGTGTCATGGCGATCGCGCTATTACCATGATTTGCCGCAATTTGCGGTGCGGCAGTATTATGCAGGAATGCCCAATGTCACAGTTTCAGATATTGCTAAACGCATAACGTCTTGCGCAATCATCAGCTCTTCATTGGTATTAATCACAGCTACTTTGACCATCGCATTTTCCGTCTGAATGAAGGTGGTATTACGCTGATTTTTTTCCTCATCAACGGCCAGCCCCAGGAAATTCAGGTTACGACAAATCGCAGCGCGCGCCCGTGCGGAGTTTTCGCCAATACCACCGGTAAATACCAGGGCATCCAGACCGCCCATCTGCATAATATAGCTACCAATGGTGGCACGAATGCGCTCAGCAAAAAGCGTCAACGCCAGCGCAGCCTGGTGATTGCCCGTATCTGCGGCATGTTCAACGTCGCGGTAGTCAGGGGAGATGCCAGAAACACCGAGCAATCCGGACTCATTGTTGAGCAATTGGTTGAGCTGCTGCGGTGTTTTGCCTTCTCGCAGGGCAATCCACGGTAAAATGGACGGATCGATATCGCCACTTCGCGTGCCCATCATCACGCCAGACTGCGGCGTAAAGCCCATTGACGTATTCACCGATTGTCCGCCTTTGATGGCGCAGATGCTGCTGCCGTTGCCCAGATGACAACAAACAACGCGCAGGGCGCTGAGTGGTACACCCAGTTTTTCAGCAAGCTGTGAGCTAACGTATTTGTGGCTGGTACCATGAAAACCATAGCGACGAATACCCAACTCTGAATAGTAACGCCAGGGCAGGGGATAGATGAAAGAAGGCTCATCAAGCGTTTGATGAAAGGCAGTGTCGAACACCGCAACGGCTGGCGTTTTGGGCAATAGCTGGCGGAATACCGCGATCCCCAACGCATTTACCGGGTTATGCAGAGGGGCCAGTTCCGCGAGTCGCTCGATTTCTGCGAGCGTTTCATCAGTTACCAGCGCAGAGTCTTTAAAGGATTCCCCGCCGTGCGCGACGCGATGGCCCACGCCGTCGATCTCTTCCAGACTGCTGATAATGTGGTGGTTGAGCAGTTTTTCCAGGAGCAACGTTACGGCTTCACGGTGATCGGCTACGGGCAAAGTCTCCTGCCATTTCTGCGCTGGTGTTTTTAGGGTGACCTGCGCATCAGACAAACCGATACGTTCAATCAACCCCTGACAGATCATTTCACCCTGCGGCATCGCCAGTAGTTGAAATTTAAGCGAGGAACTACCTGCATTAATGGCCATTATTTTGTGAGACATGAAGGTTCCTTTGCATTCAGAAAAATGAACATCTCATCGACCCCAGTATTCTCCAGCGCGCTGGTGACAAATACTTTTTGCGCGCCAGCCTGAACTATCCAACTCTCCACAAGAGAAATACGCTGCGGGTTGGCTAAATCGGCTTTGGTAACGAGGCCAATAACTGGTCGGTTCATTGGTCCGGTAAAACCGGGAGAAAATGGTGACCACGGCGCGTCAGCATTGAGTACCAGGGCAATAATGTCTGCTTCACAGGCGCTGGCCAGCAGCGCGCTGTACAGGCAGCGGTTCTCAAGATATTCACCCGGTGTGTCTATTGTCGTAGGAGACCAGACTATGGCCTGAGTTTTCTGGTAGTGAAGCGCTTCTCCCCGCATGCACTGTGTGAGCGATGTTTTACCGCACTGGCTGGGGCCAATTAGCATGATACGTTTCATGAGATTACGTCCGAGTGATGGGACACGCGGTAAAACGCATCATTTCGCCCAGCGTTCGGGTTACCTGTTTCAGCGCGTACTCAACGGCGGAAACATCACCCGTCAGAACCACCGCACCGGTAAACCTGTCGAGAAAACCAATCTCTACCGCCCCGGATTTCGTGGCGATATCACAGGCGATGATTGAGGCTTCGCTGGGGGTAATGGTCAGAATACCGATTGCGGAAACCGCATCTGGTAATCCCAGCTTCTTGAACAAATCTTTACCTGGATTAGCAATAAGATGCGCCAGCGTGACCTGTTTGCCAGGAACATATTCCTGAATCATTCGATCCGTGGTGGGTTGTCTTTCCATTATCCCTCCACCATTTGTCGCCACATGCTTTCATGCGGGCGAGGTATGACCGAGCGGTAAACCAGCAGGCCTTTTTCTCCCGCACTTTCACTGGCAACCGTCACTGCGTTATTCACATCGGATACATCGCCAGCAACGACCATGTAGCACTTACCGCCAATACCAAATGCCATATGGACGCGTACCAGCGTGACGTTGGAGGCTTTAACCGCCCGGTCGGCGGCGCAGATGCAGGCAGCAACGCTCCATGTTTCGACAATACCAACTGCCTGACGCTTATCCACGCTGTTTAGCCCGCTGATTGCGGGGAGTACGCTGGCATGAATGTTGGGGAGTACCAGACTGTCAACGAGCATATCGCCGGCAAGAGATGTTCCAGTGGCAATCGCCTGCTGTACGGCACCTACGTCACCACCGAGCATGAGTAGAAATTTTCCCGGGCAGATGGTCTTGCTGACCAGTAAATTCACATTCGCGCTTTTTAACATGGCATCACCCGCTTCCATTCCTTTGGCAATGCTGGTGAGTTCTAAAATCCCTATAGCCTGAGACATGATTAACCTCTAATTACCGTGATAGATTGCTCAGTGATTTCGCTGACAATACCGTCAATGCTGGCGTGAACAGGCGCGCCTAATGCACCGGACGGCACATCGGCAACGCATTGACCGCGAACAACGTGTTCGCCTTGTTCTACACATGGGATGGCGCTGGCACCAATATGCTGGCGTAACAACAGCGTCGTTTTATCTGTGGAATAATCAGTTTCAGCCAGTGGCGCATCGTGATACCAGTCGCTAAGACCCAGTTTGGTAATAAGGCGCTTAACCGGGATCAACCGGTACTTCGCCATTTCATCCTCAGGATTTAGCGGCCCTTCATAACGATGGTTGAGCGCCCGCAGCTCGCGTTTCAGCATACGGTTGATGCGCATCGGTGAAATCCCAACCGGGCAGGCTACGCTTTCACACACGTTGCATTCTGAACAGGTCAGGGCCGTGAGCAGCAGCTGCGGTGTGGCCGCCTGCTGATAATTAACCGCACGAACCAACAGGTGCGGGGATAATTCATGGCCGATCAAATGTCTTGGGCACAAATCCGTACACAAACGGCACTGCTCGCAAACGGTTTTTGCTACAGAAAGCACGGTGCGTTCATCCTGCATCCGCCGCTGAATCAACGCATGAGACTTAGGCA
Organism: Citrobacter sp. B72; assembly: GCF_016894305.1. Lineage (NCBI taxonomy): Bacteria > Pseudomonadati > Pseudomonadota > Gammaproteobacteria > Enterobacterales > Enterobacteriaceae > Citrobacter > Citrobacter sp. B72. Next base: position 1,925,580 of record NZ_CP069801.1, read on the forward strand.
AAACCAGCAGGCCCCCGGTGGTCTTGCTTACGGGGGTATCCAGTGAAGTAATCAGGCCGCCCATCATCGGACCACCGTTAATAAAGCCGGGATCGTCAACGGTTGCGCCACCGGCCAGCGCCAGAACGTCACGTAAAGACATTCCGATAGGGACAGTGAGTGTGATGGGACTGGCGACTGCACCGTTAACGGTCAGGGTGCGACGCGTAACGGGGTACTGCTGCTCAACTGCTCTGGCGATGTTGAGCACGGTCTGAACGTTATTGACCACCACACCGACGCTGACCGGCAGCGCGGCAGGCGGAACTCTCCGACCTGTTGCCATCCAGATGGTCAGAACCTCGTCACCAGCCGGGTAGACATCAGGCAAAATATGTAAGCGGATCCCGGCAGGTAGAAGGGGTGTTAATGCATTGATAGCACCTTGGTATTTCTCCTTGAGCGCAATAATTCCGGCACTGGCTCCCGTCGCCGTCATGGCATATTGAACGCCGCGGATAAGTCGCTCAGCCTGGACGGCCATCAACTGCTGGTCAACTTTCAGCATTGGCTCACATTCAGCCGCATTGACCAGAAAGGTATCGACCTGCGCCTGTAATTTTACGTGAGTAGGAAAGCCTGCGCCTCCGGCTCCGACAACACCCGCTGCGCGAACGCGTTCGCTAATGGTCTGTGCATCATAAAGCGTGGACTCTGCCGTCATGGCTGTCTTCATAATAATTCCTCAAGCAGTTCCTGCATGGCACTGGCATCGGCAACACGAGGATTGGTTTGCAGCGTGACGTCAGCCAGCGCGGCCTGAACCATCGACGGGATACGTTGTGACCAGACTTGCTTTCCGTCTTTAAGCGCGTCAACGAAAGAAGGTAACGCACACTGTTTTTTGAGAAGCTCAATTTGATGAATGAGCGTATTCAGCGCAGCCGTATCGTTCGCATTATCCGGGCATAAATGGCAGGCTTTAGCAAAACGGGCATAGCGCTTCGCAGCTCGCGGATCGCGGGCATTAAAATGAATGACATGGGTCAGCAGCAGCGCATTGGCAAGTCCATGCGGCAGATGAAACTGACCACCCAATTGATGGGCAATTGCATGATTGATCCCCAGTCCAGCCTGACTAAATGCCATTCCCGCGAGCGTTGATGCATTGTGCATTTTCCCCCTGGTTGCCAGACAGTCGCCTTTGCTGACGGCGACAGGCAGGTACTGGAAGACGATTTGAGCCGCTTTTTCAGCCAGTGCGTCTGTGAAGTCGCTGGCCTTCGTGGACACGTAAGCCTCCAGCGCATGCGTTAACACGTCCATGCCGGTATTCGCGGTGATGGCAGGTGGTACGCTGACAACCAACGTTGGATCAAGGATGGCCATGTCCGGGTAAAGCGCATTATTAAACAATGGATATTTAATGCCTTTATCCGGATCGCTAATCACGCAGGCACTGGTTACCTCGGAGCCTGTGCCGCTGGTGGTGGGAATTGCGACACAGGTTTCAATTTCAATACCGAACTGTCGGCTGAACCAGACGATGGCTTTTGCGGCGTCCAGTGCTGAGCCGCCACCAAAACCCATCACGACGTCCGGTCGCAGGGACTGCATTTGTGCAATCCCTTGTACTACCGTACCGATGGTGGGATCGGGGGTGATATCGCTGAAAATGCTGATGCGGTTATCCGCTGGCAGAGCGTTGCGCAGCTTTTCAATCAGGGGAGAACGCGCGAGAAAACCATCGCAAATAATCCAGATATGCTTATTCGTGAAACGCTTGAGCACATCCAGACTTCCCTGGCCGCTGTACAATCGAGTTTGCAGTGAAAAGCTATTCATAACGGCCCCATTAGCGAATAGAAAAACCGTTTGTCAGCACGCAACGACGAGAGCGTGCGAAAGTGCGCGCAGATGTTGTTCCTTCACCGGTTGGCGTCGCAATAGTGAAGGTTGTAAAACCTTCGCCACCAACGCCGATCCCGGCGTAAGAGGGGCCATTTTTCACAAAGATGGAGGTCTGAAGCGTGCGCGCGGCAAGGTTCAAACGTGACACATTTTGCGAATGCATAATGGCGGTGTGATGCAATCCCTCTTCAACTTTCAGGGCCAACGTTAATGCACTGTCAAAATCGCTCACCGTTACGACGGGGAGCATTGGCATCAATTGCTCGCTGGTAACCCACGGGTCGTCAGCCTTGACGATGCCTGTCAGTAATCGAGGTGCTTTTGCCGGAACCGGTATTCCTGCTGCTTCCAGTAAGGTTGCTGGGCTTTTACCTACCAGTTTTTTATTGGCTATGCCTTCTGGTAGACAGACAGCGCGCAGTTTGTCTACCTCTTCGCTATTGAGAAGCATCGCACCAAAAGACTGCATCTGTTGAACCAGTCGTTCGGCAACGGCATCAACAACAATCAGGCTCTTCTCAGCAATGCAGGGGAGGTTGTAATCAAAGGATGCGCCATTGATGATATCTTCCGCCGCCTTAACCAGATCGGCCGTTTCATCAACAATGCAGGGTGGATTTCCTGCGCCTGCGCCAATGACTTTTTTCCCGCTTTTCATGCCCATAGCAACAATGCCAGGGCCACCGGTAATCGCCAGAACTGCGATTTTAGGGTGCGCCATCATCTGCTGGGTAGCCTCAAAAGTGGGTTCTGTGACCGTGACGACAAGATTACGAATTCCGCAGCAACGGAAAGCAATATCTTCAATCATGGCAATCAGCTTGAGTGAAACCTTTTTAGCACCCGGATGCGGACTGAAGTAAACGCTATTCCCTGCCGCCAGCATGCTGATGCTGTTGTTAATAATGGTCTCTGTCGGGTTAGTACTGGGGGCGACAGAACCAATCACGCCAAATGGGGAATACTCGAATAACACCATGCCGCCGTCACCGGTTAACGCCGTGGTAGTGAGATCTTCGATTCCTGGAGTGTTGTCCAGCGCAGCTTTATTCTTGAGGAATTTATCCTCTTTGTTGCCCATTCCTGTTTCAGCTGCGCTCTCAGCGGCCAGTGAAGCAAGATGAGGCGTCAGTTCTTCGCGTAGGGCGTTTATGATAGCGCTGCGGGTTTTCAATGGACATTGCTGGTAACGCAGAAAAGCCTGATGCGCTGCATCGATAGCTTCGCCAACGGACGGAAAAATACCGTTACCCTGAACTTCTGCTTTTGCCGGGGCGAGTTGCTCACTCAAAATGTTACGAATAAGGGTTTCAAGTTCTGAAGTATTCATTGATGTGTTCTCACGTTAATCGCCGCAATGGCCGTTTCTGCAATGTCCATATCCTGTTCAACGCTTCCTCCGCTGATGCCAAGACCCCCGAGGAGTAAACCCTCACGCCATAATGCGTACCCGCCACCGAAGGTGACGACTTTTCCCTGCATATGGCTTTCCAGACCGTAAAGCGCAGCGCCGGGTTGCACTGCCGATGTCAGCTCATGCGTGGCGGTTTTCATCGCCACGGCAGTCCAGGCTTTTTTGGGTGCCAGTTCGCTACTCACGAGTAAAGCGTCAGGCATGCGCCAGGCCACCATTTGGGTCCCGTTCGCATCAACAATGCTTATGACGACCGGAACCTGAAGTTCTTCTGCTCTCGTCACCGCAGCGCGAGTGAGTTGGTGGAGCTCCTGAAAAGACAGAGACATAGTCGGCTCCTTTATGGCTGGTGCTTGAACGGCAGCGAGATAGCGCTCAGCCACTTTCTGAATGATGTCGTTTTGATGTGCGTCATGATCTTCTGCCCGTGCAATTGCATATAAGCAGTCGGACAGGCGATTGATATAACGCATCAGCACGTGTCTGACGGATATCTCGGTGGAGAGCTCGACCAGTCGTCTCTCTGCGCGGCGTGCCAGCGTACGGGCAAAGTGCAGTCGGCTGGCGGCTTCGCTGCGGCCAGGTAGAATAAAGCTGCGCAGGGGCGGTACTCTTCCCATTGCGGTATCGATGGCCGCTTCCAGTGCTGCAATTTCTTCTGAGCTGATGTAGCGCTGCTCTGGCGTTGGTTCTTCGCTTTCGCTTGCCAGTTCGGCGCTGAACCAAAAAAGCTGCAGCTGGATATTCTCAAGTAACTGCCGGTGCTGCGGGTTTTTCGCTGCACAAATGCACAGACTTAGCGCCGCATTCAGTTCGTCCAGCGTACCGTAGGCTTCCACGCGTGGATGCGTTTTGCTCACGCGCTGTCCGGTAAAGAGGGCTGTTGTTCCGGTATCACCAGTGCGGGTATAAATCGCCATAATTCCTCCTAACGAGAAAGCGTGTCGACAATGCCGACGATAGCCAGATCGATGGCCTCGTTAGGGCCAGAAAAAACGTGTCTGGCGCTGGATCCGCTGCTGAGTAATACCAGTTCGCCGGTCCCTGCGCCGACAGAATCAACAGCGACTTCATCTCCACTCACCGGGGATGCAGGAAGCTCTCCGTCAGCACTTACCCGACGTACCAGCAACAGTTTTTTTCCCACCAGTGATGGGGATTTTTGCGTGGAAACCACAACGCCTGTAACCCGGGCCAGATGCATAGCTCACTCCTGCTTAATTAGTTGGACATTTCGCAGACTGACTGCTTCCTGAGCCAGAGCCGTCACGACACACCGACGGCGCAACACCAGTACGCCATCCCTTAATTGGGCGACGTCGGCATAGCTGAGAAGCTTCTCAGGATGCAAAAAGATGATTCGTCCCCGTTCGTCATTGAACTCCAGCGGCAGACGTGCGAGTTTTTTCACGGGGATTGCGGGTAACAATCGGTGTTGTAGTGAAATTTTCACGCGGACTCCGCATGCCAGCGCGTCGTGAATCTTTCCCACCGACATGTTGGCTGGGCAGCCTTCGGCAATTTGTTCCAGTAATGGCAGATCCACTTGCTGGAGATGGAGCGACGAGTACTGGCAGCATACTGTCCGTGAATCGATTTCCCGTAACTGCGCGACGCTAAGAGTGAGCGTGCTTTCCGCGCGTTTTTTTAATCGGGAAACAACCTCCTCGATAATGCGTTGCAGCAGTTCGTTGTTCATCGTGAGGTCACCAGTGTGGCGAATGCCTGGGGATTATCAGCGCCTGCGGCATTGGCTTCGTCTGTATCGATATGCATTTCGAGGCGCATATCCGGCGAAACGCGTACGGCGACGTTATCGAAAATCAGTCGACGTTCATCGCCATTAATGGCAACCGAGACTTTATCACCATGGGAAACCCGCAGAATCAGAGCATCGAGCGGAGACATATGGATATGCCGTTGGGCGACGATCACCCCAGATGCTAAGTCCAGTTCAGCAAATGGGCTGACGAGACGAACACCGGGTGTGCCCTGAATATTGCCCGACATCCGCAGCGGAGCAGCAATTCCCAACGTGCGGGCGTCGGTACGAGAAATTTCGACCTGGCTGGTACTGCGCAGCGGGCCGAGTAAACGCACATTTTTTAACTGACCTTTTGGTCCCACCAGCGTGACAGTCTGCTCTGCTGCATATTGTCCCGGCTGCAGCAGCCCTTTTTTCTCACTAATGGGGTGATTGGGAAACAAGCGACCGTAATCTTCAGCGCACAGATGAATATGACGATTAGAGATCCCCAGCGGAATCGGGCGCTCGCGCATTTCATCCAGAACCTTAGCGACAGTGGTCTCCAGTTGCTGTTTATCCATTACGCTTCACCTCGTTTGCCAGAGTGAAGACAAAGCGTGCGCGGCTCGCCTTTTTGGCGAGGGCAGGCAGGATCAAGACACAAATTGCAGCTAATCAACTCTGCATCTTGCGGTGCTTCGGGTACATCATGGTCTACAAATATCTCTTCATGCGGTACGGCTGGTATGGGTTCGGGCGTTGGCTCAGGCTCCAGGACAACGCTATGCGACAGGATCCCGTCCCCGGGTCTGGAAATGACTTTGTGAGCCACCAGTCCATCTCGCTGGTCAGCGAAACTGACACCGGTGGAAATGGCCGCCTGGACGGAGGCCACATCCCCGATTATCTTGATCACCGTCCAGCCTGAGCCGTTGGTTTTTTCGAGGCCCACCAGCGTGATGGAGGCGGCTTTCGCCATGACGTCCGCGCAACTGATGGCTAATGCCAGACCACTAACTTCAAGTAATCCCAGTGAGTGCTTCACGCTGTGCTCCTTGGTTGCAACGACTTATGCGGATTTAGGTAAAATGGCTTCAACGTCGCTGTGCGGACGCGGGATAACGTGGCAGGATTTCACCTCACCAACGGCGCTTGCGGCTGCGCTTCCAGCATCTACGGCTGCTTTCACCGCGCCGACATCACCGCGAACCATAACGGTGATAAGGCCAGAGCCGATTTTTTCGTAACCAACCAACTGCACGTTTGCGGATTTCACCATGGCATCAGCGGCTTCAATAGCGCCGACAAGCCCTTTTGTTTCAACCAGTCCCAGTGCGTTATTCATACTGCTTTTCTCCTGTGGGTTATGAGTGGCATTCCCGGAACGGAATGCCTTTAACCAGCCGCGCAGCGTTGTTACCAATGCTGCGGCGATCGTGGCTATTTTGTTGATACGTCAGCGTAAAAAGTGGTGCTGACGTGGGTAAGTTTTTGTAGTGCACGACCAGTTTTTCGCTGCTACAGCCAATACCGACCAGCAATGGAGACTGGCAGGCGGCCAACCATGCGTTGTGGATAACGTCAGTTGAGCTACTCTCCTGAATCACAAAGGGAATCCCTTCTTCTTCAATACCCAGCAGTACGTCATTCCAGACGTCAGCACAGTCAGCACTGGTGAAGATAACGATGGCTGGTGTGGTGAGATTACTTTCCATGAGCGAATGCCTTATGCCAGGAGAGAATCAGTCCTGTCGCAACCGCATTGCGCGGACCTTCGGTACCACGAATGTTGCCGCGCCCGGCAACCAGTCGATAATGCGCCAGAGCATCGGTGACCAGCTGTGGAACTTCAAAATCCAGAGATGAGCCGCCAACCAGTACCACAAAGGGAATATCCCGAATGTTCCCGGTCGGACTGACCTGGCGTAGCGCTCTGAGTGCGTTAGTAACGAAAACGCGCTCCTTGGCGCTGCGACGAATGGCCCGTACTTTCTCCAGCGCCAGTTCACCAGGCAGTGGCACCAGTTCATCGGGTTTCACTACGCACACGCGCGCAAAAACCGTTGGTGGGAGAGGCGTAGGGAAGAACTGAACGCTGCCGTCTTCGTGGCGAAGGTGGAACAAGCTCTCAACTTTCGCCAACGGATACTTTTTAATTTCTTCAGCGAGATAACGGTCATCCAGACCCAGTTCACGGGCAATGATCATCGTGACCATATCGCCTGCGCCTGCCAGGTGCGTGGCAATAATTTCGCCCTTAGGATTGATGATAGAAGCGTCGGTTGAACCCGCGCCGAGATCCAGAATAGCCAGTGGTCGTGTTGTGCCCGGAGTTGTTAAGGCTCCCAGAATGGCAGCTTCGGCTTCGGCCCCGCCAACCTGGACGTCAATGTTGAACTTTTGCGTGATCTCCTGGGCAATCATCGCCATTTGCAGGCGGTCTGATTTCACCATGGAGGCTATGCCGACAGCCTGCTCCAGCGAGAACTCACCGGCAAGTCCACCCGTCACACTGACGGGAACCGAGGTATCGACCGCCAGCAGATCCTGAATAAAAATTTCATGACTGGGTTTGTTGGTTAATTCAGCCATCGTCTGGCGCACATGCTCCAGCATGCCGCCAATATTGGTGCCAGCTTCTCCGGTAACGTTATCCAGTTTCGGGCATTCACCAACCTCTTTCATAATCGCTTCGGCGCCCGCGGCAACGTCGACCCGTACGGTACGACCCTGAGACTGTAGCTCCAGATTTCCGGCAGGAATCGCTCGCGCTTTCACATCACCTGACGGCGTTTTCACCACCACGGCTGAACGGTTGCCGATCAGCGCCCGTGCCATCGGAACAATGTTTTTAGTCTCATCGGCATTGAGGCCAAAGACAGTTGCAATGCCGTAGGGGTTAGAAAGGGTTTCAATGACCTTTCCTGGTACAGCGACCTCAATGGCAGCCAGCATCCCCAACGGGATGCGGTCGATATGAAGGACTTCATCGACGATGGGCAGGGGGTGAGTCAGACGATTGCTGACCAACACGCCATCGTCCTGCTGCAAAATAACGCCAGTTAACTGGTATCCAGCTCGGACGGAGGCATTAATCATCGTAGCGACATCGGCGAAATCAAATGCCGATGACACCACCAGAATATAGGGCGTATCCGCCGGGCGACTGAGAAGGTCTTCCGGCGTAATAGTGACGCCCACGCCTAACCCGACGCCGCCCGGTGTTTTAGGGTTATGGCCGATCATGGTGGATTCAGTGATGATGGTTTCGGTTATTGTTTCCATCGCCACGTCGCCAATGACCGGGGTGGCTTCGTTAATACGGATGAGCGAAATATCGCTGACATTGATACCGGCGTTTTTTGCCGCCAGCGTAAGGGCCTCCTGAATGCCAAACACATTACGTAATGTGCCCTTAATTCCGGTGGTTTCTGCCAGCGCGCTGCCGGTGATGCTCAGCACGCCAGACTCATCCAGAGTAGCCAGAGCGACTTCCGTTGATGAGTTGCCTATGTCAATGCCAGCTATATATCGCATGATCCTGTCCCTGAGTTAGTCGTCGCCTTTGAGTTTTTTACGCTCAACGTACAGCGCTGCCGCTTCACGAACGAAAGCTGCACAGATTTTTGCCTGATAACGATTTTCGAGATCGTCGGCGATAGCCATCAGCTCATCTTTTGTTGAGCGGTACGGGCGCAGCGCGTTGTAGATCTCAAGAATGCGATCGTCAGGAACAGCGGTTAGCTCGGCTGCGCGCTCGAAGTTCATCGCCAGCCTGTCACGTCCGGCATCTTTGGCAATTTCCGCCTGCAGGCGCAGTGTTTCAGGGGTGATGCGCATGTCCTGCGCGGTCACTTTGTTGCTCAGAACATTTTCAAGCGTGAAGTCGTCCAGCGTTTTGTTGGTCGCAGTTTTTACCCACTCAGGATGTTTTTTCGCGAGAGGGTAATCCGTGACTTTCGCGGTATGTGCTGATGAACTCGCCGCGGGCGGAGTCGCAGACTCGCCTTGCAGGCTGTTCATCCGGCTCAACACATCCCGAACCATCGATTCAATTGCGTCGGTATTCATGGAGGTATCCTTTATCAAAGCGCCACGCGCAGTTCCTGCGGGTTTTTGCCTGTCACAACGTATTTGGTCTCTTTAATGTGCAGAATGGCTGATTTGGCCTGGTACTTAGGACGGGCCATCTGGTCATTCAAAGTAGGGACCGGTTGCGGAGATTCACGCTTGGCATAACGCGCGGCGTTTTTACCGATCTGACGATAGGTTTCCAGCGTCAGAAGCGGTGCCTGAGGGAACAGCTCCAGGTTTGAAAGCGGCGGTAACCCCTGCTGGTGGATCACCGTGGTACCTTTTGACTGGATGCCGATAGAGATCCCGGAACCGCTCAGACGGTTCCCCTCAACGGCGACAAACGCCACATCGGAGGATTTAAAGCAGCGGATAACGCGCGCTTTAATGCCTTCTTCTTCAATACCGGCAATCACTTCGCGCAAGATATTCTTATGCGGGATCCCTACGATATTGACGGTTTGCGAGAGCCCGAACGCCGGCCCTACGGCAATAATCACTTCGTCCTGTTGCTGGCCTTGTTTGGCTTCACCAATCTCGGTCAGAAAGCTGTCTCCCTGTGTCGCCGCAGCCTGAGGTGCGCTTGCCGCTGTAGATGCGCGGAAAGAGACGGGTTTGTCGCTGGTCTGCATTTCAGACAACACATCTTCAATTATCTGGCGCAGCAGTTTTTCATTAATTTCCATTTTTCACCCCTTAGCCAAGCTCGTTGGGATCAAGTGCGCCAGGGATGTTTTTGATCTCTTCCCAGCGTTCGCCTTGCAGGCGATAACCTGTTGCCGGACCGGCATAGTCGTTAACATCATTGACAGCGGATAGCACCTGTCCGTCGCCAACGATAATGGCGGAGGTATGCAGGTAATCCCCGGTTAACTTGGCTTTCTGGATGTTGAGCATGTCCTGAGCGACATCGGTAAATCCGCCCTGAGCTAGGGCTTTCACCACTTCCAGACCGTTACGGTTTTTATTGATGATCTCTTGTGCAAACTTGATGTCTTCAACGATGTTACGTTCCGGCATATCTTTCGAACCGTGGGCGTAAGTCGCAGCTTCCACTTCTTCATCAGTGATTGGTGGTAATCCCATCCCGGCAAAGACGGCCTGCAGCGCACGTGCCGCTTTGTTACGAATGGCAATAACGTCTTCTTCCCGAACCGGGCGCAGACCACCGTCTACTTTCAGGTCACGCTGGAGAACGTTGTAGTCGTCAAAATCTTCAGCATCTTCGTTCGAACCCGCAAACATGTTGTCGTAGTTCGGCACCGCGGAATAACCAGAAGAAATGAAGTCAGTACCCGGCAGGAACTGCATCAGCAGACGCGCAGTACGACGCATATCCGAGTGGGTAAAGGTTTGGTCGTTGCTGGAGGCGCATTCCAGATCCAGAGAGGAACAAATCAGGTTTTCAGCCAACACTGCACGAATGCCTGACGGCACGGCGGAAGGGACACCGATGCAGCTTACTGAACCGTTTTGCAGGCCCTGTACACCCGCAGCTTTGGTGATGTAAATGCAGCGGGCTTCCAGATAAAGCATCGATTTGCCTTCGGCGTAACCCATCTGAACTTCTGAGCCAGAGCCGGAGGTAAAGCGCATTTTCAGACCACGGGAAGCATAGGACGAGGCGAGGAAGCCTTTCGACCATGGCGTGTCATCGCCGTCGGTAAAGACGGGTTCAGTACCATAGACGGAGATGGTTTCCGCGTAGCATGTGTGGCCTAGCATGCCGAGTTTAAGTTCGGTAGCTTCTTCCAGCGAGCACTGGGTTAATACGCCCGGGCGTCCAACCTGTGAGCCGACTAACAGCGCAATGGCGTTAAATGGCGCATAACGTGCAACGGCAACGGTCGTTTCCTGCTCGTCAAACCCGCGCCATGCGCCTTCAGCGGCATCAGCGGCAATCTGCACCGGGTTATCTTTGACGTTAGTGACGTGCGCTTGTTGAGAGGGTGTACGACGAGCGCGCATTTTCTGCATCGCCATCATCATCTCAACGACGTTCATATGGGACACCACTTCGACAATTTTTGCCGGCGTCATTGCGGTGGTCAGCGGCACTATGTCTTTGCGCTTTACGTTAGGGTCGCAAAGCATATTGGCCAGTTTGACCGAGTCCATCGCCATGACCTCTTCAGCGCGCGCCAGGTTAATGCCATAGCGGGCAATGAAATGGTCGATTAAGTCAAATTCACTGGCGGATTTACCGTCCAGTTCAGTGACTGTACCGTTGACGATTTTAATCGACGGTTTGGGGTCGTTCGGGCTTTCCATCGCAATGAAGCCTTCTTCGATCCACTCCTTAACGAAACCATCCTGATTCACAGGGCGTTTCGCCAGTGCTTCAAATCTTTTCGATCTCATGAATCAGCCTCACTGATATCAGATGTAGGACGGACGATCGTTTTTCGGCTCTGAGCCGAGGGTCCCGAGTACGGTTTTACCGATTTCACGGGCGGAGATAACGGCCTGACGAACAGCGCCAGAGTCACCCGAAATAACCAGAATGGCTTCGTTACTGAAGCTGGTGCCATGGGCAGGGGAGCTGTAGGCCACAACTTCCACGTTGGCGGATTTCAGGGCCGTATCGGCCATCAGGACACCAACAGATGCCGGCGCGCCGACGATAACGCCACAGGCACGGCCAATCGGTGCGCCAAAGGCTTTTTCCAGTGCGTAGCTGGCGCGTGCGGTGTACTGCATTTCGATGTGACCGGCTTCGTTGGCATAAACATCGCCAAAGGTGCGATCAAGTTCTTTCAGTGCGACTTCAATGCCACGTTTCACGTCGGAAACATCGTTGCCACCAAGGATAATCAGCGAGCCATGACCTGCGCCGCCTTTGGTATCACGTGGTAACTCAATACTGACGACTTCAGTATTGGTGGCTTTTACCGCTTCATCGGCGGCCATGATGTGCGGGCCAGCGCCAGTACGGGCACCAAGGATGCCAATGGAGCGATACCGTTTTTCAAGTTTCATTGCGTCCAGTAGGGCGCTGTCTACGTTGGCGATTACCAGACCGACGGTGTCGCCAATCGCGGTACCGACAAACTCCGTTAAACTGCAGCTTTTCTCTGCCATAGCCGTTTCTCGTGTTGGGGGATTATTTTCAGGGATAGCCTGCTGTTCCGGCGTTGCCACGCGAGCAATCACCTGCGCCATGATCTGTTCAACCAGCTCATTGCTGCTCATTAGCTAATTCCCTTCGGTAAGATTTTTTCTACATCGGTATGCGGGCGTGGGATGACGTGTACGGCTTTCACTTCTCCCACATTACGGGCTGCGGCGGCACCTGCATCTGTTGCTGCTTTGACTGCGCCGACATCGCCACGGACAATGACTGTTACCAGCCCCGAACCAATTTTTTCGTAGCCGACCAGCATTACATTGGCTGACTTCACCATTGCATCTGCGGCCTCTATGGCTGCAGTTAAGCCTTTGGTTTCTACCATTCCTAACGCTTCTTGTTGCATAAAGACCTCGCCTGGGTTGTCCCGATTTTCATGACTATAAAAAGAAGCGAGGAAAAAGAATGGCTGAGTTGAAAGTAAGAGTGAAAAAATAGTGGGGTTATGGTGAGATAAAATTGCCATTTATCATTATAACAATTTGTTTTTGTTGGTTATTTTTAGTTTAGGTGATGTGACTATTTGGTTATGTTAATTCCATATTTACACTTTTCCGAGTGACAGTTTAAATATCATTTGCTATGCGAGAAAAATGAAATTGTGATGATCGTTTGAAAATGGAATTCTGCTGTTCGCAATATTTTATTATTTTGAAAATGTACTTTTAATAGGGTAAATCCTCGTTTTACCGCCTGCTTTAATAAAGGTAATAGCAAGAATTTGCTATCACAACACGATTTTTAAGGGCATGTCGCTTGCAGATTGCCAACAATTTGCCGATACAGATTTTTATAGTAAGCCTTGAAGTAATCTTCCTGCCAGCAAGGAGTCCGCTGGTAAAGACACGAACTCTGCTTAGAAGGTGTCACAATGAACGATTCACTAAGAGCGCAATGTATTGCTGAGTTTTTGGGTACCGGACTATTTTTGTTTTTTGGTATTGGGTGCCTGAGCGCCCTGAAGGTCGCGGGTGCCAGTTTGGGATTGTGGGAGATCTGCATCATATGGGGCTTGGGGATCTCGCTTGCAGTTTACCTGACAGCCGGGATTTCTGGGGCCCATCTCAATCCTGCTATTACCATCGCACTTTGGTTGTTTGCCTGTTTTCCGGGTCGTAAGGTACTACCTTATTCTGTCGCTCAGATAGCGGGGGCCTTTGGTGGCGCTATGCTGGCCTATTTGTTGTACGGCAGCTTATTTATTGAGTATGAATCAGCCCATCAAATGGTACGCGGTAGTCTGGAAAGCCTGCAACTTGCCAGCATTTTTAGTACGTATCCTGCCGCCGCACTGAGTGTCTGGCAGGCCGCACTGGTCGAAGTGGTGATTACCTCCATTCTGATGGGGATGATTATGGCGCTAACGGATGACGGTAACGGTGTTCCCAAAGGCCCGTTAGCACCACTGCTGATTGGTATTCTGGTTGCTGTTATCGGCGCATCAACCGGTCCACTTACCGGTTTTGCGATGAACCCGGCACGTGATTTTGGTCCTAAATTGTTTGCCTGGATGGCCGGGTGGGGTGATGTTGCGATGACCGGGGGGCGTGATATCCCATATTTCATTGTGCCGATTGTGGCTCCCATCATCGGCGCCTGTGCGGGCGCAGCAATTTATCGTTATTTTATTGGCAAAAATTTACCGTGTAATTCGTGTAAGTTGGAGGAAAACGAGAGCTAGCTTCACGAAAGATGTTTATTATTGAAAGGTAAAAACTGTTTTCGTGATCCGGTTTCCTGAACGGCTTAAAAAGTCTCCCAACAATGGGAGACTTTTGTTATGTTCAATGCTGACTTTCATCAGAGCGCTGGATCGCGAGATGAAAATGAATGTGTGAATAATATGTTTTATTTATAACAATAAATTAACTGAGAGGTTTTATCATGATTTCTGCGAGTGCCCTGAACTCAGAACTCATTAATAAAATCGCACAGGATTTTGCACAGGCCACCAGTCTGGCTGTTGTGGTTGTCAATATTCACGGTGATGAAATTTCTGAGCTTTTTAATTTCACTCCTTTTTGCCAGTTGATGCGCCAGCATCCTCAGCATAGTACGCGTTGTCGTATGAGCGACCGCTGTGGAGGGTTGGAAGCCTCTAAATCCGATCAACCCTGCATTTATCGCTGCCATGCCGGACTTACCGATTTCTCAATTCCGCTGGTCATCGCGGGACACCTGGTAGGATTTGTGCTTTGTGGACAAGTACGCTTAAGTAACGATGTTGGCCTCGTTGATATTCTGAACGTCGATGACCGCTGGCAAGCCGATCCCGAACTGGTCAACGAGTTCCGTAATGTACCTGAAATGGACTATTCTCGAGTCATTGCTTCAGCGGATTTACTCAAGCTCATCGTCGAAAATTGCCTTAAGAAACAACTTAATTTTGTTGTTATCAAAGATAACCCGCAGCAGTCAGAGCCGGTACGCGCTAACCGTAGTACCAACCCTCATGACAGTAAAATGAAAAAAGCCCTGCGCTATATTGATGCACATTTATCAGACGATCTACGTCTGGAAGATGTTGCCTCTCATGTTTTCCTTAGCCCGTACTATTTCAGCAAATTGTTCAAAAAATATCAGGGTATTGGTTTTAACGCATGGGTAAACCAGCAAAGAATGGCCAGTGCCAAAGAGCTGCTTTGTCACAGTGACTGGAGTATAGCCAGCATTGCGCGTAATTTAGGCTTTTCGCAAACAAGTTATTTTTGCAAAGTTTTCCGCCAGACCTATCAGGTTACGCCGCAGGCATTTCGTCAGCAAATAAATGTCATTTCACGCGGTGAATCCGCTTAAATAGCAATATTTTGCTATTGCCGATTTTTGATATCGGGCGCTATGTTAGTCATTATAAAATGAAATGTGACAACAGCAGTCAATAAATTGTCATAGCGCAACAAAATAATGGTATTAGAGGGATAAACTGCACCAGTTTTTATTTTTGTGATGAGATACAGTGTCTGTGTGAATGACTTTCTTTATTCTTAGCTGATACTTTCATTCAAAAAGTGAACGTGTGAATAAGTGGGTTAAGGCCAGAAAATTGGCTGAATGAACTCGGAAAGATATTAAATTGAATTATTGTCATGAGGTCGTGAATTTACCTCATAACAGAGAGCTTAATTAACCAGGCTCTTGAACTGACAGGTTTGCCACATTTGTGGTAGGGAAGGGGGTGAGAATCCCCCGCAGCCCCCGCTGCTGTGATGCTGACGACCCCGTATGGACCACTGATCGCAAGATTGGGAAGGACGGGTGAGGATGACGCTAAGCCAGAAGACCTGCCTGTCAGTGACTACCAACAACTTCGGTGGGAAGTGGGTGGTTCAGATGCATACAGTCGAGAGACTGGGTATCTCTACACCCCTACCACCCTGAACAGGATCAGGGTATGGCGGCCAATTTTCACGCATTTGTTCTTGCAGGTACCGGAAGCGGCTGTGGTAAAACCACGGTGACGCTGGGCTTGTTGAGCTTGTTGAAAAAACGCGGTTTGCGCGTCCAACCTTGCAAAGTGGGTCCTGATTACCTTGATACCGGCTGGCATACAGCGGTATGCGGTACCGCTTCCCGCAATCTTGATAGCTTCATGCTTCCCGTCCCCACGCTGAACGCTCTATTCAACGAGCAGATGCAACATGCGGATATCGCCGTTATTGAAGGTGTGATGGGGCTGTATGACGGCTATGGTACCGATCCAAACTACTGCAGCACCGCCGCGATGGCTAAACAGTTAGGCTGTCCGGTCATCTTACTGGTTGATGGCAAAGCCGTTTCCACTTCAATCGCCGCAACGGTAATGGGTTTTCAGCATTTTGATCCCACCCTGAACATCGCCGGCGTTATTGTTAATCGGGTTAACAGCGAAACGCATTACCAGTTACTGAAAGTCGCAATCGAACGTTACTGCGATGTACCCGTCTTGGGCTACGTACCCCGTATGGAGGGCGTTGCCCTTCCCGAACGTCATCTGGGTTTAGTAACCGCACGTGAGTCGGTTATCAATCAGCAACCGTGGCAGGCTTTTGCCGCGACGCTGGAGCAAACCCTTGATATCGACGCGCTACTGACACTAAGCCAGTCAACCAATCTTCCTGCTGGCGAATGGCCCGCGCTTCCTGCCGCAGACGCCGGAGCAGGGCTAACGGTTGCAATTGCCGATGACGAAGCCTTCAACTTCTACTACCCGGACAACATTACGCTGCTGGAACGTACGGGGCTTAAAGTTGTCCGTTTTAGCCCGTTGCACGACACCTGTTTACCGGACTGTCAGATGATCTGGTTAGGTGGCGGATATCCTGAGCTACACGCTGCGGCGCTGGCTCGCAATGTCTCGATGCTGAATCAACTGCGAGAGGCACATCAACGTGGCGTCGCGATTTATGCAGAGTGCGGCGGGCTGATGTATCTCGGCAGTTCGCTTGAGGACAGCAACGGCGATACCTGGCTGATGGCGGATATCATTCCCGGCCACAGCAAAATGGGGAAACGTCTGACCCGATTTGGCTATTGCGAAGCGCAGGCCGCGCAGCAAACATTGTTAGCTGCAGAAGGCGAAGTGCTGCGCGGACATGAATTCCACTACTCCGATTTTACCCCTGAAACGCCAGCGGTAATGAACTGTCGCAAAGTGCGCGATGGTAAAACGCTGCAAGCCTGGTCCGGCGGCTGGCAGGTCGGAAACACCTTCGCCAGCTATCTACACGTTCATTTTGCTCAACGTCCGCAGATGCTTAACCATTGGCTGGCAGCTGCGAGGAGTGCGCTATGACGATCCTTGCGTGGTGTGTTGCCTGGCTGCTTGATTTTATCATCGGCGATCCGCAGAACTGGCCGCATCCGGTGCGCTGGATTGGCAATCTGATTTCTGCCGTGCAGCGAGTTATTCGGCGTTATTGCCATAGCGACCGTGCGCTGCGCATCGGCGGCGCGGTGATGTGGATTGTGGTGGTTGGTCTGACCTGGGCGGTGTCCTGGGGCGTGCTGGCACTGGCAGAATCTATTCATCCCTGGTTGGGTTGGGTGGTAGAGGTATGGATGATCTTTACCGTGCTGGCCGGGCGCTGCCTGGCAAAGGCCGCGCAGGATGTCGAACGTCCTCTACGTGCCGGTGACCTTGCTCAGAGTCGGGAGAAATTGTCATGGATTGTGGGGCGTGATACCTCACAGCTGCAACCGCAGCAGATCAATCGCGCGGTGGTGGAAACCGTGGCTGAAAACACCGTAGACGGCATTATCGCGCCGTTGTTCTTTCTCCTCCTCGGCGGTGCGCCCCTGGCGATGGCCTACAAAGCGGTAAACACCCTTGACTCCATGGTGGGCTACAAACATGAAAAATACCGCGCTATTGGTATGGTCAGCGCGCGTCTGGACGATGTCGCGAACTTTATTCCTGCAAGACTGAGCTGGCTGTTGCTGGGCGTGGCGGCATTTTTATGTCGTAAAGACGGCTCGCGAGCTTTACAGATTGGCTGGCGCGATCGCTACAACCACAGCAGCCCAAACTGTGCATGGTCAGAGGCATCCGTAGCCGGGGCATTAGGCATTCGGCTGGGTGGTCCTAATGACTACTTTGGCGAGCGCGTTGAGAAACCGTGGATCGGTGATGCTCAACGTGACATTTCGGTAGACGACATTTCCCATACGATTCGACTGATGTGGGTGGCATCGACGCTGGCACTGGCGCTGTTTATTGCGCTGCGGTGGCTGTGGGTCGGTGTAGCCTGAGGACAACATAATGCAATACATCCAGCAACCCCAGGCGATTGAAGCCAAAAGTTTCGACATTATTGGCGAGATCATCCGTGAAACCCGTCCGGACTATCAGTTTGCCAGTCCGTTACATGAAGCCATTATCAAGCGGGTTATTCACACGACGGCAGATTTCGACTGGCTGGACATTCTGTGGTTTTCCAGTGATGTGCTGGAGCAGTTTTGTGCGGCGCTTAGCCGTTCGAGCGTGATTTATACCGATACCACGATGGCGCTTTCCGGGATCAATAAAACGCTGCTGGCAAAATTCGGCGGTGAGTGCCGCTGCTACATCAGCGACCCGCGGGTTGTGCGTACGGCAAAAGAGCAGGGTATTACCCGGTCCATGGCGGCAGTCGACATTGCGGTGAAGGAAGAGGGGGAAAAGCTGTTTGTCTTTGGCAACGCGCCGACTGCGCTGTTCCGCCTGCTTGAGCATGATGTTGCCGTCAGCGGTGTGGTGGGTGTACCGGTCGGATTCGTTGGTGCTGAAGAGTCGAAAGATGCCCTGACCCAAAGCAATTTGCCCGCCATTGCAGCGTTAGGCCGCAAAGGGGGAAGCAATGTCGCCGCCGCTATCGTCAACGCCATGCTTTATCACATGCAGGGGGCGCGATGAGCGAGGCCTTCGATACGCCGGTGTGGCACAACGGTAAAGCGCTGCGTAAAGGGTATACCACGGGATCGTGCGCCACGGCGGCGGCAAAAGTTGCCGCGTTGATGGTATTGCGCCAACACCTCATCCATCAGGTTTCCATCGTGACGCCTTCCGGGGTGACGCTGTGCCTGAACGTGGAGTCACCGCATATCGAAGGGCAGCAGGCAATAGCGGCCATCCGCAAAGACGGTGGAGATGATGTGGACGCCACCCACGGCATGCTGATTTTTGCCCGTGTGACGTTAGACGATAGTGGCGTGATTGCCTTACAGGGCGGTGAAGGGGTCGGTACGGTAACCCGCAAAGGGATTGGCCTGCCGGTGGGCAGTTCGGCGATTAACCGTACACCTCGCCAGACCATTGAATCTGCCGTCCGCGAAGCGATTGGCCCAAATCGTGGGGCGCAGATTGAAATCTTCGCGCCAGAAGGCGAAGAACGGGCGCAAAAAACCTACAACTCTCGCCTTGGCATTCTTGGCGGCATTTCGATTATCGGCACCACGGGTATTGTCACGCCGATGTCAGAAGAGAGCTGGAAGCGTTCACTGTCGCTTGAGCTGGAAATTAAGCGGGCGGCAGGGCTGGAGCGTGTTGTACTGGTGCCGGGAAACCACGGCGAGCGTTTTGTGCGCGAGCAGATGGGTATCGACACCCAGGTTGTGGTCACCATGAGCAACTTTGTCGGTTACATGATTGAAGAAGCCGTACGTCTGGGGTTCCGACAAATCGTACTGGTGGGGCACCCCGGTAAGCTCATCAAAATCGCGGCGGGGATCTTCCACACTCATAGCCATATTGCCGATGCCCGCATGGAAACGCTGGTGGCTCACCTCGCGCTACTTGGCGCACCGCTGGAACTGCTGACGTTGGTCAGCGAGTGCGATACCACCGAAGCGGCGATGGAACATATCGAGGCGTACGGTTTCCAGCACATTTATGACCATCTGGCTCAGCGCATTTGTATGCGTGTCCTGCAAACATTGCGCTTTACCAAAAATCCACCGACCTGCGATGCCATCATGTTTTCTTTTGATAATCAGGTTCTTGGAAGTAATCGTCCGGTCGCAGAAATTGCTGAGGAGATGCAATGTTAACCGTTGTAGGGATGGGCCCCGCCGGTTTGCATTTGATGACGCCTGCCGCACGAGAAGCGGTCGCGACGGCGGATGTTCTGGTCGGTGGAAAGCGGCATTTGCAGCAATTCCCGGATTTTGCCGGTGAACAGTTTGCTCTTGGCGCCAATATCCCGGAACTCCTGAGCTGGATTAGCGCGCACCAGGAGAAGCATGTTGTGGTACTGGCGTCTGGCGATCCCCTATTTTACGGCATCGGGACGCGCATGGTGGCGCATTTTGGTATTGAGAATGTGCGGATTATTCCCGGCATTAGTGCGGTGCAGTACCTGTGCGCGCAGTCCGGTATTGATATGAACGATATGTGGCTGACCAGTAGCCATGGCCGCAGCGTCTGTTTTGATGAGCTGGCGCGACATAACAAGGTGGCGATGGTGACTGATGCGCTGTGTGGCCCGCGTGAAATCGCGCAGCAGCTCATTGCCCGAGGCAAGGGGCATCGCTGGATGGTGATTGGCGAAAACCTGGCGATGGAAAACGAACAGATCCATTTCCTGCCTGTGCGTGAAGTTAACGCTGAATATGACATGAATGCAGTGGTGATCCTTGATGAAAGATGAGCTGTTTCTGCGTGGAGAGAAAGTGCCGATGACCAAAGAAGCGGTACGCGCACTTGCCCTCTCAAAACTTGAATTACACCGCGCCAGTCACCTGATTGATATTGGTGCCGGAACCGGCAGCGTGTCGATAGAGGCGGCGTTGCAATATCCCGGATTACGTGTAACGGCCATCGAACGTAACCCGGCTGCGCTCAGGTTGCTGGATGAAAACCGCCAGCATTTTGCCTGCGCAAATATCGATATTTTTCCCGGCGTTGCTCCCATGACCATCGCGGAAAAAGCCGATGCCATTTTTATGGGCGGCAGCGGCGGCCATCTGACCGAACTGATTGACTGGTCGATGCGCCAATTGCATCCCGCAGGGCGTTTGGTGATGACGTTTATCCTCCAGGAAAACCTCAACACCGCGCTGGCACATCTGGATCATCTTGGCGTACAGGGAGTGGATTGCCTGCAGCTACAGGTTTCCTCGCTTACCACGCTTGGCAATGGTCACTATTTTAAACCGAATAACCCCGTATTTGTTATCGCCTGTCAGAAGGAAGGAAACCATGTCTGAGATTTTTGATCCCCGTAGCGTGTGGTTTGTTGGCGCAGGTCCTGGCGATCGCGAGCTGATTACCCTCAAAGGTTACCGGTTGCTGCAGCAGGCGCAGGTTGTTATCTACGCCGGATCGCTGATTAACACTGAATTGCTGGAGTATTGCCCTGCCGGTGCTGAATGTCACGACAGTGCCGAACTGCATCTGGAGCAGATCCTTGATCTGATGGAAGCCGGAGTGAAAGCGGGCAAGACCGTTGTGCGCCTGCAAACCGGCGATGTCTCGTTGTACGGTTCCGTACGCGAGCAGGGTGAGGAGCTGACCAAACGCGGGATTGACTGGCAGGTGGTGCCCGGCGTCAGCGCGTTCCTCGGCGCGGCGGCAGAGCTGGGAGTTGAGTATACCGTGCCCGAAGTTTCACAGAGCCTGATCATTACGCGCCTGGAAGGCCGCACCCCGGTACCAGAGCGTGAACAGCTGGAGTCTTTTGCCAGCCACCAGACATCAATGGCGATTTATCTTTCCGTCCAGCGCATTCATCGGGTGGCTGAGCGTCTGATTGAAGGCGGCTATCCGGCGACCACGCCCGTGGCGGTGATCTATAAAGCGACCTGGCCGGAAAGTCAGACCGTGCGCGGGACCCTTGCGGATATTGGCGACAAGGTTCGCGATGCGGGCATCCGTAAAACGGCCCTTATTCTGGTCGGTAATTTCCTGGGCTCGGAGTATCACTACTCCAAACTCTATGCGGCGGACTTTAGCCATGAATACCGTAAAGCCTGAGTCAATTGCGCTTTTTTGCCTGACTCCTGGTGGCGTTGTGCTGGCGAAACGTCTGGCAGCCATGCTGCCGGTTACCTGTTTTACCAGTGAAAAGCTGCTGGAGGAGGGGTTTATTCCCTTTGAAAACGGCTTTGCGAATACCGCCCGCGAAGCGTTTACGAATTACTCGGCGCTGATTTTTATCGGTGCGACCGGCATTGCGGTGCGCGTACTGGCCCCGCTGGTCAATGACAAATTCTGCGATCCGGCGGTGGTGGTCATTGATGAACGTGCCCAGCATGTCATCAGCCTGCTCTCCGGTCACGCGGGCGGTGCCAATGCGTTGGCGCGTTATCTGGCGGGCATGTTGGGCGCTGACCCGGTTATCACTACCGCGACGGATGTGAACGATATGGCGGCACTGGATACGCTGGCATTTCAACTGAATGCCCGGATGAGTGATTTCCGTTCGGCGGTGAAGATCGTGAATCAGATGCTGGTCAGCAATAAGCGGGTTGGTCTGTGGTGGGATGACGAACTGACGCAGGATGTCAGCCATTGCGACCGGCGCGGATTTATCACGGTAACCGATCTCAACCAGCTCCCTGAACTGGATGCGTTGGTGTGCATCACCTTACGCACCAATTTACCTGACCTGCCTGTTCCGCACTGGAAGTTGGTGCCACAGCGGGTTGTGGCCGGAATTGGCTGTCGCCGTGATACGCCGTTCCCTCTGCTGGCTGCGCTGCTTGCCCGGCAACTTGAAGCTCAACAGCTCGATCCGTTGGCACTAAAAGCGATTGGCAGCATCACGCTGAAAAAGGATGAACAGGGACTTATCCAACTGGCTTCGTGCTGCCGCGTTCCTTTCGAAACCTTTACTGCTGACGCGCTGCGTGAGCATGAGCACCGTTTTCCAGCCTCATCGTTTGTTCGCAAAACGGTGGGTACAGGAAGCGTTTCCGGTCCTGCAGCCTGGCTGTTGAGCCACGGAAAACTGTTGGGCGAGACCCTGCGAGAACAGGGCGTCACTATCACTTTGGGAGTTTCACACTGATGTTAAGCGTAATTGGAATTGGCCCTGGCTCGCAGGCAATGATGACCATGGAAGCCGTTGAAGCACTGCAGGCAGCGGAAATCATCGTTGGCTATAAAACCTACACCCATCTGGTAAAAGCGTTCACGGGTGACAAACAAGTGATCAAAACCGGGATGTGCAAAGAGATTGAACGCTGCCAGGCGGCGATCGAACTGGCACAGGCGGGTCACAACGTGGCGCTGATCAGTAGCGGTGACGCGGGGATTTACGGTATGGCCGGGCTGGTGCTTGAACTGGTCAGCAAGCAAAAGCTGGATGTTGAGGTCAGGCTAATACCTGGCATGACCGCTAGTATTGCCGCGGCCTCTTTGCTGGGCGCGCCGCTGATGCACGACTTCTGCCACATCAGCTTAAGCGATCTGTTAACGCCATGGCCGGTTATCGAAAAACGCATCGTTGCCGCCGGTGAGGCAGACTTTGTTATCTGTTTCTACAACCCGCGCAGTCGGGGTCGCGAAGGTCATCTGGCGCGCGCATTTGAACTGCTTTCCGCCAGCAAAAGCGCACAAACGCCGGTGGGTATTGTGAAGTCTGCCGGACGTAAAAAGCAGGAAAAATGGTTAACCACGCTCGGTGAAATGGATTTCGAACCGGTTGATATGACCAGCCTTGTGATCGTGGGTAATAAAACAACCTATGTTCAGGACGGCCTGATGATCACACCACGAGGTTATGTGCTGTGAATTATGGTGATGTGCTGGTCATGGGCGGTACGAGCGATGCGCGCATGCTGTGCCAGCAACTGGATGCGGCAAACGTGGCCTATACCCTGTCAGTTGCAACCCCAACAGGGAAACAACTGGCGGGAGACATCAAAGGCCAGGTGCGCTGCGGGCGTCTGGAGCGCGAACAAATGATTGCCTGGCTACAGGAAAATCGGACGCGCTGGGTGATCGATGCCTCGCATCCGTACGCCGAGGTGGTGAGCCGCAACATCATGAGCGCCTGCGAAGCGGCGGGCGTACTGCTGAGCCGCTACCAGCGCCCTGAGCAGTTGAGTGGTTTAACTCACCCGCACCTGTATACCGTACAAAGCATTCCGCAAGCCTGTGAGGTGGCGCGACGCTTCGGCGATCGTGTGCTGCTGACGACCGGCAGTAAAGATCTGGCCATCTGGCGCGAAGGGTTGCCTGAAAAAACGCTGCTGGCGCGCGTTCTGCCTGTTCCTGAGGTCATTCAGCAATGCGCGGATCTGGGATTTGGCGTCGGTGAAATTTTCGCACTGTGCGGGCCGTTTAGCGCCGAGTTCAACGCCGCGTTTTATCGTCAGTGTCAGGCTGATGTGGTGATCACCAAAGCATCCGGTGCGGAAGGTGGTTATCAGGAAAAAGTTCAACCCTGTCTGGATGCCGGTATCCCCTGCATCGTGATTACACGTCCGGCACCGTTGGTGACGGGAGAAGAGTTACTGGAAAGTCAGGCCGCCTTTGGGGCGCGTTTAACGCGCTGGCTGGCCACTGCTTAAGGAGTTTGAGATGAAAAAGGCGCTTCTGGTGGTCAGCTTTGGCACCAGCTATCACGACACCTGCGAGAAAAATATCGTGGCCTGTGAGCGCGATCTTGCAGCTAGCTGCCCTGACCGCGACCTGTTCCGGGCGTTTACCTCCGGGATGATAATCCGCAAGCTCAAGCAGCGCGACGGCATTGAAATCGACACGCCGCTGCAGGCGCTGCAAAAACTGGCGGAGCAGGGGTATCAGGATGTAGCTATTCAGTCGCTGCACATTATTAATGGTGATGAATACGAAAAAATTGTCCGCGAAGTGCAAAGTATGCGTCCGCTGTTTTCACGCCTGACGCTCGGCGTACCGCTGCTGAGCAGCCATGAAGATTACGCACAGTTGATGCTGGCGCTGCGACAGCAGATGCCGGCGCTTGGCGAAAGTGAAAAAGTGGTCTTTATGGGACACGGTGCCAGCCACCATGCATTTGCCGCCTATGCCTGTCTCGATCATATGATGACGGCGCAGCGCTTTCCCGCGCGGGTTGGGGCGGTGGAAAGCTATCCGGAAGTGGATGTGCTGATTGAAAGTTTATCTAAGGAAGGGGTGACGGCGGTGCATCTGATGCCGCTGATGTTAGTCGCTGGTGACCATGCCATCAACGATATGGCCTCCGACGAAGATGATTCCTGGAAAACGTTGTTCAATGCAGCAGGGATACCGGCTACGCCGTGGCTTAGTGGTCTGGGTGAGAACCCAGCGGTTCGCGCCATGTTCGTGGCACATTTACAGCAGGCGCTTAATGTGGCGCTGGAGGAAGCAGCATGAGCGGAAAACTGTATGCACTGAGCACCGGGCCAGGTGCTTCCGACTTGATTACCGTGCGTGCCGCACGCACGCTGGGCGCGCTGGATATTCTCTATGCGCCTGCCGGGCGTAAAGGCGGCGACAGTCTGGCATTGTCGATTGTACGTGAGTATATCGGTGAACAGACCGAAGTCCGCTGCTGCCATTTTCCTATGAGTGCCGATAGCGCTGAAAAAGAGGCCGTCTGGGATGAAGTTGCTGCCGCGCTGGTTCAGGAAGTCGAGGCCGGTAAGCAGGTGGGGTTTATCACTCTCGGCGATGCGATGCTGTTCAGCACCTGGGTCTTTTTACTTCAGCGTATTGGTTGTCCTGACTGGCTGGAAATCGTTCCTGGCGTCACGTCTTTCGCCGCGATTGCCGCGCGTTCCAAAACGCCGCTCGCTATGGAGCAGCAGTCACTGGCGGTGGTCTCCTGTACCGCACCGGAAGCGGAAATCCAGCAGGCATTAAAACAGCATGACAGTCTGGTGTTGATGAAAGTGTACGGTCGTTTTGCGCGTATTAAAGCGCTGCTACAACAAGAGGGTTTGTTGGACTGTGCATTAATGATGTCTGAAGCCACGCTGCCGGGTGAACAGTGCTGGCGTCATCTCGATGAGGTGAGCGACGATCAGCCGCTGCCTTATTTTTCGACCATTCTGGTCAATAAACAGTGGGAGTATGCACAATGAAGCTTGAACAACAGCTAAAACAGCTGTCTTTCAGCGGGTTGGCTGCGGCGCTATTACTGATGATTGTTCCTGAACAAGCGTTCGCCATGCACATTATGGAAGGTTTCTTGCCGCCGATGTGGGCGCTGGCCTGGTGGCTGCTGTTTTTACCCTGCCTGTGGTACGGACTGGTACGTCTGCGCCAAATCGTGCAGGAGGATAACCACCAGAAGGTTTTGCTGGCCCTGTGTGGCGCTTTTATTTTTGTGCTGTCGGCGCTGAAAATTCCTTCCGTTACTGGAAGCTGCTCACATCCTACCGGTGTAGGCCTGGCGGTTATCCTGTTTGGACCGGGCGTGGTAGCCATCCTTGGTGCGATTGTCCTGCTGTTCCAGGCACTTTTGCTGGCGCACGGTGGTTTGACGACGCTCGGCGCGAACGGCATGTCGATGGCGGTAATTGGCCCGGTAGTGGGTTACATGGTGTGGAAAATGGCCTGCCGTGCAGGGCTGCGTCGTGATGTCTGCGTCTTCCTGTGCGCGATGTTGGCGGATCTCGTCACCTATTTCGTGACCTCGGTGCAGTTGGGCGTTGCGTTCCCGGATCCGTCCGCTGGCGCTACCGGCTCAATCATCAAGTTCATGGGGATTTTCTGCCTGACGCAGATCCCAATTGCGATAGCGGAAGGGTTACTTACCGTGCTGATTTACGATCAGCTAACCAAACGCCAGTTGATAACCGCACAAGGGCATTAACGATGAAAAAGACGCTGATTATATTGGGCATGGTAGTGGCGCTGGTGATCCTGCCGTTCTTTATCAACCACGGTGGGGAGTACGGCGGTTCAGATGGTGAGGCGGAAAGCCAGATTCAGGCTATTGCCCCGCATTATGAGCCCTGGTTCCAGCCGTTGTATGAACCCGCAAGCGGTGAAATTGAAAGTCTGCTGTTTACGCTCCAGGGATCGCTTGGCGCAGCCGTGATTTTCTATATCCTGGGTTACACCAAGGGCAGGCAACGCCGTGATGACCGGGCTTGACAGGCTTAGCTATCAAAGCCGTTGGGTTCATGTCTCGCCGGTGCGGAAATTTCTGCTCTGGCTGGTGATGATGATTCTGGCGTTTACTCTGCCCCCATTGGGGCAGGGTATTGAGCTTTTACTTATTGCCGCGCTGAGCTGCTGGCTGCTGCGTATTTCCTTCTGGCGCTGGTGCCGTTGGATGGCATTGCCATTTGGTTTTCTCACGGTTGGCGTGGTGACCATTTTGTTTAGCATCAGCCGCGATCCACAGACGCTGTTGGCCAGCATACCTGTGGGAAGTTACTGGTTGGGGATCAGCGCACCTGGCCTGGTAACCGCCAATGAAACCTTCTGGCGCAGCCTTGCCGCGTTGGCGGCAACCTTCTGGCTGGTACTGAATCTGCCGTTTCCGCAATTAATTATCTTACTCAAACGCGCGCACGTTCCTCGCCTGCTAACTGAGCAGATCCTGCTGACCTGGCGGTTTATTTTTATCCTGTTAGACGAGGCGCTGGCTATACACCGCGCACAAACGCTGCGTTTTGGTTATCGTAGCTTGCCGTTGGGCTACCGCTCTCTGGCAATGCTGGTGGGATTGCTGTTTACCCGTGTGTTGATCCGCTACCAGCAAATGACCACCACACTGGATATCAAACTGTATCAGGGTGATTTTCACCTGTAAGGAAAAGTATGCTTGCCACCTCAGCGCTTTGGTTTCGCTATCAGGATGACCCGATCCTCAAAGGGCTAACGCTGGATTTTTCGACGCATGCCGTCACCGGACTGGTAGGCGCTAATGGCTGCGGGAAATCCACGCTGTTTATGAACCTGAGTGGCTTATTGCGCCCACAGCAAGGCGCGGTGATGTGGCAGGGCAAACCGCTGGATTACAGCAAGCGCGGCCTGCTGGCGCTGCGTCAACAGGTGGCAACGGTATTTCAGGACCCCGATCAGCAAATCTTTTATACCGATATTGACAGCGATATCGCCTTTAGCCTGCGCAATCTTGGGGTGGATGAAGCTGAAATCGCTCGGCGCGTGGAAGATGCGCTTACGCTGGTCGACGCCCAGCATTTTCGCCATCAGCCCATTCAGTGTTTAAGCCACGGGCAAAAAAAACGTGTAGCAATTGCCGGGGCGTTGGTGTTGCAGGCGCAGTATCTGCTGCTGGATGAACCTACTGCGGGCCTCGACCCGTCAGGCCGCACGCAGATGATTGAGATAATCAAACGCATCGTTGCGCAAGGAAACCACGTCGTAATTTCCAGCCATGATATCGATCTTATCTATGAAGTCAGCGATGCGGTGTACGTTTTACGCCGGGGCGAAGTGCTCACGCACGGTACGCCAGGCGACGTTTTCGCCCGTACGGATCTTATTGAACAAGCGGGATTAACTCAGCCCTGGCTGGTGAAGCTGCATACAGAGTTGGGCTTCCCGCTGTGTAAAACAGAGGCTGAATTTTTTAGCTGTATGCGAGAGAACGCACTGAAGGAGGCGTCATGACGCAGGCAATAATGTTGCAGGGAACGGCATCTGATGTGGGTAAAAGCGTATTGGTCGCCGGGCTGTGTCGTATTTTTTATCAGGATGGACTGCATACCGCGCCGTTCAAATCGCAGAACATGGCGCTGAACTCTGGCATTACGCCAGAGGGAAAAGAAATGGGCCGCGCGCAAATTTTTCAGGCCGAAGCCGCAGGCATTACGCCAGATGTGCGTATGAACCCAGTGTTACTTAAACCGACCAGCGATCGAAAAGCGCAGGTAGTGCTGATGGGTAAAGTGGCAACCGATATGGACGCGGTGAGTTACCACGAGTACAAGCCACGTCTGCGGGAACAGATCCTGTCAGTTTATAACAGCCTGGCGCAGGAGTTCGATGTGCTGGTGCTGGAAGGTGCGGGGAGCCCGGCAGAGATTAACCTGCGCGATCGCGATATCGTCAATATGGGTATGGCAGAGATGGCGCAGTGCCCTGTCGTTTTGGTGGCGGATATCGATCGTGGCGGGGTGTTCGCCTCCATTTACGGCACGCTGGCGCTGTTGCACGATCACGAACGCGCGCGGGTAAAAGGGGTGATCATCAACAAGTTTCGCGGTGATGTGACGCTACTGCACTCCGGTATCGAGCAAATTGAAGCGCTGACCGGTGTTCCGGTACTGGGCGTGATGCCATGGCTGGATGTTGATCTGGAAGATGAAGACGGCGTTGCGCTGCAAAAGGGCAAGTATTTGCGCACTGACAAACGCGATATCGACATCGCCGTAGTTCAAATACCGCACATTTCTAACTTTACTGATTTCAATGCGCTTGCTGCTCAGCCGGACGTGCGCGTGCGCTATGTTCGCCAGCCTGAAGAGCTGGCGGGGGCCGATTTGGTGATTTTGCCGGGTAGCAAAAACACCCTTGGCGATCTGGTGTGGCTGCGTGAAAGCGGGATGGCGCATGGCGTCGTGCAATTACATCGTAATAACGTACCGGTGGTTGGGATTTGTGGCGGCTATCAAATGCTCGGCGACACCATCATTGATGAAGTAGAGTCGGGCCTCGGTACGCTGCCGGGTCTGGGCTTACTTAATACAGTCACCCATTTTGCCCAGCACAAAACCACGACCCTGGTTGAGGGACAAATGTCTTCATCGCTGCCTGACTGGCTGGCGGGCACGGCGGGGTTATCCGTTCGCGGTTATGAAATTCATATGGGCGAAACAGCATTAACCGATGAATGCCGGTCGGTGATGACGTTGCACAAAGACGGCGGCAACGTTGTTGACGGCGCGGTCACTCCGGATGGCCTGGCGTTCGGCACCTATCTTCACGGTCTTTTCGACAGCGATGATTTCACCCGTGCGTTGGTCAATGGCCTGCGAGAACGTAAAGGGTTAGCTCCGCTGGATTCCACCTTCCATTACGCGCAATATAAATCGCAGCAGTTTGATCTGCTGGCGGATGCGATGCGGCAACACATCGATATTGAAAAAATTTATACCATCATGCAGCAACACCGGGAGCCAGTATGATGATTCTGGTTACTGGCGGCGCGCGAAGCGGTAAGAGTCGGCATGCGGAAGCGCTGATCGCTGATTCCCCAAACGTTTTGTATATCGCGACTTCGCAGATTTTTGATGAGGAGATGGCTGCGCGAATTCAGCATCATCGCGATGGACGTCCTGCGCACTGGCGGACAGCCGAACGTTGGCAACATCTTGATGAACTGATCACGGACACGAACGATCCTCAGGAAGCTATTCTGCTGGAATGCATCACCACGATGGTGACCAACTTGCTGTTTGCGCTGGGCGGTGAAAGCGATCCGGACAGCTGGGATTACGCGGCGATGGAGCAGTCTATCGAAGGTGAAATCCGTTCGCTGATCGCAGCCTGTCAGCGCTGCCCGGCAAAGATCGTGTTGGTCACTAACGAAGTGGGTATGGGGATTGTGCCGGAGAATCGTCTGGCGCGGCATTTTCGTGATATTGCAGGACGCGTGAACCAGCGACTGGCGGCGGCAGCGGATGAGGTCTGGCTGGTGGTATCAGGAATTGGAGTCAAAATTAAATGAGTAAGTTGTTCTGGGCAATGCTCTCTTTTATCAGTCGCTTGCCCGTTCCTGCTCGCTGGTCGCAAGGACTGGATTTCGAGCACTATTCCCGCGGTATTGTAATGTTTCCCCTGATTGGCGTCGTGTTGGGAGGGCTGACGGGGCTGGTCTTTATGGCGCTCCAGCCCTGGTGCGGTATTCCGTTGGCGGCCCTTTTTGCGGTGCTGACACTGGCATTGCTGACCGGGGGATTTCATCTGGATGGTCTGGCGGATACCTGTGACGGCATTTTTTCGGCGCGCCGACGCGAGCGGATGCTGGAAATCATGCGCGACAGTCGTCTGGGCACCCACGGTGGACTGGCGTTAATTTTCGTTTTACTGGCGAAGGTGCTGGTGGTGAGCGAACTGGCTTTGCGTGGCACGCCAATGCTGGCCGCGCTGGCAGCGGCATGTGTCGCCGGGCGAGGAACGGCGGTGTTGCTGATGTATCGGCATCGCTATGCCCGTGAAGAAGGGCTGGGCAACGTTTTTATTGGCAAAGTCACCGGGCGTCAAACCTGCGTTACGTTGGGATTAGCGGCGATCCTTGCCGCCGTGCTACTTC
This sequence comes from Citrobacter sp. B72, assembly GCF_016894305.1. Taxonomy (NCBI): domain Bacteria; kingdom Pseudomonadati; phylum Pseudomonadota; class Gammaproteobacteria; order Enterobacterales; family Enterobacteriaceae; genus Citrobacter; species Citrobacter sp. B72. The sequence continues at coordinate 1,956,467 of NZ_CP069801.1, forward strand.
CTGGCATGCGCGGCGTGGCAGCGCTGGTTGTCACAATGGTGGCGGTTTTTATTCTTGGGCAGTTATTAAAACGCACGTTGGGTGGGCAAACCGGCGATACGCTGGGCGCTGCCATTGAACTTGGCGAGTTGATTTTCTTGCTGGCTCTGCTCTGAGTCAGCCCACATACTGGAACCCTTATGCAGACTTTAACCTCTTTACTCCGCACGATCCCATCACCAGACAGTGCCGCGATGCTGCGTGCACAGCAGCATATCGACGGCTTGCTTAAGCCGCCGGGAAGTTTGGGGCGACTCGAATCTCTCGCCGTACAATTGGCCGGGATGCCTGGCCTGAAGGGTGTGCCGCATGTGAACGGCAAAGCGATGCTGGTGATGTGCGCCGATCACGGCGTGTGGGATGAAGGGGTTGCCGTTTCGCCTAAAGTTGTCACGGCTATTCAGGCTGCCAATATGACGCGTGGAACGACCGGCGTCTGCGTCCTGGCCGCTCAGGCTGGGGCGAAGGTTCATGTGATAGATGTTGGGATTGATGCTGAACCTATTCCCGGTGTGGTGAATATGCGTGTGGCACGCGGTTGCGGCAATATAGCCGAAGGCCCGGCAATGAGCCGTTCGCAGGCCGAGGAGCTGTTGCTGGAAGTCATCCGCTATACCCATGAACTGGCAAAAGACGGTGTAACGCTGTTTGGCGTCGGGGAGCTTGGTATGGCAAATACCACACCTGCGGCGGCCATTGTCAGCGTGCTGACCGGCAGTGATGCTGAGGAAGTCGTGGGTATTGGCGCTAACCTTCCTCTTTCTCGGGTGGGGAATAAGGTAGACGTTGTGCGCCGGGCAATTGCCGTCAATCAACCGGATCGCCATGACGGTGTCGATGTGCTGGTTAAGGTTGGCGGGTTTGATCTTGTCGGTATGGCGGGGGTGATGCTTGGGGCGGCCTCCTGTGGTCTGCCTGTGGTGCTGGACGGTTTTCTTTCGTATTCTGCTGCTCTGGCGGCCAGCCAGATTGCGCCGCAGATTAAACCCTACTTAATTCCGTCACACTTCTCCGCTGAGAAGGGCGCTCGCACCGCGCTGGCGCATCTTGAATTGGATCCTTATCTGAATATGGGGATGCGTTTGGGTGAAGGCAGTGGGGCCGCGCTGGCGATGCCGATTGTTGAAGCTGCCTGTGCGATGTACAAAAATATGGGGCAGCTCGCCGCCAGTAACATTGTGCTTCCAGATGGTAAGGAAGCGTAGTTACCGTTCAACCTGAACCTCGCCTGATGGCGAGGTTTTTTTATGCGCAAATATGTCGTAACCCACTAAAACAGATAATAAAAGCTATACTTAACGGATATCTGTTGCGACGAAGGAAAGGAAAAAGATGCGTCGTGTAAAACTGCTTTGTTCACTCATTATGCTGCTTGCGAGTCAGGGCGCGCAGGCGGTGAGTTATCCGCTGCCGCCAGAGGGGAGTCGCCTGGTGGGTAGCCCATTGACTATTACGGTTCCACCAGGAAACACCAAGCCGCTGGAGGCATTTGCCGCTCAGTACGGGCAGGGGTTGAGCAATATGCTTGAAGCCAATCCGGGCGTCGATGTTTTTCTGCCTAAATCGGGTTCAACGCTGGTTGTGCCACAGCAACTGATACTTCCGGATACCGTGCGCGAGGGGATTGTCATCAACGTCGCCGAGATGCGGCTTTACTATTATCCTGCTGGCAGCAATACGGTTGAGGTTTTACCCATTGGCATTGGTCAGGCGGGTAGAGAAACGCCGCGTAACTGGGTGACGGCGGTCGAACGTAAGCAGGAAGCACCAAGCTGGACGCCGACGCCAAATACCCGACGTGAATACGCCGCTCGCGGGGAAAGCTTGCCGGCATTTGTTCCTGCCGGACCAGAAAATCCGATGGGCCTGTATGCAATTTATATTGGCAGGCTTTATGCCATTCACGGGACAAACGCCAATTTCGGTATTGGTCTGCGGGTAAGTCAGGGGTGCATCCGTTTGCGGAATGATGACATCAAGTACCTGTTTGATACGGTGCCTGTAGGGACGCGTGTACAACTGATAGACCGACCGGTGAAATACAGCGAAGAGCCGGACGGTAGTCGCTGGGTAGAAGTACATGAGCCGCTGTCACGAAACCGTTCGGAATACGAGTCTGACAGAAAGGTGCCTTTGCCAGTCACTCCCGCTCTGCGCACCTTTATCAGCGGGAATGACGTGGATGTGAGCCGCGGGAGCCAGGCGTTGGAAAGACGTTCCGGTATGCCGGTGAACATCAGCCTGGTACAGAAGCATTATTAATTTTCAGGGCGACCCTGTTGACCTTCAGGTCGGATGGGTCGCTTTTTTAATTTGATACTGCCCCATTTTTACCACGCCAATATGGTCAGCCATTAGCTGGGCTTCGTGTTCACTGTGGGTAACCAACAGCGCCGTTTGCCCGGCGGCGCGCAAAATATCCCGTACCTCGTTGCCAAGACGCTCACGCGTGCGCTTATCAAGGCTGGAGAAGGGTTCATCCAGCAACAGGATTTCCGGATGTGGCGCCAACGCGCGAGCAAGGGCGATACGCTGTTGTTGCCCGCCGGAAAGCTCATGCGGATAGCGGTTGGCATGGCTGTGTAACTCCACCATTTTCAACAGCTCAGTCACTCTGGCCTGTTGTTCCTCACGCGGCATGCGACGCAATCCAAAGGCCACATTTTGCTGTGCGGTCAGATGGGGGAATAACGCATATTCCTGGAAGACCATGCCGACATGACGTTTTTCCGGTGGCAGATGAACGCCGGGACCGGCAACACGTCGCTGTGACACATAGATCTCTCCGTTTTGCAGGCGTTCAAATCCAGCAACTGCGCGTAGTACCGTGGTTTTTCCGCAGCCTGAAGCGCCCAGCAGACAGGCAATTTCACCTTGACGTACCGACATTGAAAATCCGCTCAGTACCGATTGCTGGCTGTTGCCATAAGCAACGCATACATCCTGGAGTCGTAATGCAATTTCTGACATTGTTGCTCTCTTAACCACGGCGAGTCATTTGGTGACGCACCAACAAAATAACCGGTAGCGTGCCAGCTAAAACAATCATTAGCGCGGCGATAGCACCTTCTTCATAGGTTCCACGGGCGGCTTCCGCATACAGCAACGTTGCCAGCGTTTCAAAATTGACCGGGCGCAAAAGCAACGTTGTTGGCAGCTCTTTCATGGCATCAGCAAAAACCAGCAGGGCACTGCTGACTAACGCTGGGCGCAGCAGGGGAAAATGGACTCGTGCAAACGTCCCCGCACCATTCTCACCCAACAGACGAGACGCCTGTTCCAGCGAAGGTGGAATGCGGCCCAGACCAGAATCCAGCGCGCCAATGGCAATCGCCTGGAATCGCATGGCACAACAAATTACCAGCAGGATCCCGGCGGACATCAGCGGCAGGCCGCGAACATCCAGTAAATCTGCCAGCCAGCGGTCGACAGCCATGGCGGGGGGTAAAAAGCCAATCGCCAGAATTGTGCCGGGAACCGCATAGCCTAAAGAGGCCAGACGCATCACGCCGCGACGAAATCCCGGCATGGCGTTGTCTGCGGCGCTATGACGCGCGCTCCAGGCCACCAGCATACTGACGCAAACCACCACCAGCGTGGTTCCCGCTGCCAGCGATAGCGTATTTTGCAATGCTGACAGTAACGAAGAGGAAAGGGGGTTCTCATCGCCTATGCGTTTGGCGCTTTCCCACATTAAAAACAGTACCGGAGCCAGAAAACCCAGCACAACCGGCAGTGAAATAACGCCACCGAGCAGCCAACCACGCCAGCCATGCACGCGCGTAGGTTGAATCTCCCGCAGGCTGCGGCTGCTGAATCCTTGTTTTCTGCGACCATAAAATTCCAGCGTCAGAATCAGGAATATAAACATCAGCATCATGCAGGCAATTTGTGCCGCGGCAGATAAATCAGACCGCGAGATCCATGTGGTGTACACGGTAACGGTTAACGTCTGTACACCGAGAAACTCTGATGCGCCAATATCGTTGAGCGTTTCCAGCAGTGCCAGGCTGATCCCAACGGCCAGTGCCGGACGAGCCATGGGCAAAGCAACACGAAAGAAGGTTCCGGTTGCGCTGCATCCCAGCGTGCGTGCGGCTTCCAGTAAATGAGCCGGTTGGCTAATAAACATGGCGCGGGTTGTCAGATACACGTATGGGTACAGCACTAATCCGAGCAGGATGATTGCGCCGGAAAGTGAGCGTAAATCAGGCAGTCGGAACTGTCTTGGGCTGTCAAAACCCAATAAAAAACGGATAAAGGTTTGCAGAGGGCCAATCGGATGCAGCAGATCGAGCCACGCAAAGGCCACAATGTAGGTCGGCATCGCCAGCGGCAACAGTAACGCCCAGCTAAGAATTTTACGTCCAGGAAAATCCCATGCCGTTACCGCCCATGCGCTGCCTACGCCAATCACGCCGACCATCACCGCGACACCGGCTAATAACAGCACTGTATTTTTTAGTGCGGCAGGCAGTACATACGTCAGGAGATTATCCCAGTGAGATAAATCGGCCTGGGTAGCCTGCCAAATCAGCGCAATGATCGGCGTCAGAACGCCAAGCGCTACGCACAGCGCGCCAAGATGTAGCGGCGTTAATAATGACTGCGGCCCGGAAACCAGGCCGCGTAACGTCGGAACTTGCAGAGGTTTATTGATCGAATCCAACTTTATCTACCAGCAGACTAGCTTGTTTACGATATTTAACGATTTCGGTTAACGGCGTTTTATCGACGTCGATTTCACCAATAGTTGCACTGATAACCGGATCAAGCGTCACGCCTTTCAGTACCGGGTATTCGAAGTTCGCTTTTGCATACTGCTGCTGGGCAGGTGCGGAAACCAGATATTCCATCAGCTTAACGGCATCGGCTTTATTTGGTGCGTAGCGGGCTACGGCTGCGCCACTGATGTTGACGTGTGTACCACCATTTTCAAAGGTGGGTTTAACGACTTTAATCGCATCGCCCCACTGACGTGCATCACTGCCTTCTTTGGCGTTTTTCATATGGCCGACGTAATAAGAGTTGGCGAGACCAATATCGCAAATGCCGCCGAGAATATCGCGAGCTACATCGCGGTCGCCACCGGTAGCTTTACGCGCCAGGTTAGCTTTCACACCGCGCAGCCATTCTTCGGTCTTTGCTTCACCGTGATGAGCAATCATTGCGGCGATCAGCGCCGTGTTATACGGGTGCTGTCCGGAACGAATACAGACTTTACCCCTGTACTCAGGGCTGGCGAGTTGTTCGTAATGCCAGTTATCGATTGGCAGTGACTTCTCGGCATACAGCACGCGGGCACGCATCGACAGCGCAAACCACTGATTATCTGCGCCGCGCAGATTAGCCGGAATAGCGGTTTTCAGTGTTTCTGACTCTACTGGCTGAGTTACACCCGCTTCCACTAAATCAATGAGATTACCGGCATCGACGGTCATCAGCAGGTCGGCAGGTGAATTTTTACCTTCAGCTTTAACGCGCTCAAGCATACCGTCCTTGATATAGACCGTACTGACTTTGATGCCGCTGGTTTTGGTCCAGCTATCAAGCAAAGGCTGGATCAGACCCGGTTCACGGGTGGTATAGAGCGTTAACGTTTCCTGAGCGAAAGCCGGTAGGCTAACTGAGAAGACCAGGGCAGAGGCAAGGGTGATACGGCGCAGTCCGGCGCGAGGCAGAGAATTCATCGTTTATATCCCAGAGTAATTGGAACGTACAGTGAACCGAGCGGGGGGCTCGTTCCTTTGGCTTGCGTACAATAAATGATAATCACTAGCACTTACAATAATTGCAAAGTTTAAACGATTTACATTTACATAACTTTAATCAACGTTGTGATGCGGCACGTAACAGAGGTGCAGAGCAGGCAGAGTGCTTATGAGAGGGGATTTTATAGCGACCTGAAAAGCAAAAAGCCTGCTTAGTTTCCTAAGCAGGCTTCTTAAATATGGCTCCTCTGACTGGACTCGAACCAGTGACATACGGATTAACAGTCCGCCGTTCTACCGACTGAACTACAGAGGAATCGTGTGAACGAGGCGCATGTTACTGACCTCACCATGAGGTGTCAATAGTAAAATTAGCATGTCATTTCAATTGGTTAATTAATCTTCAAATTCAGCGTTAATGCACATTTGGTGAGCGACAATGGCCACCTTAGCGGGTATCGCGTAACCGCTCCATGGGGTTCTGGCGGTAAAACTGAATGAAGCGTTGCCATAATGCCGGAAAACGTGGTGCAAATAATTCAGGGGCACTGAAGAAATACTCCGATAGAACGGCAAAGCATTCGGCAGGATCGGTCGCTGCGTAGGCATCTATACTGCACGCGGTTTCACCAACCAGATCAATTTCATCCTGAATGTTATTCATTGCGGCATGCAGGTCGTGCTCCCAACTGGCAATATCTCGTAGAGGGATCGCCGGAATACCGCTGGCGCGGTCGCCATTACGCATATCAAGCTTATGCGCCACTTCATGGATGATCAGATTAAAGCCGGAGGCATCAAAAGAATCCTGAATGTCGAGCCAGTTGAGGATTATCGGACCTTGCTGCCAGCTTTGCCCGGACTGTACAACACGTTGATTATGTACCAGCCCAATATCGTCTTCCCATTCATCGTCCACGACAAACGGGGCGGGGTAGATGAGAACTTCATGAAACCCGTCGAGCCACTCAATCCCCAATTCCAGAACAGGCAAACAGAAAAGCAGCGCAATGCGCGCACTTTTTAGTGGATCCAGCTCAAACCCCTGAAGCGCTACCAATCTTTTTTGCTGTAAAAAGCGCTCGGCCAGGGCAATAAGCCTGGCTTGTTCTTGCTCGGTGAGATTCACCAGAAGAGGAATAGCCAGGGCGTCGTCCCACGGCCAGTCGTCACTCCGGGTTGTTTCTTGCTCTTTCCAGGGCCACTTAATCATCGTTTTGCTCGCAAACTCGTCACTTGAACGAAATTGACGGAACGGGGTCTGTTAAAATGCCAAATTACCTGGCATCATGGCAACCGCCAAAACGGAGAGATGCCAGAGCGGCTGAATGGACCGGTCTCGAAAACCGGAGTAGGGGCAACTCTACCGGGGGTTCAAATCCCCCTCTCTCCGCCACTATTCAAACACTTAGCTCAATTCCTTTCAACGACTCATGTCACACTTGGTATAGTGTTGGTATATTCACTTGGTATAAAACTCGCCATCATCATCTTCTGATTTGCCCAATACTGGAAGATCCAATGTGGGAGAAATTTTCACTTTTCTGTCATAAACCACAACTTGGCTTTCAGTTTTGTGACCTGAGAATAGTTGTTTGTCCTTACTCGAGCCTTCGTAATCAGATATTCCCTTGGCTTTGAGATCATGAAATGTACACGGCAGTTTTCTATCTAGTTTTTTTCCTGCTGCTTCCCTTGCAGTTTCCCACAGATCGTTAAACCCACTTTTCGAGTATTTAGTTTTTTTGCTGCTACAGATAACCGTTTCCCGCCCACCCAGGGTTTTTGCAAGTTCGATGGCGTTATGAAGCCGTTCAGTCCAGACTTTTATTTGTTTAGTGCCGGTCTTTCCCTGCTGGATAAAAATGCCTTCCTCGCTTACTTGCGACCATTTGAGAGAAAGAACATCCGAAACGCGAGCCGCACATAAGTAAGATATCTCCATGCCGACCCGGAGAGCTGGTGCCGCCTCTTCATAAATTGCCTGATATTCTTCGTCTGTCACGTACACGTCACGGGCTTTTAAAGAGAACTTGCGCACTCCTTTGCATGGATTTCCTTTCACGTACCCTCGTTCATATCCCCATGAGAAAACACGCGACATCCCGCCGAGTTCCTGGTTTGCCTGGTTAATACTGCGTTGGCCACGTTTATCCATATAGATCCTGACCATCTCAATTTTTATGTCATCTGCTCGCATATTCCCGAACACTGGGACCAGGTTTTTTTCATATGACCTGTAATCAGTCTGTGTTCGCGGAGCCAGTTCAGCAAAAGCAGGGCTGCTGGTGAATAACTTCCATAATTTAGAAAATGTCATTACGTCTGAACGCTTGGCTTTTTCTTCCTCATAACGCGCCCATAGCCGGGACATACTCGTCCCGGTAATAGGTGCAAGGGTTACGCTTTGTTTTGTTCCTTTTGGCTTCCACACATAGCTATATCGGTTTTTAGTTACGCGTGGCGGGAGGTGCTTGTCTTTAGGATCTTTTCTTGGTCTGCCCATTGATTGCGTCGTAATTTGGCTCAAGTGCAACATATTCATCGACCTTAGGTAATTCAGAAACTCCGGGATCAATACTTCTGCGCAATACAATTGGGCGGTTCCGCCCATCAGTGGTGAACGGTATGCCGTGACACCGCAGCTGTCGCTGCTGGTGGGTGTAGCGCTGATAGCCAGTAATTTCTGCAATTTCCTGAGGAGACAGTGTAAGTTCGTGCATAGCTCATCTCTCTGATGGCCTGCCTGTAAAAACATACCAGGCAGGATCCATAAATTGTGAAATTAGAAAATCAGTTTGCGGTCAAGCGTTGCCAGATTGCAGAGACGTATTTGACCTGATGCCGGGCGTCAGAAAGCGCATTGTGCATGTCACCTTCAAACGGGATGTCGAAGCGTGGATTGATACCGACAGATTTACCCAGTTCGACCATGGTCCTTACGTCCCTGTCATTCCAGAACGGAACAGCGAAGGGGGTATCTGTTAACGCGTAAGCGCGGCGAAGAATGACGTTATCAAACGAACATCCATTACCCCATAACTGAACTGTGTGGCTTCCGTTAGCAGCGTTTTCAGCAATAAAGTCAGCCAGGAGTTCGAGGGTCTCAAGCAACCCCATGGCTTCATCAACAAGAATGGCAGAGCGGGCTTCAGATGATTGTTTCAACCACCACTGAATCGTCGACGCATCCGGTTTCATGCCAAACGACATCGATGACTCCAGACTGACAACCTGGTAAAACTCGGCGCCAGTGTTACCAGTTGAAGGATCAAAAAATACAGCGCCGATAGAGACTATTGGGGCATCAGGACCGTTGCCCATGGTTTCCATATCAACCATCAGGTGAGTATAGAAAGCGTTCAGGGGATCCGTTTCAATATGGTGAACGGGTTCATTATTCAGGGAAGCTGACGCGTCACCAGTTGCATCAGCGCTTTTAACTGGCAAAACTGCTGTTTCGCTCTGAGACACTTCAGGATTAGCTTTGATTTCGTTGTTGTCAGTTTCTTCCATCTGCACATCGCTGGTGGCTTCCTCTGTATGGGTATGATGTAACTTATCCTCGACGGCGCGCTGGCGTACCTGGTCTACGACAGAAAGCGCTGGCGCTTGCTGGTTCCCCATCAGGCCATCGATGGAGAACACGCCGTTGCCCATGTTGGCGATTTCTGGTTGTTCGACTCCTGCCTTCTGTTCAGCTGTGACTTTCTCGTTAATCTCGTTTTCCCAGCTTTTTTCTGGCACGTGACCGGCTGCCGCCAGGGTTTCTTCAGTTGGGTGCTGGTGGTCGGTTTCAGTCAGGTTCGCGTTGATATAACCAGATAAGCGGCCCGGAAAATTATGATGCTCTGGATGACAATTCCGGATCAGGGCAAAAATCGCAGCGCGGGAATAATCCAGGATGCCAGCGCGTTTGCGCAGGGCATCGGACCACTCTTTGAACGGGCTTTCGTTTTTAGCAATGATCTCTTTTGCACGACGGAAAACGCCACCAGGGATATCGTAGATGTTGAAATCCATTGGAAGTGTGGCCAGCGCAATATCAATGTCCAGAGTGTCCAGTGTGTGGACAAGTGCCGGGTTACGATCGGTCTTATTGCCACCACCAGCGTTCGTTCCAGTATCAGAGCGCTGAATCTGCGACACACGATTGCCCTTACACCACTCTTTAACCAGCAATCCGCGGTCAATGTGTTCAGTACTGAACCAGGCCTTAAAGAACTGAATTACGGTAGACAAATCCACTCGTTTTCCATCAACCGGAAAAACGGTTTTCAGCGCGCTGACAATCTTCCAGATATCGATCTCTGGCGCTTTCCTGAATGGTTCTACATTCTCGGCGGCAAGCAGCAGATTTTGCACGTAGCTGTTATCCACATCCAGCTCAAGTTCCTGAATGGTTTTCTTCTGTCCAGTATCAATATGGTAAGCATATTCATCAGAAATAAACTGAGCCAAAAGGCGCTGGCGTAGCGGGAGAGTCGCAACGATAATGAGTTCTGGCGTTACGGGTGTAACGGTGGGCTCATGACCCACAATTCGTGCTTTCTTATCGTTAACCCACACCTGCACGGTATGAGTTCGCGCTTTCGGTTCCGCAATCCATTCGGTAATAAATTCCTCAAATGAGGCAACGGTATAGACCTGCTCACGGTCGAAGACTTCTTTTATTGCGTTTGCCAGATTCCACTCGACATGAGCAGAAAGCTCTTTCACCGCTGGCAGATTTGCAACGGCCAGTAACAGGTTTTGTATATAGAGATCATTGTCGTCCAGTTCCATCTGTCCGATCTGGATGTGCTGCGCTTCACTGATTTCCTTCTCTTCTGTGTCATTGACCAGGTGCGCAATCAGTCGCTGAGACAGGCGCAGGCGAGATATGGGGCGGAGCAACGCTGGTGCATCGCTGGTGGGTACATTGGCACTGGAAGTTTCAGGTTTTTGCTGGCTGGAAGTCTCCTGATTTTCATTGTCAGGCTTCTGTTTCAGTTGCCACGTCTGCTGGTCTTCTGCCAGTTCGTAACGATCACACCATGTGTCATCAAGTGTGTTTTCCTCAGGAAGATCGTCAACAACAAACCAGTTGGTGCGAACTGGTAATTGATAATCGGCACCACGACCGACGGCAATACCGTTGTCTTCGAGAATATTGAGGATTTCGCGTTCTGCACGGGAATCTGATTTCGCAGAGAACCAGCAAAACAGGTTTTTTGCCTCAGTTGCTTTCGCTTTGGCTTTAATAAGATACGCATACGTTAACATTGCGTTCGGGCTCCATTGGATTGTAAGATACCCGGCAGCTGATGATCGCCGCCTAAGGTAGTGGTTATTGGTCAAAACTCGTTCCGGAAAGCTTTGGTCGGCTGACCGGGTACTTAACCCGCCTTGCGCGGGTTTTGTGCTTTATGGGATAGGGGATTTTCCCTGCGCCAGTTGTGCGACGGGAACCCACTCCAGAGCATTCAGCACAGGCTCGAATGAATCAGGCGTGTGAGTAACGGCGCGAACGACGTCAGCCACGCTGGGGTTTGCTTTGCTAAGGTGGTATCCGCCACCAGCGCCACGCTGGCTGGTGACGATTTCACTGCTGCGCAACTTCGAGAAAATCTGCTCGAGGTAAGACACAGACAGCTTCGATTCCTTGCTGATTGATGCGATGGAAACCGGACTGCCGTTGTAAATCCTGTTGAGGATGGCAACCACCTGAACAGATGCCACCACACGTTTCATTCCAAACTCCATCACGCATCCTTTGCCGGTTCGCGACCGTATCCTGGGTTATCGTTTAAGGCGTCATTCAGAACCTGCATTGCCTCATTATGTGGGAGAGTAAGAGCAAGTTTGATCGCCGTTCCAAGAGCTTCAGCCGCACATTCAAACTTACGAGCGAGCCTGGCTGTTTCATCAACTTGTTCACCCATCGCTTCCATTTCAAAGTTGTGCTCAGTCCAGACTTCATCCATCACATCACTTTCAACTTCTTCACGTAATGCTTCTTTTACTTCCAGAACAGGCAAAACCCCGATTAATGCCTCGGCTGGTGCGCTGCTGAAGCGCAATGCCAGATCGTTAGCTGACATAAAAACCTCCGGAAAAAAGCCCGCCACGGGACGGGCAAAGAACACTTTTCCAATTTAACCAGAACAGGTCTTCGTCTCCTGTTTGGTTACGATGGTGGTATTACCATCACAATGCCATGTGCACCGGGCATGAGGCTGGCAACAGCCATTGGTCAAACTCGTTATGAACGAACTGCAGTCTGTTGGTCGGCAGACGGGTCGCCCTTCTGGGCGAGTGTGTAGCAAATCAGTCGAATGATTACTTCAATGCGATTTAGATGTACGGCCTGACACCGCACTGGTTTACGTGCGAAATCGATCATGGATTTATCCTCTTGCGTTGCCCTTGTCGCCAGGCTGGCGGAACGTTGAACCTGCTGCGTTTTAATGCCTGTCATCTCATCCGGTGATTCGTATGCCGCCGGCAGCTACTTCGTGGGCGTCCTGCCTTGATGACTGTCTTTGTGTCGGGAATAGTATTATCGATTGAATCGATATATGTCAAATTAAATCGATATTAATGCGTGTGAACAACTCACCGATCAGTTTATCGGATTGATTTCGCGTGCTTTATGAAGGGTACAGGAGTGGAGGGGTTACTCGTTACTGGGGATTATCTTTCGTTTTTTTAGGTAAGCAGTAGCTACATCATCAAGCTCTTGCAGACGCAGTTCGATCAACTTAACTATCTTTTCTCTCTCATCGTCAGTGGGCAAAAGCTCAAATTGCTCCAGTAGCTTTTGTTCCTGGGCCGACTGAGGTTGACGTTTTTTTTCTGATGTTATGGCAGGAATAGTGTCAGCTTCAGTTTCTTCAAGAAAAAACCAATAGAGTGGATAGCCTGTAGCGGACTGTAGCCTATCTAGAATGTCAGCTCTTGGAAGTATATTAGAGTTACACCAGCCATTTACTGACTGGGCTTTTACTCCCAGTCTGCGTGCAAGTTCCGATTGAGATATTCCAAGATCATGGATGGCTTTTTGTAATCGCTTTCCGAAGTTCATATTCCTAGCCCGCTCAAAAACATACATCCGATTATACAGATTTTATCTGTAGCTCAACCTATCGATATAATTTGACGATATCGAAATAATTTGATTTACTCGTTTCACGTTCACTACTAGAGATAAATCAATGAAGCTCACAACACAAAAGAAAATGTTAGCCATATGCAGTCAGGCAGAACTGGGGCGCCGTCTAAATCGGCGAGCTCAAACAGTTAATGGATGGTTCAAGAAAAAGGTACCCGGCGAGCTTGTTGTTCGCGTATCCAAAGCTCTCAATTGGCAAATTACACCACACGAGTTGCGACCGGACCTTTATCCAAATCCCACTGATGGTTTACCTCAAAAGGAGGCCTAATCATGCAATCAGTAACATACCAACATAATAGCCAACGCTTAGCTGTTCCGTTGAAAACGCAAAATCATTTTAAACCCCAGCGCCGCGACAGCATTCAGCACCGCGTCATATTGGCAGCTGTTCGTGAATGGGAATCGACATTACCAGGACAGGCACAGGAAAGGATTGCTCAGCTGGTGGCTAAAGAGTGGGCCAAGGCAGATGGCCGCGGAATTGCTGTTAATAAGCAGAATTTATTCCGGTATCTGAAAAACGAGGGCGGTTCGGAAAAGTACACGGCTTACGTTATGCAGCTGTCAGGTTCAATCATTGCTGCTATGCCAGTTCAGATTGCCAGGAAGCACGGGTTAAGTAATGCGAGCACAGAAGCAGAGTTGGTGGCCAGCGCTATCAAAGAATGCAGTGAGGCACATCAGGCGAAATTAATCGGCGCTCCGTTACAGAAACTGGAGAAGGAAATTCGTGAAGCAGCAATCGCTTTGTTCAACATGTTACCAGCTGATGCGGCGGGACCACTACTGGCGAGTTTAAGCGCCGTAGCGCCGCAATTGTTTTAATCGAGTTTTGAGCAATAACCATTACGCGCCGGGAAACCGGACAAGGGAGTAAACATGGCAGCTCTGCCTTACATGCAACTTTACATTGCTGATTACCTGGCGGACACCATGCATCTGTCTACAGAAGAGCATGGCGCTTACCTGCTACTGATGTTCAATTATTGGCAAACAGGTCGCCCGATCCCCAAAAACCGACTATCGAAAATTGCACGGCTGAGTAACGACCGTTGGGATGCCGTTGAACCTTCGTTGAAAGAGTTTTTTAACGATAACGGTACCGAATGGGTACAGGAGCGTATAGAGCGTGATCTGGAGGCGGTTAAAAACTCAATCAGCCAAAAGTCAGCAGCTGGAAAAGCATCCGCTCAGGCGAGAAAAGCTAAAAAAGGAGCGAATAACCAACAAAATAACAACGGGTGTTCAACGGGTGTTGAGCCGCCGTTAAAACAGAACGCCAACGGAAACACAACTAATAAAGATCCAGATACAGATCTAAAAGAAAACCCCTCTCTTAACGCGGGCGCGGCGAAAAATTCGAATGGGGATCAGGATCTGCCACCCCAGGCCATGCCCCAATACCTGGACGGCCTTCATGAACCGATCGGGAAATTCAGCATGACTGATAGCTGGCTTCCCTCCAGAGACTTCCGACAGCGCGCCGCATCGTGGGGTATCTCCCTGCCTGAACCAGATTATCTTCTGACTGAACTCGCGGAATTCACCGCGTACTGGGAGTCAGAAGGGAAAGTTTTTACGCAAATCCAGTGGGAACAAAAATTTGCCCGACATGTAGCCCGGGTGAGAATGCAGGTTAAACCAGAAACCGGAGGTAACAGTCATGTGGGAGCAGGATCAGAACCAACAGCATCCCGGGCAGTTCAGCAAATTCAGTCAGCACACGCAGAGTGGCGCCGCAGGAATGGACTTGATGGCGACGGAAACAGCCTGGCGACTGTGGCAGGTCATGGGGGAGGTGTATTCGAACCGATGGACCCAGAAGAACGGGGCGGAGCCTTCGCCTATCTGGATAGCCCAGATAGGTTCGATGACTGAACAGCAAATTAGGTTGGTCTGTCAGCAATGCATGGAGCGCTGCGCGATGGGAAATACATGGCCGCCTGACCTGGCTGAGTTTGTTTCTCTGGTTTCAGAGAGTGGTGCAAATCCATTTGGACTGACATCGGAGCAGGTTATGACGGAGTACCGGTGCTGGCGCAATGAGTCATATCGGTATTCAGGTAGCGATAAATATCCATGGCCTCAGCCGGTGCTGTACCACATCTGCATCGAAATGCGCAGAACGGGCGTAGAACGACAAATGACAGAGGGTGAACTGAAAAAACTGGCAGATAAGTTACTTACGAAATGGTCGAAGCATGTTGGTAATGGGCTAAGTGTTCCACCAATTCGACGTCAACTGGCGGCGCCGCACCATCCGGCGGGACCAACGCCAGCGCAGCTACTGATGGAAGAGTACAAACGCCGCAAAGCGGCAGGTTTAATTAACTAAAACGAGTATTGACCAATGACCATAGAAATCTCTCAGAAAGATCGGGTAGCGATAGTAGTACGCCATACCCCGAACTGCGTATTACGTGATGTGTGTGAAGCGTTAGATATTCCATCCGGTACCGCAGGTAAGTTTCTGCGCGCGTTGACTGTTAGCGGCACAGTCCTGCGTACTCACAACGGAACTCAGTATGTTTATAACATCGCTCCAGATGCAGAATTACCTGACGTAAAACTGCCCTTCATGGAAGAGAAAAGCGATCCGGTTGAAACGCAATTAGCGGAGAAAATGGCGAAAGACCTTAAGTCCCGGGGACTCTGGCGGCGCGCGGCAAAGGTATATACCGACATGTTAGACATTGCCCGCAGTTCAGCTGAAGTGGCACGTATAGCGCAGCAACGGAAAGAATGCCTGCGTATGGCCCGGAGATGATCAGCATGCCAAGACCAAATACACCAGAAGAGCAGGCGGCACTTATCCGGGTGATCATCGAAGAGGTGAAAATCCGTGGACGCTTAACCGTTAGCGAGGCATCACAGATGTTGTCGCTGCATCGTCAGACTGCTGAGAAGTATTTCCGCGTAGCAGCCGAACGCGGCGAACTCATTCGTTACGGTCGTCTAGGTTTGTTCAGGGACCCAAAGGCTGTAATTGATTTCGATCTCCAACGATTCTCATACGGTTCGAGTAAGCCTCTGATTGAGTTACCAGCAGATTTTCGGGGAAGTGCGGTTATGCGTCGGGTTATAGATATTGTGGGGAGGATGCCAGCATGACAACCGAAAAACTGGCGTTGAATTATGACCCAGCCGATCCCGACAAGATGCGATTACCGGCTGGCATAACATGTGGTAATTGCCACCATATCCATCGTTGTAAAGCAATTTTTGGACACACGGAGTCGAACACATATTGCGATTGGTCACCGTCGCGATTTACTGCTGGCATTGGCGTGAAGGGGGTGTGAGTCAGTGGAAAAATGTAATCGCTGTATTGTCGGCCTGATTGGGTCGCAGCCAGTTCTTTCCAGTGACTGGGCTAATGCGGTCGTAAATTTTGAAATCGTAATTGCTGACTGGAACGAGAAAACCAAACGCTTTGCCGTTCCGCATCCTGGATTCGCCCATAAGTTCAATTACTGCCCGCATTGCGGAAACAAGGTAGAGGACTAACCCATGACAACTAACAACCACCCGGCGCACGGTCCTGTATCACTCGATCGCTTGCACCAGATACGCGAAATACTCAGCAAAGCAGCAGCACAAAGCGACGGCGGTAATCTCGGCTACGCAATGGCTGATGCAGTGAAGGTGATTGATGGGGTTCTGGAGTCGATAGCCCGTGAGCAGGTACGCTGTGAACATGCAGCATGGTCAGATGAAACATTCGGCGATGTCGGTCCAGTTGGTCCGCTGAAGCACCTTTCCAAAGAAGCTATCGAGGCTGCTGCGGAACCAGACGAGATGAGCGAATGGGCTGACATGCAATTCCTGTTATGGGATGCGCAACGTCGTGCTGGTATCAGTGATAAGCAGATTACCCTGGCGATGGTAGAAAAGCTGGCGGTTAACAAAAACCGCCAGTGGCCAGAGCCGAAAGACGGTGAACCGCGACTGCATATCAAAGCGCAGTCAGAATCGGTGCTTCTTGGAATTGAATGCGATATCTGCGGACATGTATCTACTGACCCAGAGGGACGGCACTACTACTGCGAGGATAACAGTAATGATTGATAAATACCGTTTGGAGAATATGCGACGCGAAAGCGGCGAAAAGGGAGAACTCGGGACATGCCGTTTGAAGGTGACATGCATAATGCCCTAGTCGATGCGAAACATCAGGCTATGTATGTCTCAGCCATCTGGAAGCTGCTAATCATCACCCCAGATAACAGCGAGGCATAACATGACTGAGCAACCTGATGATCTCCTCACTCCGGGCGAGGTATGCCAGAAGCTGGGAATTACGCAAAAAACATTATGTAAATGGAATACAGAACACCGACACCGGTCTACATTGGCCCCGTGTAAAGTTCAGCGCTAAGGTTGTTCGCTATGAGCGCCGTAGCATAGAAGCTTTTATCCAGAAATGCCGGAGCCAATATTGATCTAATGTGGGGCTATTGTTTTTTAACAAATGCCCCTCATTTAACTTTTTTGTGTGTTAAGTCCAATTCTGACCCCACACATAAAATCACCAATACCTGCGCCAACACTGTTCCCATCAGCAACATAATCACCTTTGAAAGCTAATTTCCCATCCATATAGAAGAATCTTATCTCCCCATATCCACTATCACAGTCGGCATCTTTAATACTAACTTTGTAGTACTCTACTTTTTTATTTTTTGTTTGATACATGAACAAGGCAGATGAATCACCTTTTACATTTCTAAATGTGCCTTTTTTTGCTGAAAAAATGCCATCATCAGCTGTAGTAACCTCAACCCAGTTACTTGTCGTTTCAGCAAAAGCAACACTTGCAACAAAAAGAGCAGAAAAGCCCAGTAATGCGATTTTCTTAACCATAAACAATATTCCATTTATTTAGGATTTTTCTTGATTCTATCTGTGTTTTAAATAACGTTCAACTACACACCGCATGCCTTCTTAAATGGGCATGGAGAGCCATTCAACCCCGTAGCCTTAGCAACGCAACTTGCGCGAGAATGTTCCGCTTTTAAGTCGCAGCGAGACAAGACTCATGAGTAACATAAAGTTAACCCGCTACGTCGGTTTTTCACTCTCTATTGTATATGCTATTTTTTATGCAATAAGAGCGATTCGTAGGACTCTTCTGGGGAAGGTATGGATTCAACAATCGACGAAGAAAAACGCATAGAATTTGAAAAATTCATCATTGAAAGGTTTGGTGATGCAGTTAATCTCCGCAGAGCGAAAAATGGCGGTAATGGATATATATCATGGGAGGCGGCTGTAGCATGGATTGTCTGGAGGGAGCGCTCATCCCATCATGAAGCAACGCCTACCTCTGACGGGAACTGAATTAGTATGGTGCTGCCCGGAGCATCCTGTCATTCACTATGTACTCCCGCTTAGCCACGTCATTTTAGATTTGATTTTGGTCCACCATGAGCGAGAAGCGGACCTGGAGAGGCGTTGGTACCGCGAACATGGTCACAGCAAAGCCAGAGCTATTTGGTTGCTCCGAACAGAATATTTTAGTTAGGGCTCGAAACGAGACTGTCGTGAAAACCTTATGTCTCTTCTATCCTGCATCTTCTTCGACATTGTATTTTCGTTGCTCAATATCCCATGGAAGCGCAGGTTGTTTGCGAACTAGTTTTCTTTTGCCGTTTGAGAAAAAATAAGTTCTGAGTTCTAAAAAATGGCGGCGTTTTTTCGTTTGAGGCTCATAGGTGATAAGAAAAAAAATCAAAGGCCTGCTTGCTTCACTCCATATTCTACTTGCTTTTTCAATAACAATATTGATGTTTTCATGCTGACAATATGAGATGAATGTGGAGAAATAGCACTTGTCGTTTTTTTCAAGCAGTTTGTCTAACTCGTTAACGCTATCTCTGTCTGCCTGATTATACTCCCACTCAACATAGGTTAAAATTTGATTGTCTGGATATTGTAGGACCGCATCGGTACGCCCGCCTTGTTCAAAAAATGTTCTTGCGCCCATTAACTTTGCACACTCGCGCATGACCAGGCCAACATGAATGGTCCAGTTGGAACGGTTGATATATTCACCTTTGAACACAGGGAAATCTTGATACCACACACAATTAAACAGACAGATAAAATCGCGCTCTACTCGCTTCAACGCCTCCCCCCCATTTTTTCAATAGATGATTTTTAAACTGATAAGCAATATCTCATATCGGCTATTTGTTACTAGACTTTAGGATTTTAATATCTGTGTTCCGATTCATGTGCTTCAGGTTGTTAATTCGGATTGATTTCACCTCTTATCACTTATCCATAGCTGATTTATCTACCATGAAGTGAACAAAGCCCACTCACAGCACTAACCACTCCTTTGCTGATTGAAAAAGATGAATGCAAGTTGGATAACGCTTTGCCTCATGGTCATACAGGTGCTCATTGATGATGCGATACAGAGGGCGAATCTCTCGGGATTGTGCCGGCAGAAAGAAATTGCCGCTTAATATAACACTGCTAATTCAACCCACTACGTCGGGTTTTCTTTTTTTACTACTGACAGGAAATTAACAATTTGTGCTCTTAAATCGTTGATCATTTCCGCGCATAGGTATACTGTATAAAAACACAGTATATGCAATGGGGGCCATTATGAAAGTTGAATTAACCATTGATCGCATGAAAGAACTTCCTAAAGGCGCGGTACCAGCACTGGAGAAAGAATTGCTTAAGCGTCTGAATGATCACTATGACAATTGCAGGCTCACAATCCGCCGTGCCGGTTCAGATGGGTTAAGTGTTATTGGCGGTGACAAGGACGACAAAAAGAAAATTGAATCAATCCTCCAGGATACCTGGGAAAGCGCTGACGACTGGTTTTATTAATTATTTTGGGTGTTACTTTGATCCCGTTTGCATGGGGGAGTTTAAGTGAAAGAAAAAGTAGAATTGCCCAAAAAAGGCTACGCAGTCATCAGATGTCACGATGGAGTCATCGTTGCCAGACTGCAATCATTTCCTGAGTGTGAGCGCGCACTGATGTACCGTCGCGGTAGCATGGTGTCTTTCATGCCTCTTCAGGATGATGAAATTATTGGTACACCTACGTTATTTACTCAGATGCTGGAAAGGGCTGGTTATCGCGTTACCCAGAATTCTGTTACACTCCCGTCATAGGCCTGAACAACCTATACCTGCTGCGCCACAGGAGAAAAGCCCCATGGCGCAAGATCAATTCAAGCAATCCCACATACTGACGTTAATTAACGCCAGCGATTTTCTTTTTGCCGCATCCAGGGGTGCGTTATGAAGAAAAGCTGGTTTCAACATACACAACTCACCACTGAGCAGGCTGACGAACTGGAAGCCCGCTATCACGCAAAGCAGATTAAGACCGAGCGTAGTCTGGATAATGACTTCGTTCATTGGACGATCAGCGCGTTCTTGCCGGAAGTATCTAAGCCTCCGCGTCAGGACAGAACCTGGCAACAACGGATCTGGAGGTGATTGTGAAAGTCTACGATATCACCCCAATGGGCAAGCCCCGAATGACGCGCGCTGACAAATGGAAAAAGCGCCCTGAGGTTCTGCGTTACCGCGCTTTCTGTGATGAAGTTCGTCTGCGGGGTGTTGAGCTGGCGGAAAGCGGTTCACATGTCACCTTCATTCTTCCGATGCCAGCGAGCTGGAGCAAAAAGAAACGTGCTGAGTTCAACGGCAAACCACACCAGGCTAAACCTGATTTCGACAACATGATGAAAGCCCTGATGGATGCTATTTACGAAGATGACGCTCACATCTGGGATTCACGCGTCACAAAATTATGGGGAGAGAAGGGACAAATAATTATCGGGGAGATAGCAGAATGAGGGCGCTGCTGAAGCCGGTGGTTGCGCGTGAGCTTGGAATTGTGCTGCTCAAGCCGGGCAGTGAGCTGATGTCATTATTCAGTTGTGAACGTGTGCTGGTAGAAAGCCAGCCAGCAGGTATGGAGCGTTTGCCTGCTGGCCGTGTTCCTGACGTTCACCAGCCGCTTGCATGTGACGAGTCCCTGCGACCGTTCTTCCTGGATGAAAAAGTTATTAAGGCTGCTGGTGGTTTGAGTGGCCTTGATTACTGGCTTCTGCGCTATGGCGGTAGCTGCTGCCAGTGGCCACACAGCGATTACCATTATCACGAGTTAACCACTCTGCGTCATGAACCCGGATCGGTTCTTCTATGTGGGCATTGTGATAACCATTTGCGTGACCACCACAGCGAACAACTTGCAGAGCTGGCGAGACGTAATGTTATTAGCTGGATTATCAACAGCATTATGGTGGCGCTGAATCAGGATCCTTCCAGAGAACTGTCGCTGGCGGAGCTATGCTGGTGGGCGGTGCGTATGGGTGTTACCGACGCAATTCCCGAATCAGTAGCCAGTCGGGCGCTTCGTATTCCTTCGGAAGATCATCAGTCAGTCATGCATGAATGCGACATCGAGCCGGGTGTAACCGCCACCAGCATCATTACAACCAAAGCCAGCACAGTAACCGTGAACATGCCACCAGCGCAGGTGCCTGAGGTTAAGCCCGTAGTTGGTGTTCTGGTCGACCCTGAGTCCCCGCAAACCTATATGAAACGTCCAAAGCGTATCCGCTGGACGGCCCCACG
Source organism: Citrobacter sp. B72 (assembly GCF_016894305.1). Lineage (NCBI taxonomy): Bacteria > Pseudomonadati > Pseudomonadota > Gammaproteobacteria > Enterobacterales > Enterobacteriaceae > Citrobacter > Citrobacter sp. B72. The sequence continues at coordinate 1,977,992 of NZ_CP069801.1, forward strand.
ATATCTGGAATGGATTAAAACACAGCCCTGCGAATGCTGCGGCAAACCATCCGATGACCCACACCATTTAATTGGCTGGGGGCAGGGAGGTATGGCAACGAAGGCGCATGATATTTTCGCGATCCCCCTGTGTCGTCAGTGCCATACAGAACTACATAACGACCCGGTGAAGTTTGAGCGAAAGCATGTACCTCAGCCGGTAATGATTATCAGAGTGCTGGACCGGGCTTACGGGCTCGGTGTTCTGGCGTAAGGAGAAGAACAGGATGACACCACGTCAACGACGTAATCATTTTGAAGCACTTGGTAAAGCAGCATCTGCACCGCGTAAAAGCTGGCTGGGTAAATGTATCCTCCTGACGGGAATCCAGTCCGGATGGATTAAATCCCTGCTCACTACCTGGGGGGAAGGTGTGGGAGGAAAAACAGCGCCTCGTTTGCCGCGAGGACATGCGTGCTGGAATGTGCTTAAGGGACGGAACTGGTCAGATAAGGCACTCGAGCGATTCACCGTTGCGTTAAATCAGGCGAGAGAAGAGGGATTCCGTGGACAGCAGGCAATGAACAGGGCACACAGCATTCTCTGGCCCCAGTCACCTGTCAGTGTGATTGATGAAGCCCTGCATAATGATGATGTCGATTTTGTTGAGCAATGCGTACTGCAGGCGCTGGATATAAACGATCCGGTTTATGTTGTTGGTCTTCAGTATTACACCACCCGAAAAAAAATCTCAGACATAACCCGGGAACTGCAGGCGATTGCGCCATGGCTGACACAAGAAAAGGCCAGAGAGCGAGTGAAGTGGTGTTTACAGATTTTCAGAGCAAAGGTGTACCTGTCAGCGAAAGCACTTTTGGAAAGCGAGGAATAATGTTTTTGCTTTTTTGTGCTGTTTTTTGTGTCTGGTATTGAAAACTACCCAGAAAGTTAGATAATCCATTCATGCTTGGCAGAGCTGCGCCACGATGGCAGCGACGAAAAGCGAACAATTTGAATATAACGAGAACCCCGCCAGCGCGGGGTTTTTGCTTTCCGGCGATACGACAGGGGTATTCGCGAGGTGCATTGCACCAGTACCCCTGTCATATCGTCGATCTAATCTTCCACAAATATTAAGCCTCGCAATTCTGCGGGGCTTTTTCATTTCAGGCTCACGGGTATCACTCACTACGTGCTTTGTTGATAAATCCAGCCCGTGAAGCCTGACCCTTTCATCACACACAGCGCCATCCGAAAAATCGGAGGTGAGGCTATGACCAGAATGAGCACCATTTACAGCAGACTTTCATATGGATCAGGAACCACGCTTGCCGGCTGCGGTGTATCAGCGAAGGCATATGCCGAAACAGCTAAAACAGCAAAAGAGGTGTCCTGGATGTTGGCCGACAGAATTGCAGGGTTAAGCCTGAGCGACTGGGCAATTATTGTCGGTATCGCATGCACAGTTATCACCTGTGCAGTGAACTGGTATTTCCGCTGGAAAGAACGGGAGGATCGTCGCAATGGCTATGCCACAAAAGCTGAAGAATAAACTGAGCGCAGCTGTCGTTGGGTTAATTCTTGCCGGGGCTTCCGCACCCGTGATTCTCGATCAGTTTCTGGATGAGAAAGAGGGTAACAGCCTGACGGCGTATCGTGACGGCGGCGGAATCTGGACCATTTGCCGTGGCGCCACGATGGTTGATGGCAAGCCAGTAGTTCAGGGCATGAAGCTGTCTGCTGAGAAATGCGCTCAGGTGAACGCTATAGAACGCGACAAGGCGCTGGCGTGGGTTGAGCGAAATATCAAGGTACCTTTGACCGAACCACAGAAAGCCGGGATCGCATCTTTCTGCCCTTATAACATCGGCCCCGGAAAATGTTTCCCGTCTACGTTCTATAAGCGAATAAATGCTGGCGACCGTAAAGGCGCCTGTGAAGCGATTCGCTGGTGGATTAAAGACGGTGGCCGCGACTGTCGTCTGACCAAAGGCCAGAAAAACGGCTGCTACGGGCAGGTAGAAAGGCGAGACCAGGAAAGCGCGCTGGCGTGCTGGGGGTTAGGCCAGTGAGCCAGCGCTGTCAGTTTATTGCCATTTCGTTGCTGGTGGCCGTCGCATTCATCGCGGGAAACGTATGGAGTAACCGTGGTTGGGAAAAGAAGTGGGCCGAGCGTGACAGCGTGGAATCATCGCAAAAAGCGAACGCGCAGACCGCCGCCCGCATGATTGAACAAGGGCGAATTATTGCCCGTGATGAGGCTGTTAAAGATGCACAAGCACAAGCCGCTAAGTCTGCTGCCACTGCTGCTGGCCTGTCTGCCACTGTTAGCCAGTTGCGTACCGAAGCAACAAAGCTTGCCGCCCGCCTGGACGCCGCAAAGCATACCGCAGATCTTGCCGCTGCCGTCAGAAGCAAAACAACCGACGCCGATGCAGGAATGCTTGCCGACATGCTCGGAGATATTGCAGCAGAAGCTAAACGTTATGCTGCAATCGCTGACGAACGCTATGCCGCCGGAGTGACATGTGAACGTATTTACGACTCAGTGAGAGAGTCAAATAGCAACCCTAAAGGCATTAAATCCAACATTCGCTGAATGGAAGTGATAATGCTACATTAACCCCATACAATTCTGATGGGGATTATCATGGAGAGAGGGGTTGTTTTTACTGCACGTGAACTTATAAAAACGGAAAATGGAGAAGGATTCCAGACAGGCTTGGGGATTACTGCAGAGGAACTTAATTATCTTGTGTTGTACTGGGATCGACTTGTATCTCCGACCAACAACATTATTCACTTCTCTTTGAGCAACGAAGATGAGTTGATTAAATGCGGCATACTTACAAGACCTCGTTTTGTTAAAAATGGCTTTATTGATGGCAGTGTAATGACTGACTTTCATGCCAAAACCCATGCTTTAGCCCTAAATATACTTCGGCAAGATCAAAGTGGGGTTGATTGGCGAATGCATTTCCTTAATGAACAAGTGTCAATCCATCAAGAAGCCTCAGAGCAGAAAGAAGTGATTAGATTTGAGTTAGCAGACCTCTTGCCTGTTCCGCAAAAGGACACCCCTTTACATGAAATATTGGAATTTAAAGAAAGGCGTTCAGATGAATTGATGGCGCTACATGGTTATTTAGATGAACTCTATGCAGAGATTTTACGATCTGGAGATTTTAATTTGCAAAGAGCAAAAGCACTCTCTGGTTTAACAAAATCACTTCAGGATCTGAATGAACTCAACTCTCAGGGGTGGAGAAGTCCTCTAAAATTTAATCTTTCGTCTTCATTTGAATTTGACTTGAACCAAGTTGTGTCAGGTGCTTCAACCATTTTTGCAGCTATGCAATCTCCTCAACCTTTAGAGGTGCTTTGCATTGGCGGGGTGGTTACGGCATTGGGTGGGTTTATAAAAGTTAAGCCACAAATCCAAAGCGTGTTAAAAAATGGTGATGCAAAGTTAGCCTACTTAACTAATGCAAAAAAAGAAGGTCTTATAGCTCGAATGTAATTTAAGGCCACTCAGAGTTAAATTGATAGTCCGCCTATGTATCCCCTAGCCACTAAATATCAATAGTGGCTTTTTTATACTTGTAATTACTCAATGGAATGGCCTTAAACCGCGGAGTATTTTATACAAGTTACTATCCGCATTACGTTTTGAGTTGCATCTTTCCTATTTAATCTATTATCGGAGGCTACCTAAATGGCAAAGAACTATTACCAGGACGGGGCAACTATGGACTGGCACAACGGAACTGGAGACGCAGTCGTTTCAGGTCAGCCTGTTGTTGTTGGCTCCATCATCGGCATTGCACAGCATGACATCGCAGATGGCGGTGAAGGTGTGCTAATGATGTCAGGCGTGTTCGTTCTCCCGAAGGTCGCATCCGAGACATGGCAGCGCGGTGCGCGTCTATACCTGTCTAAGACCGGGAAGCTGACGAGTCAGGCCAAAGACAGTACGGATGACAACCCCTTTGCCGGGTCGGCCTGGATCACCACTAACCCTAATGACCCGGAAGGGCGTGTGCGGCTTGGCTTCTGACCTCCGCGTCATCAAAAACGAATTAAATGAGATTCATTCTCACTTTAAAGGTACTCCCGGCGATCCGGCCTGCCACGAGGCGGCGTGCTCGCGGAAAACGGCTAGTTTTCATGATCCAGGGTCATCATCATCATGTGTGTAACTGATTGAATTTTCACACAGCCAATTATCAATGATGTCGAATTGTTCAAAAAGTGTTCACCATCATGGACCAGGAACTCTCCACCCTGAAGCTGAATATCAATCAGCTGGCAGGGATTACCGGCGTACACCGCCAGACCGTCGCCGCCAGGCTTAAACAAATTGAACCTGCACTGGGCAGCAACAACAAGCTCAAGCTTTACCTCATCACAGATGTGCTAACCGAACTGATGGCACCTGTCGTCGCGGCCAGCGCTGAAGAGATGACGCCTTCGGACAGGCTTGCTCACTGGAAAGCTGAAAATGAACGGCTCAAATTCGAGCAGGATACTGGTCAGTTAATACCAGCGGATGAGGTGGCCCGTGAATTCTCTGTTATGGCGAAGGCCGTGGTGCAGGTGCTGGAAACGTTGCCCGACATTCTGGAGCGTGACTGTGCGTTGAATCCATCAGCTGTCAGTCGGGTACAGAGTGTTATTGATGATCTTCGCGACCAGATTGCGCAGCGCGTGCTGGATGCAGAACCTGAGGAGGATGAGCCAGAGGAGGACTGATGGCGAAGCGGGCATCCGCCAGGGGGATCCGCAAGGATGTACCTGGAATACTTCGTGCCCCACGTCGCATGCTGGTGGCCGATGCAGTCAGTAAATATATGCGTGTGCCAATGGGGGCGGGTAACTCCGTCCCATGGGATCCGAATCTTGCCCCATATGTCCTTGAGCCAATGAATTGCCTTGCGTCACGCGAATATGATGCAGTGGTGTTTGTCGGTCCTGCCCGAACCGGGAAAACAATCGGCCTGATTGACGGCTGGGTTGTCTATAACGTTGTCTGCGATCCTTCTGACATGCTGATTATTCAGATGACCGAGGAAAAGGCTCGCGAGCACTCGAAGAAACGACTCGATCGCACATTCCGGTGCAGTCCTGAAGTGGCGACCAGGCTGAGTCCCCGCAGGAACGACAATAACGTTTACGACAGGACATTCAGGGCGGGTAACTACCTGAAGATTGGCTGGCCGTCGGTCAATATCATGTCGTCGTCAGATTATAAATGTGTTGCCCTGACCGATTACGATCGCTTCCCGGAAGATATTGATGGGGAAGGTGATGCGTTTTCACTGGCATCCAAACGTACCACCACATTTATGTCATCCGGTATGACGCTGGTGGAGAGTTCTCCTGGCCGTGATATCCGTGACACGAAGTGGCGTCGCAGTTCGGCGCATGAGGCACCGCCGACAACAGGCATTCTGTCTCTTTATAACCGCGGCGATCGCCGCCGCTGGTACTGGCCTTGCCCGCACTGTGGCGAATTCTTCCAGCCGGAGATGAAAGCGATGACGGGCTATCGGGAAATCAATGACCCGGTAAAAGCCAGCGAGGCAGCCTGCATTCATTGCCCGGCCTGCTCCGGCGTGATCACCGCCGACCAGAAACGTGCCCTGAATATGAAAGGGGTCTGGTTACGCGAGGATCAGCAGATCGACAGCAGCGGAACGATAACGGGCACCGGACGACGGTCGCGTATTGCTTCGTTCTGGATGGAAGGCCCGGCAGCTGCATATCAGACATGGGCTCAGCTGGTTTACAAACTGCTTACTGCTGAACAGGAGTATGAAGCGACAGGCAGCGAAGAAACGCTGAAAACGGTCATTAATACCGACTGGGGGCTACCGTATCTCCCCAGAGCCAGCATTGAACAACGCAAAGGTGAGGAACTGCAGCAGCGCGCCGAACCAGTTGAACGCCGACGTGTTCCTGCAGGCGTCAATTTCCTGGTGGCGACCGTCGATGTTCAGGGCGGTAAAAACCGACGGTTTGTGGTTCAGGTTGTCGGGTACGGTGCCCACGGCGAGCGGTGGGTGGTTGACCGGTACAACATCATGCAGTCGATGCGCACCACTCCTGACGGTGAAAGCTTCCACATCGATCCTGCCAGTTACCCGGAGGACTGGAATCTTCTGCGCACCGATGTGCTGGAGAAAACCTGGGCGCTTGATGGCGAGCCGGGAAGGCGAATGGGTCTGCTGGCTATGGCCGTCGACTCCGGTGGTGAGGATGGCGTTACCGACAACGCTTACGAGTTCTGGCGCCGCTGTCGTCGTGATGGCCTGCAGCGCAAAGTCTGGCTATTCAAGGGTGACAGTCAGACACGGTCGAAGCTGATAACCAAAACCTACCCGGATAACACCGGGCGTTCTACCCGGCGCGCTAAGGCGGCCGGTGATGTCCCTCTCTACCTTCTCCAGACCAACGCACTAAAGGACCGGATCAACAACGCGCTGTGGCGCGATGTGCCTGGGCCAAACTATGTGCATTTTCCCGACTGGCTTGGAGAGTGGTTTTACGACGAACTGACCTATGAGGAGCGATCATCTGATGGGAAATGGACGAAGCCTGGTAAGGGGGCTAACGAAGCGTTTGACCTTATGGTTTATGCGCATGCCCTGGTCATTCTTCATGGGTACGAAAAGATTAAGTGGCCTGATGCGCCAGAGTGGGCGCGCCGGGAGAGTTATCTGGTGGTTGAGTCATCGCCAGATGCGATTCCAGTGGCACAGCCGTCGGTTGCAAAACCGTCAGTATCAGAGTCAAAGGCAACGAAACCAGCCCGTGAATCGGCATGGTCATCATCATCAGGAGGCTGGGTGTGAATCTCAATGATATTCAGGATATGGTTCGACGCTATACCGAAGCGGAAGTGACGATCCTGCAGGGCAAGTCCATCACGTTTAACGGGCAGCAGATGACCATGGAGAACCTGAGCGAGATCCGAAGGGGCCGTCAGGAGTGGGAACGAAAGCAGGCCGCTGCTATGGCTGCAGCAACGGGCAGGGGTGGATCCTTTAAACTTGCGAGGTTCCCGCGATGAGCGCCCTGGATAATCTGATAGGCGTGTTTTCGCCTGGCTGGAAAGCAGAGCGCCTGAAGTCTCGCCTGATGATCCAGGCATATGAGGCTGTCGTCCCTACCCGAACGCATCGGGCTAAGCGCGAGAACCGTTCAGCGAACCAGCTCACTCAATTCGGCGGGCGCTCGCTGCGCGAGCAGGCCCGGTGGCTCGACTGCAATCACGACCTGGTAATAGGCATCCTTGATAAACTCGAGGAGCGTATCGTGGGGGCGAAGGGCATTATCGTTGAGCCCCAACCCCTGATGAAAAACGGTGAAATCGCCACTGACCTTGCTAAACAGATCCGCGCCAAATGGGCGGAATGGTCTGTCTCCCCCGATGTTACCGGGCAATTTACCCGCCCTGTGCTTGAGCGCCTGATGTGCCGGACCTGGTTACGTGACGGTGAGGTGTTCGCGCAGTTAGTCAGTGGCACTGGTAATGGTCTGTTGCCTGTCGCAGAGATTCCTTTCTGGATTGAGGCGCTGGAGCCTGACTTTGTGCCAATGGAGCGAACTGAGGCGGGGCAGAAGTTGTGCCAGGGTATTTACCTCAACGACTGGGGCCGACCGACCAGATACATGGTTTACAAAAATTTACCAGCGGAAGGCATGAGGCAGGGTGAAACCAAGGATATCCAGGCAGAGAGCATGCTTCACCTGAAGTTTATGCGCCGTTTGCATCAAATCAGGGGTAACTCGTTGCTTGCCGGTGTGCTGATGCGTCTTTCGGCACTGAAGGAGTACGAGGACGCTGAACTGACGGCTGCCCGTATTGCTGCGGCGCTGGGCATGTTCATTAAGAAAGGTGATGGCCAGTCTTATCCCGAAGACAGTGCGCAGGCTTCGCGTGAGCTGAACATCGAGCCCGGCATGCTGTTTGACGATCTCCGTCCGGGTGAAGACATCGGCATGATCAAATCGGACAGGCCCAACCCTAACCTCGAAACTTTCCGCAACGGTCAGCTCCGTGCTGTAGCCGCCGGTTCGCGCGGCAGCTTTTCAAGCATTGCACGTAACTACGACGGGACATACAGCGCCCAGCGCCAGGAGCTGGTGGAGTCAACGGAAGGCTATTTCATTCTGCAGGACGCATTTGTCGCGGCGATTACCCGGCCGATGTACCGGGCGTGGCTAAAAATGGCGATCGTTTCTGGTGAGATTAAGGTGCCGACCTCTGTGGACAAGGCAACGCTTTACAGTGCGGTTTTCTCCGGTCCTGTGATGCCATGGATTGATCCTGTTAAAGAGGCGAATGCCTGGAAAATCCTGCTGCGTGGCGGTGCTGCGACAGAGAGTGAATGGGTGCGTGCCCGTGGCGCAAATCCTGATGATGTTAAGCGCCGCCGGAAGGCGGAAATAGATGAAAACCGTAAGCAAGGGCTGGTGTTTGATACAGACCCGGCAAATGACAAAGGAGACACCAGTGTCCAGGAAACGAAACCGGGTAATGAACCGCCCAAAGGCCCAGTTAAAAAATAGCTGGTTCCGTATGCAGGCCAGTTCGGAAAATGAAGCGGAAATCTATATCTACGATGAAATCGGCTATTGGGGAGTCACAGCGAAGCAGTTTGTCGCAAACCTGAAGTCGCTGGGCGACGTTACCCACATCAAACTGCATATCAACTCCCCTGGTGGGGATGTATTTGACGGCATCGCCATTTTTAATGCCCTGAAATTCCATGGCGCGGCGATCACCGTATACATCGACGGTCTTGCAGCTTCGATGGCATCAGTAATCGCCATGGTAGGGAATCCGGTAATTATGCCGGAAAACACCATGATGATGATCCATAAGCCGTGGGGCTTTGCTGGTGGTGATGCTGATGACATGCGCGACTATGCCGATCTGCTCGACAAAGTGGAGTCAGTGTTAATTCCTGCATATGCGCAAAAGACGGGCAAAAGCGCCGAAGAAATCGCGGCAATGCTGGAAGACGAAACCTGGTTGTCCGGCAGTGAATGTCTGGAGCTGGGATTCGCTGACCAGGTTACTCCATCATTGCAGGCAATGGCCTGCATCCATTCAAAACGTATTGAGGAATTTGAAAAGATGCCAAACAGTATTCGTAATATGGTCACTCCACCGCGCAACACTGCTACGCGTGAACCACAACAGCCGGTTGTTACCCAGCCAGCACCTGTGGCAACCACAGAAGGCGATATCCGTGCGCAGGTTATTGCTGAGCAAAAAGCGCGTGTGAATGGTATTCAGGACTTATTTGCCATGTTCGGGGGGAAACACCAGGAATTGCAGGCTAAATGCATTGCGGATCCTGAGTGTTCTGTCAGCCAGGCGAAAGATGTTTTGCTTGCTGAGCTTGGAAAGAACGCCACACCGTCTAATACCTCCACACAGGGTAAAGAACATATTTATGCCGGGAACGGCAACTTTGTCGGTGACGGGATCCGCCAGGCGCTGATGGCGCGGGCAGGTTATGAAGGTCTGGAACGCGACAACGTCTATAACGGCATGACGCTGCGTGAATGTGCCCGTATGTCACTGACTGAGCGTGGTTTCGGTGTCTCCAGCTATAACCCGATGCAGATGGTTGGCTTTGCTTTGACCCACAGCACCTCAGACTTTGGCAATATCCTGCTTGATGTTGCTAATAAATCTTTGCTGCAGGGCTGGGACGAAGCGGCAGAAACCTTTGAGTTGTGGACCAAAAAAGGACAGCTGTCTGACTTTAAAACGGCTCATCGTGTAGGTATGGGCGGTTTCCCGTCTCTTCGTCAGGTGCGGGAAGGGGCCGAATATAAATACATCACCACAGGAGACAAGGGAGAAACCATCGCGCTGGCCACCTATGGTGAGATTTTTTCTATCACCCGTCAGGCCATCATCAATGATGATCTGAACCAACTGACTGACGTTCCTATGAAGATGGGGCGCGCCGCCAAAGGGACCATCGGCGACCTGGTGTATGCATTGCTTACCTCAAATGGAAAGCTGTCGGATGGTAAGGCGCTGTTCCACGCCGACCACAAGAATCTCTCAAGCGGCGCTATCAGTGTCGACAGCCTCGATAAAGGCCGGCAGATGATGCGTACGCAGAAAGAAGGTGACCGTGCGCTGAACATTCGACCCGCTTACATGCTGGTGCCCGTTGCTCTGGAGACACTGGCTAATCAGACCATCAAATCAGCGAGCGTCAAAGGCGCTGACATTAACTCAGGTGTTGCTAACCCGATTCAGAACTTTGCCGAAGTCATTGCTGAAGCGCGTCTCGATGATGCTGATGCTAAAGCCTGGTACCTGGCTGCTGCGCAGGGCACCGATACGATTGAAGTGGCTTACCTGAATGGTGTTGATGCCCCATATATCGATCAACAGGATGGGTTCACGACAGACGGCGTAGCGACAAAAGTCCGTATTGATGCGGGTGTTGCACCGCTGGATTACCGTGGCCTGGTAAAATCCAGCGGCCAGTAATTTAAGCGTCACCCGTTAGCCCAATAGGGCTTTTTTTATATCTGCAATATGGCCCCGATGGGGCCATTCGGAGAGAGCATGAAGAATTACGTACAGGATGGGCACACCATTGATTTAACTAATTCTGGTGCCGTGGTGATCGTCAGTGGTGCGCCAGTTATTGTTGGTGATTTGCTCGCAATTGCTATAGCGGATATCGCTGTTGGTGAAACAGGCACAGGCCTCACCAGTGGCGTTGTGCAGTTGCCAAAGCTGGCTTCTGATGATATTGCCCAGGGTAAAACCGTGTATTTCAAGAGCGGAAAGATCCAACTGGATGCTACAGGTGCGACGCCCGCGGGGAAAGCCTGGCAGGCAGCGGGCGCGACCACCACTTCCGTGATGGTTCGTCTGAATGGCTAATCCCTTTGAGCAGATGGCTGCCCGCATGGATGCGGCTACGGTAAAACTAATGGCTGATACAGTCACGATCAACGGTAACAACTTTGATGCTATCGAAAGCCAGTTTGTTGCTGAAATGGGGTCACTGGCGGGAGATGGTATGTCTCTGGTGGTGTTCTCAACATCTGCATCACCACGTAAGGGTGATGTTATTACCTGGAAAGGGAAAGATTACATCGTCACCCGTAGGCAGCAATTTAATGGAAAGCCGCAAATATGGATTGAATAGGAGGCATCATGTCCATCAAAGGACTTGAACAGGCTATCGCCAATCTGAACTCCATCAGTAAAACAGCCGTTCCCCGTGCATCCTCGCAGGCTGTAAACCGTATCGCTACCCGCGCTATCAGTCGCAGCACTCGCGAAGTATCAAAAGAAACCCGGGTACCCAGGAAGCTGGTAAATCAGCGTGCCAGGTTAAAAAAAGCGACAGTACGAAAACCGCAGGCGACGATCAGGGTTAACCGGGGAAATTTACCCGCGATTAAGTTAGGTCCGGCAAGTGTACGCCTGTCCCGGCGGAAACGGGATAAAAATGGTGTGAGAAGTGAATTGCGGGTTGGACGCTTCCGTTTTCCTGGGGCGTTCATCCAGCAGTTAAACAGTGGCCGCTGGCATGTCCTTCAGCGAACCACTGCTGCACGTTACCCTCTGAAAGTTGTCAGTATCCCCCTTGCTGAGCCGCTGACAACTGCGTTTAAAGCCCAAAGCACAAAGTTAACGGAGACAGATCTCCCTAAAGAACTGGCCGCTACGCTTCGTAACCAACTTCGACTGGTGCTGATTAAATGAAACATCCGCAAATTCGTGCTGCGATCCTCGCCGTTCTCAAGGCTGGAATAGCAGAGCCTGTGACATGGTTCGATGGTCGTCCGGCGGTACTTGATCCCGAGGACCTTCCTGCGCTGGCCGTCTACTTAACTGATGCCCAGTCAACAGAAGATTCTATCGATGAAGATATGTGGCATGCCACGCTGCATATCGAAGTTTTCCTGAAAGCGGCCGAAACGGATTCCGCGCTTGATGGATGGATGGAAAGTCGCATTTACCCGCATTTAAACAATATCCCTGGCCTGGATGGTCTGGTCGAAACCATGTCACCACAGGGTTATGACTACCAGCGTGATGATGAAATGGCCACGTGGGGTTCTGCTGATATGAAGTATTCACTCTCTTATACAATGTGAGGACGTAATGACTACACCAAACCCACTGGCGCCGGTAAAGGGTGCCACCACCACACTCTGGATTTATTCCGGGTCGGGCAACCCGTTCGCTAACCCATTATCGGATGTTGACTGGACGCGCCTGGCAAAGATTAAAGACCTGCAGCCCGGTGAACTGACTGCCGAATCAAACGACGACACCTATCTGGATGATGCGGATGCTGACTGGACGTCCACTTCACAGGGCCAGAAATCGGCGGGGGAGGCCAGTTTTACGCTGGCCTGGAAACCTGCCGAGAGCGGGCAGCAGGATCTGGTTCGCTGGTTTGATGACGGTACCGTGCTGGCGTACAAAATCAAATACCCGAATGGCGCCATCGATGTGTTCCGTGGCTGGGTAAGCAGCCTGGGTAAAACGGTGACGGCAAAAGACACCATTACCCGTTCTGTCAAAATCAGCAACAACGGCAAACCAGGTCTTGCTGAAGACAGCGCCGCTGCAGTGATTGACGTAACCGGCGTCAGCCTGGATAAATCGACCACCACCGTTGCGGTTGCTGCCACCACCACGCTGAATGTCACCGTGGCGCCAGTCAGCGCAAGCGATCCATCTTTCCGGGCCACCACCACGGATGCAGGTAAAGCCACTGTGACTGTCGCTGGTACAGTGCTGACGGTAACCGGCATTGCCGCCGGAACCGCCGACATTATCGTGATGACCAACGACGGGCTTTTTGTCGCGACCTGTAAAGTCACCGTTTCCTGACTTCCGGGGCTGTGGCCCCGCTTTCTGGAGTAATGCATGTTTTTAAAAAGTGAGCCGTTCGAACGCAACGGCAAGACCGTCACGCTCTACGAACTGTCGGCGCTGCAGCGTATTGAGCATCTTGAACACCTGAAGACGCTGGAAAGTATCACCGATGCCGACATGCAGGCGGCGATGGATATGACGATTAAATCCGGCGCACTGCTGGTGGCCATGTCTTTATGGCATGGACATCCCCTGAAAGGGGCGCACAAAACGCCGAAAGAAGACGTTGAGCAGATCCAGAATGAAGTACTGATGACCTGGCCGCTGGAGATTGTTTCCGCAGCAGAGTACAGCGTGAAGCTGCTGTCCGGAATGGTGCCGCTGCAGGAAGCGAATGATCCAGAGGATGTTGCTGTGACTGAGCCGGTCAGTCTGGAAAAGTCCTCGCCAGCGAGCTGACATTCGTCCTGAAACTGGCGCGTGAATTTCGCCGCCCGGACTGGCGCGCCATGCTTGCTGGTATGTCGTCAACGGAATACGCCGACTGGCGAACGTTCTACCAGGACAATTTTTTTAATGATGTGCAACTGGATGCTCATTTTTCCTCGCTGATGCATATCGTCATTACCGCGCTTGACCCCAAAACCACATCAACCCCTGCCAGCTTCAGCCTTCTTTCACCTTCAGCGGAGGATATTGCCGACGATGAACCCGGTGACGCTGTGCTGATGGCAAAGGCCGAGGGCATTTCAGGAGGTGTTCGCTATGGCCCAGACGGCAGTGGGTGACCTGGTCGTTAATCTTGATGTTAACTCGTCAAAGTTCAACGAGCAGCTGGAGTACGTAAAAAGGCAGTTTAAGCAGACGGGTGACGCAGCGAATGACTCGGCGCTGAAGGTACAGCAGTCATTTACCCGCCAGGAGAGCGCCGCGAAGAAGGCCGGTATTTCTGTAGGACAGTACAACGCGGCGATGCGTATGCTGCCTGCGCAGTTTACGGATATCGCCACCCAGCTGGCCGGTGGGCAGAGTCCGTGGCTTATCCTGCTGCAGCAGGGCGGTCAGGTGAAAGACTCCTTCGGCGGTATTATTCCGACCTTTCGGGCGCTGCTGGGCACCATATCGCCGGTGATGGTAGGTGTTGGCGCGCTGGCTGCCGCCACTGGCGCGGTGGTTTACGCCTGGTATCAGGGGTCGTCCACGCTGTCTGATTTCAACAAAACGCTGGTCCTGTCCGGTAACACTGCCGGGTTGACCTCGAACCGCATGCTGGTGCTGGCGAAATCCGGCGAGCAGGCGGGACTCACGTTTAACCAGACCAGCAGCGCGCTGACGGAGCTGGTCAACGCCGGAGTGCGTGCCGGTGCCCGGTTCGATGAGATGAGTCAGGCGGTAGCGAAGTTCACCGATGCGTCGGGCGTGCCGGTCGACAAGGTGGCGGCGGCATTCGGCAAACTGACGAATGATCCGACTTCAGGCCTTATTGCTATGGCGCAGCAGTTCCACAACGTCACAGCGGAACAGATTGCTTATGTGGCGCAGCTGCAGCGTGCCGGGGATGAGGCCGGGGCTCTACAGGCAGCTAATGATGCGGCGACGAACGGTTTTCGCGAACAGACAAAGAGCCTGCGCGACAATATGGGGGCGATTGAGTCTGCTGCCGACAGCCTGAAGCGTGCCTTTAAATCGATGTGGGATGCGGCGCTCGATATCGGGCGGCCCGACACCACGCAGGAGATGGTTGCCAAAGCGGAAGCGGCCTTTAAGCGGGCGGATGAAATCTGGAATCTGCGTAAAGGTGATTCTTATGTCAATGATGATGCGCGCGCCAGCTACTGGAACGATCGGGAGTCTGCCCGCCTTGCACTGGAAATGGCTCAGCAGCAGGCCAGTGTGGCAAAGGCAACTGAGGATAACGCCGCCCGCGAGGCAGTGATTGAATCTGACCGCCAGAAGTATGCCGCGCAGGCGCAGGCTGCATATTCAAAGGCCGAATCAGCTTTGGATAAATTTACGGCAAAACAGAAAGAATATAATCAGGCCATCAAAGACGGACGTATCCTCCAGGCTGATTACAACATTCTGATGGCAGCCGCTAAGAAGGAATACGACGACTCGCTGAAGAAGCCTAAAAAACCGTCAGCAGTG
Source organism: Citrobacter sp. B72 (assembly GCF_016894305.1). Lineage (NCBI taxonomy): Bacteria > Pseudomonadati > Pseudomonadota > Gammaproteobacteria > Enterobacterales > Enterobacteriaceae > Citrobacter > Citrobacter sp. B72. The sequence goes on from NZ_CP069801.1 coordinate 1,993,006, forward strand.
AAAACGCCAGCAGGCGTGAAAAGTGTCGATGCAGCCAGCGCGCAGACGCTGGAGCTGGAGGCGCAGTTACGCACTCTGCAGGAGCACAAGAGCATCACGGATACTATCAGCCAGCAGCGGCAGGAACTGTGGAAACAGCAATCCCGCTTTTCGGTGCTGGAAGAGGCCGCCAAAAAGCGCGCGCTGACCGCCGATGAAAAATCGGTGCTGGCGAACAAAGACGAGGTACTGGCGCGGGCCGAGGTGAATGCCCGGCTGGGAGATCAGATTGTTTCCCAGGAACGGTTAAACCGCCTGCAGGACAGCTCGCAGAAGTACGTTACCCAGATTGGGGAGAAAACCCGGGCGCTTGTGGCCGGGGGCAGCATGAGCAGTCGCGGCGCGCAGCGGCAAAACGAAGAGGCACAGCTGCGGCAGGGCTGGATGAATGCCGGCGGTACGGACACCGATCAGGGTTATCAGAACGAACTGGATGCACTCAAGAAATATTATGCCGCACAGGACGAGCTCCGTGGCAACTGGCAGGCCGGGGCGAAATCAGCGTGGGCTGACTATGCCGATTCAGCAGCTGATGCCTATGGTTCGATGAAGTCCGCTGCTTCAGCCACATTCGATGGTATTAGCCAGAATATGGCCGATATGCTGACGACAGGGAAAGCAAACTGGGCAGATTTCACCCGTTCCACGTTGTCGATGCTGACGCAGATCCTGATGAAGCAGGCTATGGCTGGCCTGGTCAGTTCTGCCACGTCAGCGCTGGGTTTTGCTGGCGGTGGTTATACCGGGTCCGGCGGCAAGTATGAGCCTGCAGGAGTGGTGCACCGTGGAGAGTTTGTCTTTACGCAGGAAGCCACCAACCGAATCGGTGTCGGCAACCTTTATCGCATGATGCGCGGCTATGCGACTGGTGGTCTGGTCGGGGGGAGTGGCGGTGGCGTTGCTTCTCCTTTTGGTGTCAGCGTGTATGCACCGGTTTCGGTTACAACAGGCCAGGGGGATTCCGGTCAGCAGAAAGGAAACGGCGATGCACTGGGGAAAGCCTATCAGCAGGTGATCAGCAGTTCCATCAGGGAAGGTATCACCAGAGAGGTCCGACCCGGAGGCATTATCTGGAATGCAACAAAACAGAGGTAAGCAATGGCGATCGAGCATTTTGCGTGGCGGATTAAAGCATCCAGCCAGCCGACCCTGAAAAGTAAGGATACCGTCCGCACGGCACAGTTTGGTGATGGCTATAAGCAGGTATCAGGTGCCGGGATGAATGATGAAACGCTCAGCTATGAGTTTTCATTTACCGGCGAACCGGAAACCGTCAAAGATATCTATGCTTTTCTGCGGCGCCATAAGACGAAATCATTTTCGTTTACCCCGCCAGGCGGTGATCTTGCGCTGTGGCGTGTTGAGGCAGACAGCCTGCAGCGCGTCACCAAAAGTAAAACGGTGGAAACCGTATCAGCCACTTTTGAACAGGCGTTTGCACCATGAGCTTAAACAGTGATTATCAGAAACTTGAGCCGGGCAATGTTGTCAGGCTTTTTGATGTCGATGGCACCGCATTTGGTGTTTCCGACGTTCTCCGCTTCCACGCCCACAATATTGCCCACACCGCCGATGAAATCGCCGCTGCTGGTGGAGATGAAAATAAGCTACCGGCGAAATCGATCTGGTGGCAGGGGCATGAATATAAAGCCTGGCCCTGCCAGATCGAGGGTATTGAGACGGCGACCGACGGGACCAGCGCGCAGCCGACGCTGTCGGTCGCTAACCTGGATAGTTCCATTACGGCGCTGTGTCTTGCTTATGATGACCTGCTGCAGGCAAAGGTCACGATTCATGACACGCTGACGCAGTATCTGGATGCGAAAAATTATCCGGAGGGCAACCCGTCTGCGGATCCTCAGCAGGAAAAGCTGAAGGTGTTTTATATAGACGCCAAGAGCACTGAAACCAACGAAGTGGTGGCGTTTACGTTGTCCAGCCCGATGGATCTGCAGGGTCTGATGATCCCGACACGCCAGCTACATTCGCTTTGTACCTGGTGTATCCGTAACAAATACCGCTCCGGTGATGGATGCGACTATGCCGGGACGCGTTATTTCGACAAGCACAATAATCCGGTTAACGATCCGTCGCTCGATGAATGCCCCGGTACACTCACTGCGTGCAAGTTGCGACATGGAGAGGGGAACGAGTTGCCGTTCGGTGGTTTCCCTGGCACATCCCTGATCAGGAGCTGATATGCGTCAGAAAATTATCGACGCCATTATGGCGCATGCTGCTGCTGAATATCCGCGGGAGTGCTGTGGTGTGGTGGTGCAGAAAAGCCGGGTGCAGCGTTACATTCCCTGCCGTAATCTGGCGACGGACCCGACCGAACATTTCCACCTGTCGCCGGAGGACTACGCCGCTGCCGAAGACTGGGGTACGGTGATTGCCATTGTCCACAGTCACCCGGACGCAACGACACAGCCGAGCGAACTGGATAAAGCGCAATGCGATGCAACGCTCTTACCCTGGCACATCGTCAGCTGGCCGGAGGGTGATCTGCGTACCATCCAGCCTCGGGGAGAGCTGCCGCTACTGGAGCGCCCGTTTGTGCTCGGTCACTTCGATTGCTGGGGGCTGGTGATGAGCTACTTCAGGCAGACGCATGGTATAGAACTGATGGATTACCGCGTCGATTATCCCTGGTGGGAAGACAGTTACCCCGAAAACTTCTACCACGATTGCTGGTATGAATGTGGCTTCCGTGAATTCAGCGGCGCACCGCAGCCAGGTGATATGGTTATCATGCAGGTGCAGTCCAACAAGTGGAATCATGCCGGGATCCTGCTCGAAGGTAACATGTTACTCCACCATCTATATGGCCATCTGAGTCAGCGAGTGCCTTATGGTGGATACTGGCAGGAACGGACAATGAAGGTGCTACGATATAAGGACCTGTGCTAACCTTTTGTAAAACCAAAGGGGATAGGGATATGAAAAAAACCATATTATTTGTTTCGTTATTGGGTTTGTTTGGATGTAGCGCATCTTCTTTACAGAAAGGAGAGCCTGTATTCGCTGGACACTCATCTAAAAGCCCGCATCAGATTAATAAATGTTTAGCTCCGAAATGGCAAGATTTGCATCCGCAAGCTAACAGCATTGAGACAGAAACCGGTTATAAAATCTCTGCTTCAGACGATTTGTTCGGCGTCCTATCCATGGCTTTAATCGATAACGATAACGCTGGTGGATCCAACGTCAATGTATATGCTGCCAATAAGGGAATTGGCAATCCGTGGGGGAATGCTGCAAAATCTTGCCTTTAATTTTAAATATTTTATTAACTTATGTGATAAATGTAGAGGTTGAAAATGGCTAAACACTATAATGGAAAACACCTCATTAAGAATGTAATCCATAACGGAATTACTTTTAGAATGATGGTTGTAAAAGGTAACAAACCTGAGCACGTCCCAGAGGATCCTGAGGATAAGGCTGATGGTTCTACCATCCATTTCAGCCTAGCAAGAACCTCAAGAGAGTTTGATGAAAACTTGATTGAAGTTTTGAACTCGGTTGGTCATGGTGAGCGCGTACTTTCGTTGTGTTCAACTGATGACGCATATGAATATGGTTATACAAGGCTAAAAGAAATATCCTCAGTTAAATAGAAATATAATCCATTAACAAGACCCGAAAGGGTCTTTTTTATTTTGGTGTGATATGACAAGTGTTAATGCCGAAAAAAGTATCTCAATAGAATTGGCTGGACCTCTTGGTAAAATATTCGGAAAGTCGCACAAAAGATATGTTAGATCAAAGTCAGAAGCTATACATTCTATTTGCAAAACGGTTTCCGGGTTTGAACGGTATCTCAATACAAGTAAGTCGCGTGGGTTAACTTATGCAATATTTGATGGAACTAAGAATGTTGGACTAAATGATTTAGGGTTTCCAGTTACTGAAAATGTTATTCGCATTGTTCCTGTTGTTATTGGAAGTAAAAAAGCAGGCTTACTTCAAACAGTCTTAGGTGCGGTACTGGTAGTCGTTGGGGCTCTAGGGGCAACAATAGGCCAGGCATGGGGTGGTGCCGCGTGGGGGCCAGCAGCAATGAAAATTGGAGCTGCAATGATGTTAGGAGGGATTGTGCAAATGCTATCCCCACAGCCAGCAGGACTTGCCAGCAAACAGGATGCCGAAAATCGGGCATCGTATGCATTCGGTGGTGTAACTAACACCGCTGCTCAGGGTAATCCAGTTCCGCTTCTATATGGCCGCAGACGTATTGGCGGGGCGATCATCTCTGCTGGTATATACGTCGAAGACCAGCAATAACCAAAATAATCTTCCTTTCAGGCTACCTTATGGTGGCTTTTTTTATGGGCGCAATATGGCTACAGCAACCCCGATAAAAGGCCGCAAGGGCGGCAGTTCCAGTTCCCGAACCCCTACCGAACAGCCTGATGATCTGCAATCTGTAGCGAAGGCCAAAATCCTCGTTGCGCTTGGGGAAGGGGAATTTGCAGGGCAATTAACCGGAAAAAATATCTACCTGGACGGCACGGCGTTGGAAAACTCCGATGGCTCCCAAAACTTTAGCGGCGTGACGTGGGAGTTTCGCGCGGGAACTCAGGCACAAAATTACATTCAGGGCATTCCCGGTACCGAAAACGAAATCAACGTTGGAACTGAAGTATCAAGCGAAATAGCCTGGACGCGTACCTTCACCAACACCCAACTATCAGCCGTTCGCCTGCGACTGAAATGGCCTTCTCTGTTTAAGCAAGAGGACAACGGCGATCTGGTAGGGTATTCCATCAATTATGTAATAGACCTGCAAACTGATGGTGGGACCTGGCAAACCGTTCTTAATACCAGCGTAACCGGCAAAACGACGTCTGGTTATGAGCGCAGCCACCGTATTGATTTACCGCAGGCTGGCAGCACCTGGACAATCCGACTACGTAAGATTACCGCTGACGCAAACAGCGCCAAGATCGGCGACACGATGACGCTGCAAAGCTTCACGGAAGTGATTGATGCCAAGCTGCGCTATCCGAACACAGCGCTGCTGTACATCGAATTCGACTCAAGTCAGTTCAATGGTTCGATTCCACAGATATCCTGTGAACCACGTGGCCGGGTGATCCGCGTGCCTGATAACTATGACCCCGATACGCGGACTTATAGTGGTACATGGCAGGGCGCGTTTAAGTGGGCCTGGACCGATAACCCGGCGTGGATATTTTACGATCTGGTGATTACCGATCGCTTTGGTCTGGGTAATCGCCTGACTGCCGCCAATATCGATAAATGGACGTTGTACCAGGTATCGCAGTATTGCGATCAGCCTGTACCGGATGGAAAGGGTGGAAGCGGGACAGAGCCACGCTATACCTGTAATGTCTATGTTCAGGACAGGAATGACGCTTACACTGTGCTGCGTGACTTTGCGGCTATATTCCGGGGTATGACGTACTGGGGCGGCGATCAGATTGTTGCGCTTGCGGATATGCCGAGAGATGTGGATTACGCTTACACCCGCGCTAACGTTATCGATGGACGCTTTACCTATTCCAGCAGCACTTCGAAAACGCGCTATACCACAGCGCTGGTTTCCTGGTCTGATCCGGGTAACGCCTATGCGGATGCGATGGAGCCGGTGTTTGAGCAGCCTCTGGTAGCCCGGTACGGATTTAATCAGCTGGAAATGACAGCCATCGGCTGTACCCGTCAATCAGAAGCGAACCGAAAGGGGCGCTGGGGTATTCTCACCAACAATAAGGATCGCGTTGTTTCGTTTGATGTTGGCCTGGACGGAAACATTCCGCAGCCGGGATACATCATCGCCGTGTCAGACGAGCTTCTGTCCGGCAAAGTTATGGGTGGTCGCATCAGTGCTGTTAACGGTCGCGTGATAAAACTTGACCGCGTAACTGATGCAGCAGCAGGCGATCGCCTTATTCTCAATCTTCCCTCCGGCGCGTCACAGAGCAGGACTATTCAGGCGGTTAACGGGGAATCAGTCACAGTCACTACGGCATACAGTGAGACACCGCAGGCCGAAGCTGTATGGGTGGTTGAGTCAGATGAACTCTATGCCCAGCAGTATCGTGTTGTCAGCGTCTCCGATAATGATGATGGCACTTTCTCTATTACCGGCGCATGGCATGACCCGGATAAATATACCCGTATCGATACCGGAGCCATCATAGACCAGCGGCCCGTGAGTGTAATCCCGCCGGGTAACCAGTCGCCGCCGGCTAACATTGTGATCAGCTCGTTTTCGGTGGTGCAGCAGAATATCAGCGTCGAAACCATGCGGGTGAGCTGGGACCAGGCGCAGAATGCCATCGCCTATGAGGCACAGTGGCGCCGCAATGACGGTAACTGGGTAAATGTGCCGCGCAGCTCCACCACGTCATTCGATGTTCCGGGCATTTATGCCGGGCGCTACCTCGTGCGTGTGCGCGCCATTAACGCCTCTGAAATATCCTCTGGCTGGGGTTACTCCGAAGAGAAAACGCTGACGGGCAAGGTGGGAAATCCACCGAAACCTGTCGGCTTTGCGACAACGCCGATCAACTGGGGGATTCGTCTGAACTGGGGATTCCCGGCTAATACCGGGGACACGCTGAAAACGGAAATTCAGTACACCGCGAACAGTGATTTCTCAAATCCCCTTTTGTTGTCGGATGTGCCTTATCCGTCTGCCGAATACACCCAACTGGGTTTGAAGGCTGGTCAGGAGTTCTGGTACCGCGCGCAACTGGTAGACAGAACGGGTAATGAATCAGGCTGGACCGACTGGGTTCGTGGTGAATCTAATGCGAATGCTGACGACTACCTGGGCGATATTGCTGATGACTTCGTGACTTCTGCAGACGGTGACCGCCTGACAAGCGACATTGATACCAACCTGGAAGCCGCGTTGCAGAATGCGCTGGCCAACCATGCAACCGTGGAACACCAGTGGGCGCAGTATGGTGAAGTACGCGCGGATATTCTGGTAGTCAAAACGACCATTGCACAGGTCGATAAGGCCATGGCTGAAATGTCCACGCAAGTGCAGGCGCAGATTAAAGATGTAACCGCCTCGCTTGAGGATAAGCTCACTGCCACCGTTGATGCTACAGGGGCATCTGCAATTTACACCCTCAAAACCGGAGTCCGGATTAACGGTGTGATGTATAACGCCGGAATGTCGATTGCGGTGCTGGCGGAAGCGGGTAAGCCGGTAGTCACCCGCGTCGGGTTTAACGCCAACCAGTTCGTCCTGATGAGTGGTAGCGGTGATACGCAATATTCACCCTTTGCTGTTGTTAATGGTCAGGTGTTTATCAGCGATGCGTTTATCCAGTATAGCCAAATCACGCTGGCAAAAATTGGCGAACTGCGCTCCGCTAATTATGTTCAGGGACAAACGGGCACAATCATGAAATCGGACGGAACGTTTGAAATGAATGGGGCTATTGCCGGGGAGGGGGCAACGAAAATGACCAATCTTAATTACAGCGTTAAAGATGGCAATGGCGTTCTCCGCGTGCAGATTGGTAAATTAACAGGGGTATTCTGATGACATGGGGAATTCATACATGGGACGCTAACGGCGTCCCGAATAACTATGGCATTAAACCTGTAACCGTGGTGGGCATCATCGATCTTGCTTTAGGTCAGAAAACGGGAAGCTACCAGTTCAATCTTGAGCCAGGTTTAAAGGTTGGGTTCGCAGTTGGTACTCTGGAGGATAAAGGGACAATAAGTTACACAGATAAAAGAAATATTATTGCATCTGGAAACACCATAACAATACAGCCATCAGGTAGTGATGGGATTAATGATTACCCGGCAATCAAAGTGCAGTTAATCGTGTTTGCGGAGACTGCGTAGATGGCTAAATATGGCGCATTGATTTCATTACCTAACGGGAACCCTTTTATCACGCCAGATTCCACACCAATGACGCTTTACCGAAAAGTCACTGTAAACTCAACTTTTGGGGGGAATTTTAACAGTGCTTCGGCGTCCGTTACTATCGACGGTCAGAAGGGAGGGATTGCATTTGCACGAACCAGCGCCCCGGCGAAAATATCAGCTTCAAAAAATGGCAACACGTTCAGTGTTGATGCGTCTAATTACAGAGGTTCGGCTTTCGTTCTGGAGGCGTATTTTTTTGCTATATACCCACTTACCCTTCCGGCCTGGGGTGTGGCTATATGGGACGCCGAAGGGACACTGGTACTTACGAATGAGTCCCGGGTATTAAGCGACCTTACAACTATAGGCTCACCCGGTGCTGTAACGGGTGGGCTGAACATCGACACATACATGTCGGGTAAATGGGCTGTAAATCCGATGGGGCTGGGGTCTGTGCTTCTGCATGCTGGTTCAGCGCCTGGTGGGCAGCCAATCATTCAGTCTGTTGATGTGGGAACGGGTTGCTTCAACGAAGGCTCTGGAACACGAATAAAAGGACTCTCATCAACAACAGCAAGCGGCTCTTCAATCGGTACGACAAATAGTGGAATTGTGATAACGGCGATAAACACAGCTGCATATGATTAAACTGATCGATTTAAACGATCAATTTTAGAATATTGATCTATTAAAACTATTTTTATTATTCAATGCTATTGGTTATTTTTTGTTTAAATAATTAACCCTGGTGTCGAAATGAAAAATATAATTATTCCAGTTATTGTCAGTCTGATGATTTCAGCATGTTCTGGGCCTGTTCTGGAGAAACAGAAACCGGTTTGTCAGGCTGAGTTTGTGACTGGCGGGTTTACACAGTCGGTACACATTTACGGTGTGCGAAAAGTTGTTAATCAGACTGAGTACAGGGCCGGTTATCCCTTTAACTGGCGATGGGTGAATAAAAATAATTTCACCAGTTCAAATTGCCCTCAATGAAATACCAAAAAAAAACCCGCTCCGGCGGGTTTTTTATTATCTGAATTCAGGAGATATCCATGTCAGCAGGAACCTTAACCCTGACGAATAACTCTGCTGCGGTCGCTGGAAACGGGACCGAGTTTACCACCGAGGTGGCGGCCGGAGATTTTATTGTTGTCACTGTCGGCGGCGTTCCCTATACGCTCCCGGTTAAATCAGTGGAAAGCGGTACAGCATTGACGCTGGTCAGCAATTTCACCGGGCCAACACAATCTGGCGCTGCCTGGTCAGCTGTTCCTCGTGTGGCGCTGAATATGGTTACCGCAGCGCTGGTGGCACAAAGTGCAGAAGCCCTGCGCGGACTTAATTACGACAAACAGAACTGGCAACTTTTATTCTCTGCGAACGGCAATATTACTGTCAGGCTTCCTGATAATTCGGAGTTTACCGGGCCGTCATGGAAATATCTGGCAGATAACATGGCGACAAAATCGGATGGCGCAGTGCCAGTTAACCAGGGCGGCACCGGGTCTACAAATGCAGATGGTGCCCGGACTAACCTTGGTGTTGATGCTTTGCGGCAACTACCGTCTCAGACCATAGTTTATGGCCCCGGACCAGAAAGAAAAATTGCGATGAGAATAGATGCAGCAGAGTGGGGATGTGTCGTTACCGAAAATGGTAATCCGGTTCCTCTTGCTACTAAATATGGAGGAACTGGCGCAGCAGCCGGTGATTTCTGGAATGCCTGTTCTAACATTGGGGCAATGCGGAAAAAAGCAGAGCGATTTCAGGAAGGGGATACGCCCACTAACATCTATTGGGCTAATTCGTGGGGGTTTATCACCGGCCAATCAGAGTATGCATTAGTCGGTGCATGGATTGACGTAACCAGTGCTGATAACGGCGCAAGAATGCAGTTAATTGGGTATTACTCAAGCTCAGGGTTACCAAAGACTAGTGGGTTTGCGTACCGTACCTATAATCCGAATAATCAAACCTGGGAAATTCCAAGGGCCGTACGTGATACCGGGAATACCACAGTGGACAGTAATGGATTTATTAAAACAGCCTCACCAGTGGTGGATGTAAGAGGGGACGGGACTTTTTCAGTAAATGCTGAATCAGAAGGTTGTCAGGTTGAGCGTTTATCCGTGGGGGTATATCACATTAGCGGATGCCTTGGTCTTAACTCTGATATCGCCTGGGGAGGAGTAAGTGGTGGGTTCGAAATCCCTGTTGACAGAAACAAGCAACCCCGCATCTGGCTGGACTACAAAGTCAATGCTGATGGTTCGGTACTGGTCAGAACGTATCATCGGGTTCATCCCTCAGCGCCTCCTTTTGCTCAGAACAGAATTGGGAGCACTGATATTGACGGCGTGTTTACTGAGACAGTGGCTGACGGAGAGCCTGTCGACATTCCGGCTGATTCGTTTGTGTCAATACGTGTGGAGATGCCGGAAGACAGTATCTGGAATCAGAAGCAGAAAGAGACACGGGATGTAACGGAAAAAACTGAACGTGAGCGCCAGCAAAATCAGCAGGATACTCAGTAGGACAAATTAACAGGTGCCGCAGCCACGCCGTATGCAAGAGCATGACTGCGGCCGACTGGCGAACGTTCGATAGTGTGAGTATTGAATGATTGCCAGTCACGGCGGATTGTACTTAAGCAATATGACGGTTCAAGGCGTTTAATCTGAAACCAGCCACATATCAGACTCTTCAAACATTTCCTGAACAGTACGGCTTATCTGTTCCTTCTCATGCTTGCTGGCGTCAGTGTTGATCGCCGGCAGCGTCATCATCGGTTTTACCCGAACATCAGCATCGGGGAAGATCCGGTGAACCCTCCTGGTCAATTCGCCCAGAATGATATCTTTTGCACCGGGCAGACCATCAAAATTCCTTTTGTCATAAACGAGTTCCACGAACATTGCTTATTGTCTCTTTACTGGATGGATATACAGTATTTATACTGTGTTTTTATCCGGTATTCAAGAGAGGGCGTGATGATGCCACGACGCAGCGATATTGAAATAGCCTGGTATGCTTCGATACAGCAGGAACCAAATGGCCGGAAGACCGTCACCACGCAACGGTTTGTCCAGGAACTGAGCAAGGTTAACTGGAACTGGACGATGAAGCAGGCCAACGAATGGATCGAGTGGTATGTGACAACATTCCGCGATGTATCAACGCAGGAAGGCGAGAACCGTACCTTCCTGCTGTTCAATCCAAACGGAGGACTATAGCCATGGGCTTTCCTTCACCTGCGGCAGATTACGTTGAAACAAGGATCTCCCTCGACCAGCAGTTAATCAGTCAGCCCGCAGCGACTTACTTCATGCGGGCATCACGTTCACATTTCAGGGAAGGGATAATCCAGGGAGCGCTACTTGTGGTAGATGCGTCACTTACTGCCTGCGATGGTTCACTGCTGATATGCGCGATAGACGGGGAATTCAGGATCAAGCGATATCGGACTCATCCTCAGCCCCACCTGGTTAATCTGGAGAACGGGAGAAGGGAGGCGCTGCCAGCAGATGATGACGGTTCCAGTTCTGCGCCCGCTATATTCGGGGTGATCACGTACATCATTAATGATGCCAGGAACGCGGAATTTGATGATTGCCCGGTGATGTAATCACATTGGCTGTATCAGTTCGGAGCCCTGATTTTTCACATTCCCTACGGCACGCGTCACGGCGTGCCATATAAAATTCTCAGCCGGCACGGAACCATCGGCCGCAATTTCCGCAGCTTCTTTTCCTCCAACGTCCTGCCTCATCCATTCGCGAGCGGCTTCTGGTGACAGTACCAGTGGCCGCCTGTCGTGAATATCTACCAGTTCTTTGTCGGCAGCAGCCGTCACTATCAGAAATCCTTCTGCTTCATCTCCACGTTCAAATGGTGTGCTGCCGATCGCCGCCATGAATATCGGCTGACCATCGGCTCGATGAATGAAGTAGGGCTGCTTTTTGTCACCTTCCTTTTTCCATTCGAACCAGCCATCAGCAAAGCAAATGGCACGCCCATGCTGCCAGAGTGGTTTAAACATTCTGCTGGTGGCCGCCGTTTCAGAGCGTGCGTTAATTAGCGGTGGTTTATCCCACCATCCGGGGGCGTATCCCCAGATAACTGGCTCAAGATGGAGTTTCTCGTCACGTTCGCTCAGAAGCAGAACTTTGGTGCCCGGCGCGACGTTAAAACGTCCGATGGGTTCCGGGTCATATGGAATGTCTCGTTCGACTTCTTCAGCGAGAAGGGCAAGATAGTCTTCACGCGTCATCGACTGAGAAAAACGTCCACACATAGAAACCTCCAGCCATATGTCAGACTAGAAGTATAGGGCAGGAAGAAAAAGTGGTGCGCACCGGCAAGTAGCTTGTAAGGTAAATCGGAATGATGGTTTTAGGAATTGATGAATTCCGATAGTGAAATACTTTGCTGGAGGAGGAATGTCTATGATCAAAATAGGTGTCCAGACCAAATAATAACCGAAGATTAGCTTAATAAACCTTTGGTATCCGTCTATCTGGCTATAGAATTTCTTACCTACATGACTGTTGTTGGATACTAGATGTAAATGAAATATTTCTTCCTATTAACACTAAGCTTGTTCATTTTTTCTTCTCAGGCAGAGACATTTCCAGCTAAATTAACCTGCAATACGGGGGAGGAGATTACTCTAAAAGTGACGGGAGCCGAACAGCGCCTGACCTATGTTTCATCACGATATGGAATTTTCCATGGGTATCTCGATGTTTATAAGGGGTTATCTCCGGAGCAGCAATACGAGGCGCTTGCCGATATACATGGAATGGACAAGTACAAGGACAATCCCTTATCTTTTTCACTCCAAATGAAACGAATCAATGGTGAGATAGATAGTGGATCAATTACCTATCGTTATACCTATATGAAAGACCAGAAAATTATTAATGAGGAGGGAAACTGTATTCCGATGAATGATGGTGGGTTTATCGAGGGTAGTAAACGCTACTAAGGTCAAGAGTATAAACATATAGGCTGTATTTTATCATTCAATACATACTGAATTGACAAGAAAAATTTTCAACATATTAACTTATTAATTGTATCGAACAGTCGTTTTGCCCCAGAAAGTGTTGGTATATTAAGTACAGATAAACGAGTAACTAGTTGAATTTTATGATGTAGAAATATTGCGGATATACCAGCGAGAAAGGGTAAGTTATTGAAAACATTACCAATGAAATCGGTCTCGAAAACCGGAGTAGGGGCAACTCTACCGGGGGTTCAAATCCCCCTCTCTCCGCCACTATTCAAGCACTTGCACGCCTCGCTTTCAACGACAGTTCTCATGGATGTTTTTTTCTTTGAGTATCCTCACAAGTTTATCGTTGTAATGCCCGCGTGGTAAAAAAATACGTTTCGTATAAATAAAAAGCCCGCTTCATATGAAGCGGGCTTGCTTATTTTTGCGTCAATTAGAACTGGTAGACTAAACCAACGGCAACGATGTCGTCAGTTGCGATACCATTGCTTTCATAGAAGCTGTCGTCTTCATCCAGCAGGTTGATTTTATAATCGACATAGGTGGACATATTTTTGTTGAAGTAGTAAGTCACACCCACATCAACATATTTGACCAGGTCTTTGTCGGTATAGCGTGGGGTGCCGTTGCTATGGTGATCCCAGCCGCCTAAGTCGACGCCTTTAGACTGCAGGTAAGCGATGGAAGGGCGCAGACCGAAGTCGAACTGATACTGCGCAACAACTTCAAAGTTCTGTGTTTTATTAGCGATCCCGCCTTTAGCAACATCTTTGCCTGTAGCATCTTGATAAGTTCCGCTACCGTATGCTGTCATGTTACGGGTTTCTGCATACATAGCAGCCAGGTAAACGTTGTTAGCGTCATACTTAGCGCCAATAGTCCAGGCATCTGCTGTTTCGCCGCCTGCGTATTTATTCTCATAGCTACGATCGCCACGACCAGCAGCAACCTGATTGTTAGAACGGTCAGAACTGGAATAAGCAGCACCAAGGCTTAAACCAAAGTCGAAGTCATAGGAGGTTGACAGACCGAAACCGTCGCCGTTTTCTTTAGACAGTTTACGGTTCTCACCGTTACCAGTACCTTCGCCTGCTCCTGCACTTTCATTATTACCCTGGTATTGCAGTGCGAAGTTCAGACCATCAACTTGACCGAAGAAACCTTTATTACGGTAGGTGGCAACACCGTTGGTACGACCGGTCATATACACGTCGGTCTGGGTGTAGGAGTCACCGCCAAATTCCGGCAGCATATCGGTCCAGGCTTCTACGTCGTAGACCACGCCGTAGTTACGACCGTAGTCGAAGGTACCGTTCTCACCAAAGCCTAAACCGGCAAAGGCCAGACGAGTCCAGGAATTTGCGCCTTCACCTTCGGTACCGTTAGCCTGGATGTTGTATTCCCACTGACCGTAACCGGTCAGCATGTCGTTGATCTGGGTTTCGCCTTTAAAACCCAGACGCGCATAGGTCTGATCGCCATCGCTGTCAGCATCGTCAGAGAAATAACGCAGACCATCGACTTTACCGTACAGATCCAGTTTATTGCCGTTCTTATTATAGATTTCAGCCGCATTTGCTGCGCCTGCAGCTAATAAAGCAGGGAGAAGCAGTGCCAATACTTTTCTTTTCATTATGTATTCCCTTTGCATGATAATTAAAATGAATATGTAGTACTATCCGAGTGACTACATTTGGATACTATCTATGAAGTTCATTTAATTTAAAATATAACATGTAACAAATATATTTAAAATATTTCAAAATGTTTATTTTGCATCTTTATATAATTATACGTGTATGTTAATTACATTGGCATTCGCCATATGAATTGTTTTTAATCAATGTGTTATATGTGTTTATCTATTTATTTGTTATGTGTATTTTATTTGTTTTAGATGTTTGTTTTTAATATTCATATAAATTATTTTTCGATATTGGCGTCGTGGGTTTTATAAATTCATGTGGATTTTATTTTTAGTGCAATAATAAAAGATGATTATGTAATGGGGCGGGCAGTGGTCTGCAATGAAAATTGTTGCTAAGGTGATTTTCTTTCTACAAAGGGAGATAGCATGAAACTGCACGACTGGCAGTCGCGATTTGAAGCCTGGTTAGCTGATAACCATTCTGGACAAGATGCTGCACATGACATCTTTCACTTTCGACGTGTGTGGATAACGGCGCAAAAGCTGAGTACAGATGCAACCGTAGACTGGCTGGTGGTGTTGACCGCGTGCTACTTCCACGATCTCGTCAGCCTGCCAAAGAACCATCCTGAGCGTCATTGTTCGTCGGTACTGGCAGCCAAGGAAACACGTCGTGTTTTGATGCGCGATTTTCCGGATTTTCCACAACAGCGGTTATCGGCAGTGTGTCATGCCATTGAGGCGCACAGTTTTAGCGCCAAAATCGCGCCAGAAACCCTTGAAGCGAAAATCGTGCAGGACGCAGACCGGCTTGAGGCGCTGGGTGCAATTGGTTTAGCGCGCGTATTTGCCGTTTCAGGGGCGTTGGGGGTTGCGCTGTTTGATGCGGAAGATCCGTTTGCCCGAAAGCGTAGCCTTGACGATAAACAGTACGCGCTCGATCACTTCCAGACCAAGTTATTGACGTTGCCGTTGACGATGCAAACCGAGCAAGGGCGGCATTTGGCACAACATAATGCGGATTTTTTACTGACGTATATGGCGAAGCTGAGTGCGGAGCTAAAAGGAGAATACGAAATGCTGGATCTTGACGCGATTCAACCCTTTAAAGCGCGCTAGTCGCCAATACGGCTGAAACGTCAACCGTGCTAATTTATGTTAATCTGTCGGTTATCCATTTCTGCCGGTTAAATGTATGCAGGATAATTTTTCAGTAGCAGGCTCCATGAACCCGATGACAGATGAAAACGAGGCCGACGTGCAGGTGATGTTGGCCAAGTTGCTTGAAATATATGACGTGAAAACGCTGGTTGCTCATCTGAATGGCGTTGGTGAGAACCGCTGGAGCCCGGCCATCTTTAAGCGAGTGGTTGCTAATGAAACATGGCATCGCCTCAGCGACCGCGAGCTCATTCATCTGAATACTTTGTTGCCGAAACCACCTGCGCATCATCCGCATTATGCCTTTCGCTTTATCGATCTTTTTGCCGGTATTGGTGGCATTCGTCGCGGCTTTGAAGCGATTGGCGGGCAGTGCGTGTTTACCAGTGAGTGGAACAAGCATGCGGTGCGCACCTATAAAGCGAACAACTACTGCGATCCGCTCCAGCACAACTTTAATGAAGATATTCGTGATATCACACTCAGCCATCATGACGGGGTGAGTGACCAGCAGGCGGCAGAACATATTCGCCAGCATGTTCCTGAACATGACGTGCTGTTAGCCGGATTCCCTTGTCAGCCATTTTCTCTGGCTGGTGTATCAAAGAAAAATGCGTTAGGGCGGGCACATGGTTTCGCCTGTGATACGCAAGGCACGCTATTTTTTGACGTGGTGCGCATTATCGATGCGCGTCGGCCCGCCATATTTGTGCTCGAAAACGTCAAAAACCTGAAGAGTCACGATCAGGGCAAAACGTTTCGCATCATTATGCAAACGCTGGACGAGCTGGGTTATGACGTAGCGGATGCGGCGGATAACGGTCCGGACGATCCGAAAATCATCGATGGGCAACATTTTTTGCCTCAGCATCGCGAACGTATCGTGCTTGTCGGCTTCCGACGCGATCTGAATTTGAAATCAGACTTCACGCTGCGGGATATTGTCACGCGTTATCCGCCGCGGCGTACCACGCTGGCGGAACTGCTTGAGCCGACCGTCGATGCGAAATATGTACTGACGCCGGTGCTGTGGAAATACCTCTATCGCTATGCGAAAAAGCATCAGGCGCGGGGCAATGGATTTGGCTATGGCATGGTGTATCCCGGTAACCCTGATTGTGTAACGCGCACGTTATCTGCGCGTTATTATAAGGATGGAGCGGAGATCCTGATTGACCGTGGTTGGGATATGGCGCTGGGTGAAATAGATTTTGACGATCCGCAGAATCAGCGCCACCGCCCACGCAGACTTACGCCCAGAGAGTGCGCGCGTCTGATGGGGTTTGAATCTCCGCAGGGCTATCAGTTCAGGATCCCTGTGTCAGATACCCAGGCTTATCGCCAGTTTGGTAATTCGGTGGTCGTTCCGGCATTTGCGGCGGTGGCCAGGTTGCTGGAGCCGAAAATCAGGCAGGCAGTTGCTATTCGCGAGAAAGAGAACCAGCGTGGCAGACGTTCACGATAAAGCAACACGCAGTAAAAATATGCGGGCGATAGCTACCCGCGATACCGCAATTGAAAAACGCCTTGCCAGCGTGCTGACAGAGCAGGGGGTAACGTTTCGCGTGCAGGATGCGACGTTACCCGGTCGCCCTGATTTTGTGGTGGATGATTATCATTGTGTGATTTTTACTCATGGCTGTTTCTGGCACCACCACGATTGCTATTTGTTTAAAGTCCCCGCGACACGAACGGAATTCTGGCTGGAAAAAATAGGCAAAAATGTCCAGCGCGATGCGCGGGATTGTGAAAAGTTGCAGGCTCTGGGCTGGCGCGTATTGATTGTCTGGGAGTGCGCCCTGCGTGGTCGCGAAAAGCTGGACGATGAAGCGTTATCTGAACGTGTCATCGAGTGGATCTGCGGCGGTGGCGACACCGCGCAGATCGACACACTCGGTATTCATTTACTGTAACGTTTTTTCCGACGGGGTAGCAACGGCCTCCGCTTTAACAGGGAACAGGTATTTCCCCAACGTTACCAGCACCACAGCAAACACGATCACGCCGAGCGCCAGCCATTCGATAGGGGCCAGTCTTTCTCCCCCCAGACCGGTGCCTAACAGCACGGCAACAACCGGATTGACGTAGGCATAGCTGGTGGCTAGCGCCGGGCTGACATTGCGGATCAGGAACATATACGCATTAATGGCAATAATGGAGCCAAACAGGGCCAGGTAAGCCACCGCCATAAAGCCTGAAAATGTTGGCATGGTGGTCAGTTTTTCCCCGGAGAGTAGCGATGCGCACATCAGCACAATACCGGCGGCTAACATTTCAATGGCTCCGGCCATCATGCCAACGGGTAGCGTAATGCGTGAACCGTATACCGAGCCAAACGCCCAGCTTATTGAACCGATCAGGATCAAAATAGCGCCCCACGGATTGCCACTTAAATTGCCCCCGCTGTTCAGCATGATGATCCCTGCTAGCCCAATCGCTATCCCCAACCATTCCAGCTTGCGCGTTTTGATGCCAAAAAAGTGGCTAAAACACAGCGTAAATAACGGGACGGTGGCGACCACCACGGCGGCAATACCGGAAGGGACATTTTGGTGTTCTGCGACGGTGACCAGACCATTACCCACAGCCAGCAGCAGGATACCAATTAACGCGGCGTTCAGGATTAGGCGTAAGGGGGGCAGCTTATGCCCACGAATAAGTAAGAAACTTGTTAATAAAATTCCCGCGGAGAGAAAACGTACGGCTGCCATCATTAACGGCGGCCAGCTTTCAACACCAATGCGAATAACGAAGTACGTGGAACCCCAAATGATGTACAGCGCGAATAGCGCACTGAAAAGCGGTAACAATTGCCTGAAACGCATAATCCCTCACGGTGGAAATAAAAAGGTGCAACATAGTAAACGTCAAAACTATCTTACTGGCGAGATTTATAATTACGTGTTGATGTTAAAAACTTGTTGACCAGAAAGGTCAGTTTCAGCATGGCGTGTTTTACTTCATACTTATGACTGCAAAAAAATAATATTGAGGGTGAAAATTTTGGCAGGAAGTAGCTTACTGACCTTACTCGATGATATCGCCACGCTACTGGATGATATCTCAGTGATGGGAAAACTGGCCGCGAAAAAAACCGCGGGCGTGCTGGGGGATGATCTGTCGCTTAATGCGCAGCAGGTATCGGGCGTGCGGGCGAACCGCGAACTCCCGGTGGTCTGGAGCGTGGCGAAAGGGTCGTTTGTTAACAAAGTTATTCTGGTGCCGTTGGCGCTATTGATAAGCGCATTTATTCCCTGGGCGATCACCCCCTTATTAATGGTAGGCGGGGCGTTTCTCTGTTTTGAAGGCGTGGAAAAGGTTCTGCATACCCTGGAGGCGCGTAAGCACAAAGAAAGCCCGGAAGAGCGTCAGCAGCGTCTGGCTGCTCTGGCCGCACAGGATCCACTCACCTTTGAGAAAGATAAAATCAAAGGGGCAATACGTACCGACTTCATTTTGTCTGCCGAGATTGTCGCAATTACGCTGGGTATTGTAGCGGACGCCCCTTTGCTGAATCAGGTGTTGGTGCTATCTGGTATCGCGTTAGTGGTGACCGTGGGCGTGTATGGCCTGGTGGGGATTATCGTTAAGCTTGATGATATCGGCTACTGGCTGGCAGAAAAGCGCAGCATGCTTGCTCAAACTCTGGGTAAAGGACTGCTGGTTGTTGCTCCCTGGCTGATGAAAACACTTTCGGTGGTTGGCACGCTGGCGATGTTTTTAGTGGGGGGCGGCATTGTGGTACACGGAATATCACCGCTGCATCATGCGATTGAACATTTTGCTCAGCAGCAAAGTACATTGATTTCGCTAATGCTTCCGACCCTGCTTAACCTGGTGCTCGGCTTTATCATCGGTGGGATTGTCGTTCTGCTGGTAAAAGCTGTCGCCAGAGTGCGCGGAATTTCGCACTAATTGTTACAGGACTGATTACGCAAAACGCCTCCTTGTCATCTAAGGTGTAAAGGTTTCTCTTGATACAGGAGGCAGGTATGGTCTTTTCTGTCAGTGAGGAAGTCACCTCCAAAGAGGGTGGCCCACGTATGATCGTTACCGGGTATGCCAGCGGAATGGTGGAATGTCGCTGGTACGACGGCTTTGGCGTTAAACGGGAAGCATTCCGTGAAGATGAACTGGTGGTGCCTGGCGAGCGAAGACAGCTCTGTCAGGATGCCTGAACATTTGGCTCGACCGTAACCTGGTGATCTCTCACCCATTAGTTATATTTATCATTCCGGTGAGAATTATTTACTTGTCAGGCAAAAAAATTGCAGATAAGGTTTGGTTCACATCAGATTTTCTGGTGTAACGAATTTACAAGTGCTTCTTGCATAAGCAAGCTTGATCCCGACCCGATAAGGGCCGGGATTTTTTTCGCCCTCAGTCAGCGATTGATTTCCGACACGCTAAAATCATGGATATCAAGCTCGAACGCATCGGCCAGTTCATGCCATGTATGGTAATCACGCCCGTCAACGCTGACGCGCTCCGGGTCATCCTGGCTGCGATGAATTTCACTCTCGCAGATTTCGTTGATTGCCTTTAGCAGCGCGTCGACATCGACGCTGACTTCACGTTTGGCCGTATCGCTGTACTCTTTCGCGGTTTTCATCCTCATACCTCTCAACCGTTAAGGATACCGGGGGAGCGTACCCAAACATCAGATACGCACAACTTAAGTATAGACCGTCGATAAAACCCGCAATCGCGCGTGCACAGCGCTGCCAGAAAAAGGAATTTGTTCTACACTGGCACAAAGCCACAGGAGGAAAACTATGAAGGTGAATGATCGGGTCACAGTCAAAACGGACGGCGGTCCTCGTCGACCGGGCGTGGTACTGGCAATCGAAGAGTTTAGCGAAGGCACTATGTACCTGGTTTCGCTGGAAGACTACCCGCTCGGTATCTGGTTCTTTAATGAATCAGGTCATCAGGATGGTATCTTTGTGGAAAAAGTGGAGTGACATGAGTTCCGCTGTTTGATTCTGACTGGTGGGGTCGCCACCAGTCAGAACGTCTTAGCGCATATTCACAAAGATACCATTGGTGACGTTATCCGTAAGCCTTACAACGTGATAGATAACTTGCTTATTATGCGTTTTAATCTTTCGTTTTATATTCCCCTTATGGGATGACACCGTCTTGGCTTTGATATTCATTTGATCTGATATCTGTATTGTTCCCTGACCCTCCATCCACATACGCAGCATGCTGGATTCGGTTCGACTTAATGATAATGTTGGCAGGTTCACATCAATAGCAATATCTACTTCCTTTTTCAGAATATCGCCAAGTAGTTTATCCAGTGAGTCAGGTTTAATTGATTTAGAACTAATCAATAAATTTTTTCTGACGAGTAGATATTCATCAAAATGCACGTTGGCAATTGCCATAAACACAATAAATAATGTGCTGGGATGCTGATTAATGATTTGCTTTATTTGCTGGCTATTAGCAGGATCGTGGATAAAGCAGTCCTCATTAATAAACACCACAGCGGGTTGTTGAGAGACACAGGCGAGACTGAGTTCATCAACGTTGGAAATGTTGTTGATTTCCCTTTTTTTCACTCCCCGACTTACCAGATATCCGGTTAACCCTAGTCGGGTGTAACTGCATAAATCCATAATAATCGTTGACATGGCATACCCTCACTCAATGCGTAACGATAATTCCCCTTACCTGATTATTTCATCACAACTAAACGGAATAATAACGACCCAAGATGACGCTTTCGCTGTTTTTCAGGCGAATTTACTATCCCGTAAAGTTGCGTATAATTTGCCAGGAAACATCTTAAAGTAAAGTGAATGTTGCGTTATGTGAGTGAGGCAAAAACAAATAAGCCGCGACAGAGATATCCTGGTGGATGTTGTCACTTTTTAAATTTAGGACAATCCTTAGTAAAACAGGATAAAAATTAAGGGTTATTATTTTCCTGGCATTTCGCTGACGATATCGGCCAGTAAATTAAAAATTTCACTGAATAATCGTTCGCAGAATGGCGCAATTAATGGCATTAGCGCCGCCATTAGTGAAATACCTACGGTCAGAGTGAGAGGAAAGCCGATGACGAAAACCGACAGCTGTGGTGCCATGCGATTTAACAAACCAAGTGCGAGGTTTAGCGTGAGCAGTAGCGTCATTACCGGCAGGGCCAGCATTAGCCCGTTGAGGAAAATCAGGCTACCCGCCCGTGCCAGTGCAAGAAACGCATTGCTGTTCACCGGATTGCCGCCGATGGGCAGAGTATGAAAAGTATCTACCAGCAGCGAAATCAGCCATAAATGGCCGTTAAAGGTCAGGAACAGCAGCATGGCGAGCATGTCGATCAGTCGTGCCAGAACCGGCATATTCAGACGGCTACCGGGATCGAAGAACGTCGCGAAGGAAAGGCCCATTTGCAGGCCAATTAATTCCCCGGCGGTACGTACTGCGGCAAACGCAAACTGCATGGTGAAGCCTAATGCGATACCGATCAGGATTTGTTGCATTGCCTGCCAAAGCGCGCCAACAGAAAAGATGGGAACGTCAACGGCGGGAATCGATGGGGCGATAACGACGGTAATCATCAACCCCAGCCCCAGCTTTACCCGTTTGGGGATGGCTCGTTCACTGAGGATGGGGGCCGTTGAGATGAGCGCCAGTACGCGCAGCAAAGGCCAGAAGTATAAATTCAGCCAGTGGAGCCACTCAACGCTGGACACCTGCAACATAACGTTGTCTACCCGATGATATAGGGGATATTGCTGAACAGCGTACGCACGTAGTCGAGCAGCAGGTTAAGCATCCACGGGCCAGCAACAATGATGGCAATAAACACCGCGACAATTTTGGGGATGAAGGACAGCGTCATTTCGTTAATCTGGGTCGCCGCCTGCAGAATACTGATGATAAGACCTGTGACGAGAGCGACCAACAGCAAAGGCGCGGCAAGGGCCAGGGCGACTTTCATCGCCTCTGTGCCCATCATCATGACCGATTCAGGAGTCATTTCGCGCCTCTAACTGTAAAAGCTTTGTGCCAGCGAGCCGACAAGTAGCTGCCAACCGTCTACCAACACAAACAGCATCAGCTTGAACGGCAACGCGATTGTGGCGGGCGGTACCATCATCATCCCGAGCGCCATCAACACGCTGGCGATTACCAGGTCGATAATCAGAAACGGAATAAAAATGGTAAAGCCTATCTGGAATGCTGTTTTCAGCTCACTGGTGACATAAGCGGGCAGCAAAATTCGCATCGGCACGGCTTCTGGTCCCTGTAACGGACCGCTGTTTGCTAAGCGCGCGAAGAGTGCCAGATCGGCTTCACGGGTCTGGCGCAACATAAACTCACGCAGCGGCTGGGCGCCTTTCTCCATGGCTTCCTGCATGGAGATCTTCTCTTCGCTGAACGGTTGGTATGCGTCAACGTAGATTTTATCGATCACCGGCGACATGATGAAAAAGGTCAAAAAGAGCGCCAGGCCCAGGAGCACCTGGTTAGGTGGTGCTGAGGGGGTACCCAGCGCATTTCGCAGTAGACCAAAAACGATGATGATGCGGGTGAAGCTGGTCATCATCAGCAAAATTGCAGGCAGGAACGTCAGCGAGGTGATGAACACCAGCGTCTGCACGGGCAACGTCCAGTTTTGTCCGCCGCCCGGCAACGGCTGACTGACCAGACCCGGGAGTTGGGCGAGGGCAACGGGGCTGAAAAGCCACAAGCCTGCCAGCGTAAGGGATAACAAACGGCGCATCAGGATCTCCCAGGACGCTTCAGCAAACTCTTCATCATGGCCTGGAAATCCGCAGGGGAGGCCGTTTTTTCTTCTGCATCGGCAGGTGCCGGGGGCAGGGTATGCAGGACATTAATCTGCGAGGCTGTGACGCCCAGTACCAGACGGGCATCTTCGACCTCGACAATCACCACGCGCTCACGTGGACCCAGTGAGGTGCTGGCCGTGACTTTCAGCCCATGCGTACCGGCACTTTTGGGGGCAAACCCCAGACGTTTAATGACCCAGGCCGCCGCCAGGATCAAGACGATGATCCCGAGCAGCGCGCCGCTTACCTGCACCAGCGGTGAGCCGGGAACGGCGGCGGGTTGAGAAACGGTAGCCTGGGTATTCATGATTAACGGCTCAGGCGGCGCATACGTTCAGACGGGGTGATAATGTCAGTGATACGCACACCGTATTTATCCGCAACTACGACAACTTCGCCTTGGGCAATCAGATAACCGTTGATCAGAATATCCAGCGGTTCGCCTGCCAGACCATCCAGTGCGACAACCGATCCCTGCGTCAGACGCAGCAGCTCTTTGATGGTCATGCGGGTACGGCCCAGTTCGACGGTCAGCTTGACCGGAATGTCCATGATCAGGTCGATGTCCTGCAAAGCACCGCTGACGTCGCCGCCACCTAACTGCTGGAATACCGCATCGGCCGCACTTTTGGTGGGCGTGGTTTTTTGCTCGTTTAACGCGTCAGCCCACAGATCGTCCAATGCGCCAGTGTTCTCATCGGACGGATTATTCATATCACTCATTTGGGCTGTTCCTCATTCAGCGAATTCAAAATCGGGTTTATCAGATGTTCTACGCGTAACGCATACTGACCGTTTACAGTGCCATACTGGCTGGTCAGCACAGGCACGCCGTCCACATGAGCAATAATGCGGTCGGGTTTTTCAATCGGCAGTACATCGCCGGGTTTCAGTTTTAAAATCTGGGATAGCCGCAGCGGGATATCGGCAAAGTTTGCCACCAGCTCCAGCTCAGAATGCTGAACCTGACGCACCAGATTATTGCGCCAGTTCTGATCTTCATTACGCGAGTTTTCCAGCGGCGGATTCACCAGCAGCTCACGCAACGGTTCAATCATGCTGAATGGCAGACAGATGTTAAATTCACCGGTCAGGTTGCCAATTTCAACGTGGAACGGGGTGTTCACCACAATGTCGTTCGGAGAAGTAGTGATATTGGTAAATTTCACCTGCATCTCAGAACGGACGTATTCCACTTCCAGCGGGTTGATGGCCTTCCACGCGTCGCTGTAGCTTTCCAGCGCCAGCTTCAGCATGCGGTTGATAACGCGCTGTTCCGTGTGCGTAAATTCGCGGCCTTCGACTTTCGTCGGGAAACGACCGTCACCGCCAAACAGGTTGTCTACGGCGATAAATACCAGACTCGGTGAGAACACCACCAGACCCGTACCGCGCAGCGGCTTCAGGTGGATTAAGTTCAGGTTGGTCGGAACCGGTAAGTTGCGCGCAAATTCATGGTATGGCTGGATACGTATCGCACCCACGGTAATATCCGGGCTACGGCGCAACAGGTTAAATAATCCCATTCGGAACTGGCGCGCAAAGCGTTCGTTAATGATCTCCAACGCCTGTAAACGCTCACGTACCACGCGACGCTGAGTGTTGGGATCATAAGGACGAATATCGCTTTCTTTTGCGATACCTGAAATGGGTTCGTCTTTGGTTTCGCTATCGCCGTTGAGCAATGCGTCGATTTCAGCCTGAGAAAGAATACTGTCGCCCATGTCTTTACCGCAGAATAAAAGCTGTATAAAGAACGTCGGTGACAACCTGTTTCGGCTGCCCAACAACGAGCGGAGTCGCCAGCGTCTCTTTGATGGCGGTAATCAGCTGTTGCTTACCTTCCTCGGTGGCGAGTGTGGCTGCATTCTGACGAGAGAACAGCAGCAGCAAGCGGCTGCGCACTTCCGGCAGATATTCGTTAAGACGTGAACGTGTCGCCTCATCTTTCATGCGCAGCGTGATACCGATATACAGTACACGATCTGCATCACCCAGATTGACGGTAAAGGTATCCAGCGCAAAGAACACCGGGGCTGGCGGTGGAGGCGGTTCCGCTTTGACGCTGGCGGACGGCTGCTGCTGCATGCGCCAGTAGCTATAACCCGCAGTTGCGCAGGCGGCGAGGGTAATTAATACCAGCAGAGGGATCCAAATAGCGCGTTTACTTTTTTTGTTAATCGCGGAGTCAGTCATCAGATACGGGCTTCCTGTTTCGGTACAGCTTATGGGCTGATTATCCCGTGTCCTGTCCACGACAAAGCGTGGAAAAGACGCGGATAATCATGCTACCTCTGGCGTTAGGCGAAGATGTCTACTGCGCCATCGCCGCGGGCAGCGGCTTGCAGCGAGGCTGGGGTTGCCAGTATTGCGTCATCTTCAGCGGCAAAAATGTCTTGTCCTTGAGCGCGACCAGCCTGCTGTTGCTGCCCGGAAGACTGCTGATGGCCAGCGAAGCTTTCACTGCTGATGTTGCTTTGCCCCAATTGGATCCCGCTTTCAGCCAACTGCGTACGCAGCATCGGTAATGCGGCTTCCAGTGCGGCGCGCACGTGACTGTGCGGTGAAACCATTTGCAACTGCGCGAGGTTGTCGTCCAGCTTGAGGGAAATATGTACCTGACCCAGGTCCTGCGGATGCAGACGCAGCTCTGCGCTTTGCTGGCCCTGGCGCGTGAACAATGTGACGTGCTGGCTCAGCGATTGCTGCCATTCATGGCTACCTAACGGAGCGCTTAACACCGGCGCGGCCGTCGGTAACGGTTGTGCATGTGTCTGTGGACCACTTAGCGGGGCCGCAGTCATGCCAATGCTGGTCGGTGACGGGGTGCTATCGATTTCAGCTCTGGCGTTCGCCGCCGCCGTCAGCGGGGTTAGTGCTGGATTGTTTGCCTGATTAGCACCACCGCCAGCAATTGTGACATCCGCTTTGCCTTTTTTGGCATCACCCGGCAGCAATTCGTCTGCATTATCAGTCGTCGCGCCGAGTGCAGCGCCACGTGACAATGCGGAAAGCGTGGCATCAACCGGGGCTGGTGCGCTGTCGACGGCAGGCGTAGCCAGCGGTTGTCCTGGCAGCATGGCGAACAACGCACTTAGGTTGGCGAGATCGTCATCACTCAGCGTGGTGTTTTTTTCGTCCTGCTGAGCAACTTTGCCCAGCGTCGTCAGGGCATTAGCTTTCAGTGAAGGTGTGAGAGCAGACAACAGTTGCTGAGCGTCTGTCATGTCGGCAAGAGAAGACTCGGTTTGTAGCTCCTGTTGCGCCAACAGATCGGTTAATTTGACCGACTGTGCGGCATCGCCATTTTTTTGCAGTAACCCTTTTTGCAGCTTACTGCTGGCCGCTTGTAAGTCGGCAAGCGACAGCGGAGCGTCTTTACCCTGCGCGTCGCCCGCACCTAATGCGCCAGCCAGCAGCGCTAAAAAATCCTCGGGTGAATCTACCGCTTTGCCTGACTGAAGACCTGCGGCTACGTCGGTGTCGGTGGTAATCAGTTGGGGTAAAGTAATCATTCGGGTTTCCTCATAGCTGCGCGCTGAGCAAATTCATCCATTTTTTTCTGATCCAGACGGTTTTCGGCCAGTAACGCCGCCGAGGTTTGTCTGTCCTGCAACGTCTGCCACGCCTGTAATCGTTGTTTTTTGTCGCGCCAACTGTTCAAAGCCATGTCCACTTTTTGCGTCCACTGATTGAGCTGTTGGCGGTGTTGTTCAATCGCTTTTTCCAGCGTCTGAATGAATTGCTGGTAGTTAATCCAGCGATTGCTGGTAATACCCTGGCCCATATCGGTATTCAGATTGTTGCGATACTCATGCTGATAATCGATCAGCATTTTTAACTGTTCTTCCGCCTGCTGACAGCCACGACGCATCTCTCCTAATAAGACAGCGGCGTCATCTACCTCTTTTTCAGCCAGGTCTTTCAGTGTTGCTAACGCACCATGTTGTGCCATGACCTATGCTCTCCTGCTTAATCACACACCAGGGAAAATCAGTTCTAAAGCTTGTAAAGAATCTTCCCAGTCAGCCCGTTCAAAGATGCCTTGCTGTAAAAACGCTTCCAGCTGTGGCCATAAGGCGATGGCTTTATCCAGCATTGGATCGCTGCCTTTGGCATACGCCCCCACGCTGACCAGATCGCGGTTACGCTGGAAGCTGGATAGCAACTGTTTAAAGTTACGCACCCGCGCATAGTGTTGTTCACTAATGAGCGCGGTCATGGCGCGGCTGATCGAAGCTTCGATATCGATGGCCGGGTAATGACCTGCTTCGGCCAGATGGCGGGACAGCACAATGTGGCCGTCCAGAATCGCGCGCGCGGAATCGGCAATCGGGTCCTGCTGGTCATCACCCTCGGTCAGTACGGTATAAAACGCGGTAACTGAACCGCCGCCGTGTATACCGTTTCCGGCCCGTTCAACCAGCGCCGGTAATTTGGCGAATACTGACGGCGGATAACCTTTGGTTGCCGGTGGTTCGCCGATTGCCAGGGCTATCTCACGTTGCGCCATCGCATAGCGGGTGAGGGAATCCATAATCAGCAATACGTGCTGTCCGCGATCGCGGAAATCTTCGGCGATGCGCGTGGCGTAGGCCGCGCCTTGCATACGTAACAGCGGTGAAACGTCTGCCGGAGCGGCAATCACCACTGAGCGTGCGCGACCGTCAGCGCCGAGAATATTTTCAATAAAATCTTTAACTTCACGGCCACGTTCGCCAATCAGGCCGACGACGATGACGTCGGCCTGGGTATAGCGCGCCATCATGCCGAGCAGGACGCTTTTACCGACGCCGGAACCTGCGAAAAGCCCCATACGCTGGCCGCGACCAACGGTTAATAACGCGTTGATGGGGCGTACGCCAGTATCCAGAACGTGTTCAATTGCGGTACGTTGCAGCGGGTTAAACGGTGGCGTAATCAGCGCGCCGGTTTCGGTGGTATCCGGGGCGGGCAGTCCGTCGAGCGGTTTGCCGCTACCGTCCAGCACACGACCCAGCAGAGCAGGGCCAAGCGGTAATTGCTTCCCGCTTTGCAGACCTTCTCCGGCAATGTTCTTCGCGTATACGCGTGCGCCGGGCAGAACGCCTTCGACCTCTTCGAGCGGCATCAGAAACAGACGTTGACCGTTAAAGCCTACGACTTCGCTTTCAACTTCCTGGGTTTCGTTGCCATCCTGGCGTTCAATGACGCAGGTGGCACCCAGCGGCAGCTGTAACCCCGTAGCTTCCAGCACCAGCCCGGTTGCGCGGGTCAGACGACCGTAACGACGCACCGCAGGCAGCAGCGACATTTTCTCTTCGAAGTTGTCCAGCGTATTGAGCCAGCGAGTCAGGCGAGTGGTCATTACACGACTCCCGGCGCTGCCAGACGGCAGAGTTCTTGCCAGCGTGTGGCGACGCTGGCATCCAGATCGCCTTCGTCGGCTGAGACTTTACAACCGCCGTGATGCAGCGTGGGATCGCCGCGCAGCCGCCAGCCGTGCAGGCTGAGAGTGGCACCGAGCATCTCCTCAACACGCTGGAGATCGTCCGGATGTACGCGCAGCTGCGGTTTACCGCTAAACAGCGGTTCCTGTTGTAATAACTGTTGGATCTGCTTAATCAGCGCAGCGTTATCCACGATAGGCGTCTGACCAATCACCTGACGCGCAGCTTCCAGCGCCATTTGCATCAGGCGCGAGGCAATGACGCTGTCCAGTGCGTCCAGCGTATTCTGAAACTCGCTCACCAGTTGCTGCATACGGGCATGAATCGGCGCATGCTGCGCACGCGCCTGGTTCTGGCCTTGCTCCAGCCCCTGGCTCAGACCTTCCTGATAGCCTTGTTCATGACCCTTTTGTCGACCTTCCGCCAGCCCCGCGTTATACCCTTGCTCATGGGCCTGCATTTGCAGCTGTGCGAGCTGTTGTTCAAGCTGTTGCTCTGCGGAAAGCTCGGGTTCTTCCGTCTCTTCGGACAGCGGCGTTTCGCTGTGGTCGGCCAGCACGAACTCTGCCATCGGTGGGGCGAGATCGTCCGGAGTCCAGACTTTCCACGGCAGTTCGTTAGACATAGGTATCCTCGCCGCTGCCGATCACCATCTCGCCGGTTTCCGCCAGACGACGCACAATAAGCAGAATCGCTTTCTGTTCGTTTTCCACCTGCGACAAGCGCACCGGACCGCGGTTGGCAAGGTCGTCGCGCAGAATATCGGCAGCACGTTGCGACATGTTGCGCAGGAACTTCTCGCGTAGCGGCTGTTCGGCACCTTTCAGCGCAATCAGCAGCGATTCGGAATCCACTTCCTGCAGCAGGCGCTGGATACTGCGATCGTCGACGTCCACCAGGTTTTCGAACAGGAACATCTCGTCGATAATTTTCTGCGCCAGTTCGCCGTCGAATTCGCGCACGGCGGTGATAACCGCTTCTTCCTGCTGGGTTTTCATCAGGTTGATAATTTCTGCCGCCGTTCTCACGCCGCCCATTTTGCTGCGCTTGAGGTTCTGGCCATCGAGCAGACCGTTCAGTACCTCGGTCAGTTCTGCCAGCGCGGCAGGCTGTACGCCGCCGAAGGTGGCGATACGCAGCATCACGTCGTGACGTAAACGCTCGTCGAACAGCGCCAGAATATCGGCGGCCTGGCCCCGTTTGAGGTGCACCAGAATGGTGGCGATAATCTGCGGATGCTCGTCGCGGATAAGGTCGGCGGCGCTTTGCGGCTCCATAAAGTTGAGCGTTTCAATGCCGCTGGTGGTATCGCGGGTTTCCAGAATATCTTCCAGCAGGCTGGAGGCGCGTTCCTCGCCCAGCGCTTTCACCAGCACGGAGCGCAGATATTCGTTGGCATTGATATTCAGCGCGGCAAACTGTTCTGCTTCTTGCTCAAATTCGGCCAGCACTTCAGTCAACTGTTTGTTGGAGATCTGGCGTACGTTCGCCATCGCTGTACTCAGCGCCTGAACTTCGCGCGTGGAAAGGTGTTTAAACACCTCTGCCGCGCGATCTTCGCCAATGGTCATCAGCAGGATGACGCTTTTATCGGTACCGGTAAGGGCATTACTCATGATCGTTACTCATCCACTGGCGAATGACCAGCGCCACGACGCGCGGATCGTTATCTGACATTTCACGAATACGCTGGCTCATCACTTCTGCACCCAGACGCTGATTCGTACGACGCTGCTGGGTCTGTTCGTCTTTGCTGAGGCGAACTTCTACCGCTTCTTCGGTTTCCTGACGAATACGCGTTTGTTCTTGTACCGCTTTTGCTTCTTCGCTGCGGCGAACCAACTGCGGGCGAACAGCTTTGCGCCACAGGATCCAGGCAACTAGCAGAACCAGTAACCAACGGCCTGCGGTCATCAACTGATCAATAAAGAACGGCTGTTTCCAGAACGGCAGCTCGCCAATGGAATCGTCGGTCGCCGTGAACGGAGAGTTCACCACGTTCAGGGTATCGCCACGTTTGTCGGAGAAGCCCATCGCTTCGCGGGTCAGATCCTCAATCTGTTTCATCTGATCGGCGGTTAGCGGCAGCGGTT
This sequence comes from Citrobacter sp. B72, assembly GCF_016894305.1. Classification (NCBI taxonomy): domain Bacteria; kingdom Pseudomonadati; phylum Pseudomonadota; class Gammaproteobacteria; order Enterobacterales; family Enterobacteriaceae; genus Citrobacter; species Citrobacter sp. B72. The sequence continues at coordinate 2,024,073 of NZ_CP069801.1, forward strand.
TGCCGTCCGGCAACGTTTTATAGTTGACCACCACTGCAACCGAGAGACGCTGCACATCCCCGACGTTCATTTTGGTGTGGCGAATGGTACGGTCGACTTCATAGTTGCTGGTTTCATTGCGCTGCGTACTGCGTGGACCGGCATTATTGCTGTTATTTGCCGTCTGCGTGGTTTGCGCATTTTGCTGATTAGCTGGAGGGTTGGCGATTGGCGCGGTATTCGCCGGTGCTGGCTGATTAGACAATGCGCCCGGTACGCCGCCTGGCGCTCCGCTTCCGATCTGCTCGCTGACGTTTAACTGGCGTGAACGCAGCACGGCCTGGGAATCATCACCGTTTGGACGGTACTGTTCTTCGGTTTGCTCTTTATTAGCAAAATCCAGCTGCGCGGTGACCTGTGCATGTACGTTACCGTTGCCGACAATCGGCGACAGGATCGATTCGATACGACGTTGAACGCGGCCTTCGACATCGCTGGCGTATTTCAACTGCGCATCGTTAAGATCGCGGCTGCTGGTGTTCGACTGAGTTAACAGATGACCTGCCTGGTCGACCAGCGTAACATTGCCCGGCGGTAACCCTGCGACAGCGCTGGAAACCAGATGCGTAACTGCACTTATCTGACCTTCATCCAGTGCACGACCCGGTTCAAGGTTAACGGTCACGGAGGCTGAAGGCGCTTTTTGCTCACGCACAAATAGCGACGGTTTCGGCATTGCCAGATGCACGCGGGCGCGTTTTACCGGTCCCAGCGTTTCAATGGTCCGGGCTAATTCACCTTCCAGCGCACGCTGGTAGTTGACCTGCTCGCTAAACTGGCTAATACCAAACTTTTCCTGATCCAGCAGTTCAAAACCAACGGCGCCGCCTTTCGGCAGGCCTTGCTGCGCCAGACGTAAACGTAGTTCGTGGACTTTATCGGCAGGAACTTCTATAGCACCGCTTCCCTCTGTAAAACGATAGGGAACGTTCATCTGCGTCAGTTGGGTGACAATCGCGCCACCATCCTGATCGGAAAGATTGCTGAACAGCGTGCGATAGTCAGGCGCTTTGGCCCACAGGACCATCGCCACGATGATAGCGACGGCAGCGGCTCCCGCCACAATCAAAGGAATTCTGGGATTCGCGCGCAGGCGGTTTAACCACTCGAGAGGTTTAAGCTGGGTTGCAGTCGATGCTGTCGCACTCATCTCGCACCTCGTGGCTTATCGTGGACGGCGTTTTTTGCAAAGTGGAACAAGACTCACTCCCGGGTCAGCAAACTCGAAAAATTGACGGTCTCATTATTTGCGGTTTCGAATTTTTCTATGCGTTAAAAACCGTGGTTTTTTATCGTTATTTAACGCCTTTATCTTATTGACTAACTGGTAATCTCAGCTACGTAAAAAATCATCCAGGGGATCAGAATGTCGGCAATACAGGGGATTGAAGGGGTCATCAGCCAGTTACAGGCCACGGCGATGTCAGCAAAAATGCAGGATATGCAGCCACAACCGACCGTGAGTTTTGCCGGACAACTGCATGCGGCGTTAGACAGAATCAGCGATGTGCAAACCGCGTCCCGTACGCAGGCGGAGAAATTTACCCTGGGTGAGCCGGGTATTGCGTTAAATGATGTGATGACCGATATGCAAAAGGCGTCGGTATCGATGCAGATGGGTATTCAGGTGCGTAACAAACTGGTGTCGGCGTATCAGGAAGTGATGTCGATGCAGGTGTAGGGACAACGTGCTGGGAATGTTTGCCGGATAAGCGCAGTGCCATCCGGCAAACAGTTACTTCTGAATCAAATAGCGGATCGTTGGACCATCCTGCTGAATATCCAGCACCGTATAGCCGTGATTACGCGCATCCAGTGGAATATTATTGATTGACTGCGGGCAATCGCTCACAACTTCCAGAATTTCACCTTTCTTCAATTGCGGCATCGCTTCCAGCGTGGCTACAGCAGGGTATGGACACGGTTCGCCGACCATATCGAGGCGATAATCAGGCACGATATTTTTCATACAGACTCCTTGGCAGGCGTCAGCCCTGCGCGACGGAAGAAACGTTTTTCCCAGCCGATAATCAGCATCAGCGCGGCAAACAACAGCAGATAGGTCACCAGCAGACCGCCGAGCGGACCGAAGGTGTTGAGCAGATTCACTTTGTCCCAGTTGGTGGCAAGCGCGGGAGCAAAATCATCCCAGTAGTAGGCCAGAATGGTCGAGCCAATAACGTTGCCCAGACCAACCCACCAGTAATGCACCTGGCCTTCAACGGCGCGATACATCCAGCCGGTTTCACATCCGCCCGCTAAAACGATGCCAAAGCCGAACAGCAAGCCGCCGATCACCGCATTCGGACCCGCCCACATGATTTTAGGCTCGACGCCTAGTTGCACGTAGCTAAAAATACCGATGGCGCTGACCGCCATCCCGAAGATGATCGCTTTTGCCATATGGGTGCGACCGGAAATCCACAGATCGCGGAAGGCGGAGGTGAAGCAGATTTGCGCCCGTTCAATCAGCAGTCCGAACCCAACGCCGAACAGCATCGCCAGACCGAGCTTGGGTTTATCCATCGCCGTGAGTAGCGCCCAGCCGATCATGGCGATAAACACCAGCATGCCCAGGCGGAAACGGCGACGGGCCTGATCCGGCTTTTGCGTTAACGGCGAAGCGGCGGAGACTTTCTGCATTTTGACCGGAATACGAAACATCGGCAGCAGGGTAAAGCGTGCGCCAAACCAGGAGCCAATGGCCGTGGCCAGCGCAAAAAACCAGGCGTGTAGCGAGAACTGCGGAATGCCGGTGAAGAATGCGGCCAGGTTACAGCCCATTGCCAGCCGTGCGCCGAATCCGGCGATTGCCCCGCCGACTATCGCCTGCATAATGCGCACCCGACTGCGCGGCATGCGTAACTTGACGTTGTTGGCCCACAGTGCGGCAGCAAAACAGCCGCCGAACATACCGAGGATCATCATTCCGTCGATGCGGGTCAGGGGCGAGCCTTCGAGATGGATCAGCTTGTAGTATCCCCACTCTTCGGCGTGCACACCAAACAGTTGCAGGATTTGACCACCCCAGCGGGTGAATTCACCGGTAACGGCCCAGAAGGTTCCCGTAATGCCGAAATAGTAAGTAGAGAGAATACCCGCTGCGATGACCGCAGGGGCGGGGGCCCAAAATTTAATTAACCAGGCCTGTTTGAAGTGTTGCCATGACATGCGTTGTGCCTCTGAACTCAGAAGGTATGTAACAAGAAGTGTGGATACTACACCGTTCAGAATTTTTGACTATGAGTAATAAGAGGTAACACCGTCTGGATCAATCTTTCTCAACGCTGCCGAAAGGCTGGCGAGATCAGGCCTTTAATGCCACAATCCCATTTTCTTCGCATGCAGGATGAATGATGAAAAAATTAGCAATCGTTGGTGTATTTCTGGCGCTTACCGGATGCGCCGAAGTAGAAAATTATAACGACGTGGTGAAAACGCCAGCGCCAGCCGGTCTGGAAGGATACTGGCAGTCAAAAGGTCCGCAACGCAGCCTGGTGAGTCCGGAAGCGATTGCCAGCCTGGTGATAACGAAAGAGGGCGATACGCTGGATTGTCGCCAGTGGCAGCGGGTGATCGCGCTGCCGGGGAAACTGACGATGCTTTCCGGCGATCTCACCAACGTGACGGTGAAACGCGAGCTGTACGAGATCGAGCGCGAAGGCAATACGCTGGAATATGACGGTATGACGCTGCAACGGGTGGATCGCCCGACGCAGGAATGTGCTGACGCGTTAAAGAAAACGCCGCTGGCAACACCGCTGCCATAAGCCGTACGCCCCGGTAACCATCGGTCACCGGGGTTGAGCTTTACAACACGTCTTCAATCACCCACACGCTGACGCTCCCGCCGTTACAGAAAAACGTCGCTTCGCCGTTTTCATCGGTGACCACGCTTTCTTCACGATTTCCCAGATAGTCCCGCCAGGTTTTATTGCCATAATTCGCGCCGAGATTGATGGTCTTTTCTCCGTCATCGCCGTTAGACAACACCACCACACAACCGGGATCCTCATCCGTACCGCTGCGGCTAAAAGCGATACAGTTAGGATGATCGAAAAAGAGCGTCTGTACCCCATGCGCGAAGCGCTGGCGTGCGAGGATCAGTTCATCAAGTTGTTCAATGATCGGCATGTCGATAGGATAGGTTTCGCCATCGCCGCCGGTGTCTTCGTAATGCGCTCCGTAGAGGTCAGGGTAAAACACCGACGGTACGCCGTTTTCGCGCAACAGGATCAGCGCATAGGCCAACGGCTTAAACCACGGCTCGACGGGGGCTTCGAGTGCCTGTAAAGGTTGTGTGTCGTGATTGGCCACCAGCGTGACGGCATGAAACGGATCGGCCTCCACCAGAGTGTCGGTGAAAATCTGGCTCATGTCGTAATCGCGGCCCTGACGGGATGCTTCGTGGAATTTCATCTGCAAAGGGGCGTCGAACAGCATGGTTTTCCCCTCCACCTGATTAATGTAGGTTTGCAGCTTGTCGACTTCGTGGGACCAGTATTCCGCCACAATAAACAGCGGCTTGGGTGCAACCTCCTGCACGTGCTCAATCCACTCTTTGTAAAACCATGCCGGAATATGTTTCACCGCATCTAAACGAAAACCGTCACACTGGGTTTGCTCCATTACCCAACGCGCCCAGTATTTGAGCTCCTCAGTCACCGCGTGATTGCGAAAATCAATGTTTTCGCCCATCAGATAATCAAAATTACCCAACTCATCATCGACCTGATCGTTCCAGCCTTCTCCGGTGTAATCGTTAACGATTTTAAAAATCCCGTCTTCGGTTGGGTTCTCGATATGGTCAATGCCGCTGAAGCATTTAAAGTCCCAAATGAATTGCGAATACTGGCCAGCGCGGGCAGGGAAGGTATAGCGCGTCCAGCCTTCGCACTCGACAATCTCATCATCTATTTGCGTGCGATCCTCGGCGTTAACGCGCTGGACGCGGATCTTTTCTTTCTCATCAGCGCCCATTTTGTGGTTAACCACCACGTCCAGCAGTACGGCAATATCATTGTGCTTAAGTGCGTCAATCGCCGCCAGCAGCTGGTTTTTATCGCCGTATTTGGTGGCGACGGTTCCCTTTTGGTCGAATTCGCCTAGGTCAAACAGATCGTACGAGTCATAGCCAACGGAATAGCCGCCGGACGCGCCTTTATAAGCGGGGGGCAGCCATACCATATTGATGCCGATATCATTCAGACCGCCTGCACGTTCGGCAAGCTCGGGCCAGAGTTGACCGCCATCAGGGTAATACCAGTGGAAGTACTGCAATAACGTGGGATTTTTCATCTTCCGTGCTCCAGAAGTCGTTTGGCCGACCTCTGGAGTATGGAAGATAATTCAGACGAGACGGGAAATTATTGTGGCGAGGTGGGGGCGTCGGGTACTAACAGCATGCCGGAAAGACGACCATAGGCGTTATTCAGCGTCTTTTGGCGTGTCGACTGGCCGATGAGGTTGCTGAGCTCATCCAGTCGCTGCTGCAACAACGTTTTGAGTAATTGTTCGTTATCCAGCGTTTGCTTAATATACCCGGCCACTAAGTCCTGAATACTTCGCGTAATGCCCGGTGGAGTTTGCTCTTCCATGACCACTTCAATACTTTGCAGATAGGTAACTTCCTGTTCCAGTAAAAGGTCCCATTCACCACGCTGCGCCAGTTCCAGCAGCGAGTGACTGAGTAGCGCGATGCGCTGCCAACGGTTGATAAACTCCACGGCTGAGGTCATTAACGAGACTCCTGGGACGACGCTTTCGGTGAGATCTGTTTCCAGGCATCTGCAATGTTGCCGAGTAACTCTTCGACTTCTTCAATGGCCTGACAATCATTTCGCAAGTTAGCTTGCAGTAAACGGCGGATCATATAGTCATACAGCGAGGACAGGTTGGTGGCGATTTCACCGCCAGTTTCCTGATCCAGGCCTGCTTTCAGACCATTGTCGATAATGTTAATGGCTTTGCTTAAGGCCTCGCCTTTGGCGACGATATCACCCTGCTGCATAAACAGGCGAGCGCGCACGAGGGCGCTATTTGCGCCATCAAACAACATTTCAATCAGCTGATGCGGATTGGCGCTCATCACGGCGCTTTCCACACTGACCTGTGCATAGGCTTTGGTACCGCTCGCGGTATACATGCTTACCTCGTGTTATCAGGATTTATTCATCGCTGTAAATTGTTGGTTCAAATAGGTACTGGTGTTATTCATTTTGCTCATCATGGTGTCCAACTGCGTAAACTGTGCCGTGTAACGCGCTACCATGTCATCAATGCTGGCGCTGACTGAAAGATACTGTTTGGTCAGTTTTTTCAGCGTGGCGTTAATACTGTCCTGTGCATTGTCGATAATGCCGTCATCAGCGAGATAGCTTTTTACTTCAGCCGCAATTTTGGTGGTGATGCCGGTTTCTTTGCCGTCGCCTGCCAGCAGTTCGCGAACTGAGGCGGTGTTTTCGTCCAGCGCTTTTTTCAGTTTGGTATCATCGATGGTCATCTTGCCGGTTTTGCCATCCTGCTTGATGCCAATTTCATTCAGCGTCTTAAAGGCACCTTCGCTACCAGAGTTGGCAAACTGCGCGCGAATACCGGTCTGGATCATACGCACTACGCTATCACCGACCAGCGCGCCGTTATCTTTATCCTGACCTTCAGCCCCGGCATCAACCGCTTTATACTTGGTCAGCGTATTGAAGGTATCAATCAGCGAGTTATAAGCATCAACCCAGCCTTTAATTGCTTCTGTCGCTTTGTCATTGCTTTTGGTCACGGTCACGCGCGCATCAGTGACTTTCTTGGTCAACTCCAGCGTGACGCCCTGCGGCGCATCGGTGACTTTGTTGCTTTGACGTTCAATATCGATACCGTTCATCGTGAGCTTGGAGTTTTGGGCCTGAACCAGCTCGGTCATTTTTCCAGTACCGGTCTTACTGTCGTAGGCCAGCAGATCGTTCAGCTTACTGTCGCCGTCAACGGAGATGGTCATCTTACTGTCCATACCTTCAGCGGCGGTCAGTACCAGTTTAAACTCGCCGTCTTTCACCTTGACGATACTGGCAGAGATACCGCTGTCGGTATCGTTAATTGCCTTGCTGATATCATCCAGCGTGGTCTTATCTTGCGAGAGTTTAATCTCCAGCGGCTCTTTTCGACCGGGTTGTTCAATTTTAATAGTACGAGTACCAGAACCATCACCCAGCGCCTCTTTGCTGGAAGCAACTGATTTGGTACTCAGAGATTGCGCCTGCGCCAGTTGCGTGACGCTGATGGTATAAATACCCGGTGCCGCCCCAGCTTCGGTGGTGACTTTCAGGTCTTCAGTACTGCTGGTCACATTACTACTTCTGAACAGTTCCGGTTTATTTAACGCGGTATTGGCCGTCTGGAATTTTTCCAGCGCACTCTTCAGAGTACCGTAAGCCGTCAGCCGGGCGGTGTTATCGCTTTGCTGCTGAGTAATTGGATTTAAACGTTTTTTCTCAGCAATAGTCAGGTTGTTTAGCAACGTGTCCAGTGGTAAGCCTGAGCCCACGCCCAGTGATGTAAATGAAGCCATGCCTAATTCCTTGTGATTGCAAACAATTGTTAAGCGGGTTATCGGCAATCTGCGCGCAAAGTTTAATGATAGTTTTGTAAAAATAATGCGCAGAATAATGGCATATAAAGAGGGTATTTCAGGGGCTAAGAAAAAATAGGGCGGAAAGTAAAAATTTTCTAAAGTTCGAATTTAAGGTGCCGATACATGGGTTACGGTGAGAAACCGTGGGCAACAGCCCAATAACATCAAGTTGTAATTGATAAGGAAAAGATCATGGCACAAGTCATCAATACAAACAGCCTGTCGCTGTTGACCCAGAACAATCTGAACAAATCTCAGTCTTCCTTGAGCTCCGCTATCGAGCGTCTGTCTTCCGGTCTGCGTATCAACAGCGCGAAAGACGATGCTGCTGGCCAGGCAATTGCCAACCGCTTTAGTTCTAACATTAAAGGTCTGACCCAGGCATCTCGTAACGCCAATGACGGTATTTCGATCGCACAGACCACCGAAGGTGCACTGAACGAAATCAACAACAACCTGCAACGTGTGCGTGAATTGGCTGTTCAATCTCAGAACGGGACAAACTCTGATAGTGACGTTCAATCAATTCAGCAGGAAATTGAACAACGGCTGGCTGAAATTGACCGCATCTCCGGCCAGACTCAGTTTAACGGCGTAAAAGTTCTGACTCAGGATACGAAGTTAGGTATTCAAGTTGGTGCTAATGACGGCGAGAAAATTGAAATTGATCTTAAAAAGATTGATACCACAACTTTAGGGTTGTCTAAATTCTCCGTCGATACTGGTTTTGACACTACAAAAGTAAATACTACAGCTATTGCTGATGGTACTGCGAACGTTGCCATTTCATATAAAAAGGTGACTGCAGATATCCAGGCTGATGGTAATGCTGCGAATAAAACAGCTGATGGACTGTATGCTTTAAGTAATGGCTCTGGTTACGCAGTTAAAACGGGGGCAACCTACCATGCAGCAACTATCGCTACTGATGGTAAAGTAACTTGGGATTCTGGCTCTGCTGATATTGCAGCTACTGTTGATACGACTAAAGCGGTCACTGAAGCGAATGTCGCGACGAAAAAAGTTACTGTTGATACCAAATCATTGGCTGCTAACCAGACTTTAAACTCGTATAAAAAAGACGACGGTACTCTGGGTTATGTGATCAAGGAAGGTACCGATTATTATCGTGCTGACATCGATTCAAACGGAAAAGTTAAAGTAGGTACGGCAATTTCTAGTAATCCTGATGTGCTTTCAACCATTGATAGTGCACTGAAAATGGTTGATGGGCAGAGAAGTTCACTCGGTGCAATTCAGAACCGTTTTGATTCAACTATCACCAACCTGGGTAACACAGTCAACAACCTGTCTTCTGCCCGTAGCCGTATCGAAGATTCCGACTACGCGACCGAAGTGTCTAACATGTCTCGTGCTCAGATCCTGCAACAGGCGGGTACTTCTGTTCTGGCGCAGGCAAACCAGACCACGCAGAACGTCCTGTCTCTGCTGCGTTAATTTACGCTTATCGCGCAAACCCCGCTCCGGCGGGGTTTTTTACATTTAGCTTTACCCGTAACCCCCAAATAACCCCCCATTTCACCCACTATTCACCCGATTAAAACCCCTGCAGAAACGGATAATCATGCCGATAACTCATTTAACGCAGGGCTGTTTATCGTGAATTCACTGTATACCGCTGAAGGTGTAATGGATAAACACTCGCTGTGGCAGCGTTATGTACCGTTGGTGCGTCACGAAGCATTGCGCCTTCAGGTGCGTTTGCCGGCGAGCGTAGAACTGGATGACCTGCTACAAGCGGGCGGCATCGGGTTATTGAATGCCGTTGACCGATATGACGCTTTGCAAGGAACGGCATTTACCACTTACGCAGTGCAGCGTATTCGTGGAGCAATGCTGGACGAACTACGTAGCCGGGATTGGGTGCCGCGTAGCGTTCGGCGCAATGCTCGCGAAGTGGCACAGGCGATGGGACAACTGGAGCAGGAATTAGGGCGCAACGCGACGGAATCCGAAGTGGCGGCGCGTTTGGCTATTCCTGTGCAAGAGTATCGTCAGATGTTGCTCGATACCAATAATAGCCAACTTTTCTCTTATGACGAGTGGCGGGAAGAGCATGGCGATAGTATTGAGCTGGTGACGGAAGAACATCAGCAGGAAAACCCGTTACAACAGCTACTTGAGGGTAACCTCCGCCAGCGCGTGATGGATGCGATCGAGGCGTTGCCGGAGCGCGAAAAGCTGGTGTTAACGCTGTACTACCAGGAAGAGCTGAATCTGAAAGAGATTGGCGCGGTACTGGAGGTCGGGGAGTCACGGGTTAGCCAGTTGCACAGTCAGGCCATCAAACGTCTACGCACTAAGCTGGGTAAGCTATAGGGGTACATCATTACCCCTGAACAATGCCGCATTACGAATTGACTACCAGGAGTTCTCATGACGGTGCAGCAATCAAAAAGACGGCCTCTAAGCCGCTACCTCAAAGATTTCAAACACAGCCAGACGCATTGCGCCCATTGCTTTAAGTTGCTCGACCGGATCACGCTGGTTCGTCGTGGGCAAATTGTGAATAAAATCGCCATCGCCCGCCTGGACACTTTGTTAGATGAAGCCGAGTGGGAGCAGGAGAAAAAAGAGTGGGTGGCGCTGTGTCGTTTTTGCGGTGATTTGCATTGCAAAGAGCAGAGCGACTTTTTCGACATTATCGGTTTTAAACAGTTTTTATTTGAGCAGACCGAAATGAGTCACGGCACGGTACGTGAATACGTTGTCCGCCTGCGTCGCCTCGGAAATCACCTGACCGAACAAAATATCTCTCACGAATTGCTGCAGGAAGGGTTCCTGGACGAAAACCTTGCCCCGTGGCTGCCGGAAACCAGCACCAACAATTACCGCATCGCCTTGCGTAAGTATGAGCAGTTCAAAGCCCATACCCATATGGGACATATGCAGAAATCCTCCTGGACAGCCAGTTCTGATATATATTAAAAACGAATAAGGTGTAACAGAGTCGTGTTTGTGGAACACAGCAAACGCTTTACACTGTAGTCATAAATGATAGTCACTAATGACAATATTCGGGGTAACTATGAAATTAGCACTTCTGGGACGTCAGGCTCTGATGGGTGTAATGGCTGTTGCACTTGTCGCTGGAATGAGCGTAAAGACTTATGCAGATGAAGGTCTGTTAAATAAAGTTAAAGAGCGCGGCACGCTGCTGGTGGGCCTGGAAGGGACCTATCCCCCGTTTAGTTTTCAGGGCGATGACGGCAAGCTGACCGGTTTCGAAGTGGAGTTCGCTGAGGAACTGGCCAAGCACCTTGGGGTGAAAGCTAACCTGAAGCCGACCAAGTGGGACGGTATGCTGGCCTCTCTTGATTCCAAGCGCATTGATGTGGTCATCAACCAGGTGACCATCTCTGACGAACGTAAGAAAAAATACGATTTCTCTACCCCGTATACGGTTTCTGGTATTCAGGCGCTGGTTAAGAAAGGTAATGAAGGCGTTATTAAGACCGCTGCCGATCTGAAAGGTAAAAAAGTCGGCGTTGGTCTGGGCACCAACTATGAAGAGTGGCTGCGCCAGAACGTGCAGGGCGTGGATATTCGTACCTATGATGATGACCCGACCAAATACCAGGATCTGCGTGTAGGTCGTATCGACGCCATTTTGGTTGACCGTCTGGCGGCGCTGGATCTGGTCAAGAAAACCAAGGATACGCTGGCTGTAACCGGTGAAGCATTCTCCCGCCAGGAGTCCGGCGTGGCACTGCGCAAAGGAAATGAAGATCTGCTGAAAGCGGTTGATGCGGCCATTGCTGAAATGCAGAAAGACGGTACGCTGAAAGCCCTGTCTGAAAAATGGTTTGGAGCGGATGTGACGAAATAATCAGCATCCGATGAAAAAAGGCGCCTTTAACAGCGCCTTTTTTTATTTCATTGCGCCTGAGCGTGCATAATAAAAAGAACATCACAACAACGAATACCGGAGGCTGTATGCCGCTGCATAACTTAACGCGCTTTCCACGTCTGGAATTTATTGGCGCGCCAACGCCGCTCGAATATCTTCCACGCTTCTCCGACTACCTCGGGCGCGATATTTTCATCAAACGCGATGACGTCACGCCGATGGCTATGGGCGGCAATAAGCTGCGTAAGCTGGAATTCCTGGCCGCAGACGCACTGCGTGAAGGCGCTGATACGCTGATAACCGCGGGTGCCATCCAGTCTAACCACGTTCGTCAGACGGCGGCGGTAGCGGCTAAGCTTGGCCTGCACTGCGTGGCGCTGTTGGAAAATCCGATTGGCACTACTGCGGAAAACTATCTCACCAATGGCAACCGTCTGCTTCTGGACCTGTTTAATACGCAGATCGAAATGTGCGATGCGCTGACCGACCCGAATGCGCAACTTCAGGAACTGGCGACGCGCATTGAAGCACAGGGGTTCCGCCCGTATGTGATCCCCGTAGGGGGTTCCAACGCGTTGGGCGCATTGGGTTATGTAGAAAGCGCGCTGGAAATCGCCCAGCAGTGTGAAGGGGCCGTTGCGCTTTCTTCCGTTGTGGTGGCATCGGGCAGCGCGGGGACGCATGCCGGGCTGGCCGTGGGCCTGGAACAACTGATGCCAGACGTCGAGCTTATCGGCGTGACCGTTTCGCGCAGTATCGCCGATCAAAAGCCCAAAGTTGTAACGTTGCAGCAAGATATTGCCCGTGAACTGGAACTGAAGGTCTCAGCGGATATCCTGTTATGGGACGATTATTTTGCGCCGGGCTACGGTACGCCAAACGAAGAAGGCATGGAGGCGGTAAAACTGCTGGCGCGCCTGGAAGGCATTTTGTTGGATCCGGTGTATACCGGTAAGGCGATGGCGGGTTTGATTGACGGTATCAGCCAGAAACGCTTCAAAGACGAAGGCCCAATCCTCTTTATTCATACCGGTGGGGCACCTGCACTGTTTGCCTACCATCCTCACGTGTAACAACCAGGTCGAAAAACGCTAATGCATGAAAGTATCCAACTGGTAATTGATTCTCTGCCGTATCTGCTCAAAGGCGCGGTTTTTACGCTGCAACTGAGTATCGGCGGGATGTTTTTTGGCCTCGTGCTGGGGTTTATCCTGGCGTTGATGCGTCTGTCGCCGCTGCTGCCTGTGCGCTGGCTGGCGCGTTTTTATATCTCTATTTTTCGCGGAACACCGCTGATTGCTCAGCTGTTTATGATCTATTACGGTCTGCCGCAGTTTGGTATTGAGCTTGATCCCATCCCGGCAGCGATGATTGGCTTGTCGCTGAATACGGCAGCCTATGCTGCGGAAACCCTGCGTGCGGCAATCTCTTCCATCGATAAAGGGCAGTGGGAGGCAGGCGCCAGTATTGGTATGACGCGCTGGCAGACCATGCGCCGGGCAATCCTGCCGCAGGCTGCGCGTGTTGCGTTGCCGCCGCTGAGCAACAGCTTTATCAGTCTGGTGAAAGATACCTCTTTGGCCGCCACTATTCAGGTACCGGAACTGTTCCGTCAGGCGCAGCTGATTACCTCGCGTACGTTGGAAGTCTTTACGATGTATCTGGCGGCCTCGTTGATTTACTGGGTGATGGCGACGGTGCTTTCTGCGCTGCAAAACTATTTTGAAGAACAACTGAACCGCCAGGAGAGAGAGCCGAAATGAGTGCTATCGAAGTCAGAAACCTGGTCAAAAAATTTCATGGGCAAACGGTGCTGCATGGGATCGATCTTGACGTCAAACCTGGTGAAGTAGTAGCGATTATTGGGCCGAGCGGATCGGGCAAAACCACGCTGCTGCGTAGCATTAATTTGTTGGAGCAACCGGAGGCGGGCACTATTAAAGTGGGTGAGATTACCATTGATACCGCGCGTTCGTTGACTCAGCAGAAAGGGCTGATTCGTCAGTTACGTCAGCACGTCGGTTTTGTGTTCCAGAACTTTAATTTGTTCCCGCATCGGACGGTGCTGGAAAACATTATTGAAGGGCCGGTGATAGTCAAAGGTGAACCAAAAGCTGAAGCGACAGCTCGTGCGCGTGAATTGCTGGCGAAAGTCGGGTTGGCGGGCAAAGAAACCAGCTATCCGCGGCGTTTATCGGGCGGACAGCAGCAGCGCGTAGCGATTGCCCGAGCGCTGGCGATGCGACCTGAGGTTATTCTTTTTGATGAACCGACCTCCGCACTTGATCCTGAACTGGTTGGCGAGGTACTTAATACCATCCGCCAGTTGGCGCAGGAAAAACGCACCATGGTAATTGTGACGCATGAAATGAGCTTTGCTCGCGACGTGGCCGATAGAGCGATATTTATGGATCAAGGACGGATAGTGGAGCAGGGACCAGCAAAATCCTTATTCACGCATCCGCAGCAGCCGCGTACCCGCCAGTTCCTTGAAAAGTTTTTGATGCAATAAATAGTGCATATAGCACTCGTCGGAATTGTTTCTGGCGAGTGCTGTTCGCATAACTATTTATAATTATTGCTTTATTATTAACGCTTGAATCTGTTACTTCCTTCCACTGTTGAGTAATACTCAAGTAATTCTTCATTTGTCCGATAATTTGCATATATAAAATACATTTATGTGTTAGCTTGTTTCATATGTTTGGATGATTATCAATCTCAGGGGCATTACCACTTAGTATGCAGGATCATGATTTCTTCACCTGGCGACGGAGCATGCTGTTACGCTTTCAGGAAATGGCGACGGCAGAGGATGTCTATACGGAATTACAACAACAGACGCAGCACTTAGAGTTCGATTTTTACGCGCTCTGTGTTCGTCATCCGGTACCTTTTACCCGACCTAAAACGTCTCTTCATACGACCTATCCCAAAGCATGGGTGGCGCATTATCAGTCCGAAAATTATTTCGCCATTGATCCGGTGCTGAAACCTGAAAACTTCAGTCAGGGGCATTTACCCTGGAACGATACTCTGTTTCGCGATGCGCAACCTTTGTGGGACGCCGCACGCAATCACGGTTTACGCAAAGGGATGACGCAATGCTTAATGTTGCCTAATCGGGCGTTGGGTTTTTTATCGGTATCGCGTGCAAGTATCCGTAACAGTCGCCTTGCGAGCGATGAAGTGGAGCTCAGGATGCAGCTTCTGGTACGGGAAAGCCTGTCTGTACTGACGCGGCTGGAAGATGACATGGTTATGGCGCCAGAAATGCGCTTTAGCAAGCGGGAAAAGGAAATATTGAAATGGACGGCGGAGGGGAAGACCTCTTCAGAGATAGCCATCATTCTGTCGATTTCTGAAAATACCGTGAACTTCCATCAGAAGAATATGCAAAAGAAATTCAATGCACCAAACAAAACGCAGATAGCCTGTTATGCCGCGGCAACCGGGCTTATCTGAGTAAATTATCGTTCTGAGTGTCAGACGCAAAACCGGCTGAGAGCATTGCTATCAGCCGGTTTCTTTTTACTGGCGGTAAGCTTGTTTAATTTGCTTAACCGTGTTGGAAAATACCGCCGCCTGTGATTGATCTTCAATCAGCGCGAGCTGTTTTTCCATTTTAAGAATCACGCGGCCTGCATCGGCTTGACCCATTGCCTGCAGCATCAGCGTTAACATGGCTTTCAGGCAGGTGACTTCGTTGGCCAGTTCCTGGTTATTCTCAGCAGTGGAAAAGTCAGGCGTACTCATTTATTTTCCTCGTTATGTTTCAATGAAAAAGTGCGATGTCAAATCTTAAGGCGGCGGAGTATACCATAAGCGAGGCTAAAAATATCTGTGGTTGTTTTTTGCGCGGACCAATGTTGTGGACATTAAAATAAACAACATGTTGCAGTGCATATATTTTCTCCACATGTTGTTTATTTCGAGTATTTTCCTCGTTAATTATTGTTACAACTTTGACTGCCTATTTTGCATTCAGCGGGGGAATATGAATTTTTTGTCACTATTCTGAAACAGCTATGCAGATATAACCGTGGCAGAAGGCTGTCAGGACTGAAAGTTTCCACTCGTCGTACAATCTAATTTCCAAAAACGAGAGCAAAATCGAAAGTCGGGCGTTTTTTACATTTCAAAGTTGAGATAAAACCCGTTAACATAGGGCCGATTAACTATCGGTAGCGTTATCCCTATTCTGGAGATATTCCTTTGATCAACGTTTTTCTTGTTGATGACCACGAACTGGTGCGCGCAGGGATACGACGCATTCTGGAAGATATAAAAGGCATAAAAGTTGTCGGCGAAGCGTGCTGCGGTGAAGATGCGGTAAAATGGTGCCGCTCAAATTCCGTTGACGTTGTGCTGATGGATATGAATATGCCCGGTATTGGCGGTCTGGAAGCAACCCGCAAAATTGCGCGTTCCACGGCAGACATTAAAGTGATCATGCTGACGGTACACACCGAAAACCCATTACCTGCAAAAGTTATGCAGGCAGGTGCGGCAGGGTATCTCAGCAAAGGCGCCGCCCCCCAGGAAGTAGTGAGTGCGATTCGTTCGGTTTATTCCGGGCAGCGTTATATTGCCTCCGATATCGCTCAGCAAATGGCGCTCAGCCAGATTGAGCCTGAGAAAACGGAAACCCCGTTTGCCAGTTTGTCTGAACGCGAGTTGCAGATTATGCTGATGATCACCAAAGGTCAGAAGGTCAATGAGATCTCAGAACAGCTGAATCTTAGTCCTAAAACGGTGAACAGCTATCGCTATCGAATGTTCAGTAAATTAAACATTCACGGCGATGTAGAGCTGACTCACCTGGCAATTCGCCATGGCCTGTGTAATGCGGAGACATTAACAAGCCAGTGACCGAGTTTGATGCCAAAGCGTTCCTGAAAACCGTGACCAGTCAGCCCGGCGTCTATCGTATGTATGATACCGCCGGGACGGTTATCTATGTCGGGAAAGCGAAAGACCTGAAAAAAAGGCTTTCCAGCTACTTCCGTAGTAATCTTGCGTCACGCAAGACCGAAGCGCTGGTCGCGCAAATCCAGCAGATTGATGTCACGGTAACGCACACTGAAACCGAAGCGTTATTGCTTGAGCACAACTACATCAAACTGTATCAGCCGCGCTATAACGTATTGCTGCGCGATGATAAATCCTACCCTTTTATATTCCTTAGCGGTGATACGCACCCGCGTCTGGCGATGCATCGCGGGGCAAAGCATGCCAAAGGCGAGTACTTTGGACCGTTCCCTAACGGTTATGCGGTGCGTGAAACGCTGGCGCTGTTGCAGAAAATATTCCCTATCCGCCAGTGCGAAAACAGCGTTTATCGCAACCGTTCTCGGCCTTGTCTGCAATATCAGATTGGCCGCTGTCTCGGTCCGTGTGTCGCGGGTTTGGTGAGTGAGGAAGAGTATGCTCAGCAGGTCGAGTATGTTCGTCTGTTCCTGTCCGGAAAAGACGATCAGGTATTAACGCAGTTGATCGCCCGCATGGAAAAGGCCAGCCAAAATCTCGAATTTGAAGAGGCTGCGCGCATTCGTGACCAAATCCAGGCCGTACGCCGCGTGACAGAAAAACAGTTTGTCTCTAATACCGGAGACGATCTGGACGTCATTGGCGTGGCGTTTGACGCCGGTATGGCCTGTGTGCACGTTCTGTTTATTCGCCAGGGTAAAGTGCTGGGCAGCCGCAGCTATTTCCCGAAAGTACCCGGTGGCACGGAACTCGGCGAGGTCGTCGAAACCTTTGTCGGGCAGTTTTATCTGCAGGGGAGCCAGATGCGTACCTTACCCGGGGAGATCCTGCTCGATTTTAATCTTAGCGATAAAACCCTGCTGGCAGACTCTCTGTCTGAACTGGCCGGACGGAAGATTAACGTGCAGACAAAACCGCGAGGGGATCGCGCGCGTTATCTGAAGCTGGCGCGAACCAACGCGGCAGTGGCACTCACCACGAAACTTTCTCAGCAGTCGACGATTACGCAACGTCTGACGGCGCTGGCCTCCGTATTGAAGTTACCCGCGGTGAAGCGTATGGAGTGCTTCGACATCAGCCATACGATGGGCGAGCAGACGGTAGCCTCCTGCGTGGTCTTTGATGCCAATGGCCCGCTGCGCGCAGAGTATCGCCGCTACAACATTACCGGCATTACGCCGGGTGATGATTATGCGGCGATGAATCAGGTTTTGCGTCGGCGTTATGGTAAGGCGATTGAAGAAAGTAAGATTCCGGACGTCATATTGATCGACGGCGGTAAGGGTCAGTTAGGGCAGGCGAAAGCCGTTTTTGCTGAGCTGGACGTTCCCTGGGACAAACAGCACCCACTCTTGCTGGGGGTGGCAAAAGGGGCCGATCGTAAAGCCGGTCTGGAAACGCTGTTCTTTGAGCCGGAAGGTGAGGGCTTTAGCCTGCCGCCGGATTCGCCTGCATTGCACGTTATCCAGCATATCCGCGATGAATCTCACGATCATGCGATTAGCGGGCATCGTAAAAAGCGTACGAAAGTGAAAAGCACCAGCACGCTTGAGACTATCGAAGGTGTCGGGCCAAAGCGTCGCCAGATGTTGTTGAAATATATGGGAGGTTTGCAAGGTCTTCGTAACGCAAGTATCGAAGAAATTGCAAAAGTGCCGGGTATTTCGCAAGCTCTGGCAGAAAAGATCTTCTACTCGTTGAAACATTAGGCCCTCTGTAGCAACATAGGGGTAATTTCACTGACAACAGATAGTTATCCGTCATATGCAATTTAATATCCCTACGTTGCTCACGCTGTTTCGCGTCATCCTGATCCCATTCTTTGTATTGGCTTTTTACCTGCCATTCACCTGGGCTCCCTTTGTTTGTGCGCTGATCTTCTGTATCGCAGCGGTCACTGACTGGTTTGACGGTTTTCTGGCGCGCCGCTGGAACCAAAGCACGCGTTTTGGCGCCTTCCTCGATCCGGTCGCTGATAAAGTGCTGGTGGCTATCGCGATGGTCCTGGTGACAGAGCATTACCACAGCTGGTGGGTGACGCTTCCTGCCGCAACAATGATTGCGCGTGAAATCATCATCTCTGCACTGCGTGAATGGATGGCCGAACTGGGTAAACGCAGCAGCGTAGCCGTATCCTGGATCGGTAAAGTGAAAACCACTTCGCAAATGGCTGCACTGGCCTGGCTGCTGTGGCGTCCAAATATCTGGGTAGAGTATGCTGGGATCGCACTTTTCTTCGTCGCCGCGATACTGACTTTGTGGTCAATGTTCCAGTATTTGAGCGCTGCACGTGGAGATTTGCTTGATCAGTGATCGTTTCGACGCAAATTTCAGCAAACGATCGTCAGTGGTGAAAAATATCGTTGACTCATTGCGTCAGGTAAGTAGAATGCAACGCATCGAACGGCGGCACTGATTGCCAGACGATAACAAAATCAAGTGATTAACAAAGTTACTTGGTGATGCGGGAATAGCTCAGTTGGTAGAGCACGACCTTGCCAAGGTCGGGGTCGCGAGTTCGAGTCTCGTTTCCCGCTCCAAATTTAAGACATCGGCAATAGCGGATGTCGGCTGTAAAGCCAGAAGATTTCGGCGCGTTAGCAAAGCGGTTATGTAGCGGATTGCAAATCCGTCTAGTCCGGTTCGACTCCGGAACGCGCCTCCAATTTCTTCCCGAGCCCGGATGGTGGAATCGGTAGACACAAGGGATTTAAAATCCCTCGGCGTTCGCGCTGTGTGGGTTCAAGTCCCACTCCGGGTACCATGGGAAAGAATAGAATAATCAAAGCAATAAGCAGTGTCGTGAAACCACCTACGGGTGGTTTTTTTGTGCCTGTTTTTTACAAGCATAGATACCTTGCGTCAAGCAACCTGCCAGAAACGTAAACTGCCCTCTATATACTCACTATTGCTAATCAATCTATCGCCGAATCGGCGCGTTAAACATAAAGCCCCCTCGGGCAGGGTTGTTGATAAACCCATCGCGGGCGGGATTATAGTTGTGGTCCTGGAAACCATTCATCAGTATGGGATCGCCAAAGCCATCCTGTATCGCCAGCTGTCTGTGGATTCGGTTTCGTGCCCTGAACGTGAAAGCGAAATCATCCGTCCCGCCAATGATGATCACGCCATTACCAGCTCGAAGTGCCTCGCTCAACTCTTGCTCTCTAACAGCCTGGTTTTGTAACGCGCTGGCTGTGGCAGACGATGACGCCAGCAGCAGTAATATGAGAACGGCGCATGAAAATACCGATGGCAGTTTCATGATTAATACCTATAAAAAGCATGGCTATTAAAGTATAGCTTTATGTTGTCATCTTAACTGAAAAGAAAACCAATAATTTAAACCTGCTATCCATACTGTGTTTAAAAGTCCGGAAGAGTAGTGCCGCGCAGTTAAGAACTATAATAAAAACAGCCAACAGGTGATTACTTCTTTTTGCTGGCAGTGCTGGTTCAGGGGGCTGCTATGAGCATTTCATCTTTTCCGATAGTTATGTTCGCAGCATTGCTCACCCTTAGTGGTGCAGCATATTCGGTGGAAAAAAAGGATATCTTTTCGCAGAATGCCAGGGCTACGGATCCCATCGCATTTTCTCAACAGTCATTTAATAACCTGACGTCTTATCAGGTCATGATGCGCTCCTCGTCGCCATCCGATGAAAGCAAAATTATTCGCTATAGCTTTCAAAAGCCTGGGTACGTGCGGATGGATTTTACCCAACCGCATTCAGGTGCGGTGCTTATTTTTAATCCTGTCAGCGGTAAAGTGACGTTATGGCCATTTGGTGTGGGTTCGTTACCCATTTTGCACCTGTCGCCTACTAATTCATTGATCCAGGATGAGCGCGGTCATCGGGTGGATCGTTCTGATATCGGCGTGTTGTTGGGCAATATTCGTCATCTGCAACGCGAAGGGATAACAACCACAGTTGGTAATGAAAACCTTGCAGGACGGGCGACGACGCGCGTATCTGTGGTTGGGCCAGGAACAATGGCGGTTGATGGAGTACATCGTTATGATGTCTGGCTGGATAATTATCATGGACTCCCTGCCAAAGTGATCAGCTATGCGCCAGATGGGCAGCGATTAGAAACCGTGCTTCTGGATGCTATGGTCATTAACATCCGTTTTCCCGCCAATTTCTTCTCGCCTTGAGGGAGTCTGTATTATGGCTAACTATCGGTTTTCCACCGTCTGGCGGGTTGAGGCTTCAATTCAGGAGGTATGGGATGTTTTTTCTCATCCCGATCAGTGGCCAGAATGGTGGGAAAGTCTGGAACGCATCGTTGAGATTAAAAAAGGTGATATACAGGGCATTGGGGCGCTGCATCGTTATACCTGGAAAGGAGCGCTTCCTTATCGCTTAACCTTTGATATCAACGTGTTGAATATTCTGCCCTGCTCGCTGCTTGAGGGGCAAGCCAGCGGGGCGGTTGAAGGGCGAGGCGTGTGGTCTTTTTCTGCCAGTGGCGCAGAAACCATCGTCAGATATGACTGGAATGTGCGTACCACGATCCGCTGGATGAATTACCTGGCTCCGCTGGCGGCACCTGTATTTCGCTGGAATCACGATATGGTTATGCGCGAAGGGGCCAGAGGGCTAGCCCGTAAGCTGGCAACGAATGTCTATATTTTCTGAACTCGCCCTCACGGCTGTACTTTTTGCCTGTCTATGGCTTACTATCTGTCGCGCAGTTTCTTATTTCATTCACAGTTAACAGGTCTGTTATTGATGAATAACCTCCATCGGCTCACCTTTTTATGTCAGCGTCTGTCTGCTGTGATGATCGCATACGGTTTTTACCTTCTTAGCCGTAGCTTAACTCTTACAACATGGACAGACAGCAATGCAACGTCGACAATTTCTCAAAAATAGCGTTCTCCTTTCCGCCGCCGGTTTAGTCGGTCCTGCGGTTATTAGCCAGACGGTTCATGCCGCTGAGCCATCCGTTGCACCAGTCGCGCGTCGGCGCTTTGTGTTATCCCAGACGTATAAACTTAACCCTCCTAAGGGGTCGAACGGCGTGGTAAAACTGTGGATCCCGCTTCCGGTAGATACCGCGTTTCAACAAATGACGGCGCTTACCTTTAGCGGAAACTACAAGCATGCGTACATTACCACTAATAATACTTATGGCGCGAAAACGCTGTTCGCCACCTGGCCTGACTCGCAGGGCGAACTGTTGATTAACGTTGATATCGACATTGAAACCGCCGACTGGGAGCCGCTGAAGCAGGACGCGCTGAAAACCTGGCAAGCGCCGGAGCAGATTATTTATCCGCTGGATGTAAAACCGTACCTGCTGCCGACGACACATACCCCAGTTGATGGGCTTGTTCTGGAAACCGCGCGTAAAATTACCGGTAATGAGCAGGATCCGCTGAAAAAAGCACGCCTGATTTACGAGTGGGTGAGTAGCCATATGGAGCGCGATAATGACGTTATTGGCTGCGGCACGGGGGATGTGGCGGAGATCTTAAAAAGCGGTAAGCTCAAAGGAAAATGCACCGACATGAGCTCCGTTTTTGTTGCTCTGGCACGGGCCAGCGGCATTCCGGCACGCGAACTGTTTGGCATCCGTCTGGGCAAAGCCAATAAACTCGAACGTTACTCGAAAAGCGCTTTTGGCAAAGCAGACAGTGCAGGCGTCGCCGATGTGAGCGGCGGACAACATTGCCGCGCCG
This sequence comes from Citrobacter sp. B72, assembly GCF_016894305.1. NCBI lineage: Bacteria > Pseudomonadati > Pseudomonadota > Gammaproteobacteria > Enterobacterales > Enterobacteriaceae > Citrobacter > Citrobacter sp. B72. The sequence goes on from NZ_CP069801.1 coordinate 2,046,285, forward strand.
AATTCTATCTGGCCGGTTACGGCTGGTTACCGTGCGATCCTGCTGATGTGACCAAAATGCGTCTGGCAGAGAAAAAATCGCATCAGGACGCCGATGTCCAGGCGGTAAACACTTACCTGTTTGGTAACTGGGAAATGAACTGGGTTGGATTTAACTACGGGCGTGATTTCGAGCTGTATCCGGCAACGGAGCAGGGAGCCATGAACAACTTTGGCTATCCTTACGCTGAAGCCGATGGCGACCCGATCAATTTCTACGATCCTAAAGCGTTCTCCTACAGCTATGTCGCCACAGAACAACGCTAAAGGGGCGGGACTCACCCTGTTGACGGCCGCTGCGGCTGCCGTCACCGCGGGCTTATGCTGCGTTGGACCGCTGCTCTATCTGTTGTTTGGTATTTCGGCGGCGAGCTTTGCTGTTTTCACCCAGTTTGAGTTTTTGCGAATTCCCCTGATGCTGGTGTCATTGGGCTTATTACTGCGCGTCTTCTGGCGGCTCTATTTTTCCAGGCGGCTGTGGTGCTCCGGATGGTTAACGTTGAAGCAAGCGCGCGTTCTCTACTGGTGCGCGCTGGCGTTGATTTTGCCGGTGCTATTTTATCCAACGCTCGTTGCCTGGTTTTATGAGGTATTTGAATGAAAATCTTCACATTAGTTGCATGCTTGTTGCTGCCGCTGTGGGCTCAGGCGGCCAATCAAAAAGTGGTGCTGGATATACAAAATATGACCTGCTCGCTGTGCGTTATTTCGGTCAATCAGGCTCTACGTGAAACCGACGGTGTGATTAAAGCAAAATCCTCCCTAAAAACCCGACAAGCAGAAGCGATTGTGCCAGAAGGTTTTCCAACCGATACTTTACTTAACGCGGTAGCGAAAACGGGCTATACCGCAACGCTCAACCGTATTGAACAACAGTAAACCACCTTCGGGTGGTTTTATTGTGTTTTCCCGGTATGATGCCCGGCGGCTTAGTGTTCTCTTTTGTGCGTTAACTTCCGGAATTCCCCTCGTTTCCTGTTAACCTGAACAGGCGGCAGCTATATGCCGCATATGCCCATTTTTATCTGTTATCCCTCCAGCCATGTAGGATGATCACAGGCAAGATTTTTTGACTAAGGAAAAGCGTTATGAAAACGGGACCATTAAACGAGAGCGAACTGGAATGGCTGGATGATGTACTGACTAAGTACAATACAGACAAGGCTATTCTGGATGTGTCAGAACTGGATGGTTTGCTGACGGCGGTGCTGAGTTCACCGTATGAAATTGAACCAGAGCAGTGGCTGGTCGCAATTTGGGGCGGCGCGCAGTATGTCCCTCGCTGGTCCTCCGAAAAAGAAATGACGCGTTTCATGAACCTGGCGTTTCAACATATGGCGGATACGGCCGATCGTCTGGATGAATACCCTGAGCAGTTTGAGCCGCTGTTTGGTTTGCGTGAAATTGACGAGCATGAACTGACCATCGTTGAAGAGTGGTGCTTTGGTTATATGCGCGGCGTCGCACTGTCAGACTGGTCCGCGTTACCGGACACGTTAAAACCAGCACTTGAAGCTATTGCGCTGCACGGTACGGAAGAGAACTTTGCGGTGGTTGAGAAACTGACCCCGGAAGCGTTTGAAGAGAGCGTCGATGCCATCCGCCTGGCGGCGCTGGACCTGCATGCTTACTGGATGGCACATCCTCAGGAAACGCCGGTCAAAGTACCGGTGAAAGTGGATGCCAAAGTAGGGCGCAATGACCCTTGCCCATGTGGCAGCGGCAAGAAATATAAGCAGTGCTGTTTGCATTAACAGAAAGGGGCGAAAGCCCCTTTGTTTTAACCCACTTCTGGTAGTAATCCTGCTGCAATAGAAAACTGTACTGCTATCACCACAATGCCGCACAAAAATACCAGCGCCAGCGCCGGAGCACCGCCTGCTACGCGGTAGTTGGCCTGCGGATTATGTTTTCTGCTCTGCCAGGCCAGCATCGAGGGAATGAGCAGCGCCAGCACCGCCAGGGCAACGCCCGCATACCCTAATGCCATGACAAAACCACGCGGATAGAACAGCGCGAATGCCAGCGGCGGCAGGAATGTCACCGCGCCGGTTTGCATTCTTCCCGCTACGGTATTGCGGCGCTGGAAGAGGTCGGCCAGGTAGTCAAATAATCCCAATGCAACGCCGAGGAAAGAGGTTGCCAGCGCGAGGTCGGCGAACAGATGCACCGCCAGTTCGACGTGCGGCGAAGCCACGACTTCACGCAATGCCTGCAATAAGCCGTTTAAGCCTGCGTGGTTGGCTAATAGCCCCATGAACGTTGTCGAGTTAATGCTACCAAGCGTCGCCAGTTGCCAGAAGATATAGGCGACCAGAGGAATAGCGCTACCCGTAATAAACACCCAACGCAGTTTACGGATGTTACCGTTCATATAGCTGACGATACTGGGAACACTGCCGTGAAAACCGAACGAGGTGAAGATGACCGGGATTGCGGAGAGCGCCAACCCCTGTTGCAGCGGTAGCGTAAGCAGGTTCACTTTATGAATATGCGGCATTAACAGAGCCAGCATCGCCACCAGGAAGATTATCTTGGCACTGAATAGCAGACGGTTGAACAGATCGACCAGCGAGGTCCCAACACAAACCACGCCACCGGCAACAAAGGTGAACAGCAGTACGCCTGTCGTCGGAGATATATTTGTTCCAGTCCAGTCGCTGATGCTGGAGGCCAGCAGTTCACCTGCACCACTGATGTACGCCGCCGTCAGGGCATACATTAAAAACATCATGCTAAAGCCCGTTACCCATTGTCCGTAACGACCAAGATAACGTTTTGCCAGCGTACCCAGCCCGGTGTCTGCCGGGACATGTTGATACACTTCAAGCAGCAACAGCGCGGTGTAGCACATCAACGCCCAAAGACTGACTAACAATACCAGCGTGACGCTAAACCCCACGCCTGCCGCAGCCAGCGGCATTGCCAACATACCGGCACCAATCGTGGTTCCCGCCACGATAAAAATACTACCCAGGGTTCTGTTTTTCACGCTTTCCTCTGTCCCAGAGATAATCAATGGTTATATCTGCGGCGCAGATTAAGGCAAAACGCTATTTTCGTCAAATCACCGTTACAATGACTGTACATTAATGTTTACGATTTTTTGACCGTTAAGATGTATAACAAATGACATTTATCTGCTGATAAACCTGCGTTAGCGCAAAGCGACGATGTGCGGTTCACATTAGGCTACGGACTTTATTAAGGAGGTAATATGGAATCTATTCACGGTCACGAAGTGCTTAACATGATGATTGAATCTGGTGAGCAGTATTCAAATGCCAGCCTTGAAGCGGCGATTACGACACGTTTCGGCGAGCAGGCGCGTTTTCACACTTGTTCTGCGGCGGATATGACGGCAGGCGAGTTAGTGGCGTTTTTAGCGGCGAAGGGAAAGTTTATTGCAAAAGAAGACGGCTTCTCTACGCACGAAAGCAAGATCTGCCGTCACTGATTTCAAGGGGTAATGATGGCGTGTTGCCTTCATTACCCTAAAATATTAATTCTGTGTATCAAGCGTAGCCAGTTCTTTATCGATGAAATAAAGACCTTCGCCGCTTTTTCCTGCCAGCGACAGCTTATCAATAACAGATTTAAATAATTTCTCTTCTTCATGCTGCTCGGCAACATACCATTGCAGGAAATTAAAGGTTGGATAATCCTGGTGGGTCATTGCCGCGTGTGCCAGCTCATTAATTTTCTGGGTGATTAGCTGCTCGTGTTCGTAAGTAACACGGAACAGTTCATCCAGAGAAGCATATTCAGCAAAGGGTGAAGAAACGGTATTAATACGCGGCAAGCTGCCGGTATCGGTCAGGTAGTCGAACAGACGCTGCATGTGCGTCATCTCTTCCTGGGCGTGACGGCGCAAAAACGCGGCGGCACCTTCGAAGCTGTGATAGCTGCACCACGCGCTCATCTGTTGGTAGAGCAGAGATGAATATAATTCAAGATTCATTTGCTCATTCAGTTGGTCGATCATTTCTGTTTTCAGCATGGTTCTGCTCCACAAACGTTATTATATATTGACGTGGCGCCACTATAATTTGTTATTTAATTATTTGCAAAAGGTAAAATAATAAATTTATTTATTAAAAATGCGAATGGGAATAAAACGCATTAACGATATTAAACGGAGGATATAAATAATAAAGTGGTAAAAGACCAGCAAAAATGAGCTGGTCGGAAATATTAATAATTGAAAGAAGGTGATTGGGGCACCGCGACACCATGACACTGCCAGGCGAGTGTAATTTTGGTATTTAAGCACAGAGAGCCTGCATACACGCTACAGGTTGACACCGGCTGACCAAACGCTTCTGCGCTGGCATAGCCCAGGCGCTGACACTCTTTAGTGGCTGTCCCTTGGGTAACGTAGTCATCGGTACGTGCTGTTTGTAACATGGCCTGATTATAAGTCAGGCGAACCACACCAGTGATGGCGCTGGCTTCGCTGACCTGTGCCTGTTTTGTAATTGTGCATCCTGTCAGCATGAGCGGCAAAAGCGCTAGGATAAAGGTCTTCATGAGATCGCTCTGAAAGTTCGAAGATACACTATCATGGCATACAGAGACCCTCATCAATGGCTTGAATAGCCCGAAGATCACCTGCGATTAATCACAACGAGGTCATTTGCTTGAGGTAATTCTGAACTGTTCAGACAGGAATGTGAGCGCAATTTTATTTTTTAAAACTAAATTTCATTAAATTTGAAAGTGTGATTGCAAAATAGTAATGTGGCTGAATGTTATGACTTTCAGCGGGCTACCGCAGCGCATTCAGGAGAGTATAGAATGAAAATTGCATTGATGATGGAAAACAGCCAGGCAAGCAAAAACGCCATCATCCATAACGAGCTTAAGGCCGTTGCGGATGAGAAAGGTTTTCCGGTCTATAACGTTGGGATGAGCGACGAAAATGATCATCATCTGACCTACATCCATTTAGGCATTATGGCCAGCATCCTGCTTAATTCCAAAGCTGTAGACTTTGTTGTTACAGGTTGCGGTACGGGCCAGGGGGCAATGATGTCACTGAATATCCATCCGGGTGTGGTGTGTGGTTATTGCCTTGATCCTGCAGATGCGTTCTTGTTCTCTCAGATCAACAACGGCAACGCGCTTTCTCTGGCATTCGCCAAAGGTTTTGGCTGGGGTGCTGAGCTGAATGTGCGCTATATGTTTGAAAAAGCGTTCACCGGGCGTAACGGCGAAGGCTACCCACCGGAGCGTAAAGAGCCGCAGGTGCGTAACGCCGGTATTCTGAATCAGGTGAAAGCGGCTGTGGTAAAAGAAAATTATCTGGACACGCTGCGCGCGATCGATCCTGAACTGGTGAAAACCGCTGTATCAGGCCCGCGCTTCCAGCAGTGCTTCTTTGAAAACTGCCAGGACAAAGCAATCGAAGCGTTTGTACGCGAGGTGATTGGCTAAATCCTGTGAGCCCGGCGGCGTTCACCCTCCGGGCTACCTGTTCTTGTTCGATACTGCGCTTCCTGCATCACGGGTGAGCCGCAGCGTATCCACCATACCTACCAGACAAATAATGGCAATAGCGACAAAGGCCAGCCGGAAACTGATCCCCGGAATATTGCCCAATGCCAGCTTTTCACTGACCACATCGCCAATGCGGATGCCAATAGCGGCTAAAGAAATGCCCAACCCCACCGCTAATTGTGTCGCCGTACTGAACAGCGTATTAGCGTAGCTCATTTGTGCCGCGGGGACGTCCGCGAAGGCAAGCGTGCTGACGCCGGTAAACTGAATTGAGCGGAACACACCGCCCAGATACAACACCAGCAAAATAACCCACACGGGGGTCTGCGGCGTAATTAATGCACAGGCCAGCAACGCCAAAACGTTAAGTGCACCGTTAATCAACAGCAGTTTCTTAAAGCCCAGCCAGCGTATCAACGGTGTGGTGGCAGGTTTAATCGTCAGGTTGCCGACAAATACCGCCAGTACCAGCGAGCCCGCGTGAAAAGCGTTCATGCCAAAACCTACCTGAAACATTAACGGCAGCAGAAATGGCACGGCGCTGATAGAGGCACGAAACAGCGATCCGCCATACATGGTGACGCGAAAAGTAGGCACGTTCATGGCATCAAGGCGAATCATTGGCCAGGCGGTGCGATGAAAATGATGCAGGGCAAACAGAAAGGTCACTGTTCCTAGCGCCAAAAGTCCGGCGGTCAGCCAGCCCTGAGGCTGTTGGGTTCCCAGTAACTCCATGGCATACACCAGGCTCACCATCGCAACAGAGGTTGCGATAAATCCCGTTATATCAAATGGGCGGCGCTCGTCGTCATGAATATCCGGGATAAAACGTAGCGCCAGCGCAATCGCCAGTATTCCGAGCGGTACATTAATGAAGAAGATCCAGCGCCAGTTGGCATAGCTGGTAATGAATCCGCCAAGGGGAGGGCCAATGATGGGTGCGACTAACGCGGGCCAGGTCAGGGTCGCAATAGCGGTGATCAACTGATGTTTAGGCGTGGTTCGCAATACCGCGAGTCGGCCAACCGGAACCATTAGCGCGCCACCTACACCCTGTAAGATTCGCATGGCGACAAAGCTCTCAAGGCTTTCGGACAAACCGCATAAAACTGAGGCGAGAGTAAATATCGCCAGTGCAAGGGTAAACACCTTTCGGGCGCCGAAGCGATCCGCAATCCAGCCGCTGGCGGGGATCAGTACCGCGAGGGTGATCAGATAGGCGCTGATACCTATGTTCAGGTCAACTGCGTGCACGCCAAAACTTTTCGCCATGTCGGGCAGTGCGGTGGCAATCACCGTGCCGTCAATAAACTCCATAAAGAAAGCCCCGGCAACAAGTAATGCAGCCGGGGATAGACCGCGTTTGTTCTCAACCGCTAAATGTTCACTCATGTTGTGCTTGCCATCTCAAAAGAAACTGACTGGAACTATTTTTATTTTCAGCGCATTCGGAAGGCATGCGCGGCTATCGTTTCGTTCGTTGAATGGGTACTATGACGACCTTTCTATAAGGAGCTCACTATGTCCCAAACACTGAATGCCGATCAGGAACTGCTCTCGGACGTTGTTGCCTGTCAGCTGGTTATCAAGCAGATTCTGGATGTTCTTGATGTTATTGCCCCAGTAGAAGTTCGGGAGAAAATGTCCAGCCAGCTGAAAAGCATCGACTTTTCCAGCCATCCTGCAGGTGCCGATCCGGTCACTATGCGCGCAATACAAAAAGCGGTTGCCTTGATCGAGTTGAAATTCACGCCGCAGAATGAATCTCACTAAAATAAACCGTTGTTTCAGGTTTTAGAAAGGTTTTTTTGCGCCTCGCAGAATGAGAGGCGTGAGCGTAGAGAAAATTGAGCACCAGCCGGATAAGGTGCGTCGCATCGTTATCCGGCATTAACACGATGAAAATTGAAGATTAGTGATGTTGATAGTTCACGACGTTCAGCAGGTGCTTATCGGTTTGCGCCATGCACAGTCCCGCACGTTTAGCGCTGCGGACTTCATCAAGAATCGTCTGTAACAGCACGCCATCTTGCTGCTGCTCTTTTTCCAGATCGTGAAGAAAATCAATGGTTGTTGCATCATTCAAGGCTTCTGCTTCATTGGTTAAGCGTGATAGCTTGCTGTAGCGCTGTTGGTATTCATCCAGCGTTTTCTGAAACAGTTCTTCAAGGGAAGTTAGTTCATCACCCGGAACATCGATAGCCTTGACAATAGGGTTAGCCCCGGCACTTTTCATAAAATTAAACATACGCATCATTTGAGTCACGTTACCTTGCGCCTGGGTGCGTAGAAAGGTTGCGGTGCCAGTCAGGCTGTGTTCGTAGCACCATTCACTGAGATGCAGGTAAAGATTCGATGCGTAGAACTCGAGGTTCATTTGCGTGTTAAGTTTATGAACAATTCCAACTGCAGCCATATCAATATCCTTATTTCCAGAAAGGGGGATGTACGTTACTAACGTCAGTGCAACGGGCTGCCGCTACACCTCACCACTACGTACAATTAAAACTGTTAGCAGAATAAATCCGTTCCGCCGGTCCTTTAGTGATCACGAATTATATTCGCTCCCGATCGAGATTCAGCATAACTCCAGTCCCGACATAAGAAAATCCTTAAATCTGCGTATTTATGATTTTTTACATATTGTCATAGCAATATTAGTGATTTTTCCGCTTGTGCATATAAATGATGTGAATATAACAGATTGATATTTATAGCATTAAAGTGAAATTTTGATAATGAAATGATGTTTCATATCACGAAATGGAATTTCACAATCAGGTATTGTCTGTCGCCAGATGATTATCTGGTCTTCGGATGAAGAACTTTCACCATTGACCCGCGTCTGTGAACGCTATCTGCTGGCTAATTTTTTTTGCGCCAGATCAGTTTTGTGGAAATTAATAAAGTTAAGCGCCTGAATGATTCGACATTTATTGTTTGGTGTATTTGGAAAAATCGAGGAGTGTGTATGAAAAAGGTTGCCGTGCTACTGGCACCTGGTTTTGAAGAGGCGGAAGCCATTGTTACCATTGATATTCTGCGCCGCCTGCAGATCGAAGTTGAAACACTGGCCTGCGCCGAGTCCCGTGCGGTGGTGAGCTACCATGACGTGCCGATGGTGACGGACAGCACGCTGGCTGCGCGTCAGACGGATCTTTATGATGCCGTTGTGTTACCCGGCGGGCCGCAGGGCAGCGTTAACCTTGCCGCCAGTGAGGCTGTCATCCAGTTTATCGCTCGCCATGACGAGGCAGGAAAACTCATTTGCCCGGTGTGTTCTGCGGCGGCGCGCGTGCTGGGTGGCAACGGCCTGCTGAAGGGGCGTCGCTACGTGTGTTCGGGAGATCTGTGGCAAAACGTCGCGGATGGAGAATATATTGATGCGCCGGTTGTTGAAGATGGCAATCTTATTAGCGGCAAAGGGTTAGGGCATATTTTCGATTTTGCTTTCACGCTTTCAGCGCGTCTGCTGGAAGATGACATTCCGGTTCGCGATCACGCTGACCACATTTATTACAGATGGTAATCATTGTGCTCCCGAATGCTTCGGTATTCGGGAACAAGGATTCGTTGGCTGATGTTATGGATTAATCTGCTACCCCTCTTTTTTCCCGTCGACAAAACCGCGTTTTTTTATGTCATTTCCCGCTGAATTTATGTACGCAATTACTGTAATTCTGTGGTGTGATGCCGCTCTCTTATGGAGAATCAATTTCCCGCTAAAAATACTCTCAGCACTGGCATTGATCTTATCAATAAAAGGTAATGCCTTGTTTTACGTCCGAATTACAAAAAATCGTCTGATTTTACCCTACATAAAAGAACGTTAAAGCTGGAGTTAACCATGCACAAATTCACTAAAGCGCTGGCTGCCATCGGTCTGGCTGCCATTATGTCACAATCCGCTATCGCTGAATCCATGAAGCTCGGTTTCCTGGTCAAACAGCCGGAAGAACCGTGGTTCCAGACTGAATGGAAATTTGCCGATAAAGCCGGTAAAGACCTTGGTTTTGAGGTGATTAAAATTGCCGTTCCGGATGGTGAGAAAACCCTTAACGCCATCGACAGCCTGGCTGCAAGTGGAGCAAAAGGGTTTGTGATTTGTACGCCAGACCCAAAACTGGGGCCAGCCATTATGGCTAAGGCGCGTGGCTACGATATGAAAGTCATTGCCGTCGACGACCAGTTTGCCAACGCCAAAGGTAAGCCGATGGATACCGTGCCACTGGTGATGATGGCGGCAACCAAAATTGGTGAGCGCCAGGGCCAGGAGCTGTACAAGGAGATGCAAAAACGCGGTTGGGATGTGAAATCCACCGCCGTAATGGCCATTACCGCCAACGAACTGGATACCGCACGTCGTCGTACTTCTGGTTCAATGGAAGCGCTTAAAGCCGCAGGCTTCCCGGAAAAACAGATTTACCAGGTCCCAACAAAATCGAATGACATCCCCGGCGCATTTGACGCCGCCAACTCCATGCTGGTTCAGCATCCTGAAGTCAAAAACTGGCTGATTGTCGGCATGAACGACAACACCGTGCTGGGTGGCGTACGTGCGACCGAGGGGCAGGGCTTCAAAGCACCAAACGTGATTGGTATCGGGATCAACGGCGTTGACGCGGTGAGCGAACTGTCAAAAGGCGAAGCGACCGGGTTCTACGGTTCACTGCTGCCAAGCCCGGACGTGCACGGCTACAAATCCAGTGAAATGCTCTACAACTGGGTAACGAAAGGTGCAGAGCCACCGGCATTCACTGAAGTGACAGATGTGGTGCTGATTACCCGCGATAACTTCAAAGAAGAGCTGGCGAAGAAAGGCTTGGGCGGTAAGTAACAGAAATGCTGCGATGTTGTAGGCCGGATTAGGCGAAGCCGCCTTCCGGCGCAATGCCCGGTGGCGCTGTGCTTACCGGGCCTACGTCCGGCGGTTTTCCAGGCCGGTAAAATCCTGACTCACGGAGACGTTATGCAACAGTCTACCCCGTATCTCTCATTTCGCGGCATTGGCAAAACGTTCCCGGGCGTTAAGGCGCTGACGGATATCAGTTTCGACTGCTATGCCGGACAGGTGCATGCGCTGATGGGCGAAAATGGCGCCGGGAAATCAACACTCTTAAAAATTCTCAGCGGTAACTATGCGCCAACAACGGGATCTCTGACGATCCGCGGACAGGAAGTTTCGTTCGCGGATACCACTGCCGCACTCAACGCCGGTGTCGCCATTATTTATCAGGAACTGCATCTCGTCCCGGAAATGACCGTTGCCGAGAATATTTATTTAGGGCAGTTACCGCACAAAGGCGGGATTGTGAACCGCTCGCTGCTGAACTATGAAGCAGGAATCCAGCTGAAGCATCTGGGGATGGATATCGATCCCGATACCCCACTGAAATACCTCTCCATTGGCCAGTGGCAGATGGTGGAGATTGCAAAAGCGCTGGCGCGAAACGCCAAAATTATCGCCTTTGATGAACCAACCAGCTCCCTGTCAGCTCGCGAGATTGAGAATCTGTTTCGCGTTATCCGTGAGCTGCGCAACGAAGGACGCATCATTCTGTACGTTTCGCACCGTATGGAGGAGATTTTTGCTCTCAGCGATGCCATCACCGTGTTTAAAGATGGTCATTACGTCAAAACTTTCACGGACATGCAGCTGGTCGATCACGATGCGCTGGTGCAGGCGATGGTCGGGCGCGACCTCGGGGATATCTATGGCTGGAAATCCAGACCGTATGGCACAGAGCGTCTGCGGCTGCATGAAGTCAAAGCTCCAGGCGTGCGTACGCCAATCAGCTTATCCGTGCGAAGCGGTGAAATTGTCGGGCTGTTTGGCCTGGTGGGGGCCGGACGTAGCGAATTAATGAAAGGGCTGTTCGGCGGTACGCGTATCACGGCGGGCCAGGTATTTATTGATGAACAGCCTATCGATATCCGTAAACCAAGCCATGCCATTGAAGCGGGGATGATGCTGTGCCCGGAGGATCGTAAAGCCGAAGGGATTATTCCGGTCCATTCAGTGCGCAACAACATCAACATTAGTGCACGGCGTAAGCATGTTTTGGGGGGATGCGTGATCAACAACGGCTGGGAAGAGACCAATGCCGATCACCATATTCGTTCACTCAACATCAAAACGCCGGGAGCAGAGCAACTGATCATGAATCTCTCCGGGGGTAATCAACAGAAGGCTATTCTCGGCCGTTGGTTATCGGAAGAGATGAAAGTGATTTTGTTGGATGAGCCTACACGCGGCATTGATGTGGGCGCCAAGCATGAAATTTACAACGTGATTTATGCCCTCGCAGCGCGCGGTGTGGCCGTATTGTTTGCTTCCAGTGACCTGCCAGAAGTACTCGGTGTTGCCGACCGTATTGTGGTGATGAGAGAAGGCGAAATTGCCGGTGAGTTACTTCATGAACAGGCGGATGAGCGCCAGGCGTTGAGCCTTGCTATGCCTAAAGTCAGCCAGGCTGTAGCCTGAATAAGGAGAGTATGATGTCTTCCGTTTCTACATCGGGTTCTGGCGCAGCGAAGTCGGCGCTAAATCTGGGCCGCATTTGGGATCAATACGGCATGCTGGTGGTGTTCGCCGTGCTGTTCCTGGTTTGTTCCCTCTTTGTGCCAAACTTTGCGACTTTCATCAACATGAAGGGGTTAGGGCTGGCGGTATCGATGTCGGGTATGGTTGCCTGCGGGATGCTGTTTTGCCTGGCATCCGGTGATTTCGACCTGTCTGTCGCGTCTGTAATTGCCTGTGCTGGTGTAACCACTGCCGTAGTCATTAACATGACCGAAAGTCTGTGGATTGGCGTGGCTGCCGGGCTGCTACTCGGTATTCTGTGTGGCCTGGTCAATGGGTTCGTGATTGCGCGGTTAAAAATTAACGCCCTGATCACTACTCTTGCGACAATGCAGATTGTACGTGGTCTGGCCTATATTATCTCCGACGGTAAGGCAGTCGGGATTGAAGACGAGCGTTTCTTCACACTCGGCTATGCTAACTGGTTTGGTCTGCCGGCGCCTATCTGGATCACGGTCGTTTGTTTCATTGTCTTTGGCTTACTGCTGAACAAAACCACGTTTGGGCGTAATACACTGGCCATTGGGGGCAATGAAGAGGCGGCGCGCCTGGCTGGGGTTCCGGTTGTTCGTACCAAGATTATTATCTTTATTCTTTCCGGTCTGGTATCCGCCATTGCCGGGATTATCCTCGCATCGCGTATGACCAGCGGCCAGCCAATGACCTCAATCGGTTATGAGTTGATCGTTATTTCGGCCTGCGTGTTAGGGGGCGTTTCGCTTAAAGGCGGCATCGGAAAAATCTCATATGTGGTGGCCGGGGTGTTGATCCTGGGGACGGTTGAGAATGCGATGAACCTGCTGAATATCTCTCCGTTCGCGCAGTATGTGGTACGTGGCCTCATCCTGCTGGCGGCGGTGATCTTCGACCGTTACAAGCAAAAAGCGAAGCGTACCGTTTGATGATTTAAACCCTAACTTTTTAGTCTAGCTTCTGCCCATCGCCAGCCGCTACCCGGCTGGCGATTGTTTTTTCAAATGGCGAGCATGGTCACACTGTCTATACTTATATCCGTCATACATCATCTATATGCCGCGATCCGCGTGGCGTTCTGACCATGATGAGGAGGATAACCGGGTGACAGCATCACTGACTTTACCCCCTGAACAATCTGCAAACTGTGCTTACTTTTTTGATCTCGATGGGACACTTGCTGAGATTAAACCTTTTCCCGACCAGGTCGTTGTCCCGAAGACAATCCTGCAATGTCTACATCGGTTAGCGACGCAGAATGCGGATGCGCTGGCATTGATTTCAGGGCGCTCAATGGTTGAGCTTGACGCACTCACTACTCCGTTTCGTTTTCCGCTTGCCGGAGTGCATGGGGCAGAACGCCGTGACATCAATGGTCAAACGCACATAGTAAACCTGCCTGAAGGTATCGAACGTGAAGCCGGGGCGTTATTACACGCAGCGTTGGTGACGTTACCGGGGACAACACTTGAAACCAAAGGCATGGCCTTCGCGTTGCATTATCGCCAGGCACCCGAACACGAAGCGGCGCTGGTTACGCTGGCTGAACGCATCACGCGCAGATGGCCGCAGCTTGCTCTGCAGCACGGAAAATGTGTCGTGGAAATAAAGCCTAAGGGCAGTAATAAAGGCGACGCGATAGCTGCATTTATGCAGGAAGCGCCTTTTGCTGGCCGGATCCCTGTGTTTTTCGGTGATGATCTGACAGATGAAACAGGGTTTGCTGTAGTTAACCGCGCTGGCGGTATTTCTGTAAAGGTAGGGAGCGGGCCGACGCAGGCAACATGGCGTCTGGATGGTGTCAGGGATGTCTGGCACTGGCTGGAGAAAAATAACTCTTCGCAGCAAGAACCGAAAGCAACGAATAACAGAAGAGGTGGCTATGAGTCGTTTAGTCGTAGTATCTAATCGTATCGCCTCACCAGATGACAAAGGGAGCGCGGGTGGGCTCGCGGTCGGTGTACTGGGCGCGTTAAAAGCTGCTGGTGGTTTATGGTTTGGCTGGAGTGGTGATACAGGTAATGAGGATAAACCGTTAAAAAAGGTCACCCGTGGCAATATCACCTGGGCCTCGTTTAATTTGAGTGAGCAAGATTACGAAGAGTATTACTGCCAGTTTTCAAATGCGGTTTTATGGCCCGCGTTTCACTATCGATTGGATTTAGTTCAGTTTCAGCGCTCTGCCTGGGAAGGTTACCAACGGGTTAATGCCTTACTGGTAGATAAACTTCTGCCGTTGCTTGGCGATGACGACATTATTTGGGTTCATGATTACCATCTGTTGCCGTTTGCCTGCGAGCTACGTAAGCGCGGCGTGCGCAATCGCATCGGTTTTTTCCTGCATATTCCTTTTCCGACGCCGGAAATTTTTAATGCGCTCCCGCCACATCTAGCGCTGCTTGAACAAATGTGTGATTTTGATTTGCTTGGTTTCCAGACCGAAAACGATCGTCAGGCTTTTCTGGACTGTCTCGCAGCCCAGACTCGGGTGTCCACGCATAAAGATAAGCAGCACCTGGCATGGGGAAAAGCGTTTCGCACTCAGGTTTATCCCATCGGTATTGAACCGGATGAGATTGCTCGACAGGCGTCCGGTCCGCTGCCACCAAAATTGGCACAGCTAAAAGCGGAGCTTAAAAATGTGCAGAATATTTTCTCCGTGGAGCGTCTGGATTACTCCAAAGGCTTGCCGGAGCGCTTTCAGGCCTATGAGGCCTTACTGGAACATTATCCGCAGCACCACGGTAAAATTCGCTATACGCAGATAGCACCGACCTCGCGTGAAGAGGTGCAGGCCTATCAGGATATTCGCCACCAACTGGAAACAGAGGCTGGGCGAATCAACGGCAAATATGGGCAACTGGGCTGGACGCCGCTTTACTATCTGAACCAGTATTTTGATCGTAAATTGCTGATGAAGATCTTCCGCTACTCTGATGTAGGGTTGGTGACCCCGTTGCGCGATGGTATGAACCTGGTGGCGAAAGAGTTTGTGGCCGCACAGGATCCTGCTAACCCTGGCGTGCTGGTTTTATCGCAATTTGCCGGGGCGGCGAACGAGCTAACCTCCGCGCTTATTGTTAATCCTTATGACCGGGATGAAGTGGCAGGCGCATTAAACCAGGCGCTGACGATGCCACTTACCGAACGTATCTCGCGCCACGCTGAAATGCTTGAGACTATCGTTAAAAACGATATCGACAACTGGCAGGCGACGTTCATTTGCGATCTTAAAACGGTCACGCCGCGTCGGAGTCAATGCCAACTGCCAGACAATATCTCTTCCTGTTCTAAACTCGCATGAAGTCGTGGCACTGTGGATTAATCTCCAGCTAGCGGAACCAGAAGAACGTCCACCTGGCTGGTATGAATCACGCTTTTCGCTGAACAGGAAGCGCGCGAAAAAAAACTGTGGTTATGGTTGCCGTAAATGACCAGATCAATGGCGTGTTTGCGGCACACATCCAGGATATGTTCATTCAGAGCCCCATAGGTAATAAAGGTATGCTCAATGGGGTATTCTGCTTCTTTGCTAAGTTTGTCGATAAAATCCTGAGTCTCTTCCTGCATCACTTCACGCAGGTCTTCCAGCATGGGGGCAGCAAACTGGTTATACAGTTCGGGGTCTGAGACCAGCGTAATCAGGCTAATTCGGGCGTTGACAGGGCGAGCGATAGAAACCGCCTTGTCTAACAACTGCTGACTTTCAGGGGTGGCGGCAACAGCAACAAGAATGTGCGAATAGCTCATAACTCGCTCCTTTTTTTCAAGAATTATGAGAGGGCTTTTCAGCTTTACTCAGCTTACCCCATACTGCAACGTTTCCCGCCTCGATAGTGTGAATGTCATCATGATTATTCATTAATTATTCTTATAAATAGAATAATCGATTCATATTAGTTGCAGATATGTTCAGGTTACTTAAGTGAAACCCACCGCTAATGAAAACAATGTGTTAATAAAAATTAAACATATATTAACATTTGCAAGGTCGTCACATCGCGGTATTAATTAATCACTCTAAATATTTAACTTATTGTTTCTAAAGAATTTAATTAAAAAAGTTTTTTGAGTTAAATATGTGATCCAGCTCGCTATTTCACGGCGTGATATTAACGGATGTGAACAAAATACTATTCGGTTTTATTGCAAGAATATTCGTACATCAGGAATTGAAATAGATGATTGCGGATTAAAAAATAAGCAAAGTAAAAGCTGCGCTGATGGATTTATGTTAAGTGTTTGGCTGGTTTATGTGATCTTGATCACATATTCTTTAAATTCGCAGCATACCTCCGTTGTATGTGTAACTGACGGCGGGTAGAGTTGCGTCGAATTAGGAAAAATCTTAGACATTTGTAAGAATTGATGTGAGCTTGTAAGGGACGCTGCCTTCTTAAAAGGGAATGTTTAGACAACGCGTAAGTGTCGTCACGCTGCTATGTATTTGACCTTTTGCTTTTTTTTACCGGGCCTTCCCGGCGACATCACGGGGTGCGGTTTTACCGCATGAAAACAATGTTGGTTATTATGGATGCAAATAATGCATACATCCGAGTTGCTGAAACACATCTATGACATCAATTTGTCATATTTATTGCTTGCACAGCGTTTGATCGTTCAGGACAAAGCATCTGCGATGTTTCGCCTTGGTATCAGCGAGGAAATGGCGGACACGTTGGCAACATTAACACTTCCTCAAATGGTCAAACTGGCCGAAACAAACCAACTGGTATGTCATTTCCGTTTCGACGATCACCAGACTGTTACTCGCCTGACGCAAGACTCCCGCGTTGACGATCTTCAGCAAATTCATACTGGTATCATGCTTTCAACACGCCTGTTAAGCGACATCGATGATGCAGCACGTAAGAAAAGGGCTTGATGATGAGCGAAAAAAGCATTGTTCAGGAAGCGCGTGATATCCAGTTAGCAATGGAATTAATCACATTGGGCGCCCGTTTGCAAATGCTGGAAAGCGAAACGCAATTAAGCCGTGGTCGATTAATCAAGCTGTACAAAGAATTACGCGGTAGTCCTCCGCCAAAAGGGATGCTCCCGTTTTCCACCGACTGGTTTATGACGTGGGAACAAAATATTCATGCGTCGATGTTTTGCAATGCATGGCAATTCCTGCTCAAAACGGGTCTCTGTAGCGGCGTGGATGCCGTGATCAAGGCGTATCGGTTATATCTTGAGCAGTGTCCGCAGCCTGAAGAAGGGCCATTGTTGGCGTTAACCCGCGCGTGGACGCTGGTGCGATTTGTCGACAGCGGATTGCTGGAGTTGTCCCAATGCAATTGCTGCGGTGGGAATTTTATCACCCACGCACACCAACCCGCAGGCAGCTTTGCCTGTAGTTTATGCCAACCGCCATCACGGGCCGTAAAAAGACGTAAACTTTCCCAGAATGCTGCCGATATTATTCCACAACTGCTGGATGAACAGATCGAACAGGCTGTTTAACTGATACGGTGTGGATGAACACTCCAGCAGCGGTAAGCAATTACCGCTGCTTTTTTTTGTCCTGACCTTACGTTAATTGCCCGACTGCGCATCATGTCATAGTCAATTGCGAAAGGATGATGTCGTGCTTATCTTATTAGGTTACCTGGTTGTTATTGGTACAGTTTTCGGCGGTTACATGATGACCGGCGGACACCTTGGGGCACTCTATCAACCGGCTGAGCTGGTGATTATCGGTGGTGCGGGTATTGGGGCATTCATCGTCGGCAATAACGGGAAAGCCATCAAAGGGACGATGAAAGCGATCCCGTTGCTTTTCCGTCGTTCGAAATACACCAAAGCGATGTATATGGATCTGCTGGCGCTCTTGTATCGCCTGATGGCCAAGTCACGTCAACAGGGCATGTTCTCGCTTGAACGCGACATCGAAAACCCAAAAGAAAGTGAAATCTTCGCCAGCTATCCGCGCATTCTTGCGGATGCCGTGATGCTTGATTTTATTGTCGATTATCTGCGACTGATCATCAGCGGTAACATGAATACGTTTGAGATTGAAGCGCTGATGGACGAAGAAATTGAGACTCATGAGAGCGAAGCCGAAGTTCCGGCGAATAGCCTGGCGATGGTTGGCGACTCGCTACCGGCATTCGGGATCGTCGCGGCCGTTATGGGTGTTGTGCATGCGCTGGCTTCTGCCGACCGCCCGGCAGCTGAGCTGGGTGCGTTGATTGCGCATGCGATGGTGGGAACATTCCTCGGTATTTTGCTGGCCTATGGATTTATTTCTCCGCTTGCCAGCGTTCTGCGACAGAAAAGCGCTGAAACAACCAAAATGATGCAGTGCGTGAAGATAACGCTGCTCTCCAATCTGAATGGTTACGCGCCGCCGATTGCCGTTGAATTTGGTCGTAAGACACTGTACTCCAGCGAACGTCCTTCGTTTATCGAACTGGAAGAACATGTTCGTGCGGTGAGAAATCCAACTGCGCAACAGACGACCGAGGACGCATGAAAAATCAGGCCCATCCCATTATCGTTGTAAAGCGACGCAAACATAAGAATCACGGTGGTGGGGCGCACGGCTCGTGGAAAATCGCCTACGCCGATTTTATGACCGCAATGATGGCCTTCTTTCTGGTGATGTGGCTCATTTCTATTTCCAGCCCTAAAGAATTGATCCAGATTGCCGAATATTTCCGTACACCGTTGGCCACCGCAGTGACCGGGGGAAATCGTATTTCGAATAGCCAAAGCCCGATTCCAGGCGGCGGGGATGATTACACCCAGCAGCAGGGCGAGGTGAACAAGCAGCCGAATATTGATGACCTGAGAAAACGTATGGAACAGAGCCGCTTGAGCAAACTTCGCGGCGATCTCGATCAACTGATTGAATCCGATCCCAAACTGCGGGCGCTGCGTCCGCATTTAAAGATTGATTTAGTTCAGGAAGGGCTGCGGATACAGATTATCGACAGTCAGAATCGACCGATGTTTAAGACCGGTAGCGCTGAAGTTGAGCCCTACATGCGCGATATCCTGCGCGCGATTGCTCCAGTGCTCAACGGGATCCCTAACCGGATCAGCCTTTCCGGTCACACGGATGATTACCCTTACGCGAATGGTGAGAAAGGGTACAGCAACTGGGAATTGTCTGCCGATCGCGCAAATGCATCGCGTCGCGAGCTGGTTAGCGGCGGTCTGGATGATGGAAAAGTATTACGTGTGGTAGGTATGGCCGCCACGATGCGTCTGAGCGATCGCGGTCCTGAAGACGCTATCAACCGCCGTATTAGCCTGCTGGTTCTCAATAAGCAGGCAGAAGAGGCCATTTTGCATGAAAACGCTGAAAGCCAGAATGAGCCGGTAAGTGTCTTACAACGGCCAGCGGAACTCCCGCCGGTAAGCGTTCCCACATCGCCACCAGCCAATCCGAGGTGATAGCGTGAGCATGGATATTAGCGATTTTTATCAGACATTTTTTGATGAAGCTGACGAACTGTTGGCTGATATGGAGCAACACCTGCTTGATTTGGTTCCTGAAGCCCCGGATTCCGAACAGCTGAATGCCATTTTTCGTGCAGCGCACTCGATTAAAGGCGGGGCGGGCACCTTCGGCTTTACCATTTTGCAGGAAACGACCCATCTGATGGAAAACCTGCTGGATGAAGCGCGGCGTGGCGAGATGCAGCTCAATGCCGACATTATCAACCTGTTTTTGGAAACGAAAGATATTATGCAGGAACAGCTCGACGCCTATAAAAGCTCAGTGGAGCCTGATGCCGACAGTTTTGAGTACATCTGCCAGGCGTTACGGCAGTTAGCGCTCGAAGCGAAAGGTGAAACCGCACCGGCAGTTGTCAACTCAGCAAAACTTAGCGTTGTTGACAGCGCCGCGATGCAGGAAGAGGCGGTTGCAAAGCCTGAACCCGCCAGTGAAGAGAGCAAAAAACGCATTACTCTCTCGCGCCTGAAAGCCAGCGAAGTGGATTTACTGGAAGAGGAACTGGGGAATCTGGCGACCTTAACCGATGTGGTAAAAGGAAGCGACACGCTATCAGCAACGCTTGATGGCAACCTCGCAGAAGATGACATCATCGCGGTGCTTTGCTTTGTCATTGAAGCTGACCAAATTGAATTCGAAACCGTCAGCGCAGCGCCTGTGGCAGCTGAAGCTGAAGAGGTAGCAGTTGTCACTGAGCCGCAGCCGGTTGCTGTGGCACCTGCGGTGAAAGCTACCGCCAGTGAAGCACCACATAGCCGCGCGGAACGTGAAAAACCCGCCCGCGCCAGCGAGTCGACCAGTATCCGCGTAGCGGTAGAAAAGGTTGATCAGCTTATTAACCTGGTTGGCGAGTTGGTGATCACGCAGTCGATGCTGGCCCAGCGCTCTAACGAACTGGATCCTGTCAATCATGGCGATCTCATCACCAGTATGGGTCAGTTACAACGTAACGCCCGAGATTTGCAAGAGTCGGTGATGTCGATTCGTATGATGCCAATGGAGTACGTGTTCAGCCGTTTCCCTCGTCTGGTGCGCGATCTGGCCGGTAAGCTGGGTAAACAGGTCGAGCTGACGCAGGTAGGTAGTTCAACCGAACTCGATAAGAGCCTGATTGAACGCATCATCGATCCGTTGACGCACCTGGTGCGTAACAGCCTCGACCATGGTATCGAATTGCCGGAAAAACGCCTTGAATCCGGCAAAAGCCCTATCGGTAATCTGACGCTTTCCGCGGAGCATCAGGGCGGGAATATTTGTATTGAAGTGACCGATGATGGCGCTGGCCTGAACCGCGAACGTATCCTGGCTAAAGCTGTCTCTCAGGGCATGCCGATCCACGAAAACATGAGCGATGACGAAGTGGGTATGTTGATCTTCGCGCCAGGCTTTTCGACCGCCGAACAGGTAACGGATGTTTCCGGACGCGGCGTGGGTATGGATGTGGTGAAGCGAAATATCCAGGAGATGGGCGGCCATGTTGAGATCCAGTCTAAACAGGGACAGGGGACCACTATTCGCATTCTGCTGCCGCTGACGCTGGCGATCCTCGACGGGATGTCCGTGCGTGTGGCCGATGAGGTCTTCATTCTGCCACTGAATGCCGTTATGGAATCGCTGCAACCGCGCGAAGAAGATCTCCATCCGCTGGCCGGAGGAGAGCGCGTTCTGGAAGTGCGTGGCGAATATTTACCACTGGTTGAGTTGTGGAAAGTCTTTGAGGTTGAAGGCGCTAAAACTGAAGCGACTCAGGGCATAGTGGTCATTTTACAAAGTGCAGGGCGTCGCTATGCGCTGCTGGTGGATCAGTTAATTGGTCAACACCAGGTGGTGGTCAAAAACCTGGAAAGCAACTACCGCAAAGTGCCAGGTATTTCTGCTGCAACGATCCTCGGCGACGGCAGCGTCGCGCTGATTGTCGATGTCTCTGCATTGCAGGGGTTAAACCGCGAACAACGTGTGGCGATCACAGCCGCCTGATTGAGTGAGAAGGGAATAATATGACCGGTATGAGTAATGTAACTAAACTGGCCGGCGAACCGTCAGGTCAGGAATTCCTCGTGTTTACGCTGGGGGATGAAGAGTACGGTATCGATATCCTGAAAGTGCAGGAAATCCGTGGTTATGATCAGGTGACGCGCATCGCTAACACGCCTGCGTTTATCAAAGGCGTCACAAACCTGCGTGGTGTGATTGTGCCTATCGTCGACCTGCGCGTGAAATTTAGCCAGAGCGATGTGGATTACAACGAAAACACAGTGGTGATTGTGCTGAATCTGGGTCAGCGGGTGGTTGGAATTGTGGTAGATGGCGTCTCGGATGTGCTGTCGCTGACAACGGATCAAATCCGTCCGGCACCGGAGTTTGCGGTCACGCTGTCGACGGAATATTTGACGGGATTGGGTGCGCTGGGTGACCGGATGCTGATTCTGGTCAACATTGAGAAGCTGCTGAACAGCGAAGAAATGGCGCTGCTGGATATTGCCGCTTCCCACGTCGCATAATCGCCATAACTCATCCGGCCTACAATGATTGCTGTTGCAGGCCGGATTAGCGTAGCGCATCCGGCAGATTTCCCTCTTACGCTTCCCGCTCAACCAGCTCCGGTTCTTCTTCCAGTAAACCTTCATCCTGCGCCAGCATCGCCGTTGCAATCCCGTTACCTAATACGTTGATTGCTGAACGTCCCATATCCAGGAAGTGGTCAATTCCCATCAGCAACAGGATCCCGGCGACCGGAATGTTAAAGCTCGGGATGGTTGCAGCCAGCACTACCAGTGCTGAACGCGGCACACCGGCAATCCCTTTGGACGCCAGCATCAGCGTCAGCATCAGGACGGTGATTTCTGCGAAGGAGAGGTGAATATTATAGGCCTGCGCGATAAACATGGAGGCAAATGAACAATAGACCATGGAACCGACCAGGTTAAACGAATAACCGATAGGCAGCACGAATGACACGATGTTGGGTGAGCAGCCAAATTTAGTTAATTGCTCCAGCGTTTTCGGATAAGCAGCTTCGGAACTGCTGGTGGTGAAGGCGACCAGAACCGGGTCTTTCAGCATGCTCACCAGGCGGAATACCTCTTTTTTTAGCATCACATAACCCACAGCCAGCAGAACCAGGCAGGTCAGCAAAATAGCCACATAGTAGCCGCCGATGAACGAGGCATAGTTGAGCAGAATCCCCAAACCCTGGGTAGAGATAACAGAGGAGATGGCGGCAAAAATTGCCAGCGGCGCAACGTACATCACGTAGCCGGTCACTTTGAGCATAATATGGGAAACCACATCCAGCGCCGCAACCAGCGGGGCGTTGAATTTCTCACCAAGGGATGCGCCGCCAATACCGAAGAACATTGAGAACACCACAATTTGCAGGATCTCATTGTTAGCCATCGCTTCGGCGATGCTGGTTGGAATGGTATGCGTCAGAAAACCTTTCAGGCTCATGCCGCCTACGGCCAGGCCGGTGTCGGTGGCTTCCAGCGGGATCGCCAGGTTCAACCCGCTGCCGGGTTGCTCAAGGGAAACCACAAACAGACCGACCAGGATAGACAGTATAGAAGAGCTGATAAACCAGATCATCGCTTTGCCGCCCACACGACCGATGGTGGACGTTTCTCCCAGGCGCATAATACCAACGGTCAGGGTGCTGAATACTAAAGGCGCGATCACCATTTTAATCAGGCGTAAAAAGATGTCGGTAAGAAGCGTAATGTTATCGGCCCAGGCGGTCACGACGCCGGGGGAGGCATAAGAGTGGATCACCGCACCCGACAGGATCCCCGCCAGCATGAAGATCACGATAAACAACGTGAGTTTGTTTGCATTTGCCACTAAAAAGCCCTCAGTAAGGATTTAACATTTATTGATCGGTTACTCATTTTTTATACTTATTAAGTGGTAACGAGGTATTCATCATATAAATTGGATTAAAGCGTAAGCGGATACAACTTTTTTTAATTTTTTATCCATTTTGTTGTGGTATTTGCGATGCGTATGTGTGATCTCAATCACATAAAAATGCGTATTTCGGCCATTCTGACCGTGCTCACCGATAAAAATAAATGTTATTTACATGATAATTATGGTGTTTTTATGTGAATGATTTGTGGTTGCTGCGCACCCGTTTTATCTTCCCCTCGCCAGGCTTCACATCCCTTCAGGATTTCCTTTTCGCAAACGTAAAGTTATCTCAGCGAGTGCCGATAACGTTGATAACTCGTTTTCAGGAAGGTGCCTTATGTTTAACCGTATCCGCGTTGTCACAATGCTGATGATGGTGCTGGGGGTTTTCGCACTGCTACAGCTTGTTTCCGGTGGTCTGTTGTTTTCTTCATTGCAGCAGAATCAGCAAAGTTTTGTTATTTCTAACGATCTTCGACAGCAGCAAAGTGAACTCACCTCAACATGGGATCTGATGCTGCAGACACGAATCAATTTAAGCCGTTCTTCTGCGCGCATGATGATGGATGCGTCTAACCAGCAAAGCAGCGCCAAAAACGATCTGCTGAAGAATGCGAAAGCATCGCTGGCGCAGGCTGAAACGCATTACGCAAAATTTAAAAACATCACACCGTTGCCGGAAATGGCAGAAGCCAGCGGCAACGTTGAGGAAAAATATCAGCAGTACCATGCGGCCCTGGCAGAACTGGTTCAGTTTCTGGAAAGCGGCAATATGGACGCCTACTTCGCGCAGCCTACGCAGGGAATGCAAAACGCGCTCGGCGAGGCGCTGGGCAAGTACGCCAGCGTTAGCGAAAAGCTTTACGTCCAGGCATTTGATCAAAGCGCACGGGATTACCATTTCGCCCAATGGCAGCTTGGCGTGCTGGCCGTGGTGCTGGTGCTGATTCTGGTGGTGGTCTGGTATGGCATCCGTCATACCCTGCTTAATCCTCTGTCCCGTGTCATTGCCCATATCCGGGAAATCGCCAGCGGTAACCTGACCGCAACTCTCGCCGTTAGTGGCCGTAACGAAATCGGCGAGCTGGCCAGTACGGTTGATCATATGCAGCGCTCGCTGACGGAAACCGTCACTCTGGTGCGTGAAGGCTCTGATGCGATTTATTCCGGTACCAGCGAAATTGCCAGCGGAAACACTGACCTTTCATCTCGTACGGAACAGCAGGCGTCTGCACTGGAAGAGACCGCTGCCAGCATGGAACAGCTGACCGCAACCGTGAAGCAAAACGCGGACAACGCGCGTCAGGCCTCGCAACTGGCGAAAAGCGCGTCCGATACCGCGCAGCATGGCGGCAAAGTGGTTGATAGCGTGGTGAACACCATGCACGAAATCGCCGATAGCTCGAAGAAAATCGCAGACATCATCAGCGTCATCGATGGCATTGCCTTTCAGACCAACATTCTCGCACTGAACGCGGCAGTTGAAGCAGCACGCGCCGGTGAGCAAGGCCGCGGCTTTGCCGTGGTGGCGGGTGAAGTGCGTAATCTGGCAAGCCGCAGTGCGCAGGCGGCGAAAGAGATCAAAGCATTAATTGAAGATTCCGTTTCCCGGGTTGATACCGGTTCCGTACTGGTAGAAAGCGCCGGCGAAACAATGAACGACATCGTCAATGCCGTGACGCGGGTGACCGACATTATGGGCGAGATTGCCTCGGCATCTGATGAGCAAAGCCGGGGGATTGATCAGGTTGCGCTCGCGGTCTCTGAAATGGATCGCGTTACGCAGCAGAACGCCTCTTTGGTACAGGAGTCAGCTGCCGCAGCGGCCGCTCTTGAAGAACAGGCCAGTCGCTTAACGCAGTCGGTATCGACTTTCCGTCTTGCGTCACGTCCGGCCTCGACAAAACCACGCGATACACGATTACCAGCAGCCCCGAGCGCATCCTATCCGCGCCAGAGCATTGAACAAGATACGAATTGGGAAACATTTTGACTGATAGTTAAACCGCGGCCAGTGCCGCCCAATGGGAGCGTTGATGTTTAATCGTATTCGAATTTCGACCACGCTGTTTTTGATTTTAATCCTCTGCGGTGTTTTGCAGATTGGCAGTAATGGCTTGTCCTTCTGGGCATTTCGGGACGGTTTTCAGAACCTGAATCAGGTCGAACGGAGTAATCAGCAACGCGCTGCGCTGGCCCAAACCCGCGCTGTGTTATTACAGGCCAGTACGGCCCTTAATAAGGCAGGGACGCTGACCGCCCTGAGCTATCCGCCAGAGGACATCAAAACGCTGATGACCCTCGCGCGCGATAGCCTGGCGCAGTCTGAATTGATGTTTAAACGCTTTATGGCGACGTCGGATTCGACGGAGCAAGGCAAGGCGCTGTTTGGCGCAACGGAGAATAGTTTCAGCCAGTGGCACAGCGCTCTCGCGCATCAGGCCACCTGGCTTGAAAATAATCAGTTGTCAGATTTTCTGACCGCGCCGGTGCAGGCGGCTCAAGATGCTTTTGATGCGAATGTGAATGCGTGGCAGAGCAACATCGACAGCGTGTTGCAAACGGCGGGAGAGCAGAGTCAGCGTAATTACCATATGTCGGGGGTGATTTTCGCCACCATGGTGGTACTGGCGGCACTGCTCACCAGCGGTGCGCTGTTCTGGTCGCGCAAGATGATCGTTCAGCCGCTGGCGATTATTGGCAGCCATTTCGACAGTATTGCCGCGGGGAACCTGGCACGACCGGTAGCGGTTTATGGGCGCAATGAGATCTCGGCCATTTTTGCCAGCCTGCAGAAGATGCAAAAGGCGTTACGCGAAACGGTAAGTGACGTTCGTCAGGGCAGCTCAGCCATGCATAGCGGTATTTCAGAAATTGCGATGGGCAATAACGATTTATCTTCGCGAACCGAACAGCAGGCGGCCGCGTTGGCGCAAACGGCGGCCAGCATGGAGCAACTGACCGCCACCGTCGGCCAGAACGCTGATAATGCGCGCCAGGCGTCAGGAATCGCCAAAAGTGCGGCAGACACAGCGCATAAAGGTGGCGAGCAGACGTCCCGGGTCGCCAGCACCATGCATGAGATTTCTGCCAGCTCGCAGAAAATCGGCGACATCATCGGCGTGATTGACAGCATTGCCTTCCAGACCAATATCCTGGCGTTGAATGCCGCGGTAGAAGCTGCCAGGGCGGGGGAGCAAGGGCGTGGTTTTGCCGTCGTCGCTGGTGAGGTGCGCAATCTGGCAAGCCGTAGCGCACAGGCGGCGAAAGAAATTAAGGGACTGATTGAGGAATCTGTCACCCGGGTGCATCAGGGCTCGCAGCTGGTGGATATGGCGTCGCGCACTATGACGGAAATTGTCAGTTCGGTGACCCGGGTTAACGACATCATGGGCGAGATTGCCTCGGCATCCGATGAACAGCGCAGAGGCATTGAGCAGGTGGCGCAGGCCGTCAGCCAGATGGACTCCGTGACGCAGCAAAACGCCGGTCTGGTAGAAGAAGCCGCATCCGCCGCCGGACAACTTGCGACGCAGGCCGATCATCTTTCTGCTTGTGTCGCATTTTTTAAACTTGAAGAGCAAACCGTAGCAAAACAAGAGTTGGCGCAGCCTCAGGTTGCGCCCGTTGTATCCTGAATGTGATTGAGAAGGCGCTATGACATCATCTCTGCCCTCCGGGCAAACGTCATTATTGTTACAGATGACACAGCGCCTCGCGCTGTCTGACGCGCATTTTCGTCGGATATGTCAATTAATCTACCAGCGTGCGGGGATCGTACTGGCCGACCATAAGCGGGACATGGTTTATAACCGCCTGGTTCGTCGACTGCGTACCCTGGGGCTGGATGACTTTGGTCGCTATCTCAGCATGCTGGAAGCTAACCAGAACAGTGCTGAGTGGCAGGCTTTTATTAACTCCCTGACTACCAACCTGACCGCGTTTTTTCGCGAAGGGCATCATTTTCCGGTGCTGTCAGATCACGCTCGTCGGCGCAGCGGTGAATACCGCGTCTGGAGCGCGGCGGCGTCAACCGGA
The DNA here is from genome assembly GCF_016894305.1 of Citrobacter sp. B72. Lineage (NCBI taxonomy): Bacteria > Pseudomonadati > Pseudomonadota > Gammaproteobacteria > Enterobacterales > Enterobacteriaceae > Citrobacter > Citrobacter sp. B72. Next base: position 2,073,790 of record NZ_CP069801.1, read on the forward strand.
GAAGAACCCTACAGCATTGCGATTACGCTTGCCGATACCTTAGGTATGGCACCGGGCCGCTGGCGCGTTTTTGCCAGCGACATTGATACCGAAGTGCTGGAAAAGGCCAGAAACGGCATTTACCGCCTTGATGAGCTAAAGACGCTGTCACCCCAGCAGTTGCAGCGTTATTTCATGCGCGGCACCGGGCCGCATGAAGGACTGGTACGCGTAAGGCAGGAACTGGCAGGTCATGTTGAATTTTCCAGCGTGAACTTACTGGATAAGCAGTACAACGTGCCCGGACCGTTCGACGCCATATTTTGTCGTAACGTGATGATCTATTTCGATAAAACGACACAACAGGACATTTTGCACCGTTTTGTTCCACTTCTTAAACCTGACGGGCTGCTGTTTGCAGGTCATTCAGAAAACTTTAGCAACCTTGTGCGCGAGTTTAGCCTGCGTGGACAGACCGTGTATGCGCATGCGCCAGGTAAGGATAAAGCATGAGTAAAATCAGGGTGTTGTCGGTAGATGATTCTGCATTGATGCGTCAAATCATGACCGAAATTATTAACAGTCACAGTGATATGGAAATGGTGGCGACGGCGCCGGATCCGTTGGTCGCCCGGGATTTAATCAAAAAATACAATCCCGACGTCCTGACGCTGGACGTGGAAATGCCGCGCATGGACGGCCTCGACTTCCTGGAGAAGTTGATGCGCCTGCGTCCAATGCCTGTGGTGATGGTTTCTTCACTGACCGGCAAAGGTTCAGAGGTCACGCTGCGGGCCTTGGAACTGGGGGCGATTGATTTTGTCACCAAACCGCAACTGGGGATCCGCGAAGGGATGCTGGCGTATAGCGAGATGATTGCTGAAAAGATCCGCACCGCATCGCGCGCAAAACTGGCAGCCCATAAGCCCATGGCGGCACCGACGACCTTGAAAGCAGGGCCGTTACTCAGTTCGGAAAAGCTGCTGGTGATTGGGGCGTCAACCGGAGGAACAGAGGCAATTCGCCATGTACTCCAGCCATTGCCGCTTTCAAGTCCCGGTATTCTTATTACCCAGCATATGCCGCCAGGGTTTACCCGTTCGTTCGCCGAACGTCTGAACAAACTGTGCCAGATAACCGTGAAAGAGGCAGAAGACGGAGAGCGCGTACTCCCGGGGCATGCGTATATCGCGCCGGGCGACAAGCATATGGAACTGGCGCGCAGTGGCGCGAACTATCAAATCAAAATTCATGACGGTCCGCCGGTTAATCGGCATCGGCCCTCAGTGGATGTGCTGTTCCATTCGGTGGCGAAACATGCGGGGCGCAATGCTGTCGGGGTGATCCTGACCGGTATGGGCAACGATGGCGCAGCCGGAATGTTAGCGATGAATCAGGCGGGAGCCTGGACCATTGCGCAAAACGAAGCAAGTTGTGTGGTGTTCGGCATGCCGCGCGAGGCCATCAATATGGGTGGCGTAAGCGAAGTGGTCGATCTTAGCCAGGTGAGCCAGCAAATGCTGGTGAAAATTAGTGCCGGACAGGCAATACGTATTTGAATCAGGAGTTTATTTTTATGGCGGATAAAGAGCTTAAGTTTTTGGTTGTGGATGACTTTTCCACCATGCGTCGCATCGTGCGTAACCTGCTTAAAGAGCTGGGATTCAACAATGTTGAAGAGGCGGAAGACGGCGTGGATGCGCTGAACAAGCTGCAGGCTGGGGGATTCGGTTTTGTTATTTCTGACTGGAACATGCCGAACATGGATGGACTGGAACTGCTGAAAACCATCCGTGCCGATGGCGGGATGGCTTCTCTGCCGGTGCTGATGGTCACGGCAGAAGCGAAAAAAGAGAACATCATTGCGGCAGCACAGGCAGGTGCCAGTGGCTATGTCGTGAAACCGTTCACGGCGGCGACGCTGGAAGAAAAACTGAATAAAATCTTTGAGAAACTGGGCATGTGAGGGTGTGATGATGATGCAACCACAAATTAAACCTGCTGACGAACACTCTGCAGGGGACATCATCGCGCGCATCGGCAGTTTGACCCGAATGCTGCGCGACAGCCTGCGTGAACTGGGGCTGGATCAGGCCATTGCCGAAGCGGCAGAAGCGATTCCTGATGCCCGCGATCGTCTCGATTATGTTGTACAGATGACCGCGCAGGCGGCGGAGCGTGCGCTAAACAGCGTAGAAGCTTCGCAGCCGCATCAGGACGCGATGGAAAAAGGGGCCAAAGACCTGACTAAACGCTGGGATGAATGGTTCGAAAATCCGATCGAACTCTCCGACGCCCGTGAACTGGTCACCGATACCCGTCAGTTCCTTGGTGATGTACCTGGACATACCAGCTTTACCAATGCCCAGCTGCTGGACATCATGATGGCGCAGGATTTCCAGGATCTCACCGGACAGGTCATCAAGCGCATGATGGATGTTATCCAGGAAATTGAACGTCAGCTGCTGATGGTTCTGTTGGAAAACATTCCGGAACAGGGCGCTCGTCCAAAACGTGAAAACGAAAGCTTGCTTAACGGCCCGCAGGTTGACGCCTCGAAAGCCGGTGTAGTGGCAAGTCAGGATCAGGTTGACGACCTGCTGGATAGCCTCGGGTTCTGATGCGTATTTGCCGGATGTGAGGCGTGGGCCTCTCATCCGGCTTACGCGCAATTCTGCTTAAAGCCATAAATCCCGTCTTTTTTACCGCTTACTCTTCCCATTGCTGGATAGCTGTTCTGGCATCATTCTCGCCTATATCTCTATCCAGGGTCTGATGCGTGGCAGAAGAAAGCGACGACGACAAAACAGAAGCCCCCACACCCCACCGACTTGAAAAAGCGCGGGAAGAAGGGCAGATCCCCCGATCCAAAGAGCTAACCTCACTGCTTATTTTGCTGGTGGGTGTGTGCATTATCTGGATTGGTGGGGAGTCGCTTGCCCGTAGGCTGGCTGGCATGCTGTCGGCCGGATTACGTTTTGACCACAGTATGGTCAACGACCCGAATCTGATCCTCAGCCAAATCATCCTGCTGATTAAAGACGCGATGATTGCGCTGTTGCCGTTGATTACCGGCGTCGTTCTGGTGGCTTTAATTTCCCCGGTGATGCTTGGCGGCTTGATTTTCAGCGGTAAATCCCTGCAACCCAAATTCTCTAAGCTGAATCCGCTGCCGGGCATTAAGCGCATGTTTTCCGCGCAAACCGGCGCAGAACTGCTCAAAGCAATACTGAAGTCCACGTTGGTGGGAAGCGTGGCCGGATTTTATCTCTGGCATAACTGGCCGGCGATGATGCGTCTGATGGCGGAGTCACCGATTACGGCGATGGGCAATGCCCTGGATTTAGTCGGTATGTGTGCACTACTGGTGGTGCTTGGCGTTATTCCGATGGTGGGGTTCGACGTCTTTTTCCAGATCTATAGCCATGTGAAAAAACTGCGTATGTCGCGTCAGGATATCCGCGATGAATTTAAGCAAAGCGAAGGTGACCCGCACGTTAAGGGCAAAATTCGTCAAATGCAGCGCGCGGCCGCTCAGCGTCGCATGATGGCGGATGTGCCGAAAGCAGACGTTATTGTCACTAACCCTACGCACTACTCAGTGGCGTTGAAGTATGACGAGAACAAAATGAGTGCGCCGAAAGTTGTTGCGAAAGGGGCCGGGCTGGTTGCGCTGCGCATTCGTGAAATTGGCGCAGAGCACCGTGTCCCGACATTAGAAGCGCCGCCACTGGCGCGTGCGCTCTATCGCCATGCTGAGATTGGTCAGCAAATACCGGGGCAATTATACGCCGCCGTTGCCGAAGTACTGGCATGGGTATGGCAGCTAAAACGCTGGCGTCTGGCTGGCGGCAAACGTCCACCACAACCTGAAAACCTTCCGGTGCCAGAAGCACTGGATTTCATGAACGAGAAGAATACTGATGGCTAATCTGGTCGCGATGCTGCGTCTGCCCAGCAACCTGAAATCCACGCAATGGCAAATCCTTGCCGGACCGATCCTCATCCTGCTGATTTTGTCGATGATGGTGCTGCCGCTGCCGGCTTTCGTCCTCGATTTGCTGTTCACATTTAACATTGCGCTGTCGATCATGGTGCTGCTGGTGGCGATGTTCACCCAGCGTACACTGGAGTTTGCCGCATTCCCGACGATTTTGCTGTTTACCACATTATTACGTCTGGCCCTGAACGTCGCGTCTACCCGTATCATTTTAATGGAAGGACACACTGGCGCGGCGGCGGCGGGGAAGGTGGTTGAAGCCTTCGGCCACTTCCTGGTGGGCGGTAACTTCGCGATCGGCATCGTGGTCTTCGTGATTCTCGTCATCATTAACTTTATGGTAATCACCAAAGGTGCAGGGCGTATCGCCGAGGTTGGCGCGCGCTTCGTTCTGGATGGTATGCCCGGCAAGCAGATGGCGATTGATGCAGATTTAAATGCCGGTCTGATTGGCGAAGATGAAGCTAAAAAACGACGCTCGGAAGTGACCCAGGAAGCGGATTTTTACGGCTCAATGGACGGTGCGAGTAAATTCGTCCGTGGAGATGCCATCGCTGGTATTTTGATCATGGTAATCAACGTGGTCGGCGGTCTGTTAGTTGGGGTGTTGCAGCATGGTATGAGCATGGGCAGCGCTGCGGAAAGTTATACCCTGCTGACCATCGGTGACGGGCTGGTGGCACAAATTCCTGCGCTGGTTATCTCTACCGCGGCGGGTGTTATCGTGACCCGCGTGAGTACCGACCAGGACGTAGGCGAACAGATGGTGACCCAACTGTTCAGCAACCCCAGCGTCATGTTGCTCAGTGCGGCGGTACTTGGACTTTTGGGGCTGGTTCCGGGCATGCCGAACCTGGTGTTTCTGATGTTTACTGCCGCATTGTTGGCTCTGGCATGGTGGATGCGCGGTCGTGAGCAAAAAGCGCCAGATGAACCGCAGCCGGTGAAAATGCCGGAAAACAACTCCGTGGTGGAAGCCACGTGGAACGACGTGCAGTTGGAAGATTCGCTGGGCATGGAGGTAGGTTACCGCCTGATCCCAATGGTGGATTTTCAGCAGGATGGCGAGTTGCTGGGGCGAATTCGCAGTATTCGTAAGAAATTTGCCCAGGATATGGGCTTCCTGCCGCCGGTGGTACACATTCGAGACAATATGGATCTGCAGCCAGCCCGCTATCGAATTTTGATGAAAGGGGTAGAAATTGGCAGCGGTGACGCCTATCCGGGACGCTGGCTTGCCATTAACCCGGGTACTGCCGCCGGGTCGCTGCCGGGTGAGAAAACGGTCGATCCGGCGTTCGGACTGGACGCTATCTGGATTGAAAGCGCATTGAAGGAACAGGCGCAGATTCAGGGCTTTACGGTGGTTGAAGCCAGTACTGTTGTCGCTACGCATCTAAACCACCTGATTGGGCAGTTCGCCGCTGAGCTGTTTGGCCGTCAGGAAGCGCAGCAGTTACTGGATCGAGTGTCGCAGGAGATGCCAAAGCTGACGGAAGATCTGGTGCCGGGCGTTGTGACGCTCACCACGCTGCATAAAGTGCTGCAGAACTTGCTGGACGAGAAAGTACCGATTCGCGATATGCGCACCATTCTTGAAACGCTGGCGGAACATGCGCCGCTGCAAAACGATCCGCATGAGCTTACCGCGGTCGTCCGTGTTGCGTTAGGACGCGCCATCACTCAGCAGTGGTTCCCGGGTAATGAAGAGGTTCAGGTTATCGGTCTTGATACTCCGCTCGAGCGTTTGCTGCTGCAAGCGCTGCAGGGGGGCGGAGGCCTGGAGCCTGGGCTTGCAGACCGACTGCTGGCCCAGACTCAGGAAGCGCTGTCCCGGCAGGAAATGTTGGGCGCGCCGCCGGTCTTGCTGGTTAATCACGCGTTACGTCCGTTACTGGCGCGGTTTTTACGCCGCAGCATCCCGCAGTTGGTGGTGTTATCGAATATGGAGCTTTCCGATAACCGCCATATCCGCATGACGGCGACCATTGGAGGTAAATAATGCGTAAGTTACTGTGGTTGTTGTTTTTTCCTCTGGTGGCGCAGGCCACCGGAGAAGGGGCCTGGCAGGCAAGTGGCATGGGGATCACCTTAAATCACCGTGGCCAGTCAGCCTCGTCTGATCCTTTGGTTCCCAGCCAGCCGGTCTCAGGCTTGATGACGCTGGTGGCCTGGCGCTATGAGCTGAATGGCCCCACGCCCGCAGGTTTGCGGGTGCGTTTATGTTCTCAGTCCCGTTGTGTCGAGCTGGACGGGCAAAGTGGGACCACCAACGGGTTCAATAACGTTCCGGCCATTGAACCGATGCATTTTGTCTGGGAGGTCCCCGGCGGTGGTCGCCTGATCCCCGCGTTACGCATTCAGAGCAATCAGGTGATTGTGAACTACCGTTAACCCCCTCCGTCATTCAGACCAGCAGTTGAAACTGCTGGTTGTTTCAACATTGCAGCTTCTCATTCAATTAAATAGAAACGTCGTTTTATAAAATAAGTGACGTACGTTGCCGGACTCTTTGTATTGTTGCCATTTCACGAATCCTTCTGGCAGAAATAGAAAGGTTTCACTTCCTGTTAGCTTTTACTGTGACCCTATAAGGATGCCCATTGTCAAAGCGAGGATTGCGGGGCCTCCAAAAAAGCTGCTGCGCCGTAACAGGGGCAGGTCACAGCATTGAATCCGACATTGACAGAGGTTAAGTAAATGATTGTTTACCCGGTTAAACATAGCCCGTTATTGCGCCAGCCAGAACATTTTATTGCCAGGGATGAATTAAAAACGCTGATCAAAAAGGTGACGCATAACCTGGTCAATATTCATGACGAAACCGGTGAGTTCTTACTGCGTCTGGACGATGGACGCGTAATTGATACTAAAGGCTGGGCGGGATGGGAGTGGACACACGGCGTCGGCCTGTACGGGATGTATCAGTACTATCTGCAAACCGGCGATGAAACGATGCGCGATATCATCGATAGCTGGTTTGCCGATCGCTTTGCTGAAGGTGCAACCACTAAAAACGTGAACACCATGGCGCCATTTTTAACGTTGGCGTATCGCTATGAAGAGACGCGTAATCCAGCGTATCTGCCGTGGCTCGACAGCTGGGCTGAGTGGGCAATGCATGAGATGCCGCGTACCGAATTTGGTGGTATGCAACACATCACGCTGGCGGAAGAAAACCATCAACAGATGTGGGATGACACGCTGATGATGACGGTTTTACCGCTGGCGAAGATTGGCAAGCTACTCAATCGCCCGGACTACATCGAAGAGGCAACGTATCAGTTCCTGCTGCACGTGCAAAACCTGATGGATAAAGAAACGGGGCTGTGGTTCCACGGCTGGAGCTATGAAGGAAATCATAACTTTGCTAATGCCCGCTGGGCGCGTGGCAACAGTTGGTTAACTATCGTGATCCCGGACTTCCTCGAATTACTTGATTTACCGGAAAACAATGCTGTTCACCGCTATCTGGTACAGGTCCTGAACGCGCAAATCGCGGCGCTGGCGAAATGCCAGGATGAAAGTGGGTTGTGGCATACCTTGCTGGACGACCCGCAGTCGTATCTGGAAGCATCGGCAACTGCCGGATTTGCCTATGGGATCCTCAAAGCAGTACGTAAACGCTACGTTGGGCAAGAGTATGCGCCGGTAGCCGAAAAAGCCATTCGCGGCATTGTGCAGCATATTTCACCGGAAGGTGAACTGCTGCACACCTCGTTTGGTACCGGGATGGGACACAATCTCGATTTCTACCGCAACATCCCTCGGACCTCCATGCCTTACGGACAGGCGATGGCGATGCTGTGCCTTACCGAATACTTGCGAAAGTATTTTTGATATCGGTATTCGATGGCGATACCGCTATCGGACCTGATTGTTCAGTCGTCACTGTTTGTACCGTGTTGTCCTGCGGGGCAAACAGATGATCCATGATCTGACGCATAACCGGCGCGGCGGTGACACCATCGCTGCCGCCGTTTTCCAGAATTAACGCCACCGCGACCTTCGGGTTCTTATAGGGTGCAAATGCGGTATAGAACACGTGGTCGCGCAAGCGGACAGGGATCATCTTCGCATTGTAGGTCTGATTTTCTTTCAGGCTAAAGACCTGCGAGGTGCCGCTTTTTGCCGCAATGCCGTATGGCGCGGTGTGAAAGAACTTATAACCTGTACCATTTGGTTCATTTGCCATGCCGAACATCGCCTGACGCACCAGTCCCCAGTAGGGCGATGAGGCCGAGGCGATTTGTGATGGTGCTTCTGGAGCCTGATACGGCGTGATGGTTTTGCCGCTCTCTTCATCGAGCAGCAGGTGAGGGACGATAACCTTGCCGTTGTTAATCAGTGCGACCATGGCTTTTACCATCTGAATAGGTGTGGCAATCCAGTAGCCCTGACCGATGCCAACTGAAATAGTGTCCCCCTGATACCAGGCTTTTTTGTGCACTTTTTGCTTCCATTCGCGGCTCGGAAGCAGGCCGTTATACTCCTCATCAAGATCGATGCCGGTCGGTTTACCATAACCAAACTGGCTGAGCATGCTGTTAATCCGGTCGATCCCCATCATATACGCCACCTGATAGAAGAACGTATCGGCAGACTCTTCTATCGCTTTGGTGACATCCAGCATACCGTGGCCCGTTTTTTTCCAGTCACGGTAATGTCGCTCGGTGCCGGGTAGCGTCCAGGTAGGGGCGCCGAAGAAACTGGTCTGCGGCGTGATCACACCGTTCAGTAATGCCGACATCGCCATATACGGTTTGACCGTTGAAGCGGGAGGGTACAATCCCTGCGTGACGCGGTTGATTAATGGCAGGTCTTTATCCTGGAGTAGCTTGTTATAGTCCTGATAGCTGATGCCTTTGACAAACGGATTGGGGTCATAGCTGGGGTTTGAGACCATCGCCAGGACGGAACCGTCGTGTGGATCTTCAACCAAAACGGCGGCACGCTGGCCAGCCAACAAACTCTCAATGTATTGCTGTAAATGTAAATCCAGCGTCAGATGGATATCTTTTCCGGCAACGGGCGGCACATCTTTGATCAGGCGTACGATGCGTCCGTGGTTATCTACTTCCACCTCCTGATAACCGGTTTTTCCATGCAGTTCGTTTTCGTAATAGCGCTCAATACCTTGCTTACCGATGTTGTGATCGGCGGCGTAGTTCTCCGCCAGACCCTTTTGATCCAGTGCTTTCAGGTCGTTGTCATTGATTTTTGAAACATAACCCAGGACATGCGCCAGCGCCGCGCCATAGGGATACTGGCGGTCTTCGTAACTATTGATGTTGACGCCGCTAAAATGAAACTGGTTTACCGAAAAACGGGCGATTTCGACATCGGTTAGCGCATTTTTTAGCACCACAGGACGATAGCGGCTGCTGGCTTTCAGCTCATGGCGAAACTGGTCTATGTCATCAGGTGTGAGGTCAACGATCGGTGTGAGCTGCTGGAGTAACGCATTCATATCGCTGATTTTATACGGCGTAACGGAAATATCGTACCAGGTAACGTTGCGCACCAGCGGGATGCCGTTGCGATCGTAAATCATGCCACGCGTTGGGGCGACGGGCAGCATTTTGATGTCGTTTGCATTCGACCGGGTGGTGTAATACTGGTGCTGGCAGATTTGTAAGTTATACAGATTGTAAATCAGGATGCCAAAACAGATGACTACCAGGCCAAAGGCCACCAATACACGCCGCTGGAAGAGTTTTTCTTCCGCCTCAAAATCTCTGAATGTCATTGACCCGTACCCGATTAATTCGCCGCCTAATGATACGGAGGCTTAGACGGGATGACAGGCAAAAGATGTTCCATATCTCTAGGGAAATGTGTCATTCCTTGTGGGTTGTTACAAATTACAGTGAACGTAGCCGTTTCTCGTCGGCCTGAGTGTGCTGCCTACGAGGGCGGTCATTCGGGGAAATAAAAAAACCCGCGACATAGCGCGGGCTTTCATATTACTTGAGGTGATTACATACGTTCTACGGTTTCGATACCCAGTGTATCCAGACCCAGCTTCAGGGTTTTCGCCGTCAGTTGTGCCAGCTTCAGTCGGCTGTTACGAATCTCTTCGTTTTCAGCGCTGAGAATAGGGCAGTGCTCGTAGAAGCCTGAGAACAGACCAGCAACGTCGTACAGATAAGCACACATCACGTGTGGCGTACCTTCACGCGCAACGACGGTCAACGTTTCTTCAAACTGCAACAGACGCGCCGCCAGTTGAGCCTCGCGATCTTCGCTGATAACGACCTGCGCATTTGCCAGCGCGCTTTCGTCGATATCTGCTTTACGGAACACGGACAGTACGCGGGTATAAGCGTACTGCATATATGGCGCGGTGTTACCTTCGAACGCCAGCATGTTGTCCCAGTCGAAGATGTAGTCGGTGGTACGGTTTTTGGACAGATCCGCGTATTTCACTGCGCCGATACCGACCGCATTTGCCAGTTTTTCCAGTTCGTCGGCAGGCATGTCCGGGTTCTTCTCCGCGACCAGACGACGTGCGCGCTCCAGCGCTTCATCCAGCAGATCGGCCAGTTTAACTGTGCCGCCCGCGCGGGTTTTGAACGGTTTACCGTCTTTGCCCAGCATCATACCGAACATGTGGTGTTCCAGCGGCACTGAATCCGGCACATAACCGGCTTTACGTACGATGGTCCAGGCCTGCATTAAGTGCTGATGCTGGCGGGAGTCGATGTAATAAAGTACGCGATCGGCATGCAGGGTTTCGTAACGATACTTGGCGCAGGCGATGTCTGTTGTGGTGTAGAGATAGCCGCCATCTTTCTTCTGAATGATAACGCCCATCGGTTCGCCTTCCTTGTTCTTATACTCATCAAGGAATACGACGGTAGCGCCTTCGCTTTCAACAGCCAGGCCTTTCGCCTTCAGATCGGCGACGATGCCAGGTAGCATCGGGTTGTACAGGCTTTCGCCCATGACGTCGTCACGGGTCAGGGTAACGTTGAGGCGATCGTAGGTTAACTGGTTCTGCGACATGGTAATGTCGACCAGTTTGCGCCACATCTCGCGGAAGTATTCGTCACCGCCTTGCAGTTTCACAACATAACTACGGGCGCGTTCCGCGAAGGCTTCATCTTCGTCGTAATGTTTTTTCGCATCACGGTAGAAACCTTCCAGGTCAGCCAGCGCCATCTCTCCGGCATTTTCCTGCTGCTGTTTTTCCAGCCATGCGATGAGCATACCGAACTGAGTACCCCAGTCGCCGACGTGGTTAGCGCGAATAACGTTGTGACCGAGGAACTCCAGCGTACGCACCGCCGCGTCACCGATGATGGTGGAACGCAGGTGACCAACGTGCATCTCTTTCGCTACGTTAGGCGCGGAGTAGTCAACCACGACGGTTTGTTTAGCCGGTTGAGTTACGCCCAGACGATCGGAAGCCAGCGCCTGCTGAACGTGCTGCGCCAGAAATGCCGGATCGAGAAAAATATTGATAAAGCCCGGGCCTGCAATTTCAACTTTGCTGGCAATCCCGTTGAGATCCAGATGAGTCAGCACCTGCTCAGCCAGTTGTCGCGGCGCCATACCCAGTTTTTTAGCGACAGCCATCATGCCGTTAGCTTGATAGTCGCCGAACTGTACTTTTGCTGACTGACGAACCTGCGGTTCGCAATCTGCAGGCGCGCCTGCAGCAATCATGGCCTGACTGACTTTTTCTGAGAGAAGAGCCTGAATATTCACCGGAATACCTTACATTTATGAAGCGGCCTAAAATTCACCGCACCAGTTTAAGAATTAAGGGCGGGAGTATACTGCAAATGCCCGTTGCCGTCAGCATTGTGTGTACCGCCAGTAGCCTGAAATATAAACAATGCAATGGCGTAAATTTATTCATGATGTGTTCGGAGAAAACAGCGGTTGGATGGCGCAGCGCAACAGAGTAAATTAGCGACTTTGAACATGGATATGAGCTTTTAATATGGCGAACTGGCAAACCGTTGCAGAACTACAGGATATTTCTGCAGATTTACCGCATTTCACGCAGGCATTAACGGAACTTTCTACCCGTCTTGGGCTGGATATCACAGGCCTGGAAGCCGATCACATTTCCTTGCGTTGCCATCAAAATACCACCGCAGAACGCTGGCGTCGTGGGTTTGAACAGTGCGGTGAATTGTTGTCAGAAAACATCATTAACGGCAGACCTATTTGTCTTTTTAAACTGCATGAGCCGGTTTGTGTGCAACATTGGCAATTTTCCATCGTCGAACTGCCGTGGCCGGGCGAAAAACGCTACCCTCATGAAGGCTGGGAACATATTGAAATTGTTCTGCCGGGAGAGGCGGAAACGCTGAATGCGCGAGCGCTGGCGCTGCTTTCCGATCACGGTCTGAGTCAACCGGGCATTTTTGTGAAAACCAGCTCGCCAAAAGGAGAGCGTGAGCGTTTACCGAATCCGACGCTGGCGGTTAGCGATGGTAGCGTGACGATAAAATTCCATCCGTGGTCGATTGAAACCATTGTGGCAAGTGAACGTCAGGAGTGAGCATGGCTATACTGGAAATCTGCTGTTACAGCATGGAGTGCGCGCGCACGGCGCAGCAAAACGGCGCGGAGCGTATTGAACTATGCTCGGCACCCAAAGAAGGGGGCTTAACGCCGTCACTGGGCGTCTTGCGTTCCGTTCGCCAGCACATTTCGATTCCCGTCAATCCCATTATTCGCCCACGTGGAGGCGACTTTTGCTACACCGAAGGTGAATTTGCTGCAATGCTGGATGATATTGCGATGGTCAGGGAACTGGGATTCTCAGGGCTGGTGACCGGCATTTTAGATGTGGATGGCAATGTCGATATGCCGCGCATGGAGAAAATAATGATTGCCGCTGGTTCGCTGCAAGTCACTTTTCATCGGGCCTTTGATATGTGTGCTAACCCACTCAATGCGCTTAAAAAATTAGCTGATTTAGGCATTGCCAGAGTACTCACTTCAGGGCAAAAATCAGATGCGGCGCAAGGTTTAACAAAAATAATGGAACTTATTGCGCAGCCCGGTGCTCCAATCATTATGGCCGGAGCGGGGGTTCGCGCCTCGAATTTGTCCCTGTTCCTTGATGCTGGAGTGCAGGAAGTCCACAGTTCTGCCGGAGTATGGCTGGCTTCACCAATGCGTTATCGCAATTCGGGGTTGTCGATGTCTTCGGATGCGCAGGCGGATGAGTATTCGCGCTATGCGGTAGACGGGACGGCGGTTGCTGAAATGAAAGCAATCATTGCACACCATCAGGCCAGCTGATTTTTACCGTTGCATCATGTCGCCCAATATGATGCTTGCTCGTACCAGGCCCCTGCAATTTCAACAGGGGCCTTTTTTTCTCCTTCATATTTCAAGCCGCAGCAGCGTTGGCCGCCTCGCGCACCCCGGTCACGTAGTTATCTACGCTCCCGGGGATTTGCTGCGTTGCCGCCTTGCTGCAACTTGAACTATTTTGGAGAAACGGCGCTATACGTAACGGTCATTCGGCAATCTATTACGGCTTACGCGCAATCAATACCGCACGTAATGGGGCGGGGTAGCCTTCCACCGTTTTGCTGTGGTCGTTAGGGTCGAGGAAGTCGGCCAGCGACTCGGTTACCATCCACTCGGTGCGGCGCTGCTCTTCGGTGGTGGTGACGCAGACATCGGCGATGCGCACATCAACAAAACCGCATTTTTCCAGCCAGTTTTTTAGCGCCAACGCAGATGGAATAAAGTAGACGTTACGCATCTGCGCGTAACGATCGCCCGGCACCAGTACGGTATTTTCATCACCTTCGACGACCAGCGTTTCCAGCACCAGCTCGCCATCTTTAACCAACTGATCCTTTAATTGCCACAGATGTTCCAGCGGCGATCGGCGGTGATAAAGCACGCCCATGGAGAACACAGTGTCAAAGGCGTTTAGCGCTGGAAGTTGCTCAATACCCAGCGGCAGCAGGTGAGCACGCTGGTCATTGCCCAGCAGTTTACGTACCGCCTCAAACTGGCACAGAAACAGTTGCGTAGGATCGATCCCAACCGCCAGATGCGCTCCAGCGCCAATCATGCGCCACATGTGATAGCCACTGCCACAGCCGACATCAAGAATGGTACGGCCGGTGAGATCAGACAAGTGCGGCAGAACGCGGTCCCACTTCCAGTCGGAACGCCATTCGGTATCGATGTTGACGCCGTACAGCGAGTACGGTCCTTTACGCCATGGCATCAGGTTACGCATCAGGGTGTCGATGCGTTTAAGCTGGCCTTCGCTGAGCGGTTCTTTACTTTCTGCGGTAACGCTGTGTAGTAAGTCCAGACGATGCGGCGTCAGCTCGGGCAGAAACTCGACGGCGTTTGACCATTGCTTAAAAAGACCGTGCTGATCGCGCTGCCAGGCAGCGATTTGCGCCGGAAGCGTTTCCAGCCAATGGGACAGATGATTTTTGGCAATCAACTGATAAAAGTTACCAAAATCGATCATGCGCTAACCTCAGCTTTCAACGCCACCAGAGAGCCAAAGTTGAAGCACTGGAACCACAATTCGCTGTGCTCAAAGCCGGCCTGATGCAGTCGCGCTTTGTGCGTTTCTACCGAGTCGGTCAGCATCACGTTTTCCAGCATGCTGCGTTTCTGACTAATTTCCAGTTCGCTGTAGCCATTGGCCCGTTTGAAGTCGTGGTGCATGTTGAACAGCAGCTCGCCAACGTTAGCGTCTTCGAAACTGAATTTTTCAGACAGCACCAGCGCGCCGCCGGGATTCAACCCTTGATAAATCTTATCCAACAATGCCTGGCGCTCAGGTGGCTCAAGGAATTGCAGGGTAAAATTCAGCACCACCATCGAGGCGTTTTCGATAGTAATGTTGCGAATATCGCCTTCGACTACCTCAACCGGGGTCGGTGCCTTATAGGCGTCAATATGACGACGGCAGCGCTCAACCATCGCCGGGGAGTTATCGACGGCAATAATTTTGCAATTCTCGTGATGAATATTGCGACGCACCGAGAGCGTCGCCGCGCCCAGAGAACAGCCCAGATCGTAGACCTGCGTGTTGGGTTGTACGAAACGTTCGGCCAGCATGCCAATCATAGAAATGATATTGGAATAGCCAGGAACGGAACGCTGGATCATATCCGGGAAGACTTCAGCTACCCGTTCATCAAAGGTCCAGTCACCCAGACTGGCGATAGGCGCAGAAAAAAGCGTGTCGCGGTGAGACATAACGTAAAAATCCGGGAAAAATAAAGTGGCGTATTGTGCGCTAATGCAGGGAGAAAACCAACTCCCAGGGCATATACCAAAGATTCGCCAGCACCATTAGCAACAGCGAACACCAGGTTGCGCTCATGCCTGAACGGCGCCAGCGGAAGAGCCGGTGGTGGAATCCGTAATAATGCATCAGTCGTCCGGCAATCAACATCAGCCCGCAAATATGCACCATCCACGTCTCTGCGCCGTTCATTTCCATAAATAACAGCAGCACTAACGCGACGGGAATATATTCCACCGCATTACCGTGAATGCGGATAGCGCTTTGCAGTTCACTAAAACCTCCATCGCCATAGGCAACGCGATATTGCATGCGCAGGCGAACGACGTCAAAGGAGAACTTTATTAACAATAACGCACCCAATACGGCATAAAGCGCGCTTACCATACAAACTCCCTTTTAAAATGGCTGCTGGCACTGACTATGATAGGTGGCAATTTCAGAAAAGAGAAGATTGCTGTGGAATAGAGGGTGCTGATCCGATCTCTGGCAGGGCGCTGCGTAAATCTGCCCATAGCGTATCAACAAGCTCCGGGGCCTGCGCGATGTCCGGCGTATGCAAAAACAGATACGGCGTCGTGGTGCGTTGCCATAGCGATAGCTTGGTCAGCCAGACGGCAAAAAGCTCGCTGTTTTGTGCCATATTATCGCTACCGATAAAGCGTACCATCGGATGGTTTGCCGTCACTACCGCATGCACCGGAACCTTCGGTTTCTTGCGCTGGGCGTCACGTATTGCTTCAGTATGCGGGATTGCGGCATGCACCGGGCGGCTGTCCAGAATCACCCGGTTTACTCCGCGCTCGTGTAAACCGCGATTAAATAGCTGCTCGGCTTCGCCTTTGGCAAAGAAGTCTGGATGGCGAACTTCCACACCGTAGGTAAAGGAATTCGGGAGCACATCGAGAAACTGCCACAGGGCAGGCAGATCGCGTGGGCCAAAAGTCGCAGGTAATTGCAGCCAGTATTGTCCAATGCGCGATTCCAGCGGCGATATGCGCGTAAAAAATTCCTGTACGAGGTCATCACAATTACGCAGCGCAGCCTGATGCGAAATGGTCGCCGGAAACTTAAAACAAAATCGAAACGCATCGGTGGTCTGTGCCTGCCAGCGGGCAACAATATCAGCTTTAGGCAGCGCATACAGCGTGGTATTGCCCTCCACGCAGTTAAAATGGCGGGCATACTCTTCAAGGCTGGTGATCCCCAGACGCACCCATTTTGGATGCGACCACTGAGGTAATCCGATATAAATCATAGCGCTTGCAGAATCTCCTCCACGCTGCGAACGCGCGCAATGCGCGGGAAAATGTGGGTCATGCTGCCCTGGTGTTGCTCAGCACTGGCGGCGCTACAGGCATCCTCTGCAATGATAAGACTGAAACCCAGCTCCCACCCATTTCGCGCCGTCGACTCAACACCAATGTTCGTCGAGATCCCGCACAGGACGATGGTATCAATACCCCGGCGACGCAGCTGCAATTCCAGATCGGTACCATAGAAGGCTCCCCACTGGCGTTTAGTCACTTCGATATCGCTGGCGCATTTCCCCAAAGCAGCCGGGTAATGCCACCAATTTTCAGGTAACGCTTTTGCCGGAGTCTGAGCATCTACGGGTTGTTTCAGCGCTTCGGCGTAATCGTCAGACCAGCCGACGCGCACCATTACCACCGGGGAACCGTGGGCACGGAATTTTTCCGCCAACTGCGCGGCGCGGGTAACCACATCATGTGCCGTATGAGGGCCGCCAGCGAAAGGCAGGATCCCTTCCTGTAAATCAATTACGACAAGGGCGGTTGTTTTAGCGTTCAATTCCAGCATGGTCACTCCAGTAATAAAAGAATTCCGTTACACCTTAATCGCGAATCAGTGTGAAAGGGGCGACAATTTTTGTTATTTTTTGTGAGATTACGCAATGCCCGTCCAGGAAACAGGCGTACAGTCAGTACCGGACTGAGAGTCTATCCCAGTAGGCTCTTATCGTGCGGCAGAATTTCCAGTATAATAGCCGCCTTTTTTCATTCAGTTGTGACATTCAGCTAAAGCTGCGACTTCGTCATCTGCGAGACAGGTGACAATCCGCCTGCGGCAAAGTTAAGGGATATCTCATGCGTACAGAATATTGCGGACAGCTACGTCTGTCCCACGAGGGGCAGCAGGTGACTCTGTGTGGTTGGGTCAACCGTCGTCGTGATCTTGGTAGCCTGATCTTTATCGATATGCGCGACCGCGAAGGTATCGTGCAGGTATTTTTCGATCCGGACCGTGCGGACGCGTTAAAGCTGGCCTCCGAACTGCGTAATGAGTTCTGCATCCAGGTTACGGGCACCGTGCGTGCGCGTGACGCGAAAAACGTCAACGCCGATATGGCGACGGGCGAAATTGAAGTGCTGGCCTCCGATCTGACCATCATCAACCGTTCAGACTCGCTGCCGTTGGACTCTAACCACGTCAACACCGAAGAAGCGCGACTGAAGTATCGCTATTTAGATCTGCGTCGCCCTGAAATGGCGCAGCGCCTGAAAACGCGTGCCAAAATCACCAGTCTGGTGCGTCGTTTTATGGACGACCACGGCTTCCTCGACATCGAAACACCGATGCTGACCAAAGCGACGCCGGAAGGCGCGCGCGATTACCTGGTACCTTCTCGCGTACATAAAGGTAAATTCTACGCGCTGCCGCAATCACCTCAGTTGTTTAAACAGCTGCTGATGATGTCTGGCTTTGACCGCTACTATCAGATCGTAAAATGCTTCCGTGATGAAGACTTACGTGCTGACCGTCAGCCTGAATTTACCCAGATCGACGTTGAGACTTCCTTCATGACCGCACCGCAGGTGCGTGAAGTGATGGAAGCGCTGGTGCGTAACCTGTGGCTGGAAGTGAAAGGTGTGGATCTGGGTGATTTCCCGATCATGACCTTTGCCGAAGCTGAGCGTCGTTACGGTTCCGATAAACCAGACCTGCGTAACCCGATGGAGCTGGTTGACGTTGCCGATCTGGTGAAAGACGTTGAGTTCGCAGTGTTCTCTGGCCCAGCAAACGATGCGAAAGGCCGCGTAGCTGCTCTGCGTGTACCGGGCGGTGCTGCACTGAGCCGTAAGCAGATCGACGATTACGGTAACTTTATCAAGATTTACGGCGCGAAAGGCCTGGCTTACATCAAAGTCACCGAACGTGCGAAAGGTCTGGAAGGTATTACCAGCCCAGTTGCTAAGTTCCTGAACGCAGAAATTGTGGAAGCGATTCTGGCACGTACCGGTGCACAAGACGGCGACATGATTTTCTTCGGTGCCGACAACAAGAAAGTAGTTGCCGACGCGATGGGCGCGCTGCGTCTGAAACTGGGTAAAGATCTGAGCATTACCGACGAAGCCAAATGGGCGCCGCTGTGGGTTATCGACTTCCCAATGTTCGAAGACGATGGTGAAGGCGGACTGACCGCAATGCACCACCCGTTCACCGCGCCGAAAGATATGACGGCCGCTGAGCTGAAAGCTGCGCCGGAAGACGCGGTTGCCAACGCGTACGATATGGTCATCAACGGCTACGAAGTAGGCGGCGGTTCCGTGCGTATTCACAACGGCGACATGCAGCAAACCGTATTCGGTATTCTTGGCATTAATGAGCAAGAACAGCGTGAGAAATTCGGCTTCCTGCTGGATGCACTAAAATATGGTACACCGCCGCATGCGGGCCTGGCGTTTGGTCTGGACCGTCTGACTATGCTGTTGACCGGTACTGACAACATTCGTGACGTTATTGCTTTCCCGAAAACCACGGCTGCAGCGTGTCTGATGACTGAAGCGCCAAGCTTTGCCAACGAAGCTGCGCTGGCGGAACTGAGCATTCAGGTTGTTAAGAAGGCCGAGAATAACTGATATGACATATAAACAGCCTGTCTCGGTGTTAGTCGTGATTTATGCAAAGGACACCGGGAGAGTGCTGATGTTACAGCGACGCGACGATCCTGATTTCTGGCAGTCGGTCACCGGCAGCCTTGAAGAAGGTGAAACCGCGTCGCAAGCCGCTATGCGCGAAGTAAAGGAAGAGGTCGCCATTGATGTTGCATCTGAGCAACTGACCTTAATTGACTGTCAGCGCACGGTGGAGTTTGAGATTTTTAGCCATTTACGTCATCGCTATGCACCGGGAATTGAACGTAATACTGAATCCTGGTTTTGCCTGGCACTTCCCTCAGAACGAGAGATCGTGTTCACCGAACATCTGACCTATCGTTGGGTTAATGCGGTTGAAGCCGCCCAATTAACCAAGTCGTGGAGTAACCGGCAGGCGATTGAAGAGTTTGTAATTAACGTCGCCTGAAAAGGCGCGCTTTTTGGAGATATTATTTATGGCAGGTCATAGTAAATGGGCCAACACCAGACACCGTAAAGCAGCGCAGGATGCTAAACGCGGTAAAATTTTCACCAAAATAATTCGTGAGCTGGTGACGGCGGCTAAACTGGGCGGCGGCGATCCGGATGCTAACCCGCGTCTGCGTGCAGCGGTTGATAAAGCGCTGGCTAACAACATGACCCGTGACACCCTGAACCGTGCAATCGCGCGCGGTGTGGGTGGTGATGAAGATTCCAACATGGAAACCATCATCTATGAAGGTTACGGTCCTGGCGGTACAGCCGTTATGATTGAATGTCTGTCTGACAACCGTAACCGTACCGTTGCGGAAGTGCGTCACGCATTCACGAAAACGGGTGGTAACCTCGGTACCGACGGTTCCGTGGCTTATCTGTTCAGCAAAAAAGGCGTGATCTCCTTTGAACAGGGCGACGAAGACGCCATCATGGAAGCGGCGCTGGAAGCAGGTGCTGAAGACGTTGTGACCTTCGACGACGGCGCAATTGACGTTTACACCGCGTGGGAAGAGATGGGCAAAGTGCGTGACGCGCTGGAAGCGGCTGGTCTGAAAGCGGACGCAGCTGAAGTGTCTATGATCCCATCCACCAAAGCGGATATGGATGCAGAAACAGCGCCGAAGCTGATGCGTCTGATCGATATGCTGGAAGACTGCGACGACGTGCAGGAAGTTTACCACAACGGTGAAATCTCCGATGAGGTTGCTGCCACCTTAGAATGATGTGGTTAAGCCATAAAATAACAGGAGATGCGTGATGTCTATTATTCTCGGCATTGACCCGGGGTCTCGCATCACCGGTTATGGCGTTATTCGTCAGGTCGGCAGGCAGCTGACCTACCTCGGCAGCGGCTGCATTCGCACCAAAGTCGACGATCTTCCGTCACGTCTGAAGTTGATTTACGCGGGCGTGACGGAAATCATCACCCAGTTTCAGCCGGACTATTTTGCCATTGAGCAGGTTTTTATGGCGAAGAACGCCGACTCGGCGCTAAAGCTGGGACAGGCTCGCGGCGTGGCAATCGTTGCGGCGACCAATCAGGATCTACCGGTCTTTGAATACGCGGCCCGCCAGGTAAAACAGACCGTGGTGGGGATCGGTAGCGCGGAAAAAAGCCAGGTCCAGCATATGGTACGCACGCTGCTAAAACTCCCGGCGAATCCGCAAGCAGATGCCGCGGATGCACTGGCGATTGCCATTACCCACTGCCATGTCAGTCAGAACGCCATGCAAATGAGCGAGTCGAGGCTGAATTTGGCGCGAGGTCGATTACGTTAGTGACAAATGAGGCTGGATATCTATCCAGCCTTTTTTTATGATAGCGCATTACCTTTTAGCCCTTAACGCAGGAGCGTCACGTGATAGGCAGACTCAGAGGCATCATTATTGAAAAACAACCCCCGCTGGTCCTTCTGGAAACGGGCGGGGTAGGCTATGAAGTGCATATGCCGATGACCTGTTTCTACGAGTTGCCGGAAGCCGGGCAAGAAGCGATTATTTTCACCCATTTTGTGGTGCGAGAAGATGCTCAGCTATTGTATGGCTTTAACAACAAGCAAGAGCGCACGCTGTTTAAAGAGTTAATCAAAACCAATGGCGTGGGGCCGAAGCTGGCGCTGGCGATCCTCTCCGGTATGTCTGCTCAGCAGTTCGTTAATGCCGTGGAGCGCGAAGAGCTGGGCGCGCTGGTGAAATTACCGGGTATTGGTAAGAAAACCGCAGAACGCCTGATTGTAGAAATGAAAGACCGCTTTAAAGGTTTGCATGGTGATCTCTTTACACCAGCAGCGGATCTGGTCCTGACGTCTCCGGCAAGCCCGACAACGGACGACGCCGAGCAGGAAGCGGTTGCTGCGCTGGTGGCGTTGGGCTATAAACCACAGGAAGCCAGCCGCATGGTGAGCAAAATTGCCCGCCCTGATGCCAGCAGTGAAACCCTGATTCGTGAAGCGCTTCGCGCGGCATTGTGAGGTAAAGGATGATTGAAGCAGATCGCCTGATTTCGGCTGTCAGCACTACCCCTGAAGATCTGGTGGATCGTGCGATTCGCCCAAAATTGCTGGAAGAGTACATTGGCCAGCCTCAGGTCCGTTCGCAAATGGAGATTTTTATCCAGGCGGCGAAGCTGCGCGGTGACGCTCTCGATCACCTGCTGATTTTCGGTCCTCCTGGTCTTGGTAAAACTACGCTTGCCAATATTGTCGCCAATGAAATGGGCGTTAATCTGCGCACCACGTCCGGTCCGGTACTGGAAAAAGCGGGTGACCTGGCGGCAATGCTTACCAACCTTGAACCCCACGATGTGCTGTTTATCGATGAAATACATCGTCTGTCACCGGTGGTGGAAGAGGTGTTGTATCCGGCGATGGAAGATTATCAGCTGGATATCATGATTGGTGAAGGACCGGCTGCCCGTTCGATTAAGATCGATCTGCCGCCGTTCACGCTAATCGGGGCGACGACGCGCGCCGGGTCGTTAACCTCTCCGCTGCGTGACCGTTTTGGTATTGTGCAGCGCCTGGAGTTCTATCAGGTGGCTGACCTGCAGCACATTGTTGGGCGTAGCGCACGCTTTATGGGCCTGGAAATGAGCGATGAAGGCGCGCTGGAAGTGGCACGCCGTGCCCGCGGTACGCCGCGTATCGCCAACCGTTTATTACGCCGGGTACGCGATTTCGCCGAAGTGAAGCATGACGGCACAATTTCAGCAGATATTGCCGCCCAGGCGCTGGATATGCTCAATGTGGATGCGGAAGGATTCGATTATATGGACCGTAAGCTGCTGCTGGCGGTTATCGATAAATTCTTTGGCGGACCGGTAGGACTGGATAACCTGGCAGCGGCGATTGGGGAAGAGCGTGAAACCATTGAGGACGTGCTGGAGCCGTATCTGATTCAGCAAGGTTTTCTACAGCGTACGCCGCGTGGACGTATGGCAACCGTGCGCGCCTGGAACCATTTTGGCATTACACCGCCACAGATGCCTTAATGCCTGATGTCGCGACGCTCATCAGGCCTGGGCGATTTTGTGGGCCCGGTAAGCGCAGCGCCACCGGGCAACGCATGCTTAGCTCGCTTGCTTTTTCATCATGCTGAAAATAAACAGCAGCGCGGCGCACAGCACCACGGAAGGACCTGCCGGGGTGTCATAGAAGGCCGAGAAGGTCAGCCCGCCTGTAACCGCTATCATTCCCACTCCAACGGCAACCCCTGCCATCTGCTCCGGCGTACGGGCAAAGCGACGGGCGGTCGCCGCAGGGATGATAAGCAGTGAGGTGATAATCAGCGCCCCGACAAACTTCATCGCCACGCCAATCGTTAACGCCGTAACCAGCATCAGCAGCAGCTTCACGCGTTGCAGCTTCACACCATCGACAAATGCCAGATCCGGACTGATGGTCATCGACAGCAGGTTACGCCACTGCCAGAACAGAATCGCCAGAACAATAACCACGCCGATGGCGATGGAGATAAGATCTTCAGGCGTTACGGCGAGCAAATCACCAAACAGGTAAGCCATCAGATCCACACGGATGTTGGACATCAGGCTGACAACAACCAGCCCCAATGACAACGCGCTGTGCGCCATAATACCCAGCAAGGTATCGATCGCAAGGTGAGGGCGCTTCTCCAGCCATACCAGACCGCCAGCCAGCAACAGGGTGACGGCGATAACCGCATAGAAAGGGTTTACGTCCAGCAGAAGGCCAAAGGCGACCCCCAGCAGCGAAGCGTGGGCCAGCGTATCACCGAAATAAGACATTCGACGCCAGACTACAAACGAGCCGAGTGGGCCAGCGGCACAGGCCAGCATGATCCCAGCTAACCAGCCGGGTAATAACAATTCAATCATGAGTGACCATTTCCCCGGCGTAAGACGATACGACCCTGTAAATCGTGGCGGTGATTGTGATTATGACGGTAAATTCCGAGTTGTTCGGCGCCGCGTTGCCCGAACATTGAGATGAATTCCGGGTGCATAGAAACCACTTCAGGCGCACCGGAACAGCAAATATGATGGTTCAGGCACAGTACCTCATCGGTTTTGGCCATCACCAGATGCAGGTCATGGGAAACCATCAGTACGGCGCAATCCAGTTCACGTCGCAACTGGTCGATAAGGTCGTACAGTGCGACCTGCCCATTAACATCCACGCCCTGGGTTGGTTCATCGAGCACCAGTAGCTGAGGTTTATTCAATAAAGCACGGGCCAACAGGACGCGTTGTGTTTCCCCGCCAGAGAGCTTTTGCATCGGTGCATCCATCAGATGCCCGGCCTGAACGCGCTTCAGTGCCGGAAGGATATCCTCTTTTTTGGTGCCGGGACGTAAGCGCATAAACCGACTTACCGTCAGTGGCAGCGTAGTATCGAGGTACAGTTTTTGCGGTACATAGCCAATCCGCAATTGACCATTACGCTTGATTACTCCCTCATCAGCCGCTACCAGCCCTAATACAACGCGCACCAGCGTAGACTTCCCGGCACCATTTGGGCCGAGAAGCGTTAAAATTTTACCGGGTCGAAGTTCAAGCGATACGTCAGACAGGACGCGGCGTTGACCATAAGAGACCGAGACATTTTCCAGTGAAACCAAAGTCGTCATATCAATTTTAGTCTTGCAGAAGTTATAGAATGTTATAATATCACATTTCTTACATTCATTACGATGATTGGTCGCATTATGTTACATAAAAATACGCTTCTTTTCGCAGCATTATCCGCTGCTCTTTGGGGTAGTGCAACACAGGCAGCAAATGCCGCTGTGGTGGCCTCACTCAAGCCGCTGGGGTTTATTGCTTCAGCCATTGCAGACGGGGTAACAGACACTGAGGTTCTCCTGCCTGACGGGGCTTCCGAACATGACTATTCACTGCGTCCATCAGACGTAAAACGCTTACAGGGCGCGGACTTAGTTGTTTGGATTGGACCTGAGATGGAAGCGTTTATGGAAAAGTCAGTCAAGAATATTCCTAACGCGAAACAGGTAACGATTGCGCAGCTCAATGACGTGAAACCGTTACTCTTGAAAGGTGCTGATGACGACGATGACGATCATGGACACAATGATGCTGGCAGTGAAAAAAGTGACGAGCATCACCATCATGGCGATTACAACATGCATCTTTGGCTTTCCCCAGAGATAGCGCGGGCCTCAGCGGTTGCAATCCATGAAAAATTAGTGGAACTTATGCCGCAAAGTCGAGCCAAACTTGACGCCAACCTGAAGGATTTTGAGGCACAATTAGCCGCAACCGATAAGCAGGTAGGTAACGAGCTCGCACCGCTCAAGGGAAAAGGTTATTTCGTTTTTCATGACGCCTATGGCTACTACGAGAAACATTACGGACTAACACCGCTTGGTCACTTTACCGTGAACCCTGAGATTCAACCTGGTGCGCAGCGTTTACATGAAATAAGAACACAGTTGGTTGAGCAAAAAGCAACCTGCGTTTTTGCTGAGCCACAGTTCAGGCCAGCGGTCGTTGAAGCCGTCGCGAGAGGGACATCCGTTCGAATGGGAACGTTGGATCCGCTCGGAACGAATATCAAACTGGGTAAAACAAGCTATTCAGCGTTTTTGAACCAATTAGCCAACCAGTATGCGAGCTGCCTGAAAGGAGATTAATGAGGAAGTGAATACGTGCAACAGATAGCCCGCTCTGTCGCTCTGGCATTTAATAATCTGCCGCGACCCCATCGCGTTATGCTGGGGTCGCTTACCGTACTGACATTGGCCGTCGCCGTCTGGCGGCCTTATGTTTACCATCCCGATTCAGCACCCATCGTTAAAACTATCGAGCTGGAAAAAAGCGAAATTCGTTCACTGTTGCCTGAGGCCAGTGAACCTATCGATCAGGCCGCGCAGGAAGACGAAGCCATTCCGCAGGATGAACTGGATGACAAAACGTCTGGTGAAGCCGGCGTGCATGAGTATGTCGTCTCCACAGGCGATACTCTGAGCAGTATTCTTAATCAGTACGGCATCGATATGGGCGACATCAGTCAGCTCGCTGCTTCCGATAAAGAACTGCGCAATCTGAAAATTGGTCAGCAGTTATCCTGGACCTTAAGCGCGGAAGGTGACCTGCAGCGTCTGACCTGGGAAGTGTCCCGCCGTGAAACCCGCACTTACGATCGCACTGCGACAGGTTTCAAAATGAGCAGCGAAATGCAGCAGGGCGATTGGGTTAACAGCCGTATCAAAGGCACGGTGGGCGGAAGCTTCGTCGCCAGCGCCAAAGAGGCCGGACTGACCAGCTCTGAAATCAGCGCGGTGATTAAGGCCATGCAGTGGCAGATGGATTTCCGCAAACTGAAAAAAGGCGATGAGTTCTCAGTGCTGATGTCTCGCGAAATGCTGGACGGTAAGCGCGAGCAAAGCCAGCTGCTGGGCGTGCGTTTACGTTCTGAAGGCAAAGACTATTACGCCATCCGTGCTGAAGACGGTAAGTTCTATGACCGTAACGGTACCGGGCTGGCGAAAGGCTTCATGCGTTTCCCGACGGCGAAACAGTTCCGCATCTCCTCGAACTTTAACCCGCGTCGCCTGAATCCGGTGACTGGACGCGTAGCGCCACACAAAGGTGTCGACTTTGCGATGCCGCAGGGGACGCCTGTACTGTCGGTAGGCGATGGTGAAGTGGTTGTAGCGAAGCGTAGCGGCGCTGCCGGATACTATGTTGCGGTACGTCATGGTCGCACTTACACCACCCGTTATATGCACCTACGCAAGCTGTTGGTGAAACCAGGTCAAAAAGTGAAACGTGGCGATCGTATCGCGCTGTCAGGTAACACGGGACGTTCAACTGGTCCGCATCTGCACTACGAAGTGTGGATCAACCAGCAGGCCGTGAACCCTCTGACGGCTAAACTGCCGCGTACAGAAGGTCTGACCGGCTCGGATCGCACCGATTATCTGGCGCAGGTGAAAGAAGTTATGCCTCAGCTACGTTTTGATTAATTAGCACACTGATAAAGCCGGTACGCGATGCGTGCCGGCTTTTTTATTTTGTACGGCGCACGGTGCGCCGCTACACTATCAGCAGATTTACTTTTCGCGGCACCAGACACTGGAAGAGCATGGAAACGAAAAAAAAGAATATTGAGTATATCCCTGAGTTTCATAAATCATTTCGCCATCCGCGCTACTGGGGCGCCTGGCTGGGTGTAGCGGCGATAGCTGGGATTGCGTTAACGCCAGCGTCATTTCGCGATCCTATTCTGGCAAAGCTCGGACGGATGGTTGGACGCTTGGGAAAAAGCTCACGTCGCAGAGCGCTGATCAATTTATCCCTTTGTTTTCCTGAACGCAGCGAAGCTGAGCGCGAAGCCATTGTTGATGAGATGTTCGCGACCGCCCCTCAGGCGATGGTCATGATGGCGGAACTCGCCCTGCGCGGGCCGGAGAAAATTCAGAATCGGGTTGACTGGCAGGGCCTTGAAATCATCGAAGAGATGCGCCGCAACGATGAAAAAGTGATTTTTCTCGTTCCTCATGGCTGGGGCGTAGATATCCCGGCGATGCTGATGGCTTCCCAGGGACAGAAAATGGCAGCAATGTTCCACAATCAGGGAAACCCGGTATTTGATTACGTCTGGAACACGGTACGCCGTCGTTTCGGAGGTCGATTACATGCGCGTAATGATGGCATCAAACCGTTTATTCAGTCTGTACGTCAGGGATATTGGGGATACTACCTCCCGGATCAGGACCACGGGCCTGAGCACAGCGAGTTTGTCGATTTTTTTGCTACCTATAAAGCAACGTTACCGGCAATTGGTCGCTTGATGAAGGTCTGCCACGCGCGTGTAGTGCCGCTGTTTCCGGTGTATGACGGTAAAACTCACCGCCTGACGATTAAGGTCCGTCCTCCGATGGATGACATCCTGACAGCGGATGACCACACCATTGCCAGACGAATGAACGAAGAGGTGGAGATTTTTGTCACGCCTCATGTCGAACAATACACCTGGATACTGAAACTGCTTAAGACGCGTAAACCCGGCGAGATTGAGCCCTATAAGCGCAAAGATCTCTATCCGAAGAAATAAAAAAAAGCCTCTCAAACGAGAGGCTTTTTTACATCAAACTCTGGTGTTACTCGACGGTCAGGATACGCGTGGTGTTAGTTGAGCCAATGGTGCTCATCACATCGCCCTGTGTCACGATCACCAGATCGCCGGAAACCAGATAGCCTTTATCGCGCAGCAGGTTCACTGCTTCATTGGCGGCAACGACGCCATCTGTTTCGCTGTCAAAGTGAACCGGGGTGACACCGCGATACAGAGAGGTCAGATTCAACGTACGTTCATGACGAGACATCGCGAAAATTGGCAGACCGGAACTGATACGAGAAGTCATCAGCGCAGTACGACCAGACTCCGTCATAGCGATGATAGCGGTGACCCCTTTCAGGTGGTTAGCAGCGTACATCGCTGACATCGCAATCGCTTCTTCAACGTTATCAAACTGCACGTCAAGGCGGTGTTTAGAGACGTTGATGCTTGGGATCTTCTCTGCACCCAGGCAAACGCGCGCCATTGCCGCGACGGTTTCCGCCGGGTACTGACCTGCTGCTGTTTCGGCAGAGAGCATTACGGCATCGGTGCCGTCGAGGACGGCGTTAGCCACGTCCATCACTTCCGCACGAGTCGGCATTGGGTTGGTGATCATCGACTCCATCATCTGTGTGGCGGTGATGACCGCACGGTTCAGCTGACGCGCACGGCGAATCAACGCTTTCTGAATACCTACCAGCTCAGGGTCACCGATTTCAACACCCAGGTCGCCACGGGCTACCATCACTACGTCAGAAGCCAGGATGATGTCATCCATCGCATTCTGGTCGCAGACGGCTTCTGCACGTTCTACCTTGGCGACAATTTTCGCATCGCAACCGGCGTCGCGCGCCAGACGGCGGGCATAGTTTAGATCTTCGCCGCAGCGCGGGAAGGAGACAGCCAAATAGTCAACGCTGATTTGCGCAGCGGTAATGATGTCGGCTTTGTCTTTTTCGGTCAGGGCTTCAGCAGAGAGACCGCCGCCCAGTTTGTTGATGCCCTTGTTATTGGACAGCGGGCCACCGACAGTGACTTCGGTGAAGACTTTCATGCCCTGAACTTCCAGCACTTTAAGCTGTACGCGACCGTCGTCGAGCAGCAGGATGTCGCCAGGCACGACGTCTGCAGGCAGTCCCTTATAATCAATGCCGACTTTTTCTTTGTCGCCTTCGCCTTTACCGAGGTTGGCGTCTAACAGGAACTTGTCGCCAACATTAAGAAAAACTTTACCTTCTTTAAAGGTAGATACGCGGATTTTAGGTCCCTGCAGGTCACCCAAAATAGCTACATGACGTCCCAGTTTTGCGGCAATTTCACGGACCTTATCCGCCCGCAGTTTGTGATCTTCTGGGGAGCCGTGGGAAAAGTTCATACGTACGACGTTCGCACCCGCGGCGATAATCTTCTCAAGGTTGTTATCGCGGTCAGTTGCCGGGCCTAACGTGGTAACGATTTTGGTTCTGCGAAGCCTTCTGGACATGTAATACTCCGTTGACTGAAACAACTAGGTGTTGCGTGAACATTAATCCGGCCGTTCTCAAACATTAACGGTAAAATGAACGACCCGGATGATAAAAGGGTAGAACATTGTTATTGCTTTTAGCGGTCATCACTCTTGATGAGTAATTCTTTATCAAAACGCGATTCCTTAAGCGCTTCCTTGACACGCTTCAAGTTATCTCTAAATTTTGCCCCTCGGCGCAAAGTAAATCCTGTAGCCAGCACATCTATCACGGTCAGTTGAGCAAGTCGAGAGACCATGGGCATATAAATGTCAGTATCTTCCGGCACATCGAGGGTAATAGCCAGCGTGGCTTCACGCGCCAGTGGCGTCCCGGGAGAGGTGAGGGCGATAACCATAGCGTCGTTTTCCCTTGCTAACTGCGCCAGTTCAACCAGACTTTTGGTTCTTCCGGTATGAGAAATAAGCACAATGACGTCGTCGTCGCTACAATTCATACAACTCATCCGTTGCAGGACAATGTCGTCGGAATAGATTACCGGTACGTTAAAGCGGAAAAATTTGTTCATCGCGTCGTGTGCGACCGCGGCGGAAGAACCTAAACCAAAGAAGGCGATTTTCTTCGCCTGGGTTAACAAATCTACCGCCCGGTTTACCGCCGCGTTATCCAGCGACTGACGAACGTGGTCAAGGCTTGCCATCGCCGATTCGAAGATTTTCCCCGTATAAGATTCTACGCTGTCATCCTCATCCACATTGCGATTAACATAAGGGGTACCATTTGCCAGACTTTGTGCCAGATGCAGTTTAAAATCAGGGAAGCCGCGCGTATCCATGCTACGACAGAAACGGTTCACCGTCGGTTCGCTGACGTTGGCTTCTACAGCAAGCGCAGCGATGCTTGAGTGAATTGCCCGCTCGGGAGAGGCAAGAATAATGTCGGCGACTTTACGCTCTGACTTGCTCAAATGTTCCAGTTTTAACTGGATTTTTTCCAGCATATTCATGATGTAGGTAGACTCATGGGTCATGGGCAAAAACGATTTCAACGATAAGGAGAAATCGAGCGGTAACTCTGGTAGATAGTACCCCTGCTAGTGCAGCAACGGGACAAAATGGACAAAATAGTTGTTGTTTTTTTTCATTACATGATCGGAGTCGGATTTTCATACTTCTTCATGGGTACGAAAAAGACGACTTTTTTATCCATTTTGATGGGTTATACGTCAATAAAGCGGCTGTTCGCGGTAACAGCACGGCTGGATAAGCGTTTACGGTTTCCGGATTCACGTAAAAGCAGTACAGTGCACTGTAATAAAATTACAACCAGTGTCTGGCAAAAGCACCAGGCACTTAATTGAGGAGAATGACATGGCGGTAACGCAAACAGCCCAGGCATGTGATCTGGTCATTTTCGGCGCGAAGGGCGACCTGGCGCGACGGAAATTGCTGCCTTCCCTGTATCAACTGGAAAAGGCCGGCCAGATTAACCCGGATACCCGCATCATTGGGGTTGGGCGTGCCGACTGGGACAAAGCAGCCTATACCAAGGTTGTGCGCGAAGCGCTCGAAACCTTCATGAAAGAAAAAATTGATGAAAGGTTGTGGGAAACCCTCAGCGGTCGTCTTGAGTTTTGTAACCTGGACGTCAACGACACCGCCGCGTTTAAGCGTCTGGGCAAAATGCTGGATCAAAAATCGCGTACCACCATCAACTATTTCGCAATGCCGCCAAGCACCTTTGGCGCGATCTGCAAAGGTCTGGGTGAAGCAAAGCTGAATGCTAAGCCTGCCCGCGTGGTGATGGAAAAACCGCTGGGCACGTCACTGGCAACATCCCGTGAAATCAACGATCAGGTTGGCGAGTATTTCGAAGAGTGCCAGGTTTACCGCATCGACCACTATCTCGGCAAAGAGACGGTACTGAACCTGTTGGCACTGCGTTTTGCCAACTCCCTGTTTGTGAATAACTGGGATAACCGCACTATCGACCACGTAGAAATTACCGTGGCGGAAGAAGTGGGCATTGAAGGGCGCTGGGGCTACTTTGACCAGGCCGGTCAAATGCGCGACATGATCCAGAACCACCTGCTGCAGATCCTGTGCATGATCGCGATGTCTCCGCCGTCCGATCTGAGCGCAGACAGCATCCGTGATGAAAAAGTGAAAGTACTGAAATCACTGCGTCGTATCGATCGTTCGAACGTACGTGAAAAGACAGTTCGTGGTCAGTACACCGCCGGTTTTGCCCAGGGCAAAAAAGTTCCGGGATACCTGGAAGAAGAAGGCGCGAACAAGAGCAGCAACACGGAAACGTTTGTGGCGATCCGTGTGGATATCGATAACTGGCGCTGGGCGGGCGTACCGTTCTACCTGCGTACCGGTAAGCGTTTACCGACCAAGTGCTCTGAAGTGGTGGTTTACTTCAAAACGCCTGAGCTGAACCTGTTCAGAGAATCCTGGCAGGACCTGCCGCAGAACAAGCTGACTATTCGTTTGCAGCCTGATGAAGGTGTCGATATCCAGGTACTGAACAAAGTGCCGGGACTGGATCACAAGCATAACCTGCAAATTACCAAACTTGACCTGAGCTACTCCGAAACCTTCAACCAAACGCATCTGGCCGACGCTTATGAGCGCCTGCTGCTTGAAACGATGCGCGGCATTCAGGCGCTGTTTGTGCGTCGAGATGAAGTTGAAGAAGCATGGAAGTGGGTCGATTCCATTACCGAAGCCTGGGCAATGGACAACGATGCACCGAAGCCGTATCAGGCCGGGACCTGGGGACCAGTTGCCTCTGTGGCCATGATTACCCGTGATGGTCGTTCCTGGAACGAATTCGAGTAAAATATCATCTAGCCCATAGGTGTTATTTTACCGGTAACATGATCTAACACAGATTGTAGAATAATTTTTGCACTTTTAAGCTCCGCGTGGATTCACCCGCGGGGCTTTTTTTATTACACTGCCTGAAACGATTTTGCCCCTGAGCTACGGCTAACAAGCGATTCAGCTGTTTTTAACCCAACTGAAACACATTGTTGATCCAACGCTCTGACAGATAAATTTTAGGAGCCTCTATGAATCCGAATTTGTTACGCGTAACAAAACGTATTGTCGAACGTTCTCGCGACACGCGTTCCGCCTACCTTGCCCGTATTGAACAAGCGAAATCGACTACCGTTCATCGTTCACAGCTGGCGTGCGGTAACCTGGCGCATGGTTTTGCTGCCTGCCAGCCGGATGACAAGGCCTCGCTGAAAAGCATGCTGCGTAACAATATCGCGATCATTACCTCCTATAACGACATGCTTTCCGCACATCAGCCGTACGAACATTATCCGGACATCATTCGTAAAGCGCTGCATGAAGCCAATGCGGTAGGCCAGGTCGCTGGCGGTGTTCCTGCGATGTGCGACGGTGTGACCCAGGGACAGGATGGGATGGAGCTTTCGTTACTGAGTCGCGAAGTGATTGCGATGTCGGCTGCTGTCGGCCTCTCACACAATATGTTCGACGGCGCGTTATTCCTTGGCGTGTGCGACAAAATTGTCCCGGGTCTGGTGATGGCGGCACTGTCATTTGGTCATCTGCCTTCGATCTTTATTCCCTCCGGTCCGATGGCGAGCGGTCTGGCGAACAAAGAAAAAGTGCGTATCCGTCAGCTGTATGCTGAAGGCAAAGTCGATCGCATGGCGCTGCTTGAATCCGAAGCGGCGTCTTATCACGCACCGGGGACCTGTACGTTCTATGGCACGGCAAACACCAACCAGATGGTGGTGGAGTTTATGGGGATGCAACTGCCAGGGTCCTCATTCGTACACCCGGATGCCCCGCTGCGCGAAGCGTTGACCGCCGCGGCTGCTCGTCAGGTAACGCGTCTGACCGGCAACGGCAATGAATGGATGCCGATCGGTAAAATGATCGATGAAAAAGTAGTGGTGAACGGTATTGTCGCGCTGCTGGCGACCGGGGGGTCAACCAACCATACAATGCACCTGGTTGCGATGGCGCGTGCAGCCGGGATTCTGATTAACTGGGACGACTTCTCCGATCTGTCCGATATCGTGCCGTTGATGGCGCGTCTGTATCCGAATGGTCCGGCAGATATTAACCACTTCCAGGCAGCGGGTGGCGTGCCGGTGTTAATGCGCGAACTGCTGAACGCGGGTCTGCTGCATGAAGATGTGAACACCGTTGCCGGGTTTGGTTTATCGCGTTACACCATGGAACCCTGGCTCAACGATGGTGAGCTGGACTGGCGTGAAGGGGCGGCGAAGTCGCTGGACAGCAATGTGATTGCTACCATCGATCAGCCATTCTCCCACCACGGCGGTACCAAAGTGCTGAGCGGTAACCTCGGACGTGCTGTGATGAAAACGTCGGCGGTTCCGGTAGAAAATCAGGTAATTGAAGCGCCCGCGGTTGTTTTTGAAAGTCAGCATGATGTATTGCCGGCCTTCGATGCGGGACTGCTCGACCGTGATTGCGTAGTCGTTGTGCGCCATCAGGGACCAAAAGCAAACGGAATGCCAGAATTACATAAACTCATGCCGCCACTTGGTGTATTATTGGACCGTTGTTTCAAAATTGCGTTAGTTACCGATGGACGACTTTCAGGTGCTTCAGGTAAAGTGCCTTCAGCAATCCATGTAACCCCAGAAGCCTATGATGGCGGGCTACTGGCAAAAGTACGCGATGGCGACATCATTCGTGTGAATGGACAGACAGGTGAATTGACGCTGCTGGTTGATGAAGAGGAACTTGCTTCTCGTCAGCCTCACATTCCTGACCTCAGCGCATCGCGCGTGGGCACAGGCCGTGAAATGTTCAGCGCGTTGCGTGAAAAGCTGTCCGGTGCGGAACAGGGCGCAACCTGTATCACTTTTTAAGACTTATTTTGTAATCAGGCGAGAGAAAACTCTGATGAAAAACTGGAAGACAAGTGCAGAAGCAATCCTGACCACTGGCCCGGTTGTACCGGTTATCGTGGTTAATAAACTGGAACACGCAGTGCCGATGGCAAAAGCGCTGGTTGCAGGCGGCGTGCGCGTTCTGGAAGTGACCTTACGTACCGCATGTGCGATGGATGCCATTCGCGCGATCGCAAAAGAAGTTCCGGACGCTATCGTTGGTGCAGGTACTGTACTGAATCCGCAACAGCTGGCTGAAGTGACCGAAGCCGGTGCGCAGTTTGCTATCAGCCCGGGCCTGACCGAGCCGCTGCTGAAAGCCGCAACGGAAGGCACTATTCCGCTGATCCCTGGTATCAGCACCGTGTCTGAACTGATGCTGGGTATGGACTACGGTTTGAAAGAGTTCAAATTCTTCCCTGCTGAAGCAAATGGCGGTACCAAAGCGCTGCAGGCAATTGCGGGTCCGTTCTCTCAGGTGCGTTTCTGCCCAACCGGCGGTATCTCTCCGGCGAACTACCGTGACTACCTGGCACTGAAAAGCGTGCTGTGCATCGGTGGTTCCTGGCTGGTTCCGGCGGATGCGCTGGAAGCGGGTGATTACGATCGTATTACCAAGCTGGCTCGTGAAGCAGTAGAAGGCGCGAAGCAGTAAGCCGTTAATGCGTAAACCGTAGGTCGGATACGGCATCAATGCTTTATCCGGCCTACGGGTCTGGTTTTTATCCTGCAACTTTCACCTGTGCGGCTGCGTCTTTCGCGCGTATCACCGCATCTTCAATGTTCTGTGCTGTGGCCAGCACAACGCCCAGACGACGGCTTCCGTCGATTTCCGGCTTGCCAAAGAAACGCACTTGCATACCCACACCTACAGCGGCTTGCACGTTATCAAATGTGATATTCTTGCTGGTAAGTTGCGGCAGAATAACGGCGGAAGCAGAAGGTCCATACTGGCGGATTTCGCCAACGGGCAGACCGAGAAATGCACGTACGTGCAGGGCAAACTCAGACAGATCCTGCGAAATTAAGGTCACCATACCCGTGTCGTGAGGGCGAGGGGAGACTTCGCTGAAAATCACCTCATCACCGCAGACAAACAGCTCCACGCCAAACAGTCCGTGACCGCCCAGCGCCAGTACCACCTTGCGGGCAATCTCCTGCGCGCGCGCAAGCGCCAGGTCACTCATCTGCTGCGGCTGCCAGGACTCGCGATAATCGCCATCTTCCTGGCGATGACCTACCGGCGCGCAGAAATGCACACCATCAACGGCGCTGACGGTTAGCAGAGTGATTTCAAAATCAAAATTCACTACGCCTTCGACGATAACGCGTCCGGCGCCTGCCCGGCCTCCCTGTTGAGCATAGTTCCACGCCTCGGTGAGCTGATCGACTGAACGGATAAAGCTCTGCCCCTTGCCGGAAGAACTCATTACCGGCTTCACAATGCAGGGATAGCCGATTTCGGCAACGGCCTCACGAAATCGTGTTTCGGTGTCTGCAAAACGGAAAGATGATGTGGGTAAAGACAATTCTTCGGCTGCGAGGCGACGGATTCCTTCCCGGTTCATGGTCAGTTGGGTCGCTCGTGCGCAAGGCACAACGTGTTGACCTTCCTGTTCCAGTTTGATCAGCATATCCGTGGCAATCGCCTCTATTTCCGGCACGATGTAATGTGGTTTTTCACGTTCGACAAGCTGGCGTAATGCCTCGCCATCCAGCATGTTAATTACATAGGAGCGATGGGCAACGTGCATGGCTGGCGCGTCGGGGTAACGATCCACGGCAATGACTTCCACACCCAGGCGTTGGCATTCAATCGCCACTTCTTTACCCAGTTCACCTGAACCTAATAACATCACTCGCGTTGCTGCGGGACGCAGCGCTGTGCCTAATAACGTCATAAATTAATCCCCTGTTTTATCTGAGCGCAGTATATACGAAAACGTTTGCGTCTGTCTTTATTACTAGGTTGATTTAAGGGCTTAAAAAGAATATACTGTACATAAATACAGTTAATTTAAGAGGCTGCAAAAATGGCGGTTGAAGTTAAATACGTAGTCATTCGGGAAGGTGAGGAAAAAATGTCGTTTACCAGCAAAAAGGAAGCCGATGCGTATGACAAAATGCTGGATACAGCAGATCTGCTCGACACATGGCTGGAGCAATCGCCGGTAGCGCTCGAAGACGAGCAGCGTGAAGCTCTTTCCCTGTGGCTGGCTGAGCAAAAAGATGTGCTGAGCGCCATTCTGAAAAACGGCAAGCTTCCTTCGCCACAGGCTGTCGAAAACGATGCACACACTGAGGATGATACTCAGGCTGCCTGAAACGACTTGCGCTCCTGACGTTTTGTACCATGCTTTTCCCTGAATCATTGTGCAATCTCTGACGTTATTTCACGTTGCCGCAGGCAACCTGAAGGACGAAGGGGAGATTAAGGAGAAAAGAATGTATAAAAAAAGAGCGTTATTGAGCCTGCTGTTATTGTCTGCCAGCGTATCGGTATTTGCGGCAAATATGGAAAGCAAGAATGTTCAGTTCCCCAAGTGCGAAGGACTGGATGCTGACGGTATTGCGGCAAGCGTGAAACGTGACTATCAGCAAAATCGCATCGCGCGCTGGGCTGACGATCAAAAACTCGTCGGGCAAGCCGACCCTGTCGCCTGGGTCAACACGCCCGATATTACGGGCAAAGACGGGAAATGGTCAGTTCCCCTGACGGTTCGCGGTAAAAGCGCGGATATTCACTATCAGGTAAAAGTCGACTGCAAAGCCGGAACGGCGGAGTATCAGCCGCAGTAACGCAGGTATTTGCACATCTTTTGATGACCTGAACACTTCCTGACATCCCCTCGGGTACGCTTTGATGATTATTCGTCTGTACTTGAGGGGCAAAATGGCTAATTGGCTGAATCAACTACAATCTCTTCTTGGGCAAAAAGGATCCTCCACGTCATCTTCTGGCGAGCAAGGGCTGAGTAAACTTCTGGTTCCAGGCGCGTTAGGCGGTCTGGCAGGATTACTGGTTGCCAACAAATCTTCACGTAAATTACTGAGTAAATACGGCACCAGCGCGCTTCTGGTGGGCGGCGGCGCGGTTGCCGGTACCGTGTTATGGAACAAATACAAAGATAAAGTTCGCGCTGCGCATCAGGATGAGCCGCAGTTCGGCGTACAAAGCTCACCGCTGGATGAGCGAACCGAGCGTCTGATCCTGGCGCTGGTTTTTGCGGCGAAAAGCGACGGTCATATTGATGCTAAAGAACGAGCGGCCATTGAGCAGCAGCTTCGTGAAGCGGGCGTGGAAGAGCAGGGCCGCGTTCTGATTGAACGAGCCATTGAACAACCGTTAGATCCCCAGCGCCTGGCGCAAGGGATCCGCAACGAAGAAGAAGCGCTAGAAATTTACTTCCTGAGCTGTGCGGCGATTGATATCGACCACTTTATGGAGCGTAGCTATCTCAATGCGCTGGGCGATGCGTTGAAGATCCCGCAGGATGTTCGTGAAGGCATTGAACAGGATCTCAAAGAACAAAAACAGGCTTTACCGGGTTAATTACTTACCGCTAAGGCGCATGTTTCGCTTGCATCATTGCTGTCTTTTGCCACCCTTATAGGATGTTTAAGCAAAAGAACAATGACATGCTACCAAAAGCTTCTCGTATTCCCCGCGCCATGACGCAGCATGGCGATACTCGTGTTGATAATTATTACTGGCTGCGAGATGACACCCGCTCGCAGCCAGAAGTGCTGGATTATCTGCAACAAGAAAATGCGTATGGCCGCCAGGTTATGGCCTCGCAGCAGGCTTTGCAGGATCGCGTCCTGAAAGAAATTATCGACCGTATCCCGCCTCAGGATGCTTCCGCCCCCTATGTGAAGAATGGTTATCGCTACCGGCATATTTATGAACCGGGGTGCGAATATGCTATTTATCAGCGTCAGTCTGCTTTCAATGAAGAGTGGGATGATTGGGATACTCTGTTGGATGGGAACCAGCGCGCGGCACACAGCGAGTTTTATACGCTGGGAGGACTGGCGATATCTCCGGATAACACCATCATGGCGCTGGCAGAAGATTATCTCTCTCGCCGGCAATATGGCGTGCGTTTTCGCAACCTGCAAAGCGGCAACTGGTATCCGGAAGTGCTGGAAAACGTCGAAGCGGATCTGGTCTGGGCGAATGATTCTCAGACTTTCTATTACGTGCGCAAGCACGAAACAACGTTATTGCCGTATCAGGTGTGGCGACATACGGTCGGCTCGCCATCGTCACTGGATGAGCTGGTGTATGAAGAAGCCGATGATATGTTTTATGTCAGCCTGCATAAAACCACCTCGCTACACTATGTGGTTATTCATATCGCCAGCGCGACCACCAGTGAGGTTTTACTGCTTGACGCAGAACTGGCGGATGCCGAACCGTTGGTCTTTTTAGCGCGACGCAAAGACCATGAATACAGTCTCGATCACTATCAACACAATTTTTATCTGCGCTCCAACCGTCAGGGGAAAAATTTCGGCCTGTATCGTACCCGCGTTCGTGATGAGCAAGCCTGGGAGACGCTGATCCCTGCGCGCGACAATGTGATGCTGGAGGGCTTTACGCTATTCACTGACTGGCTGGTGGTAGAAGAGCGTCAGCGCGGCTTAACCAGCCTACGACAGATTAATCGTAAAACGCGCGAAGTGGTCGGGATCGCCTTTGACGATCCGGCTTATGTGACCTGGCTTGCCTATAATCCAGAGCCGGAGACATCGCGTCTGCGCTATGGCTATTCCTCCATGACCACCCCGGACACGTTGTTTGAACTGGATATGGACACCGGGGAACGTCGTGTGCTTAAGCAGACGGAGGTCCCCGGATTTGATGCAGCGAATTACCGTAGCGAACACCTATGGATAACCGCGCGTGATGGCACCGAGGTTCCGGTTTCGCTGGTTTATCATCAAAAGTATTTCCTGAAAGGAAAAAATCCGTTACTCGTTTATGGCTATGGCTCATATGGCGCCAGCATGGACGCCGATTTCAGCAGCAGCCGTTTGAGCTTACTGGATCGCGGCTTTGTTTATGCTATTGCGCATGTGCGTGGTGGTGGTGAATTAGGACAACAGTGGTACGAGGACGGTAAGTTTCTGCACAAGAAAAATACTTTTAATGATTACCTCGACGTTTGTGATGCGTTGCTAAAAATGGGCTATGGCGCGCCTGAGTTATGTTATGGCATGGGCGGAAGCGCCGGAGGCATGTTAATGGGCGTCGCCATTAATGAGCGCCCGGAACGCTTCCATGGTGTTATTGCTCAGGTGCCATTTGTCGATGTGGTAACCACAATGCTCGATGAATCAATTCCCCTGACGACCGGTGAGTTTGAAGAGTGGGGGAATCCGCAGGACGAAGAGTATTACACCTATATGAAAAGCTACAGCCCGTATGACAATGTAACCGCGCAGGCATACCCACATCTGCTGGTCACGACGGGATTACACGATTCCCAGGTGCAATACTGGGAGCCAGCAAAATGGGTGGCAAAACTGCGTGAGCTGAAAACGGACGATCGTTTGCTGCTACTTTGCACAGATATGGATTCCGGACACGGCGGTAAATCCGGGCGTTTTAAATCTTACGAAGGCGTGGCCCTTGAGTACGCTTTTTTGATTGGACTGGCGCAGGGAACGCTGCCTGCTCAGGCGTGATCCAAATAGTGTTTTAGCGTTAATCGCAGTTCCGGGCTCATATTGTCAAGGTTATTAAATAACCAGCGCAGATAGCCCGGATCGCGCTCAGCCACTTCCGATACCGGTTTTCCGCGGTACTTACCAAAAGTGAAAGTAGTGAGTAACGCGGGACGGCCGGTAATATCGACCATTTGATCGGCTGTCCAGCCTGACGTCTGCATGATGTCGATCAGCAGTGCCGCAGTAATGTAGCAATCGTACAGGGCGCGGTGATGGTGGAGACCCGCTGGCGTCTGGACGCTCAGCTTGCGCGATTTATACAGCGCCATGTTGCTGTATTTGATCCCCGGCCACAACCGACGGGAGAGCTTCATGGTGCAAATCCATTCCCCGGGCATATCGGGCAATACGCGGCGGTCAAAGCTGGCATTGTGCGCCACGTACCACTCGCTGCCGTAATACTGCGGGATGACGTCTTCAATCCATGGCTTATCGGCCACCATTGCTTCAGTAATGCGATGGATAGCCATCGCCTGTGGGCTGATGGGGCGGTCAGGGCGTACCAGGTGGCTCATGGGGTTGACTATTTTTCCATCAACCACGTCGACAGAAGCAATTTCAACAATGCCTCCCTGTAGACCACAGGTTTCTGTATCTATTATGCGCAACATGCCATGCTCCTGACCCAAAACGACTAGCGTAATGGAATGATATCACCTTGCCAACCCCGTGGCGTGCGTTGGCCGGTTAACAGCAACGAACCGCTGTCTGCGCGAACAATCAATCGACCTCGTTCATCCCATAACGCACTGCTACCCCGCGCATTGGCCATTAATACCGCGATGGCGAATTTATGTGAGAAACTTTGTAGGCGAGATGTAGAGGAGAGCAGTTCCGGTTCACTGACTGACTGGCAGCTGGTGAACAGCGAATAGGCCGGGTCGATATCTATGCCTTCCGGTTGGCTATCTACAACGCTGATGGCATTTCGCTGTCTGGCAATACAGGCCCCGTGGCTCTGATGGAAGGTTAGTGGCGAAGTCATCCAGGGAGAGAAAAGTGCAATGCCTTTCACGAACCGGTTGTTATGTTCTACCGGTAGTCCCGCAATTATCGTCATGCGATAAGTCGCGGCGGCATGTGCGAGAGGTTCTAACAGCGCTTCATCGGGTGGGGCAGGAAGCGCGTCATTCTCATCAACACAACCCAGCAATGAGAGGGAAGGGAAGACCAGCAATTCACATTGGCATTGAGCTGCCGCATGAATGAATTGCAGGTGATGCGCGACATGTTCGGTAACTGAGGTGTGAAGAGGTTCGTATTGTGCTGCTGCGATTTTCCAGTATGACATAATGATTTCCTTTTCATAGTGTCTACAACCATCCTTAATGTGTGGATTAAGAATATGCTTATACTGTAGCAGGCGTCATGTAAGGAATCGTAACGTAATATAAGTTTTATTTAACTTTAGGCTCGTAAGGTAAACGTGAAAGAGAAACGGATGCCAGGCGGTGCGCGATGAGTCTTTCGCGGAACCAGTCGCGTAAATGCTCTGGCTGTTCGCGTTCAACAACTTCTGCAACAACGGGCATATTGTATCGTTCCTTAAATGCCACTCCAGCCGCAGCCAGATCGACATTGACCTTGTCCATTTCCGCTTGCTCAAGTTTGGCCAGATTGATGTTCATGGGCTTCTCCTTTTCTCTGTCTTTCGGCGCGCAAAGTTACTAAGAGTGTGCGTTAATGGCAAGACAGAAATGATGATTCTCGACTCGACCATTGTAGAAGGTTATTCTCTACAGGTTAGACATAACAAAAAGGAATAGTTGAAATGGCTTCATCTGCATCTATGCTTCGCAACGCGCTCATCGTACTCGCCAGCGTCCTGGCAACACCTGCGGCATTGGCGCATGCCCACCTCACAAAACAAAGTCCGGCGGCTAACGCTGAAGTTGCGGCATCTCCTCAGGCGTTGACGCTGAATTTTTCTGAAGGCGTAGAGCCGGGATTCAGCGGCGCAACGCTGACCGGTCCTAACAAAGAACAGATCAAAACGGGCAAGGCATCGCGCAGTGAGCAGGACAAAACGCAGCTGATTGTTCCGCTTGATCAAACGCTTGAAGCAGGAAAATATACGGTCGACTGGCACGTTGTCTCCGTGGATGGTCACAAGACGAAGGGGCAATATACCTTTAGCGTGAAATAACCAATGCTGGCATTTACCTGGGTTGCGCTACGGTTTATCCATTTTACCGCTTTGATGCTGGTGTTTGGCTGTGCGCTTTACGGCGCATGGCTGGCCCCCGTTTCGGTTCGTCGTTTAATGATGCGTCGTTTTTTACGTCTGCAAAGGCATGCTGCAACGTGGAGCTTTATCAGCGCGACGCTGATGCTGGCGATTCAGGGTGGGTTAATGGGCTCAGGCTGGCGGGATGTTGTCTCTACTGATGTTTGGCTCGCCGTGTTGCAAACGCAATTTGGCGGCGTCTGGTTATGGCAGATTATCCTCGCGTTGGTCACGCTGGTGGTGACCATCATGGTGCCGCGTAGCATGCCGCGACTGCTGTTAATGCTGACAATTGCGCAGTTTATTTTGCTGGCTGGCGTCGGACATGCGACGCTGCACAGCGGTATCCCTGGCGCAATCCAGCAGGTTAACCACGCCTTACATTTGGTATGCGCTGCCGCCTGGTTCGGCGGTTTGCTGCCCGTACTTTACTGTATGCGAATGGCGCAAGGTCGCTGGCGGGAACAGGCCATCAGTACCATGATGCGCTTCTCACGCTATGGGCATCTTTTCGTTATCGGTGTTTTACTAACCGGTATTATGAATGCGCTGTTTATTGTCGGTTTTTCTGTTCCCTGGCACATGGCTTACGGGCGACTGCTTTTGTTAAAAGGTGCCCTGGTCATGTTAATGGTGGCGATTGCGCTGGTGAATCGGTATGTTCTGGTACCACGTATGCGGCAGGA
Source organism: Citrobacter sp. B72 (assembly GCF_016894305.1). NCBI lineage: Bacteria > Pseudomonadati > Pseudomonadota > Gammaproteobacteria > Enterobacterales > Enterobacteriaceae > Citrobacter > Citrobacter sp. B72. Next base: position 2,116,492 of record NZ_CP069801.1, read on the forward strand.
TAACCGCGGTATGACTCTCTATTTTATTTGGATGACCAAGCTGGAATGGGGTATAGGAGCAGTTGTGCTGGCGATTGTCAGCTTGTTTGCAACCCTTGAACCTTTCTGATTAATGGACTGGCGAAACGCATGAAAAAAATCATTATCTCTTTATTACTCCTGGCAAGCTCCGGAGCCGCGCTGGCTGCGCCGCAAGTCATTACCGTCAGCCGTTTTGAGGTTGGCAAAGATAAGTGGGCGTTTAATCGGGAAGAGGTGATGCTGACCTGCCGTCCAGGTAACGCGCTGTATGTCATCAATCCCAGTACGCTGGTGCAATACCCGTTGAATGATGTCGCCAGACAGCAGGTGGAGAGCGGAAAAACCACGGCAAAGCCGATCGAGATTATCCAGATCGATGATCCGGCGAAACCGGGCGAAAAAATGAGCCTGGCACCGTTTGTAGAGCGTGCAGAAAAGCTCTGCTAATTGTCAGATGTAGCGCTCTGATTTCCAATAAAAAACCGCAAGCATCTCGCAGGAGAACTTGCGGTTTTTGCGTTTGGATGCGTAACAAACGTCCTTTTTTTCCGGCCACTTTAGTCGCGGACTGGAAAACCTGGCGCTGTCATCTATTCTTAAATGGCAGGGTAACTTAGCCTGCATTAATGCCAACTTTTAGCGCACGGCTCTCTCCCAAGAGCCATTTCCCTGGACCGAATACAGGAATCGTATTCGGTCTCTTTTTATGTGGCGAATGCGATGCCATCCAGGGCAAAACACGGCGTATTGCATGCTGCATTCTCCATAAACCATACCATACTCCTGCCCACGATCGTCCAGGCTTTTTTACCAACATTGCTAAAATTATAATCAGGTACCCTTGTACTCTGGAGGCGACATGGGACGACCTGGCAATATCTATCAACGAATCGACGGTACGCAGTGGCGTCACGTCTGGGTGGTTGGGGATATCCACGGATGCTTCTCGATGCTGATGGCTAAGCTGCGCCAGTACCGTTTTGATCCCTGGCAGGATTTGCTGGTTTCAGTGGGGGATGTTATCGACCGTGGACCAGACAGTTTGCGTTGTCTGAAACTACTGCGTAAACACTGGATTGTCGCGGTCAGGGGGAATCATGAACAGATGGCGCTGGACGCGCTGGCGACGAGGGATCAATTCATGTGGTTTATGAATGGTGGCTCGTGGTTCGAGCAGGCGGAGCAACCGGCAGCGAAATTTGCTCTTGAAGCGTGTTGGCAGTTACCCTGGATACTGGAGCTGCATTGTCAGAACGGTATACACGTTATTGCTCATGCCGATTACCCGGATGATGATTATCAGTGGCTAAAAGAGATCGATTTACAGCGCGTGCTGTGGGACCGTTCGAGGCTGATGAACAGTGGTTGTGCGATTCAGGGCGCGGATCACTTCTGGTTTGGCCACACGCCGCTGCGCCATCGGCTGGATCGCGAGAATTTACACTATATTGATACCGGTGCTGTATTTGGCGGCGAGTTAACGCTGGTACAACTGCAATAATCAAAAATCGCTGTATTCCTGGGCCGGATGCCAGAAACTGTCGATGTAGTCGTCCGCAGGTAAACATCCGCCGTTACGAATACGTTGATCGTCCATCGATATCAGGCACTGCTGCTCAGTTTTGTAGACATCAACCACGATATCTTCACAACCGCCATCCAGATAGCACACAAAAAGAACCAGCGTGAACATTCCATCCTCAAATGGTAAAGCCATACCTGTAGTGTAGAAGATGTTGATAGATGAGGGAAATTAACCAAGAAATAACCCGTCTGGCGACGGGTTCTTTTTGAATCAGGCAAGGCGCATGATCCAGGCATCTGACTTACGATCGTAGTGTTCGCGAAATAGTACTGAATGTTCTCCGTTCAACAGGGCCGGGACGCTGGTTTCGGCATCCCAGGCATCCAGTTGCATACATAAATCCGGATCGGATTTACACGGAATGGTTAACGTTCGGTCCCCCGGCGATTCGCCATGTAACTCGGCGTCGTCGATTTCAAAAGCGCCAATGCGCACACTGGTTTTCATCATCGTGCTCTCCGTTAATTTGCTGGTTGTGGTACGACCAGTTAGGGCGTCCATTTTTCAGCGTAGTCAACGTTAGCAAAAGCGCCAGTAAAAACGTGCGTTATCCCGTAAAGAGTTTGCCATCCCGGACAAGATCGCGCGGGTAGCTATTCTTCAGTCGCGATCCAATGCGTTTTGCCAGACCGATCGGCTGATGCTGGAACGTAACCAGTACGTCGTCACTTGTCGGTGCGGTTTGCGGGTAAACATCTCTACCGCGATACCACTCTTCCGCTTCGGCAAGGGTCAGTTCGAATGCATGGCTGTGGTTCGGGTCGGCGAGGGCGATAACGGCCTCATGCTGCCAGCGATACCCTTTATTGTGGGTTTCGGCCAGTTTGATCCCGAGTCGAGAAAAGCGAACCTTGCCAATCAGAGGTTCAATTTCAGTCGGGAACAGCCAGATCTCTTTATCGCGCTGCCACAGGCGCAAATTATCTTCCCACTGCAGTCCACAAGCGCTCGCGGCTTGCGTGACAAGCGCAGATTCGCGTCCTTTAAGCGGGCTAAACGGGAAGTTACCGACTTTGTACTTCGGCGCAGGTAGTGCAGGGATTGCAGCTATTTTGCGCAAACGCGCAACGAAGAAACCTTCGCAATCGTAAATCTGCGGGAATACATGCAGGAATCCTTCCGGCGTCAGGGCGCGTTCGGCCTGCGGAAATAAATCGCCCAGAGGTAAAAACTCGACGGCATCAGGGTAGGTCTCAATCAACCACTGCATGATATTTTCATTTTCGTCACGATTAAGCGTACAGGTCGAGTAAACCAATGTGCCACCGGGACGCAGGGCGTGGAAGGCGCTGTCGAGTAATTCGCGCTGGGTCGCGGCAATTTCCAGATTACTTTCTACAGACCAGTTTTTTAGCGCATCGGGGTCTTTACGCACCACACCTTCACCGGAACACGGTGCGTCGAGCAATATGGCATCAAATGACTCCGGCAACGCAGCGCCAAATACGCGTCCGTCAAAATGGGTCAGGGCGACGTTGGCTATCCCGCAACGGCTGATATTGGCATGCAGGACTTTGACGCGACTGGCAGAAAACTCATTCGCCAGAATGGCGCCTCGATTATTCATTTTTGCGGCAATTTGCGTGGTTTTGGAGCCGGGGGCTGCCGCAACATCCATTACGCGTTCCGGGGTATTGCCTTCGGCGAACAGTGCTGCGACTGGCAGCATTGAACTGGCTTCCTGAATATAAAACAGGCCGCTTAAATGTTCTGCGGTGCTGCCGAGCGGCACTGACTCTTCATCATCGCGCTCGATCCAAAAGCCTTCAGCACACCAGGGAACCGGGGTGAGAGACCAGTTGTAAGGTGCTGTCAGCGCGAGGAAATCGGCAACGGAGATTTTCAGCGTATTGACGCGAATGCTGCGGCGCAACGGGCGCTGACAGGCAGCGAGAAATTCATCGAATGAGAGCGTGGAAGGCATTGCTTCACGCATTTGAGTCAGAAAGGCGTCGGGAAAATAAGCCACTTGGTACCACCGGCAAAAAAACAGGTGCGCAGTGTAGCATAAGTGCTCCGGCGCGAGTACGCCGGAGCAAGTGGAGAGGTTAACGTGGCAGGGCGGTTCCCCATTCACGCCACTCTTTAGGTTCACTTTCCAGCAACAGGAAGTGTTTACCTGCCTGCGCTTTCGGAGCCAACGGTGTACCCGGTGGAGTCGCGAAGGCGATGCCGCCGCGGATGAACTGATTGAAGGTACCGGTCTTCACGACACCGCCGGTCAGGCCGAAGTCGAGATTGTAGCCGGATGCCAGCCAGAACACGGAGTTGTTGCGTACCAGATGCTGATAGCGTTGGCTAATGCGCATGGCAACCATCACACGATCGGAAAGCGAGCCCAGCGTCAGCCCGGTGACGGTCCCCACTTCAATACCTCTGAACAAAACCGGGGTTCCGATATTCAGCGAACCTGCTTCTGGTGCTTCAACCACAATACTCAGACCATCGAGGTAACGAGAGTCGGTAATGGTGGCTTCCTGCAGCTCAAAATCACGGCGCGGATTACCGCGTCCTGGTTCAACGTTGATATACGGCTGCAGGATTGTATCCAGATGCTCCACGCCCGCTGCCGAAATTTGCGGGGTGATCACGGAGAAACGGGTACCGCTTCGCGCGAAGGTTTGTACGTATTCCGGGTACAGAACCGCTTTTGCCTGAACTTCGTTACGGGCGGTGATCAGCTCAAGCGTCTGGATCTGTCCGATATCGATTCCCAGGTAGCGAATCGGCATGCCTGCAGCGAGTTTACCGGCATCGAACGCATGCAGCGTTATCTGGCCGCCGACCGCACGCGCGGCGGTTTCCGAAGCATACAGAATACGCTTGTCGCCTTTACGTTGGCTGGCGCTGGCACCGCTTAAATTATCGAAGCTAATCGCCCCTTTAAGCGCGCGTGAAAGGGGAGATGCCTGTACGGTTAATCCGCTGCCGTTAAGCTGAACTTTTGCTCCGCCTTCGGCCCAGAACACGCTGTTGCTGGTCAACAGGTTGCGATATTCCGGTTTGATATGCAGATCGATATCAAACGCATCAGCGCGAGGACGAACGCTAATCACTTCACCGACCTCGAATTTGCGGTAAAGCACCACCGAGCCGGCCTGCACATCAGGTAGCGTTTCGGCGCTCAGGCTGACCGTAGTGGTTGGCAGATCGCTCAGGCTGTTTTCAATCGCTTTCTCCAGGTTAGCGTAAAGCGGGTAGCTTTTTTTCATTTCGCCCTTGGTTCCGGGCAAAATACGAATGCCGCCGCTGAGCCACTCACTGGCGCTGGCGCCAAGGAACTCCACGCCATCAAGTCCAACTTTGACATCCACGCGGCTGTTCACCACGAACTTACTGTCACCTTGCACCAGGTCACGATGCTGTGGTTCAACAGCAACGGTAAATGAGACGCCTTTGCTGGAAAGCGTACGCTCAATCACCTGACCGACCTGTACGCCGTGAAGAATTAGCGGCTGGCCAGCATCAATACCGTAACTCTCCGGCGCGGTCAGCGTAAACGTCATGACGCCTGGGTCGTGTAACAACGACTTCTCAGCGGGAATAACGACAAACTGGTTACGCGGCTCGCCTTCGCCAGGTACCAGCTCGAAAGTTTTACCTGTTAGCAGCGAACTGAGATTCACATCGCTTAACGATAATTTAGGGCTGTGTAACTCAATGCGTGTGTTGTCACGCAGCAGCGTTACGACGCTGGGATCGACCGTCATTTCGCCGGTGACTTTACCGCCTGGGTTTAAATCCAGTTTTGTGAGCTGACCGACTTCTAATCCTTGATACATCAGCGATGTTGAGCCTGCTTTGAGTCCATCTCCGTTGGGTAAATCAAGCTTGACGATTACTCCGCGCTGGCTGTGCGCGAGATCCTGATATAGACCAAACGTGTCGTCTGCCGCAGCAGGTTTTGAGTCTTCGGGTGAATCAAAAGCAATGGCACCGTTGACCAGCGCCGCCAGACTCTCCAGTTTTACCTTCGCACCGCTAAGGCTGACATCCGCATTTACACCGGAGACGTTCCAGAAGCGGCTGCCTTTTTTCACCAGATTGGTGAAGCGACGTTCAATCAATACATCGATGGTTACGCCCTGATGGTTCGGGTTGATGGTGTAGTCATAGACCCTGCCCACCGGAATCTTACGGAAATAAACCAGCGAACCGCTATTAAGCGATCCGAGATCAGGGGCGCGCAGATGCAGCATTAAATCGCCATTATCCAGACGATACTTAGGCTGGGTGTCGAGGGCGACGAAATGATCCTCGGCCTCGCCAGTACCGGGCATCATGCCGATATAGTTGCCACCAACCAGCGCATCCAGACCAGAAACCCCAGCCAGCGACGCCTTCGGCGTGACCAGCCAGAACTGGGTATCTTTGCGCAGAGCATCTTTCATGCTCGATTTGATGCTGACGCGGACTTCAATTTTGCGCAGATCTTTGCTGAGGTTGATATCCTGCACCGTGCCCACTTCAACGCCCTGATAACGAACGGGAGTACGGCCTGGCACAATGCCGTCAGCAGACATAAAGTCGATGGTCACGGTATTGCCGCGATCTTCATAACTTCCCCAGATAAGCCATCCTGCGATCATCAGCGCGATGAACGGCAGCAGCCAGAACGGGGAGATACGGCGTTTTGTTTTAATCTGCGCTTCAGTCTGCGAAGCGGGCGTTTCCTGACTCATGTGCATCCCAAAGTAAGCGGCTGTCCAGCCATTCCACAGCAAGAATAGTCAATATTACCGCTGCGCCGAAATAAAACGCAGCCGGTCCCATAGTAAAAGCAAGTATCTGATCGCGATTTATCAGCGACATGGTTAACGCGATAACAAAGAGATCGAGCATCGACCAGCGGCCAATCCAGGTCACCATACGCAGTAGTTTTATACGGGTGCGCAACCCTTGTTCACAATTAAAGTGGATGCTGAATAGCAACGTAAACATCACAATCACTTTGGTGAATGGCACTAATATACTGGCGATAAACACGATCGCCGCTACGCCGACATTACTGTTTGCCAAAGACATTATGCCTGACAGGATTGTGTCTTCCTGCCGGCCGCCGTTGACATAAATTATCGAGATGGGCAGCAGGTTAGCGGGCAAAAGCAGGACAATCGAGGCCAGCAGTGCCGCCCAACACTTTTGGATACTTTGATTTCTGCGCCAGCGCAACGGGATATGGCAGCGAGGGCAGCGACCGCGGGCATCCGGATAACCTGTAAAATGGCAGCCGAGGCAGACGCGGAGCTTTTCATCGGGCCGACGAGCCGGTCTTTGCGGGTAGAAACGGTCCCAAAGCTGCTCAACGTTAAGATGCGACAGCGTCAAAATACTGAGGATCACCAGCGCAATAAAAGCAAACAGCCCCACGCCAGGCTGCAAAAAAGCATAGTCCTGAACCTTGATTGATGCGACGCCGATACCCACCAGGTAAATATCGAGCATCACCCACTCTTTGAGCCTTTCCAGCATCAGCAGCACCGGGCGCAGGTTCATCCCAAGAATATTACCAAACCACAGATAAGCGATTGAGGTCACGAGAATTAGTGGCGCACCAGCGACGCAAAAAAGCACGAAGGAGGCGGTGAGGGGATCACCTTGTCGGGTCATTTGCCAGATGCCTTGCATCACATTGGCATCAATGCGCACGCCTAATAAATAGATGTGCAGGAGCGGCTCTCCCCAGGCAAAGGGCATCAGCAGCAACATGGTGAAAGCCATTGCCGCCAGTCGTGTTAACGACCAGTCGCGTCCGTCACGAATTTTTGCCTGGCAGCGTGGGCAAAAGGCACTTTGGTGCGAACGCATTTTAGGCAAGCTAAATATCAGGTCACATTCAGGGCAGCGATGATAATGTGCACGAGGTAGTGCCTCACCGATGGACCTGATGGCTATTTTTTTAGTTGGCGTGATGCGTGGTGTCGTTAAGGCCATGTATCGCGAATCAAATTGTTGAAGTAATGTTATCTTAACTCATGACGGGAATGATCTTGAGCATTAACGCATTTAATGTTTATTTTAGTAGGCTGCAGTTTTAAGTAAGACAACTAAGTGATTATATAATGAACAAAATAGAGCTATACACGGATCTGAACCGTGATTTTCAGGCATTGATGGCAGGTGAAACCAGTTTTCTGGCAACGCTGGCGAATACCAGCGCATTGTTGTACGAGCGTCTTGCAGAAGTGAATTGGGCCGGTTTTTACCTGCTTGAGGACGATACGCTGGTGCTTGGTCCCTTCCAGGGCAAAATTGCCTGCGTGCGGATCCCGGTAGGGCGCGGTGTGTGCGGTACCGCAGTGGCGCAGAACCAGGTTCAGCGTATTGAGGACGTACATGCTTTTGATGGGCACATCGCCTGTGATGCCGCCAGCAACGCTGAAATCGTCCTGCCGATCGCTGTCGATAATCAGATAATCGGCGTGCTGGATATTGATAGCACGGCATTTGGCCGCTTTACTGAAGAAGATGAACAAGGTCTGCGTACGCTTGTGGCACAGCTTGAAACCGTGCTTGCAACGACGGATTACAAAAAATTCTTTGCGCGCGTCGCAGGATAATCAACGGATAACGTAGCAATTACTGATGACGTCATTATAATGTCGCCTGTTCATGCCTGCGCTTGTTGGCTACGTCCGTTGTAATCAGGAAATTTCATGGAAAATCAACCTAAGTTGAATAGCAGTAAAGAAGTCATCGCGTTTCTGGCCGAACGCTTCCCGCAGTGTTTTAGTGCGGAAGGCGAAGCGCGCCCACTGAAAATTGGCATTTTTCAGGATCTGGTAGAGCGTGTTGAGGGTGAAATGAACCTCAGCAAGACTCAGCTCCGTTCTGCCTTACGTCTCTATACTTCAAGCTGGCGCTATCTGTATGGCGTTAAATTGGGCGCAACGCGTGTTGATCTCGACGGCAACCCTTGTGGTGAGCTGGATGAACAACATGTTGAACATGCTCGCAAACAGCTGGAAGAAGCTAAAGCCCGTGTTCAGGCGCAACGCGCAGAGCAACAGGCGAAAAAACGCGAAGCGGCTGCTGCCGCCGGTGAAAAAGAAGACGCCCCGCGTCGCGAGCGTAAGCCGCGTCCTGCACCGCGTCGTAAAGAAGGTGCTGAGCGTAAACCTCGTGCTGAAAAACCAGCAGCAAAAGCACCGCGTGCTCCTCGCGAAGAACAGCATACCCCGGTATCTGATATTTCAGTACTGACGGTAGGGCAGTCTCTGAAGGTGAAAGCAGGAAATAATGCGATGGATGCCACCGTATTAGAAATCACCAAAGATGGCGTCCGTGTACAGCTGAATTCGGGTATGTCTTTGATTGTACGCGCAGAACACCTGGTGTTCTGAAACGGAGGCCAGGCCTGGCATGAACACTTTTTTTAGGCTTACTGCGTTAGCTGGTCTGCTTGCATTAGCAGGCCAGGCACTTGCTGTGGAAGACATCACGCGTGCCGATCAAATCCCCGTGTTAAAGGAAGAAACCCAGCATGCGACGGTAAGCGAACGTGTGACGTCGCGTTTTACGCGATCACACTATCGCCAGTTCGATCTGGATCAGGCGTTTTCGGCAAAAATATTTGACCGCTATTTGAATTTGCTCGACTACAGCCACAACGTGCTGCTGGCGAGCGATATCGAACAGTATGCAAAAAAGAAAACGGTCCTCGGCGATGAACTGCGCACCGGCAAGCTGGATGTCTTTTACGATCTCTATAATCTGGCGCAAAAACGCCGATTTGAACGTTATCAGTACGCATTAAGCGTACTGGCACGTCCAATGGATTTCACCGGTAACGACACCTTTAACCTCGACCGAAGCAAAGCGCCGTGGCCGAAGAGCGAAGCAGAGCTTAATGCGCTGTGGGACGGCAAGGTTAAATTTGACGAACTCAGCCTGAAGCTGACCGGTAAAACCGATGCGGAAATCCGCGAAACGCTGACGCGCCGCTACAAATTTGCGATTCGCCGTCTGGCGCAGACCAACAGCGAAGATGTGTTCTCACTGGCGATGACAGCGTTCGCCCGTGAAATCGACCCGCATACTAACTATCTCTCTCCGCGCAATACCGAGCAGTTCAATACTGAAATGAGCTTGTCTTTGGAAGGTATTGGCGCGGTTCTGCAGATGGATGATGACTACACCGTCATTAACTCCATGGTGGCAGGTGGTCCGGCAGCCAAGAGCAAAGCGATCAGCGTTGGCGATCGTATTGTCGGCGTCGGGCAGACGGGCAAGGGCATGGTCGATGTGATTGGCTGGCGTCTGGATGACGTTGTAGCGCTGATCAAAGGACCTAAAGGCAGCAAAGTTCGCCTCGAAATCCTGCCTGCCGGTAAAGGTACCAAGACGCGCACCGTGACGCTAACGCGTGAACGTATCCGTCTCGAAGACCGTGCCGTTAAAATGTCCGTGAAAACCGTTGGCAAAGAAAAAGTCGGCGTACTGGATATTCCTGGCTTCTATGTAGGCCTGACTGATGATGTCAAAGTCCAGTTGCAGAAACTGGAAAAACAAAATGTCAGCAGCGTGATTATCGATCTGCGTACCAACGGTGGTGGCGCACTGACCGAAGCGGTCTCGCTTTCCGGTCTGTTCATTCCTTCCGGCCCGGTGGTTCAGGTTCGTGACAATAACGGTAAAGTGCGTGAAGACAGCGATACCGACGGCGTTGTGTACTACAAAGGCCCGCTGGTGGTATTGGTCGATCGCTTCAGCGCCTCAGCATCAGAGATTTTCGCTGCGGCAATGCAGGATTATGGCCGAGCGCTGATCGTTGGTGAACCAACCTTCGGTAAAGGCACCGTTCAGCAGTATCGCTCCCTGAACCGTATTTACGATCAGATGCTGCGTCCGGAATGGCCAGCGTTGGGTTCTGTTCAGTACACGATCCAGAAATTCTACCGCGTAAACGGTGGCAGCACGCAGCGTAAGGGTGTTACGCCAGATATCATCATGCCGACAGGTAATGAAGAAACTGAAACCGGCGAGAAGTTTGAAGATAACGCGCTGCCGTGGGACAGCATTGATGCTGCGACCTACACCAAGTCAGATAATCTGACGCCGTTCGGACCTGAATTGCTGAAAGAGCACAATGCACGTATTGCGAACGATCCTGAGTTCCAGTACATCATGAAGGACATTGCGCGTTTCAATGCGATGAAGGATAAGCGCAACATCGCTTCTCTGAATTACGCTCAGCGTGAAAAAGAGAATAACGAAGATGACGCAATGCGTCTGGCGCGTATTAACGATCGGTTCAAGCGTGAAGGCAAACCGCTGCTGAAGAAACTGGACGATCTACCGAAGGATTACCAGGAACCGGATCCGTACCTGGATGAAACGGTAAAAATCGCGCTCGACCTGGCGCATCTTGAAAAAGAAAAGCCAGCGGAACAGCCCGCAACCAGTCAATAACCTCGAACAGGCACAAGAAATTGTGCCTGTTTTTTTAACAAGCGCATGAAGACGTCAGTCTGATACGATAAAATGTAAAGTTGTGTCTTTCTGGTGACTTAGCACCTATGGATGCTTGAAAATAGTCATAAGACCCATACGATATGGGTAATCGCATAGTGCGTTTTGTTAAATTGAGGTTAAAAGAAAATTATGATGCGAATCGCGCTCTTCCTGCTGACGAACCTGGCTGTGATGGTCGTTTTCGGGCTGGTATTGAGCCTGACAGGGATTCAGTCAAGCAGCGTTCAAGGCTTGTTGATCATGGCACTGCTGTTTGGTTTTGGTGGTTCCTTCATTTCGCTGCTGATGTCCAAATGGATGGCGTTAAAGTCCGTTGGCGGGGAAGTGATCGAACAGCCTCGCAATGAAAGAGAACGCTGGCTGATGAATACAGTCGCGAACCAGGCCCGCCAGGCCGGGATCGCTATGCCGCAGGTTGCAATCTACCATGCGCCAGATATTAACGCGTTTGCTACCGGTGCGCGCCGGGATGCCTCGCTGGTGGCTGTAAGTACTGGCCTGTTGCAAAACATGAGTCCGGATGAAGCCGAAGCGGTTATCGCGCATGAGATCAGCCACATTGCTAATGGCGATATGGTTACCATGACGTTAATTCAGGGTGTGGTGAACACTTTCGTTATCTTTATCTCACGTATTCTGGCGCAGATTGCCGCTGGGTTTATGGGCGGCAACCGCGATGAGGGAGAAGGTAGCAACGGTAACCCGTTAATCTACTTTGCGGTAGCGACGGTACTGGAGCTGGTATTTGGTATTCTGGCGAGCATTATTACGATGTGGTTCTCACGTCATCGTGAATTCCATGCGGATGCAGGCTCAGCGAAACTGGTGGGTCGTGAAAAAATGATCGCCGCGCTACAGCGCCTGAAAACCAGCTATGAGCCGCAGGAAGCGACCAGCATGATGGCGTTCTGCATCAACGGTAAATCCAAATCGTTGAGTGAGCTGTTTATGACTCACCCGCCGTTGGACAAACGTATTGAAGCGCTGCGCAGCGGTGAATACCTGAAATAATTGGCAGCAGACTTAAAATAAAAAGCGCGTCGACAGACGCGCTTTTTTATGCCTGAACTCGCGGTTGTGTGATTCGTAAGCCACTCACGATTGCGGCTAGCGAAGCCAGAATACCCGCTGTTATCAGCGAAACGTGTGTTCCGCTGTCGCCAAACTGATTTAGCATCAGCGCAACCAGTGCGGCCCCGGTACTCTGGCCCAGTAAACGCGCCGTTCCAAGCATACCGCTCGCGCCTCCGCTACGATCACGCGGCGCGGAGGTGATGATGGTGTGATTATTCGGTGACTGGAACAAGCCAAAACCCGCACCGCACAAAATCATTGGCCAGATGATATTAAAATCAGAAGGTGATGCGGGCAGCAACACCAGCGAAAACAGCCCACACGCCATTACTGCCATGCCCAGCGCGCCCAGCAGACCCGCATGAACACGTTCAATCAAATATCCTGCCAGTGGGGCCATCACCATGGTTGCCAGTGGCCACGGCGTCAGCAGCAGGCCCGTTTCAACCTCGCTGCGCCCGAGAACCGTTTGCATGAAAAATGGGAGAGAAACCATCGCCAGCATCTGTGCGCTGAATGAACAGATTGAAGTACAAATAGAGAGTGAAAACAGCGGAATGCGCAGCAGATCAACCGGTAGTAACGGTACTGGCAATGCGAGTTGGCGGCGGATAAAGAAAAACCCTACCACGAGAAGCCCCACAAGTTCAGCACCAATCAGTTTTAGCGACTGTCCCTGCGCAAATCCGCTGAGTGCCGTGATTAACAAACCGAATGTTAAGGCGTTCATCACTGCGCTGGGCAGATCGAAGCGCGGTTTATTGCTACGTGATGAATTGGGTGGCAAAAAACGCATAGCCAGTAGCAGGGCGATGATCCCCAGTGGAACGTTAATCAGGAATAGCCATTTCCACGAGGCAATAGAAAGAATAGCCGCCGCAATAGTCGGACCCGCTGCCGAGGATACAGCCACGATAAAGGAGTTAATACCCATTCCGCGGCCAAGCTGGCGCTGAGGATAAATGAGTCGGATCAATGCCGTATTAACGCTCATCAGCGCCGCGCCGCCAAACCCCTGAGCCACGCGCGCTAACGTCAGCATATGCAGCGAGTCTGACAAGGCACAAAACAGCGACGCCAACAGAAACACGACCAGACCACACTTATAAATGCGTCGGTAGCCAAACATATCACCTAAAAAAGAGAGCGATAACAGCGAAACAACGATCGCAATTTGGTAGGCGTTCACAATCCAGATTGAGCTGGCGGGTGAGGCCTGAAGATCGGTGGCGATAGTGGGGAGGGCAACATTCGCTATTGCGCCGTCGAGTACTGCCATAGAGATGCCAATAACAATGGTTAAAATTGCGCCATATCGCTGGGGCAATGGCAGACCATCGGTCTGAGTTTTTTCCATAGGAAGTCAATATTGTCGGAATTTATGATGAGAATAATAATTTTAGCATTGATATTCAGGCGTTAGGTCGCAGATTTGTAACTAAGTAAGCAAAGAGCGATTGCGAGGGCTGATACGTGAAATTATAATAAAAACCGGTTCTGATTTTTATAAAACACTCGAAAGGGGTGATAAATGGCAATCGCAGATCTGGATAAACAACCCGATTCTGTATCTTCCGTGCTGAAGGTTTTTGGCATCCTGCAGGCGCTGGGTGAAGAGCGCGAAATTGGTATTACCGAGTTGTCGCAACGCGTCATGATGTCGAAAAGCACCGTTTATCGCTTTTTGCAGACCATGAAAACGCTGGGCTATGTGGCACAAGAAGGGGAGTCTGAGAAATACTCACTGACCCTGAAACTATTCGAGCTGGGTGCTCGCGCGTTACAAAACGTCGATCTTATCCGTAGCGCTGATATTCAGATGCGCGAACTTTCGCGCCTGACCAAAGAAACAGTACACCTTGGCGCACTGGATGAAGACAGCATCGTCTACATTCATAAAATCGATTCCATGTACAATCTGCGCATGTATTCTCGCGTAGGTCGCCGTAATCCACTGTACAGCACGGCTATCGGTAAAGTTCTACTGGCATGGCGTGACCGCGATGAAGTGAAGCAAATTCTGGATGGTATTGAGTACAAACGCAGTACCGACCGTACTATTACCAATACTGATGAATTGCTGGTACTGCTGGATAAAGTCCGTGAGCAGGGCTACGGTGAAGACAACGAAGAACAGGAAGAAGGTCTGCGCTGCATCGGTGTGCCGGTGTTTGACCGTTTCGGTGTGGTGATTGCAGGCTTGAGTATTTCATTCCCGACGCTGCGTTTCTCAGAGGAACGTTTGCACGAGTATGTGGCGATGCTGCATACGGCTGCGCGGAAAATTTCAGAACAAATGGGTTATAACGACTATCCGTTCTAATCTGGCGTAATAGCGTCAACTTAAAAACCCCGGGTATTTTTGTATCTGGGGTTTTTTATGAACAGTCATAACGTTAGTTGGTGCAAATAACGTAGCGTATGTATTGTTGCTATATTAACCGTTATCAATAATGACCGTACTTTTTCTTAACAAGGGACAATCCGACAGGCCAATGATACCGCTGTTTGTGTGGACGTATTGTGCGGTGCTGGTTCCGCGGGCGGTCAGATATTGGCATTGCAAGCCCAGACCCGCTGCATTCTCCTTACTTCCAATCAAAATTCCGTAGCCGCTCAGTAATAAACCGATCCAAACCAGAGCTAACAACACAATAGCGCGGATTATCAGACGCATTACAACCTCTTATCTTTTCTCGTTATTATTAGATTAGCCTGTACATGGGATGAAACAAGTGAATCATTCCTAAAAAGATTGAATGCCGATACAGTTAACGCTGGGTTTAGGTAACGCATGATAATTTATAGACATAAGATGTAGATTCGAAGAGTGGAGCTGGAGTGAAAAAAATTCGCTGGGTAGTGCTGATAGTTGTCGTGCTGGTATGCATACTGATGTGGGCGCAAGTGTTCAACATCATGTGCGATCAGGATGTACAATTTTTCAGCGGTATTTGTGCCATCAATAAATTTATTCCCTGGTAAGCGCATTTTTGCCACAGTTGATTACCTTCTTGTGCGGCAGTGGTAAACTACGCTGTCTACATTGAGGTGGTGAAATGAACGAAGTTTTGAATTCTGGCGCGTTGAGTTTGGCGTCTTTGGCTGTATCGGTGGTGATTCTGGTTGTCGGGCTTGTACTGTGGTTTTTCGTCAATCGGGCAAGTTCGCGTACTAATGAGCAGATTGAGCTGCTTGAAGCATTGTTAGATCAGCAAAAAAGACAGAACGCATTGCTCCGTCGCCTTTGCGAAGCTAACGAACCTGAAAAAGCAGCAGAGCCTGCTGCGGTCACAGCGAAGGATGACGATGATGACATCATCCGCCTGGTAGCTGAGCGGTAAAAACGGTATGACAGGGTGAGGATCTGTTGCTTTTGTTCTCAGATGTTTCATCCTGTCACCAACGTGCCAGATTATTTTCTTCTGTATATGTCGTGTAATTAGCACTCTGATACGCGTGTAAACTCAGTATTTTCAGATGCTTCAACCAATTAATATCTTATCCCCGGTCTGATATAAATATAATTTCCCATACGATAAAAATATGATTATGTCATTTTTGTGATAGCGATCGTTTTATTAACAGCGAAACGTTTCTCTTACTTTTTTTGTGCATTGTCATCATTCTTTCATTATTTTGGTGCAAAAGCAGAAGGCGGATCTCATTTTTACGCTTGTGACATTTTATGCATTACTAAGCATAAAAAATGATATCCGGCACACCCTGTAACAGCTAATCTGGAACAACCGAAGCTATTGAGCTATGGTAGAAATGTCCCGGCTATGGTGCAAGCCAGGCGGGGGATGGGGCGAGCGGCGGGAATATAACACTACTCGGTGTGGCGCATAACTGTGCAGTTGCTGTTTGATGAACGACGGGATTTGTGCGACCGATCGAGACACGTTTAAAAATGGCTTGCCATTATTAACGTTGTATGTGATAACACGTTTTGGGTTAAACGAGGTACAGTTCTGTTTATGTGTGGCATTTTCAGTAAAGAAGTCCTGAGTAAACACGTTGACGTTGAATACCGCTTCTCTGCCGAACCTTATATTAGTGCCTCAAGCAGTAATGTCTCAGTTTTATCTATGTTATGCCTGCGGGCGAAGAAAATACTCTAAGGAATTTTGCAAATGGCAAAGATTAAAGGTCAAGTTAAGTGGTTCAACGAGTCTAAAGGTTTTGGTTTCATTACTCCGGCTGATGGCAGCAAAGACGTGTTCGTACACTTCTCCGCTATCCAGGGTAACGGCTTCAAAACTCTGGCTGAAGGCCAGAACGTTGAGTTCGAAATTCAGGACGGCCAGAAAGGTCCGGCTGCTGTTAACGTAACAGCTATCTGATCGACACCACTGATTTGAAGCGCATATGCGCAACCATCTCAGATATAAAGCCTCGCCTATGCGGGGCTTTTTAATTCAAAATACGTCTAAATATTTCTAAATGCCCTTCCATTAGCGCTTTGTTGCAAAGGCGTGATGTTCGTAGCATAGTTTTCCCCGCTTTCTTACGACATTTCTCGTTAAATCAGACACCTGAAAAACTATCTTGCTGGAGACCAGGTGAAAAAGAAAAACGACGGCGACGCGCGCAATTTTACTCCCGTACGTTTTGCCCTGCTTTGTGTGGCAATATTATTGAGTCTGGGATTGCTGCTGGGTCGGGTTGCGTGGCTGCAAATTGTCACGCCGACGAGTCTGGTGAAACAGGAAGACATGCGTTCGTTACGTGAGGTAACTATTGCCTCGCCGCGCGGGATGATTACCGACAGAGAAGGGCGACCGCTGGCGGTAAGTGTTCCGGTTAACGCCGTATGGGCCGATCCTAAGACCATCATCAGCAAGGGAGGCGTGGGTTACAACGAACGCTGGCAGGCTCTGGCAAGGACTCTGCATTTGTCACTGAGTACGCTGGCGGAACGCGTTAACAGTAATCCTGGCGGACGTTTTATTTATCTGGCACGACAAATTTCCCCTCAGCAGGCTGAGTGGGTAGATGATCTTAATCTCCCGGGCATCAACCTGCGCGAGGAATCCCGCCGGTTCTATCCCGCAGGCCACGTAGCGGCGAATCTCATTGGTTTTACCAACATTGATGGACAAGGCATTGAAGGGCTGGAAAAGAGCTTTAATAACCAGCTGATGGGTAAACCTGGCTCCCGTCTGGTACGTAAAGACAAATTTGGCCATGTCATTGAGAATATCACCGAAGTTACGCCTGTACCTGCACACGAATTACAGCTCAGCATCGATGAGCGTCTGCAGACGGTCACCGAAGATGCGTTGGACAATGCCGTTACGTGGAATAAAGCAGAATCAGGAGCCGCAGTGCTGGTCAACATTGCTACCGGTGAAATACTGTCCATGGCGAGCTTTCCTGACTTCAACCCCAATAATCGTGATGGCGCGGTACTGGATGATTTTCGTAACCGTGCAATTAGCGATACGTTTGAACCCGGTTCAACCGTTAAACCGCTGGTGATCATGACTGCACTCCAGCAGGGGATAGTACAACCCGACAGCGTGATTGATACCCATCCTTTTTACCTTGATGGGCATCGTATTCGTGACGTCGGATTTTACCCGGAACTGTCGCTGACCGGAATTTTGCAGAAATCGAGCGATACCGGCGTGTCGCACCTTTCATTGGCTATGCCTGTCCAAAAATTGCTGGATACCTATAAGAGCTTTGGCTTTGGCGATCCAACCGGACTGGGATTAACCGGTGAAAGCAGCGGTTTAATGCCTCAACGCCGCTACTGGAGCGATTTGGATCGCGCGACCTTTGCATTTGGTTATGGATTAATGGTAACGCCGCTGCAGTTGGCACACGTATATGCAACCATTGGTAGTTTTGGTATCTATCGGCCCCTTTCGATTACCCGTATTGACCCGCCGGTAATCGGTACCCGAGTGATGCCGGAGGCGCTGGTTCACCAGGTTGAACATATGATGGAAAGCGTTGCGTTACCCGGTGGTGGGGGAACTAAAGCCGCGGTCAGGGATTATCGCGTGGCGGTTAAAACAGGAACGGCAAAGAAAATTGGTGATGACGGTAAGTATGTCGATAAATACGTGGCCTACACGGCAGGCGTTGCGCCAGCGAGCGACCCGAAATTTGCACTGGTGGTCGTCATCAATAATCCGCAAAACGGTGCTTATTATGGTGGGGCTGTCTCTGCGCCTGTCTTCAGCCAGATAATGGGTGATGTCCTGCGTCTGGAGAACGTTAAACCGGATGGCATGCCTGCTGACTCCGATCATCTGCTGGTGATGCACGGCAGCAACGTATCCTCGCCGTCGCTGTAAGTTATTTTCCCAGGGCGCAATTCGCGTTACACTTGCGCCCTTAAGTCACCTGCCGGAGTTGTCATGTCGTTTTCCTGTCCTCTTTGCCACCAGCCTCTTACTCAAGCGAATAACAGTTTTGTCTGCCCCGGGCGGCACCAGTTTGACGTGGCGAAAGAAGGGTATGTCAACTTACTGCCGGTTCAGCATAAACGATCGCGCGATCCGGGTGACAGCGCTGAGATGATGCAGGCGCGACGGGCATTTCTTGATGCCGGGCACTATCAACCGTTGCGTGATGCGATTGTGAATGTGCTGAAAGAGAAGTCGACTTCAGAAGATGCAGCGATCCTGGATATTGGCTGTGGGGAAGGGTATTACACCCATGCGTTTGCCGACGCGCTGACGGGTTGTACAACCTTTGGTCTTGACGTCTCCAAAGTGGCAATTAAAGCTGCAGCCAGACGCTATCCGCAGGTGACCTTTTGCGTTGCCTCCAGCCATCGTCTGCCGTTCGCAGATGAGTCAATGGATGCCATCATCAGGATCTACGCGCCCTGTAAAGCGCAAGAGCTGGCACGCGTGGTTAAACCGGGGGGATGGGTTATCACCGCCACGCCAGGACCGCGTCATTTAATGGAACTGAAAGGGCTTATTTATGATGAGGTGCGTTTGCATGCGCCGCACACAGAGCAACTGGACGGTTTTGTTCTGCAACAGAGTATTGCGCTGGGGTATCAGATGCAGCTTCAGGGCAGCGAGGCCGTTGCGTTACTGCAAATGACGCCGTTCGCCTGGCGGGCAAAGCCGGAGGTGTGGAAAACGTTAGCGGAGAAAACGACGTTTGACTGCCAGACCGATTTTAGTATTCATGTCTGGCAGTGTCTGAATTAACCGTGGAAGTGTGCCCAGAGGATCTGGGCACCGATACCAATCAGCACCACCCCACCCAAAATTTCTGCTCGTTTGCCCAGCATCGGGCCAATGAAACGACCAATCATCATGCCGAGCGTGGACATAATCAATGTGGCGCAGCCGATGGCCAGCGCGGTGGCAATAATATTGACCTGCAGGAAAGCCAGACCCACCCCGACGGCCATTGCGTCGAGACTGGTGGCAATGGCGGTGGTAACCAGCAGCCAGAAACCATGACGGCGCTGCGGTTCTTCATCCTCATCACCGTTATCGCGAAAACCTTCGATTATCATTCGCCCGCCTAAAAAGATCAGCAGAATGAAGGCGATCCAGTGGTTCCACTCCAGCACGAATTTGCTGGCCAACATACCCATGCCCCAGCCAATCAGCGGCGTAAGCGTTTCAACTGCGCCGAATATCAGACCTGTGCGCAATGCTTCAGAAAATTTGGGTTTATGCAGGGTGGCGCCTTTGCCAATTGATGCAGCGAAAGCATCCATCGACATGCCAAAAGCGAGAAGAACGGTAGCGGTGAGATTCATAACAGCGTCCTGACCGGGGTATCCATAAAACACATCACTGCCCCCAGTAACCATGCATACAGGCCGGAATCACTGTAAATACAGCGCCATTCAGATATGCATTGCAGTTGATGTGCCTATGGTCTCGCCTGACTGAACCTGTAAATTCAGTCCGTACGCGCCACGTTTTTCAACGAGTATGTTGACACGTACATTTCCGGAGTCTGGAAATCGGCTACTCCCCAACGACGGGCGCAACCTTAACATATTTTGAGAATATAAAACAAGAAACGCAGAAATAATAGTTGACTTCTAATTG
Source organism: Citrobacter sp. B72 (assembly GCF_016894305.1). Classification (NCBI taxonomy): domain Bacteria; kingdom Pseudomonadati; phylum Pseudomonadota; class Gammaproteobacteria; order Enterobacterales; family Enterobacteriaceae; genus Citrobacter; species Citrobacter sp. B72. Next base: position 2,136,691 of record NZ_CP069801.1, read on the forward strand.
AAAACGATTTTCATTTAGATTTATTTTATAAATAAAACGTTAAAATAAATAACATTGTGGACAGTTAAATATAGCCTTGGCTATGTTTGTTTTTATACTGATATATAAAAAACATAGTTCAGGCTATATTTGTAACCTATTGATTTGAAATTAAAAGTTTATATATCTTCTCAAGATCGTCTATATTTCGTACGCGGATCAACAATCTTCGATGTTCTAATTGCATCACTAATACACCGTCTTCAGATAAATTCATCTCTTTAATGCGGTTATATTCAATCCAGACGTTGGCGAAGAAAAAACCTTTCTGCTTGAAGATGATTTTTGGCGTACGGATCCAGAACAGATACAACCCCATCAATACCAGTGCACATAATAACCATGTGGTAAATTGCGCGCCGTGGCTGGTGATGTTGTTGTAGATAAGAATAGCTACCAAGCCAAGGAAGATAACGCTGTCGACTCTGCTGCGGGGAAGCAGGGCGACAGTAAGCAGAGTAGGGCCATTACGGCGGGGCATGATGAACTGATCGTAAATGGCATACGCCAGCAGCGAAAAGATGAATAGAACCAGCACCAGGTCCGTGATAGTCATGAATCCTCAACCCTCTAAATAGAAAAACCGGGGGCAAGCCCCCGGTGATGTACAACAGTCTTACAGGCCGAGCAGTCCGACAGCGTAGCCCGCGATACCGATGACGAAGAAGCCAACGATGATCCACAGCGGGTTCACTTTTTTACGCAGCAGCCACATACAGGCGAATGTCAGCAGCAGAGGAACCAGACCCGGCATCAGCTGGTCAAGGATAGTCTGCACGGTGGTAACACGAGTCTGACCATCCTGACCGGTGATAGTGGAAACCACCAGCGGGATGTTTACGTGCGTCCACTTGTTAACCAATGCTCCCATGACAAACAGGCCGAGGATTGACGCCCCCTCGGTCAGTTTCTGCAGGAAGCCGCCGCCCATATCTTTAACGATATCGACACCTTTACGGTAGCCATATGCCACACCGTAATAACGGGTTGCCAGACGAACCAGGTTAAACAGGATGAAGAACAGCAGTGGCCCCAGCAGGCTGCCGCTCATCGCAATACCTGCGCCGAGTGCGGCGAAGACCGGACGTACGGTACCCCAGAAGATCGGGTCACCGACGCCTGCGAGCGGACCCATCAGACCAACTTTGATACCGTTGATGGCACCATCGTCAATCTCTGCGCCGTTTGCACGCTGTTCTTCCATTGCCAGCGTAACGCCCAGTACTGGAGCCGCTACGTATGGATGGGTGTTAAAGAATTCCAGGTGACGCTTAATCGCTTGCTTACGTGCATCGTTGTTTTCCGGGTACAAGCGGCGGATAGCCGGTACCATGGAGAAACAGAAACCCAGCGCCTGCATACGTTCGAAGTTCCATGAACCCTGAAACAGGTTAGAACGAATGAACACGCCACGAATGTCACTCGGAGTGAGTTTTTTCTCGGTGGTAGTTTTAGTCATATCAACCATTTCGCTCACCTGCTAGTCCAGTTCGTTATCGAGATCGTTATTGCCAGCCGCCGCAGCAGGTGCACCGGCTACGCGGTTATATTTCGGGCTCAACTGAATGTAGAGGATGGCCATGACTGCGCCAATCACACCCAGAGCAACCAGGTTGAAGTTAGTAAATGCCGCGGTGACGAAGCCGAGGTAGAAGAATGGCATCAGATAGCCTGCGCGCATCATGTTGATGACCATCGCATAACCAACCACTACGATCATACCGCCTGCGATGTTCAGACCACCGGTTACGACTTCCGGAATGGCGTTAAGCATGCTCTGAACTTCACTGGTACCAACAGAAATCGCAACGATTACCGCCGGGATAGCGATACGCATAGCCTGCAGGAACAGAGAGGATACGTGCAGCCAGGAGAGCGCAGTCAGGTTACCGTTTTCGGCTGCCTTATCCGCTGCGTGCTGGAATGCTACGGTGATTGTACGAACGATAATGGTCAGTACCTGGCCTGCTGCTGCCAGTGGGATAGCCAGCGCGATACCGGCACCAATGCTTTGGTGACCCGCGATAACCAGAACGGTAGAGATAATTGAGGCCAGTGCGGCATCTGGTGCAACCGCAGCACCGATGTTCATCCAGCCCAGGGCGATCATTTCCAGGGTACCACCGATGATGATACCGGTTTTCATATCCCCGAGAACGGCACCAATCAGCGTACAGGCCACCAACGGACGGTGGAACTGAAATTCATCGAGTACCGACTCCATACCCGCGATACATGCGACGATGAACACCAGCACAATCTGAAGAGTGGTAATCTCCATTGTACTTCTCCTATTGCTATACAGACTTAAGTGTGAAAACTAAGTAAATGCCAGGGAATTATTTCACCTTGGCAATCAAATCCATCATTTTCAGTTTCTGATCGGTAGAAACCTTACGGGCCTCAAGCTCAATACCGCGTTCGTTGAGTTTCTTGAAGGCTTCGATGTCTTTGTCATCGACAGAAATTGCGTTGTTTACCTGCGTTTTACCCTGACGGAAAGCCATACCGCCAATGTTCACGGAGGTAATTTTCACACCACCTTCAACGATACGTTCTACGTCGGTTGGGTTGGTGAACAACAGCATCACACGCTCACCTGCATATTTCGGGTTGTTGTAGACGCGGATCATTTTCGCGACATCAACCACATGCGCCGTCACACCCGGAGGTGCTACCTGAGTCAGCAGCGTTTTACGCACGGTATCGGCGGCAACTTCATCACTGACGACGATAATGCGCGTTACGTTGGTTTCTTTGGTCCAGCGAGTTGCCACCTGACCATGGATTAAGCGGTCATCAATACGCGCCAGGCCGATCTGCATATAATCGTTCGGACCCATCGGTTTCGCGGGGGTTGCTGCTTTAGGTGCCGCGACGGGGGCAGGAGCGGCTTTTTCCACCGGTTTTGCTTTCAGCGCTTTCACGCCTTCGCTACCGGTTTCAACGGCCAGTGCCACTAATTCATCAAAGCTTGGGTTGTCATCACGCGCCATGAAGGTCTCAACCAGCATGGGAATGTTCACACCGGCGATTACTTCGTAATGCTCTTTATCGACGACAATGCGGCTCGCAGCGTTAAACGGGCTGCCTCCCCATGTGTCAACGAGAAACAGCACGCCTTTACTGGTATCGAGTTTTGCCAACTGAGCGTTGTACTTTTCGATCAGCGTTTCAGCATTTTCGCCTGGAACGAAATCGATCCAGCCGACGTTTTCCTGCTCGCCTAACAGCATCTCTGCCGTCTTAAGTAACTGCTCTGCAGCCCAACCATGTGTGCCTATTACAATAGCAATGGTCACTTGCTACCTCCTTTATTATCGTTAACACATCAACGTGAAGATGTATTTGAATCGTCGTCCGCAATCGAATCGATTCAGATAAGGGTTACAAAGAAAAACCTATGATTTTCGTGAATTATTTTAGATATCGAAAAAAATATTTTATGTGATGAAGATCCGTAATTTAACTTCCGATTAAAAGAAATTTCGAAGGGTGAAATATCTCCGAAACGACTTATTGCAAAGGAAGGTAAATCTTTGCTACAAACCACTTCTCTCTGTTATGTTTAGCATCTGTTTAATTACTCAGGAGTATAGGGCAGTAGCCCACCATATGGATCGTCACCGACGTCATTTCACCTTCAGGCCGTATCAAGCCTGTCAGATTGGCACTTTTTGCCACAAATTTTCTCTGCATATCGCTTTAACGCCTGAGATCCTCAGCGCGCAGTTTGGTCATTCCTTAAGCAGGAGCTTGTCATGGAACTATTAATGGACCCGCAGATTTGGGTGGGTTTGCTCACGCTTGTCGTTCTCGAAATTGTTCTGGGTATTGATAACCTGGTCTTCATTGCGATCCTGGCTGATAAGCTGCCGCCGAAACAGCGAGATAAAGCGCGTTTAATCGGTTTGTCACTGGCACTGATTATGCGTCTGGGCTTGTTGTCCGTGATTTCGTGGATGGTGACGCTGACAAAGCCGCTGTTCACGGTAATGGACTATGCGTTCTCGGGGCGCGATCTGATTATGCTGCTGGGGGGTATCTTCCTCTTGTTCAAGGCTACGACAGAGCTGCATGAGCGACTGGAAAACCGTGAACATGATACCGGGCAGACGAAAGGGTATGCGAGCTTTTGGGTTGTCGTAACGCAGATTGTCATTCTCGATGCGGTGTTCTCGCTGGATGCCGTGATTACGGCGGTCGGCATGGTCAACCATCTGCCAGTGATGATGGCGGCAGTAGTGATTGCCATGGCCGTGATGCTGCTGGCCTCTAAGCCGCTGACACGATTTGTGAACCAACACCCGACGGTGGTGGTGCTGTGTCTGAGCTTCCTGTTGATGATTGGTCTGAGCCTGGTTGCCGAAGGGTTTGGCTTCCATATTCCGAAAGGTTATCTGTATGCGGCGATTGGTTTCTCGATCATCATCGAGCTGTTTAACCAGATTGCCCGTCGTAATTTTATTCGCCACCAGTCGACGCTGCCGCTGCGTGCACGTACTGCCGATGCAATCCTGCGTCTGATGGGCGGTAAACGTCAGGCCAGCGTGCAGATGGAATCCGATAACCCGGTGCCGGTTCCTGTCCCGGAAGGCGCGTTTGTGGAAGAAGAACGCTATATGATCAACGGCGTCCTCTCCCTGGCGTCGCGTTCGTTACGCGGCATTATGACGCCACGTGGTGAAATCAGCTGGGTTGATGCCGACCTGAGCGTGGCGGAAATTCGCGAGCAGTTGCTCTCTTCACCTCACAGCCTGTTCCCGGTGTGTCGTGGCGAACTGGATGAAATCATCGGTATCGTGCGTGCTAAAGAGCTGCTGGTGGCGCTGGAAGACGGTGTGGATGTGGCGGCGATTGCCTCTGCTTCTCCGGCTATTGTTGTTCCGGAGACGCTGGACCCGATCAATCTGTTGGGCGTACTGCGTCGTGCCCGCGGTAGCTTCGTTATCGTCACTAACGAGTTTGGCGTAGTACAGGGGCTGGTCACGCCGCTGGACGTATTAGAAGCCATTGCCGGTGAATTCCCGGATGCCGATGAAACACCTGAAATTATTGCTGATGCAGGTGGTTGGTTGGTCAAAGGCGGTACCGATCTGCATGCGTTGCAACAGGCGCTGGACGTGGATACGTTAGTGAATGAAGACGAAGACATCGCCACGGTGGCAGGTTTAGTCATTGCGGCTAACGGCCATATTCCACGTGTCGGTGATGTTATCGAAGTCGCACCGCTGAGCATTACGATTGTCGAAGCGAATGACTATCGTGTGGATTTAGTTCGCATTGTTAAAGAACAACCCGCTCACGACGAAGACGAGTAACCGGGTTTAGCGAAACGGCATGACGGGCATACTGTGTCGCCCGTTATGTCGGGTGGGCGGCGGCGTGCTGCCCGCCAGCCATTTTGGGAAATCACGCAGCGGCATTGGCTTTGCGTACAAAAAACCTTGCAACAAATGTACGCCGTGTCGGCGCAAATGCTGAGCCTGCGCCTGGGTTTCAACGCCTTCCGCCACCAGTTCTATATTCAATTTTTTCCCCAAAGCGATAATGATGTCTGTGACGGTTGAGTTCACGGCGTCTGTTCCTATGGCCGAAGTAAATGATTTATCGATCTTCAGCACATCCGGGCGTAGTTTTTCCAGCCAGGAGAGCGAGCTGTTACCGGTACCGAAATCATCAATCGCCAGTTTTACGCCAAGCCGATTTAATTCGCGTACGACCCGATAATCCACATCCAGTAACGCATCGCGTTCGGTCAGTTCGATAACCAACTGCTGGATTGGGTGCTGGCTGAACCAGTACTGATTAAGATCTTTTAGCAGCGTGCCGTTACGAAAATGGCTGGCGGCGACATTAATCCCAATATGAAACTGACTGCTCATCGGGAAAACGTGTCTTTGCTGAATGGTTTCTGCGATGACATGACGGGTTAGCGGCACAATCAGGTTGTGCTCCTCAGCGATGGGAATAAACACTTCCGGAGAGATCCAACCCTGGCGTGGGTTATTCCAGCGTAGAAGAATCTCCACGCCCATGCATTGCTGGGTTTGCGCATTAAGCAGCGGCTGGCAAAATAGCTCGAATTCCCGAGCAGCAAGGGCCAGATTAATCTCCCAGGAAAAACTCATTCTGCTGGCAGTCGCCAGCCATGCCAGGTAGCCCACTAATAAACTCAGGATCACCGCCAGCGGCAGCTGTGTTGGCAGATGTTTAATCGCCAGTTCACTGGGACCGGGGCCGGTGACGCTAATGGTAAACGGGAAATGTTGAGATGACAGCTGGTAGCGTTTTTCATCATTTAGCTTAGGCAGAGTATCGACCACACCTTGATCATACAGTAGATGCCGATTACCAACGGTTAAGCTGGCATCGGTGATCTGCGGCGGCTGGGGTTCAAGCAACATAGACGACAATAAATCGATATTGACGATTTCCAGCACGCCATCTTCACCATCGGCAGAGGATGGATACCATTGCGTCAGAATCGGGCTGCCTTTTATCAGTGAATGGTCAGTAGACAGCAGCAGTTGCGGTTCCCGGCTGGGTAATTCGGGCTGTAGTTGACGAATGGGGACATTGCGATACCCAAAAATGCTGGAGCAATAGAGGATCCCGCTTTGAATCAGATTAATAGAACGCACCGTTTGCAGTCTTGCGGCATGTTTGCTTAACGGTAAACGTGCCACTGAGCAGGGGAGGCCAATTAACGGCAGCAATACATCACGTCCGGTCTGCAAGGGTAAAAGCACGTCATCCAGTTCTTCTACAGCATGGTTGGCAAAGGTGACGATATTTCGGTGATTTAAATTACGCTCCGAAATAAATCGAACAGTTAATGTGAGGATGAGCGTCAGTAGTGCACATACTGTGCAGACGATTAAGCGATTCCGGCGATAATTTTTAATGATCCGTTGTGCTGTTTGCATGCGGGCCGCCCGATAAGCCGTTGGTCACAGAAGCCAACAGCAACAGAGCAAGTGTAGTGGGGAAAATTACAGTAGACGAGGGAGAGGGGGCAAATTCGCCCATCCGTCGCAGATGGGCGAAAACTAAGTATTAGTCACATTGAACTTTGATTGCCAGGCCACCGCGTGACGTTTCGCGGTATTTGGCGTTCATGTCTTTACCTGTTTCGTACATGGTCTCAATGACTTTATCCAGCGAGACGCGCGGCGCGCTGGTACGGCGCATTGCCATACGCGCAGCGTTGATCGCCTTCACTGAAGCAATGGCGTTACGCTCAATGCACGGAACCTGTACCTGACCGGCAACCGGATCGCAGGTTAAGCCGAGGTTATGTTCCATGCCGATTTCGGCAGCAACACACACCTGCTCAGGGCTCGCGCCCAACAGTTCAGCCAGACCAGCGGCAGCCATGGAGCAGGCTACGCCCACTTCACCCTGACAACCTACTTCTGCACCAGAGATTGAGGCGTTCATTTTGTACAACGCGCCAATTGCACCGGCCGCCAGGAAATAGCGGGTATAGATATCTGGGCTGACGGACTCGATGAAATGATCGTAATAGGCCAGTACCGCAGGCACGATACCGCAGGCACCGTTGGTTGGCGCTGTCACTACGCGACCGCCCGCGGCGTTTTCTTCGTTAACGGCCAGCGCGAACATGTTCACCCAGTCGATCACGTTCATCGGATCGTTGGACAGCTTATCGCTGGAAACCAGCATACGACGCAGAGCTGAAGCACGACGAGGAACCCGCAGCGGACCCGGCAACACACCTTCGGTGTTCATGCCACGATCGATACAGGCCTGCATGGTTTGCCAGACGTGGCCAAAGTATTCTTCAATCTCTTTTTTGCTGTGCAGAGCAAGTTCGTTCTGCATCGCCATGCCAGAGAGAGACAGGCCGGTGCTGTTGCAGTACTCCAGCATTTCAGTCGCGGATTTGAACGGATAAGGCACGCTGACCTCGCCCGCGGCATCCTGACCAAAATGTTCTTCATCAACGATGAATCCACCGCCGATTGAGTAGTAGGTTTTGCTATAAATGACGGTTTCGCCATTGTACGCATGGATCTGCATTCCGTTTTCATGCAGCGGCAGGTTGCCGTTGTGAAAACGCATCCCGTCATTCTGCGGGAAATCCACTTCGTGCTGACCTTGCGCAAGCAGCAGGCGTCCACGCGTTTCTACGTCGCGGATAAATCCGGGGATGCTATCAATATCCACGGTAGCAGGCTCATTGCCCGCCAGACCCATAATAATGGCGATATCGGTGTGGTGACCTTTACCCGTGAGCGACAGTGAACCATACACGTCGACGGCGACACGAGTAACGCTGTCCAGTAATCCTTTTTCGACCAGGTCATCGACGAACTGTTTACCCGCCTTCATAGGCCCTACGGTATGGGAAGATGAGGGACCAATCCCCACCTTAAACATGTCGAATAGACTAATCACGATAATACTCCTACAGGGCGACTGGGCTTTCCAGTAACGATGTTATAACTGCGCATAGTGTAAGAGGGAACGCGGCGATCGGCTTAACTATTCACATGAATTAAACTAATAGATAACCGCGGTTTTACTAATGTTGTGACCTGAGTTTCAAGTTGTCTATGGCGCGCGTAAAGATAAGTATAGTCAGGGCTTGACGCCAATTTGCAGCGCCAGCTCACGAATTATTCCGGCAGTCATTCCCCAGACGAAATATTGCTCATACCAGGAAAGCCATACGCGATGTGAATCGCCACGACGGTAAATATCCAACGGGTGGTAACGACCTAAATGCAGGGCCTGGGCCAGCGGCATTTCGAACACTGCTGAAACTTCATCTTCACTGGCGCGATACGGCAGATTAGGCGGGATAATGCCTACCACTGGGGTGACCTGGAAACCGGTCACGCTGTCGACCGGCGGCAGAACGCCGATCACTTCTACGCATGAAGGTGGGATCGCCACCTCCTCCTGTGCCTCGCGAAGGGCGGCGGCAATTAACGAGGCATCACTGCTATCCACCGCCCCACCGGGGAAGGCGACCTGTCCGGCGTGCTTGCGCAGGTGAACGGAACGCTGGGTTAACAACAATCCCGGCTGTGGACGACGCACGACGGGGATCAGTACGGCGGCCTGGCGCTGGTTTAACGCGGCATGATTGACCTGCGGGCGCAGGAGTTGAAAGCGCGATAAAAAATCATCAAGCGTCAGGCTGCTGTATTCCACGTCTCAGTTCTCCAGTTGGTGCAAAATACGATTCACTTTATCAAATGTTTCCTGATATTCAGCGTCTTCCTGACTGTCCGCCACTATGCCGCCGCCAGCGGAACAATAAATTTGTCCGTTTGTGGCTGTCAGCGTGCGAATGGTGATGCTGGTATCCATATTGCCGCAGAAACTCAGATAACCGATGCTGCCACACCAGGCATTACGTCTTTGTGGCTCCAGTTCGTCAATAATTTCCATCGCCCGCACTTTCGGCGCACCGGTAATAGAGCCGCCGGGGAAGGCTGCGCGTAGCAGATCGGTGGCGTGTAATGACTCTGGCAGACGTGCGGTAATGGTGCTGACCAAATGATGAACGGCAGGGAACGGTTCGACGACAAACAGCTCCGGAACCTGTACCGAACCCGGTACGGCAACGCGGCCAATATCATTACGCATCAAATCGACGATCATCAGGTTCTCCGCACGATCCTTCGGCGAATTCGCCAGCCGCCGGGCCTGCTCACGATCGGCATCGGCATCTTCAAGCCTGGGCAACGTACCTTTAATAGGACGCGTCTGGATATGCTGGTTCTCCAGCAGAATAAAACGTTCCGGCGAAAGACTGAGGATAACGCCTTCCTCAAGACGAATAAACGCGCTGAACGGGGCGCGGTTAGCGTGATTGAGTTTGACAAATGCCTGCCACTCATCCCCCTCGTAATGCGCCTGAAAACGCTGCGCGAGGTTGACTTGGTAACAATCGCCGCTGTGCAGATAGCCCTGTACCTGGCGGAATTTTTCGCCGTACCGGGCGCGGCTCATATTGGACTGCCACGCCGAGGTCAATATAAACGGCTCACGCGTTGGCGGCTGTTGCGCGTCCAGCCATTTCAGGCGAGCCTCGACATCGGTATGGCTGAGCAGGGATACGGTCTGCAACTGGTGGTCAACAATCAGCGCCCAGTCGTAAATGCCAACGGCCATATCCGGTAGCGTAATATCGCGCTCAGCAATAGTCGGCAGATATTCAAAGCGTCGGCCAAGGTCGTAGCCAAACAGACCTAACGCGCCGCCCTGAAACGGCAGATCCGGGTGATACTCGGGGTGAATCTTGTGTGCAGCTAGCGCGGAATGTAATACCGTCATTGGATCATCAAGCGAGCGCGTGATTGCGTGCCCGTTCTGCACTACGGTCTCTTCAGCACGTGTAACCAACGTGGTGACGGGGTCCGCCACCAGAATATCAAAGCGGTTATGCGGATGGTCGGCTTGACCTGAATGCAACAGCATCGCCCAGGGCAGATGGCTTAATGTCGAAAAATAGCGTTCAGCGGCGTCCTGACGCCAGGGTAATGTGATTACTGCGGGAGATAACGTCTTCATCAGTCCTGACTCGTTGCTACTCTACTGGCTAACTGCCCGGTAGCATGAAATAATTAGCGCAGACAATTTAGCAGGAGTTAACAATGTTTGCAGGTTTACCTTCACTCAGTCATGAGCAGCAGCAAAAAGCGGTAGAGCGTATTCAGGAGCTGATGTCGCAGGGGATGAGCAGCGGACAAGCCATTGCTCTGGTTGCTGAAGAGTTACGCGCCAGTCATACCGGCGAGCGGATCGTGGCGCGTTTTGAAGATGAAGACGAATAACGCCGCTTAAACTGCAGCGATTATCTTAATCTCAACTTTGTATTTCGGGTTCATCAATCCGGCCTGAACGGTACAACGTACCGGCGCGTGGCCAGCAACGACCCACGCGTCCCAGGCTTTGTTCATGGCGGCAAAATCGTTTTTGTCTGCCAAAAATAGGGTGGCATCAAGAATACGTGACTTGTTGCTGCCTTGTTTTTCCAGCACCGCATCAATTTGCGCCAGCGTATTTGCCGTCTGCTCAAAGGCGTCTGCATCCAGATTTTCCGGCACGCCGGTGTAATACAGCGTGTTGTTGTGGATTACCACGTCGGACCAACGCGCTTCGGCATCAATGCGCACAATCGTCATAAATCATTCCTCATTTACGTTTTTTCATAATAGCTTTGGGTTGCGCCAAGACTGCCATAATGTTGTGCCCACGTCACCTCTTCAACTGGCGAAAGACCCGCTGGCCTGACATAATCCCTGTTCAAATGAACAGGGGGCAGTGTGACGGACGATTTTGCAGCAGACGGTCAGTTGGCTAAAGCGATACCGGGTTTTAAACCGCGAGAACCACAGCGGCAGATGGCCATCGCCGTCAGTCATGCCATCGAAAAATCACAACCACTGGTGGTAGAAGCCGGAACCGGAACGGGTAAAACCTACGCTTATCTTGCCCCAGCGCTGCGTGCCGGAAAGAAGGTCATTGTCTCCACGGGCTCGAAGGCGTTACAGGATCAGCTATACAGCCGCGACCTCCCGACCGTCGCTAAAGCACTGAAGTTCACCGGTAAACTGGCGCTGCTGAAAGGGCGTTCAAACTATCTGTGCCTTGAGCGTCTTGAACAGCAGGCGCTGGCGGGTGGCGACTTGCCGGTACAAACGTTAAGCGACGTCATCCTGCTGCGCTCCTGGTCAAATCAAACCCTTGATGGGGACATCAGCACCTGCGTCAGCGTGGCGGAAGACTCTCAGGCCTGGCCGCTGGTGACCAGCACTAATGACAACTGTCTGGGCAGCGACTGCCCGCTGTATAAAGAGTGTTTTGTCGTTAAAGCGCGTAAAAAAGCGATGGATGCGGATGTCGTCGTGGTTAACCATCATCTGTTTCTCGCCGATATGGTGGTAAAAGAGAGCGGGTTTGGCGAACTGATCCCGGAAGCTGATGTGATGATCTTCGATGAAGCGCATCAGTTACCGGATATCGCCAGCCAGTACTTTGGTCAATCGCTCTCCAGTCGCCAGCTGTTAGACCTGGCGAAAGACATCACCATTGCCTATCGCACCGAGCTGAAAGACACTCAGCAGCTGCAAAAGTGCGCCGATCGCCTTGCACAAAGCGCTCAGGACTTCCGCTTGCAGCTTGGTGAGCCGGGCTATCGCGGAAATCTGCGGGAACTGCTGGCCGACCAGCGCGTACAGCGCGCGTTTTTGCTGCTCGATGACACGCTGGAGCTGTGTTATGACGTGGCGAAGCTGTCTCTCGGGCGTTCGGCATTGCTGGATGCCGCGTTTGAGCGCGCCACGCTTTATCGTGCGCGTCTGAAGCGCCTGAAAGAGATCAACCAGCCAGGCTTCAGCTACTGGTATGAATGCACCTCCCGCCATTTCACCCTCGCGCTGACGCCGCTTACGGTGGCGGATAAATTCAAAGAAGTGATGGAACAAAAGCCGGGCTGCTGGATTTTTACTTCCGCGACGCTGTCGGTAAACGATGACCTGCATCATTTCACTGCACGACTGGGTATTGAAGATGCCGAGTCGATGCTGCTGCCGAGCCCATTTGATTACACGCGCCAGGCGCTGCTGTGCGTACCGCGTAATCTCCCGCAAACCAATCAGCCGGGGGCTGCACGCCAGTTAGCATCCATGCTGCGACCTATTATCGAGGCGAACAACGGTCGCTGTTTTATGCTGTGCACTTCGCACGCGATGATGCGCGATCTGGCGGAACAATTCCGCGCTACTATGACGCTTCCCGTACTGCTGCAGGGCGAAACCAGCAAAGGACAACTGCTACAGCAGTTTGTCAGCGCAGGTAATGCGCTACTGGTTGCCACCAGCAGCTTCTGGGAGGGCGTGGACGTGCGCGGCGATACGCTGTCGCTGGTGATAATCGATAAACTGCCATTTACCTCGCCGGACGACCCGCTGTTAAAAGCCCGAATGGAGGATTGTCGACTGCGCGGCGGCGATCCGTTTGAAGACGTCCAGTTGCCGGATGCGGTAATCACCCTGAAGCAGGGTGTAGGGCGTCTGATACGTGATGCTGACGATCGCGGCGTGCTGGTGATTTGCGACAATCGTCTGGTTATGCGGCCATACGGCGCCACCTTCCTGGCGAGTCTTCCTCCTGCGCCGCGGACGCGTGACATCGCTCGCGCGGTTCGCTTTCTTGCCATACCAACGACTGAGTAATTTGTTACGGAGTGTGGTAAGATGCGCGCCAAATTTATTGATCTGATCACAAACACCCATGCGAATTCTGGCTATCGATACCGCCACAGAGGCGTGCTCTGTTGCCCTGTGGAATGACGGTACTATCAAGGCTCTCTTTGAGCTTTGCCCACGAGAACACACCCAACGAATTTTACCGATGGTTCAGGAAATCCTGGCCGCTGGCGATCTCACGTTAACCGATATCGACGCCCTGGCGTTTGGTCGCGGTCCCGGCAGTTTCACCGGCGTGCGTATCGGTATTGGCATTGCTCAGGGGCTGGCGTTAGGCGCAAACTTACCGATGATCGGCGTCTCCACCCTGGCGACCATGGCACAGGGCGCCTGGCGTAAGTCGGGCGCGACTCGCGTACTGGCGGCGATTGACGCGCGAATGGGCGAAGTCTACTGGGCCGAATACCAGCGTGATGACAACGGTAACTGGCACGGTGAAGAAACCGAAGCGGTGTTAACCCCCGAGCAGGTACATGAGCGTTTATTGCAGCTGTCTGGCGACTGGGTGACGGTCGGGACGGGCTGGCCGGCATGGCCTGAGCTTGGTAAAGACAGCGGGCTGACGCTCAGCGATGGTGACGTGCTGCTTCCAGCGGCTGAAGACATGCTGCCCGTCGCCACGCAAATGCTGGCTGCGGGTGAGACCGTAGCGGTTGAACACGCTGAACCGGTTTATTTACGTAACACCGTGGCGTGGAAGAAACTTCCCGGTAAAGAATGAATCTTAGTAGTAGAACCCCGGCTAAGACGTACAGTCGTCAGTAAACAGCATTGTGATTATGCCGGGGCTGGCGCTAAGAAAAGGGAGTCGCAATATGGCGGTGCAAAAGCAGTTATTGAAAGGTGTGTTGGCGGGGGCCTTAGCGTTAATGCTTAGCGGCTGCGTCACCATCCCGGATGCGATTAAAGGTTCGAGCCCGATGCCGCAGCAGGATCTGGTGCGGGTGATGAATGCGCCGCAGCTGTATGTCGGACAGGAAGCGCGTTTCGGTGGCAAAGTGGTGGATATTCAGAACCAGCAGGGAAAATCCCGTCTGGAAATTGCCACCGTTCCGCTCGATAGCGGTGCACGCCCCGTGCTGGGTGAAGCCTCTCGTGGGCGGATTTATGCTGATGTAAATGGCTTTCTCGACCCGGTAGATTTCCGTGGTCAGTTGGTCACCGTCGTCGGCCCGATAAGCGGTACGGTGGACGGAAAAATCGGTAATACGCCGTATAAATTCATGCTGATGCAGGTAACTGGTTATAAACGTTGGCATATTACTCAGCAGATTGTCATGCCGCCTCAGCCTATCGACCCTTGGTTCTACGGTGCGCGTGGCTGGCCTTACGGCGGCTACGGCGGATGGGGCTGGTACAATCCCGGCCCGGCACAGGTTCAGACCATAGTAACAGAGTAACTCTTTGTTTTATTGGTAAAAGAAACAGCGGCTCGTCCGCTGTTTCTGCATTAACGTGGATATAAGAAAAATAAATAGTGACGTGCTTCGCAACCTTGTCGTTGTGTAATAAACAAACTGGTACGCTGAGTTAATATTATGTTAACAGTTTGTTTATTGCCTGGGGTTGTGATGACGACGAATACGCATTTTAGAGGTGATGTATTGAAAAAGGTTTGGCTTAACCGTTATCCCGCTGGTGTTCCTGCGGAGATCAATCCTGACCGTTATCAATCCCTGGTGGAACTCTTTGAACACTCAGTAAGACGCTATGCCGATCAGCCCGCGTTTGTAAACATGGGGGAGGTGATGACCTTCCGCAAGCTTGAAGAGCGTAGCCGTGCGTTTGCCGCTTATTTACAACAGGGGCTCGGGCTGAAAAAGGGCGATCGCGTCGCGCTGATGATGCCGAATCTGCTGCAATATCCGGTCGCACTGTTTGGGATTTTACGTGCCGGCATGATCGTCGTGAACGTGAACCCGTTGTATACGCCTCGCGAGCTGGAACATCAGCTCAACGATAGCGGCGCGTCGGCGATTGTCATCGTGTCCAACTTTGCACATACGCTGGAAAAAGTGGTCGACAAAACGTCGGTGCAACACGTGATCCTGACGCGTATGGGCGATCAGCTGTCGACCGCCAAAGGAACGTTGGTTAACTTTGTCGTGAAGTACATCAAGCGCCTGGTGCCGAAGTATCACCTGCCGGATGCCATCTCGTTTCGCAGTGCGCTGCAAAACGGCTATCGCATGCAGTATGTGAAACCCGAAGTGGTGTCGGAAGATCTGGCGTTCCTGCAATATACCGGCGGGACAACCGGCGTGGCGAAAGGCGCGATGCTCACGCACCGCAACATGCTGGCTAACCTGGAGCAGGTTAACGCCACCTACGGCCCGTTGCTGCATCCGGGCAAAGAACTGGTGGTAACGGCTCTACCGCTGTATCACATTTTTGCGCTGACGATGAACTGCCTGCTGTTTATTGAGCTGGGTGGTCAAAACCTGCTGATTACTAACCCGCGTGATATCCCAGGACTGGTCAAAGAACTGGCGAAGTATCCGTTTACCGCGATGACCGGCGTAAATACGCTGTTTAACGCGCTGCTGAATAACAAAGAGTTTCAGCAACTGGACTTCTCGTCACTGCACCTTTCAGCAGGTGGCGGAATGCCGGTTCAACAGGCGGTAGCTGAACGTTGGGTGAAGCTGACGGGGCAGTATCTTCTGGAAGGTTATGGCCTGACGGAGTGCGCGCCGCTGGTGAGTGTCAACCCTCACGATATTGACTACCACAGCGGAAGTATCGGTTTACCGGTTCCCTCCACTGAGGTCAAGCTGGTGGACGACGACGACAACGAAGTGCCGCCGGGAGAACCGGGTGAGCTGTGTGTGAAAGGTCCACAGGTGATGCTGGGCTACTGGCAGCGACCAGACGCCACTGACGAAATCATCAAAGACGGCTGGCTGCACACCGGCGATATTGCGGTGATGGATGATGAAGGCTTCCTGCGTATTGTCGATCGTAAGAAAGATATGATCCTGGTGTCCGGCTTTAACGTCTACCCTAATGAAATTGAAGACGTGGTTATGCAACACCCTGGCGTGCAGGAAGTGGCTGCGGTTGGGGTTCCGTCCGGCAGCAGCGGTGAAGCGGTGAAAATTTTCGTAGTGAAGAAAGATGCCTCGTTAACCGATGACGCACTGGTCACTTTCTGTCGTCGTCACCTGACGGGCTATAAAGTACCAAAGCTGGTGGAGTTTCGCGATGAGTTGCCGAAATCTAACGTTGGTAAAATTTTGCGACGAGAATTACGTGACGAAGCGCGTGCCAAAGTGGACAATAAAGGCTGAGCGTTAAGTCAGCCAGTAGAAAACGCCGGGAAATCCGGCGTTTTTTTTGGCGCAAACCTAAGAGAGCACGATTTGAATTATCAAATGATCACCACGGACGACGCGTTGGCCACGCTGTGCGAAGCCGTCCGTGAATTTCCGGCGATAGCCCTGGATACAGAATTTGTTCGCACGCGTACCTATTATCCGCAGTTGGGGCTGATCCAGCTGTTTGATGGCAAACACGTTGCTCTGATTGATCCGCAGGGGATCACCGACTGGTCGCCGCTGCGCGATATTCTGCGTGATACTGCCATCACCAAATTCCTGCATGCAGGTAGCGAAGATCTGGAAGTGTTTCTCAACGCTTTTGGCGAACTGCCGCAGCCGTTGATTGATACACAAATTCTGGCTGCTTTTTGCGGTCGTCCGCTGTCGTGGGGGTTTGCCGCGATGGTGGAAGAGTTTACGGGGGTGGCGCTGGACAAAAGCGAATCCCGCACCGACTGGCTGGCCAGACCGCTGACCGAGCGTCAGTGTGAGTACGCGGCGGCTGATGTCTGGTATCTATTACCGATCACCACAAAACTGATGGTTGAAACTGAAGCCAGCGGCTGGCTGCCAGCCGCACTGGACGAATGTCGCTTAATGCAGCAGCGTCGCCAGGAGGTTCTGGCGCCTGAAGACGCATGGCGCGATATCACTAACGCCTGGCAGTTGCGTACTCGTCAGTTGGCCTGCCTGCAACTGCTTGCCGACTGGCGACTGCGTAAAGCGCGTGAGCGCGATCTGGCGGTGAACTTTGTGGTGCGTGAAGAACACCTGTGGGCGGTCGCTCGTTATATGCCAGGGAGTCTGGGTGAACTGGACAGCCTCGGGCTTTCCGGTAGTGAAATTCGCTTCCACGGCAAAACG
This sequence comes from Citrobacter sp. B72, assembly GCF_016894305.1. Lineage (NCBI taxonomy): Bacteria > Pseudomonadati > Pseudomonadota > Gammaproteobacteria > Enterobacterales > Enterobacteriaceae > Citrobacter > Citrobacter sp. B72. The sequence goes on from NZ_CP069801.1 coordinate 2,154,164, forward strand.
CTGATTTCTCTGGTAGAAAAAGCGCAGGCTTTACCGGAAGAATCACTGCCACAGCCGCTGCTGAATTTGATGGATATGCCTGGATACCGCAAAGCGTTTAAAGCTATTAAGGCGCTGGTTGCCGAGGTAAGTACTGAGCATAATCTTAGCGTCGAACTGCTGGCTTCACGCCGTCAAATCAACCAGCTACTCAACTGGCACTGGAAATTAAAGCCGCAGCAGACCCTGCCGGAGTTGGTTTCCGGTTGGCGTGGCGAACTGATGTCCGATCGTCTCAACGCGCTGCTGCAGGAATATCCGCAGTAAGTCACCAGGCTCGCCGGGTTGCGCCATTGCTAACCCGGCCTGCGCAACGCTACAAATCAAGCACCAGGCGCTTACCTTTGGCGCGTGAGCAGCAAATAAGTATGCTTTGCTGGCTGGCTTTTTCGTCGTCGCTGAAATACTGATCGCGGTGATCCGCTTCCCCTTCAAGAATCGTCGTTTCACAGGTGCCGCAAACACCTTCCCGGCACAGGCACTCAACGCGCGCGGCTTTGTTATTTTCGATAACCTGCAAAATGGTCATCTCTTCCGGGACCACAAACTCGCGTCCTGAACGCGCCAGAATCAGGGTAAAGGCATCACCGCTTTTATCTTCCAGCGCAAATTGTTCGAAATGTAGCGTATTGCTGTCCAGTCTATGGAGGGAAGCCGCTTCTCTGACGGCATCGTTGAGCACTGCTGGCCCGCAGGTGTAAATATGTGTGCCGGGTTCGACATCGGCCAGCAGGCGAGATAAATCAAGGCGGGTCCCTGCGCTTGACAGATGCAGATGAATACGATCGACGCTGGGGTGCTGCAGGAGTTCGTCATAAAACGCGCAGTTGTCCTGACTGGGAGAGCAATAATGCAGTTGCCATTGCGCCTTAGAGTGTTCCAGTTCCGGGATATGCGATAAAAACGGTGTGATGCCGATACCTCCAGCAATCAACAGATGTTGTTGTGCCTGAGGAGCGAGGGCGAACAGATTGTTTGGTGTGGAGATCGTGAGCGTGTCGCCGGGTTTCACGTTTTGATGCAGATATCGTGAGCCGCCTTTGGATGCTTCCTCCAGTCGTACGGCGATTTGCCAGGCGCTCGTATCAAAGGGTGAACTCATCAGCGAGTAAGCATTGCTGTACAGATTCTCGCCATCGCGCATCTGCACGATAATATGGCTGCCACCCTGAAACGCGGGCAACGGCTCGCCTGATGTCGCCGTTAAGGTAAAGCGTTTTACCTGCGCGGTAATCGTCTCAATCCGGCTGACCCGGACTTCTTGCATTTGATAATCAGACATTGCGGCACTCCCTAAAAAATCTGTCCGGCGCGGCTTAACGATGCGCCGGAACCTGTCGTTACAGCCTCTGGTTATTCCTGAAACACCTGCGCGACCAGATTATGGAAATGGGCAATGCCATGTTCGGAGATACCGCTGCCGCTGGTGTCGGCCATAATGCGGCCCTGACCGCGATACCCGCGCGATTTCAACCCTTTTTGGACGCTTTCAACCAGACGTAAATCTTCAGGGCGGAAGACGTTGCGATACCATTCGATCAGTTGTTTCTGCTCTTCGGTCAGCTCTTCGTTGGTGAAGTAGATGTCATAGTTTTGCAGCGTAGTTTCTGCATCCACTGGAAATTCGTAGATAACGGTCATCATGCCTTTGATTGGCGTAACGTTGAGCATGGTGCACGGCCACAGCCAGAAACCGTGGAAGGCGGCATCAACACCTTCTTCGAACTTAAATGACTGCTCTGACGGTTTGGCGAAACCGTATTGTAGCGTCCAGTTGCCGTGCATAGTATGCCAGTAACGATCAACCTGAACCGAGTCGGAAAAACCAGGGTGAGCCGGGCCGCAGTGGTAGCACTCCAGATAGTTATCGACAATATTCTTCCAGTTGGCTGGAGTTCGGGTCGTAAAGCGCGCCGCCAGCTTCAGGTCATGCACATCAGGGCAGGCTTCGATAACTTTGTCTGCAAGACCTGGGAGTTGCTCTTCCACGCTGCCCGCGTTCGGATCCATGTTGATAAACACGAATCCGGCATATTCTTCCAGCCGTACCGGGGTGAGATGTGCTTTCTCACTGTCGAAGTTGGCAACGTTTTCGCAGTTACGTGCATGCGCCAGGTTACCGTCAAGCTTGAATGCCCAGGCGTGGTAAGGGCAGGTAATCACATTTTTCGCTTTCCCTTCGCCGCTCAACAGCTGATGACCACGATGCGGGCAAACGTTGTAGAACGCGCGCAGCACGTTATCGCGACCACGTACCAGCACGATGTTCTCGCCAATCACTTCCCGGGTTACATAGTCATTGGGTTTCGCCAGTTCGCTACTGTGGGCGACGCAAATCCAGCTCTTAGCGAACACTTTCTCCTGCTCGTGCTCGAAGGCCTGATGGTCGGTATAGAACCGGGCAGGGATAGTCCAGGCGTCCTGTGGGTTGGCACAGAAATTTTGCGGCAGAATAAACTCAGGGCTCAGATTGCTCATTGGAATACCTTTAATTTGTGAGTAAGAGGATTTTTTACTGGCGCTTAATTGTCGCCTTTGAGTAATGTCGCGGCCGGTGGTGTGACGGGGACGTCCACTGGCGTTTCGGGGAGATGACCTTCAATTTGATGTGCAGGAACGTGGGCATAGTCCTGCCGTACCCAACGAAGAAAACCGCCAACCTTCACCAACAGAATGGCGAGGAAGGGAAGTGCGGTCAGAACCACCGTGGTCTTCATGGTTTCCAGGGACGCGCCGGTGAACAAAATTGATAATGGGATCAGGGTGATGACCACGCACCAGAACAGACGTAAGCTACGCTGCGGATCTTCCCCTTCCTGCAGGTTACGCGTGCTGGTGGCCGCCATGGTGTAGGCGACGGCATCCATATGCGAGGCGAGAAAAATAATCATGATCGCCAGATACGCCACCAGGAACAGTTTCCCGGCAGGCAACGACATCAACACTTGCTGTACGGCTGTTTCGCCGCCTAACGTGGCCATAACCTGCGGTACGTCGATCACACCGTTCACAAATTGGTGAATGGAGTAGCTTTCCATCACGCCAAAGAAGAACCAGCAGCCAACGGTACTACCCAGGATTAACGCCCAGATAACCTCTTTGATTTTGCGGCCTCGGGATACGCGAGTGACAAACATTGCCACGCCAGGGGTGTAGGAGATCCACCACAGCCAATAGAACACCGTCCAGTTGCGGGTGAACTCACCGTTGCCTAGCGGGTCGGTGAACAGACTCATCTGCAAAAAGTTTTGTGTCGTCAGACCGATGGCGTTAATGATGTTGTTGGTGATGAACTCGGTCGGGCCGACAATCAGCACCAGCAGCGGCAGTAAAAACGCCCCCCAGCCGACCATTTTGCTCAAACGTTGCAAGCCGTTGTTGATGCCAATCCAGGAGCTCAGACAGAAAATGCCGCCAGAGAACAGGATAACAAACGCCTGTACTGTGAAGTTATCCGGTAAACCCGTGAGAGCAGATAAACCACGGGTAAAGGTGGCGGCGGTGACAACCAGAGAGATGGTTAACGCGCCAACTGTGGCGATCAGGAACATCAAATCAACCAGCCGGCCCCAGACGCCCTGCGGATGCACGCCGGTGATAGCGGCGATTATTCCGGACAGGCTCAGCCCTTTGTTTTTCCGCACATGAAAGTGGTAGGCCATGGTTAATGAAGCCAGCGTATAGGTCGCCCAGGCGCTGATTCCCCAATGGAAAAAAGAGTAGGGTAAGCTGTATTCCAGCGCTTTTTGCGAGTGCGGAGCGATATTCAGACCTGGGGTCTGGTAATAATAGGCCCACTCAGCAACGCCCCAGTAGAGCGTGGAGGAACCTAGTCCGGCACAAATAAACATAAACAGCCAGGACAGCGTGCTGTATTCCGCTTTTCCTTCTCCCAGACGAATGTTGCCGTATTTGCTGGTGGCCAGCCAGACGACCAGACCCATCGCCATCAGAACGAGGATCTGCACGGCGGAACCCAGCATCCGGGTAACGCCGTTAAAAAGGGTATTTGCGACTTGTGCAGACTGCTGAGGGAAGAGACTAAGTGTGGCGGCGATGAAAAGAATAGCCACCAGACTGATGGCTATCAGCGGCATGTCTTTTTTCTTAACGTTGCTCAACATGGGATCTCCTGGGCACAGTTGCCCGCGTATGGCATTAGCCTGTCGTTGTTATCATGCTGTAGGGAATCAGTGATCTTGTATTTAACAATTTTATTATTTGTTCTTTACATGAATTAAACAATTGCTCGATGCGTGAAGCAATAAAACACAGAACGGAAATAATAAAAGGTGAATTGGCGCAGGTTATTGGCGCCATAAAAAGCATAAAAAAGCCGCGTCAGTGACGCGGCTCATATTCCGTGGTTTGACCTCTAACGCAATGCCCGAGAGATGGCCTCACCAACCTGTTGCGTGGTGGCAGTGCCTTTCATATCCGGTGTTTTCGGGCCGCTGGCAATAACCTGCTCAATTGCAGCCAGAATACCGTCGTGTGCGGCTTTATAGTTAGCATCACCGTTGCCAAGGAAGTCGAGCATCATGGCGCCAGCCCAGATAGTCGCTATAGGGTTGGCGATGTTCTTGCCGTAGATATCGGGGGCCGAACCGTGTACTGGCTCGAACAGAGACGGGAAGGTGCGTTCCGGGTTTAAGTTGGCTGAAGGCGCAATGCCAATCGTTCCGGTACAGGCTGGACCCAGATCGGAAAGGATGTCGCCAAACAGGTTGGAGGCAACCACCACGTCAAAACGCTCCGGCTGCATCACAAAGCGGGCGCAGAGTATATCAATATGCTGTTTATCCCAACGGATCTCGGGATAGTGAGCCGCCATTGCTTCTACACGCTCGTCCCAGTACGGCATGCTGATGGCCAGGCCGTTGGATTTGGTCGCCGAGGTCAGGGTTTTACGCGGGCGATTTTGTGCCAGCTCGAAAGCGTAACGCAATATACGATCGACGCCGCGACGGGTGAAGACCGACTCCTGGATAACCACTTCGTGTTCTGTACCTTCGCTTACGCGTCCGCCGAGTGAAGAGTATTCTCCCTCGGTGTTCTCGCGCACCACATAGAAATCAATGTCTCCAGGCTGCTTGCCAGCCAGCGGGCAAGGTACGCCTGGAAACAGACGTACCGGGCGCAGGTTGACATACTGGTCGAATTCGCGGCGAAACTTAAGCAGCGAGCCCCATAATGAGATGTGGTCCGGCACGGTGTCCGGCCAGCCAACGGCACCAAAATAGATAGCATCGAAGGATTGTAACTGCTCATGCCAGTCATCCGGCATCATCTTTCCGTGATAGGCGTAGTACTCGCAGCTGGCCCATTCCATTTGCTCAAAGCTGAGTGACAACCCCCAACGCTCGGCGGCTGCCTGCAACACCTGAATGCCTTCAGGCAGGACTTCTTTACCAATGCCATCTCCGGGGATAGCGGCAATACGACAGGTTTTCTTCATAGCAGCTCTCACTTGTACGCCATCAAAATTGACTTTCCCCGTATCCTATAATTGACTGATTAATAGTTAATCCCCCTAACTGGTGAAACATAAAACACAGATCATGAATAATCTGCCTCTGCTAAATGATTTACGCGTCTTTATGCTGGTTGCCCGTCGTGCGGGATTTGCCGCCGTTGCCGAAGAGCTGGGCGTATCTCCGGCTTTTATAAGTAAGCGCGTTGCCCTGTTGGAGCAAACGCTTAACGTGGTGCTGTTGCACCGAACAACGCGGCGCGTAACCATCACGGAAGAGGGGGAGCGGATCTACGAATGGGCACAGCGGATCCTGCAGGATGTCGATCAGATGATGGACGAGCTGTCCGATGCCAGGCAGATCCCGCAGGGGATGCTACGAATTATCAGTAGCTTTGGTTTTGGCCGCCGGGTGGTCGCTCCGGCGCTGTCTGCGCTGGCAAAAGAGTACCCGCAGTTAGAACTGAGGTTCGATGTTGAAGACCGTCTGGTAGATATGGTCAATGAGGGCGTCGATCTCGATATTCGTATCGGGGATGATATCGCGCCGAACCTGATTGCCCGCAAGCTGGCGACTAACTATCGTATTCTGTGCGCCTCGCCGGAGTTTGTGGCGCAGCATGGAGTGCCGAAACAACTGAACGATCTTTCTACTTTTCCCTGCCTGGTTATTAAAGAACGCGACCATCCGTTTGGTATCTGGCAAATGCGTAATAAAGAGGGCGCACACTCAATAAAGGTTACGGGGCCGCTGTCGTCTAACCATGGCGAAGTGGTACATCAATGGTGTCTGGATGGGCAGGGAATTGCTTTGCGTTCGTGGTGGGACGTTTGCGACAACATTGCCAGCGGACATCTGGTGCATATATTGCCTGAGTATTATCAACCCGCCAATATATGGGCGGTTTATGTCTCCCGGCTGGCGACGTCGGCAAAAATCCGTATTACGGTTGAGTATTTGCGCCGCTATTTTGCCGAAAACTACCCAAAGTTTACTTTGGAATAAATGCTCGATAGGTTAGTCAGAGACAGAAAATAAAAAAGGCAGAATAATCTGCCTTTTTCGTAACCATGATTTAGCGACAAAAGAGTTTATTTAGACTCTTCTGCTTCAGGTAATGTCACGTTAAGTTCGAGGATCGAAATATCGCCGTCTTTTTGTTCAAGTTGTACCGTGACCATTTCGGGATCAATTTGTACATACTTACAGATAACGTCGAGAATATCCTTACGCAGCTGCGGTAAATAATGTGGCTCGGCGTCACTACGACGACGTTCCGCAACAATAATCTGCAGTCGCTCTTTAGCGATGTTCGCTGTGCTCTTTTTCCGCGAGAGAAAAAAATCCAGTAATGCCATAACTTATCCTCCGAACAGGCGTTTGAGGAAACCTTTCTTCTCTTCTTCAATGAAGCGGAAAGGACGTTCTTCTCCCAACAGACGGTCTACGGTATCAGCATAGGCTTTACCGGCATCAGCATTGATGTCGAGAATAACCGGCTCACCCTGGTTAGACGCGCGCAGGACTGACTGATCTTCAGGAATCACGCCAACCAGCTTGATTCGCAGAATTTCCAGTACGTCTTCCATGCTCAGCATGTCACCTTTATTAACGCGGCCAGGGTTGTAGCGCGTCAGCAACAAATGCTCTTTAATTGGATCTTCACCGTTTTCCGCGCGACGAGATTTCGACGCCAGAATACCCAGTATACGGTCAGAGTCACGTACAGAGGAGACTTCCGGGTTGGTGGTAATAATCGCTTCATCGGCAAAATACAGGGCCATCAGCGCACCGGTTTCAATACCCGCCGGAGAGTCGCAGACGATGAAGTCGAATTCCATCGTTTTCAGATCGTCCAGAACTTTCGCGACGCCTTCACGCGTCAGCGCGTCTTTATCGCGAGTTTGTGAGGCCGGAAGAATAAAGAGATTTTCGGTACGCTTATCTTTGATTAGCGCCTGATTTAACGACGCATCGCCCTGAATAACGTTGACGAAGTCGTAAACGACGCGGCGTTCACAACCCATAATCAGATCAAGATTACGCAGGCCGATATCAAAATCAATAACGACAGTTTTCTTTCCCTTCTGGGCCAAACCTGTAGCGATGGCCGCGCTGGAGGTGGTTTTGCCAACGCCCCCTTTACCCGAAGTAACAACAATAATGCGTGCCATAGAAATTCCTTGTTAAAAAGGGATCAATTCAACGGTTGAACTGTCAAAGCGTTCTCTGCTAATTGCAGACGTGCCGCTTTGCCATAAAATTCTGCTGGGATTTTATCACTCAGCCAATAAACACCTGCGATAGACACCAGTTCTGCCGTCAGATGGGTACAAAAAATTTGCGCTTCCCGGTCACCGCTTGCGCCTGCCAACGCACGGCCTCTCATCATTCCATAAACATGAATATTGCCATCAGCGATAAGCTCTGCGCCTGCACTGACGTGGCTTGTAACAATCAGATCACATTGTGGTGCATAAATGCGCTGACCGGAACGAACCGGCACATTTATTAATCGTGTTTTTGTGATGGGAGTAACGTTTTGTGGCGGAGCGACGGGAGCCGGGGCCTCAACGGGCGCAGGACGAATAGCTTTTTCTTTACCTTCAGTCAGTAAAGGAAGACCCATTTCGTCGATTTCAGCCTTGAGTCTGGCGTCTTTGCATCCGCTAACGCCGATAATGCGCAATCCGGTAGACGCGACAACCTTCTGCAGCGCTGACCAGTTTACCGGGCTTTCAAGACCACTCACGTTAACCACTACGGGAGCATGTTTTAAAAAAGCAGGTGCCTGCGCGATTTTGTCTTCCAACGCCTGACGAATAACCTCGGGTTCTGCTTCATGTAAATGAACCACTGATAAGGTGAAGCTACTGCCTTTAAGCTCGATTGGCGTGTTTGACATCCTGGCCTTACTCAATTTGCTATTTATCATCCCCAGCGCGGGGTGATATTCCGAAGACTATAAGGCATGTTATAGTCAGTATTATATTGAGGCAAGCCACCATTCCGTGAATTCAGAGTAAAAGATATGTTTTGTGTGATCTACCGAAGCAGTAAACGTGACCAGACCTATTTATATGTCGAAAAAAAAGACGATTTCTCGCGAGTTCCTGAAGAACTGATGAAAGGATTTGGTCAGCCGACGCTGGCAATGATGTTGCCGCTTGATGGCCGTAAAAAGCTGGTTAATGCCGATCTGGAAAAAGTAAAACAGGCACTCACCGAGCAGGGCTATTATTTACAAATACCACCGCCGCCAGAAGATTTACTTAAACAGCATCTGGCCGCGACGAAACAAAATACACCAGACGATAAACGTTAAACTGCATCCGGCAGCAGCACGCCCCATCGATGCAGTACCTGAAATTGATAACTACGTTAGGGGAAAGTAATGTATCAACATCATAACTGGCATGGTGCTCTGCTGGATTATCCGGTGAGTAAGGTGGTTTGCGTAGGGAGTAACTATGCTAATCATATTAAAGAGATGGGCGGAAGTACCCCGGAAGAGCCGGTGCTGTTTATTAAACCGGAAACCGCGCTGTGCGATTTACGCCAGCCGCTGGTGATCCCATCTGATATGGGTTCGGTTCACCATGAAGTTGAGCTGGCTGTGCTAATTGGCGCGACCCTACGTCAGGCGACGGAAGAACATGTGCGCAAAGCCATTGCGGGCTATGGCGTCGCGTTGGATCTGACCCTGCGTGATATTCAGGGCAAAATGAAGAAGGCGGGGCAGCCGTGGGAAAAAGCGAAGGGCTTTGATAACTCTTGCCCGCTGTCAGGGTTTATTCCGGTGGCGGAATTTAATGGTGATCCTCAGGATACGATGCTCGGGTTAACGGTTAACGGTGAGCTGCGCCAGCACGGCACTACGGCGGATATGATCCATCACATCGTTCCTTTGATTGCCTACATGAGTCGTTTCTTTACCCTCAAAGCGGGCGATGTTGTGTTGACGGGGACGCCAGCGGGCGTTGGGCCGTTAAACAGCGGTGATGAGCTGGCTATCAGTTTTCATGGTCAAACGCTGACGACACGCGTGCTGTAATCTCTTCTTGCCGCCTTTTCGGGCGGCAAAACTTGCATCAGCGTGCCAGACTGGTTATAAGGTGCAGCTTTATTGCAATAGCGGATACCCTGATGAGCGACATACCTTTCTGGCAAAGTAAAACCCTGGATGAAATGACCGATGCCGAGTGGGAGTCATTATGTGACGGGTGTGGTCAATGCTGCCTGCATAAGCTGATGGATGAAGACACCGACGAAATCTATTTTACTAACGTCGCGTGTAAGCAGCTCAATATCAAAACCTGTCAGTGCCGTAATTACGAACGCCGATTCGAGTACGAGCCTGACTGTATCAAACTGACGCGCGATAATCTGCCTACCTTTGAATGGCTGCCGATGACCTGTGCGTATCGTCTGCTAGCGGAAGGTAAAGGGCTGCCGGAGTGGCATCCACTGCTGACGGGATCAAAAGCGGCGATGCACGGTGAACGTATTTCAGTACGTCATATTGCGGTGAAAGAATCGGAAGTGCGTGACTGGCAGGATCATATTCTGAACAAACCTTCATGGGCTGATTAACTCCATGAGGTTAAAGGATTTTGTTTCTACTCGTTTTGAGCATGGGGCATCTGTGGGGCATTACTTCCAAAATTAGCGTTCAATAATGCCAGTTGGTTGTCATTGTTGTCTGTCATCCATTTACCGTAAACGCTGTAAACCATCTGTGCGGACGTATGCCCCATTTGAGCTGCAATGAAGTTGGGGTTAGCCCCGGCGCTTAATGCCCAGCAGGCATATGTGTGTCGAGACTCATATGACTTGCGGTGGGGAATTCCGCTCCTTCTTAATATATTGTTCCACGTTCCAGAGAATGACCCGGGTGAGTACCATTCACCTCCCTTGCCATTCCTTGCCGTTAGCCTGGGAACAAAAACGAATGTGCATTCATCCCGGCGAGTTCTGCCAAACTCTCTTAGGTGAACGTCTATCTGGTGTTGTTTCCCCATTCTGGTATAAGCCATCTGGCTTTTTAGCGCCTCGATAGCCGGAGTGGTGAGGTTGATTGTCCGGTTCCCGCTTTCTGTCTTTGGCGGTGTGAAATGATTGGAAATGGCAAGGTTCCTGCTGATGCGAATCGTCCAGTTTTTAGTGTCGATGTCCTCCCATGCAAGAGCACATATCTCACCGTGGCGCATGCCAGTATTAAACGCAAGCTTCCAGAGGTTCCGTATCTGTTCGCATGGGCATTTCTCAAGAAAGCGATGGTATTCATCATGGGTAAGCGGCGACGGATCTGACTTGGACTTTTTGAGTGGAGTAACTGCAGCAAATGGTGATTTGCTTATGTACCCATTCAATACCGCAAAATCAAACATTCCCTTCATGCAGGTAACATAGACATTAACCGTCCTTACCGTCCTCCCTTTCTTCACTGACCTGTTTTTCTGGTGCGCACCGCATATCTGGTAGCCGGTCAGCAATTCCTTCCTTACGTTAAGCACATCCTCATGAGTTATAGAGTCAACCATCCGGCCGCCTCCGAGAATATCGGTTCCGATCGTGATATACGATACATATCGGAGATGGGCGTTAAGGGTTAAGTCCATCCTCTTAAGCTCCAGCCATTTAGCTGCCAGTTCAGCAACAGTTATCCCCGGCGGCGCGATATTGAATTTCTTCAGGTTGGGTGACTGTGGGAACTGTCTGGCGTAATCGAATGCACCCGTTTTTATAGCGAAACAAACAGAGGCGCGAAGCTCTCCAGCAATGCGCCTGTTCTTTGCAGTATCAACAACACCAAGGCTTTCCCTGACCCTTTTCCCGTTATATATGAACCATATGCGCAACGTGCCGCCGTGGTTCTCCACTCCAGTTGGATAACCAGACATAAAATCTCCTGCGTTAGTTTAGTGTGGAGGGTATTTAAGCAGATTTCTGGCGCGGGATCGCCGGTCGTTGACGTTCAACCCAATTATCGACTTCGTGTCGATTGTAGAGAATAGGGGAGTTCTCCTTTGGTTGACAGTCGCCGGAATAGTGGCGGTACTCTCGCCCCTCCATCCATGAATTTGTGCGTGCTGACTTGATCGCGTTCTTTGTTAGGCCAGTGATAGCCATTAGAACTTCTTCGGATACCCACTTGTTGGGCGTCAATTGGATAATGTCGCTCATGGTTTTCTCCAGGCAAAAATAAACCCCGACATGCGGGGTTTTTTCTTAATTAACTTGTTAATGCTTGCGGCGGGACGACTCGAAAGCCGTTGGTATTTCAATGGCAATTAGTTTCTTTTGCTTTTTCCCAGTAATTGCTTTAGCACCCATACAGTCTGTGCATGCGACGATTTTTGAACCATCCGACATGGTGATGCGTCTGCATTCTAGTCGCGTTTTATTACACCTTTCACAGCGACTTAATCCTTTTATAATCCGTCTGCTTACGGCTACTGGTTTTGACGGTTTGCTCTTCAGTTCAGACATAAAATCCTCCACAAGGATATTATAGCTTCAGAGCTGAGTTGGTCTGCTCATAACTGGCTATCAGTTGCGTCAGTCGTCTTCATCTTCTTGCACCAGAACAGTGTCATCTGGCACCTGAATGGAGAGGACGACGCTATATCCTTTCTCGTGCGTGCTGAACGATGTTTCCCACTGCGGGATAGGAACATCTTCATCAATCTGACAGACACCGATAGACCAACATCCGCTATCGGTGTAGGTAGCGATAACCTGCATCTCACCTTCAGCTGATCTCAGGTGATAAATCCCTGGGTGGCTGTAGCAGCCTATTTCCTCGCGAATGGCACCCTCGCACTCGAAAAGGTCGTCACTTGCGCCATAAAAACGTAATTCCTTCATATTCTCTCCTCATGCCGCCCGCATAGCGCGGAGGCGTTTTAAGTGCTCTGCTGTTTCAAGTTCGGCGCGTATCTGTGCTGCCTCGTGACGTGCTAATGGATTATGGCCTTTGCTGATTCTTCGCAAACTCACCTACCATAACTTTTCTGGCTGCCTCCAAAGCACTAACTGCATCCTCTATTTCATTGAAAAAACCAAGTCGAGTTCTTTTGTAGTTCAGGGTGATGTATGCCTCCCATCGCTTGTGAACATTGCTCCAGCTAACCCCCTTAAATCCGCTTTTATTATTTGATGCTAAGGATTTGTTGTGCCCATTTTGTGATGGGGTTGCCGCTCTCAGGTTGGAAATTCTGTTGTCTTTAATGTCGCCATTAATGTGGTCAACAATCCGTGGCAGGTAACCATGCACATATAGGAAAGCCAGTCTGTGAGATGCATGCCTAATCCCTAAAATCATTATTTTTTCGTATTCACCCTCAACGTGCTTCCCAGCAACCTTGCCGGGGAATGTGCCATTCCATGCCCTAAATGATGCGTCAGTCTGAAAGAAGTGTCTCTCGCGAGGCTTCCATGTGAATACGCCAGTCTCTGGTGAGTAATGAATAAGATTTTTGAGGAGGTCTTGCGTGATGGGGGTTTTATTTCGATTTTTCCACTTACTAATTTCCGGCTTCGTCATATATCTGACCCCGTTGAATTAGCTGGAACATTAGGCACCACCTTAAATTCGATTACCCAAACCCATGGATTGGTCTGCCAATTTTCTTCGCCGTAGATGGATTCCCACAGGTGCTTGAATGCTCCTGTTGCCGTTGGTCTCCCGGTCATGTTGTGGTCTGCAATGCAGTCGTAACAGTCCTGTGAGTCAAAAAGTGCCTCCATGTCGATGCCTTCTGCCTCCGCATCCGTTTCACTGATGCCATTCAATCGCTCAACGCGAACGTCGTTAATCTCCAGCGTGATACGGCTTGCCCAGCGCGGCATGTGAATGGATGGACGCCAGCAGCAATGCAGATTATCGTCAGCATCGTAAAACTCTGGCGCAGGCTTACCATCAGCCCTGTAGATACAAAAATCTGGCTTCTCAAATTTAGAACTGTCTTCGAGATACGACTCCATATGTTCGTAATCGAATAGCGGCCCCTGATAGGTCTCTCGAACCCAGATGCGATCGCCTGGCTTACCAAAAGGACATTTGATGTGAGCAAAATTACGATTTGTCTCTCGGTCATTACTGCCGGAGCCATACAAATATCCTTTCCATGAAAAACCAGAGCCTTTTGTAAGTTCAGGTTGCGGATTAATGAATCGCCACGGGTTTAACAGACACCTCGGAGTCATTTAAGATGACTTAAAGAGAGGTGCCCATGAGCGGTAAACGTTATCCCGAAGAGTTTAAAATTGAAGCAGTCAAACAGGTTATTGATCGCGGTCATTCTGTTTCCAGCGTTGCAACACGTCTCGATATCACCACCCACAGCCTTTACGCCTGGATAAAGAAGTACGGTCCGGACTCATCCACTAATAAAGAACAGTCAGATGCTCAGGCCGAGATCCGCCGACTCCAGAAGGAGTTGAAGCGGGTTACTGACGAACGGGACATATTAAAAAAAGCCGCGGCGTACTTCGCAAAGCTGTCCGACTGAGGTACGCCTTTATTCGTGACAACTCCCGTTGCTGGCCTGTTCGTCTGCTCTGCAGGGTGCTGGATGTTCATCCCAGTGGCTTTTACGCCTGGTTTAAGCAACCGTATTCTCAGCGCCACCAGGTAGATCTGAGACTGACGGGACAGATCAAACAGTTCTGGCTGGAGTCCGGTTGCGTTTATGGTTATCGCAAGATCCATCTGGACTTGCGGGATAGCGGTCAACAGTGCGGAGTGAACAGAGTCTGGCGACTGATGAATCGTGCCGGGATAAAGGCTCAGGTCGGGTACCGGAGCCCGTGGGCACGCAAAGGCGAGGCCAGTATCGTATCGCCCAACAGGCTCCAGCGACAGTTCAATCCGGATGCTCCGGATAAGCGTTGGGTAACGGACATAACCTACATCAGGACCCACGAAGGCTGGCTGTATCTTGCTGTGGTTGTTGATCTGTTCTCACGCAAAATTATCGGCTGGTCAATGCAATCCCGGATGACAAAGGACATTGTCCTGAACGCACTGCTGATGGCTGTATGGCGGCGTAATCCCCAAAAACAGGTGCTGGTTCATTCGGACCAGGGCAGTCAGTACACAAGCCATGAGTGGCAGTCGTTCCTGAAATCACACGGCCTGGAGGGGAGCATGAGCCGTCGCGGTAACTGTCACGATAATGCGGTTGCAGAAAGCTTTTTCCAGTTGCTGAAACGCGAACGGATAAAGAAAAAGATCTACGGAACGCGGGAAGAAGCCCGCAGCGATATTTTTGATTACATCGAAATGTTTTATAACAGTAAGCGTCGGCATGGTTCGAGCAATCAGATGTCAACGACAGAATATGAAAACCAGTATTATCAACGGCTCGGAAGTGTCTAGATTATCCGTGGCGATTCATACATCATCTCCACTTAACGGTTATAGTAGTGTTTTTGGTAAATTCACTGTACACAGCAAGCAGTTGGGGTATTCTGCCGTGTTTAGCAAGCCTCATGGTATTGTTTCACCTGGATGGTTTTTTAAAGGAGTAATGAATGTATCAGGTAGTGTTCCTGACAGGCCATACGGTAATAATAACGGCGACAGATATGATGTAATCACATCGCCAACTAACATTATAGGATATAAATATAATGGCACCGCATGGGTTGAAATAACTATTTAATTGTAAATGTCAATATGTTATAATGAGCCAGGGATTAATTATTTGGCTCATTATAATGAACAAACTAAATTCGATTCAGTTCCTTAGGGGTTTTGCTGCTGTTTTTGTTGTTGCGTTTCACTTTCGCGTTGCACTTAACGATGTATACGCACAAACAAATCTTGGCGATCTGTTGTTTTCAAACGGTGCATTTGGCGTTGATTTGTTTTTTGTTATTAGTGGGTTCATCATTCACTACTCTACTATGAGAGATGGTTCATGCTCTTCTTTTGCTATAAAAAGATTTTTTAGAATATATCCCGTATATATTGTTGCATTTTTGTTTTATCTTTTTTTTGTTCAGTTCGACTTTTCAAAGCTAACATTTTCTGAAGTATGGTTCAATTATAGCGATGTTATCAAATCAGTTTTTTTTATAACATCAGACATGTCTAAGCCGGGTCCTTTTTATGGATATGGTTTGCTATATCCAGCGTGGACCTTGACATATGAGTTGTATTTTTATTTTGTTTTCATGATATGCATGCTTATTTCACACAAGCATAGAGCTTTGTTAGTTGTGTTATCAATATCTTTGATATCAATATGTGGGCAACTATTTTTCTCTGGTAGTTTTACTCTTGATCCATACTCTGCAGGTGTGGGTGATGTATCAGGACATATTGATCATCTGAAGTTTTCGTTTAACCCAATTGTTTTCGATTTCCTTGCTGGCGTTTTGATTTCATGTGCTTATCAGAGAATTAATAATTCTAATTTTTCTTTTAATTTATCATTAATAAAATTCATAACATTTTCAGCGCTTACATTTTCCGTTATTAGCATTGTAAATGGATACAAATCTCAACATGGGGTACTCAATTCAGGAATGATTGCATCAATGTTATTTATATCTATGATAACTCTTGAGGGCCTCGGCATTGTTAGATTTTGGAAGTTCTTTTCTCATATCGGCGATTTATCATATTCTTTATATCTGATTCACGTTCCTATTTTATGGAGCTTAAATAGATATGGAGACTTGATATCGTTTTACCCTGGTGTTAATGGTGTTGGTAAGTTTATAACAAACTTTGTGATTGCTTATGCATTATCTCTGTTAATGTATGCGTTTATTGAAAAACCTTCTATTGAGATGGGTAAGTTTTTTATTAAAAAGTTTAAAACTGGGAAGTCACAATCCGTTAAATCGTATGCGTGATGAGACAAAAGCGGGGCACACAAAGCCTTGCATAGGTTTACAAGGCTTTGCGTTTTTCGAAGATGGGACGTGTGATGGGGCATGGATGGGGCAAAAAATTAGCGCAAAACAACTCAAAACCTCGGAAGGTGGTGATTCGTCTTGCGCTAACGCTCTGCATTATGACTGCTTTCTGTTCACATCAACGCACAATAATTTTATAGTGCCGCCTGTTTTGAACAAACCTTCATGGGCGGACTAAGCCGCCCATCGATTAGCAGGCGTTAAGGCTTAAGACTTTTTCGCCTGATACATCTCATCGCCATGGTTGTCATCTTCAACCCAGAAATTGATGTTGAATTGCGCATCGTCGCTTAATTCAACGCGATGCCAGTACTGCGGCGGACTGGTCGCAAACTGACCGGCATTAATCACCACTTTCACTTCAGGTTCTTTTGCGTCTTCATTGGCAAAGCCGTAATACGTTACCGTACCTTCCATCACACAAAGCTGGCCAAAAACGCCTGCTGCAGTGTTATGGTGAGAAAGCAGTGCTGCTGGGACGTTGTCTTTTGTGAAGAAAGGAGTAGAGCGTTTAACTTTCCAGTTTGCCGGGATGCGTAAATGGGACATAAGACATCTCCTTGGTGTGGCATCTATAAGATGCATTTAATATACATCTTATAGATGCCAGCAGGCAATGAATTTAAAGCAAAAAAAACGCTCCCGAAGGAGCGTCTCTGTTAGCGACCGAAGAGGTCACGTTTTTTCGGTTTGAACGGCTGTGCTATCACTACCAGCACGGCGACCACCAGGTATGCGGCGAAGATCCCCAACAGCCACTGCGGCATTTCCAGGGTTAAAAAAGACCACTGGCGCTCAGCACAGTCACCGGACGCTAAAAACACCTGCGGCAGCCATTTGTCCACTGGCAGCCAGCTTGGGAAGCGTGCGGCAAAATCACAGGTCATAAACGGGGATGGGTGCAGCTGGATCATGGTGTGCTCATACGCTAACTGAAGTCCGCGCCAGGCACTGTAAATCCAGATTATCATCGCCACATAGCGCAGCGGTGTTTTTGGTGCGATAGCACCCACCAGCCCTGCCCCCATCACGCCAAATAATGCGCTACGTTCGTAAATACACAACACGCAAGGTTTTAGTAGCATGACGTGCTGGAACCACAGCGCGACGAGCTCCAGCGCAAAGGCGGTTAACGCCAACAATAACCATGCTCCACGACCTCGGGAGCACTGGTTTAAAAATCGCAACATAATCATTTCCCTGCAACATGCGTAGAGACCGCAGTTTAAACCAATTCACTTTATGCGCCACTAGCGGGAATTGAAAATTTGCGTAATCGGATATTTATCATGCAAAAAGTCAAACCGGGCAGTGATTTGCCCGGTTAATTGTTATGAAAGTGTAGCTAACCAGCCCGTTTGAGTCATCCACTCGGTCACCGGAACTAGCGTGAACTCGACGCAAAGCAGGCCGACGAGCGTCAGGACGAGAGTATAAGGCAGAGCCATCCACACCATGCGACCATAAGAGAGGCGAATCAACGGTGCCAGTGCAGAGGTCAGCAGGAACAGGAATGCAGCCTGGCCGTTTGGCGTGGCCACCGAAGGCAGGTTGGTCCCGGTATTGATCGCCACCGCCAACAGCTCAAATTGGTTAAGGCTGATGGTCCCATGTTCCATCGCGGCTTTGGCTTCATTGATATAAATCGTACCAACAAAAACGTTATCAGAGATCGAAGACAGCAGGCCGTTGAAGAGATAAAACAGCGTCAGTTGTGCATGTTCAGACGACTGCAAAACAAACTGAATAATCGGCGAAAAGAGCTGTTGATCGATAATCACCGCGACAATAGAGAAGAACACGGTCAGCAGCGCGGTGAAGGGTAGCGACTCGGTAAAGGCTTTACCTATCGCATGTTCGTCGGTGACGCCGGTCAACGAGGTTGCCAGAATGATGACCGACAAACCGATCAATCCGACTTCTGCCAGATGCAGTGCCAAAGCAACGACCAGCCAGACGCCAATAATCGCCTGGACAATCAGTTTGATTTTGTCCTGGCGGGTACGTTGTTGGCGGCTTTGATCGTCAAACTGTTGCAGGACATCACGGACGGTCTCCGGCAGCGTTTCGCCATAGCCAAACCAGCGCAATTTCTCGACCAGCACACAAGTTAACAGGCCGCAAATCAGTACCGGGACGGTAACTGGCGACATACGCAGGAAGAAGTCGCCAAAATGCCAGCCAGCCGCTTTGGCGATAATCAGGTTTTGTGGCTCACCCACCATGGTCATCACGCCGCCTAACGCCGTACCGACCCCCGCGTGCATCATCAGGCTACGCAGAAAACCGCGGAACTGCTCAAGAACGACCTTATTGTGCTGATCGATATGGCTGTCATCGAGCATGTTGTTGTCTTCCGCGCGAGAAGAAGCAACGCGATGGTAGATACCATAAAAACCGACCGCAACGCTGATTACCACGGCCACGACGGTCAACGCATCGAGGAACGCAGAGAGAAAAGCGGCTGCAACACAAAAAGACAGTGACAGCAGCGTCTTGGAGCGAATAGTGAGCAGCAGACGAGTGAAAATAAACAGTAATAGCTGCTTCATAAAGTAGATGCCTGCCACCATAAACATCAGCAGCAATAACACCTCAAGATTTGCGGCAACCTCTTCACGCACATGCGTGGCGCTGGTCATGCCAATAATTACAGCTTCAATAGCCAACAGCCCGCCTGGCAGCAGTGGGTAACATTTTAACGCCATCGCCAGCGTGAAAATGAACTCGGCCACCAGCAACCAGCCGGCAATAAAAGGGTTGATGAAAAAAATAATCGGGTTAACGACTAAGAAGACAAGCAGTGCAAGTTTGTACCAGTCTGGTGATTGACCTAAAAAATTGCGCCACATAGCGCGGCCCCATGATAGCTCCATGGTGATTTCCCTACCTTTAAAAATGAAATCATGTTTTTATGTTTGACCGCAAAGCTTAGCGGGAGGAGGGAGTACAGGCAAGCTATTCACGAGACTGGCAAGTTTGGCTGTGCTGTAGCGTTATTTGGAAAATGAAGCCTTGATCCACTTTTTCTTCATTGCGTCAGCTATCAGCTAAGATACCCATCTGGTATGATGTGTGTAACTATGTTTTGCTGTGTAATGGAATTTTTACTATGGTCATTAAGGCGCAAAGCCCGGCTGGGTTCGCGGAAGAGTACATCATTGAAAGTATCTGGAATAACCGCTTCCCACCTGGCACTATTTTGCCCGCTGAACGTGAACTCTCCGAACTTATTGGGGTGACACGTACCACGCTACGCGAAGTATTGCAGCGGTTGGCGCGAGATGGCTGGTTGACCATTCAACACGGCAAACCGACGAAGGTGAATAACTTCTGGGAAACCTCCGGTCTGAATATTCTTGAAACGCTGGCGCGTCTCGATCACGAGAGTGTCCCGCAGTTGATTGATAATCTGCTGTCCGTGCGTACCAATATTTCGACGATCTTTGTTCGCACTGCGTTTCGCCAGCATCCTGATAAAGCACAGGAGGTTCTGGCGACGGCAAATCAGGTGGCCGACCACGCTGACGCATTTGCCGATCTGGACTATAACATTTTCCGCGGCCTGGCATTTGCCTCCGGCAATCCGATTTACGGTTTGATCCTCAACGGTATGAAAGGATTATATACCCGCATTGGTCGTCATTATTTTGCCAATCCGGAAGCGCGCGCGCTGGCGCTGAGCTTCTACCGTAAACTGTCAGAACTCTGCGAGCAGGGCGCTCATGAGCAGGTGTATGAAACGGTGCGTCGCTATGGTCACGACAGTGGCGAAATTTGGCATCGCATGCAAAAGAGCCTGCCGGGCGATTTGGCGATTCAGGGCCGTTAATTGCTCAAAGCCGGATGGCGACGCCAAAGCGTCTTATCCGGCCTACAATGTGTGCACTTCGTAGGCCGGTTTAGGTGTTTACACCGCCTCCGGTAATAAGATTTACAGACCGTTCATCCTTGGCGGGCAACGCTCCAACAGTTCCACGCTGCCATCTTCATTCTGTTGCTCCAGCATCACGTCAAAACCCCAAAGCCGGTGTACGTGCTTGAGCACTTCTTTGCGTCCTTTATCCAGCGGTGCGCGGTTATGCGGAATATAGCGTAAGGTGAGCGAACGGTCGCCACGCAGATCGACATTCCAGATTTG
Organism: Citrobacter sp. B72; assembly: GCF_016894305.1. Taxonomy (NCBI): domain Bacteria; kingdom Pseudomonadati; phylum Pseudomonadota; class Gammaproteobacteria; order Enterobacterales; family Enterobacteriaceae; genus Citrobacter; species Citrobacter sp. B72. The sequence continues at coordinate 2,174,753 of NZ_CP069801.1, forward strand.
AATATTCGGCTCCAGGTTGCTGAGGTTGTATTGCGACGACAACCTGTTGCGGATCTCACGATATCCTTCCTCGTTATGAATCGCAGAAATCTCCAGATAGTTGTGACGATCGTCATCCAGCACGGTGAACAGACGGAAATCACGCATCACCTTCGGTGACAGGAACTGGCTGATAAAGCTCTCATCTTTGAAATCGCGCATCGCGAAATGCAAGGTTTCCAGCCAGTCGGAACCCGCTATGTCCGGGAACCAGTATTTGTCCTCCTCGGTCGGCGACTGACAAATACGTTTGATATCCTGGAACATGGCAAACCCCAGAGCGTACGGGTTTATCCCGCTATACCATGGGCTGTTGTAGGGCGGCTGAAATACCACATTGGTATGGCTATGCAGAAACTCCAGCATAAACCGTTCGGTGACTTTACCTTCATCATAAAGGTGGTTCAGGATGGTGTAATGCCAGAAAGTGGCCCAGCCCTCGTTCATCACCTGCGTCTGTTTCTGCGGATAAAAATACTGGCTGACCTTGCGTACAATGCGCAACACTTCGCGTTGCCAGGGCTCCAGCAGCGGGGCGTTCTTCTCCATGAAGTACAGCAGGTTCTCCTGTGGCTCAGAGGGATAACGCCGGGCTTCCGCCACGGTTTTCTCTTCCTCTTTCTTCGGCAGCGTGCGCCACAACATATTCACCTGGCTTTGCAGATACTCTTCACGGCTTTTCTGACGGGCTTTCTCTTCCTGTAGGGAGATTTTTTGCGGGCGTTTGTAACGGTCAACGCCGTAGTTCATCAGCGCATGGCAGGAGTCGAGCAGCTTTTCGACTTCATCCACGCCGTAACGCTCTTCACACTGGGTAATATAGTTTCGCGCGAAGATCAGGTAATCGACAATGGAACTGGCATCCGTCCAGCTTCGGAACAGGTAGTTGTTTTTGAAAAAGGAGTTGTGTCCGTAGCAGGCATGCGCCATCACCAGCGCCTGCATGGTGATGGTGTTCTCCTCCATCAGATACGCGATGCACGGATTGGAGTTGATAACGATCTCATAGGCCAGCCCCTGCTGACCATGCTTATACAAGCGCTCGGTTTCAATAAACTTTTTACCAAACGACCAGTGAGGATAGTTGATCGGCATCCCGACGCTGGAATAAGCGTCCATCATCTGTTCGGAGGTGATCACCTCGATTTGGTGCGGGTAGGTATCCAGTCTGTAGAGTTTCGCCACGCGGTCTATCTCTGCCAGATAGACATCCAGCAGATCAAACGTCCAGTCGGGTCCATCGCTTAACCGTGTGCTGTCCTTGTTCATGGAATCAATCGTAGCCATTCGCGCACCCTCATTGTTGGCGGCACTCTCTGTCTGGAGTACCTCATGTCAAGCATAGATCATGGTGTTAAAAAACGTGCTGCGGCAGAAATTTTTTCTTTGCGATTTCACGTTAGCGAGGCGTCGAAAAATGGCATGGCCGCAAAATTTTATGCTGGATAAAAATAACGCACAGCAGGAGATGCCAAAGCGGAGAGTCCCCAGCCATCACCGCTATATGTGAGGTAAGTCACCATAAAAAAGCCATATGTTGAATAATATTTTCAACTGAGTTATCAATATGTAATTAGATGATTGTTCTTTTACTGTTAACGGAGTGGCTATGCGAGTTGTCATACTGGGAAGTGGTGTCGTTGGCGTGACCAGCGCCTGGTACTTAAGTCAGGCTGGACACGATGTCACCGTCATTGATCGTGAGCCCGGTCCGGCACTGGAAACCAGTGCGGCGAACGCGGGGCAAATCTCTCCAGGTTATGCAGCACCATGGGCGGCACCAGGCGTACCGCTAAAAGCAATTAAGTGGATGTTTCAGCGCCACGCTCCGCTGGCCGTCCGTCTTGACGGAACCCAGTTCCAGTTGAAATGGATGTGGCAGATGCTGCGCAACTGCGACACCAGCCACTACATGGAAAATAAAGGACGCATGGTGCGACTGGCGGAATACAGCCGTGATTGCCTGAAAGCGCTGCGCGCCTCTACCGGTATCGAGTACGAGGGGCGCCAGGGCGGAACCCTGCAACTTTTCCGTACCGCTCAACAGTATGAGAACGCTACCCGCGACATCGCCGTGCTAGAAGATGCGGGCGTGCCATATCAACTGCTGGAAGCAAACCGTCTGGCGGAAGTCGAACCCGCACTGGCAGAAGTGGCGCACAAGCTGACCGGCGGTCTGCGTTTACCGAATGATGAAACCGGCGACTGCCAGCTGTTTACCCAGCGTCTGGCGCAGATGGCGGAGCAGGCAGGCGTTAAGTTTCGCTTTAATACCCCGGTCGATAAGCTGCTGAGCGATGGTGAGCAGATTTATGGCGTCCAGTGCGGCGAAGAGATAGTTAAAGCCGATGCCTATGTGATGGCGTTTGGTTCGTACTCCACGGCAATGCTGAAAGGGATCGTTGATATCCCGGTCTATCCGCTCAAAGGCTATTCGTTGACCATTCCGGTGGCGCAAGACGACGGTGCGCCGGTTTCTACTATCCTTGATGAAACCTACAAAATCGCTATTACCCGCTTTGACAATCGTATTCGCGTTGGCGGCATGGCGGAGATTGTCGGCTTTAATACAGAACTGCTACAACCTCGTCGTGAAACGCTGGAAATGGTCGTACGCGATCTCTTCCCGCGCGGCGGTCATGTGGAGCAGGCAACCTTCTGGACCGGACTGCGTCCGATGACGCCGGACGGAACGCCGGTGGTGGGGCGCACCCGCTTTAAGAATCTGCTGCTCAATACCGGCCACGGCACGCTGGGTTGGACCATGGCCTGCGGCTCCGGTCAGCTGCTGAGCGATATCCTTTCTGGCCGCACGCCAGCCATACCTTATGACGATCTGAGCGTGGCGCGTTACAGTCCGGGGTTTACCCCCTCCCGTCCACGGCATTTACATGGCGCACATAACTGATAAGGACGTGAGATGACCCGCCCGATACTGGCCAGCATTGACCTGCAGGCGTTGAAACAAAATCTGACCATTACCCGCCAGGCCGCGCCGGACGCTCGCGTCTGGTCGGTGGTGAAAGCCAATGCGTACGGACACGGCATTGAACGCGTCTGGAATGCGCTGGGCACAACCGATGGTTTTGCCATGCTCAATCTTGAAGAGGCGATAACCCTGCGCGAGCGCGGATGGAAAGGCCCGATACTCATGCTGGAGGGTTTTTTCCACGCCGAAGACCTGACGGTATATGACAATTATCGACTCACCACCTGTGTACACAGTAACTGGCAGCTAAAAGCATTGCAGAATGCGCGCCTGAAGGCGCCGCTCGATGTTTACCTGAAGGTGAATAGTGGTATGAACCGCCTTGGTTTTTTACCGGAAAGAGTTCCCACGGTCTGGCAACAGCTGCGGGCTATGCCCAACGTCGGCGAAATGACGCTGATGTCGCATTTTGCCGATGCAGAGCACCCGGAAGGTATCCAGGAGGCTATGGCGCGTATTGCGCAGGCGACTGAAGGGCTGGAGTGCAGACGGTCACTATCGAATTCGGCCGCCACGCTGTGGCACCCTGAAGCGCATTATGACTGGGTTCGTCCGGGCATTATTTTGTATGGTGCGTCGCCTTCGGGACAATGGCGGGACATCGCCAATACCGGCCTGAAGCCAGTGATGACGCTGAGCAGTGAGATCATCGGCATACAAACGCTGAAAGCTGGCGATCGGGTGGGCTACGGTGGACGTTACACTGCCAGCGGTGAGCAGCGCATTGGCATTGTAGCGACCGGCTATGCAGACGGTTATCCACGCCATGCGCCAAGCGGAACGCCTGTGCTGGTGGATGGTGTACGTACCGGGACGGTGGGGACAGTCTCAATGGATATGTTGGCGGTAGATCTGACACCGTGCCCGCAGGCAGGGATCGGGACGCCGGTAGAGCTGTGGGGCAAAGAGATTAAAATTGACGATGTGGCCACCGCCGCAGGTACGGTAGGCTACGAGTTAATGTGTTCTCTGGCGCTGCGCGTGCCAGTTGTGACGGTGTAACTTTATATAGCATTGCCTGATGCTGCTGCGTTTATCAGGTCTTCAGAGTCAGTGCATTTTGTAGGCCGGGTAAGGCGCAGCCGCCACCCGGCAAAACATCCGCTTTACTCATCCTCATCTTCAGCAACGCGAACACCGACCTTCAGCACTGCATTATCTTCCTTCTCGGCCACAGTCCAGATCATACCCGCGAATTCCACCTGGTCACCGACGACCGGCGCGGCACCAAGCAGATGCTGGACAATTTCACCCAGCGTTTGCTGCTTATCACGATACTCGGTGCCATCATCCAGGCCATAAATCAGTGCCACATCGGCATATTTTGCGCTGGCTTCAAGAATAAAATCACCGAAGAAGCGCTGGTCTAACGACACAGGTGGCGACTGGCTGAACAGCTTGCCAAGAGCCGGGAGATCGCGCTCGCGGCCAATAACACACAATACATCGCCTTCGCGAAGACGCGTACTGCCGGAGGGGTGAAACAGCACGTTGTCACGAAACAGGGCGGCTATTCGCGTTTCTTCCGGCATATGCAGGTCGCGCAGTGCGGCGCCCACACACCACTTATCCGCGCTGAGCTGATAAACAAACTGCTCCCACGGGTTATCCGGATGAATATCCAGACCAATGCGCGACACGGGCCAGCCGACGGGAGGGACCACCACTTTGGCTTTTTTAGCAGCCCATGAAAGCGACGTTCCCTGAAACAGCAACGAGATAAGTACCACGAAGAAGGCGACGTTAAAGAACAGGCGCGCGTTCTCCAGACCCGCCATCATTGGGAAGACGGCGAGGATGATGGGTACCGCACCGCGCAGACCCACCCAACTGATGAAAATGCGCTCGCGCAGATTAAAGCCACGAAACGGCAGCAGTCCCGCGAAGACCGAAAGCGGGCGGGCAATGAATATCATCCACGCAGACAAAATCAGTGCCGGGATTGCGATAGGCAGCAGGTCGGATGGCGTAACCAGCAGTCCGAGCACCAGGAACATGGCGATTTGCGCCAGCCAGGCCAGACCGTCGAAGTTTTGCAGAATGCCAAACCGGTTGCGAATAGGGCGATTACCCAGCAGGAAACCACACAGATAAACCGCCAGAATACCGCTGCCTTCCAGCGCAGTGGTCAGGGCAAAAATCAGGATCCCACCGCTTAACGCCAATAGCGGATACAGTCCGGCAGGCAGCGAAATGCGGTTAATCATCTGCTGGAGCATATATCCACCGCCAAGACCGATAATGATGCCTAAGCCAAACTGCTGGATAATGTGCACCGTGAACATCCAGCTTAAACCGGTCTCGTGGTTTTGGATCATGGCGATGAGCGTGATGGTCAAAAACACGGCCATCGGGTCATTACTGCCGGATTCAATTTCCAGCGTAGAGCCAACGCGTTCGTTAAGCCCCTTACCGCCAAGCAGGGAAAAGACCGCCGCGGCGTCGGTTGAACCAACAATCGCGCCAATCAGGAGTCCTTCGATAAGATCCAGATGAAACAGCCACGCGGCCATCATGCCGGTGAGTCCGGAAGTAATCAGCACACCGACCGTCGCCAACGATAGCGCCGGGCCTAACGCAACGCGAAAAGAGCTGGCCTGGGTGCGCATCCCGCCGTCGAGCAGGATAACCGCCAGTGCCAGGTTACTCACCATGTAGGCGAATGGATAGTTATCGAAAGGTATGCCGCCTATACCATCCACGCCCGCTAACATACCGATAGCGAGAAATATCACCAGAATTGGGATACCGAGACGTGATGAGAATGAACTGAGTAAGATACTGCAGGTGACGAGAACGGAACCCAAAATAAAAAGGCTAATAATTGCTGCGGCATCCAACGTTCGGTTACTCCTGAATTACGCTGTTTCGTATTAATAAACCCTACCATAATAACGACAGAAACAGCGTTTTACTTAGCCCTATTAGCCGCTTTTTTTACGATTTTAGTACCGGATGCCCACTTAAGGTGAGCTGAGTGCCGTTTTTATCATTTTTCAGCACCGCATTGGCTCCCAAAGGCAAGGTGACAGTGCGTTGTTCATGGCCAAAATCGAGGCCGCAGATCAACGGTACTGATAATCTGGCGCGCAGAAAATCACAAACTGAATCAAGATTGTAACCGGCATCGTAATCATTGGGTGCGCTACCGCTAAAACTGCCAAGAATAATGGCGTTTTGCTGGGCCAGTATTCCGGCGTGGTACAGCTGTAGCAGCATACGCTCGATACGGAATGGATGTTCGTTAATGTCTTCCAGCACCAAAATGCCGTTTTTGATAGTCGGCATCCACGGCGTACCCATCAGCGAAATGATCATCGCCAGATTTCCTCCCCACAGTGTACCTTCAGTTGCGCACTGCGGACCGTCACCCTGCCATTCGAGGGTAAATTGGGCATTATGCAAAGCCTGCCAGAAATGGTGCTCGGTGAATGCGTTCATTTCTTCGGCGCCGAAGTTCGCCGCCAGCATCGGGCCGCTGAAGCTAATCACATTCCCCTGTGCCAGCAGACCACACTGGATCGCCGTAAAATCGCTGTGTCCGCACAGCAGTAGCGGATCTTGTTGCTGGCGGGCTGCCAGCCCCTGCCAGTCAATTTCTTCCAGTAAACGGCTCGCGCCATAGCCGCCGCGTACCGCCATCACAATGGTATCGGGGGTTTTCAGATTAACGAGCGAGTTCACATCAGCAAGCCTTTCTGCCTCTGTCCCCGCAAAACGCTGGCAGCGGCGTGCAATGACCGCTGAATTGTCGACCTGATGACCGGCCTCAGTAAGACGCGCAAGCCCACGTAAGGCAGCCTGCTGATTGATACAGTAGCCCGACGGGGCAATTAAGTGAAACCGGGACATGGCATTTCCTTGCTACAACTAAAACCAAATGTATATCATGCCGCGTAGGTATGTCGTTGTCACCTCAGCGACAGGTTCCGGCTATAAGGATAGATGACGTGAAATTGAGATGGTTTGCTTTTTTGGTTGTATTACTTGCGGGCTGTAGTTCAAAACATGATTACAAAAACCCGCCGTGGAATGCTGAAGTTCCGGTTAAACGCGCAATGCAATGGATGCCGATCAGTGAAAAAGCCGGTGCGGCCTGGGGTGTCAGTCCACAATTGATTACCGCTATTATTGCCATTGAATCAGGCGGAAATCCGAATGCGGTCAGTAAGTCCAATGCGATTGGTCTGATGCAGTTGAAAGCCTCAACTTCAGGACGCGATGTTTATCGCCGCATGGGTTGGAGCGGAGAGCCGTCGACCAGCGAGTTGAAAAACCCCGAACGCAATATCTCCATGGGGGCCGCATACCTGAGTATTCTCGAAACCGGGCCGCTGGCCGGGATTGAAGATCCGCAGGTGATGCAGTATGCGCTGGTAGTATCGTACGCCAACGGCGCGGGCGCATTGCTGCGAACGTTCTCTTCCGACAGGAAGAAAGCCATCAATAAGATCAACGATCTCAGCCCGGATGAATTTATTGAACATGTTGCGGACAATCATCCGGCGCCGCAGGCCCCGCGCTATATCTGGAAGCTTCAACAAGCGCTGGATGTGATGTAGTTCGTGTGAGTTTACTCGCGCACCTTATTCGATTTTTCCCGGGCCTCGCGTTCAAGGGAAAAAATAATCCGCTGTAAGTTCCGCTCCACCGCCGGGCCGACGTTGAGAAAACGAAAGCTCAGGCGGGGAGTGGTAATGGTTTCGTTTTTGCTGTCGATAACTTTGCGCTCGCTAATGGAAATGAGCTGGGCGTCAACGTGATACACCCCCCATTGCTCCATATTCAGTTCAACCTGCGCGAAGCGTATACCTTCTACCAGTCCTTCTGGTTTTGCCGTTTCTAACAGCCCGCCCATACCGCCAAGCGATAAATCGAATAAGCGAAAGCACAGCGTGCTGTTGTCCGGCATTTTTGCCGTGCAGCGATAGGGAGGGTGCAGCGGAGCGCCGATGCGGAAATATTCACGACGCTGCACAAACCACAGAGAAGGCGGCAAGGATGAAATAAACGCCGGCAGTTGCTGATACTCGCCTTTTTTCAACTGTGGCAGGGTGAATTCTACTTTGGCTCCCTGCGTTTCGGCGATAATCGAGATCTGGCTGGCCCGCTGTACGGCCTGGTTTTCATATTCCTGGCTGCCAAAATCCATGACCAGCTCGTCCGGGCTGACGGCCAGAACTTTGCTGATGAACTGGCCGCCCGACCAGGAGATACGCAGTGGAACCTGCTGCGACTTTAAGTCCCGAAGTACACCTAACACCGCTAACGGATTTTGCTTCAGGAACTGCTCATTGTAGTTACTCACACCTAATGACTCCTGGATGCCTGGTTTGTCGTTGGGTTATCGGCATTAATCGACGGAACTTAATACAAATGGATGAAATTTTTTACCAAACCCAATGAATTAAGTCTGAGTGATAAAAGCATGTCGCGATGGCTTGCCTATACTTTAAGTGCTGGCGCAGGAATGTCTTGCGCGTGCGTTCACTGGAAAGAGGGCCTGAAAATGGGAATTATTGCCTGGATTATTTTTGGTCTGATTGCGGGGGTTATCGCCAAACTGATTATGCCGGGGCGTGATGGCGGTGGGTTTATCCTGACCTGTATTCTCGGTATTGTCGGTGCTGTGGTCGGTGGATGGTTGGCAACGATGTTTGGTATTGGCGGCGATGTCAGCGGATTTAATCTCCATAGCTTCCTGGTGGCCGTGGTCGGCGCGATTGTTGTGCTGGGTGTCTTCCGGCTTGTACGGCGAGATTAATCGAACGGCCTCCATGCGGTAATGCCGTTCAGTTAAGCATGTACGGTGAACATGTGATTCTTGTTCAGGGCTCCGTTCACCTCTACGGTGTCATTTCTCTGAAGCGCAGATACCCGTGAACGTGCAAGGGAGGCTCGCCGCCGCCTCCCTTGCAACCCAGGCTCCCGGCGGGATTGTAAAGGGCGTGGCGGAGAACGCCCTTTACACGTTCACAGGAATCGGCGTTTCAGAGAAACTATGAACATGAGGTGAACGGAACCCTTTTTCTGAGAGTGCATATTCAAAACTTCTACCCACACCGGCGATACTTTCTGAAACTAAGGCGTTAACTGAAGAGCATTACTCCGAGTGGGGCCGTTTCTTTGCATCGTTAAATCAGAATTGATACTCAATTCCCGCCCAGTAATTACGGCCTTCTTCGATAAATCCTTCGCTGTACACGTATTGTGTATCGAACAGGTTATTGACTGAAGCGTTGACGCTAAACCCGTGACCGATGGCGTAGTCGGCGCGTAAATGGGTAATGGCGAAACCTGCGGCTTTCTGCGAGCCGTCGCTATTGCTATAGCTCGATGAGCGGGCCTCTTCAGACAGCGTAATGCTCAGCGGATCCCACGGTTTCAGCGTCATCCATGCGGTGAGGGTTTGCGTCGGCAAATCGGTTATTTTGCCGATGTCGCTGCGTTTGACGTCCGCATGAATCAGGCCATAGCTCAGCCCAACATCCAGCATATCAAAGACTTTACCTTTAACGCCTGCATCCAGACCGGTGTAATCCACCCGGCCGCTGTTCTGATTCTGGATGGTATCGGCATCAATATTGTGTGAAAGAATGGCATCGCTGATGCGGTTGTAATAGACGCTGGCTTCGAATCCCCAGTCTTTGCCAAGTGAACCATTCCAGGTCAGATCCACGCTGCGGGCGCGTTCCGGTTTAAGCTGCGGATTGACCAGCGCCACCTGGTTATAGGCCGGTTTCGAGGTGGTGTAGCGCTCTTTCAAAGTCGGGAAACGTGTTCTGTCAGAGTAGGACAGCGCTAATGTGTCTGAATTTTCAAAGTGATATTTGGTCATCATCTGCCAGTTGAAGGCCGACTGATTGTTGTCATCATAGTGGGTGACGCTACCATTTTTTTCGTGCTTCATGCCTTCCAGACTGTCGCGCCAGTCATAGCTTATTCCAGCTACTACATCGACGTTATCCGCCGCTGCCCACTGGTATTCGCTGGCAACGGACCAGGTGCGGTCTTCGTAACGGTCGTAAGCTGCATTCGGAGCGCCTTTCTCGCGGTGAACATCATCTTTCCAGTTCACGGCGAAAGAGAGCAGGTCGTTTTCTCGCATTTCCGCAGCGAGCTGCAGGCCAGCGCCATCGCTGTAGTCTGAATAATGACTGTAGTTGCCTTTCTTGTTTTTCAGATCGGCAAGTGAGTTGTACATCATCAGCGTATTTTCAAAGGTGTCGCGATACAGACGGCTTTTCAGGGTGAAACGATCGCCCAGATGGGTGGTGCCCTGATAGTAATAGCTTTCTTTATCGTACTGTGGCCATTGCCAGTAGCGTGATTTCTGACTGCTGGCTCCAGCGTACGGCGGGTTATCTTTTTCACCGTCCTGATTAATATAGGTCAGCACATATTCGTCATTACCACGTGGGGTAAAGCCCAGCTTCACGATACCGCGTTTGTCATCGGCGGAGGAGTTAATCATCTTGCCGTTGCTGCCCGCAATAGGGTTGTCCACACCGTGCGGTAAGCCAAGGAAATCCTGCTTCAACTGACTGCCGCTGAGTTGGATGTAGCCGAGATCATTGCTGGCGCCAAATGAAGCGTGCATATCGTGGGCATTGTCTTTGCTACGACTCCAGCCCTGGCGATAGCCAATGCTGCCTTCAATCGGTTTGGTAGGCTTTTGGGTGGTGATATTGATGGCGCCGCCCATCTGGTTCGGCCCTTGTAACAGCGACGAGTAGCCTTTGGAGACTTCAACCGAAGCGATATCGGAGGTCAGAAAACGGCCTAAATCGAGGTTGCCATCATAGGGGATGTATACCGGCACGCCGTCAAAATAGACGGGAACCTGACGGCTGTCAAAACCGCGGACTTTCACCTGCTGTTCATTGCGGTTGCCTGACTTTTGCAGCACGACGCCGGGGACAACGCTCAGTGCCTGCGCCACGTTTTGCTTATCCAGTTGCTGCATCGTTTCCTGGCCGAGAACCGTAGTGGTTGCGGCGGAGGCCGGACTTGACCAGACGGTCATGGTTTCGCTTTCCTGCCCAGCAAAAGCACTGTGCGCGAAAGCAAACGACAGGGCTGTGTAAAGACAACTTTTGTTGAAATTCATTATTTTTAGTCCATTTATTAATGTTATATGCCACGTGCGTCCGGGCTCAGGCTAACTTTGATATCCGCGGGCGGAGCGTAGTAAGGCGCGGAAGTGATGAAAAGTCTGATGCCACAGTCGAGATAACTCGCCAGCGAGGCGAGGGTAATGCCGCCAGTCAGCGCCAGCGTGCAATGGGGGGCCAGAGAAGGGGCCTGGCGAACAATTTCTGTTGCTTGCTCAGGGGTAAATTTGTCGAGTTGCAGGACATCGGGCGCGGCGCGTAGCGCGGCTAATGCCTCATCTGGCGTATCTGCCTCAACCACAATCTTTTTTTCTGGCGCATGGCGGCGTAAGCGCGCAATCGCACCTGACCAGTCGTTTGGGTTGGTAAGAAAATGGCGGTGATTAGCAAACAGCAGTACCGTTTCGGCGCATCCTCCGCGATGGATAATGCCTCCCGCGGCGAGTATTGCCTGAGTCGCCAACAAACGCGTGCCGGGAATGGCTTTGCGGGTACAGGCAATCTGCCCATCAGGATAGCGTTGGCGCAGTTGGCTCAACATGCTCTCAAGATAGCCCGAAACCCCACAGCTCCACTCCAGGACATTTTGTACCGCTTTCCAGCCCTGGTGCAGCGCCGCCGCATTCCCATGTGCGCGAATCAATCGCTGTCCTGCATTTACCTGTTCACCATCGGCCACCATGTCGCTGACGGTCAGCCCTAATGAGGTGAGCATTTGTCTGGCAACGGCGGTGCCGCTAACGCATCCGCCCTGGCGATGATAAAACGCCATAACGCCCGGCTGTGCGCCGATCCCCAACGCGCGGGTAGTCAGATCGCCGCCCTGAATATCTTCCAGCAGCAGCGCGTCGGTTTGCGCCTGCGAAAAGTAGATCATCGCAGCGCCTCCCGCGGCACGCTGTCCCACCAGATAAGCGCCCAGTCACGGCTGGCGGGGGCAATCGTGCGTGGATCCTGCTGTTGATACCAGGTTTCCAGACGTTCGACCTCATCGGCGCTCAGTTCACCCATACTCCAGCGCACGTTTTCCAGAAAACGCGTCCAGGTGCTGTTGTCCTGCTGGCAGTTGGGCCCGCGGATAAAATCAACATGCGCGTGGATCCCCATCTGATACAGGACATTAAGCGCATAGATATAGTTGGGGAGCTCAATCACTTCGCGGCCCAGTGCACGCTGAATGGTGGGGGAAACGAAAGATGAACTGACGAGATGAGTGGTGTAAACCCGCAGTCGGGCCTGATTATTCAGTTTGGTCATCGCCTGGCGCATATCGGCAACCAGCGTAGAGCGCGAGGCGACGGCGATATCGCACTGGGGTAAATCATCCCAGTGTTCCTCCCAGGCCCGCTGCACCCACTGCACGTGACGGGCGTTCATTTGCGCAGCGCGGCGGGCAGCTACGCTAAGCATGCCCTGGCTGTAATCTACGCCGTAAATTATTGGCATCTTTTTAGCGAGCGCCAGCGAGACCGTACCGGGACCGCAACCCATGTCAAACAGCGACTCCGCCCCTTTCAGATCGATTTTCCCCAGCAGTTGCAGCAGATAGCTGTCGGTTAATGAGGCGCAATTTTCCGCCATTTTTTCCGCACGTTTATCCCAGTGCTCCGGCTTTTTCTCGGTTCTGTTCGCCAGCTGTAACTGTTTACGGTAAAGATCGGCAAAATCAATGTCGTCAATGAGCATTCTTATTCCTTAGTTATGTGAGCCAAAGAGATGGTGAGCGATTTGTGACGGTGTAACGCCATACAGTTCCGCCAGGCGATCGGTGGCGAGCTGATGTTCAGGAAGTCCTTGTGACACTTCGCCATCCGGTTCAACGCGTACCACGCTGTCGGCAATTGCCCGGGCGTGCAACGGATGATGCGTCGACATCAGCAGGGCCATACCCGAATTTTTCAGCGTCACCAGCGTGTCGAGCAGACGGATCTGATGCCCAAAATCCAGGCTGGAAGCGGGTTCATCCAGCAACAAAAGGCGTGGGCGTTGCGCCAGCGCGCGGGCAATCAACACCAGTTGCCGTTCTCCGCCGCTCAGCGTGTTCCAGCGCCGGGGCGCCAGATGAGAAATTCCCAGCATCGTCATCTGCTGGTGCGCATTTTCACGCTCTTTAGCGCCGGGAACCGCAAATGCCGCCAATTGCGGGGCCAGCCCCATCATCACCATGTCCAGCGCAGTGAAGGCAAACGCGCCGTCATGTGCCTGAGGAACCCAGGCGATAGCGGCGGCGCGTTGCCGATCGTTGAGATGATTTATGGCGATGCCATCAAGCAGAATGTCACCGTGAAGCGGCGAAAGAACGCCGAGAATGGTGCGCATCAGAGTGGTTTTTCCACTGCCGTTGGCCCCAATCAGACAACAGATGGAGCCGGGCGAAACCTGAAATGAGACATCGCGTAACACGGGCTGGTGACTGTGGTATCCCAACGACGCATGGCGGACGGTCAGTAGCGTCATGGGCGATTTCCCCGTAGCAAAAGCAGCAAAAAGAACGGTGCGCCAATAAATGCAGTCAGGATCCCCAGCGGAATTTCCGTGCTGCTCAGCGTGCGGGCAAGAGTATCGGTGAGCAGCAGCAAAATGGCGCCGATCCCCATGGAGACTGGCAGCAACTGCTGGTGGTTATTGCCACTGAGGAGTCTGCCGATGTGCGGTACAACCAGCCCAATCCAGCCGATAATGCCTGCGATGGCAACGGTGCAGGCGGTGATTAACGTTGCGCAGACGATCAGTCCCAGTCGTAATCGCGAGACATTGATCCCAAGCGATCGTGCTTCATCATCCGACAGGGTGAGCAGGTTCATGCGCCAGCGCAGCAGCAATAGCGGGATCAGTCCTGCGAAGATCAGCGGTGCCGAGAACCACAGATCGTGCAGCGTGATCGTCGATAAACCGCCAAGCAGCCAGAAGGTGATAGACGGGAGTTGGGTATACGGGTCGGCCAGCGTTTTGATGAGCGAAATTCCCGCGCCGCATACCGTGCCCAGCGCAATCCCGACCAGCACCAGCGTTAACACCGGGTCGTGACGCTTGACTCGCCGGGTAATCAACCAGACACCGGCGACCACGAATAAACCGCCCATGAACGCATACAGCTGAATGAACAGGATCGGTAAACCTAACAGGATTGCTAAACAGGCACCTAAACCCGCACCCGCCGCCACGCCGAGAATATCCGGCGAGACCAGTGGGTTGCGGAACATGCCCTGATAGGTGGTTCCTGCGCCCGCCAGCGCCGCGCCGAGCAGCAATGCAGCCAGTATGCGTGGCAGGCGGATTTGCCAGAAAACGATTTTGTCCTGCATTGGAACGCCATCTGTACCGGCCACGAGATTCAGAACCTGCTGTGCATCCAGGCGATACGCGCCTGATACCGCAGCGACGCTCGCGCAAAGCACCACCGCAGCAATCATCAGAAAACCGAGGGTTGATGTTTTCATCAGACTGCCACCAACCTTTGATACTGTGCGTCGCTTAGCGTGGTGTGCCAGAACAATTCACTGTAGCGCTGCATATCGGCTTTAAAGCTCGCGTTAACCTGAGGATCAAGCCAGGCATGCAGGCGGCGTAACCCCAGTAAACGGTTGATGCCAGGAGGTGCATCCAGCCAGCCAAACGGCAGACCGCTGAGAAACAGAATGCGCCGGTCAGCAACCGCTTTGACTCCTTGCCAGACCGGATCTTCTCGTAGGAACTGCGCTGTCACCGCATCCTGCACCAGGATAATATCCGGCTGCCAGCTGAGAAGATTTTCCATTGAGACCTGTGTGAGCCCCTGTCGTCCGGGGATGTGCGCCACATTGTGCAACCCCAATAGTTCTGCTGCTTCGGTATGCAGAGAACCTTGTAAACCAGTCTCCAGTCCTCTGGCACCGCGCGCGGCATAAAAACGCAGATTCGCCGCGGGTGAATGCGAGAAAGCTATTGCATCATCGATAAATCGACGGGCCAGAGCGGCCTGCATTGCGGTTCGCGAGACGACGCCCAATACTTCACCGACTGCGCGCAGCTGTTCTGGGGTATGGCGCAATTCGCCGTTAATCAGCAGCCAGGGAATGTGTGTTTGTGCGCTCACTTGTCTGGCTTGAGAAAGCCAGGTTTCATCGGCATTACCGCAGTCAATAACCAGGTCAGGTTTAAGCGCCAGGAGTGCTTCAAGCGAGAGTGTGCTGGCGCGCCCCGCCAGCCTGCCGAGTTTCGGCAAAGTCCGAATGTTATCGTTAAACGGGATGGCTGTCTGGCGAGAGAAATCAAAGGAGGAAAGTCCCACCAGTTTTTCCGGTGCGACGGCCAGCAGCAGCATGTCAGCAGGCGCGCCAGCACTGACCACACGTTGGGTCGTTGCTGGCTTCGGAGAGTCTCCAATGGCCACAGTCAGCGAGGTTTGAGCAAACGCGGGAAGATGGCGTAGCAGTATTGCAGATGCCACGAGTTGGGCAAACATCCGTCTTGTCAGTGGCATTATCGGTATCCTGAAGGTTACAAAATCGCTATATATTTACATATACAGCGAATAAAAACATGTTCAGAATCAATTTCTCACGGATGAAAACCCCGGATACCCCATAAGGGCTAGAGGCCATAGAGACAGCTGGAAGGGGGAAATATAAGAAAGAAAAATCCGCGACGAAGCGCGGATTCAGGAAGTAAAACGGCTCGGGCTATGATGTTATGGCGTCGGTTGAGTCTGTTTTTTAGACTCGACTGGCGCTGTACTTGCCGGGGTAGGTCGCGACGCGGGTACGTTGTCACAGGGCTTTTCTTTGGCGCAAATCAGGTCGAGCATTTTCAGCGTTACGCCGTTGGTCCAGCCGAAACCATCCTGCAACGGATACTCACCGCCACCACCGCCGGTTCCAGTGGTGCTCACGTCATACTTCTCAACCAGCTTTTTCTCGCGATCGTAGGTGTGTTGAACATTGGTGAGGAATCGCCAGGTCACGTCCATGGCGACAGTATCCTGACCGTAATTCTGTAACCCGGATGCTGCGACCCACTGGAGCGGGGCCCAGCCATTGGGGGCATCCCACTGCTGGCCGCTTTTCACCGACGTGGTAGCAAGGCCGCCCGGTTGCAGCAGATGTGCCTGGGTGGCCGTGGCGACTTTACTGGCGCGATCTTTTGCCGCTGCATTGACATATAGCGGGAACAGGGCGGCAGCCGTGAGCTGGTTGCGTACTTTGTGGCTTTTCAGATCGTAGTCGGCATACCAGCCTTCCTTGTCGTTCCACAGGTACTTCTCGATCCCTTTTTGTCGGGCATTAGCGAAGCCATCGTACTGCGCCGCTTTGGCATCATCACCAGCAGCCTTGCTGGCGAGGGCGATCATTTTTTCCATTTTGTACATCAGCGCATTGAGATCGACCGGAACGATGCTGGTGGTACGCAGAGTGCCCAGCTGATTAGGATTGTCCATCCAGCGGGAACTAAAATCCCAGCCGGACGCGGCAGCTGAACGCAGGTCGCGGTAGATTTCTGTGGCCGGGCGGTTCGGGTTGCTTTTAGCGGTGGCGATATCCTCTACCCACGACTCTGGCCGAGGCGAATCGCGCTCATCCCAGTAGCGGTTCAAAATGGTGCCGTCATCCAGTTTAACCACGCGCTTATTTTGCTGACCGGGCTGCAGTGTTTCGACGCCTTCCATCCAGTAGCTGTACTCTTTGAGCATCTGCGGGAGGTATTTTTTCAGCGCGTCATTCCCGTCGTGCTGCGCCAGTAGTTCAACCATAAAGGCAAAGAACGGCGGTTGCGAACGACTCAGGTAGTAGGTGCGGTTGCCGTTAGGAATGTGTCCCCAGGAATCAATCTCGTAAGCGAAGTTTGCCACCATGTCCGAGACCTTATCCCAGTGATTGCTCTCGGCAAGCCCCAGCATGGTGAAATAGCTGTCCCAATAATATATTTCGCGAAAACGCCCGCCAGGTACCACATACGGTTCCGGGAGCGGCAGCAGCGAATCCCATTTTTCAGCGTCGGTTGTCGAACGGGTGAGTACCGGCCACAGGCCATCGATATGTTCGCGTAATGATTGCCCGGCCGGGGGCACGTATTTCTCGCCGTCTTTCGGCAAGGTGAAATTTACTTGCACAAAATGGCGTAAGTCGAATCCGGACTGGTTTTTCTGCATCCGGTAATCGGCAAGGATCATTAATGGATCGCTGTTTGGCACCGCGTCCGCAAAGGTTTTCTGGTCAGGAAACAGTTTGGCTGTTTGTACATCGTTAAACAGGGGGCCAAGCAGAATATCAGGCGGCGCAGGCGTAGCGGCTGGTGCGTCCTCGGCGTTGACGGTAAAAGAGGAAAGGGCAAAAAAGGTGCTTGCGAGCGTCAGTTTTATTGCAACAGAGAGCAGGCCAGGATGGCGAGTTGCTGGCGTTATCATCGGTTAATCTCCTTAGCGGCGTGCCGAAGTAGCGGCATTTACCATGAGAAAACCTTAGTTCAGGAATGACCGTTGCGCGTGATCGGCTCCCCATTTTGCGAATAAACAGACATTTCCCGACGCGAATAGAGAAGAAGCACCCCCTTTGTTGGAAAGGGGGTGCTTCGGTATCAGTTTACGCGAGTTATCCGCTGTGAGACGCAGTCAATGGTCAGAGTATCGCCCATCTTGATGCTATCGAGAGTCTCGCCTTGCTGACACATCCAGCACAGACCCATTTCACGAGCGATAATCGCCGGATGCGAGGCTTCGCTGCCGTCCCGCAGGCAGATACCTTTGATGGTCTTCGGATCGAGTTGCAGGACCGTAGACGGATAAATGACATCAGCGACCAGGATAGTGGGGCGCAAAAATGCGGGAATTTGAGCGCTCTCTCCCGTCAAATGCTGCAGTGAATGGGACAGCAAATCTTCAATATCAATGTATCGCGCCTGCAGATAAGGATCATCGAGCTGTAAATACTGCTGGCTGAGATCGCTCAGCACCTGATGCCAGGCCCAGGCGGCGCTGCACTGCTTTTCGCGCATTACATCGCAGGCCATTTCAAACAGTTCAGGATCGTCCAACAGCGTATGGTGACCGGAGAAGATGGCGGCGATATCTGCGGAATATCGTTCTTCAGCAAGTGCAGTGAGTTCGCTCAGATCGTTTAGCGTACTTTGGATGGCGGTCTGTAAACGCTGCTGCTCAGCCTGGAGTGATGCGACTGGCTGCGGGTTTACCTCGGGCGAGAACGGCGTGTAACAGAATGCCGTCCCCGTGACTTTTGAGGGAGCCTGAGTTGCCTTGTTATCAGCATTAGCGGACTCGAGCGATTCACCAAAATTCTCCGCTGCCAGCTGTTTAAATGCGGCCAGCGCATCCTCTGCCTGTTCGCCTTTGGCAATCAGGCGCAGCGTGTCATTACAGCGTACCTGCAGCAGAGCTATCTGATTCAGGCTATCAGGAACCACACACTTGCCGTTTTTCTCCAGCCACATGTCGGCGTTAAAACCAGACAACGCGGAAACCAGCCGCGAAGCCGGGCGAACGTGGATGCCGTTAGGGTTTTTCACCACAATGGCAACAGAACGGGCATCTGCATCGGGAGACAGTGCAGCAGATGCGGGTTTCGCTGCGGATGGCGAAGGTAAACCCAGTTGCTCACATTTGGCGTCGAGGGCGTTCATGGCATCACGGATGACCCGATCGATATCAGCACCCGCGGCGGCGCTAACCGTCGCGGCCAGTGTGCCTTCAACCAGTGGTGCTGCGCACAAACGCACTTTGGCGGCAATGCCAGGGTCGAGCAGTTCCAGCGCGGTTTCCGCACTCAGTAATGCACTACCGATATCCATCATCACCAGCACGTGGTCCGTATCGGCCACAGACTCGATGGCTTCCATCACCTTGATCGGATCGGTGCCAATCGGATTCTCAGGATCATCAATGCCTGCGGCAATGGCGATTTTGCAATCACCGCCCATTAACATCTGCCGGGCCAGCGCACCGACGCCTTCGCCCAGTTGGGCGCTGTGAGAAACAATAACCAGGTTTACCATCGCTATATCCTTACTCTCTGGACGCCTGAGCTAGCATTTGCATCATAAACATGACCGACGTTGCGCCGGGATCCTGATGCCCAATACTGCGCTCACCAAGATAGCTGGCACGGCCTTTGCGAGCCTGCATGGTGATGGTGCTTTGCGCTGCGGCTTCCGCTTGCTGGCTTGCCGCTTCCAGCGCTGCCTGTACGCTTAACTTTTGCTCGCAGGACTGACGTAAGGATTCGACAACCGGTAGCCAGACGTCGCACATGGTTTTGTCGCCAGGTTCAGCCTTACCGCGGCTAATCACACCTTCTGCGCCATCACGCATCATTTGATACAGCTCTTCAAGCGTCAGGCTTTGATGAGCCTGAGTCACCTGAGCGGCGCGAATAAAAAAGGTGCCAAACAGTGGTCCACTGGCCCCGCCGACGCTTGAGAGCAGCACCATACCGGTGTTTTTCAAAATAAAGCCGATGTCTTTGTCTGCGATGGACGGCAGCTTTTCAACGACTTTGCTGAAACCACGATGCATGTTCAGACCGTGGTCGGCATCGCCGATCTCCCGGTCAAGCCCGGTGAGAAAATCACTTTCTGTGGTGAAGATCTCGCCGCAACGATAGAGCCAGTTAACAATTTGCGTTCTGTTGAGGGACATCATGAATCTCCTTATTTACCCCAGTTGAGGGCAGGGGTGTGAACCGGTGCATCCCATAAGCTCAGCGTTTCGTCATCTACCTGTAACAAGGTGATCGAGAAACCGGTCATATCCAGAGAGGTACAGTAAGAACCGATCAGGTTGCGCTCAATGACGATGCCTGCATCCTGACAACGGCTTTCCAGGCGGTTATACACGCCGAAGAGTTCAGACAACGGCGTCGCACCGAGATTATTGATCAGCGCAATAACGCGATCGCCACTTTGTAACGCACGCTTGCTTTCTTTACCTTCCTGCCACGCGCCCTGGACGTTGTCCCAGTGGCGGAGTGTACGGCTGTAGTTACCGTTTTCTAGCAGGGTATCGAACATTTCATCAACGGTCTGATCGAGAGAGGTGAAGGGGCGACGGTCAATGCCGGGTTCCCCGTGGATACCTACGCCAAACTCCATTTCGTTATCCTGCAGCGTGAACGACGGTTGTCCGGCGGCTGGAACCGTACAGGCGCCAATGGCTATGCCAATGGAGTGGCCCAGGTTATTCAGCTTACGGCCCAACGCCGCACAGGCTTCCAGCGAATCACCGCGTTCGGCGGCCGCGCCGACCAGTTTTTCGATCAATACGGTATTCGCCACGCCACGTCGACCGGCGGTATACAAACTGTCTTTCACCGCCACGTCGTCATCCACCACCATGGTAGTGACTTTGACACCGCTTTCGTGCAGCAACTCGGTGGCGGTTTCGAAATTAAGAATGTCGCCGGTGTAATTTTTGATTATCAGCAGCACGCCTTCGCCACCGTCAATTTGCATGGCGCATTCGAACATTTTATCCGGCGTGGGTGAGGTAAAAATCTCACCTGGACAGGCGCCAGAGAGCATGCCCTGACCAATGTAGCCGCAGTGCATAGGTTCGTGTCCGCTGCCGCCACCGGAAAGCAGAGCCACTTTGCCCATCACCGGCGCATCTGCGCGGGTGACATATACCGGATCCTGATGCAGTGCCAGGGAAGGATACGCTTTCGCCAGTCCGGCGAGTTGTTCATTCAGTACGTCTTCAACACGGTTGATCAATTTTTTCATTATTTATGCTCCGCAGACAGTCCTGGATGGCTGCCAAATTCGGGCAGGCATCTGATGTAGGGTATCGGTTGGTTCAACGTCACGGCGACCGCTCGCTGCCGATAAGGTAATTTTGCACACGGGTAGTCAAAAGAAAATTGATGTGATTGGTGTTTCAATACGGAACATTAGCATCTTTTAATGTTCCATATTGAAACGTGGTGGTGCATAAAACAGCGGAAATGAGAGATCGGGCAGTATTTAATGGGGAAAGACTACGTGCAGGATTTTGCTAAAAAAAACCACCTGCCAGGCAGGTGGTTTATGCGAGGGAAAATTATCGGTATTAGCCCGGATAAATTCCGCGATCTTTACGTGCCAGCAGAATGCGTTCGCAGGCAACAATGTAGGCTGCGGTACGCAGGGAGCAGGATTTCTCAGCTGCTTTTTCCCATACGTGCACCATCGCATCAGTCATGATTTTGTCCATGCGATTGTTGATCTCTTCTTCACTCCAGAAGAAGCTTGCCATGTCCTGGACCCATTCGAAGTAGCTGACGGTTACGCCGCCTGCATTACATACGACGTCAGGTACCACGATGATACCGCGGCTTGCCAGCATATCATCGGCATCCGGGTAAGTCGGGCCGTTAGCGCCCTCAAGTACCAGTTTGCAGGTCAGCATTTCTGCACGCTGACGGGTAATCTGTCCTTCCAGTGCGGCAGGGATAAGGATATCCATCTCCACGCTCCAGAAGGCTTCGCTGGCGATGGTTTCAGCGCCTGGGAAACCGGCAATCTGTTTGTGCTCTAACTGCCAGGCAGACAGCGCGGTCATGTCGATACCCGTGGAGTTAAACAGCGTTGCGGTGTGATCCTGAATAGCGACGACACGCGCACCCGCTGCGGCGAACAGGCGGGCGGCTTCGCTGCCGACGTTACCGAAACCTTGTACCGCCACGCGAGCGCCTTCAACTTCAATGTTCGCACGACGCGCGACTTCCAGACCGCTGACGAAAACGCCGCGACCGGTGGCTTTATCACGGCCTAACGAGCCGCCAAGGTGAATAGGTTTACCGGTGACCACACTGGTCACGGTGGTGCCGTGGTTCATGGAGTAGGTATCCATCATCCAGGCCATGACTTTTCCGTTAGTACCTACATCCGGCGCAGGAATGTCTTTCTGCGGCCCAATGATAATGCCGATTTCGCTGGTATAACGGCGGGTTAAACGCTCCAGTTCACCTTCAGAAAGTGAGAACGGATCGACGCGCACACCGCCTTTGGCTCCGCCGTACGGCAGATTCAACGCTGCGCATTTGATGGTCATCCATGCAGACAGGGCCATCACTTCATTAAGATCAACATCAGGATGATAACGCACACCGCCTTTGCCCGGACCGCGGGAAAGGTTATGTTGCACGCGATACCCTTCAAAATGACGGATAGTGCCGTCATCCATCTGCACCGGGATATCGACAATCAGCGCGCGTTTTGGGTGGCGCAGGGTGTCCACCCAATGGGAAAGTTCGCCCAGGTAAGGGGCCACACGCTCGATTTGTTGCAGGTAGGTATTCCAGGCAGATGTGCTGCTATCTGAAGCGTAAGATAACTTATCCATGATAAACCTTAGTTATAAAAGTAATATGTTCTTAATTTGGCCGTGGTATACAGTGAATCTCACCATATAAACCTAAATTTAACATTTTTTTCATAGAACAACCTGCCTGGCTAACACGGATTATCGGTATGAGTAGTGTGGGTTTTGGCTTGGTGGTGAATAGTTATTCTTTATTTTTGCTGTCATCGCAGTTGTTTTGCAGTTTATTTAGTTTAATATGCATAACTTGTAAAAATCGCAATTTGTCAGATTTATGACGCACCTCTAAAAGTAAACAATATGATAATAAAATGTGTTTGCTTTATTGCTGTTAAGCTGGGCGTCAGTAGGTCACGGCGATGGTGACAGTATCGGCATAGTTGTCTGGCGTGTAGTTCGCGCTGGGAACGGTGGCGTAAACCGGGTAGGTAGTCGTTGTCCCCGTGCCGCTGCCCGCAACGGTATTGAGCGATGTATTGCCCCACACCATACCGGAAGGACCTGGCGTCGAACTAAGCTGGTAGGGGACTTTATCCGTATTTGACCCCGTGCCTGCCATCACGCCGCCGCCTGCCGTATTGCCGTTGGAGGGTTGAAGTCCGATGGTATAAGGCGTGTTATTGGAACAGGCTACGCCTACGTTATTTGACGCCGTGAGATTACGACCTGTTCCGCTGGTGGGAGCAAAGCTGATGTTAGTCGCGGAGGTGATATTACACTGTTTGCTGACAGCAGCTGTGACGGTGAAAGGAAACCTGGCGGCAACGGTATCACCACAGGTGGTCGGCGGGAAAAGTAATCCAGGATTAAGGGTGACAAGGGCTGTTGCCGTCGTATAGTTATCCTGATAGTTTCCGGGGACGGCTGAAGTTTGTGGCGTGACGATCTGCGCCGATACCGTGAGTGAACCTGTCACTGGCGTCAAATTCAGCAGGTTAAGCTGTACCATGGGAAAAGTGGTTCCCGACTGATACTGGCTGCCCCAGACTTTGGTGCGCCCGCTATCCTGGTAAAGCTGGTATGCCAGCGTTCTGGCGGGGTTTCCGCTTAATGACATATTTCGCGGTGTCACCTGGCCACTGACGGCCGAGGCGCCAATATTAAAACAGAGATTGATCCCAGCCAACGTGTCACCAAGCTCTTTGGCGCAAGTGTAACTGAACGTCATTGATGACGTAGCGCCTGTCGCAGACAGTGGATTGACCGAACCTAAATTTATGGCTTGCACATTGCTCACCGAACAGGTTACCGCATGGCTAATTGCCGGACAAAAAAGTACGGCAGCGATGAGTAGCAGATGTCTTAACCTCATGAGCGCACTCCTGTTAGTGTGGGCGACAAACCAGTGGACCTATTTGCACAATCCCCTTTGCTGACGCGGGATAGTCAAATTGCACGCGACAACTACCGATGTCCGTATCAACGCGCAGCGTGTTGTGCTGCTCCAGGGTGTCGAACCATGTCATTCCATCAAAGCCAACGACAGACGATTGTCCTTTTCCGTTGATGGCGTAAGCCATGCTGCCTTCAGGAATTGGCTTACCCTGATTGTCGACGAGGATAATCTGCGCAGCGCGGACGGGGGTGATGCCAAAGCTAACCAAAGTACCGGAACGATCGGCTGGCGTGGCATTCGTCTCAACGCGTGCGATCCGCATATTGGCAGGGAGATCCATCGGGTCAATACTGATCAGGTTTTTTTGATAACTGTTCAACGGGGTGACCAACAGTAGTCCCTGGTCATCGCTGCGGCCAATCAGGTTATTTTGCAATTTGACTGGAACATCAGGCACGCCGTCAGTTGAGACGACGGCAAAACCATTATTGATTTCTCTTGCTGCAAACAGGCCGCCTCCCATGGTCACCAGCGATCCGGTTGCGCCTGCATAACCGTAATGGTTATCCGGTAAACGGCTGAATCCCGCGTACGCTTTACCATAACGTCCCAGATATCCCACTTCGCCCTGGCCACTTTGCCGGGAAGCCTGCTGACTGGCAGCCAGATTCCAGCCCCAGCCGCCGTCGGCAGGGGGCGTCAGGCTGGCGTTGAGCTGGTAACCGGTTTCGTCGTTGGTACGTTGTAGGGTGCTGCTGGCGCTCAGATTGTTGTCGGTCGTGATGGTTACCATCAGATAGAGGCTACGATCGCGGTTGTCGTCAATGTTCTGGTTGAATCCGGCATTCAGTGAGATGTTGTCGGTGAGAGATTTAAACCAGCTGGCATTGGCGTAGCGCGCCGCATTTTCGTGTGGATAACGAAACTGCAAATAGCTCAGGCTGACATTTCCAGCTGCTTCCAGCGAATAGCCAATGACAGTGTTGCTGTTAAGCGTGGGGGGCGGCTCACCGTAATGGGTGGCGACATCGCGATAATCGCCGGAAGTTGCCGTGGTACTGGTACTGAAATTAAACCGTTCGCCGGACCAACGGTAACCAAAACTGTACAAAAACCCGTTCTTTCCTGAGTCGGTACTTGCGGCAAGTGAGGTCGAAAACGTGCCGCTGCGGGTTCCTGGGATCCAGTCGTTACTGAAGCCCGCGTTAATCAGTCCATCGCTGGTTTCCGCGTGAGTCCCGGCGGTGAACGTATTGCTAAACCCGCGACGCCACGTAGCGCTCAATACCGGTGCGCTGGCATAATCAAAAGAGGAGTAACCATAATTTTCGCGTACCGTGCCTAATTCTGCCGACCAGGCGGTTAATCCTTCCCGCAGGAGTTGCTGATCGTTGTAGAACGAGAAATTTTGTACGCTCGTTCTGCCCAACGCATCTGTCATCATCACCTGACCCGTTCCCGCGCCGCTGATGTTAGGCATTGTGTTGATCTGAAAGCTACCTGCGGGGACTTCTCCGTTGTAGTACCTGACGCCGTCGACGTACAGCTCAACGTTTGACGGTAACGTCGCGGATCCCAGATATGCTGGAAGCGGGGTGGTTGGCATATAGGGCTGTAACCCAAAATCGGTGCCTATCTGAATGCCGCCGATTCGCGTCGGTCGGGACCAGATGAGTGAACTAGTCAGGGTATCGCCAACGGTTAACGCCAACATCGAATCAGGAAATGACGTACGCCAGCTGGTGTCGAGGCGCTCAACGCTGTTATCGGCATATTCCTCGGTAGAGTACTGCGTCAACTGAGTGGTGCTGAGCACGCCGGTCGCATTGAAGGCGCGAATTTCGCTGAAGGTATTGATTGCGCTTTCATCCCCCTGTTGCGTATAGATATCATAATTGAGCAGCGCCCCGCGTGATGTTGTTGCCGTTGGCGCGGTTTCGGTGGGCGAGTTAAGCTGCGTGGTTGCAAGATCGAGTGAACTGAGTGGCGCAGTAAGCGAGAGCGTTTGCAACTGAACGTTGTAGTCAATGGTTAGCTGGGGGATATCGTTCAGGCAGACGGCGTTAGTGACGTCTGGAGCAAAGCGAAAGCCCATTTTACGCAGAGTATCTGCTCCTGCATAAAGCTTTCCATTATCGTAGCCAAAATGTACCAGCCCAACGGGATTCCCATTTAAGGTGACGTCGAGATACAAATCGACTCCCGTAATCTGTGAGGCGCTATTAATAACACCATTTTCGTTCTGGTTATTATTCAGCGTTTGTGCGCAAACCATTCCCGATATTAATACTCCATTGAGAAAGCAATATTTCACCAGAAGCCAGGATCTGTTACAGATCTTGTACTGTTTTTTGGCCATTGATTGTGACTTCAACTTTCCCGCCGTAATGATTATTCCTGGCTGACGGGGAGACTATCCAGCGCATTGTTGATCCGGGTAAAACGTAGCCTAATAGTCCGGGTGTAATGACTTTTTTAGTACCGTCAGGGCTTATAAATGTTGCAGCAGATAACTGAGCATGCCCATTTCCCTGATTACTGACTTCAATAAATTTTTTGCCATCCAGCTGCTGTAATTTCCATTGCAGTTTTGCCTGCGTTTGTGCCGCTGATGTTGGTTGAATGAAAACGGGAACAGAATAATGCAGCACAAACTGAAGCTTGTTTTTTTCTACTTTTGCAGGCGGTAACTCATCTATCGATAAACGATAAGCGTCTTCGGCATGTGCCGAGGGAGGGTTTGTGCGAATAACACGAATCAACTGACGTTCTCCAGGGGCTAATGCTAACATCGGCGGGCTAATCACCAGCCCCTGAGAGGGAGAAAGTTTGTCGTCATAAGCGCTTTGACTCCAGCGAAAAACCCGAACCTGGGCATTGAGCACATTTTCACCCGCGTTACTCAGCCAGATACCATCGGCATTTTGCGTCGCTTGCAACGTTAACGTGACCGGGGCTATTTGCAGTCCGCTGGCGGTGGCAAGATTGATGCTCGCAACCATCCCTAGCAGGCATGCGCAGGCACACTGCTTTACAGGCAGTTTTACTCTCATATGGCTTCCTGAAGTTAGTAGTTAACGTTAACCGTTACTGTGTCGGCATAGTCGTCAGGAGTGAAGTTGGCGCTCGGTGCGGTGGCATAAACAGTATACGTTTGCGCCAGACCTGTACCCGTCGCCGCTACCCCATTTCCAGGTGCGGTGTCGGTGGCGGTATTCCCCCACACCGGACCTGTTGCTGACGTACGATTTAGCTGATAGGGCACTTTATCGGTATTGGTGGCAGCGTTAGCTACGGAGGACATGGCGCCAGAACCCGTTGTCGTCCCTCCATTGGCAGCCGATGGTGCCAGGCCGATAAAATAGGGCGTGGTTTTTGAGCAATTAATTGAAATAGTGTTGCTTGCACTGGTATTTGTCGCCGTGGTATTCACCGGACCAAGTGTAATATTTGAAGCCGAACCGGCAGTCACGGTACAGGCCTTTTGAATCGTCATCAGCACCTGAAATGTTCCGTTAACGGTTGCTGCATTTGCCACAGAAATAATGGAAAAGGCGCAGTAACAAAGAATTAAGCGTTTGTCTAAGACTAGAGCCATATCCTTTACCTTTTTCAAATAACCACATTTATTACTTTAGAAAAACAATAATGTGGCACAAGAAGACATAATTTAACCCTAGAATAAGTATTAGACGTACGCCAGTTGTTCTAATAAATTTTACTTAGGAAAAAGGTGATGTCGTCTGCAAAAAAATAATACCAATGGGTTAGTATATTGTTTTGTTTTTATGCTATGGCCGGGGTTAAGTCAGGAGGATCGAGGGCAACATATTCCTTGGATGGTACTCAAAATAACCACCCAAAAAATGAGAGTTGAATGATTTATCTTACACGTATTACGTGTAGGTTACGGGCTGTGGAAAATGACCTTATAACCTTGTTCATTCCAGTGTTGGAGCAGTTCATTTTGTCTGCGGGTTGGCGTAATACCTGTCCAGACAAAAAGGGTTTGCCCAGGGAAAAGTTCAGGTCTTGGCGATTCAATGGGTTCAGCCAGAACGGCAATATGCCAACCAGATTGCGATAAGCGCCAGGCTTCGAGCCACAGACGGGTTCTGTCTTCAACATCCCAGGCCATCAGGAGGGCATCCTTTCCTGACTTGCGCCGCGTTTCAGACAGCAGTGTGGCAACATATTCAATCAATGCGCCATCAAGCATGCTGTTCATTATGCGGGATGTATTATGGTCAAGTATCAGCCGTTGACGTACGGGAAGATAAACGTGATCGATCAGCGCATCTACGGGGTGAACGCGACCGAGTGCGGTAATTTTAGCTCGCAGCTTCGGTGGATGCGCCATGCGAAGAATGCTCATCATCTCTTCTTGTGATTGATTCCAGTCGTCGTCAGCTTGACGGGTACTGGTTTCCAGCAATGCCTTAACTTTCCCAACAGGTATGCCATTGCTAATCCAACGTTTTATTTCTTCAATACGCTGAATATCTTCTTCATCAAAGAGTCGGTGGCCGCCTTCACTGCGCTGAGGTTTGAGTAAACCGTAACGTCGTTGCCATGCCCGAAGGGTGACAGGATTTATCCCGCAACGTTCTGCGACATCCCCAATGCTGTAATAAGCCATAGTTCCCCCGGGCACTCCTGATTCTCCGTCACCGATATGCGGTTCCTGTTACTTTGTACAACATGCATCAAATTGTACAAAACATACAGAGGATTCTAGCAAAATTAAGATTTACTTTACTATCACGCAGGGGGTAAATGCTGAATTTTTATGTTCAGCATGAGGGCGGTTGTGGTGATTGTTTATTTATAACAATGCGTTAGTTATTTTGACGCTGAGAAATCATTTTTCTCTGGCCATGCAACAGACGGAATACCATTCAGGCAGGCTTGTGCAAAAAGGTTACCCTGGAAGATTTCAATACCTGCGGACTCAAGCCACATCCACTCTTCAGGTTTTTCAACGCCGACTGCGGAAATCATGATTTCCAGTGAAGTGCAACATTTGATAATTGCCTGAATGATGGCCTGTCTTGGTCCACTTTT
The DNA here is from genome assembly GCF_016894305.1 of Citrobacter sp. B72. Taxonomy (NCBI): domain Bacteria; kingdom Pseudomonadati; phylum Pseudomonadota; class Gammaproteobacteria; order Enterobacterales; family Enterobacteriaceae; genus Citrobacter; species Citrobacter sp. B72. Next base: position 2,203,582 of record NZ_CP069801.1, read on the forward strand.
ATGCACATCCGTGATCAGCTCGCGGCTTATCTTAATTCGGTCGGGTTGAAAACGAGACAGAAGCTGAAGCCCGGCAAAACCTGCCCCAAAATGATCTATCGCCACACAGATCCCCGCAGCCTTGAGTGACTTTACGGCCTGCGCGAACGTATCAAAGCGCGATATAACTTCGCTTTCGGTAAACTCTACAATGATTTGTTCAGGCACCAGTCCGTGCGCCGCGATTTCGTTTATCAGAAAGCTGACTGCATCGGGTTTGTTTACCAGGGTCATGGGGAGCAGATTGACTGACAGCATTTTGTCGTTAAGTCCCAGCGCGCTTGCCATTGCAAAAGCAGTCTTTTTGCTCTGCAGATCCGCGGTATACAGTTCTTCAGGATTTAAGTTGCCAAAATAAGTTGCGGGCGTTTCACCGTCTCTACCACGAATAAGTGCTTCCAGAGCAATGACGCGCTGCGACATAGGATCGATAATGGGTTGAAAAGCAAAGCTGAAATTGATATTGGACGGGAGTGTGCTTTCATCCAGGAGAGTACAAGAGTCGTCGGCAATAAAACTCCAGTAATCAGGCGCAGGTATTTCAAAATAACTCGATTTTTCCGTCGCAAGGACAAATGTGCGGAAAAACTGTAATGCCCGGTCATCATAGGTGAGCTGAAATTTTGATGTTCCCTTGTTAAGTACCGCTTGCAGGACGTCATTGCGTTCATGTTTTTGTAAATCAAATAACTCCATTCCCGCCTTTCCGAATCTTCTCGCAGGCGCGTAATCACACATCAGCTCAACGATATTGTGGTGCCGTGGATCGTTACATATACAACGATAAATCTCTTTTACCTGCTCCTCAGGTCCTTCAAGCAGTTGGAAAAAGTGGCGGCCATTAAAGAGTAAAATCCCCGTAACATCGGATCGCCGGTTTTTTAGATTTGCGGCTGTCACCATATCCTCAAGCGCTCTGAGGGGGGCGTCATCACGTAGATGGCTACGGTAAATAATGGTCGTGAGCATGGACAGTCCGGGATCAAGGGAAGGGAAGAGATATGGACAGTATCAAACAAACCAGCTTATGTCCTGATTTTAATACATTATTCTAACTTTATTTTTACAAACAAAGACCCTCAAACAGATCGAATTCATTCGTTAAACGAAGTGAATTGTACAACTGAATTTGATTTTATGTAAATTAATATTTATCTAACTTACTGATTGTATTGATTTAGCACTTTTTGATAAAAATTGATGGTTAGCGTTGTACACATTTTTGGTACAACTTTGCTACTGTTATAAAACTTAATATTCACCAGCATTTTGTTACAGGAGCATGACATGCAGCAGCATACCGTTCGCACTGATACTGCAAGCGCGATTTCTCGTTACTTTGCGAAGGCGCATCTGCCAACTCAACAGGAAACATTGGGAGAAATCGTCACTGAGATACTCAAGGATGGACGAAATCTGAACCGCAAATCACTTTGCACCAAGCTTCTGTGTCGTCTTGAAAAAGCATCCGGGGAGAAAGAACAGAAACATTACAATGCGTTAATTGGCCTGCTTTTTGAATAAAATAAACCCCTTACTTATAGGGGTAAGTAGTGAAGGAGTTATGAAGAAAACTGATAGTGAACGCCTGAAACATGAAATTACAGGTTTGGCTGTGCTAGAAATTTTGCGAATGCATACAGACGTTTCGTTAGCTGCAGTGATTAAGCAATTGCGACTTATGCAGGCCAGTGAAATAGATGGCACACGCAAGCAATTAATTGACAGCGTTATCAATGATTTTACAAACATTAATCCGGGGAAGATAAGTAGAAAACCGGATAAAACCAGAGATGAGAGTGCTTTCAGTGCCAGCAAAAACCCTAAATTACATTAAAGATAATCTTCCAGACTATACAAGCGAGGTTACCATGCTTCATGAAATTAATGTCCACAGTGTAATGACGGATAAAGCTTTATCAAGTTACTTCCATAATGCAGGTGAGCTATTAGCAGATGAGTCTGTGGTATTGGGTCAGGCGGTAACCAATGTAATTCTGGCAGGTGATAATGTTAATAATAAAAACATCATTTTAAGCCTGATTAGTTCTCTGGAATCAACAGTTGACGTTGTCCAGGCAGATGTTATCAGAAAAACCCTGGAAATAGTGCTGCGCTACACAGCTGACGACGTCTAAAAAGTCTTCATATTAATATAATATGTACAGTACCTTTGTTATATGCTGAAAGCACTCATGCTGAGCATTTTTTTGATTAAGACTATACATAGCATCCTCTCTAGAACAATTGTGATTTTTCATTGAGGCCATAATGATGAACATCGTTCAGGAACACACTGGAAACGCAGAGTTATGGATTGATGATATTTTTATCAGGCAAGGGCTAAAGAATATTCTTGCAGATATTGTTTTCGAAGATGATAAGACGCATCTGGTTTTTTTCACCGCCAATCACTTTGAGGCGGTAAAAAGGCAAAATTACGATCTGAAAACGCATCGTCTGGTACTGCTGATTGATGGTCATCTGTACAGATATCTCAATGAGTTATCACTTTACAGACTGCCAATAGATGTTAGCGTTGCCACATTTAAAAAATTTATTATTGATATTACTCGTTCTGGCGGAATACACGACAATCAGTCGGAACTAAATATTTCGCTGACTGCGCGAGATAAATATATTTTAACGCAGTTAGGGGAGGGGCGAACTATTTTTGAGATATCCGCCTTGTTAAATCTACATTTAAAAACGATTTACCAGGCCAGGCAGAATCTGATCAAGAAGCTTGGTTGTTCTGGGCTGATTGATTTTCAGGGAATACTGCGAGCGAAAATATTCCGCAACTGGCTGGAACATGCCTGAGTAAATCGACAGTTCGTACTTACTGTTGGGGGATACGACAGGGCCAATGGCCCTGTCCGATATATTTTAAACTTCGCTACTCTGTCACCAGTTCATTTTCCATCTTCTGCTGATGATGCTTTTTGCTCAACGAGAAATAGCCAAATATTAGCGTTATTACCACAATGCTGGCCATAATCAGGAAGATTTCCTGATAGCCCACTTTATCAAACAACTTACCGACAGGCAGTGACAGCACGATAATGCCAATGGAACTGGCGATATTGAAGCCAATGAGATATATCGTTGATGACAGGCGTTTGTCAAAATTCGCTACGCTGAATTTAAACACTGAAATAACAAACAGTGGAACTTCCAGCGCATGAAGCATTTTAATCAAGGAGATAATATAGATATCGGTGAACAGTGCTGAACCCAGGATTCGACAGGTCATGATTGTGCCACCCAGCAGCAATGCGGATTTAGGCCCGATGCGGTTAATCAGGAATGGAACCAGCGCCATACCGACGGCTTCCATAAAGACCTGTACCGAGTTGAGGTAGCCGTATACGCGTGGTGCCAGTTCGGGATCGTCAAATAAGCTGGCGTAAAACACCGGGAACATCTGCTGATCGTAGATGCTATAGAACGACCAGGTACCGACGACAAAGATAACGAAAAACCAGAACTGCGTATCTTTAAAGATAGTGAGAAAATCATTTCGGGTCAGCGCGTTGGGTTCAGGAGAGCGCGTTTTTACAGAAGATGGGGCGGGTGAGTTGGTTTTGAACAACACGTTAATCAACAGGAATAACACCCCCATTACCGATACGCACCAGAAGTTAATGTGTGGGTTGATGCTGAAGAAGATACCGCCAACAAAAGTCCCTGCGGCGTAGCCAAGCGATCCCCACAAGCGGGCGGTGCCGAATTCAAAGTTGAATTTGCGGCTCACTTTTTCGACGAAGCTTTCAACCAGACCACAACCCGCGAGGTAGCCAAGGCCAAAGAAAATAGCTCCCAGCGCCATACCAAGCTTGAAGTTGGAGGTCAGCAGCGGTTCGTAAACATAAATCAGGAACGGGCCGCTGAGCGTGATGACTATCCCCATCAGCCAGATAAGGTGTTTACGGGTGCCGAGCTTATCCTGCAGAAAACCGTAGACCAGCATAAACAGCATGCTAAAGAACTGGTTTACGGCATACAGCATTCCCAGCTCCGTTCCGGACAGGCCAAGTTTATTTTTTAGCCATATCGCATAAAAAGACCACCACAACGACCAGGCGGCAAAGAAAAAGAGCAGATACCCGGATGAGTATCGATATTTGTCATTACTGAACGGCATATTTATCTTCATGATTTTTCCAATCCAGATCAGGTCATTGTAAGGTCTTTCTGATACGACGTAACGAGTGCGCTTTATTACGGGGTAATCGTTCTCCGTAGCGACGGTTGTGACTGAATAAAGCTGCTCAGGTGTTGGCTGTCGGGAAACGCGCTTAGCGCGCCACGCCGGGTGGTCGCCAGAGCACCACAAGCGCTGGCCTGCTCGATAAGTGGAAGTAGCGTTGACGTCGATGTGGGCCAGCCTTCCTCGGCGAGTGCCGCCAGCAGCCCGGCCATAAAGGCGTCACCGGCGCCGGTAGTATCGATACTTTCGACGTTATAGCCGCTTAAAGTTAGCCTGCTGTTTTGCCAGAAAGCGATAGCGCCGTCGGCACCGCGGGTGACGATTTTCAAGCGTGCAGGAAAATCAACCAGACGTTCGCAGGCGCAACTGAGACAGTTGGTCTGTGTTAGCCACAGCAGCTCTTCTTCCGACATCTTCAGAATGTCGCTCCGCCGGGCAAACTCGTTGACAAGGTCAAACATCTGCATCTCGTTGCTCCACATCTGCGGACGCAGATTGATGTCAAAGCTCAGAGTACCGCCGGTCTGTCGCAATGCGGCCATAGCCTGGGCGAGGGTGGCGCGGCAGTCAGGGGCAACCAGCGCCAGCGAACAGAAGTGCAGAATATCGGCGCCAAAGTCGGGTAGTCTCGCCGGGCTGAGAAATTGATCGGCAGACGGATTGACCAAAAACTCAAACTGCCGCTCGCCGTTGGGAGCCAGTGAAACCAGTACGGTACTGGTGTGCTGATGTGCATCAAACTCCAGACTTCCTGTATCCACCTGCGCTGTTTCCAGCGTCTGATGCAGAAATCGACCAAAAGTGTCATTGCCCACACGGCCAATAAAACCGCTGGCGCGGCCAAGGCGAGCCACGCCGATTGCCACATTGAAGGGAGCGCCTCCCGCGCAGGCTTCAAACTGCATATTGTCGCGCGGCAATAAATCCACCACAGCGTCTCCGAGCGTCCAGATAGTCATTATTTTTCCCCAAAGCAGTAAGACGGATGTTTATTTGGCGCTGAGCGGCCAGGCATGCCCTTGATTAAAAATGGCGTGTCCGTTCAGGCTGAATAAGGTCAGTTGGCGATCGTCCGGTTCAGGATAAATACGACTGCTAAGGGTATATTCACCGTGATTGACAAATACCTCTACCGAGGAGCTGTCGATAAATAAGCGCAGATCCAGCCGGTCACCAACTGGCAGCGGCACGCTGCGATAACCAGAGAGACCATGCTGCGGGTAGCGACGATCCAGCACCAGACGCTGTGCCTGAGCATCGACGTAGACCCGTAGTCCATCACCCAGCGCGATACCATATTCTTCAGCACTGCTGCGGGCGATATCGAGGCTCAGTTCGACTTCAATAGCGTGCGCCTGCCCCTCTACCATCAGGGTGCGATTGTGTAGTTCGCTGACCGGCCAGACATGAAGCTCACCGCGTAATAATTCCAGCTCTTTCACCGGGTTCATACGCAGCCGCTGATCGGTATCGAGCGTCACCTCGCGGGGGAGGGTAAGCATGCCCGCCCAGCCGTCGGCTTGTTCTGGCATTGGCGATTCCCACATCGACAGCCAGCCAATCACGATGCGGCGCCCATCCGGGGTGGTAAATGACTGGGGGGCGTAAAAATCATGCCCGTGATCCATCTCCTGGAAGGCGTGGGTGACGTGAAAATGGAGATTATCCTGCCATTCGCCGACCATATAGCCGCTCTGGAACAGGTTACGGTAATCGTATCCGTCTGCGGCGATGCCCTGCGGCGAGAACATGAAGACGAGCTTATCGTTGAGTGGGAAGAGGTCTGGGCACTCCCACATGTAGCCCATGCCGTCATCGGCCCTGCCAAGCGTGCTGGCAAACTGCCAGTGCTGTAGATCTTGCGAGCGATAGAGCTGCACTTCGCCCACGTCATCGACCCGGGCGCCCACCACCATGTACCAGTTGTCTCCCTCTTGCCAGACTTTCGGATCGCGAAAATGGTGTACGCCTCGTGGGGTATCCAGAATCATGCCCTGGCGTTCAAAGTGAATTCCATCGGTGCTGGTGGCCAGGCACTGTACCTGATACAGGTTTTCCTCTTTCGCCTCGCCGTCAAACTTATGTCCGGTGTAGATCAGAGCCAGCTTATTGCCTTCAACCACCGCTGAACCGGAAAAACAGCCGTCTTTATCTTCCGGCCCTTCTGGTGCCAGTGCGATGGGTAAGTGCTCCCAGTTCACCATATCGCGGCTGCGCGCATGGCCCCAGTGCATTGGTCCCCAGACCGGCTGCCACGGATAGTGCTGATAGAACGCATGGTAGTAACCATCGAACCAGGACAGACCGTTGGGATCGTTCATCCAACCCGTTGGTGGCGCCAGGTGATAGCGTGGATACCAGCGCGGGTTTACAAGGTCTTTCTGCTGGCTTAAGGCTTCGTTGGCTTTGGAAAGTAGTGACGTCATTTGCTTGTCCCTGTAAGTGAATTGATCAAAAGATAACGTTAACATTCTCGGTTTTCTCGCAGATTTGATGGTAATATCGATGTTAATCACAAAAGTTAACGTTAACATTTTGCGGGCGTTATCGAGATCGCATTTTCAGACCCCGGCAAAGTGAACATCGGCGAAGGAGAGGGTATGGCATCTTTAAAGGATGTGGCGCAGCGGGCTAACGTCTCGTTAATGACCGTATCGCGGGCGATTAACGAGCCCGAACGACTACGGCCTGAAACCTATAAAAAGGTGATGGAAGCGGTAGATGCGCTGGGGTATGTCTCCGATCTCTCCGCTAAAAAAATTCGTGGCGCGAAAACCACGGCTAACACGATTGGGGTGCTGGCGTTGGACACCATGACTACGCCATTTTCCGTGGAGATAACGCTCTCTATCGAAGAGACCGCGCGGGCGCACGGTTGGAATAGCTTTGTGGTGAATATGTTCAGCAATGACAAGCCAGAGAAAATGGTTGATCTGCTGTTGGCGCATCGCCCGGACGGTATTATCTACACCGCGATGGGACTGCGCCAGGTACCGGTACCGGAAAAGCTGCATAAGTATCGCTGCGTGCTGGCGAACTGTGAAAGCACAAGCGGCCCTTTCCCCACCTATATTCCCGATGATGAACAAGGGCAATATCTTGGCGTGAAAGCTCTGTTGGCCGCAGGCTATCGCCGACTGCTGTGTATCCACCTACCGAAAGGAATTGTGGCGACCGATCGCCGTCGGGCGGGAATGGAGAGGGCTTGTCGTGAAGCGGGTGTCGACCCTGATGCAATGTTCCACCACTATCTTCCGCCGGGCGAGCGCCACCATATTGATGCGGCGGAGATTGCCGGGCATTACCTGAGCGGCGCGCGCCCGATGTTCGATGCGGTGGTGTGCGGTAACGACCGCGTGGCTTTTGTTATCTACCAGCTCTTGCTGGGGCGAGGGCTGCGCATTCCGCAGGACGTCGCTGTGCTGGGCTATGACAATATGGTGGGCACCGGCGAGCTATTTTTGCCGCCGCTCTCAACGGTACAGCTGCCGCACTATGAAATCGGGCGTCTTAGCGCGCTGCATCTTATCCAGGGGCTCGATCACCGGGATACCGTGCGGGTAGACAGCCCCTGGCTTCCGCGCGCCTCAATCTGATTAACCTAACTGCTTCGTTTCATCAACCGGAGGGATGTGTGAATTATGTGGGGGTATCGCTAATTTGCTGGTGGATGTTACAAAACTGAAACGTGGGGGTACTGCTAAGTCACGGTTTAGCGCGCAAGGCTCAAAGTTGGGGCGTGTATTAAACTCTCGTCGTAATTTTGGGTTTCAATAAAATAACCGTTATTTATTAATGTTAACGTATCAATACATCGTAACTTACGAAACGTTTAGATTTTAGTTCGTACTTACCCATCTATCGCTCTTCTCTGCTCATTCTGCTTCTGTAACTTCAGCGGGACGCACAAGCGTCCACCACATTAACCACATGCAATAGTTCAGCTCAGTGACATCGGATTCTACGGCGGTTATAGGCTTTTACGTCCCTTTTTTAGCCTACAGATAAACCGTGAAAATTGTGATCCCGTACTCAGATAGTGCATTCCGTGGTTGCCTTTTAACCACAGACTTTTATTGTATTCTCATTGTATACAATTAAAATACAGGAGGGTGAGTATGAAAGTGATTGATACCCATAACCATGTTTGGCATTGCCAGGGAGAGCATTTTGCCTGGATCACAGACGATCTGGCGGCAATTCGCCGTGATTTTCTTATTGACGATTTGCAGGCCGTATTGGCTGAAAACCACATCGAAGGCGCCATTTTAGTACAAGCCATCCCTTCAATTGAGGAGACCGAATGGCTGCTGGAAATAGCTGAGCATCACGATGAAGTAAAAGGTGTTGTGGGATGGGTGGATATAAACCGCGGGGCTGGGATCGCAGAGGATTTGCAGAGACTGCAGAGAAAATCCCGCTATCTGAAAGGGATCCGCTATATGTCTCAGGGCTTGCCTGAGAGCCATTTAGTGACCCCGCAATTTATCCAGGGGGTACGTTGCGTTGGAGAGCAGGGGCTGGTGTATGAACTGCTGGTTACGCACCAACAGCTGGAGGCGGCAAGCCAGCTTATCTCTGCTTGTCCGGAAGTGACCTTTGTTATCGAACATGCGGCAAAACCCGCAGTTCGCGACGGAGAAATTACCCGCTGGCGTGAACAGTTAATGTTGATTGGTGAGGCTTACAGCAATGTTTTTTGCAAACTATCAGGCCTGGTCACGGAAGCAGATTATGCCCGCTGGACGGGACCTGGGCAGGCGAGCCAGGAGCTTGAACCTTATTTTAGCTCGGTTTTTGCCGCATTTGGTGATGAGCGAGTGATGTATGGATCCGACTGGCCTGTTTCTCTACTGGCATTACCGTATGCCGACACTTTAGGGCTTTACCAGAACTACCTGCAATCTCACCAGGCTCTTTCCAGCGATAACTTTTTTTATCGCGTGGCAGAGAAGGTTTACTCATTAAAGTAACAGGGGGGCACTTATGGAAGTCGTTCAATATATCCTCGGATTTGGCCCGGCAGTGGTCATTCCAATGATTATGTTTTTATTTGCCGTGCTATTTGGCGCGAAACTTGCCGATGCGGCGAAAAATGCAATGACGGTAGGTATTGGGTTTCTCGGTCTTTCGTTGCTGATCGGTTTTATGGTGACATCACTTAGCAGCTCGACAGAAGCGATGGTAAAAAACCTCAATCTTCATTATGAAGTATTGGATCTGGGCTGGCCGTTAATTAGCGCCTTCAGTCTGGCTGCGCTTTCTCTGCCGATTGTTTATGCGTTATGTTTTGCCACTAATTTGTTGATGATTTCAACCAATACCACCAAAACCCTTAACGTTGATTTTTGGAATTACTGGCACTTTGTATTTGCCGGAATCATCGTTGAACAGGTGACGGGTTCATTTTGGATGGGGATTTTTGCAAGTTGGATCACATTTATTATTACGCTAAAAATCGCCGATTACATTGCCCCACATGTGCAGAAATTCTGTGACACGCCAAACGTGACCATTACTCAGGCGGAGATCGTCGCATGGGCCCCGCTGGCATTTTTAATGGACCGTGTAATTGATCGCATTCCGTTGATTAACAAAATTGACCTTAATCTCAGCAAAATTGAAGCCAAACTAGGGTTTTTTGGTAGTCCGTTAGCGATGGGGGCCATTCTGGGGGTGATCATCGGTATGCTTGGCGCGCTACCGTTCAGCGATATTATTAAGAGTGGAATGAATTTTGCTGCGGTCATGGTGTTATTACCGACGATGGCGGGAGTGCTGGTCAGTGGTCTGGTACCGATTACTGAAATTGCTTCTGAATGGGTAAAGAAACGTTTTCCAACAAAGTCACTTTATTTTGGTATCAGCGGTGAAATTGCTTTTAAAAATCCTGCGGTATTGTCTGTAGGTATTTTGATGGTGCCACTCACGATTCTGATTAGTACTATTTTGCCTTTTAATACCATGATGCCATTCGCCGATATTCCTTATCTGCCGATATTTGTTGTCTTTGGTACGGTTGCATGCAACGGAAACATGTTCCGTGGATTAATTAATGGCATTGTCATCGTGTGTGGGATCCTGTGGTTTGGTTCGGATCTCGCTGTAGTGTCGCAGGCTTTGGCCGAAAAGGCACAATTGAATGTGCCAAAAGAGATGATGGCCTCATCAATCGATGGTGGCTCACACGCTATATCTTATATCTTCTACAAAATGTTCGAGCTGTTAAAAGGAATGAATCCTGCGCTCTTGTGTCTTTTTTCTATCGTAGTGACCGGGATTATTATTTATGTGCTGAAGTTGATTTTTAATATTAATAATAAATCAACAGCAGCGACCTCATTAACTGCAAACAAAGTTGACTAAGAATACTGATAAACATCAGGGGAATATTATGATTACTCAGAATACAATTAAAAGTGTAGAGCTTAGTGTACCTTCTTTAACCTTCGGCGCAGCCAGCCTGGCTAATTTATTCAGAACGCTGAGCAATAACGAAGCCATGGACATTGTTGATAAGGCAATTCAGGTTGGCTGGCGCTACTTTGATACTGCACCACATTATGGCAGCGGACTTTCTGAACTGCGTTTAGGTCTGGGATTACGTGGACTGGAGCGTAGCGAATATGTTTTGTCCACCAAGGTTGGTCGCCTGCTGCAATCCCGGAAACAAGAGCCAGGCCTTGAAGCAGGGGAATTTTTTTATGATGAGAACCCTTTTAACCGACAGGCTGATTACTCCTATGAGGGCATCATGCGCTCATACGAAAACTCTATCCAGCGGCTGGGAACCCGTTATATCGACATTCTCTATGTACACGATCTCGGCACTTATACCTACGGCAATACGGAACTGGAACGCCAACATTTTAAAACCTTCTGCGAGTCAGGGCAGAAGGCTTTAGAAGAGCTAAAGCGCAATGGTGATATCAAAGCCTGGGGCGCAGGCGCGAATGAAGAGGCAATCCTGATGGAGGTGATGGATAACGCTGCCCCGGATATCTTAATGCTCGCCAACCGCTACAACCTGCTGGAAACAGACCGCCAGGCGTTCTTTGCTAAATGTGAAAGCAACAATGTTTCGGTGGCAGTTGCCGCACCTTTCGCTACCGGAGTTTTAGTCGCGAAAGATAAATCTAAGGCGTTGTATGAATACGGTTCCGCGCCAGCGCAGGTTATTGAAAAAGTCAATGCGATAGAAGCGCTATGCGCAAAACATGCCGTGCCAATTGGTGCTGCGGCGCTGCAATTCCCATTAAGAAACCAAAATGTGGTCACCGTAACCTGCGGCGTTCAATCCGTAGAACAAGCGTTGACTAATTTTGCCTGGGCTAACTGGGATATTCCGCAGGAATTGTGGGATGAACTGGCCAGCATTGGTATTCAGTAAGCATCATTTGTAACTTTGCGAAAAAATTAACAGATATTGAGGATGTAATGAAAATAGTTAAAGCCGAAATCTTTATGGTTGATTTGAAACCTAAAGTAAAACGTGTCGATGCGATTCAGTCTTTTGTCTCACAAGAGACGCCGATTATTCGTTTAACAACATCGAGTGGAGAAATTGGTGAGGGCTATACCTACACAATTGGCACCGGCGGCTCATCTGTGGTTGCGCTGTTACGAGATCACCTGTTACCGAAATTGATTGGTCAGGATGCTACGATGATTGAGGGCATCTGGGAATCATTGCTGTTCTCAACTCACGCGACCTCGGTTGGCGCCATTACGTCTCTGGCACTGGCAGCCATTGATACCGCATTATGGGATTTGAAGTGTAAGCGCATGAATTTGCCGCTGTATAAAGTCGCAGGTGGTGCGAAGTCGCGCATGAAGTTATACACCACCGAAGGGGGCTGGCTGCATTTAAGCACTCAGGAATTAGTTGATGATGCGCTGGCTGTTAAGGCGCAGGGATTCTGCGGTTCTAAAATCAAAATTGGTTCTGAAAGTCCGGTGCGTGATATCGAGCGTTTGACTGCTGTACGTGAAGCGGTGGGTGATGAGTACGTGATCATGACTGATTGCAACCAGGCGTTTAAATTCTCGGAAGCCAAACAGCGCGCTGCGTTGTTGGAGCATATTAATCTTTCATGGATTGAAGAGCCGTTTCTGGCGCATGATGTTGATTCCCATCAAAAATTGTGTGAGTCAACCACCATTCCTGTCGCGGTGGGTGAGTCCATTTATTCTATCCAGCACTTCAAAGAGTATTTACAGAATAATGCCGCAGATATTATTCAGGTTGATGTGGCTCGTATTGGTGGTATTACACCATGGCTTAAAGTTGCACATATGGCGGAATGCTTTAATAAAATTGTCTGTCCGCATTTCTTGATGGAATTGCATATATCATTATGTTGCGCCATTACTAATAGCCGTTGGTTGGAATATATTCCACAGCTCGATAGTGTTACTCTAAATAAAGTGAATATTCGCGAAGGATATGCTTTCCCACCAGAAGAACCTGGTTTGGGTATTCAGTGGGACTGGCAGAAAATACAGGCTGATACTGTTGTTTACCATGTCATTGAATAAAACAATTTTTATTTTCTCAGGAATATATTATGTCTGAAAATCATGCTCAATTTCACGGTGCATGGTGCCCATCAATTACGCCTTTTGATCAACAAGGAAATATTGATTTATCGGCACTGCAGCAGCATTTGCGACGTTTGGAAGAGGCTGGGACTCATGTCGTATTGCTAATGGGAAGTATTGGGGAGTTCACCGCATTAACGCTGGATGAACGACTGATGCTTATCCGTGAGGCACGGAAAATGTCATCGCTGCCGCTGGTGGCAAATATCTCAGCTACCTGTATGGCGGATATGATACGTCTGTCAGAAGAGGCCTGGCATTGCGGGTATCAAGCAGTGATGATTCTACCTCACTACTATTTTCAACAAACGCCGGCCCAACTATTGGCATACTACCGCGGTCTGGGGCAGCGCCTGAATGGAAAATGGTTCGCATACAACTTTCCTGCCCGAACTGGATGCGACCTGGACGCGGTACTGGTAGCGCAATTAGCGGCAGAATTTCCCAATTTTGTGGGTGTTAAAGATACTGTTGATTGTCTCTCTCATACTCGCGAAATTATTCAGAAAGTCGCGTCCGTTAGAGACGATTTTGTTGTTCTGTCCGGTTATGATGAATATCTTATCCCAAATCTTCTCGCGGGTGGCGCGGGAGTTATTTCAGGATTAAATAATATTTGTCCAGAACTTTTTGTGCAGGCAATTAAAGCCTGGGATGAAAATGATCTTACCCAGCTTACTGGCATACAGCGTGAGATAAGCCGACTTTCTGCTATTTATAATATTGGTAATGATTTTGTTACTACAATTAAAACCGCGGTGGCTCATAAGTTTCAGTATTCTGGAGAGAAATCAAGAAGCTTTGCGGGGGAACTAACTCGTCAGGAATCGCAACAGATTGACATAATGTTCAGTATCCAATAATCAAAAATCAATAACAGCATACATTATGCTACGGCAATGCTGTATTGCTGTTATACCTCTCTGTTATAAGGTATAGAATATGTCTTATAGAATGATATTAAATGAAACCTCATATTTTGGCTTGGGTTCAATTAACGCTATCGTTGATGAAGTTAAAAAGCGAGGTTTCAAAAAAGCGCTGGTAGTTACTGACCACGATCTTATCCAGTTTAATGTAGCGACCAAGGTACTTGATATTCTTGATAGCGCAGGGTTGCCTTACCAAATTTTTGATAAGGTCATACCTAACCCTACGATTGACGTCGTGCAGCAAGGTGTTGAGGCATTTCGTCAGGCGGGGGCAGATTACCTGGTCGCTATTGGTGGCGGTTCACCGCAGGATACGTGCAAAGCGGTAGGGATAATCATTAACAACCCTGAGTTTGCCGATGTCCGCAGCCTCGAAGGTGGGGCTGACACTAAAAATGCCGCTGTACCGATGATTGCCATTCCAACGACCGCGGGTACGGCAGCTGAGGTGACTATTAACTATGTGATTACCGATGTAGAGAACCGACGTAAGTTCGTTTGCTACGATCCTCATGCTATTCCGGTCGTTGCCATTATTGATGCTGACATGATGGCCAGCATGCCGCCCAGTTTAAAAGCGGCAACCGGTGTTGACGCACTGACTCATGCAATCGAAGGATATATTACGAAAGGGGCATGGGAATTAACCGATACGCTTCATTTAAAGGCGATTGAGATGATAGGGCGTTCGCTACGCGGTTCGATACAGGGAGTCGCCCAGGACGCTGAAGGCATGGCGGTGGGGCAGTATATTGCCGGGATGGGCTTTTCTAATGTCGGATTGGGCCTGGTGCATGGGATGGCCCATCCTCTGGGTGCATTCTATGGTACGCCACACGGCGTCGCCAATGCAGTGCTATTGCCGCATATCATGGCATACAACGCCGAGTTTACAGGAGACAAATATCGCCAAATTGCACAGGCTTTGGGCAATACTCAGGCCATGGTGATGCCGATCGAAGAGGCGCGTCAGGCGGCCGTTGAAGCCGTGGCACAGCTTAACCGCGACGTAAATATTCCCGCCCGACTGCGCGATATCGGCATGAAATATGAAGATATCGATGCTCTGGCAGCCGCGGCAATGGCGGACGTCTGTACAGGTGGAAACCCTCGAGATACTTGCATTGAAGAGATTAAGGCGTTGTACCGACAACTCTACTAATTTTTAACTTTCCACATGACCGGTAGAAATACCGGTCATGTTATATGCATAGCCTATTTAAAGCTGGAGAACAGGCGGTTGTAGGAGTTGTTGACGTGATGGGCAATGGCCTCACGGGTTTGTTCTATATCGCGGGCAATAATACCGGCGCAAATTTTCAAATGTTCTTTGGATGAATCAATAATTGAATCATTTTTCATTTTGTCTGAACGCAGCATGCGTAACCGGTCATACATGAAGGTCAGCGTTTTAGTCACAATAGCGTTGTGGCAATCGGATAGCATTTGTTCATGTAGCTCGTTATCAGCTTCGAGTAATAAAGACACATTCGAATCATGAAAACCGACTTCAATTTTATCTTTAATTGTCTGGTAGCGTTGCGGGTCCTGGTTCTCCCATGACAAATTCAATACCATAATTTCAATGTCTTTTCGGATCTGGAAAATATCACGTATTTCACTGAGCGTAATGGGTTTAATGGTTTTCGTTTTATTTTTGGAAGGCTCAATCCAGCCTTCAGTCATCAGGCGAAACAAAGCTTCGCGCAGCGGCGTACGGCTGACATTAAGTTCCTGACATAGCTCATTTTCTGAGATAGCCCCCACCAACTCATTGGCGATGATTTTGGCCTTCAATTGATGATATGTTTTTTCGCTGATGTTCATAGTCTGGCTTTAATGAGGGTCATAATCATGTTTAATGAGATACAAATTAGCCCCTTGTCACTATGAAATCAATGGGTAAGCCCGGTTGTACAACGAATTAGCTCGTGTTTCAACGACTCAGTCAGCAGCACTAACAGCTGCCAGCGCGTCCACATCCTTCTGCAGATGATGTTTTTTTACTCAGCGTGAAGAAACCAAATACCGGCGTTCATACCACGATACTGGCCATCATTAAGAAACTCTCCTGACAATCCACCTTTGCAAACTCAACGTTGAATTTGGCTTAGTGGAAGAGATAGCCGTTAGCCAGTTTGATGAGGATGTATGTAGGTGGTCTTTTGGCCGCCATGTCTCTGGCATTTACTCCTGATGAGGAGCGCTTTTTGTCCCTAAAAATTGTCCAATGCGACTAATGGTCAAATAAATTGTCGATTTCTCTAAAAAAAATGATCAGCGTGCCGATACACTGACAGGATATGTCAGCATTTTATATATAATTCATGTCAGGAAAACAGAAAAGTAGGTGCTTATGGCTGATTCAGCAAGGAGTTGCTCAGCAGAACGTTTAGTCGATATCCTAATAGAGCTGCAAACTTGTGGCGTAGTGAATCGCTATCAGTTGATGAAGAAATTTAATATCACTGAACGAACGGTCTATCGTGATCTTAATATGCTTTCCTCCTTTATTGAGGGGTGTGGTGGAGGAGAGTATCGATTGATACCGATTCGCGCGCAGAATAATAGCGCCTATGCCCTTCATGACCCACTGGCAAAGCTGCTGGACGCCGACGCGGTTTTTCCTGATAGAGATGAGGATTTTTGGCTTAGCTTAGAAAAACGAGCGGTAGAACAGCATGTTAGAGTTCAGTTTGGTCGCCCTGAACATTCAGTCAGAAATGATTTGCGAAAGTATTTTAACTTATTAGAAAAAGCGATTCAGAAAAACAGTGTCTGTCATATTTTATATAAAGACAAAACGCGCACCGTTCACCCTTATAAATTAGTTAACCAGAAAAATATTTGGTATCTGCAGGCGACCGAGGACGGAAAGCTAAAGTCTTTTTCGTTAAGTAAAATTCGGTGGTTGGATATCCGGAAAGAGCATTTTACGGTCGATACACCCACACTGTCATTAATTGATGAGCATCGCGATCCTTGGGTAAGTGAAGAGACGTTTGAGGTGCGGGTGCGTATTAAACACAGCATTGCTGGCTACTTCGCAAGACGAGATTTACTGCCTCAGCAAGAATTAGTGCGTGAAGAGAATGATGGCGTGACTTTGCTTTGCAAGGCAGCACATCAGAATCAAATTATTCCATTAATTCTATTCTGGTTACCGAATATAGAAATTCTGGAACCTGAATGGTTGAAAACAACGGTCATCAACATACTGCATAACTACATCACTGGCGATCGCGACTCTGTTCCTGTTCTGGAATGTGATGCGTAGCGGGTAACAACGACTTATTGCACAGGAGATTTTTATTTATGGCGTTACCTTTCATTATTCTGGGCGTCGCGGCAGCGGCAACGGCGTTTGGTGGCAAAAAAGCTTATGATGGCTACCAGAAAAAATCAGAAGCCGACGATGTTTTAGATCGCGCGCAACGTCGCTTTGATAAGCATAAAGAGAGCTTTGATCTGGCGAATGAAACAACGTCGAAAAAACTGGCCGAGCTGGGTGAAAAAGAACTGAAGATCGGTAAAGATTTCAATGAATTTAAAACGATTGCCGACGATCTGTTGGCGCGTATGGCTAAGGATGGGCATAAAGATCTTCGTCTGAAAGTACCGCAGCACAACATCAATAAAATTCAGAGTCTGGCGATTTCCGCCACGGAATATCTGACGACGGTCGTCGGTGCCGGGGTGTCCGGTGCTGCCGCTGGTTTTGCCGTGTACAGCGGCGTGATGGCGTTTGCCGCAGCGTCTACCGGTACGCCGATTGCCGCCCTGTCTGGTGCGGCGGCGTATAACGCCACAATGGCGGCTATTGGCGGCGGTTCTCTGGCCGCAGGCGGCTGGGGAATGGCGGGCGGTGCGATGGTACTTGGCGGCGCGGTAGTGGCTCCGTTGATTGCTATCGCAGGCTGGGCTTACGATAGCCATGCCGAAAAGGCGCTTAACAATGCTTATCAAAGCTCCCGTGAAGTGACAGCTGCGGTGGAAAAAATGAATGCGGCTGAAGCGCAGCTGACGAAGGTGCAGCAGTATGTAAATAGCATTTATGAATCAATAACCCGTATGCATAGCGTCTTTGTTCAACACTACTTTGAACCGCTGAAAGCGATGCATGCCATCATTGTTGAACGTCATGAGAAGAATATAACCACCGAGATTAGTGAGTCGGAAGAGATCATGGCGATTATCGACCATGGTTATGAATTAGCCGCCATCATGACCGACGTGATCACCACGCCGCTGTTCAAGCCGGTGACGCAGGAAAACGGTGAAGCCGTTATCGAAGATGGCGTGATCCAACTGCAGACCGACAGCAACGGTATGAACCTGCTGAACAAAGAGATTCTGGACGAAAAACTGGCGGTTTCTGCTTCTGAGTTTGACGCATTTTCTTCTCGTATTTAATCGACGCGCCGGGCGAATCTGCCCGGCATTGCTATGGGCGAGCACAATGAACACAGCCAGGTTTGACTGGGGTGAAGAGTTACATCAGACGGTGGTTAAGAGTCTGACCACCTCTTTTGGGTTGGATTTTCTCTTGCTGGAGGATAAACACGGCGGCGATGTGAATACCATTCATAACGCTCGCGAGGGAGTGTATGCCACCGATGCCGAGCGTCAACGGTACGAGCAACGTGAAGGGTATGATTCTCATCATTACCATAGCCACGAAAACTACATTGCCACCAACCGGGCGGGAAAAAAGGCGCACGAGGCCGGTACGTTGACCGATACCTACACCGGTGAGAAATTTGCGGCTAATGATAAAAAGAACCTCGACCATATTATTGCCGCCCATGAAATTCACAACGATCCCGGGCGTATCCTTGCCGAATGTGATGGTGCCGATCTGGCTAATGATTCATCAAATCTGACCTTCACGAATGAGTCGCTGAATAAGGCGAAGAAGGCGAAAACGATGGATGCCTTCGTGCAAACGCTACAAGAACAGCATGCTGTGACCACGCAGGAAATTGCCCGTTTACGCAGCCAACCAACGCTTTCCGAGCAAGAGCAAAAACAGCTGAATAAGCTGGAAAATAAAGCCGCCGCCGATTTTGAACGGATGAAAGAGGCCGACAAAAAGGCGCGGGTAAAATACAACAGTACGATCAATCAGGAATATTATACCAGCAGTAAGTTTGCGAAGAATGTCGCCACCGCCACAATGAACAATGCGTTTCGCATGGGAACGCGGCAGATGTTGGGACTGATTCTGGCAGAGACCTGGTTTGAGTTCCGCGCGCGTATTCCCGTGATGTTTGAGAAGCATCGTCATTCATTCGATGCCGGAGACTTCCTGCAAGATGCGGCGGAGGCATTACGCGCAGTCTGGCAGCGAGTGCAGGGTAAATTCAGCACTTTCCTGACGTCCTTTAAAGACGGAGCCATCGGTGGCGTGCTCTCCAGCATTACGACGACGCTCTTCAATATCTTCTTTACGACTAAGAAGATGATGGTGCGCCTGATTCGTGAGATGTGGAACAATTTGGTACAGGCCTTTAAAGTTATGGTCTTTAACCCTGAAGGCTTAGCGCCGGGGCAGCTCGCTAAAGCGGTAAGCAAGCTGGTGGCTGCGGGTGTGGCCGTGGCTGCTGGTGTGGTGGTTAACGAAGCTTTAGCCAAGATGCTCGTCTTTCCTTTTGGTCCGGAACTGGCCGCTTTCTGCGGTGCGCTGGCGACAGGTATTCTGACGCTGGTAATGAACTACTTCCTGGAACACAGCGCATTGATGAAAAAGGTCTGGGCGTTTCTGGATACGTTTAAAGATAAGTATCAGAAAGCACTAGAGTATTATCAACAGGTGAATGCTGAACTCGATCGTTATCTACTGGAGCTTTCGGCGTTAGAGTTTGCTATTGATACGTCAGCGTTATCGCGTTTCTCGCTGCATCTTAACGCGGTGAACAGTGAAATTGAGCGTGGTTTGTTGCTGCGTGCAGAGGTTGAGCGCCGAAATATTGCGCTACCGTTTGAAGCAGGGAATACCCGCTCTGTACGTAGCTGGTTAAGTAAGCTATGACGCTCACGCCCGCGTTTCCCTGTAACCAGTGTGGCGCTTGTTGTCGCCACGTCGATCGCGCCAGTGAAACGCAGTTTCTTGATCGCGGTGACGGCATTTGTCGTCACTATCAGATGGAGACAAAGCTGTGCGCGATTTATGAAACACGTCCGCTTATTTGCCAGGTAGAAAAGCAGTATCAGCTTAACTACCAACAGCAATATAGCTGGCAGGAGTTCATTACGCTTAATCGTGAAGCGTGTTTAATTCTGGAGAAACTGTAGGGCGGTGTGCTTCACGAAGGGGTCAGGGTCAATATGTACTCATTATGGAGTTGGCTCGCTTTCGTAATGCGAAGGTCGTAGGTTCGACTCCTATTATCGTGCCATTTAAATCAATAGGTTACAGTTTATTATTTGCATATAATCTTACTGTTTTCTCTCCCGCGTACTTACTGGCGTACTTACTGGCGTACTTATTTAGCATGGCATAGCTGAGTGTCATGTTCCCGTTCTCAAATAAATTCAGATCCTACAAACTATTCCCTTCATAGGCTACTAAGAAGGGAATCCAACAGAAGTATCTAACTGAAAACTCATTGCGTTTACATGAAAGTGGTCAAATGCTTGATATACCTCATTGGACGTCCCATGATCTGTGCCGCCCTGTACGGACAGGGCTATCTCGTTTGCAATGTCCAAACGAGGTAGCTGAGGCTAAATTGGGGCATATGCGTGGCGGCGTTGAAATGGTATTAGGATTTACTGACACATAAAAGTGATGGTGAAAAAATGTTGCCTATCAGATATGCATTTTGAAGTTTTGATACATGCATTCGTTTCTCTGGTTCAGAGCTATCGTAGATGGCTTTAGTAAAAAAATCATCAGGCATTGTGTCAGCTGATTTCTTTCTCAGTCGTGCTTCAGAAAGCCTTACGGTGCCAGAATCTAGCATCACGTATTCAAACGCAATGGTACGCTGGACGCTACTTTTCCCAACGCCATGCTCTCCTGTTTCCGTAACGACACCAGAAAAATCAACCTCACCGGATCCGTCTTTATAAATCTGAACGTATACACTGCCATTGAATTTCACCCCATGAGGTAATTCTGGCATCGAGATCGTCGATACACAGTTGATGCTTATCCCATTATTGGGTGCCCAGTCAGCGATTCCTGTCGCGCGAACAGCAATTGCTGAAACAAACGCAATTGCTGAGACGCTTATCAGTGTTTTTTTCTTATTAATTTTCATGGATATAGATATCCTTGCAACCTGCAAATTTAGTTTTTTCTTTGTTATTCCAGGTGCAGCGGGACAAAAATACGCGTCCTTTTTCACCGTAGGTGTATAGATCGTCAGGCTGGAAGAAGTAGGTCGCACCCTGAATGCACGGAAGGTAAGTGTTTGTTAACAATCTGGCTTTTTCGAGTTTGACGGACATCATTTCTGGGGAGTTGTTATAAAAAGTATACACAGGGCACTGATCAATCTTACCGAGTTTCCAAGTCTTTATAGCTGAAATCATATCAGAAGCACCATTTTGTGATGGGTAAAAGGCTATAACCAGTGAACTCAGCAACAAAATCATTACAAAAATCCAGATTTTTGCCGATACTTGCGTTTTTTTAATTTGCACCGTTGACTGAACATTTAATGAATTGATTTCACGGTAGTTATCAGTCTCTCTGATAGATATAGAGTCATCAGGAACCAAGAAGCCCACCCGGGGTATAGTCTGAATGACTTCCTGATTACAGCCCAGATCGTGGAGTCCTCTTCGTATAAATGAAATGTACTGGCTCAGAGAGTTATTCGAGGCCTGAAACCCATTCTTATCCCAAACATTAACTAAAAGATCCTCACGGGAAACGACCTTGCCTCGTTGCTCAAGCAGGAACGAAAAAATACGATTCGCCGTGATGGAAAGTACAACCGAATTTTCGGGTGATGAAAGACTGGCAAGGACACCATCATCAGTTCTGAATGTTACTTCGTTGTAAATTTGGTAAAGCATATGTGTATTCATCTGCATATGATTGTTCCTCTCTATTTTAGCTGATATTTCACGTTTTGACATTGTGCTCTATCACGCATACGCATTTTGCAGTTAGATATTTTATAAAACTATTTCTTCTATTGCTTTATCAGAATATCTACCTATATGACATGACATTACTTCTATAGATTCCTGGGTAAGGTGTTGTTGTATTATTATTTTCGTCTCAAACCCTCCCAGTAACGAGGCTCTTCGTGAAGGTTCTGTCAATTAATTTTGAGAACATCATGAAGGGCATTATCAGGATTTACTCATGATGGATAGGCAAACATTCATGGTCATCACGCATGATACTTTTCTTCGTCAGTCTATTTTCGCTTTAATGAAACAAATTTGTTGTGAAAATAGAATATGTTTCATTGATGTCGATTCATTTAACTCGCTTGGAGAACTGAATGACACCCTATATCACTTTTCCAAAGAGGATGAAATTCGAACGATTTTGATCTCTCGCGGGTTATGGATCTCTAAGGTTATCTCATCTCAAATTGATTTATCTGTGTATGATGATTTAAACAAATGGCGACACCTTATAACGATAGCTAAACTAAAATCGGTGAGTAATGTAATTGAAAAAATTGAATTTTTCAAGGACTTCAAAGGAATGAGCCAATGTGAAGTTAAAACAATTCAATCACTAAAACTTTCAGAGAGTATTTTCTTGGCTGCAAAAAAATCAGGCGTAAGTTATAAAAACTTTTTGAGAAATACACTCGCCATAGCAAAGAGGTATAATCTTAAAAACACCGCCAACCTGCACTTCTTTGTTTACAGGTTTAATAAATAGGATTACTCTCAAAAAAGTTTTTCCAGGGTGGTAATCCCCCCTGGAGCTTTTTAATCATGAAGCTATTAGTTAACGACATGCTGAAAATATATATCGATAATATGTACTCACCAGAATGTATACTTCCGCTAACCAATAAAATGTCGTGTAACACCATTTAAAATTCAGCACAATAATCTTTAAATGTTTATTTTTATAGATGATGTATCTATAAATAACGCATTATTCATTATATATACCCTAGAAGAGGGGCGGCAAGTAAAATCACTCACGAAACGCCTGAGCTAAAAATCAGGCACTGATAATTTTGGCCCAAATTCACCTGTGAAGTAATCGCGAAAGAAAATGGGCTGTTAAAAGCGAGTGAGATGATGAACAAAGTATTTAAGGTTATCTGGAGCGTAGCCCGCTCGTGTGCCGTTGTTGTTTCCGAACTGGCACGTGGAAACGTACAATCAAGCAGTTCTTCGCTTATTACGGAAGAACAATACAGCGCAGAATTCCAGAATGCATATGTTTTTCGAATGGCACCTGTCGCTTTATTAATGCTTGCACTTTTTCCAGCGAAATCACAGGCAACAGATTATGTAGTAGACTCCATGACCCCACAAGATGCCATAGAGATAACAGTGAGTGGACGGGATAATACATTGTCAGGTAGCTTTTCGAATGTTTCGTATGGTAATAGTGGTTACACCAATATGACTCTGGGTGAGGCTTATGATAAAGGTCTTCTAGGTACTAATAGTGAGTATGTTAAGAATAACAACATATTTAACATCGGCTCGCAAAGCAAAGTAATTGACTTTATAGATCCAGTTACCGGGAATACGACATCAATAGCGGTCTACGATAATGATGCGATGGTCATTAACTCTCTCGCCGACTTTAATGTTACGATTTCAAATGCCGTGGGTGCTAACGGCCAGTATATAGATCGTAATCTATACAACGTTAATAGTGGAGCCACTCTTGATGTCAATGTTGGAAGTCAGGATGCCAACTGGATTAATGATAGGGAAAACTTATTTAGCGCTGTTTTCAAAAGTTCAAATACGAGTAGCATAAATAAAGCATCAGTTTTTAATGTTTCCAGTGAGTCTGGTGACAAAGCAGAGCTTAATTACCATTCTAAAACAATAGCCCAGTTAGGTAATGATTACAACAATCACAGTGGTGGCACGGCTATTGCGTACCCAGTGATTGACGAATTTACAGGTGAGTTCACCAGCAAACTTGGGCCACAAAATGTGACAAATGTGGAGGAGTTTAAAGCTTACAACGCTGCGTTAATCGCAGCGATTGAAAAAGGTGAGCTCTCAATGACCAGTGCAGAGTACAACGCTGAACTGAATTTGGCGCGAACTACCGGGTCTATCCCTATTTATGCGAATGAGGATGGGATTGCGTCTGATGATGCAGTTAGAGGAACGGTTAATCGTGATACCGTCTCCTACATCCACGGAACCGGCAAAGATGCCGTTATTAACATTGATAAAGACGCTAATCTGCAACTTTTTTGGTCTGATGCATCGCTGGTTAACCTGGAAAATGGTGCAACCTTAATCAATGAGGGCACACTAGGGTCGAATAACAATACGCTTCGTGGGGCCTATGTCGTCGCCGTTCACAGTGGTTCTGTATTTGAGAACAACGGGGTTGTTGATGCAGGGACTAACCCTGACATGGCTGAAAAATTGGGTTCGAGCGCAGCATTAGTCGCAGCAGGCCAGCACACGGCTATCCTGGCAAACGGCACATCCACTGTTAATAACAATGCCACTGGCGTGATTAACCTGGCAACGAGCTCTTCTCAATACAGTAATAAAGGTGTCCTACTCTCTTCGTCTGCGGTGCTGACAAATGACGGCACGATAAATGTCGCATCAATCGCGCAGACGAATACCACTGGCACACCGGTCACAACAGGTGTTGAGGCCGGCCAGCAATCAACATTTAACCATAACGGCATGTTGTACATCGGCCGGGAGGCTCAACGTGAGGGGACGGATGCGACTAACGATCTTCGTATTTCGGGAGACTCCATCGGTGTTCTGTTATCAGGCAGTGCGACGTATAACGGCGATAGGGCCTCAAAAATTGTAATTGGTTCTCAGACAACGAACGCAACAGCCATCGTTGTTAAAAATACCGCGACGTTAAATCAAAATGGCACGATAGAGATCAACGGCGATCTGCCCGGCGAATCCTCGATTGCGAACGTGGGGATCAACGTAAAATCAGGTACCGGTGAAAACCGGGTCGTGAACAACGGCGTAATCAATCAAAACGGGCAAAACAGTATCGGTATTGATGTGGAAGCCGGAGGAAAAATCACGCACGCGGGTGTCATTAACGTCAACTCCGGTGTAGATGAGGGGACGCATTACGCGAACTACGGTATCCGGGCGAGTGGTGAGGATGCCCTCGCCGTGGTATCAGGCGACGTCAATCTCAATGGCGATTATGCCATCGGTGTTCAGGCGCGTGATAAAGGCACCATCACCCTGGTGGATGACGGAACGGTGACCTTCAATGAAGGGAGTCACCAGACGGGGTATTACATCTACGGTGCCGGATCGTCAATTATCGATAATGCCACGAGTAATCAAACGGTTTCGACGACAGATTCGACACTTTATCGCGTCGATGGCGGCGCTGCGTTTGATGGTTCTAGTACCAATAAGTCACAAATGAATGCAACGGGTGATAACTCCACCATTATCCTTACGACGGATGCAGGTAGCAGTTTTAACTCCGGCAAGCTGGCGTTAAGCATTATGGGTGAAGGCTCAACTGGCGTTCGTATTGAAGGCGGTGCTACGGGGACAATCACGGCGGATGCCGATATTGTTAAAGTCGCCGGTAAGGGCACAACGGCGGGCATTGTTGACGGAAACTACTATGGCCTGGATGGTGAAGTCGTTGAAGCCAAAAAAGGTGAGTCGGTATTAACCAGCTATGCCACCCTTGAAACGGCCAACACCGCTGACGGCGCTTTCGGCTATATCGCTCGTAATGGTGGTACGCTGAACCATAAAGGCACTATTGATTTTGATCAGTCGGACAGTACCGGAGTGCTGATTTCCGGCGGTACGCTGAACAACGACGGCGATATTCAGGTGAATGGCGTGGCGGTCAATATTCAGGGCGCAGATTCCGTGGTGAACAATAGCGCGACCGTTTCTGCAACCGATGGCACCGCGGCGTATCTGGTCGAGAGCGACGCAACGCTTAACCTGACCGGTGAAGGGCAAACTTCCGCTGACGGCACGGCGCACGCCATTCTGTTGGCAAGCGGGGCGAAAGGGCTGGTCGTTGATGGCGCAACCATCACGATGGCCGCGGGCGGCAGCGGTAACGCCATTGAAAACCAGGCCAACCTTGCCGGTATTCAACTCAAAGAGACCCACATTACCGTCGGAAACGGCGTTGGTGTGCATACCGGGGCTTCCATGGATCGGATCAACTCTGGCACCATCAACGTCACTGGCAGCGGCACAGGTATCCTGTTTGAAAGTATGGACGGTTCGCAAACCGATCAGACCCTGGATATGTCCGACTCGCGCGATCTGGTCATCAACGTCCAGCAGGCGGGTGGTAAAGGGATCGTCACCAATTCCTCCGCAGACCTGAAAACCGGTGCCAGCGTCAACGTGCTGGACAGCGATGGCGCAGAGGCGCTGGTTGTCGGCGGGACCACGAAAAATATTGAACAGTCGGGCGAGCTGACGTCAGTTTCCACTTCGCATGCGGTGGTCGATGCAGATAACGGCTCTCTGGAAAGCTTCCTTAATAAAGGGGTGATCCGCGCGCTGGATGCTTCGCAAAAAGCGCTGGAAATCGTTAAAGGGAAGGGCATTGCCTTTACCAATGCCGCGGAAGCCAGCATCACCGGGATGGTAAATTTACTGAGTGGCGATAACACCGTCACGCTGGAGTCCGGCAGTACGGCAACCGATATCACCACCGGTAACGGCAGCGATCTCTTCTTGCTGAAAGACATCAAGGCGACGGAAACCTCGCTCTTCACCAGCCTGAATGGTGGAGAAGGTGAAGACACGCTCCGGTTGCAGAACGCACAGTACACTCTGAACAGTGCCGACGCCATTACCGGCATGGAGCATATCGATCTGACCAGCAACTCCGTGTTTACCGTCAATAACGTCGACTTCGTCCTGGGTGACGCAAAAGATGATGCAGCGAATACGGGTTACAGCATTGATACGAACAGTACGCTGCAACTGAACGCGACCGGCGATATGGCGTTCAACAGCCACCTCTCGGGAACCGGGACCGTGTCTGTGGATGCGTCCGGCAAGGCGTTTGATTTTACCGCCAACAATGCCGCAGACGGTTTCCAGGGCACGCTTGCGCTGCAAAACAGCACCCTTGAACTGGCCGGGTTAAATACTCAGGCCCTGGCTAAAGCGACGCTGAGCGCGGGTGAAGGCAGCCTCACGCATGTCGGCAAGGGCGAACAGAATATCGGCGGGCTGGCGTTTAACGGGGGCACGGTGAGTTTCGACGGTGTTACGCCGGGCAAAACGCAAGCGGATGGTACGATCCATGCGGGTAAAATGGATCTGAGTGGTCGCGGGACCGTTCAGGTGGATACCGGCAGCGTCAGCAATGATCGTCCACAGGCGGATACGACGCTCTCCCTGCTTGAGCAGGACGACGCACAGGAGTTGATCAAACTGGCCACCTCTGACTCCGCTGTGCAGGGTGGCGCGGGCAACCTGACGTTAACCGACAAAGACGGCAACGTCATCAGCGATGGCGTGGTGGCCGACATCGAGCAGAATGATGAAGTGGTGGCCAAAGGCACTTATGACTACCGCCTGACCGGTGGAGAAAACGACGACGGGTTGTATATCAGCTACGGGCTGACGCAGGTTGAACTGCTAGCGTCCGGCAGTAACGCGCTGGTGCTGGATGCCAACGATAAAACAGGTAATGCCGCTGACCTCAGCGCCCGCGTCACTGGCACCGGCGACCTGGCATTCGACAGCGCCAAAGGCCAGACCGTGTCACTTTCCAATATGGATAACGACTACACCGGCATCACCGATGTGCGTAGCGGCAACCTGCTGATGAATAACAACGACGTGCTGGGGCAGACCAGCGAACTGCGTCTGGCATCTGACACTGGTTTTGATATGAACGGCTACAGCCAGACGGTCGGTAAACTGACGGCCGCTGTCGATTCTTTGCTGAATATCCATGGTGGCAGCCTGACGATTGCGGATGGCGGTGAGGCGAACGGCACCTTAACAGGTAGCGGCGCGCTCAACCTGAACGGAGGAACGCTGACTGTCACGGGTGAAAACAGCACTATGACCGCGAAAACCACGATTGCCGAAGGGGCCACGGCGTTGCTGAACTCTACGCTGGGCCTCGGTACTGGTGACATCGTGGCGGCCGGTACGCTGGCGTTAAGTAATGCCGCAGGCGTGCTGTACAACGCCATCAGCGATAACGGCAGTGTCGAACTGACCGACAGCGATGTGGTGCTGGCCGGTAACAACAGCGAGTTTACCGGAACCTTTGACATTGATGGTGGATCGCAGCTTACCGCGTCCGTGGCTGAACATCTGGGCGATGCGGCGGTGAAAAACGCCGGTTCCCTGGTGCTCAACAGCGCCAGTAGCTGGGACCTGAACAACATTGTTTCCGGTGCGGGCAGCGTTACCAAGCTCGGCAGTGGCACCATCACCGTGGGCGAGAATGCCGAGTGGACCGGTGCCACACACATTGAGCAGGGGGGCCTGCAGCTGGGCAGCGAGATTGCTTCAGTGGTGCTGAGCAGCAAGCAGGTCAATATCGCAGAACAGGGAACGTTATCCGGGTTTGGCGGCGTGGCAGGTGATATCAACAACGCTGGTCTGCTTCAGGTTGGCACCGCTGAGAGTATAGGTACGCACACCTTTACGGTGGGTGGAAACGTCACCAACAACGGTACGATGGCCACCGGTGTGTCCGGTCAACAAGCCGGTAACCAACTGGTGATTAAGGGTAACTATGCGGGCAACGATGGGCTGCTGTCACTTAACACCGCGCTTGGCGACGATAAATCTGTCACCGATAAGCTGGTTGTGGAAGGTGACACCTCCGGCAACACGTATGTCACGGTGACGAATGCCGGGGGCAAAGGGGCGGCGACCATCAACGGTATTGAAGTTATTACCGTTGAGGGGGCGTCCGACGGTGATTTCACCCAGAAAGGCCGTATTGTTGCCGGGGCGTATGACTACACCCTGAACCGCGGTACCGGTGAAAACAGCAGTAACTGGTATCTAAACAGCAGCAAAACGGACCCGGGCACGGATCCGGGTGATAAAGAAACGCCGGATCTGCGTCCGGAAGGCGGCAGCTACACCGCAAACCTGGCGGCGGCAAACACCCTGTTTGTGACCCGTCTGCACGATCGCCTGGGTGAAACACAGTTCATCGACGCGTTAACCGGCGAGCAAAAAGTCACCAGCATGTGGATGCGTCACGTGGGCGGTCACAACAACTGGCGTGATGGCAGCGGGCAGCTCAAAACGCAGAGCAACCGTTACGCCGTTCAACTGGGCGGTGATGTGGCGCAGTGGAGCCAGAGTGGTCTTGACCGCTGGCATCTTGGTCTGATGGCCGGTTACGGCAACGACCACAGCAATACCCACACGTCACGTACGCAGTATGGTTCGAAAGGGTCTGTGAACGGCTATTCCGCCGGGGTTTACTCAACCTGGTATGCCAACGACGAGACGCACAGCGGGCTGTATGTCGATACCTGGGCACAGTACAACTGGTTTAACAACAGCGTGAAGGGTGAAGGTCTGCAGGGCGAATCCTATAAATCGAAAGGGGTGAACGCCTCGGTGGAAACCGGCTACACCTGGAAAATGGGGGAATACCAGACGCGTGAAGGTTCGACCAACGAATGGTATATCCAGCCGCAGGCACAGGCCGTGTGGATGGGCGTGAAAGCCGACGATCACCGTGAAAGCAACGGCACCCGCATCACCAGCAGCGGTGACGGTAATGTGCAAACGCGTCTTGGTGTGAAAACCTGGATCAAAGGCCACAGCCAGCTCGATAACGGTAAAGCGCGTGAGTTCCAGCCGTTTGCCGAAGTTAATTGGCTGCACAATACCCGTGATTTCAGCACCCGGATGGACGGCGTTAACGTCAGCCAGGCCGGAACGAAAAACCTGGGTGAGGTGAAAGTGGGTGTCGAAGGGCAGGTCAGCCCACGTTTCAACCTGTGGGGCAATGTCGGCGTGCAGGTGGGTGATAAAGGCTATAATGACAGTGCGGCAATGATCGGCGCGAAATGGAACTTCTGATAATCGTCTCCTGACCTTTTTGCCAGGCAACCAGTGGTTTGCCTGGCAATCCTGCTGGTTGGACTGACCCCACGCTCGTAGACAAATTCTTTCCTCACGACGGGGCCTGTTCAATAAGTTGAGACATTATGAAATGAAAAATCCACGCAATTGCGTGGATTTTATAGGTTTTGTCATTTTCATGAGATTCGTTGCAACCTCATGAGACAACACATTTTATTTAGACGTTGAACAGGAAGTTCATGATATCGCCATCTTTGACGATATAGTCCTTACCTTCGGCACGCATTTTCCCAGCTTCTTTCGCACCTTGCTCACCTTTATAGGTGATGAAATCTTCAAACGCGATGGTTTGTGCGCGGATAAAGCCTTTCTCGAAGTCGGTATGGATTTTACCGGCTGCCTGCGGAGCCGTGGCACCGACAGGAATGGTCCATGCACGGACTTCTTTCACGCCAGCGGTGAAGTAGGTCTGCAGGTTCAGCAATTCGTAGCCAGCACGGATAACGCGGTTCAGGCCCGGCTCTTCCAGACCCATTTCAGCCATGAATTCTTCACGGTCAGCATCATCGAGTTCTGCGATGTCAGCTTCAACGGCTGCGCAAACGGCAACCACAACAGAACCTTCGGCAGCCGCGATTTCGCGCACTTTATCGAGGTACGGGTTATTTTCAAAACCGTCTTCGTTGACGTTGGCGATGTACATTGTTGGCTTCAGCGTCAGGAAACTCAGGTATTTGATAGCCGCTTTGTCTTCGTCAGTCAGCGTTTTCAGCGCGCGCAGCATGCCAGCGTTTTCCAGCTGTGGCAGGCATTTTTCCAGCGCAGCCAGTTCTGCTTTAGCGTCTTTGTCGCCGCCTTTGGCCTTTTTCTGCACGCGATGGATAGCGCGCTCACAGGTGTCGAGGTCGGACAACGCCAGCTCGGTATTGATAACTTCAATGTCGTCAGCCGGATCCACTTTGTTATTAACGTGGATGATGTTGTCGTTTTCAAAGCAACGCACCACGTGGCCGATAGCTTCGGTTTCACGGATGTTGGTCAGGAACTGGTTACCCAGACCTTCACCTTTGGACGCACCTTTTACCAGACCGGCGATGTCGACGAATTCCATCGTTGTTGGCAGGATACGCTGCGGTTTGACGATTTCGGCCAGCTGATCCAGACGCGGATCGGGCATCGGGACAACACCGGTGTTCGGCTCGATAGTACAGAACGGGAAGTTTGCCGCTTCAATACCCGCTTTTGTGAGCGCGTTGAACAGGGTGGATTTGCCTACGTTTGGCAAACCGACGATACCGCATTTGAATCCCATGTTTAAATCACCTTAATCTTTTGATATTCAACCTGTTATGGAAAACAGATTGTAGAAATGTAAATAACTTTGCCTATTATACACAGCACGCGAGAAAAATGCCCCACATCGCTACTTATTGCGCTTTAAAGGTGTGTAACCGGCTCGTTGCTTTGGTCAGGCCATCTTTGAACAAAATCTCGGTACAACGTACCGCTTCGTCAATTGCTTCATCAATTAACTTCTGTTCTGAAACAGGTGGTTTGCCTAAAACAAATCCGACAACTTTGTTTTTATCGCCCGGATGGCCAATTCCAACGCGTAAACGATGAAAGTTGGGGTTATTACCTAACTTGCTAATGATGTCTTTCAGGCCATTATGTCCGCCATGGCCGCCGCCAAGCTTAAATTTGGCCACGCCAGGTGGCAGGTCTAACTCATCGTGTGCGACCAAAATTTCATCGGGGTTAATACGATAAAAACTGGCCATCGCACCGACAGCCTTGCCGCTCAGATTCATAAATGTGGTTGGCACCAGCAGACGGACGTCTTCACCTTCAAGCGTAACTCTGGAGGTGTAGCCGAAGAATTTCGGCTCATCGCGCAGGGGAGCGCGTAATCTTTCTGCCAGCAGATCGACATACCATGCTCCTGCATTGTGTCGCGTTGCCGCATACTCTGCGCCGGGGTTCGCCAGGCCGACAATCAATTTAATCGCCACGTGTTTTGTCCTGAGTGTTTCGATAAACGACGTGTAGTTTACTGTCTGACGCTGCTGTTGACAAAAAACTGCGTGCTTATCGCCAAAAGCTGAATAATTGCACAAATGGACTATTAGAAAATGAGTATGTTCAGTAGCTTATTTGTAAAGTTTTGTTGCATGAGTGTTTGTAATTGTGATCGCTCCCGCACTTGCGAACGGCAGTGTTGTCTATACTTTACACATAAGGATTAGGGGTATTCCCTGTAACAACCCAAAGTTCCGGAGGTGACACATGAAACGCAAAAACGCTTCGTTACTCGGTAACGTGCTCATGGCTTTAGGGTTGGTGGTGATGGTGGGTGGTGTTGGTTACTCTATTTTAAACCAACTGCCGCAATTTAATCTGCCACAGTTTTTCGCACATGGTGCCGTGCTCAGTATTTTTGTTGGTGGTGTCCTCTGGTTGGCGGGTGCCAGAGTGGGGGGGCACGAACAAATCAGCGATCGTTACTGGTGGGTGCGCCACTATGACAAACGCTGCCGTCGCGGTGATACCAATCACCGGCATAACTAAATAGCTCTCCCAACTCGGAGTGCAGTTGTTTGAACACAAAGTCCTGGTTTAAAAACCAGGGCTCTGCTTGTTCGTCAGTACTGGATTAAACGACTTCTACCCTTGGTGGCATACTACAAAGAAGCGTTATTCGAATAACCGATAATGTAACGCTTTGATCGCGCTGTCTGCATTGTCAGCCGGCAACAGGATGCTCAGGTTGTCGTTTGACGCCCCATGGCAAATCATTCGTACCGTATGCTCTTCAAGCCAGGCAAAAACGTCTTTGCAAACTCCCGCAGCCTGTGTGAGTTGATTCCCCACCAAAGTGACCAACGCCAGCCCGGTTTCCACTTCCACCCGACAGTGGGAGGACAATGCGGTAAACAATGCGGTGGTCAACACATGGTCTTCACCTGAGGTTGCATGAGTGGCGTCCAGCGCCAGCGCAATACTATTCTCTGAGGTTGTAACCAAATCCACCGTGACCGCATGGCGAGCTAAAATGGCGAAGGACTGCGCCAGGAAAGAACATGAAGTTTGCTTCTCCAGACTGTGTAACCGCAACAGCGTCTGTTTACGACGCACGGCGAGCGCGCGATAGCGAGGTGGATTATCGGTGGTGTTGTGCACCAGCGTACCTCCGGCGGCAGTATCCTTACTTGAGCCAACAAAGACCGGAATGCTTTTACGCATTGCCGGGAGCAGTGTCGCCGGGTGGAGGACCTTCGCACCATAGGCGGCCATATCGCTGGCCTCGGAAAATGAAATATGGTCGATTCGTTTGGCCCGCGGCGCAATGCGTGGGTCGGTGGTGTAGATCCCTGCGACGTCGGTCCAGATGTCAACGCGTGTGGCGTGAAGCGCCTCACCGAGAAGCGTAGCCGTGTAATCACTACCGCCGCGTCCAAGCGTTGTGGTGTGCCCTGCGGCATCACGCCCGATAAATCCCTGAGTCACCATAATCGCTTGCTCAAGACGAGGGCGCAGGTGAGTCTCCACCTGGTGGTGCAGTGTGCCAAGCTCGGGTTCGGCACAGCCGAAGTTCGAGTTAGTACGCATCACGCTACGGGCGTCAAACCACCCGGCCTCAGCATGCCGTTCACGTAACACTTCAGTAAACAGTAGCGAGGACATCAGCTCGCCATGGCTGACTAATTCATCGCTTAACGCATCAGACGGCGAAACCATCGCCGTTTGTGCAAGACGACGGATATTGTTTAGAAGATTATCGATTTCCGTGCTGATAACGGACGGCTGCTTCAGGCGGGAAATAATGTTGTATTGGATGGCGCGTAAAGTCTCAATCTTATCTAATTGTTGATGTGTTTCCAGACCTTCAGAAAGCTCAACCAGTAAGTTTGTCACGCCTGCTGAAGCAGACAAAACGACTAAACGGACATCTTGATCAGCAAGGACAATGCTGGCGCTGCGGTTCATCGCATCAAAATCAGCGACGCTGGTGCCGCCAAATTTGGCAACGACGGATGGTGGATAAATGCGAGTCATAACAATCTCATATCAGGGCGCCATAAAAGTATGGCTAGAAAATTTTCATTCTCGGCATAAGGGAACGAAGTTCGCCTTACGAAATGTCCGCCCGCGAACATTTCTGCTGACAACCCAGGGAATACCTGTTGTCGATAACGCGTGTCGCCTGTACGCGTTATCGGGTGCTGCGCATTAATTTTATCTACATAGCCTGCAAATAAGCGCGCCATACTAAGTGATTTATATTGAGGGATCGACTTTTTTATTCGATTTATCGACAAATAAGTGAAAAATCATGTCATCACAAGATATTGCGAGCATCATTAATGGTAAAAACGTGTAAAAAAATAATAAAAACACGAAAATTCCATGGTTTTTATTAGATTGTCTGCGTTGCAATTAGCTACAACATTGTTAATTAAATAGATATATTTCTTTAGGATTTAGTAATGGTAAATGGTTGTTACACTTTGAATTTAAAGGGGAAAGTTGTTATTTTTAATGCCGAAAAATAAATGATTGAGTCCTAAGCTAAAACAACATATATTAGCCGCGCTTTTTTACAGGTAATCCTTATAACCATTTATTCAATCAGGCGTTAATCTACACCTGGTTGTAGGAGTGATATGATGACGGATAAAGTCCGTATTGATACTTTAAGTGCTAATTCATTACCGCAGAGCAATGATACCTTTTTAGCAAGACAGGCTGAGTTTGAATCTAATGTCCGCAGCTATCCACGTAAACTGCCATTAGCGATCGCTAAAGCGCAGGGCGTCTGGATTACTGATGTAGAAAATAATCAATATCTTGATTGCCTGGCAGGTGCCGGAACCCTGGCGCTTGGTCATAACCATCCTGAAGTGCTGCAGAGCATTCAAAGTGTCATCACAAGCGGCTTACCGTTACATACGCTTGACCTTACCACGCCGTTAAAAGATGAATTCTCATCTTATTTACTTTCTTTATTACCGGGTCAGGGCAAAGAATATTGCCTGCAGTTCACCGGTCCGTCCGGCGCAGATGCTGTTGAAGCGGCGCTGAAGCTGGCGAAGAAAGTCACCGGCCGTTCCAGCATCATCAGTTTCTCCGGTGGCTACCACGGGATGACCCACGGCGCGCTGTCCGTGACCGGCAACCTGTCGCCGAAAGAAGCGGTCAGCAACATGATGGCGGAAGTGCAGTTTATGCCGTATCCGCATCAATACCGTTGTCCGCTGGGTATCGGCGGCGACGCTGGCGTTAAAGCATTAACCTACTACTTCGAAAACCTGATCAACGACGTTGAAAGCGGCGTGCGTAAACCGGCTGCCGTGATCCTCGAAGCGGTGCAGGGTGAAGGTGGCGTGAATCCGGCTCCGGTCGAGTGGCTGCAACGCATTCGTAAAGTGACGCAGGAACACGGCATTCTGCTGATCATCGATGAAGTTCAGGCGGGCTTTGCACGTACCGGTAAACTGTTCGCCTTCGAACACGCCGGTATTGAGCCAGATATCATCGTGATGTCCAAAGCGGTTGGCGGCGGTCTGCCACTGGCGGTGCTGGGCATTAAAAAGCAGTTCGATGCGTGGGCTCCGGGCCACCACACTGGTACTTTCCGCGGCAACCAGTTGGCGATGGCGACCGGTCTGACAACGCTGAAGATCCTCAAAGACGACAAGATTGCCGATAAAGTTGCTGCCCAGGGCGAGTGGCTGAAAGGCAAACTGGCTGACCTGCAGAAACGCTACCCGGTTATCGGCCAGGTGCGCGGTCTGGGTCTGATGATCGGCCTGGAAATCGTGAAGCCGAACGAAGCGCAGGATCACATGGGCTGCTACCCGGCCGATGGCGAGCTGTCCGCGTTGCTGCAGAAAAAATGCTTCGAAAATGGGCTGATTCTGGAGCGTGGTGGCCGCAATGGTTGCGTGCTGCGCCTGTTGCCGTCACTGCTGATCACCAACGCTGAGCTGGAAATCTTCCTCGATAAATTCGAAAACGCCCTGCTGGGCGCTGGCGTGAAGCCGGTTTAAACGGAGTTGGATCGAATGTCAGACGTAAACCCGATTCTGTCCGGCTCGGCGCAAAGCATTGCAGCTTATCAGGACGCTATCGAGCAGAGTACGCAAGCGGTCGTTGAATGGTTAAAGCAGCCTGAGATGTATCAGGGTAAAACCGTTGAGCAACTGCGTGAACGTATCAACCTGAATTTTACGTCTCAGGGCCTGGGCAACCAGGCCGCTATTGAGCGTGCGGTTGAATACTTTCTCAAAGACAGCTTGTTGGTTCACCATGCGCAGTGCGTGGCGCATCTGCACTGCCCGAGCCTGGTGATTAGCCAGGCGGCGGAAGTGCTGATCAACGCCACCAACCAGAGTATGGACTCCTGGGACCAGAGCCCGTCGGCCACCATCATTGAGATCAAGCTGATCGAGTGGTTGCGTGAGCAGGTTGGATACCCGGCAGGCGATGCGGGCGTATTCACCAGCGGCGGTACGCAGAGTAACCTGATGGGCCTGATGCTGGCGCGTGATGCTTTTTTCGCTCGCCAGGGGCACTCCATTCAGCAGGATGGTCTGACCGGTGATCTGAGTAAAATCAAAGTGTTCTGCTCTGAAAGCGCGCACTTCTCCGTGCAGAAGAACATGGCGCTGATGGGGCTGGGCTACCGTTCCGTCACCCAGGTGAAGACCGATGCGTTTTCACGCATGGATCTGGCTGACCTGAAAGACAAGCTGGCCCAGGCGAAAGCCAACGGTGAGCAGGTGATGGCAATCGTCGCCACTGCCGGTACTACCGATGCGGGCGCAATCGATCCGTTAGCGGATATTGCAGCGCTGGCTGCAGAACATCAGATCTGGATGCACGTGGATGCGGCATGGGGCGGGGCGTTACTGCTTTCTGAGAAGTACCGTGACTTCCTGAACGGCCTTGAACTGGCAGATTCCGTGACGCTGGATTTCCACAAGCAGTTCTTCCAGACCATCAGTTGCGGTGCGTTCCTGTTAAAAGATGCGCGCCACTACGAGCTGATGCGTTACCAGGCGGCGTACCTGAACTCTGATTTCGATGAAGAGGCTGGCGTACCAAACCTGGTATCGAAGTCACTGCAGACCACGCGCCGTTTCGACGCGCTGAAGCTGTGGATGGGCCTCGAAGCGCTGGGCAAAAAGCAGTATGCCGAGATCATTGATAACGGTGTGACGCTGGCGCGTGATGTTGCTGAGTTTGTCAAAACCCAGCCACATCTTGAACTGGTGATGGAGCCGCAGCTGGCAAGTGTGCTGTTCCGCTTCCGGCCGCAAAGTGACGACATGGCGTTTGTCGCGCTGCTGAACCAGCGTATTGGTGACGTTCTGCTGGCTTCTGGTAGCGCCAACGTCGGCGTGACCGAAGCAGATGGTGTCACCTGCCTGAAGCTAACGCTGCTCAATCCGACGGTATGTCTGGAGGATGTTAAAGTCCTGCTGGCAAGGGTGAAGGCAACGGCTGAG
The DNA here is from genome assembly GCF_016894305.1 of Citrobacter sp. B72. NCBI lineage: Bacteria > Pseudomonadati > Pseudomonadota > Gammaproteobacteria > Enterobacterales > Enterobacteriaceae > Citrobacter > Citrobacter sp. B72. Next base: position 2,241,075 of record NZ_CP069801.1, read on the forward strand.
CAACTGTTGAACGCGTAAGCAATAAGCTTGTTATAAAAATGGCTCCCAGGTAAGGGAGCCATTTTTTTGTCTGTCATTTGCAATCCGGCGGCGTTTCGCCTGGCCGGGCTACACGTTAGCGGATATCTGCTAGCGCAGCATCTTTATTCGGGAAGAACGTCAGGCGCCCGGCAATCGGCTGAATACCCGCGCGCGCCATGGTTCGTAGCGGCTGGAATTCCAGATTACTGATGCGTAATTCACAACCTTCCGGCAGACGTTTTACAAAGCGCTGGAAAGCGTCCAGACCACCGGCATCCAGTACCGGGACCGCGTCCCACTTCAAGACTACGATGCGTTTACTTTCAATACGCGACTCAAGATCGGTAAATAATCCTTCCGCCGCGGCAAAGAACAGCGGACCAATAACGCGCAGCACCAGCACATCGTCCGGTACGTCTACGTTGACCGGCGCCAGGCGAGTCATGCGCGCAATACGACGCATAAACAGCAGAGAGGCGAGAACGATACCGACGCTGATGGCAATAACCATGTCGAACAGTACCGTCAGCGACATACACATCAGCATGACAATGATGTCGTCTTTCGGTGCATGGCGCAGCAAATCCACCACTTTATGCGCTTCACTCATGTTCCATGCCACCATCAGCAGTAGGGCGGCCATGGCGGAAAGCGGTAACCAGGAAAGCAGCGGTGCAAGTACCAGCAGGGCAAGGATCACCAGAATCGCGTGTATAACCGCAGAGATTGGCGAGGTCGCCCCGGCGCGGACGTTTGCCGCAGAGCGGGCAATTGCCGCTGTGGCGGTGATACCGCCAAAGAATGGTGCCACGATGTTACCCAGCCCCTGGCCAATCAACTCGCTGTTAGCTTTATGCTTGGTTCCGGTCATCCCATCGAGTACGACGGCGCACAGCAGAGATTCAATTGCCCCCAGCATCGCCATCGAGAAGGCTGCCGGTAACAGCGCCTGTAACGAGCTCCAGCTTAGGGTAAAGTTTGATTCCGGCATATTCCACGGCAGGACCAGCTGCGGCAGCAACTGCGGGATACCATTACCCTGTGAGCCGTCAGCCAGAATGTAGTGGAACTGAGAACCAATGGTGGCGACATGGCCGCCGGTCAGGTTCACGATACCCATTACCGCACAGCCTGCCAGCAGTGCGGGAAGGTGACCCGGCAGTCGGATCCCCAGGCGCGGCCAGAAAATCAGGATCCCCAGCGTCACTACGCCAATGGCGGCATCGCCGAAATTGATGGTCGGCAAGGCCATAAACAGCGCACCAACCTTCTGCAGATAGTGCTCCGGGACATGGGCCATCTGCAGGCCAAGAAAATCTTTAATCTGCATGGTACCGATGGTGATACCAATACCCGATGTAAAACCTAACGTTACCGACACGGGGATATATTCGATCAGGCGGCCAAAACGAGCGAGGCCGAAAAGGATCAGGAATATCCCGGACATGAGCGTGGCAACCAGCAGGCCTGCCAGCCCAAACTGTTGCGACACTGGATACAGAATCACCACGAAGGCGGCGGTTGGGCCAGATACGCTAAAGCGCGATCCCCCGGTAAGGGCGATAACAATCCCAGCGACGGCTGAGGTATACAGGCCGTACTGCGGCGCAACGCCACTGCCTATTGCCAGGGCCATTGCCAGCGGAATGGCGATGATCCCAACGGTTATCCCGGCGATCAGGTCACGGGTAAAGCGAGAGGCAGTATATTTTTCTTTCCAACAAGCGTCGATGAGGGCGCGGAAAGGCATCACATGTGAGGAAAATAATCTGTTCACAATAATGTTTCATCCATGAGCGCATCATCTGTCAACTAAATGGCAGGTGAAGGAGGCATAAGTCATACAAATAAGTATTGCAGATAAAAAAACCCGCCGCAGCGGGTTTTTGAGCCGGGCTCGATTAATGCTCGAACATAGCAGAGATGGATTCTTCGTTGCTGATACGACGAATCGCTTCGGCCAGCATACCCGACAGGGTCAATGTACGCACGTTTGGCAGCGCTTTGATTTCGTCAGTCAGTGGAATAGTGTCACAGACAACGACTTCATCAATCACTGAGTTGCGCAGGTTGTTTGCCGCATTACCTGAGAAGATCGGGTGAGTGGCGTAAGCAAATACGCGTTTAGCACCACGTTCTTTCAGTGCTTCTGCTGCTTTGCACAGCGTACCGCCGGTATCGATCATGTCATCAACCAGAACACAGTCACGACCTGCAACGTCACCGATAATGTGCATCACCTGAGAAACGTTCGCACGCGGGCGACGTTTGTCGATGATAGCCATGTCGGTATCGTTCAGCAGTTTAGCGATAGCGCGGGCACGCACGACGCCACCGATATCCGGAGAAACCACAATCGGGTTGTCCAGGTTCAGCTGCAGCATGTCTTCTAACAGGATCGGGCTACCGAATACGTTATCAACCGGTACGTCAAAGAAGCCCTGGATCTGTTCAGCATGCAGGTCAACGGTGAGGACGCGGTCAACGCCAACGCTGGACAGGAAATCAGCGACGACTTTAGCGGTAATCGGTACACGAGCGGAACGTACGCGACGATCCTGACGTGCATAGCCGAAGTAAGGAATAACGGCGGTGATACGGCCTGCGGAAGCACGGCGCAGCGCATCAACCATAACGACCAATTCCATCAGGTTGTCGTTAGTAGGGGCACAAGTGGACTGGATGATGAAAATATCACCACCGCGTACATTTTCATTAATTTGTACGCTGACTTCGCCGTCGCTAAAGCGACCTACAGCGGCGTCGCCGAGTGAAGTGTACAGGCGGTTGGCAATACGTTGTGCTAGTTCCGGGGTGGCGTTACCAGCAAAAAGCTTCATATCAGGCACGAGAAGAACCTCAGGCATGCGTCCATTGGTGGAAAGAATCTGCCGAAAACTGTGCGGGCCAGGCAGTATCCTCTCCATGCGGTGTATTAAAGAGCGCGATGCAACGTCTGGAACAGGGTGACGTTGTCACCGCAACTCAGCTTGCCCGGCTTACTCTTTATCTTTCGCGTTTCATTTGCGCTGGCATCAATTCCTCACACCAGTTACATACTGAAATTGTATGCATCTGGCGATTCGTCATTTCGCCATTTTCCTGAAACCCGAAGGATTTAGAGTAACGCTCTGTGCAATGGGGAGAGGTTGACGCCTTTCGCCACAAAGCCTTTGAGCCATTCCGGGGCTTGCTCAAGCACCTGGCGAGCACGAGACTCAGTGTCAAATTCAGCAAAGACACAAGCCCCTGTACCAGTCAGGCGCGACGGCGCGTATTCTAACAGCCAGGAAAGCGCCGCATCAACCTCGCGAAAACGTTTTCTTGCGATAACCTCGCAATCATTGCCGAATTCACATTTTAGTAACGTTTTTATTGACCTTTTTGGCGTGTTGCGCGGGAGGTCGGGATCGTTAAAAATCACCGGTGTCGGAATACTGACTCCCGGATGAGCAACCAGATACCACTTTTCCTCAGGCTCGACCGGCGTCAGAATTTCGCCAACGCCTTCGGCAAAGGCCGCGTGGCCGCGCACGAATACGGGAACATCCGCCCCCAGCGTTAAGCCGAGTGCCGCCAGTTCATCAACCGAAAGTCCGCACTGCCAGAGATGGTTCAACGCCACCAGAACGGTTGCCGCATTAGACGAACCTCCGCCAAGACCGCCGCCCATCGGCAGGCGTTTGTCGATACTGATGTCCGCACCGCTCCCTTTGGGAAGGCAATTGCTTTCAGATGCCGCTTTCATCAGCGAACGTGCCGCACGGACGATCAGATTGTCTTCATGCGCAACGCCTTCCACTGGGGTTAACAGGTGAATTTCGCCGTCGCTACGCGGCGTAATATCTATCGTGTCGCCATAATCAAGAAACTGAAATAAGGTCTGCAGCGTGTGGTAACCGTCCGCACGCTGTCCGGTGATGTATAAAAACAAATTCAGTTTTGCCGGAGAGGGCCAATGGGTCATCATTTCACAATCCAGTTATCCATTTTCAGCTTAATACGCTGGGAGCCGTCGGACAGCTCCATGTTTGCTGGCATCGCTGGCTGGGTTTTGCTGTCGTAGGCGCTATAGACCACTTTCCAGTTTTTACCGTCTTTGCTGTAGTTCACTTCACTCAGACGATATTGGTCGTCGAGCTTATAATCGGTGGCGTCACCTGGCAGTCCAAGGATCCACTGGCGCAGGCTGTTTAATGGGATAGGCATGCCGGTCAGTTTGCCGATCATCTCTTCAGCGTCGTCGGCGGTGTAATGCTTGCCTTTGTTATCGACCAGTTCGACGTTGCCCGGCTGCGCATTAAGTTCCAGTTCAGTGCTGCCCAGAGGGTTGGTCAGCAGGAGACGATAGCGATCCTGACCGGTTTGCTGCCAGAAAAATCGGGCATACACTTTCTGTTGATCGGAAATATAGGCAAACGCACCACGCGTCTGATACTGGTTCAGGGCGCGAACTTCCTGTTGGTGCTGGCGCCACTGCGGAGAATCGGGGCTTTTACCGGGACCTTTAGGCGTGTTGAGCGTACAGGCAGTAAGAACCAGGGCCGCCAGCGGCAGCAGGCGAATCAGGCGAAAATCAGGCAGGGTCATAATGATGACAAATCCTTGAGATACGTTGCAGTTATAACTCTTAATGCTAGCGCCGCCATCAGACATCGTCTACGTTCAAGTTATCTTAAATCGCTTAAATTTGTGCACTAAGCTATTACTCCAAAAGGGGTCAGTCTCTTTTATTGACCGCACGCATCCTGTATGATGCACCCAGTCTAACCTTATCAACGCTGGTACTATTCCCGCACACATGACCCTTTTAGCGCTTGGTATTAACCATAAAACGGCACCTGTATCGCTGCGAGAACGCGTAACGTTTTCGCCGGATACGCTCGATCAGGCGCTGGACAGCCTGCTCGCGCAGCCAATGGTGCAGGGCGGGGTAGTGCTGTCGACGTGTAACCGCACGGAGCTGTATCTCAGCGTTGAAGAGCAGGATAACCTGCAAGAAGCGCTGGTTCGCTGGCTGTGTGAATACCATAACCTCAATGAAGAAGATCTGCGCAACAGCTTGTACTGGCACCAGGACAACGACGCGGTCAGTCATTTGATGCGTGTTGCCAGCGGTCTGGATTCACTGGTGCTCGGTGAACCGCAAATTCTTGGGCAGGTGAAAAAAGCGTTTGCGGATTCGCAAAAAGGTCACCTGAACGCCAGTGCGCTGGAACGCATGTTCCAGAAATCATTCTCTGTCGCAAAACGTGTACGTACAGAAACTGACATCGGCGCCAGCGCCGTGTCGGTGGCGTTTGCCGCCTGTACCCTGGCGCGGCAGATATTTGAATCGCTCTCCACGGTAACCGTGCTGTTAGTCGGTGCGGGCGAAACCATTGAGCTGGTAGCGCGACATCTGCGCGAGCACAAAGTGAAGAAGATGATCATCGCCAACCGTACTCGCGAGCGTGCGCAGGTGCTGGCGGATGAAGTCGGCGCCGAGGTGATTTCACTGAGTGATATAGACGCGCGTTTACAGGATGCCGATATCATTATCAGTTCTACCGCCAGTCCGCTGCCGATTATCGGCAAAGGAATGGTGGAACGTGCGCTTAAAAACCGCCGCAATCAGCCTATGTTGCTGGTGGATATCGCCGTACCGCGCGATGTCGAGCCGGAAGTGGGTAAATTGTCTAACGCCTATCTGTACAGCGTTGATGACCTGCAAAGCATCATTTCGCATAACCTGGCCCAGCGCAAAGCGGCGGCGGTGGAAGCCGAAACGATAGTGGAGCAGGAAGCCAGCGAGTTTATGGCCTGGCTACGCGCCCAGGGCGCAAGCGACACTATCCGCGAGTATCGCAGTCAGTCAGAACAGATCCGTGATGAACTGACCGCCAAAGCGTTGGCCGCTCTTCAACAGGGCGGTGATGCGCAAGCCATTATGCAGGATCTGGCCTGGAAACTGACCAATCGCCTGATTCATGCACCAACCAAATCACTTCAACAGGCCGCCCGTGACGGGGATAGTGAACGCCTGAATATTCTGCGCGACAGCCTCGGGCTGGAGTAGCAGCACACCAATCTTATTTTTTACAGGGTGCATTTACGCCTATGAAGCCTTCTATCGTTGCCAAACTGGAAGCCCTGCATGAACGCCATGAAGAAGTTCAGGCGCTGCTCGGTGATGCGGGTACTATCGCAGACCAGGATCGCTTTCGTGCGCTGTCGCGCGAATATGCGCAATTAAGCGATGTATCTCGCTGTTTTACGGACTGGCAACAGGTTCAGGAAGATATCGAGACGGCTCAGATGATGCTCGACGATCCTGAAATGCGTGAAATGGCGCAGGATGAACTGCGCGAGGCAAAAGAGAAATGTGAGCAGCTGGAACAGCATCTGCAGGTCCTGCTATTACCTAAAGATCCCGATGACGAACGTAACGCCTTCCTCGAAGTGCGCGCGGGAACCGGTGGTGATGAAGCGGCGCTGTTTGCCGGCGATCTGTTCCGCATGTACAGCCGTTACGCAGAATCGCGTCGCTGGCGGGTTGAGATCATGAGCGCCAGCGAAGGCGAGCATGGCGGGTTTAAAGAAGTCATTGCCAAGATTAGCGGCGAAGGCGTTTACGGGCGACTGAAGTTTGAGTCTGGCGGCCATCGCGTGCAGCGCGTACCTGCGACGGAATCGCAGGGGCGTATTCATACCTCTGCCTGTACGGTCGCGGTTATGCCGGAACTGCCGGATGCCGAACTGCCGGACATCAACCCGGCCGATCTGCGTATTGACACCTTCCGTTCATCAGGCGCGGGCGGTCAGCACGTTAACACCACCGACTCCGCAATCCGTATTACCCACTTACCGACCGGTATCGTAGTGGAATGCCAGGACGAACGTTCACAGCATAAAAACAAAGCCAAAGCGATGTCGGTGCTGGGGGCGCGAATTCGTGCGGCCGAAGTGGCAAGACGTCAACAGGCGGAAGCCTCTGAACGCCGCAACCTGTTGGGCAGTGGCGATCGCAGCGATCGTAACCGTACCTATAACTTCCCGCAGGGTCGTGTGACCGATCACCGCATTAACCTGACGCTCTACCGTCTGGATGAAGCGATGGAAGGCAAACTGGATATGCTCATTGAGCCGATTGTCCAGGAATACCAGGCCGATCAACTGGCGGCATTGTCCGAGCAGGATTAATGGATTATCAGCACTGGCTGCGTGAAGCGATAAGCCAATTACAGGCAAGCGAAAGCCCGCGCCGTGACGCCGAGATTTTACTCGAGTTCGTTACTGGTAAAGGGCGCACCTTTATTCTGGCTTTCGGCGAAACGGAGTTAACCGAGGCGCAGCGTCAACAGCTTGATACGCTACTGGAGCGGCGTCAGCGGGGAGAGCCGGTGGCGCACTTAACCGGCGTGCGTGAGTTCTGGTCGTTGCCGCTGTTTGTGTCTCCAGCCACGCTTATTCCGCGTCCGGATACCGAGTGTCTGGTGGAGCAGGCGCTGGCTCGCCTGCCGGCCTCAGCGTGTCGTATTCTCGATTTGGGAACCGGCACGGGTGCCATTGCGCTGGCGCTGGCAACCGAGCGTCCGGATTGTGCAGTGACAGCTGTAGACCGCATGCCTGATGCCGTGGCACTGGCCATTCGCAACAAGCAGCAACTGGGCATCGACAATGTTTGCGTGCTGCAAAGTAACTGGTTCAGCGCATTGCAGGGACAGCAGTTTGACATGATTGTCAGCAATCCGCCGTATATCGACGAACAGGATCCGCACCTGGCGCAAGGCGACGTTCGCTTTGAACCGCTGTCGGCGCTGGTGGCGGGCGATCAGGGACTGGCGGATATCGTGCATATCATCGACCAGTCTCTGCGCATGTTAACGCCCGGCGGCTATCTGTTGCTGGAACATGGTTGGCAGCAGGGCGAGGCCGTCCGTGATGCCTTTACTCGTGCGGGTTACCTGGCGGTTGAAACCTGTCGTGACTATGGCGGCAACGAGCGAATTACGCTTGGACGCATCCCATCATGAGTACCTTCGGTGTGTTACTCAACGTCCATCTCATCAGCATTGCGCTTTCGGTTGGTTTGCTGACGCTGCGATTTTGGTGGCGTTACACCGACTCGTGCCTTGCCTGCGCGCGCTGGACGCGCATCGTGCCGCCGGTTGTCGATACCGTTTTATTACTCAGCGGCGTAGCGTTAATGGTTAAAGCGCACATCCTGCCATTCACTGAGCACGGGACATGGCTGACTGAAAAGCTGTTTGGGGTTATCATTTACATCGTTTTGGGTTTTATTGCGCTCGATTATCGTCGGGCGCGCAGTCAGCAGGCGCGATTAATCGCTTTTCCGCTGGCGCTGGTGGTGCTGTACATCATCATTAAACTCGCCACCACAAAAATACCGTTACTGGGGTAAGCATGAGGTCGTTAGCTGATTTCGAATTTAATAAAGCGCCATTGTGTGATGGGATGATCCTGGCGTCGGAGTCTATCCGTCTGGATTTTCCAACACAAACTGTCTATGACGAACTGGAACGTCTGGTCAGTCTGGCGCAAGAAGAAATTAGCCAGCTCCTGTCTCAGGATGAGCAACTGGAAAAACTGCTGGCACTTTTTTACGGCGAATGGGGTTTTACGGATACCCACGGCGTCTATCGTCTTTCTGATGCACTATGGCTTGATCAGGTACTGAAAAGTCGTCAGGGCAGTGCCGTATCCCTGGGTGCGATCTTATTGTGGATTGCCAACCGACTGGAGCTGCCACTGGTGCCGGTGATTTTCCCGACACAACTCATCCTGCGTATTGAATCGCTCGATGGCGAAATGTGGCTAATCAATCCGTTCAATGGCGAAACGTTAAATGAGCACACGTTGGAAGTGTGGCTGAAGGGGAATATCAGCCCGGTCGCGGAGCTGTTTAACGAAGACCTGGATGAGGCGGATAATGCAGAAGTAATTCGTAAGCTGCTCGACACGCTGAAATCATCGCTGATGGAAGAGCGGCAAATGGAGCTGGCGCTGCGTGCCAGCGAAGCACTATTACAGTTTAATCCTGAAGATCCGTATGAAATACGCGATCGTGGATTAATTTACGCGCAGCTGGAGTGTGAACATGTTGCGCTGACCGATTTAAGTTATTTCGTTGAACAGTGTCCGGAAGACCCGATCAGCGAAATGATTCGTGCGCAGATTAATACTATTTCGCACAAGCAAATTGTATTGCATTGATTAATGACACTTTACCTACCGTTTAAGGCGATCCTATGAAACAAAAAGTGGTTAGCATTGGCGACATCAACGTGGCAAATGACCTGCCGTTCGTGCTGTTTGGCGGAATGAACGTGCTGGAATCCCGCGATCTGGCGATGCGCATTTGTGAGCACTACGTAACCGTTACTCAAAAGCTGGGTATCCCTTACGTGTTCAAAGCCTCCTTTGATAAAGCCAACCGTTCTTCCATCCACTCTTACCGTGGGCCGGGCCTTGAAGAAGGGATGAAAATCTTCCAGGAACTGAAGCAGACTTTTGGCGTAAAAGTGATCACCGACGTTCACGAAGCCAGCCAGGCTCAGCCTGTTGCTGACGTGGTGGATGTAATTCAGCTGCCGGCCTTCCTCGCTCGTCAGACCGATCTGGTGGAAGCGATGGCGAAAACCGGTGCTGTTATCAACGTGAAAAAACCGCAGTTCGTAAGCCCGGGCCAGATGGGCAATATCGTGGATAAATTCCATGAAGGCGGCAACGACAAAGTAATTCTGTGCGACCGTGGCGCGAACTTTGGTTATGACAACCTGGTTGTGGATATGCTGGGCTTCAGCGTGATGAAGAAAGTTTCTGGCAACTCGCCGGTGATTTTTGACGTTACCCATGCGCTGCAATGCCGTGACCCGTTTGGCGCAGCAAGCGGCGGTCGTCGTGCGCAGGTTACTGAACTGGCGCGCGCGGGTATGGCGGTAGGTCTGGCCGGTCTGTTTATTGAAGCGCATCCTGATCCAGCCAATGCGAAATGCGACGGTCCATCCGCGCTGCCGCTGGCGAAACTGGAACAGTTCCTGACTCAGATTAAAGCGATTGATGATCTGGTTAAAAGCTTCGACGAGCTGGATACTGAGAACTAAGAAAGTGTTGCAGTCCGGAGAGATATCTCTTCGGACTGCTGTTTGAGAAAAGTGTTAAGGGTGGGCGTCAGGCGCCAAACGCACCATCAATTGTATGCATTGCCCCCGTCACAAATCCAGCCTCAGGGCCTGCAAGCCAGGCAACCATTCCCGCAACTTCCTCTGGACGGCCATGTCGTTTTAGCGCCATAAAACTGTGCATCACCTCTTTCAGTGGGCCATCTTCCGGGTTGGCATCGGTATCAATAGGACCCGGTTGAACCACGTTTACCGTAATGCCCCGCGGTCCAAAATCACGTGCCAGCCCCCGGGCCAGCCCTTGCAGCGCTGATTTACTCACCGCATAAGAGGCCAGGCCAGCAAGAGGCATACGGTCGCCATTCACAGAACCAATAATGATAATGCGTCCGCCGTCAGGCATCTGTCGTGCCGCTTCCACGGCCGCATAGTATGGGGAGTGAATGTTAATCCGGAACAGTCGCTCCACGTCATCCGGATCCTGCTCCAGCGCATCACCAAACAGAATAATGCCTGCATTAACTACCAGCACGTCCAGCGGGCCGCTTTCGCGTACCCGGTTGATGACGGCGTTACGATCGGCGCTATCGGTTTGCGCTGTCTGGGTACCCGTCTCATCAGCAAGCGCTTTGGCAGCGTCAGGGGAGCCTGAATAGGTAAAGGTAACCGATGCGCCATCCGCGGCAAAACGGCGCACGATAGCCGCGCCAATCCCACGACTGCCGCCAAGAACCAGAACTGACTTGCCATTAAAAGAAGACATGAGGTACTCCTTGAACAATTATGTAGTGATCGATATATAATAGGTGCACAGTTTTCTGTCAATGGATTTGTAATGAACACTACAAAATGCACTCGAGCACCTGGACGCCCACGTAATTTTGATCCAGAAATGGCCGTTGCCAAAGTACAACCCTTGTTTCACGCACATGGCTATGACGCCGTTAGCGTGGCGGATGTCACCGCGGCGTTGTCGATCAAACCCCCCAGTTTCTATGCTGCTTTTGGGAACAAAATCGGTCTTTATGAACGCGTGCTTGGTCGCTATGTACAAACCGATGCGATTCCGTTTGATGATATTTTGCGCCCCGACAAACCCGTTTCTGCATGTCTTACCGATCTGCTTGAAGAGGCGGCGCGACGTTATGCCGCAGATCCGCATACGCCGGGATGTTTGGTCCTGGAGGGCACGCACAGTAACGATCCGCAGGCGCGGAAGGTCGCGCGGAATTTCTACTCGGCTGCCGAACATAAAATTCACGACTTTATCGCACAGCGGCATCCTAAAGAGGCTGACAGCCTGACTGATTACGTCAGTACCACAATGCTTGGCCTGTCGGGAAAAGCGCGTTGCGGGCATTCGTTCGAACGTCTGCTAGCCAGCGCGCGAATCGCCAGCGTAGCGGTGCGGCATCAGCTTTCCTGATTTTCATCACGTGAAAAGGTAGATAAATATGATGGGTAAACTGGGACTTCGCTTTAATACTCCCCCTCCGGCTATTCGCAAAGCAACGTTGGCCGCAATTCTGATCGGAACTTCATTTCTGGCGCATTCTCAGGACAAGGCCGATGTTATTTTGTATAACGGCAAGCTGATTACCATGGATGAACAACAACCCAACGCGCAGGCGCTGGCGGTAAAAGGGCGGCATATTATTGCGGTGGGTAATAATGAAACGGTGAAAAAATGGTCCGGACCGAACACGAAGGAAATCAATCTTACGGGGCAAACCGTTATTCCGGGATTAATTGATGCGCATCTGCATGGCATTCGGGGTGGGAGGACGTTTTTATTTGAAACCTACTGGTTTGATACTAAAAATTTACCCGATGCGTTAAATAAATTGTCGCAATCTGCGGCACAGAAAAATACTGCGCAATGGGTGGCGGTGGCTGGCTCATGGATACCTGAACAATTTGCTGAAAAACGGGATCCGACGGTTCAGGAACTGAATCAGGCGGTGCCTCATCATCCTGCGTATATACAAAGTCTTTATGACTATGCCCTGTTAAATCAAAAGGCTATCGAGACCCTAAAACTTAATAGTCCACAGCCGGATGTTCCGGCAGGGATCGTGATAGAACGCGATGACAAAGGGCTGGCAACGGGGAAATTGCGCGGGACCATTGGCAGTTTTAACCAGCTTTTCGCCCAGATTAGCCAGACTTCCGATGTTGAAAAGAACCTTAACGCCTTTGTTCGTTATTTAAATAAACGCGGCGTGGTCGGGTTTATCGATCCTTCTGCCGGGCATGAGCAAGCTTATCGTGATTTCTTTAAACTTCAGCAGCAGCAACCTCTCAGGATACGTGTTGGATATCGTTTATCCGCACCGCCTGGTAATGAAACGGAATGGTTTAAACAACGTCTGGCATTTCGCCCGGCAATACACGATGACGGCAGAATAGCCTTTCTGGGCTTCGGTGAAAGCCTGGTGATGGCAATGAATGACGGCGTACGGATGTCATCTGGATTTAAGTCTTCTGCACAATCCCAGCAAGAACAATTTAAGGTGCTCCAGCTTGCCGCCCAGGAAGGGGTCGCCGTAGAAATACATGCCTATACCGATGACAGTGCGGATGCGATTTTAGATCTCATTAGCGAGGTGGCTAAATCGTATGACATTGCTCCGTTACGCTGGTCTATTGCGCATCTCAATACCGGTACGCCAGAAACAATTACCCGCATGAAGAAACTCGGCTTGGCCTATTCTGTCCAGATGGGGCCATATTTTGAATCTCCCGCCATTGGACGCGCAAATGGTAAAACGGTGGCGGCACTCTCATCACCAGTTCAACCCGCGTTAGAGCAGGGGGTAATCGTTGCCGGCGGTACAGATGCGACGCGGATTGGCGTTGCGGGAGTGTGGCATGCCATTGAGTATCATGTCACAGGTAAAGCACTCGACGGCTCAGTACGCCATGACACCCGCCAGTTAAGTCGGGAAGATGCGTTAAAAATGTATACCCGAAATGCCGCCTGGCTGGCTTTTGCAGAACAGCAGAGGGGTAGTTTGCGGGAAGGTAAGTTCGCCGATTTTGCGGTGCTTAATCAGGATATTATGGCTATTCCGGCAGACAAATTGCACCAAACGGAGTCGTTATTAACGTTTGTCGATGGTCAACAGGTTTATCCGGAGCTGTGAGCGGTAAAAGAAAACGGCCCTGAGAAGGGCCGTGGGTTCTACCAGAAAAACTCATCAGGCAAATATCGTCATCAGATAGGCGATAAACAGCGCCAGATGCGCCGCACCGTTAAGCACATTGGTGCGTCCGGTGGAGAAAGATATGTGGCACAGTACCAGTGATGAAACCATCACAATCATCTCTGGCGCGCCCAGCGCAAAGACCAAATCATTCCCGGTTGCCCATGCGATCAGGGTCACTACCGGAACGGTCAGTGAAATGGTGGCTAATACTGAACCGAAAAACAAATTCATCGCCCGCTGTACCTGGTTGCTCAGAACCGCTTTCAGCGAACCCAGTCCTTCAGGAGAGAGGATCAGTAACGCTACCAGGAAACCGGTAAAGGCGACCGGCGCATTCAGTTCAGTCAGCAATGTCTCCAGCGGGCTGGCGTTCATCTTGGTCACAGCAATAACGGCGATCAGATGAATGATAAGCCAGGCAGCGTGCCATAAATTGCTATGTGCTGACGGTTTACCGTGATGCGGGTCGTCGTCGTCACCCTCGTCTTCATGCTCGTAAATGAACAGACTCTGGTGCGTTTTAGTTTGGATCAGCAAAAATACACCGTACATTGCCGCAGAAATTAACGCCACCAACAGCGCTTGTGCGGTAGTGAAATTCGCACCCGGTAAAGCCATCGGGAACACCAGTACAATAATGGCCAGTGGGAACAGAGCAATTAAATACTGCTTAATACCAAACAGATTCATATACTGAGTGGCAAATTTACGGCCACCTAACAGTAATGAAAAACCGACCAGGCCGCCGGTTACGATCATAATGATTGAATATAGCGTATCGCGCATGAGCGTAGGCGCTGCATCGCCGGTCGCCATTAATGCGGAGATTAAGCTGACTTCAAGAATAACAACGGACAGGCTGAGGATCAGCGACCCGTAGGGTTCGCCAAGTCGATGTGCTAATACATCCGCATGACGGACAACACTGAATGCACTGCTTAATATACCAATAAGGGCCAGCGCATTAATGCCGATGACCACTGGTAGTGACTGACTGCTCCCCCATAAGAACAGTACTACCAGTGCCAAAATCGGGAAGACGAGAGAGGTCTCCTTGTGGCGGGTTTTTACCGCCTCATGTACGTGTGTCATTGAATTAATTCTCCGTCTCTGCAGGTATTTATACCCGTCATACTTCAAGTTGCTTATGCGTTGGCTACGCTCGCTCACCCCAGTCACATAGTTATCTATGCTCCTGGGGATTCACTCCCTTGCCGCCTTTAAGCAACTCGAATTATTTAGGGTATATAATTATAAAAAGTATTAAAGAATGTAAAAAATAACAGAAAACCTGGTTTTGTAGGTGACATTTTACGAAATTTTACTACATCGCTTATTTTTCCTCTCAAAGCGGTCAAAAACAAAGTTCTAGCTTATAGACTGTTTAATTAACAGAAGGTTAGATGAAGAAATTTTCTATAAATGCCCATTATTGGCGCATCACCGCATTGTTAACCACACTTAAGGTTTAGCCTAAAAAGAGGAGTTCACAATGCCATATAAATCCAAAAGCGATCTGCCTGAAAGCGTGCAGCATGTTCTGCCAGCCCATGCTCAGGACATCTACAAAGAAGCTTTCAACAGCGCCTGGGAACAATATAAAGATAAATCTGACCGTCGTGATGATGCTACCCGAGAAGAGACAGCACACAAGGTGGCGTGGGCCGCGGTCAAAAATGATTATCAAAAAGGTGATGATGATAAATGGCATAAAAAGGCGTAACAGTATCAATTATAATGCCTTTATGAACTAGCTTGCATCAGGCGTTAGCGAATCGTGCTACGCCGCGCCGTTGCTGGCTTGCAAGCGAGCGGTGAATTGCCTATTGTCCAGCTATTGGTTTCAAAATGAGCAGTTAAAAAGCCCGGAAGGCGTCAAAAAAGTTGTCGCAGGGAAGCAGCAGTGGCGGAGGTGTAAGGTGTTAACGCGTGATTTTTTATTGAATGCCGACTGTAAGACGGCATTTGGTGCTATTGAAGAATCACTACTCTGGTCAGCGGAACAACGGGCAGCCTCACTGGCCGCCACGCTTGCATGCCGACCAGATGATGGACCGGTGTGGATCTTCGGTTATGGATCATTGATGTGGAACCCGGCCTTAGAATTTGAAGAGTCCTGTACCGGGACGTTAGTCGGCTGGCACCGTGCCTTTTGCCTGCGTCTGACGGCGGGGCGAGGAACGGCGTGTCAGCCAGGACGTATGCTGGCCCTGAAAGAGGGCGGACGCACCACCGGTGTGGCCTACCGTTTGCCGGACGCGTCCCTGGAACAAGAGCTTTCACTGCTGTGGAAGCGAGAAATGATCACCGGCTGTTATCTGCCGACCTGGTGTCAGTTGGCGCTTGATGACGGCAGGACGGTGAACGCACTGGTCTTTATTATGGATCCGCGTCATCCGCTGTTTGAGTCAGACACGCGCGCGCAGGTTATTGCGCCGCTTATCGCCGCGGCGAGCGGACCTTTAGGCACCAACGCCCAGTATCTGTTCTCACTGGAACAGGAGCTGGTCAAGTTGGGGATGCAAGATGATTGTCTTAACGATCTGGTGATCACGGTCAAACGATTGTTGGGAGAGAATCTGCCGGAAGGTGTTATGCGTCCAGGATTTGCCTAATATCGCCCGATGTTGTATGCCCGATAAGCCAGGTGCTTATCGGGCGTTTAACGCTTAGGCTGCAATAAAACTTATCGAATGCTCAAGCGACTGGCTATGGCTGTCGATCAGCACATTCCAGACGCCGGTATACGGTACGGTTAACCATGCGTTATCACGATCCTGCACGCTTAAGATGTCGGACTGCGTGTCTTTGACGTGATTTTTCTCGCTTATCAGGTGGATGTGGCAACGCTCAGAACAGCGCACGACTACCGTATCACCACCAAATAACTTTAAACTCGCCTTCACTAATGCCATTTTTCACCCCGTTCTTGAAAACAACGTACTTTCTGTCGAAAGTGCTGCGTGATGTTGTTCACATTTCACTCATTGCATAACACCAAAGGGGGGGCAACAGGATGCTGATTTTGATCAAAAAATGGCATAACGATTAAACAAAAGTGACAAAATCCCTCAAAAGGGTTGAAAAGGCGTGCTAACGTTCAACGAAACCGCGCCCATCTAAGATTAAATCCGGAAATTTCCGGCACTTTCAGTGCGCGTGCCTGCAAGCGCTGTCAGAAGGTCAGCACTTTATCTGCAGCCAGCGTCCATTGAGCCAGTTCAACCAGCGTGCCGACGGCTACTCCGTCAATTAACGGTAGCGTCGTGATCCCACGGCCATCGGTGCAGGTTTTGCACAGTTTGACCGGCACATTTTGCGCCGTCAGGATCTCCAGCATTTGCTGAATATTATATCCTTCCGCAGGTTTTTGACCGCTAAGCCCCGCCGTTACCGCGTCCGACATTAAAAACAGACGCAGGTCGAGATCCGCTTCCTGTTCGCGCAGGGCGATGGCCAGACGCAGGCTGTTAAATAACGATTCGCTTCCATAGGCTGCACCGTTCGCGACGATCACTATCTTTTGCATTATTACTCCTGTTGTCAGATGGAAGGGATAATTCCTGGCGTGTATGTTACTCCCTGTTCCTGATGTGGGAAAGAAAGCATTGTTGCAGGAGTGGGTACCTCTAATTATCCATGTCAGAAAATCCCGAAAACGGGGATAAAGGCTGCAATTAACAGCCGAAGACGTTATGGTTTAGGTTAAGTGTGTCTAATTAATTGATGTAAGAAACAACTGACGATTTGAGCCGTAATATTTATTTTTCTCTCGCTGTATTCTCACTC
Organism: Citrobacter sp. B72; assembly: GCF_016894305.1. Taxonomy (NCBI): domain Bacteria; kingdom Pseudomonadati; phylum Pseudomonadota; class Gammaproteobacteria; order Enterobacterales; family Enterobacteriaceae; genus Citrobacter; species Citrobacter sp. B72. Next base: position 2,258,218 of record NZ_CP069801.1, read on the forward strand.
TTGCCATTGGCAGGCGGTATTGCCAATGCACGGACATCTTTTATTCACCAGGCTGAAAACCCTTTCGATAACAATAGTGATGGCTTACCCGATCTCGGTATGGCGCCGGAGTCGCGGGCAGGCGAAAAGCACTTTGCCGAAATGGTCAAAGCGTTTGGTGAAGCCAGCATGACCGATAACGGGCTTGATACGGGTGAACAGGCGAAGCAGTTCGCATTTGGTCAGGTGCGTGACACGGTCAGTGAACAGGTTAATCAGCAACTGGAATCCTGGCTCTCTCCCTGGGGAAACGCCAGCGTTGGATTGCAGATGGATAACGAAGGCAGCTTTACCGGAAGTCGGGGAAGCTGGTTTATCCCATGGCAGGACAATCAACGATATTTAACCTGGAGCCAGTTGGGGCTGACGCAACAGGACGAAGGTTTAGTCAGCAATGCGGGGATTGGGCAGCGCTGGGTACGCGACGGCTGGTTTCTGGGTTACAACACTTTCTATGACAACCTGTTGGATGAAAATCTGCCCCGGGGAGGCCTTGGCGCCGAGGCGTGGGGCGAATACTTGCGCTTATCCGCTAACTATTACCAACCGTTGTCCTCCTGGCAGGAGCGTTCCGCAACCCAGGAACAACGGATGGCCCGCGGCTACGACCTGACTGCGCAAATGCGCATGCCGTTCTATCAACACCTCAATACCAGCGTCAGCGTGGAACAGTATTTTGGCGACCGGGTGGATTTGTTTCATTCCGGAACCGGGTACCACAATCCTGTGGCGGTGAATCTGGGATTGAGCTATACGCCGGTGCCATTGATTACCGTGACGGCACAACATAAGCAGGGCGAAAGCGGAGTCAGCCAGAATAACCTCGGCTTAACGCTGAATTACCGCTTTGGCGTGCCGCTAAAAAAACAACTGATGGTCAGCGAGGTGGCAAACAGCCGATCGCTGCGCGGCAGTCGTTATGACGATCCGCAGCGTAACAATCTGCCGACGCTGGAATATCGCCAGCGTAAAACATTGTCGGTATTTTTGGCCACGCCGCCCTGGGATCTCAAGTCTGGTGAGACGGTGGTGCTGAAGCTGCAGGTGCGTAGTTTGCATGGGATCCGCCATTTGACCTGGCAGGGTGATACCCAGGCGTTGAGTTTAACGGCGGGTAGCGATAACCGAAGCGCGCAAGGCTGGACGATTATTATGCCGAAGTGGGACAGCAGCGAAGGCGCGACAAACCGCTGGCGGTTGTCTGTGGTGGTAGAAGATGAGCAGGGTCAGCGTGTCTCTTCCAATGAGATCACGCTATCACTGACCGAACCGTTTATTACCGTTTCGGAAAATGATCCTCGTTAGCAATGAAGCATCAACGCGTTATCAGAAAATGCGTTCCTGATGTACCCATACCGCGGCTTCGACGCGTGATTTGAGCTTCATTTTCTTCAACATATGCTTCACATGGACTTTTACCGTACTTTCAGTGATGTCCAGACGGCGGGCGATCATCTTGTTCGGCAGCCCCTGGGCAATGAGCTTGAGAATGTCGCGCTCACGCGGTGTCAGTTGGGTGACATCACGGTCCGACGTTGCACGATTAGCACGCAGGCTGGCGGCCAGAACCGGCGTTAAGGCCTCACTCAGCACCATTTCACCGGCCGCTGACTGCTGTAAGGCTTTGAGTAAATCTTCAGGCTCCATATCTTTCAGCAGATAACCGTCAGCGCCGCGTTTCAGTGCGGTAACTACGTCTTCTTCATGATTGGATACGCTAAACACAACGATACGGCCCGACAGTGACTTTTCACGCAGCTTATCGAGAGTTTCCAGGCCGTTCATGCCGGGCATGTTGAGATCAAGCAGGATCAGATCGGGATCAAGGGATTCAGCCAGCTCGATACCCTGCTCACCATTGCTGGCTTCGCCGACAACGGTAATATCGGGCGCCATGCTGACAAGCTGTTTTACACCGGTTCGCAGCATCGGATGATCGTCGATCAACAGGATGGTTGCCGGTTCCAGATTACTCATGGGTATCTCCTTGGACTTCTGTGAAGTTTGTTTCGGGAATAAAAGTGACAGCAACTTCAGTACCGCCCGTCTCGCGACGGCGTACGCGGCAATCGCCGCGCAAGCTCTGCGCACGGTCGCGCATTATAATCATGCCGTAGTGGTTACTGCGTTCGGCGTTTTCCGGTACGCCGCAGCCGTTATCTTGCACTGTTAGTTTGACCTGCTTGCCATTTTGCACCACCGTCACGACCACTTCATTGGCCTGAGAGTGTTTAAGTGCATTACTCAGGGCTTCGCGCGCAATTTGTAGCAGGTGAATCGCCTGATGCGAAGGGACCAGGCGTGGCGGTAGCTGATAATCCAGCTTAACCGTAAATCCAAAACGGGCGCTGTACTCCTGACAGCTGGCTTCAAGCGCCGGTCGTAATCCAGGTTCCGTGAGCTGTAAACGGAAGGTGGTTAACAGCTCACGCAGTTGTGCCCATGAAGCATTCAGCTCGTTACGTATCTGGCTGAGCAACTCGCGACAGTTATCTGAAAGCGCATCGCCCTGCATCTGCAAACAGCTAACCTGCATCTTCATACAAGAGAGCGATTGTGCAATAGAATCATGAAGTTCGCGTGCAATGGTGGCACGCTCTTCCATCACGATCAACTGCTGTTGACGCTCCTGATGTCTGTCGAGCGCGAGCGTTGCGGTCAGTTGCTCAACCAGGGTATCAACCAACTGCTGCTGATCGTGGCTGAGATGGCGTCCGTTCGGCAAGGTGGCGAGCAGAATACCATATTGGGTATGCGCATCGGTCAGCCGCCATTTCAATGTGATCCCGCCGTCAATCGCGGGCAGTGTTCCGCGAGGACACAGATGGCAACCTTTTTCATCACAGCTGGCATTGGACTGACAGGTAAATTCCTGATGATTGTCTTCATCTTCCAGGTCGTAAACCCGGAGTTCAATATCATGTAGCAAGGTCAAATTTTGCAGACCGTTCAGCACCGGAGAGAGGCGTTCGCACAACGGCACCTGAGAGTGCAGGCGGCGGTTGGCTTGCCACAGAAAAGAAAGGATCTGATTTTTGTGCTCCAGTCCCGCCGTTTTTTCCTGCACCCGCTGTTCCAGCACGGCATAACTCTCAGCCAGCTCTTCGGACATATTATTCAGTGCCGAACCCAGAGCGGCCATCTCATTACGCCCGCTGATACGCGCGCGTTGGGTAAAATCACGTTGGCTGACGGCTCGCGCCATCGCCAGCAGCTGTTTCCACGGCTCTAACAGGCGCACGCGCAGCCAGATAATGGTGAAAACCAGCAGCAATGCCATAAATATGGCCATCAGGCGATGCAGCAGGACGACGCGTTCAATGCGTAATTCGGTGGTATGGTCAAAGGCGGTAACCAGCTTATCCAGACCGCCTACAAAGCGCGTCACATCCTGCGCTACCGCATCAGGCGTTTGCGCATGCGCAAGCCCCGGCGCCAGTTCAGTGTGCCAGTAATCCTGTAGTGCTTTTAACTGCGCCTGTTGTCCGTCTCGCTTTGCGGCACGCGTCAACTCCGGGCTAAACGCCGTTTTCTCCATTTCATCCAGAAGCGGTTGATCGCTAGCGTCCAGCGGTACGGCTGCCAGCAGGCGATAACTCTGCATGCGCAGCGATCCCGCTTTGTTGATTGCATGGGCGCTACCCTGAACGCCCTGAACCAGCCAGCCGGAGACAGCCATACCCGCCACGCCGATGGCTGTGGACAATAAAACAATCAGCGCCACCTGGTTGACCAGCGTAAGCGGGGAGAGACAACGTTTAAACATGGTGACTTGTTCCTTCGGGTTTTCGTCGAACAGAAAACCTTATTGAATGACGATTCTGCTGCAGGCAGTGGCGTTATTCTCGGCGATACACTGGAGTATACCCATACCTCAAACGGGCTACCTCTTAATTGCCAGCGGAGGGAGAGATCCTGGGCGAGGGGGAGTAGGGGGCGACAGAAGCGTGAAAAACCACATCTTTTTTACCGAAGTTATGTACTCATTTAGGGTAATGATAAATTTTAGGCATGAATAATGACACCTTTTCCTTTGATTTATATCAACTTACCTCCAGCTGTAAACCCTAATGTTGCAGGCATCGAAACAAGTATCAGAGGTGTCTATGAGTCACTCATCTGCCCCGGAAAGGGCATCTGGAGCTGTAATTACCGAATGGCGGCCGGAAGATCCCGCCTTCTGGCAGCAGCGTGGTCAACGAATCGCCAGCCGTAACCTGTGGATTTCAGTCCCTTGCTTGCTGCTGGCGTTTTGCGTGTGGATGTTATTTAGCGCCGTGGCGGTGAACTTACCGAAAGTCGGTTTTGATTTCACCACTGAACAGCTGTTCATGCTGACGGCATTACCTTCGGTGTCAGGCGCGCTGCTGCGTGTTCCGTACTCCTTTATGGTTCCCCTGTTTGGTGGACGTCGCTGGACAGCGTTTAGCACCGGTATCCTGATCATTCCTTGCGTATGGTTAGGTTTTGCGGTGCAGGATACCTCCACGCCGTTTAGTACTTTTATTATTATCTCTCTGTTGTGCGGTTTCGCCGGTGCGAACTTTGCGTCCAGCATGGCAAACATCAGTTTCTTCTTTCCAAAACAGAAACAGGGTGGTGCGCTGGGTCTGAACGGTGGCCTGGGCAACATGGGCGTCAGCGTGATGCAGTTGGTTGCGCCGCTGGTGGTTTCACTGTCAATCTTTGCCGCATTTGGTAGCCACGGGGTTGAACAACCGGATGGTACGCAGCTGTATCTGGCAAACGCCGCATGGATTTGGGTACCGTTTCTGGCGGTGTTAACGCTGGCTGCATGGTTTGGTATGAATGAACTGGCAACCTCAAAAGCGTCGCTGAAAGAGCAATTGCCGGTGCTGAAACGTGGGCATCTGTGGATTATGAGCCTGCTGTATCTGGCAACCTTCGGTTCATTCATCGGTTTCTCTGCCGGTTTTGCCATGTTGTCAAAAACGCAGTTTCCTGAGGTACAGATCCTGCATTACGCCTTCTTTGGACCGTTGATTGGCGCGCTGGCTCGTTCAGCGGGTGGCGCAATCTCTGACCGTCTGGGCGGAACCCGTGTAACGCTGGTGAACTTTGTGCTGATGGCTATTTTCAGTGCCTTACTGTTCCTGACGCTGCCATCAAACGGCGTTGGCGGCAACTTTATCGCCTTCTTCGCGGTGTTCCTGGCATTGTTCCTGACGGCTGGTCTGGGGAGTGGTTCAACCTTCCAGATGATCTCCGTTATCTTCCGCAAGCTGACGATGGACAGAGTGAAAGCTGAAGGCGGTTCAGAAGAGAAAGCAATGCGCGAAGCAGCAACCGACACCGCGGCAGCGTTGGGCTTTATCTCAGCCATTGGTGCGATTGGCGGCTTCTTTATCCCGAAAGCATTTGGTACGTCTCTGGCGTTAACTGGTTCGCCGGTCGATGCGATGAAAGTCTTTCTGATCTTCTATGTCGCTTGTGTGGTCATCACCTGGGCGGTATACGGACGTCATTCTAAAAAGTAAAAAAGTAGTAGCAGTTGATTATCCATTGCGCGGCGTTAGACCGCGCTTTTTTTTGCTTTAAATTAGTTACAACATACTTATATGTGAGCTCATGACGAAAGTCTGCGAAAACGGTGCTGGTAATATGCCTGGCAGGGGGGATACCCCTTAATACCCACTTATAAAGAATTTAACATTTGTATGATAAGTGATTTTAATAAAATCATTTAAATTCAATATGTTGACTGTTTTATTAATATCCTACTAAGGGGGTATGTGAAAATCGACCCTCTGTTTTCATCCCTGCATGCCTTGATCGTTATCAATTCTCACGCCCTTTCAGAGCGTTACCTTCGCTCTCAATCAAGCAATGTCGATTTATCAGAGAGCCGTCAGGCTCCTACAGGAGAAAACCGATGAGTAAATTCCTGGACCGGTTTCGCTACTTCAAGCAGAAGGGCGAAACCTTTGCCGATGGGCATGGCCAGCTTCTCAATACCAACAGGGACTGGGAGGACGGATACCGCCAGCGTTGGCAGCATGACAAAATCGTGCGTTCAACCCACGGGGTAAACTGCACGGGCTCATGCAGCTGGAAAATCTATGTGAAAAATGGTCTGGTGACCTGGGAGACCCAGCAAACTGACTACCCACGCACGCGTCCAGATATGCCTAACCACGAGCCTCGCGGCTGCCCACGTGGTGCAAGCTATTCCTGGTATCTCTACAGCGCTAACCGTCTGAAATACCCGCTGATGCGCAAACGTCTGATGAAGATGTGGCGTGAAGCAAAAAGACTGCACAGCGATCCGGTAGACGCATGGGCATCCATCATCGAAGACGCCGACAAAGCAAAAAGCTTCAAACAAGCGCGTGGTCGTGGTGGGTTTGTTCGTTCTTCCTGGCAGGAAGTGAATGAACTGATTGCTGCATCTAACGTTTACACCATCAAAACCTATGGCCCTGACCGCGTTGCAGGCTTCTCTCCGATTCCGGCGATGTCGATGGTTTCTTATGCTTCCGGCGCACGCTATATGTCGCTGATTGGTGGTACCTGCCTGAGCTTCTACGACTGGTACTGTGACCTGCCGCCGGCTTCCCCGCAAACCTGGGGCGAGCAAACCGACGTACCGGAATCTGCCGACTGGTATAACTCCAGCTACATTCTTGCATGGGGCTCTAACGTACCGCAGACCCGTACTCCGGATGCGCACTTCTTTACTGAAGTTCGCTATAAAGGCACCAAAACGGTAGCGATTACTCCGGACTACGCAGAAATTGCCAAACTTTGCGACCTGTGGCTGGCACCGAAGCAGGGAACCGATGCGGCGATGGCAATGGCGATGGGCCATGTCATGCTGCGCGAGTTCCACCTCGATAACCCGAGCCAGTACTTCACCGACTACGTTCGTCGTTATACCGACATGCCAATGCTGGTGATGCTCGAAGAGCGTGACGGCTACTATGCTGCTGGTCGTATGCTGCGTGCGGCGGATCTGGTCGACTCTCTGGGCCAGGAAAATAACCCAGAATGGAAAACCGTCGCTATCAACAGCAACGGCGAAATGGTTGCGCCAAACGGTTCAATAGGTTTCCGTTGGGGCGAAAAGGGCAAATGGAACCTTGAGCAACGCGACGGTACGTCCGGTGATGAAACCGAACTGCAACTCAGCCTGCTGGGTAGCCAGGACGATATCGCTGAAGTGGGCTTCCCGTACTTTGGCGGCGAAGGTACCGAGCACTTCAGTAAAGTAGAGCTGGAAAATATTCTGCTGCACAAACTGCCGGTTAAACGCCTGCAGTTGGCCGATGGCTCTACCGCGCTGGTGACCACCGTTTACGACCTGACCATGGCTAACTATGGCCTGGAACGTGGTCTGAACGACGAAAACTGCGCGACCAGCTACGATGACGTGAAAGCGTACACGCCGGCATGGGCAGAAAAAATCACTGGCGTATCACGTTCTCAGATCGTGCGCATTGCCCGTGAATTTGCGGATAACGCCGATAAAACACACGGTCGTTCGATGATCATCGTCGGTGCGGGCCTGAACCACTGGTACCACCTCGATATGAACTATCGTGGCCTGATCAATATGCTGGTGTTCTGCGGTTGTATCGGTCAGAGCGGCGGCGGTTGGGCCCACTACGTCGGCCAGGAAAAACTGCGTCCGCAAACCGGCTGGCAGCCGCTGGCGTTTGCTCTTGACTGGCAGCGTCCGCCTCGTCATATGAACAGCACTTCCTACTTCTATAACCACTCCAGCCAATGGCGCTATGAGACGGTTACTGCGCAGGAACTGCTTTCCCCGATGGCAGACAAATCCCGCTACAGCGGTCATTTGATTGATTTTAACGTTCGCGCTGAACGTATGGGCTGGTTGCCATCTGCGCCGCAGTTAGGGACTAACCCACTGCGTATCGCCGAAGAAGCGCAGAAAGCAGGTATGACGCCGGTGGATTACACCGTTAAATCCCTGAAAGAAGGTTCTATTCGTTTTGCGGCAGAGCAGCCGGAAAACGGTAAAAACCATCCGCGCAACCTGTTTATCTGGCGTTCTAACCTGCTCGGTTCTTCCGGTAAAGGCCACGAGTACATGCTCAAGTATCTGCTGGGTACTGAACATGGTATTCAGGGCAAAGATCTCGGCCAGCAGAGCGGCGTGAAGCCTGAAGAAGTGGAATGGCAGGATAACGGTCTGGACGGCAAACTGGATCTGGTTGTCACGCTGGACTTCCGTCTGTCGAGCACCTGTCTGTATTCCGACATCGTGCTGCCGACCGCAACCTGGTATGAAAAAGACGATATGAATACCTCGGACATGCATCCGTTTATTCATCCTCTGTCTGCGGCGGTTGACCCGGCCTGGGAATCGAAGAGCGACTGGGAAATCTACAAAGCCATCGCCAAGAAATTCTCTGAAGTTTGCGTGGGTCATCTCGGTAAAGAAACCGACGTCGTTACGCTGCCAATTCAGCACGACTCTGCCGCAGAACTGGCACAACCGCTGGACGTGAAGGACTGGAAAAAAGGTGAATGTGACCTGATTCCTGGTGTTACCGCACCGCACATCATGACCGTTGAGCGTGATTATCCGGCAACCTACGAGCGTTTCACCTCCATCGGCCCGCTGATGGAAAAAATCGGTAACGGTGGTAAAGGGATTGCCTGGAATACCCAGAGCGAAATGGATCTGCTGCGTAAGCTCAATTACACCAAGGCTGAAGGTCCGGCAAAAGGCCAGCCTTGGCTTAATACCGCAATTGATGCAGCCGAGATGATCCTGACGCTGGCGCCGGAAACTAATGGTCAGGTAGCCGTTAAAGCCTGGGCTGCGCTGAGTGAATTTACCGGTCGTGACCATACGCATCTGGCGCTGAATAAAGAAGACGAAAAAATTCGCTTCCGCGATATTCAGGCGCAGCCGCGCAAAATTATCTCCAGCCCGACCTGGTCAGGACTGGAAGATGAACACGTGTCTTATAACGCCGGCTATACCAACGTTCACGAGCTGATCCCATGGCGTACACTGTCTGGTCGCCAGCAGTTGTATCAGGATCATCAGTGGATGCGTGACTTTGGTGAAAGCCTGCTGGTTTACCGTCCGCCAATCGACACCCGTTCGGTGAAAGCGGTGATCGGCGAGAAATCTAACGGTAACCCGGAAAAAGCGCTCAACTTCCTGACGCCGCACCAGAAATGGGGTATCCACTCCACTTACAGCGACAACTTGCTGATGCTGACGCTGTCACGCGGTGGCCCGATTGTGTGGATGAGCGAAGTCGATGCGAAGGATCTGGGAATCGAAGATAACGACTGGATCGAAGTCTTCAACAGCAACGGTGCGCTGACGGCACGTGCAGTTGTCAGCCAGCGTGTACCGGCCGGGATGACCATGATGTACCACGCGCAGGAACGTATCGTTAACCTGCCGGGTTCAGAAATCACCCAGCAGCGCGGTGGGATCCACAACTCGGTGACCCGTATTACACCGAAACCGACCCATATGATCGGCGGCTATGCGCAGCTGGCCTACGGCTTTAACTACTACGGCACCGTCGGTTCAAACCGTGATGAGTTCGTAGTTGTACGTAAGATGAAGAACATTAACTGGTTGGATGGCGAAGGCAATGACCAGGTACAGGAGAGCGTAAAATGAAAATTCGTTCACAAGTCGGCATGGTGCTGAATCTCGATAAGTGCATCGGCTGCCACACCTGTTCAGTGACCTGTAAAAACGTCTGGACCAGCCGTGAAGGTATGGAGTACGCCTGGTTCAACAACGTCGAAAGTAAGCCTGGCGTTGGCTTCCCGAACGACTGGGAAAACCAGGAAAAATGGAAGGGCGGTTGGATCCGTAAAATCAACGGCAAACTGCAGCCGCGCATGGGTAACAAAGCGCTGCTGTTGGGTAAAATCTTTGCTAACCCGCATCTGCCGGGCATGGATGATTACTACGAGCCGTTTGATTTTGACTACCAGACATTGCATAACGCCCCTGCAGACAGCAAAGCGCAGCCGATTGCTCGTCCTCGCTCGCTCATCACCGGTCAGCGAATGGACAAAATCACCAGCGGTCCGAACTGGGAAGAAATTCTGGGCGGCGAGTTTGAAAAACGCGCCAAAGACCAGAACTTCGAAAACATGCAGAAGGCGATGTACGGTCAGTTCGAAAACACCTTCATGATGTACCTGCCGCGTCTGTGTGAGCACTGCCTTAATCCGGCGTGTGTGGCGACCTGTCCGAGCGGCGCTATCTACAAGCGTGAAGAAGATGGCATCGTGCTGATCGACCAGGACAAGTGCCGCGGCTGGCGTATGTGTATCACCGGCTGCCCGTACAAGAAGATCTACTTCAACTGGAAGAGCGGGAAATCTGAGAAGTGCATTTTCTGCTACCCGCGTATCGAAGCTGGTCAGCCGACCGTTTGCTCCGAAACCTGTGTAGGTCGTATCCGTTACCTCGGCGTACTGCTGTATGACGCAGATGCGATCGAAAGCGCGGCCAGCACCGAGCACGAGAAAGATCTGTACCAGCGTCAGCTGGACGTGTTCCTCGATCCGAACGATCCGGCGGTTATTGAACAGGCGCTGAAAGATGGTATTCCGCTGAGCGTCATTGATGCCGCACAGCAGTCTCCGGTTTACAAAATGGCGATGGACTGGAAGCTGGCGCTGCCGCTGCATCCGGAATACCGCACACTGCCGATGGTCTGGTACGTGCCGCCATTGTCACCGATTCAGTCTGCCGCCGACGCGGGCGAGCTGGGCAGCAACGGTATTCTGCCGGATGTTGACAGCCTGCGTATTCCGGTTCAGTACCTGGCGAACCTGCTGACCGCTGGCGACACCCAGCCGGTACTGTTGGCCCTGAAACGTATGCTGGCGATGCGTCACTACAAACGTGCGGAAACAGTTGACGGTAAAGTTGATACCCGTGCGCTGGAAGAGGTGGGCTTAAGCGAAGCGCAGGCACAGGAAATGTATCGTTACCTGGCAATCGCGAACTACGAAGATCGTTTCGTGGTACCGAGCAGCCATCGTGAACTGGCGCGTGACGCGTTCCCGGAGAAAAGCGGTTGTGGCTTTACCTTCGGCGACGGTTGCCACGGTTCTGATACTAAATTCAATCTGTTCAACAGCCGCCGCATCGACGCTGTCGATGTGACCAGCAAAACGGAGCCGCACCAATGATTGAACTCGTCATTGTTTCGCGTCTGCTCGAGTACCCGGATGCTGCCTTGTGGCAGCATCAGCAGGAACTTTTCGATGCACTCGCGTCATCTGAGAACCTGGATAAAGAGGATGCCCAGACTCTGGGCGTTTTCCTGCGCGATCTAACCGCGCAGGACATGCTGGATGTGCAGGCCGCCTACAGCGAACTGTTTGACCGTGGCCGCGCGACATCGCTGCTGCTGTTTGAACATGTTCACGGTGAATCCCGAGATCGCGGTCAGGCTATGGTTGACCTGATGGCACAGTATGAGCAGCACGGTTTGCAGCTCGACAGCCGCGAACTTCCCGATCATCTGCCTCTGTATCTGGAATATCTTGCGCAACTGCCGAAAAGCGAAGCGCTAGGTGGCTTACAGGATATTGCGCCGATTCTGGCGCTGCTCAGCGCTCGTTTGCAACAGCGCGAAAGCCGTTATGCGGTGCTGTTCGATCTGCTGTTAAAACTGGCGAATACCGTTATCGACAGCGATAAAGTGGCTGAAAAAATTGCGGATGAAGCCCGTGACGATACTCCACAAGCGCTTGATGCGGTCTGGGAAGAAGAGCAGGTGAAATTCTTCGCCGATCAGGGGTGTGGCGAGTCGGAAATCTCCGCTCACCAGCGTCGTTTTGCCGGGGCCGTTGCGCCGCAGTATCTGAATATCACCACCGGAGGACAGCAATAATGCACTTCCTGAATACGTTCTTCTTTGACATCTATCCGTACATCGCGGGTTCTGTCTTTCTGATCGGCAGCTGGTTGCGTTATGACTATGGGCAATATACATGGCGTGCAGCTTCCAGTCAGATGCTGGATCGCAAAGGGATGAACCTGGCGTCAAACCTGTTTCACATCGGGATCCTGGGAATCTTTGCTGGGCACTTCCTTGGCATGTTGACGCCGCACTGGATGTATGAAGCCTGGCTACCGCTTGAAGTGAAACAAAAGATGGCAATGTTTGCGGGCGGTGCCAGTGGCCTGATGTGTCTGATTGGTGGCGTACTGCTGCTGAAACGTCGTCTGTTCAGCCCACGCGTGCGGGCCACCACCACCGGAGCGGATATTCTGATCCTCTCACTGCTGGTGATCCAGTGTGCACTGGGCCTGCTGACCATTCCGTTTTCCGCCCAGCATATGGACGGTAGCGAGATGATGAAGCTGGTGAACTGGGCGCAGACAGTGGTGACCTTCCAGGGCGGAGCGTCTCAGTATCTCGATGGTGTTGCGTTCATTTTCCGTATGCACCTGGTGCTGGGTATGACGCTGTTCCTGTTGTTCCCATTCTCTCGTCTGGTACACATCTGGAGCGTCCCGGTCGAATATCTGACACGCAAATACCAGATTGTTCGCGCGCGTCACTAATCGTACATTTGAGAATGACAAAACCCTGCTTCGGCGGGGTTTTTTTATGCCTGTTTGCCGGATGGCGGCGCAAGCGCCTTATCCGGCCTACGAAGGTATCAGCGAGCGCTGTCGGCCTGATAAGTGCAGCGCATCAGACGAATAGCGGGCACGTATCGAGTTCGTAGGCCTGATAAGCGCAGCGCAGCAGACAAATTACGGGCACATGTCGAGTTAGTAGGCCTGATAAGCGCAGCGCAGCAGACAAATTACGGGCACATGTCGAGTTCGTAGGCCTGATAAGCGCAGCGCAGCAGACAAATTGCGGGCACATGTCGAGTTAGTAGGCCTGATAAGCATAGCGCATCAGGCAAATAAAAGGCATTGCTGAGGAATTGAGTGTGTTGCTTTATGAAGTGATGGTGGTGGGGGAAGGATTACTCAGCGCTACGCGCTTCGCCCTTCGGGTCGTTGCCTGCGGCAACGCTTTCTCGCTACGCTCGAATCGAACCTTAGTCGAAGCTTCTCATCCTTCCCACATGGGCAGAATATGGGGCATTAGAGATTGATTTGCTGTTGGTGCTTTATGAAGTGATGGTGGTGGGGGAAGGATTCGAACCTTCGAAGTCGATGACGGCAGATTTACAGTCTGCTCCCTTTGGCCGCTCGGGAACCCCACCAGGGGTAATTCAAATTGTAGGCAGTGCTAGAAGATGGTGGTGGGGGAAGGATTCGAACCTTCGAAGTCGATGACGGCAGATTTACAGTCTGCTCCCTTTGGCCGCTCGGGAACCCCACCACAGGGTAAATTCATTATGCTGCTTGCATTCTATAGCGGGAAGGATTATTCGGAGCTAAAGCTCCTCACCCTTCGGGCCGTTGCCTGCGGCAACGTTCTCTCACTATCGCTCGAGTCGAACCTTGAAGTCGATGACGGCAGATTTGCAGTCAGCTCCCTTATGATCGCTCGGGAACCCCACCTCGGGGTAATGCTAATTACTGGCATGCTTCCGTTGGAAGCGGGGCGCATCATATCAAATGATGCGCCCCTGTAAAGCATTCCGTTGATAAAAAAGAACTGGTTGCCTGATTTTTACACGTAAAGATGTAAAGGTAACCAATTAACTTATCAATCGATTACAGAATAATCGTTCGGTTACCGTAAACAAAGACGCGTTGAGCCAGAACCTGATATAGCGCACGGCTTAATACATTTTTTTCAACGTCGCGACCCGCGCGCATCATATCTTCGGCAGTGTAGGTGTGATCAACATGGATCACGTCCTGCATAATGATTGGGCCTTCATCGAGGTTATCATTCACGTAGTGGGCCGTCGCGCCGATGATCTTCACGCCACGCTCATAAGCCTGATGGTATGGACGAGCACCAATGAATGCTGGCAGGAATGAATGGTGAATATTGATAATTTTATTCGGAAAGCGTGAAACAAATGTCGGGGTCAGAACGCGCATGTATTTAGCCAGCACGACATAATCCGGCTGGTGGGCGTCGATAGCATCAGCCATTTTCTCATCATGTTCGTCACGTGTTAAACCTTCATGGCTCACCAGCTCAAACGGAATATCAAACCGTTCAACCAGAGGACGCAAGGTCTCGTGATTGCCGATCACCGCGGCGATTTCAACATCCAGCCCGCCGTAATTGGCCTTCATTAATAAATCGCCCAGGCAATGCGCTTCCTTGGTGACCAAAATGACGATGCGGCGGCGGCCTGCTGGGGTTAATTCACGAATCGAGCCTTCAGGTAAGGCGCTGTCCAGATCGGCAAGCAGCGTGATGTCGTTAAATATGCCCTCCAGTTCGGTGCGCATAAAAAAGCGTCCGGTACGGTGGTCCACAAACTCATTGTTCTGCACGATGTTCAGTTCATGCTTGTAACAGATATTTGTAATGCGCGCGATCAGACCTTTTTGGTCCGGGCAAATAGTACGCAGCACTTTTCGTTGTAATGAATGCATTTGCAGCGGTGATCCTGTTGAGAATGTTTGCAAAATTGATACTGTCGGGCGTTGATTAGCCGCAGCACTTTTTAAATTTTTTACCTGAGCCACAAGGGCAGGTATCGTTTCGTCCAATTTGAGGGCGTGTACCGTCTATATAGTACCACTGACCGTTTTCTTTTAAAAAACGAGAGCGCTCGATAATTGCACCTGTTTTACCTTGTTCAGAAAACCGTGCGACAAAACTGACATAGCCGATATTTTCTGTGTCTGCCGTCTCTTGTTCAAAAACGGTCAGTCCAAGCCATTCGGTATGAGTAAATCCTGCGATAATGTCGTCGCGAAACTCGGCCGCATGACAATCCGGATGCCAGGTCCTGATAAGGTAATCTGCGTCTTTCATCACAAAAGCACAGTAACGAGAACGCATGAGGTGTGACGGCGTAGGTGCTACTTGCGCGCCGGACACATAACGGTAGCAACATAGGCTATACTCGACAGCGCTACCACAGGGACAAAGCTGAGACACAAAGTACTCCCTGGAATATAAAAACGGCGTAAAAACGCCAGAGTGGCACTATGTTAACTGAGCGGTAGCGATGTTGCTACGTCTGCAAGCCAGGGGAAGTTTGTACGTATAATGAGAAAAATAAAAATTGGGCTGGCGCTAGGTTCCGGCGCAGCGCGAGGTTGGTCGCATATTGGCGTTATTAAAGCCCTTAAGCATATGGGTATTGATGTTGATATCGTGGCAGGGTGCTCCATCGGTTCGTTGGTTGGCGCTGCCTACGCCTGCAATAAGCTGCCTGCTCTCGAAAAGTGGGTCTGTTCTTTCAGCTATTGGGATGTTTTACGGCTGATGGATCTCTCGTGGCGCAGGGGAGGTTTACTGCGCGGTGAACGGGTATTCAATCAGTATCGTAATGTGATGCCGGTAGAAGCAATTGAGCAATGTACTCGCCGTTTCGCAACAGTGGCCACCAATCTGAGTACGGGTCGGGAACTTTGGTTCACCGAAGGTGATTTACATCTGGCTGTCCGGGCCTCCTGCAGTATTCCTGGCCTGATGTCACCTGTGGCGCACAATGGTTACTGGCTGGTCGATGGTGCGGTGGTGAATCCTGTCCCTGTCTCCCTGACTCGCGCGTTGGGGGCCGATATTGTTATTGCGGTCGACCTGCAACACGATGCGCATCTCATGCAACAAGATTTACTCTCCTTCAACGTCAATAGCGATGCCGAATCGGGTGATGATGCTGACGAACTCTCATGGCATGCCCGTCTGAAAGAACGCTTGAGCAACATTACTGCCAGGCGTGCAGTAACTGCGCCCACGGCGATGGAGATTATGACGACGTCTATTCAGGTTCTGGAAAACCGACTGAAACGTAACCGCATGGCCGGTGACCCTCCAGACATTCTGATTCAGCCGTTTTGTCCACAAATATCCACGCTGGATTTTCACCGCGCCAGTGCGGCAATTGCTGCCGGGCAGTTAGCGGTCGAGAAGAAAATGGATGAGCTTCTACCCCTGGTGAAAACCAACGTCTAACGCATTTTTTATCAACACTTAAGCTAATTCTGACAGGCGTGAGTGGCAATAGCATGCCACTATTTATTAAAGCCAGTCAGGGGGGAGAATATGACGCAGCCATTGGTCGGAAAACAGATTCTTATCGTTGAGGATGAGCCGGTATTTCGCTCACTCATGGACTCATGGTTTTCCTCTTTGGGAGCGACAACGGCGGTAGCTGGTGACGGACTTGAAGCACTGGACTTGCTTGGGCATTTTAAACCCGACCTGATGATCTGCGACCTGGCTATGCCAAGAATGAACGGTCTCAAACTGGTTGAGTATTTACGTAATCGTGGCGATCAGACCCCGATACTGGTGATTTCTGCGACGGAAAACATGTCCGACATAGCCAAAGCGCTACGACTCGGTGTGGATGATGTCCTGTTGAAGCCGGTGAAAGACCTTAATCGCTTGCGAGAAACCGTCTTTGCCTGTCTTTATCCCAACATGTTTAATTCACGCGTGGAAGAAGAAGAACGGCTGTTTCGCGACTGGGATGCGATGGTGGACGATCCTGCTGCTGCTGCGAAGTTGCTAAAAGAATTACAGCCTCCAGTGTCGCAAGTGCTCTCGCACTGTCGCATTAACTACCGACAATTGGTGGCAGCCGACCAACCGGGGCTGGTGTTGGATATTGCGCCGCTGTCGGATCATGACCTTGCATTCTATTGCCTTGATGTGACGCGGGCAGGGGATAATGGCGTGCTGGCTGCATTATTACTGCGAGCGCTATTTAATGGTTTACTGCAGGAGCAACTGACACAACAAAATCAACGGTTGCCAGAGCTAGGTACGTTATTGAAACAGGTAAATCATCTGTTGCGGCAAGCCAATTTACCAGGGCAGTTTCCCTTGCTGGTAGGGTATTACCACAGTGGATTAAAAAATCTAATTCTGGTATCAGCAGGGCTGAATGCGACATTAAATACCGGTTCCCACCAAGTGCAAATCAGCAATGGCGTTCCGCTGGGTACCTTAGGTAATACGTATCTTAATCAGCTGAGCCAACATTGTGAGTCATGGCAATGCCAGATTTGGGGGGCGGGAGGTCGCCTGCGCTTGATGTTGTCTGCGGAATGAACAATTGAGAGGCGTGCAAATGAAATTGGTTCACCCTCCCCATGCTGTGAGTGCTACTATCAGCGCCAGATTTATTCGTATTTATCTTAATTATACCGACGCGCGTCCTTTTCAGACCAGAAGCTTGTCGCTGTACTGATATACTCGGATGCGATACAGAATGATGAACACGTTCAATACATGAACAGTCCAGGAGAGTTTTAAATGGCTGCCCTTAATTCAAAAGTCAAAAAAGCCGTTATCCCGGTTGCGGGATTAGGAACCAGGATGTTACCGGCTACGAAAGCAATCCCGAAAGAGATGCTACCGTTGGTTGATAAGCCATTAATTCAGTACGTCGTAAACGAATGTATTGCTGCGGGCATCACTGAAATTGTACTTGTAACTCACTCGTCTAAAAATTCTATTGAAAACCACTTTGATACCAGCTTTGAACTTGAAGCGATGCTGGAAAAACGTGTAAAACGCCAGCTTCTGGAAGAAGTGCAATCTATTTGCCCGCCACATGTGACTATTATGCAGGTGCGTCAGGGGCTGGCTAAAGGTCTGGGCCACGCGGTATTGTGCGCGCACCCTGTGGTTGGCGATGAACCGGTAGCTGTAATCCTGCCGGACGTAATTCTTGACGAATACGAATCTGATTTATCCCGCGACAACCTTGCCGAAATGATTCATCGTTTTGATGAAACAGGTAGCAGCCAGATTATGGTTGAACCGGTAGAAGATGTTACGGCTTATGGCGTTGTTGATTGTAAAGGTGTTGAATTATCCCCGGGCGAAAGCGTCCCGATGGTTGGCGTGGTTGAAAAACCAAAAGCTGATGTTGCGCCTTCTAATCTGGCCGTTGTGGGTCGTTACGTTCTTAGTGCCGATATCTGGCCTCTGCTGGCTAAAACCCCTCCGGGAGCGGGTGATGAAATTCAGCTGACAGATGCTATCGATATGCTGATTGAAAAAGAGACGGTTGAAGCTTATCACATGAAGGGCAAAAGCCATGACTGTGGTAATAAACTGGGCTATATGCAGGCGTTCGTTGAATATGGTATTCGCCATAATACTCTCGGCGCCGAATTTAAAGCCTGGCTGGAAGACGAGATGGGTATTAAGAAGTAACCTTCTGGTATTATCTGGTCAGAACGGCGCTGTATTAACAGCGCCGTTTTTTTATACCTAATCCGGGTAGGGTTGAGCGAAGTACCGGTAAAAAAAATCCCGCCACTGGCGGGATTTTAAGCAAACTATTTCTGAATTATTCCTTGATCAGGAAATCGTCCAGTTGTTTACCTTGTTCTTCCATCGCTTTTTTGATCACTGCCGGTGTACGACCCTGGCCAGTCCAGGTTTTAGTTTCACCGTTTTCGTCAACATAGCTATATTTAGCCGGGCGTGCAGCGCGCTTAGCTTTGGTGCCAGATTTAACAGCAGCCATGCTATTCAGCAATTCGTTCGGATCAATGCCGTCAGCGATCAGCATTTCACGATATTGTTGCAGTTTACGAGTACGTTCTTCAACTTCAGCAGCAGCAGCGCTTTCTTCTTCGCGACGCTCGCTAACTACAACTTCTAATTTTTCCAGCATTTCTTCAAGCGTTTCCAGAGTGCATTCTCTTGCCTGCGCACGAAGAGTACGGATGTTGTTCAGAATTTTAAGTGCTTCGCTCATTGTAGTAATCTCAAACTTATATTGGGGTGGTTTGTTGAGCTAATAATAGAGCGATAAATTCAGTTGTGCAATAGCCAGGAATGTAAGGAATTCAAAATTGCGCTTTATTTACTATCAGAATTAATTCTCCTGTCTTAAATTCCCCATGATGTTGGGCATAAAAAAGGCTTATTGGCGAGGGGGCTTCTCAGCGGCTGAGAGTAAAAATTCAAGATTCAGGTCACATTTTATGGTGTACAAATAGTATCTCTTTGCAGTGATTTCAACCTTTTGTATTAGTTTTGCTTACGTGAATTCGCTAATACATGGCGACAGTGGGTAGATTCAATAACAATATGGGAAGGGTTTCTTTATTGCCGTATGATGATAAGTGACATTGATAAATTTCATGAGCACTATTTGTGAAAGAGTGTGTATATACGCGTCCGAGCACAGGCTGTTTGGTCGATGGTTGTATGCTCTCTCACTATCCGTTACTTAAATTCAGGCGGCACTGTGCGAGCTTGCCCGCTCATTTATACGCCTTTGCGACCAACGCTACACCGACATGTTCGTGAAATATGATACAATCCAGCCCATATTTATTTCCCCGGGTGAGGGCCTTCGGTCAATGGCACAACTATATTTTTACTATTCTGCAATGAACGCAGGTAAGTCGACTGCATTGTTGCAATCTTCGTACAATTATCAGGAACGTGGGATGCGTGCCGTTGTATATACAGCGGAAATTGATGACCGTTTTGGTGCTGGAAAAGTAAGTTCGCGTATAGGTCTGTCGTCACCTGCAAAATTGTTTAACCAAAATTCATCATTGTTCGAAGAGATTCGCGCCGAGAATGCGCAGCAAAGAATTCACTGTGTACTGGTCGATGAGTCTCAGTTTCTGACCCGACAACAGGTTTATGAATTATCTGAAGTTGTCGATCAACTGGATATTCCTGTTTTGTGTTACGGCTTACGCACTGATTTTCGTGGTGAGTTATTTGGTGGCAGCGAATACCTGCTTGCGTGGTCAGATAAACTGGTTGAATTAAAGACCATTTGTTTCTGTGGCCGTAAGGCCAGCATGGTATTACGCCTTGATCAGGCTGGAAGACCTTATAACGAGGGCGAGCAGGTGGTTATCGGCGGGAATGAACGCTATGTGTCGGTATGTCGTAAACACTACAAACAAGCGCAGTCTGAGGGCTCTCTGACGGCGATACAAGAACGACACAGCCACGATTAACCCAGTACGCTTCTGAGCGCTTATAAACACAGGGTAGGCTGGAACCTTCGCCAATGTTCTCTACCCTGTCAGACTCTCTTCTGACGGCTATTCTCACATCTTCCTGAATACATCTCTTACCGTGCCATTCTATTCACACGGCTAGATTGCGTATCACCCGATTTTCATAACACAAGACGAAAAAAAACGGTCCCAACTGGGACCGTTTATGGTGAAACTAAAACTTATCTGAGCAAATTAAGCGGATTTCTTCGCTTTCTTTTCTGCTTTCGGTGCAGCTACTGCTTCAGTCTTAGCGGCAGTCTGGTCTTCGCTGTACTCGCGACCGTAGTAGGTATCCAGCAGAATCTGTTTCAGTTCAGCAATCAGCGGGTAACGTGGGTTAGCACCAGTACACTGGTCGTCAAACGCGTCTTCAGACAGTTTGTCTACGTGTGCCAGGAAGTCAGCTTCCTGAACGCCAGCTTCACGGATAGACTTAGGAATACCCAGTTCAGCTTTAATTTCTTCCAGCCAGCCCAGCAGTTTCTGGATTTTCGCGGCAGTACGGTCACCCGGTGCGCTCAGACCCAGATGGTCTGCGATTTCAGCGTAGCGACGGCGTGCCTGCGGACGGTCGTACTGGCTGAATGCAGTCTGTTTAGTCGGGTTGTCGTTCGCGTTATAACGAATAACGTTGCTGATCAGCAGGGCGTTCGCCAGACCGTGAGGAATGTGGAACTGAGAACCCAGTTTGTGCGCCATTGAGTGACATACACCCAGGAAGGCGTTAGCAAACGCGATACCGGCGATAGTTGCTGCACTGTGTACACGCTCACGCGCTACCGGGTTCTTAGAACCTTCATGGTAAGACGCTGGCAGGTTTTCTTTCAGCAATTTCAACGCTTGCAGAGCCTGACCGTCAGAGAACTCAGACGCCAGTACTGAAACGTAAGCTTCCAGAGCGTGAGTGACCGCATCCAGACCACCGAACGCACACAGTGACTTCGGCATATCCATAACCAGGTTGGCGTCAACAATCGCCATATCCGGAGTCAGCGCATAGTCTGCCAGCGGGTATTTCTGCCCAGTTGCATCGTCGGTAACGACCGCAAACGGAGTCACTTCAGAACCGGTACCGGAAGTGGTGGTAACTGCAACCATCTTCGCTTTTACGCCCATTTTCGGGAACTTGTAGATACGTTTACGGATGTCCATAAAGCGCAGTGCCAGTTCTTCGAAGTGAGTTTCCGGGTGTTCGTACATAACCCACATGATTTTCGCGGCGTCCATCGGGGAACCACCACCCAGTGCGATGATTACGTCTGGTTTGAAGGAGTTAGCCAGCTCAGCACCTTTGCGAACAACGGTCAGAGTCGGGTCAGCTTCAACTTCAAAGAACACTTCGGTTTCAACGCCAGCAGCTTTCAGAACGGAGGTGATCTGGTCTGCATAACCGTTGTTGAACAGGAAGCGGTCGGTCACGATCAGCGCACGTTTGTGTCCATCGGTAATCACTTCATCCAGTGCGATTGGCAGAGAGCCACGACGGAAGTAGATAGATTTCGGAAGTTTGTGCCACAACATGTTTTCAGCTCGCTTAGCAACGGTTTTCTTGTTGATCAGGTGCTTAGGACCAACGTTTTCAGAGATGGAGTTACCACCCCAGGAACCACAACCCAGAGTCAGGGAAGGTGCGAGTTTGAAGTTGTACAGGTCACCGATACCACCCTGAGAAGCAGGGGTGTTGATCAGGATTCGTGCGGTTTTCATCATCTGACCGAAGTAAGCAACACGCTCTGGCTGGTTGTCCTGGTCAGTGTACAGGCAAGAGGTATGACCGATACCGCCCATCGCAACCAGTTTTTCAGCTTTGATAACTGCGTCTTCGAAGTCCTTCGCACGGTACATTGCCAGCGTTGGAGACAGTTTCTCGTGAGCAAACGGTTCGCTTTCGTCAACAACCTTCACTTCACCGATCAGGATCTTGGTGGTTTCTGGTACGGAGAAGCCTGCCAGTTCAGCAATCTTGTATGCCGGCTGACCAACGATAGCTGCGTTCAGCGCGCCATTTTTCAGGATAACGTCCTGAACTGCTTTCAACTCTTTGCCCTGCAGCATGTAGCCGCCGTGAGTCGCAAAACGCTCACGTACTGCATCATATACGGAGTCAACCACGACGACAGACTGCTCAGAAGCACAGATTACGCCGTTATCGAAGGTTTTAGACATCAGAACAGATGCAACAGCACGTTTGATATCAGCGGTTTCGTCGATAACCACAGGGGTGTTACCTGCGCCTACGCCGATAGCCGGTTTACCGGAGCTGTATGCCGCTTTAACCATGCCTGGACCACCGGTCGCAAGGATCAGGTTGATGTCCGGGTGGTGCATCAGCGCGTTAGACAGTTCAACGGAAGGTTGATCGATCCAGCCGATCAGATCTTTCGGTGCGCCAGCAGCGATTGCTGCTTGCAGAACGATGTCAGCTGCTTTGTTAGTTGCATCTTTTGCGCGCGGATGCGGAGAGAAGATGATGGCGTTACGGGTCTTCAGGCTGATCAGTGATTTGAAGATTGCAGTAGAAGTCGGGTTAGTGGTTGGAACGATACCGCAGATGATACCAATCGGTTCAGCAATGGTAATGGTACCAAAAGTGTCGTCTTCAGACAGCACACCACAGGTTTTTTCATCTTTGTAAGCGTTGTAAATGTATTCAGAAGCGAAGTGGTTTTTAATCACTTTATCTTCGACAATACCCATGCCGGATTCGGCAACGGCCATTTTCGCGAGAGGAATTCGAGCGTCTGCGGCAGCCAGAGCGGCGGCACGGAAGATTTTGTCAACCTGTTCTTGAGTGAAACTGGCATATTCACGCTGGGCTTTTTTTACGCGCTCTACAAGTGCGTTAAGTTCAGCGACATTAGTAACAGCCATGATGCTCTCCTGATAATGTTAAACTTTTTTAGTAAATCATCTGCTCGATACGAGAGTATAGACAGACCGACGAAAATTTGTGTAATGGTTTGAAAATCAAACGGTTAATTAACGTCCACTTTACTTTGATTTACTAAAAGAGCTTATACGCTAGCGCCTGTTAACTCTAACGCGTTACCTCCAGGTGGCGTAAGCAAGATTACTCACTTCTGAGTAGTAATTGCGTGATCTGGATCAAAAATTCGCAAAGCTGACACCTTTCAGCAGACCCTTTTAGCGTTTCTCGTTAAGTGTTAATAAATTGACGTAATGAATGCTAATAACATTAGCATATTTAATACATATTAATAACACTGAGTATTGGTAGCGTATTTACATTGATATACGCAGATAGAAGGTGAAGTATGCTGACAAAAGGCGTATCTTCAGCGCGGATTTTATCAATTTTTATGACTCATTTTATCCGGCTAACGCTTCGGAGCTAACCGTGATCCAAACGCTATTTGATTTTCCTGTCTATTTTAAATTTTTCATTGGGTTATTTGCGTTGGTCAACCCGGTAGGGATCATCCCCGTCTTTATCAGTATGACCAGCTATCAAACTGCCGCAGCACGAAACAAAACCAACCTCACGGCAAACCTATCGGTCGCAATCATCCTGTGGACTTCGCTGTTTCTTGGTGATGGTATTCTGCAACTCTTCGGCATCTCAATTGACTCGTTCAGGATCGCTGGCGGCATTCTGGTTGTGACTATCGCGATGTCAATGATTAGCGGAAAACTAGGGGAAGATAAACAAAACAAACAGGAAAAATCAGAAACCGCAATCCGTGAAAGTATCGGCGTTGTGCCGTTGGCATTGCCGTTGATGGCGGGGCCGGGGGCGATAAGCTCAACCATTGTTTGGGGTACGCGATATCATAGCGCGATTAACCTGTTTGGCTTTTTTGTAGCGATTGCGTTGTTTGCCCTGTGCTGCTGGGGGCTGTTCCGCATGGCACCATGGTTAGTGCGTCTGTTGGGCCAAACCGGTATCAACGTCATTACGCGTATTATGGGACTGCTGTTAATGGCTTTGGGTATCGAATTTATCGTTACAGGCATCAAATCCATTTTCCCTGGTTTGCTGGCCTGAAACCTCTCTTCTGTGCAAACGGAGTCGTGTCCGGCTCCGTTTCCTTTCATTATCAGTAAAACTTCTCACTAAAGTTGAAAATCAGCAGAGCAATAATAAAAAATGCTGATGATTAACTCTCCTGTTAGCCATTGATTCTAAAGATATAACACGTCCCAGTACGCCCGGCGAAAACCGATACTGCTGTTATTTTATTAACATCATACTCTGGGGCTTGCTGAAGGATTATCGAAATGTTATTAGTTATTTCAGCCTTTATTTCAGATGAATGTGCTAATTAATAACCAATTGTTAAATTTATGTGCATTTTGACATGGCGTTGACTTCGGACAGGATGGTTAACACTATAGTCGACATAATGCATTGATTTTTGTGATCTTTTCATAATAAATCTTCATTCGTAAGACTTTTTAAGTGAGATTTATTTCCAATAAAAGAGAATTGGTTAACAAATTTGTAAAATGTATTGGCGGTTAAGAAACGCATTTGATACTTTCCGGCCAAGTATTATGCAGAAGAATTCACGTTGATGAGAATCATTTGCAGTTAGTTTCTCTCAACAGGGTAATAGCGTGTTTCCGGCAGGGGAGGCACGTAGAGAATCGACGCAAGGCGGTCATACGAATCGCCAGAATAAATAAAGTCGGTGATAGCAAGCAGTAAAACAATAAACCACCTGACGGCAGAAAATCTCCGGTGCCGTACAGGGATCCTGACAGGATTAACAGTCTGGTTAAAAAACCAGCCATAATAATGAGGGAGTACAACACAATGACTAACATCACTAAAAAAAGTTTAGTAGCTGCGGGGATCTTAACTGCGCTAGTCGCTGGAAATGTTGCCACGGCGGCAGTAGTGCCAGCGGGTGTGCAGCTTGCTGAAAAGCAGACTCTGGTGCGTAATAACGGTTCGGAAGTGCAATCACTCGATCCCCACAAAATCGAAGGTGTACCTGAATCCAACATTAACCGTGACCTGTTTGAAGGTTTATTAATCAGTGATGTCGATGGCAAACCATCGCCTGGCGTGGCTGAAAAATGGGAAAATAAAGATTTTAAAGTCTGGACATTCCATCTGCGTAAAGATGCTAAGTGGTCTGACGGCACGCCTGTTACCGCGCAAGATTTCGTGTATAGCTGGCAACGTTTGGCTAATCCAAATACTGCATCACCGTATGCCAGTTATTTGCAGTACGGTCATATTGTCAACATTGATGATATTATCGCCGGTAAAAAACCGGTCACCGATCTGGGCGTAAAAGCTATCGACGATCATACTTTTGAAGTTACCCTCAGCGAACCAGTTCCTTATTTCTACAAACTGCTTGTGCACTCTTCCGTTTCACCGGTTCCCAGAGCGGCTGTTGAAAAATTCGGCGAGAAGTGGACCCAGCCCGCTAACATCGTTACTAACGGTGCGTATAAACTGAAAGACTGGGTTGTGAACGAGCGCATTGTGCTTGAGCGTAATACCAACTATTGGGACAACGCCAAAACGGTTATTAACCAGGTAACCTACCTGCCTATTTCTTCTGAAGTGACTGACGTTAACCGCTATCGCAGCGGTGAAATCGACATGACCTATAACAACATGCCGATTGAGTTATTCCAGAAACTGAAAAAAGAGATCCCGAACGAAGTCCACGTTGACCCGTATCTGTGCACCTATTATTACGAAATCAACAACCAGAAAGCACCGTTCAACGATGTTCGTGTTCGTACCGCCCTGAAGCTGGCGTTGGATCGTGACATTATCGTCAATAAAGTGAAAAACCAGGGTGACCTGCCAGCATATAGCTTTACTCCTCCATACACCGATGGTGCGAAACTGGTTGAGCCAGAGTGGTTCAAGTGGTCTCAGGAAAAACGTAATGAAGAAGCGAAGAAACTGCTGGCTGAGGCCGGATATACCGCTGAGAAACCGCTGACCTTTGATCTGCTGTATAACACCTCAGACCTGCATAAGAAGCTGGCTATTGCCGCGGCATCTATCTGGAAGAAAAATCTGGGTGCTAATGTGAAGCTGGAAAACCAGGAATGGAAAACGTTCCTCGATACGCGCCATCAGGGCAACTATGATGTTTCACGTGCGGGCTGGTGTGCGGACTATAACGAACCGACGTCCTTCCTGAATATGGTGCTGTCCGACAGCTCCAATAATACCGTCCACTATAAGAGCCCGGCATTTGATAAGCTGATTGCGGATACGCTGAAAGTGACGGATGAAGCGCAGCGCAGCGAACTGTATTCGAAAGCGGAACAGCAGCTGGATAAAGATTCTGCGATTGTACCGGTTTATTACTATGTTAACGCCCGCCTGGTGAAACCATGGGTTGGCGGATACTCAGGTAAAGACCCGATGGATAATATCCACGTTAAAGACTTGTATATTATCAAGCATTAATGGCAAGACGTGGGGCAATCATGTTGCCCCACAGTGTCTTTTTCTTCGAACTATAAATACCTCTTTAGACAAAGAGAGGTATACCCTAAATAATTCACGTTGCAGGAAGGCGGCAACGCAGCGAATCACCAGGAGCTTACTTAAGTAAGTGACTGGCGTGAGCGAGTAAAGCCAACGCACTTGCAGCTTGAAGTATGACGGGTATAAAGGCACACGCCAGAAGGTACGGGCAATGTTAAAATTTATATTACGTCGCTGTCTGGAAGCGATTCCGACGCTGTTTATTCTTATTACGATTTCATTCTTTATGATGCGCCTTGCGCCCGGAAGCCCATTCACCGGGGAACGCGCGTTACCGCCAGAGGTGCTGGCGAATATTGAAGCGAAATATCATCTTAACGATCCCATCTCGACGCAGTACTTCAGCTATCTGAAACAGCTGGCGCACGGCGATTTTGGACCATCCTTTAAATATAAAGACTACACGGTTAACGACCTCGTTGCCTCGAGCTTCCCGGTTTCTGCGAAGCTGGGTGCGGCAGCCTTTATTCTGGCGGTACTCGTCGGTGTTAGCGCCGGAGTGATAGCCGCGCTGAAGCAAAATACACGTTGGGACTATACGGTGATGGGGGTGGCAATGACCGGGGTGGTTATCCCCAGTTTCGTGGTCGCTCCCTTATTGGTCATGATATTTGCCATAACCTTGAAATGGCTACCCGGCGGGGGCTGGAACGGCGGGGCGCTGAAATTTATGATCCTGCCGATGGTGGCCTTGTCACTGGCCTACATCGCCAGTATCGCCCGTATTACTCGCGGTTCGATGATTGAAGTACTGCACTCTAACTTTATTCGTACCGCACGCGCTAAAGGGCTGCCGATGCGGCGGATTATTTTCCGCCATGCGTTGAAACCTGCGCTGTTGCCAGTGTTGTCCTATATGGGACCGGCATTTGTCGGCATTATCACCGGTTCGATGGTTATTGAAACCATTTATGGTTTGCCGGGTATTGGCCAGTTGTTCGTCAATGGGGCGTTAAACCGCGACTATTCGCTGGTTCTTAGCCTGACCATACTGGTGGGTACGCTGACCATCGTGTTTAACGCGATTGTCGATGTGCTGTATGCCGTTATCGACCCGAAAATTCGTTACTGATACTGGAGCTCGCTATGATGTTAAGTAAGAAAAACAGCGAGGCGCTGGAGAATTTCAGTGAAAAGCTGGAGGTCGAAGGCCGCAGCCTGTGGCAGGACGCGCGTCGACGCTTTATGCATAACCGCGCGGCGGTAGCAAGCCTGGTGGTGCTGGTGATTATTGCGCTGTTCGTGACGCTGGCACCGATGCTGTCGCAGTTTACCTACTTTGATACCGACTGGGGCATGATGTCTAGCGCGCCGGATACAGAATCAGGCCACTATTTCGGTACTGACTCGTCGGGACGCGACCTGTTGGTTCGCGTGGCGATTGGCGGGCGTATCTCGCTGATGGTCGGCATTGCCGCGGCGCTGGTCGCGGTGGTTGTTGGTACGCTGTACGGCTCTCTGTCGGGCTATCTCGGCGGTAAAATCGACTCGGTGATGATGCGTCTGCTGGAAATCCTCAACTCCTTCCCGTTCATGTTCTTCGTGATTCTGCTAGTGACCTTCTTTGGACAAAATATCCTGCTGATTTTTGTCGCTATCGGAATGGTCTCCTGGCTGGATATGGCGCGTATCGTGCGTGGACAAACGCTGAGCCTGAAGCGCAAAGAGTTTATTGAAGCGGCGCAAGTCGGCGGGGTGTCTACCGTGCGTATCGTTATCCGCCATATTGTGCCGAACGTGTTGGGTGTGGTGGTGGTTTACGCTTCATTGCTGGTGCCTAGCATGATCCTGTTTGAATCCTTCCTGAGCTTTTTGGGACTAGGTACGCAGGAACCGTTAAGTAGCTGGGGCGCGCTGCTCAGTGATGGTGCCAACTCTATGGAAGTCTCACCATGGCTGCTGCTGTTCCCGGCTGGTTTCCTGGTGGTCACTTTGTTCTGTTTTAACTTTATTGGCGATGGCCTGCGTGATGCCCTCGACCCGAAAGACCGTTAAGGAGTGCAGCCATGAGCGTAATTGAAACCTCAACCGCGCCGCTCGCGCAACAACAGGCTAACGCACTGCTGAACGTAAAAGATCTGCGCGTGACGTTTGCTACCCCCGACGGCGATGTAACTGCGGTCAACGATTTAAACTTTTCTCTGCGAGCCGGAGAAACGCTGGGTATTGTCGGGGAATCCGGTTCGGGTAAATCGCAGACGGCCTTTGCCCTGATGGGGCTGCTGGCGGCGAATGGTCGTATCGGGGGCTCCGCAACGTTCAACGGGCGTGAAATTCTGAATTTACCGGAACGTGAACTGAACAAACTGCGCGCCGAGCAAATCTCGATGATTTTCCAGGACCCGATGACGTCTCTCAATCCGTACATGCGGGTCGGGGAGCAGTTGATGGAAGTTCTGATGCTGCATAAAGGCATGAGCAAAGCGGAAGCTTTTGACGAGTCGGTCAGAATGCTGGATGCGGTGAAGATGCCGGAAGCGCGTAAGCGTATGAAAATGTATCCGCATGAATTCTCCGGTGGTATGCGTCAGCGCGTAATGATCGCCATGGCGCTGCTGTGCAGGCCCAAATTACTGATTGCCGATGAACCAACCACTGCGCTCGATGTGACGGTACAGGCGCAAATTATGACGCTGCTGAATGAACTGAAAAGTGAATTCAACACCGCGATTATCATGATCACCCACGATCTGGGGGTTGTTGCCGGTATTTGCGATAAAGTCCTGGTGATGTATGCCGGACGTACTATGGAATACGGCAGTGCGCGGGATGTCTTTTATAAACCCGTTCATCCGTATTCGATTGGTTTGCTAAATGCCGTACCTCGTCTGGATGCCGAAGGGGAAGAGATGCTCACTATCCCTGGCAACCCACCGAACCTACTGCGTCTACCAAAAGGTTGTCCATTCCAGCCGCGTTGCCCGCATGCGATGGAAATCTGTAGCAGTGCTCCGCCACTGGAGGAATTTAGCCCAGGCCGTCTGCGTGCCTGCTTTAAGCCGGTGGAGGAACTGGTATGAATACGGTGACCGAACAACGTAAAGTGCTCCTTGAGATTGCCGACCTTAAAGTCCATTTCGATATTAAAGATGGCAAACAGTGGTTCTGGCAACCGTCTAAAACCCTGAAGGCGGTTGATGGCGTAACCCTGCGACTGTATGAGGGCGAAACCCTGGGCGTGGTCGGTGAATCAGGCTGCGGGAAATCGACCTTTGCCCGTGCGATTATCGGCCTGGTGAAGGCCACCGATGGAAAGGTTGCCTGGCTGGGTAAAGATTTACTGGGTATGAAACCCGATGAGTGGCGGGAAGTGCGCAGCGATATCCAGATGATTTTCCAGGATCCTCTGGCATCGTTAAACCCGCGCATGACCATTGGTGAAATCATTGCCGAACCGCTGCGAACTTATCATCCGAATCTTCCGGGTCAGGAAGTCCGCGACCGTGTGAAGGCGATGATGATGAAGGTTGGACTACTACCTAACCTGATTAACCGCTACCCACATGAGTTTTCCGGTGGCCAGTGTCAGCGTATTGGTATTGCCCGCGCGCTGATCCTCGAACCGAAGTTGATTATCTGTGATGAACCGGTTTCAGCGCTGGATGTATCAATCCAGGCCCAGGTGGTTAACCTGCTGCAACAGCTTCAGCGCGAAATGGGATTATCGTTAATCTTCATTGCCCACGACCTCGCGGTGGTTAAACACATCTCCGACCGTGTGCTGGTTATGTATCTCGGACATGCGGTGGAATTAGGGACTTATGACGAGGTGTACCATAACCCGCTGCATCCTTATACCAAAGCGCTGATGTCTGCGGTGCCAATCCCCGATCCGGATCAGGAAAGGAATAAGGTTATTCAGTTGCTGGAAGGCGAGTTACCGTCCCCGATTAATCCTCCTTCCGGTTGCGTGTTCCGTACGCGCTGTCCGATTGCTGGACCGGAATGCGCAAAAACGCGCCCGGTTCTGGAAGGAAGTTTCCGACATGCAGTTTCCTGCCTGAAAGTAGACCCGCTATAATCCTGAGGGCTGACAAAGGTCAGCCCTTTTTTTGGTGAGGTATCTGTGCCAGGTTTAGTCTCTTCTGTCCGCCGTGCGCTCTATCGCAAATTATTTGATTTAAATACCCGTTCAGGGCGTCGCTTTGAAGGTATGTGCGCGCTATTTGCCTTGCTCAGCGTTATCGTTATCTTCATTGAGTCCGGAGTAGGGACGCAATACCATTTAACCTTTGAGGAATGGCGCGTTTTTGTCTGGCTTGAGATCTTTATTACTCTGGTCTTCACCCTCGAATATCTTCTGCGCTTATGTTGCTGGGCCAACCCCGCTAAATATGTGTTCAGCTTCTGGGGGATAATTGACCTTGCCACCATTCTGCCGCTGTATGTGATGTGGCTATGGCCGGAAATCAGTCTGAGCTATGTTTTCGCCTGGAGAGCGATGCGTGTCCTGCGCGTCCTGCGTATTCTCAAGCTGCTGCGCTTTATGCCTTCTCTGCGGGTGTTCTGGAATGCGTTAAAAAGCGCCCGACATCAGCTGATGCTGTTCTATTCCTTTATTGCCATCCTGATGGTGGTTTTTGGCGCGATGATGTATCTGATTGAAGGGCCAAAATATGGGTTTACTACGCTGAATGCGTCGGTGTATTGGGCGATTGTTACTGTAACCACCGTCGGCTATGGCGATATCACGCCGCACACCCCGTTGGGGCGCATGGTGGCGTCCGTGCTTATCCTGATTGGTTACTCGGTGATTGCGATACCGACGGGATTGATTACCACGCACATGAGCAGTGCGTTCCAGCAGCGCGGGCACCAACGAAAATGTCCGCAGTGCCAGCAGACGCAGCACGAACATAGTGCGCAATTTTGTAACCGCTGTGGAAGTAAACTGCCGGGTTAAAAATGAAAAAAGCTGCGAGAGCAGCTTTTTTGTTTGATTATTCGCGCCAGAGAATATGGCAGAGCTTATGATCTTTTTCGCGACATAATAAAACGCGCGCGAAAATATCGTTAATCTCGCCGTCTTCTGTATCTGCCAGACCAATCACGACCTCGGCAAAGAAGTCAGGGTTCAGGTCAAAATCAACATGCTCCTGCCAGTCTTCTGCCGGATCGAACAACTCGGCACCGCCACGCTCTTCAAACTGCAAATTGAACAGAATGATGTCGGCTGGATCCAGATTGTCCGCAGCCAGTTCGAGAAAAATGTCGTAAGCCTGCTCAAGCGTTTCGTCTTCGGTCAGGCGATTGTTCAAATCCATATCCATAATGACTACCTGTTTACTGTCTGATGGGCACGTTTTACAGCAACGGACTAAAGAAGTAAAACAGTCGCTCTGCTATCCGCTGCCAGAGTGGTCGTTTTACCCACAAACGGGCATCAAGCAGGCGGGAACGCGAAATATAATCATCCTGCACTGCCGCGAGATCGCCACCGAATCCGGCATCATCAATGACCAGCGTGATTTCAAAATTGAGCCACAGACTGCGCATATCCAGGTTAACCGTACCGACCAGGCTCAGCTCGCCATCGACCAGTACGCTCTTGGTGTGCAGCAAGCCACCTTCGAACTGATAAATTTTAACGCCAGCCGCCAGCAGCTCGGTGAAAAAGGCCCGGCTTGCCCAGCCAACCAGCAGGGAGTCATTTTTACGTGGAAGAATGATACTGACGTCAACCCCACGCTGCGCCGCCGTGCAAATCGCGTGCAACAGGTCGTCGCTGGGGACGAAGTAGGGGGTGGTCATAATTAAATATTCACGCGCTGAATAAGCAGCGGTTAGCAGCGCCTGATGAATCAAATCTTCAGGGAAACCAGGACCCGAGGCGATAGTGTGAATGGTGTGGCCGCTGGCCTGCTCAAACGGCATGATATTGACGTCCGGTGGCGGAGGCAAAATGCGCTTTCCGGTCTCAATTTCCCAGTCGCAGGAATAGACAATGCCCATAGCAGTGGCGACAGGACCTTCCATTCTCGCCATTAAATCAACCCATTGCCCGACGCCCGCATCTTG
This sequence comes from Citrobacter sp. B72, assembly GCF_016894305.1. Taxonomy (NCBI): domain Bacteria; kingdom Pseudomonadati; phylum Pseudomonadota; class Gammaproteobacteria; order Enterobacterales; family Enterobacteriaceae; genus Citrobacter; species Citrobacter sp. B72. The sequence goes on from NZ_CP069801.1 coordinate 2,290,854, forward strand.
TTTGAAGAAACGCGGGTCGACCATGTTCATGCTGCCGGTATAAGCAATGTAGTTATCGATCATGATCATTTTGCGGTGCTGACGCAGGTCCATACGGCGTAAAAATACACGCATCAGGTTCACCTTCAGCGCTTCTACAACCTCGATACCTGCGTTACGCATCATCGCCGCCCAAGGGCTGCGGAAGAACGCCACGCTGCCTGCGGAGTCCAACATTAGGCGACAGTGAATGCCACGCCTCGCGGCAGCCATTAACGACTCGGCTACCTGATCGGCCATACCGCCTGGCTGCCATATGTAGAACACCATTTCGATGTTGTGGCGCGCCAGTTGAATATCACGGATCAGCGCCTGCATCACGTCATCTGAACTGGTGAGCAACTGCAGCTGGTTTCCCTTTACGCCGGCTATTCCCTGACGACGCTCGCACAGTTTAAACAACGAAGAGGCGACGCTGCTGTTTTCCTGGGCAAAAATATGCTTGCAGGCCTTGAGGTCGTTCAGCCATTTGGCGGTTGAAGGCCACATCGCCCGGGCGCGTTCGGCACGTCGCTTACCCAGGTGAAGTTCACCAAAAGACAGATAAGCAATAATTCCTACCAATGGCAGAATGTAGATGATCAACAGCCAGGCCATTGCGGAGGGCACTGCGCGTCGCTTCATCAGAATGCGTAACGTTACGCCAGCAATGAGTACCCAGTAACCCAGAATGACCAGCCAACTCACCACGGTGTAGAAGGTTGTCATAAATTTAAAAATCCTTTTGAAAGCGTATTGTTAAGAGTTTACGCATCAGGATTAATCTGGCAAATAAAAACACGGGAAAACCACTGGTCTGCATTCGGTCTGGCGTTATAATGGCCGCTCAGTGACTGGAAGAGTAGTTAACATGAAGCGTAGTAGAACGGAAGTGGGACGCTGGCGGATGCTGCGTCAGGCTAGCCGCCGTAAAGCACGTTGGCTTGAAGGACAATCGCGTCGTAATATGCGTATCCATACCATCAGGAAGTGCGTTCTCAACCACCAGCGTAACTCGTTGTTGTTTGCGATCCACAGCATCTGATCCCAAAAGGGCACCGCTGGCGGTGCCCAATGTCTGTTTTCCCGTATTGATTCTTAAATACTTTCCTGGCTGCCATTATTGTTTTGGTCCAGATAAGAGATAGCCATTTCATTATTTATATTATTGTCATCTTTCAGGTGCCGTATCTACTCGAAAAAAAGAATGCTGGTGACAAGAAAATATGTTTTTATTTCAGTGAGAACTGATACATTTTAACGATTAAACAACGAGACAGTATGATGGCATTCGACAAAATTAAAGCCGATACCCACCGTGAATTTGGTTATTTCTCATGAAGTAAACTAATAATTGGTACAGTAATTAGCAGAACATTCCGTATCATTGTGATGATGCGTTTATGCCAATACTGTGCGGTTTCGCGCACACCGCTGCGTATCATGCTCTATCCATTTAAGATCTTGCATCGGTGTGCTGCTCACATGGGCTCGATGGATTTTCCATCGAGCACGCAGGTTGGTGCCGGGTTGGCTATCACTCATGGCTGGGGGATAGTGATATCGCCGAGTGCAAGAATTGGAAAGAACGTTACCTTATTTCATGGTGTAACCATCGGTCAGCGAGATACTATTCGGGGAGCAGGAACCCGCATCACGGGTTACCCCATTATTGAGGATGAAGTTTGGATTGGTCCAAATGCTGTCATCGTCGGCGGGGTCATCATTGGACAAGGGAGTAAAATTGCTGCCGGGGCGTTTGTGACCGAAAGTATCCCGCCTTTTTCTGTCGTTGTTGGTAATCCTGGCGTGATTGTTAAAACCGGGTGCATCCCAGACGTAATGAATAAAGCACCGTTGTTTCAAGAAAGAACTGTTGAAAAAACGGCAGCGTAAATTTCTCGCTGATTATACTTTTATTTTTATTATCAATACGATGATTCTACATTCTGGGGCTAGTGGTTCATAATAGTGTGGTCAGGTATTACTCGTTATCCTATTCTGTTAGTTTATTGTCTTTTGAGGGAAGTCATTATGTGTACAAATCTTTTTGACAACGCTCGTCGCTACACTGACGAGAAAAAATAACAACCAAAGCCGCTATCTGCGGCTTTTTTACTTGAGTGAATATTAGTATCCGAATGGATATGATTCCCATAGTTCTGGTCAAGCGTCAAAGTTGCAGGGCGTTAGTTGCCTCGGTATGTTCTGCTTGTTTAAATGCGCGTTGAAACATGGGGAGTAAAAGCCTACTGCCAAATGCACTTAGGTGGTTACTGTCTGAGTAAAGTGGACGTCCACCAGCATCTCCCCAACACCGCCCATCCTTGCAAAGATAGGGTAACGGATTGAGAATATTGACGCCGCAGTGCAGGGCCGCCTCATCTTGTGCTGCCCAAATGGCTGTTTGTCGCTGGTAATATTTATCGAGAGAAATAGATACTGTACTGTCTGACTTACCAAACATCAGTGCCCTGGCCATTGTATTAGGCACATCGACTGCCATTTCAGGAATAGGGCGGACCAGAAATACCCTCTGACTATTCTCTATGGAACACAGAGTTTTTACGAGTTGCTGGCTAAACTGCTGTGTTAAATTCTGATTGGGGTGTTCATTCGGCGTATCAAAAAATCCCATAGGAATATTAAAAAAATCGTCCTTTTCATTTTGTCCCAGGATAGCGAGGCTGCTTCTGTTGGCGATAAAGACGAGTTTACTTTTATATTCATTATTTAGTAAATTAATAGCTCGATCATTAAATAGTTTACAGTCATCATTAATATCCTCTCTTCGTTTCATGCCTAACACTGTCGGACAGCTCGCATAGGTCATCTCAACAACCGCACCGGGTGCAGCCTCTGCGACAGCTGAAACCAGCATGCTTGCATGACTGTCTCCAAGGACAATGGCCGTTAACTCTCCTTTGCCATATCTGCACATAGGAGACTCGCTTCCTTTACCCGGCGCGAGCAGACATTTTTCAAATCGGACTGCGTAATCAAGTTTCGGGATCATCGCTAATTCAATTGCCGGGTTAATTCTGCCGTCGACTTGCTGATAACGAGCCCCTGCGGCCAATCCACCAGTGCTCAAAATTAACAGTAATAGTACCCAGCTCTGTTTGCGTGCAGGGGTTAGCGCAAGCTGTTTGCGTGTCGGAATCTCTACGAGCAATAAAGAGGTCTTTCCCAATAGCAAACTCATTACGATGCCAGTAGCAATCCACCAGGGATTGTGCTGTTTGTCGGCATAACTGAGCAGCACCGCCAGCGGCCAGTGCCACAGATAAATTGAATAAGAACTGGCACCTATCTGGCGAAAAATTGCCGTAGATGTAAAAAATGATCGCTGGCGATTAGCCGCAAGAACCAGCACGGTCCCCAACACAGGAACCACGGCATAACTTCCCGGCCATGGTCGTGTCGCATCCAGGAGTGTGACTGACAGGGCAATTAAAATAAAACCCACCAACTCTAGTATCCGGGCTGGGCGTTGCGACATAGAATGCCGACGAGTTAGCCACCATACAGCTCCTCCAGCTAATAATTCCCAAATGCGGGTGGGGAGTAGGTAAAACGCACTACCTGGGAGTCGAGGGCTCACGTAAATTGATAGAGCTAATGACAGTACGCCTGCGGCGATAAGTGCAAACTTAACACCCTGCAGGCCAAACCAGCGCCAGAGTAAAATGCAGCCAACAGGCAACAAAATGTAAAATTGCCACTCCACCGAAAGAGACCATGTGTGCAGCAGCCAGTTTTCTCTGGAAGTGATATCGAAATAACCCGCTTCACGCCAAAACTTGAGATTGGAAACAAAAGTAAGCGCTGTGATCGCATTGAGTGCCAGCACATGATAATCAGCGGTGGGCAACCAAAACCAACCCAAGAAAAGTAATGTGCTACATAATACAATTAAGGCAGGAATAATTCGTCTGGCACGTGCCAGATAGAAACTCCATAATGAAAAATTGCCACGTTCAAGGCCGTTCACGATGATGGCGGTCATCAGGAAATCTGATATAACAAAAAAAACATCAACGCCGATAAAGCCACCGCTAAATCCGGGTACGCCAAAGTGATAAAATACGACCGCTAATACAGCCCATGCTCACAGGCCATTGATATCATGGCGTAATGCTTTAGGAGAGGGAGAGGCGGGACGGAACGAATCAAAAGCCATAATTGACTAAAATCCCGTATAGCGTAACAACGCAGCCTGTCTGCATTGTGACAAATTAATCTCGACAGATAATAAAATACACTGAGGTTGAGTAAGAAACAATCAATGACACGCTAATAAACGGTCGTTGCTACCTTTTATAAGGGTACTTATCATTGCTTTGATATGCTGAATTAATGCATAGAGACGAGAAGTGAGGGCGTTTAGACTAATGTGCACCTAAATGCGCCCTCAATGGCTATGTATTTTGCTTACAGTTCAGTATTTTTATAAATGAAAATGGCCTTTTGTTTTGTCAAAATACTTTTTTGTAAGGTTTTACTGAAACCTGCGCATATACGCCCGCCGCAACATACGGATCGGCTTCTGCCCACGCCTGTGCCGCCTCCAAAGATTCAAATTCGGCAATCACCGTCGAGCCGGTAAAACCCGCCGCACCGGGATCGTTACTGTCGACCGCTGGCATAGGGCCCGCCGTGAGCAAACGACCTTCGTCATGAAGGAGTTGCAGGCGAGCCAGATGAGCAGGGCGCACGGAAAGACGTTTTTCGAGAGAGTCTGCGATATCTTGAGCGTAAATAACATACAGCACGGGTAGAGCTCCTTGAACGGTAAAAGTCGTTAATAACGTTATTGGAAAGGCCTAACAACTGCAACGGAAAGATAACTGATATGTTAAGGCCATACTCTGAAAGTGGTTTTTTATCATAAAATCGCGTTTTAAATGTCAGTTAGCACCACGGGCTTATTGAATATGATTGCTATTTGCATTTAAAATCAGGGCCTGGTTTTTTTACTGAAACGATTATGACTTCAATGACCCTTGATTTACCTCGTCGCTTTCCCTGGCCAACGTTACTGTCTGTCGGCATTCATGGTGCCATAGTGGCTGGTTTGCTGTATACCTCGGTACATCAGGTTATTGAACTACCTGCGCCAGCGCAGCCGATCTCTGTCACGATGGTCGCGCCTGCCGATCTCGAACCGCCTCAGGCCGTTCAGCCGCCGCCGGAACCCGTTGTCGAGCCTGAACCGGAACCTGAACCGATTCCAGAGCCACCAAAAGAGGCGCCGGTGGTGATTGAAAAACCGAAGCCCAAGCCTAAACCGAAGCCAAAACCGGTGAAAAAGGTGGAAGAGCAACCGAAACGCGATGTTAAACCAGCAGAACCGCGCCCGGCCTCCCCACTGGAAAATACGGCACCTACGCGCACAATGACCAATACCGCGCCGGCAACTACCAGCAAACCGGTGGTCAGTGCGCCATCGGGTCCACGTGCTTTAAGCCGTAATCAGCCTCAGTATCCGGCGCGAGCTCAAGCGCTGCGCATTGAAGGCCGGGTAAAGGTCAAATTTAACGTAACGCCGGATGGCCGGGTTGAAAATGTGGAAATCCTGTCTGCACAGCCTGCCAATATGTTTGAACGTGAAGTGAAAAACGCGATGCGTAGATGGCGTTATGAAGCTGGTAAACCCGGTTCCGGACTTGTGGTGAATATTGTTTTCAAATTAAACGGCACAACGCAGATCGAGTAAGCATCAGGCCGTCCGGCAATGATCAAGAGTGATGATTGCCGGATAGCAGTACTGACGTGCGCTATCAGACCAACGTGGGAATTGGACGCGGTTTCCCGTCTTTATCAACGGCAACGTAGATAAACAGAGCTTCGGTGGCCTTATAGCGCTGCCCAATAGGTTCAGAAGCGACCTTCTTCACCCAAACTTCAATATTGATGCTGATCGAGGTTGTCCCGCGTTTCACACAGCGCGCATAGCAACACACCACATCACCTACGGCGACCGGGCGCAAAAAGCTCATCCCTTCCACTCGCACCGTTACCACACGACCATGTGCGATCTCTTTGGCCTGAATCGCGCCACCTATATCCATTTGTGACATCAGCCAGCCGCCAAAAATATCACCGTTCGCGTTGGTATCGGCAGGCATGGCCAGAGTGCGTAAAACCAGTTCACCCTGGGGAGTGTTATTCGTTGTTGTCATTGTAGAACCGACTATAGAGAAAGATTACAGGCGCGATGCTACTAGAATTTGTACGTTGAGAACAGAGGTGATGCGGCGTGCAGAGCAGATGTAAGTCAGGTTGTCAGCTCTTTGGAACGCGAAGGGATAAAAATTCGCCAGATCCGCAGATCTGGCGAGCATGTATTACGATTTATCTTCTTGCGGCAGATGACGGTAAATATAGACCCCACTCAGCAGCGTAAAGAATAAAGTCAGGGCGGTCAGGCCGAACACTTTGAAGTTGACCCAAATGTTCTGCGGTAGCCAAAATGCAATATAGATATTCGCCAGGCCACACAGGATGAAAAATACGGCCCAGGCTAGATTAAGTTTCGACCACACCGGCTGCGGCAGGGTCAGCTCTTTACCTAACATGCGTTGAATCAGCGGCTTTTTCATCACCCACTGGCTAACCAGCAGAGCACCAGCAAACAGCCCGTAAATCACCGTTACTTTCCACTTAATGAATTCATCGTTGTGGAAAAAAATAGTCAAACCACCAAATACGGCCACCAGGACAAAGGTGATTAACGCCATCTTCTCGACCTTGCGATAGCGAACCCAGCTGTAAATCAACACCACAGCCGTCGCGACAATCAGCGCCGAGGTCGCCGCATAGATGTCGTAAAGCTTATAAAAAGCAAAAAAGACAACCAGCGGTAAAAAATCAAGAAACTGCTTCATTCTTCGATTCCGTCATCAAAAGCACCGGGTACAAGCCCGGAATGCGTTCAGGGTTTATTGGCGAATCAGCATGTACAGGCGGAACAAATAGATCAGCAACACGGCGGAGATCATATTGCTCAGCGTATTCGCCAATACCGCGCCTACATTCGGCGTAAGTACTGCAAAACTTGGCGCAAAAAGCAACAGCAGCGTTTTTGCCAGCAACCAACCGATCACTGCCGGCGCAACCAGTCGCATATTCGACCACGCCAGACGCATGCTGTTGCGCATCGCGGCAAAGACACCCATTTTGTCCTGTACCAACATCACAGGTGCGAGTGCCAGCAGGATGGCCAGCAGAATACCGGGAACAACAACCAGCATAATACCGATTTGCACCAGCAGAGTAGTCAGAAAAATCAGAATAAACAGCTTCGGTAACACTGGCGCACTGGCACCGATGGCGCGTAATGCGCTAACCCGATGACCTGCTGAAATCAGCTGAATCATCAGGATGACCCCCCCGGCGAGGATGGCATTACCAATCAGGCCGGAAAACGTCGACGCCGCGGAAGCGCGTAGCAAAATTTGCTGTTGCTCCGGGGTCATGTTTTGCACCAGATCGAACAGCCCCACGCTGCTGGTTAACTGATCGCCTTCACTGAGTTGCGCAATTTGTGCGTCAGTGGGGGAAAAGGCATGCCCTAACACCACTGTGATAAACGCGCACAACAACGATACCAGCAAGATGGTAATGAATTGATTACGGAAAAAGTTTCCCGTGTCACGGTAAACGGATTTCGCCGTGATAGACATGCACTCTCCTTGAGTTTTGCAGGTGTTCATTTGCGGGCAATTGTACCCTGGATAACTCTACAGTGGCAGCATCGCGCGATGTATGGAAAAGCATATCTTTGTAAAGCTGCAGTAATTTTTGGCTACGACTTCAGCGTCGTGCATGAACGCTGTTTGTTATCTGCACATCACGCGCAGATATCCATCACCCATCAGCAATGAGCTGGAGGTACTTGCACATTGAAAATATATCAAAATTGATCTGAATTAATTTAACCTGGATTTTGAATGCAAGTTCTAACTTAATCTGGATCAATAAATGTTAAATTATCAAAGTCAATGTGATCCATGTTAGATCACTTATTACTCCAATGTGGGTATATTCGTTCCGCTTTTATAACCATAACGATGGAGCGGACATGAAAAAATTAACAGTTGCAGCATTGGCTTTAACAACTCTTCTCTCTGGTAACGCATTTGCGCATGAAGCTGGAGAATTCTTTATTCGTGCAGGTTCAGCCACCGTCAGGCCGACGGAAGGTGCAGGTGGTACGCTGGGCAGCTTAGGTGGCTTTGATGTCAGCAATAACACGCAGTTAGGTCTGACATTTACCTACATGGCAACCGACAATATCGGTGTTGAATTACTGGCAGCTACGCCGTTCCGCCATAAAATCGGCACTGCTGCAACGGGTGATATTGCCACCGTACATCATCTACCGCCGACGTTAATGGCGCAGTGGTACTTCGGTGACTCCAGCAGTAAACTGCGTCCGTACGTAGGTGTTGGGGTGAACTACACGACCTTCTTCGATGAAGGCTTTAACGATAACGGTAAAGAAACGGGGTTATCGGATCTGAGCCTGAAAGATTCCTGGGGTGCAGCAGGGCAAGTCGGTATGGACTATCTGATTAACCGCGACTGGCTGATTAACATGTCGGTCTGGTACATGGATATCGATACCACCGCAAGCTATAAAATGGGTGGCGTCCAGCAGCGAGACAGTGTACGCCTCGATCCGTGGGTGTTTATGTTCTCTGCGGGTTATCGTTTTTAAGTTCTTCTGCAAAACCCCTGCAAAACCTTTCTGCAAAACTGGTCATCAAATGACCAGTTTTTTTCATTCTTTTCCGCGCGTGTCGTTGTCTTGAACGGCCATTATTTTGCGCCCCTGGCCTGACAAAATTTGTGTGTCGATACCTCGCTATAAGCAGTACTGCGCTAACTATAATAGCCAGTGTGTTTATCTGGAATATCACTTTTGTTTCTCTTCTCTTATGCATTATTGTTGCGGTTCATTTATTACGCACAAAAAAACCTGAAGATAGTCAGGGGATAATTTATCCAAAATGTTAACTATTGATAAAATTAAAGTAACATATCGTAAAATTTGGATATTTTATTTTTCATGGACGAGGATTTATACATCATGATATAATGTAATGCTAGGTTATTTACCTGTCGACTATGTAAATGAATTTTCGAGGAGATCATTCCAGTGGGACGTAAGTGGGCAAATATTGTTGCTAAAAAAACAGCTAAAGACGGTGCAACGTCTAATGTATATGCAAAATTCGGTGTAGAAATTTATGCTGCTGCTAAACAAGGCGAACCAGACCCAGAATTAAATACATCTTTAAAATTCGTTATTGAACGTGCTAAACAAGCGCAGGTTCCAAAACACGTTATTGATAAAGCCATTGATAAAGCCAAAGGCGGCAGCGATGAAACGTTCGTGCAAGGGCGTTATGAAGGTTTTGGTCCCAGTGGCTCACTGATTATCGCTGAAACATTGACTTCAAATGTTAACCGTACGATTGCTAATGTCCGCTCAATTTTTAATAAAAAAGGCGGGAATATCGGAGCGGCTGGTTCTGTCAGCTATATGTTTGATAATACCGGAGTGATTGTATTTGAAGGGACAGATCCTGACCACATTTTTGAAATTTTGCTTAATGCTGAAGTAGATGTTCGTGATGTAACCGAAGAAGAAGGAAACATCGTTATTTATACAGAATCTACAGATCTTCACAAAGGCATTGCAGCTTTAAAAGCCGCAGGGATTACTGAATTCTCTACCACAGAATTAGAGATGATTGCTCAATCAGAAATTGAACTTTCACCAGAAGATTTAGAAGTCTTTGCAGGGCTTGTTGATGCCCTTGAAGATGACGATGATGTTCAAAAAGTATATCATAACGTTGCTAATCTCTAATGATAGATTAAAAGAATCTGTCATTATGGCAGATTTTTTTAACTCATAAAGTTGTTATGAATAAGAATGTCTAGCCAGGTATGGCAATTCTAAAAAACAGATAAAAACCACTATCTTAAAAAATGTAATAATTAAAACCTATGGTCTTAACTTCTTAGGTACGCGATAAACGTTATACGTCCAATATGCCCCGCGATATCCTGCATCTACTCAGCGCCGCTATGAACAATTGAGATGTTAACTCCATCATTCCAGATCATTCTGATGCAAGCACAACGTGAGTTCCTCACTTATCGCTGTCCCGACATTATGAGTGAAGCTTTTCATCAGATAGTGTGGTCCGCTTCACGCTCAGAGTCGTCCAGCGATTGACAGTCTCAGGCAGTATGGAAACAATGAGTACAAGTACACTGTTATTACAAACTCGGATATTTTCCATCGTCATCAACTAAAAAAATCTGAGATAGATACCAGGTATCATTTTCTTTGGACAACTGATATTCATAAATAGGTGAATAATACTGCCTTGATAATTTTGTCGTTACGACCGCTATTTTTTCAGTAATCTGAACCGATATGATCTTCTCTTGCTCAGGGTCATGACTAGACTCAGAACCAAAAGCTATAGGCTCGCCCTGAAAACCAGGTTTTGTATATTTTTTCAAAAGCTCATTCCAACCCTTCTGGGCCTGGAGCATAACTTCTTGCTTTCCATCGTTCTGATTTCTCTGAAATGACTGGTCATTCCAATATTTATAATCCCTCTGGAAAGCGGTGACTACCTGTTCCGGAGTATTTGCCAGTATGTCCCCAGCGCTTAAAAATCCAACGCTTAACACAACTAATTTAATCAACAGATGTCTCAACAAGTTCACCCATATTTGGTATGATTTAAAGCAGTGTCTCGCAAGGGACTTTTTGAAGTCAACTTAATTAATAGCTGCACAACCAGGATGATTGAACTGTATAGATTCCGAGCATGCCTGACAGTGGTTAGCAACCAGGAAACATTCCCCTCGTTCTTCATTTAAACATTCTGGGGAAAACATCGAGCCTTTCTCCCTTTGATGTAGTGCTACTCTTTAAGCAAACCAACTTTGAGGGTATTGCTGATGATGTTGACCCGCCATCTGCTACAGCAAAAAATCACACTTCTGGAACCGTTCTCCGAAGACCAAACGGCAGCGTTTGCCGTGAGTGCTGCACGTGAGTTATTGCTTTACATGGATAAAATTGAGGCGCTGGAGAAAATTATTGCGACTCCGGTTACACTACCTTATTGCAGCGCAAGTCCGGTTTGTGAGATTGAGGCGGGCTATGCCGCAGGCGTAAACGACTGCCGCGAGGCCATCCGGCGGGCAGGATATCCTATCGAAGGTGATGATTAGTTTGCGCTTATGTTAACAAATATGTGCTTTTATTGTATAAAACTGTAACCTAAGCGCGCGGCTGTGGGCTACATCAACTTACCTGCTTCGGAGTGGCAAACATTCTCTATCAACGTACAACGCTGTTATGCAACAACATAAACGGGTAACCGATTTGGCAATACTGTTAACTATCAGGGTGGACTCGTGAAGATTGTGCAGGATAAGCTCAGAAACAGGCAGGCACTGCTGGTATCAGGGCTCATTACGTTGATATTTACTTCGTTGTTTCTGTTTATTATTTATGAACAGCGAATGGCCGCTGCCAGCGAAGGTGTCAACCGCCTGCAAGCGCGCATGATGGACATTTTTAACGATAACGAGCTGATCGCCGATGCGATTGGTGAGCGTTATCACCATATCAAAACGGGGGAACAATGCGGCGATATTTCAAAATTTGTTCTCCGGGATGAGGATGAATGGGGAATTAACGCCGATCCAAAGCGGCTGCATTCGGCGACGGGGACAATGGTTGCCCAGCAAACCAGTCACAACGCGCTGTGTATGTATACGGCGGCTGAATTTATTCGCGGTATGGTCAATGAGCTAAACCCGGGCAGCTTCGATGCACATCGTTATATCATCGCCAAAAATTCAGATTATTTTTACTGGTTTATGGCTTCCGATTCGCGCAATTTCAGTTTCTCTAATTCTGAAATGGCACGGGATATCACCAACTTTTTCTATCCTCCGGTCGATTTCTATACTCGATTACTGCAAAAAAACGTCAAAAACAAAGCCCTTAGTTCGACGAATTTTTATACCGATAAAATTACCGGTGAAAAAGCTTACAGCGTGGTGAGTTATATCTACGATCTGTCTGGCAAAGAGATATCAGACCAAATCGTAGCCTATCTGGTCTATGACCATTCAAAGCCCGAATTGCAGGAAGCGTTAGCCCAGGCATTTGACAACCAAATTCCACCGGAGCTGAATGTGGAGTTGGTGAATTTAACAAACCATGAGAGTCTCTGTTTATCCGGTAAATGTACCGGTCAATCCCGCTTTATGGTGCGCAATTTTTCGGAGAAATATGCGCTGCACTATTCGCTTTCATTAGGCCGTTTTATGGCGCGCGACGCACATGCCGGGATTGTTATCCTGCTGGCGCCGTTCTTTTTCATCATCATTAGCTTCTCGTTAAAGTCATGGCTAAACGAAAGCGACCTAAAAGTTTATATCGATACTCTGACCGGCTGTTTTAACCGCCGAATTCTCGACATCATCAAGCGTCGGGATTTATCACACTGCTCGGTGGTGCTACTTGACTGTAATAAGTTCAAGGCCGTCAATGACACCTGGGGCCACGCGGCAGGCGATCGTGCGCTGCAAATTATCGCCAACAGAATGCTGTCAAACACCCGCACCAGCCACGATATTGTGATTCGTACCGGTGGGGATGAATTTATGATCCTGCTGTTTCGATCGCAGGCAACTGACGCCATAGCAATCGCGCAACGTATTAGCGGGCAGGTGACCAGCCATGTGTTTGTGGTGGATGGCCATACCGTGCCATTGTCAGTATCGTGGGGAATTGCAGAGGTGAACGGTGAACTGGATGTGGCCATTCAGAATGCGGATAGCGCTATGTATAGAATGAAGCACACGAAAGAAGGATAAAACCGCCAGAAATTTCTGGCGGTTGATTTAGCTTACTGGTGGGTGGCGGCTTTCATCGTGCTGACAAACGCTTTCAGCTCAGCCAGCATCTGTTCCGGTGCCGCAACATTTTTCTCAATGATTTTCACAATTGCCGAGCCGGAAATTGCACCGGCGGCACCGGCTTCAATAGCACCAGCGACCTGTTCAGGCGCAGAAATACCAAAGCCCTGTAAAGAAGGTGGCGCACCATATTCTTTCAGCTTTTCGACCAGATGATGCAGCGGTAATGCCGCACGATTTTCGGCACCGGTCACGCCGGCACGTGAAAGCAGATAAGTGTAGCCACGACCATAAGAGGCAATCTGGCGTAGCAGTTCTTCATCAGCGTTCGGCGGGCAGATGAAAATCGGCGCGATGTTGTGGCGCAGCGCTGCAGTTCTGAACGGAGCTGACTCCTCAACCGGCACATCGGCTACCAACACAGAATCCACACCGACTTTCTCACAATGGGCGTAAAATTCATCAATGCCCTTACTAAAGACCAGGTTGGCATACATCAGCAACCCAATGGGAATCGTCGGATGCTTCTGGCGAATCAGCGCCAGCATTTCAAAGCATTGCGACGGTGTAACGCCGGCGGCAAACGCTCGCAGGGTGGCTTCCTGTATGGTCGGACCGTCTGCCAGCGGATCGGAGAACGGAATGCCGAGCTCAAGCGCGTCGGCACCGGCTTCAATCAGCGTATCAATGATTTTCAGTGACTGCTCAACAGACGGATCGCCCAGGGTTACGAAGGGGACAAAAGCGCCTTCTTTGCGGTCCTTCAGCTGTGCAAACAGGTTTTCGTAACGTTCCATCAGATTTCCCCTCGCGCTTTCAGAATATCGTGTACGGTGAAAATGTCTTTGTCTCCGCGACCGGAGAGATTAACCACCAGTAACTGCTCTTTTTCCGGATTCTCACGCATCATTTTCAACGCGTGCGCCAGGGCATGGGAGGACTCCAGTGCCGGAATAATTCCCTCGTGCAGACACAGCGTTTTGAAGGCTTCCAGTGCTTCATCATCGGTGATTGAAACATAATCAGCGCGACCAATGCTGTTCAGGTACGCATGCTGTGGCCCAACTGACGGGAAGTCCAGTCCTGCAGAAATAGAGTAAGACTCTTCAATCTGTCCTTCTTCGGTCTGCATCATCGGGGACTTCATGCCGAAGTAAATCCCGACACGACCATGCTTCAACGGCGCGCCGTGTTCTCCAGACTCAATCCCATGACCGCCTGGCTCTACGCCAATCAGACCGACGCTGGTTTCATTGATAAAGTCGGCGAACATACCGATGGCATTAGAACCGCCGCCCACGCAGGCGATAACGGCGTCCGGCAGACGACCTTCTTTTTCCAGAATCTGCGCCTTGGTTTCTTCACCGATCATGCGCTGGAATTCACGCACAATGGTCGGGAAGGGGTGCGGGCCAGCCGCCGTACCGAGCATGTAGTGCGCGGTATCGTAGCTGCCAGACCAGTCGCGAAGCGCTTCGTTACAGGCATCTTTAAGCGTTGCGGAACCGCTGTGAACGGGGATAACTTCAGCGCCCATCAAACGCATACGGAAAACGTTAGGCGACTGACGTTCAACATCTTTCGCGCCCATATAAATACGGCATTTCAACCCCAGCAGTGCGCTGGCGAGAGCAGATGCAACACCGTGCTGACCCGCGCCTGTTTCGGCGATGATTTCCGTTTTACCCATGCGCTTCGCCAGCAACGCCTGACCCAGCACCTGGTTGGTTTTGTGCGCGCCGCCGTGCAGTAAGTCTTCACGCTTGAGATACAGCGTTGTGTTGGTGCCTTGAGTAATGTTCTGGCACTTGGTCAGTGCGGTTGGGCGACCCGCATAGTTTTTCAGCAGATCTGTAAACTGCGCCTGAAATTCAGGATCCTTTTGTGCGCTGACAAAAGCTTCTTCCAGCTGGCGCAGGGCAGGCATCAGAATCTGTGGCACATACATACCGCCAAATTCACCAAAGTACGGATTGAGTAATGTTGTCATGTCCTTTTCCTTAATATGCGCGCAGCGTCTGAAAGACCGAAGCCAGAAGACGTGCATCTTTGATGCCCGGCTGTGACTCTACGCCAGAATTGAAATCGAGACCGGCACAGCCGGTTTTTGCCGCGTCAACGCAGTTATCTGCGCCGAGTCCGCCAGCCAGTAAAACGTTATTCAGCGATTGTCCGCCTAAAAGTGACCAGTCGAAGCGTTGACCGCTGCCGCCCTGGCCGTTGTCGAAGACGTATTTATCGACATGCTGATAATCACGGGCTGGCAACGTCTCGCTGACGCTGAGTGCCTTCCAGATTTGCACCTGTGCGGGCAGTAAGTCGCGCAGGGCGTCAACATAGGACTGGTCTTCGTTACCGTGCAGTTGCACGGCAGTTAGTCCCAGCTCCGCCGCTGTTGCGCTCACGTCGGCAATATCTGAGTTGCGAAACACCCCGACGTATTGCAGCGGCGCGCCGGTCATGACCTCTCGCGCCTGTGCAACGTTGACCGCGCGCGGTGATGTGGGGACAAAAATCAAGCCGCCGTAAATGGCGCCTGCTTCGTATGCCGCATTTGCATCCTGAGCCCGGGTTAAACCGCAGACTTTATTCTCGCCGAGCAGTACGCGACGCACGGCGGTATGCAGATCGTCATGCGACATCAGCGCAGAGCCAATCAGAAAACCGTTGGCGAAGTGGCTGAGCTCGCGCACCTGACCGTAAGTATTGATGCCGGACTCGCTGATGACGGTCACACCGTGACCCAGACGCGGTGCCAGTTGACGAGTGCGATTCAGATCAATCGACAGGTCGCGTAAATCACGGTTGTTGATACCAACGACTTTGGCGCCCAGTGCGATAGCACGCTCCAGCTCTTCTTCGTTACTGACTTCGGTCAGTACGCCCATTTTCAGGCTGTGGGCGACGGCGGCGAGTTGACGATATTGCTCATCATCGAGCACCGACAGCATCAGCAAACAGGCGTCCGCCTGGTAGAAACGCGCCAGGTAAATCTGGTAAGGATCGATAATAAAGTCCTTGCACAGAATCGGCTGCGGTGCGATGCGGCTGACGATAGGCAGGAAATCAAAGCTCCCCTGGAAATACTTCTCATCGGTCAGTACGGAGATCGCGGAAGCATAATGTTTATAGATGTTCGCAATCTGTGCCGGATCGAAGTCATCACGGATCACGCCTTTTGATGGAGATGCTTTTTTGCATTCCAGAATAAAGGCGGTGCGTGCACCTTGCAGCGCATCGTAGAAATCACGTGAGCCAGGCTGAACATCATTTTGAAAGCTGGCCAGCGGTTGTTGCTGTTTGCGGGCTTCTACCCAAATCGCCTTGTCTGCGACAATTTTCGCTAAAACGGTTTGCATCATTTACCCTCTTGCTGCCAGTGCAGTGACGCGGTCATAGGCCGCACCGCTACGCAGTACATTAATCACGGTTTGCGCATTGGCTTTTAAATCTTCTTCACCGTGCAGGCGCATTAACATGGCGACATTCGCGGCAACAGCAGCTTCATGAGCGGCTTCACCTTTACCTTGTAACAAGCGACTAAGAATGTCACGGTTTTCTTCCGGCGTGCCGCCAGCCAGCTGTTCTTGGTGGTAAGGCGTCAAACCAAAGTCTTCTGCCGTCAGTTGATAACTCTTGATTTCCCCATCGTGCAGCTCTGCCACAATGGTCGGCGCATGCAGCGAAACTTCGTCCATGCCACCACTGTGCACCACGGCTGCTCGTTGATATCCCAGCACGCGCAGCGTTTCAGCAATCGGTAGCACCAGTTCCGGGCTGTAAACGCCGATCAGCGCCAGCGGTGGATGCGCCGGGTTAATCAACGGGCCGAGCACGTTAAACAGCGTGCGGGTTTTCAGCTGCTGGCGTACCGGCATGGCATGGCGAAAACCGGTGTGATATTTCGGCGCAAACAGGAAGCACACCCCGAGGTCGTCTAGCGCCTGACGGGATTTATCAGCGTTCATATCCAGATTGATGCCAAATGCCGCTAACAGATCCGAAGAGCCAGACTTGCTGGAGACACTGCGGTTGCCGTGTTTGGCAACTTTCAGTCCGCAAGCCGCCGCAACAAAGGCGCTGGCGGTAGAAATATTGATGCTGTTGCTGCCGTCGCCGCCGGTACCGACAATATCGGCAAACAGATAATCAGGGCGCGGGAACGGGGCGGCGTTTTCCAGCAGCGCGGTTGCCGCACCGGCAATTTCATTCGGGTGTTCGCCACGAATTTTCATGCTCACCAGCGCCGCAGCCAGTTGTTCCGGCTTCAGTTCACCGCGAACGACTGCGGAAAACAGCTGGTGGCTTTCCTGCTGGGACAGCGTCTGGGCCTGATACAGTTTCTCCAGAATGGGTTGCAGCGTATTAGTTTGTTCAAGCTTCTGTTGCGCCCAGGCCAGCGTTTGTTCCAGCAAACGCGCGCCTTGGGTGGTCAGAATTGATTCCGGATGGAACTGGAAGCCGCAGACGCGATCGGTATCGTGACGCACCGCCATCACCATGCCGTTAAAGTGGGCGTTAATGGTCAATCCAGCAGGTACGTTGCTGCCAACCAGCGAATGATAGCGTGCCACCGGCAGCGGATTCGCCAGACCAGCAAACATCGCCTGACCGTCGTGTTCAATGCTGGACGCTTTGCCGTGCAGGATCTCTCCGGCCTGGCCCACATATCCACCATAGGCTTCAACAATGGCCTGGTGTCCCAGACAAATACCGATGATTGGCAGCTTGCCGCGCAAACGGGTTAACAGCTCCGGCATGCAACCTGCTTCGCTTGGCGCACCTGGTCCTGGAGAAAGCATCAGCACCGGATTTTTCATGGTTGCTAAGCGGTCAATCAACGTCTGGGCCGGAATATGGTTGCGGTAAATCACCACGTTGTGGCCATTAGTACGCAGCTGATCCGCCAGGTTGTAGGTAAAAGAATCGATGTTATCAAGCAGCAGAATGTCAGCCATTAGAAGGTCTCCTGTGCGTGGTGCGCGGTAGCGATAGCACGCAGAACCGCACGCGCTTTATTACGGGTTTCATCGGCTTCAGACTGCGGTACAGAATCCAGAACAATCCCGGCACCGGCTTGTACGGTGGCAATACCGTCTTCCACGAGGGCGGAGCGAATGACAATACAGGTATCCAGATCGCCATGCGCCGTGAAGTAACCTACCGCACCGCCGTAGCTGCCACGGCGACGACCCTCTGCCTCGGCGATAAGCTGCATGGCGCGAACTTTTGGCGCTCCGCTTAACGTGCCCATATTCATACAGGCGCGGTAAGCATGCAGAACATCCAGATCGCTACGCAATTCGCCGACCACGCGCGAAACCAGGTGCATAACGAAGGAGTAACGATCGACTTTTGTGA
The DNA here is from genome assembly GCF_016894305.1 of Citrobacter sp. B72. NCBI lineage: Bacteria > Pseudomonadati > Pseudomonadota > Gammaproteobacteria > Enterobacterales > Enterobacteriaceae > Citrobacter > Citrobacter sp. B72. The sequence continues at coordinate 2,309,205 of NZ_CP069801.1, forward strand.
GGTCAGCAACATAGCGGCTGCCAGGCGTACAGATGCGCGCCAGGTCGTTACGCGCAAGGTCAACCAGCATCAGGTGCTCAGAAAGCTCTTTATGGTCGGTACGCATCTCCAGCTCGATACGGCTGTCGAGATCGCGATCAAGCGAACCGTCCGCACGACGACCACGCGGGCGAGTACCAGCAATCGGGTAGATCTCTATCTGGCGGCTGGTGGCATCATATTTCAGCGAGCTTTCCGGGGAGGCGCCAAACAGCGTGAAATCGTTGTCCTGCATGAAAAACATGTATGGGCTGGGGTTACTTTTCTTCAGCACATAGTAGGCCGCCAGAGGAGATGGGCAGGGCAGCGAGAAACGGCGGGATGGCACCACCTGGAAAATTTCGCCTGCGCGAATCGCTTTTTGCATGCCACGAACTACGGCGCCAAACTCTTCATCGCTCTGATTGCACTCGCAGCGCATCTGCGGGACTTCAGTGACCGGCAACGGCGGCGCAGGCTCGGTAAGCTGCTGGCTCAACTGCGCCAGCCGAGCGTTAAGACGCTGTTTTTCCGCATCATTGGGGGTAAAAATACTGGCCTGAATACGGGTGCTTTTTTTCTGGTGGTCGATAACCATCAGCGTTTCTGCCAGATAGAAGCAGTAGTCAGGGCAACGGTTGCCCGCTTCAAGCTGAGGTAAATCTTCAAAACCGGCAACCAGGTCGTAGGAAAAAAGACCGCCGAAGAACATCGCTTCACGTTCTTGCACAGGAACATTCACCAGCTCCTGCAATAAACGGAATGCATCAAATACGGACAGGGAGCATAAGCGGGCGTCTTCATCGAGCAGTGGGCTGACGGCAGGGAATCGCAGATGACGACCATTCGGCTGTTGTTCGTTCTCAACGCCAGCGGGCAGGGCAGCATCCAGCAGGGGCAGCAGCGATGCGCCGTTTGCGGACAAAGCCTGAATAGTGACAGTGTCACCGAGAGCGGTAATGCGTAATGCGCTGTCAACCAGCAGCAGGCTCTTCAGATCGTCTTTGCTGTCGATGTCTGCAGATTCCAGCAGCAGTGTTGCTGGACGTGCGCCACACACCTGATGAAACAGCGCCGTCGGATTCTCACGGTAGGCGGCATCGCAGGCAAGCAGTTCGAGTGTCGGTTTTTGAGTTTGCATCGTTATTCTCATTAATTTTGTTCAAAAAAAAGCCCGCTCATTTGGCGGGCCGGGTATCTGGTTGCATATTGCAGACGTAAGACACTGCCCGAAATCAGGAAGTGCGCCACCAACCGTGCAGAACAAATGTTGCTTTCATCTCAGATACCTTCTTCATGTGAACTTGCGTACTAGTTAACTAGTTCGATGGAATAAAGTCAACACCTGATTTCAGTATATTTGTCGAAACCGCTATGATGGGCGTGATACGACATTTATTGAAATGGGAGCCGCCTTGAGCGACACGAATTACGCAGTGATTTATGACCTGCACAGTCATACTACAGCCTCCGATGGGCGGTTAACGCCAGAAGCCTTAGTACACCGTGCGGTAGAGATGCGAGTCGGTACACTGGCGATCACCGATCATGACACCACGGCCGGCATTGCGGCGGCAAGAGAAGAAATTTCACGTTCAGGTTTAGCCTTAAATTTGATCCCTGGCGTAGAGATATCAACGGTCTGGGAAAACCATGAGATCCATATAGTGGGTCTGAACATTGATATCGCCCATCCCATGATGTGTGAATTTCTGGCGCAACAAACGGAACGTCGTCAGCAGCGTGCGCGCCTGATTGCCGAACGACTCGACAAAGCGCATATCCCCGGCGCGTGGGAAGGGGCGTTACGCCTGGCTGATGGCGGGGCGGTTACGCGGGGCCATTTTGCGCGTTTCCTGATGGAATGCGGAAAAGCCACAACCATGGCGGATGTCTTTAAAAAATATCTTGCCCGTGGGAAAACCGGTTACGTTCCGCCACAGTGGTGTACAATAGAACAAGCTATTGATGTCATTCATCATTCTGGCGGTAAGGCTGTTCTGGCTCATCCTGGGCGGTACGATCTTAGCGCTAAGTGGCTGAAAAGACTGGTTGCGCATTTTGCTGAACATCGCGGCGACGCGATGGAAGTAGCACAGTGCCAGCAGTCGCCCAATGAACGCACCCATCTGGCGACGCTTGCGCGTTCGCATCAACTGTGGGCATCGCAAGGGTCTGATTTTCATCTACCCTGCCCATGGATTGAGTTGGGTCGTAAACTTTGGTTGCCCGCAGGCGTAGAAGGTGTCTGGCAACTTTGGGAGCAGCCCGAGATCACAGAGAGGAAAGTATGAGTCAGTTTTTTTATATTCATCCCGAAAACCCGCAGCAGCGACTGATCAATCAGGCCGTTGAAATCGTGCGTAAAGGTGGGGTGATCGTCTATCCAACCGATTCCGGCTATGCGTTGGGCTGCAAAATTGAAGATAAAGGCGCCATGGAGCGCATTTGCCGCATCCGTCATCTGCCGGACGGGCACAACTTTACGCTGATGTGTCGTGACCTGTCCGAACTGTCGACCTATTCGTTTGTCGACAACGTGGCATTCCGTTTAATTAAAAACAACACGCCGGGTAACTACACCTTCATCCTGAAAGGGACGAAAGAAGTTCCGCGCCGTTTGTTGCAGGAAAAACGTAAGACCATCGGCCTGCGTGTGCCATCGAATCCGATTGCGCTGGCGCTGCTGGAAGCACTGGGCGAGCCGATGCTCTCTACATCGCTGATGCTGCCGGGCAGTGAATTTACTGAGTCAGACCCGGAAGAGATTAAAGACCGTCTGGAAAAACTGGTGGATTTGATTATTCACGGTGGCTATCTCGGTCAGCAGCCGACCACAGTCATCGATTTAACCGACGATTCCCCGGTGGTGTTGCGTGAAGGCGTCGGCGACGTTAAACCTTTCTTATAAGGGCGCGAACCGCTATACTACGCGGCCTTAAAATGGCGCTGACTGGCGCCGTTGATTCTCCTGTTCGACGCCTGTGAAGGCGACATCTAAAGGAAGCTCTATGAGCGAAAAGTTACAAAAAGTGCTGGCGCGCGCTGGCCACGGTTCTCGCCGTGAAATCGAATCTATTATTGCCGCGGGTCGCGTGAGCGTTGATGGCAAAATTGCCACGCTCGGCGATCGCGTTGAAGTCACTCCGGGTCTGAAAATCCGTATCGACGGTCATCTGATTTCGGTTAAAGAGTCTGCAGAGCAAATCTGCCGCGTTCTGGCCTATTACAAACCAGAGGGTGAACTGTGTACCCGCAACGACCCGGAAGGTCGTCCGACCGTGTTCGATCGTTTGCCAAAACTGCGTGATGCGCGCTGGATTGCCGTAGGGCGTCTGGACGTGAATACCTGCGGTTTACTGCTGTTTACCACCGATGGTGAACTGGCTAACCGCCTGATGCATCCAAGCCGTGAAGTTGAACGTGAATATGCGGTACGTGTGTTTGGTCAGGTTGATGATGCAAAACTGCGCGATCTGAGTCGTGGTGTACAGCTGGAAGATGGTCCGGCGGCATTTAAAACGATCAAGTTCAGCGGTGGTGAAGGGATCAACCAGTGGTATAACGTCACGCTGACCGAAGGGCGTAACCGTGAAGTCCGTCGCCTGTGGGAAGCTGTAGGTGTACAGGTAAGCCGTCTTATTCGTGTTCGTTACGGTGATATCCCGCTGCCGAAAGGCCTGCCGCGTGGTGGCTGGACCGAGCTTGACCTCGCGCAGACCAACTATCTGCGTGAACTGGTGGAATTGAAGCCGGAAACAACCTCTAAAGTTGCCGTCGAGAAAGATCGTCGTCGCATGAAGGCAAATCAGATCCGTCGTGCGGTGAAGCGCCACTCACAGGTCGGTAGCAGCCGTCGTCCGGGGGGGCGTAGCAACAACGGTTAATTATGAGTAGGCCTGATAAGCAAAGCGCCATCAGGCGTTAGCGTGGAGCCGGATGCGGCGCAAGCGCCTTATCCGGCCTGCTGTCAGTAATCAATCCCTATCTGGGCCTTCACGCCCGCTTCAAACGCATGCTTGACCGGGCGCAGCTCGCTGACCGTATCCGCTAACTCCAGAATATCGCGATGACATCCACGGCCGGTGATAATCACCGTTTGATGGGCAGGGCGCGCGTTTAGGGCAGTGATGACCTCTTCAAGCGGCAGATAGTCGTATGCCACCATATAGGTCAGCTCGTCCAGCACCACCATATCCAGTTCATCGTCGGCTAGCATCCGCTTGCAGTGTTCCCACACGGCCATACAGGCCGCGGTGTCGGACTCACGGTTTTGCGTTTCCCAGGTAAATCCTGTCGCCATAACCTGAAACTCTACACCGTGGGGTTCAAGTAAGTTACGTTCTCCGTTTGGCCACGTACCTTTAATAAATTGTACGACGCCGACTTTTTTACCGTGGCCCACCGCGCGCGTGGCGGTACCGAATGCGGCGGTGGTTTTACCCTTACCATTTCCGGTGAATACGATGATGATCCCGCGCTCGTCCGTAGCGGCGGCAACGCGTGCGTCAACCCGATCTTTTACGCGCTGTTGACGTTGCTGATAGCGTTCTTCACTCATTGGGCAATTCCTGGTTTACGGCCCGGCTGGGCGTCAAAAGTCATACCGGTTTTACGGCGGCTGTCATCGCCCATCAGCCACAGGTAGAGCGGCATAATATCGGCGGGAGTTTTCAATTTTTGTGGATCTTCCGTGGGGAATGCGCTGGCTCGCATGCCAGTTCGTGTTCCACCAGGATTGATACAGTTTACGCGCAGATGACGGTTTTGATACTCATCAGCCAGAACCTGCATCATCCCTTCGGTAGCAAATTTTGATGTGGCATACGCCCCCCAATTGGCGCGTCCCTGGCGGCCAACGCTGGAAGAGGTAAAGACCAGCGATCCGGCATCGGATTTGAGTAACAACGGCAGCAATGCCTGAGTCAGCATAAAAGTGGCATTCACATTTACCTGCATCACATCCTGCCAGACCTGCGGGTTTTGTTCACTCATTGGGCAAATATCGCCGAGTAATCCGGCGTTATGCAGTACGCCATCCAGACGTGGGAAATGTGCGGCAATGCGCTGTGCAAGCTGGTGACATTCTTCAGAGGTACAGGTCAGTAAATCCAGTGTAAACCACTGTGGTTGTGTTCCGTTTTCATCGGCGATAGTACGGGCAACCTGACGCAGTTTTTCTTCGTTACGCCCAAGCAGGATAACGGTCGCGCCATAGCGTGCATAGGTCTGCGCGGCTTCGCGTCCGATACCATCGCTGGCACCGGTGACAAGAATAATGCGGCCCTGTAAAAGGTCTTGTTTAGGTTGGTAATGCACGGCTACTCCTCGGCGACGCCCTGGCCATCTCGTTCGCAATAACTTTTGGGCTTTATGCCTTAAACCCTGTTCTTTTTCAATCAGCCAAAGGCAATAACACCGCAAAATGAACGCTTTGTCATGCTTTTTACTGATTCAGCACTGGATGTATGAAGCAAGACGAGGTGACACACCTGTTGTACACTGAGCGGAAGTCGCGTTGTTTAACCAAGGTGGGTCTTGTGGAATTGTTGTCTGAATATGGGCTGTTTTTGGCAAAAATTGTCACTGTCGTGGTGGCTATTGCAGTGGTGGTGATGCTGATCGTAAACGCGACACAACGCAAACGTCAGCGTGGGGAATTGCGGGTTATTAACCTCAGCGATCAATATAAAGAGATGAAGGAAGATCTGTCGCTGGCCTTATTGGATGGGCATCAGCAAAAATTCTGGCATAAGGCGCAGAAAAAGAAACAGAAGCTGGAGGCGAAGGCCGCCAAGGCAAAAGCGAAACTGGGTGACAGTACGTCATCAGATAAACCTCGTGTATGGGTGCTTGATTTTAAAGGCAGTATGGATGCCCATGAGGTCAGCGCATTACGTGAAGAGGTGACGGCGGTGCTGGCGGTTGTTAAACCTCAGGATCAGGTGGTGGTTCGTCTGGAAAGCCCGGGCGGTGTGGTACATGGTTATGGCCTGGCTGCGTCCCAGTTACAACGCCTGCGCGATAAGCAGATCCCACTGACCGTCACGGTAGATAAAGTCGCTGCTAGCGGCGGATATATGATGGCCTGCGTGGCAGATAAAATTGTTTCGGCGCCGTTTGCTATCGTCGGCTCAATTGGCGTGGTGGCGCAGATCCCGAACTTTAACCGCTTCCTGAAAGGGAAAGATATTGATATCGAACTGCACACCGCCGGACAGTACAAGCGTACGCTGACGTTGCTTGGCGAGAACACGGAAGAAGGGCGGCAGAAATTCCGTGAAGATCTGAACGAAACACATCATTTGTTTAAAGATTTTGTCCATCGTATGCGCCCGACTCTGGACATTGAGCAGGTTGCCACGGGTGAACACTGGTTTGGTCAACAGGCGCTGGCAAATGGGCTGGTGGATGAGATCAATACCAGCGATGAGGTGATCCTCGGGCTGATGGACGGTCGTGAAGTGTTGAACGTTCGCTATCTGCAGCGTAAAAAGCTGATGGATCGTTTTACCGGTAGTGCGGCGGAGAGCGCCGATCGTTTGCTGATGCGCTGGTGGCAGCGGGGGCAGAAGCCACTGATGTAAAATTGTCATTGCCGGATAGCGATGCTCACATATCCTATCCGGCCTACAAATAGGCATCAATGTAGGCTAGATAAGGTGTTGCCGCCATCCGGCAAGTTATTTCTCGAGTTAATCGATCAAGTGATACTTTTCAGAAAGTACGTGCGCCAGGTGTTTAAACATATTAAACACAGCCGTACTTTTGGGCGTTGGTAGCCCTTGCTCGTCTAAAAAGTAATCTCCGCTGAAAACCAGCACGCCGTTTCGCTGCGTAACGCCGGTGGCGACAATCCCCGCCAGCGTGTCCTCATGCTCACGAATGATTTTGTTGGCTTCAATCAGCAGTGTTTCGCGATCGATGGGTTGAGTGTCTTTATGCATGATTTACTCCTTAAACAAGGACATTAGTCTACGCTGAGCCCGCCTTATGGGTAAATATTCCCTGACATAAATGAAGGTTTTACGACAGTGTTACAACTGGCGAGATTTGTTTTTGCATGCTAATAAAGTTGCGTAACGCATTTTATCAGGTACAGTGTGACGCTTTCGTCAATCTGGCAACAGATTTGCTTGACATTCGACCAATACTTCGTCGTGCTAGAGCGTTTGTGAGAAAAAAAGCCTGTTAACTCAGTTACATGAGAGTTACATTACAAGCGCGAAACAGTTTAAGGGGTTGATATCCGCCGACGCAGAGACCATATCGATGTCTCGTCGCCAGTGGAAGGTGAATCAACGTGCGACGCATTCTGGAAGAATCAAATTAGGTAAAGGTGAATATGGGTAAAGCTCTTGTCATCGTTGAGTCCCCGGCAAAAGCCAAAACGATCAACAAGTATCTGGGTAATGACTACGTGGTGAAATCCAGCGTCGGTCATATCCGTGATTTGCCGACCAGTGGCTCAGCAACTAAAAAGAGCGCCGACTCAACCTCCACCAAAACGGCTAAAAAGCCCAAAAAGGATGAACGTGGCGCTCTCGTCAACCGTATGGGTGTTGACCCGTGGCACAACTGGGATGCGCGCTATGAAGTGCTGCCTGGTAAAGAGAAAGTTGTTTCTGAACTGAAGCAACTGGCTGAAAAAGCCGACCACATCTATCTCGCAACCGACCTTGACCGCGAAGGGGAAGCCATTGCATGGCACCTGCGGGAAGTCATCGGTGGCGACGACACCCGCTACAGCCGCGTGGTGTTTAACGAAATTACCAAAAATGCTATTCGCCAGGCGTTTGAAAAACCGGGCGAGTTGAACATCGATCGTGTTAATGCGCAACAGGCGCGCCGCTTTATGGACCGTGTTGTGGGCTATATGGTGTCGCCACTGCTGTGGAAAAAAATTGCGCGTGGTCTGTCTGCCGGTCGCGTACAGTCTGTGGCTGTGCGTCTGGTGGTTGAGCGTGAACGCGAAATCAAAGCATTTGTTCCAGAAGAGTTCTGGGAAATTGATGCTAACACGACCACGCCGGGCGGCGACGCGTTGCCGCTTGAGGTGACGCATCAAAATGACAAACCGTTCCGTCCTGTAAATCGGGAACAAACGCTTGCCGCCGTTAGCCTGTTGGAAAAAGCGCGCTATAGCGTCCAGGAACGTGAAGATAAACCGACAAGCAGCAAGCCGAGCGCACCGTTCATTACCTCCACGCTACAGCAGGCTGCGAGCACGCGTCTGGGCTTTGGTGTGAAGAAAACCATGATGATGGCGCAGCGCTTGTATGAAGCGGGTTACATCACTTACATGCGTACTGACTCAACCAACCTGAGCCAGGATGCTGTCACCATGGTTCGCGATTACATCAGTGATAATTTTGGCAAAAAATATTTGCCGGAGAGCGCGAACCAGTACGCCAGCAAAGAGAACTCGCAGGAAGCACACGAAGCTATCCGTCCTTCCGATGTCGCCGTACTGGCGGAGTCGCTGAAAGATATGGAAGCCGATGCGCAAAAACTGTATCAGCTGATCTGGCGCCAGTTTGTAGCTTGTCAGATGACGCCAGCGAAATATGACTCTACCACCCTGACCGTGGGTGCGGGTGATTTCCGTCTGAAAGCGCGTGGTCGTATTCTGCGCTTCGATGGTTGGACCAAAGTGATGCCAGCACTGCGTAAGGGCGATGAAGATCGCATCTTACCGGCGGTGGACAAAGGCGATACCTTGACGCTTATCGAGCTGACACCTGCGCAGCACTTCACCAAGCCGCCTGCACGCTTCAGTGAAGCTTCGCTGGTTAAAGAGCTTGAAAAGCGTGGCATTGGTCGTCCATCCACCTATGCGTCGATCATCTCTACGATTCAGGATCGCGGTTATGTTCGCGTTGAAAACCGTCGCTTCTACGCTGAAAAAATGGGTGAAATCGTCACCGATCGTCTGGAAGAAAACTTCCGCGAGCTGATGAACTACGATTTTACCGCGCAGATGGAAGACAGCCTCGACCAGGTGGCGAATCACGAAGCCGAATGGAAGGGCGTACTCGACAACTTCTTCACTGATTTTACTCAGCAGTTAGATAAAGCCGAGAAAGATCCTGAAGAAGGCGGTATGCGTCCGAACCAGATGGTGCTGACCAGCATTGATTGCCCGACCTGCGGACGCAAGATGGGTATTCGTACCGCCAGTACCGGCGTTTTCCTTGGTTGCTCCGGCTACGCACTTTCCCCGAAAGAGCGTTGCAAAACCACCATTAACCTGGTGCCGGAAAACGAAGTATTGAACGTGCTGGAAGGCGATGACGCGGAAACGAACGCATTGCGCGCCAAACGCCGCTGCCAGAAGTGCGGTACGGCAATGGACAGTTATCTCATCGATCCTAAGCGTAAATTGCATGTGTGTGGTAATAACCCAACCTGCGACGGCTACGAGATCGAAGAGGGTGAATTCCGTATCAAGGGTTATGACGGTCCTATCGTAGAGTGCGAAAAATGTGGTTCTGAAATGCACCTGAAAATGGGACGTTTCGGCAAATACATGGCGTGTACCAACGACGAGTGTAAAAATACCCGTAAGATCCTGCGTAACGGTGAAGTTGCTCCGCCGAAAGAAGATCCGGTTCCGCTACCGGAACTGCCGTGTGAAAAATCTGACGCGTATTTCGTGTTACGTGATGGTGCTGCAGGTATCTTCCTGGCGGCCAATACGTTCCCGAAATCACGTGAGACTCGTGCGCCGTTGGTGGAAGAGTTGTACCGCTTCCGCGATCGCCTGCCGGAAAAACTGCGTTATCTGGCAGATGCGCCGCAAACTGACCCGGATGGTAACAAGTCTATGGTTCGTTTCAGCCGTAAAACCAAGCAGCAATACGTTGCCGCTGAGAAAGACGGTAAGGCGACTGGCTGGTCCGCGTTCTTCGTTGACGGTAAATGGGTAGAAGGGAAGAAATAACAGCGTTTCGGCTGAATTTCTCCTCAAAGGGTCGCGTAAGCGGCCCTTTTTGTTTCTGGCATATTATTTTTTGTCATACCTATACAGCGTACATATAAATGATATAGTGGTTATAGTTAACAGACTTTTTATTATTAAATCGTATTAGCAGCGCCCACGAGCCTGCACTGAAACGATGATTTGATGGCGCGAATCGGGATGGCATAACATGAAATTACAGCAGCTTCGCTACATTGTTGAGGTGGTGAACCACAACCTTAATGTCTCCTCAACGGCGGAAGGGCTTTATACCTCTCAGCCCGGTATCAGTAAGCAAGTTCGTATGCTGGAAGATGAACTTGGCATCCAGATTTTCGCCCGTAGCGGTAAGCATCTGACCCAGGTTACGCCTGCGGGGCAGGAAGTTATCCGTATTGCGCGCGAAGTACTGTCTAAGGTAGATGCTATTAAGTCCGTTGCTGGCGAACATACCTGGCCGGATAAAGGCTCGCTGTATATCGCCACCACGCACACCCAGGCACGTTACGCTTTGCCGAACGTGATTAAAGGTTTTATTGAGCGATATCCTCGTGTTTCATTGCATATGCATCAGGGATCGCCGACGCAAATTGCCGAAGCCGTCTCGAAAGGGAATGCGGATTTTGCCATCGCGACGGAAGCCCTGCATCTGTATGACGATCTGGTGATGTTACCTTGCTACCACTGGAACCGTTCGATTGTCGTCACGCCGGATCATCCGCTGGCGGGAAAATCCTCGGTTTCTATTGAGGAACTGGCACAGTATCCACTGGTAACCTACACCTTTGGATTTACCGGGCGTTCGGAGCTGGACACCGCGTTTAACCGTGCGGGTCTGGAGCCGCGTATTGTTTTTACCGCGACCGATGCCGATGTTATTAAAACCTATGTCCGTCTGGGGCTCGGCGTGGGTGTAATTGCCAGTATGGCGGTTGATCCTGTTTCCGATCCTGACCTGGTACGTGTGGATGCGCACGATATCTTCAGCCATAGCACCACCAAAATTGGTTTTCGTCGCAGCACCTTCTTACGCAGTTACATGTATGATTTCATTCAACGTTTCGCGCCGCATCTGACGCGTGATGTGGTGGACACGGCGGTGGCTCTACGTTCCAACGATGATATTGAAGCCATGTTTAAAGATATTAAATTGCCTGAGAAATAATAACGGTTGTTACCTTGTCGGTATCCGTAAGCCGTAAGCATAAAGTGATACCGACGGGAGAGTCTTAATTTATTCATTATTTCTCCTCCTATATATTAACCATATATTATTTATGGAAAAAGTTCTCTAAAGTAGTTTCAAATTAGTCAGCTTGCCAAAAATCACTCTCAAATATTCATAATTGATCAAACAATTGATTTATTTATCAGATCGAGTCCGAAAATTAACTGGCTTTTTTTCGCCTTTTTTATTAGGATTCCTCCTATCTGATGATTAATTGTACCAATTGTTTGGTGCCTAAATGATAAGTGATTTCGATAGTATGAGGTTAGCGATGCCTTCAGGAAACCAGCCTGCACGCCGGGATCCCGCGATGAAACGTAAAGCCTGGTTCGCCGTGTTTCTTGGCTCTGCGATATTCTGGATTATTGTCGCACTCGTGGCCTGGAACGTGTGGGGGTAAGTATGTCCGCACCGGAGCAGCACTCTACCGTGACGCCAGCGTCTCATGACCATGAGCAAGAGAGCAAAACCGTAGCCGAGAAGGATCCAAAGATACCCGAATCCTGGAATCTCTCTCCTGAACAACGGGCGTTTATTGATCTCTTAACCGGTGATGATGAACAGAAACAATAATTCGTACGTATTTTATAATAATAACGATTACCTCGTGGCCTTAAATATCGAATCGTTTATCCCATGTATTCACCATCAGCCACCTAATCAACGTATTATCGATTGCGCTATTGCCTGCTGAATATTCATCCTATTCATCTACACGGCTAGATCTTACTCCCTACCATTGACCTCACTTCGCGCTTTTGTATCGCGCGCTACTTTTATCAATTTGGGTTGTTATCAAAGCGTTACATTTTGTTTGTGTTATCTTTAATACTAACCCTGAGGAAATCAGGGGATCCAACCCTGTCATTTAAGGAGGAGCTATGTCGTCGACCCTACGAGAAGCCAGTAAGGACACATTGCAGGTTAAAGATAAAACCTACCGCTACTACAGTTTACCTCTGGCCGCTAAATCACTGGGTGATATCACCCGACTACCCAAATCGCTGAAAGTGTTACTGGAAAACCTGCTTCGTTGGCAGGATGGTAATTCCGTAACCGAAGATGATATTCATGCGCTCGCACATTGGCTGAAGACTGCCCATGCCGATCGTGAAATTGCCTATCGACCCGCTCGTGTTCTGATGCAGGATTTTACCGGCGTGCCGGCGGTGGTCGATCTGGCTGCCATGCGCGAAGCGGTGAAACGTTTGGGCGGAGATACAGCAAAGGTGAATCCGCTTTCGCCAGTGGACCTTGTCATTGACCACTCGGTAACGGTGGACCGTTTTGGTGATGATGATGCTTTCGAAGAAAACGTACGCCTGGAAATGGAACGTAACCATGAGCGTTATGTGTTCCTGAAATGGGGACAGCAGGCATTTAGTCGCTTCAGCGTTGTACCACCAGGAACGGGGATTTGCCACCAGGTTAATCTTGAATACCTCGGCAAAGCCGTCTGGAGCGAGTTACAGGACGGTGAGTGGGTGGCTTACCCTGACACGTTGGTCGGAACCGATTCCCATACGACAATGATTAATGGTCTCGGTGTGCTGGGATGGGGCGTTGGAGGCATTGAGGCCGAAGCAGCAATGCTGGGTCAACCGGTCTCTATGCTTATCCCGGATGTTGTGGGCTTCAAACTGGTGGGAAAACTGCGGGAAGGCATCACCGCTACTGACCTGGTTTTAACCGTCACCCAGATGCTGCGTAAGCACGGCGTGGTCGGTAAATTCGTTGAATTCTACGGTGATGGGCTGGACACCTTACCGCTGGCCGATCGGGCAACCATTGCGAACATGTCACCGGAATACGGCGCAACCTGCGGTTTCTTCCCGATCGATAGCATCACTCTTGAATATATGCGTCTGAGTGGGCGCAGTGAGGAGCAGGTTGAGCTGGTCAGCGCCTATGCCAAAGCGCAGGGAATGTGGCGTAATCCTGGGGATGAACCCGTATTTACCAGTTCACTGGAGCTGGATATGGGCAGTGTAGAAGCTAGCCTTGCCGGACCGAAGCGTCCGCAGGATCGGGTGGCACTGGCTGATGTCCCGAAAGCGTTTTCGGCGAGTAATGAACTCGAAGTGAATAGCTCGCTGAAAGATCGCCAGCCAGTGGACTATACAATGAACGGTCACCAGTACCAGCTGCCGGATGGTGCTGTGGTTATTGCAGCGATCACTTCCTGTACCAACACCTCTAACCCAAGCGTATTGATGGCGGCGGGGCTGCTGGCGAAAAAAGCAGTGACGCTTGGTCTGAAACGTCAGCCATGGGTGAAAGCCTCGCTGGCGCCAGGATCGAAGGTGGTGTCTGATTATCTGGCGCAGGCAGGGTTCACGCTGTACCTTGATGAGCTGGGATTTAACCTTGTAGGTTATGGCTGTACCACCTGTATCGGTAACTCGGGTCCGTTACCCGATCCTATCGAGACTGCTATCAAAAAAGGCGACCTCACCGTTGGTGCTGTGCTTTCCGGCAACCGAAACTTTGAGGGGCGTATCCATCCGCTCGTGAAGACCAACTGGTTGGCGTCTCCGCCGCTGGTGGTGGCCTATGCGCTGGCGGGGAATATGAATATCAATCTGACTAAAGATCCGTTAGGGCATGACAGAAAGGGCGATCCCGTATATCTGAAAGATATCTGGCCGACGGCTCAGGAAATTGCCCGTGCCGTGGAGCAGGTCTCTACCGCCATGTTCCATAAAGAGTATGCTGAAGTGTTTGAAGGCACGCCGGAATGGAAAGCAATCCAGGTCGATCGGGCTGATACCTATGGCTGGCAGTCTGACTCAACCTATATCCGCTTGTCGCCGTTCTTCGATGGTATGCAGGCGACGCCGGATCCGGTCCAGGACATTCATGGTGCGCGTATCCTTGCAATGCTTGGAGATTCCGTCACCACTGACCATATTTCTCCTGCAGGTAGTATTAAGCCGGACAGCCCGGCGGGGCGTTATCTGCAAAGCCACGGCGTGGAGCGTAAAGATTTTAACTCCTACGGTTCACGACGCGGGAATCATGAAGTCATGATGCGTGGTACCTTTGCCAATATTCGTATTCGCAATGAGATGGTACCCGGCGTGGAAGGTGGGATGACGCGTCATTTGCCGGGAACTGAGGTAGTGGCTATCTATGATGCGGCTATGCAATATCAACAAGAGAATATTCCCCTGGCGGTTATTGCCGGGAAAGAGTATGGCTCTGGCTCCAGCCGCGACTGGGCGGCGAAAGGCCCGCGCTTGCTGGGGGTTCGCGTGGTTATCGCAGAGTCCTTTGAGCGAATTCACCGTTCTAATCTGATTGGTATGGGGATTTTACCGCTGGAATTCCCGCAGGGCGTCACGCGTAAAACGCTGGGACTAACCGGTGAGGAAGCGATCGATATTACGGATCTGCAAAACATCAAACCGGGTGCAACAGTGCCGGTGAGTATGGTTCGCTCGGATGGACGTAAAGAAGTTGTTTTATGCCGCTGCCGTATCGATACCGCGACGGAGCTAACGTACTACCAAAACGATGGCATTCTGCACTACGTGATTCGTAATATGTTGAGCTAGAATGTAAAAAGCCTGCGAGAGCAGGCTTTATTATCGGCGGTAACAACTATTACTTGCCCAGCAAATGTCCCATCTTGGCGGCTTTGGTGTCCAGGTAATGTTCATTGTTCGGGTTACGACCCACAATCAGCGGCACGCGTTCAACAATATTGATTCCCGCTTCGGTCAGAATTTCCACTTTTTTCGGGTTATTGGTCAGCAAACGAACTTCGTCCACACCAAGCAGCTTGAACATATCCGCACACAGCGTGAAATCACGCTCATCTGCCGCAAAGCCCAACTGATGGTTAGCTTCAACGGTATCATAACCCTGGTCCTGCAACGCGTAGGCGCGGATTTTATTGAGCAGGCCGATATTGCGTCCTTCCTGACGATGATAAAGCAGGATACCGCGCCCTTCTTCAGCAATATGGGTGAGAGCCGCTTCGAGCTGGAAACCGCAATCGCAACGCAGGCTAAACAATGCATCGCCAGTCAGACATTCGGAGTGGACACGGGCCAGGACAGGCGTTTGGCCTGTGATATCGCCAAAAACCAGTGCGACGTGATCGTGTCCGGTTGCCAGTTCTTCAAATCCCACCATCAGGAAATCACCCCAGGGGGTTGGCAGTTTGGCTTCTGCCACACGTTTAAGCTGCATGTAATTCTCCAGATTATGCTGGCACTGTCGTGCCGTCGCCTGTTGGCTTCTGTTCTATATTGCACTATTTTGCCATAAGGCAACGATGTTCACCTAATCGCGACAACGGATTCGCTTTTGGAATGGCACAAAATTGTCAATTTCCCCGGCATGCGCTTTTTTCAGTTATGATTGTGAGACTTATCGACGAAAGGAGAGGCAATGCTGTCAATTGCAAAGCGCACTGCGGTCGGGGCTGGGCTGCTACTTATTATGCCGGTTGCCGTATGGGTATCGGGCTGGAGCTGGCAGCCGGGACATAACGTTTGGTGGCTAAAATCTCTGTACTGGATAACGGAAACGGTGACGCAGCCGTGGGGCATTATCACTCACGTTGTTCTCTGTGCATGGTTTCTGTGGTGTCTGCGTTTTCGTCTGAAAGCTGCGGTAATGCTGTTTGCGATCCTGGCTGCGGCCATTTTAGTCGGTCAGGGCGTGAAGTCCTGGGTTAAAGACAGGGTGCAGGAACCTCGGCCCTTTGTCGTGTGGCTGGAAAAAACGCACCATATTCCGGTTGATGAGTTCTACACTTTAAAACGTAAAGAACGTGGTCACTTAGTTAAAGAGCAATTGGCCGAACAACAGGATATTCCGACGTTTCTACGTAAGCACTGGCAAAAAGAAACAGGGTTTGCCTTTCCGTCAGGGCATACGATGTTTGCCGCCAGTTGGGCTTTACTGGCCGTAGGGCTGTTATGGCCACGCCGACGTACGCTGACAATTGTGTTTTTACTTATCTGGGCTACGGGCGTTATGGGCAGTCGCTTGCTATTAGGCATGCACTGGCCCCGTGATTTGGTTGTTGCAACGCTGATTTCATGGTTGCTGGTAACGCTGGCGACATGGCTTGCGCAGCGGGTATGCGGACCATTAACGCCGCCTGTGCAGGAGGAAAAAGAAATCGCTCAGCGTGAACAAGAAAGTTAGCCATGATTGATTTTTCGAATTTTGCCCTTAAATCAGAAAGGGGAAAGCGCTTTTCCGTTTCGCACTCGTTGTGAAAATGGTAATTTAAAGGGCTCAACGCGGTAAGTTGTACACGATTTATTCGCTCAAACCACATAACGGGAAGTAATGTGAAATATTTACTCATTTTCTTACTGGTGTTGGCGATTTTTGTTATTTCGGTGACATTAGGTGCGCAAAACGATCAACAGGTTACGTTTAATTACCTGCTGGCTCAGGGTGAGTATCGTATCTCTACGCTGCTTGCTGTATTGTTTGCCGCAGGTTTTGCGATTGGTTGGTTAATTTGCGGCCTTTTCTGGCTGAAGGTTCGTGTGTCTCTTGCGCGTGCCGAACGTAAAATCAAACGACTGGAAAACCAGCTTACGCCTGCGACCGACGTTGCGGTTTCTGCCGATTCGTCGGTTGTGAAGGAATAATTATTTATGTTGGAGTTGTTGTTTCTGCTTTTGCCTGTAGCCGCTGCCTATGGGTGGTATATGGGTCGCAGAAGTGCGCAACAAACCAAGCAGGATGAAGCTAACCGTCTTTCCCGTGACTATGTCGCCGGGGTTAACTTCCTCCTGAGCAACCAACAAGACAAAGCGGTGGATCTGTTCCTCGATATGCTAAAAGAGGATACGGGCACCGTTGAGGCTCATCTCACCCTCGGAAACCTGTTTCGCTCGCGCGGTGAAGTCGACCGCGCAATCCGCATCCATCAAACGTTAATGGAAAGTGCTTCGCTGACCTACGAGCAGCGTTTGTTGGCCGTACAACAGCTGGGGCGCGACTACATGGCCGCAGGTCTGTACGACCGCGCGGAAGACATGTTTAATCAGCTTACCGATGAAACAGATTTTCGCGTCGGTGCATTACAGCAACTGCTGCAAATTTATCAGGCGACCAGCGAATGGCAGAAAGCGATTGATGTTGCAGAACGCCTGGTGAAGCTCGGTAAAGATAAACAACGTATCGAGATAGCTCACTTCTACTGCGAACTGGCCTTACAGCAGATGGGCAGCGACGATATGGATCGCGCCATGACGCTGTTGAAAAAAGGGGCTGCGGCAGACAAAAACAGTGCACGTGTTTCCATCATGATGGGCCGGGTGTACATGGTGAAAGGTGATTACGCGAAGGCCGTTGAAAGTCTGCAACGCGTGATTTCTCAGGATAAAGAACTGGTCAGCGAAACGCTGGAAATGCTGCAAAGCTGCTACCAGCATCTGGGGAAAAATGATGAGTGGGCCGAGTTTTTACGTCGGGCCGTTGAGGAGAATACTGGCGCCGCCGCAGAGCTGATGCTGGCCGATATTCTTGAAGCGCGTGAGGGGACTGATACCGCTCAGGTTTATATTACCCGCCAGCTACAACGCCATCCTACGATGCGCGTGTTCCACAAGTTGATGGATTACCATCTTAACGAAGCAGAAGAAGGGCGCGCGAAAGAGAGCCTGATGGTTCTGCGCGATATGGTTGGGGAGCAGGTGCGCAGCAAGCCGCGCTATCGTTGCCAGAAGTGCGGATTTACCGCATATACACTGTACTGGCACTGCCCATCCTGTCGCTCATGGTCAACCATTAAGCCTATTCGCGGACTTGATGGGCTGTAATTTTTAAAAAAACCTTACTTTAGTTACAACATACTAATGATGTGTAACCAATCCATCCTCAACCTCCGTTGCCAAATTCGCCTGGCAGAAATGTAATCGCGCCTGTTAATTTTCTATTGCCGCAGGTAGAATGCACGCCGTTTACCCATTTTGCGCCGCTGATGGCGCCCATCCTCAGGAAGGTCTGGTCATGACGTTTACTGCTTCATCTTCTTCTCGTGCTGTTACTGATACTCCTGTCGTTGTCGCTCTCGATTATTCCAATCGTGATAAAGCATTAGCTTTTGTCGACAGAATTGATCCTCGTGATTGCCGTTTGAAAGTGGGCAAAGAGATGTTCACGCTTTTTGGACCTCAGTTGGTTCGCGATCTACAACAGCGTGGCTTTGACGTCTTTCTTGATTTGAAATTTCATGATATTCCCAACACTACCGCGCATGCCGTTGCGGCAGCTGCCGAGCTTGGCGTGTGGATGGTTAACGTTCATGCTTCAGGTGGGGCGCGTATGATGACCGCTGCACGTGAAGCCCTGGTGCCTTTTGGTAAGGATGCGCCGCTGCTGATTGCAGTAACAGTTCTGACCAGTATGGAAGCCAGCGATCTTGCCGACCTTGGCGTGACGTTGTCACCTGCGGAGCATGCGGAAAGGCTGGCGCGCTTAACCCAACATTGTGGTTTGGATGGCGTCGTATGCTCCGCGCAGGAAGCAGTGCGATTCAAGCAGGCATTTGGCCAGGCATTTAAACTGGTAACGCCGGGTATTCGCCCTGAAGGTAGCGAGGCAGGCGACCAGCGTCGCATTATGACGCCGGAACAGGCACAGTCAGCTGGCGTGGATTATATGGTTATTGGTCGTCCGGTCACACAGTCGGCAGATCCGGCTCAGACGCTGAAGATGATCAATGCCTCCCTGAAACGAGGTGCGTAAATGAACGACTCAAATTCTCGTCTGGTCTACTCAACTGACACCGGGCGTATTGATGAACCGAAAGCCGTCCCAGAGCGTCCCAAAGGCGACGGCATTGTCCGTATCCAGCGACAGACCAGTGGCCGCAAAGGTAAGGGCGTGTGCCTGATTACTGGAATAGATCAGGACGATGCTGAACTGACCAAATTAGCTGCGGAACTGAAGAAAAAATGTGGTTGCGGCGGGGCAGTGAAGGATGGCGTGATTGAGATACAGGGTGATAAACGCGATCTGATTAAATCGCTGCTGGAAGCCAAAGGAATGAAAGTTAAATTGGCTGGCGGTTAATAAAAAAAGCCACGGAATTTTCCGTGGCTTTTTAATAATACAGACCTGAAAAAGTAAACGTATTATTATATCGAGCCGTTTAACCGTAAATTATTTACCCACCTGGTGGCCAATAATACCACCTACTGCAGCACCACCCAGCGTGCCCAGCGTGCTGCCGTCAGTCAGGACTGCACCACCGATTGCACCAGCACCAGCACCAATTGCGGTGTTACGGTCACGTTTGGACCAGTTAGAGCAGGCACTCAGCGACATTGCCAGAGTAATCGCCAAAATGGCAGCGGTCATTTTTTTGCTCGTTACTAACATAATACTTTCTCCTGAATTATTGATTCACGGAATCCAGTTTTCTTTAAGAATAGCGCTAAATTTAGGCTAACGAAGATATTTCCGTGAAACCGTTTAGCGAAGGCATGACAAACACTATCCTGAGATTGGAGGTTCGTTCCTGTTATATCGCTAACATTAATTTTACGACTTAATCCTGTTAACGACAGGTAAAAAGTCTTAATTGGACTGTCAGATAACTCTCAGAGAGGAGATGATTTGCCGACTGACAAATCATCTGCTGAAGATTTTATGCGTGCGCATCAATGATATTGACGGTTAATCCTGAATGCTCGAGCTGCATTTGTACGCTGGCGCTGAGTCTGGAATCCGTGACTACGCGGCTGAATCGCTCTAATGGACCCAGCGTGTAAGGGTGAATGGCTTCGAATTTTGAGCTGTCAGTAAGTACAATAACTTCTGCACCTTTTTCCAGCACCGCGTTAACCACATCAGAACGCATCATGTCGCGTCCGGTGAAGCCGGTGTCAGCCTGCCAGCCATCAATGCCGATAAAGGCCTTGCTGAAGTGTACCTGCTGGATGAACTGGCGAGTTAAGGGCCCCACCATGCTTTCGCTTTTTTTCTGATAGATGCCGCCAAGGAGAATCACTTCGCAGGGGGTTTCTTTCAGCAGATGGGCTATATAGCTGCTGACGGTAATGATGGTGACATCTTTTTGCTCCGCCAGCGTTCTGGCCAAGAGCGCATTGCTGCTGCCGTTTTCAATGAATACGGACTCGCCAGGGCTTACCAAAGATGCGGCAAATTCGGCCAGCTCACGCTTCAGCGTAAAATTAGTCATCATGCGCGTTTCCACATCATCACTGTTCAATGAAACAGCAAAACCGTGCGCACGGCGTAAATAGCTCTGTTTCTCCAGTGTGTTCAGATCCTGTCGAATCGTCACTTCTGAGACACCGGTGATTTTTGCCAGTTCGGCAACGCTCATCTGACCTTTATCAGTCACCATCTGCAAAATAGATTGTTGTCGGGAATTCATAATATTAATTTTATTGCGATATCGTATCGGAAATTAAACGGAAACTGCCTCATATGCAGTTTGCTGATAGCAGCGACATTAAAGGGTTAATGTCATCAGATCTCCCAGGGAGCCTTGTGATTTTTGGGCAAAGACTCGGCATCTTCTTTGGCCGTGTCTAGCAGCTCAGCCTTCAGAATTTCGAGATTGTGGATGGCTGAGTGGTAATCACCTGCAACGAGGATATCCAGCACGGTATCAATGCGTTCGGCCAGACGCTGAGCGTCGATATCAGACATGGTTATCATCCTAATGGCAATCGAGTTTGAATTTCATGATGCAGAATTTCATGGCAAAAGAGAAGGGAAAAATAGTATTAACTATCAATGATAGAAGAATATTATATATTCCGTGATTACATGCAGATAGGATCGTTACGTTATGTCCATTTATGGCTATTAACGACGTTTGATCCCACTGCGTTAGCGCGTTTTTTTATTCAGATGTCGTCGATACCAACGTTCAAATGCAGCCGCTGGCATTGGTTTGGCAAACAAAAAACCCTGACGTTCGTTGACGCCATTTTTGGTTAAAAAGGCATCCTCTTTCGCGCTTTCAACACCTTCGGCGATGACCTGCAGATTGAGTGCTTGTGCGACCGCAACAATGGCACGTACAAGCGACTGCGAAATAGGTTGTTTGTGTACATCCCTGACAAAGGTTTGATCCAATTTAATTGCATCAAGCGGGAAGCGGGCCAGTTGAGACAGTGACGAATATCCAGTACCAAAATCATCCAAATGGATTTGCGCCCCCAACTGGCTAAACTGCTGAATGACGGACAGTGCCAACTGCTCATTTTCAATCAAACTGCTTTCCGTTAACTCGACATCAATGGGGCAATATTCAAAGTCGAGTTCATGAAGCACCTGTTTGAGATCGGTAAATAGCGTCTGATCGGCGAGCTGGCGGGCAGAAACGTTTACCGCCACGCGCAGATTGATTCCCTTGGCGCGCCATTTTGCGACCTGACGCACAACGTCCAGAATAACCCAGCGACCCAGCGGAACAATAAGCCCTGATTCTTCGGCGTAGGAGATAAATTCCAGTGGTGGAATGAGGCCGCGTTCCGGAGACTGCCAGCGTACCAGCGCCTCCAGGCTGCGCACCTCGCCTCGCCAGGTTATCTTTGGCTGATAATGGATAACCAGTTGATCGTTTTCCAGCGCCTTGCGCAGGTTAGTATCCAGCCACAGGTATTCAAATACCCGCTGATTCATTTCCGGAGAGAAAACACAAAACTGTCCGCGGCCGCCTTCTTTCGCGGTGTACATGGCCGTATCGGCGTTACGAATGACGCTCTCGCAGTCCTGACCATGCTGTGGAGCGAGGGAAATACCAATAGAGCAGCCGGTATAGACTTCAATCAGGCCAATGCGAAAGGGTTGACGCAGGCGTGTCAGAATGCGCGATGCGGTAGCTTCCAGAGTGCTCTGGGACGTTTCGGTGGCAAGGACGATAAATTCATCACCGCCAAACCGAGCCAATAGCTGGTTGTCGTCAAGACAACTGAGAATTGCCAGCGACACGCTCTGCAACAGCTGATCGCCAAACATGTGCCCGTAGGCATCGTTCACCTTTTTGAAGTTATCCAGATCGAGATATACAATCCCAACCTGAGTATCACCTGCGTTCTCAATCGCATCGCTTATCAGCTCATGAATGGCGTTGCGGTTCGGTAATCCGGTGATGGAGTCGGTATTAGCCAACATCCGCAGGCGTTCCTGCGCGCGACGTTCTTCAGTGATATCGGTGCCGGAACAGATCAGAAATATTTCGTTCTTGCCGCTACCGTTATGTACAAACTTATTGCGAAAAAGAAACAGGCGCTGACCTTTGCAGGTCTTCACCCATCGTTCGACCTCATATGAGTTACCTTCGCGAAAAAAGACCTCGATGTTGCGTCTGGAGGCTGCGGCTTCACGTCGACTCATAAATAATGTGAATACACTTTGGCCAATAACTTCACGTTCTTTGAGGCCGGTGTACTCTTCACACAGGCGATTAAAACGCTGAATGTTGCCCATGCGGTCAAGAATGACAATAACGGAATTGGCTTCAGAAACGACCTGTTCGGCAAAAGAGAGCCCGTGAGCCAGGTCGCGGGCGACGGAAGGGGTGTCATCCCAGGCGGATGCGCTACCGGCCCATTCGCGTTTATTGATTTTTCGACCGACCAGATGCACAGATATGTCGTCATCTTCAATGGGTAACGTCATTAACAGACTTGACGTAATCACCGTCATCTCGCGAATGCGGTCGGCCTGCTCGGGTGATAATTCGATGGTCTGCTCAGCTTCTGCTGTTTCATCAATAGAGAAATGCAGGATGTTGCAATCCTCTGACAAACGCCAGTAGGGGTTATGAGTGCCCACATAGCTATACAACGTAACCAGCTCCCGGACGTCTTTCATGATGTGTACTATCCCGTTTAAAGCGCATAGAGCCTCAAAAGTAAGGGTAGCCATGATTCATTCAGGGTGATTATGGCTGAACGTATTGTTTTTTTTATATATTTATGTGTAATCCAGAATCCGTAAAAAGCAAAGCAAACGGAACTGAAAATAGTAAAAAAATAATTTTGACCGATTGAAAGAAGTGTAGTGCCTGGTGGGA
This sequence comes from Citrobacter sp. B72, assembly GCF_016894305.1. Classification (NCBI taxonomy): domain Bacteria; kingdom Pseudomonadati; phylum Pseudomonadota; class Gammaproteobacteria; order Enterobacterales; family Enterobacteriaceae; genus Citrobacter; species Citrobacter sp. B72. Next base: position 2,332,449 of record NZ_CP069801.1, read on the forward strand.
ATTTGGGCGGAAAAAAGAAAACGACCTTTCACAAAATGAGAAAGGTCGCTGGGTTACGACATTTTACATAGCGGGACGTGCGATAACGCTGCGGGTTTCCATGCGAACTTCGGCGATAGTTACGTCAATCACATCTGTGACTTTGTAAACCACTTCACCTTTGATTTGTACGGTACCACTTTCCTGGCTGCAGACCAGTTCGTCACGCACGGCGTGCAGGAAGGGGGCAGGAATAAAGGCAACAGCGCCATTATCAACCAAACGTACGCGCATGCCGCCGCGGCTGACGTCGATGATCTCGGCCGCAAAGCGGGTGTCGGTTCCGGCTTTATCACTCAGGAAACGGGCGTATAGCCAGTCACCCACGTCACGCTCAGCCATCCGGTTCAGGCGACGACGTTCCGCCATTTGCACAGTGGTATCATCCTGAGGTCGAGCGACGGTTTCGCCTTTGATGACAGCCTTAAGCAGACGGTGGTTGATCATATCGCCGTACTTACGGATTGGGGAAGTCCAGGTGGCATATGCCTCCAGACCAAGCCCAAAGTGTGGACCTGGCTCAATACTAATTTCAGCGTAAGACTGGAAGCGGCGAATTCGGCTGTCGAGGAAACCGGATGGCTGAGCATCTAGTTCGCGGCGCAGTTTGCAGAAACCTTCCAGTGTTAGTACTTCTTCGGCATCGACGTGCATACCGTGGGTTTTCAGCAGCGAGGCCAGAGCGTCGGCGTTGGCCGGGTCGAATCCCATATGGACGTTATAAATACCGAAGCCCAGCTTGTCGCGAAGCACACGGGCGGCGCAAATATTTGCCGCAATCATGGATTCTTCCACGATACGGTTTGCGATGCGGCGTGGCTCAGCGACGATGTCCAGTACTTCACCTTTTTCACCGAGAACGAAACGGTAATCCGGGCGATCTTTAAAGACCAGCGCGTGGTTATGACGCCACTCTCCTCGGCTCAGGCAAATACGGTGTAGCAGACGGATTTGTTCCGCAATCGCGTCGTTTTCTGGTTGCCACTCGCCAGTACCTTCCAGCCAGTCGGAAACATTGTCATAGGCCAGCTTCGCTTTAGACTCGATGGTTGCGGCGAAGAAGGTGATGTTGTCTTCAATCGTGCCATCGGCGGTAATGCTCATACGACAAGCTAAAACCGGGCGCACTTCGTTCGCGCGCAGAGAGCAGAGATCGTCAGACAATTCACGTGGTAACATCGGGATATTGAACCCCGGTAAATAATTGGTGAACGCGCGAATTTTTGCCGTTTTATCCAGCTTGCTGCCTTCTGCAATCCAGGCTGTTGGGTCGGCAATGGCGACGGTTAATTGTAGCGAGCCGTCAGCTTGTTCTTCAGCATACAGCGCATCGTCCATATCTTCGGTGCTGGCGCTGTCGATGGTGACGAAATTGAGGGCGGTTAAATCTTCACGAACCAGGCCTTCGTCCAGCATTTCGGTTGCTACACCGTCTGGGGCTTCTTTTTCCAGATTATGGCGTGCCAGTGTGACCCACCACGGGACAAAGTGGTCATCAGCAAAAGTGATAAATTGGGTTAACTCGGCGTAGAAGGTGCGATCGCCTTTCAGCGGATGGCGGCGCATTTCTGCAACAGCCCAGTCGCCTTCTTTAAATTCATGTTCAACGCCGCGGGTTGCACGACAAGGAATAGCATCTTTCAGTAACGGATGATCCGGCACAATGGACAGACGGTCATTTTTGCCCTGAACTTTACCCACGAAGCGCGTCAGGAAGGGTTCGATCAGTTCTTCCGGCTCAGCAGACTCACGATCTTTTTCTGTATGGATAACCGCAACAATACGGTCGCCATGCATCACTTTTTTCATCTGCGGCGGTGGAATGAAATAGCTTTTTTGTGCATCGACTTCCAGGAAGCCAAAGCCTTTTTCCGTGGCTTTTACCACCCCTTCAGCACGTGGCGTCTGGGAATGTAGTTGCTGTTTAAGCTGCGCTAGCAGCGGGTTGTCCTGAAGCATAATTGTCTATTTTCGTGGCTAAAAGAGCGGCTGACAGTTTTACGCGATTCTGCCAGTGGCAGCAAGCGCTCTTTCAGTAAGTGGATCGGTTAATCAGTGTCGCCCAGCGCGATTTTCAAGCGATTCAACCATCCGCACAATCCACTCCAGGCTAGCAGGTTAATGGCCTGCTCTGAAGAGATTCCCTGATCGAACAAAGGCGTTAACAGTGCGGTGCTAAAGCGGTCGGGCGCCCGGGTCAGCCATTGTACCGCCTGTAGGGTGACGCGCTCAACCGGATGTCGTTGTTCCCACCGTTGTAATTCACGTTCATCCTGACGAAGAACGGTAATGGCCTCGGTTAATTCATGAGCTGAATACGCATGTTCATTAAAACAGGCCACGCTGCCATTAATCCGTGAAGTCATCAGCGTCGCCAATGAAAATGCCTGCACTGGTATTCCGCTATGTTGCGTGCTGGAAATGAGCGACCCGAGTAAATCCAAAATGACGGGGGAATGTATCAGTAATGGCAGTAACGCTTGCAGTTCCTCGGGATAACGTCTGTCTATCGACTCATCATGATTAAGATGTTTTTCTATCGGGAATGGCGCAGCGTGCCAGGTTGTGTTTGTTGCATTAAATGGCGCAGCGTGAGCGAATTGTTGTATATCGAGACCCGGAATTCGGCGCACCGGATGTCCACACCAGGCCTGAAACAGGGCCACGATACGGGCCTGAAAACCGACGAATCCGATAATTTGATTCATCAGAATGCTATCGCTGGTGGTTAGCCCGACTGCATCCAGATGCTGGCGATCGCGCGCGCCTATCACGGCTGGAGAGCTGGCAAGTTGACGAGCATATTGGGTGATTTGCGCCAGTCGATGGTTACTTTCCCGCGAGGAGTCCGGCCCAGGAAGCGGTGTTAGACGCGCGGCATAGTGATTACATAATCGCTGGACGCCATATACCTGAGCGACGGTTAACGCCGTACTCATCCGTTCATAGGCACTGAATGTGTGCATCTGACTCAGATTTACGTGGGTCGGGAAGAGGATCTGTGCAAGTTTACGGGCAGGGATTAACCAGGATTGAAAAGGTAAAAGGGCGTCATCAGATATCGCCAGATCCAGTAAAAAGCAGTCGTCGACATGAGCGGCTTCCGGCACCAGCGGCAGAACATCTTGTGGATACATGCTGGATTGCGTCTCATGATACCAGTGGCTTTTGCCTTCAATTCGGCGTTGTTCCATGGGCGGTCCTTGGTCTAAAAAGTGGCGACCCGGACACGTCGTCATACCACTACGCCGGATCGTTTGCGCTGCAATATCCTGACGTAAGCAGAAGAGGGGATGAAAGATTGTTACGTGATAATAAATATCAGAAAAGCATATATGGGACAGGGTAGAGGGGAATTAAAAACGAGCATCATGGGCGACAGTGGGCCGCCCAGAAAGAGTGGAAGATTATTTCAGTTCTAGTTCATTCATTGCAGCGATGCTGAAACCACCGTCAACGTGTACGACTTCACCAGAGATACCGGCAGAAAGATCGGAACACAGGAATGCCGCAGAGTTGCCCACATCTTCAATGGTAACAGTGCGGCGAATCGGCGTAACAGCTTCGCAATGGGCCAGCATTTTACGGAAATCTTTGATACCGGAAGCGGCGAGGGTGCGGATTGGACCTGCGGAAATTGCGTTTACGCGTACGCCTTCAGGCCCCATTGCGTTAGCCATATAACGGACGTTTGCTTCCAATGAGGCTTTCGCCAGGCCCATCACGTTATAGTTAGGGATTGCACGCTCTGCGCCCAGATAGGACAACGTCAGTAGTGCAGAACCAGGGTTTAGCATGGAACGACATGCTTTTGCCATCGCAACAAAGCTATAAGCGCTAATGTCATGCGCAATTTTAAATCCTTCGCGGGTAACTGCGTTCACATAATCGCCATCCAGTTGGTCAGCAGGTGCGAAGCCGATGGAGTGTACGAAACCGTCGAATTTCGGCCAGGCTTTGCTCAGTTCAGCAAACATGGCGTCAATGCTGGCATCTTCAGCTACATCACACTGCAAAACAATGTTGGAGCCTAACTGCGCTGCAAATTCTTCCACACGACCTTTCAGCTTGTCGTTCTGGTAGGTGAACGCCAGTTCGGCACCTTCGCGATGCATCGCCTGAGCGATTCCCCATGCGATAGACAATTTACTGGCAAGGCCTGTCACCAGAATGCGCTTACCTGATAAAAAACCCATGGCTTTAATCCTTTTGGTTAACACTTATCTTTTATCAATCAATGAGTTATGATTGACACATTAAACACACTCGAAATTGGCCTGAAATTATATCCCACGCTTTTTCCCTGGAGAATGGTTATCCGCCTCACGTGACCTGTCACTTCATTACATGTGAGGAGTATATCATCCCCCTCCGCTTATGCTTCGTTCAGGCATCTAACGTCGGTGAATCAGAGAAAATACGAGGTTTCAAAGGCATTGAAATGGTATTATTTCATTGCTAGCTGATGTTAATAAACATAGCAAGGTAGGAACTTTCTTAAAACAAAAAATATGACAATATTCAGCTTGTTATGATATATTGTTTTTATCGATCAATATCGATTCATTGATCGATATTATTGATTGATTGTGATTAGAAGTGCATTATCAGGATGTTATGATCAATTGGAGTGGTCTTATGCACTATCATTTCATCGCGGAACCGATGAGAGACACAACAGATAAATTACTGGGTGTAGAGATTAACGCCCGGTTTACTTCAGATACGGTTCACCCGTTGCATCCAGATTTCATCATTTCAGCGTGGGATAGCGAACAAAAGCGTAATTTCATGCTCGAGCAAATTCGACTAATTGCCGAAAAGCGTGACTGGTTTGAGCGCAACAGCCTTATTTGCACCCTGAACCTCATTGACGAAATGGCGCTGCTGGCGATTGGTGATCCAGCCATCAAGTCGGCCTTACATGCTCTACCATTTATTGCACTGGAACTTTCAGAACGTTTTCTGTCGAATACCGTGTGCCTGAATAATTTGCTGATTAATTCACTTCGCGACGGCCCAAACGCATTGTGGTTGGGCGATCTTGGCTCCGGCAGCGTAGGGGCCAGTCCGCTGGTTTGCGGTCATTTTGACGTTGTGAAACTGGATCGCGGTTTCTTCCTGGAACAGGTAGAAAAACCGATGTTCCCGGTGCTTATCAAAAATATCAGGGAATATTGCGACCGTGTTGTGGTGAAGGGAGTAGAAACAGTACGACTTATCGACGAGGCCAGTACCGCAGGTGTCTGGGCAATGCAAGGTGGTGCCCTTTACCCGTCAGTCGCGTTTACCGAAGTTGATACGCTGCTCTTACCTACGTTGTGTCACTGATAGCAGATTGCCCCCCGGTTGAGGAGGGCAGCCGTATGCTAACGATCTTTTCGCCAGGCATCAGCGGTGAGCGCTTCGCCGAAATGACCTGCAATCAGGCGGCGGGTAAGTTCATGAAGAGGGGACGCCAGAACATCCGCTGTACTGCCGCGTTCTACCACTTCGCCCTGATGCATGACTAATACCTGATCGCTGATGTGCTTCATCATGCCAATATGTTGGGTCACATAGATATACGAAATCCCCTGTTTTTCCTGCAATTCCAGCATCAGATTTATGAGCTGTGAACGCATCGACATGTCCAGAGAGGCCAGGGCTTCGTCGGCGATAATGACTTTGGGGCGTAAAATGAGCGCACGGGCAAGGCCCAGACGCTGTTTTTGCCCTGGGGCCAACATATGTGGGTAATAGCTTACGTGATCGGGCAGCAGCCCGACCATGCGCATGGTCTCCACGATCTGTTTACGACGCTGCTCAGGCTCGAGGTCGGTATTCAGACGTAGCGGAAAATCGAGGATTTGCGAGATACGTTGCCGCGGATTAAGCGATGTTGACGGATCCTGGAAAATCATACGGATCCGCTGACTACGAAATGAATAATCGCCATATTTTAACGGATGATCGTCAATCAGCAGCTCACCGCTGGTGGGTTCAATCATACCCGCCAACATTTTAGCCAGCGTAGATTTCCCCGAACCGTTTTCACCAATGACGGCGAGCGTCTGACGTTCACGCAGGGTGAAACTCAGGGGCTTAACGGCCTCAACGGTCTGGCGGCGAAATAAACCTGTCCGGTAGCGAAAGGTTTTGCTCAGATTACGAACTTCGAGCAGGGTTTCTACCATCTCACTCTCTCTCCATGTTCAGCGGGAAATGACAGGCGTAGAGATGATTTTTTGCTCCGGTCAGTCTTGGAGTTTCAATACATTCGCGTTGTGCATAAGGACAGCGTGGCCCCAGACGGCAGCCGATGGGTAATTGTTCCAGCAATGGAATAGCTCCTGGCATGGTATTCAGGCGGCTTTTGTGCGGCATTGCGCTACCAAAATCCGGAATAGCGCGAATCAACGCTTGAGTATAAGGATGATGCGGAATTGTCACCAAATCTTTACTTGGCGCGGTTTCGACCGTTTGTCCGCAGTACATCACGTTGATTTTGTCAGCCCACTGGCTGAGCATTTGAAGGTCATGGCTTATCAACAAAATGGTAGTATTGCTGTTTTGATTCAGACGGGTTAGCAGACGGAAAATTTGCGCCTGGGTGGTTGGCTCCATCGCGTTCGTTGGTTCATCGGCAATCAGCAAACGCGGCTGATTCGCTAATGCGATAGCGATCATGACCTTCTGGCATTCTCCATCGGTCAGCTCATATGGAAAGCTGCGCATGGCGTCTTTATGGTCTTTTATCCCGACGCGGTGCAAGAGTTCAATCGCACGGCGTTTGCGCCAACCGATGCGCTGCCACCAGCGACCTTTGTAGGTCCATGCCGGAATATTTTGCATCAGTTGACGTCCGATACGCTCGGACGGATCGAGACATGACTGCGGCTCCTGAAAGATCATGGAGACGTTATGACCGACCAATTTGCGTCGTTCACGCGCCGAAAGGCGTAGCAGATCGATATCATCAAAACGCATACGGTCTGCGGTTACGCGCCAGTTATCTTTAGCAACCCCGCAAATGGCCTTAGCGATCAGACTTTTGCCTGATCCAGATTCACCGACCAGCCCGCGGATTTCACCCTCATTCAAGGTCATGCTGACACGATCAACAGCCTTAACCCAGTCGTCACCGGTTCTGAATTCAATGGTCAGGTTGCGGATATCCAGTAATGGCATTACTCCACCCCCGCAATAATTGCGCGGCGCACGCCGTCACCCAGTAGGTTAACCAGCAACACGCTTATCATAATTGCCGCGCCTGGCAGCATCACCGTCCACGGTGCGACATAAATCAGCTCCAGCGCGTCGCCGAGCATGGCTCCCCATTCCGGGGACGGCAGCTGTGCGCCAAGGTCGAGAAAACCCAGCGCGGCGATATCCAGAATCGCCATCGACAGTGCGCGGGTGATTTCAGTAATAAGGCCAGCGGTAATATTGGGCAGAACGGCGAACCACAGAATATTCAGTGTGGTTGCACCGTCCAGGCGAGCGGCAATGACGTACTCTTTCTCCAGCTCGTCATGCACCATGCTGTAAACGGAGCGCACCATGCGCGGCAGCAGCGCCAGCCAGACGGCAAACATGGCGTGTGTCAGATGCGGCCCGGCAAAGGCCACCACAATAATCGCCAGCAGCAGAGAAGGGATCGACAGCAGGGTGTCCAGAATGTGGTTCAGCACCGCAGAGCGCAAGCCGTGCGTCGCACCGGCAACTACGCCCAATACCAGGCCACACAGCGTGGCGGCAAGAGTAACGACAAACGCGCCGCCAACGGTCGGGGCCGCGCCGCTGAGCAGACGACTTAAAACGTCACGTCCCAGATCGTCAGTCCCGAGGAAGAATGAGACTTCGCCATAGCGCGACCATGACGGCGGTAAAAGCTGATAGCCGAGAAATTGCTGATCGATGCCGTAAGGGGCAAACCAACCACCAAAAATACACAGAATAGCCAGTCCCGCACAACCGTACAGGCCAATCATCGCAGTCGCATCACCATAGAAATTGCGCCATGCGGTGCGCAACGTACCTGGCGGGCGTTTTTCGCTATAGACGCTATCGTAAGGCATACCATTCCTTATGTTTCAGAGGGTTAGCCATAGCACCCAGAATATCAGAGATGACGTTAACGATGATAACCAGTGAACCAATCACCATCACGCCCGCTGAAATCGCCGCGTAATCCTGCTGGCGAATCGCGTTAATCAGCCAACGACCAAGACCTGGCCAGCTAAAGACCATCTCGGTGATCATCGCCAATGTCAGCATGGTGGAAAACTGTAAGCCCAGACGCGGGATCACCGGCGGAAGGGCATTGTGCAGGACGTGACGACGCAGAATCGTTAATCGTGACAAACCGCGCGTGGCCGCCGCTTTGACGTAGTTCTGATCAAAGACCTCAATGGTGCTGATACGCATCAGGCGGATGACTTCGGTGGTGGGCGCAACGGAGAGCGTCAGCACCGGGAGCACCATATGACGGATAGCGCTGACCAGCATTTCATCGCGCCAGGGCGAGTCGGAGATCCACGCATCAATAATGGCAAAACCGGTAACGGGTTTCACCTCGTAGAGAAGATCAAAACGCCCGGAAACGGGTAACCAGCCGAGGGTCAGCGAGAAGAGCAATGTCAGCAGCAGCGCCAGCCAAAAAACGGGGATAGAAAATCCCATCAGAGCCAATGCGCTGATGCAGCGGTCCTGCCATTTGTTCCGCGTGATACCGGCCAGCATACCAACGGGGATCCCAACCATTAGTGCAAAACCAAAGGCAAGAATGCACAGTTCCATTGTGGCCGGGAACACCTCTTTCAACTGCTCTGAGATTAACTGACCGTTGATACTGGATACGCCGAAATCCCAGTGAATGAGACCATTGAACCAGAATACCCAGGCGTTCCACAGCGATGCACCCTGTAACGGCGCATGAGGCGTGAAGTAGCTCAGGCTGAAGCCAATAAAGGTCAGGAAGAACAGGGTTACCAATAGCAATAAAAATCGACGCAAGGTGAAGATAATCATGGTTTTTTCACCTCATCTTTCTTTTCCCTGGAAACGCCGGCAAAAGAGGCATTACCGAATGGACTGAGCACCAACCCTTTTATGTCGTAACGATAAGCCTGCAGACGTAGTGAAGAGGCCAACGGCAGAATCGGTAACTCTTGTGCAAGAATATTTTGCGCTTCGTCATAGGCATCAATTCGCGATGAAAGCTGCTGTGAAGAGAGGGCCTTGCGAAGAATGCTGTCAAACTGCGGATTACACCAGTGGGCAAAGTTGGTCTGCGAATTGATGGCGGCACAGCTGAGCAACGGCCGGAAAAAACTGTCAGGATCGTTACTGTCCGTCGCCCAGCCGGATAACGTCAGATCATGGTTCATATCCATTAATCTCGCCTCCTGAAAACGACCTTCTACCGGGATGATCTTCACTTTCACACCCACCTGAGCCATATCTGCCTGAATCAGCTCGGCAGTTTTCAGCGGACTGGGGTTCCAGGCTTGAGAGCTGGTAGGGACCCAAAGTTGTAACGTCAGATTCTCCAAACCCAGCGCTTTTAGCTGCTCGCGCGATTTTGCCGGGTTGTATTCTGTAATTTTAGCTTCGTTATCATAAGCCCACGAGGCGCGAGGCAAAATAGATGCCGCGGTTTCTGCCGTCCCGTAGTAGATAGACTGCATTAAGCGCTGGTTGTTGATCGCTAGCGCCAGCGCATGCCGCACGGCAGGGTTATTCAACGGCGGTTTATTGGTGTTGAACGCCAGATAGGCAATGTTCATCCCCGGGCGCAGCGTCAGACGCAGGCGAGGGTCATCACGCAATATGCTGAGCTGGCTGGCGGCAGGCCAGGCCAGGACGTCGCACTCGCCAGTGAGTAATTTAGATAATCGTCCGGTTCCACCAGAGCCGAGATCCACTACGACCTGCGGCATCAGGGGGGTACCACGCCAGAATTTTTCATGTCGCTGCAACCGAATATATTGGCCGGCACGATTCTCTGAAAGCTGGTACGGGCCTGTGCCGACGGGTTGTCTGTCGAGCAACTCCTGGCGATCCTGTTTTGCCAGGTTAGCGGCATATTCGGCCGACATTACGGAGGCATAGTGTGTGGCAAGGTGCCACATAAAGGAGGCATCCGGTTGCGTTAAGCGGAATTCAACGGTGTTGTTGTCCAGTTTGCGCACACTTTGGACGTTATCGGCAAACTGCAGGCTGTCGAAGTAGGGGAAACTGCTGCCGTTCACATTGTGCCACGGATGGTGGCGATCAAAGATGCGCTGGAAGGTAAACACCACATCGTCTGCATTTAGTTTGCGGGTGGGGGTGAACCAGGCAGTCTTCTGAAACTGAACGTCACGACGCAGATGGAAGCGGTAGGTTGCGCCGTTATCCAGCACCTCCCAGCTTTCAGCCAGCTCAGGCACCAGCCGATAGGTGTAGGGATCTACATCAAGCAGTCGGTCATACAATTGGGCCGCTAACGTGTCGACGATGAGACCGCTGCTCGTTTTTTGTGGGTTGAACGTATTGACCTGCCCGCTGACGCAATAGACAAACCCACTGTCACGAATATCAGCGTGCGGAGGTTGCTCAGGCGCAGCAGCAGCCTGACCACTCAGAAATCCAGCCATCACGATCAGAGATGATAAAACCAGGCGCATAATTTTAATGGATTATATAAAGAGGCTATCTTACTAATACTTAATGACATTTGCCATTACCGTTTGTTTTTGGGAGTAACAGGCTCGATAAGCGCGAGTTCAACACCGCGACATGGTCAAAATTTATACCCGCTATCCACTTTGAATCTACTCTGTTAACTATCTTAGCATTTTCATGGCCCATCTGACTTGCTATAAACGCGTGATTCGCGGGTAGAAAGAAAAATGTGAGGGGAAAGAGGGAGGAAATCACCATGACGGGCAGAAGAGAGCATTCGCAAAATCGTGGGAATAAAGAAAATCGACCGGGAAGAGCGGCTTTCTTCCCGGTTATTGCGTTACTTCTGGATCTTATTTACGCGTACTACTGGTGGTTGCATTTTAGCGTCGAGGCTACCGTTAATACTGATCATTTGATCGGGTTTAACCGTTCGACCATCGAAAACCGCGTGTGGAATTAAAGTCAGGATACTGCCGGTTTTATCACGAAAGACAAATTTGTCTCCGTCTTGATCCTCGATGAGATTACCTCGCAGAGAAATGGTCGCACCGTCATGCATCGTTTTGGCCTGTTCGACAGTCATGATTCTTGCATCTTCAGTCCCACGATAACCTTCATCCAGAGCGTGGGCTGGCGGTGGAGCTGTATCATTTTTCAACCCACCGTTATCATCAGCAAGCGCTGGCGACAATAAAAAACAACATAATAATGGCGTTATGGATAATTTCATACGTTCTCCTTTTGCCAAGGTTGAAATGTTAAGTGTGGTTGCTATTTATTAACACTGCGAACTGGATAAGTCTCAAATAATATTGTTTAAATTAAATCTAACGTTGGTGGGGATATAAGCGCAACGGTAGAGGAAAGTAGGGGGGTAATATTCCGGGAAAATTAAGTGCAGCTTGATAATATAGGTCATGCCATTCATTTTGGTCTACGCTTATTAGTCTTTGTGATAAATAATGAGAGGTAATTGAATGGCTGGCTTAAACAAGGAAAAAAAGACCATTAATAAAACCAATTCTGCGCGTTTTCCGGCGCCGCCTTTTCAACAGCAGCAGCAGCCCTTTCCCGGGCTGGCGGGGAAAATGCAACCGCGCCCCGATCATGGAGAAGACAGCTATCAGGGAAGCGGTCGCCTGAATGGGCGCAAGGTATTAATTACCGGTGGGGATTCAGGGATTGGTCGTGCTGTTGCTATTGCCTATGCTCGTGAAGGCGCAGATGTTGCGATTAACTATTTACCTGAAGAAGAAGACGATGCGCGTGAAGTGGTCGATCTGATAAAAAAAACAGGCAGAAATGTTTTGGCCATCCCCGGAGATATCCGTGATGAGGCTTTTTGCGGTCATCTGGTAACACAGGCGGTAAAAGGACTGGGAGGGTTGGATATCCTCGTCAATAATGCGGGTCGTCAGCAATTTTGTGAGTCAATTGAGGAACTCACCACAGAAGACTTCGACGCAACATTCAAAACCAATGTTTACGCTATGTTTTGGATCACCAAAGCGGCCATACCCCATCTTTCACCAGACAGCGTGATAATTAATACCTCCTCCGTACAGGCTTATGAGCCAAGTGAAATCTTGCTTGATTATGCTCAGACTAAAGCAGCTATCGTGGCATTTACTAAATCGCTGGCGAAACAGCTGGCCCCGAAAGGGATCCGTGTCAATGCCGTCGCGCCGGGTCCATACTGGACTGTACTGCAGTGCTGTGGTGGTCAACCGCAGGAAAAGGTGGAGAAATTTGGGGCAAATGCGCCGCTGGGACGCCCTGGTCAACCGGTGGAAATCGCGCCGCTTTATGTCACCCTGGCCGCTCGGGAGAACAGCTATACGTCTGGTCAGGTCTGGTGTTCTGATGGGGGGACCGGAACCCTCTAACGTTTACGCTCTGTGCGTCGAAAGTGACTTTTAAGGCAAGGGCGGACACTATTGTATAAGGGCGGGAGCGGTACTTACCGCTCCGTGAATGCTAACCAATCACCGCGATGCCAAGCCGCTCCATGAGCAACGACGCCTGGTAGTTGTCCAGCTTAACGCCTTGTAAATCAACGCCCCGAATATCTAAGTCACCCAACTCCGAATTGGTCAGATCGCAATGTGTGAAGTTCGCTGCTCGCCAGTCGAAAGTCGAAAACTCGCCGCCGGAGAGATCTGAACCACTGAACGTCGCGCCCAGTACCTGGGCACCCATCCAACGGTTTTCCCACAGCTCACACTTTTCCAACACGACTTTCGAAAAATTGGCGTAGCTTAGATTGGTATTCGTGATATATGCGCTACAAAACCAGGTGCGCGTGGTGATCATATTCATAAAGCTTGCGCCGCGGAAATCTGCGCCTTGCGCACGACAGTGGCGAATTTCAATGCCAAGCGCACTGGCATTGCGAAAATCCGCCATGGATAAATCACAGCTTTTAAAAATGGCATCTTTCAGCATCGCACGACTAAAATTGCACCCTTTCTGGCTTTCACGATCATAGAACTGACAGCCGATAAATTCAGTGCCGCTCAGGTCGGCACCTGAAAAATCACAGTTAAAAAATGTACTATTTTCAATTTTCTCACCAGTGAAACGGTTTCTGTCAATTTTTTCGCCAACGAGTGCCAGAGCCATATTTGTACCTGTTTTTTTATACAGTAATGGCGTCATGGTAAACCCTGATGGGGTTATGCGTCAAATCCGCCAATATGACATCTGCAAATGTGCGTTAAATCTGGTGTTTTTTCAGCAAAGCGCGAAGCTGATGGTAAGTCAGCCCCAGTAATTCAGCGGCTTTTTTCTGGTTAAATTTTGCCTGCTGTAAGCTGGTTTGTAGAAAGTCTTTCTCTTGCTGCTGCTGGAATTCACGCAGATCCAGCGGTAACCCTACAGACATCGGTTTAGTTTCCGGCGCCTGCGGCTGCGTAGTGTGGCGGCGGAAGGGGTCAATGATTATCTCATCCAGCGGGTAATCACTGGTTCCATGCCGGTAAACGGATCGCTCCACGACGTTTTTCAGTTCACGAATATTGCCCGGCCAACGGTAGTGGAGGAGCGTTTCTCTGGCCTCGGCACTAAAACCCGGAAACAGAGGTAATCCGATCTCGCGGCACATCTGAATGGCAAAATGTTCGGCCATTAACATAATGTCACTTTGACGCTCGCGTAACGGTGGGAGTTGCACCACGTCAAAGGCCAGGCGATCCAGCAGGTCCGCGCGGAAAGTGCCTTCGCTAACCATGCGAGGTAAGTCGGCATTGGTCGCACAAACAAGTCGTACGTTAACCTGTAATGGTTGGCTACCACCTACGCGCTCCAGCTCGCCATATTCAATAACGCGCAGCAATTTTTCCTGTACCAACATCGGGGCAGTTGCCAGTTCATCGAGAAACAGCGTACCGCCGTCGGCGCGTTCGAAACGTCCTGGATGGCGTTTTTGCGCGCCGGTAAAGGCACCCGCTTCGTGACCAAACAGTTCGGAATCAAGCAAATTTTCGTTTAGCGCCGCGCAGTTAAGCGAAATAAACGGGCCTTGCCAGCGGGTGGAGAGGTAGTGCAGGCGGTTGGCGATAAGTTCTTTCCCGGTCCCGCGCTCACCTATAACCAGTACTGGTTTATCCAGCGGCGCGAGATGAGAAACCTGCTCCAGCACTTCAATAAAGCTGTTCGCTTCGCCCAGAAGATTATCTTTGTATCCTGCCATGATGAAATTCACCATTTGTTAGTGTTATTCACCAATTTACCCTAATTTTCGCAACAGGTAAAATTAGATATAATTAATAGAATCAATTAGATAAAAAGTTGGCACGCCCCGTGCATTACGAAAATAGCAGGGCATTGCCCGATATCAGAACAGTAAGTGAGGATTACATTATGGGTATTTTTTCTCGTTTTGCCGACATCGTGAACGCCAACATTAACGCGTTGCTGGAAAAGGCTGAAGATCCGCAGAAGCTGGTGCGGTTGATGATCCAGGAAATGGAAGACACGCTGGTTGAGGTACGTTCCAACTCAGCGCGTGCGCTGGCAGAAAAGAAACAATTATCTCGCCGTATTGAACAGGCCAGCGCGCAACAGGCAGAGTGGCAGGAAAAAGCTGAACTGGCGCTGCGTAAAGAGAAAGAAGATTTGGCGCGTTCTGCGTTAATTGAAAAGCAGAAACTGACCGATTTAATTGCCTCTCTGGAGCATGAGGTGACGCTGGTTGACGATACGCTGGCGCGTATGAAAAAAGAGATCGGTGAGCTGGAAAACAAACTTAGTGAAACCCGTGCTCGTCAGCAGGCGCTGATGCTGCGCCACCAAGCGGCGAGCTCTTCCCGTGATGTTCGTCGTCAACTGGACAGCGGTAAACTCGATGAAGCGATGGCGCGCTTTGAATCTTTCGAGCGTCGTATCGATCAGATGGAAGCCGAGGCTGAAAGCCATAACTTCGGTAAACAGAAGTCTCTGGATCAGCAATTTGCTGACCTGAAAGCAGATGATGAAATCAGCGAGCAGCTGGCGCAACTTAAAGCCAAAATGCAGCAAGACAAGCAATAATAACATCTGGCGGCGCCCGAACGCGCCGCCGCTCATCACCTGTAAGGAGTACTCATGAGCGCGCTATTTCTGGCTATCCCGTTAACCATCTTTGTGTTGTTCGTTTTACCGATTTGGCTCTGGCTGCACTACAGCAACCGTTCCAGTCGTGGCGAACTGTCGCAAAGTGAACAGCAACGCCTGGTTGAACTCAACGATGACGCACAGCGGATGCGCGAGCGCATTCAGGCGCTGGAAGACATCCTCGATGCTGAACATCCAAACTGGAGGGACCGCTAATGGGAGGCGTTAACCTGAACAAAAAACTGTGGCGTATTCCGCAGCAGGGCATGGTGAAGGGGGTTTGCGCAGGTATTGCGCATTATCTCGATGTGCCTGTGAAGCTGGTACGGATCCTGGTGGTGTTGTCAGTCTTTTTTGGCCTGGCCTTTTTCACCTTCGTCGCCTACATCGTGCTGACCTTTGTGTTGGATCCGATGCCGGATAATGTGGTTTCCGGCGAGCAGCAGCCATCAAGCGGTGAGCTGTTGGATGCCGTCGATCGCGAGCTGGCGGCTAGTGAAAAGCGTTTACGTGAAATGGAGCGTTATGTGACCTCCGATACTTTTTCCTTACGTAGTCGCTTCCGTCAATTGTGAGGACAGAAATGAACAATCGCTGGCAACGTGCCGGGCAAAGGGTTAAGCCGGGCTTTAAAATAGCAGGTAAGCTGGTGCTCCTGACCGCGCTGCGCTACGGCCCGGCGGGTGTAGCAGGGTGGGCGGTGAAGTCCGTCGCCCGACGCCCGCTAAAAATGCTGCTGGCGTTGGTTCTGGAACCGGTGTTGAGTCGGGCTGCGGCAAAATTGTCGAAACGCTATTCAGGTAATCAACCCTGATATTTGAATCAGCAAAAGCAAGCAACAATTAATCAACATTCCCTCAGTTAATTTGCGGCAGCTTACAAATATAATTTGGGGGCTGTCAGAATTCTTTTGGGTCGTTTCCACGGGTATTGAGGGTGAACTAAAAAATCTATTTCGCTGAGCATTAATACCCAGGTTTTATATCAGGAAGTCGGTCAGCAATATTTGTGTTCCTATCGTGATATTATGTAATCCTTTCTCTCCTGCAATCAGATTAAATAATAAATTACAGCTTTGCTCACCTAATTGTTGGGTAGGAACATCAAATGCGGGTAGAAAAATCAACAGGCTAACTGCGGCATGGGTAATCTGAGGAACAATCGTCCGCGCCTGCAGACGGTGATAATACGGTCGCAATATTTTCTTAAGAACTGGCGTATAGTGTAGAGGTAAATCCAACTATCAGTCAGGAAGATATTATGTTGAAAAAAGGTGTATTAGCATTGGCTCTGGTCATCGGCATGCCGGTTTACGCAGCCGAATACTGGATCGATGTTCGCGTTCCTGAACAGTACCAACAGCAGCATATTCAGGGGGCCGTCAATATTCCGTTAAAAGAAATGAAGGCACGTATTGCAGCTGAAGTTCCTGATAAGAACGACACTGTGAAGCTGTACTGCAACTCCGGGCGTCAATCGGGACAAGCGAAGGATATGTTGACTGAAATGGGCTATACGCAGGTGACGAATGAAGGTGGCATCAACCAGATCTCGCTTCCTAAAGTAGAGAATAAATAAGCCGTACGCAGTTCTTCTGCTCCTGGCGGTAAGAATAATGCCGCCAGGTACCGCCCAGGTAGTTGATAAGTAAGAATTGACCCCTATCTTTACTTCCTGTTTGTTATAATTTCTTCGGTTCCTTCAGCAAAACGGGATGGCGATGAAGCGACTTAAAAATGAACTCAATTCGCTGGTTAATCGCGGCGTAGACCGGCATTTACGCCTGGCTGTCACCGGACTTAGCCGCAGCGGTAAGACGGCGTTTATCACTGCGATGGTAAACCAGTTACTCAATATTCATGCCGGTGCGCGTCTGCCGTTGCTCAGCTGCGTGCGCGAAGAGCGTTTGCTCGGCGTAAAACGGGTTCCTCAACGCGATTTTGGCATTCCGCGCTTTACCTATGATGAGGGACTGGCGCAACTGTACGGCTCTCCGCCAACCTGGCCGACCCCTACGCGCGGCGTGAGTGAAATACGTCTGGCGCTGCGCTATAAATCCAATGACTCTTTACTGCGCCACTTTAAAGACACCTCCACGCTGTACCTGGAGATCGTCGATTATCCGGGGGAGTGGCTGCTCGATTTACCGATGCTGGCCCAGGATTATCTGAGCTGGTCGCGGCAAATGACCGGATTATTGCAGGGGCAGCGGGGCGAATGGTCGGCAAAATGGCGGCAGTTATGCCAGGGGCTGGATCCGTTGGCGCCTGCTGATGAAAACCGTCTGGCGGAAATTGCTGCCGCCTGGACGGAGTATCTGCATCAGTGTAAACAGCAGGGCCTGCATTTTATTCAACCGGGCCGTTTTGTCCTGCCCGGAGATATGGCGGGCGCGCCTGCGCTGCAATTCTTCCCGTGGCCGGATGTCGATGCCTGGGGGGAATCAAAGCTGGCGCAGGCTGACAAACACACCAACGCGGGCATGTTGCGCGAAAGATTCAATTATTACTGCGAAAAGGTCGTCAAAGGGTTTTATAAGAATCACTTCCTGCGCTTTGACCGCCAGATTGTGCTGGTCGATTGCCTGCAGCCGCTCAACAGCGGGCCACAGGCGTTCAACGACATGCGTCTGGCGCTTACCCAGTTGATGCAAAGCTTCCATTACGGGCAGCGTACGCTGTTTCGTCGGTTATTTTCTCCAGTGATCGACAAGCTGCTGTTTGCCGCCACCAAAGCCGACCACGTCACAGTCGATCAGCACGCCAATATGGTGTTGTTATTGCAGCAGCTGATCCAGGACGCATGGCAAAACGCGGCGTTCGAAGGTATCAGCATGGATTGTCTGGGGCTGGCATCGGTGCAGGCAACCACCAGCGGCTTGATCGATGTGAAAGGTGAAAAGATCCCGGCGCTGCGTGGTAATCGTCTGAGCGATGGCGAACCGCTGACCGTTTATCCTGGTGAAGTGCCCGCGCGACTGCCAGGACAGGCGTTCTGGGACCGCCAGGGATTTCAGTTTGAAGCATTTCGCCCGCAGGTTATGGATGTCGATAAACCCTTACCACATATCCGCCTCGATGCCGCGCTGGAGTTTTTAATAGGAGATAAATTGCGATGAGCGAGCCGTTAAAACCGCGTATCGACTTCTCAGGTCCGCTGGACGTGGAACAAAACACGGCGTTTAAAGCGCAGCAAATGTTCAACGAAACGGAGGCGCAGACTTTTTCTCCGGCGAAAGTGGATGAACCCCTGGAAGACGAAGGTCAGGCGGAGGCCGTCATTGATGCGGCCTTACGCCCCAAACGCAGTCTGTGGCGCAAGATGGTGATGGGCGGGCTGGCGCTGTTTGGCGTGAGCGTTGTTGCTCAGGGTGTGCAGTGGACCATGAACGCCTGGCAGACTCAGGACTGGGTCGCGCTGGGAGGATGTGCCGCAGGCGCATTGATTATCGGCGCAGGTGTCGGATCGGTGGCGACCGAGTGGCGCAGATTGTGGCGATTGCGTCAGCGCGCGCACGAACGTGATGAAGCGCGAGACTTGCTCCACAGCCATGGAACCGGAAAAGGTCGTGCATTTTGTGAAAAACTGGCGCAGCAGGCGGGTATCGATCAGTCTCATCCAGCATTGCAGCGTTGGTATGCCTCAATTCATGAAACACAGAACGATCGCGAAGTGGTCAGCCTGTATGCCCATCTGGTGCAGCCGGTGCTGGATGCGCAAGCCCGGCGTGAGATCAGTCGTTCAGCGGCAGAGTCCACGCTGATGATTGCAGTCAGTCCGTTGGCGCTGGTGGATATGGCGTTTATCGCCTGGCGAAATCTGCGGCTGATTAATCGCATTGCATCGCTGTATGGCATTGAACTTGGTTATTACAGCCGTCTGCGCCTGTTCCGCCTGGTGTTGTTGAATATCGCTTTTGCCGGGGCCAGTGAGCTGGTGCGGGAAGTAGGGATGGACTGGATGTCGCAGGATTTAGCCGCCCGCTTATCAACGCGTGCCGCACAGGGCATTGGCGCGGGGTTATTAACGGCGCGTCTGGGCATTAAAGCTATGGAGCTTTGCCGACCGCTGCCGTGGATCGATGATGATAAGCCACGACTGGGCGATTTTCGCCGTCAACTGATTGGTCAGGTGAAAGAGACCTTACAAAAGAACAAATCTCCGCGCGAAAGTTAGCTATAAAACAGGCGCCGATCGTATAACTTTACGCCCCGGCGCCTAATTTTCCAGCGCGCTGTCAATATTTGTTGACAGAGTTCTTCCTGCAAACCAAATACTGTCTTATCATTTAACACATAATCCCTTGTCCAGGTGAAGGTTCCTATGCGTTTGGAAGTCTTTTGTGAAGACCGTCTTGGTCTGACCCGCGAATTGCTCGATTTACTGGTGCTGAGAAGCATTGATTTACGCGGTATCGAGATTGACCCCATCGGGCGAATTTACCTTAATTTTGCGGAGCTGGAGTTCACCAACTTCAGCAGTCTGATGGCTGAAATCCGCCGTATTTCAGGGGTTACGGATGTGCGTACCGTACCCTGGATGCCTTCCGAACGTGAACATCTGGCGCTGAGTGCTCTGCTTGAAGCGTTGCCAGAACCGGTCCTTTCTCTTGATATGAAAAGCAAAGTTGAGATGGCGAACCCTGCGAGCTGTCAACTTTTTGCGCACACCCAGGAGCGGATGCGCAACCATACCGCAGCCCAGTTAATCAATGGGTTTAACTTTCAGCGCTGGCTGGAAAGCAATCCGCAGGATTCCCATAGCGAACATGTCGTGATTAACGGGCAGAATTTCCTGATGGAAATTACGCCTGTCCATTTGCAGGGCGAAAATCAGGAGCAGATGCTGACCGGCGCGGTGGTGATGTTGCGCTCCACCATCCGAATGGGACGTCAGCTGCAAAATATGACAACGCAGGATCTCAGTGCGTTTAGCCAGATTATTGCCGTCAGCGCCAAAATGAAACACGTCGTAGAACAGGCGCGCAAGCTGGCGACGCTGAGCGCGCCGCTGCTGATTACTGGTAATACCGGCACCGGCAAAGATCTCTTTGCTCACGCCTGCCATCTGGCAAGCCCACGTGCGTCGAAACCGTATCTGGCGCTGAACTGTGCATCAATCCCTGAAGATGCGGTTGAAAGCGAGCTGTTTGGCCATGCGCCGGAAGGCAAAAAAGGGTTCTTTGAGCAGGCGAATGGCGGTTCGGTTCTGTTAGATGAAATTGGCGAAATGTCGCCGCGTATGCAGACCAAATTGCTGCGTTTTCTCAATGACGGCACGTTCCGTCGCGTGGGAGAAGATCACGAAGTTCATGTTGATGTCCGTGTGATTTGCGCGACGCAAAAGAACCTTGTGGAGCTGGTGCAGAAAGGACTTTTCCGTGAGGACCTCTATTATCGTCTGAATGTACTGACGCTAAACCTGCCGCCGCTGCGCGATTGCCCACAAGATATTATGCCGCTTACCGAACTGTTTGTGGCGCGTTTTGCCGATGAACAGGGCGTGCCGCGTCCGAAGCTGTCCGCCGATCTCAGCACGGTGTTAACCCGTTACGGTTGGCCGGGCAACGTGCGTCAGCTTAAAAACGCTATCTACCGGGCGCTGACCCAGCTTGAAGGCTATGAGCTGCGGCCACAGGATATTTTGCTGCCGGATTATGATGCGGCAACGGTTGCGGTCGGAGAAGAGGTGATGGAAGGGTCGCTGGATGAAATTACCAGCCGCTTTGAACGCTCCGTGCTGACGCAGCTGTATATGAATTATCCCAGCACACGCAAGCTGGCCAAGCGCCTCGGCGTTTCGCATACCGCGATTGCCAATAAATTGCGCGAGTACGGCCTGAGCCAACAGAAAAAAAGCGAAGAGTAATACCGTAAATGAAAATGCCTCCATCCGGAGGCATTTTTGTATGCAAACGCAGCTTACGCTTTCAGTACGTCCAGCGCCGCTGTGTAGTCTGGTTCGTTGGTGATTTCATTGACCAGTTGGCTGAAAACAACATTGTCATTTTCATCGATAACAACTACGGCACGTGCGGCCAGACCTTTCAGCGGGCCTTCAGCGATTTCAACACCGTAGTTTTTCAGGAATTCTGCGTTGCGCAGGGTGGACAGCGTGATAACGTTGCTCAGACCTTCCGCGCCGCAAAAACGAGAGTGGGCGAATGGCAGGTCGGCCGAAATACACAGTACGACGGTATTGTCGATTTCTGTCGCCAGTTGGTTAAACTTACGTACCGATGCCGCGCAAACGCCAGTATCGATGCTTGGGAAAATATTCAGCACTTTGCGCTTGCCTGCAAACTGGCCCAGCGTAACGTCAGACAGGTCTTTAGCCACAAGGGTAAAAGCCTGAGCTTTGCTTCCAGCCTGAGGAATGGAGCCGGCAACTGCAACCGGGTTGCCCTGGAAATGAACGGTTTGTGACATGGTTATCTTCCTGTTTACATATAGTTAACGTCGAGGCTAGTTTATGCCATCAACAGTTAACACGGCAAACGCTATTTGCGGATATCCGCTTCAGGGACTGCATTAAGGAAAACAAATGAGAACAGTTAAGGTATATGAGGAAGCCTGGCCGCTGCACACTCCCTTTGTCATCGCCCGTGGGAGCAGGACCGAAGCGCATGTGGTTGTCGTCGAATTGACAGAAAATGGCGTCACAGGTATTGGCGAGTGCACACCGTACCCGCGCTACGGTGAAAGCGATGCCTCTGTCCTGGCGCAAATAATGAGCATTGCGCCACAACTGGAAAACGGACTGACGCGTGAAGAGCTGCAAAAGCTGCTGCCAGCAGGGGCTGCGCGAAATTCCGTAGACTGCGCGTTGTGGGATCTAAGTGCGCGTCAACAGCAGAAGTCGCTGGCGGAATTGGTGGGAAGTGAACTGGCGGAGGTGGTGACGACGGCGCAAACCGTAGTGATTGGCTCGCCGGAACAAATGGCTGCGAGCGCGGCTGCGCTGTGGGGAAATGGCGCAAAACTGCTGAAAGTTAAACTGGATGCTCGCTTAATTAGTGAGCGGATGGTTGCCATTCGTGCGGCTGTTCCTGACGCCACGATTATTGTCGACGCCAACGAATCCTGGCGGGCAGAAGGCCTTGCGGCACGCTGTCAGCTGCTGGCTGATTTAGGGGTGGCGATGCTGGAGCAGCCGCTGCCGGCCCAGGATGATGCCGCGCTGGAGAATTTTGTGCATCCGCTGCCCATCTGCGCAGATGAAAGTTGCCACACTCGCAGTAGCCTGAAAGCGCTGCACGGACGCTATGAAATGGTCAATATCAAACTGGACAAAACAGGCGGTCTGACGGAAGCACTGGCGCTGGCAACGGAAGCCCGCGAGCAGGGATTTGCGCTGATGCTGGGCTGCATGCTGTGTACCTCCCGGGCTATTGGTGCGGCGTTACCGCTTACGCCGCAGGTTAACTTTGCCGATCTTGATGGCCCTACGTGGCTGGCCAGCGATGCGGAGCCAGCCCTACATTTTACGACCGGGCAGCTCCATCCCTAGGGTGCCAGCGCAGCAGATTGGACATGGCCAGCAGGTATTTTTCGCTCGCTTCATCCGATGAAATGGGCGGAAATTCGGCGGTTATGCAGTGTAAATTCAGGTCTGCGCACCAGCTCCCAAAAGAGCCGGGCGTTTCATAACCTACGCTGGTGACCAGAGGCAATTCAAACGACTGTGCCAGCCACGAACCCAGCTCGCTGCTTCTGGGATCTTCAATACAGGCCAGTGGATCGTGAAAAGAGACTACCCAGGCGGGATGAATTCGGTGAATAAGCTGACACAACGCCTGGGTTTCTGGTTCCGAACCCGGACTTTCGCCGGTCAACAACACCACATCACGCTCTTCTGCGCTACTGTTCCAGCGATACACCGTTTCTCCCGCTTTCCAGTTTGCGGCGGGAAAATTACGGTTCAGATCGACGCCGTTCGCATTTGCGCGCAGTCCAAGCTGGCAACCGTCAGGGTTTACGGCCAGCACTACATGGTGGCGACGCAAGGAAGGGTTAAGCGTACGCAATGCGCAAGAAAGGGTAACGATCGAGGAGTTTTCGTCGCCGTGCGTTCCCGCCAGTATCAGGCCGCTTTCACGATCGGCTGCCAGTGCAGGAAACCAGATTAGCGGTGCGCCTAACAATGAACGTCCGTAATGTTCGGTTCCAGGTGGGAATGCGCCGCGCTCGGCACGGGGACGGGTAACGGTCATAGTCATCTCTGAATGCTTGGATTGTTACTCGCAGTGTTGTGCAAAATGTATGGATAATCAAATCGTTTTCACACACTTATCTTTTCAGGTGTAATATCACTTTCTTGTCGGAAGTTAATTGCATTTCCTGCTGGCGATACAAATAATTACACATTCACTTAGTAGCCGGAATTGAGGGTATCTTATGCAGCATTCTGTTTCAGTAACCTGTTGTGCGTTGTTGGTTAGCAGCATTTCTTTATCCTGGGCTGCTGATGTTCCCAGCGGAACGGTACTGGCAGAGAAACAAGAACTGGTGCGTCATATAAAAGACGAACCGGCGTCGCTTGATCCGGCAAAAGCCGTAGGGCTGCCTGAAATACAGGTTATTCGTGATCTATTTGAAGGGCTGGTCAACCAGAATGAGAAGGGTGAGATCGTGCCTGGCGTCGCTACCCAGTGGAAGAGTAACGATAACCGCATCTGGACGTTTACGCTGCGTGACAATGCGCAATGGGCGGATGGTACGCCGGTAACGGCGCAGGATTTTGTCTATAGCTGGCAGCGTCTGGTTGACCCAAAAACGCTGTCGCCGTTTGCCTGGTTTGCTGCGCTGGCGGGTATTAATAATGCTCAGGCTATTATCGATGGCAAAGCCACGCCTGATAAACTTGGCGTTAGTGCTGTCGATGCACGGACATTGAAAGTTCAACTAGATAAACCGCTGCCCTGGTTTGCCAATCTGACAGCGAGTTTTGCATTCTATCCGGTACAAAAAGCTAACGTTGAGAGCGGCAAAGAGTGGACCAAACCAGGCAATCTTATTGGTAACGGCGCCTATGTGCTCAAAGATCGCGTCGTGAACGAAAAACTGGAAGTGGTACCAAACACACATTATTGGGACAACGCCAAAACAGTGCTGCAAAAAGTCACCTTCCTGCCGATCAACCAGGAATCAGCTGCCACCAAGCGCTATCTTGCTGGTGATATTGATATCACGGAATCCTTCCCGAAAAATATGTACCAGAAACTGTTGAAGGATATCCCGGGTCAGGTTTACACCCCGCCGCAGCTTGGTACTTATTATTATGCTTTCAATACCCAGAAGGGACCGACCGCCGACTCACGCGTGCGGCTGGCACTCAGCATGACTATCGATCGTCGTCTGATGGCGGAGAAGGTATTGGGTACAGGTGAGAAGCCGGCATGGCATTTTACGCCGGATGTAACGGCAGGATTTGTGCCGGAACCTTCACCGTTTGAGCAAATGAGTCAGGAAGAACTGAACGCGCAGGCAAAAACGCTGCTGCGTGCGGCGGGCTATGGCCCACAGAAACCGCTTAAACTGACGCTGCTGTACAACACCTCAGAAAATCATCAGAAGATTGCTATCGCAGTGGCTTCTATGTGGAAGAAGAACCTCGGTGTTGACGTAAAACTGCAGAATCAGGAATGGAAAACGTATATCGACAGCCGTAATACCGGTAATTTTGATGTGATCCGCGCCTCATGGGTGGGTGACTACAATGAGCCTTCTACGTTCTTGTCGCTATTAACATCGACCCATACGGGCAATATCTCCCGATTTAATGATCCGGCGTACGACAAAGTGTTGACCCAGGCAACTCTGGAGAATACAGAGAAAGCGCGCAATGCCGATTATAACGCCGCGGAGAAAATTCTGATGGAACAGGCACCTATTGCACCGATTTATCAGTATACCAACGGGCGTTTAATTAAACCGTGGCTGAAAGGGTATCCGATTACTAACCCTGAAGATGTGGCCTATAGCCGCACAATGTATATCGTTAAGCACTAACAGAGATAATGGCTGGTGTGATTTTGCACCAGCCATTTTAAGTTTCCGGAGGCTGGTGCTCCCGGCAAATCAGCAACGCATCCTCTTCACTCAATCTCTCTTTCGTCAGATTACAATATCCCTGACCACCCGTTTTTTGGTGGAAGCGACAGCTATGGCAAAGTCCAAAGCCAGGCACATTGTTGGTCCTCTGGATCCCACGTAAAAGTTCAAACAGTAGCTCCTTAAGTACAGTCGCGCGTTCACCCATCGCCGTTTCACCCGCCACCAAAAACGTTGGCGGGAGCAGGGCGTCCAGTAACGTACCGGCTGATTCAGTTAACTGTAAATGTACGCTGCGTTTATCGCGGGCATCCTGCTTACGAACAATCAGTCCTTTGCTTTCTAGCAGCTTCAGCGATTGCGATACGGTGCCTTTGGTGAGGCCAAGGTAGTCCGTTACGCCAAGCGGCGTATTGGAATAACGGTTGCAACGGGCCAGATACATTAACGCGCTGAGTTGTACTGGCTGTAGATCCGCCAGTAAAGGGTGCTGGCGAAACCACATCCTTGTCAGGCTGGAAAGCCGGTCAAGTACGTCGAAAAGTGACATGTCGGGCATAACAAATCCTCCTCGGCATATAGTATCGATTAAAAACTATATTGACAAAGGATAAAAGCAGCGTAGCATGAATTATAGTATCGAATCGATACTATAATTTAAAGGAGATGTATTATGACTAAAGCTCGTTTCTATCATGCAGGTTGCCCGGTTTGTGTTTCCGCAGAACAGACACTTCTGCAGCATTTGTCTGCGGATGTTGAAATCGATGTGGTTCATCTGGGAGAGCAACCTGATCGGGTTGCTGAGGCTGAAGTGGCTGGCGTGAAATCTGTTCCGGCGCTGGTGATTGACGGCAATGTGCTGCATATTAATTTTGGCGCTCCCATTGAAGCGTTGAAATAGCTGGATAGTTCGGGAAGTTGCGTTGGCGATTTCCCGAATATACAAGACGTTGGGGAAGGTAGTGTGATGAAAACGACCGAAGAGTACCACCCGATAGATTGCGATCTTCATGATTATCTGGAAATCGCCTGCATGTACCACTATTGGTTGCGCATTGAACTAACGGATGGCGCATGTTTTGATGCTAAAGCGCTGACGACGTGTACCACCGTGGAAAAAGAAGAATTTCTGGTAGTGGAGCAATCTGAAAACCAGCAAAAAATCCGTCTGGATTGTCTGTCAGCGATCACCGCGCTGACGCCCGGAGCGACGTTTAGCACAGTTAGTTTTCAGCGAGCCTACCGCGGTTAGACTGTATAAATTCGAATGTCGTGCGCCTGGAACGCTGCGGCGTACTCTTTGCTGATGTTGTCCTCTACAACAATCACATCGATATTGCTGCTTTCGGTAACGACATATCGGGCGACGGCTGGGATTTTTTCAGCCGTTAGCGCGACGATAGTTTCATTACATTGTTTAATCACCGCTTTTTTGAACTCACAATCCGCATAATCAAATCCCGTTAAGCCGGATTCAGGCGACATCGCGCAGCCGCCAATAAATCCCTGATCGAATAAAATGTCCTGCACTTGCGCGATGGCGGAAGCTCCCACGCACCCACCTGAAGATCTCTGCACCACGCCACCCAGCATAATGACTTCAAACAGCGGTTTTTTTAGCAAAACGGCGGCAATCTCCGGTGAATTTGTCACCACGGTTAACGCCAGTTCGGCGGGCAGAGCTTCTGCCATTGCCAGATTGGTGCTACCCGTGTCGATAAAAATACAGCTTCCAGATTTGACCAGTCGGGCACATCTCTGCGCGATGTTGCTCTTTTTGGCTACATTAATACTCTTGCGTACGTCGATGTCTTCGGATTCAGGGAGTGTAATGACCGCGCCACCATAAACTTTTTTACACACGCCATCTTTGCTCAATTCATGCAAATCACGACGAATTGTATGTTCAGAAACGCCTAATCGGTTAGCGAGTTCAGAACAAATGACCCTGCCGTTTTCTTGCAGGATCTGAAAGATAAGCGCCTGGCGCTGTTCCGGGAATGCGGCGTAATCGAGCATAGATACTCCAGGTGAAATAAACATCGAGCAATAGAGTGCATGATCGTGCATTATGATTAACGATGTCAACATCCCTTACAGGGGCTGTACTATTCTGGATACAACGGGAAGAGGTTCGCTATGAAGATTGCGCATATGGCGTTATGGACACAGGATCTCGAGCAGCAAGCTCGCTTCTGGGTCTCGTTTTTTGACGGCAAGATCAACGAGAAATACCGCAGTAAAACCAATCCTGGTTTTGAATCTTATTTTGTCAAAATTGGCGAGGAAATTGCGATTGAGTTAATGACCAAACCGGGTCTTATCGGGCAGCAATCTGACAATAATCGTTGCGGATGGGTACACCTCGCCATTTCTGTTGGCGGCAATGAAAATGTTGATGCCATTGCATTGCAAGCGCAGGAACAGGGGATATTAGTCTCAGGTCCGCGCACTACTGGCGATGGTTATTACGAAGCGGTGATAAAAGATCCTGACGGCAATTTAATCGAGATTGTGGCGTAAGTCTTCATTCAGTTACCTGCAAATAAAGAGTACCTGCTGCTCATTATTGATGAGCACAGCTCATAAGTTTGTCCTTCTTTTCCTCTCTAATCACCGACACGTCGAGTCTCTATAATTTTACTGTTTTCAGCCCCCGGTGGTGCAATGTTGCCACCGTTTTGGAGAGTCGGATATGCAATACCAACTGAATGTCAGACAACAGGCAATCATTCCCATTGCGGCATTCACTGCCACAGGACAGATGGAAAAGTTGGACGTCGCGCTCAACGCCGGACTGGATGCAGGACTCACGCTCAATGAAGTAAAAGAGATCCTGCTACAGCTCTACGCATACTGCGGTTTCCCTCGCAGCCTGAACGGTCTGTCCTGCTTTATGTCGGTGGTGAAAAGTCGAAGCGAGAAAGGGCTTTCAGACGACGAAGGTAGAACGGCCACGCCGCCACCTGCAGACTGGAACAGTGTTCAGGCTGGGAGCCTAACTCAGACGCAACTGGTTGGACAGCCTGTAAGCGGTCCGCTGTTTGACTTTGCACCCGCTATTGATGTCTGGCTTAAAGCACATCTGTTTGGCGATATTTTTCAGCGAGATGTACTTGACTGGCAGGACCGTGAATGGGTGACCGTTTCGGCGCTGGCCGTTCTGGGCGGCGTTAACAGCCAGCTGAAAAGCCATTTTGCGATATGCCTTAACATCGGGATCCTCCCTGAGCAACTCAGTGAGTTTATTACGATACTCGAACAGCACTGTGGAGCCGGGATTGGGGAAAATGCCCGTACGGTTCTTGATGAATGTCTGGTATGAACACCGCGGACATTATCCATACTGGAGTCACTATGAACGAACAATTTGATGGTAACAGCGTCTTTCCACGTGGAGAGAAAAATGAAGCGTATGCGAAGTATTTCACTGGCGACAGCTATCTGACCATGCTCTCCATGGAAGGCGTGGTAATTGGCAATGTCGCATTTGAACCGGGTTGTCGTAACTTCTGGCATGTTCATCATGAGGGTGGACAAATATTGCTGGTGACCGGTGGCAGAGGCTGGTATCAGGAGTGGAATAAACCGGCACGTGAGCTGAAAACCGGCGATGTCGTGCACATTCCGGCGGGAATGAAACACTGGCACGGCGCCGCGCGTGATAGTTGGTTTGCCCATATCGCCTTGGAAATCCCGGCCCCTGGCGCGTCGAACGAATGGCTGGAACCGGTTAGCGACGCTGAGTACAACCTGCTGCCCTGAACTATGCTGGTTCTGGTAACACCTAATCCCTGAGGAGATCTCAATGGTCATGAATGTGAAGGGTTATGCTGCTCTGGCGGTGAAAGAAGATTTAGTCCCCCATAATTTTGTTCGTCGCGATCCGCGTGAAGATGATGTGGTTATCGATATTTTATACAGCGGTGTATGCCACTCGGATATTCACAACGCCTACAACGATTGGGGCGGTGCTAAATATCCGATGGTACCAGGGCATGAGATCATTGGCCGCGTGGTGCATGTTGGTAAGTCGGTAACAAAATTCAAAGTGGGCGATCTCGCAGGGGTCGGCTGCATGGTTGATTCGTGTCAACACTGTAGCGCCTGCGAGCAGGGGCTAGAGCAGTATTGCGAAGAAGGTAACACGCTAACGTATAACGATATCGACCGTCATGACGGTCTGCCTACTTTCGGCGGCTATTCTGACAAAATTGTCGTTACCGAAAAGTTTGTGGTGAAGGTCCCTGAAGGGATCGATTTACGCGGTGCGGCGCCGCTGCTTTGCGCCGGGATCACAACATGGTCGCCTCTGCGCCACTGGCAGGTAGGCGAGGGCAGTAAAGTCGCGGTTGTCGGTCTGGGTGGACTCGGGCATATGGCAATCAAACTTGCAAATGCGCTGGGCGCGGAAGTTACGCTGTTTACGCGTTCACCGGGCAAAGAAGCTGATGCCAGACGTTTGGGTGCCAGTCACGTTGTGCTTTCCACTGACAGTGAACAGATGAAAGCGACAGCGAATCAGTTTGATCTGATTATCGATACTGTGCCCTACGTTCATGACCTGAACCCTTATATCCCAACCCTGGCGCTAAGCGGTACGCTGGTGCTGGTTGGTTATCTTGGTGCGTTGGATCCGTTGCTGAATACGGTTCCCCTGATCCTTGGGCGTAGATCCGTGGCGGGTTCAGTTATCGGCGGTATTGCCGAAACGCAGGAGATGATGGATTTTTGCGGTCAGCATGGTATTACCGCCGATGTTGAAGTGATCGATATTCAGGATATTAATCGTGCCTGGCAGCGGATGTTGAAAAGCGATGTGAAATACCGCTTTGTAATTGATATTGCCTCATTGAAATAAGTACGAAAAAGACGCGGATTTCCGCGTCTTTTCTTTTGTTAGTGTGTCGATGGCGATGCTTCAGGATTATCCATATACAGCGTCTGGCTGGGGAATGCAAAGTCGGCACCGTTTGCCTGGACTATCGTGATAATCTTTAAATAAACGTCTTGCTGTACCGCGAGCCATTCCTTCCAGACGGTGGTTTTCGTGAAGCAATACACCATGATATTCAACGATGAATCGGCAAATTCATTAAAATAGACCAACAGAGTTTGTTTCTGGTCTATTCCAGGATGGTTTTGCAGCATTTCTCTGACCGACTCGACAACGGCACCGACTTTATCGGCATCCTCATATCGTAACCCGATCACCGTTTTAATTCGCCGGTTGGTCATGCGCCCTGGGTTTTCTACGCTGATGGAGGAGAAAATCGAGTTTGGCACATACAACGGACGATGGTCGAAGGTGTTTATTTTAGTCATTCGCCAGCCAATTTCTGCTACCGTGCCTTCAATATTGCGGTCCGGGGAGCGGATCCAATCGCCTATGCTAAACGGTCTGTCGAAATAGAGCATAATGCCTGAGAAAAAGTTGCTCAGAATATCTTTCCCCGCCATACCCACTGCGATACCGCCAATACCGCCAAAGGTTAACAGACCGGATAAGCTCATACCGAAGTGTTCGCCATACAGTAAAATGATGGCAACCACGATGGTAATCTTGATGATACGCGACAGGATCCTCGCGCTGGTGATATCTCTGCCTTTATTAATCTGCGTCTTTTCAAACTGATTAATCACCAGAAAAAGTTTGATGGTCAGGATCAACGCAATCAACGAGGTGCAGATAAAGTCGACCACGCTGGGGGAGATAAATTTCAGGCTGTAACTTTCGATAACGTTATTAGCAATGCTGCCAAACGTCCCAATGATAATGGCATAGACAAAAAATTGTGCGGCATGAAATATGAATCCTTTGCAGCGACGCTCTCCACGATGATACCAGACGCTCATCAGGACCAGCGCGGCACAGCAGCTAAGAATTACCGTCAAATTAAACGCATTATTCATAAACAGTTCAGCGATCATGATTCTTCCTGGCAACTCCGTGTTAGCTAAATATCATCTGACATCCTAATCCCCAGATATTTTACTCAGTTAAGGCGGTCAGATCATTAATCAAAAGGAGAGATAAATAATGCAATCAGCGCTATTTTCAGCGAAATAGCGCTGACGTCAACCCTGCATGCGGTTTATGTAGCAGACAGTCAGTTGATGTCATGGTATTGTTAGCGCAAAGTAACAAGGTTTTTCATTTGCAAAAGGACAGTACTATGATCATGGCTAAGCTGAAAACAGCGAAGGGACGGAAGTTTCTGTTGTGCCTGCTTGGAGTGTTTATTATCGCAGCGTCGGTCGTGACGCGAGCGACGATCGGTGGCGTTATTGAACAATATGACATTCCGCTATCCGACTGGACCGCTTCAATGTACGCCATTCAATCTGCAATGATTTGTGTCTACAGCATGGTGTTTACGATTCTGTTGGCTATCCCGCTTGGTATCTATTTCCTCGGCGGTGAGGAGCAACACTAGGCGTTTAAAATGCCGGATGATATCGCCATCCGGCATTTCATTGTGTGGTTAATCGTCTTCTTCGTCGTCCAGTTCAACTGGCGTCTGATATTCATCCGGCTTGATGACCAGCAGGTCACAGCGTAGATGATCGATAACCTGTTCCGCGGTATTACCAAGAAACGCAGCAGAAATACCGGTACGTCCGACGGTCCCCAATACCACAATACCCGCCTGCAAGTGCTCGGCTAAATCAGGAATGACCTCTTCAGGTAAGCCTTTTTCAACGTGCGTCACTTTCTCATCAATACTGAATTTCTGGCGTAGCGCCTTCATGGCCAGCAGATGCTGTCCACGGATTGCGTCGTTATAAACGCTGGGATCAAATTCAGGCAGTTCAATCGCGATGTTGATTGGTGTGACAGGGTAGGCGCCAACCAGATGCACTTCGGTATGGTTAACCTGTTCTGCAAGCTGTAGCGTCTCTTTGACCAGTTTTTCATTGAGCGCGTTGTGATAAGCCTCTTCACTGGCGAGGTTTACGGCAACCAGTGCTTTACCCCCTTCAGGCCATGGCTGGTCTTTCACCATCCATACCGGACTTGGACATTTACGCAATAAATGCCAGTCGGTTGGCGTAAATATTACGGCTTCGAGGCGGTCGTGTTGGTGCGCCATCTTGAGGACCAGATCATGCCTGGCACTGATGACTTCCTGGATGATGGCTTCAAAGGGTCGGTTATGCCAGACCACTTTAATCTCCAGAGGGATCCCTGCTTCGATGTAGTATTTCGCTTGTTCACGTATCCATGCAGTTCGCTGGCTGATGACCCCCTGACGCATTGCCGTACGCTCATCAGGCGACAGCAGGGTAGTCATTTCATAGGAAAAGTCATAGATCGGCAAAAAGGCTTTAATTTTGCCACCAATCCGTTGATGCAAATAAACAGCTCGCCGTAATGCTGGTTGATCGTCCTGGTTAGGGTCGATGACGACCAGCATATTTTTATACATAGCCATACAGGGTCTCCTTACAACTGTCATCGCAGTTTGTAACTAAAAGAGTAACCCAATAATGTGGTTTGAAACAGGGGAGAACCTCTAGCCAGATCAATAAATTGGGGAAATCTCCAGCTTTTATCTACATCCCGCTCAATTTAAACAATTTTTCTCAGCCTGTAGTGCACCGAATCTTCCGCTCGCTTTGGCAGTAATGCGCTGTAAATTTAAAAAAACTCATCAAGCATCAAGTGAAACTGCAATTTTTTCTCGTCGGGTTGAGGAATGCCATATTGTTGAAAAAACCTGTTTTGCAGTGAATGTGAAAATTCACCGAGGCAGTTCCAGAGAATAGCGAGATCCTGGTATTGATCGGCGATGCCAACTCGTCCCACATCAAGACACCCCACTATTTCATCATTACAAAAAATAATGTTATCCAGTGAAAAGTCACCGTGAGTAACAACAGGAACAGATGAGAAGGGCAAAAGAGTGTGCATCTTTTTCCAGACCTGTTCAACAGAACAGCCATTGCGTCCATCATCAAAATCTTCGGCATCAACAAGATTATTTTTCATCCGGTTTTGTGCCAGTGTGAGACGAAATTGGTGATTGCTGTTAAAGGGGCAGTTATTTACTGGAATGGCATGTAACCGACGCAAAAATGTCGCCAAAGCATCAACAATATCATCACTCATATCAGGGTGATCTTCTAACATCTGGAAGGCAGTTTTCCCTGGTATTGCCGTGGTGAGTAGCAATACTACGTCAGGCGTTCGGGAAAAATGCTTAACGTTTGGCAGCGGGATGTAATCTTTCAACCAGATGAGCCTGACCATTTCATCCGTAATATCATTGGCAACGCTACCGTTACCTTGCTTCAGATATAATTCAGGGGCATCCACTTTGTCGTAAAGTCGGTAGATGGCAGCACCAGATTGACCGACATGGTCGCGTGCCCATTTATAGCCATCAAGCTCATGGTCCAGGCTTGAGTTTAATTGCAAACGCGCGCAGGTGCTTTCCCTGTGAATATGATTCATAACATTCCTTTGTCTGAGTATGGATAAACGGCGGGTGCACACATTACAAGTTGATTATTAAAACAGGGAATAACCTCCTGCCAGATCAATAAATCGGGAAAATTTAGCGATTTGACAGAAGGATAACAGAGAGGCTTGCGGAAAGATTACGCAACGTTACGCGTGTGGCCGGCAAGAACTGCCAGCGCGTCGCTGTTCTCAATAGTGATATATTTGCCTTTCACCGCCAGCATGCCGCTTTTCTGGAAACGACCCAGCAGGCGGCTGATGGTTTCAACCGTCAGACCGAGGTAGTTACCGATGTCGCCACGGGTCATGGTCAGGCGGAATTCACGAGGCGAGAACCCACGCTGGGCGAAGCGACGAGACAGATTGTAGATAAAGGCCGCCAGGCGCTCTTCAGCGTTTTTCTTCGACAGCAACAGGATCATATCCTGGTCGCCTTTGATTTCGCCACTCATCAGACGCATCATCTGCTGACGCAGGTTCGGCATCTTACCGGACAGGTCATCAAGGGTTTCGAAAGGAATTTCGCATACCATTGAGGTTTCCAACGCCTGAGCAAAGCTCGGGTGATGGCCGCTGCCAATGGCGTCAAAACCTACCAGGTCACCCGCCAGATGGAAACCGGTAATTTGCTCATCGCCTTGTTCGGTAATGGTATAGCTTTTTATCGTTCCGGAGCGGATAGCGTAGAGTGATTTAAGCTCATCACCTGCTTTAAAGAGCGTCTGCCCTTTTTGGATAGGCTTTTTGCGCTCGATGATGTTATCGAGCTGGTCAAGCTCATGCTCGTTAAGTGTGAACGGGATGCAAAGCTGGCTGATGCTGCAATCCTGGCAATGGATAGCACAACCGCCAGACTGAATGCGCCGTATAATTCGCTTTTCCGGGATCATAGGTCTGCTCAAGCCGTAATTGATATTTGTCAATTTTTACATCTTTTTGGTGAGCACGTAAGCCTGAGCTACTCCCAATAGAGAATAATTCAGGCATAACTGGAGCGAATGTTTGTATCTGCTTGATTAACCACACTTAATCTGGGGCCGCATTATGCGGAAGTGTGATGAATAAGGCATTAATTGCCTGGAATCTAGAGTAGCAAATAACCTTCGTGGCGCAATAACCACTCTTTTCGTTGTACACCGCCGGCATATCCGGTCATGGTGCCGTTACGTCCAATGACGCGATGACAGGGGACCACAATGCTTACTGGATTGGAGCCATTAGCAGCGCCGACGGCTCTTGCAGCGCCGGGGCGCCCCAACTGTTCGGCCAACTGACCATAATGCATGACCTGCCCGCAGGGGATAGTGCGTAATGCTTGCCAGACTTCACGCTGGAAAGGCGTCCCAGCGGTTGCCGTTTCCAGCGTGTCAATTATGCTGAGGTTTCCGGCAAAATACTCAGAGAGTTTGTCGCTTAATCCACCAGGATTTTTGGCGGTAATGCGCTGATAACCTTCTGTACGGTAATGAATATCAAGCAATTGTGCCATGCGATCGCTGTGCTGATCCCATTCCACTGCGCGCAGGCGAAATTGCTCATCACAAATAACCCACAGCGGGCCCAGCGGCGTGTCGATGGTGTCTTCCAGTAAGTTAAGCATCCGTTTCTCTCATTACAGCATTCAGGCGAGGCTACACATTATCACGCCAGTGACCGTCGCAGCTATACCCCTAAAAACGGATATCAATTTGTCGTGAGTAGGTCGGTTCAGCGCGGAGGGTCCGGTTAATTATTGGAAATAACCGTAAACCGTTACCGGTATAGTTGTCGGTATAATAGTGCGCGGTTATGATAATGCTCGTCGCAATACGCTGGAGGATGAAACATGAACCTTGATGATGCATCGCTGTTTCTTGACGCTATGGGGGATGTTCAACCGCTGAAAAAACATGCCGATGTGCACTGGCAGCCCATGCGCAATCTTCGCACTCCGGCGCGTATTGATACGCTTCAACTGGATAATTTTCTCTCGACGGGATTTCTCGATATTGTCCCGTTGAATGTGCCGCTTGAGTTTCGTCGCGAAGGTTTACAGAACGGCGTGACTGACAAGCTGCGAAACGGAAAATACCCGCAGCAGGCGAGCCTTAATCTTATTCGCCAACCTGTTGAAACATGTCGCCAGATGCTCTTTAGCTTTATTCTGCAGGCGCAGCAGGAAGGGTTGCGTAACGTGTTGGTGATACACGGCAAGGGACGTGACGATAACTCCCATGCCAATATTGTTCGCAGCTACGTGGCGCGCTGGTTGACGGAATTTGACGACGTGCAAGCATACTGCGCCGCACTGCCGCATCACGGCGGCAGCGGGGCATGTTATGTGGCATTGCGTAAAACCGCACAGGCAAAACAGGACAACTGGGAGCGTCACGCTAAACGCAGTCGCTGAACGACGTAAACATCAGGCGGCCAGCACTCTGTTCCTGCCTTCGTTCTTGGCTTTGTACAACGCGTCGTCAACGCGTTTGAATAACTCATCGATGCTTTCATTTGTTTCGTGCCGAGCTACGCCAATGCTGACGGTAAAGCGGGGAAGGCCAGGGAGAGTCACTTTGGCCACTGTCGCCCGTATCACTTCTGCGAGATTGAGGGCAATATCTAACGAGGTTCGCGGCAGCAGCAGCACAAATTCTTCACCTCCCCAGCGAAAAATCAGATCGTCCTTTCTTGCACAAGATTCCAGTGTGCGTGCCAGAGCGCAAAGTACCTCATCACCTTTTAAATGACCAAAAAGATCGTTAATGCTTTTAAAGCGATCGGTGTCGATCAACAGCAGGCTGTAATCCTGTGTCAATGACATCGCGTGGGTCTGTTCCGGCTCGGTTACCTGATAAAAATGTCGGCGGTTAAGCAATCCCGTTAAGGCGTCACGCAGGGCCGCACGCTCAAGCTCCTGTTCCAGCCGCTTTTGCTCGGTAATATCATGAATAATGCACAACATGAGCTTATTACCGTAGATTTCGATTGGCCCGGCGTAGGTTTGTACGTGACGGGATGTGCCGTCTGCCAGTTTATGCACAAAATGCAAAGGCTTATGGCCACCGGGAAGATGGGCGATTTCATGCATCACCGGGAGTATATGACGGCCCAGCGTATTGATTTCCCATGTATGTTTCTGGCACATCGTATCATGGCTATAGCCATAAAAATTTAGCGCACTGAGATTTGCATCAACGATCAGCCCATCACGGGACGGATCGATAAGCAACATTGGGGCCGAGTTGGTCTGGAAAAAACGCGCGTAAAATCCCTGTTTTTTTCGCTGATAATTCGCTGAACGGCTCGCTTTCAGACCTTGCGAAGTCGGTGTTTCAATGCCTTCGAAAAGAATGACGTCACCTGATTCCGGCAGAGAGCGGATGGACAGGCGGCTGGCCATCGCGACGTCTTCACCTTCGCGGCAAACCGTAAGGATTTCTACAATGTCGTGATGATTTCTCAAATCGCTGAGATACATGGTTAAATCATTCTGGGCATGAGTTGAAAATATGCCCTTGCGGAGTAGAGAAAAGCAGGGGGACTGCATCAGTTCCCGTGCAACGGTATTAGCGAACACCAGTTCTTCGGTATGCGGCGAAACAATCCACACCGGCAGGGTTAATAAATCCAGTGAATGCAGCTCGGTTGTGCTCATCGATAATCCCGTTATCTTTATCTGCTGTGTTGCCCGTTTAATGGCATCTGTTTTTATATTACAGTCTCATAATGTTATTGATTGTTGAGGAGACAAAGACTGTACGATTCGCTGCTGCTTAATGTTGCTTTCCGTTGGAATCAATTCATGGATCTGATGCGCAGGCAACGGTTTTGCAAACAAGAAACCTTGCAGCACACCACATCCCATCTGGGTCAGGAGTATTTCCTGCTCCTGGGTCTCTATTCCTTCAGCCACCACTTGCATATTCATGGAGTGGGCTATGTCAATAATAGTAGACACAATCTTTGTATTTTTGCTGTTCTCGCTGATATCTTTAACAAATACTCTGTCAATTTTTAATTCCCGTGCCGGAAGAGACTTCAACATCAATATATTTGAATAACCGGTACCGAAATCATCAATAGAAACGGTGATCCCTAAAGCTGAAAATGCATTTAAGACTTCAGCGCTACGTTTTAAATTTTTAAGTGCTGTACTTTCAGTCAATTCCAGCGTGAGATATGCAGGTGACAGTTGATATTGTGCAAGGGCGCTGCAAACCACATCAACGATGTCATGTTGTTCAAACTGGGAAGGGGAAAGATTAACGGCGAGGGTCCATTCCGCATGGCCCTGTAACTTCCATTGATGTAACTGCTGGCATGCCTGCTGGATAACCCATTTCCCGACCGGAATGATAAGGCCTGTTTCTTCCAGCGCAGGCAGAAACTCTGCGGGTAACAGCATGCCGCGTTCCGGGTGATGCCAGCGTAATAACGCTTCAAAACCGGTCAGGGAATGATCTCCGGCGGTGTATTTGGGTTGGTACCAAAGCTCAAATTGATCGTGTTCCAGTGCTTGTGACAGTTCCTGTAAAAATGTCGGCGGTGTATCGGCGATAGCTTCCATTTCCGGGCTATAAATAGCCCAACCGTTTCTGCCAGCCTGTTTGACATGATACATCGCCATATCAGCCTTTACTTTTAACTCATGCAACGTGGAACCATGTTCAGGATAAATACTGCTTCCCGCACTTAACGAAACCCGAATGGTGTACCCAAACAGCGTGAAAGGATCACCAATCGCAGCCGCAATCCGGGTCAGCAGAGCGGTGATATCCTCTTTATTACAGTCAGGAACCAGAAGAATAAACTCATCTCCCCCCAGCCTCGCCAGCGTCATGGTGTCATCAAGGCAGCTGTAGATTCGCTGCGTACTGGCGATCAGCAACTGATCGCCGATGTGATGTCCCCAGGTATCGTTAACGACTTTGAAGCGATCGAGATCGATGAATACCAGAGCAAATTGATGCTGATGCAGTTTGGAATGCTGCAGACAGGCCTGTAAGCAGGCATCTATCTGTGTGCGATTGGCAAGTCCAGTAAGTGCGTCGAAGTGGACCTGATGCTCAAGCTGGCAGTTAAGTTGATGTAAGTTGTCTGCAAGTCGGGAGGTACGCAGTTGCGAATCCACCATCGACACCACCAGCATGATACCCAAAATAACCAGCGTGACGGCGCAGACCCAGACTGAGAGTTCCAGTGTGCTGAGTCCATTGTGTACCGTGTGTCCAAAATGGGTGAATGTTGCCGCTCCCATCCCGGTGTAATGCATAGAGGCAATCGCCAGCGCCATAATAAGGGCGGCGACAAGCCGATTGATCAGGGCTCGACGGGTATTTTGGCGTAAATGAAACGCCAGCCACAAACCTACACCAGATGCAACGATGGCAATCATCACTGAGAGCAGTATCAGCGAATGACTCCATAGGATGGCAACATGCTCAATGATGGCATACATGCCAACGTAGTGCATGGTGACGACACCGGCGCTTAATATTCCTGTGGCTACGACTAATCGTTTTGTTGAAAGCGTATTACCGGAAATGGCGATATTAATGGCGAGAGTTGCAGAAATGAGCGCAATAAAGAAAGAAAATGCCGTGAGCGAAAAATGGTAATTGATCGGCATACTCATTTTCATGGCCAGCATACCGATAAAATGCATTGACCAAATACCCATCCCTAGCGTAGCCCCGCCAGACAGGCGCCAGAAGGTTGATTCACGTCGATTGGAGATTGCCACCTTGCCCGCACTATCGAGAGCAATAAAAGAGGCAATAAACGCGACAACAAAGGAAATCCCAATCAATACAGGGTCCCACGACACGTTCAACATCATACTACCTATCGAAAAAAAGCCGTGGTAATAAATCTAGCAGGTTTTGTCCAGTTAACATGATAAAACCGGGAATGTTCTTATGTTTTTACACTGGTATTAGAGGAAACAGGAAGATAGTGAAAATAACGAGCCATTACTTATATAAACATTCACCAAATTTATAGTTCTGTGTGTTTTATGCTCTCCATGTGCTTGTCATCACAATAACCTGATGACTGGCATCATCACAGCCATTTGATGGAATAAAACACTGAACTAACAGGAATAAAAGGTGTAATTTCTTGCCTTAAGTAAAAGGATTGCAGGCTCTCATTGAAAGTTCAGCTTTCGTCGCAGAGCAATGGCATTCTGCATTGCAGGTGCTATAAAAAATAATATCTACATAATTTCTTAGTGCACAGGACTAAAATGTTAAATGATATTAGCGTCAGAACCTTCATTATTTTATTTCTGCTCATTTCGGCAGTTGCTCTCAATATTGTTGAGATGATTTTCTCGGCCGCGCCGGAAATTATAATTGGTACAAATGTGGTAAGCGTTATTTCTATATTATGCTTATGGTGGTATATGACGAAATACCTGGTCATGCCGATCAATACGGTAAAAAGGAGCATTGAGGAAGTGACGTCTGGGAATCTGGCGATCAGTATTCCTGAGTTTGGTAATAATTGTGCAGGTAGACTAATACCGGGCATCAATAGTTTATCGAGTAATATTTCAACACTCGTTAATGAGATCAGAACATCCTCACAAACGGCGATGGCGCTCTCTGAACAGCTTGCGGAACGCAGCGCCGAGCTTTCAGTGAAAACGGAACAACAATCCGGAGCATTGATGCAGACGGCTGCTAATATGGATGAGATAGCCGTTAATACGCGAAATAATGCTGACAACACGCAAATCGCCAGCGTCCAGGCAACAGTTGCCACGCAATGCGCCATTCAGGGTGGCGAATTAATGGTGCAGGTTGCGACAAATATGCGTTCAATCACCGAATGTGCACAGCAGATGACGGAAATTATTACGCTAATTGATGGTATCGCATTCCAGACAAATATTCTGGCATTGAATGCTGCCGTGGAAGCGGCGAGGGCCGGTGAACATGGCAAAGGTTTTTCCGTGGTGGCCGGTGAGGTCAGAATGCTTGCACACCGAAGTGCGGATGCTGCTAAGAATATTAAGCAGCTGATTGCGCAAACCCATCAAAATGTTCAGCAAGGTGCAGCTATTGTGCGTGAAGCAGAAAAAAATATGCATGATATTGTCGGTGGTGCCGGTCAATTAAACCAACTGATGGGCGAGATATTAACCACTACACAGGAGCAGGAGAAAGGAATTATCAGAATTACTCATGCACTGGCCGAACTGGAGAATGTAACCCAAAGTAATGCCATTATGGTTGATGAGCTTTCTGATTCCTCAGGTATCCTGAAAAACCAGGTGATTGATCTCCAGTCGCGAACACATAAATTTCGCTTAAGTAACGCTCTTGAGTCAGCGAGATGGCAGCGGGCTTAACCGGGTATCTCGAAGCAAGCGTCGTATTCGTTAGCGCTTTTCCTGTTATCAGAGACTTTTATGAATCATTTCAGCACAATGGGACAATGAGATATTGCTTAACATATTCTGACAGCTAGACTAACGAAAAAGGCTGAATGTTTGTGGAGGCGCTGTGGAAGCCATTAAGGGAAAGGATGTTAATGTGCCGGATGCCGTGTTTGCCTGGCTGCTGGATGGTCGAGGTGGCGTAAAACCGCTGAGCGATAATGATGTAATTGATAGTCAGCATCCCTGCTGGCTACACCTTAATTACACTCATCCTGAAAGCGCCCAATGGTTGGCGACAACACCTCTTCTTCCCAACAATGTGCGTGATGCGCTGGCGGGCGAAAGCACCCGACCACGCGTAAGCAAAGTAGGGGAAGGTACCTTGATCACGTTGCGCTGTATTAACGGCAGCACCGACGAGCGTCCTGACCAACTTGTGGCGATGCGTTTATATATGGATGAACGTCTGATTGTCTCAACCCGCCAGCGCAAAGTGCTGGCACTGGATGATGTGGTCAGCGATCTCCAGGAAGGGACAGGACCGGCTGATTGTGGCAGTTGGCTGGTGGATGTGTGTGATGCGCTAACCGACCATGCCAGCGAATTTATCGAACAGCTGCACGACAAGATTATTGATCTGGAAGATAACCTGCTCGATCAGCAGATCCCACCGCGTGGTTTTTTGGCTTTACTGCGTAAGCAGCTAATTGTGATGCGCCGTTATATGGCACCACAGCGTGATGTCTATGCCCGTCTGGCGAGTGAACGTTTACCCTGGATGACCGACGACCATCGGAGACGGATGCAGGATATCGCTGACAGGCTGGGGAGAGGGCTGGATGAAATAGACGCCTGTATTGCCCGGACCGGTATTATGGCGGATGAAATTGCGCAGGTGATGCAGGAGTCTCTGGCTCGCCGAACGTATACAATGTCATTGATGGCTATGGTTTTTCTTCCCAGCACATTTTTAACTGGGCTTTTCGGCGTTAACCTCGGCGGTATCCCCGGCGGTGGTTGGCAGTTTGGTTTCTCACTTTTTTGTATTCTGTTAGTGGTCCTGATTGGTGGTGTTACTTTATGGTTGCACCGTAGTAAATGGTTGTAACAACAACGTTTTTTAGTGGATTTTGCGCATGAAAACGTCCTGATTTTTGAGCGAAGTCAATAAACCATCTACCTATTCGGGGCAATATCTCTCTCGCAGGTGAATGCAACGTCAAGCGATGGGCGTTGCGCTCCATATTGTCTTACTTCCTTTTTTGAATTACTGCATAGCACAATTGATTCGTACGACGCCGACTTAGATTAGTCGGCTTTTTTTTGCCTGCAGGAAATCAGCGTCTACCCTAAAAGAGTCAACCTGAATGACTGGAGGGGTATATGACCTGTCTGATTGCAACGTCGAACACTGATTCGCTACCGACCGATCCGGTTCCCATTCCCGATCCCATACCTCGTCCGCAGCCCATGCCGGATCCGCCGCCGGATGAAGAACCGATTAAATTGTCGCATCACGGGCACAGATCTGCGAGGATACGCGCCTGCTGAATGTGAGTTTTTACCGCGAGATTAAATTGTGACCGCTTTTTCAACCCTGAATGTTTTACCTGCTGTTCAACTCGAGAATCTTAACGAGCTGGGCTATCTTGAAATGACGCCTGTTCAGGCTGCTGCGTTACCGGCAATCCTGGCGGGTAAAGATGTTCGCGTGCAGGCTAAAACCGGCAGTGGCAAAACGGCTGCTTTTGGTCTTGGGCTATTACAGCATATTGATGCCGCGCTGTTTCAGACGCAGTCTCTGGTACTGTGCCCAACGCGCGAGCTTGCCGACCAGGTGGCGGGTGAACTGCGTCGTTTAGCGCGCTTCCTGCCAAACACCAAGATCTTAACGCTGTGCGGTGGGCAACCTTTTGGCGCACAGCGTGACTCCCTGCAACATGCACCACATATTATTGTTGCCACACCGGGTCGTTTACTTGACCACCTGCAAAAAGGCACCGTTTCTCTGGATACCCTGAATACGCTGGTTATGGATGAAGCCGACCGCATGCTGGATATGGGCTTTAGCGATGCGATTGATGATGTCATTCGCTTTGCGCCTGCGTCACGTCAGACTTTGCTGTTTTCCGCAACCTGGCCGGAAGCCATTGCTGCTATCAGTGGCCGGGTACAGCAAAATCCATTAACGATTGAAATTGATACGGTCGATGCGTTACCGGCGATTGAACAGCAGTTTTTCGAAACCTCCAGCCACGGAAAAATTCCGCTGCTGCAAAAGCTACTCAGCCAGCATCAACCTGCATCGTGCGTGGTTTTTTGTAACACCAAAAAAGATTGTCAGGCCGTTTGTGATGCACTGAATGCGGCAGGGCAAAGCGCACTGTCATTACATGGCGACCTGGAACAGCGCGATCGCGATCAGACGCTGGTTCGTTTTGCCAACGGTAGCGCGCGCGTCCTGGTCGCAACCGATGTGGCTGCACGTGGCCTGGATATCAAATCACTTGAGCTGGTAGTTAACTTCGAACTGGCGTGGGATCCGGAAGTCCACGTCCACCGTATCGGACGAACTGCGCGTGCCGGCAACAGCGGTCTGGCGATTAGCTTCTGTGCGCCGGAAGAAGCGCAGCGTGCCAACATTCTTTCTGAAATGCTGCAACTGAAGCTGAATTGGCTAACTGCGCCAGTTAACGGCTCAATCCTGCCGCTGGAAGCAGAGATGGCGACGTTATGCATTGATGGCGGTAAAAAAGCGAAAATGCGTCCTGGCGATGTTCTGGGGGCTCTGACCGGTGACATTGGCCTGGATGGCGCTGATATCGGCAAAATTACTGTTCATCCGGCACACGTCTATGTCGCCGTCCGCCAGAACATAGCGCACAAGGCGTGGAAGCAATTACAAAACGGTAAGATTAAAGGCAAGACTTGCCGGGT
This sequence comes from Citrobacter sp. B72, assembly GCF_016894305.1. Classification (NCBI taxonomy): domain Bacteria; kingdom Pseudomonadati; phylum Pseudomonadota; class Gammaproteobacteria; order Enterobacterales; family Enterobacteriaceae; genus Citrobacter; species Citrobacter sp. B72. Next base: position 2,376,559 of record NZ_CP069801.1, read on the forward strand.
CCGGTTATTGAAATAACTACCCGTTGGGGCGCCTGATGGCGCTCCGCTTATCAGGCCTACAGGCGCTTATGCACGTTGTAGGCCTGACAGACGCTTACTTCACTTCCACCACGTTCAGGCGTAATTCATTCAGTTGAGCATCATCTTCTTCTGGCTGCCAGCCCGCAGGCTGCAGCGGGATCTCTTCACGATCGAACGCTAAATCACCGCCGTTCACAACCTCTGAGCCGTGCTTAATGCCTTTAAAATCGAACAGATTGATATCGCTCAGATGTGAAGGTACAACGTTTTGCATTGCGCTGAACATGGTTTCAATGCGGCCTGGATAGCGTTTGTCCCAGTCACGCAGCATGTCGGCAATGACCTGACGCTGCAGGTTAGGCTGTGAGCCGCACAGATTGCACGGAATAATCGGGAAACCTTTCGCCTCGGAGAAACGCTCGATATCTTTCTCACGGCAGTAAGCCAGCGGGCGGATCACGATGTGCTTACCGTCATCACTCATCAGCTTCGGCGGCATGCCTTTCATTTTCCCGCCGTAGAACATGTTTAAAAACAGCGTTTGCAGGATGTCGTCGCGATGGTGGCCGAGCGCAATCTTGGTGGCACCTAACTCGGTTGCCGTACGGTACAGAATGCCGCGACGCAGGCGAGAGCAGAGCGAGCAGGTCGTTTTGCCTTCAGGGATTTTGTCTTTGACGATCCCGTAAGTGTTTTCTTCAACAATTTTATACTCAACGCCCAGCTGTTCCAGATACTCTGGCAGAATGTGCTCCGGGAAACCGGGTTGTTTTTGATCGAGATTAACCGCAACTAAGGAAAAACTGATCGGGGCGCTTTGCTGCAAATTACGCAGGATCTCCAGCATGGTATAGCTGTCTTTCCCGCCGGAAAGGCACACCATAATGCGATCGCCGTCTTCAATCATATTGAAATCGGCAATGGCTTCGCCCACGTTACGACGCAGACGTTTTTGCAATTTGTTCAGGTTGTATTGTTCTTTCTTGCTAATATCTTGATTTTGCGACATTTAATAGAGGCTCAATTCATAGTGTGGCATCAGAAGAGTATGCATCACGCCGGATAGTCCGGCAAAAGAAGTCTGATATAAAAACTGTGGCGTGTATGGTACGGATAAGCGGGAAAAATGTCAGCACATTTAGGACAGGAATCGAGGGGGATAAGGCGTAGAAACAAAAAGCCCGCAACGATGTGCGGGCCAGAAAGCTTAGCGGACTACCAGTACCGAACACTCCGCGTGACGCACTACCGCCGCGGCGTTAGAGCCCAGCAGGTAGGTGGTGATGTCAGGTCGGTGTGAGGCAATAATGACCATATCAGCCGGTAATTTTTTAGCGATCTCCAGAATCTTGTCTTTCGGCGCACCTTCTGCGACATGAACGTGCACTCGGTCCGTTGGGATATTGAACTTCTTGATAATCTCTTCCAGTTGAGATTTCGCTTCGGCTTTCAGATCGTCCATGGCCGGTAACTCTGCCGAGTAGGCCAGTCCCAGGGAAGCGTAATAGGGCAATGACGGAATGACGGTCAAAAAATGAACCTGTGCATCGTCGATCTTTGCTTCTGCTTCAACATGGGCAATAACGCGTTGAGTTAATTCTGAGTCTGAAATATCGATGGGTACAAGAATCGTTCTGTTCATAAAACCTCCTGTTTAAGTATCCACGTAAAGCTTACCGCGTAATGGCACTTTATGTACAATGACAACGATCACATTTTGGCATCACTTTATTTTGATTTCAGGAAATTTGCCTTTTATTACCCCATCGTAAAATCGGCCTTTAGAGACCACGATCAGGAAATCACGAAAAATACGGGCAGGGACCTGCTGATATTGCAGCGTAGCCAACTGGTGAAAGCGAATTTCTAGCGTGCAAGAGGATTCGTCATATCCGATGGATGCAATACGGGATGATTTTACAGGATGATGATTCATTGCAGGTATCCTCTACTACAGACCTTAATGCAAGATATCATCTATCAGAGATGTGTTTTAACGCAACAGATATAATGTTTTGAATGAGATAAAACAGAGTTACACAGAAAATAAGGATAGCCCGCCGTTGCCAGCGGGCTGACGAACTTAGAACTGGTAAACCAGGCCTACAGCAACTACGTCATCAGTAGAGATGTTTTTGCTGGTGTAGAAGCTATCGTCTTCATCCAGCAGGTTGATTTTGTAATCAACGTAGGTAGACATGTTTTTGTTGAAGTAGTAAGTCGCACCGATGTCTGCGTATTTAACCAGATCTTTGTCGCCGTCAGATCCGTTAGCGCCCAGATCCTGACCTTTAGACATCAGGAAGGAAACGGACGGACGCAGACCAAAGTCGAACTGGTACTGTGCAGTTACTTCGAAGTTCTGAGTTTTGTTGGCTACGCCGCTATCACCGTATGGAGTCATGTTGCGAGTTTCTGCATACATGGTTGCCAGATAGATGTTGTTCGCGTCGTATTTCATACCGACAGTCCAGGAATCAGCTTTGTCACCGCCAGCAACGTCGCCACCCGCAGTGGTCTGCTCGTTAGTACGGTCAGACGTGGTGTAAGCCGCACCGAAGCTTACGCCCATACCCAGATCGTAGGTAGAGGAGAGACCGAAGCCGTCACCGTTAGAGTTCTGAACGTTACGGCCAGTACCATTGCCGGTACCTTCCTGGTTGTATTCGTCGCTTTTCTGCTCGTTCGCACCCTGGTACTGCAGCGCGAAGTTCAGACCGTTCACCATACCGAAGAAGTCGGTGTTGCGGTAGGTTGCAACACCGTTTGCACGGCCGGTCATGAAGTTGTCGGCTTTGGTGTAAGAGTCGCCACCGAATTCTGGCAGCATATCGGTCCAACCTTCTACGTCGTACATAACGCCGTAGTTACGACCGTAGTCGAATGAACCGTAGTCGCCGAATTTCAGACCTGCAAAGGCCAGACGAGTAAAGTTGTTGCTGCGGTTGCTTTCAGTAGTGTTGGCATTTACCTGATATTCCCACTGGCCATAGCCGGTGAGCATATCGTTAATCTGAGTTTCGCCTTTGAAGCCGCCACGGAAATAAGTCTGATCGCCATCATTGCTGGCATCGTCAGAGAAGTAACGCAGACCATCAATTTTTCCGTAGAGATCTAATTTGTTGCCGTCTTTATTATAAACTTCTGCAGCGTGAGCAGCGCCTGCAGCCAGCAGGGCAGGAATTACGAGAGCCAGTACTTTTCTGTTCATTGAAATAATCCTTTAGTTTTTTTATTAACCTGTGACTACCCATGTAGGGAGTAAAAGCATGCTAAAGGAGAAGTTCCGTAAAGAGATAAATATGAATTGTTACGTCTTAAGTAAAACCTTAAACAAATAATTCTACGGAAATAGTGATAGTTGACATGAATGAGTTAATGAAAATATATATAAAATAAAAATTATACAATTGAATTTTGTTGGGCTATTCTGCGCGTGTTATATGCCTTTATTGTCACGTTTTATTTTTCGTTGGTATATTGATGACACTTATTAATTAGCCAGCGAATAAATTGACAAGCCCGAACAACTGTTCGGGCTTTTTTTTTGGTTCCGGGCTAATACTGAGAAAAACGTATTATTCGGTACCGCTCTTTTCCGCTTTGCCTGCCAGTTGGGCCAGGAAGTCGTAGCGTTTTTGCAAATCAGCCGTCGCATCCTTCCACAGCTGTTCTGCAACTTCTGGCTGTTGGGCGTTCAGGCGGCGGAAACGCTGCTCGTTAAGCAATGTTTCGGCCAGCGCATCTGACGGTGGGCGCGAGTCGAGCGCCAGCGGCAGCTTACCTTCGTCTGCTCGGCGTGGGTCAAAGCGGTACAGCGGCCAGAATCCGGTAGCCGTGAGTTGACGCATCTGATCGTGGCTTAGCGCGAGATCATAGCCATGCTCCTCACATGGGCTATACGCGATAATCAGCGACGGGCCGGGGTAGGATTCAGCTTCCTGGATAGCTTTGACCGTCTGATTCAACTGGGCGCCCAGAGAAATCTGTGCGACATAAACATGCCCGTACATCATCATGCTGACGCCAAGATCTTTGCGAGCCTTGCGCTTGCCATGCTCACCAAACTTGGTAACCGCCCCAAGCGGTGTGGCTTTCGACGCTTGTCCACCCGTGTTGGAGTAACACTGGGTATCCAGCACCAGAATATTGACGTTCTCGGTCAGACTCAGGACGTGATCCAGTCCGCCAAAACCAATATCATAAGCCCAGCCGTCGCCGCCAATCAGCCAGATGGACTTCTCGACCAGCGCGTCGGCATCGGTTAACAGTTGTTGTGCACCTTCGACATCTTTCAGATGCTGGCGCAGCGCAGCAACTTGCTCACGGCGTACTTCTGGCGTCGCTTCAGCATGCAGGGCGTCATTCAGTTCAGACGGAATATTATCCGCAAACTGCTCCAGCAAACGCATGACGCGCACACGGTGTTGATCCACCGTCAGGCGGAAGCCCAGACCAAACTCGGCGTTATCTTCGAACAGAGAGTTTGCCCACGCAGGTCCACGACCATTGACATCGGTCGTATACGGCGTTGAAGGGAGGTTACCGCCATAAATCGATGAACAGCCGGTCGCGTTAGCGATCAGCATGCGGTCGCCATACAGCTGCGTAAGCAGTTTGATATACGGTGTTTCACCACAACCAGAACAGGCGCCGGAATATTCAAACAGCGGAGTGATTAACTGCGAGGTACGGATATCAATGCGTTCAAGCTTGCTGCGGTCGATCTCCGGCAGATTGAGGAAGAAGTCATAGTTAACTTTTTCTTCTTCAACATGCTCAAGGCGCGACATCATATTGATGGCCTTGATTTCCGGGTTTTGGCGATCTTTTGCCGGGCAAACTTCGACACACAGATTACAGCCAGTGCAATCCTCTGGTGCAACCTGCAGGACATACTTCTGACCGCGCATATCGCGTGATTTCACATCCAAAGAATGCAGACTGGCAGGGGCGTTTTCCATCGCTTCAGGTGAAACCACTTTGGCGCGGATTGCCGAGTGCGGGCAAGCGGCAACGCAGTGGTTACACTGGGTACACAGTTCTTCCTTCCAGATGGGGATCTCTTCGGCGATATTGCGTTTTTCCCAACGCGTGGTGCCCATTGGCCAGGTACCGTCTGGCGGCAGCGCGGATACGGGGAGGGCATCACCCAGACCGGCGAGCATTGCCGCGGTGACGGTTTTCACGAAATCAGGTGCGGCATCAGAAACCACCGGTGGGCGGTTTGCGCTGTGCGGATCAACCGGCTGGAGTGCTACTTCGGCGACGGATTCGCGCGCCAGGGCCAGAGCCTGCCAGTTACGTTCAACCAGGTCCTGTCCTTTACTGCTGTAACTTTTCGCAATCGCCCCCTGCAATTCAGCCAACGCGCTGTCGCCGGGTAAGATTTGCGTCAAATGGAAGAAGGCCATTTGCATAACGGTGTTAATACGCGCTGCCAGACCGCATTCGCGGGCGATTTTGGCCGCATTAATCACGTAGAAATGGGCTTTCTTCTGATTCAGTACCGCCTGAACTTCCTGTGGCAGACGACCCCAGACTTCATCCACACTGTATGGCGTATTAAGCAGGAAGATACCGCCTGGTTTCAGGCGCTCGGCCATCTGATACTTATCGATAAATTGCAGCTGGTGACAGCCAACAAAATCGGCTTGTGAAACCAGATACGCTGATCGAATAGGCTGCTCGCTAACGCGCAGGTGGGAGACTGTCAGACCGCCTGCTTTTTTCGAGTCGTAGACGAAATAACCTTGCGCATACCATGGCGTCGAGTTACCAATAATTTTGATATTGTTTTTGGTGGCTGACACGCTACCGTCGCTGCCCAGCCCGTAAAACAGCGCTTCGAGCTTAGCCGTACCGGGCAGGGTGTTTTCCGGTAACGGTAGCGACAAGTTGGTGACATCATCATAGATACCGACCGTAAAGCGAGGTTTCGGCTTCGCGCTGCTCAGCTCATTAAAGACTGCCATCACGCAGTCTGGACCGAACTCTTTGGAAGAAAGGCCATAACGTCCGCCAATCACGCGCGGTAGCGTTTCTCGCTCGCCACAGTTAAAGGCTTCTGCTAACGCGGTCATTACGTCCAGATACAACGGTTCTGCCTGTGCGCCGGGTTCTTTGGTGCGATCCAGGACGGCGATGCTGCGTACGGTTTCCGGCAGCGCGCGCAGTAAATGTCTGGCAGAGAATGGACGGAACAGACGCACTTTCAGAACGCCAACTTTCTCGCCACGTGCCAGCAGATCTTCAACGACTTCTTCGCAGGTTCCAATCGCCGAGCCCATTAAGATAATGACGCGCTCAGCCTGAGGATGGCCGTAATATTCAAATGGCTGGTACTGGCGACCTGTCGCTGCGGCGAAATCGTTCATCGCCTGTTCTACATGATCGTAAACCGCGTTGTACCACGGGTTTGTTGCCTCGCGTGACTGGAAATAGGTGTCCGGGTTCGCAGACGTACCGCGAATAACCGGATGCTCAGGATTAAGCGCCCGAGCGCGATGAGCATCGATTTCCGCCTGCGGCATCAGTCCGAGGATCGTGTCGTCGGCCAGTGGCACAATTTTATTGATTTCATGGGATGTACGGAAACCATCAAAGAAATGAATAAACGGAACCCGGCTTTTCAGGGTGGCTATTTGCGAAATCAGCGCAAAGTCCTGTGCTTCCTGAACGCTGCTGGCACACAGCATCGCACATCCTGTCTGGCGCACCGCCATCACGTCGGAATGATCGCCAAAGATTGATAATGCGTGAGTAGCAATTGTACGAGCCGCAACGTGCAGTACAAACGGGGTCAACTGACCGGCCAGTTTGTACAGCGTTGGGATCATCAGCAACAGGCCCTGCGATGAGGTAAACGACGTAGAGAGCGCACCGGTCTGCAACGCGCCATGAACGGTTGCGATCGCGCCACCTTCTGACTGCATTTCTACGACGCGAGGGGTATCCCCCCACACGTTCTTAAGCCCGTTCCCGGCCCAGGCATCTGCCTGTTCAGCCATCGTCGAACTGGGCGTAATCGGGTAGATGGCGATAACCTCGCTGGTACGAAATGCGACTGAAGCAACCGCACCATTACCGTCAATTGTGATCATACTGACACCCTTACATTGCGCAAAAAGAGGGACACGCGTAACAGCGGCGAGTCCTGTAGTTATCTTTCTATTTTAGCAAAAGCGCTAAAGACAGATTTTCGCTTTTGTGTCCCTGGAATAAACAGAATGAATGGTTTGATCAAAGGAGCAGGCAAAAAATTGCCAGAAAATGTAAACAGTACGCATAAATGCGTATTTTGCCTCTCGACGGCGGTGTTTCCGCTGCCTATTATTTATGGCTGTGTCGTTTGGTTAATATTCAGAGGGGAGTAAGATGCGCGCAGCGTTTTGGGTAGGATGTGCCGCGTTATTATTATCGGCTTGTAGCAGCGAACCTGTTCAGCAGGCAACCGCCGCGCATGTCGCACCGGGCATGAAGGCAGCAATGTCCAGTTCAGGAGAAGCTAATTGCGCCATGATTGGCGGTTCGCTCTCTGTTGCTCGTCAACTGGATGGTTCTGCTATCGGGATGTGTGCGCTACCCAACGGCAAACGCTGTAGTGAGCAGTCGCTTGCCGCCGGAAGTTGTGGGAGCTATTAAGCCACCACGTTTCCTACATTAAATCCGCGAGTTTATACGTCAGCGTTTGTTCTGCTGTCGCCAGCGTTAACTGGTCAGCAGTCAGATCGACCTGTGCGCCTTGCTTAAACATTTCGCTGACGATCCCGTCGAGCGCGTTAAGCTGTGGATCGGCGCACATCATACGCGTCATCGCCATATCTTTTACCTTCAACTCACCGTCGGACAGCTTGCCCTGGCCGTGGAATTGATTACACATCTTTCCTGATACCGTCATGTTTTCGCCAAAACTTAACTCAGGTGGGTTGTTGGTGGCGGTGACGGCTTTACCATTCACGCTTTGCAAAACGAAGCGGTGATGCTGCAACTGTTCGCGATTGACGGAAACTTTTCCATTGCTCACACAGCCAGCCATCAGCATGCTGAGCGCAATCAACGTGACAACTTTCTTCATTAAATTTCTCTACGTTTGTGACGGGAATACATTCAATATAATAATGATACTGAATGTTTTATCATCGGTGATTGTCTGAAAATGCTCCCCTGACGCCAGGGGAGCACAGGTATTAGAAGAGGGCGTTTGGACAGGTCTCGCCTTTAGAGATTTGGGCCAGATTCTGCAGCGTGGTCTCAGAAATGCTGGTTAACGCTTCTGCGGTCAGGAATGCCTGATGACCGGTAAACAGCACGTTATGGCAGGCTGACAGACGACGGAATACATCATCCTGAATGACATCATTAGATTTATCTTCAAAGAACAGGTCGCGTTCGTTCTCATACACGTCCATACCCAGAGAACCAATTTTCTGGTTTTTCAGCGCATCGATAGCGGCTTGTGAGTCGATCAATGCACCACGACTGGTATTAATGACCATCACGCCGTTTTTCATTTGCTCAAAGGCTTCGTGATTGAGCAAATGATAATTCTCCGGTGTTAACGGGCAGTGCAGAGAGATGACATCTGACTCTGCAAACAGCGTTTTAAGATCGACATATTCAACGCCTAACTCCAGCGCAGCAGCGCTCGGGTAAGGATCGAACGCCAGCAGACGCATACCAAAACCTTTCAGGATCCGCAGCGCAGCGATACCGATTTTACCGGTACCGATCACCCCAGCGGTTTTGCCATACATAGTAAAACCGGTCAGCCCCTCAAGAGAGAAGTTGGCATCACGGGTACGCTGATAAGCGCGGTGAATACGGCGATTCAGCGTCATCATCATGCCAATCGCATGCTCAGCGACGGCCTCTGGTGAATAAGCTGGAACACGAACCACCTGCAGACCCAGCTCTTTTGCTGCGTCGAGATCGACGTTATTGAACCCGGCACAACGCAGCGCAATGTATTTCACGCCATGCTTTTTCAGTTCTTCCAGAACGGGGCGGCTGCCATCGTCGTTGACGAAAATGCACACAGCTTCACAGCCATGGGCGGTTTTCGCTGTTTTTTCCGTCAACAGAAAGTCAAAGAATTCAAGTTCAAAACCAAAAGCCTCGTTAACCTGCTGCAGATACTTCTTGTCGTACTGTTTTGTACTATAGATGGCGAGTTTCATAAGACTTTCTCCAGTGATTTTGACGTCACATTAATCCAATTCAAATTATTTTACAAAATCTAAAAAGTTATTGATAGTCATAGGCGTAATGAATAATTTCAGCGTATCTGTTGTTAGTGTGGGCAGGTTACACAATTTCAACAACTGGATATTTTTCTATCCAACTCAACACCTGAATATCGCGGCAGGTAAAAAGCCAGCCGAATCACATCCGGACAGCTACGCTTATACAGGTAGCAATTATCGGGAGGGGTTATGCTGACTCACTCTGAAGCAAAACGATGGGCCACCCTAATGCTCAAGGCGGCATTATGCGATGGTATGAAACCTGATGAGATTTCCCGGCAGGTACATCTGGTCTGCGATCATCATGGTAGGGAGTGCCTCGAAGAACTCATTGAGGAAATTCTGATAGAAGCAGGTCGTATCGGACCTAAACATAGCGATGGACAACTTAGGCCTCATTGAGTCTGAATCTTAATATCCCAGACGGCACGTGTAACAGCGTGCCTAGAAATCGGTTATCTATCCTTAATGTGGGCATATCCAGTTAAACATGCCACAATACAGGCCTAAACCGGCTTAAATTTTTGCTAAATCAGGATATTAACTACCCATGAAGGGTAAATATAAAGCCGTTCTGGCACTCCTCTTATTATTGATTCTCGTGCCGCTGACGCTAGTGATGACGCTTGGCCTGTGGGTGCCTACGTTGGTGGGTATCTGGTTACCCGTTGGAACACGCATCGCGCTGGATGAAAGCCCGCGGCTGACACGGCATGGGTTGCATATACCTGAACTCCGCTATCTGGTTGAAGATTGCCCGCTAGCACGCATCACTCAGGCGGATCTGTCTCACCCCAGCCGCTGGTTGCTCAATGTCGGGACCATTGAGTTGGATTCAGCTTGCCTGGCCAAATTGCCGCAGGCAGAGCCATCGCCGGCAGCGCCTAAAACGCTGGCTGAATGGCAGTCAATGCTGCCCAATACCTGGATTAACATCGACAAACTTATTCTTTCTCCATGGCAGGAATGGCAGGGAAAACTGTCACTCTCGCTCACTCCCACCACTCAACAGCTGCGTTACCAGGGGGAAAAAGTTAAATTCCATGGGCGTTTGCACGGGCAAAACCTCACGGTAACTGAGCTGGATGTTGCGGCATTTGAAGGCCAGCCGCCGGTAAAATTGGTCGGTGAATTTACTATGCCACTGGTTCCCGATGGGCTACCGGTAAGCGGTCATGCGGTTGCGACGTTAAGTCTGCCGCAAGAGCCTACGCTTGTGGACGCCGAACTGGAGTGGCAAGAAAACAGCGGACAACTGATTGTCATGGCGCGTGATAATGCCGATCCGCTGCTGGACCTTCCGTGGGAAATAACACGCCAGCAACTGACCATCAGCGACGGACGCTGGAACTGGCCTTATCAGGGATTCCCGTTAAGCGGGCGGTTGGGCATAAAAGTTGAGAACTGGCAGGCCGGACTGGAAAACGCGGTGGTGAGCGGGCGTCTGAACGTTCTGACGCATGGCGACGCCGGTAAAGGAAATGCCGTATTAACGCTGGGGCCGGGTAAGCTTGGCATGGATAGTAGCGAGATGCCGCTACAGTTGATCGGTGAAGCGAAACAGGGCGATCTGATCTTCTACGCGAAATTGCCCGCCAGACTTACCGGAAGTCTGAACGATCCACAATTGGCTTTTGAGCCAGGAGCGCTGCTGCGCTCACGTGGGCGGGTGATTGATTCGCTGGATATTGACGAGATTCGCTGGCCGCTGGCAGGCGTAAAAGTCACGCAACGTGGTGTGGATGGGCGTCTGCAGGCTATTTTACGTGCGCATGAAAACCAGATGGGGGGCTTTGAACTGCATCTGGATGGCCTGGCAAATGATTTTCTTCCTGATGCCGGTCGTTGGCAGTGGCGATATTGGGGAGAAGGCAGCTTTACGCCGATGCATGCCCGTTGGGACGTAGCGGGTAAGGGAGAATGGCATGACAACACCCTGAAGCTATTTGATCTTTCTACCGGATTTGATCATCTGCAATACGGCACGATGAAGGTGGAAAATCCGCGTCTGGTGATGGACGAACCGATAGTTTGGGTGCGGGATGCAACCAAACCGACATTTAGCGGCGCGCTGTCGCTGGACGCAGGGAACACCACCTTCACCGGGGGAAGCGTGTTACCACCATCGACGCTGAAGTTCAGCGTGGAAGGTAGCGATCCGACAATTTTCCAGTTCAAAGGCCAGCTTCACGCTGGGGCGATTGGGCCCGTACAGCTGAATGGTCGTTGGGACGGTATCCGCCTGCGCGGACAGGCCTGGTGGCCAAAACAATCGCTCACCGTATTCCAACCTCTGGTTCCACCTGACTGGAAAATGAAGCTACGTGAAGGTGATCTGTATGCGCAGGTCGCATTTTCGGCAGCCCCGGAGCAGGGCTTTGAAGCAGGCGGTCATGGGGTGTTAAAAGGCGGTAGCGCCTGGATGCCCGATAACCAAATCAACGGTGTCGATTTTGTATTGCCTTTCCGGTTTAGTGAAGGCGCATGGCAACTGGGTACGCGTGGACCTATTTCACTGCGTATTGCGGAAGTGGTGAATCAGGTGACGGTGAAGAATATCGCCGCCGATCTGCAGGGGGCGTACCCCTGGAGTGAAAACAACCCGTTACTGTTGAGCGATGTTAGTGCCGACCTGCTGGGTGGCAAAATCATCATGCAGCAACTGCGGATGCCGCAGCACGACCCGGCCTTATTGCGGGTGCAGAATATCTCTTCCAGCGAGCTTATCAGTGCGGTTAACCCCAAACAGTTCGCCATGTCTGGCCCGGTCAGTGGTGCGTTGCCATTATGGCTGGACAACGAAAAATGGATCATTAAAGACGGCTGGTTGACTAATCCAGGGCCGATGACGTTGCGTATTGATAAGGACACAGCGGATGCGGTCGTCAAAGATAACATGGCGGCGGGGGCGGCCATTAACTGGCTGCGTTATATGGAAATAAGCCATTCGTGGACGAAAATAAATCTGGATAACCTCGGTGTCTTAACCATGCAGTCAACCGTGACTGGCAATAGTCGGGTAGATGGCAAAGTAGGTACGGTTAATTTGAATTATACCCACGAGGAAAACGTCTTTACGCTATGGCGCAGTTTGCGTTTTGGCGACAATTTACAGGCATGGCTTGAACAAAATGCAGCGCTGCCGGAAACCCATTGCCCGGAAGGCAAGGAATGTGAGGAACAACAATGAAAACGATAGCTGCCATGCTAGGTCTGCTGACTTCATCTCTGCTGGTAGGATGTACTCCCAGAATCGAAGTGGCTGCGCCAAAAGAGCCCATCACCATTAATATGAACGTCAAAATCGAGCATGAGATCCATATCAAAGTTGATAAAGACGTCGAAAGTTTATTGAAATCGCGCAGCGATTTGTTCTGAGGTCATGATGAGAAAACAGTTTGCAGTGGCGCTGGTCGTCCTAAGTTTACTCAGCAGCAATACGTGGGCATTGACCCTGAATGAAGCCAGAACTCAGGGGCGAGTAGGGGAAACGCTCAATGGCTATCTGGTCGCATTGCAAACCGATGCCGAAACGCAGGCGCTGGTGAGTGAGATTAATAAAGCGCGCAACGCCAGCTATCAGCAACTGGCAGAGAGCAATAATATTCCGCCAGATGAAGTGGCAAAAATGGCCGGGCAAAAGCTGGTTGCTCGCGCTAAACCGGGAGAGTATGTGCAGGGTATAAATGGTAAGTGGTTGAGAAAAGAGTAAATCGCTTTTTCACACTGCCAGAGGGACACGACGCTGGATTATTCATCGACATCGCAATAGTTGCCACACGGCATAAAATGGATGCTGGTATAGTCCAACACCGGTCGCGTCGTAGGGTGAAATCATGTGGCTTCTCAAGTGGTACGTCTGGAATCGTTGGGTATTCAAGCTGTTAAGCCGGGATGTCGCGGAGCCTGAACAGTTTTTGCTTCATTGTTGGGAAGAGAATCTGGCGAAATGCAGGGATTATGCACCTATCTGGCGTGATATTAATCGCATTCACGGCAAACAGATACAGATGCAGGGAAAGAAGTAAGTGTCGGAGAAACCCTCCCACCGGATGGTGAGAGGGGGGAATTATCAGGCAGCTACCACGCTGTCGATAGCGGCTTTCGCGTCGGACTGTGCTTTAGACGCCACTTCCGGGCCGTAAGCAATACCTTCAGCAAAGACAACATTCACGTCGGTGATGCCGATAAAGCCCAGGAATACGTTCAGGTACGGCGTGATCAGGTCGGTTGGTGTGTCTTTATGAATACCACCACGGCTGGTCAGCACCACCGCGCGTTTACCTGTCACCAGACCTTCCGGGCCTTTCTCGGTATAACGGAAAGTCACACCTGCACGGGCAATCAGGTCAAAGTAGTTTTTCAGCTGCGTTGGGATGTTGAAGTTGTACATCGGCGCGGCGATAACAATCACATCATGCGCTTTCAGCTCAGCAATCAGCTCATCGGACAGCGCCAGCGCTTCTTGCTGACGCGGCGTCAGCGGTGTATCGCTCGGGCGCATCGCACCCACCAGTTCGCCGTCCAGTACCGGTACAGGATTTGCAGCCAGGTCACGGACAGTGATTTCATCAGCAGAGTGCTTTTCACGCCACTGTTCAACAAAATAATCAGACAACTGACCAGACTGAGAGTACCCTGCCAGAATACTGGATTTAAGAACTAATACCTTGCTCATGGGTGTTTCCTTTTATGTGTTTGAAGGGGTGGTGCCCCGTTGCTTGTTGACACTTTATTCACAATCCTGTCGCAGTGATAGCGCAATATATCGAATCCTATGTTCGAAATTATTGAACAACACATGAAAAGCGCCGATGTGGTACTCTATACCCATCATCTAAAAGAGATTTAACCCGGCAGAGCACTGCCTTTTAACGCTATGACAGAACAACAAAAATTAACCTTCAACATGTTGCAGCAACAGCTGGACTCACTGATGCTGCGTGACAGACAGCGTTTTTCCCGCCGCCTGCACGGTGTGAAGAAGGTTAAAAATCCTGATGCACAACAGGCCATTTACCAGGAGATGGCGAAAGAGATTGAGCTGGCAGCCGGTAAAGTTGTGCTGCGTGAAGCGGCGCGTCCGGAAATCCGCTACCCGGAAAACCTGCCCGTCAGCCAGAAAAAACAGGATATTCTGGAGGCAATCCGCGACCATCAGGTGGTGATTGTCGCCGGTGAGACCGGTTCGGGGAAAACCACCCAGTTACCCAAAATATGTATGGAACTGGGGCGCGGGGTAAAAGGGCTGATAGGCCATACCCAGCCGCGCCGTCTGGCGGCGCGTACTGTGGCGAATCGTATCGCGGAAGAACTGCAGACCGAGCCGGGCGGCTGTATCGGTTATAAGGTACGTTTCAGCGATCATGTAAGTGATAACACCATGGTCAAGCTGATGACGGACGGTATCCTGCTGGCAGAAATCCAACAGGATCGGCTGCTAATGCAGTACGACACCATTATCATCGATGAAGCGCATGAACGCAGTCTGAATATCGATTTTCTGCTCGGCTATCTGAAAGAACTTCTACCGCGTCGCCCGGATCTAAAAATTATCATCACTTCGGCGACCATCGATCCTGAACGTTTTTCAAAGCATTTCAATAACGCGCCGATTATCGAAGTCTCCGGCCGAACGTATCCGGTGGAAGTGCGCTATCGTCCAATTGTTGAAGATGCAGATGACACTGAGCGTGACCAGCTGCAGGCAATTTTTGATGCCGTAGATGAACTGGGGCGTGAAGGGCCAGGCGACATTCTGATCTTCATGAGCGGCGAACGTGAAATTCGCGATACCGCCGATGCGCTGAATAAGCTGGATTTGCGCCATACCGAAGTGCTACCGCTGTATGCGCGTCTTTCAAACAGCGAACAGAACCGCGTGTTCCAGTCGCACAGCGGTCGCCGTATCGTGCTGGCGACCAACGTGGCGGAAACGTCGCTGACCGTTCCGGGAATCAAATACGTAATTGACCCGGGCACCGCGCGTATCAGCCGTTACAGTTACCGCACCAAAGTTCAGCGCTTGCCGATTGAACCGGTGTCGCAGGCCTCTGCTAACCAGCGTAAAGGCCGCTGCGGTCGTGTTTCGGAAGGGATCTGTATTCGTCTGTATTCCGAAGACGATTTCCTGTCGCGTCCGGAGTTTACCGACCCGGAGATCCTGCGTACCAACCTGGCATCCGTTATTTTGCAGATGACCGCGTTGGGTCTGGGCGATATCGCGGCGTTCCCGTTTGTTGAAGCGCCGGATAAGCGCAATATTCAGGACGGTGTGCGCCTGCTCGAAGAGTTGGGGGCGATAACCACCGACGAACAGGCAACCGCATACAAGTTAACGCCGTTGGGCCGTCAGCTGTCGCAACTTCCGGTGGACCCACGGCTGGCGCGAATGGTGCTGGAAGCACAAAAACATGGTTGTGTGCGCGAAGCGATGATCATCACCTCGGCGCTGTCCATTCAGGATCCGCGCGAGCGTCCAATGGACAAGCAGCAGGCATCCGATGAGAAGCATCGCCGTTTCCACGACAAAGAGTCTGATTTTCTTGCATTTGTGAACCTGTGGAACTATCTCGGCGAGCAGCAAAAAGCGCTGTCGTCAAACCAGTTCCGTCGCCAGTGCAAACTTGATTTTCTGAACTACCTGCGCGTGCGTGAGTGGCAGGATATCTACACGCAACTGCGCCAGGTGGTGAAAGAGTTGGGTATTCCGGTCAACAGCGAACACGCTGAATATCGGGAGATCCACGTCGCGTTGCTGACCGGTTTACTGTCGCACATCGGGATGAAAGATACCGATAAACAGGAGTTTACCGGGGCGCGTAACGCTCGCTTCTCGATCTTCCCGGGTTCAGGTTTATTCAAAAAACCACCGAAGTGGACGATGGTGGCAGAGCTGGTGGAAACCAGTCGCCTGTGGGGACGTATTGCCGCGCGTATCGATCCCGAATGGGTGGAACCGGTAGCCCAGCATCTGATCAAACGTTCGTACAGTGAACCGCACTGGGAACGCGCGCAGGGCGCGGTCATGGCGACAGAAAAGGTCACCGTCTACGGCTTACCGATTGTTGCCGCCCGTAAGGTGAACTACAGCCAGATCGACCCGGCGCTGTCACGTGAACTGTTCATTCGTCATGCGCTGGTGGAAGGCGACTGGCAAACGCGCCATGCGTTTTTCCGTGACAATCTGAAGTTACGGGCTGAAGTGGAAGAGTTAGAGCACAAATCACGCCGTCGCGACATTCTGGTCGATGATGAGACGCTGTTTGAGTTTTACGACCAACGCATCAGCCATGACGTGGTTTCTGCTCGTCACTTTGATAGCTGGTGGAAAAAGGTCAGCCGTGAAACGCCGGATCTGCTCAACTTTGAAAAGAGCATGCTTATCAAAGAGGGTGCGGAGAAAATCAGTAAGCTGGATTATCCGAACTTCTGGCATCAGGGTAACCTTAAGCTGCGCCTGAGCTACCAGTTCGAACCTGGAGCCGATGCGGACGGTGTGACCGTACATATTCCACTCCCGCTGCTTAATCAGATCGAAGAGAGCGGTTTTGAATGGCAAATCCCGGGGCTGCGCCGCGAACTGGTGATCGCCCTGATTAAGTCGTTGCCAAAACCGGTACGACGCAACTTTGTGCCCGCGCCGAACTATGCGGAAGCGTTTTTAGGCCGCGTCACACCGCTGGAACTGCCGCTGCTGGACTCGCTGGAGCGTGAACTGCGCCGCATGACCGGCGTTACCGTTGACCGTGAAGACTGGCACTGGGATCAGGTGCCCGATCACCTAAAAATCACCTTCCGGGTGGTGGATGATAAAAATAAGAAGCTACAGGAAGGACGTTCGCTGCAAGATTTGAAGGATGCGCTGAAGGGTAAAGTTCAGGAAACATTGTCTGCGGTGGCCGATGACGGCATTGAACAGAGTGGGTTGCACATCTGGAGCTTCGGTCAGCTTCCGGAAAGTTACGAACAAAAACGCGGTAACTATAAGGTGAAAGCGTGGCCGGCGCTGGTCGATGAGCGTGACAGCGTTGCCATCAAACTGTTTGATAATCCGTTGGAACAACAGCAGGCGATGTGGTGCGGTTTACGCCGCCTGTTGCTGCTGAATATTCCTTCGCCAATCAAATATTTGCATGAGAAGCTGCCCAATAAAGCCAAGCTGGGGCTGTACTTTAACCCATACGGTAAAGTTCTGGATTTGATTGACGACTGTATCTCCTGCGGTGTGGATCAGTTAATTGACGCCAACGGTGGCCCGGTGTGGACTGAAGAAGGCTTTACCGCGCTGCATGAGAAAGTGCGGGCTGAACTGAACGATACGGTGGTGGAGATTGCGAAGCAGGTCGAACAGATCCTGACCGCAGTGTTTAATATCAATAAACGTCTGAAAGGGCGCGTGGATATGACCATGGCGCTGGGTCTCGCGGATATCAAATCGCAAATGGGCGGACTGGTGTATCGCGGGTTTGTTACCGGCAATGGTTTCAAACGCTTGGGCGATACGTTGCGTTATTTGCAGGCTATTGAAAAACGTCTGGAAAAACTGGCTATCGATCCGCACCGTGACCGTGCACAGATGCTGAAAGTGGACAGTGTGCAGCAGGCCTGGCAGCAGTGGTTCAATAAACTGCCTCCCGCGCGCCGTCAAGATGCCGATGTCAAAGAGATCCGCTGGATGATAGAAGAGCTGCGCGTCAGCTATTTTGCCCAGCAGCTTGGTACGCCGTATCCGATCTCCGATAAACGTATTCTGCAGGCGATGGAGCAGATTTCGGGATAAATCGGTGCAGGGCCGTAGGCCGGATGAGGTGTAGCCGCCACCCGGCATCTGTACCCGGTAAAGATAAACACCAGGAGTCATCAATATGAGTCAGTTTCCGACACTTTCCGCAACCACCCTTGCGGCTATCAATACCGTAGGGCGATGGCTAGCGCAGAATGATTTTACGGGGAATATCACCGTTCAGTCAGATTGCGTGATTCTGGCAGGGAACGCGGTTATTCCTACCATCGACGCCGCCTGTCGGATCGCGAAAGAGCAACAGGTTCCCTTGCTGATTAGCGGTGGTATCGGTCATTCCACGCGCTTTCTGTATGATGCGATTGCCCAGCATCCGCGTTATAGCATCATTCGTACTACCGGACGCGCGGAAGCGGCGATCCTTGCCGATATTGCTCACCAGTTCTGGCAAATTCCGGGTGAGAAAATTTGGGTGGAAGATCAGTCGACAAACTGCGGTGAGAATGCCCGGTTTAGCTGTGCATTACTGAATCAGGCGGCAGAAAGTATTCATACCGTCATTGTGGTGCAGGATCCCACGATGCAACGCCGCACAATGGCCACGTTTCAGCGCGTCACCCGCGATGAGTCGCATGCGCCGCGCTGGTTGAGTTTCCCTGGTTTCATCCCTGAACTGGCCCAACAGCACGACGGCGTGGATTTTGTGCCCGCCGCAGAAGGTCTGTGGTCGGTAGAACGCTATCTTTCTCTCATTACCGGTGAACTTCCGCGCCTGCGTGATGATGCAACCGGCTACGGGCCCTGTGGACACGATTTTATCGTACATGTTGATATACCCCAGGACGTCGAGCAAGCCTGGCAGCAGCTAAAAAATGATACCGCGTTGACCGACTTACTGGAGAGCCGTTCTCTGTAATTCTTGCTGCCCGTTTGTCGGTGTTTTACGGCAAACGGGCAGAAATCCCACCTGGTTTTTCTCTTTATTCTTACTTTTCCAGACGCTTTTATGAAGCAGTTCACAGAACCGCCACTCCAGCGATAATGCGTCATGCATGATTGATATTAATTAACAATAGTTTTACTTGTTAAAAACAAATCAATCACAGGAGAGCCGCATGTCAGTACCCGTACAACATCCTATGTATATCGATGGGCAGTTTGTGACCTGGCACGATGACGCCTGGATTGATGTCGTCAATCCGGCCACGGAAGAGATTATCTCGCGTATTCCCGATGGGCGTGCCGAAGATGCGCGTAAAGCGATCGATGCCGCGGATCGCGCTCAGCCGCAATGGGAAGCGTTGCCTGCCATTGAACGGGCAAACTGGTTACGCAAAATTTCTACAGGTATCCGCCAGCGAGCCGATGAAATCAGCGCGTTGATTGTGGCGGAAGGTGGAAAAATTCAACAACTGGCTGACGTTGAAGTCGCGTTTACCGCTGACTATATCGATTACATGGCGGAGTGGGCGCGTCGCTATGAAGGCGAGATCCTGCAAAGCGATCGCCCAGGTGAGAATATATTGCTGTTTAAGCGTGCACTGGGCGTGACGACGGGCATTCTGCCGTGGAACTTCCCGTTTTTCCTGATTGCCCGCAAACTGGCCCCCGCCTTGCTGACGGGAAATACCATCGTCATTAAGCCGAGTGAATTCACACCGAATAACGCCATCGCCTTTGCCAAAATTGTTGATGACATTGGTTTACCGCGCGGAGTCTTTAACCTGGTGCTGGGACGCGGTGAAACGGTCGGGCAGGAGCTGGCCGGAAACCCGAAGGTCGCCATGGTGAGCATGACCGGTAGCGTCGGTGCGGGTGAGAAAATTATGGCCGCAGCGGCCAAAAACATCACCAAAGTTTGTCTGGAGTTGGGTGGCAAGGCCCCGGCTATCGTGATGGACGATGCTGACCTTGAGCTGGCGGTGAAGGCTATTGTTGACTCGCGGGTGATCAATACCGGACAGGTATGCAACTGTGCCGAGCGCGTATACGTTCAGAAAGGTATCTATGACCAGTTCGTTAATCGTCTGGGTGAGGCGATGAAAGCCGTGCAGTTTGGCAATCCGGCCGAACGCAATGACATTGCGATGGGGCCGCTGATTAATGCCGCTGCGCTGGCGCGTGTAGAGCAAAAAGTCGAGCGAGCGGTGCAGGAAGGCGCCCGTGTGGTGCTGGGTGGTAAAGCCGTTGCTGGTAAAGGTTATTACTATCCGCCGACATTACTGTTAGACGTGCGCCAGGATATGGCGATTATGCACGAGGAGACGTTTGGTCCGGTGCTGCCGGTGGTGGCATTTGATACGCTGGAACAGGCGTTGACGATGGCCAATGACAGCGACTACGGACTGACCTCATCGATCTATACGCAGAATCTGAATACGGCAATGAAGGTGATTAAGGGGCTGAAGTTTGGCGAAACCTATATTAATCGCGAAAACTTCGAGGCGATGCAGGGCTTCCACGCTGGCTGGCGCAAGTCCGGGATTGGCGGGGCAGATGGTAAACACGGTCTGAATGAATACCTGCAAACACAGGTAGTGTATTTGCAGTCTTAAGTTTTTCGCCGGGTGAGCCTGTACGCCACCCGGCGCAATTCTCACACTTTGGTGGCGATCCAGTTCATCATCATTTCAGGCCAGATGGCCAGCGGTAACCCTTGCGCATCGCGAATACCAAATCCGTGCTTACCGCGTTCAAACAGATGCATTTCGACCGGAACGCCCAGCCCACGTAGCGAATTAAAGAAAACCAGGCTGTTTTCTACTTTCACCGCCGGATCGTCGATGGCGTGTAGCAGGAATGTCGGCGGTGTCGTGTTATCCACTCGATCTTCCAGAGAATAGTGGCGCAGATCTTCCTTTTCGGGCGTAGCGCCAACCAGCTCAAGACGAGAGCCCGGGTGGCCGATGTCTTCACGCAGAGTAATCACCGGGTAGACCAACGCCATGAACGCAGGACGCGTTGGTTGCTCGTCTATGCTATCAATCGGTGTATAAACCGGTTCGGCAAACCGGGTTCCCAGACTGGCGGCTACGTGACCACCGGAAGAGAAGCCCAACACACCGATACGATCAGGGTTAATTTTCCATTCATGGGCGTTGGCGCGAATGTAGCGCATGGCGCGCTGGGCATCGGCCAGCGGCGCGTTTGCACCTTCCTCATGGCCATCACCCGGCATGCGGTAGGTCATCACAAACAGGGTATAACCGCGGGCGTTAAAGAATGGTGCCAGTACGCTGCCTTCTTTATCCATCACCACGCGACGGTAAGAACCTCCCGGTGTAACAAGGATCCCTACGCCGTTAGGTTTTTCGGGGGCATAAACGGTAATTTCCGGGGCGCGAATACCGGTGACAGCACGATCATACTGAGATGTTCCTGTATGTCGGGGTTCTGGCGTAAAGACCGCATCGCTGTTTTTTGCTCCGGGGGCTTCACTCTGCGGCCAGAATGAGACGGTGGTTGCGTGGGCAACGGCTTGCTCCATCATGTTTTCTAACGTTTCACGACTCAGTGCTTCCATTACTATGCTCCCTCAGTGGCAAAGGTTAGCTATAGCACAGTCAGTGAATTGAAAACGGGGAGAGACTCACAACGTATTGAATTCGCGGGAAATGAAAGAGGGCGGAGGCAGGCCTCCGCCAGAACATTAGAGCTTGATAAATTTATCCAGCGTACGAATAAGCTGGGTGACAAAACCGTATTCGTTATCGTACCAGGCGACAATTTTTACCAGTTGCAGATCGCCCACTTCGGTAATCTCGGTTTGTGTTGCATCAAATACCGAACCGAAATGCGAGCCAATGACATCTGACGAGACGATTTCCTCGTCGGTATAACCAAACGACTCATTATTTTGCGTGGCTTTTTTCAGCGCGTTGTTGACCTCTTCAGCAGTGACTTTTTTCCCCAATATCGATACCAGTTCCGTGACAGATCCTGTTTTCACCGGAACACGCTGGGCATGGCCTTTTAATTTTCCGCTCAACGCCGGAATAACCAGACCAATGGCCTTGGCGGCACCAGTGGTATGGGGAATGATGTTCTCTGCTGCTGCCCGCGAGGCGCGCAGATCTTTCCCGCGTGGACCATCAACTAGCGACTGCGTTCCCGTGTAGGCGTGGATGGTGGTCATAGTGCCAAGCTGAATACCGAAGCTATCGTGCAGCGCTTTCGCCATCGGTGCCAGGCAGTTGGTGGTGCACGATGCGACCGAGATAACCCGATCGTTCGCATCCATTGTGTCGTCGTTGACGTTAAAGACAATGGTCTTCATGTCGCCAGCCGGGGCGGATATCAGCACTTTTTTGGCACCTGCATCCAGGTGCGCGTTGGCTTTTTCTGTCGAGGTATAAAAACCGGTGCATTCGATGATTATCTCAGCGCCAGTGGTTTTCCACGGGATATTTTTGGCCTCTTTTTCTGCGTAAACCGCGATTTTTTTACCGTCGACAATCAGCGCGTCTTCGGTAAAGTCGATGCTCCAGGGAAACGGGCCGTAGTTTGAATCGTGCTTTAACAGATAGGCGAGAATTTTGGGCGAGGTGAGGTCATTAATGGCCACAACCTCCACGTTGCTTTTGACTTCCAGTAGCCGACGCAATACCAGACGGCCGATACGACCAAAACCGTTAATGCCAATTTTACTCATGGTTTTCTCCTGTCAGGATGAGGCGGTACGACATATTTTCCTTACCAGGCTTAGTCCAGACAGGCATCCTCGGCAATAGCGGTTCTTGCGGTTAAGCGTAAGCGACTGAAAATGGGTGAACAAAAGTTAATGAATTTTTAACAAAAGCCCGTTATGTTGACGCATTATTGTTTTTATTCAGGAAGTGTTATGGGGAATAAGTATTCTGGCCTGCAAATCGGTATTCACTGGCTGGTCTTTTTGTTAGTTATTGTGGCCTATAGCGCCATGGAGTTTCGCGGATTTTTCCCGCGCAGCTATCGTCCCTTATTCAACATGGTGCACGTATCCTGTGGTATCACGATATTAACGCTGATGGTGGCGCGTCTGCTGGTCAGGCTGAAATATCCGGCACCGCCGATTGTGCCAAAACCAAAGCCAATGATGACCGGCATGGCGCATCTGGGGCATCTGGTTATCTATCTGTTGTTTATTGTGCTGCCTATTATTGGGCTGGTGATGATGTACAACCGGGGTAATCCGTGGATTGCATTCGGCATCGTTATGCCGCATGCGGCAGAGGCTAACTTTGATTTAGTGGATATGCTGAAGTCCTGGCACGTGACGCTGGCAAACCTGGGTTATTTTGTTATTGGTCTGCATGCCGTTGCCGCCCTGATGCATCACTATTTCTGGAAGGATAATACGCTGTTGCGCATGATGCCGCGTAAACGCTCCTGAGGTAATGCCCCGCAAATGCGGGGCATTTTTTTAGCCGATTAATTTTCGCAGGGTGGTGCTTTTCGTACGCTTTGAACCTGGGAGACGCGTTTTTTCAGGCTGACGATAGCCAGCGCAACAACAATCAGCACAATACCGCAGCCTTCAACAACGCCAGGCTCTTCACCCAGCAACCACCAGGAAAACAGAACGCCACAGACAGGTACCGCCAGCGTACTTAAGCTGGCAATACTGGCTGGTAAGTTACGCAACACAAACAGCCATAAACTCCATGCCAGCGCCGTCGCCAGCACGGCGCTATAAGCTAATGCCCAGAAAACGACAGGTTGCCAGTCTGGATCTCGCTGTGGAACCAGCCAGGCCACCAGGCTCATCACCAGCGCGGCATACAGCATCTGCCATGCGGTCAACGCTAACAGATCGATATTCGGATGGCGGGTATACATTCGCTTGGCGACAATCGCGCTGGCCCCCCAACTGATCCCAGAAAGGATCGCCAGTAGCGCGCTCTGCATTGAGGCAAAGTTCAGTTGCCATGGCTGTAAAACCAGCAATAATCCCGCTGCCGCCACGGCAATGGCGAAATACTGTAAACGCCGCATGCGTTCACCGAGGAAAATGGCGGCCATAATCACCACCCAGAATGGCATGGTATAACTCAGTATGGCTACTTTACCTGCACCGCCGCTGACTAGCGCCCATTGTGATAATCCAACCATGCCGCATGTTTGTAGCAAGGCGATCGCTAACGTATAGCCGAAAGGTGTCGGGCGCATTCCTCGGCCACGCAGTAACAGAACGATGAATAACAATAATGCGCCAAAAGAACAGCGTAGTGCGGTGAAGTCGAACGCGCCGATGTAGTGCGTGACCTGTTTCATCGCGATCCAGCTGTAGCTCCAGATGAGCGTTAAGGTGATGAGGCCGCCAATGGCCAGCGGATGATTTTTCCCTGCGGTGGTCATAATGTGTCCGTTTTAATGATTTTAGTACGCCACTATACGCGCTTTCAGGGCGCCGTAGTCGTTATCATTCCGGCTGAGTACATGTCGCGAAAATTTGTACTTTCTTCTGTGGAATAAAACCAAAAATTATTTTTCCAGATAGCATAAACGCTTACCGGCAAGATGATTAAACAACGCTCAGTTAGCCACGTCTGTCACTTGATCACTGTCCTCATTAAAACTACTGTATATAAATACAGTTATATGAGAGGCAGATTATTATGTTGTTTTTCCAGCCAGTTGAACATCCCGAAATCAAAAACTTCCCGCTATTTAGCGATCTCGTGCCCTGCGGTTTTCCTTCTCCGGCGCAGGATTACGTTGAGAAACGTATCGATCTTAACGACCTGTTGGTGCAGCATCCCAGCGCAACCTATTTTGTAAAATCGTCTGGCGACTCCATGATGGGGGCAGGGATCGGTGCTGGCGACTTGTTGGTAGTCGACAGTGCCAGAAAAGCGGCCCACGGAGACATTGTGATTGCTGCTATTGAAGGCGAATTCACCGTTAAGCGCCTGCAATTGCATCCGGTGGTGATGTTGAAGCCAGAGAACAGCGCCTACGCACCGATCATGATCGGCAGCGAGGACACGCTGGATATATTTGGCGTGGTGACATTTATCATTAAATCCGCGGGCTGATCATGTTTGCGCTGGTGGATGTTAATTCGTTTTATGCCAGTTGTGAATCGGCATTCCGACCGGACCTGAAAGGTAAACCCGTTGTTGTTCTTTCAAATAATGATGGCTGCGTCATTGCCAGCAGCGCGGAAGCGAAGGCGCTTGGCGTCAATATGGGAGCACCATACTTCAAACAGAAAGATCTGTTCAGGCGCTGCGGCGTGTTCTGCTTTAGTTCGAACTACGAGCTGTATGCGGATATGAGCAGCAGGGTAATGTCGATTCTGGAGGAGCTGTCTCCGCGCGTGGAAATGTACAGTATCGATGAAGCCTTTTGTGATTTAACTGGCGTGCGAAACTGCAGGGATCTTACAGATTTTGGTCGTGAAATCAGAGAAACCATTTTACAGAAAACGCGCCTCACGGTTGGGGTCGGTATCGCCCAGACCAAAACCCTGGCCAAGCTGGCGAACCATGCTGCCAAAAAGTGGCAGGAACAGACTGACGGGGTGGTGGATCTCTCGAATATTGAGCGTCAGCGTAAGCTGATGGCTGCGCTCCCGGTTGATGAAGTCTGGGGTGTCGGACGCCGTATCAGTAAAAAACTGGACGCTATGGGCATTAAAACGGTCTGCGACCTAGCGGATACCGATATTCGCTTTATCCGCAAACATTTCAACGTTGTGCTTGAGCGCACTGTGCGGGAATTGCGCGGTGAACCGTGCCTGGCGTTGGAAGAGTTTGCGCCAGTTAAGCAGGAGATCATTTGTTCAAGATCGTTTGGTGAAAAACTCACGGATTACAATGCGATGAGAGAGGCTATTTGTACCTATGCTGCACGTGCTGCGGAAAAATTACGCAGAGAGCACCAGTTCTGCCGGTTTATCTCTACGTTTATCAAAACCAGCCCATTTTCCCTGAATGAACCGTATTACGGTAACAGCGCATCGATAAAACTGCTGACACCAACCCAGGATAGTCGGGAAATTATAAGGGCGGCCACACGTAGTCTGGACGCAATATGGCGGGAGGGGCTGCGTTATCAAAAAGCAGGGGTCATGCTGGGCGATTTTTTTAGTTCTGGCGTTGCGCAGTTGAATCTGTTTGATGACAACGCCCCACGGCATAACAGCGATAAGCTGATGGCCGTTCTGGATACGCTCAATGCTGAAAAAGGTAAAGGAACGCTCTATTTTGCCGGACAAGGTATACAACAACCGTGGGCTATGAAGCGAGATATGCTTTCACCACGTTATACAACGAGATATAGCGATTTACTGCGGGTGGGATAGTCATTGTTATCGTAAATAAGCGTCCAGAGCGATTCTAAAACTGTCCAGAAATAAATAAAAAAACGATTATCAGCCTTCATTAAAAATCTTATTGTAGCGCCGACTAACAGATAACTAACTGACAAACGGCAAGTCTATAATAGGAAATTTATGAAAAAGACGCTTATTACACTCATTATTGCAAATGCACTGACCGCGACTACGGCATTTGCCGCAGCGGATGCGGGAACCTGGTATGCTGGTGGGAAATTTGGTTGGTCGCATTACTTTGATACCAGCGCAAGCCAGCAAACGGGGGCTAATGGTAATAAATATGGTGATGTCGGTTTTGATAGCGATAACGTCGGTGGTGGTGTATTTACAGGCTATCAGATTACTCCATGGCTGGCAGTTGAAGGCGGTTATGACTATTTAGGCAACATGCAATTCAACGGTAAAAATGGCGCATCTGGTTCTCAAATGAAAAGTCAGGGCCTGCAATTATCTCTGAAGGCAAGTTATGGTCTGACAGATAATTGGGATCTCTACGGCCGTGCAGGGGCAATGGGATATCGCGCGGAGTCAGATATTAAAGGCAATAACCGCTTTGATACCGGTGTGCGTCCGGTTGTGGCTGTTGGTACGGAATATGCCTTTAACAAGAACTGGGCTGGCCGCGTGGAATATCAATGGGTGAGCAATGTGGGTAATGAAAACCAGATTGGCGTATCAAGCGATGTTAGTTCCGTTACCGCTGGGTTGTCATATCGCTTTGGCCAGCATGACGACGCGGAGGTTACGCCTGCACCGGCAGTTGCCGCAACTCCTGCGCCTGAACCTCAGCGTTTTAACTTAAAATCTGATGTGATGTTTGGTTATGATTCAGCAGCATTAACCCCAGAAGGGAAAGCGGCGATTGCGCAGTTATACCGAAATCCCGGTCTGCAACCGGCCAAAGACAAAGCGACCGTTGTTATTGGCTATAGCGATCGCACCGGAGCCGCTGATTATAACCAGCAACTGTCAGCCCAGCGCGCGCAGGCTGTTGCCGATGAATTAGTCGCGTTAGGCATGCCAGCTGCAAATATTACTGCACAAGGACATGGTTCGAGTGATTCTGTCACGGGATCCAGTTGTGATGGGCAGACCGGACAGCAGCTGATTAATTGCCTTGCTCCAGATCGCCATGTCGTTGTTGAGATTACTGATAAGCACTAAATCGGTGTACAAAAGCCCTCCTCATTATTGAATGGGGAGGGCTTTTTTATTCGCACAGTGAACTATCATTAACTGTGACAAATTAAAGATGTTAGAGCGTAATTATGTTCATAGAATCCTTAGTTTCGAGAGCTAAAGGTAGATTATGGCGTTATTTTCTGCCACGGTTTACTCTGAAAAATCATGTGGATGATCAAGTATATAATTGCTATGGTGTTTATTTTTCGGATGTAAAACAAGAAAAATATCAGCTTGTGAATCTAAGAGGCAAAAATGTTGTGCTTGAAAAATGGCATGCTGAGCAGCACGCCTATATGGAGAAAATAAACCTTCCACTCAATGATATTGAAAAAATGAATGTTGAGATTATTCATTGGAGAAAGCAAGGTCCGTTAAGGTTTGATTCGATTTTTCTTTTTGCAATAAATTATTTTACGCGTATTGCTTATGCAAAAAATGCTCTGGCGAGAGCAAAAAGCAATCTCTTTTCTTCATTCGCCAGTAACAAGGCGTTGAATGGACTTGATCGTATAATGTTGCTACAGATGCTGGTGAACGAATATGTACATCAATCGCCAGAGAAAACTCACACTGGAGTGACATGTGATAAGGTTATTGATCTATTGTACGGGACGCTTTGGTATAAACATATCAAGAATGAAGATTTCAGGAGGAAGGTCTTTCTACTGCTCCAGTCACTTGTAATTACAGAGGATGTCAGATTTAGTAATGAAAAATATTATATACAAGGCAAGGCTATTTCAACAATTGTTTCATGGGAATCTGAAGATAAACGGGAAAAGCAGCAGATCAGGATCCAGAAAAATATTAGTCGTTTGATGCTTGTGATTACCGCGTCCACATTGATGATCACCCTAGCAATACTGGCTCAGGCAGGCCTTATTAATTTACATAATCTTTGGGTGCATCTGACACAGTTAAAACCAATCAGGGTGTTGTTCAAACTAATATGATAATAATCATCAATAGTCATTTTGTTTCTGGCGATCCGACAGGGGCTTCACGAGATGCTACGCCACCGTGTTTCTGTCAGATCGCCGAACCGCACATTCAAATTGTCACTTTATTATTTTTTAAACATGAATTTTAATTGCTGAAGAAACACCACCAGTACGGCTACGGACCAGCCTACCATGAGGGCACCGACAAGCCCTTCAGCTGCGCCAATCAATCGCCATTCTGCCGGTAATGTCACATCACCATAGCCAAGAGTTGCATAGCTTACGAGAGAGAAGTAACTGGCTGACTCCCAGTTTTCCAGCGCACCAGAAATTATGTAAAAAATTGCAAAAACGCCAGCTTCTGCGAGGTGTGCCATAAGAGCAGTTGCAACAACAATTACATTTCTGAATATGAAGTGAAATGTTGATTTTTTATTTATACGTAGTTTTTCCATTACCCATAACATCCAAAACGTATGAATTATAACGGTAATAGTTAATAGTGCGAAAACAAATAAAATTATCATGCTGGCTCTTTGGACGGTTAAGGGTATAGGGTTGAGTTGATATTTCTGGAATGTACACGGAAGGAAATATAAAGCCAAATACTATTCATGCAGATGATTATTAATGAATGTTGTTATTTAATTGTTTATTGTATAAAAAATTAAATTGGCTAGTTAAACGTGTTAAGAATCTGATGGTGATACTTTCATTGCAGAGAAAATAAAGCAATGCCATTCTTAAATCCTGCCTCGTCTTGCATATAAGTTGGTATCGACTTTGAAAATGCTGGAATAAAAAGGGCATTGTATGGATCGAGCAGCACCCTTGAGGGCACGTATGGGGCACCGAAAGGCTGCATATGTTCACACATGGCTGAAAGTGACTTAACCTAATCTACTGATATTAAATAAATCATATATTTTACAGCCAAATAACAAATCTGATAGTATACCACCCTATAGTATCTGGAGGGCGTATGCCGCATTCACCTGAAGACAAGAAACGCATTCTCACCCGTGTACGCCGTATTCGCGGTCAAGTTGATGCGCTTGAGCGTGCACTGGAATCTGGCGAACCGTGTCTGGCAATCCTGCAGCAAATTGCCGCCGTGCGCGGTGCATCCAATGGCCTGATGGGCGAAATGGTTGAGATCCATCTGAAAGACGAGCTGGTCAGCGGAGAAACAACGCCAGACCAGCGTGCCGTGCGCATGGCTGAAATCGGCCATCTTCTGCGTGCTTATCTAAAATAACATCATCACCTCGCAATAATGGGAAGAGACAAATGAAATCACGTGCAGCAGTTGCATTCGGCCCCGGCCAACCGTTAAAAATTGTCGAAATCGACGTCGCACCGCCAAAGAAAGGTGAAGTGCTGGTTAAAATTACCCATACCGGCGTGTGCCACACCGACGCCTTTACGCTCTCTGGCGACGATCCGGAAGGCGTATTCCCGGCGGTACTTGGCCATGAAGGTGGCGGCATTGTGGTTGAAGTAGGCGAAGGCGTCACCAGTCTGAAGCCGGGCGATCATGTGATCCCGCTGTACACCGCAGAGTGCGGCGAGTGTAAGTTCTGTAAATCGGGTAAAACCAACTTGTGCCAGGCCGTACGTGCGACCCAGGGCAAAGGTCTGATGCCGGATGGCACAACGCGCTTCTCGTATAACGGTGAGCCGATTTATCACTATATGGGCACCAGCACCTTCAGCGAATACACCGTTTGCGCGGAGATCTCTCTGGCGAAGGTTAACCCGCAGGCCCCGCTGGACAAAGTGTGTCTGCTGGGTTGTGGCGTGACCACCGGTATCGGAGCAGTCCATAACACCGCAAAAGTGAAAGAAGGCGACACCGTCGCCGTATTTGGTCTGGGCGGTATTGGTCTGGCGGTAATTCAGGGCGCGGTGCAGGCGAAAGCCGGGCGTATTCTGGCCGTTGATACCAATCCGGAAAAATTTAAGCTGGCAGGTGAAATGGGCGCGACTGATTTCATCAACCCGAAGGATTACGACAAACCGATTCAGGATGTGATCGTTGAGCTGACCGATGGCGGCGTGGATTTTAGCTTTGAATGTATCGGCAACGTTAACGTGATGCGCGCGGCACTGGAATGTTGCCATAAAGGATGGGGTGAAAGCATCATCATTGGCGTGGCAGGAGCAGGGCAAGAGATCAAAACGCGTCCGTTCCAACTGGTTACCGGGCGCGTCTGGCGCGGTTCCGCATTTGGCGGCGTGAAAGGGCGTACTCAACTTCCTGGCATGGTTGAAGAAGCAATGAGCGGGAAAATTCAGTTGGATCCCTTTATTACCCACCGTTTACCGCTGGAGCAGATTAACGAAGCGTTCGATTTAATGCATCAGGGTAAGTCCATCCGTACCGTTATCCACTTTGGCGATAACTGATTCATTGGCCAGCGGATTTAACCGCTGGCACTTTCCTGAATTTTTTAGAATTATGTTGTGAAAGTGTGACGAATCCGGCGCTTTTCACGGTAAGTAAACTTCCCGGATTGCCGATGACTATCTAACGGGCGTGTTTTCACGCATAAACCCTACAAGAGAGTCGACGGTCATGGACAACACTACATCGATGCAAGCCCAGCATAAACTGGGCTTTCTGCATCAAATCCGGCTGGTTCCGCTGTTTTCCTCCATTCTCGGTGGCATCCTTCTGCTGTTCGCCTTAAGTTCCGGACTGGCAAGCTATTTTCTTATGCAGGCCGATCGCGATCAGCGCGACGTGACCGATGAGATTCAGGTCAGGATGGGGTTATCTAACAGCTCTAACCATTTACGTACCGCACGTATCAACATGATCCACGCCGGCGCGGCGAGCCGTATTGCCGAAATGGATGACATGAAGGCCAATATTGCCGAGGCCGAAAAACGGATCAAGCAGTCGCAGGACGGTTTCAATGCTTATATGTCACGCGCGGTAAAAACGTCTGCCGATGAAGCGTTAGATGCTGAACTGAGCGCCAGCTTCAAAGCCTATATCGACGGCTTACAGCCTATGTTGAAGTACGCTAAAAACGGCATGTTTGAAGCGATCATCAACCATGAAAATGAACAGGCCAGACCGCTGGACTCTGCTTACAACAAGGTGTTGTTAAAAGCGATCGACATTCGTACCGCAAGGGCGAACCAGTTAAGCGAACAGGCGCACCAGCGTACACAGCTCGGCATGGCTTTTATGCTGGGTGCATTCGTTCTTGCGCTGGCGCTGACCGTGATGACGTTCATTGTTCTGCGTCGTACCGTCATTCACCCTCTGTTACGCGCGGCCAAGCGTATTGAGCAAATTTCCGCGGGCGATCTGACCATGCAAGATGAACCGACCGGGCGCAGCGAAATTGGTCGCCTGAGCCGCCATCTGCAGACAATGCAACGATCGTTGGGGAAAACGGTGGGTACGGTACGTCAGGGTGCGGAAGAAATATACCGCGGTACCAGTGAGATTTCGGCGGGTAATACCGATTTGTCTTCACGTACTGAACAACAGGCCGCAGCGATTGAACAAACGGCAGCCAGCATGGAAGAGCTGACCGCCACGGTGAAGCAAAACGCCGACAACGCGCATCACGCAAGTAAGCTGGCGGAAGATGCGTCCGGTAAGGCCAGTCGGGGCGGTCAGATGGTTTCTGGCGTGGTGAAAACCATGGGCAATATCTCAACGAGCTCGAAGAAAATCTCCGAAATCACAGCCGTGATTAATAGCATTGCTTTCCAGACCAATATCCTGGCGCTGAACGCGGCGGTTGAGGCGGCGCGGGCAGGAGAGCAGGGGCGTGGATTTGCCGTGGTCGCCAGTGAAGTCCGTACGTTGGCAAGCCGCAGCGCTCAGGCGGCAAAAGAGATTGAAGGATTGATCAGCGAATCGGTCCGACTGATTGACCAGGGCTCCGGAGAAGTCGTCGCGGCGGGCAATACGATGACGGATATTGTCGATGCGGTAAAACGCGTGACCGATATCATGCTGGAAATCGCGGCGGCTTCTGATGAGCAGAGCCGAGGTATCGTACAGGTGAGCCAGGCGATATCAGAAATGGATAAGGTGACGCAGCAAAATGCCTCGCTGGTTGAAGAAGCATCGGCTGCGGCGGCCTCTCTCGAAGAGCAGGCGGCGCGCTTAACGGAAGCCGTAGGTACATTTCGCTTAACGGGAACGAGTGCAATTAAACGCCCTCCCGTAACCACTACGCCTGACCATTCGCGTCCGCAGACGGCAACGGCCAGTGGCGATAACTGGGAAACGTTTTAACAATAAATTAAGGGACCTGATGGTCCCTTAATATTTGGCATCAAAACGGTACGGTTTTGCGTATTGCGGCGATGAGGATCTGCGCGGCCTGAGAGAGTTGCACATCGACACGGGTAAGAATACCGATGGGTTCACCCGCACCATGGGTAGGTATCGGCAACGACACCAGCGTCGCCTGGCGTAAATCCTCTCTAACCGCGCCTGAAGGGACAAACCACACATAGTCGTAATCAACCGTCAGCTGGCGGGAAAGCGATGCTGACAGCGTTTCAATGCAGCCTGGCGGCATTTTACAACCCTGACTTTGCAACAATGCTTCTGCGTGCTGGCGAGGCGCGGTTCCTTTTGGCGAAACCACCACCGGCCACTCCATTACCCGACTTAACGTGATGGTTTCCTGCAACAGCGGATGGTTAGGGCGCACGACCAGTTTAAGTGATTCCAGAAACAACAATTCATAGTTCAGACCGACCATTAATTCCGGATCGGCCATGCGACCAATGCCAAGATCGATTTCCCCGGATTTTAAACCTGCCAGAATCATCGGATTGCTCATGGTGGCGACCTGTAGCGTGGTCTCCATTTGCTGCTTGTGGAAAGGACCAATTACCGCAGGCAGAATGCCCAGTGCCGCGGTGGGTAAGGCCCCGATCCGTACGACATCAGTCTGCGATTCTTCGCGCTGATTTAACGCTTGTCCGGCGGTGTTGAGCGCATCCAGCACTCTTACCGCGTGGGTAAGAAACTGTTCTCCGGGCAGCGTTAACTGCGCGCCAAGGCGGCCACGTTCAAAGAGCCGGGTACCGGTCAGTTGCTCCAGTTCATTTAGCGTTTTGGAGAGAGCCGGTTGGCTCAGGTTAAGGGTCTCAGCCGCGCGCCCCAACGTTCCCTGCTGTGCAACGGCGACAAAAGTATGAAGGTGGCGCAAGCGAATGCGCTGATTGAACAGAACATTTTTTTCCATAAGCGATGTTAAAAACAGAGCCGTATCGGTGACAAGTAAAGTTGTTTGTTTTTGATAACCTGATAGCAAAATATTATTAACATTTATCATGTTTTACTTACAACTGATTTATTTTGCTTATGTTTTGTACAGCATTGCTGGGTGGTGGGATCATGGAAGGGAGTGTGCCCAGTCGTTATACTTTGGTGATTGTTTACTTTTGAACGATTTCTCTTCACAAGGCACTGATGAATGATACATGTAATAGGGCACCTTAATCCCGATAGCGATGCCATCTGCACCGCCGCAATGACGGCGCGTTGGCTTAGTTTACGTGGCCAGCAGGCGACGGCATGGCGTTTGGGCGAGCCTAATCGCGAAACGCAGTTTATCTTTGAGCATGCGGGGCTGACGATGCCTGAGCGGTTGACGTTTGAACTGACCGATCGTGATGTCTGGCTGGTCGATTTCACCGAGCCGGCCCAGGGACCGGAATCGTTAACAGAAAGTAACGTGGTGGGAATTATCGATCATCACCGACTTGGTGGGTTAGTCACCCGTCTGCCACCGGAAGTGTGGGTGAAGCCCGTCGGCAGTAGCGCAACCCTGCTGTGGCACCTGATGACGGAGGATGAACGCAACCAGTTATCTTCCGCTGAGGTTGTTTTACTGCTCGGTGCCGTATTGAGTGACACTGTCACGCTTCGTTCACCAACGACGACCACTGACGATCGCCAGGCGGTTGATGCGCTGGCCCAAAAAACCGGAGTGGATCTTGACGCTTTCAGTCGCGACCTGCTGTCAGCCAAAACAAGTGTGGAAGGGATGAGCGCCCGCGAGCTTCTGCAGAAAGACATTAAAACCTTCACCATCCATGGGCATTCAGTTTGTGTAGCGCAGCTTGAACTGTATGCGCTGCAACAGGTGGATGCGGTGCTGGACGATCTCCGTCAGGAAATGGCGCGCTATGCAGAAGAAAAGAACGCTGCGTTAGTCGTGCTGATGCTCACTGACATCAATCTGGGTGATACCAGCTTATGGTTTGCTGGAGCAGAACTTTCAGACATCCCGCAGCCTTGCAAGGTAGAAGGTATGCTTAGCCGTAAAAAACAGATGCTGCCCTGGCTGGAAAGTCATTTGAAACCACGCCAGTAGGTACTGTTCATCGTTTGTATGGGTGGGAAGTTTACGCGGGGTCACACTTTGTAAATTCTTCCCACCGGAGTCAGCGGCGTTTTCTACACTCCAGGTAATATTCACTGGAGGCATGACATTATGGCGAACACCATCACGGCAGATGAGATTCGGGAACAATTTTCGCAGGCAATGTCAGCAATGTACCAGCAGGAAGTCCCGCAGTACGGCACGTTGCTGGAACTTGTCGCTGATGTGAATCTGGCGGTACTGGAAAATAATCCGACGCTGCATGAAAAACTGGCGAATGCGGATGAACTGGCCCGGCTAAACGTTGAGCGTCATGGCGCCATTCGAGTGGGTACCGCGCAGGAGCTTTCTACGCTGCGCCGGATGTTTGCCGTTATGGGCATGTATCCGGTGAGTTATTACGATCTCTCCCAGGCGGGCGTCCCCGTACATTCCACAGCCTTTCGTCCCATCGACGATGCCTCGCTATCGCGCAACCCGTTTCGGGTATTCACCTCGTTATTACGGCTCGAACTAATCGAAAACGCCGCGCTGCGGCAAAAGGCCGCTGAGATCCTCGCGAAACGCGATATTTTCACTCGCCGTTGCCACGAACTACTGGATGAATTTGATGCGCAGGGCAGTTTTACATCTGAACAGGCGCAAGAATTTGTGCATGAAGCGCTGGAAACATTCCGCTGGCATCAGCACGCCACGGTCGATGAAGAGACCTATCACGCATTACATAACGAACACCGGCTGATTGCTGATGTAGTGTGCTTCCCCGGTTGTCATATCAACCATCTGACACCGCGAACGCTGGATATTGACCGGGTGCAGTCGATGATGCCGGAATGCGGCATTGAACCGAAAATACTGATTGAAGGGCCGCCGCGCCGCGAGGTGCCCATTTTATTGCGTCAGACCAGTTTCAAAGCGCTGGAAGAACCGGTGTTGTTTGCCGGTGAAATGCGCGGCACTCACACGGCACGTTTTGGTGAAATCGAACAGCGCGGCGTGGCCCTGACACCGAAAGGCAGAGCGTTGTACGACGAATTGCTGAATAAAGCGGGAACGGGGAAAGACAATCTGACGCACCAGCTACACCTTCAGGAAGTATTCAAGGCCTTCCCGGACAGCGAATTCCTGCTGCGCCAGCAGGGGCTAGCCTGGTTCCGCTATCGTCTGACGCCATCGGGTGAAGCGCATCGGCAGGCGATTCGCCCGGATGACGATCCGCAGCCGCTTATTGAACGGGGCTGGCTGGTTGCGCAACCCATCACCTACGAAGATTTTTTACCGGTGAGCGCCGCAGGAATTTTCCAGTCCAATTTGGGTAATGAAACACAGGCTCGCAGCCACGGAAATTCCAGCCGCGACGCGTTTGAACAGGCGCTGGGTTGCGCGGTTTATGATGAGTTTGCGCTGTATCAGGAGGCTCAAGAGCGAAGTAAACGTCGGTGTGGTTTACTTTAATGGAATTTACATGGGATTCGGTCTGTTCCCATCGACATAAAATATTTTCGATTTTGTACAGATAATCGGCGACCAACAATTGGATTATTAATGAATTTTGTCTAGAGTGAGCGGTCAGAAATGTGCACTCTCATGCCGCAGATTTTGACCGGCGCGGGACCATTTACACGACCAGAAGGACTCACTTTCAGGCATGAATCGCAGACGATTTATTAAAGGTTCAATGGCAATGGCCGCCGTGTGCGGAACCAGTGGTATTGCATCACTCTTTTCCCGCGCCGCCTTTGCGGCAGAGTCTGACATTGCAGACGGAAAAACCGTACGTTTTGATTTTTCCGTTCTGCAATCGATGGCCCATGACTTAGCACAGAAGCCCTGGGGCGGCGCACCGCGCGCGTTACCGGAAACGCTGGCGAAACTGACGCCGCAGGCCTACAACAGCATTCAATATGACGCAGAGCAGTCTCTGTGGAACAATGTTGAAAATCGTCAGCTTGATGCGCAGTTCTTCCACGTGGGAATGGGCTTCCGTCGCCGTGTACGCATGTTCTCGGTTGATGGTAGTACGCATATGGCGCGTGAAATTCACTTCCGTCCGGAACTGTTTAAATACAACGACGCGGGTGTGGATACCAAACAATTGGAAGGGCAGACTGACCTCGGATTCGCTGGATTCCGCGTGTTTAAAGCGCCAGAACTGGCCCGCCGCGATGTCGTTTCTTTCCTGGGCGCCAGCTATTTCCGCGCCGTGGATGACACCTATCAGTACGGTTTATCGGCCCGTGGTCTGGCGGTAGATACCTACACCGACAGCAAAGAAGAGTTTCCTGATTTCACCTCTTTCTGGTTTGAAACGGTTAAACCGGGCGCAACCTCTTTTACCGTGTATGCGCTTCTCGACAGCCCAAGCGTAACCGGCGCATTCAAGTTCGTGATCCACTGCGAGAAAACGCAGGTGATTATGGATGTACAAAACCACATCTATGCGCGCAAAGACATCAAGCAGCTCGGCATTGCGCCGATGACCAGCATGTTCAGCTGCGGCAACAATGAGCGTCGGATGTGCGACACTATTCACCCGCAAATCCATGACTCCGATCGTCTGGCGATGTGGCGGGGCAATGGCGAGTGGATCTGCCGTCCGCTGAATAACCCGCAAAAGCTGCAGTTCAACGCCTATACCGATAACAACCCGAAAGGGTTTGGCTTGCTGCAACTCGATCGCGACTTCTCCCATTATCAGGACATCATGGGCTGGTATAACAAGCGCCCAAGCCTGTGGGTGGAACCGCGCAACCAGTGGGGCAAGGGGACCATTGGTCTGATGGAGATCCCGACGACCGGCGAAACGCTGGATAACGTTGTCTGCTTCTGGCAGCCGGACAAGAAGATCAAAGCCGGCGATGAGCTGGAATTCAAATATCGCCTGTACTGGAGCGCTCAACCGCCGGTGCGTTCACCGCTGGCTCGCGTGATGGCGACCCGGACAGGCATGGGCGGTTTCCCGGAAGGATGGGCACCGGGCGAGCATTACCCAGAAAAATGGGCGCGTCGTTTTGCCGTTGACTTCGTTGGTGGCGATCTAAAAGCGGCTGCGCCGAAAGGCATTGAACCGGTGATTACGCTCTCCAGCGGTGAAGCGAAACAGATTGAGATCCTCTACGTGGAGCCTATCGATGGTTATCGCATTCAGTTTGACTGGTATCCGACCTCTGACTCAACCGAACCGGTAGATATGCGTATGTTCCTGCGTTGTCAGGGTGACGCCATCAGCGAAACCTGGCTGTATCAGTACTTCCCGCCAGCGCCGGATAAACGTCAGTACGTTGACGACCGCGAGATGCGTTAATCACGCCCTTTACGGCTCTCCTGATGGGGAGCCGTATCTGCAATCATCCTCATAACGACTCTGTACACTATTTACTCGATCCTGTTCGCATTTTTCTGTATGGCAAATGGGTACTCTGTGGGTGTGTATTTCTTATACACGTTCTTGTCCACTAACAGGGAGAAAGTATGTTTCCAGAATACAGAGACCTTATTTCCCGACTGAAATCCGAGAACCCTCGCTTTCTGTCCTTATTCGAAAAACACAACAGCCTTGATCATGAGATCTCCAGACTGGAAGGTTCGGATGGTCGGGGGTATAGTTTGGACATTGTTCGTCTTAAGAAACAGAAACTCCACCTGAAGGAAGATCTGCTCAAAATATTGCAAAAAGAGAGTGTCAGTGAGAGCTAAGTAGAACGGCGCTTGCTGTGTAAAAGGGCTTCCTGCGAGAAACGGAAGCCCTTCCTGTTTTAGGTGTTAATCGACCATCACGCGTTTGTTCGTCGCCCCCCAGAGGATCGACATTTCAGTGAACAACGCGCCGCTAATTTCTTCGACTTCTTCTGCACTAACCTGCGCATTTCCCTGTTTACCGAACAGCACCACTTCATCACCGGATGCAACCTGCGGCAAATCGGTTACATCGACGATCACGGTATTCATGGATGTTTTACCCAGTACCGGAACCCGCTGGCCGCGGATCAGCACGTGCCCTGCATTACTGAACACACGGCGATAACCATCGGCATAACCTGTCGGGATATTGGCCAGAACGGAATCACGTTTAAGGGTATAGGTTCTGTCATACCCGACGGTGTTTCCTTTGGGGTAATGGTTTACCGACGCGATGGCAGATTTAAACGTCATGACGCGTTTGTATTCGGTGCTGGCGATGGTATCGCCATAGAAAATACCGCCAACACGCACCATGTCGAGCCAGGATTCTGGAACGGTCAGGGTAGCGAACGTATTCGCGACATGCAGGGTGACATTTTCGCGCTTAAGCCCGGTAATTTTCAGTACCTGGGCTGATTGCGTATTGAAACGGGCCAGATCGCGTTTTACCACTGCCGCATCTTCTTCCGGGAAATGCGACATGATGCCGACAATTTTCAGGCCGGGTAATGCGGAAATAGCGCGTGCTTCTTCCAGACCTGCAGCGGTACTGACTTCCAGACCGTTACGCGACATACCGCCAGAGTTCAGCGCAAGATGGATACGAATAGTTTTACCTTTCTCTTGAGCGATTGCACTTAGACGCTTAGCCATATCCAGATTACCGATAAGCTCTTCGGTATCGAAATCCGCCGCCTGGCGCATCTCTTTTTCCGTCGCGTTACGCACGCGCATGAGCTGCGATGTATAGCCTGACTGGCGAACGGTACTAATCTCCTCGTTGCTGGCGATGCCAATACATTGTACGCCGTTTTGCATCATCACCGGTGTTACCAGTGAGAGATCGTGGCCATACGCGTCGCCTTTAAGAATGGCGCACATCCGGGTTTTATCTCCCAGCAGTTGCTGAACTTTATGAATGTTATATTCCAGCGCGCTACGGGAAATTTCCAGCGTGGTATTATCCACGACCTGTTGCTTATTGACGGCAAAGGGAACGGGGCCCGCTTGCGTGGTAGAAACAGGTTGGTGACAGGCGGTAATCAGTAAAAGCGGAATAAGTGCTAAACGACCCAAAGGTGCTGCCATGCTTGCTCCTTAGCAATAGAATGAAAGTGTTATTGTCATCATTACGGTCTATCCATGAGGGGATACCCGGATCACCAGAGTAACGGGTTCCACGCCAGAGATTCTTTCTAAGTGATTGCTGTTACAGCATAAAAATAAGACATCCTCGGTGCTAAACAGAGTAATATCGGCTACTGCCAGTCAGAAATGCCCCGTTTACGATCGCAAAGGAGATAAACATGTCAGAAATAATTATCGTTAGTGACGCGCTGGAACTGCGGGCGGTAGAAGAACACCACGTCACCCCTCTGCATCAGTTGGTGCTTAAAAATAAAACCTGGCTCCAACAGTCACTGAACTGGCCGCAGTTTGTCGAATCTGAGGACGACACGCGTAAGAACGTGCAGGGGAATATGATGTTGCACCAGCGCGGCTACGCCAAAATGTTCCTTATTTTCGAACAAGGGGAGGTGGCTGGCGTTATCTCGTTTAACCAGATAGAGCCGCTGAACAAAGCCGCTTATATTGGTTATTGGCTGTGTGAAGAGCACCAGGGCAAAGGCATTCTGTCTCAGGCGCTACAGGCAATGATTCATCATTATGCGCAGCGCCAGGAGATTCGCCGCTTCGTGATTAAATGTCGTGTAGATAACGTCAAGAGCAACCAGGTTGCACTGCGCAATGGCTTCCGACTGGAAGGATGTATGCAACAGGCGGAGTTCCTTAATGGCGATTACCATGACGTGAATCTCTACGCCCGCATCATTGATGGCTCTTCAGAATAAACCGGCGATAGGGGTGCGCGTGATACGTTGTTCGCCGTTGATCACTTTTGGCCCGCGCAGATGGATCGCATCACCATCAAAGGCTTCAACTTGGGCCTGATCGGTTATCTCAATATGATGCTCGATCAGCACTTCACCCAGAATACAGGCATAGCCTTCAATCAGGATGTGACCGTCAAGCTGGAGCGGTCCGCCACGTAATTGCGCATGCCCCCCAACCAGCACGTGGTGTTTCAGCACGCAGTTACCTTCAACCACCGCGTGTTCCGCCACCTGCGAGCTGTAGCGCAGGGTAGGAATGGCGTCTTCATCCGTTCCGGCGATGACGCGTGCATGCCCATAGACTTTGGCGCAATCGCAGATCCAGACATTATTCTCTTCGTTGCCTTCTATCCGTGCAAAATCAAAAACTTCAGCCCGATGTTCTATAAAGGCATAATTGATCATCGCATCGCCATAGATTTGCGCCTGATGCACCACGCGTGAATTGCTGACTGCCGCCCGCTCGTAAATTTGCAGGAGCTGGTCGCTTTCACGGGTTAACCCTCTGGCCGCAATGATTTCAGAGTCACACACAATGCGTGCATCACCGCAGATGAGGCACTCACCGCGAACAACAGAATCCTGAATGGTGACGTTGTCACGTATTTGCGCGTTATGGCTGATTTCTGCTCGGTCAATCCAGACGGCATCACCAATCTGCGCTCCATCTCTGACCACGCTTGCCTGTGTAATACGGGCGTCTCCGGTTATCGTCGCGCCGGAAAACGCGAGCGCATTCTCATCGTATATCCAGCAATTACCGCTTTGCGACAGAACGCTTTCATCATCAATCCAGCCGCCGGGCGTACCGGATCTAACATCATTAAAATCAATGAGTGCGATGATTTGGCGTAGTAATACACTTTTTTTATTGCCATTATCCAGGTAACTAAAGGAGCGAGATTCATCGCTTAGACGGTATTTGGTCATAGCTCATTTCCATGTTGCGCACCTTAGTTAAACGTAGCAAAGTTTTCTGCACTGGCTAAACCGGCAGATATTCCATAAAATGCATTTCAAATATACTTTAAAAAATAAACAAAATGAGTAAGAACAAACAGAGTGAACGGGTCCTCAATCTTCCGGCCGGTTATTTTGGCATGGTACTGGGTACAATTGGGATGGGATTTGCGTGGCGTTACGCCAGCCAAGTGTGGCCGGTGAGCCACTGGATTGGTGATGGCTTAGTCATCCTTGCAATGGTCATCTGGGGATTGCTGACGCTGGCCTTTCTGAGCCGTTTACTGCGTTTTCCGCATAGCGTACTGGCGGAAATTCGTCATCCGGTGATGAGTAGCTTTGTCAGTCTGTTTCCGGCCACCACGATGTTGGTCGCGATTGGATTTGTTCCGTGGTATCGACCGCTGGCGATTGGGTTATTCAGTATTGGCGTGGTCATACAGCTGGCATACGCAGCCTGGCAAACGGCAGGGCTGTGGCGTGGGGAGCATCCGGAAGAGGCCACCACGCCGGGTCTGTATCTGCCAACCGTTGCCAATAACTTTATCAGCGCCATGGCCTGTGGTGCACTTGGGTTCAACGATGCCGGATTGGTGTTTTTGGGCGCCGGGGTATTTTCATGGCTCAGCCTGGAGCCAGTGATTCTGCAACGTCTACGAAGCTGCGGCGAGCTGCCGACGGTTTTACGGACTTCACTTGGTATTCAGTTGGCACCCGCGCTGGTCGCC
This sequence comes from Citrobacter sp. B72, assembly GCF_016894305.1. NCBI lineage: Bacteria > Pseudomonadati > Pseudomonadota > Gammaproteobacteria > Enterobacterales > Enterobacteriaceae > Citrobacter > Citrobacter sp. B72. The sequence goes on from NZ_CP069801.1 coordinate 2,418,871, forward strand.
TGTAGCGCCTGGCTTAGCGTCAACGGTGGCGAGGGGGATACGTTAGCCAAAATGTTGTTCGGCTATGGTTTGCTGCAACTTCTGTTCATGCTACGCCTTATGCCGTGGTATTTGTCACAGCCGTTTAATGCGTCTTTCTGGAGCTTCTCGTTTGGCGTGTCGGCCCTGGCGACAACGGGATTGCATCTTGGACACGGCAGCGAATCAGGATTTTTTCATACGCTGTCTATCCCACTGTTTATTTTTACCAATTTTATCATTGCATTATTACTGATACGTACGTTTGCATTGCTGATGCAGGGGAAACTGCTCATCCGCACGGAGCGTGCTGCATTACTGAAATCTGAGGATAAATAATGACCCTTTGCGACGAAAACTACTTTACTGAAAAATATGATTTAACCCGTACGCATTCCGATGTCGTTGAAGCGGCAAAAGTGGTTGCGCCAGGTAAAACGTTAGATCTGGGCTGCGGTAACGGCCGAAACAGCCTGTACCTGGCGGCAAATGGCTATGACGTTACCGCATGGGATAAAAACCCCATGAGCATCGCTAACCTTGAGCGCATCAAAGCGGCTGAGGGGCTGACCAACCTGAACGCGAAGGTCGCTGACCTTAATGCGTTGCGTTTTGAGGGTGAATACGATTTTATTCTTTCTACCGTTGTACTGATGTTCCTTGAAGCCAAAACGATCCCTGGCCTTATTGAGAATATGCAACGTTGTACTAAACCGGGTGGATATAACTTAATCGTCGCAGCGATGGATACTGATGATTTTCCGTGCACAGTTGGTTTTCCGTTCGCGTTTAAAACCGGAGAATTACGCAACTATTACAGTGGGTGGGATCTGCTGAAATATAACGAAGACGTAGGTGAACTTCATCGTACAGATGAAAACGGTAATCGAATTAAACTGCGCTTTGCCACCATGCTGGCACGCAAAACTGCCTGAACCTCGCGTCTGGGTTAACTCTTTCTGCGTTCAGCATTTTTTGTGCTGAGCGCAGAGATAAAATTGTGCGGTGCTTACCATTTTTAGTACATCCAAAATGAAACTGTTTTGCTATCCTTTTTAGGCATCATTGCGAAAACTAAAGGGATCGTTTCATGCGTACTCAAACTTTATTTAAAGTTGCAGCGCTTACTGGCTTGTTGGCATTATCCGGCTGTGCGTCAAAAGTGACCGAGCCGGATAAATATTCTGGGTTTTTAAAAAATTACTCTGATCTGAAGGAAACAAAATCAGCCTCGGGACAAACGGTACTCCGTTGGGTTGACCCGAGCTACAACGAATCCAAATATGACAACATCGTGTATAACCCGGTAACGTATTATCCGGTTCCGAAACCTACTACGCAGGTAGGGCAGCAGGTTCTTGATCAATTACTGACCTATACCAATACACAGTTGAAATCCGCCATCAGCAAGCGTAAGCCTCTGGTTACGACCCCTGGACCGCGTAGCCTGATTTTCCGCGGGGCGATTACCGGTGTAGCGACCAGCAAAGAAGGACTGCAGTTCTATGAAGTGGTCCCGGTTGCACTGCTCGTTGCGGGAACGCAAATGGCGACGGGTCACCGTACCATGGATACCAACCTCTATTTCGAGGGTGAGTTGATTGATGCAGCGACCAATAAACCGGTGATTAAAGTTGTACGTAAGGGTGAAGGTAAAGACCTGAACAACGAAAGTACGCCGATGGCGTTCGAAACGTTGAAGAAAGTTGTTGATGACATGGCGACCGATGCCTCCATGTTTGATGTGAACAAAAAACCACAATAAAAATGATGAACGCACCATCTCAGGATGGTGCGTTTTTTTATGCCACACGACGACGATAGAGTAGTTTACCCATCAGCGCTTCCGGTCGGGCAAACATCACCAGATTTCCCAGTAAGATCAACACCAATCCGGCAATTGCATTAACTTGCCAGATGTATCCTTCATACAATGTTGACAGCGTCAGCGCCACCAGCGGGAACAGCAGCGTGCTGTATGCCGCCTTACTGGGACCAATGCGACCTACCAGCGTGAAATAAGCGCCAAAGGCAATCACTGAGCCGAAAATAGCAAGATATAACAGCGCGCTAAGATAGCTGAATGTCCACTGTGGCGTGAAGTTGTCGCCGCGCACCAGAGCAATGGCCGCGATCAGCAATGTGCCGTACAGCATGGCCCAACTGTTGGTGGTCAGTACTTCCAACCCTTTTTTCTGGTGACGCAGACTGATCATATTACCCAGTGAGAAGCCGAAGGTTCCCAGAGCGCTCAAACCGATGCCCAGCAGCAGTGAATGATTAAACCCGCTGTTGAGCAAATCCTGCCAGAACAGAGTCACGATGCCCGTCAGTCCCAGACCCGCTGCAATATAGAAGCGCAGCGGTGGTTTTTGACCAAAAAAGATGAAGCTATTGACTGCATTGAACAGGACGGCCATTGAGAAAATCACCGACTCCAGGCCGGTATTAATCCACGCCGCAGCCGTATAAAAACACCAGAAGTTAAAGCAAAAAACGCATCCACCCTGTAACAGACAAAACAGATGATCGCGACCAGACAGTTTGCGTAATTTACCGCTTAGCAACAGGATCACTATCATCACCGAGCTGGCAACGGCGAAGCGCCAAAAGATAGAAACCGGTGCAGAAACCGGACCTTGCTGCAAATAAATCGCAATCCATGTCGTTCCCCAAATAACCACCACCAGGCAGTACAACAGTGCGTTCATACGACTCTCTCTTTATGCTTTCAGACTTACACTGTGTCACGACGGAATGCAGGAGACTTTCATCGGCTTGCGGTGGACTTGCAAAATCTTGCGCTTTTTTTAGCGTAATAGTGAAAAGGCAGCTGTTAACGATATGTAGCTGATATAGACTGAAAGCCTGCTAACTTATTTTGAATGTGATGGTATGTCTCAGCCCTACGGTGCCTTTGAAAACTTGCGCAAACATAATGCCGTGCTGCATGAATCGGTTGCGTTACATTCAGGGATCCAACTGGCGGCCTGGTCGAACAAACGCGATACCATCACCCAGTATTGCGATCATCATACGCTCAGTTTATACATCGCAGATGGTTACGAGAGTTACCACAAGACGGCGGGAGGCTGGAAGAATGGCGGGGGACCAGACCGTTTTTGCCTGATGCCGAAGGAGAGTGAGTCCAGTTGGGATATTCGTGACGATCTTTCCTTTGTTCATCTCTATTGTACAGACGCCCATTTGCGCGAAGTGGGTGAAAAAGTCTGGGACAAAAGCCCCTATAGTTTCACGCTGGACGAGCATACGTTTGGCAGTGACCCGGGGATCACGGCGGTTTACCGTCAGTTTTTGCTTGGTAATGACTGGCAGCAACCGGCCAATCACCTCACGCTTAGCGCGGCATCTTCACTACTGTTAACGCATCTGATCCAGCATTACAGCAATGTGCAATGGCGACTTCCCGTTGTCACCGGAGGGCTTGCGCCTGCCACATTGCGCAACGTGCTGGCCTATATTGAAGCACATCTGGCGTATCCCATAACGTTGAGCGATCTGGCAGGTGAAGCAGCGCTAAGTGAATTCCATTTTGCCAGAATGTTTCGCCAGTCGATGAATATGGCGCCTCATCAGTACGTCATGCAACGCCGTATGGCGCTGGCGCAGCAACTGGTCTGTTGTTCATCACGCAGCTTGTCGGATATTGCAATGGCCTGTGGGTTCAGTTCGGCGAGCCATTTCAGTAACCGGTTTAAACAAGTGACGGGTAAAACGCCAACGCAGCTACGCGCGGCGAAATAACGTCAACACTGAGTAGCAGATACCGCCGACGACCAGCCCCCAGAATGCAGACCCAACACCAAATACCGTCAGACCACTGGCCGTAACCAGAAAAGTGACGATGGCCGCATCGCGTTCTGCTTCAATATGTAAGGCTTGAAATAAACTACCGCTAATCGTGCCGAGTAATGCCAGACCAGCAAGCATCTGGATCCAGCTTACGGGCAGGGCTGCCATCAGTCCTGTGACCGAACCGCCAAACACCCCAGCCAGAATGTAAAAGACACCCGCTGCCGCTGCGGCGAGCCAGCGTCGATTTGCATCTGGATGGGCTTCGGGGCTTTGGCAAATTGCTGCGGTTATGGCGGCGATGCAGATGGAATAGACGCCAAACGGCGAAAATAGCAGTGCCAGCAGACCCGTAAAAACAATCAGGGGTGAAACGGGTAACGAATATCCCGATGCTTTCATGGTCGCAATACCGGGGGCATTTTGCGAAGCCATAGTAACCAGAAACAGCGGTAGCGCAATGCTGATACAGTGGGCTAATGAAAAGTGTGGGGCAATAAACGCTGGCAATACCGGTGACAGATTAACACTATCGGTGACAATGTCACCTTTAACCAGGGCGATGGCTATACCTACCAACATTGCGGCGATTACGGCATACCGTGGGGCAATCACTTTTAGTACTAACCACGCCAGCAGCATGCTGCCGCACAAGATAAGCTCACTGTTCAGGCTATTGAACGCCTGCAAACCAAAACGCAGCAAGATCCCGGCCAGCATGGCCGATGCCAGCGAGTGGGGAATAATTTTCATCAGGCGGGCAAACAGCCCGGTTATACCGCACAGCACAATCAATGCATTAGCTACGATAAAAACACCGATAGCATCCTGAATCGATACCCCGTGCAGGCCCGTCACCAGCAGCGCGGCACCGGGCGTTGACCATGCGGTGAGTACAGGGGCGCGATACCACAATGTCAGCGCCAGCGTACTGACCCCCATTGCTAGCCCCAGTGCGGTCATCCAGCCTGCGATTTGTCCGGTCGTCGCACCTGCGGCGAGCGCCGCTTGCCAGATAATGGCCGCTGAACTGGCGTAGCCGACCAGGACAGCCACAAAACCCGACAAAACTGTAGGCAAGGGGATGGAAAATGTGCGCATAGCAACTCCGCGTGCGTTATAACGGTCAGTCACTGTAGCACTGTGCGTTATAGCGTACAAGTGCTAAGCTGTAGCCCCGAGAAAGGAGAGCGACGAAGGAGAAAAATGGACAACTTAACCCACTATCTGGCCACAACGCTCAAGACGCTACGTCACCAGCGTGAATGGAGCCTTTCGCGTCTGGCGGAGGAAACTGGCGTGTCAAAAGCGATGCTGGGGCAGATTGAGCGCAACGAATCCAGTCCAACGGTGGCAACATTGTGGAAAATAGCCACTGGACTGAACGTCCCGTTTTCAACGTTTATTTCACCACCAGAGTCAGACGGCACGCTAACATTCGATCCCCAGCAGCAGGCGATGGTCGTCACACCGTTGTTCCCGTGGGATCCGCAACTGTGCTTCGATCATTTTTCGATACTGCTGGCACCCGGCGCGCTCAGTGAATCTACTCCGCATGAAACCGGCGTAATTGAGCACGTGGTGGTGATTAGTGGTCTGCTGGATATGTGTATTGAGGGGCAGTGGCGCACCCTTAAATCCGGTGAAGGTGTCCGTTTCGCCGGAGATACGGCACATAGCTACCGTAACAGTAGCGAGCAAACGGTTCATTTTCACTCGCTGATCCATTACCCACGCGGTTAATCGGGAAAACTATTTCGAAACGCCGCGCTTGTGACTACAATAACCGCCATTTTTACCGCTTGTGGATGGTAACAACTGTATGCGCCAGCAGCCTCATCACCTTGAATTGTTAAGCCCGGCTCGGGATACCGCCATTGCGCGCGAAGCCATTTTGCACGGCGCAGACGCCGTTTACATTGGTGGACCAGGTTTTGGCGCGCGTCATAACGCCAGTAATAGCCTGAAAGATATAGCCGAATTAGTGCCTTTTGCCCATCGTTACGGGGCAAAAATCTTTGTGACGCTAAACACGATCTTGCATGATGATGAGCTGGAGCCCGCACAACGGTTAATTACCGATCTGTATCAGACCGGCGTTGATGCCCTGATCGTGCAGGATATGGGGATTCTGGAACTGGATATTCCCCCGATTGAACTGCACGCCAGCACCCAGTGCGATATTCGCAGCGTTGAGAAGGCGAAATTTCTATCCGATGTGGGATTCACCCAGATTGTGCTGGCGCGCGAACTGAGCCTTGAGCAGATTAGCGCTATCCATCAGGCTACTGATGCGACCATTGAGTTTTTCATTCACGGTGCGCTGTGCGTTGCCTATTCAGGGCAGTGTTATATTTCACATGCGCAAACCGGACGCAGCGCTAACCGCGGCGACTGTTCCCAGGCTTGCCGTCTGCCGTATACCCTGAAAGACGATCAGGGACGCGTGGTGTCCTATGAAAAACATCTGTTGTCGATGAAAGATAACGATCAGACCGCCAACCTGGGCGCGTTGATTGACGCAGGTGTGCGTTCCTTCAAAATTGAAGGGCGCTATAAGGACATGAGTTATGTGAAGAATATTACCGCGCATTATCGCCAGATGCTCGACGCCATCATTGAAGAACGCGGCGATCTGGCCCGTTCATCAGCGGGACGTACCGAACATTTCTTTACCCCATCCACAGAGAAAACCTTCCATCGCGGCAGTACCGATTATTTTGTGAATGCCCGTAAAGGGGATATTGGCGCATTCGACTCACCAAAGTTTATCGGTTTGCCGGTCGGCGAAGTCCTGAAGGTGGCGAAAGATCATCTCGATGTTGAGGTGACTGAACCGCTGGCAAACGGGGATGGCCTGAACGTGTTAATCAAACGTGAGGTTGTTGGATTTCGCGCCAACACCGTGGAAAAAACGGGGAACAATCGTTATCGGGTATGGCCGAATGAAATGCCCGCCGACCTGCACAAAGTGCGTCCGCATCATCCGCTGAATCGCAACCTCGATCATAACTGGCAGCAAGCGTTAACAAAAACTTCCAGCGAACGCCGTGTTGCGATCGATATTGAGCTCGGCGGCTGGCAGGAGCAGTTGATTCTGACGCTCACCAGTGAAGAGGGCGTGAGTATCACCCATACGTTGGACGGCCAGTTTGAGGAAGCGAACAATGCGGAAAAAGCGTTGAGTAACCTACAGGACGGACTGGCAAAACTTGGTCAGACGATGTACTACGCCCGTAATATTCAGGTGAATCTGCCGGGCGCACTGTTTGTGCCAAACGGTCAACTAAATCAGTTCCGGCGTGAAGCCGTTGATATGCTGGATGCAGCGCGCCTGCAAAGCTATCAGCGCGGTAGCCGCAAACCGGTATCTCAGCCAGCGCCGGTTTATCCACAAACGCACTTGAGTTTCCTGGCTAACGTCTACAACCAAAAAGCGCGTGAGTTTTATCACCGTTATGGCGTTCAGTTGATTGATGCAGCCTATGAAGCACATGAAGAAAAGGGCGAAGTGCCGGTGATGATCACCAAACATTGCCTGCGTTTCGCCTTTAACCTGTGTCCGAAACAGGCGAAAGGTAACATCAAAAGCTGGAAAGCAACACCGATGCAACTGGTTAACGGCGATGAAGTCCTGACGCTGAAATTTGATTGCCGACCGTGCGAAATGCACGTAATCGGCAAGATGAAGCACCACATTCTGAAGATGCCGTTGCCGGGCAGCGTCGTGGCTTCGGTCAGTCCAGAAGAACTGATGAAGACACTGCCGAAGCGCAAAGGTTAATCGTCAGCTCAGATGTGTATCGGGTTTGCGTGATTTTTGCCAGTGATGGTGTTCACGAAGATCGGCGGCGGATTCTTCCGCCGTCACTCGCAGCTCATCGCTGTCGGCCGTGTGTCGTAGTAAGTGATCGGCATCCTGCACCTGAAGATATTCATGTCCCTGATTAGTAGCGAAAAGTTGACCGGAAAAAAGCGCGCTGGCCAGCAATAACACCGTTAACCCTTTCTTAAACATCATGCACCCTCTGGTACGTTAGCTGCGGAATTGGCGATAATTTCGCCTGGTGACTATTCAATATTTTAATCGGGTTAATGACAATCTCTGTTTTGCCATTTCGATGTTTTTTACATATTTGTTTAGCCAGTGTTGGGATTTGTCACAACCGGGCAATACAGTGCTGCCCGGTTGTTTGCAAGGAGAGTATCAGGACTTGAATCCGGCGGCTGTCATCAGGAGACGAAAGAACATACCAACGGCGGCCAGGGCCAGCACGCTGCCGCCCCAGAGGATCACCAGCCACATCAGGCGTTTCCAGATTGTTTGTTGCATCAATGATACCCCTCACCATGTTGAACTTTGCCGCGGAAAACGTAGTAGCTCCAGAAGGTGTACACCAGGATTATCGGGATAATCAGCAGTGCGCCAACCAACATAAAGCCCTGACTTTGTGCCGGAGCCGCCGCCTGCCAGAGCGTAATAGACGGTGGAATGATATGTGGCCAGATACTGATCCCCAGCCCGCTAAACCCGAGAAAAATCAGCCCCAGCGTTAATACAAAAGGCAGTGTATGGCAGTTATGTTGCCCCAGCGAACGCCACAGCCAGAGACTGATAAGCGCAACCAGCAGCGGAACAGGCATCAGGAACCACAGGTTGGGCAGGCTAAACCAACGCTCGGCAATCGCGCTATGTGCCAGTGGTGTCCACAGGCTGATAATGGCAATCACAACCAACATTGCCAGCAGCAGTTGTTTGGCCACACTGCGCATTTTATCCTGCAACGGATTTTCGCTTTTCATCACCAGCCATGTCGCCCCCAGCAGGGCGTAAGCCACGACCAGACCAACACCGCAGAACAACGTGAACGGGGTCAACCAGTCGAAAGGACCGCCGCTGTAGCTGCGTCCGGTAACGGAAAATCCGTTGAGTACGGCACCCACCACGACACCTTGCGTGAATGTCGCGAGGATTGAACCGCCGAGAAAGGCTTTATCCCAGAATGGTCGGTGAGCCGGTGTGGCTTTGAAGCGAAACTCGAACGCGACGCCGCGAAAAATCAGGCCGATTAGCATCAGGGTCAACGGGATCGTCAGCGCATCGACAATCACCGCATAGGCCAGGGGGAAAGCGCCGAATAATCCGGCTCCGCCCAACACCAGCCAGGTTTCATTGCCGTCCCATACTGGGGCGACGCTGTTGACCATAACATCGCGGTCGTCAGCGTCCTGAATCGCTGGGAATAAAATGCCAATCCCGAGATCAAAACCGTCCATCACGATATACATCAGCGTGGCGAAGACGATAATCACAAACCAGATAACTGATAAATCGATACCCATTAGCGATGTGCCTCCGGTTGAGAATCGAGGACGGCGGCTGAAAGCGGCCGGGCAGGCGTGCCTGTCGGCGGAATGGTCGGGTCATCTTCCTGTGGCCCTTTACGGATCAGGCGGATCATGTAGCTGTAACCCACGCCAAACACTGAGCTGTACACCACAAAGAAGGACAGCAGGCTGATGCTCATATGTAAATCGCCATGTGCAGAAACCGCATCCGCCGTACGTTGCAGACCGTAAACCACCCAAGGCTGACGGCCAACTTCAGTGGTCACCCAACCGGCAAGGATGGCAATCAGACCGGAAGGACCCATCCACAAGGCAAAGCGCAGAAAAGGGCGCGAGGTGTATAAACGCTGCTTATAGCGCAGCCACAGGGCAAACGCGCCCAACAGGATCATCAGCATGCCTAGCCCGGCCATTATGCGAAACGACCAGAACACCATGGTGGAGTTGGGCCTGTCTTCTTTAGGAAACTCTTTTAGGGCCGGGACCTGTTTGTCCAGACTATGGGTCAGGATCAGACTGCCCAGCGCCGGGATTTCCAGCCCATAGCGGGTGCGTTCCTGCTCCATATCCGGCCAGCCGAACAGCAGCAGCGGAGTCGGTTCACCGGGGCGATTTTCCCAGTGTCCTTCAATCGCAGCAATTTTTGCCGGCTGATGCTTCAGCGTATTCAAACCGTGCATATCGCCAATCAAGGCCTGCAATGGAGCGACGATTAATGTCATCCACAGCGCCATCGAAAACATCGCTCGAATTGCTGGTGTGTTATTCCCGCGCAGCAAATGCCATGCCCCAGAGGCAGCAACAAACAACGCGCTACTCAGGAAGGCGGCAACCGACATATGCAGCAGACGATAGGGGAACGAAGGATTGAAAATAACGGCGAACCAGTCGACGGGAACGACCTGGCCGTTAACTATTTCATAGCCTTGCGGTGTCTGCATCCAGCTGTTGGAGGCGAGGATCCAGAAGGTTGAAATAATGGTACCCAGTGCGACCATGCAGGTGGCAAAGAAATGAAGCCCTGGACCAACCCGATTCCAGCCAAACAACATCACCCCAAGGAAACCAGCTTCGAGGAAGAAGGCGGTTAATACTTCATAGGTCAGTAACGGCCCAGTGATACTCCCGGCGAACTCGGAAAAACCACTCCAGTTGGTGCCGAACTGATAAGCCATCACCAGCCCGGAAACTACACCCATACCAAAATTTACGGCGAATATTTTCGACCAGAAATGGTAAAGCGATCGCCAGGTGGGATTTTTCGTTTTTAGCCATAGCCCTTCCAGCACAGCCAGATAACTGGCGAGCCCGATAGTAATAGCCGGAAAGATGATGTGAAAGGATACCGTAAACGCGAACTGGATCCTTGCCAGGTGAAACGCGTCAAGACCGAACATGCTTAACTCCGCAGGCAAAATTGATTTGGCGCAATTCTAAGTCTGAGGAGCAATGGAAGGCAGAAACAGAACAGTTCTTTTTAACCATAACAGTTACCCGACTGTTATGGGCCTTCCCCAAAACTCCTCCCCAATAATGGCTAAAATTAAATTGCCAGAATCACCCAACTGTCATTCCTTTCATCGTGATATTTCTCGGTCATTTTGGCCGATTTATGACCCAGCAGTCCTGCGTGCCGCGTTGTCCTTGCATTACCGCCAGCTAGCTGGCATAGCGACGACGGCATTCATACGGTTGAGTTCTCATGACGGTGTAGTGAGGGAAAGAGGGCGAATGGCATCACTGAGCTTCGGGTGACATCCGGTTATCGTGTCAATCAGACTGAAATGAACATGGTGATCCGCGACCAACAGCGGAACCGCCGGTACCTGCCTGGAATTTTTATCGCTGGTGAGCATTATTCTTAAAATGGACAGTCACGAGCTGTCTAATTATGGAATATACATAAGATGATCTCTATGATTGTATTTAAAATAATACCACATGGACCTTAAGGGATGGGATACGCAAAAGATTTGGCAAAGGAAATGCTCTCAGCTCTGAATTTAGAAAATGAAGGGATGCTGGTTGCATACATTAAAGGCTTGATTCACTTTCCTGTAGACTTGTATTCTCTCGCATCCGATTTTATCCATACCGATGACAGGCGGCAAAATATGGATGATAATATGAGGATTGCGGGACTAGTGAAGCGGGCAACATCAACGAAAAATATTAACATTGTGGAAAAAGCGGTCAATGTATTCATTGATGGTTTCATGCAGCACGTTAATTTATCTGATATCGTAACAAATGTAACAAAAGACACTGTAGCTTCTGCATTGGGTAGTTATACTTTCGGTGAACTTTCTGGTTTAAAAATTGGAGCCTTAATCTCTTCACGGATCACCGTGTCTATTGCTTTTAGTATGTCGGTCAGCACATTGTTAATGATTGGTGGTGGAGTATCAAGTGCTATACATGCTTCGAGATACCTAAAAATATCAAACTATGAAGTTTATCGGAAGCTTAAGGACTTGGGAGATTTAGATCTTCTCTATTTTGCTATTCAGGAGCGGGTTGAGCCATTTGAGAAAGCAACCAGATTATCAAAAGAAAATCCGGCTTTGTTCAAACAGGCGGTAGAGTATTTTTTTCAAGGGGGTGTAGCTCATCAATTTTTTGACAGGCGATAAAGCAACCAGCAAGTAAGAATCATTGCCACAGTAAATGTCCAACGTCCAAATATAAACATGTGAGCATATTTATCCCCGATAGAATCAGGATAAGCACTAAACATTAGTATTACATTTGATAATGTTGATGTTATTGCTAAGAATGCTGCTAAAGCGATCCCAACCCAGATTAAGAAAGATAATACTTGTTTCATTTACTAATCTCTTATCGGTTGCCAGACATTTTCATCTGGCAGTGTACTGAATCGAAACTAATGAGTAAATAATTAGATGTAACAAATTCATTTAGCCTAATTAATTGAATTTTCATGCTGGTAACTCTCTGGTTATCTGTGGATATTTTTCCGCAAACTCCATCGGCAACCTCTCACTTTCGGTGTGTCGTTAAATACTCCCTGTGGGATTTGAAGAAATTGCAGTTGCTTTGTTCCGGTTACTGCGAAAACCACAAAAGCGAAAGCAGGTTACGTTATAGAAAGCAAAAACTCCGGTAGGAATCCCTATGGTGTCAAATGGCGCAGGCTGCGCAAGCCGCATTGGTCACTTCGACGATAACGAACCGATTCCTTTACCTTCTGCAGTAGGTACTGAAACTGACTATGTGGAAATACCACTGAGCGTTGCGTCTAAGGTTCTGTTGTTAAATGCCTTTCTTGAATCCAATATCACCCAGCAGGAGTTGGCAAACAGGATCGGCAGGTCTAAGCAGGAAATTACTCGCTTATTCGATTTAAATCTCGCGACAAAAATTGATGCAGTGCAGATAGCTGTGCGCGCCGTAGGCAAAGAACTGTCATTACCGATGTTGTAAAACTGTTAACTATAACAGTTAAATAAAATACCCTGATTATGTAAACTGATATACACAGTGGTTGTCACCGACACCGGTAATCAGGACGAAAAATGAAAAAGTACCAGCGACTGGCAGAGCAAATTCGCGATCAAATTGCGTCTGGCGTATGGCAGCCAGGCGATCGCTTGCCATCCTTGCGTGAGCAGGTGGTCAGCAGCGGAATGAGTTTTATGACCGTCGGACACGCATACCAGTTGCTGGAAAGCCAGGGGCGGATTATTGCCCGACCGCAGTCTGGCTATTATGTCGCCGCGCGCCCCGAACGTGAATTTGCTGCGCCGCAGGTGCAGGTCATGCGCGATGAAGCGGTGGATATCAATACCTACATTTTTGATATGTTGCAGGCCAGCCGGGATGCGTCAGTGATGCCCTTTGCCTCCGCATTCCCCGACCCGCGTCTGTTTCCACTTCAGCAGTTGAACCGCTCGTTGGCGCAGGTGAGTAAAACCGCCACCGCCATGAGCGTGATTGAAAACCTGCCGCCGGGGAATGCTGACCTGCGTCATGCCATTGCCCGTCGCTATGCTCAACAGGGGATGACCATTTCACCTGACGAAATCGTCATCACCACCGGCGCGCTGGAAGCCCTTAATCTGAGCCTACAGGCAGTCACCGAACCGGGTGATTGGGTAATTGTCGAAAACCCCTGTTTTTACGGGGCGTTGCAGGCCCTGGAGCGATTACGTCTGAAGGCGCTTTCGATTGCCACCGACGTAAAAGAGGGGATCGATCTCACCGCGCTGGAGCAGGCGTTGCAGGAGTACTCGGTAAAAGCTTGCTGGCTAATGACCAACAGCCAAAATCCACTGGGTTTTACGCTCAGCGCAGAGAAAAAGGCGCGTCTGGTTGCCTTGCTGGAAAAATACCACGTAATACTGATTGAAGATGATGTTTACAGCGAGCTGTACTTTGGCCGCGAAAAACCGTTGCCCGCCAAAGCCTGGGATCGCGCCGACAGCGTTCTGCATTGTTCGTCCTTCTCGAAGTGTCTGGTACCAGGATTTCGTATTGGCTGGGTGGCAGCAGGGAAACATGCCCGGCGTATTCAGCGACTCCAGCTAATGAGCACCTTATCTACCAGTTCGCCCATGCAGCTTGCCCTTGTTGATTATCTTTCAACCCGGCGCTATGACGCGCATTTACGGCGCTTGCGTCGGCAACTGGCGGAACGTAAACAACAGGCCTGGCAAACGCTGCTGCGTCATCTTCCGGCGGAAGTCAACATTCACCACAACGACAGTGGTTATTTTCTGTGGCTGGAGCTGCCGGAACCGCTTGATGCCGGTGTGCTCAGTACCCATGCGCTGGCGCACCACATCAGTATTGCGCCGGGGAAAATGTTCTCGACCTCGGGAAGCTGGACACGTTTTTTTCGTTTTAATACTGCATGGCACTGGGGAGATCGCGAAGAGCAGGCCGTAAAACAGCTTGGTAAATTAATTCGTGAAATGATGAAATAAACCATAACGCGCTATTCAATATAAATGAATAGCGTGTTCTTATTTTCGAAATAGTGAATGCTGAACCACGGTATTATTTATATCGGGTGCGTCCATACAAAATATCAATAGTTAATACTATTGCCACCTCTGCGTCTAACTCCTTGTCTATACTCCGGAAGATTACCCCCTGGTCAGAGTCTGTAGCGTAATGAGCGTTAGCTCACAACCTGATTAAATTTCCTTGCGCCAACAGGAACGCTTACAACACCCCGACTATTTTTAGAAAAGGACATATATTTACGGCAAGGCTGCCGCTCAATATTTTTTAGACAGGAGTAAGACGTTATGAGCAAGCAGTTTGCCCTCAGTAGCCTGTGCGCACTCAGTATGACGCTGATGACTGCGCAGGCAGCCGAACCCCCCACATCATTAGATAAACCGGAAGGCCGCCTGGATATTATTGCCTGGCCGGGTTATATCGAACGTGGGCAAACCGATAAACAATATGACTGGGTCTCACAGTTTGAGAAAGATACCGGCTGCGCGGTTAATGTAAAAACGGCAGCCACATCTGATGAAATGGTCAGCCTGATGGCAAAAGGCGGCTACGACCTGGTTACCGCTTCTGGTGATGCCTCACTGCGCCTGATTATGGGAAAACGCGTTCAGCCAATTAATACCGCGCTGATCCCTAACTGGAAAACCATCGATCCACGCGTGGTAAAAGGCGAATGGTTTAACGTTGGCGGAAAAGTTTACGGCACACCGTACCAGTGGGGACCAAACCTGCTGATGTATAACACCAAAATTTTCCCAACGCCGCCGGATAGCTGGAGCGTGGTGTTTGTTGAGCAAAAACTTGAGGATGGGAAAAGCAATAAAGGTCGCGTTCAGGCCTACGATGGCCCGATCTATATTGCCGATGCCGCGTTATTCGTTAAAGCCACTCAGCCGCAGTTGGGTATTACCGATCCCTATCAGCTCACTGAAAAACAGTATCAGGCGGTGATCAAAGTCCTGAGCGATCAGCACGCGCTGATCCATCGCTATTGGCACGATACCACCGTGCAAATGAGCGATTTCAAAAACGAAGGCGTGGTAGCGTCAAGCGCCTGGCCTTATCAGGCTAACGCCTTGAAAGGCGAAGGTCAGCCAATTGCCACGGTCTTCCCAAAAGAAGGGGTTACCGGATGGGCTGATACCACCATGCTGCACAGTGAAGCGAAACACCCGGTTTGTGCTTACAAATGGATGAACTGGTCATTAACCCCGAAAGTACAGGGCGACGTAGCGGCCTGGTTTGGTTCTCTGCCAGTGGTGCCTGAAGGTTGTAAAGCCAGCCCGTTACTGGGTGAAAAGGGTTGTGAAACCAACGGCTATAGCTACTTTGACAAAATTGCCTTCTGGAAAACGCCGATTGCCGAAGGTGGAAAATTCGTTCCTTACAGTCGCTGGACGCAGGATTACATCGCCATCATGGGCGGTCGTTAATTCCGCTGGGGGTTTTATGACGTACGCAGTGGAGTTTCATAACGTCTCGCGTTTGTATGGGGATGTTCGTGCAGTTGATGGGGTAAGTATTGCGATTAACGACGGTGAGTTTTTCTCTATGCTGGGGCCATCCGGCTCCGGCAAGACCACTTGTCTGCGCCTGATTGCCGGGTTTGAGCAGCTGTCAGGCGGCGCAATTACCATTTTTGGTAAGCAGGCCAGCGAATTACCGCCCTGGGAACGGGACGTCAATACGGTATTTCAGGATTACGCGTTATTCCCGCACATGTCGATTCTCGACAACGTCGCTTACGGGCTGATGGTCAAAGGCATCGATAAAAAACAGCGCCACGCCAAAGCGCGAGAGGCGTTGGATAAAGTTGCGCTCGGTTTTGTTTATGAACGTAAACCGTCGCAGCTTTCCGGTGGGCAACGTCAGCGCGTGGCGATTGCCCGGGCACTGGTCAATGAGCCGCGCGTCCTGCTGTTGGATGAGCCGCTCGGGGCATTGGATCTTAAATTGCGTGAACAGATGCAGCTGGAACTGAAAAAATTACAGCAATCTCTTGGCATCACGTTCATTTTTGTTACTCACGATCAGGGTGAAGCCCTGTCGATGTCCGATCGTGTGGCGGTGTTTAATAACGGTCGCATTGAACAGGTAGATTCTCCGCGTGAACTGTATATGCGTCCACGTACGCCGTTTGTGGCAAGTTTCGTCGGGACGTCAAATGTCTTCGATGCGACGATGTCGGCGAACGTTTGCGGGCTACAGGGGATGTTCTCCCTGCGTCCGGAACATATTCGTTTGAATGATGCCGGGGGAGAAGTCCAGGCTACGGGAGTTATCCAGGCGGTGCAGTATCAGGGGGCGGCGACGCGGTTTGAACTAAAACTCGCCGGAGGGGAAAAATTGCTGGTTAGCCAGGCGAATCTGACGGGCGAAATGCTACCGTCAACGTTGTCGCCAGGTCAGCAGGTGATGGCATCCTGGTCACGCGACGTGATGGTACCGCTGGTTGAGGAGAGGTGAATGGCTATGAACGTCTTACATTCGCCTCCACAGTCGACCAACCTGAATCGGATCTCAGGTTACTTCTGGCGTAATCCGGGGCTGGGGCTGTTTTTGCTGCTCCTCGGACCGCTGATGTGGTTTGGCATCGTCTACTTTGGCTCATTACTGACGCTGTTGTGGCAAGGTTTTTATACCTTCGACGATTTCACCATGTCGGTCACACCAGACCTGACGCTGGCGAATTTGCAGGCGCTGTTTAATCCCGCTAACTACGACATCATTTTGCGCACTCTGACGATGGCGGTAGCGGTCACCATCGCCAGCGCGATTCTGGCGTTTCCGATGGCGTGGTATATGGCTCGCTATACCAGCGGCAAAATGAAGGCTTTTTTTTACATTGCCGTAATGTTGCCAATGTGGGCCAGCTACATCGTTAAAGCCTATGCGTGGACGCTGCTGTTGGCTAAAGACGGCGTGGCGCAGTGGTTTTTAACCCACCTTGGGCTGGAGCCGTTGCTGCTTTCGTTCCTGACATTGCCTGCGGTAGGCGGCAATACGCTGTCGACTTCAGGGTTAGGGCGTTTCCTGGTGTTCGTCTATATCTGGCTGCCGTTTATGATCCTGCCGGTACAGGCCGCGCTGGAGAGACTTCCGCCGTCGCTGTTACAGGCTTCTGCTGATTTGGGCGCGCGTCCGCGTCAAACCTTCCGCTATGTGGTGCTTCCATTGGCGATACCGGGTATTGCAGCGGGTTCGATCTTTACCTTCTCTCTGACGTTGGGTGACTTTATTGTGCCGCAACTGGTGGGACCGCCGGGTTATTTCATCGGCAACATGGTGTATTCGCAACAAGGGGCGATCGGCAATATGCCGATGGCGGCGGCATTTACTCTGGTGCCGATTGTGTTAATCGCACTGTATCTGGCGTTCGTGAAGCGTCTGGGAGCTTTCGATGCACTCTGAACGCGCACCCTGGCTACTCAAACTGGCGGCATGGGGCGGGGTTATTTTCCTGCACTTTCCCATCCTCATCATCGCCACCTATGCTTTTAATACTGAGGAGGCTGCTTTTAGTTTTCCACCCCAAGGATTAACGCTGAAGTGGTTTAGCGTTGCTGCGCAGCGTAGCGATATCCTGGAATCTGTGACGTTGTCACTTAAGATCGCTGCGTTGTCGACAGCTATTGCCCTTGTTCTGGGGACGCTGGCCGCGGCCGCGCTGTGGCGTAGGGACTTTTTTGGCAAAAGTGCAATATCGCTGTTGCTACTGTTGCCGATCGCGCTGCCGGGCATTATTACCGGCCTTGCGCTGTTGACCGCGTTTAAAACCATCAACCTGGAACCGGGTTTTCTCACGATCGTGGTGGGCCATGCGACATTTTGCGTGGTGGTGGTGTTTAACAACGTTGTGGCGCGTTTTCGCCGTACCTCATGGAGTCTGGTCGAAGCGTCTATGGATCTTGGCGCCAATGGCTGGCAAACCTTTCGTTATGTCGTGCTGCCAAATCTGGCATCGGCACTTCTGGCGGGGGGGATGCTGGCGTTTGCCTTGTCGTTTGATGAAATCATCGTGACAACGTTCACCGCCGGACATGAAAGAACACTTCCTCTGTGGTTGCTCAATCAATTGGGCCGTCCACGGGATGTGCCTGTCACCAACGTTGTGGCATTGCTGGTAATGCTGGTGACAACACTGCCAATTTTAGGGGCCTGGTGGCTAACGCGTGAAGGCGACACTCTCGCCAGAAACGGTAAATAAACGACGATATGGGAAATTGCTATGCAACATCAATTACTGATTAATGGCGAGCTGGTCAACGGTGAAGGTGAAAAGCAGCCAGTCTATAACCCTGCCACTGGTGAACTCATTCTGGAGATTGCTGAGGCGTCAGCCATGCAGGTTGATGCCGCTGTACGTGCGGCAGACGCCGCGTTTGCCACCTGGGGGCAAACCACGCCGAAAGTCCGCTCTGAACTGCTGCTGAAACTGGCGGATGCTATTGCTGATAACGCGCAAACCTTCGCTGAGCTGGAATCACTTAACTGCGGTAAACCGCTGCACTGTGTTCTCAACGATGAAATTCCCGCTATTGTCGATGTTTTCCGCTTCTTTGCCGGTGCGGCGCGTACCCTGCAAGGACAGGCGGCCGGTGAATATCTGGAAGGGCATACCTCGATGATTCGCCGTGATCCGCTGGGCGTGGTGGCTTCTATTGCGCCGTGGAACTATCCGCTGATGATGGCGGCGTGGAAGCTGGCTCCAGCGTTGGCGGCGGGGAACTGCGTGGTGATTAAACCGTCAGAAATTACTCCGCTGACAGCGCTTAAATTAGCCGAATTCGCCAAAGACATTTATCCGGCTGGCGTGATTAACGTGCTGTTTGGTCGCGGTAAAACGGTGGGCGATCCGCTGACCGGTCATGAAAAAGTGTGTATGGTTTCGCTGACCGGCTCCATTGCAACCGGCGAACACATTATTCAGCACACCGCGCCGTCAATTAAGCGTACGCATATGGAACTGGGCGGAAAAGCTCCGGTGATCATTTTTGATGATGCCGATCTGGATGCAGTGGTGAGCGGCGTGCGGACCTTTGGTTATTACAACGCCGGGCAGGACTGTACCGCCGCTTGCCGAATCTATGCCCAGAAAGGCATTTATGATGCACTGGTCGAAAAACTTGGCGCCGCCGTTGCCAGCCTGAAAATCGGTCCGCCGAATGATGAATCGACCGAGCTGGGACCAGTGAGCTCGCAGGCACATCTCGATCGCGTGACTAAAGCGGTCGATGAGGCTAAAGCGTTGGGCCATATTAAGGTCATCACCGGCGGTAAAAAAGTGGATGGTTCAGGCTACTATTTTGCCCCGACGCTGCTTGCTGGGGCGAAGCAGGACGATGCCATCGTACAGCGGGAAGTTTTCGGTCCGGTGGTCAGCGTGACCGTATTTGATGATGAAGATCAGGTGCTGGCATGGGCCAACGATTCGAAATACGGCCTGGCATCCTCCGTCTGGACCCGGGATGTTGGGCGAGCGCATCGCTTTAGCGCTCGCCTGCAATATGGTTGCACCTGGGTCAATACCCATTTCACGCTGGTTAGCGAGATGCCGCACGGTGGGCAAAAACAGTCCGGCTATGGAAAGGATATGTCGGTTTATGGGCTGGAGGATTACACGGTTATTCGCCATGTTATGATCAAGCATGAGTAATATCTTAAGCGCGATCGGCGAATGGGGCACGGATAGCTAAATATTGGCATACGTGTGTCTATACTATTCGCGCCACTGGCCTCGTCGCCATCGGACGGCGGTAAGTTGGAAATATCCGCGAGGTCAGGCTAATTGATACAACAAAGCCCCAGCATATAGCCGGGGCTTTGTGCTTTCAGGATCGCCATCGGGTTTATCTGCGGCCCAGGCTGCAAAGCCAGGCGAGTAGGGCACAGACGCTCAGAACCAGCCCCAGTTGCTGCACCATGCCTGCTAAACCCAGCATCATCCCAAGTAACAGGTAATAGCTTAATCCGAACAAAGCACCGGCGGCCCCGACCTGTTCACGGTAGTGACGCAGCGCCTGACTCAGCACATTGGGAATGGCGATACCATAGGCAATCACCACGCCGAACACCGGAATCAGGATCCACGCGGAGTGCTGTAAACACCATGCGACGAGACCTGACAACACTGCCAGCACACAGGCATAACGTACCAGTCGCTCCGGCGTCAGACCTGTCGTTAACAGTCTTCGGTTCAGCAGGCTACCTGACAGAGAAGCAAACGCAAGTAGCAACCCCGTCCAGCCAAAGGCTCTGGAGCTCCATCCTAATTGCCCAAAAAGAAACGGTGCCAGGCTGTAATAGTTAAACAGCATGGTGTTCAGCAGGGCAACCAGCATGGCGTTTTTCCGCAACTCACTGTCCCGCATCATGCGGGAAAATAGCGCGGCAAGCTTCGGGCTGAGCGTATGTTCGGGCCGGGTTTCTGGCAGCATGGTCGCTGTCAGTATTAGCAGTAGCAACGCCAACAGCACAAGGGCAACAAAGACACCGGTATGGCCGTACAGACTCACTAACCAACCTCCGCTTAGCAGGCCAAAAACCGGACTCAATGCCAGCGCGGCCCCCATCACGGAAAAGACGCGCGATAGCGCAGTTGATTCATAACTGTCCCTTAGCATGGTCTGTACCACGACCGACCCCGCAGCCGCACCGACGGCGGAGATCATCCGTGCCAGCAGCAAAACGCTGAAGTCGGTGGCAACAACGGCCAATGCGCAACCTGTTCCATAGCAGATAAGCCCTGCCAACATCGCCCAACGTCGTCCGATGCAGTCACTTAGCCAACCCCATATCGCTACGCCGACGGCAAAGGCAACAAAATAAACGGAGAGTGTTTGAGCCGCGCGCTCACTGCTTACGTGAAAAGAGGTAGCGATACCCGGCAATGCCGGGCTGTAAATGGTTTCCACCAGTTGTGGAAACATAATCAGTAGCGTAAGAAGCCACAGCGATGGGCGACGAAGTGTGTTCATAGCAATATCCAGAGAGACAGAAAACAGGCGGGCATTATTGCTGAAAGGGATATGTCGTATTACCATTATCAGGACTTTAAATATCAAATATCAGACAGATAATGAAAATTGCCCCTGATGATGCTTTTGATGCGGATAGCTTTGATAAACCGGTAATCGGTATTGCTGCCGATATGGGGGTACATGATTCCGGGCGGCACAGTCATCTTCGTCATCAGCTACTTTTTTCGGCAGCGGGAAGTATTACGATTGAGCTGGAGCAGGCCCTGTGTCTGCTACCGCCACGTCGTGCGGTTTGGATCCCGGCAGGCACGGTACATCGCGCCATAATGCGTGGTGTGATGGCTTATCGCTCTTTGTACTTTTCTACCGCATTGCCGTTATCTGAGTTACCGCTGCAGATAGTCGAAGTTAATCCGCTGTTTTTTGAAGTGATAGAACGTATGGCCTTCTGGCCATGGGAAATGCCTGCCGCACAGCAGTCCAGCCTCATTACCGTTTTTTGTGAGGAAATGCGTGCCGCCCGCACTGAAAACTGGACATTGCAGTATCCCTCAGATCCGCGGCTTAACGTGTGGCTCAAGGGATTACGCATGGGAGAATTGCCACCACGACTGAATCAATTGTCCCGACAGGTTGGGGCATGCGAGAGGACGATCAGCCGAATATTTATCAGGGATACCGGGATGAATTATCAGGACTGGCGGCAGCAATTTAGGCTGTTAAAAGCCATGGAGATGTTGGCTGACGGAGGCCATATCAGCCAGGTCGCGCAATATCTGGAGTTTGTCAGCGACAGTGCTTTTATTGCGTTCTTCCATCAACATACCGGCACAACACCTGGCCGATATTCGGGCAATATAATGCCGCAGAAGGATTAGGGGTATTACATATTAAGGATAATTTACCCAGTAATAGCAGAGTGGGAAGATCGTTTACTGATGGCAGAGAGAAGATCCTCTCTGCCAGCGGACGCTGCAATTAATCAAGAAGAGTTACATCAAGCAAACCAGCCGAACCTTGCGGATATCAGACTGAAAAGTCCTACAGCAGCAAATATATTTATCAGCACCACAGTTTTACTGGAAACATTCATTTTTGCCACCTTTCGTTTTAACCCTTATGGGTATAGTACGGCTTATAACTATCCGCAATAGTACGAATTCTGAACATAATGAAAATGGGTTGTTTTACAGCCGTTTTTCTTAAATTAATTAATAAAACTTGATGTGAGTCATGAAAAAGAGCATATTGCGCGCGATTTTCCCTTCTGGCCAGGATGCCTTAAATGTCCCTATACCAAAAAATGTTGGTTTTTTATGCGGTGATGGCCGTCATCACGGCAATCATCACCTGGTTTCTTTCCCGCGATAAAAAGCGGATCCGCTTTCTTAGCGCGGTATTAGTCGGGGCGACCTGGCCGATGAGTTTTCCCGTTGCGCTGATGTTTTCTCTTTTCTGATGACGGCGTATTCGCCGTTTCAGGAGAAAAGCAGGGCATCTAATCGTTTTTTGTCGGTTTCAGAGACATCCTGTGGGTGCTGATATCCCGCATTCTCATTCGCACGGGTGTACAAGGCAACCAGCCAGTCGTAAACGTAACGGCTTGCACCATGCGAGGGTTGTTCATCCAGCTTCGTCAGGCGTAACATCGGCGATTGCTTCGGCGCGCTAAAAATAGCCGATCCTTTTTGGATCCTGCTGGCAGGGCGCTGTTCCTCAGCAACGTCGGCAAATCCAAGCCAGGTAATAAAATCACCAATATCGGCGTGTAACTGCGCGGCACAGACATTTTCGCGCTGCATAATGCGCTGTAAGCGTTGTGGCATCTCCAGGCGATAGCTGGTGGTGACGAGAATGTCGGCAACCTGCCTTAACGTACGGGGATCGAGTCGTAAACGGCGGGCATTATTTTCATCGCGACACCACTGGCGCACGTGGTTAATCCACATTTTGTGTGCCTGATATCCGGTCTCCTGACTTTCCGGCGAGTGTAGTGTGTCACGCACCTCGGCAAACAGGTCAATCTCTTCATTAAATAAACCGCTTACCTGCTCCTCGCGAGGTTGCTGAATACGCAGCAGCGACTCAAAAATGCGCATCGGCGGGAGCAAACCATCCAGCAGTTCGCCATGTTTTGCCGCTTGCGCCTGTAACTGGCGGATCACCGACTCGTGGCTATCCGATTCAGCTTGAGCGGGATTAATCCAGCTTTTCAGAGTTTCGCGGATGCACCGTTGATGCTGCTCGCGTAGAGAAGTCAACCTGGCCTGGCGCTGCTGTGGTGAGGTTGCCTGAGTCAGCCATTCGACAAGACGTTGTAAGCTATGTTTATCCAGTGCCTGCAACGTGCCCCAATGCAGCCCGGGCTTGCCCATTAATTGCTGCACGGATTCATCAAGGTTTTGCTGGGTACTAAAACGCGCATCCTGCGGGGTAATGGCCCAAACCACGCCCGGTAATGCGGCATCATGAACAGGTTGGGTATCGTTGACCCAGCCCAACAGCTTGCGGGTGATGGCGGGCGTCTGGGCGCGGGCAGAAACCGCGTTGCAGATTAAGAGCACATCCGGTTGCAGGTGCTGGCGATAATGTTCCAGCATCCAGCCTAATTTTGCCTGCCACAGTGGATGAGGATGAGCATCCGGGGCGAGGGGGATATCGAGCAGATCGACATTCTCCAGCACCGAGTCTTCAACAGTCAGGACCAGCTCGCGCGTGAGCAGCGCCAGTGACGACAAAGAAAGACTGACCGCATTGAGCAACTGATGATTTTCAATCGGATGAACCACCACATCGCTTTGCGCCTCATTATTGCTGGTCAATGCCACCTGGGTCAGGAAACTTTCGGCAGGTAAACCAAAATGATCAACCAGCAGGCTCAGCGGGGCCGCTAATTCTTGCGCGTGTCCGGTTTGTTGCAACGTGTGCGCCAGCGCCAGCCACTGCTGCGTCAGCTCTGGTTGTTCTCCCCACAGTAACGCCCAGGCGTTTGCCCGGGTAGTCAGATCCAGTGCGGGCAGCAACGTGGCAAACTGATACCATAGTGCATCGTCAATTTGCTGCTGGTTTGCCGGTACGCAGGAGCGCCAGAAACGACCAATTGCCGCAACATCATGTGCGGTAATGCCCGGCACCGGGTGACGCTGACGCAGCGTTTGCCATTTTTCCAGGCGCGCCTCAATAATCGATTTCTCGACCTGTCGGTTGTCCGGGAGCGCGCTGAACTGGGCGATAAATAGCTGTACCAGTTCGGCTTCACTGAGTAACCGCAGACGCAACGGCCATTCGCTATCATGCGGATTTTCATCGCGCGTAAAACGGATCGCCATATTGGTTGGTGCATGGCCCGGATTAATATGCGAGAAATAATCAAAGCTGCGATCCGGGGTAACAATATTCACTTTGCCAGTGGCATTGCAGCACAATGCCGCCAGCAGATGTGCTTTTGCCGATTGTGAGTGTCCGTATAACCCTATACATCCTTGCGATGAAAAGGTCGTCTTCAGCGCAGATTCACTCACTGCGGCTAGCGTAAGCTGTGCCAGCAGGGCATCCGCTTCATCATCAAGACGCACCGCACGTTGACGGGTATCAGCGACCCACTCTATGGCGGCCTGCGCGGTATTTAACATCTTACTCATTTCAGGTACACGCTCCCGCTATCAATCCAGTAATGGCTTCCGCTATGGCGACGGTCTGCCAGCGTATTCAGTTTTAACGTTAAGGCATTGGCGGCAACGGGGGTGCCATCCTGTAACCAGGCATCACTCAGGATGAAGAATTCCGGGCCACTTTCTTTGCTGCCGCCGCGTAGCTGCAGCCGAACATTCAACACGCCATCTCCGGCGATAGTTTTTGCCAGTTCGGCAGAGTTTATGCTGAGCGTATACAGCGGCGTGGCAGGCCAGCGGCTGTTTGCCAGTTGCCGGAATCCTAACGTCACGTTGCCACGTAACGGGAAATGCAGCCGGGCATCCAGTTTCGCCCCGGGTTTATCCAGATCAATATCGTGATACCAGATGTTCTCATCACGCAGGGTATTGACCGTATTATCCAGCACACCGAGGAAGCGTACGGTCGAGTAAGCGCCGATATCGGCAGCTTTAAAGTTAAATCGTGGCAAACGCAAATCCAGCGCCAGGCTGCACAGCATAGCGCCTACAGCAGCGGTGGATTTAGGGTTACCAATCCGCCCCTGTTGGCTGAACGGATACCACTCATGCACGCGGTAGTTATCCATCCAGATCATACGGTTAACCGGAACAGGTTGCAGATGGCGGATCAACGCCTGTACACCCGGTAAACAGGCGGGCCTGCCGGTCACTAATAAGATATCGCAGCGATAATGTGAAATGGCCTCACAAACCGCGTGCAGCGGGGAAGTCAGGGTAAATTGACCCGCTAACAGTGCTTCTTGTAACTGCCTGAACTGTACCTGTAACGGCACGCTCAGAACATCAAACGCTGGCGACCCTGCTGGCAACGCATGGTCGATAGCCTGTTGGATGTAGTTCATCACGTTGCGCGTGGGTTGTTGACTCAGGAGTTCGCCAAAGGTGGCATGTAGCCCGGCGACCGGATCGTTAATATCGCTTTGTTCCCAGGCAGAGAGGACCGCATGACCAAGCGGCATAAAGAGCTGCAACGCCGTTTGTTGACGCAAAATCGCCTGGGTGTCAATGCGCCCGGAATCGCCAAACAGCGTGGCCAGCAATGCGGCGGCGTCGGTCACGCCAGCCTGTTGTAAGCGGGTTTGCAGCGCAGGCAACACGCAGCGCTGAATCACGTCCAGCAGCATGTCATCGCCCGCAACTTTAAAACCTTCACGGAACAGCAGATGCGGGGTAATTTTGACATTCGCGCCAACGCCGTCATCAAGCTGGTAATGAACGACAGCCATATCCGTTGTCCCGCCGCCAATATCGATCGATGCCACGCGCAGTGCTCGACCTTTAGTCTCACCAGGCTCCGGCAAACGGTCCGGGCGGGCAAGGGCGTTAAAGAACGATTCGGTGTGGCCATCGTAGTGTGAGATAGCCTCGTTATACAGCCACACCAGTTGCCCGCAGCTGGCTTCATCCCATTCCATCTGAATTTCAGGTACGGGAACCACACTCTTTTCCTGCTGCTTACGGGTGGTGAAGTCTTCATCCTGCGGGTGCCAGCCCATCGCTTTCCAGACCAGGGCAATAGCTTCAAACATGCGCAGGCGGAAAATCTCGCGCTCCTGTTTGGGCATCGCCGACGGTAGGGTCAGGATCAGCGTCCGCAACTGACGAGGAGACGCCGGGAATCCGAGGCGCAAACGCGTCGCTACGCTGTTAATTTGCCCCAGCGCCTGGGCCAGTATTTCGCACAGCATATGCGTCATCAGCGTGCTGCGGCTGTATTGTGGTGAGAACACTGGTAGACGATCGTCCTGCGGCAGGCTGAACAGCGGTTGCCCGTCATCGTTCATCAGGTTCATCAGCGGGAAGGCGGTAGCCAGCGGTTCGCGCTGGGTTTTGCCATTCATCTGGCTAAAGCGCCAGTCATGTAACACCGGCGTTTCATCCCACAGATAGCGGCGCGGGCTTGAGATCCCACTGTTGCCCTCGGTGCCCATACGCTGCATCGCCAGCTTACGGGCTTCATCACCCACACGCACAATCGACGGCCAGATAAAGGCGTCATCACGTCCGCTCTCAACGGAAAAGTGCTGCTTACCAAAGCGCGCTTCGGAAAACTCCAGCCGACTGGTGAATAGCGGATCGTTGAGGAACTGCGGCTCGCTTAACGAACGGACCTGCAATTCAGCGGTCTGACGCAGCCCGTCATTGGCATCCCCGTGATCTTCAATCAGGACACCACAGGTATGGGTATTACCGATATCCAAAATAAGATCGACGGGAATGGCGGGTGTGCTAAGGGTGTGCGTAACCAGTTTCACTTCCGGGACGGAAAGCTGCTCACCTAACAGGGTCAGCACATTCAGCCAGTGCGCCTGGTATTCAAAGTTACGCAGCGCCTGCTGGATCTCTTGTTCTGAGCGGTGCTCATGTTGGGTGACATGGTGCATAAAAGATTCGCGCAACCAGCCGTCAATCCAGGTCTGGTCAAGGAAATCAGCAATTTCGTTGTCATGCCAGGCCAGCGCAAACCGTGTACCGTTAAGCAGATCATTTTCGTTGGGGGTTAACGCCGCAGGGGCATTTTCAGTAAGCTGGCTGTCCAGCGCTACGGTAACACGGTGGGTGTTGCCCGCGCTGTCCGGCTGCGGCAGCTTTCGCACCTGCACGCGTGCCCAGTTATCCGGACCTTCAACAAACGTACGCGGCGGGTTAAAGCGCAAAAACGGCAGCGGCAGCCAGACGCCGTCGAGCACGTCCAGCGAATAGTGCAGCGTCTGAGTACTTTCCGGCTTCACCACTTCGGGTTGCGCGCCGGTGCTGCCCGGTAGGGTATAGCGTCCTGACGTCAGATCGAAGTCTAGTCTCAGTAGCGGACCGTTTGCCGTTTTGCGCACAAAGCGTCCGTGGTGCGCAGATTCCTGCGGCGTGAGGCCGAAATCCAGGAATTGCACACCGCTATTGGCGATGAGCGTCACGCTCTGTTTGTAATCACACAGATTCACCAACATAAAATCAGGCACCTATCTTTTTGATCGTCAGAGGGATTTCCGCGTGATCGTCATAACGCGCGGTACAGGCGGCGACGTCATTGGTTCCCGCTTTACAGGTAATTTCAGGCATCGGATAACGTGAACCGTCGGTACAACGGGCATTGCCGCGACTCTTAATCATTAATTCACCCGACTGGTGCAAACCAGAGAAAATCTCGGCACGACAAACAATATTGTCACCATGAACCACGCGCGCAGTGCCTTTATTGGCCTGAATCTGATAGCGCAGCGACGGCGCTTTGCCGCTCACCGGATCTTTAACATCGACTATGACGCGCCAGTTACCGTTGAGAAAACGCGTCGTTCCTGCCTTCATCTGGTTGGCATCCATCACCAGCGCATCTTTTGGAATTGCGGCGATCACCACCGGTCCTTCGACAGGTTTCTCTTTCTTCGCAGTTGGGGTCACTTCAGCACGATGCAGGGGCAGTGCAGATGTCAGTGCTGGCAGCGGTGCCATATCAACCATAGCGACTTCAATAGCGGCTACTGCGGGTACGGGCTGGGTGGTCTGTTGCTTCCACAGCAGCGGCCCAACGATGGCTGCAATAATCACTGCGGCAACGGGGAGGCTCCACAGCGGCAGGCGGCGTATGGGCTTCTCCTGTACCGGCGACGCAGTGACTTCAGGTTCGTTAACAATAACCGGGGGTTGAGGTTCAGGTTCAGCCGGTTTTGGCTGATCAACGACCGGCGTCAGTAAGGGGACATCGGCCTCGGCAAAGGTAATTTCCGGTGCGATTTCTTCTTCCTGTTCTGACTCTGCTACGGTAACCACAGGAGGAACATCGGCAATGCGCAGGCAGTCGAGCACATCGTCGCGGGGATTTTCATTCAGATTGACGAAGCCCCAGAACGTAATAACGGGTTTGCCATCAACCAGAAACACGTGATTTTCACCGGGAAATTGGATGGCTTTTTCGAGCAGCGAGCCAAACAGCTGTAGGGAGGTTTTCCCCGATTGCAGACTTTTACGGCTCAGGGACGCCGCATTTTCCAGCGTACTCCCCAGATAGCGCAGCGCACGAAAACGTGCTTCTTCATCAGCGGCTTTCCACGCCACGGCTTTCCCTTCTATCGGGGAATACCAGTCAACCCGATCGCCGTTGTCGTTAATTTGTGGGATCGCCAGACAATCCACCATCGCCTGCTGTTTACGCAGACGAAGCGTTTCACGAATTTGCAATGCTGAATCAAACACGGCCTGACCACCGCCGCCCACGGCCTGATAGTCATCCAAATTGCCGCTGCGCAAGAGAGTTTTTGCCACGTTGTTACCCCTTAGACTTCTTCACGTATCTACTTTACGTTTTATAAAAACGAGCAAACGGCGAAAGAGAGGCAAAAAGGGGCTAATTTTCATGGCATAGAGTGCCGGGAAAAATCTTGACGTTTTGAAAAAGACTTAAGGGAAATTAATTCGCTTGGAGTGATGAATTATTCAGCGAAATACACCGGATTAGAATAACCTGATAGTGATTTGTTATTGGTCAGTTTTTGTCAGCTATGCTCTGATATCCCTGTTAATAATAAAATAAGAAGGCTTATAACCATGATTGCAAGGAAAACGTTACTCGCGCTGGCTCTCAGCGCTGTCTTACCGTCAGGCGCTGCGTTCGCGGCCAATACTGACACCATCATCTATTGCTCTGAAGCATCTCCGGAGTCATTTAACCCGCAAATCGCCAGTTCAGGTCCTTCATTTGTGGCCAGTTCACAGGTGCTCTACAACCGACTCATCAACTTTGATCCGGTAAAGAATACCCCGATACCGTCTCTGGCAACGGACTGGACGATTTCCCCGGACGGTAAAACTTACACGTTTACCCTGCGTCAGGGCGTGAAATTCAACAGTAATAAATTCTTTAAACCGACCCGCGACTTCAACGCTGATGACGTGATTTTCTCGGTATTACGGCAGAAAGATGCTGATCATCCGTATCACAAGGTTTCTCAGGGAAGCTACGAATACTTTAACGATGTTGGTCTGGATAAACTGATTAAAGAAGTGAAGAAGGTCGATGATTATCACGTTCAGTTTGTCCTCAATGAACCTAATGCCGCGTTTCTTGCCGACTGGGGTATGGATTTTGCCTCCATCCTTTCTGCGGAATATGCCGACGCGATGCTGAAAAAAGGCACCCCGGAAAACGTCGATAACTGGCCGATTGGCACCGGTCCTTACGTGTTGCAACAGTACAAGCAGGACTCGCAAATCCGCTATCTTGCCAACCCTAACTACTGGGATGGTGCCGTTCCAACGAAGCACCTGATCTTCTCAATCACGCCAAACGTCCAGACGCGGCTGGCAAAACTGCAAACCAATGAGTGCCAGATAATCCCGGCGCCAGCCCCCGTACAGTTTGACGAGATTAAAAAGAATAAAGATTTGACGCTGCATTCGGTTGAAGCGCTGAACGTCGGATATCTGGCGTTTAATACCGAGAAAAAACCGTTTGATAACGTACTGGTGCGTCAGGCGCTAAACTACGCGACCGATAAAAAGGCCATTATTAACGCCGTCTTTTTAGGTTCCGGTACGGTGGCAAAATCGCCGATTCCGCCGAATATGATGGGCTTCAATAAAGATCTGCAGGATTACGCTTACGACCCGCAAAAGGCAAAAGATCTGCTGAAGCAGGCGGGGCTGGAAAACGGCTTTGAAGCGACGCTGTGGTCAATGCCGGTTCAGCGCCCTTACAACCCGAACTCCCGACGGATTGCTGAGATGATCCAGAGCGACTGGGCAAAGGTGGGCGTGAAGGCGAAAATTGTGTCGTACGAGTGGGGGGAATATCTCTCCGGAATGCGTAAAGGTGAGCATGACACCGCGTTGTTTGGCTGGATGTCAGACAACGGCGATCCGGATAACTTCGCCGATGTGCTGCTGGGCTGCGACAGCATAAAAACCGGATCTAACGCCGCGCGCTGGTGCGATAAAGAGTATAATTCGTTGGTTCAAAAGGCGAAGCTGGTGAGTAAACCGGAAGAGCGCGCCGCGCTTTACCAGCAATCGCAAGAGATTTTCTACCAGCAGGCTCCGTGGATAGCTCTGGCAAACGGTAAAACGTTCTACGCTACGCGCAGCAACGTCAGCGGATACAGCGTCAGCCTGATGGGCAGTGATTTTTCAAAAGCAAAATTAAATTAATGAGTTAAGGAGAGGTTATGTCGCATCTGGATGAGGTCAGCGCACGTGTTGATGCCGCCATTGAAGAGAGCGTCATTACGCATATGAATGAATTGCTGATTGAGCTCAGCGATGATGTCGCGTTGAGCCGGGAAGACCGCTATACCCAGCAACAGCGTTTGCGTACGGCTATCGCACATCATGGCCGTCAGCATAAAGAAGATATGGAAGCCCGTCGCGAACAGTTGACCAAAGGCGGCACAATCCTCTGATATTTCACTTATCCGACCTACAGGCACGTTCTGTAGGTCTGATAAGCGAAGCGCCATCAGGCAATTAAAATGAACGTCTCGCCACCAGCCACGCCCCGATGACCAACAGCACCGCGCCACAGACCGGACCTACCAACGCCCGCAGCGGCACGCCGTGACTACGTAGAATATCCAGCACCAGTCCGCCGATTAACTGGCTAGCCACCAGCACCGCGATAGTGGTAGCGGCCCCCACATTTTGGTACCCACTGATACTGGCAAAAACAAAGAACGATCCAAGCAATCCGGGGATGAGCGTCCACCAGCGCACGCTGGAAACCAGTTCTCCAAATCCCGCAGCTCCTTGCTTAAACCACAGTATGCTGACAAACAGCACGATCCCGACCAGCGAGTTAAGCAACATGGCGATGAGGATCGTCGAGGACGTCTGGGTGATGCGTACCATCAAGGTATTTTGCACCACCAGACCAATACCTGCGGCAATCAGAAAGGAGAGGGTCAGCGTCTGATTCATCTACAGGCATCCGGATCGCGGCGATCGTCTAGCTGTAACTGCATGAAGGTCAGATCCAGCCAACGGCCAAACTTGGTGCCAACCTGCGGCATTTGCGCGGTGGTTTTAAAACCCAGCAAGCTGTGCAGATGCAGTGATGCCTGATTCTGAGACTCAATACCTGCCACCATCACATGCTTGCCGCATGCGCGGGCTTCGTCTATCAGTCTGCTGAGCAGTGCCCGTCCTAGCCCTTTTCCCTGATGTTCAGGATGAACATACACCGAATGTTCAACGGTATGACGGAAGCCATCAAAGTTACGCCAGTCGCCAAAGGAGGCGTATCCTGTAACAACGCCATTCTCTTCACTCACCAGCACCGGATACCCCATCAATTGGCGGGCTTCATACCAGGAAATACGGTTTTCGGCATCGACCGTTTGATCGTTCCAGATAGCCGCCGTATGCAGTACCGCATGGTTGTAGATTTCTGCAATGGCGGCGCAGTCTTCTTTGCTGGCAAATCGAATTGACATGTTGAACCTCAGGGCTTGTTCACTATAGTATTACAATATGAATACTATTGAAGACAGCATAAATCAACGGATCAGTGCAAGAATTCGCATCGAGCGGGAATCTCGCGGTTGGTCACTCACGGAACTTGCCGAGCGCGCGGGTGTGTCGCGGGCCATGATCCATAAAATAGAACGCGGCGAGAGTAGTCCAACGGCTACGCTGCTGGGCAGGCTTTCCGGCGCGTTTGGCATTAGCATGTCTACCCTGATTGCGCGGGCTGAAATGCAAGAGGGCAAGCTGCTGCGATTCGTCGATCAGCCTGTTTGGTACGATCCACAAAGTCACTATCTGCGCCGCCATGTTTCACCGCGCAGCGATCTGCCTATCGATCTGGTGCAGATCGAATTACCCGCCGGAAGTGATATCCCGATGCCAGCCTCTTCCTATGTGCAGGCCAGACAACTTATCTGGTTACAGCAGGGAGAATTAGTCTTTGTCGAAGGAGACGTACGCCATGAAATGCAGGCAGGTGATTGCCTGGAACTTGGCCCGCCGAATGACTGTCGGTTTATCAATGAAGCCGCGCAACCCTGCGTTTACCTGGTTGTGCGGTTAAATCACGTCGTCAGCTAAATAGCAGGAACGGGCTGCTACTATTGATGGATTCATGCCAAAAGCAGAGGAGCACATCATGGGTCAACAGATTAATCGTAACCGTCGTTGGGTACTGGCTTCCCGCCCACATGGCGCGCCAGTCCCAGAGAACTTCCGTCTTGAAGAAGATGAAGTCGCAACACCGGGCGAAGGCCAGATGTTGTTGCGCACCGTTTATCTTTCCCTTGATCCCTACATGCGTGGCCGCATGAGCGATGAGCCATCTTACTCACCACCAGTAGAGATTGGTGGTGTTATGGTGGGGGGTACCGTAAGTCGCGTGGTGTCATCCCTCCATCCGGACTACCAGCCAGGCGAATGGGTATTGAGCTACAGCGGTTGGCAGGACTATGACATCTCCGACGGTAACGGGCTGGTGAAGCTTGGCGATCATCCCGAGCATCCTTCCTGGGCGCTGGGAGTTATGGGTATGCCGGGGTTTACCGCTTATATGGGCCTGCTGGATATCGGTCAGCCAAAAGCCGGGGAAACGCTGGTGGTAGCTGCCGCAACCGGGCCGGTTGGCGCAACGGTCGGGCAGATCGGTAAGCTTAAGGGTTGTCGGGTGATAGGTGTGGCGGGTGGGGCAGAGAAATGCCGACATGCCACCGAGGTCTTGGGTTTTGATGTCTGTCTCGATCACCACGCACAAGATTTTGCGCAACAACTGGCAAAAGCCTGCCCGCAGGGTATTGATATTTATTACGAAAACGTCGGTGGAAAAGTATTTGATGCCGTTCTGCCATTGCTCAATACCTCAGCGCGGATTCCGCTTTGTGGCCTGGTCAGCGGTTATAACGCAACGTCGCTTCCGGCCGGACCTGACAGATTACCGCTGTTAATGGCAACGCTGCTGAAAAAGCGTATCCGCATGCAGGGTTTTATCATTGGTCAGGATTATGGACACCGTATTCATGAGTTTCAGCGGGAGATGGGGCGCTGGGTTAAAGAGGGCAAAATCCACTACCGCGAGCAGGTGACCGACGGTCTGGAAAATGCGCCACAAACCTTTATCGGTCTGCTGACCGGCAAAAACTTCGGCAAGGTAGTGATTCGTCTTGCTGAGGAATGATGCGTAAAGGTGGAAGACGGTGAATGCCTGTAACCAGGCCTGCTTCGTACAAAATGTAGGCCTGGTAAAATGCCAATGTCGTTATCTGGTATTCATGGAGGAAATAAGAAGGTTACTACATGAAAGCGAATAAACACTCCACATTGAGATAAATAATGATTACTATTCTCATTCTTAAAAAGGCAAAACCATGATTTTGCTCATTGAAGCTATGTGAAGCAGTAACAAACGAATTTATCAAAGGGAGTCGTCATGTCTTTACGTCATCTGTTTTCGCCGCGTCTGCGTGGTTCTTTACTGTTAGGTTCACTGCTCGTTGCATCATCTTTTACTACGCAGGCTGCAGAAGAACTGCTGCGCAAAGCCGTCAGCAAAGGCGCCTATGAAATGGCGTACAGCCAGCAAGAGAACGCGCTGTGGCTGGCGACCTCACAGAGCCGCAAACTGGATACCGGCGGGGTGGTTTATCGTCTTGACCCGGTCACCCTCGAAGTGACCCAGGTGATTCATAACGATCTCAAACCGTTTGGTGCCACCATCAACAACGCCACGCAAACGCTGTGGTTCGGCAACACGGTAAACAGCGCGGTTACGGCGATGGATGCCAAAACCGGTGCGGTGAAAGGACGTCTGGTGCTGGATGCGCGTAAGCGTTCTGAAGACGTTCGCCCGCTGCAGCCGCGTGAGCTGGTCGCCGATGATGCCACCAACACGGTATACATTAGCGGTATTGGTAAAGAGAGCGTGATTTGGGTGGTGGACGGTGAGACGATCAAGCTGAAGGACACCATCCAGAATACCGGCAAAATGAGCACCGCTCTGGCTGTCGACAGCAAGGCTAAACGCCTGTACACCGCCAATGCCGACGGTGAATTCATTACCATTGACACCGCCACTAACAAAATTCTCAGCCGCAAAAAACTGCTGGATGACGGGAAAGAGCATTTCTTTATCAACCTGAGCCTGGACACAGCGGGCAACCGCGCCTTTGTCACCGACTCTAAAGCGGCGGAAGTGCTGGTAATCGATACCCGTAATGGCAATGTACTGGCAAAAGTAGCCGCGCCGGAATCCCTGGCCGTGTTGTTCAACCCAACGCGTAATGAAGCCTACGTGACTCATCGCCAGGCCGGTAAAGTGAGTGTGATCGACGCGAAAAGCTATAAAGTCGTCAAAACATTCGAGACCCCAACGTTCCCGAATAGCCTGGCGCTCTCCGCCGATGGTAAAACCCTGTACGTCAGCGTGAAACAGAAATCTACCCGCGAGCAGGAAGCCACTCAGCCGGACGATGTTATTCGTATTGCGCTATAAAACATCCGGAGGGGGAAACCCCTCCTGTCATTTCTCTAAACCCCACGATACGCCTCGTTACACCCCGCCAGTAGCCCGAGCCACTTCAGGGACTTACACTACGCCCTCAACGGCTAACTGAATAACACGGGAATACCATGAAAAAGCCATTTATCTGTCTTTGTGCAGGCGTAATGCTCTTTACCCTTGCAGGATGCACCACCGATTACGTCATGACGACCAAAAGTGGACAAACCATCACCACCCAGGGTAAGCCAAAACTGGATAAAGATACGGGAATGACCAGCTATACCGATCAGGATGGAAATGCGCGGGAAATTAACAGCAATGATGTAGCGCAGTTGATTGAAGCGAACTAAAAATGAAGGCCTGAAGGGTTAACCAGTCAGGCCTTCAGCCATTACGGCGCGGTGCGGTGGATTTCCGCGACGCGTTTACGCACGCCGAACCAGCCTGCAACCAGCAGGATGGCAATCAACGGTAATGACGCGATGGTGTAGGTGCCGTTTGGATAGTCAAACGCCATCAGCACCAGCACGCTCAGCAAGAACAGCAGCGTGAGCCATGAGGTAAACGGAGCGCCCGGCAGTTTAAAGCTGACGTCTGCCGTTTTACCTTCTTTTATGGCCCGACGCAGACGCATCTGACAGACCATGATAAAGCCCCACGACGCAATAATGCCCAACGACGCGAAGTTCAACACGATCTCAAACACCTGCGACGGTACCAGATAGTTCAGAAATACCCCGACGACATAGACGACCAACGTGGCGAGGATCCCAGCCCAGGGTACCTGCTGACGGCTCATTTTAGCCATGAATTTAGGCGCCGATCCGCCCATCGACATGGAACGTAAAATACGCCCGGTGCAATACAGCCCAGAGTTAAGGCTGGAAAGCGCCGCGGTGAGCACCACAATATTCATGATACTGCCGATATACGGCACGCCCAGTTTGGAGAAGAAGGTAACAAACGGGCTTTGCCCCGCCTGATAGGCATTCCACGGCAGTAACAGAACCAGCAGCACGACAGAACCCACATAGAACAGACCAATACGCCAGATAACGCTATTGATCGCTTTTGGCACCATGGTTTGCGGATCTTTGCATTCTCCAGCAGCGGTGCCCACCAGTTCAATGGAGGCAAACGCAAAAACTACCCCCTGAACCAGTACCAGCGCGGGAAGCAGACCATGTGGGAAGAATCCACCGTTGTCGGTGATCAGGTGAAAACCGGTGGCGTTACCATCCAGCGGCTTTCCAGTGCCTAAAAAGACGGTACCCACCACCAGGAAAATCACAATCGCCAGCACTTTGACCAGCGCAAACCAAAACTCCATCTCCGCGAACCACTTCACGCCGATCATGTTCATGGTGCCAACAATGGCCAGCGCCCCGAGGGCGAACACCCACTGCGGTACATCACCAAATGCGCCCCAGTAATGCATATACAACGCCACCGCGGTGATATCGACAATACCGGTCATCGCCCAGTTGATGAAGTACATCCAGCCAGCCACATAGGCGGCTTTCTCACCTAAAAATTCACGGGCGTAGGAGACAAAGCTGCCGCTGGAAGGGCGATGTAAAACCAGTTCACCAAGCGCGCGCAGTATAAAGAACGAAAAAATACCGCACACCAGATAGACCAGCGCCAAAGCAGGACCCGCCATTTGCAAGCGTGCGCCAGCCCCTAAAAACAACCCGGTACCAATTGCGCCACCAATGGCGATCATTTGTACCTGTCGATTCCCCATCGCTTTGTGATACCCCTCTTCGTGGGCATTCAACCAGCGTCGTTTCGCCGCATGTTGTTCCGCGGCTTGCATGTTGTTTGTGTTCATTACTTTTCCTGTTGACCTGACAAAAATACAAAATCCTTTTTGCCGCACCAGTTGCGGCGAAAACAGCGTTACCCTTCATTGTGTTACGGGGAAAACTGCCGGCCGAGCATCCTACATTCAATTGTTCGGTTCCGCAAAGCCCCGATAACAAGAATTCAGCATTTTTGTACAGCCAGCACTGGCGCGGTGTGGCCTCGATTCAGCCAATAAAAGAGAAGGGCGTAAATACGTAGATAGGTGTGCGCTTATCGAGACATTCACCCGATAAGCGCTGTAAGGTTATGCTGATACGCCAAAGACCTGAACGGCCTGCTGTAAGCGCGATGAACGTTGAGTCAGATCGGCGGTAGCATCGGTGACACGCTCCACCATCTCGGCGTTATTGTGTGTCATGGTGCCAACGCGTGAAATCGAATCGTTAATCAGATCCAGCGCCTGGGTTTGCTCACGCGTCGCCAGACTAATATCTTTGATCATCATCGACATCTGCAGGACGTCGCCAATCATCCCAGTGAGATGTGTTTCCGTTTGCTCCACCATTTTGACGCCGCTGTTAACGTTAGCGACATTCTTCTCAATCAGCTGTTTGATCTCTTTTGCTGCCGACGCCGAGTGCTGCGCCAGATTACGGACCTCTGCCGCCACAACGGCAAAACCACGCCCGGACTCCCCGGCTCGCGCGGCTTCAACCGCGGCATTGAGCGCCAGAATATTAGTCTGGAAAGCAATACTGTCGATAACGCCGATGATGTCGACTATCTGCCCGTTGTCACGCGATATCGCCTGCATCATGGCGATAGTTTGTTTCATAATATCGCCGCCTTCTGCCGCATTGGCGCTGGTTTTATCGGCCATGGTCATAGTATGAGCTGCAGTCTCAGCAGTTTGCTGTACCGCGCTACCAATTTCTTCAATGGCGGCAGCGGTTTGTTGCAGGTCGGCGGAGGTTTCTTCTGAACGCTTGTGCAGCGCCGTACCTTCTTTTGATACCCGCTGACTGATGGCGCGAATACCGGATATTTGCGTACTGACATCATCGACCAGGGAATTCAGATTAAGCCCGGACTGATTAACCAGACGCATCAGCATTCCGATCTCATCCACCCGATTTAAATGACAGTTATCAGGTTTTCTCCCGGATACCACTTTCTTCATTTGCGTCAGTAGCGTATTAACTGGCTGACAAATTTGATACTTAAGGTAAATAGCAAGCATCAGAAATAAGAACAATAACCCTCCCGCCTGAATAAATGGATTAACAGGAGTGAAGAGAAATAGCACAGCGAGCAGGGCGATTACCCCTAAAGAATAATTGACGCGCTGGCTAATGCTCAGCCATTTAAACATTGATGCCCATGACAATATTCCGCGACGAATGAAAATACCTTTAAAAAGACGAAACCCTTTAAGCTGCTGATTATTAATTTTTTGATATAAGCTTTCGCTTTGAGTTATTTCATCGCGCGAAGGAACGGTACGCACCGAGATGTAGCCGGTGAGTTTTTCATTGTGCCAGACCGGCGTAACGTTGGCGCGAACCCAGTAATGGTCGCCATTTTTTCGACGGTTTTTCACCATCCCCGTCCAGCTGTCTCCCTGCTGTAGCGTGTACCACATATCGGCGAACGCCGCGGGAGGCATATCGGGATGGCGAATAATATTATGTGGTTCGCCCATTAACTGCTGTTCGTTAAATCCGCTGGCATCAATAAACGCGGAGTTGGCGTAGGTAATATGACTTTCTTTATCCGTCGTAGAAAGCAGCGTCGCTTTATCGTTAAGTGCGTGCTCAATTTGTGTAACGGGCATGTTACTTTTCATAGAGGTCCCATGGTGCTATGTATAATCCATACAAAAATCCCCGCAATAAAATCGGGGGATATTAAAATCTGTTTTAAACCGTTTTAATAAGAAACGTTGCATTCTCTACTAATCATCAATTCTGTGGAAGTAGTTAAAATAAAAATTTCTATGTACATCATTCATCCTGTGTCATAAAAGTGAAACAATTAATACAAGCGTATAACGTGACAAGTCGTTTAAACTGACTTAACGTAAATCGCGTTAAAAAACCTTTTCGTAAAAAGAAAACTGGCATCAAATGATTTTGATGTTATTACCGTGATGCCAACGACCCTATTATATTTTGTAGGCTATTAATTGCGGGTATTTTTCAGTTGAGCGTTACGACCTGTACTGGGCGATCCAAATTTTAACCCTGGCAGCGACAGGGGTTGTTATCTACTTTTTAGCTGAGCAAATGTGAATTAAATGTTTCAGTATGGCTATTTGATAAATTAATAATAAAGACATGTTAACAAACATAGGCTCGTAACATGTCATATCGCCTGAGTATTCTGGATAAAAGCCCCATCGGGGAAGGTGAAACTGCCGCGACCGCGCTTTCCCGTACGTTGCGCCTGGCGCAACTGGCAGAAGAGTGGGGGTACCATCGTTTCTGGATCGCGGAACACCATAATACGGCACAGCTGGCCAGCCCATCGCCGGAGCTGGTGATCGCCTGGATCCTCGGGCAAACCCAGCATATCCGCGTAGGTTCCGGCGGCGTAATGCTGCAACATTACAGCCCGTACAAAGTGGCGGAAAACTTCAATCTTCTGGCATCGCTGGCTCCTGGACGTGTCGATCTCGGCGTAGGGAAAGCCCCTGGCGGCTTACCGCTGTCGACCCAGGCGTTACAGCATGGGCTGCATCAGGAAGAAAAAGGCAGTTTTGCCGACCAGCTTTCTTTGCTTAACGATTGGCTGGCGCTGAGCGGAACGGAAAGCGGGGAAACGGTATTCCCGACGCCAATTCCACCGATTTCACCGGAAAAGTTTGTACTGGGAGCCAGTGTGCAAAGCGCGCAGTTAGCAGCGCAATCCGACTGGGATTTCATCTTCGCAGCTCACCTCAATGGTGACAAAGCGTTATTGCATGACGTTTTGTCCTTCTGGCAGAGAAACAGTGCACGCCCGACGATAGTCGCCGTGCAGGTAATTGTGGCTGACAGTTACGACACCGCTGCGCAACTGGCGGAAAACGTACAAATCTGGGGCGTGGAGCTGGAAGATGGTCAACGTGTCACGGTAGCCAGCGAAGAACAGGCGCTGGCGTTTGCCGCTCAGTCTGGCAGCCCACCACGCAAAATCGCGCGTCGTGAGCAGGCGTTGCTATATGGTACCGCTCAGGAGGTGATGGCAAAGCTGAATGCTCTGCATACGCAATTTGGCATTGACGAGTTCATTATCGACACGCCAGTGGCGCAAGGGCATGCGCGTCTGACATCGCTGCGTTTGTTGGCGCAAGCCCATAACGCCGTGGAGGTGCTCTGATGACTCTCGGCTCAACGCTGATCGACTGGCGTCGTGAACTACATCAGCATCCGGAGCTTTCCCTGCAGGAGGAAGCAACCACGGCACGCATTCACGCCTGGTTGCACGCTGCGGACGTCGACATTCTGCCGTTCGAGCTGAAAACCGGTCTGGTAGCGGAAATTGGTCAAGGAGAAGATGTCATCGCGCTGCGGGCGGATATCGACGCGCTACCGATAGAAGAAAGCGCCGACGTTCCGTTTCGTTCACTCACGCCGGGCGTGATGCATGCCTGCGGGCATGACGTCCATACCAGCGTCATGCTTGGTGCAGCACTGCTGCTAAAACAGCAGGAAATAACCTTACCGGGGCGAGTCCGTATTTTGTTCCAGCCAGCTGAAGAGAGTTTCGGCGGCGCAAAAACGTTGATCCGCGCCGGTGCGCTGCAAAACGTAGCGGCTATTTTCGGTATGCACAATGAGCCCGGTTTGCCGGTGGGCGAATTTGCCACACGCGGCGGCGCATTTTATGCCAATGTCGATCGCTTCGTACTGCGCATTAATGGCAAGGGCGCACATGCGGCGCGTCCGCATGAAGGTAAGGATGCCATCCTGCTCGCCAGCCAACTGGTAACGGTGCTGCAAAGCGTTGCCAGTCGCGACGTTAACACGCTGGATTCGGTGGTGCTCAGCGTGACCCGTATTCAGGGAGGAAACACATGGAACGTTCTGCCGGAGTCCGTTGAGCTGGAAGGGACACTCAGAACGCACCGAACCCAGGTACAGCAGCAGGTTAAGGCTCGGGTTAATGACATTGCCGCCGGATTTGCCCACGCCTTTGGCGCACAAATCGACGTAATCTGGCATGCGGGACCAACCGCGTTGGTAAATGATGATCGTTGGGCCGATATTGCCACCGCGGTGGCGAAACAGTCAGGCTATACCACCCACCATGCCGACCTGCATATGGGCGGAGAGGATTTTGCCGTCTACCTGCAAAATACGCCTGGCGCATTTGTCAGTATTGGCAGCGCCAGTGAATACGGATTACATCACCCGGGATTCAATCCGGACGAGCGTTTAATTGAACCTGCCGCGCACTACTTTGCGCAGTTAGCAAAAACGGCATTCGCACACCTTTAAGTTTACCTGTTGGGTAGGGGTTATTATGGCTGAAAATCGGCAACTACGGCTCGGCACTATTCTACATGGCGCATCGGGAAATATGTCCGCATGGCGCCATCCGGTGGCTCAGGCTGATGCCAGTATTAATTTTGATTTTGTCAAAGAGACGGCGCTTATTGCGGAAAAAGGGAAGCTGGATTTTATTTTTGTCGCCGATGGTCTGTATATTAATGAAAAATCAATCCCGCACTTTTTAAATCGTTTTGAGCCGCTGACAGTATTATCCGCTTTGGCCAGTATCACCCAGAATCTGGGGCTGGTTGGCACGGTGTCCACATCATACAGCGAGCCGTTTACGACCGCACGGCAGTTCGCTAGCCTGGACCATCTCAGCCAGGGACGCGCGGGTTGGAACGTGGTGACGTCGCCTCTGGAAGGATCGGCAAAAAACTATTCTCGCGCTCAGCATCCAGAGCATGCCCAGCGTTATCGTATTGCCGATGAATATTTACAGGTAGTGAAAGGGCTGTGGGATTCCTGGGAAGAAGATGCTTTCACCCGTAATAAAACAAGTGGAGAATTTTTTAATCCGCAAAAGCTGCATACGCTTAACCATCATGGAGATTATTTCCAGGTCGCTGGGCCATTAAATATTGGGCGTACACCACAAGGCCGTCCGATTATATTTCAGGCGGGCGCTTCAGCAGATGGCAAGAAATTAGCGGCGCAGCATGCTGATGCCATTTTTACCCATCAGGAGTCGCTGGCAGAGGCTAAAGCGTTCTATCAGGATGTAAAAAGCCAGCTGGAAGTCGCCGGACGACATCCCGATCAACTGCATATATTCCAGGGCGTCAGCGTTATTGTTGGCGACAGCGCAGAAGACGTTGAGCAGCAGTATCAGACTACCGCTGCGCTGGTCTCCGTTACTGACGCGCTGAACTATCTTGGCCGCTACTTTGAACATCATGATTTTGCCCAATATCCGCTGGACGCACCGTTCCCGGATCTGGGCTCTCTCGGACAAAACAGCTTTCGCAGTACGACTGATGAGATCAAACGCAACGCACGCGAGCGTGGTTTAACACTTCGTCAGGTTGCTCTGGAAGCGGCCAGTCCACGTCCGCGTTTCAGCGGCACGCCACAACAGGTTGCCGACGGCCTGCAGCAGTGGTTCGACGAAAAAGCCGCAGACGGTTTTATCATCCAGGGTGGCACGCCGGATACCTTCCCGCGTTTTGTCGAACAGGTTGTCCCTGTGCTTCAGGCGCGCGGCCTGTTCCGCCATGAATATCCCGGTACGACCCTGCGCGCAAGCCTGGGATTAGCGACACCTGCAAATCAATTCACACAATAAGAGAAAAACGCTATGCAGAAAAAATCAGTATTTCTCGCGCTGTCACTGGCTTTCAGCGCGACCGTTTGGGCAAATGAGGTGACGATTAACGGCACCGGCGTAAGCCTGGAAGCCAATAAAGCGCCAATCAATACAGCAAAAAACCCGCAGGCGATCGCGCAGTTGCCCGCAAACTTGCACCTGGCCGTACCGGGCAAATTCACCGTGGCGATTGCCGGGCTCAGCCAGCCACCGCTGACCGTTTTTGCCGATGACAATAAGACGTTGATCGGCAGCGAGGCGGACATCGCGCGTCTGGTGGCTGACAGTCTGGGACTGGAACTCAACGTTGTTCCTACGTCATGGGAAGACTGGCCGCTGGGCGTCACTTCCGGCAAATACGATGCCGCGATCAGCAATATTACCGTCACCAAAGCACGCAAAGAAAAATTCGATTTCGCGACGTATCGGAAGGACTCTCTTGGCTTTTATGTCAAAACCGGTAGCAAGCTGAAGAAAATCGAGCAGGCGGAAGATATCGCAGGACTACGCATTATCGTCGGTTCGGGGACTAACCAGGAAGCCATTCTGTTGGCCTGGAACGATGAGAACGTGAAGAAAGGGTTACAGCCGTTTACGCCGGTGTATACCAAAGATGATGCCGCGCAAACCCTGGCCCTACAGTCGGGCCGCGCCGATGCGTACTTCGGTCCTAATGTAATCGGCGCGTGGAAAGCTGCACTTAACGGTAAAACGCAATTAGTGGGTAGCGTTGATGGCGGTTGGCCAAAAGCGGCACATATCGCTGTGACGCTGAAAAAAGACAGCGGCCTGGTTCTGCCGGTACAAACCGCCCTCAACGGCGTGATTGGCAACGGCGACTATGACAAGGTGCTGAATCGCTGGGGAGAAGGGGTGGAACGAATTCCACAATCTGAAATCAACCCGGCCGGTTTAGGCGACTAAGGAGGTCATCGTGAGCGATCAATTTCGCGTGCTCTCACCGGAAGCCAGCGAGCTGCAGCCCATTTTGAACGGTCTGTTCGGTGAATATGCCGCCCGCTATGGCGATTACTTTTCTCGCGACGCTGAAGTGGAACTGACCGAATGGTATCTGGC
Organism: Citrobacter sp. B72; assembly: GCF_016894305.1. Classification (NCBI taxonomy): domain Bacteria; kingdom Pseudomonadati; phylum Pseudomonadota; class Gammaproteobacteria; order Enterobacterales; family Enterobacteriaceae; genus Citrobacter; species Citrobacter sp. B72. The sequence goes on from NZ_CP069801.1 coordinate 2,462,865, forward strand.
ACCGCAGGGACTTTTTGTGGTACTGGAGCGCCGCGGCGAAATTATCGCCACCGGGGCTTACAAACCTTACGATAAAGATACCGCCGAGATTAAGCGCATCTGGACAAAAAACAGCCTGCGTCAGCAGGGGCTGGCGGCGCGCGTGGTGCAGGAACTGGAACGTAGAGCGCTGCTCGCAGGCTACAGCCGGATTTATCTGACCACGGGATTTCGCCAGCCGGAGGCCGTCAGACTTTATTTAAGCCAGGGCTACGATCCGCAATTTGATACGACGCGCGATCCCGAAGAGTACAGCCTGCCGCCGTTTGATGGACGGCTGCGCTTTACCAAACTGCTGACTATTGCCGGTCAGGCCAGAATCGCCTGAGGAGAGAAAATGAAAACGACAGATAGCATTAGAGTCGTACCGGCACGTTATCCCATGCGTACCGTAGGCGCGGTCATTGCCTTATTTGCCCTTGCGGTAATTCTCCAGTCCGTGGCGTTTAATCCGCGCTGGGAATGGAGCGTGTTTGCCCGCTGGTTCTTTGATCCGGTTATCTTGTCCGGCCTCGGGCAAACGCTGTTACTGACGCTGATCGGGACGCTGTTGAGTATTGTCATCGGCGGTCTGCTGGCGTTGGCGCGGCTTTCATCTTCCTGGCTGTTGAACGGTCTGGCATGGGGATACATCTGGCTGTTTCGTTCGTTACCGCTGATTGTGGTGCTGATCGTTTTGTACAACTTCTCCTATCTGTACGACACGTTGACGATTGGTATTCCGTTTACTCCCATTCAGTGGGGAAGTTTTGAGACCATCAATGTACTCGGTCAGTTTTCCACTGCGGTGGTTGGCCTGACGCTGGTGCAAAGCGCCTATACCGCTGAAATTATTCGGGGTGGATTTTTAGGGGTCGATCACGGTCAGTACGAGGCAGCGGCAGCACTGGGCTTACCAGCAGGGCGACGTACGCTGCGGATTATTCTGCCGCAGGCGCTGCGCACCATTTTGCCTGCTGGATTCAATGAAATCATCAGCCTGGCGAAAGGGACGGCGATGGTATATGTGCTGGCAATGCCGGAGCTGTTCTACACCATCCAGATGATATATAACCGCACGCAGGAAGTGATCCCGCTGCTGATGGTGGGTGCGGTATGGTATCTGGTGATCACCAGCGTCCTGTCGTTAATTCAGCACCTGGTTGAACGTGCGTTGGCACGCAGCGAACGACGTTCAGCGATCAACACAGCCCGGGTGAGTCGAGCAGAAAAACGCAGTCGTCAACGTCCACAGCAGGAGGCCGTCCATGTCCCGCTCGCCTGAAGGCCATATTTCTATTACCGGCGTTAGCAAATACTTTGGTCGCCACAAAGCGCTGGATAATGTGTCGCTGGAGATCCCTCCCGGTACGGTAACGGTTATTCTTGGCCCGTCCGGTTCAGGGAAATCCACACTCTTGCGGGCCATCAACCATCTGGAACGCGTCGATGAGGGGTTTATTCAAATCGATGGCGATTACATTGGCTATCGTCGGCAGGGAGACAAGCTGTATGAGCTGAAAGAGGCGGAAATTTTGCGCCAGCGCGTTAACGTCGGCTATGTGTTCCAGAACTTTAATCTGTTCCCGCACTTAACGGTTCTGGAGAATCTGATTGAAGCGCCCATTGCGCACGGACTGGCAACGCGTAAAACCGCCACCGAGCGGGCATTAACTCTGCTTGATGCGGTAGGGTTACGGAATAAAGCCGATGCCTGGTCGCGTCACTTATCCGGAGGTCAGCAGCAGCGTATCGCTATTGCCCGTGCGCTGGCGTTAAATCCGCGCGTCATGCTGTTTGATGAGCCTACATCTGCACTGGATCCTGAACTGGTCGGTGAAGTACTGGATGTCATTAAAGCGCTGGCGAAGTCGGGAACCACGCTAGTTGTGGTAACGCATGAGATTGGCTTCGCCCGGGAAGTGGCGGATCAGGTGGTGTTTATGGTCGATGGCAAAATCGTCGAGCAGGGCAGCAGCGAGCAAGTGCTGAATCATCCACGCCACACGCGCACTCAGCAGTTTTTGTCGAAAGTGCTTTGAGACACATTGCGGCACAAGGCTGTGCCGCACAGGGGTTATACAGTGACGACGATTTTGCCTACCTGGCCGTTGGCTTCCATGTATTGATGTGCTTCGACGATATCATCAAAGGCAAAGGTTTTATCAATCAGCGGCTTGAGCTGGCCAGACTGCAATCCTTCAAAGATAAACCGTTTCGCCCGCGCAAGTTTTTCTGCGTCCGAGGTGATTTCGAAAATCTCATAGCCGCGGAAGGTCAGATGACGACCGAGTATCTCAATGACCGGGATAGAAAGGTCACGTGAATCAAGCGAACCATACTGGAAAAAGAGCCCACCGGCTGGCATCACTTGGGCAATTTTTGCCACCGCTGGGCCACCGACCGGATCGAACACCACGCGGGTTCCTTTACCCTCAGTAATCCGCTGAATCTCGGCCACCAGATCCTGCTCCTGGCTTGCAATAACCTCTGCCGCGCCCAGTTGCAGCAACTGATCACGTTTCTCACTGGTCCGTGTCATCGCAATCGGTTTTGCTCCCCGCATGTTAGCAATCTGAATTGCCGCCAGTCCGACGCTGCTGGAAGCAGCATTGATCAGCACGTTATCACCGGGCTTAATATCCGCATATTCAACCAGCGCACCGAAAGCTGTCACATACATCATCCAGCTGGCAGCAGCCTCGGTAAAGCTTAGGTTTTGTGGATGCTTTACGACCGCGTGAGCGGGGGCATTAACGACTTCACCATACATTCCATATTGATGAAAGCTGAATGCCGGGATGACGCTAACGTAATCACCAGGTGCAAACTCACGTACGTTGTCTCCCACTGATTCAATGACTCCGGCAGCTTCATAACCCAGTCGCGCCGGGAAATTAGGTTGGTAAATATACTGTCCGGTGCGGTACATAACTTCCGCACGGTTGATACCAATAGCCCGCACGCGGATCTGAACCTCGTTTGCATCAGGTGCGCGAACCTGCATCTCCTGAATCTTCAGGACTTCAGCGCCACCAATTTGATTAAAAACTACGACCTTAGACATAGCAGACCTCAGTAAATTGTTCTGTATTGGGTCTGCACAATTTAACGACTCAGATGAGAGTGAAAAACCGCTGTTGCGGAACTTCACTATTACTTATTTTGTAATAATCCCTGAATCCGTGGTTTTTGTTGGCTAAAAAGTTCGCATAACCAGTCAATGAATACCCGAACCCGAGGGGCGAGATGACGTCTGTCCGGGTAAAGCACCGAAACTGGTTTTGATTCTCCGGTATAATCGGCCAGCACCTCAACAAGCTGGCCTGACTGAAGATAGGGAGCAAGGACAGCATGAACGCCACGTATAATGCCGAGTCCAGATAAGCAGCCGGTCAACAGAATATCGGAGTTATCAACGCTTATCCGCCCTGCGGGGGTGAACGATTCGGTTTTACCTTTATTGACGAAGGTCCACTCCAGCGCTTCGCGGTGACGCTCGCTGAAAAAGTTAAGTGCCTGGTGTCGGGATAAATCCTCTGGCGTCTGCGGTACGCCATGTTGTTGCAAATAATCCGGTGACGCACAGGTCACCATCTTTACTTCACCGAGTCGCCTGGATATCAGGGAAGAGTCTTGTAACTCGCCGATACGGATCATGCAGTCGATACCTTCGGCAAGCATATCGATTCTACGGTCGGTGGAGGTGAGTACCATCTCGATGTCAGGATATCGCGACTGGAAATCTTTCAGCGCAGGAACTAACACGGAGTGCGCCAGCGACAGAGGTGCATTAACCCTGAGTTTTCCGCGTGGCGGGCGGGCAGGTGAAAAAGAAGCCATGATGTCATCAACGTCACTGAGCAGGATTTTTGTGCGTTGGTAAAAGGCATCACCTTCTTCTGTCAGACTCACTTTACGAGTCGTGCGGTTAAGCAACTTTGCCCCCAGGTCGTCTTCAAGATGTTGGATAGCTTTGGTCACCGCAGGGCGGTGCAGGTGTAACACATCTGCGGCTCTGGCAAATCCACCTTGCTCAACAACCTGTATAAAAATGGTCATATATTCAAACATACTGGAACGCATTGCTTATTCTCCCCCGGTATTCGACCATTGTTATTATGAAAGTAATAATCATGCCTGCATAGGTTGCCGAATGCTGCTCTACACTTAGGGTTTTAACGTTGGGGGTTGCAGCATGATTAAGGTCTATGGGGTACCGGGCTGGGGATCGGCCATCAGTGAAGTGATGCTCACACTGGCGGAGATCCCTTACAGCTTTATTGATGTGGAAGGTTTTGACAGCGATGGTCCTTCGCGGGAGTTGCTTAAAACAATGAATCCGCTATGCCAGGTGCCCACGCTGGTACTGGAAAATGGCAGCGTGATGACGGAAACGGCGGCGATCGCGCTGATGATCCTCGATCGTCGCCCTGAACTTTCACCACCCGTTGGACACGCCGAACGCCAGCAGTTTCAGCGTCTGCTGATATGGTTGGTGGCAAATGTCTATCCCACGTTTACCTATGCCGATTATCCTGACCGATGGGTACCGGACGCCCCGGCGCAGTTGAAAAAGAACTGTATTGAGTACCGTAAATCCCTCTATATGTGGCTGAACAACCAGCTAAGCGCCGAGCCGTACGCATTGGGGGATCAGCTAACACTGCTGGACATTTACATTGCCGTTATGCGCACCTGGGGACCAGGGCATGACTGGTTTCAGGACAACACGCCGAATATTAGCGCCATCGCCGATGCGGTTTGTCAGCATCCGAGGCTGCGTACCGTACTGAAAAGCAATAAGATTATTTGAGTAAAAAACGCTGTTCCGCAGGAGTGCAAATCCCGGAACAGCGGGCGAACTATCGCCATAAGTTTTAAATTACGCGACAGAAGGGGTCAGCGTAATACGATCCAATGGACCCACGATAAACAGATAGGAAACCAGGCCGATCAGCCCCATCGAACCGACGTACAGAATGGCGTAATCAAAAGACTGGGTATTCGCCAGAATGATGCCGATCACCAGTGGCGTGATGATACTGGCCATATTGCCGCACATATTGAAAACGCCACCTGCAATACCGAGCACTTCTTTTGGCGAGGTATCGCTAAGTACGCACCATCCCAGATTGCCAAAACCTTTGGCGAAAAACGCCAGACTCATCGCCGCGATCACCACAAATTCTGACGAGGTGTAGTTGGCGATAACGATGACGCAGGAAAGCAGCATTCCGCAGATAACCGGCAGCTTACGGGCAATCGTCAGGCTGTAGCCGCGCTTTAAAAGCCAGTCGGAGAAAACACCGCCTAATAATCCACCGATAAAACCGGCAATGGCAGGGATACTGGCGACAAACCCCACTTTGAGGATCGACATGCCTTTCGCCTGATACAGATAAGTAGGGAACCAGGTCAGGAAGAACCAGGTAATGGATGTCACGCAGAACTGTCCGATATATACGCCAATCATCATGCGGTTGACGCAGACGCTTTTAATTTTCGCAAAGGTAATCTTCTGTGGTTCTTTTTTATTACCCAGCGACGGTTCACCACCGCCTTCCCGAATATAGTCAATTTCCTGCTGGTTCACCTTTGGATGATGCATTGGATCTCTGACTTTGACCAACCAGAAGATGCCAAGAATAACGCCTATTGCCCCAATGTAATAAAACACAAAGTGCCAACTGAGATTATGCAAAATAATCGTCATTAGCGGTGTAATAATCCCTAACGAGATATATTGCGCGGCCTGATAGACAGAGGTAACAAAGCCCCGTTCGTTATTAGGAAACCACTGCACGCTTAATCGGCTGTTGGCCGGAAAGGCCGGAGCTTCAATCGCACCCATCAGTAATCGTAAGATAATCAATACGACAAGCGGGCTGGCGTACAGATAAATGGTGCCCTGAAACATAGTGACCAGCGACCAGCCAATCAGTGCGCAGCCGTATACCAGACGCGAGCCATAGCGATCCAGCAGCCAGCCGCCGGGTAGTTGCATAATGACATAAGAAATACCGAAGGCAGAAAAGGCCAGCCCCATTGCTTCAGGATCAAAACCTAATTCTTTGCTCATAATCGGCGCCACGACGGATAACGTCGCGCGATCGGCGTAATTAAATACGGTCGCAAGAAACAGAAATATCAGAATGCCGTAACGCACTTTTGTACGCTTTATTATTGTGTTCATCACCCACTCCTTTCATAAGGTTGAGAGCGTTTTTGTAGGGGAGGATGGCGGGTATTGCTTACCCGCCAAATTAATTAAGGACGTTTGCCAAACTCGCAGGTTAATTGCGTCCAGCGGCGCGCCTGCTCGCTGATGCTGAAGCCCAGACCGTGACGATCGGAAACCCACATCCGGCCATCGCGCAGCTCAAGTTGTTCGTTAAATAACGGGTTCAGCCATTCGAAATGCTCCAGCCATGGTTCAAGCGGATAAGCGGCGGACAGATGCAGGTGAACTTCCATAGCGAAGTGCGGAGCCAACTTGCGACCATGTTTAGCCGCCAGGTCCATAATTTTCAGGAACGGTGAAATCCCTCCCACACGCGGTGCATCGGGCTGCACAAAATCGCTGGCATTGCCGAGGATCAGCTGTTCATGTTCGCGGAAGCTGGTCAGCATTTCACCGGTGGCAATCGGGGTATCAAGCGCGGCGGCCAGTTGGGCGTGGCCTTCAACATCGTAGGCGTCCAGCGGCTCTTCAATCCAGATTAGATTGAACTGCTCCATTTTACGTCCCATACGGATGGCGGTTTCCCGATCCCACTGCTGATTGGCATCGACCATTAGCGGGAAGTCATCCCCCAGCGCTTCACGCACCGCGGTCAAGCGGCGAATATCCTCAGCGCAGTTTGGCTGACCAACCTTGAGTTTGATACCACCAATGCCGTTTTCACGGGAAATAACCACGTTTTTTAGCACCTGATCCAGCGGCGTATGCAGGAATCCGCCGGAGGTGTTGTAGCACTGCACGGAGTCCCGATGCGCGCCAAGCAGTTTTGCCAGCGGCAATCCTGCACGCTTGGCTTTCATATCCCATAATGCGATATCGATAGGGGAGATGGCTTGTACCGCCATGCCGCTGCGCCCCACGGAAGCGCCAGCCCACAGCAGTTTGGTGTAGATCTTGTCAATGTCGTTTGGATCTTCGCCTAACAGGTTATCGGCAATTTCTTTGGCATGCGCATAGATTCCCTGGCCGCCAGCCCGCTTGGAGTAACTAAATCCCACGCCTTCAAACCCGTCGCGGCTGCGGATCTCGGCGATGATTATGGCGACTTCAGTTAGCGGTTTCTGGCGACCGGTGAGCACTTTGGCATCGCTCACGGGTGTTGCCAGAGGAAGGAAAGCCAGAGACAGTTTTACCCATTCAATACGGTCACCGGTTTCTGCTGCGGTTTTAGCGTTAGCCGATTTGGCATAGGTCACGGCATCGGAATTGGCACTTAAAGACATATTGTTCTCTCCTGGTGATAACAAATGATTGCGCTAACATTAAAAATGATAGCGCAATCACTGCGCCAGCGAATTGACTGCGATTTGAACAATTGCTCACAAATTCAGAGAGAAAAGGGGGGTAAATTATAAACGACGTCACATTCCAGTACTTTATGGAGAAATGCACAAATCATTGTGATTGCGCTATCATTTTGGATGGCAGCTTAATTAACTAAGCTGCTGTTTTCCCTGCGTTATTACCGATCGACGCTGGCAATAGCCAAAATCATGATGAATAATGCCAGCATAAATCGGCAATTTTTGACAAGGGCATCGACAGTGAAAAATCCCAAACCACCGCGCGCTCCCACGCTGGAAGATGTTGCCCGTACCGCGGGATTGTCACCCATGACGGTGAGCAGGGCGTTGAATACCCCGCAGCTGGTGCGCCCGAAAACGGTTGAAAAAGTGATGCAGGCGGTGCGCGCCACCGGCTATATTCCCAACGCACTGGCTGGGGGACTGGCGTCGCGTCGCAGCAAGCTTATCGCCGTGGTTATTCCGCAAATTAACAACAATATGTTTGTCGATACCATCCAGTCATTAAGTGATGAACTGGCAGAACGCGGATACCACATTTTGCTTTGCGTGTCGGGTTATACACCGCAAACTGAGGCAGAGCTGGTGGCGACGCTGCTTTCTCGTCGCCCGGATGGTGTAGTACTCACCGGTATTCATCATACCGCTGAGCTGAAAAAAGTGATTCTTAATGCGGCCATCCCGGTCGTGGAAATCTGGGATTTAACCCCAACACCCATCGATATGCTGGTCGGTTTTTCGCATGGAAAGGTCGGGCAAGCGGTGGCAGACTATCTGCTGAATAAAGGCTATCGACGTCCGGGGTTGTTATGGACTGCCGATCGCCGGGCAGGCCAGCGTAAACAAGGACTTTGCGATGCGTTGAGTCGTCATGGTATTACTGCTGACGCACAGGTGGACGTCCCACTTCCGGCCTCTCTGGCATTGGGACGCTCTGGATTAACGCAGCTATTGGCGGATCGCGAGTTTGATGTCATTGTCTGTAGCTCTGATACGCTAGCCCAGGGGGCGATCATGGAGGCCGAAAGTCGCGGTATACGCGTGCCGCAAGAGTTGGCGGTAATCGGTTTTGGCGATCTGGATTTTGCTGCCAGCAATCGGCCCGCCATCACCACCGTCAGCGTCGACAGACGGGCCATCGGGCAACGTGCTGCCTCACTGCTTGCCGATCGTATCGAACAAATTCCGCGTGAAGACGATATTATTGATGTCGGTTTTCATCTGGTAGAACGAGAGTCCGCATAAGTTACCTGCAACCCAAAACAATAAGGAATCTGCTATGCCGCACGTTGATATTAAATGTTTTCCTCGCTCTCTTACCGACGAACAGAAAACCGCCCTGGCGGCGGATATTACCGAGGTTATTATTCGTCATTTGCAAAGCAAAGACAGTTCAGTCAGCGTGGCGCTCAATGAAGTTGAGCCAGAGGCGTGGCAGGCCGTGTGGGATAAGGAAATTGCGCCGCAGATGGCGAGATTAATTAAAAAACCTGGCTACAGTATGTAAGAAAAAACGGGCGGAAATCCGCCCGTTTTCGTTGTGCTTATGGTGTAACGATGTTGAACCAGAATTCGAACTTATCCATATAGCCAAGCATGGCATCAAGCTTGGCGCCGTCACCGGTTATCTTCACGTCACCGCTGTCTTGTGCCTGTTTCAGCGTCACTTCCTTGAGGATGATTTTGTTCAGCGTGTCGCGATTTAGCGTGATAGTGGCGTCGGCATCTTTCGCTTCGGCATTGGCGGTATGGTTCAGGACGCCATTCTCCAGCTCAAGCTTATATTTACCGCCATCACTGCCAAGATCGATGTTAAACACCGACTTCGCATCACCCGCTTTTTGTCCGTTAATATGCACTGCCAGATAATCGAAGAACATTTCCGGCGTCATAGCACGAACGGTATCCGGGCTGGCGGTATTCGGGGTTGGGCCTTTGACCACGCCGTTACGCAGCTCTTGCGCGCCGGTCAGGTAGAAGTTACGCCACGGGCCGGATTCAGCCTGATAACCCAGTTGCTCAAGCGCATCTGCTTCCAGATTACGTGCAGCCTGGTTATTCGGATCGGCAAACACGACTTTGCTTACCACCTGTGCCACCCAGCGGTAGTTGCCCTGGTCATAGTCGGCTTTTGCTTTCTGCAAAATGGCGTCCGCACCACCCATGTAGTCGACAAATTTCTTCGCAGACTCTTCCGGCGGCAGCTCATCCAGCGTTGCCGGGTTGCCGTCAAACCAGCCGAGATAGAGCACATAGGTCGCTTTTACGTCATGGCTCACGGAACCATAGTAACCGCGGTTAGCCCAGGTATGTGCCAGTGAGTCCGGCAGCTTAAAGTTGGCAGCGATTTCATCGCGGGTCAGACCTTCGTTAGCCATGCGTAGCGTCTGGTCGTTGATGTAACGATACAGATCGCGCTGACTTTTCAGCAGGCTGACCACCTTGTCATTACCCCAGGTTGGCCAGTGGTGCTGCGCCATCAGCACTTCGGCTTTATCACCCCAGCGCACAATCGCTTCGTTGATGTATTTGGACCACGGCAGCGGCTCACGAATTTTGGCTCCGCGCAGGGAGTAGGTGTTGTGCAGGGTGTGGGTAACATCTTCTGCGGATTCAATCAGTTTCTTCTCTTCGATGTACCACAGCATTTCCGACGGTGCTTCGGAACCTGGGGCCAGCATGAAGTCATAGGTCAGGCCGTCGATGACCTCTTTTTGTCCATCTTTCTCAATGATATTTGTTGGCGCAATCAGGGTAACGGTTCCCGCGGAGGTCGTGGTTCCCAGTCCCGCGCCGACCTGGCCTTTGGCATCAGGTTTGAGTAGGTTGCCGTACATGTAGCTCGCGCGGCGGCTCATGACGTTACCGGCCATGATATTCTCAGCGACCGCGGCTTCCATAAAGCCGGCTGGCGCATAAACTTTCACTTTGCCCGCTTTAACGTCGGCTTCATCGACAACGCCGCGTACGCCGCCGTAATGGTCAACGTGGCTGTGGGTATAAATCACTGCAACAACTGGTTTTTTACCGCGGTTTTTAAAGTAAAGATCCATCCCGACTTTGGCCGTTTCTGCCGAGACCAGCGGGTCAACAACGGTGATGCCTTCTTTACCTTCAATAATGGTCATGTTTGACAGATCGAGGTTACGAATCTGGTAAACGCCATCCGTTACTTCAAACAGCCCGCTGATGTTGATCAACTGAGATTGACGCCACAGGCTCGGGTTTACCGTATCCGGGGCTTTATCGCCTTCTTTGATGAACGCGTACTGCTGCGGATTCCAGATAACATTTCCCTGCTCGCCCTTGATCACGTCCTGCGGGAGTGGGGCGATAAAGCCTTTGTGGGCGTCGGTAAAGTCGGTGTTATCGGAGAAGGGCAGTTGATTGTAAAGCGCGTTGTTGGCTTGTTGCGTGGCGGCTGTAGCGTCTTTGGGGGCTTCAGCGGCCATAAGGGGAACAGAAAACGATGTGAGTAACCCAGCAAGTATAAAACTTTGTGCGATTCTATTAAGTTGCATCGTAAAACCTCTCTGACACTTCAAAAGTACAGTTGGGGATGCTGCTTTGACGGATAGCGTTTTGATTAGGTATTTGAGTTAGTGCAAGATTAACTATAATTCACATGAATGATTAGGCAAGGAAGGCAGAGTAATTTATCTAACTGGTTTTTCAGAGGTTTTAAGAAAACAGTTGCGGATGACAGAGCAGAACTGCCATCCGTTAGCATACTATCATTCACCTGCGATAATACGTTTCCCGCTGGAGATAAACGTTCCGGCCCCAAGGTGATGCAGAGTATTGAGCTTGCCATCATCAAACTGCCAGCGTCCTTCCACGAAGGCTCGCTCATCAGCGGCAGCGGAGACCACTTCCCCAAACAGAGTGTCATATTTTTCCTGTGCCGCCGTGGCTGGCAACAGGCGACACTCCATCCAGGCCAGACATTTCGCTTCTATCAGCGGTAAACCTAGCACGGGTCCTTGCACCACGGGAATGCCGTAACAGTTGAATTTATCTTCCACGCGACCGGAAACGCTGCCTACGGCCCAGGTCCAGTTGACGGCGGCGATACCCGGAATAACGATGCCGAATTTACCGCTACGTTCAATGAGATCCCGCGACCAGGCGGTCTTATCAACAACAATTGCTACCCGCGGCGGCTCAAATTCCACGGGCATTGACCACGCCGCAGCCATCACATTTCGCCGCTCGGTATGCTCATCCCGGCTGGTTATCAATATCGTTGGGCCATGATTGAGTAGCCGACTGGCATGTTTTAATTCGATCGGACGAAAATGGCTCATGGATGCTCCTTGGCTGAGAGATAACGCACCACAATAAACATAGATATTAACGGTATTAGCGATTTTGTCGCCTCACAAGAATTAACAACGCACAAAATCGACAGCGTAAAACGAAAAATACGTTATAAGTACTGCATTAATCGAACAGGAACTCCGTATGACGCCTTTTTTAACCGCTTACTTTGCCCGTATTGGCTGGTCAGATTCGGCCAACGTCAACATTGAAACCTTGCAAGCGCTGCATTTACTGCATAACGCCGCGATTCCATTTGAAAACCTGGACGTATTACTGCCAAGGGAGATGCAGCTTGACGATTTGTCGCTGGAAGAGAAGCTGGTAACGGCGCGTCGTGGCGGTTATTGCTTTGAACAGAACGGCGTGTTTGAACGCGCGCTACGCGAAATCGGTTTTAACGTACGTAGCCTTCTCGGTCGCGTGGTACTGGCAAATCCGTCAAGCCTGCCGCCGCGCACGCATCGTCTGTTGCTGGTTGAATTGCAGGGAGAGCAGTGGATCGCCGACGTTGGTTTCGGCGGACAAACGCTGACGGCGCCGATTCGTCTGCAGGCCAACACTGAGCAGAAGACGCCACACGGCGAATATCGGCTGATTCAGGAAGGTGAAGATTGGATCCTCCAGTTCCGTCATCACGAACACTGGCAGTCAATGTACCGTTTCGATCTGGTCGTGCAGCATCAGAGCGATTATCTGATGGGCAACTTCTGGTCCGCACACTGGCCGCAATCACATTTTCGCCATCATCTGCTGATGTGCCGTCATCTGCCCGACGGCGGGAAATTAACGTTAACCAATTTTCACTTTACCCATTATCAGGATGGACATGCGGTAGAGCAGATTAATTTGCCTGACGTCGCCAGTTTGTATGCGTTGTTGCAAGAACGATTTGGACTGGGTGTGGATGACGTGAAGCATGGATTTACCGAAGATGAGCTGGCGACGGTCATGGCGGCGTTTGAAACGCATCCGGAGGCGGGGAAATAGGGGCATCGGAATTAATGCCGGATGCGGCGTCATCGCCTTATCCGGCCTACGGGAACAATTAAAAATCTATCGCCCATTCTGCGTGAAACAGGATCACCGCCGAACCGGTAATGGTGACTTTTTCCGGCTGGTTTTCACGGATAGTCACCGTCACATCAACAATCCCGTCGCGCCCGAGCGCACGGCCCTGATGCCCCTGAACACGTAACGTTTTGCCATCATGCGCCATCAGCCCATGGTGGACCAACCATGCGCCCATTGGACCGTTGGCATTACCGGTAACCGGGTCTTCCACAATACCAATAGCAGGTGAAAACATGCGGCCATCAGTGGCGTTTTCGCCCTCGCGGACTTGAAAAGGGAAGAAACCGTTACAGCCAATTTGCTGGCTGATAGCGGTCAAAGCCGGTAAATCAGGGGAAAGGGCGTCGAGATCCACCTCGGGCTTCAGTGGAATCATCACTTTCGAATGCCCAGTGGTGGCAACCTGAATGGGTAAGCCTGCCAGCATATCGTCTTCGCTCAGGTGCAGCGCATCGAGAATCGCAGTACGAACAGCGCCCTCCAGCGGAGGTTCAAAACCCGGTTCACCTTGCTCAAGGCTAATGCGATAGTCGTTCCCGGTAGCGTCAATATCCACCCGATGACGTCCGGCCAGCGAGGTTTGCCAGACCGTGCAGTTACCCAGACCCAGCACCTTAGCCCGCACATAATGCGCGGCGACGGTAGCATGCCCACAGATAGGAACTTCGACCGTCGGGGTGAAATAGCGGATGCGAACATCGCTGTCGTCACTGGTCAGCAGAAATGCGGTTTCTGAATGACGCAGCTCGCGAGCGATGAGCTGCATCTGCGCGTCACTCAGTCCATCAGCATGTAAAACCACACCTGCTGAGTTGCCGCGAAAAGGGACCGAGGTAAAGGCATCGACGTGGTAAACCTGTGGTTTCATTAGTGTTCTCCCTGAAATGGAGAAGCATCATAACGTACAAAAAGCGGGATAGCGATGCAGGCCCGGTAAGCGCAAGCGCTACCGGGCATCAGAGTTCAATTATCGGCGGGAACGCACTATCTGATAGCGGCGAGTGAAGTACTCAAACGGCGCACTCCATACGTGGACCAGACGGGTGAACGGGAATAGCAGGAAGATAGTCATCCCCAGAACCAGGTGCACACGGAAAATCAACGCCACGCCATCCAGATGTGCAGATGCACCGCCCTGGAAGGTCACCACTGACTGCGCCCAACCAACCAGTTTCAGCATTTCACTGCCGTCAGGATGCTGTGCGGAGAACGGGATGGTGGTTAAGCCGAGGATACACTGAATCAGCAGAACGCAAAGGATCAGAATATCAGCGGTGGAAGACGTTGCACGAATGCGCGGGTTGGTCAGACGCCGCACCAGCAAACCTGCGCCACCAACCAGCGTCAGTACGCCACAAAGCCCACCGGCAATCATCGCCATCTGTTGTTTCACCGCAATCGGCAGGAACCAGGCATACATCCAGTGCGGCGTTAGCATGCCGAACAGGTGACCGAAAAAGATCCCCAGAATGCCGATGTGGAACAGGTTTGACCACAGCACCATGCCGCGTTTGTCCAGCATCTGGCTGGAAGAGGCGCGCCAGGTGTATTGCCCGTAGTCATAGCGTAGCCAACTGCCGAGGATAAATACCGTACCGCACAGGTACGGGTAGATATCGTAAAAAAAGACGTTCAGGTACTGTATCATTTCGGGCCTCCCGCGCTGACGTCGACATACTGCGGCGCAACGTCCTGGCTAAAGCGTCGTTGATAGTTTTGTAACGGTGAACTGTCGCAGGCGGTGGCGTTATCCTCGATAAACTTCACCTGTTCCTCTTCCCACACCGCATCCAGCGCCTGACGGGTATCATCGCGGGTTTCAGCACCAACCTGCTTAGTGACGCTGTCACTTGAAAGAGGGCTTCCGGCAAGCAGCAGCAGTGCGTCAAACAGTTGATACCACGGCGTATCGCGCTGTTTTAAGCGCCCGCCCAACAGAGCCAGAATCGGTGCAACGTTCTGCAGTCCTTCTTTGGCCTGGTCCTCCGGCAACACGCTCAAATACTCCAGATACAACGGCAGGTGATCCGGTAGTTCGCGGCAGTCGAGCTGTAGCCCGACCTTTTCATACTGCGCCAGCAGATCAACCATCGCCTGACCCCGGTCACGGGACTCGGCGTGCACGTGCTCAAACAGCAGCAGAGAGGTGGCCCGGCCCCGGTCAAAGATTTCGCACCATTCCGCTTGTTTATCCAGCAGTGGCGCATTGAGCAATCCCTGGCTAAATTCGGTAAGCATGGGGGCATCGCTGGCCACAAGCGCCAGCGCGTCGTCTTTATACTCCCACAGCAGCTCGTCGGGATATTCCATCAGCAGGCCGATAACCTTCAGGATTTGCATTATTCACCCTCCGCTTTATCGCGCACTTCGGTGATGTCGATAGCATCGATACGGCTACTGTTAAAGAGGTTGAATTTGGTATCTGAGCCATGGCAGCCGTCACCGAAGGTAAATCCGCAGCCGTTTTTCTCCGGGAAGGCATCACGCGCCATTTCACGGTGGCTGGTCGGGATCACAAAGCGGTCCTCATAGTTGGCGATGGCCAGATAGCGATACATCTCTTCAACCTGCTCAACGGTCAAACCTACTTCCTCAATCGCGCGGGTGTCCGTCACGCCTTCCACTGTTTGCGCACGCATATAGTGGCGCATGGCCATCATACGTTTCAGCGCGCGCAGCACCGGACCGGTATCACCCGCACTGAGCATGTTGGCGAGGTACTGAACCGGAATTCGCAGCGACTCAACCGCAGGCAAAATGTTGCCATTGTGCGGCAGTCCGCCCGCGTCGGCGACCGACTGAATCGGTGACAATGGCGGTACATACCAGACCATCGGCAGGGTGCGATATTCCGGGTGCAGCGGCAGCGCCAGTTTCCAGTCCATCGCCATTTTGTATACTGGCGAACGTTGGGCCGCTTCGATGACGTTGTGCGGAATACCTTGTTTTAACGCCTCTTCAATGACCGCCGGATCGTGCGGATTGAGGAATACATCGCACTGACGCTCATAGAGATCGGTTTCATGCTCGGTGCTGGCCGCTTCTTCGATGCGGTCGGCGTCGTACAGCAATACGCCGAGATAACGGATACGTCCAACGCAGGTTTCCGAACATACCGTCGGCTGGCCGGACTCAATACGCGGATAGCAGAAAATGCACTTCTCTGACTTACCGCTCTTCCAGTTAAAGTAGATTTTTTTGTACGGACAGCCGCTGATGCACAAGCGCCAGCCGCGACATTTGTCCTGGTCGATCAGCACAATGCCGTCTTCTTCACGCTTATAGATAGCACCGCTTGGGCAGGTGGCGACACAGCTTGGGTTCAGGCAGTGTTCACAAAGTCGCGGTAAATACATCATGAAAGTGTTTTCGAACTGACCGTACATCTCCTTCTGCATCTTCTCGAAGTTACGGTCGCGGGCACGTTTTGAAAATTCGCCGCCAAGCAGTTCTTCCCAGTTTGGACCCCAGATAATCTTGTCCATCCGCTTACCATCGATCAGCGAACGCGGACGCGCGGTGGGCTGATTCTTGCTTTCCGGCGCGCTATGCAGATGCTGATAATCGTAGGTAAACGGCTCATAGTAATCATCGATTTGCGGGATCACCGGGTTGGCGAAAATTTTGGTGATGACGCCCATCTTACCGCCCAGACGCGGTCTTATCTTGCCGTTAACATCGCGAACCCAGCCGCCTTGCCACTCTTCCTGATCTTCCCAGTTCTTTGGATAGCCAATCCCCGGTTTAGTCTCGACGTTGTTAAACCACGCATATTCCATCCCTTCACGCCCGGTCCAGACGTTTTTACAGGTGACGGAGCAGGTGTGGCAGCCGATGCACTTATCCAGATTAAGAACCATGCCTACCTGTGAGCGTATTTTCATTTTTTCGCCTCCTGTACCTGATCGCGACCTTCATCATCCAGCCAGTTAATATTTTTCATTTTTCTAATCATGATGAACTCATCGCGGTTAGAGCCGACCGTACCGTAATAGTTGAAGCTGTATGCCAGCTGCGCATAGCCACCTATCATGTGCGTGGGTTTCGGGCAGACGCGGGTCACCGAGTTATGGATCCCGCCGCGCATCCCGGTCACCTCTGAGCCAGGGATATTCATGATTCGCTCCTGAGCGTGATACATCATGGTCATTCCCGGTGGCACGCGTTGACTCACCACTGCACGCGCGGTGAGCGCACCGTTGGCGTTGAAGGCTTCAATCCAGTCGTTATCCTCAATGCCCAGCTCTTTGGCATCGGTTTCACTGATCCAGACAATCGGTCCGCCGCGCGACAGCGTCAGCATCAGCAGGTTTTCGCTATAGGTGGAATGGATCCCCCATTTCTGGTGCGGCGTCAGGAAGTTGAGCGCTTTTTCCGGGAAGCCGTTAGGCGGAACCTCGCGCATTTCACTGACGCTGCGGGTATCGATAGGTGGACGATACGCCACCAGACTTTCACCAAACGCTCGCATCCACGCATGATCCTGATACAGCTGCTGGCGACCGGACAGGGTACGCCATGGGATCAGCTCGTGGACGTTGGTATAGCCTGCGTTATAGGAAACATGTTCACTTTCCAACCCGGACCAGGTGGGGCTGGAGATGATTTTGCGCGGCTGCGCCTGGATATCGCGAAAACGGATCTTCTCGTCTTCTTTGTTCAACGCCAGATGCGTATGGTCGCGTCCGGTCATCGCCCCCAGCGCTTCCCAGGCTTTCACCGCCACCTGACCGTTTGTTTCCGGTGCCAGGGCGAGGATCACCTCAGAGGCATCCAGCGCGGTGTCAATCAGCGGTCGGCCTTTTGCCGGGCCTTCGCGCTTGGTGTAGTTCAGCTTGCCGAGGAAATCGACTTCCGCCTGGGTATTCCACGCAATGCCTTTCCCGCCGTTACCGAGTTTGTCCATGAGCGGGCCAAGTGAAGTAAAGCGTTCGTAGGTGGCGGGGTAGTCACGCTCCACAACGGCGATATTCGGTGCCGTTTTGCCCGGGAGGAGATCGCATTCGCCTTTGCGCCAGTCCTGAATGTCAAACGGCTGCGCCAGCTCTGCCGGAGAGTCGTGTTGCAGCGGTTGCAATACCACATCCGTTTCTTGTCCAAGGTGTCCGACGCAAACCTCAGAAAATACTTTGGCGATGCCTTTATAAATTTCCCAGTCGCTCTTCGATTCCCATGCCGGGTCAACCGCCGCAGACAACGGGTGAATAAACGGATGCATATCCGAGGTATTCATATCGTCTTTTTCATACCAGGTAGCGGTTGGCAGAACGATATCGGAGAACAAACAGGTACTGGACATACGGAAATCGAGCGTGACCAGCAGATCGAGCTTGCCCTCTATCGCCGCCGACTGCCATTCAACCTCTTCAGGTTTAATACCCTCGCTTGAACCGAGCGCTTCCCCCTGGATCCCGCTTTCGGTACCCAGCAAATATTTGAGCATGTATTCATGCCCTTTACCGGAGGAGCCGAGCAGGTTAGAGCGCCAGACGAAGAGGTTGCGCGGATGGTTTTTGCCGTTATCTGGCTGTTCGCAGGCAAAACGAATATCACCTGACTTCAGCGCCTGTGCGGTGTATTGCGCAGGAGATAGCCCTGCTTGTTCGGCTTTTGCTTTAACAGTCAAAGGGTTGAGGTTAAGCTGCGGCGCAGACGGCAGCCAGCCCATCCTTTCAGCCCGCACGTTAAAGTCAATCAAATGTCCGCTAAACTTCGACGCGTCGGCCAGCGGAGAGAGGAGTTCCTGCGCGGTGAGTTTTTCATAACGCCACTGGCTGGAGTGGTTGTAGAAAAACGAAGTGCTGTTCATCTGACGCGGTGGTCGGTTCCAGTCCAGCGCAAAGGCCAGCGGCAACCAACCGGTTTGCGGTCGCAGTTTCTCCTGACCCACATAGTGCGCCCAGCCGCCGCCGCTTTGTCCCACGCAGCCACAGAACACCAGGATGTTAATCATGCCTCGGTAGTTCATATCCATGTGATACCAGTGGTTGACGCCAGCCCCGAGAATGATCATCGAACGGCCATGCGTTTTGTGCGCCGTATCAGCAAACTCACGGGCGATTTGTTCGATATGACGGCGTGGCACACCGGTAATTTGCTCGCCCCAGGCCGGGGTGTAGGCTTTCACTTCGCTGTAATCTTGCGCGCTATGAACGTCATCCAGACCACGATCGAGGCCATAATTCGCCAGCACCAGATCATAGACGCTCACCACCGGGCAACGGCTACCGTCAGCGAGGGTAAGATGTTTTACCGGCAGTTGACGGATCAGCACCGGTTCTTGTTTTACACTGCGAAAATGTGGGTTTTCGTTGCCGCCAAAATAGGGGAATGCCACGCCGGTCACTTCATCATGCTGACCAAGCAGCGAAAGAGAAAGTTCAGTTTCAGCGCCAGCCGCCAGTGGTTCCAGGTTCCATTTGCCTTTTT
Source organism: Citrobacter sp. B72 (assembly GCF_016894305.1). Taxonomy (NCBI): domain Bacteria; kingdom Pseudomonadati; phylum Pseudomonadota; class Gammaproteobacteria; order Enterobacterales; family Enterobacteriaceae; genus Citrobacter; species Citrobacter sp. B72. Next base: position 2,482,254 of record NZ_CP069801.1, read on the forward strand.
CCCCCCAGCGAAAACCGATAGATCCGTTCGGGACAACCAGTTCGCCAGCGCTGTTAAAGGCTACCGTTTTCCACTCTGGATTGTTGCTTTCTCCCAGACCATCGACAAGGTCTGAGGCGCGCATCATACGTCCAGGCACGTAGCTGCCATCTTCGCGGGCATCCAGTAAAACCAGCATCGGCATGTCGGTATAGCGACGACAGTAATTGAGGAAATAATCGCTGGGATTGTCGAGGTGGAACTCTTTCAGGATGACGTGGCCCATCGCCATTGCCAGCGCGCTGTCTGTCCCTTGTTTGGGTGCCAGCCACTGATCGCACAGTTTAGCGACTTCCGAGTAATCCGGCGTAATGGCAATCGTCTTGGTGCCTTTGTAGCGTACTTCTGTGAAAAAGTGCGCATCCGGGGTACGGGTCTGCGGCACGTTAGAGCCCCAGGCGATGATATAGCTGGAGTTATACCAGTCGGCGGATTCAGGAACGTCGGTCTGCTCGCCCCAGGTCATCGGTGACGCGGGCGGTAAGTCGCAGTACCAGTCATAGAAACTCAGACAGGTTCCGCCGATTAGCGAGAGATAGCGTGTGCCGGCGGCATAGGAAACCATCGACATCGCCGGGATCGGGGAGAAGCCGACCACGCGATCCGGGCCGTAGGTTTTCACCGTCCAGACGTTGGCGGCAGCAATCAGCTGATTAAGCTCTTTCCAGTTGGAACGGATAAATCCACCGCGCCCGCGTACCTGCTTGTAGCTCTGGCATTTTTGCGGGTCGTTCATAATGGATTCCCAGGCCAGCACCGGATCGGGCTGGCGGGAGAGGGCGTCGCGCCACAATTCGATTAAGCGTTTACGCACCAGCGGATATTTCAGGCGGTTAGCGCTATAGAGATACCACGAGTAGCTGGCGCCGCGTGGACAGCCACGGGGCTCATGATTTGGCAGGTCAGGACGAGTACGCGGGTAGTCGGTTTGCTGCGTTTCCCAGGTCACAAGCCCGTTTTTAACGTAGATCTTCCAGCTGCATGAGCCGGTACAGTTAACGCCGTGGGTAGAACGCACAATTTTGTCGAACTGCCAGCGCTGACGATAGCTGTCTTCCCAGTCCCGGTTGGTGTGCATCACTTGCCCATGCCCCTCGGCAAACGTATCGCCCTTTTGTTTAAAGTAGCGAAAGCGGTCTAACAGTTTACTCATGACATAACTCCTGCTTCGATAATATTGCCGACGGTGAATCGAACTCCAGGCCTAATCCGGCCAACCTAAATGTCCGATCCTGCGGTATCCATTTTGTTATTTTTTTTGTGATTTACGGCCATAGACCAACCAGGTCACCAGCACGCAGACGATGTAAAACACGAGGAATATTTTCATTGCGCCTACTGGCGAGCCGGTCAACGCCAGCGATGAGCCGAACGCTTTAGGAATGAAGAAGCCCCCCACTGCGCCAATAGCGGAAATAAATCCCAGGGCGGCTGCGGTATCGGTTACCGCTTCCCGCTGAGCCTGTTCTTCGGTACCACCATGCAGCTTCACCCGATAAATTGTGATTTTGCGAAAGATCACCGCAATCATCTGGAAGGTTGAACCGCTGCCCAGACCCGCGGTCAGGAACAAGCCCATAAACACCAGGTAAAACGCGATAAAGCTACCTTCGCCCGAGCCGGGCAAAGTGAGAAACAGCAGGGCGCTGAACAGTGCCATAAAGATGAAGTTAATTAGGGTGACACGCACACCACCAAACTTGTCAGAGATAACACCACCCGCCGATCGTGCAAGCGCGCCGATGAAGGGGCCGAAGAACGCCAGTTGCAGGATATTCACGTCGGGGAACTGGGTTTTCGCCAGCATGGCAAAGCCTGCCGAAAAACCGATAAATGAACCGAAGGTGGCGAGATACAGCAGACTTAATAACCACAGATGAAAACGCTTGAGTACCGGTAACTGGGAGGCAATTGAGGCCTTCGAGCTGGCAATGTCGTTCATTCCCATGCCCGCTGCCACAGTGGCTATCAGCAGTAACGGCACCCATATCCATGCTGCATTGGCCAGCGACAATAACGAGCCGTCAGCTTGCGGTACGCCCTGTACGCCCAAAAAGGTAAATATGGGCAGAAAGATCACCAGTGGCGCGATCAACTGCATCACGCTGACGCCGAGGTTGCCGAGACCACCGTTAACGCCTAATGCGCTACCTTGCTTCGCTTTGGGGAAGAAAAAGCTGATATTGCCCATGCTGGAGGCAAAGTTAGCGCCAGCAAAACCACACATCAGCGCAATGATTATAAATACTCCAAACGGAGTAGCGGTATTTTGCACGGCAAATCCGAGCCAGACGCAGGGAATAACCAGAATAATCGTGCTAAAAATGGTCCAGCGACGACCACCAAATATAGGTACCATAAAGGAGTAGGGTACGCGTAATATTGCACCAGAAAGAGATGGCAATGCCGTTAATAAAAACAGTTGGTCGGTGGTGAAATTAAAACCAATTTTATTCAGATTGACGGCTACGGCACTGAACAGCATCCAAACGCAAAACGCAAGAAGCAGGCAACTCACTGATATCCAGAGGTTTCTGCGCGCAATGTGCTTGCCTTTATTTTCCCAAAAACCGGGGTTCTCTGGTTTCCAGTCCGTTAAAAGATAACGATTATTTTTCTCATTTGATGATGACATATTATTCTCCATGCACATGCCGTTCATGAAAAAGAAATAAACGCATGCAGCGCCGCGCGGCTTCTTTTTAGAAACTATTGAAAAGTTTTAGGAATATTGACTGAAAGAATAGATAAAAAAGCGCAATAACGCGGCGTGATGGGAGAATTACACGTTGCTTAAGTGTTACTAATTGTAAACATAAAAGATGTATTGTTAATCCATCTATTACATCAAATAAATAACTCCTGCGTTATCATACGATCAAGATGACGATCGAATGCAGGATCGGCCATTTCCTCAATACCTAATATGTACATACCATCCAGGCCGCAGACTAATGCGATTAAGCGCCATGCGACGTCGGCGGCATCAGGCGCGGATGAGAACTCACCGGCTTTCTGTCCTTGTGTAATGATGTTGGCGGTTTCTTCGTGCCACATTCGCATGGTCAACAGGTAGGCGCTTTTAATTTCCGGATCTTTACCCGCAACAACCTGTGCTTCACGCCATAGCTTAATATAGGGTTCCAGACCACCATCTTCACTGCCTAGCATCGCATGCAGTCGCTCACGGAAACTGGCGTCTTCGCTGACCAGTTCGGCATCAAGTAGAGTGCGGATAAGGCGCACAAATGCCTGGGATTTGAGTTCGCCGGCAGAGGCGAAATGGTGATGTACCTGGCCCGTCGCGACGTGAGCTTCTGCAGCAATGCGTCGAACCGTCATGGCGGAAAATCCTTCTTCAAGTGCGACATGCATTGCTGCTTGCAGAATCACTTCCCGACGTTCATCCCGATTTAGATAGCTCATCATTCCTCCTGTACCCGTATAGATCGCAGTCTAACAAAAAGTTGGACATATGTTCAATTTTCCGTAGGATCGCTAAAGCTGGACATGTGTCCAGTTTTGGTTTCGTTAGGGAGTTTTATGTTTCGTCAGTGGTTAACGTTAGTCATTATTGTGCTGGTCTACATCCCTGTTGCGATTGATGCAACGGTGCTGCACGTTGCCGCGCCCACGCTGAGTATGACGCTGGGTGCCAGTGGCAACGAGCTGCTGTGGATCATTGATATTTATTCCCTGGTAATGGCCGGTATGGTATTGCCAATGGGTGCGCTGGGCGATCGCATCGGCTTTAAACGTCTGCTGCTGTTAGGCGGTGGATTATTTGGTCTCGCATCGCTGGCGGCCGCTTTTGCTCATAGCGCAAGCTGGCTGATTGCCACCCGGGCGGTATTGGCGATTGGCGCGGCGATGATTGTTCCGGCAACGCTGGCGGGTATTCGCGCCACGTTCTCTGAGCAACGGCATCGAAATATGGCGCTCGGCGTCTGGGCAGCGGTCGGTTCCGGCGGTGCGGCGTTTGGCCCATTGGTTGGCGGGATGCTGCTGGAGCACTTCTACTGGGGATCCGTGTTCTTAATCAATGTGCCAATTGTCCTGGTGGTAATGGCCTTAACCGCACGCTTAGTGCCACGCCAGGCCGGACGTCGCGATCAATCGTTAAATTTTGGTCATGCGATCATGCTGATTGTTGCCATTCTGCTGTTGGTTTACAGCGCTAAAACTGCGCTGAAAGGGCATACGGCGACCGTTGCCATCGCCCTGACGCTGTTAACCGGCGCTTTACTGTTGTGGCAGTTTGTCCGTATCCAGCTTGCGGCAGCTCGCCCGATGATTGATATGCGTCTGTTCACGCATCGCATTATCTTGAGCGGTGTAGTGATGGCGATGACCGCGATGATAACGCTGGTGGGTTTTGAGTTGCTGATGGCTCAGGAACTACAGTTTGTTCACGGTTTAACACCGTATCAGGCTGGATTGTTCATGCTGCCGGTGATGCTGGCAAGTGGTTTCAGCGGACCGATTGCCGGTATGTTGGTTTCACGCCTGGGATTACGTTGTGTCGCAACGGCAGGCATGGCACTGAGCGCCGTCAGTTTTTACGGCCTGGCGATGACGGATTTCAGTAGCCAACAGATACAAGCCTGGATGTTGATGGCTTTGCTCGGCTTCAGCGCCGCCAGTGCGCTCCTGGCTTCAACGGCGGCCATCATGGCAGCAGCGCCGGCGGAAAAAGCCGCGGCCGCTGGCGCCATCGAGACAATGGCTTATGAACTGGGGGCAGGACTTGGGATCGCTATCTTTGGCTTACTGCTGAGCCGTAGCTTTTCTGCATCGATTCTGCCGCCAGCCGGACTGAATCCGCAGGAAGTAGAACGTGCCTCATCGTCAATGGGGGAGGCGGTACAACTGGCGCACTCGCTCCCGTCGTCACTGAGTGAGGCATTGCTGACGGCTGCCAGAGAAGCGTTCACCTGGTCACATAGCGTGGCCTTAAGCAGCGCCGGCAGCATGCTTATCGTCTTAGCGATAGGAATGTGGTTCAGTCTGGCAAAGGTACAACGTTAATAACTAGTGAGCTAAATGACAGGGGTAATCCATCTCTTCGACTTCTTTCCCACTCAGTCGAGCGTATTGCCCCGTCAGTCTCCAGAACGCAGGCTGTGTTTCCGTATAGATCTCTGCCGCTAATATCAGGCGGCGGCGATCTACCTCATTAAGTTCCAGAAGTGTCCACGGAATAAAGTAGCGATCGCTGTCCGTCAACGTAAACCACAGTGGGCATCCGCAGCCGGAACAGAAGAACCGTTCACCACGGTTTGAAGAAGGAAAGTGCGAAGGTTCTGCCGATTCTGGCGACATCCGCGGGTGAGCGCTGGCTTCCAGATACATGGCGATGCCGCCTGACCATTTCTGACACAGCGTACAGTGGCAGGCATAGACATCCAGCATTTCGACGTCAACGGTAAAATGACTCTGTCCGCAAAGACAACGACCAGTGAATGTCTGCACGGCATACTCCTTATGACCGAGTCTACATTAAGAGAAAAAGCCAGCCCTTGGAGGACTGGCTTTGTATTCAGACTACAACAAAATTAGAACTGGTAGTTCAGACCAACAGCCACGATGTTGTCAGTTGACACTTTCGCTGCATTGGTGAAGTTGTTGTCATCCAGCAGGTTGATTTTGTAATCAACGAAGGTGGACATATTTTTGTTGAAGTAGTAAGTAGCACCCAGGTCTACGTATTCAACCAGATCCTGGTCGCCGTAACCGTTGATGTCTTTACCTTTGGATTTCAGGTAAGCGATGGACGGACGCAGACCGAAGTCGAACTGGTACTGAGCAACAGCTTCAAAGTTCTGTGCTTTATCTGCAATACCAGTAACACCGGAGCCACCATAGGTGGTCATGTTGCGGGTTTCGGAGTAGGTGGTTGCCAGGTAGATGTTGTTCGCATCATATTTCAGACCAGCAGCCCATACTTCAGCGTTTTTACCGGAAGCCATGAAACCGCCGTTACCTACAGACTGTTTGTCGGTACGGTCAGATTTCGCATAGGTAGCACCTACGCCGAAGCCTTCGTACTCATAAGTAGTAGACAGACCGAAGCCGTCACCGTTAGCTTCTTTCAGGTTGTCACGGTCATTTTTGCCCTGGTACTGAGCAGCAAAGTTCAGACCTTCAACCAGACCGAAGAAGTCGGTGTTACGGTAGGTTGCAACGCCAGTAGTACGGCCAGTCATGAATACGTCAGTCTGGGTCCAGGTATCACCACCGAACTCAGGCAGGACGTCGGTCCATGCGCCGATGTCGTATGCTACGCCGTAGTTACGACCGTAGTCGAAAGAACCGTATTCAGCGAATTTCAGACCAGCGAATGCCAGACGAGTTTTGTCGCTGTTGGAACCACCGGTGGATTCAGTACGGTTACCTTTGAATTCATATTCCCACTGACCAAAACCAACCAGCTGGTCATTGATCTGAGTTTCGCCTTTGAAGCCCAGACGCGCGTAGGTTTTGTCGCCATCGCTGCCGTTGTCGTCAGAGAAGTAATGCTGAGCGTGAACTTTACCGTAGATATCCAGTTTGTTTGCGTCTTTGTTATATACCTCAGCTGCGTTTACCGCACCTGCCGCCAACAGGCTAGTCACTGCCACTGCAACTAATTTAAGTTTCATTCTAAATAATCCTTATAATTTTTTCTTGGTGTGTTTCCTAAACCATTGCTAAACGAAGGGGTTCGTCAATGGCAAACTATTTTTAAATGACGCAGTGGTATAAGTTCAATAATAAGTTTCATAATATTGCGAAATATTTGAATTTGTGTGATCCAGATCTACATAATATAGCTGATTGTATTAATCTTTATATGTGACAAATCTGAATGGGTATATTTACGTAGGGGACTATTGTGCCGTCTATGGTTTAAATGGCGTTAGTCACGCAGGTATAATATATACATACTGAGGAATATAGATAAGCATGCAATATTTTCGGGAGTTAATTAATTACCAATTATTTAACATTAAATTAAACAAAAATAAACATAAACCACAAGTGGAATGAACATTTATTATTCATTAATTTGATTACAGTGTAGCCGGGTTTTAGATTTGCGCGATAAAACCCGGATTTTTTTTCAGGCGCGGCGTGTTGCCAACCAGCAAAGTAACGAACCCGCACAAACCATCAATGCACCCTGCCAGAAAGACAGCGACAACGGGGCGCTGAGTAACACAGCAGCCAGAGCGGAGGATAGCACTGGGGTAAAATAGGAACCTACGGCCATGATGGTCACGTTGCCATGCAAAATGCCAATATTCCACGCCGCATAGGCAAATCCTAACGTTAATGCCGCTGAGAACATTTTAATAGTCACCGAAGTGCTGAAATTCATTTCTGGTTGCGGAGTCATAAAATAGTAAACCCACAAACTTGCAGCCGTTAGTAAAACGAATACGGTAATACCGTTAAAGCCTTTTGCGTATTTATTGGTCACCGTGCAATACGTTGCCCAGATAAATGCGCCAAGAAAGGCGAGGAAATAGCTCAGCGGGCTGCTGGCAACGTTGTTTATAATTTCACCAGGATTAAGGCCATTTTCGCCACCCAATACCCAACAAACCCCGGTCAATGCGATAATTAATCCAGGGATTACCAGCCAGGTTGTTTTTTGACCATTAAATAAAATAGCAAACAATATTGTCAGACTCGGCCAGAGATAATTGACCATACCGACTTCAATAGCCTGGTGACGAGTAGCCGCATAACCGAGAGCCAGCGCTAAACATATTTCATAGGTAACAAAAAGCACGCTACCCGCGATTAAATAACGCACAGGAATTTTTCTGATATTCGGAAAGCCAACGGTAAAAATCAGCAACAGGCCACTTAACGAAAAAATCATTGCTGCGCCACCCGCAGGACCCAGTCCTTCACTTACCCCACGCATTAGCCCGACCATCGTGCTCCAGAGCACGATGGCAATGAGCCCAATTAACGTCGCTTTTTGTTTTGTCATTCTGATTGTCTGTCCATGGTGCTGGCAAAAATTCAAGCTGAAATTTATAGCACTTTTACACCGTAGCGCGCTAACTAATTACCTTTCACCTACCCCCTTATGGGTACAAAGGTTAAACAAAGTGCACTATTTAGTAGCGGAACCGTTTCGTTATTGATTTGACGCAAAAAAAATATGGATATAGCTGATAGTTTCGTCGCGAAGTTGTACATGTCATCTTTCAATTATGCCGCGCTGGCGCGATTTGAGAGATGTCCTGTACGAATCCCTGCAAAAAAGAGGAAAGCAATGGACGTCAGCCGCAGACAATTTTTTAAAATCTGCGCGGGCGGTATGGCGGGAACAACAGTAGCTGCTCTGGGTTTTGCACCCAAAATGGCACTGGCTCAGGCGCGAAACTATAAGCTGTTACGCGCCAAAGAGATCCGAAACACCTGCACATACTGTTCCGTAGGTTGCGGGCTATTAATGTATAGCCTGGGAGATGGAGCAAAAAACGCCAAAGAGTCGATTTACCATATTGAAGGGGATCCGGATCATCCGGTGAGCCGTGGGGCATTATGCCCTAAGGGCGCAGGATTACTGGATTACGTGCACAGTGAAAACCGTCTGCGTTACCCGGAATACCGTGCACCAGGTTCCGACAAATGGCAGCGTATCAGCTGGGATGAAGCATTCACCCGTATCGCGAAGCTGATGAAAACTGACCGTGACGCCAACTTTATTGAGAAGAATGAGCAGGGCGTAACGGTAAACCGCTGGCTTTCAACCGGGATGCTGTGTGCATCTGCGGCAAGTAATGAAACCGGTATGCTGACGCAAAAATTTGTGCGCTCACTCGGCATGCTGGCAGTAGACAACCAGGCGCGCGTCTGACACGGACCAACGGTAGCAAGTCTTGCTCCAACATTTGGTCGCGGTGCGATGACCAACCACTGGGTTGATATTAAAAACGCTAACGTCGTGATGGTGATGGGCGGTAACGCCGCTGAAGCACATCCAGTGGGATTCCGCTGGGCGATGGAAGCCAAAAACAACAATGATGCCACGCTGATTGTTGTTGACCCTCGTTTTACACGTACAGCTTCGGTGGCGGATATCTATGCGCCAATTCGTTCCGGCACGGACATTACGTTCCTGTCCGGCGTCTTGCTGTACCTGATTGAAAACAACAAAATTAACGCTGAATACGTTAAGCATTACACCAATGCCAGCCTGCTGGTGCGGGATGACTATGCTTTTGAAGACGGTCTGTTCAGCGGGTATGACGCGAAAAAACGCCAATACGATAAATCGTCCTGGAACTACCAGTTCGATGAAAACGGCTACGCGAAACGCGATGAAACGTTAAGCCATCCTCGCTGTGTCTGGAACCTGCTAAAACAGCACGTTTCCCGCTACACGCCGGATGTGGTGGAAAACATTTGTGGTACGCCGAAAGAAGACTTCCTGAAAGTCTGCGAAGTGCTGGCTTCCACCAGTGCAGCCGATCGCACCACCACGTTCCTGTACGCGCTGGGTTGGACTCAGCATACCGTCGGGGCACAGAACATCCGCACCATGGCGATGATCCAGTTGCTGCTCGGCAACATGGGGATGGCAGGTGGCGGTGTCAACGCCTTGCGCGGTCACTCCAACATTCAAGGGCTAACCGACTTAGGTCTGCTCTCTACCAGCCTGCCGGGCTACCTGACGCTGCCGTCAGAGAAACAGACAGACCTGCAAACCTATCTGGCCGCAAACACGCCAAAAGCGACATTGGCCGATCAGGTTAACTACTGGGGCAACTATCCGAAGTTCTTCGTCAGCCTGATGAAATCTTTCTACGGCAATGCAGCGCAGAAAGAAAATGACTGGGGCTTTGAGTGGCTGCCGAAGTGGGATCAGTCCTACGACGTCATTAAATACTTCAACATGATGGATAGCGGGAAAGTCACCGGCTACATCTGTCAGGGCTTTAACCCTGTTGCGTCCTTCCCGGACAAAAACAAAGTGGTGCAGAGCCTCAGCAAACTGAAGTATCTGGTGGTTATCGATCCGCTGGTGACCGAAACCTCAACGTTCTGGCAGAACCACGGTGAATCAAACGACGTTGACCCGGCGTCGATTCAGACCGAAGTTTTCCGTTTGCCTTCTACCTGCTTTGCAGAAGAAGACGGTTCCATCGCCAACTCCGGCCGCTGGCTGCAGTGGCACTGGAAAGGTCAGGATGCCCCTGGCGAAGCCCGCAACGACGGCGAAATCCTTGCCGGTATTTACCACCGTCTGCGCGACATGTATCGCACTGAAGGCGGTAAAGCTGTAGAACCCGTTCTGAAAATGAGCTGGAACTATAAGCAGCCGGACGAACCGCACTCCGAAGAAGTGGCGAAAGAGAATAACGGCTATGCGCTGGAAGATCTCTATGATGCCAACGGCGTGCTGGTTGCGAAGAAAGGTCAGTTGCTCAACAGCTTTGCGCTGCTGCGCGATGATGGTTCTACGTCATCATCCTGCTGGATTTATACCGGTAGCTGGACCGAGCAGGGCAACCAGATGGCCAATCGCGATAACGCCGACCCGTCAGGTCTCGGTAATACGCTGGGCTGGGCCTGGGCATGGCCGCTAAACCGTCGCGTGCTGTATAACCGCGCTTCGGCGGATCCGCAGGGTAAACCGTGGGATCCAAAACGCATGCTTATCCAGTGGAACGGTACGAAGTGGACGGGGAACGATATCCCGGACTTCAATACCGCGGCACCGGGCAGTGGCACCAATCCGTTTATCATGCAGCCGGAAGGGCTGGGGCGTCTGTTTGCTATCGATAAGATGGCGGAAGGTCCGTTCCCGGAACACTACGAGCCGATGGAAACGCCGCTGGGCACTAACCCGCTGCACCCGAATGTGATCTCCAACCCGGCAGCGCGTCTGTACGAAGCGGATAAACTCCGTATGGGCACGAAACAGGACTTCCCGTACGTCGGGACGACCTATCGTCTGACCGAACATTTCCATACCTGGACCAAGCACGCATTGTTGAATGCGATTGCCCAGCCAGAGCAGTTTGTGGAAATCAGCGAAACGCTGGCGGCAGCGAAGGGGATCAACAACGGCGATCACGTGAAAGTCAGCAGCAAACGTGGATTTATTCGCGCAGTTGCCGTGGTCACTCGTCGTCTGCGTACCCTGAACGTCAACGGTCAGCAGGTAGAAACGGTTGGGATCCCAATCCACTGGGGCTTTGAAGGAGTCGCGCGTAAAGGCTTTATCGCCAACACCCTGACGCCGAACGTCGGTGATGCAAACTCGCAAACGCCGGAATACAAAGCGTTTTTAGTTAACATCGAGAAGGCGTAAGGGAGGCGAACATATGTCTATGGAAACGCAGGACATCATCAAACGGTCCGCAACAAACTCCATCACGCCGCCACCTCAGGCTCGTGATTACAAAGCAGAGGTCGCGAAGCTGATCGACGTTTCCACCTGCATAGGCTGTAAGGCCTGTCAGGTGGCATGCTCAGAGTGGAACGATATCCGCGATGAAGTTGGCCACTGCGTCGGGGTTTATGACAACCCCGCCGATCTCAGCGCCAAGTCCTGGACGGTGATGCGATTTACCGAAACCGAACAGAACGGCAAGCTGGAGTGGTTGATTCGTAAAGACGGCTGTATGCACTGTGAAGATCCGGGCTGCCTGAAGGCGTGCCCGTCTGCCGGGGCCATCATCCAGTACGCCAACGGGATTGTCGATTTCCAGTCAGAGCACTGCATTGGCTGCGGCTACTGTATTGCCGGGTGTCCATTTAATATTCCGCGCCTCAATAAAGAGGATAACCGGGTGTATAAATGTACGCTGTGTGTGGACCGCGTCAGCGTCGGGCAGGAACCTGCCTGCGTGAAAACGTGTCCGACCGGGGCAATACATTTCGGCACCAAGCAGGAAATGCTGGAAATGGGCGAACAGCGTGTGGCAAAACTGAAAGCTCGCGGTTTTGAACATGCCGGTCTCTACAACCCGGAAGGTGTGGGCGGCACGCACGTCATGTACGTTCTGCATCATGCCAACCAGCCTGAACTGTATCACGGTCTGCCAAAAGACCCGCAGATAGATACCTCTATCAATCTGTGGAAAGGGGCGCTGAAGCCGCTGGCCGCTGCCGGATTTATCGCCACCTTCGCCGGACTGATTTACCACTACATTGGTATTGGTCCGAATAAGGAAGTGGACGACGACGAGGAGGATCATCATGAGTAAGTCGAAAATGATTGTGCGCACGAAGTTTATCGACCGCGCCTGTCACTGGACGGTGGTGATCTGCTTCTTCCTGGTAGCGCTGTCGGGGATTTCATTTTTCTTCCCGACTCTGCAATGGCTGACGCAAACCTTCGGTACGCCGCAGATGGGACGCATTTTGCACCCGTTCTTCGGCATACTGATCTTCGTGGCGCTGATGTTCATGTTTGTACGCTTTGTGCACCACAACATCCCGGATAAGAAAGATATTCCGTGGCTGAAAAACATTGTGGAAGTACTGAAAGGCAATGAACACAAAGTGGCAGATGTGGGCAAATACAACGCCGGGCAGAAAATGATGTTCTGGTCGATTATGAGCATGATTTTCGTGCTGCTGATTACCGGTATCATTATCTGGCGTCCGTACTTTGCGCAGTTCTTCCCGATGCAGGTCGTGCGCTATAGCCTGCTGATCCATGCGGCGGCGGGGATTATTCTGATGCACGCCATCCTCATCCATATGTATATGGCATTCTGGGTGAAAGGATCGATTAAAGGCATGGTTGAAGGGAAAGTGAGCCGTCGCTGGGCGAAGAAACATCACCCACGTTGGTATCGCGAAGTTGAAAGACAAGAAGCGAAAAAAGAGAGCGAGGAAGGGGTTAACTAATCTCTGATGTTCCCTCTACGCAATGGCGCTACATCGGTAGCGCCATTTTTTTGCCAAAAAAACGTCATGTTTCTGTCATCTGCTGAACGTAAGGTGTTGTCTTTCCGATAATAGAAGAGTTAAAAGACAATGCATCTGGTGAAAAAATTACTCGCAGTCAGCGTGTTTCTTTGTGCTTCAGCTCAGGCGCAGAACATCCTCGAATTTCCTCAGCCGGAGAACAACCCGGAAGAGTTTTATGCCGTAACCGAAATTCCGGCAGGTGGAATGATTAAATATGAAACCGACGCCAAAACCGGTTTTATCGTTGCCGATCGCTTCCAGTCAATGCCGGTTGCCTATCCCGCCAACTACGGTTCACTCACCCAGTCTTTAGCCGGTGACGGTGACCCGCTGGACGTCATTTTTTATACCCGTGCGCCGCTTGCTCCGGGAACGTTGATTAAGCTGCGCGCTATTGGCGTACTGAAGATGATCGACGGCGGTGAAAAGGACGACAAAATTGTCGCCGTTCCGGCCAGTAAAATTGACCCCACTTATGACGACATCAAAGAGTTAAGCGATCTGCCCAAGATTGAAGTTCAACGTCTGGAATCTTTCTTCCGCGTGTACAAAGATCTGCCGGAAGGGCGCAAGAAGGTCGAATTAAACGGTTTCAATGACGCCGCTACGGCAAAGCAAGAGATCAAACAGGCCTGGGATGCCTGGAAAGAGAAAAAACCTCAGCAATAAATGGTATGCCGGATGACAAAAGTTTATCCGGCATTTATATCACTGTACCGCCAGCTTACGCAGACTTGAAATATCCACGCTTTTTTGGGCCTCTGCCAGACTCCAGGTATTTTGCAGGTTTAACCACATTTCGGGTGAACTGCCAATCACTACGGAGAGTTTAATCGCCATCTCAGGCGTCAGAGCCGCTTTCCCGGTTAATAGTCGACTTGCCGTTGAAGGTGCAATCTCCATAGCTCTGGCAAACTCGCGCAGGCTGACATTGAGTTCTTCCAGCGCTTCCTGAATGATATCCCCAGGACGGGGATGATTTGCCATCTTCATCAATGATAGTCCTCGTAATCCAGTATGTACGCGTCGCCATTGACGAATTCAAACGTAATACGGCAGTTACCTGAAACAGAAATTTCCCATATGCCGTCGCGTTCCCCCACCAGAGGATGTAGCTTATAACCGGGCATATTGATCTCTGTAACCTTGCTTGCCGCATCAATAACGGCAAGTCTGTGTCGTAATCGTCGGACATGTTTCGCCATAACGCCTGATGTTCGTCCATGAAGAAACAAATCGCGCAATCCCTTGTGCCTGAAGTTCATGATCATCCGTATCATCCTTGTTCCTTCAAGAGGAACACTACCATCAATGTTCCGTTCAACGCAACACCAAGATTGCGATATTTAAAATTGTGCGGCGAATGTGCAAAAAGAAAAAGGGAGAAGGGGAATAACTGGAAAGCGTCACGCAAGAATTGCCGGATGCCTGGCCTACACGCGCATTTTGCTGATGTAGGCCGGATAAGCTTGCGCCATCCGGCAATAAAGATTACTCAAGTTGTGCGTTCAGACGTTCAATCTCCTTGCGCCATTGCGCCTGTAACAACGGTTTTTGATGTTTCGGCTTGCGGGCGAGATCGTCGGCCAGACGCTGCTCAAGATCGAGAAGTTGTTCCAGCAATCTATCGCTGTCACCGCTTATTTCAGTTTTCTCTTCGGCCACCGTTTTGGGAACGGTTATCTCCGCGGACGTTTCCCGAATACGCGCATTGACCGCCTCCAGATCGTGCCATTCACTGAGTTCGCCATTGTCGATTAACCAGAACCGGTTGCAGCTTTGGCTGATAAGCTGCCGGTCGTGACTGACCAGCAACACGCCGCCGTTATAGCTTTGTAGCGTTTCTGCCAGCGCCTCTTTGCCTTCCATATCCAGATGGTTGGTCGGTTCATCGAGCATCAGCAGACTGTAGCGCGCAAGCGTCAACCCAACAAACAGTAACCGGGAGCGCTCACCGCCGCTTAACGTGCTGACTCGCTGCGCATGACGAACCCACGGAAATCCCGCGCTAATCAATGCCATCTTGCGAATCTCTGGCTGCGGGGCAAACGCTTCCAGCGCGTCAAACAATGAATCGTTATCGGCAAGCTGATGCAGCGTCTGGTCGTAATAACCCAGGGTAACGCGCGGGTGTAACACCAGTGAAGGCGATGCCAGCTGTGACTGAAACTGTTGCCAGATAAGCCTTAATAGCGATGATTTCCCGCAACCGTTACGCCCGACAATCGCCACGCGATCGCCGCTTTTTAACCGGATACCGGCAATGGAAAACAGTGTATCTGCACCGGGAGCAGGGGCTACAGACAGATTGGTCATCTCCAGCAAACGATCTGCACGCAGGGCATCACCCTGCAATGTTAGTGTCCACTGACTTCCTGACGTCACTTCTGTTTGCACCTCTTTCAGGCGCTGTACCTGTTTTTCCATCTGCTTGGCCTTGCGGGAGAGATCTTCGTTGTCGTAGACCCGCCCCCAGGTTGCCAGCCGTTTGGCGCTGGCAGTCACCCGGTCTATCTCTTTTTGCTCAGCCTTGTGGCGCAAGGCATCGCTGGCGTCACTTTCTGCCAGAGCCTGACGCGCCGCGCTACAGGGTAGATCGAAGGCATGCAGGGTGCGATCGCGCAAGATCCAGGTTCCGTGAGTCACCGCGTCCAGCAGCTGCGGGTCGTGGGAAACCACCACAAAACTGCCAGACCAGTTCTGTAAGAACTGCTCCAGCCACAGTAATGTTGGCAAATCCAGGTGGTTACCCGGTTCATCCAGCAGCAGCAGGTCAGGATTACGCATCAGCGCCCGCGCTAATAGCAAGCGCGTGTGCTGGCCACCGCTCAACGTTTGCGCAGTCAGAGATAAATTCTCTGGCGTAAAACCCATTTCGGCAAGCAGTGCTTCAACTCGCCACTGCTGAGCTGCGCGTTCATGCTCGGGAAGTTGAGCGAGAACGGCTTCCTGTAGCGTAAGCGGCAGTATATCGTCAGGTAGATGTTGTTCTACACGCGCGAGATGGCAGTGATTCGCCTGCGCGATTGCCCCACTGGTGGGCGAGATCGTGCCATCGAGCAGTTTTAACAGCGTGCTTTTGCCGCAGCCGTTGTAACCGATAAGCCCGATGCGGTCGCCTTTTTTCAGGGTAAAGGAAAGATCGTCGAATAGCGTGCCGAATGCCGTATCAACGTGTAAGGATTGTGCGGTTAGTAATGTGCTCATTGTTGCTTACTCAAGAGTTACAGGCGTGAAAACGCCTCGTCAAACATCGCTGACGATAACCCGGTAAGCCCGAGAGAAGGGGATTTAGAAGTTAGCTTCGCTCAAGCAGAAGTTATCGCAGCACGATACCGATAACGCTTGAGCACTGGCGATCGCCAAAAGCATGTGAAACGATAAAACGTTCACAGTACAGCATAAGTATCCTCCTTTTGTTTTTCAAAATGTTAATCGGTGGTGAAAGTGTAATCGTAAGTTACGCAAAAGCGCAAGTGTTGAACGCCCGGCAGCAGTGTGCCGCCGGGCAAACCGTCAAATAGAGGTACGACGGTAGTCGCGATATTCTGCCTGCCAGAAATTATCGTCAATTGCCTGTTGCAGCGCTTCGGCGGAGGTTTTCACTGCCACACCTTGCTGCTGAGCCATTTTACCGACGGCAAAGGCAATGGCGCGAGAAACGGTCTGAATATCTTTCAGTTCTGGTAGCACCAGACCTTCACCGTTGAGCACCAGCGGTGAATACTGCGCTAGCGTTTCACTCGCCGACATCAGCATTTCATCAGTGATGCGCGACGCGCCAGACGCAATCACACCCAGGCCGATACCCGGGAAGATATAGGCGTTGTTACACTGGGCGATTGGGTAAATTTTATCTTTCCACAGTACCGGTGCGAACGGACTACCGGTCGCAACCAGCGCGTTACCTTCGGTCCAGGCGATAATATCCTGTGGTGTAGCTTCAACACGGGAAGTGGGGTTGGACAACGGCATGACGATCGGACGCGGACAATGCTTGTGCATTTCGCGGATGATCTCTTCGGTAAACAGGCCGGTTTGTCCGGAAACGCCAATCAGGATATCCGGCTTAACGTTGCGGACCACATCGAGCAACGACAGCACATCTTCTTGGGTATCCCAATGCTGGAGATTTTCGCGTTTTTGCACCAGTTTTGTCTGGAAGGAGAGCAGGTTCGGCATTTTGTCTGTTAACAGGCCGAAGCGGTCGACCATGAATACGCGTTGACGCGCCGCTTCTTCGCTTAAACCTTCACGCTGGATCTGCGCAACGATCTGCTCGGCGATCCCGCAACCGGCGGAACCTGCGCCGAGGAAGACGATGTTCTGTTCACTCAACTGGCTACCGGCCGCGCGGCTAGCCGCAATCAGCGTACCGACAGTAACCGCCGCGGTGCCCTGAATATCGTCGTTAAACGAGCAAATTTCATCACGATAACGGGTCAGCAGTGGCATAGCGTTTTTCTGGGCGAAATCTTCAAACTGCAACAGCACATCCGGCCAGCGATGCTTCACGGCCTGGATGAATTCATCAACGAATTCGTAGTATTCATCATCAGTGATACGCGGATTGCGCCAGCCCATATACAGCGGATCGTTCAGCAGTTGCTGATTGTTGGTCCCCACGTCCAGTACCACCGGAAGAGTATAGGCCGGGCTAATTCCGCCACATGCGGTATACAGCGACAGTTTACCGATTGGAATACCCATCCCGCCGATCCCCTGATCGCCAAGACCTAAAATACGTTCGCCATCGGTGACAACGATGACCTTGATATTGTGGTTAGGGACGTTTTGCAGGATATCGTCCATATTGTGGCGGTTCTGATAAGAGATAAACACGCCGCGTGCGCGACGATAGATCTCAGAGAA
This sequence comes from Citrobacter sp. B72, assembly GCF_016894305.1. Classification (NCBI taxonomy): domain Bacteria; kingdom Pseudomonadati; phylum Pseudomonadota; class Gammaproteobacteria; order Enterobacterales; family Enterobacteriaceae; genus Citrobacter; species Citrobacter sp. B72. The sequence continues at coordinate 2,500,095 of NZ_CP069801.1, forward strand.
ACGCTCACAGGCCGCGCCGACCGTTGGGGTATAGATAACTGGCATCATCTCATCCAGGTGATTATGCACCAGTCGGTAAAACAGGGTTTCGTTGGTGTCCTGGATGTTGCGCAGGTAAATATGTTTGTCGATTTCGGTTTTGAATCCCTGATATTGGATCCAGGCGCGTTCAGCCTGTTCCTCAATCGTCTCGACCACTTCCGGCAGTAACCCCAGCAGGTTGAAGTTACGGCGTTCTTCCACACTGAAGGCGCTCCCTTTATTCAGTAAAGGGAATTCCAGCAGTACCGGACCAGCGTAGGGGATGTAAAGGGAACGCAATTTTTTGGTTTCGTTTTCCATGTCACTCACTCTTTTTTGAATAACCGTCCCTGGCGCTCTTTATGATCGTATGTAGCCTGTCCGCCAGGGAAACGGGCGAAGTATAAAGCATTGTGAATGGGTTAAGGGGTTTTATAAGCAAAAACACCACTGCGGTTGCAATGGTGTTTATCTCGTTACTCAGTCAGACGTGCGAAAGGCTACTTGCCGTCAGTGCGGCGCTTTCTTCCAGTAGGATTATTGACCACGTTGGTTTTGTCACCTTCGGTCACGATTTTACGTTGATTTGAGATTTTGTGGTCCAGTCCGAGAATATGACGGGCCTGACGGTTCGATTTCATTCTAACTCCTTAATCCTGTTACTGGTTTCAAGGGCGAGCCCGTATGAGAACGGACGAAATACAACCTGATCTAAAGCCGATGTTCAACATAACGGCTTTCTGGATGGTCGGTCATTTTATCTGAAAGGTCAATGCTTAAGCGGCAAATGAGAACTATCCCGTATGTAACATGCTTTTTCTCAGCCGTCCTATACTAGTAACTCCGACGACAACACAGGAGAGCGGTAATGACTATCCATAAGAAAGGTCAGGCACACTGGGAAGGCGACATTAAGCGCGGCAAAGGCACTGTGTCGACCGAAAGTGGCGTGTTGAATCAGCAACCGTATGGGTTTAATACACGATTTGAAGGTGAGAAAGGCACCAATCCTGAAGAGTTGATTGGCGCGGCCCATGCAGCCTGCTTCTCGATGGCGCTTTCGCTGATGCTGGGTGAAGCGGGGTTTACCCCAGATGCCATTGATACCACTGCCGATGTTTCTCTGGATAAAGTAGATGCCGGGTTTGCGATCACTAAAGTCGCGTTGCATAGCCAGGTGAGCGTGCCGGGGATAGACGCCGCCACGTTTGACGGCATCATCCAGAAAGCAAAAGCCTGATGCCCGGTATCGCAGGTACTGAACGCGGAAATTACGCTGGATTATCAGCTGAAGTCTTAATCGTGGCGTGCCGGATGCGACTGCGTCTTATCCGGCCTACGATTGCGCCGGATGTAAGTCAGTCTTATCCGGCACCTGATGATGTTATTGCGCTACCCAACCGCCATCCATATTCCACGCCACGCCACGCACCTGCGCCGCACCGTCTGAACACAGAAATAGTGCCAGCTCACCTAACTGTTCCGGCGTGACGAATTCGCGCGACGGCTGCTTTTCCGACAGCAGGGCGTCACGCGCAGCCTCAGATTCTGCGCCTTCGGCAATACGCTTATCGATCTGCTGCTGGACCAGCGGCGTGAGCACCCAGCCGGGACACAGCGCATTGCAGGTGACACCCGTCTGCGCGGTTTCCAGTGCGATGGTCTTGGTGAATCCCACCACGCCGTGCTTCGCCGCTACGTAGGCAGATTTCTCTTTTGAGGCCACCAGGCCGTGAACAGAAGCGATATTAATGATGCGCCCCCAGTTTCGCGCGCGCATACCAGGAAGCGCCAGACGCGTGGTGTGAAAAACGGAAGAGAGATTAATGGCGATAATCGCGTTCCATTTATCAACCGGGAAGGTTTCCACCGGGGATACATGCTGGATTCCCGCGTTGTTGACCAGAATATCAACACCGCCGAATTCGCTCTCGGCATAGCGCATCATGTCGGCAATTTGCGCTTCATCGCTCAGATCCGCGCCATGATAACCTGGCGTTTTGCCATATTGCGCAACAGCGTCTTTGGCGGCATCCACATCACCAAACCCGTTGAGGATCAGGGTGGCGCCCGATTGCGCCAGCACCTGTGCGATACCTAATCCGATACCGCTGGTCGAGCCGGTAACCAGGGCGGTTTTTCCCGTTAAGTTCATGATGATTCTCCTTAAACAATTCCGGTGGTGTAGAAGACGCCGATGACAAACAGTACGGCCAGACTTTTAATGACGGTAATAGCAAAAATTCCGCCATACGCCTGACGGTGGCTGAGACCGGTGATAGCTAATAAGGTAATGACTGCGCCGTTATGCGGCAGGGTGTCCATACCGCCGCTGGCCATAGACGCCACGCGGTGAAAGACTTCAAGTGGGATATTGGCAGCGTGAGCGGCCGCGATAAAGGTGTCAGACATGGCGGCAAGGGCAATACTCATCCCGCCAGACGCCGAACCGGTGATCCCGGCGAGCGTAGTGATACTGATAGCTTCATTGAGCAGCGGGTCAGGAATAGCCGCCAGTGCTTTTGACAGTACAAGGAAACCTGGCAGGGCGGCGATCACTGCGCCAAAACCGTACTCTGACGCGGTGTTCATCGCCGCGAGGATCGCGCCGCCAACCGCCGTTCTGCTGCCTTCCGCCAGGCGACCTTTAATGTTGCGATAGCCGAAGAGCACCACCAGCAGGATCCCAGAAATCAGCGCCGCTTCCACTGCCCAGATAGCAGTGATTTTACCGACTTCGGTGGTAATCGGTTTGGCGAGACCCGGAAGCTCCAGTTGATGCGTGGCGCCATACCATTGCGGGATCCAGCGGGTAAACAGCAGGTTAAATACCCCAACCAGGATCAGCGGAGAGATCGCGATGATCGGGTTCGGCAGATTAATGTTATCCGGCGTTTCCGGCTCGTTTAACAGTTCAGTCCCATAGCCTTCATTCTTTGCCTGCGCTTTACGACGCTGACGTTCGAGATAAACCAGACCAACAACGATGATAAACACGGAACCTATCAGACCCAGCCACGGCGCGGCCCAGGCGTTGGTACCGAAGAAACTGGTCGGAATAATGTTCTGGATCTGCGGTGTGCCTGGCAGGGCATCCATGGTGAAGGAGAACGCGCCCAGCGCAACGGTTGCCGGGATCAGCCGCTTCGGGATATTGCTCTGACGGAACAGTTCGGCCGCGAACGGATACACCGCAAACGCCACGACGAACAGCGATACGCCGCCGTAGGTCAACAGCGCACATACCAGCACAATAACCGGAATGGCATGGCGACGGCCGAGAATGTTGATAGCGGCGGCAACAATGGAACGTGAAAACCCAGATAACTCGATTAACTTGCCAAACACTGCCCCCAGCAAGAACACCGGGAAGTAAAGCTTCACAAAACCGACCATTTTTTCCATAAACAGGCCGGTGAAAGCAGGGCCGACGGCGCTAGGTTCGGTAAGCAATACAGCACCTAATGCCGCGATGGGGGCAAACAGGATAACGCTATATCCGCGATAGGCTGCCAGCATCAGCAGGCCCAACGCTGCCAGGGCGATTAATACACTCATCATGACTCCTCAATATCATTGTTATAGTGGGGTACAGAAAGAGAAGTTACGGTTTCAGGGCAAAGCGCAGTTGATGCTCCCTGCGTTGCTGGATGTATTCCTTGCGCGAATCATCCCAGCGATAAAATCCCTGGCCGCTGCGCAACCCGGTATCACCGTTGGCAACCTTGTCAGCGACCAGCGACATCATGTCGCTGCCTGTTGCCAGTTCCGGAAGCAGATGCCGACAAATGTCCTGCACCGTAGAAAGTCCGGTCATATCAGCAGCCTCCAGCGGACCGACCATTGCATAGCGACGTCCGAGCGAGGCGCGCATCACCTGATCAACCACTTCTGCGCTGGCGATGCTGCTTTTAACGATATGTAGCGCTTCGCGCAGCAGGGCAAACTGCAGTCGATTGCCAACAAACCCTGGAGCGGCGCGGTCGAGCACCACCGCCTCAAGTTGCATCGCGATCAGTTGTTGTTGCAATTCATGGAGATATTCCGGCTTCGTTGCGGTGCCAGGTACAATTTCGACCAGCGGAATAAAATGTGGCGGGTGCCAGAAATGGGCGATCAGCAACCGTTCGGGATGGGTGAGTTTTTCTGCCAGCGCATCCGGCGGCAGGCCGCTGGTATTACTGGCAATAACGGCCTCCGGCGCGATCAGCTCTTCCAGTTGCGCATACAGTGCGTGTTTGAGTTCGAGCCGCTCCGGGATCGCTTCAATCAGTAACCGGCATGCGGCAATATCCTGTAGCGAGGTTGTGCCGTGCAGGCGAGCCACGACCGTCGCTTTTTCACCAATTGCAAATTGATCAGTGACAATCAGCTCATCCAGGATACCGCCAGCAACTCCGCTTATTTCTGCAATTCGGCTGCTATCGGTATCGTATAACCAGACATCGTAACCAAAACGGGCGAAGTGGGTAGCAATGCCGACACCCATTAACCCCGCGCCCAGAATGCAGATAGGCTTACTTTGCATGAGCTACCCCCTGCGGACGTTCTACCGCCAGCGCCACCCCCTGACCACCACCTACGCACAGCGTGGCCAATCCTTTGGCTGCGTTGCTACGCGCCATTTCATGCAGCAGCGTTACCAGAATTCGGCAACCTGATGCGCCAATCGGGTGCCCCAGCGCAATCGCACCGCCGTTCACGTTTACCCGGTTGCTGTCCCAGTTCAGGGATTCGCCAACCGCCAGCGCTTGCGCAGCAAAGGCTTCGTTGGCTTCGATAAGATCCACGTCATTTAGCGTCCAGCCAGCACGCTTCAGGCACTGGAGTGACGCTTCTACCGGCCCAATGCCCATAATGGCGGGATCGACGCCAGAAACCGCGTAGCCCGCCACCTGGGCAAGCACTGGCAGATTGAGTTCCGCCGCTTTGGCGGCGCTCATCAACATCACCGCGGCGGCACCATCATTGATGGATGATGCATTTCCGGCGGTCACCGTGCCGTTACCCGGACGAAACGCCGGTTTAAGTTGCGCCAGCTTGTCGGCCTGAGTATCCGGGCGAGGTTGTTCGTCACGGTCCACCACACGTGGCGGCTTTTTGCCCTGTGGGACGCTGACCGGCGTGATTTCCGCGTTAAAACGACCCGCTTCAATGGCGGCGGCAGCTTTTTGCTGGGAGTGCAGGGCAAAAGCGTCCTGCTGCTCACGACTGATTACGAACTTATCCGCCAGATTTTCGGCAGTAATACCCATGTGATAGTCGTTGAACGCATCCCACAGGCCGTCATGCACCACGCTGTCTTTCATACTGGCATGACCCAACCGCAGACCGGCCCGCGCGCCGTCGAGATAATAGGGCGCATTGCTCATGCTCTCCTGGCCCCCGGCAATCACGATTTGCGCATCGCCACAGCGAATCGCCTGTACCGCCTGATGCACCGCCTTCAGACCCGAACCACACACCAAGTTGATGGTTAACGCGGGCGTGGTGACCGGCAGTCCTGCCCGTAACGCCGTTTGTCTGGCCGGATTCTGACCGCAGCCCGCAGTCAGAACCTGACCTAAAATCACCTCATCAATTTGCTCAGGCGCCACAGCCGTTTTTTCCAGCAGCGAACGGATCACCACTGAACCAAGCTCAACCGCGGAAAGTGGTGCCAGCGCGCCATGAAAACTGCCAATCGGGGTGCGCGTTGCCGCGACAATGACAACATCCTGCATGGTCAGCTCCTCAGCTAAAGTGCATTTCGGGGACAGTTTCGGGAACGATCAGCTTGCCTGCTGTTCTGGCGACAATCTCATCCACGCTAATGCCCGGTGCGCGTTCACGCAGAATGAACGCACCGTCGGTAATTTCCAGCAGAGCCAGGTCGGTAAGCACACGTTTGATGCAGGCCACGCCGGTCAGCGGCAGGGTGCAGGCGGGAAGCAGTTTGGACTCACCGCTTTTGGAAGCATGGGTCATTACCACAATGATATTGTCGGCTCCGGCAACCAGATCCATCGCGCCGCCCATGCCTTTCACCATTTTTCCGGGGATCATCCATGAGGCGATATTGCCGTTAACATCGACTTCAAACGCACCGAGCACCGTCAGATCAACGTGGCCGCCGCGGATCATGGCGAAGGATTGCGCCGAGTCGAAAATCGCCGCGCCTTTGCGCGCCGTCACAGTCTGTTTCCCGGCGTTGATCATGTCGGCATCAATTTCGTCTTCTGTGGGAAACGGGCCCATACCCAGCAAACCGTTTTCTGATTGCAGCATCACATCCATGCCATCAGGGATGTAATTTGCCACCAGCGTGGGAATGCCGATCCCAAGGTTGACGTAATATCCGTCGCGCAGCTCGCGGGCGACGCGCATCGCCATTTGTTCACGCGTTAACATGTCAGGCTCCTTTCTGGCGCAGGGTGCGTTGTTCAATACGTTTTTCAAACTGCCCCTGAATAATGCGGTTAACGAAAATTCCGGGAGTGTGAATCGCAGCAGGGTCCAGTTCTCCGGGAGGGACAATTTCTTCGACTTCCACGACGGTAATGCGCCCGGCGGCGGCCATCAGCGGATTAAAATTCTGTGCGGTGTGGCGATAGATGACGTTGCCGTACCAGTCGGCTTTCCAGCCTTTAACCAACGCAAAATCACCGGTTATCGCCTGCTCAAGGATGTAAGGGCGTCCGGCAAACTCGCGAACCTCTTTCCCTTCCGCCACGGGGGTTCCATATCCGGTCGCGGTAAAAAATGCCGGGATCCCCGCGCCGCCCGCGCGCAACTGCTCTGCCAGCGTACCCTGTGGCGTCAGGATGGCTTCCAGTTCGCCGCTAAGCACCTGTTTCTCAAACAGGGCGTTTTCCCCCACATAGGACGCGACCACTTTGCGCACCTGACGCGTTTCCAGCAGCACGCCAAGGCCAAAGCCATCCACGCCACAGTTGTTTGATACAACGGTAAGTCCCTGAACCTCACGACGGCGTACTTCGGTAATCAGGTTTTCAGGGATCCCACATAAACCAAAACCGCCCGCCAGCAGCGTCATGTTGTCGGTCAGCCCTTCCAGCGCCTCTTGATAAGTGGCAACACGTTTATCCAGTCCAGCCATACACTTGCCTCCCCAGTTGTCCTTGCCGACATCATTGGGGGTGAAAAATGATTTGTTAATTTTAAATTTGTGACTCACTCATTGGGTTTTTTTATCAATTTAATGTTAATTAAAGGTATTCAACAAGTTAAAGGAATGCGAAATGGGAATGAGCATCAAACAGTTACGCGCGTTTTTAGCGGTAGCTCACACTCTGAATTTTGCTCATGCCAGCGAAAGACTGAATATGTCGCAACCCGCGTTAAGCCTGGCGATTAAAGGACTGGAAGATTCGCTGGGCGGGGCGTTACTGTTAAGAACAACTCGCAAAGTGACCCTGACGCAGGAGGGAGAAACGCTGCTGAATATGGGGCGACAGCTGCTGGCGGACTGGGAGAATACGGAAGAAGCCATGCGCCAGCGCTTTACGCTGCAGCGCGGTAAAATATCGATCGCCGCCATGCCCTCATTTGCCGCTAACGTCCTGCCATCGGTACTGAAAACATTTCGTGATTCTTATTCCGGTATCAACGTAACGGTTCACGATGTGATCAATGAACACGTGATTGAAATGGTCAGTGAAGGCCGGGTCGAGATGGGCATAGCCTTCGAGCCGGACTATTCGGGACATCTGCATTTCACGCCGCTCGGCGTGGATCGTTTTATCGCAATTGTGCCGCCAACCTGTCGGCTGGCAGACAGGGATCGTATTGCGTGGCGCGAACTGCTGACGCTGGATTTTATCACCCTGCAACGCCCGTCCGCCGTGCGGCTGATGCTGGAAGAACAACTGGTGCAAAGCGGACATACGCTGGAAGTAGCGCTGGAGAGCCACCAACTGGTGACCGTTGGCCGTCTGGTGGCTAACGGTCTGGGCGGTAGCGCCGTACCTGCACTATGCCGCACGCAAATGACAGAGTTAGGCGCAACCTGTATCGATCTGGATACGCCGGTGATCCAGCGTCGGATCGGGGTTTTGCGTTCGGCGCATCATAAATTATCTACCGCTTCCGAGGTGCTGGTGGATTCACTGAAAAAGGCGTATCGCACCTGACTTTTCTCAACGGCTCAGGTCATGTAACCGCCCGCCAGCAGCGAACGTCACATCCGGTATCACTCTTCAGCAATGCCTGTTTCTTCTCACAACCTTGGGTTGCCAATGGACATCTGTCACGGAAAAAGCAGCCCTGGGGCAACGTTCGGTTTCCCGGTAGCTCGGTTTTACGTAACACCAAATCTTCCGCCAGCGGTGCGCCCGTTTTAGGGACCGAGTCCAGTAATAATCGTGTGTACGGATGGGCGGGGTGAGTGAGAACCTGTTGGGCATCACCCAGCTCAACAATTTGCCCGAGGTACATCACCGCCACACGGTCGCTCATATGGCGGACCACCGACACGTTATGCGATATCAATACGTAGGTCAGGTTTCTGCGCGCCTGTAGCGACACCAGCAGGTTGAGAATTTGCGCCTGCACGGAGATATCCAGCGCTGAAGTGGGCTCATCGAGGACGATAACATCCGGCTCTGACGATAGCGCCCGGGCAATAGCAATACGTTGGCGCTGTCCACCGGAAAACGCGTGCGGCAAGCGGTCGAGATATTCAGGACGAATCCCCACCTGTCGTGCCAAATCCTCGGCAAGCAAGCGTCGTTCACGCTCCGGGCTCCGTTTTTGGATCCACACCGGTTCGGTAATTATCCGCCACACCGGTAAGCGCGGATCCAGTGATGAAAGCGGGTCCTGAAAGACCATTTGCATACCGTTATGCTGCTTATCACCACGGCGAGAATAGCTTCCCTGACTGGGTTTCAACATGCCCATCAACAGTTGCGCCAGCGTACTTTTTCCACAGCCGGATTCGCCAACAATCCCCAGCGTTTCACCCTGGCGAATCTGTAAATCCAGACCGTTGAGCGCATGCACCCGTTCCGTAACCTTGCCAAGCCAGTTTTTACGCGCAGGAAAGTTGACATGTACATCCTGCAGCGCCAGTAAAAAATCAGACATGTGTTGTCTCCAGTTGCGGATACCAGCAGGCAGATTGTTGATCTGCACCTCCCTGACTACTTAACACCGGCGTTTCTTCACAACGAGGACCAGCGGCAAAGCAGCGGTCGCGAAACGCGCATCCGGCAGGTAAGCAGGTTAGGTTCGGCACGGTGCCGGGAATGGCGGGCAGCAATGTGCGCGGTTCGCCGTGTTCCGGTGCACATTTCAGCAAGCCGATGGAATAGGGGTGCGTCGGGCGTTGAATAACGGTTTGCGTCGGGCCACTCTCAATCACGCTCCCGGCATACATGACGTACAACCGGTCGCATAACTGTGAAACCACCGCCATATCATGGCTGATAAATAACACCGCTGTTCCGCTGGCGCGTGCTTTTAACTTCAGCAAACGCAGCACCTGCAGTTGCACCGTGACGTCCAGTGCGGTGGTCGGTTCATCGGCAATGATAAGCTCCGGCTCGCACGAAAAGGCCAGCGCAATCATCACGCGTTGGCGCATCCCGCCTGAAAGCTCAAACGGAAAACGTTTCATGACCTCCGGCGCGTCCGGAATTTGCATCTCTTCCAGTAGAGCGACGGCTTTCTGGCGGGCATCCGTGCGGCTTAACGCCTGATGATGGCGGATCACCTCCACCATTTGCTGGCCGATGCGCCGGGTCGGATTCAGTGCCGTCATGGGCTCCTGAAAGATCATCGCGACACGTGCGCCACGCCATTGGCGCATTTGTTTCTCACTGGCGTTGAGCACATCTTCACCCAGCAGCGAAACGCGTCCCTGGTGAATACGATAGCTTCCCTCCGGTAGCAGACGCATGGTGAGCATGGCGGTCACGGACTTACCGGAACCGGATTCACCCACCACGCCAACGATTTCTCCGCGGTTGATATGCAGCGATACATGGTTCAGCGCATGCACATCAGCTTGATAGCCGGGGAAACTCAGATGCAAATCTTCGATTTCCAGTACGGGTTGTGTCATGACTGTTTTCCTCCGGCTTTCGGATCCAGCAGATCGCGAATACCATCGCCAAAGAGATTAAAGCCCACGGCGGTAATCAGAATGGCGGCGCCGGGGAAAGCGCAATACCACCACTGATCAAGCACGTAATTGCGGCCAATTGCGACCATCGCGCCCCATTCAGCGCTGGGCTGCTGCGCGCCCAGACCGATAAACCCGAGCGTGGCGGCCATCAGGATCGCACTGCCGATATCCAGCGACGCCTGAACAATGAGCGGCGGCAGAGAATTGCGTAAAATGTGCCAGCTAATCAGATGCCAGCGTGAAGCGCCGTAGGTCCGGGCAGCCTGTACATAAGTAAACTGGCGCACCACTAACGTCTGACCGCGGGCGAGGCGTACATAGAATGGGATACGGACGATTGCAATCGCCAGCATGGCGTTAAACAGGCTGGGGCCCAACGCGGCGGCCAACGCCATCGTCAGCACCAGCGAAGGAATGGACAGCATAATGTCCATCATCCGCATAATTATCGCGTCGGCACGCCCGCCCATGACACCCGACAAGCAACCCAACAGTGAGCCCAATCCCCCGGCGATGCCCACTACCACCAGACCCGCAACGACAGATTGCTGACTTCCTACCAGAACGCGGCTGAACAGATCGCGACCGACTTCATCGGTTCCAAACCAGTGAGCGGCTGACGGGGGCAGCAGGCGCGCACTCAAATTGATGGCATTCGGATCGTGGGGTGTTATCCACGGCGACAGCACCATCAGCAGCAGTATCAATACGATGATGACCCCGCCAACCAGCGTCAGCGGGCTACTTTTCATCATCCAGAACAGTTTGGCCCAGTCCGTGCGGCGGCGTGCTGTCTGAGGGGCAGTCGGTGTTTCTTGTGTGAGCATCATTCAGCACCTCCACGTCCAATTCGAGGGTCTACCCACAGATAAAGTAAATCCACCACCAGGTTGACCAGCACATAGGCGAACGAGACCACCACCGCAAATCCCATTACCGCCGGGAAGTCGAGTGCCTGAATTGAGGTCACCACCCAGGCACCCATGCCAGGCCAGGCAAAGACCGTTTCGGTCAAAACCGCACCGTAGAGCAGATCGCCCAGCGCCAGGCCGAGGACGGTGATTGATGGGATAAGTGCGTTAGGCAATGCATAGCACAGCACGATGTACCAGCCCGGGAGCCCGCTGGCGCGGGCGGTACGTATGTAATCTTCACTCAGTTGCTCCAGCATGGCGGAACGAATCTGACGAGCAACGATCCCAAGATGTACAAAAGCCAATGTCAGCGATGGCAAAATCAGGTGCTGAAGCGCATTGAAAAAGACTTCGCCGTTGCCTTCCAGCAGAGCATCAATCAGGTAGAAACCGGTGACGTGAGCAGGTGGATCCAGCCAGTCGTCTAAACGCCCACCGCCGGGTAAAATTTGCAGATGACCGTAAAACAGCACGATAACCCCCAGCCCCAGCCAGAATGCAGGCGTGGAGATACCGGTAATTGCCATTAGCCGAACAAGGTGATCAAGCCAGCGGTTACGCCAGACCGCAGATAAAATACCCAGCGGGATACCTATCACCAGCGCCAGCAACAAAGAGCAGAAAGCCAATTCAAGGGTCGCGGGGAAGAAAATGCGCAGCTCATCCAGTACCGGACGTCCGGTGCGAATGGAAGTGCCTAAATCGCCGTGAAAAATATCGCTGACATAGCGAAAAAACTGGACATACAGCGGTTGATTCAGCCCCAACTGTTGGCGAATATTTTCGACAATTTCATCGCTGGCACGGTCACCCGCCAGCAGCCGCGCGGGGTCGCCAGGTATCAGGTGTGAAATAATAAAGGTGATTACGCAAACACCGATAACCACCAGAATAAGTCCCCAGCATCGCTGGCGTAAAATACTCCAGAACGTCATTAGCTTCCCCTTGCGGAGCCAGAGCGGCTCCGCATAAACGTGGCTTATTTACTCATGGTGGAGATATTGAAGACCTGTTCCAGCATGGGGTTGAATACAAATCCTTTGACGTCTTTATTCATCGCCAGCTGATAGTTTTTCTGGAATAAATAGACGTAGGCTGCTTCATCAATCACGATGGTTTGCGCCTGCTGGTAGTCATTGGTTCTGGCCACCTGATCGGTTGTGGCCAGCGCGCTGCGCAGCAGCTTATCGACCTCACCGTTTTCATAGAACGAACGGTTACCGGGCAAACCCTTCTTATCTGACTCAAACCAGTAGTTCATAAACATGTACGGGTCGGCAAAATCCGGACTCCAGTTGCCAATGGCAATGTCGTAATCGCCTTTGCCCACGCGGTCGCGCATGGTGGCGTTTGCCAGTTTTTCCAGTTTCACCTTAATACCCAGTTTGCCAAGGCTTGCCTGGGTGGCGAGCGCGATAGGTTCCCAGTTAGGGTCATTATCAGAGTACAGGAAGCTCAGGCTTTCAGGTTTGCTAGCAACTTTGTCCCACGCGGCTTTGGCTTTGGCTTCATCGAAGCTGTACTGCATGGCCTTATCGTCAAAACCCCACATGCCTTCAGGGATCGGGCCACGCATTTGCTTTCCATTGCCGCTCAGGATCCCGTTAACCATGCCTTTATAATCAGTGGCCCACGAGATGGCACGGCGTAAATCCACCTGATTGAGCGGGGCTTTACTGTTGTTGAGATACAGATAGGTCACGCGCAGCGAGGGATAATCCGCCACGTTCACTTTGCCTTCCTGTTTCAAAGCGGCAAGCTGGTCAACAGGCAGCGCATCGGCAATGTCGATATCGCCACGCGACAATTGCAGGCGACGGGAGGCGCTTTCACCAATGATTTTGACTGAGACACGCTTAAATGTCGGTTTTGTACCGGGATAATGCGGGTTAGGCACCAGCACCAGTTGTTGTCCCTTTTGCCAGCTCTTCAGCATGAAGGGACCAGATCCAGCCGTGTTCTGCGCCAGGAATCCGCGGGCATCGTCTGCGGCATGCTCTTTTAAGATGGCCGGGTTAATGATTGAGGCACCGTCATTTGCCAGCGTATACAGAAACGGGGCAAACGGCTGGCTGAGGGTAAATTTCACCGTGTTGTTATCAATGACGTCGACCTTCAGATCTTTTGGGAAAGCCTCCGCAGGTCCCTGACCAATCTTGAGCAAACGTTCAAAGGATTGCTTTACCGCATCTGCCGTTACCGGCGTTCCGTCGGCGAATTTGGCATCGTTTTTCAGGGTAAACGTCCACTCTTTCTGATCGTCAGAGGCTTTCCAGCCGCTGGCTAAATCACCTTCAACTTCCGTGGAGCCTTTGCCTCCGTCGGTTTTGTATTGAACCAACCGCTGGTAGGAGGGATAGGTGACCGTCCAGTCATTGTTATCGATGGTCACGGCGGGGTCGAGCGTCTGCGGATCGGCGGCTTTACCAATCACCAACATATCTTTGGGAACGGCAGCCTGTGCGGCGGGCAGGGCAAATGCTAACGCAACGGCTATCAGAGCGGGGCGGAAAAACGTGTTTAACGCAGGTGTAGTCTTCATAACCAGGCTCCAGAATTAAAGGGGATGTTGTGTTGTTATGGGCGTGACAGTGTAACAATCTATTTGATCGTCAAGCAGCGGGTAACGGGCGGCATCAGGTAATTCAAAATGCCACCATTCACTGTTAATACCGACAAAACCACCGCCAAACATAATGGCATTGAGCAGCAGGCGGTTACGCTGCGCTGCCGGAGGTACAGACGGGTGCCAGGCGTGGGAACGGTCGTGCATTTCATCAAAACCGGCCCCCATATCAAGGAGATGGCCGCGATCGTCCATCAACGTGACGTCAATGGCCGTACCCCGACTGTGATTGGAACCAATCGCGACATCGACAACATACTGCGGGTCGGGACAGGCATTCCACAGTATCGCCTGCGCCTGCTGGGGGCGATACGCGTCGTACACCACAAGCTGCAGGCCGGCCAGTTGCGCAATACTGATGCTTTTAGCCAGCGCGGTAACCGCCTCAGTGTGCAACAGACAACGCGCTTCCCGGTAGATTGGTGCGCCGGTAATGTTGTCGGCAGTAGCGTATTTAAGATCGATATGCAGCGACGGAAATATCACCGACAGATCGACCAGTTCTGGGAGTTCTGACATAGCACGTTTCCTGTTTATTGTTCGAATTGACCAAATTGTTGTTGTAACTGGCGATTGGTTTGCAGGCGTCCTGCGAGGGTGTCACCCAGTTGCGCTACCACCGCAGAAAGTAATAAGTTGAACAGACAGCTCACCGGTGCCAGTGAGTCCCAGAAATGTCCGGTGTCAGTTTTTACCTGAAGTAAATCAATGGAATAATCCCTGGCCCATGGGCACCACACATCGGTAATGAGCGCCAGCGGAATGCAGCGCTCTGTGGCGACACGGCAATATTGTCGCGAAATAGCGGAGTAGGCGCGCATATCGGTAATAACCACGTAAGGCTGGCTGAATCCCGAGTTCAGCGACTCAACCCAACTGCCGGACAGGCCTTCGGAGTAGCTGACTTTAGGTCGCAGGTATTCCAGGTGACTAAAAAAGGCGTTGGCGATCCCGCGGGTGGACTGGATCCCGAGGATGTACACGGCTTCCGCATGCGCCAACTGCTGTGCAATGCGTAAAAACGTTTCGCCTTGTGCGAGCTGGTAGACGTGGGTAATAGCGTCGATCTCCAGCAACAGCGACTGCTGTGCCCGATCCGGCAGGCTTTGTTGCTGGTGCCAGGAGTCCAGTCGTTCATTCATTCCCCAGGGCTGATACGGAACAACGGGAAGCTCACGCAGACTGGCTTTGGCATCCTCCAGGTTACGAAAGCCCAGTTTACGCAGATAACGTCCGACGGTAATGCCACTGGTTCCGGTTGCTTTGGCGATGCCATCCGCGGTTTCAAATGGGATCTGCACAGCATGGGCTAACAGCCACCCGGCCACGCGCTTTTCGCTGGGCGTTAGCTGGCTAAAGGTTTGCTCTATGCGGGTAAATAACTCTGGTTTGGCTGTCATTACCTTCTCGCTGTTAGTTGTCTGTCAGATTCCGTATCTCTGTTAGCGAATTAACAATGCAGGACGCGTGCCATGTCAGTAACAGCGGCACGTCGGCTGTTTTTGTTAAAAATAAACCGATATTTATTAACCAATGATCAACATTTGTGCAGCGTAGTTCAGTTTTGGTGCAACGGCAGAGGAGGCAGGGTATGAATCTGCTGATTTCGTCGGAACGATCACATTGTGGGCAACATTTATCCCTCAGACATAAGAATCAGTAATGGGAAATATAAATTTCAGCCATATCAATAACAGCAATCTTTATTCTTATGACTGTAGGGGTATTATTTTTCGCGAGCTACATTAACGGTGTTAAGCGCAAGTGTAGATATTATTTATATTATAAATGGAGTACTACAATGAATAAATTCTCCCTTTCTACAGCAGGTATTCTGGTCGCAGCGCTGTTAACCAGTGTCAGCGTCAATGCAGCAACAGATAACGCTAAAACTGAAGTGACTCCAAAAGGCATGAACTGCCAGGAGTTTATTGATTTGAACCCACAAACTATGGCTCCGGTGGCCTTCTGGGTGCTCAATGAAGACGAAGACTTCAAAGGTGGTGACTACGTCGACTATAACGAAACCGTTACGACCGCAGTTCCTCTGACCGTCGAACTTTGTAAGAAGCATCCGCAGAGTGAATTAAGTAAAATAAAAGACGAAATCAAAAAAGAATTATCTAAATAAGATTTAACCGTTATTAAAACCCAGCCAAAGTGCTGGGTTTTGTTATTTGTGACGCTGTCACTTATTTGTTTTGCAATACTTAAGAAAACTTTATAAAGATATAAACGCCTGTGCCGATACTGGATAAAAGTTAGCCTTTTGCAGAAGGAGTTTGTATGGCCTGGTATCCTACTCGTATTTCAACGCGTTTAACCATCGGCGGCATTCTGCTGCTTGCAGTAACGACCCTTGTTATCGTGGTGATTATGCTCTGGCGCGGTCAGCCGCGCGTCGTTGAAATCAACACCGCCCTGATCGAAGAAACAGGGCAAGGTTTAACCCGTCAGTTGAGTACCGTATTGTCCCGAATTGAAGGTGAGACCGTCAGCCTGTCGCGACTGGCTGAAGTGTTGCCTAACGATGAATCACTGTATCAAAGCGTCGTTCCGCATCTTATTGGTGAAGGTAAAGACTCGATTATTACCGGCGGCGGCATCTGGCCAGAACCAGACGCCTTCACCCCAGGTGTGGAGAAAAGAAGCTTTTTCTGGGCGCGTAATGCTGAAGGAAAGCTGGTGTATTCCAATGATTATAACGTCGAAGGATCGAGTGGATACCACAATGAAAGCTGGTATCAACTGGCCAAAGACCATTCACAAAACAGCTGTTTATGGTCTGACGTTTACCGGGATGCCAGTTCAGGCGTCAACATGGTGACATGCAGCGTGCCTTATCAACAGGCGGGCAAGTTTGCCGGTGTCGCTACCACCGATATCCGTCTGGATAACGTCGCCACTTTCATGCAGCAGCAGGGAAACAGCACCGGTGGTTACGCATTTGTGGTAGACAAGCAGGGACAAATTCTCTATTTCCCGCAGGCCGACCTGGCAAAATATAAAACCATTAACGATTTGGCGCAAAGCGCGCAGTGGCTTATCCCGGTGCAAAACGGTCTGAAATCTTTGCGCCCGACAGATGGGGTGAAGACTATCACGCTGGCAAACGACAACGTCCTGAATACCGCGTCACAGGTAATGCTGTTCCCGATGCCAGATACCGGCTGGGTCGTAGGACTTGCAACCCCGGAATCTCGTATTGTCGGTCTTGCCAAAGTGATGATGCAGGACGTTCTGGAAGTATTGATCCCTATCATGACGCTGTTGCTGGTGGGATCATGGCTGGTGGTTCGTCGACTGATTTCACGTCTTGATGATACCCGTCAGGCACTTGATGATATCGCGCAGGGAGAAGGCGATCTTACCCGTCGTCTGGATGTTCGTGGCAAAGACGAGATTTCGGCTATCGCCGAGGCGTTTAACCTGTTCGTCGATAAAATCTCGGCCATCCTGATCACCGTCAGAAGCAGTAGCACAGTGGTAGCGAATAACGCCGTTAGCCTGGCTGACAGTAATATGGAGCTTTCATCTCGCGTAACGCAGCAGGCCGCTGCGCTGGAAGAGAGTTCGGCGGCTATGGAACAGCTAAATGCGACCGTTCATCAAAACGCCAGCAATACACAACTGGCGGATGAGCTATCCGATAGCACCGCGCAAACGGCCAACCGCTGCGGCGATGTGATGCAGGGCGTTATCTCTACGATGGATAACGTCAGCGCCTCATCCGGCAGAATGGTGGAAATTGTCGCGGTCATCGACAGCATTGCGTTCCAGACCAATATTCTCGCCCTGAATGCCGCGGTTGAAGCCGCCAGAGCGGGCGATGCAGGCAGAGGGTTTGCCGTCGTGGCCTCCGAAGTGCGCACGCTGGCTCAGCGCAGTGCCACCGCCGCGCAGGAAATTAAAACATTGATTGATGAATCCGTTTCTCATGTTGGTAGCGGAAGTCAGCAAATTCACAATGCCGGTGAGCGTCTGGGAGAACTGGTCAACAATGTGCGTCAGGTGCGCCAGTTGATGGGGGAAATACGCGTTGCGGGTGAAGAACAACGTAAGGGCGTTTCCGAAGTTACGCTGGCCGTTACCGAAATGGACAGCACCGTTCAGCAAAACGCCTCATTAATTGATGATGCCGCAGCACGGACGCAGGCGCTGAAAGAGGAGGCGGAACAACTGGCGTTGCTGGTCTCTTCCTTCAGGTTACCTGAGCCTGGCGTTGCCGGATAACCACACCATATCCGGGTACAGACAATGTGCCCGGATAACTCCAGTATAATGGTCCTTAAGCAAGATTTTCCGGTTTAACTCCTTTTTATTGTGTCTTATTATACTTTGAATCATTCCCCACTTAACTCTATAATATTGTGTGTAAAGTCGTTTTTATCCCAATAAGAGCCAATATTATGGATTTAACGCTAAATACTGCAGCTGATATCGTCAAACTGCTTTGCGACAGATTGCGTAAAGAACGACTCGCGCAGCAAATGACGCAAGCTGATGTTGCCGCGCGTTCAGGTGTCGGTGTGAATACCGTTTCAAATCTGGAAACCGGTAAGAATGTAGGATTTGAGAATCTGGTCAAAGTCGCGATGGTGTTAGGCTATGGCGATGCGCTGGAGGGGTTATTCAAACCCAGGATTGATAGTCTGGATGATATTTTGCGTTACGAAAAGAGCGCGGCACGTCAGCGGATCAAAAGGAAAAATTCTGATGCCTGAGCAAGTTGATGTCTTCTATGAAGGCTGGGGTGAGAAATGGCTGTGGGGCAAACTGGTGTCTTCCACAGCCCTGACCGGACGTCCGTTGATCGCCTTTGAATACAGTGAAGAGGCCTTACGTAAGGGGCTGGAACTGTCCCGACTGATGTTACCGCTGAACGGTCCCCGTTTACGCAGGGATTTCCCGGCTCATCAGCTGGGATTACCTGGGCCAGTCTATGATTCGCTACCTGACGGCTGGGGTATGCTGTTGATGGACCGACTATTTAAACGCCGCGGGCTCAACGCAGCACGCATTGGTCCATTGGAGCGCTTAACCTGGGTCGGCAACAACGCGATGGGCGCCATGACATTCCAGCCCGTTCAGTCAGATTCCGAGACGCTGTCAAAAGAGGATGTTCCTCTCGCACAACTGGCCGCTGAGGTTCAGGAAGTCCTGAGCGGCGAAGGCGGGGAATTCTTGCAAAAACTACTCCAGATGGGCGGTTCGCCACAGGGAGCAAGGCCTAAGGCGTTACTTTATCGTGACACTGTCACGTCTAAATTCACCACGGCGCCGCTACCCGGGAGCGAAAGCTGGCTGATTAAATTTCCCGCCAGGCATGAGCATGCTGAGGTATGTGCCATCGAAGCGGTTTATGCTGAATGCTTGCGCCAATGTGGGATCACCACGCCTGATACGGCGTATTTCAATCTGCCCGGCGGACAGGCGGCATTTGCCACTCGCCGTTTCGACCGTGACCAGTCGATACGTATTCCTATGCAGAGCCTGGCGGCACTTACCGGGGCAAATTACCAGATACCCGGCGCTTTAGACTACCGGGATTTTCTGCGCGCCACGCAGATTTGTACCAATGATGTCAGAGAAAAGGCAAAAGCGTTCGAACGCGTGGTTTTCAACGTGGCATTTAACAACCGCGACGATCATCCGAAGAATTTTGCCTATTTAATGTCATCCGATGGAGACTGGACTCTGGCTCCGGCTTACGATGTCACCTGGTGCGAAGGGCCTGGCGGGTATCACCAAATGGACGTGCTGGGAGAGGCGCTGGATATCAAAAGAAAGCACCTTCAGTCGCTTGGCGTTCAGGAAGCTGAGTTATCTGCTGACCATGTGAACGGCATAATCGAAAAAGTCTGTCACTTTGCCACGGCATTGAGCGCCATCGCCAGGGACAAATACCCCGATCAGATAACGCAATCCACGCTGAAGACGATTCAGAAACAAATTGATGATAATGTCCGTCGGTTAATGTCCCGGTAACGCAGATACAGCCGCTACACTTAGCGAAGAATTAAATCTGAGCGGGGCAATGTTATGGCTGAATTTGTCTTGGGTATGCTGGAACACACGCCAGTTTGGGTGTATCTGCTGTTTGCCTTTCTACTTTACAGAGGGATTAAAGCCAGAACACCCGCCACCGTCACGCTGGAAAAGCTGGCGCTGATCCCGGCTATTTTTCTGTTCTGGGATATCTACGATTTAATCACTTATCGCGACCCGACCCTCATTACCTATATCCAGTGGACGATAGGTATTATCAGCGGCGCGATAATTGGCTACATATTAATTAACCCAGACCGTTTGAGCCGCAGTAGCGCACCGCGGAGTATTCATCGTCCGGCAGATTATTCCGCATTGCCATTTATGTTGCTGGCATTCGGCGTTAAGTACGTTCTTGGCGTACTTAACGCCATTGCTCCCGACGTTTTACGTCAACCCGCAATGAGCGCTCTGGCTATCATTACAGGCGGCATGTTCGCCGGCGTTTTTGTGGGGAAATTTACCCGCTACGTGAGCGTCTGGCTCAGACTTCCCACTCAGGACAACTATTAACGTCCCCAACGATTACGAATATAGGTCACGGCTTCCTGCGTTTGCGGTTGATTAAGATAATCTTCGCGAAACAGGATCGTGCCGTTGATGTACGGTTCGGATTCGTTTAAATCGAGCTGCTTTTTCAGTTCCGGCACACCGCCTTTTACCGTCCAGTCTGGCTCTTTTCTCGATGGTTCACCAACTTTATACAGCGCTACACCAATGTAGAGGCGGGTGTTGGTTGATTTCACGACATCTGCCCACCATTTTGCCAGTACATCGTAACGCGCTGCGTCGCGGGCAAAAGGCCAGTAGAGTTGCGGTGCAATGTAATCCAGCAAACCTAGTTGCACCCAACGGCGGGTGTCTGCATACGACTCATCATACGCTGCCGCGCCGCGCGTGTCGGAGCCCGCTGGATCGTGCGAACGGTTGCGCCACACGCCCGCAGGACTGACGCCGAATTCAACCTCAGGCTTGAGTTTCTTGATGGTCCGCGATACCTGGGCAATCAGCCGTTGCGTGTTATCGCGACGCCAGTCAGCCTTGGAAGCGAATCCCTGGCCGTATCTTCTGAAGGTCTGGCTGTCGTTGAGCGCAGAGCCGGGAGATTCGGTATAGAAGTAATCATCAAACTGCACGCCATCAACCGGGTAATTCTCAACCACTTCCGCCACGATGCTGGTGATCCAGTCGCGCACGTCGGGAATACCGGGGTCTAACACAAAACGCTCGCCCGCAGTGCGGATCCAGTCCCGATGCAGGACGTATACGCTGGACGGCGTCTGTGACAGCGTGCTGTTTAATTCAGTGACCGTCGAAGGTTTGGTGTTCACGGAAACACGGTAGGGGTTAAGCCAGGCATGAACTTTCATTCCGCGTTTATGCGCTTCATCGAGCATAAACTGCAGCGGATCGTAACCCGGATCCTGGCCAATCGTACCGGTCAGGGTATCTGACCACGGTAGAATCTTTGACTTCCACAATGCGGTCCCATCGGGCTTAACCTGGAAAAAAACGGTGTTAATACCAAGCCGTTTCAGGTTGTCCAGCTTATCCGTCAGCGCTTTTTGCTGCAGGCTGATGCGTACGGCAGGCGAACTGATGTTCACGGATGAGATAGGTGGCCAGTCTAGACGTGAAACTGTCGCCAGCCAGATCCCGCGCACTGGCTCCTTGCTCTGCTGTGGTTTGCTCACCGGAGGTAGCGGAGTGGTTTTGGGGCCAGGCGGTTGTGAAGAACAGCTGCCCAGTAACAACATACTGCCTACGAGTACAGCAAACCATTTCATGTTGGTCAGCGGTAGTCTGGCACGAGAACGGGCGAGAATCTTCGCCAGTTTTTTCTGATAATTTCCTGAAAAGAAACCGGATGCTGCCATCTGATTTTGCTCTTATTTCTTTTTATTGCGGCTGTTAGCCCAGGGATCGAAGGCCGGTTCGGGGGTGTTGTTTGAGGCCAGGTCATGCAGCGAATCAAGGTACAGCGCTTCAACTTCTGCCCGCGCCCACGGCGTACGGCGCAGAAACTTCAGACTGGATTTAACGCTCGGTTCATTTTTAAAGCAGTTGATATTAATGCGTTGCGCCAGTTCAGCCCAACCATAACGTTCAACCAGGGCATTGACCTGCATTTCAAGCGTTACGCCATGTAAAGGGTCTTTAGAAATATGAGCATTCATATGAAGTCCAGTTCAGTGGTTCCAGATTTTGTCAGTAGTGAGACGGAAAGAAGGTTACAAGAAAGCAAAGCTGCCAGCAACGGCAGAAAACGGTATGGCGCGACAAGCCGTACGCCATACCGGCAATGGATGGCTCAATACTCTTTAAAAGCCAGTTCCAGACGGGCAATCAACGGTTTAAACAGGTAACTCATCAGGGTTCGCTCACCGGTCTTGATCGTCACGCTGGCAGGCATTCCCGCTTTAATTTTGTAATCGCCCAGCAAACGCGCGCCCTCTGCTGAAACCTGTACTTCCGCAAGGTAGTAAGGCTGCTGAGTGGCTTCATCAATTAAGCGGTCCGCCGAGATA
Organism: Citrobacter sp. B72; assembly: GCF_016894305.1. Taxonomy (NCBI): domain Bacteria; kingdom Pseudomonadati; phylum Pseudomonadota; class Gammaproteobacteria; order Enterobacterales; family Enterobacteriaceae; genus Citrobacter; species Citrobacter sp. B72. The sequence continues at coordinate 2,522,361 of NZ_CP069801.1, forward strand.
GTCAGAACCCGGGCCGGAACCGACGGCAACAGGGCATGGTTAAGGGCAGGGAAAAGCACATCAACGGTTAAGCCGGGGACTAGTTTATCAATGGCATGCACGGGTATTTTGGCATCAATTTGCATGGGTTGTCCGGCGGCGACAATATCCATAAGATGTTCGCCGGGTTGAATGACGCCGCCCACGGTACTGACTTTAACATCCAGCACGATACCGTTAATCGGTGAGCGGATCTCGGTGTTATCCAGCTCGTGACGGATGGACACCAGTTCATCCTCCAGCATCGCCACTTCTTTTTGGTTTTCCGTCAGTTCAGACTCAACTTCACGTAAATATTGATGACGCACCTGGTAGGCTTTAATTTTTAATTCGTTTTGCTGCGATTTCAGTTTGGCAATGTTAAGAATATCTTCTGAAACGCTGCCAGATATTTCAGCCGCCTCGCGCTCCAGCACCAGTAATTGCGCTTTGGGGTAATAATTCTTTTCGCTCAGCGCGCGAATAGCCCCCAACTCCCGGTTAATCAGAGAAAACTGGTGGTCGCGATAGCCTTTTATTTTATTGAGATTATCCGTTTGCCCAACCAGACCATCGAGCGTCTCCTCAATCATCGACAGTTCGTCCTGAATCGTTTTGCGACGCGTATCGAAAAGCTTGGCCTGCAGATTTCTGACTTCTGTCAGCCGTTTATTGCCAGAGAATTGCTGCGTCAGCGTCGTATTAAAGCGGATCGCTTCCAGGCCATCGCGTTCTGCCAACAGACGATCTTCGATACTTTTTGCAGAAATATACTGGGCATTTAACGCGCTAAAACGCATTTCGAGCTGCATTTTATCCAACCGGACGAGAACCTGATTTTTCTTCACGAAGTCGCCTTCTTTGATAAAGATATCCGTTACCCGACCGCCGCTCAGATGCTGAATGGTTTTGCGGTTACTCGATACGGTTACCGTACCATCAGCGACCACGCCCGCATCTAACGGAGCTTGCACTGCCCAGAGGATAAAACTACCGACACCAAGCACAATGACGATCACGCCCCGGATAATCGGCGACCAGATATTGGTATCTACGCCAGCAGATGCCGTATTGTGGGGATTCTTTTTCATCATCAGGCCTCACGTTGCTGTTCAGTCGTGGATGGAGAAGGCGTAGCCACCGGTTTCAGTACGTTGGCCTGACGCAAATGGGCAAAAACCTGATCGCGGGTACCAAACTCCTGTATGGCGCCATCGTTAAGCAGCAAAACCTTATTGACCACGCCGAGCAGCGTCGGGCGGTGTGAGATAATGACGGTAGTTTGTCCCTGTGTACGAAGGGTATTGATGGCTTTAACGAGTGCGAATTCCCCCGCGTCGTCAAGATTGGCATTCGGTTCATCAAGCACGATAAACGCAGGGTTGTTGTAAACGGCGCGAGCCAGCCCGATACGCTGTCGCTGCCCGCCAGAGAGCTGGTATCCGCCTGCGCCCAACAGCGTGTCATAACCTTGTGGCAAGCGCAGGATCATCTCATGAACGCCTGCCAGTAAGGCGGCGGCGACGATAAGCTCACTGTCATTCTGCGCGAAACGGGCAATGTTTTGCGCGATGGTACCGTCAAACAGTTCTACATCCTGCGGCAGATAGCCAATAGACGGGCCTAGCAGCGCTTTATCCCACTGACAAATATCTGCGCCGTCTAATCTGACTTTCCCTGATAACGGTTTCCAGACACCAACCAGAACCTTTGCCAGCGAGGTTTTCCCTGAGGCTGAGGGGCCGATAATCCCCAGGACTTCACCTTGCTCCAGCTGGAATGCGATATTACGCAGTAGCGGGGAAGGCTGGCCGGGAGCTGCGGCGAAGACGCTTTCGACGCTGATGTTGCCGTTCGGACGCGGCAGGGTCAGTACCTCTTTCGGTGCCGGATACTCCTTCAGCAAGGTTGAGAGCTGATGCCACGCGCTACGAAACTGCACGAACTGCTTCCAGCTGCCAATAACTTGTTCTACCGGGTTGAGGACGCGGCCAAGAATGATCGAGGCGGCGATCATCAAGCCCGGAGTAATATGGCCACCGATCACCAGTAAAGCCCCGGCACCCAGCGCAATAGATTGCAGCAACACCCGCACAAAGCGGCTGAGGCTGCTCAACCCGGCCGTTTTGTCAGCAATCTGCGTTTGTAGCGCCAGCACTTTGTTATGCTGCTCCTGCCAGTTGGACTTCAGGGTCGAGAGCATTCCCATCGCCTCAATGGCATCGGCGTTTTGCAGCTGTTTATTCAGTTTGCTGGCATTGTTAATGGTTAAGGCGTGCGCTTGCTGAATCGGGCGTTTGGTAGAGATTTCCGAGACCAGCGCCAGAATAAATAATAACGTTATTCCGCCGAGAGAAAGGTATCCCAGCAGGGGATGGACCAAAAAAGCGATGAACAGATATATCGGCGTCCAGGGAATATCCAGCAGAGCGAACAGACTATTCCCGGAAAGAAACTGACGGAGCTGATCCAGTTCGGCTAAAGATTGCGCCGGGTTGTTATCGCCGGTAACCATCTTTCTTTTAAATGCCGCGTTAAAGACTAACTGGCTTAGCTTTATATCCAGCCGGTTGCCAAGCCTGACCATGACCTGCGCGCGGGCGGATTCAATCATGGCTATAACGATGTACAAGCCGACAATCAATAAGGTTAGCATTAACAGCGTGGTGGTATTTTTACTCACCAGCACGCGGTCGTATACTTGTAGCATATAAATTGCCGGCGCCAGCATAAGCATATTAATCACACAACTAAAAAACAACAGCATCAGAAAAGTGGGTTTCGTTCCTTTTAATGCATCATTCAGTTCTGTTGGCGTATGCTGGCGCGACATAGTCTTCTCCTTATACGATCAATGAACTATTGCCATTGTTGCTGGCAAGGGTGGTGGGCATTTCCAGATAAAAGTCACCAATATTCACGGTGGTTGAGTTGACGCCCACCAATGTGATGGTATCTGTACCGATAGTCACAATGGTGTTGCCATTGTTTCCGGTGATAGACACGCTGCTGGCAAAATTACCCGCGTTGATACCTAACAAGACGAGATCAAGGAAGTCCTGCCCGCCGTTGGGGTTACTGTCAAAACCGGTAATTCGGTCCTGCCCAAAGTTGGCGCCAAAGGCAAAGATATCGCTACCGGCACCACCGTCCAGAATGTCGTTACCTTCCTGACCATTGAGAATATCGTCCCCGCTACCGCCGGAGAGGGTATCCGCGCCCGCACCGCCAATCATGACGTCGTTACCAACTCCGCCTTGCAGGTTATCAGCGCCATCTCCGCCATCGAGGAAGTCATTCCCGATACCACCAAACAACTGGTCGTTACCGCCCATGCCGAACAGATAGTCGTTACCGGTCCCTCCCGTAATGGTGTTCGCAATGGCATTACCGGTACCGATAAAACTACCGCTGCCGGTAAATACCAGTTCTTCCACGTTATCGGTGAGGTCGTAGCTGCTGAGGTTGGTTCGGACAACGTCCGTGCCGCCATTCACACCTTCGATAACTACATCACCGAAATCATCAACGATGTAGGTATCATCGCCCGCGCCGCCGGTCATACTGTCGGCACCAAGCCCGCCATCAAGCGTGTCATTACCGGCATCACCTTGCAGAATATCTTGCCCCGCCTGACCAGAGAGGTTGTCGTTTCCCGCACCGCCAATGAGCAGATCGTCACCTGCACCGCCGAGTAAGGTGTCATTACCGCCTTCACCGCGTAGGATATCGCTCCAGGCAGTACCGACGAGGGTGTTAGCCCCGTTGGTACCCACAATCAGATCGCCCACAGGTTGTGTGGTGGTCGACGTCAGAACAACAGGGGGGTTGCCTTCATCGTCGACGACGGTAACGACCACCTGCAACGTTCTGCCAACCATAGCCTGACCCGGCGTATAGGTGGCGGAAGTCGCGCCGTTAATGTTGACGAATCCGGTTGGCGAACTCATTCTCCATTGATAAGTGAAATTACCGCCGCTCAGACCATCGGCGTCAGCAATGCCTGAAACCACCGCGGTCAGCGTCAGGCTTTCAGTTGGGGTGAGGTCGTTAATTACCGGCACACCAGTCGTGGCCTGATTTCGCGGTAGGATCGCCTGAGTTTGTGCCGACACCAGTGTTTCAGCGTCACCCATGCGGTCGTTAAAACTGGCTACCACACGCAGCGGTGCGCCCTGAATAGCGCCTGGCACTCTGAACTCAACGCCGGTTGCCTAATCTCGCCATTGGCCGTTGACGAATGCCTGCCAGGTCATGGTAATGGCCACATCCGCCGCCAGGCCGTTACCATCCAGCAAGTTCGCCACGTTGACGCGCAGCAGGTCGCCCACCGAAGGGTTAGGATTGCTGATGGTAAGATCGCCCGTCGCTTGCTGCGCCGTCACCCACAGCTGCTTCCCATCGCCAAACTCCAGTTTTTCGATGTTCAACAGACGATCGATGCCATCATTCAGGTTCAGCGCGGCATCCGGCGTGGCGTGATCGACGCGCAAGCTACCGTCTGCCATACGGGTAAAGACATAGTTGCTGCTAACATCACGGTACACCGCGACGTCAGTTTCCGTGCCGTTACCTTCATGCAGGATTTCTCGCACAATCGACAGCTGATTCGGTTTCAGCGTGCCGGCCAGCATGTACGATTTCAGTTCGGCCATTCCTTCGGCGCTGGTGAGTCCTGCCATACCCGTAACGGCAATACGCACGTTGAGCCATGCATCACCATCAATGATATCGTTACCAGCTTTACCCATAATGCGGTCGCTACCACCACCGCCGAGTAAAATATCGCTACCATCATCAGGGTTCAGGAGCACCGCGTCCGGATTTGTAGAACGCTCTACGCCGAGAATAGCCTGTAAACCGGTGATCCGGTCCGCACCTTCCTGGGTCAGGTTGTTAGAGAGGGGAACGCCCTGAACAGGCGCAGTACCTATCGGCTGTTCTGTCCCGGTCAGGATATCGTCGTATTTCCAGCCCGACAGCCCTTCAACAAGATCAAAACGGTCGCGTAGAATAAACTCCTGCTGGTTGACAAAAATAGGGATCCCAAGGTCAGAGTTAGCGCCATTTGGGTCGCCTTTATGGATAGCCCAGTCGAAACCGGCCATGCCATTATTGCGCTGGATCCCCGCGCCCTGAACCATGATGTCGTCACCGGCTTCGCCATCGTAGTCGGTGTCGTTACCCTGACCGTTAAGAACATCGTGACCGATAATGGTACTGTTGAAGAACAACTCAGAGTTGTCACCCGCCAGCGTGTCAAACCCGTCGCCACCTTCCAGCCAGTCATCGCCTTCGTTGCCCATCAGGAAATCACCACCCGAGCCGCCAAGCGCAAAGTCGTTATCCTGACCCGAGAAGACCTCCTGTGCATCTTCGCCGACCACCACGAAGTCGCTACCGCTGCCACCAAAGACCAGATCGTTTCCGTTACCGGAGAAGATAACGTCATGTCCGGCATCACCGTGCAGGAAGTCCGCATCACCTACAGGCGTACCGGTATCGGTAATAATGTCATCACCGTCACCACCATGGACCACGTCTGCTTCGTCGCCGCCGTCCAGTCGGTCATCTCCGCCATCACCCCACAGACTGTCGATCCCTTTACCGCCGATTAACGTATCATTGCCTGCCGTCCCTCCAAGCACCACATGCCCATCGCCGGTATATTTCAGATACCCGCCATCGGCAAAACTATCGCCGTCAACATCCGCACCTGGGTCACGACGCACCAACAACGGTGAGAGCAGATCCTTCAGTGGATTTCCCCATTTCGGGTCGATTTCCGTTTGCAGCACGCGGTTCACTTCAAAAATATGGTCCGGTGTCTGGAACAGATTTGCGGGCAGGTGGGAGGATCCCTCATCGCCAAGATCGCTGTTACGCATTACCAGCGCGGAAAACGAGTTGGCCTCCAGTTCATTGAGTAAGTTCAGCCCCTGAACGCGGCTCAGATAGTAGAAACGATCGCCGTCCTGAAGCATTTCCATTTGTGTTTCAAAGACGAAGTTGAAGGTTGAGCCGAGCATGCCGCCAAATTCATTTTTGCGCTCTGCCAGCCCGCCAATCCAGAAATCGACCATATTCAGGCCGGTCTCTTTGGTTGCCCACGCTCCGGTACTGTTAAAGAAATCCATCGCATCCGCAGGCGGGGCATTGTTAGCATCACCAAACAACAGGAAGTTTACCGCTGCACGCTTACCTTCAAGGCTGGTGGCATTGAGGATCAGCTCATGCTGACCATAGGCGGCCATAAAGTTAATGATTGAAGCGGGATTTTTCAGGTAGGTAGTGAAGTCAGCCCAACTGGTATAAGGCTTCAGTTGACTATCACCGCTTAATGCAAAAAACTGCTCGCGGGCCTGGTTCAGCGTCGGCATTGCGGTGTCACGGCCACGGGCTATATTAAGCGCGCCTAAATCGAGGGGCAGGCCGATGAGATTATTACGCAGAGCATCGGTAATAAATTCATCAATTTCGTTACCCACCTGACGCGTCATACCACGCACAATTGCGCCAATAGCCTGATCGTCCGTGACGGTGGCCCCGTTGATTTGATTAAATGCTACCGGATTCAGGAATGCTGAAATTAGGTCAATATCGCCGCTTTGCATATCAATGTCGGTGCGCGCCACGGTTTCTGTCAGCATTGAATGCCCAAAACGGTAAACCACATGCGCAAACTCGGCAAAGATCATCGGGTTTATATCCGCCGTGTTGGAGAAAACAAACGGATCGACGGCGGGTTGTACGGTACGGGCAAACTCCTCGAATACGAGGTGCTGATATTGCATTTCCGTGGAGAAACGACCTGCCTGGAATAGGTACTCACCGTTCCATACCAGCGTACTGGTATCGGCAGGTAATTCCGTGATTTGATGATTGGGCATCAACCACTGATTAATGAGGTCGATATCACCGGTTTCCAGCAGTGTTGTTTTATATTGCTCAACCAGACGGTTATGCTCGCTGTGAAAAACGGCGTGCACCGCGGTTAAACCTATATTTTCGTTCCCACGCCCGTCACCGGTAATAAAGTGACGATCGAGCAGTTCGTTATCATAGGTTCCTGCCGGTTGCGCTCCTTCGCCCCCAATCGCAGTGTCATCATCTGCCAGCAGACCCGCTTTTGGCGCGGCAGTATGCGCAATATCATCAAGAAACGCATGGCCGGTGCGGAATGTTCCCTCAGGCAACAGACCGCCGTTGGCTTCAACCAGTCCCCCGGTGGTAACAATCTGTACCTTTCCATTTTCACTTAAAATCAAATTACCATAGCGATCCGTAGCCAGCAGGGGAACATTAAACACATCCTGATCGGTGAGTTTAATGCCAAGCAGAGTTTCAGCCTGGTTTTTAACGTCGGCCCAGGTCGCCAGTCCACCGTTCGCACCGCCTAATAAATTCCCGGTAGGCTCAGGTTTCCCATCAATAATGACGTATTCGCGGATGAAAATCTGATGTGAAGGATGGGAGGTGTAGGTTTGGTTTTGGTCGATGAAGGGGGTAGTCAGGTTTACTGTCTCTCGGTTTTCATCCACCGTTGCCCGGGTTAATAGCATAAAGTTTGTCGACGACCCTTCAACATATAAAGGGTCATCCGGCTGTAGCGGAATGAAAACGATACCGTTGCCTCCTTTGGGAATCAAATCCAGACCGTGGTCAAAAAACTGGCCAAAGAAGGTCATCCAGCCGTTAAAAGCAGGGGAGAGACCGATATCGGGAGACTGGTTAGGAATGGATAACGTTTCTCCGTCTCCTGTAATAGTCCCCCCGCCGGGAGCATCTTTTAACGCGTTAAATACCTCCAGTGCGGCTGGGTTAGATGCCGTTTGATCGGAAATTAAGTTACTAATAATACGTGGGTCGGCATCAATAACGGTGCCACCAATTTGGATATAACTGGTCATTTGGTCCGCATCTTGCCAGTTTAACGCGGTTAATCTCGGCATTGTCTGGTCGGCAGAGCCATATAACTCCTGACCCGGTAGAAGATTATTCCATGAACCATCTACCGTGCGAAGTCCATAAGGTAATAGCGGGCTGGAAACTAATTCTCTAAGCAATTCAGCATTAACGCTACCATCTGGGTTAGTTGCCGCTTCGGATATTTTGATTTGCTTAAGAATAAAAGCAAGATCGTGCAGGGTGACAGTAAAGTCATATTGTGAGGCCATAAGTCATTACCCCTATCTTTACCTGTATTAGCTATCATCACTCTTTTCTTCCGCTTACAAAAAATGACAGAAGAATGAGTCGTATCAGATACCTGATTGTTATTGCATGATTAAAAATCCATATTTTAAAAATGATGTATCCATGACCAGATTAGCGTTATTCTCCTGAGGATTAGTTAGCACAATAAGATATTCACCTCACTTATATATTAGGTTTTAGAGGTTAACGATCATCGTGCCCCATTGAAATCAAAGACATATTTGAGACACGAAGTTTTGAGAAGACAAGGTCTCCTCAAGGCTGTAAAGGTTTTACTTTTTAAACCACATATTACAGTTATGTGATGATCATAACTATGGTTTTTCCGTTGGCGACTTCACTCATACTTTTTTATGAAAAGATTAAATTTTCATTTCTTTACATTAGAATTTATGACAAATCACTTATTAAGAAGAGTTCTCATTAAGTCGACTTTTAAGATGTCGTTGTGTTGAATTATAAAATTTAATATTGGATAAAATTTAACACGACATCATTCCTGATGCCTGATTATGCTATTAGCATAAATCAATACCGTGTGATAGCTGACCCTACGTTTAGTAAAGAACGACCTCTCCAAACAGGTAATACAATGAAAAAAAATATAATTTTTCTCTCCGGGATGATCTTTTCATCGGTCGATCACGCCAGTGCGCTCTATTTCTATGAAATCGGAACGGAGGATACCGCACTGGCTGGTGCAGGGCAGGCCGCTCGTGCTCAGGATGCCTCTACGCTGTTAACAAACCCTGCGGGGATGACTCGTTTACCTGACCATATGGTCACCGGAGGATTACAGGCGATGGGCGGAGATATTCCCTATACGCTGAATAATACGACAGATGGCAGACAAAGCCCCGGTAATGTAATGACGCTTTTCCCCAATGCCAGCATGTTTTATACGCAACGGCTGAGTGATACCGTTTCTGCCGGTTTGGGTTTGTACGGCAACTATGGGTTAGGTATCGACTTCGGCAACTGGGCAGGGGCTCGGTTAATTAAACAAAGTACCATGGTTGCGATGACGCTGAGTCCCGCCGTTGCATGGAAACTAAGTGATAAGGTGTCGGTTGGCGCAGCTGCAGGGCTAAACTATGGTTTTCTGTCGCTAAGCAGAGATGTCGATGGCCACGATGAGAAACAAAGCGATCATGACTGGGCGATGAATTACCACCTTGGGTTATTAATGGACATAACTGACAATACTCGGGCGGGTGTAACCTGGACCAGCAAGACTGATTATCATTTTAATATAGACGGGACAGCGCGTTTTCCCAATATACCTAATATTGGATATGATCTGCCGATCTCCACACAGGTCCGTGCTCCGCAGCAGGTGATGTTTAGTCTGGTTCACGATATCAACAGGCAGTGGTCAGTGATGGGCGATCTTGGCTGGCAGGACTGGAGTCAGTTTGGCAGCCCGCAGATTACAATAAATGGTCAGCAAAGCGATCGTGATAATCGTCTGAAAGATACATGGCATACAGCGCTGGGCGTGCAATATCATCCCGATGAGCAGTGGCGCATTAATGCCGGTATTGCATATGACAGTTCACCGTACAAATCGCAAAGTGATGTAGCGCTTTCGATGCCAACCGGCGATGAATGGCGACTTGCCACCGGTGCACAGTACCAGATTACGCCAGCCAGCAATATTGGCGTTGCCGTTGAGTATTTGCACATGCAGTCGTCCAACGTCAAATCTGATATCTTTGCAGGCCAATATAAGAACCCGTGGTTATGGTTTGCCAGTGTCAACTACAGCTATCAATTCTAGCGCCGTTATTCCCGATTAAATATCTCACGAATTGTTAATAGTCACCATAGCGGATTATCTATCCGGCGGTGTCTGGCGACCATCTGCTGGTGGTCTTATCACTCACGCTCGTTTAAATAAAAATAAATTTGTACTTTTATTATTGAGCAATTTATGGTTTTAATATGAATCTGTACTACCTTCATGGAATATAGGTAAAAGCATATTGTTTTCTCGATCAAAATAATACAGGTTTGATTATGCAAATTTCACCTCCGGTACGCCCAGAACAAAGCATACAACGCTTAATGCAAGCACTTGAACCGATTGCAGAAAAGATGAAGGTTGTGCCGCGGCGTCGTATCATGTGGAAATACAAGAATAAGCCTCAACTCTACCTTTTTTTGCAAGGGGAGCTGTCCATTTTACGTTCTTCTGATGGTCTGTTAATCGTGACCGTCTATGAACCCCATCTGTTCGGTATTGCCGAAATGATCCAACCGGTACACGGCCATTTATTGCGCGCTGAAGCTGAATCAACCTTATTACGCGTTGATGCCGATAAAGCACGAGAACTCTTTCATCAACAAGGCTTGTGGGAAGATGCGGCGGCAGTGCTTTCATATCATACGGGTTATCTCTTTTATCGTGATGATTTAGTCGTACAGCAGCGTACTTATTCAGTGATACGTAACCACCTCGAAGAGATGATTTTGTTGCCGGAAGAGACGCGCAAGCGAGTTTCTATTTTGGATTATATTCAGGATCGGACCCACTTATCGCGCAGCAGTGTTTTAAATGTTGTATCTGCGTTAAAAAAAGGAGGGTATATTGATTTTGAACGCGGAGGGTATCTTACTTCCATCAATAAATTACCTGAGCGCTTTTAAATAAACCCACAAACAAGTTACAAATCGATTTTCTAAATTTAATATTCTATTATAGTGGCATGCTATATATCAATCGCAAAAAAATCCTCCTCATCATTCTCTGAGGAGGATTTCTTGTTATTCAATAAGAGAGTTCACGGACTGATTAATGCTTAACAGTCCTGTTTGATTATGCTCCTTATAATAAAAATTGTTCATTTGCTGCATTTGTTCGAGCTTGGTTAAAGAAGCATAAACCTGGTATGCCTGGCTATGAACGTCAAACATCTCTCTTGGCTTAACCTCATGAAGATATTCATTTTTTAACGAACTCACGACGTTTTCAATTTGCTGTTTATTATCCTGGTATAAGGACAGGGATGCCGAGTCACTACTTGATTTTGACTCGGGTTGTGCCTGAACAACAGGGATCACCATTTTATTGATTTTAACAACTTTCTTTGGGGGAGAAGTATTACAGCCAGAAAGTATCCCAGTGATGAGAAGTAGATAGAGAGTGCGCATATATAGTGTTCTAAAGACAATGGATGCCAGCCATTATCTTTTTATACAGTCAGGTGTCTACAGCTATTTTGTTTAAATAAAAACAAAATGAAATTTAAAATTAAATGTCATTGCATTATATTGTTTCATAAGATCATGTTAGCCTACGAGCATTAGATCATAGAAACCTGATAAACACAGTATTACGGAAGCTTCTCAACAATCAGAGCAGCAGGGTTTCTAATATATTATTAGTGAGGATTTATGAAACTTAATAAACTAGTGAGTTATCTGGCATTAGCTGGCGTGTGTTCAACATCATTAATATCACTACCTGTATTGGCACAGGAAGGGGCAAAAGATGCGACTGCTCAGACCAAAAGTGCGAATGACGCCTTATATGGTCAATTGCCATTCACTGATAAAACCGATTTTATGAACGCTCATAAAGGTTTTATTGCTCCGCTTCCCAGTGAATTGATTAAAGGTAAGCAGGGAAATGTTGTTTGGGACCCTCAGCAATATGCCTTTATCAAAGAGGGCGAAAAAGCCCCCGACACGGTTAATCCAAGCCTGTGGCGTCAGTCGCAGTTGATCAATATTGGCGGCTTGTTCCAGGTCACTGATGGCGTGTATCAAATCCGTAATCTTGATCTCTCGAATATGACAATTATGGAAGGGAAAGAGGGCATTACGGTCATTGATCCGCTTGTCTCGGCAGAAACCGCGAAAGTAGGAATGGACCTTTATTATAAGAATCGCGGTAAAAGACCCGTTGTTGCCGTCATTTATACACACAGCCATGTTGATCACTACGGTGGCGTCCGCGGCGTGATTGATGACGCTGATGTGAAATCCGGGAAAGTGAAGGTATATGCACCGGCTGGTTTTATGAAGGAAGCTGTATCTGAAAATATTATGGCAGGTAACGCCATGAGTCGCCGAGCCAGTTACATGTACGGCAATCTGCTGAAACCGGATGCAAAAGGTCAGGTCGGTGCGGGTCTGGGGACGACAACCTCCGCCGGTACGGTGACGCTGATTGAACCCACTAACTATATTACCCACACCGGGCAGAAAGAAGTTATCGACGGTCTAACCTATGACTTCATGATGGCACCGGGATCGGAAGCACCTTCTGAAATGCTGTGGTATGTAGAAGAGAAGGGAATGATCGAAGCTGCAGAGGATGTCACCCATACGCTACATAACACTTATTCATTACGTGGCGCGAAGATCCGCGATCCGCTGGCATGGTCAAAATATATCAATGACGTTATTGGCCGCTGGGGTGGAAAGGCAAACATTATTATTGCTCAGCATCACTGGCCGACCTGGGGTAATGAAAATGTGGTGAAGTTAATGAAAAGTCAGCGTGATATGTACCGTTACATCAACGATCAGACGCTGCGTATGGCTAACCAGGGGCTGACCCGTGACGAAATCGCCGCTAACTTCAAACTGCCGTCTGGTCTGGAAAAATCATGGGCCAGCCGTGGATACTATGGTTCTGTCAGCCATGATGTGAAAGCAACGTATGTCTTTTACCTCGGCTGGTTCAACGGTAATCCGGCAACACTGAATGAATTACCGCCCGTTGATGCCGCGAAGAAATATGTCGATTATATGGGCGGCGCTGATGCAATCATGCAAAAAGCGAAAACGGATTACGCCCAGGGCAATTACCGTTGGGTGGCGCAAGTCACTAACAATATCGTCTTTGCTGATCCGAGCAATAAAGAAGCCCGTAATCTGGAAGCCGATGCCCTTGAACAAATGGGTTACCAGGCTGAGTCCGGTCCATGGCGTAATTTTTATCTGACAGGTGCACAAGAATTACGCAACGGTGTGGTAAAAGGCGCGACGCCAAATACCGCCAGCCCGGATACCGTTAAGGCCATGTCGCCGGAGATGTTCTTTGATTATCTCGCGGTACATATTAACGGAGAAAAAGCGGCAAATGCGCAGGCAGTCTTCAACGTCGATTTAGGTGCTGACGGCGGTAAATACAAACTGGAACTGGAAAACGGTGTTCTTAACCATAGCGCTGATGCACAGGCCAGCAACGCTGATGCCTCCATTACACTTAACCGTGCAACGTTGAACAAAATCATTCTCAAGGAAGAATCGCTGAAACAGGCAGAAGAGAAGGGTGATGTACAAATTTCCGGCAATCATGCCAAGCTTGATGAGTTCCTCGGGTATTTAGATAGCTTTGATTTCTGGTTTAACATGGTAACGCCTTAACTTTAGAGCCAAACCATGCCATAACCCGCCAGCACTGGCGGGTTTTTTATTGTTGCTTATCAGAGTATTGAGTTGTACGAGACTGTATAGCAGTTGCTATACATAAGCCTTATGGTATGCTTGTAAAGCAATTGCTATACAAGAGGCTTAATAATGAAATCAGATGTCCAGCTCAACCTTAGAGCTAAAGAATCCCAACGCGCGCTTATTGATGCGGCCGCAGAGATTCTACATAAATCGCGTACAGACTTTATTCTGGAAATGGCCTGCCAGGCGGCAGAGAACGTTATTCTCGATCGCCGAGTGTTTAATTTTAATGATGAACAATACGCTGAGTTTATCGAGATGCTTGATGCTCCGGTTGCCGAAGATCCCGCTATCAGGAAGCTACTGGCAAGGAAACCACAGTGGGATTTGTAACCGCACCAGAGCCGCTAACTCACATTCATCAATTGGCGGAATTTGTCAGCGGAGAAATTGTTCTCGATGATTGGTTAAAGCAAAAAGGGTTGAAAAATCAGGCTCTCGGTGCAACCAGGACGTTTGTTGTCTGCAAAACAGACACGCGACAAGTCGCTGGCTTTTATTCACTGGCCACTGGTAGCGTCAACCACACAGAAGCAACAGGCAATCTTCGGCGTAACATGCCAGATCCAATCCCCGTAATTATCCTTGCCAGATTGGCCGTAGATCTTTCTGTTCGTGGAAAAGGGTTAGGGGCCGATCTGCTTCACGATGCGGTACTGCGGTGTTACAAAGTGGCAGAAAATATTGGCGTGCGTGCCGTTATGGTGCATGTGCTCACAGACGAAGCTAAACGTTTTTATCTTCACCACGGATTCAAAGCATCTCAACTGCAGGAGCGAACTCTGTTCCTTGGGCTTTCATGATTGTAATGAGCAGAGGAGGTCAATGGCCAAACGTGGGCCACATGGGGATTCAACTGAGTACGTATCAAATTGCATTTAACATAATATACATTATGCGCACCAATGATGTAATGGCTCAATAGTAATGTCCGCCTGTGGCTCAATTCAGATGTCCGCGCTATGGTAAGCTTCACTGGTCCGTTTAAACTACCGGGAGGCATATCATGAGCGCAGAAAGCTCAGGAGTGTTTACTTTGAAAGAGATCAACCGGATCAAGATTATACAGGACGTCATTGAACGTCGCATCACAACGCGCCGTGCGGCCGAGCACCTCGGTATCAGCGACAGGCAATGCCGCAGACTTCTTGCCCGTTACCGTGAAGGCGGACCGCTTGGTATGGCCAGCAGACGATGTGGCATGCGTGGTAACCGCCAGTTGCCACCCGGGCTCGCAGATCAGGCTCTGGAACTGATCAAGACGCGTTATGCTGATTTCGGTCCGACTCTGGCGCGTGAAAAGCTCGAAGAACTCCACGGACTGTTTCTTGGCAAAGAAACTGTCCGGCGCATCATGGTGCGGGCTGGCTTATGGGTTCCCCGTAAACAACGTGCCGCAAGGATCCCTCAACCACGGTACCGGCGTCCGTGTACTGGTGAGCTGATACAAATAGATGGCTGTGATCACGACTGGTTTGAAGGCCGTGGCCCGGCCTGCACCGCGCTGGTCTATGTTGATGATGCAACCAGCAAACTGATGGAACTGTTGTTTGTTAAATCGGAGTCCACGTTTTCTTACTTCGAAGCCACGCGGCGCTATATCGATAAGCATGGTAAACCGCTGGCACTGTACAGCGATAAAGCCGGTGTTTTTCGTGTTAACAATAAACACGCCACAGGCGGAGACGGGCATACTCAGTTTGGGCGAGCCATGCATGAACTGAACATCCAGACTATCTGTGCAGAAACCAGTCCCGCCAAAGGGCGTGTAGAACGAGCTCACCTCACTTTACAGGATCGTCTGGTCAAAGAGCTGCGGTTACAGGGCATTTGTTCAATGGAGGCTGCAAATGACTTCGCTGAGGCCTATATGGCTGACTATAACCGCCGTTTTGGCAAAGTACCGCGACATGATTTTGACGTACACCGTGCTGTAGAACATGATGAGGACCTGGGGCTTATTTTCACTGTTCGTGAAAAACGTAAAGTCTCAAAATCGTTGACGATACAATATGATAAAATGTTGTACCTGATTGAAGACAGCGAACTGAGTCGCCGTGCAATAGGTAAATATATCGATGTGTATCACTATCCTGATGGCAGAAAAGAGCTGCGCCTGAACGGTACGCTACTTCCCTACTCTACCTACGACCGACTGTCAGAAATCGACCAGGGCGCGATTGTCGATAACAAGCGTCTTGGCCGAACCCTGGAGTTTATCAGTCTGGTGCAGAGCAAGCGGGATAACACGCGCTCTCAGTCAATTCCCGCTGGAGATGGCCCTTCCCGACGACGGCCAAAGCAGGAAGGGAAGAAATCCCAGCGCTCACTGGATAATGATGACATGCTCGAAGCACTCAAACAGCTTCAGTCACGTTCAGAGGACATTTTTGGTAAAAGAGCCCGCTGATGGTACTCACTGGCCGGACAGTGGTTGCTCACCAGTTGATATTGTCCGGCCAGACCCATGATGTATTATTCATTTCGTTCAGCATCTTTATGTCCTGCTTTTCACGGGCATACTTACCCCATAATGAATGAAAAGAACGAACAATACTGATTAACTGCTTTTTTCTTTGCTCCGGAGATAGGCTGATAAAATAGCAGCACCTGCTGTCAATATTATCCTCAATGAAATTAAAATCAGAGTCTGATGCATATTTTACTGTTAGCATAATATCATTCGACGTTGTTCTCTCAGACTCTGTTAATGCTGATTCTATCAGGTATTCAAAGGCATACATGACAGACAGCTGGTTTTTGTCTGTCTGAATATAACCCATTGAGTTTCTGAGTATTGAGGACTGTACCAGGACCAGAGGCCATAAAAGCTCAACACCATAAAGCTTATATGTATCATGTTGATCATACTGATGTTGCTCAACACGACGATTACCTTCCCGTGCTTTACGAATATCATAGGCAAGGGATAACATAAATCCGTCTTTAACTTTAATCAGTGGGCTTTCATCCACGATGTAATGAATGAGTTCATGTAATTCATTCAGGGCTTCTGAATCTCCCCACAGTATAAAACCTGCATTGTTCGGCGTTAACTCGTATCGAAGCATGGGCTCAATCATCCTGTTGTTTCAGTCGGAGGAAAGTCTATCAGTAAAGAGAATGAGAGATCAAAGTGGTCATTTTAATTGAGCTGGATAACGGACATTTCAATTGAGCCTTGACAAAAGTAAATAAAGGCTGAATCTGATGTTTTATGGTCATCCTTGTGCTGCTCAATAATGACGCCTCAAAACCCTTTCAAGCGCAGTTACCTCAACAGCGCTAACAGTTC
The DNA here is from genome assembly GCF_016894305.1 of Citrobacter sp. B72. Taxonomy (NCBI): domain Bacteria; kingdom Pseudomonadati; phylum Pseudomonadota; class Gammaproteobacteria; order Enterobacterales; family Enterobacteriaceae; genus Citrobacter; species Citrobacter sp. B72. The sequence goes on from NZ_CP069801.1 coordinate 2,539,357, forward strand.
TGGATGATGGCTCTCGACTGCAACTGGTTATGCAAATAGCTGTTTTATGTCTTCTACAATTCCACCGCGACTCTCACTTCACTGAACATTAGAACTGATAACTGTAGTTCACACTGGCAAACCACAGATACGGATTATCGTAACTCCCCTGATAAATTGATGGTGACTGTACGTGGGACGACTGCATATGCAGATACGACACGGCAGCACCGATATTGCTTTGTGGTGTAATTTGATATTGCGCTCCGGTAGCAAATCGCCATTCATCACCGGTCGGCATCGTCAGCGCCACATCGCTTTGCGAATGCTAGCTGCGTCTGAACGGTACTTACGTCATCCCCCTGATAGCGATAGCGAGAAGCAGAAAAAGCCAACGCATTATTTCCCGCCTTCTGGCGGTGTTGCGGGTGCGGTATACCAATTCTCTTTGGCCACCATCACGCTGTTTTCTGGCTGTAGCACAAAATTCGGAGACATAATCTGCACGTTAAATTCGTTGAAGACGTCCTGAATATTGCTATGCAGTTCATTACGGGCATCTGCCAGTGATACATCCGGCAGCAGGCGCACCTGCAATTCATAGGAAATATACCAGTCCATCAGACTCAGCTGACGCACCAACGGCGGCTGTGAAAGATCGATTCCTTTGGCCCGCTTGGCTGCCAACTCCAGCATTGCGTGGACCTGGCGCCAGGGCGTGTCGTAGCCAATGGTAACGCCGACCGTCAGGTTGACGCCGCCGTTGGTGCTCTGCGCGCTAAGGTTAGTAATTTTTCCACTAACCACTACCGCATTTGGCACTGTGACCACGTAATTTTCACGAGTGATAATTTTGGTCGCGAGCATACCAATTTCGCTTACCAATCCCTCGTTGTCCGCTACCCGAATCATGTCGCCTTTGCGCAGCGCGCGCGAATAGATCAAAACCAGTCCGCTCATTGCGTGGTTCATCACCCCGGCCGACCCCAGCGTGAGCATCAGGCCAAAGAAAACGCTGATACCTTTAAACGCCAGTGAATTGGCACCGGGCAAAAAGGGATAGGCTGCAGATAGCGCAAAGAGCCACACCACCACAGAGATTAACTTACGGGTTGCGCCCACGGTTTCTGGATGAATTCCAGGCAACTGCAAACGCCCTGCCTCCACCTGGTTGAGAACCACCTTAAGCAACTTCAGGATGAACGCCGTGATGAGAAAAATGATCAGGACGATCATCAAGCCAGGTAACGCTGAGACAATCGACAATGCAATATCACGCACTACGTGTACAGACCAGTCACCAAGGGACTCTCCCCAGACGCGCGTCCAGGGAAACAGGCTAAAGGCCCAACTCAGCCAAACGTAAAGTGCAACGATACCCAGCAGGATCATCAACAGTGCGTACAGGCGTGTCTCGATAGCGCCGATAAAACGCCGCCAACTCTGGGGGATCCAGCTTTTGTTCTCAAAAATGCGACGACGATAAACGCGTCTGACCCAACGCCAGGAACGGTATGCACCGAACCAAAACAGCACCAGTCCCACCAGACCAGCCATCGTTTTCACCGCCGACAGCGCCAGCCAGCCGCTGTTATACTGATCGCTCAATGCAGACCGCTGCGCCTCCATGCGCGCCAGTACGCGCTGCGCCGCCTGGTCGAGCGTAAGATCGTCTCCTTCGTCGAGATCGCCTTGTGTCAGCAACATCACCGGTTTACCGTTCATCACGATAAGCCTTCCCGGCTGGTTATAACGCGTGACCGACACAACCTGTAACGGTTCGCGAACATCGGCTTCAGTGAAATTTCGTAGCGTATTGCGGATGCGCAGCACCCGCTCTTCTGGCGTGGTAAGGCCGAATTTCGCCTGGAGCATGACAATCGGTTGATGAAAAATATAAACCGTTCGCGCGCGTTCCTTTTCGGTGGGTTCCTGACGAGGTTCCGCCGCATATGTGTTAACAACCAAAGAGGAAAGAAAGCACATTAAAAAAGCGATCACAATCCTGTTCATATTCGCCACCGAAAACGCGAGAATTATCGTTATTATTCAAAAAGCCAACGCAAATTTGATTGCTTTTTTTAGCATAGACCAGCCTTTCACTTACGCAATGTTAGTGAGAATGAGATCTTCATTTGATGTGAAAGATGATATGTCTCTGGGAAGGCTCTTATCTTCATCGTCGCTAATTTGAAACGCACATACCTCTGACCAAAAGTACATAGTCTCAATTATTACGTCATGAGATTTTGGCTTTGGAAGCTTTCATTTAAAAATATAAAGCCGCACATCTGTGATTTTTTAGCAATGGTATGTAATCGTTCGTTATATACTGAACCCGGTGACTTCACTTACTTTCAGAAATACGATAATAAAATTGAGTACATATCGGACAATGCGAAACAAAAAAAGCAAAACCATCCTACGCTTCATGCTATTGCTACTATTTACCTCTACGCTGTCGAGCTGCACATTAACCCGTGTTTCCGACAGCACACATGCCAAAGAGGTCGATGAGCTGAATGTTATTGGTCTGAGCCTGGAGGCAGCAAGGCAAAGAGCAACTGAAAAAGGTTTTGTGTGCAGCGAATACGGAAACGTGAACACGGTTGTAACCGAACAGGGTGAGCATCTATGGCTACAAACTGAATGCAGCAAGAAAAGTGCAGAGCTGTTCTGCCCACAAATGCGTTTTGTCGTTCTTAATGTCGATCCCAACACGAATAGAGTCGTTGATGTTGGCAATTATGTTAATCAACACACCTGTTTTTAAAGACAACACCTGCATCTTTTACTAATTATCGTATCGACTAAAGGACGTTATCTTGCTCATCAGAATCATCATCGCAATGGTCGCATTTGCCGGCAACTCCGTACTTTGCCGACTCGCGTTGAAGGGGATGCATGCTGATGCTATTTCATTCAGCAGCCTCCGGTTGATAAGTGGCGCAATTGCCCTTTTTTTATTTATTGCGATAACATCTGACAGCAGAAAATTTGAATTCAAGTGGTTAAATGCCCTGCTACTTTGCATCTATGTTTTTTCATTCTCCATTGCCTATGTTTCTCTCAGCACCGGCGCTGGTGCCCTGCTGCTCTTTGGTACCGTTCAGCTCGTCATGACAGTATGGGGGATAGCTCAGGGAGAAAAGCTCGTAATTTTAAAAATAACAGGAATACTCGGAGCATTGGCTGGAATAGCCATATTGCTGCTTCCTGGTGCAGAACGCCCTTCCCTGTATGCTGCAATAATGATGGTTATTGCTGGGTTAGCCTGGGCGTTCTACAGTATCACAGGGAAAAAAATCACGGATGCTGCTGCCTCTACCGGGGGGAATTTCATCCTGGCAATCCCGGTCGCATTGATTATTCCTCTGTTCTTCCGCTCTCATCTTCATATTGATATATATGGATTAGTTCTGGGCGTGCTTTCTGGTGCAATTACATCGGGAGGTGCATATCTGCTCTGGTATTCATTGCTCCCCTTACTCAGGTCCACAACGGCCAGTACTATTCAACTCAGCGTACCTTGTCTGGCCACTCTCGGTGGGATCATATTTTTGGGCGAAACGCTCACCGTCAGAATCCTTCTCGCAAGCATCATTATTTTGGCTGGAATTGGCTTAGTTATTTTCTCTGATATGAGAAAAGGAGCAAAATAGACTGATTAATTATCGGCAAAGACGATACAGAACATGTTGTGCCAATCGATGATCTGGCGGCAACGCGGGATGCGTAAACTCTTCTGTTTTATTCATACCAAGTCGTATCATCAGATTCTCTGACGGTTTATTCAGCACAGAAGTAAATGAAACGACTTCATTTAGCGCCAGTACGTCAAAAGCAAATGCAAGACTCGCTTGTGCGGCTTCTAACGCCAGACCCTGGTGCCAGTATGCTTTAGCAAGCCGCCAGCCAATTTCGGTACAGGGTGAAAAATGAAATTTATCAGGTTGTGGATGCAACCCCACACAGCCCACAAACTGGTGTGTTTCTTTTAGCTCTACGGCCCAAAATCCCCAGCCGCGTTCTGCAATACCTTCACTAAATCTATCGGCCAGGTTATCGCTTTCAGCTTTCTGTAGCGGCGCGGGGAAAAAACGCATCACGTCAGAATCGGCATTGAGTGCAGCAAAAGGGGCTCGGTCTTTAGCCTCCCACTGTCGCAATATCAACCTTGATGTTTCCAGCATATTCCTGCCCTTATCATTCATTTTCATATAATCTTCTAAAATAAGTGGCTCATCGGCAAGGTCTTATACCGCCCTTTTCCGACTTTTCCTCTCATACTGGAGATTTATACATGGCCGACTGGAACCCTTCGCTTTATCTGCAATATGCAACTGAACGTTCAAGACCCGCAGCAGAATTACTCAGCCGTGTGGCGTTAGAAAATGTCCGCTCAGTTGTTGATCTTGGTTGTGGTCCGGGAAACAGTACGGCATTGCTGCATCAGCGCTGGCCCACGGCAAAGACAACAGGTGTCGATTCTTCACCTGCTATGCTGAATGAAGCGCGCAACGCATTACCTGACTGCCATTTTATCGAAGCGGATATTAGCCAGTTTCAGCCCGAGCATCCCGTGGATCTGCTTTATGCAAATGCGTCGTTACAGTGGGTGCCCGATCACTATGAATTATTCCCACATTTGGTCTCACAACTGAGTCACAACGGTGTTCTGGCCGTGCAAATGCCGGATAACTGGCTGGAGCCCACGCATGTACTGATGCGCGAAGTGGCTTATGAACAAGATTACCCCGACCGGGGGCGTGCTCCGCTTCCTGGCGTTCACGCCTACTATGATATTTTGACCGAAGCGGGTTGTGATGTAGATATCTGGCGTACAACGTATTATCACATTATGGATTCGCATCAGGCGATTATCGACTGGGTAAGCTCAACGGGACTACGCCCCTGGTTACAGGATTTGAGCGAAAGCGAGCAGCGTCATTACCTGGCTCGCTACCATGAACTGCTTCAGGATCAATATCCGTTGCAGGAAAACGGCAATATTTTGCTGGCCTTTCCGCGGTTGTTTATTGTTGCCAGACGCAATAGTTAAGCGTTTATCATCAGACAGATCACAGGACAGGGCTACCGAGTATGCGCGCCCTCGCCTTTTTATCATAAGGATCTAGTGGCTATGTCAGGCATCTGCTAGTGTCTTGCCACATGTTACTGACGGGGGTTGTTATGTCTAAAGTCTACATTGGTGGGTGTCTGTGTGGCTCGATCCGCTTCACAGCCAGCAGTCCTAATAATTCCCATACCTGCTCATGCGATATATGCCGGAAACATACGGGTGCCCCGACCGTCGTCTGGATTGAGTTTGATGCAGAAAATGTAGAATGGACAGGAAAAGCCGGAAAACCGACAACCTGGCGCTCATCTGAAACCACCAGTCGGGCTTTTTGCCCTCAGTGCGGTAGTTCCGTGGGCGCCATCGATGACGCTCCGGTCATTGCGCTTTTAGCCGGCGCTTTTGACGATCCTAATGATGAAGATCTGGCGCCGGAGTTTCATTCGTTTTCTGATATGCGGCCAGCATGGTGGGAAACAGAACGAAACTAAGTTAGTTGGTAATGTTTATCCGGCATATGTTTTGCTGGCACATTGGTTTCATCGTTCATTTGCAGTAAATCGATTTCGATTGCATTGCAAATCGCATCCAGCGGCAGGTCATTGTTCTCAGTACCAAACGGATCTTCAAGCTCTTCCGCAAGCGCATCAAGCGAGATAAAAGTATAGGAAATCAGCACTGAAATAAACGGCGTCATGTAGTGAAGATCCACCACCAACGCGAATGGCAGCATGATACAAAACAGATAAACAGTGCGATGAAGGATCAAAGTATAAGCAAACGGAACGGGTGTATTCGCGATTCGCTCACAACCTGCCAGTACTGCCGACATATCATTTAATCTGTTGTTTAAACTATGAAATAATATATCGGACAGCTGCCCATCACGTCTGCGCACGGCCAACCACTCCCCCATCAGCAACAAAATGCGGTTTGCTGGCGATTGTGCGGCAAATACCGTCTGCAGATCTTTCTCGCTGAGATATTTCGCCAACGGCTCTGCCTGTGGGTTTCGACGTAATGTCATGCGTAAACAGTGGGCAAATGCGATTTGCAGACGAACAAACTGCCCCAGTTCGGCGTCATCCGGTAAGGTGGTTTTCACCTCGCGAAGTAGTGACCGGGAAGCAATCATCAACTGCCCCCACAGGTGTCGGGCTTCGACATAACGTGAATAGCAGGCGTTATTGCGAAAACCTAAAAAGATAGCAATCGCCACGCCCAGAATACTGAACGGTGCCAGGGTAAATTTGATACCCAACATCGTATACCAGGGCAACATGATGATAACGGCGATGGAGAGCAGGAAGTTCAGCAGCAGTCGTGAAAATATTTTAGATAATACGGAACCATGCCAGACGAATATCAGGCGCAGCCAGTGTTGTTGGGGACGAACGATCATGGTTATCTTCGGGAAAATGTGAAATCCGTCACATTAGACGCGATAGCGATCAATGTTGCAAGTTAATCGCAACATTATCCCAACAACTTTGGCCCTGCTTAAAATGAAGCCGCACCTAAGTCACAGACCGGGTTTATGATATAAACCACATAGTATGTTGTAACTAATGTATATCCAGAAAAAACCCGGCCTGAGCCGGGTTATCGGTAGTCGTCTTAGCACAGTGGCTTAACGGCTTCACGCATACCTTTTGCCAGAATGGTATCCAGATCGGCAGAGACCTGTTCCACCAGTCCAGAAACCTGCGTCAGATCTTGTTCCCAGTGTTCTTTGACACCCAGTACAGATTTGACCAACGCTTCGGTACTTATCTGGCGATCGCGATGCTGGGACCACAGCTGTTGAAAACGTTCTATCCAGTGCGCATCATCCTGAACCGGATAAGACTCACCGTTGCGCTCTCCACGATAAAAAGCAATTAACGCGGCAAGTGCAAACGTCAAACGCGCCGGCAGCTTACCGCTGGCCTGTTGCCCTGCCAGCAGTTGCGGCAATATACGGGTGCGGAACTTGGTCATGCCATTCAGGGCAATCGACAGCAGCTGATGTTTTATATACGGGTTGCAGAATCGACCGGTTACCGCGCTGGCGAAAGAAGCTAACTCATCACGTGGTAAATCCAGTACCGGAATGATCTCTTCATAGATCGCTTTCTCCACGAAAGCACAAATCTCAGCGTCATTCATCGCCTCGCCCACGGTGTCCAACCCTGCCTGCCAGGCAACAGGGACCAGCGCGGTGTGAGCACCGTTGAGAATCGCCACTTTGCGCTCTTTGTACGGTTTGATGTCATCCACGATCAGGACATTCAGCGGATACTTATCCAGACGTAGTTCTGCGGCTAATGACTTTGGCCCCTGAATGACAAACAGATAGAAGTGTTCTGCGGTATCGAGGAAAGCATCATGATAGCCCAGTTCTGCTTCGAGCTTAGCAACCTCATCACGCGGATAGCCGGTAACAATACGGTCCACCAGCGTGGAGCAAAATGCATTGGCCTGATCCAGCCACTGAATAAACGCTTCCGGCAGCGCCCATTCCTGAGCGTAGCGCAGAACCAGTTCACGCAGTGCATCACCGTTATAATCAATCAGTTCGCAAGGGATGATAATCCAGCCTTTATCCAATGCGCCGTTAAAATAGCTGAAGCGTTCGAACAGCAGACGCGTCAGTTTAGCCGGATAACTAACTGCTGGCGCGTCGTCAAACTTATCGCCCGCGTGGTAACTGATACCTGCTTCCGTGGTGTTAGAGAACACAAAACGCATATCAGGATTATGCGCCAGCTTCAGGAACTCATCGTATTCGCTATAGACGCTGATTTCACGGTTAACTGAACGAATTAGACGGGCATCACTGACGGCCTCGCCCTTCTCATTCAAACCACGAATGATAGTGGTATAGAGGCCATCCTGCGTACTCAGCGATGGCGGGAAGGAACTTTCGATAGGACGAACAATGACCACACCAGCGTTCAGATCGGTATGTTCGTTCAGCAGATCTACCTGCCAGTCTACAAAGGCGCGCAGGAAGTTTCCTTCACCAAACTGAATAATACGTTCAGGATACTGAGCACCGGGGAAATCGCGACGATTTAGTGTTTGCACAATGGGTTCCCTTTATGATTAGTCATACAACTTGATTGAATTGGTCCAATAGGTTAGCAAACTTTAATACATTGAAACCCTGTTTTGATCAATCCCCGGCGACAAATTAGAGCGTTTTATAGAAAAGTGTGGTTCCGGTCAGCATCCCATCGGGCATTTGGGCATAGTCAGGTATCACCCCTACCTTTTTCCACCCACAATTGTGGTAGAACAACTCCGCACCACTGCCCGTCGCCGTATCAAGCACCAGCAGCGTTTTACCTTGTTGACGCGCGCAACTTTCCAGTTCGTTCATCAATTCACGGGCCAGACCACTGCGTCGCGCTGAGGGGTGAACCAGCAGTTTGGCGACATCAGCACGATGAGGTTGATTTTCGGGTTGATCGATAATGAGTTGGACGGTACCGACAAGCACCCCCAGCGCATTCTGCGTACCAAGAACGATCCGTTCTCCGCGAGAAACACTTTGCGCGACCTTCATCCAGAAAGCCTCTGATTTTTCGCGATTAAAGGGCAGCATAAAACTGATGGAGGCGCCGTCATTGACGCACTGTTCAAGAACATCGCTGAGCTCGTCGATTCGCGACAGAATCTGTGCCGCGCTCAGCACAAAGCAGGGTTTGCCGGAAGCCATGGTTTCTCCTTAGATTGACCCCTTCATACTGCTTTTAACAATTACACAACACAAGGGGGGATATCATAGGATAATGTTATCTATGGCTTGTTCATTTGGAGCACTAACCAGTGGTAAATAACCGTGACAACGTAACGTTGCTGTTCATCGTTTAGCGCTACACCCTGAGGTATATCATGCCATTTCGCCAGACACCCTCGACAGCACGTCGCCGTAGCATGTTGAGCAATAAATACCGGGTGACCACGCATAGGAGTCTGTTTTCCATCATTGGCGGGAAACGCAGGTGCCAGTCGTTTAGCTATAAAATCCGCAGCATGTTGCTCGATAACTGGCGCCCCTTTATCCAGACAATACTGCCTTTCTTTCTGGCCAAGACGAAACCGCGAGCGAAACGTTGATTTCGCCAGCCGGGCAAAAAGAGGATCGAGCGTTTTCATCAGTAAACCGAGCGCCCCAGCTGTTGTGTTAATTGCTCCAGCACGGCGATACCGGCCAGTGAATTTCCCGCCGGATCCAGTTCCGGACTCCAGACAGCAATCGCCATCTCGTGTGGCACGATCGCCACGATGCCGCCACCCACACCTGATTTCGCCGGAAGCCCGACCCGCCAGGCAAATTCCCCTGCGTTCTGATACATGCCGCTGGTCGCCATCAGCGCATTGATCTGCCGGGCCTGCATAGGAGTGACCACAGGCTCAGCAAGATGAAAGGCATGCCCTTGATTTGCCAAAAAGACAAAAGTCCGCGCTAGTTCCACACAGCTCATTTTCAGCGCGCAGTAGTGAAAATAGTTCTGCAAAACGGTGGGCACGTCATGGTGAAAATTGCCGAAGGATTTCATCAACCATGCAATAGCGGCGTTACGCGCCGAGTGCTCAAACTCCGATCGCGCGACCGTCGCATCATAGGCGATATCCGAAACGCCGCTTAATGCCCGCACCACTTCCAGCATCCGTTGACGCGGTGCGCTTAGACGCCCTTGCAGCATATCGCAAACCACCAGCGCCCCGGCATTAATAAAGGGATTGCGAGGGATACCCTGCTCCATTTCCAGCTGCACCAGGGAGTTAAAAGGATGACCGGAAGGATCTTTGCCGACGCGCTGCCAGATCTCCTCTTCCTGATAGTGACGCATCGCCACGACCAGACTGAGCACCTTTGAAATCGACTGAATAGAAAAACGTTCTTGCGCATCTCCCGCCTGATAGTGCTGCCCATCAACGGTACAGATAGCAATACCCAGTTTTGAACCGTCGACGGAGGCTAATGCCGGAATGTAATCAGCGACTTTACCCTGACCAATCAGCGGACGAACCTGCTGCACAATGGTCTCTAAAATTGAATTGTCCATGGCCCTGGCCACAACATGCTCCTTGCTCGCAGGTATGAAAGGCCTGCGAGTATAACAGAGCTGAATACGCAGCGTCAGGCCGGAAGGCGGAATCTGGCCACGGCCTGCAAAAGCTGGTTAGATTCATGGTGAAGCTGTAAGGAAGAATCAGATGCAGCATTCACCAGATCACTGGTTTGTCGGGCTTCGCCGTTCAGGACATGAAGCTGACGGGTTAACTGGTGAATACTGTTCCCCTGATTTAACGTTGCAGTCGAAATATCGTTCAGTAACGCGCCGAGGTTTTCCACCAGTGCGATAACCTGCTGCAAATTCTTATCGAGTCCGTTAACCGCGTGAAAGCCCTCTTCAATGCCCTGTAACGAGTGTTTAATCAGTGTCTGAATGTTTTGCGTAGACTGACCGCTTTTTCGCGCCAGCAGCCCAACTTCTTTCGCAACCACGGCAAACCCGCGCCCTTGCTCCCCGGCATGTGCTGCCTCAATTGCGGCGTTGAGAGCCAGGATATTTGTCTGAAATGCAATGTTGTCGATAAGCGTTGTAATCCCTCGCATTTCAGACGAGCGAGTCACAATCGCCTGCATTGACGCATTTACCGTCGCCATCATTCGGTCTCCACCTGCCGCAATATCACGCGCCTGCACTGCGCGTTGATTCGCCAGTTCAGCAAAGCCACTGTTATCCTCAACATGCGTTTCCAGAACCGAAATATGCGATGTCACAGTGCTCAACTCTTCACTTTGTTTTGCCGACTGCTGGTATAGCTGTTTATTGTTCTGCGCAAGTTCGTTGATATTTCCTACCATTGCGGTGGTGGCATCATTCACCTGCCGCACCAGCGCGCAGAGCCCCTGCTGCATTGCAGCAATACGCGAACTTAATTGCGTCACTTCCCGATTAAACTGACTCACCTGCGGGGCTGGCCGAGAAAGATCCCCCGCCGCTAAAATATCGATATGATCGATCAGCCGTCGCAGCGGCATAATCACCCAACGGAACATACTACGCCAGACCAGAAAGGCGATAACCACCAGCACCAGAGGAATAAACAAAAATAGATTCTGTAAACGCTCAAGACTGGTCAACAGCTGCTGACGCCCAGCTTCCGCATGTCGCCCACTGTCCTGCTGAAAGCGCGCGTAATTAGCGTTAAAGTCTGTCTGAAAGGCCTGCACGGGTACGGCAAAAAACGCATCAATGGAACCTGACTGCATCAGCCCATCCGCCTGCTCCTGAATACCGCTATAAAAACGCTGATAGCTCTCAGTTAGTTCTGGATCCGACTGCGGCTTCATATCCCGCCAGGCATCCCATGCACTTTTTGACTGCGCCAGTGCCCGGTACGCCTCTTCCATTAACGGCCGCCAACTCCCGTCCGAACCGGTGGCGGCATCCTGCATAAAATAAATCCCCGCACGGTTAAGTAAATCGCTGGCAGATAATAACGCCACCCGCGCTTCATCGACCTTTGCCTGCTGCAAAAGCGCGAGTTGATTACGCCCTTCATTATGCTGTGCGTCACTGACTGAGGCCGAGAGCATCAAGGAGGACACGACCTGCAAAACAGAGAACAGCGCAATAATGCAAAAAATGCCGGTTAACAGACCGAACTGACGGGGTATTAAACGATGGAAAATTTGCGTTATGTTCATATTACTCTTCTGTATCAAAGCGTTAGCCGCGAGTGTACGGAGAGTAAATGACAGAAAAATTGCAGAAATAAGACAGGTGCCCCCAGTGGAGGCACCCACACCATCAAAGGCGGTTTTTCCAGACGGTCTGCACGTTACAAAACTCATGCAGGCCAAAGTGCGAAAGTTCGCGGCCAAAGCCACTTTTCTTCACACCACCAAACGCAACGCGGGCATCGCTGGCGCTGTAACCATTGATAAATACGCCACCACACTCCAGGCGTGACGCCATCTTCTGCGCCAGCGCTTCATCCGCAGCGAACACCGTGGCGGATAAGCCGAAATCACTGTCATTCGCCAGCGCTAAGGCATGTTCAGCATTCTTCGCCACGGTAATTGCCGCAACTGGACCAAACAGCTCCTGGCGGAACGCCGTCATCTCTGGAGTGACATCGCCCAGTACCGTCACGGCATAGTAATTTCCCTGACCAGCAATTTTTTCCCCGCCGAGAAGTAACCGTGCCCCTTCGGCAAGGGTAGCTTCTACCTGCTGGTGCAGCTCATCACGCAGATCAAATCGCGCCATCGGCCCCAGATCGTTTTCTTCGTTCAGCGGATCGCCCATTTTGAGCGCGCTCGCAGCGGCCACAAAGCGTGAAGTAAATTCTGCCGCAATCCCTTCTTCGATAATAAAGCGCTTGGCTGCCGCACAAACCTGCCCGGTGTTCTGATAACGCCCAGCGACCGCCGCCTTAACGGCCAGATCGAGGTCAGCATCATTGAGGACAATAAACGGATCGGAGCCGCCCAGTTCAAGCACACATTTTTTCAGCGCGGCACCCGCCTGGGCGCCAATCGCCGCCCCAGCACGTACACTGCCTGTCACCGTTACCGCCGTAATACGCGGGTCATTGATCATCTGACTGACCCCAGCGTTATCGGCATTAACCCAACCGTAAACCCCCGCGGGTACACCCGCATCAGCGAAAACCTGCGCAATAATTGCAGCACAGCCGGTTACGTTAGGCGCATGCTTTAACAAGTAGCCATTTCCAGCCAACAGTATCGGGACGGCACCTCGCATTACCTGCCAGAGCGGGAAGTTCCACGGCATGATCGCCAGAATGGTTCCTACCGGACGATATTCAATCACCGCCTGATTATTCTCCACCAGCGTAGGTTCCGGATTGAGCATCGCCGGTCCATGCTCGGCGTACCAGTCACACAATGCAGCTGACTTGGCGACTTCAGCACGCGCCTGCTTAATGGGTTTACCCATTTCACGTGAGATACACTGCGCCATCTCTTCCGCACGATGGCGCAGTGCTTGCCCGATCTGGCGCAGCGTTTGCGCACGGTGCTCAACGGAAGTATGTTTCCATTCGCTATAACCATTCGCGGCAAGGTTCAGCGCATGATCAATCTCTTCCGCGCTGGCCCACGGCGTCGCCGCCAGCCTTTCACCGCTGGCAGGGTCAATGGAAATCGCATGTGTTGCTGCTGTGATAGTCATAAGTGCCTCTCTTTATCGCAGGGTATGGTTATATCATGAGCATATTTACTCTTTCTGAAAAATGAATAATATTAACCATACCATTCACGAATAGAGAAGATTATGGATCTGACGCAGCTGGAAATGTTCAATGCCGTCGCGGAGACTGGCAGTATTACGCAGGCCGCCGCGAAGGTGCATCGCGTGCCATCCAATCTCACCACCCGTATACGTCAGCTTGAAGCCGACCTGGGCGTTGATCTGTTTATTCGTGAAAACCAGCGCCTGCGGCTTTCCCCATCCGGGCACAACTTTTTGCGCTACAGCCAGCGGATCCTGGCACTGGTTGAGGAAGCCAGGATGGTCGTCGCCGGGGATGAGCCACAAGGACTCTTCTCTCTCGGCTCGCTTGAAAGTACAGCAGCAGTTCGCATCCCCGCTACGCTGGCTGAATATAATCAGCGTTACCCCAAAATTCAGTTCGCGCTGGCGACAGGTCCTTCAGGCACAATGCTGGACGGCGTACTCGACGGAACATTGAACGCGGCCTTTGTCGATGGCCCAATTACCCATCCGGGACTTGAAGGAATGCCGGTCTACCGTGAAGAGATGATGATCGTGACGCCGCACGGCCATCCCCCCATTCAGCGGGCCAGCGACGTCAACGGTTGCAGTATTTACGCCTTTCGCGCCAACTGTTCCTATCGCCGCCATTTTGAAAGCTGGTTTCATGCCGATCGCGCCATGCCCGGCACCATTCATGAAATGGAGTCATATCACGGCATGCTGGCCTGCGTCATTGCCGGTGCGGGTATCGCACTGATCCCGCGATCGATGCTGGAGAGCATGCCAGGGCATCATCAGGTCAACGCCTGGCCACTAAGCGAGAACTGGCGCTGGCTGAATACATGGCTGGTCTGGCGCAGAGGTGCAATGACACGTCAACTGGAAGCGTTTATTGAGGTGTTGAACCCTCAGTTATCACACGACCCGGAGTAACTGGCGATCCTCAAAAAACATGAATACCTGTAAATCCGGGTGAAGTCATACGCCCGGAATTTCATTATTATTGAAATACTTAAAAATACGAGGAATGTTCGGCAACAAATTGTAGCGCCCTACCAATGAAATGAGATCCATATCACAAAATGATTGTATTTTCGCCAGCAAACGTTTTAAGATCGTGGCCTTACCTTTTCGCAGCTAATCCTCTTTTTTGATATGACAACAGACACTGTTTCCCGCAAGGTCGCGTGGCTACGGGTAGTTACGCTTGCCATTGCCGGTTTTATTTTCAATACCACCGAGTTTGTCCCTGTCGGCTTGCTGTCCGACATCGCACAAAGCTTCAATATGCAGACCGCTCAGGTCGGGATCATGCTGACGATCTACGCCTGGGTTGTCGCCCTGATGTCGCTCCCTTTTATGTTACTTACCAGTCAGGTGGAGCGCCGAAAACTGCTGATCTGTCTGTTTGTTGTGTTTATCGCCAGCCATGTGCTCTCTTTCCTGGCATGGAATTTTACCGTGCTGGTAATTAGCCGTATTGGTATTGCTTTTGCGCACGCTATTTTCTGGTCGATTACCGCATCGCTGGCGATCCGCCTGGCCCCTGCCGGTAAACGTGCACAGGCTCTCAGCCTGATTGCCACCGGCACCGCGCTGGCGATGGTGCTTGGCCTGCCAATCGGACGTATCGTCGGTCAGTATTTTGGCTGGCGTACGACCTTCTTCGCCATCGGTATGGGGGCGTTAGTTACCCTGCTTTGCCTGATTAAGCTCCTGCCCAAACTACCCAGTGAGCACTCCGGCTCTTTAAAAAGCCTGCCGGTGTTATTTCATCGTCCGGCATTGATGAGTCTGTATCTACTGACGGTGATTGTGGTCACCGCACATTACACGGCCTACAGCTATATCGAGCCGTTTGTGCAGACCGTCGCGGGTCTGAGCGCAAACTTTGCTACCGTGCTGTTGCTGGTTCTGGGTGGCGCGGGAATTGTCGGTAGCGTCATTTTCGGTAAGCTGGGGAATCTGCATGCATCCGTGCTGATTAGCAGTGCCATTGCCCTGTTGACGGTATGTCTGGTGCTGTTACTTCCCGCTGCTGACAGCGAAATGCACCTTGCTGTCCTGAGTATTTTCTGGGGCGTCGCCATCATGCTGATAGGTCTGGGTATGCAGGTGAAAGTGCTGGCACTTTCTCCGGATGCGACCGACGTCGCAATGGCGCTGTTCTCAGGTATCTTTAATATCGGTATTGGCGCTGGTGCGCTGGTAGGCAATCAGGTGAGTTTGCACTGGTCGATGTCTACGATTGGTTACGTCGGCGCAGTGCCTGCCGTGGTGGCGTTGATATGGTCGGTGATTATCTTTCGTAAATGGCCGGTATCGCTGGAAGAACAACCTCAGCATTCATAAAAAAATATGCCCGGTAGATATTACCGGGCACAGTGTTTTAAGCGTAGGTTTTGATAATTTCCAGCACGCCGTTAATAATAAACTGCACGCCCATACACACCAGCAAGAAGCCCATCAAACGAGAAATCGCTTCGATACCACCTTTGCCGACCAGGCGCATGATCCCCCCGGAACTGCGCAAACAGCCCCACAGGATAATCCCAACAACCGCAAAAATAATCGGCGGTGCGACCATGATCACCCAGTCCGGAAATTCGGAACCATGACGCACGGTTGACGCGGAACTGATGATCATCGCAATCGTCCCCGGACCGGCAGTGCTTGGCATAGCCAGCGGTACAAAGGCGATATTGGCAGTCGGCTCGTCTTCCAGCTCTTCTGACTTGCTTCTTGCTTCCGGAGAATCATGCGCCTTCTGCTGCGGAAACAGCATCCGGAAGCCGATAAACGCAACGATTAACCCACCCGCAATACGTAGTCCGGGAATCGAAATCCCGAAGGTATTCATCACCAGCTGCCCGGCATAGTACGCCACCATCATGATGGCAAACACGTAAACGGACGCCATGAGTGACTGACGGTTACGCTCTGCGCTGTTCATATTGCCGGCAAGGCCAAGGAACAACGCTACGGTGGTTAACGGGTTTGCCAACGGTAACAGGACTACCAGCCCCAGTCCTATTGCTTTAAACAAGTCCATCATAATGTCATCTTTCCTGTGCGTTAATCGTCAACGGCAAGTATACGGTGAAATCCGCGAGATAAGCCATTTTCGCGATGTAAGGATTCATTTTTCATCAGCACGTATAAACCATAATTATCAAACCGTTAAAATTCCACTCGCCAGGTATTAAGTCTGATGATTTAGCAAAACGTGGCATTTGCCGATCCATTCGTTTGACTTATATTTGCCTAAGCAATAATATCAGCCGTGACTAACTACTTGCCAGGGCAACCATTGTGAAAAACACCAGTGATCTGTTTAACGAAATCATCCCACTGGGTCGTTTGATCTATATGGTTAATCAGAAAAAAGATCGTTTGCTAAACGACTATCTGTCACCGCTGGATATCACGGCATCGCAGTTCAAGGTGCTCTGCTCCATCCGTTGCGCGGTGTGCATCACCCCTGTCGAATTGAAAAAAGTGCTGTCTGTCGACCTTGGCGCCCTGACGCGAATGCTGGACAGACTGGCCTGTAAAGGCTGGATCGAAAGGCTTCCGAATCCACATGACAAGCGTGGCGTGCTGGTGAAACTCACTGAGCATGGCGCAGCAATTTGCGAGCAGTGTCATCAATTAGTAGGGCAAGACCTGCACCAGGAACTAACAAAAAACTTAACGGCGGATGAAGTAGCCACACTTGAGCACTTGCTTAAGAGAATCCTGCCGTAAACAGAAAGAGGTATGACGATGTCCAGACGCAATACTGACACAATCACTATTCATAGCATTTTGGACTGGATCGAAAATAACCTTGAATCGCCGCTCTCGCTGGAAAAAGTGTCTGAGCGTTCAGGTTACTCCAAATGGCACCTGCAACGGATGTTTAAAAAAGAAACCGGTCATTCACTGGGTCAATACATTCGCAGCCGTAAAATGACTGAAATAGCGCAAAAATTAAAAGAGAGTAACGAGCCCATTCTTTATCTGGCAGAGCGTTACGGTTTTGAGTCTCAGCAGACGCTGACCCGGACATTCAAAAACTATTTTGATGTTCCGCCGCATAAGTACCGTATGACGAATATGCACGGCGAATCACGCTATTTGCTTCCACTCAATCAATGTAATTGCTAATCGCCAGTTAACGACGTAACCGAGGAAATCATGAAACTTCTGTCTTATGCAATGCTGGCCCTGATGTTTGTTATTTCGGGCCAGAGCATGGCGGAACAGACCGCGCAACCTGCCACCCAGAACAGTCGCGACGCGATGATTATGCCCCCTGCGCACGATCAGTCCCCGTTCGATTTTAATCATATGGGTGCAGGCAGCGACAAGTCCGACGAATTAGGTGTGCCTTATTACAATATGCGCAACCTGTAATTATATAGCCCCGCCACTGCGGGGCTTTTTTTAGCCCCTCACCGACGCAACCTTACGCAACCGAAAGCCAAACACATTGATATACAACCCTGCCATGATCAGTAGCGCACCGAGCAGTTGCAATCCGGTCAGCGTTTCATCCAGCAGCACGGCCGCACTCGCCAGTCCAACGACCGGCACCAACAGCGACAACGGCGCGACACGCCAGGTTTCATAGCGTCCGAGTAACGAACCCCAGATACCGTAACCCACAATGGTCGCCACAAACGCCAGATAAACCAGTGAAAGAATGGTGGTCATATCTATCTCCACCAGACTGTGGATCATTTGCGTTGGACCATCGAGAATTAATGAAGCAAGGAAGAACGGAGCAATAGGGATTAACGCGCTCCATACCACCAACGACATAACGGCTGGGCGCGAGGTATGCTGCATGATTTTTTTGTTAAAGATATTGCCGCAAGCCCAGCTTAGCGCCGCCGCTAGCGTCAGCATAAAACCGAGCATGCCAACATGCTGACCGTTCAGACTGGCCTCAATCAGTACCAGCACGCCAAATACCGCCAGCGCAATCCCTACCAATTGTTTACCCTGCAGGCGCTCACCGAAAGCAAATGCGCCCAGAACAATGGTAAAAAACGCCTGAGCCTGCAATACCAGAGAAGCTAACCCTGCAGGCATACCGAATTTGATAGCGCTAAAGAGAAATGCGAACTGCCCAAAACTGATGGTCAGGCCATAGCCGAGCAACAGCGAAAGTGGGATTTTCGGCCTGGCAACAAAGAGTATTGCCGGAAACGCCACCAGTAAAAAACGTAATCCCGCCAACATTAGCGGTGGCATATTGTGCAGACCCACTTTAATAACGACAAAGTTCAGTCCCCAAACCACGACAACCAGTAACGCTAACAACCCGTCTTTACGCGACATACCACCGCCCCTGCAAATATTAAATTTTTGTAAACAAGTTAAAGTAACGGAAATCGTTGTGCCGTAACAGATCATTATTTCAGGTAGGCCACGCAAGGCATTTTCGGACAACTTATTGAGTGTACATCACAGTTTTGACATGCTATTTGTTTCTTATATCTAAAAAAAACATAACAACATGCATTGTCGGGCAGGAAAATGAATATCTCTCTGAGAAGGTCCACTCTCGCGTTACTCGCGTCATCATTATTATTAACAATTGGCCGTGGCGCCACTCTGCCATTTATGACGATTTACCTCAGTCGGCAGTATCATCTGAGCGTTGACCTGATCGGCTATGCGATGACGGTCGCGCTGACCATTGGCGTGGTGTTCAGCCTTGGCTTTGGTATTCTGGCCGACAAGTTCGATAAAAAACGCTATATGCTGCTGGCAATTTGTGGCTTTGCTTCCGGCTTTATTGCAATCCCACTGGTGCATAACGTGGTGGTAGTGGTTTTACTCTTTGCCCTGATCAACTGTGCCTACTCCGTCTTCGCCACGGTGCTGAAGGCCTGGTTTGCCGATAATCTGTCTGCCACCAACAAGACTAAAATTTTCTCGCTTAACTATACCGTGCTGAATATTGGCTGGACCGTTGGTCCACCGCTGGGCACTCTACTGGTGATGCAAAGCATTAACCTGCCATTCTGGCTGGCTGCCGCCTGTTCAGCATTGCCACTGGTGTTTATCCAGACCTGGGTAAAACGTTCGACAGCACCATCAGAAGGTTTAAACGCCGCAGTGTGGTCCCCTTCGGTACTCCTGCGCGACCGGGCATTATTTTGGTTTACGTTATCGGCCTTTCTGGCATCGTTTGTTGGCGGTGCTTTTGCGTCCTGTATTTCGCAATACGTTATGGTGGTCGCCGATGGCGATTTTGCCGAGAAAGTGGTCGCGGTGGTCCTGCCCGTTAACGCCGCCATCGTAGTATCACTGCAATACGCGCTTGGCCGCAGGCTCACCGCCACGAATATCCGCCCGCTGATGACAGTGGGTACAGTCTTCTTTGTCGTTGGCCTGGTCGGTTTCGCTTTCTCCGGCAACAGTCTGTTGTTATGGGGGATTTCTGCTGCCTTTTTCACTATCGGCGAAGTCATTTACGCGCCTGGTGAATACATGCTTATCGACAACATCGCGCCAGCAGGCATGAAAGCCAGCTATTTTTCCGCCCAGTCGTTGGGCTGGCTTGGCGCAGCGGTTAACCCATTAGTCAGCGGCGTCATTTTAACCACATTGCCGCCATGGTCGCTGTTTGTCGCGCTGATAGTGGCGATCGTTCTTGCCTGGGCGCTCATGATAAAAGGCATGCGCGCCAAGCCCTGGGGGCAAACGGTGGTCTGCTGATGAGTATAGCGACAGAGCCGAAGCCGCTCTGTCGCATACCTCAGATTGCAACCAGTCCCCGAACGCCCTCGGCCTCCATATTTTTACCATCGCCGCTTTGAATAATGCTGCCCCGCGACATGAGCAGGTATTTGTCGGCCAGCTGCTGCGCAAAATCGTAGAACTGCTCCACCAGCAAAATAGCCATATCCCCCCGGTGCGCCAGTTGAGAAATCACCTGACCAATCTCTTTAATCACCGACGGCTGGATCCCTTCCGTTGGCTCATCAAGAATCAACAACTGTGGGCGACTTGCCAGCGCTCGTCCTATGGCCAGTTGCTGCTGTTGCCCGCCGGACAAATCTCCGCCACGCCGATGCTTCATCTCCTGTAAAACCGGAAAGAGCGCGTAAATATCATCCGGCACATGCCTGGCCTCCGGTGCTGAAAAACGGGAAAGACCGAGCAGCAGATTCTCTTCGACCGTCAAACGCGGAAAAATATCACGCCCCTGTGGGACATACGCCACACCGGCCCTGACCCGCTGATGCGGCTTCCAGTGAGTGACATTTTTATCCTGCCAGAGCACGCTTCCGCTACGGGCCGGAATAAGTCCCATCAGACACTTTAGTAGTGTTGTTTTCCCCACGCCGTTACGCCCCAGCAGGCATGTCACCTCACCGATACGCGCTTCAAAGCTCACCCCGCGCAGAATATGGCTGCCACCATAATATTGATTCAGTTCTTTCACCTGCAGCATATGAACTCCTTAACGCCCGAGATAGACCTCAATAACCTGCTCGTTGGCCTGCACATCGCGAAGACTCCCCTGAGCGAGGACACGTCCCTGATGTAATACTGTGACGCGATCGGCAATGGTTTCAACAAATCCCATATCGTGCTCAACAACCATCAGAGAGTGCTTTCCGGCAAGCTGGCGAAACAGCTCCGCCGTGTATTCCGTTTCCGCATCCGTCATCCCCGCCGCGGGTTCATCCAGTAGCAGTAAATGCGGCTCCTGCACCAGCAGCATGCCAATTTCGAGAAACTGTTTTTGCCCATGCGAAAGCAGACCGGCGCGGCGGGCCCGCTCATTACCCAGCCGCAACAGCGCCAGTACTTCATCAATACGATCCCGTTGTTCGCCTGAGAGTCGTGCCCGTAGAGCCCCCCAGACAGATTTATCATTTTTCAGCGCCAGCTCCAGGTTCTCTTCCACCGTTAATGCTTCAAATACCGTGGGCTTTTGAAATTTCCGTCCAATCCCCTGACGCGCGATGGCAATGGGATCCAGCGTTGTTAAATCGGTCGACTGATCGTATATCGCACGACCACTTTGCGGTCTGGTTTTACCGGTTATGACATCCATTAACGTCGTCTTCCCGGCGCCGTTGGGGCCAATAATACAGCGCAGCTCCCCGACGCCAATATTGAGCGAGAGATCCGTTAACGCCTGGAATCCGTCGAAATTAACGTTAATTTTTTCCAGTTGGAGTACCGGGTCCGTTTGTTCGCGAAACCGATCGCCCGGCATCTGGCGAGTAAAAAGTCCTTCATCCGGCTGCATTATTTGTCTCCTTTGCGAAACAGGCCAATCACACCACGAGGTAAAAAAAGCGTAACGCCAATAAAGATCAGGCCAAGAAACAGCTGCCAGTATTCCGGCATAATGACGGTAAACAGGCTTTTAGCACCGTTCACCAGTACAGCGCCAAATACCGGGCCGATCAGGGTTCCACGTCCGCCGAGAGCAACCCAAATCGCCGCTTCAATCGAGTTGGTCGGCGACATTTCGCTGGGGTTGATAATCCCTACCTGCGGGACATAAAGCGCCCCGGCCAGGCCGCACAGTACAGCGGAAAGCGTCCACACCAGTAACTTGAAACCTTTCGGATCGTAACCACAGAACATCAAACGGTTCTCGGCATCGCGCACGGCGGTCAGAATACGACCAAACTTACTGCGGCCCAGCGCAAGTCCCAGCCATATTGCCAGCACCAGCAGCATAACCGTCGCCAGAAACAGCGCGATCCTGGTGGACGTCGCGGTCACCGGAAACCCCAGAATGGTGGTAAAACCGGTAAAACCGTTATTTCCGCCAAAGCCGGTTTCATTGCGGAAAAACAGCAGCATTCCGGCGAAAGTCAGGGCCTGGGTCATGATGGAGAAATAGACACCTTTGATTTTTGAACGGAAGGCAAACCAACCAAATACCAGCGCCAGTAAGCCCGGCACCAGAACAACCAGCAGCATCGCCCAGAGAAAATGTTGCGTCCCCCACCAAAACCAGGGCAGCTCGCTCCACGACAGGAACGACATAAAGGCCGGTAATCCTTCGCCGGAAGCCTGGCGCATCAGGTACATTCCCATCGCATAGCCCCCCAGCGCGAAGAAGATACCGTGTCCCAGCGAGAGCATTCCGGCATAGCCCCACACCAGATCCAGCGCAACGGCCACAATGGCATAGCAGAGAATTTTCCCGGCCAGCGTCAACGTCCACACCGATATGGCCAGAGGATGATCCGCAGGTAACAGCGCAAGAAACGGCAGAATAATCAACGCCAGCAGTAAGCCCAGACCCAGCACGCGTGTTGCACGCGGCGCTTTACGCGCCAGCGTTATTGTCATTGGCATCGTCATCAGTCAATAACCCTCCCTTTCAGCGCGAACAGTCCCTGAGGTCGTTTCTGAATAAACAGAATGATCAACATCAGGATCATGATTTTGCCGAGAACCGCCCCCACCTGAGGCTCCAGAATTTTATTGAAGATCCCCAGCCCAAATGCCGCAGCCACGCTCCCGGCAAGCTGTCCAACGCCGCCCAGTACCACCACCAAAAACGAATCGATAATGTAGCTTTGCCCCAGCTCCGGTCCTACGTTACCTAGTTGCGAGAGCGCCACGCCTCCCAGTCCGGCAATTCCTGAACCAAGGCCGAAGGCCAGCATATCGACTCGTCCGGTAGGTACGCCGCAGCAGGCCGCCATATTGCGAT
This sequence comes from Citrobacter sp. B72, assembly GCF_016894305.1. NCBI lineage: Bacteria > Pseudomonadati > Pseudomonadota > Gammaproteobacteria > Enterobacterales > Enterobacteriaceae > Citrobacter > Citrobacter sp. B72. The sequence continues at coordinate 2,562,350 of NZ_CP069801.1, forward strand.
TTTGCGTCACGGCACGCACGCGCAGCCCGAGGCGTGTTTTATTCAACAGCAGCCAGGTGAAGAACAGCACCAGCATGGCAAAGCCAAGCACCACTATTCGGTTCCACGGCAATATCAGATTGGCATAAACCTGAATGCCGCCGGAAAGCCATGCCGGATTGGCGACTTCCAGGTTTTGCGCGCCGAAAGTCATACGCACCAACTGGATGAGCATCAGGCTGATACCCCAGGTCGCCAGTAGCGTTTCAAGCGGACGGCCGTATAAATGGCGTATCACCCCACGCTCCAGAAGCATTCCTACTGCCGCAGTCAGCAAAAAGGCAACAGGGAGAGCAATAACCGGATACCAGGCCAACCATTGCGGAAAAAACTGGCCCATCAGCTGTTGCACCATCCAGGTACAGTACGCCCCGAGCATTAACATCTCGCCATGCGCCATATTGATGACGCCGAGTAATCCATAGGTTATCGCCAGACCTAATGCCGCAAGCAGCAAAATAGAACCCAGTGACAGTCCCATGAAAGCCTGCCCAAGAAGATCCCCAACCTTCATGCGATGCGAGATGGAATTCAGACTTTCGTCAGCGGCAGCACGCACTCGGGCATCGGGTTCATGTTCAGCCCTGGTGAATGGCTGCAGGCGCGCCTGAGTTTCAGGATCATTTGACGCCCCTAATAGTTCGATTGCCTGAAGCCTGACCTCCGGCGAGGTGCTGCTCAGTTGCAGATTTGCCAGTGCAATAGCGAGTGCGGATTTCACATCACCATCTGACTCCTGAGCCAGTCGTTGCTGTAAAAACGGCAGCATGCCCGGCTGCGCCTCACGCTGTAATGTACGAGCTGCCTTTAGCCTTACCGTGACACTGTCACTTAAAAGCTGATGGACAGCCAACGCTCCGGCTACCAGATTACGCAGGCGGTTAGTCAGGCGAATTTTTTTTAGCTCGCCGTTTGGGGCTGTCGCTGTTCCTAACGGCTGTACGTGCGAGCCGTTCATGATGAAGGCATTTTTCGTGTTATCGGTCAGCAGGTTCTCATCTCGCAGCGCGCTGAGCAGCGGGATGCGCTGAACGTCGGGATTCACCGCCCATTGTTCAAGCAAGGCGGCCTGCTGAGCACGGTTGGCGGCGGTAAAGGTATCAGCATCTGCGGCCTGGGCTATCCACGGCAAAAACCACATCAGCAACAACACACCACGAATAAAGCGCATAGCTTTCATGAGCGTTCTCCAAAGCATTACCCTCCCGCAGGAGGGCGTTAGATCAGTTGCTGGCGGTTTTCACAGGCTGTTCAGATTTTTTATCATTACCAGCGATGTACGGACTCCACGGCTGGGCGCGGACTGGCTCGTCGGTTTGCCACACCACGTTAAACTGGCCGTTGCCTTCAATCTCGCCAATCATGACGGGTTTATGCAGGTGATGGTTGGTCGCATCCATGGTCAGGGTAAAACCTGATGGCGCAGCGAAGGATTGCCCCGCCATAGCAGCACGAACTTTATCCACATCGGTGGTTCCGGCTTTTTCTACCGCCTGCGCCCACATATGCAGGCCAACATATGTGGCTTCCATTGGGTCGTTCGTCACCACCGAATCAGCATTCGGTAATTTGTGCGCTTTGGCATACGCCCGGTAATCAGCGACAAACTTTTTGTTGGCCGCATTATCGACGGACTCAAAGTAGTTCCAGGCGGCAAGGTTGCCCACCAGCGGTTTGGTATCAATACCGCGTAGCTCCTCCTCACCCACGGAAAAAGCCACCACCGGCACATCGGTGGCTTTCAGCCCCTGATTCGCTAACTCTTTATAGAACGGTACGTTAGAATCCCCATTGATGGTTGATACCACCGCCGTTTTTCCCCCTGCGGCGAATTTTTTAATACTGGCGACAATGGTCTGGTAATCGCTGTGTCCGAATGGGGTGTACACCTCTTCGATGTCTTTATCGGCGACCCCTTTTGAGTGCAAAAAGGCGCGTAAAATTTTGTTGGTCGTGCGCGGATAAACATAATCCGTGCCCAGCAGGAAGAAGCGTTTCGCGCTACCGCCGTCCTCACTCATCAGATACTCAACCGCAGGGATCGCCTGCTGATTGGGAGCTGCGCCGGTATAGAAGACGTTAGGCGACATCTCCTCACCTTCATATTGCACCGGGTAAAACAGCAGACCGTTTAACTCTTCAAATACCGGTAGAACCGATTTACGCGAAACCGATGTCCAGCAGCCGAAAACTGCCGCCACCTTGTCCTGACTCAGCAGTTGTCTTGCTTTTTCAGCAAATAACGGCCAGTTCGAGGCCGGGTCAACCACCACCGGTTCCAGCTTTTTACCCAACACACCGCCCTGAGCATTTATTTCATCGATGGTCATCAACGCCACATCTTTTAGCGGCGTTTCGGATATGGCCATCGTGCCGGATAACGAATGCATGATGCCAACCTTAATGGTGTCGGCTGCCTGAACGCTAAAACTCACGCCCATTGCGACAACAGAGGCAGAAAGTGCAAAAGCTTTTAAAAATGTACGACGCTGCATAGTTTCACTCCTGAAATTAGACTTGCTGAAAGCTCCGGTGCAGCCGGGCAGACAAAACGGTGCAAATTAAGGGTGTTCAGAAGTGATAAGGCAAAAACGATGCCAGATATTAAAACCTCATATAAAATCAACAAATTAGCATCTGACGCACATAGATCAGTATTACATTTTCCCGCCAAAAGGATTAATCACACGAAAAATTGAACCACCATGAGACAACTCTGCATTATAAACGTGCAACAATCTGTATCAGCAGCACACCGTCATAACAGCGTCTCAGGGTTTAAAAACAGGGTTATTTGTGCGCAGATAAATGTGTCTCGTCACTATTATTTATTTTATTCGACGTGATCATGTCAAAAATTTACTTTTCAGTCGAAATAATCACACAGTTCAGCCTTTGTTTAAGATTGAATTGCTACTATAGTCATAAGCGAGGTGAACTTAAGGTAAGAGAGGAAACTCACAGATAAAGGAGCATTTACTATGCTGGGTAATATGAATATTTTTATGGCTGTTCTGGGAATTATTTTATTTTCCGGTTTCCTGGCCGCGTATTTTAGCCACAGATGGGATGATTGATGAACGGAGATAGTCCTGCACCGACCCGGCCCCTTGTAGCGTAACTGCACAAGGGGCCATTTTTTTACCTGAATCGCACTCGCTGTGCCTTTTTCCTGATTTACAGATAAAAAAAACCGCCGGATAAACCAGCGGTAAATGCTTGCATGGATAGATTTGTGTTTTGCTTTTATACGCTATCTGGCAATTCCCTGCGAAGATAACGGATAGTCAGCTAACCTATCATCGACAACCCCAATGAAAGTTAAACGAAACGCAACTACCTCAAAGCGTTTTTCGAAAACTCACGCACTGAGGGGATACGAGGTTCCGTCATTGGTGTCCACCAACGCAATTTGCTCATTTTCATCCATAAACATGCAGCGATTCCTGCCGGTCTGTTTCCCCTGATACATCGCCCTGTCGGCCCGACCAAGCACGGTATCCAGCGTTTCACCCTGTTGAACCCGGGTTATGCCTGCCGTCACCGTGATACCGATCTCTCCCTCAGCGTAGGGAATTTTTTTCTGACCAATCAGACGACAAAGTCGCAAACCCGCCTGGCATGCCTGCTCGTCCGTTTTTGTTCTGATGATGATAATGAACTCTTCTCCACCGTAACGGTACGCCGCCTCATCATATCGCGTCCATGACAATAAATTTGATGCCAGAGCCCGCAATACCACGTCACCCACCAAATGGCCGTAGGTATCGTTAACGTATTTAAAACGATCGATATCTAACAACAATATATAAAGATTAAGCGGTTCGGCGTCGAGCAACTGCCGATCAAAAGACTCATCGAGCATTCTTCTGCCAGGTAAACCTGTTAATGCGTCGATATTACTGCGGATACTCAATAAATATATTTTGTAGTCCATTACAGATGAGGTAAATGCCAGCAGCGCATCCTGGAAGCTGTCGAAATGCCATGAATGGCTACGATTCTCCACGATAGCCATTAGCAATTTCTTGCCTGATAAATGCATCTTTTCGTGGGTGGCGCTTATCTTGCTTACGTAACTACAATCATCCTCATTGTACCGTGATTGATTATTAAGCCACTGTCCAAATCGACAAGCAAAATGCGAGTTTTCACCCATAATATCTGGCTGCGTAACATCTGAAGACACCACGCAGCGGAACATTGTCACTAACCATTTGTAGTGGGCATCAATGGACTTGTTCAACTCAATCAAAATTGCATCTATTTCCTTCGTATTTCTCATCATCACGTTCTCCCTCCCTGTTCGAGCGTTTCTGATGGAATTATCTTAACGATAAAAAAGAAAATTTATGTAAATTTTTTAATAGTAATTAATAAATCATAATTAACAGGATATTACGCTATACCATCTGTTGTGGCATAGCGTTGTCACTAAAGCGGTCAAACCAATAACGGTTCATTCAGCATTTCATTAAGCCCAATCACCTCTAATTGATCGGATGTGTAGGTTTTGTCGCCTCTGGCATATTGATACGCAGAACCATGGGAAAACCCGGATTCACGCGCTTCTTTATACCGTGCGATGATTTCAGCATTTGAGCGTGAAACATGTGGCGTAAACGGAGTGACGCTGGATTGCACAATTGTACTATCTGCACATCCGGACATAACAAGCACAGCTATTAGAACCCCTATTTTCATTAACAATTACCTGAGAAACCTGCCCGTACATGAACGCTAATCTTATCAAACATTCAAAGGCATCATCATTATTAAACCAGCATTCCTGAATATATTTCATCATCATTTGTTGATAACTATTATTGTCAGCTTTCATATAAAACCCTAAAAATTGCCATCTTTTAAAATAATAAAAAACCGGGCATCACGCCCGGCTCAATATTCTGGCTAATAATCTCTTAGACGCTCAAACCTCGATGCTCCAGCATCGGCTCCATTCGGGGATCGCGCCCACTCCACTGGCGGTAAAGTTCAGTTAAATCAGTACCGTTACCGCGGGACAAAATCGCTTCACGGAACTTTTGCCCGTTTTCACGAGTTAATCCGCCCTGCTCTACAAACCACTGATAGCCGTCATCGGCCAGCATTTGCGTCCATAAATAGGCATAATACCCTGCGGCATAGCCGCCGCCGAAGATATGGGCAAAATAGCTGCTGCGATAACGAGGCGGCACGGCCTTGAGATCCAAACCTTCAGCCGCCAGCGCCTGCTGTTCAAATTGATCGACCGAAAGAGATAACGCGCTCTTTTCCAGACTGTGCCAACGCATATCCAGCAATGCGGCACTGAGCAGTTCGGTCATGTCGTAACCTTTGTTGAACAGGCTGGCCCGCTGCATCTTATCCCGCAACGCCTGCGGCATTTGCTCCCCGGTATCAACATGACGAGCAAAATGAGCAAAGACCTGCGGATGACTCGCCCAGTGTTCGTTGATCTGCGAAGGAAACTCAACAAAATCACGCGGAGTGTTGGTCCCTGAAAGCGTGGCATAACGCTGAGTGGCGAACAGGCCGTGCAACGTGTGCCCAAACTCATGAAATAACGTAATAACATCATCCCACAATAACAATGCAGGCTGACCCTTTGCCGGTTTTTGATAATTACACACGTTGTAAATAACCGGCCGGGTTTCATTGAGTTGCGATTGCTCAACAAAATTGCCCATCCAGGCACCACCGCTTTTCGATTCCCGGGCAAAGAAATCGCCGTAAAATAACGCCAGCCCTACGCCATCGTGATCGAATATTTCCCATACCCGAACATCCGGGTGATAAACAGGAATGTCGAACCGTTCTATAAATTTTATGCCAAAGAGTTGATTAGCTGTCCAGAAAACGCCCTCGTTCAGCACCGTATCAAGGGCAAAGTAAGGTTTGAGCTGCGCCTCATCAAGAGCATATTTCTCACGACGAACCTGCTCGGCATAAAATGCCCAGTCCCAGGCCTCGACGTTAAATTTCCCCTGTTCGTGATTGATAACATTCTGGATTTCGGCCTGTTCATCCAATGCCCTGGCTCGCGCAGCGGGAACAATAGCCCGCATGAAATTCAGTGCCACTTCCGGTGTTTTTGCCATCTGATCGGCAATTTTCCATGCAGCGTAATTGGCAAAACCGAGTAGTTTCGCCTGCTGCATCCGGATCTCGACCAGTCGCTGAATAATCGCCCGAGTATCGTTAGCGTCATTGTTTTCTGCTCTCGTCCATGCGCGGTTGAACAGATTCTCACGGGTCTGGCGATCGCGTAACGCCGCAAGCGCCGGTTGCTGAGTCGTATTCAATAGCGGGATAACCCAACGCGCTTCAAGCCCTTTCTCCTTTGCAGCTTCGGCGGCAACAGCAATTTCCTCTGCGCTAAGTCCGTCCAGGTAACGTGCATCATCCACCACCAGAGCACCGGACTTGTTCGCCGCCAGCAGCCGTTGATTAAACTGGCTGGTCAACGTGGCGGACTCTGTATTGAGCGCTTTAAGGTTCGCTTTATCGACCTCATTCAGACGCGCGCCGGCTAATACAAAACGCTGGTGGATGACTTCCAGCAAGCGTAATGATTCGTTATCCAGCCCCAGCGAACCTCGCTGTTGCCAGACCGCTTCAACGCGCGAAAAAAGCGCGCCATTGAGATAAATATCATTGGCAAGGCTCGCCAGTTCTGCGGAAAACTCTTCGTCAAGGCGCTGTAGTTCATCGTTGGTGTGTGCCGCCGTCATCGCGAAGAAAACGCTGGTTACACGTGTGAGCAGCGTGCCGCTTTGTTCAAGCGCCAGCAACGTATTGGCAAAATCAGGGGCCTGCGGGTTTTGCACAATCGCCTCGATCTCTGCACGTTTTTGCCGCACGCCTTCATCGAACGCTGGGCGATAGTGCTGCACCTCTATCTGATCAAACTGCGGTGCCTGGTACGGCAACGTGCTGTGACGTAAAAAAGGATTCGTTAACGACATCTTTCACTCCTGAAAACGATTTGTTTACCAGAGTAGACTTCCCAGGAATCAACCGCAATCGCGTTACGCAGGAATAGCTCTGAACGGAAATGACGTGCTATGGTAGTGCTACATAAAAAGCGTTGAGGAACAGTGAGATGATCGTTTTAGTAACCGGAGCAACCGCAGGTTTTGGTGAGTGTATTACGCGTCGTTTTATTGAGAATGGGCATAAAGTTATTGCCACCGGACGCCGCCAGGAGCGCCTGCAGGAACTGAAAGAGGAATTGGGTGACCGCCTCTATACCGCGCAACTGGACGTACGTAATCGTGCATCGATTGAAGAGATGCTGGATGCCCTGCCTGCTGAATGGCGCAGTATTGATGTTCTGGTCAACAACGCGGGTCTGGCGCTGGGCCTTGAACCTGCTCACAAGGCCAGCATTGAAGACTGGGAGAATATGATCGACACCAACAACAAAGGGCTGGTTTATATGACCCGTGCCGTTCTGCCAGGCATGGTTGAACGCAACCGCGGTCATATTATCAATATCGGTTCTACCGCGGGCAGTTGGCCATACGCTGGCGGTAACGTCTACGGTGCGACCAAAGCGTTTGTTCGCCAGTTTAGCTTGAATTTACGTACTGATTTACACGGCACTGCAATTCGCGTTACCGACATCGAGCCGGGTCTGGTTGGCGGTACGGAGTTCTCTAATGTCCGTTTTAAAGGTGATGACGCCAAAGCTGAAAAAGCCTACGAAAATACCACGGCGCTGACTCCGCAAGATGTTACAGAAGCGGTATGGTGGGTGGCTTCTTTACCGGCTCATGTCAATATCAACACCCTTGAAATGATGCCTGTCACACAGTCTTTTGCCGGGCTGAGTATCCACCGGAGCTAATTTCTCTGCCCGGCCTTGCGCCGGGTATGGATAGCCTGAAAGAAGTGATAAAATATCCGGGTTAACTCTCTAAAAAGTAAGAATGAATGACCGTAGAAACGCAGCTCAACCCTACACAGCCAGTAAATCAACAGATTTACCGTATTCTTCGCCGTGATATCGTGCATTGTCTGATTGCACCCGGTACACCGCTGTCGGAGAAAGAGGTTTCCGTACGTTTTAATGTGTCACGCCAGCCGGTACGAGAAGCATTCATCAAACTGGCCGAGAACGGTCTGATTCAGATCCGCCCACAGCGTGGCAGCTACGTGAATAAAATTTCGCTGTCGCAGGTGCAAAACGGCTGTTTTGTTCGCCAGGCAATTGAATGTGCTGTGGTACGCCGTGCCGCATCGCTGATCAACGATCAACAGTGCTATCAGCTTGAACAAAATTTGCATCAGCAGCGCATCGCAATTGACCGAAAACAGATTAATGATTTCTTCCAGCTTGATGATGAGTTTCATCAGAAACTGGCTTTAATCGCCGAGTGCCAACTCGCCTGGGATACCGTTGAGAATATAAAGGCTACAATTGACCGCGTTCGTTATATGAGCCTGGATCATATTTCCCCGCCTGAAATGCTGCTACGCCAGCATCACGATATCTTTGCCGCCCTTGAGAAGCATGATGGCGATGCGGTCGAGCGCGCAATGATGCTCCATCTTCAGGAAATTGGTGAGTCCGTTCAGCTTATTCGTCAGGAAAATAGCGACTGGTTCAGCGAAGATTAATACTACGCTCACCTCACTCCGGGGTGAGTTTCTCCTGCGTTTTCCCCTCTCCCGCATAACTGCATAAAAAAAGCTGTGATTTTGATCGAAAACAAAAAAAATCATTAACGAGAAGCGTATTTATATTGCGCCCGTTACGTGGGACTAAAAGCCCACGGGCTTTGACGGTAAGTTGGAAAGGAGAAAACACCATGAAAACATACGATCGTAACCGTAACGCAATCACCACTGGCAGCCGCGTCATGATCAGCGACACCGGACTCACAGGCCGCATTACAGCGATAGATACCGATGGCCTGACCGCTGAGCAGATTCGCCGCGGGAAAACAGTGGAAATCGAAGGATGTGAAGGCAAATACGCCCCCCTCGAGCTGATTCGTTTAGGCATAAACTAATTGGTGTGAATGCCAGAAAACACAGCGCCATCTGGCCGTTGCAAGCCAGATGGCGACATAGAGCATAATCTTCGTTATTTCAGTTTTGCTGCATACTTCGCAACCGTCGCCTTCGCCCCTTCAGCCAGTAAAGTAAGATACGCTTGTGTGACCTGACGGTTGAACAGTTCAACCTGAGGCAGTTCGTGACCAAAAATAGCATCGATTGCCAGCAGCGCCTGAACGCGCTCTTCGCCCTCGTTACTGCTACGCACTGCATTCTGGATCACCGACAACAGTGGATCGCTAATTTCAATCGCCTGGCCCTGTTCATCCACACCACCGACGTAACGCATCCAACCAGCGACACCCAGTGCCAGTAGCGCAAAGTCACTACCGTGCAAAATGTGCCAACGAATGGAATCAAGCATACGCTGCGGCAGTTTTTGGCTACCGTCCATGGCGATCTGCCAGGTACGATGACGCAGCGCCGGATTGCTGTAGCGTTCAATTAACAGATCGGCGTAACGCTGTAGGTCAACACCTTTTACTTTCAGCGTAGGTGCTTGTTCCTGCAACATCAGCGCACGTGCAGCAAGACGATAGTTTTCATCGCCCATGCAATCGTTAATGTGTTGATATCCCGCCAGATACCCAAGATACGCAAGGAAAGAGTGGCTGCCGTTGAGCATACGCAGTTTCATCTCTTCAAACGGAATGACATCAGCCACCAGTTCCGCCCCGGCCTTTTCCCATTCAGGACGGCCGGCAACAAAGTTATCTTCAATTACCCACTGGCGGAACGGTTCACATGCCACGCCTGCCGGGTCGCGTACACCGGTGATATGTTCAATTTTGTCTAGTGTCTCCTGCGTAACCGCTGGGACAATGCGGTCAACCATTGTTGATGGGAAGGTCACATGTTGTTCGATCCACGCGGCCAGTTCCATATCCACCGCTCGGGCATATGCAGTGACAACATTGCGCATCACATGACCGTTTTCTGGCATGTTATCGCAGGACATCACGGTAAAGGCGGCTAAACCCGCAGCTTTGCGACGCGCCAGGGCTTCAACCACCACGCCCGGCGCAGTTTTTGGTTGTTTAGGGTTTTGCAGATCGGCTGCAATCATCGGGTTGTCTAACATCAGTTGGCCGGTCGCCGGAGAATGGCAGTATCCTTTCTCGGTGATGGTCAGGGAAACGATCGCGACCTGCGGTTCACACATCGCTGCCAGTACGCTTTCCAGACCATCAACCTGCGCATGCAATGCATTTTTCACCACGCCCACGACTCTCGCAGTCCAGGCATCAGCAGACATCTCTGCAACGGTATACAGATTATCTTGCTGTTTCAGATCGAAAATCTGCTGCTCGCCGCCAATCAGGTTCACTTCGCAGTAGCCCCAGTCACTGCCGTGATCGGCGGCCAGAATGTCAGCGTAAACACCTTGATGTGCGCGATGAAACGCGCCAAATCCCAGATGAACAATACGCGGAACCAGTTTTGTACGATCGTAGTCAGGAAGTGCAGCCTTTGCCGCTAAAAGCTTGTTTTGCATGGTATGGCCTACTTATAAATGAAATCAGGACTGTTCCAGAGTAACGCCTGTATGGTTGTATGTTTTGATTTGCATTAAGCTTTTTATGATTGGTATGACATCATGTAAAGCTGTGTAATAGCATGGGCAGCGTACGAGTACATCCGCCCATGCTACTGTCTGGTATCAGCTTGTCTGAGTCACCGAGCAACGAACCTTCGCGGCTTTATTTACCTCGGCAGCATCCTCAAGTACGCTTAGGTCGCGATCTTTCACTTCTGGCATCAGCAACGCGGAAATCAAACCAATCAGTGAGTAAGCGATGACCATCACCAGAATTGGCCACCAGGAATTAGTCATGTTGCAGAAAATACCCGCCAGAACCGGACCAAAACCAACAGCAACCAACCCGCCTGCTTCTTTTGAAATCGCCATTCGCGTAAACCGGTTACGCGCACCGAACATTTCCGCCATGGTAATATTTTCGAGAGCAAATAACCCCAATACAGCAAAATTATGAATAACAATCAGTGCCGTCATGATGACACCCGGGCTATACGTTTTATCCACTACAATTGACAGCATCGGGTAAGCCAAAATAATTGCCGAGATATTCAGGATAATATAAGGCAAACGACGACCAAACTTATCAGACAACCAGCCAAGCAACGGTATTGTAATAAAGCCCAACACCGAACTGATCATTAAGGCATCAGTGGGTATAGATTTATCAAATAACAGCGTCTGCACCAAATAACCGGCAAGGAAGGTTTGGATTAATCCTGAATTACCCGCCTGTCCAAAACGTAGGCCGGTTGCCAGCCAGAAAGATTTACTGGTAAACATCGCCCCCAGCGTATTTTCTGACGAATTATTTAATGCCGGAGCGTTTTCTTCATCATTCACTTTCTCAAATACCGGGCTTTCTTTGAGATTCATACGCAACCAGATGGCAAAGATCATCACCACGACACTCGCCAGGAACGGAATGCGCCAACCCCAGGCTAATAACTCCTCACGGTCGAGCGCAAAGAACATCACCGCCCAGATGGCCGTTGCGCTAAGGGTTCCACAGTTGGTCCCCATGGCAACAAGTGAGGAAATAATGCCACGTTTACCTTTTGGCGCGTACTCGGCAAGCATCGTGCCCGCACCCGAAATTTCAGCCCCCGCACCAAGCCCTTGCACGATACGCAGCGTCACCAGCAGCACAGGCGCAAAGATACCAATTTGTGCATATGTTGGCAGCACGCCAATTAAGGTCGTACAAATTCCCATCATCGTAATGGTAATAAACAGTACTTTTTTACGGCCGATGCTGTCTCCCATTTTGCCAAATATAAATGCCCCAACAATACGAGCAATATATCCTGCACCGTATGTACCCATCGCTAAAATAAGCGCCATGGCGGCTGACTGTTCCGGGAAAAATATTTCATGGAATACCAGTGCGGCACCCAAAGAATATAACTGAAAATCCATAAATTCGAGCGCAGTACCCAACCATCCGGATACGGCAGCTCTAACCAGATCTTTCGTGGATCTTTCGTGTTTTTCTTGATTCATATTGGCTATCTCTAAGAGGTAAGATGCGTACCACTTACTCGCAGTTATTTATATTATTCACTGAATGTAAGTAAGACTTTGCAGCAGTGCTGCTGATCTTTCTCAAACAATTCAATTGCGTCGGTAACGTGGTGATAGTCAAAAGTGTGAGTAATAAGTTGATTAGGATCGATAAGTCCGTTGACCAACCAATCAATCACAATCGGGAATTTGTTCGCATTTAATCTTGAGGAATAAATGGACAGTTCTTTCCCGGTAATGCCTTGTTGAATAATCTGACAAGGATCGCTGGAGAAGCCCATCAGAACAATTCGCGCGGCCGGCGATGCCAGCGTGATTGCCTCCTGTAAAATGGATGGATGGCAAGCTGCATCCACGATAATGGTCGGTTTTAGTCCGTTTTCCGCAAGGAACTCTTGCAACGAGTGCTGACTATTATTGATTGCCCAGTCTGCACCGCACTGCTTCGCCATGGCCAGGCGCTCATCGATTCTGTCAGCAATCACTACAGTTTTGACCTTATAGACACGCTTAAGCGCCTGTACAGTGGTCAATCCCATAGGCCCTGCGCCATAAATTAGCGCAATATCGTTTTCTGTTGGTTTAATTTGCCCGGTCACGTTTGCGGCGATAGTGAAAGGTTCCACCATAACGGCATGCTCATCAGGCACTGTATCGGGGATCGTCCAGGCATTTTTCGCTGGCACAACAGCGTACTCGCTGAAACCGCCATCGCGATGCACACCCAGCACCACCAGCGATGTACAAACGTTAGGTTTACCAATTGAACAGGGATAACAATGTCCGCAGCTGATGACCGGATCAACGGACACCCGTTCACCTATTCTCGAATGGTCAACACCGTCACCTACCGCCTCGATCACGCCATAAAACTCATGGCCAATCACGCGCGGGTATTGTGCAAATGGATTATGACCGCGATAAATATGACTGTCGGAACCACAAATCCCCGCAAGTTTCACTTTTACCCTCACCTCACCTGCTAAGGGTTCTGGCACCGGTCGTTCGGCGATAACCAGCGTATTCGGTTTTTCAATCACGATACTTTTCATAGCAAATCACTCCTTACCAGTTCCACAGCGTGCCATCTTCCAGGCGAGCAACGGGCAGATATGCAGGGTCATACGGATATTTCGCCGCCAGTTTTTCGTCAAACTCGATCCCAAGACCAGGTTTGTCTCCTGGATGCATATAGCCGTTATCAAAGGTCCAGTTATGTGGGAACACTTCCAGCATTTGCTCGGAATAGCCCATATATTCCTGTACGCCGAAGTTCGGCACCCACAGATCAAAATGCAGCGCGGCGGCCATGCACACAGGCGACAGATCGGAAGGTCCATGTGAACCGGTACGAACCTGATACAGCGACGCGAAATCAGCAATCCGGCGCATACCGGTGATACCACCCGCATGGGTGATGGTGGTGCGGATATAGTCGATCAGTTGTTCTTCAATAAGCTGTTTACAGTCCCAGATGCTGTTGAACACTTCCCCTACCGCAATCGGCGTGACCGTATGCTGGCGGATCAGGCGGAAGCACTCCTGGTTTTCAGCTGGCGTTGGGTCTTCCATCCAGAACAAACGGTACTGTTCAATGCTTTTGCCGAAACGGGCCGCTTCAATTGGCGTCAGACGGTGGTGCATATCGTGTAAAAGGTGTTCGTTGAAACCAAACTTGTCACGCACGGCAGCAAACAATTTTGGTGTGAAATCCAGGTATTTCTCCGTTGACCACAACTGCTCTTCCGGCCATTGCCCTTTGGTGGCGGGTTCATAGGCCAGTCCTTTGCCCTTAGACATACCGTAAGTGGTTTTCATACCCGGTACGCCGCACTGCACACGAATGGCTTTAAAGCCCATTTCTTTATGACGTGCATAATCTTCGAGTACGTCATCAACGGTATGGCCTGTGGTGTGGCAGTAGACCATAACCCCTTCACGAGAAGCACCGCCGAGCAACTGGTACAACGGCATATTCGCCGCTTTCGCTTTAATATCCCAGAGAGCCATATCCACCGCAGAAATCGCCGACATGGTGACCGGACCACGACGCCAGTACGCACCTTTGTAGAAAAACTGCCAGATGTCCTCAATACGATGCGCATCGCGACCAATAAGCTGCGAACACACGTGATCTTTCAGATACGACGCCACAGACAACTCGCGTCCATTTAACGTGGCATCTCCCAGCCCGGTGATCCCATCTTCTGTCGTAATTTTCAACGTTACAAAATTACGCCCAGGACAGGTGACAAACACTTCAGCCCCAACAATCTTCATTTCTTATTCCCTACATCTGTTCTTGTGATGCAGGAAACTTACTCAACTGAGCTACTACCATACAAGTATAAAGATCAAAAAAACACTGTTTGATCACAAAAAAGGCGCTATGCGCGCCCCCATCCAGCCACAATGATCAGCATGCCGCACAACGCCACCAGCGCGCCAGACCAGTCATATAAACTGAGTTTTACACCATCGACAATACGTAGCCATAGCAGCGCGGTCACCACGTAAACACCGCCATAGGCTGCGTATACACGCCCGCTGGCTGCCGGATGCAGTGTCAGCAACCAGACGAATAAAGCCAGTGACACCCCGGCGGGTATCAGCAACCAGGCTGTAGCTCCTCGCTTAAGCCAAAGCCAGGGTAAAAAGCAGCCAATAATTTCGCATAACGCGGTGATGAAAAAAAGAAATGTGGTCTTAAGCATTGATGTTATTCAGTTACCTTCGGTTTAACCATGATACGACAGAATCTCGTTAGCGTATCCATATCCACCGGGTGGGTATGCCCGCAAACTGGAATAGTGTAGAATTTAACCCTGTTTTATCGTTTTTACCCTTTCCCATAAAAGGAATTCACCATGAAAATTACACTGACCAAACGCCTGTGCCTGACGGCTATGCTGACGCTGGCTGCGGCTGTGTACACCTCTTCCGCATTTGCTGAAACCAGTAAACTGGTCATTGAATCCGGAGATAGTGCGCAAAGTCGTCAACAAGCCGCAATGGAAAAGGAACAATGGAACGATACGCGTCAGCTTCGCCAGAAAGTCAATAAACGTGCAGAGAAAGAGTGGGACAAAGCCGATACGGCCTTTGATAGCCGTGATAAGTGCGAGCAGAGCGCTAATATTAATGCGTACTGGGAACCTAACACCCTGCGCTGCCTCGACCGCCGTACTGGCCGCACCGTTGCCCCATAATCATTGCACTTTGAAGGATATTGAAAGGATACGATATGACTAGCGCCCTCAGTGTTAAGTTGCGCCCGCTGGAGCGTGAAGATTTACGATTCGTCCATCAGCTTGATAATAATGCCAGCGTAATGCGCTACTGGTTCGAAGAGCCTTACGAAGCGTTTGTTGAGCTGTCAGACCTGTATGACAAACACATCCACGACCAAAGCGAACGCCGCTTCGTGGTGGAGTGCGACGGTGAAAAAGCCGGGCTGGTGGAATTGGTTGAAATTAACCATGTACACCGCCGGGCCGAGTTCCAGATTATTATTTCGCCGGAATATCAGGGGAAGGGTCTGGCCTCACGGGCAGCAAAGCTGGCAATGGACTATGGCTTTACCGTGCTCAACCTCTATAAGCTGTATCTGATCGTCGATAAAGAGAACGAAAAGGCTATCCACATCTACCGTAAACTCGGTTTTATGGTGGAAGGCGAGCTGATCCATGAGTTCTTTATCAACGGTCAATACCGCAACACGATTCGTATGTGTATCTTCCAGCAGCAGTATCTGGCAGAGCACAAAACGGCAGGCCCTAATCTGCTGCCGCCTACCGCTCAGTAAACACGACTAGTAGTAGTCGATCGTGTTTTCAATCGAGTAATGATGTTCAACTGCCGGCTTCACGCTCTCATCAACGATAACAAGCTGGCAGTTGATCGGATTTGCGTATTCATCGTATTTGCACGTTTGTTTGACATTGCCTAACGGATGATTATTGAGCATGCTCACCGCGGTGTAATCTAACTTCTTCAATGGGTCAACCGACGGTTTAGCATCAACCTGCAAAGTGCTGTCCTTACTGACGGTTGTTTTGCCCAGCGGGTAGCCTTCGGCATCATATCGATACTGCACCTTCATCTCTTTCCCCGTGGCGGAAACGACAAAGCCGTTATCGTCGGTATCCCACACCACACCGGCAGCAGGCAGTTCAGCCAGTTGGCATTTGCCCTGTAAACGGATCCGTTTTTCCAGCGTTTCGGCATCCCGATAGTAGTTAGCATCCAGGACCAGCGCCATACCGGTATTGTTTTCGATATCGTGCAGTTCAAGGGTATCGAAACACCCTTCCTGTGACAGGGTACCAGCAACGCGCTTAGTGACCTCACCTTTGTCGTTGAGCAGCGTCTGACTGAAATCTTTCACCGGCCCGCGCAGCGGATCGAAATCAAACTCATTGGAAAAACTGGCCATTTCCGGCGTAAAGGAAACCAGCCCTTTGGCGTTATCACACCCAACCAGCACGATACACAGGAAACCTAACAGGGTCTGTTTCTTCACATTTTTCACCGGGATTAGAAGATAATTCTCAATCATATTAGCAAATACAGTTATTTACACCAGAAATGCTAATCTTAGTCTATGTCGATCATAAAGGAGCTGATGATGAAATACGTAACAGGAATTGCCGCGATCTTACTGGCAGTTGCATCCCCACAGGTTCTGGCGGCACCTGCGTCATGTGAACGCGTGAAAAGCGATATCGAGCAGCGCATCATCAATAATGGCGTCGCAGAGTCCAGCTTTACGCTGAACATTGTCCCCAACGATCAGGCCGATCAACCTGATTCACTGGTGGTAGGACATTGTGCAAACGATACGCACAAAATTCTCTACACCCGGACTAACAGTGGAAACGCCCCTGCCAACAGCTCGCCTGCACAGGACGGGCACGTCGCCGAACCGCAATAAATCATACCCTCCGTACGCGGAGGGTTACTCCAGTTTGATATGCATTAAGATGCCATACTCATAAATGGGTAAACTCACTCTATTATTAGCATGCTATTAATTTCGCTGTAGAGATTAGTATATAGCGATAACTATAATGGAGTGAGTTATGTCTGATACTGAGCAATATGGAGGCATTAGCCGCAGGATGTTAGTGAAATCCTCGGCTATAGGTTCGTTGGCGCTTGCCGCTGGCGGGTTATCGTTACCTTTTGGGATGCGCACCGCAGCTGCTGCGGTACAACAGGCAATGCAACCGGCTGAAGAGAAAGTGGTTTGGGGCGCTTGTTCCGTGAACTGCGGCAGTCGTTGTGCCCTGCAACTCCACGTCAAAGATGACGAGGTCGTATGGGTGGAGTCTGATACGACCGGAGACGATATTTATGGTCAGCACCAGGTGCGTGCCTGTTTGCGTGGACGCTCAATCCGTCGACGGATCAATCATCCGGACCGCCTCAATTATCCTATGAAGCGCGTGGGTAAACGCGGTGAGGGCAAATTCGAACGCATAACCTGGCAGGAAGCGCTGGATACCATCAGCACCAGTTTAAAAAATACCGTACAGAAATACGGTAATGAGGCCGTGTATATCAACTACACCTCTGGCATTGTCGGCGGCAATATTACTCGCTCCTCCCCTTATGCCTCGCTGGTCGCTCGATTGATGAACTGCTATGGCGGATTCCTGAGCCATTACGGCACATACAGTACCGCACAAATCGCGGCGGCAATGCCTTACACCTACGGCTCAAATGACGGCAACAGTACCTCTGACATTGAAAACACGAAGCTGGTGGTGATGTTCGGCAATAACCCTGCCGAAACGCGCATGAGCGGCGGTGGCATAACATACTTCCTTGAGCAGGCCCGGGAGCGTTCTAACGCCCGCATGATCGTCATCGACCCGCGTTATACCGATACCGCTGCGGGTCGTGAAGATGAGTGGATCCCTATCCGTCCGGGAACCGATGCCGCACTGGTGGCGGGAATCGCCTGGGTCCTGATTAACGAAGATCTGGTCGACCAGGCGTTCCTCGACACATATTGCGTCGGTTATGACGAGAAAACCCTACCCGCTGACGCCCCCGCTAACGGACATTACAAGGCCTATATACTTGGCAATGGCGATGACAGTGTCGCTAAAACGCCCCAATGGGCCTCGCATGTCACAGGGATCCCGGCCGAGCGCATCATTAAACTGGCACGGGAAATCGGTAGTACAAAACCGGCGTATATTTGTCAGGGTTGGGGTCCACAACGTCAAGCTAACGGCGAACTGACTTCGCGCGCGATCGCGATGCTGCCAATCCTGACCGGCAACGTTGGCATCAACGGCGGCAATAGCGGTGCACGAGAATCAACCTACACCATCACGATTGAACGCATGCCGCTGCCGGATAATCCCATCAAGACCCAGATATCCTGCTTTAGCTGGACCGACGCCATCGCCCGGGGTCCGGAAATGACCGCAACCCGCGATGGCGTGCGCGGTAAAGATAAGCTCGATGTACCGATTAAATTTATCTGGAACTACGCGGGCAACACCATTACTAATCAGCACTCAGATATCAATAAAACGCATGAGATCCTTCAGGATGATACGAAATGCGAAATGATAGTGGTCATCGAAAACTTCATGACCTCCTCAGCGAAATATGCCGATATCCTGCTGCCGGACCTAATGACCGTCGAACAGGAAGACATCATTCCTAACGACTATGCGGGCAACATGGGATACCTCATTTTTATTCAACCCGCGACGTCACCGAAGTTCGAACGCAAACCGATCTACTGGATAATGAGCGAAGTCGCCAAACGCCTTGGCAATGATATCTATCAACGGTTTACGGAAGGCCGTACTCAGGAACAGTGGCTCCAGTATCTGTATGCAAAAATGCTGGCCAAGGACCCCGCGCTCCCTTCTTATGACGAGCTGAAAAAAATGGGGATCTATAAACGCAAAGATCCTAACGGGCATTTTGTCGCTTATAAAAAATTCCGCGACGATCCGCAGGCCAATCCACTCAAAACACCGTCTGGAAAGATTGAAATTTACTCCAGCCGGCTGGCGAAAATTGCCAACACCTGGGAGTTGCAGAAGGATGAAGTAATTAGTCCACTTCCCGTCTACGCCTCCACGTTTGAAGGGTGGGACGATCCTAAACGCAGCGCATTTCCGCTGCAGTTGTTTGGCTTTCATTACAAATCCCGTACGCACTCCAGCTACGGCAATATTGATGTTCTGCAGGCGTCCTGTCGTCAGGAAGTGTGGATCAACCCCGTCGATGCCCAAAAGCGTGGTATTGCAAATGGCGATATGGTGCGGGTCTTTAACGACCGCGGGGAAGTACGTATTCCGGCCAAAGTGACGCCACGGATCCTGCCTGGCGTCAGCGCAATGGGCCAGGGTGCATGGCACGATGCCGATATGGCCGGCGACAAAATTGACCATGGCGCCTGCGTCAATACGCTGACAACACAGCGCCCTTCACCGCTGGCAAAAGGCAACCCACAGCACACTAATCTGGTCGAGATCGAGAAGGTTTAAGGACTAACCCATGACAACTCAGTATGGATTTTTTATTGATTCCAGTCGTTGCACCGGGTGCAAAACCTGCGAACTGGCCTGCAAAGACTACAAAGACCTCACTCCTGACGTCAGTTTCCGGCGGATTTACGAATATGCAGGTGGTGACTGGCAGGAAGACAACGGCGTCTGGCACCAGAACGTTTTTGCCTACTATCTCTCCATCTCCTGTAACCACTGCGAGGATCCGGCCTGCACCAAGGTTTGTCCAAGTGGTGCGATGCATAAGCGTGAGGATGGTTTTGTGGTGGTCGATGAAGACGTATGCATTGGCTGTCGCTACTGTCATATGGCCTGCCCGTACGGTGCGCCACAGTACAATGCTGCGAAAGGACATATGACCAAGTGTGATGGCTGCCATGATCGCGTGGCAGACGGCAAAAAGCCCATCTGCGTCGAGTCCTGTCCGCTGCGTGCGCTGGATTTTGGCCCCATCGACGAACTGCGCAAAAAACATGGTGAACTGGCTGCCGTCGCCCCGCTGCCGGGTGCGCACTTCACCAAACCAAATATTGTGATCAAACCAAACGCCAATTGCCGCCCGACCGGGGATACCACGGGTTTTCTGGCTAATCCAAAGGAGGTGTAATATGGGAAATGGATGGCATGAATGGCCGCTGGTACTGTTTACGGTGCTGGGCCAGTGCGTAGCCGGGGCGCTGATCGTCAGTGGTTGCGGCTGGCTGACAGCTAAAGACGAGCTGGCAAAACAACGTATCGTTCGCAGTATGTTTTTTCTCTGGCTGGTAATGGGCATCGCCTTTCTCGCCTCGGTTATGCATTTAGGTTCGCCGCTGCGCGCGTTTAACTCGCTGAACAAAATTGGCGCATCGGCGCTAAGTAACGAAATCGCCAGCGGTTCGCTGTTTTTCGCCGTCGGTGGCCTGTGGTGGCTGGTGGCGTTTCTCGGTAAAATGCCCGCAGCGTTAGGTAAAATCTGGCTGCTGTTGAGCATGTTGCTGGGCCTGGTATTTGTCTTTGCGATGACCAACGTCTACCAGATAGACACCGTCCCAACCTGGTATAACGGCTATACTACACTGGCGTTTTTCATGACGATGCTGCTCAGTGGACCGCTATTTGCCGCTCTGCTGCTGCGTGCTGCAGGTGTTTCTTTTAACGTCGTCAGATTCGCCGGTATCAGCGTATTGGCTCTGCTGGTTACGGTGGCCGTTATTGTGCTGCAGGGACTGTCACTCGGCGAGATCCACAGTTCGGTACAATCCGCCAGCGCGCTGGTTCCCGACTACGGCAGTTTACAGGTCTGGCGTGTGCTGCTGTTGGCTGCGGGTCTGGGTTGCTGGATATGTCCGTTGATCCGTCGCAAACGACCGTCCGTTGGCGGGTTGGCGCTCGGGTTAATTCTGGTGCTTGTCGGTGAAATCATTGGCCGCGGATTGTTTTACGGTTTACATATGACAGTCGGAATGGCTGTTGCAGGTTAACTTTCGGGTGCGGGGCAACCCGCACTGTTCAGGATTGTTTGCATGACCCATTTTTCACAACGAGACAACTTTTCTACTGCAGCGCGTGTGCTCGGCGCGCTGTTTTATTATGCCCCAGACAGTGCGGAAGCTTCGGCACTGGTCAGTGCATTAAGAACCGAAGGCTGGCAGTCGCAGTGGCCGCTTGAAAAGACAACGCTTTCGCCGTTAGTCGATCAGTTTCAGGCTGATGCCGATGAGTCTCTCCCGCAGGCCTGGCAACGTCTGTTTGTTGGGCCTTATGCGCTCCCTTCTCCGCCATGGGGATCCGTCTGGCTGGATCGTGAAAACGTGTTGTTTGGCGACTCCACGCTGGCATTACGCCAGTGGATGCGGGACAACGGCATCCAGTTTGCCATGCAGCAAAATGAGCCAGAAGATCACTTTGGTTCGCTGCTGTTGCTGACGGCCTGGCTTGCCGAGAACGAACGCCACACCGAGTGCGAGCAACTGCTGGCCTGGCATCTGTTCCCATGGTCATCGCGCTTCCTTAATGTGTTTATCGAAAAAGCCGACCATCCGTTCTACCAGGCGCTGGGTGAGCTGGCGCGTCTGACGCTGGCACAGTGGCAATCACAGTTACTGATCCCGGTAGCCGATAAGCCTTTGTTCCGTTAGTTTCGTCACAGGTAGGATGCGTCCTGCCTGTGGTGCATCCTGTTGCGCACGCTGAGCTTTTGCTTCTGTTACCTAATAGCCGCAAAATAGAGCGTCTGAATTTTCCAGTCTGGCCACTCATGCATCATTTACATGCTTACCCTGACCTGCGTGCCATGTTCCGCCGCCTGCTGATCGCCGCGTTGATTGGCGTCCTTGCTGCGCTGGCCGTCGCAGGATTTCGTCATGCCATGCTACTTCTCGAATGGTTGTTTCTGAGCAACAACACAGGGAGTCTGGTCAACGCAGCGACAAACCTTTCGCCCTTAAGGCGTATGCTGACACCTGCACTCGGCGGTCTGGCGGCTGGATTACTACTGTGGGGCTGGCAAAAATTTAACCGTTTACGTCCGCAGGCTCCCACTGATTATATGGAAGCCCTGCAAACCGACGGACAATTTGACGTCAGTGCAAGCCTGGTGAAATCGCTGGCATCGTTACTGGTGGTTGCCAGCGGGAGCGCCATCGGACGTGAAGGTGCCATGATTTTACTGGCGGCCCTGGCAGCCTCCTGCTTTGCTCAACGCTTTACCCCGCGTACAGAATGGAAGTTATGGATTGCCTGCGGCGCCGCTGCAGGTATGGCTGGAGCCTATCATGCCCCGCTGGCGGGCAGTTTATTTATTGCCGAAGTATTGTTTGGCACACTGATCCTCGCCTCACTGGGGCCGGTAGTGGTGTCCGCCGTAGTCGCATTACTCACCACCAATCTGCTTAGCGGCAGCAATGCGCTGCTGTATACCGTGCACCTGTCGCGGGAATTACATGCTCTGGAATACGTTATGATTGTCAGCACCGGTCTGGCTGCTGGCATCTGCGGACCGCTCTTCATGTGGTTGATGACCGCCAGCCATAATGTATTTTTGCGCTTAAAACTCTCGCCACCGTGGCAACTGGCGCTTGGCGGGTTGATCGTTGGCCTGCTTTCATTGCTCACGCCTACGGTCTGGGGTAATGGCTACAGCGTGGTGCAGTCATATTTACTTTCACCACCGCTGCTGGCCGTGGTTGGCGGGATTTTTATCTGCAAATTACTGGCGGTGCTTGCCAGCAGTGGATCCGGTGCTCCGGGTGGCGTGTTTACGCCAACGCTGTTTGTCGGCTTGTCGGTGGGCATGTTGCTGGGTCAGGTATGGGGATTATGGCTTCCGGGCTCGGATGAAATTGCCATTTTGCTGGGATTAACGGGGATGGCCACGCTGCTGGCGGCTACCACGCATGCACCAATAATGTCGACGTTGATGGTTTGTGAAATGACCGGGGAGTATCGCCTGCTCCCCGGATTACTGATCGCCTGTGTCCTGGCGTCGGTACTGTCGCGTACGTTACGCCACGACTCTATCTACCGACAGCACGCTGCCGAGCATTGAAAGGCGGATGTACTGCGACAACTCACGTTGCTCTGCACGAGGCAGATAAGGCAGTTCACCGATCAGCGGTGCAGGTAATTTTTTACCCAGCACATCAATGATTTCCGCATAATGCGCCAGCCCAGGGTTAATGCGATTCGCAACCCAGCCAATCAACGGCAGTCCGTCGCTGGCTATCGCCTGCGCGGTGAGGATCGCATGATTAATACAGCCTTCCTGGATACCCACTACCATCAGCACCGGCAGTTGTTCCTGCACCACCCACTCCGATAACGGACGCAGATCGTTCATCAAGCTCCGCCAGCCTCCGGTGCCTTCCACGACAACGTGATCGACTTTTTCGCTGAGGCTTGCGAGACCGTTGGATAACAGGGTGTAATTGACCGGACCACTATGCGCCACGCTACTTTCATCTTCGCTCAACGCAATTGGGTTAATCGCCTCATAAGGCAGCTCGATAGATGACACACTTTGCAGTACCAGTGCATCTTTGTTGCGCAGACCTTCGGGCGTCTCTTTGCTGCCTTTGGCTACAGGTTTGTAACCCGCAACGCTTTTACCCCCTGACGCTAACGCTTGTAGTAATGCGCGGGAAACCACGGTCTTCCCAACAGAAGTGTCTGTACCTGTAATAAAGAAACGCTTCAGCATCACTAACTCCACCGTTATGCTTTGAAAATATAAGTCAGGAAAATAAAACAGTGGAGAAAGTCTAAGGTATGACGACCAGGATCAGCTTGAGATAGCGCAATTTTTCGTACAACAGTTAAAAAATGTTAACCCTGTAATAGACGAATCAACAAAGAACCGTTATACATCGCGTCCTTCACGAGCGCCGCCCCCGCCATCGTCCCCTGATTGGTAAACTGGGTGCTTTCAACGACTATATGCTGACTGTAAGCCGGAAGCGCCTGCTGACGAATGCTGTCCGCAATGGTAGGGAACAAGATATCTGCCGCTTTGCTGAGCGGAGAGCCAATCAATATCTTTTGCGGGTTGAACAAATTCACCATGATGGCAAGAATTCGACCGACGTGGGTCCCAACGCCGCTAATGATATCTTTCGCCAATAAATCACCCTGCATGGCCGCCAGACACAGCGCGTCTACCGTTAACGGTTGCCCATGTAGAGAAGAACTCATTGACTGCTTCAGGCGCACCTGCGCCAATTCGAGCACGCTGTCGACGCTGGCGATTGTTTCCAGACAACCATGGTTGCCGCAATAGCAGCGTTTACCGTAGGGATCGACCTGCGTATGGCCAATCTCCACCAGGCTACTGCTGCCTGCATGCAGCAAATGGCCGTCAGTGATCACCCCGGCACCCACGTTATGATCGATCACCACCTGAATGACGTCACGCGCACCGCGCGATGCGCCAAAAAGCGCCTCGGCCATCGTCCAGGCGCTGATATCGTGCTGAATATACACCGGCACGCCGGTATGGTTCTCAAGCGCTTCGCCCAACGGCATCTCTTTGACATCTTCGTAAAATGGCATGCGATGAACGATACCGTTTTCAGTATCAATAATGCCGGGTAAGGTGATGGCGATGGAGGTTAAGCGCTCCAGCTTTTGCTGGTGGCGGATGAAAAACTGATCGACCTGGGTTATCACGCGATCCAGCAACGGCGTTTCACTGACCAGTGGCATGTCCAGGCAATCTTCAACCACCAGCTTGCTGCTCAGATCGCGTAGCGCCAGAAAAATCTCGCCACGACTGATACGAATGGATAAGTAGTGCCAGGCCTCCGTTTCGACAACCAGCCCAACGGCCGGACGACCACGGCTACCCGCTTCCTTGATTTCCAGCTCTTGCACCAAATGCGCTTCGAGCATTTCGCGGACAATTTTGGTAATACTGGCAGGCGCCAATTGTGCCAGGCGGGAGAGATCAATACGCGATACCGGACCCAGCTGATCAATCAGGCGATAAACCGCACCCGCATTGGTCTGCTTAATTTGATCGATATGCCCAGGCTGACTATCAGCAACCACCACTTACTCCCTTTATTTTCGCGCTCCGAAATAATCTGCGGGCTATGGTGAAGCACTTCAATGGCTTCCGTCAACTTTTTACTTAGCCTTGTGATTTACTGCACATTTTCACCCATTTTTAAACTAAATTAACCGCTCTGAACGGCCACCAGAAGCTGCTCGCGAAAGCGTTGCGCGGCATGACTTTGCTCATGATGCTTTGGCCACACTAACCACATTTCCGAGACAGCATCTTCTTCCGCTATCGGGATCCAACACATTTCATACAGTTGTACCCGTTTAAAAGAAGCAGGAAGTATAGAAACCCCTAATCCTGCGGCCACCAGCCCAATGATAGTCATCGCCTCGCCAACCTCCTGCGCAATCGTCGGCTTCAGTCCATAGCGACGCATCAGGCCCAGAATATCGTCATACAACCCTGTCCCCACATGGGGGTCAAAAAAGACAAATGGCTCATTCGCCAGTTCGGCCAACGTGACCACGGGTTTTTGCGCCAACGGATGCGCACGTGGGATCATTGCCATCAGTGGTTCATGCAGAATGATTTCACGCTCCAGCGTTTCCGGAAGCTGCGTATTGCGCAGAAGCCCCAAATCCAGCGTTCCTTCATTGAGCGGAGCAATTTGCTCACGCGTGTTCATTTCGCGGGTTTGCATATGCACTGCCGGGTAGCTTTGGCGAAACAGAGATAACGTATCTGAAACCGCTTTGATAAACGGCGCGGACGACGTAAAGCCGATACGCAATTCCCCTGCTTCTCCCAGATGCAAACGCTCAGCCCTGGCGGCGGCTTCATTAACCAGCCCGAGGATCTGCCGACTGTCCGCCAGAAACTGCTTTCCGGCAGAGGTCAGTGCCACGCTACGGTTAGTTCGGGCAAGTAACCGGGCGCCAACCTGCTGTTCAAGGATCTGGATCTGCTGACTTAGCGGCGGTTGCGAAATGTTTAACCGCGCCGCCGCCCGACCAAAATGCAACTCTTCGGCAACGGCCACAAAGTAACGTAAATGACGCAGTTCGATATTCATATTTTTAAAATATTATTTGAGATTATTAATATATTAGACAGAATATTGTGATTTTCATACTCTTAAGGCTGGTCCTGTAGACGTAATTGAATGAGCAAGGATTTCAAGTGAGCCGTACAACAACTGTCGATACCGCGCCAACAAGCGATGTTGATGAACAGATAGTTACCCCGCCGGATGGATTTATCAAACGCGGAACATCCCCATTTATGCGCGTCACGCTGGCGCTGTTTTCCGCCGGACTGGCGACTTTTGCCCTCCTCTATTGCGTACAACCCATACTACCAGTGCTCTCGCACGAGTTTGGGGTCTCTCCCGCAAGCAGCAGTATCTCGCTTTCCATCTCGACGGCGATGCTGGCGATAGGGTTACTGTTTACCGGCCCACTTTCAGATGCTATTGGCCGCAAGCCGGTGATGGTTACCGCGCTGCTGCTCGCCTCTTGTTGTACGCTGCTTTCAACGATGATGACCAGCTGGCACGGTATTTTAATCATGCGTGCTCTGATAGGACTTTCACTGAGCGGCGTCGCGGCGGTAGGGATGACCTATCTGAGTGAAGAAATTCATCCCAGTTTCGTCGCCTTCTCAATGGGCTTGTATATCAGCGGTAACTCGATTGGCGGTATGAGTGGTCGCTTGATCAGCGGTGTGTTTACCGACTTTTTTAACTGGCGTATCGCGCTGGCGGCGATCGGCTGTTTTGCCCTTGCCTCTGCACTGATGTTCTGGAAAATCTTACCGGAATCCCGTCATTTCAGACCTACGTCGCTGCGCCCGAAAACGTTGTTTATCAACTTCCGCTTGCACTGGCGCGACAAAGGTTTGCCGCTGCTGTTTGCGGAAGGTTTTTTACTGATGGGATCGTTTGTCACGCTGTTTAATTACATCGGCTACCGCCTGATGCTCTCCCCGTGGGAGCTCAGCCAGGCGGTTGTAGGTTTGTTATCTGTGGCGTATCTGACCGGGACCTGGAGTTCGCCAAAGGCGGGTTCTATGACCACTCGTTATGGCCGTGGCCCGGTAATGCTCTTTTCAACAGGCGTGATGTTGGTTGGACTTTTGATGACTCTGTTCACATCGCTATGGCTGATCTTCGCCGGGATGCTGCTCTTTTCAGCCGGGTTCTTTGCCGCGCACTCCGTAGCAAGCAGTTGGATTGGACCACGAGCAAAACGCGCTAAAGGCCAGGCTTCTTCTCTGTATCTGTTCAGCTATTATCTGGGATCCAGTATTGCCGGTACGCTGGGCGGTGTGTTCTGGCACAGCTATGGCTGGAACGGCGTGGGCGGATTTATCGCCCTGATGCTGGTGTTGGCGTTGCTGGTCGGTGCGCGTTTGCACCATCGACTGCACGTATAATCCACGATGCCCGGGTTCCGGGCATCACCTTCATCACCCTGGCTGTAACGTCTGAGCCGCCATCTGCAGAGCAATAACCGTCCCGTTCATCACTATATGCAGCAAAATTGGCATCAACAGACCGTTGCTTTTCAGTCTGGCCAGGATCAACACCTGCGACACAAGAAACAACATCAGCAACGTACGTAGATCCACATACTGCGTATGCATGATGGCAAAAATGACCGATACCACCACTGACGACAGCCAGGTTTTATTATTGAACCAGTACTGGAACGCGTTGAATAAACAGCCTCTGAAAACAATTTCTTCATAAACTGGCGCGATAAATATCAGGGTCAACGTAGATAACCACAACGCATAACTACTTAAGGATATTTGGCTGGTCACCCACGCTTCGGTTTGTCTGAGACCCAAAATCAATGGCAGGATAAGCTGAATAAACAGCAGCGCCGCGAACAAAATGGCAAACCACCTGGCGTTGAAAATGCCTTTGCCCAGTCCCTCTCTTTTTCTAAAGAAGAAATAATACAGCGGAACCAGCACAATAAATTCCAGCGCAAACAGCAGCGGAAAAAGTAACCCTTTGGCAAGCAGGTCCTGACTCGCGGGGAAAAACAACGGGGTAAACGTGAGGCCAAACATCAGTAAAAACATTGAAAAGCAGCCAGCAACTGCTTTAGTCCTGGCGATATACAGGTTGTCGGCATCCTGTGACATACGATCTCCTTGCGCTCATCGAAGATAAGTTGATGAATTACCTATGCATGATAAAAATTCTCATTATCACTGACAACCTACCAACTTTTACGCAATGCCCATGAGTACAATACCAAAACCCTCTTTACTCCGGAACTTCACCGTCAACTACACAGAGGAGAATCCGCCAGCGGCAACGAGAAACGGAAGCAGGCCCCTGCGGTTGAGCTAACCAGATGTATATCTCCTCCATGCAGTTCGAGCATTCTACGCACGATCAGTAAGCCCAGACCGCCGCGCTCGGCCCGCTGCTCACGGGGAATTAACGCGGTCGGGCGCTGAAACAATACTTCTCGCACAGCTTCTTCTACCCCTGGCCCGCTGTCCTGCACTTCGGCTAACAAACGGTCTTCATCACGCCAGACTTTTAGCCGCACTTCGCCTCCGTCAGGCGTATGACGGATAGCGTTATCCAGCAAATTCGTCACGACTCTTTCTATCATCGATAAATCGGCATTCACCAGCGGTAACGGCCCCGTTACGTCAAGGTGAAACTGCAAATGACGCGTGGCAACAGGGAGATCAAATTTCTGTGCCACGTCCTGGATCAATTCACCAATAGCAAAACGTTCACGCTGCGGTTTTATACCGCCATGCTCCAGCCTTGCCAGCTCAAACAGCTGTTGTGACAGATGGCGAACTTTATGCCCCTGGCGCAGCGCGATGCTAAGATAATGCCGGTTTTCCTCAGGCGTCATCGTATCGGCTTTCAGCGACAGCATTTCCAGATACCCCAACAGCGAAGTCAACGGCGTGCGTAGGTCGTGCGAAATATTGGCAATAAACTCTCTGCGCTGACGATCGCTGTCTGCTAATAAATCCCACTGCTGGGCAATTTTCTGCGCCAACTCGATAAACGCATTGTTCAGCAGCGCTATTTCATTCTCCGGTGCCGGTTCGGGATTTTTTTGTGCCAATTGTTTGATGACGGCAATGCTGTCCTTCTCCAGTTTTACCACCTGTTCGGTTAGCCTTTTTACTGGATTAGTCACCCATCGCCACACCAGAAAACCTGCAATTCCACCGGCTAATAAAACCAGTATTAACGTCCAGGCAACGGTATTCCAGAGCGTTTTTTGCCAGGCGGTATTCGCCAGCATATTCAGATCTTCGCCCTGCAGAATAATGTACAAATAGCCATGTAGCTCACCGTTATATAAAACTGGCGCGGCGCTGAATACCTTTTGCTGGCTGCTACGCGGATCGTTGCCATAGACGGGCAACGCAGCTGAGTTAAGGAAATCCTGTATCGGCTGTACGCTAATTTTCTGCCGCTGGATATGCCCCGGCGGTGCGGCATCAGCAAGTATTTCACCTGACGGTGAAATCAGATACAGCTCCACGCTGGGGTTAAGCGTCATCAGGTGATTAAACAATCCTTTTAACGCCTGGCGATTAATCTGCCCGCTGGTATCAATAAGCGACTCACTTTTGACAATCTTGCTCGCCAGCTCCAGCGAGAGCCTTTGCACCATGGCGTCGCCATACTGTTTACTGCTGCGGATCTGGACAACACTGACGGTAACCGCACAAATCAGCATAATGGCGGTAAAGACGAGGGTCAGACGCTGGCTCAGCGACAGGCGATAAATCATGGCTGATGCTCCGCGTTAACCGCAGCAAGCTTATAGCCTCGTCCCCAAACCGTGAGAATAATTTCCGGCTCCGCAGCATCCTTTTCAATTTTGGTCCGCAGGCGATTAATATGACTGTTCACCGTATGCTCATACCCTTCATGCTGGTAGCCCCACACCTGATCTAACAGCGCCTGACGCGAAAAGACCTCGCCTGGATGACGGGCGAAAAAATAGAGCAGATCGAATTCGCGCGGCGTTAAATCGAGGGATTTACCATGCAGCCGGACTTCCCGGGCTAATGGGTCAATCTCTACGCCATGAACGGTGATAATCCCCGCCTCCATACGTAGGTTCTGACTCATCGCTTCCTGACGACGAAACAATGCCTTTACCCGGGCCATCAACTCCAGCACCGAGAAAGGTTTGGCCAGATAATCATCGGCACCCATTTCCAGCCCCAATACACGGTGCGTTTCGCTGGTGCGGGCGCTGATGATAATGACGGGCAAATAAAAACTCATTTGGCGAATGCGACGACAAATCTCCAGCCCGTCGACACCCGGCAGCATCAGATCGAGGATAACGGCATCCCAAACGTGTTTCTCCAGTTGTTCAAGCGCACGAGCTCCATCTGCCTCATGAACAATCTCGTAACCCTCATCCTTTAGGCTAAGCTGCAAAAGTGAGGCAATATCGCTGTCATCTTCAACCAAAAATATCTTTTTCGCGCCTGCCATCAGTGTCATCCCCCTCTCGTCGTGCTGAAAGCTTACCTCAGGCAAGGGGCGGAAGTTATCACAAAATTTTTAACTTTTCGTGAGGATCCAGGGATACACATGCGAGCAGTATGTCGTCACAGACACGTCAGACATCAACAGGGAAACGTCGCTTTGTTTTCCTTAACATGAAAATAAGAAGGAAAAGTCATGCTAAAAAAACGTCCACTTCGGGAAGCAGATGTTACAGCCGAGTCAGTATTTTTTATGCAACGACGACAGATCCTCAAAGCACTTGGGATAGGTGCTGCTGCGGCCACGCTGTCCTCCCCTACACAGGCTAATTTGCTGGATTGGTTTAAAGGCAACGATCGTCCACCCGCACCCGCAGGCAAAGCGCTTGAGTTCACAAAGCCCGAACGCTGGCAAAACAGCCTGTCACTGACGCCAGAAGACAAGGTGACGGGCTACAACAATTTCTACGAATTTGGTCTGGATAAAGCCGATCCTGCCGCCAATGCCGGTAGCCTGAAAACCGATCCCTGGACGTTAACCATCAGCGGTGAGGTCAACAAACCTTTAACCTTGGATCATGATGCGCTGACCACACGCTTTCCATTAGAAGAGCGTATTTATCGGATGCGTTGCGTTGAGGCCTGGTCGATGGTTGTGCCGTGGGTGGGTTTTCCGTTGCATAAATTACTGGCGCTGGTTGAGCCGACTAGTCACGCCAGATACGTCGCTTTTGAAACACGCTACGCCCCTGATGAAATGCCGGGTCAGAAAGACCGCTTTATTGGCGGTGGGTTGAAATATCCCTATGTCGAAGGTCTTCGTTTGGATGAGGCTATGCACCCGCTCACACTTCTCACCGTAGGCGTATATGGCAAAGCATTGCCGCCGCAAAACGGGGCGCCGATACGCCTGACCGTGCCCTGGAAATACGGCTTCAAGGGCATTAAATCGATAGTCAGTATCAAGCTGACGCGCGAGCAGCCGCCGACGACCTGGAATATGTCTGCACCGAATGAATACGGATTTTACGCCAACGTAAATCCGCAGGTTGATCACCCTCGCTGGTCTCAGGCTACTGAGCGTTTTATCGGTTCGGGTGGCATTCTCGATGTACAGCGACAGCCCACGTTACCTTTTAATGGTTATGCCGATGAGGTGGCATCGTTATATCAGGGCATGGATCTTCGGGAGTATTTTTAAGTGAGGTTGACTGCAAAACAGATAACCGGCCTGAAAGTGCTGCTGCATCTCGCCGGTTTTTTACCCCTGCTATGGCTCTTCTGGGCCGCGCAGCATGGCGGGTTGGGTGCCGACCCGGGAAAAGATATCCAGCACTTTACGGGCATTACCGCGCTGAAGTTTTTGCTGGTTACCCTGCTGGTATCGCCGCTTGCGCGCTATGCAAAGCAGCCTTTGTTGTTTCGTACCCGGCGGTTGTTAGGTTTATGGTGCTTTGCATGGGCCACACTGCATATAACCAGCTATGCTCTGCTGGAACTGGGTATACAAAACTTGGGATTGTTGGGTCGTGAACTGGTTTCACGCCCATGGCTAATGCTGGGTATGGCCGGTTGGATTATCTTATTCCTGTTGACGTTGACCTCGACACAAGCCGCTCAGCGTAAAATGGGCAAACGCTGGCAAACATTGCACAACTACGTCTACCTGGCCGCCATTTTGCTACCGCTGCATTATCTGTGGTCGGTAAAAGTGTTATCACCGCTCCCTATTATCTACGCCATCTGTTTTGTGGTTCTGCTGGCTTTTCGCTATAAAAAACTGTTACGGAAAACCGGGTACAAAGGTGTGTTTATGAAAAGTGAGTGAATCACGGTAAACTTCTTAACCACACCTAAACAGAACGAGAACAAAAAATGAGTAACAATGATAATTACCATCAGCTCACCCGCACGTTCCAGCGGCTCTCTCGCTTCTCCCACCTCTCGGCAATCGCCAGTTGGGACATGTTTACCATGATGCCGCCAGGCGGCAGTAAAGCCCGAGCCGAAGCGTTGGCCGAGCTGAGCGTGCTTGAGCACCAACTGTTAACTGACCCGAAAGTGGCAACGTGGATTGCCGCAGCGCAACAGGAAGCTCTCAACGATGTAGAACAGGCGAACCTGCGCGAAATGTCTCGATTGCATCACCAGGCATCCTTGTTGCCCGAATCGTTGGTAGAAGCAAAATCACTTGCGGGAAGCCGCTGTGAGCATGCCTGGCGTAGCCAGCGACCAGCTAATGACTGGGAAGGATTTTCCGAAAACCTGAAAGAGGTTGTGAAGTATAGCCGCGAAGAAGCCCGACTGCGCGCAGAAGCAAAAGGTTGTTCGCCGTATGACGCGCTACTGGACATCTTTGAACCAGGAATGACCAGCGCTCAGTTGGATGTCCTTTTCGCAGACGTTAAAAGTTGGCTGCCCGATCTGCTAAACAAGGTGGTGGCAAAGCAGTCTCAACAGTCGCTCATCGCCCCGGTAGGTCCCTTCCCAACAGCTGTACAGCGAGAGCTGGGTCTTGAAACAATGGCACAGTTAGGTTTCGACTTTACCGCTGGTCGGCTGGATATCAGTGCACATCCTTTCTGTGGCGGCGTACCAGAAGATGTTCGCATTACCACCCGCTATGATGAAAACGAATTACTCAGCGCACTGTTTGGCGTGATCCATGAAACCGGTCATGCGCGCTATGAGCAAAACCTGCCACGCAGCTGGTCTGGGCAACCTATTGCTCTGGCACGCTCAACCGCCATTCATGAGTCCCAGAGTCTGTTCTTTGAGATGCAGCTGGGACGCAGTAAAGCCTTTCTGATGCGGTTAATTCCGGCTGTAACGCGCCACTTTGGCAATCAGGCAGCGTTTGAAGAAAGCAATTTCATCGCCTGGAACCAGCAGGTTAAACCCGGGTTTATCCGTGTTGATGCTGACGAGGTAAGCTATCCCGCTCACGTGATCCTGCGTTATGAAATCGAACGTGCGCTTATTAATGGCGATATTGAAGTGGATGATATCCCTGCATTGTGGAACGAGAAAATGCAGGCCTGGTTGGGGCTGTCAACGATCGGAAACTACCGTAACGGTTGTATGCAGGATATTCACTGGACTGACGGCGGCTTTGGCTACTTCCCTTCCTATACATTAGGCGCCATGTATGCAGCGCAGTTGTTCAGTGCCGCTAACCGCGCATTGCCTGATTTGAATCAGTCTATTGCCCAAGGTGAGTTCGGTGCTCTGTTTGAGTGGTTACGTCAGAACATCTGGCAGCATGGCAGCCGCTTTACTACTGAACAGCTTATTACCCAGGCGACCGGGGAGCCGCTCAGCAGCCGTTATTTCCGTTCTCATCTGGAATCCCGCTATTTGTAATCTCATACCGTGAGTCATTGTACATATCGTTACACGCCGAAACCAATGACTCACGGAAGCCCTGTGTTTACAGCGATATAGTTATTTCAACGGCCCCGCAGTGGGGTTGAATGAAAAACCAAATCGAGGGTATGAGAATGAAAAAAGTATTAGCTCTGGTTGTTGCCGCTGCTATGGGTCTGTCTTCTGCTGCTTTTGCTGCTGAAACAACTGCTACTACCGCTCCGACTGCTGCTGCAACCACCAAAGCAGCGCCGGCAAAAACCACGCATCATAAAAAACAGCACAAAGCAGCGCCGCAGAAAGCGCAGGCTGCCAAGAAACACGCTAAAAAATCCACCACTAAACCGGCTGTAGAACAAAAAGCGCCAGAGCAGAAAGCTCAGGCTGCTAAAAAACACACCAAAAAAGCAGCAACCAAGCCAGCAGCAGAACAAAAAGCACCAGAGCAGAAAGCTCAGGCCGCTAAAAAACACACCAAAAAAGCCGTAAAACACGACACCGCTAAACCAGCAGCTCAACCTGCAGCATAACGCATTTGTAGTTACTATGGCGTCCCCCACGCCATAGCATACGGCGCTAGATCAACCTGATGTAGCGCCGCCTTTCGGAGGGTAAAATGGTGTCACATTACCGCTTTGAGTTCATTCTTATTACTCTGATAATTTGCGCCCTCATTGCCATGCATTTTTATCTTTCCTGAGTGTAGTTATCTGATTTTACTCCCACTTTCTCGCCGTCCCGTCTATAGTATTAACTGAGGGTTTGCTGTTTATAATCATAATTCCCCACCAGAGTGTGATATGCATAAAACCATTGCTGTATTACTGGGCTCAATTTGTTTTTTTCCTGTTGTTGCGCATGCGGATCAGCCAGCAACGACCACCGCTGAAGCAGAAAACATAAAAACGCTGTTTTTTGGTCATGACGATCGCACGAAAGTAACGGACCCAACGCAATCACCGTGGGACGCTATCGGACAACTGGAAACCGCCAGTGGTAATCTGTGTACCGCCACGCTCATTTCACCGCATCTGGCCCTGACTGCCGGACACTGCTTGCTCGCTCCACCGAAAGGCAAACCGGATAAAGCCGTCGCGTTACGCTTTGTGTCGAGAAAGGGTGTCTGGCGCTATGAAATCCATGGAATCGAAGGACGGGTTGATCCCTCACTCGGTAAGCGTTTGAAAGCCGATGGCGATGGCTGGATTGTGCCGCCATCAGCAGCCCCGTGGGATTTTGGTCTGGTGGTGCTGCGTTACCCGCCTTCTGGAATCACGCCCCTACCATTATTTGAAGGTGATAAAGCGGCGTTAACCGCGGCGTTGAAAACCGCCGATCGTAAAGTCACACAGTCGGGCTATCCGGAAGATCATCTGGACGATTTGTACACCCATCAGGATTGCGTGGTGACCGGCTGGGCGCAGAATACCGTCTTGTCGCACCAGTGCGACACGCTACCGGGCGACAGCGGTTCACCGTTGATGCTGAAGACAGATTCAGGCTGGCAGTTGATTGGCGTACAAAGCTCCGCTCCGGCGGCAAAAGATCGCTGGCGAGCCGATAATCGCGCCATATCCGTGACCGGTTTTCGCGATAAGCTGGAAGAGTTGGCGCAGGAGTAACATATGCTGCCCGCATTAACGGGCAGCACGGATATCAGGCAAGTTTAATCATCACCATTCCGGCCAGCAGCAGCACCACGCCAATCCAGCCTTTATTATTCAGGCGCTGACCAAACAACACCCAACCAGCCGCTAACGTCGCGGCAATCCCAAACCCGCCCCACAAAGCGTAGGCAACAGAAAGGTCAATACCCTTTACCGCCTGCGACAGCGCGCTAAAGGCCGCTAACACGGCAGCCAGCGACAGCACGCCATAAATCTTGCGGCGAAATCCATCAGAAAACTTCAAAAAGACGTTAGCGACTATTTCCAGCACGATGGCCATGCCAAGCCAGGCACCATGAACCCACTCAAACTGCTGCATGGGTCACCTCTTTGCTCGTTTTGGCAGGTTTTCGAGTACCAGACTTGATCAGCACAATGCCTAATACCAGCGAGACCAGTCCAGCCACTTTCATCGTGGACAAGGTTTCGTCAAATAACAACACACTAAACAGCGTAATAAATAAAATACCGATACCTTCCCACAAGGCATAGGCCACACCAAGGGCAATTTTTTTAACAGCGAAACTAAGAAAAATATATGATAAGGCGATCATTACCAGCATTAAAATAAAGCCTGAATTACCATGGCCAACGCTTGCCCATTTCATTGACAGCGTACCAGTAATTTCAGCCGTGATGGCCAGACCTAATAATATCCAGTAAAACATGATGCTTCTCCTGCTTGAGAATATAGTCCTTTAGGCCTACTGCATGCAGTAAACCAAAAAATAAAATTAGTTAGCTCAGCGCACAGCGCCAGCTCAGGCAGAAGAAGGGACTAAAGCGCGTTGCGCCAGTGTTGCTCACCCGCAAGCAAGAAAGTGGAGGAGGTACGAAGAAGTGTAGGTAAACGCAAAAACATCCTGAACATATTGTCCATAATATTACAATTATCCGCAGTGTTGCTTCTCATCATCGCGGATGATAATTGTCCTCGGTAGTTAAACACAGATGATTTGTATCATAGCTTCAAGACGAACTCAAAGTCTTTTCACTTCTTTACCTGCCCCGTTTGATTTTTGTTATAACGGCTCGACGCAAATCACATTATTATGCAGATTCAAAAATGAAAAATGCGGGAATACACATGGCGAAACCGATCATCACGCTTAACGGTCTAAAAATAGTCATTATGCTGGGCATGCTGGTTATCATCCTGAGCGGTATTCGCTTTGCCGCAGATATCATCGTCCCCTTTATTCTGGCGTTATTTATAGCCGTTGTGCTCAATCCCGTGGTGCAGCGGATGGTCAAGCTTCGCATACCGCGCGTAATTGCGGTGTCATTGCTTATCGTTATTATTGTAATGTTAATGGTGCTGCTGTTGGCGTATTTAGGTACATCCTTAAATGAACTTGCGCGAACGCTACCGCAATATCGCTCTTCACTGGTTATCCCACTGAAAAATCTTGAACCATGGTTACAACGCGCAGGGATCGGCGTTTCCGTGGACGAGCTCGTCAAATATATCGATCCGAACGCAGCAATGACGCTGGTGACCAATTTACTGACGCAGCTTTCAAATGCTATGTCATCGATATTTTTACTGCTACTGACGGTAGTTTTTATGCTGCTGGAAGTACCGCAACTGCCCAACAAACTCAAACAAATGATGAGTCGCCCCATTGAAGGTATGGCGGCGATTCAACGCGCCATCGACAGCGTCTCCCACTATCTGGTGCTTAAAACGGCAATCAGCATTGTGACCGGGTTGGTCGCCTGGGGCATGCTTGCTGCATTGGATGTGCGCTTTGCCTTTGTCTGGGGATTACTGGCCTTCGCCCTGAACTACATCCCTAATATCGGTTCTGTATTGGCAGCCATTCCCCCTATCGCTCAGGTGCTGGCATTCAGCGGTCTTTACGATGCGCTGGTGGTTCTGGCAGGCTATCTGGTCATCAACCTGGTATTCGGGAATATCCTCGAGCCGCGGATCATGGGCCGCGGGCTGGGGCTGTCCACGTTGGTAGTATTTCTGTCGTTAATCTTCTGGGGCTGGTTGCTCGGTCCCGTGGGGATGCTGCTTTCTGTGCCGCTGACCATCATCGTGAAAATCGCGCTTGAGCAAACCAACGGCGGTCAAAGCATTGCCGTGCTGCTTAGCGATCTGAACAAAGAATGAGTTTTCGCCCCGCCATTACGGGGCATTTCCTTTATCGTTTCACGCGGAAAGCCAAAACGGCGCTTAACAGCGTAAATAGCGCTATTATCCACGCCATGGTCCAGGGCGTGCCATCACTGAAGGCGGCCAGCAGCAACGATGAGATAATACCGCTGCCATATTGCAACGCGCCAATCAGCGCCGAAGCTGAACCCGCAATGTTCGGTACCGCGTCCAACGCCGCGGCAGTCGACGTCGCGGCAATAATGCCATTCATCGAGAACAGCAGAAAAATGGAAACGATAATGGCAACAATTCCGCCTGACTCCAGTTTAACCAGCAGTGCAAGCGCCACTGCGGCCAGCGCCGCCAGCATCGTCGCATATTTCAGCAGTTGTTCCAGAGCATGTCGTTGAACCAGACGACGGTTAACCACGCTCATCGCCATAACACCGATAATGTTTAGCGCAAACAACCAGCCGTAATGCTGTGGATCAACATGGTAATAGCTAATATAAACAAACGGTGACCCGGTAATAAACGCGTACGCACCGACGTAATAAAACGTCAGGCTCAGGGTATAGCGCATAAAACGCCCATTCGTTAACAACGAGCGGTAATTACGAAATGCGCCAGCCAAAGAGGCTTTCACCCGTTTATCTTCCGGCAATGTTTCGGGCAGCCAGTTTAGGGAGATAAACATCAGCGCACCAATCACCACCAGCAGCCAAAAAATTGAGTGCCAGGTGCTCAGGCGAATAATTTGTCCGCCAATCAACGGTCCGGCGATTGGCGCAATCGCCATCACCAACACCAGGGTCGAGAGCATTTGCGCCGCACGAGTACGTGCAAAGAGATCGCGGATCATCGCTCGCGCCAGCATAGGTCCGGTACAGGCTCCAAGCGCCTGAAATACCCGCCAGAAAACAATTTGCGTGATACTTGTAGACAGCGCACACCCTGCGGAACCAATGATAAATAGCACCATGCCGATAAACAGCGGTTTGCGCCGCCCCATATGATCGCTAATCGGCCCCCAAATCAACTGTGCGATAGTAAAACCAATTAAGAAACCAGTAATCGTCAGCTCAACATTGCCATGTAAATCCTCGGCCATCGTCGGCATTGCTGGAAGATAAATATCGGTAGAAAGCGATGTAAAGGCCATCAGGCCACTGAGGATCAGAATAAAAGTAAGACCGGTCTGGCTTGCGGTAGTTACCGGTGAGGCATGTTCACGTGTACGCATAGTGCCCTGTCATGTTCTAAAAAGTCAGGTCGCAGTATATAGACAACGTATTGCCGTGATTAGACGGTTAAAACCGCATGAGTTTATGAACTGAGATCATGAATGGTGAAATCATATGCGTCATATTTTGTGACTGAGTTCCAACAATTACCTTTCAGAAATGAATTCTACTCATAGGTCCATGCGAATTTCACAGACTAATCGTATCAACACAGATTTGCTAATCTGCAGCCAATGCAACGATGATGCTCAGGAGAACCCAATGAATACAACAGTTCTGAATAACGGTGTTGAGATGCCCCTGCTCGGATTTGGCGTTTATCAAATGACTGATGCCAGCGAATGTGAGCAAGCCGTACGGGATGCCATTGATACAGGATATCGCCTGATTGATACCGCTGCCTCCTACCAGAATGAAACTCAGGTCGGCAATGCTCTTAAGCAAAGCGGAGTCCCCCGCGAGGCGCTTTTTGTGACTACCAAACTGTGGTTACAGGATACCAACTATGCGGGCGCAAAGGCGCAATTCGCACGTTCTCTGCAACGGCTTCAACTGGATTATATTGACCTTTATTTGATTCATCAGCCCTATGGCGATGTACACGGTGCCTGGCGCGCGATGGAAGAATTATATGAAGAAGGGAAAATCCGCGCGATTGGCGTGAGTAACTTTCATCCGGATCGTCTGGCGGATTTAATCGCTTTCAATCGCATTATTCCAGCCGTTAACCAGATTGAGGTGAATCCTTTTCATCAGCAGCCGCATGCCGTGGCCTGGATGCAGAGCCGGAATATTCAACCGCAAGCCTGGGCACCGTTCGCTGAAGGACGCAATGACCTGTTTCAGAACCCAGTCTTAGCGGCTATTGGTGAAAAATATGGCAAAAGCGTTGGTCAAGTCGTGCTGCGTTGGATTTATCAACGTGGGATTATTTCGCTGGCGAAAACCGTGCGTAAAACGCGGATGGCCGAGAATATTCAGGTGCTGGACTTTGCCCTAACGGCGGAAGATATGACGCAAATTGCCGCGATGGACAGCGGAACCAGTGCGTTCTTCTCGCATCGCGATCCGGCTCGTGTGGAATGGATCACCCAGCGTAAACTGGATGTTTAAAAAAACGGCCTCCGCAGAGGCCGTCTTACTTTTACTGGCAATTACAACGCTTTCAGGATCGCATCCACGCTGGCTTTGGCATCGCCAAACAGCATATGGGTGTTATCTTTAAAGAACAGCGGGTTCTGCACACCTGCATAGCCGGTGTTCATTGAACGTTTGAACACAATTACGTTCTGCGCTTTCCACACTTCCAGCACCGGCATGCCGGCGATCGGGCTGCGCGGGTCATCCTGCGCTGCTGGGTTTACCGTGTCGTTGGCACCAATGACCAGCACGGTATCAGTATCGGCGAAATCATCGTTGATCTCATCCATTTCCAGCACGATGTCATAAGGGACTTTGGCTTCCGCCAGCAGCACGTTCATATGACCTGGCAAGCGCCCTGCTACCGGGTGAATACCAAAACGCACTTTGATGCCGCGCGCGCGCAGTTTCTCAGTGATTTCCGCGACCGGATACTGTGCCTGAGCCACTGCCATGCCGTAGCCTGGGGTGATGATCACGGAGTGCGAGTTCTTCAGCATTTCTGCTGTGTCTTCCGCAGTAATCTCACGATGTTCGCCAACTTCTTCATCAGACCCGGTAGAAGAACCGTCAGAACCGAAGCCGCCCGCAATAACGCTGATGAACGAACGGTTCATTGCCTTACACATAATGTAAGACAGGATCGCACCGCTCGAACCTACCAGCGCACCGGTAACGATCAGCAGATCGTTGCTCAGCATAAAGCCCGCCGCTGCCGCCGCCCAACCTGAATAGGAGTTAAGCATTGAAACGACAACCGGCATATCCGCACCGCCGATGGACGCCACCAGATGCCAGCCAAAAGCCAGTGCAATAATGGTCATCACCAGCAGCGCCAGAACCTGCAGGCCCACGCTTTCGGTACGAACAAACACCACCAGCAGCAGGAAAGAAACAACCAGCGCCGCCAGGTTCATTTTGTGACGATTCGGCAGCATCAGCGGTTTAGAGGAGATCTTGCCGCGCAGTTTGCCAAAAGCCACCACAGAACCGGTAAAGGTCACCGCACCGATGAAGATACCCAGGAACACTTCCGTCAGGTGAATGTTCACCAGAATCGGTTCCAGGCCCGTATCGTGATACAGGTAGCTGTTGAAACCCACCAGTACCGCAGCCAGACCGACGAAGCTGTGCAGAATCGCCACCAGCTCCGGCATCTCGGTCATTTCGACTTTCTTCGCCAGACGAATACCAATCGCGCCGCCGATGATCATCGCTACCAGGATCCACGCAACGTTGCCGGTATCCGGACCAAAAATCGTAGCAATCAGCGCAATCGCCATCCCGGCGATGCCGTAGTTGTTACCCTGCTGAGAGGTTTCGTGTTTCGAAAGCCCCGCCAGACTAAAAATAAACAGGATCGCGGCAACAATGTATGCAGCTGTAACTAATCCTCCAGACATATGTTACCCCTTAGTTTTTCCGGAACATTTTCAGCATGCGCTGAGTCACGGTGAAGCCACCGAAAATATTAATGCTGGCAATAAGCACCGCGATAAAGCTCAGGAAACTCACCCAGCCACCCTGGCCAATTTGCAATAACGCCCCAACCACGATAATCCCCGAGATGGCGTTAGTCACAGACATCAGCGGAGTATGCAACGCATGTGACACATTCCAGACCACGTAGTAACCCACCACGCAGGAAAGCGCGAACACCGTAAAGTGACCAAGGAACTCTTTCGGCGCGACGTCGGCGAGCCAGCCAAACAAAATCACTACCAGCGCCATCAGCGCATATTTGCGCCACGGAGAGACAGGCTTTTTCTCTTCTTTCGGAGCAGGTGCAGCTTTTGGCGCAGCCTGCGGCTGAGCAGAAACCTGGATAGGCGGCGCAGGCCAGGTGATTTCACCCTCGCGAACCACCGTGACACCACGCACAACCACGTCGTCAAAATCGACGGTGATATTGCCGTCTTTCTCTTTGCACAACAGTTTGAGCAGGTTGACGAGGTTCGTGCCGTACAACTGGGAAGATTGCGTTGGCAAACGGCCAGGCAGATCGGTATAGCCGATAACCTTCACCCCGTTCTCGGTGGTGGTCACCTGATTAGGTACGGTATATTCGCAGTTACCGCCGTTTTGCGCGGCAAGATCGACAATTACGCTGCCCGCTTTCATCGAATCGACCATTTCACGGGTG
This sequence comes from Citrobacter sp. B72, assembly GCF_016894305.1. NCBI lineage: Bacteria > Pseudomonadati > Pseudomonadota > Gammaproteobacteria > Enterobacterales > Enterobacteriaceae > Citrobacter > Citrobacter sp. B72. The sequence continues at coordinate 2,604,705 of NZ_CP069801.1, forward strand.
ATCAGTTTCGGGGCCGGTTTGCCCGGGATCAGCGCAGTGGTAACGATAATGTCGACGTCTTTCGCCTGCGCGGCGAAGAGTTCCATTTCGGCTTTGATGAACGCTTCGGACATCACTTTGGCATAGCCATCGCCGCTGCCCGCTTCTTCTTTAAAGTCCAGTTCAAGGAACTCTGCGCCCATACTCTGCACTTGTTCCTTCACTTCCGGACGGGTATCAAAAGCACGCACAATAGCACCCAGGCTGTTTGCCGCACCGATCGCCGCAAGACCTGCCACACCCGCACCAATCACCATGACCTTGGCAGGTGGAACCTTGCCTGCGGCGGTGATCTGGCCGGTGAAGAAGCGACCGAATTCATGTGCAGCTTCAACAATAGCGCGATACCCGGCGATGTTCGCCATCGAGCTTAAGGCATCCAGCGACTGTGCGCGCGAAATACGCGGCACGGAGTCCATCGCCATAACGGTCACGTTACGCTCTGCAAGTTTTTGCAGCAGCTCAGGGTTTTGCGCGGGCCAAAGAAAACTCACCAGCGTCGTGCCCGGATTGAGTAACGGAATTTCCACCTCCTCCGGCGCATTGACCTTCAGGATGATCTCTGACTGCCAGACTGCATTTTCATCAACAATTTCTGCGCCTGCTTGTACAAACGCCTTATCGTCAAAACTCGCCAGTTGACCTGCACCGCTTTCAACCGCGACGCTGAAACCCAGTTTAAGCAGCTGCTCAACCGTCTTCGGCGTGGCTGCAACGCGGGTTTCATTGGTTAACCGTTCTCTTGGTATGCCAATTCGCATAATGTTCCCTTCCATCTGTAATTATGATGATGGTTTATCAATGTTCGCACGAGGCATGCGCGCACTCTCGAGAGAGGTCAGTGTTACCTCAATAAAATAAAACAGTAACAAACTCTGTATAACCTACTGAAAATGACGCCTGTGATCTAGCGCCAAAAAACAGTATTTATTATGAAATTCGCAAAATAGAGATGAATCGAACCTCAGACAGATAAAATGCCCTAAAATAACCCGCAAAGGCTGATAATTCGCTCAAGCGAAGCGGCAAAACATGATTACCTACCTGCCAAAAACAATTGATTAACATTAAATTAACTTATGAAATTCAACTGCTTTATCAGTTTTGGTCACCAAACGCCGAAATTTTCGGCATATCACAAAATGTTATCGCTGTTGTTACCTAACGTGACACGATGAGTGAAAAATGACGCAGACACTGACACAATTTAAATGCAATAATCAGCGACGTTTCTAGTCAATAACAATACCAGTACCTGGTTTGCGCAAGGCGAAGGATTATTTTTATGAAGCTTAAGAACACTCTCCTGGCGTCCGCACTAATTTCTGCGACTGCTTTTTCTGTAAATGCAGCGACAGAATTGACGCCGGAGCAAGCGGCTGCCCTGAAACCCTATGACCGCATTGTGGTCACCGGTCGTTTTAATGCTATCGGTGATGCGGTTGCTGCCGTTTCGCGCCGTGCAGATAAAGACGGTGCAGCCTCCTTTTATGTTGTTGATACCTCAGATTTTGGCAGCGGCGGTAACTGGCGCGTTGTTGCCGACGTCTATAAAGCCGACGCTGAAAAAGCGGAAGCGTCAAAAAACCGTGTCATTAACGGCGTTATGGAATTGCCAAAAGATCAGGCCGTTCTGATAGAACCTTACGACACCGTTACAGTGCAAGGTTTCTACCGTAGCCAGCCTGAAGTAAACGATGCCATCACCAAAGCAGCGAAAGAGAAAGGTGCTTACTCCTTCTATATCGTGCGTCAGGTCGATGCCAACCAGGGCGGCAACCAGCGTATTACTGCATTCATCTATAAAGCTGATGCTAAAAAACGCATTGTACAAAGCCCTGATGCGATCCCAGCAGATTCAGATGCTGGTCGTGCCGCATTAGCAGCAGGTGGCGAAGCCGCGAAGAAAGTTGAGATCCCGGGCGTAGCAACTACCGCTTCTCCGAGTGCTGAAGTTGGCCGCTTCTTCGAAACGCAATCCACCAAAGGCGGACGTTACACTGTCACGTTGCCGGACGGAACCAAGGTTGAAGAGCTGAACAAAGCGACCGCCGCCATGATGGTACCGTTCGACAGCATCAAGTTCACCGGTAACTACGGCAACATGACGGAAGTCTCTTATCAGGTAGCAAAACGCGCAGCGAAGAAAGGCGCGAAGTACTATCACATTACCCGCCAGTGGTCAGAACGTGGTAACAACGTGACGATCAGCGCCGATCTGTATAAGTAATACCCAATGCCTTATCAGGTCTACAGTCCTTGTAGACCTGATAATTTCGCGCAGTTCTGTTTCCAGACAAAACAAAAACAGCAGTATTAAGACAACTTTTCACACTATTAGTCACAAATCTCTCTATCCCCATTGCATGCGTTCTCTTCTCTCCGTAAAATCCCGCGCCTTAGTGGCTTTCACCATTTTTATGCGGTTTGCCAAAATAATTATTCTCTCACTCTCGTTTTTGTAACTGGATACAAATGGAAAAGAAATTGGGTCTGAGCGCACTGACCGCGCTGGTTTTAAGCTCAATGCTCGGCGCTGGCGTTTTCAGCCTGCCACAAAATATGGCGGCAGTAGCCAGCCCGGCTGCATTACTGATTGGTTGGGCGATTACCGGTGCGGGTATTCTTTTGCTCGCCTTTGCCATGCTGATCCTGACGCGTATCCGTCCTGAACTGGACGGCGGTATCTTCACCTATGCACGTGAAGGTTTCGGCGAGTTGATTGGCTTCTGCTCTGCGTGGGGATACTGGCTGTGCGCTGTTATCGCTAACGTTTCGTATCTGGTCATCGTCTTCTCTGCGCTCAGTTTCTTTACCGACACACCGGAATTACGTCTGTTCGGCGACGGTAATACCTGGCAGTCGATTGTCGGCGCATCGGTACTGTTATGGATAGTCCATTTTCTGGTGTTGCGGGGAGTACAAACCGCGGCCAGCATTAACCTGGTCGCTACTCTGGCAAAACTACTGCCGCTAGGCCTCTTTATCGTGCTGGCGTTCATGCTGTTTAAGCTCGACACCTTTACTCTCGATTTTACCGGCGTCGCGTTGGGCGTGCCTGTCTGGGAGCAGGTCAAAAACACCATGCTCATCACCCTGTGGGTTTTCATTGGTGTGGAAGGTGCGGTGGTGGTATCTGCCCGCGCCAGAAATAAACGCGATGTTGGGCGCGCCACGCTGTTAGCTGTACTCGCCGCACTGGGCGTTTACCTGTTAGTCACCCTGCTATCCCTCGGCGTTGTCGCGCGGCCAGAACTGGCAGAGATCCGCAATCCATCAATGGCCGGTCTGATGGTTAAAATGATGGGGCCATGGGGCGAAATTATTATTGCCGCGGGTCTGATTGTTTCCGTGTGCGGTGCCTATTTAAGCTGGACGATTATGGCTGCAGAAGTGCCGTTCCTCGCCTCCACGCACAAAGCGTTTCCGCGTATTTTTGCACGACAGAATACACAGGGTGCGCCATCGGCATCGCTGTGGCTAACCAACATCTGTGTACAAATCTGCCTTGTGCTAATCTGGCTCACAGGCTCCGACTACAATACGTTACTGACAATCGCCTCAGAGATGATTCTGGTGCCCTATTTGCTGGTCGGCGCATTTCTGTTAAAAATTGCCACCCGTCCGATTCATAAGGCTGTCGGTATCGGCGCGAGTATTTATGGCATCTGGTTATTGTATGCGTCAGGTCCGATGCATCTGCTGCTGTCTGTAGTGTTGTATGCGCCAGGGCTGCTGGTTTTCCTTTATGCCCGTAAAACGCACACGCATGAAAACGTATTAAAACGCCAGGAGATGGCGCTGATCGGCCTGTTGCTTGTTGCTGCTGTGCCAGCTACCTGGATGCTGATAGGCTAACGTTATACCCATCGCTGGCTTCGGAAAATATCAGACTATGAATATCCTGATAAAGGATTATCGGGATATCATGGTTAACGCTGATTAATCGAAAATAATCGCTCTCGCTCTCCCTTCATGCTTGCCCCCACACTATTTGTTGTTGCGTGTGAAGCGCTTATCACAGCTCTCCAGATGATGATTCATCACAAGGTGTGATCCCCCCCTATTGAGTTCGAGTTATTCTTTCTACACTTCACAATCGCAAACTGCTTTACGGCGCAACAGTCAGTCACAATCACCTGCTTTATCTTCTTATGAATCACAACATAACATACAGAAACACATCATAACCTTCTCAATTTTTTGTTCACTTTTCATATTGATAAAAGATAAAAAAGAAATACCTCACGAACACACATACATCATAATACATGGACAAACAAAAGGACAATTAATCATCACACAATTAACTATTTGTGCTTTATGTTGTGTTGAGTTTATCATGCAGTTGTGTTGATATTTGTGTTTGATGATAATGCAACCCGTGCGCTGGTCCCACCAGCTACACTCCCCTCGTCAATTATGTCGGAAATAAAAAAGGTTTATTAATAGCTGTTACTGCATCGATTAATTATGTAATCGGCAGCATTTAGTCATTGAGGGACAAACAAAATGATAAACAAAGAATTAATGATGACACCCCCTATTAATCCTAAATGGAGTTTTAAAATGTTTAAGAAATCAGTGGTTGCAGTATTAATAGTTCTTCCTATGTCTGCTTTTGCTCATGGTCACGGTGGCCATGGAGGTATGGGCGGTCACAATTTTGGTGGCCATGGCCATGGTGGTAACATTGGTCATGCTTTTAGTGGTCATTCGTTTGGTGGTCACTTTGCGGAGCGCATGAATGCAGGTGGTGGCTTCACAGGATTCTCTAAAGGCTCCATCAATATGAGCGATCACCCCATTGCAGATAACACGACTCGTTCCATCAGTGTGAAAGATGGTGTCGTCACTAAAAACATTGCCTACAACGGTGTTAATGAACAATATTCTGCGACAACCACAATCAGTCAAGAAACAGGTGTGGTTCGTACCTCAACAGTTACTCGTGATGGTGTGACCAAAACAGCATCAACTGTTGTGTCGCCTGAAATGCGTTCCCACACCGTTGACGTGACGAACGGTGATGTAACGCATTTCTCCGATCATAGCTATGTTGAAGGCGTTGGCGGCCTGTCGATTCACGGCACTAAAGAAGGTGATGAGGCTATTGGTACAGTCACTGCATACAACGATGTATCCAACGCAGTGAAAACTACCCACGCGCTCAAAAATGCTGACCTGACTCGTGTAGCATCAACAGTGATTGCACCAACCATGCGTACTCATAACGTTATGGTGAAAGAAGGTGATCTCACAATCACTCACCTTCGTGGTTATGTTGGAAATGAGACTGTTGGGTATGGTTTCTCTAAGGGCGTAGCTAAAGAAGATGGTTATGCAATCGAAACTTCAGTCAACTCACTTGGCATAGCAACTGTTGGGGCATATGGCCCTAGTCACTATGCAGAGAAGGCAGAAAATCTGAAAACGGGTGAAGTGAAAACAATCACCGATATCACTCCGCCACAACCAACTCCTGTTGTCGTACACGTTGTACCCGTAACTCCTCTGACTCCTGCGACGCCTGTAAATCCTCCTGTCGTGGTTCACGTTGTTCCAGCATCAACGATTACCCCAGCCACTCCAGCGACTACCGTGTATAACGATAAACTCGGTGATAGTGTCATCTTGTATTGGAATATCTAAACTAAATGAGGCTGGAGCAATCCAGCCTTTTTAGAGGAAATAATTATGTCAGTTTTAACAGCAGCAGATTTTCTAAAACTTATTGATCTTGAACCATTCAAGAAGCCAAACAATGAAGCAGGTGTCTCTGTTCAGCGTGGTATTGAATTAGAAAAGCTACGCCTTGCTGTAAAAGAAGGTCATGTAAATCTCCGTTTTTTCCTCAAATGGTTAAATGCATCTGCTGGCTGCCGTTTACAAGAGCGATGGTTAAACAAGTTTTTCGCCGATGATCTCGGAGAAATTCCCGCAAGATTTCAGCAGTCCCCCAGTAAGAGCACAGAAGAAAAGCTAAAGGAAGAAGTTGCCCGTCTCACAGCGGAACTGAGAGCGTCACAGCAACAAAATCAGGTTATTGCTTCTATCGCTTCTGAGGACAATCAGAAAGCCATTTTTGCGGGTATCGTCGAACGTATCGAAGAAGAATCACAAGCTGAACTAAAAGCTTTTGCAGAGAAGGCCGCAACACGGGCAAAACAGAAAGCAATAGAGATGATGATAGCTATCTTTCCTAATTGGAAGCCATCAGATTGAACACAAGAGGCTGTGTGTATTATCATGCTTCCTTAATCATTTAAGGGTAGACAATGAAGAACGTAAATCTGATCTTACTCGGAGACAGCACACAGCCACAAGAACGCCGAATGAAAGAAGCGTTAAAGATAAGCAAGGACGTAAAACCTGCCGCTGTATTAGATGCTGTGAAAGAGGCGTATGAAGACACAGGCAAGAAACCTAAGCTGAACTATGCACAACTATCACGATGGAGAAAAGGTTTAACCTTCTATCGTTCACCACCGCCAGAAGACGCTGTAGATCAGTATTCAGATTTATTTTCCCCACTCTACCAACTCCTAGAGAATCCGGTGATTGTTGCTTCTATCGACATATCAGAATTTGAACAGAGATTGAAGATTCAGATTAAAGAACGAGAACAAAGATTGATTGAAGCAAGAAGGATTGAAGCAGAACGTATTCTACAAGAAGCAGAAGAAAGAGATCGCAGAAAGTTCACAGAAGAATTCAATAAAATAATGGATAAACTGAGAGAGCTTAGGAAAACGTAGCTACAATGGGGAGCCTGTTTTCTGGTTCCCTTTTTTAATGACTAATCATTCTATTACGTTAATCCCCCTCTCTCTATTACTCCTTCAACTATAGCCCGACTAAAATGTGCTCACCGCAAAATCAGGATGCTGTAACAAACCCCAACAACTTTATTCCTGTGTGCTACTGTGTACAAATGAGTTTGCACTGATCACCAATGTTTCATACACCACTTACACCCTTTCTCTTGTAAAATGCTGTTTTTAATGGAGCCTGAGTATAACAATGGGTAAAAAACCTCCTTTGCCAATTCTTATCACCGGAGGTGGTCGTCGTATCGGCCTCGCTGTCGCATGGCACTTTCTGAACCAAAAACAGCCAGTTATCGTCAGCTACCGAACTCACTATCCTGCCATTGACGGCCTGCGAGAAGCGGGCGCGATTTGTATCCCGGCTGACTTTTCCACGGATGAAGGCGTGCTGGCCTTTGCTGATGAGGTCAAAGCACAGACGGATGGCTTGCGCGCCATTGTGCACAATGCCAGCGCCTGGGTCGCCGAAAAACCCGGCACACCGCTCAGCGAAGTACTGTCACGCATGATGCAGATCCACGTCAATACGCCCTACCTGCTCAACCACGCGCTGGAAGGATTGCTACGCGGTCATGGGCACGCAGCCAGCGACATCATCCATTTTACGGATTATGTTGTGGAGCGTGGCAGCGACAAACACATTGCTTATGCTGCCAGCAAAGCGGCGCTGGATAATATGACCCGCTCGTTCGCGCGCAAACTGGCACCGGAAGTGAAAGTGAACGCGATTGCCCCCTCACTTATCCTGTTTAACGAGGGCGACGATGCAGAGTATCGCCAGCAGGCACTAAACAAATCACTGATGAAAACCGCGCCTGGTGAAAAAGAGGTCATTGATTTAATTGACTACCTACTAACCAGTTGTTTTGTCACCGGACGTAGTTTTGCCCTTGATGGCGGGCGTCATCTGCGTTAGTGCAGTTTGATCCAACAAAAGATCAGCAACCACGCGCTCAGGCTCCAGCACACTACTGCACCGCCGAGCGCGATGGGTAAGCGCATAAACCCGGTGAAATACCACAGTGAAACAAGGTAGACAAAATAGGGAATAATCGACCACATACTGAATACAATGGTTGTTCGTAACGCCTCGATCCCACGCTCACTGGCCACGATGTAGTGGGCAATCAACGCAAACGTCGGGAACAGTGGAATTAATCCAGCAATATAGTAATTCTTTGTTTTCGCCAGCAAACCTATCAACACCACCACCAGCGCACCTAGCGCCGCTTTTATAACGAGTCCCATCACTCTGCCTTAACACATCAATAACATCAGCCTCTAGCATAACGGAAGCGTTCTTGTTTAGAAAAGATTAATGGAAGGAAAAACCGGGGCGGTGTATGTTGGCGTTTTATATTCAAAATGAATGATATGAACACCATCGTATTTGTTGAAGATGATCCCGAAGTTGGCTCACTGATTGCAGCCTATCTGGCCCGGCATGATATTGAGGTTATCCTTGAACCTCGTGGTGATTTGGCCGAGGAGAAAATCCTGCATGTTCAACCCGATCTGGTGTTATTAGATATCATGCTGCCGGGCAAAGACGGGATGACTATCTGCCGCGATTTACGCGGACGCTGGCAAGGCCCGATTGTCCTGCTCACCTCGCTGGACAGCGACATGAACCATATCCTGGCGCTGGAAATGGGTGCCTGTGACTACATTCTGAAGACAACGCCGCCAGCTGTACTGCTGGCTCGTCTGCGCCTGCACCTGCGCCAGAATGAACACTCAGCACAGTCTAAAGGCATTCAAGCGGCAACCATCACTCCGCACACAACGCTGCGCTTTGGCACACTCACTATCGATCCCACCAACCGCTCCGTGCTGCTCGGCGGCGAGCAAATCTCTCTTTCCACCGCTGATTTTGAATTACTGTGGGAGTTGGCAACCCATGCCGGGCAGATTATGGACCGTGATGCGTTGCTAAAGAACCTGCGCGGCGTAAGTTATGACGGTATGGATCGCAGCGTTGATGTCGCGATTTCCCGGTTACGCAAAAAACTGCTCGATAACGCGACTGAACCCTATCGAATCAAAACGGTACGCAACAAAGGTTATCTGTTCGCACCGCACGCCTGGGACGACGAGCCGCAGAAGTAATCCAACCGGGCCGGTCACTTTGATCGGCCCTATTAATTATCTGGCGTTACACTGTCACTTAATATTATTTAACCCTATTATTGATAGCTAACTAACTAGACGTCAGTCCGTCGTATTTTTTCCAACGGTAGTTTACGGCGGAGATAATCCAGCAGCCGATAAAGACGCCAATAATCGCAAAACCAACATTCCCCATATGGTCACTCAAATTGCTGACGGTATCCCACAACCCCCCCTGAAGCGAAAACGCGTCAGAGAGAAGTCCCAGCGCCTCCAGCCCGCCAATAAATAGCGCAACAATCACGGAAGTCCTGGTAATGGTCATATTGTAATAGAGCTTACGTTGCGGCTTATTGAACGCCCATCCGTAGGCCTCAACCATCAGAATACTGTCGAGACAATCAATTAACGCCATACCGCAGGTAAACAGTGCCGGGAATACGAGAATTGACCAAACTGACATGCCGCTGGACGCGCTTGAAGCAGAAATTCCCAGCAGAGAAATTTCAGTGGCGGTATCAAAACCCAGACCAAACAGAAAGCCGACAAAATACATATGCCAGTCTTTACCTACCAGCCGAAACGCTGAGCGGAAAAGCCAGTTTAGGGGGCCTGAAACTGTAATGTCTTCCGTGGTGCCATCGTAAGTACCGGTGCGTTTAAGATGGCGGAATGCCTTCCAGACCTGGCAGAAAATAATGAGATTGATGGTAGCCAGAATCAGCAAAAATACGGCAGAAACCGTAGTTCCTATCAGACCGCCGACATTCTGAAACCATGCCATATGTTGCTTAAACACGCTGGTAGTTAACGCAATGCCAATGCTGGCCAGCACCACAATGGTAGAGTGTCCCAGAGAAAACCAGGCCCCCGTTGTCAGAGCACGTTTTTTCTGCTGCATGAGTTTACGCGTCGCGCTGTCTATCGCGGCGATATGATCGGCATCAACGGCATGGCGCAAACCATAGCACCACGCAATCAGACTCAGTGCCAGTAAGGAAGTGTTGTTGCGAAACGCGGTGAAAGCCCACAGCCACGCTACGATGTTTGCCCCGATGAGTAAGACCATCAACAAAAGAATATTCGGGCGTTTTTTTAATAATGAAAACAATGCGTTCATTGTTTCCGGCCTGTCAAATTTTCGCTCAACAACACACCACACCGCCGTTCATTGATTGATTAATACAACGTTTACCAGGCTAATGATAACTCTTAAGAATTACTAACCCAGTGTCGTAGATCAAAATTGATTACCACCTGAAGCAAGTTCTGCCATCGCTAGCTCCGCAATACGCAGAGGTACCGTTGCGCTGTCACCCTCTTGCAGAAACCAGACGGACGACAACCCACACCAGGCAACAATCCACATCAGTAAACGCTGCCGTTCAATTCTGGCGATTTCAGACACAATGTTGACTCGTTGCGTGAATATTTCCGGCTCAATGGCGACAGGTCTGGTAGGTTCGGCAAGATCGGGGTTAGTAAAGATATTGGCATAATCAAAGCCACGCTCGCCCACCAGCCCTTTGGGATCGATAGCCAGCCATCCTCTCGTTCCGAAATCAAGAATATTGCCGTGGTGTAGATCGCCATGTAATACGACTTCATCATGGGGTGAAGATAGCAGTACGTTTGCCACCGAATCACAACGCGTCAGGATACCGCCATGCTTTTTCGCGGCAGGCGCCAGATCGCGAAACCAATGGTGCAGAGGTGTTAACGCAGGCGTAGACGCATTTCGGGAGAGATGGAGTCTACTGGCAGCATGGCAAATAATGCGACAGGCCTGCGCATCGTTGCCAGTCCAGGACATGTCCGCTAAAGACCCTGTCCCTGTCGCACGTTCCAGCAGAATCGCCCCTACTGCATGAGCAAGTACTTTCGCTGCGCCATTTCCGTTCCACCAGACCATGAGTTCACAGCCGATCCGTTCACTGTCATCGTCGGTGATCTTTAGTATGGCTTTCTGACCGTTCTTGACCACCACCACAGGCAAAAGCTGCGATGTGTGAGTTTCAAACGGTTCACCATCTGGAGTGAGCCCCCAACGGTTGAGCCAGGTGTTGAACAGACGATTTTCCAAACAATATCCTCATTTTTCTCTGGAAGATGGTAATCAAAAGGATCCGTGTCGGCATTATTCCTGTTTTCTTTTGGTTGAGCCACAACCCCCACTTCCATCATCACTGACTTATCGGGTAGAGCACTAACAGGCACATCCTTGTGTATCTGTGTGCCATGCTGACTGTGTTCGGTATATGAGGAGGACACGATGATCACGTTATGCAAAACCTGTGGAACATCCTATGAGGTAACTGGCGCCCATCCGGAACATTGCGATATCTGCCTGGATGAACGTCAATATGTCCCCACAAGCGGGCAGAAATGGATCGATTTTGACACCCTGTGTGCATCGCATACAAATAAGTGGAAGCAACACGACAGTACTCTCCTCAGCATCCGCACCGTTCCTGATTTTGCAATTGATCAGCGCGCGTTTCTTGTGCGTACCCCAGAAGGAAATATTCTGTGGGACTGCATTGCCACGCTCGACGATGCCACAAAAACGCTAATAACGTCCCTTGGCGGCCTTAAGGCTATCGCGATTTCGCATCCTCATTACTACACCACCATGCAGGACTGGGCTGCGGAATTTAACGCGCCGATTTACCTTCATGCCAGCGACAGAGGGTGGGTAATGCGTGACAGCCCGTGGATTAGATTCTGGGATGGCGACACCATTGAGTTAACCCGTGACGTCACGATGATACGTCTCGGCGGGCACTTTGCTGGCGGCTGCGTCCTGCACTGGGCGCGTGACGAAGGCGTCGTGCTTTCTGGCGACATCGTTCAAGTTACACCAGGTGCCCATGCAGTCTCATTTATGTGGAGCTACCCCAATATGCTACCGTTGCCAGCCGCCACCGTCAGCGACATCATCCAACGCCTGAGAACAGTGAAATTTAAGCAACTTTACGGCGCATTTGAAGGTAAAGATATTACGCAAAATGCCGATGAAATTGTGCGCCGTTCAGGTGAAAAATATATTTCCTGCCTCAAATAAACCGGCAGTTTATTCACCAACCATGCTCAGGAGAGTAAAAATGGATATAGCTTATAAATCATGCCCATCACAGAAATACTCACTATAACACTGATAATGAAGTAGGTTTTGAAAGGCTGCTTTTGTGTTTTATGGCGAAAGATTTGTTGACCCGCTATCGCGCCGCCCCACCCGCCCACAACGCCAAACACCAGCAATGTGGATTCCGGCACTCTGCGCCAGTCCTTGCGTGCCGCCATTTTGTCCACGCCGTATAACAGCAACGTCAAAACGTTGGCGAGTAGAAACCATATAACAAGAGGATAAGCGGTGAAAATGCAGCCGACCGCTGCGAAAATGAGTAGCGAATAACAGCAGCGATTGAGATTCATATTTTCAGTCACAGCACTTTTCAGGAAGTATAGGCACGCATTATACGCAAGGTCAGTCATCCCTGCCACGGGTGAGAATATCCATTTTTTTATTATACCTATATCCCCAAAGATAGCGCAAATTCTCTGGTCTGCGGCGTACCTAACAATTCAAACAAGAGAGGCGTTTTCATTATTCAAAACAAATGGTAATTTATTAAACCCAAATGGAGAAATTGTTCTGGAGTCACAAGGATGAGAAAATACTCATATCCATATTTGTTTTTTGTTACCGTCTCATCTCTCGGCGCAATATTTCTCTTTTACTGGTGGAAGGTAACGATATACAGAGCGACATTTCTCTACCCGCTCACATCCAAATACCTCATGCTTATTTCTCTGGCAGTGTCATTGTTAATTACCTTATTTCTGGTAGGTAATGGGATAATGAAAAAAAGTCCCTTCCAAACCTATCTGAAATTATTTGGTGGCATCAGCATTGCCATGGTGCTGTTTTCAGTGATCATGGTTATGGCGATAACCTGGTTCATTCCGGGTGTCCCCTCGTCCTATACCGCCACATACGTCTATGCTACAGGAAGTTCTAAAAGCTGTTCGGGGGCTGATGTTGACGATCCGGATCTCGGGACTAACATCAGAATTTGCTATCCCGAAGGGAACTACGAATATAACAACACCATCTACGTTGAGAAACGAAGTAACCTTTTAGGTGCGGTCGTGACATACGCCAGAACAACCCCATCCCGATTTTGATTAACTTACAGCGTAGAAAGCAATGCGTGATCCAGCGAAAGGTCATTCCGCGCCCGTAGGAGCCATAAGAATGCAGAAAAGAGATATACAGTGTACTCTGCGTGGACAAGCACGCCGGATGGTGATCGGAGAACCTTTCTGAACCCACGCATCGGCGGATACCGCTGTGCCCACTTTTTTCCCCTGAGGGACACGTGCACTCGCTAACTTATTGAGCGTTCGGTGATTTTTTATGAAGAAACTGTTTGTGCAGTTTTACCTCCTGCTGTTTGTCTGCTTTTTGGTGATGACCCTGTTGGTCGGTTTGGTATACAAATTCACCGCAGAACGCGCAGGCAGACAGTCGCTCGACGATTTGATGAAAAGCTCGTTGTACCTGATGCGCAGTGAACTACGTGAAATCCCGCCACGCGACTGGGGTAAGACGCTGAAGGAGATGGATTTAAACCTCTCATTTGACCTGCGCGTTGAACCGCTGAATAAGTACACACTGGATGCCCCAACCATGCAGCGTTTGCGCGAAGGCGATATTGTGGCACTTGACGATCAATACACCTTTATTCAACGCATTCCTCGCAGCCATTATGTGCTGGCCGTCGGTCCGGTTCCCTACCTCTATTTTCTCCATCAAATGCGCTTGCTGGACATCGCGCTGATGGCGTTTATTGCTATCTCACTGGCCTTCCCGGTACTGATCTGGATGCGCCCGCACTGGCAGGAAATGCTCAGACTCGAATCCGCCGCACAACGTTTTGGTGAAGGTCATCTGAGTGAACGCCTTCATTTTGACAGCGGTTCCAGCTTTGAGCGCCTGGGCGTAGCGTTTAACCAAATGGCCGACAATATCAATGCGCTGATCGCCAGTAAAAAACAGCTCATCGATGGTATTGCCCATGAGCTTCGTACCCCGCTGGTACGTTTACGTTACCGGCTGGAAATGAGTGATAACCTCACCGAGCAGGAATCTCAGGCTCTGAATCGTGATATTGGCCAACTGGAAGCGTTGATCGAAGAGTTACTGACCTACGCCCGCCTGGATCGCCCGCAAAATGAACTGAAGCTCAGTGTACCGGACTTGCCTGCTTGGTTAACCACCCATCTGGAGGATGTGCAAAGCGTGAATCCTGACCGTGAGGTGCACTTACGTCATCTCGAAACTGGCGACTACGGCGCGTTGGATATGCGCCTGATGGAGCGGGTCCTGGATAATTTGCTGAACAATGCCCTGCGCTATTGCCAGTCTACAGTGCAAGCCAGTCTGCTGCTGAACGGCAATCAAGCCACGCTGGTAGTGGAAGACGACGGCCCCGGCATTGCACCAGACGCTCGCGAACAGATTTTTGAACCGTTTGTACGCCTTGACCCCAGCCGTGATCGGGCGACCGGGGGTTGTGGGCTTGGGTTAGCCATCGTCCACTCAATAGCGTTGGCTATGGGAGGGACGGTCGTCTGTGATAAAAGTGAACTTGGCGGTGCCCGGTTTACTTTCCGTTGGCCCGTCTGGCATAACATTCCTGAAATTTCGGCTGCCTGACCTATTCTGCTCGGTGGCCACGTGGTGGATGTTGTGTTATAAAAAAAAGTATGTTGTAACTAAAATGGTAAATCTATGGCCCGTTACGATCTCGTTGACCGCCTGAACGGCACCTTTCGCCAGATGGAACAAGAACTGGCGCTTCTGAACGAAAACCTGTTGCAGCAGACGCTGCTTATTGCCCGCGTATTCTCGTTACCGGAAGTGGTCAAAGAGGCAGAGCATGCCCCTCTGCAAAACATTGATGTTAAGCAGCATTTAGGCAAAGAGGCTGAAGCGCTGGCACTGCGTCATTACCGTCACCTGTTTATTCAACAGCAGTCCGAAAACCGCAGCAGCAAAGCGGCCGTCCGCCTACCGGGTGTATTGTGCTACCAGGTTGATAATGCGGGGCAATGTGCTCTGGAAGAACAAGTCCAGCGTATAAACCAGTTGAAAACCACCTTCGAGCGCATTGTTACAGTAGAATCAGGGCTGGCGCCGGCAGCACGTTTCGAATGGGTGCATCGCCACCTGCCGGGGCTGATTACACTGAATGCCTATCGCACGCTCACCGTTGTCAGAGATCCTGCCACCCTCCGATTCGGCTGGGCTAACAAGCACATTATTAAAAACCTGAAACGCGATGAAGTACTGCAGCAACTGGAAAAAAGCCTGACCTCACCGCGCAGCGTACATCCCTGGACACGTGAAGAATGGCAGGCGAAGCTTGAACGCGAATATCAGGATATCGCCGCCTTACCGCAGCAGGCCCGCCTGAAAATTAAAAGACCGGTAAAAGTGCAGCCTATTGCCCGAGTCTGGTACAAAGGAGAGCAAAAACAGGTGCAATATGCCTGCCCGACACCACTAATTGCACTGCTTAATAACGACAACGGTATGACCGTACCGGATATCGGCGAGTTACTGAATTACGATGCCGATAACGTTCAACATCGTTTTAAACCTCAGGCGCAGCCGTTGAGATTGATTATTCCCCGGCTGCACCTGTACGTTGCGGATTAACTGCCTGGCCGCATGCTGCCAACCATCAGTTCCGGACGTACCCAGCTGTCGAACTCCGCTTCGGTTAGATATCCCAGCGCCAGAGCGGAGGCTTTTAGCGTCAGCCCTTCTTTATGCGCTTTTTTGGCAATTTCAGCCGCTTTATCGTAACCGATATGGGTGTTGAGCGCGGTCACCAGCATCAGCGACTCATTGAGCAGTTGATCTATTCGTTCACGGTTGGGCTCGATTCCCATCGCGCAATGTTCATTGAAGCTTTCCATACCGTCCGCCAGCAGGCGTACCGACTGCAGGAAGTTGTGGATGACCATCGGTCGATAGACGTTGAGCTCAAAGTTACCTGACGCCCCGCCCATATTGATGGCGACATCGTTACCCATCACCTGGCAGCAAAGCATGGTCAGCGCTTCACACTGGGTAGGATTGACTTTACCCGGCATGATCGAGCTGCCCGGTTCATTTTCCGGAATTGAAATTTCGCCAATACCACAGCGCGGGCCAGATGCCAGCCAGCGTACATCGTTGGCGATTTTCATCAGCGACGCTGCCAGTCCTTTTAGCGCTCCGTGGGCATGAACCAGGGCATCGCAGGTGGCCAGCGCTTCAAATTTATTCGGAGCGGTAACGAACGGCGCGCAGGTAATGACCCGCAGTTCATCCGCGACCCGGCGGGCGTATTCGGGATGAGTGTTCAGTCCGGTACCTACCGCGGTTCCCCCCAACGCCAGTTCTGCTACATGCGGTAAACTGTTTTCAATGTGTCTGAGGTTATGTTCAAGCATTGCTACCCAGCCGGAAATCTCCTGGCCAAGCGTAAGTGGAGTTGCATCTTGCAGATGTGTACGACCAATTTTAACGATATCGGCGAAAGCGTGGGACTTATCACTGAGCGTTTTAGTCAACACATTTAATTTTGGGATCAAAGATTTACGCAGCGCCAGCAGTGCGGCAACGTGCATTGCGGTCGGGAAGACATCGTTCGAGCTTTGGCTTTTATTGACATCATCGTTGGGGTGTACTTTTCGCTCCATCCCCCGCACGCCGCCCAGCAATTCGCTGGCCCGGTTTGCCAGCACCTCGTTCATGTTCATATTGCTTTGCGTGCCTGAGCCGGTTTGCCAGATGGCCAGTGGAAACTCATCGCGGTGTTTATCTGCCAACACCTCATCTGCAGCCTGCATAATAGCCCTGGCTTTATCCTCCGCCAGCAGCCCCAGATCCTGGTTAACCTTTGCCGCGGCGCGTTTCGTCAGCGCCAGCGCATGGATCAGCGAGACCGGCATTTTCTCCGTAGAGATACGAAAATGCTCCAGCGAACGTTGGGTTTGCGCGCCCCAAAGCTTATCGGCAGGAACATCAATCGCCCCCATTGAATCATTCTCGCGGCGTACCGTTACCATTACCTGCTCCTTACATTAACAGTTGATTAGGTTATGTTTCGACATTGCCCATTTGCATTGGTCTTATGAGTATTAACGAGGATAAAACTGTCGTTTGGTGGTTCGTGCGGTAAAAAAAACCGCCCCGAAGGGCGGCTGACGTTACTTAACGCAGCGTGCGCACTGCGACGTCTGAATTTGCTTGAAGAAATCGTTGCCTTTGTCATCTACCAGAATAAATGCCGGGAAATCTTCTACTTCAATTTTCCAGATGGCTTCCATCCCGAGTTCCGGGTATTCCACGCACTCCAGGCCCTTGATACTGCCCTGAGCCAGTACCGCGGCGGGGCCGCCAATACTACCCAAATAGAAGCCGCCATGTTTATGGCAAGCATCGGTCACCTGCTGGCTGCGATTGCCTTTCGCCAGCATAATCATGCTCCCACCAGCGGCCTGAAGCTGGTCAACATACGAGTCCATACGTCCGGCAGTGGTTGGACCCAGCGAACCAGAGGCATAACCTTCCGGCGTTTTTGCCGGACCTGCGTAATAGATCGGGTGATCTTTAACATACTGCGGCAAACTTTCGCCGTTATCCAGACGTTCTTTCAGTTTCGCATGCGCAATATCACGGCCAACGATAATTGTACCGTTGAGCGACAGACGTGTGGAAACCGGATACTGGGAAAGCTGAGCCAGAATCTCTTTCATCGGACGATTGAGGTCAACACGTACCGCTTCGCCCTCTCCCGCCTGGCGCAGCTCTTCCGGTATAAATTTGCCAGGATTATGTTCCAGTTTTTCGATCCAGATACCTTCACGGTTGATCTTGGCTTTGATATTTCGATCGGCTGAGCAAGAAACACCCATGCCAACCGGACACGACGCGCCGTGACGCGGCAGGCGGATCACGCGGATATCATGCGCGAAGTACTTCCCACCAAACTGCGCGCCAAGCCCCAAATTCTGCGCCTCAATCAGCAGCTCTTTTTCCAGCTCTACATCGCGGAATGCCTGACCATGTTCGTTACCTTCTGTCGGCAGTTCGTCGTAGTATTTTGCAGAAGCCAGTTTGACCGTTTTCAGCGTGGCTTCTGCCGATGTTCCACCGATTACGAACGCGATATGATACGGCGGACAAGCCGCAGTGCCCAACGTACGCATTTTCTCAACCAGGTAATTTTTTAATTTGCCCGGTGTTAGCAGCGCTTTGGTTTCCTGGTACAGATAGGTTTTGTTCGCCGAACCACCGCCTTTGGCAATACACAGGAATTTGTATTCATCGCCGTCGACGGTATACAAATCGATTTGTGCTGGCAGGTTGGTACCGGTGTTCACCTCTTTATACATATCCAGCGCGGCGTTTTGTGAATAGCGCAGGTTGTCTTCGATGTAGGTGTTATAGACGCCTCGTGCCAGCGCCTCCTCATCACCCCCACCGGTCCAGACACGCTGACCTTTTTTACCCACGATAATCGCAGTTCCGGTGTCCTGACAGGTCGGCAAAATGCCTTTTGCCGCGATGTCAGAGTTACGCAGGAATTGCAGGGCCACATATTTGTCGTTTTCGCTGGCCTCCGGGTCGCGCAGAATATCAGCTACCTGCTGTTGATGTGCGGGACGCAGCATAAACGACGCATCATGAAAGGCCTGACGAGCCAGCAGGGTTAAGGCTTGCGGTGCAACTTTAACAATCTCCTGCCCTTCAAATTCGGCAACAGAGACATAGTCGCTGGTCAGCAGATAGTATTCGGTATCATCCTTTTTGAGGGGGAAAGGATGCTGATAATGAAAGGGTTTGTTTGACATTGTGCTCTCACTTACTGCTCGGTCTGGTTATTCTCTGGGCAGATGTTCCATTGCCCTGCTTCCCTGCCGCAGATCCGGTTGTAGAAGGAAGAGCTTTCTGCAACCGGAATTACTCAGGGTATTAAAAGCGAGTCACCATATCCTACACATTTTTTTAACAAAAACTGAGACAAGTACGACTTTTTACATGTGCAGGTTACTTCCCTCAGGGTTTCTTGGTTTAATAGCCGTAGAAAATTCAACATTGAAACAGGGCTTGATAATGCAAAAACTCATCAACTCAGTGCAGAACTACGCCTGGGGAAGTAAAACGGCGTTAACGGAACTCTATGGCATTGCCAACCCCACTCAGCAACCGATGGCTGAGTTGTGGATGGGCGCGCATCCGAAAAGCAGTTCGCAGGTTCTGGGCGCTGACGGTCAGACGGTTGCTCTGCGCGACGTTATCGAGCACGATAAATCCGCACTGCTAGGCGAAGCCGTAGCGCAACGTTTTGGTGAACTGCCCTTCCTGTTTAAAGTACTCTGCGCTGCTCAACCGCTTTCGATTCAGGTTCATCCTAACAAACACAATTCTGAAATTGGATTTGCCAAAGAAAACGCCGCGGGGATCCCGATGGATGCCGCCGAGCGCAACTACAAAGATCCTAACCACAAACCAGAACTGGTATTTGCTTTGACGCCTTTCCTGGCGATGAACGCATTCCGCGAGTTCTCTGACATTGTTGCATTGTTACAACCCGTTTCCGCCGCACATCCGGCTATTGCACATTTCCTGGAAGAGCCGAGTGCGGAACGTCTGAGCTATCTTTTCGCCAGCTTGCTGAATATGCAGGATGAGGAGAAATCCAATGCGTTAGCGATCCTGAAATCGGCGCTGAACAGCCAGCAGGGTGAACCCTGGCAAACCATCCGTCTGATCGCTGACGTCTACCCGAACGACAGTGGGCTTTTCTCCCCGCTGCTGCTCAATGTGGTGAAACTCAATCCAGGCGAGGCTATGTTCTTATTTGCCGAAACCCCGCACGCTTACCTGCAAGGTGTGGCGCTTGAGGTGATGGCTAACTCGGACAACGTGCTGCGCGCCGGACTGACGCCAAAATATATTGATATCCCGGAACTGGTCGCCAACGTGAAGTTTGTCGCCAAGCCAGCAAACCAGTTACTGACCACGCCGGTTGAATCTGATGGTGAACTGGACTTCCCAATCCCGGTTGACGATTTTGCGTTCTCCCTGCATGAGCTTACTACCAGTGGCGCAGATATCAGCCAGCAAAGTGCGGCCATTTTGTTCTGCATCGAGGGTGAAGCCGTGCTGAGCAAAGGCGAGCAACGTCTGGTTCTGCGACCGGGTGAATCGGCCTTTATTGGCGCGAATGAATCGCCGGTTAACATCAGTGGCGCAGGTCGTTTAGCCCGGGTTTATAACAAGCTATAGCAAGATACTGATATTTTTAACAACTCTTGCTAAGCTGTAGTGTGTTAAAGACATGTCACTCCTCCAGGCGTCTTCAAACGCCTGGTTTTATTTTATGGATATCGAAATGAAAAAATCGCTGGTAGCTGCGGGTGTGGTGGTTGCGCTGGGTATCGTCTGGACGGGCGGCGCCTGGTACACAGGTAAGAAACTTGAAACGCATCTCGCCGAGATGGTGACACAGGCAAACGATCAGTTAAAACGTTTCTCCCCTGAGGCGGGCATTGAACTGAGTTATCAAAACTACCAGCGCGGGGTGTTCAATAGCCAACTGCAATTGGTGGTGAAACCAATCGCCGGGCAGGCAGATTCCTGGCTAAAACCGGGGCAAAGTATCGTCCTGAATGAAACCGTCGATCACGGTCCATTCCCGCTGGCGCAACTGAAATCACTGAATCTGGTCCCGGCTATGGCCTCCGTGAAAACGACGCTGGTCAATAACGACGTTACCAAACCGCTGTTTGATATTGCCAAAGGTGAGTCGCCATTTGTCATTAACTCCCGTATCAGCTACAGCGGCGATACCCGTTCCGATCTCTCCCTCAAACCACTGAACTATGAGAAAGGCGACGAAAAAGTAGCCTTCAGCGGCGGGGAATTCCAATTTACAGCAGACAAAGAAGGTAATGCTGTCTCGCTGACAGGCAATGCGCAAAGCGGTGTGGTCAATGCGGTCAACGAGTATGACCAGAAAGTACAAATGACTTTCAATAACCTGAAAACTGAGGGTTCCAGCAGTATTGCCAGCTTTGGTGAGCGCATCGGCGACCAGAAATTGTCACTCGATAAACTGTCGATTTCCGTCGAAGGTAAAGAGTTGGCGGTTCTGGAAGGCATGGGTATTGATGGTAAATCCGATCTGATCAACGACGGTAAAACTGTCAACAGCCAGTTGGATTACACGCTGAACAGTCTGAAATTGCAGGGTCAGGATATGGGTAGCGGTAAACTGACGCTGAAAGTTGGCCAGATTGACGGTGAAGCACTACACCAGTTCAGTCAGCAATATAGTGCCCAAACCAAGGCACTGATGGCGCAGATTGATGTGGTACAAAATCCTGAGCTTTATCAGCAAAAAGTCACTGAAGCCTTCTTCAATGCGCTGCCGATTCTGATGAAAGGCGAGCCGGCTATCACCATTGCCCCGCTGAGCTGGAAAAATGCAAAAGGTGAAACCGCATTTAATCTGTCACTGCTGCTAAAAGATCCGACAGCAAATACTGAGGAACCACAAACGCTGGCTCAGGAAGTGGATCGTTCGGTCAAATCACTGGATGCTAAGCTGACGATTCCGGTTGATATGGCGACTGAGTTCATGACGCAGATTGCCAAAATTGAAGGCTATCAGCAGGAGCAAGCGGCCGATCTGGCGAAGCAACAGGTGAATGGCCTGGCGGCAATGGGTCAGATGTTCCGTATTACAACGATGCAGGACAACGTCATCGGCTCCAGCCTGCAATATGCAAACGGCCAGGTTACGTTAAACGGACAAAAAATGTCGCTGGATGAGTTTGTTGGTATGTTCGGTATGCCTTCTCTCGGCGAGCCGGATGTCCCGGCTATTCCGCAACAGTAAATACGCGTGACAACAGGCCCGATAACCGTGTGTTTATCGGGCCTTTTTTATTTTGCCACCACCAGCCGGGCGGAAAGCGTTAAGTTACGTGAATGACCATCATCGTGCCCAATGCGCTGTAGCATGCGCTCAGCAAGGGTATAACCCATTTCACGCGCGGGCGTGCAGGCCCAAATAATGGGGATATCGTCCAGTGCATTTTCCGCTACATCGGCAAACCCGGCTAACGAGATCTGCTGTTCGAAGTAGCGATCTACGCCAATTTCACCACTCTGACGCCCTGCTCTCATCAGGCCAAACCAGGCGCCAACGGCTATGGTTTCGTTGTAGCACACCACTGCGCTGATCGTTGGGTTACGACGTAACAGCGCAGTCACCTCCTCTGCGGCCTGCTTTTGGCTGGATGAGCACTCCAGCACCCAGTCGCTATGAAACGGTAAACCATACTTTAGCAATGTCGTACAATAGCCGCCGACACGCTCTGCACGGGTCAATGAAGAACTCTGCCCCCCCAACCACGCGATGCGCTGATGCCCATGGCGTATCAGATGTTCAACCAGCAATTGCGCTGCCTGCATGTTGTCAGGCCTGACGGTGTCAACGTCATCCAGGTAGCTGGCCCGAGACGCAAACACTACCGGAATCCCCTTATCGGCGGCCAGTTGTTGAAGGTCGTCGCTACTGCCGGCAGCCCCGGCGATCACCACACCATCAACCCCTTGATTAAGCAGCATAGCGAAACGCTGCGCCAGCTGTTCGCCATCTCTGCCACCATGTAATAAAAAAACCATGCGCCCCTGCGCTTCTAATGCTTCCGTCAGACCCGCTGTCAACTCGGCGTAAAACGGGGTGGAAAGGTCGCGCACGATCAAACCAATTACCCCGCTCTGGCCGCCACGCAGCGCTGATGCCTGGCGATTACGCACAAACCCCAGTTGCTCAATCGCGGCATTCACCCGTTCGCCGGTCGCGGATGAAATACGGCCTTTTCCACTGAGCACCAATGAGACGGTACTAACCGAAACGCCCGCGGCCAGCGCAACATCATGGATGGTTATTTTTTTGGCTATAGCCATAAAAACGGAAAACTCCCTGATAACGTGACGGATAAAACGTTTTATCAATCACTTATATTTATACGCCCTATTATCGTTCGATAATGTGATTTATACCGCACTAAAATTAGGTAAAACGTTTTATCTTCTCGCCATCATTAGTCAGCTAGCTTTTACGAGGAGTCGTTTGATGACGACGAGAACCACACCAAAAATTACGTTATGGGAATTTTTCCAGCAGTTGGGCAAAACCTTTATGCTGCCCGTGGCTCTGCTCTCATTCTGCGGGATCATGTTAGGGATCGGCAGCTCGTTAAGTAGTCATGATGTCTTAACGCTGATTCCGGCATTGGGTAATCCGGTACTGCAGGCTATTTTTACCTGGATGAGCAAAGTAGGCTCATTTGCGTTTAGCTTCTTACCGGTGATGTTCTGTATTGCCATACCTCTCGGCCTGGCCCGCGAGAACAAAGGCGTAGCGGCATTTGCCGGTTTTGTTGGTTATGCGGTGATGAACCTTGCCGTCAACTTCTGGTTAACCGCGAAAGGTATCTTGCCTACCACCGATGCCGCGATCCTGAAGGCCAACAACGTGCAGAATATCCTGGGGATCCAGTCGATCGACACAGGGATCCTCGGCGCTGTTATTGCCGGGATCATCGTCTGGATGCTGCATGAACGTTTCCACAACATTCGCCTGCCGGATGCACTGGCGTTCTTCGGCGGTACCCGCTTTGTACCAATTATCTCTTCGGTGGTGATGGGACTGGTCGGCCTGGTCATTCCCCTGGTTTGGCCGGTTTTCGCCATGGGCATTAACGGGCTCGGCCACATCATCAACAGCGCGGGCGAATTTGGTCCAATGCTGTTTGGTACCGGTGAACGTCTGCTGCTGCCGTTTGGTCTGCATCATATTCTGGTGGCGCTCATTCGCTTCACCGAAGCTGGCGGCACGCAGGAAGTCTGCGGTCACAGCGTGAGCGGCGCACTGACTATTTTCCAGGCTCAACTGAGCTGCCCGACAACACAAGGTTTCTCTGAAAGCGCAACCCGCTTCCTGTCGCAGGGTAAAATGCCGGCGTTCCTCGGGGGTTTGCCGGGGGCAGCGCTCGCTATGTACCACTGTGCTCGCCCTGAAAATCGTCATAAAATTAAAGGGCTGTTAATTTCTGGTCTCATTGCCTGCGTGATCGGCGGTACAACCGAACCACTCGAGTTCTTATTCCTGTTCGTTGCCCCTGTTTTGTATGTAATCCACGCCCTGCTGACCGGTCTTGGTTTCACCGTGATGGCTGTGTTAGGCGTCACCATCGGTAACACGGACGGTAACCTGATTGACTTTGTGGTATTCGGCATTCTGCACGGACTCTCTACCAAGTGGTATCTGGTCCCTGTCGTAGCTGCGATCTGGTTCGCGGTGTACTACGTGATCTTCCGTTTCGCCATCACACGCTTCAATCTCAAGACCCCGGGTCGGGACGTCGAAATTGCCAGCAATATCGAAAAAGTCATGGCGGGAGCACCGAGTAAATCCGGTTACAACGTCCCTGCCATTCTGGCGGCGCTGGGCGGTGCGGAAAACATTGTCAGCCTTGATAACTGCATTACCCGTCTGCGCTTGTCAGTGAAGGATATGTCGCTTGTGAACGTACAGGCACTGAAGGACAATCGCGCCATTGGCGTAGTGCAACTCAATCAGCATAATCTTCAGGTTGTTATTGGTCCGCAGGTCCAGTCAGTGAAAGACGAGATCGCAGTTCTGATGAACACCGTACAGGCTTAAGGACAATAATATGTTTGATTTTTCAAAAGTTGTGGACAGGCATGGTACCTGGTGTACCCAGTGGGATTACGTTGCCGACCGTTTTGGTTCAGCCGACCTGCTGCCGTTCACCATCTCCGATATGGATTTTGCCACCGCCCCCTGCATTCTGGAGGCGCTGACTCAGCGCCTGTCACATGGCGTGTTAGGTTACAGTCGCTGGAAAAATGATGAATTTCTGGCGGCGATTAGCCACTGGTTTCTCTCGCGTCATAATACCCAAATTGATCCTCAATCGCTGGTTTATGGCCCCTCGGTCATCTATATGGTGTCGGAGCTGATCCGCCAGTGGTCCTCAGCAGGGGATGCGGTGGTCATTCATACGCCAGCTTACGACGCGTTTTACAAAGCGATTAAAGGTAATCAGCGCCAGGTATGCGCTGTCGGACTTGAAAAACGCGCTGACGGCTGGTTTTGCGACATGGTTGCACTAGAGAAAGCCCTGTCCCGGCCTGAAAGCAAAATTCTCCTGCTTTGCAGCCCGCACAACCCAACCGGTAAGGTATGGACGCGCGATGAACTGGAAACCATGGCGGAACTGTGTCAGCGCCACGGTGTAAAAGTCATTTCTGATGAGATCCATATGGATATGGTATGGGCAGACCAGCCGCACATCCCGTGGAGTAACGTCGCACGCGACAGTTGGGCGCTGTTCACCTCCGGTTCAAAGAGCTTCAATATTCCGGCATTAACCGGGGCTTACGGGATTATTGAGGATGAGCAAAGTCGCAACGATTACCTCAGTGCGTTAAAGGGTCGGGATGGTCTTTCCTCACCTGCAGTGCTCGCGCTTAGCGCACATATCGCAGCCTACCAACAGGGCGCTAGCTGGCTTGATGCGCTGCGGGATTATCTTGCCAGTAACCTGCATTACATCGCGCACGAACTGAATGACGCATTCCCCGAACTGAACTGGCAGGTTCCGCAATCCACCTATCTGGCATGGATTGACTTGCGTCCACTCAACCTTGATGACCACGCACTGCAGGAAGCACTCATCCATCAGCAGAAAGTCGCCATCATGCCCGGATACACATACGGAGAAGAAGGACGCGGTTTTGTGCGCCTCAATGCCGGATGTCCACGTTCCAAACTTGAAAAAGGCGTTAAGGGGTTGATTAACGCCATCCGCACAATACGTTAAATAGTCTTGCGCAATGAAGAACTCATTGCGCAACTCCTTATATAAAAAAACAAATCTGTTTTTTATCGTTTTTTTAATACCAATTCCTCCCTGACTTTTCCTGCCAGTCAAAATCAACAGCAATAAAAATCAAAAAGACAAAATACAAAGCTGAGAAGATAGCCGAAATATAGCGCTGTTTTATATACATAAAAATCATGAATACAACACAAATAAACATTCACAGAAAGAATTTAACTTTTTTTTTACTCCTGTCCCTAACGACATCCATTTTTCTTTGGTATATCCCTTTTAGTAATCAGCGTTATAGCCTCTCTTTTTACCCGGTTATTGCAACCTTTGCTGGTGTATTGCACATTCAGACTGGGTGCTTTATGACGATGAATTACATGAGTTATCGGCGCAAAAAATATCTTTTACCCCTGGCCTGCGCATTCTATTGCTCGGGTCTTTTTTTATTTCTTGCCCTCTATATTTATTTTTATAAAAACGGCCTCCCCGGTGTTATCTACAACGACATTGCTGTTTTATATTTTATGAGAAATATGTTAATTACGGGGTTGTTTTTTGCTACATATTATCTGTACAGATTCAAGCATAAAAAAGGAAAATGCAGCAAAACAATAATTTATGCAACTTACGTGTGGAGCGTAGTGCACCTGGTAATGGCTACCCTCTATTCCATTCGCGTTACGCCAATCGCCTTTCAGTTAGTTGATACAGATACATTCGAATGGTTGCGCCCCTGGCGTGGGAGTTTTATTTATATCCTGATCATATTGTGGACCAGCATTATGTTGTTAGGGGCAAAATTAACCCGGCTAAAAACACAGTTTTGGGTAAGTATGTCACTGGTTGCCCTGAGCAATCTGTTAAGTGTCATCATTATGCTGAAGTACACGCATATAGACTCCGCTGGATGGTATCTCGCCAGAGGCCTGGAGTGCCTTAGCGCAATGGCCGTGATGATCGTGCTCATGTCTGATATTTTCAAGCGCTACAAAGCCTCACGTCAGGCCTATGAATTATCCTATGAAAATTCAGTCCGCGACCCGATGACTCGACTTTTCAACCGTGGCTATTTTTATAACGCACTCAGCAATGAGATTAAAATGACAGCGACCCATAACCCCCTGAGCATTATCTTTTGCGACATTGATTTCTTTAAGTCGGTCAATGACACCTGGGGACATTTGCAGGGTGACAGAGTGATAATTAAACTGTCAGAAATTATGCAGCGACTGAGTCGGCGTAACGACATCGTGGCGCGTATTGGCGGAGAAGAGTTTGCTATTTTGCTACCTGAAACTAACGCTGATGCAGCATTTAACATCGCAGAGCGAATCAGAAAACACGTAGAACAACAAACTCAGGCCACGACTAAAGGTGATTTTCCACGCATCATCACCATCAGCCTGGGTATCGTAACCTCGGTTGACAACCGTTCAGCCCCCGAACAACTAGCTGATTGCGCAGACCGCGCCCTGTATATGGCAAAAAACCGAGGCCGTAATTGCGTTGTGGCTTATTCTGGCGAAGAAGTTTAATAGCAAAGGAAAAGATCACCACCTGGGCGATCTTTTCCTCATGATCAGTTGGTAATTTTCATGTGCAGCTGGAATGCGTTGGTTTTCCCCTCATCCTTCGCCGCGCCTTTTTGATATATTCTGATGGTATACTTACCGCTGGCAGGCAGCGTATTTTTATAAGTATCACCACTCATCATGCCATCAAAAATGAATTGTTCGCCCGGTGCAATAATACTCATGAAAGGATGAGGCCAGGCGCTTTTCAGAACTGCTTGCATGGTCTGCCCTTTTTTGGCGACAAACGTATAATCTTTTGTTTTATCACCCGTAATTGTCCCCTTGATATCTGCACCACTTGTACCTTTCTTAAACTGGATTACATGCGTTTCATCCGCTTTATACGCCGCATGCGCAGGCGCAGTTGCCAGCAGGAAACTTCCACAGAACATTGTACTGACAATTAGCTTTACACTTTTCACTTTATTAATACCCTCAGTCGTTATTGTGTTTTTATAACATACCTCGCAGCACATTCATAAACTGGAAAGTGTCCATTTTTCGCTATTAGCAATGTTATTCAATAAATGTCTGAATAAAATAACACTGACAGGCAGGAATTAAATAAAAACGAGGTAAATAATCTTAAAATAAAATCCCTTCATTACACACATGTTGCAGGAAATGCGTTATTGCTTATTTTACGCCCGTCTTACCACCGCAAGGCATAAGCATCGTGATACGGTCTCAAGGATCAGGGAGTCGGAACACTACTCTGTTGGTGCGCTAACAGCATGGTCAACAATTTGGCGATACTTGCTTCCCCATAACCCCGAACTCTGCACTGCTTTTTTTAAAGTTTTTAGAGGAACATTTTTCTGTTGTATAATGGCCTGCACTTTACCTAAATACACGAGTGCGACCATGATTGATACTTCTCTCCCCCTGACCGACGTCCATCGCCACCTTGATGGTAACATCCGTGCACAAACGATCCTGGATCTGGGTCGTCAGTTCAACTTAACGCTTCCGGCACAAACGTTGGAAACGCTGATCCCTCATGTGCAAGTCACATCAACTGAGCCAGATTTAGTGAGCTTTTTATCCAAGCTCGACTGGGGAGTAAAGGTACTGGCCTCGCTGGATGCGTGTCGTCGAGTGGCGTTTGAGAATATTGAGGATGCAGCACGTAACGGTCTGCACTATGTTGAACTGCGTTTTTCCCCTGGCTACATGGCGATGGCGCATCAGCTCCCGGTTGCAGGTGTGGTTGAAGCCGTCATCGCAGGCGTACGCGAGGGCTGCAAGACCTTTGGCGTCGAAGCTCGCTTAATTGGCATTATGAGTCGTACTTTCGGCGAAGCCGCCTGTCTGCAGGAACTGGATGCGCTGTTAGCCCACCGAGACCATATTACGGCACTGGATCTGGCCGGTGACGAACTGGGGTTCCCGGGCAGCCTGTTCCTGTCTCACTTCAACCAGGCACGCGACGCCGGCTGGCGTATTACCGTGCATGCGGGCGAAGCCGCGGGACCAGAAAGCATCTGGCAGGCCATTAAAGAGCTAGGCGCTGAACGTATTGGCCACGGCGTTAAAGCCGTTGAAGATCGTGCGTTGATGGATTACCTCGCCGAGCACCGTATCGGTATCGAATCCTGCCTGACATCAAACATTCAGACCAGCACCGTTGCCTCACTAGCGAACCATCCGCTGAAAACGTTCCTTGAGCATGGCGTTATCGCCAGTTTGAATACGGACGACCCGGCTGTTCAGGGTGTGGATATTATTCACGAGTACACCATTGCCGCACCAGCTGCAGGCCTAACGCGCGAACAGATCCGTCAGGCCCAAATCAACGGTCTGGAAATGGCATTCCTGAGTAACGAAGAAAAACGAGCCTTGCGCGAGAAAGTCTCCGCAGCGTAACAGGTAAAGTGCCGGATGGCGCTAACGCTTATCCGGCCTACGTTGGTTTTCATTGTAGGCCGGATACGATGCCAGGAAGGTATCGCCTTGCGCCATTTACCTAATCAGGCAAGGCACAGCGTCGAACGATGTTTCGCAGATTCTATACCCAGCTCAATCAGCTCCATAATTTGGATAGCCTGTCTCGCCGGTACCGGGTTTTCACCGTTGCCGTTTAGCGCATCACGAATGCCAGCATAATACGCCGGATAGTTGCCCGGTACGGTTAGCCAGGTTTCTTCAACCTGCTCTTCGCCTTCTACTCGGGTCAATATGCCATCGCGCATATCATATCCCCAGTCTTCCTGAGGCAGGCGCTCGCCATTTTTCAGACGCTCTTCCTGTGGGTCAAGGCCATACTTCACATAGCTGCCACGCGATCCGTGCACAATATAACGGGCCGATTCTGCAGCAGCAAGCATGGTGCCATGCAGGATCACACGACGCTGCGGATACGTCAGGATGGCATGGAAGTAATCCGTCGCCTGCGCGCCCGGACGCAACTGGGCCAGGTCTACCGTCAGGCTGACAGGTAAACCAAACAGGTTAATCGCCTGATCCAAAAGATGCGGTGCTAAATCGTACCAGATACCGCTTCCCGGACCGCCCTGTTCACGCCAGCGGTCACGAACCTGTGGGCGGAAACGATCGAAATGGGATTCGAAATACGCTACCTCACCCAAAACACCATCCGCCAGCAGAGCTTTCAGCGTCAGAAAATCACTGTCCCAGCGACGGTTATGGAATACAGACAACACACGCCCCAGGCTACGTGCCAGCGCATCCAACTCACGTGCTTGTGACAGTGTCACGGTAAAGGGCTTATCAACAACCACATGTTTGCCCGCTTCCAACGCTGCTTTCGCTAACGGAAAGTGCGTGTCGTTTGGCGTGGGGATCACAATCAGGTCGATATTTGGATCGTTAAAAAGATGCTTAGGCTCAGCAACAACCGCCACCGTAGGCCAGTCTGCTTTCACTTTTGCTTCATCACTACTGGACACTGCAGCCAGTTCCAGACCCGGCGTGCCCACAATCAGTGGGGCATGGAAGGTTTTGCTGGCATAACCGTAGCCAATTAGCCCAACGCGGATGTTGTCACTCATGTTATTGCCTCTCAATTCAGGACTGACCTATTTCACACCATACCTTGCAACGTCTCAATAGTTTAATAACCTTTGCGCTACAAAGGTTGTTTTTTAACTTAAGTCAAACATATGCCACTTATGCTTAACTTGCAGCGAAAAAGAGGTAGAAATCGTTCCCAATCATCTTGCTGTATTAATGAGAGATTAGTAACATTTGCAGCCTGTGTTTATGGATAAATCAAAGCAAATGTCATCAGTAATGAATCGTCTTATTGAATTAACAGGTTGGATTGTTCTCGCCGTCTCCGTGATCCTGCTGGGTGTTGCCAATCATATTGACAATTACCAGCCACCAGAGCCCGTTGCGGCAGTGCAGAAGAAATAAGCATCAGCAGCCTTTTATTGCCCGGCAATTAACATTGGTAGTTGCAGGGTCTGCCGGTAAAAGATCGCTTTCTGTCAAAAAAAGCGAATTATGCCGCGTCCCGCTCCGCTGCATATTGCCAGCGATCGCTAAGCGCGTTACCCTTGCTCAAGACGCGCATAGCGCCTGATTTTTCACAGGTATGAACACTCTTCTTACATTTGCACGTAAATGCGCTTTTCCCTGTGCTCGTTGTTTATTTTTATATTTTCTACTCCATTGGTATTATTTTATTAATATGGATCTGCATTTATGACCGTTCAGGATTACTTATTAAAATTCCGCAAAATCAGTTCGCTCGAAAGTCTGGAAAAACTGTTCGACCATCTTAACTACACGCTCACCGACGATAACGACATTATCAATATGTACCGTGCCGCAGACCATCGCCGTGCGGAGCTTATCTCCGGAGGTCGTCTGTTTGATGTTGGTCAGGTACCTAAATCAGTCTGGCATTACGTGCAATAAAGAAGAAAGTAGCGCTCAACGTTAAAAGCTTTATAATAATTGCCCCAAAATGAATGGCATGATTGATTGCGCGCGTAAACCTGGAGAAGAGATGACTACAACACCGGCACAACGTATCGGAGGCTGGCTACTTGGGCCACTGGCCTGGCTGTTAGTCGCGTTGTTGAGCGCTTCGCTGGCGTTATTACTTTATGTCACTGCGCTGGCTACACCGCAAACCTTCAAAACGCTGGGTGAGCAAAGTACGGCAAACTTGCTGTTATGGGGCGTCTCCTTTATTACCGCGATCGCCATGTGGTATTACACACTGTGGCTGACGATTGCGTTTTTCAAACGCAGAGCCTGTGTGCCTAAGCATTACATTCTGTGGCTGCTGATCTCCGTGTTGCTGGCGATTAAAGCGTTTGCGTTTTCACCCGTCCCAGACGCTTTTGCCGTGCGCCAACTGCTGTTCCCATTACTGGCTGCAGCACTGTTGGTGCCCTACTTCAAACGATCGCAGCGCGTTAAATCGACGTTTGTGAACCCGTAATAACCCTACAGTTAACCTGTTGTCGCCTGTTGAAGATTGTCAGATAATAGGCGGCTTTTTATTTCAGGCCGAAAAATGACTGATTACCTGCTGCTGTTTGTCGGAACTGTACTGGTCAATAACTTTGTACTGGTGAAGTTTCTGGGCCTTTGCCCGTTTATGGGCGTTTCCAAAAAACTGGAAACCGCAATGGGTATGGGCCTTGCCACGACGTTTGTCATGACACTGGCATCCATCTGCGCTTGGCTGATTGATAACTGGATCCTAATTCCGCTCAATCTCATCTATCTGCGCACGCTGGCTTTTATTCTGGTTATCGCCGTCGTCGTGCAGTTTACCGAAATGGTTGTGCGCAAAACCAGCCCTGCGCTGTACCGCCTGCTGGGGATCTTCCTACCGCTGATCACCACTAACTGCGCAGTGTTAGGTGTGGCGCTACTGAACATCAACCTCGGCCATAACTTTTTACAGTCGGCGCTATACGGTTTTTCCGCCGCCGTCGGCTTCTCGCTGGTGATGGTACTGTTCGCCGCGATCCGCGAACGCCTCGCCGTGGCGGACGTCCCAGCGCCGTTTCGCGGCAATGCGATTGCGCTGATTACCGCTGGTTTAATGTCATTGGCCTTTATGGGCTTTAGTGGTTTGGTGAAGTTGTAATGAATGCTATCTGGATTGCCGTTGCCGCAGTGAGTCTACTGGGTCTGGCGTTCGGCGCTATTTTGGGGTACGCCTCACGACGTTTTGCCGTTGAAGATGATCCGGTCGTGGAGAAAATTGATGAAATTCTCCCGCAAAGCCAGTGTGGCCAGTGCGGCTATCCGGGCTGTCATCCTTATGCTGAGGCGATCGGCTCTCAGGGTGAAAAAATTAACCGTTGCGCCCCCGGCGGCGAAGCGGTGATGTTAAAAATTGCCGCCCTGCTGAATGTCGATCCGCAGCCTATTGATGGCGATGAACAAGACGTTACGCCGGTGCGAATGCTGGCGGTCATTGATGAAAACAACTGTATTGGGTGCACTAAGTGTATTCAGGCCTGCCCGGTCGATGCCATCGTGGGCGCGACCCGCGCCATGCACACGGTAATGAGCGATCTCTGCACCGGATGCAACCTGTGCGTTGACCCGTGCCCGACGCAATGTATTGAATTACGCCCGGTAGCCGAGACACCCGATAGCTGGAAATGGGATTTAAACACCATCCCTGTGCGCATCATTCCCGTGGAACAACATGTTTAAGTTATTCTCTGCATTCAGAAAAAATAAAATCTGGGACTTTGATGGCGGCATTCATCCACCAGAAATGAAAACCCAGTCAAACGGAACGCCGTTGCGACAGGTTCCGCTGGCGCCGCGTTTCGTTATTCCGCTGAAACAACATATTGGTGCGGAGGGTGAACTGTGCGTAAACGTGGGTGACACCGTGCTGCGTGGTCAGCCCTTAACCCGCGGACGAGGCAAAATGCTTCCAGTCCATGCGCCAACATCAGGCACCGTTGTTGCCATTGCCCCGCACTCCACCGCGCATCCTTCGGCACTGGCTGAGTTGAGCGTCATCATAGACGCCGATGGCGAAGATCGCTGGATTGAGCGAGACGGCTGGACCGATTATCGCTCCCACAGCCGGGAAGAGCTGATTGCGCGTATTCATCAGTACGGCGTCGCCGGGCTGGGTGGCGCAGGTTTTCCCACCGGCGTTAAACTGCAGGGCGGCGGAGATAAAATTGAAACGCTGATCATTAACGCCGCCGAATGCGAGCCGTACATTACGGCAGATGACCGCCTGATGCAGGACTGTGCCGCTCAGGTCGTCGAAGGTATCCGCATCCTGGCGCACATTCTTCAGCCACGCGAGATCCTCCTGGGTATCGAAGATAACAAACCGCAGGCAATATCTATGCTGCGCGCGGTGCTGGCTGATTCACACGACATTAGCCTACGCGTGATCCCCACCAAGTACCCGTCCGGCGGGGCCAAGCAGTTAACACAAATCCTGACCGGCAAGCAGGTTCCCCACGGCGGACGCTCCTCTGATATCGGCGTATTGATGCAAAACGTCGGAACCGCCTATGCAATTAAACGTGCAGTAATCGACGGAGAGCCGATCACCGAACGTGTCGTGACGCTAACAGGTGAAGCAGTCAGTCGTCCGGGCAACGTCTGGGCGCGTTTAGGTACGCCGGTTCGTCATCTGCTCAACGATGCGGGCTTCTGCCCTTCCGCCGACCAGATGGTGATTATGGGCGGGCCGCTGATGGGCTTTACGCTGCCGTGGCTGGATGTCCCGGTGGTGAAGATAACCAACTGTCTTCTGGCCCCCTCTGCCAGTGAAATGGGTGAAACGCCAGAAGAGAAAGGCTGCATTCGCTGTAGCGCATGCGCCGATGCCTGTCCGGCCGATCTCCTGCCACAACAGCTTTACTGGTTCAGTAAAGGGCAACAGCACGACAAAGCGACGGCCCACAATATCGCCGACTGTATTGAATGCGGTGCCTGCGCCTGGGTATGCCCAAGCAATATTCCACTGGTACAGTATTTCCGTCAGGAAAAAGCCGAGATTTACGCCATTAGTCAGGAAGAAAAGCGCGCCGCAGAAGCAAAAGCTCGGTTTGAAGCCCGACAGGCGCGCCTTGAACGTGAAAAAGCAGCACGTCTTGAACGCCATAAGAGCGCCGCTGCTCAGCCGGCGGCCAAAGATCATGATGCCATTGCCGCCGCGCTGGCTCGCGTAAAAGAAAAGCAGGCTCAGGCGCTGCAACCGGTGGTCATTCAGGCAGGTGAAAAACCTGACAATAGCGCCGTGATTGCCGCACGCGAGGCGCGTAAGGCGCAAGCTCGTGCTTCCCGTAAGGAAAACCCGCCGCAAAGTGAAGGCAGCAGCACGGGTACAGACCCGCGTAAAGCTGCCGTGGAAGCGGCAATTGCCCGCGCCAAAGCCCGCAAGCTTGAGCAAGAAGCGGTAACAGAAACGGCCGAACCGGTTGATCCGCGTAAGGCTGCCGTGGAAGCGGCAATCGCCCGCGCCAAAGCTCGCAAGCTCGAGCAGCAGGCGGTAACAGAAACAACCGAGCCCGTTGATCCGCGTAAAGCTGCCGTGGAAGCGGCAATCGCCCGCGCCAAAGCCCGCAAGCTAGAGCAGTAGGCGGTAGCCGAAACAGCCGAGCCGGTTGATCCACGTAAAGCCGCCGTCGCGGCCGCCATCGCACGCGCTCAGGCAAAGAAGGCCGCACAGCAGCAGGTTGTAAACGAGGAATAAATGGTATTCAGAATAGCAAGCTCCCCTTATACCCATAACCAGCGCCAGACATCGCGTATCATGATGCTGGTATTACTTGCTGCATTGCCGGGGATTGCCGCTCAGCTGTGGTTCTTCGGCTGGGGCACGTTGTTCCAGATCGTTCTCGCTGCCATCAGCGCTATTGCTGCCGAAGCGGGTGTGCTTAAACTGCGTAAACAACCCATTGTGGCAATTTTAAAAGACAACTCTGCGTTACTCACTGGGTTGCTTTTGGCCGTCAGTATTCCGCCCCTCGCGCCATGGTGGATGGTGGTATTAGGCACGGTATTTGCGGTTATCATTGCGAAACAGCTGTATGGCGGGCTCGGGCAGAACCCGTTTAACCCTGCCATGATTGGCTATGTCGTGCTGCTCATCTCATTTCCGGTACAGATGACCAGTTGGCTGCCGCCGCATGAAATTGCGGCCACGGTGCCTGGTTTCTTTGACGCCCTGAACGTTATTTTTAACGGACATACCGCCAGCGGCGGGGATATGAATTCGCTGCGTATGGGTATCGATGGTATCAGTCAGGCAACACCTCTTGATACCTTTAAGACATCCCTGCATGCCGGACGTACCGTTGAGCAGGTGATGCAATACCCGATCTACAGCGGCATGCTGGCAGGCGCTGGCTGGCAGTGGGTGAACCTTGCCTGGCTGGTTGGTGGTATCGTGCTGTTATGGCAAAAAGCGATTCGCTGGCATATCCCGGTTAGCTTCCTGCTGTCGCTCGCTGTTTGTGCCACTTTAGGTTGGATTTTTTCGCCAGACTCACTGGCATCGCCTCAGTTGCACTTGCTTTCCGGCGCGACGATGTTAGGTGCGTTCTTTATTCTTACCGATCCCGTTACAGCATCAACAACCAACCGTGGTCGTCTGATTTTTGGCGCGCTTGCGGGCCTGTTAGTGTGGTTGATACGCAGTTTTGGTGGTTATCCTGATGGCGTGGCTTTTGCCGTGTTGCTGGCAAATATCACGGTTCCCCTGATTGATTATTACACCCGCCCTCGCGTGTACGGACATCGCTAAGGACTAGATATGCTGAAAACGATTCGTAAACACGGTATTACACTGGCGCTGTTTGCTGCGGGCTCAACGGGGTTAACCGCAGCAATCAATCAATTAACCAAGTCAACCATTGATGAACAGGCCGCGATACAGCAAAAAACGCTGTTCGATCAGGTTCTGCCTGGCGATCGCTACAATAATAACTTGTCTGAAAGTTGTTATCTGGTCAATGCGCCGGCGTTAGGCAAAGGTACGCACCGTGTATATATTGCCCGCCAGGACGATCGTCCTGTTGCTGCGATTCTTGAAGCTACGGCGCCAGATGGTTATTCCGGGGCGATTCAACTGCTGGTGGGTGTCGATTTCACGGGTACCGTGTTGGGTACGCGGGTTACCGAACACCATGAAACGCCTGGGCTGGGCGATAAAATCGAACTGCGACTGTCCGACTGGATCACCCATTTTAGCGGTAAAACAATTTCTGCGGATAACACCTCTCACTGGGCAGTGAAAAAAGATGGCGGCGACTTTGACCAGTTTACTGGCGCAACCATTACACCACGTGCGGTGGTTAACGCGGTTAAACGTGCCGGCCTGTATGCGCAGACGCTGCCTGCGCAACTCCCTCAACTTAACGCCTGTGGAGAATAACCATGAGCGAAATTAAAGACGTGATTGTCCAGGGGTTATGGAAAAATAACTCCGCGCTTGTGCAACTACTCGGGATGTGTCCGCTGTTGGCCGTCACCTCTACCGCCACGAACGCGCTGGGGCTTGGACTTGCGACTACGCTCGTCCTGACGCTGACCAACCTGACGATTTCAGCCCTTCGCCGCTGGACACCGCCAGAAATTCGTATTCCGATTTATGTCATGATTATCGCCTCCGTGGTGAGTGCGGTACAGATGTTGATCAATGCCTACGCCTTCGGCCTGTATCAGTCTCTGGGCATCTTCATCCCGCTGATTGTAACCAACTGCATTGTTGTTGGCCGTGCAGAAGCCTTCGCCGCCAAAAAGGGCCCTGCACTATCCGCACTTGATGGTTTCTCCATCGGCATGGGCGCAACAGGTGCCATGTTTGTTCTGGGCTCGCTGCGTGAAATAATTGGTAACGGTACACTGTTTGATGGTGCAGACGGTTTATTGGGTAGCTGGGCCAAAGTCTTGCGCGTTGAGATCTTCCATACTGATACGCCGTTTCTGCTGGCCATGCTACCACCAGGCGCGTTTATTGGCCTGGGTCTGATGCTGGCAGTGAAGTATCTGATTGATGAGAAAATGAAGAAACGTCGTGCCGAGGCGGCTGTCGTGGACAGTCCCGCGGGTGAAACAGGGAATGCGTAATGAACAAAGCAAAACGTCTGGAAATACTGACGCGCCTGCGGGATAACAACCCGCATCCAACAACCGAGCTTAATTTTACATCGCCGTTTGAACTGTTGATTTCGGTCTTGCTCTCCGCACAAGCGACCGATGTCAGCGTCAATAAAGCGACGGCTAAGCTATACCCCGTCGCCAATACGCCTGCTGCGATGCTGGAGCTCGGTGTTGAAGGTGTTAAGTCCTACATCAAGACAATCGGTTTGTTTAACAGCAAAGCGGAAAACGTAATTAAAACCTGCCGCATTCTGCTGGAACAACATAATGGTGAAGTGCCTGAAGACCGTGCTGCGTTAGAAGCTCTCCCTGGAGTTGGGCGAAAGACGGCTAATGTAGTGTTAAATACCGCCTTTGGCTGGCCCACTATCGCCGTAGATACCCACATTTTTCGCGTCTGTAATCGCACGCAATTCGCCCCGGGTAAAAACGTCGAGCAGGTTGAAGAGAAGCTGCTGAAAGTCGTACCCAGTGAATTTAAAGTCGATTGCCATCACTGGTTAATTCTTCATGGCCGCTACACCTGCATCGCCAGAAAGCCGCGCTGTGGTTCCTGTATTATTGAAGATCTCTGCGAATTCAAAGAGAAAGTCGATATCTAATGCTGCCGGGGCATCCTCCTCGCCCCTTACATACATAACGATTAGTTATGCACTCCCCAGCGTTTATTTTCCCGACAATGATGCCATCCAATTGCTCATATCTAATGCAATATTCTTGTTAATTAACACCTGAGCAGGTTAATCGTTTTTTTAGCAAAAGAAATTTCTATCTATACGTGATCCAGATCATCCAGCTAACACAATGTTAATAAATTTTTATTTTTTAGTTAAGGTGACAATTAGATGACCTAACTGCACAGTTTCTAAACAAAACATTACACTGCCTATTTTTCAGATAATGGCCTATATCACTGGATTCAACCTTAAATAGCAGAACATATCGCCGCATTGCGGTTATGGCGGTGATTAAACAGTGTAAAAATCTGCCATTTTAGAAATGAAGAAATTTAACGCTAGATAACATTTCACAGCCCCGACGATTTCACCAGTCATGATATATGTAACAGATTATTACAAACCACTTGTCTGAATGGTCAAGATAGTGAACATTACTTGCCGTTTCCCCTCCCACTATAACAATCGGACGGATGAACTTGACTCATCACGTACCTGAACACCCCCGTTGATATGGGATGTAAAAAAAGAGGTAAAAGTGTCTACTGCAAACAATAAACCAACAGAAAGCGTAAGTTTAAACGCCTTCAAACAACCAAAAGCGTTCTATCTCATTTTCTCTATTGAGCTGTGGGAACGTTTTGGTTATTACGGCCTGCAAGGGATTATGGCCGTCTACCTGGTTAAACAGCTGGGTATGTCAGAAGCGGATTCCATCACCCTTTTCTCGTCCTTTAGCGCCCTGGTGTACGGTCTGGTTGCCATTGGCGGCTGGTTAGGTGATAAAGTTCTGGGAACAAAACGTGTCATTATGCTGGGTGCCGTTGTGCTGGCCATCGGTTATGCGTTGGTAGCATGGTCCGGTCACGATGCGGGTATCGTTTATATGGGCATGGCGGCCATCGCGGTCGGTAACGGCCTGTTTAAAGCAAACCCATCCTCCCTGCTCTCTACCTGCTATGCCAAAGATGACCCGCGTCTTGATGGTGCATTTACCATGTACTACATGTCCGTCAACATCGGTTCATTCTTCTCTATGCTGGCAACACCGTGGTTGGCTGCGCGTTACGGCTGGAGCACCGCGTTCGCTCTGAGCGTCGTGGGTATGCTGATTACCGTTGTTAACTTCGCATTCTGCCAGCGTTGGGTTAAACAGTACGGTTCTAAACCGGACTTTGAACCGATCAACTTCCGTAACCTGCTGCTGACCATTGCTGGTGTTGTGGTACTGATCGCGATTGCAACCTGGTTGCTGCACAACCAGCAGATCGCTCGTATGGTTCTGGGCGTCATTGCGCTGGGTATCGTGTTCATCTTCGGTAAAGAAGCCTTCACCATGCACGGTGCTGCGCGTCGTAAAATGATCGTCGCCTTCATCCTGATGCTGGAAGCGATTATCTTCTTCGTGCTGTACAGCCAGATGCCGACCTCACTGAACTTCTTTGCGATTCGTAACGTTGAGCACTCTATTCTTGGCA
This sequence comes from Citrobacter sp. B72, assembly GCF_016894305.1. Taxonomy (NCBI): domain Bacteria; kingdom Pseudomonadati; phylum Pseudomonadota; class Gammaproteobacteria; order Enterobacterales; family Enterobacteriaceae; genus Citrobacter; species Citrobacter sp. B72. The sequence goes on from NZ_CP069801.1 coordinate 2,644,493, forward strand.
TTGCTTTCGAACCTGAACAGTACCAGGCACTGAACCCGTTCTGGATCATCATTGGTAGCCCAATCCTCGCCGCTATCTATAACAAAATGGGCGATACCCTGCCGATGCCGACCAAGTTTGCGATTGGTATGGTGCTGTGTTCCGGTGCATTCCTGATCCTGCCGCTGGGCGCGAAATTCGCTACCGATGCGGGCATCGTTTCCGTTAACTGGTTGATTATCTGCTACGGTCTGCAAAGTATCGGTGAGCTGATGATCTCCGGTCTGGGTCTGGCAATGGTGGCACAGTTGGTTCCGCAGCGCCTGATGGGCTTCATCATGGGTAGCTGGTTCCTGACCACTGCCGGTGCAAACATCATCGGTGGCTACGTCGCTAACATGATGGCTGTACCAGAGAACGTGACTGACCCGCTGATGTCCCTTGAAGTCTACGGTCGTGTGTTCCTGCAGATTGGTGTTGCGACGGCTGTTATCGCTGTTCTGATGCTGCTGACGGCTCCGAAACTGAACCGTATGACTCAGGACGATGACGTCAATGAGAAAGCCTCTAAGGCCGCGACAGCGTAATTCTCAGGGAAACTCATTTTCAGGCCGCTAACTGTTGTTAGCGGCTTTTTTTTGCCTGAGGTAGCACTACCATACGATATACCTCAGCCAAAAGGAGTTACCGATGAAACTGTTCTACAAACCGGGCGCTTGTTCTCTCGCTTCCCACATCACACTTCGTGAGAGCGGTAAAGATTTCACGCTGGATGGTGTTGATCTGATGAAGAAACGTCTGGAAAATGGCGATGATTTTTTCGCGGTAAACCCAAAAGGGCAAGTTCCCGCACTGCTGCTGGATGACGGTACGCTACTTACCGAAGGTGTTGCCATCATGCAATACCTGGCGGACAGTGTGCCAGACCGCCAGCTCCTTGCCCCTACCAGCAGCCTCTCCCGTTACAAAACCATCGAATGGCTTAACTACATTGCGACTGAACTGCATAAAGGCTTTACGCCACTGTTCCGTCCCGATACGCCGGAAGACTTCAAGCCAACCGTTCGCGCGCTGCTGGAGAAAAAAATGCAGTATGTGAACGACTCGCTGAAAGATAACCAATGGATCTGCGGCCCGCGCTTCAGCATCGCCGACGCATATCTGTTTACCGTACTGCGTTGGGCCTATGCGGTTAAGCTGAATATGGCAGGATTAAGTAATATTGACGCCTATATGGCGCGAATGGCTGAACGCCCGGCGGTTGCCGCAGCGCTGAAAGCAGAAGGGTTAAATTAATAGTTGTTGCCGGGTGGCACTTACCCGGCCTACAGCTAAAATATGCCCGATAAGCGTGAGCGCCATCGGGCATTAATTACAGCTGAGTTGCACTAAAGTAGTGTTCAGGCTTCGCGATACGATCCTGTGCGGCCACAACCTGCAGCTCATACTCGTGCATATTTTTAGTGGCAATCATCACTTCGTACACCGCCGCAGTTACATGCTCAAGCGCCTGCTGTAAAGATGCGCCCTGCAGCAGTTTCACCAGCAACAAGCCACTCGTCACATCACCCACACCAACCGGTTGACGTGCGCCAAAATCGACTAACGGACGACTGATATGCCACGCCTGTTCAGCGGTGACCAGCAGCATCTCGAAACGGTCGGTGCTGATACCTGCGCGTGCCAGATGCTTCACCAGTACAATTTCTGGTCCCTGAGCGATCAGTTCACGCGCTGCTGCAACGGCCTCGTCGACATTGTTCACCGCATGCTCGCACAGAATTTCGAGCTCAACCAGATTCGGGGCAATAATGTCACTAGCCGGGAGCGCATGGCGTACATGAAATTCCGCCACTCCGGGTGCGACAATACACCCCTTTTCAGGGTGTCCCATCACCGGATCACAAAAGTATTTTGCCTGCGGGTTTGCCGCTTTTACTTTGCGAACAATACCCAAAATATGCTCGCCCTGTTCTGCTGAGCCAAGATAGCCGCTCAGTACTGCGTCACAGGTCTGGAGTTTATCAATATCAGCAATGCCCTGAACAATTTCAGTCAGGTGGCTCGGCGGCATAACGCAACCGGTCCATTTGCCATACTGCGTGTGGTTTGAAAACTGAACGGTATTCAGCGGCCAGACATTTGCGCCAAGACGACGCATCGGAAATTCTGCTGCACTGTTGCCCGCATGACCAAAAACAACGTGGGACTGGATGGCGAGGATATTCTTCATTTTACTTACCACAACCCTGAAAAAATAAAGGGGCGTAGTTTCCCACGCCCCTGCTAACTCAATCTTACTTCCAGCAAATCAGACAATAGTTCTTCTTGCCACGGCGCAGTAAGGTATAGCGCCCGAACAGGATATCACTATCCTGGAAGAAATATTCCGGATCGGACTGCTTCTCACCGTTGATGGTTACCGCGTTTGACGCAATGGTCTTACGTGCCTGACCGCGAGAAGGTTGCAGCTCGGAGTCCACCAGCGCCTGCATCAAATCGGCACCTTTGTCCATCTCGATCATCGGCACACCATCCTGCGCCAGCTGTTCGAAATCTGCTTCACTCAAATCGCTGAGATTGCCGTTGAACAAGCTTTCGGTAATGCGTTTTGCCGCGACCAGACCTTCTTCACCGTGAACCAGACGCGTAACCTGTTCGGCCAGAACATACTGGGCACGCGGCGCTTTACCGCTGTTTTTATCTTCTTCTTCCAGCGCATTGATTTCTTCAATGTCCATGAAAGTGAAGAATTTCAGGAAGCGATAAACGTCCGCATCGGCGGTGTTGATCCAGAACTGGTAGAATTTGTACGGACTGGTTTTCTTCGGATCCAGCCACACTGCGCCGCCTTCCGTCTTACCGAATTTGGTGCCATCAGCTTTAGTGATCAGCGGAACGGTCAGACCAAACACCTGATTCTGGTGCAAACGACGGGTTAAATCGATACCCGAAGTAATGTTACCCCACTGGTCAGAACCACCAATCTGCAGTGCCACGCCGTGCAGTTTGTTCAGGCAGGCAAAGTCATAACCCTGCAGCAGGTTGTAAGAAAACTCGGTAAAGGAGATCCCCTGATCGTCACGGTTCAGACGCTGCTTAACCGCTTCTTTGTTGATCATCTGGTTAACGGAGAAGTGTTTGCCGATATCACGCAGGAAAGTCAGTACGTTCATACCGCCAAACCAGTCGTAGTTGTTCGCAGCAATCGCCGAGTTGTCGCCACAGTCGAAATCGAGGAACGGTGCAACCTGTTTGCGGATTTTGTCCACCCACTCCTGCACGGTGTCTTCGGTATTCAGTTTACGCTCGGCGGCTTTAAAGCTCGGGTCACCAATCAGACCGGTTGCGCCACCTACCAGTGCAACAGGCTTATGGCCTGCCTGCTGGAAGCGTTTCAGGCATAACAATGGAACCAGATGCCCCAAATGCAAGCTGTCAGCGGTAGGATCGAAGCCGCAATAGAGCGCGATCGGGCCTTGCGCCAGTCGCTCTGCTAACGCTTCCTCGTCCGTCACCTGGGCCACCAGCCCCCGCTCTTGCAATTGTTTAATCAAGTTACTGCTTGCCATCAAAATCTCCATGTATAAAACGACTGCACCTTTGCCGGTACACGACTTTTCGCCTGATGCGAAAGAAACATAGAATAAAGCGCCGGATTGATCAGCACCAGCGCTTAAAACAAGAAATTTGCATCTTTAGGGGGCCAGGCGATCAATTTTCCACGCGTTATCTTCGCGTTGGTATAAAAAACGATCGTGCAGACGGTTTTCACCGCCCTGCCAGAACTCCATTTGTTCAATACTCACGCGAAAGCCGCCCCAGAAACTGGGCAGAGGAACTTCCCCTTGCTGAAACTTCTGCTTCAGTTCGAGGAATTTGCTTTCGAGAATACCGCGCGCGGAGATCCGACTGGATTGTTTTGAGACCCAGGCGCCAATCTGACTATCGCGTGGGCGACTGTGGAAGTATTTCACCACTTCGAGTGTGGAAAGACGCTCTGCCTTGCCGATCACCATCACCTGCCGTTCCAGCGTATGCCAGGGAAATAAAAGGCTGATGCGTGGATTTTTCTCGATCTGATGCGCCTTACGGCTACCAAGGTTGGTATAGAACACCAGCCCTTTGTCATCATAATGCTTGAGTAACACGATACGCTGATACGGCTGACCATTTTCATCGACGGTCGCAACGACCATTGCGGTGGGATCGGCCAGTTTGGCATCACAGGCTTGCCCCAGCCAGCGCTCAAACAGCGCAAGGGGTTCGGCGGGAAGATCGCGGCGGCGAAGACCGCCTTTCGTGTATTCACGGCGCAGATGCGCGATTTGCTGCAATTCGTCGTTATCAGACATGATGTTGGGCTACGGATTGTCAGTGGGTGACGCTATTGTGCGCCGCCCAGGTGAAAATCTCAACGCTTCGGGTTCTGTAACTGACAGTTATTTAGCACAATTCTGTCTCGTTTATAGACCGTTGCCTCGTCGCCTTTAGACCAAAATACGTAGATACCATCGGTATAACGTGCACCTGATGCCGACACGCCCTGTTTGAGGTTCAATAGCTGATTATCATAAACAAAGCTTGCCGTCTGGCGGGTATTGTTCAGCTTCACCGTCAGCGGTTTTTCGTCGCAGCGGTATTCAAGCGTATCCGTTTGCATACGCTCGACAAACTGGTTGTACACACTACAACCGCTAAGCAGTACGGGCAGACACACTAACAACAGTTTTTTCATAGCCATATCCTGAAGACTTTCCTGGTCCTGGAGGGTAATGGCACCCTCCCTAATATCCTTAGTTTACCGGCATACCGCGCTGAATAATTTCAGTTAACTCTGAGTTCGTGGATTGGCAGGATAAATTGCCCCTAAAACACTCGGCTCTGACGCCCCCGTCACAGAAGGTAAATTTCCCGGTAATCCGGCCAGCGTTCGCCACGCCAGCCAGGCAAAGGCTAACGCTTCCATATCATCACCGCTGATCCCGGCTTCATCGGTAGAGGTAACCTCTGTACCCGGTAATAATGCCGCCAGACGCATCATCAGCAGCGGATTACGACTGCCACCACCACATACCATGAGTCGATCACAGCCGCCGCTTAATAAGACCTGCTCTGAAATGGTTACTGCCGTCAGTTCGGCAAGCGTCGCCTGCACATCTCGTGGGCTAATTCCCGGAAACTGCGCCAGATGACGCTCTATCCAGCCGTAATTAAAATACTCACGGCCGGTGCTTTTCGGCGCAGACGCGGAAAAATAAGGATCGTTAAGCATATTCTGCAGCAACGGCAGGATCACCGTTCCTGAAATAGCCCACTGCGCATCTTTGTCGTAGGGCTGGCCACATTGCCGCCAGATCCATGCATCCATCAGCATATTGCCCGGCCCGGTGTCGTATCCGCGAACGGGTTGTTGCGGAATAAGCAGAGACAGATTGGCAATCCCGCCGATGTTTAACACCATTCGCCGTTCCGTTGGATGTGCCAGCAGTGCCTGATGAAACGCGGGAACGAGCGGTGCACCCTGCCCGCCAAGGGCGATATCACGTCGACGAAAATCGCCGACTACGGTTATCCCGGTACGCGCGACAATCTGGTTGTTATCACCAATTTGCAGCGTGTGCGGCGCAGCACCGTTCGGTTCATGCCACACGGTTTGCCCGTGGCAACCAATCGCAACGATATCCTGCGGTTTCAATTTTTCTTGCGCCAACAGCGAATTCACCGCCTCAGCAAATAGATAACCGAGCTGTGCATCTAACTGGCCAAACTGAGAAAGTGTAAGCTGCTGCCCCTGGCAGATATCCAGTATCGCTTGTTTAACATGAATGGGGATGGGCCAGGTCAGACTCGCCTGCTGCGCAACCATCGTTTCATCTATTGTCGCCAGCACAACATCGACGCCATCAAGGCTGGTTCCAGACATTACACCGATAAAACGGCCCGATTTCATAGGTCATCCTTTTAAGCAAATTAGCCTTGACACTCAACCATAAAGTGTCGACTAATGCCATGCTTCCTTAATGATTTTTGGTGGCTAATCATTACAATGATCGTTTAATTACATCAATTACATGAATGATTCGTTTATACTCGGTTGATCCGATTTCGGTTAAGATTTTCATATTGTTCCAGTAGAACATGTGACCTCAGGCTCACAAATGCCATATAATTTAGCCATGAAGGGTGCTTTATTAGCGTTTCGTGGTGACAAAGGAGATTTGTAAATGATTAAACGTGTGCTGATTGTTTCATTAATGGGCGTATCTTTAGCGGGTTGCGTTAACAATGACAGCCTTTCAGGCGACGTATATACCGCATCCGAAGCGAAACAAGTTCAGAACGTTACCTACGGTACGATTGTTCATGTTCGTCCGGTGCAAATCCAGGGTGGCGATGACGCAAACGTGATTGGTGCTATTGGTGGTGCGGTACTCGGCGGGTTCCTTGGTAACACCGTCGGCGGCGGTACGGGTCGTTCATTAGCGACGGCTGCAGGCGCAGTTGCCGGTGGCGTAGCGGGTCAAGGCGTACAAGGTGCGATGAATAAAACCCAGGGTGTGGAACTGGAAATCCGTAAGGATGATGGTAATACCATCATGGTGGTTCAGAAACAGGGTGCGACCAAGTTTTCAGCCGGCCAGCGCGTTGTTATGGCTAACAACGGCAGCCAGGTTACCGTGTCTCCACGCTAATCGAATTCACGTGTGGTCAGGCTCTGGCCACACGTAACTTATCGTTTCAACCCTGTGACTGCAGTTCAATAATATTGTGTTCGAGTTTGGCAACCAGCTTAATCAACAGATCAATTTCCTCAGCTGAAATCCCTTCCAGAATTTCTCCACGTGTTTTGTTGATCACCGCTTCCATATCAGCGATCAGCGGCTCAGCCTTCTCTGTCAGTTTAATTCTCTTAGCTCGACGATCGCTGGCGCAAGTCTGTCGTGAAATGAGTCCCTTTTCTTCCAACTGGTCAAGCGTACGTACCAACGAAGGCTGCTCGATGCCAATCGCTTTAGCCAACTGAATCTGCGATTGATCCGGCGGCAACTGATGAATGTTGTGCAGCGTAACCCAATGCGTCTGCGTCAACTCCAGAGGTTTCAGGCGATGGTCAATCAGAGCACGCCAAATGCGCACCAACCGTGCCAGATCAGAACCTAATGGCGATTCCAATTTCATCTCCTTATAATTAGCTTGCTAAGTTATTGTGCTGATTTTAGAATAGTGTGCAGCATTTGTATTCCCAAAACAAATGTATTGCCAAATTTGCTTACCGGCTGACATTTTTTCAGACATTATGCGTTACGGAGACTCATTGTCCCTTTTTTGCTAAACCTATAGCAATGCTCTCTTCCGCCAAGGATTTTGCCCGTGAAGTTTATGTTTAATGCAACAGGATTGCCCCTACAAGATTTAATGATCGGCGCATCTGTCTACTTTCCTCCTGTTTTCAAGGCGATTGTAGCAGGATTTATTCTCTGGCTGGTTGTTCATCGCCTGCTGCGCGACTGGATTTACTCCGGCGAAATCTGGCATCCCCTGCTAATGGATCTGTCACTCTTTACGCTTTGCGTATGTCTGGCCTTTGTTATGCTGATAGCGTGGTGATTATGTCGCTTAAAACCGTTAAATACTTCTCCACTATTATAGTCGCTGCAATCGCAGTTTTCGCCGGATGGTGGATGTGGAATTACTATATGCAGTCGCCCTGGACACGTGATGGCAAAGTACGCGCTGAGCAGGTCAGCATCACGCCGCAGGTGTCAGGCAGCATTAGCGAACTCTATGTAAAAGATAACCAGTTTGTGAATAAAGGCGATGTCCTTTTTATTATCGACAAGACGCCATTTCACATTGCTGAACTGAATGCGCAAGCGCAACTGGCAAAAGCGCAGTCTGACCTGGCGAAAGCCAATAACGAAGCCAACCGCCGCCGTCATTTATCGCAAAATTACATCTCAGCCGAGGATCTGGATACCGCAAATCTCAACGTGAAAGCCATGCAGGCAAGCGTTGAAGCAGCAGAAGCCAGTCTGCGCCAGGCCCAGTGGCAACTGACGCAAACGGTGGTCAAATCCCCCGTGGCGGGCTGGGTCACAAACCTGTCTACCCGTACCGGTGATTACGCCTCAACCGGTAAGCCCCTGTTTGCCCTTGTCGACAGTCACTCTTTTTATGTGATGGGATATTTTGAAGAAACCAAATTGCGCCATATTCGAGAAGGCGCACCTGCGACGATTACGCTCTACAGCGGCAATATAAAGTTACAGGGTCACGTTTCCAGTATTGGCCGTGCCATCTACGATCAAAGTGTGGAAAGTGATTCCGGCCTGATTCCCGACATCAAACCCAACGTGCCGTGGGTGCGTCTGGCGCAGCGTGTCCCGGTACGCATCGAATTCGACGCCTTGCCGCGGGAGGTCACGCTTGTGTCAGGTACAACCTGCAGCGTATCCATCGGCCAGCGTAAATGAAACTGCCCCGCCTGACACCAGGCAATTTGCCGTGGTTTAAAGCCACAGCGGCACAGTGGCGTTATGCGCTGCGTAACACCATTGCGATGTGTCTGGCGTTAACTTTTGCTTATTATCTGAATCTGGACGAGCCCTACTGGGCGATGACCTCGGCGGCGGTGGTTAGTTTTCCCACCGTTGGCGGGGTTATCAGCAAAAGTCTGGGTCGCGTGGCGGGTAGCCTACTGGGAGCCACCGCCGCATTGATTATTGCCGGTCATACTCTCAATGAGCCGTGGCTGTTTTTGCTGAGCATGTCAGTGTGGATCGGTTTTTGTACCTGGGCATGCGCGCATTTCACCAATAACGTTGCCTACGCCTTTCAACTGGCGGGTTATACGGCGGCGATCATTGCGTTTCCCATGGTCAATACCGTGGAAATTACGCAGTTATGGGATATCGCGCAGGCACGCGTGTGTGAAGTCATCGTCGGTATCCTGTGTGGCGGCGTGATGATGATGATCCTGCCCAGCACCTCCGATGGCACCACGTTACTGACTGCATTGAAAAACATGCATTCACGTTTACTGGAACATGCCAGTCTACTCTGGCAACCAGAAACCACGGATGCCATTCGCACAGCCCATGAAGGTGTTATCGGGCAGATTCTGACCATGAACCTGCTGCGTATTCAGGCATTCTGGAGTCATTACCGCTTTCGTCGCCAGAATGCTTTGCTCAATTCGCTGTTGCACCAGCAGTTACGGATGACCAGCGTGATTTCCAGCCTGCGCAGGATGCTGCTGAACTGGCCTAATCCCCCGTCCAACACCCGGGAAATCATCGAGCAGTTGCTCAGTGAACTAATAAAATCCAATGCGAATAGCTACACCGTCGCATGTATTATTGCCCCGCTGCGGCCCGTCGATGCCCGCGACTATCGACACGTCGCCTTCTGGCAACGACTGCGTTATTTTTGCCGGCTCTACCTGCGCAGCAGTCATTATCTGCATTTACTGGAAAATGGTGTTACCGCCGAGCGTATTAATATCGCCCGCACGCCGGGACTTGCCCGTCATACCGATAATGCGGAAGCTATCTGGAGCGGGTTGCGTACGTTCTGCACTTTGATGCTTATCGGCGCATGGAGCATTGGTGCACAATGGGAATCAGGCTCTGGCGCACTCACGCTCGCCGCGATCAGCAGTGTGCTGTATTCCGCCGTTACCACACCGTTCAAGTCGCTTTCTTTGCTGATGCGTACGCTGGTTCTACTGTCGCTATTTAGCTTTGTGGTTAAGTTTGGCCTGATGGTGCAAATTTCCGACCTCTGGCAGTTTATTCTCTTTCTCTTCCCACTACTCGCCACCATGCAACTGTTGAAGCTACAAATGCCTGCCCTGGCAGGTCTTTGGGGGCAGCTGATTGTATTTATGGGTTCGTTTATCGCGGTGACCAATCCGCCGGTATATGATTTTGCTGATTTCCTGAATGACAATATGGCGAAAATCACCGGCGTGGCGCTGTCATGGCTGGCCTTCGCCATTCTGCGCCCCGGATCGGATGCACGGAAAAGTCGCCGCCATATTCGCGCCCTGCGCCGGGATTTTGTCGATCAGCTCAGCCGACATCCATCACTCAGTGAAAACGAATTTGAATCGCTGACCTATCATCACGTCAGCCAGCTCAGCAACAGTCAGGATGCGCTGGCGCGACGCTGGTTATTACGTTGGGGGGTCGTTTTACTGAACTGCTCGCATGTGGTGTGGCAACTGCGCACCTGGGAGGCGCGTTCCGATCCGCTGGCTCGCGTCAGGGACGTGTGTATCTCGCTGCTACGCGATGTAATGAGCGAACGTGGCGTCCAGCAACGACCACTGAATGCCACGCTGAATGAGCTACAGCGCATCTGCGATACGCTTGCCCACCATCATCAACCCGCTGCGCAGGAACTGTCGGCACTGGTCTGGCGGCTACACTGCTCGCTTTCACAACTCGAACAGGCGCCGCCGCCGGGCACTCTCAGTCGTTGATTATTTGATAACACCACAGGCGTAGCGCGCTCCGCCACCGCCAAGCGGTTTCGGTTGATCGGACATATTATCGCCGCCCACATGGATCATCAGCGCCTTACCTTTAACCTCATCGAGCGTTTTAAGCCGCGGCGCAACGACCGGCGTTGTGGCGTTACCGTCGTTATTCACCACCAATAGCGGCAGGTCGCCCATATGACCTGCACCTTCCGGGCCTTCATGTTTGCCGGTTTGATGCGGATCATAATGGCCACCAGCCGATTCTGCGGCTGAGGCTTTCCCTTCTTTAATCGCGGGTTGGCAGCTGCCGTTCATATGCACATGGAAGCCATGTTCACCTGGCGGCAACGCTTTCAGATCGGGCGTAAACTCCAGCCCCTTTGCGGTTTCAGCAATAGTGACCGTACCAATCGCCTGGCCGACGCCTTGCGACGTGACCAGATTCATCGTCACTTTTTCTTCACTGGCAGCCTGCGCACCTGCACAGGCGAGTAGAGTGATGATGGCCAAACTCAAACGCTTCATAAGACCTCCGTCCAAAAGGTGTCTGATTGTTAAGTGTAAACCAGTGACACAATTTTGAACGGAGATGCGCCAAAAACGCGATTAGGGTACGTCGTAACCCAGCGCCGCTTTACGAATGCGGAACCATTGCTGGCGAGACATGTTCAGCGACTCAGACTCAATGGCAGCACGTACACGCTCTATTTTTCCTGAGCCAATAATCGGCAGCGGCTGAGACGGCAGACGTAAAATCCAGGCGTATACCACCTGTTCAATAGACTGCGCATTCAACTCTTCTGCGATCACGGCAAGCTCATTACGTAAAGGCTGGAAAGCATCATCATTAAACAGGCGACCACCGCCGAGACAGGACCAGGCCATCGGGCGAATGCGCAGCTGTTGCAGTTGATCTAAAGTACCATCCAACAGGAGCGGCTGATGTACTGGTGAAATTTCTACCTGGTTGGTCGCCAGAGTAAACGGCAGACGCGATTGCAGCAATGAGAACTGTGCCGGGGTGAAGTTGGAGACGCCAAAGTGACGCACTTTGCCACTATGGTGCAATTTTTTAAAAGCGTCGGCGACATCGTCAGCATCCATAAGCGGATCGGGACGGTGGATCAGCAGCAGATCAATATGATCGGTCGCCAGCAGCTTCAGCGACTCTTCCGCACTGGCAATAATATGTGCACTGTCGGTGATGTAGTGGCCCAGCGCATTTTCCGCGCGCGCCGTCGTCGCGATCCCGCATTTAGTCACAATCTGCATTTTTTCACGCAAATGCGGAGCCAGTTTCATTGCCTCACCAAACGCCGCTTCACACTGGTATCCACCGTAAATATCGGCGTGATCGACGGTGGTCACGCCAAGATCCAGATGCTCTTCAATAAAGCTGACTAGCTGGCGCGCGGACATATTCCAGTCCATCAGGCGCCAGTACCCCATCACAAAGCGAGAAAATTCCGGGCCTTGCGGCGCAATAGTAATACGCTGAACCATAGCAGCTTCCTTTTAAGTGAATGTGCCTCGAGTATACGCAATTACGCTTTTAAAAGAGTGAAGGTTGTTGCGGTTCTTCCGAAGGGTTGGCTTTGTTTGCACGTAATTTACGCATCAGGCGCTGACGACAAAGCCGCAGCACTTCCTGCTTTTGGGTATCGCTCATCTTTTGCCAGTTAAAACGCTCATCCCGACTGCGAAAACAGCCACGACAAAAGCCGCGTTCGTCAGACTGACATATTCCACGGCATGGGCTCTGGACGGGGAAAAACTCCAGCTGTTCGGCCACATCCCCTCCTTTAATAAGATTGATATACTTATTGAAGACGTTAACTGAATTTCTCGCAAGCGCTATTGCATTAGACCGACTGGTCTATTACACTCCTTTTCATGAACAAAATCACTGAACACGATACACGCGAACATCTGCTGGCGACTGGCGAACTGCTGTGTATGCAGCGCGGCTTCACCGGCATGGGTTTAAGCGAACTACTGAAAACCGCTGAAGTACCCAAAGGTTCGTTTTATCATTATTTTCGCTCTAAAGAAGCGTTCGGTGTCGCGATGCTGGAACGCCACTATGCGGCCTATCATCGGCGACTGGCTACGCACTTTGATACGGGAGCTGGAAACTATCGCGACCGCATTCTGGCCTACTATCAGGAAACCCTGAATCAGTTTAGTCAGCACGGCATTATTAGCGGCTGTTTAACAGTAAAACTGTCTGCCGAAGTGTGCGATCTGTCAGAAGATATGCGCACTGCGATGGATAAAGGCGCGCGGCACATTATTGTGCTGTTAGCGCAGGCGCTGGAGAAAGGTCAGGCCAGCCATTGTCTGTCTTTTGTTGGCGAGCCGTTACAGCAGGCGCAGGTACTGTATGCGCTGTGGCTTGGCGCCAACCTGCAGGCCAAGATTTCTCGTAGCGCCACTCCGCTGGAAAATGCGCTGGCGCACGTTAAAAACATCATCACAACGCCTGCCGTTTAACAGGCGTTTTTATTTTCTTTATTACTAGACGACCGGTCTATTCAGGAGTGCACATGTCATCTGAAAAACTGTTTTCCCCACTGAAAGTGGGTGCCATTACGGCAGCAAACCGCGTATTTATGGCGCCACTGACGCGTCTGCGCAGTATTGAGCCTGGCGACATCCCTACTCCGCTGATGGCCGAGTATTACCGTCAACGCGCCAGCGCGGGGCTTATCATCAGCGAAGCGACGCAGATTTCCGCACAGGCGAAAGGCTATGCCGGAGCACCCGGCTTACATAGCGAAGCACAAATTGCCGCATGGAAGAAAATCACTGCTGCCGTACACGCTGAGCAAGGTCATATTGCTGTCCAGTTGTGGCACACTGGACGCATCTCTCACGCCAGTCTGCAGCCAAACGGTCAAGCTCCAGTTGCACCTTCCGCGATTAGCGCTGGAACCCGCACCTCGCTGCGCGATGAAAACGGCCTGGCAACGCGTGCCGATACCTCAATGCCACGTGCGCTGGAAACTGAAGAGATTCCGGGCATCGTTAATGACTTCCGTCAGGCGATAGCCAATGCGCGCGAAGCGGGTTTCGATATGGTTGAACTGCACTCTGCCCACGGCTACCTGCTGCACCAGTTCCTGTCGCCAACGTCTAACCAGCGTACCGATCAATACGGTGGCAGCGTCGAAAATCGTGCGCGTCTGGTGCTGGAAGTGGTTGATGCCGGTATTAAAGAATGGGGTGCCGATCGCATTGGTATTCGCGTCTCCCCGATTGGCACTTTCCAGAACGTAGACAATGGTCCAAACGAAGAAGCCGATGCGCTGTATCTGATTGAACAATTGGGCAAGCGTGGAATCGCTTACCTGCACATGTCTGAGCCGGACTGGGCCGGTGGCGAGCCGTATTCCGATGCGTTCCGCGAAAAAGTGCGCGCGCGCTTCCACGGCCCTATCATTGGTGCTGGTGCTTACACCCCAGAAAAAGCAGAAGCGCTGATCGAGAAAGGTCTGATCGACGCCGTTGCTTTTGGTCGCGCCTATATTGCTAACCCGGATCTGGTGGCGCGTCTGCAACGCAAAGCAGAACTGAATCCGCAACGTGCCGAGAGCTTCTACGGCGGCGGCGCGGAAGGTTACACCGACTATCCTACCCTCTAACGTCACAATCTCCGTTCTGCCATTGATAGCGGCGTAACAACGCCGCTATACTAAAACAACATTTTGAATGTATTAGCCATTTTCGAAGGGGAAAAAGATGCGTTTACTCCATACCATGCTGCGCGTGGGTGACCTGCAGCGTTCCATCGAGTTTTATACCAACGTGCTGGGCATGAAGCTGCTGCGTACCAGCGAAAACCCTGAATACAAGTACTCTCTGGCTTTTGTCGGCTACGGTCCTGAAACCAGTGAAGCAGTAATCGAACTGACCTATAACTGGGGTGTCGACAAGTATGATCTGGGTACTGCCTATGGCCATATCGCCCTGAGCGTAGACAACGCGGCTGAAGCCTGTGAACGTATTCGCCAGAATGGCGGTAACGTAACGCGTGAAGCAGGTCCAGTAAAAGGCGGCACCACAGTGATTGCGTTCGTTGAAGATCCGGACGGCTACAAAATTGAGCTGATCGAAGAGAAAGACGCCGGGCGCGGCCTGGGCGATTAATCACCCCCTCGGGCGCAGATCGTCTGTGCCCATAGTTTTATACTCATCATTTTGCCATAATACGCGCTGCAATTTTCCCGTATTAAGAGACCCAGATGTCCGATAACGCTCAACTTTCCGGTCTGTGTGACCGTTTTCGTGGTTTTTATCCTGTCGTCATTGATGTCGAAACCGCAGGGTTCAATGCCAAAACCGATGCGCTGCTTGAGATTGCCGCCATCACACTGAAAATGGATGAACAAGGCTGGCTGATGCCGGACACGACGTTACATTTCCACGTAGAGCCGTTTGAAGGTGCCAATTTGCAACCGGAAGCGCTCGCCTTTAACGGTATTGACCCTAACAATCCGCTACGCGGTGCGGTCAGCGAATATGATGCTTTGCATGCCATCTTCAAAATGGTGCGTAAAGGCATTAAAGACAGCGGCTGCAATCGGGCAATCATGGTGGCGCATAACGCTACGTTCGACCACGGTTTTATGATGGCGGCGGCAGAACGCGCCTCGCTCAAACGTAATCCGTTCCATCCATTTGTCACCTTTGATACGGCGGCATTAAGCGGCCTGTCTCTGGGGCAGACTGTGTTGTCAAAAGCGTGCCTGGCGGCGGGAATGGAGTTTGACGGGAATCAGGCGCACTCGGCGTTGTATGACACCGAACGTACGGCCGTGCTGTTTTGCGAAATCGTTAACCGCTGGAAACGTCTCGGCGGTTGGCCTCTTCCCGTGCCTGAAGAAGCGTAACGGCGACATAAAAAAAGCGACCATTTCAGGTCGCTTTTTTACTTCTGCTGGTATTACTCAGCGTCCGGCTCTTCGGTTTTGTATTTCGCTGCTGTTTCTTTAATCAGCTGCTGCAACTCACCGCGCTGGTACATTTCGATCAAAATGTCACAACCGCCAACCAGCTCACCATCAACCCACAGTTGCGGGAAGGTCGGCCAGTTTGCGTATTTCGGCAGTTCGGCGCGAATATCCGGGTTCTGCAGAATATCAACGTAAGCAAAGCGTTCACCACAGGCTGACAGCGCCTGCACAGCCTGTGCGGAGAAACCGCAGCTTGGCAGTTTAGGGGAACCTTTCATGTACAGGAGAATCGGGTTTTCAGCGATCTGGCGCTGGATTTTTTCGATAGTGGTGCTCATTATCTTGCTTCCTTAAACTTCTTTTACGGCAGTAGTCTGACATTGTAACGGGTCAGACAGGCAACGGAAAATAACATTTTCATTACGCGTTATTATTTTATCCCCTGACGCTAAAAGTTGCATTCACAATCTCACTTATCCCCTTCAAACATGTGGATTTGATTATCCGTTCACCAACTCAAACGTTAATTGCTGTTTTTTTTTGCGATCGGTTACGAAACATAGTTTTAAACAAAAAAAGCTATTAACTTTCCCTCTTTCTATAGATTAGAATCATCAAGTTTTGAAAATCACACGCAGGCACGATAGACCTGCCTTACCAGAGGACTGCTCAGTGGCGCGGATAAACCGAATCTCGATCACGCTCTGTGCTTTGCTTTTTACTACACTGCCTTTTACGCCTATGGCTCATGCTTCCAAGCAGGCCAGGACGACACCTACCAGTACTCACCCACTCAAGACGGTAGATAAAAAGAAAAGCGCAACAACCAGCCAAAAAACAACAAAGACCAGCAAGAAAACGGCGACAAAGACCACCAGCAAAACCAGCACCAAAACCGCTTCCTCTTCTAAAAAACGCACAGCCACTCCGGCAAAGTCGACTAAAACTGCAAATCGCCGTGGTAAAACTGCCGCAGCACAAACCGCAGCCGTTACCTGGACGGAAAAATGCACACCGCGCAAAGGTCATAAACCTCGCTGCGTGAAGGTGAAAACCACTGCACCGACTACGCTTGCTGACGCACATAAAGTGAAAGTGCAGAAAGCGACTAAAACCGCTATGTCCACCTTGATGAACCAAATCGGCAAACCTTATCGTTGGGGCGGCTCCTCGCCAAGAACAGGGTTTGACTGCAGCGGTCTGGTTTATTACGCCTATAAAGATCTGGTGAAGTTCCGCATTCCGCGTACCGCGAATGAAATGTACCATCTGCGTGATGCCGCACCAATTGAACGTGGCGAACTGAAAAATGGTGATCTGGTATTCTTTCGTACCCAGGGTCGCGGAACAGCCGATCACGTCGGCGTCTACGTCGGCAACGGTAAGTTTATTCAGTCACCGCGCAGCGGGCAGGAAATTCAAATAACCTCTCTGAGCGAAGATTACTGGCAGCGCCACTATGTGGGCGCTCGTCGGGTAATGACGCCAAAAACAATTCGCTAAAAACTTACCCTACAGAACATGCTGTAGGGTAAGTTCTTCTTTTGCATAACCTTTCAATTTGCTACCCTATCCTTACTCACAATGAGGCTATTGTGTGTACTCAATATAAATAATAAGGAGAGAAGCAATGTCGTTTGAATTACCTGCATTACCGTATGCCAAAGATGCTCTGGCACCGCACATTTCTGCCGAAACGCTGGAATATCACTATGGCAAACACCATCAAACCTACGTGACCAATCTGAACAATCTGATTAAAGGCACGGCGTTTGAAGGCAAATCACTGGAAGAGATCGTTCGTAGCTCTGAAGGCGGTGTATTCAATAACGCAGCACAAGTATGGAACCACACATTCTACTGGAACTGCCTGGCACCGAACGCCGGTGGCGAACCAACCGGTAAACTGGCTGATGCAATTGCCGCCTCCTTTGGCAGCTTTGCAGATTTCAAAGCGCAGTTCACCGATGCCGCTATCAAAAACTTCGGTTCTGGCTGGACCTGGCTGGTTAAAGGAACGGATGGCAAACTGGCTATCGTCTCCACCTCCAACGCAGGTACTCCGCTGACCACCGACGCGACGCCGCTGATGACCGTTGACGTATGGGAACACGCCTACTACATCGATTATCGCAATGCCCGTCCTGGCTACCTGGAACATTTCTGGGCACTGGTGAACTGGGAATTTGTTGCGAAGAACTTCGCAGCATAAAAAAGATAACGCAGAAGGACTTCCTTCTGCGTTTTTGCATTAATTCGCGGTAGTGAAAGCCTCTTCAGGCTGTCTTCTTGCGGAAATGAACACCAGTAGCAGCGCAAGTCCCGCCACAATCGCCCCCATCACCGGCACAAAACTGTAGCCCAGGCCGCCAGATATCACCGCCCCACCGGCTGCCGCACCTAACGCATTCCCCAGGTTAAACGCGCCAATATTGACTGACGATGACAATCCAGGCGCTTCGCTGGCAACGCGCATCACACGCATCTGCAACGGTGGAACGACCGCAAACGTCGCCGCGCCCCAGACCACCATACTGACCGCCGCTCCC
Source organism: Citrobacter sp. B72 (assembly GCF_016894305.1). Taxonomy (NCBI): domain Bacteria; kingdom Pseudomonadati; phylum Pseudomonadota; class Gammaproteobacteria; order Enterobacterales; family Enterobacteriaceae; genus Citrobacter; species Citrobacter sp. B72. Next base: position 2,662,465 of record NZ_CP069801.1, read on the forward strand.
AGCTCATTACGCGCAAGGAAAGGAATGGCCAGCATAATAACCATCAGCAGCAGTAAAAAGCCTTTCAGCGTACCGTTGACTGAACGGTCAGCCAGTTTGCCGCCAAAATAGTTACCGATCGAGAAGCCAACGCCTATCAACACCAGCATCCCGGTAACAAATGCCGGTGTAGCATGAGTGATAGTATGCAGAACCGGCGAGATGTAGGTATACAGCGTGAACATCGCCCCAGCACCCAGTACGGTAGTCAGTAACGCCGACAACACCTGTGGGCGCATCAACACCGCCAGTTCGCTTCGGACATCCGGGCGCTCTCCTGCTCCACCCTTGGGTAGTGAGAAGAACAGGCTGACCATCGCAATGACGCCCAGCCCTGCAGTGGCCATAAACGACATACGCCAGCCGATGGTTTCACCAAGCCAGGTTGCCGCCGGAACGCCGCCAATATTGGCGATGGTTAACCCCATAAACATCGTTGCCACGGCGCTGGCCTGCTTATGTTTGGGTACCACACTGGCTGCAACCACAGAACCGAGACCAAAAAAGGCTCCATGGTTAAGACTGGTCAAAATACGCGATAGCATCAGCGTGGTGTAATCCGGCGAGATAGCCGAAAGCACATTACCCAGCGTGAAAATCGCCATCAGGAATATCAAAGCATTACGTCGCGCACGATGAGACAGCAGCAATGTCATCAGCGGTGCACCTACCATCACACCTACCGCATAAGCGCTGATCAGCATGCCAGCCGCCGGAATCGAGACGTCCACACCTTTGGCAATGACGGGCAACAACCCCATTGGCGAAAACTCGGTGGTGCCAATACCAAACGCCCCGATTGCCAGCGCCAGTAAAGGGTAATTGATTTTCATATTTCGACTCCATATCGTCGAGCCGTGGCACGACATAAAATAAGAGTCAAAAGCATGACATTGATCGCAAAATTAATAAAGTTAACAAAACTGCAAAAGACTTTTGCTTATTCGCAAACAATAGAGGGGAAAAACGAGTCGAAGGGATGAGGGAGAGCTAACTCCCTCGGGGAAATCAATGCAGCGCTGCGGTCAGACCACCCGCGACGATCAAACCCAGAACAATAATGGTAGTCACTAACGAAAATTTCAGATCGGTGCTCATCAAGTTTTCTCCTTTTTATTCCCACACAAAAAGTGATATTGCGCATTTTTACACACTTGAAAGCAAAAATCTCTCACGATTTATATTGATAACTGCTTTTAACTCTTCCCCTTTTCGTTAAGATCAGACAAAATTCCACGCTTACTTGATTAGCGTACCGGCCATTGACCCCTTCCTGACGTTCCGTGTCGTTTTCCCGGCGTGCCGCAACCCTTACGTTGCGATAAGGGTGTGTAAAGGCAAACGTTTACCTGGAGTATTCTCAGGAGCTTAGGATATGGTCTGGAGTGAGATGTAATGGCAACAATTAAAGATGTAGCGAAGCGAGCAAACGTTTCCACTACAACCGTATCACACGTAATTAACAAGACGCGCTTTGTCGCGGAAGAAACACGTAATGCTGTCTGGGCAGCAATCAAAGAACTGCACTATTCTCCGAGCGCAGTTGCCCGCAGCCTGAAGGTAAATCACACCAAGTCTATCGGCTTGCTGGCGACCAGCAGCGAAGCGGCCTATTTCGCCGAAATTATCGAAGCCGTTGAGAAAAACTGTTTCCAGAAAGGCTATACCCTGATCCTGGGTAACGCATGGAACAGTCTCGAAAAACAGCAGGCTTATCTGTCGATGATGGCGCAAAAGCGCGTTGATGGTCTGCTGGTGATGTGTTCTGAGTATCCGGAGTCGCTGCTTTCGATGCTCGAAGAGTATCGCCATATCCCGATGGTCGTCATGGACTGGGGCGAAGCAAAAGCCGACTTTACTGATACGGTCATTGATAACGCCTTCGAAGGCGGTTACATGGCGGGCCGGTATCTGGTAGAACGCGGTCATCGTGAGATTGGCGTGATCCCTGGCCCAATGGAACGTAACACCGGGGCCGGGCGTCTGGCTGGCTTTATGAAAGCGATGGAAGAAGCGCTGATTAAAGTGCCTGAAAACTGGATTGTCCAGGGCGATTTTGAGCCTGAATCCGGCTACCGCGCCATGCAGCAAATTCTGTCGCAGTCTCATCGTCCGACCGCGGTCTTCTGCGGTGGCGATATTATGGCAATGGGTGCGCTGTGCGCCGCTGACGAAATGGGACTGCGCGTACCGCAGGATGTCTCACTCATCGGCTACGACAACGTGCGCAACGCCCGCTTCTTCACGCCGGCCTTGACGACCATTCACCAGCCGAAGGATTCACTGGGTGAAACGGCCTTCAACATGCTGTTAGACCGTATCGTGAATAAACGTGAAGAGTCACAGTCTATCGAGGTGCATCCGCGCCTGGTTGAGCGTCGCTCCGTTGCCGACGGTCCGTTCCGCGATTACCGCCGTTAAGCCTGTTGTGCGGGAGTCTCATCTGGCTCCCGCAGCCATTCCTTATTCAACGTTTCACTATCTCCTAAATAGTCCAGCAGCCAACTCAATGCCGGTGACGTATCGTTCTGCTGCCATGTCAGGCAGCATGCGGCATCAGGAAAAGGGTTCTCCAGTTGCAGCGCAACCCATTTACCGCTATCGATCCACGGCTTGGCAAAATGCGTCGGTACCATGCCCACGCACAATCCCGCGGACAAACAGGTCGCAGAAGATTCCCAGTCCGGCACGACGACGCGCTTTTGGTTGTCCAGCAGCCAGGTAATACGCTTCGGCAATGTTCGGGAGGTATCTTCGCGCACCAGTGACGGCCAGTTGCGCAACGTGTCATCACTTAACGGTCCAGGCATTGACGCTAGTGGATGGTGGCTGGCTACCACGCAGCTCCAGCTCAGCATTCCCATATCGCGGAAGGTATAGCGCCCCCCGACCGGAATGGCCTGTGTGGCCCCGATGGCCAGCTCCACACGCCCATCAGACAGTGCGTCCCACACGCCGTTAAACACTTCCTGAAAAACTAACAACTCCACATCATCAAAGTGACGGTAGAAATCCACGATCATCTGTCGGGTACGATCCGGGCGGACAATGTTATCGACGGCGATCGCCAGCTGTCCGCGCCAGCCGTTGGCAATTTGCTGACATTGCTGGCGCGTGATCTGCATTTTTTTGATAACAGAGCGGCCTTCTTTTAAAAACCATGCCCCGGCAGGCGTTAATTCCACATCCCGATGGCGTCGCTCAAAAAGTGGCACCGCCAGCCACTCTTCCAGCTGGCGCACGGTGTAGCTTACCGCCGAAGGTACACGGTGCAGCTCCTGCGCGGCCGAACTAAAACTGCCGTTACGCGCAACCGCATCAACCACTTCAAGTGAATATTCCGACCACATATTCTGCCTGCAAAAAATTTGAAATCAGTAAGCAAATATTAGCGTTTCACAGCGAGAATTACACTCACTACACTCAGCGGCATTGTTCTACTGCTAAAAAAGAGAAATGATGATGCAACCTGGGAAAGGGTTTTTAGTCTGGCTGGCAGGTCTTAGCGTGCTCGGTTTTCTGGCAACGGATATGTATCTACCCGCCTTTGCTGCTATTCAGTCCGATCTGCAAACACCTGCATCTGCCGTCAGCGCCAGCCTGAGCTTGTTCTTAGCCGGTTTTGCCGTCGCGCAACTTTTGTGGGGGCCACTTTCCGACCACTACGGTCGCAAACCTATTTTGCTACTGGGTTTATCTATCTTTGCACTGGGCAGTCTGGGCATGCTGTGGGTTGAAAACGCCACTGGTCTGCTGGTACTGCGATTTGTTCAGGCCGTTGGCGTCTGTGCGGCATCGGTTATCTGGCAAGCGCTGGTGACCGATTATTATCCTTCACAAAAAGTAAACCGCATCTTTGCCACTATTATGCCGCTGGTCGGGTTATCTCCTGCACTCGCCCCGCTATTAGGTAGTTGGATCCTGGTACATTTTTCCTGGCAGGCCATTTTTGCCACTCTGTTTGCCATTACTCTGATTCTGATGCTTCCGGCTCTGCGTCTAAAGCCAACGGCTAAAGCGCGCGATGACAGCCAGGATAAACTGACTTTCGCCACCTTGCTGCGCTCGAAAACTTACCGTGGAAACGTGCTGATTTATGCCGCCTGTTCCGCGAGCTTTTTCGCATGGCTGACGGGTTCCCCGTTCATCCTCAGCGAAATGGGTTATAGCCCAGCGGTAATTGGTCTGAGCTATGTTCCGCAAACTATCGCCTTCTTAATTGGTGGTTACGGCTGTCGTGCAGCGCTGCAAAAATGGCAGGGTCGTCAGCTGCTGCCCTGGTTACTCATTCTGTATGCCTTCAGCGTTGTAGGCACCTGGGCGACCGGCTTTATTCATCATGTTGCATTGGCTGAAATCCTGATCCCATTCTGCGTTATGGCGATTGCGAACGGCGCGATCTACCCTATCGTTGTCGCGCAGGCATTACGCCCTTTCCCACAGGCCACGGGACGCGCAGCCGCATTGCAGAATACGCTGCAACTGGGTTTATGCTTCCTGGCAAGCCTTGTCGTTTCCTGGTTGATTGCCACCCCGCTGCTGACCACCACCAGCGTTATGCTGACAACAGTATTGCTGGCTGCTGTGGGTTACAAAATGCAGTCGCAGAAAACTGACGCCCCGCAAACAGATGATCGTGCGCAAGTTGCCCACGGAGAGTCGCACTAATAATGGTTGCGGGCATTTAGTTAGCCCGCTAACAATTATTGGTTGAATCGTCAAAAATTCAGGCATATACTGATTTTCAGTTGTTAAAAAAACGATAATTTTAATGCGTTAACGGGGACAAGAACGTTCCCGTTTTACCACGGATGGCCTTTTCGGCAAGGGTTTCTCCCTTCCTCTGTTCTACGTCGGATTATAGATTCGCGGATTAATTCCGTGAGATTTCTCACAAAGCCCAAAAAAGCGTCTACGCTGTTTTAAGGTTCTGATCACCGACCAGTGATGGAGAAGCTATGAGTTCATCATGTATAGAAGACGTCAGCGTACCGGATGATGACTGGTACCGCATTACCAATGAATTATTGAGCCGTGCAGGTATTGCTATTAATGGCCCTGCACCGGCTGATATTCGAGTAAAGAACCCCGATTTTTTCAAACGCGTATTGCAGGAAGGATCGTTAGGGTTGGGTGAAAGTTATATGGATGGCTGGTGGGAATGCGACCGGCTGGACATGTTTTTTAGTAAAGTCTTGCGCGCCGGTCTTGAAAACCAACTCCCCCGCCACTTTAAAGATACGCTACGTATCGCCACGGCTCGCCTGTTCAATTTACAGACCAAAAAACGTGCGTGGATGGTCGGCAAAGAACATTACGATTTGGGCAACGATCTCTTTACCCGCATGCTTGACCCCTATATGCAGTATTCCTGCGCCTACTGGAAAGATGCCAACACTTTGGAATCTGCCCAGCAGGCGAAGCTCAAAATGATTGCTGAAAAATTGCAACTGAAGCCAGGAATGCGGGTGCTTGATATTGGCTGTGGCTGGGGTGGTTTATCCCAGTTTATGGCATCGCAATATGGCGTGAGCGTGGTGGGTGTGACCATTTCGGCAGAACAGCAGAAAATGGCACAGGAACGTTGCGCTGGGCTGGATGTCACCATTTTGCTGCAGGATTATCGCGACCTGAACGACAAATTCGACCGCATTGTCTCCGTCGGCATGTTTGAACATGTTGGACCGAAGAACTACGCCACCTATTTTGAGGTGGTCGATCGTAATTTAAAACCGGATGGTCTCTTTTTACTGCATAGCATCGGCTCCAAAAAGACCGACAATAACGTTGATCCGTGGATCAATAAGTATATCTTCCCAAACGGGTGTTTGCCGTCAGTTCGCCAGATTGCCAACGCCAGCGAACCACATTTTGTGATGGAGGACTGGCATAATTTTGGCGCGGATTACGACACGACGCTGATGGCATGGCACGAGCGTTTCATGAGCTCCTGGCCTGAAATCGCCGATAACTACACCGAACGTTTCAAGCGGATGTTCAGCTATTATCTGAACGCCTGCGCCGGGGCGTTTCGTGCTCGAGATATTCAGCTATGGCAGGTGGTCTTTTCCCGCGGTGTTGAACACGGTCTGCGCGTTCCCCGCTAATCGTTTTCGCCCCCGTAGCAACGGGGGCTTTACTCTCAGGCTTAGGCTCCCGCTTCGCCCGTTATGTTGCTGATGGCGCTTTCACGCGCCGCCAGGACACGCTCAACGGTATCAACCACCGCCTGCGTTTGGGGATCGATTTCGATATTAACCCGTGCGCCCAGCTTTTTCTTGCCAAGCGTCGTACGCTCCAGCGTTTCCGGGATCAAATGTACACAGAAACGCGTCGGCGTCACTTCACCGACCGTCAGACTGATACCGTCAATACCAATAAATCCTTTGTACAGGATATATTTCATCAGCGACGGATCCTGGACTTTAAACCACACCTGACGGTTATTCTCCGAGGTCAGAATTTTCGACACTTCGGCAGTGGTCATAATATGGCCCGACATTAAATGTCCGCCAATCTCATCACTGAATTTTGCCGCACGTTCAACGTTAACCAAATCTCCAACCTTCAGATCGCCCAGGTTGGTGATACGCAGCGTTTCTTTCATCAGGTCGAAGCTTATCTGGTTACCGTTAATTTCGGTGACCGTCAGGCAGCACCCATTGTGGGCAACCGATGCGCCGGTCTCCAGCGCATCCAGCATATATTCAGGCAACTCCACAACATGCGTACGAAAATTCGGTTTTTCATCAATGGACACCAATTTTGCGGTGCCCTGCACAATACCCGTAAACATACTTCCTACTCCTGAACTCAATTAAGACATCTCTGCACAGCACAATAGCAGGTGGAAATTCAGGTTGCCAGCAATGCGCCACCAGCGCCTGTTTTTTCACTGGAGAATTACGTATTCCTCGCTACAATAGACTGAAATTTCCCCTGCTTTTTCTCCTTGCTGCCATATAAGGCGGCTTTTTTAGTCTCTCAAATAACAACAATATAGTGGTGTACACGTGCAAAAGTATGTAAGTGAAGCGCGTCAGTTATTAGCTCTGGCAATTCCGGTGATTCTTGCGCAAATCGCTCAAACCGCAATGGGATTCGTTGATACCGTCATGGCGGGCGGATACAGCGCGACGGATATGGCGGCAGTCGCCATTGGTACGTCCATCTGGCTACCGGCCATTCTGTTTGGTCACGGACTACTGCTGGCGTTGACGCCGGTAATTGCGCAACTCAATGGTTCCGGACGCCGCGACCGTATCGCCCATCAAATACGTCAGGGATTCTGGCTGGCGGGCAGCGTCTCCATGCTGATTATGGTTGTGCTATGGAATGCGGGGTACATTATTCGCTCCATGCATAACATCGACCCGGCACTTGCGGATAAAGCCGTTGGCTACCTGCGTGCCCTGCTGTGGGGTGCACCGGGTTATCTGTTCTTCCAGGTAGCCCGTAACCAGTGCGAAGGATTAGCCAAGACTAAACCGGCGATGGTGATGGGCTTTCTCGGCCTGCTGGTGAACATTCCGGTCAACTACGTTTTCATCTATGGGCATTTAGGCATGCCGGAACTGGGCGGCGTAGGTTGTGGTGTGGCAACAGCAGCGGTTTACTGGGTGATGTTTGTCGCCATGCTCTCTTACGTCAAACGTGCGCGTTCGATGCGCGATATCCGTAATGAGCGTGGTTTCCTGAAACCTGACACTGCAGTAATGAAGCGTCTGGTACAGCTGGGGTTACCTATCGCGCTGGCGTTATTTTTCGAAGTGACGTTGTTTGCGGTGGTCGCGCTGCTGGTTTCTCCACTGGGGATTGTCGACGTAGCCGGACATCAGATCGCACTGAACTTCAGCTCGTTAATGTTCGTCCTGCCAATGTCTCTGGCTGCCGCCGTCACCATTCGTGTCGGTTATCGTCTGGGCCAGGGTTCGACGCTGGATGCGCAAACCGCAGCCAGAACGGGTCTGGGTGTCGGTGTGTGCATGGCGGTCGTAACAGCGATTTTCACCGTGACATTCCGCGAGCATATTGCCCTGCTCTATAACAATAACCCGGAAGTTGTCGCCCTGGCGGCTCAGCTCATGTTACTGGCCGCTGTGTATCAAATTTCGGACTCTATCCAGGTTATTGGCAGCGGGATCCTGCGTGGTTATAAAGATACGCGTTCCATTTTCTTTATTACCTTTACGGCATACTGGGTGCTGGGCCTGCCGAGCGGTTATATTCTGGCGCTTACCGATCTGGTAGTTGACCGGATGGGACCGGCGGGATTCTGGATGGGCTTTATTATCGGCCTGACCTCTGCGGCGATACTGATGATGCTGCGGATGCGGTTTCTACAACGCCAACCATCAGCGGTTATTTTACAACGCGCTGCGCGATAACCTCATAAAAGCCGCCGCCAGGCGGCTTTTTTCGCCTCAAAAGGGGCTGGCGTTTTTGGCGTTCATCCACGCTTCACTAATGGGATGCCTGAAATGCAGTTCACTGGCATGTAGCATCAGCCGTGACGTTTGTTCAGTCCCCGGCAGCAGACGTCCACCGTACAGATCGCACCCCAAAATAGGATGTCCCAACTGCTGACAATGGATCCGTAGTTGATGGGTGCGCCCGGTTTCAGGGGTCAGTTGCACCCGCGTCAAGGGGAGCAACGTCCCCTCTTCCTGACGATGATAAAAACGCTCGACAACCTGATAGCGCGAGCGCGCGGGTTTGCCGTTGAGAGCACAAATCGACATCAATGGAAACAGCGCCGGGTCTTTGGCAATCGCGGCGTCGATAACCCCTTCGTCGTTCTCCAGATGCCCGCATAACAGCGCACTGTACACCTTAGTGACCGTCCGCTGGCTGAACTGCTGGCAAAGCGCGGCGTTAATAGCCTTGTTACGAGCGACCACCATCAGCCCAGAGGTGCCGAAATCAAGCCGATGTACCAGCGTGCAGCCAGGGTAAATCTGTACCAGCCGGTGATGTACCGAATCGAGATTCTGCGGATTTTTGCCCGACAGGCTAAGCAACCCGCTGGGTTTATTGATGAGCACCAGATGCTCGTCCTGATAGAGGGTCTCTATCTCGTCATGGCAAGGCGGGGCAATAAAGGTATCGAAGATCGTAGACATCAGGCGGCCAGAATGAGGTGTGGGAACGGATGATAACGAATTTTCACCACAGTGGCGAATCTGAGCATTGACCCAATGGCTGACATGGTAGAGTGTGATTTATCCTGAGTGCGATGAGAGGGTTACTCTGTGCAACAAATCGATTTTTACATGGTGGATGCCTTTACCACCACGACATTTGGCGGTAATGCCGCAGCTGTCTGTCCGCTCACGGACTGGTTGCCCGATGAAACATTATTAAAGATGGCGCAGCAGCATAACCAGTCAGAAACTGCTTTTTTTGTCGCCAATGAGAATGGCTTTGAGCTGCGTTGGTTTACCACTCAAGGTGAAATCAATCTGTGTGGGCATGCCACGCTTGCCGCTGCGCATGTCATCTTTGAACATCTGGATTACCCGGATACCAAAATCCATTTTGCTACCCGCTTTGTAGGACCGCTGACGGTCACGCGCTGCGGTGAATGGCTGACGCTTGATTTTCCAGCCTGGCAAAGCGAATCTGCCATGCCGCCCGCTTTACTGCTGGAAACATTAGGCATCACCGAATACAAAGAGGTGCGTGTGGCACGCGATTACATGGTAGTGCTGGAAAATCAACAGCAGGTTGAGGCTGTTCGCCCCAACATCCACGCCATGATTCCGCTGGGGAAAATGGTATGCATCACCGCGTCGGGTGACGGGGAATACGATTTTGTCAGCCGTTTCTTCTGCCCGGGTGAAGCCGTCGCGGAAGACCCGGTCACAGGCTCAGCACATAGCATGCTGATCCCTTACTGGGCTGAAAAACTGAATAAAACACAGATGCTGGCACGCCAGGTCTCTGAACGCGGCGGGGATTTACGCTGCCAGTTAGCAGGAACCCGTGTTTATATCAGTGGGCAGGCGATAACTTATCTGACCGGTAAAGTGCTGTTGCGCTAGCAGCCTTACCCAAAATAACCAATCCATGGAGGATTTATGTCGAACAAACTCGTGCAGATACACTTTGATTTTCATGGTCCGTTTGGGGCTGAGATGTCGAATCAGCTCGTTGAACTGGCAGAATCAATCAACCAGGAGCCGGGGTTCATCTGGAAAATCTGGACCGAGAACGAAGCAAATCACGAAGCGGGAGGCATCTACCTGTTCCAGGACGAAGACACCGCTCAGACCTATATCAAAAAGCATACCGCCCGCCTGAAGCACCTGGGTGTGGAGGAAGTAACGTTCAAAATCTTCGATATCAATGAACCGCTAAGTAAAATTAACCACGGTCATATCAGCTAAACTTTTGCCTTAGACGCCCCCTCCCGGGGCGTTTCTTCATTTCCCCCTGCTTTCCCCTTTCAACAGCGATATCCCCGTCACCGCTCCAGGACAGTGATTTAGCCTGTGCCACGTTTGCAGTAGTTCACAAAATCAGCGTTAGCGAAAACTATCGCTGGCCGAACGCACTATGAAGGAGTATAAAATAATACAAATAGTATTATTTTATACAAAATGAATCACAAACGGCGACTGGAGATTCTCATATGACCGCGGACATTACACTGAACTCATCTGCTGGAAGCTTCCCGCCAGCAGGTCATTACTCGCACAGTACAACGGCTGGCGGATTCGTCTTCATTTCCGGGCAATTGCCGGTCACTTTCGACGGCGAGAAAAAAGCGGATGCCTCTTTTGAAGATCAAACCCGGCTGGTACTCAAGAATATTGATGCTTGTCTGGCTGGTGCTGGGGCATCACGTCAGCATCTGGTGTCTGTTCGCGTCTATGTGACGGATATGAACCAGTGGCCGACGTTTAACAAAATCTATGGAGAGTGGATCGGTGATTTCCGTCCATCCCGTGCAGTAGCAGGTGTTGCGGAACTTCATTATGGTTTTGCGCTGGAAGTTGAAGCTATTGCGTTGGCCCCGCAAGCGTGACGTTTAACAACATACAGGTGAACAACAATGACTGAAATGACACTGCCTGATTATTACGATGTTGCCGCTGCGGCAGAGCGCATCGCAGATTATGCTAACAAAACGCCGGTGATGACCTCCCGAACGGTTAACGAAGAATTTGGCGCGGAAGTCTTCTTTAAGTGCGAAAACTTCCAGAGAATGGGCGCCTTCAAATTTCGCGGCGCTATGAATGCGCTACGTCAGTTCACCCCACAACAACGCGCTGCGGGCGTCGTGACATTTTCTTCCGGCAACCATGCACAGGCCATTGCCTTGTCGGCAAAGTTGTTAGGCATTCCAGCAACAATTATCATGCCGCATGATGCCCCGGCGGCCAAAGTTGCGGCGACGAAAGGCTATGGCGGAAAAGTGGTAACTTACGATCGCTATACTGAAGATCGTGAAAAAATTGGTCGGGACCTGGCAGAGAAACAGGGGTTAACGCTGATCCCCCCTTACGACCATCCGCACGTGATCGCAGGCCAGGGCACCGCCACAAAAGAGCTAATTGAAGAAGTGGGTCAGTTAGACGCCCTTTTCGTGTGTCTGGGCGGTGGCGGCCTGCTCTCAGGATCCGCCCTGGCGGCCAGACATCTGTCTCCTGACTGCATCATCTATGGTGTCGAACCTGAGGCGGGTAACGATGGTCAACAGTCGTTTCGTAGCGGCAAAATAGTTCATATCGATACGCCCAAAACCATTGCTGACGGTGCTCAGACTCAACATCTCGGGAACTATACGTTTCAGATTATCAAGCAAAACGTGAACGATATTCTGACTGTTTCAGACGCTGAGTTAATCGCCTCAATGAAATTTATCGCTGAACGCATGAAAATCGTCGTTGAGCCGACCGGGTGTTTGGGTTTTGCTGCCGCCAGAGCGCGTAAAGCTGAGCTTCGCGGCAAGAAAATCGGCATTATCATCAGCGGTGGAAACGTGGATATCAGTCGCTACAGTGAATTTCTGGCCGGATGATAAACAGGGTATCTGCCATGCAGATACCCTACTTTTACTGTCTGTACACTCCCGTCTGGAAAAACGCTCCCAGGTCACTGTAAACTGCTCGCAATCATGGCAACAGACATCACCGCAGGAGACTGGCATGCCAAAAACCGACAATAACTCGCTTCTCAGCCAAATTGATACTATCGCCAGGGGATTGAGTGAGACCTTCTCTCCGTTTTGCGAAGTGGTGGTTCATGACCTCAAAAATCCAGAACATGCCATTTTATCCATCCATAATAATCTTTCCGGACGTCAACCTGGCCAGCCAGCAACCGAGCTTGGCCTGGCGAGAATCGCATCACCTGACTTTCCCAGCATCATTGCGAACTACAGTAATCAGTTTGCCGATGGCCGTCCGGTGAAAAGTACCTCCATTGGCATCAAGGACGAAGACGGCAAATACGTAGCGGCACTTTGCCTGAATGTCGATATGACGCTGTTCCGTGGTATGCAGAGTGCTCTTGCGCGTTTTACTGAAACTGAAAATTCCCCCATTAAGGAACATATCGATCCCGGCAGTAATGAAGTCATCCGCCAGCGTATTGATGACTTTGCCGCTAAACGCGCGACGACGGCCCGAGCCCTTAAACCTCAAGACCGTAAGCTGCTGATTCAACAATTACGCCAGGACGGTTTGCTGAACGTACGCAAATCTATGGATACGGTTGCACAGCATCTGGGCGTATCGAGGGCCACCGCCTATCTGTATGCCCGCCAGTCAGCTCAGGCGGGTGAATAAACGGGTTCAGATAGACCGCACTTGCCACGTAGAGAATTTCTGTCCTTGATTACCGACACGAAGCGCTCCCGCTCCACTAAAGGCGGCTTCGTGCCCGATATAGTTACCCACCAGTAAACAACCAAATCCAGCTGCAGTGAAAAAAATAAACCTTTATTTTCGTGCGTATTTATTGGCACTGAGTAAATAGATGATTTATTTTTGTACATACATAGTGAAATTTAGCTTTACTCAAATAACACACTAGCATTTTTAATGCACCACAGCAGAACAGGTAACAACTAACTAACTGATTTAAAAGAGTTAAAAAGCCATTAAAGTTATTACACCAATAATACCCATGCAATATATATAAATAGCGTGATATCTAAATTATAATTCTTTAACATCCGGCTGATTGGTGAGGTAAGAATGCGATTAATGGTCATGTTGGTAAGCTTTGTACTCTCCACCCAGCTATGGGCAGGTGAACTTTCCAGGCCCACCGGTAAAGTGCTTTTAACGCTGTCGGGTAATATTGAAAATACAAATGCAGACGGGAAAGCCGTTTTTGATACCGCCAGCCTTGAGAAGCTGGGCATGGTCAGTTTCCAGACCACCTCCCCCTGGTATAATGGGCGCACTACCTTTACGGGTATTCCGCTACAAAAGCTCATGGATTATGTCGGGGCGAACGGCTCTGTTGTTAAGGTCACTGCGCTCAATGACTACACCACCGTTATCCCTCTTAGTGATTTCAAAAAATACAATGCTATCCTTGCGTTAAAAATCAACGGAAAATATATGCGCATCCGTGACAAAGGCCCGTTATTCATTGTGTACCCCTATGACAGCATGCCAGAACTGAATAATCAGATATATTATTCAAGGTCTGCATGGCAGGTCAGTAGTATGGATATTGAGTAAGCGTTCAGAGGAACATCATGAACAGAATACTGGCTGGCATCATCTTTTTTCTTTTTATATCTACCGGGTATATCTCTTTCCTCGTGCATGAACGGCAACAAGAGTTACAGAAACTGACTCACTACACCGATTCCTGGTCTGCTGCTCAGCTGGTATCACAATATTACCGATTTGAATCGTTGCTTGGTCTTTACACTATCGATGATACGATGAATCTCGATGATGTACGCATGCGCCTCGACATTATGCTTAGCCAGAGTGATTTGATAAAAGAAGGTGACCTGGGGCGCTACATCGAAAGCAATATAGCCCACCGCGAGCTGGCGGTAAAACTTGAAAATACCCTTAGTTTTCTGGATGTTAATCTAGAAAAAATGAACCGTTCAGCACTCCAGGCTTATCTGAAAAAAATGCATACTCTGGATGCGCCACTGGGTCGTCTTTCATCTGGTGCGTTAAACAAAGATGTTAACTCGATCAATAACGCCAACCAAAAAATTCAGACGCTGTACTATATTTATTCTGCAACCTCTGTGCTGCTGATAATACTGAGTGCGATTCTGGGCGTGCTCATTTTCTATCAAAACAGAAATATTCTGCGGGCGCACCTGCAGGTCAAGAGTCTTGCCGAAGAACTGCAGAAATCTAAAGAAAAACTGCAAATTCAGAATGCTAAACTGGAATATGACGTCTACCATGACTCTCTTACCGAGATGAATAACCGTCAGCTATTCTGGAGCGATTTAAATAAAACAATTGAGAGAGCAGAAAAAAATCACGATTCTGTGACTGTGATGTTGTTTGATTTAGATCGATTCAAAGAAGTAAATGATACGTATGGTCATGATGCCGGTGATATGTTGCTACGCCAGATATCTGACCGACTGGTTTCGATGAGTCTTACTTCGGATACGCTGTATCGCCTGGGTGGAGATGAATTTGCGTTTCTCTCAAGTGGCCTGACAGAAAGCCACGCCGTTTCGCGCGCCCAGAAAATATGTGAATTTATCAGCCAGCCCTACACTATTTATAACACGATTATCAACATAACCACCTGTGTTGGCATTGTTATCTCAGACACTGAACGTCGTTCCGACTATCTTTATAAATTTGCCGATCTGGCCCTTTATGAAGCCAAAGGTGAAGGCTCTGGTAAGATAAAAGTCTTCCGACAACGAATGTTAGAAAAGCTACAAGAAAGCAGAACGCTTGAGCATGATATGGCATTGGCAATAGTGAACAAAGAATTCGTGGTTTATTATCAGCCCATTGTTGACTCCTTCAGCCAGGAAATTTATAGCTATGAAGCCCTAATTCGTTGGCTCCATCCTCTAAAGGGCCTCCTGTCGCCGGATAACTTTATTCCTGTTGCTGAAAAAACCGGAATGATTAATGAGATGGGGAAAGCTGTGCTTGAAATTGCCTGCCGGGAAGCGGCTTGTTGGGCGGTTCCGGCTAAAATTTCAGTGAATGTCTCTCCTGTCCAGCTAAGCAGCAAAGCCTTTGTCGGTATCGTACTGTCTATTCTGAAAGAAACTGGACTCCCAGCCGATCGTCTTGAACTGGAAGTAACAGAATCCTCTCTCTTCACTGAGAGTACGACGCCGATGAACACACTTAACAAACTCAGAGCCATGGGTGTAAAAATCTCCATCGATGATTTTGGCACCGGATATTCTTCCCTTTCGCGCCTGAGCAGGCTTGCCTTCGATAAAATTAAAATAGACAAGTCGTTTGTCCATTCAATATCCACACAGGAAGATGCGCTTAATATCATCAAACTGATCACCGGCATGGCGAAATCCCTCAATATGAAGGCTGTTGCTGAAGGTGTTGAAACGCAGGAACAACTAAAAAGCCTTCAGGCGCTGGGCTGCGATTTCGCCCAAGGATATCTGTTTGGTAAACCTCAGCCTTGTATCGATGAGAAAATCAGAAACGGTTGAATCGCTCTCAGACTATTTGATCATCAACCGTAGCGCTAAATCATTCGGATAAGGATCAAAATAGTTCTGGGTAAGCAGATAGCTGTCTGGGTATTCAGCCAGATAGTGCTTGAGTAGCGTCAGAGGCGCCAATATTGGCAGCAGCCCACCGCTATAGTTGAGGATAACGTCACGTAACTCTCCGCGCTGGCGGGAGTTCAACCGTTCGCGGAAGTAGCCCTGGATATGCATCAGTACGTTGGTGTGATTTTTTCGTGAGGCGGGCTTTTTGAGGATCGTCATGAGCTTTTCACGATAGACAACGAAAAAAGCGTCCAAATCATCCCACTGGTGAAGCGAGGCAACGAATGGGCCGATTTCCCGGTAACCGGCCTGGTGATGAGCCAGAAGCTGGAGCTTATAGCGACTGTGAAAGTTGAGTAAGCCATGGCGAGTAAGACCATTGGCCCGCAGCCTGTTAAGCTCATGCAATGCGAACACGCGTTCGACAAAGTTCTCCCTCAGCACTGGATCGTGCAAGCGGCCATCTTCTTCGACTGGCAACCACGGGTAGGTTTCCATTAACGCGCCAGTAAACAGACCAGTCCCTTCTTTTCGCCCACGATTTCCCTTCTCGTCATACAGTCTCACTCTTTCCATACCGCAACTCGGTGATTTAGCACAGACGATAAAACCCGAGAGGCCACCAAGTCCCTGAAGATATGAGTTGGTGAAATCGGACATTTTATCGGTTACATCCTCACCAGGCGAATGGCTAAAACAGATGCGGACATTCCCTTGGGCGGTTTGAACCAGACGCAACGCGGGACGTGGTACAGGCAAACCGATGGACATCTCTGGGCAGACAGGTTTGAAAGTCACCCACTGAGCCAGCTCGTCCATTACAAACCCCATCCGTTTATGCCCACCGTCGAATCGCACGGCTGAACCAGTTAAACATCCACTAATCCCGATGACAGGCTGAGTGTTCATAGCGACCCCCTCGTTAATTGACGACCCTTTTCGGGAAAAAAATGACGGTTTCACTATTAAATCATAGCGTACGTTATCTGCTGTGAGTTCAACTGATAGATGCAAGTATTCAAAAATATCCTGGCCGCCAGGGTAAGTGGTTAGCGGTTTTAAGATGACTTTCGAGTGAACTGTTGCTCAGTAATAGTATTCCCCCATTGATCGCCTTCCCATTCTTTCGATAATTCAAATCCAAATGATTCGTACAATCGTCTTGCAGCAGTAAGTTTATTAAATGTCCACAATTGTACCGATGAGAATCTCTGCTCATCACAAAATCTCATCGCTTCTCCAACAAGCCTTCTACCCAATCCGCTGCCACGACACCCATCTTCAAGGATGAACCAGCGCAGATGCGCCTCATTATTCCCAAGGTCCTCACCGTCAATTGCAACTGAGCCGACTATGCGTTCATTCACCATTGCCAGCCAGATCTGATTACATGGCTTGTCCAGACGGTCAGAAAAATCAGCAAGACCTGCGGCAACCTTCCCTTCAAAAAAACTGCCGAAGTTATGTTCTCTGGCGTAATAGCTACCATGCATTTCAGTAATACGACCTATCATACCGGGATGATAACCCGTTACTATTTTGAAACTGTTACACACTTTGCCTTCAATTCTTTCACGACAGGCTTTCAACGCGCTGGCATAGGAAGAAAGACCTTGTAATACAGTTTGTTGTGTAAACGGATCGAGCTTACCAAGTGCCGCTCCGACACGTTGGTCAGCATAAGTATTGATGTTATGTACGGTCTCCATGCCCTTCCCGGTAAGGCTTAATCGTTTTGTCCTCGCATCTTCAGTAGAAGGACTTTCTTTAAGCTCTCCGGCTTCGACAAGTTTAGCGAGCATGCGGCTAACGCTGGATTTCTCTAGCCCCAAGACCTGGACCAGTTGAGCGGCTGTCAATGATCCATGAGTTTCAATTTCAAGCATGGCGTGAACTGCTGAAGGAGGATAGTCAGTTGCAGCCAGGTTTTGGTTCATGAACCCCAGCTCTCGCACCATTAAGCGTGATGCCGCACGTATGTTTTGTATATTACTTAGTTCAGAAATCATGAGCATTATCCTGCAACAATAGTTGTACCATGCAACCATTGATGTAAGGATTTTGTCAATCTCTTATTCTTTATCCGCTTCGTGCCAGGAGCGGAAGCTGTGGTGCCAGAGGTCCTCTAAACATTGATGGTTCATTTTGCAGGGATACTTACATTCCGATTGTCTCTCATCATGAGGATCGGAAAACCGATCCTCATCTGATCTACATTGCACCAGAGCCTGGCTGTCGACGAGCATCGCCCAGCACATTGGTATTGCGAATCACCGACGCTCCATGATTTGAAGTGCCCTCGCAGTGCGAGAAGCGGTTCAATTTTCGGAGCGATTCAATTTTTGCTGAACCTTTGTAAAGTATTCTGTGAGAGCCTGGTTGACCTCCTGACTGTGTTCCTGCTGTATCCAATGACTGCCATGTGGAATGATGACTTGTGTCACTTGTGGAACTAAATTCGGAAGAGCAGCCAGGCTGGCCTCACCATTCGGATTGGCGATGACGGGATCGTCACTGCCCGCGATAAACAGGGCTGGCTGTTGAATTTTTGCAGATTCCAGCGGGGCGCTGTCATACCAGTTTTGGTCGATGTTCCGATACCAATTGAATGCACCTCGAAAACCCGTCTTACGAAATTCATTCGTAATGTACTCTAAGTCTTTCTCCGACAGCCATTTAGGGAGTTCGTCGGGTACAGACTGGAAAGTAAGAAAACCATCACCTTTGTTCATCAGGAACGGCCGCCCCGAAGGGTCCGCTTTACCATGAGAGAAGAGGCGAATAAAGGTGCCGCGCGTATCCCGTTCGAATTCTGCTTCAGCGACACCTTCTTTTTGGAAGTAAGTCCAATAATGCATTTTATTGCCAGGGATGTTTCGAAGCATTTCAAGGGGCGGCATCGGCGCACGCGCCGTGAATGGGACACTAAGTGCAGCGATGGCAGGGAACATGTCCGGTCGTAATTGAGCTGCCAGCCACGTAGCGCTAGCGCCAAAATCATGGCCGACGAGGTATGCTTGCTCTTCGTTGTTGGCGTGCACCAGGCCAACTAAATCACCGACAATCCGCATCAAAGAATAACTCTTCGTATCCTTGGGAGCCTCCGTTTGCCCGTAACCTCTCATGTCTGGGACGACCACATGAAATCCAGCTTTTACCAGTGCAGGGATCTGATACCGCCATGAATACCATGACTCTGGCCATCCGTGGACGAGCACCACTAGAGGACCTTCTCCGGCTTCAACGTAATGCATGTTTATTCCGTTTATTTTCTTTATATGGTGTTTCAGGCGCAGGTCAATGTTGCCATTTCTCAGGGATGTAATCTGGCCAGTTTCCTCGGCTCCAGCTCGCGGTGCTGTCGGTGCAGAAGCCGCAAATGCAGAAGCCGCAAGTACAGAAGCCGCAACCGCGGTCAGTAAAAAAGTGCGGAGGTGGATGGTCATTGATATGCCTCTTTATTAAGTGCGTGAAGTGATAGGAAAACTGATTCCTGGCAGATGAAGCCACGACTCCACCAATCCTCCCGGCGGCCATCATAGTCATCAGCATCCATACCGGAAACCAAGTGCCACGCCAATTCAATTGTTCACGTGTATTAGGTATTTGCGCTGCAAAGACACTTTCAGCCTGACAGCACTATTCCCGGATGGTTGTATTTTTATTTCAGTATAAACAATAGGATTACTACGTTCTGCTCCAGATAACTATAATCTGCATGGCAGTATAAAAGCCATTATTAGAGTGGCAATATAGATGCAGCCATGCAGATCTAATTGAATTAGACTAATCTGGTCTCTGATTTAGCGTAATGGTAATGCTAAAAAATATTTTCAAAATGTAGAGAAGTGATGTTCCAGTCCTTTTGGATTACTCGCCCAGAAACCAGACGCCTGCTGTGAAATAGGATCAGGATAAATATCTTCGAGGTCGTTAATCAGTCCTTTAATAATCTCTTCTGCGGCACTATTTGCTGAGGTTTTTTCAAGCTGGAGTTCGGAAGACATTCGGGTGTCAACCGGACCTGGGTAAATACCCACTACTTTGATATTCTTTGTTTTCAGAAGGCCCCTGGCGGCCTGTGTTGCTGAGTGCATTGCCGCTTTAGATGCCGAATAACCTGCTGTAAATGACATAGGTGCCAGCGCCAGTATGCTCAGTACGTTGGCAATAACACCTCCACCATTTTTCTCCATCGCAGGAATAAAAGCCTGCATGACTCTCATGGTACCAAAGTAGTTAACGTCCATGTCCGAAGATAATTCTTCCTGAGTGGCAGTTGCAGCATTATTAGAAAGCATTGCACCGGCGTTATTCACTAAAATATCAATTGCGCCAATTTGTTCAACGGCTGCGGAAACATCTTCGGCTTTGGTAATATCAAGCTTGATAAAAAAAACTCTGTCATCACCGAAATCCGGTAAATTACTCAGTTCCCGGGTGCCAGCATAAATTTTCCCTGCACCATTCAAGATGAGAGCATTAACAAGCTCTGCACCAATACCACGATTGGCGCCTGTTACTAAAATTGTTTTACCCTGAATATTCATTTTATTACCTGTCTGTTTGCAAATTAAACATGAGTGAAGCGTCTATTTGGGAATAGACATACCTATGGTCAGGTATGTCGCTCTTTTACAATTAAAGTGGTTTAGCGACTTCAATGACTAACTTACCGAAGTTCTTACCTTCAAGCAGACCAATCAGGTGCTGTGGTGCGTTTTCTAATCCAGTTTCCATTTGCTCGCGATATTTGACTTTACCTTCTGCTACCCATTGGCTCATGTCAGTTGCAAACTCGTTGTAACGGTGGCTGTAGTCTTCAAAGATAATGAACCCCTGTACTTTCAGGCGTTTTACCAGGATTTGAACCATTAGCTGAGAAAGACGATCCGGACCTTCAGGAAGAGACGTCGCGTTATACAGAGAGATCAAACCACATACAGGAATTCGGGCGGCAGTATTCAGTAAAGGCATAACCGCATCAAACACTTTGCCACCGACGTTTTCATAGTAAACATCAATGCCGTCTGGACATGCTGCTGCAAGTTGTTCAGCAAAGTCATCCGCTTTGTGGTTAATACACGCATCCATACCTAACACGTCTACCGCGTAGCGACATTTTTCTTCACCGCCAGCAATGCCGACAACGCGACAGCCTTTGATTTTGCCAATCTGTCCAACAGTGCTACCCACTGGTCCGGTCGCCGAAGCAACCACGACAGTTTCTCCCGCTTTTGGTTGACCAATATCCAGCAAGCCCATATACGCCGTAAATCCTGGCATACCCAGAACACCGAGTGCCCATGAAGGATTTGCAGGGTTGTCACCAAGCTTCAAAAGGCCTTCACCACTGGATATGGAATACTTTTGCCAGCCTGTTGTGTACGCAAGCACCCATTCACCCACTTTGAAGTCAGGATTGTTTGATACTTCGATTTGACAAACAGTCCCGCCCACCATGACCTCGTTGAGGGCAACGGATTCTGCGTAAGACTCCGCATCGCTCATACGGCCGCGCATGTAAGGGTCAAGCGACAAATAGATAGTACGCAGCAGGACTTCGCCTTCTGTTGGCTCCGGCTTAGTAACAGTTTCTAAGCGGAAGTTTTCAGCTGTTGGCGCGCCGACGGGGCGTGAAGCCAGAACGATACGTTGGTTTGTTGAGTCGATCACTGGACTTTCCTTTTATTGTTTAACAAATAGACCGGTCGTCTAGTCGTGATTTAAAATGCTATCGAAATAGCATATGAATTCTGTTACCTGCCCTCCTGTATGGGCATTTTTTCTGCAAGCATTAATGCGTTTGCTTTACCATCGATAAGGAGTTGATCCGACACCTCTTTATCAGGAATTATGCGGGCCAGTTGCAATGTTCCAAGCATGACAGCCCAGATAGCTCCGGCAACGCGCATACGAGTTGCCGGATCGGCGTCTGTGGAAAGACAGTCTGAAATACGTGCAATAATCCTGGTTATCTTGTCAGACATCATGTCACGAGTGTCTTCCGGCCGAGTCCTCAGCTCAGACGCTAGCGCCGCGATTACGCATCCAAACTCTGGCGAGTCGCGATGTTCGGGTGTGAGGTACCTGTCCAGTATCTGTTTAATACTGAGGTTTTCATCGCTGTTTGGATCGCCAAATGCTGCACAAAATGTTTCATCCGCCGCGAGACACACCGCTTCTTTGATCAGCTCTTCTTTTGACTTAAAGTGGCTATAAAAGCCGCCCACCGTAAGTTCGGCATCGGCCATAAGGGTTGCAACCCCTACCTTTTCGATACCTTCCGCGCGAAACCTTTTTGACGCAGCTTCGACGATTTTTTTATGCGTTTCTTCTTTACGGTCTTTGGAATATCTCATGCTACGTTCCTCATCCTGCATTATCTGAATAGCATTATGGCGATAATGCTATTCAGGGCAAAGAATACGATCTATAACTTTATCTGGTAACCAACAACCGCTTAAGACCGGACCGTCCTGAGCGCGGACGAGTTCTGCTTATTGTATTTGGGCCACATCGCCCCCGAGCGGTCGATCACGACACTCATAAGAGCGGCTATCACCATAGATCCCATGACGATAATAAACAGTCCGGCCTGACCCACATTGAAGTACTCGACTGCAATCCATCCGCCACCGGCTGCGAGGATTAAACGAACGGTTCCGACCAGGAACATTTTCCACATATAACCGCTGCCCTGCGCAGCAAACCCGAGTGCAAACAAAATGCCGTTGGCTGCGTAGAAGGGAGCAACAATTTGCAGGTACAGCTCGCCAGTAACCAGAACGCTTTCATCATGCGTGAACAGGCGAAGCCAGACGCCAAGAAATACTGCGACAAACAGGCCGACAACCTCGGTGAATACCACACTGACAGCAACACCGACCCAGGCAATACGTTTCGCTCTGTCTATCTGACGGGCACCTACGTTAATTCCGACCATCGTCACAATGGCCGTACCGATCCCGAACAGTACGGGGATCAGAACATAGTCGAGACGGGATGCTGTACCAAAACCACCTATTGCATTGACACCAAACACGCCCACAGCGCCGGTGACCAGTAAAACCATTACATTGAGCTGAATAGTCCCCAGTGCAGCAAGCAGACCTACATTGAGAATTTCGCGGAAAAGAGGCCAGTGTAAGCTTACAAACATCATCCGGATACCAGCACGCCCACTGGACATGTAACGCAGCATAGCTATTGCCGCGACCCAGTAAAAAATATTAATTGCAATGCCAGCCCCTGCTAACCCGAAGCCCTCAATCGGCCCAAGGCCAAAAATCAGTAAAGGTGAAAGCGGGATCAGCACCAGGGCGCCTATCAGCGTGACGGTCGCAGGTACTTTAACATTGCCAATACCGCGTAATACGGCAGAAAGGAGATTGACGATCCAGATCGGCACAGATGCAAGAAATACATAGACAGAATATTCATGTGCAGCACTGAGTGCCTCGCCAGACCCGCCCATAGCCGCATAAATATGTTCGCCCAGACCGATAAAGAAAGCTGTAAAGGCAAGACCAAAGACAATAGCTACCACAACCGCATGCAGGATGAGTGCATTAACATCATCATGTTTCCCGGCACCCGTTGCTCGAGCTACAGCTGAGGCCACACCGCCACCAATGCCACCGGCAGCCATCATGGTCATCAGCATCCATACCGGGAAAACAAGTGCGACGCCAATCAGCGCTGGTGTTCCTAAAAACGATACGTAATACGTTTCAGCTACGCTGACTAACGTTTGCGCAATCAAAACGAGGATCGTAGGAACAGCGAGCTGCATCATTGGGCTAAAGACTGGCCCGTTAAGAATCGCTTCCTGCCGGGCTAGTTTGGCCGCCTCGCGACTGTCAGGTTTCATTTAAATCTCCAGAGTGTTTGAGCAGGCAGAAGACCTTGGGCTGGGCATAGTTTGCACCAGCGGGCTCTTTTATATTATGATCATAATACTATGAGATTCAAAAAAGAAAGCTCTTTATGAAACGCCATCGTTTCCTGGTGCTGAAATGATCTCTAAGTTACCGAAATTACGCGAAAAAAAATTTTCTTATCACTGAGTACAGTACGGGAGTTATGGATCATGAAGATTTTATTAGCAGCTTTTGCCTGCATTTTTCTCACAACCGCCGTTAATGCAGCGCAGTTTAATGAAGGGAAACAGTACATTTCTTTGAGCAAAACGGTACCTGATGCACCCGAAGTCATGGAGTTTTTTTCGTTCAACTGTCCGCATTGCTATCAGTTTGAACAGGTCATTCACGTCTCAGACAAAGTCGCTGAAAAACTACCGGCAAACGCGAAGATCGTTAAGTATCACGTCGAATTTCTTCCGCCATTAGGCAAAGAGCTGACTCAGGCCTGGGCAGTAGCAATCGCGTTAGGCGTTGAAGACAAAATCACTACCCCTATGTTCGAGTCGGTGCAAAAGAAACTCAGCATCAAGAATATTGATGATATCCGTAGCGTTTTTATTGATGCCGGTATCAAAGCAGAAGACTTTGATGGTGCGTGGAACAGCTTTGCTGTGAAAGCCTTAGTGGCTAAGCAGGAGAAAGCGGCCATGGATGTTGAACTTAGAGGGGTTCCGGCGATGTTCGTCAAAGGAAAATATCAGCTGAATCCGCAGGGGATGGACACAAGCTCGCTTGATATTTTTGTTCATCAGTACGCGGCGACAGTTAGCTATCTAATTGAAAATAAATAACCTCAACCTTTCAACAATGAAACCTGGCGGCAGTAATGACGCCAGGAACGATCTACTCAATTCCTTAAATCCATTCTTGTTGTAAGAGTAAAAAATTAACAAAACTGATGTGCCATTCCTAATGAATATTTAGGCGGGATACAAACCAGGCAATCAAAGAATCCAATTAAAACAGCAAAGGCAGGTACTGTAGATATATAGATCTCTAAATTGATGTTCATCACATTGACAGGTTCTTACGTGAATGCGACTTCAATCTCTTTATATACTCTTTATGTGTTCATATCTTCATGAGGAATAAAGAATGTTCGATCATGTGAAAATCGGTGTAAGTGATTACGAAAAAAGTAAAATTTTCTTTCTCAACGCGCTTCAGCCGCTTGGCGTAGAACTCATCGATGAAGGCACACCAAGCTACGGTGTTGAAATGGGCTCCGAGAATGTTTCACTTTGTCTGTTCCACACGAATGACAAGCCGGCTCCTCTGCATCTGGCGTTTGTCGCAAAAACCCGGCAGCAAGTTGATGAATTTTACAATGCTGCTTTGCGCACGGGAGCCCAGGATAACGGAGTACCTGGCTTACGTTCCTATAGCGAAAACTACTATGCCGCATTTGTCATTGCACCTGATGGCCATAATATTGAGGCGGTCTGCCATGCGCCGGACTGATTAAGGTGCAGTTTGGATATCGAAAAATTATTCGACGTTGATATTGAATCTGTCTGAAGAGCTGTAATAACGCTGCTTATTTGAAGTCAAGACATAAGAGTATCGTTGAAAAGAAGGAATTCGTATATGTCTAAGATTAAGTTTGAACTGAGGCGAGGATAGCTCTCCCGCCAGTGAAGCAAGGACAATAAGAATGTAGCCTTAGTGCAACATCTTTATTCTAAATATCTGCAGCTAAAGTTGGTAAATCCCCTGAACGGTTCTATAGTCGGGACTGCTTCTCATTACAGGGTTCACTAATGCGATTTAACGGACTGACTAAAGGTTTCTTCATTTTCATACTTGCCCTAGTGACCTGGGCGTTCTTCGATGTATTGTCCCCCTACTTTTCCGCCATTTTGTGGGCCGCGATATTAACGACTATCTTTAACCCGGTAAAAAACAGACTGCGTAGCGCGCTTGGCGAACGCAACGGGCTGGCATCGTTGATTACCATCGTCATTATCTGTCTGATTGTCTTTATCCCGCTGATGGTAATCCTGTCATCGCTGGCCATTGAACTGAACGTGGTATACACCAAACTGCAACAGAATGACACGCAGTTCCCGGAAGTCGTCACTTCTATTCTTTCGTACCTTCCTGATTGGGCCAGAGGATTTCTGGCAGAACACAATCTGGATGATGTCGCGCAGATCCAGAAAAAACTGTCCGATGTCGTGCTGCAAGGCGGCCAGTACCTTGCCGGCAGTGCATTTCTGATCGGGAAAGGCACATTCGGCTTTGCTATCAGTTTTGGCATCATGCTGTATCTGCTGTTCTTCTTACTGAAGGATGGACCGTATCTGGTGCGCCAGATTCTGGACTCATTACCCCTTTCTGATTTTGCCAAACAGCACCTGTTTGCCAAATTCGTCGGCGTGACGCGGGCAACCGTTAAGGGCACGGCGGTCGTCGCTTTGGTTCAGGGTATTCTTGGCGGCATCGCGTTTGCAATTGTGGATATCGACGGCAGCGTTCTGTGGGGAGCGTTGATGGCGTTTCTCTCCCTCGTGCCTGCCGTGGGCTCAGCGATCGTCTGGGTACCTGCAGCAATATTCCTGTTCGCCACCCACCAGCTATGGCAAGGGCTGTTTATCGTTGGCTTCTTCGTGATTATCGTTGGGCTGGTGGACAATATCCTGCGCCCGCTGCTGGTAGGTAAAGACACCAAAATGCCGGACTATCTGATTTTGATTACCACTCTCGGCGGCATGGAGATCTACGGCATTAACGGCTTTGTGATTGGCCCCCTGATTGCTGCACTATTCATAACCTGCTGGAACCTGTTTTCCGGGCGTGACCATGAAGGTAACGTGGAAGGAATCGACGAAGCCTTTATGGAAGAAGGAAAAAATCCTCCAGATTTATGATTGCAGGACGATAACAGAAGGCGGTTTCGGGACCGCCTTTTTTATTTTCACGCAAAATCATGCGTTTCCTATAATTGCAATCATGCGTATTCATTAATCGTCGCAGAAGGAACTAATCAGTGCGAATTGCCACAATCACCAACTGGGCCTATAGCGCGACGGTATGCCTGACCATCGCTTCAGGCGTTGTCATGCTGATGGCATCCAGCGCCGATAACACAGAACGCCAGGTGGTAGAACAGCGTTATCAGTTCGATCAACTTACCGAAGAAGTCGAACTCGATGCCTGGTCGCTGTCAGACCTGGCACGCGACTATGTTATTGCAAAAGATCCTGAGGTGCTTGACGCCTATCGTCAGAAAGAAACGTCGCTGAAAGCTGTTGAGCATCGTCTGTCGAAGCTCAAGGACCTTGGAGCAACGGATGAAGAGCTGGCGCTATTGCACGAAGGGCTGCAGATTGTTGATGCCCTGCAGGACGAGCAAGCTGCGGCGCTTGCCAGCATCGCGCGCGCAGAAGAGTCGCAGGCTATTGCCCTGCTCTATGGGAAAAGCTATGAACAGGAACTGGAACGCGCCCAGGACCGGATAGATCATTTCCGCCAACTGCTCGATAACCGCGTACGTAATACGATTGAAGATGCAACCCAGTCATCCCGCATGCTGCGGACGGCCTCTGAAGTGATGGTCGGTCTGACGGCGCTGCTGTTTTTATTCGTTCTCGGTTTCATTTTAAAGCGTCGCGTCCTGCGCCCCGTCGTGCGTTTGAGCGATGTCGTAAACCGTCTCGCATCGCAGGATTATGCCGTTGAGACGCCCAGTTTTAACCAGATAGATGAAATAGGCGACATGGCACAGGCGATCCGGATATTTCGCGAGAACGGTCTGGCGCGTCAGAGACTGGAGAAAGAGCGAGATGCCGACTGGGCAATCCGCGATCTGCTGGCGCGCATGACGCAACGTCTGCAGGGTTGCGAGAGTTTTGCCGATGTCATCAATGTGGCAGAGCTGTTTGCACCGAATATTGCTCCAGGTATTGCCGGGCGGCTTTACATACTGGACCAGGAACCCTGGCAAATGCGCTGCGTTGCACAATGGCTTTCTCCGCAGGGTAAAGCGGATGCGTTCCACCCGGACGAATGCTGGGCTGTGCGCCGCGGCCAGAGTCATCCTCCGGTACAAGGTGAACCCGATATCGCCTGCTACCATCTGCCAGAGTCATGCCAGCACCACACTCTGTGCGTCCCGCTGATTGCCCAGGGCGAAGCCATCGGCCTGCTCTCATTCCAGAACCTTAGCGATGATTCCGCCCCCTCCCGTGCATATCTGGAGCTGATGGCAGAAGCACTCGGCCTCGCATTAGCCAACCAGCGTCTGCGTGACGCCCTGCTGGAGAAAGCGCTCTACGATCCGCTAACCGGACTGCGCAACCGTCATCATCTTGAAGATACACTGCGTACCCAGATGAGCCAGGCAGTGCGTAACAAAGAACCGATCAGTTGCCTGATGATCGATATCGATCATTTTAAAAGTATTAATGACCGCTTTGGCCATGAGGCAGGCGATAGCGTAATCAAAAGTATCGCTGCGACTATTCAGCGCGTTGTCCACGACAGCGGCATGGCCTTCCGCTACGGCGGTGAAGAGTTTCTGGTACTGCTGGCCAATACGGATGAACAGGCCGCTAACCGCTTTGCTACGGAAATCTACAACGGCGTACGCGAACTGTCGCTGCGCTTTGGCGTTTCCGATATTGGACACGTGGATGTCTCTATAGGTGTCGCCAGTTACCCGCAGCATGCCCAGAGCGACAACCTGTTACGCGCCGCAGATGTCGCACTGTACCGCGCGAAAGAGTTAGGTCGTTCGCGCATTGTGAGCTTTGGCATGCTGGAAGCGAGCTGATAGGAGCCAGCACTTCGGGCATTGCTTTACCTCTACGCCAGGTGGTATGTTAATTGGATGAACACAAAACACGATATCAACGGTTTTAATCACAACCTGTGGTGGCTGCCTTCTTAAAGGCGGTCAGAATGTGTTTTCCTCATTTTAAATAACCGCCGAAAGGCGGTTATTTGCATTTAGAGACCCCTTTCGGTTTTATGACTAAGGAGTCTTACATGAACAATAAAACCATCATCCTCACTGGCGATCGTCCCACCGGCCCGCTGCATCTTGGCCATTATGTGGGGTCATTGCGCCAGCGCGCCACGCTGCAACACGATTATCAGCAGTTTATATTGGTGGCTGACCTACAAGGGTTAACCGATAACGGCAGCACACCGCAAAAGATCCGCAACAATATTCCCGAAGTACTTGCCGACTATCTTGCCGCAGGAATAGACCCGTCACTTACCACCATCTGTCTGCAATCTGCACTGCCTGCTCTCGCAGAGTTAACCGCGCTTTATATGAACATCGTCACCGTGGCTCGCGTGGAGCGTAATCCTACGGTCAAAAACGAAATTGCGCAGAAAGGGTTCGCCCGCTCGTTACCGGTTGGTTTTCTGGTTTATCCCATCAGTCAGGCGGCAGATATTACGGCCTTCAAAGCCGAAGTCGTTCCCGTCGGCGACGATCAGTTGCCAATGATTGAACAGACTAATGAGATAGTGCATAAGATGAATAGCCTGTTACCGGCCCCCGTCCTATCGCACTGCAAAGCGCTGCTGAGTGAAACCAGCCGCCTTCCAGGGATCGACGGAAATGCCAAAATGTCAAAATCGCTTGGTAACACATTGCTCCTGTCAGCCAGCGAAGAAACCATTCACCGCGCGGTTAGCGCAATGTACACCGACCCTAATCATCTGAAAGTGTCCGACCCAGGGCAAATAGACGGCAATATGGTATTCACTTACCTCGATGCTTTTCATCCGGATAAAGCAAAAGTGGCGGAAATGAAAGCGCATTACCAACGGGGTGGACTGGGTGACCGGACATGCAAAAACGAGCTGGAAGTGTGCTTGCAAGAACTCATCGCGCCAATGCGCGAGCGGCGTGCAACCTACATTCAGGATAAAGGCATGCTGATGGCGATGCTCAAAAAAGGAAGCGAGCAGGCGCACGAGATTACGCAGCAGACATTAAGAGAAGTGAAGCAAGGACTGGGTTTGCCGGTATTCTGATATCGAGTTGCAACAGGAGCGATAAGTAACGATGACTCCCGTCTGAATGCCACCGCCGGGAGTTATCAGAAGCTGGCTCGCGTTTTATCGAAAAAATTTAGGGTAAAAATCAATCTCCTTTAACCCGCTGAAAAATCTTGTCCCGATACGCATCAAGATGATGTTTTTGCAGATAACGTTCCACCTCCGTAGCCCATTGGGTTCCCTCACCGAGAGTAGCGCGGCTATGCGTTGACGCGTAAAGATATCGTCTGTCATAGAGACTAATCAGCGTCTGATTTACCGCATTGAAACTGTAATTGGGGTTGTTAGCCAGCTGCTTTTCCAGCGACTGAACGATACGCGCCTGATGGGCAGCATCGGCAGGATATTCCGTTTCATTAAGCTCGCTCAACACCAGAAATAAAGGGGGGATCTGCTCTTCGATCGCCGCCTGTAATCGATAATGCCCATCAAGGATCACATAAGATCCTAATCCGGCGATATACCAGACCAGTATCGGCGGCAACGTCCCCTCTCGGCATTTTTTACGCCACCATTTTAATCTCCCCGTATTGGGTTGAATGGCATAACGCCCCCGCAGCAAATAACCGCCCCACCACCAGTCAACCAATCTGACGTTTTCCGGCTGCGTCAGATCTGGGAAATCTTCACCGTACAGCGTCCACTGGCAGTTAATATTTTCAGTGCTTTCTGGCGCTGAGAAACGCCAGTTTTCTAACGCAATGGGTTGGGGACTGGAATAGCGCGATGAACATTGAATCGGTAACATCGGTCTTATCAACCAACGCTGCGGTGAGAGTAATGGTGTTGGCGCATTCATTAACTGACGAACAAAATACCGGCACCATTCGCCGATCCGCACCTGCTCGCCTTTGGCTTTTATCCGTTCAATATCTTCAGAAGTTACCGCAGGTAATATCTCCTGGCTCCGTGGATGATCTGCATTAAAAACCAGCCAAACGCCGGAATGATCTTCAAGCATTGAGGCCCAGAATAACGGCTCTCCGGCGAGCTGCAATGCCATACGCCCAAAATGGCCACTGAGCATTTCCATCGCTGGCTCAGTTCTTTGATTTTCTTTGAAGATCAGTTCCAACCCTTGCCACTGGTTATTACGATCAACCAGGTCTTTCCACCAATAATCTGTCATTGCCGCCTTCCCTGAGTAACGGGTTAATATCCCATGAGCTTCGCCATCGGTCAGCAAGGGTGTCTTGCGTTGAGAATAAGATGCATTGTGTCAAAATCCAACCTCCCTATCGATGAGTGGCGTCAATCCCCCTCCAGAGAGGGGGTTGATTAGCGTCAGTATGAGGTCCGTCTGTATTGACGATACTGCGGATGCCAAAAAATCTCGTCAATTTTGCCTCGTAATGATTCCTCCGGTATACGAATGGCTACGCCATCGCGTTGCGCTGCAATACCAACACTAAAGGCAATGGCCTTTGTTACCTCCTGAATATTATTTATATCCGGTAATAATGGAGAATCTTTATTGCTTTTCATTGGCGAAAAAGAGGCTAACGTTCGGCTTGCCGTTATTAACATATTTTCTGTAATTCGTGTGGCGCGGCTTGCCAGACACCCTAGACCAATACCAGGGAAGATGTAAACATTATTACATTGTGCAATGGGATACTCCTTTCCTTTGTATATTACGGGATTAAATGGACTTCCCGTTGCAACAATGGCGTTTCCATCTGTCCATTCAATAATATCTTCCGGCCTCGCCTCGACCCGCGAAGTTGGGTTGGATAACGGCATGATTATTGGGAGCTTACAGTACTTGTACATTTCCCTAATAATAGCTTCGCTAAACAAGCCTGGTTGGCCGGTAACACCTATCAACACCGTAGGATGTGCGTGACAAACAACATCCATCAGCGTCATTTTTTCGCTTTCCACACCCCAGCTTTCGACGATCGTTCGAGGCTGTGACAGTTGTCGCTGAAAAGGTGGAAGGTTTGCCTGGTCATCAGTCAACAATCCGAACCGATCCACCATATAAATTCTGGCGCGAGCTTCCACTTCAGACAAGCCTTCAGCGATCATCTGCTGAATAATATGCTCCGCAATACCGCAACCAGCCGATCCGGCCCCCAGAAATACAACTGTTTGCTCGCATAATGAACGACCGGAGACTGAGCTTGCCGCCATTAAACATCCTAGCGCGACGGCAGCAGTTCCCTGGATGTCGTCATTAAAACAGCACATCTCATCTCTGTATCGCTCCAGAAGAGGAAGTGCCGTTTGCTGAGCAAAATCCTCGAATTGCAGTAGGACCTCAGGCCATCGACGTTTAACCGCGTTTATGAACATATCCACAAACTCAAAATATTCTTCCCCGGTAATTCTTGGGTGACGCCATCCCATATAAAGAGGATCATTTAGCAGTTGAGAATTATTGGTTCCAACATCCAGCAGAATGGGTAATGTATTTGCCGGATTTATACCACCGCAGACGGTATACAAAGACAGTTTGCCGATTGGAATCCCCATGCCGCCAATACCTTGATCCCCAAGTCCCAGGATCCGTTCACCATCGGTGACGACGATGACACGAATATGCTGCTTCGTGGCATTGTGCAATATATCATCGATTTTATGGCGATCCGGCCATGCGATAAATAACCCTCTGGCCCTACGGTAAATATCAAAAAAATGTTCGCATGCATGGCCAACAACAGGTGTATAAATAATAGGTAGCATTTCTGCTAAATGTTTATTCACCAGATAATAGAATAGTGTTTCGTTAGTGTCCTGAATGTTCCTAAGGTAGATATGCTGTGCAATAGCAGACTTAAAATCGCTAAACTGGCGATATGCTCGATGGGATTGCTCCTCAATTGTTTCAACTGCATTGGGCAGCAATCCTTCCAGATTGAATATCACTCGTTCCTCTTCGCTAAAACCACTTCCTTTATTAAGAAGAGGAGATTCGAGTAGAACAGAACCTGAGTAAGGAATATAGAGCAAATTATCCACATTTTCATTTAACATAGTGTTCATCCAGATAAAAACCTTCCGTATTCAGTTACTCTTACATACTGGAAATTAGCGTATTAGCGATTAGCATAGTTATGATTCCACCAAGTGCCGGAATGACCGTTCTGCGCACGATCATAAATGGGGAACACTCTCCCGATTTACTGACGGCAATAATAATACCGGCAACAGGCGACATTGCGCGTCCCATCCCAGCCATCAGTTGCATTGGCAGAAGCATATGTACGGCGTTCATACCAAATTTTGTTGCAATAGACTGCGCCATACCGGCAAATGAAAAGAAGGCTGCAACCCCCGACCCTGTCAGTACGGCCGTTACCCCGACCAAACATGCCATTACAATCGTCATGCTGGTGAAACCAAAGCCAGCGTTATGTGTCGCATCGAGTAAATAATCCACTGCACCAATTTTTTGTAATCCCTGTGCGAAAATTTCGGCGCATACCAGTAATGAAACGATACTGGTAAACATACTCCCCATACCTTTAAAGAAGACTTGTACTCCCTTGCAGCACTCTTTAAAGTTTCGTTTTACACATAGCTCAAAAATAAAGGCGACAATAGTTCCGATAACCATTGCAGTCACGACATCGACTTTAATGGTATCAACAACCAACGGACTGAACACCAATACCAGAACGACAGGAAAAATGGGCAATAACCCGTAGAACTTAGGTGCTGGCACGTCATCTTTTTCAGCAATCTCGGGTTGCACAGCACATTGTGACGCAACAACATGTCCATCTTTTTTGTCAAAATATTTCGCCGTAAAATAGATTAATATAGAAACGACAACCATCACCGCCGCAGCTACCGGCATCTGATAATGAGCAAAATACAGTGCTGTTTCCATGCCAGCATATTCAGCAGCTAAGTTCGCGGTGCCAACGGCCGGCCCAAGATCCATAAAGGCACACATGCCAATCATAGCCGCGGCAGCAGCCTTACTTACCCCAAGCCGAACCAAAACCGGGAAAAATGTCACCAGCAATAACATTGCAAGGCCCGCAGCACTGGAGATGGCAACATGGAGCAATTGCGCAAAAATGTAGCCGATGGCAAGGATCAGGTAAGGTGCTTTTAAAGCCTCCAGCGGCCGAATGCAGACATCAACCATAGCCTTTGAAGCTTTAATATGATCCATATAGCTGGCGAAACCACCGGCCGCCATAATAATCAAACCGATCCCTGCTACCTGCGTTGATAATGAACCTTTTACAAAAGCAAATATATCAATCCAGACAGACCCTGTGGATTTTGCATTTCCATATAAGATACTTTTTTCAGGGTAGAAAATGGCTGTAATTGTTAACAAGGAAAGCCCCGCTAACAGCAAAACAGTTTGCGGCTGGTAATTTTTGATAATTAACCAAGCCGCAACGACAGTAATAACTATCGCAATAATAAAAGCACTCATAGATATTTCCTGTTATTTATTCGTCAAGATATCAATAATCCATATAGCCAAAGTGGTTACATGAGGATAACAAACAATAATGTCGTTGAGTGTGCATGATGTATTTAGCTAAAATTATGCCCCATCATCAGAATTAATATCGTTAAGCATCATTCCAGCAACCAGTGCGGTTCTGGTAACGATATTTTCGGGTAATATATGCTCATGGAGCGCATGGATACCGGCTCCTGTCGCACCAAGGCCATCTAATGTAGGAATACCTAACGCCGCGGTGAAGTTTCCATCACTACCACCTCCAGCCGATTTCGCGGTAATCGTAATGCCCAGTATTTCCGCAATCTTTTGCGCTTTTTCAAATAGCTGTTCGGAAGCTGAAGAACGTTCCATCGGTGGGCGAGTTTGCCCTCCTTCAATCCTGAGTTGACTACCCTGCAAATGAGGTGTCAAACGGGTGATAGCATCATGGATCCGTGCAGCTTCTGACTGATTTTCCACTCTGGTATCAATTTCTAATTCGGCATAATCCGCGACGACATTGACCCGACTGCCACCCCGTACAATACCAACGTTAACGGTGGTACCGCGCTCAGGATCATTCAACTCTCGCAATTTGAGGATCTGAAAAGCCATTTCCTCAATAGCACTAACCCCCTCTCCTGGATTATTGCCTGCATGCGCAGCAAGACCTGTGATAGCAATGCGGTAGCGGCCAGTGCCTTTACGGGCAATTTTTAAATCACCATGAGTTGTCGCCGGTTCAACAACCAATACTTGCTCAGATCCTGTAGCATTACGGATAATCCATTCCTTCGAACTTGGACTTCCGAGTTCTTCATCACTATTGCACAGGAAAACAATGCGCTTACCACCGAGATGCCCGCTCTCTTTTAACGCACGAACCGCCCAGATAGACTGAATCATCCCGGCTTTCATATCGAGGATCCCCGGGCCATACCATTTCCCCTCTTCTTCGCGAAGTGAGAGTACCCCTTTATCCCAGACCGTATCAAAATGCCCCAAAATTGTGGTTTGCGGGCCCTCTTTTCCCAGAACAAATTTTAACTGGTTACCGTAATGTGTCTGTTTTTCAGTTTCAGCCTGTATACCCAGACGCTTTTCGAAAATAGCTTTTAAAACGTCACCACAGTGGTCAACAGCAGCTTTATCAGTTGAAGGAGACTCAGCCAGTACCAAATCGCTGATATCTTCCATGATAAGGTCAGTATGTTTCTGTAAGTAATTAACAACGCTCTTCATTGCCACACTCTCCGCATAGGTATTTAGCATTAGTATGTGATGAATCCCGGTTGAAAAAGAATCAGGCTCCTATGCTATTATTGTTGCTTTCAGGTCAACAATAATGGCAAAAACATGACATTGAGCACCTATCCAGAAAAAGCGATCTGTTATTTATATATGGTCGGATTGTACGGTGGGATCCGCAGAGCCGCCGACATCCTTGGCTTTAACCCTTCGGTTGTCAGTCGCCAAATCTCTCTTCTGGAAAGAACAATACAGCTGCCATTATTGGAGAAAAGAGGACGTAACGTTGTCCTCACCGAGGCGGGAAGATTACTGGCTGATGACTACGCCATTACTCAACAAAAACGCAATGAACTTGAGCGGCAACTCAGCGATATGCGCCATATGCGTGGAGGGACAGTTACGCTGCGCGTTGGACAAGGGATGGTCCAGGAAATCATTACCCACGTCGTGAGCGATTTTGCCCAAATCTACCCGAATGTGTTTGTAGATATCACTTCTGGCAACATGGAAACGTCGATGGAACTCATTGCAAGAGGTGAAGTGGATATGGCCGTGGGATTTGGTCCCGTTGGGCAACCGGCACTTAAACGATATAGCTATAATCGGGGAGCCATTTGTGCCATTGTCAGGAAGGATCATGTTATTTCTGATTTAAAGAAAGTAACGCTTCAGGAACTTTCCCGGCATCGCCTGATTGCTATGCATGACAATTTTGGGCTTCAGCGATATCTCACTGCGATGTTTCGCGATGAAGCGATTATGTTCAGGCCATCCTACTGCTGTAATTTGTTTACCAGCGCAATAGCCCTGTGCCGTGCGGGACTGGGGATTGCTTTTATGACAGAACAAACCGCTAATGCAAATTCTTATCCTGGGGAATTGACGGCAATACCGATTGATCATCATATTGCCAGAGAGTGTCAGTGGCATGTATTGCGTAGCTCCGATCATCGTTTTACACCGGCTGCTCATTACTTATGGAAGTTGCTGTGTAATTATTTAAGTGACTCCAGCACGTAGAAATGTAAAAACATCACGCAGTTTAACAATCAGGTGTGACTCGCCCGAAGCACAGCCTGAGTAAATAGCATTCTGCAAAATTAACAAAATACAATCATTTCAAAACTCAAAAAAAAACATATAAATCATTACGATAAACAATTACTGGGACAGTTAATAGCGGGTTATAGCAGCTATTAATGTGTCCCTTTTTATGTCCCTGCTCCTAAAGATGCCCCCAAAATCACGCCTCAAGTGGGGTAAAACCACCCCAAAACCACACAGGTTATTCAAGCCTCTCATCATCCGTACTTATGGCCTTCAACTATTCAAATTTCACGTGAAAAACAGTACCTCCTAATACGACCGCTCAGAGCCAAATATAGTCATTCACACCCTGAGTTTTCTTTGAAAAACAGGCCGGAAAACATCAAAGGTACAAACCGCTAATCTATATGTATCATTTAGGTGTAGCCCGTTCACATTGAAAATTATCACCCCAATCACGCATTGCAAGTAAAACGGGTTTTAACGTGACTCCGAGCGGTGTGAGTTCATACTCCACTCTCGGTGGCACTTCTGCGTATACGGTACGGCTGATGATTCCATCAGCCTCCAGTTCGCGAAGCTGTAGCGTAATCATACGGCGAGTGGCGGTATCAATAAGCTTACACAGTTGGTTAAAACGCTGTTTCCCATCAAGCAAATGAAAAAGGATTATCGGTTTCCATAACCCGCCAATAACACCAAGTGTGACCTCAACAGAACATCCGGTGCGCCGAGTGTTGTGCTGGCGGGGTATTTTTTTATCCGAAAGCTCATCAGTATCATTCATGTAACTTAGTCTCAAAATTGTGCGTACTTGATAGGTTAATACCTGGCAGTATAATAGATTTACTACGTTATGGAATGAGTATGTATAAAGTAGTCCTGACAATAATTGTAAAAATGCCAAAACCAATGCTCTTCGAATAATAATTTAATACCTTTGATGCTAATTACTGTCATCAATCAGGAGGTTTTATGAAAGCAATAGCTATTACACACTCAGGTGATCAAGGCTATAATCTTGATTACCTCCTTGATATTGATATATCCGTTCCGGTTGCTACTGGCCGCGATCTTCTAATTGAAGTGAAGGCTGTTGCCGTCAATCCCGCCGACGTAAAAATTCGCGCCTGGCATAATACCAATATGTCTCGCATATTAGGCTGGGATGCAGTCGGCATTGTTAAATCGGTTGGTGAAAACGTGACGCTTTTTAAACCAGGTGATGAGGTCTGGTATGCTGGAGCATTAACGCGTCCGGGCTGCAACAGCGAATATCAACTGGTTGACGAGCGCATTGTAGCGCATAAGCCAACGTCAATAAGTCGTGCTGCGGCCGCCGCCATGCCATTGACGAGCATTACCGCGTGGGAGCTACTGTTCGATCGTCTGGGTATTGTGGAAGGCGGCAACGCTGGCGATACACTATTGATTGTTGGCGCTGCTGGTGGCGTGGGTTCCATGCTAACGCAACTGGCCCGTCAATTAACAAAAATGACGGTTATCGGCACCGCCTCCAGACCTGAAAGTAAGGAATGGGTGAGAAAAGTCGGTGCGCATGAAGTGATTGATCATAGTAAACCACTTGATGAAGAGTTGGCCCGTATCGGTATTAATGACGTCACCCATGTAGCAAGTTTGACGAATACAGACGAGCACTATCCAGAATATCTCAAGATTATCTCACCGCAAGGAAAATTAGGTATTGTAGATGATCCTGAATATATCAATGCGGTTCCATTGAAAGGGAAATGTATATCGCTGCATTGGGAAGCGATGTTTGTACGTTCAATATTTGAAACAGAAGACATGATCTGCCAACATTTATTACTTAGCAGAGTCGCAGACTTAGTGGATAGCGGCGTAATTCAGACTACACAAGGCGAACATTTCGGTAAAATTAATGCAGAGAACCTGCGTAAAGCCCATAAAAAAATAGAAACTGGCAGGATGATAGGAAAAATTGTTCTTGAGAACTTTTAATACGCTCCCTCTTTTGTAAATATCAAACTTTTTAAGGTCAAGATATGAAATGCTATAAATTAACCGGTCATTCCAGTCCTGCATTGAAACTTGAAACTGTCGCAACCAGCGCGCCGGGTCCCGGACAAGTCGCTATTGCCATTAAGGCCGTATCCTTAAACTACCGTGACCTGATCGTCACCGAGCATGCCAAAGACAGTGTTCCCGTGTCTGACGGAGCCGGTGTGATTGTTGAAGTGGGCGAAGGAGTGACGGACTATCAGGTGGACGACCGCGTTGTCATTGGCTTTATGCCAGACTGGGTAGACGGTAGCTATTCTGAGGCGAAGAAAGCCTCATCACTGGGTGGCCCTGGCGTTGATGGTGTCTTAACTGAGCGCTTTATTGTCTCCACCACCGGTATCTGCCGCATTCCTGATAGCCTCTCTTTTGAAGAGGCTGCAACCCTACCTTGTGCCGCGGTTACCGCATGGTCCGCGCTGTTTGAGCATGGCACGCTAACGCCAGGAAGTACTATTCTGCTCCAGGGTACAGGTGGCGTATCGATTTTTGCCTTGCAAATGGCCAAGCTGGCGGGCTACCGGGTTATCATCACCTCCAGTTCTGATGAAAAGCTGTCCAGAGCCCGTGAGCTTGGCGCCGATGAGACCATCAACTATAAAAAGACGCCAGAATGGGCAAATGAAGTGCTGAAACTGACTTATGGTAAGGGTGTTGACCTTGCTGTTGACGTGACCGGACCCGCCACGCTTAATTTAACCACGAAGGCCACGCGGTTTGGCGGTCGAAT
The DNA here is from genome assembly GCF_016894305.1 of Citrobacter sp. B72. Classification (NCBI taxonomy): domain Bacteria; kingdom Pseudomonadati; phylum Pseudomonadota; class Gammaproteobacteria; order Enterobacterales; family Enterobacteriaceae; genus Citrobacter; species Citrobacter sp. B72. The sequence continues at coordinate 2,701,644 of NZ_CP069801.1, forward strand.
TTCGCTGATTGGCGTGCTTTCCGGGTTCAATGGTTCCATCGATATTGGCATCCTGGAAAAGCGCATTACGCTACAGGGCATCTATGTTGGACCGGTATCGACGCTAGAAAAAATCGCTTGTTCTGGCATCAAGCCCTATGTAGACCGGATATTTACCTTTGAAGAGGCCGAATTAGCTTATCAGACGCTAAAGAGAGGACAGCATTTCGGGAAGGTTGTCCTCCGATTCTGATGGGACCAGGAACGGTATGTTTGTAGACAACTGGATAGTAGATAACGTGTTGGTGTGTACTATCCGGCTATGCGCGAAAAATTGGTTATGTTTTTTCCTACTGCGGACACGCTTCCAATTCTAGCAATTTTGTTAGTCGTGTCCGCTTTTCGTTCACAGCGCACCTTGCGGCGCTTCACTAGATGCCATGATACGGGCATTTCAGTAGTAGTTTGGGCTGTGCTCAAACTCCCCCAACCCTTTGTGATACGATATTTGCTTTAAATTGTCACATGGGGTCAGATTTTGAATTCATACATTTTCCTTGCCGGGGCCATCGTAGCTGAAGTCATAGGTACAACCCTGATGAAGTTCTCTGACGGATTCACACGCCTATGGCCATCTGTAGCAACTATTGTGTGCTACTGCACAGCCTTTTATCTTCTCTCTCAGACCCTGTCGACTATTCCAACGGGTATTGCGTACGCAATTTGGTCAGGAGCTGGAATCGTATTAATCAGTCTTTTAGGCTGGTTGGTAAGTGGGCAAAAGCTAGATTTTCCGGCGATCGCAGGTATGCTTCTTATTTGTGCTGGGGTTCTGGTTATTAATATTTTTTCAAAATCCTCCCCACATTGATTCTCTTATCTTGCTCGAGTAGGAAAGTGCATATGAAAATACCAATACTCCATACGGAACACTTGCTGTTAAAACCATTAGAAGCCGAAGATGCCTCGCAGATTCAGGTGCTTTATCCCCGCTGGGAGATAGTTCGCTATATGGTCTCCTCAGTACCCTGGCCCTATCCTGATAACGGTGCGGAGAATTACGTCAATAACGTTGCCCTGCCTGATATGGAAAAAGGGATTGCGTGGATCTGGACTATCAGACTCCGTGAGGCCCCTGACGCTCTCATAGGTTTAATTTGCCTTTATGACGTTGAGGATAATAACCGTGGATTTTGGTTAGCTCCGGAATATCAGGGGCAGGGTTTTATGCGTGAGGCCAGTAATGTCGCTACGGATTACTGGTTTAATACGTTAAATAAGACGGTATTGCGTGCGCCGAAAGCCTCTCTCAATATCCGTTCCAAACGTATTTCAGACAGTAGCGGCATGCGGCTTATCAAGACGGAAAAGAAAGAGTATGTCAGCGGTTTGCTGGATTCTGAACTTTGGGAAATCACGCGCGACGAATGGAACGCTCGTCAGGTTGGTTAATATAAATTATGGAATGTCCATAACCGAACCGCAGAGAATTTCTATTTTTGCCCTGCACCAATGGCAAGTTTATTAATCCTGCAGTTGCGATCATAATAAATAGATACGCAGCGAAGCCTGTCACTCGCGGGCAACATTAGTAATGCTATCTTATTTGAGGATTCTGGCATGACCCCCTTTCATCAACTGACTGCCACCAGTTTGCATGGCCAGCCCATCTGTATGACTGACTACGCTGGCAAACTGGTTCTGGTGGTTAATACCGCCAGCCATTGTGGTTTCACTCCACAATATGCAGGCCTCGAAGCGCTCTACAAGAAGTACGCCGCTCAGGGTCTGGTGGTGCTTGGTTTTCCCTGCAACCAGTTCGGTAACCAGGAGCCCGGTGGAGCCGACGAAATCGCGCAAACCTGTCACATCAACTACGGTGTGAGCTTCCCGATGTTTGAGAAAGTGGAAGTCAACGGTGCCGCTACGCACCCGGTATTTCGTTACCTGAAAGACGAATTACCCGGCGTGCTGGGTGGGCGGATCCAGTGGAATTTTACTAAGTTCCTGATCGGGCGTGACGGCAAGCCGCTTAAGCGATTTGCCCCCTTCACTACCCCAGAGAAAATTGAAACCACCATCCTTACATTGCTTAAAGTCTGAGCGCCTCTGTAATTCAAACCGCCCCTGGTATGCCCCAGTTCGCTGTCTGAATAAAAAACACGCTGCAAAATCAACAAAATATAATCAACTTGCTTAATTACTCTGCAATCGCGTGAGATCAGGAAGAAAAATGCTATTTCCCTCTTGCCTCATTCGGTCTGTGCCGCTAATATTCGTCCCCGTTGTCACCTACAACGTTGCGTTCATAGCTCAGTTGGTTAGAGCACCACCTTGACATGGTGGGGGTCGTTGGTTCGAGTCCAATTGAACGCACCATTTTGCGTCCGTAGCTCAGTTGGTTAGAGCACCACCTTGACATGGTGGGGGTCGGTGGTTCGAGTCCACTCGGACGCACCAAATCATATCCCTTTGATTTGGTGCTATTTATTCATACTTCCTTTTTTATTTATTCAAAACAATCATTGTTAGTACGTCTTTGCGTATCACAAGCTTTCGTTGATGTGGCAAGATTTTGTCATGTCTGCCCGCAGGCAATAATCACCGAACAGGCAGACATTCAGTCAGGTTAAACAGCTCAATCAAGCGCCGTAATGCACACCACCCGATTGCTCTTTTTGGTGTAGGTGATCAGGCCGTTGCTCATATTTATCGTATTTTTACTTCCTAACTCGTCAACCCAGTAAGGTGCATTCACCCAACCGCCGCCAAAGTTGTACAACGCGCCCCACTCACTCCACCAGCGCCCCGTTGATGCCGAACGTTCTCCATTAAGCGTTGACTCTTCCGCTGTGGGTCTGCGGTATTCCTCTCCCTGTTTACCACACCAGTCATTATTGAATCCTGCTGGTGATGAACTGGTGATCAGCCATTTATTGACTGAAAACGTGTAAACATAGGATGCACTACCATCTTTCGCCCGGATAAGAATGGTTGCTGTTCTATCTACAGCGTCTGGTTTGCTGGCAAATTTAACAACGCCCTTTTCATTCACACTTAGCCATGACTTGTCATCACGCCAGTCATAATTTCGATTGTTTGCTGCATTGCCATTCATGCGTAACTGAAAACTGGCTCCCACAAAACCTGTGCGCGGAAAACCGCTGTTGGTATCAAACGTGACGCCGTTGACGTGGATAGTCGTCGTGGCCGGGACTGTAATATCTTCGCCCACGACGACCTGTTCACTAACCGTAGTGACCTGCGTTCCAACAACCGTGTCATAGCTCGCCGGAGTAGCTTCAACCACCAGATAGTGATTAACATCCTCTTGTACCGGGACATAGCTTTTTTCCACCGCGCCCACAATGGGCGTTTTACCCGATGTGCCCGCTGCGTTATCTGCCCTAAACCACTGAAAACGCGATCGATCAGGAATCGTAGGATTGCCGGAATACTGATAAGACAGCGTTACTGTTTGCCCTTCGCGCGGCGCGGGTATCGCTAAGTGACTGATCGCCGGAAGACCCTGAGCCGGCCCCGTCTTTGCACAAAATACCGTTTGCCGACTGCCATTTGATACTACGCTGGCATGCCCGTCGGTAAACACATCCCCGACCGAATGGTTTTCCTCACCCACCGCACGAGTCGTCCAGACTGCATTTCTGGCAGGAATGCCATAGGTATGCTGCAGATCGCCCATGGAATCCTCACCCACCCGATTGGCCCGAGTGAAGGTCACAAACATCGCCTGCAGGTCATCCACATCGGGTAAACGCATTCCATTGTTAGCGCAGTAATTGTACGCATCCCCCCAGCGCATCATGTTGGTGGTCTGCTGAAAGGCTAAAAACAGCGCAGCACGAGGAGGAAGGACCGGCGCTGCGGTCTCCGGGCTAATAAACGGCGCATCGGGACGGTCTGGGTCGGAAGGTTCCCTTTCTACGGGCAGCACTTCAACGGTCAGATAGTGCTTATTCTGCGCTTTGCCTGGAGAGAAACGCTGCCGGTCTGCCTCTGCAATCTCTTGCCCATCAGCCAGCCAGCGAAACAGACTTTCTTGTTTGCTTTCCTGTAATCCATCGGGATCATGAAACACATAGGCAATTTCCAGCTCATCTCCCTGTGCTGGATTAAACCCTGGCGCAGAAGTATTGATGATCTGCAATTGACCCGCAACGGGCGGACGCCCTTTTACGGTCGAAGTTTGCGCAGTGATCGCCAGCGCTTCAGTGGCGAAAAATACGCACAGGACTCCCGCAGCGCTATGCAGGAATAATGCGGCATGATTCAGCTTCATTGTTATAACAATCCGAGCGTTGGACGATTACACGCAGCAGCGTTTGACTGCTTCGCTGCCGCATATGAGGTATTAATGCACCTCAACCTGAATTTTACGTTTTTGGTCTGCCCCGACAGGCGTATATGTATTCCCGTTTGCTCCAGCGATATTCTGATACACGCCGGAACCAACAGCCGTTTCAATCTTCCACTGATACGTTGTGGCATTGCCGTTGGTACCATCAGCCAGTTGCACCACCGCATTCAGCGCAGTATCGACCTGCGGATAGCCATTGATCGCACCTTCAATCTGTACGGCGACAGGCGTGTTCGCCGAAGCTGTCGATAGCTCATTGGACGCAACTGCAATACCGCTATCCGGGTCAGTAATCGCCGGATCGGTATGTGGGGTAATCAGTACGGTGATTTTCTTGCCAAGATCGCCTGCCGTGACGGTATAGGTCTCACTCGTCGCACCGGTAATGTCTGCACCGTCCGCCTGCCACTGATACGTTTTTTGGCCCTCGGCGTCACCATCAGGATCGCTGAATGTCCCCTGTGCACTAATAGAAATCACGTCACCAATGTCGAAAACGCCGTTGCTGTTGGTATCTGCAGAAACAATCGTGCTCGGAGTGATCACCGGCGCACGACCTTTGACACTGTCGGTCGGGTCAGACAATACGGCCAGTGCGGGATATGACAGCAATAATAAAGCGCTGCTGGCGGTTAATGCGAAATTTTTGCTTTTCATAAAAGTACTCAACAATAGGATGGATTAAGGCGTCAGCCGGGAAAAAGGAATCATCGTGTTTCTTGTGTTTCAACGCGCAACGCGCGCTTTTGCCATTCGCGAGACACGACGTATTCACGATCTGTCGCCTGCGCAATAGCGGTAAACTGATTGCTGCCCACAGCGGTTTCCACCTGCCACTGAAAGCGTGAGGGTTGCTCTTCGCAGGCGCCCTCACCGCACATCACCACTGCGGATAATCGATCGCCCACCTGAGGATGACCGGTCAGTATTTGACCACCTCTCAGCACGTTTACCGATGAGGCGAATGGCGAAAAAGCGATCGCTACGTGTTGGCCCTGACCATTGACTGTAGCCAGTACTTCGCTACGCCCGGCCGTGGTGTTCGTAAAACGCGCGATCACGGTGCCTTTTTCGTCGGTCACGCCCTCGGCGGAGGCTATTGCGCCATGGCTCGCGTTAAATTTGACGCTTTGTCCAGCGAGCGGATTTCCAAACGCGTCCCGAACGGTTGCGCTGACTACATTCTCTGCGACGCCGTTGGCCAGTGCGTTATCCGCAATGACCCGTAGCTCTCCCGGGAAAATAGAAGCGCTACTCGCATCAGCCAGGAAAGTGAGTTCAACCTGCTGCACATGACCGTTAAACATGGCGGAAACCACAGATTTACCGGCAATGCGGCTGCTGACTGTCGCAATGGCTTCGCCCTGGTTATCGGTCATCACAGATGTCGGAACCGAGGCGCCATTAGTTGCGACAAATCGTACCGCCTGAGCAGTGGCAGGCTCTCCGTCAGCAGTGCTGATTTTGACCTTCACGCGATTGGCAGCAGTACCATTGGCCAACGCATTGTTCGTGATCGCTGTCGTTTCGCCATGTCCTGCCGCCCCTGTTTGTGGTGTTAGCGTGATACCTACAGCCGAAACGGGAAACGGATTGTCGTTCACGCTGACAGTAATTTGCGCCACACCCGCATTTACGCCCGACAAAGAGGCCTTATAGGTACCGTTGTTGTTATCGCTCACCGGGCTTAACGTTGTTCCTTCAAGGGTGCTTTTGAACGTCACCTTTTGCCCGGGAACCGGATTGCCTTGCTGGTCCAGCAGAACAAAATAAATAACCGATTCCGCGTTGCCATTCGCTTCAATGCGTTCTGGTACGGCACCTGTCCGGGATCGCTCAGGATCCAGACTGCCGCTATCCACGGTAAAATTGGTTTCCACCTTCTCCGTGTTGCCATTTATCTCCGCCACCACTGTGGCCTGGCCGGCCACTTTGCTGGTTAATGCAATGGTTGCCTCACCGTGAGCATCAGTGGTAGCCGACTGGGGAATTTCCGCATCGTTGTCGGCGTAAAGTCGAACGATTTCGCCAACCGCCGGGGTGCCATCCGCATTCAGCACCGTCACCTTGATGATATTCTCGTCTTCACCATCAGCCACGGCGTGATCGTCAACCACCATCAGCGTCTCGACGCTGGCCGCATTGTCATCCGGAATCAACTTCACCACCCTCGGCTCAATCGTCGTTACAACACCGTTTACGTGTGTGACTATTTCAGCCTTCCCGGTAGTGGTACCAGTGAGTGTTGCAACATAAGTACCGTCTTCACGGTTCGTGACATCACTGATGCTGGTTCCGGCGAGAGTCGTAGAAAATCTGACGTTCTTTTCTTTGAGTGGATTCCCGCTGCTGTCGGTTAACCGTAGCATCAGCAAAGACTCCGCGTTTCCATTGGCGGAGATTTGTTGCGGCGTCGCGCTTAAGGTGGATTGTGCCGGATCAACCGGGTTGCCTGTGGCCGTCAGTGTGACAGGACGACGCTGCGTTTTGGTCGGTACGTTCCCCTGAACGACCTGTACCAGACCTTTTCCGGCATTTATGCCACTCATCCTGGCATGATAGACGCCCGGTGAGATTTCCCGCACCTTGCCTGTCGTTGTGTTGTCGACACCAATAACCTGAAACGCAATATCCTCGAGTCCCGAAGCCGGTTCTCCCTGGCTGCTGTAGGCTTTAAAGGTGATATCAGCCACGTCGTAACCATCGGCTCTGATCACCGCAGGGCTGACCAGCAACGATGAACGTGTTCCGTCTGCTGCCACTGGGCTAAACAGCACGTCCGCGCTCTGGATAAGAACGGACACCCGAGCCGTGGCCTTCGCGGGGCCCGCCACGCTCGATACGACATGGTAAATCGCCTGGCCTGCGGCATTACTGACGATATCCTCTGCAGTTTTACTGCCATCAGCGAAGGTCATTCCCATGTTGATGGTTTTTCCACTCACCGGTTTTCCCGCATCATCCACCAGAGTTGCGGTAATCGTGACCGGCGTCTTACCATCGGCAGGCGCGCCGTTCCCCGCCACCCTGAGTTCATCATCAAAGGCCAGATTCACCGGTAATACATCGATTAACAATGTCTGAGTATTACTGGTATGCCCCTCGCTATCCTGTGCCTGGGCGACTAAACGATATTGATTTGCCACACCGTCCGTGGATTGTGTGTGTTGGTACGGCGGTAGCGTCAGGGAAAACAGATTGACGCTCAGTGCCCGAAATTCACCGCCAGCCGCCAGAAACGCGGCGTTATCCCACGTTATTTGCGACAGTGGATATTTGCCTGAAACAGTGGCTGAAACGGTATGTACCGTATATTCAGCGTCGTGGATAGCCTCTTCGGAAAGAGCCAACTGAAGCAGATCCTGCTCGCGATATTCCAGGATGATGACATTATTACGCTCTACCAGACTGTAACGACTGCCCTTGAGCTCGCGCAGTGATGCCACTTCATCAGGAGATATCTGGAATTTCAGGGACTCACCCAGTCGCCATGCGAGGTCCATCTGCACACGGGTGTTGCCCTCATCGCCCTTTTCCAGACTCTGCTCGATACCCAGCGTCATCAGTGGAAATGGCGTCCAGGTGACTCCAGTGGTGAAAGCCCAGGCATTTGTTTCTCGTTCATCCTCACTCGTCAGCCCGACCTCATCACCAAAATAGTGTTCGTAGATAAACTTGCCGCCAAAATGTGGATATTGTGGCAACCAGCCCTGCAGACGCACATCGAAACCGTTCGCCGGGCGCTCATCGTAATCTTTAACATCATCAGAGGATTGCCAGTCAGACAACCTCAAATAACCATTCCCCGAAAGCTGAAAATAATCCCGCCACAGCTCAGTTCCCACCCCTAAGCGGCGATTGTTTCCGGTTAGATCAGCATCATAAAAGGTGTTAAATCCCAGCATCCAATCACCGCTGAAATGACGAACACCTACGCCGGCGTTTACTGTATTTCGTTGGTCCTGATTTCGATAACCCAACTGCGTAAACAGGATGTTGTTCGTTGTTTCATGTAAAGGTACAAGCCAGTCAATACTGCTTTCATCAAGCGAAAATTCTTCATCAACGCTCAACTGCGTTTTCACCGTACCGAGTTTCCCCAGCCAATCATTGACTGTGTCATTCGCTTGACGGTTAATTTCAGCGCGCACTAACCCATTGGCCGCCTCTGCCACATCGCCATTTTCCAGTACTTTCGCCAGACCTGTTGCGCCACCCGCCAGGCGTTTAGCGCCCGCTTCACGATCCTGTCTTTCGTCCAGCGAGTGTGCAGCCTCCTTTGTCTTCCACTCACTGGATGATGACGACGGAATATCTATTTCATCTCCCGGACTTAATTGCGCAAAAGGCTTATTGAACGTTCTGAACTGGTTGAAATAATGCAGTTGAGTTGTCGTAAGCCCGAGGCGTTCTGCAATTGATGTCGTAGTTTCTCCGCTCTGCAATACATAAACAACGGAAGGCCGGGCAAGTAATTCGTTTTGCCACGGCGATGATTGTGGTGCGGTTGTTATTGCCGCCAGCACGGGTGTCGTTATGATCAGGCAAAGCCAGACAATTCTTTCAATCATAGTGTTAGAGGTTTTTGCTGGAAACTCAGGATTGAACTTGCCGTGGAGGTGAATAAAACGTTACCAGGCTATTAATAGTCTTTTAAGAATTAATTCTTAAATCATAAAATAAAGGGACAGCCATAAATTTGCGCGGTACTTTAGTCGGATTATTCTCATTCGTCCCGTACTAGATGCGCATAACATTATGCGTATTAGATATAATGTATGAGTGAGCTCGCCAGAACCGCAGTGAATCGTCTCTACACAGGTTGTTTATTTAACTTGTATGTATAATAATTATCAGGATAACAACATCGAACACTGAAGCTTGTTACATATTTATGGCTTTTTTGTTTTCTTACACAAACCATGTTATCTTACGCATCGGCATCACATGCTTAAAGAATATTGCAACGAACCCCACCCGCAGTTTAAATGGTATGTCCTTGCTATTTATTGTATTTATTTTTATATTAGATGAGCAGTCATACCTGCCATTTAAAAAGACGTCAGCGAAAACCCTGCGCGGTTGTATGCGGATAAAACTCATAAGGTATGACTGAGGCGATAAGTGGTACAAAAAATCGGTTTTAATGATAATGAGCTTCGAATACTTTATGAACTATCGTGTACCCGAAGCCTGAGCCAGGCCGCTGATAATCTGAAAATCGCACAGCCTAACATCAGCAGAACATTACAACAGCTTGAAGAACGTTTTGGTTTTTCCTTGTTTGATCGCTCATGCCGCCCCATCAGACTGACCCGCTTTGGAGAAGAACTTCTCCCTTATATCAAAAAACACATGAAGTCTTGTGATGATATTCAGACGTTTATGATGGCCTATAAACAAGCTTCTGATGGGTTTGTCAGGATCCACGCACCAACGGGTCAACTACTTTTTATCACCAAATATGTGATTCCAGGGTTGAAAGAAAAGCACCCTGAAATTAAATTAATGCTAACTACCAGTAACCTTAGTAACTCCGAATTCACGCTTGGGGTTCCTTTCAGTGATAACTGCGACATTCTTTTTACACATTCATTACCCGACAATGATGAACTGGTTGCCAGAAATATTGCGTCAATACCTGCAAATATTTATGGCACACGTGAAATGATTGCCCGTAATCCCATTCGTACTATTGCCGACTACACTCAAAGTCCATGTATTCTCTTTTTCTCTCATATGGAAAATAACCATAACATCTGGTATATCGATGATAAAACAAATGGTGAGAGAGTAAAAACCATCATCAATGGTGACTTTGCCTGTGATAACTCTTATGCAGCCATTGAGCTTGCGAAATCGGGTCTCGGTTATTTATTTATGCCTGATTTAATCATTAAAGAAACGAATCTTAACGTTCTGATACCTACTCTACCCGAAAATTACACTGCCAAATTGGAACTCTTTGTTATTTATAACAAAAAAACGGAGCAGCCTTTTCGGGTTCAATTAATTATCAATTCAATTGTCAACATACTCAAAGAACTACTTCACAAGTAATATCATTATTTCATTTCGCTACGCTCGCATATATAATAGCAAAATGTTTATGGCTTATCATATAAGGGATCAACGAGACAATGCCATCTCCAATCACATTATTCGCCGCAGGCAGTTTGCGGTTGGCATTTACGCCACTGATAAGCCAGTTCACGCGCATGAGTGGAATAGACGTTAAGGTTGAATATGGTCCGGCCGGTTTATTGCGTGAACGTATTGAAGCGGGAGAACCGTGTGCGCTCTTTGCCTCGGCCAACCGGGAACATCCGCAAAACCTGTTAGCACGTAATATTGCCTTCTCTACGCACACTTTTTGCTGGAACAAACTGAGCCTTGTCAGCAACCGAACCGGTGTCTGGCTGGATTTACTCCGCGACCCAACGCTGCGACCAGGTACATCAACGCCCGGCTGCGACCCTTCCGGAGACTATACCTGGGCATTTTTCGACAATATGGATGTACTGGAACCAGGACTCGGGCAACAGCTTCGGACGCGCGCAATCCCGCTGGTGGGTGGTCGAGATACGGTAAAAATCCCGCAAGGTGAACTGGCGAGCGCCTGGATCCTGCGCCAGGGGCTGGCCGATCTGTTTATCGGTTACGCGCATTACGTACACGCGCTGCGCGCGATGCCCGACGTACATTACGTGGCTATTCCCGATGAGCACAATATTCGCTGCGAATACCAACTGGCGGTGCTTGATGCATCCAATGAAGTCATGGCACTGGTTGAATTCATACTCTCCCGCGGCGGGCAGGAATTTCTTAGCGCCGCAGGATTCTTAACGCTTAACGACGAATAGAAAACAACGGTGCGATAAACGGCGTCTGGTAGTTCTCCACGCTGAGTTTTCTCAGCGTTAAGCCATAGGCCAGGAATAAATTCTCCTCCGTCACAATGCTGTTCGTGGGCCCTGCCCGCCATTTTCCTTCAGGGAGTAGCAGCAAAGTATGGGAAGCAACCTGTAACGCATGGAGCGGATCGTGGGTCGAAAAGAGAATACTGCATCCCTGTTGATGGGCCAGATCGCTGATGAGCTGCAGCACCACCTGCTGATTGGCGAGATCCAGCGCGGAACACGGTTCATCCAGTAACAGCGTTTGACACTCCGTCACCAGAGCCCGGGCAATCATCACCAACTGTTGCTGCCCGCCAGAAAGTGAGCCAAATGAGCTGGAGGCGAGATGCGCGATATTCAACTGCTCTAACGCCTGCATTGCTCTTTTTTGATCCTGCGGACTGGGTTGCGCAAACAGCTTCACGTGCTGTGCTCGCCCCATCAACACCACGTCGCTGACCGTGTACGGAAACGGCAGATGGCTATGCTGTGCCACAATCCCTATCCCACCGTTATTTTCAATATTCCCGCCTAAAGCAGGCAGCGTGCCGGTTAACGTATCGAGCAGTGTACTTTTACCCAGGCCGTTGCGTCCCAGCACGGCCCAGATCTCACCTTTCTGGCAACAGAACGTTAGCGGCTCAAATAGCGGCGTACGATACCCATAAGTAAGCTGATTTACACGCAGTGCGGCAGGTATCATGATTTCTCCCGACGGCTGGTACGAATGAGTAAGAAAGCAAACAACGGCGCGCCGAACAATGCGGTAATAATCCCCAACGGTATCTCCGCGTGCATCAGGGTGCGAGCAATATCGTCCACCACAATCATATATCCGCCCCCCAACCAGAAGGCGCACGGTAGTAAACGACGATGATCAACCCCCACCAGCAAACGCGCCAGATGCGGAATCACTAATCCAACCCAGGCAATACTGCCGCTGACCGCCACCTGAGCAGCGACCAAAAATGCGCAGCACACCAAAACGCTGCGTCGCAGAGGAACCACCGCTACACCCAGTGCTCTGGCATCTTTGTCATTGAGCGACAACAGGTTTATCCGCCAGCGTAGCTGGTACAAAACCGTCGCGGCGATACCGACCGGGACCGCCAACAGCAGCACTTTATGCCAGTTGGCCGTCGCGAAGCTGCCCAGTAGCCAGAACACAATATTAGGTAACGTCTCTTCGGTATCAGCCTGATACTGGATCAGGCTCACCAGCGCGGCAAAAAAACCGCTCAAAATGATACCCGACAGGATCAATACCAGCGTATTCTCCAGCCCCTGTAACGCAGCAATGGCATACACCAGTATCAACGCTGTCAGACCAAAGAAAAACGTTGATCCCATCATCAGCCAGGGCGAAAGACCGAGCAGGATGGCCAGTGTTCCACCAAAAGCCGCCCCCGACGTCACGCCGATAATATGCGGGTCGACCAGAGGGTTATGAAATACCCCTTGCAGCGTCGCGCCGCATAACCCAAGCGCGCCCCCCGCCAGCAGTGCCATCAGAATACGCGGTAGCCTGACCGTCCAGATAACCTGGCTGCCTATTCCCTCAGCGTCGCTATAGTGCGTCAGGTGGTAAAACACTTCGCTTAACGACAGCGGATACTGTCCGAGGCATAGCGAACTGACGCCCAGCAACAGGACCACAACGATTAAGAGCGGTTGCTGGGGCAAAATACGGTTACTTAGCTGCATCAGGCTGCCAGTTCACACGATAAAAACGTTGATAGTAGTCCTGGGCCTGCGCATCAACGTCTACGTTTTTATAGGCATCCGGATACAGTTTTTTGGCCATCCAAAGTTCACCGATCGCCAACGCTTCCGGCATCGGATAGCCCCAGGCTTTGGCATATTCAGGCATCAACCAGACGCGATGATTTTTCACCGCATCAATCCCCTGCCAGTTCGGATCGTTTTGGATCTCAGTTACCACCTGCGGATAGCGATCCTGGACAAAAATCACCTGCGGGTTCCACGCTAATACCTGCTCCAGCGCAACCTGACGGGCACCTTTCACACTGGCAGCCGCCACATTTAATCCCCCCGCGTGCTGCATCATCAGTCCCGTGTACTTCCCGGAGCCGTAAGTCATCAGATCGGGGTTAGCCATATAAATACGGACTTTTTGTGCATCCGGGATTTTTGCAACCGGCGCATTGAATTTTGCCCGCGCGGCAAAAACGTAGTCGATTAACGTTTCGGCCTGCGGTTTGCGCCCAACCACTTCCGCAATCAGGCGAATACCCTGCTTCAACCCTTCGTTGTAGACCTGCTCTTCATCGGCCATGGTCGGGTTCATTTTATTCTGTTGCCCGGTGGCATCCTTGCGTAATGAGATAGCCACGACCGGAATACCGGCGTTCTGAATCTGCTGGATCATCTCCGCGGGCGCATAGTTGGCGACAAAAACCACCTGCGGATGAATCGCCAACAAGCTTTCGATGTTCACGCTGGTGAGATCGCCTGGCGTCGGCAATGTAGTAATCGTCGGCATAAAGCGCGCAAATTCAGGCCCGAGCTGCTTTTTCCAGCTCGACATCACACCAACAATGTCCTGCTGGGCATTGAGCTGGACCAGAATATTCAACGTCTGGTGTTGCAGCACGACCACTTTGTCCACGTGGTCAGGAATCGTGACCTGTCGACCAAGCTGATCGGTGATCGTTCGGTCGGCCTGAGCAGAAAACGCAAACAACATGCTGGCGCAAACCAGCACAAAAGAGCGGAAAGTTAACATGGGATACCATCTGAATAGAGGAGTAAAAACGATATGCATTAAATTATATAACGAGAGGCCTGGCAACCCATTCGCGATAATTACCGCGCTACACACGAGGAAGATCAATTTATGCCAACAATAATAAAGCCGACGGTGATGACGACCGTCGGCTTTGGGTAAATGACAACTAACGAATTACTTGGTTGCTGCTTTGATAATATCTAGCGCTTTGGCGAACTGATCCTGCGGAATTGTCAGCGGGTAAAGGAAACGAATAACGTTGCCATACTGACCGCAGGTCAGCAGCAGTAATCCTTGCTCAAGGGCTTTCTTCTGCACGCGTTGTGCGGCGGCAGCGTTGGGTTCTCCTGTCGCTGCATCACTGAATTCAGCAGCAATCATAGAGCCTAAACCTCGCACTTCGGCCAGTTCAGGACACCCTGCTTGCGCGTCTGTCAGAGCGGCGCGCAACTGTTCGCCGAGAGCCGCCGCACGCTGGCATAACTGCTCATCACGAATGATATCCAGCACCGCATGGGCCGCCGCGATCGACAGCGGGTTTCCGGCGTAGGTTCCACCCAGACCACCTGGCGCAGGCGCATCCATAATTTCGGCTTTGCCCACGACGCCTGACAACGGCATGCCGCCCGCAAGGCTTTTCGCCATGGTCATCAGGTCCGCTTTATCGGCGTAATGATCCATCGCAAACAGCTGACCCGTACGGGCAAACCCGCTTTGTACTTCATCAGCGATCATCACGATGCCATGCTCGTCGCAAATACGGCGGATGGCAGCCACAAATTCTGGCGGTGCCACCACGAAGCCTCCTTCGCCCTGGACGGGTTCGAAAATAATCGCCGCAACCTGGGTTGGATCGATATCGGCTTTAAAAAGACGCTCAATCGCTTTTAGGGAATCCGCCGTGGAAATACCCTGCAATTCAGAAGGATACGGCGCATGGTAAACAGAACCAGGGAACGGGCCGAAACCTTTTTTATAGGGTGCCACCTTGCCGGTTAACGCCATCGTCATGTAAGTACGCCCGTGAAAACCACCGCCAAATGCGATAACGCCAGGACGGCCGGTATGCGCGCGCGCAATTTTCACCGCGTTTTCTACCGCTTCAGCCCCGGTAGTGAAGAATGTGGTTTTACGCTTGCCGTCGATTGGCGCAACGGCGTTGATTTTCTCAGCCAAAGACACATAGCTTTCGTACGGGACAATCTGATAAGCCGTATGGGTAAAAGCCTGAAGTTGCGCTTCGACTGCCTGCACCAGGCGAGGATGGCGGTGTCCGGTGTTCAGCACGGCAATCCCGGCGGCAAAATCGATGTACTGATTGCCTTCGATATCGGTAATTGTGCTGTTTTCTGCCGACTGAGCATAAAAATCACACATCACACCCACGCCACGCGGGGTGGCATCCAGACGACGTTGTTGCAGGTTTTTATTGTTCATTCTCTACACCTTGTCCATTAATACATTTCGGTTGAATTACCCTTTAAATTTAGACGCCGTCTGGTACTTTAATCGAGAGCCAAATCGTTTTATTTTAAGGATCCAAATGCGTTCACTTGCCGGAGATGTGATCAAGCATGCATTTAATCAGCAGACTGACGAAAAACTACATCGCCGCCTGTATGCCGCCATTTGTAGTTGCATCCTCGAAGGTAGCCTGAAACCGGCTACCCGAATGCCTCCGTCGCGTGACCTGGCAGGAGAGCTGACGCTATCGCGCAATACCGTCCTGCGGGTGTACGAACAGTTGCAAGCTGAAGGGTATATTTCCGCGCGCACCAGCAGCGGCACATTTGTGACCGACAGCGTGCTGGACAATCTCGACCTGCGTCCTGACAAAGAGCCTGTTACTGACGCTCAGGAAGATCACACCCGTTTATCCGCCCGCTGCCTTGAGCTGTTAGGTAATGCCAGCGCCAGTCCCCGTCAGTGGGGGGCATTTATTCCAGGCGTGCCTGATGTAGAGCATTTCCCGCACCGGGTACTCAAGAAAATTCAGGACAGGCTGGCAAGACGACTGCGCCCGGAGTTTCTCACTTACGATGCCACAGGCGGCGTGAATGAGCTAAAAGAAGCACTGGCAGACTATCTGCGCACCGCTCGCGGCGTACGGTGCTCACCGGAGCAAATTCTGATTACTGAAGGTATTCACCAGGCCCTGGATCTGGTGACCCGGACTTTATGCAACCCGGGCGATTACGCCTGGATTGAGGAACCGGGCTACTGGGGAATCAAAAATATTCTTCGCATCAATGCCGTTAATTTTTCGGCTATCCCGGTTGATGAACAAGGCATGGTCCCGCCGGATGCCGGCGAAACACCACCAAAACTAATTTTTGTGACACCGTCACATCAATACCCACTCGGTTCGGTAATGAGTCTGAGCCGCCGCCGGCAACTTCTCTTTCGCGCACGTGAAACGCGAAGTTGGATAGTGGAAGATGATTACGACAGTGAGTTCCGCTTTTCCGGCCAGCCGATTCCCTCTTTGCAGGGGCTGGAAGAAGAAACACCGGTCATTTACATCGGGACATTCAGTAAGACACTCTATCCCGCACTGCGACTCGGGTATGTCGTACTACCTAAATCGTTAGCCGCTCCGCTGAAAAAGGTTCATAACGACCTCTATCGTGGTGGGCATCTGTTGATTCAGGCCGCACTGGCGGAGTTTATTCGCGAGGGTTATTACGCGGCACACATTCGGAAAATGCGTCAGCTATACAGTCGTCGTCGCCAGATGCTGGTAGAGCTTATCAGCCACCAACTTGGTGAACATTTTCTTGGTTCTTTCAGCAGCAACGCCGGGCTGCATATGATCTTACAGTTACCCGCCGGGAGCGATGACACGGTCATTGCCCAACAGGCGAATGCGCAAGGGTTGTTGGTGCGCCCGCTGTCACGCTATTACGTAAATGAAGGGAAACGCAGCGGCCTGCTGCTGGGGTTTGCCAGTATTGAAGAGCATGAAATGACGGCGGCGTTTACCCGACTCGTGGATATTATCAGGGTAAACACCGTGTAAGCACTGCCGGATGAAGGTGCAAGCACCTTATCCGGCATACTGTTTAATGTGACGCTTTTTTAACGCCAGCCAGGTCTTCCTGGCTTACTTCGCTATTCCCTTCACCCCAACTTTTACGCACGTAGTTAATCACGTCGCGCATTTCGTTGTCGCTTAACAAGCCACCGTAGGCAGGCATCTTAAAGGAGACGCTGCCACGCGTTGTCGGTGTTTCTGCGCCGTGGGCAATCACTCTGAACAGCGGTGTCGGGTCATCAACCATCACCAGTGGATTGTTAACTAAAGAAGGCGCGTTATCATCCGTACCTTTCCCTTCCAGACCGTGACAAGTTGAACAGTAGCGGTTATAGGTCACTTTGCCCGCCTCAGGTGAATTCGACCAGGATGCTGTAGTCGCCGCAGCACGTACCGTTTCAGGCTTCGCACTTTTCAGGCTCAACAGATATTGGGCGATCGCCGTGGCATCTTCGTCGGTCAGATACTGTGTACTCTGCGTGACGACTTCAGCCATCGAACCTGAAACCGCGGCATGCTTGCTTTTACCGGTCAGCAACAGCGATTTTAACTCCTGCTCAGACATACCGGTGCCGCGCAGCGACGGTGCATACCAGCCGTCAATCATCGCGCCGCTCAGGTATTCGGCATCAGCATTAGTATACGCTTTTTCGTTCATCGCCATGCCTCTAGGGGTATGGCATGAACCGCAGTGTCCGGGACCTTCCACCAGATAAGCACCCCGTTTTACCAGGACAGCATTATCATCCGTTTTCGCGCCCTCTACAGCCGACACTGGCGCGTCGGTAAACAGCCAGTTCCAGATATGCAGCGGCCAGCGGGCGGAGAGTAGCCACGGAATAGCATTCTCTTTATTGGGCTGTGCTGACGGCGTGACGTCATGCATAAAATAGCTATACAGCGCCTTAACATCCTCGTCAGAAAGTTTTGCATAGGAGGGATAAGGCATAGCCGGATAGAGCGGATGACCATCTTTGGCAATCCCCTGCCGTACGGCTTTTTCAAAATCCTCGTAAGAATAATTTCCAATACCCTGCGTTTTGTCTGGGGTAATGTTGGTCGAATAAATATCCCCCACCGGAGTAGGAAACTTTTTGCCCCCCGCCATCGCCGCACCACCTTCAGCGGTGTGACAGGCGACGCAGTCTGAAATTCGCGCGATGTATTCACCGTTAGATTCAGCAGCGGAAACCGAAGCAGTAAATAAACAGGCGGCGAGAATGGTTACATTGCGCATAGATCACCCCATATCCTTGAGTTCATTAACCGCACGCCATGCCTGATCGATTGCCGTATGGGCATAAGCACTCCAGTCAGAATCGGAGTTAGCGATGGCAATGCGACCGACTGGCTGACGCGCCCGCTCGATAATTTCTGGCATCTTATCCATATCATCGAACAGCGAGTTGGCGTAGTACGCATAGCCATGCGCCCAGCGGTTAACCGTAATGGCGGCAATATCGCGTTGATTATCAAATCCGGTTGAGCCAAACATCTCCTGCAACTGGGAGCGAATCATCTCCTCATGCGCCGCAAAGGTGGTCCCCAGCAAATAGGCTCGTCCCAGACGGAACTGCTCTCTGGCCGACAGGTTACTGCCCGGATAGGTCGGCACATAGACCATATGAATGACCATCGGATCGTCCGGGGAGGCCGGATGTTGATACCCACCAATACTGACCGGATAGTCGAGCTTGACCCTGCTATAAGGTGCCGCCGGAGAATAAAACTCATGTACGCCAAGCTGTTTGAACGCCTGCCAGTTTTTGACCACCACGTTGGTGTACACCAGCGGTGCCTTCACGTTCAGTTTAAGATCCGCCTGCTGCTGTTCCGGCATCTCAGGCACCAGATACGGGATCATCATGTTATAACCTGCCATGATGGTGTTCTTACCGCGCACACGGTGCATTTTACCGTCACGCAGATAGGTCACCGCCACGCCATCCTGCACGTTGGCCGCATTAATCACCGTGCTGTTCAGGCGCAGGCGCGTGGTGTTTTCCGGCAGATCCAGCTTTTCGTAATGTAATCTGGCGAGGACAGAGTCTTCCATCGTGTTGCCCGGTAGCGCATCCGGCAGCATATATCTGACTAACAGGCGAGCTAACCCGGCGTTACCGTCCGGGAAGTGGTAAACATACGGCTCTTCGAGGTCGGCCAGCGACTCTCCGTCCAGCGGCGGTAACCCCATCCCTTCCATGCCGGGTAAGGCGCACGCCCTGGCATCACTACAAGAAATACCTTCAATACCAATAGCAAAGAAGTCGTTGGAACGCTGCTGGAAATAGAGCAGCGCCATTTTGCTCAAACCAACTTTTGTTGCCAAAAATTCACTGTAGCTGTGGGTATCCAGCCATTCCATTTTCTCATCGACCGTCATTCCCGGCAGGTAATCACCGGGCCGGACGTGCAGGTCGATCAGCGCTTTTCTGTCATTCTCACTTAGCGGAAAATCATTGATAAAGTCTTCAATTTTACGCCCATTGAGCCTGTCCGGCGGAATATCATCAGATACCGCGCGGCCCGGATCGCCGCTGACGATTTTTGTTTCGCCAAAATTCTTCTTATCGAAGAAAACGCCGCGACTGAGCTGCCAGTCGGGGTAGAAGTTTACGTCAAAACTCTCTTTCAACCGCGTGACGCTGACGCCCACGGTTTCCATCAACTTTTGTACTTCAGGGCTGAAATTATGCGCAGGGGACTGGAATGCTTCGCTGCCACCATAACCGAGTAATTTCTTACCCGAGCTGGTAAATTCATTGCGTTTGGCGTGTCCACCAAAGTCGTCATGGTTATCGAGGATCAGGATCCGGCTATTTTGCCCGGCAACTTGACGCCAAAAACAACCGGCAGCTAACCCGCTAATCCCGCCACCCACAATCACCAGATCGTACTCTTCCTCAACGGGCAGAGCGTTTAAATCAAAATGTTTATGCTCGCGGCCTAGCGCATGCGCCATTTCAAACGATCCAGGATGATTACCCCGCAGCCCCGTCAGCGCAGGAGGATAATAATTTCCATCTATAAATGCGTTTCCCTTTCCTGCCGCCCTGACCCACTCCAGCGGGGTAAGCCCCGCCGCAATAGTCACCGCGACGCCGTTGAGAAAATCACGTCTGGTAATTGCCATTAACTTTTTTCCTTATTGCTACACACTGCCTTTAATACGACACAAATAAGAGAGATACCCCTTCTTATTTATAAAGGGGTACAACCGACTACTTCACTGGCTTTAACTCTTCATCCAGTTTTTTAGAATCATAATAATCACCCTGCCAGGTGATTTTTCCTGCTTTAACATGAATATAGCTGACGCCTTCAAATTTGATCGGATTATTTGTCGGCGGACTCCCTGCCCATTCACCACTATTTTTGCCTGAAAATTCCCAACGAAAGGCCACGGTATCTTCGTCGTAGACGGGTTTTCCAACCATTTTCCAGCTAAGATCTGGAACCGCCTTAATAAAAGCGCCGATAACCTCTTTTTCTGCTTTTTCCCTGCCGTTTATCGGTTCTCCTGCGGCGGCATCATAATAGACCGCATCATCAGCAAGAAATTGAGCGGCTCGCGAAGCATCATGCGCATTCCACGCCGCCATATACTCTTTTACGGTATTCAGCGATGTACTTTCTGCCAGGCTATAGCCCGAGAACATCACTAATGAAAGCACCGCGATTTTTAATGTTTTCATCGTAATCCTCTCTATTCAGAAATGTCGCACATGATATGTTTCACCCGAGTGTATTCCTCGAGTGAATAAGATGAGAGATCTTTGCCGTACCCCGATTTTTTGAACCCGCCATGCGGCATTTCGGCGCACAGAGGAATGTGATTGTTAATCCACACCGTGCCAAAATCGAGGTCAATGCTGAAGCGTTGGGCGCGACCATGGTTACTGGTCCAGACGCTGGCGGCAAGACCATACTCCACATCATTCGCTTTGTGTAGTACCTCTTCGTCAGTAGAAAACGACTGAATAGTCATTAGTGGGCCAAATACTTCATACTGAATAGCTTCATCATTTTGATGTAATCCGGAGACGATCGTCGGCTCAAAATAGAAGCCTGGACCAGATCCTGCGCGCCCACCGGTTTCAATTTTTGCATGTGCCGGTAAACGCTCAATAAAGCCTTTAACCTGCTCCAGCTGATTCCGGCTATTCAATGCGCCGTACAGTGCATTTTGATCTTCTGGCGGCCCAAATTTGATACTTTTTGTTTTCTGGATCAGTTTTTCCAGAAACTCAGCGTAGATAGATTGCTCTACCAGAATCCGCGTAGCCGCTGTGCAATCCTGCCCGGCATTGAAAAAGCCTGCTGTGGTAATCGTCGCAATCGCCTTGTCCATATCTGCATCGGCGAACACGATTGCGGGCGCTTTCCCGCCCAATTCCAGGTGTGCTCGGGTCAGGTTTGCCGCCGCCGAAGCCGCAACCTGCAAACCCGCACGGACCGAACCGGTAATAGAAACCAATGAAGCCTTCGGGTTTGAAACCACCAGCGAACCAGTGCTGGCTTTGCCCAACACAACGTTAAACGCCCCTCTCGGGAACAACGGTGCGGCCAGTTCAGCCAACAGCAGCGTACTAACTGGCGTGGTGTCGCTTGGTTTTAACACCACCGTGTTGCCTGCCGCCAGCGCTGGTGCAATCTTCCACACCGCCATCATGAACGGGTAGTTCCACGGCGTCACTTGCCCAACAATACCCAGCGGTTCACGACGAATGGTTGAAGTAAATCCTGAGGAATATTCTCCGGCCGCCTTTCCTTCAAGACAGCGCGCCGCACCGGCAAAAAAGCGGATGGCATCGCAAGATGCTGCGATCTCCTCTTTCTCAATAAAATGGCGAAGCTGACCGGTTTCCTGACTCTGCGCGGTTACCAGTCGCTCAACGTTGCGTTCAATCTCATCGGCCAGCCGCAATAACGCCTTTTGCCGCTGTGCCGGCGTCGATTTTCGCCAGATGCTAAACGCCGCCTCCGCTGCTGAGTAAGCCTGCTCTACCTCCGCCTCGTTAGCGTTGGGAGATATTGCGTACGTTTCACCGTCAACCGGACTCACCAGTTCGAAGCTATCTTCGCTACTGCCTGCTACATAGTGCCCATTAATAAAATGCTTCAGGGTTTTCATGTTTGTCTCCTGCCAATTAATACATAAAGAATCTTATGTAATATATATATTGTAAAATTTTTTCAAATGCGCAACATTGACACTATGATAAGCCTCGCATTTTTAACTTAATTTTCACATTTGCAGGGTGAGGCTTTTTATTGCCAGCTGACGCGTTACGCCCAGCTCATCATAAGGTTATCGGGACACACATCCGCTTGTGCAGTGACGTTGCGCCCAGGCATGTAAAATAACTCGGCCATTCTTACCTTCCTTGCCCGACGGGCATGTGTTAAAAATGGTTGTTGTTTCAGGGAATTGAGTACAGAAAAGATTATGATTACTCACGCGGTCATATTTGCGCCTATCGGGCAGGTCAGTCGTTCAGACCAGATAGTCCAACGCCTTTCAAATGCCATTATCACGGGGTTGCTGGAGCCAAAAGAACAGCTCCCCAACGAAACTGATCTGGCAAAGATGATGGGTGTCTCACATATCACTATCAGAGAAGCGCTAAACACGCTTCGGGCTAATAATCTTATCCATACGGTTCGTGGTCGTAATGGCGGGAGTTTCGTTTGCGAAAATATTGATGGCAAAAATAGCGCCCTGCATCCGTTCAAGGCGATCAGTACGGATTATCTGTCTGATCTGGGTGAAATGCATTGCGCCATTATTAGCCATAGCGCGAGACTGGCTTCCCGACGGATGACCGGTGCGGATATCGCCAAATTTCGCGAGTTTGTCGAGGTGCTCAGAAAGGCAAACTCACCTGAGCTGATGACCCAGGCCGATATGCGTTGTCTGCTGGCGATTGCCGCCAGTTCGCATTCAGCGCGACTGGCCAATCAGGAGCTGCAGGTTCAGGCTGAATGGGCATCGCTGGTGGCGATACTTTATCGCACAGACAGTATTCATGCAGAAATTATCGCGCTTTATTCGGCGCTGGCCGATGCGCTGGCTGCTCACAACGAGGCAGAGTCAGTACAGTTTGCCACGCAGATCATCGACACGTTTACCTACTACCTTATTGAAAAAAAGCTGAAATATAACTCGAACTGACAATCAGTGAAGGCAGGACAGACAATGAGCTCTTCGACATCCCTAAGCGCATTAATTCGTAAAATTGATGACATTACTGTTTCTACCGTAGATTCTACCGTTGCGCTGGCGAGGAGCATCCATGAGGCGATTTCAGGGGTACAAAAGGCCTCAGCCGAGGTCGTTCTCGACCCCTCAGTCAGATCCACCGTTCAACAGCACATCAAGCGCACGCTCAATAACAACCATTACTGCTCAGGGGCGGGATTCGCCAGCCATATTGAGAGTACCGCAACCACAAAAGAGTACTGGTTGCTGGAGTGGTGGTATAAGAAAGACAATGGTTTGAGCCAGGCGCATCTGGATTTGGATCAGGCCACGCAACAACGACTGGACTTCAGAACCTTTGAGTGGTTTAAGCATTCTCCTCCGGCTGGCAAAGCCTATATCCACGGTCCCTACGTCGACTATATTTGCAATATCTCCTATACCCTAACGTCAGCCGTCCCGGTCTACTACAACAATCAGTTTCTCGGTGTTGCCGCGGTCGATCTGCTGGTCAGTCAGATAGAAGCCGAACTGCTTTCCTGTGCCCATCCTGACTATGTGATTCTGACTAATCTGGAAAACAGGATCATTTTCTCCAGTTGGCCACGTTTTCGCGTGGGTGAATTGCTGTCACCTGCAAACAGTACCGTGGTGTATCAGAGCGACTACTTTATCCTTTATCACTATCAAAACTAAGGGCCCGAAGGCCCTGAGTTTTTAGTTATCCTGCCCCATATTGAGCTTATTGGCGTACGCAATGGCGTCGTTTTCCGGCGCCGCTGAACGACCAAACGGACGGGTCAGGAACATATAAATAAGCCCCGAGCCAACAACAATCGCAAGGCCGAACAGAACCGTCCAACGATCGATGAAGTCGCTGCTGTCTGCCGGTTGCGCCAGTAACCAGATCCCGCACAATCCGTAAGCTAACGCCAGCACATTCACGATTACGCCCCAACCGCCAATGGTCCACTCTCCCACCGGTTTCCAGCCTTTCAGACGCTGACGCAGCGCGGCCAGCACAACCATCTGGAACGAGATGTAAATCCCGATAACAGCAAACGCGGTGATACGCGACAGGTTATCTGGCTGGAAATAAACCCAAACGCAGATGATCACTGGCAGCAGGCAACTGACGACCATGGCATTATCCGGAACACCATTTTTAGAGATTTTGGCCATCCATTCACTTCCCGGCAGCATTCTGTCGCGGGAGAAAGAAAAGATAAGACGGCTTAACGCAGCCTGCAGAGACAAAATGCACGACAACATGGCGATAATTGCAACGACGATAAAGACAGTCGCGCCAGTTTCGCCCAGAGCTTCATTAAGGATTGCCGGGATCGGATCGGACGTTTTGCCATTCACGATGCTGACCAGATTCGGTGATGCCAGCAAATAACCCATAACAGAAATAATGGCGGAAATCGCGCCGAATACGATGCTTAAAATCATCGCCACCGGGATCTTTTTACTTGGATTCTGCACCTCTTCCGCAACGTTACCGCAGGCCTCAAAGCCAAAGAACATAAACAGCCCCATCAGCGCAGCAGACATAAATGCGGTGGAGTAGCTGCCGTCATGAGCCAGCACGCCCATCGAGTCAAAAATCACAGAGAACGGCTGCGAACGGTGGAAAATCAGCAGATAAATCCCCAGCGCGATCACGCTGACAATTTCACACCAGAAACCAATTTTCGCCACCCGGGCCAGATTTTTAGTCCCGGACATATTAACGGCCATCATCAACAGCAGCAGCAGGACGGAAGTCACCAACATCGTGGCCGGCGTCTGACCATAGTGGAAGAGTGATTCAACAAACGTTGATGTATATTCCGCGATCGACGTAATGGTGACCACCAGCGCCCACAGGTAGATCCAGGCGGCGATCCACGCATACTTCTTGCCCCACAACCTTCTGGCCCAGGGGTAAAGCCCGCCGGTTATCGGATACTGGGAAGCGACCTCACCAAACACCAATGCAACCAAAAGTTGCCCACATGCGACGATTAAAATCCACCATACTGCGGGCGGCCCCGCCAGCGTTACGGCCAGCGCAAACAGCGAATAGACGGCGGTAAGCGGCGACAGGTAGGTAAAACCCAACGCAAAGTTTGAAATAAGACCGATCGAGCGATTGAACTGTTCTTTGCCATCTTTTTGAAAATTATCGTTTTTCTTATCAGGTGTCTGTTCCATATTGCTTTCTCTTTTGTGGAATAGTCGCAGGGTTGAACAATTAATGTATAAAAGATATTAAGTTATATGTATAGTGATTTTGTCGCAGATTTGTTAAAAATGATCGCGCATCACGTTAATGAAAAAGTGGAGATAAAACGGTAGAGAGAGCGAGAATTTTGCGGTATTTACAACCAACGATTCTTTAGCAATTGCGAACCATAGGCTATTTTGGCGGATAAATACGCACAGCGGATTGCGTTCGATGCTAAGTAGCAAGAATCGCTGCTGTTAAGCAACATTTTTGCAATATAATAACGTGATGTTAAACGCTGAACCTGAGCAGGTGAATGATGGAAATTGATCTCGATAATCTGGTCTTTGATGGACTGGAAGAAGCGCAAGAGCGTAACGCTGAACGTCTGGAAGATGCAGACAAGAAAGCGCAGGAAATTATTGCTGATAATGACTGCGGCGACGCCTGCAAAATCTGATTTCCAAACCGGCGCAATGCCGGTTTTTTATCGCCTGTTAACCCCACCCACTTCAGCCCGTATACCGTAAGGCCTCAATCAGTTGCGCAAAGGCGGCGGTATGCTGTTTTCGGCTGGGATAGTACAAATAATAGCCAGGAAAAGGTTCGCACCAGTCCTCCAACACTTTTTCCAATGCCCCCTCTGCAACAGCCTGCTCGACGGTGTCTTCCGGCACAAAAGCCAGCCCCATTCCCGCCATCGCTGCGCTAATTCGCGGGGGTAGATTGTTAAAAATAAGCTGCCCTTCCACCCGTACGCGCAAATCTTGCCCGTCTTTAGCAAACTCCCAGGCGTATAATCCGCCCAACGTCGGCATGCGCATGTTAATACAGCTATGATTTTGCAGGTCGTGAGGGGTTTTCGGTTTGCCATGACGAGCAAAATACGCCGGTGACCCCACCACTACCATACGCCAGTCCGGGCCAATTCTGACGGCGACCATGTCTTTTGCCACCTGCTCACCGAGCCGAATACCCGCGTCATAGCGGCCAGTCACGATATCCGTCAGACTATTGTCGATGGTCATTTCCACATTCACATCAGGGTAAGCCTGCAAAAACGGCTCCAGCGCGGGCCAGACGGTAGATTGCAATGCATGTTCGCCCAGCGTCAGGCGAATGTTACCGGCCACGCGCTGACGAACATCGGTTAATGCCAGCAGCTCTGTTTCAATGTCATCAAAACGCGGGCTGATACTGTTGATAAGCCGTTCTCCGGCTTCGGTCGGCGCAACGCTGCGCGTGGTGCGGGTCAGAAGCCGTACATCCAGCCGCTCTTCAAGCCCACGAATCGCATGGCTTAGCGCGGATTGCGAAACCCCAAGTTTTGCCGCTGCTCGGGTAAAACTACGCTCGCGGGCAACGATAATGAGATAATAGAGATCGTTAAAATTATCACGCAGCATGCTTATCCCCACTCCAGACCTGTTGTGACATATGGTACAGGTCCGGAGGGTATTCCAGTAGCATTTCTGGACATTAGCACAGCTCAACCTTATTCAAGCGTGCTCTCACACAAAAACCAAATGCGAATTATTACCAGGCTTATGCACGATTTTACCTTTCACTCATGCATTATTTTCACCCGCTATTAACACATCCTTCACTAATAACATTTTGTATATAGATAAGAATTTTTTCTTATTTTGTCCCAACCGTAAGTTATGGGAGCGTAAAAAGCACAAACCAAAAACTACAGGGATTTCATACAATGATGGCAACGAAAATTCACAGCGCTAAAAAAACACTTCTGGCACTCAGCGTGCTACTGGCCTCTGGCATTAGCGTTTCGCAGGCTCAGGCCGACCAATTGGCCGATATCAAAGCCGCAGGCGTAGTCAAAGTGGCGACATTTGACGCGAATCCTCCGTTTGGCTCCGTCGATGCCAAAACCCATAAGATTGTCGGCTACGACGTTGATTTTGCCGAAGCGCTGGCCAAATCCCTTGGTGTAAAACTGGAACTGGTCGCGACCAATCCGGCAAACCGCATTCCGTTATTACAATCCGGTAAAGCTGATTTAATCGTCGCGGATATCACGATTACACCTGAACGGGCGCAGGTAATAGATTTCTCCGTCCCATATTTTGTTACCGGCCAGCAGTTCCTTGTGCCAGCAAAATCTCCGGATAAGCTCGATGAATACGGCAAAGCGCGAATCGGCGCAGTAAAAGGGACTACCGGTGAGCAGGCGTTACATCAGCGCTTCCCGCAGTCGCGCGTGTTGGCCTACGACGATATCCCGCTGGCGTTAACCGCGCTACGCAACGGCAATGTTCAGGCCATTACCCAGGACAGTACGATTCTGGCCGGTTTATTAGGCGCTGCGCCGGATAAAGCGGATTTCAAAATTTTGCCGGACCTGCTGAGCAAAGAAGAGATCGGCGTGGGGGTAAAAAAAGGCGAACCCGCGCTGTTAAAAGCCGTCAACGATGAACTTTTGAAGCTGGAATCTACCGGTCAGGCAGCAAAAATTTATGATGTATGGTTCGGCCCTGAAACCAAAAATCCGCAGCCCCGCGCCTTTAAAATAGAAGCCCAGTAATATGCTCTCAGCTCTTTTTCCTCGATCCGCAGCTTCGGCTGCGGATTCTACCCAATTGGGTCAGGCAAGCGTCAAACTGCACAATGTGTTTAAACAGTATGACGCTCATACCGTACTTAACGGCGTCAGCCTGGCAGTTGAACCTGGTGAAGTGGTGACCATTCTGGGGCCTTCCGGCTCAGGAAAATCCACTCTTATACGTCTTATCAACCAGCTTGAGTCGCTCAGCGGTGGCGAAATTTTCATTGATGGTAAACCGATTAGCAAGTTGCGCGGGGCGGCATTACGCCAGTTACGCAGCCGTATCGGTTTCGTATTTCAGCAATTCAATCTCTATTCGCACCTGACTGCGCTGCAGAACATCGCGCTGGCGCTGGAATATGTTCACGGCTGGAACAAGACGGAAGCGGATCGTCGGGCACTTGAGTTGCTGGAAAAAGTGGGACTGGCGGAAAAAGCCAACGCCTATGCCGCGCAGTTGTCCGGTGGGCAGCAGCAGCGCGTGGCCATCGCCCGCGCACTGGCTTCGTCGCCACAAATTATTCTGTTTGATGAGCCCACTTCCGCGCTGGATCCGGAAATGATCGGCGAGGTATTACAGGTAATGAAAAATCTGGCCCACAGCGGTATCACCATGATCGTCGTGACCCACGAAATGCATTTTGCCCGCGAAATTGCCGATCGGGTGGTTTTCATCGATGGTGGCGATATTCTGGAAGTGGCCGCGCCGGAGGATTTTTTCGTCCGACCACAGCACCCGAGAACCCAGCGTTTCCTGAAAAAAGTGCTCGACCCGTTACACCAGGAGTCATCGTCATAATGCATGCAATGGACTGGCAGGGAGTGCTGAGTGGGCAACCCCTGCAATGGATAATTTCCGGTTTTCTCACCACGCTCTGGGTGACGCTGGCGGGTATTGTGCTCGCCACGCTCATTGCCATCTCACTGCTCGGCCTGCGCCTGACGGGCAATCGTCTCGCTAAAACGATGGTCGGGGTTTGGGTCTCGGTGTTTCGCAACACGCCTTTACTGGTGCAACTAATGCTCTGGTATTTTGCCGCCTGGAACTGGCTACCCCGTAACGTCATTAGCTTTATCAATGCCGATCATCCATGGTCAATTTTGCCGGGTGATGTCTGGTGGTTAACGCCGGAATTTATCTGTTCAGCATGGGGGTTGGGGGTATTTACCTCAGCATTTTTGGTTGAAGAGATCGCTTCGGGTTTACAGGCTGTTTCTGCCGGACAACGCGAGGCTGCCGTGGCGCAGGGGTTTTCATCCTGGACAATATTTCGTCACATTCTGCTG
The DNA here is from genome assembly GCF_016894305.1 of Citrobacter sp. B72. Taxonomy (NCBI): domain Bacteria; kingdom Pseudomonadati; phylum Pseudomonadota; class Gammaproteobacteria; order Enterobacterales; family Enterobacteriaceae; genus Citrobacter; species Citrobacter sp. B72. The sequence continues at coordinate 2,730,950 of NZ_CP069801.1, forward strand.
CCTCAGGGGCTGGCAAACGCCTGGCAACCGATTGTTGGGCAATATCTCAACCTGATGAAGCTTTCCTCGCTTGCCAGCGGTATTGGATTTGCTGAGCTCACCTACCAGGTACGGCAAATTGAGAGCTACAACGCGCACGCGCTGGAAGCCTTTGCCGTTGGCACTGCACTCTATCTGTTTACCGGCATCGTTCTGGGTATGCTGCTTACCCGTCTTGGCCCGCAGTCTGCGTCGGGTAAATCGTCAAAGATAAGAATGCGCATCTTCAGCGTCAGGAGCATACTGCATGATCGCTAATGTTTCGGTCATTACCGACAATCTTGACTATCTCCTGTGGGGACGTGTAGCTGAGGGGCAACCCGGTGGCGTCCTGCTCACTTTGCTGATGGCTATCGGTGCGGCTTTGCTGGCGCTGCCTGGCGGGATCGTTCTTGCCTGTTGTGCCTGGCGATTTCCGGGCGCGGTTCGCAACGGGTTGTTTATCTGGGCGGAATTTATTCGCGGCATTCCGCTCATCTTTGTGATTTTCTGGATGTGGTATTTGCTACCCATGCTGACCGGAAGCGATCTGCCCGGTGCCGTTACCGTGACGCTGGCGCTGGCATGGTTCACCGCCGCCTCGGTGATGCACTCGGTGTATGCTGGAATTAGCGCACTGCCTGGCGGGCAATATGAAGCGGCAGTCGTTCAGGGTTTTCGCCCGGATCAGGCCCTGTGGCTTATCTTGCTGCCGCAGGTGCTGCGTAACGTACTACCGTCGCTGACAGGGATTTTTATTGGGCTGCTGAAGGACACGTCACTGGCGTTTATCGTTAACGTGCCGGAACTCACGACAGTTGCCGGTCAGGTTAACAGCCGGGTGCAAATTTACCCCGCAGCCATTTTTATCTTTACCGGGCTGGTTTATTACCTGCTGTGCTTTAGCCTTGAAAAAATCACCCAGCGCCGATTCGCACTAAAATGACCTCTCGGCTCAGCATTCCACGAACTGATGGTCTTCGTTGAGCCGATATTTCACGCCCGCCCGAATGTTATTTTCCCCTTCAACGGCAAGCGCAAAACGCATTCTTTCGCCATCGTGATAAGCCAGCGCCGCACATCCGCCGGGACCAAGAATTATCGAGTCGACAGCACCGGTACTGGCAACAACGGCGTTCTCTCCGCTGGCAATAATGTGGATATTGTCCGCGCAGTTAGCGATTTTCGCCTCTGCGCCAAAACAGGCCAGTTGGGTTAAATCACCGCTACTGGCAATCCGATTTCGGTCGCCGAGTGAACTGATACGTACGCGCATGCCGGTACTGGCAATACGTGTTCCATCGCCCACACTGCTGATACGCGCCGAGTTTCCCGCAATCGCTATTCGCCCGCGATCGCCTGAACTGCCGATATGCGTGTTATAGCCTACACAGCCAATCCGTGCGCTGTAACCGGCACAGGCGATCTGTGCAGCATACCCGGCGCTGGCAATTTTAACGTTGTCACACGCACTGCTAAATCGGGCATAATCTTCCGCACTCGCCAACGGACGACTAGTTTCCCCCGCGGCTTGCTCACAGGAAATATTCCCCATTGCGTCAATATCCTGCTGAGCAAAACTCGCCTCTTCCCGCCATTTTGACCAGCCGTATTCCACCAGGCTATTTGCCCAATCGGAATACCCTTCCCGCTGGAGCGCACGATGAACATCGGCATAGCTTCCTCCTGCGGGAAACGCACGTAGAAACCAGCGGTACATGACGGGCCCAACACGCCAGGCCCGTAAGTCACTTCGCGTAATCATCATCGCTTAATGCCGGTGGTAGCCATCCACCATACACTTAAAGGTTTCGCCCGGCGTGCGCCCCGTAGTGCAGAGATAAAGATGCCCAAAAATGAAAAACAGACTGACTATTGCCAGCGCAAAATGCGCCTGAAGCAGCCAGTAACGCACCCCGGGGAACAGATCGCCGACGACCGTCGGGTAAAGCGATAACAATCCAGTGATCAGTAGCAGTGGCAACAAACCATACATCACGCCAACATAGGCCGCCTGCTGTAACGGATTAAATTTAGAGCGAGGTGAGGCCGGAAATGGGTGTGACTCGCCCTGCATAATGCCAAACAGGTAAAAACGAGTTTGTCTTTGCGCACGTGCGATCCAGCCCTGACGTTGAATAATATAGTGATGTCCGTTGCCGCCAATCAGGTTGATCAGCACAAAACCAATCCAGCAGGCAAGTAGCAAAAAGCCACAAACCTCATGAACGGTGAGCAGGCTTTTCATTACCGGTGCGCTAACGGCAGAGAAGTGATTGACCAGGCCACTAACCAGAAGCAACAGAAATAACAGCGCATTCGACCAGTGCCACAGGCGGACAGCCTTCGAATATAAATAGACCTTCTCACCATGCCCTGCCGACGCTTTATGCGCCGCCCGAAAGCGCAACATGGCGTGAAGCGCCAGCACCAGCCACATTCCCACCAGCATTAACCCGGCAACGACTAACCACACAGGCCAGTAGTCCGGTGAAAACAGGGGGACATACTGTGCAAGTTGGGCGTGAAACTGTTCGGCATTCTGCGACGCGTTCATACATTTTCCTTTTTAATCAAATGTTGACCGAACCGACGATACAGATGGGGTTTCCCGGCGCCTGCAAGTTGATATTCGTAATACTTGTTTTCTCGCAACCAGGTCTGAATTTCCGGGCTATCTTCACGACCGAAAATCAGCGCATGTTCCGGGCAAGCGTTAACACAGATCGGAGGGAAACCTTTTGCCAGCCGAGATTCAGCGCAGAAGTCGCATTTATCCGCCACTTTGGTTTGCGGGTTGAGATAGCGCACCTGATAAGGACACGCGCCAATACAGTAACTGCAGCCAATACAGCAAGACGTATCTACTCGCACAATACCGTTCTCATCTCGCCAGGAGGCACCGGTCGGACACACCTCAATACAAGGTGCATCATCACAATGCTGGCAGGACTGACGGAAGTAGTGATACAGCGTTTCGTTGTCGTTATCGGTTACCGGAATATGCGCTATAGACAAACGGCTGCCCTGGTCAGGTACATGGTTGGTTTTCCGGCATGCACGAGCGCAAATATTGCATCCGTTACACAGTGATTCGTCGTGAATCATGACGTAACGAACGGCTTTAGGGCTCCTGGTACTCGCTAACAGATTTTGACCTGGGCCGGTAAAAAAAATCACCGTCCCCATGCCAATGACAAATTTTCGTCGGGTGAAGGACATCGGGTTATCCTCTAATGCTGTGACAGTGGTCGTCCACACATTCCATGACATCAACCTGAATATTTCAGGGGTTCTGATACTGCTCAACCTCAAGCCATTCACAAAGGCCGTACGCTTTGCCATAACTCATAAAACGTTCGCTGAACAAATAAGGCTCCGCATTTGACGATTCCACAGTACGTATATCTGCGTAATCAGGGTGCGTTTCCATGGCCGTGAGCGCCGCTGAAATCTGCTGAGACTCAAAGCTGTACGGCGGTTGCGTCAACATGGCGACCTTATAGGGGCGAGGATACGTACGACCGTCGAAGCGTACCGCCTCGGCAATCGCACGACAGATGTCGTTTTCCACCACCTGCACGCACATGTCGGCGTAGTTTGCCGTCATGGTTTGCGTTGAGTAGAAATAGACATCTTCCACACCCTGCACACGGGTGATATCCGCGTCATTCGCGTCCTGGCACAGCATATCCAGCAGCGCGCTAAGATCGGTTTCAGGGACCGAATAAGGTGGCTGCAGAAACACGCTGCGCGCCACCAGGTGCCCCGATGCCGAATGCTGGCGGATAAAATCTGCCACAATCGACTCCGGGCTGGCGGCTTCCTGAACCTGCGGCGCAGTCACCCGCTCGACCGGCGGGTGAAACGCCTGTAGCCAGTGTCTCTTTTGGCTATCAACCTCGTCAGGAAGCGCCTCAACGGGTGCCTGAACGTTGCTCACGTTAGTCATCTCGCGTTCCTTACGCTGGCAACAGATCCTGCGCAGCCAAATCGGCTGCCACGTCTTCAAGTCCGAGTCGATTCAGGGTTTCACGCGTTGGGCAACCCAACTCGGGATCCCAGCCCATTTCCTGATAGAACATCGTCAGTGACTGGCGCATATCCTCCCTGTCCATCTTGTCGGTGCCTTCGGTGAAGACCGGAATTTTCGGATCTTTATCAAACACCCAGGAGCAGATGAGATCGTGTTCATTACGCATATCTTTGGTTTGCATCAGTTTGACCGTATAGGCACGATGCAGGGTAAAGATGCGTTCAGCGGCCAGGTCCAGACTCGCCTGCGTGGTTTCATCACCGGTGACTGCCTGGAAGAATTTCGCTTCCAGATCCAAATCTCCGCGATAGTTGCGGCTCTTGAGTGGTGAAACCGTCATCGGCCAAACCCAGTTACACAGCGTAACCGCGTTATGCAGGCAGACTTTCAGCAGCGTCCATTTGGCATATTTGATCTTGGCGGCATTGATTGGGGTATAGTTTTTGGTTTCGTCGTAGGCGTCCTGCGACCCAAATAACTCACCCGCCACTTCGCGCTGTAATTTCAGCGGCAAACCGGAACCGATGAAGTTGATATGGGTGTGCGCCATACAGTCACGGTTAAACATACAGTTGGTGATCGCCCCCACCTGCGCCGAGGCTTCGTTTGCATGGTGGACCGGAAAACCAAACGGCGACCACAGTTTATTTTTGGCATAACCCCAGTACTCTTCGCCCAAATCCCAGCGTTCAGCAATGGCATACGAACCGTCCGCAAGATGACTGAGTTCCCCCACGCGATGCGCCAGTCGATAGTAGAAATCTTTGATAAAGTTAGGATCGCCCGCCTCCAGTTGATCCCAACGGATCTCCGCGTACTCTTCGGCTGGCAGCACGCGTTTAAAGACGCCTTTCGAATAACAGTAGGTAAAGTCACGGTGCAGCTGGCCGTAGTTACACCAGATACCGTAATCGTCAAACAGGTTCAGTCCGATCAGGTTCCCTACGACTCGCCCATCGTCTTTATCGTCAAAATCTTTCGGGCCATTGGGGAAAATGGTGGTGTGAACAAAGTTCGCCACGCAGGTGTTGCCGCCGGTACTCGGCACGCCAAAATCCTTCACCCGCGGGACATTGAGCTGCGACATACAACGAATAGGGCATGAATGGCAGCCGCTCATTTTGACCGTGTATTTTTCTGCGGCTGGCCCCAGATCGAACACCGATTTATAGGTACGGAAACCCACTGTATTTTGGTTGCCTGGCGGGATTTCACCGGTTTCGATTGGCCCCCCTTCTGCCGCGCCCCAGAAAAGTCCCTTACGGGCTGTCCAGCGCGAGTTTGGCGAAGAGTATTCTGCCCAGGCCTGCGGGGTGCTTGGCACAACGTGGTTGTTGTTGGCGCCGATAAGCTCGGTCATCATGTAGTCATTGAGACGCTTCATCTCTTTACGATCGGCAATGTTGACGCCTTTGGTCCCTTCTACCGCAATGGCCTTCAGGTTTTTAGAACCCATCACCGCACCCGTACCTGCACCGCCGCTGTGGTTGCGGCTGTTGATCATGCAGGACAGTGGCACCAGATTCTCACCCGCCTGCCCAATAGCGGCAACGCAGGTTTCCGGGCTGGTAATCCGACAAATCTCTTCGGTTGTGGCGCGAGTCCCCTTGCCCCACAAGAAATCGGCTTTTTCGATGCTGACTTTATCGTCTTTGATGTTGATCCAGACCGGTGATGCGGACTTGCCTTCAATAATAATGGCGTCGTAACCGGCGAATTTCATTTGTGCAGCAAAGAAACCGCCCATATGGGCATCTACGACTAAGTTACCTTTAGTAAACGTCGATAAGGAGGTGATATTGACGCGGGAGCTACAGGGAGCGCCTGACCCCGTCAATGGTCCGGTGGCAAAAACCAGTTTATTCCCTTCATCAAAAGGCATGGTGCCTGGCGGGACTTCGTCGTACATAATTTTATAACCAAAGCCCATCCCACCGACAAATTTTTTAAATTTACTGGAATCTTCAAGGGTGATATTACCCGTGGTGAGATTGACCCGTAAAATATTACCTGTCCAACCATTAGCCATCATGTTTTCCTTTGCAAGAAGGTTTAATAGATATACCCGCCATTCTTAAGGCAGCTTTTTTATCCAAAACTGCAGTATTTTTGGCAATTAATGGCGCGAATCAGGTATGCCTGTTATCTATCAAACAGTAATATCTTTCCACTCGATAATTTTTAATGCCCCAGTCGGACAAGCATTGGCGCATTCTCCGCATAACACACATTTTGAGGATTTTTTCGTTTCGGTATTTACGGTCGCCATCATCCACGGGCAGGCTGTGGTACACGCGCTACAGCCAATACAGCGTTTGTGGTCCACCGCAATACAACCGTCTTCTTGTTTCCAGGTAATTGCACCAATTGGGCAGACCTTCATGCACTGCGGATCTTTACATTGTCGGCAGGTATCAGCGGTATAGTTTAAATCGCCATACAGCCCACCACCGGACCCGACGCCATCATCGCCAAAGAAGAAATTGCGATGGATTTTTATCCGGGAAAAGAAGGTCCCTACGGCACCATCGTTATAATTGGTACAGGATATTTCACAGCGGTGACAGCCCGTACAGCGGGCTCGCTGGGTCACCAGAACCCCTTTCGGCGTATTGATAAGCCCCACGGTCCCACTATCGACATCTTCCTGCTTACAACCAAATAGGGATAACAGCGCGGGGGCAATCGTTAATCCTGCCAGTCCTTTCCCTGATATCCGCAGGAATTCTAGTCGCGTTAAACCACAATCTAAAAATGGACGATCAACCTGGTTCATTTATTTCGCATCCTCTTCGCAAATGCTGTGGTAGCAACACATCCAAGCTAATTTAAACCAGCGCAGCTCAAGCCATATCGGGCGGTTAATGTTGCCAACAACACGTAAATTTTTGCCCTAACCTGATCGCGTAAATGACGGTGGTTAAACTGAATGAATCTAATCCTTTAGGGTTAGGCGCAGAAATAATGTGGTTATTCAGCATACATAGTCTTGATCGTCATCAATTAAAAAACGGAAGGGATATAATTAATGCGGAGTGAGATTTATTATCATTAAGAAATAGAGTGAAATAACAGCCTATTTAAATTACAAATATTTGTGAACCCTCTCCCAAATATAATACTGTACAGTCACCGATATATAAATAAATACATATCGATTTATAGTTCTCTACAACCAATTATTAACGGAGATAAATTATATAGATTGATAGATTAACGTATCGAGAATAAGAGGACGGCAAAAAATTTCTGCGGTCCTCTTTTTATGAATTAACCGGCCAATGCTTTAATTACGGTCTCAATAGCCTGTTTTTCTAACTCACTGCGCTTCACGCGCTGGTTAGCAAGGGTGGTTCTCAGTACTCCCGCAATGACGATATGCTTAGGTTCTTGTCCCAGATCGCGCATTTCCAGCACTACTTTACCGACTACTCTGCACATTTCACGGTACAACTCGTCGTCTTTCGTCTGATTTCCCATTTTTGCCCGCTCGTCATTAACTCAAACCAACAGCATATATCACTCTGAGGATTTAGACAAAATTCAATGAAAATCAAATAAATGTCATCATTCTACTGAATTCTCTGAAGTCGATTAACGAGCTCAGCAAGACTTCCTGCCTGCATTTTTTCCATCACCCGCGCCCGGTGCACTTCAACCGTACGCACGGCAATATTCATGGCATCAGCAATTTCCCGATTCATTAACCCTTTTGCTACCAGATGCGCCAGTTCCCGTTCTTTTGGCGTAAGTTGTTGGTAGCATGAGATGATCTCTTGTCGCGAGAACGCCGCTGCCGAGACCTGCAAGGCATGTTCTAATGCCGCCTGAAGCGGCACGGCTGACACCGGTTTTTGCAAAAAATCGACCGCGCCACGTTTCATTTGCTCAACCGCCATCGGCACGTCGCCGTGCCCGGTGAGAAAGACCACCGCCAGCGTACTTGCTTTCTGACGCATGATTTCATGCACAGCGTGCCCATCCAGTACCGGCATACGCATATCCAGCAGTAGTACGCCCACCTGGTGCAAATTTGCCTCGGCGAGGAATTTCTCGCCTTGCTCCCAGCAAGACACTTCATATCCCAGACTTTCCAATAAAAACGCACAGGCCTGGGTAACGGCAATGTCGTCATCCAGCAGATGAATTATCGCCACTACGGCCTCCTTCCTGATTTGGCTTAAAATACAATGTCACTCTCGCCCCCGCTTTACCGTCCGGGGCCTGCTGATTTTTGATCTCAATATCTCCGTTTGCGTAGCGCACCAGTCGCTGACAAATGGCCAGTCCTAGTCCCATACCTTCTTTGCGGGTGGTCATAAACGGCTGAAACGCCTGATACAACTGAGCCTCGTCAATACCTCCGGCATTATCCTGCACCTGAATACGCACGCCGCCATCCTTATGCAGGGCGCTAAACCATACCGTCGTAGCACCTGCCTGGGCGGCATTGAGTACCAGATTAGCCAGCACCTGCTCAAGAAGAACGCTTGGCAGCATCAACGTTAACGCCTTGCTAACCTGCGTGTGCAGCGTTACCGCCGGGAATTGCTGGGGCATGCGCAGTAATTGCCAGACGTGATGGATAGCATCGTGAACGTTGATGGCTTGCCAGCCATCGGTGAGTACCGGATTGCCCTGTGCCTGGCTGACCCACTGCCGGAGATTGCGCAGCGTATCGGCTCCTCGTTGTGCCTGGGCGTCTATGTGCTCAAGCGCGGGCAACAACGGATGCTGCTCATCCTGACCACGCAGGCGAATCAGACAGCCTTGGGCATAATGGCGGATAGCCGACAACGGCTGATTGAGCTCATGGGCAAAACCGGAGGTCATCTCCCCCAGCACGCTCATTTGGCGGGCAGTCTCCAGCGCCTGTTCCTGTTTGTGCAACAACACGTTGTTCCGCTCCAGCTGCCTGCCACGTCGGCGAACCAACAGCATCACCCAGATGTAATTGAGCGTAAGCAACAGCAATACGATGACCACGCCCCCCATCGCCAGTCGGTGTTGAATAAACCAGCTTTTGACATCCAGCCACAGCTGACGCTGCTGCGGATGCTGTCGGACGTCGCGCAGCAACGCTTCTACTTCACGGGTCGAGGCGGGCGCGCCCCAGCGAAACGTCGCGTTTTGCGGTGCATTGAACAGTACCCGCGTGACGCGATCGGCCAGCTCGTCACTCACAGCAGGTAGTGCGGCAAATGACCAGTCCGGATAGAGCGGCGTACTGGTTAAACAGGGAATTGAGGTCGGATGGTTCAACACGGTCATAAAATCGGTTTTACGGATGAGGCCTTCTTCATCCATTTTTTCCAGCAGGCACACCGGCACGATCACCGCCTGCACGGCTTTTTCACGTAATAAATAGAGTAAGGCATCGGCGGGAAATCCGGTAAACGTCAGACGTAAATCACGTTCAGGGCGCAGACCGGCATCACTGAGCGCTTTATATCCCAGCAAATAGCCGCCAAACGCCTGAGCATCAATGGCGCCAACCGTTTTGCCGATCAGATCGTGTGCGGAGGTTAACCCACTGTCGCGCCTGACGAGAATGGCGCTGCCAATCACGTTACTGGTGGCTTTCCCACCACGGGTGGATCGTAACGACGCCAGCCAGCGTAGCGCTGAGCGGCTGTTAAGCTGGACAAACTGCGCCGGATTGGTGACCACAAAGTGTACCGTTCCACGATTCACCGCCTCCTGCATCTGCCGCAGGTCCAGCGGTTGAATATGAAACTGCTCACCGGGGATTTGCTGATTCAACAAGGTTTCCAGCGGCTGCCAGTGATTACGTGTAGAAACCTCCCCGCGCATCGCCAAAACGCCAATGTTCCATGTCTGCGCCCTGACCGCGCCGCTTAGCATCCACAGCGACGCCAGTACCGTCAGACATCTTACTACGTTGCGTCCCACTCAATTATCCCTGTCAATTATGTTGTTTTAGATCAACAACAAGCCGGGTATGTGGTTAACCACAATAGAGTATACCCCGTCACGATTTTTACACTGTAAATCATTGAGATTCTTTATTCATCACACGCAAATCAACGGCGTGACCAATGTTTCGTTGTTGCATCGTGACGGGAAAAAATATGGACAGCAGTAAACGGCAGTTTCTCCAGCGACTGGGCGTCCTGACCGCTGGCGCATCACTGGTTCCGCTGGCTCAGGCGCAATTTCCCTTTTCGCCTGAACGCCACGAAGGCTCACAACAGCATCGCTACGCCATGCTGGTTGACCTGCGACGCTGTATCGGCTGCCAGGCCTGTACCGTCAGTTGCGCCATTGAAAACCAGACGCCACAGGGCGAATTTCGTACCCTCGTCAACCAGTATCAAGTACAGATTGAAGGCCAGCAAAGCGTTACCAACGTCCTGCTGCCGCGACTGTGCAACCATTGTGATAATCCCCCTTGCGTGCCCGTTTGCCCGGTACAAGCCACTTTCCAACGCGAAGACGGCATTGTGGTGGTCGACAACACACGCTGCGTGGGCTGCGCCTATTGCGTGCAGGCCTGCCCTTATGATGCGCGATTCATCAACCATGAAACGCAAACCGCCGATAAATGTACCTTTTGCGTTCACCGTCTAGAAGCGGGGCTGCTCCCGGCCTGTGTGGAATCCTGCGTCGGCGGCGCGCGCATCATTGGCGATATTAAAGATCCGCACAGCCGCATTTCACAAATGCTGCATGAACACCATGACGCCATCAAAGTCCTGAAGCCGGAAAGCGGTACGTCTCCTCACGTGTTCTATCTGGGGCTGGATGAGGCGTTTGTTACCCCATTGATGGGACGTGCTCAACCCGCTCTCTGGCAGGAGGTTTAAATGAACCATTCACTGATTATCGACGAGGTTCTGGCCCATCCCCAGGACGTAAGCTGGTTACCCTGGGCCGTACAATATTTCTTTTTCATCGGCATTGCCGCCTGCGCCGCGCTGTTCGCCTGCGTTCTCCACTGGCGCAAAAAAGAAACGGCAGACCTGGAGAATCTGACGCTGCTAATCGCCCTGACCTGCGCGATTACCGCGCCGCTGGCGCTGACCGCTGATCTACACCAAACCGCCCGCGTCTGGCATTTCTATGCGTATCCGACGCCATGGTCCTGGATGCCGTGGGGCGCGCTGTTTTTACCGCTGTTTACCGGTTTTTTAGGTCTGTGGTTTCTGGCGCAGCATGTGAAACGGCTAACGCTAAAAAGTTACAGCGTCACAAAATGGTTAGCACTTGGTAGCGCGCTGTCCGCCATCGGATTGCTGGTTTACACCGGCCGTGAAGTGTCGGTGGTACAGGCGCGTCCCATTTGGTTCAGTTACGCCTTTCCGGTTGCGATGTTCCTCAGCGCGCTGCAAACATTTCTTGCCCTGCTTATTGCCACGACAAATAGCAAGGACGCACTACCGCGTAAGCTAGCGTGGGGGCAAATGGTCACGTTGATCGCGCTGGCTATCGTGGTGGCGATCTGGGCGAGTGGTAATACGCTTTCCGGTTCGGCTATCCGTCATTGGCTGGATGTTGCCTCTTCAGCACAACACTACGCTATCGGTTGGGTTGCGCTATGGCTTGTTTCGCTTGCTCTTTGCGGGTTGGTTGTACGTTACCCCTTGTCGCTACCGCTGCGCATATTACTCGCTTTTAGCGCTATGGCGCTGTGCTGGCTAATGCGATGGACGTTACTCATCCAGGTGCAGACCGTACCGAAATTTAACGCGCAGTTTAATCCCTATACCCTGCCCGGCGGCACCGATGGCTGGCTGGCTATTGTGGGTACCTTCGGCCTGTGGATAGCACTGATTATTATTGTTCGTGAAGCCCTGAACGCGATCGCAAGGAGAATGCAACATGGCTAATTTAACCCGTCGTCAGTGGCTTAAAGTGGGCCTTGCCGTAGGTGGCATGGTGACTTTTGGCCTGAGTTATCGGGATGTGGCAAAGCGCGCGATAGACGGTTTGTTGGACGGAACCTCGGGCAAAATTACCCGTGACCGCATTTTTGCCAACGCGCTAATCCCAGAAGCCAACGCCCGGCCTCACTGGCAGCAAAACCCGCAGCAGGTGATCTCGATGACGCAGTGCTTTGGTTGCTGGACGCAGTGTGGTGTACGGGTTCGCGTTGACACTGAGCAAGGCAAAGTGCTGCGCATTGCGGGCAACCCTTATCATCCGTTGTCGCACGAGCACCATATAGACGCCTCCGTCCCCTTTGCCACGGCAATGGAACAATTGGCCGGGGAGTCAGGTCTTGACGCACGTTCCACCGCCTGCGCCCGTGGCGCAACCTTACTCGAAGGTCTGTACAGCCCGCTACGTATTCTGGAGCCTATGAAGCGCGTCGGTAAACGCGGTGAAGGAAAATGGCAGCGCATCAGCTTCGAACAGCTGATCAAAGAGGTGGTGGAAGGTGGCGATTTGTTTGGTGAAGGCCACGTTGATGGTCTGAGAGCCATCCACGATCCCACTACACCGCTTGATGCGAAACATCCCGGCTTTGGCCCAAAATCCAATCAACTGCTGGTCACCAATACCAGCGATGAAGGACGTGATACCTTTTTACGTCGCTTCGCACTGAACAGTTTCGGCAGTAAAAACTTCGGTGCTCATGGCGCTTACTGCGGCCTGGCCTATCGGGCCGGTTCCGGCGCGTTAATGGGCGATCTGGATAAAAATACCCACGTGAAACCCGACTGGGATAACGTCGAATTCGCGCTGTTTATGGGCACCTCTCCGGCGCAATCCGGCAACCCGTTTAAGCGCCAGGCCCGCCAGCTGGCCAGCGCCCGTTTACGTGACGACTTCCGCTATGTTGTGGTGGCGCCAGCCCTGCCATTAACCACGGTGCTGGCTGACGATCGCGGTCACTGGCAGCCCGTACGACCGGGAAGCGACTCCGCGCTGGCTATGGGAATGATAAGCTGGATTATCGATAAACAACGCTATAACGCTGATTATCTCGCCATTCCCGGCGTGCAGGCCATGCAGCAGGCTGGAGAAAAAAGCTGGACTAACGCTACGCATCTGGTGATTACCGATGAAATTCCAACGCTTGCCGGACAGCACCTGACCCTCGCCCATCTGAGTGCAAACGCAGCCCAGGAGCCGGTGGTCGTCAACGAGGCCGGTGAGATTGTCGCCGCCAGCAGTTGCCCGCGTGCTCAGCTGTTTGTTATCCGTGAAGTGACGCTGGCCGACGGGCAGACAGTAACGGTAAAAAGCAGCTTCCAGTGTCTGCGTGAGTCCGCAGAGAAACTGTCGCTAACGCAGTACAGCCAGCAGTGTGGGGTGTCAGAAGCAGACATTGCCGCTCTGGCCGACGCATTCACCCGCCACGGGCGTAAAGCGGCGGTGATCACGCACGGCGGAATGATGGCAGGCAATGGATTTTATAACGCCTGGTCGGTGATGATGCTCAATGCGCTTATTGGTAACCTCAGCCTTGAAGGCGGCGTGTTCGTCGGCGGCGGCAAGTTTAATGGCGCCACCGACGGTCCGCGCTACAACATGGACAGCTTCGCCGGGAAGGTAAAACCGAAAGGGTTAAGCATCGCGCGCAGTAAAACCGCTTATGAGTCTTCGGAAGAGTACCGCAATAAGGTGGCTGCAGGGCAATCGCCCTTCCCGGCTAAAGCACCGTGGTATCCGTTTGTCGCCGGTCAGCTTACCGAACTCCTCGTCTCGGCGCTTGAAGGTTACCCTTATCCGCTGAAAGCCTGGATCTCCAACATGACCAACCCGTTTTACGGCATTGCGGGATTACGCGGCGTGGCGGAAGAAAAGCTCAAGGATCCTGCTCGTCTGCCGCTGTTTATTGCCATTGACGCCTTTATGAACGAAACCACGGCGCTGGCAGATTACATCGTGCCGGATACCCACAACTTCGAAAGCTGGGGATTCAGCACTCCGTGGGCGGGCGTGGCCAGCAAAGCCACCACCGCGCGTTGGCCAGTTGTCAGATCGGCGACCAGCCTCACGGCTGATGGCCAACCGGCCTCGATGGAGTCTTTCTGTATCGCAGTGGCAAAGCGCATCGGGCTACCTGGATTCGGCGACAATGCAATTACCGATCCGCAAGGTAATCACTATCCGTTGAACCGTGCGGAAGATTACTACCTGCGTCTCGCGGCCAATATTGCGTTTATGGGCAAAGCTCCGGTTGCTGAAGCACAGCCGGAAGACATAGCGCTGACCGGGGTCCAGCGGATCATGCCTGTGATGACCCAAACGTTGAAAACCGATGAAATCAGCCGAGTGGCGTTTATCTACTCCCGCGGCGGGCGCTTTGCGCCGGACAACAGCGGGCGAGTTGATAACCGCGTCGGCAATGCCTGGGAAAAACCGCTCCAAATCTGGAATGCGAACGTCGCCGCGCACCGCCATGCGATTACTGGCGAGCGCTACAGCGGCTGCCCGGCCTGGTATCCATCACGTCTGTCAGATGGACGTGCAATCGAGGAGTTGTTCCCGGAACAAGAGTGGCCGTTGAAACTGATTTCCTTCAAATCCAATACCATGTCCAGCGCCACGGCGGTGATCCCACGCCTTCATCATCTGAAGCCGGTTAATCTGGTGGCGCTCAATCCACAGGATGGTCAGCGGTATGGTTTAGCACACGGCGATATCGTGCGTATCACCACTCCAGGTGGTCAGGCGCAAGCGCAGATAAGCCTGCTGCATGGCGTCATGCCGGGTGTCATCGCCATTGAACATGGTTACGGACATAAAGAAATGGGCGCGGCACGGCATACCCTCGATGGTGAACCGATGGCGTTTGATGAGCAGATTAAGTCGGGGATTAATCTCAACGAATTGGGTTTTGCGGACCCAACCCGACAGGTAGCCAATACCTGGCTTGACTGGGTGTCGGGTGCGTCGGTGCGTCAGGGGTTGCCAGCGAGAATTGAGCGAGTGTAGCTCTGCTGCCGCATGGCATCGCGAACGCGTTTTACCCGGCCTACAGGACGTCGTAGGCCGGATAAAGCACTCCGCCACCCAGCAAAAAGCAGATTAGTTGTTTACCGGGATCACCGCACCTTTATATTTAGTACGGATCCAGTCCTGGATCTCTTTTGAATGCAGGACATCAACCAACGCTACGATATCCTTTTTCTTCTCGTCGCCACGATGCACGGTAATGATGTTGGCATACGGGTTGTTTTCACCACTTTCAACGGCAATAGGATCTTTCACTGGATCCAGCCCGGCGTCGATGGCGTAGTTGGCGTTAATCACCACCGCATCGCCTTCGTCGTTGTTATACATCTGCGGTAACAGCGCGGCTTCCACGTTTGGCAGGAACTTCAGCTTTTTCGGGTTTTCGACGATATCGCTAATGCGCGCGGTTACTTTATCCACGCCTGGCTTCAGCTTGATCACCCCCTCTTTTTCGAAAATCGACAGAATACGGCCTTCCTCAGATACCGCATCACGCATGATGACTTTGCCGCCTTCCGGCAGATCTTTAAGTGATTTCACTTTTTTCGAATAGATACCAATCGGCTCAATGTGAATCGCTCCGGCGCTGACGAAGTCATACGTTTTATCGCCTGCATGGTCTTTAATCACGCTGTTCAGGTACGGAATATGCTGGAAGTAGTTGGCGTCAATCTCACGGCCAGCCAGCGCAGTGTTCGGCAGAATGTAATCCTGGAACGGTTTAATCTCCAGATCGATCCCCTGCTTCGCCAGAATCGGTTTGGCCTGTTCAAGGATCTCCGCATGCGGCACGTTAGACGCGCCAACGGTCAGAGTATCAGCCCAGGAGGCAAAGCTCAGGGCGCTTAAGGTTGCTGCGGCGAGTAACGTCAGTGATTTTTTCATGATAATGGTTTCCGTATTTTATTAGCGTTTATCTAACAGAGAGGTGATCACATCGCCGCAAAGCTGGATGATGAAGACAATGAGCAAAATCGTCACCGTCGCCACCAGCGTGACGTCGCTGTGGTTGCGCTGGAATCCTTCCAGATAGGCCAAATTCCCTAAACCACCGGCACCAATTACCCCTGCCATCGCGCTGTAGCTAACCAACGCAATTAGCGTCACGGTGATCCCGGACACCAGAGCAGGAGAGGATTCCGGCAGTAAAACTCGAAAAATAAGCGTGCTCAGCCGTGCGCCCATCGAACGCGTCGCTTCAATAACGCCTTTATCCACTTCACGCAGAGCGATTTCGACCAGACGCGCATAAAACGGCGCGGCCCCCACGATCAGCGCAGGCAACGCGGCATTGGCGCCGAGAATGGTGCCTACCATCGCTTTGGTAAACGGGATCAGCAGCACGATCAAAATGATGAATGGGATCGAACGAAAGATATTCACCACCAGTGAAATAGCACTATATACCGCACGATTAGGGAACAATCCGCCGCGCGCGGTCAGGAACAATGCCAGGCCAAGCGCGATGCCCAGGATAAAGGTCGCCGCCCCCGAAAGAGCTGTCATATACAGCGTTTCCTGGGTTGCCGCTAACAGTTGATCCCACTTCAGATGGGGAAACAGTTCTTCAGCCATGTTGAATCACCTCGCCTTCAATGTCGCTCTGGCGCAGGTCGGCCAAAATATTGTTCAATTGTTCCTCAGAGGCCACCACGTGCACCCAGAGTTGACCAAACACGCCGTGTGCGGTTTGCGTCATCTTGCCGTGCAAGATGTTGAACGGCAGGCCATAGCGCAGGGTCAATTCCCCAACCACAGGCCGATGGGTACGTTGCCCGGTAAAGGTTAATTTGATAACCACCCCACCCAACTCGCTTGCCAGCTGCGGATTAAATTCGTCTTCTTCGGTGTACTGGCTCACCTGACGAACAAACTGTCGGGTAATAGGCTGCTGAGGATGGGTAAAGACGCTGAGCACATCACCTTCCTCAACGACCTTGCCGTTTTCCATTACCGCGACGCGGTCGCAGATTTTGCGTACCACGTGCATTTCATGAGTGATCAGCACAATGGTTAATTTGAAACGACGGTTAATATCGAGGAGTAAATCGAGGATCTGATCGGTAGTTTGCGGATCAAGCGCCGAGGTGGCTTCGTCACACAGCAGGACATCTGGATTGTTCGCCAGCGCACGAGCAATTCCTACACGCTGTTTTTGCCCACCGCTGAGCTGGGAAGGATACGCATTTTCACGACCGCTCAGCCCAACCAGCGTAATCAGTTCAGCAACCCGCGCGTTGATGGACGCTTTGGACGCACCGGCGATTTGCATAGAGAACGCAATGTTTTCGCTAACGGTCCGCGACCACAGCAAATTGAAGTGTTGAAACACCATGCTGATTTTCAGTCGCGCCTGGCGTAACGATTCCCCACTGGCGGCCGAGATATCGTGGCCGTTAATCGTCACGCTGCCGGAGGTCGGTTTTTCGAGACCATTGAGCAAACGAATTAAAGTGCTTTTACCTGCCCCGCTGTAACCAATAATGCCGTAAATCTGTCCCTGTTCAACCGTCAGGTTGACGTTATCGACAGCGGTAATAGCAAGCCTGCCTGGCGTAAACACTTTCGAAATATTTTTCAGGACAATCATGTCGTTTAGGTATCCGCTGCTGCTTATTGTTCTTCTGCTAGCGCTTTTAGCTGTTTAGCAGTATGGATGTCCAAACGAGTGTAATCAGTGGAATTGGCTTTTAAAATGAATTAAAACGCATTTGATATAACTTTTAGGAATATAGTACTGTATCGACGTCAACGGCATAAAACGTAGTCATCGAGATGTTAAATGCTGTTTGTTGCGCAACAAATCGCAACGCCGGATAACCTCTTTATCCATACCGATGAACAAATTAATGAATAATTTTTGTAAAACTTCACAGAAGTGTTTTGAAACGCTGTTTCCATTTTCCTTTTTGATAATTTTCAGCGTATAATGCGCGCCAATTGTCTCTTGAATGGTTTCAGCACATTGACCTGTAAAACTCAACGACTACAGAACTCACCATCCCGTTGGGCTGAAACACAAGCACACATTCCTCTGCACGCTTTTTCGATGTCACCTATCCTTAGAGCGAGGCATCACAACTTTCGTAACTCAGGTTTAGCTTCCCATCCGTGCGCGATGGGAGCCAGATTTCCATATCCTTCTCAACTTAAAGACTAAGACTGTCATGAAAAAGACGAAAATTGTTTGCACCATCGGTCCGAAAACCGAATCCGAAGAGATGTTAACCAAAATGCTGGACGCGGGCATGAACGTCATGCGTCTGAACTTCTCCCACGGCGACTACGCAGAACACGGTCAGCGCATCAAGAATTTGCGCAACGTTATGAGCAAAACCGGCAAGAAAGCCGCAATCCTGCTCGACACCAAAGGTCCGGAAATCCGTACCATCAAACTGGAAGGCGGTAACGACGTTTCCCTGAAAGCGGGCCAGACCTTCACCTTCACCACCGACAAATCTGTCGTAGGCAACAACGAAATCGTTGCTGTAACTTACGAAGGCTTCACTAAAGATCTGTCTGTCGGCAACACCGTTCTGGTTGACGATGGTCTGATCGGCATGGAAGTTACCGCCATCGAAGGTAACAAAGTTATCTGTAAAGTGCTGAACAACGGCGACCTGGGCGAAAACAAAGGCGTTAACCTGCCGGGCGTTTCCATCGCGCTGCCAGCACTGGCTGAAAAAGACAAACAAGACTTGATCTTCGGTTGCGAGCAAGGCGTTGACTTCGTTGCAGCGTCCTTTATCCGTAAACGTTCTGACGTCGTTGAAATCCGTGAGCACCTGAAAGCGCACGGCGGCGAAAACATCCAGATCATCTCCAAAATCGAAAACCAGGAAGGCCTGAACAACTTCGACGAAATCCTCGAAGCGTCTGACGGCATCATGGTTGCGCGTGGCGATATGGGCGTTGAGATCCCGGTTGAAGAAGTTATCTTCGCGCAAAAGATGATCATCGAAAAATGTATCCGTGCACGTAAAGTCGTTATCACTGCGACCCAGATGCTGGACTCCATGATCAAAAACCCGCGTCCGACCCGCGCTGAAGCCGGTGACGTAGCGAACGCCATCCTCGACGGTACCGACGCAGTAATGCTGTCTGGCGAGTCTGCAAAAGGTAAATACCCGCTGGAAGCCGTTACCATCATGGCGACCATCTGTGAGCGTACTGACCGTGTGATGACCAGCCGTCTGGACTTCAACAACGACAGCCGCAAACTGCGCATCACCGAAGCCGTTTGCCGTGGCGCGGTTGAAACTGCTGAAAAACTGGACGCGCCGCTGATCGTCGTCGCAACCCAGGGTGGTAAATCCGCTCGCGCAGTACGTAAATACTTCCCGGATGCCACCATCCTGGCGCTGACCACCAACGAAACTACCGCGCGTCAGCTGGTGCTGAGCAAAGGCGTTGTTGCACAGGTGGTTAAAGAAATCAGCTCTACCGATGATTTCTATCGTCTGGGTAAAGAAGTCGCTCTGGAAAGCGGTCTGGCTCAGAAAGGTGACGTTGTGGTTATGGTTTCTGGTGCACTGGTTCCGAGCGGCACCACCAACACCGCATCCGTTCACGTGCTGTAATAATTCCATCGCGAATTAATTTGCTTAAAAAAGCGCCCTGGTGGCGCTTTTTTTATTTTATCGATAGCCACAATTAATAAAAAATCAAATCGGATTTCACTATCTAATCCGTGATTATCTAAGATGAATCCGATGGAAGCTTTCTGTTTTCACTCGGGTTTTTAGCCGTTTTTGCACAATTCGATGCTTCTTTGAGCGAACGATCAAAAATAAGTGCATTCCCATCAAAAAAATATTCTCAACATAAAAAAGTTTGTGTAATACTTGTAACGCTACATGGAGATTAACTCAATCTAGAGGGTATTAATAATGAATCGTACTAAACTGGTACTGGGCGCGGTAATCCTGGGTTCTACTCTGCTGGCAGGTTGCTCCAGCAACGCTAAAATCGATCAGCTGTCTTCTGACGTTCAGACTCTGAACGCTAAAGTTGACCAGCTGAGCAACGACGTGAACGCAATGCGTTCCGACGTTCAGGCTGCTAAAGATGACGCAGCTCGCGCTAACCAGCGTCTGGACAACGCAGCTACTAAATACCGCAAGTAATAGTATCTGTGTAATAAAAATGGCGCACATTGTGCGCCATTTTTTTTGCTCTGAATTCCCCTTCCCTGTTATTGCGTAGCGCGCACCTCAGCATCTCCTCCCGGCACGCCATTTTGCGCAGACTTCACTTCTGGCCCATTGCTCGCGACCGATGCTTGCCCGGCAGTGACGGTGACCGGATAACCTGCGCGACGATACAACGCCCTTTCCACCAGACTGTTATCCACCGCTTTATTGTCTTTAAACTGGGTAAAACCGGCTGGCAGCACATACGGCATGGTCTGGACGTTTTGTTCCTCTTCCGGCGACAGCGGTCGATGCACTTCGACATACCTCATGCCGTTCGGCTCAATCGAATATTTTATCGGCTCATTAATCACCCTCACCGGCGTGCCTGTGCGGACCTGAGCAAACAGTGCTTTAATGTCCGGCGCGTTCATGCGAATACAACCAGAACTCACACGCAGGCCCACGCTGTCCGGCGCGCTGGTGCCATGGATCAGATACTCACCGTTTCCATGCGCCAGACGCAGTGCAAAGCGTCCTAACGGGTTATTTGGCCCGGCAGGTACAACAGGCGGTAATGTGATGCCGCGCTCCAGAGAGCGTTTACGGATGCCTGGTGTAGGGGTCCAGGTAGGATTCGGGATTTTCTGCCCAACCCGGGTTTCCATTACCGGCGTTTCCAGCCCCTGCAAACCGATACCAATTGGGAATACCTGAACAATATTCTCTCCTGGCGGGAAGTAATACAGACGCAGTTCCGCCAGATTCACAATAATGCCTTCGCGTGGTGCATCCGGCAGCAGTAATTGTGAGGGAATAGTAATCAGGGTTCCGGGTTTAGGTACGGGGGCAATAGTGTTGTTGGCTTCAAGGATCAGCATGGCAGCGGTATCAAACTTACGGGCTATCGCCTGTAGGTTTTTATCGCCTTCCTGCACGGTGTAGGTTTGGTTTTGCCCAACAAGGCGGCTGTTCGCCTGGGGCAAAGGATAATCGACCGCCCATGCGGCCTGAATAGCGCTGTAAGCGCCGATTAGCATTAACGTAATAACAGACGCGCGTTTCATACTCACTCACCCCCCTGGCGTTCTTGCCGGACGGCGGCGAGCGCCCAATCCGGCTTACGAGTCACTGCGTTGCCTTACACGAACGCTTTCAAGTCGGTCTGAAAGTTAACGTGTTTTATCAGTTTAGCTAAGAGTTGCGGCTTTGGCGCGAATAGCCCGAATCATCGCCTCCAGCCCTTGTGAACGAGACGGCGTGAGGTGCTGTGCGAGCGCCATTTTTTCAAACCACGGACGCACATCAAAATTCACAATATCCTGGGCCGTCATGCGATCATACAAAATGAACACCACGGCAATAAGTCCTTTCACAATTGCCGCATCACTGTCGCCCTGTAATTCAATAATCCCTTCGCCATTCTGGTTCATAACAATCCATACCTGACTTTGACATCCCTGGATGCTATTTTCCGGGCAGCGTAAGTCGTCGTTTAATTCCGGCAAACGCTGACCCAGCTCAATAATGTACAGGTATTTCTCTTCCCAATTAGCGCAACGCAGAAAATTACGCAACAACTTTTCTTTATCCGGTAGCGCAGCCATAACGCCTCCCTGTTAGCCCAGTAAGTGATGAATACGCTTGAGGCCCGTTACCAGGCGATCCACTTCTTCATGGGTGTTGTACATTGCAATCGACGCCCGGCACATAGCAGGAACGTTATAGTAGGCCATCAGCGGCATAGCGCAGTGATGCCCCGTCCGCACGGCTATTCCATAGTTATCAAGAAAACTGCCGACGTCAAAGGCGTGATGTTTACCAAGGTTAAATGCAATCACACCCAGGCGGTTATCCGGTCCGTAGAGTGTCAAATCCGGCACATCCGCCAGCTGCTCCAACGCATAGCGCATCATGAACTGTTCATATTCGCTGATTTCAGTAAGCCCCAGTGCTGAAACATACTCAATAGCCGCGCCGAGTCCGATAATACCTCCGGTGTTTGGCGTTCCGGCTTCAAAACGCCAGGGGGCTTTAGCCCACGTTGTTCCCTGACTCAAACTCACCGTCGCAATCATTGAACCACCGCCTTCCCAGGGTGGCATCTCCTGCAACAGCGACTCTCTGGCATACAGAACGCCAATACCGGTTGGTCCATAAAGTTTATGCCCGGAGAAAACATAAAAATCGCAATCCAGTGCCTGGACATCCACCTGATGATGCATCACCGCCTGCGCGCCATCTACCAACACTTTTGCGCCGTATTGATGCGCCAGCTCAATCATTTCCGATAACGGGTTCTCGGTACCCAACACGTTAGAAACGTGGGTAATCGCCAGCAGTTGCGTACGATCGTCAAACAGCGTCGGCAGCGTCTCCAGCTGCAACGTACCATCGGCATTGAGCGGAATAACGCGCAGCTCTGCCCCTACGCGGGCACACAGCATCTGCCAGGGCACAATATTGGCGTGGTGCTCCATTTCACTGATGATAATGTTATCGCCCGCTCGCACATTGCTGCTGCCCCAGCTGTTCGCCACCAGATTGATGCCTTCCGTCGTACCACGAACAAACACCAGCTCTTCCGCTGAGCGGGCGTTAATAAACAACGAGGCAAGCTTGCGCACATTTTCCATTTTTTCCGTGGCCTGGGCGCTCAGCGTATGAATACCGCGGTGGACCGCCGCATAGCCGTGACGATAAAACTCGGCCTCGGCATCAATCACCTGATTGGGTTTTTGCGCGCTGGCAGCGCTGTCCAGATACGCCAACGGTAAACCGTTCACTTCACGCGTCAGGACCGGAAAGTCTGCCCGTACTTTTTCAATGGGAAATGTCATGCTGCGCCTCCCGGCAAGCGTTGGGCGATCCGCGCCAGTACCTGTTGTTTCAGCGTTTCATCGCCCAGGGCTTCCGTCAGCTCAGCGGCAAACGCATAGAGAATCATGTGTTGAGCATCCTGCTGGCCGATCCCTCGCGAACGCAGATAGAACATCTGTTCGTCGTCGATCCGTCCTACCGTCGCCCCGTGGCTGCATTTCACATCGTCGGCGTAAATTTCGAGCTGTGGCTTGGTATCCACCTCCGCCAGCTTTCCGAGCAACAAATTATTGTTGGTCATCTGACCGTCGGTTTTGATGGCGTGCTGGGCGACGTTGATCAGACCATTGAAGACCGCTCGTCCCTTATCGCTGACAATCGTTTTATGCAGTTGGCGACTGTTGCAATACCCTTTGTTGTGCTCAAGCCAGGTCCGTGTATCACAGACTTCATTTTTCACCGGCATCGCCAGACTGTTCAGCCGAAGCGTGGTGTTTTCACCGTTAAGCTGCGTACTGGTGTTATGGCGCAATACCGCATCACCAAGCAAGAAGCTGTGGCTAACGGCAGTAGCATCCGCGCCCAATTGAATGTCATTATGCGCGAAGTGGTGACTAAACGGATTTTCGAACACCAGTTTGATATGGCGCAAATGGGCGTTTGCCGCGACGTTCATCGTTAAGCGTGCGCCGGTGAAATGGCGACGCTCGCTGAGGCTGGCATAGTGTTCAATGACGGTGGCTTCTGCGCCTTCCGCTAGCTCCAGATGGTGGCGATAGTGCGCCGTATTCACCTCATCGCCCGCCAGCCCCTGGGTTATGTGCAGCAGCAGCAGCGGTTTCGCGGGGCGCTGGTTACGCTTCACCTGAATGTGCGTTACGCTACGGGACAGGCTTTCGGTAAGGTGCAAAAACACTTCCGGTTGGATAGCCGCTGGCAGCACCTGGCGCGCATCGTCAATGGTAATGTCAAAACCGCTACCGTCTGTACTGTCGCTGAGCGTCGGAGAGAATTGCCCGTCAACAAATACCAGTCGTACAGCATCAATTGTCGGCGACAACGCTGCACATTGGGCTGACGTTATCTCAGCGACATGACTGACAAACTGGCTGTTGGTTAATCCCTCCAGCGGCGTGTATTTCCAGTCCTCATGTTTACGCGTTGGCAGCCCCAGACGCAGCATCTGTTGCAAGTGCTGCTGCGCATGGTGTGAGCGTGTCTCCCCTTGCGTCTCAAACAGATGATGCCACTGTTGCAGCACGTTACTGCTGTTCGCTAAGCCAGCCATAACCTTGCTCCTCCAGTTGTTTGACCAGCGTAAAATCACCGGACTTCACAATTCGCCCCTGGTAGAGAACGTGAACAAAATCGGGTTTGATATAGTCCAGGATGCGCTGATAGTGAGTGACGATAATGAATGAGCGTTTCCCGTCACGCAGCGAGTTCACGCCATCCGCAACGATTTTCAGCGCATCAATATCCAGCCCGGAGTCTGACTCATCAAGAATGCACAACTGAGGCTCCAGCACGGCCATTTGCAGAATGTCATTACGTTTTTTCTCACCGCCGGAGAAACCGACGTTTACCGAGCGCGTGAGCAAATCCTCCGGCATCTTCAGCAGCGCTATTTTCTCTTCCATCAGATCCTGGAAGTCGAATCGATCCAGCGACTCTTCGCCACGGTAACTCCGCACCGCATTCAGCGCCGTTTGCAGGAAAAACTGGTTACTGACGCCAGGGATTTCCACCGGATACTGGAATGCCATAAAGATCCCTTCACCGGCCCGGTCTTCCGGCGACAGTTCCAGTAAATCCTTGCCGTTGAACTCTACCGTTCCGCCAGTGACGTCGTAGTCTTCCCGTCCAGCGAGAGTTGCGGAAAGCGTACTTTTCCCCGAACCGTTTGGTCCCATAATGGCGTGAACCTCTCCGGGGCGAACCTCAAGGCTCAACCCACGCAAGATCGCCTTATCTTCCACACTGACCTGTAAATCTTTGATGCTTAACATGTGCTTTCCTTAAAATTTAACCGACGCTGTGCTCAAGACTTATGGCGAGAAGTTTTTGCGCTTCCACAGCAAACTCCAGCGGCAGTTCAGAGAACACGTCTTTACAGAAACCATTCACGATCATCGAAATAGCATCTTCTTCACTGATGCCGCGCTGCAGGCAGTAAAACAACTGGTCTTCACCAATACGCGACGTGGTGGCTTCATGTTCAAGCTGGGCGCTATTGTTACGACACTCCACATACGGGAAGGTGTGTGCCCCACAATCCGCACCGATCAACATCGAATCGCATTGGGTATAGTTGCGTGCGTTAGTAGCGGTCGGCATGATTTTCACTAAGCCGCGATAACTGTTCTGGCTGTGTCCGGCGGAGATCCCTTTCGAGATAATGGTCGATTTGGTGTTTTTGCCAATGTGGATCATTTTGGTGCCGGTATCGGCCTGCTGATGTCCACTGGTCAGCGCGACGGAGTAGAATTCGCCGATCGAGTTGTCGCCACGCAAAATGCAGCTTGGGTATTTCCAGGTAATGGCCGAGCCGGTTTCCGACTGCGTCCACGACATTTTGCTGTTTTCGCCTTCGCAGAGTGCGCGCTTGGTGACGAAATTCAAAATACCGCCCGTATTGCCATCGCCGGGAAACCAGTTTTGCACCGTGGAGTATTTCACTTCGGCATCTTTGTGAATGATGACTTCCACCACCGCCGCGTGTAGTTGGTAACTGTCGCGCACCGGGGCTGAACAGCCTTCGATATAGCTGACGTAGCTGCCCTCATCCGCAACCAGAATGGTGCGTTCAAACTGCCCGGTTTTTTCCGCATTGATACGGAAATAGGTCGACAGCTCCATTGGGCAACGTACGCCTTTCGGTACATAAATAAACGTGCCGTCAGATGCCACCGCCGCATTCAGCGCGGCAAAGAAATTGTCATTGCCGGGGACAACCGTGCCCAGGTACTGTTTTACCAGCTCAGGATGATCGTGAATGGCCTCACCGAACGAACAGAAAATAATGCCCTGCTCCGCCAGTTTGTCGCGATAGGTGGTCGCTACCGATACCGAGTCGAAAATAGCATCAACCGCCACTTCTTTGCCTTCACGTACCGGCACGCCAAGCTGTTCGAATGCGTCCTCAACCTCTTTGCTTAAAAATGCATTCGCGCCCGTTTGCTGTACCGCTCCCGGTTCGGACGCACAGGTTTCATCGCAGTTACCGCAGGAAGGTGCGGAGTAATAGCTATACTCCTGATAATTCAGTTTGTCGTAATGCGCTTTAAGCCAGTGTGGTTCTTCCATGGTCAGCCACGCTTTAAAGGCATTCAGGCGAAATTCCAGCATCCAGTCGGGTTCATTTCGTTTTGCCGAAATCGCGCGCACGACATCTTCATTGATCCCTTTTGCCAGCTCATCGGTTTGCAGTTGGGTGAAGAAGCCCTCTTTGTAATTAAGGTGCCCGCCAGCCCAGGTGTTGACATCGTCAGTTGCTTCAGTATTACGAGACATAGTACCGCCTATACCCCAAAACTTTCGCCACAGCCGCATTCGTTCTGGGCTTTCGGGTTATGAAATTTAAATAACTGGTTTAATCCTTCGCGAACGAAATCGACTTCTGTACCGTCAATGAACGGCATCGCCTGCAACGGCACATAAAGTCTGGCGCCCTCCGTTTCAAACAGCAGATCGTCTTTTTCGGGTTGGCGGACGGTATCCAGCACGTAACCGAATCCCGCGCACCCTGTTTGCTTCACGCCTAAACGCACACCCAACATGTCAGGTTGCTTTGCCACCAGTTCACGGATATGCGCCGCAGCCGCTGGCGTTAACGTCAGCCCACGCCAGGCAAAATCGTCCGGGTTAAATGTTCCTGAATGCAATTCCATAGAGTTACCTCGAGTCACTAGCTTTTAAGCTATAACACCATGTTAGTGATAATGATTATCACTTCAACCCCTCAACAGCAGGGGCATTCGGGTTAATCGCCCTTTTTGACTACTTTTACTAAGCATAGACCCTGCAGCGAGGGTTTACAGGGATGGATTATTTTGTTCAATGCATTGATTAATAATGGATTATGAAAATCCAATCGTTCAGTCAGGTCAAATGACAAAAGATGTATGGAAAATGTCTATTTAAGGGATAGGTGGGGATGAAGGTAGGGAAAAACAATTCAAATAATAAACAAACAACAAAAAACCCTTAAGTCTGCTTGTTGGCAGGCTTAAGGGTTCCGGCCCCATCCGGCGCTTATCTCCGGCACTCATATTGGCTTAGCTCTTGAAGGGGCGATAAGAAGAATCTCATACACCGATTAGTTTTTTTTAACACTAATTGCGGTTTGACTATTTTATAAACGCGTTCAATCACATATTTAACGCTGTGCCTCACTGAGCGTGTCCAGCAGCAGGCGTAGCCCTGCGGGTTGATGTTCACGTGAAAGGTACAAACCATAAATCGGCAGGCATTTAGGTTGAAGTTCTGGCAGTAATCGAATTAGCTTTCCCTGCTCCAGCCCTTCCTGCGCCTCCAGCTCTGGCACCAACGCGATCCCCATTCCGGCCACCGCCGACTCGCAGAGCAGCGAAGAGATCCCTGCACTCAAATTCCCTTTAATTGCAACGGAGACAGACTGCCCCTGAGGATCCAAAAAGTGCCAGGATTGTCCGGCAAAACCGCTGTAGTACAGGCAATTGTGCCGTGTGAGATCGTCGATTGTCTCAGGTGTGCCATGTTGATGCAGATAATCTGCAGACGCGCAAAGCACCGATTTACAGTCGCCCAACCGACGGGCAATAGTCCCTGGCTCTGGATTATCTGTTATGCGGATCGCCACATCGATGCGTTCCCCCACAAGGCTTACCGGTTGATTATTGATCTCCACCTCAATACGTAATTGCGGATATTGCGCCATAAACGTCGGCAGAACCGGAGCAAGAATATGCATCGCGGTAAAATGGGCGCAGGCTACACGTAGCGTGCCGGAGGGAATTTGCGCGGCACTGGCGGCACCAATATCCAGCGAAAGTTGCGCCAGAGAACGTGTTTTCACTAATGCCTCTTCACCCGCTGGCGTGATCGTCAAGCGACGCGATGAGCGATGGATAAGCCTTGCGCCTGCCCATTTTTCCATCTCGTCGAGATAACGACTGACCATCGGACGGGAAAGCCCCAACGCACGCGCGGCTGCGCTCAGGCTACCCAAATCACAGATATGGTTGAATACCGTTGCCGCCATCACTCTGTCCATTGTTCCCATCCGATCGTTTTATGAAACTCAGCATGTCCTAATGAGGGAATTCTAACAGATCCGAATATCCTTAAAATACGGGAACTATCAAAAGACAATTTCCTGCACAAGGTTACCTGGTATGAAAGTTAAAACTCTGGCCCTGCTGTTACCTCTGTTTGCGTCTTCAGCTTTCGCCGCGCCGCTACAGCTGGACGTCTATAATCCACAGGATAAGGCTATTTTCCCGGTTTCTTCGACGCTGGTGTCTGGCCCAAAAGAGGCGATTTTGTTTGACGCCCAGTTCAGTACCAAAGATGGCGAACAACTGGTGCAAATGATTCGAGCCAGCGGTAAAACGCTGAAGGCTATTGTGATCACCTCCGGCGATCCGGATTTCTATTTTGGTTTGCAGCCCATCGTTGAGGCCTTCCCACAGGTAAAAGTCCTGGCAACGCCGCAGGTGGTAGACCATATCCGCGCCACCAAAGAGGCCAAGCTGCAGTTCTGGGGCCCGCAAATGAAGGACGGCGCACCAACATCGCTCACCGTTCCGCAGGCGACTACGCAAACGCAGTTCACGGTTGATGACGAAACGCTGGAACTGCGTCACGCCAACGATTATGCAGCGTATATCTGGATCCCGGCGAATCGAGCCATTATTGGCGGCACAGGCGTGGCTTCAGGTATTCACGTCTGGACGGCGGATACACAGTCTGAACAACAACGTAGTGCATGGCGTAGCGTACTGAGCGAAATGCAGAGCTTACAGCCCACTCAGGTGGTACCGGGTCATTACATTGGCGACCGCCCAACCGGTGATAAAGCTATTCGCTTCACCCAGGACTATTTGCAGTCGTTTGAGCAGGCGCTAGGGGCGAAAAAAGGATCGGGTTATGTGATTAAAACCATGACGGCAGCATGGCCAGGCCTTGCAGACGTAAGCTCGCTGGAACTAAGTGCAAAAGTTAACAGCGGCGAGATGAAGTGGTAATGAAGATTTAAGGCAAAAAATAACCCCGAACGCGTGTCGGGGTTTCGTTACGATAAGCATACCGGAATCAATGAACGCCCATGCGCCAGGCAAAATAGATCTCTTCTTTCAGTTCAGTGGAAGAGAGCGCCAACAGATCTGCAAACTCCAGCTCAAGCTGTTTCAGCCTTTTCAGGTACTGAGCCGGTGAAAGATCGGTTTTATCACGACGTAAAAATTCTATTGCCAGTTGGGCAGGGTCTAATTGGGTAGACATATCATCCTCGCTTGTGTTCAAAACCTGCACAGTATAACACCATTCCCTGTGCAGATAATGACCAAAAGCAATATGCATCACAAAATTGCGGTCGTCAGACGCGACGTGCAGCACAATCGACCCTGCTCATCGAAGATTTCTATTTGCCACACCTGGTGACGAGAACCTGTATGTAACGCGCGACATACGCCCCTGACGAGCCCTTCCCGTGCAGAACGGATATGGTTGGCGTTGATCTCCAGGCCCACCACTTTCTGCTCACCCTGAGTACACAAGTAGCCAGCTACCGAACCAATGCTTTCCGCCAGCACCACGGATGCGCCGCCGTGTAACAACCCAAAGGGTTGTTTGGTGCGATGGTCCACCGGCATCGTAGCTTCCAGCGTATCGTCGCCAATGTGCACAAAACGAATATCGAGCAACCCAACCATATTTCCTTCACCCATGGCATTGAGCGCCTCGAGTGTGACTTCACGTTTCCAGATCATCCTATAATCTCCAGCAGTGCCTGTAATGGGTGGCGAACGCCCGTACCTTCAACGCGTTTAACCTGGCTGCGACAGGAGTACCCTGTAGCCAGACAACGGTTACGTGGCAATCGTTGCATTGCCTGGTGCCATGATAACTCATAGATACCCAATGAGTTTTGGTGATTCTTCACTTCGTGACCGTAAGTGCCAGCCATACCACAGCACCCCACGCTGACGTTCTCCAACTTTGCGCCAAAGCGAGCAAAAATAGTCGCCCACTGTGCAGGCGCGCCCGGCAAAGCCGTCACTTCGGTACAGTGGCCAAAGAAGTACCACGGTTCACCGCCAACAGCGACTGACTGCTGTGTTTCCACAGCTTTAGATAACCATTCGTTGGCCAGCAGCACATGGAAATCACCCCGCTGTTCTCCCAGCACCAGCTTGTATTCATCGCGATAACAAAGCACCAGCGCCGGATCAACACCCACCATCGGAATATTCAGCTTCGCTACCCGGTTAAGAAACTCGGATGTCTTTTTCGCCGTTTTGGCAAAACGGTTTAAAAAGCCTTTAATGTGCTGCGCCTTGCCGTTTGGCGAAAACGGCAGCAGTACCGGCTGCATACCCAGTTTTTCTACCAGACGTATAAAATCAGCCACCACCTGCGCATCGTAATAGCTGGTGAACGGATCCTGTACCACCAGCACCGTGCGGGCTTTTTGCTCGAGGCTGAGTAATTCGAGCTGTTCAAGCGTCATGTTGGCAGAACGATGCCCCACCAGTTGGCGTTGCAGCGACGGCGCAGACAATAGCGGTAAATCAACCATTCCAATGTGCTTTTTAGCCAGATTTCGCACCAGCGGCTGATTGATGAAGAAGTTAAACGTTTTAGGCGCCCGCGCCATTAGCGGTGCATAGCTCTCAACGGTCGCCACCATATGATCGCGCAACGGGCGCAGATAACGCGTGTGGTACAGTTGTAGGAAGCGTGAGCGGAACTCCGGCACATCAATTTTAATCGGACACTGTGTGGAACAGGCTTTACACGCCAGGCAACCTGACATCGCCTCTTTTACTTCGTGCGAGAAATCGTATTCACCCTTGCGTGCATGCCAGCTGTTGCGGGTACGGGTAATCAGCGTGCGTAAACTGGCGCGTTTCTCCGGTAGCTCTTTTTCCAGTTGCACAGGATCGATCCCGCGATCGGCCAACAGACGCAGCCATTCACGTACCAGCGTAGCTCGCCCTTTCGGAGAATGGATACGGTTAAGGCTGATTTTCATCGACGGACACATGGGGCTTTTCGCATCGAAGTTAAAGCATAACCCGTTGCCATTACACTCCATTGCCCCACGCCACTCCTGGCGTACGGCCAGCGGGATTTGACGGTCATACGTTCCGCGTTTCACCGCATCCACTTTCATCATCGGCGCATCAACGTCCTCCGGTGGACAGATTTTGCCAGGGTTGAGCCGGTTTTGCGGATCAAACACCGATTTCACTTTGCGCAGTTCACGATACAGTTCATCACCGAAAAACGCCGGACTGTATTCCGCACGAAAACCTTTCCCGTGCTCACCCCACAACAAACCGCCATATTTTGCCGTCAGCGCGACGACATCATCAGAAATGCGTTTCATCAGCACTTCCTGCTGCGGGTCGCACATATCTAAAGCCGGCCTGACGTGCAGCACGCCAGCATCCACGTGGCCGAACATGCCGTAACTCAGACCATGGCTGTCGAGCAGCGCGCGAAACTCGGCAATATAGTCAGCCAGATGCTCCGGAGGAACGCAGGTATCCTCGGCGAACGGAATTGGCTTCGCAGAACCTTTTGCATTGCCCAGGAGACCGACAGCCTTTTTGCGCATGGCGTAAATTCGTTCGACGCCCGCCAGTTCAGTACATAGCTGCCAGCCAATAACGCCCGCTTCCTGACGAGCGATTAACCCATCCAGGCGTTCGCAGAGTGCGCTGACCTGCGAATTAACCAAGGTTTCATCGTCACCGGCAAACTCGACAATATTCAGGCCCAGCATCTCTTTATCCGCTACATCGGTAATCAGTTCGCTTACCGAGTGCCAGACGATGTCTTCACGCGCCAGATTGAGTACTTTGGAGTCGACGGTTTCTACCGACAATGCGCGCGCTTCCACCATCACCGGCGCGTTACGCAACGCCGAATCAAACGAATCGTACTTAACGTTAACCAACTGTCTGACTTTGGGCAGTGGCGTGATATCAAGGCGGGCTTCGGTGATAAACGCCAGCGTACCTTCAGAGCCGGTAAGAATGCGGGTTAAATCAAATTCGGTCATCTCATCGTTAAAGACGTGCCGCAGATCGTAACCCGTCAGGAAGCGATTAAGTTTCGGGAATTTATCCATGATCAGCTGTCGGTTATCGCGACAACGCTCATAAACGGTCTTATAGATACGGCCAATCGTGGTATTGCTGTTACCCAACGTTTGGGCAAGCTCGACCGGCATGGGCTGGGTATCCAGAATATCACCGCCCATCAGCACCGCACGGATGCCCAACACATGATCGGAAGTTTTACCGTAAACCAACGATCCTTGCCCGGACGCATCGGTGTTGATCATCCCGCCGAGCGTTGCCCGGTTACTGGTGGATAATTCCGGGGCAAAGAAATAGCCATATGGCTTCAGAAACTGGTTAAGCTGGTCTTTTATCACCCCGGCTTCTACCCGCACCCAACCTTCTTGCGGGTTGATTTCAATAATGCGGCTCATATAGCGGGACATATCAACAATAATGCCCTGGTTCAGCGCCTGACCGTTAGTCCCGGTGCCGCCGCCGCGCGGGGTAAAAATCAACGAAGAGAATAGCGGTTCTGCCGCCAGACGGGCGATTAGCGCCACATCTGCGGTTGAACGAGGGAAAACGACAGCATCAGGAAGCAGCTGATAAATACTGTTATCCGTCGACATTGTCAGACGATCGGCATAGCTCGTTGCCGTATCACCCGTGAATCCTTGCTGCTCCAGCGCCTGCAAAAAATTGAGCACCAGTTGAACGACACCTGGCGCCTGAGAAATTTGTGGAATCATTATAGTGACCCTTTCCTGCGGTCTGTGTTGTGAATTTAATCGTTTGCGTGTTGCTTTGTTTGTTGTATCACATTTTTTTCTAATACGCTCAGCAGATTTACAGGCAGAATCCGCCTGTTCAAAACCGCTGAAATTGCTCATCATTATAAAGTGTGATTAACGTGTTCACGTCGCGTCAACGTTCTGGCGCAAAGACAAAGGTGAAAAGTATTTATGGTAAATTTCCGTCAGCCCAGGGATATTGCACAAGTGCTGCTATCGGTGCTGTTTTTAGCCATCCTGATTGTGGCCTGTCTCTGGATTGTGCAACCCTTTATCCTCGGTTTTGCCTGGGCAGGCACGATTGTCATTGCGACCTGGCCTATCCTGCTACGCTTACAAAAATTGCTCTGGGGACGTCGTTCACTTGCCGTACTGGTGATGACACTGTTGTTAGTGCTGTTGTTCATCATCCCTATCGCGCTGCTGGTTAACAGTATCGTCGATGGCAGCGGGCCGCTGATCCATGCCGTAACCGCAGGTGATATGACGCTACCGGATCTGGCATGGTTGAACAGCATTCCACTGGTGGGTGCCAAGATGTATGGCGCATGGCACAGTTTACTGGATATGGGCGGTTCGGCCATTATGGCCAAAGTTCGTCCTTATATCGGTACCACCACCACCTGGTTTGTCGGTCAGGCCGCGCATATCGGCCGCTTTATGATGCACTGTGGTCTGATGCTGCTGTTCAGTGCCCTATTGTACTGGCGCGGTGAACAGGTCGCATTAGGTATTCGTCACTTCGCCTGCCGTCTTGCCTCTAAACGTGGCGATGCTGCCATTCTGCTGGCCGCGCAAGCCATTCGCGCCGTCGCATTGGGCGTTGTGGTCACCGCTCTGGTGCAGGCAGTGCTCGGGGGTATTGGTCTGGCGGTAACCGGCGTGCCTTACGCCACGCTGCTGGCGGTATTGATGATACTGTCTTGTCTGGTGCAACTGGGGCCGTTGCCAGTGCTGATTCCGGCCATTATCTGGCTATACTGGACGGGGGATTCCACCTGGGGCACAGTGCTGCTGGTGTGGAGCGGCGTGGTCGGAACACTGGATAACGTAATTCGACCAATGCTGATTCGTATGGGGGCTGATTTGCCACTGATCCTGATTCTCTCCGGGGTCATCGGCGGACTGATTGCCTTCGGCATGATTGGTCTGTTTATCGGTCCAGTAGTGCTGGCCGTTTCCTGGCGTCTGTTCTCCGCCTGGGTAAACGAAGCCCCTGCGCCAGGTACCAATCCGGATGAAATCCTCGAAGAAATTGCTGAAATCGAACGCAATAAGTAATCCAACATCAGGCGGCAGCGCCGCCTGATTGTTTAACAATACTAATCAATCCTCCCTCTTGCGGGATTAGACCCAACCTCGTCCTTCTTTAAAGAATCATTTGTGTCGCAAATTCTTTACAGTTTTTAAACTATTGAGATGAATCTGATCGACGTAAAAAATCACTATGCCTACTATTAGCTCATGGCTTTAGATCAACACATTGATTTATAAGCATGGAAATCCCCTGAGTGAAACAACGAATTGCTGTGTGTAGTCTTTGCCCAACTCCCACGTTGGGCTTTTTTTTGTCTTTCGCGCGCCACTCCACCAACCTTAACGCACCAACACATTATCTTCCCCGTCAAGGAACAAATAATATTGCACAAAATACTGTGACTCTCTTCAAGCAGAAATATCCACAGCAATGTTATTACTATTCCACCGTCTTTTATGAAGTGACCAAATAATGAACGCATTAGAACTACAGGCGATCCGCCATATTTTTGCTATGACGGTGGAAGAAAGCGCCAGGTATATCGCGCGCGATAACAATGTTGCCGCCTGGCAGCAATGGGAAAAGGGTGAAAGAGAAATTCCAGAAGACATCATCCGCATTTGTTCAGAAATGAAAGCAAGGAGGAAGTTAAGAATTAATGCAATTATCGACAAAATAAATAATCGTATCGGTAATAACACCATGCGTTTTTTCCCCGATCTGAACGCTTTTCAGGCGGTTTATCACCACGATGGTTTTCTCGACTGGAAAATCTATCAATCGGCTGCTGTTGAACTCTATGCTCACGATCTCGAGCGTATGTGTTAAGAGATTGCAACGCCATACCTATTTAGCCTCTTCGCTGAGTAACACATTATGAAAAACACCTATTTCTCCACTGCGATAGGGCTGTACCTAAATTACCTGGTGCACGGCATGGGGGTCATTCTGATGAGCCTCAATATGTCTTCGCTGGAACAACAGTGGCAAACCAATGCTGCGGGCGTCTCGATTGTTATTTCCTCACTCGGTATCGGCCGCTTAAGCGTTTTATTAGTGGCAGGGATGCTTTCCGATCGCTACGGTCGCAGACCATTTATTATCCTTGGTATGACCTGCTACCTGATTTTCTTTATTGGCATCATCAATACTCACAGTATTTTTCTTGCCTATGCTTTTGGTTTTTTAGCAGGAATGGCAAACAGTTTTCTCGATGCCGGAACCTATCCCAGCCTGATGGAGGCATTCCCCCGTTCCCCCAGCACAGCCAATATTTTGATAAAAGCCTTCGTCTCCAGCGGTCAGTTCCTGCTGCCAATGATCATCAGCCTGCTGGTGTGGAGCGAACTTTGGTTTGGCTGGTCCTTCCTGCTGGCGGCTGCCGTTATGATACTCAACGGCGTGTTTTTGTTTCGCTGTCGGTTTCCGCCACACCCCGGGCCTCATATCGTCATCCGGGCACAACCTGCTGAACGAGAAACCGCACAACCTGAACATCGTTGCTCCCTGCTCGACCTTGCCAGTTACACCCTGTACGGCTACATCGCAATGGCAACATTTTACCTGGTAAGCCAGTGGCTGGCGCAATACGGACAGTTTGTCGCAGGAATGTCCTATACGTTATCTATCAAACTGTTAAGCATTTATACCTGCGGCTCTCTACTGTGCGTGCTGATCACCGCCCCGCTGGCGCGAAAAGCAGAACGCGCGACATCGATGCTGATGCTGTATACGTTTATCTCATTTGTCGCATTGCTGATGGTTTGTCTGCATCCGACACCCTACGTGGTCATTATCTTTGCGTTTGTCATCGGTTTTTCTTCCGCTGGGGGCGTTGTGCAAATCGGTTTAACGCTCATGGCCGCACGCTTTCCGCATGCGAAGGGCAAAGCGACCGGGATTTACTACAGCGCGGGCAGCATTGCGACCTTCACCATTCCATTGATAACAGCAAAACTCTCAGAAACCAGTATTGCTCACATCATGTGGTTTGATACTGGTATAGCCGCTGTTGGGTTCCTGTTGGCGTTGTTTATTGGTTATCGCAGCTACATCGCGTCAAAGCATCAGCTAAAAATGATACAAGCCGTAGAATAGCGTGGATGCAATATTGTTCCCCCCTTCTGCAAAATAATTGGCATATGTTTTAAAACATCAACAAAACACCGGCTGGCAGAGTTCAATTTCACAGTGTGTTATGCAATATACCTGGTAACTTAAACGCCATGCTATGTAGGCTCTGTGGCTGCTGCCCGGTATATTAATTACAAGGTCGCCGCAATTTAAACAATATCGACGAGCACAGAACAATTTTAAAATCCGCAAGGAGTTGTGAAAATGTCTCAAAGCAAGACCTTTAATACGCCATTTCTTTTGGCGATAACCTGTATTTATTTAAGTTATTTCCTACACGGCATTAGCGTCATTACACTGGCGCAAAATATGACCTCTCTTGCAGAAAAGTTTTCCACCGACAATGCAGGAATTGCCTATTTAATTTCAGGCATTGGTCTGGGGCGACTAGTGAGCATCTTATTCTTTGGCGTGCTCTCAGATAAATTTGGTCGTCGGGCTATCATTCTGTTAGGGGCTATTCTTTATATACTGTTCTTCTTCGGTATTCCCGCCAGCCCTAATCTGATGATTGCCTTTATTCTGGCCGTTTGCGTTGGCGTGGCAAACTCGGCACTGGATACCGGTGGGTACCCGGCGTTAATGGAATGCTTCCCTAAAGCCTCTGGCTCAGCCGTTATCCTGGTGAAAGCTATGGTCTCGTTTGGGCAGATGATCTACCCCATCGTCGTCAGCACCATGCTGCTCAACCATATCTGGTACGGTTATGCGGTCATTATCCCGGGAGCGTTGTTTGTAGTCATTACCCTGATGCTGCTAAAAAGTCGTTTCCCCAGCCAGATGGTGGATGCCGGCATCGCGAAAGATCTGCCACAGATGAACAGTAAACCATTGGTCTGGCTGGAAGGTGTGGCATCCGTCATGTTTGGTGTTGCTGCCTTTTCGACTTTTTACGTCATCGTGGTCTGGATGCCGAAATATGCGATGGCCTTTGCCGGTATGGCAGAATCCGACGCACTGAAAACAATCTCTTACTACAGTATGGGTTCGTTGGTCTGCGTATTTATCTTTGCCGCACTGTTGAAAAAATGGGTACGACCTATTTGGGCAAACGTATTTAACGCCGGACTGGCAACCATCACCGCAGCCGTCATTTATTTATACCCATCTCCGCTGGTATGTAACGCAGGTTCATTTCTCATTGGATTCTCTGCCGCTGGCGGTATTTTACAGCTCGGTGTCTCGGTGATGTCAGAGTTCTTTCCCAAGAGCAAAGCCAAAGTCACCAGTATTTATATGATGATGGGTGGCGTAGCCAACTTTATTATCCCATTAATCACCGGATACCTCTCTAACATTGGTCTGCAATACATTATTTTGCTGGACCTTGCATTTGCTCTGTTGGCTTTTGTCACCGCCATCATCGTCTTTATTCGTTACTACCGCGTATTTGATATCCCCAAAAATGATGTGCGGTTGGGCGAGCGTTATTTTCAATAAATTGTTTAGAAGGAGTATTAAATGGACGTAACTGCAAAATATGAACTGATTGGTTTGATGGCCTACCCTATCAGACACAGTCTGTCGCCTGAAATGCAAAATAAGGCATTAGAAAAAGCGAGATTGCCATTCACTTACATGGCATTTGAAGTTGATAACTCAACGTTTGCTAATGCCATTGCCGGGCTGAAGGCCTTAAAGATGCGGGGTACCGGGGTCTCAATGCCCAACAAGCAGCTGGCATGTGAGTATGTTGATGAATTAACACCCGCAGCCAAGCTGGTCGGCGCAATTAACACTATCGTCAATGATGATGGTTACCTGCGCGGTTACAATACCGATGGCACGGGCCATATTCGTGCAATTAAGGAAAGTGGTTTCGATATCAAAGGTAAAACCATGGTACTGTTGGGCGCAGGCGGTGCGTCGACGGCTATTGGTGCACAGGCAGCGATTGAAGGCATCAAAGAAATTAAACTCTTTAACCGCCAGGATGAGTTTTTTGCCAAAGCGCAGGAGTTTGCCAAACGCGTCAATGAAAACACCGACTGCGTGGTCACCGTTATCGATCTCGCCGATCGCCAGGCTTTTGCTGACGCACTTGCCAGCGCAGATATTTTGACCAACGGCACTAAAGTCGGCATGAAGCCGCTGGAAAATGAATCTCTCGTGACCGACGCTTCCCTGCTGCGTCCGGAACTGCTGGTAACCGAATGCGTCTACAACCCGCATATGACCAAATTATTGCAGCAGGCACAAAGTGCTGGTTGCAAAACAATTGATGGTTACGGCATGTTGTTGTGGCAAGGGGCTGAACAGTTCAAGCTCTGGACCGGGAAAGATTTCCCACTGGAGTATGTGAAACAGGTTATGGGTTTTGCCGCCTGACAGGCAAGCATTTGTACAATAGTTAAAGGGTAATCAATGAAAACCGTAACCGTAAAAAACCTCGTTATTGGCGAGGGTGCGCCGAAGATCATTGTCTCGCTGATGGGTAAAGACATCGCAACGGTAAAAAGCGAAGCGCTGGCCTATCGCGAAGCGGATTTCGACATTCTGGAATGGCGCGTAGACCATTTCGCCGATGTCTCTTCCATTGAGGCGGTGTTG
The DNA here is from genome assembly GCF_016894305.1 of Citrobacter sp. B72. Classification (NCBI taxonomy): domain Bacteria; kingdom Pseudomonadati; phylum Pseudomonadota; class Gammaproteobacteria; order Enterobacterales; family Enterobacteriaceae; genus Citrobacter; species Citrobacter sp. B72. Next base: position 2,769,892 of record NZ_CP069801.1, read on the forward strand.
GAAGCTGCGCGCACCATCCGCGATGTGATGGCTGACAAACCACTGCTTTTCACCTTCCGTAGCGCCAAAGAAGGCGGTGAACAGGCTCTGTCTGTCGAGCACTATATTGCACTTAACCGCGCGGCGGTAGACAGCAGTCTGGTGGATATGATCGATCTGGAACTGTTTACCGGTGACGAACTGGTCAAAGCGACCGTCGAGCATGCGCATGCGAAAAATGTCTTTGTGATTATGTCCAATCACGATTTTCATAAGACACCAGCCGCGGAAGAGATTGTCCAGCGCCTGCGTAAAATGCAGGAGCTGGGCGCAGATATTCCGAAGATTGCCTTGATGCCGCAAAATAAAACGGATGTTCTGACGCTGCTTAGTGCCACGCTGGAAATGCAAGAACGCTATGCCGATCGCCCGATAATCACCATGTCGATGGCTAAAACAGGGGTGATTTCACGTCTGTCTGGTGAGGTTTTCGGTTCAGCGGCAACCTTTGGGGCAGTAAAAAAAGCCTCCGCACCAGGACAAATTTCGGTCACCGACCTGCGTACTGTATTGACAATATTGCATCAAGCTTAATTACAGATATATCCATATAAATATCAGTAATGCCCTACCCCAGATATTCGTCCAACCACGGATATCTGGCCGGTAATTAAGCGTTATTATATAACTCACAATATTATTGTCGAATATAGCGACAGGTAGTCGCACGCATATAATCTGGAGTTCACATGAAATTTTCAAGGCCAAATCGTATAGATGGTCGGGTACCCGTATTATCCGCTGCAGATGCAGTCAATTATATTCCTGATGAAGCAACTCTTTGTGTATTAGGTGCAGGCGGGGGTATTCTCGAAGCAACAACATTAATTAACGCACTGGCTGAAAAATATAAAAATTCTCAGTCACCACGAAATTTAGCGTTGATTAGTCCTACAGGTCTTGGTGACCGGGCCGACCGGGGAATTAGTCCACTGGCACAGGAAGGTTTAGTCAAATGGGCATTATGCGGCCACTGGGGACAATCACCGCGAATCTCCGATCTGGCTGAACAAAATAAAATTTCCGCCTATAACTATCCTCAGGGCGTATTAACCCAAACCCTGCGTGCATCGGCGGCTCACCAGCCAGGGATCCTTAGTGATATCGGCATCGGTACATTTGTTGACCCTCGCCAACAGGGCGGTAAGCTGAATGAAGTGACCACCGAAGATCTGATCAAATTGGTGGAAATTGATAACAAAGAGTACCTGTATTACAAAGCCATTGCGCCAAACATCGCCTTTATTCGCGCCACCACTTGCGACAGTGAAGGCTACGCCACCTTTGAAGATGAAGTGATGTATCTTGATGCACTGGTGATTGCCCAGGCCGTACACAATAACGGTGGCATCGTTATGATGCAGGTGCAAAAGATGGTGAAGAAAGCCACGTTGCATCCGAAATCGGTGCGTATTCCCGGCTATCTGGTCGATATTGTGGTCATCGACCCCGACCAAACGCAACTGTATGGTGGCGCGCCGGTTAACCGCTTTATCTCTGGCGATTTTGTTCTCGATGACAGCCAACAGACTGCCCTGCCGCTCAATCAGCGTAAACTGGTGGCCAGACGCGCCCTGTTTGAAATGCGCAAAGGTGCGGTCGGCAACGTTGGCGTAGGCATTGCCGATGGCATTGGCCTCGTCGCTCGCGAAGAAGGCTGTGCTGATGATTTTATTCTGACAGTCGAAACGGGTCCGATTGGCGGCATCACCTCTCAAGGTATTGCTTTCGGCGCCAACGTCAACACCCGCGCCATTCTGGATATGACTTCCCAGTTTGACTTCTATCACGGTGGTGGATTGGATGTGTGCTATTTAAGTTTTGCCGAAGTCGATCGCCACGGCAACGTTGGCGTACACAAATTCAATGGCAAGATCATGGGTACCGGCGGTTTTATCGATATTAGCGCCACCTCCAAAAAAATTATTTTCTGCGGCACGTTAACTGCCGGAAGTCTGAAAACGGAAGTTGCCGATGGCAAGTTAAATATCGTGCAGGAAGGTCGGGTGAAAAAATTCGTCAACGAATTACCTGAAGTGACTTTCAGCGGAAAAATTGCTCTCGAACGTGGACTTGATGTGCGTTACATCACTGAGCGCGCTGTATTTACGTTAAAAGCAGATGGTCTTCATTTAATCGAAATTGCACCGGGAGTCTCTTTACAGGAAGACATCCTGGACAAGATGGATTTCACGCCAATCATTTCGCCAAATCTGAAGCTGATGGACGAAAGATTATTTATCGATGCCTCGATGGGTTTTGTGTTACCCGACGCCGCCAATTAAAAGGAGTACCATGATGGACTTTTCTTTAACTGAAGAACAAGAACTGCTACTTGCCAGTATTCGAGAACTGATTACCAGCAATTTCCCGGAAGAATATTTCCGTACCTGCGATCAGACGGCGACCTACCCAAAAGAGTTTATGCGTGCCCTGGCGGACAACGGTATTTCGATGCTGGGCGTTCCGGAAGAGTTTGGTGGCATCCCGGCGGATTACGTCACACAGATGCTGGCGCTGATGGAAGTTTCAAAATGCGGCGCACCCGCTTTTTTGATCACTAACGGTCAGTGTATTCACAGTATGCGTCGTTTTGGATCCGCCGAACAGCTGCGTAAGACCGCAGAAAGCACCATGGAAACGGGCGATCCAGCGTATGCGCTGGCATTAACCGAACCGGGAGCTGGCTCCGACAACAACAGCGCGACCACCAGCTACACTCGCAAAAACGGTAAGGTCTATCTCAACGGGCAGAAAACCTTTATTACCGGCGCGAAAGAGTATCCATATATGCTGGTACTGGCCCGCGATCCGGAGCCAAAAGATCCGAAAAAAGCTTTTACGCTATGGTGGGTCGATTCGAAGAAACCCGGCATTAAGGTTAATCCGCTGCATAAAATCGGCTGGCATATGCTCAGCACCTGCGAAGTCTATCTTGATGACGTCGAAGTGGACGAAAGCGATATGGTCGGAGAGGAAGGCATGGGTTTCCTCAACGTCATGTACAACTTCGAAATGGAACGTTTGATCAACGCTGCACGCAGTACCGGTTTTGCTGAATGCGCCTTCGAAGATGCCGCCCGTTACGCCAACCAGCGCATCGCATTCGGTAAGCCAATTGGTCACAATCAGATGATCCAGGAAAAACTGGCGCTGATGGCGATTAAAATCGATAACATGCGCAATATGGTGTTAAAAGTCGCCTGGCAGGCCGATCAGGAACAGTCTCTGCGCACCAGTGCAGCGCTGGCAAAACTGTATTGTGCACGTACTGCAATGGAAGTGATTGATGACGCCATTCAGATTATGGGTGGACTGGGTTACACCGACGAAGCACGCGTTTCCCGCTTCTGGCGTGATGTCCGCTGTGAACGCATTGGCGGTGGTACAGATGAAATCATGATTTACGTCGCGGGTCGCCAAATCCTGAAAGATTATCAGAATAAGTAAGCAGTAATGCTTGCCGGATAGCGCAAATGCGTTATCCGGCACGTGCCAGGTGAATCATATTTCTGGCATCAAACATTCTTGTTCTACAAGGTTATTTTTAAACTGCTTACGATAATCGCTGGGAGTACAACCCACATGCCGCTGAAAGAGTTTGGCAAAGTGATCGACATTTTCATACCCTACCCGCCATGAAATTTCTGCCAACGAGGACTCCGTATTCGTCAGGGCAAATTTTGCCTCTGTCATTCGCCGCTGAATCACATAATTAATCGGCGAAATACGATATTCCTTAGTAAACTCGTGACAGATATAGCTCACGCTGGCTCGAAATTTCTTAGACAACTGTTCCAGCGTAATTTTCTCTCGGAAGTTGTTATTTAAATAAACCAACACATCTTTAATTAAGATATCTTTTTTAATATATCCCTGCTCAGAACGATAAGCATTTTTAAAGTTTTCGTAATATAAAACGGTTAATGCATAAGCAAAGGCGTCATAAGCGGAAGACGTCAGGTTATTCTTGCTCTGCGGGATCATAACACTCAGTTCATTAAAGATACTTTTAATAACCTCTTTGCCCTGGCTAACGCTAATAACCGGACACGAGTGCATCTGCAAGAGTTGGTTCTCCTGCCAGTCGTTAAAACGAAAGCCGTAGAGCGCACAGGTGTAAGTGGTTGCAGGTGCGCTGCTATCGGAAGCAACCGCATGTAACCGCCCTTGTTCTATCACTACGATGTCACCCGCATGTGCGACATACAGCGAAGAGTCGATAATTAGCCTTGCGACACCCTTTTTTACATAGATAAGCTCTGTTTCATTGTCATGAACATGATGGCCCGACTCCCAGTTAGGATCATCACTGATGACGAATCGCGAAAATCTCGGGGTTTTTCCCTGTTCAAAAAGGGTCTCCATGGCATTATCAAAACAGCGTTGATACATGACAACCTCCACCGAAAGGCAGTAATTTTGCGGATAGTTAATATTGAAAAGTAAAAACGATGATGATGTTATACAACGTTATTCTATCCAGGCGAAACAAAATTATTTGCGTCGTCTGCAAGATGACACCTCCTACTCCAGCACGCTGCTCGCGCAAATTGTTTTTATTTTAAAATAACAGGAAAGTATAAATGTTATTAAGTCAGCAATAATAATTTACACACCAGAAACAAAGTGCGTGCAGAAACGGATAAAAATATGATCCATTTCTCAAAAAAACGTCTCGATTTTATTTCCATATTTATCACTTTAACACCCGGCGTCGTCTTTACGTTCATAAACTCAGCATTCCTAAAGTCCTTTTTTTTGCAAGATTGTTGGGAATGAAAACAGATTGCCCCGTCGAAAACAGTCTCCCTCTGCCGCACACTATTTTCAGTCAATTTTCCCTACTGTTGATGATGTCACTCCCCGTCATCATCCACACGAGAATCACTGGAGATGCCATGAAACTAATAACCTGCTTTAAGTTGGTGCCTGAAGAACAGGACATTGTTGTTACCCCAGAACGTTCGCTTAACTTTGACCGGGCCGATGCCAAAATCAGTCAGTTTGATTTGAATGCAATAGAGGCCGCGACGCAACTTAGTGCGGAAGGTGATGAAATTGTCGCCTTAACGGTTGGCGGCTCGCTGCTGCAAAACTCCAAAGTGCGTAAAGACGTACTGTCCCGCGGGCCGGACAGTTTGTTTATGGTGCAGGATCCCCAACTGGAGCATTCATTACCGCGAGACACGGCTCAGGCGCTGGCCTGCGCGGCCAAAAACATTGAATTCGACCTGATGCTGTTCGGCGAAGGGTCTGGAGACATCTACGCCCAGCAGGTTGGCTTACTGGTTGGCGAACTCTTACAACTTCCAGTGATTAACGCCGTCAGCAACATCCAACGTAACGGCGATCGCATTGTGGTTGAACGTACGCTGGAAGACGAAGTTGAAGTGATTGAACTGTCGCTCCCCGCCGTGCTGTGCGTAACCTCGGATATCAACACGCCGCGTATTCCCACGATGAAAGCCATTCTGGGCGCAGGTAAAAAACCGGTCACACCGTGGCAAGCCAGCGATATTGGCTGGACACCTGCCTCACCGTTAGCAGAACTGGTGAGCCTCACCGTTCCGCCACAAACAGAACGTAAGCACATCATTCTGGAAAATGACTCAGCAGAAGCCATCGCCGAGCTGGCTGAGCATCTGAAAAAAGCCCTGAACTAAGCCCAACGGAGAGAAATTATTATGAGTAAATTAGCTAACGTATGGGTGTTCAGCGATAACGTAGAACGCTATGCAGAATTAATGGCCGGCGCACGCCTGTGGGGTGAACAAGTACACCTTATTGTACAAGGCAACGAGCAGGCCAATCAGGTTAAACCTCTGGGTGCCGATGAGATTGTCGTGCTTGAAACAACGTCTGGTTTACAGCGTGTTGAAAATTTTGCCGAGACCATCGCCGCCCTGATACAAGAACATACCGGGCTATTGCTGATGCCAGCGACTAAACGCGCTAAATCCCTTGGTGCGCGGTTAAGTATTCAGCTCAATGCAGCGATGGTAAATGACGCCACGTCGGTAACACTTGATGATGGCTCACTGTTCGCAGAACACCGTATGTACGGTGGCCTGGCATTCGGCAAAGAAAAAATCAAAACAACTCAGGCAATTATCACCCTTGCCACAGGCGTACTTGAACCGGTAGAGGCTAATGCTTCACATACCTGCCCTGTAGTCTCTGCACCTTACATCGCACCACACCATGAAATTATGTGCCAGGAACGTCGCGCCAAATCCGTGAGCAGCGTGGATCTCAGCAAAGCCAAACGTGTGGTGGGTGTGGGTCGCGGCCTGGTTGCGCAAAACGATCTGGAGATGGTGCACCAGTTGGCATCTGTACTGGGTGCAGAAGTGGGTTGTTCACGACCGATTGCCGAAGGCGAAAACTGGATGGAACGCGAACGCTACATCGGCGTTTCTGGCGTGTTACTGAAATCGGACCTTTACCTCACCCTCGGCATTTCAGGACAAATTCAGCATATGGTCGGCGGTAACGGCGCGAAAGTCATTGTCGCCATCAACAAAGATAAGAAAGCCCCTATTTTCAATTACGCCGATTACGGACTGGTCGGCGACATCTACAAAGTCGTTCCGGCTCTTATCGAGCATCTCAGCCGCTAACCCCCACATTTAACGCACATATCCCGCTGCCCTCGCAGCGGGAAGGGAGCATAAAGCATGTCAGATGAAAAATTTGATGCCATTGTGGTCGGTGCTGGCGTGGCGGGTACGGTTGCAGGCTACGTGATGGCTCAGGCCGGACTGGACGTACTGGTCATCGAGCGCGGAAACAGTGCAGGTAGTAAAAATATGACCGGCGGAAGACTCTATGCACATAGTCTTGAGCGCATCATGCCGGGTTTCGCGCAGGAAGCGCCGCTCGAGCGTAAAGTCACCCGCGAAAAAATCTCTTTTCTGACCGAAGAAAGCGCCGTCACTCTCGACTTTCATCGTGAAAAAGCTGACGCGCCAACGCAGGATTCGTATACCGTTTTGCGCAACAGACTTGACCCATGGCTAATGGAAAAAGCGGAACAAGCTGGCGTGCAGTTCATCCCCGGCGTGCGCGTCGATGCCCTGATCCGCGAAGGTAATAAGGTTACCGGAGTTCAGGCCGGTGACGATATCCTGGAAGCCAATATTGTCATCCTTGCCGATGGCGTCAACTCTATGCTGGGGCGTTCCCTGGGGATGGTTCCGCCCTCTTCTGCACATCACTATGCCGTTGGCGTAAAAGAGCTGATCGGCTTACCTCCAGCGGTCATTGCAGATCGCTTCAATCTTTCAGGTAATGAAGGCGCGGCCTGGCTGTTTGCAGGCTCACCGTCTGATGGATTGATGGGAGGCGGATTTTTGTATACCAACCAGGACTCCATCTCTCTGGGTCTGGTGTGTGGTCTGGGGGATATTGCCCATGCCACAAAAAGCATTCCACAAATGCTGGAAGACTTTAAACAACATCCAACTATTCGGCCATTGATTGCCGGTGGAGAACTACTGGAATATTCCGCGCATATGGTGCCGGAAGGCGGTCTGGCAATGGTTCCAAAGTTGGTCGATGACGGTGTGATGATCGTGGGCGATGCCGCCGGTTTCTGTTTGAACCTGGGTTTCACGGTGCGAGGTATGGATTTGGCCATCGCTTCCGCAGAAGCCGCTGCCCAAACAGCTATTGCAGCAAAAGAACGCCAGGATTTCTCTGCCAGCAGCCTGATGGGCTACAAGCGCGCGCTCGAACAGGGCTGTGTGATGCGTGATTTACAGCATTTTCGCAAGATCCCGGCGTTAATGGAAAACCCACGGCTGTTCACTCAGTATCCGCGTATGGTGGCCGACATCATGAGCGATATGTTCACCGTTGACGGACGTCCAAATCAACCGGTTCGCAAGATGATTATGTCCCACGCAAAACAAATCGGGCTGATGAACTTACTGAAAGACGGTATCAAGGGGGCAACTGCACTATGAATCAGGACAATACCGTTAACGTTGACGTTAAACTGGGCGTCAATAAATTCAATGTCGATGAAGGCCACCCGCACATTATTCTGGCCGAACATCCAGACCTTAATGAATTTCGCAAGCTGCTGAAAGCCTGCCCCGCCGGGCTGTATAAGCAGGACGAGAGTGGAAACATTCATTTTGATTCTGCTGGTTGCCTGGAGTGCGGAACGTGTCGAGTACTGTGCGGCGACACAATCCTCGACCAATGGGAATATCCGGTCGGAACATTTGGCGTTGATTTTCGCTACGGCTAATGGATTTTGCCTGTAGTACACCGGATCGGCCACGCCGGCCATCCGGTCAGATGTATGCCGAAATCATCCTGGGAATAACTTCATGAGTATCACACTAACGTTTAACGCCGAACGCCGCGAAGTCTGGCGGCAACAGGGTTTATGGGGAGATGCTTCGCTTGGCGATTACTGGAACCAAACTGCCAGAGCCATGCCAGATAAAATCGCCGTGGTTGATAACCATGGCGCTTCATACACCTATGCTGCACTCGACAGCGCGGCCAGCAGTCTGGCAACCTGGTTTTTAGCCTGCGGTATTCAACCCGGCGATCGCATTGCCTTCCAGTTACCGGGCTGGTGCGAGTTTACGATTATCTACCTGGCCTGCCTGAAAACCGGGGCCGTTTCCGTACCGCTGCTGCCAGCGTGGCGTGAAGCAGAGCTGGTATGGGTGCTGAATAAGTGCAAAGCGAAGATTTTTTTCGCACCGACGCTATTTAAACAGACCCGACCGGTCGATCTGATCCTCCCCTTACAAAACCAGTTGCCGCATCTGCAACAGATCGTTGCCGTGGATAAACTGGCTCCGGCAACTACCTCGCTGGCGCTCAGTCAACTGCTTTTAGCTCCACCTTTAACCCAGACGATTAATGTTCACGCCGATGAACTGGCGGCGGTGTTGTTTACCTCCGGTACCGAGGGAATGCCAAAAGGCGTAATGCTGACCCACAACAACATCCTTGCCAGCGAGCGCGCCTATTGTGCCCGCCTCAATCTCACCTGGCAGGATGTGTTTTTGATGCCCGCACCACTGGGACACGCTACCGGTTTTCTGCATGGCGTTACCGCACCGTTTTTAATCGGCGCACGCAGCGTATTGTTAGACATTTTCACCCCAATCGCCTGTCTTGAACTGCTGGAGCAACAACACTGTACCTGTGTGCTCGGCGCAACGCCCTTCGTCTACGACATGTTGTGTAGCATGGAAAAACGGCCACGCGACCTCTCATCGCTACGCTTTTTCTTATGTGGGGGCACAACCATTCCACAAAAGATTGCCCGTGACTGCCAGCAGCTCGGCATAAAATTATTAAGCATTTATGGCTCGACAGAGAGTTCACCGCATGCGCTGGTCAATCTCGATGATTCGCTTTCTCGCATGATGAATACCGACGGATATGCTGCTGCAGGCGTCGAAATTAAAGTGGTCGACGAAGCACGCAATACGTTGCCCGCGGGGGTAGAAGGTGAAGAAGCTTCGCGTGGTCCCAATGTGTTTATGGGCTACCTCGATGAACCCGAACTCACCGCCCGCGCGCTGGATCAAGACGGCTGGTATTACAGCGGCGACTTATGCCGAATGGACGATGCGGGGTACATCAAAATCACCGGACGGAAAAAAGATATCATTGTCCGCGGTGGAGAAAACATCAGCAGCCGCGAAGTTGAGGATATTTTATTGCAGCATCCTCGCATTCACGATGCCTGTGTTGTCGCGATGCCGGACGAACGCTTAGGTGAAAGGTCGTGTGCTTACGTGGTCCTCAAACCTCCACATCATTCGTTGTCGCTGGAATCAGTGGTGGCCTTTTTTAGCCGCAAGCGGGTGGCAAAGTACAAATACCCTGAGCACATTGTGATCGTGGAGAAATTACCGCGCACGGCGTCCGGTAAAGTACAAAAATACCAGCTTCGTCAGGATATTATTCAGCGTTTGAGCGTGGAGAGTCTTACAGGATAAAGCACCGGATGGCGATGCTAACGCATCTTATCCGGCCTACATTGAATAGGCCGGATAAGGCATGATGTTACTTGTTCAGTTCAGCCAGACTCAGCCAGGTTTGTACGACGGTGTCCGGGTTCAGCGACAGGCTGTCGATCCCCTCTTCCATCAGCCAGGCCGCGAAGTCTTCGTGGTCAGAAGGTCCCTGGCCGCAAATACCCACGTATTTACCCTGTTTCTTGGCTGCACGAATCGCCATCGACAGCAGTGCTTTCACCGCGTCGTTACGCTCATCAAACAGTTCAGAAACCACACCAGAGTCACGATCCAGACCCAGCGCCAACTGCGTCATGTCGTTTGAGCCGATGGAGAAACCGTCGAAGTATTCGAGGAACTGCTCGGCCAGCAAGGCGTTAGACGGGATCTCGCACATCATGATGATCTTCAGTCCGTTCTCGCCGCGTTTCAGCCCCTGGCGTGCCAGCTCTTCCACCACCGCTTTCGCCTGGGCAACGGTACGTACAAACGGTACCATCACTTCAACGTTAGTCAGGCCCATGTCGTTACGGACACGTTTTACTGCGTCGCATTCCAGCGCGAAGCAGTCGCGGAAGCTGTCGGCAACATAACGGCCCGCCCCACGGAAGCCCAGCATCGGGTTCTCTTCATGCGGTTCATAACGCTCACCGCCGACCAGGTTGGCATATTCGTTGGACTTAAAGTCCGACATACGCACGATGACGCGTTTTGGATAAAACGCCGCACCCAGCGTCGCGATCCCTTCCGTCAGACGACCGACATAGAATTCACGCGGAGAATCGAAACCTTTCATCATGGCGCGGATTTCATTTTGCAGCTCAGGCGTCTGGTCATCGAACTCCAGCAGCGCACGCGGGTGTACGCCAATCATGCGGTTGATGATAAATTCCAGACGCGCCAGGCCGACGCCTTCGTTTGGCAGACAGGCGAAGTCGAAAGCCCGGTCCGGGTTACCGACGTTCATCATCACCTTCAACGGCAGATCCGGCATGGTCTCCACGCTGGAACTCTTCACGCTAAAGTCGAGCATGTCAGCGTAAACATAACCGGTATCGCCTTCGGCACAGGAGACGGTTACCTTCTCACCATCTTTCATGCGCTCGGTCGCATCGCCACAGCCCACCACGGCCGGGATCCCCAGTTCACGGGCAATGATTGCCGCGTGACAGGTACGACCGCCACGGTTAGTGACAATTGCTGCCGCTTTCTTCATGATCGGTTCCCAGTCCGGGTCGGTCATGTCGGTAACCAGTACGTCGCCTGGTTCGATGCGGTTCATTTCGCTGATGTCATGAATGACTTTGACCGGACCCGCGCCAATGCGGTGGCCGATGGCGCGACCTTCAGCAATAATTTTACCCTGAGCATGCAGCGTATAACGCTCCATCACCTGGCCGCGAGAACGCACAGTTTCCGGACGCGCCTGAACAATGAACAGCTTGCCGGTATGACCGTCTTTCGCCCATTCGATGTCCATTGGACGACCGTAGTGCTTCTCGATCTGCACCGCCTGCTTGGCCAGTTCCTGCACTTCTTCGTTAGTCAGGGAGAAAATGTCGCGTTGTTCCTGCGGGACATCTTCAATGGTCACCTGCTTACCGTGTTCCTGGGTCGGCGCGTAAATCATGCGGATTTTTTTCGATCCCATTGTGCGACGGACGATCGCCGGACGGTTAGCCGCCAGGGTCGGTTTGTGCACGTAGAATTCATCCGGGTTAACGGCGCCCTGCACGACCATTTCGCCCAGGCCCCAGGCGGACGTGATAAAGACAACCTGGTCGAAACCGGATTCGGTATCGATGGAGAACATTACGCCTGAGGACGCGAGGTCAGAACGTACCATCCGCTGAACGCCAGCAGAGAGCGCGACGCCACGGTGGTCATAGCCCTGGTGAACACGATAAGAGATCGCGCGGTCGTTAAACAGCGAGGCAAATACGTGTTTGATGGCAACCAGTACGGCATCAAATCCCTGGACGTTGAGGAAGGTTTCCTGCTGACCGGCAAATGACGCATCTGGCATATCTTCTGCGGTAGCGGAAGAACGCACGGCAAAAGAGGCATTGGCATCGTCCGCTGACAACTGCGCGTAGGCATCGCGGACGGCATTTTCCAGTTCGGGCTGGAAAGGAGTGTCGATAATCCACTGGCGGATCTGTGCCCCGGCTTTCGCAAGCTCAGTGACATCGTCGATATCCGTTTTATCCAGCAGCTCATAAATGCGCTGGTTTACACCGCTCTGGTCCAGAAACTGGTTAAACGCATCGGCGGTCGTTGCAAAACCATTCGGTACGGAAACACCCATACCTGAAAGGTTAGTAATCATTTCACCCAGGGAGGCATTTTTGCCTCCAACTCTGTCTACATCATTCATGCCGAGTTGGTTATACCAAAGCACCAGCGGTGACGAGCCATTGTTGGACATCGAACAATCCTTATATATGAACGAGGTTAGGAAACTCAATTTTGCGTAATTATCTTGGCATATTTACTCCGGCGAAAAAAACGGTGAATCGTTCAAGCAACTTTATTTTTTATTTTTTCAGATTGTTTCCGCATTTGCGCAAACCCGCGAGCCACACGGGATCACCACAAAAACGATCGGTATAAACATTTGTTCCGAAAAATGAAATCCACTTTTCATTAAATATAAAAATACCGTTTCATTTTATAAAATAGATGCGGCAATATTCGCTTCTGGCGAATTTTAATTTATGCTTTCAGAGAATTATATCTGCCCCAGGATGAGCAAAATGGATAATGCTGTTGATCGTCACGTATTTTATATTTCTGATGGTACGGCCATCACCGCCGAGGTATTGGGTCACGCGGTGATGTCGCAATTTCCTGTCACGATCAGCAGTATTACGCTGCCGTTTGTGGAAAATGAGAGTCGTGCGCGCGCGGTTAAAGACCAGATTGACGCTATTTACCAACAAACTGGCGTGCGCCCTTTGGTGTTTTACTCCATCGTCCTGCCGGAAATTCGCTCGATCATTCTGCAAAGCGAAGGATTTTGTCAGGATATCGTGCAGGCGTTGGTTGCCCCACTGCAACACGAGATGAAACTCGACCCTACGCCTATCGCCCATCGCACTCACGGTCTGAATCCCGGTAACCTCAACAAGTACGACGCGCGCATTGCTGCCATTGACTACACCCTCGCCCACGACGACGGTATTTCGTTGCGCAACCTCGATCAGGCGCAGGTGATCCTGCTCGGCGTTTCCCGTTGCGGCAAAACCCCGACCAGTTTGTATCTGGCCATGCAGTTTGGTATCCGCGCGGCCAACTACCCCTTTATTGCCGATGATATGGATAATCTGGTACTGCCCACTTCCCTCAAGCCGTTGCAGCATAAGCTGTTCGGTCTGACTATCGACCCTGAGCGCCTGGCGGCCATCCGCGAAGAACGCCGTGAGAACAGCCGTTACGCCTCGCTGCGTCAGTGCCGTATGGAAGTCGCTGAGGTAGAAGCGCTGTACCGGAAAAACCAGATCCCCTGGCTGAACAGTACCAATTATTCGGTAGAAGAGATTGCTACCAAGATCCTCGATATCATGGGACTGAATCGTCGCATGTACTAGAATGCTAGTGCATTGGTTCGATTTTTTGTTATTATGCTCGCCACCAGGCAGGATGAGTGTGATATTGTGATGTACATCACTTCCCGGTAGTCCTGCCGTTGAAGCAACAAATTTCTGAGACAAGTAATGAACAGAACCGATGAACTCCGTACTGCGCGTATTGACAACCTGGTCACTCCAGCAGAGCTTGCGCAACGGCATCCTGTTTCATCCTCCGTCGCCCGTCATGTTACGGACTCCCGACGTCGGATAGAAAAAATTTTAAATGGTGAAGACCCCCGTTTACTGGTGATCGTAGGTCCCTGCTCGATTCACGATCTTGATGCCGCGATGGAATACGCGACACGATTACAGGCGCTGCGCACTAAGCACCAGGCGCGTCTGGAAATCGTGATGCGTACCTATTTTGAAAAACCACGCACCGTCGTAGGCTGGAAAGGCCTGATTTCCGACCCGGATTTGAACGGCAGTTATCGTGTAAACCACGGTATTGAACTGGCGCGAAAACTGCTGTTGCAGGTCAACGAACTGGGCGTCCCCACGGCGACTGAATTCCTCGACATGGTGACCGGCCAGTTTATTGCCGATTTAATCAGTTGGGGAGCTATTGGCGCGCGCACCACCGAAAGTCAGATCCATCGTGAAATGGCCTCCGCGCTCTCCTGCCCGGTCGGCTTTAAGAACGGAACGGATGGCAACACGCGCATCGCCGTCGATGCGATTCGCGCCTCCCGCGCCAGTCACATGTTCCTCTCGCCGGATAAAACCGGCCAGATGACCATTTACCAGACCAGCGGTAACCCTTACGGGCATATCATCATGCGTGGCGGTAAAAAGCCGAATTATTATGCTGAAGATATTGCTGCCGCCTGCGATACCCTGCACGAATTTTCCCTGCCTGAGCATCTGGTGGTCGATTTTAGCCACGGCAATTGCCAGAAGCAGCATCGCCGTCAGTTGGACGTTTGTGATGATGTATGCCAGCAAATTCGCAATGGTTCGACGGCGATTGCCGGGATTATGGCGGAGAGTTTCCTGCGTGAAGGTACGCAAAAAATCGTTAGCGGCCAGCCGCTGGTTTACGGTCAGTCCATTACCGACCCGTGCCTGAACTGGGAAGATACCGAACTGTTGGTTGAAAAACTCGCCTCTGCGGTTGATAGCCGTTTTTAATGCTGTTCGCCGGGCAATATCAGCTTGCCCGGCGCTAATCCCTTGTTTTTCCCTTTCTTATTGCGCAAAAAACGTTCTCGTCACAATTATTTCACAAAAACGCTTGCCGCAAATTTGCAGTTTGATGATAATGATTATCATTGTTACATTGATTGTTATTTTTAAACACTATGTCACGTATGGATAACACAACGGCAACGCCTGCAAAAGACAAAACACCGCCTTCCGTCGCGCCAAACGACCGACGAATTGACAGTAAAACCCTGCTTGGTAACGAAGGACGCGTGATCATAGAACATGATGGTCAGCACTACCTGCTGCGCCAGACACAAGCCGGAAAACTCATTCTGACTAAATAAACAACACATTTCGCCAGCCACCCAGGTCATACCCAGGCAGCCAGCGCTTTTCGATTTCCTAATGGAGAGTTGCTATGCCTTACCTGCACACCGCTTCCCTGCGCCCATCGCTGTTGGCGCTGGCGATTATCGGTAACATGCCCGCCGTCGCCTATGCGGCGGTCGAGGATATGACCGTTACCGCCACCGGCAATGCCCGTAGCGCCTTTGAAGCACCGATGATGGTCAGCGTCATTGATGCCACTGCACCAGAAAACCAAACCGCCAGCTCAGCTGCCGACCTGTTACGTAAGGTTCCGGGCCTGACCCTTGATGGTACGGGCCGTACCAACGGCCAGGACGTGAATCTGCGCGGGTATGATCGACGCGGCGTTCTGGTGCTGGTTGACGGCGTTCGCCAGGGAACCGACACCGGACACCTGAACAGTACCTTCCTCGACCCGGCGCTTATCAAACGCATCGAAGTCGTGCGTGGCCCTTCCGCACTACTGTACGGTAGCGGCGCGCTAGGCGGCGTGATCGCCTATGACACTGCAGATGCCAAAGATCTACTGGAAGTCGGGCAAAACAGTGGTTATCGCGTGTTCGGTACCGCGGCGACCGGCGATCACAGTCTCGGCATGGGCGCCAGCACGTATGGCCGTACCGATACGCTGGACGGACTGCTTGCCTGGTCCAGCCGCGATCGCGGTGATTTACGCCAGAGTGACGGTACTACTGCGCCGAATGACGAAGCAATTAACAATATGCTGGCGAAAGGTAGCTGGAAAATTGACAGCGCCCAGACGCTGGCCGGTTCGCTGCGTTACTACAATAATGACGCCCGGGAACCTAAAAACCCGCAGACCAGCGCGGCGGATGCCAGCAATCCGATGACCAACCGTTCAACGATCCAGCGTGATGCGCAACTGACCTACTCGCTCGCTCCGGCGGACAATGACTGGCTGAACGCTGACGCCCGTATCTACTGGTCCGAAGCGCGCATTAATGCTCAGAATGCAGATAACACTGGCGAATTTCGCAAGCAAACCACCAAAGGCGGGAAGATCGACAACCGCAGCCGTCTGTTTACCGACTCTTTTGCATCTCACCTGTTGACCTACGGCGGTGAATACTATCGTCAGGAACAACAACCGGGAGGAGCAACAACTGGTTTCCCGGAGGCTAAGATCGATTTCAGCTCCGGCTGGCTCCAGGATGAAATCACCCTGCGCGACCTGCCGGTTACGCTGCTGGGCGGTACCCGTTATGACTCTTATCGCGGCAGCAGCGACGGTTATGAAGATGTCGATGCCGATAAATGGTCGTCCCGCGCCGGATTAACGGTTGCGCCAACTGACTGGCTGATGCTGTTCGGTTCATACGCTCAGGCTTTCCGTGCCCCGACTATGGGCGAGATGTATAACGATGCGAAACACTTTTCGATTGGTCGTTTTTACACCAACTACTGGGTGCCGAACCCTAACCTGCGCCCGGAAACCAACGAAACACAGGAATACGGATTTGGCCTGCGCTTTGACGATCTTCTGATGGCGAGCGACGCGCTCGAATTTAAAGCCAGCTATTTCGACACCAAAGCGAAAGATTACATCTCCACCAGCGTCGATTTCGCCGCTGCGACAACCACGTCCTATAACGTACCCAACGCCAAAATCTGGGGCTGGGACGTGATGGCGAAATATTCCACCGACCTGTTCAGCCTCGACATGGCCTATAACCGCACACGCGGAAAAGATACTGACACCGGCGAATACATTTCCAGCATTAACCCTGACACCGTCACCAGCAAACTGAATGTGCCGGTTGCGCACAGCGGTTTCTCTGTCGGCTGGATAGGGACATTTGCTGACCGTTCAACGCATATCAGCAGCACCTACGCTAAACAGCCCGGCTATGCGGTAAACGATTTCTACGTGAGCTATCAGGGCCAACAAGCGCTGAAAGGCATGACCACCACGCTGCTACTGGGCAACGCCTTCGACAAAGAGTACTGGTCACCGCAAGGCATTCCGCAGGATGGTCGTAATGGCAAAATTTTCGTGAGTTATCAGTGGTAATCACTTTTCCCCGGTTCGCCGGGGCCGCAATCTGGAAGGAAGAGACAATGAATCATTACACACGCTGGCTGGAACTGAAGAAAGAAAATCCTGGCAAATACGCACGTGATATTGCGGGGTTGATGAATATTAGCGAAGCCGAACTGACCTTTGCTCGCGTCGGTCACGACGCCTGGCGCTTACGTGGTGAAGTGCGTGAAATTCTCAGCGCACTGGAAGCAGTTGGCGAAACCAAATGTATTTGCCGCAATGAATACGCAGTACATGAGCAGGTAGGTGCTTTTACCAATCAGCACCTCAACGGTCATGCCGGACTGGTTCTCAATCCGCGCGCCCTCGATCTGCGTCTGTTCCTGAATCAGTGGGCCAGTACCTTTCATATCAGCGAAACAACCGCCCATGGTGAGCGTCAGAGCATTCAGTTCTTCGACCATCAGGGAGATGCGCTGCTAAAGGTCTATACCACGCAAAATACCCTCGTTGAGGAATGGGCAGCGTTGCTGACCCGTTTCATCTTTGCAGAAAACCCGCCGCTGGCACTGCAACCCGCCAACAATTCTGCGCCTGCCGCCGTCACAGTCGATGCGCAGACCGTCGATCAAGAGTGGCGAGCGATGACCGATGTCCACCAGTTCTTCGGTCTGCTGAAACGCCATGAACTCACCCGTCAACAAGCGTTTAATCTGGTGGGCGACGATCTGGCCTGTAAGGTTTCTAATAGCGCACTGGCGCAGTTACTCGACACCGCGCGTCAGGATGGCAACGAAATTATGGTTTTTGTGGGTAATCGCGGCTGTGTACAGATTTTTACCGGCGTGATTGAAAAACTGGTACCGATGAAAGGCTGGCTAAACATCTTCAACCCAACCTTTACCCTGCATCTGCTGGAAGAGAGCGTGGCCGAAACGTGGGTAACGCGCAAACCGACCGCCGATGGTCACGTCACCAGTCTGGAACTGTTTGCTGCCGACGGTACGCAAATCGCACAACTGTATGGTCAACGTACGGAAGGCGAGCCGGAACAGACACAATGGCGCACACAGATTGACGCGCTAACGCCGAAAGGACTGGCCGCATGAAAAAACTGCTGGCCCTGATCGCGCTGCTGCCCTTCGCCGCACTGGCTGCACCCGAGGAACGAGTTGTTGCCCTCGGTGGCGATGTCACCGAGATCGTATACGCACTGGGAGCACAACCCTCCCTTGTGGCGAGAGACAGCACCAGCCAATGGCCTGCTGCGGCAACCGCGTTACCTGATGTTGGTTATTTGCGCCAGCTCAACGCCGAAGGGATCCTTGCCACACGCCCTACGCTGGTCCTTGCCAGCGCGCAGGCGCAGCCTTCTCTGGTGTTAAAACAGATCGAGCAGAGCAACGTCAGGGTTGTCACGATCCCAGCAAGCAACGATCTTAACGCGATTGATGAAAAAGTTAGGGTTATCGCCGAGGCTACCCATCGGGAGGCCGACGGCGAAACGCTGCGCGCAACGTTACGTCAGGAACTGGCGACGCTCCCGTCATCTGAACTTAATAAACGTGTGCTGTTTATTCTCAATCATGGTGGGATGACCGCGATGGCGGCGGGCCAGCAAACCGGAGCCGATGCGGCGATTCGTGCCGCTGGTCTACGCAACGCGATGCAGGGCGTTAATCGCTATCAGCCGCTGTCACAAGAAGGCGTCATTGCCAGCCAGCCCGATCTGGTAGTGATTTCACAAGAAGGTGTTAAGGCGATGGGTGGCGAGGCAAACCTGTGGGCGCTGCCGGGGCTGGCGCAAACACCTGCTGGGCGGAATAAACAGGTGTTGCAGGTTGACGATATGGCGCTGTTGGGCTTCAGCGTTCGCACGCCACAGGCTATTTTGCAGCTTCGTGCTAAAGCGGAGCAATTACCCTGATGTCCCGGCGGATCACCTGTTCGTTGTGGATGTTGGCATTGATGCTGATTGTAATGACGGTTCTGGCTACCGGTTTTGGCGCGTTGCGCCTGCCGGTAAGTCTGCTCTGGCGTGATGACGATGAGGCATTGCGTCAAATCTGGCTCACGATTCGTCTGCCCCGCGTCCTGCTGGCGCTGGTGATTGGCGGTTCTCTGGCGCTCGCTGGCTGCGTGATGCAGGGGCTGTTTCGCAATCCACTTGCAGACCCTGGATTACTGGGAATAAGCAGCGGCGCCGCCTGCGCTGTGGCCCTGTGGGTGGTGCTGCCTGTCTCCTTGCCCGCGCTGCTGATGTTGTATGCTCCAATGCTGGCCGCTTTTTTCGGCGCGCTGGCGGCAACGGTAGTGATTTTTATCCTCAGCCAACAGCGCGACGGTTCACTCTCACGCCTGCTGCTGGTCGGCATTGCCATTAACGCGCTCTGTGGGGCGGCGGTTGGCGTTTTGTCGTGGGTCAGTAATGATGCGCAACTGCGCCAGCTGTCGCTATGGGGAATGGGAAGTCTGGGGGCCGCGCAGTGGTCCACACTGTTGGCTGTCACTTCACTGACAATCCCGACAGTGCTGATCATCTGGCGACTTGCTCCGGCGCTGAATCTTCTGCAGCTGGGTGAGGAAGAGGCGCATTATCTCGGCGTTGATGTGCGTACAATCCAGCGTATTTTGCTGCTTTGTAGCGCATTACTGGTTGCCTCAGCCGTGGCGGTAAGCGGCGTGATTGGCTTTATCGGGTTGGTCATCCCACATTTAATACGTATGTGGCTCGGCTCAGACCATCGGGCCGTTATTCCGGGTTCCGTGCTGGCGGGCGCGTTTTTATTGCTGATTGCCGACACGCTGGCCCGTACGGCGGTTGCGCCTGCGGAGATGCCGGTCGGTCTGTTGACCAGTCTTCTCGGCGCACCGTGGTTTTTATGGCTTATTTTTCGTCAGCGAGGACCGCATGGCTGAACATTTCATCGCTGAAGGGCTTCACTATCACGTAGCTGGCAGAGCGGTGATCGACGACGTATCGCTCGCCCTTACAAAAGGTGAACTGGTGGCGCTGATCGGCCCAAACGGTGCGGGGAAATCCACTCTGCTACGCCTGCTGACCGGTTTTCTGAAACCGGCTACCGGGCGCTGCGTGCTGGCGGGCAAACCGCTGGAGGAGTGGCCTACCCAAATGCTGTCGCGACACCGGGCGGTAATGCGTCAGCAAACGCAACTGGGATTTGACTGGCCGGTAGAGGCCGTCATCACGATGGGTCGCGCGCCCTGGACCCAACGACCGGAACCTGGGCTTATTGCACAGGTAATGGAGATGACCGGATGTACGCCTCTGGCAGGCCGGCAATACGCCGCGCTTTCCGGCGGTGAGCAACAGCGAGTGCAGTTAGCCCGTGCGCTGGCGCAACTCTGGTGCGACGGTGCGCCTCGCGGTTGGTTATTCCTTGATGAACCGACCTCCGCGCTGGATCTTTACCACCAGCAGCATCTGTTGCGCATGCTAAAAACGCTAACCGCTTCGGGTGAGCTGCATGTGTGCATTGTGCTTCACGATCTGAACCTCGCCGCACTGTGGGCAGACAGAATAGTGCTGCTGCACAACGGCAGGCTGGTGTCGCAGGGAACACCGGAAACTGTGTTACAGGCCGATGATCTGAAGCGCTGGTACGGTGCTCAGGTACACGTTGGCCAGCATCCGGCCAACGCCTCCCCGCAGGTATTTCTGGCCCCTTAGCTTGAACAACTCACTTCCAGCCGTTTGCCCCAGTCAGGTGGACGGCTGGCATAGTCGTCATCGCGATCGGCAAACGGGGTACGCAAGGCCTGGTGCAACCGATGCAGTTCGGCGTAATCCCCCTGCTCTGCCTGACTAATCGCCCGTTGCGCCAGCCAGTTACGTAATACCATCGCCGGATTTGCCGCCTTCATCTGTGTTTGTCTGACTGCATCGGCAATATTGTCTTGCTGAAGGCGCGAGCGATACCGCGTGAACCAGTCGTCAAATGCTGCGCGGTCGATAAACTCATCGCGCAACGGAGATTGCGCACTGTGCTGCTCCGTTTCGCTGAGCATGCGAAACGTTCGCGTATAGTCGCTTCTTTCTCGCGCCATCAGGCTAAACAGTTCGCTAAGCAGTTCGTTATCGTCTTTCTGCTCGCTAAAGAAGCCGAGCTTTTGCCGCATCCGCTGACCATAGCGAGTTAATAGCGCCAGCTGGTAACTGTCCAGCGCATCATTTAGCACCTCGACCGGGATAAACGGCGACAGGGTTTGCGCCAGACGTTGCAGGTTCCACAACGCGGCAGCCGGTTGGTTATCGAAACTGTATCGCCCCTGGTTGTCAGAGTGGTTGCAGATATAATCAGGCACGTAATCATCAAGAAAACCGAATGGACCGTAATCCATTGTCAGACCCAGAATCGACATGTTGTCCGTGTTCATAACACCATGCGCAAATCCTACCGCCTGCCAGTCAGCGATTAACGTCGCAGTACGCGTGACAACATCGTTAAACCACAGCTGATACTTATCGGCTTCTTCCTGCCATTGCGGCCAGTAATGGCGAATCGCAAAGTCAGCCAACTCGCGCACTTTTTCCGGCTCTCGGCGATAGTAAAAATGCTCAAAATGGCCAAACCGCATATGGCTTTGCGCCACGCGAATGAGCATCGCCCCTGCTTCGACCGTTTCGCGATAAACCGGCGTGTCGCTGGTGACAATCGACAATGCCCGCGTGGTCGGTATTCCCAGGTAATGCATCGCTTCACTGGCCAGGCTTTCACGAATGGTCGAGCGCAGCACGGCACGCCCATCACCCATGCGGGAATACGGCGTGAGTCCGGCGCCTTTCAGGTGCCAGTCAAACGTTGAACCATCCGCGAGCTGTTGTTCGCCCAGCAGGATCCCACGTCCGTCGCCAAGCTGACCAGCCCAGACACCGAACTGATGCCCGCTATAAACCTGGGCTAAAGGCGACATCCCGGGAAGCAACGATTCGCCGCCCCAAACGCCTGCACCAGTCGGAATATCAAATAGCGCCGCAGGAATTGCTAATTGCTCCGCCAGCGCATCGTTATGCCAGATAAGGCGCGCGTTTTTCAGAGGGGTGGGTGAAAGCGCGGTATAGGTTGCTGGTAGTTCATCACGCCAGCGAGTGGTAAAAGACAGGGTCATAGGGCCTCCTGCCTCTAGTGTAGACTGTTAATAGGCTGTTAAACACCAGCAAATAAAAGGGTTATATCTTAGCGAGCGAAATTATCTGCGCAGGAGGCACCGCAGGCCACAATCCTCCCTGCATGGCACTGAATCCCACAGGCAAGACGCGCTCCAGCATCTCTTGTGTATCAATTCCGCTAATGATTATTGACTCACAGCTGGGCGATAGTTGCGCCAGAATAGCCCGCATAAACGGTTCAAACGAAATATGTGCAATCCTTTGTTGAACAAAGTTTTTATCCAGCACGACGTGTTTGAACAGGCCGTCAAAAATTGCCCGGGTTGATATACCGCCAGAACCATAGTTTGTCAGGACTAATGGAAATCGCGCAGCAAGTGCGGCCAATACTGGATTATCTTTACCTTTGTTTAACTCCGGATAGCTTTCATTAATAGTCAGCTCCAGAAATGAAAATCGTTCAACTTGTGAAGCAAATTCAGTATCTGATAATAAAGTATTAGCAACTGCTGGCGTTAAATTAATCCAGGCGGATACTTTTCGCTGAATAAAAAAATGTTGGCACGTTTCGATTAATTCTAGTTTTTCTACAAATAAACGACATTGTTCGTCGTCTGACATCCGAGGTAGGACCAGCTCGGTGGGTATACGCACATCCCCATGCGCACTGGCGAAACTGGTGATGATATCGACGAATTCAAGATCGCCTTTTTCGCTTCTCGCAGGAAGAAAAGAGAACTCAGAATGGTAAAGATTATCCAGTGAAACAATCATCGTGCCAGCCCCGCTGCATGGGTGTTATCCGGCATCCTGTAGCAAAGGATGGAGAAATACGTTACTGCTGATGCAAGTAGAGGCCCTTTCATTTTTCCCTTTTTAGCCGGTAAATCGAATCCTTTTTTTTAGCTTATCCTGATTATAAGCGAATATCCAGCTTTGCACTTTTTAATATCTCGGAATAAATCATATTTTTAGCAAGATACGCTCTTAATGTTCAGGGGTATTGTCTAACCAAAAGCAGAAATAAAAGTTAACTTTCAAATGGTGATGTTGAGGCTGCGCACTCGATGGCAGCCTCGGAGTTGCGGGGGATTAAATACGTCGTGCCTGCCAAAAGTTTTTACGCCAGTAAACGTTATCCAGAGACGAGCGCATCACGCCACGACTGGTTGAAGCATGAATAAATTGATTATTGGTATCGTAAATACCAACATGCAGACCGCTTTCCCCAGACCCGGTTTTAAAGAAAACCAGATCGCCGGGCAGCAAATCGTCTTTATCAATTTCGGTACCAATCTTTGATTGCGTACGCGTATCGCGCGGGAGTTGCAGGTCGAATTTATCGCGCATCGTCATCAAAACAAATCCAGAACAATCCACCCCACTACGGCTCATGCCGCCATAACGATAGGGTGTGCCATGCCAGGTTTGTAGCTGATCATTAAGACCGGCGATAACGGCAATAGAATCCGACAAGCGGGCATTTGGCGCAGGCGCACGATGGCTGCTGCAACCCGCCAAAAACAATGCTGTGATGAAAAGGAGCCAAAAGCGCATTCAGTACGAATCCTCTGAATTTTATTTTTATGCCAATTTAGCGTGGAAATTATATGATTTTCAAGAACCCATTTCACTTAAGTGGTTGATATGAGCATTCTGTGCCCTTCAATATCCAAACGTCGGAAGTTGACGCCATAGGCCGCAGACAGATTGGCCGGCGTCAGTACCGCATCTCGTGAACCACTGGCAATTAGTTTCCCGCGTTTGAGTAGCCAGGCTTTATGCGCATGGCGTAAGGTGTGATTAAGGTCGTGGCTACTCATCACAATCGCAATGCCCTGCAAACACAGCTGACTCAACAGTCGGTCCAGTGCGTTTTGTTGCGCGACGTCCAGACTGTTCATCGGCTCATCCAGCAGTAAAAGCTGACCTAATGGATTCGATTGTGGGCAAATCTGCAGGATAACCGCAGCCAGACGCACACGCTGCCACTCACCGCCGGAGAGTTGGTTCACGCCGCGCCCCAGTTTATCTCCCAGGCCGAGCGCATCGGCGATCTCCTGTAACAGATCGGTGCGTGCTTTGTCGGGTTGATGCAGCGTCAGAAAATGCCAGACCGGCATGGCAAACGGCGGATTTTGCTGTTGCGCAAGATAGGCGCGATATTGCGCCAGCCTGGCGGCCGGCCATTCCTCCAACGGCATATCACCAAAAGTGATACTGCCCTCTCCGTTTGTCAGACCCGCCATACGCGCCAACAGCGTACTTTTTCCGGCACCGTTTGGTCCCACTAAATGCAGGATCTCTCCTGCTTTTATCTCACCAGTAAGCGGGCCGAGACGGGTCGATTCCGCGACGTCCTGTAGCTGCATCAATCGAGACATTAGTTTGCCAGCGCCTGCTTGATGGTTTGCACCAGGATGGGATCCTCAGGCGTCATATCCGGTGAGAATCGTTGCAGCACTTTTCCATCGCGACCCACTAAAAACTTCTCGAAATTCCACAGGATATCGTCCGGGTAAAGCGGCGCACGACCTTTGCTCGCCATTCGCTCGTAGAACCCACTGTCCGCAGGCGCAACGGCCGTTGGTGCGGCATCAATCAGCTTCTGATACAGCGGATGGCGTCCCTCACCGTTGACGTCAATTTTGCTGAACATCGGGAAAGTTACGCCCCATGTGGTACTGCAGTACGTTTTTATTTCCTCTTCGCTGCCCGGCTCCTGGCCCAGAAACTGGTTGCAAGGAAAACCAAGAACGCTGAAGCCCTGTTGGTGCCAGGCTTTCTGCAGATTCTCCAGTTGCTCGTACTGCGGCGTCAGTCCACATTTTGAAGCAACGTTGACGATTAACAGCACATTCCCGGAATACGGCTGCAGTGAGGTAACCTCGCCGTCAATGGTCGTCACTTCTGTATCGAGGATAGAGTTTTGCATAGCATCTCCAGAACAACAGGTGGATTTTCAGTTTTTAATCATAGACCGAACCAACGCGTTCTAGCGCGCGGCTTTTAACAATAGCCAGATAAATACCGGTGCACCCATGGTGGCCGTTACCACGCCGATAGGTAACTCAGCCGAGGCCAGCACCAAACGCGCGACAACATCAGCAAACAATAATGCGATTGCGCCAGCCAACGCACAACCTGGCAGTAAAACACGGTGATCGGTGAGGCCGCACAGTCGCAAAATATGCGGGATCACAAGCCCAATAAAACCAATCGCCCCTGCCAGAGCCACGCTCACGCCAACCATCCAGCCAGTGGCAACCACCAGCAGGTTGCGCCAGAACCATAATGGCAGTCCCAGCTGACGCGCAGAAGTCTCTCCTAACGCCAGCATATTCATCGGCTGCGACTGACAGCAAATCCACACCAGCACCGGAATCAACGCCACCATGAGCCAGGCCTGATGCCAGTCTACGCCACCGAAGCCCCCCATCATCCAGTACATCAGCTGTCGTAAGTCAAACGAGGTAGAGAAGTAGATAGCCCATGTCATCAGCGCGCTACAGATTATCCCCAGCGCCACCCCCGCCAGCAGCAGACGGCTGGTAGACAGATGTCGACGGGCGAAACGTAGCAGAATAAGCGTGATAACCAGCGCCCCGGCAATGGCGCAAAGGCCCAACGCCCAGCCGGGGAGTTGCCCCTGCCCCAGCAGCACCGCCGCGATAAGCCCGACTCCCGCGCCGTTAGATACGCCCAGTAATCCAGGCTCTGCGAGCGGGTTTTCAAACAGAGCTTGCATCACTGCGCCAGATAAGGCCAATGCAGCGCCTACCAGCAAAACGGCAAGGGTACGGGGAAGTCGAATTTGCCAGACGAACAGATCGCCGCGGGCGCTGAACCAGTCGCCGGGAGCGATCCATTGTTCTCCTGCGCACAAGCTTAGAATCGTTGCCAGTAGCATAAGTACTGACAGTGACAGTATCCAGCGCACGTTTCGGCGCTGTTGTTGATGGGCGAAAGTCAGCATGTTTTCCATTCTGCTGAAAAGAGATGGAGGTGATTCTACGGTGCTGATTAGGTAGTGAAAAGGAAAAAGGCCGCATAGCGGCCTTTTTAGTTATACGCGTCATACTCTGCGTATCGTTAAATCACTCTTCTTTGGGCGTTGCGTTTTCAACCCGGCTTTTTAACTTCTGTCCGGGTCTGAAGGTCACCACGCGCCGTGCTGTAATGGGAATATCTTCGCCCGTTTTCGGGTTACGGCCCGGACGTTGATTCTTATCACGCAGATCGAAGTTACCAAAACCAGAGAGTTTTACCTGCTCACCATTTTCCAGAGCACGACGGATCTCTTCGAAAAACAGCTCGACCAGTTCTTTGGCATCCCGCTTGCTAAGCCCAAGCTTATCAAACAGATATTCTGACATTTCAGCTTTTGTAAGCGCCATAGGTTCAATCCCTCAATGATGCCTGGAATCGCTCTTTTAATGCCTCTACACATTTGGCGACGGTAGCGGCAATCTCCTCTTCTTCAAGTGTACGGCTGGTATCCTGAAGGATCAGGCTGATAGCGAGGCTCTTATAGCCCTCCGCAACACCCTTACCGCGGTACACGTCAAATAAGTTTACGCCAACTACCTGATTTACGCCAACTTTCTTACACTCGGATAAAATATCCGCAGCGGGAACGTTTTCTGCGACAACGACTGCGATATCGCGACGGTTCGCTGGGAAGCGAGAAACTTCACGCGCCTGAGGCACCACGCGGTCTGCGAGCTTATTCCACTCCAGTTCAAACACCAGAGTGCGACCGTTCAGATCCAGTTTACGTTCCAGTTCAGGATGAACAACCCCAATGAAACCAATACGTTCACCTTTCAGATAAATCGCCGCAGACTGACCCGGATGCAGTGCTGGATTCGCTTCAGCTTTGAACTGAATGTCCGCCAGTTTGCCGGTCAGATCGAGAACCGCTTCCAGATCGCCTTTCAGATCATAGAAATCAACGGTCTCTTTTGCCAGATTCCAGTGTTCATCATGACGGTTACCGCAGATCACGCCCGCCAGCATTAGATCCTGACGGATCCCGAGGTTGGCCTGCGTATCTGGCACGAAACGTAAACCCGTTTCGAAAATACGTACGCGGTTCTGCTGACGGTTCTGGTTATACACTACCGTAGACAGCAAGCCAGTCCACAGGGACAAACGCATTGCCGACATATCAATAGAGATTGGGCTTGGCAGCAGCAGCGCTTCTTCACCCGGATGCAGCAGCGACTGGACTTTCGGGTCGACGAAGCTATAGGTAATGACTTCCTGGTAGCCTTTGTCATTCAGCATGGTTTTTACACGTTTCAGCGACAAATCCGCTTCACGATGCGTACCCATGATAAGACCCGCCTGAATCGGCGTGTTCGGGATATTGTCATACCCGTATACGCGGGCAACTTCTTCGACCAGGTCTTCTTCGATTTCCATATCGAAACGCCAGCTCGGCGCGACCGCTTTCCACTCATCCTGCCCTTCCGTCACGTCACAACCCAGACGACGCAGAATGTCACTCACCTGCTCATCGGCAATATGGTGTCCGATCAGACGATCCAGTTTGCTACGACGAAGCGTAATGGTTGCGCGTTTTGGCAGCGTGGCTTCGTTCGTCACGTCAATGACTGGGCCCGCTTCACCGCCGCAGATATCAATCAGCAGGCGCGTTGCACGTTCCATGGCCTTATGTTGCAGCGCAGGATCGACACCACGCTCATAGCGGTGAGATGCATCGGTGTGCAGACCGTGACGACGCGCGCGACCGGTAATAGACAGCGGGCTGAAGAATGCACATTCCAGCAGGACGTTTTGTGTTTCATCATTCACGCCGGAATGTTCGCCACCAAAGATGCCCCCCATCGCCAGCGCTTTGTTGTGGTCCGCAATCACCAGCGTATCTGCATTTAGCTTCGCTTCGCTGCCGTCCAGCAATACCAGGGTCTCACCCTCTTTTGCCATACGAACAACAATTCCGCCTTCAATGCGGTCTTTGTCGAATGCGTGCATCGGCTGACCCAGTTCGAGCAGCACATAGTTAGTCACGTCAACCACGGCATCGATAGAACGAATACCGCAACGGCGCAGTTTTTCTTTCATCCACAGCGGGGTCGGCGCTTTAACATTGATGCCTTTCACCACGCGGCCCAGATAGCGTGGGCAGGCTTCCACGGCTTCGACCTGAATCGGCAGGACGTCGCTAATGGTCGCGGCAACTGGCGCGATTTCCGGCTCAACCAGCGGGGCTTTGTTCAGTACAGCAACGTCACGCGCTACACCGATGATGCCTAAGCAGTCGGCGCGGTTCGGCGTGACGCTGATTTCGATGGTGTTGTCGTCAAGCTTCAAGTATTCACGGATATCGGTGCCAATTGGCGCATCGGCAGGCAGTTCGATAATCCCGTTATGATCGTCGGAAATACCCAGCTCGGAGAACGAGCACAGCATGCCTTCAGATGGTTCACCGCGCAGTTTCGCGGCTTTAATTTTGAAATCGCCCGGCAGAACGGCACCAACGGTTGCCACAGCCACTTTCAACCCCTGACGGCAGTTTGGCGCACCGCAGACGATATCCAGCAGGCGGTCGCCGCCTACATTCACTTTGGTGACGCGCAGTTTGTCAGCGTTCGGGTGCTGGCCACATTCAACCACTTCACCTACCACAACGCCATTGAACGCGCCGGAAACAGGTTCCACACCGTCAACTTCAAGACCCGCCATCGTGATTTGGTTTGACAGCGCATCGCTATCAATCGCCGGATTTACCCATTCGCGTAACCACAGTTCACTGAATTTCATTGTTTTATCCTGCCTTTATTTAAACTGTTTGAGGAAACGCAGATCGTTTTCGAAGAAAGAACGCAGATCGGTAACGCCGTAACGCAGCATAGTAAGACGCTCCATACCCATACCGAATGCAAAGCCGGAATAGATTTCCGGATCGATGCCAACGTTACGCAACACGTTCGGGTGAACCATCCCGCAGCCCAGCACTTCCAGCCATTTGCCGTTTTTGCCCATCACGTCAACTTCCGCAGATGGTTCAGTGAACGGGAAGTAGGAAGGACGGAAACGAACCTGCAGGTCTTCTTCAAAGAAGTTGCGCAGGAAATCGTGCAGTGTGCCTTTCAGGTTGGTGAAATTGATGTTGGTATCAACAATCAGCCCTTCCATCTGGTGGAACATTGGGGTGTGAGTCTGATCGTAATCGTTACGATATACGCGGCCCGGGGCGATAATACGGATCGGCGGCTGTTTTTCTTTCATGGTGCGGATCTGCACGCCGGAAGTCTGTGTGCGCAGCAGACGCGTCGCGTCAAACCAGAAAGTGTCGTGGTCAGCGCGCGCCGGGTGATGGCCAGGAATGTTGAGCGCATCGAAGTTATGATAGTCATCTTCGATTTCCGGACCAGTCGCCACGGTAAAGCCCAGCTCACCGAAGAAACTTTCAATCCTGTCGATTGTACGCGTCACCGGGTGCAGACCGCCGTTTTCGATACGACGCCCAGGAAGGGAAATATCGATCGTTTCTTCAGCCAGACGAGCATTCAGCGCAGCACTTTCTAATTCGGCCTTACGCGCGTTCAGCGCTTGCTGTACCTGCTCTTTGGCTTCGTTAATCACCGCACCTGCTGCCGGGCGCTCTTCTGGCGGCAGTTCGCGCAGGGTTGTCATCTGAAGGGTCAGGTGCCCTTTCTTGCCCAAATATTCGACGCGGACATTGTCTAACGCGGCAACATCTGAAGCCTGGTTAATGGCGGCCGTTGCACTGGCAACCAGCTCTGCGAGATGTGACATGGTTTTCCTCGTTATGTTGCGATATTCACTAGTCGCTCGTATATACGCAAAATCATTCAAGTTGTATCAACGCGGCCAAAGAGCGAATGCAGCCAATACAGAGACAACTTGAAGGATGACGCGTATAAAAAAAGCCTCCACCAGGGAGGCTTTTAGGCGCTGTTTTCCGTTTCTTCTTTCACGCGCAAGCCTCCTGAGTTCAGGTGCTAAAGTAAAAGAAGAAGCGGAAAATAGCAGCATTCATGCTTGCGTTACCTTGTGTGGTAAAAACCGGACAACCTTTATTGAAAAGGCTTACGGATAAATTGTCAACTAATTGATTGCACTACAAATAAAAGAGAGGGAGCCAGGCTCCCTCTTTTCACCGGCTTATGCCAGAGCTGCTTTCGCTTTTTCGACCAGAGCGGTGAACGCTACTTTGTCGAATACTGCGATGTCAGCCAGGATCTTACGGTCGATTTCAACAGAGGCTTTTTTCAGGCCGTTGATGAATTTGCTGTAAGAAATACCGTTCTGACGTGCTGCTGCGTTGATACGCGCAATCCACAGTTGACGGAACTGACGCTTTTTCTGACGACGGTCACGATAAGCGTACTGACCAGCTTTGATAACAGCCTGGAAGGCAACGCGGTATACGCGAGAACGCGCACCGTAGTAGCCTTTAGCTTGTTTCAAAATTTTCTTGTGACGTGCACGGGCAACTACACCACGTTTTACGCGAGCCATATGTGCTCTCCTGTATCTATATTCTTAGTAAAAAAATGAATTAAACGTTAACGGCTTATGCGTACGGCAGGCACGCGATAACCAGACCCAGATCGCCTTTAGACACGAGGCCTTTTGGACGCAGGTGACGTTTACGCTTAGTAGATTTTTTGGTCAGAATATGACGCAGGTTTGCGTGCTTACGCTTAAATCCACCACCACCGGTTTTTTTGAAACGCTTAGCAGCACCGCGTACGGTCTTAATTTTTGGCATTTTAATAACTTCCACTTCGCATTGTTAATAAACGAAACGTAGGCGAACAACGGCTGTGGAACCCGTAGGCTCCACAGACATTGCTACTTGAAGGCCTTACTGTTTCTTCTTAGGAGCGAGCACCATGATCATCTGGCGGCCTTCGATCTTCGTAGGGAAGGATTCGACTACTGCCAGTTCACTCAGATCGTCACGGACGCGGTTGAGCACTTCCATACCGATCTGTTGGTGGGCCATCTCACGACCGCGAAAACGCAGCGTGATCTTAGCCTTATCGCCATCTTCCAGAAAGCGTACCAGGCTGCGGAGTTTTACCTGGTAATCGCCATCGTCGGTGCCAGGACGGAATTTAATTTCCTTAACCTGGATAACTTTTTGCTTTTTCTTCTGTTCCTTAGAAGACTTACTCTTTTCATAAAGGAACTTGCCGTAGTCCATAATACGACAAACTGGCGGTTCGGCGTTAGGGCTGATTTCAACTAAATCTACTCCAGCTTCTTCAGCTTTTTCGATCGCTTCTCTCAGACTCACAATACCCAAAGCTTCGCCTTCCAGACCTGTTAAGCGAACTTCCAGGGCGCGAATCTCGCCATTGATACGATTCGGACGTGCCGTTTGAACTCGTTTTCCGCCTTTAATACCTTATTCCTCCAGTTGTTGAAGACTGCGGCTGCGAATCTCTTGTTGCAGCTTCTCAATCACTTCATTTACGTCCAGGCTGCCCAAGTCTTTGCCACGACGGGTGCGCACGGCAACTTTGCCTGCTTCTACCTCTTTGTCGCCACAGACCAACATGTAAGGGACACGACGTAAAGTGTGCTCGCGGATTTTAAAGCCAATCTTCTCATTTCTCAAGTCTGCTTTTACACGAATACCCGCATTTTGTAGTTTCTGCGTTAATTCGTTAACGTATTCAGACTGAGAATCGGTGATGTTCATGACCACAACCTGAACCGGCGCGAGCCAGGTCGGGAAGAAGCCCGCGAACTCTTCGGTCAGGATACCGATGAAACGTTCCATCGACCCAAGAATAGCACGGTGAATCATAACCGGAACCTGACGCTCGTTGTTTTCGCCAACGTAAGAGGCGCTTAAACGGGACGGCAGGGAGAAGTCCAGCTGTACAGTACCGCACTGCCATGCACGATCGAGGCAGTCATACAGGGTAAATTCAATTTTCGGACCGTAGAACGCGCCCTCACCCAGTTGGAACTCAAACGGGATGTTGTTTTCTTCCAGCGCAACGGCCAGGTCAGCTTCAGCACGGTCCCACATTTCATCGCTACCGATACGTTTTTCGGGGCGAGTGGACAGTTTGACGACGATTTTCTCGAAGCCAAAGGTGCTGTACATATCGTAGACCATACGAATGCACGCGTTAACTTCATCACGAATCTGCTCTTCAGTACAGAAGATATGTGCATCATCTTGAGTGAAGCCACGAACACGCATCAGGCCATGCAGCGCACCTGACGGTTCATTACGGTGGCAGCTACCAAACTCAGCCATACGCAGCGGCAGATCGCGATAGGATTTCAGACCCTGATTAAAGATCTGCACGTGGCCTGGGCAGTTCATTGGCTTAATGCAGTATTCACGGTTCTCAGAAGAGGTGGTGAACATTGCATCTTTGTAGTTGTCCCAGTGACCTGTTTTTTCCCACAGCACACGGTCCATCATGAACGGACCTTTCACTTCCTGATACTGGTATTCTTTCAGTTTTGAACGAACGAATACTTCCAGTTCACGGAAGATAGTCCAGCCATCGTTGTGCCAGAACACCATACCAGGTGCTTCTTCCTGCATATGATACAGGTCAAGCTGTTTACCGATTTTACGGTGATCGCGTTTGGCTGCTTCTTCCAGACGTTGCAGGTAGGCATTCAGGGCTTTTTTATCTGCCCATGCAGTACCATAAATACGCTGCAGCATCTTGTTATTGCTGTCGCCACGCCAGTATGCCCCTGCGGTCTTCATCAGTTTGAAGTGATGGCAGAAACGCATGTTCGGCACGTGCGGGCCACGGCACATATCGACATATTCTTCATGATGGTACAAGCCAGGCTTGTCATCATGGGCAATGTTTTCATCAAGAATGGAGACTTTATAGGTCTCGCCACGCTTCACGAAGGTTTCACGCGCTTCGTACCAGCTGACTTTCTTCTTAATGACATCGTAGTTTTTCTCAGCGAGCTCGTGCATCCGCTTCTCGAGCGCGTCGACGTCTTCCTGGGTTAACGTACGGTCAAGATCGATATCGTAGTAAAAACCGTTATCAACAACCGGTCCGATCGCCATTTTGGTGTGCGGCCAGAGTTGTTTGATCGCGTGCCCTAACAGGTGCGCACAGGAGTGACGAATGATCTCCAGACCTTCTTCATCCTTCGCGGTGATTATGGAGAGCTTCGCATCATGCTCAATCAGATCGGAAGCATCTACCAGCTCACCGTCAACACGGCCAGCAATAGTGGCTTTCGCCAGACCTGGACCGATGTCCAGCGCAACATCCATGGGGCTTACAGCGTGGTCGTAATGGCGTTGGCTGCCATCAGGAAGAGTAATAACAGGCATGTTATATCCTTATTTGCAGTGGTGCCCCACACGTAAGAGCACATACAAAGATTCAATATTTAAAATTATCAAAAAGGTCTGGGCTGATTCCCGCTTCACTCTGCGAAATATGTCACTGGTCGCCTTAGAGACCACACTGGACCTACACCCGCTTTTTGATAACACCGTTTGACAGTGTACACGGCATTACGGGTCGATCAAAGCAACAATCAACGCGCGCTCTATGATGTAAATCAATTCACTGACACCCAACCGTCTTTGTTACACTTGCACAAAGTCATCTAACCTGAGCAGGAAAAAAACAATGCCCACAAATCGCTTTGCGAAGAAACACTGGAAGATGGTTGTGATTCTGCTCGTTATTTGTGCGGCCATGTTGATGCTGCGCTGGGCTGCGATGATCTGGGGCTAAATGACGCTCACCCACTGTTCCGCTTTCGTTTATTTATCGATTAATCGAATTTGTCTGAAAATAGCGCGTTATGACCAGATAAAAAAATAAAACGCAAATTAAATATTAAATAAACTTAACTTTAATTTAGAAAAGCCAGGTCATTTATTTGACCCGGCTTGTCGTTACATCCGATAGCCGAGGGAAACTGTCGTGCGGCGATCGGTATGCTCCGGCGCTGTTGCCGGCGGTTCAGAGTTCCAGGTCACGTTGTAAGCCACCTTTAACCCAAAGTGCTCGTTGATGGCAACGTTCAGGGCAGTTTCAGAGTTGAGCGTGGTATCGTCAGCGCCGAATACCGACACACCCTGAGTAAACTTGGTATTGTCCGTCATCTGCCATGCATAGGCCCCGGACGCATAGCCCAACGGCTGTGTTTCGGTGGTGCCATCCGTGTGCTCGTCATAGCGCACGCCAGGACCGAATTCGAAACGGAAGCTGTGCACAGGTCCGTTGAGGAACTGACGACCGTAACCTGCGGTCAGTACGTCACGCTCGCGATAACCGTTGTAACGGTCGGTCAACCAGCTTGCCTGCCCAAAGAGATAGTCATAGTCGGTCATGTTATAACGACTACGGCCACCTACGGCATATTTCTCCGATGAACGCTCATCATTTGAGGAGGTATTGCTGGCATTTCCCCACAGAGACCATGCGGTCGTTTGGCCGTACCAGGTCATGGTGGTATCTGCGGTTAAAGAAGAACTTTTTGTGTTGCCTGACTGGGCGAGATATCCCGCGTTCAGGTTACCTTCAAAGGGTTTTTTCGCGCTGGAAGGGTCATCCATGACAGTAAAAACGGAATCATCGGCTACAGCATGCATTGACGCAAGCAGGCCTCCCGTCAGCAATAATGCTGCGGGCACTGTCTTCAAAAGCTTCATTTATTAAGAGTCCGTACAACAAAAAAAGAGACCATTACGGTCTCGGAAACTTTCATATGGATCAATGACAAAAGACCCTTGAAAGGTAACAAATTATAAAAAGACTCGAATAACATAGCAATAAATTCTTATTTCATTTTTTGAATAAGAGCGTTCCTAAACCTTTATTTTATTTATATATCTTTATGACGATAATTTTAAATAAAGATATGAAAAATCATGTTGTTAATTACTTCACTTTCGGGAGGTTAAGTGCCAGACTGAGTTCAGCCTAACAGGAGGTAAAGATGGTACGTATCTATACGTTAACACTTGCGCCCTCTCTCGATAGCGCAACAATCACCCCGCAAATTTACCCGGAAGGTAAGCTTCGTTGTACCTCGCCGGTTTTTGAACCCGGCGGCGGCGGTATCAACGTCGCTCGCGCAATTGCCCATCTTGGCGGAACCGCAACAGCGATTTTCCCCGCGGGGGGAGCAACCGGAGAACATCTTGTTGCATTGCTCGCCGACGAAAATGTTCCCGTATCTACCGTCGAAGCCAAAGACTGGACCCGACAAAATCTTCATGTCCACGTGGAGTCCAGCGGCGAACAATATCGTTTTGTCATGCCAGGCGCTGCGCTGACCGATGAAGAGTTCTACCAACTTCAGGATCAGGTGCTGGAAATTGAATCTGGCGCGCTGCTGGTCATCAGCGGCAGTTTGCCGCCCGGCGTACAGCTTGAGAAATTGACCCGACTCATTACCACCGCACAAAAACAGGGGATCCGCTGTATTGTCGACAGTTCAGGCGAAGCACTGACGGCGGCGTTAGCCATCGGCAATATCGAACTGGTCAAACCCAACCTCAAAGAACTGAGTGCGCTGGTTAACCGCGAACTGACACAGCCCGATGATGTGCGCAAAGCCGCACAGGAAATCGTGCAAAGCGGAAAAGCGCACCGCGTTGTGGTCTCGCTTGGGCCGCAAGGGGCGCTGGGTGTAGATCGCGATACCTGCGTTCAAGTGGTTCCGCCACCGGTGAAAAGTCAAAGTACCGTAGGCGCGGGCGACAGTATGGTCGGGGCCATGACGCTTAAACTGGCAGAGAACGCGCCTTTTGAGGATATTGTCCGTTACGGTGTCGCCGCCGGTAGCGCAGCAACCCTGAATCAGGGTACGCGTCTGTGCGCTTTGGACGATACGCAAAAAATATATGCATACCTTGCGCAGTAATGGCACCGTCCCCCTTTTAACAGAAGGGGGATGTTCCGGTAAAACTGTCGGCATGGGGGTTATACGTCTATGCTAAAAAATCACGTGATTACAAAGAAGTGAATCATGTGCAGTCAGGTGTCTCCACAACGGTACGGGGTGAAGAAGAACGACAAACATTAAGTGCCTTTCCAGCGATGACGCGTCCGTGGTGTGCGTCAGTTCGTGTTTTTTAACCGCATTCTTGCGCTAACCTTATGATCTGGCAGACAACATGGGGAGAGACATCATGTGGCAGGCTATCAGTCGTCTTTTAAGCGAGCAATTAGGTGAAGGCGAAATCGAACTGCGTAATGAACTGCCCGGCGGAGAGATCCACGCCGCATGGCATTTACGCTATGCGGGGCGAGATTTTTTCGTCAAATGCGATGAAAGAGAGCTGTTAACCGGCTTTACGGCAGAAGCCGATCAGCTGGAGCTACTTTCCCGCAGTCAAACTGTATCTGTACCGAAAGTCTGGGCAGTAGGCGCAGACAGAGATTACAGCTTTCTGGTGATGGATTTCCTCCCTCCCCGTCCGCTTGATGCGCATAACGCGTTTATCCTCGGTCAACAGCTTGCGCATTTGCACGAATGGAGCGACCAGCCTCAGTTTGGTCTCGACTTCGATAACGCGCTCTCTACCACGCCGCAGCCAAATACCTGGCAACGTCGCTGGTCAACCTTTTTCGCTGAGCAGCGTATAGGCTGGCAGCTGGAACTCGCCGCTGAAAAAGGCATTGCGTTTGGCAATATTGACGCCATCGTCGAACATGTCCAGCAACGTCTCTCTTCTCATCAGCCGCAGCCGTCTCTCCTGCACGGTGATTTGTGGTCCGGGAACTGCGCCCTCGGTCCTAACGGTCCGTACATCTTTGACCCTGCCTGCTACTGGGGGGACAGAGAGTGTGACCTGGCAATGCTGCCGTTACATACCGATCAGCCGCCGCAAATTTATGACGGTTACCAGTCTGTCTCGCCACTACCGCTGGACTTTCTCGATAGGCAGCCAATCTACCAGCTCTATACGCTGCTGAATCGGGCAATTCTGTTCGGGGGACAGCATTTAGTTGTGGCGCAGAAAGCGCTGGATAGATTACTGGCGGCTTAACGACGTACCGTGTTGCTTATCAGGCCTGCCGTTTCGCAACGTGGCAGGCCCGATAGAGTGGCACTTACAAAAAGCCCAGCAGTGAGAAGAAGAAGTAGCCGATCACGATAACGATCACCGGCAGAATATAAAGCGGGAAAATTTGTAAGAAGATCGTATGGTGCGGTACCACAATTCGCGACTCCAGTTGCTCGCGGGATAATCCTTCACTGCCCTTTGCTTGTTCCAGAATTAGCTGATCCTCAACGCCTTCGCGTAAGAAACGCGCCTGGCGGCTCATTCTGGCGCCTGAGTCCTGCAGCGCCAGGCCGATAAAAATCAGAATGAATATCAGCCAAAAAACGAGATTCAGTCCACTTTGAAAATCGGGCGTTGGCGAGTTATACCAGAACACGTTAAGAAAAGGTGTGTTCACCCGCATCATGTCGATCATCACATGGGCAAAATCGAGCATGACCGCGTTAATCCCTTCCTGCTTTTCGCTGTGCGCGTACATAAACTTCAGTACTGAAACCAGCGTTGAAATCAGCGCAGGAATGAAAACCACCCATCCCACCAGCCTTTTCAAGATGGCAATGCGTCCAGCTTGTTGATACGTCATGAGTTCCCCTTGATTAAGACGTGTCATTTTGGCCTAAGTTTACCCGTTGATTACCGTTTTCGCCTGATCTTTAAAGGCGGTATACTTCTGAATTAGCCATAATGAACGCTCAGAGTCCGTCCAGGCTGGCTCTAATCCCTTTTATCACCGTAAAGGAGAGGTTGTAATGTCAACCCCGCGTCAAATTCTTGCTGCAATTTTCGATATGGATGGGTTACTGGTCGATTCTGAACCGCTTTGGGATCAGGCTGAACTGGATGTGATAGCAAGTTTAGGCGTTGATATCTCCCGCCGCCATGAACTTCCCGATACCCTTGGCTTACGCATCGACATGGTGGTTGATTTGTGGTTTGCGCAGCAACCCTGGAACGGCCCCTCACGTCAGGAAGTCACCGAGCGCATCATTACCCGGGCCATTGCGTTGGTTGAAGAAACAAAACCGCTGCTGCCAGGTGTTCGTGAAGCTGTGACACT
Source organism: Citrobacter sp. B72 (assembly GCF_016894305.1). Classification (NCBI taxonomy): domain Bacteria; kingdom Pseudomonadati; phylum Pseudomonadota; class Gammaproteobacteria; order Enterobacterales; family Enterobacteriaceae; genus Citrobacter; species Citrobacter sp. B72. The sequence goes on from NZ_CP069801.1 coordinate 2,808,303, forward strand.
GTGCAAATCTCAGGGAATCAAAGTAGGACTGGCATCCGCCTCGCCGCTACATATGCTGGAAAAAGTGCTGACCATGTTTGATCTGCGCGATGACTTCGACGCGCTGGCTTCTGCAGAAAAACTGCCTTACAGCAAACCGCACCCACAAGTTTACCTCGATTGTGCGGCGAAACTGGGCATTGACCCGTTAAACTGCGTAGCACTGGAAGACTCAGTGAACGGCATGATTGCCTCGAAAGCTGCCCGTATGCGTTCCATCGTCGTACCAGCGCATGAGAATCAGGACGATCCTCGCTTCGTTCTTGCCGACGTCAAACTAACCTCGCTCACCGAACTCACAGCCGCTCATCTGCGCGGCTAATCCTGTAACGGGCAATGATCGTATTGCCCGTCTTTTCAGACCTTCGCCTTTTAAAACACCGTTTCATTTTTAATTGTATTTCTGTTTAACCTCTCCTATCCTTGCCCTATAGCGCAAGCGTTAATGACATAAATAGTTGAGGTAAACATGATTCAGGAAGCTTTTCGTCTCGAGGGTAAAGTCGCCATCGTCACTGGATGTGACACCGGCCTCGGGCAGGGTATGGCAGTGGCGCTGGCTGAAGCGGGCTGCGATGTAGTCGGCGTGAATCGTAAAATACCGCATGAAACCGCAGAGAAAATTAACGCCCTCGGTCGACGCTTTATGGCCATTCAGGCCGACCTCAGTCAACAAGATGCTCTCACCAGCATCGTGACACAAACGGTGTCGGCGTTTGGCCGGGTCGATATTCTGGTCAACAATGCAGGAACTATACGCCGTCAGGATGCGCTGGACTTCAGTGAAAAAGATTGGGATGACGTGATGAATCTGAATCTCAAATCCGTTTTCTTTCTGTCGCAGGCCGTGGCGCGCCAGTTTGTGGCGCAGGGCAATGGTGGAAAAATCATTAACATTGCCTCGATGCTCTCTTTTCAGGGGGGTATCCGTGTACCTTCCTATACCGCATCAAAAAGCGGCGTTCTGGGCATCACTCGCCTGCTCGCCAATGAATGGGCGGCCAAAGGAATTAATGTCAATGCTATCGCGCCCGGCTATATGGCGACCAACAACACCCAGCAACTGCGCGCAGACAGCGAGCGCAATAAGGAGATTATCGATCGTATTCCCGCAGGGCGCTGGGGCACGCCGGATGATCTAAAAGGTCCGGTCGTGTTCCTCGCAAGTCCCGCCTCTGACTATATTCATGGCTATACGCTGGCCGTGGACGGTGGTTGGCTGGCGCGGTAAAGGCGCACTTGTGACAAAGGGTTACAACGTCACCTCTTCCGCCTACTGTATAAAACCCCTATACTGTATGAATCGACAGTTTATTGGGTTTTATCATGACGGCGGAAGGCCACCTTCTTTTTTCTATTGCCTGTGCGGTATTTGCCAAAAATGCCGAGCTAACGCCCGTTCTTGCGCAGGGTGACTGGTGGCATATTGTCCCTTCAGCCATTTTGACATGTCTGCTACCGGATATCGATCATCCCAAATCTCTGCTGGGGCAGCGTCTGAAGTGGATATCAAAACCCATTGCCCGCGCATTTGGCCATCGCGGGTTTACGCATAGCCTGCTGGCGGTTTTTGCCCTGCTGGCCACGTTCTACCTGAAAGTCCCGGATACCTGGATAATACCGGCCGATGCCTTACAAGGTATGGTACTCGGCTATCTTAGTCACATTCTGGCCGACATGCTGACCCCAGCAGGCGTTCCCCTGCTTTGGCCCTGCCGCTGGCGTTTTCGTCTGCCCATCCTCGTGCCGCAAAAAGGCAATCAACTGGAGCGGTTTCTGTGCATGGCACTGTTCGCGTGGGCAATCTGGATGCCGCAGACCGTACAAGAGAACAGCGCGGTACGCTGGTCTTCGCAGATGATTAATACGCTACAAATGCAGTTCAATCGTTTCATAACGCATCAGATTGACTAATAAATCAGCCAAAAAGTCATTTTCGGTATAAACAATTCCATTTGAATATAAGAGGCAAGTCACAGTTCTGCTAATCTTGCGCCAACAGAATCACCTTTCAATGGTGATACGCATAATAAGATCAGGAGAACGGGGATGAACTTTCCATTAATCGCGAACATTATCGTGTTCGTAGTGCTGCTGTTCGTGCTGGCGCAAGCCCGTCACAAACAGTGGAGTCTGGCAAAAAAAGTACTGGTCGGTCTGGTCATGGGTGTGGTGTTCGGCCTCGCGCTGCACACCATTTATGGCTCCGACAGCCAGGTTCTTAAAGATTCAGTACAGTGGTTCAACATTGTCGGCAACGGTTATGTCCAGTTGCTGCAAATGATTGTTATGCCGCTGGTCTTTGCGTCTATTCTCAGCGCCGTTGCTCGTCTGCACAACGCCTCTCAGTTAGGTAAAATCAGTTTCCTGACCATCGGAACGCTGCTGTTTACTACGCTGATTGCCGCACTGGTAGGTGTTCTGGTGACCAACCTGTTCGGCCTGACCGCCGAAGGTCTGGTGCAAGGTGGTGCCGAAACCGCCCGTCTGAACGCGATTGAAACCAACTATGTTGGCAAAGTGGCTGACCTCAGCGTTCCGCAACTGGTGCTGTCGTTTATTCCGAAAAACCCGTTTGCCGATCTGACTGGCGCGAACCCGACGTCGATTATCAGCGTGGTTATCTTCGCCGCATTCCTGGGTGTAGCCGCACTGAAACTGCTGAAAGATGATGTACCAAAAGGCGAGCGCGTTCTGGTCGCTATCGATACCCTGCAAAGCTGGGTGATGAAACTGGTTCGTCTGGTGATGCAGTTGACGCCGTACGGTGTTCTGGCGCTGATGACCAAAGTGGTTGCAGGTTCCAACCTGCAGGACATCATCAAGCTGGGTAGCTTCGTCGTGGCCTCTTATCTCGGTCTGGGCATTATGTTCGTGGTTCACGGGATTCTGCTGGGTATTAACGGCGTTAGCCCGCTGAAATACTTCCGCAAAGTGTGGCCGGTGCTGACTTTCGCCTTCACCAGCCGCTCCAGCGCAGCCTCAATTCCGCTGAACGTTGAAGCGCAGACCCGTCGTCTGGGCGTGCCTGAATCCATCGCCTCATTTGCCGCCTCGTTTGGTGCCACGATTGGTCAGAACGGTTGTGCGGGCCTGTACCCGGCAATGCTGGCAGTAATGGTTGCACCGACCGTCGGTATCAACCCACTGGACCCAATGTGGATTGCCACGCTGGTTGGTATCGTGACCGTGAGCTCCGCAGGGGTTGCGGGTGTCGGTGGCGGTGCAACATTTGCCGCGCTGATCGTCCTGCCCGCTATGGGTCTGCCAGTCACGCTGGTTGCGCTGCTGATCTCCGTTGAGCCGCTGATCGATATGGGTCGTACCGCGCTGAACGTAAGCGGTTCCATGACTGCCGGTACGCTGACCAGCCAATGGCTCAAGCAGACTGATAAAACGATTCTGGACAGCGACGATAACGCAGAACTGGCGCATCGCTAAGTCTGTCAGCTAAAAAACAAAAAACCGCCGGAGTATCATGCTCCGACGGTTTTTTTATATCCATTAATCCCTTAGTTCATTTTCCTGGCGAACCTGATTAGCCCAGCGCTGTGCTGATTCCGGGACCGTAAATGCAGGCGAACGTTGAAACGCCTCCCCCATTAAGACAAAAGCGACATATTTTCCGCGCAGTATCCATACGTCACGAAACGCATCCATTTTAACCGCATGCTCTGGTGGCGCGGGCTCCACGCGGGGAACATAGCTGATAACCGGACGATTTTGTTGGCGAAGAGGTTTCATAATCAGTTGCTTCACTAAAGACAAATTCTAAAAATCAGAAAACCGCTATCTTAGCCGATTTTGCCGCCTTGCGTCCTGCCTTGCGTGCGCTGTTTGCCTGGTTCATCGCGCTTTACGTCATCGGCCTGTACCTGCGCCGCTGAGTGAGTGGTCTATAGTTAAAGCTTTTGACAACAACAACGACCCTTTCAGCAATGAAACCAGGAGACGAGTTTAATGTCACAGAATGATAAGCATCCACTCCATCACTCAGCGCCGGTTCATGATGCCAGCGAATCCCAGCCAGGACTTGACTCACTGGCCCCCACAGACGGTTCACATCGGTCAACTCCTGAACCCACACCGCCAGGTATGCAGCCCACTACGTCCGGCAGTTTAAAAGCGCAAGATATCAAAAGTGACAAACTCAATGCACTGGACAGTTTTCGTAAAGGAAGCGAAGATTTTGCTCTGACAACTAATCAGGGTGTGCGAATCGCAGACGATCAAAACTCTCTGCGCGCAGGTAATCGCGGGCCAACCCTGCTGGAAGACTTTATCCTGCGGGAAAAGATTACCCATTTTGATCATGAACGCATCCCGGAGCGGATTGTACATGCCCGAGGTTCTGCCGCTCATGGTTACTTTCAGTCCTATGCCAACCTGAGTGCGACGACGAAAGCGGACTTTCTAAGTGATGAAAATAAAATCACCCCGGTTTTTGTCCGATTCTCTACCGTTCAGGGCGGCGCAGGCTCTGCGGATACGGTCAGGGATATACGGGGATTTGCGACCAAGTTTTACACTGAAGAGGGCATTTTCGACCTGGTGGGAAACAATACTCCCATCTTCTTTATTCAGGATGCCCATAAATTCCCGGATTTCGTCCATGCGGTTAAACCGGAGCCGCATTGGGCTATCCCGCAGGGCCAAAGCGCCCATGACACCTTCTGGGATTATGTCTCATTACAGCCTGAAACGTTGCACAACGTCATATGGGCAATGTCCGATCGGGGTATTCCGCGCAGCTATCGCACGATGGAAGGCTTCGGTATTCACACATTTCGGTTGATTAATGCGCAAGGGAAAGCCACCTTTGTCCGTTTCCACTGGAAACCGCTGGCAGGCAAAGCCTCGCTGGTATGGGATGAAGCGCAAAAACTTACTGGTCGGGATCCCGACTTTCATCGCCGCGACCTGTGGGAAGCTATCGAAGCGGGCGATTATCCGGAATATGAACTGGGACTACAGCTGATTCCCGAAGAAGATGAATTTAAGTTCGATTTTGACCTGCTCGATCCGACCAAGCTGATCCCGGAAGAGCTGGTTCCGGTGCAACGCGTCGGTAAAATGGTGCTGAACCGCAATCCTGATAATTTCTTCGCCGAAAATGAACAAGTCGCTTTTCATCCCGGACATATCGTCCCTGGCATCGATTTTACTAACGATCCCCTGCTGCAGGGTCGCTTGTTCTCCTATACCGATACCCAAATCAGTCGCCTGGGCGGGCCCAATTTCCATGAAATCCCGATTAATCGCCCGACCTGTCCGTACCATAATTTCCAGCGTGACGGCATGCATCGAATGGACATCGATACCAATCCAGCCAACTATGAACCGAATTCCATCAATGATAACTGGCCGCGTGAAACGCCGCCGGGGCCAAAACGCGGTGGATTTGAGTCGTATCAGGAACGGATTGAAGGAAACAAAATCCGCGAACGTAGCCCCTCTTTTGGCGAATACTATGCGCACCCTCGCCTGTTCTGGCTAAGTCAGACGCCAATTGAACAGCAGCATATTATCGGCGGATTCAGTTTCGAACTCAGTAAGGTTACGCGCCCCTATATTCGGGAAAGAGTGGTCGAACAGTTAGCTCATATTGATGCTGCCCTCGCCGAGGCGGTTGCCGATAATCTCGGTTTTAAGCTAACCAAGGAACAGGCCAGCATTGCGCCACCGCCCAACGTCAACGGTTTGACAAATGCACCGTCACTCAGTTTATATGCAGGTGCGCAAGGTGAGATTAAGGGCCGCGTGGTCGCCATCCTACTTAATGACCAGGTGAAATCGAGCGACCTGCTCGCCATCATGCAAGCCCTACAGGCCAAAGGCGTTCATGCCAAATTGCTCTATTCCCGAATGGGTAAGGTAGTTGCCGATGATGGATCTGCTCTGACGATCGCCGGTACTTTTGCGGGTTCGCCATCCCTGACGGTCGATGCGGTTATCGTTCCATGCGGTAATCTCGCGGACATCATTAAGAACGGTGATGCCCGATATTATTTACTCGAAGCGTATAAGCACTTAAAACCTATCGCCCTGGCCGGCGATGCTCGTCAGTTTAAAGTAACGTTGAATATCAAAAATGAAGGAGAAGAAGGTGTGGTGGAAGCGGACAGTGCAGACGCACAGTTTATGGATACCCTGTTGACGCTGATGACCGCGCACCGCGTCTGGTCACGTGCCGGAAAAATAGAAACGATTCCCGCCTAAAAAAATGCGGCGCATTAAGCGCCGCAAACTCAGGAATTACACGTTCAGAAAACTGCCAAGACGATAACCGCGCTCCGCAATTGCATATTTCAGTGACGAAGACGTCAGCACGTCGAGCTCAGTTAAGCGGGGGTAACAGTAGGCACTTTGACGAATAATGTCATCGATAAAGGCCGGATGACACATCACTTCCAGCGAAGACTCTCCCCGGTCGGCTGACGCATCCAGCGTCTGTAAAAACAGAGCCTCGGAAATCGCTTCGCCGTAAAACTCGCTGCTGAATCCCTGGGAGGTACGTAACGTTTCCGGAAAATCAGACGCCTGAAACACGGTCTGACGATCGATACGCAATGCAATCCCCTTCTCGGCAGCAAACCCGGCTACGATAGGGAAAATTTGCGGGAACATATGCACATGGTGATGGCTATCCAGATGCGTCGGCTCCCGCCCGAACAGGTCAATAAAACGCTGATACTGCGCGGCCAGTTCCTGAGAAATTTCATCCAGCGGCAAAGTGTCCTCCTCTGCCATCTGCCAGATCCATTTCCCCAGTAATCCGTCACGGGTAAGGCCCGGCATTGCCGTCAACGGCCTACCCAGCGTCAGAACAAAATGCATCCCGACGGCAAGTGCAGGTATGTCGCGACTCAGCTGTACCGCATGGTCAATCGCCGCACCGTTAACCAATGCCGTTGTCGAGGTGACAACGCCATTGCGACAGGCTTCAACAATGCCGTAGTTTTGTCCTTTACTCAGGCCAAAATCATCCGCATTCACAATCAGTACGCGTTCCATAGCCGACCTCAGTTAGTGTTGTTCGCTTTTGAGTTTCTCAATGCACCCGGCAAAGTTTGGCAGCCATTTTTCATGTGCCAGAATTAACTCACGCGCCAGAATTTCGGCATCGCTGTCAGAATGCACCAGCGGACTCAGGTTTAACGCCAGCAGCACATCATTCAGCTCGCCGCTCAATGCCGCATTGCTCGCCGCAACCTCAAAGCCTTTAATGGTGTAGATAAGGCCAAGTACTTTCTCATCAAAATGGGTAATACGTGGGTGCGGCGTAGCACCGTTACGTCCCAGCGTGCAGGTCATCTCAACCGCCCAGTCCGCAGGAATGTTATCAACATGTCCATGATGTGGAATGTTGACATAGTGCTCGGTCTGTTTGTCGTTGTAGATGGCGTTGATCACTTCACAGGCCGCATCGGAGTAATACGCGCCACCGCGCTGCTCCAGCTCTTTCGGCTTAACGTTCAGCTCAGGATTTTTATAGAGATCAAAAAGTTGTTTCTCAACTTTCTGTACCACCTGAGCGCGTGCCCCGCCTTTATAGTATTCACCCATTTCAATCGCCAGCATCTCTTTTGGCTTGAAGTAGTACAGCAAATACGAGCACGGCAGCAGCTTCAGCGAACGAATCAACCCTTCGCTGAACGGCAGGTCAAAAATGTTCTTCACGGTGGAAGCTTTCAGTTGTCCAGAAGCTACGCCATCCAACAGTTCATCAAAGCGTGATGTACCGTTCACCAGCACGTCTTTAATAAAGACCATGTGGTTCAGACCGAACAGATCGATGGATAAATCATCGCTCTCTTTCAGCGCCAGCACATCGCTAATGAACATTTTCATGCCGACAGGAATATTACACACGCCGATGAATTTCTTGAAATTCGTGTGGCGATAGACCGCTTCAGTCACCATCCCTGCCGGGTTAGTAAAGTTAATCACCCAGGCATTCGGGCACAGTTCTTCCACATCTTTAATAATATCAAAGATAACCGGAATGGTACGCAGACCTTTGAACAGCCCACCCGCACCGTTGGTTTCCTGTCCCAGATAACCGTGGCTCAGCGGAATGCGTTCATCCTTTTCACGGGCTTTCAGTTGCCCTACGCGCAGTTGGGTGGTAACGAAATCAGCATCTTTCAGTGCTTCACGGCGGTCCAGCGTTTTAAACAACTTCATCGGTACGCCGGCTTTGTCGATCATGCGCTGGCAAAGGTCAAAAATAATGTCCAGCTTCTCTTTTCCACCGTCGACATCAACCAGCCACAACTCAGAAACCGGTAATTCATGATAGCGCTTAATAAAGCCTTCAAGTAATTCAGGGGTGTAGCTGCTCCCGCCACCGATAGTGACGACTTTTAATTTCTGGCTCATACTTTCTCCCTTCAGTGTAAAAACACTGACGTGTATTATGCTCAACCCGTTTGTCAGGTATAGCGTGGCTGTCCCGACGCTATTTTGGGCAAGCTATAAAAAATGGGTTATTGGCAAATAATATCTACTGATTAAATTCAGTTAATTTCTTACGGTAGCTATTCGGTGTAAACGACGTCAGCTTTTTAAACGTTTTAATAAACAGGCTTGGGCTACTGTAGCCAGACTCGTAAGCAATATCCGTTACAGAATAGTTCGTCATTTCCAGCTGTTTTTTAGCAAAGTTAATGCGGATTTCATTAATAATCTGCATCGGCGTTTTGCTGTAATAACGCTGGGTAGCGCGGGTCAGATACTCCTGGGATTTCGCGGACAGGTGTACCATATTTTCCAGCGCATTCTCGCTAAACTGCCGTTTGTCGTGCATGGTCTCGACGGTGGTTTTAAGCCACTGCGGAATATCATCCAGCACCTGCTCTTCGCGATGATGGCGTAACCGATTAATAATATAGAAGGTGACCACTTCTACAAATTCATCCAGCCCGCTCTCACGAAAGTTCAGTGATGCAATAACCGTTTCAATGTAGGTAAGAAACGAGTTATTCGCCCGGTAGACCTGCGATGCAACGAAACAAAATGGCAGCAGCGGGTGATAGTGCTGTTCAAAAAAACGTTTACTGATGCCGACGTTAAGGATCCTTGTCGCACCAAAATCATAAAAACTCTGGTGGTGCGATCCCAACGGGATAAAGACAAAGTCTCCACGTTCTAGCAGTACGCGTTTACCGTTGATTTCCTGATAATAGCGCCCGGTTAAAACCAGGGTAAACTCATAGTAGTCATGCTGATGCAGCCCGCTGATACTCTCAGTTTTGTTATAGATGAACACATGGAAATTTTTGCCATTAAACAGCTGCTGTTCATAAACGGTTTTGATTTCCGGTGCGTTAATCTGTAGCTGCATTATGCACTCCTCGCTATTTCAGCTTTTCGTGAAGCTCAATCAGTTCAGTCACCAGCTCACGCGCCAGCATTGATGTCATCAGGTGGTCCTGTGCGTGGACCAGCACCAGGCTAACTTTCATTTTACCTTCACCCTGATCGCCTTCAATCAGTTTCGTTTGCACGAGGTGCGCTTCGTTCAGCGCCAGACGAGACTGGTCCATCATGGTCTTAGCTGACTCGAAATCACCCTGCTTGGCCATTTTGAGTGCGCCGTACGCCAGGCTACGCGCCTGACCTGAGTTGATGATGAGGCCCATCACCACTTCTTCAAGTTCTTCTGCTTCTGACTGCGTGTCGACGATGTTCTCGATATCCAACATACTTTTTTCCTCTGGTTCAGTCCGGCATGGCCGTAAAGCCATGCCGGATTAAATTTAGAATTTCAATGCGTTAGCGATATCTTCTTCGCTTTCTTCTTGGTCAATAACGTTCTGCGCTTTGTTGGCTACCACCACGAACGGCAGGTAAACCAGCGTTGCGATACCGAGGTTGAACAGCGCGACCAGCAGAGCAGCGACGCTACCGTTGGTGTTAAAGAACGCGCCCAAACCGGTTGGCATAGTCCACGGTGCAATGTTGGTAATCGGTGGAATAATGCCTGAGTAGTAAGCTGCCAGCGTAATCGCCGCCAGAATCGGTTGCACCAGAATGAACGGGATAAACATCACCGGGTTCATGATGATCGGCAGACCGAACAGGATAGGTTCGTTAATCTGGAACAGACCTGACGGCAGTGCCAGTTTAGCAACCTGACGATAGTCAGGACGACGCGATGCCAGGAAGATAGCGATAATCAGACCCAGCGTTGCCCCACTACCCCCAAGGAAAATATAGGAGTCGAGCATCGGCTTCGCCCAGACGTGGAACGTCTTACCGGCTTCCAGCGCGGCGTCTACGGAACCAAACTGTTGGTAGATAGAGATGTTTTCCAGCGCCCATGGCGTCATGATACCGCTGTCCAGCGCAGTCAGCGCCAGTGAACCGTGAATACCGAAGAACCACAGCAGCGGAACAAAAATCACATAGGCCCAACCCACTACGCTACCCAGCGATGCCAGCGGCGTTGAAATGGAATCCATAATGATCTGGTGGAAGTTGGTACCCCAGGTGTTCAGCGCCCAGGCGATGATCCCCATAATGGAGAGAATAAGGAAGCCAGGAATCAACGCAGAGAAGGAACGCGATACGGACGTCGGTACGCTATCAGGTAATTTAATCACCCAATTACGATGGACCACAAAAGTGAACATTTCCGCGACCACCAGGCCGATAATAATACCGGAAATAATATTGGCACCGCCGAGCCAGTTCGCGCCAACGGCATAGGCTTCACCCACGCTATAAGGCGTTACGGTCATAAACGCGGCGACGGATAACAGCCCGGCAGCCAGTGAGTCGACTTTACGTTCTTCTGCCAGCGCCATGCCGATAAAGAACGGTGCCATCAATGACATGATACCCAGCGTACCGTTATAGACGTTTCCACCAATGCCTTTCAAGCTATTCAAAGTTTCAATAGTTGAAGCATCAAGTCGAATGCCCATTGAATAAAAAAACGACCCCTCCCCAAAGCTCAGGAAAACGTTATTGATTAATACAAACATGGCCCCTGCGAGGGTTAACGGCATTAAACGAATAAAGCCGTTCTTGATTGCATTAACGTGTGGCTGCTTTCCAATTTTTACAGCAAAAGGAAGGAGTACCTTTTCAAGTGAAGCAATAGCGTTACTCATAGAAAAATACCCTTAAATACCGCAATTAAAAATTGCGGTGAATGTTAATGAAATAACTCTTTGACGGGAAAAATTAAAATAAAATAATTAATTTGCTGCGGCTTTTTTAATTGCTGCAACAGCAGCCTTAAGCACGCCTAAACCATCGACTTTGCCATACAGCAGCGAGTCAATCACTTCCACAGGCTTGTTGGGTAACAAACGCTGAATTTCGGGCAACATATAAGCAATTTGTGGACCTAATAACACGACATCGGCGACAGGACCTTTTTCTCCGGCCAGCGTTTCAGGAAATGCTTCAAGAATAACCGGTACTTCGTATTTTTCGGCCTGAGCACGCATCTTCGAAACCAACAATGAAGTCGACATGCCCGCAGAACAAAACAGATAAATGTGTTTCTTTTCCATTAAAACGATCCTCATGTGCGATTATCTGTCAACCAGACACTCCGCAAGCCATAACCTGCATCCATGCTCTGGGTAACTTGCGTCAGCTAAATTACTTTTTTAGGTGGCTGAAATGAGTATACGGGATTGCACCGGTGGATGGTATTTCCTTGACCAACTAAATTGTCTCTCCTTGACCTATCGTTATGACCCCCCTCACATTTCGGGCAAATAATTCGCAGCAATAAATAAGATCGTTCGGCACAAAAAAACCGGCACGATGGCCGGTTTTCCAGAGAGCTCAGGCAATAAGCAGTTGTTACTTCTTCGCCGCCTGCGGGTCAGTGTCGTACTCTGCGCAGGTCTGGTAACCGGAGTTAATCACATGTCCGGTGTCGTCTAAAGCAACAAAATAGGTTTCAGCTTTACCATCTCGTTGACCCAAGATGTAGGTCTGGCATGTCCCTCGCGCATGAATCATGCTGACTTCAGAAGAAGGTTTACCGGCAATCTGCGCCACCTGCGCCCGGCTCATCCCTTTCTTCACATCTTTCACCACGGGCTGAACAAATTGGTCTTTGGTGCGATCGTAGGCCGTACATCCTGCCAGCATAGTCAAAACAGCCGCTGCGCTTAGAATTCCTGTTAGGTTCTTGTTCATATTCCGTCCTCTTGTATTTCAGCGTGTTATATAAGCCTGGAGCACAACAACACATTTTTCAAGCAATCAGATGATACTTAGGTCGTTTCGGAAAATTCTATTAAAACAAAATGATGTTAGATCAGGCCTGCATCCCTTGTCGTTTGGGTCCCAACGCGTTAGCTTTAACACATCATTTTTTTGATCATTTCATTTTTCGGAGGGGGTTAAATGACTCTGCAGCAAGAGATAATCCAGGCGCTTGGCGCAAAACCGCAAATTAATGCAGAAGAGGAAATTCGCCGCAGCGTGGATTTCTTGAAATCCTACCTGCAAACCTACCCTTTTCTGAAATCACTGGTATTAGGGATAAGCGGCGGACAGGACTCAACGCTCGCGGGAAAACTTTGCCAGATGGCTATTTCCGAGCTTCGCGAAGAAACGGGGAATGACGCGCTGCAGTTTATTGCCGTACGTCTGCCGTATGGCGTTCAGGCTGATGAACAGGACTGTCAGGATGCCATCGCCTTTATCCAACCTGACCGCGTGCTCACAGTAAATATTAAGGGTGCGGTACTGGCCAGTGAACAGGCCCTGCGTGAAGCGGGTATTGAACTGAGCGATTTTGTCCGTGGCAATGAAAAAGCCCGTGAACGTATGAAGGCCCAGTACAGTATCGCCGGAATGACCAGCGGTGTTGTCGTGGGTACCGATCATGCAGCAGAAGCCATCACCGGATTTTTCACCAAATACGGCGATGGCGGTACTGACATTAACCCTATTTTCCGCCTGAACAAGCGTCAGGGTAAGCAGCTGCTTGCCGCGCTGGGTTGCCCGGAACATTTATATAAGAAAGCGCCAACCGCCGACCTCGAAGACGATCGCCCTTCTCTGCCGGATGAAGCCGCATTAGGCGTCACCTATGACAACATCGACGATTATCTGGAAGGAAAAACGCTGGCTGCCGACATCGCGAAAAAAATTGAAGGCTGGTATCTGAAGACCGAGCACAAACGTCGCACACCGATCACGGTGTTTGATGACTTCTGGAAAAAAGCGTAATTTTTTTAATCACATATCGCCGGATAGCACTGGGATCACCGCTGTCCGGCCCCTCCCCCTGGTCTGATGCCGCTTTTTTAATCGGTTTCAAACTGCTACACTGGATGAATAACCAGCATCCGGAGTGAGAAGTGGTACGGCGTCAATCAGCCCCACGCCTGACATTTGAGGCAGCAGCAATCTATGAATATCCAGAACACCTGCGCCCATTTTTGAGTGCGCTTCCCACCGCACCAGGCGTCTATCTGTTTCACAGTGAAAGCGACACTATGCCTCTCTACATTGGTAAAAGCGTCAATATTCGCAGCCGCGTGCTGGCACACCTGCGTACCGCGGACGAAGCGGCAATGCTGCGTCAGGCCAAACGCATTAGCTGGATTTGTACGGCGGGAGAAATTGGTGCCCTGCTGCTGGAAGCGCGGTTGATCAAAGAACAACAGCCGTTGTTTAATAAACGACTGCGGCGCAATCGTCAGCTTTGCGCCTTGCAGCTTACCGACCGAACTGTTCAGGTTGTCTACGCACGAGATATTGATTTCTCCCATGCACCCAATCTGTTTGGCCTGTTTGCCCATCGTCGCGCAGCGCTACAAGCGTTGCAAAACCTCGCGGATGAACAGCAGCTGTGCTACGGCCTGTTGGGGCTGGAACCCCTGAGTCGCGGGCGTGCCTGTTTTCGCTCCGCGCTTAAACGCTGCGCCGGGGCGTGCTGCGGGAAAGAGAGTCATGAAGCGCATCACTCGCGTCTGCTAGAGGCGCTGGAAAGAGTGAAAGTGATTTGCTGGCCATGGAGCAATGCCATTGCCTTGCAAGAAACCGGTGCCGAAATGACACAGTACCATATCATCAACAACTGGCTGTGGCTGGGAGCCGTTTCAACGCTGGATGAAGCGACTACCCTGGCGCGTATGCCAGCAGGCTTTGACCATGATGGCTACAAAATTCTCTGCCGGCCTGTTCTGTCTGGTCAATATGACATTATTGAACTGCATCCGGAGAATGCCCCGGCATCCAGTTAATCTCGCTGAACAGCAATTTTCCCTCGCGTTCCAGCAGTCGTAATGTGTGTTTGCCGTCATGCCAGCTCGCACCCTGGTCGGCCGTCAGCAGTTTATCGCCCAGTTGCCATGCACCACTGATAACAAACACCACGCCGCCGCGTGAACCAAAGGTCGTAAAGGTGCGATCGGCCACTCTGACTTTTGCCTGGCAAACATCTCGTCGGGTCATGATATTAAAATCCATCGACATCTGCCCTTCCGTCAGCTTTGCTTTTACCACCTTGTCACCGGCAAAGGTAAAAGGTTGATGCTGTTTCAGGGTATGCGTAAAGATGTTCGCTTCTTCCAGAGTGACTTCCCCTCCCTCCAGCAGCGTAATCACGCGCTCTACACCCGGGAAAAGTGAAAATTCACCGTTTGCTGCAATGGAGGCGATACTCGCCCGCCAGTGAAAATCTCGTGTTGCTGGCGGAAAACAGCAAATCTCACGCGTTTCTCCCGCACCATTCCGCCAGAGATTAACCGGCATTTTGCGGATATCAAAGTATTCCATCATCCCTCCAGAAAGGAGCAGCATGGCAGCCTGCCGTAAACAGACAGCCATAAATCATCATTATTATGTTCACCCTGCAGATTATTGTTATCGGCAGCAGAGTTGATTTGCCTTAGCGATGAACCCGGCATTTTGCAAAAAAGAATAACGCGCTGATCCAGGTAGAATTTTCGCGGGCTTCAGGAGAATAGCGTGTCGTGCGTCCGGTGCAATAGGCAGAAATGAAAAAACCGCCGATCCTGCCCACATCGTTATACGTGTTGTGGACAAGAGCGGCGGTCTTGAGTTTGGTTTCACACTGTGCGGCAATCAGCGCGACACAGTGTGAATGATTTAGTGTAGACGCTGATCGATTACTCAGCAGCTTCTGGCATTTTACCTTTCTGCGCTGCACGTTCTGTCAGACGCTTCTCAAAATTGGCATTAAACTGCTTTTTCTGTTCCGGGGTAAGAATGTTGTAAATTTTGTTCTGGGTTTCCATATGCGCCAGCATGTTGGCTTTGCGCTGTTCTTCCATCTTCGCAATCTGCGCTTCGGCTTTCGCTTTATCGAAGCTATCGCTGGCGATGATATCGTGCATTGCACGGCGTTCTTCCAGCGGCGGACGTTTCATCTGATCGCGCTGGCCTTTCATGATTTCGCGGATCTGCTGTTTCTGTGCGTCAGTCAGGTTCAGGTCTTTAAACATCATGTCGTGATGCGGGGCAAATTTGCCGTTGTGATGCATCATCGGTTTAGCATCCGCTGGTGCAGCTGTTGTAGTGTCAGCAGCATGAGCCAGGTTCGCAGCACCCAGCGCCAGAGTAGAGGCAACAAACAGAGCAGTCAGTTTACGCATAATTTCTATCCTTTCTTTCAGTTATTTTTACGACACTCATGCGACTCTTATGCAATGTGATGTCGTGTTGACGAGATTAACTTTACCGGCTTAAGCGTCAATTAATCAGAGCAACGGTAAAACAGTGAAAGTGTAAAAAACAAACTTTCATCAATTATGAAGAAAAAAAGAATAAATTGCGCAGAGTTGCAATAAAAAATTACAACCGGATGATTTTGAAAGGATTATGGAGAACTATACCTGAACCCTGATTATTAAGAAAGCAATTCACCAGGAATAATCCGTAATAAATAAAAACAGCACGCAAAAATAAGCCCTAAAGGATAAACCTGCAGGGCGAATATATTTATCACAACTTTTCGAGCATCAATCCGGCACGTAAACCACAGGCCACGTTAGGGTTGGGAAAGAGAACGTATTCAACATCATGGGTGACGATAAAACGTTCATCTCCGTCCTGCGCCAGCAAGGTGCCTTCTTTAAAGGGGGTAAAGTTTAGCGTCTGGTTATCCATGTGGAGAATGAAATCATTGCTACGACGCGTGATTTGCGACACCACGCGATAACGCAGCGGGGATATTTCTCTCGTCGACACCCGTTCACCCCGCAGCAGTTTTTCCAGTGCGTCTGCCGTTTGTGCAAACTGGGTGAGATCGTTTTGTCCAAACGGCAGCGCTTTACCCAGTTCCAACGTACAGGCCAACGCACCAAAATGTTCCCCGCTAAAATGGGTGAACGTGCCGCCAGGCGTCTGATGGAAAACCAGCGCTTCCAGTCCCGCGTCTCCCAGCCATTCAAGGAAATCCTCGTCCCAGGCAACGTTGCGTTGTGGCAATACGCCAAAGCGCAGATGCTGTGAACCGCGAATCGCGGTATGCAGATCCAGATGCCAGCGCACAGGCTCCTTTGCGCGCGAATAAAAATCTTCCAGACACAGCTCAAGCCCATGGGCTCGGTGCGTTTCTTCACTTGCGGTAAAAATCTGCCACCGACCGCCAAACATACGATTCAGGTCGCTATGACAATACCGTTTTCCCGCAGCCAGCGCCTGCGGGTTTCCCAGAATCACCAGCAGCCGCCATGTCAGTGTCAGCTCGCCGCTAAACAGCCTGGAAAGCAATGAATCGAGTATCTCTACCGGCGCTGTTTCATTGCCATGGATCCCCGCAGACAGCACCAGAGAATGTTCAACGGGTGCAAGCGGCGTCAGTTCCAGAATTCCGTGACCGATCCACTGCCAGTCAAAACCATGAGTGGCTCCTTGCGTTTTCTCTGGAGTGGTGCCTGCGAGCGTAATAGCCAGAAAGTTATCCATGGCGCATCCCCTCCTGCTGGAAAGGATACACTGAGCCGAGGTTGAGCAATTGGGTCAGCGTATCCAGCGCTTCACGCCCCTCGCGCAACAGCTGTGGGTCGGCAAGGTCGGCAGCGGTAAGACGATCGCGATAGTAACGGTCAACCCAGTTATTCAACGTGTTAAACAGCGTGTCGTTCATGATAACCGCCGGATTCACCGCCTGCTGTTCCTGCAGAGTGAGCACCACTCTCAGGCGCAAGCATGCCGGACCACCGCCGTTGGACATACTTTCACGCAGATCGAATACCCGCAGGTCATCGATCGGATTGTCTTCCTCGAGAAGCCGGTTCAAATACCGCCACACGCCAGCATGCTCCCGACACTCCTGCGGCAGGACCAGCATCATCGAACCGTCACTACGACTCAGCAACTGACTGTTAAACAGATAAGTGGTCACGGCATCCTGCACCGACACTTCCGCTGTCGGGACTTCCAGCGGGGTAAAACCTGCCACCTGACTGCGCAACTGCTCTAACAATGCCTGCTGTCTGACAAACGCCTGCTGATGACAAAACAGCACCTGGCGATTCGACACCGCAATCACATCGTTATGGAACACGCCAAGATCGATAACGTCCGGGTTTTGCTGAGCAAAAATGCGCTGATGCGGGTTGACCTGATTCAGTCGCGCGACCGCCTCGCTGGCCTCACGGGATTGCCTTGCCGGATAGCGCTTCGGTTGGGATGCATTGCCTTCTTCACGACCGTAAACAAATAGCTGTACGCCGGGGTCACCGTAATCTCCACCCAGGCGGTTATGGTTTGCCGCCCCTTCATCGCCAAATAGCGCAACCTGGGGTAACGCACCGTGGACCGCAAAGCTATTCTCATCACGGAAAATCGCCCGTAACAATGCTTCGGTAGTAGGCGCTTCCAGTGAACGGTGGAACTTATTATTCAGATTCGCCACCGTCAGATGCACTTTCCCGTCCAGCGAGTCTGCCGAAGGGCAAACCGTCGCCGCATTCGCTACCCACATAGGCGATGCGGAGCTGGCACTGGAGAGCCAGTGAGGCGCCTGACGCGCCACTTTATCCAGCACCTGTTCGTCACTGCCGCTAAAACCCAACTGACGCAGAACCGGAATATAAGGCCGCTCGTGGGGTGGGATCACCGCCTGAGGAAATCCCGCATCCGCCAGCGCTTTCATCTTTAGCAGACCTTGCTTTGCCGCCAGACGCGGGTTCGACACCTGAAATCGATGTTTGGTTGAGGCCTCATTACCAAATGACAATCCAGCATAGTGGTGAGTTAGCCCCACCAGACCATCAAAATTTACCTCACGGGCTTTCATAGCTTATCCTCGCGAGAAAAATCCAGTCCGGGGCTAAGCGCCGATGGCAGCGTTAAGGCCGGGGATTCCAGACTTGCCATCGGCCAGGCGCAATAATCTGCGGCATACCACGCGCTGGCGCGATGGTTCCCGGAAGCGCCTACACCGCCAAACGGTGCGGTACTCGCAGCGCCGGTTAACGGCTTATTCCAGTTGACGATCCCTGCCCGCGCCTCCAACAGTAGCTGTTCAAACTGGCCGCGATCGGGCGAAACTAACCCACACGACAATCCAAAGCGGGTATTGTTCGCCAGACGAATCGCATCATCAAAGCTGTCATAACGCCAGACGCCGAGCAGCGGACCGAAAACCTCTTCATCAGGTACGTTCCCCGCCCCGGTCAGTTCGATGATTCCAGGGGTCAGCAGTGACGTTCCGGCATTTACCAGACGTGGCGCTAACAACGTACGGCCGCCCAACGACGCCAGACGCTGCCAGGCATCATAGACGTGCTGCGCGGCCTGTTCGGAAATCAGTCCACCCATAAATGGCTGCGGTTGTGCATCCCAGTTGCCGGGCACTAAACGCTGACTAACCTCCACCAGACGCGTCAGGAACGCATCACCCTGCGCGCCTTTTTTTACGAGCAGGCGGCGGGCACAGGTACAGCGCTGTCCGGCGGTGACAAATGCGGATTGAATAGTCAGATGCACCGCGGCATCAATATCCTCCGGATTTTCAATAATCAGCGGGTTGTTGCCCCCCATCTCCAGGGCAAGGATTTTTTCCGGCTGGCCGGATAACTGCTTATGCAGCTGATAACCGGTATTCGCACTGCCGGTAAACAGCAGGCCATCGAGGTCTTCCAGCGCACTCAACGCCTGCCCCGTTTCACGTCCGCCCTGCACCAGATTCAGCACGCCCGGCGGCACCCCCGCCTGCTCCCACAGTTTTGTTACTGCTTCACCGGTCCACGGCGTCAACTCGCTGGGTTTGAAAATCAACGTATTGCCTGCCAGCAATGCCGGAACAATATGACCATTGGGTAAATGACCGGGGAAGTTATACGGACCAAAAACCGCCAGCACGCCGTGTGGGCGATGGCGCAACGTTGCCGCACCATCCGGTAGTTCGCTGTGCTGCTCACCGGTACGGGCATGATAAGCTTTGACGGAGATGGCGATTTTATTGATCATCGCCGTCAGTTCAGTCGCGGCTTCCCAATGAGGTTTTCCGGTTTCCTTGGCGATAATCTGAGTTAGCTCGGCTTTATTGCTTTCCAGCAATAAAGCAAACTTTTCAACAATAGTCTGGCGTGCGCTGAAAGGCTGTTTAGCCCAACCGACAAAGGCCGCACGTGCGGCCTGGCACGCTTGCGTCACCTGCGTTGCGTCAGCATCATTACCGTGCCACAGCACATCACCGCTTACCGGGTTGGTTTTCACCCGACGCTCGCCCAGACCCGTCACCCAGTCACCGTTTATCCATAGTGTCATGCTGTTTTCTCCTCTGCACAAAGACGTACAAAACGTACATGGTCGCCCGCGTGGCATTTCAGGGCATCCAGTTGCGCCGCCGTCAGTACCAGACGTTGGGTATCCGGGTCTGCGCGAACCAGCATGACGCGGAAATTTTGATAGTTTTCATTGGCAACCAGACAGGCCGGATAATCGCCGGTTGCTGGCTGACCTTCCGCCACTTCCACCAGCCTGCTTTTACGAATAGCCCGAACCCGGTCGATATCGCATTCCAGCGTTGGCCCGCCGTCGAAAATATCGACATAGTTGCGGTAGCGAAATCCTTCTTTCTCCAGCACCGCCCGCGCCGGGGCAGTTTGCGGATGCACCTGACCAATCACGCCTTGCGCTTCATCAGACAGAAAATGGGTATAAATAGGATGCTTGGGCATCAGTTCAGCAATAAAGGCTTTCTGTCCTGTTCCGCAGAGAAAATCCGCCCGGCTAAACTCCATCGAGAAAAATCGTTTGCCGAGGCTTTGCCAGAACGGAGAGTAGCCATGCTCATCGATCACGCCGCGCATCTCGGCCACGACCTTCTCATTGAATCGATCGCGAAAGGCCGCCATAAACATAAAACGCGACTTCGACAGCAAATAACCGTTGCCCTCTTTACGCCAGTCCGGATCGAGAAACAGAGTGCAAAGTTCGCTACTGCCCGTATGATCGTTACTCAGAAACAGCGTCGGCAGCGCGTTGTACACGTTCAGCTCTTTCGACGCGTGCACCAGAGTACCGACCCGGTAGTTGTACCAGGGGTCGTTAAGCCCCACCGCCACCTCGATGGCGCAAATTCCCGCCACGGTTCCGCTGGCGCTGTCTTCAAGCACAAACACATATCCCTGCTCACTTTTTGGCAACTCACCGCGCCAGGTTTGGAGTGAACGTTCGATACGCGCCATCAGCGTAGCTTCATTCGCCGGTAGCGAGGTCAACCCGCCACCGGTCTTACTGGCAAGCTGCATCAACGCGGTGATATCCGCGCGTTCAATGGGACGAATCACCATCATGATGAACCTCCTGCTTTAATGCGTTCGCAGGCCAGCGCAAAGCGATCCAGTCCGGTAGCGACTTCTTCTTCGCTGACGTTGAGCGCTGGCGCAAAACGCACCACGTTAGCGCCAGCGATCAGTACCATCACCCCGGCAACAGCCGCTTCTTGCGAGATGAGTTTCGCTTTCCCGGCAAATTCCGCGTTCAGCACGCAGCCGATCAGCAGTCCGAGTCCACGAATTTCACTAAACAGTCCAAAACGTTCGTTAATGGCGTTTATACGCTCCACAAACCAGTCGTGGCGCTGTTTTACTCCGTTGAGCACTTCCGGTGTATTCACAATTTCCAGCAATTTACCTGCCACCGCCGTCGCCAGCGGGTTTCCGCCGTACGTTGTACCGTGTGTACCAACCGTCATCACACTGGCGCAACGCTCTGTCGCCAGCAGTGCGCCGATGGGGAAACCACCGCCCAGCGCTTTTGCTGTCGTCAGCAGATCCGGCGTCACGCCGTAGTGCATATAGGCATACAGTTCCCCGGTACGGCCAACGCCGGTCTGAACTTCATCAAAAATCAGCAGCGCATTATGGCGATCGCATAACTCACGTAGCCCCTGCAAAAAGGCTTTTGTTGCCGGTACCACACCGCCTTCACCCTGCACAGGCTCCACGATAACCGCACAGGTGGTGTCATCAATCAGTTGGCTGGCAGAATCGAGATCGTTGTATACGGCATGACGGATATCCGGCGGCAGCGGCGCGAAATCCTGTGAGTAGGCAGGCTGTCCTCCGGCGCTGACGGTAAACAGCGTGCGTCCATGGAAAGCATTTTTAAACGCTACAATCCCGCTCTTCTGACTGCCAAAACGATCGTGGGCATATTTACGCGCCAGTTTTAGTGCCGCTTCGTTGGCTTCTGCACCGGAGTTACAGAAGAAAATGCGCTCGGCGAAGGTGGCGTCAATCAGCTTTTTCGCCAGACGCAGTACCGGCTCGTTGGTGTAGCCATTTCCCGTATGCCAGAATTTGCTCGCCTGGTCGTTTAATGCCTCGCGCAATGCCGGGTGGGCGTGACCCAGCGCGTTAACCGCAATGCCTCCCGCGAAATCGATATACTCTTTACCCTGCTGATCCCACAGACGTGAACCTTCACCCCGCACCGGAATAAAAGGGGCCGGAGCATATACGGGCATCATCCATTCATCAAAATTTTCACGCGTAATTGACAGAGACATAGCGACCTCAACGGTAAATAAAAGGTTATTTATATGTTAATAAATATAGTGTTTGCGGTGTAAATGTAGATTGCAGGGTTCGTGCCAGCCAGCGAAAAAAGTGCATAAACGGAGGTCGATGACGAAATATCAACAGGTTACAACGTGGCGATATTCACTGCATGTGCATATAAAGTGAATATGTTTGCGCATCAGGCGACTAAACAGAGGAAAAAACGCAGTTTTATTCAGTCGCCAAATATAATTCTGGAATTGTGATCGTATACGAAATTTTTCGGAAATTATTGCTCCATTCCGACGCGCTTCGCGCCAAAACGGTGCAGTTTTTGCTCCATCGTTAACACCATTAGCAATCATTGTTGGAATCAGGTGACAAGAAGCAGTCAGCCTGCAGAAATTCTGCTACCATCCTTGCACTATTCATCTTGCAAAGTGGCAGCGACTATGAAATTTGTCTCTTTTAATATCAACGGCCTGCGTGCCCGTCCCCATCAACTGGCAGCCATTGTCGAAAAACACCAACCGGATGTTATTGGCTTACAGGAGACAAAAGTCCACGACGATATGTTCCCTCTCGAAGAGGTAGCAAAGCTCGGTTACAACGTCTTTTATCACGGCCAGAAAGGTCATTACGGCGTGGCGCTGTTAACGAAAGAAACGCCAATTGCGGTACGTCGTGGCTTCCCAGGCGATGACGAAGAAGCGCAGCGTCGGATCATCATGGCAGAAATTCCGTCCCCTCTGGGCAGCATCACGGTGATCAACGGCTACTTCCCGCAAGGAGAAAGCCGTGACCATGAAACCAAATTCCCGGCCAAGGCCGCGTTTTATCAGAACCTGCAAAACTATCTGGAGACTGAACTGAAGCGCGACAATCCGGTATTGATCATGGGCGATATGAATATCAGCCCAACCGATCTCGATATCGGCATCGGCGAAGAAAACCGTAAACGCTGGCTGCGTACCGGTAAATGTTCCTTCCTGCCGGAGGAGCGTGAGTGGATGGAACGCCTGCTGGGCTGGGGTCTGGTGGATACTTACCGTCACGCAAATCCTGAAAAGAATGACCAGTTCTCGTGGTTTGATTATCGCTCAAAAGGCTTTGACGATAACCGTGGCCTGCGTATCGACCTGCTGCTGGCGAGCAACCCATTGGCGGAACGCTGCGAAGAAACCGGCATCGACTATGAAATTCGCAGCATGGAAAAACCGTCCGACCATGCGCCTGTATGGGCTAAATTCCGCGTC
Organism: Citrobacter sp. B72; assembly: GCF_016894305.1. Classification (NCBI taxonomy): domain Bacteria; kingdom Pseudomonadati; phylum Pseudomonadota; class Gammaproteobacteria; order Enterobacterales; family Enterobacteriaceae; genus Citrobacter; species Citrobacter sp. B72. The sequence continues at coordinate 2,831,566 of NZ_CP069801.1, forward strand.
TGACCTTCTGCGTCTTTTTACTCTCCAGGCCCGGCCTGGAGAGTCTGTTTATTCTGTGCAAAATCAATAAAGTGACGGTAATACATTGTTACGGCCGGGAATTTATTATATCTTCGCGCGCGCTTTTCGCTGACGAAAATGCTCTATTGCACTCGGTTTTACAGGAGAACCCCCATGAAAAAGAAGTTCGCATAAAGCAGAATACCGGCTGCTGATTGTCGCGGTCCTGTTCTGCGTTCTGGCGGGAGTTTTCCATCATTATGGTCTGACCGACCTGATAACCAATTTCCATCATTTACAAGACGTCATCCGCCAAAGCGGTATGTTCGGCTATACGCTTTATATCCTGCTGTTTATTGTTGCTGCGCTGTGTCTGATCCCAGGCAGCATCCTGGTGATCGTCGGCGGTGTGCTGTTTGGCCCCGTGGCTGGGACGCTTATCTCGTTAGTGGCAGCAACCGTGGCCTCAGCGCTGTCGTTTTTGCTTGCTCGCTGGCTTGGACGGGATCTACTACTGAAATACGTTGGGCACACGGCAACGTTTCAGGCTATCGAAAAAGGCATTGCCCATAGCGGAGTAGACTTTCTAATCCTGACCCGGCTCGTACCGCTGTTCCCCTATAATATTCAAAATTACGCCTATGGGCTGACGGCCATTCCGTTCTGGTCATTTACCGTAATATCGGCACTTACCACCTTACCCGGCATCTTTATCTATACGCTGATGTCGCATGAACTCGCCAGCGAAGGCATTACCCTGGTATTCATCGGTAAGCTCAGCGTGGCAGGGCTGGCGTTATTCGCCCTCGTTCAGGCAGCCAAAGCCTGGGCCCGATATAAGCATATCGATCCGTCAGCCAACCATGAGTGTACGGGTAAATGATAAAACGGAATAAAGCGCGGCTGGCTCGCTATTACCGTGCGGGTTTGATTGCTCTGCTACTGCTCGGGCTAATGGCATGGGCATGGATACCTGGCGTGAGTGATTTTCTCCACAGCAGCCTGGCAGCATTTACCACACTCGATCAGCATGCTCTTGAGAACTTTATTCGTTCTTATGGAACCCATGCGGCGGTGGTGTCGTTCTTCCTGATGATCTTACAGGCCATCGTTGCACCGCTTCCTGCGTTTGTGATCACGTTTGCCAATGCCTCGCTGTTTGGCGCATTTTGGGGCGGCGTACTATCCTGGAGCAGCGCAATGGCAGGTGCGGCGCTGTGCTTTTTTATTGCCCGCATTTTAGGTCGCGGTGCGGTGGAAAAGCTGACCGGAAAAACGGTGCTGAACAATATGGACGCTTTTTTCGAGCGCTATGGTAAGCGCACTATTCTGGTCTGCCGCCTGTTACCTTTTGTGCCGTTCGACCCGGTAAGCTACGCGGCTGGCCTGACCTCAATTCGTTTTCGCCATTTTTTCATCGCCACCGGCATCGGACAGTTACCCGCCACTATCGTCTACTCATGGGCGGGAAGCCTGTTAACCGGCGGCACATTTTGGTTTGTGACGGGTCTGTTTGTCCTGTTTGCCCTAAGCGTGGTGATATCGATAGCGAGAAGCCTTTATCTTGAGCGCCAACGGAAAAAAAGCTGAGACCTTCCCCCATTTTTAGCCATGGAGATATTATGCGTTACTGCTTATTGTGTCTGAGTTTGTTGCTCTGCCCGCTGGCGACGTTTGCCCAGGACGCCAGCTGGCAACAAATCAAAAATGACGCCCGTGGTCAAACGGTGTGGTTCAACGCCTGGGGTGGCGACAATGCAGTTAACCAGTATCTCGACTGGGTTAGCGGCGAGATGAAAACGCACTACGACATTAACCTGAAAATCGTGCGCCTGGCGGACGCCGCCGATGCCGTAAAACGCATCCAGACGGAAGCGGCATCCGGGCGAAAAACCGGCGGCTCTGTCGATTTACTGTGGGTTAACGGCGAAAACTTCCGTACGCTAAAAGAAGCCGGGCTGCTGCAAACCCAGTGGGCGCAAACGCTGCCTAACTGGCGCTATGTTGATACACAAAAACCGGTGACCGAAGATTTCTCCGTTCCAACAGAGGGGGCTGAATCACCGTGGGGCGGTGCCCAACTCACCTTTATTGCCCGGCGCGATCTTACCGCGCAGCCGCCGCAATCTCCGCAGGCACTGTTTAAATTCGCGCAGGCGCACCCTGGCACGGTGACCTATCCACGCCCGCCAGACTTTACCGGAACGGCTTTTCTTGAGCAGTTGCTAATTTCGCTCACCACCAAACCACAGGCATTGAAAGTTGCGCCAGATGCAGCGACATTCGCCGAAGTTACCGCGCCATTGTGGCAGTATCTTGATACCTTGCATCCTGTACTTTGGCGTGAAGGCAAAGATTTTCCTCCCACGCCAGCACGAATGGATGCACTGCTCAATAGCGGCACCCTGCGTTTATCATTGACCTTTAACCCTGCCCACGCGCAGCAAAAAGTGGCGAGCGGCGAATTGCCTAAAAGCAGCTACAGTTTTGGTTTCTCACAGGGCATGCTCGGCAACGTGCACTTTGTTGCCATTCCGGCGAATGCCCACGCCAGTGCCGGAGCAAAAGTCGTGGCAAACTTCCTGCTTTCTCCTGAAGCACAACTGCGCAAAGCTGACCCGGCTATCTGGGGAGATCCTTCGGTGCTTGATCCACAAAAATTGCCTGACGAACAGCGTGATGCGCTGCTGGCGCGGATCCCACAGGGGCTCCCTGCCGTGTTGCCAGAACCGCATGCAGCCTGGGTAAACGCTCTGGAACAAGAATGGCTACGCCGCTACGGTACGCATTAATTCTGCTACTCTGGGCCATCATGGCGGCAGTTTATCTGCCGTTGGCGCCAGCGGCATGGTCTCTGATAACACCGGCGCTTAGTACCACACACTGGCTGGCGCTCTTTGCCGATCCTCAACTCCCGCAGGCGTTACTGGCAACGCTGGTTTCCGTCGGCCTCGCGGCTGGGGGCGCACTGATTATCGCGCTGCTGGCGATCCTCGCCTTGTGGCCCGGCGCAGGCTGGGTACGTCTGTATACGCGTCTTCCGTGGCTGCTGGCAATTCCGCACGTTGCCTTCGCCACCAGCGTGCTGTTGGTTTTTGCTGAAGGCGGCATACTTTGGCAATGGCTCCCGTTCCTCAGCCCACAGCCGGACCGCTACGGCATTGGACTTGGCGTAACGCTGGCGGTGAAAGAGAGCGCCTTTTTGTTATGGATCCTCTCGGCCCTGCTAAGTGAAAAACAACTTTCGCAGCAGGTTATCGTGCTGGATTCGCTGGGTTACAGCCGACTGCAATGCCTGAACTGGCTGGTTCTGCCCGCTATCGGCCCGGCATTAGGTAAAGCTATGCTGGCAGTCGTGGCCTGGTCACTCTCCGTTGTTGATGTGGCAATCGTTCTTGGCCCCGGCAATCCGCCAACGCTTGCCGTATTGAGCTGGCAGTGGCTCAGTCAGGGCGACGTCGAACAGCAGGCGAAAGGCGCACTTGCCAGTCTGTTGCTGGTGCTGTTACTCCTTGTTATCGCGCTGGTGGGTTATCTGCTCTGGCGTACCTGGCGACATACTATTCCGGCAGTAAACGGTGAACGCCAGCATTTTTCATCTATGACAATCGTACGCCCGCTGGTACAGATTTTGCCCGTCAGCGGTGTGGTATGCGCGCTGGTACTGGCGCTTATCGCCAGCTATTCCTCGCTAAACAACGAGGCGCTCAGCAATAGCCTGCAACTGGGGCTCCTTTCCAGCGTGCTGGCGCTTCTGATACTTTTTGCCTGGCTGGAATGGGGTCCACAAACCGGACACCGCTGGGTCTGGCTACCGCTCATTTTGCCTGCGCTACCGCTGGTAACCGGACAATATCTGCTGGCGTTATATGCCGAACAAGATGGACTGATGACGACCATTATCTGGGGCCACCTGCTGTGGGTGATGCCCTGGATGCTATTTGTGCTTAAACCGGCGTGGCAGCGCATTGACCCACGATTAATTTTGATTGCGCAAACCCTGGGCTGGACGCGGGGGCGGATATTCTGGCTGGTGAAATGCCCGCAGCTGGCGCGCCCGGCATTGATTGCCTTCGCGGTTGGCTTCTCGGTTAGTATCGCCCAGTATATGCCAACGCTGTGGCTAGGTGCCGGACGCTATCCTACGTTAACCACCGAAGCGGTGGCATTAAGCAGCGGCGGTAGCAGTGCGATTCTGGCAACACAAGCGTTGTGGCAGCTGCTTTTACCACTGCTCGTTTTCGCACTTGCAGCCTTTCTCGCCGCGTGGATCGGCCGCTTTCGACAAGGACTCCGCTAATGCTTACCGTACGAGGCGTTTCGTTGTACCAGGGCGCGAAAGCGCTGGTGAAAGACGTTAATTTTCAGGTTAACAAAAGTGACATTGTCACAATTATGGGACCTTCCGGCAGCGGGAAATCTTCGCTGTTTTCATGGATGATCGGGGCGTTATCTCCCCAGTTCCAGTCCTCAGGCGAACTGTGGCTTAATGAACGGCGCATCGATACGTTACCTACCACGCAGCGCCAGATTGGCATTTTGTTTCAGGATGCGCTGCTGTTTGACCATTTCAGCGTTGGGCAGAATTTACTGCTAGCCTTACCCGCCAGACTGCAAGGTCCTGCCAGGCGTCATGAGGTAGAAAGCGCCCTCGCACGCGCGGACCTGGCAGGATTTTATTCACGCGATCCGGCTTCGCTCTCCGGTGGGCAGCGTTCGCGGGTCGCCCTGCTCCGCGCGCTGCTGGCGCAGCCCCAGGCGCTGTTACTTGATGAACCCTTTAGCAGGCTGGATGCGTCGCTACGCGATAACTTTCGCCAATGGGTCTTCACCGAGGTGCGTAAATTGGGGATCCCTGTGGTACAGGTGACACATGACGCGCAGGACGTACCGCCTGCAGGCCGCGTATTTCAGATGGAAAACTGGGCGTGAATGTGGCGATATGCTGCGTTAACGCAAGGTTTTTACGTAACTGGCGGCACAGAATGTCGTCTTCTTTTTTTCAACGTCGGGCTATTCGATGAAACGTGTTTCTCAAATGACCGCGCTGGCACTGGCTTTAGGGCTCGCTTGCGCTTCTTCCTGGGCTGCTGAAACAGCACAGACGCTCACCCTCAACCAGTTACAGCAAAAGCAAGGCGCGGCGATCGATACCCGTCAGAGCGCTTTTTACAACGGCTGGCCACAATCGCTCAATGGTCCTTCAGGACACGAACCTTCCGCACTGAACCTGTCTGCCGCCTGGCTCGACAAGATGGATGATGAACAACTCAGCGCCTGGGTTAAGTCACATCAACTTAAGACCGACGCTCCGGTGGCGCTGTATGGCAGTAATAACGACATGCAGGCCGTTAAATCCCGTCTGCAAAAAGTTGGCTTTAACCAGATTTCAACCCTCAGCGATGCGCTGACAGATCCTGCGCGTCTGCAACGTCTGCCGCACTTCGAACAGTTGGTCTACCCACAGTGGCTGCACAATTTTCAGCAGGGTAAAGACGTGACTGCCAAACCGGCGGGTGACTGGAAAGTGATTGAAGCCGCCTGGGGCGCGCCGAAGTTGTATCTGCTCAGCCACATCCCGGGCGCGGGCTATATTGATACCAATGAAGTTGAAAGCGAACCGCTGTGGAATAAAGTTTCCGATGAGCAGCTTAAAGCGATGCTGGCGAAACACGGTATCCGCCACGACACCACGGTGATTTTATATGGCCGCGATGTTTATGCCGCCGCGCGCGTGGCGCAAATTATGCTGTACGCAGGCGTGAAAGATGTTCGTCTGCTCGACGGCGGCTGGCAAACCTGGTCCGACTCAGGTTTACCGGTCGAACGTGGTACTCCGCCAACGGTGAAACCAGAACCTGATTTCGGCGTAAAAATCCCTGCCCAGCCGCAGCTGATGCTCGATACGGAACAGGCTCGCGGTCTGCTGCATCGCCAGGATGCGTCTTTGGTGAGCATTCGTTCATGGCCAGAATTTGTCGGTACTACCAGCGGCTACAGCTACATTAAGCCAAAAGGTGAGATCGCAGGCGCGCGTTGGGGCCACGCGGGCAGCGACTCTACCCATATGGAAGATTTCCATAACCCGGATGGCACCATGCGCAGCGCGGATGACATCGCCGCCATGTGGAAGCAATGGAATATCCTGCCGAATCAACAGGTCTCTTTCTATTGCGGTACCGGCTGGCGTGCTTCAGAAACGTTTATGTATGCCCGCGCGATGGGCTGGAAAAACGTCTCTGTTTACGATGGTGGCTGGTACGAGTGGAGCAGCAATCCGAAAAACCCGGTCGCCAGCGGTGAACGGGGTCCGGACGCCAGCAAGTAAGACAGGCATTATTGCCGGATGCGGCGAGAACGCTTTACCCAGCTACCTATATCATTGTTGTAGGCCGGATAAGCGAAGCGCATCCGGCAACGCATTACATTACATCTGACGCTGAACGGTTTTCAGCGTCAGATATCCGCTCCAGATCCGGGTGAACGTTGTCATCCAGCACAACGCGCCAAAGACCCACGCCAGCACGGCAAAATAGTCCGGGAACAGACACCCCAACACAAACAGCAAAATTGTCTCAGTTCCTTCGGTCAACCCGCCCAGATAATAAAACGATTTATGCGCATAACCGGGGTTATCAATCTGATGTTTCGCTGCCAGTGCGGCGAAGGCCAGAAAGCTGCTACCGGTGCCAATAAACGCGAACAACAGCCAACTGCCTGCCAGCGCATTTTGCGCCGGAGCGGCAAGAATAAAGCCAAACGGCACAAGGGCGTAAAACAGAAAATCGAGCGAGATATCGAGAAATCCCCCCGCGTCGGATAGCCCTCTGCGCCGTGCCAGCGCCCCATCCAGTCCGTCAAACAACCGATTGAGCACAATGGCCACCAGCGCAGCCAGATACCAGCCTAACGCCAGAAATGGCAACGCCAGCACGCCAATGGCAAATCCGACCAACGTAAGTCCGTCCGGGGTAATCGCCGGTTTATCGATAATACCTACGCACCGATGCAACAGCGGTTTTAATCGTGGATGAAGATGGCGGTCAAGCATGCGGGCGTCCTTTAAAACTGTCGCACAGTCCCTGCGAGGGAATATCGAGAGCGGCATTAAAACGCGCCGAGAGATTTTGAAACGCAATCAGCGCGGTCATTTCAGTAATCGCGGTATCGGTAAAATACTGCTTCATCTGCACTTTCAGCGCATCGTCAACCTGTGGAGGCGTTGCGGTAACCGCATCGGCATAGGCCAGCGCTACGCGCTCTTCTGCACTGAACAGCGTCGAATCTTGCCAGGTGGCAACCTGCATGACTTTATCCAGCGCGCCACAGCGTTCTGCCAGCCGTAAACTATTCGCATCAACACAGAAAGCACAGTGGCAAACCTGAGAAACGCGGGTCATCAACAGCGCACGCATCACCGGCGTTAAGCGCGCCTTTTTACGCTCCAGAAACCCGACAAACAGCGCCACCAGCCAGAACAGAAACGGCATCCGCCCCCACCAACGCGTGGGATGCAGCACATCGCCATAATGTTTTTTCTGCGTGGCAACGAGCGGTTTTAAACTGGAAGGGATACGCGTTAACGGCTTTACCCACGACTGAGGTTCGTTCAACGGTGGCTCCTGAATACTTTAGATAAAACAAAGATAACGATAGTATGTCATTTTCTGCTGTTAGATCTTGATGAATATGATGAAAACCCTCGACGTGGTCGCCGCTATCATTGAACGTGATGGCAAAATTTTACTGGCTCAGCGTCCGCTGCATGCGGATCAGTCAGGCATGTGGGAGTTTGCCGGCGGTAAGGTTGAATCTGGCGAAAGTCAGCCCGAGGCGCTGATCCGTGAACTGCGTGAAGAGTTGGGCATTGAGGCGGTCGTGGGGCGCTACATTGCCAGTCATCAACGCGAGGTTTCAGGCCGATTGATTCACCTACACGCCTGGCATGTACCGTCTTTTCAGGGGGAATTGAGAGCGTTTGAACATCAGGATATCGTCTGGTGCTCACCCGAAGAGGCGCTGCGTTATCCGCTGGCGCCCGCCGATATCCCGCTGTTAGAGACGTTTATCCTTTTACGCGCCGCCAGACCAGCGGATTCGTGCTGATCGTTTTATCATCGCGCTGGCACTGCAACAGAACGCCATCGGCTTTAATCACCGCCCCTTCAGAGTAGTTTTGATCCTGATAAATACAGCACTGGCTACAGGGCTGCGCCCGCTGACCGCTGGAACTGAACACTTCCGGCGGTACATTCACCTGCACGTCCGGGCGATAAAGCTGATTTGCCAGCGTCGCGCAGGACACCAGTACCAACGCTCCTGCCATGATTAAACGGCGCATTGTCTTTCCTTTTTAACTGACATTTATGCTCAGTATAACGGTATAAATCGGCAGAAACTTTAGTCCCTTCCATCATCGCTTTTGGTTATGACCCACGGCGCAATATTAATTTACTTAGCGGGATTAATTTTTTCTTGCGTCCCGTCACACTGCTGATGGTATAGTCAAAAACTGCACAACACATAACATAAATATCAAAAATATAACCATATCAATACATAAGAGGTTCTTATATCTATGGATCAGACATGTTCTCTGGAGTCATTTCTCAACCATGTGCAAAAGCGCGACCCGAATCAAACCGAGTTCGCGCAAGCCGTTCGTGAGGTAATGACGACGCTGTGGCCCTTTCTCGAGCAAAACCCGCGTTATCGTCAGATGTCGTTGCTGGAACGTCTGGTTGAACCGGAGCGCGTGATCCAGTTCCGCGTAGTTTGGCTGGACGATCGCAATCAGGTACAGGTCAACCGCGCGTGGCGCGTACAGTTTAGCTCTGCCATTGGCCCGTACAAAGGCGGTATGCGTTTTCACCCTTCCGTGAACCTGTCTATCCTGAAATTCCTGGGTTTCGAGCAGACCTTTAAGAACGCCCTCACCACGCTGCCAATGGGCGGTGGTAAAGGCGGGAGCGATTTCGATCCGAAAGGTAAAAGCGAAGGCGAAATCATGCGTTTCTGCCAGGCACTGATGACCGAACTGTTCCGCCATTTAGGTCCTGATACCGACGTCCCGGCGGGCGATATCGGCGTGGGTGGTCGTGAAGTCGGCTTTATGGCCGGGATGATGAAAAAACTGTCCAACAACAGCGCCTGCGTCTTTACCGGTAAAGGTCTCTCTTTTGGCGGCAGCCTGATCCGCCCGGAAGCCACCGGCTACGGTCTGGTGTACTTCACCGAAGCAATGCTCAAACGCCATGGTCTGGGCTTTGAAGGCATGCGCGTGGCGGTTTCTGGCTCCGGCAACGTAGCGCAATTCGCCATAGAGAAAGCCATGGAGTTTGGCGCGCGAGTAGTTACCGCCTCCGATTCCAGTGGTACCGTAGTTGACGAAAGCGGATTTACCAAAGAAAAACTGGCGCGTCTGTGCGCGATCAAAGACAGCCGTGACGGTCGCGTGGCGGATTACGCCCGTGAGTTTGGCCTGACCTATCTGGAAGGCAAACAGCCGTGGTCGGTTCCGGTCGATATCGCCCTGCCGTGCGCCACTCAGAATGAACTGGATGTCGATGCAGCGCGCGTACTGATCGCCAACGGCGTGAAAGCTGTCGCCGAAGGGGCAAACATGCCGACCACTATCGAGGCCACCGATCTGTTCCTCGAAGCGGGCGTACTGTTCGCACCGGGTAAAGCCGCCAACGCCGGTGGCGTAGCGACATCCGGTCTGGAAATGGCGCAAAACGCCGCTCGTCTGGGCTGGAAAGCGGAGAAAGTGGATGCGCGCCTGCACCACATCATGCTGGATATTCACCATGCCTGCGTTGAATACGGCGGCGAAAGCAAGCAGACCAACTACGTACGTGGCGCCAACATCGCGGGCTTCGTGAAGGTTGCCGACGCGATGCTGGGTCAGGGCGTGATTTAACATTGTCTCTGCAGGCCGGATTAGGCACGGGTGCCGCATCCGGCTAAGCCTGATGCGCTATGCTTATCAGGCCTACAAACTTACAGGCCCGCCTCTTCAGATGGCGGGCTTTTTTTCGCCGGACGTTTACGCGGCGCGCTTTTTTTCTTATCGCTACCACTACCGCCAGGTGCAGCAATTCCACGAAAGCGTCGTACCGGTGTGCTGCGCGCCTGATCGATAAGCTGATACAGCGTCCCCACCAGCGGTTGCATGAAATCCTGATAGCGGCACTGCTTTTCGCTGATTTGGGTCAGGATAGATTCCCAGTGCGCGGTCATGTCCGGGCGCGTCGCCATTTCTGGCAGCGAGTGGAACAGCGCTTTTCCCGCATCGGTCGAATGGATATAACGTCCTTTTTTCACCAGGAACCCGCGCTTAAACAGCAGCTCGATAATTCCGGCGCGCGTCGCTTCCGTACCTAAACCATCCGTTGCGCGCAGGATCTTCTTCAGATCTTTATCCTGCACGAATCGCGCAATCCCGGTCATCGCTGACAGCAGCGTGGCATCGGTAAAGTGCCGCGGGGGCTGGGTCTGACGTTCAACCACTTCGCCTTTTTCGCACAGCAGTTCGTCATCTTTTGCCACCACCGGCAGCGGCGTTCCGTCGTTATCTTCGTCGCGCTCTTTGTTACCGAGGAGCGTGCGCCATCCGGCTTCCGCCAGAAAACGCGCTTTGGCGACAAACTTACCTTTGGCGATATCCAGCTCAATAACGCACTTCCTGAATACCGCATCTGCGCAAAATTGCATCAGATACTGACGGGCAATCAGGTTGTAAATTTTCGCTTCGTTGTCGTTCAGGTTAATGGACGAACTGCGTGCGGTAGGAATGATGGCGTGGTGCGCATCCACTTTTTTGTCGTCCCAACAGCGATTTCGCGTATCGGGATTGACCGCCGGCTGCGGGAGCAGATCCGGCGCATGGACGCTAATCGCGTTCAGTACCGCGTGACGTCCGGCAAAGTGTTCTTCCGGCAGATAACGGCTATCCGAACGCGGATAGGTAATCAACTTATGGGTTTCATACAGCTTCTGGCAGATATCCAGAACGTTTTGCGCACTTAAACCGAAGCGCTTCGCCGCTTCAATCTGCAACGCCGACAGCGAGAACGGCAACGGCGCGGATTCTGATTCCCGTTTATCGTTATAACTGGTGACTATCGCCGGTTGACCGTTAATGCGGTTCACCACGTGTTCAGCCAGCGTGCGATTCAGCAAGCGCCCTTCTTCATCCTGATACGGCTCACACGCTTCGCTCGGCTGCCAGATAGCGGTAAACCGCTCATCGGCGGGCGTTACGATATGCGCTTTCACTTCGAAGAAGTCTTTGGCGACGAAGTTCTCTATCTCTTCATCGCGACGCACAACCAGCCCGAGCACCGGCGTTTGTACGCGCCCGACCGAAAGTACGCCCTGATAGCCCGCGTTACGTCCAAGAATGGTGTAAGCGCGCGTCATATTGATACCGTACAACCAGTCCGCACGCGCTCGCGCCAGTGCCGACACGCACAGCGGGATAAACTCACTGTTGGCGCGCAGCCGCTCAATAGCCCGCTCAACGGCCTGTGGGTTGAGGTCGTTAATCAGGCAACGCTGCACCTTCTGGCGCTTTTCAGGTGCCAGTTGCAGGTAATCCAGCACTTCATCCACCAGCAGTTGCCCTTCACGATCGGGGTCACCGGCGTGAATAACTTCGCTGGCTTCATGCAAAAAGCGCTTAATGACGTTGAGCTGTTTGGTCACCGAGGGGCGCGGTTGCAGTTGCCACTTTTCCGGGACAATCGGCAGATCGACCAGACTCCAGCGAGCGTAACGACTGTCGTAGGCATCCGGCTGCGCCTGTTCAAGCAGGTGACCAATACACCAGGTCACCACTTGTCCATTTCCGCATTCAATAAAACCATCGCCTTTGCGATGCGGCTTCGGCAGCACATCGGCGATAGCACGTGCCAGACTTGGTTTTTCGGCAATAAACAACCGCATCGAGTTAACGAATCTCAACCATGGCGCGACCGCCACGAGCTTCCACTAACTCACCAATGGCGGTGAGATCGATACCGAACTGCGCCGCTGCCGCTTTCACTTCGGCTTCAGCTTCCGGCGTTACCGCCAGCAGTAGACCACCTGAAGTTTGCGGATCGCACAGCAGATCGCGTACCGATTGCGGCATTTCACCCATCAGGTGTCCGTAGCTGGCAAAGTTACGTTGGGTACCACCCGGCACCGCGCCCTGCGCGATGTATTCTTCAACGCCAGGCAGCTTAGGAATATCCTGGTAGACGATCTGTGCCTGAACGCCTGCGCCCTGGCACATCTCACTCAGATGCCCCAGCAGACCAAAACCGGTAACATCGGTCATGGCTTTCACGCCGTCAATATCGGCGAATGCCGCACCGGCAATGTTCATCCGGCACATCACTTCTGTCGCCAGTCCTTTATGTTCTTCCTTCAGTAGTGATTTTTTCTCTGCGGTTGTCAGAACACCTATGCCCAGAGGCTTGGTCAGGAACAACTTACACCCTGCCTCAGCGGTGCTGTTTTTCTTCACGCGTTCGGTCGGCACAACGCCGGTTACCGCAAGGCCGAAGATAGGCTCTGGGGCATCAATAGAGTGGCCGCCCGCCAGCGCAATACCCGCCTGACGGCAGGCAAAGCGTCCGCCTTCGGTGACTTCACGGGCGATTTCCGGTGCCAGTTTATCCAGCGGCCAGCCCAGAATAGCAATTGCCATAATCGGTTTGCCGCCCATGGCGAAAATATCGCTGATGGCGTTAGTCGCTGCGATGCGTCCAAAATCAAACGGATTATCGACAATCGGCATAAAGAAATCGGTGGTGCTGATAACGCTGGTGCCGTTTCCCAGATCGTATACGGCCGCGTCGTCGCGGGTTTCATTACCCACCAGTAAGTTCGGATCAACAAACTTCGCCTGCTCGCTGTGCAGGATGGTTTCCAGCACTTTTGGGGAAATTTTACAACCGCAACCGGCTCCGTGGCTGTATTGCGTTAAACGAATAGCTTGCTCGCTCATGGACATCTCCTGTCATTGCAATCCGGATATGGTAGCGCTCATTCCTTGATGTGGTAAGAGTGACTGTCTGAATTCGGGTGTCTTTGCTCAGAATCCAGACAGTTTTGCCGTTGATATCAGAAATAACGGACGAATGCGCTCGGATCGGCAAGGTTAATCGTCGTGGATGCTTTTAGCTGCGGTGTGCCCAGATAGAGGAAACCGACGATTTTATCTTGCGGGCGACAGTCGAATGCTTCGCGCACGACCGCACTTTCGGTTAATGCACCACTGCGCCAGATACCGCCAAAGCCCTGGGCAATTGCGGCCATCTGCATAGCCATCACCGCACAACCGGCAGACATTTCTTGTTCCCACAGAGGAACCTTGTCGTTTTCTTCACATTTCGCCACCACGGTAATAATCAGCGGTGCGCGAAACGGTGCGCTGCGTGCTTTTTCCTGGGCTTTCTCGTCACTGCCTGCGGCGATCGCCCCTTTTTCAAGCACCGCGCTAAAACGCTCACGCCCTTCGCCCTCAATGACAAAGAATTGCCACGGTTGCAGCGTTTTGTGGTCTGGCGCGCGCATACCCGCCCGCAGAATGTTTTGCAGTTGCTCTCCTGTCGGGGCCGGCTCGACGAGACGAGAGGCGCTACGACGGGTAATCAGTAATTCGAGTGCATCCATTTGCTTAACTCCAACAATGAGATTTGTTCACAAAATTAACACGTGAGCGGATTTTGTTACAGCACAGGCGGTGATTCCTGCTGACAAGTGCCTGTCGGGTCATTACGATAGCCTCATCTTATCGCCTTTCTCCGGAATTTCGGGATGGCGTGTTGTTAATCGGTAGGGAGAATACATGCGAACCCTGTGGCGATTTATTGCCGGATTTTTTAAATGGACATGGCGATTACTGAATTTCGTCCGTGAATTTGTGCTTAACCTGTTCTTCATCTTCTTGGTGCTGGTGGGCGTGGGCATCTGGATGCAGGTCAGCAGCAGCAATACCAGTGAACACGCTGAGCGAGGCGCACTGCTGCTGGATATCTCGGGGGTGATTGTCGATAAGCCTTCGAGCACCAGTCGCTTAAGCGTTATTGGTCGTCAGCTGTTTGGTGCCAGTTCCGATCGTCTGCAGGAAAACTCCCTGTTCGATATCGTGAATACTATTCGCCAGGCAAAAGATGATCGCAACATCACCGGCATTGTGATGGATCTGAAAAATTTTGCCGGGGCCGACCAGCCTTCCATGCAGTATATCGGTAAAGCGCTGCGGGAATTCCGCGACAGCGGCAAACCGGTCTTTGCCGTGGGCGATAACTTCAGCCAGGGGCAGTACTACCTCGCCAGTTTCGCCAATAAAATTTATCTCTCTCCGCAGGGCTCCGTTGATCTGCACGGCTTTGCCACCAACGGTTTGTACTACAAGTCCCTGCTCGACAAGCTGAAAGTTTCCACGCACGTGTTCCGTGTCGGGACTTATAAGTCTGCCGTAGAACCGTTCATTCGTGATGATATGTCTCCTGCCGCGCGCGAGGCCGACAGCCGCTGGATCGGCGAGCTGTGGCAGAACTATCTCGACACGGTCGCTGCCAACCGCCAGATCCCTGCTCAGCAGGTGTTCCCGGGCGCACAGGCCATGCTGGACGGTTTGACAAAAGTCGATGGTGATACCGCGAAATATGCGCTCGACAACAAACTGGTGGATGCACTGGCCTCCAGCGCCGAAGTCGAAAAAATGCTGACCAAACAATTTGGCTGGAGCAAAGCGGATAAAAATTATCGCGCCGTCAGCTATTACGATTACTCGCTGAAAACGCCAGCGGATACTGGGGACAGCATTGGCGTCGTCTTCGCGAATGGCGCAATTATGGACGGTGAAGAAACCCCTGGGAATGTGGGCGGTGACACGACTGCCGCGCAGATCCGCGAAGCGCGTCTTGATCCGAAAGTGAAAGCAATTGTCCTGCGCGTGAACAGCCCTGGCGGCAGCGTCAGCGCTTCCGAAGTCATTCGCGCTGAGCTGGCTGCGGCAAAAGCGGCAGGCAAGCCGGTTGTCGTGTCCATGGGCGGCATGGCGGCATCCGGCGGGTACTGGATCTCCACCCCAGCAAGCTACATTGTGGCGAACCCCAGCACGCTGACCGGTTCAATCGGGATCTTTGGCGTGATCAACACTGTGGAAAACAGTCTGGATTCCATTGGTGTACACACCGACGGCGTGGCGACATCCCCACTGGCGGATATCTCCTTCACCAAAGCGTTACCACCTGAAGTGCAGCAAATGATGCAACTGAGCATCGAGAACGGCTATAAGCGCTTTATCACGCTGGTCGCAGATGCGCGTAAGACAACGCCTGAGCAGATTGACAAAATCGCGCAGGGCCACGTCTGGACCGGCCAGGATGCGAAAGCCAACGGTCTGGTAGACAGTCTGGGTGATTTTGATGACGCCGTGGCGAAAGCGGCTGAGCTGGCCAAACTGAAGCAATGGCACATTGAGTATTATCAGGACGAACCGACATTCGTTGATATGGTGATGGACAGCATGTCCGGTTCCGTTCGTGCCATGCTGCCTGAAGCGATCCAGGCGATGCTCCCGGCGCCGCTCGCTTCTGCGGCGAGTACGGTTAAAGCGGAGAGCGATAAGCTGGCAGCGTTTAACGATCCGCAAAACCGCTATGCGTTTTGCCTGACCTGCGCCAACGTTCGCTAACCTGCCAATGCTGCCCCTGTCGGGGCAGCATTTTTTACGCATTCTGATGTCGCGTACTGCGAAAATCTCCAGGCGTACAGCCAAACTCCCGACTAAACAAACGAATAAAGTGCGCACAGTCGCTAAATCCCAGACGCAGCGCAATCTCCGTGACACTCTCTCCAGAATTCATCAACAGCCAGTGGGCATAACGCAAACGCGCACGTCGGATAAACTCTCCCGGCGACTGGGCGAACTCGGCGTTAAACAACCGGGTAAGCTGTCGCGGACTCAGGTTGACTTCAGCGGCCAGCCAGCGGGTCGAAATGGGCTTTACCAGTCCTTGCTCAATTAAAAAGACCGCTTTGCGTAACCGACTGTCGCTCACGTGGGTAAAACCTATCGCTCTGGAGACCGCCACTGACGTGCTGTCTATGCGGTTGGGGACGGACATCTGGAAGATGGCTTTTGTCGCCCTGTCGGGACCACAGTGGCGGCGAATAAGCTCTGTTGCCAGCCCTATCGTCGAAATGCCCCCCGGACAAGTCAGAATCCCTTTTTCCTCAACAAAATCGACCCCGCTACGGGCAGCCAGCTGAGGAAATTGCGTTTTAAAATCATTCAGATGCCAGGGATGGATCGCCGCCATCAGCCCATTGAGGAAACCTTCTTGCGCCAGAACAAAGCTCCCCGTGCAGATACCTACCAGCGGAATGTTGAGCTGATGCGCAAGATGCAGGTAACGTCGCGCGGCCCGATCGGCTTTCGCCATACTGCGCAGCAAGCCGCCAATCACCACCACATAATCAAATTGTTCCGGTGCAACGAATGCGCTATCCGGCATCATCGCCATTCCTGAACTGCTTAGAACTGGTCGGTCTGGTGTAGCGCTCATCAGACGCCAGGAGCAGCGAATTTTCTGGCTATCATCCCCCATATCCGCCGCATGACGTAACGCATCGGTTAACCCCGCCAGCGCCAGCAGAGGAAATTCCGGCCACAGAAGAATGCCGACATTCAACTGTGGTCTGCGCGGTGTCTCTGTCTGACTCGCATCGATAGCCGTAATGATGTCTCCATCCGCCCACTCGCCTGGCTGAAAAATTCTCAGGTCTTTCTTCACTTCAGGCTCCCGTTATAAACGTGAAAGGCGGCGTAAATTCGCGCTGGGGGGTAATGAAACACAAAGCAATCCAATCAATATCAAGAGAGCGCCTGCGATAAACGCGGGCTGCAGGGATTCACCAAGAAAGAGTACCCCGGCAATGATTCCCATCGCTGGCGTCATTAAAATCAGGGTTCCCAAAGATGCGACATGATAATAACGCAGCAGGGTAAACCAGATCAGGTAACTTAAAAAGGCGACAATCACCGTCTGAAAAGTCAGACTCATCACCAACACAGTCGTCAGTTGTACCGTCGTTTCTCCCAGCATCAGTCCGATAAGCAATAAAATCAGCGCGGTAGTCGCCAGTTGATAAAACAGTGTGCAGGACGAGGGAATAGTGGCGAGTCGGCTACAGCGGATCAACACACTGGACGCCCCCCACGCCATACCGGCGAAAAGCCCGCACAGATCGCCCGTCAGGCTCCATTGTGTGTTGCCATTTTGAGGAACCATCGTAACGGCGATGGCGATGCCCAAAAAGGCGATCGCAAGCCCACACCATTGCATACGACTCAGTCGCTCTTCAGGTAAAAGAAAATGTAATCCAATGGCCGAAAACAAAGGCGCAGTATACAGATAAAGCGCCATATGGGAGGCCGTCGTTAACGTGATCCCTACGGAAACCAGCACAAATTCAAGCGCAAATAGTAATCCAACGATTGCGCCCATTTTGGCGATATTACGGTCACGCAGAAGGCCAAAAATATTATCTCGTCGCTGAAACAACAATCCAATAAACAGCGCGGCGATTGCGGAACGCAAACCGACCTGTAAAAAAGGTAACATATCATCAGCAGCCGCTTTAATTGCCACCTGCTGACTGCCCCAGACACCGCAAATCACCACCATCAGCAAAATAGCCGCATTATCAATTCTCTTTCTGATCATTTCTGCACTCGACAACAACACACACCATAGAAGGCTGCTACTGTAGGGCCGAGGGTGCAAAACCACACTGAACAAACGGGACAAGGCACTGAACATAAATGACATATTGATCGGATGGCAGGTATGCGTCATTTGCACTGTATTTTTTCGGGGGGAACTTTATACTGCGCCTGTTTATGCACAACTTAACCTGTGACGCCCATGCAAAAGAAATCGATTTACGTTGCCTATACCGGCGGTACCATTGGTATGCAGCGCTCAGAACAGGGTTATATTCCTGTTTCCGGTCATCTCCAGCGTCAGCTGGCACTGATGCCTGAATTCCACCGCCCAGAGATGCCAGACTTCACCATCCACGAATACGTCCCGCTGATGGATTCCTCAGACATGACGCCAGAAGACTGGCAGCATATTGCTGAAGACATTAAAGCGCACTACGACGATTACGATGGTTTTGTCATTCTGCACGGCACTGACACCATGGCGTTTACGGCTTCGGCGCTCTCATTTATGCTGGAGAATCTGGGCAAGCCAGTCATTGTGACAGGGTCACAAATCCCATTAGCAGAGCTACGTTCTGACGGACAAATCAATTTGCTGAATGCGTTGTACGTTGCAGCAAATTATCCGATCAATGAAGTGACCCTGTTTTTCAACAACCGACTGTTTCGCGGCAACCGGACCACTAAAGCGCATGCTGATGGTTTTGACGCGTTTGCCTCACCCAACCTCGCACCACTGCTGGAAGCCGGGATCCACATTCGTCGGCTGGGAACACCGCCCGCACCTCACGGCACAGGTGAGTTGATTGTGCATCCTATCACTCCGCAACCGATTGGCGTGGTCACTATTTATCCAGGGATCTCCGCTGATGTAGTACGCAACTTCCTGCGCCAGCCAGTAAAAGCATTAATTTTGCGCTCCTACGGCGTGGGCAATGCGCCGCAGAATAAAGAGTTCCTGAAAGAACTTGAAGATGCGAGCTCGCGTGGCATTGTGGTGGTGAACCTTACGCAGTGTATGTCCGGCAAGGTGAACATGGGGGGCTACGCGACAGGGAATGCGCTGGCGCATGCTGGCGTGATTGGCGGCGCGGATATGACCGTCGAAGCCACACTCACCAAACTGCACTATTTGCTGAGTCAGGGACTGGATACGCAGACAATTCGTGAAGCAATGACGCAAAATCTGCGTGGTGAGCTCACGCCCGACGATTAAAGGAGTCTATGCCCATGGCCCGAGCCTTACTGTTGGTCGATTTACAAAACGACTTTTGTGCCGGTGGTGCCCTCGCGGTCCCACAAGGTGACAGCACAATCGATATCGCCAACCGCCTGATTGACTGGTGTGCCATACGCGGCGACACGGTCGTTGCCAGTCTGGACTGGCACCCGGCGAATCATGGTAGTTTTGCCAGCCAGCATCAGGTCGAGCCCTACAGCCAGGGACAACTCGATGGCCTGGCGCAGACGTTCTGGCCCGATCATTGCGTACAAAACAGCGAAGGTGCTGCCCTGCATCCGCTGCTGAACCAGCGTGCGATAACTCAAACGTTCACTAAAGGTGAGAACCCGCTGGTCGATAGCTACAGTGCTTTTTTTGATAACGGTCGTCGTCAGGCAACCGCGCTGAATGCATGGCTACTCGAACACCGCATTGCCGAGCTCATCATCATGGGTCTGGCTACCGACTATTGCGTCAAATTCACCGTACTGGATGCGCTCGATCTTGGCTACACCGTCAGCGTTATAACCGACGGCTGCCGTGGCGTTAATATTCACCCCCAGGACAGTGCAAACGCCTTTATGGAAATGGCGGCTACGGGCGCAACGCTGTATACGTTGGACGACTGGCTGGAAACCCAGCCGTAAGCGATGCCGACAGGGTCACTCCTGTCGGCGCGTTATCTCAGGCCAGCGCTGAAATCTCTTCCAGCGATACTTTGCGTGTTTCGATGCCAAAACAAAAAAGAATCAGCGCGCATAGCACCAACATTGCTCCTAGCACGACAAAGACCGTAACCGAGCCATAGCGGGTCAACAAAATAGCGACGCCATAAGGCGTAAACACAGCGACAATCCTCCCCACCGCATTCACAAAACCCGATCCTCTCAATCTAAGATGCGTGGGCCATAGTTCCGGGACATAAACTGCTGAGGCAAAGCAGACATACATATACAGAAAAAAAATCATCACCAATCCGTAGCTCAGAATTGCCCACTCTTCAGTTTGAAGCGAATAGAAATACCCAAGCAAGGCGATAATAATCAACAAGAATGAGCCAAACAATCGCCGAGGAAAGCGATCGATAATTAACGCGGCAATAAATATCCCAACCGGGGCGCCAATCATAATTATCGCGGTCATAAATATGGATTTCGTTACATCGATTCCCGAATTAACAAATATCGTCGGGATCCATACCGTAATGGTATAGAGCGAAATATTCATTGCAATAAGCACCGTGATCGCCACCAGTGTACAGCGCAACATTGGCCCCTTAAACAAGAGCCAAAATGAACCACTTATCGTGCTTAAATCCGCCGACGAGCATTCGTTCCGGCAGGATGGTAAAGTGATGTTTTTTTCTTTCTCAATTTGCGATTCCACCTGCATAAGATGTTTTTCAGCTTCGCTTCTCTGCCCTTTGCCAGCCAGCCAACGCGGGGATTCAATATAGTATTTTCCCGACAGATACCAGGCCAACAGCATTGCCATGCCGCCGAGCAGAAACATCACCCGCCAGCTTAAAAGTGCAATAATCACGACGCCAATTGCCGCAGATAGCATTGGTGCCCAGTTGCCGACAAATGACAGACGGGCAGACCATTTCCCACGAACCGCGGGTGGAATGAATTCTGTAAATGAGGCATAGCCCACCATAATTAGCGCCCCCATTCCTATCCCCATCAGACAGCGGAAGAAAATAAGCCAGTACATGTTGGGCACAAACGTTGCAGCGCAGGCTGAGACCCCGACGATTAACAAATTGACGCGGAACGCTTTGCGTCGACCGAGATAATCACCAATAAAGCCACCGGCTAGCGAACCGATAAAGTAACCGAACATCAGCGCTGAAGTAAACGCGGCATTGAGATAATTGTTTGACCAGCCTGTGCTGACTAGTTTTGCTAATACCACATTCCCGGAATAGCTGAGAAAACCAGTTATTAACAAACTAACACTAATAATTCCAAAAATACGAAAATGAAATCGAGATAAAGGTAAGCGATCTAATCTTGCGCCGATAGGGTCACATTGTTCCATCTGGATGCCTCAAATTCAGCTAAATAGAAAGTATGGCGATCGCGGCAGAAAAATTTTGCCGCGCCATCCATCATCATTAGATTCTTATGGCATTTACCCGGTGCAAACTTAAAATAATATCGACACAACCCTCGTTATAGCTAATAAACGAGTTGAATATTATTCTCTTTGCAAAATGCAATCCACTCTGCACCCGGTGCCTTGTTGGTTATTAGGTAATTAATATGGCTAAAGTCCACGAGCTGAACGAAAGCTTTACGGTCAAACTTTGAGTGATCAACTAACAGGGCCACCTCAGTCGCCTGGCGGATCATGGTTTTTTTGATTTCCGCTTCCGCTTCATTAGAATCAAGCGCCCCACTCTGCATATCCAAACCTTTGCAGCTCATCACCATGATATCAACATGATAACGGCTGATAATCTCCTTGGTGATTCTTCCCTGCAGCGACAGCGTATTCTTATTCAGCTCACCGCCGGTAGAAACCACGTTAATTTCTGACTGCGCCAACTCATGAAATGCTTCAGCCGAATTGGTAAGCAACGTCAGATCGTTTCTTTCCTTCAACAGCTTTAATAATTCCATCGCGGTACTGCTGGAGTCGGCAGCCATTGTGGTCTTATTTTTAATAAACGGTAATGCATTACGGGCAATAATCTGCTTTTCTTCGAAGAAAGATTTTGCACGCTTATAAAAATGAATATTGTCGGACAACGCGGTGGTATTGAGCACTGCACCGCCATATGTTCGGGTCAAAAAACCTTCATCTTCCAGTTTTTCAAGATCGCGGCGAATCGTTTCCTCAGTCACCTGAAAGATTGAACTTAAATTAGATACCGCCACTTTCTTATCGTTAGCCACCATTTGCTTAATGGCTTGAATCCTGTCTTTTGCCGCCACGATGACACCTCTGTTTCCTGCAAAGTAATAATAAGACCCTAGTATCTCACAGGCTATGTTTATTTTCAAAAGAACATGTCTGAATCACAGATTTCAATACTTTTTTACGCAGAAACAGAGGTCAATTCTATCCGACTTAATTTATATCCAACGCTTCCGCCATTCGCCTCATCAATAATGAATCATCATCTGTCAGGGGAATGGTTAACGCCTCGACGTTCTCGCGAACCTGTTCAGGTGCGGTTGCACCACTCAGTAAGGTGATCAAATCGCTTTGCTTTAAAATCCACGCCAGAGCTAATGCGGGGATTGTGCAGCGGTATTTTTCACACAGTGGCTGCCACTGCTCTAGCATATCAATCACCCGCAGCATATTTTCCCGCTGAAACCAAACCTTGTTAGCCCGTGCGCCGCCAGGAACATAATCTCGGGTGATAGTACCAGTCAACAACCCCTGCTCAAGCGGTGAATATACCTGCACGATGATGCCATTCTGCTGGCATAGCGGCAGCAGATCAGCTTCCAGCGCCCGGTCAAGAATGCTGTACTTGGCCTGGATGATATCCAGCTCACCGTGTTTGAGATACTCCCTTATATGCCCGGCATCGACGTTCGCCGCACCAATCGAACGGATTTTTCCCTCTTTTTTCAGTGTATTCAGCGTGTCTACGGTTTCCGCAATCGGCGTAAAACAGGGTTCAACCGACTGCCAGTGGGTCATATAAATATCAATACTGTCGATACCCAATCTTTGCAGGCTGGCATCAACCTCCTCACGAATCGACTCAGGCGTGAGGTTTTTATACAGCTGGCGATCGCCCACTTTGTTAAACAGGCTGCCTGTTCGCTCCCAGACGATGCCGCATTTGGTTTCAACCACTACCTCGCTGCGCGGCAGCTTTTTCAGCGCCTGACCGACTATCACTTCACTGTTGCCAAAGTTGTATCCTGGCGCGGTATCAATCAGATTAATACCGCAGCGATGCGCCTCAACAATGGTATCAATACAAATCTGCAAATCGAGATCGCCATTCCATGCCGGACCGCCGCCAATGGCCCATGTACCTAATCCCATGCGGGAAAGCGTAATATCCGTACTGCCTAAAGGAATCATTTTCATCTGCCGCTATTACCCTTCGTATTCGTCAAGAAGTTGTTCAACCAGCTTTCTGTTCTTCACACCCGTCGTCGCACCCACGCTCAGTACCGATATTGCCGCCGTTGCATTAGCAAACAGCGCGCAGTCGCGAAGCGGCTTACCTTCAAGCAGCGCGGAGATAAATCCTGAAGCAAAGTTATCCCCCGCGCCGATGGTGTCGATGGCGGTAATCCCCGACACGGCAGGGACTACCATTTTCATATCGACACGTTTGATAAAGCAGCCTCTTTTGCCGGTCTTAATCACGACGGTTTTCACACCACAGTTCAGGAAACTGTCGGCAATCTCATCCAGCGTATCTTTCCCGGTGAGCAGTTTTGCCTCTTCAAAATTGGGAAACAGATAATCCACGTAGCTCAGCGCTTCACGGATGTCGTCCAGCGTTTCGTTAAGCCGTGGCTTAATCATGTCGGCGCAGATAATTAATCCATGCACTTTGGCCTGAGTGAAAATATCCGTTAACGCCTGGCCATCAAGCAGCGGACTATTAAAAATACTCGCCAGCGACAGCAGCTTTGCCTGCGAGAATCGGTCAAAATCAACATCGTTTATATTCAGTTTCCATAAACTGCCGTTACGGTTAGTCACAAAGGTGCGTTCACCATCAGCGGTGACTAAACCTACGTTAATGGAAGTATCAATATCAGCATCCTGCTTCAGGCTTTTAATATCAATATTCTCCCGATGGCAGTGGTCGACAATAAAATAACCGGCTGCATCATTACCTATCCGACTCATTAACGCCGTGCGATGGCCAAGGCGAGAAATAATCGTCGCCTCATTAATAGCGTCACCTCCCGTGGTCATTGCTATTCGTTCTAATGGATAAGAGTCAACATCAAAGATATTTTTACTCACTGGTTGCAAGGGAATATCAACAATTGCCGCCCCTATACAAATAACCTCGATATTATCCATATTGTCATTCCGCTTTACCGTCAGAGCCAAACAGTTTGATTTTCTCCAGCGCGCGCTCTTTTACCGCTTTGCGAACTTCACGCTCAACGTGCAGGAACGGCTGATTCTGGTTCTCCTGCACCGCCGCCATTGCCGCCTGGCACAGTTCGGTATGAATATTGATTTTCGAAATACCTAATGAAATGGCTTTTTTGATATCCGCATCGCTAATGCCGGACGCGCCGTGCAGCACCAGCGGAACGGATACCGCCTCGCGCACGCGTTTGACCACATCGAAATTCAGTTTCGGCTCAGAGGTATAAACGCCGTGCTGGTTACCAATCGCCACCGCCAGAGAATCGCAGCCGGTACGCTCGACAAATTCCGCCGCCTGGCTCGGGTCGGTATAGTGATAGCCCGCCAGCGCTTCTTCATAAACCGTTTCATTCCCCACGTGGCCCAGCTCCGCCTCAACCGGAATACCCAACGGATGGAAGAAGTCCACCGCCTCTTTAGTCAGGCGAATATTCTCTTCGAAATCAAAAGCGGAGGCATCGCGCATCAGTGAATTCATGCCGTGAGTCCAGGCGTTATGGATAATTTCCATACTGCGCCCGTGGTCCCAATGGGTAATAACCGGCACTGAGGCTTTTTTCGCCATCGAAACCATCATATGCGAAAAATCTTCAAACGATGTATTACCCACAAAGCCGGTGCCGAATGAAATAATTACCGGCGATTTAGACTCTTCCGCCGCATCCATCACCCCCATTAACATTTCCGCATTCCACACGTTAAAGTGGGCAATCGCATAATGTTTATTCTGGGCATCATTTTCCCAATATTTAATATCTGCCAGCATGGTTGTCTCTCCCTTTTCAATAAATTAATGGTTAACTTTAATAACACCTTTGATAATTTCGCATTTGTTGTTAACTGACTCATCAAACGCGCGCTGAACATCTTCATAATCATAAATATGCGTCACCATCGACTTGACATCGAAACGCCCGGAGGAAATGGCTTCAATAGTGACCGGATAGCGGTTGGCGTAGCGGAAAACGGTCTGAATGGAGACTTCACGGTTAATTTTGAGGAAATTAATCGCCGAATCACCGGGAACCGTCCCAACGATCATGATTTTCCCGCCGCGCATCACCAGGTACGGAGCCTGCTTAACGGTGATCGCCGAGCCGGCAGTTTCAAAAACAATGTCAGCTCCCATATCGCCGGAGAACTGCTGACAGCGGGCAACGGTGTCCTCTTTCGCTCCGTTGATCACCGTCGTCGCACCAAGCTGCTCGGCCATGGCCAGACGTTTTTCCAGAACATCAACAACGGCGATGTCGGTAGCCCCCAAACATTTACAGGCTTGCAGGGTCATTAAACCAATACAGCCCGCCCCCAGAATGACGATTTTCTTGCCCGGTTTAACGTCTGCCAGCATTGCGGCATGCATCCCTACCGCCGCAGGCTCTACCAGCGCGCCTTCCATGGTGTCCATGTTATCGGGCAGCTTGTAAGTGAAGCTCTCCGGATGGCACAGATAGTGGGTTAGCGCGCCGCGATAATTAGGCTGCGTGGCCATAAAGTCGACATCAGGACAGATGTTGTATTTGCCCTCCAGACAGTAGCGGCAGTGACCACACGGCACGCCGGGTTCAATGTTCACCCGATCGCCCGGTTTAAATTTACTGACGCGATTTCCTACCGCCACCACCGTACCGGCACATTCATGTCCGAGGCCAATTTCCTGGTTTGGGTCTTTTGGCGGAATAAAGGGACCTGATTCGAAACCGTGAACATCTGAACCGCAAATACCTACGTATTCAATTTTGATCAGTACTTCATGCTCTTTGGGTACCGGGATATCGGCGGCAATAATTTTCATCGTGCCCGGCGTTTTTAATATCGCTTTTGAATTTTTCATTTTATTTCCCCATCAATATTATTTGCTGGTAACTGCATCAATACCGAGACTTTCGACAGAGACGCCTTTGGTTTCAATTCCGATGGTAGCAATGGCGACAGCGACAATAATGGAGACCGCACCCAGCAGGACAAACACCCCCGTTACGCCATAACCGTTAAGCAACACCGCCACCGCATAAGGCGCGGCGATACCGCTGATACGCCCTACCGCATTCGCCAGACCAGAACCGCGAAGTTTTGCTTCGGTCGGCCATATTTCCGGGACATATACCGCAGAGGCATAACAAACATACATATAGACAAAGGTAATCAGGAAGAAGCCAATTAGCGTAATCAGCAGCATGCTGGTTTGCAGTGAATAGATATATCCCAGCACGGCGATTAATACTAATAAGCCCACCCCCATGGTCTTTCTGTGAATTTTATCCATCACCAGCATGGCGATAAAAATCCCAAACGGCGCACCGAACATGCTCATGGTATTTAAGACAATCGAGTCTTTCAGGTTAATCCCCTGAGTCATAAATATGGTCGGCAGCCAGTTAATTAAGGTGTACTGCACAACGTTCATGGCAATCAGGACAAAGGAACCTAAAATAACGCGCTTCAGTAACACACCCGTTAATAAGGCCGAATAAGGAACCGTGCGCGGGGCTTTGCCGTCATCTTCAATTACCACAGGCGGCAGCGGCTTGCCGGTCTGCTGAACAACCCCTTCTTCAATGGCCCGCATCACCTTTTCAGCTTCGGCGTAGCGTCCGCGGGATTCCAGCCAGCGGGGCGACTCCGGGAAACTACGCCAGGCAATAACGGTCGCCACCAGCGACAGTATGGCCGGGATCAGCAACTGCACGCGCCAGTTCCATTCGGCGCTGATTAACGGCGTCAAACCCATCGCGATCAGCGAACAGAGCGGATAAGACCAGTTACCGATAAACGAGACCCGGCTTGACCAGGTGCCGCGATTCCTGCCGGGCATATATTCGGTGAACCCGGCAAACAGAGTCACCAGCAGCGCGCCTAATCCAACCCCCATGACAAAACGGCAGGCGATCAGGAAGGTCATATTCGGTGAGAATGCCCCAATGACCATGGCAATAATATGAATCGCTTCATACAGGATAAACGCATTTTTACGCCCGATTTTATCGCCTATGATTCCGCCGCCGAGCGCGCCGAGAAACATTCCCGCCGTCGTAATGGCGGAAAACGTGGCGGTGGTGGAATTATCGGTCCAGCCAAGTTCTTTTAACTGCGCGAGAATTAATCCGCCGACGGCATTACTCCAGCAGACCAGTAATCCAAAGGCGACCATGGCAAACATCGATGAGTGCCAGCGACAGTCAGGCAGCCTGTCCAGCCTGGCGCCGCAGTGCGGTTTCGCTATCTGTTCCATCCGGGAACCTTCCTTTAATAAATGGGATTATTCATCAAAGTCATAGGTCATGATGACCTTAATCGCGGTTTTATCGACCATGGCGTCAAACCCTTCGCGCCATTGCGACAAGCCGATACGGTGAGTAATCATCGGTTTAACTTTGATCGCGCCGCTGGCCAGCAGGCGTATAGCGTTGCGCCAGGATGTGGAATCGTAGGCCATATGGCCAATGATGCTTTTATTCCACGCGGTGATGTCGTTGATGGAGAAATCGAGAGGTTTAAAGCCCATACCGACGCGAACGACTTCACCATTCGGGCGCAGCATTTCGATTGATTGTTTAAGGGCGATATTGGCACCAGAGCATTCGATGACCAGCCCCAGATTGTCTTTACCGCAGATTTCCTGGCAGCGTGCAACCACATCTTCGGTCGAACCGTTAACGACAGCTGTCGCGCCCAGCTCTTTGGCGATCGGGAAGCGTACGGCAACATCCTCTTCCAGCCCGACCATCACAATATTAACGGCCCCCATAATGCGCGCCATTTGAACAGAAAAGAGTCCTAACGGACCGGTACCAAAGACCACCACATCCTGGCCTGGAAGAAATTTGGATTGCTGAGCGATAGATTTGTAGGCATTGCAGATAGGATCCAGTACAGCCGCCTCTTCATAATCTACCCCTGCCGGGATTTCCCACAGAGCATGGCGGTGAATTTTGAGGATTTCCCCAGGGACCAGACAATATTTAGAAAACCCACCGCCCCAAGTATTGTTGTCCAGACCTAAATTCACCTTTTCTGTACAACAAAGAAAATCGCCCTGTTCACAGGCCGGACAAACGCCGCAAACGTGCCCGCTGTTGTCAGACACAACTCGCTGTCCCACCTTCCAGTCCTTAACCTTGTCGCCAACCTGCACAATTTGACCCGCAAATTCATGACCACGAATCGAATTAAACTGCTCGGATCCACTGTCGACATTGTAGTGTTTCATGTCAGCGCCGCAGATAGCAGCAGCCTTAATTTCAATCACAACGTCATCCGGACCACATACAGGTTCCGGAACATCAATCATCTTGTAGCCGCCAAAGGCCTTGCCAAATCTCGCCAGTGCTTTCATGGAATTTTCCTTTGTGTTTAGTTTTGCATCAGTGACCATCATACTTATCCATATAATTTTTGAGGTCAACACCAAATCTTTAAAACACAGATTTTGATCTGTATTTCACAACCAAGATCACAAATAAATGCAAAGATGAACTGAAACCCAAGTGAACGTGGCTGCCGCTTCGCTAAAATGGCGTGAACCCCTTCGCATTTTTCCTGTTATGAAACTGTTAACCTGCGGGTGCTGTTTTTTTCGCCACGCCATTTCCGTGGCGTGTTTGCTTGTTTAAATGTCAAAGAGGAACACCGATGAAACTATTGCCTTTGTTGGCAGCATTACCCCTGCTCTGCGCCAGCGTTGCTTCCGCCAGTTCACTGATGTCAGTTGGCTACTTTAATGGTGGCGGCGACGTCACTGCCGGTCCCGGTGGCGACATCAATAAACTGGATGTTCGCCAGATAACCCATCTCAACTATTCGTTTGGCCTTGTCTACAACAACGAAAAAGACGAGACCAATGACGCCTTAAAAGACGCCAGCAAACTGCATCAGATTTGGCTTTCACAGAAAGTGCAGGATGATTTGCTGAAAATTCCACAGCTGCGTAAACAAAATCCAAACCTGAAAGTGTTGCTTTCCGTCGGTGGTTGGGGAGCGCGTGGATTCTCTGGCGCGGCAGCAACGAAAGAAACGCGTGCGGTGTTTATTCAGTCTGCGCAGGAGATAATTGCGAAATATGGTCTGGATGGCATCGACCTCGACTGGGAATATCCAGTTAACGGCGCCTGGGGACTGGTCGAAAGCCAACCGACTGACCGCGCTAACTTCACCGCGCTGCTAACAGAACTGCGCGCCGCATTGGGGCATAAAAAACTGCTGACCATCGCCGTGGGCGCAAATGCAGAAAGTCCG
The DNA here is from genome assembly GCF_016894305.1 of Citrobacter sp. B72. Lineage (NCBI taxonomy): Bacteria > Pseudomonadati > Pseudomonadota > Gammaproteobacteria > Enterobacterales > Enterobacteriaceae > Citrobacter > Citrobacter sp. B72. The sequence goes on from NZ_CP069801.1 coordinate 2,860,851, forward strand.
AAAAGCTGGGTGGATGTAAAAGCAATTGCACCATCGCTCGACTACATCAACCTGATGACCTACGACATGGCTTACGGCACCCAGTATTTCAACTCGAACCTGTATGATTCGACGCAATGGCCAACGGTCGCCGCGGCGGATAAGTACAGCGCCGATTTTGTGGTCAATAACTATCTCGCCGCCGGTCTGAAACCGAGTCAAATGAATCTGGGCATTGGCTTTTATGGACGGGTACCAAAACGCGCCGTTGAGCCAGGTATTGACTGGAGCAAACCTGACGCGCAGAAAAACCCGGCTACCCAGCCCTATTTCGAGTCAGCTCAAATTGAGTTGTTCAAATCACTGGGCGTCGACCTGAGCAAAGACACCTACGTGAAGTACAACGATATCGTGGCGAAGTTGATCAACGATCCGCAAAAACGCTTTAGCCAACATTGGGATGATGAAGCGAAGGTGCCGTGGCTGTCGGTACAGTCTGCGGATGGAAAAAAACTCTTTGCCCTCTCCTATGAAAACCCGCGTTCGGTGGCGATCAAAGCCGACTACATCAAAAGCAAAGGGTTGGCAGGCGCCATGTTCTGGGAGTATGGCGCGGATGACAATAATCAGTTGGCAAAGCAGTTAGCCGATTCGTTAGGCATCAAACACTGATCCCAACGCCTGACACAATAGGTTATGATTAGCGCATTCCGCTGCGCCAGCTTTTGGCGCAGCTCTTCATTTCTACTGGAGGCATGAGCTTTATGGCTTTTATCCCTAAAAATTACGCCCGTCTGGAAGTCGGTTACCGGGAAAAGGCGCTTAAACTCTTTCCCTGGGTCTGCGGACGCTGTTCCCGTGAGTTCGTGTATTCAAATTTGCGCGAGTTGACGGTACACCATATCGATCACGATCACTCGAATAACCCGGAAGATGGTAGCAACTGGGAAATGTTGTGCCTGTACTGCCACGATCACGAGCATTCCAAATATACGGAAGCGGACCAGTATGGTTCAACGGTGGTTGCAGGAGAAGATGCGCAAAAGGCCGTAGGCGAAGCGAAATACAACCCGTTCGCCGATCTGAAGGCGATGATGAACAAGAAATAACATCAACTGCAGGCCCGACACAGATGTTTGCCGGGCCTGGGTAATCAGGATTTAAACGTCGCAATCGGTTCTGGTGTAATACCAAACTCAACCTTCAACTGCTGCTTGCTCTTCATCACCATCTCACCGTTGGTATCAATCGTCATATGCTGCGCGTCAATATTGTTTCGCGCCTGCCATAACATCACCAGCTGTAAGCTATTCTCTTTTTGTTCTGCCGTTAGCGCTACGCCATCCGGCCATTTTCCGAGTTCAACGGCAGTCGATAAGCGCTGATAAACTTCCGGCGTCATGCTGTTGATCATCTCATCAAGATTCATGTTAAATCCACTCTCCGTAGAATAATTTGCTGAATCGTTTCTTCAACCCTTGGTTTGCTCACCGTTTTCACCATCGGTGAAGTTCAAAGACGCTGAGTTAACGCAGTACCGTTCACCGGTAGGTTTCGGACCATCCGGGAAGACGTGTCCCAGGTGTGCATCACAGTTTCCGCAGCGGATTTCAATGCGCTGCATGCCGTGTGACGTATCTTTTATGTAACGGATAGCCTCATCGCTGACAGGCTCGTAAAAGCTGGGCCAGCCGCAGCCAGAGTCATATTTTGTCTCGGAACGAAATAGCGGATTGTCGCAGATCAAACAGTGGTAGATGCCGTCACGTTTGTTATGTAGCAAACGTCCGGTAAATGGCGGTTCTGTCCCGTGATTCTGCGTTACGTAGAACTGCATTTCGGTTAAATTTTTTTTCAGTTCTTCTGGAGAAGGTTGATTAGCCATTTGCTCACATCTCGCTTTATCTAAACTCACATCGCGAGACAGATTCTAACAAAACATTAACACCGGAGTGCGAACTTTTGTTCTAAACTTGATCCTTGCGAAATGGCAGCCTGCAATTCGTGATCAGAATCACGTTTTTATCTTGATTGCCCTTTAAAATTCGGGCCGCCGACCCCATGTGGTTTCAAGCCCAAAGGAAGAGTGAGGCGAGTCAGTTGCGCAAAGCTTAGGCAGCAGATTGATTTGTCGCAATGATTGACACGATTCCGCTTGACGCTGCGTAAGGTTTTTGTAATTTTACAGGCAACCTTTTATTCACTAACAAATAGCTGGTGGAATATATGACTATCAAAGTAGGTATCAACGGTTTTGGCCGTATCGGTCGCATTGTTTTCCGTGCTGCTCAAGAACGCTCTGACATCGAGATCGTTGCAATCAACGACCTGTTAGACGCTGACTACATGGCTTACATGCTGAAATATGACTCCACTCACGGCCGTTTCAACGGTACCGTTGAAGTGAAAGACGGTCATCTGATCGTAAACGGTAAAAAAATCCGTGTTACCGCTGAACGTGATCCGGCTAACCTGAAATGGGACGAAGTTGGTGTTGACGTAGTAGCTGAAGCTACTGGCCTGTTCCTGACAGATGAAACCGCTCGTAAGCACATCACTGCTGGCGCGAAAAAAGTGGTTCTGACTGGTCCGTCCAAAGATAACACTCCGATGTTTGTTAAAGGCGCTAACTTTGACAAATACGAAGGTCAGGACATCGTTTCTAACGCTTCCTGCACCACTAACTGCCTGGCTCCGCTGGCTAAAGTTATCAACGACAACTTCGGCATCATCGAAGGTCTGATGACTACTGTTCACGCGACCACCGCTACTCAGAAAACCGTTGATGGCCCGTCTCACAAAGACTGGCGCGGCGGCCGCGGCGCATCCCAGAACATCATCCCGTCCTCTACCGGTGCAGCTAAAGCAGTAGGTAAAGTACTGCCAGAACTGAACGGCAAACTGACTGGTATGGCGTTCCGCGTTCCTACCCCGAACGTATCCGTTGTTGACCTGACTGTTCGTCTGGAAAAAGCTGCTTCTTACGAAGAAATTAAGAAAGCAATCAAAGCTGCTTCCGAAGGCCCGATGAAAGGCGTTCTGGGTTACACCGAAGACGACGTAGTATCTACCGATTTCAACGGTGAAGTTTGCACTTCCGTGTTCGATGCTAAAGCTGGTATCGCACTGAACGACAACTTCGTGAAACTGGTATCCTGGTACGACAACGAAACCGGCTACTCCAACAAAGTTCTGGACCTGATTGCTCACATCTCCAAATAAGTTGAGATGAAACAGTAATCTGTAAGAGCGACTCAGGTCGCTCTTTTTTTTGCCTGAAGAAAGGATTGCGTAATGATTAATAAAATTTTTGCACTTCCGGTAATCGAACAAATTACCCCTGTCCTCTCCCGCCGTCAGCTTGATGAGCTTGAGGTTCTTGTTGTCGATCACCCACAGGTTAAAGCTTCTTTCGCACTGCAGGGCGCACATCTTCTTTCCTGGAAACCAAATGGTGAAGAGGAAGTCCTGTGGTTAAGTAATAATACCCCGTTTAAAACCGGCGTAGCGCTGCGTGGCGGCGTACCAATTTGCTGGCCGTGGTTTGGTCCGGCTGCTAAGGAGGGCCTGCCCTCGCATGGTTTTGCCCGCAACCTGCCATGGACGCTGAAAGCGCACAACGAAGACGACAATGGCGTGGTGCTGACGTTTGAACTGCAGAGCAACGCTGAAACGCGTCAGCTTTGGCCGCACGAGTTCTGTCTGCTGTCTCGCTTCAAAGTGGGAGCCACCTGTGAAATGGAGCTGGAAGCTCATGGTGAGTTTGAAACCACCTCGGCACTGCATACCTATTTCAACATTGGTGACATTGCGGCAGTGAAAGTCAGTGGTCTTGGCGATCGCCTGATCGATAAAGTGAATGATGCTAAAGAAGATGTGCTGGCTGATGGTATCCAGACCTTCCCGGACCGCACCGATCGTGTCTATCTGAATCCGGAAGCGTGCAGCGTGATTCATGATGATGCGTTGAATCGCAATATAGATGTTGTCCACCACCACCATCTGAATGTCGTGGGCTGGAACCCTGGCCCGGCGCTGTCCGTCAGCATGGGCGACATGCCGGATGATGGCTACAAAACGTTTGTTTGTGTAGAAACGGCTTATGCGACCGCTCCGCAGAAAACCACCGAAGAAAAACCATCTCGCCTCGCGCAGACTATTCGTGTAGCTAAACGCTAACACAGTTCCGCGCACCGTGCCGGATGCGGCTAACGCCTTATCCGGCCTACAAACTACATACAGCCGCAGGCCTGATAAGCGCTGCGCCATCAGGCAGTTCCGCGCACCATGCCGGATGCGGCTAATGCCTTATCCGGCCTACAAACTACACGCAGCCGCAGGTCTGATAAGCACAGCGCCATCAGGCAGTTCCGCGCATCATGCCGGATGCGGCTGACGCCTTATCCGGCCTACAAACTACACGCAGCCGCAGGTCTGATAAGCACAGCGCCCTCAGGCAGTTCCACGCACCATGCCGGATGCGGCTAACGCCTTATCCGGCCTACAAACTACACGCAGCCGCAGGCCTGATAAGCTCAGCGCATCAGGCAGTTCCGCGCACCGAGCCTGGATGCGGCCAACGCCTTATCCGGCCTACAAACTACATACAGCCGTAGGCCTGATAAGCACAGCGCCATCAGGCAGTTCCGCGCACCATGCCGGATGCAGCTGACGCCTTATCCGGCCTACAAACTACATACAGCCGCAGGCCTGATAAGCACAGCGCCATCAGGCAGTTCCACGCACCATGCCGGATGCGGCTAACGCCTTATCCGGCCTACAAACTACACGCAGCCGCAGGCCTGATAAGCTGCGGGAACATCGGCATTTGGTAAATCAGGCCATATCCAGCGCGGTTTTACCTTTTGGCGCCGGATACGCCTTATCTAACTGCTTCAACTCATCTACAGAGAGCGTTATCTCCAGCGCGGCGGCATTTTGTTCGACATGCGCTACGCTTGCGGCTTTCGGAATGGCTATTACACCCGACTGATGAATCACCCATGCCAGCAAAATCTGCGCAGCGCTAACATTGTGCGCGTGCGCGATGTCATTCACCACAGAGTTAGAAAGCAAATCGCCACGCAGTCGTCCCGCCTGGGCCAGCGGACTGTATGCCATGACCGGCATCTGCTGCTGCTGGCACCACGGCAGTAAATCATATTCAATACCGCGCGAGGCTAAATGATAAAGTACCTGATTAGTTGCGCACTCCCGTCCACCGGGAACCTGCCATAACGCCTGCATATCATCATAATCGAGATTTGAGACGCCCCAACGGCGGATTTTCCCCTGCGCAATCAGTGTTTCCATGGCATCGATGGTCTCTGCAAATGAAAAATCGCCCATCCAGTGCAGCAAATAGAGATCCAGATAATCAGTTTTCAGTCGACGCAGGCTCGCTTCGCAGGCGGCAATGGCGTTCTGTCCACCAGCATTCCATGGGTAAACTTTCGAGACTAAAAAAGCGCTATCACGCCGTCCCGTTAATGCTTCACCCACCACCTCTTCCGCTGCACCATCAGCGTACATTTCTGCGGTATCAATCAATCGCAGGCCGAGATCCAGTCCGGCCTGCAGCGCAGACACTTCATCCCGGCGTCGGCTTGGATCCTCGCCCATGTACCATGTTCCCTGCCCAATAGCAGGAAGCGATACCTGGTTTGTAAACGTCACCTGTTTCGCTGTCATCGCACCCTCCTGTGTTAATGCACCACAGTAAAGCAAAACAACGTGCATGTGTCCTGTTAGGGTGCACAAATTGCACCATTATGGATTGGAAACCAATCGTTAAGGCGAGCGAAATAAAAAGCCCGGGAACAGCAGATGTTCCCGCGCCGAAAAAATATAAAATCTTATCTACGAAGTGGTTATTTCAACCGACCTAAATATTTTCCCTCTTTCATAGCGTTGATTTTTCCGTTTTTATAGACGATAACGGAAATCAAACCTGCGCTATAAGACTGAGCTTCTGCACTATTCTCATCATTTGCCGCAGGCTTGCCATTAATATAAGCAATGCCATCAGCACCACGTTTAAAGTCCACGCCCAGTTTATTCACATGCACGGGTGTGGTTTTGCTGGCGTGCACCGGGGCATTAGCATCGCTGACCTGAGTTTTGTGTTCATGCTGTAATTGCTGACGATATGCTTCGCTGATAGCATAAGCAGGCGCAGCAGATGAAGCCACCAGCGCAGCGATAATAATCAATTTCTTCATGAGTTAAACCTTAGTATTTATCGTGTTTGTGGTGATGGTCGGAATGGGTGCCATCAGAGCTATACAGATTTTGCGCGTTTTCCAGGGCCTGTTTTTCAGCCGCGGCATTGATTGTCGCCTGACGGTTTTGTTCGGCGATGTAGCAGGCATCGCGGCTGAACCCTTTACTTTCGCATGCACTCATGCGTGAAGCCTCGCTGGTGCATCCAGCCAGGATCCCGCCCATCACAGTTATCATGATTAACTTTTTCATTATTTATACCAGGTTTTACTCAAGATATCCCCATGGCATATTTAAGGCCTTACCACGAGAGTTGCTATCACTACTTTTAAAGTTTAATGAATATCGGCAATAGGATATTTAATGTCAATTTTAATTTTTTCAGACAAATACCTAAAGGATGTAAAATAAAAACAAATAATTAATTTTTATTTTTTCACCTGAAAGTTAACATTCAAAATAAGCCAAAATAGTTATCAGTTATCTTTACGCCACTTGAGAATAAATAGCTCGCGCATCGTGACACAATAAAATACAGTATTATCAATAAATTATGACCCCAGAAAACGACAGCCCAGAACAATAAATCATTAAGGCATGGCGATATTACCTCATGCAAAAAAGAATAGATACCAGGCTAGTAAAATGAGAGGTTTATTTTTAGTAACAGCGACAGGAATAATACGTTAAAAATTCGTTGTAGCCTGACAGAATGTCAAATCAGCACAAAAGATGAAATCTCATGTTTTAGATCAATATTCATATCGGTAGCGCACAAAAAAGCCCGCATGTCTGCGGGCTTGTGTTCAACACTGAATGTCATCAGAACTTGTAGGTCACACCCACTGAGAAGATGCCAGACCAGGACTTATCGACCATCGGACTGTCCTTCACTTCATCACTCAAGCGCACATAACGGCCAGTTCCGTATACGTTCCAGTTTCCAATGAAGTTATAGCTCGCGGTCAACTCCAGGTACGGATCCCATCCATCGTCAGCGTTGTAGCTTTTCAGACCACTGCGGCGAGACTCGTGATTGGACACGCCATAATAATAGTCGTTGTAGTTTTCGCTGCTGTACTGCACACCGATACCCGGTGTCAGAGTCAGCCCACCATTGGTGTAACGGTAGAGCCAGGCCAGATCCCAGATAAAGCCGTTGCTGTTATCCAGAGTATCACCCGCCAGTGCAGTACGCAGGAAACCATACTGGGTGTTATGTACATACGAGAGGCCAGCCATCAAGCTGCTTTTACGCTTGTCGAGTTGGCGCAAAGCATGGCTATCGCTATCACCCGGCTTGAAATGCGTCGGATCATAGTACGCCATGATGGAAAGCTTATCTGCCGTGTCATTCCACAGATAGTAGCCGCCACCCAAGCCGTGGAACCAGACATTATCGCCTTCATAGGTGACAACCGGAACAGGGTAAACATCGCGGTCATACTGTTTGTATGGGCTGTTAATCACGCCGACACCCGCGCCAACAGTCCACTGGCTTTCAGCCTGTGCGGTGCTAACTGCGGTTGCGGCAAGGATGCCAAGTGCCAGAAGTTTGAGTTTGGTCACAATCCATAATTCCTTATTCAAATGTGTAGCGGTCAAAGTGTAACCGCCAATACGCTTCAGCCCAACTATTTTACGTATTCGCCCCAGAATGTAACCCCCTAATTTCTCAGCGAGTGATGACATTTTGCTTGCAGGACGATGAACACCGCATGAATCCCGCTCCAATTCTTTACATAAGATGTGCTTTTTTTGCTGATGAGTTATTGATATGCCATTGAAATTCATTTGCGCACACAGGCAAGTTTTGCAAATGCCATCTACGCTTAATTTTAGAAGGTGTATCACCGAATACGTTGATCTCCTGACCACTAAAATGGCATGAGAGTTGCTTATTTCTTCAGCAGAAACGTCGTTCAGTTTACCTCTTCAGGGGCCTCTACTATTCATATGAACGGCTCTTAACATGTGCTAAAAAACGAAAGGACGGCATACCATGAATATATTCGATCACTATCGCCAGCGTTATGAAGCTGCCAAGGACGAAGAGTTCACGCTGCAGGAGTTTCTTACCACTTGTCGGCAAGATCGCAGTGCTTATGCCAACGCGGCAGAGCGGCTATTAATGGCTATTGGTGAGCCTGTCATGGTCGACACTGCCCACGAACCTCGACTATCTCGACTCTTTTCGAATCGGGTAATTGCACGCTATCCCGCCTTTGAAGAGTTTTACGGCATGGAAGACGCCATTGAGCAAATTGTTTCTTATTTGAAACATGCGGCTCAGGGTCTGGAAGAGAAGAAGCAGATTCTGTATCTGCTGGGGCCTGTGGGAGGGGGGAAATCATCTCTTGCTGAGCGGCTGAAGTCGCTGATGCAGAGAGTACCGATTTATGTCCTGAGTGCCAATGGCGAACGTAGCCCGGTCAACGATCATCCGTTATGCCTGTTTAATCCGCAGGAAGACGCGCAGATCCTGGAAAAAGAGTATGGGATCCCGCGTCGCTATCTCGGTACGATCATGTCGCCCTGGGCTGCGAAACGTCTGCACGATTTTGGCGGGGACATTACAAAATTCCGCGTCGTCAAAGTCTGGCCGTCTATTCTGGAGCAGATCGCAATCGCCAAAACGGAGCCTGGTGATGAAAACAACCAGGATATTTCTGCGCTGGTCGGGAAAGTGGATATTCGTAAACTCGAACACCACGCCCAGAACGATCCTGATGCCTACGGTTATTCGGGGGCACTGTGCCGCTCAAACCAGGGGATTATGGAATTCGTTGAGATGTTTAAAGCACCGATTAAAGTGCTGCATCCTCTGCTGACCGCCACCCAGGAAGGAAACTACAACGGGACAGAAGGTATCTCTGCCCTGCCGTTTAACGGGATTATTCTTGCCCACTCGAACGAGTCCGAATGGGTAACGTTCCGTAATAACAAAAATAATGAGGCGTTCCTTGACCGTGTTTACATCGTCAAAGTGCCTTATTGCCTGCGTATCTCTGAAGAGATCAAAATTTACGAAAAACTGCTTAACCACAGTGAGCTGACCCATGCGCCTTGCGCACCGGGCACACTGGAAACGCTCTCTCGTTTCACTATTCTTTCTCGCCTGAAAGAACCTGAGAACTCGAGCATTTACTCGAAGATGCGCGTTTACGATGGCGAAAGCCTGAAAGATACCGATCCGAAAGCGAAATCCTATCAGGAGTATCGGGATTACGCCGGGGTTGATGAGGGAATGAACGGTCTGTCCACGCGTTTCGCGTTTAAGATCCTCTCTCGCGTCTTTAACTTTGACCATGCCGAAGTGGCTGCTAACCCGGTACATCTGTTTTACGTACTGGAGCAGCAAATCGAACGTGAACAGTTCCCGCAGGAGCAAGCTGAGCGTTATCTTGAGTTTCTGAAAGGCTATTTGATCCCGAAATATGCTGAATTCATCGGCAAAGAGATCCAGACGGCTTATCTCGAATCCTATTCCGAATACGGACAGAACATTTTCGACCGTTATGTCACTTATGCGGATTTCTGGATTCAGGATCAGGAGTATCGCGACCCGGATACCGGTCAGCTGTTTGACCGCGAGTCGCTGAACTCAGAACTGGAGAAAATTGAGAAACCGGCGGGTATCAGTAACCCGAAAGATTTCCGTAACGAGATCGTCAACTTTGTTCTGCGTGCCAGAGCGAATAACAGCGGTCGCAATCCAAACTGGACCAGTTACGAAAAACTGCGCACGGTTATTGAGAAGAAAATGTTCTCCAATACCGAGGAGCTGCTGCCGGTCATTTCGTTCAATGCTAAAACCTCGACTGACGAGCAGAAAAAACACGACGATTTCGTCGACCGTATGATGGAAAAAGGCTACACGCGTAAACAGGTGCGTTTACTGTGCGAATGGTATTTGCGCGTACGTAAATCGTCTTAACACAAGTGCTCGGTGGCGCATGCGCTTACCGGGCTTGCAAAACAATGTTCCGTAGGCCGGATAGCGCCAGCGCCATCCGGCACTTACAGACATGGCGAACAGTTGGCAGTACGGGGGGCTTATGACCTGGTTTATTGACCGGCGTCTTAACGGCAAAAACAAGAGCACGGTAAACCGCCAGCGCTTCTTACGCCGTTATAAATCGCAAATTAAACAGTCGATCTCCGAGGCCATTAACAAGCGTTCGGTGACTGATGTGGATAGCGGCGAATCTGTCTCTATTCCGACTGATGATATTAGCGAACCAATGTTTCATCAGGGACGTGGTGGCCTGCGCCATCGCGTGCATCCGGGTAATGACCATTTTGTGCAGAATGACCGCATTGAACGCCCACAGGGCGGCGGTGGCGGTTCAGGAAGCGGACAAGGCCAGGCCAGCCAGGATGGTGAGGGTCAGGATGAGTTCGTCTTTCAGATCTCTAAAGATGAATATCTCGATCTGTTGTTCGAAGATTTAGCACTTCCTAACCTGAAGCAGAATCAGCAGCGTCAGTTAACGGAGTACAAAACGCACCGGGCAGGTTTTACCTCTAACGGTGTGCCTGCCAACATCAGCGTGGTGCGATCCCTGCAAAACTCACTGGCGCGCCGCACGGCGATGACAGCGGGTAAGCGTCGCGAACTGCATGCTCTCGAAGCGGATCTGGAAACCATCGCGAAAAGCGAACCAGCGCAGTTGCTGGAAGAGGAACGGTTACGCAAAGAGATTGCTGAACTACGGGCAAAAATCGAACGCGTGCCATTTATCGACACCTTTGATTTACGCTACAAGAATTATGAAAAACGCCCCGATCCTTCCAGCCAGGCGGTGATGTTCTGCCTGATGGACGTCTCTGGTTCAATGGATCAGTCGACCAAAGATATGGCTAAACGTTTTTATATCCTGCTGTATCTGTTCTTAAGCCGGACCTATAAGAACGTGGAGGTGGTTTATATTCGCCACCATACCCAGGCGAAAGAAGTGAATGAGCACGAGTTCTTCTACTCTCAGGAAACCGGGGGAACCATTGTCTCCAGTGCGCTGAAGTTAATGGATGAAGTGGTGAAAGAGCGCTACAACCCTGCCCAGTGGAACATCTATGCTGCACAGGCATCGGACGGTGATAACTGGGCTGATGATTCACCGCTGTGTCATGAGATTTTGGCGAAAAAGCTGCTGCCAGTGGTCCGCTATTACAGCTATATCGAAATCACTCGCCGTGCTCACCAAACCTTATGGCGTGAATACGAACATCTGCAATCAACCTTTGATAACTTTGCAATGCAACATATTCGCGACCAGGATGATATTTACCCGGTATTCCGCGAACTGTTTCATAAGCAAAGTACCACCAGCAATAATTAAGCGACCACTTTCGGCCGAGGCTTCGGCTTCGGCTGATTACATTACCCTGTATCATGATCGTGACATTTTGCAATGGTTTATCCCGCCGCTTCGTTAGAGCGAATGTGGAGCATGTGGTAAAATCGCATCTCTAACCTATGGGCTGTAATTCATTATGAAGTTGCATCATAAAGCGCTCAGGCTCTTTATCTCAGTCAGCGTTATTGTTTTGACATCTTCTTTTTTGGTTTATGAACTCATTGCCAGTGATAAGGCAATGAATGCCTATATGCGCTATATCAATGAGAAAGCCGACTCCTCCTTTCTCTATGATAAGTACACCAATCAGAGTATTGCAGCCCATCTGATGCGCACCTTTTCATCCCCTAAGGAACCCGCATCTGTCGAACAACAAAAAGCGTTCTGCGATGCTTTCGATAGCGTTAACGGTACACATGGGCTCAATCTCACAACGCATAATTACCTGCCATTACACGGTACGCTTCAGACCACCTCAACCAAATGTAGCGGGCAACTCGAAGACGTATTCCTCTTACCCTCTTTTGACCGGGCGGTGAACGTCAATCGCCTGCAAAAAGATTACGGTCAGGGATTAGGAACGCTGGAGTATAAATTTCGCTACTACGTCGATCTCAAGAATAACTACGTCTATTTTTATAATCTGATCGACTCACGGAAATTTGCGATACACAACTGGACATTTTTGCAAAAAGGCTCGCTGGGCATCGATCAGAATGATATTGACGGTATTTTCACCGGCCGCACGGTGATTTCCAGCATTTATGAGGATAACCTGACCGAGAAAAAGGTGATGAGCTTTTTAACCCCGGTCTACTATGCCGGTAAGCTAAAAGGCGTGGTGATGGTGGACATCAACAAAGAGAATTTAAAGAATATTTTCTATACCAGCGATCGTCCTCTGGTCTGGCGCTATCTTAACGTGACGCTCTCTGATATCAGCTCAGGTAAAGAGATCCACGTTCACCAAAGTGAGACCAATCTATTCCGCTACGTTCACTATGAGAAGGACATACCTGGCGGTATACGTATCACCCTCTCACTTGATGTTATGTACTTTCTTGTCTCTTCCTGGAAGATATTCGCCTTCTATCTACTGGCAACGATATTGCTGCTGAATATGGTTAGAACGCATTTTCGCTTGTATCACAACGTCACACGGGAAAACGTCAGTGATGCGATGACAGGGCTCTACAACCGTAAAATTTTAACGCCAGCGCTTGAGCAGCGTTTGCAACAGTTGGTGAACACGGGAACGCTCGTGACCTTTATCGCCATTGATTGCGACAAACTAAAAGTTATTAATGATACGTTGGGGCATAAGGAAGGCGATCGCATTATCACCCTCCTGGCCAAAGCTATTCAAACGTCCATTCGCAAAAGTGACTATGCCATCCGCCTCGGTGGCGATGAGTTTTGCATTATCCTCATCGATCACCCCAGTGAATTAACGCCCCGCCTGCTGGAGAGGATTCGCTATAACTTACAAATTATTGCGCAAGATAGATCAATCAGCTTCTCTGTCGGGATTTATAATATGCAGCCAAACGACACCATTGATGATGCCTACAAAGCATCTGATGCACAGCTCTACCTGAACAAACAGAAAAAACGCACCGATGCGTAATTACTTTTTTGACAGGATTTTCATTGTTGTACCAGGAGTAAGTCATGACGGAAGTAAACAAAGGAAACGCAACGCACCAGCGTTTAATCTCCCTGTTGTCAGAACACGGTGCGACCTACCGCGTAGTCAGCCATGAAGCCGTAGGCAAATGTGAAGCTGTCTCTGAAATTCGCGGTACCGCACTGGGTCAGGGTGCAAAAGCGCTGGTCTGCAAAGTAAAAGGCAACGGCGTCAATCAGCATGTTCTGGCGATCCTCTCTGCCGATCAGCAGGCCGACCTGAGCCTGTTGGCCAGCCATATTGGCGGGTTGAGAGCGTCACTTGCCAGCCCGGCGGAGGTAGATGAACTGACTGGCTGCGTATTTGGTGCTATCCCACCGTTTAGTTTTCATCCGAACCTCAAGCTGGTCGCCGACCCGCTGTTGTTTGAGCGTTTTAATGAAATTGCGTTCAATGCCGGAATGCTGGAAAAATCCGTGATCATGGATACCGCAGATTACCTGCGCATCGCGCAACCAGAATTAATCCCGTTCCGCAGAGAACAATAACTGCACAAGTTAGCAGTAAAAAACATCGCTTCGTGCGTTAGCCCAAAAAAATCATAATCATTAAAAAAAGCCTGTTCCGTCACGCATTTACGCGTACAGTAAGCAGGCTTATTTTTTCTTTTGGCAAGGAAACTACGATGTTTGATGTCACTCTGCTGATCCTGCTCGGACTGGCAGCTCTGGGCTTTGTCAGCCACAACACCACTGTCGCTGTTTCAATTCTGGTGCTGATCATAGTCCGTGTTACCCCACTGAATACCTTCTTTCCCTGGATTGAAAAACAGGGCCTGACCGTCGGGATTATAATTCTGACCATTGGCGTCATGGCGCCGATCGCCAGCGGAACGTTACCGCCCTCCACGCTCATCCACTCCTTTGTGAACTGGAAATCACTGGTTGCTATTGCCGTTGGGGTATTTGTCTCCTGGCTTGGCGGACGCGGCGTTACGCTAATGGGTAGTCAGCCTCAGCTTGTTGCTGGTTTACTGGTGGGCACGGTACTGGGCGTGGCGCTGTTTCGTGGTGTGCCAGTGGGGCCGCTTATTGCGGCAGGTCTGGTCTCATTGATTGTTGGGAAGCAGTAGCCAGCCCGTTCAGATAACGGCCTGGTGTCTGTCCCAGGCCTTTTTTGAACATAGTGATAAATGCCGTGGTCGAATCGTACCCGAGCATTTGCGCGACCTGTTGTACATTGCGACCATCAATTAACGCCTGCAGCGCCAGAATCAGCTGGAGCTGGTGACGCCAGCGGCGAAAACTCAACCCCGTTTCTTTGACGACCAGGCGAGCAAGGTTACGTTCACTCATCGCAAATACGCTGGCCCATTGTCCCAACGTCTGCCATTGTGCAGGCTCTCTCGCCATCGTTGCGACCATTCTGCGAATTTTCGGGTGATCGGAAACCGGCAACTGCATTTGCTCCTGGGGTTGCTGCGGCAGTTCATCAAACAACACTTGCGTCAGCCGCTGGGTTGCCGGCTCCAGCCGTTGGGCATCCGTTTTAGATGCCAGCGCCAGAATAAGCTCCCGGCACAACGGAGCAATTTTCAGCGTGCAGCAACGATCGGGCATCACGACGGCCTGCGGCTCAATAAACAAAAAGCACAATTGCGCGCCAACGGTAACGTGGTTGCTGTGTGGAATTTCACCGGGGATCCACACCGCATATTGCGGGGGCACCATCCACATAGCATTCTCAACCTCACAGGTGATCGCGCCATGCAATGCCAGAATCAACTGGCCTTTACGGTGCTGATGCAACGGACTGAAAAGTTCATCTTCCCGGGCCTGAATACAAAACGCCACCGCCGCATCGTGGTGAAGATCGGGTTCGTATCCATCCAGCCTCAGTCCTAACATAAAAATGTCCGATTTAAGCGATAAACTGTCATTTTAGCTTGATTCATCCATTGAGTAAAAACGCTAAGGTATCGCCTCGCCTGACTATATGAGAAAAAAATGACAAATACACCTTCCTCCCGTGGCAAGAGCGCAGCATTGCTGATCGCGGGGATCCTGATGATTGCCACCACATTGCGCGTCACCTTTACCGGTGCAGCCCCGTTACTGGATGCAATTCGCGCCGACTACGGTCTGAGTACCGCCCAGACGGGGCTTCTGACCACGCTGCCACTGCTGGCTTTCGCACTGGTTTCACCTCTGGCTGCTGCCGTTGCGCGCCGTTGGGGTATCGAACGCAGCCTGTTTGTCGCTATGCTACTCATTTGCGCGGGTATTGTGATACGTTCGCTGCCTTCACCAGGGTTCCTGTTTAGCGGCACCGCGATCATTGGTTGCGGAATCGCCTTGGGAAATGTGCTTTTACCCGGACTGATTAAGCGTGATTTTGCTCAGCATGTGGCGAAACTCACTGGCGCATACTCGCTGACCATGGGCGCGGCAGCGGCACTGGGTTCCGCCATTGTGGTACCGCTGGCGTTGAACGGGTTTGGCTGGCGCGGTGCGCTGATGGTACTGATGGCCTTTCCGCTACTGGCACTGATCATCTGGTTACCCCAATGCCGCCAGACGGCCAATGCCAGCTTGAGCAACTCGCGCGCTCTGCATTCCCGCGCGATCTGGCGCTCCAGCCTCGCCTGGCAGGTGACGCTGTTTCTGGGGATCAATTCGCTTATCTACTACGTCATCATCGGCTGGCTGCCCGCCATTTTGATCAGCCACGGCTACAGCGAGGCGCAGGCCGGTTCGCTGCATGGTTTACTGCAGCTGGCGACCGCCGCGCCGGGATTATTGATTCCTCTCGTCCTGAACAGATTTAAGGATCAGCGCGCCATCGCCGCTCTGGTTTCATTAATGTGCGCCGTCGGCGCGGCGGGATTCGCCATAATGCCCGACCAGGCATTGCTATGGACCATCCTGTTTGGCTTTGGCTCAGGCGCGACGATGATCCTCGGCTTGACCTTTATTGGCCTGCGCGCAAGCTCAGCGCATCAGGCTGCGGCCCTCTCCGGCATGGCACAGTCTGTCGGATATTTACTGGCGGCCTGCGGACCACCGCTGATGGGGAAAATTCACGACCTCAACGATAGCTGGCTGATTCCATTAGCGGGTGTCGCCGTGTTAGCGATGCTGATGGCGGTATTTGGTCTGTGCGCGGGGCGTAATCGGGAGATCGCGAGCGCATAATGCACAGGGCAGGTCCGTGGACAACCTGCCCGTTTTTTTATCCGCGCGCGGCGCGCAGCATCGCCTGGACTAACGGCACGGGTTTACCCGCCAGCGCGCCACGTTCATGCTGAAAGAGTGTGCCAACATAAAATGGATGCGTCACCAGCTCAATGGCACGAATATCACCAGCCTCATCCCAACCGGTCACCCGAAGATCGCCGCTTTCAAGCTCGGCGGCAAAATCCTCCGATACGCCATAGTTGCAGTGATATCCCTCGGTGATAACATCCCGCCCGTAGGCTTTGGCAATCAGCGTATTGGCCCGCAGCTCAATATCATCCGTTTTTTCTACCAGCGAGCAGGTCAATGGTGCTATCACCATCCGACCCGTGGTGTCAGTCTCGGCGTGGGCGGCGTCGCGCCAACCCAGCACGTTGCGGGCGTACTCCAGAATCGCATGTTGAAAGCCGCCGCAGGTACCCAGGAATGGGATGCTGTTTTCACGCGCGTAGCGTATCGCTATCAGCGCCCCTTCAAGATGGCGATATGGACTGCCTGGAACGACCCAGATGGCATCATAGCCAATCAAGTCCTCACTGCTGTTGATATCAGATGTAGTTAGCCAGTCATAATCAGCCACCAATTCCAGGACGGCGGCAGCATCATCGATAGCAAGGGGAATAGCCTGGTGCGCCACAATATCGGGGCTATAATCACCCACCAGCGCAATGCGAAGCGTATCTTTAATTGGGGAAATTTCCATTAAGCTTTCCTTGTGTCCTGACAATAAGGGACAGCATAAGGAGCCTCAGCCTACCGACTTTTTAGTGGTATCACAATCCCTTAAATTGGGAGTCAGGGTGGGCAAAATGCTATAATGGTCACGTTTTACGATCTTATTTAACCATAATAAAATCGATGAGCAATACCTGAGCGGTAGCTGAAAGGAGCGGATGAAGAGATGAAGATTCAGTGTAAACGCGTGTATGACCCGGCAGAAAAAAGCGATGGTTATCGCGTGTTAGTCGACCGGTTGTGGCCACGCGGGATAAAAAAGACTGACCTTGCTTTCAACGAATGGAATAAAACGCTGACGCCATCTTCTGAATTGCGCAAAGCATTCCACGCAGAACTGATCGATTTTTCAAACTTTTCCGAGCAATATCGCGCAGAGCTGGCCCAACAGCAGCAGGAAGGAAAGCGCCTCGCAGAGATTGCCCAGCAGCAAACCTTAACGCTACTGTATGCGGCGAAGAATACCCAGCAAAACCACGCGCTGGTGCTCGCTGAGTGGCTACGTCAATGCTGACCGCGTATTACTTGGCCGTTGCCGGATGATCTCTACGCCAGAGTGACCATTCATCAATCACTTCCCCGTTGGGTAGTTTGCAGTCAGACTTAACACCTTGCGGAGTCTGCACCGCAATCAACGAGCCGCCCTTTTGTTCGCAATACACCGATGCTGGATTCGCCATGCCAACTTTCGGTGGCACAGGCGCTTCCGGTTCCGTGGTACACCCCGCCAGCACCAGCAAGCCGGGCAAAACAATAGATGCCAGTTTCATATTTACTCCTGTTAAAAACCTTATCCTGGCAGGTTACCCCGACTTTCCATCTATCTCCATGTTTTCCTGCCAGCTATCCATTTTATGTTTACATTCTGAGCTGGATGGCGTGTTTCATCTTTCACCTTGATGTTCTATCATGCGGGCAACGTCAGCCCAGTCATTACTCAGGAGCATTTACATCTCATGTCGGACATGATCCTTGCCAGAGTCTCACAATCCTTAGCCACGGAGCAGTCTGTTGAAAGTCTGGTTCGGCAACTTCTGGAGATGCTGGAGATGGTGACTGAGATGGAATCGACCTACCTGACCAAGGTCGATCTGGATGCCCGTCTGCAGCATATTCTGTATGCGCGTAATAGCCGCCAAATGCAGATCCCCGAAGGGCTATCCGTGCCGTGGGATGAAACGCTGTGCAAACGTGCTATTGAGGAAAACTGTCTGTACAGTGACAACGTGCCCGCACGCTGGCCGGAATGTACCGCCGCTCGCGCACTGGACATCACCACCTTTCTGAGCACTCCCGTTCATCTTCCCGACGGAACGTTTTACGGAACGCTCTGCGCTACCAGTCGCCAGCAGCAGGCATTGAGCCAACGTGGAGAACAAGTATTACATCTGTTTGCCGGTCTGATCGCCCAGTCGATTCAAAAAGAGTCGCTGGTTGCTCAGTTACGTGAAGCGAACGCCGCGCTGATTGCTCACTCCTACACTGATGCGCTGACCGGGTTACCGAACCGGCGCGCAATTTTTGAAAATGTGGAGACCCTTTTTTCGCTTGCCCGTCACCTCAGGCAGAAGATAGTTGTCGCCTATATCGATTTGGATGATTTCAAATTGATCAATGACCGCTTTGGCCACGAGGTTGGTGACCAGTTCCTGATCCAGATTGGGCAGCGCCTGCTCCGTGAATGTAGTGATAATGACATTCTCGGTCGACTGGGCAGCGACGAATTTTTAGTCGTTCGCCTGTCAGCGGAAGATGAACTTGATCAGCTTATGCGTCTGCAGCAGGTGAAAAATCAGCTGCAACAGCAGATTTGCGGTGACTACCACCTGGGTGACATTCATCTGTATTATCCTGGTGCCAGTCTGGGTGTGGTGGAAATTGATCCGCTGGAGACTGATGTAAACTGTGCGCTTCATCTTGCAGACAGCGCAATGTATCAGGATAAAAAGCGTCAGGATAAAACCCCTTTTGTCGTACATTAAGCCCTGCTATGCTGGCTCGTCTTTAAATAACTCTGGTAGATAATCGTATGCGACTCGGTATTATTTTCCCTGTCATTATTTTCATTTCCGCTGTCGTTTTCTTATCCTGGTTTTTTATTGGCGGCTACGCTGCGCCGGGAGCATAACGATGAAAAAAACAACGATTATTATGATTGGCGTGGCGATCATCGTGGTTCTGGGCACGGAACTGGGGTGGTGGTAACCAAAATAAAGGCCACTTCTCAGTGGCCCCTATTGTCTGTATGTTTACTTAGCTTTTGATTTTTCTGTAGATAAACAACACCACAATCGCACCGATAACCGCTACGACGAAACTGCCGAAGTTGAAACCATCAACTTTACCAAAACCAAAGAAGGTACTGATCCAGCCACCCACTACCGCACCGACAACCCCTAAGATAATGGTCATAAAGAATCCGCCGCCATCTTTACCCGGCATAATCCATTTTGCCAAAATCCCAGCGATAAGACCGAAAACCACCCATGAAATAATGCCCATAATTTTCCTCACTTATGTTTTTAAATTAACGATTCACTCGTTGTATAAAAGCATAGCATAGCGCTGAAAAATTAAAATTTGTGATCGTCATCACTTCATATTTTCATCTTTTTCCGATGTTTCATAAGGTTATGACTGCTGACCGGCAGGCTAAATTTTTGCCGCTCCTCGTCATTAATGTCGAATCGTCAGTCATTATGCTTAACACTTTTGCCGTCAGCCCCGTTATTGCTGGGTTTTCACTTCTGGCACACTTTATGCTTAAACAACCCGTCGCTACGACAAATCGTAGTCCGCGGTGCTTATCGCGCGGCTGCGTCTACAATTCGCGCTATTTCAGCATTTAACAGGTCTGTTATTGATGAAAAAAATCACCAGTGTTTGCCCATACTGTGGGGCCGGGTGCAAGCTCAAGCTTGTTGTCGAAAATAACAAAATCATCCGCGCCGAAGCCGCAGAGGGTGTAACGAACCAAAATCAGTTATGCCTGAAAGGCTATTATGGTTGGGACTTTCTTAACGACACCCGCCTTCTGACTCCCCGTCTGACTCGCCCGATGATCCGTTATGAAAAAGGTGGCAAATTCACGCCCGTTAGCTGGGATGAAGCCATTCGTTACACCGCTAAACGCTTATCTGAAATCAAAAATACCTATGGTCCTCGCGCCATCATGACGACAGGTTCCTCCCGGGGAACAGGCAATGAGACCAACTACGTGATGCAAAAATTCGCCCGTGGGGTGCTCAATACCAATAATGTCGACTGCTGTGCCCGTGTCTGTCACGGTCCTTCCGTTGCCGGTTTACAGGAAACGCTGGGCAATGGCGCAATGAGCAACTCCATCAGCGAGATTGAAAACTCAAAATGCCTGCTCATCTTTGGTTATAACTGCGCGGACTCACACCCAATCGTGGCCCGACGAGTGATTAAAGCTCGCCAGAATGGCGCAAAAATCATTGTCTGCGACCCACGTCGTATTGAAACCGCCCGTATTGCTGACCAACATTTGCAGTTGAAAAACGGTTGCAACATGGCGCTGGTTAATGCCTTTGGTCATGTTCTTATCGAAGAGCAACTCTACGATCGCGAGTATGTGCAAAAGCATGCGGAAGGGTTGGAAACATACTGGGAAACCGTTAAGGACTATGCGCCTGAAGCCGTTGAACATTTGACCGGCATTCCCGCACAGCAGGTTCGTCAGGCAATGCGTACATTTGCCGCAGCACCATCGGCAACCGTAATGTGGGGGATGGGCGTCACCCAGTTTGGTCAGGCCGTTGATGTGGTTCGCGGTTTGTCGAGCCTGGCGTTGTTGACCGGGAATCTGGGTCGCCCTAACGTCGGCGTTGGCCCCGTTCGCGGGCAAAATAACGTGCAGGGAGCGTGCGATATGGGGGTACTACCTAACCAGTTCCCGGGGTATCAGGACGTGACCGATTCCGCCGTCAGGGAAAAATTCGCCAGCGCATGGGGCATTGACGTTAATCAGATGGATGACAAGGTTGGAACGCGCATCACCGAAGTTCCTCACCTTGCTATCGAAGGCAAAATAAAAGCCTACTACATCATGGGAGAAGATCCGCTGCAAACCGAGGCGGACCTGGGCCTGGTTCGCGAAGGGTTTAACGCGCTCGATTTTATCGTCGTGCAGGATATCTTCATGACTAAGACAGCAGAAATGGCCGACGTCCTCCTGCCGGCCACCTCATGGGGCGAACATGGCGGTGTCTTTACCTGCGCCGATCGTGGCTTCCAGCGTTTTGAGAAAGCGATTGAACCCACCGGTGATGTAAAGCGTGACTGGGAGATTATCAGCCTGCTGGCCAGCGAAATGGGCTATCCAATGCAGTATCAAAATAACCAGCAAATCTGGGATGAGATGCGCGAGCTGTGCCCGCTGTTCTACGGCGTGACCTATGAGAAAATGGGGGAAATGGGGCATGTTCAGTGGCCGTGCCCCGATCTCGATAGTCCTGGTACGCCGTACCTTTACGCGCACAGCCAGTTTGATACCGTCAACGGCAAAGGCAAACTGTTTGCCGCACCGTGGCGAGCGCCCGCAGAAGTTCCGGATGACAATTATCCGCTGGTGTTGTGTACCGTGCGTGAAGTTGGGCATTACTCCTGTCGCTCGATGACCGGTAACTGCGCAGCGTTACAAGCGTTGGCTGATGAACCAGGATATGTGCAAATCAATACCCATGATGCCGAAAAACTGGGTATCCGTCATCGTGATCTGGTGTGGGTCAGCTCGCGTCGGGGTAAGGTCATCAGCCGTGCGGATGTATCCAAGCGTATCAATTCCGGAACGGTGTATATGACCTATCAATGGTGGATTGGTGCATGCAACGAGTTGACCCAGGATAACCTCGATCCAATCTCGAAAACGCCGGAAACCAAATATTGTGCCGTAAATATCGAGCACATTAGCGATCAGAGATGGGCTGAAAAGTATGCCGCTCAATCGTATAGCGACATGAAATCACGCTTATGTGAGGCCATTGCGTAATTCCCCACCCTCGCCACCTGAGTCTGGATACCCAGACTCAGGTTTTATCTCATTACTTTACCAGGTGTGGTTCACTGAAGCGGATGGAGGCAGATTCCTCCTGCATATCCCGCTGCATAAAACCGAGGTTCATCAGAAACAGGCCAGCCATAAACGGCAGTTCGTACAATTCTTCAATCATATCGCCATATTGGACATTGTGCAGGAAGATGGGAGCCAGCAGACGATGATGCTCTACCGTATCGGAAATCAAAAATGCGCAGGCGGTGATCGCCAGCAGCCAGAGCGGTAGCGGTTCATTACGCACGCGTCGGACAATATCCAGGCGTAAGCGCTTCGACAACAGCACCGGCAGAATAATCATGGAAATCATTACAACAGAGATAGCTCTGAACAGAAGTCTAGGCTGCTCCGGGAAATAGTCACGGCCCCAACTGGTGCTTCTCCCCAGCAATACCAACCACCACACGGCTGCCCAAAGCCAAAATTGCTTCTCGCCTTCAGGGCGTGATAAAGGCCGGATATAGCCAAGGGTAAATACAGCACCAAACAGTAGCCATAGCGCCTGCCCATTTTCGATCCATCTGACGACAGTGCCGTTAAGCAGCGGAAGATTCCAGTTCGCGGTGAACGGGATCGCCACAATGACCAGTCCTAGAATAAGTGTGGGGAATGTAATTTGGGTATTCAGTTTCATAAGCGCGAAGTTCTGTATTGTTACTATTTTGCGATCATAACTCCTGTGAATGATCGACAATTAGCATTCAATGCGGATTTCTTAAGGTATTCTTAAGGAATCTTTTTTCGGACATCACCTTGCTCAACACAGACAAAAAAACCGCGCGGCGCCGTCAAAACGCAGTGCGGTTATTAGATTAAAATTCTGTGTATTCAATCAGTAGGAGTAATTAACGCCTACCATCCGCACACTTCATGTTCATTCTCGGTATCGTACGAACGAACGGTATTGACCAGGTCTTTGACCACTTCAGCTGCCACATCTGGCACCAGTAATGTCATCGGCGCTTCTGTTTCATAATCAACAGAAACACCGTTACTGTTATTGGTCACGGTTACGGTATAGGTTGCTTTGCCCATGATTTACTCCTTGCCGGTGCGCACGACTTTTCGTTGATTTGCACTCTCCATCAGAACTTCCGGGGCAACGAAAAAATCGATATTAAAGTAAGTGTCGTCGGTCATCACTTCGATGTTATGCCATTTTTCCGGCGGAAAAACGCCAAACTGACCGGCTTCAATAACCATCACCTCTACTGGCTCCGGACTGTGTTCATCGGCGTATCCGAGATATTTGACCGCCCCCTGCATAACCGAAAGTCGTGGATAAACCCCAGCACGAGTTCCTTTATCAAGGTGGCGTTCGAAAATTCCGGCAGGCGCAGTTTCTTTGTTCCAGAATGGTGTAGAGCGTGTATGGATATGATTCTGTGGAATTTGAAGCATTTTTCTTCCCTTTTCCAGTCGACAACCAGCGAGTCTTATTGAATCGCTGCTGTACACAGGGTACGCCTCAAAATATACATTTAAAATACCATTTATTGGTTATAACCCTACAATTATAAATGAAAAGCAAAGCGTCATATTGAAGGCCCGCCGCAACCAGCGGGCCGATAGCATCACGACTGAAGCGTGGCCAGACGAGCGGCAAAACCAACGAAAATCAGGCCGATTAGGGAATTACCCACTTTGGCCAGTTTTTTCTTCGTGCGAATATACTGTGTCACGAACGCGCCGGAGAAAATAAGGAAGCTCAGATAGAAAAAGCTCACTACTTCAAGCGTAATGGCCAAAATAAAGAATGACAGCCCTGAGTGCGGTGCATTGACATCAATAAACTGCACGAAGAACGAAACATAAAACAAAATAGCTTTGGGATTCGTCAGGCTTAGAATTAATGCTCGCTTAAAAATAGCGCCAAACGGGACTTCCTCGGCCGCAGCATCGCTTGCTTTCGATTTCAGTGTCGCATACAGGATCTTCGCACCGAGGTACAGCAGATAAAACGCGCCAAGATAGCGAACGATGTTGAACAAAACGGGCGTTGTTTTGATCAATGCGGCAACACCGGCATAGGCCAGAAACATCAACACGGCATCACCGATAAACACACCGCTTGCGGCGAGATACCCCCCCTTCACTCCCCGACCGACGCTGTTCTTCAACACAAATATCGTATTTGGCCCCGGTACCAACACGATAAAAATGGCTCCCACCAGATACGTCCAGTAATTCAGAACTCCATACTCTGCGAACACGTTAACCTCTTCCTGAAAAAACACATGCACTTGCTGCGATACAATATGCTAACGAATGCATCGGGTGATGGAAAGAGAAGGTTATGAATTAAAAAACCCGCCACTGGTGACGGGTGTGTACAGGTAAGGTTAGCCCGGATTAATGGTGCAGCATCTCATCCACAACCTCTTCTCCCTTCAACTGATAAGGGTAATAGGTAGGCCAGTTTTCCATCTCTTCAAGCAAGGCTGCCTGCGAGGTATTTCCCATAAAGATATGGAAGTGGCTCGATTTACGCGGAGCGATAATATGATCGCTAAATTGCACATATTTAGGCGCTTTGCTGTCAGCGGCTTTACACTCAAACAGATACCGTACACCTTTCTTGCCTGATTTATAATACAGGATCTTATATCCGGCGTAGTCGTATTTACATGATGCAACCTGATTCCCGGTATGAAACTCCATCACGCCATTTTCAATACCGATAGTGTCTACGTTGGTTGCATAGCCTGTACGGTAATACGCTTTGATTTGTTCTGCCGTTTTGCTTTTATCTTTCTCCGCTTTCTTTTTGAATACTGGGTCAAGTTCGCCGCTGACCAGATACGGATAAACAGATTGCCACATGCCATCCCAGTCGGTCAGCGTCCTGTTCTGCACCTGGTTATCATCAAATACCCCTTCCGACGCCTTTTGTTCTGTTTCACTCATTGGCGCACCATGGGAATGATGACCATGCGCCAGAACCGAACTACTGACTAAAAGCATCCCCAGAGCAATTGTCAGTTTCTTAAAACGAATAGCCAAAATTTCACCCTCAAATCATTTGCGAGTGAAATGTTATAATATAACATCACAATTTAATCAATATCATTACTTATCAGAACGGGTGAAATTACGGCGTAAGCAGCGTCCGCGTGCAGATCTGATCAAGCAGCGCCTGCTGATGGCTGATAATCAGCATGCCTAATGGTCGACGCTGGCATTCTTCGAGCAGCAGTACCCAGATATCTCTTTGAATGGAAGGGTCGAGCTGGGCGGTAATCTCATCGGCAATAAGAAAACGGGTACGCGGGTCCAGCGCACGAAGTATGGCGATTCGCGCCAGTTCACCACCAGAAAGCTGTCCAGGGCGACGGGTTAACCATTCCGGTTTGATATGCAGGCGGGTAAGGATTTCTGCGCCAGGCCGCCAGGCGTCATGCACCGCATCGCCGGTGCTGCGTCGGGGGTTAAAGGTTAATTCCGGATGCTGTGGCACCAGTTGCACCGGGCAATACTGGTGCATCGGCAAAGGTTGATCATCAATCAGAATGTCACCCGAGGTCGGCTTTTGCCAGCCCGCCAGCACACGTCCCAACGTCGTTTTGCCGGTTCCGCTGGGCGAACAAATCCCAATACGTTCTCCAGGGCGTAGAGAAAAGGTCAGATTTTGCCACAGAACCTTTTCCCCCTGACAGATTGTTACATCACGACAGCACAGCATCGCGCTCTCCAAAAAGTTGATTTCTTTCAGGCAGCGCCCGCCATTGTCGTTGCAGGTGTTCGCTAATCTCTCCGCGTAACAGCTGTTCCCGGCTGACGTTATCCGACACCCTTCCCTGATGCAGCGCGACAATACGATCCGCATGGCGGGCCGCCAGCGTGAGGTCATGCGTTACCCATAAAACGCCAGCCCCTTGCTCACATTGCTCACGCAACTGTTCAAGCAGTTGATTAGCGAGAGGTGCATCAAGCCAGGCGGTAATTTCATCCGCCAGAATATAGCGAGCCTGACTCAGAGACGCATGACAAGCCAGAACACGTTTTGCCATACCGCCTGAAAGCTGGCGCGGAAAAGCATCTAATACGCGACTTTCCAGTCGGCTACGCTGGAGTAATCGGTCAATTTTTCCGGCATTCCATTGCTGGTCAGAAAGCTGGCATGCCCTGCGCAGATGCTTTTCAATCGAGAGCAGCGGGTTAAGTGCCTGAATACCTTGCGGGACGTA
The DNA here is from genome assembly GCF_016894305.1 of Citrobacter sp. B72. NCBI lineage: Bacteria > Pseudomonadati > Pseudomonadota > Gammaproteobacteria > Enterobacterales > Enterobacteriaceae > Citrobacter > Citrobacter sp. B72. The sequence continues at coordinate 2,887,271 of NZ_CP069801.1, forward strand.
GCTGAAGGTATTACCACGACATTTGCGAATATCATCACTGCCCAGCGTTTTACCTTCCAGGGTAATAACGCCGTTGAAACGCAAATTGTCTGGTAAGAGATCGAGCAAACATTGCAGCAACAGGCTCTTACCTTCGCCACTTCCCCCAACTAGCGCCACCATCTGACCAGGCGCTACGTCGAAAGAGATATCCTGCAACAGCGAAGTCCAGTTTTTCGCGCCGTACCAACGATAACGCGCCACGTCCAGCGAGACCTGCCTTAAACTCAACATGCGTCACCTCGTAACCATAAACGATGCACCGCCCTTGCGAGCTGATCGAATAACATCACCAGACTGAACAGCATCAGTCCTGGAAACAGCACTAACCACCAATCACCATGACTGATAAACCTCAGCGCATCCGCCAGCAGCAGGCCCAGCGACGGTTCATGCGGTGCCAGTCCAAAACCGAGGAAGCTTAACGCCGCGCTGTGTAACACCGCATGGGGAAACATCAGCAATGTCCCGGTTAACCACTGGGGTAACAACGCTGGTAGATAGTGATGCCGCCAGCAGTAAAAATGGCCGTGTCCCAGACGCCAGGTCAACGTCAGATAGTCACTGTGGGCCACGCGCTGCGCTTCAGCACGCAGGATCAGCGCCAGACGCGGCCAGTGCGTTAGTGCAACCGCCATGATTACCCCGTTTTTCCCGCCGCCCAACGTAAAACAGATCAAAATAAGCAACAGCAGATGCGGCATTGATAGCATGGCATCAGTAATCAGACGCATAAGTACATCCAGACGCGGATGTATGCGCGAAACCGCCGCCATCATTAACGCAATGAAACCGCTGCACAACGCCGCACCAATACCAATTTGCAGACTGGTTAGTGCCCCCTGAAAACAACGGACCCACAGATCGCGACCGAGGTTATCGGTGCCAAACCAGTATATCGCATCAGGTGGAAGATGACGGGCAAGCAGATTAACGCTCAACGGGTTATCCAGCATTGCGGCACCATACACTGCAATGAATAACAGGCAGCTAAAAGAGAACAAAAGACGAATTAGCGTCGGCGTCGGGTTATAGAGCATCGGGTCGCTCCAGAGCACGGTTCAACATACGGACAAGCCAAGTAGACAGCGAATTGCCAATGAACACCAGTACGGTACTGAACAACACAATCCCCATCAGTAACGGCAGATCGCCGCGTAACCCGGCATCAATGGTGGCCTGCCCCAGTCCTGGATAAGCAAAGACTTTTTCGGCCAATAGTGCACCTCCCAACAGTTCTCCCAGTGAGGCAAACTGCAAACACAGCGCAGGCGTAATTGCATGACGCAGAACCTGATGGCGTAACAGTGACCAGCCTTTATCTCCCTGGGAACGCGCAAAACGGACAAAATCACTTTTCATCACGCTGGCGATGCTTTCCCGTGTATGCAGCGTAATTTGTCCCAGTCCCAGCAAACTGAGCGCGCAAACGGGAAGTACCAGATGGCGCAGACGCTCAGTCAGCGTCGCCATATCGCTGCTGTTGCCCGGCTCCCACGCGCAGCAGACCGGAAATACCGGCCAGCGCACGGCAAATAACGCCAGCAGCAACATGCCAATCCAGAAGGTAGGCAACGAGGAGAGCAGATAGCTGAGGCGACAGATTGCTTTGTCCGGCCAGCGATTCAGGTAGCGACCCGCGACAAACCCCATTGCCGTTCCCAATATGCCGGAGAGTAGCCACGCGCCGCCAAGCAGCGCAAACGAGGTGGAAAAGCGTTCCTTGATCACGCTGGCAACCGGCGCATTAAACAACATGGAATAGCCGAGATCGCCCTGCAATACACGAACAAACCAGTGACCAAAACGCTCCCATAGCGGCTGGTCCAATCCCCAGCGAGCAGCAATGCGCGCATATTGCTCCGGCGGCACATGCAGGAGATCGTTGCCGATATAAGCGCGAATCGGATCGACTGGAGAAAAGCTGAGCAGCACAAAAGTGCCAGCCGCAACCAGCACTAATAACACTATCAGCCGTAGAAAATGGCCCACAACAGACTTCATCAACGGCAGGTCCAGGTCCATTCGTCCAAATTATTGAGCAGTGACCAGCTACCGTGAATCTCCGGTGCGCCTTTGCCTAAATCAATACACGGATTTGCCAGATAAGTGTGCTGAATATTCAGCAGCCATGCCCAGGCAGCATCGCCCTGCACGCCAGCCCCTTGCTTACCATCCCACTCCACCTGTTGCCAGAAAGGTAACGCCTTTTGCCAGTCTGGGGCGTCGATAGCCTGTTTAAGGTGCTGTTCAACAACAGGATTGCTGTAATAACCTGGGTTGTAATATTCCACGCCCGCGGCCTGATTACTGTAATGATGGAAAAGCTCCATCGGATCCAGGCTTCCCCAACCAAATAGTGTTGGGTTCGCATGCATGTGACGCTCAACCGTTTCCCAGCTTCCTGATTGCAGCGAGATCTGAATACCCACCGGCTCCAGCATTGCACGTACGGCCTCAGCTAAATCCCGGCGCGTACTGTCACCGCTGGCGTACCATAAAGTCAGTCGAGCCTCTTTGCCGTCTTTCACTCGCACGCCATCTTTACCTACCTTCCAGCCGGCTTCTTCCAGAATCGTACGTGCTTTTTCGCTATCACCATCTTTGAACGCAACGGATTGCCCCTGCCATGGCAGCCCTTGCACTGCGCTATATGCAGGAATCGCATGACCTTCCATGACCTGATCGGCAAGCTGCTTACGGTCGATGGCATAGTTTATGGCGCGCCTGATGGCAACATCGGCAGTGATATCGTTCCCAATCGGATAGCCATTGGCGTCTTTTTTACCTGCAGGAACCATCGGGAACACAATGCCCCGGTTTTCCACGCTATCGCGTACCCAAAGTTTCAAGTTTTTCTGCTGAGGAGCGACCGCCATCGACGGCGCGATACGTACGAGTCCCAGTTGGCCACTGCGCGCTGCGGCATAAGCGTTATCTTCATCAAGGAAGACAAACACCAGCTTACTGAAATCATTTTTCTTACCGGCATACCAGGGGTTAGCCTCCACGATCAACTGCTGTCCCGGCTGAAAACTCACCAGCCGATAAGGACCCGCGCCAATCGGATTTTTGGCAAATGTTTTTTCGTCATACCGTTTCGCCGGAACAATACCCAAAGAACCCAGCACATTCACAAAGGTGCTCTGTGGGCTATTCAGCGTAATTTCTACCGTGCGGTTATCTTTCAGGCTGGCATGGGTGAAGTTTCCCATATCGATTTTGCCGCCGCTTTTTGCTGCTTTGTTATAGGTGAACACCACATCTTCAGCGGTTAGCGGGAAACCATCAGAGAATTTAAGGTCAGGTTTTAACGTCAACGTCCAGGTTTTGCCGTCTGCGCTGGTCTCTACTTTTTCCGTCAGCAGGTTTCCCCAGCTCATATCTGCATTTTGTTTTAATAATGGTGCATGCAAAAGCAAATAGCTGCCATGACTCCAGCCCAGCATCGGGTCAAACCCTTCCGTTGGTTCTGGGCCAATTGCCAGTTTTAACGTCTGCCCTTCGCTCGCATTTTGCGCGGCAAGAAGTGGTGAGGTTAATGCGAGAGTCAATGCGCACGTAAGCAGTGCCAGCTTGCCTTTGATCATTATGATATCCAGATTTACGTTATTTTTATGCCGCATAACGATTTACCGTCGTTAAGCAGTCTCCTGGGGAAGGGATTATGGCGGACAGAAATGATGAAAAAAATGATGCGGCGCAGAAAAGTATGACGATTTTCTAAAATTATCATACTTTTTTCTGATACTCCGTTATGAGTACGATGTGAATCTCAGAAAATAGATTAATCCCTCGCCATTTATTCACAGGAATATTAATCCCGAACTAATAATTGCCTGTGCGGACTATTGACCCTTCCTGCTAATTCCTTATCTAAAACTCATGACAATTTATGTATATTTATTCAAGAAAAACACCAGAAGTGACAAGTTATGTAAATTTGTAATGATAATTATTTGTATTATCATTTCCATCAATTATCTTACTGCCTTTGAATTTTTAACAAAGGAAGTTTGACTATGCGTTTAAAACCTGTTGCCTCTGTCGTTCTGTCCTGTTTAGGATTTTCCAGCCCCCTGGTATTTGCTGAAGATGTCATGGTGGTAACCGCTTCTGGTTATGAAAAGAAAATCACCAATGCCGCCGCCAGCGTCTCTGTTATTTCGCAGCAAGAGTTACAAACCAATAAATATAATGACTTAGGTGAAGCCCTGCGTTCTGTTGAAGGGGTAGATGTTGAAAGCAGCACCGGTAAAACCGGCGGTCTGGAGATCAGCATCCGTGGCATGCCTGCCAGCTATACCTTGATCCTGATTGACGGTATTCGTCAAAACGGCAGCAGCGACGTAACGCCAAACGGTTTCTCTGCCATGAATACCAGCTTTATGCCCCCTCTGGCGGCGATCGATCATATTGAGGTGATCCGCGGCCCGATGTCGACGCTTTATGGGTCCGACGCAATCGGTGGCGTGGTGAATATCATCACCAAAAAAAGCACCGATAAATGGAGCACTTCCATCAATACCGGCGTTAACCTGCAAGAGAGTAATAAATGGGGTAACAGTACCGTTGCCAACTTCTGGTCAAGTGGCCCGTTAATCGCGGGCGTACTGGATATGCAGGTTCGGGGGAGCACAACCCAGCGTCAGGGTTCCAGCGTCACCTCCCTCAGCGATACCTCCTCCACCCGCGTACCTTATCCTACCGAATCGGAAAACTACAATATCGGTACGCGCTTCGACTGGAAAACCAATGAGAACAATACGCTGTGGTTAGATCTCGATTCCGCCAGACAGCGCTATGACAACGATGACGGGCAGTTGGGCAACCTGACAGGGGGGTATGATAAAACGCTACGCTATGAGCGTAACAAAGTGACCCTCGGCCACGATACAGCCTTAACTTTCGGCACCTGGAAATCCTCCCTCGGCTGGAATGAAACTGAAAACAAAGGCCGGCAATTGGTATCTTCCGCACTCACGCCAGAGAACGCAGGTCGGGCCGGTGACGCGCGTGAACTGAAGAACACCAACGTCATTCTTGACTCAGTGCTGCTGACGCCATTAGGTGATTCACACCTCTTAACCCTTGGCGGAGAATACTGGGATGCACGGATGAAAGATGGTGTGGTGCTGGCCAATACCGGCGAGACGTTCCATCAAAAAACGTGGGCAGCCTATGCGGAAGATGAATGGCATATTCTAGACTCTCTGGCCTTAACCGTAGGAACACGCTATGAGCATAACGATGTCTTTGGCGGTCATCTCAGCCCGCGTGCCTATATGGTCTGGGACGCATCCGACGAATGGACCCTCAAAGGCGGTGTAACGACAGGTTATAAAGCACCATCACTAAGCCAGTTGCATAACGGGATCAGCGGTGTAACCGCACAGGGAACGGTGAATACGGTCGGTAACCCGGACCTCAAACCTGAGGAAAGTATCAGCTACGAAACCGGGCTGTATTACGAGAACGACGCCGGGCTTAACGCCAACATTACCGGCTTCTATACCGAATACAAAAATAAAATTGTCTCATATTCTATCGATGATAATACCAACAGCTATACCAACAGCGGCAAGGCAAGGACCGATGGCGTTGAATTTGCCAGCACCTTCCCTCTATGGTCGGATGTGCTGACCTTATCTCTCAACTACACCTACACTCAGAGCAAGCAAAAAGATGGTGAAAATAAAGGCGCGCCATTAAGTTACACTCCAAAACATATGGCTAACGCCCGTCTGAACTGGCAGGCAACGGAAGATATGAACGCCTGGCTCAGCGCACGTTATCGCGGCAAAGCCCCACGCTTTACCGAAAATTACGACAACCTTAGCGCGGTACAAAAGGCCGTCTATGACGATAAAGGCGCTGATTTAAAAGCCTGGACCGTTGTCGATATGGGGATGTCTTATAAGCTGACCAAAGATCTGACGCTTAATACGGCGGTTAATAACGTGCTGGATAAAGACTTTAGTGAGGTCAAATTGTACCAGGTGGGGCGTAATAGTACCTACGCAGGTGATTATTATCAAACGGCGCAATCCACTACCGGATACGTAAACCCTGGTCGTAACTACTGGGTATCTTTAAATTATCAGTTCTAATTTTATAAGATCCTGTTGGTCGAACTATCACGTGCATCCCATCCAGCCGGTATCATTCAGAAAAATATCCTGAATGATTTCATAGAGTCGCCTTACAAAGGCGACTCACATCTTCTTCTAACCGCATCCCTAATTCATTTATCCCAACATAAACCTAATCGCCTTGTCCATAGCACGGTACATTCATAAACGCCGTGAATTATATTCATTCAGAATAATTACCATGAGTCATAATTACCTTTCGTATTTTTATGAATTCATTCATCAAATTTATATAATAAAAGTCAACATTATTACTGATTTGAAAGCCCATAAAGAAAGTGGTAACATTTGCAAAAATAATATTCATGGTAAAAGCAATGATTATCACACACAATATATTAAATAAGATAATGGAAAATAGAATTTCCGATGATTGCATTATTTACCTGTCCGGACCATCATCATTGGACACTCCATTAAGTAGAATGCGCGATAAAAATTTTATTTGCGTAAACGGAAGTGCCGGTCATTTAATCGACAACAACATCCCTATTTTTATCTATGTTGTTTGTGATGGCTCATTTTATGAAAACAATAAAGACTTATTTCATAAGTATTCCTCCTATGCTCAGCATACCTTTATTAGTGAAGATGTTATTAAAAGAGCTGATTCAACAGAGGCAGAGTACTTGCTCAACACATGTTTTCTGTTAAAGGACATTTGCAAATCCAGAGGTGGTATCGGTAGAAAGATTCGCTATAAAATAAAAACAATGACTAACAGGAATCTTCGAATTAAATGTTCTGCATTCAGAAAAGTGAAAACAATTGCATTTTCAACTAATGTAACACATGGCCATTTTGGTAGTGCTACGGTCGCATTTAGCGCGTTACAAATAGCCATTAGTCTAAAGTTTGAAAGAATAATTTTTTCCGGTTTAGATTTGAAAGGTAGCTGTAAACGGTTTTACAATGAAGTTAACGCCCAACCCACGACTCTCCCCGCTGATCTTAGCTTTATATTAAGGTCATTTTCTTATGTAAGTAGCCACTATGACGGTAAGATCTACAATCTTTCCCCACAAACTGCTATTCCCTACGATGTTATTCCGTTCATCAAGACAGAAGAAGTAGCTTGTTCCAGCTCCTACTAGCAATACAGCAATGATAAGAATATTTAAACAATCAATACAAAAACACTCCTTCCTGCACCATTAGGTACAATGCCAAAACAATAACCCCGACGATACCGCCTAAAAATAGTACTGCGGCAATCGCAAGCTGGTTGCGATTTGTGTACTTCGCTTTGCTTCGCACATCCAACTTATTTTTCGCCGCTCTGTGACTTGAATCACGCTCCATCGCGAATGTTATATCTGCCATACCATTATCCAGTTGCTGTATTTGAAAACATAAATAACCACCATATCGATAAGGGTATAGATTTTAAATAACAGAATCTGAGATTTGTCTCACGATAAAGATAATCGTCGGATTTTTACTACCGAAACAGATTTTATGCTCCCTTTTCATCAATAAGGTTATCTTGTATTTATTCAACAAAAACCTTCACTTTAGGCTTTGACAGCAGAATCATGACGAACTCAGTGAAGGTTACTGGTTTATAGAAATAGTACCCTTGTAGGAAAACAATGTTGTTTTTGTTGAGATAATCAAGCTGGGCCTTCGTTTCAACCCCTTCTGCAACGATGCTTAAAGATAGTTTACGAGCCAGATCGAGGACACAATCCAAAATTCGGGTTGAATCGGGAAGCTCATTTACCCTCCCCACAAAGCTCTGATCGATTTTAATGTAATCAATGTGCAGGTCATGCAAATAAGAAAGCCCAGAATAGCCCGTACCAAAATCATCCAGCGCAATCACAAAGCCATTCTCATGCAGGATATTGAGCCTCTGCACAAGATCTTCATCCACATCTAACGGCTCGCGCTCAGTAACTTCGATTACCAGATTGAGGTCATCTCGGTTAAAACTATCCCTGTAATGCAGGCATTCCTGCACGAATGTAGGGGATGTGATATGGGATGCGCTGAAGTTAATGCCGACATGGAAGCCGGATGGCAGTTTGCTGGCAATGGCGTTCATGTTTTCCGCGACCTGCCTCATCAGGCTTTGAGTTAGTGGCACTATCAGGCCTGATTTTTCAGCGACGGGAATGAAGGAAGCAGGAGAGATATATCCGGCCTTAGGATGTTTCCATCGGGCCAGCACTTCAACACCGCGTAACGTCCCCTCGCGACCATTTACGATAGGTTGATAAAAAGGCACGATCTCTCCTTTTACTATCGCCCTGCGCAACGTTTCTTCAGGGGTATCGTTCTTGTTCAGATACTTATCAATGGCATAAGCGGCTGCAAAAGACATTAACAGGATAAAACCCAGAATCCCTGAACCCTGTGTAACCAGCCTTTTTGCACTAAACAGTGGCGGTTTATTATAAATAATACTGAACGGATACTTTGCGGAATTAAGTTGACCAGACGCACGTGCGCTTGTTGTAACGGTTTTCACATCGCCCAATAATCCAAGTACGTTGTCACCCACCAGCAATGAGTATGCTACTCCCTTTAACGGAACTTTCAGAGCCCCTCGAATATGCACCCCACTAATAGTGACAATAATACGACTGGTTTGAAAACGAGTTTGATACAGCAGAACAGGTATCTCGTTTTCCGTATTTCTTGCGGGAGTCAGCAACAGATTTGTATCAGCAATTACGGGGATTTGCTTAAGTAAAATCCTATTCCCCGGCAATGACGTACACCAAACCTTCCCCTGCCGGATAATGATCAGCGTTCGCAAATGAGGGCGAAGTGCAGCTTCGGTTCCAAGTTGGTATTGTCCCTCCAGATCGCATTTTTTTTCAGCAATATGCCTGGCGGTGCGGGTTGCCTGGAAAGCTTCATCAAGTATGTTATCCATATTTTTCGCGGCATATCTGGCTCCTCCAAGGGTTTCTGTCGAAGATGAATACCAAAGCTGCATATTAAGAATAAAAACACCGATCAAAAAAAGACACACCGCAGCGGTTACCGGTAAAAGTGCTTTGCGCATTCTCATGTCCTGTAGCGAAAACTGATCAGTCGTTGCGATGAGCATTGACGTGTTCTAATTTATCTCTACAGAGCATGGTAGACAGAAACAAAAGTCGCCATGCGCCCAGTCACATTTCCTCAATAACAACGTAACTTACTAATTTATTGATAAAATCATTACTGAAATTCGCAGTACAAAACCGGCGTTTCACCTCATCCAATTTTGCTATCATAGGAATGCACTAATAAGAGGTAATCAAATGAAAATCTTTATCACTGACAATGACGGGAACCTGATTCCTGTTGACGGAAAAAGCGTTGTCATCGAATTGAATAGTGGCGGAACCATCGAGATCGCCGAGGAGTACAGCCGGGACGATGTTCCTGAAGGCATTAATCTGTGGGGCGGACGAGAACCCTCCCCTTCACTCTCTTTCGAGGAAATCAAAGCCAGAACAGAAGGCCTGGGCGTTTATCCCATCGCAGCCAACGCTCTGCATGTATTTCCGTACAAACTTTCAGCAAAAGAATAATTGCACACAGCAGACGAAGCGTTTTTCTCAAACCAAAGTAAGGCCATGGTTATCATAAAAAACTCTGGCTTTGGGGGGAAGTCAGCTCGCCGATATCTGCTACTTTCTAATTGCAGCCCATGCCGGCGCTGCATTATTTCATCACTATATACAGAAGGATAATACGCTTTTGAGAGTGATGCCTGAGCATAACCATTTGAATAATTAATAAATGATTAAAATATCAAGAACATAAGCACTCAAGACCGTATGTGCGTGTTCTTAAATATTAATCGTCATCATAATGCTTATGTTTCTTGTGATCACTCATAGCCTCTTTGAAAGCATCCGCTTGTGTATTAGCGGCCTGCAGTCGACTCATATTAGCACTGTAATTATTCCAATATTCTTTTTCTTCGTGATAACAAACATCACGGCTAATTCCCTTCGCTTCGCACTTTGCTAAGCGTTGTTCTTCTGATACACAACCAGACATCAAGGAAACAGCAGAAAACGCACCCAATATTATCATTAATTTATTCATATAAATAACCTTAGAATGTCCAGCCGGCGCCGACTACAATACTATTAGCTTGTGCGCCAAAGACCTTAGAACCTTCATAGCCTGCATCAACAGTGAAACCTGCAATGGGGATAAACTGAATACCAGCGCCATAGGCAAAACCTGTAGAAGTGTCAGTTTCACCATTAGCTTTGATCGCACCTCTCCCAATACCCGCCATTACATAAGGTTTTACCACATCATTTACTTTATAACTTGCGCCGACTAATGCAGAACCATAACCACGATCTATATCATTATCGTCATTTGCTGAAATGGTTAAGGATGTCATAACACCAAAATCACTCTCATCTGGGGTATAACCATATTTAGCGTTAAAACCATTAAGGTTCTGTCCATCTGTCCGGGTATGTACATAACCGCCGGTGACTACGCTTTCTCCTGCATAAACCGTCATAGCAAAACATAATGTAACAGCCACTAAACCTGTTTTTAAACTTAGCATTTTAATAACCATTTTCATCATCAACTAATAGTAAGTAACACACATAATAAGGAATCATGCTTTGAGTTTTATTTCTCAAGCATGTTGCCAAGAGAAAAACAGAAAGGTAAAAAAACATCAATCGGAGAAAATGTTCATTTTTGGACATTACTAATGTTCAGAATAATCAACTGTCATAACACGCTGATAAAAATGGATTTAAAATTAGAGTAAAAAATCTTAAAACGCTTCTTCTTTATAAAAATTTCCGATATTTTTCTTATTTTTAAAATGATTATTTCCCATCTGATAATCAATAAGATACAAACACCACTCAATTATAGTTAGTTCTCATACCCGAATAGAGTTAAATAAAGAAATATTGACAGCCATGGGAATTTTTATCAAAAAATAAAATTGTAATGGCAAAGATAAAAATTTGTTCTCCAGTGCTATTTAAATGAGTTTAATAGTATGAGCGCCAGGAAAGCGTTTTGCAGGTAAAAAAAACGGGAACCTCTCGGCTCCCGTTCTCATACAACCCAAGGTCTGGATTACATGTTTTCGATGATCGCGTCACCAAACTCTGAACATTTCAGCAGCTTAGCGCCTTCCATCAGACGTTCGAAGTCATAGGTTACGGTCTTGGCGTTGATCGCGCCTTCCATACCTTTAACAATCAGGTCAGCCGCTTCTACCCAACCCATGTGGCGCAGCATCATTTCAGCAGACAGAATGATGGAACCTGGGTTCACTTTATCCTGACCTGCATACTTCGGTGCAGTACCGTGGGTTGCTTCGAACAGAGCGCATTCGTCACCGATGTTTGCACCCGGCGCGATACCAATACCACCAACCTGTGCGGCCAACGCATCGGAGATGTAGTCACCGTTCAGGTTCATACAGGCAATCACGTCATACTCAGCCGGGCGCAGCAGGATCTGTTGCAGGAACGCATCGGCGATAACGTCCTTAACCACGATCTCTTTACCGGTTTTCGGGTTCTTGATTTTCACCCATGGACCGCCGTCGATCAGTTCACCACCGAATTCTTCACGCGCTAACTGGTAACCCCAGTCTTTGAACGCGCCTTCGGTGAACTTCATGATGTTGCCTTTGTGTACCAGGGTAACTGAATCACGATCGTTGGCGATGGCGTATTCAATCGCTGCACGCACCAGACGTTTAGTCCCTTCTTCAGAACACGGTTTGATACCAATGCCGCAATGTTCCGGGAAGCGGATTTTCTTCACGCCCATCTCTTCGCGCAGGAATTTAATCACTTTCTCAGCATCGGCAGAGTCAGCTTTCCACTCAATACCCGCGTAGATGTCTTCGGAGTTTTCGCGGAAGATGACCATGTCGGTCAGTTCAGGGTGTTTAACCGGGCTTGGTGTGCCCTGATAATAACGCACCGGACGCAGGCAGACATACAGGTCAAGTTCCTGACGCAGAGCTACGTTCAGAGAGCGAATACCGCCGCCAACAGGAGTGGTCAGAGGGCCTTTAATGGCAACACGATATTCACGAATCAGATCTAAGGTTTCAGCAGGCAGCCAGACGTCCTGGCCATAAACCTGAGTGGATTTCTCGCCGGTGTAGATTTCCATCCAGGAGATTTTACGCTCGCCTTTATAGGCTTTCTCGACAGCAGCATCGACAACTTTGATCATCGGTGGGGTTACATCAACGCCGATACCGTCGCCTTCAATGAACGGGATAATCGGATTTTCAGGAACGTTGAGTTTGCCGTTTTGCAGGGTGATCTTCTTACCTTCCGCCGGAACAACTACTTTGCTTTCCATTCACCTCTCCTTCGAGCGCTTCTGGTTCTGCTCGTCTGTCATCACGCTGCATGTGCGTTTGCGTCCTGCTACACGGATGCGTTAGAGCAACTTTTTGTTAATGATTTGTAATGAGCGTGTCAATACTACCCTATTGTTCGCCGCCATGAAAGACACTCGTTCTTAGGCTATAATGCGGCAATTGATATAATCTGAAAATACCATGCAAAAAACTTCTTTTAGAAATCACCGGGTTGAGCGATTCAGCTCACGACAAGTCACTAAGCAGCGTAAAGAAAACCAGCCAAAACGCGTGGTTTTGTTCAATAAACCCTACGATGTTTTGCCACAATTTACTGACGAGGCTGGCAGAAGCACGTTAAAAGATTTTATTCCCGTGCCGGGAATTTATGCGGCGGGCCGACTCGACCGGGACAGCGAAGGGCTTTTGGTGCTGACCAATGACGGCGCTCTGCAGGCGCGGTTAACGCAACCCGGTAAGCGTACCGGGAAAATTTATTACGTCCAGGTTGAAGGTGAGCCGACAGCAGAAGCGCTGGACGCCCTGCGTAACGGAGTAACGCTCAATGATGGCCCCACTCTACCCGCAGGCATTGAAGTAGTGGAGGAACCCGTATGGCTGTGGCCGAGAAATCCACCGATTCGGGAACGGAAAAACATTCCCACCAGCTGGTTGAAAGTTACCTTATATGAAGGTCGCAACCGTCAGGTACGTCGTATGACAGCGCATGTTGGATTTCCTACGCTGCGCCTCATCCGCTATGCCATGGGGGATTACACGCTGGAAAATCTTGCTAACGGCGAGTGGCGGGAACTGAAATCGTAACCGTACGGTTTAACGTGAGTGTTAACAGGGAAGAATGAAAAAAAATGGATAAGCAGCTTTTTGCAGCATTCATCCTGCTCGGCGTGTCACCGTTTTGTTCAGCAAAACTGGACTGTGAGACAATTGCCGGAACAGCAGCCGGAGAGGCAAACTACCTTTATGAGTCTGCCAAAGTAAAAACCGACTCACGCCTGCATTTCTATTCTGCACCAGCAACAGAGTGTCAACTCCCCGCGTTCATGGTCAATGGCGACACCGTCGAGGTACTCAGGAGTTCACAGCGCTACAAAAGCACGGGCATGCTTTCCAAAGATGAGCCTTATCGTTACGTACGTTATCGGGACGCTAAAGGAGCCTTCGCCACCGGCTGGGTCTCGGTAGATGGATTAACGCCGTTATCCAGTCCGCTTGCAGTAAGCGCGTCTTGCCAGACATGGGCAAATAAAGCGATGTCGCAGCGCGGGTTCTTACCCTCCTCCTCCGCAAACCACTATCAGGTAACAGGAGACACCCGCGCATGGTTCTATGCGATGCCAACCGAACAGTGTCGCAGCCCGTCCGTATTTTTAGTGCCCGGCGACCTCGTCTCTGTACAAGAACAATCCAACGATGATTTTATGGAAGCGGTCTATTACACCACCGATCGCCAAATTATACGCGGTTGGTTAAAAAAGTCGCAGTTACAGGCTATAAACAGCGGTGACCACTATCGCGACGACATCAACCCGCTGTCGACAGAAAAAGCAACGAGAGTCGCCACCCTTGGGCTACGTCACGACCACGAATGTATCTTTTATGAAAGCTGGAATGCTAAAAAGGCCATTGAGATTATCGTGCGCGAGGATCATCAAACCGCATTGTGCCGTGGAGGGGCCGACCCACAAACGTCACCTCCCGTGGCTTATATCAGTATCGACAAGGCCAGCGGTGAAATTAGCTGGCCAGATGTTACCGAAGGATTTGCTGAGGAATAAGGGGAAAACATGTTCAAACCGCACGTCACGGTCGCCTGCATTGTGCATGCAGAAGATAAATTCTTAGTCGTTGAAGAAACGATCAATGGTAAAGCCTTGTGGAATCAACCCGCAGGACACCTGGAAGCCGATGAAACGCTGGTGCAAGCCGCAGCACGCGAACTGTGGGAAGAAACGGGCATTAAAGCGCAGCCACAGCATTTCATTCGTATGCATCAATGGATTGCGCCAGACAGAACGCCCTTTTTGCGTTTTCTTTTCTCTATCGAGCTTGCCAATATGTGCGCTACAGAACCCCATGACAGCGATATAGATTGCTGTCGTTGGGTCAGCGCAGAAGAGATTTTCTCTGCGCCAAACCTGCGTTCGCCGTTGGTTGCAGAGAGTATTCGCTGTTATCAGAGCGGACAGCGCTACCCACTGGCCATGATCGGCGAATTTAACTGGCCGTTTACAGAGGGTGTCAAGTAAAGGGCTGCGTGCTAGAATATGCCGCCTTGAAGTTCAATGTCGTGAGTATTCCTATGTCTGAAAGCCCAAAAAAAGTGATCGTCGGCATGTCCGGCGGTGTCGATTCCTCCGTTTCTGCCTGGCTGTTACAACAACAGGGCTATCAGGTAGAAGGCCTGTTCATGAAGAATTGGGAAGAGGACGATGGCGAGGAATACTGCACAGCGGCCGCCGACCTTGCGGATGCGCAGGCTGTCTGTGACAAACTCGGCATTGAACTGCATACCGTCAACTTTGCCGCAGAATACTGGGACAACGTCTTTGAACTGTTCCTTGAAGAGTACAAAGCGGGCCGTACGCCAAACCCGGATATTCTGTGCAATAAAGAAATTAAGTTTAAAGCCTTCCTTGAGTTTGCCGCCGAAGATTTAGGTGCCGATTACATCGCCACCGGTCACTACGTGCGTCGCGCGGATGTCGACGGCAAAAGCCGCCTGCTGCGTGGGCTCGATGGCAATAAAGACCAGAGTTATTTCCTCTATACGCTCGGCCATGAGCAAATCGCACAAAGCCTGTTCCCGGTCGGTGAACTGGAAAAACCACAGGTGCGTAAAATTGCCGAAGATCTTGGTCTGATCACGGCCAAGAAAAAAGACTCCACCGGCATCTGCTTCATTGGCGAACGTAAGTTCCGCGAGTTTCTTGGTCGTTACCTGCCGGCTCAGCCAGGCAAAATCATCACCGTTGACGGCGAAGAGATTGGCCAGCACCAGGGGCTGATGTACCACACTTTAGGTCAGCGTAAAGGTCTGGGTATTGGCGGAACGAAAGAAGGGACAGAAGATCCATGGTATGTGGTGGATAAAGACGTTGAGAACAACATTCTGGTTGTCGCTCAGGGGCATGAACATCCACGTCTGATGTCCGTTGGCCTGGTGGCGCAACAGCTGCATTGGGTCGATCGCGAACCGTTCACCGGCACCATGCGCTGTACGGTGAAAACCCGCTATCGTCAGACCGACATTCCGTGCACCGTTAAGGCACTGGATGCAGAGCGTATTGAAGTCATTTTCGACGAGCCAGTCGCGGCGGTCACGCCGGGTCAGTCGGCTGTCTTTTACAATGGCGAAGTGTGCCTCGGCGGCGGCATTATCGAACAACGATTGCCTCTGCCGGTATAATTACTTACACATTTGATACAAGGAAGCAGTGAACGTGGCAAAGAATTATTATGACATCACCCTCGCCCTGGCAGGCATTTGTCAGTCGGCACGCCTGGTGCAGGAACTGGCGCACCAGGGGCATTGTGATGCCGATGCATTACACGTTTCACTGAACAGTGTCATCGACATGAATCCCAGCTCTACGCTGGGCGTGTTTGGCGGCAGCGAAGCCAACCTGCGTCTTGGCCTTGAAACGCTGCTTGGCGTGCTGAACGCCAGCAGTCGTCAGGGGCTGAACGCGGAACTCACCCGCTATACGCTAAGCCTGATGGTGCTGGAGCGTAAGCTGTCAGCGGCCAAGGGCGCTATGGACACGCTGGGAGACCGTATTAGCGGCTTGCAGCGCCAGCTGGACCATTTTGATTTGCAGTCAGAAACGTTGATGAGTGCGATGGCTGGCATTTATGTTGACGTCATCAGCCCACTCGGCCCGCGTATTCAGGTCACGGGTTCTCCGGCCATCCTTCAGAGCCCACAGGTACAGGCTAAAGTACGCGCTTCGCTGCTGGCTGGCATCCGTGCTGCCGTGCTCTGGCATCAGGTTGGTGGAGGCCGTCTGCAACTCATGTTTTCTCGTAATCGCCTGACGACTCAGGCAAAACAAATTCTTGCTCATTTAACCCCGGAGTTGTGATCTATGGAATTATCCTCACTGACCGCCGTTTCCCCTGTCGATGGACGCTACGGCGATAAAGTCAGCGCGCTGCGCGGGATTTTCAGCGAATACGGTTTGCTGAAATTCCGTGTACAGGTTGAAGTACGCTGGCTGCAAAAACTGGCCGCGCACGCAGCGATCAAGGAAGTTCCTGCTTTTGCTGCCGACGCAATCGGTTTCCTTGATGCGATCGTCGCTAACTTCAATGAAGAAGATGCTGCGCGCATCAAAACCATTGAGCGTACGACCAACCATGATGTGAAGGCAGTTGAGTATTTCCTGAAAGAGAAAGTGGCGGATATCCCGGAACTGCATGCCGTTTCCGAATTTATCCACTTTGCGTGTACTTCAGAAGACATCAACAACCTGTCTCACGCGCTGATGCTGAAAACCGCACGCGACGAAGTGGTCCTGCCATACTGGCGTAAGCTTATCGACGCGGTGAAAGATCTGTCTGTACAGTATCGCGATATTCCTCTGCTCTCCCGTACCCACGGTCAGCCAGCCACCCCGTCTACGCTAGGCAAAGAAATGGCTAACGTGGCTTACCGTATGGAGCGTCAGTATCGTCAGCTCAACCAGGTTGAAATTCTTGGTAAGATCAATGGTGCAGTCGGTAACTATAATGCCCACATCGCTGCTTACCCGGAAGTTGACTGGCATCAGTTCAGCGAAGAGTTTGTCACCTCGCTGGGCATCCAGTGGAACCCGTACACCACGCAGATTGAGCCGCACGACTACATTGCCGAGCTGTTTGACTGCATCGCCCGTTTCAACACTATCCTGATCGACTTTGACCGCGATGTCTGGGGTTACGTGGCGCTGAACCATTTCAAACAGAAAACCATTGCGGGTGAAATCGGCTCTTCCACCATGCCGCACAAAGTTAACCCCATTGATTTCGAAAACTCCGAGGGTAACCTGGGTCTGTCTAATGCGGTACTGCAGCATCTGGCAAGCAAACTGCCGGTCTCCCGTTGGCAGCGTGACCTGACTGACTCTACCGTTCTGCGTAACCTGGGCGTAGGCATTGGCTATGCGCTGATCGCGTATCAGTCCACACTGAAAGGCGTGAGCAAACTGGAAGTGAACCGCGATCATCTGCTGGATGAACTGGACCATAACTGGGAAGTTCTGGCAGAGCCGATTCAGACCGTGATGCGTCGCTACGGTATTGAGAAGCCGTACGAAAAGCTGAAAGAGCTGACCCGCGGTAAGCGCGTTGACGCCGAAGGTATGAAGCAGTTTATCGACGGTCTGGCGCTGCCGGAAGAAGAGAAAACTCGCCTGAAAGCAATGACGCCTGCCAATTATATTGGTCGTGCCATCACCATGGTTGATGAACTGAAGTAATCTGTTTGATGCCGGAGCGCGCTTGCACCTGTTCCGGTATTTCGTTCATATCGTAGTAAGCCGGAATGCATCAGCGTTTCCGGCTTTTTTATTGCCCACGAGATTATCCCTTTGCCCGGTTTATTAAATGTTTATCCCCACAGCCACATAATCAGCGTTAAACTATTCATACCATTATTTTAGGGAGAAACGATGATGCGCGTACTGGTTGTCGAGGATAATGCTTTATTACGCCACCACCTCAAGGTTCAGTTGCAGGATTTAGGGCATCAGGTGGATGATGCAGAAGATGCGAAGGAAGCGGACTATTATCTGAATGAACATCTGCCGGATATCGCGATCGTTGATTTAGGACTCCCCGATGAAGATGGTTTGTCGCTGATCCGCCGCTGGCGCAGTAATGAGGTTTCGCTGCCGATTCTGGTATTAACCGCGCGTGAAGGCTGGCAGGATAAAGTGGAAGTCCTCAGCGCCGGTGCTGACGATTACGTCACCAAACCGTTTCACATCGAAGAAGTGGCTGCGCGCATGCAGGCACTGATGCGCCGCAACAGCGGTCTGGCATCGCAAATTATCTCCCTTCCGCCTTTTCAGGTGGACCTCTCTCGACGCGAGTTATCCGTCAATGATGAAGTTATCAAGCTCACTGCGTTTGAATACACCATTATGGAAACGCTCATCCGTAATAATGGCAAAGTGGTCAGTAAAGATTCGCTCATGCTGCAGCTTTACCCGGATGCCGAGCTGCGCGAAAGTCACACCATTGATGTTCTAATGGGACGTCTGCGTAAGAAAATTCAGGCGCAATATCCGGACGACGTCATCACCACCGTGCGTGGTCAGGGATATCTTTTTGAACTGCGCTAATGAATAAACTATTGCGTCATTTTTTCCCGCTATCGCTGCGGTTGCGCTTTTTACTGGCAACTGCGGGCGTGGTGTTGGTGCTCTCGCTGGCCTACGGCATGGTTGCTCTGGTGGGCTACAGCGTCAGCTTTGATAAGACAACGTTTCGCCTGCTGCGGGGTGAAAGTAATCTGTTTTATACCCTGGCAAAGTGGGAAAACGGCAAGATAAACGTCGAGTTGCCTGAAAATCTCGATATGCAAAGCCCAACAATGTCGCTGATCTATAACGAAAGCGGTGAGTTGTTGTGGGCTCAGCGCAATGTTCCCTGGCTGACGAAAAGTATCCAACCGGACTGGCTAAAAACGAACGGTTTTCATGAAATTGAAGCCAATGTAGACGCCACAAGCACTTTACTGGGCGAAGATCACTCCGCTCAGCAGCAGTTAAAAGAAGTCAGAGAAGATGATGACGACGCCGAAATGACCCACTCCGTGGCGGTGAACGTCTACCCCGCCACAGCCAGAATGCCGCAACTGACCATTGTGGTTGTCGACACTATTCCTATAGAGCTAAAGCGCTCGTATATGGTCTGGAGCTGGTTTATTTATGTGCTGGTCGCCAATCTGTTGCTGGTCATTCCGTTGTTATGGGTGGCTGCGTGGTGGAGCCTACGGCCGATTGAATCACTGGCGCGTGAAGTCCGTGAGCTTGAGGAACATCATCGTGAGATGCTAAATCCCGCCACCACACGCGAACTGACCAGCCTGGTTCGTAATCTCAATCGGCTTTTAAAAAGCGAACGTGAGCGCTACGATAAATACCGCACCACATTAACCGATCTCACTCATAGCCTGAAAACGCCACTGGCGGTACTGCAAAGTACGCTGCGCTCAATGCGTAACGAAAAGATGAACGTCAGCGACGCTGAGCCTATCATGCTGGAACAAATCAGTCGTATTTCCCAACAGATAGGCTATTACCTGCATCGCGCCAGTATGCGTGGCAGCAGTGCCCTACTCAGCCGCGAGCTGCACCCGGTCGCGCCGTTGCTGGATAAGCTCACCTCGGCGCTGAATAAAGTGTATCAGCGTAAAGGGGTCAACATTAATCTCGATATCTCACCTGAGATAAGCTTTGTGGGCGAACAGAATGATTTTGTCGAGGTGTTGGGCAACGTGCTGGATAACGCCTGTAAATATTGTCTGGAGTTTGTCGAGATTTCGGCGCAACTGTCCGAGGATCAACTGCATATTCTGGTTGAAGATGATGGTCCTGGTATTCCGCAAAGCAAACGGGAAGTGGTGTTTGACCGCGGACAGCGCGTAGATACGCTACGTCCCGGACAAGGCGTCGGTCTGGCGGTGGCGCGAGAAATCACCGAACAGTATGACGGGCAGATTATTGCTGGTGATAGCCTGCTGGGTGGTGCGCGCATGGAAGTTATTTTTGGTCGCCAGCAGCCGGGCCAGAAAGACGAGTAATCGTCGCATGTAATAAATATGTACTGACTTCACGCTTGAGGTTAAGTATCCGTTATAATCGGTTGCAGATACCAGCCTGCGGGATGCTCACTATGGAATACCAACTCACACTTAACTGGCCCGATTTTCTTGAACGCCACTGGCAGAAACGCCCGGTGGTCTTAAAACGCGGGTTTAACAACTTTATTGATCCAATCACTCCTGACGAACTGGCTGGACTGGCAATGGAAAGCGAAGTCGACAGCCGACTCGTCAGCCATCAGGATGGTAAATGGCAGGTTAGCCACGGTCCCTTCGAAAGCTACGACCATCTTGGCGAGAACAACTGGTCTTTGCTGGTGCAGGCGGTCAACCACTGGCACGAACCTACCGCCGCGCTGATGCGCCCGTTCCGTGAATTACCGGACTGGCGTATCGACGATCTGATGATTTCTTTCTCTGTACCCGGTGGAGGCGTTGGCCCGCACCTGGATCAGTACGATGTATTTATCATTCAGGGAACCGGTCGTCGTCGCTGGCGCGTAGGCGAAAAGCTGCAGTTGAAGCAGCACTGCCCTCACCCGGATCTCCTTCAGGTCGACCCGTTTGAAGCTATCATCGATGAAGAGCTGGAACCCGGCGATATCCTGTACATTCCACCGGGATTCCCGCACGAAGGCTATGCGTTAGAAAACGCGATGAACTATTCGGTTGGCTTCCGTGCGCCAAACACTCGCGAGCTGATCAGCGGGTTCGCCGATTACGTTTTACAACGCGAACTGGGCAGCACCTATTACAGCGATCCTGATCTGCCACCGCGCGATCATCCGGCAGATGTTCTGCCGCAGGAAATGGACAAGCTGCGCGAAATGATGCTGGGCCTGATTAATCAGCCAGAACATTTCCAGCAGTGGTTTGGCGAGTTTATTTCTCAGTCCCGTCATGAGCTGGATATTGCCCCGCCGGAGCCACCGTATCAGCCAGACGAAATTTATGATGCCCTGAAACAAGGTGATGTGTTAGTGCGTCTGGGCGGGTTGCGCGTATTGCGCATTGGCGATGACGTCTACGCTAACGGTGAGAAAATTGATTCGCCGCATCGTCCTGCGCTGGAAGCGCTGGCCAGTCATATTGTGCTGACGGCTGAGAACTTTGAGGATGCGCTGGAAGATCCTTCTTTCCTTGCCATGCTTGCCGCGCTGGTCAACAGCGGGTACTGGTTCTTCGAAGGGTAATGCGGACTGTGCCTGATACGACGCTATGCGTCTTATCAGGCCTTCTGGAGTGAAATATTGTAGGCCGGATAAGCAAAGCGCCATCCGGCAACTACACATGCTTTATTTTTGTTTCGCGGCCAATTCAGCAATACGCACAATCACCTGCACCGCTTTTTCCATTCCTTCCAGGGTTACAAACTCATGCTTGCCATGATAGTTGTAGCCGCCGGTGAACAGATTCGGACACGGTAATCCCATAAATGACAGCTGTGCGCCGTCAGTGCCGCCACGGATCGGTTTCAGCACAGGCTCAATATCACAATCGCGCATTGCCTGCTGGGCGATATCCAGCACGTGCGGATGCTCAATCACTTTTTCGCGCATATTGTAGTAACTGTCTTCAATCACCAATTCGATATAACAGTCCGGGTGTAACCCTTTGCCGACCTTCTTGGCGATATCCATGATCTTACGTTTACGCGCTTCAAACTGCTTACGGTCAAAATCACGAATAATGTAGTGCATATCCGCCCGATCGACCGTCCCTTTCATGCTCGCCAGATGATAAAAGCCTTCGTAGCCTTCCGTCTTTTCCGGGCTTTCATCTGCTGGAACCTCTGCATGAATACGCGCTGCCAGCGACAGCGCATTCACCATCACCCCTTTTGCGGTGCCGGGATGCACATTGTTGCCAACAATTTTGATATTAACCGACGCGGCGTTGAAGTTCTCAAACTCCAACTCACCTACGCCACCACCGTCAACGGTATAGGCCCACTGCGCATCAAATGCCGGAACATCAAAATGCTTCGCCCCTTTACCCACTTCTTCGTCCGGCGTAAAGGCCACGCGGATATCACCGTGCGGAATATCTTTTTGGATAAGCACAGCCAGTGCGGTCATGATTTCCGCCACGCCTGCTTTATCATCCGCGCCCAGCAACGTTTTACCGTCTGTGGTGATCAGCGTCTGACCCAGAAGTTGATGCAGCACCGGGAACATCACCGGCGATAAAACTTCATCACCAATGCCTAACGCAATATCGCCACCGCGATAGTTTTCAACGATTTGCGGATTGACATTTTTACCGCTGAAATCCGGTGAGGTATCCACATGGGAAATAAAGCCGATCGCAGGAATATTACCAGCAACGTTCGCGGGTAACGTTGCCATCAGCGTGCCTTTTTCGCTCAGTGAAATATTAACCAGCCCCATCTCTTCGAGCTGTTGTTTGAGCAGTTGTAATAATTTCCACTGTCCTTCGGTGCTGGGTACCTGCCGCACGCCCGATTTTGATTGGGTGTCCAGCGACACGTAGTGTAAAAAACGCTCAAGTAGTTTATCCATGCAGTCACCCTCACTTTTTGTGACAACATTATCAATAAGCAACAAAAGACAAATATTGCGTCAGGTCACTTTTATCCCCGCAAGTGAGAATATTTCGCCCTGACATCCCCTCTGACTATAGGGCTAAGTCAGTAATTCGCAACAAGGATTGGCGATTACAATGGTTTGCCGTAGAATAACGGCCCTCATTAAGAGTCATCAAGGTGGTTAACCACAAACCCCGCATCGGTCAGCCATCCGTTGCGTTTACATGGGACAGAGTAAAAAATTGAATAAACAACCGCGTTCGCTTTCTCCACTGGTGCAATTAGCGGGAATTCGCAAAAGTTTCGATGGCAAAGAGGTGATTTCCAGCCTGGATTTGACCATCAATAATGGCGAGTTTCTTACGCTGCTTGGCCCCTCTGGCTGCGGTAAAACAACCGTTCTTCGCCTGATTGCCGGTCTGGAAACGGTTGATTCCGGTCATATTTTGTTGGACAACGAGGACATCACTCACGTTCCAGCGGAAAATCGCTACGTGAATACCGTCTTCCAAAGCTATGCGCTATTCCCCCACATGACTGTGTTTGAAAATGTGGCCTTTGGTTTGCGCATGCAAAAAACGCCCGCAGCCGACATTTCTCCCCGCGTTACCGAAGCCCTGCGCATGGTGCAACTGGAAGAGTTCGCCCAGAGAAAACCGCATCAACTTTCCGGCGGACAGCAGCAGCGCGTAGCGATTGCCCGAGCAGTGGTCAACAAACCCCGCTTACTCTTGTTAGATGAATCCCTCTCTGCGCTGGACTACAAACTGCGTAAGCAGATGCAGAATGAACTGAAAGCACTGCAGCGTAAGCTTGGTATCACTTTTGTCTTTGTCACACACGATCAGGAAGAAGCGCTAACCATGTCCGACCGCATCGTGGTGATGCGCGATGGTAAGATTGAGCAGGACGGTACGCCGCGCGAAATCTACGAAGAGCCAAAGAATCTGTTTGTCGCCGGGTTTATCGGCGAGATCAATATGTTTAACGCCACGGTGATTGAACGTCTGGATGAACAGCGTGTTCGTGCTAACGTTGAAGGCCGCGAGTGCAATATTTATGTCAACTTCGCGGTAGTTCCCGGACAAAAGCTGCACGTCCTGTTACGCCCTGAAGATTTGCGCGTTGATGAAATCAATGATGATAATCATATTGAAGGCCTGATCGGCTACGTGCGTGAACGCAACTACAAAGGCATGACGCTGGAATCGGTTGTGGAACTGGAAAATGGCAAAATGGTGATGGTCAGCGAATTCTTCAACGAAGACGATCCTGACTTTGACCACTCGCTCGACCAGAAAATGGCAATTAACTGGGTAGAAAGCTGGGAGGTCGTACTGGCTGATGAAGAGCACAAGTAAATTCCAGAGTGTGGTGATCTTCACCATTGTCGGTTGGCTTGTGTTATTTGTCTTTCTGCCCAACCTGATGATCATCGGCACCAGCTTTTTGACCCGTGACGACGCCAATTTCGTCAAAATGGTCTTTACGCTGGAGAACTATACGCGCCTGCTCGATCCGCTCTATTTTGAGGTACTAGTTCACTCCCTCAATATGGCGCTGATTGCCACGCTCGCCTGTCTGGTACTCGGCTACCCGTTTGCCTGGTTTTTGGTGAAACTGCCGGAAAAAGTACGCCCGCTGCTGCTGTTCCTGCTGATTGTTCCGTTCTGGACCAATTCTCTGATTCGCATCTACGGACTCAAAATTTTCCTCAGTACCAAAGGCTATCTCAACGAGTTTCTGTTATGGCTCGGCGTTATCGATACACCCATTCGCATTATGTTTACCCCCAGCGCGGTGATTATCGGGCTGGTATACATCCTGCTGCCGTTTATGGTGATGCCGCTCTATTCCAGCATTGAAAAGCTCGATAAACCGCTGCTGGAAGCCGCACGCGATTTAGGCGCCAGTAAGCTTCAGACCTTCACCCGCATCATTATTCCGTTGACGATGCCGGGGATTATCGCCGGATGCCTGCTGGTCATGCTGCCCGCAATGGGGCTGTTTTACGTTTCCGACTTAATGGGCGGCGCGAAAAACCTGCTGATTGGTAACGTAATTAAAGTTCAGTTCCTGAACATTCGCGACTGGCCGTTTGGCGCCGCCACCAGCATAACGCTGACTATCGTGATGGGGCTGATGCTGCTGGTCTACTGGCGCGCCTCCCGCCTGCTGAATAAGAGGGTAGAACTCGAATGATCGGTCGACTGCTTCGCGGCGGTTTTATGACCGCTATCTACGCGTATCTGTACATTCCAATCATTATTTTGATTGTGA
The DNA here is from genome assembly GCF_016894305.1 of Citrobacter sp. B72. NCBI lineage: Bacteria > Pseudomonadati > Pseudomonadota > Gammaproteobacteria > Enterobacterales > Enterobacteriaceae > Citrobacter > Citrobacter sp. B72. Next base: position 2,912,443 of record NZ_CP069801.1, read on the forward strand.
ACTCCTTTAACAGCTCGCGCTTTGGCATCAACTGGCAAGGTTTTACGACCAAGTGGTACGGTCTGCTGGTGAACAACGACAGCCTGTTGCAGGCGGCGCAGCACTCGCTGACCATGGCGGTGCTCTCCGCCACGTTCGCCACGCTGATCGGTTCACTTACTGCGGTCGCGCTTTATCGTTACCGTTTTCGCGGTAAGCCGTTCGTCAGTGGCATGCTCTTCGTGGTGATGATGTCGCCGGATATTGTGATGGCAATATCTCTGCTGGTGCTGTTTATGCTGATCGGCATTCAACTGGGCTTCTGGTCGCTGCTGTTCTCGCATATCACTTTTTGTCTGCCTTTTGTGGTGGTGACGGTTTACTCTCGCCTGAAAGGTTTTGATGTCCGCATGCTTGAGGCGGCTAAAGATTTGGGTGCCAGCGAAGTAACTATTCTGCGCAAGATAATACTGCCACTGGCTATGCCTGCGGTGGCTGCGGGTTGGTTGCTGAGCTTTACGCTGTCGATGGATGATGTTGTTGTTTCATCTTTCGTCACCGGACCGGGTTATGAAATTTTGCCATTAAAAATCTACTCAATGGTTAAAGTCGGCGTATCACCTGAGGTGAACGCGCTGGCGACCATTTTGTTGGTTCTGTCGCTGGTTATGGTGATTGCCAGCCAGCTTATTGCACGTGATAAAACCAAGGGCCGCTGAGGCCCTTTATTCAGGGGACGTTAAATGATGAAAAAATGGTCACGCCACCTGCTCGCGGCGGGTGCTCTGGCACTGGGCATGAGCGCCGCTCACGCGAATGACAACAACACGCTCTATTTCTATAACTGGACCGAGTATGTCCCGCCAGGGCTGCTGGAACAGTTCACCAAAGAAACCGGCATTAAGGTTATCTATTCGACCTACGAGTCGAATGAAACCATGTACGCCAAGCTCAAAACCTATAAAGACGGCGCATACGATTTGGTGGTTCCGTCCACCTATTACGTCGATAAAATGCGTAAAGAAGGCATGATCCAGAAGATCGACAAGTCGACGTTGACCAACTTCCACAACCTCGATCCGGAAATGCTCAACAAGCCGTTTGACCCGAACAACGACTACTCCATCCCGTATATCTGGGGTGCGACGGCCATTGGCGTCAACAGCGATGCTATCGATCCGAAAACCGTCACCAGTTGGGCCGATCTGTGGAAGCCGGAGTACAAAGGCAGTCTGCTGTTAACGGATGATGCGCGAGAAGTGTTCCAGATGGCGCTGCGCAAGCTGGGATATTCCGGCAATACCACCGATCCCAAAGAGATTGAAGCCGCCTATAACGAGTTGAAGAAGCTGATGCCTAACGTTGCGGCATTTAACTCTGACAACCCGGCCAATCCGTATATGGAAGGCGAAGTCAATCTGGGAATGGTGTGGAACGGCTCCGCGTATGTTGCGCGTCAGGCGGGCACACCGTTGGAAGTGGTATGGCCGAAAGAAGGTGGCATTTTCTGGATGGACAGCCTGTCTATTCCGGCTAACGCGAAAAACAAAGAAGGTGCGCTGAAGCTGATTAACTTCCTGCTGCGCCCGGACGTCGCGAAAGAAGTCGCAGAAACTATCGGTTACCCGACGCCAAACCTGGCAGCACGCAAGCTGTTAAGTCCTGAGGTCGCGAACGACAAAACGCTCTACCCTGACGCGGAAACCATCAACAAAGGGGAATGGCAAAACGATGTCGGTTCCGCCAGCGCTATCTATGAAGAGTATTATCAGAAGCTAAAAGCAGGACGCTAATACTCGTGCAACCCGGCAGGCGTCGCTGCGCCGGGTTGCTACCTGCCAATCCCTACTTTTTACGTCTTTCGACTGATTCCCGCTCCCCAGTTTCTGGCTATGCTTACAGTATTCCAGGCCGGCTTCTGAGGCTTCCAATGACAACGCTCTGGCTGCTACTTGAGTTGGCTAATCTGATCGTATTTACGCTGGTGATTCTCCCTCGTAAGCAGCCGGTAAACGCTCGTCCTTTGCTGCCTGTCATCGCAACCCACCTGCTACGGCTCACCTTTTTAATACCGATCCTGGTTTTTGGTTATAGCCTGTTTTTCAGTCATCAGATTGGCCCGGTGGAGTGGGGATGTCTGATTCTGGCGATCGTCGGTAACGCGCTGGTCATCAAAGGGAAATGGGATTTGGGGGAGAGCCACACATGGACAGGCTACTATTTACCTCGTGCAAAAAGGGTTACGCGCGGCATTTTTGCCTGGATTGCGCACCCCATGTATACCGGAATTATTCTGGTGATTATCTCGTGCAGCCTGGTTTACATTACCCGACTACCCATATGGCTGAGCGCACTGGGGCTGATCTGTTGTTTTTACATCGTAGGATTTTTGATTATGGCGGCCCTGCGTGAGGACCGCCAGTTTGTACAGGCTTAAACAGTATTATCCGGATAGCCGTTACAGCCCTTTCAATAACTTCTCAACGAACTCAGGCACCACCTGGCTTGCCGGACCGTAATACTTCTCTTCAAACTCGCTGCCTACCTGGCTCGGTTCGAGATTGAGTTCTACCGTATGTGCCCCATGCAGCCGCGCCTCATGCACAAAACCCGCTGCCGGATAAACATGTCCCGATGTGCCAATCGCAATGAACACATCTGCCATTGCCAGCGCCATATAAATTTCATCCATACCCAGCGGCATTTCACCAAACCACACTACGTGTGGTCGCAGCGGTGCCGGAAACTGGCAGCAATGACATTTATCTTCCGGGGTCACATCGCCCGTCCACTCCAGAATCTGCCCGCTTTGCGAACAGCGAACTTTGAGCAACTCGCCGTGCATATGGATAACGTTCTGGCTGCCCGCACGCTCATGCAGATTATCAATGTTCTGCGTCACCAGTAAAAAACGATCGCCCAGCTCGGCTTCGAGTTTTGCCAGTGCGATATGCGCCGCGTTGGGTTGGATTTCAGGCTGCTGCAACTGATGGCGACGGGCGTTATAAAACGACTGAACCAGTTCCTGATTTCGACTAAATCCTTCCGGAGTCGCAACGTCCTCTACCCGATGTTCTTCCCAGAGACCATCCGCCGCGCGGAATGTTCGAATTCCTGACTCAGCGGAGATTCCCGCTCCAGTCAGTACCAGCACTCTTGGTTTTTCCATCAATTCAGGCACCACTCTGTCTCTGAAAAAGATTCGTTGACGCAGGCGATCGCGCAAATGGCGTTTATTTTTACGAAAGCGGCTTAACCGATGACCCCGACGCGACAGCATAACAACCTCTTTGTATTAATCGGTAAGATGTAGGAAAGCGGCCCCGCGCATCCCGCCGGCATCACCGTGCCGTGCCTGCTCAATACGCGGCACCCGAGCAACCGGCAGCAGATGACGTGGCAGTCGATCCGCCAGTTGCGTCGTAATAGCGGTAAAATTCGACAAGCCTCCGCCAATCACTACCAAATCAGGATCGACGATAGTCAGGATATTCCCAAGACACACCGCCAGCAAATCCAGATAGCGTTCAACGTGGGCACGCGCGTGTTCATCACCCTGCTCCCACAGCGCAATAATTTCGCGGGCATCCAGCGGTTGATGGTAGTAATGCTGATACAACCACGCAAATCCACCGCCGGAAAGATAGCTTTCGATGCATCCCAGTTGACCGCATCCGCAGCGGCGCAGCGGGAAATCAAAGCCCATCAGCGTCAGCGCATCGACCGGCAAACGAATATGACCAAACTCACCGGTGATATAGCTGCGTCCGGTGATGGATTTTCCGTTAAGCACCAGGCCGCCGCCGACGCCCGTACCGAGGATCAACCCCATTACCAGCGGATATTGGGTGAACTCGTCATCCCAGGCTTCGGAGAGAGCAAAACAGTTCGCATCGTTATCCAGACGCACATCGCGGTCAAGGCGAGCGCTGAGATCGGCGCGGAGCGGTTTGCCACTGGCGGCAGGAACATTGGCCGCGTACAGCGTGCCGTCTTCGGTTTCCGGCATGCCCGGAATGCCGATGCCTACCGAACCTTTGATGCCGAACCGCTGATCCGCTTCCGTCACCAGATTGCAGACCGCATCAAGGAAAGCGTCGTAGCTGTCGCGAGGCGTAGGAACGCGAGTTTCCCATTGCAGACGACGTTGCTTATCAAACACGCCCAGCGCAATTTTGGTCCCGCCGATGTCAAATCCGTAATACATCACCGCTCCTTGATACACGTCATCCTTCAAGATGCCTCTGCGTTGGCTACGCCTTGATGCAGCATGAATGCTGTCGTGTATTATTGTTGTTATTGGCCGCTAAGTACTCTCGCAGGATCAATATTGCTGGCGCGACGCGCCGGATACCAACTTGCCAAAAGACTCAGCACGAGTGCTGTCACCAGCACGTAAATCACATCCAGCCAGTGTAATTCCGATGGCAGGAAGTCAATGAAATAGATATCGCCGGACAGGAACTGATGGCCGATAAGCGCCTCAATCCCGTTTATGATCGGCGTCAGTTGCAACGACACAACCACCCCGATGACGACGCCTATCAGGCTACCGAACAGACCCGCCAGCAGGCCGTACCAGACAAAAATGGCACGGATCAACCCATCTTTCGCCCCGAGTGTTCTTAATACCGCAATATCGCCGCTTTTGTCTTTTACCGCCATCACTAACGTGGAAACGATATTAAAACAGGCCACGCCAATCACCAGCACCATAGCCAGATACATAATGGCGCGGATCATCTGAATATCGCGGTACATATAGCCGTAGGTGCCAATCCAGCTCTTGATGTAAACATAGTTATTGGTGACTTCACCCGCGTCTCGCACCAGCTTATTGGCGTTAAACACGTCGTTAACCTTCAGCGCGATCCCGGAAACGCTGGTTCCCATATCCAGATATTGCTGGGCATCTTCCATTGGGATCATGGCAAAGCTGTGATCGAGCTGACCGCTCAGTTGCAGGATCCCCGTCACGTGCAAACGCACGCGTTTAGGCTGCTGTAGCTTATGATCCGCGCTGGCGTTAGGGATCATAATCGACACCCAGTCGCCCTGCTTCACCTTCAGCGCATCGGCAATACCCTTACCAATGATGATTTGTTGTTCACCGGCTTTAAAATTATCCCAGGCGTGGTTTTGCACGAAGGATGGCAGCGCGCTTAAACGCTGTTCCTGTTTCGGGTCAACGCCCTTCACCTGCACCGCGCGTAAGTTCGCCCCGCTCTCCACCAGTCCGGTAAAGTTGATATAAGGCGCCGCGGCGACAATACCCGGCACTTTTTGTACCTTGTCGAGCGCTTCCTGCCAGTTATTCCACGGCTGATTTACGGCTTCAATCTCTCCGTGTGGGACTACGGCCAGAATACGGTTGTTCAGCTCACGCTCAAATCCGTTCATGGCACTTAAACCGACGATCAACACCGCCACACCCAACGCGATGCCAACGGTAGATATCACCGAAATCAACGAAACCATACCGCCGCGCCGCCGACCACGGCTAAAGCGCAGACCAATCAATAACGATAAAGGCGAAGCCATTACTCAGCTCCCATCAGGCTCAGTTCAGCCGTCAGGCGACCATCGCGCATTTCAAGCTGGCGACTCATCCGCTTCGCCAGTTGCAGATCGTGCGTCACCACCAGAAATGCCGTGCCCTGAGAGCGGTTCAGCTCGCCCAGAAGCTCGAAAATGCTGTCCGCGTTACGCGCATCCAGGTTACCCGTTGGCTCATCTGCCAGGACCAGGCGCGGGTTATTCACCAGCGCACGCGCGATGGCCACACGCTGACGTTCGCCGCCAGACAGTTCAGACGGGCGATGACTGGCACGATGATCCAGCCCTACCGCTTTCAGCATATCCCGTGCGCGCTCGGTGATTTCAGCCGGTTTTTTCTTGCCGATCAGCAGCGGCATCGCTACGTTTTCCAGTGCGGTAAAATCCGGCAGCAAATGGTGGAACTGGTAAATAAAGCCCAGCTTCTGATTACGCAGTTCCGCTTTCGCCGCCGACGAGAGCTTGCTCATTGGCTGACCGCTAAAAATGACGTCGCCGGAAGTCGGGGTATCCAGCCCGCCTAACAGATGCAGCAGCGTACTCTTGCCGGAGCCTGAGCTGCCGACAATCGCCATCATCTCACCTTCGCCGACGCAAAAACTGACATCGTGCAGTACATCGGTCTGCACAGTGCCTTCCTGATAGCGTTTGCACAGGTTGTCGCATTGCAACAGGATCTTATTCATAACGTAAAGCCTCAGCGGGTTGAGTGGCGGCAGCGCGCCAGGAAGGATAAAGCGTAGACAGCAGCGCGATGGCCATCGCCACCAGAGCAATGACGATAACCTGCAGCGGCTCAATGGCGACCGGCAGCGCAGCGCCATCCAGCAGCACACCAATAATTGGCATCAGATTGTTCAGTTGGCTGGCGAGCAATGCCCCCAGCACAGCGCCCAGCAGCGCGCCAATCACCCCGGCACTGGCCCCCTGAACCATAAACACCATCATTATCTGCCGCGGCGTTAGCCCCTGCGTTTGTAAAATCGCCACTTCCCCTTGCTTCTCCATTACCATCAGACCCAGCGAGGTAATAATATTAAAAGCCGCCACCGCCACGATCAGGCTAAGCAGCAGCCCCATCATGTTCTTTTCCATGCGCACGGCCTGGAACAGTTCCCCTTTGCGCTCGCGCCAGTCCTGCCATTTGGTGCCTTGCGGCAGCGTTTGCTGGCTCAGCGTGTCAACTTTTAACGGTTCGTTAAGCCACAGACGCCAGCCAGTGATATTACCCACCGGATAACGCATCAGACGCGAGGCATCCTGAATGTTGGTCAGCATCTGGTAGCCATCGACTTCGCTGTTGGCGGCGAAAGTGCCAATCACCGTAAACAAACGCTGGCTCGGCAAACGCCCCATCGGCGTAAACTGACTGGCCGAGGGCACCATCACACGGATTTGATCGCCACGGTTCACGCCCAACTGCCCGGCAAGCTGCTCGCCGAGGATGACATTATACTTACCCGGTTGCAGATCTGTTTGCTTCACATTGACCAGATACGGCATTAATGGATCTTTTTGCGCCGGATCGATACCGAGCATCACGCCGACCGCCACGCTACGCGCACTTTGCAGCACCACATCTCCCGTAGTTATAGGCGCAACGCGGTTGACGCCGTTCAACACCACCGCTTTTTCCGGCAGTTGTTGCGGGTTGAGGGAACCCTGTTCAGACGAGAGTACGGCCTGAGGCATCAGGCCAAGAATATTGTTTTGCAGCTCGCGCTCGAAACCGTTCATCACCGACAACACCGTGACCAGCGCCATTACCCCGAGAGTAATGCCTATGGTGGAGAGCCAGGAAACGAAGCGACCGAAGCGATCTGCTGCACGCCCACGCATATAACGCAGGCCGATGAATAGAGCGACAGGTTGGTACATGAAATCCGTCTGGTTGCTGTTAGCAAAGTCACGAGTATATAAGCGAAAGCGGAATGGGTAAATGACTGAACCGTAAGTGTTCGTCAGCACTATTCCTAAAAGTATAAATAAATCAATTCGCTAAAGTTGTCCCTCTTTCCTTCAGCCCGGGTCCCTGATCTTTATCTTAAAAAAACAAAATGCAGACAGTTACGCATTACAGCGCACAGCGGGTTGCGCAGGATGGCAGGCTATAGCCAACAATATGGATACGCCGTCTCGATGAAGAAAAAAGAACTATGGATTAATCAAATCAAAGGGTTATGTATTTGTCTGGTGGTAATTTACCACTCGGTAATCACGTTTTACCCGCACCTCACTACTTTTCAGCATCCGCTTTCAGAGCTGCTGAGCAAATGCTGGATTTACCTCAATTTGTACCTGGCGCCGTTTCGCATGCCGGTCTTTTTCTTTATTTCGGGGTATCTGATCCGTCGCTACATTGATAGCGTCCCGTGGACCACCTGCGTGGATAAGCGGATCTGGAGCATTGCCTGGGTGCTGGTGCTTTGGGGAGTGGTGCAATGGCTGGCGTTAGTCGCGCTCAATAACTGGCTGGCCCCACAGCGCGATCTGAGCCATGCCGCCAACGCTGCGTATGCCAATTCGATCACAGGTTTTACCCACGGAATGCTGACCGCCAGCACCAGCTTGTGGTATCTGTACGCGCTGATTGTCTATTTTGTTCTGTGTAAGATTTTCAGCCGCTGGGCGGTGCCGCTGTTGGCGTTATTTGTGGTGCTGAGCGTGGCGATCAATTTTGTCCCGACGCCGTGGTGGGGAATGAACAGCGTGATTCGCAATCTGCCCTGGTACAGCCTCGGTGCATGGTTTGGCGCAACGCTGATGGTATGGATCAAGGAGGTGCCCCTGCGCCGCCATGCGGTCATTGTTCTGGTTAGCGCAATCGCCGCCGTCGTCGCGTGGCTGGCAAATGTCTCACTATTACTTTCTCTGCTTTCCATTGTGCTGATCATGAAGCTGTTTTATCAATTTGAGTTGCGCTTTGGTATGCGTAAGTCCGGCCCGTTAAGCGTGATTGGATCCAATACCATCGCCATCTACACTACCCACCGTATTCTGGTTGAGCTGTTCAGCTTAACGCTAATCCCTAAAATCAATCATACCGCCTGGGCTGCATATGCGGAGCTGGCCCTGCTGCTGGTGTATCCGTTCGCCTGCCTGCTACTGTGCACCTTGTTTGGCCTGTTGGTACGTAAAATTTCACAAAAAACCGTGGCCGACCTGCTCTTTTCCCCGCCTTCTTTATCGACCGCCTCGCGCTAACCCCAACGCGCTTTTTGCCCCCATTCGGGGGCGAATCAATTTGCTTATGAGAAACGATCACGGATAATAAAGAACATTGCTTATCAGATGTATATCTAAACGAGATCCTGACAACCGAATGCCTGAACAACATCGTTACACGCTCCCAGCGAAAGCAGGCGATCAGCGCCAGTTGGGTGAGCTTACCGGCGCGGCCTGCGCAACGCTGGTTGCCGAAATCGCCGAACATCATGCCGGTCCAGTGGTCCTGATCGCGCCGGACATGCAAAATGCGCTGCGTTTGCATGATGAAATTCGTCAGTTTACCGACCAGATGGTAATGAACCTGGCCGACTGGGAAACGCTTCCCTACGACAGCTTTTCTCCTCATCAGGAGATTATCTCCTCGCGTCTCTCCACGCTGTATCAGCTGCCTGCCATGCAGCGCGGCGTGCTGATCGTTCCGGTAAATACCCTGATGCAGCGTGTCTGTCCGCACAGCTATCTGCACGGCCATGCGCTGGTCATGAAAAAGGGCCAGCGACTTTCACGTGACGCTCTGCGTGAACAGCTGGACAGTGCGGGCTATCGCCATGTTGATCAGGTCATGGAACACGGCGAATACGCCACGCGCGGCGCGTTGTTGGATCTGTTCCCGATGGGCAGCGAGTTGCCTTATCGTCTGGATTTCTTTGATGACGAAATCGACAGCCTGCGTCTGTTTGATACCGACACCCAGCGCACGCTGGAAGAAGTCGATGCCATTAATTTGCTACCCGCACACGAATTCCCGACTGACAAAACGGCCATCGAGCTATTCCGTAGCCAGTGGCGCGATACCTTTGAGGTGAAACGCGACGCCGAACATATTTACCAGCAGGTCAGCAAAGGCACGTTACCTGCGGGTATTGAATACTGGCAACCGCTGTTTTTCAGCGAGCCGCTGCCGCCGCTGTTCAGCTACTTTCCCGCCAATACGTTATTGGTGAATACCGGTGATATCGAGACCAGCGCAGAACGCTTCCAGGCCGATACCCTGTCACGCTTTGAGAATCGCGGTGTTGATCCGATGCGCCCGCTTCTGCCGCCGGAATCGCTGTGGCTGCGGGTTGATGAGCTATTTTCTGAACTTAAACGCTGGCCGCGCGTTCAACTGAAAACCGAGAGTCTGGCGATCAAAGCAGCGAATACTAACCTTGGGTTCCAGAAGCTGCCGGATATCGCCGTTCAGGCACAGCAAAAAGCGCCGTTAGATGCGTTACGTAAATTCCTTGAAGGCTTCACCGGTCCGGTGATTTTCTCGGTGGAAAGTGAAGGCCGCCGTGAAGCACTTGGCGAACTGCTCGCCCGTATCAAAGTGGCGCCGAAGCGGATATTGCGACTCGATGAAGCCGTTGATAACGGTCGTTATCTGATGATTGGCGCAGCTGAGCACGGCTTCATTGATAGCAAACGCAATCTGGCGCTGATTTGTGAAAGCGATCTGCTTGGGGAACGCGTGGCGCGCCGCCGCCAGGATTCTCGTCGCACCATCAACCCGGATACCTTAATTCGTAACCTCGCAGAGCTGCATCCCGGTCAGCCGGTGGTGCATCTGGAGCACGGCGTGGGTCGTTATGCCGGTATGACCACGCTGGAAGCGGGCGGCATCACCGGTGAATATCTGATGCTCACCTATGCCAACGACGCCAAACTGTACGTGCCGGTGTCGTCACTGCATCTCATCAGCCGCTATGCAGGTGGCGCAGAAGAGAATGCGCCGCTGCATAAACTTGGCGGCGATGCCTGGTCACGTGCCCGACAGAAAGCCGCTGAGAAGGTGCGCGATGTTGCGGCAGAGCTGCTGGATATTTATGCCCAGCGCGCGGCGAAAGAAGGCTTTGCCTTTAAGCATGACCGTGAACAGTATCAGCTGTTTTGCGACAGCTTCCCGTTTGAAACCACGCCTGACCAGGCGCAGGCGATTAACGCGGTACTCAGCGATATGTGTCAACCGCTGGCCATGGACCGCCTGGTCTGCGGCGACGTCGGCTTTGGTAAAACCGAAGTCGCGATGCGCGCGGCCTTTCTCGCCGTAGAGAACCACAAGCAGGTTGCCGTGCTGGTGCCGACCACCCTGCTCGCACAGCAGCACTTCGACAACTTCCGCGACCGCTTTGCCAACTGGCCGGTACGCATTGAGATGTTGTCCCGTTTCCGTAGCGCCAAAGAGCAAGCGCAGATTCTGGAGCAAGTTGCCGAGGGAAAAATTGATATTCTCATCGGCACGCACAAACTGCTGCAAGCGGATGTGAAGTTAAAAGATCTGGGTCTGCTGATTGTCGATGAAGAGCACCGTTTTGGCGTTCGCCACAAAGAACGCATCAAGGCGATGCGCGCAGATGTCGATATTCTGACCCTGACGGCAACGCCAATTCCACGTACGCTCAATATGGCAATGAGCGGCATGCGCGATCTGTCGATTATCGCCACGCCGCCCGCTCGTCGTCTGGCGGTCAAAACCTTCGTGCGCGAATACGACAACCTGGTGGTACGCGAGGCGATCCTGCGTGAAGTTCTGCGCGGGGGACAAGTTTATTATCTGTTTAACGACGTCGAAAACATTCAGAAAACCGCTGACAGATTAGCAGAACTGGTGCCGGAAGCGCGTATTGGTATCGGTCACGGACAAATGCGCGAGCGCGAACTGGAACGCGTGATGAACGATTTCCACCATCAGCGTTTTAACGTGCTGGTGTGTACCACCATTATCGAAACCGGGATCGACATCCCCACCGCTAACACCATCATCATCGAACGAGCGGATCACTTCGGTTTAGCGCAATTACACCAGCTGCGCGGTCGTGTGGGACGTTCTCACCACCAGGCTTACGCCTGGCTGCTGACGCCGCATCCGAAAGCAATGACCACCGACGCGCAAAAACGTCTGGAAGCCATCGCCTCGCTGGAAGATTTGGGTGCAGGTTTTGCGCTGGCGACCCACGACCTCGAAATTCGCGGCGCCGGGGAATTACTGGGTGAAGATCAGAGTGGTTCCATGGAAAGCATCGGCTTCTCGCTGTATATGGAACTGCTGGAAAACGCGGTCGATGCGCTCAAAGAAGGGCGTGAACCGTCACTGGAAGATCTCACCAGCCAGCAAACCGAAGTTGAACTGCGCATGCCGTCTCTGCTGCCGGATGACTATATCCCGGATGTAAACACCCGACTGTCGTTCTACAAGCGCATTGCCAGTGCGAAAGGCGAAAACGAACTGGAAGAAATTAAGGTCGAGCTGATAGACCGTTTTGGCTTGCTGCCCGACCCGGCTCGTACGCTGCTGGATATCGCCCGTTTACGCCAGCAGGCGCAGAAACTGGGGATCAGAAAGCTCGAAGGCAATGAAAAAGGCGGTACCATTGAATTTGCCGAGAAAAACCACGTCAACCCGGTCTGGCTGATTGGTTTACTGCAAAAGCAGCCGCAGCACTTCCGTCTGGACGGTCCAACCCGGCTGAAATTTATGCAGGAGTTGAGCGAGCGTAAAACGCGGATCGACTGGGTCCGCCAGTTTATGCGTCAGCTTGAAGAAAACGCCGTAGCATAAGCATAGTGAACAGGCCGGGTGAGCACACCACTCACCCGGCCTGATGAATTTACAAACTCTTTGCACTTCCCTGCACTTCCCGACACAGCAAACAGCCATAATTCTCGTTTACTTTTACATAATAAAAACCACGTAAAAACAATGGACTTATGGTGATGTTAAACAATAAACGACTCTCTCGCTGGCTCGCGTTTTTTACGCTTGCAGCGACATTCGCGTTAGCACTTCCGGCTCAGGCAAACACCTGGCCGCTGCCGCCACCGGGAAGCCGTCTGGTGGGTCAGAATGCCGTTCACGTTGTTGAAGACAATGGCGGTTCTCTGGAAGCGATTGCGAAAAAGTACAATGTCGGCTTTCTCGCGCTGCTGCAGGCCAACCCTGGCGTTGACCCTTACGTACCACGTCCGGGCAGCGTTTTGACGATCCCGTTACAAACTCTGCTACCTGATGCCCCGCGCGAAGGTATTGTTATCAACCTCGCCGAACTGCGTCTTTATTATTACCAGCCGGGGACCAATTCGGTGACCGTGTATCCTATTGGTATTGGCCAGTTAGGTGGTGACACGCTGACGCCTACGATGGTAACCACCATCTCTGATAAACGCGCCAACCCCACCTGGACGCCGACGGCAAATATCCGCGCGCGATACAAAGCAAACGGGATTGACCTGCCTGCCGTTGTGCCTGCCGGTCCGGATAACCCGATGGGCCATCATGCGATTCGCTTAGCGGCATACGGCGGCGTGTACCTGTTGCACGGTACAAATGCTGATTTTGGCATCGGAATGCGCGTCAGTTCCGGCTGTATTCGTCTGCGCGACGGTGATATCGAAACCCTGTTCCGTCAGGTAACGCCCGGAACTAAGGTCAATATTATCAATACGCCGATCAAAGCATCCGTTGAGCCTAACGGCGTGCGCCTGGTGGAAGTACACCAACCGCTGTCCGAAAAAATCAATGACGACCCGCAACTGCTGCCGATCGTGCTGAACGCGTCCATGCAGACATTTAAAAATGCGGCGCAAACAGATACCGCCGTCATGGATCATGCGATGGAGATTCGCTCAGGCATGCCGGTCGATGTGACCCGTCATCATGACGTTGCTCAACAACCGCTGTAAACGTAGCGTATAAAAAAACCCCCGCTGGATTTTATTCCGCGGGGGTTTTTTAATTAACTCGCAGTGGCATTGCGATGGGTTAAATCTTATTTATAGATAACTGCAGTTCCGTGAAGAGTGTTAGGACCGGTAACGGAAGTAATACGGAAAGACTTCGCACCCATCTCATCGGCTTTCTGCGCCAGTTGATCTTCCAGAGAACCTAAGTTAGTCCCCGCATTCGCAGAAATAGTACCGACTTTCTCTTGACCCGCAGGGGTGGACTGAACTTCAACAGCGGCAAAGCTTGCAAATGACAGTGAGCTAAGAACAGCAGCGACAAACAGTGTTTTTACGTTTTTCATGATAGTGACCTTTAGCAGATGAATGGGTGTCGAGAAGATTAACTTAACGATCGATAGGTAAATCATAGATGTGATCCAGGTCACACGTCAACATTTTTTTATAATGATCGTTATATAAAATATAAAGGTCTTATTTTTCATGCTAATAGCTATAAATTATTTTTATCGTGAATCCGCTGGAGTGTGCAGTCGAATATTTTTATAATGGTTATTCAATAAACCCAACAAAGGTACATCGGCACCATGACAACTGAAACGACAGGTTGTGCAAAAAAAAGCCGTGGCCGACCAAAAGTGTTCGACAGGGAAGCCGCGCTTGATAAGGCCATGACACTCTTCTGGCAGCACGGATATGAAGCGACCTCGCTCGCCGATCTCGTGGAAGCCACCGGCGCAAAAGCGCCTACGCTGTATGCGGAGTTCACCAATAAAGAAGGGTTGTTCCGTGCCGTACTGGACCGCTACATCACCCGCTTTGCGGCGAAACACGAAGCCCAGCTGTTTTGTGAAGAAAAAAGCCTTGAGTCCGCACTGGAAGACTATTTCACCGCTATAGCGACCTGCTTTACCAGCAAGGACACCCCGGCGGGATGTTTCATGATTAATACTTCTGCGACGCTGGCAGCCTCTTCCCGCGATATTGCACACACGGTGAAATCCCGCCATGCAATGCAGGAACAGACGCTTACCCAGTTCCTTCACCAGCGCCAGCAACGAGGCGAAATTCCGGCCCATTGCGACGTGCAAAAACTGGCCGAATACCTGAACTGTATTTTACAAGGTATGTCGATCAGCGCCCGTGAAGGCGCAACGTTTGAAAAACTGATGCAGATCGCACACACAACCCTGCGACTGTGGCCCGAACTCGTCAAAGCTTAACCCTTTCCCACAATTCCCCCGCTGTACTCACACCACCGGGAGCTGATAAAGCCCCCGGTTAGATTCCCGTTCTATTGACCCTACATTTCTCATTGTTTTCATCGTGTTACCCGATCATTTTTTGTAAAAAGTATTGATAACGACAATTATTATCAGCAATATTCGCATTTGTTTTAATGCCTGTTTCACAATGTAACCATCGGTTTCTCTACCGCTATAACAAAAACAGACCGACTTTTTTAAAAGGAATACAAATGCATAAGCGTCTCTGGGTGCTCAATCCTCTTCTGTTATCTTTAACTCTACCCGCCGTTGCGGCTGAGGAAGAGAACCTCATCGTCAGCGCCAACCGTAGCCAGCGCACAGTGGCAGAAATGGCGCAAACGACCTGGGTTATTGAAGGAAGCGAAATTGAACAGCAAGTTCAGGGTGGTAAAGAGTTCAAGGATGTTCTTGCTCAGTTAATCCCCGGAATTGATGTCAGCAGTCAGGGACGAACCAACTACGGCATGAACATGCGTGGTCGCGCCATTGTCGTGCTAATTGACGGCGTCCGTCTGAATTCCTCGCGAACCGACAGCCGTCAGCTTGACTCCATTGACCCATTTAACATTGCGCACATTGAAGTCATTTCAGGCGCAACCTCACTTTATGGCGGTGGCAGTACCGGCGGATTAATCAACATTGTCACCAAAAAAGGCCAGCCGGAGCGTGAAGTAGAACTCGAACTGGGGAGCAAAAGCGGCTTCAACAATAGCAACGATCATGATGAACGCGTTGCCGCGGCGGTGAGTGGCGGAACCGATCGCGCTTCCGGGCGTATGTCCGTCGCGTATCAACGATTTGGCGGCTGGTATGACGGTAATCACGATGCCCTGCTGCTCGATAACACCCAAACCGGGTTACAGCACTCCGATCGTCTGGACGTCATGGGCACAGGGACGATTGAACTTGACGACAACCGTCAGTTGCAACTGGTTACGCAGTACTATAAAAGTCAGGGGGATGACGATTACGGGCTGGATCTCGGCGAGAACATGTCCGCCGTGACCGGAAACGGCAAAGCATATACCAGCAGCGGACTGAATTCCGATCGTATTCCCGGCACCGAACGTCATCTTATTAGTCTGCAATATTCAGATGCAGATTTTTTTGGCCAGAACCTGGTCAGCCAAATCTATTACCGTGACGAATCGCTGAAATTCTACCCCTTCCCTACGCTCAGCAAAGGCAAAGTCACCAGTTTCTCCGCATCACAGCAGGACACCGACCAGTTTGGTGCCAAAATTACCCTCAATAGCCAGTTGATGGATAACTGGGAGCTGACGTGGGGTGTCGATGCCGATCACGAAACCTTCGACTCCAATCAGAAATTCTTCGATCTGGCCTGGTCCCTGCCCTCCGGCGGCATGGATAACCGTACCGCTTATACCACCGGGCGTTACCCCGGTTACAGCATCACCAACTTCGCGCCTTTCCTGCAAAACAGCTATGACATTAACGATATCTTTACCCTCAGCGCCGGCGTGCGCTATCAGTGGACCGAAAACAGGGTTGATGATTTCGTTGGCTATGCTCAACAGCAGGGAATCGCGACCGGGCTTGCGAACTCTGCCGATACCATTCCAGGCGGCAAAACCGATTACGATAATTTCCTGTTCAACGCCGGTATCCTTGCCCACCTGACCGACCGTCAGCAAACGTGGTTTAACTTTTCTCAGGGCGTGGAGCTTCCGGACCCAGGGAAATATTACGGTAACGGTACCTATTCGCTGGTTGGCGATCATTACCAGCTCCAGCGCAGCGTCAACGTGGCGGATTCACGTCTGGAAGGGATTAAAGTTAACTCGTACGAACTGGGGTGGCGCTATACCGGCGATAGTCTGCGCACGCAACTGGCCGCTTACTACTCGACTTCAGATAAATCGATCGTTATCAACCGCAGTGATATGACCATTAACGTTCAGCCCGACGATCGCCGCATTTATGGCCTTGAAGGTGCGGTGGATTATTTCATTGCGGACACGGACTGGAGCCTGGGTGGCAACTTCAACGTCATTAAATCGGAAGTGAAACAGAACGGTAAATGGCAAAAATGGGATGTCACGCTGGCCTCACCGTCCAAAGCAACCGCGTGGGTCGGCTGGGCACCAGAACCGTGGACCTTGCGCGTACAGAGCCAGCAAACATTTGATCTGACCGACGCCAGCGGTAACAAGCTGGATGGCTATAACACGATGGACTTTATCGGCAGCTATCAGCTCCCGTTGGGTAAACTGACCTTCAGCGTGGAAAACCTGCTGAATGAAGAGTACACCACACTGTGGGGACAACGTGCGCCACTGCTGTATAGCCCAACCTACGGCAGCCCGTCACTGTATGAATACAAGGGCCGGGGTCGTACATTTGGTCTGAACTACGCCTTAACCTTCTGATAAAAAAAGCCCCCCAGCCTGAGCGAATGGGGGGCTAATGTTCAGGATAATGCTATTTTACGCTTTGTTATTCAGTACCAACTGTCCGTTGTTATCCAACGGAATTTGCGCGCCGGGGTCCTTATCCATACGGATTTTCCCCTGCTGATCGCCAATTTTGTACGTCACGTCGTAGCCCAGCATCTTTTCAGATTTGTCATACACCGTTTTACAACGCTGCTGCGTGGTGGTGTAAGTATCGTTTTCCTGCATCGAACCCTGAATCTGGTTACCTGCATAGCCGCCGCCTAAAGCACCGGCCACGGTAGCAATATCTTTACCACGTCCACCGCCAAACTGATGCCCAATAACACCACCCGCAACCGCGCCCAGTACGGAACCCGCGATACGGTTTTCATCTTGTACCGGCTTGCGGTGGGTGACCGTTACGTTCCGGCACTCCTGACGCGGTGTTTTTACCGACTCTTTAATCGGTGTTGCAGAGACAACTTGCGCATACTGTGGGCCACGCTCGAAAACGTTCAGACTGGCCACCGCTGCAACACCCAGCGCAGCAGCTACGCCAATCCCTATACCCGCCAACATTGATTTATTCACGGGACTACCTCCTTTTTTGCTATTAGCAACAACTTTGCAACAGAAGGTAAGGAATGCCAATCAGATTACGGATGAAAATAGCAGGAGGAGGTACGAACGCAGGATGATTCGGAGAACTCTGAAGGAAGGCGCAGGATGCATAAAATCATCCGGCGCCACAAGTCGATATTAATGCAGTTTCAGACGCGGGCGAATCACCCGGTTGATACTGCCGACCAGCATCATCAGGCCGGTTTTGAAGTAGCCGTGCAAAGCAATCTGGTGCATGCGGTACAGTGAGATGTACACAAAGCGCGCAATACGCCCTTCCACCATCATCGAACCACGGGTCAGGTTGCCCATCAGGCTACCCACGGTAGAGAAGTTAGAGAGCGAGACCAGAGAGCCGTGATCTTTGTACTGATACGCTTTCAGCGGCTTGCCATTCATCTGTGCCAGAATATTGTTCATCGCGCAGGTCGCCATCTGGTGTGCTGCCTGAGCGCGCGGAGGCACAAAACCGCCTTCCGGGCGAGCGCAGGAAGCGCAGTCGCCAATCGCGTACACGTCAGGATCGCGCGTGCTCTGCAGAGTTGGCTCAACCACCAGTTGGTTAATACGGTTCGTTTCCAGACCGCCAATGTCTTTCATAAAGTCTGGCGCTTTGATACCCGCCGCCCACACCATCAGATCGGCTTTAATGTATTCGCCATCTTTGGTGTGCAGTCCGCCTTCATCAGCGCTGGTTACCATCGTCTGGGTCAGTACGCGTACGCCCAGTTTGGTTAACTCATTATGCGCAGCACCGGAAATACGCGGCGGCAACGCAGGCAGAATACGCTCACCGGCTTCGACCAGCGTAACGTTCAGCGCGTCATTGGTCAGCCCTTTGTAACCATAGCTGTGCAGTTGTTTTACCGCATTGTGCAGCTCAGCGGAGAGTTCAACACCCGTCGCACCGCCGCCCACAATGGCGATATTCACTTTTCCGTTAGCGCCCAGATTCGCGGAATACTTCAGGAACAGATTCAGCATCTCCTGGTGGAAACGACGCGCCTGATGCGGGTTATCGAGGAAAATGCAGTTTTCTTTCACGCCAGGGGTGTTGAAATCGTTGGACGTACTGCCCAGCGCCATCACCAGCGTGTCATACGGCACTTTACGCTCAGGAACCAGTAGCTCACCCTTCTCATCGCGCAGCTCAGCGAGAGTAATGGTCTTCGCTTCACGATCGATATCCACCACCGAGCCTAACTGGAACTGGAAGCCATGGTTACGGGCATGAGCCAAATAACTCAGCGCATCCACACCTTCGTCCAGTGAACCCGTCGCCACTTCATGCAGTAACGGTTTCCACAAGTGACTGTGGTTTCTGTCTACCAGTGTGATTTTGGCCTTTTTCTTACGCCCGAGTTTTTTACCCAGCTGCGTCGCCATTTCCAGTCCGCCAGCACCGCCGCCGACAATCACGATCCTTTTCAATGGTGTAGTCAACGTGACCCCCTCAAATTTATTAACCAATTGTTAATTAAAAGTTATTAACACAGCCTTTAATTAACAACAAGTTACGGTAATGAAAATGTTCTTCGAGAGTGAGAATAACACGAACGGTGCATTGGTCATACCAAAATTGATGTGTATCAAGTTTTGATGCTGAAAAGATAGACAACCGGAACTTTAAGAACAAAAAAACCAGCCCGGCGGCTGTAATGCCAGTCAGTTAGCGCCTCAGTTTCAGAAAGCTTCAACCTGTGCTGCCCGAGGTAAAGAACATGCTATCTCGGAGAAAGAGTTCCGTTCACCTCATGCTCATCATTTCTCTTAAGCACCGATTCCTGTGAACGTGTAAAGGGCGTTCTCCGCCACGCCCTTTACAATCCCGGCTCCCGGCGGGAAAATTGTTGCTGCGCAATACCCTCCGCTTATTCCTCCAGGCTACCGGGCCGGGCGCGAGGTAGCATCCATGCAAAGCGCGCCCTGAGCCAGCATCCATGCTGGCTCTCCCGGCCTTACGGAATCACGTCGGCAATTTTCAGTCGGACCAGCCCACACCTGACCATCTGCGTTTTTTTGTTTAAACAGCAAAAAAGATTTAACTGGAAGTCAGTGCGTTGAAGCGATGACCCCGGTCCGGCTGAAAATCGATGAGGCGTTGACGACTGACCGGGTCTGCCCGCAGGGATGCGGGCAGAGGGGACGGCCTGCACGGACGCAGGCTCGACCCCGACCCGACAGGCAGACGGCATAAGACGAATAACTCGCGTAGCGACGATTTTCCCGCCGGGAGCCTGGGTTGCAAGGGAGGCGGCGGTGAGCCTCCCTTGCACGTTCACAGGTATCTGCGCTTCAGAGAAATGACACCACTGAGGTGAACGGAACCCTGAGCCGGAATCACATGTTCACCATACGTTCGTAACTGACGAGCATTAGCCCGATGGCTGGTTTTTTACACACTCAATAAGAATTAACCTAACGTCTTGAACGCTTTGATGCGCTGCAAATGCGGAGAGATATTCTTAAACTTATGCGTCTGCTCTTCGTCCCAGACTATCTCGTAAAAATGATGCAGCTCTTCCGACGAACGCTGACTGTTAAGCGCTTCATCATGACGTGACAGGATCACCAGGCAGCGATCGCGATTCTTCTCACGGAAATTGGTCACGCATTTTGTTGCGATGTCTGCATACTCCTCAGGTCTGTCAATTTTGCCTTCCATGTTCTCATACGGGAACAGGTTGGGATTAAACACTACCTGACGAATATCACACAGGAAACCAATCCGTTCAGCCCAATATCCCCCGAGCCCCACACCACAAATCAGCGGACGGTCATCCACATTCAGCTGCAGCATTTTGTCCACTTCTTTCAGCAGATGCTGCATATCATGTTTAGGATGCCGCGTACTGTAGCTAATCAGCCTGACATCCGGGTCGATGAATTGCAGCTGCAACACCTTCTCATGGTTGCCCGGGCTGTTAGAGTCAAAACCGTGTAAATAGATAATCATCGCATCCTCGCCAAACTTGCGTTAATGACCTGCTTTCTCTTCCTGCCAGCGCTCATGAAGTTGGTTAAGCTGAGTGCTTACCGTCTTCCAGCGTGCCGAGTCCATCAGTTCCTGACGTGAAAATGAACCTTTATGATACAAACGTGTAACACGTTCTGCATTGATCGGCGACAGATTATCTAACACACTGACCGCTCCCTTACGATTATTGCAGACCAGGATCATATCGCAACCTGCATCCAGCGATGCCTGTCCACGCTCCGCATAGCTTCCCATAATCGCCGCCCCTTCCATCGACAAATCGTCGGAGAAAATGACACCATCGAAGCCAAGCTCCTGGCGTAGCACCGTTTTCAACCAGTGAGGTGAACCACTCGCCGGACGCGGATCGACATCACTGTAGATGACATGCGCAGGCATAATGGCATCCAGTTTGTTTTCCGTAATCAACGTCTGGAACACGGACATATCTTTCGCACGAATCTCGGCTTCTGAGCGTGGATCGGTTGGGGTTTCTTTATGTGAATCCGCCGTCACCGCCCCATGTCCTGGGAAATGTTTACCGGTCGTTTTCATGCCAGCAGCATGCATCCCGTCAATGAAGCGGGTCGCCATCGCCAGCGCTTTTAGCGGATCGGCATGGTAAGAACGCTCGCCGATTGCCGCGCTGATATGGCCCACATCCAGCACGGGTGCAAAGCTGATATCAATGTCCATCGCGATCATTTCGCTGGCCATCAACCACCCTGCGTCCTGAGCCAGTTTGCCGCCTTCTTCCAGACCGTGCAACGCAGCAAAGGATTGAGCTGCAGGCAGGCGGGTAAAGCCCTCACGAAAACGCTGTACGCGTCCGCCTTCCTGATCTACCGCCACCACCAGATGGTTACGTGACGCAGCCCGGATCTGACGCACTAATTCACGCAGCTGTTCCGGGTCATGATAATTTCGGGTAAAGAGGATCAACCCACCTACCAGCGGATGTGCCAGAATCTCACGCTCTTCAGCGTCCAGCTCATACCCTTCGACATCCAACATTACTGGGCCCACACTGCTCTCCTTATCCTTTAATTGTTAGCTGCCGCCAGGTTTCATCGGCCAGCCTGATAAATTGTCGATCGCCGGTTTGCCGCCAGCGATACTCAAACCACCCCGCCTTCAGCATCATTATCCAGGGTTGCCATTGTCTGACCTGTCGCCACAAAACGTCTGGCTCAATGTGCGCTCGTTGGGCGTAGGTGCTAACCAACTGTTGGTGCTGGGATTCATCGCTAACCCATACTGCCGCCAGCTCCAGGGCAATATCACCGTCTCCAGCGTATTCCCAGTCAATCAGCCGCAGCCCTGATGCCGTACGTACGATGTTGTCACCGTGAACATCCATATGCAGCGGCCCCAGGCGCAAAGGTCGAGGCTCACCTCGTTTCCTTAGCCGCTTCAGCGCGCGCAGCCAGCATGGTGTACGACGCGCCGGATCGCCACACTGCCAGTACTGTTCAAGTAGCGGAAGCAGGCTGATTCGCCAGCCCAATCGGGGTTGCTGGTGCAGATGATACAGTAAGCCTGCGAGTTCGTCGGCGTCCGGTAATCTGGATTCTACCTTACCGTGAAAAAACTCGACTGCCATCCACCCACGCGTATAAAAATGAGGACGTGGCGCAAGGCTTTCTGGCAGATGTTTTAACGCATGATATTGGCGTAAGAAATGAGATTCCGGCGCGTCAGGATCGTGATGGCAGCGCAGTACCAGCCGGTGGGAACGGTGTTCAATGATGCAGCTCCCGCCGCTCAGGCCGGTTTGGCTGGTTGCGACGGGATGATACTGCGGGAAATAGCGCGACAACACTTCGCCGCGCGTGAGTCTGCTATTGTTGCTGAACGGCACCTTTACCTGACCAGATTATCTCGCCAGTTTGTACCAGCATTAATTGCATTTGCAGCGCAGGCGAATTGACGTTGCCGGATGCGCTGGAATAAAGCACATACTGCGCGCCAACGTTACGGGCGATACCAATCGCTTTACTGCGCGTTCCCAGACTGTCATTCGGAGACAGACCTAACTGCTGTTTGGCGACAGCCAGCTGTTGGGCAGAAATCAGCGTAAACTTACCATTATTCGCCAGCGCGTTACGTAAGGTTTCGGTGGCTTCACCCGCGTTCAACGAGCCATTGGTGCGGTTATTCACGCTATCAACCAGCAGAACGCCGCCCGCTTTGACGCCGTCTGCCTGCAGCATTTTGCCGACCATCGGCTGCATAGCCCCGTTCCAGTCATAGTGACGTTGACGTGGCGTAGGCTGCGCCGTTTGGTCCTCATGCTCAATTGGGCCCGGCTGCTGCGGTATGCTTGGCACCGTTGGCACAACCGGCACCGGCTGTTGCGGCTGCGCAGGCTGTTCCGGTACCGGCTTCACTTCCTCTACCGGCGCGGGCTCACGTTGCGCCACACAGCCAGAGAGAAACATCGCCAGCGCGGCAATCAGTGCGTAGCGATTCATTTTGTTCATCAAGATTCACCCCTTACAAATAAAGATAAAGTCTAACCTTGTGCGCCCCCAGAAAATTGGCGCTGCCGTACAGCGTCACCGACGAATGAGCCGGAATAGTCACACTGCGTGGCGCTTCCAGAGGGTGCATTTCCAGCCCTCTGGCGTCATACCAGTAAAACCGATAATGAACGGTAACGGGTTCTTGTCTTTCGTTATAGAGTCGCGAGGATGCCGAAGCCTGAATATCAGACGTTGTTAACGTGGGCTGCTCTGCTGTAATACCCGCCGCCAGAATTGTTGATTCCATCACCAGCGACTGTTCATCACTTACTGGGATTTCAGGGTGTGAACGACAACCCGCCAGCAACAACAAGCCCAGTGAAAGCGCAATGCATCCTCTGGTCATGCTTACAGACCTTTATGTGCAAGCATTGGGCCAAGCGCACGTCCACCCAGCAGGTGCATATGAATGTGATACACCTCCTGCCCCCCGTGGCGGTTGGTGTTCATGATTAAGCGGTACCCATCTGCAGCAATGCCTTCCTGCTCAGCAATTTTCGCCGCAACGGTGATCATGCGGCCCAATGCCTGTTCATGTTCCGCCGTCACATCGTTGACAGTTGGGATCAGAATGTTAGGAATGATCAGGATATGCGTTGGTGCCTGAGGGGAAATATCACGAAACGCAGTGACCAGTTCATCCTGGTATACGATATCCGACGGAATCTCACGACGAATAATTTTGCTGAATATAGTTTCTTCTGCCACGACGTTTTCCTTTTTCATTAACAGCCCAAGCGTTTTGCCATGCTACGCCGGGTAAC
Organism: Citrobacter sp. B72; assembly: GCF_016894305.1. Taxonomy (NCBI): domain Bacteria; kingdom Pseudomonadati; phylum Pseudomonadota; class Gammaproteobacteria; order Enterobacterales; family Enterobacteriaceae; genus Citrobacter; species Citrobacter sp. B72. The sequence continues at coordinate 2,936,419 of NZ_CP069801.1, forward strand.
TCTGCGAGTATAGAGTATGAGCGAGTTCCTCACGCTCTTTCAACTTTAACCCTCGATTTTTTAAGCGAAAACCTCAGTCAGTGCTGCTCTTATAACCATTTTCCTGCGCTATTGCTCAAGCATAGTACTGAAACAATATTTCATTTATGTCGTAGCATCTGTTTACACATTAATTGCTAATGCGTATATTTCGCATTTGTATTTACATGCGCATTTAATAGTTTACAACCAAAGGGTTCATCACAACTACCGGTGATTCGAACTTAATATTAATAATTATCAAGGACTTTTCGATGTCTTTCACAACACTCAACGGGAATGTTCAACGCCAACCGGGGCTTGCCCCTTCTTTGCTAGCAGCATGCATCACGCTAGCCCTTTTACCTTCCACCAGCCTCGCAGCCCCTGCAGAAGAGACAGTGATCGTGGAGGGTTCTGCTCCATCCGCATCCAGCGAGGAGCAGGATTACAGCGTTAAATCGACGACCGCTGGCACAAAAATGCAAATGACACAGCGCGATATTCCGCAATCGGTCAGCATTGTCAGCCAGCAACGCATGGAAGATCAGCAATTGCAAACGCTGGGCGATGTGATGGACAACACGTTGGGGATAAGCAAAAGCCAGGCGGATTCAGATCGCAGCAGCTATTACTCGCGCGGATTTCAGATTGATAACTATATGGTCGATGGGATCCCGACCTATTTTGAATCCCGCTGGAATCTCGGTGACGCCCTTTCTGACACCACCCTTTTTGAGCGTGTCGAAGTGGTCCGTGGCGCAAACGGGCTAATGACCGGGACGGGTAACCCTTCAGCCTCCATTAACATGATCCGTAAGCATGCCACCAGCCGCGAGTTCACCGGTAATGTTTCAGCGGAATATGGCAGTTGGAACAAACAACGTTATGTGACCGATCTGCAAAGCCCGCTTACGGCAGACGGCAACGTGCGCGGTCGCATCGTGGCGGGTTACCAGAATAACGACTCCTGGCTTGATCGCTACAATAGCGAAAAAATGTTCTTCTCCGGGATTGTCGATGCCGATTTGGGTGACACCACCAGCCTGTCTGCGGGCTATGAATATCAGCGCATTGATATCAACAGCCCAACCTGGGGTGGATTGCCGCGCTGGAATACCGATGGCAGTAAAAACAGCTACGACCGTTCGCGCAGCACTGCGCCGGACTGGGCTTACAACGATAAAGACTTCAACAAAGTGTTTGTCACCATCAAACAACGTTTTGCCGATACCTGGCAGGCGACCATGAACGCCACCCACTCCGAGGTCAAGTTCGACAGTAAAATGATGTACGTCGATGCCTATGTTAATAAGGCCGACGGCACGCTGATTGGCCCATATGGCAACTATGGTCCGGGATATGACTACGTCGGAGGAACCGGCTGGAACAGCGGCAAACGTAAAGTGGATGCTGTCGATCTATTTGCCGACGGCGGTTACGATCTGTTTGGTCGTCAGCATAATCTGATGCTGGGCGGCAGCTACAGTAAACAGAATAACCGTTATGAAAGCTCGTGGGCGAACGTTTTCCCCAACGAAATCGGCAGCTTCTATACCTATGATGGTAACTTCCCTGAAACCAACTGGAACCCGCAGTCATTGGCTCAGGACGATACCACGCACATGAAATCGCTGTACGCCGCAACGCGTATTTCGCTGGCCGACCCACTGCATTTGATTGTTGGCGCACGTTACACCAACTGGCGTATCGACACCCTGACCTACAGCATGGAGCAAAACCACACCACGCCGTATGCGGGTCTGGTATATGACATTGACGATAACTGGTCTACCTACGCCAGCTATACCTCAATCTTCCAGCCGCAGAACAAGCGCGACAGTTCCGGTAAATATCTCTCTCCGATCACCGGCAACAACTATGAGCTTGGTCTGAAGTCCGACTGGATGAACAGCCGTTTAACCACCACGCTCGCGGTGTTCCGCATCGAACAGGATAACGTAGCGCAATCAACCGGCGTGCCAATCGCCGGTAGCAATGGCGACACGGCCTTTAAAGCGATGGATGGTACGGTCAGTAAAGGGGTCGAATTCGAGATTAACGGTGCGATCACCGATAACTGGCAGATGACGTTTGGTGCGACACGCTATGTTGCAGAAGACAACGAAGGCAATGCAGTAAACCCAAACCTGCCGCGGACCACGGTCAAACTGTTTACCCGTTATCGCCTGCCAGCCATGCCGGAACTGACCGTTGGCGGTGGAGTTAACTGGCAGAATCGTGTTTACAGCGATACGGTCACGCCTTATGGCACATTCCGCGCGGAACAGGGAAGCTACGCCCTGGTAGATTTGTTCACCCGCTACCAGGTAACAAAAAACTTCTCAGTGCAGGGTAACCTTAATAACCTGTTCGATAAAACCTACGACACGAATATCGACGGTTCTATCGTTTATGGTGAGCCGCGTAACGTCAGCGTTACCGCCAGCTATCAGTTCTGACACCGGGTATTGCGTAGAATCGCTAACTCGCTGACTTAGGTTGCAAATTCTCATCAAACTCCAGCCGCTTTCTGTCGGGTTCTACCGCAGTCAGCGGCTCCACTTCTGCAAGCGTCTGCTGACAGCGCCCCACCAGCACCTGATACTCGCGAGTGCCCTGTTTTTTCCACACCAGTTCCTGCTCAGTTAACATGCGAATCGCTTTCGCCGGGCTGCCGACAATCAGATGGTTGGCGGGCATCTCAGCTCGCGCTTTCACAAACGCCGAAGCACCAACGATACTGTTTTCACCGATGGTCGCGCCATCGATAATCACCGCGCTCATGCCGATCAGCGCGTTACGCCCAATCACACAGCCGTGCAGAATCGCCCCGTGGCCGATATGTCCGTCCTCTTCCACTACCGTATCCTGGCCGGGAAATCCGTGCATCACGCAGTTATCCTGGATATTCGCCCCATCTTTAACCACGATACGCCCAAAATCTCCGCGCAGGCTGGCGTTGGGACCAACATAAACACCTTTGCCGAGAATGACATCGCCAATCAGCACTGCGGTTGGGTGAACATAGCTTTCTGCAGGAACTACCGGGATCATCCCGTCAATCTGGTAAATCGGCATGGCTTCTCCTGTTACACCTCGGCTAATCCGCCGAAGCGTTGATAATAGAGCGGACCCGGCGCGGGCAGTTCCCCCACCGAGCTCTCGCCTTTTTCGCTGACGAAAACCTGGGCGCCGGGCGCAACACGTTGATAAATATTAATGCACAGCTGACGCGCCGTCTGACCCAGCCAGTGAGCAGGCAACAATTCTTCCGGCAGCAGCGGATCTTTGAGCACAACCCGACGATAGAAGTGAATGAGCAACAGGCGGATCTGGAAGCATCGCTCTGGCGTAAGTTCGTCCGGCCCGGCGTCACGCAGTAGCGGTAACAACGGACGGAACAGCATGATAAACGCCTCGTACATGGCATTTTGTTCGGTTAAGTGCCAGCACCCTTCTACCCGCTCACGCAGCGCAGCGCGGGAGAGTGCCAACGGCGAATGCGCCTCAAAAACGATGACGTTTTCCGCTACCCCAGCTTCATGAAGCAGCGACTGTACGTCCGCCAGCTTTTGCGATGGCGACGCCAGCAGACTCGGCGCCAGTACGCCAAAACCTTGCCATAACAGCTGCTTTTTAACTTCGGCCAGGGTATTTTTCTCCAGCCCCTCCGACAGCAGCAGCAGCCAGGTACCGTCCCACTCAGGGGCGCTGGCACGGTAGATTTTGCTCTCGGCGCGGCGCGTCAAGCGTAGCCCTTTATCACTCAGGCGGTAGAAACTGCGGCGGCCGATACGTACTACGTCCAGCCATTCTTCTTTATTAAGGCGAAACAGCGCGGTACGTACAAAACGTTCACCGAAGCCAAGCCCTTCCAGCAGCGCGGCAACGCTACCGAGCCAGACTTCTCCACCGCGTTGCGATAAACAGTCCCCGTAAAGCGAGGCGATAAGCGAGGTGCCGCTGACCGGCATTGCGGTTACCGCCTGCTGAATAAAACTATCGAGTTTTTCCATATGATTCATACTGTTGTCTTTTTTGTCCTTTTTGAATCATAGCACAGGATAATTTCCGCGATATGGCAGGAATTTGTAGGCCGGATAAGGCAACGCCGCCATCCGGTAACTTGTGCGCTCTCGCCTGATGGCGCTGCGCTTATCAGGCCTACGAGTCTTAACCGTTGGCGGCAACTTTGCGCAGGTCGAACACCCGACACGCCTTTCCTTCTGAGCGCGGGATGCTGCCGCAGTTAACAATGCTTACGTCCGTTGAAATACCGACCATCGACTTAATACGATGACGCAAATGATGGCAAATCTGGCAGCGCTGCTCATGGCTTAGCACCAGGCTACTCTCTTTAAGCTCCACGCGTACCGAAAGCGAATCAAGATGGCCACGGCGATCCACTTCCAACTGGTAATGCGGAGCCAGATGTTCAATCTTGAGGATCTCTTCTTCCACCTGCGATGGAAAGACGTTGACGCCGCGAATAATCAGCATATCGTCGCTGCGCCCGCTAATGCGATCCATACGACGCATCGTGCGCGCGGTACCCGGCAGCAGGCGCGTCAGGTCGCGGGTACGATAACGAATGACCGGTAGCGCTTCTTTCGTCAGCGTGGTGAACAGCAGTTCGCCGTGCTCTCCGTCGGCCAGTGGCGTACCGTCATCCGGATTGACCACTTCCGGGAAGAAATGATCCTCCCATATTGTCGGACCATCACCCGTTTCGATGCACTCCATCGCCACGCCCGGCCCCATCACTTCCGAGAGGCCATAAATATCCAGCGCCGTAATACCCAGGCGACGTTCGATCTCCGTCCGCATCCCCGTTGTCCACGGCTCTGCGCCAAAGACACCGGTACGCAGCGAACAACCCCGCGCGTCACCGCCCATCTGGCGCTCCAGCTCTTCAATCAGGTTCAGACAGTAGGATGGCGTGACCATAATCATGTCAGGTTTGAAATCGCGAATCAGCTGCGCCTGTTTCTCGGTTTGACCGCCGGACATCGGGATAACCGTTGCCCCCAGGCGTTCCGCGCCGTAGTGCGCGCCCAGTCCGCCGGTGAAAAGGCCATAGCCATAAGCGACGTGGATTTTATCTTTCGCGGTACCGCCTGCGGCACGCAGCGAGCGGGCGACGATGTTAGCCCAGGTATCGATATCATTTTGCGTATAGCCCACCACCGTCGGTTTACCCGTGGTGCCGGATGATGCATGGATACGCACCACCTGCTCCATCGGTACCGCGAAGGTGTCGAAGGGATAGTTGTCACGCAGGTCCTGCTTGGTGGTGCAGGGAAACTTGCTCAGATCGCTCAGCTCACGGAAATCATCCGGGTGAACCCCCGCCGCGTCGAACTTACGGCGGTACATCGGGACATTTTCATAGGCGTGTTTTAACGTCCATTTCAGGCGCTCGGTTTGCAAAGCCTGTAATTCGTCACGCGATGCGGTTTCAATCGGATCTAATTTTGTTGTTGTCGTTGTCATTTTGTAGGGCACTCGCAGGTCAATTAGCTCACACTCGCTCAAGGATCATGGCAATGCCCTGACCCACGCCAATACACATCGTACACAGCGCATAACGTCCATTGCGTCGTTCCAGCTCCAGCGTTGCGGCCAGCGCTAACCGCACACCGCTCATCCCCAGCGGGTGACCTAAAGCGATAGCCCCCCCATTGGGATTCACGTGTTCTGCGTCATCTGCCAGTCCAAGCTGTCTCATCACACCCAACGCCTGGGCGGCAAAGGCTTCATTCAGCTCAATCACATCCATATCGTTGATATTCAGCCCGGCGCGCTCCAGCACTTTTCGTACCGCAGGAACTGGCCCAAGCCCCATAAACTTCGGCTCCACGCCCGCCGTCGCCATCGCGACAATGCGTGCACGCGGCGTTAGTCCCTGGGCCTTTATGTGTTGCTCGCTGGCTACGATCATTGCTGCCGCGCCGTCGTTCACCCCAGAGGCATTGCCTGCGGTGACCACGCCGTTCTTACGAAACGGTGTTTTCAGTTGTGCGAGTTGCTCCAGCGTGGTTTCTGCACGCGGATGTTCATCTTCACGTACTGCGCTAACTGCCCCTTTCTTGCCAATGATTTGTACCGGCACAATTTCCTGCGCCAGAATGCCGTCACGCTGGGCTTTAGCCGTGCGCTGCTGGCTGCGATACGCAAAGGCGTCCTGGTCCTCTCGGCTTATATTTAACAATTCAGCTACATTCTCCGCCGTTTCCGGCATGCTGTCAGTTCCGAATTGTTGCTGCATGAGCGGGTTCACAAAACGCCAGCCAATGGTGGTATCAAACATCTCGGCCTGACGCTGAAACGGCGCGGTGGCTTTGCCCATTACAAACGGCGCGCGTGACATTGACTCAACACCACCAGCGATCAGCAGGTCTGCATCACCGGCTTTGATCGTGCGAGCAGCGAAGCCGATTGCATCAAGCCCTGAGCCGCACAGACGGTTGATGGTCGTGCCGGCAACGCTGTGCGGATAACCCGCCAGCAGGGTCGCCATATGCGCCACGTTGCGGTTATCCTCACCCGCCTGGTTGGCGCAACCGAAGATCACATCGTCAATAGCGCTGGGATCCAGGCGTGGGTTGCGGTTGAGTAATTCACGCAACGGGATGGCCGCCAGATCGTCGGCACGCACGCCTGCCAGCGCCCCGCCGTAGCGACCAATCGGGGTACGAATACCGTCACAAATAAATGCGTCACGCATTAGACTTCTCCTGTAATCGTGCCACCGATGCGGTGGGATTTGCCGCGAAACAGAGCCACGGTTTTGTGTTGCTGATTGACAATTTCAATGTCGTAAACGCCAGTGAGTTTGCCTTGCTGCTTGACCCGCGCGGTGGCGGTCAGTTTGTCACCTGCAAAGGCCGGACGCAGAAAGTCGATACTGGCCGCTGAGGCTACTGCCGCCAGTCCCTGACTGTTGCAGGCGTAAGCAAAGGCAGTATCCGCCAGTGAAAACAGTTGCCCGCCGTGACAGGTCTGATGGCCATTCAGCTGCGACGGCGACACGGTCATAGTCATCTGCGAATAACCGTCGTCCATCTCAATAATTTCAATCCCCAGCGCCTGCGCGCAGGTGTCTTTCACATACATGGCACGGGCGTTGCGCCAGGCTTCGTTACTCATGACGCATCTCCATCAGCGCTTTCTGGCGCAGCAGCGCACTCGGGCGATAGCGTTCTTCGCCGTAGTGCTGTTGTAGATTTTCCAGCAGACGAAGCACACGTCCCCAGCCGAGCGATTCGCCCCAGGCCAGCGGCCCGTGCGGGTAGTTGACCCCCAAGCGCATGGCGGCATCGATATCCTCGGCGCTGGCGACTCCTTTTTGCAGCGTATCCAGCGCTTCGTTCGCCAGCATCGCTACCGTGCGCCATACCAGCAGCCCTGGGTAGTCGGCAATACGCAGCACTTTTTTGCCCTGCTGCTGGAAGTAGTACACCGCTTTGTCGGTGGCTGAAGCCGGGTTGGTTGGTGCGCTTGCCAGCACGACGGTGTCGCCCGCAGCATGGTCATACACCACCACCGGGCGCTGGTGCTGCACGCTTAAGGCCAGCGCGGTTTCACCGGTAGTTTCAAGGAGCAGCACATCATCCAGCTCAGTGACAACGTCACGCTTGATATTTTTTGCTGCATTTTTAGGCGCTACCGCTGCAACAGCCAGTTCAGGCGATACTTCAGCAGGCCAGCGATAGACGCCGTGGCCGCTCTTCTTTCCCAGACGCCCCGCCAGAGCGAGCTCCTGTTGCAGCAAAGACGGTAGAAAACGGCGGTCCTGCCAGAAGGCGTTAAACACCGAACAGGTCACGGCAAAGTTGACGTCCTGACCAATCAAGTCGGTCAGCGCCAGCGGTCCCATCGGGAAGCCGCCGCCATCACGCAGCGCCGCATCAATCACTTCCGCTGACGCAACCTGTTCTTCCAGCGCGCGCCAGGCTTCAGCGTAGTACGGACGCGCCACACGGTTGACGATAAAACCCGGCGTTGAGCGGCAGCGCACCGGCTGCTTGCCCCAGGCGATTACGCACTGGCTAAGCAGCTCAACTACCTCAGTTGAGGTGGCAAGGCCGCTCACCACTTCCACCAGTTTCATCACCGGTGCAGGGTTAAAGAAATGCAGCCCCGCCACACGTTCCGGATGCTTCACTCCCGCCGCAATTGCGGTAATTGAGATCGACGAGGTATTACTGGTCAGCAGCGTTGACGGCAAACAGATCTCCGCCAACTGACTGAACAGCGCTTTTTTAATTTCCAGTTGCTCGGAAGCGGCTTCAATCACCAGTTGTGCATCGGCAAGCTGATTCAGTTCAGTCGCGGGGGCGATCCGTGCCAGTAATTCACTGGCCTGTTCCGCACTGATTTTTCCACGACCAACACGAACGTCGAGTCGCTGGCGAATACCCTCAATGGCGCGAGTAATCGCCTCAGTGGAAATGTCATACAGCAGGACCGAATGTCCGGCGCTGGCAGCCACTTCGGCAATGCCTGCCCCCATTGTTCCGCCGCCGATCACGGCAACGCGATGAAGAGTTTGCGTCATGGCTTATTTCCCGCTGAACTGTGGTGGGCGTTTGCCGAGAAAGGCGCTGACCCCTTCGCGATAGTCGTCGCTGCGACCGGCCATGCGCTGGTAGTCGCGCTCAAGCTCAAGCTGCTGATCCAGCGTGTTGGTTTCGGAAAGCTGCAAGGCTTTCTTAATCAGCCCCAGGCCATAGGTCGGCTGCGTCGCGAAATGGCGCGCCATGGTCAACGCGGTATCTTTCAACTCGGCATCGTCGACCACTTGCCAGATCATGCCCCACTGCGCGGCCTGTTCGGCGCTGAGGTTATCGCCAAGCATCAGCAAACCCACGGCGCGAGCGCGACCGGCTACGCGCGGCAGCACCCAGCTTCCGCCGCAGTCCGGCACCAGGCCGAGTTTGCTGAAGGCCATAACAAACTTCGCCGAGCGCGCGGCGAGGACGATGTCGCAGCCCAAGGCCAGTGTGGCACCGGCACCAGCGGCAACGCCGTTGACGGCACAGATAACCGGCTTCGGCAGCGCGGCTAAGCGGCGCACCAGCGGGTTGTAGAAGCGTTCCACCGACATGCCCAGATCCGGCGCGGGACCGCTCGGGTCAACGTTACGGTCGTTCAGATCCTGTCCGGCGCAAAATCCGCGTCCGGCGCCGGTGATCAGCAGACAACGAATGGTGTCGTCGCGCTCGGCCTGTTTCAGGCAGTCGGCGAGCTGCTGGTGCATCACGTCGTTAAAGCTGTTGAGTCGGTCCGGGCGGTTCAGGGTGATAGTCATCACGCCCTGCTCCACTTCGCTGAGAATAAATACGTCCACGATTAGCGTCCTTTAAATTCCGGTGTGCGTTTTTCTAAAAAGGCGCTGACGCCTTCACGACGATCTTCGGTGCCGCTCAGCAGCGTAAACAGCTGACGCTCCTGCACCAGACCGGCCTGGAGACCCACTTCTTGCGCAGCGCGTAGAGACTGTTTTGCCGCCCGCAGCGCCAGCGGTGAGTGACGGGCGATGGTCGCCGCCAGCTTGAGCGCGTATTCATCGGAGAGGTTCGCCGGGTGAATGTCACTCACCAGCCCGGCCCGTTGTGCTCGTTCGGCATCAATGCTTTCACCGCTCAGCACCATTCGGCTGGCCAGCGCTTTACCAACACTACGGATAAGCCGCTGCGTACCGCCCGCCCCTGGCATGGTGCCGAGAGTAATCTCCGGCAGACCAAAGCGGGCGTTATCCCCGGCAATCACCAGGTCGCACAGCAGCGCCAGCTCGCACCCGGCTCCCAGCGCGTAACCGTTAACCACCGCGATCAACGGCTTGTTGAAGGCATCAATACGTGCCCACAGGCGTGGGCGAATATCGTCGAAAGTGGCGGGCAGATCTTTTTCCGCCATTTCGTTGAGATCGGCTCCGGCAGCGAAGTAGCGCGGGTTGCCGCTAATCACGCAAACGCTGATGCTGGCGTCCGCCGCCGCGCTTTCCAGCGCGTCAGCAATCTGCGTTAGCAGCGCATTGTTCAGGGCGTTACGCGCCTGTGGGCGGTTCAGGGTCAGTTGCAGTACACGGTCGTGACGGGAAATCAGCAGTTCGCTCATGCCATCCCCCGTGCATCGAAGTCGACCACTACGTCACCGCTGGTTGGCAGCGCCTGGCAGCTCAGCACATAGCCCGCCGCCAGTTCATCGGCTTCAAGGCTGTAGTTGGCGGCCATCGCCACCTCGCCGCTGACCACCTTGCATTTGCAGGTAGCGCACACGCCGCCTTTACAGGCGAACGGCAGGTCAGCGCCCTGGCGCAACGCGGCGTCGAGAATGCTGTCATCTTCCGCATTCAGTGAAATCAGGCGATCGCGCCCATCCTGACGAAGGGTGACCGTGCGGCCTTCCGCCTGCACGCCGGTGGCGCGTTTCACGCTGGTCCCCGGCGTATTGAAACGCTCAAGGTGAATGGATTTTTCCGCTATGCCCAGTTCGCGCAGTGCCACTTCAGCTTCATCCATTATTGCCGATGGGCCACAGATAAAGGCGTCGTCAAAGCGGCTGAAATCGAGCAGGTTTTTGCCCAGCGCACGCAGTTTGTCGCCGTCAATACGACCCTGTAGCAGATCGCTGTCCATCGACTCCTGACTGAACAGGTGCACCACCTGTAAACGCTGCGGATAGCGGTCTTTCAGATCGGCCAGCGCCTGACGGAACATCATGCTGTGGCTGCTGCGGTTGCCGTAGATCAGCGTGAACTGGCTGGCCGGTTCGGTCGTCAGCGTCGCTTCAATAATCGCCATCATCGGCGTAATGCCGGACCCGGCGGCAATCGCCAGATATTCGGCTTCGCGCTCGGCCTGCGGCTGGTAGCCGAAGTGCCCTTGCGGCACCATCACTTCCAGCGCCATACCCTGCTGGATATCCTGCTGGGCATAGCGGGAGAAACGCCCACCGTCGATAGCTTTAACCGCGACGCTAATTTCCGACGGCGAGCGGCTGCGACAAATGGAGTAACACCGACGCAGCTCTTCTCCACCGAGGTGAGCTTTCAGCGTCAAATGCTGGCCCGGTCGGAAGGCGTAGGCATTACGCAGCGCGTCGGGAATGGTGAAAGTGATGGTCACCGCATCGCGCGTTTCCGCTTCGACGTTGGCCACGGTAAGCGAATGAAATGTGGTCATCGCAACCTCAAATACATTTAAAGTAATCAAAGGGTTCACGGCAGCTGTCGCAGCGATACAACGCTTTACAGGCCGTGGATCCGAATTCGCTAATCAGCGAGGTATGGGGGCTGGCGCAGCGCGGGCACTGTACGTCAGTTGGCATTTCGGCATGACAGGCGTGGGCCTGCGGCGGGCTGATACCATACTGGCGCAGGCGTTCGCGGGCGTCCGGGCTCATCCAGTCAGTGGTCCACGGTGGGTCAAGCTGCAGGACGATATGTACTGGCGTATAGCCGTGCTCCGCCATCACCATGCGAATTTCACCCAGTAGATGCTCGGTGGCCGGGCAGCCGGAGTACGTCGGCGTAAAGCCGATTACCCAGCCGTCGCCGCAGCGCTCAACGCTGCGTACCATGCCGAGATCGGTGATGGTCAGCACCGGCACTTCCGGATCGGAAATCGCACTTAACAGCCCCCAAACGGTGTGCACCTCTGGCGGTGCGACCGCGGTAAGACGTTGCATAGCCACCCCCTGCTACCACTGCTGACCAGGATACGCACGCTGCAAGTACTGCATCTCGGCCAACATCGGCCCGAGATGATCGCTGTGTAGCCCCTGCTTACCGCCGTTGCGAAACGCCGCCTCTTGCGGAACGTGTAAACCAGAATCAATCAGCGCAGTGTGTACCGTCGTCTGCCATTCGGTTTGCAGTTCGCGCGGATCGACGGCAATGCCCTGCCTGGCCAGAGCGATCTCCAGTTCGTCGGCAAGGAACAATTCGCCGGTGTAACGCCACAGATTGTCCACCGCCTTCTGCATCAGTTGCGCGGAGTAGTCAGTACCATTCCCCAGTCGCTCCAGCCAGCCGCGGCTGAAGCGCAGGTGATAACGCACTTCTTTCAGTCCTTTGGCAGCGATAGCCGCAATCTGCTTATCGCGGCTGTTAACCAAACGAGTGAACAGCGCCACATGCCAGACGTCGATAAAGAACTGGCGAGCGATCGTGTCGGCAAAGTTGCCGTTAGGCTGTTCTACCAGCAACAGATTGCGGAACTGACGCTCGTCACGACCAAAAGCCAGCGTGTCTTCGTCGCCGTTACCCGCCAGTTCGGCGGCGTAGCTGAGGAAGTTGCGCGCCTGCCCCAGCAGGTCGAGGCCGATATTAGCCAGCGCCAGATCAATCTCCAGCTCCGGCGCATGACCGCACCAGGCACCCAGACGCTGAGCCAGCACCAGGCCGTTATCGCCCAGACGCAGGGCATAGGTTGCAACGGGATTCAGGTTATTCATCGTTGCCTCACATATGTTCCATGCCGTCCGGCACGGTGTAAAACGTGGGATGGCGATAGACTTTGCTCTCCGCCGGGTCAAAAAATTCACCGCGTTCTTCCGGCTGTGACGCAACAATTTCGCTGGCTTTCACCACCCAGATGGAGCAGCCTTCGCTGCGGCGTGTATAGGCATCGCGTGCATTTTCCAGCGCCATCTGGTCATCGGCGGCATGCAGACTGCCAACGTGACGGTGTGATAACCCCTGTTTGCTGCGGACAAAAACTTCGTATAACGGCCAGTATGTTTTGCTCATGACTCTCTCCTTACGCCGCGTCGCGGGCCTGTTGCTTTTCGGCGTGCGCCAGTGCGGCCTCGCGCACCCATGCCCCTTCTTCCCAGGCCTTACGCTTTGCGCCCAGACGTTCGTGGTTGCAGACACCACGACCGTTGATGACCTCATTAAATTCCTGCCAGTCGATCTCACCGAATCGATATTTCCCCGTCGCTTCATCAAGCTTTAGGTCGGCGTCCGGCACGGTCATACCGAGGATTTCTACCTGCGGGACCGTGTTATCAACAAAGCGCTGACGCAGTTCGTCGTTGGAGTGCAGTTTGATTTTCCACGCCATACTGCGGGCACTGTTCGGTGAGTTGTCGTCGTTCGGGCCAAACATCATCAACGCAGGCCACCAGAAACGGTTGATGGCGTCCTGCAGCATCTGACGCTGTTCCTCGCTACCAGTAGCCAGCGCCATACACGCTTCGAAGCCCTGACGCTGATGGAAGCTCTCTTCTTTGCAGATTTTGACCATCGCCCTGGCATACGGGCCGTAGGAGGTACGACACAGCGCCACCTGGTTAACAATCGCCGCGCCATCGACCAGCCAGCCGATCACACCGATATCCGCCCAGCTCAGGGTTGGGTAGTTGAAGATGGAGGAGTATTTCATCTGGCCGTCGAGCATCTTCTGGTACAGATCTTCACGCGCGCAGCCCAGTGTTTCCGCCGCGCTGTAGAGGTACAGACCGTGTCCGGCCTCGTCCTGTACTTTTGCGAGCAGAATGGCCTTACGCCTCAGCGTGGGTGCGCGGGTTATCCAGTTGCCTTCCGGCAACATGCCGACAATTTCCGAGTGCGCATGCTGGCCAATCTGGCGGATCAGCGTCTTACGGTATGCGTCCGGCATCCAGTCCTGCGGCTCGATGGCCGTTTCCTGCGCGATGCGCTGGTCAAAGCGTTGTTCTTCTGTCACGTCATCACCTTATGATTCCGATAATTTCAACAAATCAATATTTATGAATCACTTTGTTTTATAAAAGTTACATCTTGGTTAAATAAAACCACAAATTTTGTTTGCTGGTTTTGCGATACTTGTCGCAAAGGGTTTTTGTTTATCCATTAATAACAGATAGATAACCAATTAAGATAAAGTGTTCGCGATCGCATTGTTAATAGATTATTAAAATCTCGCTTGCATTTTGTGATTCATAAAAGAACTATTTAAAGAGATATTACGGAACACATCTGGAGATTAACGATGCAGCAGTTAGCCAGTTATTTATCCGGTGCCTGGCAGACAGGCCGGGGCCGCACCCGCACCATCCACCACGCCCTTACCGGTGAAGCGCTTTGGGAAGTGACAAGCGTTGGACTGGATATGGCGCAAGCGCGCCGCTTTGCTATTGAGCACGGCGGCAAAGCGTTACAGGCAATGAGTTTTATTGAGCGCAGCGCGATGCTAAAAGCGGTGGCGAAGCATTTAATGGAACTGAAAGCCGATTTCTATGCCATATCCGCGCAAACCGGAGCAACGCGCGGTGACAGCTGGGTCGATATCGAAGGCGGCATTGGCACGCTTTTCACTTATGCCAGTCTCGGTGGCCGCGAGCTGCCGGACGATACGCTGTGGCCGGAAGACGAACTGATCCCGCTGTCCAAACAGGGCGGTTTTGCCGCACGCCACGTGCTGACCTCCAAATCCGGTGTTGCGGTGCATATCAACGCCTTTAACTTCCCCTGCTGGGGTATGTTAGAGAAGCTGGCGCCAACCTGGCTTGCCGGGATGCCAGCCATTATCAAACCTGCAACCGCCACCGCGCAGCTCACTCAGGCAATGGTGAAAGCGATTATCGACAGTGGCCTGGTACCGAACGGCGCAATTAGCCTTATCTGCGGCGGTGCGGGTGACCTGCTCGATCACCTCGACAGCCAGGATGTGGTGACCTTTACCGGTTCTGCTCATACCGGGCAGCAGTTGAGCGTGCACCCCAATCTGGTGGCTAAATCGGTTCCATTCACCATGGAAGCGGATTCACTCAACTGCTGTGTGCTGGGTGATGACGTCACCCCAGAACAGCCTGAGTTTGCATTGTTTGTACGTGAAGTAGTGCGCGAGATGACGACCAAAGCCGGGCAGAAATGTACCGCTATCCGCCGCATTATCGTGCCACAGGCGCAGGTGAAAGCGGTCAGCGAGGCGCTGATTACCCGTCTGCAAAAAGTGGTAGTGGGCGATCCGGCGCAGGAAGGCGTGAAGATGGGGTCGCTGGTGAATAACGATCAGCGTCAGGACGTGCAGGATAATGTGAATCGTCTGGTTGAAGCCGGGTGTGAGGTGCTGCTGGGTGGAAAAGCAGATCTGAGCACGGCTGGGGCTTTCTTCCCGCCAACGTTGCTGTTTTGTCCGCAGCCGGATGAAATTGCCGCGGTACATGCAATTGAAGCCTTTGGTCCGGTCGCCACGCTGATGCCGTATCAAAATACCGGGCATGCCATGACGCTGGCGCGCGCCGGTGAAGGCAGTCTGGCAGGAACGCTGGTGACGGCGAGCGGCGAACTGGCGCGAGAGTTTATCCTCGGTGCGGCCCGCGCCCACGGGCGTATTCAGGTGCTGAACGAAGAGTCCTCGGTGGAATCGACCGGCCACGGATCTCCGCTGCCACAGTTGGTCCACGGTGGGCCTGGACGTGCAGGCGGCGGTGAAGAGCTGGGTGGTCTGCGCGCGGTGAAACACTACATGCAACGCACCGCCATTCAGGGCAGCCCAACCATGCTCGCGGCGGTAAGCCAACAGTGGGTGCGTGGCGCTCGGGTGGAGGAAGATCGTATTCACCCGTTCCGTAAATACTTCGAAGAGATCCAGCCGGGCAACAGCCTGCTGACGCCACGTCGTACACTGACCGAAGCGGATATCGTTAACTTTGCCTGCCTCAGCGGTGACCACTTCTACGCCCATATGGACAAGATTGCAGCAGCCGATTCCATTTTCGGCGAGCGCGTGGTGCACGGTTACTTCCTGATTTCCGCCGCAGCCGGTCTGTTTGTCGACGCGGGTGTCGGTCCAGTGATTGCCAACTATGGCATGGAAAACCTGCGCTTTATCGAGCCGGTTAAGCCGGGCGACACTATCCAGGTGCGTTTAACCTGCAAACGCAAAACGGTGAAACGTCAGCGCAATGCCAAAGAAAAAGCGACCGGCGTGGTGGAGTGGTCGGTGGAGATCTTTAATCAGCACCAGCAGGCGGTGGCGCTGTATTCCATTCTGACGTTGGTTGCGCGTCAGCATGGGGATTTCCCGGCGTAAGATTCCGGTGTAGCTTCGCTCGATCAGGCTTGAAACAAAAAGCAAAAAGCCTGCTTAGTTTCCTAAGCAGGCTTTTTAAATATGGCTCCTCTGACTGGACTCGAACCAGTGACATACGGATTAACAGTCCGCCGTTCTACCGACTGAACTACAGAGGAATCGTTGTGGAGGCTTATCTTAGCGGCGAAAAAAATTTTGTCAAACCCCATTTCCTCGAATGCGAATCAATTGATGCTTCTCTCAACAGTTTGTTGCATTTACAGACATTTTAAATAGAAAAAACTTTGCAGCTTTTTTGATTCTCCCTCATCATTTGAAATGAGGTTTCAACTTTCTTCGTTAAGGTCCACTTTGAACGTCTCCGCTGCCTTACGCCAGGTCGCTTCCCGCACGCCCTGGTATGCCAAACGCAAGAGTTATAAGGTTCTCTTTTGGCGCGAAATCACTCCGCTGGCTGTCCCCATTTTTCTGGAAAACACCTGTGTGCTATTGATGGGTGTTCTGAGTACTTTCCTGGTCAGCTGGTTGGGAAAAGAAGCGATGGCCGGGGTTGGACTCGCCGACAGCTTTAATATGGTCATCATGGCATTTTTCGCCGCCATCGATCTGGGCACCACCGTGGTTGTAGCATTTAGCCTCGGGAAACGAGATCGTCGACGGGCCAGAGCCGCGGCCAGACAATCACTGGTGATCATGACAATTTTTGCTACCGTGCTGGCAGCAGTCATTCACTATTTTGGTCAACAGATTATTGACGTTGTCGCAGGTGAAGCAACGCCAGACGTTAAAGCTTTGGCACTCACCTATCTGGAGCTGACGGTGCTCAGCTACCCGGCGGCAGCCATTGCGCTGATCGGCAGCGGCGCACTACGTGGAGCCGGAAATACAAAAATACCGTTGTTGATTAACGGCGGCATGAACATCCTGAATATCATCATCAGTAGCATCCTGATTTACGGGATCTTTTCCTGGCAAGGTCTGGGATTTGTGGGAGCAGGCCTGGGACTGACCATTTCGCGCTACATCGGGGCGATTGCCATCATCTGGGTACTGATGATTGGTTTTAACCCCGCACTGCGAATTCCCTTCAAAAGCTATTTTAAGCCACTCAATCTCGCCATTATCTGGGAGGTGATGGGGATCGGCATTCCGGCAAGTATCGAGTCAGTGCTGTTCAATGGCGGTAAACTTTTGACGCAGATGTTTGTTTCAGGCATGGGAACCAGCGTTATCGCCGGGAACTTTATTGCATTTTCTATCGCCGCGCTTATCAACTTACCGGGGAATGCTTTAGGTTCCGCGTCGACGATCATTACCGGCAGGCGTCTGGGAAATGGCCAGATTGCCCAGGCTGAAATCCAGCTACGGCATGTATTCTGGCTGTCGACGATCGGCCTGACGGCAATTGCCTGGTTAACCGCTCCTTTCGCCGGGGTAATGGCCTCATTTTATACCCACGATCAGGATGTAAAAGAGGTCATAGTCATCCTGATTTGGCTCAACGCAGCATTTATGCCGATATGGGCAGCCTCCTGGGTGTTACCAGCAGGCTTTAAAGGTGCGCGAGATGCACGTTTTGCTATGTGGGTATCGATGCTGGGCATGTGGGGCTGCCGCGTAGTCGCGGGTTACACCCTGGGTATCGTATTAGGATGGGGAGTTGTCGGCGTTTGGTTAGGCATGTTCTTCGACTGGGCCGTACGCGCCGCGTTATTTTACTGGCGTATGGTCACCGGCCGCTGGCTGTGGAAATACCCACGCCCCGAACGCGAAAAGTGCATAAAACAACCGGTTGCGTCTGAATAAGCGGCGAAATGGGGAATATTTCAGCAAACGATCGCATTTATCCATTCAGGCTTTGACAACGCTGAGCGGCATCGCTAATATTCGCCTCGTTCAAACGATTCCTCTGTAGTTCAGTCGGTAGAACGGCGGACTGTTAATCCGTATGTCACTGGTTCGAGTCCAGTCAGAGGAGCCATATTTAAGAAGCCTGCTTAGGAAACTAAGCAGGCTTTTTGCTTTTCTGCGATCCCATTAGCCAGGTAGAGCGCTTCACTCCACACCAGGTTTTTCCATACTGCCGATGGGAGAATGTCCGTCTGCTTATGCAAAATGTCTCTATGATCCAATTCGTTAACGTCATGGTTAAGTATCTTATCGTGCAACGACATCAGAATGAGACCCATACTAGCCCATGCCGATACTGCTGAAAGCAGCGCTAACCGCTTTATTAGTAATTCCATTGAGTACAATAGCCGGTGAGAAAGTCACGCTACGTTGCCCGGACAGAGGCTGGGCGGAGGTGACATTTCATCTGTTCCAGCACGTTAGCGTGCTGTGGGAAAACAATAGTTTTTATGTTTCCGATGCCCGGCGTAGTCAGAGTAATAAATTCTATACGTTTACCAATCGAGATGTTCTTTCGGTGAAGAATGGATTTCAGTTTATTTATGCGGATTCGGGACGGGCGGTGTCTTGTTCGATATTGTCGCGGGTGCCGACGCAGGATCTGAGGCTGGAGACCTTGAGGTAACGCAGCTTTCTACCCGCTATTCAGCGACGTCAGGGAAGCCCGTTTACTCACGGGCTTTTGTAGTTAAATCTGATAATCAATCACCGCCTCATCTGGCTCCATCGCCTGACGCTTAATTTCATCGACGGATAACCCTGCATTGCATAGCTCGATGAATCGCCAGACGTAGTTGCGCTGCAGCTGTCCGCGTTTAAGCCCCAGCCAAACGGTATTTGCATCAAACAAATGCCGGGTATCCAGACGGGTTAAGGTCCCCTCTTCCTGCTCGCCGCTGGATTGCTCTGCCACCAGCCCAATCCCCAACCCCAGCGACACGTAAGTTTTAATCACATCCGAGTCCTGGGCGCTGAGAATAATATCCGGTATCAGCCCTTTGCGAGCAAATGCTTCATCGATGCGGGAACGCCCTGTAATCCCCTGACGATAGGTAATTAACGGCCAGTGAGCAATAGACTCCAGCGTGAGCGGAGAGGCTTTCACTAATGGATGGTCGTGAGGAACAAGCAGGCTGTGGTGCCAACGAAACCAGGGAAAAGCCACCAACAATGGATCGCTGCTCAGCCGCTCACTGGCAATTCCGATATCTGCCCCGCCATTTTGTAGCAGGACATCAATCTCCTGTGGCGTACCCTGAATAAGTTCCAGACGCACCTCAGGGAACAGCTCACGAAAAGCTTTTATCACCGCAGGCAAGCTATAGCGTGCCTGGGTATGCGTGGTGGCAATCGTCAGAACGCCGGACGTGTCATTGGTAAACAGATCCGCCAGTCGACGAACATTGCTGGCCTCATTCAGAATACGCTCGGCAATAACCAGCAAGGCTTTACCCGGTTCGGTCATGCCCAACAGGCGTTTACCGCGACGGATAAAAATCTCGATACCAAGTTCATCTTCAAGTTCACGAATGTGTCGGCTGACGCCCGACTGCGAGGTGTACAGTATATTCGCGACCTCTGTCAGGTTGTAATCCTGACGAGCCGCCTCGCGGATTATTTTAAGTTGCTGGAAATTCACGTTTCGCTCCGGGCACATCAGACATTACGCTATTGTTAAAGTCTGATGCCCGGCATAACAAATAATAAAAACCTGCATCTTATTCCTTGCGGGAATAAGGTTTAGCTGACCAGCTGCAGCTCGCGATTTTCCAGCGCCGGACGGCTGACCAGCGACAACAGGATCTCCTTCACGGCCTGCGCCTGGGGCGATAAGCTCCCTCTGGCGGATACGTTCAACGATAATGGCAGATTCATCGACGGTGTTGTGATGCGCGCCATCCAGCCGTTAGCCGCATTGCATAATGAACGGGCGGCCGACTCAGGCAACACTGTGACACCCATACCACTGGCAATGGCGGCCGTTAGGGTGGAGATAGACTCAATTTCGCCAATCACTTTAGCCGTTAAGCGACGTAGCGAAAAAGCTTCATCCACGCGCAGGCGAACCGCGCTGTAATCCCGTGGCAAGAACAAATTCATCTGCGCCACTGCGGCTAAATCGACGCTTTGGCCAGGACACTCACGCGTGCCGACCAGGTACAGATCCTCTTTAAGCAACGGTTGACTGCTGATGCCCGCCACGGGTGAACGCTCATAGAGCACTGCCATATCTAACTGCCCGCTGAGCAGCTTGTCATTCAGCACTGCCCCACTGTTTTCATGCAAATAGACCAGCACATCAGGCAGTTCGGCACGTAGCGTCTGTAATAACGGCATGGTAATGGATGACGCGACTGTCCCCGGCGCAAGGCCGATAGAGACCTGTCCACTCAAGGTCTGGCCCACGTTATTAACCGCAAGTTGCGCCTGTTCGCACTGACGTAAAATAGTCCGGGCGTGGGTATATAGCACTTTTCCTGCTTCCGTCGGCGTGACGCCACGCTTGGTACGAATCAGCAATTGCTGATCCAGCTCACCTTCCAGCGTAGCGACCTGCTGGCTCAGCGCGGGTTGCGCAATGTGCAACACTTCCGCTGCCTGGGTCAGGCTACCAATATCGACGATTTTCACGAAATATTTCAGTCGTCTGAAGTTCATTTTGCCTCCTGTCGGAATACCAGAACCCGTGCTGGCAGTCATTGAATTCAGGATTGCAAGATGCTTGCCACTTTCTTCTAAAACGGTGTTTTACGGTTAAAGCCGCATAAAGTCAGGAGTAAAAGCGAAGGAAGATCATTCTGCACACCTAAGTATCTCATTCAGTCTGCCCTGGAAGAGGTAGACGCGCACCAGAATGGGGCAAAAGAATAAAAAGACGGAAAGATCGCCTCTTTGCTGATTTTGTCAGCAAACGAACACACAAATGTATTTACCCCTTTGACAAGCCTCACCACCCTCGCTAATATGCGCCTCGTTCAAACGATTCCTCTGTAGTTCAGTCGGTAGAACGGCGGACTGTTAATCCGTATGTCACTGGTTCGAGTCCAGTCAGAGGAGCCATATTTAAGAAGCCTGCTTAGGAAACTAAGCAGGCTTTTTGCTTTTATGCCATTGCTCATTGCGCATATCAAAACCTCAACTTAGTTTGGCCAACACTTCATTCATAATAGCCGCAGGTATTTGTTCCAGACGCTTGCCGTTCCGGGCTTCCATATCAATAGACAGGAACAACAATGAGTTGAGATGTCCGCTCTTCGCTCACTGCAGACTTTAAACTCACCCAGTACCTCCGTTCTGTGCCAGCAGCGGCGTTTTCTATCGCCGCTGATATAGTAATCAATGGAGAGCAGGCCATATTTATAATATAAATTGACGGATACGCTGAATTTTACAGGAACATATCCAATGAATATTGCCGCCTCAATTGCCCTTTTGGGCGCTTGTCCATTTGTGAGTCTGGCGGCAGTACCGGTGACCTTTTCCGAAACTGTCCTGGATGCCGCAGGGCCAAAAGGCCCTTTGAAAGGCACGTTACTCACCCCGAATTCAAAACCAACAGCCGTTGTTCTTATCGTTCCTGGCTCCGGGCCAACCGATCGGGATGGAAACAACCCGCTTGGTGTGAATGCATCGCCTTACCGACTTCTTGCTGAAGGCCTGGCTGCCAAAGGTTTTGCGACGCTTCGTATCGACAAACGTGGAATGTTCGCTAGCGCAATGGCTGTAGAGGATGCCAATGCGGTGACGATTGCTGACTATGTTGACGACGTTCGCTCCTGGGTAGACGTGCTTCGACGTCACATGCACACCCCCTGTATTTGGGTTTTAGGGCACAGCGAAGGGGGCGTAGTCGCACTTGCCTCGGCTCAAGAAGAGAATGTGTGCGGTGTGGTTCTTATCGCAACGCCCGGGAGGCCGATGGGCGAGGTGTTGAGGGGGCAACTTAACGCTAATCCGGAAAATGAAATTCTATTAAAGCAGGCGCTGCCGATAATTGATGCTCTGGAGCATCAGCAGCGAGTCGATATTACGAATATTCACCCAGCACTGCAAAGTATCTTTAATCCTGCTGTTCAGGGGTTTTTGATCAATGCGTTTTCATATAATCCGGGTCATCTCATTTCGAGTATTTCCAAACCCGTGTTAGTGCTACAAGGGCAACGCGATCTCCAGGTGGAAGAAACGGATGCAAGACTGCTTAAGGCCGCGAATCCTCAAGCGTCCCTGGTTATACTGCCCAATATGAACCATGTTATGAAAGAGGTGACTTCGGACGATCGCAAAGAGAATATCGCGACATACGCTGAACCCGCGCTCCCCTTAGCTCCCGGTTTAATCGACTCGATTGAGCATTTCCTGATCCGCAACTCACCTTTTCCCGAAAAGTAACAGCTGCTCTGCTCTCGGTGTCCTCCCAAAACGGTTTACTTTTAAAGAGGTCAGTATGCTTTAAAGCATTCGTCTGCTCCATGCTCACAGCAGACATGGCCAGATGTCATTCCAACTGTCACATGCCGGAAGCAGACTCCCCTTCCCCATCCGATATCCACCTCATTACATTTTTATAAATAACAACGCATTAAGAAGTTCAACGTAATACAATTATATTTATAATTGTAATGATAACCATTCTCATATTACTATAATCGCGTGATAATTAACTTTTGATACATTCCACATGTCTGACCACGCCACTACCACAGCTTCCTTTACGCTCGAGTCGTTTTATGGCGCACATCACGGCTGGTTGAAAAGCTGGCTGACGCGCAAACTCCAGTCCGCCTTTGATGCAGATGACATTGCCCAGGACACTTTTCTACGGGTAATGGGCAGCGACTCGCTCTCGACGATCCGCGATCCGCGCTCCTTTCTGTGCACTCTCGCCAAACGGGTGATGGTCGACCTGTTTCGCCGAAACGCGCTGGAAAAAGCCTATCTGGAGATGCTGGCGCTTATGCCGGAGGCGCTCGCGCCTTCCCCCGAGGAACGCGAGAGCCAGCTCGAAACCCTGCAACTCATCGACAGCATGCTTGACGGGCTGAACGGGAAAACACGAGAAGCGTTTCTGCTTTCGCAACTGGATGGTCTGACATACAGCGAGATCGCGCTGAAGCTCGGTATCTCCGTCAGCTCGGTGAAAAAGTATATGGCAAAGGCTATCGAACATTGTCTGCTGTTTCGTCTGGAGCACGGCCTGTGAATGCTTCTATCACCGATTCTCGCCGCCAGGCATTGCGCTCGGCATCGCACTGGTATGCTGTATTGAGCGGCGAGCGTGTCAGCCCACGGCAAGAAGCGCGCTGGCAACAATGGTACGATGAGGACAAAGATCATCAGTGGGCCTGGCAACAGGTTGAAAACCTGCGCAGCCAGCTCAGCCGCGTACCGGGCGATGTTAGCCGGGCGCTGCACGATACGCGCCTTACCCGTCGTCATGTCATGAAAGGGCTACTGCTGCTGCTCGGCGTGGGCGGCGGCTGGCAGCTCTGGCAGTCTGAAGCCGGTGAAGGTCTGCGCGCGGATTACCGCACCGCCAAAGGCGCGGTGAGCCATCAGCGGCTGGAAGATGGTTCTCTGCTGACGCTCAACACACAAAGCGCCGCGGATGTTCGTTTTGATACGCGTCAACGCGCTGTCCATCTCTGGTACGGCGAAATTGCTATTACCACCGCAAAAGACGCGCAGCAGAGACCTTTCCGCGTTGTGACCCGCCAGGGCCAGCTCACCGCATTAGGCACAGAATTTACCGTCTACCAGCAGGACAACGTCACACGCGTTGTCGTTCAACAACATGCTGTAGAAGTCTTACTGGCAAATCGTCCGCAGGAAAAACGCATCGTCAGCGCTGGCGAGAGCCTGCAGTTTAGCGCGTCTGAATTTGGTGCAATAGCCTCAGCGGATGATGAAAGCGCCACCTGGACGCAGGGCATTCTGAGCTTCAGCGATAAACCTTTGGGTGAAGTGATTGCCACGCTGAGCCGTTATCGCAACGGCGTGTTGCGCTGCGATCCGGCTGTGGCCGGATTACGCCTGAGTGGCACTTTCCCGCTGAAAAATACTGATGCAATCCTGGATGTTATTGCCAAGACTCTTCCAGTGAAAATTCAGTCAGTTACGCGATACTGGGTAAATATTTCTGCATTGTAAGAAAAATAATTCTCATTTCGATTGTCCTTTTTCCCCTTCTCATTCGACTCATAGATGAACACAACAAAAATGATGATGGAGAAGGTATGACGCCTTTACGCGTTTTTCGCAAAACAACACCTTTGGTTAACGCCGTTCGCCTGAGCCTGCTGCCGCTGGCCGGGCTGTCGTTATCCGCCTTCGCAGCGCAGGTTGATATTGCACCGGGTTCGCTCGACAAAGCCCTTAATCAGTATGCCGCGCTCAGCGGAATTACCCTGTCGGTTGACGCCAGCCTGACACGCGGCAAACAGAGTAACGGTCTTCACGGTGACTACGACGTCGAAACCGGCCTGCAACACCTGCTGAACGGTAGTGGCCTGCAGGTGAAACCTCTGGGTAATAACAGCTGGACGCTGGAGCCCGCACCAACACCGCAAGAAGATGCCCTGACCGTGGTGGGCGACTGGCTGGGGGATGCGCGCGAAAACGACGTTTTCGAACATGCTGGCGCACGTGACGTTATCCGCCGTGAGGATTTCGCCAAAACCGGCGCAACATCCATGCGCGAGGTACTGAACCGCATTCCTGGCGTTACCGCCCCAGAAAACAACGGCACCGGTAGCCACGATCTGGCGATGAACTTTGGTATTCGCGGCCTGAACCCGCGCCTGGCCAGTCGTTCAACGGTACTGATGGACGGTATTCCCGTGCCGTTTGCCCCTTACGGCCAGCCGCAGCTTTCACTGGCGCCTGTCTCACTCGGAAATATGGACGCCATCGACGTGGTTCGCGGCGGTGGCGCAGTGCGTTACGGGCCACAGAGCGTGGGCGGGGTGGTAAACTTTGTTACCCGCGCTATTCCGCAAGACTTCGGCATGGAAGCCGGCGTGGAAGGCCAGCTCAGCCCAACATCTTCACAAAATAACCCAAAAGAAACGCACAACCTGATGGTGGGCGGCACGGCGGATAACGGTTTTGGTACCGCCCTGCTTTATTCCGGTACACGTGGAAGCGACTGGCGCGAACACAGCGCGACCCGCATCGACGACCTGATGCTGAAAAGCAAATATGCGCCAAACGAAGTGCATACCTTCAACAGTCTGTTGCAATACTACGACGGTGAAGCCGACATGCCCGGCGGCCTGTCTCGCGCGGATTACGACGCCGACCGCTGGCAATCCACGCGCCCTTACGATCGCTTCTGGGGGCGCCGCAAGCTGGCAAGCCTCGGCTATCAGTTCCAGCCGGACAGCCAGCATAAATTCAATATTCAGGGCTTCTACACTGAAACCCTGCGCAGCGGCTACCTGGAACAGGGAAAACGCCTCACCCTTTCACCGCGTAACTACTGGGTACGCGGCATTGAACCACGCTACAGTCAGAGCTTTATGGTGGGTCCTTCCGCGCACGAAGTGGGCGTGGGATACCGCTATGTGAGCGAGTCGACGCATGAAATGCGTTACTACACGGCCACCAGCAGTGGACAACTGCCGTCCAGCGCCAGCCCTTACGATCGCGACACTCGTTCCGGCACCGAAGCGCACGCCTGGTATCTGGATGACAAAATAGACATTGGCAACTGGACTATCACACCGGGTATGCGCTTTGAACATATCGAGTCATACCAGAACAACGCCATCAAAGGCACACATGAGGAAGTAAGCTACAACGCCCCACTTCCGGCGCTAAACGTACTTTATCACCTGACTGATAGCTGGAATCTTTATGCAAACACTGAAGGCTCATTCGGCACCGTACAGTACAGCCAAATTGGCAAGGCTGTGCAAAGCGGCAATGTGGAACCGGAAAAAGCGCGAACCTGGGAGCTCGGAACCCGATACGACGATGGCGCGCTGACGGCGGAAATGGGGCTGTTCCTGATTAACTTTAATAATCAGTACGATTCCAACCAAACCAACGACACCGTTACCGCACGCGGTAAAACGCGCCATACCGGACTGGAAACTCAGACTCGCTATGATCTCGGCACATTGACGCCAACGCTCGACAACGTTTCAGTCTACGCAAGCTATGCGTATGTGAACGCTGAGATCCGCGAGAAAGGCGATACCTATGGCAATCAGGTGCCCTTCTCACCAAAACACAAAGGCACGTTGGGCGTGGACTATAAGCCGGGCAACTGGACCTTCAATCTGAATAGTGATTTCCAGTCCAGCCAGTTTGCGGATAACGCCAACACCGTTAAAGAGAGCGCTGACGGCAGTACCGGTCGCATCCCTGGCTTTATGCTCTGGGGCGCACGCATGGCCTATGACTTTGGTCCGCAGATGGCAGACCTGAACCTGGCGTTTGGCGTGAAAAATATCTTCGACCAAGAGTATTTCACCCGCTCTTACGACGACAACAACAAAGGCATCTACGCAGGCCAGCCGCGCACGCTGTATATGCAGGGTTCGTTGAAGTTCTAAATCCCGGTTGACCGGCCTGCATGATGCTTTTGTAGGTCGGGCAAACGAAACGCCACCCGACGCAGGCAATTTACATGTTCACACTATTACGTACGCTATTCGCCGCTCTGCTGTTCACCGGCCATGCTTTTGCCGCCACGGTTCATGACGAACATGGCACCTTTACGCTTGATAAAACGCCACAACGGATAGTGGTGCTGGAACTGTCGTTCGCGGACGCACTGGCTGCTGTCGATGTCAGTCCGGTCGGCATTGCCGACGATAACGATGCCATGCGCATTCTTCCAGAGGTTCGTGCCCATCTGAAACCCTGGCAGTCTGTCGGCACGCGTGCGCAGCCGAGTTTAGAAGCCATCAGCGCGCTGAAACCGGATCTGATCATTGCCGACAGCAACCGCCATGCGGGTATTTACAGCGCCTTACAGCAAATCGCACCTGTGCTGCTGCTCAAGTCCCGCAATGAAACTTACGCTGAAAATCTGCAATCTGCGGCCATCATCGGTGCAATCGTGGGTAAAAAGGCACAGATGCAGTCACGCCTGGCGCAACACCAACAACAGATGTCAGCGTGGGCCAACCAACTGCCAAAAAACACGATGGTGGTGTTTGGTACGTCCCGGGAGCAGCAGTTCAACCTGCACACGCAGGAGACCTGGACCGGGGGCGTCCTGACCTCTCTGGGCCTGACAGTGTCTGCGGCTATGGCGGGTGCGTCTATGCCGTCCATCGGTCTGGAACAGCTGCTGGCGCTCAATCCGGCATGGCTGCTGGTCGCGCACTATCGTGAAGAGAGCATCGTGAAACGCTGGCAACAAGACCCGCTGTGGCAGATGTTAACTGCGGCGCAAAAACAGCAGACGGCGTCGGTCGACAGTAACGCCTGGGCGCGGATGCGCGGCATTTTCGCAGCCGAACGCATTGCCAGCGACACGGTAAAAATCTTTCACCACCAGCCTTTATCCGATGTGAAATGACAGTTTTCAAACATCCAGCGCTACAGTGGGGACTTCCCCTTGTCGCGCTTATCGCTATCTTCTGGCTGAGTCTGTTTTGCTACTCGGCCATTCCTGTTTCTGGCGTTGATGCCATTCACGCCCTGCTGCCAGGCCATACGCCGACGCTTCCACAAGCGCTGGTGCAAAACCTTCGTTTGCCGAGAAGCCTGGTCGCCATTTTGATCGGCGCAAGCCTGGCTCTGGCGGGAACGCTGCTGCAGACCCTGACGCATAATGCAATGGCCTCCCCTTCACTACTCGGTATTAACAGTGGCGCAGCGCTGACGATGGCGCTTACCAGCGCTATCAGCCCTGCGCCCGTTACGGGTTACTCCATCGCCTTTATCGCCGCCTGCGGTGGCGGCGTAAGCTGGCTGATGGTGATGACCGCAGGTGGTGGATTTCGCCACACCCAGGACAGAAACAAACTGCTCCTCGCGGGCATCGCGTTCTCGGCTTTCTGCATGGCCCTTACCCGCATCACTCTGCTGCTGAGGGAAGATCACGCCTACGGCATTTTTTACTGGCTTGCGGGAGGCGTATCCCACGCACGTTGGCAGGAGTTCTGGCAGCTTTTCCCAATGGTAGTGGTTGCTGTACCGGTGGTATTGCTGCTGGCTAATCAACTGAACTTGCTTAACGTGAGCGACAGCACTGCGCAAACGCTGGGGGTGAATTTGACCCGGCTGCGCCTGGCGCTCAATCTTCTGGTGCTCATTTTGGTGGGTACCTGCGTTAGCGTGGCGGGCCCGGTAGCCTTTATCGGCCTGCTGATGCCGCATCTGGCTCGCTTCTGGGTGGGATTCGATCAGCGCAAGGTCCTGCCGATGAGCATGCTTATGGGCGCCACGCTGCTGCTGCTGGCTGATGTTCTGGCCCGAGCGCTGGCCTTCCCTGGCGAATTGCCCGCGGGGGCAGTAGTGGCGCTGATTGGTGCACCCTGTTTTGTCTGGCTGGTCAGGAGGCGTGGATGAAAATTGCGTTCGTCATTTTCATCGCCCTCGCGCTGGCAGGACTTTCGGCTTTGTCACTACAAATGGGGGTGATCGCCGTTCCCTGGCGTGCTCTGCTGAGCGACTGGCAGACCGGGCGCGAATATCATTACGTATTAACGGCGTACCGCCTGCCGCGACTGCTACTGGCGCTGCTTGTCGGTGCAGCCCTCGCGGTGGCAGGCGTGCTGGTACAAGGGATCGTGCGTAACCCTCTGGCATCACCGGATATCCTCGGCGTAAACCATGCCGCCAGTCTTGCCTCTGTAGGCGCACTGCTTCTCTTACCGTCACTACCGGTGATTACTCTGCCGCTGCTGGCCTTTGCCGGTGGCATGGCGGGCCTGATCCTGCTGAGAATACTGGCGAACACCAGCCAACCGATGAAGCTGGCGCTCACGGGTGTTGCGCTCTCTGCCTGCTGGGCCAGCCTGACGGATTATCTGATGCTTTCGCACCCGCAGGATGTGAACAGCGCCCTGCTGTGGCTGACCGGCAGCTTATGGGGCCGTGACTGGAGCTTTGTGAAAATAGCCGCCCCACTACTGATTTTGTTTCTGCCGCTGAGTCTGCGTTTTTGCCGCGATCTCGACCTCCTGGCATTGGGCGATGCGCGCGCCACCACGCTCGGTGTGTCGGTGCCGCGTATTCGGCTCCAGGCTTTACTACTGGCCGTCGCCATGACATCGACCGGCGTGGCCGTCTGCGGCCCAATTAGCTTTATTGGTCTTGTGGTGCCGCATATGGTGCGCAGCATTACCGGTGGACGTCATCGCTGGCTGCTGCCCGTTTCAGCCATGACAGGTGCGTTGCTGCTGGTGGTTGCCGACCTGCTGGCGCGAATTATTCATCCTCCTCTGGAACTTCCGGCTGGCGTGCTGACCGCCATTATCGGTGCACCATGGTTTGTCTGGCTGCTTGTGAGAATGCGATAAATGACATTACGAACTGAAAATCTGACGGTCTGTTACGGTACAAACAAGGTGCTTGATGGCGTTTCACTCACCCTACCAGCGGGGAAGACAACCGCCCTGCTCGGCCCTAACGGCTGCGGGAAGTCAACGTTGTTAAACTGTTTTTCACGACTGTTAACACCGCAGTCCGGCGGCGTATTTCTCGGCGATAGTGCCATCAATACGCTCTCATCACGCCAGCTAGCCCGCAGGCTGGCGCTGCTGCCCCAGCACCATCTAACTCCCGAGGGGATCACCGTCCAGGAGCTTGTTTCGTACGGTCGCAACCCGTGGTTGTCACTCTGGGGGCGTCTCTCCGTTGAAGACAATACGCGGGTCCATGATGCTATGAGCCAGACGCAGATCCAACATCTTGCTGACCGACGGTTAACCGATCTTTCTGGCGGTCAGCGACAGCGCGCATTTCTGGCAATGGTCCTGGCGCAGGATACGCCCGTTGTACTACTCGATGAGCCAACCACCTATCTCGATATCAATCACCAGGTGGAACTGATGCGGCTGATGGGCGAACTCAGGGCTCAGGGGAAAACGGTGGTCGCCGTGCTGCACGACCTTAATCAAGCCAGCCGGTACTGCGACCATCTGGTGGTCATGGCGAACGGACATATTATGGCGCAAGGCACACCAGAAGAGGTGATGAACCCTGGATTGCTGAGAACCATATTCAGCGTGGATACGGAGATACACCCCGAACCAGTATCTGGCAGGCCAATGTGTGTAGTGAGGTAGATGATACAGTCTGTAATGGTACCAGGGTCTCAACAGGTCGCTTGTCATATCACTCATGCTGCGATGACTTCACTCTGCCCAGGTAACATTTCAACGGTTCTGAGCTGGATCATATTGCAGCGTTCTGTCATCAACCATCATGCGCTTAGGACCAGTCAAAACCATATTAATCATCGGTTCATAAACCGCAGACAACGGTGTTCAGAGATACTCTCTGCACCATAGCAACCCGTGAAATGCAGTTTACCGAGTGATAACACGTCGCTGTATGCACAGCAACAAAGGCAGGATTAAGTAAAATGCGAAGAGGATGACGAAACGGGGGAGACACGTTAATTCATCTTTCCGCTTAATATTAACGGGCGCTGGGTTGCTTCATACCGACGTCCGCAGTGTGCCAAGAGCGGACTTTCTTTGCAAAGCTGCCTCAACAAAATTTAGTGTATATCTGAGCAATTATCATGGTGAAATATTCGAGTTATGAATGTATATTTTTGTTCTAATGAACAGTATTTTCTGTCAGCTTCTTAAATTTTAGTTACTTTGGTTTATTATTAATAATATAGGGCATAAGGGATACCCCATAATTAAAAAATGGAAGCCCTTTGGCTGAACATGCCATGCAGCATAAGGAGTGATGCAAGTGAGTTTCCCTCTAGAATTGACAGCGCAAATTGCTAGTCATAATGAAAATTTCAATCGCAAGGTCACTTTAAACAGTGGTCTTACCGTTCTACTCGGCCCTAACGGTTCTGGAAAAACGCACCTTTTGAGGGGGCTAAAGCAAAGTCTACACAAGCATACAAATGGAAAGCATGTGCGCTTTCTCTCTGCTGGACGAATGGGGATGTTGGAGCAGTTCAGGTCAGACTATGACGGGCATCGTGGAGGCTCACCATACTACGATGGAGCAAATTATGGGAGTAAGAGCGATGCTGTTCGCAGACATCAGATGGAAACAATTAATGGTGATTTCCAAACGCTTGCTGAACGGGCTGATATTCTAATTAAAATTCAGGAGAGGCTTCGGAAATTATTCAAGCGCGACATTCTTATTGAATGGGATGGTGGATCACTAAAAATATTATTTTCGCGATTGGATATAGACGCAAAATCATACTCGTCTGGCCGAGAAGCATCCGGATTGATGCATTTAGTTGGGATTTTAGCTGCACTTTATGATGATGACGTAGGGGCTCTTCTTCTAGATGAACCAGAGGTTTCCTTGCATCCTCAGTTACAGGCATTTCTTCTTCATGAAATCCTCAGCGTCTCGGGCCACCCCTCTGAGGGAACTAACAAAAAGATTGTTATCATCGCTACTCATTCAACAGAAATGCTCCAAATTCAAAAACCAGAAGACTTACTATCTCTCGTCTTCTGTTATGACCTAATCCGTGAGCCAGTGCAAATTCCAGTTGACGCTGGCGAACTCAAGAATAAAAAAGTGCAAAACTTAATTGCCCGTCTCGGACAAGAGCATAAGTTATCACTGTTTTCCAAGCGGCCTTTATTAGTTGAAGGGCCCTCTGACGTAATGATTTGCAGTGCGCTGGCAAACAAGCTTGATGTACATCTCGAAGCTGCTGGATCACAGTTATTACCTGTGATTGGTAAAGGACAGATGCCAACCGTGGCAAAACTATTGCGATTACTCGGCAAAAAACCAGTTGCGTTGGCAGATGCAGATGGAATCGCTGATAGCCTTGACCTTGTCAACTCATACCTTAATGATAATCCCACCGCAGAAAGACGAGCAAGTGAGTTAGGGTATCGATCCTCGCAACAAATGGTTAGTGCCATATTCACGGATTTTTGCAAATTGGTAGATTGCCGATGGGATGAAATTTCTGTAACTGCCGAATCGCACCCGTATTGGGTGAACAAGAAAACCGAGGAAGAGACACAAGCAAAGCGTCGCTCTGCTTTCTGTACACTTTTCACTATCGATGATAATGAATTATCAAATTTAGCTAAGGACAATGAGTGGAGTAGTATAAAGACCCGTTTAAATGTTCTACTCGACCTGCTGGAACAGTGTGGTCTATTTATTTTACGTAAAGGTTCGATAGAGTCTTACTACCAGAATTCAGATCCATTTACTTCAATAGGAAAGCCAAGTGCAGCTGTTGGTGAAATTGATCATATCAATCAGCTATCGCATGACGATGTTAACACCGGGTATTCAGATTTGATCCGCTGCGTCCAGCATGCCTCGAGCACAGAAGTAATATGTGAGGCTGATGCGCTGAGAGATCTTTTACTTTCGATTGTTGCACCAGCACATGCCAGACTAAAGAGCGGAGAATCCTCAACAAATTTCAATAACCTGGCTCGTTCAATCTTGGGGGAGCGTTCTAAAATATTTGGCTTGGATATTGAAGGTGAAAAACTTGTTATTTCAATCAAGAGTAACATTCTTAACGTTAGAGGTTTTCCCCTAACTATTGGAAAAGATGATGATGTACTAAAATGTATCAATGCAGCCCTTGCCGCTAATCTTTAACTAATTAGTTGAGTGGACCTGCGTGAAGAAGGCTATTCCATGTAGACGTCCGCTCCTCGCTCAAAGCTGCCCCTCAGCTCCACGCCAGATGCGGAATAAACGCATCCGTGTAAGTGCACAATTTTCATGCGCTACTTAAGCAGCGTGCTCCCATCGACATTCAGTCAGCTTTATACGCCTGCCACTCGCGCCAGACATTCTCAGGATCAATATCGCGGTAGCCGCGCTCTCTGATTATATCCTCGGCTGCTTCGGCCGGCAGGCGGATGGCTGTAGCGCCATCGCGGATGGACTCAACCTCATCGCGGGTCAATTCCCGTCCCATGTCCTGTTCTTTATCAATCAGGACGACGATCAGCGCAGGGATAAAAACAATCTTCATACTGATAAGCCTCTGAAATATTCGCATACCAGTGTATCACTGACAGTTTTGATATAGTTCAGTAATCGTTAATTTATTACCAGGACAGGAATCATTCATGACATTACAAATCCGTGAAGCCACACCTGCCGACGCGATGTTGCTTAATGCGCTGGGCTACCGCATCTACCGCGCACACTTTGAACATCTGTGGGAGTCAAAGTCTGAACTGGAAGCTTTTTTAGCAAGCGAATATTCTCTGGACGAGCTGGAACAGAGCCTGAAAGAGCAAGCGGTCTGTTGGTATGTAGCAGAGACCGATAGGCCAATTGGTTTTGCGAAAGTGACCTATGAAAGCAGAATCCCTGATACGAATATGTCAGGGATGCTGCTTAACAAACTCTATCTTGATCCTGCAGACACCCGTAAAGGTTACGGCCAGGTCATGTTTGACACCGTCAAAGAGCTAGCCCGGGCCAGGGGGAAAGACTTTGTATGGCTGGAGGTTCTTGAACAGAACGAACGCGCCTGTAATTTCTACCGCAAACAGGGCATGACCTTAATTAAAAGAGACTATTTCAAAACAGCTTCACAGCAGAGCGTCATCAGGATCATGGGGATTGCTGTCTAGCGGGTGACCGGCCGCTTCGTGCCAGAAGCGGACATTGAACAAGATTTGATGTAGGGTATTGCGCGATTCGTATAGCCGCAACGCTAATGAGAGCCAGACTTATGAACTACTTTATTCGACCAGCTACGCCTGACGATATCAATAAAATCATCGAGTTCACCACTCAGGAAGCACAAGAATCTGAAGGTTCAGTGATTGACCTTGTTGCTGTGGAGCGTGGCGTTTCGTCGGCGTTTAGTGAAAACCCACGTTCAAAATATTGAGTCATGGAAGATTCTTCAGCAACAGTGATCGCCAATACCTCTGTCGTAAAAGAATGGAGTGATTTTCATGGAAATGACTACTGG
The DNA here is from genome assembly GCF_016894305.1 of Citrobacter sp. B72. Lineage (NCBI taxonomy): Bacteria > Pseudomonadati > Pseudomonadota > Gammaproteobacteria > Enterobacterales > Enterobacteriaceae > Citrobacter > Citrobacter sp. B72. The sequence continues at coordinate 2,970,472 of NZ_CP069801.1, forward strand.
TGGATCCAAAGCTTTTATATCGCCCCGGAGCATCGTGGGATGGGATTAGCTGATGAGCTCATCAAACATCTTACAAAAGAAGCTAAATCAGAAAAGGCACTGGAGCTTCGCTTATATGTCCACGGAGATAACGGGCGTGCGATTCGTGCTTATGAGCGATGTGGTTTCACCGAATCTCCGTATACCATTATGAAAGTGGGTTTATAACTTCCCCAAATACAGCGCTCCTGATGCTCCACCTGAAATCAGAACACTCCTGACAGGCCACGATTCCACCAGGTTCAGATTTCTCATTCATCTTATTTTTCATGTTGCCCTCAGATGAGGGAGATAATCGTTTTCACTTCCCGTCTGTCGCGGTAATCTCATAACGGTCGTTAATATTGCGACTGCAATGTGTGTAACCCAACTCAAATACTAATAACTAAAAAACAGTACAGACAGGATAACTATGGATTCCTCCCTCACCTCCACGGGTCCCCAACAGGACGCCTCTTCACTTAACCGCGCCCGACGCGCTGCGCTTGGTAGCTTCGCGGGTGCCGTGGTCGACTGGTATGATTTTCTGCTTTACGGCATCACTGCCGCACTGGTCTTTAACCGCGAGTTCTTCCCGCAGGTCAGCCCGGCGATGGGGACACTTGCCGCATTTGCTACCTTTGGCGTCGGATTTTTGTTCCGCCCGTTAGGCGGGGTGATCTTCGGCCACTTCGGCGATCGCCTGGGGCGTAAACGTATGCTGATGCTCACAGTCTGGATGATGGGGATCGCCACTGCACTGATAGGGATTATTCCTTCCTTTGACACCATTGGCTGGTGGGCTCCCGTTCTGCTGGTGATGCTGCGTGCTATTCAGGGATTCGCCGTTGGCGGTGAATGGGGCGGCGCGGCGTTGCTCTCCGTCGAAAGCGCCCCGAAAAATAAAAAAGCCTTCTACAGCAGCGGTGTTCAAGTCGGTTATGGCGTCGGGCTACTGCTTTCTACCGGTCTGGTCTCGCTGATTAGCTCGCAAACCACCGATGAGCAGTTCCTGAGTTGGGGCTGGCGTATTCCATTCCTGTTCAGCATCGTGCTGGTATTGGGCGCGTTGTGGATGCGTAACCGAATGGATGAATCAGCCGAATTCGAACAGCAGCAGCAGGCAGCGCAACCAGAGAAAAAGAGACTACCGGTAGTCGAGGCGTTAATCCGTCATCCAGGTGCCTTTTTGAAAATTATCGCTCTGCGCCTGTGTGAACTGCTGACGATGTACATCGTCACCGCGTTTGCCCTAAATTACTCCACGCAGAATCTGGGCTTACCTCGCGAACTGTTTCTGAATATCGGCTTATTGGTAGGTGGACTGAGCTGTCTGACCATTCCCTGCTTTGCCTGGCTCGCCGACCGCTTTGGTCGCCGGCGCGTTTACATTACCGGCGCACTGGTGGGGACGCTCAGCGCATTCCCGTTCTTTATGGCGTTAGAAGCGCAATCCATTTTCTGGATCGTGTTTTTCGCAATTATGTTAGCCAACATTGCACACGATATGGTGGTCTGCGTGCAGCAACCAATGTTTACCGGTTTGTTTGGCGCAAGCTACCGCTACAGCGGCGCTGGCGTTGGTTATCAGGTAGCAAGTGTGGTTGGCGGCGGTTTTACCCCCTTCATTGCTGCTGCGCTGGTAACATTCTCCGGCGGAGACTGGCACAGTGTGGCCATTTATCTGATGGCGGGTTGTCTTATTTCCGCCACTACAGCATTGCTGATGCGGGATAAGCAGCACGGTTAAGCCCGGGTGCGGAGGCCGTCCGGTCTTCGCACAATCTTCCTCAACGTCTGACTTTTGTTTCACATTCCTGTGACATACTATCGGGAGAGCAGTACATCTGTGGAACAAGGAGACAGACATGAACAATAAGGGCTCCAGCCTGACCCCGGCTCAGGCACTGGATAAACTGGACGCGCTGTACGAGCAGTCGGTAAAAGCACTGCGTAGCGCCATTGGTAAGTATATTGAAACAGGGACGCTCCCTGACGTAATCGCCCGCCATAACGGTCTTTTTGTTTACCCATCACTGTGTGTCACCTGGGATGGCAGCGCCACCAATCCCCCTAAAACCCGCGCCTATGGTCGTTTTACCCATGCGGGCTGCTACACCACTACGATTACCCGTCCGTCGCTTTTTCGTCCGTATCTTGAAGAACAACTCACGCTGCTGTATCAGGATTATGATGCGCATATCTCCGTTGAGCCGTCGCAGCATGAAATCCCCTATCCGTATGTCATTGACGGTTCTGAACTGACACTCGACCGCTCGATGAGCGCCGGCCTAACGCGCCATTTCCCCACTACCGAGCTATCACAGATTGGCGATGAAACAGCCGACGGTATCTATCATCCGGCGGAATTCTCCCCGTTGTCGCACTTCGACGCCCGACGAGTAGATTTTTCGCTGGCGCGACTGCGCCACTACACGGGAACACCGGTTGAACATTTTCAGCCGTTTGTGCTGTTCACCAACTATACCCGCTACGTCGATGAGTTTGTGCGTTGGGGTTGCAGCCAGATCCTCGACCCGGACAGCCCGTATATCGCGCTTTCTTGTGCGGGCGGGATCTGGATCACCGCTGAAACTGAAGCGCCTGAAGAAGCCATCTCCGATCTCGCCTGGAAGAAACACCAGATGCCCGCCTGGCATTTAATCACCACCGACGGTCAGGGGATCACGCTGGTTAATATCGGCGTTGGCCCGTCTAACGCCAAAACTATTTGCGATCATTTGGCCGTACTGCGTCCTGACGTCTGGCTGATGATTGGTCACTGTGGCGGGCTGCGTGAAAGCCAGGCGATTGGCGACTATGTTCTGGCCCACGCTTATCTGCGTGATGACCACGTACTGGATGCCGTTCTCCCACCGGATATCCCGATTCCGAGCATCGCGGAAGTGCAGCGCGCACTGTATGACGCCACCAAAGAAGTCAGCGGTATGCCCGGCGAAGAGGTTAAACAGCGCCTGCGTACCGGTACCGTCGTCACCACTGACGATCGCAACTGGGAGCTACGCTATTCCGCTTCTGCGCTACGCTTTAACCTCAGCCGCGCGGTGGCTATCGATATGGAAAGCGCCACCATCGCCGCCCAGGGATACCGTTTCCGCGTTCCGTACGGCACGCTGCTGTGCGTTTCCGACAAGCCGCTGCACGGTGAGATCAAACTGCCTGGACAGGCCAACCGTTTTTATGAAGGTGCCATTTCTGAGCATCTGCAAATAGGTATCCGGGCTATCGATCGTTTGCGTGCTGAAGGCGACCGACTGCACTCCCGTAAATTACGTACATTCAACGAACCGCCGTTCCGTTAAGACCTGAAGGTAACTATGCACAACTCAACTCCTCTTTCCGCCCTGTGCAACCTGCTGATAGCGCAGGGGCTGGATGGCATGATTGTTCCGCGCGCCGATGCTCATCAAAGCGAAGATTGTACGCCGCATGACAATAAACTGGCCTGGCTGACCGGTTTTAGCGGCTCTGCTGGCCTCGCGTTGGTCCTTCGGGATCGCGCGTTAATGTTTGTCGATGGACGCTATCAGGTCCAGGTACGTAATGAAGTCTCGCTGGATGATTTTGAGATTCATCATTTACACGATGAGCCGCTGGCCGACTATTTGCAGTCTCATGTTGCAGCAGGCACACGTATCGGCTTTGAACCAATGCTGATGGTCAATAGTCAGTTTGAAGCACTGTCGGCAACCCACTGCGAGCTGGTGCCTCTTGAGCAAGATCCTTTTGACCAGGTATGGCTAGACCGTCCGGCAGCACCCTGCGGCATCATTCGTGAAATGCCCATTGAAATCAGCGGGGAAAGCAGCACGCAAAAGCGTGCCCGCATCGTGGAACAACTCGCTCAACACCAGGCTGACGTGCTGGCAATTACCCTGCCGGATAACATTGCCTGGTTATTGAATGTGCGTGGTTCGGATCTGGCCATGGTGCCAGTGCCGTTTTCGTTTGCCCTGCTCCATCGCAGCGGTGAGCTGGAATGGTTTGTGGATAGCAATAAAACGCAACAGCTCCCCGCATCACTGCTGAATACGCTTACTCTGGCCCCGCAAGAGAATTTTCTGACTCGCTGCCAGCAGTTAGCTAATGGGAAGTGTTTCCTGGTCGATAAAGACTACGCCCCCGTCGCATTGCGCTTTGCCATTGAAGAACACGGCGGCAACGTTCTTTGGGCGCCCGATCCCATCACTCTGATGAAATCCCACAAAAATGACGTTGAACTGGCAGGCTATCGTGAATGCCATGAACAAGATGGCGCAGCCTGGGTAAACTTCCTTGCCTGGCTGACCCATGAAGTTCCTTTGCGCGAAGCGGCAGGCAATCCGGTCACCGAGCTGGAAGCGCAGGCCAAGCAACTGGAATTTCGCCAGCAGCAGCCGGGATTTATCGAGCAAAGTTTCAGCACGATTTCGGCATCTGCCAGCAATGCCGCAATGTGTCATTACCACTCCAGTGAAAAGACCAATACGCCAATTACCTCGCAGGCCATGTATCTGAATGATTCCGGTGGCCAGTACCACAATGGTACGACGGATACGACGCGTACCCTCGCATTTGGCCCACAGGATCCGCAACGCCGCCTGCATTACACCGCTGTGTTGAAAGGCTTTTTGTCGCTTATTTCGCTGCAGTTTCCCAGCGGGACTCAGGGCCATCAACTGGATGCTTTTAGCCGCCGGGCGTTGTGGGAGCTGGGACTGGATTTTGATCATGGCACGGGACACGGCGTGGGTCACCAGTTGCTTATTCATGAGCAGCCACATCGCATTGCCAAAAAAGTAAACCCGTGGCCACTGGTCGCAGGCAACATCATCACCATCGAGCCAGGTTATTATCTGGCTGGACAATATGGGATCCGCATTGAAAATCAAGTGGAGATTATCAACAGTCGTCCTGGTTTCTGTCGTTTCTCAACGCTGACGCTGGTACCGATTGATTTGAATCTGGTCGAACTGCATCTGCTGAGTGATGCTGAGAAACAGTGGATTGATGATTACCACCAGCAGGTCAGAGAGACGCTATCCCCGCGCGTGAACGCAGAGGCTCGTCCCTGGCTGTTCGCTGCCACCGCACCGATTCGCGTTCAGGCTAATTAATGCAATAAAAAAGGCAGCCCACAGGCTGCCTTAGTTCTCCCCAACTTCTTACTGCTTAGCTGTTACGGATGTACTCATCCATTTCAGTTTTCAGGTTATCGGACTTAGTCCCGAAGATAGCCTGAACACCGGAACCAGCTACCACAACGCCTGCCGCACCCAGTTTCTTCAGGCCAGCCTGATCCACTTTAGCAACGTCAGCCACGCTGACACGCAGACGAGTGATGCACGCATCGAGGTTAGTGATGTTTTCTTTACCGCCGAATGCCGCAACCAGAGCCGGAGCCATTTCACCGGTCGCACCTGCTTTGCTGTCTTCGGTAGCATCTTCACGACCTGGCGTTTTCAGGTCCAGCGCTTTGATCAGCACACGGAAGATGGTGTAGTAAACAATCGCATAACCGATACCGACAATCGGGAACAGCCACAGCTTGCTGCTGTTACCGGACAGAACGATAAAGTCGATCAGACCGTGGGAGAACGACGTACCGTCGCGCATACCCAGCAGGATACAGATCGGGAATGCCAGACCAGCCAGAATCGCGTGGATGATGTACAGGATCGGCGCCACGAACATGAAGGAGAACTCGATCGGCTCGGTAATACCGGTCAGGAACGAGGTCAGCGCCGCGGAGATCATGATACCGCCCACTTTCGCGCGGTTTTCTGGTTTAGCAGAGTGCCAGATAGCGATAGCAGCAGCCGGCAGACCGTACATTTTGAACAGGAAGCCACCGGACAGTTTGCCCGCAGTCGGGTCACCCGCCATATAGCGAGGAATATCACCGTGGAACACCTGGCCCGCAGCGTTGGTGTACTCACCGATCTGCATCTGGAATGGAACGTTCCAGATATGGTGCAGACCAAACGGTACCAGGCAGCGTTCAATGAAGCCATAGATACCGAACGCTACGACCGGGTTCTGGTATGCAGCCCACTGAGAGAACGTCTGAATAGCAGTACCAATCGGCGGCCAAATGAAGGACAGAACCACACCTGTGAAGATGGCAGCCAGACCAGAAATGATAGGAACGAAACGCTTACCCGCAAAGAAGCCAAGATACTCAGGCAATTTGATACGGTAGAAACGGTTGAACATATACGCTGCAATCGCACCGGAGATAATCCCCCCGAGAACACCCGTATCAGCAAGGTGTTTAGCGGCGATCTCTTCAGCAGGTAAATGCAGAACCAGCGGCGCAACAACAGCCATGGTCTTAACCATGATGCCGTAAGCAACAACGGATGCCAGTGCAGATACACCGTCATTATTAGTGAAGCCTAACGCAACACCGATAGCAAAAATCAGCGGCATGTTCGCAAAAACAGAACCGCCTGCTTCTGCCATTACGTGCGATACAACGGCTGGCAGCCAGCTGAAGTTAGCGGAACCGACGCCCAGCAGGATACCTGCAATCGGGAGTACGGATACCGGCAGCATCAGCGATTTACCGACCTTTTGCAGGTTAGCAAATGCATTCTTAAACATAATTAGGAGTGCTCCTGAGTATTTGTGCTTATACACTTCATCCTTCAAACCGCCTCAGCGCGGGCTGCGCTCGTTCATCCCAGACACTTACTCTAGTAAGCTCCTGCAATTCACTCACTTGCCGCCTTGATGCAGCTTGATTGACTTTGTGTATTCTACGTTCTCACGCATTGGCGAGGGGGGAGAACCTCGCCGTGTACAGGGCATCTAAGTACCCTTTATTTATTACACAGAGTAAAATAATTCAGTTTGTTTTTGTTTGACGGCTATCACAGTTCAGTCGTGAATGGCCGCAAAATCCGCACATTCCGATAAAATGAGTTTCTGAATGTGTCAAACTGATTATTCACCGCCCATTTTGTGGCGGTGAACTTTACTCGCATTAGTGATTAATTACGAGCTTTAAAAAAAGTCAGTTAACGAACAGATTGCAGGCGAGAAGCGTCGATGTGAAACAGGCGGGCAAAGTTATCAGTGGTTGCCTGCGCCAGTTCTTCAACGGCAACACCTTTCACTACGGCCAAGTACTCTGCAACGTCACGAGTCATGGCGGGCTGGTTCTCTTTTCCACGATGCGGTACAGGCGCAAGGTAGGGAGAATCCGTCTCGACCAATAACCGGTCCAGAGGAACATAGCGGGCGGCATCACGGAGCTGCTCTGCATTTCGGAACGTGACGATGCCGGAAAACGAGATATAGAATCCAAGGTCCAGTAATTTGCCCGCCGTTTCTCTGTCCTCTGTAAAACAGTGTAGTACGCCGCCACAATCCGTCACTTTTTCTTCGCGCAGAATAGACAGCGTATCGGCTCGCGCATCGCGGGTATGCACGATAACCGGCTTCTGTAACTCACGGCCGATCTGAATATGGTGGATAAAAGATTCCTGCTGGCGCACCTTTGTTTCCGGCGTGTAAAAATAGTCCAGCCCGGTTTCTCCCATCGCCACAACCCCCTCTTCAGCGGCAAAACGACGCAGGTCCTCAACATCATAGGTTTCATCCTGATTTAACGGATGCACGCCGCAGGAGAAAACCACATTATCACGCTCACCGACCAGTTCGCGCATACTGCGATATCCTGGCAGGGTGGTCGCGACGGCAAGACAGAACTTCACATCACGTGCGGCCGCTTTCGCCAGCACGTCATCCACGTCCTTATGCAGAGATTGATAATCCAGGCCATCAAGATGGCAGTGTGAGTCGACTAAAAACATAATGTCTCTCTCAAAGATGGGGAACAGGCAGTACGGTGCCTGGTTGCAGGTAATGCTCAATACGAAGAATAAGATCGGTTAACACCAGCTCACGGTTTACGCCTGTTACGTTCAGCAGTTGCTGACGACAATGACAAACGTCACCGAGTATCGCCTGTATCTGGGCAACGGATAACCGTTCTGCGATAAAAGATATCAGGTCCAGCGCATCAGGATTCGTTAAATGGGAAACCCCATACGGACGTTTCAACGCATCCGTCAACAACGTTGCCAGCCAGTGTAAACGGGCGGCAGCCTGATCGTGGTTTAACGCCGCGAGCAAGATATACCAGTCGCCTGCATTTAATGTGTTCCCCAGTGCCGCACAAAAATCTGTGCGGTGCGCCCAGCTTTCAGCCTGTAACAACGTAAGTGCCGCGCCAGGCGAACCTGCGCTCAGGCGCAACGCGCTAAGCAGCGCTTCTGACGACGCAGTCACCTCACGAGCAAGCCAGGAGATCGCATACGACTCAGCCGGTGGCGCAAGATGATGTAACCGGCAACGACTGCGTAATGTCGCCAGCAAGCGAGCTGGCTCTGTGCTGGCGAGGAAAAACCAGGTTTGTGCCGGGGGTTCTTCCAGCGTTTTCAGCAAGGCGTTGGCGGCGGCATCGGTTAACTGGGCAGCATCCGGGATCCACACGACCTTCGCACCGCCGAGACGCGAATGCTCGTACAGCTTTTCACTGACTTCGCGTACCGCATCAACCCCCAGCGTGCTTTTGCCTTTTTCCGGCAGCAACGAATAGTAGTCAGGGTGCGTCCCCGCCTGCATTAGCTGACAGCCGCGGCACTGTCCGCAGCTTTTATGCCCTTCCGGCTGCTGGCACATTAAATAGCGGCTGAGGGCGTAAATCAGCGCGTCGTCGCCCATTCCGGGTAACGCCTGAATCAGTAACGCATGGTGACCACGACCCGTCTGGTAGCTGGCTACCAGTTTTTCAAAATCCGGTCGTAACCATGGGTACCATTTCATGCGCCCTGCTCCTTCACCCATTGGGTGATGGTATGACGGATATCAGCCATCACAGCCTCCAACGGCTGCGTAGCGTCTATAGTACGAATGCTGGCGTCTTTGGCAGCCAGCTCAAGATAGCGCGCGCGAGTACGATTAAAGAAGTCGAAAGATTCCTGCTCAATACGATCCAGCTCGCCGCGGGCACGGGCACGCTTCAACCCGACTTCTGGCGTCACATCCAGATAAATCGTCAGGTCCGGGCGAAAATCACCAAGCACCGCATCGCGCAGGGTTGCCAGCATATTTTGATCGATACCGCGTCCGCCGCCCTGATACGCCTGGGTCGACAGATCGTGACGATCGCCAATTACCCACGCGCCTTTCGCCAGTGCAGGTTTAATAACGGTTTCGACCAACTGTACACGCGCCGCGTAAAACATCAGAACTTCGGCTTTGTCGGTAATGACCTCGTCACCGACCGATTTAATATCCAGCACCAGACTTCTTAGTTTCTCAGCCAGCTGCGTTCCACCAGGTTCGCGGGTGAAAACCATGTCACGAATACCGAGTTGCTCAAGTGTCTCCACCACCACGTTACGCGCGGTGGTTTTTCCGGCGCCTTCCAGGCCTTCAATGACGATATAGTTACTGCCCATTTTTTTCCTTAAGCACTTTCAGGTAATCCTGCACGGACCGGTTATGGCTGGCAAGATTGGTGTTAAACGTGTGGCCGCCTTTACCGTCAGCCACAAAATAGAGATACGGCGTTTTTGCCGGATGCGCCGCGGCCTGCAATGAAGCCTCTCCCGGCATGGCAATCGGGCCAGGCGGCAGTCCCGTAATGGTATAGGTGTTATAGGCGGTCGGGGTGTCTAAATCCACACGCGACAATTTGCCATTATACCGTGTACCCATCCCGTAAATCACGGTCGGATCGGTTTGTAAACGCATACCGATACGTAAGCGGTTAATAAAGACCGAAGCCACCTGGTCGCGCTCGCTGGCAACCGCAGTTTCTTTTTCAATAATAGAAGCCATGGTTACCAGCTGATTTTTGTCCTGATAAGGCAGGCCATCAGCGCGCCCCTCCCAGACAGTATCCACCGCTTTAACCATTTTCTGATGCGCGCGTTTTAGCAACGCTACGTCAGTAGTATTGGCGGTATACATCCAGGTATCTGGCCAGAACCAGCCTTCTACCCATTGCGGGTTTTCCAGCTTAAGTGCCTCGGCCACGGTCTCATAGCTATCGTCGCTTAACGTATGTTTGATATACGGGGCATCACGCAGCTGTTTGAGGTAATCGCTCAGGCGCATCCCTTCAACCAGACGTAACGGGAACTGCGCCTCTTTGCCGCTTTCCAGCAGTTGCAGCATGTCCCGCACCGTCATGTCAGGCGTGAAGCGATATGTTCCGGCCTTAAAATGCGACAGCTCGGGCTCCACACGCAGCAGCCACTGGAACACGCGCGGACGATTGATAACTTTGTCTGCATACAGCTGTTCGCCGAGAGCCAGACGGCCCGTCCCCGCTTTCAGCGTAAAAATCGTTTCTTCTTTAATCAATAATTTGCTGTCCGCCAGATGGCGAACTTTCCACATTCCCACTCCAGCGGCAATGCCCAGCATAACCAGCAATAACAGGACAACAAGTAACAGTTTTTTCATGACTAATTCGGGTGCTCACAAAGTGGGGCTAAATAATCGAATAACAAACGTGAAGACAACAACGTGTCGCCACAGGCACGCACGGGAATAATGGGCATTAACGCGTTACAGACGACGATTTCATCAGCCTGCATTATCTCCTCCAACCCGGCATACACTTCGACAATACTGAATGGCGATTGTGCCAGCATCCGGATACAGAATTGTCGCATAATACCGTTCACTCCGGCCTGGTCCAGCCGGGGCGTGTAAACCACATCGCCTTTACGCCAGAACAAATTAGCCGCACAGCATTCCGTAACCCATCCCTCGCTGTCAAGAACCAGCGCTTCATCGGCGTCCGTCTGTTCAAGATGAGAGCGAATCAACACCTGCTCCAGTCGATTCAGGTGTTTAAGCCCGGCAAGCAGTGGATTACGTCCCAGCCGCACTGGGCTTAGCGCCAGCGTAATGCCTTCTTGCCGCCAACGATCGTAATGATCGGGCCAGGCTGAAACGGAGAGGATGCGTGTGGCACTATGACAATTTTTGCCACTGTAACCCCGGCCTCCACTGCCACGGCTGATAATCACCTTCAACACACCGCGTACGTGCCCTTTCGCCAGCATTTTCATTTCATTTTGCAGCTCGGACCAATCTTCAAAAGAGATCAGCAGTTTTTGGCAAGCGTCTTGTAAACGCTCAAGATGCGCTGCAAAGAGAGGGATTTCACCGTCGATAATACAGGCAGTGGTAAAACAGCCATCACCAAATTGGGTCGCTCGATCGCTTGCGGCCAGCATATCTTGCTCGTAGCCATTAATTAAGAACATGGTGGCTCCTTATTTCTGGTCCGCTAGTTTGGCAGGATGAGTAACACAGGACAAGGGCGGAAAACCGAATAAAAAAAGGCCCGACAAGCGGACCTTTTCAATTTGCTATCGATGCTAGCGCATCACCTGACGGACTTAAATCTTTTTAAAGATCAAAGAGCCGTTGGTACCACCGAAGCCAAAGGAGTTACACAGCGCATACTCCAGACCACTAACCTGACGCGCTTCGTGAGGTACGAAGTCCAGGTCACAACCTTCATCCGGGTTATCCAGGTTGATGGTTGGCGGAATAGCCTGATCGCGCAGCGCCAGGATAGAGAAAATAGACTCTACCGCGCCCGCCGCACCCAACAGGTGTCCGGTCATGGATTTGGTGGAGCTTACCATCACACGGCTTGCCGCATCGCCAAAGACAGATTTCACTGCCTGGGTTTCAGCTTTATCGCCTGCAGGCGTAGACGTACCATGTGCGTTGACATAGCCGATCTGACCCGCTTCAATAGCCGCATCGCGCAGTGCGTTGACCATTGCCAGCGCAGCGCCTGCACCGTTTTCCGGTGGCGACGTCATGTGGTAAGCATCGCTGCTCATACCGAAGCCAACGACTTCAGCATAGATTTTTGCACCGCGCGCTTTAGCATGCTCGTACTCTTCCAGTACCACCATGCCAGCGCCGTCGCCCAGCACAAAGCCGTCACGCTCTTTGTCCCATGGGCGGCTTGCCGCTTGCGGGTTATCATTACGCGTAGACAGTGCACGTGCCGCGCCAAAGCCACCCACACCCAACGGCGTACTGGCTTTTTCAGCACCACCCGCAACCATCGCGTCTGCATCGCCGTATGCAATGATACGTGCGGCATGACCGATGTTATGCACGCCTGAAGTACAGGCGGTCGCGATGGAGATGCTTGGCCCTTGCAGGCCGTACATGATGGTCAGGTGACCAGCCACCATGTTAACAATCGTCGACGGAACGAAGAACGGGCTGATCTTACGCGGCCCACCGTTTACCAGTGAGGTATGGTTTTCTTCGATCAGACCGAGACCGCCAATACCAGAGCCGATAGCGGCGCCAATACGATGAGCGTTCTCTTCCGTAATTTCGAGGCCAGAATCCTGCATGGCCTGAACGCCAGCGACAATTCCATATTGAATGAAGGCATCCATCTTGCGCTGTTCTTTGCGCGAGATAATGTCTTCACAGTTAAAATCCTTTACTAAGCCAGCAAATTTCGTTGCATAGGCGCTAGTATCGAAATGGTCGATCAGGCTGATGCCACTCTGACCGGCAAGGAGAGCTTTCCAGGTAGACTCTACGGTATTGCCGACAGGAGACAACATGCCCAGTCCGGTCACAACTACACGACGCTTAGACACGGTTGTCCTCCAGGGAGGGAAAATAATTCAAGTGGGATAAAAAGATAAAACTCAGGCGGTCGAATGACCGCCTGGAGATGTTCACTTACGCCTGGTGGCCGTTGATGTAATCAATGGCAGCCTGAACGGTAGTGATTTTCTCAGCTTCTTCGTCCGGAATCTCAGTATCAAACTCTTCTTCCAGAGCCATTACCAGCTCAACGGTGTCAAGAGAATCTGCGCCCAGGTCTTCAACGAAGGAAGCATTGTTGGTTACTTCTTCCTGCTTAACGCCCAGCTGTTCGCCGATAATTTTCTTAACGCGTTCTTCGATAGTGCTCATACTCTTAAATTTCCTATCAAAACTCGCTTTCGCGATGGTTTTCGTAGTGTATAAAATGTTGAAAAATTTGCAACTAAATCCCGGCAGGTCTTACCACGATTTTACGTTATTTTGAGGCCAAGACCTACAATAACGCAAATATTTTTCATCGTGGTTAAACCATGTACATCCCGCCGTTGACGTGCAAAGTCTCACCTGTGATGTAACTTGCTTCGTCAGAAGCTAAAAATGCAACCGCACTGGCGATTTCCTGAGCGCCGCCAAGGCGACCCGCAGGAACCTGCGCCAGAATACCCGCACGCTGATCATCAGACAGCGCACGCGTCATGTCCGTTTCAATAAAGCCCGGAGCAACAACGTTTACAGTAATGCCACGAGACGCAACTTCGCGCGCCAGTGATTTACTGAAGCCGATCAGACCCGCTTTCGCCGCAGCGTAGTTAGCCTGACCCGCATTTCCCATGGTACCAACCACAGAACCGATAGTGATAATACGCCCATGACGCTTTTTCATCATAGCTCGCATTACCGCTTTTGACAGACGGAAAACAGATGACAGGTTGGTTTCGATGATATCGTTCCACTCGTCATCTTTCATGCGCATTAACAGGTTATCACGAGTAATCCCGGCATTATTGACCAGGATATCGACTTCACCAAATTCTGCGCGAATATTTTCCAGAACAGATTCGATAGATGCCGGATCGGTCACATTCAACATCAGACCTTTACCATTTGCACCTAAGTAATCGCTAATGGCCTGCGCGCCGCTTTCGCTGGTAGCAGTACCGATAACTTTCGCGCCACGGGCAACAAGTGTCTCAGCAATTGCGCGGCCAATGCCACGGCTTGCACCGGTAACCAGCGCGATTTTTCCTTCAAAACTCATGGTCTTCCTCTTTTATTGCTCTAGCGCCGCAGACAGTGCCGCCGGCTCATTCAGTGCCGAAGCAGTCAGGGTGTCAACAATACGTTTCGTCAGACCGGTCAGAACTTTACCCGGGCCGACTTCATACAGGTGCTCTACGCCCTGGGATGCCATAAATTCAACGGTTTTAGTCCACTGAACCGGGCTATACAGCTGACGAACCAGCGCATCGCGAATTGCGTCTGCCGTAGTTTCACACTTCACGTCGACGTTGTTCACAACCGGAACAGTCGGTGCGTTAAAGGTGATTTTCTGCAGCTCAACGGCCAGTTTCTCAGCGGCAGGCTTCATCAGCGCGCAGTGAGAAGGAACGCTGACCGGCAGCGGCAGCGCACGCTTAGCACCCGCGGCTTTACATGCAGCACCAGCACGTTCTACGGCTTCTTTATGCCCGGCAATAACCACCTGACCCGGTGAGTTAAAGTTTACCGGTGAAACCACCTGGCCTTCGGCAGACTCTTCGCACGCTTTAGCGATAGCGGCATCGTCCAGACCGATAATAGCAGACATGCCGCCAGTGCCTTCCGGAACCGCTTCCTGCATGAATTTGCCACGCAGTTCAACCAGACGTACGGCATCGGCAAAACTGATAACACCCGCACATACCAGCGCAGAATATTCGCCCAGGCTGTGACCCGCCATCAGCGCAGGTGTTTTACCCCCCTGCTGCTGCCATACGCGATAAAGCGCAACGGATGCGGTCAACAGCGCGGGCTGCGTCTGCCAGGTTTTATTCAGTTCTTCAGCCGGACCTTGCTGAGTCAACGCCCACAGATCATAGCCCAGTGCAGCTGATGCTTCAGCAAATGTTTCTTCAACAATTGGGTAGTTTGCTGCCATTTCAGACAACATCCCAACGGTCTGGGAACCCTGCCCCGGAAACACAAATGCAAATTGCGTCATGTTTAAATCCTTATACTAGAAACGAACCAGCGCGGAGCCCCAGGTGAATCCACCCCCGAAGGCTTCAAGCAATATCAACTGCCCAGCTTTAATACGCCCGTCGCGGACGGCTTCGTCCAGCGCGCACGGTACGGAGGCAGCAGAGGTATTACCATGTCTGTCGAGCGTCACGACAACATTATCCATCGACATACCCAGCTTTTTAGCTGTCGCGCTGATAATGCGCAGGTTAGCCTGATGCGGCACCAGCCAGTCCAGCGCAGAACGGTCGAGATTATTGGCTTCCAGCGTTTCATCAACGATGTGCGCAAGCTCGGTCACCGCGACTTTAAATACTTCGTTACCCGCCATCGTCAGGTGGATCGGGTTTTCCGGGTTCACGCGATCGGCGTTAGGCAGCGTCAACAGTTCGCCGTAGCGACCGTCAGCGTGCAGATGCGTGGAGAGAATGCCTGGCTCTTCTGATGCGCTCAGTACAACCGCACCAGCCCCATCACCGAAAATAATGATCGTTCCGCGATCGGTTGGATCGCAGGTACGGGCCAGGACATCGGAGCCAACGACCAGAGCATGCTTAACTGCGCCAGATTTAACGTACTGGTCGGCAACGCTCAGGGCGTAAGTGAAGCCAGCACAAGCGGCTGCAACGTCAAACGCTGGACAGCCTTTGATCCCCAGCATACTTTGGATCTGGCACGCCGCGCTTGGAAATGCGTGAGTGGATGATGTGGTAGCAACCACAATCAGACCAATTTGTTCTTTGTCGATGCCCGCCATTTCAATCGCACGGTTTGCGGCGGCAAAGCCCATCGTCGCAACTGTTTCATTTGGCGCTGCAATATGGCGTTCACGGATACCTGTACGAGTGACGATCCACTCATCAGACGTCTCAACCATTTTTTCCAAATCGGCGTTAGTACGCACTTGTTCAGGCAGATAGCTGCCAGTACCAATAATCTTCGTATACATGTACGCTCAGTCACTTTTTGGTTATATACCGCTACGAGCAAATCGCTGATACGTTGGCCACATTCACAAACGCACCGTTATCTGTGTGCTCGTGATTTTGCGCTTTCGCCACCGTCCAGCAGTTCGAATCCAGCTGGGTATACAGATTCCAGGCGAGCGGCAATTCGCTGAGGAACTTGTCGCTGCACCGCCTGCACTGCCTGTTCAATCGCGACTTCAAATGCTCGCTGATTGGCCGCACCATGACTCTTAATCACCGTGCCGCGCAATCCTAACAGACAGGCGCCATTATACTGGTCGGGGTTGAGGTGACTAAATCGCCTTGTCAGGCTTTTTTGTAACCAACGTTTTAATAACAGCAGCCACCACGACCGTTTTTTGCCCTCACCCTGAGATTTCAGCAGTGAAAGGAACATTCTGACAACACCTTCCATCGTCTTTAATGTGACATTACCTGTAAAACCGTCACAGACCAACACATCGGTTTTGCCAGTCAGTAACTCATTGGCTTCAAGATAGCCGATATAATTAATGGAAGGGATTGTTTTTAGCACAGCTGAAGCATCTCGAATACTGTCGAGACCTTTCGTTTCTTCTTCGCCGATGTTGAGTAACGCTACGCGAGGATTGGCAATGCCAACAACCTCTTCTGCCAGCACGGAACCCATGACGGCAAATTGCACCAACATCGTGCTATCACAATCTACGTTGGCGCCCAAATCCAGCACCACCGTTTTGCCCTTTTGCTGATGAGGTAACACCGTCACCAACGCAGGACGCTCAATCCCCTCAAGAGGTTTGAGCAATAACTTCGCAAGTCCCATGAGTGCGCCCGTATTACCGGCGCTGACACAAGCTTGTGCCTGACCTTCTTTCACGAGCTCCAGGGCAACACGCATTGAGCTTCCACGACTGGCGCGAATAGCTTGCGAGGGCCGGGCATCACTGGCAATAACTGACTGAGCAGGGATAATCTGCAGACGCGAACGTTGTTCGAAGTCAGCTTTGGCAAGTAATGGCGTGATTGTATCGGGATCCCCGACTAAAAGAAGTGTGAGTTGCGAATTAGAATTCAGTGCCTGCAATGCTGCAGGCACTGTCACGGTAGGGCCAAAATCTCCCCCCATGACATCTAACGCCAGGGTTAGACGTGTCAAGGTATCGTCGCTGCCCGGTTAGGTGTTTCCCCAGTTACCCGGGGAAAGCCTCACTAAGCTTCATCACGCGTTCACTCTTTGTCTTTCTCACCAGAAGTGGGAAAGCCATTGAGTCATGCGTGATTACTTAGCGATTACCTTACGGCCACGGTAGAAACCGTCGGCAGTGATGTGGTGACGCAGGTGTTGTTCACCAGAAGTTTTGTCTACAGACAGGCTGGTGACTGCGGTCAGAGCGTCATGAGAACGACGCATGCCACGTTTGGAACGGGTTGGTTTATTCTGTTGTACGGCCATGGACCTTACTCCTCAATTACTTACGCTTTAAGCTGGCTAATACGGCAAATGGGTTTGGTTTTTGCGCTTCATCAGGCAATTCGCCAAAGACCATGTCCGCCTCGGACACTTCACAGTGTTCAGAATCATGCACCGGAACTACCGGCAAGGAGAGGATAATCTCATCTTCAACCATTGCAAGCAGATCGATTTCACCGAATTCGTTAACCTCAATCGGCTCATACGCTTCCGGGAGTGCTTCAGCCTGCTCGTCAGAACGGACAGGACTAAAACAATATGTTGTGTGAACATGAAGTGGGAACGGTTTCCCGCAACGCTGACATTCGAGCGTAACCGATACCTTCGCATCACCGGTTATAACGGCGAGACGCTGGTTATCGATAGCGAACGACATGGAGCATTCCACATCACTGTCCACACTGACTACAGAATCGGCGACGCGCTCAACCAGATCAGAAGTATAGATACCTTCATAATCGAGGCGTTTTTGAGCCGTACGAACCGGATCAAGAGTCAGGGGTAATTTTACCTTTTGCATAGGGCGCGCATATTAACTTTGTAACGTCATATAGTCAAAGAAAAAGGCAGCCTGTGGTTGCCTTTTGCCAATAATTCGCACACATTGCGGGTCATCGACTTAAAATCGCTCAAGACAAGCCACTACAGCCAGCTTGTAGGTCGAAGTCCATAGTTTAAAATGGCTCTCATCAATACGCTATATGCGAGGGAAAAAATATGCCTCAACTTATTCTTGCTTCTACCTCCCCCTGGCGTCGCGCTTTACTCGAAAAACTGGCAATCCCGTTTGAATGCGCTGCGCCAGAGGTTGATGAAACGCCGTTGCCCGGCGAAGCACCACGCCATTTAGTCTTGCGACTGGCGCAGAAAAAAGCGCAATCTCTCGCCCACCGTTACCCATCGCATCTGATTATTGGCTCCGATCAAATTTGTGTTCTTGATGGTGAAATAACCGGCAAACCATTAACTGAAGAAAATGCCCGCCAACAATTACTCAAAGCCCGTGGCAATATTGTGACGTTTTACACCGGACTGGCGCTGTATAATTCTGCGACCGGACATTTACAAACTGAAGTAGAACCTTTTGACGTCCATTTCCGTCATTTAAGCGAGGCGGAAATTGATGATTATCTGCGCAAAGAGCGCCCGCTTCATTGTGCAGGTAGTTTCAAAAGTGAAGGGTTAGGTATTGCACTCTTTGAACGCCTGGAGGGTCGTGACCCAAATACCCTGATCGGTTTGCCGCTTATCGCGTTGTGTCAAATGCTGCGGCGGGAAGAGATGAACCCGTTGAATGCCTGATTGATCTGCCTGATGGCGACGCGATGCGTCTTATCAGGCCTACGGTACATCACACGGTTGTAGGCCTGATAAGCAACGCGCATCAGGCTTTACTGCGTAAAACCTCGAGGCAGCGCTTCAATTGCTTATCCATCGGCGCCTCAATACGCATCACTTCACCCGTTCCAGGATGGGTAAATTTCAACGCTGCGGCGTGCAGGAAAAGTCGATTCAACCCCGTATCCGCCAGTTGCTTATCGAACTCACGGTCACCGTAGCGATCGTCAAAAGCAATTGGATGACCGGCATACTGGGTATGCACACGAATCTGGTGCGTACGTCCGGTCACCGGGCTACAGCGCACAAGCGTGGCAAACGCATAGCGCTCTTCCACTTTAAAACGTGTTTCTGACGGTTTGCCTTCCTGGTTCACCCGCACGATACGCTCGCCACTTTGCAGAATGTTCTTTAACAGCGGCGCCTGCACGGTTTTGACATGCGACTGCCATTGGCCTCGAACCAGCGCGAGATAGTCTTTCTGCATGCCTTTTTCACGCAGTTGTTCATGCAATGAACGCAAGGCTGAGCGTTTTTTGGCAACCAGCAGCACGCCGGAGGTATCCCGGTCGAGGCGATGCACCAGTTCAAGGAAACGCGCTTCCGGGCGCAGTGCTCGTAATCCTTCAATGACGCCAAAGCTTAACCCGCTTCCGCCATGTACGGCCGTACCTGAAGGTTTGTTAAGCACCAGAATGTGGTCATCTTCATATAAAATGACGTCGGTCAGCGCCGCGACCTTTTGCAGGTTCGGTGAAATGGCCTCTTCTTCACGTTCAGCGACACGCACAGGTGGAATACGCACAATATCCCCGTCTTCGAGTTTGTACTCGGGTTTAATGCGTTTTTTATTCACCCGCACTTCGCCTTTACGCAAAATGCGATAAATCATACTTTTCGGCACGCCCTTAAGCTGGGTGCGCAAAAAGTTATCGATGCGTTGCCCTGCTTCGTCGGCAGTAATGGCAACTGTTTTTACGGCTGGAGTCTCTGTTTTCATGGGGGCCGATTTTAAATAGCCATCAAGATTCGCGCCACACATTTTTCTATGCTTATATTAACTGCTATACCCTATTACTTAAGTTTGACATAGCCGATTTGGTGGTTATTAAAGCAATCACTACGCGGAAGTGAAAAAACTGTGAGTAACCGGGTGATAAATGGCAAAAGTCATCTTGCTATAACAAGGTTAGCAGTGGAATAATGAGGTTGTTTCCGTGTTGAATCTTGTTAAAACAAGAACTTTTCCGGAATGACCCAATTTTGCCCGACCGATCATCAACGCAGCAATGGCGTAAGACGTATTGATCTTTCAGGCAGTTAGCGGGCTGCGGGTTGCAGTCCTTACCGGTAATATGGAAGCTTTTCTGGAGAGTAACACCCAGACTGTTCCCCTGATAATTGCGCTGTGTTTCCGTATGAAATGCAGGCAACCGACACTCTGCGCCTCTTTGAGCTGACGATAACCGTGAGGTTGGCGACGCGAATAGACACGAGGCCATCGGTTCACACCCGGAAAGGCATTACTCTGCCCGCAGCTTAGTCGTCAATGTAAGAATAATGAGTAAGTTACGATGAAAAGAATGTTAATTAACGCAACTCAGCAGGAAGAGTTGCGTGTCGCCCTTGTAGATGGGCAACGTCTGTACGATCTGGATATCGAAAGTCCTGGACACGAACAGAAAAAAGCCAACATCTATAAAGGCAAAATTACCCGTATTGAACCGAGTCTGGAAGCTGCTTTTGTTGATTACGGCGCTGAACGTCACGGTTTCCTCCCGTTAAAAGAAATTGCCCGCGAATACTTCCCCGCTAACTACAACTCCCATGGTCGTCCCAACATTAAAGACGTGTTGCGCGAAGGTCAGGAAGTCATCGTTCAGATCGATAAAGAAGAACGCGGCAATAAAGGCGCTGCGCTGACTACCTTTATCAGCCTGGCGGGTAGTTATCTGGTTCTGATGCCGAACAACCCGCGCGCGGGCGGTATCTCCCGTCGCATTGAAGGCGACGACCGTACCGAATTAAAAGAAGCGCTGGCAAGCCTGGAACTGCCTGATGGCATGGGGCTTATCGTGCGTACCGCAGGGGTCGGCAAATCCGCCGAAGCACTGCAGTGGGACCTGAGCTTCCGCCTGAAGCACTGGGAAGCGATTCAAAAAGCCGCTGACAGCCGCCCTGCTCCGTTCCTGATCCACCAGGAAAGCAACGTTATCGTTCGCGCTTTCCGTGACTACTTACGTCAGGACATCGGCGAAATCCTTATCGATAATCCGAAAGTGATGGAGATGGCACGTCAGCACATCGCCGCACTGGGTCGTCCGGATTTCAGCAGCAAAATCAAACTGTACACCGGTGAAATCCCGCTGTTCAGCCACTATCAGATCGAGTCTCAGATTGAATCCGCGTTCCAGCGCGAAGTGCGCCTGCCGTCCGGCGGCTCAATCGTTATTGACAGCACAGAGGCCCTGACCGCTATCGATATCAACTCCGCGCGTGCAACTCGCGGCGGCGACATCGAAGAAACTGCGTTCAACACTAACCTTGAAGCAGCCGATGAAATTGCCCGTCAGCTACGTCTGCGCGACCTCGGCGGTCTGATTGTAATCGACTTCATTGATATGACGCCGGTTCGCCACCAGCGCGCGGTTGAAAACCGTCTGCGCGAGGCCGTACGCCAGGACAGAGCGCGTATTCAGATCAGCCATATTTCTCGCTTCGGTCTGCTGGAGATGTCTCGTCAGCGTCTGAGCCCGTCTCTGGGTGAATCCAGCCATCACGTGTGCCCGCGCTGTTCCGGCACCGGTACCGTACGTGATAACGAATCACTGTCGCTGTCTATTCTGCGTCTGATCGAAGAAGAAGCACTGAAAGAAAATACGCAAGAAGTTCATGCTATTGTTCCTGTGCCAATCGCCTCTTACCTGCTTAACGAAAAACGTACCGCGGTTAATGCTATCGAAACGCGTCAGAATGGCGTGCGCTGTGTGATCGTGCCAAACGATCAGATGGAAACCCCGCACTATTCTGTGCTGCGCGTACGTAAAGGGGAAGAAACACCGACCCTGAGCTACCTGCTGCCGAAACTGCATGAAGAGGCAATGGCATTGCCGACGGAAGAAGAGTACGTCGAGCGTAAACAGCCTGAGCAACCGGCGCTGGCCACCTTCGCCATGCCAGACGTTCCGCCAGCCCCTGCTCTGCAGGAACCTGCCGCGAAAGCCACCGCGACTAAAGCTGCAGCAGCAACCGCAGCCGTTGCCGCACAACCCGGTTTGATTAGCCGTTTCTTTGGCGCACTGAAGTCCATCTTCGGTGGTAGCGAAGAAGTGAAACCGGTTGAACAACCTGCGCCGAAAGCTGAAGAGAAAACCGAACGCCAGCAGGATCGTCGTAAACCGCGTCAGAACAATCGTCGCGACCGTAACGATCGTCGTGATAATCGCGGTGACCGCGACAACCGTAGCGAACGTTCAGAAAACGGCGAAAACCGTGAAGATAACCGCCGTAACCGTCGTCAGTCCCAGCAGCAAAATGCGGAAGCTCGCGATAACCGCCAGCAAACCACTGATGTTGCAGACAAAGCGAAATCCGGTGATGAACAGCAGGCGCCGCGTCGCGAACGCAACCGCCGTCGTAACGATGACAAGCGTCAGGCTCAGCAGGAAGTTAAAGAGCTGAACCAGGCTGAACAACCTGTGCAGGATACTGAGCAGGAAGAGCGCGTACGTCAGCCTCAAACCCGCCGCAAACAGCGTCAGTTGACTCAGAAAGTTCGTTTCACAGACAGCCCGGCGGTTGAAGCCGAAGTGGCTACTGTTGCTGCAATCGCTGAAACTGCTGTTGCTCAACCAACAGAACAGCCGGTACCGGCACAGCGCACCGAACTGGCGAAAGTTGATCTGCCAGCCGTCGTTGCGACTGAGCAGGAAGACAACAGCGAAGCTCGTGACTCCAACGGTATGCCGCGTCGTTCTCGCCGCTCTCCTCGCCATCTGCGCGTCAGTGGACAGCGTCGTCGTCGTTACCGTGACGAGCGTTATCCGGTTCAGTCACCGATGCCGTTAACGGTCGCCTGCGCATCTCCTGAATTAGCGTCCGGTAAAGTTTGGATCCGCTACCCTGTCGCACGTCCTCAGGATCAGCAGGTTGAAGAACAGCGTGAACAGGAAATGGTCCAGCAGCAAGCTGCACCTGTCGCCGTAGAGCCTCAGGTTGCTGCCGCTGCCGTTGAACACATTGTGGATACCCCTGCGCCGGTTGAAGCCGTGCAACCAGAGGTTGTCGTAGCTGAGCCTCAGGCCGCCGTTGTTGAAACCACACAGGTTGAAACCACGCATCCGGAAGTGATTGCGACCCCAGTCGAGGAACAACCGCAAATTATCGCTGCATCTGATGCGCCCGTAGCAGAAGAAATCGCCGCTGAAGCCGAACCTGTGGCTGACGTTGTGACTGCACCGGTTGCCGAAGAGCCTGCAGAGGTGGTTATTCCCCAGCCAGAAGTGGTTGAAGAGATTGCTGAAGTTGTGGAAACAGCGCCAGTTGTTGAAGAGGTTGCAGCGCCGAAAGTCGTTGTTGCCGCGCCTGTCGTCGAAACTGAAGTCGTTAAGGCTGAAGTTGTCGCAGCAAGCGCTGATGCTGAACACCTGCACAGCCATGCAACCGCGCCAATGACCCGCGCTCCGGCACCGGAATATGTGCCAGAAGCGCCGCGTCATAGCGACTGGCAGCGTCCGGCATTCGCCTTTGAAGGCAAAGGTGCCGCAGGTGGACATAGCGCAACTCATCAAGCGACTGCGCCAGCAACACGTCCACAGCCTGTTGAGTAAGCCATAATCAATATCAAAGCCGGCCTTCGGGTCGGCTTTTTTATATCTGATCTACGCCTTTCATCCCCGTCAGCTGCGGCATAACATCCTTCATTAGGGCCAGAAACTTGCGTAAGCGGGTCGGATAGTAACGTGCCCACGGATAAACCAAATGTACAGGCAACGGCGCCGCATGCCACTCAGGTAGCAATGCAACCAGACGTCCGTCGGCAATATCCTCCGCCACCATCCAGCTTGAAACAATAGTCACTCCCAACCCCGCCAGCGCGGCATTTCTTGCGACATAAATACTGTCTGTGCTTAATCTGGGTGAAATATTCAGCGTGACTGGCTCATTACGCAATTGGTGCAACAACGAAACGCTATGCTGATAAAACGTGTTCACTGCAATCCAGGGCAGCGCTGATAACTGCTCAGGATGAGAAAGCTCGCCATATTGCTCCAGCAGTCCTGGACTCACCACCATACTACGGGGAACTTCAGCCAGTAAAACGGAAACCGTGGCCGGATCGACTTCCGCGCCAACCCGAATAGCGCAATCAATATTATCGCTCAGAAAATCAACGGTTTTATCGTTGAGCATCCACTCTACTGCCAACTGGGGATAGCGCGAAAGAAACTGCAAAAGCGGCTCCAGTAGTTGTTGTTGCCCGAACGCATGCGGTGCGCGGACTCGCAACGTTCCCACCGGTTCATCTTCTGTGACATTAAGTCCATCTTCCAGCGCCAGCCAGGCATCAATAATCTTCTTAGCATGCTGATAGCCTCTTTCGCCGTCGTCGGTCAATTTCATCGCATGCGTGGTACGCATAAGCAGTTTCACACCCAGCAGCGTCTCCAGCGATTGCAGCCGTCGGCTTACGGTCGCTTGCGTCGTCCCTATCTGTTTTGCCGCTGCCGAAAGCGATCCTGCTTCTACGATACGCACAAACGTGCGCATCAGCTCCACCCTATCTATACGTTCAGTTTTTATCATTATCAGTTTCTTCATACGTCTGGCGTATAACTGTTTTACCACTGCGCTCGCTACCGCACCACCCGCAGAAGGATAAAAATAGCCGCACATCCTGTGATTGAGGAATCATTTGTGAACACACATACCGCACTTTCCCGTTGGGTCATTTTTGTTCTGGCAATGGGCGCCGGATTCAGCGTGGCCGCTATCTACTACGCCCAGCCTCTTCTGCCTTTAATGGGTCAGGATCTGGCCTTAAGTCTCACCGGTATGGGGTTGGTCCCGACGCTGACCCAGGCGGGATATGCGTTAGGTATATTGTTTTTATTGCCATTAGGCGATCGTTATGACCGCCGGACATTAATCCTGCTGAAAAGCATCTCTCTTGCCGCGCTGCTGCTGGCCTGTAGCTTTACCGGTCAGTTGCATTCGCTATTACTGGTGAGCCTGCTGATGGGAATGGCGGCAACCATGGCACAAGATATTGTGCCTGCGGCGGCAATACTGGCGCCCAACGGCAAGCAGGGAAAAACGGTGGGTACTGTGATGACGGGCCTTCTGCTGGGGATTTTACTCTCACGTACCGTCAGTGGAGTGGTGGGCGAAGCGTTTGGCTGGCGCGAGATGTATCAACTCGCTGCCGTCAGCATTGCCATAATTACCGCGATTATGTGGAAAGTACTGCCTCGCTTTACGGTCCATTCCACGTTGAGCTATCCATCATTAATGTTCTCAATGGCGCAACTTTGGCAACGATATTCCACCTTGCGCCGCGCAGCACTGGCACAAGGCTTTCTGTCCATTGCTTTTAGCGCCTTCTGGTCTACGCTGGCGGTAATGTTATCTGAGCATTACCACATGGGTAGCGCTATAGCGGGTGCTTTTGGTATCGCGGGAGCAGCCGGAGCGCTTGCCGCACCGTTGGCGGGTCATCTTGCCGATAAAGTGGGTGCGGCAAAAGTAACGCAATTGGGTGCTTTGCTGGTAACGGCATCTTTCGCTCTGATGTTTTTGTTACCCGCCCTGCCCGTTCAGGGGCAGTGGCTGCTCATCGCCCTTTCGGCGGTAGGTTTTGATCTCGGATTGCAATCCAGCCTGGTTGCCCACCAGAATCTGGTCTATAGCCTGGAGCCTCTGGCACGAGGACGATTGAACGCTCTGCTGTTTACGATGGTGTTTATCGGTATGGCGCTGGGTTCGGTTCTCGGAAGTCAGGTCTACGCCCTGGCCAATTGGGAAGGTGTCGTTGCGTTGGCTACCTTCAGCAGTGCAATTGCATTGGTCATAAGACTGACGGGGAACCCGTCGCTTAGTAAGACGTCGGTTGCCTAAAAAAATGCCCGCTCCGGGGTGTTAAAGGAGCGGGCAGACAAACATACCCAGTTTCAAGATATGTTCAAAAAGAGTTATTACCGATTAAGCTGGAACAACGACATTCCCTGCATATCGGTAAATGCTTTATAGGATGCCTGTAGCGCAGCCTGCTGCATGACATAAGACGAGATCGCGGCGTTCCAGTCAACATCCACCAGATTACTCATCTGCTGAGTTTGGCCTAATGCACGATCGGCGCCCAGTGAATCCAGCGAGCTTAATTCACTCAGTTGCGTACCTAATTCTGCACGAACGGACAGGACGTTATTCAACGAGTTTTTCAGGCCACGGTTGGTTTTATCAATGGCAGCAGCGGCGGTAGCTTTTGCCACGTCATTACCCTCAATAGGGGTTTTGAGCGCATCAATAGCGGTATCCAGCATTTTGAACAGGTTCTTTTCCTGAGTACCGCCACCAGGTTCCGGTACAGCGTTGCTGGTCAGGTTGGCGAATACTTTATCGCCAGTATGACCAATCACCATGGTTCGGGAGGCATCGACCTGTTGGGTAACGTTTGTTGTACCGCCGCTGTAAGCGCCATCTGTCTGGGCAAACGGTGCGGATTCTGTTTTATATCCACCGAAAATATAGCGACCATTACCGTCGGTACTGTTTGCCAGGTTCATCAGCTGATCGCGGATCCCCTGTAGGTCGGTGGCCAGCGATGCACGGTCGTCATCACTTAACGTTCCGTTCCCGGCATAAACGATTTTTTCCTGTGCAGCCTGAATTGCCGTCGTCACCTGGCTCAGAACATTCTCTTCCAGCGACACCTTTTGCGTCGCGAATGAGCGTGCCAGCGTATATTGGCTGTTCTGCGCCTGAGCCTGAGAAAGTACCACGGCCTGCGAGGCGGCAATCGGATCGTCTGATGGGTTGATCACACGTTTGCCCGTTGACATCTGCTCGCCGAACTTCATCCATTCAGCCTGAGAGTTAGTGATACCACGCATATTCTGCTGGTACATCATCTGGGTGCTGATACGCATTGTGTCCCTCTCCCTTAGCGGATATTAATCAGTGCATCAAACAACGCATTCGCGGTCTGCAGCACTTGAGCGTTAGCCAGGTAATACTGCTGAAAACGCTGTAAATTACCGTACTCTTCGTCGAGGTTAACGCCGGAAATAGACTGTTGCTGCCGGTAAAGCTGTGTCACCACGTTGTTCTGGGTGGTGGCGCTGGTTTTCAGCGTAGCGGTTTTGTTCCCGACATCGCTTACCAGTGTGGCATATGCATCGTTGAAGGTCTTATTACCGACAGTCGCTTTGGTTTGCAGATCTAACAGTTTCTGACCGTTACGGTTGTCGCTCTTGCCTTTATCGATGGTGGGGTCCGTATCATTTTTAGACACTTGAGCCATGGCGATTTTCGACTCATCGGTCACCATAACTTTCATATCAACGATAGCGTTACTCACGGGTTTTACAGTAAAACTGTCATTAGCTTTCGCGCCAGCATTAACGGTGATTTCCATCCCGTCAAAGGACATTTTTCCACCGGTAACGGTGGCTTTGAAGCTGGTATTATCCGCCAGGCGAGTAACCTGCCAGTCCTTCCCATCAAAAACGATTTTATAGTCTGTCGCCTGTACAGCGGAGCTGTCAGTGATCTTAGCGCTTAACGATCCTGTACCCGTATTTTTCGCGTTGTTGAAGACTTCCGGGCTACCGATAGCAAAGAAATCCTTACCCTGATCGCCGTTGGCATCAAAACCTTCTTTATGCTGGGCGTTAAATGCGCTGGCAAATGCAAGCGCCAGTTGGCCGAGGGTATTACGCGTCTGATCCAGCTCCTGAGAACGGAAGGTGAGCAGCCCACCCAGTGAACCGGTATTCAGCAGTTTCTCCGGAATTTCAACAGCTCCGGCAACGCCATCAACGTAGGCCACGGTTGTACGATTAGGATCATCGCTGGAAGGCACTGCCGCCAGTTGACGTGCATTGCTGCCCTGCACCAGCGAATAGCCGTTGGCCATGGTCAGGTTGTAAGTGCCACCATCCTGAATGCTGACTTCAACACCGACAATCTGATTCAATTCACTGACCAGCTGATCGCGCTGGTCAAGCAGGTCGTTAGGAGACGCACCTGCGCCGACGCCTGTCATACGAGAAATCTGGTCGTTGAGGCTGGCAATTTGTTTCGAATAGTTGTTGATCTGATCAACGCTGGCTTTAATCGCGGTATTGACCTGCTTATCCTGATCGCGCAGATACTGGTCGGTCGTTTTAAACTGATTTACCAATCCATCAGCTTTACCGATTAGCGCCTGGCGTGCCGCCGGATCTTCGGCGTTGCTGACCAGCGTTTGCAGGCTGGTAAAAAAGTCCTGCATGGAGGTCGAAATAGAACTGGTTTTGCTGGAGAGCAGATTGTCGATTTTTGACATTTGCTCATAACGTGTCGTCAGACCGCTGCTCTGGTTCTGCGCTGCTCGCAACTGGTTAGTGATAAAGGAGTCATATTCACGTTGTACACCAGAAACATAGACACCATTGCCTACCCAGCCCCCCGCACCCAGCGTGCTGTTCGCTTGCGCCATAATTGTCGTCTGTCGGGTATATCCGGCAACGTTATAGCTGGAGATGTTGTTACTGGCAGTATTCAACGCGGCCTGCGCTGCGCTGAGTCCACTCATCGCGTTATTAATCAAGCTGGACATGGAGGTTCCTTGTAATCCTTCAATACTCGTTATTATCGGCAGCAGGTCGGTAGACTTGAGCTATTTAAAAGAGATTATCGATGTTCGTGCTGTAGGTTTTGCTCACTTTTTCACTCATCGATTTCAACTGCTGGATCATACTGGTTAATTTTCGCGCATAGTTAGGGTCCGTGGCGTAACCCGCATTTTGCAATGCCTGCGCCCCTTGCTCGGCGGTCGCGGCAGCGGTCACTGCCGCATAGCGCGGGTTACGCGATATCAGACCGACATAATCCGACAACGCCTCAAGGTAAGAGCTATAGACGCGGAATCTGGCTTTCACCTTTTTCGCCTCACCGTTCTCATATTCAGTCGTGGTGATTTCAGTGGTTGGACCTTTCCAGCTTCCTGAAGCCTTCACGCCAAAAATGTTAAAGCTCGGTTCACCGTTCTCACGGCGAATTTGTCGCTGCCCCCATCCGGATTCCAGCGCCGCCTGTGCCAGAATCAGATGATGCGGGACGCCGCTTTGCTGGCTGGCCAGCTTAGCCGGCAGCGATAGCTGGGCGAGGAAGTCTTTACTGTCACCTGACAGCGGCTCATCATTGCTTTCCGTCGCCCGGGGGATGGCTTTGCGGACCAGTTGCGTCAATGCCTGATTTTGATAGCTGGTCACCGTTTCCAGTGAAAACTTCATCGGCACCTGCGGCGCGTCATCCGCAGGTTGCGCTTGCCCTTCAGTCATCTGCTTGACCATCATTTCAGCCAGCCCCAGACCTTTGCCTGCGGTCATTTGCTGCGCAATTTGTTGGTCATACATACTGGTATACAAACGCGTTGAATCGCTGCTAAACACGCCATCTTTCGGCAGCGCTTCACGCATGCTTTTCAGCATCATCTGCACGAACATCCCTTCAACCTGACGGGCGACCGGACGGATATTCGCCGCCGGATCCTGACCCGCTTTCGCTTTCAGTTCGTTCAGTGATTGCGCATCCCAGGCCGCGCTGGTCAGCAGTTTGCTGTCACCAATCATTAGATGATTTCCAGTTTGGCGCGTAAGCAACCCGCGCTCTGCATCGATTGCAGAATGGACATCAGATCCATCGGCGTTGCCCCCAGCGCATTCAGCGCACGCACCACATTGTTCAGGTTGGCGCTGGAACGCACGCTTTGCAGTGAACCACCGCTCTGGCGCAGGTCAATCTGGGTTTGTGGCGTCACCACGGTTTGTCCACCGCCAAATGGTGTGTCCGGCTGGCTGACGTTCGCCTGGCGGTTTACCGTAATCGACAAGTTGCCTTGTGCCACAGCACAGCTATCCAGCGTCACTTCGCGGTTCATGACGACAGATCCGGTGCGCGAGTTGATAATCACTTTCGCATCCTGCGGCGTGACATTCACCTCAATATTCTGGATATCAGCGAGGAAACGCACCTGCGAGCTGTTACCGCTTGGCACGCGCACCTGAATGGTTCGGGCATCCAATGCTGTTGCGCTACCAAAGCCACGCGCGCGGTTGATGGTGTCGGTAATCTGCTGCGCCATCGTGAAATCTTCATTATTAAGCTGCAGATTAATGGTGTTACCACCGCCGAACTGGCTGGGTAATTCACGTTCGATAATCGCGCCATTGGTAATGCGTCCACCATTGAGCTGGTTAACCTGTACGCTACTGCCACCTGCAGCCGCGCCCGCACCGCCCACCAAAATATTCCCCTGAGCCAAGGCATACACCTGACTATCGACCCCTTTTAACGGGGTCATCAGCAGCGTACCGCCGCGCAGGCTTTTGGCATTCCCCATAGAGGAGACCACTACGTCGATGGTTTGTCCCTGACGACCGAATGCAGGAAACGACGCGGTAACCATCACCGCCGCCACGTTTTTCAGCTGCATATTGGTGCCAGTTGGCACGGTTATCCCCAACTGCGAAAGCATGTTATTGAGCGTTTGCGTCGTAAACGGCGTCTGGGTGGTCTGGTCACCGGTACCATCCAGTCCGACCACCAGCCCGTAGCCTATCAGCGAGTTTTCCCGCACGCCCTGCACGCTTGTCAGGTCACGAATACGGTCAGCATGCGCAAAGGTGGTTATCAGCACCAGTACCATTCCAACAAAAGATTTAAACACTGGGTACCTCGCTTACATCGGCGACAAGTTAAGGAAGAAACGCTGCAACCAGCCCATATTCTGCGCTTCATTGATGTAGCCGTTACCGACGTACTCTATACGCGCGTCCGCAACCTGGGTTGACGGTACGGAGTTGCTGCCACTGATGGTGCGCGGGTTAACGACCCCGGAGAAGCGAATGAACTCAGTGCCCTGATTAATGGCGATCTGTTTTTCACCCACGACATGTAAATTGCCATTCACCAGTACCTGATCGACCGTCACGGTCAACGTACCGCTGAAGGTATTGCTGGCGTTCGCGCCGCCTTTACCGTTAAAGGTGTTGCCGCCGGAGGCTTCTACGTCGGCACGTTCGTTACCAAACAGCCCTTGCAGGTAGCGCGGTACGGTATCAAAACCAAAGTTGGTCTTGCCGTCGCGGCTGGCGTTTGCCGAGGAGCTTTTGCTCGCGCTGACGTTTTCTTGCAATACGATGGTCAGCGTATCGCCAATATTGCGTGGACGACGATCTTCAAAGAGTGGCTGATAACCATAGTTAATCGGTTGTGCCGACTGGAAGATTGAGCCATTCGCCACCGGCGTCGGGCCTGGAACCGGCTGAGCAGACGTTGCGCCCTGCACGAGCGGCGTGGCCGGGATCCAGGCACATCCTGTTAGTGAAACCACCAGCAGGGCTAAAATTGGGTATGGGTGAAGCGCGTATTTTCGCATTGCGGTCATCTTCAAAATCAGTGTGCCGGTGAGGTTTTCACCCCACCGGACTCCACTTTAGAGTTGCGTCAGTTTTTGCAGCATCTGATCGGTGGTCGATACCGCTTTACTGTTGATTTCGTAAGCGCGCTGAACCTGGATCATGTTTACCAGCTCTTCCGCCACATTGACGTTAGAGGTTTCAACATAGCCCTGATACAGCAGACCCGCGCCGTTCAGCCCTGGCGTGCTCTCATTCGGCGCACCGGATGACTGCGTTTCGGTGTACAGATTCTCACCAATGCTTTCCAGACCGGTATCGTTCATGAAGGTTGTCAGGTTAAGCTGCCCGACCTGAACAGGCGCCGCCTGCCCCTGTTGGGTCACGCTGACAATACCGTCACGTCCAATGGTGATACTGAGCGAGTTAGCCGGAATGGTGATGGCAGGCTGAACCTGAAAACCACCCGCCGTCACCAACTGACCGTTCTGATCCACCTGGAAAGAACCGTCGCGGGTATAAGCGGACGTACCATCGGGCAACATGACCTGGAAAAAGCCCTGGCCTTTAATCGCCACATCTTTACTGTTGTTAGTCTGCGACAGGTTCCCCTGACTGTGTAAACGCTCGGTCGCAACCGGACGTACACCGGTACCAATCTGCAAACCAGACGGCAGTGTGGTCTGCTCAGAAGACTGTGCGCCAGGCTGACGAATCGTCTGGTACAACAGATCCTCAAACACGGCACGTTGGCGTTTAAATCCGTTGGTGCTGACGTTTGCCAGGTTGTTGGCAATCACATCCATGTTGGTTTGCTGTGCATCCAGGCCGGTTTTGGCGATCCATAATGAACTGATCATAAAATGTCCTGTATTAACTCATCGACAGCAGTTGGTTGGCGCGGCCCGCGTTATCATCCACGCTACTGATAATTTTCATCTGCATTTCAAAGCGGCGGGCGTTGGCGATCATGTCGCTCATCGCAGCAACCGGTTTAACGTTACTGCCTTCCAGCACGCCAGACATCACACGGATGCTGGGGTCAGCCTGTAACGTCGCACCACGGGTTGCCTGTGCGGCCTGGGTCAGACGGAACATACCGTCATCGCCACGTTGTACTTCAAGCCCTGTAGCCTTCACCAGCTTCAACCGCCCCACTGGCGCGACCGTATTAGCCGGATCGCCAGGGTTAAGTGCAGAAATGGTCCCGTCCGCCGCAATGGTGACTTCCGAGCCTTCTGGTACGGCGATCGGTCCGGCTTCGCCAATTACCGGGTGTCCCTGAATAGTCAGTTCACCCGTTGGGCTCACCTGAATAGCACCGTTACGGGTATATCCTTCACTACCGTCAGCGGTCTGCACAGCCAACCAGCCATCCTGTTGCAGCGCCACATCCAGCGGGCGGGAGGTATAGTCCATCTGACCGGGCGTCATATCGGCCCCCGGCGTGGAGGCCACGACCAGCGTACGCGTCGGTAAAGACAATCCTTCTACAGGAACCGCGCGCAGTGCATTGAGCTGCGCACGAAACCCTGGCGTGGAGGCGTTTGCCAGGTTGCTGGCCGTCACCGCCTGTTGATTCAGCGTCTGACTGGCCGCGCCCATGGCGGTATAAATTGCGTGATCCATTAAGCCATCCCGTCAGGCGCTTAGCGCAGGTTGACCAGCGTGTTGAGGATCTGATCCTGGGTTTTGATGGTCTGCGCGTTCGACTGATAGTTACGCTGGGCGACAATCATATTCACCAGTTCTTTACTCAAATCCACGTTTGACGCTTCCAGCGCGCCGTTGGTCAGCTTGCCGAAGTTACCTTCGCCTGCGGTACCCAGCAGCGCCACGCCGGAAGACTGAGTCGCCGCCCAGACGTTGTCGCCCTGAGACGCCAGACCTTCGTTGTTGGCAAAGTTTGCCAGCACGATCTGTCCCAGAACCTGTTGCTGTTCGTTGGAGTAGTTACCGACCACGGTACCGTCATTGTTAATCTGGTAGCTCACCAGATCGCCCGGCTTGTAGCCGTTCTGATTCGTGGCAACGATGTTGTTGGCACCGGTGTTCTGCTGCATGGAATTCAGGAAGCTCAGGGAGAAGTTCGCCGGAACTGCGCCATTGATCGTACCCGTACCAACATCAATAAACTTTGGCCATTGAGGATCTGTCGGTTTAGGAACAGCCTCATCAGCTGTAGCACTAATACCTATAAACGTACCATTATCGTCAAAACGCATAAACCCGGCTGATTTTGCAGCATCTCCGGTGGAAGCATCCTGAGTGTGAACTTCCCAGCTGTTGCTCTCCTTATTTTTGACATAAAAAATATTCATGTCATGGGCGTTACCCTGGCTATCGAAAACGGTAACGGTGCCTTTTTTGTTGTAGGAGTCCGCATCGCTTGCATTAAACGGAGTCTTGGTTGGCACTTTGTCAGTGGAGTTCAGGTTGACCTGCATTGACGCAGTGGTGGTTGATTTAGCCGCCATCAGCGTATTCGGGATAGTGATCGGTGCCGGGTTCGCACCCTGCTGTATGGTTGGCGGTGTACCGGTAGCCGGATAGCCCGTCAGCTGCAGCCCCTGCATGTTAACGATATTGCGGTTTTCATCGAGCTTGAACTGACCGTTACGGCTGTAGAAAACGGAACCGTTGCTGTCTACCATACGGAAAAAACCGTTCTGGCTGATAGCAACGTCCAGACCACGTCCGGTGTTGGTGGTCGTACCGTCGGTAAAGTCCTGAGTAATACCCGCAACTTTAACGCCCAAACCGACTTTCGAACCGGCAAACATATCGGCAAAAGATGCCGTGCCAGATTTAAAACCGTAGGTGGCGGAGTTGGCGATGTTGTTACCAATGACATCGAGGTTGGTCGCTGCAGCGTTCAGACCGCTGACCGCTTGAGAAAAGGCCATGACTTACTCCTGATAAGTGTGAAGGCTTAAATTATCTGCCGTACTTCGTCGAGGGTGGTGGTTCCATAAGTGCCCAGATCCAGCGTATTACCGCCGTTACTGCGAATAACGCCCTGCACCAGCGCAAACTGAAGCGGCTGTGCCACCAGTTGCGTTCCGCCATTACTGGCAGCAATTGACACGTTGTAAGAACCGCTTGGTGCATCCGTGCCATCGGTCATGGTGCCGTCCCAGGTAAAGGTATGAACGCCCGCTTTCAATCCACCAATGTCAATGGTGCGTACCACTTTGCCGTCTTTATCGGTAATGGTTGCGGTAACCTTATCTGCCGGTTGCTGCAGCTCAACGCCAAATGGGGTTGTCGTAGTTTTGGCACCTTCTTCTGTCCCTTTACCGGTCAGAATGGTCGTACCCGGGATCATGACACCGTGGCCAATCAGCGTACTGGCCTGCAGCGACTGACTGTTGTCGATCTGCCCAGAGATCGATCCCAGCGTAGTGTTCAGTTTCTCAATCCCGCTCACGGTACTGATTTGCGCCAACTGGGTAGTCAGTTCGTTGTTTTGCAACGGGTTGGTAGGGTCCTGGTTTTTCAGTTGTGCAACCAGCAGCGTAAGAAAGCTGCTTTGCAGGTCAGCGGCGTTGCTGCCCGTCAGGGAGCTGTTCCCCGTGGCGGCATTAACCCCCGTCGTGCTCGGGTCATTCATTTTTACAGCAATAGACATGTGCGCCTCCTTTACTGGCCTAGCGTCAGCGTTTTAAGCATCAAGCTTTTCACGGTGTTGAGCACTTCGACGTTTGCCTGGTAGCTACGTGAGGCAGACATGGTGTTGACCATCTCGCCAACAACGTCCACATTCGGCATTTTTACGTAGCCGTTCGCATCGGCCAGCGGATTACCGGGTTCATAAACCAGCTTATCCGGCGCCTGACTTTCAATGACGTCAGCAACTTTTACGCCACCGGTTGCCGCACCTGGCGCAGCATCTACCTGAAAAACAACCTGCTTCGCGCGATACGGCTGACCGTCGGGTCCGCTGACGCTATCCGCATTCGCCATGTTGCTGGCCGCGACGTTCAGGCGTTTAGACTGAGCCGTCAGCGCAGAACCTGCGATATCAAAAATATTTAACAGCGCCACGAATTAGTTCCCTCCTTGCAGCACGTTCATCATGCCTTTGATTTGTCCACCCAGCGCCGTCAGCCCCATTTGATACTTGAGGCTGTTGTCTGCAAATTGCGTGCGCTCCCGGTCCATATCTACCGTGTTGCCATCAAGAGACGGCTGGTCAGGAATACGGTAGAGCAGCTCCGTAGACGGCGCAGAAACGGTCTGGGCTGGGATGTGTTGTGCAGAGGTCAGCGTCAACGAAACGCCGCCGGTTTCTTCCCGTCCTCGCACCATGACTTTTTTTAATTCACTGGCGAAATCCAGATCGCGCGCCTGGTACCCCGGCGTGTCGGCATTGGCAATGTTGGCCGCCAATATTTCCTGGCGTTGGGCGCGCAAATTCAGCGCTTCCTGTTGAAAACGTAAGGCGGCGTCGAGCTTATCGAGCATATCTCCTCCGCAAATGACAAAATTCAGCCGACAGCTTAAATCCCATTACGCGCGCGTTATCGCCGGAATAAACGCAAAATGCGTCGCTATTTGTTGCGTTGATGACTGCGTCACACAGGTAAAATCCTGCCACTACCTGAAAAAGCGCGAGGTTTTGATGCAAACGTTTAAACGTGGAATAGTCGTGGCAGCACTGCTGTTCAGCCCTATGACGCTGGCGCAAGACCTGAATTCGCAGCTAACGGCATGGTTTTCCCAGCGCCTGGCCGGATTTAGCGATGAGGTGGTGGTCACTATCCGAACGTCACCAAACTTATTGCCCAACTGCGAACAACCAGCATTAAGCGTGTCAGGTAGCGCGAAACTGTGGGGCAATGTGAATGTGCTGGCCCGCTGTGCCAACGAAAAACGTTATCTGCAAGTGAACGTGCAGGCGACGGGAAACTACGTTGTTGCCGCTGCGTCCGTAGCGCGAGGTAGCACCCTGACCCCAGCCAGCGTAACGCTGAAACGTGGTCGACTGGACCAACTACCGCCGCGCGCGGTGCTGGATATGAGTCAGGTGCAGGATGCAGTGAGCCTGCGCGATCTGGTGCCGGGCCAACCGATACAGCTTTCGATGTTGCGCCAGGCATGGCGGATCAAGGCCGGTCAGCGCGTACTGGTTATTGCCAACGGAGATGGCTTTCGGGTCAATGCCGAAGGTAAAGCGCTGAACAACGCCGCTGTCGCACAGAATGCACGAGTGCGGATGATTTCAGGCCAGGTGGTGAGCGGCGTCGTCGATTCTGATGGGAATATTCTTATTAACCTATAATAGGTTAAAGATTTTTTAGCGTGTGCCGATAGATAAACAACCAATGATTACAGCGGGCCGCTATAGCGTAACCCCTCGATGAGGAAAAATAAAATGAGCATTGATCGTACCTCACCATTGAAGCCAGTAAGCACCGTTCAGCCGCGTGAAACCAGCGATGCGCCGGTACAAAAAGCGCTGAAGGAAAAAACCACCGCGACCACCAGCACCAGCGTCATGCTGAGCGACGCCCAGGCCAAACTGATGCAGCCCGGCAGCAATGACATCAATATGGAACGCGTGGAAGCACTGAAAACCGCAATCCGTAACGGTGAATTGAAAATGGATACCGGAAAAATTGCCGACTCGCTGATTCGCGAGGCGCAGAGCTACCTACAGAGTAAATAAAGTATGACTCGTTTGTCAGAAATACTTGACCAGATGACGACCGTCCTCAATGACCTGAAAACGGTAATGGATGCTGAACAGCAGCAGCTTTCCGCAGGGCATATCAACGGCAGCCAGCTACAACGTATTACAGAAGAAAAAAGCTCCTTGCTGGCAACCCTTGATTATCTTGAGCAGCAGCGCCGCCTGGAACATGACGCCACGCGCAGCGCCAATGATGAGATTGCTGAACGCTGGCAGACTATCACCAAGAAAACACAGCATTTACGCGACCTCAACCAGCACAACGGTTGGCTGCTGGAAGGGCAGATCGAGCGTAATCAACAAGCAATACAAGTGCTGAAACCGCACCAGGAACCGGCGTTGTATGGCGCAAACGGTCAAACCTCTGCTGCGCACCGCGGCGGGAAAAAATTCTCTATTTGATGTCAGCCTGATAACGTTTTGCTTATCAGGCCTACGCCTTTTGTAGGCCGGATACGGCGTTATGCCGCCATCCGGCATTGATTCATTACGCCGTCCGGCGCACAAACTCTTTTACTTTAAAGCCCAGTACGGCGAGAGCTGCGAAGTAAGCGGCAATACCTGCCACCACGACCGCCATCAGACGCAGCAGACGCCACAACATCGTTCCCTGCGACCAATCCGGCATGATGTAGAGCATCCCAACCAGCACCGCAGACATCACCAGCACGGAAATCACCAGACGCGCCAGGAACCAGCTCCAGCCCGGTTGTGGGGTAAAGATTTTCTGTTTCCGCAGTTGCCAGTACAGCAGTGAAGCGTTCAGACATGCCGCCAGACCAATCGACAGCGACAATCCGGCATGCTTTAACGGCCCGATAAACGCCAGGTTCATCACCTGGGTCATAATCAGCGTCACAATGGCAATCTTCACTGGCGTTTTAATATCCTGGCGCGAGTAAAAGCCCGGAGCCAACACTTTCACCACGATCAAGCCAATCAAACCTACCGAGTACGCCACCAGCGCACGCTGGGTCATCGCGGCATCAAAGGCGGTAAATTTACCGTACTGGAACAGAGACACCGTCAGCGGTTTGGCCAGAATACCCAACGCTACGGCACTCGGTAATGCCAACAGGAAACACAAGCGCAGGCCCCAGTCCATCAGACGACAATATTCATCATGATTACCGCTGGAAAAGCTTTTGGACAGCGATGGCAGCAGGATAGTCCCCAGCGCCACGCCCAGAACACCGGACGGAAACTCCATCAGACGGTCGGCATAATACATCCATGAAACTGAGCCAGAGGCCAGAAACGAGGCGAAAATCGTATTGATGATCAGTGAAATCTGGCTGACAGATACCCCAAGGATCGCTGGCCCCATTTGCTTGACGACACGCATCGCCCCTGCATCACGGAAGTTCACGCGCGGCAGTACCAGCATGCCAATTTTCTTCAAGTGCGGAAGCTGATAAATCAGCTGTAGCACGCCGCCAACCGTAACGGCCCACGCCAGCGCCAGCACCGGCGGGTTAAAATAGGGCGCCGCAAATAGCGCGAAGCCGATCATGCTGATATTCAGAAAGGTCGGGGCAAACGCAGGAATGGAAAAGCGGTTCCAGGTATTAAGGATCGCACCAACCAGTGAGGCCAATGAAATCAGTAGAATATAGGGAAAAGTGATCCGCAGCAGTTGAGTGGTCAGCGCAAATTTATCCGCTGTGTCGGCAAATCCCGGCGCGGTGACTAATATCACCCATGGCGCAGCCAACATCCCGGCTACCGTCACCACGGCCAGCGCCAGCGTCAACAGTCCGGAAACGTAGGCAACAAACACGCGGGTAGCATCTTCCCCCTGCTTGCTTTTGTACTCAGCAAGAATCGGCACAAATGCCTGCGAAAATGCGCCTTCGGCAAAAATTCGGCGCAACAGGTTAGGAAGTTTGAATGCCACAAAAAAGGCATCTGTCGCCATCCCTGCACCAAAGATTCTGGCGACAATCGCATCACGCGCAAAACCCAGCACACGTGAAAACATCGTCATCGAGCTGACGGCTGCCAGCGACTTTAATAAATTCATCTATGTTGTATTCCAGACTCTGAGGCAAAACCCCGACAAACCTGCCCGTAGGTCGGATAAGGCATTCTCGCCGCCATCCGACACTTTTGCTGTGCCTGATGGCGACACCCTGGCACCTTATCAGGCCGACAAACCAGCCTATGGTTGAAAAGAGGTGTTATTTTGAGTGGGCATATAGTACCTGGATTACAATGAATTACTACCGCCAGATGTTACAGGGGGTTATTCAGCCATCGCCTCCCGCCACAGCTTTTCAACAACACGCTGGGCCAGTAGCGCCTGCTCGCCTGCCGTCTGGGGAACCGTCTGATTTTGCACGCACTCAATGAAATGACGGGCACATCCGGCAAAACCACGCTGTTCTAAGGTCGTTTGCCAGCCCGCTATCGGCTTATGAACAACACCTTGCCCACGCTCTTCCCGCCATTCCCGCATATCAGTGACGTCAATCAGGCCGCCGTCCGTCACCGCCTGCACGCTCTCGCGCTGGCTACCGGCACGGCGATGCATACTGGTCGTTATCTGCATTTGACCGACAGAAAAATGATGCTCGGCGTAGAGCATCGCACCAGATTCATTGGTCAGCAGCGTGCCGTTATTTAACTGCGCCTGCCCTCCCGCCAGCCACAAAGCGGTATCGACCACGTGCAGATAGTCGTCCAGCAGAGTGAAGCGCAGATCGTGCGGCCCAACGCTATCCGTACGGTGCTTATCCATACGTACAGACGCTGCGGTGCCCAACTGGGTTTTGAGATCCTGGTACAGCGGTGCAAATCGACGGTTAAACCCGACCATCAGCGTGAGTTTTTTCCGCGCGGCCAGCTCGACCAGTTGCTCAGCCTCGTGCAGGTTTTCCGCCAGCGGTTTATCCACACACACGTGAACTCCGGCATTCAGCAATTCACTAACTACCGCATAGTGCGTCGCGGTACTGGAATGGACGAAAACCGCGTCGCAGGTTTGCGCCAGATTCTTCAATGAATCCACGTAGGGTATTCGCCAGGTGTCACAGATACGCTGTGCTTTATCGCGTGAAGGTGAAAATGCGCCTTGCAGCGTCCAGTCCGCGGAGGTGCCTAGCACGGGTAGCCAGGCCTTTTGTGCAATACCGCCCAGGCCGACTACGCCGATACGTAATTTTTTCACGTTAGTCTCCCAGGTGCGCCAGCAAGGAATCAAGTCGCTGCTTAAGCTCTGCGACTTCCGTTTCCAGCGCTTCCACGCGCGCCTGCAGATCGCCGGAGGCTACAGGGGGTTCATCTGCCGCGGCAATGGCTTCATCAACCTCACCACAAAACAGGTGCATATAGCGACTTTCACGTTTGCCCGGCTCACGCGCCAGGCGGATCACATAAGGCCCATCTTCCCGGTTCGCCAGATTTTCCAGCGTCGACTCCACTTCGGCCATATCGCTGAATTCGTACATACGGGATGCGCGGCTACGCAGTTCACCAGGCGTCTGAGCGCCCCGCAGCAGCAGTGTGGTGATTATGGCCACCTCTGCGGCACTAAGCTTCAGATTGCCAAATTCAGAGTTGCAGAAACGCTGCTCATATTTCGTGACGCGATTGCCAAAACCGCTCACCGTGCGCAGAAAATGTCGCTTAACCAGGTTATCCAACTGCTCCTGCACGTCCGATTCCGACAGGTTCATCACCGGTTCACGATTCGTTTTTTGATTGCAGGCTGTTACGACTCCATTAACGGAGAGTGGGTACTGTTCCGGCGTGGTCACTTGTTTTTCTAATAAACAGCCAATCACTCGTGCTTCGGTGGCGGTTAATTCGTATTTCATCGTCTTCTCCATTAATCATGGCTGCATCTGAAACTTAGCGGCCGGGGGTCCATTCTGATGTGGTCAACGCCGTCAGCACGTGATCGCGCCACTGCCCGTCAATCAGCAGGTAGTCTTTGGCATACCCTTCTTTTTCAAAACCCAGTCGCGCCAGCAGGTCACCGCTGCGCTTATTATGTGGCATGTAGTTAGCCATAATGCGGTGAATATGCTGCGTGCGCTGCATATAACGGATGGCCGAGGTTAAGGCTTCATACATTAGCCCCTGCCCCTGCCATTTCTGCGCAATGGAGTAGCCGAGATAACAGGCATGGAAGGATCCCCGCACCACGTTTGAGAAGTTCGCAACGCCGATAATCTCTTTTTCGTCCGGATCGAGCAGCGCAAAATAATAGGCGGTGCCCTGTTTATGAAACTCAGAGATCATGCTCAGACGCGCCTGCCAGCCGGACGGATAGCAGTGGCTTTCATCGCGAATAGGTTCCCAGGGTTTTAAGAAATGACGATTTTCTGCGTAATAATCTGCCAGACGCCAGGCATCACGCTCATGCACTAAACGCACGACCAGGCGGTCGGTGGTTAAGCGCACTTTTGGCACGTTACTGCGATAGCCAAACATTCTATACCTACTCCTTCCCGTAACGTCTTCAATACGCTATTCGCATTACTATACCTGTGCGAATACGCCCTGTGAAAAGAGCAAAATGCCATTTTTTGAATTATTCACACATTTTGATGAAAACTCTCTATCAAGACGGACTTTTGATAAAAAAATATTGTCCCGCGAAGGGTGGGAAAAGCGATGACGACACCGCAGAATAGGAGGTGCTTATCTTTTAAACTCTATCCAGAGTGACGAGTTTTTCCCTGGAGGGGAAATGTCGCAAGTCTCGCAGGCAAGGAACCTGGGTAAATACTTCCTTCTCATCGATAATATGCTGGTCGTGCTGGGTTTCTTCGTCGTTTTCCCGCTGATCTCAATTCGTTTCGTCGACCAAATGGGCTGGGCCGCCGTGATGGTCGGTATTGCACTAGGATTACGTCAATTTATCCAGCAGGGGTTGGGTATTTTCGGCGGTGCTATTGCGGACCGTTTCGGTGCAAAACCGATGATCGTCACCGGCATGCTGATGCGCGCTGCCGGGTTCGCCACCATGGGCATTGCCCATGAGCCGTGGCTGCTGTGGTTTTCCTGCTTTCTCTCCGGACTGGGCGGTACACTATTCGACCCACCCCGCTCGGCGCTGGTGGTTAAACTGATCCGCCCGGAAAAGCGTGGGCGCTTTTTCTCTATTCTGATGATGCAGGATAGCGCCGGGGCCGTGGTTGGCGCGTTGCTTGGCAGTTGGTTATTGCAATACGATTTTCGTCTCGTCTGTGCCACCGGCGCAATTTTGTTCGTTCTTTGCGCGGCGTTTAACGCCTGGCTGCTCCCGGCATGGAAGC
Source organism: Citrobacter sp. B72 (assembly GCF_016894305.1). Lineage (NCBI taxonomy): Bacteria > Pseudomonadati > Pseudomonadota > Gammaproteobacteria > Enterobacterales > Enterobacteriaceae > Citrobacter > Citrobacter sp. B72. The sequence goes on from NZ_CP069801.1 coordinate 3,012,678, forward strand.
TGTCGACGGTGAAAATTCCAGTGCGCGAAGGGATGAGCCACGTGATGCATGACAAGCGCTTTGTCACCTATGTGCTGACGCTGGCGGGCTATTACATGCTGGCGGTACAGGTGATGCTGATGCTGCCAATCATGGTGAACGACATCGCAGGTTCACCGGCCGCTGTGAAATGGATGTATGCCATCGAGGCGTGCCTCTCATTGACGCTGCTCTACCCAATTGCCCGCTGGAGTGAAAAACGTTTTCGCCTTGAACATCGTCTGATGGCCGGTCTGCTGGTGATGTCTCTGAGCATGATGCCGATCGGTCTGGTGGGGAATTTGCAGCAGTTGTTCACCCTGATCTGTACATTCTATATTGGCTCGATCATCGCCGAACCAGCGCGTGAAACCCTTAGCGCCTCACTGGCGAATGCACGTGCCCGAGGAAGCTATATGGGCTTCAGTCGACTGGGGCTCGCTATCGGTGGCGCAATTGGATATATCGGCGGCGGCTGGCTGTTTGACATGGGCAAGGCCCTGGCACAGCCTGAGTTGCCCTGGATGATGCTCGGTATTATCGGCCTCATCACCTTCCTGGCGCTGGGCTGGCAATTCAGTCTCAAACGCCCAACGAGAGGCATGCTGGAGCCAGACGCCTGATAGCCGAACCTGCTTCCGGGCGCTTTTCAGTTTTTTCTGCTGGCGCCCGGGGCGCTGGTACTCGATGATGCTTTGTGTCACGATTACGCCACATGCATCATGTTGAGGAACCCCATGAAAAAGTTTTTTTTTGCCGCTGCGCTGATTGTCAGCGGCCTGTTGGTTGGTTGTAATCAACTCACGCAATACACGGTTAGCGAGCAAGAAATTAATCAGGCCCTGGCAAAGCATAATAACTTTTCTAAAGATATCGGCTTGCCCGGCGTTGCTGAAGCACACATCGTACTAAATAATCTCGCCAGTCAGATTGGCCGTGAAGAACCCAATAAAGTGACCCTGACCGGTGACGCCAACCTGGACATGAATTCCCTGTTTGGCAGCCAGAAAGCGACCATGAAGCTGAAGTTAAAAGCCTTACCGGTATTTAACAAAGAGAAAGGCGCAATTTATCTGCAAGAGATGGAAGTCGTGGATGCGACCGTGACACCAGAAAAAATGCAGTCGGTACTGCAAACGCTGATGCCTTATTTAAACCAGTCGCTGCGTAACTATTTCAACCAGCAGCCAGCCTACATTCTGCAGGATGACAGTAGCCAGGGTGAAGCTCTGGCGAAAAAACTGGCGAAGGGAATTGAGGTGAAACCGGGGGAAATCATCATCCCGTTCACCGACTAATAAAACTGAGGGCGCCGATGCGCCCTTTTTTTTCGTGCAAACGAAAACGTTTCCGCTTATCCTTTGTTTCCGGCAAAAAGACTATCCTCAGCCGGAGCATATTGATGACTGCACCATCCCAGGTTTTAAAGATCCGCCGCCCAGACGACTGGCATCTTCACTTTCGCGATGGCGACATGTTAAAAACTGTCGTGCCCTACACCAGTGAAATTTATGGTCGCGCCATTGTCATGCCGAACCTGGCACCGCCCGTCACCACGGTTGACGCGGCTATCTCTTATCGCCAGCGCATTCTTGACGCGGTACCTGCCGGACACGACTTCACACCATTAATGACCTGCTACTTAACGGATACGCTGGATCCCAACGAGCTGGAACGTGGATTTAACGAAGGCGTATTCACCGCAGCAAAACTCTATCCGGCCAATGCCACCACCAACTCGACGCATGGCGTAACCTCTATTGACGCCATCATGCCGGTGCTGGAGAGGATGGAAAAATTGGGTATGCCGCTGCTGGTGCACGGCGAAGTGACGCATGCAGATATCGATATTTTCGATCGCGAAGCGCGCTTTATTGAAACGGTGATGGAACCGCTGCGCCAGCGTTTGACCTCGCTGAAAGTAGTATTCGAGCATATCACTACCAGAGATGCTGCCGAATACGTGCGCGACGGTAACGAGCTTCTGGCAGCGACTATTACGCCACAGCACCTGATGTTTAACCGCAACCACATGCTGGTTGGCGGGATTCGTCCTCACCTGTACTGCCTGCCGATCCTCAAACGTAACGTCCACCAACAGGCGCTGCGTGAACTGGTTGCCAGCGGGTTTACGCGCGCCTTCCTCGGTACCGACTCAGCGCCGCACGCACGTCATCGCAAAGAGTCAAGCTGTGGCTGTGCTGGATGCTTTAATGCACCGACCGCACTAGGCAGCTATGCCACCGTGTTTGAAGAGATGAATGCGCTGGACCATTTCGAAGCCTTCTGCTCACTCAACGGCCCACAGTTCTATGGTTTGCCGGTAAATGAGACCTTTATTGAGCTGGAACGCATGGAGCACCTTGTTCCTGAGAGCATAGCGTTGGAAGACGATACGCTGGTGCCTTTCCTGGGTGGCGAAACGGTACGCTGGTCAGTAAAAAGCTAAAAAAAGTGTAGCCAACTGATTCGAATAACTGTATAAATAAACAGTATATTCAACAGGGGGCTACTATGCGTATTGAAGTCACTATTGCCAAAACTTCACCTTTACCTGCCGGTGCAATTGACGCACTGGCAGGTGAACTCTCCCGCCGTATTCAGCACCATTTTCCGGATAACGAAGGTAACGTTACCGTCCGTTATGCCGGCGCAAACAATCTGTCGGTTATTGGCGCGACCAAAGAGGACAAAGAACGCATCAGCGAGATCCTACAGGAAACCTGGGAAAGCGCGGATGACTGGTTCATCAACGAATAAATAACGATATGCAGTGATGTTTGTTTGCCGGGTCGCCCCGGCTTTTTTATACACGCTATCTTGTAATCAATCGCGCATTTCTTCTGACGAGCATTTAATTTAATATTAACCCACCGATTATCTTTTAACCAAAACAACAAAATAATTGTGCAACATACTAAAAAAAAATGAATAACATGTCGGTTTCTTAGTCAGATAACGCTGAAAACAAAAATTTTATGCCCTTCCCTCTTTAAATTTTCAATGAATACCCTTATTTATTGATATACTGAAGTTGCTTCAGAAAAAAACGCATTGAACCTCGAAAACCGTTGTCTAGTAACACGAATTAGGGGGCATGATGGAAAAGAATAATGAAGTCATTCAGACTCATCCGCTTGTAGGGTGGGACATCAGCACTGTTGATAGCTACGATGCGCTGATGCTGCGTTTGCACTACCAAACCCCGAACCGCCCTGACCCGGATGGGACTGAAGTTGGTCAAACGCTCTGGTTAACCACTGATGTTGCCAGGCAATTTATTTCGATATTAGAAGCAGGAATCGCCAAAATTGAATCTGGCGATTACCAGGTAAATGAGTATCAGCGACATTAAACCTGATACATCCAACCATCAAAGGCACCTTAGCGGTGCCTTTCTTATTTCCAGGTTGAATATTCCAGGTCAGTTATTTACCCTTCTACTATCGCGATTGCAGAGAGAAGCGGATGAAATACGACTTAATCATTATTGGCAGCGGTTCGGTAGGCGCCGCAGCTGGATACTATGCCACTCGTGCCGGTCTGAAGGTTCTGATGATCGATGCGCATATGCCACCACATCAACAGGGCAGCCACCACGGCGATACTCGATTAATTCGTCATGCTTATGGCGAAGGCGAAAAATACGTTCCGCTGGTGCTACGTGCGCAAACATTGTGGGATGAACTGTCCACCCATAATGAAGAACCGATTTTTGTTCGCTCCGGAGTTATCAACCTCGGTCCGGCAAAGTCAACCTTCATAGCAACTGCAGCGCAAAGCGCAAAACAGTGGCAACTTAACGTTGAACAATTAGATGCAGCGGCCATCATGGCTCGCTGGCCGGAAATTCGCGTTCCTGACAACTATATCGGTCTGTTTGAAGCGGAGTCCGGTTTTTTACGCAGTGAGTTAGCAATTAAAACCTGGATCCGTCTGGCGGAAGAAGCAGGCTGTGCGCAACTGTTTAAATGCCCGGTCAGCGCAATTCATCACGGTGATGATGGCATCACGGTAGAAACGGCTGACGGTGACTACCATGCGAAAAAAGCAGTGATCAGCGCCGGTACCTGGGTGCAGGCTTTAGTCCCTGAACTACCGATACAACCGGTGCGCAAAGTGTTCGCCTGGTATCAGGCCGATGGGCGCTACAGCGTTAAGAATAACTTCCCGGCTTTCACCGGCGAGCTGCCAAATGGCGATCAATACTACGGTTTCCCGGCTGAAAACGACGAGCTGAAAATTGGTAAGCACAATGGCGGACAGGTAATCCATTCTGCAGAAGAGCGTAAGCCATTTGCCGCTGTAGCCAGCGACGGTTCTGAAGCCTTCCCATTCCTGCGCACAATTCTGCCTGGCGTTGGCTGTTGCCTGCACGGCGCATCCTGCACTTACGATAATTCACCAGATGAAGACTTTATAATTGATACTCTGCCTGAACATGACAACACGCTGATCATTACCGGACTGAGCGGACATGGCTTTAAGTTTGCCTCTGTACTGGGAGAGATTGCGGCAGACTTCGCTCAGGACAAACCGTCTGACTTTGACCTGACCCCCTTCAGGCTAAGCCGTTTTAAGTGATAATAAATGAATGGCCTCGTTGGTGAGGCCATTTTTAATGACAGGAATAACGTCAATGCGCCGTATCTTTCACTATCTGGTTAATAATATTCGCGAGCATCTTATGCTCTACATTATTTTATGGTCACTGCTGGCCATTATGGATGTAATATATATTATGTTTTTCTGATTCCTGCGCGCTGACAATAATTGACAAAAATTGAGATTAGCTTAATTTTCATTGCAATAAACTGAATAATAACAAAAACCATAACATCCCATAGACTAAGCCCCGCCACATATTTTCGCACTAATCCCTTGATGATTACCTCAACAATCAGTCAACTTTATTGAATAAAAAATAAATATCATCACTATTGTTATTTATTAGTTGCATTAATGTCTTTTACACGCCATTTTCATTCACTTCTGAAATATCAATCGGTGTGCTTATGCAATTCAATAATACTCCACAGCGCTATGGCGTAGTGTCAGCCACATTACATTGGCTGATTGCGATTGCTGTATATGGCATGTTTGCGTTGGGGTTATGGATGGTCACGCTCAGCTATTACGACGGCTGGTATCACCAGGCTCCCGAACTGCATAAAAGCATCGGCATCCTACTCATGATGGGACTGGTTATCCGCGTTGTCTGGCGGTTGTTCTCCCCTCCGCCTGCTGCGTTGGCAAGCTACTCCCGTTTGACCCGTATCGCAGCGGCACTGGGTCACCTCGGACTTTATTTGCTGCTCTTTTCGATTGTCATCAGTGGATATCTGATTTCCACCGCAGATGGCAAAGCGATAAGCGTCTTTGGCTGGTTCGACATTCCCGCCACCCTGGCCAATGCGGGTACCCAGGCCGACCTCGCCGGTAGCTTGCACCTGTGGCTTGCGTGGACCGTGGTGATTTTATCCCTACTACACGGACTGATGGCCCTGAAACATCACTTTATTGATAACGACGATACCCTCAATCGCATGTTGGGAAAATCGTCATCTGACTATGGAGCTTAAAATGAAAAAAAACCTGCTGGGACTTACACTCGCTTCTCTGTTATTCACCACCGGGTCGGCCGTGGCGGCAGATTACAAAATTGACAAGGAAGGACAGCATGCCTTTGTTAATTTCCGTATTCAGCATCTGGGTTACAGCTGGCTGTACGGCACTTTCAAAGATTTCGACGGTACGTTTACCTTTGATGAGAAAAATCCCGCAGCCGATAAGGTTAACGTAACCATCAACACCAACAGCGTTGACACTAATCACGCCGAACGCGACAAGCATCTGCGCAGTGCAGATTTCCTTAACGTGGCAAAATTCCCGCAGGCGACCTTCAGCTCCACCAGCGTGAAAAAAGAGGGGAATGGCCTGGATATCACCGGTAATTTGACCCTGAACGGCGTTACCAAACCGGTTACGCTGGACGCGAAGCTCATCGGTCAGGGTGGCGATCCCTGGGGCGGTACGCGCGCTGGTTTTGAAGCGCAAGGTAAGATTAAGCTGAAGGATTTCAACATCACCACCGATCTCGGCCCTGCATCGCAGGAAGTCGATTTGATCATCTCAGTGGAAGGTGTTCAGCAGAAGTAACGCATGAATTACCGGATGAGGTACTACCCCTCATCCGGCATCATGTTATTGCGCAGGGTCTGGAATACCCAGTTTGGTATTCAGGTGACCGCGTGATTTATTGAAGATTTTATTGCCATTTTCACGCCCCACACGACGACGCCGTTGTTCCTCTTCCGGCAGCTCACTCTCTTCGCTACACAGCTCGCTACAGCAGCCTTTATATTTCTGCGCACAAGCCGGGCACTGAATAAACAACAGATGGCAGCCATCATTTTTGCAATTAGTATGGCTATCGCACGCCGTGCCGCACTGATGGCAATGCGCGATAACATCTTCAGAGATCCTTTCGCCCATACGCTCATCAAAGACAAAGTTTTTACCGACAAAACGTACCGGAAGCCCCTGTTCACGCGCCTTGCGGGCATATTCAATAATACCGCCCTCAATGTGCCAGACTTTGCTAAATCCATTGTGTTTCATCCAGGCGCTGGCTTTCTCACAGCGGATCCCACCCGTGCAGTACATCACGATTTTTTGATCTTTATGCGCCTGCATCATTTCAACCGCTTTCGGCAACTGGTCGCGGAACGTGTCTGCCGGTATCTCCAGCGCATTCTCGAAATGACCCACCTCATATTCATAGTGGTTGCGCATATCAATGAATACCGCGTCAGGATCGTCCAACATGGCGTTCACTTCAGCCGCCTTCAGGTAGTCACCCACGTTGCTGGCGTCAAAGTCTGGATCGTCAATACCATCCGCCACGATACGTTCGCGGACTTTCATACGCAGTACCCAGAACGATTTACCGTCATCATCCAGCGCAATATTCAGACGTAAATCCTTCAATGCAGCATCAAACGCATAGAGCTGCTGGCGAAATGCCTCGACGTTGCTTTGCGGTACGCTGATTTGCGCGTTAATTCCTTCATGGGCAAGATATACTCGCCCAAAGACGTTCAATGCGGTGAACATCTGGTACAGCGCATCACGCGTGTGCTGAGGATTGGCAATGGTGAAATATTTATAGAATGATATCGTCGTGCGCGGTTCGGTCTCGGCCAGCATTTTGGCTTTGAGGGCATCGTTCGAAATGCGGTTGTGTAACACTGGCATGGTGTACGTATCCTGCAAATAAGGAATAAATGAAAATCGGCGGCATAATAAAGCAAACATCGCCAATTTACATCCACACATTTTACGCTACATTTCATACTTCACGATAAAATCGCAACAACAATTGCGGAATTAATCACCGTTCTCCCGTCACAAATTTTTGATACGCGCGAAAAAATGCGACAATACAGGGAATTGGTCGTTTGAAGACAGGATAGACATGACGAATTTACCCAAGTTTTCGGCTGCGTTACTGCATCCACGTTATTGGTTAACCTGGCTGGGTATTGGCATCCTTTGGTTAATCGTGCAGTTACCGTACCCCATCCTCTTTAAGTTGGGCTGTGCGTTAGGTCGACTGGCGCTACGTTTGATGAAACGTCGGGCAAAAATTGTTTCCCGAAATCTGGAACTGTGCTTCCCGCAGATGAGTGAGCAGGAACGCCAGCAGATGGTCGTCAAGAACTTCGAATCCGTAGGTATGGGCGTAATGGAAACCGGGATGGCCTGGTTTTGGTCCGATAAGCGTATTTCGCGCTGGACGGAAGTGATCGGAATGGAACATATCCGTGACGTTCAGGCGCAAAAACGCGGGATTCTGTTAGTGGGTCTGCATTTTCTGACTCTGGAACTGGGTGCGCGCCAGTTTGGCTTGCAGGAGCCGGGTATTGGTGTGTATCGGCCTAACGACAATCCGCTGCTGGACTGGCTACAAACCTGGGGCCGCATGCGCTCGAATAAATCAATGCTCGATCGTAAAGACCTGAAAGGGATGATTAAAGCCTTGAAAAAGGGCGAAGTGGTCTGGTACGCGCCGGATCATGATTACGGCCCTCGCGCCAGCGTGTTTGTACCACTTTTTGCCGTTGAACAAGCCGCAACAACCTCAGGGACCTGGATGCTTTCGCGCATGTCCAATGCCTGCCTGGTACCGTTTGTTCCCCGCCGCAAACCTGACGGTAAAGGGTATCAATTGATTATGTTGCCTCCAGAATGCTCACCACCGTTGGACGACGCAGAAACCACTGCCGCGTGGATGAACAAAATTGTTGAGCAATGCATAATGATGGCGCCAGAACAGTATATGTGGCTGCATCGTCGCTTCAAGACGCGTCCTGAAGGCTCCCCTTCTCTGTACTGACGTAGTGTTGCAGCCCAGTGGGCTGCAACCCGCTCCCTACCCGTTTTAGGTTTAACTGCTATCCGCATTGCAGCAACTATCAACCAGGCGCATAATTAGCCTGCTTACTTATATTCAATCGATAGCGCAAACAGCGCATCACACTGCGGATCGCTATGTCACCCTCAGATGCCCCCATAAACTGGAAACGCAACCTCACCGTTGCCTGGTTAGGTTGTTTTTTAACCGGAGCAGCATTTAGCCTGGTCATGCCCTTTTTGCCTCTTTACGTCGAGAGTCTCGGCGTCACGGGTCATAGCGCCCTGAATATGTGGTCAGGCCTGGTCTTCAGCATCACCTTTCTCTTTTCAGCCATTGCCTCTCCTTTCTGGGGTGGCCTTGCCGATCGCAAAGGACGAAAAATCATGCTGCTGCGTTCCGCGTTGGGCATGGCAATTGTGATGCTGCTGATGGGACTGGCGCAAAATATCTGGCAGTTCTTAATCCTGCGCGCCTTGTTAGGGCTGCTTGGTGGATTCATCCCCAATGCGAATGCACTGATCGCCACCCAGGTTCCACGCAATAAAAGCGGCTGGGCACTGGGAACGCTTTCAACCGGTGGCGTTAGTGGCGCACTGCTCGGGCCGCTAGCTGGCGGGCTGCTCGCGGATCAGTACGGATTACGCCCGGTATTTTTCATCACCGCCAGCGTGCTGCTGGTCTGCTTCATCCTGACGCTATTTTTTATCCGCGAGCGTTTCCAGCCGGTGAGCAAGAAGGAGATGCTGCACATTCGTGAAGTCGTGGCCTCTTTAAAGAACCCCAAACTGGTGCTGAGCCTGTTTATCACCACTTTGATCATTCAGGTAGCCACCGGTTCTATCGCGCCAATACTGACCCTGTACGTTCGAGAGTTGGCTGGCAACGTCAGCAATATTGCATTTATCAGTGGGATGATAGCCTCTGTCCCCGGCGTTGCGGCATTAATCAGCGCCCCGAAACTTGGCAAATTAGGCGATCGAATTGGCCCGGAGAAGATCCTGATCGTCGCGCTGATCGTTTCTGTGTTACTGCTTATTCCAATGTCATTTGTCCATACGCCCTGGCAGCTTGGTGTTCTGCGCTTTTTATTGGGTGCGGCCGACGGCGCTCTGCTCCCGGCGGTACAAACGCTGCTGGTTTACAACTCGACCAATCAAATAGCTGGACGTATTTTCAGTTATAACCAGTCATTTCGCGATATCGGTAACGTAACAGGACCTCTAATGGGGGCAGCGATATCCGCCAACTACGGTTTTCGTGCCGTTTTCTGTGTGACCGCGGGCGTCGTACTGTTTAACGCCCTGTACTCGTGGAATAGCCTGCGCCGTCGTCGGAGTACAGAGGTCGTGGGATGATTTGTGTATTTGTATTCGCCGGTTCGGAATAATAAACTTATCTTACACGGCGTATATTTCAACCTTAATGATAATAGTAACACACCTTATTTCTGCCAGAATTTTTGGCTTCATACAATGCGGCATCGGCGTATGAAACAACTTTATCCGCTGATTCATCATCAATTTTGCTGCAATATACACCGATACTTATCGTCATTTTTTCTTTTAACTCATATGAATTTGGTATTGTCGTACCATTCTCTACATTTCGCCTAATTCGCTCTGCAACAACAATTGCCTCATCTTTATCGTTACACTTAAGAAGGATCGCAAATTCTTCACCGCCTACTCTGGCAAAAATATCCGTATCTCTGATTGATTTATTGACAATATCGACAATGCTGATTATCACTCTGTCACCTTCCTGATGACCGTAAGTATCATTAATCCGTTTGAATTTATCAATATCCAGAACCATTACACATACTGTGCCTTTTGCTAATGATGATTTTAATGACTTATAGAATAGTTTACGATTATATATTTTAGTCATTGCGTCTTTAATAGCTGAATCCGTTTCTTTTTTTAAGATGATGAAGGTGTTGTACATCAGTATTGAGATTATACACAGGGCACTTATCACCTCAATCCCCCGGCTTACATACCAAATATACATGTTATATTCATCCAGGCTCAGAAGTAGTACATTGGTCAATATTGCTGAACAACACAGTAGCCCTATACTTTTCCACAAGATGTTATGGGTTCTGGTTTTAATGATTAAATACAACAGGACCAGTCCCCAGGATACAATAAGCGAATAAATGTACCCAATATGCCAGTGCACAGTGACATTATCAGGCTTCAGGCTTGTGATCTCGAGTGTAAAATTAGGGTTGTAACTGGCCAGAGCGTGCGCCACCACCGAGATAACAAGCATGATTAAAAAAGACAGAACGATATAGCAAGGTTCTCTTTCTTTGGTTTCAATAACTGTCGAGGATGCTTTATAAGATTTTAATGAAACAAATAGCAGAGCGATGAAACTAATCTGCCGAAAGTAATAGAATATGGCTATGTCGTTAGTTCTTTTTTCGATTGAGGCATAATCATTAATCAAGCCCTGAACGATGTAGATAGTCTCGATGAAAAATATGTTATTCCCAAGAAACGCCATACCTAATATCATGAGGCAGGTGAGATCTTTTCTACAAAGATACTGGAATAACATAAACAGGAAAATTATCCCATATAAAAAGAACAAACCTACAATTATAATCAGATATACTGTTTGCGGGACACTTTGTATCGTTGATTTAAATTGTGTAAGACACACTCCACCAAGAACATAGCTAGCCAAACAGATTATATAGAAAGCCATTAACCTTCTATTATTTGAATTGCCGTTATCCATAACAACCTTAAGGGCTTTCTTAATTTTGCATTTTATATAATAAAGCATAAGACTTTGCAAACTATTATATCTGCACAGATTCAATGACACTAATTCATTTCTTATTTAATGGTTTCTTATAGATTTATAACCTTTGTCATTAATAATATTTAATTATGTATACTTTTTAAGTATCACTCACACCATTCACAGCCCCCATACACAAAAGATACTTTGTCACTACCAGAGACACCACTAAGTTTAGCCACTTTCATTGATTGCACCTGCGACACTTCCGTATTGGGCATTAATTTTCTTCTTTGTTTTTATTAAGTTATGAAATATTACGTCATAAGCGATCGGATTCCCTCTCTAAAACACATAAAAAATAACGTTCAACCCTGAAGATTTCCTTATATAACGTCATTTTTTAATTTTTTGATTTTCATTACTACATTGCAAATCACATACATTACTATTTTTTCTTGAATTTTTTTCCTGATATTACGTCGGCTTCAGTATCTGCCAATGTAAATTTTTCATAAACAACCGAAGTTACTTTCCCCCAGTCTCGTAGGCATTGCAGGCAGTAATCATCTGATTGAATGAACCATGCAGCTAATGGGTTTGACGCTCTGCGGATCGCCGTCTATAGATTGAATCATCCCCCTTTATTGTTCGCCTTAGGAGAAGAAATATGGCAAAGAATGACATGAATTTTTATGCCACGTTGGAAGAGGCTATTGATGCAGCTCGTGAAGTGTTTCTGGCTGATAACCCTGACCTTGAGTCAGACGACGCCAGCGTTCAACAGCTAAGCGTCCAAAAATACGTGCTACAGGATGGCGACATTATGTGGCAGGCGGAATTCTTTGCTGACGAGGATGATGTAGATGGTGAATGTCTTCCAATCCTGAGCGGGGAAGCGGCCCAGAGCGTTTTTGATGGCGACTATGATGAAATTGAAATCCGCCAGGAGTGGCAGGAAGAAAATACGCTTCACGAATGGGATGAAGGTGAATTCCAGCTGGAACCTCCCCTTGATACTGAAGAGGGACAGACCGCAGCCGATGAATGGGATGAGCGATAATTACTCGTAAGGTCCATGATGTATGTCGAGCGGCAGCAGCAACGTATCAAACACCAGCGAAAATGGCAGATCGAGGATAGTGACGTAGCGCCATGCGGAGTCCCTAACATCCCATTGCACGCCAGGATAGTATTGGTTTCCGTGTCCTTGCCCTGGGATGGTACGACTAATAATGCTGCCGCATCCGCTCAGGAAGAAGATCATTATTCCTACAGCCAATATTCGCACCTGCTACCTCACGACTCATTCTATTCAATATAAAAAAATACCGGCACCAGGCCGGTATTTTCACGTTACAGAACGCTTATTTTTTCCTGAGCGCCAGCGGGTTCAGTGTCAGTCCCTGATAGTAGTTCACCCACGAAGAATACTTATCAGGTGAATTCCAGACACGGTAATGTAAACGCGCCATGGTCACCGGATCGCTCAACAACACCAGGCGACGATCGCGATTCAGTTTCTCCGGCGTTTCGTTCAGTGCCTGTTCCACATGACGATCGCGTGCAATCTCCAGCACGTTGCTGGCGCGGTGGCGTGCAGTCGCCATGGCCGTGGCCAGTGCGTTAAACGACGGATTAAACACCGCATGCATAAAGCCATCGTCCAGCGTACGTTTACGGTTCATCACCAGATAGGTATCGGTATCCACCAGCACCTGCGGCGGAGAATACTCTTCCGGGATCAGGAACAGCTTCCAGCGCTTGGTACGTAACCCCACCGTGGAACGGCTGGAAATCACGGAAACAAATGGTGACAGGATCAGCGAGAAGACAATCGGTGCCAGCCAGAACAGGAAACGCAGATCCAGCCAGGCCATACCCACAGCCCACACCAGCCCCAGCAGTAACTGAGAACCGTGACGCATAAACGCTTCACCCCACGGGGTCGAATCGTCATCGCGCTGCGGCGAATTCCACACAACTTCCCAACCGAGGAAGGCACTCACGACGAAGACGGTGTGGAACAGCATACGCACCGGCGCCAGCAGCACGGAGAACAGAACTTCCAACAGTAGCGACAGCGTGACGCGGATAAACCCGCCGTACTCTTTCGTCCCTTTACACCAGATGAGCAAAATACTCAGCAGCTTCGGCAGGAACAACAGCACCATCGTTGAAGCAAACAGCGCGATCGCCAGTTCAGGTCGCCATTGCGGCCATACCGGGAACAGCTGACGCGGTTGCAGGAAGTACTGCGGCTCCGTCAACGCATGCACCACCTGCAATGCGGTAGAGAGCGCGAGGAACATAAACCAAAGCGGCGCAGACAGATAGGACATTACACCAGTCAGGAATACCGCACGGTGAACCGGGTGCATCCCTTTCACCAGGAACAAACGGAAGTTCATCAGGTTGCCGTGGCACCAGCGGCGGTCACGCTTGAGTTCATCCAGCAGGTTCGGCGGCAGCTCTTCATAAGAGCCCGGCAGATCGTAGGCAATCCACACGCCCCAGCCAGCACGACGCATCAATGCCGCTTCCACGAAGTCATGGGAGAGGATCGATCCCGCAAACGAGCCTTCGCCCGGTAACGGCGCGAGCGCACAGTGCTCGATAAATGGCTTCACACGGATAATTGCGTTGTGGCCCCAGTAGTGTGATTCCCCTAACTGCCAGAAGTGAAGCCCGGCGGTAAACAGCGGTCCATAAACACGGGTCGCAAACTGCTGGCAGCGCGCATACAGCGTATCCATACCGGAAGCCTTCGGTGAAGACTGGATAATCCCGGCATTCGGATTCGCTTCCATCAGACGCACCAGGCCGCTCAGACAGTCACCACTCATCACTGAGTCAGCGTCCAGCACCACCATGTAGCTGTACTGATTTCCCCAGCGACGACAGAAGTCATCAATGTTGCCGCTTTTACGCTTCACGCGACGACGACGACGGCGGTAGAAGATCTGCCCTTCGCCCTGCACTTCGGCAATCAGCTCCATCCACGCTTTTTGTTCTGCCACGCAGATATCAGGGTTGTAGCTGTCGCTCAGGATATAAACATCGAAATGTTCGGCGTTGCCCGTTGCTTTGACCGATTCCCACGTAGCGCGCAGTCCCGCAAATACGCGATCAACGTCTTCGTTACAAATAGGCATAATCAGCGCGGTACGGTGTTCAGGATTCAGCGGTTCGTCCCCAACCGTTGAGGCCGAGATACTGTACTTATCTCGTCCAATCAACAGTTGCAAGAAGCCCATCAGCGCAGTCCAGAATCCCGCAGACACCCAACAGAAAAGCACAGCAAACAAAATAAGAATGCCGGTCTGGAGCATGTAGGGCAGCAATTGCATAAAGGAGACCCATAAATCCTGCCCCATCATGTCTACCGGATTAATAAATGCCCACCCCTGATACGGGAGGATCGTCTTCATATACCAGGTTGCTACGACCGTTTGCGCCAGCGTTAGAATCAACAGCGTATAGCGGCGGATGGTGCCTACGGTACGCCATTTTTGCTCGCTCTCCTGTTCTTCTTTCGTCAAACGCGAAAGATAACGCGGCGTCACATCGCGCCCACGCAAGCGATCCCAAAAACGACCAACCGGGTTGGTACGCCAGGGATCGGGGAACATAGAGGTACGCGTCGCTTTTGGCATCGCCTGCAGCTGATCGCGGCCCTCATCGTCCTTAACCAACTGCTCTTTAGCCAAAGAATCCGGCCATGCTTGCTCAAGGCGAGCTTTCACAGAACCCTGCGGTGAATCATCTTCGCGCGAGTAAGTACGATGCTCGGCATCCAACGCCTGATGAACGGCGCGGATGTCAGTTTTCGGCAGTGCCGCTTTCTCGATATCCGAAAGCGGCATTGCGTCAATATACTCAGTTGTCTTATTCATTGGCAGGTAACTGGTAGCTCCAGGTTTCACTCAGCGTCTGATCGGCATTGACCAAGGCAGCACGCATTTCAGTGGTTTTCTTCACGTCTTTCACTTTCACGCGCAGCATCAAACGCCAACCCTTAGATACCGGGTTATAGCGCACAGTGCTTTCAACGATTTCACCGTTGTCGCCAATACTGGTTTGTGCGGTAACCGGGGTATCCTGCGGCAGCTTTTTCATATCTGTGCCGGTAAAGTCCACCACAAACGCGATGGTACCGTCAGGCTGACGAATCAGGTTGGACTGTTTTACATCACCGGTAGAACGACGAGTCTGCTGTACCCAGGCGCTTTCCGGCGCATGAAGCTTGTCCTCATCACGCGTGAACGTCAAAGTGTACTTGAAGTTCATCTCTTTGCCCGCTTCAGGCAGTTGATCCGGCGTCCAGTACGCAACGATGTTATCGTTCGTTTCATCGTTAGTTGGGATTTCAACTAACTCAATCTTACCTTTACCCCAGTCACCTTTTGGCGTGATCCAGGCGCTTGGGCGCAGATCGTAACGATCGTCGATATCTTCAAAACGCGAGAACTGACGGCCACGCTGCAACAGTCCGAATCCTTGCGGGTTTTCCATTGCGAAGCTGCTCACCGCGAGATGTTTCGGGTTATTCAGCGGACGCCAAATCCACTCCCCGTTGCCGGCATGGATAGACAAACCGTTAGAATCATGCAGTTCCGGACGATAATTTGTCGCCGGAGACGGCTGGTTCGGTCCAAACAGGAACATACTGGTTAACGGTGCCACGCCCAGTTTGCCCACTTTGTCGCGCAGGTAAACTTTGGACTGAACATCCACGACCGTGTCACGGCCTGGAATAATGACAAAACGATACGCTCCGGTTGCACGCGGAGAATCCAGCAAAGCATAAATGGTTAAACGTTTATCAGTCGGTTTCGGACGTTCGATCCAAAACTCACGGAAGCGGGGAAATTCTTCACCAGAAGGCAGAGCGGTATCAATCGCGAGGCCACGCGCTGACAGGCCGTAGACCTGACCTGCACCCAGAACGCGAAAATAGCTGGCACCGAGCATGCTGACGATTTCATCGTTTTTATCTTTGCTGTTGATCGGATACAGCACTTTGAACCCGGCGAAGCCGAGATCTTTTACCGTGTCTTTATCATGCTGAACATCGCCAAAATTAAAATAATCCGGGCTGTATTTGATTCTTTTCACCGCCGTGGCGGTAACTTCGTTGATTTTGACCGGCGTGTCGAAGTACATACCCTGGTGGTAGAACTCGAGCTTAAATGGGGTCTTGAGATTGCTCCAGTACGCTTTATCGCGATTGAACTGGATCTGTTGATAATCCGCATATTTCATGTCGCGGAAAACGGAGGGCAAGTTACTTTTTGGCGCCTCATAGCCTTTCCCGGCTAAGGATTGAGCTTGTTTTGCAACATCATCAATACTGAACGCCCAGCTCGATGATGTGTACAGCGTTAACATGACTGCTGCACCCAACCAACGCATTTTCATCATTTGTAGTTTATGTTTCATAATTAGTAAGCACTTCCCCCTTTGTGTGCTTATATTGATCCGATCCATTTTAATGGATAATCGGGTACTCCGACAACTGAATCCCTGTATTGTTCGCGCGCTGGCTCATGGTTTAAGCAGGTTCATCTGCCTGTTTTCACTTTGCGTGCTTATCCTGGAGACAGGTTGTTGGACTTCGTGTAGGGTTGCCCTCGAATGTAACCATTATTCGTCTTAGGGATAAGACGAAAAGTCTGAGAATACGTAACTGTCTATGAGCTCTGTATCACCACCACGTGAATATTTTCTTGACTCCATCCGTGCCTGGCTAATGTTGTTAGGGATCCCATTCCATATTTCATTGATCTACTCCACCCACACCTGGCACGTGAACAGCGCAGAACCGTCATGGTGGTTAACCCTTTTTAACGACTTTATCCATGCATTTCGCATGCAGGTCTTCTTTGTCATTTCAGGTTATTTTTCCTACATGCTTTTTTTGCGCTATCCGTTAAAACGCTGGTGGAAGGTGCGTGTAGAACGCGTGGGGATCCCTATGCTGACCGCGATTCCGCTGCTTACGCTGCCGCAATTTATCATGCTGCAATACGTGAAAGGGAAAGCAGACAGCTGGCATACCCTCAGCGGCTATGACAAATACAATGCGCTGGCCTGGGAGCTGATTTCCCATCTGTGGTTTTTACTGGTTCTGGTGGTGTTAACGACCCTGAGCATGTGGGTGTTTACCCAGATGAAAAACAGACTATCGCGTGGAGACGGTACCTCTGCATCGGGGGTGTCGATGACCAAATTAACGCTGATTTTTATATTGTTGGGTGTCGGCTATGCCGCCGTCAGAAGAACGATTTTCATCCTCTACCCTTCGATTCTCAGCGATGGCATGTTTAATTTTATCGTTATGCAAACGCTGTTCTATGTGCCTTTCTTTATGCTCGGTGCGCTGGCGTTTATCAATCCGAATCTGAAAGCACTGTTTACCACGCCATCGCGCGGCTGCACGCTAGGCGCCGCATTCGCATTTGTCGCATACCTGCTCAATCAACGTTACGGCAACGGCGATGCCTGGATGTATGAAACCGAATATGTCATTACCATGGTCATGGGGCTATGGATGGTGAATGTCGTCTTTTCGCTTGGCCACCGTTTACTGAATTTCCAGTCGGCTCGCGTGACCTATTTTGTCAACGCGTCGCTGTTCATCTATTTGGTGCACCACCCGTTAACGCTGTTTTTTGGCGCGTATATCACACCGCATATCAAGTCGAATCTGCTGGGTTTTCTCTGCGGTCTGCTTTTTGTGGTTGGAATTGCGGTCATACTGTACGAAATCCATTTACGGATCCCGGTGCTGAAGTTTCTCTTTTCGGGTAAACCGCCCATTAAGCAGGATAAAAACAAGGCGGTAGCCGGTTAGTTTTCTTGCATTGAATGGTTCAGAGCAACCATTCAATGGGCAGCACGGATGCAAGCCTCACCAGAACCCGCTTCCAGAATCCTGTAGCGGGTTCTTTTTTCAGTACCTGTTCGCTGCCAGAAAGCCGATCAACCCAGTTGATTCTGCCCCAACGGTCAAGACGTAGTTGCCAGGCCATGTCACGCTGGCTTTGCATAAAACGTTTATGAATCAACTCAGCCAGTACTTCACTCTCAATCACAAACCCCATTTCCGTATTGAGCAACGTTGAACGGGGATCAAAATTAAGCGATCCTATAAACACTTTACGACCGTCAATACTGAAGGTTTTCGCATGCAGGCTGGAGCCTGAATTACCGGTTAATCCCCGGTCGTGTACTGCTGAAACGCGATCGCGGGTTGGTTTGAGCTCGTATAACTCCACGCCGTAGCGCAGGAGTTTTTTTCGCCAACGCGCATAGCCCGCGTGAACGACTGCGACATCATTCGCCGCCAGAGAATTAGTTAAAATTGCGATCTTAACGCCTTTTCTCACCAGTCTCAGGAGCTGCGCCACACCGGCGCGAGTTGGTACAAAGTAGGCGGAAATAATATCAATACGCTCGGTCGGAGATCCCATCACGTCAAACAAACGCTGCGGTAATAGTGAGTGGCGCGGCGCTTTCCCCTCTCCTTTTGCAGGATCATCACTCAGCAAGCGCGTTTTCGCCCAAATTAGCGGCAGCGACCTCTGATCGAGATGGGTCATAAACTGGCTGGTTTCCAGCTTATGTAGATAGCGACGCGTGATGTCATCGTTATACCAGGATTCAGGAAGTTCGATTTTTTGCGTAGAAGCTGGTTCAGCCACCTCAAGTACGTTTTGCAATGTTGAAACCGAGCGGCAGTGCCAGTAACGCTCAAAGTCGTCTGCAACATCCTGGACAACCGGTCCAATAGCCATAACGTCCAGATCGGAAAACAGTGGTTGTTCGCCTGCGCCAAAATAGGCATCGCCTATATTTCGCCCCCCCACAAGAGTTACGACGCCATCAGCGGTATAACTTTTGTTGTGCATACGTCGATTCAACCGCGCAAAATCGGTTAAATAGCCCAGGGCACGCAGGATGCGAAAGGAAAAGGGATTAAACAGGCGGACTTCAATATTAGGGTGATTGTCCAGCAAACGCAGCGTGTCATCCAGACCTGGCGTGTTGTTATCATCCAGCAACAAACGCACCCGGACGCCCCGCTTCGCTGCGGCCAGCAAAACGGAAAATAACAATAGCCCGGACATGTCGCTTTCCCAGATGTAATACTGAACATCCAGGGTACGTTCCGCCATTTCCGTCAACCGATAGCGAGCAGCAAACGCATCCAGGCTGTCATCCAAAGTCAGAATGCCGCATTCTCCCGGGTGGTTTACGCATAGCGGCGTGATGGCACGCTCAAGTCGCGTCATATCAGTCCGTGCGTTCATCGCCTTGTTGGGTAAGTAATCTCTTGTAGAGTCGAGCGTTTTCTTCATCAAAGCACACGAAGTATATTTGATCGGGTAGCGTACGTCGGGTGATAAATTTCAACACCGTTTTCACCGCGATCTCTGCCGCTGCAGCACGTGGGTAACCATAAGCTCCGGTGCTTATAGCAGGAAAAGCAATGGATTGATAACCATTGGCTAAGGCCAGTTGCAATGTATTTAGATAGGCCTCTTCAAGTCGTTCAGCCTCGTGGTGATCACCGCCTTGCCAGACGGGTCCTACGGTGTGAATAACTGCTTTTGCCGGAAGCGCGCCAGCCAGCGTGATAACGGCATGCCCGGTCGGGCATTCTCCCTGTTGTTGTATAACCTGTTTGCAGGCCTCCAACAACGCAGGCCCGGCAGCACGATGAATCGCGCCATCGACTCCACCTCCTCCCAGTAACGAGGAGTTGGCCGCATTGACGATCACATCTACCGCGATCGTCGTAATGTCGCCCTGTAACACATGAACACGCGATTGCATAAGTTCCCCCTGACAAAACACTCTCCGTTAAGTGTACAGCAGGGTTTTCCTTGAAATCTCACTTTTTAGCCATAAGCGTGCATACCTACGCCAGAATGATTCATTTATATTCAATATTCAGAATAGCCATGCTTTTCTGTTCATTGAGGTAATGCATTTTCACCGTGGCAATTTGTTGCACACTCTGAGGCGCTGTCGTGACCTGTTGCAGGTCGTAGAGACTATTACTCATCGTGCCATCACGCATACATGACAATTCAATCTGTTGTTGTCGAGTGTTAACGTCGCAAGGTGCTTCAACTATTGCACCACGAAAATGAATAACCCCGCCGGGTAAGATTTGCGTCGCCATTGCGGGGAGGGTGAAAAGAGAAAAAGCCCACAAACCGGTATTTAAAATACGCTTTAATAATGTACACATAAGGGTTCCTCAATGATTAATCATCCTTGAGGGATCGCAATGATCCTTCACCGCTGCGAGTTACGATCAAATAAAACGTTTGTTCGTTTCTATATTCATAGAACAGCACTGCACTCCCAGCCACACCCTTAATGCAAATCCGGCAAAAAATTATGGGTGACTGTTTGAGTCAGGCCATTGTTGCGACAGATGCAGAGACTGCCCGTCAGAAACGGTAACGATAATTTTGACCGAATCCTCCGGTGAAATATTAAAGCTCATTTTTGTTAATTCAATTGGCCGATTAGCAGGGACCGAAAGGCTTGTTTTCTGCTGTGACTGACTTTGTCCGCCCTTTCCTTTACGTACGGCAAGGACTTGCACTTCACATACGCACGGTTGAGCTAATGTCACCTGAGGAATAATGGTGTACATGTCACCTTGCTGAGTTGTATTGAATGTTATTTGATTTGCCAACGCGGCAATGAGTAATAGCGTGTGCATAATATTCTCCCGAAAAAAAACAGGGCTTTCGCCCTGTTTATTATCAGTCAGAAAACTGAATTAGTGCTGGTTAGCTGTAGCATTGTTGCCATAACCAACCTGCTGAATCAGCACATTGGAGTCAGACGCTGTCTGATTAACCACAGCACCGTTACGACCACCGAACTGAGTTACGCTGATATCAGCATTTTTTGCATTCCACTGATTGATATCAGCACTGTTCTGGAAGCCGGTCTGTTTCAGGCTAATGGTACTGTCATCAGCACCTTGGCCGACGGTCGCACCGTTACCATGTCCGTGTTGTGTGATAGTCACGTCTGATTTACGTGCATCACTTTGCAACGCATTCGCAACGTTACTAGAGCCAAATTGGTAAATACTCATTGAAGAGTCTGGGCCATAGTTGCTACCGCCACCATGATGATTACCGCCCCATTGCGGAACAACACCTGCCAGAGCACTGCCAGAAACTACGATTGCTGCGAATGCTGCCACTTTTAAAAGTTTCATGGTAAACCCCCATCGGATTGATTTAAACGTCGTTTATGGATTAGCGTTGAGTAACGCGAATTGCCATTTGCGACTGTCTCTGCACCACAACTGCTGTTTTTTGTGTACCGTACTGGGTAATATTGGCTTTATTACCAGAGCCTTTCTGGATAATCATCGCCGTATTACCGTAAGAGCTTTGTTTAATACTCGCATCATTAGAGCTACCCGTTTGATCAATATATGCAAAGTTATTTGATCCCGTCTGATCTGTTTTCGCCCGGTTACCTGAACCTTCTTGCGAAATGACCGACAATAACTTGGTGCCCTCCTGGCGAGTATTTGCACTATTAGCAGTACCAACCTGACCAATAATGGCTGCCTGATTAAATGAAGACTTACTTAATTCATTTACCGCAAAGTTATATTCTGAATTAGCTAAATCATAACTGGTTGCGGATGCAATCCCAGGCACACCCAGTATTGTAAACATCATAAATAACAACTTGTTTT
Organism: Citrobacter sp. B72; assembly: GCF_016894305.1. Lineage (NCBI taxonomy): Bacteria > Pseudomonadati > Pseudomonadota > Gammaproteobacteria > Enterobacterales > Enterobacteriaceae > Citrobacter > Citrobacter sp. B72. Next base: position 3,034,619 of record NZ_CP069801.1, read on the forward strand.
TCATGTTGTCACCCTGGACCTGGTCGTACATGAAGTTAAATTAATTACCACTCAAATTGTTGTTAACATGACTTACATTTGTTAACGCCACGTTACGATGAAGAGTATGTCTGTGGAAACATTTTAAATAACTCACCCGCGAGTGGTATTTTTATATCCGGATTCACACCAAAGTACTAATTAACAGTGAATAACACCGCTTCAGGTCTGGCTTTTATTTTTATTTTGCTATCAGTAATGAATTTCTATGCAGTCACTGAGAAAGTGCATTTTGCACGATATCAGGGCCTCTCAGTACAACGTCGAGATAGACATCGGTACAAGTCGTGACAAAGGTCATTTTTTTCCATCTAAAATTGACCAACGTAAATTGAGACAAGGATTTTAGAATTCATTAGAAATCTAAAACTCAACAACCATTAATTAACTAATTTAAAATCAATGCGTTAGTATAATTTGTATGATTTTTTAAATCTATGCAGCAAAGGTAAAATGTACAACTTTCCTATCAAATCTAAACTCTAATAAAACCATAAAATCACATTTTAATATATAATTTTACAAGTTGTTACATGTTTAACACTTGCTTTAAGATTTGTAATAGCTAGATTGAAATCAGTTGAAGTCCATTTGTTTTAATATTTTCACCCCTTTGGGTCGATATTTTATATCTACACAGCAGTGCAACATCTGTCAGTACTTCTGGTGCCTCTATTTTAGTAGAGACAGCTGTCAGGTGTGCGACTAAAAAGTGGAGTTTCATCATGTTTAATGAAGTCCATAGTATTCATGGTCATACATTATTGTTGATCACAAAACCTTCTTTGCAGGCAACTGCATTATTACAGCATTTAAAACAATCACTGGCACTCACCGGAAAACTACATAATATTCAACGTTCTCTGGATGATATATCCTCCAGCTGCATTGTTTTACTGGATATGATGGAGGCAGATAAAAAACTGATCCATTACTGGCAAGATAATTTGAGTAGAAAAAACAACAATATAAAGACGTTATTGTTGAATACTCCTGATGATTACCCTTATCGGGATATCGAAAACTGGCCGCATATCAATGGTGTTTTTTACGCAACTGAAGACGAGCAGCGTGTCGTAAGCGGCTTGCAGGGTATCTTGCGCGGTGAATGTTACTTCACGCAAAAACTTGCCAGTTATCTGATCACGCACTCTGGAAATTATCGTTATAACAGCACGGAGTCGGCACTGCTGACGCACCGTGAAAAAGAGATCCTTAATAAATTGCGTATCGGCGCCTCAAATATTGAAATCGCTCGCTCACTGTTTATCAGTGAAAATACGGTAAAAACACATCTTTATAATCTTTTCAAAAAGATAGCTGTCAAAAACCGTACGCAGGCGGTCTCATGGGCCAATGATAACCTCAGGCGATAAAGCCATGAAACGGTATTTGACCTGGATTGTGGCAGCAAATTTATTCTTTGCTGCCGGGAGTCTGCACGCAGCGACAACCGTAGAGGTGGAGGTTCCCGGGCTGTTAACTGACCACACTGTCTCTTCAATCGGGCATGATTTTTATCGGGCCTTTAGTGATAAGTGGGAAAGCGAGTACACAGGAAACTTAACCATTAATGAAAGACCCAGTGCGCGTTGGGGAAGTTGGATCACCATAACGGTCAATCAGGACGTTATCTTCCAGACTTTTTTATTTCCGACGAAAAAAGACTTCGACAAAATTGTAGTCTTCGCATTGGCACAAACTGAGGAAGCATTAAATCGCCGGCAAATAGATCAAACACTATTAAGCACTAGCGATTTAGCGCGTGATGAATTCTAAAACATGATTTTGTCCGGAGGCTTTCATGCGTGTTAAACATGCAGTGGTTTTGCTCATGCTAATTTCACCATTAAGTTGGGCCGGAAACATGACGTTCCAGTTTCGCAACCCAAACTTTGGTGGCAACCCGAATAATGGTGCTTTTCTGTTGAACAGCGCCCAGGCCCAGAACTCATATAAAGATCCAAGCTATGACGATTACGGTATTGAAACCCCGTCAGCTCTGGATAACTTTACTCAGGCGATTCAGTCACAAATTCTCGGTGGCCTACTCACCAACATTAATACCGGTAAACCAGGAAGAATGGTGACCAATGATTTTATCATTGATATCGCCAACCGGGACGGACAACTGCAATTGAATGTCACCGACAGGAAATCGGGGAAAACTTCGACAATTGAAGTGTCGGGTTTACAAACACAGTCGACCGACTTCTAAGTTATAGCCACGAAAGGAAATAATCATGCAGCGTTTACTTATCATGGTGGCAGTAATTTTACTCAGCGGATGTTTAACAGCTCCGCCTCAAGAAGCCGCTAAGCCGACATTAATGCCCCGAGCCCAAAGCTATAAAGACTTGACGCATCTGCCTATGCCTACAGGTAAGATCTTTGTGTCGGTATACAACATTCAGGATGAGACTGGCCAATTTAAACCTTACCCGGCAAGTAACTTCTCAACCGCCGTCCCGCAAAGCGCCACGGCTATGCTTGTCACCGCATTGAAAGATTCTCGTTGGTTCATCCCACTGGAACGTCAGGGGTTACAGAACTTGCTTAACGAACGCAAAATCATTCGTGCAGCTCAGGAAAACGGTACGGTTGCGATTAATAACCGGATCCCGCTACAGTCCCTGACCGCGGCAAACGTCATGGTGGAAGGATCAATTATCGGTTATGAAAGCAACGTTAAATCGGGTGGTGTCGGTGCACGTTATTTTGGTATTGGCGCCGATACGCAATACCAGCTCGACCAGATAGCGGTAAACCTGCGCGTAGTTAACGTCAGCACCGGTGAGATCCTGTCGTCAGTGAATACCAGTAAAACCATTCTGTCTTATGAAGTACAGGCTGGGGTGTTCCGCTTTATTGACTACCAGCGTCTGTTGGAAGGTGAAATTGGCTACACCTCTAACGAACCGGTTATGCTTTGTCTGATGTCAGCGATTGAAACGGGCGTTATCTTCCTGATTAATGACGGCATCGATCGCGGATTGTGGGATTTGCAGGATAAGAAACAAGTTGATAATGACATCCTGGTTAAATACCGTCATATGTCGGTACCGCCAGAATCCTGATGGGTCTATACAGCATAAAAAGCGTGAGGAAAACCCTCACGCTTTTTTATTTACTGGTCAGCGTCGACGATATTCTATTTTCACGGCGAGATGCCAGCCACAGACCACTGTTTTTCATTGCATAGCCGAATACGAGGCCCAGTGCCAGTGACGGTACAACCAGTCGCCAGTCGCCCTGCCCTGCAAATGTTGCACATGCGCCAATGAACGTGCCCGGTACAAATGAAAGCAGCCATTGCTTTGCCTGGATACACATCAGAAACGCGACAATTCCTGTCATGACATAACCAATAATGTCCATATGCGGAGCAAGCGCACTACCGTTAATAATCACCAACGCCCACACCACACCGCTTAGCAGCGTACACGCCGAGATCCACAGTCCTTTTAACCCACCTTGCGGGCAGGCGAAATAAGCCGTGCAACCCAGAAAGCCAGCCCAACTGAGTAAACCAAGAGAAACGGCCACCCATCCCCAGATCCCGGAGAGAATGCCCGTTGTGATTGCAATTGAGAGAAGTATGTTCATGCCGCGCATCTTAGCAGAAAAACGGCATGGTAATGAGATCGCGCACACAATTTATGCAAGCTTATAAATTGAGTTGCACTTTTAAGTGACGTAGGTCACATTTATTCGTCTGTATCTTCCTGCAATTCGTCCCACATCGCACCAATGGCATCACGCGTCAGCGGTGCTATCGTACGCCAGAAAGGCGTGTTCGCGTGCGCTTCAACTTTACCAAGGAACGTACCGCACCAGGGCAGCAAGTAGTCTACAAACAAGGTTTCAAGCGCCTCACTTTCATCTTCCGCAGACTGGTCCTCAAGCCATGAAGCCGCCAGCAACAGCGTACCAATGTGATCTGCCGGTGTATCAGCAAGCGGCATGCCCCGGGCTGAAAGAAATGCACGAACATCGGATTCTTTCGCCCCTTCTACCCAGGCACTACGATAAGGCGGCACTGCACACTCGTCACCGACAAACAGCGCGTTGTAATCTGCAGCCAACTGGGGCATATCGCAGCTCTTCTGTAAACGGGTGAGCAGTTCGTCCTGTTCCAGCGGCCAGTTGGCGGACAGTTTACCTTCACTAATCAGGGTAAACAGGGGAACCAGTAAAGGGTCCTGCGGTTGGCGGTAAAACAGCGAGCCCAGTACACGACACAGGATAGAAAACTCGTTCATTGATATATTCCAGTTAGTAACAATTACAGTTCAGCAAATTCCGCGATCGGCTCCATGCCTCGCGATTCCAGAAACGCCAATAGACGTTTAGGTGTGACGTTTAAAATTCTGTCTTCAGGGAAATTAACATCATCCAGGATTTTACGGCATTCGCCAAATTCTCCCAGCGTGAAAGCGGTATGTGAATCCGACCCTAACGCCACCCATCCACCAGCATCACGCACAGCCGCAGCAACCGCACGGCAATTATCCTCACTGCCCTTACGCGAATGCAAAAACGAAGAGTTATTGATTTCCAGTGCAACCTGGTACTTTGCCGCCGCCTGCGCAATTGCTTTAATATCAACAGGATATTTGGGATTTCCCGGATGACTTATGATGTGCACATTACCGCTGGCCATCGTAGCTATCATTGCCTGGGTATTGGTGTCTTTATCGTGAGGTGCAAAAACCGGCTCATGGAAGCCCGCAATAATGAGGTCCAGGGAGGTAAACATCGGACCTGAACAGTCAATTTCACCTTCAATATTCTTAATATTGGCTTCTATTCCGCGCAGGATCCCCACGCCATCCACGACACGTGGCCAAATACGCATATTGATAAAGTGCCAGTGGTGAGGCGCATCCGCCATGTCCGGTCCATGATCGGTAATGGCAAATAGCTTGATGCCTTTGCGACGAGCTTCCGCGATGTAATCACTTAAGGTGCTGTAGGCGTGGGTGCTGGCGACGGTATGCATATGCAGGTCAACGGGATACATAACTCTCTCCTGTAGTCATTTTCCGTCAAGGATAGCAGGTATCGCCGCCATTAATACCCTAAAATTCGAGTCGCAGGCAGGTGGCAAGGGAGTGATACCTGAATCACTTACTTACGTAGGTGATTCAGGTGAACAACCGTAGCCAACGCACATGCAGCTTGAAGTATGACGGGTATTTTAGCTGAAACCCGGTACTTGCCGGGTTACCATCAATATCCCCGAACGCGATTGACCTGACCTGTTACGACTTGCCCGCTCTCCAGGTTCATAATCGTGCGGGAGATATAGTCCACCGCTTCTGCCGGACGGGTAACTGCGGCAATATGTGGCGTCATCGCCACACGCGGATGTTTCCATAATGGGCTGTTTTCTGGCAGCGGTTCACGACTATAAACATCCAGCATGGCCCCCTTCACCTTGCCGCTTTCCAGCGATGCCAGAAGATCGTCTTCATTGAGATGAACACCGCGTGCAAGGTTCAGCACGTAGGCGCCATCCTGCAATTGGCTAAGTAAATCAGCGTTAATAATGCCTACGGTTTCTGCCGTATTAGGCAGAAGGTTGATCAGCACGCGAGTTTGACTCAAAAACGCGCCCAGTTCCTCAGTACCGGCGAAGCTTTCCACGCCAGACCAGGATTTACGCGTACGACTCCAGCAGCGCAGTGGGAATCCCCATGCCTGCAGGCTTTCGGCAACTTTTGCGCCCAATACCCCAGCCCCCATGATCCCGACGGTAAACTCCTCGCGAGTATATTCTGGCAACGGCTGCCATTTCGCCTGATTTTTCAATGCTTGATAATCATCAAAGCGACGAAACCAGTGCAGCACCTGACTGACAGCATATTCCTGCATTTGCAGGCCCATACCCGTATCTTCCAGACGGAAAAGCGGGATCGACGCATCCAACATTTCCGGATGAGCATTGAGTTTACTGAGAATAGAATCGACACCCGCTCCCAGCGCAAATACGGCTTTTAATTTTCGTCCTGCGAGCATTTCAACCGGCGGATGCCAGACCAGCGCATAGTCAGCATGTGCATTATCACCCGCTTTCCACTCACGTACGTTCGCACCAGGTATTGCCTTTGCCAACGCATTAATCCACCAGGTCGTATCGAATGTTGGGTGATAGAAAATTATATCCATATTGTCTCCTGAACATTGTTGTGCGGAACTTTCTCGCACTTATTATCATCATTTTTCGAGGGAACATCAGAGTAGCAAATTTTAGGATGCTGGCAAAAAAAACAATTCCCGCTTATTTATGCTCCATGTTGCTTGAAGTTTGTGTAAATGCACATTTTTTTCAAAAAGTTGATTGACGGCGGGGCGGTGTTTCCCCTACATTAGCGCCCGTTCCGGTAGCACAGGAACAACAATATGGTGAGGTGTCCGAGTGGCTGAAGGAGCACGCCTGGAAAGTGTGTATACGGCAACGTATCGGGGGTTCGAATCCCCCCCTCACCGCCATATTTTAAGAAGAGCTCGTACGAAAGTACGGGCTTTTTTTTCGCATGTTGCACATCTACGGGGGGATGAGAAGCCCCGACCGGGGTTCGACTACTGGCGCAGCCAGTTGGACAGACCGGGAGCGCAGCGAACGGGCTGCCCCGCAGGGGCGAGCAAAGCGAGTCAATCCCCCCCTCACCGCCGTATTTTAAGAAGAGCTCGTACGCAAGTACGGGCTTTTTTTTCGCATGTTGCACATCTGCGGGGAGATGAGAAGCCCCGACCGGGGTTCGACTGCTGGCGCAGCCAGCTGGACAGACCGCGAACGGAGTGAGTGGGCTGCCCGAAGGGCGAGCGAAGCGAGTCAATCCCCCCCTCACCGCCATATTTTAAGAAGAGCTCGTACGAAAGTACGGGCTTTTTTTTCGCATGTTGCACATCTACGGGGGGATGAGAAGCCCCGACCGGGGTTCGACTGCTGGCGCAGCCAGCTGGACAGACCGCGAACGGAGTGAGTGGGCTGCCCGAAGGGCGAGCGAAGCGAGTCAATCCCCCCCTCACCCCCATATTTTAAGAAGAGCTCGTACGAAAGTACGGGCTTTTTTTCGCATGTTGCACATCTACGGGGGGGATGAGAAGCCCCGACCGGTCATGTACTGGCGTCAAACAACAAAGCCCGGTTTCCCGGGCCTTGAAGACGGAGTACTTATCAGTTGTAAGCGTTGAGCGTCCGCTGACAGAGCGCAGAGCGGACGCAATCGTCTTTATTGAAACGAACAATCCCAACCATCTCATCTTCTTCGAAACGGGCCAGCGCATCGCTAAGCCCTGAGCGAACGTGGGCTGGTAGATCGCACTGGGTCACATCCCCATTCACAATCACCGTCACATTCTCCCCGAGGCGGGTCAAAAACATCTTCATTTGCGCAGCAGTGACGTTCTGAGCCTCGTCAAGAATGACCACTGCATTTTCAAAGGTACGTCCACGCATATAGGCGAACGGCGCGATTTCCACCTTACCAATCTCAGGTCGCAGGCAATATTGCATGAAGGAGGCTCCCAGCCGTTTGACAAGCACGTCATACACGGGGCGAAAATAGGGAGCAAACTTCTCGGAAACATCTCCAGGTAAGAAGCCGAGGTCTTCATCAGCTTGCAGAACTGGACGGGTTACAATGATCCTGTCCACATCTTTATGGATCAGGGCCTCTGCTGCTTTTGCCGCGCTGATCCAGGTTTTACCACACCCGGCTTCACCGGTGGCGAAGATCAGCTGTTTACTCTCGATAGCATTCAGGTAGTGCGCCTGAGCTTCATTCCGCGCCGTGATTGGCGAGGCGTCGCGACTGTCACGCGCCATACCAATCGTTTCTACGCCGCCCATCTGCACAAGCGAGGTGACCGATTCATCTTCACGTTGCTTATGGCTACGCGAATCCCGCCTCAGCACACGTTTTGCTTCACGACGAGCTTTGATCACTGCTTTTTGTCTTCCCATGGATAGCACCTTGAGTTGTAGGTATACATCACACGCGCCGTTGGCGGCACGATTATGCGCACGAACATCTGAGGGTTGGCTTCCTTGTAAGCCATTGCTTGCTTTCGGATAAGACGCCACGCACAGCTACGCGCACCGTACAGGGCGTCAGTTGCGAAGATAAGAAGTGAATGAGAGAGAGATTTAGCGGTGACGAGGAGGCTACCGGAAGAGAAACGTCCGCGTAAGGTACTGCTGTTACTGTGAAAAACGTGTCCAATACAGGACTTTTCCATTCGCGATCTCCATAGTGAATGACAATCACCGCCGGGAACTACCGCTATTACTTATAAGTACATCATAACCTTTCGCTAATGCAACAATATTTTTACTTGTTGTTAACTTAAATTCTATCTTATCACCAGAGACAGTCTCTTGCAGAAAGATGACAGAATTATTTCAGTCGCATACCGATCATAAAAAATAGTTTGTTCCTTCATCAAGATGTCAGGAAAAACCCCGCTGTACTGCGGGGCATAATCATCAGGCTTCAAGCAGAGACTGTCCCAGATAATTATCTGCAGTTTTAACACCCGGCAAAGCAAAGAAATATCCCCCACCAATCGGTTTGACATATTCTTCCAGCGCTTCACCGTTCAGACGTTTCTGCACTGTCAAAAAACCTTTTTCCAGATCGTGTTGATAGCAGACAAACAACAGCCCCATATCCAGTTGACCGGAATTAGTCACACCGAGCGAATAACTGTAGCCACGACGCATCATCAGGCTGGAGTCGGTCTCTTTCGTACGCGGATTTGCGAGACGGATATGGCTGTCGAGCGCAATCACCTCGCCTTCAGGATCCCTGGCATAGTCAGGCACATCATGCTCATGCTGCATACCCAGCGGTGCGCCGGTGTGTTTATCGCGACCAAAAATCGTTTGCTGCTCTTTCAGCGGCGTACGATCCCAGAACTCAACGCGAAACTGAATGAGCCTGACGGCCTGATAGCTTCCGCCTTGTGCCCAGGCAGGCTCGCCCTGCCCGTCCGTAACCCACACCACGTCTTGCATCAACTTCGCATCCGTAGCGTCCGGATTCGCGGTGCCGTCTTTAAAGCCAAGCAAATTGACCGGGGTCTCTTTGCCTTTACTGCGTGCGGCGTGGTCGGAAATAAAACCTTCACGTTTCCAGCGCACGCTAAGGAGATCGGGCGTATGTTTAATGATATCGCGCAACGCGTGGATGACGGTGTCCTGGGTGTTGGCACAAATCTGCAGCAGCACATCGCCATGGCACAGCGCCGCATCCAGCGAATCATTCGGGAAACGGGTCATTTTTTGCAGCTTTTTCGGCATCTGCGATTTCAGTCCATAGCGTTCATCAAACAGCGAGGAGCCGACTGACAACGTCATCGTCAGGTTGTCTGGCGCAATGTATGCGCCGAGGATACCTGAATCCATAGGGGGGAGACGCGGATTCGGCGTATCCGGCGCCGGTCCACCGGTGGTCAGAAACGCAAATCGGCTGGTCAGCAACCGGAATAAACGCTCAAGATCGGCCTTATCGCTGGCGAGAACATCGAACGCCACCAGCATCATTGATGCCTGCTGCGGCGTCAGGATCCCCGCCTGATGCTGACCATAAAACGGCTGCGCTTCACTACGTGCATCCGGAGACAACGTGCCCGGCGCGCTTTGTGGTTTTTGCGCGTGGGCAACCGGACACCCACCCGCCAGCGCCAGCGCCCCACCCAGGGCGCCCATCCCTTTCAGTAAACGTCGGCGTGACGGTTCGCTCACGCCGTTTTCATTATCTTGCTGCATAGTGCTTAATCCAGACCCAGAACACCGCGTAATTGCGACAAATCTTCTGCCAGCGTCGTGATTGGCCCTTTCAGTGCATTACGATCGGCGTCAGTCAGTTTGTCATAGGTTTCAAAGCCGTCTTTGGTACGGTACTTGCTCAGAATGGTATCGACCTTTTTGAAGTTCGCATCCACCTTCGCAAGCAGTTCAGCATTGGATTTTTGCAACTGAGGACGCAAGAGATCGACAATTTTCTGCGCACCATCGACGTTAGCCTGGAAATCCCACAGATCGGTATGGCTATAGCGATCTTCTTCCCCACTGATTTTGCTGGCAGCAACTTCTTCAATCAGTCCTGCTGCCCCGCCAACAACTTTAGACGGTGGGAAAGCCAGCTCGCTAATACGCGTTTGCAGGTCAAGAACATCGCTGTTTAATTGGTCGGCGTACTTATCCATACCTTTGGTGGTATTGTCGCCAAACAGCGCTTTCTCCAGGCGGTGGAAGCCGGTGAATTTAGGATCGGCGGCTTTTTGTTCGTAATCATCTTCCCGCGCATCGATGCTGCCGTCGAGATCGGAGAACAGTTCAGCAATCGGTTCAATACGCTCATAATGCTGACGGGTTGGCGCATACAGCGATTTCGCTTTTTCCAGATCGCCTGCCTTAATCGCATCGGTAAAGGCTTTAGTGCCCGCAACCAACTGCGCGGTTTCGGCTGTCACATAGGCTTTGTATTCGGTAATCGCGCCGCTCAGACTCAGCAGAGCCTCGCTTTGCGCGGCATCCGCCGTTGCGCTACCTTTTACGATCAGTTTGCCTTTCGGGTTAGTCAACAGACCGCAGGTCATATCATATTCGCCAGGCTGGAGGTTAGCGGTCATTTTCTGGCTAAAGCCTGGTGCAATGTTTTCGCGCTCTTCAACCACCATAACGCCTTTGAGGATCTCCCACTCCAGCGCTTTCTGGCTATGGTTCTGGATGATGAACTGCGTTTTCCCGGCATTAACCGTGATAGTCATCGGTTCACATTGTTTGTCGTTAACCGTGACTTTCACCTGCGGAATATCGGCAGCTTGTGCATTAAAAGCGGAGGCAAACAGCGCGGCGATACCTAGCTGCAGCGCACTACGGCGAAAATTAAACGTCATAACCTATCCCTATAAATAAGTATGTTGTAACTAAAAAGTATTCTGCATCGCGTTTTTATCAAGGTGCGGTACGCGATGCCGTAGTGCCTGAACGCGGCGGTAACGCAAACATAATTAACGCCGGAATCAGGTAGATAAACCAGACAGCGACTTCACTAACGCTTGGCGCTTCCTGATAGCCGAAAATGCCTTCCATCAATGTGCCAAACAGTGAATGCGTCGACAGCACACTGCTCAGGTCAAACGCCACATCCTGAAAATGATTCCACAACCCGGCTTCGTGGAAAGCGCGGATTGCCCCAGCGGCAAGACCGGCAGCCACCAGCAAAATGAACAGGCTGGTCCATTTAAAGAATGCCCCGAGGTTGAGGCGAATGCCGCCGAGGTAAATCAGGTAACCCAGTACCACCGCGGTAGCCAGTCCCAGCATCGCGCCTAACGGCGGCCAGATACCTACATCCTGCTGGAATGCTGCCAGCAGGAAGAACACCGACTCCAGCCCTTCACGGGCAACAGCAAAAAAGACCATCATCACCAGCGCCCAGCCGTGATGGTTGCCGCGTTGCAACGCGTTATCGACAGCCTGTTCAAGCTGGACTTTGACGTTGCGCGAAACTTTACGCATCCAGAACACCATCCAGGTGAGGATCACCACGGCAATGACCGCCACGATGCCTTCAAACAGCTCCTGTTCTTTTTGCGGAAATTCACCGGTGGTTTCGTTGATGAAAATCCCTAACGCCAGGCATAACGCCGCCGCCAGCAGAACACCAATCCACATCACACCAATCCATCGACCACGCTGAGTCCGTTTCAGATAGCTGGCAATCAGGCTGACAATCAGCGCGGCCTCTAACCCTTCGCGCAACATAATTAGAAATGGAACAAACATGCGAAGAACCCTTAAACGTTATTCTCAGTCAATTGATGAAAAGAAAAGTAAATTACAGTGATAGTGATTATCATTACAGCAAAGAAAAACTCAAGCAGAATGTTTTGAGAATGATGACTTAATGTAAACAGTTAGGCGGGTAACGGTTACGGCAGGTTTACAACGGAAGCAATAAAAAAGCCCGCTCGCGGCGGGCTTGAAGACAGAGGCAGATTATTCTGCCTGTAAACGCGATGGCGGAGCTGAGTGATAATGCGCATCAGCCTCGGCAAAACGTTGCTGCATAGCAGTTGAAGGCGCTTTACCCAACAGGCTGAAGACCACAATACCGATGCTGCCGAAAACAAAGCCCGGGATGATTTCATACAGACCCAGCCAGGCAAACTGCTTCCAGACGATTACCGTCACCGCACCGATGATCATCCCTGCCAGCGCGCCGTTGCGGGTCATACGCGACCACATTACGGAGAACAGGACTACCGGACCAAACGCAGCGCCGAAGCCCGCCCAGGCGTAGCTTACCAGACCAAGTACACGGTTCTCCGGGTTCGCCGCCAGCGCGATAGACACCAGCGCCACGACCAACACCATGATGCGGCCAATCCACACCAACTCTTTCTGGCTGGCATTTTTACGCAGGAACGCTTTGTACAAATCTTCGGTGATTGCGCTGGAGCACACCAGCAGCTGGCAGCTCAGGGTCGACATAACCGCAGCGAGGATCGCAGACAGCAGGATACCGGCAATCCACGGGTTGAACAGGATTTGCGCCAGTTCAATAAACACACGCTCGGCGTTCTGGTTAACGGCACCGGCAAGCTGTGGGTTGTTGTTAAAGTAAGCAATACCAAAGAAGCCCACGGCCACAGCACCTGCCAGACACAGAATCATCCAGGCCATGCTAATGCGGCGAGCATGAACGATGCTATGGTGGGAATCTGCAGCCATAAAGCGCGCCAGAATATGCGGCTGACCAAAGTAGCCCAGACCCCAGCCCATCAGGGAAATAATGGCAACAAAATTCAGCCCTTTGAACATGTCCACGTTCTCAATGCTCTTTTGTTTAATCACTTCCAGCGAATCGTCGAATCCACCCACGCCAATGACTACCATCACCGGCGTCAGGATCAGAGCAAAGATCATCAGGCTGGCCTGGACGGTATCGGTCCAGCTAACCGCCAGGAAACCACCAATAAAGGTATAAATGATCGTCGCGGCCGCGCCCGCCCACAGTGCTGTTTCGTAGCTCATGCCAAAGGTGCTTTCAAACAGACGTGCCCCTGCCACAATACCGGAAGCACAATAGATGGTGAAAAACAGCAGAATAACCAGCGCGGAGATAATACGCAGAATTCGGCTTTTATCTTCAAAGCGACCGGTAAAGTAATCCGGTAACGTCAGCGCATTGTTATTGTATTCGGTGTGTACGCGTAAACGTCCGGCCACCAGTTTCCAGTTGATCCAGGCGCCCAAAATAAGGCCGATGGCGATCCAGCTTTCTGAAATCCCCGACAGGAAAATCGCGCCAGGCAGACCCATCAGCAACCAGCCGCTCATGTCAGATGCCCCGGCGGATAACGCGGTCACGAATGGACCCAGACTCCGTCCACCCAGAATGTAATCGTCAAAGTTTTTGGTTGAACGCCATGCAATAAACCCTATCAATATCATGCCGAAAATATAGACACAGAATGTCACTAACATCGGTGTGCTAATAGCCATCAAAACTCTCCAAAATTATGTATCAGCAATGCCGTGGCTTGCCGTTTTATTACCCTGCCGGAACGTGGCAAAGATATCTATGTTGACCAGGGCGACCGTATCCTGCCGGAAGCGATGGTTATTCACAATCGATTTAACACACCATTTACATCAAATTTGATCCAGAGTAGATAGCATTTTTCTGTAGGTTGCACTCTCTCACACTTTTTCCGGTTGCACCTTTTAAAAGTGTTAACTACCGCAGAGAAAAAGATTCTGTAATTTTTACAGCCCACATCATAAGACTCATATTTATTAACATCTCATTCATTTCCAAGCTTGCAAACCAAGTCACATTTAACACGGTTGCACAAAGTTGCAACATAGTGGATATTTCTCGGTAACTATCAGACCCGTATTTCAGTACAACAGGAGTAAACGGCATGGGAACCACCACGATGGGGGTTAAACTGGATGACGCCACTCGCGAGCGTATTAAAACAGCAGCATCACGAATCGATCGCACGCCACATTGGCTGATCAAGCAAGCCATCTTTAATTATCTCGAAAGACTGGAAAATGACGACGCGCTTCCTGAACTGCCGGCCCTGCTGGCGGGTGCCGCGAATGAGGGTGAGGAGTCAACCACGCCGCAGAATGAAGCGCATCAGCCTTTCCTGGAATTTGCCGAACAGATCCTGCCGCAGTCAGTTTCCCGCGCAGCAATCACCGCCGCGTACCGCCGAGCCGAAACCGATGCTGTGCCGATGCTGATGGAGCAGGCTCGTCTGCCGCAACCCATCGCGGAGCAAGCGCACAAGCTGGCGTACGATCTGGCTGACAAACTGCGTAACCAAAAGACCGCCAGCGGCCGCGCCGGGATGGTACAGGGTTTATTGCAGGAATTCTCACTTTCTTCGCAGGAAGGGGTCGCGCTGATGTGCCTGGCCGAAGCCCTGCTGCGTATTCCAGATAAGGCAACCCGCGATGCGTTGATCCGCGACAAAATCAGCAACGGCAACTGGCAGTCGCACATTGGACGCAGCCCGTCCCTGTTCGTCAACGCGGCGACCTGGGGGCTGTTGTTTACCGGTCGTCTGGTTTCTACGCATAATGAAGCCAGCCTCTCACGCTCACTCAACCGTATTATCGGCAAGAGCGGTGAACCACTGGTGCGTAAAGGCGTCGACATGGCGATGCGCCTGATGGGCGAACAGTTCGTCACCGGAGAGACTATCGCCGAAGCGCTGGCTAACGCCCGTAAACTGGAAGAAAAAGGTTTCCGCTACTCTTACGACATGCTGGGCGAAGCAGCTCTGACTGCCGCCGATGCCCAGGCTTATATGGTTTCGTACCAACAGGCAATCCACGCCATTGGTAAAGCCTCAAATGGTCGCGGCATCTATGAAGGGCCGGGCATTTCTATCAAGCTGTCGGCGCTGCATCCGCGTTATAGCCGCGCGCAGTATGACCGCGTGATGGATGAACTCTATCCGCGTCTGAAGTCGCTTACTCTGCTGGCCCGCCAGTACGACATCGGTATCAATATCGATGCTGAAGAGGCCGATCGACTGGAGATCTCCCTCGATCTGCTGGAAAAACTGTGCTTTGAACCTGAACTGGCGGGCTGGAACGGTATCGGCTTTGTTATTCAGGCCTACCAGAAGCGCTGCCCGTATGTTATCGACTACCTGATTGATCTCGCCACGCGCAGCCGTCGTCGCCTGATGATCCGTCTGGTTAAGGGCGCCTACTGGGATAGCGAAATCAAACGTGCCCAGATGGATGGCCTGGAAGGTTATCCGGTCTATACCCGTAAGGTCTACACCGACGTTTCCTATCTGGCCTGTGCGAAAAAACTGCTTGCGGTACCGAATCTGATCTACCCGCAGTTCGCCACCCACAACGCCCATACGCTGGCGGCGATTTATCAGTTGGCCGGTCAAAACTATTATCCAGGCCAGTACGAGTTCCAGTGCCTGCACGGTATGGGCGAACCGCTGTATGAGCAGGTCACCGGTAAAGTTGCCGATGGCAAGCTGAACCGTCCATGCCGTATTTATGCGCCGGTAGGTACACACGAAACCCTGCTGGCATACCTGGTGCGTCGTCTGCTGGAAAACGGTGCCAACACCTCGTTCGTCAACCGCATTGCAGACACTACCCTGCCGCTGGATGAACTGGTAGCCGATCCGGTCGAAGCCGTTGAAAAACTGGCGCAGCAGGAAGGCCAGGCTGGTCTGCCACATCCGAAGATTGCCCTGCCGCGTGACCTGTACGGTAAAGGCCGCGAAAACTCAGGCGGACTGGATTTAGCGAACGAACATCGTCTGGCCTCACTGTCCTCCGCCCTGCTCAACAGCGCGCTGCAAAAATGGCACGCTAAACCGATGCTCGAACATCCGGTTGCTGACGGTGAAATGACCCCAGTCGTCAACCCGGCCGAACCGAAAGACATTGTCGGTTACGTGCGTGAAGCAACCCACAGCGAAGTGGAACAGGCACTGCAGAACGCGGTAAATAACGCGCCGATCTGGTTCGCCACACCGCCACAAGAGCGCGCCGCTATTTTGCATCGCGCCGCCGTTCTGATGGAAGGCCAGATGCAGCAGTTAATTGGCATTCTGGTGCGCGAAGCGGGCAAAACCTTCAGCAACGCCATTGCGGAAGTGCGCGAAGCGGTAGACTTCCTGCACTATTATGCCGGTCAGGTCCGCGATGACTTCGATAATGAAACCCATCGTCCGTTAGGGCCGGTGGTCTGTATCAGCCCCTGGAACTTCCCGCTGGCCATTTTCACCGGGCAGATTGCCGCTGCGCTGGCGGCGGGCAACAGCGTGTTGGCAAAACCCGCGGAACAAACTCCGCTGATTGCCGCCCAGGGTATTGCCATTTTACTCGAAGCAGGTGTGCCGCCAGGCGTGGTGCAACTGTTGCCTGGTCAAGGTGAAACGGTCGGGGCACAGCTCACTTCCGATGAGCGCGTACGCGGCGTCATGTTTACTGGCTCAACGGAAGTCGCCACGCTGTTGCAACGTAATATCGCGACCCGCCTGGATGCTCAGGGGCGTCCAATCCCGCTTATCGCCGAAACCGGCGGGATGAACGCCATGATCGTCGACTCTTCTGCGTTAACGGAACAGGTTGTGGTCGATGTTCTGGCTTCTGCCTTTGACAGCGCCGGACAGCGCTGCTCCGCGCTTCGCGTCCTGTGTCTGCAGGACGATGTCGCCGACCATACGCTGAAAATGCTGCGTGGCGCGATGGCGGAATGCCGCATGGGTAACCCGGGCCGCCTGACCACCGATATTGGACCGGTAATCGATGAAGAAGCCAAAGCCAATATTGAGCGCCATATTCAGGCCATGCGCGCCAAAGGGCGTCCGGTGTTCCAGGCCGTGCGCGAAAACAGCGACGATGCGCGTGAATGGCAAACCGGTACCTTTATCGCGCCGACGCTTATCGAGCTGGAAAGCTTCGACGAATTGCAAAAAGAGGTGTTCGGTCCGGTACTGCACGTTGTGCGTTACACCCGCAACAATCTGGGCAGTCTGATTGAGCAAATTAATGCCTCCGGCTATGGCCTGACGCTGGGCGTGCACACCCGTATCGATGAAACCATCGCCCAGGTCACGGGTTCGGCACATGTGGGGAACCTGTATGTTAACCGCAATATGGTCGGCGCCGTCGTCGGAGTGCAGCCATTCGGTGGTGAAGGCTTGTCAGGAACCGGGCCAAAAGCGGGTGGACCGCTGTATCTGTACCGCCTGCTGGCAAACCGTCCGGAAAATGCGTTAGGCATTACGCTTGCCCGTCAGGATGCCGAATACCCTGTCGATGCACAGCTTAAAACGGCGCTCGTTCAGCCGCTGCAAGCGCTTAGCGAATGGGCAACCGATCGTCCAGCACTGCGTGCGCTCTGCCAGCAGTTTGGTGAACTGGCGCAGGCCGGAACGCAACGCCTGCTGCCAGGACCCACCGGCGAGCGCAATACCTGGACGCTGTTGCCGCGCGAACGCGTGCTGTGTATCGCCGATGATGAACAGGATGCGCTGGTACAGGTTGCCGCTGTAACTTCCGTTGGTAGCTTAATCCTGTGGCCAGATGATACATTCCATCGCGACCTAGCAAAACGCCTGCCAGCAGTAGTTTCCGGGCGCATCCAGTTTGCCAAAGCGGACAACATCACTACACAGCCGTTTGATGCGGTTATATTCCACGGTGATTCCGATCAGCTTCGCGCACTGTGTGAAGCGGTGGCGGCCCGCGAAGGGGCGATTGTGTCGGTCCAGGGCTTTGCCCGCGGCGAAAGCAATATCCTGCTGGAAAGGTTGTATATTGAGCGCTCCCTGAGCGTCAATACCGCCGCAGCTGGGGGGAACGCCAGCCTGATGACAATCGGCTAAGGTTGTGGTTAATTAAGGCTCCGGTAACGGGGCCTTTTTTTATGAAGCCAGAGGGAAGCATGAAACGAATCGTACTGACATGTGCAGCGCTGCTGCTGAGCGGCCAGGCGCTGGCGGATGACTGCGCCAACGCGAACACGCAGATTGAGATGAACACCTGTGCGGCAGAGCAGTATAAAGCGGCCGACGCCAAACTTAATGAAACTTATCAGAATGCGCTGAAGCGCGCCGCCCCAACCCAGCGCGATTTACTGAAAAAAGCGCAAGTATCCTGGATAACTTTGCGCGATGCGGACTGTGCGTTAATCAGTTCTGGCACTGAAGGCGGTAGCGTTCAGGCGATGATTTCCAGCCAGTGCCTGACGGATAAGACCAACGAGCGCGAAGCGTTTCTCGCCTCGCTCTTGCAGTGTGAAGAAGGCGATTTAAGCTGCCCGTTACCGCCGGCCAGTTAACGCACGCGGATCCCTTCAATAATCATCCGCTGTACGCTCTCCACCGTTTGGTTAAAAAAGGCTTCATCACGCAGCGTTGCGCCCGTCACCGCCTCTACCTGTGGGGCAAAATCGGCGTAGTGCTGAGTTGAAGCCCAAATCATAAAAATCAGATGATGCGGATCGACCGGAGCCAGTTTTCCGCTTTTGATCCAACCGGCAATCAGCGCGGATTTCTCATCAATTAGCGTTTTGAGATCCCCCTCCAGTTCTGCCATCAATAAAGGCGCTCCGGCCAGCATCTCCATACAAAACAGCCGTGAGGCCTGAGGGTAATCGCGCGACACTTCCAGCTTAAGGCGAATGTATTCTTTAATGGCCACCAGCGGCGCAAAGTCTTCGCGAAAAGCTTTCAATGGAGCCAGCCAGATGTCGAGGATCTGCCGTAAAACGGCGATATAAAGCACCTCTTTTGACGGGTAGTAATAAAGTAGATTGGTTTTTGACACGCCCGCCTGCTCTGCCACCTGCTCCAGGCGCGTGCCGTGGATCCCATATTGGGAGAAGATATTTAATGCCGCGGTTAAGATGGCCTGGCGTTTTGCACTGACGGCCTGCGAGCGCTTACCTGTTTTTTTCTCTGCGCGTTGGACCATGCGCCCTCTCCTTCTTGTGAGGGCGTCAGCATACCAAATCACGCGGTGAATGGTTAAATTAAAGCGATTCCGGCGGCGCCTCTTGTCCAAGCGATTTTTTCTTTTTGAACTTCAGCTCGCTGACCAGTACGCCAACAATAATGAATGCCGCACCAAGCAATGCAAGTAGCGGTAAGCGTTCACCCGCCAGACGGCCAAAGATCCCCGCCCACACCGGTTCACCGGTATAAATAACCGTCGCGCGCGTCGGCGAAACGCTGCGCTGCGCCCAGTTCATGGTGACCTGAATAATCGCGCTAAAAATCCCCAGCCCCAGCGCCACCACCAGCAATCCGGTAGACATTGGTGGTACGGTCTCTCCGGCCGGTCCCATCGCCATAAAGGCCACTATCGAAGCGGTTGCCAGTTGCACTACCGTTACCCGACGTACATCCACTTTTCCCGCCCACGCGCTAATCAGGATAATTTCTGCCGCAATCGCCACCGCACCGGCGAGCGTGATCCACTCGCCTTCGCCTAAAGCCAGTAAATAGCCTCCCGGTCCGGCAAGAAAAATCAATCCGATAAAGGCCAGCACAATGCCGACGCACGGCATCAGACCTGGCATGCGTCCCAGACACAACCATTGTAAAAGCGGCACCAACGGTACGTACATCGCGGTAATAAACGCCGATTTACTGCTGGGAATAAACTGTAACCCCCAGGTTTGCAGACTATAACCCAGCGCAATTGCGATACCGATTGCAACCCCTGCTTTAACTTCCAGCCACGTCAGCTTATGCAGTGTGTGTAACGACAAAAGCGCGACCGCCAGCGCGGCAGTGGCAAAACGCACACCGACAAAGAAAAAAGGGCCGCTCAGGGTAACGGCATATTGCACCGCCAAAAACGTGCCACCCCAGAACATGGTGATCACAATGAGGATCGCTTCCTGAGGTTTAACAGAGAAGGAATAACGAGAAAGTAATGACATGAGACACCCGATTAACTGAATGTCATTAGTCTGCGTTGCGTTTTGTTACAGTTCAACCTTGCAGACAAAAAAAACCGCCGGAAAGACCCGGCGGCGGTGGCTACGTAACGTCTGTCTCTGACTCTCAGCCGTCACGACATATCTGACAGATAGCCCGACAATTACGATTTGTTGTTGCCGTGACTATTTTTGCCCCCTTTTTTGCCTGCCTCTGAAGCGCGTTGCGGGTCATTCTTGAAGTTGCCCCCGCTGTGCTGGCCACCTTTTCGACCTGCTTCTGATGCTCTTTCGCGGTCTTCCGCAAAGTTGCCGGAACCGCCCCGATGGTTTGCCATTACTGACCTCCGTCATTGATTAGACATCATATTGCATAGGTACTGAGGAGTGATACCTCACGCAGCGTTACGGGCGAGGCCCTGAAAATAACTGCGTGGGAATAAGCATAGTGAAGTGTGGCCAGGGCAGACGCTAACTGTAATATCCTGCAACAGGATCAGGAGTGACAAAGAAATAATCACCATAAGAAATCAATAAGTCTTTCTTATGACTACCGAATTCTACCCGGTTAAATATGTATCATTTTGCTACAAAGCAGGTTGTTATAAAAATTGTTATAAATCAAAGAAGTGATTGTGAAATTTGCACTCCTGACAGTACGTCATATCTTTAAAGGTAGGTAGCGAATCGCTACGGACACGGTTAACTCGAGGAGTAGTGTAAAATGGCAAAAGTTCTGGTGCTTTATTATTCTATGTACGGACACATTGAAACTATGGCCCACGCAGTCGCAGAAGGCGCAAATAAGGTAGATGGCGCGGAGGTGATTATTAAGCGTGTACCAGAGACCATGCAGCCCGAGATTTTCCTTAAGGCTGGCGGCAAAACACAAAACGCACCAGTCGCAACCCCGCAAGAACTGGCTGATTACGACGCCATCATTTTTGGTACCCCCACGCGCTTTGGTAATATGTCCGGTCAGATGCGTACCTTCCTCGACCAGACTGGCGGGCTGTGGGCCTCTGGCGGCCTGTACGGCAAACTCGCCAGCGTATTCAGCTCAACGGGAACCGGCGGCGGTCAGGAACAAACCATTACATCAACCTGGACTACGCTTGCCCACCATGGGATGGTGATTGTACCTATCGGTTACGCGGCGCAAGAGCTGTTTGATGTCTCTCAAGTTCGCGGCGGTACCCCTTACGGTGCAACCACCATTGCCGGAGGCGACGGCTCCCGCCAGCCAACTCAGGAAGAATTATCTATCGCCCGCTATCAGGGTGAATATGTCGCAGGTCTGGCAGTAAAACTCAACGGCTAATCTTCAACAGGAGGATTCGAATGCCAACTCAAGAAGCGAAAGCCCATCGCGTCGGCGAATGGGCAAGTCTGCGCAATACATCGCCGGAAATAGCCGAAGCCATTTTTGAAGTCGCACATTATGACGAGAAACTGGCGGAAAAAATTTGGGAAGAAGGTAGCGATGAGGTACTCATCAAAGCCTTTGAAAAAACAGACAAAGATTCGCTCTTTTGGGGTGAACAGACTATCGAACGCAAAAACGTCTAGCGCGCTGACTCCCCCGCGAACACGGGGGAGTTTTCTTTTACTTAGCCGCCTCATTCAGCACGCTATCAAACTTATCTATCGGGCAAAAACCATCTGCATCTATCGGACATCCTTTCAGCTCCAGCGTTACGCGCTGCGCCGGAGATTTCAGCGTCAGAACGTCTGCATTACGCAACTGCTGCGAGCTCTGATACACATACTCGATTTTCATCAGATCACGATTTGCATTGCTGTCATGCCAGCGCTGGAAGACAATCTTCCCGCCAATCGGCGTACGCTCGTTCTGATCGTGAAGCTGGTACGGTTTAAAATCCAGCGCGGTGAGCAGCGAAGCGATATTTGAATCATGCCCCACCAGCACGGTTATTTTCGGTGCTTTCGCGCGTTCAGTAACCAGCGCATTATCAATATATTTCACCAGTGGTTTGGCGACGTTCTGCGCCACTTCCGGGGAGGTGAACAGGCTATCCTGATAGCCGTTTTTCAGCTTCGACAGAACCTTCCACTGCTGATCCGATTTAATCTCGCCCCAGGCAACCTTGTCCATCGGGAAGCCTTCGTAAAATTGCAGCGTGAAGGCATCAACCAACGAATTTCCCACCTTCAGCGGCCCCGAAACGCCTGGCTCCTGCTGGTACTTCGCGCTAAACGTATCTTTGGCATCGGTCAGGGAACACTGCTGTTTTTCTTTGCAGGACGGAGAGTCTTTGTAGTCGGTCATTTGCTCAAGCAACTGATAGCTATCGTTGAGCTGCATTTTGCTGCGCTCTTTCTCCATGGCCTGAACGGCCTGCTGGCTGAAGGCGGCGGAATCATCGGTGATCACCGGGTTAAAGGTGGGATCCATGGTGCCCATTTTTTCCTGATGATGGACCGGAACATCGCAACCAGGGAAAGCACCGGTAACAAAGAACTGCGCCGTGGCGACCGTACGCTGCAGACTGTTAGCATAGGTATAGACCGTGTTCGGTGCCGGGCATTCGCCCGATTTCACCATCCCCTGCTCTGCCAGCCACTCTCGCATGTAGTGGCCCATATAAATTTCCAGCACACCGCCCTTGGTAGTGAGTTGCCCACCGGGGACATCCCATTCTGGCCATTGTTTGGGGGTGGACTGTTCAAGAACGCTGCCATTATTGGCTAAAGGTGCGCGTAAGTTATGCCGACTCATCATCAATACTTGCTGAAGCTGATAGCCTTCCGGCGCGGTCTGCGCCTGCGCGGCGGTTGACAATAAGACCGCCCCTGCCACGGCTGTGGCGATTAACGATTTATTCATCCCTACGACCTCTTGTTGTTATCAATCACAACAGAGTGTGACAGAAATATGACATATTTCCGGGAACGCTTTCGCAAAACAGACCATCTAGCCTGTCGTTTTAACACCAAACTCGGTTTCGAGTTTACGAATGCCAAGAGGTGTGAAGATGACATGGCGGCTGCCCTGTTCGGTTTTTATCCATCGCTGTTCACTGAACCAGCGCAGCAGCGTTGCGCCAAGCACCCCACCAGGATGATAACGTCGTTCGCTCCAGTCCAGACAACCGCAGGTTAACTTCCGCCGGGATGAGCCAGCCGCCAGGACAATCCCCATCTGTGCCAGCTTTTCCTGGCCAAGAGGAGTCAGCGTTTCACCATCCGGCGTTAACCACTGACGGGAAACTAGCGTATCGAACAACCTCACCGCGACCTCTCCGGCGAGATGGTCGTAGCAGGTGCGGGCATGCCGCAAACCTGGCGGTGTAGTGATTCTGCGGGGCGTTGATGTCGCCCACGCAACGCCCATCAGGCGTTCCAGCAGTTCAGCGATATCGGAACCTGCAAGGCGAAAATAACGATGTCTGCCCTGCGCCAACGCGACAACAAAACGTTGTTCGCACAGACGCGCCAGATGCGCGCTGGCGGTCGACGCGGATATATCCGCCACCGCGCTGAGCTCAGTTGCAGTCCAGGCGCAGCCATCCATTAGGGCGCACAACATACGTGAGCGCGATTTATCGGCCATCACTGCCGCAGTGAGTGCCATTTTCGACTCCAGATCGCCCTCTTCTTCATGTAACATCACGGATGCCATAACGACCTCATTGGCCCTGAATCTCTGAATTAACGATGCCATGAAAGTCGCGCAAAGTCACCGCACCGGTCACACAGCACGTAGCATCATCTCTGTACCCAACCCGACCAGACAAAACAGAAAACAGCGTTTAAACACGAGCGGAGAAATAACCCTTCGCACACGGGTACCTATCCATTGGCCAATCAGCGCAGGAACAATGGCCAAAGCCGACAAACTTAACGATTGTATGGGCAGCGAGTTGTGCCACCACAGACCCAGCGCCAATGCCAGAGTCGAAAAGGTAAAAGAGATCCCGAGCGCCTGTACCAGTTCATCTTTCTCAAAGCCGAGGGACTGGATCCAGGGCACGGCGGGCATCACAAACACCCCGGTTCCGCCGGTCAATAAGCCGGTCACAAATCCAATAACGAGGGAGTACGGTTTTTCACGCCGCGGGGCCACCGCGATTTTCTTTCCCGCCAGCGTCCAGATAGCGTAGGCCACCAGCGCTACGCCGAGTGCAAACTGAGTTCGGGTGGTGTCACCACCGGTAATCCAGGCGCTGGCAAGCAGTGTCGCCACCACTACTGTCAGCAGCATTGGCCACAGTCGTTTGAGTAATTGGCGTGTATTTCCACCACCGCCAAACTGGAACAAATTGCTTATCAGCGAAGGCAATAACAGCATGGCCGCCGCGGCAACTGGCGAAATAAGCGATCCGAGGATCCCCATAGCCACGGTAGGTAACCCCATACCCGTAACGCCTTTCACCATCCCGGCGAGGACAAATGTGGCGGCAATCATCACCACCAGGGCGGGTCCAAACGCTAAAGAACTCGTCATGTTGCACTTTCCTGGAAAAGAGAAGATGACTGATTCTGGACGTTAATCACTGTGTTTGCTTCGTCAGGCAACGAAATATGCCTTCCTGGGGAGGGCGACGCCATAAAAAATGCCGGGTTTCCCCGGCACATTTATCAGAACGTTTTCGCCCACCACAACCGAAGTTTCATGCCCCAGTAGCTGGTCCAGCCGCTGGTGGTTGATACTACCCGACCTTGTGACATCACCACCAGCGTGGGCGTGACGCTGATTGCCCAACTGCGGGAAATGGCCCCGTTCGCATCATTGATGACCGGAAAGTCCACGCCTTTACGCGACAGCCAGCGAGATACCTCAGCTTCATTTCCGGAACGTAACGCAATGGTCATCACATTTTCCCCTTCCGAACGCAGCCTGGCGACTTCCGGCGTCGTGAAGCGGCATACGCCGCACCAGCTAGCCCAGAAATAAAGCAACACCGGCTCGTCTTTGCTGAGCGCCGCCAGCGTGACGGTTTCACCATCCAGTGTTTGTAAAGGCGTGCTGTCAAAGGAGGCAGGGAGCTGCGGCGCGCGCCAGGCATCCATCAGCAGCATTGCCCCCGCCAACAGCGCCAGTAAGATCAGCCCTTCGCGCAACCAGCGGCGCAGTTTACTGAGCATTGGCCGCCGCCAGTTTTTCTTTTACCACTTCCTCAAGGGTTTCCCACGGCACCGCGCCGGGAATAAGTTCATCACCAATAATCGTTGCCGGGGTTCCCTGCACCCCCACCAGTCGCGCCAGTTGCAGGTTAGTGCTCAGCGTTTCAGCACTTTGGGCGTCCAGCGTCACCGGACTGGCCCCCGCTTTTTCCTGCGCCTGTTTGATACTGACGTCGGTATGGTAGCCCTTCTTCTGCATCAATTTTTCATGTAATGCCAGGGACTGTTGCGGATGCTCATGCCATGTCGTCAGCACAGTCCGCGCCGCCAGTTCCGAACTTTCACCTTTAAACGGCAGCGGTTTAATCACCACCGCCACGTCAGGATATTTCTGCACAATTTTTTCCAGCATTGGATCCAACTGCTTGCAGTATGGGCAGTTGTAATCGGTGAAGTTTATCAGGGTCAGTTTCGCCTGCTTCGCGCCAATCCGCGGGCTGTTAGGATCGTTAAACAAGGCTTCCTGAATTAATGCTTCAATTTGCTTTTCCTGTTCCGGGGTAAACGGCGCAGGCTCTTTCGCGATACTGACGGCAGAAAACAGGGTTAACAGCAGAACAATCATCATTTTCATGGGGTTACTCCTTTGGCATCATTCAACGTTTGCAGTACCGCATCGCGGGTTAACAACGTGGGTAACGCCTGGCCATCCGGCAGACCGGGGCCATAAATTTGGTTATACGGCACAGCAACCTGGCCGCGTTTTTTTAGAAATTCGGTAATAGCTTCAGAAGGGAGTGTCCAGTCGCCGCGCAGCGCCACCACATCCGGCTGTTGCAATGCGGCCTGTACGTCTTCTTTATGCAACACGTTGTATTTGTTTACCTTACAGGTGATGCACCAGTCGGCTGTGACGTCAATGAACACGCGCTTATGTTGCGCCAGCGCATCCTCAATCGCCTGCTCGCTTAGCGGTTGCCAGTTCACGCTTTCTTTAGCGCTACTTTGTCCGCTAAACCCTAAGTGTGGGAGCAGCAACGTCGCAAGCCAGATAGCCGAACCCAGCATCATCACGCCAAGCAGACGTCGCAAAATATTCATCCACCGCCCTGGCCGCGGCAAACGCA
Source organism: Citrobacter sp. B72 (assembly GCF_016894305.1). Lineage (NCBI taxonomy): Bacteria > Pseudomonadati > Pseudomonadota > Gammaproteobacteria > Enterobacterales > Enterobacteriaceae > Citrobacter > Citrobacter sp. B72. The sequence goes on from NZ_CP069801.1 coordinate 3,060,843, forward strand.
GCGCCAGACCGGGACGCAGGGCCACCAGCAGCCACGGTAAGCTCATCCCCAGCCCAAGTGCGATAAACAATCCCCACAACGTCGGCAGCGAAGCGGTCAATGCTACCGCCACCGCCGTTCCCAGAAACGGGGCACTGCACGGCGTGGCAAGCAGTGTCGCAAATGCACCTTGCCAGAAATGTCCCGACAGTCCGTTGCCGCCGTGAGTCGCCAGCGTGGTGGTCATCGCAGAAGGGAGTCGGAATTCAAACCACCCGAACAGGCTGGCGCTGAACGTCAGCATCACTAGCACCATGACACCAATGAACCACGGATTCTGAAACTGGATCCCCCAGCCAAGGGCCTGATTGGTTAAACGCAGCACCGTCATCAATAGCGCCAGAGCCATAAACGAGACCAGTATTCCGGCTACCGATGCGAGGAACTGACGACGGATCTGGCGACGACTTTTTTCCTCGACCAGCAAAATAGATCCCAGCTTCATGCCCAGAACCGGTAACACACAAGGCATCAGATTGAGGATCAAACCACCCAGCAGTGCCATGAGCACCACTTGCCACAGTGGGAGTGAGGCGTTCTCAACAACCGGGGCTTCGCCAATCGCAAGACGACTCTCCTGGGCAACACCGTTATCGGCCAGCACCAGCGTGACTGACTTACCACGCAGATCCGGCGCGCCTTCTCCCCAACTGTCATGTACAGGTACCGTAGCGCGTAACGTCTCCCCCGCAACATGAATTTGCGGCATGCCAAAATCCGCATCATCAACAGCATCCAGATACAGCCCTGGTTCAGTCCAGCCTCCCGCACGGCGAGCCTCGACGACTAACTCTCCCGCCCGTGCGCCAGCGCTCAGAGCATCGGTCAGGCCGCTGGCAAGTGGGATCTGTCCCATCGCCTGAGCATAGTCATGTGCAAAAGTCGGGTCCTGGGCTGTGGGCATCACGGAAAAAGGAAAATCCGTCAACAGGCAAACGTTGCTACAGGTGGATAGCGTCAAAACGCCGCTAAGCGTGGCGGGCGCTCTACCGCGCACCACCATCGGGAACGTCACCTTATCGTGATACCCTTGGGTAGTGATATTGGCGACCTCAAAACGAGCAAGGGTTGGCCAGAACCAGTCGACCGCGGGCATTTCCCCTTTCCAGGCGATAGCAGGCGCAACGCCCCCCTCGCCCGGAGAACGCCAGTAGGTTTTCCAGCCGTCCTCCAGTTTGACATCCAGCAGCAGACGGGTTTCACCGCCAGCGGACGTATCAGCGCGTAACCGCACGCTGGCGTGATCGTTATCGGGTGAACGCAGCCAGCCGGGTTCAGCCGCCCAGGATACGGGCAGCCATAGCAATAACAGACAGAGCAGTGCCTGCCTGAAAACAGTCATCATAGTTTTTCTCCGTGAATAATTATCTAACAGTCAGCAACGGCTGTTCTGTCATTCACGGAAGACGCAAAATCGGAGATGCACCCGGAGAGTGGGCGGCGAGATGGCTCGCGGTGGGAAAAAAGGTAGACGAAACGCCCGCACTGGCGCCAGCAACGACAGCAGCAGGCACAGCACCAGAATAGCACCTTCAAACAGTACTGGTGGCGCAGCCAGTAATGATTTCGCACTCAGTTCACAAGGGGTAACGGGTGAGGCCTCATCGGTCTGCACTTGTGCGCTGGCGACAACGCTTGTAACGGCGGTGTCCATCTGCAACGCGTGCAGGCCCGCCATGCGTTGTGCGGTGCAAACCATCACCACAACACATGCCAGACAGAGGAACCACCATCCCATCCGTTGACGTTTCGCCATTATACCCTCACTCATTGATGCGAGTTATCTTAACCACTCGCCAGGTTTTGGCAACCTTTACGCTGTAAAGTTATGTCCTGCCATCTGCTGGATATACCGCGATTTCAATCAGATTGAGATCGGGATCCCTGACATACACCGAGCGAATAGGTCCTGTCGCACCGGTACGTGCAACGGGCCCTTCAATAATCTCGACCCCGTGGGTTTGAAACGTCTCCATCACCTCTTCCAGCGTACGCGTGGTGATAAAACATAAATCCAGCGCCCCCGGCGTTGGCGCGTAGGCTTTGGGTTCAAACTCTTTTCCCCGAATGTGGAGATTGATTTTCTGATTGCCAAAGACAAAGGCTTTCCGACCTTGCGCGAAGGTTTCCAGCCTCATGCCTAAAAGCTCGACATAGAAACGAACGCAAGCCTCTTCATGATTGGTGGTTAGTACCAGGTGATCCAGGTGGTCGATCATAGCGATATCCATTTGGGTTGCTCATCTCTGACACTTACCCTATACATTCACGCGCGACAAGAAAAAGAAAATCTACGGAGTTATTTGCAGAACTTAACGCAACAACCTGCAATTCACGCTTTAAAAACGAAATGATAATTAATCATATTTTCGTCTTTTTTTATTACACTATAACATTGCTAAAAGTACGCCTGAAAATATCACGCAAGTTATCATTCACTATTTACGAAGAGTGCATGTAGATATTTCCATGACAGTACACAAATAATGCCCACCACGTACTGATGCGTAAATGAAAGTAAGGGTCAGCGCATTTCCAGAGAATTACCTTATTATATTCAGACGCAATGAATAACGTATTCATTAGCAGATAATTTGTTTATTAAATGTTATTTAGAGTATATGGAAATGAAAAGATATTTATTACCCCTGATTGGGTTACTTTTTACAGTTAGCGCTCAGGCAGCATCATTTACCGACGGCAAAGAGTATATCTCACTGGAAAAACCTGTCGCTTCCGCTCCAGCCGCACTGAAGTTTTTCTCATTCTATTGCCCTTCCTGTTATCAGTACGATGAAGTTTTTGAAATCACTGATAACGTGAAAAAAGTATTGCCTGCAGATGTCAAACTCACCGAATACCACGTCGACTTTTTAGGTCCGCTGGGGCAAGACATGACCCACGCCTGGTCCGTCGCCATGCTGTTGAACGTACAAGATAAAGTTAAGCCGTTGCTTTTTGATGCCGTTCAGAAAAAACAAACCGTTAAAACAGCGGAGGATATTCGTAACGTATTTATCAGCGCGGGCGTCAGCGCCAGTGATTATGATGCGGCATGGAATAGCTTTGCCGTGAAATCACTGACCGCTAAGCAGCAAGAAATGGCGAAGGCAGTTGATTTAACCGGTGTGCCCGCCATTTTTATCAACGGAAAATATATGATCAATCCAAAAGGACTGAAGTCAGATGACCTTAATGCATTCGTGCAAAACTATGCTGATACGGTCCGCTTCCTGATAAGCAAATCCTGATGTTTAGCTAATCTCATTTTTCGCACCACACAACAGATGACGTAACCTCAACTGCGCTGTTGGTGGTGCAATGCCTGCATCGTTTATCGCAATATCCTCCCTTCCCGGTTGGCATACGCCGTTATCAGGATTACCCTAAAAGTAGCGGTGATACCTGTTGTCAGGTTTCACCTTCTGCAAGTGTTGATTTACACGAGAGAACGCTATGGAATTAAAGGATTATTACGCCATTATGGGCGTGAAACCGACAGACGATCTCAAGACAATCAAGACCGCCTATCGTCGACTCGCCCGTAAATATCATCCAGATGTCAGCAAAGAGACTGACGCGGAGGCCCGGTTTAAAGAGGTTGCAGAAGCCTGGGAAGTATTGAGTGATGAGCAGCGACGCGCCGAGTACGACCAGCTGTGGCAGCACCGCAACGACCCACAGTTCAGCCGTCAATTCCAGCAAGGAGAGAATCAAAGCTACAGCGCCGAAGATTTCGACGATATCTTCTCCTCCATTTTTGGCCAGCGTGCGCACCAGTCGCGCCAGCGCCCTGCCAGCCGCGGGCACGATATCGAAATTGAAGTTGCCGTATTCCTCGAAGAAACGCTTACTGAACATAGCCGCACTATCAGTTACAACCTGCCAGTCTATAATGCGTTTGGCATGGTAGAACGAGAAATTCCTAAAACGCTGAATGTGAAAATTCCGGCTGGCGTCGGTAACGGTCAGCGTATCCGTCTGAAAGGCCAGGGCACCCCCGGCGAAAACGGTGGGCCGAACGGTGATTTGTGGCTGGTGATTCATATTGCACCGCATCCGCTGTTCGATATCGTTAATCAGGATCTGGAAGTTGTCGTTCCCCTCGCGCCATGGGAAGCTGCGCTGGGTGCGAAAGTAACCGTTCCGACGCTGAAAGAGAGCATCCTGCTGACCATTCCTGCAGGCAGTCAGGCCGGTCAGCGGCTACGCATTAAGGGCAAGGGTCTGGTAAGTAAAAAACATACCGGCGATTTGTATGCGGTGATAAAGATCGTCATGCCACCGAAACCTGACGACGCCAGTGCCGCCCTGTGGCAACAACTGGCGGATGCACAAAAGGCCTTTGATCCGCGCAAAGAGTGGGGGAAAGCATAATGGCTAACGTTACCGTCACTTTTACCATTACCGAATTTTGTCTGTACACCGGTGTGTCAGAAGAAGAACTGCATGAGATTGTCGGCTTAGGGGTGATAGAACCCCATGAAGACGAGACGTTTGACGATCATGCGCTGACAGTCATGCGTCGCGCGGTGCGCCTGCGTCAGGAGCTGGAACTTGACTGGCCAGGGATTGCCGTTGCGCTGACGTTGCTGGAGGAGAACGCTCAGTTACGCCAGGAAAACCGCCTGCTGCGCCAGCGCCTGTCTCGCTTTATCAGCCATCCGTAGTGTGTCAGGACCAGCATGGTGCTGGTCCTTTTATTATCCGCCCCGCGCTCTTAATGACATTGCCCAGCAGATGGCATACATTCTGAGATAAGAATTATCTCAAACAATAAGACGTTGAGTCATGCAGCTTAAACCCCTCACGAAAGGTCGTTTTCACAACATCTGGCAGCAGGATGATGCCTTGATTGAGAAGATATTTCAGGAACTGCTCTCTGAAACGCAGATTATCCAGGAAGATGAGTATCTATACCGCCAGGGACAGGTTGTCGATCGACTGATCATGGTGCAATCCGGAAGAATTTCGCTGCGTTATAGCGCGGAGAATGGCCGCCGATTCCAGTTGGGCGCCATGGAATGCGACGAGCAGCTGTTTGGTGAAATGGAGTTTTTTACCGGGTATCGCTGCCAGCTTGATATCGTCGCGGAAGAACCACTGACCGTAGCGGTGTGCAGCTGTGACCGTCTGGAAGAAGCGCTGAATCAGCACCCCAGACTGGCAATATTTTTTGCCAGTGCAATGGCGATTGATTATCAGGATATGCTGGAAATCTTCCTGCACCGGATGCTCTACCCTATCGTACATAACGTGGCGTATGACCTGTATCGCCAGCATCAGAACAAGCAGCCGATGGATGGTTTCCATAAAAAATACCAGGAAGCTGAGCGATTCGGCACAACCGACCGGGTCTATCGGCGGGCGGTTAAAGCGCTGACGGATGCCGGGCTGGTAACGCGAACGAAGCAAGGACTGGAAATTAAGGATCTGGATGGGCTGCGTAAATTTCTCGGCAATGACATCATTGACTGACACACCAACTCTCGTTAACAGAATATTGGTGTGTCATTTCGGCGCAATCAGAACTTATAGGTGAGGCTGAAATAGTGACCGAGCCCGGTGGTACGCCCTGCTCCGCCGTGGTTTTCCATCAATGCCATGTTACGGAAATACTTCAGGCCATAACCGACTGCATAATGCTCTGAATGCCAGTAGATACCGTTATACCATTCAATTGCGTTATTGCTGTATAACGGTTGATTAGCAATCTTATTCGCGGCGAACTGGTAGTCAAAGTACCCCTGATAGTTCAGATAACTGCCGTTGGAAAAGGTATAGAATGGCGTCGACCAGTTAGTCGAGAACATATAGCCATCCCACTTTCCTTCGTTATCCGCACCGTAGTTTTCACGAACATAGTGCGCATAGATGTTCATTCCCACCAGACCAAACCACGGGACCTTCACATCTGTACCCAGGCCAACGTAATGTTCAAATAATTCCCGGTCGCCAATGTTATTTACCGTTGCAATATAGAATTCGTTAAACGGCCCAACGGATAAATCTTTATTAAAAATGGCGTCCAGGGAAAAACGCGGAGATATCTTGGCAAAGAAGTTATCCCCCCCATGACGATCGTCCTGTTCGCGATCCAAAATATCAAAGAAATCCACATAACCGTACAGATCGATAATGCCAGAGCGTGCACCAAACTCCAGTTCCAGATAGGTATCATTACGAATACCATATGGCACTTTCGCATCCACACTTTGCATTAAGTTCATCTGCATCCAGTTAAAATCATTTTTACGGATGTTGCCATCGGTATAATCAGCCGCGAATGCTTGCATACAGCTTATTGCCACTACTGCACCCAGGATTGTTTTTTTAATCATTAATTTATTCTTTTTCAGCATTTTTCAATTCCTTTGAGTAAGGTTGAGTATCGCCCCACCATATAAATAGTGTGGCGACTGGCTATTTAATTAAAGAGGTAAGTGTTATTAGTGCTTTTAATTACGTTTGAGTTTTAATGTCACCATTAACATGACAAAGATAATTAAATACAACACCGGTATTGCGTACATAATTTTCTGTAATCCCATTGTTTTTTCCATGAGCGCGCTGATCGCCGGACTAAACATTGCCCCGGCACTGCCGCTAATTAAAATATAAGAAACGTTCTGACTGCTCGCGCGCTTCACGAAAGAAACACCGTAGGCAATAAATGAGTTATACAGCGCAGCACAGACAAACCCGTAACTGTAGGCCAGATAATCAAGTCCTGAGATATTATCCTTCGTGACGATAATTGTAGTAATAATGCTAGCCAGCAGAATAATACTTAGCAGGAAATAATGTATCTTCACCCGAGAAACAATGACGGTTGATACTAATGCTCCGACCAGCGCAGCGCCCCAGTATTGCGTAATAATATTACCTGCTTCTTCAAAGGGAATGCCAAATTTGTTCTTCACAAATAATGGTGCCCAGGTCAGGAAGGTGTACAGCGCCAGCATACCTAAGAACAGGCCAATGCCTCCGCTGATGATCCCTGGATTCCACTCCGATTTTACCTTGTCTGTCCGATCTGCCGTGGGAGCCGCCTCGCAGGCAGTAAAGCGGGTGAGCGCTACAACGCCCAGCGTGAGTAAGGCCACCATACCCACGCTCAGATAGCTGTAACTCCACGACATATTGTGCGTCAGGGCGAAGGTCGTGATCAGCGGAAAAACCACGCCCGCAACGTTGAAAGTGGCGTCCTGCACCACCAGCATCGTACTTTGAATACGATCCTGCCAGACCGATACCACAATCGTTCCCGCCACGCACAGACCGATCCCACCGCACAAACCCACCAGGGTCATGGCGACCATCACAGGCCATAAGCCAGGGCTTAAATGCATTACCAGAGCGCAAAGGAACACTATCGAATAGATAATGAGCGTCATACGCTTCACACCGATTTTCTCAATCAGGAAAAAGGCGGCGATAGTGCCGGCTAATGCTCCACCATTGAGCAACGAAAATATCGAAGCAACGGTATTCACATCGGCACCGTAGCGTACTGCAATCGGTTCGATTAGCATACCGAACTGACTGGCAAACCCTGCCATAATAAAATTTGCCAGAAAACTAATCAGCGTAAGTGCTATTTTATTCTTCATATAATGCCATCTCTGATTGGTTCAATTAAAAGCCGGAACTAAGCGGTAACAGCAGTATTTAGCGCCAGCTCAATCATGTTGTTAAAGGTCAATTGTCGTTCTTCTGCGGTTGTTTCTTCTCCGGTCAGGCAATGATCGGAGACAGTTAAAATAGCCAGCGCTTCAATATTAAACTGATGCGCTAAAGCGTATAAGCCTGCTACTTCCATATCTACACCCAGCACACCGAACTTTTCCAATGCCGGTATTAAATTTTCGTCAGGATCGTAATAAAGATCGCCGCTGAAAACATTGCCGACTTTAATATCGATACCGGCCTTCTGTGCCAGCGTCCACGCCTGCTGCAATAATGGGAAATAGGCGGATGTTGCCATCGCATAGCCTGCGCTACGTTTTAAATTTGTGACTGAATCCGTTCCGGCGGCGACGGCCAGGATAATATCGCGCATTTTGACATGATGTTGTGTTGCCCCTAAACTGCCGACGCGAATAATTCTTTGCACACCAAAATCATGTACCAGTTCATGGGCATAAAGCGTCATTGAAGGAATGCCCATTCCATGTCCCATCACCGAAACAGGTTGCCCAAAATATAAACCGGTATAACCCAGCATATTACGTACATTGGTGACTTCGCGGTAATCCATTAGATAATTTTCGGCAATAAATTTAGCGCGGAGCGGATCGCCCGGCATAATAACGGTTGGCGCGAAATCACCTGGCCTGGCATTAATATGTGCAGTCATAACAATTCCTGAATTATGGGTATTGAAGATATGCAGGGATTGTAACCAGACGTTTGTGAGGTGATTGAGGACAAAAGTCCTGCTCAGAGGATCGGCCTCTCATTTTTGAGAGTTAGTGTTGTAGTGCCCCCGCAATACAGGCTGGGGACACGTCAGAGATTGTCAGGGCTTGTCGACCTTTCCGAACAATAACGCGGTGTAATGGGTGTTTATTTTACCGCTGCGCTTACCGTCGGTGCCGAAATAGCGGTCATCCCGACACAAACGTTCGTTGGTGTCACAAAACAGGCCACCGCGGAATGTAAAAGCCGAGGTATCGAACTGTCCGGCAGCTGCCAGTTTTTCGCCCTGCTGCTTGCCAAGATATTTCGTGGTCAACGCCACCGACAAACCGTGTTCATCGGCACAGATGGTTTTATCGCACAATACGCCCGGCACTGGACTGTTTAGCCCAGTCGTTGCTGCGTACGCCGACAATGACAGAATGCTTAGCGCCAGCAAGGTGCCAACTTTTATCATCATAATCTCCTTATATCAGCTGACTTGCGCCAAAAGTATAAAGCAAAAAGCGGGGGGCTTTCGGCAACCTATTCTTACAGATGACGTGGCTGTGGCATTTACAGCCCCTTTATCATCACCAAATGACTCTGCTTACTGCGCTGACTGGCGTCAACATGTCGATCTGGTTTTACATCAATGTTAAACTCCCTTCCTTCCTGTTAAGCGTTTTTAATCATGATAAAACTACTTTCTCGCTACATTTCCGTCGGAATCGTAAACACGGCATTGCATTGGGCCGTGTTCGGCATCATGGTGTACATCATGAAAAATGACCAAGCTGTGAGCAATGTAGTGGCATTCTTATGCGCAGTAACATTTTCATTTTTTGCTAACGCAAAATTCACCTTCAATGCAAAAGCCACCAGCAGAGGATACATACTGTTTGTTGGTTTTATGGGGTTGTTGAGTTTCATCTCCGGTCAGATTTCCGATCGCTTTAGCATTTCCCCACTCATAACGCTGATTGAGTTCTCCTCAATCAGCTTAGTATGTGGGTTTGTATACTCTAAATTTGTTGTTTTTAGGGATCCGAAATGAAAATTTCTCTGATAGTGCCAGTCTTCAATGAAGAAGATACAATACCTATTTTCTACAAGACGGTGCGAGGATACGAAGAACTAAAAAAGTACGATGTTGAAATTGTGTTTATCAACGACGGTAGCAAAGATGCTACAGAATCAATTATTAATGCCCTTGCCTTATCTGATTCGCTCGTTGTTCCCGTTTCATTCACACGTAATTTTGGAAAAGAAGCCGCCATATTTGCAGGCCTGGAATGTTCCACTGGCGAAGCCGTTATCCCAATCGATGTCGACCTACAGGATCCAATTGAAACAATTCCATTGATGATAAATAAATGGTTATCGGGTGCAGATATTGTACTGGCAAAGCGTGCGGACCGTTCTACAGATGGCAAACTTAAGCGAAAAACCGCTGAATGGTTCTATAAATTGCACAATAAAATAAGCGACCCGAAGATCGAAGAGAACGTTGGTGACTTCAGACTCATGTCCCGCGATGTCGTAGAAAATATCAAACTCATGCCGGAACGTAATCTCTTTATGAAGGGTGTTCTTAGCTGGGTGGGAGGTCGTACTGACGTAGTGGAGTACACTCGAGCAGGCCGCATAGCCGGTAAATCAAAGTTTAATGGCTGGAAATTGTGGAATCTCGCACTCGAAGGTATTACCAGCTTTTCAACGTTCCCACTCCGAATTTGGACTTACATTGGTTTTTTTGTCGCCACTTTATCCTTCTTATTCGGCGCATGGATGATTATAGACAAAATATTTTGGGGCAATCCGGTAGCGGGATATCCATCTATTATTGTTTCAATTCTTTTCCTGGGCGGTATTCAGTTAATTGGAATCGGTGTACTCGGGGAGTACATAGGTAGAATATATATTGAAACCAAACAAAGACCGCGCTACATAGTTAAAAAACAAGATGGGATTTAACATGTTTTCTAAATTCGATAAAAAATTATTTTTTATTTATTCAGGACTGGCTCTCCTATTTATTTACCCTCTAATTCAAGCTGGAATATATTATAGAGATGATTTAGACAGATCGATCACTGGAAACTACGGCTGGCGAGGTTTAGGTCGACCTTTTGCGGATGTTATAGCAAGAATTTTTTCTGCAAGTGGCCACTACAATCTAGATTTATTTCCTTATACCATGATCGCGTCCTGCATTCTCTTAGGAGCATCTTCACTTGCACTTAGTAAACATTTGATTAAATCAGATGTGCCTAACGCTAAAATAGTTGCCGCACTTTTAATATTCAACCCATTTATCCTGCAAAATATCGCTTATAGATACGATAGCCTGGGAATGTCTATTTCCTTTTTCGTGGCTGTAGTGGCATATACATACCAAAATAAAAACTTGACACTAGAGATAGCAATAAAGTTGATAGCGGGTGTATTATCCTTAACATTGTATCAACCGTGTGCAAATATTTTCATCGGTTTGCTGGCTGTTGACGTAATAATTATCGCAATAAAAAAACAGACACATATCAAAGAATCGGTAATATTTTTATTTAAAAAAACAATTTTATTTATCTCATTTTATCTTATCTACATGATTTTCTTCTCTCCAAAACACAACTCGCGCTCAGAGTTAATATCTTTGGATAAGGGAGGATTTGAGCACCTAATCGGAACATTAACCTCTTTAAAAGCAATAACCCTTTCATATTTTTACCACCCTGTTTACATTTACTTTGCTATTCCGATACTAATTAGCCTGGTGTTTATGCTCATTTCTTATCGCACAAACATAGGGAGTATAGTATCCTTTATTTTGTATAGTGGATTGTCTTTTTTAATATTCATTATATCTCTTATGGGGCCAACTATATTACTTCAGGATGCACCGGTACTCCCCCGTACCTTAGTATCATTTTCAGTCATATTGGTTATAATTGCTATACCCATTATGCATTTTGCTCCACGCTTTAAATATGCAGCATTGATACCGGTTATTGCTTCACTTGCTTTTAGTGCTCAACTAAGCAACACAATGAAATCACAACAAGAATACGAAGATTTTGTTTTTAACATGATTGCGCAAGATATTGCCAATCATAAAAACATCGTATCTATTGGTACTGTCGGTCAATTAAATATAAATGAAAGAGCAAAGCTAATAGTAGAGAGCAAACCGCTCATAGGTTACTTCGTTTTCCCAGCCACTGAATTCTTAGCGTCCTTTCAATTGATCAATAAAGGATTAACACAAACACGACATGGTTATACTGATGTGAATGACAGCAAAAATCAATTTGCAGATATGATTAACAAAGGAATTAAACCTGTATCATCTAATGAATATTATTCATTATTCATCTCAGATAACACCGCTATCGTCTACTTAGGTAAATTTAACAATTAACGATTACAAGCCCTCACACCTAAATGTGGAGGGCTTTGTTTTTGAAGAAGTTTCTACACCAGTCATTTCAAGTGATATCAGGGATTACCATAGCTCACTCAGGCTGGGCTGGAAAATATGATGGCTGCTTACGTTATTCAGTTTACTTGCCAAATATAGAGCATGTAATGCGCTTCGGCACCACCGACATTCACGACACCCTGTTTTAAATCTTTCTCAAAAGCAAAAAGGGGTTACCTTTCGGTAACCCCTTTTCATGTTTGGCGGAAGCGTAGAGATTCGAACTCTAGAACCCTTTCGGGTCGCCGGTTTTCAAGACCGGTGCCTTCAACCGCTCGGCCACGCTTCCAATGAGGCGCACTATAAACATCCCGAACGGACCTGTAAAGCACCAATGTGTTCGTTTGCCTGAAAAATAGCCAAAATGTTGTTAATCGACTGAAATAACAACAGATTGACCATTTAATCAGCACGAATACCGGCTATAGCGCTTAATGTTTTTTGATGTACATATCTTTGGTGTAGTAATTTCCCCGGTTATCCGGCGCAAATCCCCCCACCCACGGCTTCACCAGATGCGTGCGGACATAGTGGTAAACCGGAATCGCGGGCACATCCTCACCTAAAAGGTCTTCAGCCTGCTGATAGTATTTGCCGCGTTCTTCCAGTGAACTTGCTTTCGCCGCATTACGCATCGCTTCATCAAAGGCGGGGTTACTGTACTTAGTGGTGTTCTCGCTATCACCGGTCCGGAAGATATTGAGGAAACTTGAGGCATCATCATAGTCGGCTATCCACGCATAGCGCACGACGTCAAAATTACCGGTGTGCATAGTGTCCAGCATGGTTTTCCATTCCTGGTTTTGCAGCTTCGCCTCGACGCCAAGGTTTTTCTTCCACATCGACGATGCGGCAATCGCAATACGCTGGTGCGTTTCGAAGGTGTTGTAGAGCAGATTTAAGCTAAGCGGATGCTCAGGACCAAAACCGGCTTCAGCCAGCAGTTTTTTGGCTTCAGCAATACGTTTTTCGAGCGGCCATGACGCATACTCCGGCGCATGCAGTTTCACCCCACCTATTTCCGGCTGGCTGATAACCCACGCTGCTCGCTGCCCCTGCCCCATCACCTTTTGCGCAATGATGTCTTTATCCAACGCCATATTCAGCGCCCGGCGCACGCGCGGATCATTAAACGGCGCGCGGGTTGTATTGAACTGATAGTAATACGTTGAAAGCTGAGGCGAGACATGCAGTTCATCCCCCATTGTTTCTTTCAGTTGCGTGAACTGGTTAACCGGTACGCTATACACAATGTCGATTTCACCGGCCTTATAGCGATTTACGTCAGCAGACTCTGAGCTAATAGGCAAATAAGTAACTTTATTAATAACCGTATGCCGATCGTCCCAGTAATGTGGGTTACGCTCGGCAACGATGCGCTCATTAACCACCCACTGCGATAATTTGTACGGCCCGCTGCTGACAAAATGCTCTGGCCGGGTCCACTTATCGCCAAAACGACCTATCAACACTTTATCCAGCGGGACCAGAGATGGATGCGCCAGCATCGCCAGAAACGCCGCCGTCGGTTGCGTCAGGGTAATTTCCAGCGTGGTATCATCCAGGGCTTTGACTCCCAGCGTAGCGGGATCTTTTTTCCCTTGGGCAATATCAACCGCGTTCGCAACGTGCATGTTGCCCAGATACGAAGCATAAGGTGAAGCCGTTTGCGGCGAAACCAGACGCTGCCAGCTCCAGACGACATCCTGTGCGGTAATAGCAGATCCATCTGACCAGGTTATGCCCGGGCGTAAATGGAAGGTCCAGACAGCGTTGCCTTTATTCTCCCAGGACGCGGCTAGACGGGGTTCGATAGACCCATCCTGCTTGACAGCCACCAGACCGTCGAACATATCGCTGATTAAATTAAACTCAACGTTGCTTTCAACTTTATGCGGATCCAGCGATGCCGGCTCACTGCCGTTGTTTCTGACCAGTTCCTGTTTTTCTGCCAGTAGTGTTCCTGCGGGAACATTTGCCGCCCTCGCCGCGCCGTTTATAGACATCAAACAGACAGCCAACAGCGTAAACGTCAATATCTTCGATTTATGTTGAATCATTCCCTTTACCTTATTGCTCTGTTTTATGTAGACACCGCTGTCACTGTCAAAGAGATTCAGGAATAACGCAATATTTTTCAGTTACCTGGTAGATAGCGATCTGACATTTTTGCACATACAGTGCTAACATCTAATTCGGGAACTTTTGTTGAAATAATATGCTTAAGTCTGGCGGGCTAAAATGCGTAAAGATGGGTAAAACCGCTGTGTCATTCCCCTTGATTTCATTATCCTCCATCATTAATTACATCTGTCATAAGAGAGTGACTCATGGATCGTATTATTAGTTCTTCGCGCGAGCGTACATCGCTACTCAGCACGCATAAGGTGCTGCGCAATACCTATTTCCTGCTCAGCCTGACGCTGGCGTTTTCAGCGATCACTGCGACCGCCAGTACCGTACTGATGTTACCTTCTCCGGGACTTATCCTGACGCTGGTGGGTATGTATGGCCTGATGTTCCTGACTTACAAAACGGCAGATAAACCGGTTGGTATTTTGTCAGCGTTCGCTTTCACTGGCTTCCTGGGCTACATCTTGGGACCGATGCTGAATACATACCTGTCCGCAGGCATGGGTGATGTTATCGCCATGGCGCTGGGCGGTACGGCGCTGGTCTTCTTCAGCTGCTCGGCCTATGTGCTGACCACGCGTAAAGATATGTCCTTCCTCGGCGGTATGCTGATGGCGGGTGTTGTAGTGGTGTTGATTGGTATGGTTGCCAATATCTTCCTGCAACTGCCAGCATTACATCTGGCAATCAGCGCGGTGTTCATTCTGATTTCTTCAGGCGCAATCCTGTTTGAAACCAGCAATATCATCCGCGGCGGTGAAACCAACTATATTCGTGCCACCGTTAGCCTGTATGTTTCGCTGTACAACATCTTCGTCAGCCTGCTGAGTATTCTGGGCTTCGCCAGCCGCGATTAAGATGTCCACACGCATTATCCAGCCCCGCTTATGCGGGGCTTTCTTTTTTGGTAAACTGCCGCCAGTTTGACTAACGCAGTGACGAATTATGTTGATCTTTGAAGGTAAAGAAATCAGTACCGATAGCGAAGGCTATCTGAAAGATACCACGCTGTGGAGCGAGGCGCTGGCGGAGAGAATCGCCGAAAACGAAGGCATTACGCTCTCCGCGGAACACTGGGAAGTGGTGCGTTTTGTCCGCGAGTTTTATCTGGAGTTTAATACCTCCCCCGCTATCCGCATGCTGGTAAAAGCAATGGCCAACAAGTTTGGCGAAGAGAAAGGCAACAGCCGTTATCTCTACCGCCTGTTCCCGAAAGGTCCGGCCAAGCAGGCGACTAAAATTGCCGGCCTGCCGAAACCGGTGAAATGTATTTAATAGCGGATACTAAATCCCTTTAGCTCGTCGCCAGGACGATGTGGTTCACTAAGAACCCGGTCAACCCTGGCGCTGCTCGGCCCCCCGGCTTTCAACCACTTCATCAGTTGTTCTACCCGGTCGCTTTCACCACAGGCGACAACCTCTACGCTGCCGTCATCCATATTCTTCGCGTAGCCGGTCAACCCCAGCCGTTGTGCTTCATGCTGGGTGGTGTAGCGAAATCCTACCCCCTGAACCCGGCCATAGACCCAGGCGATTATGCAGACTTTCGACATTGCGGTTCTCCTTATCATCACAGCGCGCGTTGCAAATATGCGTAAAACTCAGGACAATGGCGCCCATTTCTTTGAATTGACAGAATAGTAAATTATGAGTGTACGTTTAGTGTTAGCCAAAGGGCGCGAAAAATCATTACTGCGCCGCCATCCGTGGGTATTTTCCGGTGCTGTCGCACGTATGGAAGGTAAAGCCAACCTCGGTGAAACCATCGATATTGTTGACCATCAGGGTAAATGGTTAGCACGCGGCGCGTACTCACCCGCGTCGCAGATCCGTGCACGCGTCTGGACATTCGACAAGTCTGAGTCCATCGATATTGATTTCTTCACTCGTCGTCTGCAGCAGGCGCAGACATGGCGTGACTGGCTGGCAAAAAAAGACGGTCTGGACAGTTACCGTCTGATCGCCGGAGAATCCGATGGCCTGCCGGGCATCACCATTGACCGCTTCGACAACTTCCTGGTGTTACAGTTGCTCAGTGCGGGGGCTGAATACCAACGCGCCGCGCTGATTAGCGCTCTGCAAATTGTTTTCCCGGACTGCGCCATTTATGACCGTAGCGATGTGGCCGTGCGTAAAAAAGAAGGTATGGAGCTGACTCAAGGGCCAGTAACGGGTGAGCTTCCGCCAGCCCTGCTGCCAATTGAAGAGCACGGAATGAAGCTGCTGGTTGATATTCAGCATGGTCACAAAACCGGCTATTACCTCGATCAACGCGACAGCCGCCTGGCCACGCGTCGTTATGTGGAAAATCAGCGTGTACTGAACTGTTTCTCTTATACCGGCGGCTTTGCGGTCTCAGCATTAATGGGCGGATGCCGTCAGGTCGTCAGCGTTGACACCTCTCAGGAAGCGCTCGATATTGCCCGCCAGAACGTGGAACTGAACAAGCTGGATCTGAGTAAAGCTGAGTTCGTGCGTGATGATGTGTTCAAACTTCTGCGTGCTTATCGCGATCGTGGTGAGAAATTCGACGTCATCGTGATGGATCCGCCGAAATTTGTCGAAAACAAAAGCCAGTTGATGGGTGCCTGCCGCGGCTATAAGGACATCAATATGCTGGCTATTCAGTTGCTCAATCCTGGCGGTGTGCTGCTGACTTTCTCCTGCTCAGGGCTAATGACCACCGATTTATTTCAGAAAATCATCGCTGATGCCGCAATAGATGCTGGTCGTGATGTACAATTTATAGAGCAGTTCCGTCAGGCCGCCGATCACCCGGTGATCGCTACCTACCCGGAAGGGCTGTATCTGAAAGGGTTTGCCTGTCGCATCATGTAACTTGAAAAGTGGAATATTACCCTTACATAAAGGGTATCTATTTCCCGGGAGGTGACTATGATTGCCAGCAAATTCGGTATCGGCCAGCAGGTCCGCCATTCCCTGTTAGGTTACCTCGGAGTGGTCGTGGATATCGACCCGGAATATTCGCTTGATCAACCGTCAGCCGATGAGTTGGCGGTTAACGACGAACTTCGCGCCGCTCCCTGGTATCACGTGGTGATGGAAGACGATAATGGTCTGCCAGTGCATACGTATCTGGCCGAAGCACAGCTGAGTAGTGAGCTACAGGAAGAACATCCGGAACAACCGTCGATGGATGAACTGGCGCGAACAATTCGAAAACAGCTTCAGGCCCCGCGCCTGCGCAATTGATGCTAACACAGGCCCGATGGCGATTCGCTAATCGGGCCTGTGCGTTTTGTTCGGCTACAGATCAGCCTTACTTCGCCAGTCCCAACCGCGGGATCTCAATCGCCGGGCAGCGATCCATCACCACCGTCATCCCTGCATCGCGAGCCAGCACGGCTGCCTGCTCGTTAATCACGCCGAGCTGCATCCATAGCGTCTTCGCTCCGATGGCAATTGCCTCCTGAGCAACACCCCACGCCGCTTCAGAATTACGGAAGACATCTACCATATCCACTTTCTCTGGTACATCTGCCAGCGTCGCATAACCCTGCTGCCCCAGCAGCGTTTTTCCGGCAACCTTCGGTGAAACAGGAATAACGTGATAGCCCTGATCGAGTAAATATTTCATCACCCGATAGCTTGGACGATCGGGTTTATCGCTTGCCCCCACCAGCGCAATCGTACGGGTCGTTGTCAAAATGCCAGCAATATCGGTCTCTTTCATCGTTTTCCTCCAGGCTGTTTAGCAAAGTGTACGACAAACCTGACTTTGCAACCATTCATCCCATACTGGCGCATGAGAGCTAAACTCAAAAATATGTCTATATGTTAGTAAACATGATTATCGAAAAATTTAGATACATCTTATAGAGATATTTTCTGGACAGGAGAAACCTATGAAAGCCGGCATTGTGACAGCCTTGATTGCCCTATGTTTGCCGGCAACCGTTTTTGCTACCTCTTTACGTCTGTCCAATGATATTGACCTTCTGGTACTGGACGGAAAAAAAGTCTCCAGCTCATTACTGCGTGGTGCCGACAGTATTGAGCTGGAAAATGGTCGGCACCAGCTCGTGTTTCGCGTAGAAAAAACCATTCGCCTGTCCAGCCACGAAGAACGTCTGTATATTTCGCCTCCGTTGGTCATCAGCTTTGATACCCAACTCGTCAGTCAGGTTAATTTCCACCTCCCACGCCTGAGCAACGAGCGGGATGCAACGCATTTTGATGATGCCCCGCGCGTAGAACTGCTGGATGGGGACTCCATGCCTATACCGGTTAAGCTGGATATTCTGTCAATCACGTCCACCGCAAAAATCGTAGATTATGAAATGGAAACAGAGCGCTATAACAAAGCGGCTAAGCATGCTTCTTTACCACAATTTGCCACGATGATGGCCGATGACAGTTCGCTGCTTTCCGGAGTGTCTGAACTGGATCGCGTGCCGCCTCAGTCGCAAACACTGACCGAGCAGCGCTTAAAATATTGGTTTCAACAGGCTGACGCACAAACGCGAAGTAACTTCTTACAATGGGCGGAGAAACAACCCCCATCGTGACATTTATGTTCGTATACGCATTTTTTTTGTCTTTCTCTTGCAGCGTCAAGTGCTTCCAGTACTCTGTAACAAGGTTAACTTGGGAGCTGTACTATGGAATTAACGACTCGCACATTGCCAGCGCAGAAACATATTGCGTTGGTCGCACACGATCACTGCAAAAAGATGTTGATGAGCTGGGTTGAACGCCACCAGCCATTACTGGAAAAACACGTTCTGTATGCAACAGGAACAACAGGAAACTTAATTCAACGCGCGACAGGAATGGACGTCAACGCCATGCTGAGCGGCCCAATGGGGGGTGACCAGCAGGTGGGTGCGCTGATTTCAGAAGGGAAAATTGATGTGCTGATTTTCTTCTGGGATCCGCTCAACGCCGTTCCCCACGATCCTGATGTCAAAGCCCTGCTACGCCTGGCCACGGTCTGGAACATTCCAGTCGCCACCAACGTGTCAACGGCTGATTTTATTATCCAGTCGCCAAACTTCAACGACGCAACAGATATCCTGATCCCGGATTACGCCCGTTATCTTGCAGAACGCCTCAAATAAACGCTAAGCAGGCGGCAACTGCCGCCTGCTTTTCAGGGTTTCCGGGTCACCGGAACGTCTAATTGCTTAAGCTCATCAACAAAGCATGATGGCGCGTCTTTGCTAAACAGTAGCCATACCCGATGCCGCGCACGCGTTAGCGCCACATACAGCAACCGTCTCTCTTCTGCATCAGGAAAATCTTCAACAGCCGGGAGTAACGCCTCCTCCATAATCGACTCGCGGGCCGGAGCCGGGAAACCGTCATTCCCTTCATGAAGCCCCATAACAATGACGTAATCCGCCTGCTGCCCTTTGCTGGCATGAATAGTCATAAAATCCAACTGCAGCTTGGGCCAGCGGGTGGCCGCTTTGTCCAGGCTGGCAGGTTTGAGATGATGGTATCGCGCCAGCACCAGAATTCTCTCTTCGGCTTTTACAAAACCCGACAGCTTATCCAGCAACAGATCTAACTGGCTTTCGTCGAGCAACGTGACGGCTTTTTTATCACCGGTCGCCAGACTGTTCAGCGGTTTTGTGAGCTGGTGTGGGTTTTGTTGGATAAACTGGTTTGCGACTTCGCCAATACGGCTATTAAAACGGTAAGTCGTATCCAGATTACAGCTATCGCCCTCACCAAAATTTTGCTGGAATGCGGTTGTCAGAGAAAGCTGTGCTCCGCTGAACCGGTAAATGGCCTGCCAGTCATCTCCCACGGCAAACAGCGTGGTCTGCGAGTTTTGCTTACGCAAGGCGGCTAACAGGGCGGCGCGCTGAGGGGAAATATCCTGAAATTCATCGACCAGAATATGTTTCCACGGACTGATAAACCGCCCCTTCTCCAGAATGACAATAGCCTGATGGATCAACCCGGAGAAATCGACGGCATTCTCATCCTTCAGGGCACTCTTCCAGGCCTTGAGCAGCGGCGCCATTAGCTTTATGCGTTTACTGAACAGATCACGGATCTCCTCCGGAGCATTAGCAATCATCTCCGCCTGTGCTCCGCCATGCATACGCATCAAACTAACCCAGCGATCCAACCGGGAAGCCAGACGGCGCTGTAATTTTTCGTCATCCCAGAAGTTACCTTCGGGTACAGACCACTGCATTTCTTCTTCTAACCATTGTCGCCAACCTTTAGCCTGAGCCTTTTTCTCACTGCACTGCTGACGCCAGGTTGTTATAAAGAGTTTGTTGCGCGCGATAGCATCATTTTCAAGCTTGCTCACCGTTGGAACTTTTTTGCTACCTTGCGAAATAATGTGCAACGCGAGTGAATGGAACGTCCGTGCGGTGACCTCATCCGTATGCAGACGCTCACGGATGCGGTCATCCATCTCCTGGGCTGCTTTGCGTCCAAACGCCAGCAACAGGATTTGTTCTGGTGCAGCTTCTCCTCGTGCAAGCAACCAACCAGCCCGGGCAACCAACACAGATGTTTTACCGCTTCCAGCACCTGCAAGTACCAACAATGATTGCTCACCATTCACCACCGCGCGCGCCTGAGCAGGGTTCAACGGCGAAGATTCAATATGCTGGAAAAACTCGGCATACTCTTCCAGCATTGCATCGGTGTACGCCTGATTGTGCTGTAAGCGGCAGGCTTCAATGTCTTTCAACCATGCCTGGCATTGACGTAACGCCCCCCGGCAATTTTCAAATTCCTCCAGCCGATTAACCGGGAGCGGTAACGCGGCATAGGCACGGCGAATCTGCTGCTGCAGCCCTGACGTTTGTTCGCGCGTCAGCCATTTACTTTCACTAGTACGCGCCTCTATCGCATCCAATTGCTGCTGTAAAACCCCGGCAGCAACGTCACTCATTTCCTGGCTCCACTGTTGCCAGAGCGCATTCAAATGATGATGGAAGCGCTGGGTTTCCGCCCACTCTGTACCGTGAAGACGAACCACCTTCTCATCCGGGAGTACAAACTCCAGCTCGCCCCATACCAGGCCGCGTTTGCAATGAATAGCCAGTAACTGATTGAAGGGAATAAGATACTCGTGACGATCGCCAGAAACTTTAATCCCGGCATTGAGAATAACGGCCCGATCGTAAGGGTGTTGTGCCAGACGTTTTCCAAGAGAAGTTGCTTTCAGTTCCATAAGACTCAAGCGGATCCACACGAAGAGGTTTGCTTATCAGTGTAACCGCCAGAGAAAACGTGCTCCAGCCCAAAAAAACGTTACAATTGCCGAATTCACAGAAAACCAGAGTTAACCGAGGGTTTATGCGTACTGTTCTGAATATTTTAAATTTTGTGCTTGGGGGGTTCGCCACCACCCTGGCCTGGTTACTGGCAACACTGGTCAGTGTCGTGCTTATTTTTACTTTACCCTTGACCCGTTCATGCTGGGAGATAACCCGACTTTCGCTGTTTCCCTATGGTAACGAAGCGATTCATGTCGATGAACTGAATCCGGCCGGTAAAAGCGTCCTGTTAAATACCGGCGGCACCGTGCTCAATATTTTCTGGCTGATTTTCTTCGGCTGGTGGTTGTGCCTGATGCACATTATCTCTGGTATTGCCCAGTGCATAACGATTATTGGTATTCCGGTTGGCATTGCGAACTTTAAAATCGCTGCCATTGCGCTCTGGCCGGTGGGTCGCCGGGTGGTTTCAGTAGAAGTTGCCCGTGCAGCGCGTGAAGCCAATGCACGTCGTCGTTTTGAATAATCAGGACCGATGGCCTTTATGTTAAGTCCTCTGCTCAAACGCTATACCTGGAACAGCACATGGCTGTACTACGTGCGGATTTTTATCGCGCTATGCGGCACAACGGCGCTACCCTGGTGGCTGGGTGACGTCAAGCTGACTATCCCACTCACGCTAGGTATGGTCGCTGCCGCACTTACCGATCTGGACGATCGTCTCGCAGGCCGACTGCGCAATTTAATCATCACACTGGTGTGCTTTTTTATTGCCTCAGCCTCCGTTGAACTGCTCTTCCCATGGCCATGGCTGTTTGCTATTGGTTTAACGCTTTCCACCAGCGGCTTTATTCTGCTGGGGGGATTAGGCCAGCGCTATGCAACTATTGCTTTTGGTGCATTGCTGATCGCCATTTACACGATGCTGGGCACCTCGCTTTACGATCAGTGGTATCAACAACCCATCCTGCTGCTCGCTGGCGCTATCTGGTATAACCTGCTGACGCTCACCGGACATCTTCTGTTCCCCATCCGCCCCTTACAGGACAATCTGGCACGCAGCTACGAACAGTTAGCGCACTACCTGGAACTGAAATCGCGTCTTTTTGACCCCGACATAGAAGATGAAAGCCAGGCACCGTTGTATGATTTAGCTCTCGCGAATGGCCAACTGATGGCAACGCTGAATCAGACTAAAGTGTCGCTGCTGACCCGCCTGCGCGGTGACCGTGGACAACGGGGAACACGTCGCACGCTACATTACTATTTTGTGGCGCAGGATATTCATGAACGCGCAAGCTCTTCACACATTCAGTATCAAACGCTACGCGATCATTTCCGTCACAGCGATGTGATGTTCCGTTTCCAGCGGTTGATGTCGATGCAAGGGCAAGCCTGTTCACAATTATCTCGCTGTATTTTATTGCGCACGCCTTACCAGCACGATCCGCACTTTGAGCGCGCCTTCACCCATATAGATGCCGCACTTGAGCGCATGCGTGCCAGTGGTGAACCTGCCGACCTGCTCAATACGCTGGGTTTTTTACTGTCAAACCTACGGGCAATCGACGCGCAGCTTGCTACCATAGAGTCTGAACAGGCTCAGGTACTCTCGCGCAATGAGTCTGAAAATCAGCTTGCCGATGACAGTCCCCATGGATTCAGTGATATCTGGTTACGTCTGAGCCGTAATTTCACCCCTGAGTCTGCTCTATTTCGCCATGCCGTTCGCATGTCGTTAGTGCTCTGTGTTGGTTATGCCATTATCCAGATAACCGGCATGAATCACGGATACTGGATCTTGCTGACCAGCCTGTTTGTCTGTCAGCCAAACTACAACGCCACCCGACATCGCCTGGCGCTCAGGATTATCGGCACGTTGGTTGGGATTGCCATTGGTTTACCGATCCTGTGGTTTGTGCCCTCTCTCGAAGGGCAATTGATACTCCTGGTGATCACTGGTGTACTGTTTTTTGCCTTTCGCAACGTCCAGTATGCTCACGCCACCATGTTTATCACGCTGCTGGTGTTACTGTGCTTTAACCTGCTCGGCGAAGGCTTTGAGGTTGCGCTGCCGCGTGTCATCGATACGCTAATTGGCTGTGCTATCGCCTGGGCTGCTGTCAGTTTCATCTGGCCAGACTGGCGTTTTCGTAACCTACCACGGGTAATTGAACGGGCGACTGACGCTAACTGCCGCTACCTTGATGCAATTCTCGAACAATATCATCAGGGTCGTGATAATCGTCTGGCCTACCGTATCGCTCGCCGTGACGCGCATAACCGTGATGCTGAACTCGCCTCCGTGGTGTCAAACATGTCGAGCGAGCCTGATGTCACGGCCCAAACGCGCGAAACGGCGTTCCGTTTACTGTGTCTCAACCATACGTTTACCAGCTATATTTCTGCGCTGGGCGCACATCGCGAACAACTGACCAATCCAGACGTTTTGGCATTGCTGGATGACGCTGTTTGCTATGTTGATGATGCCCTTCACCATCAACCCGCTGACGAGCAACGCGTATACCAGGCGTTAGAAGGGCTGAAGCAGCGAATTCAGCACCTGGAACCACGCCCGGATAGTAAAGAGCCTCTGGTCGTTCAGCAAGTTGGGTTATTGATTGCTCTGCTCCCGGAGATCCGGCGATTACAGCAGCAAATTGCCATATTACCTTCTAATACCCCGGTTCCGGCGTAAGAGAACTTACCCACTCCACCAGCTCCTGGCGACGCGTCGCCGGGAGCGCGGCTTCATGTATCCCCCCTACCGCGCCTTCAAGGGCATAGAGTACTTTTACCGTCAGAGCCGGATTATTTTGCCTAAGTTTCAGCCAGCACATTTGTGCTCCCAACGATCGCATGGTCCCCTCATCTTTAATTCCAGCTTCATTCAACAGAGTCTCCAGATGAAACGTCATATTCGGCAATTCCCGCAGACGATGCTGGGCAAAGCGACTTTGTTTCTCCTTAACCGCTGCATCCAACGAATATCGCGATAACGACACCAGCTGCTGCTGGTTTTGCCACAGAGCATCGTTCACCTGGTAATAATTAAGTACAAGAGGACGTCCGCGCTTAATAAATGTCAGCCAGACAGGAGAATTTTGTACACAATACTGGGCGCTCTGCTCACAGGCTCGAAGATACAGCTCACCATTAGCGACCATGGCAAAGACCGTATCGCCAACCGTCAGACTGTAGCCACCAAACAGTGAGCGATAGTGAATTGTCCCCAGAGAAGCCAGATATTCCTGCGATTTATAGATCCTTGCATAAGAAAGCTCTTTCATAAAAATCCTTTTTAAATCATAACGTAAGCAAATGATTTTCAGTAGCGGATCCGTTAATGACGAAAATAGGCAACTTATGCGTATGGGGCAAGATGAATTTTATTTTTCCCATGACGACGACTAAAAATTGCGAACCTGTTTCCGAAAATAAGGTTGATCTTTGTTGAAGGCAGAGTTACTGTATATTCATACAGTAACTCACAGGGCTGGATTGATTATGTACACTTCAGGCTATGCAAATCGTTCTTCGTCGTTCTCTTCCACATCAAGCAACATTGCGCGCGTTTCATCAGAGAACGCAACCGCTGGGCTTATCAGTGAAGTGGTCTATCGCGAGGACCAGCCCATGATGACACAACTGCTGCTGCTTCCCCTGCTGCAACAGTTGGGGCAACAATCTCGCTGGCAGCTGTGGCTGACGCCTCAGCAAAAATTAAGCCGGGAGTGGGTGCAGTCAGCTGGACTTCCATTGACGAAAGTCATGCAAATTAGTCAGCTCTCCCCCTGCAATACGCTGGAATCGATGATTCGTGCACTACGCACGGGTAATTACAGTGTTGTCATTGGCTGGCTGGCGGAAGAATTAACGGAAGATGAACATGCCGAACTTGTCAAAGCGGCTGATGAAGGTAATGCGATGGGATTTATCATGCGTCCGGTTCGCGCTCAGACATTTGCGGGGAGACAGCATTCCGGGCTAAAAATTCACTCGAATTTGTATCATTGAGTAAAATTAGGATTTATCCTGGAATTTTTTTTCATCTCTCAATTTGCCTTTGAGCTGTAATGTGTTTTTCGTCTGAACGCCTGTCAGAAGCGGTTTTCAGGATATCCTCAGTACATTTATTCAGCTATAAATGTTAAATATTGTGTATACAAGCCTTTTTTTTTCATATGCCTGACGGACTTCACACTTGTAAGTTTTCAACTACGTTGTAGACTTTACATCGCCAGGGGTGCTCGGCGTAAGCCGCAGATATCGGTAGAGTAACTATTGAACTGGTCCCCGGGTGAAGGATTTAACCGTGTTATCTCTCTTCGGAGATATTCATGGCGAATTTTGGATGATAACGAGGCGCAAAAAATGAAAAAGACAGCTATCGCAATTGCAGTGGCACTGGCTGGTTTCGCTACCGTGGCGCAGGCCGCTCCGAAAGATAACACCTGGTACGCTGGTGCTAAAATGGGCTGGTCTCAGTACCATGATATTGGCAACAACCAGATCAATAACACCGGGCCTACCCACGAAAGCCAACTGGGTGCCGGTGCGTTCGGTGGTTATCAGGTTAACCCGTACGTTGGTTTCGAAATGGGTTATGACTGGTTAGGTCGTATGCCGTACAAAGGCACTGCCGACACTACCAATCAAAATGGCGCTTTCAAAGCTCAGGGCGTTCAGTTGACCGCTAAACTGGGTTACCCAATCACTGACGATCTGGACGTTTATACTCGTCTGGGTGGTATGGTTTGGCGTGCAGACGCTAAAAGCAGCAGCGGCTTCAAAGACCACGACACTGGTGTATCCCCAGTATTCGCTGGTGGCGTAGAGTATGCAATTACTCCTGAAATCGCTACCCGTCTGGAATACCAGTGGACCAACAACATCGGTGACGCGAACACCGTTGGCGGTCGTCCGGATAACGGTCTGTTGAGCGTTGGTGTTTCTTACCGTTTTGGCCAGCAGGAAGAAGCAGCTCCAGTAGTTGTTGCTCCGGCTCCGGCTCCAGAAGTACAGACCAAGCACTTCACTCTGAAGTCTGACGTTCTGTTCAACTTCAACAAAGCAACTCTGAAACCAGAAGGCCAGCAGGCTCTGGACCAGATGTACAGCCAGCTGAGCAACCTGGATCCGAAAGACGGCTCCGTAGTGGTTCTGGGCTTCACTGACCGCATCGGTTCTGACGCTTACAACCAGGGTCTGTCCGAGAAACGTGCTCAGTCCGTTGTTGATTACCTGATCTCTAAAGGTATTCCTTCTGACAAAATCTCTGCACGTGGCATGGGTGAATCCAACCCAGTTACTGGCAACACCTGTGACAACGTGAAAGCTCGCGCTGCACTGATCGACTGCCTGGCTCCGGATCGTCGTGTTGAGATCGAAGTTAAAGGCATCAAAGACGTTGTAACTCAGCCTCAGGCTTAAGTTATCGTCTTATAAAAAACCCCGCTATGCGGGGTTTTTTTTCATCTGTTTTCATCCAAAGTAAGCCACGCATTAAACCAGCCGACCGCTACTCTTTCCCCAGCAACGCCTGTAAATCCTGTTTCAATGTCGACATTTTGTTCGCGTACTTCTCTTTATGCTCTGCGTCTTCAATCAGTTGCACAATAGTTTCAGAAAGCGTTTTTCCGCGCCGCTGCGCAAGACCTGCCAGACGCTGCCAGACCATAAATTCCAGATCGATGGATTTCTTCCGGGTATGCTGATGCTCAGCATTAAAGTGCCGCTTGCGCCTGGCACGTATGGTTTGTTTCATACGATTAAGCAGCGCAGGATTCATGTGTTCTTCAATCCAGCTATTGACCCGCACCGGTTCATTTTCGAGGGTTAGCAATAAATCAACGGCTTCTTTGGCAGCGCTGGCCTCGACGTAACGGGTGATTAATTCCCCCTCACGATGCTTCTTCACCAGATACTTCCATTTCCAGCCGCTTTCAAGGTTTTCAAGTTGTTGATATTTCATTGCGATCTCAATGTTACCGTGTAACTCTTATCAGAATATCAGCTTTTTCGGCATCTGAAGAAAAGAATATCCAGCCTGTGAACTGCCGCGCGTCATCACAAGCGTTTCGCGGCGCTTTCCAGGTGTTTAGTGGTGAGGGTTACGGTATAATCTCGTTTTTTACAACAGACTAAAAAACATCAACTTTGACCATTACGAAACTTGCATGGCGTGATCTGGTTCCTGATACCGACAGTTATCAGGAAGTATTTGCACAGCCGCACGTCACTGACGACACCGACACCTTACTTAGTGATACTCAGCCACGTTTACAATTCGCGCTAGAGCAGCTTCTTCAGCACTGGACAACATCCTCGTTCATGTTGGTAAAAGCACCGGAAGAGCTTGAGTATCTCAACCTTATTGCAAAGGCTGCACGTCCCTTGCACACGGATGCAGGAAGCCTGACTGGCGGTCATTACGACATCTCCGGTCACACTATTCGTTATCGTACAGCTGAGAAAGCGGAAGACAATTTTGCGACGTTGACGCAGGTGGTCAGCGCTGACTGGGCCGAAGCCGAACAACTGTTTGGCTGTCTGCGTCAGTTCAATGGCGAAATTACGCTGCAGCCAGGTCTGGTACATCTGGCCAATGGGGGTGTGCTGGTTATCTCATTGCGCACGCTGTTGGCCCAACCCCTGTTGTGGATGCGCCTGAAAGCCATTGTCAGCCACGAGCGTTTTGATTGGGTGGCTTTTGATGAGTCTCGCCCGCTGCCTGTCTCCGTTCCGCCTATGCCGCTTAAACTGAAAGTGATTTTAGTCGGTGAACGCGAATCACTGGCGGATTTTCAGGACATGGAGCCAGAACTGGCTGAGCAGGCCATTTACAGCGAATTTGAAGACAACCTGCAGATAGTCGATGCCGAAACCATGACACAGTGGTGTCAATGGGTCACGCATACTGCCATGCGCAATAATTTGCCTTACCCCGCTCCCGATGCCTGGCAGGTTTTGATCCGTGAAGCCGTTCGCTATACCGGTGAACAGGATACATTGCCGCTTAACCCGCTGTGGATCACCCGACAGTTCAAAGAGGTGGCTCCGTTATGCGAGGGCGAAACCTGCAACGCTGAACAGTTCAGCCTGATGCTGGCTCAGCGCGAATGGCGTGAGGGATTCCTGGCTGAACGCATGCAGGATGAAATTCTGCAAGAGCAGATCCTTATCGAGACAGAAGGCGAGCGTATTGGCCAGATCAACGCCTTGTCGGTGATTGAGTTTCCGGGCCACCCACGCGCATTTGGCGAGCCTTCTCGTATCAGTTGCGTCGTGCATATTGGCGACGGCGAGTTTACGGATATTGAGCGCAAAGCCGAGCTTGGCGGAAATATTCATGCCAAGGGTATGATGATTATGCAGGCGTTCCTGATGTCGGAACTCCAGCTGGAGCAACAAATCCCCTTCTCTGCCTCACTGACCTTTGAGCAATCTTACAGTGAGGTGGACGGTGACAGCGCGTCTATGGCAGAACTGTGCGCATTGATTAGCGCTCTCGCCGACGTTCCTGTAAATCAAAGTATCGCCATTACCGGTTCTGTCGATCAGTTTGGTCGGGCACAACCTGTCGGTGGTCTGAATGAGAAAATTGAAGGTTTCTTCACCATCTGCCAGCAGCGTGAGCTGACGGGCACGCAGGGCGTTATCATTCCTTCGGCTAACGTCAGACACCTCAGCCTGCAGCCTGCGCTGCTACAGGCCATAGAAGAAGAAAAATTCACTATCTGGGCGGTGGACGACGTGACCGATGCGCTGCCACTGTTGTTAAATCTGGTGTGGGATGGCGAAGGCCAGACAACGCTGATGCAAACCATTCAGGAGCGTATTGCCACGGCAACGCAACAGGAAGGTCGTCACCGTTTTCCATGGCCGCTACGTTGGCTGAACTGGATTATTCCGAACTGATCGGACTTGTTCAGCGTACACGTGTTAGCTATCCTGCGTGCTTCAATAAAATAAGGCTTACAGAGAACATGGTAGATAAACGCGAATCCTATACGAAAGAAGACCTTCTTGCCTCTGGTCGCGGTGAGCTGTTTGGCGCTAAAGGGCCACAACTGCCAGCACCAAGCATGCTGATGATGGACCGTGTCATCAAGATGACCGAAACCGGTGGCAACTTTGACAAAGGTTATGTTGAAGCTGAACTGGATATCAACCCGGACCTGTGGTTCTTCGGTTGTCACTTTATCGGCGATCCGGTGATGCCGGGCTGCCTGGGTCTCGACGCCATGTGGCAACTGGTTGGATTCTATCTCGGCTGGCTGGGCGGCGAAGGTAAAGGCCGTGCGCTGGGCGTAGGCGAAGTCAAATTCACCGGCCAGGTTCTGCCGACCGCGAAGAAAGTCACTTACCGCATTCACTTCAAACGCATCGTTAACCGTCGCCTGATCATGGGCCTGGCAGATGGTGAAGTGCTGGTTGATGGTCGACTGATCTATACCGCAAACGATCTGAAAGTGGGTCTTTTCCAGGACACTTCCGCGTTCTAATCCAGAGCTGGGAAGCAGCCAGACATTAACGTTTCTTCGTTTTATCTGGTGTGCAAAAAGGCGAAACCTCCGCTCTGCGGAGGTTTCTTTTATCTAAAGAGACAGAATCAGGCCATTAAAACCCTATCCCCCATGGCTTCTCGCCAGCCTCCCAGCCAGTATGACCTCTGATTCAGCGTCTGATAGGGACACATTTCTTTTGAGCGTCCGGCAATGCCGGCCTGATATCCACGTTGATGTGCCCGTTCCAGGCGATCTCGTTTTTGTCTCTTCATGCCTCGTTTCCCTCATTTTTGGGTCTGGTGGAAAAGAAAACAGTGATTACTAAGTGTGCAATCACACTAAACGAATACCCCTAAACATCAGGCTCGTCAATGCGCAAAATTCACGCCAGTGTCATATTTGTGAGCTAGCCTCTAAATCATTTGTACAAAAATAGTCAGTCAGAACAGCTATCTTCACGGCTAAAAAAATAAAAAAAACCGCCCCGGGCAATGAACCAGGGGCGGCATAATTTACAATTATTTAAGCTTAAGGGATGCGTTTCAGCTCTTGAGCAATGGCCGTTGCTTCCTGACTCCAGGCGTTGGCAAGAACCTTCACCATCTCATCGTAGCCGTCTTTAGTCTGTACAGCTTCGATGTGGAACGGGCGTTTGATCAGTTGTCCCTGATGATTCAGCAACCATTCACCGCTCACAATAACCTTACCATCGTACCGACCGTGGAAGCCGGTTACGGTAACGTTCAGCGTATCCTGAGTGCTTCCCAGCGGCTGTGAAGCGACAACCCAGCCAGGCAACTGCATACTGAGGTTCGCAACCAGTGTATTGCGCAATTGCTGATCTAATGGGCTGGCCCAGAGATTATTATTGGCTATCACATATTTCACATCGCTGGTCTGGTAAACCACCCCATTACCGGCCAGATAATCAGGTACCGCAATCTGTTCAACCCACAGCAGACGGTTTCCCTGATTGGCGGAGCTCTGCACTCCGCCTTGTGCGATAGGGAGCTGATAATAGCTTTTATTTTCTCCGCTGGAGCTGCATGACGTCAGCCAGACCGCCATCATCACCACTAGCCACTTTTTCATTGTTTCGCCCTCTTCGGCTCTGGATCTTTTTTGTCCTTCGCTTCAAATACCAGCGCATTACTCTTATCGTTCAACGTTTTCAGTACCGGTTGCAGTTCACGCAGTACCTGATCAAGACGCTGCATATCCGCCACCATCTTGTTGTAGGCCGCGGAACCAGGCTGGAAGCCCTGCATACTACGATTCAGTTCACGTAGCGTGTTCTGCATATCCGCCGGCAGATCCTGCATCGACTGGCTGGACGTGATCTTGTTCATGTTATCCAGCGTGGTTTGCAGATGTTTCATCGTGCGTTGGCTTTCCGACAGCGTATTGGTTGCCTGCTCAATCATCGGGTTCAGCGGCAGATTGTTAATCTTATCCAACGCTTCCATCAGACGCTGTTGGATCTGCGCCAGACCACCGCTCACGGTCGGAATAATTTGATAACCATTGAATTCGCGTACACCGGTAATCGGCGGCTCTTTCGGGTAGAAGTCGAGATCGACATACAGCGCGCCGGTCACCAGGTTCCCGGTTTTGAGCGATCCTCGTAATCCGCGTTTAAGCAGTTGCTCCAAATGAGCGCCAACATCGGTATCTTCTCCCAGCTGTGCCTTCAGACGTTCTGGTTCAATACGCACCAGCACCGGAATACGGTAATCATTGTTAAATACCTGACGCATATTCGGTGAGAAGAAAGGTACTTTACTCACCGTACCCAAGCGGATGCCACGGAATTCCAGCGGTGCACCAGGCTGTAGGCCACGAATCGAATCTTTAAAGAACATCAGGTAATCAATATGATCGGTATACAGGGAATCCTGAATACTTTTTTGATCGTCATAGAGGTTAAATGAGGCCTGCTGCTCAACCGGTTGACCTTGTTCCAGTCCTTCGGGCACATCAAAACTTACACCACCGCCAAACAGCGTGGAGAGCGATCCCATTTCTACGCGCATACCTGCTGAGGTAAGATCTACGGCGATCCCGCTGTCTTTCCAGAAACGTACATTGCTGGTCACCAGACGATCGTTAGGCGCATTGATGAAAAGCTGATAGCTGATCGTACGCTTTTGCGCATCAAACGTGCTGGTTTCAACCGAGCCCACACGATAGCCGCGGAAAAGCACCGGATCGCCTGGGCTCAACTGACCGGCTTTTTTACTGTCCAGAATCACACGGATCCCTTTTGCATCTGGCGGAGCCAGCGGCGGTGAATCCAGCAGTTGGTAATTTTCCAGCTTACTGCCTTTATTGCCGGGCTGCAGTTCAATATAAGCCCCGGACAATAACGTGCCGAGCCCACTGATACCTTCACGTCCAACCTGCGGCTTCACCACCCAAAAGACAGAATCTTTATGCAGCAGCTTTTCCATTCCGGAGTTAAGACGCGCTTTAATCTCCACATGGGTCAAATCATCAGTCAGGGTTGCGCTCTCGACGATACCGACATCCACGCTGCGGCTCTTAATCGTCGTTTTGCCCCCTTCAATACCTTCGGCATTGGTGGTAATCAGCGTGACCTGTGGCCCCTGATGACTGTAGTGATAAAACAGTACCCACGCGCCAATGAGTGCAGTGACGATAGGGAATATCCACACGGGCGACCAGTTTTTTACCTTTTGCACTTTGGCTTCCCCACTTTTAGATTCCATGCTGTCAGGACTCCTCATGGCCTGGTTCTGGTTCACGGTCCCACGACAGACGCGGATCAAATGTCATCGCAGAAAACATTGTCATAATGACGACTAAAGCAAACATCAAAGCACCCATTGCAGGATAAATGTTCATTAACCCTCCCATGCGTACCAGCGCAGAGAGTACCGCAATCACAAAGACGTCGATCATTGACCAGCGACCGACAAATTCCACAACTTCATAAATCAGGTGCATACGTTCGCTGTCGCGTTTGCCGTGCCCTTTGGCATCCCAACATAGCCAGGCAATGGCGATCATTTTCAACGTCGGCACCATAATACTGGCGATAAAAATAACCGCAGCCACCGGATAAGAGCCTTCGCTCCAGATTAAAACCACCCCCTCAAGTATCGTTGATGGCAGCTTTGACCCGAGCAGATCGGTAATCATAATCGGCAAAATATTGGCAGGAAGATAAAGCATGATCGACGTGAACAGTAATGCCAACGTCCATTGCAGACTGTTTTTACGCCGCACATATCCTTTCGTCTGGCAGCGCGGACACACCCGTTCATCAGCGGGAAGAATCGCGGTGCAGCAAGAGCAGGAACGCAGTCCCTGTCGAATGCCGGGCACGCCTGGTTTTAACTCCTGCTTAATCACTGGCATTGGCGCAATATCATCCCACAGCCAGCGACGGTCAACGCACTGGAATGCGCGCAGTTGCAAAACGCAAAAGAAGCACCACGGAATAAAGCTGCTGCCCACGCCAATATCGCCGTAAGCCATAAGCTTAACAAAGCTGACCAGCACGCCAGCGAGGAAGATTTCCGCCATCCCCCAGCTTTTTAACTGGAACAGGACGCGTGCAAGACCCGCCTTAAGTCTGGCGGGCATCTGCACCCGATTCACCAGCAGCAAGATAGTCAGCAGGCAAAACGCGGGGACCAACTGCACGAATAATAAAAAGAAGGTGCCGAGACTGGCGTAGTCTTCAGAAAAGAGAACGCTGGGGATCTCCAGCAACGTCACTTCGCTGCTCACCCCTGCGACGTTCATATTCACAAAGGGGAAGAGGTTTGACAGAAGCAGCATGAATAATGCTGCTAATACATAGGCGGTAGGACGCTGTCGCGGCGCGTCCCACTCAACCGTTAACGTAGTGCCACATCGTGGACATGCCGCTTTTTGACCATGCTCAAGGCGAGGTAACGCCACCAGCATGTCACACTGCGAGCACAAAATATGCTTCGCGGCATGGTGATGTTCGCACATATGTGCTCCTTTAAATTATGCGCCGTTCTTCAAAGACTCAAGATACTCCCAGCGCTCAAAGGCTTGCTCAAGTTCTTGTTCCGCTTCGTTCAGATTAGCTAATACCTGCTGTGTTTGCTCATGTGGCTGACTGAAAAAAGCGGCGTCAGCAACCTGCGCTTGTAGCCTTTCCAGTTTAGCTTCCAGTTCTTCAAGCTGAGCGGGGAGCTGCTCCAGTTCGCGCTGCAGTTTATAGCTTAGTTTGCTCGTGCCACGTTTGACAATTTCTGCTTTAGGAGCAACAGCTTCCTCTGTTTTTTTCGCGACCGGTTGTTTAAACGCCACATACTGAGATTGCTGGCTGCGCGCGTCATGATAACCGCCGACATAACGACCAATTTTACCGCCGCCTTCGAAGATCCAGCATTCAGTTACAGTATTATCCACAAACTGACGGTCGTGGCTTACCAGCAGTACAGTCCCCTGATAGCTATCAATTAGTTCTTCAAGCAGTTCCAGCGTTTCGACGTCAAGATCGTTCGTTGGTTCATCGAGAATCAAAAGATTGCTGGGTTTCAGAAAAAGACGCGCCAACAGCAGGCGATTTCGTTCCCCACCAGAGAGCGCTCGCACTGGCGTCATCGCGCGTTTCGGATGGAACAGGAAGTCCTGCAGATAACCCAGCACATGGCGAGGTTTACCGTTAACCATCACCTCTTGCTTACCTTCAGCCAGGTTATCCATCACGGTTTTATCTGGATCCAGTTCGGCGCGGTGCTGATCGAAATAGGCCACTTCCAGCTTGGTGCCGACGTGAATGCGTCCACTGTCAGCCTGAAGCTGGCCTAACATCAGCTTCAGCAGCGTTGTTTTGCCGCAGCCGTTCGGTCCGATTAGCGCAATTTTGTCGCTACGTTGTACCTGTGCGGAGAAATCTTTTACCAGCTGCTTTCCATCAACCTGGTAATCCACGTTCTCCATTTCGAAAACAATCTTGCCTGAACGGCTCGCCTCTTCGACCTGCATCTTCGCCGTGCCCATCACTTCGCGGCGTTCGCCACGCTCGCGACGCATGGCTTTCAGTGCGCGCACGCGGCCTTCGTTGCGGGTACGGCGCGCTTTGATCCCCTGACGGATCCAGACCTCTTCCTGCGCCAGCTTGCGGTCAAACTCTGCATTTTGTAACTCTTCTACGCGCAGCGCTTCTTCTTTTTCCAGCAGATACTGATCGTAATTCCCCGGATAAGTCACCAGCTTGCCACGATCGAGGTCGACGATACGCGTCGCCATATTGCGTATAAATGAACGGTCATGGGAAATGAAGATGATTGTCCCATTGAAGGATTTCAGGAATCCTTCCAGCCAGTCGATGGTTTCAATATCCAGGTGGTTCGTTGGTTCATCCAGCAGCAGTACACGCGGATTGCTCACTAACGCGCGGCCCAGCGCCGCTTTACGCAGCCAACCGCCTGAAAGCGAAGAAAGTGCGGCGTTTGGATCCAGCCCCAACTGCTCCAGCACTTCATTAATACGGCTTTCGAGCTGCCACAGATTGTGATGATCGAGCATTTCCTGAACCCGCGCCATCTCATTCAGATTTCTGTCGCTCGGATCAGTCATCACCAGACGCGAAATATCGTGATAACGTTTGAGATACTCGGCCTGCTCTTCGATACCCTCGGCAACGAAATCATACACGCTGCCCTCAACATTACGCGGCGGATCCTGTTGCAGACGCGCCACAACCAGATCCTGCTCATAAATGATACGCCCGTCGTCAAGCCCCTGCTCACGGTTCAGGATCTTCATCAGCGTCGATTTACCTGCGCCGTTACGGCCAACCAGACAGACGCGTTCGTTATCTTCGATATGCAGTTCTGCATTATCAAGAAGCGGCGCATCGCTGAACGACAGCCATGCACCATGCATACTGATCAATGACATTTATTTATCCTTTCAGGCTGCGGTAATCAGCCAGCAATTGTGGATCTGACGGTTACGGGCAAAATCCTGGGAAAGCGTTTTTTGGGTAATTTCTTGTGCTTTCAATCCCAGTTCAGCCAAACCGTCGAGATCCATACGGAACCCACGTTTGTTGTTGGAGAACATGATCGTGCCGTCTTTACGCAGCAGACGTTTCAGATCTTTCATCAGCGCCAGATGATCGCGCTGCACATCAAACGAATCTTCCATACGTTTTGAGTTAGAGAACGTCGGCGGATCGATGAAAATCAGATCAAACTGTTCATTCGCATCACGCAGCCAGCCCAGGCAATCGGCCTGAATTAAACGGTGAGCGCGACCGCTCAGGCCGTTCAGACGCAGGTTACGTTCCGCCCATTCCAGATAGGTACGCGACATATCGACCGTCGTGGTGCTACGCGCGCCGCCCAATCCTGCATGTACGCTGGCGCTACCGGTGTAGGAAAACAGGTTGAGGAAGTCCTTACCTTTACTCATCTGCCCCAACATACGGCGCGCAATACGGTGATCGAGGAATAAACCCGTATCAAGGTAGTCAGTCAGGTTAACCCACAGGCGCGCGTTGTACTCGCTTACCTCAATGAATTCACCCTTCTCATTCATCTTCTGATACTGATTCTTGCCTTTCTGACGCTCACGGGTTTTCAGCACCAGTTTGTTTGGCGCGATTTCCAATACTGACAGCGTGGCGGCAATGATGTCGAACAAGCGTTGACGTGCTTTTTGCACATCGACCGTCTTCGGCGGTGCGTATTCCTGAACCACGACCCAATCACC
This sequence comes from Citrobacter sp. B72, assembly GCF_016894305.1. Taxonomy (NCBI): domain Bacteria; kingdom Pseudomonadati; phylum Pseudomonadota; class Gammaproteobacteria; order Enterobacterales; family Enterobacteriaceae; genus Citrobacter; species Citrobacter sp. B72. The sequence goes on from NZ_CP069801.1 coordinate 3,097,346, forward strand.
GTAACGATCTACTGCAACGTTGTATTCCGGCAGGTCAGCGTCATACAGGCGATAGCATTCAATGCCTTCCTGACGCGCCCATTTTTCCAGCTTCTTAATATTCTTGCGCAGGCGGTTGGCATAATCTTCCGCTACCGTGGCAGGCTTGCTGTCCGCAGTGGTCTCTGCAACGTGATAATTCTTCTGCACACAATCCAGCGGGCCGTTTTTCGCTTTGAACTGCTTGTCGGCACGTAATTGCAGGCTGCTGAGCAGATCCGGCGAGGCGCTGAACAGCGACAAATTCCAGCCACCAAACTGGTTTTTCATCGTACGGCCCAGCAGGCTGTGCAGGGCAATCAGCGCCGGTTCGCTATCCAGACGTTCGCCGTAAGGCGGGTTACTGATAACTGTCCCATACGGTCCTTTCGGCAGCGGATTGCTCAGTTTGGCGACATCTTTCACGTCAAACGTCATCAGATCGGCGATACCGGCGCGGCGAGCATTACTACGCGCTTTTTCAATCACGCGCGCATCGCTATCGGATCCATAAAAATGCGAGGTATAGTCAGCCAGTCCCTTACGCGCACGCACCTGCGCTTCGGCTTTCACTTCTTGCCAGACGGCTTCGTCGTGTTGCGCCCAACCGCTGAAGCCCCAGTATCCACGGTGCAGACCCGGCGCGCGATCGGTCGCCCACATTGCCGCTTCAATCAGCAGCGTGCCGGAACCACACATCGGATCGAGTAACGGGGTTCCCGGCTGCCAGCCAGAACGCATAACAATAGCGGCGGCCAGCGTCTCTTTAATCGGTGCCTGACCCGCGCGATCGCGATAGCCACGCTGATGCAAACCGTCACCGCTCAGATCGAGCGCAATGCTGGCAGTATCTTTGTTCAACCAGACGTTGATGCGCAGATCCGGGGATTCACGATCCACATTCGGACGCGGCATATTTTTGCGGGTAAAGGCATCGACAATTGCATCCTTGACCTTCAGCGCGCCGTACTGGCTGTTACGAATGGTCTCGTTCAGTCCGCTAAAATGGACGGCAAACGTAGCACCAGGGTTAAATATCTCTGTCCAGTCGATTGCCTGAACGCCGAGGTACAGATCAAGATCGCTGTAGACCTTGCACTCTCCCATCGGCAGGATAATGCGCGAGGCCAGGCGGCTCCACATCAGGCTCTGGTAAACAAGCCGCGTGTCGCCCTTAAAATGGACCCCACCCTGAACGACCTGACACTCCAGCGCGCCGAGGTTTTCCAGTTCAGTTTTTAACAGCTCTTCCAGCCCGCGGGCCGTACTGGCAAACAGAGAATTCATAATGTCACTTTTACTCCAAGAAAATTGCTGCGCATTATAGCTAATATGGGCTGTATGTCATAAAGTTGAAGGCTTATTTTCATTCGAGGGGCTGTACAGTGGTCACGTTAACCCGACTTTTTATTCATCCGGTTAAATCAATGCGCGGCATTGGGCTTACGCATGCCCTGGCAGATATTAGCGGTCTCGCCTTTGATCGCATATTTATGATCACTGAACCTGACGGAACGTTCATAACTGCCCGCCAGTTCCCACAAATGGTCCGTTTTACGCCTTCCCCATTCCACGATGGGCTGCATCTTACAGCGCCAGATGGCAGCAGCGCCCTCGTGCGATTTGCCGACTTCGCTCTCCAGGATGCACCAACAGAAGTATGGGGAAATCATTTTACCGCGCGTATTGCACCAGCGGCTATCAACCAGTGGCTTAGCGGCTTTTTCTCCCGTGGCGTGCAGTTACGCTGGGTCGGCCCGCAGCTGACGCGCCGTGTAAAACGCCATGTTGATGTTCCTTTATCCTTCGCTGATGGTTATCCCTATCTGCTGGCCAACGAAGCATCCCTGCGCGATCTGCAACAGCGCTGTCCGGCAAGCGTCAAAATGGAACAGTTTCGCCCCAATATAGTGGTTTCGGGAGCTGGTGCCTGGGAAGAAGATACCTGGAAAGTGATTCGTATTGGCGACGTCATTTTTGATGTAGCAAAACCCTGTAGCCGCTGTATTTTCACGACAGTTAGCCCGGAAAAAGGCCAGAAACATCCATCCGGTGAACCGCTTGCCACATTGCAAACCTTCCGTACTGCGATAGATAACGGCGATGTCGATTTCGGTCAGAATCTTATCGCGCGTAACAGTGGCGTTATTCGCGTCGGCGATGAGGTAGAAATTTTGGCAACCGGCCCCGCCAGAGCGTACGGCGCGGCTGAATCAGACGAAACTACACCCGAACAACAACCTGATGCCACGGTGCTTATTGACTGGCAGGGACAGACCTTTCGCGGAAATAATCAACAGGTATTGCTTGAGCAGTTGGAAAACCAGGGTATCCGGGTTCCCTATTCATGCCGGGCAGGCATTTGCGGATGCTGTCGAATTCGACTGGTAGAAGGCGAAGTTAGCCCGTTGAAGAAATCAGCGATGGGGGACGACGGAACAATTCTTTGCTGCAGCTGTGTTCCCAAAACGGCAATCAGGCTGGAGAGCTAAACCGCCTGCTCAAGGCTGAAACTGTCAACAACGGCCTGCGGTTTCAGTCTGTCATTCATTATTTTAATCGCATCGCCAAGCTGCATCGTACGCCCGGCGATAACCACGCCAGGTTGCGCAAGCAGGCAAAGCGCGGCGTTTTCACCCGGCTCAACCACTAACAGGTTTACCTGTTCATCGGTATCGCTTAAATCAACACAGGCTGCGTCACCCACGACCGGCGACCAGTTAATACCGTGTGCGACAAAGTGCCAGCTTTTTGGCATTTGCGGTTTGAGATAACGAATCGCCACCAGCGCATTAAGCACCAGTTCCGCTTTTTGTTCTTTGGCTAAATCCAGGTAGCGACATTTTTCTTCAAAGGAAAAATAAAGCGCGGCGTCATCAACACAAAAACCTGACGGAGAAAATGCATCAGGAGTGAGCATTTTACGAGCAAAACGCGAACGGAATAACATGCCATTGGCTAAATCGAGCATCATACGATCGTGCTCTTCATCATAATACCAGCGCCAGTTATCGTCGGGTTTAATTCGCATCAGTTTCTCTCCTTTCCTTAATCATCACCGTTACGACAGTATCCTTTTGCCGCTTCGTTTATTGCCCTAATAATAAAAGCTCAGAATGTTTAAATAAGCAACAGTAAAGGAATATAAAACAACCAGGGCTAGAAATAAAGCCCTGGTTTGTGATTAAGGTAGCATTCAGATATTGCTGACGATTTCTTTTATCAACGGCGGACCTTTAAAAATAAAGCCCGAATAAATCTGTACGAGGGTTGCACCAGCAGCTATTTTCTCACGTGCAGCAATCACCGAGTCGATACCACCAACACCAATAATCGGCAGCTGACCTTTTAATTCCTGAGACAACTGGCGAATAATTTCTGTACTTTTTAATTGCAACGGTCGACCGCTCAGACCACCCATTTGATCGCAATTTTTCATTCCCTGAACAAGAGAACGATCGAGGGTGGTGTTAGTCGCAATTACGCCATCAATATTATGACGAACTAAACTATCGGCGACCTGGATCAGTTCTTCCACAGAAAGATCCGGCGCGATCTTTACCGCCACCGGAACATATTTATGGTGGATCGCCTGCAGATCGTTTTGCTTATTTTTAATTGCCGTCAGGAGATCGTCCAGCGCCTCGCCGTATTGTAGCGTACGTAATCCCGGCGTATTCGGCGAAGAGATATTAATCGCGATATAACCAGCATAAGCATAGACTTTTTCCATACAAATCAGATAGTCATCTTTGCCGTTCTCTACTGGGGTATCTTTGTTCTTACCAATATTAATCCCCAGAATACCGTCGAAATGCGATTTTTTAACGTTCTCAACCAGGTTATCAACCCCGTGGTTATTAAACCCCATGCGGTTGATCAAACCTTCTGCATCGACCAGACGGAATAGACGCGGTTTATCGTTACCCGGCTGAGGGCGTGGCGTCACGGTACCAATCTCAATGGAACCAAATCCCATCGCGCCGAGCGCATCAATGCACTCCCCGTCTTTATCCAGTCCGGCAGCAAGCCCGAGCGGATTTTTAAACGTCAACCCCATACAGGTAACCGGTTTTGCCGGTACTTTCTGGCGTACAAGCGCTTCAAGCGGTGTGCCGGTAATGCGACGTAATTGCTGGAATGTCAATTCATGAGCGCGCTCTGGATCGAGCTGAAAAAGGGCTTTACGAACGAAGGGGTAGTACATGAACTCTCCTGGATTCCCGGTGTGCAAACCGGGGGCGTATTATGTGCGATCGCGAGCAAAAAGGGAATTGACCTGCGGCAATAAATAGCAATCGTTTTCCTCGCCTCTGCCTTTTTATTCAATTTCCAACTTTTCTATGCCGTATAAATCATTTCGATAAACAAAATCTCTCTGCCAGACTGCTCAAATTGTTATCAATGTTAACCAAAAGCAAACAATTAGTTATAAGGGGAGAATGAAATTATGCGCGTCATCACTCTGGCGGGGAGCCCTCGCTTTCCCTCTCGATCCAGTGCGTTACTGGAATATGCCCGAGAAAAACTTCACGGTCAGGATGTCGAAATCTTTCACTGGAACCTGCACAATTTTGCCCCGGAAGACCTAATCTATGCTCGTTTCGACAGTCCGGCGCTGAACACATTTATCGAACAATTGCAGGATGCAGACGGGCTGATTGTCGCAACACCAGTCTATAAAGCCGCTTACTCTGGCGCCCTGAAAACCCTGCTCGACCTACTCCCCGAGCGGGCGCTGGAAGGGAAAGTGGTTTTGCCGTTGGCGACCGGCGGCAGCGTGGCGCATTTACTTGCCGTCGATTACACGCTGAAACCGGTACTGAGCGCATTAAAGGCCCAGGAGATCCTGCACGGTGTGTTTGCCGATGATTCACAGGTGATTGATTATCAGCATAAACCTCAGTTTACGCCCAACCTTCAGCAGCGTCTGGACAGTGCGCTCGATACCTTCTGGCTGGCGTTGCATCGTCGCGATGTCCAACTTCCTCAACTGAACCCCCTGCGAGGTGCCGCTCATGCTTGATTTTCTCAGGCGTCACACGTCATGGCTGGCACTAACCGGGTTGTTGTCGCTGTCAACGCTGGGGCATGCCGCAGAATCGGCCCCCGATGCTCTGCGTATTGGTTACCAGAAAGGAAGCGTCAGTATGGTGCTGGCCAAAAGCCATCAGCTACTCGAGAAACGCTATCCGCAGACTAAAATCTCGTGGGTCGAATTCCCGGCTGGACCGCAAATGCTGGAAGCACTCAATATCGGCAGTATCGATCTCGGCAGTACCGGTGACATTCCGCCGATTTTCGCCCAGGCAGCCGGGGCCGATCTGGTTTACGTGGGCGTCGAGCCGCCCAAACCGAAAGCCGAAGTGATTCTGGTGCCAAAAAATAGCCCGATCCAGAGCGTCGCGCAGCTTAAAGGACATAAAGTCGCCTTCCAGAAAGGCTCCAGCGCCCACAATTTACTGCTCCGGGCGCTGCAACAGGCCGGACTGAAATTTACCGATATTCAACCAACGTATCTGACTCCCGCCGATGCGCGAGCGGCCTTTCAGCAAGGAAACGTGGATGCGTGGGCTATCTGGGATCCCTATTATTCCGCCGCGTTACTGCAAGGTGATGTACGCGTACTGAAGGATGGCTCAGACCTCAAGCAAACCGGTTCGTTTTATCTCGCCGCCCGTCCTTATGCCGAGAAAAATGGCGCTTTTGTACTTGGTGTACTGGATACCTTTAGCCAGGCCGATGCGTTAACGCTCAACCAGCGCCAGCAAAGCATTACCCTGCTGGCCAAAACCATGGGGCTGCCCGAACCGGTGATTGCGTCTTATCTGGATCACCGTCCGCCAACCACCATTGTGCCAGTCAACGCCTCTGTTGCTGCCCTGCAACAACAAACCGCCGATCTGTTTTATGACAACCGTTTGGTGCCGAAAAAAATCGATATTCGCCAGCGTATCTGGCAACCCACTCAGCAGGCAGGAGAAAAATTATGAGTCTGAATATGTTCTGGTTTTTACCCACCCACGGTGACGGTCATTATCTTGGAACGGAAGAAGGTTCGCGCCCGGTCGATCACAGTTATCTGCAACAAATCGCACAAACGGCCGATCGTCTTGGATTTACCGGCGTCCTGATCCCAACCGGTCGCTCTTGCGAAGATGCCTGGCTGGTCGCCGCTTCGATGATCCCGGTCACCCAGAGATTAAAGTTTCTGGTCGCGCTGCGCCCAAGCGTCACCTCGCCCACGGTTGCGGCACGTCAGGCTGCGACGCTCGACAGACTCTCAAATGGCCGGGCGTTATTTAACCTGGTGACCGGCAGCGATCCGCAGGAGCTGGCAGGTGACGGCGTGTTCCTCGATCACACAGAACGATATGAAGCCTCTGCTGAATTTACTCAGGTCTGGCGGCGCTTGCTGCAAGGTGAAACGGTGGATTTCAACGGCAAACATATTCATGTCCGCGGCGCGAAGCTGCTTTTCCCTCCCGTACAACAACCCCGGCCACCGCTTTATTTCGGCGGCTCGTCTGATGTCGCACAAGACCTTGCTGCCGAGCAGGTTGATCTCTATCTGACCTGGGGCGAGCCGCCGGAACAGGTGAAAGCTAAGATTGAACAGGTGCGGGCCAAAGCAGCGGCGCTCGGGCGCAAGATCCGCTTTGGTATTCGTCTGCATGTGATCGTACGGGAGACAACCCACGAGGCGTGGCAGGCAGCGGATCGTCTGATAGCCCACCTTGATGACGACACCATTGCCAAAGCCCAGGCCGCCTTCTCAAGAACGGATTCGGTTGGTCAGCAGCGAATGGCTGCACTGCACAATGGTAAACGCGACAAACTGGAAATTAGTCCGAACCTGTGGGCAGGCGTTGGACTGGTACGCGGTGGTGCGGGTACCGCGCTGGTCGGAGATGGTCCGACTGTCGCGGCGCGTATCAATGAGTATGCCGCGCTGGGAATCGACAGCTTTGTGTTGTCCGGATACCCACATCTGGAAGAGGCATACAAGGTTGGCGAGCTGCTGTTCCCGCATCTGGATGTTGCTATACCAGAAATTCCGCAGCCACAGCGTCTGCACCAACAAGGCGAAGCGGTGGCAAACGAATTTATCCCGCGCAAAGTCGCGCAAAGCTAAGGAGCGGCTAATGGCAACGCCGAAAAACAGGTGGTTATTGCGCCTCGCGCCCTGGTTTTTACCGGTAGGTTTGGTGGCGCTCTGGCAGTTCGCATCTTCAATGGGCTGGCTGTCCACTCGCATTCTGCCCTCTCCGGAAGGTGTTATCGAAGCTTTCTGGACGCTTTCCGCCAGTGGCGAGCTTTGGCAGCATCTGGCCATCAGTTCCTGGCGCGCGTTGATCGGATTCTCCATCGGTGGATCGATTGGCCTGACACTGGGACTTATCAGCGGTCTTTCGCGTTGGGGAGAACGCCTGCTGGATACCTCGGTGCAGATGCTGCGTAACGTACCGCATCTGGCGCTGATCCCGCTGGTGATTTTGTGGTTCGGCATTGATGAATCCGCCAAGATCTTTCTCGTGGCGTTGGGAACACTGTTCCCAATTTACATCAACACCTGGCATGGGATCCGTAGTATCGATCGTGGGCTGGTAGAAATGGCGCGCAGCTATGGATTATCCGGCTTTTCACTGTTTGTTCATGTGATCCTCCCCGGCGCCCTGCCCTCGATTATGGTCGGCGTGCGTTTTGCTCTCGGGCTGATGTGGCTGACGCTGATTGTGGCGGAAACCATTTCTGCCAATGCTGGTATTGGTTATCTGGCGATGAACGCCCGCGAATTTCTGCAAACCGATGTGGTCGTGGTGGCCATTATTCTCTACGCCCTGCTCGGCAAACTTGCCGACATCAGCGCCCAATTGCTGGAGCGAGTCTGGCTACGCTGGCACCCGGCTTATCATGTAAAGGAGGCTACCATATGAATACCGCTCGCCTGAATCAGGGTACACCGCTGTTGCTGAGCGCCGTGACAAAACAATACGCCGCCAATACAGTGCTCAATCAATTAGATTTGCATATTCCGGCCGGACAGTTTGTTGCCGTGGTTGGCCGCAGCGGCGGTGGTAAAAGTACATTGCTGCGTCTGCTGGCAGGGCTGGAATCGCCCACCTCAGGCGCATTACTTGCCGGAACCACCCCACTGGCGGAAATTCAGGATGATACACGTATGATGTTCCAGGATGCGCGTCTGCTGCCATGGAAGACGGTTATCGATAATGTGGGCCTGGGTCTGAAAGGTCAGTGGCGCGATGCGGCCCGAGATGCGCTGGCCGCCGTTGGGCTGGAGAGTCGTGCTCACGAATGGCCGGCTGCGCTGTCCGGTGGACAAAAACAGCGTGTCGCCCTGGCACGGGCATTAATTCATCGCCCCGGTTTGCTGCTGCTGGATGAACCCCTCGGCGCTCTGGATGCCCTAACCCGCCTTGAAATGCAGGATCTGATCGTCTCTTTATGGCAAGAGCACGGCTTTACCGTACTGCTGGTCACTCATGACGTCAGTGAAGCGGTGGCAATGGCCGATCGCGTGTTGCTGATTGAGGACGGAAAAATCGGACTGGATCTTACGGTGGATATTCAGCGCCCCCGCCGTTTGGGATCGGTACGGTTAGCCGATCTGGAAGCGGAAGTGTTGAACCGGGTTATGAAACGCGGCGAGACGGAACAACCGATCCTTCGACATGGATAACCGCTCAGAAAACCAGGCCCGGTAGCGCTTACCGGGCCTTTTGCCGGATGGCGGCGTTACCGCCTTATCCGGCCTACTAAACTACAGGTCAACGTTTCAGGCTAACGCTTTGTCAATCTTCTCGAACAGGTCGCCGGAAAGATTTTCCAGACCTTTCAGCTGTTCCAGCGCCGCACGCATTTTCGCCTGACGTTTTGCATCGTAACGTTTTAAGCGAATTAGCGGCTCAATCAGACGTGACGCCACCTGCGGGTTACGGCTATTAAGCTCAGTCAACATGTCGACCAGGAACTGATATCCACTACCATCTTCCGCATGGAATGCCGCCGGGTTGCTACCCGCAAAGGCACCGATCAGCGAACGAATTCGGTTCGGGTTACTCATACTGAAAGAGCGATGCTTCAGCAGGCCGCGTACCGTTTCCAGCACGTTTTTCGCCGGGCTGGTGGATTGCAGGATAAACCATTTGTCCATCACCAAACCGTCATGGTGCCACTTATCGTCATACTCCTGCATTAGCGCGTCGCGACAAGGCAGCTGCGCCGCCACTGCCGCGGATAGCGCCGCCAGCGCATCGGTCATATTGTTCGCTTCACGATACTGCTTGCTTACCAACGTGTCAGCCAGATGGGTTTCGCCAAAGGCCAGGAAACGCAGGCAGGCGTTACGCAGCGTACGCTTGCCAATATCGGCATGCTCAACGCGGTACTCATCAAGATGATTAGCGTTATAGATGGCGAGGAATTCATCTGCCAGCTCGGCCGCCAGCGTGCGGGTTAACGCTTCGCGTACTTCGGTTATCGCCACCGGATCGATGATGTCGAACAGTTCGGCTATTTCATTTACTGAAGGCAGCGTCAGGATCTCTGCTGCCAGCGCCGGATCGATTTTCTCATCCAGTAAAATTGCGCGGAATGCATCAGCCACGTGTACCGGCAGCGACAGCGGTTGTCCCTGCTGATGACGGGCAACGTTAAGCTTAATATAGGTCGCCAGCAGGCTTTGCGCCGCGTCCCAACGAGAGAAATCGTTACGCGCATGACGCATCAGGAAGGTCAGCTGCTGATCGCTCCATTTGTATTCCAGTTTTACCGGCGCGGAGAATTCGCACAGCAGCGCCGGAACCGGCTGGAAGTAGACGTTATCAAAGACAAACGTCTGCTCTGCCTGGGTGACGTTGAGTACAGAATTCACCGGGTGCCCGCCTTTTTGTAGCGGGATCACTTTCCCTTCGTTGTCATACAACTCGAGGGCGAAAGGAATATGCAGCGGCTGTTTTTCGGCCTGATCCGGCGTGGCCGGCGTGCGCTGGCTGATCGTCAGCGTGTACTGCTCAGTTGACGGATTGTAGTCATCACGCACGGTCAGAATCGGCGTACCGGACTGACTGTACCAGCGGCGGAAATGGGAGAGATCAACGTTAGAAGCATCTTCCATCGCCTGCACGAAATCATCACAAGTTGCAGCACTTCCGTCATGACGCTCAAAGTACAGTTGCATCCCTTTCTGGAAGTTAGCCTCACCGAGCAGGGTGTGGATCATACGAATGACTTCAGCGCCCTTTTCGTACACGGTCAGGGTATAGAAGTTGTTCATTTCAATGACCATATCCGGGCGGATAGGATGCGCCATCGGGCTGGCATCTTCAGCAAACTGCAGACCACGCATGGTGCGCACATTGCTGATGCGGTTTACCGCGCGTGAGCCGAGATCGGAACTGAACTCTTGATCGCGGAACACAGTTAAGCCTTCTTTCAGGCTCAACTGGAACCAGTCACGGCAGGTCACACGGTTGCCGGTCCAGTTGTGAAAATACTCATGACCGATAACGCGCTCAATATCGAGGTAGTCTTTGTCGGTGGCGGTATCGGTACGTGCCAGCACATATTTGGAGTTAAAGACGTTCAGACCTTTATTCTCCATCGCGCCCATGTTGAAGAAATCCACGGCGACAATCATATAGATGTCGAGGTCATACTCGAGGCCAAAGCGCTCTTCATCCCATTTCATGGAGTTTTTCAGCGAGGTCATCGCCCACGGCGCGCGGTCAAGGTTGCCGCGATCGACGTACAGTTCCAGCGCCACCTCACGCCCGGAACGGGTGGTAAAGGTATCGCGCAGAACGTCGAAATCACCGGCTACCAACGCAAACAGATAGCACGGTTTCGGGAACGGGTCCTGCCACTGTACCCAGTGACGACCATTTTCCAGTTCGCCCTGCGCCACACGGTTACCGTTGGAGAGCAGGAACGGATATTGGGTTTTATCGGCGATAATTTTGGTGGTAAAACGCGCCAGAACATCGGGTCTGTCGAGATACCAGGTAATATGGCGGAACCCTTCTGCTTCACACTGGGTGCACAGCGCTTCGCCAGACTGGTACAGCCCTTCCAGCGCAGTATTGGCCGCTGGGCTAATTTCATTCACGATACGCAGCGTAAAACGCTCCGGCAACTGACTAATGACCAGAGTGCCCTCTTCTTCTTTATACTCTGTCCACGGCTCGTCGTTCACGTGGATCGACACCAGGGTCAGATCTTCGCCATTCAGGCGCAGGGGCACATCAGACGCGCCATGACGGACAGCCTGGCTCACTGCGGTGACCACGGTTTTTTCAGCATCCAGGTCAAAGGTCAAGTCAATATCAGTAATCTGGTAATCCGGCGCACGATAGTCGTGACGGTATTTGGCTTGTGGCTGTTGTGTCATAAAAAAACCTTTAGCATCTTTAATAGAGTCTCGGCTTCAGTCTATTCCTGTTGCGTAAATCGCGCTACGCAGAATGTTCATCTTTTCAGGCACAAACACCCTTTTTGCTACATTTTCATAACACGTGGCACGAATTGCCCTCGACCAGAAAGAGAGCTTATGGTGTGATCGGGGTTCAATAAATCGCTAAACAGGGTATACTCCAGCGGTTTTCTTAGTTGTTTATTGTACTAAACGCTCCCGTGAGAGGATGCTACTGCGCACCTATGACACAATTCGCTTCTCCTGTTCTGCACTCGCTGCTGGATACAGACGCTTATAAGTTGCATATGCAGCAAGCCGTTTTTCACCACTACTATGATGTACAAGTAGCGGCTGAATTTCGTTGCCGTGGCGATGACCTGCTCGGTATTTATGCCGATTCTATTCGTGAGCAGGTGAATGCTATGCAGCACCTGCGACTGCAGGAGGATGAGTACCAGTGGCTCTCCGGCCTGCCTTTCTTTAAAGCTGATTACCTCACCTGGTTACGTGATTTCCGCTATAACCCGGAACAGGTTTGCGTCACCAATGATAACGGCAAGCTAAACATCCGCTTAACCGGTCCGTGGCGTGAAGTGATCATGTGGGAAGTCCCGCTGTTAGCGGTGATTAGCGAACTGGTACACCGTTACCGTTCACCTGAATCAGGCGTCCCGCAGGCACTCGATGAGCTGGAAAGCAAACTAGTAGAATTCTCTGCTTTAACGAAAGATGTCGATATGTCCCGCTTCCATTTGATGGATTTCGGTACGCGTCGTCGTTTTTCGCGCGAAGTACAGCAGGCTATCGTTAAACGCCTGCAGCAAGAGCCCTGGTTTGTCGGCACCAGTAACTACGATCTGGCCCGCCGCCTGTCATTAACCCCAATGGGTACGCAGGCGCATGAGTGGTTCCAGGCTCATCAGCAAATCAGTCCAGAACTTGCCACCAGCCAGCGCGTAGCCCTGGCAGCCTGGTTAAATGAATACCCTGATCAACTCGGCATTGCATTGACCGATTGCATTACCATGGACGCATTTTTACGCGACTTTGGCGTTGAGTTTGCTACCCGCTATCAGGGTCTACGCCATGACTCAGGCGATCCGGTGGAATGGGGTGAAAAAGCCATCGCCCATTATGAAAAACTGGGTATTGATCCGCTAAGCAAAACGCTGGTCTTCTCAGATAATCTCGATCTGAAAAAAGCGATTGAACTCTACCGCCACTTCTCTTCCCGCGTACAGTTGAGTTTTGGTATTGGGACACGGCTAACATGCGACATTCCGCAGGTTAAGCCACTCAATATTGTGATCAAGCTGGTGGAATGTAACGGCAAACCGGTGGCGAAGTTATCTGACAGCCCGGGTAAAACCATCTGCCACGATAAAGCATTTGTTCGTGCACTGCGCAAAGCCTTCGATCTCCCGCATATCAAAAAAGCCAGTTAAGCCTTCCAGGGAGCCATTTTGGCTCCCTTTTTCGCGTTTATTTCCGAAATCTTTCACTCCAGCTACGAATTCTGCTTGTCTGATTGCAGATGCCAGGTAACATAGGTATCCCCCCATTACGGGTGGACATGTGTTTATATATCCGACTATTAACAGAGAGAATATTATGAGCGTTGTGCCTGTAGCCGACGTACTCCAGGGCCGCGTAGCCGTTGACAGCGAAGTCACCGTGCGCGGATGGGTGCGTACCCGCCGAGATTCAAAAGCTGGCATCTCCTTCCTCGCCGTTTATGACGGTTCCTGCTTTGATCCTGTACAGGCCGTCATCAATAATTCTCTGCCCAATTACAATCAGGACGTACTGCGCCTGACGACGGGTTGTTCAGTTATCGTAACGGGTAAAGTCGTTGCATCTCCTGGACAAGGACAGAGCTTTGAAATTCAGGCCACTGAGGTTGAAGTAACGGGCTGGGTTGAAGATCCTGACACTTACCCAATGGCAGCCAAGCGTCACAGCATTGAGTATCTGCGGGAAGTGGCGCACATGCGTCCGCGTACCAACATGATTGGTGCGGTAGCGCGTGTACGTCATACGCTGGCGCAAGCTCTGCATCGTTTCTTCCACGAGCAGGGTTTCTTTTGGGTATCGACTCCGTTGATCACCGCTTCCGATACGGAAGGTGCCGGTGAAATGTTCCGTGTTTCTACGCTGGATCTGGAAAACCTGCCGCGTAACGATCAGGGTAAAGTCGATTTCGATAAAGACTTCTTTGGTAAAGAAGCCTTCCTGACCGTTTCCGGTCAGCTGAACGGTGAAACCTACGCCTGCGCCCTGTCCAAAATTTATACTTTTGGCCCGACGTTCCGTGCAGAAAACTCTAACACCAGTCGTCACCTGGCAGAGTTCTGGATGCTGGAACCTGAAGTGGCTTTTGCTGACCTGAATGATGTTGCAGGCCTGGCTGAAGCGATGCTGAAGTACGCGTTTAAAGCCGTACTGGCAGAGCGTGCGGATGATATGAAATTCTTCGCTGAACGTGTCGACAAAGATGCGATTTCACGCCTGGAACGTTTCATTGACGCCGACTTCGCGCAGGTGGACTACACCGACGCGGTAAGCATTCTGGAAAAATGCGGCAAACAGTTCGAAAACCCGGTGTACTGGGGTGTGGATCTGTCTTCCGAGCATGAACGTTATCTTGCTGAAGAGCACTTTAAAGCGCCGGTGGTGGTGAAAAACTACCCGAAAGATATCAAAGCGTTTTATATGCGCCTTAACGAAGACGGTAAGACCGTCGCAGCAATGGACGTTCTGGCTCCGGGAATCGGTGAAATCATCGGTGGTTCTCAGCGTGAAGAGCGTCTGGACGTGCTGGATGCCCGTATGCTGGAAATGGGTCTGAACAAAGAAGATTACTGGTGGTATCGCGACCTGCGTCGCTACGGTACCGTTCCGCATTCCGGTTTCGGTTTGGGCTTTGAGCGTTTGATCGCTTACGTCACCGGCGTACAGAACGTCCGTGACGTTATTCCGTTCCCGCGTACTCCACGTAACGCCACCTTCTAAACGTGCGTTATTGTTTCAAAGGCCAGCATTGCTGGCCTTTTTTATACCCTTTTCGTGTTATCTGGATACCCATCTCACGTTAAACACAACCTTTCAATCCCCTCCACCTGTTACGTAATATTTCATCGCAATACATTTGCACAAAAAATAATCAGCAATTTTATTGTGGATTAGCATTTTCTGATTAAATAGTACATTTTTTAGCCTCTCGCACGGCACTCCAGACGTCCAAAAATCGTTACCTGTAAAATCCGAACTTTCCGGCATAACGGAGAAAAAATGACCTTATCAAAATTAAACATAAGAAAATCATATAAATAGAAATAAAAACGAGAATTTTAAGCGCAGGGGCATCCGAAGTTTGACGCTGTTCACAAAGTCGCACAAAAATAACAATTTGTTACACATTTTTTCTTTTTGAAACCAAATCTTTATATTTGTAGCACTTTGACGGTAGCGAAACGGTAGTTTGAATGGAAAGATGCCTGTCAGACACATAAAGACACCAAACTCTCATCAATAGTTCCGTAAATTTTGATTGACGGAATTTATTGGCGGCAGTGGCAGGTGTCATATAAAAACCGATGAGGGTAATAAATAATGATGAAGCGCAATATTCTGGCAGTGGTTATCCCTGCTCTGCTGGTAGCCGGGGCAGCTAACGCTGCAGAAGTTTATAACAAAGATGGCAACAAGCTGGATGTATACGGTAAAACCGTAGGTCTGCACTATTTTTCTGATAACGCTGGCAACGATGGCGATCAGACTTATGCCCGTCTTGGTTTCAAAGGGGAAACTCAGATTAATTCCGATCTGTCCGGTTACGGTCAGTGGGAATACAACTTTGCCGGTAATAACTCTGAAGGCGGCAGTGACGCTCAGAACGGCAACAAAACCCGTCTGGCATTTGCCGGTCTGAAATATGCCGATCTGGGCTCTTTCGACTACGGTCGTAACTACGGTATCGTTTACGATGCCCTGGGTTACACCGATATGCTGCCAGAATTTGGTGGTGATACCGCGTACAGCGACAACTTCTTCGTTGGCCGTGTGGGTGGTGTTGCGACCTACCGTAACTCTAACTTCTTCGGTCTGGTTGACGGCCTGAACTTCGGTATCCAGTATCTGGGTAAAAACGAGCGTGATGGCAATACCGGTCGTTCTAACGGCGACGGCGTTGGCGGTTCTGTAAGCTACGAAATGGATGGCTTCGGTATCGTTGGTGCTTACGGTGCAGCTGACCGTACCAATGCGCAGGAAAACTCTTTCTACGCTAACGGCGGCAAAAAAGCTGAGCAGTGGGCAACCGGCCTGAAGTATGATGCTAACAACATCTACCTGGCAGCGAACTACGGTGAAACCCGTAACGCAACCCGCCTCTCTACTACCCAGAATGGCGTGACCACCAGCGGCTTCGCCAACAAAACGCAAGATTTCTTTGTTGTCGCTCAGTACCAGTTCGATTTCGGTCTGCGCCCGTCCATTTCCTACAACAAATCTAAAGCGAAAGACGTAGAAGGTGTAGGCAACGAAGATCTGGTGAACTACATTGAAGTGGGCGCTACCTACTACTTCAACAAAAACATGTCCACCTATGTTGACTACCAGATCAACCAGATCGACTCTGATAACAAACTGGGCGTGAACTCTGACGACACCGTAGCAGTCGGTATCGTTTACCAGTTCTAATAGCAGACCTCTTTGTTAAATGCCTAAAAAACAGGACTTCGGTCCTGTTTTTTTATCTCTGCTAGCGGATTCTTGCGTCTTAAAAAAACACCTCAGCTTTTCGTCAGTAACGGTTGGCATTTTGTAAATCTACCGTTAACCTGATAGCGGACTTCCCTTCTGTAATCACTATGGAACCTCGTCATGTTTGAGAACATTACCGCCGCTCCTGCCGACCCCATTTTGGGTCTGGCTGATTTGTTTCGTACCGATGACCGCCCTGGAAAAATAAACCTCGGGATCGGTGTATATAAAGATGAGACAGGCAAAACGCCGGTACTGACCAGCGTTAAAAAAGCCGAGCAATATATACTGGAAAATGAAACCACCAAAAATTACCTTGGCATTGACGGTATTCCAGAGTTTGGTCGTTGCACTCAGGAATTACTGTTTGGTAAAGAGAGTTCGCTTATCAACGACAAACGCGCACGTACAGCACAGACCCCTGGCGGTACTGGCGCACTGCGTGTGGCAGCTGATTTCCTGGCGAAAAACACGTCGGCTAAACGCGTTTGGGTGAGCAATCCAAGCTGGCCTAACCATAAGAGCGTGTTTAACTCCGCCGGTCTGGAAGTTCGTGAATACAACTATTACGATGCGGCGAACCATTCTTTAGACTTTGATGCGCTGCTGGCAAGCCTCAGCGAAGCGCAGGCTGGCGACGTGGTGTTATTTCACGGCTGCTGCCATAACCCAACCGGTATCGACCCTACTCTGGAGCAGTGGCAAACGCTGGCCCAGCTTTCTGTCGAAAAAGGTTGGTTGCCGCTGTTTGACTTCGCATACCAGGGCTTTGCCCGTGGCCTGGAAGAAGATGCAGAAGGTCTGCGCGCATTCGCAGCGCTGCACAAAGAGCTGATCGTCGCTAGCTCCTACTCCAAGAACTTTGGTCTGTACAATGAGCGCGTAGGCGCCTGTACGCTGGTTGCAGCCGATGCTGAAACCGTTGACCGTGCGTTCAGCCAGATGAAATCAGCCATTCGCGCTAACTATTCCAACCCACCAGCACACGGTGCATCCGTAGTGGCCACGATTCTGAGCAACGATGCGCTGCGTGCCATCTGGGAACAGGAACTGACTGATATGCGCCAGCGCATTCAGCGCATGCGTTTACTGTTTGTGAATACGTTGCAAGAGAAAGGTGCAAACCGCGACTTCAGCTTTATCATCAAACAGAACGGCATGTTCTCGTTTAGCGGCCTGACCAAAGAGCAGGTTCTGCGTCTGCGTGAAGAGTTTGGTGTCTACGCTGTCGCTTCCGGACGCGTAAACGTGGCAGGAATGACGCCAGACAACATGGCGCCGCTGTGCGAAGCGATTGTCGCAGTACTGTAATCTATCGCGCACAAAAAAGGCCGCAAATGCGGCCTTTTTATTTATTAAACGAATTACCAGACAGGCATTTCATCTTGCAGGAACGGGTTATGTAGCCGTTCGTTACCCAGCGTAGAAAGTGGGCCGTGACCCGGAATAAACGTTACGTCATCGCCCAGCGGCAACAGTTTACGTTTAATCGAATCGATCAGTTGGCTGTGATCACCGCGCGGGAAATCGCTGCGCCCTACGCCACCTTTGAAAATCACATCACCAGAAATCAGTAATTTTGATTGCTCATCAAAGAAGACCACATGTCCCGGTGTATGACCCGGACAATGCAGAACCTGTAACGTCACGTTGCCAACGCTTATCCGGTCACCTTCATTCAACCAGCGATCGGGCGTCAGCGGCTCACAATCTCCCAGGCCAAACATGCGGCTCTGAGCAGGGAGTCCCTGTAACCAGAACTCATCTTCTTTTTCCGGGCCAATAACCGGTACACCATAATGCTGTGCCAGTTCAGCCGCCGCCCCAACATGGTCAAGATGACCGTGAGTAAGCAGGATCTGCATTAGCGTCAGACCGCTGGCATCCACTTCCTGTTTGATTTTCTCGGCATCGCCGCCGGGATCGACCAGCGCGGCCAGACGAGTCTGCTCACACCAGATTAGCGAGCAGTTCTGGGCGAATGCAGTGACCGGAATAATACGATAGTTCATACAGCTCCTGTTTCATTAAGCTTATGGATCACCAGTGCCGTGCAGGGCCGGTGTCAATATGCACAAAGTTACTGCTGGGGTAGTATCCTACACCACCTGCGCGCATAGATAACGCAGCTTTGCGAATATTACTTAATGCGATGCCTTCAATATGGAAATCCATGGCCTGACCTTTAGTGTGGTAGCTTTTCTTGGCCACACCACGGCTACGTGCACGGAGTTCATTATTGGTATCGATAGAGCGATAGCCTGAGATCAGCTGTACGGGTTTACGCGTGCCCAGCAGGCCCTGCAGACGGAAGAGTTGATCAAACAGTCCCGGGTCAATGGATTTCACTTTATTGGCCCGAAAATCACGGAAAAAGTGGTTAAGTTTTGCTAATTCGTCCTGAATATAGCCCCTGCCATCAAAAAACTCTGCTTTTATTGACTCACCGGTATGCAGGTTATTCAGAGTCAATATACGCGGACGTGGGGTAGAGAGTGTTGCAAACGCAGGCGTAGGCAAGATGGCAGCGCCGAGGGCAATGCCACCAAGCGCCAGCAGTTTGCGGCGATTAGCGTCAAATTTGTCCATGGTATTAAGGTCTACAAGGTCAATGTTATCGTATGTATGCTCTAGCGCACGCGGGAAACCTTATCTGGCTAAGTAGTCCACGTCAAGGCTCCCAACCCCAGGAAATACGGGGCTCACAGCCATTTTGCCCCGTTTCCAGCATAACTTACGACAATCATTTTCCTCGAACTGCTTCATTTATCTGATTAATTGCTCGGCTTTTGACACAATTTGTGCGCTGGATCGCGCTGTCAGATCGTAATTGTAAATATCTGTACGATACTGCGTGCGCCCATCAGGGCCGACAAATGCGGTCAGATAGTAGAGGTTGACCGGAATATTCTGGCGAATATTCACATACCGCGTATCCCCTTGCTTCAGGGCATCCGAGATGCGCGAATCATTCCAACCCGCGTCCTGTAGCAGCATATTCGCCAGCTCAGATGCCTTGTTCACACGCACGCATCCGGAGCTTAACGCCCGCGTATCTTTCTGGAACAGATTGTGGTTCGGCGTATCGTGCAGATAAATAGCGTCCGAACTCGGCATATTGAATTTATAGCGTCCGAGCGAGTTACGTGCACCCGGAGCCTGCTGAAAGCGGAACGGCAGATTGGACGCAGTGATGGTCGCCCAATCAACCTGCCACGGATCTATCGTCTCTTTACTGTTCCAGCCGCGCATTACGGTATAGCCATGACGTTCAAGATATCCCGGATCATTCCATAACTTAGGCAGAATATCTTTACGTGCCAGCGTCGGCGGAACGTTCCACGGTGGGTTAACGACCACGTTATTTAGCGCACTGCTCATCATCGGCGTTTTACGATCGGGACGCCCGACAATAACGCGCGAGGCCAGCACCTGATTGCCATTCTGATAATAAACCAGCGAATAGGCAGGAATGTTCACCATGATACCGGTAGACAGCTCACTCGGCAGCAGGCGTAAGCGCTGAATATTTAACGCCAGCACGCCCGCACGCTGAGCAGGCGTCACGTTCAGCCAGTCACGTGTGGCTGGACCAATCGCGCCATCTGCGCCAAGTCCCTGCCACGTCTGAAAACGCTTTACCGCATCAACCAATTCACGATCGTAGGTGCCACGCCCTTCTTTGCCAGACGTACTGACGGCAGGCTCCAGCATCCCGGTTCGGCGCAAAATTTCACGCAGCGCGGGAATGTCATTACTCCAATCCCCCGGACGCAGCGTTACTGTACTGGTGAGCTGCGGCCAGGGACGTGTATCGCCCACCAGCTTGAGCAGTGATTCATGCATGGCTGCATACTGCGGATGTTGAGGCGCAAGGCTGGCCACAAATGAAGTCAGTTGACCGTTATCCAGTGCGACCTGCCACTGGTTGATGACGGAAATCGGCGGCGTCGTTAGCGCATAGGGCTTATCGCTGTAAAGCCAGCGATTACCTTTGACAGGGATGTTAGCGATAAAGTGCAGATACCCCATCATCGCATCAGAGAGCACGATGTCTCTCGCCTGACCGGTTACTGCCGGGTCAGTCAGAAGTGCAACCCAGGTAGTGAACTGCGGCTGAAAGCCGGCAATTGCGACCTCGGCTAACTGTTGCTGAAATGCCTTTACCGCATCACGATTTTCCCACATCGGCTTCATTTCGCGTGCGGCATACAGCAGTTCCAGCTGGCTCATGTAAACCGGCGTATAACCTGCTGGCAGTTGAGAGTGTATTTCGGCGCGGGCTTTATCGACAGACACGCCTTCTGGCAGCGGTTGAATACCCGCCATGATAGCCGTCGCAGAAGATTGAACCTGCGGCTGCGATAACGCTGTTGGCTGTTCACTGACGGTCGCAGAGCTATCGCCAGGGATCATTTCAGGCTCATCGGCCTGAGCATTGAACAGTGGAGCGAATGTTACGGCCAGGCACAAACTGATTGCCGACAGCCGACGACCACACATTTTATTAAGCAACATCCCTTGCCCCCTGTTTTCTTTATCATACTCTGAATAGCCAGGCCGTCTGTATTCCCCTTTATTCTGACGAGGGTCGGACCTGTAAAACGCCAATACAAACTGAAGTATGACGAGCAAGCCTGTGACGCGTTAGGCTCACCTTTAGTATATAAACATCAAAAACTTTTTGCCTAACCTAATGTAAAGAAGTCTAAAGAAATTACACCAGGCATGAAGTCTTTTCGGAAAAAAATAAGGCGGCCATGTAGCCGCCTTTTTACTTATTACTTAGCTTGCCTGCGAGGAGGCATCTTCAGTCCCCGGCAGTGGTTCCGGTAACTGAGGCGCAAATCCGCGCAGCCCCACCACGTGAACGTGTTCGGTGTTCTGGAAGACTTTACGCACCAGTTTGTAGGTGGTGCCTTTCTCTGGGCTGATGTTTTCCGGCGCAGCGATAATCAGCTGCATCTGCAAACGCTCACACAGCTCAAACAAGGTCGCAATAGAACGCGCATCGAGTCGTGCAGCTTCATCAAGGAACAGCAGGCGGCAAGGAGAGATATCTTTCCCGCGCAATCTGCGGCCTTCATCTTCCCAGCTTTGCACCACCATCACCAGAATAGACATCCCGGTCCCGATCGCTTCACCCGTTGACAACGCACCAGACTCAGCACGCAGCCAGCCGTCAGAGCCACGGTTAACCTCAACTTCCATTTCCAGATAGTTACGGTAATCCAGCAGCTCTTCACCAATGGTTTGTGGCGTACGTTGCCCCATGTCTATCTGCGGATTCAGACGCTGATACAGCTTCGCCAGCGCTTCTGAGAAGGTCAGGCGATTGCTGTTAAACAGATCCTGATGCTGTTCATGCTGCTCTGAAAGTACGTCCAGCAAGGTAGCATGTGTTTCACGCACATTGACGTTCAGGCGAACGCTGTTGACCTGGCCAAACGACACGCTTTGCAGCCCCTGGTTCAGCATGCGAATACGGTTCTGTTCACGCTGAATGGTCTTACGAATAATGTTCGCCACGCTGCGTGAGCTGATCGCCAGCTTCTGTTCGCGTGAGGTTAACTCTTCCGTCAGACGGCTCAGCTCAATCTCCATCTGTTCAATGGCTTCAACCGGATCATCGGTACGAATAATATCCTGGCGAATACGTTCACGCAGATGCTGGTAAACCGCGACGAAGAACTGAATTTTGCGCTCTGGACGTTTTGGATCTTCAGACAGACGCAACACATCGCGCAGGTGCTCGTTATCTGCAACCGCCAGACGTAGCGCACCGAGCGCCTTATCCGACATCGAACGCAGTTCGTCACCGGAAAGGTAGGCCAACTCGCGGCGGTGAAGACGACGTTCCACACCGTTATCTTTCACCATCCGCATGACTGCACACCAGCCGGCTTTGGCGGTGACTACCTGCTCGCGCATTTCATGATAATCACGTTCCAGCTTGCGCAGTCTGCGGGTCAGGTTTTCCATCTCCGCTTCGCAGAAGGTCAGTGCTTTCTCAAGTTGGTTGCGGCGTGCACGGTTGTTGCTGAGCTGCGCATGCAGTTCGTCACGGCGGATACGCGCGCGCTCTTCGGCACCGCTGTCCGCACGAACGCCGATATCCTGCAGTTCACGTTGTAAATCGTTAAGCAGCTCTTTTTTGGTGTCAAAAGAGCTTTTCAGCGATGCCATGACCTGGTTGTACTGGCTTAACTGTGCGGCGTGGCTGCGCAGCGCTTCACGAGCGCGGGTACGTTCGGCTTCCGCCTGTTCCAGGCGTTCACGCAATTTTTCGTTCAGATCGCTATTGCCGCTCAGCATTTCGGCTGAGTCGGAATAACTAAAGTGCGCCCGGCGCTGTACGACTTCGGTCAGCGCAAAAGCCTGCTGACGCGCATCGCGCTGCATCTGCTGGGAGTACGCATAGTCTTCCTTCAGCTGTTCAAACTGCTCAGGGTCATTTTGCAGAACCGAAACGATAGGTTCCAGTTTCGCCAACTGATTGCCATGTTGCTGTACAAAACGCGCGGCTTCCTGAGCTTCATCCAGACGCTCGCGAATTTCGTCTACGCGATCGGCTAGCGTATCATCTGCCAGCAGATTCAAGCGCGGCAGCAGGCGGTTCAGCGCAGAGACGCCCTCTTTCGCCTGTTCAAACTGCATACGGCTTTGCTGGTTATCATTTTCATGATTGGTCAGCGCACGTTCCAGTTCAACGCGACGGCTATTCAGTTGGCGAATTTCCGCTTCTGGATCGGCCTCAAACGCCACCGACAGATGGCTGCCGATAAAGCGACTGAACGCCTGATGCAGACGTTGGGTTTTCTGGACGTCAAAGGAGAGCGTGGCGAAACGTTCAGACAGCCCTTCACGCTCGGCATGCAGGGTTTCGATACGGCTTTCACGTGCTGCACGCCCAAAAATAGGCACCGTCGGGAAGCGAGAATAACGCCACTGACGCTCGGCAGTTTTCACCACCACCGCATTTTCCAGTTCATCAACGCTGAAGACGCTGTCATCAAACGACTGCGGATCCCCTTCGATGAAATAGAGATCTTCCGGGCAATCCGTCAGCCCTTCAAGCTGTTCGGTAATCAGCGACAGATCCGGTACCACAATGGCATGACGCGAAGGACCGTATAGCGCAGAGAAGTACGGTGCATCTTCAAGGCTAACGTCATCATAAATTTCTGACAGCAGTACGCCGCCAAAGCGTTCCGCCAGCGCGTTCAGACGCTGATCTTCCGCCCCGCCCGGTTGACTTAAACGTTCAATCTCTTCATCAACTGCATTTTTACGTGCACCGACTTCATCACGCTCAACAATGGCCTCACGCTCGCGCTCCAGCAATTGTTGCAGATACTCAGTCACTTCCTGGCTGGAGGTAAACTCTTCGCCACACTGCTCGCTAAGCTGATTCAGGCTATTTTGCGCAGCCAGCCAGACAGGTGCCCGCTTCATCAAATGCTGAATACGGGATTGTAGTTGTTCCTGCTCCTGACGCAGTGTCATACGCTGTTCGCTGGCAGACGAGACGCTGTCCGACAAGGCGGCGATGCGCGCTTCCAGCTCCTGGTGCAGCGCTTCCAGCTCATCGATATCGAACTGTTTACCCTGACGCTTGCAGAATTCGGCCAGCAGACGCTCGGCATCCTGCTGTTCGCGCAGACGCTGCTCCAGTTCGCTCAGTCGCATACGCAACGGCTGAACCTGTTCTGCCAGGTGGCGCTGTTCCACGCCTTCGCGCAGCAGTTCACGCGCCACGCTCCAGGCTTCACCGCGCGCCAGCGGGCCGTTGATAGCCGCCACCAGCTGATAAGCCTGTTCGAACTGGCTATGCGCGGTTTGCACCACGCTCATTTTTTGTTCAAGCGTCAGCAGTTTTTCAGTGGCTTCCTGCTCTTTGGCCTGGAAAGTCTCCAGCCATTCGGCGGCGCTGTCGGCTGTCAGGTCCGGTAAGTGGCAAAGCTCTTTCGCCCGGTTTAGGGCCTGGATCGCCTGGGTATACTGGATGGCTCGCGTTTGCTGGACGTCCAGCGCTTGCTGGTAATCAGCAAGCTGGCTTTTCAGCTCATCCACTTCCAGCTCAGCGGCTTCTGCACGGGCTTCGTTTTCATCCTGGCGGTCAACGGCTTCCGCGACCACCTCGTTTTGTTCTTCAAGACGGACCTGCAATTCTTCGAGATCCGCCTCGTAGCGTTCAATTTTTTCCTGCTGACGCAGCGCTGTTTGCACCAGATTCAGGTGATCGCTCGCGGCCTGGTAATCAGCTTCCAGATCGCCTTCCGCACCGTTGTGCTCACCCAGTTCACGCGCCATATCCACGTGTTTGTACTGCTCTGCCGCCAGCTGCTTGCGCGAGGTATACAGTTCACGACGATATTCCAGTGCTTTATCCAGATGGATGCGACGTTCATTGGCGTGGCGCATATAATCTGCGGCCACATAGTTGGTCGCTTCACTGATTAAATGCTTAAACAGGTCGCGGTCAGACTGGGTTACGCGAATCGCTTCCAGCGTCATACGATTTTCACGCAGCGCGGCTTCCATATCCTGGAACGCTTTACGTACGCCGCTGTTTTCCGGCAGCAGGTAGTCACGCAGTGAACGGGTAATGGCGCTGGAGATCCCGCCGTACAGCGAGGCTTCAATCAGACGGTAGAATTTACTACGATCGGACGCAGAGCGCAGACGACGGGCAATGATGCCCAGATCGAACATCAATGAGTGATAATCGGTTATTGAGTTGAACTGCTTAAACTGCACGCCTTCCATCTCATCAAGCTTCTCTTTCAGCTCAGGTAGAGACAGTACGCGCGCCTGGCGTTCGTTCAGCGTTTCCGTCACCAGTTGGGTTGGCTGTACCGACATCGGCAGCCCCTGAATGGCAAACGGTTTGATATCCACTTTGCGATCGCGACCAGCAACCTGTTGCAGACGCACACCCACGACCACGCGCTGATGACGCGAATTAAGGACGTCGAGCATTGAATAACAAACCCCTGCTTTCAGCTTACCGTGCAGGCCTTTATCACGTGAACCGCTGGTTGCACCGGCTTCGGTGGTGTTGCGGAAATGCAGCAGGGTTAAGTCCGGAATGAGCGCCGTAACAAATGCCGCCATGGTGGTGGATTTACCCGCACCGTTACCACCGGACAGCGTGGTGACCAGCTCATCGAGATCAAACGTACGGGCAAAAAAACCATTCCAGTTAATCAGCGTAAGTGAGCGAAATTTACCGCGTTCAATCATTATTCTTCTTCTCCACTGTCCGGCTGATTCTCTTCGGGCTCATCGTTGAGCTGCAGACGGTTCTCGACCGCCATCGCTTCACCATCACGAATTAAGCGACGCTGTGCTTCACGCGGATCGTCACCGCTACGCACATCCGCGCCAAAGCGGAAGACAGATTCCGTAATACGGAATTTGCTGCTGTCGTGGCCCAGAAACCACACCATGCCTAAGCGGCGCAAGCGGTTGAGCGAAGAACGCACTTTTTCCTGTAGCTTCTGGCGGTCAACGTCAGAACCGGTTGAACGGTTGTTCACCAGCTTCAGTAACTTCGCTTCATCTGCCAGCGTTAGCAGCTCGTCGTACAGCTCTTGCTGGGTAAAAATCCCTTCGTTCGCCAGGCGTTCCGGGCTGAGATAGAGATAGCAAAGAATTTTACCGACCATCATGTCCAGTTCAGACAGGACCGAACGCGGAATGAGCGTCGTGGAACGCGGGCGAAGGTAGAAGAACCCTTCCGGCGCACGGATTAATTCCACGTTATATCGGCTATAAAACTCTTCAAAATATTCCTGAAAATCCATCAGGAAGGCATGATTATCCAGTTCATCCAGGCCGATATGTCGGCCCGAACGTAAGGCGCTATCCAGCGCCGGAAATAACGGATTCGCCAGCGCCTGCGCCAGCTTTACCGGCATCACTTGTTCAATATTTGTCAATGACATGCGCCTGTACCTTGGCTCCGTAATCATTAATCGGCTGCCATTTTGCTGGCAGTCCGGTGAAGTCTGCTTGCGCTACGCCAAGGCGTACCGCCTGATCGATAACAATGCGCGCGACGTCGAAATGACGCGCACGTGGGTATTGCGCCAGATACTCGCGCACTACCAAACCGAGATCCAGTGGTGTTTGTCTGGATTTGTAGATAGCCAGCTGTTCTTCGATGATCGCCGCCAGCTGCTCACGGATCTCGTTAAATTCTTCATATTCCAGATCTTCCGGAAGTTCACCGGTGACCTCTTCGTCACGCAGCACCATCTCCTCGTCACGCATATCCAGCAGACGATCGGCGTTGGCATAGGTCAGCGCCCATGGGTCGTCAAAGTAGGTCTGCACGGACTGACGCAGACGCTGGGCGAAGACGCGGTTTTTATCCATATCGATCGCGGTACGGATAAATTTATGCACGTGACGATCGTAGCCAATCCACAAGTCAATGGACTGCTGGCCCCAGCTAATAATGCGGTCGAGCTTGCTTTGTAAATCAAACACCAGCCGATCGACAAAATGCAAATCGTCATGCGTCATCGTGGCGTCCTGGATTCGTAACAGGTTAGCCTGTAGCTTATCCCCTGCCGCTTCCAGCGTATCTTGCAGCTCACGCAGCGTACCAGATGTTTCTGACAGCAGCATTTCACAGCTGGAAATCGCCGCCCGCCAGTCTTTGTTTAGCAACTGTGCGATGTCGTCTTTTACCTGCTGCTGCTGTTCATCCATGATGCGCTGGGTCAGATCGATACTGTCGAAAATCTCCGCCACCGAGTATTTCAATGGCGCATAGACGTTGCGATGCCAGTGGAACTCATCACCACCTTCCGCTGCCGCATCCGCCGCGCGCTTCAGTTCGCCTGCCACAATTGACAGCTGCATAGAAAGACGCAGCGTAGAGAATTCGCGCTGACGAATATAGTAATCTGTGATGCCAATCCCGAGCGGCGTTAAACGGTAAATGGCGTTGCCTTCAGCCTGCTCGCTGGTAAAGCGGTTCAGCAGACGTTGACGCACCATATCGTTGATCGCGTTGTTGGCGCGGACGCCGATGGTTTCGCTGGTTTGCTCAAACGCATCACTCACATGGCGGAACGCATCCACCAGTTCACCTTCACTCATCTCACCGTCAAGTCGCTCACCGTTTAGTGTGGCAACAGCCAGCAGGAACGAAAGTCTGTCTACCGGCAGAGAGATGGAGAAGTCATTTTTTCTGGCCCAGGCAACCAGTTCGGGGACTGTCTGGGAAAATTCACTCATAGGTTATCCTTGCATCTGCGGCTCGGGCCGGACGTTTAATCGCGGTGACATGAATATAGCGCCCAAGGCTGATATACGGTTCCTGGCGGCAATAACGTGTTTCTATTTCTGTTAAAGCATCAAAACAGTCATGCTGTTTTTGTTTATCACGCAGATAATCATGAAACACCCTCACGCCCGTTTTACCGGTTATCTCCCAGCCAATCTCCTCCAGCCAGCCATAGACCTGCTGAGGGTCGCGCGGAAAATCGGGAGACAACGTGCGCCGTTTCTTTTTATACATTCCCTGCTGTACATAGCCGAAATTACCGACCAACACATTACGCATCAACAGACCGTTTGCATTGTAGAACATCAGCGATAAAGCACCGCCCGGGCGTAACATCGACCACAATGTTTTTAAGACGGCTTGCGGATCGGCCACCCATTCCAGCACAGCATGAAACAATATCAGATCAACCTGAGAATCCAAATGCTGTGGGATGTCCTGAGCGGCACAATGTATAAAATGCATGTTGTCGCTCACACCTTGCTCTTCTGCCGCCCGTTGCGCTCGCGCCACCATCTCAGCAGAAAGGTCGCACAAGGTGACGTGATGGCCCCGCTGCGCCATCAGAATTGCTGTCTGCCCTTCTCCGCCACCCGCATCAAGCACACGCAACGTTTGGCCCGCGTAGTCGGCAAGAAGTTTGTCCAGATCCTGCCAGAGGATCGTCTGACGAAGCTGACCTTTGGTGGTGCCGTAAATGTTACGGGAAAACTTCTCTGCAATGTCATCAAAATTGCGATCCCGCATCGGGCTCTCCACATGCTGGCTTTAGGGTGACTAAGTAAAACCGCTATTTTGTCACACCCACGCCGAGAATGAACCTTCCTGGTGTAATATCCCTGCTGATCCCCTGCTGTATGGTTAAAAAAGGAACCAAAAAGGATGCTTTTTACGCTGAAGAAAGTGATTGGCGGTATGATGCTGCCACTTCCGCTAATGCTCATTATCATGGGCATAGGCCTGGCGCTGCTCTGGTTTAGCCGCTTTCAAAAAACAGGGAAAGTGTGCATTAGCCTGAGTTGGCTGGCACTGTTACTTCTAAGCTTGCAGCCCGTCGCTGACAGTCTGCTGAAACCGATTGAGGACAGCTATCCAACCTGGCAGGATACACAAAAAGTGGAATACATTGTGGTGCTGGGCGGTGGGTATACCTGGAATCCACAGTGGGCGCCGAGTTCAAACCTGATAAGCAACAGTCTTCCGCGTCTGAATGAAGGTATTCGCCTCTGGCGTGCTAACCCGGGATCGAAGCTTATCTTTACCGGTGCTGCGGCAAAGAGCAATAACGTCAGTACTGCAGAAGCGGGCGCCCGCGTAGCGCAGTCACTGGGTGTGCCGCCCGGTGATATCATCACGCTGGATAAACCTAAAGACACCGAAGAAGAAGCCGCAGCGGTTAAGCAGGCCATCGGCAGCGCGCCGTTCCTGCTGGTGACCTCCGCATCGCACTTACCACGAGCAATGATTTTCTTCCAACAGGCCGGACTACATCCGTTGCCCGCGCCAGCCAACCAGTTAGCAATTGATTCACCGCTTAATCCGTGGGAGCGCGCGATCCCCTCACCAATCTGGTTGATGCATAGC
This sequence comes from Citrobacter sp. B72, assembly GCF_016894305.1. Classification (NCBI taxonomy): domain Bacteria; kingdom Pseudomonadati; phylum Pseudomonadota; class Gammaproteobacteria; order Enterobacterales; family Enterobacteriaceae; genus Citrobacter; species Citrobacter sp. B72. Next base: position 3,126,448 of record NZ_CP069801.1, read on the forward strand.
GATCGTGTTGGTTACGAAACGTTGGGGCGTATCTGGCAGTGGCTAAAAGGATCGGAGCATTGACAGGAATGTTGCCTGATAGCGACACTAACGCGTCTTATCAGGCCTACGTGTTCAGCGCAGAATTGTAGGCCGGATAAGGCGTTCACATGTTCATCAGGCGAGCCACGGCAGCAGTGATTTCGTGGCAAGGTCAAAGTTGGAGCGGTTAAAACGTCCGGTGTTGACCAGTTGCGCCACCTCATCCCATAACACATACAGCCAGCGCCGCCAGATGAAGGACTCCGCCACGGGCGCGCGTTGCAGGTATTGCCAAAGCAGACTTTCCGCCAGCGCATTATCCATTAAACGGAACAATTCATACTCTCTGGGTGCCCACAGCATCAATCCCGGTCCGACCATCGCCAGAAGCTGATCGCTACGGGCGTCTTTGAGCATGCTACGTAAACTAAAATTACCGTGGATCAGCACGCAGTTATCATTGAATCCTTCAAATAAAGCGGGCAAACACTCACGGGTACGAAACAGGATCCGCTTATCCTGCATCGTCAGCCCGGTATTGTTGAACTGATTTAACGTGGTCCACAACACTTCAACACGCTGACGATACCAGGATGGCCAGATATTCTCTTGCGTGTTATCCACCATTCCCACGCAGCCACGGCTATCCTGCCGATGCCATGACAGCAGACCTTCTACGATCTGATCTTTTAAATGTTCCCAGCGTTCGGGCGTTCGGGCTGGCGCTTCCACCGGCACACCGCGTAAACGCTCAAGCAGTAGCACATCGGGACCGGGATGCTCTTCGTGGGTTAAGACCCCGTAAATGACGGGCATTCGCACCGTACCACTGCGCGCCAACATGGAGGTTTTCCATGCCAGCTGCTGCGCCATACCTGGCGTGGTGAAACTTCTCGCCATCAGCGGCATCGGATTTCCCTGGCTGTCGTACAGTGACCACAGGGCCGTATCCACTTTTTCATTCACGCATTCTATGCGACTGAGTTTTTCGCCCAGCAGGTGGCTGAGTTCGGCACGCAACTGTTCCATTTCAGATTGCCCTCATAAATGCTACTGCTTTCATAATGAGCGTCGTGCAGACAGATGTCACCCGGATGAGATCAATTGATGAAAAGAAAAGTGGAGGGAAAGCGCAACGATACGACACTCCTCCCAAAAATACGCCTCAATATGGGGGGAGTGCCGTGAGAAAAACTAATGCATTTCGGCGCGAACGCGCTCAAGATCTTCGGCAGTGTCTACGCCGGTACCCGGGACTTCTTTTGCGACGGCAACGTGAATTTTTTCGCCGTACCACAGCACTCGCAGCTGCTCCAGCATTTCGATATGCTCAAGCGGGCTAGGCTGCCAGTTAACATAGCGGCGAATAAAACCGGCGCGATAGCCGTAAATGCCCAGATGGCGCAGGAAGGTGTCCCCCACCGTTTCCAGACTTTTGGCGAAACGATCGCGATCCCATGGGATGGTCGCGCGTGAAAAATAGAGAGCATATCCTTCAGCGTCCAACACGACTTTTACCGCATTCGGATTAAATGCCTCTTCCGCACTGTGAATCGGAGCCGCAAGAGTCGCCATACCGACCTGACGTTGCGCCAGATTCTCAGCCACCTGGCGAATAATGACCGCCGGAATCATCGGCTCATCACCCTGTACGTTCACAATAACGGTATCATCGCTAAAACCACATTTCTCGACGACTTCCGCCAGGCGCTCCGTACCAGACTGGTGATCGGCGCGAGTAATGCACACTTCACCACCCACCGCTTCTACCGCGCGAGCGACATCCTCGTGATCGGTGGCAACGATGATACGTTCAGCGCCAGATTCACGCGCACGCTCCAGTACATGCACGATCATCGGTTTACCGTTGATATCCAGCAACGGCTTACCCGGCAGACGTGTGGACGCATAACGCGCAGGAATAATGACCACAAAACTCATGATTTACTCTCATCAGCAGTCAGAACGCGGGCTTCGGTTTCCAGTAACACGGGAATGCCATCACGCAGTGGGAAAGCAAGGTTATCCAGTTTACAAATCAGTTCCTGTTTTTCCTGGTTAAACCAGAGTTTGCCATTGCATACCGGGCAGGCAATGATTTCAAGCAGACGATGATCCATAGTTCCTCCAGATGGACCGGATTGTGAATCCGTAAATATTAACATAATCGCTTAAAGGGCTGGGTCTATTTCCCAACCATGGCGTGCATCAGCAAATAAACCTTCAGGATAACGTCCCAGCGTCACGCGTGCTGCCTGCTGCCAGCGGGCAAAATCGTCAATCGCCTGAAACAATCCTTTTTGCAACGTCACTCCAGGCTTAACCCCATCCTGTAACCACAGCGAAATAACGTCCAGCACACCTGTTTTGCGGTGCATTTTGGCATCCATCCGCCCAACCAACTGTCCACGATGCAGCAACGGCAAGACAAAATAACCATACTGACGTTTCGGTGCTGGCGTATAACACTCCAGCCGGTAGCTAAAATCGAATAGCTGCTCTGCCCGTTTACGATCCCAGACCACCGGATCAAAAGGTGATAATACTGCACTGTGAGTCGCCGTTAATTTGCCCACCAGCGCCTGTTCAAGCAGCGGCTGAAGGTGGCTATGCAGCCACAAGTCTCCTAGCCCCTCAACGTCGACAGGAATAATCTGCCGCTGTTCCGCCCGTTCGTTGCACCAGTTTTTTAGCGCCGGGCGCTTCAGGCGGTAGTAGTCTGCCAGCCATTGTTCGCGGAAAATCCCCAGACTGCGGGCGCTGTTATCCAGCATGACACTTTCAGCATCTTCTTGCGAAAGTAGGTCGCGTTCATCGTCCCAGTGCGGCATGACGCGATGAGTTAAATCATACACTCGCTGGAAATTACGCCGTTCCACGACCATCACTTTCCCGGCAGTGAACAACCCTTCAAGATGACGCTTCTGCGGTTTCCATTCCCACCAGCCGCTGGTCCCTTTGCGTGGATGCTCAAAATCAGCTGAGCGTACCGGCCCGTTATGTTGGATGTGCTGGAGCAGTTGCTCAATCTCATGCGCATGTTCTTTCATCCACGCCGCTTTATATTTCCAGCCCATATTCTCCGGGGCCAGCATGCGGTGACGTATCAGCATAAAATCGCTGCGCGGCAAAAAACAGGCCTCGTGCGCCCAGTATTCCATCAGTTCGCCCTGCTGTAACGAGTCGTCCAGCCATTGGGGGGAATAATCGCCTAAACGACTAAACAGCACCAGGTAAGGACTGCGCGCCACAATATTGATGGTGTCGATTTGCAGTAACGACATGCGCGAAATGGTCGCGAGAATATCTGCCGGGGTTGCCCGGCGGCGTGTTTTTTTCAGCAGACCTTGAGCAGCAAGGTGAAGATGACGGGCATCCGTCAGAGAAAGGCGCGGCAACGACATTTATGGCCTCATAAATGATTCGCTGCCGCAGCGTGAATCAGTTAGCGAGTCAGCGAGATTAAGCTATTCAGCAATACATCAGGCCGATCGCCTGACAAATGTGCATCAACAGGTAAATACCACCAGTTTTCATCGGCAAATTCCCGGCACTTAACCGCATCTTTTTCCGTCATGACCAGCGTTTGCCCGGCGTCTACAAACGCACTGACGTCACTGTAGGTCAGAGACTGATGGTCTGCCAGCGCAATGCTTTTTTGCACGCTAGCACCACATGCTTTCAGCGTGGCAAAAAAACGCGGTGGATGACCAATGCCCGCCATGGCGACAATATTGGACAATTGCGCCACATCACGGCGTTCACCTGTACGTAAATTAACGGCCAGTCCCGGTTCAAGTCGCATAGGGATTTCCCCTGGTTGCGCAACGCCACCGTTAACAATAGTCGCATCCACCGATTTAAGGCGACCTGCGCGTTCCCGCATTGGACCAGCGGGAAGCCACCAGCCGTTGCCAAACCGACGTTCGCCGTCAATGACTACGATTTCAACATCTCGCGCCAGACGATAGTGCTGTAGTCCATCGTCCGTCAAAATAATCTGCACGTCGTGTTGGGCCAAAATGGCTTTTACCGCATCCGATCTTACCGGGGATACCGCTACCGGCACGCCGGTACGTTGGGCGATCAGCACAGGTTCATCGCCCGCTTCTGCGGTAGTAGTATCAGCTGTTAGCAACAGCGGGTAAGCAGTCGCTTTCCCGCCATATCCACGCGATACCACACCCACGCGAATCCCGCGTTGTCGCAGTTGTTCAACCAACCAAATCACCACCGGCGTTTTACCGTTTCCGCCCGCGGTAAGGTTTCCGACCACCACTACCGGGACTGGCGCGCGCCATGCGTGTTTAAGCCCCAACTTGTAGCATAAGCGGATAGCACCACTCACCAGGCCATACAGCCAGGAGAGTGGAAGTAACAATCGCCACAGCGGCGATTCACCAGACCAGATACGTGCGATCATTGACCAAATTGCATTTTGTGTAATTGCGCATACACCCCGCGCTGCTCAATCAGCTCGCTATGGGTTCCGCGTTCGACAATCAGACCATCCTCCACCACGATGATTTCGTCGGCTTGTTCAATGGTTGAAAGACGGTGAGCAATAACCAGAGAAGTACGGTTTTTCTGTAGCTCATCCAGCGCAGACTGAATCGCGCGTTCAGATTCAGTATCAAGAGCCGATGTTGCTTCATCAAGGATCAGAATTGGGCTGTCACGCAACAAGGCACGGGCGATAGCGATACGCTGACGTTGTCCGCCGGAAAGCAGGACGCCGTTTTCACCAATCACCGTATCCAGGCCATTATCCATCTTGTTGATGAAATCCATGGCGTAGGCCATCTGTGCCGCTTTTTCGATCTGCTCACGGCTGTACATATCGGTACGCGCGTAGGCGATGTTGTTGGCAACCGTATCGTTAAACAAGTGCACATTCTGCGAAACCAACGCAACCTGATCGCGCAGTGATGCCAGGGTATATTCGCGCAGATCGTGTCCGTCCATCAGAATCTGCCCTTCATCAATATCGTAGAAGCGCGTAATCAGGCTGGCGATGGTGGATTTCCCTGAGCCCGAACGGCCGACCAGAGCAACAGTTTTACCCGCGGGAATATTCAGGTTGATGTTACGCAGAGCCGGTACTTCACGTCCCGGATAAGTGAACGTCACGTTGCGGAACTCGAGATCGCCGGTAGCACGCTCGATCACACGTTTACCTTCATCTTTCTCCTGTTCGCTATCCAGAATCGTAAATAAGGTCTGGCATGCCGCCATACCGCGCTGGAACTGCGCGTTGACGTTGGTCAGCGATTTCAACGGACGCATTAATGCGATCATTGAGGAGAAGACAACCGTAATTGTCCCTGCTGTCAGATTTTCCATTACGCTTGGGAAGCTAGCCGCATATAACACGAAGGCCAGTGCCAAAGACGCAATCAGTTGGATGATAGGGTCGGAGATAGAAGAAGCGGAAACCATCTTCATACCCTGCAAACGCATCTTGTTGCTGACCTTATCAAAGCGCTTGGTTTCGACTTCCTGACCACCAAAAATCAGAACTTCTTTGTGGCCTTTCAGCATCTGCTCCGCACTGGTCGTAACCTGACCCATGGTGTTTTGCATGTTTTTACTGATGCTACGAAAGCGCTTGGAAACCACACGGATTGCCACTGACACAATTGGCGCCAGTACAATCAGGATCAGTGACAGCTGCCAGCTGTAATAGAACATCATGATAAACAGGCCAATGATTGAGGCCCCTTCACGTACCACGGTGATCAGCGCGCCGGAAGACGATGACGCAACCTGTTCTGAATCATAGGTAATACGCGATAACAATGTCCCTGTAGACTGTTTATCAAAAAAGGAGACGGGCATCCCCATCATATGGCCAAACAGGCGGCGGCGCATGGTCATGACCACTTTGCCTGACACCCATGAGATACAGTAGCTGGAGACATAGCTGGTTAAGCCACGAACTATCATCAGCCCAATGACCACCAGCGGCATCCACAGCAGCACCGAGCGATCCGTTTTACCAAAACCATCATCCAGTAATGGTTTAAGGAGCGATAACATGAAGGTATCGCTGGCCGCGTTAAGGACTAACGCTATACCCGCCACGATCAGACCCGATTTAAAAGGCGCTATGGTTGGCCATAGTCGGCGAAACGTCTGCCACGTAGAGAGATCTTTATCGTTATGCATTCAAAAAACCAGCATTTGTTAGAATAGCCGCATATTCTACCCGTTATCCTCCGACACGCCAAACCACTGATGATACCAACGAGGTAAAATCTGATCCCGCATGCTGCGTATGCGCCAGTTTTTTTGATAAAAATCCAGCGTAATCTGTCCCTGATGGGGGGTATCCAGCCATTGATAATTTTGTTGCCGATAACGTTGCTTCACTTTCCAGGACGGCAGACGCCAAGCGTTGTAACGGGATGCAGAGGCGAGTGCGACCTGCCCGTCAACCCGCTGAATGAGTGCCAGTGATGATGAAGTATTGCTGCCATGATGTGGAACCTGCATCACCGTCGACTGTAGGTGCTGCCAATAGTGACTTAGCATTTTTTGTTCAGCAGGAGATTCGATATCACCGGTCAGCAGAATACTCTGATATCCGTCATCGACCTTAACCACGCAGGAGTGGTTATTCCCCTGGTCTGTATTTCCACGCACAGGCCAGTGCGCACTGAAGGTTAACCCTTGCCATTGCCAATGCTCTCCGCGAAAACACGGGAGATGACCTTTCCAGCTCAGCGGACTTCTTACCCATAGCGACGGCCAGGCTTGTTGTAAGGAGTGCAACCCGCCGCGGTGATCCATGTGCTCATGGCTTAAAATAATTCCTTCTGGCTCCAGATTATGCCAACGCAACCAGGGAATAATCAGCTGTTGTGCGCTATCGCCTTCGGGCCATGCCAGACCGGTATCGTAAAGCAGCGCTTTCCCATTTCGCGCGATCACCATCGCCAGCCCCTGCCCGACATCCAGCATATGCACTTGCCACACATCAGTTCGCGGTGCACGCCAAAGCGGCCCACTCAGCAAAAGGAGCACAGAGAAACAGACCACCGGTAGCGTACGCAAGATATTTAGTCGCCATGCGATAATCATCATTCCGGGTAAAAATGCCAGCCATTGCCAGCGCGCATCAATATTGATCCACCCTTGAGGCAGACTTCTGAGCCCCCAAAATAGCAGCGCCAGAGAACGATCCGCTAGATACCACAGGCTTGATTCAACCATCACCGTCCCGGCTAAATGCATGATCATGCCTGCTAATATCAAGGGTACGGAAACAAACGTGACCAAAGGGACGGCAAACAAATTAGCCAGAAACGAGGTCAGACTAAAACCGTGAAACATTGCGATTTGCACGGGAAAAAGCAGAAGCGTAATACCCAATTGCAGATGAGCCAGCGCCAGAAATTGACGTCCAGCACGCGACAGCGACCAGTCCGGGAGCGGTACCCATTGGTACCAGAACAGCAGTGCCGCAACGGCGGATGCAGACAACCATAGGCTTTGCGAAAGAACAGCAACAGGATCCACCACCACGATGGCTGCCAGACAGCAGATCCAGACCGACCATCCACTCCACTGCCTGCCGCTAAGTCTCAGCGCCCCCCAGACTAGCAGCGCAACAACCGTTCGTAATGCCGGGGGTTGCAGCCCCGTCAGCCAGGCATAAAATGTGGCACAGACAATCCCACCCACTAATGGCATCTGCCAGCAAATCCACCTTGTTGGCATAAAAAATTGTCCAGCACGTATCAATCCTGCGGTCAGTAATGCAACAAATGCAATATGCAGCCCGGAGATAGCCATCAAATGAGCCGTGCCGGTATCACGCATAATCGTTTTCACCTCTTGTGACACAGACAAGCGCTCCCCCATTCCCAGACCCAGTATGACCTGCTGCCAGGGATAGTCGGTGAGTGCCGTTTTCAGCGAGGCGAGATACCGCGAACGCAAACTACATTTTGGTGTGATTACCGAAGCCTGCAAGAATCGTCCCGTCAGCGGTTGATGCTGCGCCAATGCGTAACGCTGGCTATCAAATCCGCCTTCGTTTAATTGACCGTGTACAGCGCGGACTTTCAACGTCATCGCCCATGTCTGACCCGCACAAACATCACCGGGTAAATACTGCCCGTACAAGACGATTCCTTGCGCAGGAAAGATTCGTTTCCCCTGAAGGTGAGTGATCTGGCCGTAGTGCGTTGTCATATTGTCAGTTCCGGTTATCCGCACAATGGCTTGCTGGGTTTTCGCAGGCAGCGTATTACCGGCCCACAGAGCCTCTTTCGCGGCCAGGATTCCCCAAAGAAAAAACAGCAGGGTTAGTCCGGCGGAACGCATATATTTGTAGGGGAGAAAACAGAGCAGACATGCCAGACAAAATACAATGCCGATACACAACATGCCTGGCAGCATAGGTAATAGCATGAGTGGGAGAATGCCGAGTAATGCGCAGATACTCACCGTTGTTATTTTCATCAATCACCTCCCTGTTACAGGGAGTGTGCAGTACTCTTCGACGGTTGTCTGGCATCAATTTATCGTTATACGACCTGAGTTCCGCAGACATTTAGTGATGGTTGTAACGTACAAATTAACTGGGATGAGGATTCCAGGATAGGTGGACAGAAATGAAAAAAGCACCCATTTGGGTGCTTTTCTCGGCGTTAAGTCTCGCTAAAAACTTAACCATAAATATTGGCGCGATCGCGCAGTTCTTTACCTGGTTTAAAGTGCGGAACGTATTTCCCTTCCAGATCCACTTTATCGCCGGTCTTCGGATTACGTCCGGTGCGTGGTGCGCGGTAATGCAAAGAGAAGCTGCCGAAACCGCGGATTTCAATACGCTCGCCCTGCGCAAGAGTCGAGGCCATATGTTCCAGCATCTCTTTAACTGCATCTTCAACCGCTTTCGCGGGAATATGAGGTTGCTGGGTTGCAAGTCTTTCAATCAATTCTGACTTGGTCATGATTCCTCCGGTTCCTTAAAGGCATAATTAGCTGCTGCATTGATTAAGGGCGGCCGTAGCCGCCCTTTGTCATTGATTACAGGACGAATCCTGTAATCTGTCAAGCTACTCGTCACCCTTTGTGCCGTTAACAGCACAAAGGATTTAGAGCACTCGATATTACTCGCCTTTAGCTGCTTTGAAAGCTTCAGCCATTGCGTTGTTAGAGAAGTTAGCATCTTCCTGTTTGTTAACAGTTGCGATTGCATCTTTCTCATCAGCTTCGTCTTTAGCACGAACAGACAGGCTGATTGCACGGTTCTTACGATCAACGCCGGTGAATTTAGCTTCAACGTCGTCGCCTACGCTCAGAACCAGAGTTGCATCTTCAACGCGGTCACGTGAAGCTTCAGAAGCGCGCAGGTAACCTTCAACGCCGTCAGCCAGTTCTACGGTTGCGCCTTTAGCGTCAACTGCAGTGACTTTACCGTTTACGATTGCGCCTTTCTTGTTCAGTGCAACCCAGTTGTTGAACGGATCTTCTGCGAGCTGTTTAACGCCCAGAGAGATACGCTCACGCTCTGCGTCAACCTGCAGAACAACTGCTGCGATTTCGTCGCCTTTTTTGTATTCACGAACTGCTTCTTCGCCTGCAACGTTCCAGGAGATGTCAGACAGGTGAACCAGGCCGTCGATGCCGCCGTCCAGGCCGATGAAGATACCGAAGTCAGTGATAGACTTGATTTTACCTTCAACACGGTCACCCTTGTTGTGGGTTTCCGCGAACTGCTGCCATGGGTTGTTTTTGCACTGCTTCAGACCCAGGGAGATACGACGACGTTCTTCGTCGATATCCAGAACCATAACTTCCACTACATCGCCAACGTTAACAACTTTGGACGGGTGGATGTTTTTGTTGGTCCAATCCATTTCGGAAACGTGAACCAGGCCTTCAACGCCTTCTTCGATTTCAACGAAGCAGCCGTAGTCGGTCAGGTTGGTCACGCGACCAGTCAGTTTGGTACCTTCCGGATAACGCTTAGCGATAGCTACCCATGGATCTTCGCCCAGCTGTTTCAGGCCCAGAGATACACGAGTACGCTCGCGGTCGAACTTCAGCACTTTAACAGTGATTTCGTCGCCAACGTTTACGATTTCGCTCGGATGCTTAACGCGTTTCCATGCCATGTCGGTGATGTGCAGCAGGCCGTCAACGCCACCCAGATCAACGAATGCACCGTAGTCAGTGAGGTTCTTAACGATACCTTTAACTTCCATGCCTTCCTGCAGGTTTTCCAGCAGCTGATCGCGTTCTGCGCTGTTTTCGGATTCGATAACGGCACGACGGGAAACAACAACGTTGTTACGCTTCTGATCCAGCTTGATTACTTTGAATTCAAGCTCTTTGCCTTCCAGGTGCAGCGTGTCGCGGACCGGACGAACGTCTACCAGGGAACCCGGCAGGAACGCGCGAATACCATTCAGCTCAACAGTGAAGCCACCCTTGACTTTGCCATTGATAACACCAGTAACGGTTGCAGCTTCTTCGTAAGCTTTTTCCAGCGTGATCCAAGCTTCGTGACGTTTAGCTTTTTCACGGGACAGCAGGGTTTCACCGAAGCCGTCTTCTACTGCATCCAGAGCAACGTCAACTTCGTCACCAACCTGGATTTCCAGCTCGCCCTGGGCGTTTTTGAACTGCTCTGCCGGAATGGCGGACTCAGATTTCAGACCAGCGTCAACCAGTACTACGTCTTTGTCGATAGCAACAACAACACCACGAACGATGGAACCCGGACGGGTTTCGATTTCTTTTAAGGATTCTTCAAACAGTTGAGCAAAAGATTCAGTCATGTTTAATCTTCAGGTTTCATATTTAACGTCCACCTGGCTCCATGCCGGATGGGGTTGTTTAACATACCCGCTGTCAATCCATTGCAACGGGGGTACTGCAAATTCGGTCGCACTTAAGCGAGAGCCAGTTTTTGGCGCGCGTATTGTAACGCTTTTTCAATCACTTGCTCAATGCTTAATCGGGTTGAATCCAAAACTAAAGCATCAGCAGCGGGAACCAGCGGCGCTACAGCACGATTACGATCGCGATAATCGCGTTCTTCGATCTCGGCCAAAAGGCGTTCAAAGTTAACACTAAAGCCCTTCTCCTGCAACTGTAGCATACGTCTATGCGCACGTTCTTGCGAGGAGGCGTCCAGAAAAATTTTCACCGGCGCATCCGGGAATACCACGGTGCCCATATCACGTCCATCAGCAATCAGACCTGGGGATTCGCGAAATGCGCGTTGACGACGTAATAATGCTTCACGCACGCGGGGAAACGCCGCAACCTGAGAGGCGGCATTAGCTACTTCCTGAGTGCGGATTTCACCGCTGACATCTTCACCTTCAAGAATGACTTCCAGGTTGCCGTCTGTTGAGATAAAACGCACATCCAGGTGTGAGGCAAGCGGTACCAGAGCATCTTCAGATGTGACATCAACATGGTGATGTAACGCTGCGAGCGCCAGTACGCGGTAGATCGCGCCTGAATCTAACAGATGCCACTGCAATGCTTCCGCCATTGCCTTGCACAAGGTGCCTTTACCTGCACCGCTTGGGCCATCAATGGTAATAACCGGGGCAATTGCCGTCATCTTTTTCTCCTTAAACGGGCATACGTTAACGTGAACGCCGCGCATTATACGCGCCAACGCCAACGATCGTTATCTTTGTGTGAAAAATGCAGAATCATTGAAGCTGAGTGTAGAATAAATAGGCAATCGGAGATGTCAGAATGTGCCGCACCCGAAAGTGCGGCAATAAAATCAGGCAGATGTACTAATACGAGCCAACTGTTCGAAATAATCCGGGAAGGTTTTGGCGGTACATTTTGGGTCAAGAATGGTCACCGGTGTGTCAGACAGCGCCACCAGCGAGAAACACATCGCCATGCGGTGATCGTTGTAGGTCGCGATGTCCGCAAATTGCAATGTTGCAGGCGGGGTGATGCGAATAAAGTCATGCCCCTCTTCCACTTCCGCGCCCACTTTGCGTAACTCCGTCGCCATCGCGAACAGACGATCGGTCTCTTTGACGCGCCAGTTGTAGATATTACGTAATGTCGTGGTGCCTTTAGCGAACAGCGCCGCCGTTGCAATGGTCATCGCCGCATCAGGAATATGGTTCATATCCATATCCACTGCGTTCAAATCGCCGTGAGTACAGGCAATAAAATCGTCGCCCCATGTAATGGTTGCCCCCATTTTCTCCAGTACATCGGCAAAACGAATATCACCCTGCATGCTGTTGCGGCCAATCCCGGTAACTTTTACCGTACCGCCTTTAATAGCACCCGCCGCAAGGAAATAGGAAGCGGAAGAAGCATCACCTTCAACCAGGTATGCACCCGGTGACTGATACTGCTGCTGCCCCTTCACGACAAAGCGCTGGTAGTTTTGATTTTCAATTTCAACACCAAACGTTTTCATCAGGTTCAGTGTGATATCAATGTAAGGTTTGGATACCAGGTCACCTTTAATTGCTATCGTCGTATCCTGTGGCGCCAGCGGCGCAGTCATCAGCAACGCAGTGAGGAACTGGCTGGAAACGCTACCGTCTACCTCAACCTGGCCTCCGGTAAAGCCACCACGCAGACGTAAAGGGGGATAGTTTTCCTGCTCCAGATAGTCAATTTTGGCTCCGCCCTGGCGCAGCGCATCAACCAAATGGCCAATCGGGCGCTCTTTCATGCGCGGTTCGCCCGTCAGCACGATGTCATTGCTGCCCAGACATAGCGCTGCGGCCAGTGGGCGCATTGCGGTTCCGGCGTTGCCAAGGAACAGCTCAACTGCACCTTCTGCGTGCAACGCACCGCCATTGCCAACTATCTCGCAGCGGGTACGATCGGCAGAAAGGGTATAGCTAATCCCTAACGCATTCAGAGCATTGAGCATATGGCGAACATCATCGCTGTCCAGCAGATTGGTCAGGACAGTGGTGCCATTGGCTAATGCAGCCAGCAGCAAAGCGCGGTTAGAAACACTTTTGGATCCAGGCAGATTGATGGTGCCATCCACCCGCGCAATGGGTTGTAACGTCAGGGATTCCATGAAACTCGACTCTCAAAAAACAGACATAAAAACCCCACAGACGGGCTGTGGGGATGAAAAGTACAGCAGATTAGCCGCGGCGGCGTTCGAAATCGACCATGAAATCGGTCAGTGCTTTAACACCTTCAAGCGGCATGGCATTGTAGATGGACGCACGCATACCGCCGACCACCCGGTGCCCTTTCAGCGCGTGCAGGCCCGCAGCAAAAGACTCTTCAAGGAACAGTTTATCCAATGCGCTGTCAGCCAGCTGGAACGGTACGTTCATGCGTGAACGGTTGGATTTCGCCACATCGTTACGGTAGAAATCGCTGTTATCGATTACGCCGTAGAGCAATTCCGCTTTTTGCTGGTTAATTTTATCCATCGCATTAACACCGCCCTGCTTTTTCAGCCATTTAAAGACCAGGCCAGACAGATACCAGGCAAAGGTTGGCGGCGTATTGAACATGGAATCGTTGTCATTCAGCACGGTATAGTCGAGGATTGACGGGCATGAGACATGAGCTTTACCCAGCAAATCTTCACGGACGATGACAATCGTCAGACCGGCCGGGCCGATATTTTTCTGTGCCCCGGCATAAATTACGCCATAACGGCTAACGTCAAGCGGTGCGGAAAGAATGGTAGAGGACAGATCCGCCGTGACCACAACGTTGCTGGCAAAATTCGGCGTTTCATCGATCGCAATGCCATCGATGGTTTCGTTCGGGCAATAGTGCAGGTATGCCGCGTTATCAGAAAGTTGCCATTCACTCATCGGCTTAACAGCACGCAGGCCGTCCACGGTGACTTTGGCATCAATAACGTTTGGCGTGCAGTATTTTTTCGCTTCTTTAATTGCGCTGGCGGCCCAATAACCGGCATCGACGTAATCCGCGGTGGTTTTATCGCCCAGAATATTTAACGGGATACCCGCGAACTGCCCGCGACCACCGCCATGGCAGAACAACACTTTATAGTTGGAGGGGATGCTGAGAAGATCGCGAAAATCCTGCTCCGCTTCCTCTGCGACCTGGATGAATTCTTTGCCACGGTGGCTAATTTCCATCACTGACGTGCCAAGACCGTTCCAGTCACAAAGATCCTGTTGAGCCAGTTTAAGTACTTCTGCCGGTAACATTGCCGGACCTGAACTAAAATTGAAGACCTGAGCCATTTCCCCTCACCACGTTGTGTTGTTGTCCAATCAACATCCTGTCATTGACGATAATCCGGTGACAGACATTGGTATAAGTTATTCCTGTGGATATCGGTTTTATCATTCAGTGACACGCGCCGCAATGGGTAAAACTGGCAAGGGTAAAAATGTGTCATCGGTCACACAACAGAATCTATCGGATTGACGGGTAAAAACCGAGATTTTTGCTGTCAGGTAACCCGTTTTGCCCGACTGGCCTTCGACCATTCTGGATTTGCACAGCGCGGACATAATTGATGATCTCCGGCCTTCATTTGCACCACTTCGCTACAACGTATGCAGGCATAGTCCCCTGCTTCAGGTATTACTTTAAATCGTTGCGTACAACGTTTAGGCAAAATACTGAGCCCCGGCTTTACGTCTTCATCGGCAAAGAAGTAGACGCTGATTTGCCCATTCGTCTCCAGAATAGCCAGTTTCACTTGTCCCAATTGCTCCACGCCGTTCAAACGCAGTTCCATAAAGAATTCAAATTCCGTCATATTGGCGCTATTGAGCTTTGACCATGCCAGCTCGCCGTCTTCAATGATCACGACGGGTTTGCCCTCCAGAAGGTCCTCCATTTTTTCACTATGCGCCATTAGCCACATTACCAACCGATACAGCACAGCAAGAGTAATAAAGACCACCAGCACCGGCAGCATCGGAACATCGTCATAAAACGCCACGTCTCCCGCGGCGGAACCCAGCGTAAGGATGATAAGGACTTCAAAAAGCGACATCTGGCGTACGCCACGACGTCCGGTGATTTTTAAAAACAGAAAAACCAATATAAAGGTGTAAAGGCTGCGTAGCGCAACTTCCCCCAGAAAATCCATGGGCATCTTATCAAGCGCCATACGGTGTAAATCGAAAGCTTTCATTAATATGCTCTAAACGTGATTGGCTGTAAGAAAGCATAGCCAATGCTTTTATTTACGCATGGGCTCCGGCGACGATAGCGCCGTTCATTGAAAACCCGTATCATTGCGCGCTTTCCGTACGACAAAAGTGATTTTCATGACGCAAACATTTATCCCCGGCAAAGATGCCGCTCTGGAAGACTCCATCGCTCGCTTCCAGCAAAAATTGCTCGACCTCGGTTTTCAAATTGAAGAAGCTTCGTGGTTGAATCCCGTCCCTAACGTCTGGTCTGTACATATTCGCGACAAAGAATGCGCGCTGTGCTTCACCAACGGTAAAGGCGCGACAAAAAAAGCGGCGCTGGCTTCTGCGCTGGGCGAATACTTTGAGCGTCTGTCGACTAACTACTTCTTTGCAGATTTCTGGCTGGGAGAAACTATCGCCAATGGCCCCTTCGTACATTACCCGAACGAAAAATGGTTCCCGCTGACTGAAGAAGACGATGTTCCAGAAGGTTTACTGGATGCGCGTCTGCGTGCATTTTACGATCCAGATAACGAACTGACCGGCAGCATGCTTATCGATCTACAGTCTGGTAATGAAGAGCGTGGCGTCTGTGGCCTGCCGTTTACCCGCCAGTCTGATAACCAGACCGTCTACATTCCGATGAATATTATCGGCAACCTGTATGTTTCTAACGGCATGTCTGCGGGTAACACACCTAACGAAGCTCGCGTTCAGGGCCTGTCTGAAGTCTTTGAGCGCCATGTGAAGAACCGTATTATCGCCGAAAGCATCAGCCTGCCGGAAATCCCGGCCGAGGTGATGGCGCGCTATCCGGCAGTGGTGGAGTCCATCGCCACACTGGAAGCGGAAGGTTTCCCAATTTTTGCCTACGATGGCTCGCTGGGCGGCAAGTATCCGGTGATTTGCGTTGTCCTGTTCAACCCGGCCAACGGTACCTGCTTTGCCTCCTTCGGCGCACACCCGGATTTCGGCGTTGCGCTGGAGCGTACCGTGACTGAACTGCTGCAGGGCCGTGGTCTGAAGGATCTTGATGTCTTCACCCCACCGACCTTCGACGATGAGGAAGTGGCAGAACATACCAACCTTGAAACTCACTTCATCGATTCCAGCGGTCTGATCTCCTGGGATCTGTTCAAGCAGGATGCCGACTATCCGTTCGTTGACTGGAATTTCTCCGGCACCACGGAAGAAGAGTTCGCCACCCTGATGGCCATCTTCAATGCTGAAGATAAAGAAGTGTATATCGCTGACTATGAGCACCTGGGCGTTTACGCGTGCCGCATTATTGTTCCGGGAATGTCTGACATCTATCCGGCAGAAGATCTGTGGTTAGCCAACAACGCTATGGGCACCCATCTGCGTGACACCATTCTCTCTCTGCCAGGCAGTGAGTGGGATAAAGAAGACTACCTCAATCTGATTGAACAGTTGGATGAAGAAGGTTTTGACGACTTCACCCGCGTGCGTGAGTTGCTCGGTCTGGCGACCGGTGCGGAAAACGGTTGGTACACCCTGCGTATTGGCGAGCTTAAAGTGATGCTGGCGCTGGCCGGTGGCGATCTGGAGCAGGCCCTGGTGTGGACCGAATGGACGATGGAATTTAACGCCTCCGTCTTTAGCGCGGAACGTGCAAACTACTATCGCTGCCTGCAAACATTGTTGCTGCTGTCTCAGGAAGAAGACCGTCAGCCGCTGCAGTATCTGAACGCATTCGTCCGCATGTACGGCGCTGAGGCGGTTGAAGCGGCAAGTGCGGCACTGAGTGGTGAAGCGCCGTTTTATGGACTTCAGCCAGTAGACAGCGATCTGCACGCATTCCCGGCACATCAGTCTCTGCTGAAAGCCTATGAGAAATTGCAACGCGCGAAAGCGGCACACTGGTCAAAATAGTGACAAACAACTTGCCTCGAGTAGGCTAAATGTATTGTCTGAGCTATATTACGGGGCGCTTAAAGCGCCCCGTTTTTTATTTTGGTCAAACCAAAAAATAAATGTAAAAGCAAGGTTAAATATTAGTAGTTGATATTAAAAAAATTAGCTTATTAATGTGGTTTTTTATCTCAATTACTCCATTTTAATTAACCGTTCCATAGGAGGCTGAAAGAAAAAATTCAACTCACTTTATAATTTTTAAAATTTATTTTTATATGGATAATCAACATGTTACACCGTAATCGCATAAAAACCATGCGTCTTACGGGCCTATAAGCCAGGCGAGATATGATCTATATCAAATTCTCATCTATAATGCTTTGTTAGTATCTCGTCGCCGACTTAATAAAGAGAGAGTTAGTGTGAAAGCTGACAACCCTTTTGATCTTATTCTACCTGCTGCAATGGCCAAAGTTGCCGAAGAAGCAGGCGTCTATAAAGCAACGAAACATCCGCTTAAGACGTTCTATCTGGCAATTACTGCCGGTGTATTCATTTCAATTGCCTTTGTTTTCTATATCACCGCCACAACCGGCACTGGTACTATGCCTTTCGGCATGGCGAAATTAGTAGGTGGTATCTGCTTTTCCCTGGGGCTGATCCTTTGTGTTGTCTGCGGTGCAGACCTCTTCACTTCAACCGTACTGATCGTCGTTGCTAAAGCCAGTGGTCGTATTACCTGGGGTCAGTTAGCGAAAAACTGGCTTAACGTTTATGTCGGCAACCTGATTGGCGCCCTGATCTTTGTGTTACTCATGTGGCTTTCTGGCGAGTATATGACCGCCAACGGCGCATGGGGGCTCAACGTTCTGCAAACAGCCGACCACAAAGTGCACCATACTTTTGTTGAGGCAGTGAGCCTTGGTATCCTGGCTAACCTGATGGTGTGTCTGGCCGTATGGATGAGCTACTCAGGCCGCAGCCTGATGGACAAAGCGTTTATCATGGTATTACCGGTCGCAATGTTTGTTGCCAGCGGTTTTGAGCACAGTATCGCAAACATGTTTATGATCCCTATGGGTATTGTAATACGCGATTTCGCCACCCCGGAATTCTGGACCGCAGTTGGGTCTTCTCCGGAGAATTTTTCTCACCTGACCGTGATGAATTTCATCACCGATAACCTGATTCCGGTTACGATCGGTAACATTATCGGCGGCGGTTTGTTGGTCGGGTTGACATACTGGGTCATTTATCTGCGTGGTAACGATCATCATTAATCTGTTGATGCCCATTACACGCAGTAAATAAAAAATCCACTTAAGAAGGTAGGTGTTACATGTCCGAGCTTAATGAAAAGTTAGCCACAGCCTGGGAAGGTTTTACCAAAGGTGATTGGCAGAATGAAGTAAACGTACGTGACTTCATTCAGAAAAACTACACTCCGTATGAGGGTGACGAGTCCTTCCTGGCTGGCGCAACTGATGCGACCACTGCACTGTGGGACAGCGTGATGGAAGGCGTTAAACAGGAAAACCGCACTCACGCGCCTGTTGACTTTGACACCTCCGTTGCTTCTACCATCACTTCTCACGACGCTGGCTACATCAACAAAGCGCTCGAGAAGATTGTTGGTCTGCAGACTGAAGCTCCGCTGAAACGTGCGATCATTCCGTTTGGCGGCATCAAAATGGTTGAAGGTTCCTGCAAAGCGTACAATCGCGAACTGGACCCGATGCTGAAAAAAATCTTCACCGAATACCGCAAAACCCACAACCAGGGCGTATTCGATGTTTACACCAAAGACATTCTGAACTGCCGTAAATCCGGTGTTCTGACTGGTCTGCCAGATGCGTATGGCCGTGGCCGTATCATCGGTGACTACCGTCGCGTTGCGCTGTACGGTATCGACTTCCTGATGAAAGACAAATACGCTCAGTTCGTCTCTCTGCAGTCCGATCTGGAAAACGGCGTAAACCTGGAAGCAACAATCCGTCTGCGTGAAGAAATCGCTGAACAGCACCGTGCTCTGGGTCAGATCAAAGAAATGGCTGCTAAATATGGCTGCGATATCTCTGGTCCGGCTACCAACGCTCAGGAAGCTATCCAGTGGACTTACTTCGGCTACCTGGCCGCAGTTAAATCTCAGAACGGTGCAGCAATGTCCTTCGGTCGCGTATCCACCTTCCTGGATGCTTACATCGAACGTGACCTGAAAGCAGGCAAAATCACCGAGCAAGACGCACAGGAAATGATCGACCACCTGGTCATGAAACTGCGTATGGTTCGTTTCCTGCGTACTCCTGAATATGATGAACTGTTCTCCGGTGACCCGATTTGGGCAACTGAATCAATCGGTGGTATGGGCGTTGATGGCCGTACTCTGGTTACCAAAAACAGCTTCCGCTTCCTGAACACCCTGTACACCATGGGTCCTTCTCCGGAGCCGAACATCACTGTTCTGTGGTCTGAAAAACTGCCTCTGAACTTCAAGAAATTCGCCGCTAAAGTGTCCATCGACACCTCTTCTCTGCAGTACGAGAACGATGACCTGATGCGTCCGGACTTCAACAACGATGACTACGCTATCGCTTGCTGCGTAAGCCCGATGGTTGTTGGTAAACAAATGCAGTTCTTCGGTGCGCGTGCAAACCTGGCGAAAACCATGCTGTACGCAATCAACGGTGGCGTTGATGAAAAACTGAAAATGCAGGTTGGTCCTAAATCTGAACCGATCAAAGGCGACGTTCTGAACTTCGACGAAGTTATGGACCGCATGGATCACTTCATGGATTGGCTGGCTAAACAGTACGTCACCGCGCTGAACGTTATCCACTACATGCACGACAAGTACAGCTACGAAGCCTCTCTGATGGCGCTGCACGACCGTGACGTTATCCGCACCATGGCGTGTGGTATCGCTGGTCTGTCCGTTGCTGCTGACTCCCTGTCTGCAATCAAATATGCGAAAGTTAAACCGATTCGTGACGAAGACGGTCTGGCTATCGACTTCGAAATCGAAGGCGAATACCCGCAGTTTGGTAACAACGACTCTCGCGTTGATGACATGGCGGTTGACCTGGTAGAACGTTTCATGAAGAAAATTCAGAAACTGACTACTTATCGTAACGCTATCCCGACTCAGTCTGTTCTGACCATCACCTCTAACGTGGTTTATGGTAAGAAAACTGGTAATACCCCAGATGGTCGTCGTGCTGGCGCGCCGTTCGGACCGGGTGCTAACCCAATGCACGGTCGTGACCAGAAAGGTGCTGTTGCCTCTCTGACCTCCGTTGCTAAACTGCCGTTTGCTTACGCTAAAGATGGTATTTCTTACACCTTCTCTATCGTTCCGAACGCTCTGGGTAAAGACGACGAAGTTCGTAAGACCAACCTGGCTGGTCTGATGGATGGTTACTTCCACCACGAAGCGTCCATCGAAGGTGGTCAGCACCTGAACGTGAACGTCATGAACCGCGAAATGCTGCTGGATGCGATGGAACATCCGGAAAAATATCCGCAGCTGACCATCCGCGTTTCTGGCTACGCAGTACGTTTTAACTCCCTGACTAAAGAACAGCAGCAGGACGTTATTACTCGTACCTTCACTCAGACCATGTAATTGGTTTTGACTGAAATCGTACTTTAAAAAGCGTACAATAAAGGCTCCACGTAAGTGGGGCCTTTTTAATAGCCTGCTTTGTCAGCTATCTATACTTATATACTCGATGGATTTCGAGTTGCATTGAGGCGGCAACGGAGTGAATCCCCTGGAGCGTACAGAAGTACGTGACTGGGGTGAGCGAAGGAAGCTAACAAAGATGCAGCTTGAAAGACGAAAAGTATGGATAGCAGCCAAAACAGACTCGACACAGTTAATAACTGTGCACTAACACTGGCCCCGGATGGGCCACACCTGGAGAAACACCGCAATGTCAGTTATTGGTCGCATTCACTCCTTTGAATCCTGTGGCACTGTTGATGGCCCGGGCATCCGCTTTATTACCTTCTTTCAGGGCTGCCTGATGCGCTGCCTGTATTGCCATAACCGTGACACGTGGGATACACACGGCGGTAAAGAAGTCACCGTCGACGAATTAATGAAAGAGGTGGTGACCTATCGCCACTTTATGAACGCATCCGGCGGCGGCGTGACGGCGTCTGGCGGCGAAGCTATCCTGCAAGCTGAATTCGTACGTGACTGGTTCCGCGCCTGTAAAAAAGAAGGTATTCATACCTGTCTGGATACCAACGGTTTTGTTCGCCGCTACGATCCGGTGATCGATGAGCTGCTGGAAGTCACCGACCTGGTCATGCTCGATCTCAAACAGATGAACGATGAAATCCATCAGAATCTGGTCGGCGTATCTAACCATCGTACGCTGGAGTTCGCGCGTTACCTGTCAAATAAAGACATCAAAGTGTGGATCCGCTATGTTGTCGTACCTGGCTGGTCTGATGACGATGACTCCGCACACCGCCTCGGCGAATTTACCCGCGATATGGGTAACGTTGAAAAAATCGAGCTGCTGCCTTACCACGAGCTGGGCAAACACAAATGGGTGGCAATGGGCGAAGAGTACAAACTGGATGGCGTCAAACCACCGAAGAAAGAGACCATGGAGCGCGTGAAGGGCATTCTCGAGCAATATGGACATAAAGTGATGTATTGAGTTTTAGCCACCACGAAACGGCTGCCCTGAACGGCAGCCGTTTTGCTATCTAAGCGACAACCACTCGAATTAAAGGAAAGGACGCCATGCGGTTATTCATTTCTGGCATGTTGCTGTTATCTGCCCAATACGTAAATGCCGCCAGCAACTGTGATATCAACGCCATTGTGCAACATGCGTGGCCGGATGCAAAACCGACAGCGGAAGGCAAGCTACTCACACAACATAATCAGGTTATCGATATCACAGGTAACTCAACGCAAAGCGCAATTTGCCGTGTCTGGCCAGCCCACCCGGAACTGACCTTAGCGGCGATCCCGCTGATGGCACAACAATATAGCGATTACGATCGCATTGGCGATCTGGAGCTTCTGGTACTGGATTCCACAAACCTCGACGTAAAACAGCGGCTACGCCTGCCCGAACGTATGAATGACGATGCCATTCAAATTACCGGTCTGGCGCTTGATACTGCGCGCTGGAAAGTTACCCCAGATCAGACCGCATTTGGCTTACGAGTCGCCCGCACCGGCAGTTCCCGTATAAATCCTTTTAGTGAAGATGCGCTATCGCTGTTTGTTATTGAAAATAATCAACTACGGGCGGTATTAAACGGAATCGTACTTGAGAATAGCACCGGTGAATGGGACGGGAACTGTGTGGGAACATTCCACGATATTAAACGCACCCTTGCCCTTGCGCCTGATTCACATAATGGATACTTCGATATTCGGGTAAACGAGAAAAACGTGGAATCAACGGCCTATACAGACGCCTACGAGCAGTGCGCATCAAAGGATAAACCGGGGAAAGCCAGTTGGGTACTGCGTTATGATGGCAAACAGTATGCCATCCCAAAAGAACTGTCCCCGTTGTTTTGAGAGGCAAAGCAGGAGATAGCATCACTATCTCCTGCTCTTCTGCCACACTTGTCTTTAGCGTCCTCTTCTCGCCAGTAGCGGGAAAATCAATCCCAGTCCAACCAGCACAAATGGCGTCACGATATTCAGCGTGAGCTGGAATGTCCACTCAGGGGTAAAGGCTTCCATTTTCGGGAAAATCCCGGTCAGACAGGCAAATGCGGTAAAGGCAAAGCACCAGATCCCCACGGTCATCGCAAGCGAGCGGTTGCGAATAAAGACATATTCCGATTTATATTTTTGCGCCAGGCGAATAACGGCAATGAACGCCACAAACACCCATAAATAACGCAATGGCATCACGACAGAGTTAAGATTCAATAGCCATTTATACAGGTTGTTCATGTCGCCAATTCCCAGTGTTGGCAACATAATCAGAATCGCCACCAGCACCAGCGTCAGAATATAACCATTTACCGGCGTACCGGAAGCGTTGGTTTTACACAGGCTCTCGGGAATATATTTACGATCAGCATCACCCAGCAGAACTTTAAGCGGTGCATCAATAGAAAATACCAATGCCGCAATCTGTCCCAGCGTATTGGCAATCGCGTAAATAACCATCAGCGAATTACCCATACCATAATACTCTCCCAATTTCTGGAAGGCGTAATATTGACCATTCGTCATCAGGTCATCTGGAATATGCCGGGAGTCAAACATCATTCCCATAGCCAGCGACCCGAGAATCGCGCATACCGCTACCATAACGGCCAGAACGAGCATCCCTTTTGGAAATTCTTTGCCCGGATTACGTGTCTGATTAACGTATGGCGAAATTTTCTCCGCACCGCCCACGGCAAATACCAGCATGGAGATCGTGGTAATGTAGGTAAAATCAATGTGCGGGATAAACGATTCCCAGGTGATATTGGTTGTCGCTATTTGCACATCCGTAATTGCAGGCGCGGTTACCGCCATCACGACATACAAAATGGACATCACAAACATCGCGATGCCTGCAACTGACCCAACAATTTTCAGTGACTTCATGCCACGGGACGCAACCCACATGAAAAAGACAAACAGCGCCAGCGTCAGCCCCTGCAACGCCACGACGGTGTACTCTTTAATCAACGAACCATCGCCCTTCAGCGCCCATCCCAGCGCAATCAGAATAGCCTGCGGTTTTTGCGCCAGATAAGGTATATGAACAACCCAATAGGTCCAGGCAGCAAGATAGGCCAACCCTGGCCCCATGGTATGTTTAATCCAGGTACTGACGCCGCCTTTACCCTCTTTAAAGGTTGAGCCAAGCTGCCCGACGATCAACGCATAAGGAATAAAATAGAGCGCGAAAATAAATATCCAGGAGGAGACAACAACCAATCCCTGATTAGCATAGTTGTTGACGACGTTACCAAAACCCCAGACGGTAATAAATGACATTAATGCAATGTTGTACCATCGCAATTGTTTTTCCTGCACACCAGCCATACGCAATCCTTTGTGGAAGCTTTTTGATTATCAATATATGAGGCGTGGGATTATGCGCGGTAAAATGAGCGAGCGGAAACGGCAGGATGTAAAACTATAACCTTCTGCACACTTTATTTTCAGGACAGACGTGTGCGATTAAATAATGCAGGTTCCCATAAAGCATACATAAACAGTATGTATGGGAACCTGTTCATATTCTGTTAAATCAGGTCAAATGTGCGCAATAGAATTGGGCGTATGGCCCGTCTTACGCAGCAGCATTAGTAAATAAATAAACGATACGCTGGCGATCATGATAAACAGCAAGCTATCTGAATAATTCTGCATCAGCATCGCAGTAAACGAAGGTCCCAGCAGACTGCCCACGGTATAGCTCAATAGCAATGCCTGATTCATGGCGACCAACTGATGATGTTCCACCTTTTCACAGGCCCAGGCCATCGCGACCGGATAGAGGGTAAAGCCTGCCGCACCCAACATAAACAACGCGGGCGCCATCGCCGCCTGATTCAGCATGGCGATACTCCCGACGATCACCACGAAGACCTGGACGCGTAAAACCAGCAGACGTCCCAGCTTATCCGCCAGACGGCCAATCGGCCATTGCCCCAGAATACCGGCACTTACCAGAACCGCCATCCAGAAACCAATGCTGGCGTTGCTCACCCCCTGATGGTTGAGATACAGCGGCATCAGGCCATACAAAGACCCCAGCACGATCCCGGAAATAATGCAGCCATTAACGCCCAGGCGCGCCTGACGCAACCTCAGCATGGAGACAATAGGCGTAGACTGCTGTTCATCGCCCTGCTGATTAGCAATGCGCGTAAAGAGCAGTGGCAAAACACCCGCCAGGATAGTACCCGTCACCCACGGCAGGACGTTCATCAATTCTGTTGATACTTTACTAACCAGCAGTTGGCCTAAAAACGTTCCCACATAATAGATCATCATATAGGCGGCAAGTAACCGTCCGCGATTACGGGACGTCCCGCTGCACATCAGCGCGCTTTCCACGACCACCCAGATCATGGCGCAGCCAACACCGGCGATAAAACGCCATGTCATCCAGCTCCAGAATCCCACCATAATCCCCAGCCCGACACAGCCCGCGGCAAAAATAAGCGAGGCGATGTAATAGCTGCGGTTAAAACCAAGGTGTTTTATTAAATACCCTGTCAGCAACGTCCCTACCAGATTACCGGTAAAGTAAGACGAGCTCACCATGCCTACCTGCCAGGTAGGCAGATTTTCATGGGCGAGCCAAAGCGGGACGAGCGTGTTTAACACGGCGATCGCCAGGGTCAACAGAAGTAGCCCGCACAGCAATAGCATGACGGGACGGGTATAGGTGGACATGAATAAAAACCGTGAGGAAGTTCAAATTTCATGCGCATCATGCCACTGCTAAAAACATTGTCAATCGGCGGAATCAGAGGGCTGAGGCGCTTTCTGGTCGATCGATTTGCATTACTGATTCTTAATGTGAATAGATAAAAAACACAAAAACACATCTGTTTGTTTTTATTGATCTAAAACAAAAATCTCGCGTTACGTTCAGTCGAAAAATTTCATGGACTCCCCTTACTTTTATTTCTTACTAAACTGTATTCGGGATGCTGAGCTGCATTGTCTTCAAAATAGAACAGTGAGTTCTTATTTATCTATCTAATCCAAATATCGTTCTTTTCGTAGACTTAAACTCATCAAATTTCCCCCACTGATACTGAACAGGAGAAATACCATGACTAAACCTTACGTAAGACTTGATAAAGACAATGCGGCAGTACTGCTGGTCGACCATCAGGCTGGCCTGCTCTCTCTGGTTCGGGATATCGATCCCGATAAATTTAAAAACAACGTGCTTGCGCTCGGTGACTTAGCAAAATACTTCAACCTCCCAACCATTCTGACAACCAGTTTTGAGACAGGACCAAACGGACCGCTGGTACCGGAACTGAAAGCTCAATTTCCCGATGCGCCCTACATTGCTCGCCCAGGAAACATTAACGCATGGGATAACGAAGATTTCGTGAAAGCAGTAAAAGCGACCGGCAAAAAGCAGCTGATTATCGCTGGTGTCGTGACGGAGGTTTGCGTCGCTTTCCCAGCGCTCTCGGCTATTGAAGAAGGTTTTGACGTCTTTGTTGTCACCGATGCTTCAGGCACGTTTAATGAAATTACCCGCCATTCAGCATGGGATCGGATGTCTCAAGCAGGCGCTCAATTGATGACATGGTTCGGAGTAGCATGCGAACTGCACCGCGACTGGCGCAACGATATCGAAGGTCTGGCGACGTTGTTCTCTAATCACATTCCGGATTATCGCAATCTGATGACCAGCTATGACACGTTAACTAAGCAGAAGTAAAGACTGGGGCAAAACCCTGGCCTGACATGTAGCCGGATAGCGCGCAGCTTTAAGGCCTACGGATATTGTAGGTTTGATAAAGCACGAGCCGCCATCCGGCATATTATGAATTAACTCGCCACCGCCATACCGACGGTCATATGCAGCCCGTAGAACACGCCACGACCAATCAGCTCGCCGACTAACAGCAGAATAAACGCGACGGAAAGCAACGTAACGGCAGGCTGGTAACCCTTCACTTGCGGTACTATCCAGCAGCACAGCGCTAACGCCAGTGCCACAATCCGCCACGCCATCAGCGAACCGTAATCCGGAACCAGCGCAGAGGCCTGTTGAATCGAACTGTGGATCGTCGCCAGTTCAGTCCCCTGCATTACCGACATGATGGCGCTCACGACCAGAGCAAGCACTGATATAGCCGGCAGCAGGCGCATCGCCCAACCATCCACGCCAGCAATTCTCAGTAACAGATATCCCAGCAGCGGACCGTCCATAAACATCGTCAGGAAGAATCCCAGCGGTGTCCAGATGCTGTACCAGGTCGGTACAGTATCGATGGTGTTATACACGCGCACCATCATCCAGACAAAAACCACACCCAGCACCATGGTGACAACTAACCACAGATTGCGTAATGCGGGCGACATTTTCTTCAACATAGCCAGCAGCCAGCCGATACCGCCAACGGCAAAGAAGAGTGAGCCGCTGGCAATTTCGTTACTCAACGCAGATGACCCAACGCGATTGAGTGAGTTAAAGGCGCGCATCGGTGAGCCCAGGTGGAGCATAGAGGCAATAAAACCAATGCCCATTAATACCCAAAGCCCAAACATGCAGGTAATTACGCGTTGCTGCGATTCTGGGCGTAAGCCCCCTTTCATCAACGCCAGCGCCAGAACAATAAAACCGCCAACCACACACTGTCCAAAGACCGTGAAGATCATCAGCGGCCATTCATGCCATCCACTTCCCATCTTACACCTCCTTCGGATTAGCCAGATAACCTGTGGTATCCCCGGTCGGGCGGCTATTGGCGTTAGGTTTGATGACAATGCTCGGTTTGGTAAAGTGCGCGCCCGGCAGTGGCGCAACCGCAGCCAAAGTACCGTGTTTTTTGCGCAGTTCATCAATTGGGCCAAAATCCAGCGCACGCAGTGGACAGGACTCGACGCAAATAGGTTTCTTACCTTCAGCGACGCGCTCATGGCAGCCATCGCATTTGGTCATGTGCCCTTTGTCAGCATTATACTGTGGTGCGCTGTAAGGACAGGCCATGTGGCAATAGCGGCAGCCGATGCACACATCTTCATCGACAACGACAAAACCATCTTCACGTTTGTGCATCGCACCGCTCGGACACACCTTGGTACAGGCCGGGTCTTCACAGTGGTTACACGCAATGGAGAGGTAATAGGCAAAGACGTTCTGATGCCAGACGCCGTTGTCTTCCTGCCAGTCACCTCCCGCGTACTCATAAATGCGGCGGAAGCTGACTTCAGGGGTTAAATTTTTGAAATCTTTGCACGCCAGTTCGCAGGTTTTGCAACCGGTGCAACGGCTGGAATCAATAAAAAATCCATACTGGGTTGTCATCGGTTACTCCTTACACCTTTTCAACCTGAACAAGGTTCGTGTGTGATGGGTTCCCCTTCGCGAGAGGAGACGGACGCTGGGTCGTCAGGACGTTAATACAACCGCCCTGGTCCACGCGTTTTGCGTCCGGGTCATACCACGCCCCTTCGCCCAATGCCACCACGCCAGGCATCATACGCGGCGTTACTTTCGCCTCGATGTGCACTTCACCACGATCGTTAAAGATGCGCACCTTGTCGCCGTTGTTAATGCCGCGTCGCTGGGCATCCATCGGGTTGATCCACATTTCCTGGCGGCAGGATGCTTTCAGAACATCCACGTTGCCATAGGTCGAGTGGACGCGAGACTTATAGTGGAAGCCGGTCAACTGCAGAGGGAATTTCTCCACCAGCGGATCGTTTAAGCTCTCAAAACCTGGGGTATAAATCGGCAGTGGATCAATCACATCACCTTCCGGCAGTTCCCAGGTTGACGCGATCTCGGCAAGCTGCTGCGAATAAATTTCGATCTTACCTGACGGCGTGGTCAGCGGATTGCCGTTAGGATCCTCACGGAACGCCTTGTAGGCCACGTGATGTCCCTGTGGGTCGCGCTGTTTAAAGATCCCCTGCTTGCGGAATTCTTCAAACGTTGGCAGTTCAGGAATGGCTTTGCGCGACTGCTCGTACAGATGACGCATCCACTCTTCCTGAGTACGACCTTCTGTAAACTGCTGCTCAACACCAAGGCGTTTCGCTAGTTCACTGGTCATCTGGTAGATAGTCTTGCATTCGAAGCGTGGTTTGATCGCCTGATCGGTGAAAATCACATACGACATATTTCCGCAGGAGGCATCCAGTGCGAAGTCCATCTGCTCCGAAGCGGTGCAGTCCGGCAGCAAAATATCCGCGTATTTCGCCGAGGAGGTCATATGGCAGTCGATGACAACGATCATCTCGCACTTCTTATCATCCTGTAGGATTTCATGTGTGCGGTTGATATCAGAGTGCTGGTTAATCAGACAGTTACCGGCATAGTTCCAGATCATCTTAATCGGAACATCGAGCTTATCTTTGCCACGAACACCGTCACGCAGCGCCGTCATCTCCGGACCTCGCTCAATGGCGTCCGTCCACATAAACATAGAGATGCTGGTTTCGACTGGGTTTTCCAGCGTAGGCATACGTTCAAACGGCAAACTGTATGAGCCCTCACGCGCCCCGCTGTTGCCGCCGTTAATCCCAACGTTACCGGTAAGGATTGCCAGCATAGAAATGGCACGAGTCGCTATTTCACCGTTAGCATGACGCTGCGGTCCCCACCCCTGACTGATATATGCCGGTTTAGCGCTACCGATTTCACGTGCCAGTTTGACGATTCGTTCAGCAGGAATACCGGTAATTTGCGCTGCCCATTCCGGGGTCTTGGCGATACCGTCTTTGCCCTGCCCAAGAATATACGCCTTATAGTGACCGTTTTTCGGTGCGTCGGCCGGTAAGGTTTTCTCGTCGTAACCCACGCAGTATTTATCAAGGAACGGTTGATCAACCATGTTTTCGGTGATCAGCACATACGCCAGACCATTCACCAATGCCGCATCGGTACCTGGGCGGATCGGGATCCATTCATCTTCACGACCCGCGCCGGTATCCGTGTAGCGAGGATCGATAATAATCATGCGGGCATTGGATTTCTGTCGCGCCTGTTCAAGGTAATAGGTTACCCCACCCCCGCTCATACGGGTTTCACCTGGGTTATTCCCGAACAGAACCACCAGCTTGCTGTTTTCAATGTCGGACGGGCTGTTACCGTCTGCCCAGCCGCCGTAGGTGTAGTTCAACCCGGCAGCGATTTGTGCTGAAGAGTAGTCACCGTAGTGGTTCAGGTAGCCGCCACAGCAGTTCATCAGACGTGCTACCAGCGTTTTGCCTGGCGGCCAGGAGCGTGTCAGGGTGCCGCCCAGCGTACCTGTGCCGTAGTTCAGATAGATAGACTCGTTGCCGTAGTCTTTGATAAGACGCTGCATATTGCTGGCAATGATGTCGTAGGCTTCATCCCAGCTGATACGCTCAAATTTCCCTTCGCCACGTTTACCGACACGTTTCATCGGGTATTTCAGACGGTCGGGATTATAAACGCGACGACGCATGGAGCGACCACGCAGACAGGCGCGTACCTGGTGCAAGCCGTCATAGTTGTCATCACCGGTGTTGTCGGTTTCAACATACTTTATTTCACCGTCTACCACGTGCATACGCAGAGGACAGCGGCTACCACAGTTCACCGTACACGCGCTCCAGATGACTTTCTCATTGGCCTGTGTCGGATTAAGGGCTTCTGCAGCATTTGCAATACGGGTAAATGGCAGGGTAAACGCGCTACTGGCCACCGCCAGTCCGCCTATCGCCGTCGTTTTCACCAAACCTCGGCGACTAACCTCAGCTGCCAGCATGGCATCGGGGATCTTAGTTTTCATAGTGGCTCACTCTGCTGCTCACAATAAACAAAAGAGAAATACTCGTTATATAGATTTTTATATAGCGTTAATATCGATATACAGACTGGTAGATACCGAATTTGCGAAAAGACAGAGATAAATACTGACTTTCATTCGAAGGCAGTATTACTCCTATGGAGGTAGGCGTTATTGTCCGACGTCAAACGGGCATAAAAAAAGCGCCCTGAGGCGCTTTTTTAGCAAAGAAAGGTAGCTTAGCCGATAAACTCCAGGCCATTCATGTACGGACGTAACACTTCCGGAACCTGAATACGGCCATCAGCCTGCTGATAGTTTTCCATCACCGCAACCAGCGTACGTCCAACCGCCAGACCAGAACCGTTCAGCGTATGTACTAAACGGGTCTTTTTGTCGGATTTGCTGCGGCAACGCGCCTGCATACGACGAGCCTGGAAATCCCACACGTTGGAGCAAGAGGAGATTTCGCGATAGGTGTTCTGCGCCGGGATCCACACTTCCAGATCGTACGTTTTGCATGCGCCGAAGCCCATGTCGCCTGTGCACAGGATGATCTTACGGTACGGCAGGCCCAGCAGCTGAAGAACCTTCTCGGCATGGCCGGTCATCTCTTCCAGCGCGTCCATAGAGTCTTCTGGGCGAACGATCTGCACCATTTCAACTTTATCGAACTGGTGCATACGGATCAGACCACGGGTATCACGACCGTAAGAACCTGCTTCAGAACGGAAGCACGGCGTATGCGCGGTCATTTTGATCGGCAGCGCATCTTCGTCAATGATTTCGTCGCGAACCAGGTTGGTCAGCGGAACTTCTGCCGTTGGGATCAGCGCATAGTTGCTGCTGTCAGCTTCTTCATCCAGCGGACGGGTGTGGAACAGATCGCCAGCAAATTTCGGCAGTTGCCCTGTTCCGTACAGCGTGTCATGGTTAACCAGATACGGAACGTAGTTTTCGCTGTAACCATGCTGTTCGGTATGCAGATCCAGCATGAACTGAGACAGCGCACGGTGCATGCGCGCGATCTGCCCTTTCATCACGACGAAACGAGAGCCGGTCAGCTTAACCGCAGCGGCAAAATCAAGACCCGTGTGCATTTCACCCAGGGTAACGTGATCGCGCACTTCGAAATCAAACTCACGCGGCGTCCCCCAACGGCTGACTTCAACGTTGTCATTTTCATCTTTACCCACCGGAACGTCGTCCGCTGGCAGGTTAGGAATGGTCAGCGCAATGTCGCGGATCTCGGCCTGTAAGGTATCAAGTTCAGCTTTCGCGGCATCCAGCTCTTCGCCCAGTTTGTTCACTTCCAGACGTAAAGACTCGATATCTTCCCCGCGCGCTTTTGCCTGGCCGATGGATTTCGATCGAGAGTTACGCTCTGCCTGCAGGTTTTCAGTTTGTACCTGCAGAACTTTACGACGCTCTTCAAGAGCGCGCAGCTTTTCTACATCCAGCTTAAAGCCCCGGCTTGCCAGTTTTTCTGCGACTGCGTCTGGCTCATTACGCAGCAGATTGGGATCGAGCATGCTTATCCTGTGCTTATCGAATTAAAATAGGAGAAAGTGACCACAGCCTGCGGTCACAGGGATACAGAGACAACATTACCGCAACGATAACACTAACGGTAGCGTTTTATAGGGCTATTTTGATCCTGTCCGGCGAGCCAGGCGAGCTTTTCGCCAATCTTGCCTTCAAGACCTCTGTTTGTGGGGTGATAATAGCGCGTTTGTGCCATTTCCTGCGGGAAGTACTCTTCTCCGGCGGCATAGGCATTTGGTTCATCATGGGCGTAACGATACTCCTGACCATAGCCCATTTCTTTCATCAGCTTAGTTGGCGCATTGCGCAGGTGGACCGGCACGTCGTAATCCGGACGTTCACGGGCATCAGCCAGCGCGGCTTTGAAGGCGGTGTAAACCGCATTACTTTTCGGCGCGCAGGCCAGATAAACAATTGCCTGAGCAATCGCTCTTTCACCTTCCGCGGGTCCCACGCGGGTAAAGCAGTCCCATGCGGAAATTGCCACCTGCATGGCGCGAGGATCGGCATTGCCCACATCTTCAGAGGCAATTGCCAGACAGCGACGGGCTACATACAGCGGGTCACCGCCTGCACTAATGATGCGCGCATACCAATAAAGTGCCGCATCCGGGGCGCTGCCGCGAACCGATTTGTGTAATGCGGAGATGAGATCGTAAAAACGATCGCCTTTATTATCGAAGCGTGCGCTGCGTTCACCGGCAATTTCAGTGAGCAATTCTGGTTTCAATACGCGCTTACCGGAATCATCAACTTCGGCCATATCGGCCATCATTTCCAGCGTATTCAGCGCTCGCCGCGCGTCGCCATTCACCAGTTCGGCAATCGCCCGACGCGTCTCTGGTGGCAGTACGATATCCTGACCACCGTAACCACGGGCATTATCTGACATCGCCTGGTCCAGCACCTGTTCAATATCGTCGGTGGTTAACGATTTCAGTAAATAAACACGCGCCCGCGACAACAGTGCCGAGTTCAGTTCAAACGAGGGATTTTCAGTGGTGGCGCCAATAAACGTGATGGTACCGTCTTCAATATGCGGTAAAAACGCATCCTGTTGGCTTTTATTAAAACGGTGAACTTCGTCCACGAACAGGATCGTACGTCGACCCGCGTTACGATTCTGACGCGCCCGCTCAATCGCTTCACGAATTTCTTTTACACCAGACGTGACCGCCGAAATTCGTTCAACATCGGCGTTAGCGTAACGGGCAATAACTTCGGCTAGCGTGGTTTTCCCCGTCCCCGGCGGACCCCATAAAATCATAGAGTGCAGGTGCCCGGCCTCGATGGCGCGCGGCAAGGGTTTACCCGCAGCCAGCAGATGCTGCTGGCCGATGTACTGCGCTAAATTTTCTGGCCGCATACGTGCGGCCAGTGGCTGAAAGGTATTATCAGAAAAGTCGAGCGACAGATTGCTCACTCACACGCCTCTACTTACGTTGATCGTCAACCGTTACACCTTGCGGCGGGGTAAAGGTGAATTTCGAAGGTTCAATCGCACCATTCTGCTGAGATTTCAGCTGATAGCTGCTGCACTGATCGTCTTGCTCAACGGCACTGAACTGATGGATCGTCCCGTCCCGCCCAACATTGATAGTAAACTGCTTCAGGTTACCGCTGCTGGTTTTTGGCGTCAGCACGAAATCGTCGCCGTTTTGCTTAATGTTGTACTGTTGCCAGTCGCTGGCCTGGTTACGCGCAATCAGCATGAACGGCGTGTTGCCCGTGGCGTCTTTCAACCAGGTCGCAGTCGCCTGCTCAACAAACGGGTTAAAGAACCACAGCGTTTTACCATCGGAAACCAGGATGCTCTCGTCAGGCTGCGTCATATGCCAGTTAAAAAGATTAGGGCGTTTAACCCATAAGTCGCCCTGACCCTCCTGTACCGCAGCGCCGCTACCGTCCGTGACCTTCTGAGTAAAGCTGGCATGGAAGCTGCTGACTTTATCCAGACGGCTTTTCAGGTCGCTGGCAGCGTCAGCCCAGACGCTGCTCACCACAAAGCTAGACAGTAATGCACAGGTGATTGCGATTCTTTTCATCGTTATTCCTCAAAATACGTCACTCCCAACGGGGAGATCCCTCTGCTATCCATTTCAGGCCAAAAATCAGCATGAGGAAAGTAGAAAATACTGAATTACTTAACTTTGCAATCATTCGAAGGGCGGCGGAGCCAGCACTTCACGATTACCATTATGCCCTTGTTCGCTGACTATTCCCTGCGCTTCCATCTGTTCGATGATGCGCGCCGCTCGGTTGTAACCGATACGGAACTGACGTTGGACGCCGGAGATTGAGGCTTTGCGTTTCTGAGTAACAAAGTTCACCGCCTGATCGAACAGCGGATCCAGTTCTTCGCCACCATCAAAGCCGCCACCGCCGCCTTCGCTTTCGCTGTCAGAGGTAATGCCATCAACGTATTGTGGACGGCCGCGCGCTTTCCAGTCCTGAACTACCGCGTGAACTTCTTCATCGCGTACAAAGGCGCCGTGTACACGCACAGGGATCGTCGAGTTTGGTGCAGAATAAAGCATGTCACCCATACCCAACAGCGATTCCGCGCCGCCCTGGTCAAGGATGGTACGCGAGTCAATTTTACTGGACACTGTAAAGGCGATACGCGTCGGGATGTTCGCTTTAATCAGACCGGTGATAACGTCAACTGACGGTCGCTGGGTTGCCAGCACCAGGTGGATACCCGCCGCACGCGCTTTTTGCGCCAGACGAGCGATCAGTTCTTCCACCTTTTTGCCAACGGTCATCATCAGGTCAGCGAATTCATCCACCAACACCACGATATACGGCAGTTTTTCCAGCACCGGATGCTGAACATCCATGCTGTCGCCCGGCTTCCAGTATGGGTCTGGAATCGGACGTCCCATACGGGCGGCTTCAGCAATCTTATCGTTATAACCGGCGAGGTTACGCACGCCAAGCGCCGACATCAGTTTGTAGCGACGTTCCATTTCATTGACGCTCCAACGCAAGGCATTGGCGGCATCTTTCATGTCGGTCACAACTTCAGTCAGCAAATGCGGAATACCTTCATAAACAGAAAGTTCCAGCATTTTCGGGTCAATCATGATAAAGCGAACGTCTTCCGGCTGCGCTTTGTACAGCATGCTGAGGATCATGGCGTTCACCCCAACAGACTTACCGGAACCGGTTGTCCCTGCCACCAGCAGGTGCGGCATTTTAGCCAGATCGGCCACCACCGGTTCGCCCGCAATATCTTTGCCCAGCACCACAGTCAGCGGAGATGAGTTATCACGGAATTTAGCGTTATCCAGCACTTCTCGCAGATAGACGGTTTGACGTTTTTTGTTCGGTAACTCCAGTCCGACATACGGTTTGCCTGGAATAACCTCGACCACACGTACCGCCGCGGTCGACAATGAACGCGCCAGATCTCGTGACAGGTTAGAAATACGCGCCGCTTTAACCCCTGGAGCCAGATTAAGCTCAAAGCGGGTAATCACCGGGCCAGGAGAGTAGTTCACCACATCGGCTTTAATGCGGAAATCCGCCAGACGCGCTTCCACCAGACGTGCCATTTGTTCCAGTGCGAACGTATCTATCGGCTCAACTTCGCTCGGCGGCGGCGTGAGCAGATCTAACGATGGCAGCGGCGTGCTTGGACGGTGCGCCGGACGACTATCCCCATTACGCATTAGCAGCGGATGGATCAGACTATCCTGCGGCGGCGGTGTAACAGGCTGCGCTGGCTGCTGATAATGCTGCTGCGATGCAACTGGCTGCGCTGGTTGCTGATAATGCTGCTGTGGTGCAACTGGCTGTGTCGGTTGCTGATAGTGCTGCTGCGGTGCAACTGGCTGCGCCGGTTGCTGATAATGCTGCTGCGGTGCAACTGGCTGCGCCGGTTGCTGATAATGCTGCTGCGGCGCAACGGGTTCCTGGTACTGCGGCGCGGGCTCCGGCATTACGCCAGGCGTAAACAACGGCTCATGCGGCCCCTCATCCACCAGCGTTTTCATTGGCGAAAATTCAAAGTCATCGAGGGAGAACGGATTCGCTCCGACAGGCTGTTCACCGGAATAACGCTGCTGCTGAGAAGAAGCAAACTGGCGAGCCAGTTCCGCTTCTGCGGCTGAATCTTCGTCATCAGTCTGGTGGGTATCGTCCTGATACTCTTCGCCATAACGATGCTGCTGCGACTGAGCGAACTGACGTGCCAGCTCGTCCTGCTGCATTGCATCCATTTCATCGTCACTATACGCATCTGTATCAAGCTGCTCTTCGCGCGCTTTCTCTTCAGCCATACGCTGTGACGGCAGTTTTATGCCATATGAAGCCAGTTCACGACGAGTAGGCACGCGCACACGATTCGGACGCGGCAACTGCGGGCCAATGCCCTCTTTCACCTGCGGACGCGGCGTACCGCTGCCTGCAAGGCTAAAGACAGGTGCTGCGGCAGCGGCACCTGCCCCTAACGCGGCGCTTTTTACGCCAGCGGCCAGCGGTGCAACGGCAGCAACAGACTCAACGGGTGGTATGGATGCAGGCGTCGGCATAGATGGCGTAGACGGCTTAACACGCTCAGGCTCCTGAGCAGGTTCTGGAATCGGCTGATACCATGCGGCCAGTTGCTCACGCTCACGCGCACGTTTCTCTTCGACTTCTTCAAAGTAATAGAGCGGCGGACGAGTCGGTTTAACTTCTTCAACCACCGGCTCAGGTTCCACCACTGTTGGTTGTTCAACCACAGGCTGCTGGAACGTAGTGCTCTGTTGAAAAGTTGGATCCTGCTGATAAACAGGTTGCTGCACAG
The DNA here is from genome assembly GCF_016894305.1 of Citrobacter sp. B72. NCBI lineage: Bacteria > Pseudomonadati > Pseudomonadota > Gammaproteobacteria > Enterobacterales > Enterobacteriaceae > Citrobacter > Citrobacter sp. B72. The sequence goes on from NZ_CP069801.1 coordinate 3,163,243, forward strand.
GCTCCGGCTGATAACCAGGCTGCTGGAATGCGGTGTTCTGTTGAGAGGTCGGATCCTGTTGATAGACAGGTTGCAGCACGGGCTCCGGCTGATAAACAGGTTCCGGCTGCGGCGCGACAGGCTGCGTATAAACAGGTTCAACGGGCTGCTGTGCGTAATATTGCGGCTGCGGACTCTGCTCCACAACCGGTTGTTGCCATGGCTCATACGGCTGCTGCACCGGAGGTTGCGCGTACTGGGCTGGCTGCGGATAACCTTCAGGCGCTGGTGCAATCGCGGCATCACCGGTTTGCGGGCCAGGCACGGGTTGCCAGGCCACAGTTGGGACCGGTTGCTCCATAACAGTGTTGGTCACGGGTGACGTTTGCAGTAACGGATCGACCGGTGCGCTCCAGGCCTGAGCGGCTGTTGTAGCTGCAGCTGCTGCAGCCACAGGCTCGGTCACCGAGTGGCCGTTAAGCAGTGGATCAAGTTCGTCATATTCAGGCAGCGTCGCGCGATTACCGGAAAACAGCACATCATTAGGATCGGCAACCACGCCACGGGCGCTGTATTCAATTTCGTCTTCATCATCCATGCGTTTGCCGGAGAACAGCGCCGCATCGGTATGACGACCAAGCGGGTTGGTAAATTTCTCCGCCAGACGTTTACGGCGCGCTAACGCACCGCGCAGGATACGAGCTCGGCGCGATTCATGGGGTTTGCCATCAGCGGCGTCGACAGACTCTTCTTCGTCTTCATACTCTTCGTCATCGACCCAGGTATCGTCGCGGCGGGTACGGTTGCTGGCAAACGTCAGGATATTGAGTAACCAGCCGCCCAGTTTTTCCGCAATGCTCACCCATGACCAACCGGTGAACAACGTTAATCCCGCTGCCCAAATGCACAACAACGTCAGCGTGCCGCCGCTGCTGTGCAGCAATGGTTGTAGCGTGGTGCTGAGCAGACTGCCGATCACGCCGCCAGAGGCGAAATACCAGATGTCATCGGCGTTAATTGCGGCCAGCCCGCAGGAAGTGAGAATCAGCGCCAGAACGCCAATAATGCGTAGCGAGACGGCAAAATAATCGACGTATTCGTCGCTGGCCTGATGTCGCCAGGCAAACCAGCAGCCACCGACAATGATGACGGGGATTGTGTAGGCCATGACGCCAAAAATAAAGAACAGCGTGTCCGCCAGCCATGCTCCAGGTATTCCACCCAGATTATGGATAGGCTCATGCCACGCGGTTTGCGACCAACTGGGATCCGAAGGGTTAAAGCTGAGTAAGGCAGCCATCAACCAGACGGCAAAAAGGGCAATAAGGATCAGTAGCGCTTCCAGAAGTCGGCGCCCGCTGCTTAACTTCGTCAATGTGACGTCTTTGTCTTCAGTGTATTCCTGGCTCAAAAACGGCTCTCCAGGTTTCGGGCTTTTCCTGCCCGATGCTAAAACGGACAACAGCACCGGGTTGCCCCGGCACTGTTGCTGTATGGATTAACAGGAGTGTAATCAAACTGCGTCGATTTTGCACCTGTTCCGTGTTAGCGCGTCTTAATTACCAGACGATTGCTCTGTTTGACTTCTTCCATTACTACATAAGTACGTGTGTCATTCACGCCAGGCAGACGCAGCAGGGTTTCCCCCAACAGCTTACGGTATGCCGACATATCCGGTACGCGTGTTTTCAGCAAATAGTCGAAATCACCGGAAACCAAATGACACTCTTGAATTTCTTCAAGTTTTTGTACTGCAGAGTTAAATTGTTCAAACACATCCGGGGCGCCACGATTCAGAGTAATCTCAACAAAAACCAGAAGTGATGCATCCAGATAATGCGGGTTTAACAGCGCTGTATAGCCCTGAATAAAACCCTGTCTTTCCAACCGACGCACACGCTCAAGGCAGGGCGTTGGTGAAAGTCCCACACGTTTAGAAAGCTCGACGTTAGAAATACGCCCATCCTTTTGCAGCTCATTAAGAATGTTACGATCGATACGGTCGAGATCTTTGCCAGGGCGCTTCTTACTATCTACCATTATTATTGTCTCTCTGTATTCCTTCCCTACTCCTGCCTGACTCTACCAACATCACTGTTCAGAGTCGCTACCCATCAAAATAAACCGCAACCCAGAGGGATTTTCGGTTCGCAATGTCTGGGTTTATGGTGAGAAGACCGTTGCCTGTCGGCGGCTATCGACATCACGAATGGCATCTGTCCACACCATGCGTAGATTTCGCTAACACGGTAAACATGGTATCTACATGCATGATTATGCAGCACATACATGACACAGTTTTTTTCTTCCTTGAATGTTTTCGCAAAACAGCAGGGGATTGTCAAAGCAAAACATCGATTTTTAGTACAACATGCCAGTTATTCATTCGCAGTGATGGAAAATCGTCATTTTATCACCTTATAACTGACCGATTTTAAGTAGAAATCGTTATAGTATTACGACTAATTCTGCCGTTCATCGGTTCCCGCTATTACACATATTGTTAACAAAATCGCCATACTCTTTTTTTACGCCTGTAAATTCCCTACAATCCTGCTCATTGCCTGCTAACAACTATGGGGATCTCATGGGCGCAACCAAACACAGTAAACTTCTTATTCTGGGCTCTGGCCCTGCGGGGTATACCGCTGCGGTCTACGCTGCACGCGCGAACCTGCAACCGGTACTGATTACCGGTATGGAAAAAGGTGGTCAGTTGACCACAACAACAGAAGTGGAGAACTGGCCTGGCGATCCGCACGATCTCACAGGCCCATTGCTGATGGAACGCATGCACGAACATGCGACCAAATTTGAAACTGAAATTATTTTTGATCATATCAGCAAAGTTGATCTGCAAAACCGCCCTTTCCGTCTGACCGGCGACAGCGGTGAATACACCTGTGACGCACTGATCATCGCCACCGGTGCGTCAGCACGCTACCTGGGTCTGCCTTCAGAAGAAGCCTTCAAAGGCCGTGGCGTTTCCGCCTGCGCGACCTGCGACGGTTTCTTCTACCGTAACCAAAAAGTTGCGGTGATCGGCGGCGGCAACACCGCTGTTGAAGAAGCGCTGTACCTGGCGAATATCGCATCTGAAGTGCATTTGATTCACCGTCGCGACAGCTTCCGCGCCGAGAAAATCCTGATCAAGCGTTTGATGGATAAAGTCGAAAACGGCAACATCGTGCTGCATACCCACCGCACACTGGAAGAAGTGACCGGCGATCAAATGGGCGTAACCGGACTGCGCCTGCGCGATACGCAAAACACTGACAACGTCGAGTCACTTGACGTTGCAGGGTTGTTTGTCGCTATCGGCCACAGCCCGAATACCGCCATTTTTGACGGTCAGCTTGAACTGGAAAATGGCTACATCAAAGTTCAGTCCGGTATTCATGGTAACGCCACCCAAACCAGCATTCCGGGTGTATTCGCCGCCGGTGATGTGATGGACCATATTTATCGCCAGGCGATCACTTCAGCAGGCACCGGTTGTATGGCTGCGCTTGACGCAGAGCGTTATCTCGACGGTCTGGCAGACGCTTGCAAATAAGTTTTACAAATCAGTAACAAAAGTAAAAAAGGCGACTATAAGTCGCCTTTATTTTTGCCTCGTTGTAACATTGTCCTGCCCAAAAATTCCAATAACTCACCTGCTAAGCGTGCAATGAATAAAACCCGTCAAAAAGAGCTGACCCGCTGGTTAAAACAGCAAAGTGTAATTTCCCAACGATGGCTGAACATTTCACGCCTGTTGGGGTTCGTGAGCGGCCTGTTAATTGTCGCTCAGGCCTGGCTCATGGCCCGAATTCTCGACCATATGATCATGGACAATATCCCCAGAGAGGCGCTTCTGCTCCCTTTCATTGTGCTGGTATTGATTTTCATCCTGCGGGCATGGGTCGTCTGGTTACGCGAACGCGTCGGGTTTCATGCTGGCCAACATATCCGCTTTGAGATTCGCCGCCAGGTGCTTGACCGTCTGCAACAAGCAGGTCCCGCCTGGATACAAGGCAAACCAGCCGGGACCTGGGCTACGCTAATCCTGGAACAGATTGATGACATGCATGATTACTATGCACGTTATCTGCCGCAAATGGCGCTGGCCGTATGCGTCCCCTTATTGATCGTGGCGGCGGTATTCCCGTCAAACTGGGTAGCCGCCCTTATTCTGCTTGGAACTGCCCCGCTGATCCCGTTGTTTATGGCGATGGTTGGTATGGGTGCAGCCGATGCTAACCGCCGCAACTTTCAGGCTCTTGCCCGCCTCAGCGGCCATTTTCTCGATCGCCTGCGGGGCATGGAGACGCTAAGAATCTTTGGCCGCGGTGAAGCCGAAACAGAAAGCATCCGCGCAGCGTCACAGGATTTCCGCCAGCGCACCATGGAAGTCCTGCGCCTGGCGTTTCTGTCATCCGGTGTCCTTGAGTTCTTTACCTCCCTGTCCATCGCACTGGTCGCGGTTTACTTCGGTTTTTCCTACCTCGGTGAACTCGATTTTGGCCACTACGGGACGGGCGTCACATTGGCGGCTGGCTTCCTGGCGCTCATTCTGGCGCCGGAATTTTTCCAGCCCCTGCGCGATCTGGGTACGTTCTATCACGCCAAAGCACAAGCCGTTGGTGCTGCAGACAGTCTGAAAACCTTCATGGAAACCCCGCTTGCACATCCTGAGCGTGGCGATATTGAGCTGACAACAAAAGACGCAGTTACAATTGAAGCAGAAGATCTGGTCATCACCTCGCCGGAAGGTAAAGTGCTTGCAGGTCCGCTCAACTTTACCCTGCCAGTGGGCCAACGCGCGGTGCTGGTTGGCCGCAGCGGCTCCGGCAAAAGTTCGTTGCTCAATGTCCTGTCCGGTTTTCTCTCTTATCAGGGTTCGCTGCGGATTAACGGCTTTGAGCTGCGCGACCTGTCGCCTGATTGCTGGCGCAAACAGCTGTCCTGGGTTGGACAAAACCCGCAGCTCCCTGCCGCCACGTTACGCGATAACGTGCTGCTCGCTCGCCCCGATGCCAGCGAAGAACAGCTGCAAGCCGCACTCGACAGCGCCTGGGTCAGTGAGTTTTTACCACTTCTGCCACAGGGTGTGGATACACCAGTAGGCGATCAGGCTGCTCGACTTTCTGTCGGACAAGCGCAACGCGTTGCCGTGGCTCGCGCCTTACTCAATCCATGTCAGTTGTTGTTGCTTGACGAGCCCGCCGCCAGCCTTGATGCACACAGCGAACAACGCGTGATGCAGGCGTTGAAAGCAGCGTCACGCCGCCAGACCACGCTGATGGTGACACACCAACTTGAAGATCTTGCCGACTGGGACGTTATCTGGGTGATGCAGGACGGACAGATCGTTGAACAAGGCACTTATGCCGAACTTAGCGCAGCCAACGGGGCGTTTGCGACATTACTGGCTCATCGTCAGGAGGACATTTAAATGCGCGCTTTGCTACCTTATCTGACGCTGTATAAACGTCACAAATGGATGTTAACCCTGGGGATCGTTCTGGCGATCGTCACACTGCTGGCAAGTATTGGTTTGCTGACGCTTTCCGGCTGGTTCCTGTCGGCTTCTGCTGTGGTGGGTGTCACCGGGATTTACAGTTTTAACTATATGCTCCCTGCTGCCGGGGTGCGCGGTGCGGCAATCACCCGAACCGCGGGCCGCTATTTCGAGCGATTGGTCAGCCACGACGCGACGTTCCGCGTGCTGCAACATTTGCGTATTTATACCTTCAGCAAACTGCTGCCGCTCTCCCCTGCTGGCCTGTCCCGTTATGGACAAGGTGAATTGCTTAACCGCGTGGTGGCGGATGTCGACACGCTCGATCATCTCTATTTGCGCGTGCTCTCCCCGCTTGTGGGCGCTTTTGTCGTCATCATGGTGGTCACGCTGGGGCTAAGCGTTCTCGATTTCACGCTGGCTATCACTCTCGGCGGTATTATGCTGCTGACCTTATTTATCCTGCCCCCACTCTTTTATCAGGCAGGTAAAAGCACCGGGCAAAGTTTGACGCATTTACGTGGGCAGTATCGTCAGCAGTTAACATCCTGGCTGCAGGGCCAGGCTGAACTGACCATCTTTGGCGCCAGTGAACGTTACCGCGCCCAAATGGAAGCCACCGAGTTGCAGTGGCATGAAGCCCAACGACGTCAGTCTGAATTAACGGCGCTATCACAGGCGGTCATGCTGTTAGTCGGCGCACTGGCAGTGGTTGTGATGTTATGGATGGCCTCCGGCGGCGTGGGTGGCAATACCCAGCCTGGCGCGCTGATCGCGCTGTTTGTCTTCTGTGCGCTGGCCGCGTTTGAAGCTTTGGCCCCCGTCACCGGGGCATTTCAGCATCTCGGACAGGTTATTGCCTCTGCGCTGCGCATCACCGAACTGACCGAACAGCAGCCAGAAGTCACCTTCCCGGATGCCGGTTCTCCAGTTTCTGAGCAGGTCACTCTCACGCTACGCGATGTTTCATTCAGCTATCCGGGGCAAACACAAAAAGCGCTCGACACCCTTTCGCTGCAGGCTCAGCCCGGTGAACACATTGCGATTCTCGGTCGCACTGGCTGCGGTAAGTCAACGTTACTACAATTGCTGACCCGCGCATGGGATCCGCAGCATGGCGAAATTCTGATTAATGAGCAGCCGATTTCAGCCCTCAGTGAAGCCGCGCTGCGCCAGAGCATCAGCGTCGTGCCACAGCGCGTGCACCTGTTCAGCGCGACGCTTCGCGATAACCTGCTGCTGGCAGCACCGCACACCAGTGATGACACATTATCCGCAATGCTGTGCCGCGTCGGTCTGGACAAACTGCTAGAGGGTGATGGACTCAATGCCTGGTTAGGCGAAGGCGGTCGTCAGCTTTCTGGCGGCGAACTCCGTCGTCTGGCTATCGCTCGCGCCTTATTGCACGATGCCCCACTGATGCTGCTGGATGAACCGACCGAAGGGCTTGATGCCACAACAGAAAGCCAAATGCTTGAATTAATTGGCGATGTCATGCGCGATAAAACCGTACTGATGGTGACACATCGTCTGCGCGGCTTGTCACGTTTTGATCAAATAATAGTGATGGACAACGGACACATTATTGAGCAAGGTAATCACGCAGATTTGTTAGCCCGGCAGGGGCGTTATTACCAGTTTAAGCAACGTCTGTAAGCTATTATTGAACGATCAAACTCGCGTAGTGGAGTTTCGCTGTCATGCGCCTGGTGCAATTGTCCCGCCATTCTATAGCCTTCCCTTCACCGGAAGGCGCTTTACGCGAGCCTAACGGTTTGTTGGCGCTTGGCGGCGATCTCAGTCCAGCCCGACTGTTAATGGCCTACCAGCGCGGAATTTTCCCGTGGTTTTCACCTGGCGACCCCATCCTTTGGTGGTCGCCCGATCCACGCGCCATTCTTTGGCCCGAGAAATTTCATCTCAGCCGCAGCATGAAACGTTTTCATAAAACCTCGCCTTATCGCGTGACGCTCAATTACGCGTTCGGTCAGGTGATTGAAGGCTGCGCCAATGACCGGGAAGAAGGCACCTGGATAACGCATGATGTAGTGGACGCCTACCATCGCCTGCACGAGCTGGGCCATGCGCACTCCATTGAAGTATGGCGACAAAATGAATTAGTGGGCGGTATGTATGGCGTGGCGCAAGGTACGCTATTTTGTGGCGAATCAATGTTCAGCCGTCAGGAAAATGCGTCCAAAACCGCACTGCTTGTTTTTTGCGCTGAATTTATCCGTCAGGGCGGAAAATTAATCGATTGCCAGGTATTAAATAGCCACACAGCTTCGCTGGGCGCCGTCGAAACCCCACGTCGGGAGTACCTTGAACACCTGAGCAGACTGCGCCAGCAGCGGCTACCGAGCCATTTCTGGGTTCCCAGGACGTTATTTTCGCCTCAGGGGTGAATGTTTTCGGCACATTTTTTGTCGGGGTGTTATAATTGTCGCGCAGAGTTGGTTTAGCCCATTACCCCGCCGCCGTTAAGGAACAGTTCGCGTCAGGCAACGCCTATCGTTTATCTCCTCGTTCCCTTACACGTTGCGCTTTAAGTGCGGCTTTGCCGTGTGTGGTTAGAGTAATGCGCCAAACCCGATTTGCTGTGTTTTAAACGCACAAATCTTTACTTATTAAAAGAACTTCGGCATTATCTTGCCGGTTCAAATTACGGTAGTGATACCCCAGAGGATTAGATGGCCAAAGAAGACAATATTGAAATGCAGGGTACCGTTCTCGATACGTTACCTAATACCATGTTCCGCGTAGAGTTAGAAAACGGTCACGTGGTTACTGCACACATCTCCGGTAAAATGCGTAAAAACTATATCCGCATCCTGACGGGCGACAAAGTGACTGTTGAGCTGACCCCGTACGACCTGAGCAAAGGCCGCATTGTCTTCCGTAGTCGCTGATTGTTTTTAACGCCCGAATGGCGTCCAGATAATAAAAGGTCGGTTTAACCGGCCTTTTTTGTGGGCCAAGGTCAGGTATTTAATCCTCAATCATCCGCGCATATTCTTCCGTTAAGAAATCCACTAATGTGCGTACTGACGGCAATAATCCCCTGCGTGATGGAAAGACTGCGTGAATTATTTCTCGCTTCGGTTCCCAGCCGTCGAGCAATGCCACCAGTTCACCCGCGGCTACTTGATCTTTTACCATCAGCTGTGGAAGTTGAACTACCCCAACACCGGCAACTGCGGCTTCACGTAACGCCAGCATATCGGTGGTGATCATACGCGGCGTGAAATGCACCTCCGCACGTGCGCCCTGCGGCCCGAATAACTCCCAACGATGCACATGTTTACCCGTCGCCAGACTCAGGCCCGGCCAACGCGTCAACTCCGCCGGAGAATGTAGCGTTCCCATTTGCTCTATTAACTGCGGGCTGGCATACAAACGATGTCCCCTGTCCGCCAGCACACGCATCACCAGGTCGCTATCCTCAAATGGTCGGGGCCTGACGCGAATCGCCACGTCCAGGCCCTCTCCAACAACGTCCACGCGGCGGTTAGTGGCCTCCAGTTGCACTGATACGTCAGGATAACGCGCCATAAAACGGGCAAGCATTGGCCCGATATGCACATGCAGCAGCGTGACCGGACACGTCAACTTCACCACGCCACGCGGTTCAACCTGTAACGCGGCAATCGCATCCTGCGCTGCCTGCGCTTCCACCAGCATCGCCTTACAGTGCTCGTAAAAGGTTTGCCCAACTTCCGTCACGTTAAACTGGCGGGTGGTTCGCTGAATCAGTCGAACTCCCAGCGTCTCTTCCAGTTGCGCTATCCGTCGGCTTAGTTTTGATTTCGGTTCATCAAGCGCCCGACCCGCCGCCGCGAATCCCCCTTCCTCTACAACATGTACAAACCATGCAAAATCATTGAGATCCGGCTTTGTCATCTAATTGTCCTATTTATGAGACAGTGAGAACTATTTTAGCTACTACTCAGCTCGCTGTCATGAATATAAGCTTATTCACATCAAGATAACGCCACAGAGGAGACACATATGAAACAAGTAACAGGCGTCTACACCGCACCTCGCCCACACTGGGTTGGCGATGGATTTCCGGTTCGCTCGATGTTTTCTTACCAGTCTCATGCTGAGCAACTAAGTCCGTTCCTGCTGCTGGATTACGCCGGCCCACATACGTTTACGCCGGGTAACGAAAAACGCGGCGTAGGCGAACACCCTCACCGTGGTTTTGAGACGGTGACCATCGTTTACAGCGGCGAAGTTGAACACCGTGATTCAACCGGTCGCGGCGGCATTATCGGCCCCGGCGACGTGCAGTGGATGACCGCAGGAGCAGGAATATTACACGAAGAGTTCCATTCACCTGAATTTACCCGTCAGGGTGGCGAACTGGAAATGGTACAGCTGTGGGTCAATCTGCCAGCAAAAGACAAAATGGCCGTTCCGGGTTACCAGGGCATCAGCAGCGATGTGATCCCCACTGTCGCCCTGCCTGATGAAGCAGGGAGCGTTCGTGTGATTGCGGGCAGCTATCAGGATACAAAAGGCCCGGCACATACCTTCTCGCCGCTGAACGTCTGGGATATGCGTTTGCAACGTAATCATCAGCTCACGTTGTCCCAGCCGGAAGGATGGAGTACTGCCCTGGTGGTATTGAAAGGGAATATCACCGTAAACGGCACTACGTCTGCCAGCGAAGCGCAACTGGTGGTGCTGAGCCAGCAGGGGAAAACGCTGCATATTGAAGCCTCCAGCGACGCCAGCGTGCTGCTGCTTTCTGGAGAACCGTTGAACGAGCCGATTGTAGGTTACGGTCCGTTTGTAATGAACACGAAACAAGAAATCGCTGAAGCCGTACGCGATTTTAACTCCGGCCGCTTTGGCCAAATCTGAATCGAAGGAGAAGAATATGTCCAGTCCTGCAAACTTTAATGGTTCACGTCCGGTCATCGATGTGAATGATTCCGTCATGCTGCTTATCGATCATCAGAGCGGGCTGTTCCAGACCGTCGGTGACATGCCAATGCCAGAACTGCGTGCGCGTGCCGCCGCGCTGGCTAAAATGGCGACTCTGGCGAAGATGCCGGTGATTACCACGGCATCCGTACCGCAGGGACCTAACGGCCCGCTGATCCCTGAGATCCACGCCAATGCGCCGCATGCCCAATACGTGGCGCGTAAAGGCGAAATCAACGCCTGGGATAACGAAGATTTCGTGAAAGCGGTCAAAGCAACGGGTCGTAAAACGCTGATTATCGCCGGTACGATTACCAGCGTGTGCATGGCTTTCCCGGCTATCAGCGCGGTTGCGGAAGGCTATAAGGTTTTCGCTGTGATCGACGCTTCCGGCACTTACAGCAAAATGGCGCAGGAAATCACCCTGGCTCGTGTTGTTCAGGCTGGCGTCGTGCCGATGGATACCGCCGCAGTCGCTTCTGAAATTCAGGGCACTTGGAACCGTGAAGACGCCGCCGAATGGGCGGAAGTGTATACCAAAGTCTTCCCGGCTTATCAGTTGCTGATCGAAAGCTACAGCAAAGCTCAGGAAGTCGTGACCAGCGGCGAAAAACTGGACTCTCAGCGCTAATCCTTTCCTCCGCGCCTGCCTGGGCGGAGGAATATGTATATTGCGTAACCAAACGAGAGTTAACACGTAAATTCTGCTTGACCGTTTTAGCGCAACTCCCTATAGTAGCGCCCCGTTGCCCCCCAAGCGGTCAGGCAGCAATACAATATGGTGAGGTGTCCGAGTGGCTGAAGGAGCACGCCTGGAAAGTGTGTATACGGCAACGTATCGGGGGTTCGAATCCCCCCCTCACCGCCATATTTTAAGAAGAGCTCGTGCGAAAGTACGGGCTTTTTTTTCGCATGTTGCAGATCTGCGGGGGGATGAGAAGCCCCGACCGGGGTTCGACTACTGGCGCAGCCAGTTGGACAGACCGGGAGCGCAGCGAACGGGCTGCCCCGCAGGGGCGAGCAAAGCGAGTCAATCCCCCCCTCACCGCCATATTTTAAGAAGAGCTCGTACGCAAGTACGGGCTTTATTTTCGCATGTTGCACGCCAGTGGGGGATGTAAATCCCCCACTGTGTGATGAACGCTTTCAGATATACACGGAGTACTTTTATTACGTACTTAGCTTATTTTAATATCATCCCAATCGATATCTTCCTCTTCTTGATCATTATTTATAATTACATCCCGAGGAACATCTTTTTTGATAACGGCATAGACAGTAGCCGTGACAAATATATTAACTATCAATGCCATAATACCGGCCATTGGATGTGACATTGTAGGAATCATCAAAACACCACCAAAAGGTACTGTTGCATCTGCGCCATAAACCATGGTGATTGCACCACCACAAGCACCGCCGATTGCTGCAGCAGCAATACCACGAACGATATCATTCATAACTATGGGTATAGATCCTTCAACAATATTCACCACCCCCATAGGAACAGCCGATTTTAACATTTCGATTTCTTCGTTATTATAAATATTTTTGCGAAGAAGTTTGGCAATAAAGAATGCAAGCCCAAAACCGATAGGTGTTGCCGTGTTAACTAACTGCAGGGCCGTAATTGGTTCATTTATACCCTGCGCCTGGAGTGTTAAGACAAATGCAAAACACGTTTTATTTATCGGACCGCCAAAGTCAACGATACACAACGCTCCTATAACAGCACCTAATAGTAAATTAGATGAAGTTCCCATACTTCTCAGGAACGATGTAAGAGCGTCTGTAAAAATACCAATAGGCGTACCGATGATATAAACCATAATCAGGGCACTGAGAACGGATGCAAAAAATGGCACAACCAATGTGGGCATTAACCCCCTAGCCCAGTCAGGCACCTTCATATTTTTAATAATAACAAGAGCAATATACCCAGAAATGTAGCCGCCGATCATGCCACCAATGAAGCCCGCACCAATAGCATTAGCCGCCAGACCAACGACAAAACCAGGGGCTATACCGGGCTTACCTGCGATAGAACCGGAAATCCCGATAGCTATAACGACGGGTAATAGTCCAAGCGCCTTGGCCCCCATAGTAGCGAAGGCCTGCCACAGATCAAATTGACCCGGTACTAAAGTGTCCTGAACCGTCCCCCCAAGACCCATACCAATTGCAATAATAAATCCAGCACCACAAACAATGGGAATCAAGAATGAGATGGCAGTAAGCAGATGACCCTTAGGGTTTGCTGCTTTCCATACTTCTTTAATATTCATAAATTACGCCCTTTAATTTATATAGGATACGCATAGGTAAAAGTTATGAATTTACTAATTCACTGAGTTTTTCAATAAGCTTATTGGGAGATTTAACTGCCATTTCAGTTGGCACTCTGACTACTTTCTTTCCAGCGAACCTTTCTTCACCAGAAACCTTAACATCGGCGGCTAACAGTACAATGTCGGCTTGTATGATCTCATCAGCGGTTAAGGCATTCTCGATACCTATAGTGCCTTGTGTTTCAATTTTGACATTATGCCCTGCTTTTTTCGCAGCTATTTCAATTTTCTTTTGCGCAATATATGTATGTGCAATACCTACAGTACAGGCTGTAACGCCAACAATATTCATAACTATTCTCCAGGATTTAATTATTTGCTATGCTATGGCAGAGGTGTTGATTAAATTAAGCGTTAATGCCTTCATCTTCAGGGATCAAAAGTTCGATGATTTTCTGAGGATCATTTTCTTTCAGCAATTTTTCTATTATTTCTTCATCTGCTAATGAGCCAGAGACTTGTGATAGTAAACGGATATGAGTTGCATTTTGATCCACTAGACAAACAGCAAATAAAATAATACAACGAACATCACTACCATCCATTGTTTCCCAGGGTATTTGATGCTGGGTTCGTCCAATAGCCAATGCAGTACGGGCCACGCCTGAGGATTTCCCATGTGGGATCGCAACATGATTCTCGAACCCAGTGGAGCCTTGTTCCTCGCGTAGCCAGACATCTTTTAGAAAATCATTTTTACTGATGACAACTCCATCAAGCACTAATAAGTCGGTTAATTCTTCAATGGCTTCTTCTTTTGTTTTAGCCATCATATTTAGCTTAATGTTCTTTGCATTAAGCACATCCGAAATATTCATAACTCACCTTCATTAATATAATAGGGTTACAGCGCCCTCAACCGAATAAATCAAGAGCGAGAGTAAAGAGACAGATCGGTTAAATAGACTCTTTACCCTAAGTAATGGCTTAATACGGTTGAGTACGCTGTAATTTTAGGCAGCGACTTCGCGCTGATAGATATCGACCATTTTATCCCAGGCATCACTGACATTATCCGCCAGGGAGAACAGGCCCGAGGTTCCCACAATAAAGACGTCAACGCCGGACCGGGAGATCACATTAAAGGTTTTCTCGTTGCAGGATCCATCAATCTCGGTCAAGTAGTGGTAGCCTTTATTTTCACGCATCGCAATCAGTTCTTTGATTTTGGTGAGTGATTCCGGAATAAACTTCTGCCCTGCGTAGCCGGGGTCAACCGACATAACGGTCACTTTATCCAGCAGATGTGCGTACTCTTTAATAGCATCCGCTGGAGTTGCCGGATTCAACACCACGCCACACCGGCGACCAGCATCTTTAATCTGGTTCAGCAGGCGGAATATTTTGTTATTCGCCGTTTCCGGATGGAAACTGATAATATCGGCTCCCGCATCAATACACATTGGGTAATGACTCCAACTTATTGATAGTGTTTTATGTTCAGATAATGCCCGATGACTTTGTCATGCAGCTCCACCGATTTTGAGAACGACAGCGACTTCCGTCCCAGCCGTGCCAGGTGCTGCCTCAGATTCAGGTTATGCCGCTCAATTCGCTGCGTATATCGCTTGCTGATTACGTGCAGCTTTCCCTTCAGGCGGGATTCATACAGCGGCCAGCCATCCGTCATCCATATCACCACGTCAAAGGGTGACAGCAGGCTCATAAGACGCCCCAGCGTCGCCATAGTGCGTTCACCGAATACGTGCGCAACAACCGTCTTCCGGAGCCTGTCATACGCGTAAAACAGCCAGCGCTGGCGCGATTTAGCCCCGACGTATCCCCACTGTTCGTCCATTTCCGCGCAGACGATGACGTCACTGCCCGGCTGTATGCGCGAGGTTACCGACTGCGGCCTGAGTTTTTTAAATGGCGGAAAATCGTGTTGAGGCCAACGCCCATAATGCGGGCGGTTGCCCGGCATCCAACGCCATTCATGGCCATATCAATGATTTTCTGGTGCGTACCGGGTTGAGAAGCGGTGTAAGTGAACTGCAGTTGCCATGTTTTACGGCAGTGAGAGCAGAGATAGCGCTGATGTCCGGCGGTGCTTTTGCCGTTACGCACCACCCCGTCAGTAGCTGAACAGGAGGGACAGCTGATAGAAACAGAAGCCACTGGAGCACCTCAAAAACACCATCATACACTAAATCAGTAAGTTGGCAGCATCACCTACACATTGGAATAATATCTTCCGGGTGATTCACCATCAAATGCACATCAATTGGTACATCGGTAATTTTCTTCAGGTTTTCGGTAATGACTCCAACTTATTGATAGTGTTTTATGTTCAGATAATGCCCGATGACTTTGTCATGCAGCTCCACCGATTTTGAGAACGACAGCGACTTCCGTCCCAGCCGTGCCAGGTGCTGCCTCAGATTCAGGTTATGCCGCTCAATTCGCTGCGTATATCGCTTGCTGATTACGTGCAGCTTTCCCTTCAGGCGGGATTCATACAGCGGCCAGCCATCCGTCATCCATATCACCACGTCAAAGGGTGACAGCAGGCTCATAAGACGCCCCAGCGTCGCCATAGTGCGTTCACCGAATACGTGCGCAACAACCGTCTTCCGGAGCCTGTCATACGCGTAAAACAGCCAGCGCTGGCGCGATTTAGCCCCGACGTATCCCCACTGTTCGTCCATTTCCGCGCAGACGATGACGTCACTGCCCGGCTGTATGCGCGAGGTTACCGACTGCGGCCTGAGTTTTTTAAATGGCGGAAAATCGTGTTGAGGCCAACGCCCATAATGCGGGCGGTTGCCCGGCATCCAACGCCATTCATGGCCATATCAATGATTTTCTGGTGCGTACCGGGTTGAGAAGCGGTGTAAGTGAACTGCAGTTGCCATGTTTTACGGCAGTGAGAGCAGAGATAGCGCTGATGTCCGGCGGTGCTTTTGCCGTTACGCACCACCCCGTCAGTAGCTGAACAGGAGGGACAGCTGATAGAAACAGAAGCCACTGGAGCACCTCAAAAACACCATCATACACTAAATCAGTAAGTTGGCAGCATCACCCAGGTTTTCGATAAAGAATGGTGACAGCGTAATGTTCTTCACATAGCTACCGTCCATAATATCGACGTGATAAAAATCAGCTCGGCCGTTCATTGCCGTAATTTGTTCTCTGAACCGCGTTAAATCCATACACATTAACGACGGCGAAAATTTAGCTGCCATACCTTACCTCCATAAGAATCAACTAGTTAAATAATGAAACGACATGCCCAAGTATGATGCCAACAACGCCGAAGTCCGCATCACCAAAGGTGGTGGATGCAAAACCAAGGTCGCCCATTAGAGGCAGCAAGATTGCAGGCAAAAACGAAATCAGCAGACCGTGAGCGAAGGCCCCCACCACCGCACCTCGGCGACCGCCGCAGATGTTGCCGTAGACGCCCGCCGTCGCGCCGCAGAAGAAGTGCGGTACCAAACCCGGAACAATGACGCTTAAATCAAACAGAGGGCATAGGAACATGCTCACCAGACCCGCGGCAAAACTTGATAGAAAACCGACGATTACGGCATTCGGGGCGAACGGAAAGACGGTTGGGCAGTCGAGCGCCGGTTTGGCGTCTTTCACCAACTTGTCGGCGATACCTTTAAAGGCTGGAACAATTTCGGCAATAATCATGCGTACACCCGCAAGGATGATCCACACGCCTGCCGCAAAGGTCAGCGACTGGATAACGGCGAAGATGATAAAGTTCTGACCACCACTGACGCTGCTCTCAACAAATTCCTTACCTGCAACCAGCGCCAGAATTACAAACAGGATCATCATCGTCAGAGAGATAGCAACCGAGGAGTCCCGCAGGAAATTCAGTGATTTCGGTACCTGCATTTCTTCAATTGACGGGCTACCTTTACCGACCGCTTTTCCCACCAGCGCCGACAGCAGATAGCCAGTTGAACCAAAATGACCTAGTGCCAGATCATCAGTACCGGTTATTTTGCGAGTGAACGGCTGCAGAATGGCCGGAGAGACCACCATCATGATGCCGAGGATCACCGCCCCGACCAGTATCACCCAAAATGGTGACAGGCCGCCGACGGAGAGAATGACAGCCAGCATCGCCGCCATATACAGCGTGTGGTGCCCCGTCAGAAAGATGTATTTCAGCGGTGTAATGCGGGCAAGAACAATGTTAAACAGCATCCCCAGCACCATGATCATTGCCGTCGCGGTACCGTAGTTTTTCTGCGCCAACGCCGCCATGGCGTCAGTATTTGGCACAACACCCTGAATATGGAATGAGTACTCAAACAACTGGCTAAACGTTGTTAACGTAGTGGCAACAATCGCCGCACCGGATGTTAGTATTACAAAACCCATTATAGTTTTAAGAGTTCCGGAAATAACCTCGGAGACTGCTTTTTTTTGCAATAATAAACCGATCATGGAAAACAGACCGACCAGTATTGCTGGTGTACCCAATACATCATGAATAATAAACTGCAGCATAGAATGACTCCGTAGGGCCGCAAAAAATTAGTCAGAGATTCTCGGAAAGAATTTCTTTGATTTTATTGTTATCCAGTAAATTAGATAAGCCAAAGACCTGTGCAGCATGGCTGGATAGATGTTCAGCAATATCTTTAGCACTAAGAATAATATCTGCAGTTTCACTTTTTGCCGACGCCAGATCAGTATGAGAAACAATTGCTTCTTTATTTAGCTCTTTAATAATTTTTTTCACGTTCATTTCAACGATAAAACTGCTGCCTAAACCGTTACCACACACAATCAGAATTTTTTTCATCTTTACCTCACTATCCGTTGATAACGGATTGAATTTTCTCCAATGAGGATGCTTTTAACAATGCTGAAAGTCTTTCATCATCGCTAAAAATATCCGCAAGGGATGTGATCATATTAATGTGTTCATCTCCCGAAATCGCACATAACATAATCACCACATAAATAGGATCATTGTCTTCCGAGTCAAAAGAAATGCCTTGTTTAATATGCAAAAGCGATAAGCCATTTTTAATCCCACCCTGTTCCGGACGAGCATGGGGCATCGCCAGACCAGGTGCTAAAATATAATAAGGACCGAGTTCCTGATGGCTATTTAAAATGGCTTTAATATAAGCCTGAGTTATCGACTCTTTATCCAATAAAGGTTGTGCCGCTAACGTAATGGCCTGTTTCCAGTCACAGACTGAATCCACAATTTGGATATTTTCCGTAGGTAACCAGGTCGTAATCATAAATACCCCGATAGCGTTGAAATTGAGCCTACTATAGAGGAATGCCTTCACGCCTTACCGTGATCTTCCTCGCAAAGTTAGCGCTAACACGATGGTGATGTTAAAATTCTTGTTACCGCTAACTTCATTAACCATACTTATTATTACTTTGCAGTTGGGCAATGCGCAAAACGCTAAACATCATTTACAATAGGAGCCCAGACAGGCTAAAGGAGGACATCAGTGCAGACGTTACAAGCGGACGATAGCGCGCGAGAAAAACGCAGGAAAAACACTGGCAAAATTACGCTCGCCGAAGTGGCAAAACTTGTCGGCGTTAGCACGATGACCGTGTCGCGCGCATTACGTATGCCTGAAAAAGTGAATCCTGAACTACGCACCCGCATCGAAGCAGCGGTGAACGAGTTGGGCTATGTGCCAAACCTGCAGGCCCGCAGCCTCGCCTCTGCTGACTCCAGTCTCGTAATGGGTGTGGTGCCTTCTTTTTCCTCCCCTGGATTTCTTGCCGTCTCCGAAACGCTACAGACGGTGATCGCGACCCAGGGCTACAGCATGATGTTTATCGAGTCCGGCCAGGGTGGACAAAGCGAAGAAAAAGCCTTTGCACAAATGCTCGCCTATAATCCGGCGGCGATTGTTCAGTTCAATATTGATAACATCAGCAGTTGTTCGCAGATGATAAGTAATACCGGCGTGCCGGTGGTTGAGATTGGTGCTATTAATCGCGATGCTAGCTGGGTCAGTATCGGCGTTGACTACGCTGCGGCCATTAAAAAGCTGGTCACCTCCCTTGCGCAGAGCGGATATAAAAATATCGGCTTGCTCTGCACCGCCTCCAATAACATTATGTTTCGCCAGGTGCTGAGCGGCTGGAACAGCGCCATGCTCTCGGTTAACCACTCCCCACATCGCGTGGTGACCTCTCACCTACCAGCAGGCATAACGACCGGTTTAAACCTGCTGGGAGATATTCGTATCACCTGGCCAGAGCTGGATGCGCTGATTTGTACATCTGATGAAATTGCCTGCGGCTGCATTATGGCCTGCCATGGTGCAGGACAAAAAGTGCCCAACTCCCTGGCATTGGCAAGCTTGAGTGGTGGTACTCTTGCCGCAGTTTGCTCACCTTCTCTGACTGCTGTCGAGTTCCCGTGGAGTGAAACAGGAACTCGCGCAGGAAAAACGTTACTTGATCTCCTTGCTGGCAATTCGACGGATAAATTCATTGAATTACCATCAACGTTACAAGTTCGCGCGAGCACCAGAAAAATGTAATGCGTTAATATATTTATTGATTTGTCATCCTGCCTACAGCCCTGCATATCTCTGTAGGCCTGATAAGCGAAGCGCCATCAGGCATGGCAGTTATTGTCGGCTGAGTAGCGTTAGCACTTCATAGTGCGCGGTGTGTGGGAACATATCGAAAAGTTGGACGCGTTCAATGCGATACCCGGGCAACTCACGAATATCCTTCGCCATGGTTTGCGCATTACAGCTGGAATAAACAATAAAACGCGGTGCCATGCGGGAAAGAAAATCGCACAACGGTTTTCCAATCCCGCGACGCGGCGGATTCACCAGCACCAGGTCAGGTACTTCGCCCTGAGCGGTAGCAAACTGGGTTGAATCCAGCGCCTGAAAATGCAGATTCTGCAACCCAAGCTCCTGCGCTGACTGCTTCGCGCAGGTAATCGCCTCTGGCGCGATTTCAATCCCTGTCAGTTTCATTTGCGGTGTAGCACAGTGCAGACCAAAGCCCCCTACGCCGCAAAACAGATCCCACATATGATTAACCGGAAGCTGACGCACCCAGTCACGCGCCGTGGCATATAACTGCCCCGCCACTACCGGATTGGTCTGGAAGAAGCTCTGCGGGCGGATCCACAACGGCACATCGTTAAAGCGTTCCGCCAGCGCCTGTTGTTCCGTCAGGAAGATTTCTGTCTCCCCTTCCATAATCGCCATATGCACCGGCTGAATATTGGCAGTGATCACTTTTAACTGTGGGAGTTGTGCCTGCAACCAGGGTAGCGCCGCGCGCAGCTGTGCCAGTTTTGCGTCAGAACGCAGGACAAAACGCAGCATCATACCGCCGTCGTATCGGCTTTCCGTTAACAGCAGATATTTCAGCTCCCCACGTTTGCGCGCCACGTTATAGGGCGTCAGCCCCGCCCGAGCGATAAACGGCTTAAGCGCGGCAAATACGGGTGCAAAAGACTCAGGATAGAGCGGACAGTCGCACAAGTCCTCAGGCGTACCGTCACGATGCAGCATTCCCAGCAGCGGTTTTTCCACGCTGCCGCTGACTACCATTTTGGCTTTATTACGAAACGCGCTTTCCGGACCACTGACCGGCGCGCACCATTCTCCGACCGGATACTCGGCCAGCAGATTCTGCAGATCGGCTGTTTTTTCGAAGAGTTGATCGGCGACAGGCTGTGTTATCCACTGACAGGAGCGACAGCGTTCGGCGTCATATAGTGCGCACTGCATACAAAGACCTACAAATTAACCGGGGGCCAAGATTATACACGTTATTGCAAACGGAAGAACCGCCTGCTGGACGCAGGAACAAACAGCAGCAGCAATACCAGCATATCCGGTAGTTTTTGCATCACCAGCGTATGCAGGATTTCGCGTCTGGACTCCCCCGCAATGCTGAACAGTTCTGGATATCCGTAGCCCAACGAAGCAGCCCACAGATAGACGCTGGCGATAATCTGGGTCAACAGATAGATCCAGCGTGCCCAGTTCCGTCCTTTTACCAGCGAAAATGCGCAGTAAATTTCGATAAATAGCAGCACCAGACTGCCCAGAAACACCAGCGTCAAATTCCAGGTCTGCACACTGCGATGAATAAACTCACTGGTTCCACGAAACCCAAGCGTATTAAAAATCATCAACAGATCGAGACAGCGGATCATGATAATAGCCAGCGCCGCCACCTGCACCAAAGCAGGGACGTTTAAGCGAGCATGTGATGTGGATGATTTCTTAAAAAATCCCAACGCGTCGTCTTCCATGAAAACGGCGCAGCCACCACAGCTGCGCCGTATAGACAGGTTGGCAGATTTTAGTTTTTTCAGCCGCGTCTTGCACGTTGGATATCGCGGATCCGTTGTTTTTCTGTTCGCGCCATCAGATACCACGCGATAAATCCGATAATTCCTACCACACCAAGGATCAGCGTTGCCAGGGCGTTGATCTCCGGGTTCACCCCCATACGTACGCTGGAGAACACCAACATCGGTAACGTTGTGGCGCCAGGACCAGAGACAAAGCTGGCAATAACCAGATCATCGAGTGACAGCGTAAAGGCTAATAACCAACCGGAAATCACGGCCGGCATAATCATCGGCAGGGTGATGACGAAAAAGACCTTCAGCGGCGTGGCGCCGAGATCCATCGCCGCTTCCTCAATGGAGTGATCCAGTTCGCGCAAACGTGAAGAAATCACCACCGCCACATATGCCGTACAGAAAGTGACGTGCGCCAGCCATATGGTCAACATACCGCGATCCGCTGGCCAGCCGATGGCGTGAGCCAACGCTACAAACAGCAGCAGCAGCGACAAACCGGTAATGACATCTGGCATAACCAGCGGCGCGGTGATCATAAAAGCGAAACCATTCGAACCACGAAAACGACCAAAGCGCACCATTACCACGGCGGCGATGGTGCCAAGGATTGCCGCCATCGTCGCAGCACCCGCAGCAATCGTTAAACTCATGCCGACGGCGCTTATCATCGCGCTATCGTGAAAAAGCTCGCCATACCAACGTGTTGACCACCCCGCCCAGACCGTCACCAGTTTCGAGCTGTTAAACGAATAGATAACCAACATCAGCATCGGCGCGTACAGGAAGGTAAAGCCCACTACCAGGATAAAAATACGCCACGGCGAGCGAACGACCGGTAAGTTATTCATCCGTGTTCCCCCACGCTTTTTTGCTGATATTTGTGGAACCACATGATCGGCACAATCAGTAGCAGCAGCATAATAATGGCGACAGCAGAAGCCACCGGCCAGTCGCGGTTATTGAAAAATTCCTGCCACAGCACGCGACCAATCATGATGCTATCCGGGCCACCCAACAGTTCCGGGATCACAAACTCGCCAACAGCCGGAATAAATACCAGCATTGACCCGGCGATAATCCCACCCTTGGTCAACGGCACAATCACGCTAAAGAAGGTCTTAAGCGGCCGGGCACCTAAATCCAGCGCCGCTTCCACCAGCGAGTAATCGATACGGGTCAGCGCGGTATAAATCGGCAGCACCATAAAGGGCAAATAGGCGTAAACAATACCGATGTAGACCGCCAGATTGGTGTGCAAAATCGTCAACGGTTGGTCGATGACGCCCAACCACATCAGGAAGTTGTTCAGCACGCCGTTGTTTTTTAGGATCCCCATCCAGGCATATACGCGAATTAAAAACGAGGTCCAGGACGGCAGGATCACCAGCAACAGCAGAATATTACGCGTTGAGGGTTTACTGTGCGCGACGGCCCATGCCAGCGGGTATCCCAGCAGCAGGCAACAGATTGTCGAAATTCCCGCCACCTGTAACGATTGCAGGTAGGCATCGAAATAGAGCGGATCGTCCGTTAACTGCAGGAAGTTGGCTAAGTTGAGCGTGATGGATAGCTGATCGTCAGCCCATGAAACGAGGTCCGTATAGGGAGGAATAGCGCGCGCCATTTCAGCCAAACTGATTTTGAAGACGATCAGAAAAGGCAGCAGAAACAGGAGCAGCAGCCACACATACGGCAGCGCGATCACCAGCTTGCGCCCGTGCTTCATTTGCAGCCGCGACATAAACAGCGTGAATCGCCCTGCTTTATCCACGCGTGCCGGAGGTTCAAGTGTACTCATCTTCGCTCCTTAAACCGTCAACACCACACAGCTGTCCGCATCCCAACATAAACGGACTTCGTCACCCCAGGTTGGTAATCCCTTGCGATAACGATGCTCATTTTGTAGCTGGGCGCTCAACATCTGGCCGCTTTTCAAACGTACGTGGTACACCGACAAATCGCCCAAATAGGCAATGTGTACCACTTCGCCTACCGCGAAGTTATAACCCTCTGGCGGAGGGGCTTCGCAGAGCATGATTTTCTCCGGGCGCAGCGCAACGTATACCGGGACGTTATCGACAATAGACGCATCGGCGTCCACTTTCAGCGGATGCACCAGTCCAGGAGACTCAATCACCAGACCATCTTCCTGGCGTTCTTTTAGCAGTCCCTCAAAAACGTTTACCGAACCGATAAACTCTGCGCTGTAGCGCGTAGTCGGATGCTCGTAGATCTCTTCCGGCTCGCCGATCTGGACAAATTTGCCACGGTTCATGATCGCGATACGGCCCGCCATCGTCATGGCTTCTTCCTGATCGTGTGTCACCATCACGCAGGTAACCCCGACGCGTTCAAGGATATCCACCACTTCCAGTTGCATGCGGTCTCGGAGTTTTTTATCCAGCGCTCCCATCGGCTCATCCAGCAGCAGCAGTTTTGGCCGTTTCGCCAGACTACGCGCCAGTGCCACACGCTGACGCTGACCGCCGGAAAGCTGGTGCGGTTTGCGTTTGGCGAACTCCTGCATATGCACGAGTCCCAGCATCTCATTCACCCGACTGGCGATTTCAGCCTTCGGCAGCTTGTCCTGCTTGAGGCCAAAGGCAATGTTCTGCTCCACCGTCATGTGCGGAAACAGGGCATAGGACTGAAACATCATATTAATCGGACGCAGATAAGGCGGGACATGCGCTAAATCGACGCCATCCAGCATGATTTGCCCGGTAGTCGGCAGTTCAAATCCCGCCAGCATCCGTAGCAGAGTCGATTTGCCACAGCCGGACGCGCCGAGCAGAGCAAATATTTCACCTTTGTAGATAGTAAGATTGACGTCATCAACGGCGTGCTGACCGTCAAATGACTTGGTCAGATTGCGAATTTCAAGCAGCGGGGTCAGCGCCTTGCGGATTTTCGCTTGTGGGCGTGGGGTTGCATCATTCACTCAGGTGCTCTCCGGCATAAAACAAAGAAACGGTGCAAATAACGCACCATAACGGTGCGTATTGCCGGGTTATATGTGTCCGGGTTCAACGCTGCCCGGCAGGCAAAAATCCTGCCGGGTCATGTCCCAAACATCGGTTTATTTCCCGCTTTTTACCTTCGTCCATGCGCGGGTACGTACACGATCGATCTTCGGATCCTGTACTTTCAGTGTGAACAGCTTGGCGCGAACATCTGCAGGCGGGTAGATACCCGGGTTGTCACGAACTTCAGGGCTGACCAGAGCCGTCGCTTCTTTGTTGGCATTGGCATAAAACACGTGGTCGGAGATATGCGCAATCACATCAGGGCGCAGCAGGTAATTGAGGAACTGATAGGCTTCATCTTTGTTTTTCGCATCGGCAGGCATCGCGAATACGTCAAAGAACGCCATTGCACCTTCTTTAGGAATTGAGAAGGAGATATTGACGCCATTTTTCGCTTCTTTCGCACGGTTTGCCGCTTGCCATACGTCCCCTGCCCAGCCAATCGCGACGCAGGTATCACCGTTTGCCAGGTCGTTAATATATTGCGAGGAGTGGAAGTAGCGAATATTTGGGCGCAGCTTCAACAGCAGGTCAGTTGCCGGTCCGGTGTAATCATCCGCTTTGGTACTGTTTGGGTCTTTACCCAAATAGTTCAGCACCGTGGCAAACACCTCTTCGGGCGCATCGAGGAAAGAGACGCCGCAGCTTTTGAGTTTTTCCAGATTTTCCGGTTTGAGGATCAAATCCCAGCTGTTAACCGGCGCATCCGGCCCCAGCACCGCTTTGACTTTATCCACGTTATAGCCAATACCGGTCGTAGCCCACATATACGGCATCGCGAACTTGTTGTCCGGATCGTGTTTACCCACCAGCTTCAGCAGTTCAGGATCAAGATTTTTCCAGCCCGGCAATTTGCTCTTATCCAGCGGCTGGAATACGCCCGCAGTCAGTTGACGCTCAAGGAAGCTGGCAGAAGGAACGACAAGATCAAAGCCGGTGCTGCCAGCCATGAGCTTACCTTCCAGTACTTCATTGGAATCAAATACGTCATAGATAACTTTAATTCCGGTCTCTTTTTCAAAATTAGCCACCGTGTCCGGGGCGATATAATCAGACCAGTTATATATATGCAGCGTTTTTTGTTCAGCAGCGAGCGTGCCGGCAGAGATGGCCATCAGAGCACCCGCAACCAGGCCTGATAACCATTTTTTATTTAAGGCGGTCATAATCTCTTTCCTTCTGAAAGTTCGTTAACAAACGAACAAAAATGTCACACTCTAATGATATGCAAGAAACGTGCATATTCTTTCATGCGGCACCGATGAAAAGAGAGACCTCTCCTCATGCCGCTGTTGCTCGCTGGCATCCGCCGATGCATTCAACACACATTGTGGCCACAGGTCAGGTCACAAGGGGTTGTTTAAATGATGACGTTGGTAAGCTTCGCAAGAATAACTTTAGCCAGGAATTGTGGATATAGCCCAGATTAAAAAACGTCTTTTATCAATTTTTTATGCAGGAATTGTCTATGACATAAAGCGGAAGGCGCTGAATCGAGGTGAATAATTCTTTAATGAAAGGTTAAATGCAGAATAAAAACAGGCAATACGCAACCGCTCTGGCAGCGGCTGCGCAATATATGTCCAGATTCAGGAAGAATTAATGGAGGAAATGAATTTCAGCGGTGCTGTTTTGCGCATCTTCTTCAGCATTAAATAACAGCTGATGCGCTCCGGCTTCGAGGATCACCATCGATATTTGCTCTTCGCTCTGGCGAACAAAACATTCAAACTGCTCAAACGTTACGCCCGGCGTAACGGATAAAGACTGGCAAACCACCAGCTTTGGCAGATTATCATCCTGCATATCCAGAAAAGCTTTCACAGTCAGTGAACTGGCATTGATCGCAGACAGATCGGCTGCCAGTGGCAGCAATGCAGAAGGTCTGACTTCCGCCATCGCAGAAAACAGAATGACGTTATCGACCAAATCAACTTTTGCATCAAAGATGCCGTCAAAATTCTGCATGTGTGGCAAGTGCAGCGCCTGACAGGTATCGCATTCAAAAAAACTCATGCCCAGGTCGTCGAGCCATTGACGCAACGTATCCAGAGTGGGAACGACCAGTGATGTCATAATAATGTGCGACCTCTATTGATGAAAAAAATACCGGCACAGCTTACGCAAAAAGAGCGTGTCATACCACGATCGCAATCGATATTGTGTTTAGCCGCCGATTTTAAGACAAAATTCAGGCGTAGCATGGCGCTCGATCCACTGGATCATCTTGCCGGCAATGTCTATCCCGGTGGTTTTCTCGACCCCTTCCAGACCCGGAGAAGCGTTAACCTCCATGACCAGCGGCCCACGTTCTGCACGCAGAATATCAACACCTGCAACATCCAGCCCCATGGTCTGAGCGGCTTTGAGCGCAATTTTTCTTTCGCGCGGCGTGATATTCGCAATAGTCGCCACCCCGCCGCGATGGAGATTAGATCGAAAATCGCCCTCTTTAGCCCGTCGTTCAATGGCGGCCACTACTTCATCGCCCACCACGAAACAGCGGATATCCCGCCCTTGCGCTTCTTTGATATATTCCTGAACCAGGATATGGGCATTCACCCCACGAAAGGCATCTACCACGCTTTCTGCAGCCTGCCGCGTTTCCGCCAGCACCACGCCGATCCCCTGGGTGCCTTCAACCAGTTTCACCACCAACGGCGCACCGCCAACCATGTCAATCATGTCGCTGGTATCGTCCGGAGAGTGAGCAATTCCGGTGATGGGTAAATCAATTCCCTGACGCGCCAGCAGTTGTAGCGAACGCAGCTTATCGCGCGCTCGCGTAATCGCTACCGATTCATTCAACGGATAGCTACCCAGCATCTCAAACTGGCGCAGCGCCGCCGTCCCATAAAAGGTAATCGCGGAACCAATCCGCGGGATCACCGCGTCGAAATGGGGAAGCTGACGGCCCTTGTAATGAATAGAGGATGCCGCCGGGCTGATGTTCATATAGCAAGAAAGGGGATCGATAACTTCAACCAGGTGACCGCGCTGCATCGCCGCTTCACGCAGGCGTTTACAAGAATAGAGCGTTCCGTCCCGGGACAAAATGGCAATTTTCACCCTGCACCTCTCTGAATGACCTGGTAAAAGCTGGCGTATCATACACTGGGTTAAAATCTTTAGCGCGTGGCCCATCCCTGTTTATGCAAATATTCCAGGATAAAGGGGCGACTTTCTTTAATGATGGTACGGCGAATATGATCGCTCCAGGTGTCGCGACGGGTATTGCTTCCTCGGGTCAGATAGTACTGCGCGAGCTGCTCATCATATTGCGCCAAAACATCGCTGTTGAGTGGCTGGTATTGGTTTTCATGCACCACAAGCGACGCGGGCAGCCGCGGCTTGATATCCGGGTTATCCGCAGGCCAGCCGAGGCACAATCCAAAGAGCGGCAGAACATGTTGCGGAAGCTTCAGCAGTTCGGTGACCGGCTCAATATTGTTACGCAAACCGCCAATAAACACGCCGCCAAGTCCCAGCGACTCTGCCGCCGTCAATGCATTTTGCGCCATCATTGCAGTATCAACCACGCCCAGCAGCAGCTGTTCCGCCAGCCCAAGTTGCGCGTCAGGGCAAATCTGCAAATGACGGTTAAAATCAGCGCAAAACACCCAGAACTCAGCGGCCTGAGCCACATGCTTTTGGCCGCCAGATAAGGTAGCCAGTGATTCACGCAGGGATTTATCCGTTATGCGAACGATCGTCGTGCACTGTAGAAAACTGGAGCTTGACGTTCCCTGAGCGGCGGCAATAATCGCCTCACGCTGTGCATCCGAAATGGCATCATCAGTAAAATGGCGAATGGAACGGTGGCTGCGAAGTAAATCAATGGTTGGAGTCATCTCTTTTGTCTCTGTCTGAATCAGTTGAATCACCGGGTGCGCGAGACATCAGTTGCGGTGCCAGCAATTGAGCAACACGCCACATCAACGCCACCGCAGCAGGGAGCATCAGCAGTATGCCCAGAAATATCATCACCACGCAGGCTAACGGGCTGTTAAGCGGTGCGGGCAAGGTGAGGTAATCGTTAAGCGATAGCAGCGCCAGCGATAACAAAACCATCCCAATTATTTCCAGCATCAATACGCTTTTGGGTAATACACCAATTGTGCGCATACGCGGCCTCCCGGTGAAATGGCTTCCATTATAAAACGTTCCGGCTTGCCGTGTTTAACAGATATAGCTTGAGGATATCAAAGCAACAGGCTGAACCTGCTTTCCATCCGTCACAAATCGCGGCATCATAACAAGTATTGCCATCCGGCCTGATAAGTTCGAGGAGAAAGAGATGTTTGCCGTTATTTTTGGTCGCCCAGGGTGCCCGTATTGCGTGCGCGCAAAAGAATTAGCAGAAAAATTAAGCAGTGAGCATGAAGATTTTAACTTCCGCTACATTGATATCCATGCTGAAGGAATTACCAAAGCAGATCTGGAAAAGACGGTAGGTAAGCCAGTTGAAACCGTTCCGCAGATTTTTGTCGATCAAAAACACATCGGCGGCTGCACGGATTTTGAAGCTTGGGCAAAAGAGAACATGAATCTGTTCGCCTGATAGCGGTTTCTACGCCCTCACCTTGAGGGCGTCATCAGTTCTTTTTCCGCCGTTGATGCTGATTGAATAAGCTACTGATAAATAAAAAACATAATGCGCCAAGTGCGCACCAAAACACCGCACTAAACAACCACGCCAGCTCTTGCCACAATGAACGCGTCGGCATAAAAACGAACCGCATCAGTAACAGGCAGCACGGCGCCGCCAATATTGCACCAAGCAGGGGTTTGAGCACTTCCCGACGATGGGAAAAAAAGCTTGCTGCAGCACCAGGTAAGATAAAAAACAACAATCCGACCTCAGGATGCCCTGCCGCTCTGAATGCCCCTTTCACGTTCAGCGTTAATGAAAGACACACCACAATAAAGAGCACAAAGCAGCAGACCGCACTCGCCCAACTTTGCTTATGTTTCAATCGTTCCTCCTGACACATTCTCTATCGAACACTCTTTTCGCCCGCAGGCGTCCAGTCAGATAAAGTAACTCGGCATTCCATGCCAAAAACACACCCACACGATTCTTATAGCCGTTGATACGTAATGAGATTAAACTAACCGCATATATTGTTATGCTGCATTATTCGGGGCTGTGTACGATGCTATCGCCCCTTAATTTCTGGCAAAAACATTAGCGTAAATTGCCATTTCTTTCAATAGCTTACTAGTAAACAAGAAGTTAGTCTCCGTGAATATAAACGTCGCAGATTTGTTAAATGGGAATTACATCCTGTTATTATTTGTGGTCCTGGCTCTGGGCCTGTGTCTGGGCAAATTACGTCTGGGTTCAGTCCAACTCGGTAATTCCATTGGCGTTTTAGTGGTCTCCCTATTATTAGGTCAGCAGCACTTTAGTATTAACACCGATGCATTAAATCTCGGCTTTATGCTGTTTATTTTTTGCGTCGGCGTCGAAGCCGGTCCCAACTTTTTTTCGATTTTTTTTCGCGATGGGAAAAATTATCTAATGCTTGCCCTGGTGATGGTCGGTAGCGCAATGCTGATCGCGTTGGGGCTGGGTAAGCTATTTGGCTGGGACATCGGCCTGACGGCGGGTATGCTGGCTGGCTCGATGACCTCAACGCCGGTGCTGGTCGGCGCGGGTGATACCTTGCGCCATTCAGGAATGACAGGGACACAACTTTCAAGTGCTCTCGATAACCTGAGCCTGGGTTACGCCCTCACCTATTTGATTGGTCTGGTCAGCCTGATTGTTGGTGCGCGCTATTTGCCGAAACTGCAGCATCAGGATCTGCAAACCAGCGCCCAACAAATCGCGCGTGAACGAGGTCTGGACACCGACGCCAATCGTAAAGTGTACCTCCCGGTGATCCGCGCCTATCGCGTTGGCCCTGAGCTAGTGGCATGGGCTGATGGTAAAAATCTGCGCGAACTGGGTATTTATCGCCAGACCGGTTGTTACATTGAACGCATCCGTCGCAACGGCATTCTGGCCAACCCGGATGGTGATGCGGTGTTGCAAATGGGCGATGAGATAGCCCTGGTGGGTTATCCGGACGCCCATGCTCGCCTCGATCCCAGCTTCCGTAACGGTAAAGAGGTGTTCGATCGCGATCTGCTCGATATGCGCATCGTCACTGAAGAAATTGTGGTGAAAAACCACAATGCCGTTGGTCGTCGCCTGGCCCAGTTGAAACTGACCGACCATGGTTGTTTCCTGAACCGCGTGATCCGTAGCCAGATTGAAATGCCTATTGATGACAACGTCGTACTCAATAAAGGCGACGTGTTGCAGGTCAGCGGTGATGCTCGTCGCGTGAAAACCATTGCCGATCGTATCGGCTTCATTTCCATTCACAGTCAGGTGACCGATCTGCTGGCCTTCTGCGCCTTCTTTATCATCGGTCTGATGATCGGGATGATCACCTTCCAGTTCAGTAATTTCAGCTTCGGCATCGGGAATGCGGCTGGACTGCTGTTCGCTGGGATCATGCTGGGCTTCCTGCGAGCCAACCACCCCACATTTGGCTATATCCCACAGGGTGCGCTGAATATGGTGAAAGAGTTTGGCCTGATGGTATTCATGGCAGGCGTCGGTTTAAGCGCAGGCAGTGGCATTGGTAATGGCCTGGGTGCCGTCGGTGGTCAAATGTTGATTGCCGGTCTGGTAGTCAGCCTGGTTCCGGTTGTCATCTGTTTCTTGTTTGGTGCTTACGTATTGCGCATGAACCGTGCCCTGCTGTTTGGTGCCATGATGGGCGCACGTACCTGTGCTCCAGCAATGGAAATCATCAGCGACACCGCACGCAGCAACATCCCTGCGTTAGGCTATGCCGGGACTTACGCGATTGCTAACGTTCTTCTGACATTAGCGGGGACACTCATCGTCATTGTCTGGCCTGGCCTTGGTTAGCGCTGAAATTTTCCCTTAATTGAAAAATTTTTGCAGGTAAGCAGAACTTTTCTTCAAGGCGTCAGTCATAACTATTGCCACTGCTTTTCTTTGATGTCCCCAATTTGTGGAGCCCATCAACCCCGCCATTTTGGTTCAAGGTTGATGGGTTTTTTGTTGCCTGAAATTTGCGTTCATCGCCTTCCACCTCTGAAACGCCCCTCTAATTTGCAGCATGCCGGTTATGGCACATACTTTAAAACGGTGCTTTATCGGGGATGGGGGTTAGTCATGTTGCTTACTGGCAAAGTCGCAGTAATTTTTGGTGGCAGCGGGGCTATTGGTAGCGCGGTTGCGCAGGCCATGGCGCGCGAAGGAGCCCATGTGTGTCTGGGTGCTCGCAGCCAGGAAAAACTTGATCGGACGGCCAGTATTATCCGAACGGCAGGTGGTACAGTCGAAACCTTTATCACCGATGTACTCGACGAGCACAACGCATCGAAGGAAGTTACCCGCCTTGCGCAGCAAACTGGTGGAATAGATGTGGTGGTTAACGCAACGGGATTTATGCACGAACAGGGCAAACGCATTAACACATTATCCCTCTCTGAGTTTATGAGCGGCATCACCCCTTTCCTCTCGGCGCAGTTCAATATCGCTAAAGCCGTAACGCCGCACATGGGCGGCAATCGTGCGGGCGTCATTCTCAGCGTTGTTGCCCCCGCGGCCCCGATGGCGATGCCTGGTCATCTGGGTCATATTGTTGGTTGTGCAGGAACAGAGGCTTTTATTAAAGCGTTCGCCAGCGAGGTAGGACCGGCAAATATCCGGGTCGTCGGCGTGCGCTCGCATGCGATTGTGGATGCTGTTGCAGCTGGCTCCTATACCGGAGAAATTTTCTCCGCCAAAGCACAGTCAATGGGTTTAACCGTCGATCAATGGTTAGGGGGTGCGGCGCAAAGTACCATGCTCGCGCGCCTGCCTACGCTTGCACAAATCGCTGAGGTCATGACCTTTCTTGCTTCAGACCATGCCAGCGCCATGACCGCGACGGTGGTGAATATTACCGGAGGCGCTACGCACAGCTGACTGTCGCGGGTATCCCTGCAATACGCTCCACCATCAGCAAGATATCTTCTCGCTGCAGCGGTTTTTTGTCCGTGACAAAATGCAGCGTCATTCCTTCAATAAACGCATCCAGCGCCCGCGCAGTAACCGGGTCAAACCACTGCTCCAGCGTTTGTTGGCTGCGTAGCATCCAGTTCTGCATCACCGTTTTCAACGCTGGTTTACGGCTGGCAAAAGCATACAGCTGATACATGAGCTCCATATTATCAGGCGTTGTGACCTGAGAGCCGTAAATCATATCGGTAATGGCATGGCAAGCCTGCGACGCATCCTTAACGTCGGCAAAAAAGTCCTGATACTGCAACAGCATCCTGTCAGTAAAACGGCCAAATGCCTCCATCAAAAGCTCATCAATTCCCGAAAAGTAATAGGTCATAGAACCCAGTGGCACCTCGGCAATCATAGCGATTTTACGATGTGTAACCCCATGAATACCATGGGCTATTACTGCATCCAGAGTCGCCTGAACTATTTTTTCCCGCCGCTGCGGATCGTTTGCACGTCGCACTACATTTCCTCTTCTTGCATTTGTGTACAAATGTACACAGTCTTGCTAATGTTGTCTCCTTCCCTCTTTTCTTTGGCTCGAATTCATGACTGGCATCTCATCACGCAAAGCCTTAAGACGTCGCACCTGGGCGCTGTTCACGTTCTTCTTTTTACCAGGATTATTAATGGCCTCCTGGGCAACGCGTACCCCTGCCATCAGAGATATCCTCTCCATCTCCACTGCCGAAATGGGCGCGGTGTTGTTTGGGCTCTCTATTGGTTCGATGAGTGGCATACTTTGTTCGGCCTGGCTGGTGAAACGATTTGGCACGCGTAAGGTGATTCGCACCACCATGTCTTGTGCCGTCCTCGGAATGGCGATCCTCAGCGTAGCGCTCTGGCTGCATTCCGCATGGCTTTTCGCGTTTGGCCTGGGCGTATTTGGCGCCAGCTTTGGTGCGGCAGAAGTTGCCATCAACGTCGAAGGTGCAGCCGTTGAGCGCGAAATGAACAAAACCGTGCTGCCGATGATGCACGGTTTTTACAGCCTGGGAACGTTGGCAGGGGCTGGAGTTGGAATGATGCTTACCGCCTTCAGCGTCCCGGCTACCGCGCATATCATTTTGGCTGCAATGGTTGCTATCACACCTATTTTCATCGCCATCAAAGCTATTCCTGACGGCACGGGCAAAAATGCCGCTGACGGTTCTCACTCCGGTGAAAAAGGACTGCCTTTTTATCGTGATATCCAGCTATTGCTGATCGGCGTTGTAGTGCTGGCGATGGCATTTGCTGAAGGTTCCGCCAACGACTGGCTTCCACTGTTAATGGTGGACGGACATGGATTTAGCCCGACATCAGGCTCGCTGATTTATGCCGGTTTTACGCTGGGTATGACCGTTGGGCGATTTACCGGTGGCTGGTTCATCGACCGTTACAGCCGCGTTGCGGTGGTGCGCGCCAGTGCGCTGATGGGCGCTCTCGGGATTAGCCTGATTATTTTTGTCGACAGCTCCTGGGTGGCCGGTGTGTCCGTTATTCTGTGGGGACTCGGCGCATCGCTCGGTTTCCCGCTGACCATTTCAGCCGCCAGCGACACCGGCCCCGATGCACCGACCCGCGTCAGCGTCGTGGCGACCACCGGTTACCTGGCGTTCCTTGTTGGACCACCGCTGCTAGGCTATCTGGGTGAACACTATGGCCTGCGCAGCGCTATGTTGGTGGTGCTGGCGCTGGTGCTTGTCGCCGCCGTCGTCGCGAAAGCGGTAGCGAAACCGGATCTCAAAAATACTACGGTGATGGAGAACAGCTAATGAGTATCAAATTAATTGCGGTCGACATGGACGGCACATTTTTAAGCGAC
Organism: Citrobacter sp. B72; assembly: GCF_016894305.1. NCBI lineage: Bacteria > Pseudomonadati > Pseudomonadota > Gammaproteobacteria > Enterobacterales > Enterobacteriaceae > Citrobacter > Citrobacter sp. B72. The sequence continues at coordinate 3,197,220 of NZ_CP069801.1, forward strand.
CAAAAAACCTATAACCGTGAGCGCTTTATGGCGCAATACCGCCAGATGAAAGAACAAGGGATCCGCTTTGTGGTCGCCAGCGGCAACCAATATTATCAGTTGATTTCCTTTTTCCCCGAACTGGCCAATGAGATCTCATTTGTCGCCGAAAACGGCGGTTGGGTGGTCAGTGAAGGAGAAGATGTCTTTAACGGCGAACTGGCTAAAGACGATTTCCATGCCATCGTAGATCATCTGCTGACCCGCGCCGATATCGACATTATTGCCTGTGGTAAAAACAGCGCCTATACGTTGAAACAGTACAGCGATGAGCATAAGAACGTTTCCGCCATGTACTATCATCGTCTCGAATTTGTAGATAATTTTGACAATCTTAACGACGTTTTCTTCAAGTTCGGGCTGAATATTTCCGACGACCGAATTCCACAGGTACAGGCCGATCTCCACGAGGCGATTGGCGATATTATGGTACCGGTGCATACCGGCTACGGCAGCATCGACTTAATAATACCCGGCGTGCATAAGGCTAACGGTCTGCGCCTGCTGCAACAACGCTGGAATATTAACGACGACGAGGTTGTTGTGTTTGGCGATGGCGGAAATGATATTGAGATGCTGCGTCAGGCGGGATTTAGTTTCGCAATGGCCAACGCTCACGAACCGGTTGTCCAGGCGGCAAAATATCGTGCAGGCTCGAACAACAAAGAGGGCGTGCTGGATGTTATCGACCGCGTGTTAAAGAATGAAGCACCGTTTACGCATTAACGGCTCAGCACAGACGGCAACAAAATGATGGCATGATCTATTCATAATCCGCCTCAAATTAACCCGCTGGATTATTACTTCCAGTGAATATTTCAGGCGAGCGGATCATGAAGAAAAGTGTACTGATGGCGACATTGTTGCTGGGCTTTGCGGGGACAACATTTGCACAGAGCGTTACCGTTGATGTCCCCAGCGGTTATAAAGTGGTGGTAGTGCCCTCTTCCGTCAGCGTCCCGCAGGCGGTCAGCGTAACGACCGCACCACAAACGGTATATGTTGCTCCAGCGCCTGCTCCGGCCCCTGTCTATCGCGCACATCCTTATGCGCGACATGTGGCAAGCGTCGGTGAAGGGATGGTTATCGAACATCAGATTGACGACCACCACTAAGTTGTCGCCAGGCCCAGACAACCGTAATACTGGTCAGTTAAGATCTTTGGTGAGCGGTAGGCCGGATAAGGCGTTTACGCCGCCATCCGGCAATTTGCTACAGGCCGCCGGATAGCGCTTCGCTTATCCGGCCTACAGGGTGATTCTATTATCAACATAATGATGAATTTATCGGCGTCATTATGCTTATCTGCGCTGGATTGCGGACAACCGGGCCTTAACCTTCCCGGGAATTCCCTACCCGTTTATCTTTCAGGAAGATAACCATCAAAATCAGCCACAGTACGCCGCTTGCCAGATTGAACAAGCTGAACAAGCCGTTCCCTCCAAGCAGATACGCGTGTTTACTCAGCTCAATACCGACGGTAAAAATCAGCATCTGCAACATACCCATTGCGGCAGAAACAGTACCTTTACTCATTTCGCTGGCAAACAGCGTCAGGCGCACCAGCCCCGCATTCGCCACGCCAATGCCAAACGCATAGATACTCAAACCTGCCGTCATCCATAGATATGCATGAGATGACACTACCGTGGCCGCAGCAGCAATAATCAGGCCAACGGCGATTGGCCAGCCGCCCATGATAATTAGCGAACGCACGGTTTTTCGCGAAGTCAGACGCGCCAGCACCAGGTTACCAGCAATCAACGCGCCAAAAATCGGCACCTGCAACAGACCATATTCGTAGCTGCTGAGATGTTCACCACTGATGATAATAATCGGGGACTGCGCAATCCACGCCAGTAACGGCAGGCTGACAAAACCCAACGCCAGTGCGCCTGCAACGAAGCGCACGTTCCTAAGCACCAGCTTATAATCCTTGCCCAACTCTTTAATGGACAGTTTTTCACCAAGCCGGGTTGCCGTTTCCGGCATCGCGCGTTGCAGACCAAAAAAGGAGATGGCCGCCAGAGCAGCAAACAGGATAAACATCCCTTCCCACGGCAGAACATGTACCCAGGCTGCGCCTACCAACGGACCCAGCAGTGGCGCAATCAGCGCCACGTTTGCCATCAGCGCGGTAATTTTTATGCAGACCGCTTCTTCAAAGGATTCCTGAATGGCGGCGTAACCCACCGCACCAATAAAGCACAGGCTTATCCCCTGTAAAAAACGCAGGAAGGTAAATTGCTCAATATTCTGTGCAAGCAGGGTTGCAAGGCAGGTAACGATGAACCAGATCACACCGGTTAACATTACCGGGCGACGACCAATACGGTCCGACAACGGTCCTAACAACCACTGCAAAAACATGCCGCCTGCCAGATAGGCGGTCATGGACGTAGGTACCCAATCTAATCCGGCGTTATATTGCGCCACCACCGCCAACATTCCGGGCTGGATCATATCGTTGCCGATATAAGTGGAGAATTCGTAAAGCACCAGACAGAGCGGGAAAAGTAATGCCTGACGCCCTAAACGAACGCCTGAAGATAAACGGTTCTGCATGCAATCTCTTAACTATAGAAAAATCGCGCAAAGTGTAATAAATGCGCCGTACTGGTGATAGTGAATTATGTGATTTGAAAGCAAAATGCGCACATTTTTACACTCATTTGCTCAAGAACATTTTGCTTTAAGGTTAATTTAAGTTGAGACCGCTATCATGTTCAATAAGTCTCATTAATTGTCTTAAAAATCGTCATTTAACAGGCAAATAAGACAAGACCGCTTTTTATCCCGTGAAAGCAATTTTATGCTCTCCCCAAATGGGTCTATTTAACGATTACACTGAGTCTGGACGTTATGCTGGAAAATCTGAACAATTCGCTTTTTTACTTGATCAATGCAACACCCGACTCTGCGCAATGGGCAATTTCGCTCGCCATTTTCATTGCCAAAGATCTGATCAGCATTGTGCCGCTGTTAGCCGTTGTGCTCTGGCTTTGGGGACCTCGTGGTCAGGTTACGCTCCAGCGCCAGTTGGTCATCAAAATGGGCATTGCGTTGGTAGTCGGTCTGACGATTTCTTGGCTGATGGGGCATCTTTTCCCCCACGATCGTCCGTTCGTTAACCACATCGGCTATAACTTCCTGCACCATGCGGCGGATGACTCTTTCCCGAGCGACCACGGTACGGTTATCTTTACCTTTGCTCTGGCCTTCCTGTTCTGGCATCGCTTGTGGACGGGTGCTCTGCTGATGGTTGTCGCCGTGGCGATTGCCTGGTCACGAGTTTACCTTGGCGTTCACTGGCCGCTGGATATGCTGGGCGGATTACTGGCCGGGTTGATCGGCTGTCTGAGCGCCCAGATGATCTGGCAACGGTTCGGCACAACCTTGTACCTCGGCCTGCAGACGTGCTATCGCACCTGCTTCGCTCTCCCCATCCGTAAAGGTTGGGTACGTGACTAACCCGCGGTAAAAAGAGTAGTATTAAGCGCGAAACTGAGCACTTATTCTATTCTCCAGGGGAACTATGGAAACTCGACGCGACGAGCGTATTGGTCAATTACTGCAGGCGCTGAAACGCAGCGATAAATTACACCTCAAAGAAGCCGCGACGTTGCTGGGCGTATCTGAGATGACCATTCGTCGCGACCTGAATAATCATGATGCTCCCGTCGTGCTGCTCGGGGGCTATATTGTTCTGGAACCCCGCAGCGCTAACCACTATTTAATCAGCGATCAAAAATCCCGTCTGGTTGATGAAAAGCGTCGCGCTGCCCAGCAGGCGGCGAGTCTCGTGCAGGCGCATCAGACCATCTTTTTCGATTGCGGTACGACCACGCCGTGGATCATTGAAGCGATCGACAATGAACTGCCCTTCACCGCAATCTGCTACTCGTTGAATACGTTTCTGGTGCTGCAGGAAAAACCGCAGTGCCGCGTCATTCTGTGTGGTGGTGAATTCCATGCCAGTAACGCGATTTTTAAACCACTCGATTTCCAGGAAACGCTGAACAACCTCTGTCCGGATATCGCCTTTTATTCTGCGGCAGGTGTTCATATCGAGAAAGGCGCGACCTGTTTTAATCTGGAAGAACTGCCGGTGAAGCACTGGGCGATGTCGATGGCGCAGCATCATGTTTTGGTGGTCGATCACAGCAAGTTTGGCAAGGTGCGACCTGCGAGAATGGGGGAATTGAAACGCTTTGATACCATCATCAGTGATAACCGCCCTGACGATGAGTTTGTTGAGTACGCTAAAGCACAACGTATCACGCTGAAGTACTAACAGATACTGCCGGACGGCGATTGCGCCATCCGGCAATAAATAAGATTACGAGAACCAACCACCAAACCACTGGTGGAATTTCATCATCACAAAGTCCCACATGCGGCTAAAGAAACCACCCTCTTCCACATCTTCCATCACCATCAACGGACGCTGCTCAATGGATTTTCCGTTCAACTGGAAGTCGATAGTGCCCACAACCTGACCTTTCTTCAGCGGTGCAGTTAGCTGTGGTTCAGTCAGGGTAAAGCTGGCCTTCAGGTTTTTGAGCTGGCCACGCGGAATGGTCACAGAACCCCCTTCTCCGGCGCCCAAATTCACTTCACTCTTATCGCCAAACCAGACGCGCTGGGTGACGAAAGTCGCATCCGGCTTGATCGGCGTAACGGTTTCAAAGAAACGGAAGCCCCAGGTCAGCAGTTTTTCTGACTCATTGAAACGAATGCGGTCGGTTTTTGCTCCCAGCACCACGGAGATCAGGCGCATATCGCCCTGGGTCGCGGAGGCCACCAGGTTGTATCCCGCCCCGGCAGTGGTCCCGGTTTTCATACCGTCCACGTTCAGGTTGGTGCTCCACAACAGACGGTTGCGGTTCGGCTGGCGGATTTTATTGAAGGTAAATTCTTTCTCTTTGTGAATAGCGTACTCTTCCGGCACATCGTGGATTAACGCCTTCCCGAGCAACGCCATATCACGTGCGGTACTGAACTGTCCTGCCGCATCCAGGCCGTGTACCGTCTGGAAAGTCGTGTTGGTCAGCCCCAGTTTTTTCGCATAGCCGTTCATCAGACCAATAAAGGATTCCTGACTGCCGGCAACGTAATCAGCGAGTGCAATACAGGCATCGTTACCTGACTGAATGATAACGCCTTTATTCAGATCGGACACCGCAACCTGATCGCCGGGCTTGAGGAACATGACCGACGAACCGCGCAGGGCTGGATTACCGGTCGCCCAGGCGTCTTTGCCCACGGTGACCATGTCGTTGAGGTTAATTTTTCCGGCCTTCAGCGCCTGCCCAACCACATAGCTGGTCATTATTTTGGTCAGACTGGCAGGATCCAGTTTCTCATCAGCATTACCTTCCGCCAGCACCTTACCACTGGCGTAATCCATCAGAATCCACGCGCGCGCGTCCACGCTCGGCGGGGCCGTCGGTTGCTCCGCCGCCTGTACGGTCGGCGCCAAAAGGATTAAGAGTGCAGAACCTGCAGCAAAGCTGCGAAGTGAAGAGAAGTATTGCGTCATAAATGCCACCCGAGTATCCATTCCAAAAAACCACGTCATACCACACCGTGTTTACACAAAACCGGCCAAGCGACCTCGACCAACCCATGCAGAAAAAGTCTGATGGATGACGTGTAAAATAAGTGCGGTGAGTAATAACGCACTAACGAGCTTAAAGAAACCGTAAGTTGGTAAAGTTTTTAAAGTTTATGCAATAACGCCGCGGTGCGCTGCTCCTGGCACGATTTTTTTAGACTTTGTTGCGTAAATATTAGGTTTACCCCACCATGTGAGCTAGTCAGATGGCATCTGCAGCCATAAAGCTGCTCAATTAATTTGCGGGGTTACTATGATTACACTGTGGGGTCGCAATAACTCGACCAACGTAAAAAAAGTATTGTGGACGCTCGAGGAACTGGAACTGCCGTATAACCAAATTCTGGCGGGCGGACAGCATGGCGGTAACCGCGATGCCGACTATCTGGCACTGAACCCGAACGGACTGGTCCCGCTGCTACGCGATGATGAAACAGACGTTGTTCTGTGGGAATCCAATACCATTGTCCGCTATCTGGCCGCTCAGTACGGACAAAAACGTTTGTGGATTGACGCCCCGGCCGCGCGCGCAGTCGGTGAAAAATGGATGGACTGGGCAAATCAGACTCTAAGCCCTGCGCATCGGGTTATCTTATTTGGTCTGGTCAGAACACCTGCCGATCAGCGCGATATGGCGGCCATTGAGGCAAGTAAGCAAGTTTGCGAGAACCTGTTTGCCATTCTGGATAACGCGCTGGCAGACCAGCCATGGTTCTCCGGCGCTGAATTTGGCACCGCGGATATCGCTGTGGCACCGTTCATCTATAACCTGTTCAACGTTGGTCTGAGCTGGACCCCGCGCCCGCATCTGGAACGCTGGTATCAACAACTGACCGAGCGCCCGGCGTTTCAAAAAATCGTGATGATCCCGGTCAGCTAACCAAATCAGGGACTCACTTTCAGTAATTCCCCGTCGGACTCGTCGGTTAACACGTACAAATAACCGTCTGGTCCGACGCGCACATCACGGATCCGCTGCCCCCTTTCCTGCAACAGACGACCATCCTCAGTGACCGTATTCCCTTTAACGCTCAGCACGATCACTTCTTTATCTTTCAACGCGCCGATGAACAACTTTTGCCGCCACTGCGGGAAGGTATCACTATTGTAAAAAGCCATTCCACTAACCGCCGGCGACTTTTCCCAATAAAAGATGGGTTGTTCCGTGCCAGCAACAATTTGACCTTTTGCTTCGGGAATTTTCAAACCACTGTAGTTAACACCCCAGGTCGCGATAGGCCAGCCGTAGTTGTTCCCTTTCTCGGGGATATTGATTTCATCGCCTCCGCGTGGACCATGCTCATTGAGCCACAACACATCACTCCACGGATTCATCGCCATACCCTGCGGGTTGCGGATGCCATACGACCAAATCTCTGCCCGCGCTCCTGCCATGTTCACAAACGGATTATCCGGCGGAATTTTTCCCTCGTCGGTCAGTCGGACTAATTTACCCTGCAATTTATCCAGGTCCTGGGCGGTAGCGCGTTGATTATTCTCCCCCAGGCCAATAAACAGATAACCGTTACCATCAAATACCAGACGTCCACCAAAATGGTTTCCGGTGGAAAGCTTTGGCTGTTGGCGAAAAACGGTCTGAAATCCTTGCAGATGTTTGAGATCGTCACTCAATCGCCCGTAGCCTACCGCAGTGCCCGCTTTGCCTTCGCGGTCGGCTTCAGCGAAGCTTAGCCATACCCGGCGAGATTGTGCAAAATCCGGTGCTAACGCCACATCAAGCAGTCCTCCCTGACCATTTGCCCAAACTTTGGGTACGCCGGTCAGCGGGTCGGAAAGCCCTTTATCAGGCTGCCAGAGTCGAAGCTGTCCACCTTTGAGCGTAATGAGCATACCGCGGTTATCGGGTAAAAAAGCCAGTGACCATGGGTGATCGAGTTTAGTTTGCAGCACTTCCACTTTTACCGCGGCGGCATAAGTTGAAAATAGCGCAAGTGGAATAGCACAGAGAAAGAGTCGACGCATAACACCTCCTTAATGGCTCTGCATAAAGCGTAGCCAGCAAGGGGAATTATCCCGCTACATTTACATAATCTTGACGAAAAGGGGGAGCGCCCTCCCCCTGATTCAGACGTGTTCCAGCGTTGGGTAAGATTGCAAACTCTGGATACTTAGCGTCAGCGTTGTCAGGCAGTTTTCCAGTTTCTCTGCGTTAACGGCGATAAACGTTGGACAATCGTGATGTCCACTCATAAGACAAACAGCGGCGGCGGCTAACGCCCCTTCAGCACGATGAAGGGCATTCCACTCTTCCTGATCAAGATGCATACCGTGAAGCTGTGATTGCTCGTGCAATTCGCGATTCAGTGCAAAAAAAACATCACGCAGGCGATCGCTCTCGCTAACTGACATGTAGCCTTTCGCTTTTCTCAACTGCAGATAAGCGGCAAGTTCGATACGGGCGTTTATCAATTTGTTGAGAAGATCGGTTCTCAGTCTGTCAACAACCATACTTTGTTCCTCCTCTTTCCAACTATGGTGCAACTTAATAGTATGGTTGTTTTTTGAACAAATAGATGTCCTACATCAATAAAGCCCAATTGATTAACATAATTTACAATGTTACAACTTCATCCGGTACGCTTATCGAAAGCGCCCAGTGTCTGACTCGCCTGACTTTTTTTGCTATACCTGATGTGGTTACTGCCATGGTGTTGATGATGAGGGGTCTATGTCGAAAGCAAATGATGCAGAAAAGATACGCACACTATCAAAAATAGATCTCAATCTGCTGACCATTTTCTGTTTGATCTATAGCGTGGGTAGCATTTCCAGAGTCGCTGACATGCTGAACATCTCACCTTCCGCCGTCAGCCAGTCATTAAGAAAACTGCGCGAAATGATGGGGGATAATCTGTTTGTCCGTAGCGGGAATGCACTGTTACCGACGGTCTATTCTGATGAACTGTATGATAATACAATCCCAATTATCGATAAGCTGTCAACGCTGATGCCGCTTTCCACGCCTGCCACCAAAAAAAGGTTAACGCTTTATACGGAATCTTTTATTTCCCCTATCGTTATTCCAGATGTCACCGCCAGAATAATCGAGACTGACGCCGATATCAGCCTCCTGCACCTTACCGCCGACCTGAATGAACAGAGTATTATTGAACTGCTGAATATGCGTCAGGCAGATGCCGTTTTTTCTACCTTTTCTGTAGAGTCAGCAAGTCTTTCATGCCAGAAAATATGCGATATGCGCCTGGTGCTGGCGGCCTCGCAGAATAATTCTTTATATGGTAACACCATCAGTGAAGCGCAATTCAGAAACGCTAACCTGGTCGGTTACAATACTAAGAATGAGAAAATCATTTATCATCGCAGTATTGTAGATAAAAAATTTAGAACCGGAGAACGCTGCCTGCTTACCTCATCGTTTACGGCGATTCTGACGATTGTGTCCAATACACATTGTTTAGGGGTAATCCCGGAAAAGGTATTTGAAACACACGCTCACCTGTATGGACTAAAAAAAATAAACACTCCGTTTCCCTTGCCGCAATTTAGCGTGTTTGCCTCATCGCGCAAAGAAAGTAATACCCACAAAATCCTCTCACCTATTCTGGCTGATTTGCAAACAGCCTCCCTGTTATGAAAACCAGAGAGGCTGAGCGTTAGAAATACTGGCTACACGCGTATTTTTGCTATGCGCCAGATATGGTCAGCATATTCCTGAACCGTTCTGTCCGACGAGAAATACCCCATGTTAGCAATATTATGCATGGTTTTTGTCGTCCACTCCCGGGGAGTACGATACAACTCGTCCACCGCATCCTGACAATCTACATAGCTGCGGTAATCTGCCAACACCTGATAGTAGTCGCCGAAGTTAATCAATGAATCCAACACCTCCCTATAACGCCCTGGCTCCTGCGGACTAAACATCCCCGTACCGATTTGCGTCAGCACCTGATGAAGTTCCTCATCCTTTTCAAAGATGTACCTCGGGTCATAGCCATCACGTCGCAGAGTTTCAACCTGATTCGCCGTATTGCCAAAGATAAAGATGTTATCTTCCCCAACGTATTCGCGCATTTCGATATTCGCACCGTCGAGCGTACCGATAGTGAGCGCACCATTCATACCGAATTTCATATTGCTGGTCCCGGAGGCTTCCGTCCCGGCCAGGGAAATTTGCTCTGACAGATCGGCTGCCGGAATAATTAGCTGAGCGAGACTGACGCTGTAATCCGGGATAAACACTACTTTCAGTTTGCCGCCAATCTGCGGATCGTTATTGACTAACTGCGCCACATCGTTAATCAAGCGAATAATTTGTTTTGCCATGTGATAAGAGGAGGCTGCTTTTCCGGCAAAGATATTCACTCGCGGTACCCAGTTGGCATCCGGCGCGGCTTTAATTCGGTTATAGCGTGTAATAACGTGGAGCACATTCATGAGTTGCCGCTTGTACTCGTGGATGCGTTTCACCTGCACATCAAACAGCGCATCAGGATTCACCACCACGCCATAGTGGGTGGCAATATGGTGCGCCAGTCGCTGCTTATTTTTACGTTTCGCACGATGCACAGCCTCATTCACCGACGGATAATCTATAAACTGCTTCAGCTCGCCCAACTGCATTAATTTAGTCCGCCAGCTGTCACCGATATTTTCGTCCAGCACTTTGGCAAGCGGTGGATTCGCCAGCGCCAGCCAACGACGCGCAGTCACACCATTGGTTACGTTGGTGAAACGCAGGGGAAAAATATTCGCAAAATCTGCAAACAGTGATTCGGTCATCAGTTTTGAATGCAATGCCGACACGCCGTTTACCTTATGACTGACAACTACCGCCAGCCAGGCCATACGCACCACACGACCATTGGACTCATCAATTAACGACACACGTTTTAGCAGATCGCTGTCATTACGATAACGTTCCTGTAAGGTCTTCAGAAAACGATCGTTAATCTCAAAAATAATCTGCAAATGGCGCGGCAAAATTCGACTTAGCATTTCTACTGGCCAGGTCTCAAGCGCCTCACTCATCAACGTATGGTTGGTATAAGAAAAAATCTGACAAGTCACGTCAAACGCGTTATCCCAACTAAACTGATGATGATCAATCAATAAACGCATCAACTCAGGGATCGCCAGTACCGGATGCGTATCATTAAGGTGAATCGCAATTTTATCGGCCAGATTGTCGAAAGTTTTGTGCAACTGATAATGACGACTCAGAATATCCTGAATCGTCGCCGAGGCCAGGAAATAGGCCTGGCGTAAACGCAATTCACGCCCCGCATCGGTGGAATCATCCGGGTACAAAACCCGCGAGATACGATCGAAGTGGTATTTGTTTTCCACTTCAGTAGCAAAGTCGTCCTGCTGATTCAGTTTGCCCGCATTAACTTCGCTATTCACCTGCACGTTCCACAAGCGCAACGTATTAGTCGTGTCCGTCGCATAACCTGGAATAATTTGATCATGCGCCACGGCCAGAATATCCTCGGTTTCAAGCCAGCGGGTTTTATTCCCCTCCTGTTGAACACGCCCGCCAAAACGTACTTTATAATGCGTATTATGACGTTTAAACTCCCAGGGATTACCGTATTCCAGCCAATAATCGAGCGACTCTTTTTGTACACCGTTAACGATATTTTGTTTGAACATACCGTAGTTATAACGAATACCGTATCCACATCCCGGCAACCCAAGCGTCGCCAGTGAATCAAGGAAGCAGGCCGCCAGACGACCGAGACCACCATTACCTAACCCGGGATCGTTTTCTTCATCAATCAGTTCTTCCAGTTCAAGCCCCATTGCCTCCAGCGCGCTTCTGACTTCGTCATAAATACCTAAAGAGAGCAATGCATTGGATAGCGTACGACCAATTAAAAATTCCATCGACAGATAATATACCTGGCGCGCATCCTGAGAGAATTGCGCCCGATTAGAACGGTGCCAGCGCTCGACCATCCGATCGCGTACCGCATATAATGTCGCATTAAGCCACTCCCGTTTCGTGGCGATTGCGGGATCTTTGCCAATTATGAATAAAAGTTTATTAGCAATATCATCTCTAAGTTTATCAACATCAGAGTCCGTGACGACCGGAAGTGGCGAAATATACATATTAACGTTACCTTTCAAATTTTGCAGGATGGTAATAGACAGGTGAATTATTTAAAGTTTGGGTACGTGAGCGTTAGCTTTTTGTCGAATATTTTCATGACTGGCTATAAACGTTAATTCTGTCATTAATACACGCCAACTTAAGCCTGTGGCAAGCGAGATATAATATAAACTCACACCATTAGCATAAAGAGTTTTAGCCATTTCAAGTTTCGACTTCAAAACAATATCTTTCAAATTTAACCTCATTAGTAACGCTCGACGAGATAAAATTTACGATAATGAGTGCCTATAGCCAAGAAGCGGCACTTAAAGCCGGAATTAGACTCACTAAACACCTTTCACTGACCGATCTACTCTTTATAGGTATCGCTCTTTATTCTCTCCGTCTTATGCCGATCAGATATAGATGTACCGTGAAGGCATCTGTATAATCCCCCGATTACGAGCAATGTACAGTATAAGAAAATGGCAAAAATTGGTTTTATATCACTAGGTTGTCCGAAAAACCTCGTCGATTCTGAGCGCATCCTGACCGAACTTCGTACCGAAGGCTATGATGTTGTGCCAAGCTACGACGACGCGGATATGGTTATCGTTAATACCTGCGGCTTTATCGACAGTGCGGTTCAGGAGTCCCTGGAAGCAATTGGCGAAGCGCTGAACGAGAACGGTAAGGTGATCGTCACCGGCTGTCTGGGCGCGAAAGTCGATCAGATCCGTGAAGTCCACCCGAAGGTGCTGGAAATCACCGGGCCGCATAGCTATGAACAGGTTCTGGAGCACGTTCACCACTATGTGCCAAAACCAAAACACAACCCGTTCCAGAGTCTGGTTCCTGAGCAGGGCGTTAAGCTGACTCCTCGCCATTACGCCTATCTGAAGATTTCCGAGGGCTGTAACCACCGCTGCACGTTCTGCATTATTCCATCCATGCGCGGTGATCTGGTGAGCCGTCCGATTGGCGACGTCCTCAGCGAAGCCAAGCGTCTGGTCGATGCGGGCGTGAAAGAGATTCTGGTAATCTCTCAGGATACCTCAGCGTACGGTGTAGATGTGAAGCATCGTACCGGTTTCCATAACGGCGAGCCGGTCAAAACCAGCATGGTTGATCTGTGCGAACAGTTATCAAAACTGGGGATCTGGACGCGCCTGCATTACGTCTACCCTTACCCGCACGTTGATGATGTGATCCCGCTGATGGCGGAAGGCAAAATCCTGCCGTATCTGGACATCCCGTTACAGCATGCCAGCCCGCGTATTCTTAAACTGATGAAACGCCCGGGCTCCGTGGACAGACAGCTGGCGCGCATCAAGCAGTGGCGTGAAATCTGCCCTGAACTGACGTTGCGATCCACTTTCATTGTTGGTTTCCCGGGTGAAACGGAAGAAGACTTCCAGATGTTGCTCGACTTCCTGAAGGAAGCGCGTCTGGATCGCGTGGGCTGCTTTAAATACAGCCCGGTAGAAGGCGCTGGCGCTAATGACCTGCCGGATCAAATCCCGGAAGAGGTGAAAGAAGAACGCTGGAACCGCTTTATGCAATTGCAGCAGCAGATCTCTGCTGAACGTTTGCAAGAGAAAGTGGGCCGCGAGATTCTGGTTATCGTTGATGAAGTTGACGAAGAAGGCGCAATTGGTCGTAGCATGGCTGATGCTCCAGAAATCGACGGCGCGGTATACCTGAATGGTGAAACCAAGGTGAAACCTGGCGATATCATCCGCGTGAAGGTCGAAAACGCAGATGAATACGATCTGTGGGGCACCCGCGTTTAATTAGCGTAACCCAACGTAGGCCGGATAAGGCATTTATGCCGCATCCGGCAATGCCTGATGGCGACGCTGAAGCGTCTTATCAGGCCTACGGTTTACCCTTTTATCTTCGGGTCCAGCGCGTCACGCAGACCATCTCCCAGTAAGTTAAACGCCAGCACAGTCAGGAATATCGCTACCGCCGGGAAAATCGCCACGTGCGGTGCGATCACCATATCAGCGCGCGCTTCATTAAGCATTGCCCCCCACTCCGGCGTCGGCGGCTGTGCGCCTAATCCCAGAAATGACAGGCTCGCGGCAGAGATGATCGACGTGCCAATTCGCATGGTAAAAAAGACCACGATCGATGAGACCGTTCCAGGCAGAATATGGTTGAAGATGATGGTCGCATCGCTGGCACCAATACTACGCGCAGACTCAATAAACGTCTGTTGCTTCAGCACCAGCGTATTCCCACGCACCAGGCGCGCGAAGGCTGGAATGGAGAAAATGGCCACGGCAATGATCACGTTAGCAATACCGCTGCCCAGCACAGCGACCACGGCTATCGCCAGCAATATTCCCGGAAAGGCGAACAGCACATCGCAGATTCGCATGATCAGTCGATCCCACCAGCCTTCGTAGTACCCCGCCAGCAGACCCAGAACCGTACCAATCGCCGCGCCAATAAATACGGCAAAGACCCCTGCCGCCAGCGAGATTTGCGCCCCAACCAGCACGCGGCTAAAGATATCCCGTCCCAGTGAGTCAACGCCAAACCAGTGCAGCATCGATGGCCCGTCATTCAGACGGTCATAATCGAAGTAATTCTCGGCATCAAATGGCGTCAGCCAGCGGGCAAAAATCGCTACCACGATCAGGAGCAATACAAACAGCCCAGCGACCATCGCCATGTGCTGTCGACGGAACCGACGCCAGAACTCATGCCACGGTGTGCGTATCTGCTCTGGCTTAACAAGGGGCATCGCATTTAAAATCGCCTGTCGGCGCCAGTTAAAAAATCGCATCCTTACTTGTACCTGATAGCCGGATTAATGGCAGCGTAGAGCACATCCACCACTAAGTTAATAAGAATAAATTCCAGAGAAAACAACAGCACCTCGGCCTGAATCACCGGGTAGTCGCGCATTTCGACGGAGTCCACCAACAGCCGCCCAAGCCCGGGCCAATTGAACACCTTCTCAACCACGATTGAACCACCAAGCAAAAAGCCAAACTGTAGTCCCATCATGGTGACCACCGGGATCATCGCATTACGCAGACCATGTTTTAACACTACCCAAGTTTCACTCACCCCTTTAGCCCGCGCGGTGCGCATATAATCTTCGCTGAGCACATCAACAAACGAGGCGCGAGTAAATCGGGCTAACACCGCAGCCACCGCCGCGCCCAGCGTAATAGACGGGAGGATGTAGTGAAGCCAGGTGTCTGCGCCCACGGTAGGCAACCAACCGAGTTCAACGGAGAATATCTGCATCAGCAGCATGCCAAGCGCAAACGCCGGGAACGAGATCCCGGTGACCGCCAGCGTCATGCTTAATCTGTCCGGCCAGCGATTGCGCCATACGGCAGCAATGATCCCCGCCGTCATACCAAACAATACCGCCCACGCCATACTGGCAATAGTCAGCCATAGTGATGGCATAAAACGACTGGCTATCTCTTCAGAAACCGGGCGACGAGAAACCATCGAGGTGCCAAAATCGCCTTGCAACACATTGGTCATGTAATGCCAGAACTGAACGTGCAGCGGCTGGTCCAGACCCAGCTGCTTGCGCACCAGTTCAATAACCTCGGCGTCAGCTTCCGGTCCGGCAATCAGCCGGGCCGGATCGCCGGGTAGCAGGTGAACAAATAAAAATACCAGCACCGCAACAATCAACAGAGTTGGAATCAACCCCAGCAGGCGCTTGAAAACATAGTTAAGCATCAGGCTCCCTTCGTCGGCCCCTGTGCTAAGGGGCCGAATGCATAGCTTATTTTAAATCCGCATCATCAAAACTAAATCCGGTATCCGGCATAATCCAGAACCCGGTCAACCGGGTACTGTGTGCCGAAATCAGTTTTTCCACCACCAGCGGGATCCACGGCGACTCTTTCCAGATAATATCCTGCGCGTCTTTGTACAGCTTCGCTTTCTGCGCCGGATCGTTAGTTTGCAACGCTGCCGCTAAATCACTGTCCACCTGCTTATTGCTGTAGAACGCCGTATTAAACAAAGTTGGCGGCCAGTTTTGTGATGCAAACAGCGGTGACAGCGCCCAGTCAGCTTCGCCCGTAGACGCCGACCAGCCGGTGTAGAACATCCGTACCCCGCTCTCTTTCTGCGCTTTCCCTTCAACTTCCGCCGCGCGCTGGCCGGCATCCATCGCTGTTACCTGAGCCTTAATGCCCACCTGCGCCAGCTGCTGCTGGGTAAATTGCAGCACTTTCTGCGCGGTACTGTGGTTATGCGAAGACCATAGCGTAGTGGTAAAACCGTTCGGATAACCTGCTTCTTTCAGCAGTTCGCGCGCTTTCGCCGGGTCGTAGGGCCACGGCGTATAGCTTTGCGCATAGGCTATCGACGGGGGGAGAACGCCGGTTGCCGGCGTCGCGTAACCAGCAAAAGCCACTTTCACCAGCGCCTGGCGGTTGATGGCATAATTCAGCGCTTCACGCACCTTCGGGTTGTCGAACGGTTTTTGCGTGACGTTCATGCTGATGTAACGCTGCATAATAGACGGACTGGCCACCAGTTCCAGGTTTTTGTTCTTCGCCAACAGCGACGCCTGCTCGTATGGGATCGGGAAGGCAAACTGCGCTTCCCCAGTTTGCAGCATGGCCGCACGCGTGTTGTTGTCGGTCACCGGACGCCAGGTAATCGTATCCAGCTTTGGCAGCCCTTGCTGCCAGTAGCCCGCGAACTTCTTAACCTTCACAAAATCCGTCTGATTCCAGGTATCAAGCTGGTACGGCCCGGTCCCTACAGGATGGAAACCGATCTCCTTACCGTATTTTTCCAGCGCGGCGGGAGAAATCATCGCCGTTGCCGGGTGCGCCAGAATATTGATAAAGGCAGAGAACGGCTGTTTCAGCGTAATCTTCACCGTCGACGGATCGACGACTTCGGTTTTATCGATATTCTTATACAGGTTGTAACGTTTCAGATGGTTTTCCGGGTTACTGGCCCGATCGAGGTTAGCTTTTACCGCATCGGCATTGAAGTCAGTTCCATCCTGAAACTTCACGCCCTGGCGCAGCTTAAGGGTATAGGTCAGCCCATCATCAGAAACCGTATAACTCTCCGCGAGCACATTTTTCAGTTTCATCTCTTTATCAAGACCAAACAGCCCCTGATAAAACGACTTCGCTACCGCCTGTGACAACGTGTCATTCGCGTCATAGGGATCGAGCGTCGTGAAATTGGATCCCACGGCCACCACTACATCTTTGGCGGCCCAGCCAGGCGATGCGGCCAGTGCAGAGGCCACTCCCACAGCAACCAGCCATTTTCGAGCAACAATTTTTGTCATGTTATTCTCCTTAAACCCTGCCTGCCTGTTATAAACGCGAAAGCGCATTTTCTGGTAGCGGACGCGCAACATAATGCCCCGGACCAACTAACTGGAGTGATACGGGGGAAATCTCTTCGCCACGTTTACGAATATTGCTGGGGATATCGTCCGACAACAGCACGCGCTGGGGACGGTGATGGGATGGATCGGCGACCGGAACTGCTGCCATCAGCTTGCGAGTGTACGGATGTTGCGGATTTTCAAACACCGCCCGTCGGGTGCCTATCTCAACGATCTGCCCCAGATACATTACCGCCACACGATGACTGATCCGTTCCACTACCGCCATATCGTGGGAAATAAACAGGTATGCGATACCCAATTCTCGCTGCAGATCGAGCATCAGATTGATGATTTGCCCGCGAATTGAAACATCCAGCGCCGAGACAGATTCATCGGCAATAATCACTTTGGGATTGAGCGCCAATGCCCGTGCAATACAGATACGTTGACGCTGACCGCCGGAAAACTCGTGCGGATAGCGCCAGGCATGCTCAGGTAGCAAGCCTACACGTTCCAACAACCATGCAACCCGTTTTGATCCCGCATCGCCCTGCAATAACCCATGTACCCGTAGCGGCTCCAGAATGGAATATCCCACGGTCTGGCGCGGATCGAGCGAGGCATACGGATCCTGGAAGATAAACTGAATATCCCGACGCAGCGGCTGCAACTTGCTGGCAGCAAGGGTATCAATACGCTGTCCGTTGAAAATGATTTCCCCACGCTGAGACTCAACCAGGCGCAGCAGCGCCCGCCCGGTGGTGGATTTCCCGCAGCCCGACTCCCCCACCAGTGAGAGCGTTTCTCCAGGCCACAGGTCAAAGCTGACGTTTTCCACTGCATGCACCTCGCGAGTCACGCGATTTAGAATGCCGCTGCGCAGAGGAAAACGCGTCACCAAATTACGTACCCGCAGAATAGGCTCGCCTTCAACCACGGTGTCCTGCTCGGTCTGCGGTTCTACATGACTGGGATCGTGCAATGAAATGAGCGGGAAACGGCGCGGAAGCTCATGCCCGTTCATCGCCCCAAGCTGCGGCACGGCTGCCAACAGCGCTTTGGTATAGGGATGCTGGGGAGCGTGAAAAATCTGTTCAACGCTGCCGGTTTCTACCGCCTCGCCCTGATACATCACCAGCACGCGGTCAGCAATATCCGCCACAACGCCCATATCGTGGGTAATGAAGATCACTCCCATCGACATATCCTGCTGCAACACTTTTATCAGTTGCAGGATCTGCGCCTGAATGGTGACATCCAGCGCGGTCGTCGGCTCATCGGCAATTAAAACCGCAGGGCGACACGACAGTGCCATGGCGATCATCACCCGCTGGCGCATACCGCCGGAAAGCTGGTGTGGATAACGCGATAAAATCGCCTTCGCCTCGGGGATACGCACCTGATCGAGCATCCGCTTCGCTTCTACCATCGCCTCTTCATGACTGGCGCCCTGGTGCAAGCGTATAGACTCGGCAATCTGCTCGCCCACGGTAAACACCGGATTGAGCGATGTCATAGGCTCCTGGAAGATCATCGCGATATCCGCACCGCGCACGTGACGCATTTGTGATGCGCTCTGTTCACCCAGCTCAATAACCTGCCGGTTGCGGCGTCGCAGCAGCATTTCATCGCAGCTTACCTCGCCGCCTGCTTGTTCAATCAGACGCATCAGCGACAAGGCCGTCACCGACTTTCCTGAACCGGACTCACCAACAATCGCCAGCGTTTCGCCACGCTTCAGGCGAAATGACAGATTACGCACTGCGCTGACACGCTGCTGCTCCTGTTCAAAGGCAATATTCAGATTTCTGACTGCCAGCACGTCGCTGGCATCAAGCTCATCACTGTGTGGCAACGCTATCTCCTTTTTCCCGATAAATACCGGTGGTTGGCGTATCGCCTGCGTATCCCCAGGCGCGGTACATGCCTTCGCTATTAAACGGCAAGGCCACGTTGCCCTCATGATCGATAGCAATTAAACCGCCACTGCCGCCAAGCGCCGGTAATTTTTCCATCACTACGCGTTCACACGCTTCGGATAAACTCAGGCCGCCATAGTCCATCAACGCCGCAATGTCATAGGCCGCCAGCGCACGAATAAAGACTTCCCCGGTTCCGGTGCAGGAGACTGCCACACTTGCGTTATTGGCATAACAGCCTGCGCCGACCAACGGACTGTCACCCACCCGCCCCGGTAATTTGTTGGTCATTCCACCGGTCGATGTTGCGGCCGCCAGATTGCCAAACATATCTAACGCGACCGCCCCCACGGTACCCATTTTGTTGTTTTCATCCAGCGGACTCGCGCTATGGTCCAGCACCGTTTCACCCACTGTTCGCGCCGCCAGTAGTTGAGCGTAGCGTTCTGGCGTCGAGAAAATATCCGCTGATACGCGCTCCATACCCTGCGCAATGGCAAAGTTTTCAGCCCCTTCACCTATCATCATGACGTGTGGGCTGTATTCCATTACCAGGCGCGCCGCGAGAATCGGATTGCGTAAATGGCTGACTCCGGCGACGGCTCCCGCATTCAGCGTGTTACCGTCCATCACGCAGGCATCCAGTTCATGGGTTTCATCACGGGTATACACCGCGCCAATTCCGGCATTAAACAACGGACACTCTTCCAGCAGGCGCACGGCTTCGGTAACGACATCCAGTGCGTTACGACCGTCCTCAAGCATCCGCTGACCGGTTTCAACGATATCCGACAGCGCCTGAATATAACGCAACTCTTGCTCCTGACTCAGCTGCGAACGGGTGATAGCCCCTGCGCCGCCGTGAATTGCAATGACTGCTTTACCCATTTTTTTCGTCCATTAGGTGGCAGGTACCGGGGTTATAAATATCAGAATTTCTGTGACTTATTGATTCGATTTTTGAATATAGAAAGATGCAGACGTCATGTAAAGGTAAAGGCCCGTACCTCACGCCCCATCCCATCAGGTTATTTAGATGAGTTAAACAGAAAGAGTATCTTCCAACATCGTTGAATATATTATTCAAGCCGATCGGCAATCTGTTTTTTTGCATAAAACACAAAGCGTTCAACAGATGGCATAGACGCAGCCCAGTTCTTTTTGGTTAACCCCAGGTATTCCGCACGTGCGGCTTGCAGCGTATCAGCATACTCATCGGGTAATTGCGGTATAAGCCAGGAAGCGGCTTCATCTTTAGCGACAATATTGCCCGTAACTACGCTGTACCAAATACGCGCCAGAGTAAGGATGATATTTCGCTCGTCACCCTCTAAATCGCCCGGTTTCTGCCACATATCAAGGATATGCCGAAACGTTTGCAAGACATCGCTAAAAGGGATGACGTTGAATAACGTCTCAGCGGGTTCACCGAACAACGCTACGCTGACGCGCCGGGCCTGGGTCAGCAGGATGGAAAGATCAGGATCCACCTGTCTCGGCTCAATAATTCCCGCGCGAATATCGTCACGCAACCATTCGCCAAATTGCATTTCTCTTGACGGTGGGAATTGCCACGGCACAAGTTGTGAATAGACCACGATGGTCACTTCCAGCGCCCGATAGCTATCAACGCTGCCAGGCGGTGCTGATATTTCCAGAAACCCCTGCATCAGATCTTTTATTTGCCGGGTATTCAGTGGCTGCCTAATGGTAACCAGTAAATCGATATCGCTTTGGGGCTTTAAGCCACCTTCAACAGCAGAGCCATACAAATGAACAGCAACCAGGTCGCCCTCGATAATCCGCGCAATCAGTGCACTGGCGGCATTCACCTGTTGTCGAATTGAATTCGGGATAGTCGCAGCCATTTAGCCTCCTGGAAAAAAGCAGAAATAATGAGTCTATACTGCATTTTTCCTGTAGTGCTATTCTCTGGCAGAAAACCTGTCTCAGATCGGATCCTAAGCCTGAGGTAGCATACTGTCTGCGTCCATTTTCTGACATAATGAGCGGATTCGATTTTGCCCCGCAGGAGTCTTCTCATGGAATTTACCGCCGGACTGATGCCGCTTGAAACGGCTCTCTCTCAGATGCTTTCGCGTATTACCCCACTCACCGCCGTCGAAACGCTGCCGTTGGTTCAATGCTTTGGCCGCATTCTGGCCACCGACGTCATCTCCCCGATTAATGTGCCGGGATTCGATAACTCGGCAATGGATGGCTATGCGGTGCGATTAGCCGATTTACAATCAGACCAGCCTCTTGCGGTGGCTGGCAAAGCCTTTGCTGGTCAACCATTCCACGGCGAGTGGCCTGCGGGAACCTGCATCCGCATTATGACCGGTGCCCCGGTGCCTGCCGGTTGTGAAGCGGTGGTGATGCAGGAGCAAACGGAACAAACTGACGACGGTGTGCGTTTTACCGCCGACGTCCGCAGCGGACAAAATATTCGTCTGCGCGGTGAAGATATCGCAAACGGCGCGGTGGTATTCCCCACCGGAACTCGTCTGACAACCGCCGAGCTTCCGGTTCTGGCCTCGCTCGGCATTGCCGAAGTACCGGTCGTTCGCAAAGTTCGCGTGGCGTTGTTTTCCACCGGTGATGAGCTGCAACTGCCGGGTCAACCGCTGGGCGACGGGCAGATTTATGATACAAACCGTCTGACCGTTCACCTGATGCTGCAGCAACTGGGCTGCGAAGTGATCAACTTAGGAATTATTCGCGACGATCCCAACGCGCTGCGGGCCGCGTTTATCGAAGCCGACAGCCAGGCCGATGTCGTCATCAGCTCTGGTGGCGTTTCGGTAGGCGAAGCGGATTACACCAAAACCATTCTGGAAGAGCTGGGAGAAATTGCCTTCTGGAAGCTGGCCATCAAACCCGGTAAACCGTTCGCGTTTGGTAAACTGAGCAACAGCTGGTTTTGCGGCCTGCCGGGTAATCCGGTTTCTGCGGCCCTCACCTTTTATCAACTGGTGCAACCGCTGCTGGCTAAACTCAGCGGAAACACCGCCTGTGGGTTACCTCCGCGCCAGCGCGTGCGCACCGCCTCACGCCTGAAGAAAACGCCAGGGCGTCTGGATTTTCAACGTGGTGTATTGCAGCGTACCGCGGAAGGCGAACTGGAAGTCACCACCACCGGACACCAGGGCTCGCATATTTTTAGCTCCTTTAGCCAGGGCAACTGCTTTATCGTGCTGGAGCGCGATCGCGGTAACGTTGAGGCCGGAGAATGGGTTGAGGTAGAGCCGTTTAACGCACTGTTTGGAGGCCTGTAATGGCAGAACTCAGCGACCAGGAGATGATGCGCTATAACCGGCAAATCATTCTGCGCGGCTTCGATTTCGAAGGTCAGGAAGCGCTCAAAGATGCGCGGGTACTGGTCGTTGGTCTGGGGGGACTGGGATGCGCAGCAACCCAGTACCTTGCGGGCGCTGGCGTCGGGCATTTAACCCTGCTCGACTTTGACACGGTCTCCGTGTCAAACCTCCAACGCCAGACGCTGCACAGCGATGCAACAGTCGGGCAACCCAAAGTGCTATCCGCCCGTGACGCGCTAGCGCGGATTAACCCTTATATCGCCATTACGCCGGTGAATGCGCTGCTTGACGATAGCGAGATTCACGCGCTTATTACCGAACACGATTTGGTGCTGGACTGTACGGATAACGTCAGCATCCGCAATCAGCTGAATGCCGGATGTTTTGCCGCCAGAGTCCCGCTGGTTTCCGGTGCAGCTATTCGCATGGAAGGACAAATTACCGTATTTACCTACCAGGACGGTGAGCCCTGCTACCGTTGCCTGAGTCGTCTGTTCGGTGAAAATGCCCTGACCTGCGTAGAAGCCGGAGTGATGGCCCCGCTGATCGGCGTGATCGGATCGTTACAGGCGATGGAAGCCATTAAGCTACTGGCAAACTACGGTAAACCGGCATCCGGAAAAATCGTCATGTACGATGCCATGACCTGCCAGTTTCGCGAAATGAAGCTGATGCGCAACCCGGGATGTGAGGTTTGTAGTCGGTAAAAAAGTCGGGTGACGGCTTCGCCTTACCCGACCTACAACGGCTCGAACGTAGGCCGGGTAAGCGTTAGCACCACCCGGCAACAGCATCAGATCGACGTGCGACCGAATGCGCTCTGCCAGTCGTGCTCAAACTTCGCGACGGCAGCATCAACCGCCGGAGAGCTAATCATCTGCTGAGCAACGTCCAGCGGTAGCGTGATGGACTCGCAGCCCGCCAGCAGACAATCCAGCGCCTGACGCGGTGTTTTAAAACTGGCCGCCAGTACTTTGGCGTGCGGGGCATGCATTTTCAGTAACGTCTGCAGGTCGGTCACCGTCTGAATGCCATCCCCTCCTTGCGCATCCACGCGGTTAACGTAAGGCGCAACGTATTCCGCACCCGCCAGAGCAGCCAATAACCCTTGAGCAGCACCGTATACCGCGGTACCCAGCGTCGGGATCCCTTCTTCTTTTAGAAGCTTAATCGCCGCCAGACCTTCTGCCGTCACTGGTACTTTGACCACGATATCCGCAATGATTGTCCGCAGTTTACGCGCATCGCTGACCATCCCTTCGGCGGTCGTCGCCATCACCTGAGCAAACAGACGGCCTTGTCCCCCCATCGCTTCCTGCAGTTGCGGCAGTAGTACTTCCAGCGTCTGGTTCCCTGCCGCCACAATGCTCGGGTTAGTGGTCACCCCTGCCAACGGAAAAATACGCGCCAGAGCTTTTACCGCATCAACATCAGACGTATCTAAATAGAGTTCCATAACCTTTCCTCAAACGAATAATTAGCATGAATAAAAGGTAGCACGGCGAAACCTCACTGTTAGTTGACGCACGTCAATATAACTTTCATTCGAAAGTAATTTAATCTTTATACGAAAGAAGAGAGGTCGCTTATGATTTTTAATATCCAGCGCTACTCCACGCATGATGGTCCCGGTATTCGTACGGTGGTGTTCCTTAAGGGATGCTCCCTGGGCTGTCGGTGGTGCCAGAATCCGGAAAGCCGCGCCCGCACGCAGGACCTGCTTTATGACGCGCGTTTGTGCCTCGACGGTTGCGATCTCTGTGCTCAGGCTGCACCCGCGGTGATTGAACGGGCGCTGGGCGGATTACTTATTCATCGCGAAAAACTGACCGATGACGCTCTCACCGTACTGACCGACTGCTGTCCGACTCAGGCGTTAACCGTCTGCGGAGAGGTAAAAAGCGTGGACGATATCATGGCGACCGTATTGCGAGATAAACCGTTTTACGACCGCAGTGGCGGAGGCCTCACCCTGTCCGGCGGTGAACCGTTTATGCAGCCAGAGCTGGCAGCTGCTTTGCTCAAAGCCAGCCACGACGCAGGCATTCATACCGCGGTGGAAACCTGTCTGCATGTCCCGTGGAAGTATATTGAACCATCATTAGCTGACGTCGATTTGTTTCTCGCCGATCTAAAACACGTGGCGGATGCGCCGTTTAAACAATGGACCGATGGGCGTGCCTCTCGCGTACTGGAAAATCTAAAAAAACTGGCTGCCGCCGGTAAAAAAATGATTATCCGCGTACCGCTGATTCAGGGATTCAACGCAGACGAAGCCGCTATTCAGGCCATTACCGATTTTGCCGCCGATGAGCTTCACGTCGGTGAGATCCATTTTTTGCCCTACCACACCCTTGGCATCAACAAATACCACTTACTCAGTCAACCCTACAACGCACCGGATAAACCGCTTGATGCGCCAGCACTGCTCGAATTTGCCCAGCAGTACGCCAGCCTTAAAGGTTTAACCGCGACCCTACGAGGATAATCGCCATGACCACTCTGAAACTGGACACACTCAGCGACCGTATCAAAGCGCATAAAACGGCCCTGATCCACATCGTGAAACCACCGGTTTGTACCGAGCGCGCCCAGCACTATACCGAGATGTATCAGCAACACCTGGATAAGCCTATCCCGGTACGTCGTGCACTGGCACTAGCTCATCATCTGGCGGAACGCACCATCTGGATCAAACATGACGAACTGATCATTGGTAACCAGGCAAGCGAAGTGCGTGCCGCGCCTATTTTCCCGGAATACACCGTCTCCTGGATTGAAAAAGAGATCGACGACCTCGCCGACAGACCGGGCGCAGGCTTTGCGGTAAGCGAAGAGAACAAACGTGTATTGCATGAGGTGTGCCCATGGTGGCGTGGTCAGACCGTGCAGGATCGCTGCTACGGGATGTTCACTGATGAGCAGAAAGGGCTGCTGGAAACCGGCATTATCAAAGCCGAAGGTAACATGACCTCCGGCGACGCACACCTGGCGGTAAACTTCCCGCTGCTGCTGGAAAAAGGTCTCGACGGCCTGCGTCACAAAGTCGATGAACGTCGCTCCCGCATCAATCTGACATGTCTGGAAGACCTCCATGGCGATCAGTTCCTGAAAGCGATTGATATCGTGCTGGAAGCCGTCAGTCTTCACATTGAGCGCTTTGCCGCGCTGGCACGCAAAATGGCATCTACGGAGACCCGCGCCAGCCGTCGCGAGGAACTGCTGACCATGGCGGAAAACTGTGATGTGATTGCTCATGAACCGCCTAAAACGTTCTGGCAGGCGCTGCAGTTGTGCTACTTCATCCAGTTGATCCTGCAAATTGAGTCGAACGGCCATTCAGTGTCGTTTGGTCGCATGGATCAGTATCTCTATCCTTTCTACCGTCGTGATGTGGAGCTGAATCAGTCGCTGGATCGCGAGCACGCCATTGAACTGTTGCACAGCTGCTGGCTGAAACTGCTGGAAGTGAACAAAATCCGTTCCGGCTCCCATTCGAAAGCCTCGGCGGGCAGTCCGCTGTATCAGAACGTGACCATTGGTGGTCAAAACCTGGTCAACGGCCAGCCGATGGATGCCGTCAACCCGCTCTCCTACGCGATTCTGGAGTCCTGTGGCCGTCTGCGTTCTACGCAGCCAAACCTGAGCGTGCGTTATCACGCGGGGATGAGTAATGACTTCCTTGATGCCTGCGTGCAGGTGATCCGCTGCGGTTTCGGGATGCCAGCCTTTAACAACGATGAAATCGTCATAGCGGAATTCATTAAGTTGGGCATTGAACCGCAGGATGCCTATGACTATGCGGCCATTGGGTGTATCGAAACCGCCGTTGGCGGCAAATGGGGCTACCGTTGCACCGGCATGAGCTTTATTAACTTTGCCCGCGTGATGCTGGCGGCACTGGAAGGTGGGCGTGATGCCACCAGTGGCAAAGTCTTTCTGCCACAGGAAAAAGCGCTCTCGGCTGGTAACTTCAACAATTTCGACGAAGTGATGGATGCCTGGGATACGCAAATCCGCTACTACACGCGTAAATCCATAGAAATTGAGTATGTCGTCGACACCATGCTGGAAGAGAACGTGCACGATATTCTGTGTT
Source organism: Citrobacter sp. B72 (assembly GCF_016894305.1). NCBI lineage: Bacteria > Pseudomonadati > Pseudomonadota > Gammaproteobacteria > Enterobacterales > Enterobacteriaceae > Citrobacter > Citrobacter sp. B72. The sequence goes on from NZ_CP069801.1 coordinate 3,223,646, forward strand.
CCGCGCTGGTAGACGACTGCATTGAACGGGCGAAAAGCATTAAGCAAGGCGGCGCGAAGTATGACTGGGTATCGGGTTTGCAGGTGGGTATTGCCAACCTCGGTAATAGCCTGGCAGCAGTGAAGAAACTGGTCTTTGAACAGGGCGCTATTGGTCAACAACAACTGGCCGCCGCGCTGGCCGATGATTTTGACGGTCTGACCCATGAGCAGTTACGCCAACGACTGATCAACGGCGCGCCGAAATATGGCAACGATGACGATAGCGTTGATACGCTGCTGGCCCGCGCTTATCAGACCTATATCGATGAACTGAAACAGTATCATAATCCGCGTTACGGACGTGGCCCGGTTGGCGGCAATTACTACGCCGGGACCTCATCTATTTCGGCAAACGTGCCGTTTGGCGCAGCAACGATGGCAACGCCGGATGGCCGTAAAGCACACACTCCGCTGGCAGAAGGCGCAAGCCCGGCCTCCGGTACGGACCATCTCGGCCCAACGGCGGTAATTGGTTCGGTGGGTAAACTGCCGACCGGTTCGATTCTCGGCGGCGTGCTGTTAAATCAGAAGCTCAACCCGGCCACGCTGGAAAATGAATCCGATAAGCAAAAGCTGATGATCCTGCTGCGTACCTTCTTCGAAGAGCACAAAGGCTGGCATATTCAGTACAACATTGTCTCCCGTGAAACGCTGCTGGAAGCCAAAAAACACCCGGATCAATATCGTGACCTGGTGGTCCGTGTAGCAGGTTATTCCGCCTTTTTCACTGCGCTTTCTCCGGATGCGCAAGACGACATCATCGCGCGTACTGAACATATGCTGTAAACAATATTGTCGGCCGGATGAGATTCCACACCGCCATCCGGCACGCCACCCTCCCCATTGCCGGATACGCTGACGCTTATCCGGCCTACAACGACTCTCCCCGTAGCCGGGTAAGGCAAAGCTACCATCCGGCTTTTTACTTTCATTCGAAATTAAATTTGTGCTACAGGTCACATTGTTATTAGAATGTTTCTGGTTGCAGTAATCGCCAGGAGCCTATCTTTATGACCATCAAAGTTATCGTCACCGATATGGACGGAACTTTTCTCGACGACGCCAAGAAATACGATCGTGCACGTTTTATGGCGCAGTATCTGGAACTGAAAAAACGAAATATCGAATTTGTCGTGGCCAGCGGTAACCAGTATTACCAGCTGATCTCCTTTTTCCCGGAGCTCAAAGAGGAAATTTCTTTTGTCGCTGAGAACGGGGCTTTGGTCTTTGAACATGGCAAACAGCTGTTTCACGGCGAGCTTACCCGCCACGAATCCCGTATTGTCATTGGTGAACTACTAAAAGATAAGCAGCTCAACTTTGTGGCTTGTGGGCTGCAAAGCGCTTACGTTAGCGAAAATGCGCCGGAGTCCTTTGTCGCATTGATGTCAAAACACTACCATCGCCTGAAACCCGTAAAGGATTATCAGGATATCGATGATGTGCTGTTCAAGTTCTCGCTAAATTTACCGGACCAACAAATCCCATTGGTTATCGATCACCTGCATGCTGCGCTGGACGGCATTATGAAGCCCGTCACCAGCGGCTTCGGGTTTATCGATCTGATCATTCCGGGTCTACATAAAGCCAACGGGATCAGCCGCCTGCTTAAACGCTGGAACCTGTCACCGCAAAACGTAGTCGCCATTGGCGATAGCGGAAACGACGCGGAAATGCTGAAAATGGCGCACTACTCTTTCGCCATGGCCAACGCGGCAGAGAATATCAAAGCGATTGCTCGCTATCAGACCGACGACAATAACCATCAGGGCGCGCTGAACGTAATTCAGGCTGTGCTGGATAACACCTCCCCTTTTAACGTCTAATCCTGCCAACCGGGGTATCCCTCATCCCGGTTTTCACTCTTTTTCTATTTTGCTCACTCCATCAAGCTTTAAACTTGCGTTAACTAAATTTTAACTTATATTATCATCTGTAAGTTAGTTAAGTTTCGAATGAAAGTTAATGCGAGGTGGATATGGCTTTTACTTTTACCAGCGACACGCTGCCTGCCGATCACAAAGCGGCAATCCGGCAGATGAAACAGCAACTGCGGGCACAGCTTGGGGATGTTCAGTTAATCTTCAATCAGTTGAGCGATGCTATCGCCACCCGGGTGGCGGAAATCAACGCCCTCAAAGCGCAAGGTGCCCCGGTGTGGCCAGTGATATCTTATGCAGATATCAAAGCAGGCCACGTAAGTGCAGAGCAGCGTGAAGAAATTAAGCGTCGCGGATGCGCAGTCATTAAAGGTCATTTCCCTCGCGAACAGGCTCTCGGATGGGACAGCTCAATGCTGGACTATCTGGACCGCAACCACTTTGACGACGTCTATAAAGGACCCGGCGATAATTTCTTCGGTACTCTGAGCGCATCACGGCCTGAAATCTACCCCATCTACTGGTCCCAGGCGCAGATGCAGGCCCGCCAGAGTGAAGAAATGGCCAATGCACAGTCGTTCCTCAATCGTTTGTGGACCTTTACAAGCGAATGTAAACAATGGTTTAACCCGGATATCAGCGTTATTTACCCTGACCGTATTCGCCGTCGCCCCCCGGGAACCACGTCCAAAGGGCTGGGCGCGCATACGGATTCCGGCGCGCTGGAACGCTGGCTTCTTCCGGCATATCAGCAGGTCTTTGCTCATGTTTTCAATGGCAAGCTGGAAGATTACGATCCGTGGCAGGCGGCGCATCGCACTGAGGTAGAAGAGTACACGGTGGATAACACCACCAAATGTTCGGTATTCCGTACCTTCCAGGGCTGGACTGCACTGTCCGATATGCTGCCAGGTCAGGGATTGTTGCATGTGGTCCCGATCCCTGAAGCGATGGCGTATGTGCTGTTACGCCCATTGCTTGACGATGTGCCGGAAGATGAACTTTGCGGCGTCGCGCCCGGCCGGGTGCTGCCGATTTCCACGCAATGGCATCCTCTGCTGATTGAAGCGTTAACCAGCATTCCACAACTGGACGCCGGAGACTCCGTCTGGTGGCATTGTGATGTGATTCACTCCGTCGCACCGGTGGAAAATCAGCAGGGTTGGGGTAACGTGATGTACATTCCTGCCGCACCGATGTGCGAAAAGAATCTGGCCTACGCCCACAAAGTGAAGGCCGCGCTGGAAAAAGGTGCATCACCGGGTGATTTTCCACGGGAGGATTATGAAACTAACTGGGAAGGACGCTTCACGCTGGAGGATTTGAATATCCACGGTAAACGCGCGCTGGGGATTGTTTAATTTTATATCCCCTTATCCCTAAGTATCTCGTGTTACAGGTGCAACCATCACACCTGTAACACGAGAACGACGGGAGACTTATTCGACGCCTTTACTACGCAGGTAATCTTCGTAGTTACCGGTGAAGTCGATTACGCGTTCCGGCGTAATTTCAATCACGCGGGTTGCCAGCGAGCTGACGAACTCACGGTCATGAGAAACGAAGATCAGCGTGCCCTGGTACATTTCCAGCGCCATGTTCAGCGACTCGATAGATTCCATATCCAGGTGGTTGGTCGGTTCATCCATAACCAGGATATTCGGTTTCTGCATCATCAGCTTACCGAACAGCATGCGTCCTTTTTCACCACCGGAGAGCACTTTTGCAGGTTTCTTGATATCGTCCTGGCTGAACAGCAGACGACCAAGGAAGCTGCGTACTACCTGCTCATCATCGCCTTCCTGCTTCCACTGACTCATCCATTCGAAAACAGTCAGATCGTTTTCGAACTCGTATTCATGATCCTGCGCGTAGTAACCGACCTGGGCGTTTTCAGACCACTTAACGGTACCGTTGTCCGGCTGTAAGTCGCCAACCAACGTTTTCAGCATGGTGGATTTACCCACGCCGTTGGCACCAATGATGGCAACCTTCTCCCCTACTTCCAGCAGCAGGTTGAAGTTTTTAAACAGCGGGCCTTCATCAAAACCTTTCGCCAGCGCTTCCACTTCCAGCGCGTTACGGAACAGTTTCTTATCCTGTTCGAAGCGGATGAACGGGTTCTGACGGCTGGACGCTTTCACTTCGTCGAGCTTAATCTTATCAATCTGACGCGCACGAGAAGTCGCCTGTCGAGATTTAGACGCGTTGGCGCTAAAGCGGCTGACGAAGGATTGCAGATCGGCAATCTGTGCTTTCTTCTTGGCGTTATCGGCCAGCAGACGTTCACGCGCCTGGGTTGCCGCCGTCATGTATTCGTCGTAGTTACCCGGATAAACCCGCAGTTCGCCGTAGTCCAGATCCGCCATGTGCGTACAGACCATGTTCAGGAAGTGACGGTCGTGTGAAATGATGATCATGGTGCTGTCACGCTCGTTCAGCGTCTGCTCCAGCCAACGGATGGTGTCGATATCCAGGTTGTTCGTTGGTTCGTCGAGCAGGAGAATGTCCGGGTTAGAGAACAGCGCCTGCGCCAGAAGCACACGCAGCTTCCAGCCGGGTGCGACTTCGCTCATCGGGCCGTAATGCTGTTCTACCGGAATACCTACGCCCAGCAGCAGTTCACCCGCACGCGCTTCCGCAGAGTAGCCGTCCATTTCGCCATACTGAACTTCGAGGTCAGCAACTTTATAGCCGTCTTCTTCGCTCATCTCGGCCAGAGCGTAAATGCGATCGCGCTCCTGCTTCACTTCCCACAGTTCAGCGTGACCCATGATCACGGTGTCAAGCACGGTGAACTCTTCAAAGGCGAACTGATCCTGGCGCAGCTTACCAATACGCTCGTTAGGATCGAGGGAAACGTTGCCCAGCGTCGGTTCGAGATCGCCGCCGAGAATTTTCATAAAAGTGGATTTACCGCTACCGTTCGCGCCAATCAGGCCGTAACGGTTGCCGCCGCCAAATTTGACGGAAATATTTTCAAACAGCGGCTTACTGCCGAACTGCATGGTGACGTTGCTGGAAACTAACACTGGCGTATCCTGAAAGAGAAAGAAATATGTGACAAACCGCTTATTATGCCATAAGTCTGCAAGAAGATCGCGTCTTCATGCGGAAGGGAAAAAGTGAAACCAAAAGGAAAAAAATGTGATTTAGTACACATCCGAATTCCTTGTTGCTCAGATTGCACATATAATGCGTGCCCAACACTACATAAATCTCAACCCACTAGCCTGCCTGGCACTGAATCTCGCATACATGAATATGAATATGAAATTAACAACGCTTTTCGCGGCGGCACTCGCAATAGTTGGTTTTTGTAATACCGCTTCAGCCGTCACGTACCCGCTGCCGACTGATGGTAGCCGTTTGATTGGCCAAAACCAGGTCATTACTATTCCTGAAGGCAACACCCAACCGCTGGAGTATTTTGCGGCAGAGTATCAGATGGGTCTGTCTAACATGCTGGAAGCCAACCCGGGCGTGGATACCTTCCTGCCGAAAGGCGGCACCGTGCTGAACATTCCTCAGCAGTTGATCCTGCCGGATACCGTGCATGAAGGTATTGTTATCAACAGCGCTGAAATGCGTCTGTACTACTACCCGAAAGGCACCAACACCGTAATTGTTCTGCCGATCGGTATCGGCCAGCTGGGCAAAGACACGCCAATCAACTGGACAACCAAAGTAGAACGTAAAAAAGCGGGCCCAACCTGGACGCCAACGGCGAAAATGCATGCGGAATACCGCGCTGCGGGCGAGCCGCTGCCAGCCGTTGTTCCGGCAGGTCCGGATAACCCGATGGGACTGTACGCGCTGTATATCGGTCGCCTGTATGCCATCCACGGCACCAATGCTAACTTCGGCGTAGGCTTACGCGTCAGCCACGGTTGCGTGCGTCTGCGTAACGACGACATCAAATTCCTGTTTGAAAATGTGCCAGTCGGCACCCGTGTACAGTTTATTGATGAGCCGGTAAAAGCCACTACCGAACCAGACGGCAGCCGTTACATCGAAGTACATAACCCACTGTCTACGACTGAAGCACAGTTCGAAGGCGGAGAAATCGTACCGATTACCCTGACCAAGAGCATTACCAGCATCACCGGCCAGTCTGACGTCGATCAAGCCGTCGTTGAGCAGGCGGTACAGAACCGTTCAGGTATGCCGGTTCGTTTGAACTAATCTGCTATATATGCCCGATGGCGCTACGCTTATCGGGCCTACCAACGCAGTAGGCCGGATTAGGCGCCAGCCGCCATCCGGCACATCACATCAATTACATCAACAGCAGCAAACCATACCCCACCAGCGCCGCCCATATCAGCATCGGTACCGAATACCAATGAAAACGCCACCAGATCCGTCGGTCGTTTGCCATCCGTAACGCAATGAGATTCGCCAGCGATCCCGGCAACAGACCAAAGCCGCCCACATTAACCGCCCAGGCCAGCAGCAGCGTCGGCGGGACATAGTTCAGCAGCAAAATCGTACTGGGCACATTACTGATAAACTGCGACAGGCCAATAGCCGTTAACCAAAGTCCCGGTGCTGAGAGCGTGCCAATCTGGTGGGAAATCCCCTGCAAGGCCGGGAGCTGCGTCAGCAAATGCACATCAATGAACATCGCCATAAATACTAACAGCAACGTCCAGTCCACGCTGAGGATCACGCGACGCGCCAGTACCATGAACCCTGCCGCCACAATAGCCAGCCCCCACAGCTCTTGCTTTAACTCCAGCGCCGCCAGGAAGATGATATACAGCGCCAGACAGCTCCATACCAGGCGTGGTTGCCAGTCAGACGCGCGCGTACCGGTATGATAGTGCAACGCTTTATGCGGGAAACTGAACCAGCACAACACCACCAGCGTCAGCATCATGGCCCCCGCAAGCGGCGCCATTTGCCAGGTAAACGCGGTAAACGATAAGCCTGAGCGTCCCCACATCAGAATGTTTTGCGGATTACCTATTGGCGTGAGCAACGATCCGGCGTTTACCGCCAGCGCCTCAAAGATAATCAGGCGATTCACCGGAATGGCACATAATTTTTTCAGGGTGATGGTCAGCGGAACAACAATAAACAATGCAACGTCGTTGGTCAGAAACGTCGACAACAACGCCGCCGCCAGCACCATAAATATCGCCAGCTGGCGCTCTGTTTTGAAGCGGCGGGTCATCTTGCGACCTAACACATCGAAATAACCGCTTAGCTCCACGCCTTTAGTCAGTAACATCAGGCCGCTAAGCGTGATTATCGTGTGCCAGTCAATCGCCCCTGGCCAGGACCGGGGCGTAAATGGCGTAAACAGACTCAGTACAACCCCAACGATGATTAACAGCTGGAAAAAACGATCGCGCTGTAAGGCTCGTAATAAAGGAAAACTCATTCAGAGCCAGTTCCTTGCTGTTGCGTAAACCGGCTAAAAGCCTCCAGCGTTTCCTTACTGACGTGATGCTCCATCCCCTCCGCGTCGCGACGGGCAATTTCCGGGCTGATGCCTAACATCAACAGGAAATTTTCCACAATCTGATGACGTTCCCGGCTCTCCTGGGCCAGTCGTTCACCTTCTGCAGTTAAGAACACCCCACGCCACGGGATCATTTCAATCAATCCGACTGAAGCAAGGCGCTTAAGCATTTTAGCAACCGTCGGCTGGGAAACCCCAAGTCGCGCTGCCATATCCACCTGGCGCGCTTCACCTACCTCAATAATGAGATCGGAAATCAGCTCTACGTAGTCATCAATCAGCTCGCGGCGATGCGCCTCCCGGACCTGACGAAATCCTTCAACGTGTTCTTCGACATTCACCAATTGCGTCACTTTTTTTGTTGTTGGCATACCTGCGCGACGACTCATTCTGCTTCCTCGTTACTGTGACGCGTTAACGGCATCTGATTAGAGAGCGCTCATTGTAAACCAGAGTTGCGTGGGCACAAAAAATTAACGTTTTAGCAATAGCTATATAATATAGCCTGTGCTATATCTGTATATAATAAAGACATCCCTCAAGGACTGATGGGATCGTGAAGTCAGGAGGTTTACATGAATGAATTTAAGAGGTGTATACGCGTGTTTAGCCACTCTCCCTTTAAAGTACGGTTAATGCTGATCTCTATGCTGTGTGACATGATTAACAGCAAACCAGAGCAGGATAAACCTTCAGAAAAATAATGCGGCGTCGCGGTACGCCGCTTCATTTTCCTGCCGTCATTCGGGTACGGTGGTGGTTTTCGTCTCAATAACCCTTCTTTTTGTCAGTTTTGCCACGTCCCTCGCAAAACAATTTCTTTGTAGTAGTTGACCTTCTCTTGCGCACACTCTATCTTTTCGCAGCCCTGCGTATATTGCGGCTCGCGGATGCGGACCCTATCCCTCTTCTCGCTCTCTCAGGCAGGCAATGACCCTTAGCGCCAGGGTAAGCACATGGCGTTTTTGTAACAGTGGCATATGAATTTAACCCTCAAAGATTCAATCATTGCTCGTAGCCGAGCGATTAGTCCGTGGACTGGCCTCTATTTCTTACAGTCTTTGCTGATCAACCTTGCACTGGGCTATCCGCTTAGCCTGCTCTATAGCGTTGCTTTCACCTGCATATTGATGCTGCTGTGGCGTAGCGCGCCGCGCGCGCAGAAAGCACTGATTGGCATTTGCTCACTCATTGCAGCAATGTACTTTCCGTTCGGCCAGGCTTATGGTTCACCGAACTTCAATACCTTGCTGGCGCTGCACTCAACCAATATGGAAGAGTCAACCGAGATCCTGACCATCTTCCCCTGGTACAGTTATCTGGTAGGAGTGTTTATTTTTGCCCTTGGCGTTATCGCCGTACGCCGTAAAAAAGATGTGCAGCAGCGCAGCTGGAATAAGTTCGACAGCATTTGTTTGCTGTTTAGCGTTGTCGCATTCTTTGTTACCCCGGTACAAAACCTGGCCTGGGGCGGCGTGTTCAAGCTGAAAGACACTGGCTATCCGGTTTTCCGTTTCGCCAAGGACGTTATAGTCAATAACAACGAAGTGCTCGACGAACAAGAGCGTATGGCGAAACTGTCGAGCGTAAAAGACAGCTGGACGGTAACCGCCGTTAAACCGAAGTATCACACCTACGTCGTGGTGATCGGCGAAAGCGCCCGCCGCGATGCGTTAGGGGCGTTTGGCGGCCACTGGGATAACACCCCGTTTGCCAGCTCCGTTAACGGCTATATCTTCGCGGATTACATTGCGGCCAGCGGTTCAACGCAAAAATCGCTCGGCTTAACGCTTAATCGGGTAGTGGATAATAAACCCCAGTTCCAGGATAACTTTGTCACCCTGGCTAACCGCGCGGGCTTTCAGACATGGTGGTTTTCCAATCAGGGACAGATTGGTGAATACGATACGGCCATCGCCAGCATTGCGAAGCGCGCTGATGAGGTTCAGTTCCTCAAAAGCGGTGACTTCGAAGCGGATAAAAACACCCGTGACGAAGCGCTGTTGAAGATGACTGCCCAGGTGCTGGCAACCGAGCGCACCCAGCCACAGCTCATCGTGCTGCATTTAATGGGCTCGCATCCGCAGGCCTGTGACCGAACGCAGGGTAAATACGAGACTTTCGTCCAGTCAAAAGAGACATCTTGTTATCTGTACACCATGACGCAGACAGATGACCTACTGCGCCAGCTTTACGAGCAGTTACGTAACAGCGGTAATAGCTTCTCGATGGTCTATTTCTCCGATCATGGCCTCGCGTTTAAAGAGCGGGGAAAAGAGGTGCAGTACCTGGCGCATGACGATCAGTTCCAGCAGAATTTCCAGGTGCCTTTTATGGTGCTGTCGAGCGATGATAAAGCGCATCGGGTGATTAAAGCCCGTCGCTCCGCCAATGATTTCCTCAGCTTTTTCTCGCAGTGGACGGGGATAAGCGCAAAAGAAATCACCAACAGCTACCGCTTTATCTCAGAGAAAAAAGCCGGGCCGGTGTACATCACCAACTTCAAACTGCAGAAGGTGGACTACAACCATCTGGGTACCGATATTTTCTCAACCAAATAATACGTTGTCGGCCGGATAAGGCATTTTGCTACCGATGCCTGATGCGCTGCGCTTATCAGGCCTACAACGACATTCCTTCCTGCATTACACGCAAAAAAAATCCGCCCCAAGAGGCGGATTTTTCATATCACCGAAGTGATTAGAAGCGGTAACCCACGCCAGCAATCCAGGTGCCAACGTCAACGCTACGAATACGGCTCTGCTCGTAGGAGAAGTCCAGAGCAACGTTTTCGATCGGGTTGAACTGCAGACCAGCACCGTAAGAGAAACCGTAGTCGCTGGTGCTGTGGTTGTCAGCCGGAGATGCTGCGTTCTGGAATTTACCGTAACCAACACCCACTACACCGTAGATGCTTGCCCAGTCGTTCAGACGGTAAGCCGGACCAGCAGTGATGCCGTAGTATTGGGTTTTGTTGTAGTCGCCAGAAGCATCGGTACGATCTTTTTCAGTGTAAGTGAAGGAACCGATAACACCCAGCGGGTTGTTGTCCTGCTCGTAGCGATACTTCAGGTTGAAACCGTTCATTTTGTTCGCTGCGCCCTGAGCATCGCTCTGAGCGTAACCACCGGTAACGGTAGAAGTAGCAGCTACAGCAGTACCTGCGGAGAAAGCCAGAACAGCGGCCAGTGCTGAAAGACATGCAATTTTTTTCATAACCACCTCAAATGTGCTTCAAGTAAATCTTAAGTTTTAAATATACCAAAAATTGATGGGAAACTCTTTGCGATTCGCGATGTCTAACGGGGTCTTTCATGTAACAGAACATTTCAAAAACCCGCTATCTCTTTCAATTAACATCACTTTTTCAACTGAAAATACCATTATTGCGCGCACAATATGGCACATTCATCCAGAACATTCCTAATCACACAGATTATTAATCCATCATTTTCATGCCATTGTACGGAACTGAGCAATTTTTTTTTCAACGAATACTCAACCAGTTGAGCGTAATTCCATTACACTCGCTGTTTTACTTTTCTATACATAAAGTCATCTGCGTCGTAACAATGCTGAAGCGTGGCACAGATGGAGACGTGTAATCATCATTTGACAGGAGAAAGGATGCCGGGGTTGTCACGTAAAGCGCCAGTCTGGTTGCCTATTTTGGTTTTGCTTATTGCTATGTCCTCCATTCAAAGCGGAGCATCACTGGCAAAATCGTTGTTCCCACTCGTCGGTGCGCCGGGCGTTACCGCGCTGCGCCTTGCGCTGGGTACGCTCATTCTTATCGCTTTCTTTAAGCCCTGGCGTTTACGATTCACCAAAGAACAACGCCTGCCGCTACTGTTTTATGGCCTATCTCTGGGCGGGATGAACTACCTTTTCTACCTGTCAATCCAAACCGTCCCACTGGGAATCGCCGTGGCGCTGGAATTTACCGGCCCGCTCGCGGTAGCGCTGTTTTCATCCCGACGCCCGGTGGATTTCATTTGGGTTGCGTTGGCAGTGCTCGGGCTTTGGTTCCTGCTGCCTCTGGGTCAGGACGTTTCTCACGTAGATTTAACCGGCGCAGCGCTGGCGCTGGGGGCTGGCGCCTGCTGGGCCATCTATATTCTTACCGGGCAGCGAGCCGGGGCGGAACACGGTCCGGCAACCGTCGCGGTAGGGTCATTCATTGCAGCACTGGTATTTGTTCCAATCGGCGCACTCCAGGCCGGAGATGCCCTGTGGCACTGGTCCATTCTGCCGTTAGGTCTGGCCATTGCAGTCCTCTCTACTGCGCTTCCCTATTCGCTGGAGATGATTGCTTTGACGCGCCTGCCTACACGTACTTTCGGTACATTGATGAGCATGGAACCCGCGCTGGCAGCGGTTTCCGGAATGATCTTCCTCGGTGAAACACTGACGCTTATCCAGACGCTTGCTCTGGGCGCCATTATTGTCGCATCAATGGGCTCTACGCTTACTATTCGTAAAGAGCCACAAATAAAACAAGTCGACGTGAATTAACCACGTATTATTCTGCATGGTTTGCATAATCATGCAGAATATCCAATTGTAAATCTGCGTGATAATAATTCTAATAAATATAATTTTCTCATCCGCATATTTCATTTAATCTTAAAATTAACATAAAAATAACACAACGCAAGTAACAATACACTCATCACATTGATTTTATTTGATATTTTATATTTACCCTCTTCTTCGCTATTAAAGTGATAGGCAACACCGGAAACAAAAATCCAAATTTAGCGCTATACTTAATTCCGTTGAAGAGTTGGGACATAAATATCAAGAGGATATGAAAATATGAGTACCGCGAAACTGGTAAAAACAAAAGCATCCGCCCTCCTTTATACCCGCAACGATGTATCTGATAGCGAAAAGAAAGCGACCGTAGAACTGCTGAATCAGCAAGTAATCCAGTTCATTGACCTGTCATTGATCACCAAACAGGCTCACTGGAACATGCGCGGTGCAAACTTCATTGCAGTACATGAAATGCTGGATGGCTTCCGTACAGCTCTGACCGATCACCTCGATACCATGGCTGAACGCGCCGTACAGTTGGGCGGTGTGGCACTGGGCACAACTCAGGTTATTAACAGCAAAACGCCTCTGAAAAGTTACCCGCTGGATATCCATAGCGTACAGGACCACTTAAAAGAGCTGGCCGAACGTTATGCCGTAGTTGCAAACAGCGTACGTAAAGCTATCAGCGAAGCAAAAGACGAAGATACCGCGGATATCTTTACCGCAGCTTCTCGCGACCTCGATAAATTCCTGTGGTTTATCGAAGCCAACATTGAGTAACAGCAGACATAAGAATTACCTATATAACCCTCGCTTCGGCGGGGGTTTTGCACATCTATGGTGCATAACATTGATCATTCGTCACTCCAAAGTAAATTATTTGTAATAATCACTTCACACAATCGTTAACGAAAGATTGTTTTATCAACAATTTTTACGCTAAATAGTCATACCGTTTGCACCGTGACTGGTTCGCACCAAATGAGTGCCCCAAAACAGTGCAGATTATTCGCTATGCCCTACTTATTGTGCAGAGAAACGAGACACCCTCTTGTTAAAACAATGAGTTGCAAAATTGGCACGATTTTTTCATTAAGCCATATGTTCTCGCAGGGGATCGCCCCGTGGATATAAAAGGAAATCCTATGAAGTCTGTATTAAAAGTTTCACTGGCTGCACTTACCCTGGCTTTTGCGGTGTCTTCCCATGCCGCAGACAAGAAACTGGTTGTCGCAACCGACACCGCGTTTGTACCGTTTGAATTCAAACAGGGTGACAAATACGTTGGTTTTGATGTGGATCTGTGGGCTGCCGTGGCCAAAGAACTGAAACTGGATTATGAACTGAAACCGATGGATTTCAGCGGCATCATCCCGGCTCTGCAAACCAAAAATATCGACCTGGCACTGGCAGGTATCACCATCACCGATGAGCGTAAAAAAGCGATCGACTTCTCCGACGGCTACTACAAAAGCGGTCTGTTAGTGATGGTGAAAGCGAATAACAACGACGTCAAAAGCGTAAAAGATCTGGACGGTAAAGTCGTTGCAGTTAAGAGCGGCACCGGTTCCGTTGATTACGCGAAAGCGAATATCAAAACCAAAGACCTGCGTCAGTTCCCGAATATCGATAACGCATATATGGAACTGGGCACCAACCGCGCAGACGCTGTACTGCACGACACACCAAACATTCTTTACTTCATCAAAACAGCTGGCAATGGTCAGTTCAAAGCTGTAGGCGAATCGCTGGAAGCCCAGCAGTACGGTATCGCCTTCCCGAAAGGCAGCGACGACCTGCGTGAAAAAGTGAACGGCGCGCTGAAAACGCTGAAAGAGAACGGTACTTACAACGAAATCTACAAAAAATGGTTCGGTACTGAACCTAAATAATAACCGGCAGCGTTGCCCGGTGGCGTGATGCTTACCGGGCCTACGCCTGGATTTTTGAGACCTGTAGGCCGGATAAGCACAGCACATCCGGCAAAACGGGCATTTGAATATTTACACCACGGTAACAGGAACGACATATGCAGTTTGACTGGAGTGCCATCTGGCCCGCCATCCCGCTTTTGATTGAAGGCGCCAAAATGACCCTGTGGATCTCGGTCCTCGGTCTGGCTGGCGGTCTGATAATCGGACTTGCAGCAGGGTTTGCGCGCACTTTCGGCGGTTGGATCGCCAACCACGTAGCGCTGGTGTTTATCGAAGTCATTCGCGGTACGCCAATCGTTGTGCAGGTAATGTTTATTTACTTCGCTCTGCCAATGGCATTTAACGATTTACGCATTGACCCCTTTAGCGCCGCCGTTGTCACCATCATGATCAACTCCGGGGCCTATATTGCGGAAATCACCCGCGGTGCGGTGCTCTCAATCCATAAAGGATTCAGCGAAGCCGGACTGGCGCTTGGACTTTCACGCACAGAAACAATCCGCCACGTAATTTTACCCCTCGCACTGCGTCGTATGCTGCCGCCGCTGGGTAACCAGTGGATCATCAGCATAAAAGATACCTCGCTGTTTATTGTCATTGGCGTCGCTGAACTGACCCGTCAGGGCCAGGAAATCATTGCCGGTAACTTCCGCGCACTGGAAATCTGGAGCGCCGTTGCGGTGTTCTATCTGATCATTACGCTGGTGCTGAGCTTCATTCTGCGTCGTCTGGAAAGAAGGATGAAAATCCTGTGATTGAATTTAAAAACGTTTCTAAGCACTTTGGTCCAACCCAGGTGCTGCACAATATTGACCTGAACATTCAGCAGGGCGAAGTGGTGGTGATTATCGGTCCGTCCGGGTCCGGTAAATCTACCCTGCTGCGCTGTATTAACAAACTGGAAGAAATCACCTCCGGCGATTTGATCGTCGATGGTCTGAAAGTAAACGATCCGAAGGTAGACGAGCGGTTAATCCGCCAGGAAGCCGGGATGGTGTTTCAGCAGTTCTATCTGTTCCCGCATCTGACGGCGCTGGAAAACGTCATGTTCGGACCGCAGCGCGTACGCGGGGCGAATAAAGAGCAGGCTGAGAAACTGGCTAAAGAGCTGCTAGCGAAAGTGGGTCTGGCTGAGCGTGCGCATCACTACCCTTCTGAACTGTCCGGTGGTCAACAACAGCGTGTGGCTATCGCCCGTGCGCTGGCGGTGAAGCCGAAAATGATGCTGTTTGATGAGCCAACCTCAGCACTCGACCCGGAACTGCGTCATGAAGTTCTGAAAGTGATGCAGGATTTGGCGGAAGAAGGGATGACCATGGTGATTGTGACCCACGAAATTGGCTTTGCCGAAAAAGTGGCTTCACGCCTGATTTTCATTGATAAGGGACGAATTGCCGAAGACGGTAATCCGCAGGCCCTGATTGAAAATCCCCCCAGCCAACGCTTACAGGAATTCTTGCAGCACGTTTCCTGATAGCTCAACCTCCCTTCGCCCGAAGGGAGGTTTTTCACCAGAATCCTCTCATTTCAATTCCCTCCCGCTCTGACATCTATACTTATCCTTTTGAATTTATTTTCTCATGGGAGGAGTCATGCGCTGGATCCTGTTCATCTTTGTTTGTCTGTTGAGTCTTCCGACTCAGGCAGTGACGATACCAGGCGTCACCACGCCAACGTCAACCAACGCACAAACCGCCCCGGCAAAGGAGCCGGATGTTGAACAGAAGAAAGCGGCCTACGGCGCACTGGCTGATGTGCTGGAAAATGACACCTCACGTCAGGAACTGATCGTTCAGTTACGCAAAGTGGCAACTGCCCCCCCTGCCGAGCCGGTGCCAACCATTGTTCCACCCACATTAACAGAAGAAAAAACGGTGCTGGAAAACGTCACGGATGTCACACGGCACTACGGTGAGGCGCTCTCCAGCCGCTTTGCCCAACTTTATCGCAATATTACCGATGCACCGCACAAGACCTTTAACCCGCAAACGTTCACCAATGCCCTGACTCATTTTTTAATGCTGGCGGCGTCAGTGTTCGGGTTTTACTGGCTGATCCGCCTGTGCGCGCTGCCGCTGTATCGCAAAATGGGGCAATGGGCGCGGCGGAAAAACCGCGAACGCAGCAACTGGCTGCAGCTTCCAGCAATGATCGTTGGCGCATTCATTATTGATTTGCTTCTGCTGGCGCTGACATTGTTTGTCGGGCAGATACTGAGCGACAGAATGAACGCCGGCAGTCGCACCATCGCCTTTCAGCAAAGCCTGTTTCTCAATGCCTTTGCCCTGATTGAGTTCTTCAAAGCCATTCTGCGTCTGATATTTTGCCCAACAGTGGCCGAACTGCGTCCGTTTAACATTCAGGATGCCGGTGCGCGCTACTGGAATCGGCGTTTGAGTTCATTAAGCAGTTTGATTGGTTACGGGCTTATAGTTGCCGTTCCCATTATCTCCAATCAGGTCAATGTGCAGGTCGGCGCGATGGCCAACGTCATCATCATGCTGTGTATCACGCTATGGGCGCTGTACCTGATTTTCAGAAACAAGAAAGAGATAACGCTGCATTTACAGAATCTGGCAGAAAGATCGTTAGCTTTTTTCAGCCTGTTTATCCGCGCCTTTGCGTTGGTATGGCACTGGCTGGCCAGCGCCTACTTCATTGTGCTGTTTTTCTTTTCACTGTTTGATCCGGGCAACAGCCTGAAATTCATGATGGGCGCTACGCTGCGCAGCCTGGTAATCATTGGAATTGCCGCCTTTGTTTCCGGCATGTTTTCCCGCTGGATAGCCAAAACTATTACCCTTTCGCCACACACCCAGCGCAACTATCCGGAACTCCAAAAGCGGCTGAATGGCTGGCTGTCGACGGCGTTAAGCGTGGCCAGGATCCTGACGGTGTGCGTTGCGGTCATGCTGCTATTGAATGCCTGGGGACTGTTCGACTTCTGGAACTGGCTGCATTACGGCGCAGGAGAAAAAACGGTGGATATTCTGATCCGTATCGCGCTGATTTTATTCTTCTCCGCCATCGGCTGGACGATCCTCGCCAGCCTGATTGAAAATCGCCTGGCTTCCGATATTCATGGCCGCCCGCTACCCAGCGCTCGTACCCGAACCCTGTTGACGCTGTTTCGCAACGCGCTGGCGGTGATCATCAGCACGATCACCATCATGATTGTGCTGTCGGAAATTGGCGTTAATATCGCCCCATTGCTGGCCGGGGCCGGGGCGCTGGGGCTGGCAATCTCTTTCGGCTCGCAAACGCTGGTAAAAGATATTATTACCGGGATTTTTATTCAGTTTGAAAATGGCATGAACACCGGCGACCTAGTGACCATCGGTCCACTCACCGGTACGGTTGAACGAATGTCCATTCGTTCTGTGGGCGTGCGTCAGGACACCGGGGCGTACCATATTATTCCCTGGTCATCGATAACGACCTTCGCCAACTTTGTGCGTGGAATTGGATCGGTCGTCGCCAATTACGACGTAGACCGCCATGAGGATGCGGATAAAGCGAATCAGGCGTTGAAAGACGCGGTTGCTGCGGTGATGGAAAAAGATGATATTCGCGGGCTGATTATCGGCGAACCGTCGTTTGCCGGGATTGTAGGATTAACCAATACGGCATTCACGCTACGGGTCTCGTTTACCACCTTACCGCTGAAGCAGTGGACGGTACGTTTTGCGCTCGACAGCCAGGTGAAGAAATACTTCGATCTGGCCAAAATACGCGCCCCGGTACAGACGTATCAAGTGTTACCTGCACCAGGGAATGGTCCTGCGTCGGCGGCAAGCGAACCACTACCGCCAACCGAGCCAACGCTTTAGCGTTTACGCGCCATAAAACGACGACGCTGATCGTTATCCATAAAGGTCCAGGCAATAAAGCGACTCTGCTTTTGTCCCTGGGCCATCTCTTTCTTGACCACTTTCACCGCGCCCGCATCCGTTAATGCGTGGTACAGCGGAGGCAAGTTCTCGCCGCGAGAAACCAGTGTAGTAAACCACATCACCTGGCGACCAAAGGCCTGGCTTTCAGCAATCATTTTCTTGATGAACGCCACTTCACCGCCTTCACACCACAGCTCCTGCTGCTGTCCGCCAAAGTTCAGTGCATCGTCTTTGTCCTGTCCCAGATTACGGCGTTTGCGCTCGCTTCCGGCACGGGCTGAGGCCGCAGAATCATGGAATGGCGGGTTACACAATGTGGCTTCATACTGCTCATTTTTGTGAATGATGCCGTTGAAGATTGCCGTTGCATCTTTCTGGCGACGCAGACGAATAGCACGGGTTAATCCCGGATTGGCGTTGACGATCGCCTGAGCGCTGTTAAACGCTTCGCTACTGGTTTCACTACCCGTGAATCGCCAGCCATATTCATGCACGCCGATCAGTGGATAAATACAGTTTGCCCCCACTCCCACGTCCAGCACGCTCGCATTTGCCGGAATGGTTCCGCTGGTTTCACCCAACAGGTCGGCCAAATGGTGTATGTAGTCAGCACGACCAGGCACCGGCGGGCACAGAAAACCATCTGGAATATCCCAGTTTTTCACCGCATAAAAATGCGCCAGCAGTGCTTTATTGAGCGCCTTTACTGCCTGCGGATTCGCGAAATCAACACTCTGCTCGCCGCCGGGCGTGAGGGTGAGAAATTGCGTCAGCTCGGGCGTAACCTGGCATAAAGTCGCAAGATCATAACGGCCATTGTGGCGGTTGCGTGGGTGTATTCCCGGTTTCTGGGGGGACATAGCATTCTCCTTTTAACAGCGGCGTAAGATACCCGCATAACGCCACGCGGTAAACACACTCATCAAGGAAATTTGATTTTTTATGCCTGTTTCATGGCAAATAAATCGTTCAAAAAACAGACGACTGATCATCGATTTTTTGCGGTAAATATCATCCGCAGGCGGCCTAAACTTATCAGGCACCACCTGTTGTTTCTCAGAGGATATCACCATGAAGAAATGCCTCACATTACTTGCCGCTACCGTACTTACCGGCATGACATTTGCCTCCTTTGCTGCACAGCCATACACCAGCCCAGCTACCGGTCAGCTACAAGCTTCCGGCACCGTATCCGCTACCGGCGCCTCTAATCTGAGCGACCTGGAAGACAAGCTGGCAGAGAAAGCGAAAGAGCAAGGGGCAAAAGGCTTTGTCGTTAATTCTGCAGGCGGTAAAAATCAGATGTACGGCACCGCAACTATCTATAAGTAACCCCCTTCCATAGCCCAACTGCATTCGTCCCGGATGCAGTTTTCTGCGCGCTGTTCACTTCATTGCAGTTCAATTTGTAATCAATATGTTGGCATTTTGAATCCAATGTAAATAAATGTATTTATTTTTGAATTAATGAATGCTAAAACGTCGCACTGATTAGTAATGCTTATCAAAATCATTATCAATTACACATTCATTTCCGCGAGGCCTGCAGGGTATAACATCCATAGAGATGTCCCTTCGCGCGAGTGAAACCGTCCACTCAAAAAATAATAAGTCGCTCATTAACATGGATAAAAATCGCAACTTGCCGTCCAGTAGCTTTCACTCACTGACTTTTTTTGCCGGTCTGTGCATTGGCCTGTCCCCTATAGCTCAGGCTGTCGCTGCGGACGACCAGGATAAAAAACAAGAAGACACTCTGATCGTTGAAGCGGCCAAACCTTCGCTGTACGCCCCAACACAGTCTGCCGACCCTAAATTCTCCCGTCCGGTGGCGGATACAACCCGCACCATGACGGTGATTTCTGAGCAGGTGATTAAGGATCAAGGCGCAACAAATCTGACCGACGCGCTGAAAAACGTCCCGGGCGTTGGCGCATTTTTCGCCGGTGAGAACGGTAACTCCAGCACCGGTGACGCGGTTTACATGCGTGGTGCGGATACCTCGAACAGTATTTATATCGACGGTATCCGTGATATTGGCAGCGTCACGCGCGACACCTTCAATACCGAACAGGTGGAAGTAATCAAAGGTCCTTCCGGTACCGACTATGGACGTAGCGCACCGACTGGCTCTATCAATATGATCAGCAAGCAGCCACGCACTGACTCAGGAATCGATGCATCGGCCAGCGTCGGTAGCGCCTGGTTCCGCCGTGGTACGCTGGACATTAACCAGGTCATCGGCGAGACCACCGCCGCACGTTTAAACCTGATGGGTGAAAAAACGCATGATGCTGGTCGCGATAATGTTAAGAATGAACGTTACGGTGTGGCCCCCTCTCTCGCTTTTGGCTTAGGGACTGAGAACCGACTGTACCTGAACTATCTGCATGTCACCCAACACAACACACCGGATGGCGGCATCCCTACCATTGGCCTGCCGGGATACTCCGCACCTTCTGCGGGGACTTCTGCACTGAATCATTCAGGCAAAGTGGACACGCATAATTTCTACGGTACAAACTCGGATTACGACGATTCGACAACCGATACCGCGACGATACGTTTTGAACATGACCTGAACGACAGCACCACTATTCGCAACACCACCCGCTGGTCGCGCATTAAACAGGATTATCTGATGACGGCGGTGATGGGCGGCGCGTCTAACATCACCCAACCCACCAGCAGCGTCGACAGCTGGACCTGGTCACGCCTGGCAAATACCAAGGATGTCAGCAATAAGATCTTGACCAACCAGACCAACCTGACCTCAACGTTCTACACGGGATCCATCGGTCATGACATCAGCACCGGCGTGGAGCTGACGCGCGAAACACAAACCAACTATGGCGTGGTGCCGATCACCCCACCACCGGTGAATATCTATCACCCCGACAGCAACGTGAATATCGGCGGATTGTCTCGTAACGGCGCCAACGCTAACGGGCAAACAGACACCTTCGGTGTATATGCTTTCGATACGCTACAAATTACCCGTGAGTTCGAGCTGAACGGTGGTATTCGCCTCGACAATTACCGCACTGAATATGACAGTGCCACCGCTTGTGGCGCTTCCGGTCGCGGCGCAGTCGCGTGCCCGACAGGTGTGGCCAAAGGTTCCCCGGTCACCACTGTGGATACTGCCAAATCAGGCAATCTGGTGAACTGGAAAGCGGGCGCGCTGTATCATCTGACCGATAACGGTAACGTTTACATCAACTATGCCGTTTCTCAGCAACCGCCGGGCGGCAGCAACTTTGCTCTTGCTCAGGGCGGCAGCGGTAACAGTGCGAACCGTACCGATTTCAAACCGCAGAAAGCGAAAACCAGCGAGATCGGCACCAAATGGGAGGTGCTGGATAAGCGCCTGCTGTTAACCGCTGCAATTTTCCGCACGGATATTGAGAATGAAGTTGAGCAGAACGACGACGGTACCTATTCCCAGTATGGGGAAAAACGTGTTGAAGGCTACGAGCTCTCGGTAGCAGGCAACATCACCCCCGCATGGCAGGTTATTGGTGGCTACACCCAGCAACGCGCGACCATCCACAGCGGTAAAAATGTTGCTCAAGATGGATCCTCTTCCCTGCCATATACACCGGAACATGCATTCACGCTGTGGAACCAGTATCAGGCTACCGATGATATCTCCGTTGGCGCAGGCGCTCGCTACGTGGGCAGTATGCATCGCGGTTCCGACGGTGCGGTGGGTACGCCATCCTACACTGAAGGTTACTGGGTCGCTGACGCCAAACTGGGCTATCGCGTGAATCGCAATCTCGATTTCCAGCTAAACGTCTATAACCTGTTCGACACCGATTATGTATCTTCCATAAACAAGAGTGGATACCGCTATCATCCGGGCGAGCCAAGAACTTTCCTGCTCACCGCCAATATGCATTTCTAATCCATCGCGTGGGGCGTAAGCCCCACTTTCAGGAGAAACACTGATGATGTACCACATTCCCGGCGTTCTGTCGGCGCAGGATGTAGCCTGGTTTCGCGAACAACTGGACGCTGCCGACTGGGTTGATGGCCGCGCAACCACCGGCGCTCAGGGGGCGCAGGTTAAAAACAACCAGCAGGTGAATACGCAAAGTGAACGCTACGGCGTTTTACAACAGGCGGTACAGACTGCGGTAAATAACAGCGCGCTTTTCTTCGCCGCAGCACTACCGAAAACGCTCTCCACACCGCTGTTTAATCGCTACCAGGACAACGAGACCTACGGTTTTCACGTTGACGGTGCGGTGCGTAGCCATCCGCAAAACGGCTGGATGCGCACGGACCTTTCCGCAACTTTATTCCTGAGTAACCCGAATGATTATGAAGGGGGAGAACTGCTGGTCAATGATACTTACGGCCAGCATGCGGTGAAGCTTCCGGCAGGCGATCTGGTGCTTTACCCTTCCAGCAGCCTACATTGCGTCACGCCAGTGACCCATGGCGTTCGTGTAGCGTCTTTTATGTGGATACAGTCGATGGTCCGTGACGACAAAAATCGCGCCATGCTTTTTGAACTGGATAAAAACATTCAATCCCTGAAGGCTCGCCATGGGGAGAGCAGCCAGATCCTGTCATTACTCAATCTCTACCATAACCTGCTGCGCGAATGGTCTGAAATCTGATACTGCTGGCGCGTGGTCGTTTTTCAGCCATCACCTTCGCTATACTTAGTCTGTAGACATCAGCAGGAGATACACATGGCATCCGGATGGGCAAATGACGACGCGGTTAACGAACAGATCAACAATACTATTGAAGATGCTGTTGCCCGCGCTCGCGGTGAGTTACCGACGGGGGAAAGTCTGTATGAATGCGAAGAATGCGGCAATCCTATCCCTCAGGCCAGACGTGAGGCCGTGCCAGGGGTACGCTTGTGCATCACCTGCCAACAGGATAAAGATTCACATAGCGCATCATTTTCAGGATATAATCGCAGAGGTTCGAAAGACAGCCAGCTACGTTGACTTATCTTTACCAAAAGTTTCAGCGCATACGATTTCCTTTACGAGCACGCTTTTTTGCACCCTGTGTAGCAAAATGTGCCGTTGTCGCCTTCTCTGTAAAGCGCAATGACAAGAACTGTAAATCCCTCACTCGAATTTATTAATATTCAATAAGTTATTTGTCATTCAATTTTTTTGATTGATGTCGTCAATTCTATTCGATTTTCTCTCACCAAAAAAAACGTGATACTTATCACATCGACGGAACAACGTCTTCTTAAAGAACACTGACTAACAGAACAACCCTGCGAGAGATTAATCATGAAAAATATCAAATTTGCTGTTGCTGCCATCGCCCTGTCTACCCTGTCATTTGGCGTTTTCGCTGCCGAGCCGGTTTCCTCTACTCAGGCGCAAAACATGAACAAAATTGGTGTGGTATCTGCTGACGGCGCCACTACGCTGGACGGCCTGGAAGCCAAACTGGCTGAGAAAGCGAATGCTGCTGGCGCAACTGGGTACAGCATCACTTCCGCTATCGGCAAAGACAAAATGAGCGGCACCGCGGTTATCTATAAATAACCGAAAGATTACCTGTACGACCCAATGCTCCAACCCTCATTGACCCTGTTTGTTACCCTTTGTTTGCCCGTCCGCCACTGGACGGGCTTTTTTTTGCCTATTGTTTCAGCCGCTGGCAAAATTCCCGCAACACGGCCTCTGGCATCCCAATTTGCAGTGCTGCCTCACAAATCGCTTGCCAGCTTCCGGCATCCAGCGGAATACCGTGTTCCAGCCGTTCCTCGCGAGTATTCACCTCCCACTCCCCAGGCAACAGGATCGGGGCATCTTCAGCATGCGGCGACGCTTTCACCCACTCAGCAAATGCCGCGACCTGGTTGTCGCAGTCCGGCGCGCCGAACAGTTGTGGATTCATAATGATGGTGGTCATACAGTTAATGATGGCGTCCGCGCTGGTCTGCAGGCTCTCTTCATGTGTGGTTTTACCGCCAGAAAGCGCACCGCCCATAATTTCGCACATCGCCGCCAGCGCATACCCCTTGTGCTCGGCAAAAGTCAGCAACGACCCCAGCGGAGAAACCTGCATTACCGCAGGATCGGTAGTGGGAACACCCGCCACATCAATCAGGCATCCTGGAGCCACCGGCTCGCCCTTATGCCATGCCACACGGGTTTTGCCAAACGCGATGGCGCTGGTTGCATAGTCCAGCAACAGTGGGAAGGTATTTTTACGCGGGAATACGACGCAGAAGGGATTGGTTCCAAAACGGCTATCGCGGCCATGAAACGGTGCGACCATCGGGATCCCCACCACATTCACAAAGTGTACCGAGACAAAACCTGCCGCCGCACATTGCTCCGCCCAGTAGCCAATACGGCCGATATGGTGCGAATTATGTAATGCCACGGCGGCGATTCCGTACTGACGCGCTTTTTCGATTCCAAGCGTGATTGCCTCGTGTGCCGCCACCTGACCAAACGCACAGTCGCCGTCAAGTGTAATCACCGCCCCCGCATCTTTTACCACTTTGGCATGACGGTTGATCTGCAGATGCCCCTGCGAGAATGAACGAATATAGCTTGGGATCATACCGATGCCATGGGAGTCGTGACCGGCGAGGTTAGAGGCTATCAGATGGTCGGCCACCAGCCGCGCCTCCTGATCATTGCTTCCCATCTGATGAAAAACGGCCTGGATAAAGGCGTGCAGCGTTGGCACATGGAAGCGATGTCCACTGTTCATTGTTATCTCCTGTTGTGTCGCGTGTTTGTTGTGTTTCTTATTTTTCAACAAACTATGCTGCGCCACGGTGCGCTGGAGGTCAATAAACGTGCAGAAATTTCACATTGCCGAAAAGAGAGAACCGACAGGCCAGGCAACAGGCCCGTCGGGATAACAAATGGTTTAGAAACTTTGCTCGACGCGGGCAAGTCCTTCAGCCAGTGAGGCGGACTCACCGGTTGCCACCAGGCAGCAGGCCATCTGGATTTTCAACGATGCCGGAACAGGCTCACTGCCAGCCAGACAACGCTCAATCCAGCGCGCGGTGGTTTCCGGGTCTTTTGCTACCGGTAGCGGTACCGGCTCGTCAGGCATCTCGCTCTGTCGGTCTTGTAGCACTCGCACACCGGATGAATCTATCAGGCTTATCTGCGGGCAGCGCTGCGGGTTGGCATACACTTCGCCCTCGGTACCATGCATCAACAGGCCGCGCCCACCGATATCGCCGAAGAACTTCGCCACGCGCGAAACATATTCCGGGTGGGACACGCTGGAAAGACGCAGCGCGGCATCTTCAGCAAACGGCGTGGCTAATTTAGCCAGCGTATGTGCACTGTTACGCACACCCATGCGCCAGCGCATCGCCAGCTGTTTCTCCAGCGGAGGACACAGCGCGCTCACCGGGATAAACACCGGCTCATGACCATCCAGCTTTGCCTGTGCCTGTCCCGCATGCAGCGTTGGCGTAATGCCCATCAGTTCGAAAATGGTTTCTGTCAGCACGCGGGTTGGATCTTCACTGACGCCGTGCACCACTACTGGAAAACCCAGCTTGTGCAGTAAAATTGCCAGCAACGGAGTCAGATTCGCCTGCTTGCGTGCGCCATTATAGCTGGGAATGACAATCGGCATGGGTTTGGTTACCGGCGGAGTCAGGCGAATGGTGTGGTTTTGCATCGCTTCGTAAAAGCCCAGCATCTCCGCTTCACCTTCGCCCTTGATACGTAGCGCAATCAGTACCCCGCCCATCTCAAGGTCAGGTACGTCGCCGTTCATCATATGGGTATACAGTCCGCGAGCAGTATCCTTATCCAGGTCACGCGCGTGATTTTTTCCTCGCCCAATCTCTTTAATGATTTTGCGGTAATCCATCGATAACTCCTTGCCTGTTGCTCGCATCGTTAACGCCGACGGCGGCGCGTGGGTTTCGCTTTTTCTTTTGGTTTTACTATAACGTCTGGCACAGCAGGTTGCTCTATCGGAAATATGGGTAACGCGTTCAGTAAACGCTTGCCATAGCTTTTGGTCAATAAACGCTTGTCATAAATAACCACTTCTCCCCAGCAGCCATGGCTACGGATGAGTCGCCCAACCTGCTGGATCAAATTGAACGACGCCGCAGGCAGGCTCTGCACCTCGAAGGGGTAGCGGTTCAGACTTTTCAACCACTCACCCTCGGTGATCACCACCGGGCTGTCGATAGGCGGAAAAGCAATTTTGTGAATGTGCACCTGAGTCAGCAGGTCGCCTTTCAAGTCCAGACCTTCAGCAAAAGATTGCAGCCCAACCAGCACACTGCGCTCGCCGTTGGTCACCCGTTTGCGGTGCAACTCCACCAGACGATAGCGCGGCTGATCGCCCTGCACCAACAACAGCAGGCGCAGATCGGTAACGTGCTCAAGAAAACGCTGCATCGCGCGACCGCTGGCAAAGAGTACCAGCATGCCCTGATGCTTTTTACTCTCCAGCTGTTCGCGAAAATAGGCGGCCATTTCCGCGATATGCTGCTCTTCGTTATCAATTAACGGTTCGTAGCGCATCTGCGGAATGACTATTTTGCCCTGTTCAACGTGATTAAACGGTGAATCCAGCGCGACAAACCGGTCCCCTGCTTTTTCCTTCAGACCGCTCATCTCCTGCAAACGCGAGAAGCTGTTGAGCGATCGCAGCGTTGCGGAAGTGACAATAATATGCGGGACGCTACGCCACAGCAGTCGTTCGAGCTGATCGCTCACACGGATCCCCACGCAGTGGAACCAGACGTGGATCTGCCCGTCACGCACCTCGCGCGTCGCCCATTTACTCACCGGCGCGCCTGACGACTGCGCGAGCGATGCCAGCCGCCACAGTTTGCTTTGCGCCTCAAACATGCCCAGCGCCCGGTTTATCTGCAAAATAACCCGATGCAGGCGCACGATATCGTGAGTGCCGGTTTTTTCGCTGAGATCGTTGAGGAACAGTTCCGCCAGACCGCGCAGCATTTCTGTTAGCTTTGCCAGACGCTGACAAATCTCCATCACTTCCGTAGGCAATTCGCCCATCGCGAAGCGGTGTTCTGCCTCCTGGGTTGCGGGCATATACAGATTAAGAATGTTATTGAGCGATGAAATCAGCTCATACAGCTCCTCACAGTGACCGTTCAGACGCTCGGCATTTGCCAGTGGCGGCGTGGTCTTCGGGCGAAACTGCTCCAGGCAGGTAGCCACTAATTTGCAAAATAGATCCAACTGAAGTCGATACCAGGGGGCGCTGATTTCTGCGCTCATCTCCAGCGCATCGCGCGCGACATCCGGCAAATGGTGGCCTTCATCAAGTACCAGCAGTAGGTTTTTCGGCTCCGGCAAAACGGCTTCGCTTTCCATGGCAGCCATTACCAGCGCATGATTAGCCACGACCACTTCAGCTTCCTGAATCTCCCGGCGGGCGACAAAAAAAGGGCATTCACGATAGTAGTGACAGTTGCGATTCAGACAGCTGGCTTTATCGGTGCTCAGACGCTGCCAGAGTCCATCGTCGATAGCAATATCGGTGTGGTCGCGCAGCCCGTCCCACTTGTAGCTGTCGAGATCGCCTTTTAGCCTGGCACAGCGCTTTTGTTCTTCCTGGTTGTTGGGCGTCAGGTCATCGTCGAGAAAAGCCAGCAGATCCTGTTGATTGGGTTCAGTGCTGGCCAGCGCCGCTAAGTTACGCGGGCAGACATAGCGTCCGCGACCAAACGCAGCGGTAAAACGCAGGTCGGGGATAATTTTGCGCAGCAGCGGTAAATCTTTGCTGTAGATCTGGTCCTGCAAAGCGACGTTGGCGGTACTGACCACCAGCGTTTTTTGTTCTTCACGCGCGATGGCAATACCGGGAATCAGATACGACAGGGTTTTCCCCACCCCAGTCGGTGCTTCAATCGCCAGATGCCGCCCTTCTTCCCCGGAGAGCGTTTTCGCGACGTCAGCAATCATCTGCCGCTGCGGCGCACGGGGAATAAAGTCGGGGATCTGTTCCTGAAGCGCCTTGTACCAGGCGGCGATTTGCGCTTTTAGCGCAGCCGTAAGTGCCATGAGAAAACCTGAAATACTGTATAAACAGCCACTATTGTGGCACATTTCAGGCGTTGGATGTACCTTTTTCCCCCATTCTGGAAAGCGCTTCGCAGCTCTGGCTTAAATTACCGGATGGCGGCTTACTCCTTATCCGGCCTACAGTCAGGTATATTGCAGGCCGAATAAACGTGTCGGTTAATAGTATCCCAGCAGCTTCCACCACAGCATGCCCACTGCAAAAATGATAATCACATTTGCCGTTACCACACAGAGGTTAATTTTGTAAAAACGCGGTCGTTCAAAATAGCCCTGGGCAAAATAAATAGGACCAGGTCCGCCACCATACTCGGTATTCCCCCACATCAGATTACTAAAGATGCCGAAGCAAATAGCGACCATCATCGGCGGTGCACCCGCAGCGATCGCCGTGGCCGCGAAAGGAGCATACAGCGCAGCTACGTGCCCGGTCGCCGTAGCAAAGAGATAATGGACGTAAATGTAAAGGATCCCCAGCACAATAAAGGACTCGATCGCACCAAAACCCTGAATGCCACTGCCTAACTTTATTGTCATCCATTTAATAAAGCCCAGATCGGCAAGTCCGGTCGCCAGGCTAATAATGACGCTAAACCAGATAACCGTATCCCAGGCCGCATGGTCATTAAGCAGACTTTTCCAGCTAACGGCACCCGAAGCGAACAGATAAGCAGCCAGCCCCAACCCGACAGATGTAGCAGACAATCCAGTAATCAGGCTGGTGCCCCAGCCGACCAGCGCCAGCACAAAACCAAACGCGACCTTTTTCTCGTTGCAGCTCATCGAACCGAGCTCACCGAGCGCCTGTTTACCCATCGCTTTTGCCTCTGGCGTACGCTTAAGCTCAGGATCCAATAATTTATAGACCAGTAGCGGCATCAGACAGAAACAAACCATCGCAGGGACCACTGCAGAAATAAACCATCCGCCCCAGGTTATCTCTATACCCAATGACGATTTCGCCAGGCTCGCTACCAGTGGATTCGCCGCCATCCCGGTGAGAAATATCGCCCCGGTAATCGGCGTAAACTGGAAACACACCATGATTAAGAAATCGCCAATGCGCTTACCCGTTACCCCCGGCGCGGAGCCCAACACATCATTGATAGAACGAGTGATGGGAAAAATTATGCCCCCGGACCGCGCAGTTACTGACGGCATTGCCGGAGCCATAATCAGGTCGGAAACTCCCAGTGAGTAAGCGATACCCAGGCTGCTGCCGCCAAAGAGCGATAACATTTTATACGCGATACGTTTCCCCAGTCCTGACGTCACAAACCCCAGAGACAAGACGTAGGCACAGAAAATGAGCCATACCGTACCGGACGCAAACCCTGACAGCGCCTTTGCCTCTGGCAATGTTTTGGTGAAAATAACCACGCAAAGTGCAATCAACATCACCGCCCCCGAAGGGAGCGGCTGGGTAAGAATGGCGGCAATGGTCGCGGCAAATATCGCGAACATATGCCAGGCCTGAGGCGTCAGACCGTCAGGAACAGGATAAAACCAAACGATCGCGCCTATCGCCAGCGGTATCAGGAACGACAGAATGGATTTTCCCGTGACAGAATTCGTTGACATAAAAATATCCTTATTCCGTTAGCCCGAGAGCATTCATTTCCGCGACATGTATCTTGCTAATACCTGATCCACCATCGCTGGCGCCATTCCAAGGTAATTTGCCGGATCGGTCAGTTTTTCAATCAACTGTGGGTCCAGTCGTTCAGAGACGGACGGCATCGCATTCAGCACATCAGCCAATCGTCCACCTTGTTCGTTGACGATACGACAGGCGTCATACACCACGTCATGTGCATCCTGACGACCAATATACGGAGCCAACCCCATCATGACCGCTTCAGCCACAATCAATCCGTTAGTCATGCCGAGGTTACGTTTCATCGCATCTTCATCAACCACCAGCCCCGCCAGCATAAAGTTGGCCTGATGCAATGCCCCCGCACTGAGCACGAAACTTTCTGGGATAGCAATCCATTCGGCATGCCACGGCCCGGTTGCACGCTCCAGATCTTGCACCATCGCATCAAGCATCAACCCTGCCTGTTGGCGAACACCTTTGGCACAGGCCAGCATCAGCTCGCTGGAAATAGGGTTGCGTTTCTGCGGCATGGTACTGCTGGCGCCACGCCCTTTAACAAACGGCTCATACAGTTCGCCAAACTCATTTGCTGCCAGCAGCATTACGTCGTAGGCAATCTTGCCCAGCGACCCGGTAATCACCGCTAACAGGTTCGCCGCTTCGGCAAAACCATCACGCGCGACGTGCCAGGTGGATGTTGGGACATTTAGCCCAAGCTCTTCCATCATCGCTTTTTGTACCGCCAGCCCTTTATCCCCCAGCGATGCCAGCGTACCGGCCGCTCCCGCAAATTCGCCGACCAATACACGAGGACGCGCCTGGGAAAGACGTTCCGCGTGGCGTTCAAACATATCCAGCCAGATGGCCGCTTTGTAACCGAATGTCACGGGCAAAGCCTGTTGTAAATGGGTTCTCCCGGCCATCGGCGTATCACGGTAGCGGCGTGAAAGATCGGCCAGCGTGGCGCGGAGTTTGTCCATATCGGACTCAATGAGCGCAAAAGCATCACGAATTTGCAGAACCACTGCGGTGTCCATAATGTCCTGAGTGGTGGCCCCCCAGTGCACATAACCGCCGGACTCGCCTGCCTGTTTAGAAATCTGGTGCACCAGCGGTAGGATCGGATAACCCACAATTTCGGTTTCATGGCGCAATAAATCAAAATCGAGCGTGTCAGCATTACATTTTTCTGCAATTTCCTGCGCCGCAGCCTCGGGTATCACACCACAGCGTGCCTGGGCTTTGGCTAATGCCACTTCCACTTCCACGTATTTGCGCACCAGCTCGCGATCGTCAAACACAGCGCGCATCGCCGGTGTGCCGAAAGAGTCCCTGAACAGAACAGAATCAAGTACATTCGAAGCCATAAATCCCCCTGGAAAATCTGATAATGATAAGATGCGTGTTTACGGCAGTTTGTTGGATATTCAAATGCCGCCACAATGTCCAGACATAAACAAATGTCCGTACATTTAAATGTACGGACATTTATAGTATTCATAAGAAATGTAGGGAATAGTCCGTACAAATTTTCGTGATAAAGATCACTAATATTTTGATGAAACTGCGATGAAAGAATCTCTGTACAAGCGAATAGCACGTGAACTGGCGCAGCAAATTGCGGTGGGAACCTTTGCCCCCGGTTCGCTGTTTCCTACGGAAATGGAACTGTGTGAAACATGGCAGGTCAGCCGCCACACCATGCGTGAGGCGTTAAGGGAATTAACAGAACAAGGTCTGATATCACGGCGTAAAGGCGCGGGAACTCGCGTTTGCGAACCTAAGGCTAACGGCGTCAATCACCCGCTATCGCATCTTGAGGATCTGTTGCTGCTGGCCAAAAACAATCTGCGCGTCATCAAGAAAATCGATGAGATTGTGGCGGACATAGAGTTGTCCCAGATGATTGGCTGCCCGCCAGGTTCCCGTTGGCTGCACATTGCCAGCACTCGCGAAGATGCGCAAAACCCCGACGCGCCAATCTGCTGGACGGACAGCTATGCCAGCACGGATTACGCCAAACTGCGTACGTACATCCGTGACGACCCACACTCGTTAATCAGCGATTTGATCGAAACCCATTACGGTATTAAAAGCCATGAGGTGCATCAGACCATTACGGCTGTCGGCGTGCCCAAAAAGGTGGCAAAGATTCTCAATGTAGCTCCTGATTCACCAGCAATGAGAATCGTGCGTCGTTATCTGGACAGGGACGGGAAAGTATTTGAGACGACGATTTCGATTCACCCGGCAGGACGATATACCTGCTCAATCGTGCTGAAATCGCAAAGTTCGGGGGAGTGATTGACCTATCCGGCCTACACAGTGTGTAGACCGGATAGCATGTTTATACTGCCATACAGCAAGGTGAATTACTGCGCTGCAGACGGTTTGCGCGGACGGCGCGGTGGACGAGGTTTATCACTTGCCGGTTTGCCTTCGCCGCTACGCGGTTTCGCTTTTGGCGCTCCGCCATCCTGACGACGCGGCTGCTGTCCACGCCCTGCTCCGCCCTGCCCTCGACCACCGCCGCCGCCACGCTGCTGACGACCGTTCTGGATCGGCTCAGCTTTAATGGACGGGTCTGGCTCGTAGCCTGGCGTCGCAATACGCGGGATCTCTTTTTTCAGCAACTTCTCGATGTCACGCAACAGCTTGTGTTCATCGACGCACACCAGAGACAACGCTTCGCCAGTAGCGGCCGCACGACCGGTACGACCAATGCGGTGCACGTAGTCTTCCGGGACGTTTGGCAGCTCGTAGTTCACCACGTGCGGTAACTCTTCAATGTCGAGACCACGCGCGGCAATGTCGGTCGCTACCAGCACGCGAATATCACCGGATTTAAAATCAGCCAGCGCACGCGTACGCGCACCCTGAGATTTATTACCGTGGATAGCCGCACTGCGGATGCCGTCTTTATTCAGCTGCTCTGCCAGATGGTTCGCGCCATGTTTGGTACGGGTAAACACCAGCACCTGCTGCCAGTTGCCCTGACCAATCATCTGAGATAGCAGTTCGCGTTTACGTTTTTTATCAACGAAATGAACGTGCTGAGTAACCTGCTCTGACGCGGTATTACGACGCGCCACTTCAATTTCCAGCGGGTTGTGCAACAGTTTTTCGGCCAGCGATTTAATGTCATCAGAGAACGTTGCCGAGAACAGCAGGTTCTGACGTTTTGCCGGCAGTTTTGCCAGAACGCGACGAATATCGTGAATAAAGCCCATATCCAGCATGCGGTCAGCTTCATCCAGTACCAGGATCTCAACCTGATCCAGTTTCACCGCATTCTGGTGTTCCAGATCGAGCAAACGACCCGGAGTGGCGATCAGCACATCTACGCCGCCACGCAGCTTCATCATCTGCGGGTTAATGCTGACGCCGCCGAAGACCACCAGCGAGCGAATATTCAGATACTTACTGTAATCACGGACGTTTTCGCCAATCTGGGCCGCCAGTTCGCGGGTTGGCGTGAGGATCAGCGCACGAACCGGACGACGGCTTTTACCATGCGGCTGATTGGTGATCAGGTGCTGTAACAGCGGCAGGGTAAAACCTGCCGTTTTCCCCGTACCGGTCTGGGCGCTGGCCATCAGATCGCGGCCTTCCAGCACGGCAGGAATAGCCTGCTGCTGAATAGGGGTAGGTTCACGGTAACCCTGCTCGGCAACGGCACGTAAAATTTCAGGGTTTAAACCAAGGGAATCAAAAGACATAACAACTCCGAACCGCCCTGACCGTTACCGGTGTCGTTTTCAGGGAGATACATACAATAGAGATGACAAAAACCACAATGTCATGAAGGGGCGGAGTGTAGCAGTTTTTGTGATGTGCCGCATAAATTATCCCTTCACTGGAAAATAATGCTTCGGACTGGACAAGGCTGCACATCAGTCATAATCTTAATCAATCGATTGATTAAGATCAGAGTCGTGCCATGAATACACCCACCATGACAACCAAAGGTGAACAGGCGAAGAACCAGCTCATTGCCGCCGCATTGGCGCAATTCGGCGAGTATGGTCTGCACGCCACGACGCGCGATATCGCTGCACAGGCCGGGCAAAACATTGCGGCTATCACCTACTATTTTGGCTCAAAAGAGGATTTATATCTCGCCTGCGCCCAGTGGATTGCGGATTTTATCGGTGCACAGTTTCGCCCGCACGCTGAAGAGGCCGAGCGTTTATTCGCCCAACCAGAGCCGGACCGTGGCGCGATGCGCGAACTGATCCTGCGCGCCTGCAAAAATATGATCATGCTGTTAACTCAGGACGACACCGTTAACCTGAGCAAATTTATCTCGCGCGAACAGCTTTCCCCCACCGCGGCTTATCAACTGGTGCACGACCAGGTTATCAATCCGCTGCATACACATCTGACGCGCCTGATTGCCGCCTATACCGGTGGCGATGCCAACGATACCCAGATGATTCTGCATACCCACGCCATACTCGGCGAGGTGCTGGCTTTTCGTCTGGGGAAAGAAACCATTCTGTTGCGTACAGGCTGGTCACAATTTGATGAGGATAAAACCGCGCTGATTGACCAAACGATCACCTGTCACATCGATCTTATTCTGCAAGGTTTAACGCAAAGGAGTCTGGAGTCATGAAAAAACCTGTCGTTCTCGGGCTGGTTATCGCGGCCCTCGTTGCCGTGATTGCCGGTGGAACGTGGTGGTATCAGAGTCGGCAAGATAACGGCCTGACGCTATACGGCAATGTCGATATCCGTAGCGTCAACCTGAGTTTTCGTGTCGGCGGCAGGCTGGCCTCGCTGGCGGTTGACGAAGGCGATGCGATTACCGCCGGCCAGGTGCTGGGTGAACTGGACCGTGCACCGTATGAAAACGCATTGATGCAGGCAAAAGCCAATGTAGCTGCCGCACAGGCGCAATACGATCTGATGCTGGCAGGGTATCGCGAAGAAGAGATCGCGCAAACCGCGGCGGCAGTCAAACAGGCGCAGGCCGCCTATGATTACGCGCAGAACTTTTACAATCGGCAGGTCGGATTGTGGAAAAGCCGCACCATTTCAGCCAACGATCTGGAAAACGCCCGTTCATCTCGCGATCAGGCGTTAGCTTCGCTGAAATCCGCGCAGGATAAACTCACGCAATATCGCAGCGGTAATCGTGTGCAGGACATCGAGCAGGCAAAAGCCACGCTCGAACAAGCTCAGGCCGAGCTGGCACAGGCAGAGCTTAATTTGCATGACACCACGCTGACCTCGCCGTCTGACGGCACGCTTCTCACCCGTGCAGTTGAACCCGGCAGCATGCTGAACGAAGGGGGCACGGTACTGACGCTGTCGCTCACGCGTCCGGTTTGGGTTCGTGCTTACGTTGACGAACGAAATCTGAGCCAGGCGCAGCCAGGACGTGAGATCCTGCTCTATACCGATGGCCGCCCGGACAAACCGTATCACGGCAAAATCGGCTTCGTTTCTCCTACCGCCGAATTTACCCCGAAAACGGTCGAGACTCCTGACCTGCGTACCGACCTGGTTTATCGCCTGCGAATTGTCGTCACCGACGCGGACGATTCGCTGCGCCAGGGAATGCCGGTAACGATAAAGTTTGGCGATGAGGCACGGCATGAATGACGCCGTCATTACGCTTAAAGGGCTGACGAAAAACTTTGCCGGAATGGAAAAACCGGCCGTCGCCCCGCTCGACTGTACCGTCCATGCGGGCTACGTGACCGGGCTTGTCGGGCCGGACGGCGCGGGCAAAACTACGTTGATGCGAATGCTGGCGGGATTATTAAAACCTGATGCCGGAAGTGCTGCGGTGATTGGTTTTGACCCCATCAAAGACGACAGCGCACTACATGCGGTGCTGGGCTATATGCCGCAGAAATTTGGTCTGTACGAAGATTTAACCGTCATGGAGAACCTCAATCTCTATGCCGACTTACGCAGCGTCACCGGTGAAGCGCGAGAAAAAACCTTTGCCCGACTCCTGGAATTCACCTCGCTGGGACCATTTACCGGACGACTGGCTGGCAAGCTTTCTGGCGGCATGAAGCAGAAGCTCGGGCTTGCC
Organism: Citrobacter sp. B72; assembly: GCF_016894305.1. Classification (NCBI taxonomy): domain Bacteria; kingdom Pseudomonadati; phylum Pseudomonadota; class Gammaproteobacteria; order Enterobacterales; family Enterobacteriaceae; genus Citrobacter; species Citrobacter sp. B72. The sequence goes on from NZ_CP069801.1 coordinate 3,259,104, forward strand.
TGTACGCTGGTTGGCGAACCCAAAGTGTTGCTGCTGGATGAGCCAGGCGTGGGTGTCGACCCTATTTCCCGTCGCGAACTGTGGCAAATGGTCCACGAGTTGGCCGGGGACGGCATGCTGATCCTCTGGAGTACGTCGTATCTGGATGAAGCAGAGCAATGCCGTGATGTGCTGCTGATGAACGAAGGTGAACTGTTATACCAGGGCGATCCTACTCAGCTTACGCAAACCATGGCAGGTCGCAGCTTCCTGATGAGCAGTCCACAGGAAAACAACCGCCGACTGCTGCAACGCGCGTTAAAGCTGCCGCTGGTCAGCGACGGAATGATTCAGGGGAAATCCGTCCGTTTAATCCTGAAAAAAGAGGCTACTGCTCAGCAGATCCAAAACGCTGACGGCATGCCGGAGCTAACCATCAACGAAACAGCCCCCCGCTTCGAAGACGCCTTTATCGATTTACTCGGCGGAGCCGGAACATCGGAGTCCCCGCTGGGCGCTATCCTGCATACCGTGGAAGGCACGCCTGGCGAAACGGTGATCGAAGCCAAAGCGCTGACCAAGAAATTTGGCGATTTTGCCGCTACCGACCACGTAGACTTTGCCGTGCAACGCGGCGAGATTTTTGGTCTGTTAGGCCCCAACGGCGCGGGCAAATCCACCACCTTTAAAATGATGTGCGGCCTGCTGGTCCCCACTTCCGGCAAAGCGCTGGTGCTGGATATGGACCTGAAAGTCAGCTCCGGCAAAGCGCGTCAGCATCTGGGCTATATGGCGCAGAAATTCTCCCTGTACGGTAACCTGACGGTTGAACAGAATCTGCGCTTTTTCTCCGGCGTCTACGGCCTGCGCGGTCGGGCGCAGAAGGAGAAAATCGATCGTATGAGCGAGGCATTTGGCCTGAAAAGTATCGCTTCCCACGCCACCGACGAACTGCCGCTGGGCTTTAAGCAGCGTCTGGCGCTGGCCTGCTCGCTGATGCATGAACCCGACATTCTGTTCCTTGATGAACCCACTTCCGGGGTCGATCCCCTCACCCGTCGTGAGTTCTGGTTGCATATCAATAGCATGGTGGAAAAAGGCGTCACGGTGATGGTGACCACCCACTTTATGGATGAGGCAGAATACTGCGATCGTATCGGGCTGGTGTATCGCGGCAAACTGATAGCCAGCGGTACGCCAGACGACCTGAAGGCTCAGGCTGCCGACAGCGACACGCCGGACCCGACCATGGAACAGGCGTTCATCACGCTAATCAATGACTGGGATAAGGAGCATACGCATGAGTAACTCCGCTCTCTCCTGGCGTCGCGTCCGCGCGCTGTGCGTGAAAGAGACGCGCCAGATCGTCCGCGATCCCAGCAGTTGGCTGATTGCTGTGGTGATCCCGCTGCTGCTGCTGTTTATCTTCGGCTATGGGATCAACCTCGACTCCAGCAAGCTGCGGGTAGGGATTTTGCTCGAACAGCAGAGTGAAGAGGCGCTGGATTTTACCCATACCATGACCGGTTCGCCGTATATTGACGCCACCATCAGCGATAATCGGCAGGAACTGATTGAGAAAATGCAGGCCGGGCGCATTCGCGGTCTGGTGGTGATCCCAGTGGATTTTGCCCAGCAGATGGCGCGACCTAACGATGTCGCCCCGATCCAGGTGATCACCGACGGCAGCGAACCGAATACCGCCAACTTTGTGCAGGGTTATGTCGAAGGCATCTGGCAAATCTGGCAGCAACAGCGGGCAGAAGATCGTGGGGAATCGTTCAAACCTTTGATCGACGTGCAAACCCGCTACTGGTTTAACCCGGCGGCCATCAGCCAGCACTTTATTATTCCCGGGGCGGTCACCATCATCATGACGGTCATTGGCGCCATCCTCACCTCATTAGTGGTGGCGCGCGAATGGGAGCGCGGCACCATGGAAGCGCTGCTGTCTACCGAAGTCACCCGCGTCGAGCTGCTGCTGTGCAAATTGATCCCGTATTACTTTCTGGGCATGCTGGCGATGCTGCTGTGTATGCTGGTGTCGGTGTTTATTCTTGGCGTGCCCTACCGTGGCTCGTTGCTGATCCTGTTTTTCATTACCAGCCTGTTTCTGCTCAGTACGCTCGGCATGGGGTTGCTTATTTCCACCATCACCCGCAACCAGTTTAACGCCGCGCAGGTCGCACTGAACGCCGCCTTCCTGCCCTCGATTATGCTGTCGGGATTTATCTTCCAGATAGACAGCATGCCCGCGATTATCCGGGCGGTAACCTACATTATTCCGGCGCGTTATTTCGTCAGCACCCTGCAAAGCCTGTTTCTGGCGGGAAATATTCCGGTGGTGCTGATTATCAACGTGCTGTTTTTAATCGCTTCGGCGGTGATGTTTATTGGCCTGACGTGGCTCAAAACCAAACGTCGGCTGGATTAAATTCGTGTATGGATAATTGTAGCCGTAGGCCGGATAAGGCGTTCACGTCGCCATCCGGCATTATGCCTGATGCGCTTAGCTTATCAGGCCTACAAACTGGACTGAGAGGACAGGCATGTTTCATCGCTTATGGACATTAATTCGCAAAGAGCTGCAATCGCTGTTACGCGAACCGCAGACGCGAGCCATTCTGATTTTACCGGTGCTGATTCAGGTTATCCTGTTCCCGTTCGCGGCAACGCTGGAAGTCACCAACGCCACTATCGCTATCTATAACGAAGACAACGGTAAACATTCGGTAGAGCTAACCCAGCGCTTCGCCCGCGCCAGCGCCTTTACGCATGTTCTGCTGTTGAAAAGCCCGCAGGAGATCCAGCCCACCATCGACACGCAAAAAGCCCTGCTACTGGTGCGTTTCCCGGCCAACTTTTCGCGTAATCTGGATACCTTCCAGCAGGCTCCCATGCAGATTATCCTCGACGGACGTAACTCCAACAGCGCGCAAATTGCCGCGAATTACCTGCAGCAAATCGTTAAGGAGTATCAGCAGGAGCTGATGGACGGCAAGCCGAAACCGAACAACAGCGAGCTGGTAGTGCGTAACTGGTATAACCCGAATCTGGATTACAAATGGTTTGTGGTTCCGTCGCTGATCGCCATGATCACCACCATCGGCGTAATGATCGTTACTTCACTCTCGGTTGCCCGCGAGCGCGAGCAAGGCACGCTGGATCAACTGCTGGTTTCCCCGCTTACCACCTGGCAGATTTTTATCGGTAAAGCTGTACCCGCGCTAATTGTGGCTACTTTTCAGGCCACCATTGTGCTGGCGATCGGTATCTGGGCTTATCACATTCCGTTTGCCGGTTCATTGGGGCTGTTCTATTTCACAATGGTGATTTACGGGCTGTCGCTGGTTGGCTTTGGTCTGCTGATTTCGTCACTGTGCGCCACCCAGCAGCAGGCGTTTATCGGGGTATTTGTGTTTATGATGCCGGCGATTTTACTCTCGGGCTATGTCTCACCGGTCGAAAACATGCCGGTCTGGTTGCAGAATCTGACGTGGATAAACCCGATCCGCCATTTTACGGACATCACGAAACAGATTTACCTGAAAGATGCGAGTCTGCAGATTGTCTGGGGAAGCTTGTGGCCGCTATTAGTGATAGCGGCCACGACCGGATCAGCGGCGTATGCGATGTTTAGACGCAAGGTGATGTAGCTTTTTGTCCTTCGCCAGCAGCGAGACCACGGCGGGTCCGGCAAGGATGACCAGCCCCGCCAGTGCCAGCAAGACGTTGTTTTGCAGCACGCGTGACAGCAGCCACAGCACGATCATGGCGGCACCGAAATACCACGTCGTGGTCAACTCTTCCAGCACATCAGCCACGTCGCGCCAGCGCTGTTCGTGGTGACGTTGCAATGCAAGCATCAATAAAACCGTAACGCCGTACACGACGCACAATCCCAGGCCGACATGCACCAGTCTGCCGCTCATCCAGCCCATTACCAGCAACGCCACTACCAGTAAATGCAACACTATCTGCCAGCAACTTAGACCCGTTGCGACACGAACACGTTGTTGCCACCTCATGGCTATTCTCCTGAAGGATTTTCGACTAATTGTTCAGAGTACCGGACTTTACGGAAAATTCCGCAACACCGCATCTTTTTGTGACGACGACTACACTATTTTAATCAGGAAAGTGACGCCAACGGGAGAATCATGGCCAGACAAACAGAACGGTTTTCATTCAATGTGCTCACCATTAATACTCATAAAGGGTTTACCGCCTTCAATCGGCGTTTTATTTTGCCGGAGCTGCGAGAAGCCGTCAGAACGGTCGGTGCGGACATTGTGTGCCTACAAGAGGTAATGGGCGCACACGAGGTGCATCCACTGCATGTGGAAAACTGGCCGGACACCACGCACTACGAATTTCTGGCGGACACGATGTGGAGCGACTTCGCCTACGGGCGTAACGCCGTGTACCCGCAAGGACATCACGGTAATGCGGTGTTGTCGCGGTATCCCATTGAGCATTATGAGAATCGTGATGTGTCAGTCGGCGCGAGTGAAAAGCGCGGAGTCCTTTACTGCCGCATCGTACCGCCAATGCTCTCCCTCCCCATTCATGTGATGTGTGTGCATCTCGGCCTACGTGAAGCTCACCGCCAGGCCCAGCTCGCTATGCTGGCAGACTGGGTCAACGCCCTGCCCGACGCGGAACCCGTGGTCATCGCAGGAGATTTTAACGACTGGCGGCAAACGGCCAATCGCCCGTTGAAAGCCAAAGCTGGCCTTGACGAGATTTTTACCCGCGCCCACGGTCGCCCGGCGCGAACGTTTCCGGTGCAGTTTCCTCTGCTGCGCCTGGACAGGATCTATGTGAAAAACGCGAATGCCAGTACCCCGACGACGCTTGCGCTGCGTCACTGGCGACATTTGTCCGATCATGCCCCTCTGAGTGCGGAGATTCATTTATGAAATATGGCTGGCGTGAAGGCAATCAAATTCAACTGCTGGAAAACGGCGATCAATTCTACCCCGCCGTATTTGACGCCATTGAGCAGGCACAGCAAAAAATTATCCTTGAGACTTTTATCTGGTTTGAAGATGCGGTAGGAAAACAGCTGCATGCCGCGTTGCTCGAAGCCGCCCGACGAGGAATCAAAGCAGAGGTGTTGCTGGATGGCTACGGCTCGCCGGATCTGAGCGACAGTTTTGTTGAAGAGCTGACCGTAGCCGGTGTTGTTTTCCGCTACTACGATCCGCGTCCGCGTCTTTTTGGAATGCGCACCAATCTCTTTCGCCGTATGCATCGAAAAATAGTGGTCATTGATGACCGTGTTGCCTTTGTCGGCGGCATCAATTACTCCGCTGAACATATGTCGGATTACGGCCCGGAGGCTAAGCAAGATTACGCCGTGCGCGTTGAAGGTCCAGTCGTTGCTGACATTCTGAACTTTGTACTGGAAAACCTGCCCGGGCAAAGCGCCGTACGGCGCTGGTGGCGACGTCATCACCGGGCAATCGACAATCATCGCCCCGGCGAAGCGCAGGCGCTGTTTGTCTGGCGCGATAACGAAGAGCATCGCGATGATATTGAACGCCACTATCTTAAAATGCTGACCCAGGCCCGACGGGAAGTGATCATTGCCAATGCCTATTTCTTTCCCGGTTATCGCCTGCTGCATGCCCTGCGTAAAGCAGCACGACGCGGCGTTCGGGTAAAACTCATTGTGCAGGGTGAACCGGATATGCCGATTGTGAAAGTGGGTGCCCGCCTACTGTACAACTATCTGGTTAAAGGTGGCGTCCATGTCTACGAATACCGCCGTAAACCTCTGCATGGCAAAGTGGCGCTGATGGACGATCACTGGGCGACGGTGGGCTCCAGCAATCTTGATCCGCTGAGCCTGTCGCTGAATCTGGAAGCGAATCTGATTATTCATGACCGCACGTTTAACCAGACCCTGCGCGACAACCTGAACCCTATTATTGCGCAGGACTGCAAGCGGGTTGATGAATCCATGCTGCCAAAACGCACCTGGTGGAACCTGACTAAGAGCGTGCTGGCCTTCCACTTTTTACGCCACTTCCCGGCGCTGGTCGGCTGGCTTCCGGCGCATACCCCGCACCTGGCCGAGGTAGAGCCGCCCGCGCAGCCCGCTCTGGAAACTCAGGACCGTATACAAACTGAGGATGCAGGAGGGAAAACCTGATGGCAAAAAATCACCGACGCTGGCGGTTAGCGAAAAAGATCCTCACATGGTTATTTTTTATTGCGGTGATCGTGTTGCTGGTCGTTTATGCCAGCAAAGTCAACTGGCAGGAAGTGTGGACGGTAATTCGCGATTACAACCGGATCGCCCTGCTCAGCGCCGTGGGGTTGGTGATCGTCAGTTATTTACTTTACGGCTGTTATGACCTGCTCGGGCGCTACTACTGTGGGCACAAGCTGGCAAAACGCCAGGTCATGCTGGTGTCGTTTATCTGTTACGCGTTCAACCTGACGTTAAGCACCTGGGTGGGCGGTATTGGGATGCGATATCGGCTATACTCGCGTCTCGGGTTGCCGGGGGGCACAATAACGCGGATTTTTTCGCTGAGCATTACCACTAACTGGCTGGGCTATATTCTGCTGGGCGGTTTTATATTTACCTTCGGCGTCGTCGAACTGCCCGCTCACTGGTATATCGATGAAGGCACATTGCGCATTTTAGGCATAGCGCTGCTGCTGATTATTGTTGTTTATCTGTGGTTTTGCACCTTCGCTAAACATCGTCACATCACCATCAAGGGCCAAAAGCTGGTGCTCCCCTCCTGGAAATTTGCCCTCGCGCAGATGGCGATATCCGGGACTAACTGGATGGTTATGGGGGCGATTATCTGGTTGTTGCTGGGTCAGAATATTAACTATTTCTTCGTGCTTGGCGTGCTGCTGGTAAGCAGTATTGCCGGGGTTATTGTGCATATTCCGGCGGGGATCGGCGTGCTGGAGGCGGTGTTTATGGCGCTGCTGGCGGGAGAGAATACGTCTCAGGGCACGATCATTGCTGCCCTGCTCGCGTATCGCGTGCTGTACTATTTTATTCCGCTACTGCTGGCGCTGATGTGTTATTTGCTGTTGGAGAGTCGGGCGAAAAAGCTACGGGCAAAGAACGAGAAGGCGATGGCGAAATGAGGATGTATATAGTGCCGGATGCGGCGTAACGCCTTATCCGGCCTACTTTTTATACCATCCGGCAACAGACAATTAACGACGATTGCCGAAAATACGCAGCAGCATCAGGAACAGGTTGATGAAGTCCAGATACAGCGTTAGGGCCCCAAGAATCGCGTATTTACGCAGATTGGAGCTGTCGCGCAAGTCGATCTGCTCACCGATATTTTTCAGCTTCTGCGTGTCATAGGCGGTCAGACCGACAAACACTATCACCCCGATATAGGTCACCGCCCACATCAGCGCTTCGCTCTTCAGCCAGAAGTTAACCAGCGAAGCCAGCACAATACCGATCAGCGCCATAAACAGCATATTGCCGAAGCCGCTCAGATCGCGCTTGGTGGTGTAGCCATACAAACTCATGATCCCGAACATCCCACCAGTGACCACGAAGGTGCTGGCGATAGACGAGTAGGTATAGACAATAAAGATGCTTGATAGCGTCAACCCGGTTAATGCCGAATAGAGCATAAACAGCGTGGTCGCCATACCCGCGCTCAGCCTTTGCACCATGCCGGACAGGACAAACACCAGTGCCAGTTGAGCGATAATCAGGCCAAAGAAGGTGATTTTGCTGGAGAAGACAAACATCATCACCGCGGGCGTATTTGCCGCATACCAGGCGATAAACGCCGTCAGCAACAGTCCGCAGGTCATCCAGCCGTACACCTGCGCCATATACGTTTGCAGGCCGGAACGGGCCTGGACAATAGAATCGGATCGTGGGAATCGGTCCATGACAATCTCCTGAATCAGTATGAGCCTACAACAATTGTACTCTACCAGCGTTTTGCTGCTAGCTTATCGCTGTCGCGGGCATCAACCCAGCGCTTACCTTCCGGCGTAGCCTCGCGTTTCCAGAACGGCGCGCGGGTTTTCAGGTAATCCATAATGAACTGCCCGGCATCAAACGCGCTGCTGCGATGCGCGCTGGTTACGCCAACAAAAACGATTTCGTCACCCGGCCACAGTTCGCCAATGCGATGAATCACCGTCACCCGACCCAGCGGCCAGCGCGAACGCGCTTCGTCGACAATCTCCGCCAGCGCTTTTTCGGTCATTCCCGGATAGTGTTCCAGCGTTAACGCCTTAACGCTGTCACCGAGATTGTGATTGCGCACTTTACCGGTGAAAGTGACTACCGCGCCGTCTTCATCGCGCTCTGCCAGCCAGGGATACTCATCCCCGACGCTGAACGGCGCATGGCCAACAACAATTCGCGTTTCAGCCATTTTAGCCTCCGGTTACCGGCGGGAAGAAAGCGACTTCATCACCCGCGTTAAGAGGATGGTCAAAACTGACCAGCGTCTGATTCACCGCCGCCAGCAGCTTGCCGTCTTCCAGCGCCAGCGCCCAGCGATCGCTTTGCGCCGCCAGATGCTTGCGCAGCGCTTCTACCGTTGCAAACTCGGCGGCAACTTCTAACGCATCGGTGTTCACCAGTTCCCGTACCTGAGCAAAGAAAAGAACCTTAATCATGTGCATCCACCTTAAAATCACCCGATTTGCCGCCGCTTTTTGCCAGCAAACGCACCGGACCAATCACCATATCCTTTTGCACCGCTTTGCACATATCGTAGATGGTCAACGCCGCCACGGAGGCTGCCGTTAACGCTTCCATTTCAACGCCGGTTTTACCGGTCAGGCGACACAGCGTTTCAATGCGCACGCGGTTGTGCTCCGGTTCGGCGTGAAGATTGACTTCGACCTTGCTCAGCATCAGTGGGTGACACAGCGGGATAAGATCCCAGGTCCGTTTGGCAGCCTGAATACCGGCAATACGCGCCGTGGCGAAAACGTCACCCTTATGGTGACTGCCGTCGATGATCATCGCCAGCGTTTCGCTACGCATGGTTACGAATGCTTCCGCACGCGCCTCGCGTACGGTTTCCGCTTTGGCGGAGACATCCACCATATGCGCTTCGCCAGCGGCGTTAATATGAGTCAGTTGCGACATACTTATTTCTTCAAATGTGGGTGGAAATTACACGGACGCGTACGGGCATCGAGCTGCGGCGCAATGATATTTTCCCAGGCAGTACGACACGCTTTGGTCGAACCCGGCATGGCAAAAATTAGCGTTTTATTCGCCACCCCGGCAATCGCGCGGGATTGCAGCGTCGCGGTGCCAATCTCTTCAAACGACAGCATACGGAATACTTCGCCAAACCCTTCGACTTCTCTGTCGAACAGCGGTTGCAGCGCTTCCGGCGCCTGGTCCCCTTCGGTTAAACCAGTGCCACCGGTAATGAGCACCACCTGTACATCGTCACTGGCAATCCAGGCAGAAACCTGGGCGCGGATGGCGTAGCGGTTCTCTTTGACAATCGCCTTATCGACAATCTGATGACCCGCTTCTTGCGCCGAGTCACGCAGATAATGGCCGGAGGTATCATCTTCTTCGCCGCGACGGTTGGAAACAGTAAGAATAGCAATGCGTGTCGGGATAAATTCAGCGCTTACCTGACTCATGAAAAACTCCTTTTAGCGATCAGCCGCCAATATAAGATAAGTTTTGCGTAATACCGGTATTGTTCTGATGCAGGAAATGGGTCTGCTTTTTCTCCAGCAGCGCGGCTGAAATACGTTCTTCCAGCGCCGGTTGCTGAGCATCGTCTTCCAGCAAATCACGCAGGCTTACGCCGCCTTCACCAAATAAACACAGATGAAGCTTGCCGACAGAGGAAACGCGCAGACGATTACAGGTGGCGCAGAAGTCTTTCTCATAAGGCATGATCAGACCAATTTCGCCAACATAATCAGGATGACAGAAAACCTGAGCCGGGCCGTCGCTACGCTGTCGGATCTGGTGGATCCAGCCGCGACGCAGCAGCTCATCGCGCAGTACCTGTCCGGAAATATGGTGTTTACGGAAGAGAGAGCTGCCCTCGCCCGTTTCCATCAGTTCAATAAAACGCAGTTGGATTGGTCGAGGTTGGATCCACGCCAGGAAGGTGTCCAGTTGATGATGGTTTACGTCGCGCATCAGCACGGTGTTGACTTTCACTTTTTCAAAACCGGCATCAAAGGCAGCATCAATGCCTGCCATCACCTGCTGAAACTTGTCCTGTCCGGTAATGGCGTGAAACTGACGGGCGTCGAGGCTGTCGACGCTGACGTTGAGCGCGGTCAGTCCGGCATCGCGCCAGGCGGCAGCATCGCGCGCCAGACGATAACCATTGGTGGTTACCGCAATCTGGCGGATGGCGTCGTTTTCGCGCACGGCGGCGATAATGTCAGTGAAGTCGCGACGCAGTGAAGGTTCGCCCCCCGTCAGACGCACTTTTTCCGTTCCCAGACTGGCGAACGCACGCGTGACACGGCGAATTTCATCAACGGTTAAAAAGCCGTTATTGGTGACACCGCCGGGCTTATAGCCATCCGGCAGGCAGTAGGTGCAACGAAAGTTACACACATCGGTAATCGACAAACGTAAGTAGTAAAACTTACGTGCGAAAGCATCGGTAAGTTGAGAGCCCATGTACACCTTTCCAAATACGGGAGACGTAGTCATTTCTTCCTGCGCCCTGGTGACAAACTTTTTCAAGTCTTGTCACGGCCAAAGCACCGTATCATTTGACCCAGGTGCAGAGGCTAGAGTGTTTATACTCATCATACTTCGAGTTGCAGATGCGTTGGCTTCCGACAACTCAAATTATTAAGAGTACTTTGTGGTTATGCCGATACTAGCGTGTAAATGGCGCTTTTGCCATGTACACTTTCGCTGTATAAATATGTATATAGCGACATGATCGTGCAATTTCGCTACAGAATAAGCAAAAATCACAGTTTTGCATTGATATACATCATCTTGCCATCAGGTGAGTGTCGTCAGAAAGGAGTAGATCGCAGAAAAAAATTACGGCAGATGCCGACTGGATAATTGCTGAAAACACGCTATTTACGTTACTGTAGCGCCGATCAATTGATATCAGGAAAATATATGCGCACTCGCACGCTGGCAGATCTGGACCGCGTTGTCGCTCTCGGCGGAGGGCATGGATTAGGACGCGTTCTCTCCTCTCTTTCCCCATTAGGTTCCCGCCTGACGGGTATCGTCACCACCACCGATAACGGCGGGTCGACAGGTCGTATTCGTCGCTCTGAAGGAGGGATTGCCTGGGGAGACATGCGTAACTGTCTGAACCAGTTAATTACCCAACCCAGCGTTGCATCCGCTATGTTTGAGTATCGTTTTGGCGGTAATGGCGAACTTTCCGGGCATAACCTCGGAAATCTAATGTTAAAGGCGCTCGATCATCTCAGCGTGCGGCCTCTGGAAGCTATCAATTTAATTCGTAGCCTGCTGAAAGTTGACGCACATTTAATTCCGATGTCGGAGCTGCCGGTGGATCTGATGGCCATTGATGACCAGGGACACGAAGTTTATGGCGAAGTGAATATCGATCAGCTCACCGTCCCACCTCAGGAACTGATGCTTTCGCCAAAAGTCCCGACTACACGGGAGGCCGTTGAGGCTATCGCTGAAGCGGATTTAATTTTGATAGGCCCCGGCAGTTTTTACACCAGCCTGATGCCGATTCTGTTACTCGATGAAATGTCACAGGCATTACGTCGCACACCGGCTCCGATGGTCTATATAGGCAATCTTGGGCGCGAATTAAGCCTGCCAGCAGCGAGCCTGACGCTTAGCGATAAGCTGGCCATTATTGAACAGTACGTCGGGAAGAAAGTGATTGATGCGGTGGTTGTGGGGCCGAAAGTGGATGCTTCCGCCGTTACCGACCGCGTTGTGATCCAGGAAGTGCTGGAAGCCAGCGATATTCCCTACCGCCATGACCGCCAGCTATTGCATAGTGCGCTGGAGAAAGCAGTGCAGGCGCTGGGCTGAACGGATTTGCCTGATGCGCTTCGCTTATCAGGCCTACAAAACGAATTGCTCCAGCATCAAACAATGCCTGATACGCTTCGCTTATCAGGCCTACAAAACGAATTGCTCCGGCATCAAACAATGCCTGATGCGCTTTGCTTATCAGGCCTACAAAACGATTTGCTCCGGCATCCGGCCTACGAATGCTATCCACCCCGCATCCGACACCGTCTTACGATGCCGCAATAAACAACTCGCGCAACTGATGCAACTGGTCACGGATTGTCGCGGCCTCTTCAAATTCGAGATTCTGCGCGTGTTGCATCATCTGCCCTTCCAGCTCGTGAATCTTCTGCTGCAGCGCTTTTGGCGTCATATCCAGTTCGACAACCTCAGACTTCGCGCCTGCGCGTGACTTCCCTTTGCCTTTCGCTTTGGTCTTCGCAATATTCTGACCCAGCGCCAGAATATCGACCACTTTCTTGTTCAGCCCCTGCGGCGTAATACCGTGTTCTTCGTTATAGAGCTGCTGTTTCTCACGACGACGTTCGGTTTCACCAATCGCTTTAGCCATAGAGGCGGTAATTTTATCACCGTAAAGAATCGCCTTACCGTTGATGTTACGCGCCGCACGACCGATGGTCTGAATAAGTGACCGTTCAGAACGCAGGAATCCTTCTTTGTCTGCGTCCAGAATCGCCACCAGGGAGACCTCAGGCATGTCCAGACCTTCACGTAACAGGTTGATACCCACCAGCACGTCAAACTCGCCCAGACGCAGGTCACGAATGATTTCCATACGTTCCACGGTATCGATGTCAGAGTGCAGATAACGCACCCGTTCGCCGTGTTCTTCTAGGTATTCTGTGAGGTCTTCCGCCATCCGTTTGGTCAGCGTGGTGACCAGCACACGTTCGTTAATCGCCGCACGGGTGCGGATCTCAGATAGCAGATCGTCAACCTGAGTCGCCACCGGGCGCACCTCAATGACCGGATCCAGCAGGCCGGTCGGTCTTACGACCTGATCGACCACATCATCACCGGATTTCTCCAGCTCATAGTTGCCCGGCGTCGCCGAAACATAGATGGTTTGCGGGGCCAGCGCTTCAAACTCTTCAAATTTAAGCGGACGGTTATCCAGCGCCGACGGCAGACGGAATCCGTATTCGACAAGGGTTTCTTTACGCGCCCGGTCACCGCGATACATGCCGCCAATTTGCGGGATAGTCACGTGAGATTCATCCACCACTAGCAGGCCATCGGCAGGCAGGTAATCAAACAGCGTCGGCGGCGGCTCGCCCGGACCACGCCCGGACAGATAGCGGGAATAGTTTTCAATCCCCGAGCAGTAACCCAGCTCGTTCATCATTTCCAGATCGAACTGGGTACGCTGACTTAAGCGCTGTTCTTCCAGCAGTTTGTTATTTGCCAACAGGACTTTTCGCCGCTCTGCCAGCTCAACCTTAATTTCTTCCATCGCCTGAACAATACGTTCGCGCGGCGTCACGTAGTGCGTTTTAGGATAGATGGTAAAGCGCGAAATAGTGGATTCGACCTGTCCGGTAAGTGGGTCAAACAGCGACAAACGTTCGACCTCTTCATCAAACAGTTCCACGCGCAACGCGATGTCGTCAGATTCCGCCGGGAATATGTCGATCACTTCACCGCGCACGCGGAAGGTCCCGCGCTGGAATGCCTGATCGTTGCGAGTATACTGCAGCTCCGCCAGACGACGCAGGATCGCGCGCTGGTCGATAATCATCCCCACCGTCAGGTGCAGCATCATTTTCAGGTACAGATCCGGGTCACCCAGACCATAAATCGCGGAAACCGACGCTACGACGACGACATCCCGTCGCTCAAGCAACGCTTTGGTTGCTGACAGACGCATCTGCTCAATGTGTTCATTAACCGAAGCATCCTTCTCGATGAAGGTGTCAGAACTTGGCACGTAGGCTTCCGGCTGATAATAGTCGTAGTAGGAGACGAAATACTCCACCGCGTTTTCCGGGAAGAACTCTTTCATCTCACCGTACAACTGCGCGGCAAGCGTCTTATTGGGGGCCAGCACCATGGTAGGGCGCTGTAGGTCTGCAATCACGTTCGCGATGGTGAATGTTTTCCCCGACCCCGTCACCCCCAGCAACGTCTGATGCGCCAGACCATCCTCCAGACCTTCTTCCAGGCGACGTATCGCCTCAGGCTGATCGCCAGAGGGTTTAAAAGCGGAATTTAGTTTGAACGGTTTACTCATGAGCAGCTACCTGAAGCAATGGGCGGGCAGGTGTGTAATTTTACTCGCAGCAGTATATTTTGCCAGTAAAATATACTGGATGAAAAAACAGTAACGCGCCAGAATATTTCTGTTACGCCAGCAAAATGGCCGTGACTACAGGCTAAAATTTGTCCGCAGGCAAGATAAAACACCAGCAAAAATGTGTTATCCCCAAACCAATGACTTTTTTAACATTTGTCAAGCTACCCGATGAAAGTTTTGTGGCAACACATGACACTTCTGCGACAGCCATTGCATTTATCTAACACACTGTAATTTAATGATTATTATCTCAAGCCGTCTTTCGCATCAATTTAGTCGCAGGCCGCGTCTTCTCTCGCTTACCTTGTGTTTTCTAACTCTAATACACAAGGTTATCCACAGGAATAGTGGATAACTGCCTCCAGCCCGTACGGACTGTAGCCTGGCAAAAACGTCCTGATGATCTTTTCTGGTGGGATAAAAAAAAATTATCGCTATTTTTTGATATTTATCAGCTAACGAAGCGACCTGGGATAGCCGAGATCTTGCTCGCATTTTCATCATTTTCCTGCCTGCACCATCACAACGCCACCAGGCACTGACAATGTGCACACTGCGGCTCTCATCCACAACAAGCCGGATACCGCAACCCGCTCAATACGCTATTCTGCTGTATTTTCCCCTAATTCCGCTTCTGGCAAGAGATTTGCAGTTTTCTCCCGACCATCAGCCCGCGAGGCGGATATCATCATGAGGGAGAAATCTATGTTGAGTCTTCGTGCAGTGAATCACTATTACGGTAATCAACACTCGCTTTGGGATGTCGATCTCGACCTGTTGCCCGGCAAATGTACCGCCGTGCTGGGTCTTCCAGGGATGGGAAAAACCACGCTGGCCAATTGCATCACAGGCAATTTACCGATTGAGAGCGGAACCATGTTCTGGCATCAGGCTGGCGCACCACCTTGCGATCTGCTTCAGATTCCGGCGGCAAAGCGCATTGCGCTGGGTATTAACTGTGTATCGCAGGAACGGCGAATTTTTTCGCAGCTGACGGTAGAGGAAAATCTGCACATTGCGCGCCAGGCGGTTGAGGAAAGCGAAGCGATGAACAGCAGCGATATTTACCGCCTGTTTCCACAGCTGTTTGTACTGCGTCAGGCCAAAGGGGTGGCATTGTCGGAGGAAAATCAGCACCAGCTTGCACTCGCCAGTGCACTGGTCACTCGCCCGCGCCTGCTGATCCTCGATGAGCCGACGCGAGGAAGTGGCCAGGCGTATATCCACAAACTGGGGAATCTGATTGTGAGGCTAAGCCAGGAGCTTGGCATCGCCATTATGCTCGCGGAGCAGAGCCTGCCGTTCATTCGTCGGGTCGCCGACTGCTATTGCTTGTTACATCGTGGACGCAACGTGGCTCAAGGGCAAATAACACAATTCAGCGACCCGCTAATCAACGACTGGTGGATGCCAGAGACAAAACGCTAAGATCGATATAACGACCAGTCGATGCTCGTTCCGGCTCTTCTGCCAGCCAGGGAATTTCCCCCAGTAGCGGAGCCGCAAGCGCACGCTTTAGCGTCGCCATATATTCAGCATGACGCTTGCCAGGTGGCATCACATCATTGGCAATCCATCCGGCGAGCGTCAGCCCGGCCTGCTGCACCGCCTGGGCGGTCAAAATGGCATGATTGATACAACCGAGCTTAACGCCAACCACCAGAATCACCGGCAGTTGTTCCGCTTTTACCCAGTCAGAAAAACTCAGCGTTGGCGACAGTGGCGTAAACCATCCGCCTGCGCCTTCCACCAATACCCAGTCAGCCTGTTCTTCAAGCAAGCGTAAACCCGCAGACATCACTGAGGCCTGAATGGGGCGCCCTTCGTCAGCACTGATGATATGCGGTGAGGTAGGTTCGGCGAAGGTATACGGATTGATGCCCGCATAATCAACTGCCACAACGCTGTTGCGCTGTAGAGCCAGCGCATCGCTGTTTCGCAGACCTTCAGCCGTCATTTCACTGCCTGACGCCACCGGCTTATAGCCGACCGTTCGCAACCCCAGTTGTCCCGCCGCCTGAAGCAACGCACAGCTGGCGATAGTTTTACCTACTTCGGTGTCCGTCCCGGTGACAAAATATGTGTTAGTCACGTTGAATTACTCCCAAAAAAAGATGATAGGTCAGCGGATATTTACCCTGCTGACAGGGCCAGGCGAGCTGTAACTGGCGCAACTGCGAGCGGGTCAACACACGCTGCTCGCGTCCATCATGCAAATGCGTCGCGCCAATGCCCTTCAGCGAGCGCATGGCGCTCAGCGCATCGTCAAACCACAGCGTGACGGCATGAGACTGGTATTCAACATCCCAGCCGCACAGAGCGTTTTCCAGTTGCTCCACGGGCAAAAAACGGTTGGCATGCTCCCGGTCATCAACTGCTCGCCACGCCTGACGAAGTTCCGGCATCGACCCTTGCGCCAGCGTACTAAACGCCACCGTCCCGCCAGGACGCACCACCCGGTATAGCTCACGTAACGCGCCGCGCAGGTCGTTGCACCACTGCACGGCCAGATTGCTCCAGGCCAGGTCGAAAGTGGCAGCGGCCTGCGGAATGGCTTCGATATCCGCCAGCAGATAGTGATGGGCGACATCTTGACGCTGCGCTTGCGTAAGCATTTGCGCCGACAAATCCAGCGCACATACCTCGCTCCCCTGCTCCCGCCAGTAGCGACTCATACGCCCAGGCCCACAGCCCGCGTCCAAAACCCGTGAGAACGCCCGGCCATCGAGTTGTGCCAGTAACGCATCGGCGCTCTGACGCTGAAGCTCCGCATGTTGCTCATAGTGCATAGCCGCGCGACCAAACGCAGCGGCAATCGCCTGCTTATTGACCTGCGCCATGCAGCACCTCCAGTAAGTTGTCGATATCCTGGACTTCATGCGCCTGGGTCAGCGTAATCCGCAGCCTGGCCGTCCCAACCGGCACCGTCGGTGGACGAATCGCCGTCACCCAGCATCCCTGTTGCCGTAACGTCTGTGCCAGTTGCAAGGCTTTATGATTGTCGCCAACGATCAGCGGTTGAATCGCGCTGTCTGAATGCGCCAGCGTCAAATCCGTAGTATTCACTCCTGCGCGAAAACGCTGGATAAGCATCGCCAGCTTTTCTCTGCGCTCATCGCCTTCGCGGCTGCGGATCACCGCCAGCGCGGCGCGCAAGGCCTGAGCCTGGGCTGGCGGCATGCTGGTGCTGTAGATCAGATGACGGGCAAACTGCAGCAGATAATCGGCCACGCTATCAGAACACAGGATCGCCGCACCGCTGACGCCGAACCCTTTGCCAAACGTCACCACCAACAGCTCAGGTTTCACCTGCTGTCGGGAGCACGAACCACGCCCTTCCTCACCGCTTACGCCAATCCCATGCGCATCATCCACCAGCAGCCACGCGCCCTGCCGTTTCGCCACCGCGTGGATTTCTGCCAGCGGCGCGCTGTCGCCATCCATGCTGAACACGCCTTCGGTGACCACCAACTGCTGCCCCGGACAGGGGGCTGTCAGCAGACGATCCAGATGTTGCGAGTCGTTATGGGTAAAGCGACGTAACACGGCAGGGCTAAGACTGGCAGCCTCCAGCAGCGAGGCATGGCTGAGCCTGTCGGCAACAATCTTGTCATCTTTTCCCATCAGTGCGGCAATGACCGCCTGATTGGCGGCAAAACCAGAGATGAACAACAGCGCCCGGGAATAGCCGAGCCACTGCGCCAGCTCTTCTTCCAGCGCCTGATGAGCAACGGAATAACCGCTGACATGGCCCGAGCCGCCGCTGCCGACGCCAAAACGCTCAGCGCCCTGCTGCCACGCGCAGATAATCTGCGGATGGTGGCTTAAGCCGAGGTAGTCGTTGCTGGAGAAATTCAGATACTGGCGACAGTCGGCCTGCAGCCAGCGACCGGCACCCTGCGTCACCGCATAGCGCTGACGCAACGCATCAGCACTACGACGCGCTGTTAGCGCATCGTCAATTTTTTGCTGCCAGGTCATACGGTTGCCGCGTTGTAGTAATCGTCGGTATCCGGGGTACGTAGCGCCTGCTCCAGACGTTGTTGCTGTTCGTTATCGCCCGCCAGTACCGCCGTTTGCTGCGGGTTAAGACCCAGCTTACGAAATAACAGCAAATCTTTATCTTCGTTCGGGTTCGGAGTGGTCAGCAGTTTGCAGCCGTAGAAAATCGAGTTGGCCCCGGCCATAAAGCACATCGCCTGGGTTTGTTCGTTCATCTGCTCGCGCCCGGCAGAAAGACGCACGTATGAGGTCGGCATCATGATACGCGCCACGGCGATAGTACGAATAAAATCAAAAGCATCTACGTCGTCGTTATCGGCAAGCGGTGTGCCCTTCACTTTCACCAGCATGTTGATCGGCACGCTTTCCGGCGGCGTCGGCAGATTCGCTAATTGCAGCAGCAGACCCGCGCGGTCGGTCACCGTTTCGCCCAGCCCAACAATCCCGCCGGAGCAGACTTTAATGCCCGCCTCGCGCACTTTATCCAGCGTATCCAGGCGCTCCTGGTAAGAGCGGGTGGTGATGATATTGCCGTAAAATTCCGGCGAGGTGTCGAGGTTGTGGTTGTAGTAGTCCAGACCCGCATTGGCCAGGCGCTGGGCCTGCGATTCGTCCAGCGTGCCCAGCGTCATACAGGCTTCCAGCCCCAGTTCTTTCACGCCCTGAACCATTTGTTCCAGGTACGGCATATCGCGCTCATGCGGGTTCTTCCACGCCGCGCCCATGCAAAACCGCGTTGAACCAGCCTGCTTCGCCTTACGTGCCGAGTCCAGTACCTGTTCAACCTCCATCAACCGTTCAGTTTCCAGACCGGTTTTATAGCGGGAGCTTTGCGGGCAGTATTTGCAATCTTCCGGGCAAGCACCGGTCTTAATCGACAGCAGCGTACTAACTTGTACCTGCTGCGGATCGAAATGCTGGCGATGAACCTGCTGCGCTTCAAACAGCAGATCCAACAGCGGTTTTTCAAATAATTCGGTGACTTGCGACATTGTCCAGCGAGAAGAATGAGCCATATTGGTATACGTTTCGTTGTTAGTTTGGTGTAGACTCGTAAACCTAAATCTTTTTAATTTGGTTTACAAGTCGATTATGACAACGGACGATCTTGCGTTTGACCAACGCCATATCTGGCACCCATACACCTCCATGACCTCCCCGTTGCCGGTTTATCCGGTGGCGCGTGCCGAAGGTTGCGAACTGACCTTAGCCAGCGGTGAGAAGCTGATTGACGGCATGTCATCCTGGTGGGCGGCAATCCACGGTTACAATCACCCGCAGCTGAACGCCACGATGAAAACGCAAATTGATGCCATGTCGCATGTGATGTTTGGCGGCATTACCCATGCCCCGGCCATTGCGCTGTGCCGCCAGTTGGTGGCGATGACCCCAGAGGCGCTGGAGTGCGTTTTTCTCGCGGATTCAGGGTCGGTCGCAGTAGAAGTTGCAATGAAAATGGCGCTGCAATACTGGCAGTCTAAAGGCGAATCCCGCCAGCGTTTCCTGACATTTCGTAATGGTTATCATGGTGATACCTTCGGCGCGATGTCGGTCTGCGATCCTGACAACTCAATGCACAGTCTGTGGAAGGGGTACCTGCCGGAGAACCTGTTTGCCCCAGCCCCACAAAGCCGCATGGGCGGCGAGTGGGACGAACTGGATATGGTGCCTTTTGCCCGTCTGATGGCCGCGCATCGCCACGAAATTGCGGCGGTGATCCTAGAGCCAATCGTACAGGGCGCTGGCGGTATGCGCATGTATCATCCCGAATGGTTAAAACGCATCCGTAAGATGTGCGACCGTGAAGGGATCCTGCTGATTGCCGATGAAATCGCTACTGGATTTGGTCGTACAGGCAAGCTGTTTGCCTGCGAGCATGCCGACATCACTCCGGACATTTTATGCCTGGGCAAAGCGTTAACCGGCGGAACGATGACCCTTTCTGCAACCCTCACCACCCGCCAGGTTGCAGAAACCATCAGCAATGGTGAAGCCGGATGCTTCATGCACGGCCCGACCTTTATGGGCAATCCGTTGGCCTGCGCCGTCGCCTCCGCCAGCCTGTCGTTACTCGAAACCGGCGAGTGGCGCGCGCAGGTAGCGGCCATTGAAGCGCAGTTGCGGGCAGAACTCGCCCCGGCGGCGGACTCCAGTTGGGTCGCGGACGTACGCGTGCTCGGCGCCATCGGCGTCATCGAAACCACGCATCCGGTGAATATGGCAGCGTTACAGAAGTTCTTTGTCGAACAGGGCGTGTGGATAAGACCGTTTGGCAAGCTCATCTACCTGATGCCGCCGTACATCATCCAGCCCGATCAGTTGCGTCGCCTGACGCAGGCCGTGAACGAGGCTGTGCGCAATGCAACATTTTTTAGCGATTAATCAGCGGTAAGCTCTACGGTTTCTGGCTACACTTTTTGGCTAACGAGAGGAGTCAGCATGAAACTAATCAGTAACGATCTGCGCGATGGCGATAAGCTTGGGCATCGCCACGTCTTTAACGGCATGGGGTATGACGGTGATAATATTTCCCCCCACCTGGCGTGGGATGACGTACCCGCAGGAACCAAAAGCTTTGTCGTGACCTGCTTTGATCCTGATGCGCCAACCGGCTCCGGCTGGTGGCATTGGGTGGTGGTAAATCTGCCGGCTGATACCCGCGTACTCCCGCAAGGATTCGGCTCCGGGCTGGTTGCACAACCAGATGGGGTGATTCAGACCCGTACAGATTTTGGTAAAGCTGGTTATGGTGGCGCTGCGCCGCCGAAGGGGGAAACCCACCGCTATATCTTTACGGTTCACGCCCTGGATGTGGAGCGTATTGATGTCGATGAAGGTGCCAGCGGCGCGATGGTTGGATTTAACGTCCATTTCCACTCGCTCGCCAGCGCCTCGATTACGGCGATGTTTAGCTAAGCTGTGTTGTGCCGGATGTCGGTTTCGCCTCATCCGGCCTACAAAGCAGACCGTAGGCCTGATAAGACGCGTCAGCGTCGACATCAGGCAATTTTCTACAGAAATTCAGGCAGCAATTGCAGCAGCGTTCCTTGCGCTAACAGCTCGGTCGCGCACTCAATATCCGGGGCAAAAAAGCGATCCTGCGTGTAGTGGGCAACCTGCTCGCGCAGCGCCTGTCGCGCCTGCTCCAGCAACGGACTGGAGGTTAACCCTTCACGCAGGTCAATCCCCTGACACGCCGCCAGCCACTCCACGGCAATCACGCCGCGCGTATTTGCTGCCATCTCCCACAGTCTGCGCCCCGCCGCCGGAGCCATAGAAACATGATCTTCCTGGTTAGCAGATGTCGGCAAGCTGTCCACGCTGTGCGGATGCGCCAGCGCTTTGTTCTCGCTCGCCAGCGCGGCGGCAGTTACCTGAGCAATCATAAAGCCGGAGTTAACCCCGCCATTTTTCACCAGGAACGGCGGCAACTGCGACATATGTTTGTCCATCATCAGCGCAATGCGCCGCTCTGACAACGAGCCGATTTCCGCAATCGCCAGCGCCAGATTATCTGCCGCCATCGCCACCGGTTCAGCATGGAAATTCCCACCGGAGATCACATCGCCCTCTTCGGCAAACACCAGCGGGTTGTCGGAAACCGCGTTGGCTTCAACCAGCAGGACATCCATCACCTGGCGCATTTGTGTCAGACATGCCCCCATCACCTGTGGCTGACAGCGCAGAGAATACGGATCCTGAACTTTTTCACAGTTATGATGCGACTGCGAAAGCGCGCTGGAGTCGGTCAACACATGACGGTACAGCGTTGCGGCATCAATCTGCCCACGCTGCCCTCGCGCGGCATGAATACGGGCGTCAAACGGACGACGGGAGCCCAGCACGGCTTCTGTGGTCAGCGCCCCGCACACCGTCGCAGACGCAAACAGTTCCTGAGCTTCAATTAACCCGCGCAGTGCAAAGGCGGTGGAAGCCTGAGTGCCGTTGAGCAGCGCCAGTCCCTCTTTCGCCTCCAGCGTGATCGGCTCCAGTCCGGCCTTTTTCAGCGCGTCGGTAGCCGGGAGCCATTCCCCCTGCCAGCGCGCTTTACCTTCGCCCAGTAGCGTCAACGACATATGTGCCAGCGGCGCCAGGTCGCCCGATGCGCCCACCGACCCTTTCGCCGGGATCAGTGGATACACCTCGGCATTCACCAGCGCAATCAACGCTTCAATCACGCTCAAACGAATGCCGGAAAACCCACGCGCCAGGCTGTTGATTTTCAGCACCATAATCAGGCGAACCATTGCGTCATCCAGCGCCTCGCCAACGCCTGCCGCATGCGAAAGCACCAGCGAACGCTGTAAATTCTGCAAATCTTCCGTGGCGATACGGGTCTGAGCCAACAGGCCAAAGCCGGTATTAATGCCATATGCCGTACGGCCTTCAGCGACAATATTATTGACGCAGGCGACGCTGGCGTTGATTGCATCAATCGCCCCGGCATCCAGGTTCAGTTTGACCGGCTGCTGCCAGATTTCACGTAGCTGGGTAAAACTCAGTTGGCCCGGCGTGAGTGTCATGGTGTTCATATCAGCGTTTCTCCTGCGTCGCAGCAATCATTGGCAAATTCAGCCCTTCTTCAACGGCGCACTCCACCGCAATGTCATACCCGGCGTCGGCGTGGCGCATCACCCCGGTAGCCGGATCGTTATGTAAGACTCGGGCGATGCGCGCCGCGGCTTCATCGGTGCCATCGCAAACAATCACCATCCCGGCATGCTGAGAGAAGCCCATGCCAACCCCGCCGCCGTGATGCAGCGACACCCAGGTCGCTCCGCTGGCGGTGTTAAGCAGCGCGTTCAGCAGCGGCCAGTCGGATACGGCGTCTGAACCGTCGCGCATAGCTTCTGTTTCGCGGTTTGGGCTGGCAACAGAACCGGAGTCCAGATGGTCACGGCCAATAACAATCGGCGCAGATACTTCACCGCTGCGCACCATCTCATTAAACGCCAGCCCCAGCTTTTGTCGCCACTCCAGGCCGACCCAGCAGATACGCGCTGGTAAGCCCTGGAAGTTGATCCGCTCACGCGCCATATCCAACCAGTGATGAAGGTGCTTATCATCAGCCACGATCTCTTTCACTTTGGCATCTGTCTTATAAATATCCTGCGGATCGCCTGACAGTGCCACCCAACGGAACGGGCCTATACCGCGACAGAACAGGGGGCGAATATAAGCAGGTACGAAGCCGGGGAAATCAAAGGCGTTTTCCACGCCCATCTCTTTGGCCATCTGGCGAATGTTGTTGCCGTAATCAAACGTCGGCACGCCCATTTTGCTAAACGCCAGCATCGCCTCAACGTGCGTTGCCATTGAACGTTTCGCCGCCTGCACCGTGCCCTGCGGATCGGACACCGCTTTTGCCTGATACTCTTCCCAACTCCAGCCGCACGGCAGATAACCATGCAGCGGATCGTGGGCGCTGGTCTGGTCGGTGACCATATCCGGGCGCACACCGCGCTTCACCAGTTCCGGCACAACGTCGGCGGCATTAGCACACAGCGCAATGGAGACGGCTTTACCCTCGCGGGTGTATTTGTCGATACGCGCCAGCGCATCGTCAAGCGATGTCGCCTGCTCGTCGACGTAACGGGTACGCAGACGGAAATCAATTCGGCTTTGCTGGCATTCAATGTTCAGCGAACACGCACCCGCAAGTGTAGCGGCTAGCGGTTGTGCTCCGCCCATGCCGCCCAGCCCGGCGGTCAGCACCCAGCGTCCGCTGAGGTTACCCTGATAATGCTGACGCCCGGCCTCAACGAAGGTTTCATAAGTCCCCTGCACGATGCCCTGGCTGCCGATGTAGATCCAGCTCCCGGCGGTCATCTGGCCGTACATCGCCAGCCCTTTGGCGTCCAGTTCGTTGAAGTGTTCCCAGGTAGCCCAATGTGGCACCAGGTTGGAGTTGGCAATCAGCACGCGCGGTGCGTTGTCGTGAGTTTTGAATACGCCTACCGGTTTACCAGACTGGACCAGCAGAGTTTCATCGGTCTCCAGTTTGGTCAGCGCATTGACGATGGCGTCATAACATTCCCAGTCCCGCGCGGCGCGGCCAATCCCACCGTATACCACCAGCTCATGCGGATTCTCCGCCACATCGGGATCCAGATTATTCATTAACATGCGCAGCGGCGCTTCGGTCAGCCAGCTTTTGGCCGTTAAGGTGGTGCCGCGTGGGGCACGAATATCCTGCTGACGATATTTGCTATGGGACATGACAGAAAACTCCTCGCGAACGTCGGATAGATAAGAAATATATACTTGTCTATACAAGTCATCGCAAGGATGATTTTAACAATTAAGATACATTTTTATTATATTGCGTCAGCAATCACGGTTTTGATATCCCGACATCAGGACATAAACCGTCCTTGCAGGCGATAGCGGGAACCCGGGAACAGCAAGCGGGCATGAGAGACTATGGACGACGCAGACCAGGTCTTACGGCGGATCAGCAGGCAGGGATCGTGTTCTTTGATATTCAGCAGCGCGCACTCTTCAGCGCTGGCACGTACCGCTTCAACAATATGTTCACCTTCCGTCAGCGGGGCGATCAGTGACAGGTATGCGTGCGGCGTGGTCTGACTGTAATCCTGCGCCAGATACTCCGGCACAATTTCGGCATTCACGCAGCGATCTTCAATCTGTACCGGCAGATCGTTCTCGTAGTGCACCATGACAGAGTGAAAAATGGATGTGCCTTCTTTGACGTTTAACACCAAAGCCTGCTGCGCGTTGGCCTGGGTTTTTTCCAGCGTCAGTACTTCGCACCGGTGCTGATGCTGACGGGCGTTGATTTCATCCGCGATGCTGCGGATTTCAAACAGCGCGGACTGGCCTTTTGGCTCGGCGACAAACGTCCCGACGCCCTGCAAACGCACCAGTAAACCTTCATCCGTTAACTCACGTAGCGCCCGGTTGATAGTCATGCGGCTGAAACCATATTGCGCCACCAGCTCTGCCTCAGAAGGAATGCGATCGTGAGGCTGCCAGATACCGCTGGCAATTTTTTCGCTGATCTCCTGTTTGACCTTTTCGTAAAAAGGAGCCGGAGCAGAACGGGATGGGAGCATGCGTGAGCCTTCCTTAAGCTGAAAATGTGAGTGGGTAGAGTTTACAGGCATTACCCAAGCCTGATAAGCGCAACGCCATCAGGTATATCAGTGCCACCAGTGGGCGATTTGCCAGCCTAATCGCGCCGCCACGCGTGCTGCTCTGCCATCATCGTCAAAGCGTGGATTAAATTCAACCATATCCACCGCCAGGAGTTTACCGCTACGACACAGAGGCTCAATCAGTCTCAGCAGCGTCGCCAAGGGTACGCCAAGCGCGGCGGGGGCCGACACGCCGGGCATTTCCCACACCGGCAGCACGTCGAGGTCGATTGTCAGATAGATGACTTCCAGATTGGCAATGAACTGCGCTAACTGCGCCTGCGCCGTATCGCAATGCAGATCCTCCACCACGGTAACACCGAGCCGCTGGGCCTCATCCCAAAGCGCCTGGGTGTTTGCCGCCCGACTGACGCCGATACAGGCATAGTGAAATTCACGCTGCTGTTCATCGCAAAGCTGCGCCAGCTGGAGAAATGGCGTACCGGATGTAGCTTGTTCAGCTTTGCGCAAATCGAGATGCGCATCGAAGTTGACTATCCCCACTTTCGCCTGCGGGAACGCATCCAGTACGCCAGCGCCGTGTGCAAAAGCGGTTTCATGTCCTCCGCCCAAAACAAAGGTACGCATGTTCTCCTGCTGACAGCGCTGTACCGCATTACGTAACGCCTGCTGCGCGCCCTCAAGATCGGGAGCCTGCGCCACAATATTTCCCAGATCCACCAGCCGATTGTGCTCATCGTGGCTGGCTAAATTCGCCAGCGCCTTGCGTAGCACATCGGGTGCTCCGGCGGCGCCCGTGCGCCCCTGATTGCGTTTAACGCCTTCGTCGCAGGCAAACCCGAGCAACGCTATCTGCTCGCGGTACATTTCTGGGCTAAACGTCGGGCTCAGGGTGATAGTCTGAAACAGGCGCAGCGCATTCGGCGATTCGGCGCGGTCATCACGTCCCTGCCACAGCGCAGGTGAGGCTGGTTGCCAGTTGGTCATGCTATTTGTCCTTTGAATACGCGTTGGTAGAGCGGATTGCGCCCGGGTTCATACAGGATCTCGACCGGGAGGGTTGCATCCCACACCACAAAATCGGCCACAAACCCGGCCTTCAATTGACCGTGGGTGGCATGACGCCCAAGCGCCCGAGCCGCATGACGGGTTACACCCGCCCATGCTTCTTCCGGCGTCAGGCCAAACTGGACACAAGCCATATTCATCGCCCAGTGCAGGCTGATAAACGGACTGGTACCGGGGTTAAAATCTGTCGCTACCGCCATCGGTACCTGATATTGACGCAGCAACGCTACCGGTGGGCGCTGCTGCTCTTTGAGGAAATAGAACGCGCCGGGCAGCAGCACGCCGACCGTACCGCTTTGACTCATCGCCGCCACGCCCGCTTCATCGAGGTATTCAATATGATCGGCGGATAGCCCTTGGTAGCGGCTTACCAACTGTGCGCCGCCAAGCAATGACAGTTGTTCGACATGGCCTTTAATCGGGATGCCCAGCGCCTGTGCAGCCTGAAACACCCGCTCACTCTGCGCCAACGAAAAACCAACGCTTTCACAGAACAGATCGACGGTCTCAAACAGCCCTTGTTCCCACAATTGCGGCAAAATGGTCTCACACACCAGCGTAATATAGCCGTCAGGATCATCCCGGTATTCCGCTGGAGTTGCATGCGCGGCCAACAGCGTCGGGCTGATTTCAACGATACTCTCTGCCGCCAGCTCTGCCACCACGCGCAATATTTTCTCTTCTGTCGGCAAATCCAGGCCGTAGCCGGATTTTATTTCCAGCAGCGTAACACCTTCTTTGATCAGCTGTTCCATCCGCTGATGGGCTACGTGAAAGAGTTGTTCATCCGTGGCGCTGCGGGTCGCCGATACGGTGGCATTGATCCCCCCACCCTGAGCGCTTATCTGCTGGTAGGAGACACCATTTAGTCGCTGCTCCCACTCACCTGCGCGGTTTCCGCCAAAGACCAGATGCGTATGGCAATCAATCAGGCCTGGCGTAATCAGCCTGCCCTGCATATCAAAAGTATTGTCATGCGTGAGATATAACGATGACTCCGGGACGATATCGCGAATCTTGCCCTGGCGGACGATCAGCGCGTGACCATCCAACAGCCCATATGGGGTGCCACGTTCAGGGTCCATAGTCGCCAGACGAACATTGCGCCAGATAACATCATCAGGGAAGAATTGCTGCATTCGACTCACCACTTGTCATAGGTTGTATAGACATTTATTTTTGATTATAGGGATGTTGTCAACCTGAAGAACCATAATTGTTATCTATTTGTGATATAAAGACTCTCCGCGCCAGACATTGCTGCGATAAAAAACAACTTTTTACCTTTTCGCCTTCCCGTTTCGCTCAACTTAGTATAAAAAAGCAGGCTTTAATGGATAACTTTCAAAGCCCGGAGCAACCTGTGAACATATCATCAGTTTCCCGTCTGGCGCTGGCAATGGCTTTTGGCGTGACGCTGACCGCCTGTAGCTCTACGCCGCCCGATCAAATTCCTTCCGATCAAACCGCGCCAGGAACCTCTTCGCGCCCAATTTTGTCGGCCAATGAAGCGAAAAACTTCGTTACTGCGCACTATTTTTCCGCGCTGACGCCAAACACCGCGCCGTGGAGCCCTTCTTCTATTTCTCTGCCTGCACAGCCTGACTTCGTCGTTGGCCCGGCAGGGACTCAGGGCGTCACCCATACCAGCATTCAGGCCGCTGTTGATGCAGCAATCATCAAACGTACTAACAAACGTCAGTACATCGCGATTATGCCAGGCGAGTACCAGGGCACGGTATATATTCCAGCAGCAACAGGTAGCCTGACGCTGTACGGCATGGGCGAAAAACCGCTTGATGTGAAAATTGGCCAGGCCATTGACGGTGAAATGAGCACCGCTGACTGGCGTCGTACGGTGAACCCAGCCGGTAAATACATGCCGGGTAAACCTGCGTGGTATATGTTTGATAATTGCCAGAACAAACGCGGCACGAATATTGGCGTGATGTGTTCTGCTGTCGTCTGGTCGCAAAACAACGGGTTGCAATTGCAGAACCTGACCATCGAAAACAACCTGGGTGACAGCGTTGATGCGGGTAACCACCCGGCCGTTGCACTGCGTACCGATGGCGATAAAGTGCAGATCAACAAGGTCAATATCCTGGGCCGCCAGAATACCTTCTTCGTGACCAATAGCGGCGTACAAAACCGTCTGGAAAACGATCGTCAGCCGCGTACGCTGGTTACCAACAGCTACATTGAAGGCGATGTGGATATCGTTTCCGGTCGCGGTGCCGTAGTGTTCGATAACACCGATTTCCGCGTAGTGAACTCCCGTACCCAGCAGGAAGCCTATGTGTTCGCACCGGCTACCCTGTCAAACATCTACTACGGTTTCCTGGCGATTAATAGTCGCTTCACGGCAAGTGGCGATGGCGTGGCGCAGTTAGGCCGCTCGCTGGATGTCGATTCCAACACTAACGGTCAGGTCGTGATTCGTGACAGCGTGATTAACGAAGGCTTTAACATGGCAAAACCATGGGCTGACAGCGTTATCGCAAAACGCCCGTTTGCCGGTAATACCGGTGCGGAAGATGACAAAGGTGAAATCCAGCGTAACCTGAACGACACCAACTTCAACCGTATGTGGGAATACAACAACCGCGGTATCGGTAGCAAAGTGGTTGCTGAACCTAAGCAGTAAACGTCATTCTCTGATGTAAACCCGGCAGATTCATGCTCTGCCGGGCAATGTGCCGGATACTCATCCGGCATTAGACGCAATATTAGTACGCGTTAACCACCACCCACATCGGGCCTTGTCCTACCGCGTAACGACCTTTCTCCGTCAACAGTCCTTGTTCGCCAGCAATCTCGTATACCGCGATATGGTGCGATTTTTGCCCGGCTGCAATCAGGTATTTACCTCTGTTATCGATATTAAAACCGCGCGGCTGAGTTTCGGTAGGCTGGAAACCTTCTTTGGTCAGCACGCTGCCATCTTCAGAGACGCTAAAGACCGTAATCAGGCTGGCGGTACGATCACAGGCATACAGATGACGACCATCCGGTGTGATGTGAATATCTGCTGCCCAACGGGTATCCGCGAAATCAGCAGGCATCATATCCAGTGTCTGCACACACTCAATCTTGCCGTACGGATCTTTCAGCTCCCAGACATCAACAGAGCTGTTCAGCTCATTCACGCAGTAGGCATATTGCTTATTCGGATGGAACGCCATATGACGCGGGCCCGCGCCTTCAACGGTAGTCACTTCAGTTGGTTCCTGCGCAACCAGATGGCCATCATCGCTAACGTCAAACAGGCAGATACGATCCTGTTTCAACGCCGGAACCCACAGGGTACGGTTATCCGGAGAGATGTTGGCTGAGTGGCAACCATCCAGACCTTCTACCACGTCAACCAGTTCCACCGGCAGGCCATCTTCCAGACGCGTGACGCTAACGCTACCCGCGTTATAAGAGCCTACGAACACGAAACGTCCCTGATGATCGGTAGAAATATGCGTCGGGCTACCCGGCAGCGCAGACTCTGCCGCGAAGGTCAGCGCTCCGTCATCAGGCGCAATACGATAAGCCAACACGCGAAACTCCGGGCGCACACCAACATAGAGGTAACGCTTATCCGGGCTGACGACCATCGGCTGTACCTGACCCGGTACATCAACCACCTGCGTCAGCGTCAGAGAACCATCGTGATTCAGGCTCCAGACGTGGATTTGCTGACTTTCAGGGCTGGCGGTATAAACGGTTTGCTTCATGAATACTCCTTTGCTTTTTGGCAGGTGGCTGCAATTGCCTGACACACGCCTAAGGTAGACGCTTTTAACGGTGAATGCTTAATTAAGGCTCAGAATTTTGTCCGGCTCCCGTCTCGGTGTACCATTCCAGCAGACAAAATTCTCAACCTTAATCTGGAAAAAACTATGACCGCACGCGTGATTGCCCTGGATTTAGACGGTACCCTGTTGACCCCGAAAAAAACCTTGCTGCCATCCTCCCTCGAAGCGCTCTCGCGCGCCAGAGAAGCAGGCTACCAACTTATCATTGTCACAGGTCGCCATCACGTTGCTATTCATCCTTTTTATCAGGCACTGGCGCTGGATACACCTGCAATTTGCTGTAACGGTACCTACTTGTATGATTATCAGGCAAAAAAGGTACTGGAATCCGATCCCCTCCCGGTAGACCAGGCATTACAGCTGATCGAAATGCTGGATGAACATCAGATCCACGGGCTGATGTATGTGGATGAGGCCATGCTGTATGAGCGCCCAACCGGGCATGTGGTGCGTACCGCTAACTGGGCGCAAACTCTGCCGCCGGAACAGCGCCCGACCTTCACCCAGGTTCCTTCGCTGGCGCAGGCCGCACATGACGTCAACGCCGTCTGGAAATTTGCCCTGACCGACGAAGATATTCCGAAATTGCAGCAGTTTGGTCGGCACGTCGAGCAACAGCTGGGGCTGGAGTGTGAATGGTCCTGGCACGATCAGGTCGACATTGCCCGTAAAGGCAACAGCAAAGGACGACGCCTTACCCAGTGGATTGAAGCACAGGGCGGGTCAATGGAAAACGTGATTGCCTTTGGTGATAACTTTAACGATATCAGCATGCTGGAAGCCGCAGGTACCGGTGTGGCGATGGGCAACGCGGATGACGCGGTCAAAGCCCGCGCCAACATCGTGATTGGTGACAACACCACAGACAGCATTGCGAAATTTATCTACTCCCACCTGCTGTAATCAGGCGGTAATCGATACGCTCTTAATTTGCGCGTACAGCCACAGGCCAGGTTTGATACCCAGTTCATCCCTGGCCCATGGGCTAATCCTCGCCCACAGCGTCTTACCGCCCACCTCAAGCTGAACTTCCACCTGACCGTTATCGTCATAACATTGCGCGACTTTTGCCCGGAGAACGTTACGAATACTGGTCTGCTGGGGGGGTTGGAGCACCAGTGAAACATCAGAGGCCTGAATACGAATACGCAGCGCGGTTTGCAGCGGTTGCTCCAGCTTATTGACCCACAGATGCTGATCGCCGAGCGCCAGCGCGGTCATCGCATAGTGTGGATGATGTTCCAGCACGCTGACTTTCAGAATACTGCTTTGCTGTTCCTTAGGCAGCCAGGGGTGCATCACGCTGCTGCCCCAGACATCTTCCAGCGAACCAAACGCTTTGACCTGCCCGTTCTCCAGCACCATCACTTTATCCGCCAGGTGCAAAATCTCATCAAGCGAGTGGCTGACGTACAGCATCGGAATATTAATTTCACGTGCAAGGCGTTGCAGGTAAGGCAGCAGTTCGCGTTTACGCGGTATATCCAGCGAGGCTAACGGCTCATCAAGCAGCAATAACTCAGGCGCGGTCAGCAGCGCCCGACCGATGGCGACACGCTGCTTTTCACCGCCAGAAAGACCGCCAGGCAGACGGTCAAGCAGCGGTTCAATGCCCAACAACGCCACCAGCTTATCAAACTGTCCGGCCATGCTTTTCGCCATTCCGTAACGCAGGTTGCCGCGCACTTTATAGTGCGGGAACAGGCGCGCATCCTGGAAAACATAGCCCACCCGGCGTTTTTCCGGCGTTAAACAGATACCGTTCTCGACGTCGTTTAAGACCCGACCGTTGAGCACGATGCGTCCGGACTGCGGCTGCGTCAGGCCGCTGATGGCGTTAATCAGTGAGGTTTTGCCCGCGCCGGAAACGCCAAAAATAGCGGTGATGCCGCTGGCTGGCAGCGTTTCGTTGAGCGTCAGGCAATGCGTCCCCAGCGTCTGGGAGAAATTGAGTTCCAGCATAATTATCGCCCCGTCCGCTCACGGCTAATACGCGCCAGCCATTCAGAAATCAGCAGCGAAATCAGCGCCAACACAATAGAAATGATACACAATCTCGCCGCCGCGCTTTCGCCGCCGGGAGTCTGGATCAGGGTATACATCGCCGAAGGAATGGTGCGGGTTTCACCAGGAATGTTGGAAACAAAAGTAATGGTTGCGCCGAATTCCCCGAGGGAACGCGCGAACGCCAGCACCGTACCGACAATAATGCCGGGCAGCATCAGCGGTAGCGTAATGGTCATGAATACACGCCAGCGTCCGGCTCCCAGCGTGCGGGCCGCCTGCTCCAGCTTGACGTCGACACCTTCCAGCGCCAGACGAATTGCCCGTACCATCAGAGGAAAAGACATCACCGCTGCAGCCAGTACCGCACCGCGCCAGCTAAAGGCAAAGGTAATGCCAAACCAGTCGTACAACCATTCGCCAATGAATCCGCGCCGCCCCATGGCGACCAACAGCAGATAGCCTACCACGACCGGCGGCAGAACCAGCGGCAAATGCAGAACGCTGTCGAGCAGCGCTTTGCCCGGGAACTTGCATCGCACAAGCAGCCAGGCAAAGAAGATCCCAAACGGCAAACTAAACAATACAGCCAGGGAAGAAACTTTCAGGCTCAGGATGACGGCCTGCCATTCAGGATCGGTCAGTATCATTACTTGGTCGTAAATCCATAACGTTTAAAGATTTCAGCAGCCTGCGGTCCTTTCAGGTAATCATAGAACGCGCTAACCGTTGCGTTTTTGTGCCCATCAACAATCGCGATAGGGTATTCCACTTTTTTGTGCGAATCTTCCGGGAAAGTCGCAACAACTTTTACGCCCTTACTGGCGACAGCATCGGAACCATAGACGATCCCCAGCGGCGCTTCGTTACGCTCTACCAGCGCCAGCGCACCGCGCACGTCTTCAGCAGGAGCCAGTTTCGGGGCCAGGGTATCCCATGCACCCAATTTTTGCAGCGCTTCTTTGGCATAAATGCCCGCCGGAACATGTTCTGGATCGCCAACAGCCAGGCGTCCACCATTCAACAGACTGGTCCAGTTGGTTTTGCTGTCAATGGTGAAGTCTTTCTGCGCGCTGGCTTTCGGCGCAACCACCACCAGACTGTTACCCAACAGCGTTTCACGCGATGCGGTATCAATCGACTTCTTGTCTACCGCGTAGTCCATCCATTTCTGATCGGCAGAAATAAACAGATCGGCCGGTGCGCCTGCTTCAATCTGACGCGCCAGCGTGGAAGAAGAAGCAAAAGAGGAGACAACATCAACGTTCTTCTCTTTTTTATATTGCGTTGCAATGTCCTGCATCGCGTTGGTCAGCGAAGCCGCTGCAAAAACGGTAATCTTTCCTTCATCCGCCAGCGCATGCCCGGCAACGGTAAGAGAAAGTGTTGCCCCTGCAAACAAGCGTAACCATGTACGTGCCATCTGTAACTCCTTTGCGTTTCGTTATGTAGGCGCAAATATAACGAGTAAACCAGGATTTTCCCAGTGGTTATTGATACCAATTAGAGGTTACACAAAGAAAATATCGGCAGGGAAAGCAAGATCTTGAGAAAACGAGTTGGCAGGCAAAAAATATAAACGCCCGACTGAGCGGGCGTTTGGGGAATCAATGATTCTGTCTGGACTGGTCTTTCTGACCGATAGAGGAGAAGATGTTGAACACTTCACCCAGTCCGTAAATCAGCCCCAGGATGACAGCCATCACCACAGGAACCATAATTACGGCGAATACCAGACTTTTCAATAACTCTAACATGGTCAACTCCAGATATAGTCCTTAGTTGTATTCTAACCACATAACACAGAAAAGCACTCCCCTTTTGTGCGGTTGGCTTTGCGCGCGCGCGGTTTTCCGTCACAATACCCCTTTTGCCAGGAGCTTGTGATGCAGGCCGAAATCCTTCTTACGCTGAAACTTCAGCAAAAACTGTTTGCCGATCCCCGTCGCATTTCTCTGCTTAAGCACATTGCGCTTTCCGGCTCCATCAGTCAGGGCGCGAAGGATGCAGGTATCAGCTATAAAAGCGCCTGGGATGCGATTAACGAGATGAATCAACTCAGCGAGCAGACGCTGGTTGAGCGCGCCACTGGCGGCAAAGGCGGCGGCGGCGCGGTGTTAACGCGCTACGGCCAACGCTTAATCCAGTTGTATGATTTATTGGCGCAAATCCAACAGAAAGCCTTCGATGTTTTGAGCGATGACGACGCACTGCCGCTCAATAGCCTGCTGGCGGCGATCTCTCGCTTTTCGCTGCAAACCAGCGCCCGTAACCAGTGGTTTGGCACCATTACCGCCCGCGACCACGATCAGGTTCAACAGCATGTCGACGTGCTGCTGGCGGATGGCGAAACGCGCCTGAAAGTGGCAATCACTGCGCAAAGCGGCGAGCGTCTCGGGCTTGAAGAAGGCAAAGAAGTACTGATTCTGTTGAAAGCGCCATGGGTGGGAATCACTCAGGACGACGCGATCGCTCAGGCCGCCGATAACCAGTTGCAGGGCACGATTAGCCATATCGAACGCGGAGCGGAGCAGTGTGAAGTGTTGATGACCTTGCCAGACGGCCAGACGCTGTGCGCGACTTTGCCGATAGAGCAGGCCCACACATTAACGGAAGGCGCTAACGTCACAGCATATTTTAATGCGGACAGGGTGATTATCGCCACACTGTGCTGAGTTAATTGACATCAGCCTGAAGAACACGTATCCCTGTTATTCATCGCTGCAAATAATGGGATACAAAATGTCATCGTTGCAAATTTCGCAAGGCACGTTTCGTCTTAGCGACACAAAAACGCTCCAGTTAGATGCGTTGACGTTAAACGCGGGTGATAGCTGGGCGTTTGTTGGCTCTAACGGCAGCGGGAAATCTGCGCTGGCCCGCGCGCTGGCGGGCGAGTTACCGCTTCTGAAAGGCGAACGTCACTGTCAGTTCACACGTATTACCCGACTCTCTTTTGAGCAGCTACAAAAGCTGGTCAGCGACGAGTGGCAGCGAAACAACACCGATCTTCTTAGTCCCGGTGAAGACGACACCGGGCGCACTACCGCAGAAATCATTCAGGACGAAGTTCACGACCCCGCCCGCTGCGCTGCACTGGCGCAGCAGTTTGGCATTTCATCCCTACTTAACAGGCGTTTCAAATACCTTTCCACCGGTGAAACGCGCAAAACCCTACTCTGCCAGGCATTAATGTCCACACCGGATTTACTGATCCTTGATGAACCCTTTGACGGGCTGGACGTGGCGTCCCGTCGCCAGTTTGCAGAGTTGCTCGCTGAGTTGCACCAGGCCGGTTTAACGTTGGTACTGGTGCTTAATCGCTTTGATGAAATTCCTGAGTTCGTGCAGTTTGCCGGCGTACTTGCCGACTGCACGCTGACGGAAACCGGTGCAAAACCCGACCTTCTGCAACAGGCATTAATCGCTCAGCTTGCCCATAGCGAGCGGCTGGAAGGCATCCAGTTACCCGAACCGGATGAGCCTTCGGTGCGCCACACGCTGTCAGATAACGAGCCGCGCATTGTGCTTAACGACGGCACCGTCTCGTATAACGATCGCCCTATCCTGCATCATCTGAGCTGGCGGGTAAATCCGGGGGAACACTGGCAAATCATCGGCCCCAACGGTGCGGGGAAATCAACCCTGCTCAGTTTAATCACTGGCGATCATCCCCAGGGATATAGCAACGACCTGACCCTGTTTGGCCGCCGCCGGGGCAGCGGTGAAACTATCTGGGATATCAAAAAACATATTGGCTATGTCAGCAGCAGCCTGCATCTGGATTACCGGGTAAGTACGACAGTTCGCAACGTTATTCTCTCCGGTTATTTCGATTCAATCGGCATTTATCAGGCCGTCTCCGACAGGCAGCACAAGCTGGTACAACAGTGGCTGGATATTCTGGGCATCGATAAACGTACCGCGGATGCGCCATTTCATAGTCTTTCCTGGGGGCAGCAGCGGCTGGCATTGATTGTTCGTGCACTGGTGAAACATCCTACGTTGCTGATCCTCGATGAACCGTTGCAAGGATTAGATCCGCTCAACCGTCAACTGATCCGTCGGTTTGTGGATGTCCTGATCGGTGAAGGTGAAACTCAGCTTTTGTTCGTCTCTCATCACGCCGAAGATGCCCCGGCCTGCATTACCCATCGGCTAGAGTTTGTACCCGAGGGTGATATCTACGCCTATCGACAAACCTCTCTGCGTTAATTTTCATGCCAGGGCGTTTATCACGCCCTTTTTTCTGCTTTTTTTTCAGACAAGTGCTGAAATAACAACCTAACATAATGATTTATAATAAAGTAACTGGCAGTATCGAGTGAAAACACTGGAGTGTAAACGATTCCACTAATTTATTCCGTGTCACACTTTTCGCATCTTTGTTATGCTATGGTTATTGCATACCATAGGCTTAACGGAGCGAATTATGAGAGTATTGGTTACAGGTGGTAGCGGTTACATTGGAAGCCACACTTGCGTGCAGTTGCTGAAAAACGGTCACGAAGTGGTGATCCTGGACAATCTCTGCAACAGCAAGCGCAGCGTACTGCCCGTCATTGGGCGTTTAGGCGGCAAGCATCCGACCTTCGTGGAAGGAGACATCCGTAACGAAGCGCTGATAACCGAAATTCTGCACGATCATGCCATTGATACGGTCATCCATTTTGCCGGTTTAAAAGCCGTTGGAGAATCCGTTGCCAAGCCGCTGGAGTACTATGACAACAACGTCAACGGCACTCTGCGTCTGGTGAATGCAATGCGCGCTGCTAACGTGAAAAACTTCATTTTTAGCTCCTCCGCGACCGTCTATGGCGATCAGCCGCAAATTCCTTACGTTGAAAGCTTCCCCACCGGCACACCGCAAAGTCCGTACGGCAAAAGCAAGCTGATGGTGGAACAGATCCTGACCGATCTGCAAAAAGCGCAGCCCGACTGGAGCATTGCCCTGCTGCGCTACTTTAACCCGGTTGGCGCTCATCCATCGGGAGATATGGGGGAAGATCCGCAAGGTATTCCAAACAACCTGATGCCTTACATCGCGCAGGTTGCCGTTGGCCGCCGCGAGTCTCTTGCCATATTTGGCAATGACTACCCTACTGAAGATGGCACCGGCGTACGCGACTACATCCACGTGATGGATCTCGCCGACGGCCACGTTGCTGCCATGGAAAAACTGGCGGGCAAACAGGGCGTACATATTTACAACCTCGGTGCAGGCATCGGCAGCAGCGTGCTGGACGTGGTCAACGCCTTCAGCAAAGCTTGCGGTAAACCGGTGAATTACCATTTCGCCCCGCGCCGTGATGGCGATCTTCCGGCCTACTGGGCTGACGCCAGTAAATCCGATCGCGAGCTCAACTGGCGCGTGACCCGCACACTGGATGAAATGGCGCAAGATACCTGGCACTGGCAGTCACGCCACCCGCAGGGATATTCGGATTAAGGACCAATCATGACGCAATTCAATCCTGTCGATCATCCACATCGCCGTTTTAACCCGCTCACCGGGCAGTGGATCCTCGTATCACCACATCGCGCCAAACGCCCGTGGCAAGGGGCGCAGGAAACTCCGTCTAAGCAGGTACTGCCTGCACATGACCCGGACTGCTTCCTGTGCGCTGGCAATACGCGCGTTACCGGCGACAAAAACCCGGATTACACCGGGACCTATGTCTTTACCAATGACTTTGCAGCGCTGATGTCCGATACCCCGGACGCGCCGGACAGTCACGATCCGTTAATGCGCTGTCAGAGCGCGCGCGGTACCAGCCGTGTAATTTGCTTCTCGCCCGATCACAGCAAAACGCTGCCGGAACTCAGCGTCCCTGCGCTAACAGAAATAGTGAAAACGTGGCAGGAGCAGACTGAAGACTTAGGCAAAACCTATCCCTGGGTGCAGGTATTTGAGAATAAAGGCGCAGCGATGGGGTGCTCGAACCCGCACCCACACGGACAAATTTGGGCCAACAGCTTTTTGCCTAACGAAGCCGAACGTGAAGATCGCCTGCAGAAAGCATACTTCGCCGAACAAGGCGCGCCGATGCTCGTTGATTACGTCCAGCGTGAACTGGCGGACGGTAGTCGGACGGTCGTTGAAACTGAGCATTGGCTGGCAGTCGTGCCCTACTGGGCGGCATGGCCGTTCGAAACGCTGCTGCTGCCGAAAGCGCATGTTCTGCGTATCACCGATTTGACCGACGAACAGCGCGCTGATCTGGCGCTGGCGTTGAAAAAACTGACCAGTCGTTACGACAATCTGTTCCAGTGCTCATTCCCCTACTCCATGGGTTGGCACGGCGCGCCGTTTAACGGAGAAGAAAACCAACACTGGCAGTTGCACGCGCACTTTTATCCGCCGCTGCTGCGTTCGGCAACCGTGCGCAAATTTATGGTCGGTTACGAAATGCTGGCGGAGACCCAGCGCGACCTGACGGCAGAACAAGCGGCTGAACGACTGCGTGCGGTCAGCGACATCCATTTTCGCGAATCCGGAGTATAAATAATGAGTCTGAAAGAAAAAACACAATCTCTGTTTGCTGAAACATTTGGCTACCCTGCCACCCATACTATTCAGGCACCGGGTCGTGTGAACCTGATCGGTGAACATACCGATTATAACGACGGCTTCGTTCTGCCCTGCGCTATCGACTATCAAACCGTTATCAGCTGTGCGGCGCGCGACGATCGAAAAGTCCGTGTGATCGCCGCTGATTACGACAATCAGGTTGATGAGTTCTCGCTTGATGCGCCGATTATCGCTCATGACAGCCAGCAGTGGTCAAACTACGTGCGTGGCGTAGTGAAGCATCTGCAAAAACGCAACGATGCGTTTGGCGGCGCGGATCTGGTGATCAGCGGTAATGTGCCTCAGGGCGCAGGCTTAAGCTCTTCGGCTTCGCTGGAAGTGGCAGTAGGCACCGTGTTCCAGCAGCTTTATCATCTGCCGCTCGACGGGGCGCAGATTGCCCTGAACGGCCAGGAAGCTGAAAACCAGTTTGTCGGCTGTAACTGCGGCATTATGGATCAGTTGATCTCGGCGCTTGGCAAGAAAGATCATGCGCTACTGATCGACTGCCGTACGCTGGGCACCAAAGCCGTTTCCATGCCTGAAGGCGTGGCGGTGGTAATCATCAACAGCAATTTTAAACGTACGTTGGTGGGTAGCGAGTACAACACCCGTCGCGAACAGTGTGAAACCGGGGCGCGTTTCTTCCAGCAACCTGCCCTGCGTGATGTCAGCTTTGAAACCTTTAGCGCAGTTGCTCACGAACTGGATCCGATTGTCGCCAAACGCGTTCGTCACGTGATCACGGAAAATGCGCGTACCGTTGAAGCCGCGCAGGCGCTGGAAAAAGGCGACCTGCTACGCATGGGTCAACTGATGGCAGAATCTCACGCTTCAATGCGCGATGACTTTGAAATTACCGTGCCGCAAATTGATACGCTGGTTGAGATTGTCAAAGCAACCATCGGCGATAAAGGTGGTGTGCGCATGACTGGCGGCGGCTTCGGGGGCTGTATTGTGGCGCTAATCCCGCAAGATTTGGTGCCTGCCGTACAGCAGGCCGTCGCGCAACAATACGAAGCAAAAACCGGTATCAAAGAAACATTCTACGTCTGCAAACCTTCACAAGGAGCAGGACAATGTTAAGCGAAATCCCTGTGCAGGCTCCGGACGGTCAGCCGTTTCGCCTGCTCACCCTGCGCAATGACGCAGGGATGGTCGTCACGCTCATGGACTGGGGCGCGACGCTGCTCTCTGCGCGTATTCCGCTTAGCGATGGTAGCGTGCGTGAAGCATTGCTCGGGTGCGCCAGTCCGGAACAATACCCGGAGCAGGCTGCGTTTCTTGGCGCTTCAATTGGTCGCTACGCTAACCGTATCGCCAACAGCCGCTATACCTTTGCCGGCGAAACCGTTGAGTTGGTACCAAGTCAGGGCAACAACCAGCTGCACGGCGGGCCAGACGGTTTCGACAAACGTCGCTGGCAGATAGTCAATCAGAATGACCGTCAGGTGCTGTTCGCCTTAACATCTGACGATGGCGACCAGGGTTTCCCTGGTAATCTTTGCGCCACCGCGCAGTATCGCCTGACTGACGATAATCGTATTTCGATAACCTACCGCGCCACGGTCGATAAGCCCTGTCCGGTGAATCTGACGAATCACGTTTATTTTAACCTCGACGGTGACAAAACGGATGTGCGCCAGCATAAGCTGCAAATTATGGCGGACGAGTACTTGCCGGTTGATGAAATGGGCATCCCGCATGACGGGCTGAAATCCGTCGCTGGTAGCACTTTCGATTTCCGCACGCCTAAAATCATCAGCAGTGAATTTCTTGCCGATGACGATCAGCGCAAGGTGAAAGGTTACGATCACGCCTTCCTGCTTCAGGCACAGGGCAATGCGCGTACGCCGGTCGCCCGACTGTGGTCCCAGGATGAAAAACTGCAGATGGTGGTATACACCTCCGCCCCAGCATTGCAGTTTTACTCCGGCAACTTCCTCGGCGGTACACCATCTCGCGGACCAGACGCCTACGAAGACTGGCAAGGTCTGGCGCTGGAAAGTGAGTTTC
This sequence comes from Citrobacter sp. B72, assembly GCF_016894305.1. Lineage (NCBI taxonomy): Bacteria > Pseudomonadati > Pseudomonadota > Gammaproteobacteria > Enterobacterales > Enterobacteriaceae > Citrobacter > Citrobacter sp. B72. The sequence continues at coordinate 3,299,977 of NZ_CP069801.1, forward strand.
TCCCGGACAGCCCAAACCATCCAGAGTGGCAGCAGCCGGACTGCTTCTTACGCCCGGGTGAAGAGTATGCCAGCGTGACGGAATATCAGTTTATTCCAGTCTGATCCTTTCCCCTCACAGGCCCGATGACGTAACGTAGCGGGCCTGTTATTTGTTTATCACAGTAGAACCGCTCAAATCCCCACCACTCAAAGACAAAATCGCAACCTTGAATTCACAAGAACCTTACACTGTGGCGCTATTTTCGCTATGGTTATGCGTAAGCATTGCCGCTGACGCTTTACGGCAATATAATGAGAATTATTATCATTCAATATGATTTATAGGAGTGAGTGTATGGCTGTAACTAAGCTGGTTCTGGTACGTCACGGTGAAAGTCAGTGGAACAACGAAAACCGTTTTACCGGTTGGTATGACGTTGATCTGTCAGAGAAAGGCGTGGGCGAAGCAAAAGCGGCAGGTAAACTGCTGAAAGAAGAAGGCTACAGCTTCGATTTTGCTTATACCTCTGTGCTGAAACGTGCCATCCACACCCTGTGGAACGTACTGGACGAACTGGATCAGGCCTGGCTGCCGGTTGAAAAATCCTGGAAACTGAACGAACGTCATTACGGCGCGCTGCAGGGTCTGAACAAAGCTGAAACCGCTGAAAAATACGGTGACGAGCAGGTTAAACAATGGCGTCGCGGCTTTGCGGTAACGCCACCGGAACTGACCAAAGATGACGAGCGTTATCCGGGTCACGATCCGCGTTATGCGAAGTTGACCGACAAAGAGTTACCGGTTACCGAAAGCCTGGCGCTGACCATCGATCGCGTTATCCCCTACTGGAACGAAACCATTCTGCCGCGCATGAAAAGCGGTGAGCGCGTAATTATCGCCGCTCACGGTAACTCTCTGCGTGCGCTGGTTAAATACCTGGATAACATGGGCGAAGATGAGATCCTTGAACTGAACATCCCAACCGGCGTACCGCTGGTATATGAGTTCGACGAAAACTTCAAACCAATCAAACACTACTATCTGGGTAACGCTGACGAGATCGCAGCAAAAGCGGCAGCCGTTGCGAACCAGGGTAAAGCGAAGTAATTTTCATCCCGGGTCAAACGAAAAAAGCGTGGAATGCTCCACGCTTTTTTATTGTCGGATGACGGCGTTGCCTTATCCGGCCTAACGAGCGTAGCCCGGATGAATTTTTTAACCGCGGCGCGCTTTTACTGCATCCGCCAGCTGGCGCAACACCGCATCGGTATCTTCCCAGCCAATGCAGGCGTCGGTGATGCTCTTACCGTAAGTCAGCGGCTCACCGCTATCCGGGTTCTGATTACCTTCTACCAGATGGCTTTCGATCATCACGCCAATAATTGCTTTTTCGCCCCCAGCAACTTGTCCGCAAACATCTTTCGCGACATCCATCTGCTTTTTGAACTGCTTGCTGGAGTTGGCATGGCTAAAGTCGATCATCACCTGCGCTGAAAGCCCTGCTTTGATCAGACCTTCTTTCACGTCGGCAACGTGCTGAGCACTGTAGTTCGGCTCTTTGCCGCCACGCAAAATAATATGGCAATCGCCATTACCACTGGTATTTACGATCGCCGAATGACCCCATTTGGTCACAGACAGGAAGCAGTGCGGCGCTCCTGCGGCGTTAATCGCATCAATCGCTACTTTTATCGTGCCATCAGTACCGTTTTTAAAGCCAACCGGGCAGGACAGACCAGACGCCAATTCGCGATGCACCTGAGATTCTGTGGTACGTGCCCCAATCGCGCCCCAGCTCATCAGGTCGGCGAGGTATTGCGGCGTAATCATATCGAGGAATTCACCCGCTGCAGGCAATCCGCTGTCATTGATATCCAGCAGCAGTTTACGCGCAATGCGCAGCCCATCGTTGATCTGGAAGCTGTTGTCCATGTGCGGATCGTTGATAAGCCCTTTCCAGCCAACGGTAGTTCGCGGTTTTTCAAAATAGACGCGCATAACGATTTCAAGCTCGCCTTTTAACTCTTCACGCAGTGCCAGCAGGCGAGCGGCATACTCTTTGGCGGCTGCCGGATCATGAATAGAGCAAGGCCCAATCACTACCAGCAGGCGATCGTCACTCCCTTTCAGGATTTTATGAATCGCCTTACGGGCATGAGCCACCGTGTTTGCGGCATTTTCAGTAGCGGGGAATTTTTCCAACAATGCGACTGGCGGTAATAACTCGTTGATCTCTTTAATGCGTAAATCGTCGTTCTGATAATTCATGATTATTCCAGCGTTGCCATACTTATATAAATGAATGCAATCCCTCCAATCTATATCTTCAGTCATAAAGTGTAAACGGGGTTTTACACTTTGGACGGATTAATCCTGGAATTGGCCAAAAAAACGCAATAAAGTAGCGAAAAACGAGATCCAACCTACAATTTATAACTGTAACAGCTTTAATTTTCATAAATTTCAAGATTCTATGCTGGGTTTAATTTCTCTGGCAAAACTATTAACCACATATTGATGATGTAACTGGCACATGCACTGTTGGAAGACGTTATCCGACATATCGACCATAACAGGAGCATATTATGCATATGACAAAGCTGGCTTCACTCTTTCTTACCGCTACACTCAGCCTCGCCAGCGGCGCGGCGCTGGCAGCTGAAACCAATACGCAGTCCAATAACGGCCAGGCAAATTCCTCGGCGGATGCCGGTCAGGTCGCCCCAGACGCACGCGAAAACGTGGCACCAAATAATGTCGACAACAGTAACGTGAATTCGGGTGGCACAATGCTGCATCCGAACGGTTCATCAATGAACCATGAAGGGATGACCAAAGATGAGATGCACAAAAACACCATGTGTAAGGACGGTCGCTGCCCTGATGTGAATAAGAAGGTTGAGACCGGAAACGGCATTAACAATGATGCTGAGACAAAAACTGATGGCACTACGCAGTAACGCTGAAAATAAAGCTAATAATGGGAGAGCAATAGCTCTCCTTTTTAATTTTATCATCCCAAAAACGGTATGATGGCATACAGTAAAGATGAGAATAACAAAGGGATGGCATAATGGCGCACTCGTATACTCATACTTCTTCTGAGCAACCCAAGGACAATAATGCCCGCCGCTTGATGTTTGCATTCTGCATTACAGCCGGATTTATGTTGGTTGAAGTGGTGGGTGGAATACTTTCAGGTTCACTGGCCTTGTTGGCCGATGCCGGGCATATGCTCACTGATGCCGCAGCGCTCCTTTTTGCGCTACTGGCCGTCCGGTTTTCCCATCGCCCGCCCACAATACGACACACCTTCGGCTGGCTGAGGCTCACGACACTGGCCGCGTTTGTTAATGCCATCGCATTGGTCGTGATCACCATTTTAATCGTCTGGGAAGCCATTGAGCGCTTCCATACGCCCCGCCCCGTGGCTGGCGGCATGATGATGGTTATAGCTGTCGCGGGTTTACTGGCTAACGTGCTGGCTTTTTGGGTTCTACACCGCGGCAGTGAGGAGAAAAACCTAAACGTCCGCGCCGCGGCACTACATGTGATGGGCGATTTACTCGGCTCGGTCGGGGCGATCATCGCTGCGCTGATTATTATCTGGACGGGCTGGACGCCTGCGGACCCGATTCTCTCGATTCTGGTTTCCGTGCTGGTACTGCGTAGCGCCTGGCGACTGTTAAAGGATAGCGTTAATGAATTACTGGAAGGCGCCCCGCTGACGCTGGATATCGCCGCACTGCAGCGCCATCTCAGCCGGGATATCCCCGAAGTCCGCAATGTGCACCATGTCCATGTCTGGATGGTGGGTGAAAAACCGGTAATGACGCTGCATGTGCAGGTGGTCCCGCCGCACGATCACGACGCGCTGCTGGAGCGTATTCAGCATTTCCTTATCCATCACTACCAGATTGAACACGCCACGATCCAGATGGAGTATCAGCCGTGTAATGGGCCGGACTGCCACCTGTATCAGGGGGTATCCGGCCATTCACACCATCACCATTAATGGGACAGCGCGTGGGAACCCCGCTCGCGCGCGCTGTTAATCCACATCCTGCTACCGTTCAGGGCGATAACCGTCAGGATCACATATTCCAGCGACATGGCATATACGCCTTGCAGGGCGAAAATCACTACGCTTATTACGTTAATGATCACCCACAGCAGCCAGTTTTCAACGTACTTACGCGTCATCAGGATCATCGCCGCAATCGACAACACCATCATGCAGGAGTCCCAGAACGGGAATGCATCGGGTTGCAACTCAGGCACAACAACCTGCAATCCTAATGCCTGCATAATGTTCACCGCAATGCGGGTCAGGAACGCAAAGACCAGATCGATATAGACCGACATCAGGCCGATCGCCACCACGCAAGCCGCCAGCCAGCCGATCGCTTTTGGTAACGGCAGCCAGCGAATTTTCAGTTCCGCTTCATGCTGGTTGGTTTGCCTGGACCAGGCATACCAGCCGTAGATGTTGGCGGCAAAGAAGAAAACTTGCAGCAACAGGCTTGCATAGAGCTGGATCTGAAAGAAGATAATCGCAAACAGCGTGACGTTTATCAGGCCGAAGAAGTAATTGCTGATTTTCTCAAGGCTCGCCAGGCCAATACACAGCAACCCAGCGATCGTCCCCACAGCTTCGATCCACGACAGATCGTAACCGCCAGCGCCAATCGGAATATGTACCAGAATGTTCTGCGTGCTAAAAAAGTCCATCTTTTCCCCCAGAGCAAAAATAGTAATTAAGCTCGAAGTGTAGCCGCAAATTCCAACATGCGGTTTAACGGCAACAACGCCCCTTCTCGCAGCGCAGCATCAACATGTATCTCATGAGCCGCTCCGCCTTGTTCCAGGCCCTCAGCAATCGCCTTGAGGCCGTTCATCGCCATCCACGGACAATGCGCACAGCTGCGGCAGGTTGCCCCCTCACCAGCCGTCGGCGCTTCAAGCAATTCTTTATCCGGAACGGCCTGCTGCATTTTGTAAAATATGCCCCGGTCAGTCGCCACAATCAGCCGTTGATGCGGTAACGATTTAGCGGCATTGATTAACTGGCTGGTTGAGCCAACCGCATCGGCCATATCAACGATAGACTGAGGGGACTCCGGGTGCACCAACACCGCTGCATCAGGGTAAAGCCCCTTCATGCGTGTTAAAGCCTGAGTCTTAAATTCGTCGTGGACGATACAGGCCCCCTGCCAACAAAGAACGTCTGCACCGGTCTGTTTTTGGACGTAGTTGCCCAGATGTCTGTCCGGAGCCCAGATGATTTTTTCACCTAAACTATCAATATGCTCAATAAGTTCTACCGCGATACTGGATGTGACGACCCAGTCCGCACGTGCTTTAACGGCGGCTGAGGTATTGGCGTAAACCACCACGGTACGATCGGGGTGCGCATCGCAAAACGCGCTGAACGCATCAATCGGACAGCCCAGATCTAATGAGCATTCCGCCTGTAGGGTCGGCATCAGGATGGTCTTTTCCGGGCTGAGGATTTTGGCGGTTTCCCCCATAAACCTCACGCCTGCAACCAACAGCGTAGAGGCAGAATGTTTTGAGCCGAAACGCGCCATCTCCAGAGAATCAGAAATACAACCACCGGTCTCTTCGGCCAACTGCTGAATTTCGGGATCGGTGTAATAGTGCGCGACCATAACGGCATCACGCTCTTTCAGCAGGCGCTTGATTTTTTCACGATAAAATTGCTTTTCATCCACACTCAGCGGGGCTGGCTTCGGTGGAAACGGATAAATTGCTGCTTCTGGATCAAACATCACGCTCATCTTGCTTTCTCGTTTTACTGGCTGAACGAAATAACCGATTAAAAGCGTGACGCACGCCGTATTCGGTTAGATTTGTTTTATATGCTAAACAAGATAGCGGATTGGCGTAAGAAAGTCACAATAATTGCGTGTGAGGAATGCCGGAAGGCGACTGACGTCTTATCCGGCCAACGTGAATAGTGTCGTCTGTAGGACTGATAAGCAAAGCGCATCAGGCAGCAGCTTCGAATCTTATAAATCGCAGATAGCAAAAAGGCGCCTTTAGGGCGCCTTTTTACACTGGTGGGGCGTGCAGGATGACTCGCTTTGCTCGCCCTCCGGGCCGTCGCCGTAAACGGCTCCGTTGTCTCACTACGTGAGACCCGAACCTGCTGCAGGTTCGAATCGTTAATTCTGCGCATAGCAAAAAGGCGCCTTTAGGGCGCCTTTTTACACTGGTGGGGCGTGCAGGATTCGAACCTGCGACCAATTGATTAAAAGTCAACTGCTCTACCAACTGAGCTAACGCCCCCTTATGGGGTTTACTTCTTAATACTTTCAGGATGGTGGGTCGTGCAGGATTCGAACCTGCGACCAATTGATTAAAAGTCAACTGCTCTACCAACTGAGCTAACGACCCGCTCGGGTATAACCTGAAAATTTTTACTCGGTGCCACCAATAAATTGGTGGGGCGTGCAGGATTCGAACCTGCGACCAATTGATTAAAAGTCAACTGCTCTACCAACTGAGCTAACGCCCCGAGTGGTGGGTGATGACGGGATCGAACCGCCGACCCCCTCCTTGTAAGGGAGGTGCTCTCCCAGCTGAGCTAATCACCCGATACTGCGCTGGATACTACTTACTAACTAACTAAGTTAGTGGTGGGTCGTGCAGGATGACTCGACTTCGTCTCGCCCTACGGGCCGTTGCTTACGCAACGTTATCCTTCACGTTTTACTATCGCGTTCCACCAGAACGATTGGTGGGTCGTGCAGGATTCGAACCTGCGACCAATTGATTAAAAGTCAACTGCTCTACCAACTGAGCTAACGACCCACTTTTTTTGCCGCTTTCGGGCTGTTTGATATCCCTTGGCAACGGCGGCATATATTACTGATTTCAGATTTTAGCGCAACAAAAATTTCGATGTAAATAACTCAACTGCTTAGGAATCACACGACGCGACCAGAATTAAAACGATTTCTGGTCGCATGGTGTTCATTACATCGCGCCAAGGCGTTTTTGCGCTTGTTTCGCGCCATCAGTGCCAGGGTATTTAGTGATAACCTGCTGATAAACGGCTTTCGCTTTCTCTTTATCACCTTTGTCCTGCATGATGACGCCGACTTTATACATCGCGTCTGCAGCCTTTGGTGATTTCGGGAAGTTTTTGACTACTGAAGCAAAATAGAACGCTGCATCATCTTTTTTCCCCTTGTTGTAATTCAACTGACCCAGCCAGTAATTCGCATTTGGCAGGTAAGTTGAGTCTGGGTACTTTTTAATGAAGTTCTGAAATGCTTCAATCGCGTCATCCTGGCGGGATTTATCCTGCACCAGAGCAATGGCCGCATTGTAATCGGTATTCGCATCGCCAGTTTGTACCGGAGCACCTGACGCTGCCGCTGCACCCGCATCAGGTGCAGGGGTTGCTGCTGCCCCGCTCTGATCGCCGCCCGCAGATTGCGCCGCAGGTGCACTACCGCTGCCAAGATTATTCATCTGCAGCAATATCTGCTTCTGGCGTTCAACAACCTGATTCAGTTGATACTGATTTTCCTGAATTTGACCGCGCAGGGAATCAATATCGGACTGATTATCGGAGAGTTGTTGCTGGAGTTGGGTTAAAAGCTGACTGTGAGCGTTAGAAATACGCTCGAGTTGAGTGACACGGTCTTCGACCGAGCCAGAGCCGACACTACTGATTGGCGCCTGTGCAAAAGCGGCCCAGGGGGCCGCTATGCCAACCAGTAACGACAGACTCAACAGATGATGTCTGAAGTTACTGCTCATGCAATTCTCTTAGTAAACCAGTACGGCGCGACGGTTTTTGGCGTAAGCCGCTTCGTCATGACCCAGTACTGCAGGTTTTTCTTTACCGTAAGAAACGATGGAGATCTGGTCAGCAGAAACGCCTTTACCCTGCAGGTACATCTTAACGGCGTTCGCACGACGCTCACCCAGGGAGATGTTGTACTCAGGAGTACCACGTTCGTCCGCATGACCTTCTACGGTGACTTTGTAAGACGGGTTGCTACGCAGGAAGTTAGCGTGAGCATCCAGCATTGCAGCGAAGTCAGAACGGATATCGTACTTGTCCAGATCGAAGTAAACGATGTTGTTCTGCTGCAGCTGTTGCATCTGAAGACGCGCTTGCTCTTCAGAAGACATGTTGCCGCTGCCGTTTGCATCCATACCAGTGCCGGCACCCAGCATGCCTTCGCTGCCGTCATTGCTGGCGTTCTTGTTAGAAGAACACGCTGCAATAGCCATAACAGGCAGAGCAATCATCAGCCCTTTCAGCACTTTGTTCAGTTGCATTTCAATGATTCCTTTATTAATCAATTATTTATTATCACAGATACGGCGACCAGGCAGGGAATTTAACCTGTCCATCAGTTGCCGGAAGACGCGCTTTGAAACGCCCATCTGTAGAAACCAAATTCAGCACGGATCCCATCCCCTGAGAAGAGCTGTAGATTACCATAGTGCCGTTAGGTGCCAGACTTGGCGTTTCGTCCAGGAACGTTGACGACAGAACTTGTACGCCACCCGCTACCAGATCTTGTTTGGCAATGTGTTGCTGACCGTTCGCCGAGCTTACCATTACCATAAATTTACCGTCGCTGCTCACATCCGCATCCTGGTTTTGCGAACCTTCCCAGGTAATGCGCTGCGGAGCACCGCCGTTGACGTTAACTTTATATACCTGCGGACGACCGGCCTGGTCAGACGTAAAGGCCAGGTTTTGGCTGTCCGGGAACCAGGTAGGTTCCGTGTTGTTGCTACGACCATCCGTCACCTGACGGATCTGACCGGAACCAATGTCCATGACATACAGGTTCAGGCTACCGGTTTTAGACAGGGCAAACGCCAGTTTGCTGCCATCCGGAGAAAACGCAGGCGCACCGTTGTGACGTGGGAACGAGGCTACCTGACGAACCGCGCCGTTAGACAGTGTCTGAATAACCAGTGCTGAACGACCGCTTTCGAAGGTAACGTACGCCAGTTTTGAACCGTCCGGGGACCACGCCGGAGACATCAACGGCTGCGGAGAACGGTGTACCACGAACTGGTTGTAACCATCGTAGTCGGACACACGTAATTCGTACGGGAACTGACCACCGTTGGTCTGAACAACATAAGCGATACGGGTACGGAATGCACCTTTAATGCCGGTCAGTTTTTCAAACACTTCGTCACTTGCAGTATGGCCCGCGTAACGCAGCCACTGCTTGTTCACTTTATAGGTGTTCTGTGCCAGTACGGTACCCGGTGCGCCACCGGTGTCAACCAGCTGATAGGCAACGCTGTAAGAACCATCCGGGTTCGGCGTAACCTGGCCGACGACTACGGCATCAATGCCCAGCGCAGACCAAGCGGCAGGTTGAACTTCCTGCGCGGTACCGGGCTGCTGAGGCAGACGAGAACGGTCTAACGGGTTAAATTTACCGCTGTTACGCAGGTCAGCACCTACGATACCACCGATATCTTCAGGTGCAGCACCCGGTCCTGCCCACTGGAAGGGGACAACACCAATCGGGCGCGCCGAGTCCACCCCCTGGGTGATCTCGATACGTACTTCTGCGTGCAGCACCGCTGCCCACAGCATCAGAAAACCAAATGCTACTCGTAATGCCTGCTTCATCATATCTCCCTTATCTGGACGGAAAGCCCACGATAATTTAGCAGAATGTTAACAAACTCAAATACACAAAACTACCAGAACTCTGTCTCAACCTTAGACCGTTTCCCCTGATTTCTCAGGGGTCGTTATTACAGTTTGAAGTCCAGTTTGGCATCTTTTACTTTTTCATAAACTGCCTGGCTAGGCGGTTTAGGAATTCTGGCGGTTTTCGCAGCCGTCAGCGCAGCCTGACACAATGCCGGATCCCCGCCCTCTTCGGTCACATCCAGTAACAGACCATCGGGTGCTAACTTGATATGTAATACGCAAGATTTACCTGCATACAAATCTGCACCATACAGACGGCTCTGGATCGCATTACGAATTTGAGATGCGTAAGCACTGATATCAGCGCCAGATGCACCGCCATTGGCACCACTTGTACCACTATCTTTCGCCGGTTGGCCGTTTCCTTTCGCTCCACCGCCCGATTTCGGTGCATTCTTACCAGAGCTCAGGTCGCCCAACAAGTCGTCAACGCCAGAGGCTGCAGCGGCTTTTTCGGCCGCAGCCTTTTTAGCAGCAGCTGCTTTATCTGCCGCAGCTTTCTTATCGGCAGCGGCTTTCTCAGCTGCAGCTTTTTTGTCTGCCGCTGCTTTTTCTGCAGCGGCTTTCTTATCAGCCGCCGCTTTTTCAGCAGCGGCAGCTTTCGCGGCAGCAGCTTTTTCTGCTTTCTCAGCAGCAGCTTTCTCGGCTGCTGCTTGCTTAGCGGCCTCAGCCTGTGCTTTCTTCGCAGCGTCCGCAGCTGCCTTAGCAGCTTGTGCTTCTGCAGCTTTCTTCGCATCAGCGGCGGCTTTAGCGGCTTCAGCCTCAGCTTTTTTCTGTGCGTCTGCAGCGGCTTTCTTCGCGGCATCTGCCGCTTGCTTAGCCTGAGCATCAGCTTTAGCCTTCGCGTCTGCAGCAGCCTTCGCCGCAGCCTCTTCAGCCTGTTTCTGTTGCTCTTGCGCTTTCGCTGCGGCGGCTTCAGCTTGCTTCTGCTGTTCCGCCTGTTCGCGCACTTTTTCCTGCGCGGCTAAACGTTCTTTTTCCAGCTGCTTCAGTCGCTCTTGCTCAGCTGCCTGCTTCTCGCGAAGTTCTTCAGCTTGCTGCTGCGCCTGCTTTTCACGCTGCTCTTCAGCGCGTTTCGCACTTGCCTGCTGTTGCTGCTGCCTGTCGTACTGTTGCACAACGGCGCCAGGATCGACCATAACGGCGTCGATGGACGAACCGCCACCGCCGCCGGCTGAAGCATCAATGTGCTCATCGAACGAACTCCAGATCAGCGCTGCAAATAAAATGACATGCAGCACCGCTGAAATAATTATCGCCCTTTTGAGCTTGTCGTTTTGTTCGGTTGCCTTTGACACTCTCGGTTCCCAAAAAACTGTTCGCCTGTTACGTGCTATCTTTCAAGCCAGCAAAACGCAGTCATCAGATTGGCTGCGTCATCAAGCCAACCGATTTTACGCCTGCACTGTGTAACAAGTTCAGCGCTTTAATTATTTCATCATAAGGCACGTCTTTCGCACCACCGATTAAAAAGACCGTTTTCGGATTGGTCTGCAGGCGGCTTTTCGCTTCCGCAATAACCTGCTCCGGTGGTAGTTGATCCATACGATCTTTCTCAACCACCACGCTGTATTGCCCAATACCGGAAACTTCAATAATGACCGGGGGTTCGTCGTTACTGCTGACGGCTTGCGACTCGGTCGCATCCGGCAGGTCGACTTCCACACTCTGCGTAATGATCGGTGCGGTTGCCATAAAGATCAGCAACAGCACCAGCAGTACGTCGAGCAGCGGTACAATATTGATTTCGGACTTGAGTTCGCGACGACCTCGTCCACGCGTTCTGGCCATGGCTTACCCCTTGTTGCTCTCGCTAACGGTAAACGCCTGGCGGTGCAGAATCGCGGTGAACTCTTCCATAAAGTTGTCGTAATTCAGTTCCAGTTTGTTCACGCGCTGGTTCAGACGGTTGTAGGCCATAACCGCCGGGATTGCCGCAAACAGACCGATAGCCGTTGCAATCAACGCTTCTGCGATACCCGGTGCGACCATTTGCAGCGTCGCCTGTTTTACCGCGCCCAGCGCGATAAATGCGTGCATGATCCCCCAAACGGTACCGAACAGACCGATATACGGGCTGATGGAGCCAACGGTGCCGAGGAATGGAATATGCGTTTCCAGCGTTTCCAGTTCACGGTTCATCGAGATACGCATCGCACGGGAAGCCCCCTCAACGACCGCTTCCGGCGCGTGGCTATTTGCTCGATGCAAACGCGCAAATTCCTTGAATCCGCTATAGAAAATTTGTTCCGAGCCCGCCAAATTATCACGACGCCCCTGGCTTTCCTGGTACAGGCGCGACAATTCAATGCCGGACCAGAACTTGTCTTCAAATGCTTCGGCTTCACGTGAAGCAGCATTAAGAATACGGGTCCGTTGGATGATGATGGCCCAGGATGCGATTGAGAAACCAATCAAAATCAACATGATAAGTTTAACCAGAAGGCTTGCCTTCAGGAACAAATCAAGGATATTCATGTCAGTCACTGCTTAAACTCCGCGACAATAGACTTGGGAAGCGCACGAGGCTTCATTTTGAGTGGATCAACGCAAACAATCAGAACTTCGGCCTCATTCAGCACGGTGTTCTCTGCGTTGACAATGCGTTGCGTGAAAACCAATGAGGTGCCACGCATTGACGTAATTTCGGTTTGAACTTCGAGCATATCGTCGAGCCGGGCAGGCGCAAAATACTCGAGGGTCATCTTGCGCACCACAAAGGCTACACGTTCGGCCAACAGGACCTGCTGACTGAAGTGATGATGACGAAGCATTTCTGTGCGTGCTCTTTCATAAAAAGCGACGTAACTGGCGTGGTAAACCACCCCACCGGCATCGGTATCTTCATAATAGACACGAACCGGCCATCGAAACATATACTTATTCATTCCTACTGCCTCTTTGTTGGCTTCGCCCACTCACACCAGTTACTTACCTTTGTAAGCGTCTGGTGATTCGCGTTCTTGCCGCCGCGATGCATCAAGAATGTCGTTGTATATCGCGCTGTCTTCACTGTACATCCCGGTAATGCAATTAGGTTGTATCCTGTGGTTGTTCGCGGATGGCGCTGACGAAAATTTTTGCACAGAACAAGGCGCGAGTGGCGAAGTTTGGTAATTCCAAACAAGACGCAAGTAACGCAGTACTGTGCAAAAAGATTCTCAGCCCTTCGGGACGCGTTCCATCAGGATGTTCTCTGTGTTGTCGCACTTGGACATAGTTCTACTATGTCCAGCGCACTCCGCCTTGATAACGTCCTGATGGTACAGCGTCGCCACCGCACACAACCACAGGGCACAACCTCAGGTTAGTGCTTTCAAACTTCGCTACTATACGCGCGGGAATGGTGCTTTGGAATGGGGGAAAGTAAACGGAGAGTAAAAAATTATGGGCTTATGCAAGCCCATAAATATTTAAGGATGTTTCTTATTCAAAAGAAGAAGAAAAACAGTCCAACAACGAGGACGATATCCGCGATCAGCGGGCAGAAGATACCCTGCCAGTGTACGGCACGAGGACGGAAGCCAACGCCGTGAATAATGCCTGCGCAGACTGCCCACATCAGCAGGAAACCATGCCAGATTTCAAGCTCGCTGGTTTTGGCCGCGAAACGAGACGGATCCCAGAATATGCAGCCAGCCAACACGATTGCCAGCACAAATGAAAGCGCCCGCAAGGGGCGCTTGTCCATCGCGTTGTATACCATCGCGATAATGTTGGTCATTAGCTATCTTCTTGCCCGGCTTTGCCTGATTCAACGTGCTCAAGCGCCAGCGCTGTGATTATCCCAAATGCACAGGCAAGAAGCGTTCCCAAAATCCATGCGAAATACCACATTTTAAGCTCCTTACTTAGTACAGAGAGTGGGTGTTGCTTTCAATATCTTCTTTAGTGATGCGACCGAACATCTTCCAGTAACACCAGCTGGTGTACAGCAGAATAATCGGTACAAACACCGCCGCGACCCAGGTCATCAGATTCAATGTACGCTGGCTGGAGGTGGCATCCCACATGGTCAAACTTGCGTTCATCATGGTGCTGGATGGCATCACAAACGGGAACATTGCGATACCGGCAGTCAGGATGATGCAGGCTAACGTCAGTGAGGAGAAGACGAACGCCCATGCCCCTTTCTCCATGCGAGAAGTCAGGATGGTCAACAGCGGCAGAACCACGCCCAGAGCAGGAACCAACCACAGGATAGGTGCATTGTTAAAGTTCACCATCCATGCGCCAGCCACACGAGCCACTTCTTTGGTCAGCGGGTTTGAGGCGGCATGGTGATCCAGTGCGGAGGTCACAACATAACCGTCAATACCGTAAATCACCCATACACCGGCCAGCGCGAAGCAGACCAGAGTCACCAGCGCCGCAACCTGTGAAGTTGCACGAGCACGCAGATGCAGTTCACCTACCGTACGCATCTGCAGATAGGTCGCACCCTGGGTGATGATCATCCCAACGCTCACGACACCCGCCAGCAGACCAAACGGATTCAGCAACTGGAAGAAGTTACCGGTGTAGTACAAACGCATATAGTCATCTACGTGGAACGGAACCCCTTGCAGCAGGTTGCCGAACGCCACGCCAATCACCAGCGGTGGCACGAAGCTACCAATGAAGATGCCCCAGTCCCACATGTTGCGCCAGCGCATGTCTTCAATCTTAGAGCGGTAGTCAAAACCGACCGGACGGAAGAACAACGATGCCAGTACCAGAATCATCGCCACATAGAAACCGGAGAACGCAGCGGCATACACCATCGGCCAGGCAGCGAACAGTGCGCCACCCGCGGTGATGAGCCAAACCTGGTTACCGTCCCAGTGCGGGGCGATGGAGTTAATCATAATTCGACGCTCGGTATCATTACGACCGAGGAAACGGGTGAGCATGCCCACCCCCATGTCGAAGCCATCAGTGACTGCAAAACCAATCAGCAGAATGCCAACCAGCAGCCACCAGATAAAACGCAATACTTCATAATCGATCATTTGACGACTCCTGTCTTAGCGTGCCGGCTGAGAAGTCACAGTGGACTGCTCGTAGTGATAACGACCGGTTTTCAGGCTACTCGGCCCAAGGCGTGCGAACTTGAACATCAGATACAGTTCAGCCACCAGGAACAGGGTATACAGGCCGCAAATCAACAGCATCGAGAAGATGAGGTCGCCAGCAGTCAGCGAAGAGTTCGCTACGGCTGTTGGTAACACTTCACCAATCGCCCACGGTTGACGACCGTACTCTGCAACAAACCAACCGGATTCAATAGCAATCCACGGCAGAGGAATCGCATACAGCGCGGTGCGCAGCAGCCATTTTTTCTCACCGATACGGTTACGAAGCACAGTCCAGAAGGACACCGCGATAATTGCCAGCATCAGAATGCCGCATGCCACCATGATACGGAAAGCGAAGTACAGCGGCGCAACGCGAGGAATAGAATCTTTCGTTGCCTGCTGAATTTGCGCTTCGGTCGCGTCGGTAACTTTGTCCGTATAGCGTTTCAACAGCAGACCATAACCCAGGTCTTTCTTCATGCTGTTGAACTGGTCACGAACGGCCTGGTCGGTAGTACCAGCACGCAGTTCTTCCAGCAACTGATACGCTTTCATCCCGTTACGGATACGCTCTTCGTGCTGCACCATCAGATCTTTCAGACCAATGACCGGTGTATCAACAGAGCGGGTGGCAATGATGCCCAGCGCATAAGGAATTTGAATCGCAAAATGGTTTTCCTGCGCATCCTGGTCCGGAATACCGAACAGCGTGAAGGAAGCCGGTGCAGGCTGAGTTTCCCATTCTGCTTCAATCGCAGCGAGTTTGGTTTTCTGCACGTCGCCCATTTCGTAACCAGATTCATCACCCAGAACGATAACAGACAGAATAGCAGCCATACCAAAGCTGGCAGCGATAGCAAAAGAACGTTTAGCAAACGCGAAGTCACGACCGCGCAGCATATAGTAGGAGCTGATACCCAGAACGAACATCGCGCCACATACATAACCAGATGCCACAGTGTGAACAAATTTCACCTGTGCTACCGGGTTGAGCACCAGTTCAGAGAAGCTCAGCATCTCCATACGCATGGTTTCGAAGTTGAAATCCGCTGCGATTGGGTTCTGCATCCAGCCGTTCGCAACCAGAATCCACAACGCGGACAGGTTAGAACCCAGAGCCACCAGCCAAGTGACACACATATGCTGGACTTTACCCAAACGGTCCCAGCCGAAGAAGAACAGACCTACAAAGGTGGATTCGAGGAAGAAGGCCATCAAACCTTCGATCGCCAGCGGCGCACCGAAAATATCCCCTACATAGTGGGAGTAGTAAGACCAGTTAGTCCCGAACTGGAACTCCATGGTCAGACCGGTAGCCACACCCAGAGCGAAGTTGATACCAAACAACTTGCCCCAGAACTTGGTCATATCTTTATAAATCTGTTTGCCGGAAAGGACGTAGACCGTTTCCATGATGGCCAACAAGAACGCCATACCGAGCGTCAGTGGCACAAACAGGAAGTGGTACATCGCGGTCAAGGCAAACTGTAAGCGCGACAGTTCGACTATATCTAACATCATGACTCCTTGCTCATCGCATGAAGACTCCGAGAGTGAACCCCGTTAGAAAGGGTCACACGCATGCCCCAATACAAATTTATCTGCTTCCTTCCGCCGCTACCCTTTCCTCTCATTTGAAGAAAGGACAATGATGAAAGGTTACAAACATGTTAATAAAACACTCAAATTGATCCCGCAATTATATTACGCCGTAAAATCCTTACAATAAACAGGTTTTTATCGAGACAAATTTGCATTTTTCGATAGTGATCAATTTATAGCTAATTTACCACTTTCAGACCAATTTGATCTGAAGCAATTTAACCTCTTTTGGTGCTGTTTTCCAAGTTTTAAACATTGATTTAAATCAATTTTCAAATTTAATGTTAATAGTGTTTAGCACTCACGCTACTAGTAAACGCGATGTTAACAACATGTTTTTCAATGAGTAATTGCCGTTACTACAAATGATAGGATATTTATTTAAATGTACACGATCTTTTAACCAGCCCGGCTGACAAAATTGATAGCAGATAAAGAATCACTAATGCTGGGTAGCTCACAGTTTTTTGTTTAGCAAGTCATGGATTTGTTATTTCATACAAATTGTTCATTTAAATTTTACTTATAATTAACACCTAGATGTAACTATCTCAACTGGAAGCGAAAACGTTCCACAATGACCGATGCATTGCGTTTGTCGTTCTGCGAGAGAACGCTGACGTTTCGCTTAAATCATCACTGAAAGTTATCATTAACACCCCCTCCTCTCTTATGTGGCAAAGATTAAATATGCCACAAACATTTCCTTATCATTTTTATCCTAAATTTAACAAAAATGAATTGTGACATATAAGATTAAAAAATAAAAAACCGTTATGTCGTTCACAAGTTAATTAGTAATTGGGATTTTTGAAATTATTTAAAACACGTCATAAATGGCGCGCATAACAAAATAAGATTTCGATCACAAACATGGCAAGTCATTTATTACCCAATTCCCTAATAAATTAAACAAAGCTAAGAAAAGATAACCCATCACATTGATTATGAACGTATTTTATAGATGGCAAATATAACAATCATTTTTCTCAGGATATTTTGAAAATAGATCAATTGCTTCCTTTTTCGCTTCCACAGAAACTCCAACCCTATTAAGAGGTTGTCACAATCCATGTTCTAAATATTAGAAAATAATTTCACTTATTGACCATCAGCCCTACAGAGGATTACCCATGAAGAAATCTACACTTGTTATTGGCGTCATCGGTGCTGACTGCCATGCAGTAGGTAATAAAGTTCTGGATCGCGTTTTTACTGCTCATGATTTTCACGTAATCAACCTCGGGGTGATGGTGAGCCAGGATGAATATATTGATGCTGCGATTGAAACAGGCGCCGATGCCATCGTGGTGTCCTCTATCTACGGTCATGGCGACATTGACTGCCTCGGACTACGTGAGCGCTGCATCGAACGCGGCCTTGGCGACATTCTGCTGTACGTCGGCGGCAACCTGGTCGTCGGTAAACATGACTTCGCCGACGTGGAAGTGAAGTTTAAAGAGATGGGCTTTAACCGGGTCTTCGCCCCCAGCCACGATCTGGAAGATGTTTGCGCGCTTATCACTAATGATATTCACCAACACAATGGCCTCGAACAGCGTTGCCTGGAAGAGGCCATCTGATGCAAACAGTTTCTGTCGATATCGGCTCGACATGGACCAAGGCAGCCCTCTTCGCACATGAAGGCGAGGAATTAACCCTGGTAAACCATGTCCTGACCCCAACCACCACACATCATCTGGCAGACGGTTTTTTTGCCAGCCTGAATCAGGTGCTGAATGTTGCCGATGCTCGCCCGTTACTGAAAAGTGGTGAAGTGCAGTTGAAATACTCCTCCTCAGCGAAAGGTGGGCTCGCCGTTGCAGCAATGGGGCTGGTGCCTTCCATTACGCTGGAGTCGGCAAAAGTTACCGCCCATTCGGCAGGAGCGAAAATCGCGCAATATTATTCGTACAAGCTGAACCGTCATGACATCCAGGAGCTGGAATCATCACCGCCAGACATTCTGTTGTTTACCGGCGGGACAGACGGTGGCGAAGAAAGTTACGGCCTGGCGAATGCACACGCGCTGGCTGGCTCAAAGCTTGATTGCGCCATTATCTACGCCGGAAACCGGGACATTCAGGACGAAATACAAACGATTCTGGGACATAAGGATCTGACCACGGTAGACAACATTCTGCCGGACCTCGATCACCCGAATCCGTTTGCCGCGCGTCAGGCGATTTGCGATGTGTTCTTGTCACGCATCGTCAAAGGCAAAGGTCTGGACGTTATCGTCGGCGAAACAGGCGAAGAGCCAATGCCGACGCCATGGACGGTATATGAGTTAGTCAAAGCCATTAGCGATTACGACAGCGCATGGAAGGAATTCATGCTGATTGATATGGGCGGAGCCACCACGGATGTCTATTCGGCCAGCGCGAATACCCTCTCCCCCGATACCGTCCTGCATGGTGTTCCTGAACCGTTCGTCAAACGTACCGTTGAAGGCGACCTTGGAATGCGCGTTTCCGCCGTTGTGGTGGGAGAAAGCACGCAGGATATGGTGAAAGTCATCTTCGCCCAGCAGCCACAGCGCGAGGAAGCGTTTTACCGCTATCTACGCCACCTGGTTGGGCAACCGGATTACCTGCCACTCAGCGAGGAAGAGAAATATTTCGACACCCTGCTGGCAGGTTTGTGCGTGGGCTATGCCGCTGAGCGCCACGCGGGCACTAAAAAGCAGGTTTGCACCTGCGTGGGTAATGTGGATTTACAGATGGGTCGCGATCTCACCACCGTACGCAAAGTCGTCGGTTCAGGGGGATGGCTCTCTCGCGCCAGCCAGTTCGATATCCATAACTGGCTCAAATACAGGGAGCTGGACGACCAGGGTAAAAGAATTCTGTTACCGAATCAGTTTGAGTATTACCGCGATTCAAATGGCCTGCTCCCTCTACTGGCAAACGTCGCCAGGCTGTACCCGCAAGCCGCTGCTCGCACCAGCATTCAGTGTTTAACCCTATAAAACTTAAGGCAGCTACGAATGGAACTTCGAAATAAAAAATTGACCCACGACGAATTCATGACCGAAAGGCATCAGGTGTTACAAACCTGGGAAACCGGCAAAGACGTTGAGAACTTCGAAGATGGCGTGAAGTACCAGCAATCAATTCCAGAGAAAAAGCGTTTCTCCCTCGCCCTGCTGAAGGCCGATCAGGAAGGTAAAACTCTGAGCCAGCCGCGCGCAGGTGTGGCATTAATGGATGAGCATATTGCGCTGCTCAAAACATTGCAGGAAGAGTGCGACCTCCTGCCAAGTACTATCGATGCCTATACCCGTCTGAACCGCTATGAAGAAGCCGCTGTCGGGATCCAAAAATCCATCGAAGCAGGTACTTCCAAGCTGAATGGTTTACCGGTCGTCAATCACGGGGTTGCTGCCTGCCGTCGTATGACTGAATCATTGGATAAACCGATCCAGGTTCGCCACGGTACACCGGATGCGCGTCTGCTGGCAGAAATCGCCATGGCCAGTGGCTTTACCAGCTACGAAGGCGGCGGTATCTCCTACAACATCCCTTACGCCAAACGCGTCACCCTGGAAAAATCCATCCGCGACTGGCAGTACTGTGACCGTCTGATGGGTCTGTACGAAGAGAACGGCATTCGCATCAACCGTGAACCGTTTGGTCCGCTGACCGGCACGCTAATCCCGCCGTTCATGTCCCACTCAGTCGCGATTATCGAAGGTCTGCTGGCGCTGGAGCAGGGCGTGAAGTCTATTACCGTCGGTTACGGCCAGGTCGGTAGCCTGACACAGGATATCGCTGCTATTCAGGCACTGCGTGAACTGTCCCACGAATACTTCCATAACCATGGCTTCGACGATTACGAGCTGAGCACCGTTTTCCACCAGTGGATGGGCGGATTCCCGGAAGATGAAGCAAAAGCCTTCTCCGTTATCGCCTGGGGCGCAGCGGTTGCCGGTATGTCTGGTGCCACAAAAGTCATTACCAAAAGTCCGCACGAAGCATTCGGTATCCCAACCGCGGCAGCTAACGCCCAGGGTCTGAAAGCGTCACGCCAGATGCTCAACATGGTCAGCGATCAGAAATTCCCGCAGTGCGCTGCCGTGGAGCAGGAAGTTGACCTGATTAAGAGCGAAGTCCGCGCGGTATTGAAGAAAGTCTTCGAACTGGGCAATGGCGACATTGCGCGCGGTACGGTGCTGGCCTTTGAAGCTGGCGTGCTGGATGTGCCTTTCGCTCCTGCCGCCTGTAACGCCGGTAAGATCCTGCCTGTTCGCGATAACACAGGCGCAATCCGTATTCTTGAAGCCGGTGCCGTGCCGCTGCCGAAAGATATTCTCGCCCTGCACCACGACTACGTTGCAGAGCGCGCACATTTCGAAGGTCGCAAGCCTTCTTTCCAGATGGTCATTGATGACATCAACGCCGTATCCCACAGTAAATTAATAGGAAGACCATAATGAAAATTAAACAGGCCCTTTTCACAGCTGGCTACTCCTCATTTTATTTTGACGATCAGCAGGCCATCAAAAACGGCGCCGGTCATGACGGGTTTATCTATACCGGCGATCCGGTAACGCCTGGATTTACGTCTGTTCGTCAGGCGGGTGAATGTGTTTCCGTACAGCTGATTCTGGAAAACGGTGCGGTAGCTGTGGGCGATTGCGCAGCGGTGCAATATTCAGGTGCAGGCGGTCGTGACCCACTGTTCCTGGCTGAAAACTTCATTCCGTTCCTCAACGACCACATCAAGCCGTTACTGGAAGGCCGTGACGTTGATGCGTTCCTGACCAACGCCCGTTTCTTTGACGAACTGCGTATTGACGGCCATCTGCTGCATACCGCCGTACGTTATGGTCTGTCTCAGGCGCTGCTCGACGCGGCGGCACTGGCTACCGGTCGTCTGAAAGCCGAAGTGGTTTGTGATGAATGGCAACTGCCATGTGTCCCGGAAGCCATTCCGTTATTTGGTCAGAGCGGCGACGACCGTTATATCGCCGTCGACAAGATGATCCTCAAAGGTGTGGATGTCCTGCCGCATGCGCTGATCAATAACGTTGAAGAGAAGCTGGGCTTTAAAGGTGAAAAACTGCGTGAGTACGTCCGCTGGTTGTCTAACCGCATCCTGAGCCTGCGCACCAACGAAAGCTATCACCCGACGCTGCACATTGATGTCTACGGCACCATCGGTCTGATCTTCGATATGGATCCAGTGCGTTGCGCCGAATACATCGCCAGCCTGGAAGCCGAAGCGCAAGGCCTGCCGCTGTACATTGAAGGTCCGGTTGATGCCGGTAACAAGCCGGATCAGATCCGCATGTTAACCGAGATCACTCAGGAGCTGACTCGCCTAGGTTCCGGCGTGAAAATCGTTGCGGATGAATGGTGTAACACCTATCAGGACATCGTGGACTTCACCGACGCGGGCAGCTGCCACATGGTGCAGATTAAAACCCCGGACTTGGGCGGCATTCACAACATCGTTGATGCAGTGCTGTATTGCAACAAACACGGAATGGAAGCCTATCAGGGCGGTACCTGTAACGAAACGGAAATCAGTGCTCGTACCTGCGTACACGTCGCGCTGGCCGCGCGTCCAATGCGCATGCTGATCAAACCGGGTATGGGTTTCGATGAAGGTCTCAACATCGTGTTTAACGAAATGAACCGCACCATCGCGCTGTTGCAAACTAAGGATTAAGAGATGGCACGCACATTTAAGATCTTATCGCCTACGGCTATCCTGGGTTATGGCTTCCCGGAAGAAAGTTTTCGTAAAGCCATGGAAGAGTCACCGGATCTTATTGCTGTTGACGCAGGTTCCTCCGATCCTGGCCCTCACTACCTGGGGGCAGGTAAACCCTTTACTGACAGGGCCGGTGTGAAACGCGATCTGCGCTATATGATTGTGGCAGGCGTTAAGAACAACATCCCTGTCGTGATCGGCACAGCCGGTGGTTCTGGTGCAGCTCCGCATCTGGAGTGGTGTCGTCAGATAATCCATGAGATCGCGCAGGAAGAAAAACTGTCTTTCTCAATGGCGCTGATTCCGTCTGATGTCGACAAAGAAATCGTTCATCAGGCGCTGGATAACGGCAAAATCACCGCGCTCGATTTTGTGCCTGAACTGACTCACGAGGCCATTGAAGAGAGCACCTACATTGTCGCGCAGATGGGCGTCGAGCCTTTCCAGCGTGCGCTGAAAGCCGGTGCGCAGGTGGTCCTGGGCGGACGTGCCTACGATCCGGCCTGCTTCGCCGCGCTGCCGATTATGCAGGACTTTGATGAAGGTCTGGCGCTTCATTGCGGTAAGATCCTTGAGTGTGCAGCCATTGCCGCCACCCCTGGCTCCGGCTCAGATTGTGCGATGGGAATCATTGACGATAACGGCTTTACGCTGAAGGCGTTCAATCCCAAGCGTAAGTTCACCGAGACTTCCGCAGCAGCGCACACCCTGTACGAGAAGTCAGATCCGTACTTCCTGCCAGGGCCAGGCGGTGTGCTGAACCTGAAGGCATGCACTTTCACCCAGGTTAACGAGGGTGAAGTGTATGTCAGCGGTTCACGCCATGAAGAAACACCGTATGCGTTGAAACTGGAAGGTGCACGCCAGGTTGGCTTCCGTTGCCTGACCATCGCCGGAACACGTGACCCTATTATGATTGCCGGGATTGACACGATTCTTGAAGAGGTACAGGCAAGCGTGGCACGTAACCTCTCGCTGAATGACGACAGTATCCGCATGACGTTCCACCTTTACGGTAAGAACGGTGTGATGGGCAACCATGAGCCGATGAAAACTGCGGGCCATGAACTGGGAATTCTACTGGATGTCGTTGCGCCAACGCAGGATATCGCCAACAGCGTTTGCTCGCTGGTGCGCTCTACCCTGCTGCACTACGGCTATGAAAATCGTATTGCGACTGCGGGCAACCTCGCCTTCCCGTTCTCGCCATCTGATATTCAGAGTGGACCGGTGTATGAGTTCTCGATCTATCACCTGATTGAAGCGAGCGATGCGCTGCGTTTTGATTTCCACATTGAACAGGTGACGCCAGAAGGAGTTCAGGCATGAAACACTCAATTTGTTCACTGGCGCAAGTAATTCGTTCCAAAAACGCCGGACCGTACGAACTGGTTTTAGATATTTTATTTAAAACAAGGGAAGACTATCAGCGGGTAAAAGCCTGCGAGCAATTAACACCGCAGCTTATTGCCGGTTTATATAATGTTGAGCCTGAATTTATTCACAATATCGTCTGGTTCGATCCAGCGAATGCCGTAAAAATCGTCATGCCACGAGATATTATTTCCGGCAACGTCGGTGACAATGATGTTTATGGTGCGCAGCAACACGCTCCATTATTAAGTATTGAGTTCGACTTGTAACAAAAAAACACAATAACAACCATTGGAGCACAGAATTCAGCTGTATCACAGTGCTTCGAATTATTCATGCGGTTGGTCACAACAGGCGTGCGTCTGAGCTGCTGTCCAGGTTCAGGCGCACGCCACCCTACACAATTCCAATTACCAGCCTTTATCCGATGGAGTACACATGAAGAAAATTAGTTTAACGAAGATGATCATATTAGGCCTGATACTCGGCATGATTGCCGGGGTGGCCATAAATAATATGGCCGCGGCTGAAACAGCAAAATCTTATGCAGCAGATATTTCCATTTTCACCACCATATTCTTACGTATGGTGAAAATGATTATCGCTCCATTGGTTATTTCAACTCTGGTTGTAGGTATTGCCAAAATGGGCGATGCCAAAACGCTGGGACGTATATTTTCGAAAACCTTCTTCCTGTTTATTTGCGCCTCTCTGGTGTCAATTGCACTGGGTCTGGTTATCGTTAATATCTTCCAGCCAGGCGCAGGTATCAACTTTGTGCCACATGACGTCGGAGCCGTTGCCGCCGTTAAGTCAGAGCCATTCACGCTGAAAGTATTCATCTCACACGCGGTACCGACCAGTATTGTCGATGCGATGGCGCGTAACGAAATTCTGCAGATCGTCGTGTTCTCAATCTTCCTCGGTTGCAGCCTCGCTGCGATTGGTGAAAAAGCCGATCCTATCGTGAAAGTGCTGGATTCACTGGTGCACGTCATGCTGAAGCTGACGGGTTACGTCATGCTGTTTGCACCATTGACCGTTTTTGCCGCTATTTCAGGTCTGATTGCCGAACGTGGTCTGGGTGTGATGGTTAGCGCCGGGATCTTCATGGGTGAGTTCTACCTGACGCTGGGTATGCTGTGGGCGATCCTGATTGGCCTGTCTACGATGATCGTCGGGCCTTGCATCGCGCGTTTAACGAAATCAATCCTCGAACCCGCTCTGCTGGCCTTTACCACTTCAAGCTCTGAAGCCGCCTTCCCGGGTACGCTGGACAAGCTGGAAAAATTCGGTGTTTCGTCAAAAATTGCCAGCTTCGTTCTGCCTATCGGTTATTCCTTTAACCTGGTCGGTTCCATGGCTTATTGCTCATTTGCCACCGTCTTTATTGCCCAGGCGTGCAACATCGAACTGAGCATGGGCGAGCAAATCACCATGCTGTTGATCCTGATGCTCACCTCGAAAGGAATGGCAGGCGTACCGCGCGCATCAATGGTGGTTATCGCTGCAACCCTGAACCAGTTCAACATTCCAGAAGCAGGTCTGATTCTGCTGATGGGTGTCGATCCGTTCCTCGATATGGGGCGTTCCGCCACGAACGTTATGAGTAACGCCATGGGAGCAGCCATTGTCAGCCGTTGGGAAGGTGAACACTTCGGCCAGGGTTGCCGTGGCTCTGCACCAGTGAAGTCCCCGGAGCAGGAACGTCCGGTTACCGAAACGGAAATCGCTTTGTCCTGACAATAGAACAACAACTAATCGTAGGCCGGATGGCGTCGTGAACGCCCTATCCGGCCTACAGGATAGTTTTCCCAACAACACCAACAGGAATGCATAATGAATAAAACAATTCTCGGCGTGAGTCTCTTTTCTTTCAGCGTCTTGTTTAGCGCAACCACATTCGCGCAAACCACGCCCGACTACGCCAAGCTGATAGAACAGGCTCATCAGAAGTACAAAAGTAACAACGATGGAAAAGTCGCCGACTACATCCCTGCTCTGGCGACCTATAGCCCGAAAAATTTTGCCATCACCATTGCGACGGTGGACGGCAAGATCTACCAGGTTGGCGATGTTAACAAACCTTTCCCAATGGAATCCCTGAGTAAAGTGTTCACCATGGCGCTCGCCATGGAGCAGCACGGTCCTCAGGTAGTGCTGGATAAACTTGGCGCCAATGCCACCGGTATGCCATTCAACTCAGGTTTAGCCGTTGAACTGACCAAAGGCGCGCCTGAAAACCCTCTGGTAAACGCCGGGGCCATGAGCACCGTTAGCCTGATCGAAGCCAAAGACAAAACCGATCGTTGGAACAAAATCCTCGACAACCTGAACGTCTGGGCCGATGCCACTCTCACCGTGAACGAACCGGTTTTCAAATCTGAAATGGAAACCAACCAGCACAATCAGGCGCTGGCCAAGCTGATGGAATCCTATAACAGCTTCTATGGCAACACTGACGAAGCCGTTGAAATTTATACCCGCCAGTGCTCGGTGGATATCACCGTTGAGCAACTGGCCAAAATGGGTGCCGTACTCGCGAACAAAGGCAAATCTCCGTTCAACGGTAAACAGTTGCTGAATGAGAAATATGTTCCGCAGGTGCTGGCAGAAATGGCAATTGCCGGGCTTTACGACGGTAGCGGTAAATGGCTGTACACCGTTGGCATCCCGGCGAAAAGCGGCGTCGGCGGCGGCATGGTTGCCGTTGTCCCAGGTGAATATGCGATTGCGGTCTATTCTCCGCCGCTTGATGAAGCCGGAAACAGCGTTCGTGCCCAGAAAACTATCGAATATGTCGCCGAAGCGACAAAAGCCAATGTCTTTTTAGCCAAATAACTTTACGCCGGATGGCGCTTCGCTTATCCGACCTACATCAATGCGTTAATCGTAGGCCGGATAAGCGAAGCGCCATTCGGTAAACAACACGAAGAGGTGAGAAGTAAACATGTCTAAACCATTTGTCTGGCAGGAACTCTTTGTTCAGAGTAAAGATAGTACCGAGTATGAATTACTTAGTAACCAGCACGTTACGGTAACGGAGTTAGACGGAGAGGAAGTGATCAAGGTTGCACCGGAAGCGTTAACCTTGTTAGCACAGCAGGCGTTTTATGAGGCTTCATTTTTCCTGCGCGCCGGACATTTAAAACAGATTGCCAGCATTTTGCACGACCCACAGGCCAGCAGTAACGATAAGTACGTCGCATTGCAGCTGCTGCGCAATGCAGAGGTTTCAGCTAAAGGCGTTCTGCCCAACTGCCAGGATACCGGGACGGCAACCATTGTGGCCAGCAAAGGACAACATGTCTGGACCGGCGGCGATGACGCAGAAGCATTAAGCAAAGGCGTGTATTCCACCTTTACCGAAAACAACCTGCGTTACTCACAAAATGCCCCGCTGGATATGTATACCGAGGTCAATACCCAGACCAACCTGCCCGCACAAATCGATATTAGCGCCACCCCAGGTAACGAATACCGTTTCCTGTTCGTCAATAAAGGTGGCGGCTCAGCTAACAAAGCGGCGCTGTACCAGGAAACCAAATCCATTCTACAGCCGGAAAAACTCACTGCGTTCCTGATCGAAAAAATGAAATCACTGGGTACAGCCGCTTGTCCGCCGTATCACATCGCTTTTGTGGTTGGGGGCTTATCCGCCGACCAGGCGCTGAAAGCCGCCAAACTGGCTTCAACCAAATATTACGATAATCTACCCACCAGCGGGAACGAGCTGGGCCAGGCGTTCCGTGATACGGCGCTGGAAGCCGAGTTGCTCAATGCCAGCCGCGAGTTTGGCATCGGGGCACAGTTTGGCGGCAAATACTTTGCCCACGATATCCGCGTGATTCGCCTGCCGCGTCACGGCGGCTCCTGCCCAATCGCGATGGCCCTCTCCTGCTCTGCCGACCGTAACATTAAGGCCAAAATTAATAAACACGGTATCTGGCTGGAGAAACTCGAGCATAATCCAGGCAAATTCATTCCTGATTCTCACCGGATAGAAAACGGCGCTCAGACCGTACAACTGGATCTGAACCGTCCGCTGCGCGACATCCTGCATGACCTTTCCGCTCTGCCCATTGGTACACGCCTGTCGTTAAGCGGCCCGATTGTTGTCGCTCGCGATATCGCCCACGCGAACATCAAAGCGCGACT
Organism: Citrobacter sp. B72; assembly: GCF_016894305.1. Lineage (NCBI taxonomy): Bacteria > Pseudomonadati > Pseudomonadota > Gammaproteobacteria > Enterobacterales > Enterobacteriaceae > Citrobacter > Citrobacter sp. B72. The sequence goes on from NZ_CP069801.1 coordinate 3,327,607, forward strand.
GGATAACGGCGAACCGATGCCGGAATACATGAAAAAGCATATCGTTTACTACGCGGGTCCCGCCAAAACCCCGGAAAATCAGGCTTGTGGCTCAATGGGGCCCACCACCGGCGGGCGCATGGATGGGTATGTCGATGCTTTCCAGGCACAAGGTGGCAGCCTCATTATGCTCACCAAGGGTAACCGTAGCCAGCAGGTCACTGATGCCTGTCACAAACACGGTGGATTTAGCCTCGGCAGCATTGGCGGTGCAGCAGCCCTGCTGGCGCAGCAGTACGTGAAAAGCCTGCAGTGCCTTGAATATCCCGAACTGGGAATGGAAGCCGTATGGATGATGGAAGTTAAAAATATGCCGGCCTTCGTGTTAGTCGACGACAAAGGTAATAACTTCTTTAGTCAGTTTGAGCAGCAGCATCGCTGCGCAACCTGTCCGGCAGGGCATTAAGGAGTTTCCATGGAAGCGCGCGCCAATAACGACAGACACCGTCAGCGTCAGCAGAAGCTGAAAGAGCAGGTTGATACCCGCGTAGCGGCGGCAACGGAGAAGAAAGGGATCCTGATTGTCTTCACCGGCAACGGAAAAGGAAAATCCACCGCAGCCTTTGGCACAGCAACGCGCGCAGTGGGTCACGGAAAAACCGTTGGCATCGCGCAGTTTATTAAAGGTCAGTGGGATAATGGCGAGTACAACACCCTGCAACCACTCGGCGTTGAATTCCATATTATGGGCACCGGGTTTACCTGGGAAACCCAAAACCGGCAAGCGGATATCGAGGCGGCAACGGTTGTCTGGCAGGAAAGTAAGCGCATGCTGGCTGATGCGCATTACGATCTAGTGGTGCTGGATGAACTCACCTACATGCTTGCTTACCACTATCTGGATACCCAGGAGGTTATCAGCGCCATCGAAAATCGCCCTGCCGGTCAGAGCGTTATCGTAACAGGACGCGGATGCCACACACTGTTGCTGGAACTGGCCGATACGGTCAGTGAAATTCGCCCGGTCAAACACGCGTTTGACCGCGGTATTCAGGCACAGATTGGGATCGACTGGTAGCCGTTTTTTGCCGGATAACGATGCTAACGCGTCTTATCCGGCCTACCCATCGTTGTAGGCCTGATAAGGCGCAAGCCATCCTCAGGCAGCCGATACCACGGACTTACTGAGCAACCAGTTACGGAAAATCTGTAAATGCTCGGATTCCGATTTCTCTTCACGCCACGTCATAATAAATCGATTCCCGGTACGCATTGGAACATCGCAAGGAATGACCATATCACCGCTGTCCAGATCGTGCTGAATGGCAAAACGTGGGAGCAGCGCAACGCCCAGATTAGAGCGGACCGCCGCGATCAGCATCGATAACAAATCAAATCTCGGACCTTTATTCACCAGCGGACTGCTGACATCTGACAGCGCAAACCACTCCTGCCACCCTTTGATGCGCGTGCTTTGGTGCAAGAGCGGAAATTCGTTTAGTAATTCGTTCACCGCCAGTTTTCGTTCCGGTTCGGCCAGCAAACAGCGGCTGCAAACCGGCAGAATTTCCTCTTCAAACAGGTACTCAACCCCTGACCATGGAGAATAAAAGTCTTCGCGCATGATTGCCGCGTCATACTCTCGATTGAGAAAATCACCAATATTCGCCAGGGAATGAATGTTCACGATAATATCAGGATTAAGTTTGTTAAATTCACGCAGGTTTGGGATCAGCCAGTGCGTGCTGAACGTCGGATTCACCGCCAGCTCAATAACCTGTACCGTCGGCTGCCAGGTCATTATCGTCGTCGTATCTCGTTCAAGTTTATTTAACGTTTCTTTAACGATACTTAAATAGTGTTTACCGGCCGCATTTAAAAAAATGCGTTTTTTGGCATGATTAAATAGCGCGGTATTGAGAAAATCCTCCAGTGCATTTACCTGGCGGAAAACAGCACTTTGTGTTAAAGCCAGCTCTTCAGCTGCCCGAGTATAACTTTCGTGACGCGCAACAACTTCAAAAGTTACCAGCAACTCCGTCTTGGGTATTTTTCCTCTCATAACCTCTTCCATATGCAGCGTACAAAAATAGTTTAATTTATAAAAAATAATTCAAGCTACCCAGATAAGCACCGAGAGTTATATTTTATTTCATCCATTAATGTCATTGATCCAATCCATGATTTACTCACACTGATGGCGGATAAATATTAACCAATAATACTCAAGAGCAGCAATAAACACAATTTAAATAAGGTTAAACCTAAGCAAATGGTGCCAATAAGTTCTTAATAATTTTTCAAGTTATCTTGTTTATTGCAGAAAAAACTTTGCGAGATTAATCAATATTATCAGTGCGATAATTTTGGATAATTTCACGTTATAACTTACGGGCAAACGACTGCTTTTTATCATTCCTTGATGTAGTTTCTGCCTTTTTTTGATCGATGTGATAAAGGACACAATGTGAAAACTTTCGGAAAGGTCTGGCTCGTTGGTGCAGGTCCCGGTGATATTTCATTACTTACCCTCAAAGCAATGATGTGCATTAAACAGGCTGATGTCATTATTTACGATCGGCTGGTCAATCCTAAAATTTTGGAATGGGCATTACCTGATTGTCTTCTTATCAATGTCGGCAAAAACCCAGGTTTCCATTGTGTACCGCAGGATGAAATCAATGCACTGCTTGTCCAGTATGCCCAAACGCACAATAATATTGTGCGTCTGAAAGGCGGCGATCCGTATGTTTTTGGACGTGGGGCTGAAGAAGTTGAGGATCTCGTCGAGACGGGCATCCCGTTTGAAGTCGTGCCGGGTATCAGCTCAACCATTGGTGGCCTGACCTATGCCGGGATTCCGGTAACACACCGCGATTTCGCCTCGGGATTTCACGTGGTAACCGGTCATACGCGGGAGGGCAACCAACAGCAGGACTGGCGTCAGCTGGCCAAACTGAATGGTACGCTGGTTATCGTCATGGGTATCGCCAATCTGGCGTTTATCTGTGAGGAATTATTGATGGGTGGAAAATCAGCAGATACGCCTGCAGCGCTAATTATGTCCGCCACCCGGGATAACCAACGCCGACTGACCTGTACGCTCGGTTCACTACTGAGCAAGGCGCAAGAAGCTAACATTCTCCCCCCTGCGCTGATAGTGATTGGTGATGTGGTAACCCTGAGTGATCGGCTCTCTTTTATCCCTGAAGCCATTACGCTGCCAGAAAACCTTTACTGCGACAGTCTGGCATGACGAAAAGACTGGGGCGACGTTTGATGCGCCGCCCGGAAAACGCGGCAAAAGTAACTGGTTTGTGCGTATTGGAGTTTCCGGGCAATGCTGTCTATTGAATGAACGGGATCGTGCAATAACTCCCCCGCTTTTTGCATTTTTTTCTGATTCACCCAGGTTTTAAAGTTAACGCCCTGTCGTTTCTTAAAAAAACGGCTGAAATAGTTTGCGCTTAAGCAAACGTGAGCTGCTACGGATTCCAGTGATAATTCACTATATAAATTCTCATCAATATAACGCAACGCTGCCAGAAGCTTTTTCTCGTGTCGGGAAGGCTCTGTAAAATAATGACGCATGTAACTGGTCGGCGGGATAACAAACTCATCAGGTTGTTGCTGTTCTGTCTCAAAATTATCAACAATAAAATTTAATAAATTAGCTGATGCCACCAGTGTATTATTATCGACTACCGCCACCTGACTCCATTCAGCTTTTATTTTTGGTTCATCCATCCATGAGCATTCATTATCAATAACGATAGTTTTATATTCCTGATATTTTGCCCGCACCTGCCCACAGAGCATAAAACCGTACAGATGCCCATCGCGAATTAATGGCATAGAAAACAGACTTAGCCCTGCGTGGCAGCTGAGTATTCTGGGTTTAAGGTGTTTTAACCCTTCAAAAGCACAATATTTTTCACACTTTTGACAACTCGTACAATATCGTTCATCCGCCCGCATTAATGTGCAGAACGAATTAAAGTTATGGCAATCCGAGAGAGTTTTTCCGTTAACATCAACCACAACCGTGGCTAATCCAGTCGCACTGGAGAATACTTTTGCTATCGAGAAAAAACGTTGTAGATAATCATCCTGGATTTTCAACGACACGGTATCCTCCGGCATTAATGAAATTAAAGCCGGTAATATGCAGAAATTAATCAAGAGAAAGAATGATGCTCACCGCAAAAAATAATCTCATTTATGCAGATGATTATGATCAATTGGCAAGAGAGTTAAAGCGACCTCGATAATACTCCGCTGCATACTACTGACTTCGCTTTCTCAAAGATTAACGAATCTTCACACTCTCTTGTGAGACTCTTTTCGCAACACCAAACATCTTTATCCATTATTTTCAATAGATTACTCATTTTTACTGTGAATCAATGATGTGCTTATTTGTGATAATCATCATGTGAATGTGAAAGTCCCTCCTGAATAATATGTTCAATTAGCAAACAATCTGAACGGAGTTGATCCATGGCCGTCACCACAGGCGTTATCGCCGACGATTTCACCGGCGCAACGGACATTGCAAGCTTTATGGCGCAGCAGGGGTGGCGCGTTGCACTCCTGCCCGGAATGCCTGATACCACTCAATGGTGGAATGAAGAGGTTGACGCTATCGTCATCTCGCTGAAAAGCCGCTCATTACCCGCAGCACAGGCCATCGCACAATCTCTGTCCTGTGCCCGCTGGCTGAAACAAAAGGCAGGTGTCCGCCAGATCTATTTTAAATATTGTTCGACGTTCGACTCCACGCCAACAGGCAATATTGGACCGGTCAGCGATGCGTTGATGAACGACCTGCGTACACCCGTGATCGTCCACTGCCCCGCCCTGCCGCAAAACGGGCGCACGGTGGTGCATGGCCATCTTTTTGTAAACGGCGTACTGCTTAACGAATCCGGGATGGAAAAGCATCCGCTTAATCCTATGACCGATGCCAGCCTGCCGCGCCTGTTGAGCGCGCAAACGCCAGGCAAGGTTGGTTGCATCAACCTCACGACGCTGCGTCAAGGTGTGGAAGCGGTCACTGACGCTCTGGCCCAACTTCAGGCTGAAGGTACGCGTCACGTTATCGTCGATACGCTGGATGAAGCAGATCTCACCACGCTGGCGCAGGCACTCCATGCCAGCCCTCTGTTAGCCGGGGGCTCCGGGCTCGGTGGCGCACTGGCCGCCTGCACAGGAACTCAGCAAACCATGCCGCCGGACGCTTTTCCACTACCCGCTAACACGGTGGTGTTCTCCGGTAGCTGTTCTGCAATGAGTAATCGTCAGGTCAATCGCTATAAGGCCGCAGCAGCCTCTCGTGTACTCGACGTGGCCCGCTGCCTGTCTGATACAGAACGCTACACTGATGAACTGTGTGCCTGGGCGATGACGCATATCAACGACCCATTCGCGCCGATGATATACGCCACCCAGCCGCCAGACGTACTCCAACTCATTCAACAAGAGTACGGCGAACAGACTGCCAGCCAGGCGATCGAACACGCTTTTTCCCGACTGAGCGCAAAGCTACAAGTTGCAGGTGTAAACACCTTTATCGTCGCAGGCGGAGAAACATCCGGCACCGTGGTAGAGGCACTGCAGGTGAAGCGTCTGTCCGTTGGCAAAGCCATTGCGCCTGGCGTGCCGTGGGTATTTTCCTCCGGTCTGGCGCTGGCGCTGAAGTCAGGCAACTTTGGTGACGAAGATTTCTTTTTTACAGCCCAGGAGTACGCATTATGAATCCGGTGAGTGAACACCAACTACGCGAACTACTCGTCCACTATGGCCGTTCCTTGTTTATGCGTGGTTACAGCAGCGGCGGCTCCGGCAACCTCAGCGTCAAATTGCCGGATGGCGGCTATCTGGTGACCCCGACCAACTCCTGCCTGGGTGAGCTTGATCCTGCCACGCTAAGTAGGCTGGATGCCAACGGCGTGCATCTTAGCGGCGACAAACCGTCAAAAGAGGTGCCCATGCATTTGGCGTGGTATCGGCATCGGCCATCCTGCGGCGCGGTTGTGCACCTGCATTCTCCATGGCTGACCGCGCTCTCCTGTCTGCCTTGCTCCACACCAGAAAACTGTCTACCGCCACTAACGCCATACTATGTGATGCGCGTCGGACAGCTACCGCTGCTGCCTTATTTCAAGCCCGGTCATGAAGGCATTGCCAGCGCATTGAGTGAAATCGCGGCAGATCATACGGCTGCGTTGCTGGCCAATCACGGGCCGGTAGTAAGCGGTCGCTCGCTGCGTGAGGCGGTGTTTAACGCCGAGGAACTGGAAGACAGCGCCCGCATCTGGCTGACATTAAAACCGCTCGGCTATGTTCCGCTCTCAGAAGAGGCGGTGGCCGAACTTGAACATTCCCGGCAAGCGTGAGGTGACATGATGATCCCCGAGCAACGACGTGATTTTATCTACCGCTACGTGCACGAAAAAAATGCCGCCTCATTTAATGAACTGGCAGATCTAATGAGCGTGTCGCATATGACCGTACGTCGCGACATTCAGTTGCTGGAAGAAGAAGGCAAAGTTATCGCCATTAACGGCGGCGTGAAGCTCAATAACCTGCTGAAATCCGAACTGCCGTGGCGGGAAAAAGCCGAGTTGAATCATGATGTGAAGCGCAAAATGGGCCAGCTCGCCGCAATGCTCATTGAGCCCGGACAAACGCTGTATCTGGATGCCGGAACGTCGTTGTTTGAAGTGGCGAAAGCGGTGGCCGCCAGCCACTGTTTCAATCTGACGGTCGTCACCAACGATTTTTCCATCAGCCACTATCTGATGGATATGCCACACATTACGCTCTATCACACCGGCGGTCTGGTGGATCAGCGTAACCGCTCATGTCTTGGCAAAAGCGCCGCCAGTTTTCTGCGCACCATTAATATTGATGTGGCGTTTCTCAGTTCATCGTCGTGGGATACCGAGCGCGGCATGTCGACACCGAGTGAAGGGAAAGCCTCGGTCAAAGAAGCGGTACTCACCGTCTCCCGGCGTCGGGTGCTGGTCTGCGACAGCAGTAAGTTTGGCAAATACGGCATGTTCCACATCTGTGGGCTGGAGCAGTTAACCGACATTATTTCTGATAACCGGTTACCGGAAAATGCGCAGCAGACTATTGCCAGCCAGGACGTTAAGCTGCATCTGGTTGATGGCCGGGAGGGTGCACGCCATGCTGAAGTTAGCGGCTAACCTCGACTGGTTATTTACTGATTTACCGATAGAGGGTCGATTTCAGGCGGCAAAAGCAGCCGGTTTTCGCGGCGTAGAAGGGCTGTTTCTCTGGCAGCACCCGCTGGAGCATTTGCGGGCCGCTCAGCGGGAAACTTCTCTGCCGGTGGTGCTAATGAACGCCCCGGCTGGCAACTGGGCACAGGGTGAACGGGGACTCACTGCATTGCCCGGTCGAGACCAGGAATTTCATCACAGCCTGAACGTGGCGCGAGATTACGCCACGGCGCTGGGCTGTCGCCGGGTTCACGTTATGTCCGGCTTGCGCTGCAATGACCTGACGCTGCACGCCCAGCGCGACCTCCTGACGAATCGACTGCGCATCGCCTGCGATGTGATGGCAGACGCGGAAATCGATGTACTGATTGAACCATTAAATTCGCAGGATATGCCCGGTTATTTTATTGACAGTTTCCCGCTGGCTGAATCTATCATTCACGAGGTTGGTAAGAAGAATATCGGCTTACAGTTTGATATTTACCACTGTCAGAAAACTCATGGCAACGTGGCGAAAAATATCGAACGCTATTTTACCCTTATTAAACATTTTCAAATCGCTTCTGTTCCTTATCGCCATGAACCGGGAACCGGGGAGTTAAATGAAGCATGGCTATTTAATTTTATAAGAAAAATGAATTACCAGGACTGGATTGGCTGTGAATATCAACCGTCAACATCAGGGCCGGAATCATTACGCTGGATAACGCCTTACCTATAATTTTAATATCTCTATCTCTGTACCGGAGGAAAAAATGTCGGATACTGTTATTATTTCGCTGGCACCCGTTGCCGCGGATTGCCCCAGAGTTATACCCGAAGAACTGGCGCAGGAAATACTCGCCAGCGTAGAACATGGCGCGTCCATCGTCCATTTACACGTTCGCGATAAACAGGGACGCCTGACGCCAGATACTACCGACTTTCAGGCAACAATTGACCGCGTTATGCGCCATTCAAACCTGATTATTCAGGCTTCTACCGGCGGCGTCTCTTCGATGTCCATCGCCGAGCGCTGCGCGCCACTAGCCTGCCCCGGCGTGGAGATGGCCTCGCTGAACGTCGGTTCCGTTAACCTCGGTGATGCGGTGTATTTTAATCCCGGTCCGGACGTGGAATATTGTTCACGGCAAATAACTGAACGCAATATTATTCCAGAGTTTGAAGTTTTTGAAATCGGCATGATTAATAACATCCTGAACCTTGAAGATAAAATAAAATTTCAAAAACCTATGCTCTTTAATATTGTTCTCGGTCACCGTGGCAGTACGCCTGCAACCGTTGATGCATTAATTGCTCTGCGTAGCATGATCCCACGCGACGCCTTATGGGGAATTACTCATTTTGGCAGAAGGAATTTCGATATTATCGCTGCCGCGGTCGCTATGGGTGCCAGTGAAGTGCGAATCGGCTATGAAGATAGTTATTATTTAAGCGCCGAAGAAAAAGCGCAGCATAATTATCAGCAGGTAGCCAAACTCGCTACGCTCATTCGCAGTATGGATAAAAAAGTTGCTACGCCGGAAATTGCGCGGCGCATGTTATCTATTCCACCCCGGCAGCAATAACAACAGCAAGGACATTTCAACATGACTATGACCACTGTTATTCACAAAACCGGACTCGGCGTCAGCGTTGCGGGCGTGGTGCTGGCGATTATCGGCGCGCTCATCCAGTCCACGGCGCTGTGGCAGCCGGGGCTGGTGATGTTCACCGTCGGATTCGCCGCCGGTGCAGGCTACTGGCCTGGTTTACGCAGCTATCAGTTTACGCTGTGGATCATCGCTGGTTTTGTTGCCGCCATGACCTGGTCTACGGATCTGATCGTCTGGGGCGGTTTCAATATCACCCATAAATGGATCGTGTTCCTTGTGATTCAGGCCACCATGTTCAGCATGGGCACCAAGCTAACGATCCAGGATTTTATTGATGTCGCCAAAATGCCGTGGGCAGTTTTTATCGGTACCTTCTGCCATTTCGTGATCATGCCCCTGCTCGGCCTGAGCATTACCCTGATCTTTGATTTTCCGCCTGAAGTGGCGGTGGGTATTTTGTTGATTGGCGCTTGCCCCAGCGGTCTCTCGTCGACGGTGATGGTTTACATCGCCAACGCCAACCTCGCGCTGGCAGTGTCAATCGCCGCAGTCTCAACGCTGGCGGCAACGGTAATGACGCCACTGTGGGTTAATCTGCTGGCGGGTTCGATGATCGATATCCAGCTCACCGCGATGGTGATGGACGTGGTGAAAATCGTATTAATTCCCATCGGCGCAGCAATTCTGCATGACTATCTGAAAACCTATGCAGGCGTGCGCGGACGCCGTGTTGTCCAGATGCTGGCCGGGATCGGCGCAATTTGGCTGCTGTATATGATTGCCGGCGGCTGGGACGCGCTGTTTGGTCATGCCAGCGCCGAAGCGCAGATGTACGCGGTGGTCCTCAACTTCGTAGCAGGCGGCCTCGTTTGGGCATTGTTCTACAACTGGCTGTATGGCCGCGTGGCGGGCGTGAAGAAGGTCATGCCAACCATCTCAATGATGGGGATCATTTTCTTTACCACCACCGCCGCCGCCGCCGGGCGCGACAACCTGGTGCAGGTCGGTTTCCTGCTCTGCTTCGCCATGTTGATGCATAACCTCGGTGGCTTCCTGATTGGTTATCTGATGAGCCGCTGGATCTTCCGCATGGACGTGCAGTCTGCCCGTACCGTGGCCTTTGAAGTCGGCCTGCAAAACGGCGGTATGGCGTCAGGGCTTGCCGCCGCGATGGGCAAACTGGCAACGGTTGGACTCGCATCAGCGGTGATGACACCGCTGGGTAACGTTAGCGGCTCGCTGCTCGCTAACTACTGGCGCAAAAAAGACGCCAGACAGGCGCAGGTAGCAGCAGCCAAAGATCCCGTTCAACCTGCTTGCGAAAATCTGTCGAAAGGATAATCACGATGACAACTCTCACTCTGGGACACGCCCTGCGCGCCGTAACCTGTGCGCTCGAACTCGCCGAAACACGTTATGCAAATCGCCCGTTAAGCGTGGCCGTATGCGATGCCAATGGAGAACTGCTCAGCTTTGCGCGGATGGATAACGCCAAACTGTTAACCATCGAGTTAACCCAGCGCAAAGCGCGCACCAGCAGCCGCCTGGGCTGCACCACGCAGGCATTTTTACAGCGTCTGCAAAAAGAGCAGCTGGATATTAGCTATTTTGCCGATCCGCGTTTTACGGCGCTGCCGGGCGGGATCCCAATTCTGCACCAGGGGAAATGCCTTGGAGCCGTCGCGGTGGGCGGTTTATCCGCGCAGGAAGATCATGATGCGGCGCTGTCCGTCGCAGAAATATTACTTAAGGAGATTGCCCAATGAAAAAGGTCGCCATGCTGCATACCAGTGCAGCCACCCTTGCAATGATGCAACAGCTGATCGCCGACATTATGCCGGAAGTGGAAGTGATGCATCTGGTCGAGGAGTCGATGATTAAACAGGTGATGAAAGCCGGAGGCGTATCACCAAATATTGCCGCCCGCATCGCCGACTATGTGCATATTGCTGAAAAGGCGGAATGCGATATCTTTATTACCGCCTGCTCTTCAATTGGTACTGCGGTGGAGCAATGCCAGTTTATGACTCCACTCCAGCTCGCGCGCATTGACTGCGCGATGGTGGAAGAGGCGATTGGAAAAGGCGAGCGGATCGCCGTGTTGGCAACGGTGGCAACCACGCTGAAGCCAACGCTGGATTACGTCCAGCGTAAAGTTCAGCAAAGCGGTAAATCACGAACCATTACGCCTGTATTAATGGAGGATGCATTCCACGCGCTGCTGGCGGGAGATATGGATACCCATGACCGTATCGTCAGTGAAGGGTTACAGAGCGCCTTTACCCACGCGGATGTCGTGATGCTGGCGCAGGCTTCGATGGCGCGCGTTTTACAACAGCTCCCTTCCCCGCCGGTGCCGGTAATGACCTCACCGGAAAGCGGAATTCGCTGGTTGAAAACGCTGGCTGAACGCTAAATTCCCGGCAAAAAAAAGGCCATCATCAGATGGCCAACCATGTCGAAATGGGACCAGCCCTTGACTATGCAGAGAGTCAGGGCTGTTTTTTTATTTCTTACTTAATAACGGTTTTCAGCGCTTCGCCGATATCGGCCAGGCTACGAACAGTTTTCACGCCTGCAGCTTCCAGCGCAGCGAATTTCTCATCCGCTGTACCTTTACCACCTGCGATGATCGCACCCGCGTGACCCATACGCTTACCTTTCGGCGCAGTCACGCCCGCGATGTAACCCACAACCGGCTTGGTTACATGATCTTTGATGTAAGCAGCCGCTTCTTCTTCCGCGCTACCGCCGATCTCACCGATCATGACGATCGCTTCAGTCTGCGGATCTTCCTGGAACAGCTTCAGGATGTCGATGAAGTTAGAGCCTGGGATCGGGTCGCCACCGATGCCCACACAGGTAGACTGGCCGAAACCATAGTCGGTGGTCTGCTTAACCGCTTCATAGGTCAGGGTACCTGAACGGGAAACGATACCCACTTTACCCGGTTTGTGAATGTGGCCCGGCATGATACCGATTTTACATTCACCCGGAGTGATAACGCCTGGGCAGTTCGGGCCGATCATGCGTACGCCTGCTTCATCCAGCTTCACTTTCACGGTCAGCATATCCAGCGTTGGGATACCTTCGGTGATGGTGATGATAAGCTTGATGCCTGCATCGATTGCTTCCAGAATGGAATCTTTGCAGAACGGGGCCGGAACATAGATAACGGTGGCGGTTGCGCCGGTCGCTTCTACCGCTTCACGTACGGTGTTGAACACTGGCAGACCCAGATGCGTGGTGCCGCCTTTGCCCGGCGTAACGCCACCGACCATTTGCGTACCGTAAGCGATCGCTTGTTCGGAGTGGAATGTCCCCTGGCTACCGGTGAAGCCCTGGCAGATAACCTTGGTATCTTTATTAATTAAAACTGACATTATTTCCCCTCCACTGCGGCAACAACCTGCTGAGCTGCATCCGTCAGACTTTTCGCTGCAATAATATTCAGGCCGCTATCAGCCAGTTTTTTCGCGCCGAGTTCAGCGTTGTTACCTTCCAGACGTACCACGACCGGAACGTTTACACCTACTTCTGCTACCGCGCCGATGATACCGTCAGCGATCAGATCGCAACGTACGATACCGCCGAAGATGTTAACCAGTACGGCTTTAACATTGTCATCAGAGAGGATAATTTTGAACGCTTCGGTTACACGCTCTTTGGTCGCACCGCCGCCAACGTCGAGGAAGTTAGCCGGTTCGCCGCCGTGCAGCTTAACGATGTCCATGGTGCCCATTGCCAGGCCCGCACCGTTAACCATACAACCGATGTTACCGTCCAGTGCGACGTAGTTCAGTTCCCACTGTGCAGCCTGCGCTTCACGCGGATCTTCCTGAGACTGGTCGCGCATTTCGCGCAGGTCAGCCTGGCGGAACAGTGCGTTGCCGTCAGCGCCCAGTTTGCCGTCGAGGCAGATCAGGTCACCCTGCTTGGTCACCACCAGCGGGTTGATTTCGATCAGCGCCAGATCGCGCTCCAGGAAGATAGTCGCCAGACCCATGAAGATCTTGGTGAACTGCTGAACCTGTTTACCTTCCAGACCCAGTTTGAACGCCAGCTCACGGCCCTGGTAAGGCATCGGACCTGCCAGCGGATCGAGCGCCACTTTGTGGATCAGGTGCGGGGTTTCTTCCGCTACTTTTTCGATTTCCACGCCGCCTTCGGTAGAGGCCATGAAGACCACGCGACGGGAGCTACGGTCAACAACTGCGCCGAGGTAAAGTTCTTTACCAATGTCGGTCGCGGCTTCAACCAGAATCTGATTTACCGGTTGGCCATGAGCATCTGTCTGGTAAGTGACCAGACGTTTACCCAGCCAGTGTTCAGCAAAAGCGCGAATGTCTTCTTTGCTGTTTACCACCTTCACACCGCCCGCTTTACCACGGCCACCAGCGTGAACCTGACATTTCACTACCCACGGGCCAGCGCCGATTTTAGATGCAGCTTCTTCGGCTTCACGCGGAGTAGTACAGGCATAACCCACCGGTGCCGGTAAGCCATAGCGGGCAAAAAGTTGTTTTGCCTGATATTCATGTAAGTTCATGTGTTCTGTCCATCCTTCAGGTAATCGTTATCTTTTACCCGTAGGTCTGATAAGCGTCCAGACCTACGGGGCAGGTGATACTCTTATTAACTACACGTCCAGCAGCAGACGCGTTGGATCTTCCAGCAACTCTTTAATAGTTACCAGGAAGCCTACTGACTCACGACCATCGATCAGACGGTGGTCATAAGACAGCGCCAGATACATCATCGGCAGGATTTCAACCTTGCCGTCTACCGCCATCGGACGATCTTTGATGGCATGCATACCCAGGATGGCGCTCTGCGGTGGGTTGATGATCGGCGTGGACATCAGGGAACCGAACACACCACCGTTAGTGATAGTGAAGTTACCACCCGTCAGATCTTCAACCGTCAACTTGCCGTCGCGACCTTTAACTGCCAGTTCTTTAATATTCTTCTCAATGTCAGCCATACCCAGCAGATCCACATCACGCAGGACCGGCGTGACCAGGCCACGCGGCGTGGAGACCGCCATGCTGACATCAAAGTAGTTGTGGTAAACCACGTCATCGCCGTCGATGGACGCGTTCACTTCCGGATAGCGTTTCAGCGCTTCAACAACCGCTTTCACGTAGAAAGACATAAAGCCCAGACGGATACCGTGGCGTTTCTCGAACGCATCACCGTATTGCTTACGCAGGTCCATGATTGGCTTCATGTTGACTTCGTTGAACGTGGTCAGCATGGCGGTGGAATTTTTCGCTTCCAGCAGACGCTCGGCTACGCGTTTGCGCAGACGGGTCATCGGAACACGTTTTTCGCCACGCGCGCCCAGTTGAGCCTGCGGTGCAGGTGCTGCAGCCGGCGCTTTTGCTTCGGCTTTCGCAGCCGGAGCTTTCGCCAGATGTTTTTCAACATCTTCACGGGTGATACGACCGCCGACACCGGTGCCGTTGATAGCGCTGGCTTCGAGGTTATGCTCACCCAGCAGACGACGGATCGCCGGGCTCAGGGCATCGTTGTTCTGCTCAGCAAGAGACGCCTGCTGGCGCTGTGCCGGAGTAGAATCTTTCTCTTCAGACTTAGCACTGGTTTCTTTACCGGTGCTGTTGCCTTCACGCAGGCGACCGAGGATCTGGCGAGAAGTGACGGTTGTCCCTTCATCTTCCAGAACCGCATCAAGAATACCGTCCGCTGATGCCGGTACTTCCAGTACCACTTTGTCAGTTTCGATTTCTACCAGTACTTCATCACGACGTACTGCATCGCCCGGTTTTTTGTGCCAGGTTGCAACCGTTGCATCCGCTACGGATTCAGGCAGGTCGGGAACAAGAATATCTACGCTACTCATTATTTATCCTTTATTTAATCGACGTTCAGCGCGTCATTTACCAGATCTTGTTGCTGCTTCTGGTGAACGGACATATACCCTACTGCCGGAGAGGCAGAGGCCGGGCGACCTGCATAACGCAGAGCTGACCCAAATGGAATTACTTCACGGAAATGATGCTGGCTGCAGTACCATGCGCCCTGGTTGAGCGGCTCTTCCTGGCACCAGACAAAATCATGTACGTGAGCAAATGGTTTCAGCGCTTCCTGCACCGCTTTATGCGGGAACGGATAGAGCTGTTCGATGCGCACAATGGCGACATCTTTTTGGTCGTTCTTGCGGCGTTGCTCCAGCAGGTCGTAATAAACCTTACCAGAACACATCACGACACGCTTCACGCCTTTAGGATCAAGTTCATCTACTTCGCCAATGGCTGGCAGGAAAGTACCATTTGCCAGTTCGTCCAGCGTAGACACCGCCAGCGGATGACGCAGCAGCGACTTCGGTGACATCACCACCAGCGGACGACGCATACCGCGCAGCGCCTGACGACGCAGCATGTGGTAAACCTGCGCCGGGGTAGACGGGACGCAAACCTGCATGTTTTGCTCAGCGCAAAGTTGCAGATAACGTTCCAGACGCGCGGAGGAGTGCTCTGGACCCTGACCTTCATAGCCGTGCGGCAGCAGCATAACCAGACCGCACATACGGCCCCATTTCTGCTCGCCGGAAGAGATGAACTGGTCGATAACGACCTGTGCACCGTTAGCGAAGTCACCGAACTGTGCTTCCCAGATGGTTAGCGTGCGCGGTTCTGCTGTGGCATAACCGTACTCGAACGCCAGCACGGCTTCTTCAGACAGCACGGAGTCCCATACGCGGAAGGTGCCCTGTCCGTTATGCACATGCTGCAGCGGCGTGTAGGTTGAACCGTTCGCCTGGTTATGAATCACCGCGTGACGGTGGAAGAAGGTTCCGCGACCGGAGTCTTCACCCGACAGACGGACCGGAATGCCTTCGTCAACCAGCGTGGCGTAAGCCAGATTCTCTGCACCACCCCAGTCAAACAGCTTCTCGCCTGCGGCCATGGCCTGACGGTCGCCGTAAATCTTGGCAACACGCGACTGCATTTCAACCGCTTCAGGTACAGTGCTGATGCGTTTTGCCAGCTCCTGCAGACGCTTCATCTCAACTTTGTTCGGGTAGTTTTCATCCCACTCGTGGTTGAGGTACGGCGACCAGGTGAAGGAGTGCATGTTCATTGGACGCCACTCTTTCACTACGCATTCGCCAGCATCCAGCGCGTCACGGTACAGATTGACCATCTCGGTCGCATCTTCCAGCGTGGCGACCTTGTCCGCTTCCAGCTTATCAGCGTAGATTTTGCGCGGGGTCGGATGCTTTTTGATTTTCTGATACATCAGCGGCTGGGTTGCGCTCGGCTCGTCGGCTTCGTTGTGGCCGTGACGGCGGTAGCACACCAGATCGATGAAGACATCGCGTTTAAAGGTATTACGGAAATCCAGCGCCAGACGCGTCACGAAAGCGACCGCTTCCGGGTCATCCGCGTTCACGTGGAAAATCGGCGCCTGAACCATCTTACCGATGTCGGTACAGTACGGTGTAGAACGCGCATCCAGCGGGTTAGACGTAGTGAAGCCCACCTGGTTGTTGATAACGATGCGAACGGTACCGCCCACTTCGTAACCACGCGCTTTCGACATGTTCAGGGTTTCCTGAACCACGCCCTGCCCGGTAACTGCCGCATCACCGTGAATGGTGATTGGCAGGACTTTATTGCTGCTCGGTTCGTCCAGACGATCCAAACGTGCACGTACGGAACCGATAACCACCGGGCTAACGATTTCCAGGTGCGACGGGTTAAACGCCAGCGCCAGGTGTACCAGACCGCCTTCGGTTTCGATATCTGATGAGAAGCCCATGTGGTACTTCACGTCACCGGTGCCGAGGTGTTCTTTATGTTTGCCCGCAAATTCGTCGAACAGTTCCTGCGGGCGTTTGCCCAATACGTTAACCAGAACGTTCAGACGACCACGGTGCGCCATGCCCAGTACCACTTCACGGGTACCGCTGTTACCGGCGTGGCGGATCATCTCTTTGAGCATTGGGATTAACGCATCGCCGCCTTCAAGCGAGAAGCGTTTCGCGCCCGGGAACTTAGCGCCCAGGTAGCGTTCCAGACCTTCTGCTGCGGTCAGTTCACTGAGGAAGCGTTTTTTCTCTTCGCTACTGAATGCGGCACGGCCAGACTCGATACGCTGCTGAAGCCAACGTTTTTCTTCGGTGCTGGTGATGTGCATATACTCGGCGCCAATTGGGCCGCAGTAGGTTTGTTTCAGCGCAACAACCAGGTCACTCAGCTTCATCGTGTCTTTGCCGCCGGCAAAAGAACCTACGTTAAAGCTTTCCTGGAAATCCGCATCGGTCAGATCGTGGAAAGATGGGTCCAGATCGGCCACATTTTCTTGCTGCCACAGTCCCAGCGGATCAAGATTCGCATGCTGATGACCGCGGAAACGGTAGGCGTTAATGAGCTGCAGGACTTTAACCTGCTTCACATTGGCATCAGGGTCGGAAATAGAAGAAGAGTAACGTGGGGTAATCAACGCCTGTCGACGGAAATAATCACGTGTTTTTGAGTGAAGTTGATCCGGTTTGACTCCGGTACCAGGTAACTGCTGGAACGTCGAACGCCAGTTAGCATCTACCGAGTCAGGGTCGGTTAAGAAGTCTTCATAGAGCTGTTCTATCCAGCTCTGGTTAGAACCAGAGAGGTAAGAAGAGTCCAACCAGGCTTTCAAAGCGCTGTTCTGCATCGTGATCCCTTAAGCATTTGTATGCTTACTTCGCCGTGGATACTACCACGCACACCGATGTGCGTGCCGGGGTTCACTTGTTGCGGACTGTCGTGTCATCTGCGTCCGCTAAGGAACCTTTAAAAACTGTCTAATAATGTGGCAGTTTTTAGAGGTTTCCTGCACTTATATTGCCTGATGGCGCTTCGCTAATCAGGCCTACAAGGTACGTAACCCGTAGGCCGGATAAGACGCTACGTCGCATCCGGCAACCATTGCCTGATGGCGCTTCGCCTATCAGACCTACAAGGTACATAACCCGTAGGCCGGATAAGACGCTACGTCGCCATCCGGCAACCACTACAACAACTTACGCACTACGTTTGAGCAGCATCGACTTAATATGGCCGATGGCGCGCGTCGGGTTCAGTCCTTTCGGACATACGCTGACGCAGTTCATGATGCTATGGCAGCGGAATACGCTGAAAGCGTCACTTAAACCTTCCAGGCGGCTGTCGGTCTCGGTATCGCGGCTATCAATTAAGAAGCGATACGCTGCCAGCAGGCCTGCCGGGCCAATAAACTTGTCCGGGTTCCACCAGAATGATGGGCAGGACGTTGAGCAGCATGCACACAAAATACATTCATACAGCCCATCGAGCTTCTCACGCTGCTCTGGCATTTGTAAATGCTCACGAGCTGGCGGATTTTTCCCATTATTCAACAAGTAAGGCTTAATCTTCTCATACTGTGCGTAGAATTGCCCCATGTCTACCACCAAATCGCGCACAACCGGTAAACCCGGCAGCGGGCGAATGACAATTTTTTTGCCCGGCTGATTCAGCGCAGAAATAGGAGTGATACAGGCCAGTCCATTTTTGCCGTTCATGTTCAGACCGTCGGAGCCACAAACCCCTTCACGGCAGGAGCGACGAAACGACAGCGACGGATCTTTTTCTTTCAGCTGCATCAAGGCATCCAGCAGCATCATGTCGCGCCCTTCTTCCGCCTCCAGGGTGTAATCCTGCATGCGCGGAGCGTCGTCAACATCCGGGTTATAGCGATAAACTGAAAACTCGAGTTTCATTGTCCTGTCTCCGCATTAATAAGTACGAATCTTCGGCGGGAATGCCGGGCGCAGCTTCGGTTCCATATTGACTTGACGTCGCGTCATGGATTCCGACTCTGGCAGGTACAGGGAATGGCACAGC
The DNA here is from genome assembly GCF_016894305.1 of Citrobacter sp. B72. Lineage (NCBI taxonomy): Bacteria > Pseudomonadati > Pseudomonadota > Gammaproteobacteria > Enterobacterales > Enterobacteriaceae > Citrobacter > Citrobacter sp. B72. The sequence continues at coordinate 3,346,300 of NZ_CP069801.1, forward strand.
CAGTTTTCATCATCACGTTCCGGGAAGTCGAAGCGGCTATGCGCACCACGGCTTTCGGTACGGAAGTTTGCAGATACTGCAGTGGCGTACGCGGTCTCCATCAGGTTATCCAACTCCAGACACTCAACGCGCTGGGTGTTGAACTCGCTGGAGGTATCGTCCAGACGGGCATTTTTCAGGCGTTCGCGGATCGCTTTCAGCTCTTCCAGACCTTTCGCCATCGCATCGCCTTCGCGGAATACCGAGAAGTTATGCTGCATACATTCTTGCAGCGCTTTGCGAATCGCCACCGGGTCTTCACCGTTACGGTTACCGTTCCAGCGGTTCAGACGCGCCAGAGAAGCGTCGATTTCATCTTCGGTCGCATCCAGCAGGTCACCCTGCTCGGCGATTGATTCCTGCAGATGCAGACCAACCGCACGACCAAATACGACCAGGTCCAGCAGCGAGTTGCCGCCCAGACGGTTGGCGCCGTGAACCGATACGCAGGCGATTTCGCCGACGGCAAACAGCCCAGGGATCACCACATCTTCGCCCTGCTCATTCACGGTCAGCGCCTGACCGGTTACTTTGGTCGGAATACCGCCCATCATATAGTGGCAGGTTGGGATAACCGGAATCGGCTCTTTGACCGGGTCAACGTGAGCAAAGGTACGGGACAGTTCGAGAATACCCGGCAGACGGGATTCCAGCACTTCTTTACCCAGGTGGTCGAGTTTCAGTTTGGCGTGCGGACCCCACGGGCCGTCACAGCCGCGACCTTCGCGGATTTCGATCATGATGGAACGCGCCACCACGTCACGACCCGCCAGGTCTTTCGCATTCGGGGCATAACGCTCCATGAAGCGCTCGCCGTGTTTGTTCAGCAGGTAGCCACCTTCACCACGGCAGCCTTCTGTTACCAGAACGCCTGCACCGGCGATACCGGTTGGGTGGAACTGCCACATCTCCATATCCTGCACCGGCACGCCAGCGCGGATAGCCATACCAACACCGTCACCGGTATTGATGTGGGCATTAGTTGTGGACTGATAAATACGGCCAGCACCACCGGTCGCCAGCACGGTCGCACGGGCTTTGAAGTAAACCACTTCACCGGTTTCGATACACAGCGCGGTGCAACCGACAACTGCGCCATCGGCGTTTTTCACCAGGTCCAGCGCATACCACTCGGAGAAGATGGTGGTATGGTTTTTCAGGTTCTGCTGATACAGCGTGTGCAATAGTGCATGACCGGTACGGTCGGCCGCTGCCGCAGTACGTGCCGCCTGCTCGCCGCCGAAGTTCTTCGACTGGCCGCCAAACGGACGTTGATAAATTGTGCCATTGTCGAGGCGAGAGAACGGCAGCCCCATGTGGTCCAGCTCCAGAATCGCTTCCGGACCGGTTTTACACATATATTCAATAGCGTCCTGGTCACCAATGTAGTCCGACCCTTTAACGGTGTCGTACATGTGCCATTCCCAGTTATCTTCATGGGTATTACCGAGCGCAACGGTGATGCCACCCTGCGCGGATACGGTATGGGAACGGGTTGGGAACACTTTGGAGAGCAGCGCACAGGTCTGACCGCTCTGGGAAATTTGCAGCGCCGCGCGCATACCTGCGCCGCCGGCACCAATCACAACAGCATCAAATTCTCTGACTGGCAGTTTCATTACACACCCCACACCACAACAAATCCATAAATGACGTAAACCACCAGCGCAACAACGATAGCCAGTTGCAGAATCAGGCGCACAGCCAGAGGTTTAACGTAGTCGGTCAACACCTGCCACATGCCGATCCAGGCATGAATCAAGATGGAGAAAAGTGCCAGCAGGGTGAAGACTTTGGTGAATGCCGATGAGAAGAAACCGGTCCAGACTTCATACGTCAGCTCGCCGCTGGTGGCGAAGAAACCGACCATATAGATGATGTATAACGTCAGAACGATAGCGGTAGCACGGACCAGAATGAAGTCATGTACGCCGTTGCGTCCTAATGCGGAGGCGTTGCTTACCATACGAGGACTCCTGCGAGAAGTGAAAGCACGACAATGATAACGAAACAAATTTTGGCGGAGCGTGTCCCTGCTTCGAGGGTTTCTTCGATATAGCCAAAATCCATCAACAGATGGCGAATGCCCATTACGGCGTGATATGCCAGCGCAATCAGGATCCCCCACAGAATTAACTCCACAAAGAAGTTATTCATAATGGATGACGCGGTGAGGAAACCTTCAGGGGAGGAAAGGCTGGTACCCAATAACCACAACAGAATCCCGACCGCCACAAAGGTGATCACTCCGGATACGCGATGGAGAATGGACGCTATCGCCGTGATTGGGAACCGGATCGTTTGCAGATCCAGATTGACAGGTCTTTGTTTTTTCACATTTCTTATCATGAATAACGCCCACATGCTGTTCTTATTATTCCCTTTAGACTTCGGGTACAGAAGATGAAGACACCTGTAGCCTGAAAGACGACGGGATTTCCTTCCTCCGGTCTGCGTGCGGGTCAGACAGCGTCCTTACTATAACTACGCGTCATATAAAACACTGCTTCCAGATGCTAAAACGACACGTTACAACGCTGGTTGGCTCGGGATTGCAGGGTATTCCGGAGACCTGGCGGCAGTATAGGACGTTCACAAAATCATTACAATTAACCTACATATAGTTTGTCGGGTTTTATCCCGAACAGTGACATAGGTCACGATAACAACATTATTTTAATTTTTAATCATCTGATTTGACAATCATTAAACAAAGTTGTTACAAACGACACCAGAAAAAGCATATAATGCGTAAAAGTTATGGGGTCACTCTTTCACCGGAGATTTAGTTATGTAACAGTGTGGAAGTATTGACCAATACCTTCAGGACAGTTATTAGTGATAGACAGGTTAAATAATTCGGATTGCTAAGTTCTTGATTTGCAGTTTATTCGCCATGAAAAGACCGTTTTACCTGCAAGCGCCCATAGCTCTGTACCCAGGTCATCCCCTCTTTCGCAGAGCGGCGAGCCAAATAACAAACTGGTAACGGTTTATTGATGCACGAAGGCAAATTTAAGTTCCGGCAGTCTTAAGCAATAAGGCGCTAAGGAGACCGTAAATGGCTGATACTAAAGCAAAACTCACTCTAAATGGTGACGCTGCTATTGAACTGGATGTGCTGAAAGGTACGCTCGGTCAAGATGTTATTGATATTCGTAGCCTTGGCTCAAAAGGGATGTTTACTTTTGACCCAGGTTTCACCTCTACCGCATCCTGCGAATCCAAAATTACTTTCATCGACGGTGACGAAGGTGTTTTGCTGCATCGCGGCTTCCCGATTGACCAACTGGCGACCGAGTCCAACTATCTGGAAGTGTGTTATATCCTGCTGTACGGCGAAAAACCGACGCAGGAAGAGTACGACGAGTTCAAAACCACAGTCACTCGCCATACCATGATCCACGAGCAGATCACCCGTCTGTTCCACGGTTTCCGCCGCGACTCTCACCCGATGGCCGTTATGTGCGGTGTTACCGGAGCGCTGGCAGCGTTCTATCATGACTCGCTGGATGTAAACAACGCACGTCACCGTGAAATCGCCGCCTTCCGCCTGCTGTCCAAAATGCCAACCATGGCAGCGATGTGCTACAAATATTCCATCGGGCAGCCGTTCGTGTACCCACGTAACGATCTCTCCTACGCCGGTAACTTCCTGAACATGATGTTCTCTACGCCGTGCGAAAAATACGAAGTGAATCCGATTCTGGAACGCGCAATGGACCGTATCTTAATCCTGCACGCTGACCACGAACAGAACGCCTCAACCTCTACCGTACGTACCGCGGGCTCTTCTGGCGCTAACCCGTTTGCCTGCATCGCGGCTGGTATCGCTTCCCTGTGGGGACCGGCACACGGCGGCGCAAACGAAGCTGCGCTGAAAATGCTGGAAGAAATCAGCTCTGTTAAACACATTCCGGAATTTGTTCGCCGCGCGAAAGATAAGAATGATTCCTTCCGCCTGATGGGCTTTGGTCACCGTGTTTATAAAAACTATGACCCGCGCGCTACCGTCATGCGTGAAACCTGCCACGAAGTGCTGAAAGAACTGGGTACCAAAGATGATCTGTTGGAAGTGGCGATGGAACTTGAGCACATTGCGCTCAACGACCCGTACTTCATCGAGAAGAAACTTTACCCGAACGTAGACTTCTACTCCGGCATCATCCTGAAAGCGATGGGCATTCCGTCCTCCATGTTCACCGTTATCTTCGCCATGGCACGTACCGTTGGCTGGATTGCACACTGGAACGAAATGCACACCGACGGCATGAAAATCGCCCGTCCTCGTCAGCTGTACACCGGCTACGACAAGCGCGATTTTAAGTCTGATATTAAGCGTTAATTGTCTGCCGGATGGCGCTAGCGCTTGTCCGGCTTAAAGTTATAAACGCTCCCAGGCCGGATAAAGCAGTGATGCCTATGTCCGGCCTGTTTTTATTTGATCCACATTATTTTATTCTTATCGTGCTTTCTCTATGATTTACTGAGATTTCTCACATTTTACTCAGGAGCATGGGATGCCTGTTTTGCAGTGGAGCCTGTTGTTTGTGCTATCGCTCCTTCTTTCCCTGCTCTTTCTGTTTATCCATCTTCCAGGCCCCTTGCTGCTCGGTTCGATGATCGTCGGCATCATCTTCAGTATGCGCGGCATCTCGCTGCATCCTCCTCGCTGCACATTTCTTGGCGCACAGGCGATTCTCGGCTGTATGATTGCCCAAAATCTGACTGGTTCAATCTTTACAACCCTTGCAGCCCACTGGCCGATGGTGATTGTTATCCTGCTGGCAACCCTTATCAGCAGCGCGATAATCGGCTGGCTGCTGGTTCGCTATAGTAATCTACCGGGGAATACCGGTGCGTGGGGCTCGTCACCAGGCGGTGCAGCTGCAATGGTCGCAATGGCCCAGGATTATGGCGCCGACATCCGGCTGGTGGCGTTTATGCAGTATCTGCGCGTACTGTTGGTGGTCGGCGCGGCAGCGCTGGTCACCCGGCTGGTGATGGGCGACCAGGCCCAAACAATCAGTGAACAAATCATCTGGTTTCCGCCGCTAAGCGGCAATCTTTTCAGCACTCTGATGCTGGCCGCCGTTGCCGGCACGGCTGGACGCCTACTGCGTATTCCCTCTGGCGTTATGCTATTGCCAATGCTGGTGGGTGCCATGCTGAATGCAAGCGGAGTAATGGTGATTGAACTACCGGAATGGCTACTGGCTATAGCCTACATGTCAATTGGCTGGCAAATCGGTCTTGGCTTTGACAAGCAGATCTTTTTGATGGCATTACGACCACTGCCACAGATCCTGTTGTCCATTTTTTCACTGATGGCGATCTGCGCAGCCATGGCCTGGGGACTGGCGCATTACATGCAGATCGACTTTCTCACTGCCTATCTGGCAACCAGTCCTGGAGGCGTGGATTCTGTTGCGGTGATCGCCGCAGGAAGCCACGCTGATATGGCGCTCATCATGGCGATGCAAACCCTGCGACTGTTCAGCATTTTGTTAACTGGCCCCGCAGTCGCGCGGTTTATTTCGGTGCACGCACCAAAACAACCCGCTTAGTGCTGACAACCCGGGCACCAGTAAAAGGGGCGCGAAGAGAGCATCGTTTTCTCGATTATTCCACCACAACGCTCACAGGTTTCGCCATCCCGATGAAAGACCTTAAAGCGAAACAACGCACCGTGATGTTTATTCTCATCGACCAGGCCGCGGGTAGTATAAGACAGCCGCGGAATATCAAGCAGCGCATGTGCCAGTTTATCCAGTTGCTCATCACTAAGCTGCGACGCTTTATGCTGCCCGGTCAACCCAACCTGCCAAAGGATCTCTACCCGCAGGTAGTTACCTAATCCAGCCAGAAACGCCTGGTCCAGTAGCAGACCAGAAAACTGGCGATTGCGAAAACGCGGAGATAACAGACGCGCTTTAACCTCATCGGGCGTTAAACGTAAATCCAGTACATCTGGCCCTACCCGTTGCAGGAACGGATGGGTGGAGAGCTGTTCTGGCGTCAGCATTTCGATATCAGACGCGCTATAGAGCAGGATAGTTTTGTCGTGTGTCTGCAGCCTGACACGCAGTACCCGCGAAGTTTGCGGAATTTTGCCGGTATCCACCACTCGCCACACGCCATAGAGCTGATTGTGACTGTACAGCGTCAGGCCATTAGAAAAATGGGTCAGTAATGCTTTCCCCCGCGTTTCAAGCTGGGTAACACGTTGCCCAATCAGTTGAGATTGATACGGTTTTAACTGCTCAAAGGCAAACCAGACATCCGTCAGGGGTTTGCCTTTGACTGCCGCCTCCAGGTTATCCGCCGCGCGGCGGATCTCCGGGCCTTCAGGCATAATACTGTCCTTTGTTAATGTGTTGCGCCGCCCGTCACTGCGATATCGCTTTCCACCTGCAAGGCGGTGGCAATCGCAATCTCCAGCGCACGGCGCACCGTTTCTGTCGCCATACTTGGCGCCCCGGGATGCTGCGCAGCCTGTTGCGGCAAATAAGGGATATGAATAAAACCGCCCTTCACCGCCGGTACGTCGCGTAGTTTATGCAGCAGGCCATACATCACATGGTTACACACGAAAGTACCCGCAGTCTGGGAAACCGAGGCCGGAATTCCCGCGTTGCGCATGGCGACAACCATCGCTTTAATCGGCAACGTACTAAACCATGCCGCCGGGCCATCGACCACAATCGGCACATCGACCGGCTGTTGCCCCTGATTATCCGCAATACGCGCATCGTCAACGTTAATCGCCACGCGTTCCACGGTGATATCCGTGCGACCACCCGCCTGCCCCACCGCCAGCACCAGTGATGGCGACAACGCGTCAATCGCGGCATTGAGTACAGCGAGAGACTCGCCAAAGACACACGGTAGTTGGCGGGCTATTACGCGGCATCCACCGATAATAGCATTGTCGAGGCTCGAGACCACTTCCCAGGAAGGGTTAACTGACTCGCCGCCAAAGGGTTCAAATCCCGTGATGAGTACTGTTTTCATCCTTCCTCCTTACAGGAACATCAGGAAATACATCAGGAACACGTTGACCAGTAGCAGCAGTACGCCGGTTGGCACCTGCGCTTTAATCACCGCATTTTTGTCCGGTAGTTCCAGCAACGCTGCAGGAACAATATTAAAGTTCGCCGCCATCGGCGTCATCAGCGTCCCACAATAGCCGGAGAACATACCTATCGCCGCCATTACCGCTGGGTTGCCGCCGTGTTGCAGTACGAGGATCGGAATGCCAATCCCAGCGGTCACGATCGGGAAAGCAGCAAACGCATTACCCATAACCATGGTCAACAATGCCATGCCGATGGTGTACACCGCCACCGCGATAAAGCGACTATCCACCGCCAGATATTCCTGCGTCAGGTATGAAATGCCGCTACCGACACCCGCCGCTGTAAACAGCAGCCCAAGCGTAGCCAGAATCTGCGGCAAAATGAACGCCCAGCCAATGGAGTCCAGCAGACGGCGTGCCTCCTGAATCGGTTGATGCACCCGCTCATGGGTCATTTTTATCGCCATCGCCAGACCAATCAACGAACCCGCTGTCATTGAAAAGAGCGTCACCAGCGTGGCGTGATTACCCGGCCCGAACAGCGCATCCTGTAAGCCCGGAATATGGTTGAACATCAGTACGCCAATGACCGTTACCACCGGGATCGCCAACGCTGGGAAAAACAGGCGGTTGCCCAGGCGGCTGGCGCTTTCTTCGCGCTGTTGCTGCGTGCGTTGATGGTAGCTTCCCAGCTTCACACCGCCAAAACCCGCGATCAGGGCCAGCACGACCACCGCAACGCCGACGGCAATATGCACTGCGCGTTTATCGCCAAACAGCGAGTATGTCCAGTCACCAAGCAGAAACAGTATGCCATATATGCCCCAAAACAGGCCTGTGGTGAAACGGCGCGGGTTTGCTTTGTCCTGCCAGGACATCAGCGCCACAATCAGTAATACCGCACCTGCCAGCCAGTAGAGATAGCTTTGTTGAAAATTCATTTCGCTTCCCCTTTCGCTGCGGCATTTGCTTTCGCCACCTCACGTTGCAAATAGCTATCCAGACGCCACAAACGCGTGCCGTGGATCAGGAAAGCACAAATTGCCGTTGGGATCCCCCACAAGGCGATATGCAGAGGTTCGGTCTGGATCCCTCCAGACTCCAGCATAAAGTTGTGCATGAATATGATCGCGCCGAAGGCAACAAAGATATCTTCACCGAAAAACAGCCCGACGTTATCGGTCGCCGCTGACATTGCGCGCAGGCGATAGCGAACCGCGCCGGGTATCTCTCCGTGATTTTTCTCGGCGGCCCCTTCCGCCATTGGCGCCAGCAGCGGGCGCACCATCTGCGGATGCCCCCCCAGACTGGTCAACCCTAACGCAGCGGTCGCTTCGCGAATGAACAGATAGACAATAAGCAGACGGCCACTGGTGGCACTGCGGATTTTCGCAATCCACGCCTGAGCACGCTCTTTGAGTCCGTGACGTTCCAGCAGGCCAATAACCGCCAGCGGGATCAGCAGGATAAACGGCAGGTTGCGGGTGTTAAGAAAACCTTCACCCAGCTTCTCGAGGATGGTGGCGATCGGCATATGCGCCGCCAGTCCCGTGACGATCCCGGCAATAATAACCACCAATACCGGATTAAAACGTAAAAGAAATCCGACCACGATGACGGCGATCCCCGTCAATGGCCAGAGAGAAATTACCTCTCCCATAATTCATTCCCGTATATGTTGTTGTGTAATATATTGTTGTTTTGTATGGTAAATCTTATGCACCAATTTCAATATTGCATGCATTAAAGGCGCTACGCAAGCGACGGGCAAAAGCGAGTGCGTGCTCGCCATCCCCATGAATGCATACCGTCTGGGCGGTCACGCTTGCCCATGTTCCACTTTGGCTTTTTACTCTGCCGGATTGCACCATTTCTAACGTTTGCGCCAGCGCCTGCTCTTCATCCTCAATCAGTGCGCCCGGCTGGTTACGTGGCACCAGACTGCCATCGGCCTGATAACCCCGATCGGCAAAAACCTCTTGACGCGTTATCAAGCCATAGTGTTCTCCAGCGCGAATCAGTTCGCTTCCCGCCAGCCCGACCAGAACCAGCGACGGATCACAGGCATGAACCGCTTTCGCAATCGCATCAGCCAATTGAGGATCTTTCGCCGCCTGGTTATAGAGCATGCCATGCGGTTTGACATGGCGCATCACACCGCCTTCTGCCCGCGTGATGGCAGCCAGCGCGCCAATTTGATACAGCGTCTGCGCATACACCGTTTGTGCAGGCAGGGTCATGGCGCTACGACCAAAATTTTCCCGATCCGGAAAGCTGGGGTGTGCGCCTACCGCCACACCATTTTTTAACGCATCACGCACGCTTGAGAGCATAGTTTGCGCATCGCCGGCGTGAAACCCACAGGCGATGTTGGCCGATGACACCAATTGCAGCAACGCTGCATCGTTCGCACATCCCTCACCGAGGTCTGCATTGAGATCAATTTTCATTGTTAAGTCGCCATGCTAACTGTTCCAGATAACGCTGCTGGTCGTACCGCGCCTTCAGCGCTTCCTCCAGCGAACACTGCACAAAATGAATCGGCTGACCGAGCGGGATCTGCGCCAGATGATACATATCTGCCTCGATAATACAGGCGATACGCGGATAGCCACCCGTCGTCTGAGCATCGTTCATCAGCACGATTGGCTGGCCATTATGCGGAACCTGCACCACGCCGGGGAGCAAACCATGCGACAGCAGCTCGCGATCGGTCGTGCGCGTCAGCGGCTGCCCCTGAAGACGATACCCCATACGGTTACTTTGTGGGCTAAGCTGCCACGGCGAGCGCCAGAAAGAGGCCTGAGATACCTCATCAAACTCCTGATATTCAGGGCCGGGCAGTGCACGAATGAGATTACCCCACATCAGTTGTTTTACACCTTGTGGCCCGCTGAATTGCCGGGTCGATACGCCAATCGCCAGTCGATCGCCATCACGCAGCAGACGCCCTTCAAACCCACCAATGCCCACTTTCAGATCGGTACTACGCGAACCCATCACTTCGGGAACATCAATACCGCCCGCTACAGCCAGATAACTGCGCATACCATGAAGAGGTCGTTTTAGCGTCAGGCGCTGCCCGGCTTTTACTGGTAACCGCCATCCGCTCCATACGGGAGTTCGATCCAGATGCGCTTCGCATCCGGCACCGGTCAGGGCAAACCAGCCATCGGCTTCAAACTCCACCACCAGTTGCCCCAGCGTGATTTCCAGCGCTGCGGCATTCGCATCATTACCCACCAGCAGGTTAGCCACGTTCAGCGCCGGTTTATCCAGCGCGCCACAGTGACTAATTCCGGATTGACGAAAACTATGGCGTCCCCCGTCCTGTACTGAGGTGTACATGCCAGCGCGGATGATGTTTAACATATCCCCTCCTTCTGCGGGACAAAACGCACGGTATCGCCAGCCCGTAACAGAATCGGCTCCTCCCGTTTTGGATCAAATAACGAAACGGAGGTACGCCCAATCAATTGCCATCCACCGGGTGTGGCAAGCGGGTAGATCCCCGTTTGAGATCCACCGATACCGACAGAACCTGCCGGAACAAGCAAACGCGGTTCCGCACGTCTGGGGGTATGCAGCTGTTCAGGTAAGCTCCCGAGATAGGGAAATCCCGGCTGAAAACCGATAAACCACACCACATAGTCAACTGACGCATGAAGTTCGACGACCTGCTTGTCGCTTAATCCACTGTGTCGGGCGACCTCTGCCAGATCAGGGCCAAACTCACCACCATAGGTCACAGGTATTTCAATAAAACGTGAATCCGGCTCCAGTGCTTCGCTCTCTTCCCACCAGCGCTGCAGGCGTTCAATCGCATCCAGCGCCAGTGTTTGCGGGTCGCGTAGAGTAACCGTGATATTGTTCATTCCCGGAATAGCTTCAAGCACATTCGGGGCGTCAACTAAACGCTGAGCCAGACGCCAGATGCGTTTCTGAGTCGCCAGCGTGATGGGGGGCTCCAGTTCGAGAACCACCGCCGTTTCACCTAACAGATAACAACGCGCTCGCTGCACTTTCATCCCTCATTATTACGCTGGATTAGGTATATCGATAAAGGTTACGTCCAGATCGGTATTTTCATTCAGCCATTCGCTTAATGCGCGAATGCCGCCGCGTTCGGTCGCATGGTGACCGGCAGCATAAAAATGCAGCCCCTGCTCGCGGGCTGAGTGAATGGTTTGCTCAGAGACTTCACCGGTAATAAAGGCGTCGACACCAAATTGGGCTGCGCTATCAATAAAACTTTGACCGCCCCCGGTACACCAGGCAACGCGCTGAACTTTCTCCGGTCCGGTATCACCGCACCATAACGGTTTACGACCTAAACGCGCTTCAATCCACGATGCCAACTCCAGCCCCGGAACCGGCATGGAGAGTTCTCCCCATGGCACCAGCGGTTCAATTTCCCCCATAACGGTGATTCCCAACAGCGCGGCCAACTGCGCGTTATTCCCCAATTCCGGGTGTGCATCCAGCGGCAAGTGCCAGCCATACAGGTTGATATCATTTTCTAACAGCGTTTTCAGACGATTGCGCTTCATGCCGCGAATAACCGGAGATTCGCCTTTCCAGAAATAGCCGTGGTGAACAATAACCGCATCCGCTTGCTGGCGTACCGCCTCGTCCAGCAATGCCTGGCTTGCAGTCACACCGGTCACGATTTTATGCACCGTCTCTTTGCCCTCAACCTGCAAACCATTCGGCGCATAATCGCTAATGGCGGCGCTGTTTAGTTTGTCGTTGATCAGTTGTTCCAGTTCGGTGTTTTTCATCATCGTCCTCGTAGTCATCATTTCTGCCTGCCCAATCAGCAACACAGCTTAGGTTAAAATAGCGTTCCCGCCTGCGTTCGTCGATAGCCATTTCACTGACACATAAAGAAACAATCACACCCGCTTTGAACGTGATTTGCTTACCACTACGCGATCTAATTCATGTATATTTATGCAATCAGACAGCATATTGCAAAAATAATCAGATCTGTATCAAAGTTACAACTTTAAGGAAACACACTCGCGCAGCACGTTCAGCCAGTCGCGAGGCATTTACTTCGAGAAAATAATGAATAAACAAGCATCTCAACCACGGGCGATATACTACGTTGTCGCGCTACAAATCTGGGAATACTTCAGTTTTTACGGCATGCGTGCGCTGCTGATCCTGTATCTCACTAACCAGCTTAAGTACGACGATAATCACGCATATGAACTGTTCAGCGCCTACTGCTCGCTGGTCTATGTCACCCCTATTCTCGGGGGATACCTGGCCGATAAAGTGCTCGGCAATCGAATGGCGGTGATGATCGGCGCATTTTTAATGGCGGTAGGACATCTGGTATTGGGTGCCAGCGAAATGGCCCCGGCGTTCCTCTATTTGTCGCTGGCGATAATTGTCTGCGGCTACGGTCTGTTTAAATCAAATATCAGTTGCCTGTTGGGCGAGTTGTATCAACCTGAAGACCCGCGTCGCGACGGTGGATTCTCTCTGCTTTACGCTGCTGGTAACATAGGTTCGATTATTGCCCCTATTGCCTGTGGCTACGTGCAGGAAGAATACAGCTGGGCGATGGGCTTTGCGCTGGCTGCCATCGGCATGCTGGCAGGGCTGGTGATATTCTTATGTGGTAATCGCCATTTCGCCCACACCACCGGCGTCAACAAGGCCGTTCTCTGTGCTAAAACCTTTATTCTGCCAAACTGGGCCTGGCTGTTAGTTTTGTTGGTTGCCGCACCGCTGCTGATTACCGTGCTGTTCTGGAAAGAGTGGTCCGTTTACGCACTGATAGTTGCCACCATTATTGGTCTGGCAGTTCTGGCGAAGATTTATCGCCAGGCACAGACGCAGAAACAACGCAAAGAGCTGGGGCTTATCGTCACGCTGACCTTCTTCAGCCTGTTGTTTTGGGCCTTTGCTCAACAGGGCGGCAGTTCGATCAGCCTGTATATCGACCGCTTCGTTAACCGCGATATTCTGGGGTATTCCGTCCCTACCGCGATGTTCCAGTCGGTTAACGCTTTTGCCGTTATGCTGTGCGGTATCGTACTGGCGTGGGTAGTCAAAGAAAGCGTGAGTGGCAATCGTACCGTACGTATCTGGGGTAAATTTGCCCTTGGCCTCGGCTTAATGAGCGCTGGGTTCTGTATTCTAACCTTGAGCGCTCGCTGGTCCGCTGCTTACGGCCACTCTTCCATGCCGCTGATGGTACTTGGGTTGGCGGTCATGGGCTTTGCCGAACTGTTTATCGATCCGGTAGCAATGTCACAAATTACGCGTATTGAGATCCCTGGTGTTACCGGCGTATTAACCGGCATTTATATGCTGCTTTCCGGTGCCATCGCCAATTACCTGGCAGGCGTTATCGCCGATCAGACCTCACAAGGCTCGTTTGATGCTGCCGGCGCTATCAACTACTCCATCAATGCCTATATTGATGTCTTTAGTGAAATTACCTGGGGTGCGCTGGCCTGTGTGGTGCTGGTGCTGATGATTTGGCTGTACCAGTCGCTTAAGTTCAGAAACCGTTCACTGGCGGTAGAATCCTGAGTGTAGGGGCCCGATGATGTAATCTGATTCGGGCTTTTTTTCAGGAATTACGCATGGCTGGCAGTCAACTCCTCTTCAGAAAGACCTGTAACCAGAAGCACCATGTTGCGATCTATTCCCTGCTCCAACATAGTTTGCGCTATACGTAATGCGGCTTCTCGTTTGCCTCGCTGCAACCCTTCCTGTAATCCATCTAAGCGTAACCGCTCGGCAATCGTCATCAGCTTCTCCTTATGTTGGGGGATCCGTTGCACCATCTCTTGTATAAATTCATTAAAGCGAGATTCATCGCCGGATTGCAGGATGTAATTAAACATCGCCTGTAGTTGCGTGTCATTAGCGCACCCTGTAAGTAACAGCGTGGCCAGTTGATCTACCAGCCCCATCAAATCCCGCTGACGGATATGTTTTTGCATTAGTTCCAGCAGTGCCATTCGCCTGTGAGCCATGATTTCGTCATCGGGCACCACTGTGATATCCACCAATGGAAATGCGCTGGCATAAAGTTGCCGTGCCGTTACAGGATCGGTAAACGCATCAAGCCAGCACAGTGAGTACGGATACGGACTTCGACAGCCATGATAAAACAGCATGGGTATCACAATCGGCAGTTCTTTGTGCCCGGCATCCAAATGACGCTGCATCGCCGCTATTGCGTAACGCAGCAGACGAAAAGCCATATGCGGATCGGCTGAACTCTGGTGTTCTATAACCACGTATACATAACCTTCACCATCGTGCGTATGCACAGACCAGAGCACGTCGGAGTAGCGGGTACGTAAATCCGCTTCAATAAAGCTTTCTGACTCCAGCTTCAGCGTATTTAAATCGCAAAGCGTTTGCAGATCTGCGGGTAGATGAATTTCGAGGAAGTCCCGAGCTGTTTCTGGATGATGTAAAAACGTTTTAAATACCGCATCGTGCGGTGTAGATGTCGTTGGTGTTGTCATCAAATTCCGTCACCTGAATGAAGATGACGGCACTTTACTGCTGGCGGAAAACATCTTCATCAAGGCATTAGCAGCCTTGCGTACACGCTTCAGCGCTAAATGCCCCCCCACTGCAACATATTCATTCTGCTGGAAGGTATTACGCAGAAATCCGCTGCGTGCTTATCCCTTACGTGCCGCCTCATATGCCGCCAGCGTCGCCAGCCTTGCCTGTTTATGATCCACAATCGGGCGAGGATAACTCAGTGTTACCTGCGCTTTTTCAGCCCACGACCACGGTTCATGAATAGCTTTACCCGGCACGTCGCGCAGTTCCGGCAGCCACTGGCGGATAAACTCACCGTCACGATCAAATTTTTCGCCCTGAGTCGTGGGGTTAAAGATTCGGAAATACGGTGCGGCGTCGGTTCCGGTTGAGGCAGCCCACTGCCAGCCGCCGTTATTGGCCGCCAGGTCGCCATCGATCAGTTGCGACATGAAATATTGTTCGCCTTTACGCCAGTCGATCAGCAGGTCTTTCACTAAAAAACTGGCGGTAATCATGCGTAAACGATTATGCATCCAGCCCGTGGCGTTGAGCTGACGCATGGCCGCATCCACAATGGGGTAGCCCGTATTCCCTGTTTTCCAGGCCTGCAAATGCGTCGGATTATTCTGCCATTGCACGCGATCGGTCCAGCGAATAAAAGGTTGATACCGACACAGTGCCGGATGGTAAGTCATCAGATGACGATAAAATTCGCGCCAGATAAGCTCATTCAACCAAACGCTGCCTGCCCCATCCTCAAGCGCCTGCGGCTGCTCCACGAGCAGTCGATTCAGGCACTGGCGCGGTGATAGTCCACCTGTCGCCAGGCTCGCGGATAATCGACTGGTTCCATCAATCGCCGGAAAGTCACGCAGTTGTTCATATTCTCCGGCGGCCTGCTGGCAAAAATGGCGTAACTGCGCGATGGCCAATTTTTCTTCTGCCGGAAATTGCTGCGAATCAAAATCCTGCTGCGGGTAGCTCAGCGTGATGGATGTTAATGGAGAGTCAAGAGCACCGCTTTCTCTCACCTTCGGCGCACTGACACATTCTGGGATCCCGTCTTTTATCCGCTTCAGCCAGGCATTTTTAAACGGCGTAAAGACTTTATACATCTCGTGATTACCGGTCATGACCGCCCCCGGAGGCAGGATCACGCTGTCGTCAAACCCTTCGCACACCACTTGAGGTAATGACTTTTCGACGGCAGCATCACGCTGGCGTTCGTTTATTTCATATTGATAGTTATAAAATATTCGACTGACGCCATGCTGTACGCAGACGTTTTTGACGGTTTCCACACTGGTCGCAAAATCAGCAACTTCATGAAACAGAAGCGGGATGCCCTTTTCTGCCAGCGCCGTTTGCAACGCGTTCAGCTGCGCATTAACCAATGCCGCCTGACATGGGGCCATATCATGCGCCTTCCACTGTTCAGGCGTGGAGATATAGAGCGCGAGTACATGTGCAGAACGATCCCGACAAGCCGCCGCCAGCGCGAGATTGTCATGCAGACGTAAATCACGCCGAAACCAGACCAGATGCGTGGTCATAAAACTCCCTGATAAAAATTAATCATTGCCCTGTAAACGCCAAATCGCAGGCCAGAGTTCAAAATAACGTTGCCCGGACAACCAGGTGTTCGGGTGCTCAGCCATATAGTGTTTGAGGAGCATTAAGGGTGCAAGTAGCGGCTGCGCCTCGCGTCGATAGTTATCGATTATCGAGGTCAATTCCTGACGTTGACGCAGATCGAGCTGATTACGGAAATAGCCCTGTACGTGCATCAATACATTGGTATGGTTACGCCGGGTAGCAGGATTTAATAACAGATGGATCAATCGTAGGCGATACTCGGTAAAAAAAGCATCGAGATCTTGCCATTCATGGATTGCGGCAACGAAGGGGCCAAGCTCCCGATACTCTGGCTGGGAATGCGCCAGTAGTACCAGTTTGTAGCGGGTATGATAGTCAATTAATGCGCCCCGCGTTAATTTTCGCTGACGCAGGCGGTGCAATTCATGCAAAGCGTAAACACGTATTAATGTATTTTCGTCGAACTGAGGTGCCTCACTCGCTTCTGTGGTCAGACAGGTGCGGATACCAACAGGAATTCTCGTGCTCATCGCCACTCCTTATCCGTTACTCAGATAAGTGTAGACGTCGGCGTATAAAAAAACCGCCACATTGCTGTTGGCGGTTTTCTTGAACAATAACCACAACTTAATAGAAGTCGCAGGTGGCTTTTTCAGCCTGCTCCATCCACACCGGTTTATCACTGGTTTTGGACCAGACGCGGTGCAGATAGCTGTAAAAACGGGCGCGGTCTTTCCAGAACAACATGACCGGCAGCGCCAGCACGCCCGCCACAACGGCAAAGGTACGGCGCAAGAAAACAATGTGTGCTGGATATTCTTTATAAAAGTCCATAATCCTCTCCCATATATCTGTTCGGTGAATCGCACCGGAAAAATAAACTTGGTTAACTGATGAAAATAATACCGCCTTGTGTGTAATTTTGCTACTCATCCGACCACTTATTTTTATCTATTGATGCTCCGTTTAGCTAAAAACCGTAATTAAGTTACATAAAAGTTAAATTAATACTAATCATTAGTTAAATAATGGTCTTTGCCATTTTTATACTTTTTTTACACCCCTCCCACTGATTTTTGCGAAATCTTTGCAAGCAAAAATCTACGCTCTGGTTATCACATTTATGCCACTGGAGGTGCACCGTGAGTGCAGGCGTGATAACCGGCATTGTGCTGGTCTTTTTATTATTAGGTTATCTGGTGTATGCCCTGATTAATGCGGAGGCGTTCTGATGGCGGCCCAAGGATTTTTACTCATTGCCAGTTTCTTGCTGGTACTGTTTATCATCGCCAGACCGCTGGGTTTTGGCTTGGCTCGGCTGATCAATAATACGTCCCTGCCGGGTCTGGCTGGCGTGGAACATCTGCTCTGGCGCGGTCTGGGCATCTCGCAGCAGGAGATGAACTGGCGGCAGTATCTGTTGGCGATCCTCGTGCTCAATGTGCTGGGTTTGCTGGTCCTGTTTTCAATGCTGATGGCGCAAAACCTGCTGCCGCTAAATCCGCAACAGCTACCTGGGCTTTCGTGGGATTTGGCGCTCAACACAGCGGTGAGTTTTGTCACTAATACCAACTGGCAATCCTATGCTGGCGAAACCACCTTAAGCTACTTCAGCCAAATGGTCGGGCTGACCGTGCAGAACTTCCTGTCAGCGGCAACCGGGATTGCGGTGATTTTTGCCCTGGCCCGTGCCTTTACTCGCCAGAGCATGAACACGCTGGGCGATGCCTGGGTCGATCTGGTTCGCATTACATTGTGGATCCTGCTCCCCATTGCATTGCTCATTGCGTTGTTCTTCATTCAGCAAGGTGTGCTGCAAAACGTGTTGCCCTATCAGCCCATTACTACCCTTGAAGGGGTGAAACAGCTGCTGCCGATGGGGCCCGTCGCCTCACAGGAAGCGATTAAGATGCTTGGCACTAACGGGGGCGGTTTCTTTAACGCTAACTCATCACATCCGTTTGAAAACCCTACCGCGTTGACCAATCTGGTACAGATGCTGGCCATTTTCTTAATTCCTACCGCGCTGTGTTTTGCCTTTGGTGATGTGGTTGGCGATCGTCGCCAGGGGCGGACCCCGCTGTGGGCCATGTCGCTGATATTTGTAGTCTGCGTAGCCGTGGTGATGTGGGCCGAAGTTCAAGGCAACCCGCACCTGATGGCATTCGGTGCAGACAGTAATATCAACATGGAAGGCAAAGAAAGCCGCTTTGGCGTGCTGGCTACGAGTCTTTTTTCCGTCGTGACGACAGCGGCATCTTGCGGCGCTGTCGATGCGATGCATGACTCCTTCACCGCGCTGGGCGGGATGGTGCCGATGTGGCTAATGCAGATTGGCGAAGTGGTCTTCGGTGGTGTCGGTTCGGGCCTGTACGGCATGCTGCTGTTCGTGTTGTTGGCGGTGTTTATCGCGGGCCTGATGATTGGTCGCACGCCGGAATATCTGGGTAAGAAAATAGACGTGCGTGAAATGAAAATGACCGCGCTGGCGATTCTGGTCACCCCTGCGCTGGTCCTGCTCGGTACGGCGATAGCGATGATGAGCGACGCCGGACGCAGCGCCATGCTCAATCCTGGTCCACATGGCTTTAGTGAGGTGTTGTACGCCGTATCGTCTGCCGCGAACAACAACGGCAGCGCCTTCGCCGGATTAAGCGCCAACAGCCCGTTCTGGAACTGTCTGCTGGCCCTGTGCATGTTCTTCGGCCGTTTCGGCGTGATCATCCCCGTGATGGCAATTGCCGGATCGCTGGTCAGTAAAAAGATCCAGCCAGCAAGTCCAGGCACGCTGCCTACCCACGGTGCACTGTTTGTCGGGTTGTTAATCGGTACGGTGTTACTGGTTGGTGCCCTCACCTTTGTTCCTGCCCTGGCGCTTGGCCCGGTCGCAGAATACCTGTCATTACACTGAGTGATGCGGAGCACATGACTATGAGTCGTAAGCAACTGGCGCTGTTCGAACCCTCTCTGGTCGCACAGGCGCTGATGGACGCCGTGAAAAAATTAAGCCCACATACCCAGTGGCGCAATCCGGTGATGTTTATCGTCTGGCTGGGCAGTCTGCTGACAACCCTGTTAACGCTGGCAATGGCCACAGGCCATATGCAAGGCAATCCGTGGTTTACCGGCGCGATAAGTCTGTGGCTGTGGGTCACCGTACTGTTCGCCAACTTTGCCGAAGCGCTGGCGGAAGGACGCAGTAAGGCTCAGGCTAACAGTCTGAAAGGAGTGAAAAAAACCGCTTTTGCTCGCAAACTCCGCGAGCCGAAATACGGTGCCGCCATGGATCACGTTCCGGCGGAGGATTTGCGCAAAGGAGATATCGTGTTAGTAGAAGCGGGCGATATTATCCCGTGTGACGGCGAGGTCATCGAAGGTGGCGCATCGGTAGATGAAAGCGCCATTACCGGTGAATCCGCGCCGGTCATTCGTGAATCCGGTGGTGATTTCGCCTCCGTCACCGGCGGGACCCGCATCCTCTCCGACTGGCTGGTGATCGAATGTAGCGTGAACCCTGGTGAAACGTTCCTCGACCGGATGATCGCCATGGTTGAAGGCGCGCAGCGGCGTAAAACGCCGAATGAAATCGCCCTGACGATCCTGTTGATAGCCCTGACCATCGTTTTTCTGCTGGCGACCGCCACGCTGTGGCCATTTTCCGCCTGGGGTGGTAGTGCGGTTAGCGTCACGGTACTGGTTGCCCTGCTGGTGTGTCTGATCCCCACCACCATCGGTGGGTTGCTCTCTGCAATTGGCGTCGCCGGGATGAGCCGCATGCTGGGCGCGAACGTCATCGCCACCAGCGGACGTGCAGTAGAAGCTGCGGGTGACGTGGACGTACTGCTGCTGGACAAAACCGGCACCATTACGCTGGGTAACCGCCAGGCTTCAGATTTCCTGCCCGCCCAGGGCGTAGACGAAAAAACGCTGGCCGACGCCGCGCAGCTTTCATCTCTGGCCGATGAAACCCCTGAAGGCCGCAGTATCGTGATTCTGGCAAAACAGCGCTTTAATCTGCGTATTCGCGACGTGCAATCGCTACACGCCACCTTTGTACCGTTTACCGCCCAAAGTCGGATGAGCGGGATCAACATCGACAACCGCATGATCCGCAAAGGGTCGGTCGATGCTATTCGTCGTCACGTCGAAGCCAACGGCGGCCACTTCCCTGCCGACGTGGAGCAGAAGGTCGAAAACGTCGCACGCCTAGGCGCTACACCGCTGGTGGTTGCCGAAGGCTCCCACGTACTGGGCGTGATTGCCCTGAAAGATATCGTAAAAGGCGGAATCAAAGAACGTTTTGCCCAACTACGCAAAATGGGCATCAAAACGGTGATGATCACCGGCGATAACCGTTTAACCGCCGCCGCGATTGCGGCAGAAGCCGGGGTAGATGACTTCTTAGCTGAAGCCACGCCGGAAGCCAAGCTGGCGCTGATTCGTCAGTATCAGGCGGAAGGTCGTCTGGTGGCGATGACCGGCGACGGAACCAATGACGCCCCGGCGCTGGCGCAAGCCGACGTGGCGGTCGCCATGAACTCCGGGACCCAGGCAGCGAAGGAAGCGGGCAACATGGTGGATCTCGACTCTAACCCCACCAAGCTGATTGAAGTGGTGCACATTGGTAAACAGATGCTGATGACGCGTGGTTCGCTGACCACCTTCAGTATCGCCAACGATGTGGCGAAGTATTTCGCCATTATCCCGGCCGCGTTTGCCGCCACCTACCCGCAGCTCAATGCGCTTAACGTGATGGGGCTGCATTCGCCGGACTCGGCGATCCTCAGCGCGGTTATCTTTAATGCGCTGGTTATCGTCTTTCTGATCCCGCTGGCGCTTAAAGGCGTGAGCTACAAACCGTTATCCGCATCCGCAATG
The DNA here is from genome assembly GCF_016894305.1 of Citrobacter sp. B72. Classification (NCBI taxonomy): domain Bacteria; kingdom Pseudomonadati; phylum Pseudomonadota; class Gammaproteobacteria; order Enterobacterales; family Enterobacteriaceae; genus Citrobacter; species Citrobacter sp. B72. The sequence goes on from NZ_CP069801.1 coordinate 3,367,421, forward strand.
CTGCGCCGTAATTTGTGGATCTATGGTCTGGGTGGTCTGGTTGTGCCGTTTATCGGTATCAAAGCAATTGATTTACTGCTGACCCTGCTGGGTCTGGTGTGAGGTTTCAGATGAGTGGATTACGTCCTGCATTATCAACATTGATTTTCCTGATGCTTATCACCGGCGGGGCTTACCCGTTGTTGACCACCGCGTTGGGGCAGTGGTGGTTTCCCCACCAGGCTAACGGCTCGCTTCTGCGTGAAGGTCAGGTCGTTCGCGGCTCTGCGCTCATTGGGCAACATTTTACCGCGGCCGGTTATTTTCAGGGACGCCCGTCTGCTACAGCAGAAATGCCCTATAATCCAATGGCTTCAGGCGGCAGCAATCTGGCAGCCAGCAACCCGGAACTGGATAAACAGCTGCATAGCCGGATAGCCGCGCTGCGTGCCGCCAACCCGCAGGCAAATCCTGCCGTTCCGGTAGAGCTGGTAACGGCTTCTGCCAGCGGACTGGACAACAACCTGACACCCGCCGCGGTGGCCTGGCAAATCCCCCGCGTGGCGCAGGCTCGCAACCTCAGCGTTGAAGAAGTCACGCGCCTGGTTGCACAATACACGCAAAAGCCGTTGGTCAGTTTTATCGGCCAGCCGGTGGTGAACCTGGTAGAACTTAATTTAGCGCTGGATAAGCACTGAGAAAAAGGACATGCATAACGAACCCTTACGCCCCGACCCCGATCGCCTGCTGGAGCAGACCGCTGCCCCGCACCGCGGAAAACTGAAAATTTTCTTCGGCGCGTGTGCAGGCGTCGGTAAAACCTGGGCCATGCTGGCAGAGGCCCAGCGGCTGCGGGCGCAGGGGTTAGATGTGCTGATTGGCGTGGTGGAAACCCACGGACGCAAAGAGACCGCCGCGCTGCTGGACGGTCTCAGCATCCTGCCGCTAAAGCGACAGGCGCGCCATGGTCGTCATATCAGCGAGTTCGATCTCGACGCGGCGCTGGCCCGCCGTCCGGCGCTCATTTTGATGGATGAACTGGCGCACAGTAATGCGCCTGGCTCACGCCACCCTAAGCGTTGGCAAGATATTGAAGAACTGCTCGAAGCCGGTATTGACGTTTTTACTACCGTCAACGTGCAGCATCTGGAAAGCCTCAATGATGTGGTCAGCGGCGTCACAGGCATTCAGGTTCGCGAAACCGTCCCCGATCCTTTTTTCGATGCCGCCGACGATGTGGTGCTGGTCGATCTTCCCCCCGACGATTTGCGCCAACGCCTGAACGAAGGCAAGGTCTATATCGCCGGTCAGGCGGAAAGAGCCATCGAGCATTTCTTTCGCAAAGGGAACTTGATCGCGCTACGTGAGCTGGCCCTGCGCCGCACGGCCGATCGGGTTGACGATCAGATGCGTGCCTGGCGAGGGCGTCCGGGGGAAGAAAAAGTCTGGCATACCCGTGACGCCATTTTACTGTGCATTGGACACAATACCGGCAGCGAAAAGCTGGTGCGTGCTGCCGCGCGTCTGGCAGCGCGCCTCGGCAGCGTCTGGCATGCAGTGTATGTCGAAACGCCAGCGCTGCACCGACTGCCCGAAAAACAGCGCCGGGCAATCCTAAGCGCTCTGCGGTTAGCCCAGGAGCTGGGTGCAGAAACCGCCACCCTTTCCGATCCCGCTGAAGACAAGGCTGTAATCCGCTACGCCCGTGAGCATAATCTGGGAAAAATTGTCCTAGGACGTCCGACTACGCGACGCTGGTGGCGCAGTGATTCTTTTGCTGACAAACTGGCCCATCGCGCACCGGATCTCGACCTGATGATTGTTGCGCTCGATGAGCCACCTTCGCGCCCTGTGCTACCAACTGCAGATAACCGCACCTTTAAGGATAAATGGCGGGTACAAATTCAGGGTTGTGTGGTTGCCGTCGCGCTGTGCGCCATCATTACGTTGATTGCCATGCAGTGGTTGATGGCCTTTGACGCCGCCAACCTGGTGATGATCTATTTATTGGGCGTGGTGGTTATCGCCCTCTTTTATGGACGCTGGCCGTCGGTGCTGGCAACTTTTATTAACGTCGCCAGCTTCGATCTCTTCTTTATTGCTCCGCGTGGCACGCTGGCCGTTTCCGATGTCCAGTACCTGCTCACCTTCACCGTGATGCTAACGGTAGGACTGGTAATCGGTAATCTTACCGCCGGAGTGCGTTATCAGGCGCGGGTAGCCCGTTATCGTGAACAACGTACGCGCCATTTGTATGAGATGTCGAAAGCGCTGGCCGTCGGACGGAGTCAGAAAGATATCGCCGCCACCAGCGAACAGTTTATTGCCTCAACGTTCCAGGCCCGCAGCCAGGTTTTACTGCCCGGTGAGAACGGTAAGCTGGCCCCTCTCACCCATCAACAGGGCATGACGCCGTGGGATGATGCCATTGCCCAATGGAGCTTTGATAAAGGGCAACCGGCTGGCGCAGGTACTGACACGTTGCCAGGTGTGCCGTATCAAATATTACCGTTAAAAAGTGCCGACAAAACGCATGGGCTGCTGGTTGTGGAACCGGGAAATTTACGCCAGCTGATGATCCCCGAACAGCAACGCCTGCTGGAAACTTTCACTTTACTGGTCGCCAGTGCGCTGGAGCGTCTGACGCTAACCGCCAGCGAAGAGCAGGCCCGGTTTGCCAGCGAGCGTGAAAGCATTCGCAACGCGCTGCTCGCCGCCCTTTCCCACGATTTACGTACACCGCTAACGGTGCTGTTCGGTCAGGCAGAGATTTTAACGCTGGATCTGGCCAGCGAAGGATCGCCGCATGCGCGCCAGGCCAGCGAGATTCGCCAGCACGTCCTGAATACGACCCGACTGGTTAATAACCTGCTGGATATGGCGCGAATTCAGTCTGGCGGCTTTAATCTTAAGAAGGAGTGGTTAACACTGGAAGAGGTGGTCGGCAGCGCCCTGCAGATGCTGGAGCCAGGACTCTCTGCTCCTATTAATTTGTCGCTACCAGCACCGTTAACGCTGATCCACGTCGATGGCCCACTCTTTGAACGGGTGCTGATTAATCTGCTGGAAAACGCCGTTAAATACGCAGGTCCAGCGGCGCAAATCGGTATTGATGCCAGCGTCGATGGCGAACACCTGCAACTAGACGTCTGGGATAATGGCCCCGGCATTCCATCGGGTATGGAGCAGCGAGTTTTTGACAAGTTTTCCCGGGGAAACAAAGAGTCATCGGTACCAGGCGTTGGGCTGGGGCTGGCAATCTGTCAGGCCATTGTGGACGTGCACGGCGGTACGATTTCCGTCCACAATCGCGCACAGGGAGGAGCATGTTTCCGTGTTACACTGCCCCAGGAAATCCCCCCTGAACTTGAAGATTTTCATGAGGATATGTGACGAACGTACTGATTGTTGAAGATGAACAGGCTATCCGTCGCTTTCTGCGCACCGCGCTGGAAGCCGATGGTCTGCGTGTATATGAAGCGGAAACGCTGCAACGTGGTCTGCTGGAAGCCGCCACGCGAAAACCCGATCTCATCATTCTCGATCTCGGTCTGCCGGACGGTGACGGCATTGATTTTATTCGTGACCTGCGACAATGGAGCGCGATACCGGTAATTGTGCTCTCAGCCCGCAGCGAAGAAAGCGATAAAATCGCTGCCCTGGATGCCGGTGCCGATGACTATCTCAGTAAACCCTTTGGTATTGGCGAGCTACAGGCGCGATTACGCGTGGCATTGCGCCGCCACGCCAGCGGCGCGTCTCCCGAGCCGGTGGTGCATTTTTCCAACGTAAAAGTAGATATCGCCGCCCGGCTCGTACATCGTGGTGATGAAGAGATTCATCTGACGCCGATTGAATTTCGCCTGTTAGCGGTACTGCTGAATAATGCCGGAAAGGTACTAACGCAACGCCAGCTGTTAAATCAGGTTTGGGGACCGAATGCCGTCGAACACAGTCACTATCTGCGAATTTACATGGGACACCTGCGCCAGAAGCTGGAACAGGACCCGGCGCGTCCGCGTCATTTTCTGACCGAAACCGGGATTGGTTATCGGTTTATGCCGTGAATCTAAGCCGAATAAAAAAAGCCGGATCAGCGCAAAGCTATCCGGCTTATTAATTCATGCCAGATAGCGACGCTAGCGTCTTATCCGGCCTACGGTTTACGCGTTCTTCAGCACTTCGCTGACGATCTCAACCGCTTCTTTTTCGATCTGCTTGCGGTGTTCTTCACCGAGGAAGCTCTCGCAGTAGATTTTATAAGCGTCTTCGGTGCCGGACGGACGAGCGGCAAACCAGCCGTTGTCAGTCATCACTTTCAGACCGCCGATAGAAGCACCGTTGCCCGGTGCCGCCGTCAGACGAGCGGTGATCGGGTCGCCCGCCAGCGTGCTGGCACTCACCATTTCCGGAGACAGCTTAGACAGCGCCGCTTTCTGTGCGGAGGTCGCACTTGCCTGCAGGCGGTTGTAGCTCGGCGCACCAAAGCGGGCAGCCAGTTCGTTGTAGTGCTCCTGCGGATTCTTACCGGTCACTGCGGTAATTTCTGCCGCCAACAGGCACATGATGATGCCGTCTTTGTCGGTCGACCACGGTGTACCGTCGAAACGCAGGAAAGATGCCCCCGCACTCTCTTCACCACCAAAGCCAAAGCTGCCGTCGAACAGACCGTCAACAAACCATTTAAAGCCAACCGGCACTTCGACCAGTTTACGCCCTAAATCATTCACCACGCGGTCAATCATTGCCGAGGACACCAGCGTCTTACCAACGGCAACATCTTTGCCCCACTGCGGACGATGCTGGAACAGGTAGTTGATCGCCACCGCCAGATAGTGGTTCGGATTCATCAGCCCTGCCGGGGTGACGATACCGTGACGGTCGTAGTCTGGGTCGTTGGCAAAGGCCAGATCGAACTTGTCGCGCAGCGCCAGCAGGCCCGCCATCGCGCACTCGGAGGAGCAGTCCATGCGGATTGCGCCATCTTTGTCGAGATGCATGAAACGGAAAGTCTGATCAACGTGATCGTTAACGATAGTCAGGTTCAGGTTGTAGTGCTTAGCAATACGCTTCCAGTATTCGATACCGGAACCGCCCAGCGGATCGACACCCAGTGTCAGACCCGCTTTTTGGATCGCTGCCATGTCGACGATGTCAGCCAGTCCTTCAACAAACGGCTGAACCAGATCCTGCTCTGTTACATGACCAGATGCCAGCGCAGCATCCAGCGACATGCGCTTCACGCCTTGCAGACCGTCAGCCAGCAGCGCGTTGGCTCTGTCTTCCACCACTTTGGTGACGTTGGTATCTGCCGGACCACCGTTTGGCGGGTTATATTTAATGCCGCCATCTTCCGGCGGGTTGTGGGACGGCGTGATCACAATGCCGTCAGCCAGCGGGCCGCCTTTTTTGTTGTGGACCAGGATAGCATTCGACACAGCAGGGGTTGGCGTAAAGCCGTTATTTTCCTGCACGATGACGTCAACGCCGTTCGCCGCCAGCACTTCCAGTACAGAGATAAAAGCCGGTTCAGACAGCGCGTGGGTATCCTTGCCCACATAGCACGGGCCAGTAATCCCGTTTTTCGCACGTTCTTCAGCAATCGCCTGAGCGATAGCCAGAATATGCGGCTCGTTAAAACTATGACGACCTGCACTGCCACGATGTCCGGACGTACCGAACTTAACGGCGTGCTCAGCGTTCCCTGCTGTTGGTTTCAGTACATAGTACTGTGCCGTCAGTTGGGCGACGTTAATCAAATCACTCTGTTGCGCAGGTTGACCTGCACGGTTGTGGATTGCCATTGCCTGGTCCTTCTAATGCAAGGATTAAATTGTTCCGCAAACCTTTTCAATCAATTCCGCAGGGAATTGCATTGACTGCATGATGTGTTCAACCATGCTGCATTTACGGCCGGTATTGGTGTTGGTGATCACCCAGTACGGCGTGCCTGGCACGTGTTTCGGTTTGGTTTGATTACCATTTTTCAGCAGCGTCTGTTCATCCGCTGCAAAATAAACGCGCGTACGGCCATGCAACGATTCCGTTGCTTCGGCGAACGCGTTTTGATCCAGTGAATAGAGTGTAGACAGCACCAGCATAAAGCGATTTACTGCTTTCTTCTGTTCCGCGTATTCGTCGGACAGCAGCAGTTCACGCATCGCGCGCACTTTATCTTTTACGGGGTTAACCGGCTTAGCTTCCACGACAGGTTGCACAGCGCGGACTTCTTTGACTACCGGAGTGACAGGCTGTGATGCGGCGGAAAATTTCAACATACGCCGTAAAATGTCGGATGCGCTCTCGCCAATATGCTTGGTGTGGCTGGCAATATAGCTATAGAGTTCATCATCAACTTCAATCGTTTTCATCTTAATCCAGTGCAGTGTTTAGCTGAATACAAGTTGTCGGGGTAAACACACGTAGTGTAAAGGCAAATCCCAACAGCGGATAGCGTCAAGCCTGGTGGCCAGCAAAACTCAGAGTAACCGTAGTTGTTGCAGCCATGTGGCAGAATGGTCAACATGATACCCTAACCCGTGAGTGTGAAAAAAAGAACTTTGCCATGAAATTGAATATCCGAGCGCAATCTGCGCAAAACCTGCACAATAATTCTCCCATCGTCCTGGTTCACGGCCTGTTTGGCAGTCTTGATAACCTGGGGATCCTGGCGCGCGATCTGGTGGTCGATCACGATATCATCCAGGTTGATATGCGAAATCATGGCCTCTCCCCTCGCTCCCCTGAGATGAATTATCCGGCCATGGCGCAAGATTTGCTGGATACGCTGGACGCTCAGCAAATAGAAAAGGCGACCTTTATTGGTCACTCGATGGGGGGGAAAGCCGTCATGGCGTTAACCGCACTGGCTCCTGATCGTATCGATCGACTGGTGGCCATTGATATTGCTCCGGTCGACTATCATGTTCGCCGTCACGATGCGATCTTTACCGCTATTAATGCCGTAACCGATGCCCAGGCCACTTCGCGTCAGCAGGCGGCCAGCGTCATGCGTCAACATCTGCATGAGGAAGGCGTAATCCAGTTTCTGCTGAAATCGTTCGTCGACGGCGAATGGCGTTTTAACGTTCCCGTGCTGTGGGATCAGTATCCTCATATCGTCGGTTGGGAAACCATTCCTGCGTGGGAGCACCCGGCGCTGTTTATCCCTGGCGGCAACTCACCGTATGTTACCGAAGCGTATCGCGAACAACTGCTGGCGCAATTCCCACAGGCTCGGGCGCATGTTATTGCAGGAGCCGGTCATTGGGTGCATGCGGAAAAACCGGAGGCGGTGCTGCGCGCCATCCGTCGTTATCTGAACGAACAGGCTAACTGATTAAAAACTCAGCGTCTGCGCGCGATTACGCGCGTGGGCGTTGGCGTGTCACCCCTGCTGATGTATTATGGCGCGCTATCCATCCGGGCAGACGCCTGGCTGATTGTTTCCCCGAAGTCACCAAGATCATGGCCAAAGAACAAACGGACCGTACGACATTAGATCTGTTCGCGCAGGAGCGTCGCCCGGGACGACCCAAAACTAATCCGCTCTCGCGTGATGAACAGTTACGTATTAATAAACGTAATCAGCTTAAGCGTGACAAAGTTCGCGGGCTTAAGCGTGTCGAACTGAAACTGAACGCTGATGCCGTTGACGCTCTGAACGAGCTGGCCGAGGCGCGCAACATGAGTCGCAGTGAACTCATCGAAGAGATGCTGATGACCCAACTCAGCACATTGCGCGGTCAGGCATAGTCTGAATTTCTGCTCTAAATCATAAATCGTGTAGCACAGAGTGCAGTCCTGCGTGTTTGCTGTTTCCGCATGCCTGACTGTTCTGCTATGATTGCCCTTATCCGTGGGCAATGCGCCACCACCATTTCAATAAGTTTCAAGAGGTTATTTAACTCATGGCAATCACTGGCATCTTTTTCGGCAGCGACACCGGTAATACCGAAAACATCGCAAAAATGATTCAAAAACAGCTTGGTAAAGACGTTGCCGATGTTCATGACATTGCAAAAAGCAGCAAAGAAGACCTCGAAGGTTATGACATTCTGCTGCTAGGCATCCCAACCTGGTACTACGGTGAAGCGCAGTGTGACTGGGACGACTTCTTCCCTACCCTCGAAGACATTGATTTTAATGGCAAACTGGTTGCATTGTTCGGCTGCGGCGACCAGGAAGATTACGCAGAATATTTCTGCGATGCGTTAGGGACCATTCGCGACATCATCGAACCGCGCGGCGCAACCATCGTTGGTCACTGGCCGACGGCGGGTTATCACTTTGAAGCGTCTAAAGGCCTGGCTGACGACGACCACTTTGTCGGTCTGGCTATCGATGAAGATCGCCAGCCAGAACTGACAGCAGAACGCGTAGAAAAATGGGTTAAGCAGATCTCTGAAGAGCTGCACCTCGACGAAATCATTAATGCCTGATTTCGTGCGGCGTAGATTTCCATCTGCGCCGCATCAATAGATAAAACCAATCAAAATAATTGCTACAAATTTGTAACTTTTTCGTCTGACCCTGTACAATGGCTGGATGCCAATCGGGTGTTGCACAGTGTGTTTGTCGGCGATACCACGTTTTGATTAACAATATATGCCAGAGACTTGCAGTTTTCATTTAGCCATGGCAGTTCTATAATGATACGCATTATCTCAAGTGCAATTTCTGTCACTTCTGTTAATGAAGTGAATCGTTTAGCTACAGGACAGATTCCGCATGACTGACAACAATACCGCATTAAAGAAGGCTGGCCTGAAAGTAACGCTTCCTCGTTTAAAAATTCTGGAAGTTCTTCAGGAACCGGATAACCATCACGTCAGTGCGGAAGATTTATACAAACGCCTGATCGATATGGGTGAAGAAATTGGTCTGGCGACCGTGTATCGTGTGCTGAACCAGTTTGATGATGCCGGTATCGTGACCCGCCATAATTTTGAAGGTGGTAAATCCGTCTTCGAGCTGACTCAACAGCATCATCACGATCACCTCATCTGTCTCGACTGCGGTAAAGTAGTCGAGTTCAGCGATGATTCCATCGAAGCGCGCCAGCGTGAGATCGCGGCTAAACATGGTATTCGTTTAACCAACCATAGTCTCTATCTCTACGGCCACTGCGCTGAAGGCGATTGCCGCGAAGATGAGCATGCCCACGACGGCAAATAATGTAATGCTTTTTGAAAAGCCAACCTTCCGGTTGGCTTTTTTTATGGGCATTACCTGCCCTTTTCCCCTTCCCTCCGCTCCTGTGTTGCTTTAATGTAAAAATCAATTGCCCCTTCCGGAGAGTCGAAATGGAACTTCGCCAGCTACGCTATTTTGTGCGCATTGTAGAAACCGGCAGCATGGGTAGCGCGGCACTCGATCTCAATATCGGGGTTTCGGCACTCAGCCAGCAAATGTCGCGTCTGGAAAGCGAACTCGCTATTCGCCTGCTGCAGCGCACCTCGCGCGGTGTGACGCCCACCAGCGCCGGGCTGGCTTTTTACTCCCAGGCGCAGCTGGCGCTTCGTCACGCAGACGACGCGATCCTCGCCGCACGCGAGTCCCGGCTTTCCGGGCACGTCAGCGTCGGCATGGCTCCCAGTACCGCTTCCGTTCTCGGAATGCCGTTTATCAACGCCATGCGGGAAAGCTACAGTGATGTCCGTCTGCATGTGGTGGAAAGCCTCTCTGGCAATCTGGAGCGGATGATTAATACCCGCCAGATTGATCTGGCTGTCGTGTTTCAGAAAGAAAAGATCCTGCGCTGGAGCGCCATACCGATTCTCGAAGAGCGGCTGTTTTTGATTGGGACTCATGCCTTACTGGCTGATATTGCCGATGACAATATTGCTCCAGCCCAGCTGGCAAGTATCCCATTGATAATGCCAAGCCCGGGCCACGGTCTGCGCGGCAGGCTGGAAGCGATTTGTCAGGAACACGCTCTGAACATTGAGATCGCCACGGAAATTGATGGTCTGGCGCTACTCATGCGCGCCGTGCGCAGTGGCATTGGTGCCACTCTCCAGCCCGGCGCGGCAATTTCCCATCTCGATAAAGAGACGCTAAGAGTGATCGGCGTCCACAATCCAATACTTAGCCGCCCCAACTTTCTGGTGAGTCTCTCAGACGATGAACTCACCCCGGCAGGCCTCGCGGCCCGCGTGGTGCTGACGAAAGTGATGCATCAACTGGTGGAAGCAGGAAGCTGGCCTGGCGCCATCCTTTACAATAACTAAAGTACCGTTTAGCACCACGTCATAGCGCCCGCACAAGCCGTGCGTATACATTTCAATTACAAATTTAACAAATGGTTAAATGGTAATGGAGTATACGATGGTTGATGTTCTGGTGATTGGTGGTGGCAATGCCGCGTTATGCGCTGCCTTGTCTGCCCGCGAGCAAGGAGCTTCGGTACTCCTGCTCGAAGCGGCTCCCCGTGAATGGCGCGGAGGAAACTCCCAACACACACGTAATTTACGTTGTATGCATGACGCGCCGCAGGATGTGCTGGTGGAAAGCTATCCGGAAGAGGAGTTCTGGCAGGATCTGTGGCGCGTCACGGAAGGGAATACCAACGAAGCGCTGGCGCGTCTGGTGATCCGTACCTCTTCACAATGCCGTGACTGGATGCGTCAGCACGGCGTTAACTTTCAACCTCCTCTCTCCGGCGCTTTGCACGTGGCGCGAACCAACGCCTTTTTTATGGGCGGTGGAAAGGCCCTGGTGAATGCCTATTATCGCAGCGCAGAAAAGCTGGGCGTTCAAATTCGCTATAACACCCCCGTTCAGGCGCTTGAACTGCGTAATGGCGAGTTCGTGGCGGCGTTGGCAGGCGAAGAGCGCATCACCGCTAAGTCCTGCGTGCTTGCCGCTGGCGGATTCGAATCTAACCGGGAGTGGTTGCGCGAAGCCTGGGGGGAAAATGCCCGCGGCGAGTGGCCTGCGGATAACTTTCTGATTCGCGGCACGCGTTTTAATCAGGGCGTACTGCTCAAATTTATGATGGATGCTGGCGCAGACATTATCGGCGATCCCTCCCAGTCACACTGTGTGGCTATTGATGCCAGAGCACCATTATATGATGGCGGAATTTGCACCCGCGTGGACTGCGTCTCGCTGGGCATAATGGTAAACCGTGACGCAGATCGTTTTTATGATGAAGGCGAAGATTTCTGGCCCAAACGCTACGCCATCTGGGGACGTCTGGTCGCTCAACAGCCAGGACAGATTGGCTACTCCATCATCGACAGTAAAGCTATCGGACACTTCATGCCTCCGGTCTTTCCTGGCGCGCAGGCCAATACGTTGGCAGAACTGGCCTTTCAGTTAGGACTGGATGCCGAACGCTTTACCCACACCGTGACAGAGTACAACAACGCCTGCCAGCCAGGTCAGTTCGACCATACCGTTCTGGATAACTGCGCCACTAAAGATTTGCTACCCGCGAAAACGCATTGGGCGCGACCGCTGGATCAACCGCCTTACTACGGCTATGCCCTGCGGCCAGGGATCACCTTCACTTATCTTGGGTTAAAAGTGAACGAACGCGCCGCTGTGCAATTTGCCGGGCTTCCAAGCCGCAACCTGTTCGTCGCCGGAGAGATGATGGCGGGCAACGTGCTGGGCAAGGGTTACACCGCAGGCGTGGGGATGTCGATCGGCACCACCTTTGGCCGCATTGCCGGAAAAGAAGCCGCGCTGGCCGCACGTAAGGAGACACGTCATGAAGCAGCTTGAGAAACTGATCATCGAAGCACAAATTATCACCGAACCGGAAGCGGAAGTTGAACGTGTAATGCAGGTGTGCAATGCCTGTCGCTATTGTGAAGGCTTTTGCGCCGTGTTCCCGGCCATGACGCAGCGTCTGGAATTCGGTAAAGCGGATATCAATTATCTGGCAAACTTGTGCCATAACTGCGGCGCTTGCCTGCACGCGTGTCAGTATGCCCCGCCTCATGAATTTGCCATCAACGTGCCGAAAGCGATGGCGGAAGTCCGGCTCGAAACCTATCAGCATTACGCGCAACCCGCCGCCTTTGGCACGCTTTATCGTCGCGCAGGCGTAACCGTGACGCTGGCGCTGGTTTTCGGTCTGATCCTGTTTTTACTCCTCGCTATAGGTTTGAAAGGTTCATTATTCCATCCTCCACTGGCCGGGGATTTCTATCAAATTTTCCCGCATAACCTGCTGGCCTGGATGTTTGGTTCGGTGTTTATTCTGGCGATCGGTTTGCTGATGGCGGGCGTGATCCGCTTCTGGCGCGAGATCTCTCCGGGTATGCCGCGTTCCGCCGAGATTGCTGAAGCCTCACACGATGCGCTGACGCTGAAATATCTCGATGGTGGCCACGGCAAAGGTTGTAACGAAGCGGATGATGCCTTCACCCTGATGCGCCGCCGTTTCCACCACTTTACCTTCTACGGTTTTATGCTCTGCTTTGCCGCCACCGTGGTGGCAACAGGCTATCACTACTTTGCAGGCATAGAAGCGCCCTACCCGTTCTTCAGCGTTCCGGTCATGCTGGGTACATTGGGCGGCATTGGTCTGGTTATCGGCCCGGCTGGCCTGCTATGGCTGAATCTTAAGCGCTCACCGCTACATGGCGACGCACGGCAAAAACCGATGGATCGCGGTTTTATTTTGCTGCTGCTGCTGACCAGTCTGACTGGTCTGGCGCTGCTGGCGGGAAGGGACACTTCATGGATGGCTATTTTACTGGCCATTCATCTCGGTGTGGTCATGGCGCTTTTTCTGACCATTCCTTACGGAAAATTTGCCCACGGATTTTACCGCTGCGCAGCCTTACTCAAGTGGGCGATTGAGAAACGGCGCGGCAAACAGGCGGGAGTCTCAGGCGACTAACCCGCAAACTCTTACCTCTATAAATATTATGATAAGACAGTGGAGCAAACCCAATGACACAACAACCATCGCGCACCGGAACTTTCGGCGCAATACTGCGGGTAACCAGCGGTAATTTTCTCGAACAGTTCGACTTTTTTCTGTTCGGGTTTTACGCCACCTATATTGCAAAGACGTTCTTCCCCGCTGAGAGTGAGTTTGCCGGGCTCATGTTGACCTTTGCGGTTTTCGGTTCGGGTTTTTTAATGCGGCCCGTTGGCGCAATCGTGCTGGGTGCTTATATCGACAGAATTGGTCGCCGCAAAGGACTGATGGTGACGCTGGCGATCATGGGCTGCGGGACCCTGCTGATTGCCCTGGTTCCCGGTTATCAAAGTATTGGCCTGCTGGCTCCTGTGCTGGTATTAGTCGGTCGATTATTGCAGGGATTCTCTGCGGGCGTGGAACTGGGAGGCGTTTCGGTTTATCTTTCTGAAATCGCCACGCCTGGCAATAAAGGTTTCTACACCAGCTGGCAGTCCGCCAGCCAACAGGTTGCCATTGTGGTGGCAGCGCTGATTGGCTACGGCCTGAATGCCACGCTGGGGCACGATGAAATCTCTGAATGGGGCTGGCGCATTCCGTTCTTTATTGGTTGTATGATTATTCCGTTGATCTTCGTCCTGCGCCGCTCGCTTCAGGAAACGGACGCATTTTTACAACGTACGCACCGTCCCGACACCAGGGAGATTTTCACCACTATCCTCAAAAACTGGCGTCTTATCTCAGCAGGTACGCTGCTGGTAGCGATGACCACAACGACGTTTTACTTCATAACCGTCTATACCCCGACCTACGGCAGGGCTGTACTCCACCTGAGCGCGCGCGATAGCCTGATAGTCACCATGCTGGTCGGTATTTCTAACTTTATCTGGCTGCCGATTGGCGGGGCGATTTCTGACCGAATTGGTCGTCGTCCGGTATTGATGGGGATTACCGTACTCGCACTACTCACCACCTGGCCGGTAATGCACTGGCTCACCGCCGCACCAGATTTTACGCGTATGACGCTGGTCCTGCTTTGGTTCTCGTTCTTTTTTGGCATGTACAACGGGGCAATGGTCGCCGCACTCACCGAGGTGATGCCTGTCTATGTCCGTACGGTGGGTTTTTCACTGGCCTTCAGTCTGGCTACGGCGATTTTTGGCGGTCTGACACCCGTCATATCCACGGCGCTGGTCCAGCTAACCGGAGATAAAAGCTCGCCGGGATGGTGGCTGATGTGCGCGGCACTTTGCGGACTCGCCGCCACGGCAATGCTGTTTGTCCGCCTGAGTCGTCATTATCAACCGGCCGAACAGAAACTCTGACATGCAAACGGGCGGAGAATTCTCCGCCCGTTGTATTTTCATTTTTCGATTTACTGTGCAGTATTCTTACTGCGTATTTCCTGCCAGACCTTGTCACAATCAGCATTAACGGACTGACCGTTACCCGTGTGCGTGGCCTGGATACACTGCTGATAATCCAGCACGCGTACGCTTTCTTCATTGGCAAACTGTTGGTGCTGTTTTTCTTTCTTCAGCACATTCAACACGCTTTGGCAGGCTTCAATTTTCTCCGGCGATCCCTGCGCGGTATTAATACACGCGCTGTAGGCTTCTTTCAGACGGCTGTCCTCTTTCGGCGCAGGAGATTGCGCACACGCCACCAGCCCTGATGCCATAACGGCGATGAGTATCAGTTTTTTCATAGCACTTTCCTCAACGATGCGGCAGGCACCCGGCCTGCCGCTGTTGGCATTAGAAGATGGTGAACGGAGCAATAACGATGAACTTCACGTCGCGCTCATCCTGGAACATGTTGCCGTAGCCACCGCCCCAGCTCGGAATGTCTGAATGGTTGTCGTATTGAGTGAAGTGCAGCTTAAACATGGTGCCCTTCGCACGACCTTCCTGCAGGGTGTAGACCGCATCCAGGCTGTAAGAAGATTCTTCGATAGTCCGGTTTTTGTCGTAGTACGCATCCGGGTTGAGCTGCCAGGTTGATGGCTTAGCATCCCATGCGTAAACGTAGGACGCGCCTACCGCCCAGCCCGGCAGATTCCAGTTCTTCAGGTCATACATTGCGCCGAAGAAGACTGCCTTTTCACCGTTGGCGTTGAAGTCAGAACGGTTATCCCACCAGACATCCAGACGACCGTTTGAAGAGGCGTAGGTTGGGGTCATACGCTGCAGGAAGTAACCCTGCTGGCCGTCCGCTTTAACCCAGGTCCCTTCCAGACGAAGGTCAACGACTTCTGCCACTTTGTAGCCAAAGGTCAACGCCTGCAACCAGGCAGTGCCATCATAAATATCGTTCACGGTACGATCATCAACCTTGTCGCGTGCACCGTAGAACTGGTAGCTGGTGGTAAATGGGTTACCGCCTAAATCGAATTTGTAGCTGGCTTTTGCGAAGTACTGATCGACATAACCTTCAGACTGACCAAATGCCGCTTCCAGCAACAGGTTATTTTTGAAGTCATATTTCGCGCCAATTGAGTGCAGGTAATCAACGCTGGTCTTTTTATCAGCCTGATAGAATTTATCGACTTCGGTGTGCCACGGTGCTTTATATTCGTTAGCCCACATATAGGAGACACTCAGTGCGCCAGCATCACCGTAATCGAAGTTGGCACCGGCTTCAGCACCCTGATAGGTACCTGGCATAAAACTCCAGTGCGGTGCCAGCAGAGTCTGCCCGGTTGGTTGAATGTAACCGGCGCGCGCCCAGGTTGGGCCGTATTTAAATTTGGCTGCTGCTTTATAAAGGCTAATCCCGCTCTTATCGCCGGAGTAATCCTCGTCATAGCCTTTATTTTTGGAAGAAAATGCGATTTCGTTTGGATGGCCGCTTTCGCTACTTTCATTCATTTCAATAGCGGTAAATGCTGCGATATCAATACCAAACATATCGGCCGCATAACCGGACTGGAAGTCGAGGTTAGCGTTCCAGGTGGAGTGAGAAAGGTTGGTTTTATATTTGTCATGATCGGTCACATCTTTACGGTCACGCTCACGCTGCCAGTAATAGATGCCACCTGTTAAGGTTGAGTCATCAATAAATCCTTCGGCGTGTACCTGCGGAGCGACAACAAAACCCGACATTGCTGTGATACCGGCGATAGCCAGCGCCAGCGTACTACGTTTGCCACTAAACGTACGCATATGTTAATCCTCTTTGACATATAAAATGCTGCCGACAAAAGCGGACAGCGAAAAAACAAAAAATAAAAAAGTAGCGCTAAGAAAACCTCAGTGACTACAATGAATAGACTATTTTTCGCGACGCGAATTATCAATCTCTTTCTGTAACGAGTATGTAATAGTATGAGCAACCGCACATATTTGATTGCTTTCTGTTACATTTTCATCGGAAGATAAAAAAGCGTTGAAAAAATTAAAAAATCGCTTGTTTTCCATGGAGATGAAATCGGTTTCAGCCCATTTCATATTGAGGTAAGTTATTTAAACGTAAAAACATTCGCCCAGCCCATTATTACGGACATGTAATTAATTCGCTCCGCAAACGGAGCCTGGAACACGTTTTTTTTGCGAAAAAAAACGCCGCATGAAGCGGCGTTTAGAGAGGATGTGTTGCGGCTTATTCGCCCGCTTTAGCCCACGTGTCACGTAGACCAACGGTACGGTTAAACACCAGCTTGTCAGCCGTTGCATAACGACTGTCCAGGCAGAAGTAACCTTCACGCTCAAACTGGAACGCTTTACCTGCAACCGCTGCCTTCAGCGACGGCTCACCGTAACCCTGCTTAATGACCAGCGATTCCGGGTTAATAACGGACAGGAAGTCTTCCGCCGCGCCTGGATTTGGCACGCTAAACAGACGATCGTACAAGCGGATTTCAATCGGCAGCGCATGGGACGCGCTCACCCAGTGAATAACGCCTTTGACTTTACGACCATCGGCCGGGTCTTTGCTCAGGGTGTCGGCATCGTAGGTGCAGAAAATGGTGGTGATATTCCCTTCCGCATCTTTCTCAACACGTTCGGCCTTGATCACATAAGCATTACGCAGACGTACTTCTTTGCCCATCACCAGACGCTTGTACTGCTTGTTCGCTTCTTCACGGAAGTCTGCGCGATCGATCCAAATTTCACCGCTAAATGGCACTTCGCGGCTGCCCATTTCCGGTTTGTTCGGATGGTTAGGCATGGTGACCAATTCGCTTTCGCCCTGCGGATAGTTTTCGATAACCAGTTTAACCGGATCGATAACCGCCATCGCGCGAGGGGCGTTTTCGTTCAGATCTTCGCGGATACAGGATTCCAGAGAAGCGATCTCAATGGTGTTGTCTTGCTTGGTCACGCCAATGCGTTTACAGAACTCACGGATCGCGGCAGCAGTGTAACCGCGACGACGCAGGCCAGAAATCGTCGGCATACGCGGATCGTCCCAGCCTTCAACGTGCTTGTCGGTCACCAGCAGATTCAGCTTACGCTTGGACATCACGGTATATTCCAGATTCAGGCGCGAGAATTCGTACTGACGCGGATGAACCGGAATGGTGATGTTGTCCAGCACCCAGTCGTACAGACGACGGTTATCCTGGAACTCCAGCGTACACAGGGAATGCGTAATGCCTTCCAGCGCATCGCTGATGCAGTGGGTAAAGTCGTACATCGGGTAGATGCACCACTTGTTGCCGGTCTGGTGGTGTTCGGCGAACTTAATACGGTACAGCACCGGATCGCGCATCACGATAAACGGCGACGCCATGTCGATTTTCGCACGCAGGCAGGCTTTACCTTCTTCAAAACCACCGGCACGCATTTTTTCGAACAGCGCCAGGTTCTCTTCGACGCTACGATCGCGGTACGGGCTATTTTTGCCAGGCTGAGTCAGCGTGCCGCGGTATTCACGGATTTCATCCGCTGACAGTTCGTCAACGTACGCCAGGCCTTTATTAATAAGCTCTACCGCATAGGCGTGAAGCTGATCGAAGTAATCCGAAGAGTAGCGAATGTCGCCAGTCCAGTGGAAACCTAACCATTCAACGTCGTTTTTAATCGACTCAACGTACTCGATATCTTCTTTAACCGGGTTCGTATCATCAAAACGCAGGTTGCACTGGCCCTGGTAATCTTGCGCAATGCCAAAGTTCAGACAAATGGATTTCGCGTGGCCAATGTGCAGATAGCCATTTGGCTCCGGCGGAAAACGGGTATGGATAGTGGTGTGCTTACCACTGGCCAGATCTTCATCGATGATCTGACGAATAAAGTTACTCGGGCGGGCTTCAGCCTCACTCATCGTGGATTCCTCAAAGCGTAAACAACGTATAACGGAGTATGATCTTATAAGCGACGTCAGGAGACAACTATTAGTTGCACAAAAAAGGTGTTTCAACAGGATATATGAGGGCATTTGCTGCAAAAAAAAGCGGCGGAGGAATATCCCCCGCCGCTTAAGGCACTTAACTCACTTTACTCAGGAGCAGTTATTTACCTTTAATTTCATACAGTGGTGTTTGACCGGCAACCACATGACCTTCGGCTTTAATAACCAGAGCGCCGAAATCATCGCTGTTGCTGCACACAACCGGGCTTATCATGGAACGTGCGTTAGCGTTCAGGAACTCCAGATCCATTTCCAGAATCGGTTGGCCTGCAGTAACTTCCGCACCTTCTTCAACCAGACGCTTAAAGCCTTTGCCTTCCAGCGCTACGGTATCGATGCCCATATGGACCACGATTTCCGCGCCTTTAACAGTTTCCAGGCAGAACGCATGGTTAGTGTTGAAGATTTTCACGATGGTGCCCGCAGCCGGAGCAACCACGATTTTATCCGTTGGTTTCACTGCCACGCCGTCGCCTACTGCTTTGCTGGCGAAGGCTTCATCAGGAACCTGCTCCAGAGCAACTACGTCACCAGTAATCGGAGAAACCAGCGCTTCAACGGTGACTGCATTCGCTACAGCCTGCGGTTTTGCTACTGGGGCCGCTGCTGCTGGCGCACTTTCACCAGATGCTGCTGCCACCGGGCCACGCGCGACAACTTTCTTCATTTCGTCGCCGATGGATTCGGCTTTCGCCCCCACGATGACCTGGATAGTTTGCTTGTTCAGCTTAACTACCCCAGATGCGCCTAAACGCTTACACATCGCATCGTTAACGCGACCGGAGTCGGCAACGGTCAGACGCAGACGAGTGATACAGGCATCAATCGCTTTCAGGTTATCAGTACCACCAACCGCTGCAATGTAGTTGGTTGCAAGTTGAGCCAAACCTTCTTCAGTGTTGCTGTTGGCTTCTTCAGTAACGATATCGTCTTCTTTATCTTCGCGGCCCGGCGTTTTCAGGTTAAACATACGAATAACCGCGCTGAACAGCACAAAGTAGATAACGAAGAACACCAGCCCCATCACTACCAGCATCCAGACGTTCTGGCTTGCTGCCGGCAGGTTGTACATCAACACGTAGTCGATAGCACCTGCGGAGAAGGAGAAGCCTGCGTGGATCCCCAGCAGTGTTGCAACGAACAGGCTGATACCCGTTAACAGTGCGTGCAGGAGATACAGCAGTGGAGCCAGGAACATGAACAGGAATTCCAGCGGCTCGGTAACACCGGTCAGGAACGCGGTGATCGCAACGGACAGCAGCATACCGCCAACCATCGGACGACGTGCTTTCGGAGCCGCGAAGTACATTGCCAGCGCCGCACCCGGCAGACCAAACATCATGATTGGGAAGAAGCCAGACATGAACATACCCGCAGTGCCGTCACCCGCGTAGAAGCGGTTGATGTCACCGTGGAATACGGTACCTGCAGCGTTAGTAAATTCGCCAATCTGGAACCAGGCGATGGTGTTCAGCACCTGATGCAGACCGGTTGGGATCAGCAGACGGTTGATGAAACCAAAGATACCGGAACCCAGCGCACCAGCGCCCACGATCCACTCACCACCCGCATGGATGGCGTTCTGTACCGGCGGCCATACGTAACCGAAGATAGCAGCCAGCACCAGACAGAAGAAGCCAGTGGCGATCGGCACAAAGCGTTTGCCGCCAAAGAAGCTCAGGAAGTCAGGCAGTTTGATACCAGACCAGCGGTTATACACGGCACCGCCGACCAGACCGGTGATGATACCCGCCAGCACGCCCATATTGATTGCAGGGTTAATGGTAACCATTGCTTTGGTCAATATGAAATAACCGACCGCACCTGCCAGCGCTGCTGCACCTGCGCTGTCTTTTGACCAGCTGGAAGCAACACCGATCGCAAAAATTAACGCGAGGTTATCAAAGATGGCCCCACCCGCTTGCGCGATGAAGGGTACGTTAAGTAAATCTGGTTGGCCGAATCGCAGCAGCAGTGCCGCGACTGGCAGCACAGCGATGGGGAGCTGTAACGCCCTACCCAGCCGCTGGAAAAAACCTAAAATATTCATTTTATTCCCCCTACGAGACCCCGATTAGGCTTCTTTGAAGCCATATTTTTATTGTGCGACCATTCCTGACAGCAAGATTCTGGAACAACGATATTAACCATTCATCTACATTCAGAGTGTGTGAAAAATTAATTCGTATCGCAAATTAAACGCGTGTTTTTTGTGATTCCAGTCACCAAATATCGTTATTAACCCTCCCTTTCACTGGCTAACTACGAAAACTTATTTTATCATTCAAAAAATCGAAACGGATTGATCCTTACCGATGCAAAACCAGGTTACGCTTAATACTGCACAGAGACTCAATCCGCCAACTGCTTACTTTTACTTTTGAGGTGAAGAATGAGACTGATCCCCCTGAATACCGCTGAACAAGTCGGCAAATGGGCTGCTCGCCATATCGTTAACCGTATTAACGCGTTCAAACCAACGGCAGATCGTCCGTTCGTTCTGGGCCTGCCGACTGGCGGTACTCCGCTGACAGCTTATAAAGCATTGGTTGAAATGCACAAAGCGGGCCAGGTGAGCTTCAAGCATGTTGTTACGTTCAACATGGACGAATATGTTGGCCTGCCGAAAGAGCATCCGGAAAGCTACCACAGCTTTATGCACCGCAATTTCTTTGATCACGTTGATATTCCAGCAGAAAACATCAACCTCCTCAATGGTAACGCGCCGGATATTGATGCAGAATGCCGTCAGTATGAAGAAAAAATCCGTTCTTACGGTAAAATCCACCTGTTTATGGGCGGTGT
The DNA here is from genome assembly GCF_016894305.1 of Citrobacter sp. B72. NCBI lineage: Bacteria > Pseudomonadati > Pseudomonadota > Gammaproteobacteria > Enterobacterales > Enterobacteriaceae > Citrobacter > Citrobacter sp. B72. Next base: position 3,388,443 of record NZ_CP069801.1, read on the forward strand.
AGGCAACGATGGTCACATCGCGTTCAACGAGCCAGCTTCCTCTTTGGCTTCCCGTACCCGCATCAAAACGCTGACTCACGACACACGTGTTGCTAACTCACGCTTCTTTGACGGCGACGTAAGCCAGGTACCTAAATATGCGCTGACCGTTGGCGTGGGCACCCTGCTGGATGCTGAAGAAGTGATGATCCTGGTTCTGGGCCACCAGAAAGCACAGGCGCTGCAAGCTGCCGTTGAAGGCAACGTTAACCACATGTGGACCATCAGCTGCCTGCAGTTGCATCCAAAAGCCGTTGTGGTCTGCGATGAGCCTTCCACCATGGAACTGAAAGTGAAGACGCTGAAATACTTCAACGAGTTAGAAGCGGAAAATATTAAAGGTCTGTAATTGATGTCTCCGCCCTGTCGATAAGTTGCAGGGCGGCATTTTTTGAAATCGGGGGTCGGAATGTATGCTTTAACCCAGGGCCGGATCTTTACCGGTCACGAAATTCTTGATGACCATGCGATTGTTGTCGCCAATGGCCTGATCGACAGCGTTTGCCCACTGGCTGAATTACCGTCAGGGATTGAACAGCGCTCACTGAATGGGGCCATTGTTTCCCCCGGTTTTATTGATGTACAGCTGAACGGCTGCGGCGGTGTGCAGTTTAACGATACGGCAGAAGCCGTAACCGTTGAAACGCTGGAAATCATGCAGAAAGCCAATGAAAAATCTGGCTGCACCAACTATTTGCCAACGCTTATCACCACCAGCGATGACCTGATGAAACAAGGTGTTCGCGTGATGCGTGAATACCTGGCGAAACACCCCAATCAGGCATTAGGACTTCATCTTGAAGGCCCGTGGCTGAACCTGGTGAAAAAAGGTACACATAATCCGGGATTTGTCCGTCAGCCGGACGCTGCGTTGGTTGATTTCCTGTGCGATAATGCGGATGTGATCACCAAAGTCACACTGGCACCAGAAATGGTCCCGGTAGAGGTCATCACCAAACTGGTGAATGCGGGTATCGTGGTTTCTGCGGGTCACTCCAATGCAACGGTAAAAGAAGCAAAAATCGGATTCCGTGCAGGTATTACCTTTGCAACGCATCTGTTCAACGCGATGCCGTACATTACCGGCCGCGAACCCGGTCTGGCGGGCGCTATTTTGGATGAAGCCGATATCTACTGCGGTATCATCGCCGATGGCCTGCACGTTGACTACGTTAACATTCGTAATGCTAAGCGCCTGAAAGGCGACAAGCTGTGCCTGGTCACTGACGCGACAGCGCCAGCAGGTGCAAACATTGAACAGTTCATTTTCGCTGGTAAAACAATATACTACCGCAATGGACTGTGTGTTGATGAGAACGGCACGTTGAGCGGTTCATCATTAACCATGATTGAAGGCGTACGCAATCTGGTCGAGCATGCAAATATCGCCCTCGACGAAGTCTTACGCATGGCAACGCTCTACCCTGCTCGCGCCATCGGCGTCGACAAACAACTCGGCAGCATCGCGCCAGGCAAAGTAGCCAACCTGACTGCGTTCACGCACGACTTTAAAATTATCAAGACCATCGTTAATGGCAACGAGGTCGTTACTGAGTAAGAGAAAGAATGACACCAGGCGGACAAGCTCAAATAGGTAATGTTGATCTCGTAAAACAGCTTAACAGCGCGGCGGTTTATCGCCTGATTGACCAGCATGGGCCAATCTCGCGAATTCAAATTGCCGAGCAAAGCCAGCTTGCCCCCGCCAGCGTAACCAAAATTACGCGTCAGTTGATCGAACGCGGGCTGATCAAAGAAGTCGATCAGCAGGCCTCCACCGGGGGCCGCCGCGCTATCTCTATCGTCACAGAAACTCGCAATTTCCACGCCATTGGCGTACGACTGGGTCGCCACGACACAACGCTCACGCTCTATGATATGAGCAGTAAAGTTGTCGCCGAAGAGCATTACCCCCTCCCGGAGCGCACCCAGGAAACGCTGGAATATGCGCTGCTCAACACCATTGCCATCTTTATTGAGAGCTGCCAGCGGAAAATCCGTGAGCTGATCGCAATTTCTGTCATCCTGCCAGGCCTTGTCGATCCTGAAAGCGGCGTCATCCGCTATATGCCACACATTCAGGTCGAAAACTGGGGACTGGTCGAAGCGCTCGAAAAACGCTTCAAAGTCACCTGCTTTGTTGGTCATGATATTCGCAGCCTGGCGCTGGCTGAGCACTATTTCGGGGCAAGCCAGGATTGCGAAGACTCCATTTTGGTGCGAGTGCACCGTGGAACCGGCGCGGGTATCATCTCCAATGGCCGAATTTTCATCGGTCGCAATGGCAACGTCGGCGAGATTGGTCATATTCAGGTAGAGCCGCTGGGTGAGCGCTGTCACTGCGGTAATTTCGGCTGCCTGGAAACCATTGCCGCCAATGCTTCTATTGAACATCGCGTGCAGAACTTACTGAAGCAGGGTTATCCAAGTCGACTCACGCTGGATGATTGCAGCATCAAAGCCATCTGTAAGGCCGCGAATAAAGGCGATAATCTGGCAGCAGAAGTTATTGAGCACGTTGGTCGCCATCTGGGTAAAACTATCGCCATTGCCATCAACCTGTTTAACCCGCAAAAAATCGTCATTGCGGGCGAAATTACCGAGGCGGATAAGGTGCTGCTGCCTGCAATAGAAAGCTGTATCAACACGCAGGCGTTGAAAGCGTTTCGCCATAATTTACCGGTGGTTCGGTCCACGCTGGATCACCGCTCCGCCATTGGCGCCTTTGCGCTGGTGAAGCGCGCAATGCTCAACGGGACATTGCTGCAACGTTTGCTGGAAAGCTAATGCTCTCATATAGTAGTCGATTACTATCAGACTCATAACGAATTCCCTGGGTAGTCCATGGCCATTAAGAATGTAATTTGTGATATCGACGGCGTGCTGATGCACGACAATGTTGCTGTACCGGGTGCGGCAGAATTTTTGACTGGGATCCTGGAAAAAGGTTTGCCGTTAGTCCTGCTGACTAACTACCCTTCGCAAACCGGGCAAGATCTGGCAAACCGCTTCGCCACCGCGGGTGTGAATGTCCCTGATAGCGTCTTTTATACTTCCGCGATGGCTACCGCTGATTTTCTTCGTCGCCAGGAAGGGAAAAAGGCCTACGTGGTGGGTGAAGGCGCGTTAATTCACGAACTGTATAAAGCTGGATTTACCATTACCGACGTGAACCCCGATTTTGTGATTGTTGGCGAGACACGTTCCTATAACTGGGACATGATGCATAAAGCAGCCTATTTTGTCGCCAACGGCGCGCGTTTTATCGCCACTAACCCGGATACCCACGGTCGCGGCTTTTATCCCGCCTGTGGAGCACTCTGTGCCGGTATTGAGAAGATCTCAGGTCGTAAACCGTTTTATGTCGGCAAACCCAGCCCGTGGATTATTCGCGCGGCTCTCAACAAAATGCAGGCGCACTCGGAAGAAACCGTTATCGTTGGTGACAACCTGCGTACCGATATTCTGGCAGGTTTTCAGGCGGGTCTGGAAACTATCCTGGTACTGTCTGGCGTATCCAAGCTTGATGATATTGACAACATGCCGTTCAGACCAAGCTGGATTTACCCGTCCGTTGCTGAAATAGACGTCATTTAATCTCTTTAGCCGGATAACAACATCTGCAAGTTATCCGGCCTGAAAAATACATCCATTCAATAAAATCACCACTTCACTGTTGATTCATCAATAATAGCGTTCATTACATAATCTTTTTTCATCAATCAGCAATGACCATTGCGTTTTTTATTTTCTGACCCGTAATTCGCTTGCGCCCTCTCCAGCTTTGCGGCATTTTCTTTATCAAGCAAACATAAAAAGCATCACGCAACAGGTTAACGGAGAAGGTTATGTGTTCTATTTTTGGCGTATTCGATATTAAAACTGACGCAGTTGAACTGCGTAAAAAAGCCCTGGAACTGTCTCGTCTGATGCGCCACCGCGGCCCGGACTGGTCAGGTATTTACGCCTGTGATAACGCCATTCTGGCGCACGAACGTCTGTCCATCGTCGACGTCAATGCCGGTGCTCAGCCGCTGTACAACGTGAAGAAGACACATATCCTGGCGGTTAACGGTGAAATTTATAACCACCAGACACTGCGTGCTGAATACGGCGATCGCTACCAGTTCCAGACCGGTTCCGACTGCGAAGTTATCCTCGCCCTGTATCAGGAAAAAGGACCCGCGTTCCTCGATGACCTGCAAGGGATGTTCGCTTTTGCCCTGTACGACAGCGAGCAGGACGCCTACCTGATCGGTCGTGATCATATCGGGATCATCCCGCTGTATATGGGTTACGACGAGCACGGTAACTTCTACGTTGCGTCTGAAATGAAAGCGCTGGTTCCCGTCTGCCGCACAATCAAAGAATTCCCGGCCGGTAGCTATTTGTGGAGTAAAGACGGTGAAATTCGTCAGTACTACCAGCGCGACTGGTTTGAATACGATGCAGTCAAAGACAACGTTACTGATAAAAACGAGCTGCGCCAGGCGCTGGAAGATGCGGTGAAAAGCCACCTGATGTCAGATGTTCCTTATGGCGTACTGCTGTCCGGCGGTCTGGATTCTTCCGTAATTTCCGCGATAACTAAAAAATACGCGGCACGCCGTGTTGAAGATCAGGAACGTAGCGAAGCCTGGTGGCCACAGCTACACTCCTTCGCCGTCGGCCTGGAAGGCGCTCCGGATCTGAAAGCTGCGCAAGAGGTGGCGAACCATCTGGGGACCGTGCACCATGAGATCCACTTCACCGTGCAGGAAGGTCTGGATGCGATCCGTGACGTGATTTACCACATCGAAACTTACGATGTCACGACGATTCGCGCCTCGACGCCAATGTACTTAATGTCGCGTAAAATTAAAGCGATGGGCATTAAAATGGTGTTGTCGGGTGAAGGTTCGGACGAAGTGTTTGGCGGCTATCTCTATTTCCACAAAGCGCCAGATGCAAAAGAACTGCACGAAGAAACCGTGCGCAAGCTGCAAGCGCTGCATATGTTCGACTGCGCCCGTGCCAACAAAGCCATGTCGGCCTGGGGTGTAGAAGCCCGCGTGCCCTTCCTGGATAAGAAATTCCTTGATGTGGCGATGCGCATCAACCCACAGGACAAAATGTGCGGCAACGGCAAAATGGAAAAACACGTTCTGCGCGAATGTTTTGAGTCCTACCTGCCGGCAAGCGTCGCATGGCGTCAGAAAGAGCAGTTCTCTGACGGTGTCGGTTACAGCTGGATTGACACTCTGAAAGAGGTGGCTGCAGAACAAGTTTCTGACCAACAACTGGAAACTGCCAGCTTCCGTTTCCCGTACAACACGCCATCGTCTAAAGAAGCGTATTTGTACCGTGAGATTTTCGAAGAGTTGTTCCCGGTAGCAAGCGCTGCCGAATGTGTGCCGGGCGGGCCGTCGGTTGCCTGTTCTTCTGCTAAGGCGATTGAATGGGATGAGGCGTTTAAAACCATGAACGATCCGTCTGGCCGTGCCGTTGGCGTACATCAGTCCGCTTATAAATAAGTTAATCCTTAGATAAGAGCCCTGCGGGGCTCTTTTTTTATGTTTGTTTTCTGTGCAAAAAAACAATTAATAACTAATAATTGCCGAATATTGCGTCATGCTGTTCGCAACCTAACCAAACAGTCACATTCCAGCTATTTTCAATGAAAAAGGGGTTGACGCTTCAAGGCTCAATACGCATAATGCGCCCCGCAACGCCGATAAGGTTACGCGAAAAAAAGATGGCTACGTAGCTCAGCTGGTTAGAGCACATCACTCATAATGATGGGGTCACAGGTTCGAATCCCGTCGTAGCCACCATCTTTTTTGCGGGAGTGGCGAAATTGGTAGACGCACCAGATTTAGGTTCTGGCGCCGCAAGGTGTGCGAGTTCAAGTCTCGCCTCCCGCACCATTCACCCGTAAGCGTTGCACGGATGGGGTATCGCCAAGCGGTAAGGCACCGGTTTTTGATACCGGCATTCCCTGGTTCGAATCCAGGTACCCCAGCCATTTTTTCTTCGATATAGCGGTTCACCGCAACGGTCATTGGGGTATCGCCAAGCGGTAAGGCACCGGTTTTTGATACCGGCATTCCCTGGTTCGAATCCAGGTACCCCAGCCATCGAAGAAAATGTTAGTATTTGGCTACGTAGCTCAGCTGGTTAGAGCACATCACTCATAATGATGGGGTCACAGGTTCGAATCCCGTCGTAGCCACCATATTAAGGACATATCGACTCGTTCGGTAAATCCAAAAAATTGTTGGGGTATCGCCAAGCGGTAAGGCTCTGGTTTCTGATACCAGCATTCCGAGGTTCGAATCCTCGTACCCCAGCCAATTTCAAAAAGTCGTCCACTCTGTGGGTGCACCCGTTGGGGTATCGCCAAGCGGTAAGGCTCTGGTTTCTGATACCAGCATTCCGAGGTTCGAATCCTCGTACCCCAGCCATATTAAAAAAGCTCGCCTCGGCGAGCTTTTTGCTTTTCTGCATTTATCGCCTGATGGCGCTCCGCTTATCAGGCCTACGTATTTTCCCCGTAGGCCTGCCTGAATTACAACCCTAACGCATACTTCAGTGCCTGACGTTTCAGTACGCCAGCGCGCTCTGCGGCCATGAGCCCGAGATTACGCATGATGCGCAGCGGCTGCAGGTTATTGCTGAATCCGGCATAGAACAGATCCATACCGCTTTGCATGATGAAATTGTCAGTCATACGGCGATTCTGATAGCGCTTGAGCACCGGCTGACTGGCCCAGGATTCACCGTAGCTGCGCGCGTTCACCAGCACATCAATCAACGCATCGACATCACGAAAGCCCAGATTAACGCCCTGCCCCGCCAGCGGATGAATGGTATGCGCGGCATCACCTACCAGCGCCAGCCCCGGTTGCACATATTGCAGCGCATGACGACGCGTAAGCGGGAACGCCCCCGCAGCCACTGGCATCACCTTACCGAGTCGCGATGGAAAATGTTTAGCAATCTCCGTCTGCAATTGCGGCATATTCAGCGCTTGCAATTGGCGGATGCGAGCCGGTGAGTCGTACCACACCAACGAGGCCCAGTTATCAAACAGCGGTAAAAACGCGCGCGGGCCGTCAGGCGTAAATTGCTGCCAGGTGCTGTCTCCCGGTGAATTTTCGCATTGCACGGTTATCAACATACAGGACTGCGCGTACTGCCAGGCATGGATACCAATCCCGGCCATTTTTCGCACCTGAGAGTTGGCACCATCGGCGCCGATGACCAGCTTCGCGCTAATAGTTTCGCCACCTGCCAGCTCAAGCTCATGTCGATCGTTATGTTGATGCAAAGAAATCAGGGACGCCGGTACGCGCAGCGTGACTTTAGGGTGAGCTTGCAGCGCCTGCCAGAGCGCCTGTTGCAGGACCGTGTTTTCCACCATATAGCCCAACAGAGGCAGCTTAAGCTCGGCGGCATCAAACATCACATGGGCATTTTCCCACTCCCACGTTTCCAGTCGACGATAAGGATGGCTGCGCATCCCCTGCACCGTATCCCAGACGCCCAGCCCTTTTAGCAACGACACCGACGCGGAACTAATGGCAGAAATTCTGACATCAGGCTGTCCGTCAGCCACAAACGGCGCGGGAACGGCATGCTCGATGACCGTTACCGTAAATCCATGCTGCGCCAGTCCAAGCGCCAGCGCGCCGCCGACCATCCCCCCGCCGACAATGGCAATTTCCGTTGGTTGATTTGTCATGGTCAATTATCCAGTTACATGTATTGTGTAAGTTTACAGGATTTTTTACCCCTTGAGGCTGACATCCGTCATACTGGTCACAACCGCGCCAAAGCAGTACACTATGCGCCCTGCATTTCAGCCACAATTTCGCAAGAGCAAGTCGATGACCAAAAAACTCCATATTAAAACCTGGGGCTGTCAGATGAACGAATACGATTCATCGAAGATGGCCGATCTGCTGGATGCCACTCATGGGTATCAACTGACTGACGTGGCGGAAGAAGCGGATGTGCTGCTGCTGAATACCTGCTCAATCCGTGAGAAGGCTCAGGAAAAAGTGTTCCATCAACTGGGCCGCTGGAAACTGTTAAAAGAGAAAAACCCCAAGCTCATCATTGGGGTCGGTGGCTGTGTTGCGTCTCAGGAAGGCGATCATATTCGCCAGCGCGCGCATTACGTCGATATTATTTTTGGGCCGCAAACGCTGCACCGCCTGCCGGAAATGATCAACAAAGTGCGTGGAAGCACGACCCGTAGCCCGGTGGTTGATATCAGTTTCCCGGAGATCGAAAAGTTCGACCGCCTGCCGGAACCGCGTGCTGAAGGTCCAAGCGCGTTTGTGTCCATCATGGAAGGTTGTAATAAATATTGTACTTACTGCGTGGTGCCCTACACCCGCGGTGAGGAAGTCAGCCGTCCGGCGGATGATATTCTGTTTGAAATCGCCCAGCTTGCAGCCCAAGGCGTGCGTGAAGTGAACCTGCTGGGGCAAAACGTGAACGCATGGCGTGGTGAGAACTACGACGGCACGATCGGATCTTTTGCCGATCTGTTACGTCTGGTCGCTGCGATCGACGGTATTGATCGTATCCGCTTCACCACCAGCCATCCGATCGAATTCACCGATGATATCGTTGAAGTTTATCGCGATACGCCAGAGTTGGTGAGCTTCCTGCATCTGCCGGTACAGAGCGGTTCAGACCGCGTACTGAACCTGATGGGGCGCACCCATACCGCGCTGGAATACAAAGCAATCATCCGCAAACTGCGCGCTGCGCGTCCGGATATCCAGATTAGCTCCGACTTCATCGTTGGCTTCCCGGGTGAAACCACGCAGGATTTCGAGCAGACCATGAAGCTGATTGCTGACGTCAATTTTGACATGAGCTACAGCTTTATTTTCTCTGCGCGTCCTGGCACCCCTGCCGCCGATATGGTTGACGACGTACCGGAAGAAGAGAAGAAACAGCGTCTGTACATTCTACAGGAGCGTATCAACCAGCAAGCTATGGCCTGGAGCCGCCGTATGGTCGGCACGACCCAGCGCATTCTGGTTGAAGGCACATCGCGTAAGAGCATCATGGAACTGTCAGGCCGTACCGAAAATAACCGTGTGGTGAACTTTGAAGGCAACCCGGATATGGTCGGTAAGTTCGTAGACGTAGAAATTACCGATGTCTGGACTAACTCCCTGCGCGGTAAAGTGGTGCGTACCGAGGACGAAATGGGTCTGCGTATCGCAGAATCCCCTGAATCGGTCATTGCGCGTACCCGCAAAGAAAACGATCTGGGCGTCGGTATTTATCAGCCTTAATCCTGCTGAAAAACGTAAAAAAGGCCCGATACCGCTACACTTATCGGGCCTACAATCCTGGGCTCGCTGTCCCGGCGGGTCTTGTAATCTGCCCTATCATCCCCATATTTGCTGCAATGCTTGCGCCTTTCCCCCATGGCGTGAATAATTTCCTTAGATGCCGGTAAATGTTCAGCGTCCGGCGAGACATGCATAAGAGGAACAGTTTGAACATAGACACTCGCGAAATCACCCTTGAACCCGCAGACAACGCCCGCCTGTTGAGCCTTTGCGGCCCATTTGATGACAACATCAAACAGCTGGAACGTCGCCTCGGCATCGAAATTAACCGCCGTGATAACCACTTTAAACTGACCGGTCGTCCAATTTGCGTCACCGCTGCGGCAGATATTTTACGTAGCCTGTACGTCGATACCGCCCCAATGCGCGGTCAGACGCAGGACATCGAGCCTGAACAAATTCATCTGGCGATCAAAGAAGCGCGTGTGCTTGAACAAAGCGCAGACAGCGTGCCTGAATTTGGCAAAGCGGTGAACATCAAAACCAAGCGTGGAGTAATTAAGCCGCGCACGCCGAACCAGGCACAGTACATTGCGAATATCCTCGACCACGACATCACATTTGGCGTTGGCCCTGCGGGTACGGGTAAAACGTATCTCGCGGTTGCCGCTGCGGTTGATGCGCTTGAGCGTCAGGAGATCCGTCGCATTCTGCTGACCCGTCCGGCAGTGGAAGCGGGCGAAAAACTGGGATTCCTGCCAGGAGATCTCAGCCAGAAAGTCGATCCGTATTTACGACCGCTGTATGACGCGCTTTTCGAAATGCTCGGCTTTGAAAAGGTTGAAAAGCTGATTGAGCGTAACGTCATTGAAGTTGCGCCCCTGGCCTACATGCGCGGTCGTACGTTGAACGATGCGTTCATCATTCTTGATGAAAGCCAGAACACCACCATCGAACAGATGAAAATGTTCCTGACCCGTATCGGCTTTAACTCCAAAGCGGTCATCACTGGCGATATCACCCAGATTGACCTGCCGCGTAGCACCAAATCCGGACTGCGTCATGCCATTGAAGTGCTGGCTGAAGTCGACGAAATTAGTTTTAATTTCTTCCATAGCGAAGACGTGGTGCGCCACCCGGTGGTTGCCCGTATCGTCACGGCGTATGAAGCCTGGGAAGAAGCAGAACAGAAACGCAAAGCCGAGCAGGCTGCAGAACGCAAGCGCGAAGCTCAGGAGCAGGAACAAAAATGAGTCAGGTTATCCTCGATTTACAGCTGGCATGTGAAGACGAATCCGGTTTGCCAACAGAAAGTCAGTTTCAGGGCTGGCTGGATGCGGTGATCCCGCAGTTTCAGGAAGAGTCTGAAGTGACGATTCGTCTGGTCGATGACGCGGAAAGCCACGACCTGAACCTGACCTATCGCGGGAAAGACAAATCCACCAACGTGCTCTCTTTCCCGTTTGAGGCTCCGCCGGGCATTGAGATGCCGCTGCTGGGCGATTTGATCATCTGCCGTCAGGTGGTTGAGAAAGAAGCGCAGGAGCAAGGCAAACCGCTTGAGGCCCACTGGGCGCACATGGTGGTGCACGGTAGCCTGCATTTACTCGGCTACGACCATATTGAAGACGATGAAGCGGAAGAGATGGAATCCCTCGAAACAGAGATTATGCTTGCTCTGGGCTATGAGGATCCGTACATTGCCGAGAAGATTGCAGAATAGTAGCTTGCCGGATGGCGGCGCTTGCGCCTAATCCGGCCTACATTCATGCCTTTCGTAGGCCTGATAAGCGTAGCGCCATCAGGCAAAACATGCCGTCAACAGCTGAGTAAACGCATGACGCGCTTTGTATTAACTAACATGAGAACCCATACGACGCCATGAGCGACGACAATTCACACAGTAGTGACACCTTAAACAGCAAAAAGGGATTTTTTTCCCTGTTACTGAGCCAACTTTTCCACGGTGAACCGAAAAACCGCGACGAACTGTTGGAGCTGATCCGTGATTCCGGGCAAAACGACCTTATCGATGAAGATACGCGCGATATGCTCGAAGGGGTAATGGATATTGCGGACCAACGCGTTCGCGACATCATGATCCCTCGCTCCCAGATGATTACCCTGAAACGCAACCAAACTCTGGACGAATGCCTCGATGTCATTATCGAGTCTGCCCACTCGCGTTTCCCGGTAATTAGCGAAGACAAGGATCACATTGAAGGGATTCTGATGGCCAAAGATCTGCTGCCATTTATGCGTAGCGATGCCGAAGCCTTCAGCATGGAGAAAGTGTTACGCCAGGCGGTTGTCGTCCCTGAAAGCAAGCGGGTTGACCGCATGCTGAAAGAGTTCCGCTCCCAGCGTTATCATATGGCTATCGTCATCGACGAGTTCGGCGGTGTCTCAGGTCTGGTGACCATTGAGGACATCCTTGAACTGATTGTCGGTGAAATTGAAGATGAGTACGACGAAGAAGACGATATTGATTTCCGTCAGCTCAGTCGCCACACCTGGACTATTCGCGCGCTGGCGCCAATTGAAGACTTCAACGAAGCTTTCGGCACGCATTTCAGCGATGAAGAAGTGGATACCATTGGCGGGTTGGTCATGCAGGCCTTCGGTCATCTGCCCGCGCGTGGAGAGACCATCGACATTGATGGTTACCAGTTCAAAGTGGCAATGGCCGACAGCCGTCGTATTATTCAGGTTCATGTCAGAATTCCGGACGACTCACCCCAGCCCAAACTGGACGAATAAACCCGAAACTGGATCTAAGACTACATGGCATTTGCCCCTTTAATTGAACGCCAGCGCATTCGCCTGCTGCTGGCGTTATTATTCGGTGCCTGCGGGACACTGGCTTTCTCACCGTATGACATCTGGCCCGCTGCGATTGTTTCGCTGATGGGTCTGCAGGCTCTCACCTTCAACCGCCGTCCGCTCCAGTCTGCCGCTATCGGCTACTTCTGGGGACTGGGACTGTTTGGCTCAGGCATCAACTGGGTTTACGTCAGTATCGCGCAGTTTGGCGGTATGCCGGGCCCCGTTAACGTCTTCCTCGTGGTTCTGCTTGCTGCTTACCTTTCCCTCTACACTGGCCTGTTTGCCGGCGTTTTGGCGCGTCTGTGGCCGAAAACTACCTGGATACGTGTAACGATTGCCGCGCCGGTAGTCTGGCAAATCACTGAATTTCTACGCGGCTGGGTACTGACCGGTTTTCCGTGGTTGCAATTCGGCTACAGCCAGATCGACGGTCCGTTAAAAGGGCTGGCGCCGGTAATGGGCGTTGAGGCGATTAACTTCCTGCTGATGATGGTTAGCGGCCTGTTGGCACTTGCGCTGGTAACGCGTAACTGGAAGCCGCTGGCTGCCGCCGTGGTGCTTTTCGCTCTGCCCTTCCCGCTACGTTATATTCAGTGGTACACGCTGGAGCCGGAAAAAACCACCCAGGTCTCGATGGTGCAGGGTGACATCCCGCAGTCGCTCAAATGGGATGAAGGCCAGTTACTCAACACCCTGAAGATTTATCTCGACGCCACCCAGCCTGAGATGGGCAAATCACAGCTCATCATCTGGCCAGAATCCGCTATTCCGGACCTGGAAATTAACCAGCAGCGTTTTCTGAGCATGATGGATGACCTGCTGAAATCGAAAAACAGCACGCTGATTACCGGTATTGTAGACGCGCGTCTGAACAAGCAGAATCGTTACGACACCTACAACACCATCATCACACTAGGTAAAGACAGCCCATACAGCTACGACTCCAGCAACCGCTACAACAAAAACCATCTGGTACCGTTTGGCGAATTTGTCCCGCTGGAATCTATCCTGCGCCCGCTAGCGCCATTCTTTGATCTGCCAATGTCTTCGTTCAGCCGCGGTCCTTATGTACAGCCACAGTTGCATGCACACGGCTTTAAGCTGACCGCTGCCATCTGCTACGAAATCATTCTTGGCGAACAGGTACGGGATAACTTCCGCCCGGATACGGACTACCTGCTGACTATCTCTAACGATGCATGGTTTGGTAAATCTATTGGCCCGTGGCAGCACTTCCAGATGGCGCGTATGCGTTCCCTGGAGCTGGCGCGACCTCTGCTGCGTAGCACAAACAACGGTATTACGGCGGTGATTGGTCCACAGGGCGAAGTTCAGGCGATGATCCCGCAGTTTACCCGTCAGGTGCTGACCACCAGCGTGACGCCAACGACGGGCTTAACCCCTTATGCCCGTACCGGAAACTGGCCGCTCTGGCTGCTAACCGCGCTGTTTGGCTTTGGCGCAGTGGTAATGAGTCTGCGCCAACGTCGTAAGTAACCCACCTCCCCAGGCCGGATAACGCCTCGTTTATCCGGCCCCCAAAATATGTATCCCTTCCCATTCTGGCACGTCTATTGCTTTGTTCTACAAGGCAAACGCTGTTTTGGCTGAATGTGCAACCTGGTCGCACCAAAGTTGAGCGCCGGTAGCACCTGAAAAGTGCAACAAGATATTTTTGCCCCCAAATGGTGCGGCGCACTTCGCAAAAATAAACAATAACACAGCAAATTCTTTACATTCATCCAAACTAAATGTTAACAAACACATACAAGACTGCACGTTTTAGTAGCAAACAATAACAACATCACAATGGGTATCAATGCGTCCCTGGCGCAGACGATAAAGGAGTTGGATATGCAATTACGTAAGCTCGCCACTGCCATGCTGGTCATGGGAATGTCCGCCGGTCTGGCGCACGCAGAAGACGCAGCACCAGCGGCAGGCAGCACGCTGGATAAGATCGCCAAAAATGGCGTGATCGTTGTCGGCCACCGTGAATCATCAGTACCGTTTTCTTACTACGATAATCAGCAAAAAGTGGTCGGTTATTCACAGGATTACTCCAACGCGATCGTTGAAGCCGTGAAGAAAAAGCTGAACAAGCCTGATCTGCAGGTAAAACTGATCCCGATTACTTCACAAAACCGTATCCCGCTGCTGCAAAACGGCACCTTCGATTTTGAATGTGGATCCACCACCAACAACGTCGAGCGCCAAAAACAAGCGGCTTTCTCTGACACCATTTTCGTTGTCGGCACCCGTCTGCTAGCGAAAAAAGGCGGCGACGTTAAAGATTTCGCCGATCTGAAAGGTAAAGCCGTAGTCGTGACTTCAGGTACCACCTCCGAAGTTCTGCTGCACAAGCTGAATGAAGAACAAAAAATGGATATGCGCATCATCAGCGCGAAAGACCACGGTGACTCTTTCCGTACTCTGGAAAGCGGTCGCGCCGTTGCCTTTATGATGGATGACGCCCTGCTGGCTGGCGAGCGCGCAAAAGCGAAGAAACCAGACAACTGGGAGATCGTCGGCAAGCCACAGTCTCAGGAAGCCTACGGCTGTATGTTGCGCAAAGATGATCCTGAGTTCAAAAAGCTGATGGACGACACTATCGCCAAGGCGCAAACCTCAGGCGAAGCTGAGAAATGGTTTGATAAGTGGTTTAAAAATCCAATTCCGCCGAAGAACCTGAACATGAATTTCGAACTGTCAGACGAGATGAAAGCCCTGTTCAAAGAACCGAATGATAAAGCGCTTAACTAACTAAAATAAATGGGAGGCTTCCCCTCCCTCTCGATTGTTACTCGGCACGGACAGACTATAAGCCTGATGGTCGTTCCCCATCAGGCCTGAAAACCGCAAAACGCCGAATAACAATCTTCGAGGGTAGCGCTGCTACCCTTTTTTTTCTGGAGTAGATTTATGTCTATAGACTGGAACTGGGGTATTTTTTTACAACAAGCCCCGTTCGGCAACACCACCTATCTCGGCTGGCTCTGGAGTGGTTTCCAGGTCACTGTCGCGTTATCCATCACCGCATGGATTATCGCTTTCCTCATAGGCTCTTTATTCGGCATCTTACGTACCGTTCCAAATCGTTTCCTTTCTGGGATCGGCACGCTGTACGTTGAGCTGTTTCGTAACGTTCCGCTCATCGTCCAGTTTTTTACCTGGTATCTGGTTATTCCTGAACTGCTGCCGGAAAACATTGGGATGTGGTTCAAGGCTGAGTTGGATCCCAACATCCAGTTCTTCCTTTCATCGATGCTTTGTCTGGGGCTGTTTACCGCCGCGCGCGTCTGCGAACAGGTTCGCGCCGCTATTCAGTCTCTGCCTCGTGGGCAGAAAAACGCAGCTCTGGCAATGGGGCTGACGTTGCCTCAGGCTTATCGTTATGTTCTGCTGCCAAACGCCTACCGCGTGATTGTTCCGCCAATGACCTCAGAGATGATGAACCTGGTGAAGAACTCCGCGATCGCCTCCACCATCGGCCTGGTCGATATGGCGGCACAGGCGGGCAAACTGCTGGATTACTCCGCCCACGCATGGGAATCGTTTACCGCTATCACTCTGGCTTACGTCCTGATTAACGCCGTCATCATGCTGGTGATGAATCTCGTTGAACGTAAAATCCGCCTGCCTGGCAATTTGGGAGGCAAATAATGTACGAATTTGACTGGAGTTCTATTGTCCCTTCCCTGCCGTATCTGCTGGATGGGCTGATGATCACGCTGAAAATTACCGTCACGGCGGTCGTCATTGGTATCGTATGGGGAACTATCCTGGCCGTCATGCGTCTGTCCAGCTTCGCGCCGATAGCCTGGTTTGCGAAAGGCTACGTCAACGTATTTCGTTCTATTCCGCTGGTCATGGTGCTGCTGTGGTTCTACCTGATTGTGCCCGGCTTCCTGCAAAACGTACTGGGTCTGTCGCCAAAAACCGATATTCGCCTGATCTCAGCAATGGTCGCGTTTTCGATGTTTGAAGCCGCGTACTATTCCGAGATTATCCGTGCCGGTATCCAGAGTATTTCTCGTGGGCAATCCAGCGCCGCGCTGGCGCTAGGGATGACCCACTGGCAGTCGATGAAGCTCATTATTCTGCCGCAGGCATTCCGCGCGATGGTACCGCTGCTGCTAACCCAGGGCATCGTACTCTTCCAGGATACCTCGCTGGTCTATGTATTAAGTCTGGCAGACTTCTTCCGTACCGCCTCCACCATTGGCGAGCGTGACGGCACACAGGTTGAAATGATCCTGTTTGCTGGCGCCGTTTATTTTGTATTCAGTCTGAGCGCATCGTTGTTGGTCAGCTATTTGAAGAAAAGGACAGTTTAATGATTACCCTGAAAAATGTTTCTAAATGGTATGGTCACTTTCAGGTGCTGACCGACTGCTCCACGGAAGTGAAAAAAGGGGAAGTGGTTGTGGTCTGCGGCCCGTCAGGTTCAGGTAAATCAACGCTTATCAAAACGGTGAACGGGCTGGAGCCGGTACAACAAGGCGTCATCACCGTTGATGGTACCGTGGTGAATGATAAAAAAACCGATCTGGCCAAACTGCGTTCTCGCGTTGGTATGGTGTTCCAGCACTTTGAACTGTTCCCCCACCTGTCGATCATTGAGAACCTGACTCTGGCGCAGGTAAAAGTGCTCAAGCGCGATAAAAAACCGGCCCGCGACAAAGCGCAAAAGTTACTGGAACGCGTTGGTCTATCAGCACATGCGGAGAAGTTTCCAGCTCAGCTCTCAGGGGGCCAGCAACAGCGTGTCGCTATCGCCCGGGCGCTGTGCATGGATCCTATCGCCATGCTGTTTGACGAACCGACGTCGGCGCTTGATCCTGAAATGATCAACGAAGTACTGGATGTTATGGTTGAACTGGCCAATGAAGGGATGACCATGATGGTGGTAACCCACGAAATGGGCTTTGCGCGTAAAGTGGCGAACCGGGTGATCTTCATGGATGAAGGGAAAATTGTTGAAGACTCACCGAAAGAAGAGTTTTTCGCTAATCCGAAATCGGACCGCGCCAAAGACTTCCTCGCGAAAATACTGCACTAATCTTGCTGGCGCGCATCTCCATGTGCGCGCCACCTCACGCTTTATCCCTTCGCCTCTCGAAACACATACAGCCCAGCGTTAACCTTGTCACAAAGTCCCACTTACAAGGAGCAACAATGGCACTTCCTATCCTGTTTGATTGCGATCCGGGTCATGACGACGCTATCGCAATTGTGCTCGCCCTCGCCTCACCAGAACTGGATGTGAAAGCGATAACCTCATCAGCCGGTAACCAGACACCTGACAAAACGCTGCGTAACGTGTTGCGCATGTTAACGTTGCTCAACCGTACGGATATCCCAGTGGCTGGTGGCGCAGTGAAACCACTGATGCGCGATCTGATTATCGCCGATAACGTTCACGGCGAGAGTGGGCTGGATGGCCCGGCGCTGCCGGAACCCGCTTTTGCGCCACAAGACTGTACCGCCGTGGAACTGATGGCGAAAACCCTGCGTGAAAGCCCGGAACCGATGACGATTGTCTCCACCGGGCCGCAAACTAACGTCGCATTGCTCCTGAATAGCCATCCTGAGCTGCACGCCAAAATCGCCCGTATCGTGATCATGGGTGGCGCGATGGGACTCGGAAACTGGACGCCCGCCGCCGAGTTCAATATTTTCGTGGATCCTGAAGCCGCTGAAATCGTATTCCAGTCTGGCATTCCAGTGGTGATGGCTGGTCTGGACGTCACGCATAAAGCGCAAATACATCGCGAAGATACCGAACGATTCCGCGCTATCGGCAACCCTGTTTCGACGATCGTGGCTGAACTACTCGACTTCTTCTTTGAGTATCATAAAGATGAAAAATGGGGATTCATCGGCGCGCCACTGCATGATCCATGCACCATTGCCTGGCTGCTGAAACCTGAACTGTTTACCACCGTTGAACGCTGGGTCGGCGTGGAAACTCAGGGTAAATATACCCAGGGAATGACCGTGGTGGATTACTACTTCCTGAGCGGCAATAAGCCAAACGCCACCGTAATGGTAGACGTGGATCGCGAAGGGTTTGTCGATTTGCTGGCAGAACGTTTAAGATATTACGCGTAAAACTGTAGGCCGGATAAGGCGCTTGCGCCACCATCCGGCATATTGCCTGATGGCGATGCTGGCGCATCTTATCAGGCCTACAAATAACTTCTGGCACGCCTAATCATCACGGCTCAAACGGTCGGCGCTGGAACTGATCGTGTCCGCATTTCGGACACAGCGGCAGCACATCCGGGGTGTAAACCGCTAAATGGAAGTGGCACTTCTCGCAGACCAGATTACCTAATCCGACCACCTCGCCGCTGTGATAAACCCCGTGATGACTGAGGTCCTGGAACACCTCGCGCCATTCGAGCTGGGTTTTATCTGTAATATCGGCCAGTTCCTGCCAGATACTCTCCTTGATAACCCGCATAAAGACGCTGTCTGTCTCCTCATCGAGACTTTCTTCATAGCTCAGAGCAAACTCTTCCAGGTCGCGTCTGACGGCCCGGGTGAGCTCTTCCACCTCGGTTCGCGTTAACTCCCCGGTCTGCATAACTCGTTGACGCGCCTGCTCCACCAACGCATCAATATCGCGTTCACCATTACGCAGACGTTCGCTCAGTGAAGCCACCAGTTCACGGTAATATTGAGCAACCTTGTTCATCGCTTCGCCTCCTGGGTCGTTAACTGTCTATAATAATAGACGTTATTTACGCTACGCTTTGCAAGACTGTCCACAGAGTGTGTAAATTCGTGCAAGAATTATCCTTGCGGGAATTCAACGCTGAATGCGCGAAAGGCTGTTTTGGCGCGGGCGTTTGGGCTATGCTATGCGGATCTGAAACACCACATCTAGAGCTACGTTTGTAGCTGTATTGAAAACAGGACCACTGGCTGCCATGCAAGAGCAATACCGCCCGGAAGAGATAGAATCCAAAGTACAGCTTCACTGGGATGAGAAGCGCACATTTGAAGTTACCGAAGACGAGAGCAAAGAGAAGTATTACTGCCTGTCTATGCTTCCCTATCCTTCTGGTCGACTACACATGGGCCACGTACGTAACTACACCATCGGTGACGTGATCGCCCGCTACCAGCGCATGCTGGGCAAAAACGTACTGCAGCCAATTGGCTGGGATGCGTTCGGTCTGCCTGCAGAAGGTGCTGCGGTTAAAAACAATACCGCGCCAGCACCGTGGACGTACGACAACATCGCATACATGAAAAACCAGCTCAAAATGCTGGGTTTCGGTTACGACTGGAGCCGTGAGCTGGCGACCTGCACCCCGGAATACTACCGTTGGGAACAGAAATTCTTCACCGAGCTGTACAAAAAAGGCCTGGTGTATAAGAAAACGTCTGCGGTCAACTGGTGCCCGAATGACCAGACCGTACTGGCGAACGAACAGGTTATCGACGGCTGCTGCTGGCGTTGCGATACCAAAGTCGAGCGTAAAGAGATCCCACAGTGGTTCATCAAAATCACCGCTTACGCTGACGAACTGCTGCGTGACCTGGATAACCTGGATCACTGGCCTGACACCGTGAAAACGATGCAGCGCAACTGGATTGGCCGTTCTGAAGGCGTGGAAATCACCTTCGATGTGAACGGTTACGACAACACGCTAACCGTTTACACCACCCGCCCGGACACATTTATGGGTGCGACCTATCTGGCCGTTGCCGCAGGTCACCCGCTGGCGCAGAAAGCTGCTGCAAATAACCCAGAACTGGCCGCCTTCATTGACGAATGCCGCAACACCAAGGTTGCTGAAGCCGAAATGGCAACCATGGAGAAGAAAGGCGTCGACACGGGCTTTAAAGCTGTTCACCCGCTGACTGGCGAAGAAATCCCCGTTTGGGCAGCAAACTTCGTCCTGATGGAATACGGTACGGGCGCTGTCATGGCCGTTCCGGGCCACGATCAGCGCGATTACGAGTTTGCGACAAAATATGGCCTGACCATCAAGCCAGTAATTCTGACCGCTGAAGGCGCAGAGCCGGATCTGTCCGAACAAGCTCTGACCGAAAAAGGCGTGCTGTTTAACTCCGGCGAGTTTGACGGCCTCGACTTTGAAGCTGCCTTCAACGCCATTGCTGACAAGCTGGTAGCGAAAGGCGTGGGTGAGCGTAAAGTGAACTACCGTCTGCGTGACTGGGGTGTTTCCCGTCAGCGTTACTGGGGTGCGCCAATTCCGATGGTGACGTTGGAAGACGGTACCGTGCTGCCGACGCCAGAAGATCAGTTGCCGGTTATTCTGCCGGAAGACGTGGTTATGGACGGCATCACCAGCCCAATCAAAGCCGATCCGGAGTGGGCAAAAACCACCGTTAACGGCATGCCTGCGCTGCGCGAAACCGACACTTTCGATACCTTTATGGAATCCTCCTGGTACTACGCGCGCTACACCTGCCCGCAGTACAACGAAGGGATGCTGGATCCAGAAGCCGCAAACTACTGGCTGCCAGTTGATATCTACATTGGTGGTATTGAACACGCCATCATGCACCTGCTCTACTTCCGCTTCTTCCACAAGCTGATGCGCGATGCGGGCATGGTCAACTCTGACGAACCGGCCAAACAGCTGCTGTGCCAGGGTATGGTGCTGGCTGATGCGTTCTATTACGTTGGTGCAAACGGCGAGCGTAACTGGGTTTCTCCGGTTGATGCCATCGTTGAACGCGACGAAAAAGGTCGTATCGTCAAAGCTCAGGACGCAGAAGGCCATGAACTGGTCTATACCGGCATGAGCAAAATGTCCAAGTCAAAAAATAACGGTATCGACCCGCAGGTGATGGTTGAGCGTTACGGCGCTGACACGGTACGTCTGTTCATGATGTTCGCTTCTCCGGCTGATATGACGCTGGAATGGCAGGAATCCGGCGTTGAAGGGGCGAACCGCTTCCTGAAACGTGTATGGAAGCTGGTTTACGAACATACTTCCAAAGGCGATGTTGCTGCCCTGAACGTTGATGCGTTGAGCGAAGACCAAAAAGCGCTGCGTCGCGACGTACATAAAACCATTGCTAAAGTTACCGATGATATCGGTCGTCGTCAGACCTTTAACACCGCAATTGCGGCGATTATGGAGCTGATGAACAAGCTGGCGAAAGCACCGCAGGAAGACGAACAAGACAGAGCCTTGATGCAGGAAGCCTTACTGGCCGTCGTTCGCATGCTGAACCCGTTCACCCCACACGTTTGCTTCACGATGTGGGAAGCACTGAAAGGCGAAGGCGATATCGACAACGCACCGTGGCCGGTGGCGGATGAAGCGGCAATGGTTGAAGACTCAACGCTGGTTGTGGTTCAGGTAAACGGTAAAGTACGTGGCAAAATCACCGTTCCGGTAAACGCCACTGAAGAGCAGGTTCGTGAGCGTGCTGGCCAGGAGCATCTGGTGGCAAAATATCTTGATGGCGTTACCGTACGTAAAGTGATTTATGTACCGGGTAAACTCCTCAATCTGGTCGTTGGCTAAGCGCGGGAGGAAGCGTGCGACTTCTGACAACATTGTTGTTATCTCTGGCGGTGCTTGTCACCGCCGGGTGTGGCTGGCATCTGCGTAATACAACGCAGGTCCCACCCTCAATGAAAACCATGATTCTGGACTCTGGGGATCCAAACGGCCCATTAAGCCGCGCGGTTCGTAATCAGCTGCGTCTGAACGGCGTTACGCTGCTAGAGGACGGCTCAATGCGTAAAGATGTGACGTCCTTGCGTCTTGGCGCGGTCAGCATATCGCAGGATACGGCGTCGGTATTCCAGAACGGTCAAACGGCTGAATACCAGATGGTGATGTCCGTGAGTGCATCCGTGCTGATCCCAGGTCATGATATTTATCCAATCAGCGCCAAAGTTTATCGTTCGTTCTTTGACAACCCACAGGCTGCACTGGCGAAGGATAACGAGCAGGACATGATCATCAAAGAGATGTATGACAAAGCGGCTGAACAGTTAATTCGTAAGCTGCCAAGCGTACATCTGGCCGATACTCTGTCATCCAATGCTGATGATGATGCTAAGCCAGCGGCGACAAAAGCCGCAGAGCCTGCGTCATCTCCGGCGAGTGTTTCCACCACGCTGGGTAACTGATGCTCAAGTTGTACCCTGAACAACTCCGCGCACAGCTCAATGAGGGGCTGCGCGCGGCGTATTTGCTCTTAGGTAACGATCCTCTCTTGTTGCAGGAAAGCCAGGACGCTATCCGTCAGGCTGCCGCCACACAAGGGTTCGAAGAACACCACGCTTTCACCCTGGACAATAGCACCGACTGGGGAGAGATTTTTTCACTCTGCCAGGCAATGAGCCTGTTTGCCAGCCGTCAAACCCTACTTTTGCAGTTGCCTGAAAATGGCCCCAATGCCGCCATTAACGAACAGCTCGCTTCACTCGTCACACTGCTACATGACGACCTGCTGCTGATCGTTCGCGGCAACAAACTGACTAAAGCGCAGGAAAACGCCGCATGGTATACCGGACTTGCCAATAATGCGGTGCAGGTAAGCTGCCAGACGCCGGAGCAAGCACAGCTTCCTCGTTGGGTCGCCGCCAGGGCGAAGCTTAACAATCTACAACTGGATGACGCAGCGAATCAGCTGTTGTGTTATTGCTATGAAGGTAATCTGTTAGCACTGGCGCAAGCGCTGGAACGGCTAGCATTGCTTTGGCCTGATGGCAAACTAACGCTGCCTCGCGTGGAGAAAGCCGTTAACGATGCCGCGCACTTTACCCCGTTCCATTGGGTGGATGCGCTGCTGATGGGCAAAAGCAAACGCGCGCTGCACATTCTGCAACAGTTACGCCTGGAAGGCAGTGAGCCGGTTATTTTGCTGCGCACGATACAGCGTGAATTACTGCTGTTGGTCAACTTAAAACGGCAGTCAGCCCATACGCCTTTGCGCACGTTGTTTGATAAACACCGGGTGTGGCAAAATCGCCGGGGTATGATGGGAGACGCGCTAAACCGGCTGAATCCTGCGCAGTTGCGTCAGGCTGTAACGCTGTTAACGCGTACGGAAATTACGCTTAAACAAGACTATGGTCAGTCAGTGTGGGCGGAACTTGAGGGGCTTTCCCTGTTGCTCTGCCATAAATCGCTGGCCGATGTTTTTATTGATGGTTGATATGAAATCATTGCAGGCTCTGTTCGGTGGCACCTTTGATCCGGTGCATTATGGTCATCTTAAACCGGTTGAAATTCTGGCGAATCTGATTGGCCTTTCCCGGGTCATTATCATGCCCAATAACGTGCCGCCGCATCGTGCGCAACCCGAAGCGTCCGGCGAACAACGTCAACGCATGGTTGAACTGGCCATTGCCGATAAGCCGCTGTTCTCCCTTGATGAACGCGAACTGAAACGCGATACCGCCTCCTACACTGCGCAAACGCTCAAAGAGTGGCGCGAGGAGCAAGGACCGGACGTGCCATTAGCGTTTATTATTGGCCAGGACTCACTGCTTACCTTTCCGTCCTGGCATGACTACGACACGATTCTGGGTAACACCCACCTCATTGTCTGCCGACGTCCGGGCTATCCGCTCGAAATGGCGCAGGAAAAGCACCAGCAGTGGCTGGAGGATCATCTGACCCATTCGCCAGATGACCTGCACAACTTGCCTTGCGGGAAAATTTATCTGGCTGAAACGCCGTGGTTTAACATCTCCGCCACGCTCATCCGTGAGCGTCTGGAAAAAGGCGAGCCGTGCGACGACCTGATGCCAGCTGCAGTGCTTGACTATATCAATCAGCAGGGGTTGTACCGCTAAGCACCTTGCGTAAAGCCGCCAACAGGCGGTTATTCTCTTCCTGGCTGCGAACGGCTACCCGATAATAGCGCGCATCCAGCCCCGGATAATTAGCACAACTGCGAATCAAGACATGTTGTTCCAGCATTGCGCGTTGCAGATCAAAATCCGCCCGCTCGCAGCGCAATAAGCGATAATTTGCCCTGCCAGGATACACCGTCAGGCCGGGCAGTTCTTTCAACTGCCGATCAAACCTCTCACCCTCTTGCTCCAGCCACTTCCACGTTGCCTGCTGATATGCGCTGTCGTGTAAAATAATCTCGCCTGCCAGTGCAGCAAATGCGTTAATTGACCACGGCATTTGTCGACGGCGCATCTGTGCAACAGCCTGTTCATTACTGTTGACCAGATACCCTAACCGCAGCCCCGGTATCGCATAGAACTTGGTTAGCGAGCGCAGCACCCAAATATGCGGGTTATCCCGAAGCAGCGGAATAAACCCCTGCTCCCCGGCAATAAAATCGATAAACGCTTCATCAAGGATCAGATTGATCCCAAGCAACTCACAACGCGCGGCTATTTCGCGCAGCAGGCGATTATCGGGCAGCAAGCCAGTGGGATTGTTGGGCGTACAGAGAAACAGGCAGTCCAGCTCTGAGGATAACGCATCGAGGATTGCATCGGTAAGCTGCCAGCCATCGTCTTCGCGCAGCGCAAACTCATGGATCGTACAGTCTCCCCATTGCAGCGCCCGACGATATTCAGCAAACCCAGGCGTCACGATCATCGCATGGCGTGGTTTAAGTCCTTGCACCAAAGTGAAAATCGACTCAGTCTCGCCGTTTCCGGCAAGTATCCATGAGGCAGGAATCTGATGATGCTCCGCCAGCGCCGCATGCAGTTTAGCGTAATCAACATCCGGGTAACGCTCCGCGCAGTCCAGGTTGTCGACGATCGCGCGTTTTAAACTTGCCGGCATACCCAGCGGATTAATATTCGCGCTAAAATCCAACAATTGTTCAGGCGAGATGCCCAACAGTTCGGCAGCTTCTCGGGTATTGCCACCATGCGCGCTCTTCAATAAAGACATCGTGCCGCTCCAGGCAAAAAAAGGTATTTTAGTGAAAAAACTCTGCGCAATCAGGGCAAACATCATGTTTTGTGCGAATAACCTCAAGAGGAAAAAATGAGACTCTGGTTAGTACGTCATGGAGAAACTGAAGCCAATGTCGCTGGTTTATACAGCGGCCACGCCCCCACTCCGCTAACGGAACGGGGTATCGCTCAGGCGCAAACACTGGGTACGCTGTTACGCCATGTGCCTGTCGACAACGTTCTGTGCAGCGAGTTGGAACGTGCCCGCCATACAACGCAGTTGATCTTAAGCGATCGTGAAGTCCCTGTGCGCAACATGCCTGAGCTCAATGAGATGTTTTTTGGTGACTGGGAAATGCGCCATCATCGCGATCTGGCGCGAGAAGACGCCGAAAACTACGCCGTGTGGTGTAACGACTGGCAGAATGCGACGCCAACCAATGGTGAAGGCTTTCAGGCGTTTTCCCAGCGCGTGGAACGCTTTATTGCTCAGCTCGCTGATTACAAAACGTGCCAAAACCTGCTGGTGGTGAGCCATCAGGGTGTTCTGAGCGTGTTGATCGCCCGTCTGCTGTCCATGCCGGCTGCAGCAATGTGGCATTTTCGCGTCGAACAAGGTTGCTGGAGCGCAATTGATTTTTGCGACAATTTTGCGGTTCTGAAAGTGCTCAACAGCCGGGCTGTATGGCACGACGGGGAGTGAACGCACTGTTTTTTCTGCCGAAGGGCTTCTCTCCCATTGACACCCCATGACAGGCTGTTATTCTCCGCAACCTGACTTTTCCCGCCCTTCAGAGCTTTGCAGAAATTGTTTTACAAAAATGGCGATGCATTCTGCGGCGTGGGGTGGGATGATAGCGCACTTCAAAAGCGCTTTCGGAGACATTTGTCCCGATATCGCCTCTGGTTCAGGTATACTAACAGACGTTTTTAACTCTTTTCACCCAGGGGGAACACTTGCAGGGTAAAGCACTTCAGGATTTTGTAATCGACAAAATTGATGACCTGAAAGGTCAAGACATCATCGCCTTAGACGTTCAGGGCAAATCCAGCATCACTGATTGCATGATTATCTGCACCGGCACGTCCAGCCGCCATGTAATGTCTATCGCAGACCACGTTGTTCAGGAGTCCCGCACTGCTGGTCTGCTGCCGCTCGGCGTAGAAGGCGAGAACGTTGCAGACTGGATCGTCGTTGACCTCGGTGATGTGATTGTCCACGTGATGCAGGAAGAAAGCCGTCGCCTGTATGAACTGGAAAAACTCTGGAGTTAATGCGTGAAGCTGCAACTTGTCGCTGTGGGTACGAAAATGCCTGACTGGGTGCAAACCGGGTTTACGGAGTATCTCCGTCGGTTTCCGAAAGATATGCCCTTTGAGCTGATCGAAATCCCGGCAGGAAAACGCGGCAAGAACGCGGATATTAAACGCATTCTCGACAAAGAGGGTGAGCAGATGCTGGCTGCCGCAGGCAAAAACCGCATCGTCACCCTTGATATCCCTGGTAAACCCTGGGACACGCCGCAGCTGGCGACTGAACTGGAACGCTGGAAACTGGACGGTCGTGACGTCAGTCTGTTGATTGGCGGGCCGGAAGGTCTCTCTCCTGCCTGTAAAGCGGCAGCGGAACAAAGCTGGTCACTCTCTGCGTTAACCCTTCCTCACCCTCTTGTTCGGGTTCTGGTCGCGGAGAGTCTGTACAGGGCGTGGAGCATCACCACCAACCATCCTTATCACCGTGAGTGATCATTGATTCTTGAGTAGATTAAGCAGCGGATGAAACTACAGAATTCTTTTCGCGACTATTCGGCTGAGTCCGCGCTGTTTGTGCGCCGGGCGCTGGTCGCTTTTTTGGGGATTTTGCTGCTCACCGGCGTGCTGATCGCCAACCTTTATAATCTGCAAATCGTTCGCTTTACTGATTATCAGACTCGCTCGAACGAAAACCGCATCAAACTGGTGCCTATCGCCCCCAGTCGCGGCATCATTTATGACCGTAACGGAATTCCGCTCGCCCTTAACCGCACCATATATCAGATAGAAATGATGCCGGAAAAGGTCGACAACGTTCAGGATACCCTCGACGCGCTGCGTAACGTCGTAGACCTGACGGACGACGACATTGCCGCCTTTAAAAAAGAGCGCGCCCGTTCACACCGCTTCACCTCCATTCCGGTAAAAACTAACCTGAGTGAAGTTCAGGTGGCACGGTTCGCCGTTAATCAATATCGCTTTCCCGGCGTCGAAGTTAAAGGCTATAAACGCCGCTATTACCCCTACGGCTCTGCGCTGACCCACGTCATTGGCTACGTATCGAAGATCAACGATAAAGACGTGGACCGCCTGGACAAAGACGGCAAGCTGGCCAACTACGCGGCGACGCACGACATCGGTAAGTTAGGTATTGAACGCTATTATGAAGACGTACTTCACGGCCAGACTGGTTATGAAGAAGTTGAAGTGAACAACCGTGGCCGCGTCATTCGCCAACTGAAAGAAGTGGCGCCGCAGGCCGGGCACGATATCTATCTCACCCTTGACCTGAAACTCCAGCAGTACATCGAAACGCTGCTGGCGGGCAGTCGTGCCGCGGTGGTAGTCACCGACCCGCGTACCGGTGGCGTTCTCGCACTGGTGTCCATGCCGAGCTACGACCCGAACCTGTTTGTCGATGGCATCTCGAGTAAAGATTACTCCGGGTTGCTCAATGACCCGAATACCCCGTTGGTTAACCGCGCAACTCAGGGTGTCTACCCTCCTGCTTCGACGGTTAAACCTTACGTCGCGGTTTCTGCATTAAGTGCAGGCGTCATCACCCGCAATACTGGTCTGTTCGATCCGGGCTGGTGGCAGTTACCCGGCTCTGAGAAACGCTACCGCGACTGGAAAAAGTGGGGACACGGTCATCTGAACATTACCCGTTCTCTGGAAGAGTCGGCGGATACGTTTTTCTATCAAATCGCCTATGATATGGGGATAGACCGCCTTTCAGAATGGATGAGCAAGTTTGGCTACGGCCAATATACGGGTATCGATCTTGCCGAAGAGCGCGCCGGAAACATGCCAACCCGCGAGTGGAAGCAAAAACGGTTTAAAAAGCCATGGTACCAGGGTGATACCATTCCGGTCGGCATCGGCCAGGGTTACTGGACGGCAACCCCTATCCAGATGAGTAAAGCGCTGATGATCCTTATCAACGACGGTTTGGTAAAAGTCCCGCATCTGCTGATGAGTACGGCAGAAAACGGCAAGCAAGTGCCGTGGATACAGCCACACGAACCACCCGTTGGTGACATTCATTCCGGTTATTGGGAAATCGCAAAAGACGGCATGTACGGTGTAGCCAACCGTCCTAACGGTACTGCACACAAATATTTCGCTGGCGCACCTTACAAAATTGCGGCGAAATCCGGTACTGCACAGGTCTTTGGCCTGAAAGCCAATGAAACCTATAACGCACATAAGATCGCCGAGCGCTTACGTGACCACAAGCTGATGACGGCCTTCGCACCCTATGATAAGCCCCAGGTTGCTGTCGCCATAATTCTTGAGAACGGTGGCGCGGGCCCGGCTGTGGGTACCATTATGCGCCAGATCCTTGACCACATTATGTTGGGCGACAATAACACCAATCTGCCTGCAGAAAACCCCGCGGTTGCAGCAGCGGAGGACCAATAATCGTGACGGATAATCCGAACAAAAAAACATTCTGGGACAAAATCCACATCGATCCCACGATGTTGCTTATTTTGCTGGCGCTGCTGGTTTACAGCTCGCTGGTCATCTGGAGCGCCAGCGGCCAGGATATTGGCATGATGGAGCGCAAGGTCGGTCAGATCGCGATGGGCCTGGTCATCATGGTGGTGATGGCGCAAATCCCGCCCAGGGTTTATGAGGGCTGGGCTCCCTATCTCTACATCTTTTGCATCATTTTGTTGGTGGCAGTAGATGCCTTCGGCGCTATTTCCAAAGGCGCGCAGCGCTGGCTGGATTTGGGGATTGTGCGTTTTCAGCCTTCCGAAATCGCCAAGATTGCCGTGCCGCTGATGGTCGCGCGCTTCATCAACCGTGATGTTTGCCCGCCATCGCTAAAAAATACCGCCATTGCGTTGGTGCTGATATTTATGCCCACCCTGCTGGTGGCCGCCCAGCCAGACCTCGGAACTTCAATTCTGGTCGCCCTTTCCGGTCTGTTTGTTCTGTTCCTTTCTGGTTTGAGCTGGCGTTTAATCGGTGTTGCGGTGGTCCTGGTTGCGGCGTTTATCCCGATACTGTGGTTCTTCCTGATGCATGATTATCAACGTCAGCGCGTCATGATGTTACTCGATCCGGAAACCGATCCGCTGGGTGCGGGTTATCACATCATTCAGTCTAAAATTGCTATTGGCTCCGGCGGTCTACGTGGTAAGGGCTGGCTACACGGTACGCAGTCGCAGCTTGAGTTTTTACCCGAACGCCATACAGATTTTATCTTCGCGGTATTAGCGGAAGAACTGGGTCTGGTAGGGATCTTAATTCTGCTGGCGCTGTACATTTTGCTGATTATGCGCGGATTATGGATCGCTGCCCACGCGCAAACCACCTTTGGTCGTGTCATGGCGGGTGGTTTAATGTTGATATTATTCGTTTATGTCTTCGTAAATATTGGTATGGTGAGCGGTATTCTGCCCGTGGTTGGCGTTCCTCTCCCACTGGTCAGTTACGGAGGCTCGGCACTTATCGTGCTGATGGCTGGGTTCGGGATTGTTATGTCGATCCATACCCATAGAAAAATGTTGTCGAAAAGCGTGTAAGGGGTACGCAATGCG
Source organism: Citrobacter sp. B72 (assembly GCF_016894305.1). NCBI lineage: Bacteria > Pseudomonadati > Pseudomonadota > Gammaproteobacteria > Enterobacterales > Enterobacteriaceae > Citrobacter > Citrobacter sp. B72. The sequence goes on from NZ_CP069801.1 coordinate 3,418,298, forward strand.
TAAGCAGTGGCTTGGTATCTGCATCGCAGCAGGAATGCTCGCGGCGTGTTCGAGTGATGATGGTCAGCAACAGGGTGCTGTCGCGCCGCAGCCTGCGGTGTGTAATGGTCCGATTGTTGAAATCAGCGGGGCCGATCCGCGCTTTGAACCCCTGAACCCAACGGCGAATCAGGACTATCAGCGTGATGGTAAGAGCTACAAAATCGTCCAGGACCCTTCCCGCTTTAGCCAGGCAGGGCTTGCCGCTATCTATGATGCGGAACCCGGAAGCAACTTAACCGCGTCTGGTGAAGCGTTCGACCCGATGCAGTTAACCGCAGCGCATCCGACGCTGCCAGTCCCAAGCTATGCCAGAATAACTAACCTGGCTAATGGCAGGATGATTGTCGTGCGCATTAACGATCGCGGCCCTTATGGCAACGATCGCGTGATTTCACTTTCACGTGCAGCAGCCGACCGTCTGAATACCTCCAACAATACCAAAGTACGTATCGACCCGATCATCGTCGCCCAGGATGGTTCCTTGTCCGGGCCGGGAATGGCTTGTACCACGGTAGCGAAACAAACCTATGCCCTGCCCGCGCGTCCTGATTTAAGCGGCGGTGGCAATATGGGCAGCATGCCTGCGCCATCGGATGCGGGTCAGCCGCAAGGCGATATTCGTCCGATCAGCAATTCCACGTTGAAAAGCGATGATACAACCGGTGCGCCAGTGAACAGCAGTGGATTCCTCGGTGCGCCGACCACGCTCGCTGCAGGCGTGCTGGAAGGTAGCGAGCCGACTCCGGCTCCGCAACCGACCACCACCGCACCGGTAACGCCAACCGCACCAGCAGCAACACCAGCCGCCGTCGCAGCACCTGCGCCAGCGGCAGTAGCCAACGGACGCTACGTGGTTCAGGTTGGCGCAGTCAGCGAGCAGTCGCGTGCGCAGCAGTATCAAAAACGTTTAAGCCAGCAATTTGGCGTCCCAGGTCGGGTGGTACAAAACGGCGCAGTCTGGCGTATCCAGATGGGGCCGTTCGCCAGCAAAGCTGAAGCCTCCACATTGCAGCAGCGTCTTCAAGCCGAGGCGCAATTACAGTCCTTCATCACCGGCGTGTAATAACGTAAATCAGGTATCTGAACTGTCAGTTTCTGTAAATGACATTAACAAAGTCACGCGGAAAGTCAGATGCCTGCCCGTTTTGCATTTGCTATAGTAGGGCACTTTTTTTAATTTCATCACGGACGTCGTAGTTCAGACCATGAAGACCACTTTTTCCGCTCGTTTCGTGCAGCGTATGGCGCTCACCGCGGCTCTCTGCGCAGCTTCTCTCTCTGCTGCCCATGCCGATGACCTGAATATTAAAACCATGATCCCGGGTGTTCCGCAGATCGATGCGGAGTCATATATCCTGATTGATTACAATTCAGGCAAAGTTCTGGCAGAACAGAACGCTGACACTCGCCGCGACCCCGCCAGTCTGACCAAAATGATGACCAGCTACGTCATCGGCCAGGCGATGAAAGCCGGGAAATTCAAAGAAACCGATCTGGTCACCGTCGGCAATGACGCCTGGGCTACAGGTAACCCGGTCTTTAAAGGTTCATCGTTGATGTTCCTGAAGCCAGGAATGCAGGTTCCTGTTTCTCAGCTTATCCGTGGTATCAACCTGCAATCCGGGAATGACGCGTGCGTGGCAATGGCGGACTTCGCAGCCGGTAGCCAGGATGCTTTCGTCGGTCTGATGAACAGCTATGTGAACGCGCTGGGCCTGAAAAACACCCACTTCCAGACCGTTCATGGTCTCGATGCTGACGGTCAGTACAGCTCGGCTCGCGACATGGCGATGATTGGTCAGGCGCTGATTCGCGACGTGCCTAACGAATACTCTATCTATAAAGAAAAAGAGTTCACCTTTAACGGCATCCGTCAGTTAAACCGTAACGGCCTGCTGTGGGATAACAGCCTGAATGTCGACGGTATCAAAACCGGTCATACCGACAAGGCTGGCTATAACCTCGTTGCATCCGCAACCGAAGGCCAGATGCGTCTGATCTCCGCCGTCATGGGTGGCCGCACCTATAAAGGTCGCGAAACCGAAAGTAAAAAACTGCTGACCTGGGGCTTCCGTTTCTTTGAAACCGTGAACCCACTGAAAGTCGGTAAAGAGTTTGCTTCTGAGCCCGCCTGGTTTGGTAACACCGATCGTGCATCGTTAGGCGTAGATAAAGATGTCTACCTGACTATTCCGCGCGGCCGCATGAAAGATCTGAAAGCAAGCTATGTGCTGAACACCACGGAACTGCACGCACCGCTGCAGAAAAACCAGGTTGTCGGCACCATCAACTTCCAGCTGGATGGCAAAACCATTGAGCAGCGCCCGCTGGTAGTCCTGCAGGAAATCCCTGAAGGCAACTTCTTTGGGAAAATCATTGATTACATTAAATTAATGTTCCATCACTGGTTTGGCTAAAAATCGAACACTTGAAAGTGTGATTTACGTCCCCATATACTAGGTATCCAGATAACTCCCACGCGCCGTGGGAGTTATTATTTATTGATGTAACGCCGGAGCTGACATGAAAACCAAACTTAACGAACTGCTTGAATTCCCTACTCCATTTACTTACAAAGTAATGGGGCAGGCGTTGCCTGAGCTGGTTGATCAGGTGGTTGAAGTGGTACAGCGCCATGCGCCAGGTGATTACTCTCCGACGGTAAAACCGAGCAGCAAAGGCAACTACCACTCGGTCTCAATCACTATTACTGCTACACACATTGAGCAGGTTGAAACGCTGTACGAAGAATTAGGCAATATCGATATCGTACGCATGGTACTGTAAAAACCTGTTGGTTACCCGCTGCATCCCCGCTCGGGTAACCCCTCCCTCCTGTGATATACTTTTCCCCCTCTTTTATATTCTCTACTCTATGTGAGTATCTACGGAGATGCCGTTTTGTATCAGGATAAAATTCTTGTCCGCCAGCTCGGTCTTCAACCTTACGAGCCAGTTTCTCTGGCCATGCACGAATTCACCGATACCCGCGATGAAAACAGTTATGACGAAATCTGGCTGGTAGAGCATTATCCTGTTTTTACCCAGGGTCAGGCAGGTAAAGCAGAGCACGTACTAATGCCAGGAGATATTCCGGTGATCCAGAGCGATCGTGGCGGTCAGGTGACTTATCACGGGCCGGGCCAGCAGGTCATGTATGTGCTGTTGAACCTGAAGCGTCGTAAACTTGGCGTTCGCGAACTGGTTACGCTGCTGGAGCAAACCGTTGTGAATACCCTTGCGGAAATCGGTATTGACGCCCACCCGCGAGCCGATGCGCCTGGCGTATACGTTGGAGAGAAGAAAATCTGCTCTTTGGGGTTACGTATTCGTAAAGGTTGTTCATTTCACGGCTTAGCGCTCAATGTGGATATGGACTTGTCGCCTTTCCTGCGTATTAATCCTTGTGGTTATGCCGGAATGGAAATGGCGAAGGTATCGCAGTGGGATAGCACCGCCACGACCGAGAGCATTCGCCCAAGGCTGCTGGCCAACATTCTGGCGCTGTTGGGTAACCCACCGCACGAGTACATCGCGGACTGAAAATACGCGCATACTTTGCCACGGCATATGTTGTGGCAAATGGCACAAAACAACAACTATTTTACATTTTGCCAGCCTGTCAGGCTGCTTTCTGGCCCGTTTCAATGATATACTGCGTATCACTAATTCAAAAATAGTTGATAAATGCAACATTCCCTTGAATTGAAACGCTTTCCTTCGTAATTCGCAACTGGAACACGCAAGCTATGAGTAAACCCATTGTGATGGAACGCGGTGTTAAATACCGCGATGCCGATAAGATGGCTCTTATCCCGGTAAAAAATGTGGCAACAGAGCGTGAAGCCCTGCTGCGTAAACCGGAATGGATGAAAATAAAACTGCCAGCGGACTCCACTCGCATCCAGGGCATCAAAGCGGCAATGCGCAAAAATGGCCTGCACTCTGTCTGCGAAGAAGCTTCCTGCCCTAACCTGGCTGAATGTTTCAATCACGGAACTGCAACCTTTATGATCCTCGGCGCAATCTGTACCCGCCGTTGCCCATTCTGTGACGTTGCCCATGGCCGTCCGGTTGCTCCTGATGCTAACGAGCCGTTAAAACTTGCTCAGACGATTGCTGACATGGCGCTGCGCTATGTCGTCATTACCTCCGTTGACCGCGACGATCTGCGTGACGGCGGTGCTCAGCACTTTGCTGACTGCATCACCGCTATTCGTGAGAAAAGCCCGTCGATTAAAATCGAAACGCTGGTGCCTGACTTCCGTGGTCGTATGGATCGCGCGCTGGATATTCTCACCGCCACTCCGCCGGATGTGTTTAACCACAACCTCGAAAACGTACCACGTATTTATCGCAATGTACGCCCCGGGGCTGACTACAACTGGTCACTGAAGCTTCTGGAACGTTTCAAGGAAGCGCACCCGGAGATTCCGACTAAATCAGGTCTGATGGTCGGTCTGGGCGAAACCAATGCGGAAATCATTGAGGTCATGCGTGACCTGCGCAGTCATGGTGTAACCATGTTGACGCTGGGGCAGTATTTACAGCCAAGCCGCCATCACCTGCCGGTTCAACGCTATGTGAGCCCGGATGAGTTCGATGAGATGAAAGCCGAAGCTATGGCAATGGGCTTTACCCATGCAGCCTGCGGTCCATTCGTTCGCTCTTCTTACCATGCTGACATGCAGGCCAAAGGGCTGGAAGTGAAGTAATCGTGTAATACTCACTTACATATCAGCAATAAAAAAACCGGCAAATTGCCGGTTTTTTTTCATGCAGAGTATGCAGTATGAGCATCATGCTCCTGACATTACTCTTTATGAGAAAGCTTCTCAGCCTGAACGCTACCATCAGCATCTTTCTTAGCATCGGCATTATCGTCGTTCATTGCTTTCTTGAAGCCCTTGATTGCCGTTCCCAGGTCTCCACCCAGTGTACGTAACTTCTTGGTACCAAACAGCAGAACAACCAGTGCGGCAACCACCAGCAGTTTGGTAATACTAATCTCACCCATAGATACCTTCTTGACTTAAACCAGGCTGCATAAAGCGCCATATTAACCTGAGAATATTAACGGCCTTTCGACGCGCGCACACAATAGCAATCTGTAACAAGGTGAATCAAGCCTTGTTTAAAAAAACGTCATAATAATTGCGGTGGCGCAAAGCGTCGGTTACTTAACACCGGGAGTTGTGCCCTAACCTGCCTCACCCGCTCGGCGGAAACCTCGGCCATAATTAGCGCGGGCGTTTCTGCCGCAGCAGCAATGGTCACACCAAAGGGGTCGATGACCCTGCTTTGGCCGATATTCTTGTTACCGCACTCTCCCGCCGCAATCAGGTAACACGTCGCATCTAACGCTCTTGCCGCCAAAAGCGTAGCCCAGTGATGCTCTTTAAGCGATCCCCGAACCCAGGCTGCGGGTAAGACAAGAATTTCCGCTCCCTGCAATGCGTGCACCAGCGCCAGCTCAGGAAAGCGCAGATCATAACAGGTCATTAACCCTACTTTTAACCCGTCTACGTCCAGCAGCGGCGCTATGGCGTCCCCTGCATCAACATTACGTGACTCCTGAATCGAAAAGGCATCATAGAGATGTAATTTAGCGTAATGGGCCACGACCTGACCTGCCCGTAGCGCCACCAGCATGTTAAACGCCCGGCCTGGCACAGAAGGAACATGAATCGTCAGGATTGTCGTCATCTCGTTTTGCGCGCTTTCTCGCAGCAAGCGCGTCAAAAATCCGCCCTCCAGCAGTTGAGCTGATTTCACTGACAGGTCTGGGTCCAGATCGTCACGGGCCAGAAGCGCCTCCGGTAATACCAGCAGCGACGCCCCCTCTCCTGCAGTCTGTGACATCAATAAGACGCAGGTTTCTGCATTTTTTTCCCATGAAGGTCCCACGGCAAATTGCCCTGCTGCAACGAACATATTCCCTCCAGAAAACGTTGTTAGGCTCGCCAACCACGATTATTCAGCGTTACACTCATCCTATATACAATCAAATAGCAGGATTATGCAGTGTTACAACTCCTTTTAGCGGTTTTTATCGGTGGTGGTACAGGTAGTGTAGCAAGATGGATGTTGAGCATGAGGTTTAACCCGCTACATCAGGCCATCCCATTCGGCACGCTGGCTGCAAACTTACTTGGCGCATTTATCATTGGTATGGGTCTGGCATGGTTTAATCGCATGACAAACATTGATCCAATGTGGAAGGTACTGATTACCACTGGCTTTTGCGGGGGACTGACAACGTTTTCCACTTTCTCAGCTGAGGTGGTGTTTTTGCTACAGGAAGGACGCTTTGGTTGGGCTATGGTGAATGTACTGGTTAATCTGGTGGGATCATTTGCGATGACCGCCCTGGCATTCTGGCTGGTTTCGGCCTCTCCCGCGCACTGAAGCGAAAAAAAACCCGCAATTAAGCGGGTTTTGAATGCTTGCTGTCGTATGCTTACAGAGCGATTACGTTTGCAGCAGAAGGGCCTTTGGCACCGTTAGTGATTTCGAACTCTACACGCTGACCTTCAGCCAGAGTTTTAAAACCATTGGTCTGGATTGCAGAGAAGTGTACGAACACGTCTTTGCTGCCATCTTCCGGAGTAATGAAACCGAATCCTTTGGACTCATTAAACCACTTAACGTTACCTTTAATCTTAGACATCAAAATTACCTTTACATGAAAAATAGACACAAATGCTGTGTCGGGTATCAGTACAACAATTGTGGTGGACTTTGTCCAGTCGAACTTTATCAAAAAGTGATAAATGTCGCGTTATTTTTCAGTTAAAGTTAATATCGCACTGTTTTTAAAAGACTTTTTAATAATCCACCTGACAATACAGGTAGTCCATCAAAACTGGAAACGCATCCATGCAAAGTAGACGTTACCGTTGTTGTACGTTCCCGGAATGTAGGTCATCTGGAACGTTGCCGGACCATACCCTATCGATGCCAGCGGTAACAGCACGGGTACCGGAATGTAGTTCCAGTTATCGCGCGCGGTAAAACCAGCGGTAAAACCGAGACCTGTGTGGAAATTTTCATCTGCCAGCGGTCGCCAGGTTTTTTCCCAGCCATAACCACCAATGGGTTCCCATTTATTGTAGGAATCCTTAAAGGCCATTATATAAAGCCCGTGCCAGTTACCTTTATCATCCCAACGGGATTGACCAAAGCCCGCCCCCCATGGGCGTTCATTGTAGCGATCCGTTTTTTCTTTATCATAAGCAAAACGAGCATGCCAGGTAATAGCCGGCACGTACAGATCATAATGTTCTGGCTGCTGCCAGGTTTCACTGACATTGTCTTTAAAAGTAGCGAACCAACCTTTATCTTCAGCAGCGCCCCGGGGAATGAAAGCTAACTGAATAAAAAGAAATGAAAAAATGAGAAAATATCGTTTAGCGACAATCACAACTTAATTACCATCCTGGGATTTATTATTAATTGTAGCAAACCCAACCTTAATGTTAGCTTAACAAAAATGCGCAGCTAAAAAATCAGAATAATCCTCAGCCTATAATTTTTAAGATAATTATCCATGAGTTTATTGAGCCATCTAATAGGAACTATTTTCTCTTTATTGCCAATAAATTGTTCTTTCCTGCGAAAAAAGTTAAATAGCATCACAATAAATTAACAATTGATATTCATCATCGCCACAAAACACACACATCAGCGCTGCGCTTCACAGTTTCTTATTGTGAGATTCTTTTTTTAACCACGATGCTGAAAAAACGGCTTAACCATCGCTTGAATCCGTATTTTTATTGATTTTAATCAGCAAGAGTTATCGGTTTATTAGGCACATTCTGTCACCACTTTTTACTTTTTTTAGTTTTTTTACTTTCTGGGCAGCAATGCGACAGGGGAAATGATGTTGACATTTATTGAACTCCTTATTGGGGTTGTGGTTATTGTGGGTGTAGCGCGCTACATCATTAAAGGTTATTCCGCGACAGGCGTACTGTTTGTTGGCGGTCTGGTTTTGCTGATTATCAGTGCGCTGATGGGGCATAAAGTTTTGCCGTCCAGCGCGGCATCGACGGGCTATACGGCAACAGACATTGTTGAATATATTAAAATTTTGCTGATGAGCCGTGGTGGCGATCTCGGCATGATGATCATGATGCTGTGTGGTTTTGCCGCTTATATGACCCATATTGGCGCGAACGATATGGTCGTTAAGCTGGCCTCCAAGCCTCTGCAATACATCAACTCTCCTTACCTGCTAATGATTGCCGCCTATTTTGTCGCCTGCCTGATGTCACTGGCGGTTTCTTCAGCAACCGGTCTGGGCGTATTGCTGATGGCAACACTATTCCCGGTCATGGTTAACGTTGGGATCAGCCGTGGCGCCGCAGCGGCCATTTGTGCCTCCCCTGCTGCAATTATTCTTTCACCAACATCCGGTGATGTGGTGCTGGCGGCAAAAGCTGCGGAAATGCCGCTGATCGATTTCGCCTTTAAAACCACGCTGCCAATTTCCATTGCCGCCATCATTGCTATGGCGATTGCCCACTTTTTCTGGCAGCGTTTTCTGGATAAAAAAGAGAACATTTCTCATGAAATGTTAGATGTGGCTGAAATCACCACGACTGCCCCGTCATTTTACGCCATTCTGCCGTTTACCCCGATTGTTGGCGTCCTGATTTTTGATGGTAAATGGGGTCCACAGCTGCATATCATTACGATTCTGGTACTGTGCATGCTCATCGCGGCTATTCTGGAGTTCGTACGTGGGTTCAATACCCAAAAGGTTTTCTCTGGTCTGGAAGTCGCTTACCGTGGCATGGCGGATGCCTTTGCTAACGTGGTGATGTTGTTAGTCGCTGCGGGTGTTTTTGCCCAGGGCCTGAGCACAATCGGCTTTATTCAGAGTCTGATTTCTATCGCTACCTCGTTTGGTTCGGCGAGCATTATTCTGATGATGGTGCTGGTGATCCTGACTATGCTGGCGGCAATGACTACGGGTTCCGGTAACGCCCCGTTCTATGCCTTCGTTGAGATGATCCCTAAGCTGGCGCATTCCTCCGGCATTAACCCAGCTTACCTTGTTATCCCGATGCTGCAGGCGTCAAACCTTGGACGCACAATCTCCCCGGTCTCCGGCGTGGTGGTTGCTGTTGCTGGTATGGCGAAGATTTCTCCGTTCGAAGTGGTGAAACGTACCTCGGTTCCGGTTCTGGTTGGGCTGTTGGTTGTGATTATCGCAACTGAAGTGATGGTACCAGGCTCTTCTTCAGCCGTCGTTGGCGGCTGATACTCAGAGAAATGTAGGCCGGATAAGGCATTCACGCCGCATCCGGCATTTCGATTGCAACGTTGCCGGATGTCGATGCTAAAGCATCTTATCCGGCCTACGTCAGAAATCAGCATTTAGCCGCCGTGATAGATACGCTGCGGCCTACCCACCTTACCGTGAATAATCTCCGCAATAATCAAATGACGGCTGGCACAGTACTCCAGGTAGCGTCTGGAAGTCGTTCGGCTGATGGTGAGCGCCTGGGCGATCGTTTCTGCTGTATGGTGTACCGTCGGATCGGCGAATAATTTCAGCACTGCATTCAGTGTTAACGCATCAATCCCAGTCGGTAAATCCCCTTTCGGCTCGCCCCGCGCGTAGGCATTAAACATCTCATCAATCTGCTTTTGACTGGCGCTATCATTACCGGCCAACATGCGTCGACGCTGTTGATAACGCGTCAGGGTCTGCCCCAGCCGCTCGTAGGCAATGGGTTTGACCAGGTAATCAAACGCGCCGCTGCGCACAGCTTCGGAGACTGTTTCCATGTCGCTGGCCGCCGTGGTAAACACCACACCGCCCGGATAACGTGCCTGGGTTAGCTCATGCAATAACGTAATTCCCTTGCCGTCCGGCAAGTAGTTATCGAGCAGAATCAAACCGGGCTTAAAACGCTCAATCATCATCCTCGCCTGCGCAAGATTACCCGCCAGCCATATCTGGCTGAAGCCGGGTATATGGCGGATATATTCAGCATGCATTTCCGCCAGTAGCGTTTCATCCTCAACGATCAATAGCGTTAATGGTTCCGTCATTGTTTTTTTTCACTTTCGGAAGAAATAAAGAAAATAAGGTGCCGCAGGGGGAGTTATCTTCAAGCGTAATCACCCCGTCACAGCGCCTCACATAACTTGCAATAAGATACAAACCGATGCCATGTTCACCTGGTTCATCGGTACGGGTGCTCACACCCTGTTCAAAGATTTTTTCACGCAATGCTTCCGGCACACCGCATCCCTGATCGGCAACTTCGATGATCACGTCATCCCCTTCATCGCTCAAATAGAGTTCGACGACCTTGTTGCCTTGCTGGGTGCGCAAGCTCGCTTCAAATGCATTATCAAGCAGATTGCCAACAATTGCTGCAAACTCTGTGCTATCCAGCCCCTCGGGGAGTTGATGCAGTTGGCTGCCCGGAACAATAGTCATGGTGAGACCCAGTTCCCGCGCGCGCTGCACCTTGCCAAACAACAGACCGGCTACCTGACGATCGGCAAACGCGCCGCGCAGGCTGTCAATCAGTTGCTGTTGCGCCTGGGATTCCCCCTGCACCATGGCCAGAACCTTGTCATACTCTTTCATTTGCAGCAGACCATTGATAGTCGACATCCAGTTCAGATGCTCATGACGCAGCGTTCTCAGGCTCTCTACATACTGTTTGATCTGCGTTAACTGCGCATTAAGAGTAGCAATTTCATCTTTACTACGAAAACTGATGATTGCCCCAAGCAGTTCGTCACCGGAGCGAATCGCCTCACGGTTGGCGATAACGCTCAGTCCATTAAAGTTGACCATCGCGTCCTGTCGTTTTTCCGCAATCTGTTGGGTGAAAAAGTCCGCTGGCTGAACTACCTCACTCACCGGTTTTCCAAGCCACTTTCTCCCAGGTGAAGACAGCCCCAGCATTTTCCTCGCACTGCGATTTATTGCGGTGATATATCCATCAGGATCCACGGCAATCAACCCTTCATATACCGAGCTGAACAACGCTTCCTGCTGACGTACCACCCGCGCAATTTGTTTCGGTTCCATACCCAACATCTGCCGACGAATATGGGCAGCGAAAAACCAGGAGAGCAGCATAAGTACCAGCAACAGCAGGATAAACACACCGGCCATTGGCAGTAAGAAATCCGATCGCCAGCTATCGATTTTGCTGATCAGATAACCAATTGAGACCACGCCAATGATTTTGCCATCGTCATCAAAGATGGGCGTTTTAGCGCGCATTGCCATCCCAATGGAGCCTTTACCGGTAATAAAGTAGCTCTCCCCTTTTTCCAGCGCACCGGGTTTGGTGAACTGCATCGGATAGCCAATCTTTTCCGGGTTCGGATGATATAGACGAATGGAGTTGGTATCCCCGATAACCACGTAGTCGAAGTCAGTTCCGCTCTGCAGTTTGTCGGCAATCGTCGCCAATCGCTTGTAATCACGATGCTTAACCGCCGTGATGATACTGTCGTTAGAGGCGATGATTTTGGCCTGATTCATTGCCATATCGCGGACATGCGTTGCCAGATAATCTTCAAAGCTGGCGGTGAAGTATTGTGCCAGGGCGGCAATGATAAAAACAGAAACGACCAGAATGAGCAGAAAGATACGTAAAGGAAACGCCAGACTGCGGAAAAAAGGAAACCGTGTTTTATTTTTCTGTTCTGCCATCACATTTTTCCTCACCGACGTTAACTAAAACTAATTTCTCATTGTAGTTGTAATTAAAATGTTCTATTTACACGTTATGGTATAAAACAAGATCGTTGCAGATTCCCCACCTTAAATCAATTAAACAAATTAAAACCACACCTTATTTTAGGGTTAAATTAATTAAAAAACTTAAAACCATAAAACACATTAAAACCTTCTAACTTATTGTGAAATAAATCAAAAATTACCTCCAAAATACCCCTTACGATGTATGCATCAGGGAAAAAAAGAAATACTCCGTAATAAAAAACCATTCCCTTCAATTGCAAACAAAACGTTATCAGGTTGCTAAACAGAGCAACAAAAACAGAAACCCAGTAACAAATATAGCATCGGGGCTCTATTCACTATGTTCGGTAATAATATATTCACGCAAGTTAAACGCTCAGAAAATAAAAAGATGGCGGCTATCGCGCAATTTCTGAAAGAGAATGATTTGAGCGTAGATACGACCGTCGAAGTATTTATCACCGTCACCCGTGACGACCGTCTGATTGCCTGCGGTGGTATCGCTGGGAATATTATTAAGTGTGTCGCAATCTGTGAATCTGTCCGCGGCGAGGGTTTAGCGCTAACGCTGGCGACCGAGTTAATCAACCTTGCCTATGAACGCCATTGTACGCACCTCTTCATCTATACCAAAACCGAGTACGAATCGCTGTTTAAACAGTGCGGTTTTTCTACGCTCACCAGCGTTCCCGGCATTATGGTATTGATGGAAAACAGCACCACACGTCTGAAACGCTACGCCGAATCACTGGCAAAACAGCGTCATGATGGGAAAAAAATTGGCTGTATCGTCATGAACGCCAACCCCTTCACCAACGGACACCGTTTTCTGATCCAACAGGCGGCCGCGCAATGTGACTGGCTGCATCTGTTTTTGGTGAAAGAAGATACCTCACGTTTTCCGTATGAAGACCGCCTGGATCTGGTGCTTAAAGGAACAAAAGATATTCCACGTTTAACCGTGCATCGCGGTTCGGAGTACATCATTTCCCGCGCCACGTTCCCGTGTTACTTCATCAAAGAGCAGAGCGTTATTAACCACTGCTACACCGAAATAGACCTGAAAATCTTCCGCCAGTATCTGGCTCCGGCTCTCGGCGTCACGCACCGCTTCGTCGGTACTGAGCCGTATTGCACCGTCACCTCCCAGTACAACAACGATATGCGTTACTGGCTGGAGACCCCAATGCTTCCCGCCCCACCGATTGAACTGGTGGAAATTGAGCGGCTGTGCTTCCAGGAGATGCCGATTTCCGCCTCCTGGGTGCGCAAGCTGCTGGTTAAAAAAGATCTCACGGCTATCGCATCCCTGGTCCCTGACGCCACGCTGCAGTATCTGCAAAGCATGGTTGAGCGAGCCTCATCAGGTGCGACAGTCCGCCAAAATACCCCCGCATTAGCAACAGGTGAAAAATGAAAATAAACCAGGCAGCCGTCGCAGGCACACTCGAGTCCGGTGATGTGATGATTCGCATCGCCCCACTCGATTCGCAGGATATTGACCTGCAGGTTAACAGTAGCGTCGAAAAGCAGTTCGGTGATGCCATCCAGGCCACCATTCTGGACGTTCTGTCCCGCTACAACGTACGCGGCGTGCAATTGAATGTTGATGATAAAGGCGCACTGGACTGCATTTTACGTGCGCGACTGGAAGCACTACTGGCCCGCGCTGGCGGTATTCCGGCACTGCCATGGGAGGATTGCCAGTGATTTCCGAATCTTTGCAACAACGTAAACCCCGTACTCGCCGCAGCATGTTGTTCGTACCGGGCGCCAATGCCGCCATGGTCAGCAACTCGTTCATCTACCCGGCAGATGCGCTGATGTTCGACCTGGAAGACTCCGTCGCGTTGCGTGAAAAAGATACCGCTCGCCGCATGGTGTACCACGCGCTGCAGCATCCGCTGTATCACGACGTTGAAACCATCGTGCGTGTAAACGCCCTCGACTCCGAATGGGGCATCAACGACCTTGAAGCCGTGGTACGTGGCGGTGCTGACATCGTACGTTTACCGAAGACCGATACCGCGCAGGATGTCATCGACATCGAAAGCGAAATTCTGCGCATCGAAAACGCCTGTGGCCGTGAACCCGGCAGCACCGGTCTGTTAGCCGCCATCGAATCGCCGTTAGGCATTACTCGCGCGGTAGAAATTGCCCATGCTTCCGAACGTCTGATCGGTATTGCCCTGGGTGCGGAAGACTATGTACGTAACCTGCGCACTGAGCGCTCCCCGGAAGGTACTGAACTGCTGTTTGCCCGCTGCTCTATTTTGCAGGCTGCACGTTCTGCCGGTATTCAGGCGTTCGACACCGTGTATTCCGATGCCAACAACGAAGCGGGTTTCCTGCACGAAGCCGCACACATCAAGCAGTTGGGTTTTGACGGCAAATCGCTCATCAACCCGCGCCAGATCGAACTCCTGCATAACCTGTACGCCCCAACGCGCAAAGAGCTGGCTCACGCCCGTCTGGTTGTGGAAGCCGCTGAAGCCGCTGCTCGCGAAGGTCGTGGCGTAGTTTCCCTGAACGGCAAAATGGTCGACAGCCCGGTTATCGAGCGCGCCCTTCTGGTTATCTCCCGTGCAGAACTTTCCGGCATTCGCGAAGAATAAGGCAAAAAAATGACGCAGAAAATCGAACAGTCTCAACGCCAGGATCGCGTGGCGACCTGGAGCCGTCATGCAGAAAGTGAGCTTTCCGCTTATCAGAGCACCGCAAAATTAGAATTGCAGGCGCAAAAACCGCGCGACAAAAAGCTGTGCGCTAACCTGGAGGACGCTATTCGTCGTTCAGGTTTACAGGATGGTATGACCATCTCTTTCCACCACGCTTTTCGTGGTGGCGATCTGACGATTAACCTGGTGATGGACGCCATCGCCAATATGGGCTTTAAAAATCTGACGCTGGCCTCCAGCTCTCTGAGCGACTGCCATGCTCCACTGGTTGAGCACATCCGTCAGGGTGTGGTTAGCCGCATTTATACCTCCGGTCTGCGTGGTCCGCTGGCGGAAGAAATCTCACGTGGCCTGTTGGCCGAGCCGGTACAAATTCACTCCCACGGTGGCCGTGTGCACCTGGTGCAAAGTGGCGAGTTCAGCATTGATGTGGCGTTCCTCGGCGTGCCGTCCTGCGACCAGTTTGGCAACGCCAACGGTTATACCGGTAAAGCGTGCTGCGGCTCACTGGGCTATGCCCGCGTAGACGCCGAAAACGCGAAACAGGTTGTCCTGCTGACTGAACAGCTGCTGACCTATCCGCATAACCCGGCCAGCATTACGCAGGATCAGGTAGATCTGATCGTGCAGATCGATCAGGTTGGCGATGCTGACAAAATTGGTGCCGATGCGACCCGCATGACCACCAACCCGCGTGAACTGTTAATCGCCCGTAGCGCGGCTGAGGTCATTGCAAATTCCGGCTACTTCAACGAAGGCTTCTCACTGCAGACAGGAACCGGCGGCGCTTCTCTGGCCGTTACGCGTTTCCTGGAAGACAAAATGCGCAGCCGCGATATCCGTGCCGACTTCGCGCTGGGCGGCATTACCGCTACCATCGTTGACCTGCACGAAAAAGGTCTGATTCGCAAACTGCTGGACGTTCAGAGCTTTGACCGTAACGCCGCAGAATCGCTGGCCCGCAATCCAAACCACATTGAGATCAGTGCCAACCAGTATGCCAACTGGGGCTCAAAAGGCGCATCCGTCGATCGTCTGGACGTCGTGGTGCTCAGCGCGCTGGAAGTTGATACCAGCTTCAACGTTAACGTACTGACCGGTTCTGACGGCGTACTGCGCGGCGCATCCGGCGGTCACTGCGATACCGCGGTTGCCGCTGCGCTGTCTATCATCGTCGCGCCGCTGGTTCGCGGACGCATCCCGACCCTGGTTGATAACGTGCTGACCTGCGTAACCCCAGGCTCCAGCGTTGACATTCTGGTCACTGACCACGGTATCGCCGTCAACCCTGCACGTCCGGAACTGGCAGAACGTCTGAAAGAAGCCGGTATGAAAGTGGTGTCCATTGAATGGCTGCGCGAACGTGCACAGCAGCTCACCGGTCAGCCACGCGCTATCGAATTCACTGACCGCGTGATTGCTGTTGTGCGTTACCGCGATGGTTCAGTGATTGACGTTGTGCATCAGGTGAAGGAATAAACCATGCACCTGCTCCCTGAAGACGCCACCCAACACGCGGTTTCCATTCCCGAGCTGCTCGCCAGCCGCGATGAGAGACAGGCAAGGCAACAGGAGTGGCTGACACGCCACTCTGCGCCGCTGGTCTCGTTTACCGTCGTCGCACCGGGACCGATTAAAGACAGCGAATTAACCCGTCGTATCTTTAATCACGGCGTAACCGCCTTGCTCGCGTTGGCGAAACAATCCACCTGGATTGTCAGGGAGCAAACAGCGCTGGTTTCTGCCAGCGGTCCAGAAGGTCTTTTGTCTATTGAGGCTCCGGCCCACGACCTCAAGCTCGCCACAATTGAACTTGAGCATTCACACCCGCTGGGACGGCTATGGGATATCGATGTCCTGACCCCTGAAGGGGAAATTCTGTCCCGGCGTCATTTCGCACTCCCTGCCCGCCGCTGTCTGCTGTGCGAGCAAAGTGCTGCCGACTGTGCGCGGGGTAAAACCCACGCGCTTTCCGACTTACTCACTCAGATGGAGGCACTGCTGCATGATGCCGATTCCCGCAACATCAACCAATAACGCAGTCCTTCCTCTGGATCTGCCTGATGCTTACGCAACGCTTGCGTGGCGCGCCATGTTGACTGAAGTCAACCTGTCGCCCAAACCCGGTCTGGTAGATCGTATTAACAACGGCGCGCATAAAGATATGGCGCTGGAAGATTTTCATCGCAGCGCTGAAGCGATTCAGTCATGGCTGCCACGTTTTATTGAATATGGGGCGTTTAGCGCACAGCTGTCGCCTGAAGATGTATTGAAAGGACTGCGCCCGCTGGGCATGGCCTGCGAAGCCGATATGTTCCGCGCCACCGCCGGGGTGAACACCCATAAAGGGAGCATCTTTTCACTGGGACTGCTGTGCGCCGCCATTGGCCGCCTGCACCAGCTCCAACTCACTGTTACCGCTGAAACCATTTGCTCTACGGCAGCAACATTTTGCCGTGGCCTGACCGAGCGCGAACTGCGCCAGAACAATCAACAACTCACGGCTGGCCAACGTCTTTATCAGCAATTGGGATTAACCGGCGCACGGGGCGAAGCCGAAGCGGGATATCCGCTAGTCATCCAGCATGCCCTGCCGCACTACCGCGCACTGCTGACTCAGGGCCGCGACCCTGAACTGGCGTTACTCGACACATTATTGCTGCTGATGTCTATCAACGGCGACACCAACGTGGCTTCACGTGGCGGCGCAGAAGGTCTGCGTTGGCTACAGCAGCAGGCCACCGCCCTGATGCAGCAAGGGGGGATTCGTACTCCTGCCGATCTCGAATATCTACACCAGTTCGACCAACAGTGCATTGAACGCAACCTCAGTCCCGGAGGCTGCGCCGATCTGCTGATCGTCACCTGGTTCTTAGCTCAGATTTCACAAGTTCATCATTATCACAATTAAAGATCCTTTCCGGAGAATCACACACATGTCTTTAGCAAAAGATAAAATATGGAAGTTATTGGCCCCCCTGGTCGTCATGGGTGTCATGTTTCTAATCCCCGTCCCTGATGGAATGCCTCCACAGGCCTGGCACTACTTTGCCGTGTTTGTGGCGATGATCGTCGGCATGATCCTGGAGCCAATTCCGGCAACAGCGATCAGCTTTATCGCCGTAACGATCTGCGTTATCGGCAGCAACTATCTGCTGTTTGATGCTTCAGAACTGGCCGACCCGGCGTTTAAAGCGGGTAAGCAAGCGCTGAAATGGGGTCTGGCTGGCTTCTCCAGCACCACCGTGTGGTTGGTGTTTGGTGCGTTTATCTTCGCACTGGGTTATGAAGTCACCGGTCTGGGTCGTCGTATCGCGCTGTTCCTGGTGAAATTCATGGGTAAACGTACCCTGACGCTGGGTTATGCGATTGTTATCATCGACATTCTGCTGGCACCGTTTACTCCATCTAACACCGCGCGTACCGGTGGCACCGTATTCCCGGTTATCAAAAACCTGCCGCCGCTGTTTAAATCATTCCCGAACGATCCTTCCGCGCGCCGTATCGGTGGATATTTGATGTGGATGATGGTCATCAGTACCAGCCTGAGTTCCTCGATGTTCGTGACCGGCGCTGCGCCTAACGTGCTGGGTCTGGAATTCGTCAACAAAATTGCCGGTATTCAAATCAGCTGGTTGCAGTGGTTCCTCAGCTTCCTGCCGGTCGGTATTATTTTGCTGATCGTTGCCCCGTGGCTGTCATACGTTCTGTACAAACCAGAAGTTACTCACAGTGCTGAAGTTGCCGCTTGGGCCGGTGATGAACTGAAAGGCATGGGTAAACTTACCCGTAAAGAGATAACGCTGATCGGTCTGGTACTGCTCAGCCTGGGCCTGTGGGTCTTCGGTGGTAAACTGATTGATGCAACCGCAGTGGGCCTGCTGGCTGTCTCCCTGATGCTGGCGCTGCACGTTGTACCGTGGAAAGACATTACCCGTTATAACAGCGCATGGAACACTCTGGTTAACCTCGCCACGCTGGTCGTTATGGCGAATGGATTAACCCGTTCAGGCTTCATCGACTGGTTCGCCAACACTATGAGCACGCACCTGGAAGGCTTCTCGCCTAACGCGACCGTGATCGTTCTGGTGCTGGTGTTCTACTTTGCTCACTACCTGTTTGCCAGCCTTTCCGCTCACACCGCCACCATGCTGCCGGTTATTCTGGCCGTCGGTAAAGGTATCCCGGGCGTGCCAATGGAACACCTGTGTATCCTGCTGGTACTGTCCATCGGTATCATGGGCTGTCTGACTCCATATGCAACAGGCCCTGGCGTTATCATCTACGGCTGTGGTTATGTGAAGTCCAAAGACTACTGGCGTCTGGGTGCTATCTTCGGCGTTATCTACATCGCTATGCTTCTGCTGGTCGGTTGGCCGATTCTGGCAATGTGGAGCTAATCATTCCCGTTCATGCCTGATGAAAATGATGCCAGTCAGCTAAACCTGACTGGCATTTTTTATGATTAAATAGATGATATTCAGAATTTATATAAGTGTCCGAAATCATCATGACATCAACATGGCGTTATTCTTCGTTGCTGGCAGCACTCCTGCTACCAGTTTCTGCAGCTCAGGCCGATGAACTTCAGGCAAAACAGTACACTGATTTTGACAGCTACGTGTTGGCTCTCTCCTGGCAAACCGGATTTTGTCAGAGCCAACATGAGCGTAATCGTCAGGAGCCTGACGAATGTCGTCTGCAAAAAGAGAGCGCAGACAAAGCGGATTTTCTGACCGTTCACGGTTTATGGCCCAGCCTGCCTAAATCCATTGCTGCCCGTGGAGTAGACAATCGCCGTTGGATGCGTTTTGGCTGCGCGACTCGCCCTATTCCCAACCTGCCTGAAGCGCGCGCCAGCCGTAAATGCGCGGCCCCCGAAACCGGGCTGTCGCTGGAAAGCGCGGCAAAACTCAGCACCGTAATGCCTGGTGCTGGTGGAAGATCCTGTCTGGAACGTTACGAGTATGCCAAACATGGCGCGTGTTTCGGCTTTGATCCCGACGCGTACTTCGGCACGATGGTGCGGCTGAATAATGAGGTTAAGGACAGCGAGGTGGGCAAATTCCTGGCGGAAAACTACGGCAAAACCGTCAGCCGTAACGCATTTGACGCCGCCGTTGCCAAAAGCTGGGGCAAAGAAAACGTCAAAGCTGTGAAGCTAAGCTGCCACGGCAATCCAGCGTATCTCACTGAGATCCAGTTATCCCTGAAAGCCGACAACATCAACCAGACGTTATCTGCCCAGTCATTCTTACCGCAACCGCATCCGGGTAGCTGCGGTAAACAGTTTATTATCGACAAAGTGGGATACTGAAACTTGCGACCGACGCTGCGAGCTGGCGTCGGTCCGTAAACTTAGCGTTTTGCACGGGCGTCCGGGCGAACTAAATCAAAACGATGTGTTTCACTGATCGAATAATACGCCGTTGGCCCACCTGCACGCAGTACCGGCTTCGCTTTCGCCGTCTGATAGATGCCGTCTTCCAGGAGCGTTTCATCTATGTGAATGCCTACCACTTCCCCCAACACCAGCCAGGTTTCAACCGGTGAGCCATCAGCAGTAGTCAGTTGCAGGCTTTGCGATAAGCGGCACTCAAAATTGACCGGGCTTTGCGCCACGCGCGGCACGTTGACTATCCGGCTATCTGCCTTGCTAAGCCCGGCGGCAAAAAACTCGTCCTCACCGTGCGGCAAGCTGGCTGACGTTTCGTTCATCGCAGTGGCCAACTCAAGAGTCGTCAGGTTCCAGACAAATTCACCAGTTTCGATAATATTCTGCACGCTGTCTTTCCAGCCGCTGCTGGCGAAACCGATAATCGGCGGATGATAGTTAAAACAGTTAAAGAAACTGTATGGTGCCAGATTGTGCCGACCGTTGCCGTCACGCGACGCAATCCAGCCAATCGGGCGCGGTCCAATGATGGCATTTAGCGGATCATGCGGTAAGCCGTGTCCCTGTGACGGTTGATAGAAATACATAGCGTTCCCTGTTGAAGTTAACGTCAGCGCAGCACAAATTATGCTTCGCTCATCCCCCTGGAAAAAGAAGATCAGCGTAGAACAATCTGCCAACGATTACGACTGAATAAAGTTGAGCAGGTCACCGTTGATCTGTTGCTTATGGGTGGTGCAGATGCCATGCGAGCCGCCGACATATACCTTCAACTGCGAGTCCGGCAGTATTTCCGCCGCGACCTTTCCGCAGGTTTCAAACGGGACAATCTGATCGTCATCACCGTGGATCACCAGCGTCGGGATGGTCATCTTTTTGAGGTCTTCACGCAGATCCGTTTCCGAAAACGCGAGTATACAGTCGTACAACGCTTTGATGGAACCTTGTAAACCTTGTTCAACAAAACTTTCCCTGACGGCTTTCGACTCTTTTGCGCCTGGACGATTGTAGCCATAGAATGCAGCGGTCAGTTCATAGAAAAAGGCGGCGCGATCGTTCACAACCCCCTCACGGATGCCATCGAATACCTCTTTCGGCACGCCATTTGGGTTAAAGTCAGTCTTGATCATGATGGGCGTCACCGCGCCAATTAACACCGCTTTTGCCACCCGCTGCGTCCCATGCCGGCCAATATAACGAGCCACTTCCCCACCGCCGGTAGAGTGTCCGACATGTACGGCATCTTTAAGATTGAGATGCGCGGTAAGTTCAGCCAGGTCGTCAGCATACTGATCCATATGATGTCCATCCCAGGGTTGGGCCGAACGCCCATGTCCGCGCCTGTCATGGGCGATCACACGAAATCCTTTCGATCCAAGGAACAGCATCTGATCTTCAAACGCGTCTGCCGTCAGCGGCCAACCGTGACTAAACACAATAGGTTGTCCACTTCCCCAGTCTTTAAAATGCAAATAGCTGCCGTCTTTCAAGGTAAGTTTGTCGTACTGGCTCATGAGATCTCCTGTCGCGGAACACTGAGTTGTTTGACGCGCCCGCTGCGAGCGCTTAAAAAGCATAATGCAAATTGGAGAACGATCACGTTTTTCGGCTAAAATCACACCATATGCGACAATATTGATGATTTACCTGAATGTGAACTAAATCACTTCAAACATGGGGTAAGTCTCAGTATCATCATAAAAGCTAAACCCTTGCCGCCTGACGGTGAGGGTTTTCTTTTGGGATTATTTACCTGCGCACCCGCAGTATCGACGACATGGAGTAATAAATGTCCAGACCAACTATCATCATTAACGACCTCGATGCGGAACGCATTGACCGCCTGTTGGAGCAACCTGCGTTTGCTGGTTTACCGATTGCCGACGCCCTGAACGCCGAGCTGGATCGTGCCCAAATGTGTTCTCCAGAAACCATGCCGCACGACGTCGTGACCATGAACAGCCGCGTGAAATTCCGCAATCTGAGTGATGGCGAAGTCCGTGTGCGTACCCTGGTGTATCCGGCCACTATGACTGACAGCAACACACAGCTTTCGGTAATGGCACCTGTCGGCGCTGCACTTCTGGGGCTACGCGTGGGTGATACCATTCATTGGGAACTGCCAGGCGGGACCTCAACGCACCTCGAAGTTATCGAGCTTGAGTATCAGCCTGAAGCTGCAGGCGACTACCTGCGCTAACTCTGTCTTATCAAAGCCACTCGCTTTATCTTACAGGGGATGCATCCGCATCCTCTTTCCGGTTAGATCTCCCTGCTCCTCGCTTTCTTTCCTGTTCGCAAAACATAAATCTGTGTCGTGACTGACAGAATCATTTTTAATACTATGCTGTTATGTGTTCATGTAATGACAAGGAGAATGTTTATGTACAACACAATCATAATGCCTGTTGATGTATTCGAAATGGAACTGAGCGACAAGGCTATTCGCCATGCAGAATTTCTGGCCCAGGATAAAGGGGTTATCCATCTACTGCATGTGCTGCCAGGCTCAGCGAGCTTAAGCCTGCACCGCTTTGCAGCCGATGTCCGTCGTTTTGAAGAGCATCTGCAACACGAAGCGGAAACCCGTCTGCAAACGATGGTCGGTCACTTCAGCATCGATCCTTCCCGTATTAAACAACATGTCCGCTTTGGCAGCGTCCGTGACGTGGTCAACGAGTTGGGTGAAGAGTTGAATGCGGATGTCGTTGTCATTGGGTCGCGTAACCCATCAATCAGCACCCATCTGCTCGGCTCAAACGCTTCCAGCGTTGTTCGACACGCGACTTTGCCAGTGCTGGTTGTTCGTTAACAGCCACTGATTTGCTAAAGAAAACCCCTGCCAGGTTAACGCCTGACAGGGGTTTTTATAGTGCAGGTGAGTCTTACTTTTTTTATGCTACTGTCGTGCGAATCAGATAATCAAACGAACTTAACGATGCCTTCGCACCTTCACCGGTCGCGATGATAATCTGCTTATACGGTACGGTGGTGCAGTCACCGGCAGCGAAAACGCCTTTCACGCTGGTTTCGCACTTGGCATCGATGATGATTTCACCCATACGGTTACGTTCAACGGCGCCTTCGAGCCAGTTGGTGTTCGGCAGCAGACCAATCTGAACAAAGATACCGGCCAGTTCCACATTGTGAACATCGCCGCTCACACGGTCACGATACTCCAGGCCAGTAACTTTGCTGCCATCGCCTTTCACTTCTGTCGTTTGCGCATTCAGAATGATGTCGACGTTTTTCAGACTGCGAAGCTTATTTTGCAGCACCTGGTCGGCCTTCATTTCAGGGGCAAACTCCAGCAACGTCACATGTTCAACAATACCTGCCAGGTCGATAGCCGCTTCAACGCCGGAGTTACCGCCGCCAATCACCGCAACACGCTTGCCTTTAAACAGCGGGCCATCACAGTGCGGGCAGTAGGTTACGCCTTTGGTGCGATACTGATCTTCACCCGGAACGTTCATGTTGCGCCATTTCGCGCCGGTGGCGATGATAATGCTACGTGCTTTCAGCACCGCGCCGGAGGCCGTTTCAATCTGATGCAAACCGCCTTCCTGCGCTGCTGGAATGAGTTTGCTCGCGCTCTGGCTGTCAATCACATCGACATCATAATCATCAACGTGTGCTTTCAGCGCGCCTGCCAGTTTCTGACCTTCAGTTTTCGGTACTGAGATATAGTTTTCAATATCAACAGTATCAAGGACCTGACCGCCAAAACGTTCGCCCATCAGACCGGTGCGAATGCCTTTACGTGCAGAGTACACCGCTGCCGCCGCACCAGCAGGACCAGAACCGACAATCAATACGTCATAAGCATCGCGCTTATTCAGCTCTTCAGCCGCACGTTTTTCTGCGCCAGTATCCACTTTCGCCACGATCTCAGTCAGCGTCATACGCCCCTGACCGAACTCTTTGCCGTTCATAAATACCGCCGGAACGCCCATCACGTTACGATCGGTGATTTCGTTCTGGAAAGTACCGCCGTCAATCGCCGTATGTTTGATACGTGGGTTCAGCACCGCCATCAGGTTCAGCGCCTGCACCACGTCCGGGCAGTTATGGCAGGAAAGTGAATAATAGGTTTCAAACTCAAAATCACCGTCGAGATCGCGGATCTGCTCCAGCAACGTCTGCGCCTCTTTTGACGGATGGCCACCGGTCCACAACAGCGCCAGCACCAGAGAGGTAAACTCATGGCCCAGCGGAGAACCCGCAAAGCGCGGCCCCTGATGAGAGCCAGGATTGGTAATCAGGAACGATGGCTTACGCACCGCCAGAGTATTGTCTTCTTTGAAGGTGACTTTTTCTGACAGTTCAGCAATTTCAGTCAGCAGTTCCTTGATTTCTGCCGATTTAGCGCTGTCGTCCAGCGTCGCAATCAGCTCAACAGGTTTGGTCAGTTTCTCAAGGTAAGCCCTGAGCTGGGTTTTCATATTTGTGTCGAGCATTCTTCTTCCCTCTCTGAAAACATCATCATGCAAGCCGATTTTGCGGGACTGCATTAATGCAACTTGCGTCATGGTGCTGGAATGAAACAGGCGCAAATTTGCGCCTGTGGAATGCCGGATGCACTACGTTTATCCGGCCTACAAACTACGCGACTTAGATTTTACCAACCAGGTCCAGAGATGGCGCTAAGGTTGCTTCACCTTCTTTCCATTTCGCCGGGCAAACTTCACCTGGGTGGGAAGCGACGTACTGTGCGGCTTTGATTTTACGCAGCAGGTCAGACGCATCACGGCCGATACCTTCAGCAGTAACTTCGATTGCCTGGATGATACCCTGCGGGTCAACAACGAAGGTTGCGCGGTCAGCCAGACCTTCATCTTCACGCATGTTGTCGAAGTTACGGGTCAGGGCGCCAGTCGGGTCGCCGATCATCGCGTATTTGATTTTTGCGATGGTTTCAGAGCTGCTGTGCCATGCTTTGTGGGTGAAGTGGGTGTCGGTAGAAACGGAATACACATCTACGCCCAGTTTCTGCAGTTCTTCGTAATGGTCTGCAACGTCACCCAGCTCGGTCGGGCATACGAAAGTAAAGTCAGCCGGGTAGAAGAAGAAGACGCTCCAGCGACCTTCGGTATCTTTCTCGGTTACTTCGATGAACTCACCGTTTTTGAACGCCTGGTTTTTGAAAGGTTTAATTTTGGTATTAATCAAAGACATCTGTACTTCCTCCGTGTTTTCGTTGAGAGATAAGTTAACGAAAATCTCTTCGCAGGGCTAATGCGTTTCCTTTATCAAATCAATAAGCGTTAACTAACAACTCACTCAAACTCATGTTGTGAACCTAAAGATAAAAGTAAAAAAGGCCCCCTTTGCAGGGAGCCTCATTACCCGAGCTACCCGCAGGTAACGTCAGTGCCAGCAGAGCTGGCTATGTGTTGCGCTCTACATTACCTTAACAAAGGTCGTAACAGCGATGGGGATTACATCACCCAACTAAAGAAAGGGCAATCGACAGACCGTCGATCTTACCTATGGCTGTGATAGGTTTTGCAATTAAGCCCACTTTCCTGCTGATTTTATAAGGAAAATCAATGTTTAAACGCATCTTACTCTTAACTCTTCTCCCCGCTATCGTGCACGCAGAGGAGCTCCCTGCCCCTGTTAAAGCCATTGAGAAACAGGGAATTACCATCCTGAAGCCCTTCGACGCACCGGGTGGAATGAAAGGCTATCTGGGAAAATACCAGGACATGGGGGTCACTATCTATGTCACGCCTGACGGTAAACATGCCATCTCCGGCTACATGTATAATGAAAAAGGCGAAAACCTCAGTAATGCGCTCATAGAAAAAGAGATCTATGCCCCTGCCGGACGTGAGATGTGGCAGCGAATGGAAAAAGCGTCGTGGATTCTGGACGGGAAAAAAGAGGCCCCGGTCATCGTTTACGTGTTTGCCGATCCCTTCTGTCCTTATTGCAAACAGTTCTGGCAGCAGGCGCGCCCATGGGTAGATTCCGGTAAAGTTCAGTTGCGTACGCTGCTGGTTGGCGTGATCAAGCCTGAAAGCCCGGCAACTGCTGCTGCGATCCTGGCATCCGAAGATCCGGCCAAGACCTGGCATGACTATGAAGCATCCGGCGGGAAAATGAAGCTGGAAATCCCGGCTTCAGTCCATCCAGAACAGATGAAGGTACTGAATATCAACCAAAAAATCATGGATGATTTAGGTGCTAATGTGACGCCCGCGATCTACTACATGAGCAAAGACGATACGTTACAACAGGAAGTGGGATTACCCGATAAGGAAAAATTAAATATTATTATGGGGAATAAATAAAGGTAACAAAATGAGTGATTGTTATGGTTCTCATTTCAATCACTCTTTTAAATATATTTTTATCTTAACTATCAAGCAATCTGTGTTATTTTAGTTTAAGTTAATCATTCATTAAGCTATAAACATAAATTCTAAGAATGATTAGAATTTAAATTATTCAATAATTGAATTACCCAATACATTACCATCACAGGAAGGTATGCATGGCTAACCTCTATGACCTCAAAAAATTCGATCTTAACCTGTTGGTAATTTTTGAATGTATTTATCAACATTTGAGCATCAGTAAAGCTGCGGCAACACTGTATATCACCCCTTCAGCCGTCAGCCAGTCATTACAGCGACTGCGTACACAGTTTAACGATCCCCTGTTTATTCGCTCAGGCAAAGGCATTACGCCTACGGTCACAGGGGTAAATCTTCATCTTCACCTTGAAAAAAATCTCAACAATCTGGAACAAACCATCAATATCATGCACGGTTCCAGCCTGAAAAATAAATTCGTCATCTACAGCCCACAAATTACAACCAATCTGAATGTGACATCTTTAATTAATAACCTCAGAGAAAACTCAGATATTGAAATTGAACATCATGATATATTGATGTCAGCAGAATCGGCTGAAAATATCCTTGCATATCGTAAAGCCGATCTGGTTATTTCAATAACACCGGTCCACAATCGGTCTATTGTATGCACTCATTTTAAGACCATTGAGTGTGTTTTAGTATGCAGCGGCAACCACCCCAGAATAAATGAAACGAGTACACTCGAACAAATCCAACAAGAACAGTTTACATATTTTTCCTCTGAAGAACAGGGTATTAAAGATTATCGTTCCCGTGTCAGTGAATCGATGGTATTCCATAACGTCGGTTTTAGTAGCGATTCCTTACTCTCGATTGCTAACGTTATCGCCACTACGGATATTATTGGCTTTCTCCCCAAACAAATTTATGAACTTTATCAACCAGCATTGAACTTTAAAGAAATAAAAACCGATTTTGAATTGCCAAAAATTAAACTATTCATCATGTATAACCGCGCATCACTTAATAACAAAGCCTTTGCAGATTACATAAACAAACTATCTTTAGATAGTTAATGATAACGCATTTAAATTCATACAAAACATATAACGGTGACATTACATGCAAATAATGAATATATTTAAATATTGCATGTCGCAAGAAAAAGCCTATCTTATTACGGACATTTATTATGGCTGCAAATAATAAAAATTCGATATGGATTTGATATGTCTGTTTATAAAATACCGTTGGATAAAAATGTTCTGCAAGCAGCAAAGGAACGCATTACCTGGACGCTTGAGACTCTACCGCGTGTCTGCGTTTCTTTCTCTGGAGGTAAAGATTCGGGGTTAATGTTACATCTGACCGCCGCCATTGCCCGCCAGTTACAGAAAAAAATAAACGTCTTATTTATCGACTGGGAGGCTCAGTTTTCCTGCACTATCGACTATGTCCAGGCGCTACGCGAGAGTTATTCCGATATCATCGAAGAATTTTATTGGGTTGCATTGCCACTGACGACGCAAAATTCACTGTCACAATTTCAGCCTGAATGGCAATGCTGGGAACCGGGTACTCAATGGGTGCGCCAACCGCCCGCAGATGCCATTACCGATCCCGAGTTTTTCTCTTTCTATCAACCCGGTATGACTTTCGAGCAATTTGTTCGTGAGTTCGCTGAATGGTTTTCGCAGAAACGACCGGCCGCCATGATGGTCGGGATCCGCGCCGATGAGTCATATAATCGTTTTGTCGCCATTGCGAACTCGAAAAAACAGCGTTTTGCCGATGACAAACCCTGGACCACCAGCGCCCCCGGTGGGCATACCTGGTATATTTATCCTATTTATGACTGGAAAACTGCTGACATCTGGACGTGGTTTGCGAAGTCAATGCTCCCGTGTAATCCCCTGTACAACCTGATGTATCAGGCAGGGGTTCCCACGCGATACATGCGTATCTGCGAACCCTTTGGACCAGAACAACGCCAGGGGCTGTGGCTTTACCATGTTATTGAGCCTGAACGCTGGGCAATGATGTGCTCCCGCGTCAGCGGGGTAAAAAGTGGCGGGATATATGCTGGTCAGGACAACCATTTTTACGGTCACCGCAAAATATTAAAACCCGAACATTTAAGCTGGCAGGAATACGCCATGCTGTTATTGAAGAGTATGCCGGAAACGACCGCCGAACATTATCGCAACAAAATCGCCGTCTATTTACAGTGGTATAAGAAAAAAGGCATGGAGAATATCCCACAAACCCAGGAAAGAGATATTGGTTCAGTGGATATTCCGTCGTGGCGGCGTATCTGTAAGGTCCTGCTGAATAACGACTATTGGTGCCGGGCTCTCTCATTTAGTCCAACGAAACCCAAAAACTATCAACGCTACAATGAGCGTATGAAAACAAAACGCCAGGAATGGGGACTCTTATGCAACAGCGATTAACTCAGGAACTCCTCGGCTTTCTTTCTGGTTTATCAGAACCAGAGAGAATTGAAGCCATAAATGAATTCAGAAAGGCAATACACAGCGTCAGTCCCTTTCGCGAGGAGCCCGTAGATTGCGTACTTTGGGTTAAAAATGATCATATTTCACCCAATGACTACAACCCCAATAACGTTGCGCCACCGGAGAAAAAGCTGCTGCTGAAGTCCCTCGAAGCTGACGGGTTTACGCAGCCCATTGTAGTGGTTCACTCAACGGCTGAAGAATACGAAATTGTCGACGGTTTCCACCGCCACGAGTTAGGTAAAGCCAAAGCCTCACTGAGGCCCAGGCTGAAAGGATATCTGCCGGTTGCCTGTTTAGAACGCGAACGCCATGAGCGTATGGCGGCAACCATTCGCCACAACCGCGCCCGCGGGCGTCATCAAATCCACGCCATGTCCGAGATTGTCCGCGAGCTATCGCAACTGGGATGGAGTGAAGAAAGAATTGGCAAGGATCTTGGTATGGACAGCGACGAGGTGTTACGCCTGAAGCAAATCAACGGCCTGCAAGCGTTGTTTGCCGACCGTCGATTCTCCAAAGCCTGGACCGTGAAATAGCTATAACGAAACCAGACGCTCTGCTGCCGCTAACAGCGTCGATTCTTGCTTGGCAAAACAGAGGCGAATCAGTTTATGCGGGAAAGGATCGGCGCAGAACACCGACAGCGGAATTGCCGCCACGCCCACTTCAGTGGTCAGCCACTGGCAAAACTCCACGTCGTTAAGCGAGGAAACGGCGCTGTAATCGACCAGTAAAAAGTATGTGCCTTCACAGGGCAGAATTTCCAGCCGACTATCACGCAGTGCGTTCACCAACACGTCGCGTTTTTTCTGATAAAACGCGGGCAGCTCGCGATAGTGTGCAGGATCTTCTCGTAGCATATCCGCCAGTGCGAGTTGAGCCGGCGTGTTGACGGAAAACGTCAGATACTGATGCACCTTTCGTAGCTCAGCGCTAATGGCGGCTGGCGCAACGCAGTATCCGACCTTCCAGCCGGTCATATGGTAGGTCTTACCAAACGATGAAACAGCAACAGCGCGTTCCCGCAGCTCTGAATGTGCCAGCACGCTGGCATGCCCCTGTTTGGCGAAACAGATATGCTCATAAACTTCGTCGCTGATGACAAAGATCTCGCGTTCTTTAATCGCCTGCCACAGCGCGTCAAAATCGGCGTGATGCCACACAGTGGCAGAAGGGTTATGTGGCGTGTTCAGGATAACCAAGCGGGTACGGTCGCTGAGTAAGGCACCAAACGCCTGCCAGTCGACGCGAAAAGCCGGTGGTTGCAGGGCGATACGTTTAACCACACCGCCGGATAATTCAACCGCAGGCGCATAGCTGTCGTAGCTCGGGTCGAAACAAATCACCTCATCACCAGGGCGCACCAGCGCAGTGATCGCGGCATACAATGCTTCCGTTGCCCCCGCCGTGATAGTCACTTCACTATTCGCGTCAGGTTTATAGCCGTACAGATCTGCCGTTTTATCCGCGATGGCTTCGCGCAGCGGCTGCACGCCCGTCATCGGCGCATACTGGTTTGCGCCATGCGCGACGTGATACGCCAGACGCTCTTGCAAAAAGAGTGGACCGTCAAAATCAGGAAATCCCTGCGAGAGGTTAATGGCCTGATGCTGCTGCGCCAGCGCACTCATTTGCGTGAAGATAGTGGTGCCCAGATTAGGCAGTTTGCTTTGCGGAATCAGCGGGTTATTACTCATTATTGTTATCCCAGCGTGTGATGTTGTGGTTGAAGCCACTATAGCACGATGCTAGTATTTGGCAATCAAGACGTTCAGACGTCTATATAAAAATAACCTGCCTGGACAGGACAGCCAAAAGGACAACACAACATGAGTAATACCGAGATTCGCGTCGTCGCCGGCCCAGCCAACTATTTTTCCCATCCTGGCAGCCTGTCGAGACTGAACGATTTTTTCTCTGCCGACCAACTTTCACGCGCCGTGTGGGTTTATGGTGAACGCGCCATCGATGCGGCCCGCCCTTACCTGCCAGAGGCTTTTCATCTTGCCGAGGCTAAACGCCTGCTGTTTACAGGACATTGCAGCGAAACCGATGTTGCTCAACTGGCAAAAGAGTCGGGAGAGGATCGCAGTGTGGTGATTGGCGTGGGTGGCGGTACATTGCTCGACACCGCTAAAGCGTTGGCCCGTCGTCTGGATCTGCCGTTTGTCGGTATTCCTACTATCGCGGCGACCTGCGCTGCCTGGACGCCGCTCTCCGTCTGGTATAACGATGCGGGCCAGGCACTACATTTCGAAATTTTCGCTGACGCGAACTTCCTCGTGCTGGTCGAACCCGGGATCGTTCTCAATGCGCCAGAAGAATACTTACTGGCGGGGATCGGCGACACGCTGGCAAAGTGGTATGAAGCCGTCGTGCTCGCACCTCAGCCGGAAACACTGCCATTGACAGTACGTCTGGGTATTCAAGCTGCGCAGACCATCCGCGACGTCCTGCTGGAAAGCAGCGAGCAGGCGCTGGCAGACAAACAACAAGGCACGCTAAGCCGCACGTTTTGCGATGTGGTAGATGCGATTATTGCCGGAGGCGGCATGGTTGGTGGTCTGGGCGAGCGCTACACACGCGTGGCGGCGGCGCATTCTGTTCACAATGGCCTGACCGTCCTCCCACAAACCGAGAAGTTTTTACACGGCACCAAAGTGGCGTACGGCATCCTGGTGCAGAGCGCGCTGCTGGGACAAGATGATGTGCTGGCGCAGTTAATTACTGCTTATCAGCGATTCAACCTGCCAACCCGATTAGCTCAACTGCAAGTGGACATAAATAACCGCGCCGAAATCGACAAAGTGATTGCGCACACTCTGCGCCCGGTGGAGTCCATTCACGCCCTGCCGGTAACGTTAACGCCGGAGACACTGCGCGCAGCATTCGAAAAGGTGGAGTCGTTTACGGTGTGATTATGGTGCGGGTTGCCTGATGGCGGCTTCGCCTTATCAGGCCTACGGTCAGAGCATTGTGGTAGGCCGGATAAGCATCAACGCCATCCGGCAAAAAATCAACAGCACTTCGCGCCACCTTTCCCGCCATATCGTGCATCCTGGCGCTCACGGAAAAATTCTTCGTAGGTCATTGGCGTCTGGTCCGGATGCGTGACGCGCATATGTTCAACATAGTTGTCGTAATCCGGCATACCTATCATTAATCGGGCGGTTTGACCTAAATACTTCCCGGCTTTGGCGAGTGTTTCAAACATAGTGTTTCCCTGTCGTACAAACGCCCTCCCCGCTCAGGAGAGGGCTGGTTGGTTAAGAGAATATTAGTGCGCGCCT
Organism: Citrobacter sp. B72; assembly: GCF_016894305.1. Lineage (NCBI taxonomy): Bacteria > Pseudomonadati > Pseudomonadota > Gammaproteobacteria > Enterobacterales > Enterobacteriaceae > Citrobacter > Citrobacter sp. B72. The sequence continues at coordinate 3,450,300 of NZ_CP069801.1, forward strand.
TTCGCCTGCGCCACGATCTCTTCGACATTCTCAGGCATCGGCTCGTACGGTGTCTCTTTCGACGTTGGTTTGTCCTCTTTCAATGCTGCCAGCGCAGTTTTGATGGAGAACAGACCCAGCACCACAACGACTACCATGAAGAAGATGGTGAGACCCGCATCCAGGCGGTTGTTAAACACCAGTTGCGTCAGTTGCGACTGGGTGTATTGCGCCGGAATGTTACCGCTGTCGATCATCGCCTGGAACTTGTTGGCGATAGCCAGGAAGCCGATTTTCGCATCCGGGCTAAACGCTTTCTGCCAGCCAGCGGTCAGGGTACAAATTAGCAACCAGGCCGTTGGCACCAGCGCCACCCATGCGTAGCGCTGGCGTTTCATCTTGAACAGCACCACAGCACAGAGCATCAACGCCATACCGGCCAGCATCTGGTTAGCGATACCAAACAGCGGCCACAGGGTATTAATACCACCCAGAGGATCCACCACGCCCTGGTGTAAGAAGTAACCCCAGGCCAGCACGCACAGCGCTGTAGCCAGCAGGTTTGCAGGCAGCGAATCGGTACGTTTCAGGCTCGGTGATACCACGCCCAGCAAGTCCTGCAGCATAAAGCGCGCGGCGCGTGTACCGGCATCTACCGCCGTCAGAATAAACAACGCTTCAAACAGAATGGCGAAGTGATACCAGAACGCCACATCCATCATGCCACCCAGCGCGCCGTGCAGAATGTACGCCATCCCGACGGCCAGCGTCGGCGCACCACCTGCGCGGGAGATGATGGATTGCTCACCCACTTCATTGGCGATTTGATGCAGGGTGTCTGGCGTAATGGCAAAGCCCCAACTGCTGACTACCTGCGCCGCAGAAGCCACTACGTCAACCGTGCCCGCAGGAGCCAGCACCGCCATCGGGCTGTTCATCGCAAAGTACACGCCCGGATCGATGATGCATGCGGAAACCAGCGCCATAATGGCGACAAAGGATTCCATCAGCATTCCGCCGTAGCCGATAAAGCAGGCCTGCCCTTCATTAGCCAGCATCTTCGGCGTGGTGCCGGAGGAGATCAGCGCATGGAAGCCAGATACCGCACCACAGGCAATGGTAATAAACAGGAACGGGAACAAGTTACCGGTCCAGACCGGGCCAGTACCGTCAACAAACTTGGTCAGCGCTGGCATGGTCAGCGTCGGACGCATGATCAGAATCCCTACCGCCAGACCAACGATGGTGCCGATTTTCAGGAAGGTAGAGAGGTAATCACGCGGGGCCAGCAGCAGCCACACCGGCAGGACGGCGGCAACAAAACCGTAGCCCACCAGCATCCACGTCAGCTGTACGCCGGTAAAGTCAAAGTACGGTGCCCAGGTCGGGCTTTCAGCCACCCAGCCGCCGGAAATAATGGCAAACACCAGGAACACCAGACCGATGACCGACACTTCGCCAATGCGGCCCGGGCGCAGATAGCGCAGATAAATCCCCATGAAGATCGCCAGCGGGATGGTGAACGCCACGGTGTAGGTTCCCCACGGACTGTGGGTCAGCGCTTTCACGACGATCATCGCCAGTACCGCGAGAATAATCACCATGATCATAAAACAGGCCACCAGCGCAATAACGCCCGCCGTTGGGCCCATCTCTTCTTTCACCAGTTCGCCAAGGGAACGACCATCGCGACGGGTAGAAACAAACAGCACCATGAAGTCCTGCACCGCACCCGCCAGTACCACCCCGGCGAGAAGCCAGATCATCCCCGGCAGATAGCCCATTTGCGCCGCCAGCACCGGTCCAACTAACGGACCCGCTCCGGCAATTGCCGCAAAATGGTGACCAAACAGCACTTTTTTATCGGTGGGAACATAATCCAGACCGTCGTTATGGCGCACGGCTGGCGTCATACGCGTCGGGTCAAGCGCCAGTACATTTTTCGCGATGTACAGGCCGTAGAAACGGTAAGCGATAAGGTAGACACAGACCGACGCCACGACTATCCACAACGCGTTGATCTGTTCACCACGATTTAATGCGATATATCCGAGGGCAAATGCTCCCATAACGGAGAGCACTGTCCAGACGAGGTACTTCCCTGATTTGTTCATAGTTGTTATCCGTTGTCCGATCCAGAGAGATGTTACATTTTGTTTCTATAACATCTTTTCTGAATTTAACAACCTGACAACCATGCAAACCAGAAGTATCACTGAGTATTTACATTGCATTGTTAACTAGATCACTTCATTTACCTGTTAACTCTGCAATTTCATTTTACTTTGCCGGGTGATCTCACCCCATCACCGCAGTGCCTAAACGGCAGGTGCAGCAGCGTCGTCCTTGCTCATCAAAGATGACGATTTCCCAGCTTTGATTTTGACGCCCAAGGTGCAGCGGCTGGCAAACACCGCGCACTTTCCCCTGCGATACCGCCCGATGATGCGTGGCGTTGAGTTCCGTCCCCACCACGCACTGCCCGTCGCGGGTCATCAGATAACCCGCCATCGAACCCAGCGTTTCCGCCAGGGCCGCGGATGCGCCGCCGTGCAGCAGGCCAAATGGCTGATGCGTACGGCTATCCACCGGCATTTCGGCTTCCAGCACATCATCACCCAGCCGGGTGTAGACCATGCCTAAATGCGCCACCATCGTGTTCTGGCTGGTGGCATTGAGTTCATCCAGCGTTAAATGACGCTTCCAGATCATCGTCATGCCCCCAGCGTGGAACCGCCGTCCACCACGATATCCTGTAACGTAATGTGACTGGCCAGATCGGAAGCGAGGAATAAAATAGTGTTGGTGATCTCTTGCGGCCGGGCGATTTTCCCCAGCGGAATCCCGAGTTTAAACTGTTCGCCAAATCCACGAATGCGCTGTTGCTCCGCGTCATCGCTAACCCACAGCGTGCGCTGCATATCGGTATCGGTCGAGCCTGGCGACACCACATTACAGCGCACACCGCTGCCCGCCAGTTCAAGTCCGACGGTCAGCGCCAGACTTTTCAACGCGGCTTTTGACGCGCCGTAAGCACTCATGCCGATACGCGGCGTGTGCGCCGCATCCGACGCGACGGTCACGATCGCCCCGCCCTGCTGGCGACGAAACTGCGCCATCGTCTGCTGAAACAGATTGAACGCCCCGCCAACGTTAACCGCAAACGTCTGCTGCCACTCCTCAGCGCTCAACGCATCGGTGGCCCCCATACGCAAAATACCTGCGGCATTGACCAACACATCTAAACGCTCGCGCGCTTTGATGACGCGCTGGCACACTTTAGCTACTTGTCCGGCATTCGCCACATCCAGCACTTCGGTCGCAAACGGGTAGTTATCCTGAGGAAATTCGCGATCGAATCCTGTCACCTCAGCGCCTGCATTCGCAAATGCCAACGCCGTGGTGTAGCCAATCCCTTTACCCGCGCCGGTTACCCAAACGGTTTTCCCGGCAAAATCAAATCCAGCCATTACTTCACCTCACGGGAGAGCAGTGCCCACCATGCGTCAATGGTCGGTTTTTTCGCCAGCATCACGAAATCAATGTCACCATGAACCTTACGCCAGCGCGCCGCCAGCGCCATCATGCGCACGGAATCCAGCCCGTAGTCGATCAGGTTTTCGTCATCCATCGGCTCTTCAGACTCATCCAGCAACGGCAGAATAACGCTGCGCAACGCATCTTTACTGGTCGGGACCGGTGGCGGCAATAATTCCTGGGTCATTACCACACGCCCGGAACGTCCCGCCACGTATTTCAGCGACATCAGGTGTTCGTCACGGCTAAAGTCCGCCAGCGCATCGGCAACCATAAACGGCTTGATGTCACGCATGAAGGCGTCCGTTGCGGTGGTCATACAGCCGATATGCGCATACACCCCGGTAATGATCAGTTGATTACGTCCGGTTTCCTTGAGCATCTGTTCCAGCGGGGAGCGATGAAATGCGCTATAACGCCATTTCACCAGAATGGTATCCGCTTCATCCGGCGCCAGCGCCTCAACGATCTTTTGTTGTTCCGGGGAACGCGTCAGGCCCGGTCCCCACATATCATTGAGCAGAGCGCGGTCTTCATCACTCTGTTCTTTCGGCTGAGCGGTGTAATACACCGGAATGTTATGCTCTTTGCAGTACTGGCGCAGCGCGGCGATGTTCGCGACGACCTGCTCCATCATCGGGCAGTTATCGCCCCAAAAGCCGATAAAATAATCCTGCATGTCGTGGATCAGCAGCGCGGCGCGTTCAGGGTCAAATGCCCAGTCGACTTTGTTCACCGGAACATCGAGCGCCGTTGGTAGCGCATAAGCCTGCAGTTTAGGAATTGCCATTTCTATTTCTCCTTCAGGCCAGTGAACGTGATGCCAGCCACTGACGTAATTGTTTTTTATCTACCTTCCCCACTGGAGTCAGCGGTAATGACTCAACGCACTCAACACGATCGGGTAATTTGAATTCCGCTATGCCCTGTTCGCGTAGAAAACGGCGCACCTGCACCGCGCGCAGCGGCTCTTTCACCACCAGCCAGGCACAGCTTTTCTCACCCATCAGTTCGTCTTCCATACTGACCAGCGCGGCATGGATCACCATTGGATGGCGCAGTAGCAGATTTTCAATCTCTTCAGCGGCGATCTTCTCCCCGCCGCGATTGATCTGATCCTTTTCACGCCCCTGAACGGTGATGTAACCATCCGGATCGATAGCGATCAGATCGCCGGAACAGTAAAAGCCGTCGGCGTCAAAGGCGCTGGCATTATGCTCAGGACTTTTGAAATAACCGCGGAAGGTGTACGGACCACGCGTCATCAGGCGTCCGGTCTCTCCCCGGGCTAAAGGGTTGCCGTCAGCGTCTGCTACCCAGACTTCATCATCGGGACACATCGGGCGACCCTGGGTATTGATGATGCGCTCAGGACTGTCGTCCAGACGGGTATAGTTCACCAGCCCTTCCGCCATGCCGAAGACCTGCTGCAACTGGCAGCCAATCTCGGCTGGAATACGTGCCGCAAGCGTGGCGGAAAGTCTCGCACCACCGACCTGAAGCAGTTTCAGCGAAGCCAGTTGCGCATTACTGCCCCACTCCGCAATCGCCTGCAACCACAGGCTCACCGCAGGCGGCACCAGCGCCGTGGCGTTAACCTGATGCTGTTCAATCAACGGGAAACACAGAGTGGCACTCGGGTCAGCCGCCAGCACCACGGTGCCGCCAGCCAGGAATACGCCCAGCGCGCCTGGCGAACTCATGGCGTAGTTATGCGCCGCCGGGATTGCGCATAAATAACGCGTTTCCCCGGTGAAGCGGCAAATCTCATTGCTGCGACGCACGCTGTAGTAGTAATCGTTATGAGTGCGAGGAATCAGCTTTGGCGTCCCGGTCGTCCCGCCAGAAAGCTGGAAGTACGCCACCTCATCAGCAGGCGATGGCGTGGCGGAAAAATCTGTCGCAGGCTGGTTTATCGCCGTTTGCAGATTGTGTTCACCCTCATCATTACGCAGTTGCACCACGCGCACTGAATTGTGTTCGGCCACAAAAGCGTTAAGAAAATCGTCGCCGCTAAACAGCGTATGCTGGCGATCGGCAATCAGCAGTGCCGGCTCAATCTGTTTGGCATAGGCGTTGAGTTCGTTACGCTGATGGCTGAACAGGGCCAGCACTGGAGCTACGCCCAGCTTGAGCAGCGCAAAGAAGGTGATGTACAGCTCAGCCACATTGCCCAGTTGTACCAGCGCGGTTTCGCCAGGTTTGATCCCCTGGCGACGCAAACTGCAGGCAAGATTGTCAGCGGCCTGATTCAACTGGCGATAGCTCAGATGGCATTCACCATCAATAACCGCCGTATGGTCGCTGTCGGCGTGACGGGTCAGAATGTCGGTCAGCGGCAAATCCTGCCAGTAACCTTTTTCACGATACCTGCGGGCAAACTCTTCCGGCCAGCGGGTGAAAGGAATACTCATTATTGCTCCTTAAAGCCAGTCCACAAGGCTCTTAATGCAGTCCAAAAACATTCAACATCGTGGAGAGCTTGGCCCCCGTTTCACGCCATTCCGCAACCGGGGAAGAGGCTGGAACAATTCCTGCTCCGGCAAAAAAACGCACCTGATTGCGCAGCAGCTTCGCACAGCGGATCGTCACCACCCACTCACCGTTACCTTCGGCATCACACCAGCCGACAATACCGCCGAACAATTCACGATCGAACGGCTCCAGCTCGGCGATAAGCTTGCGCGCAACCTGATGTGGGAAGCCGCTTAGCGCAGGCGTCGGATGCAGCAGGCACGCCAGCGTCAGGGCGTTTTCCTGCGGGTTGGCTTTACCTTCAAACGGCGTGCCGAGGTGCCAGAGCGTCGGCGTGGTAACCAGCTGTGGAGAAGAAGGCAGTTGCAGTTCACGGCTGCGATCTCGCAATACCGTTTTCATCGCCTGCGTCACCAGTTCGTGCTCATGGCGGTCCTTCTCAGACGCCAGCAGGCGGATCCCTGCTTCGCGATCCAGCACATCATCAGGCTGACGACGTGCAGAGCCCGCCAGCGGCAGAGAACTGAAACGATCACCTTCTTTGCGCAGTAGCAGTTCCGGGCTGGCACCAATCAATACGCCGCCGTCTTCAATCGGTACATGGAAGTTGTAGCTCGCTGGATTTTGCGCCACCAGACGCTCCAGCAGCGCACCGCTGTCAATGTTGGCATCGGCGGTGATATCGATCAGGCGTGACAACACCACTTTGTCGACTTCTGGAGTGGACGTCAGCGCTGCCGCCCGGGCGACCATATCTTCAAAAAAGTCCTGTTCCGGGATCGATTTACGTTCAACGACGTTCAGCGACTGATGCGCGGTAAAGTAACGTGATGATTGCTGCTTCGCCGTGCGAGAGAAGCTCTGCCATGATTGGGGAATAAACAGCGATGATGGCTGGCGGGTATCAAAGGGAATCGCCCCGACCATGACAGGGTTCGCGATGCCCTGCGATTTGGCATCAGCAAACAGTTCGTTCATTTTCTGTTGGAAAGGGCTGTCTGGCGAATCGCCATCAATTGCCGGTTCCGCATAGCGGGCGAAGCATCCTGACGTCGTAAAACTACGGTACGGCGACATAAAGAAAAAACTGTCGGGAGCGAGCGTCGGCATAGTCTGCGTTTTTTCCTCGGCCAGTGACGTATCCATATCATCCTCCAAAAAATGATAAAGGCTCTAATAATGATTATCATTTATATTTTCGGTCGCTAACCTAAAAGTAAAGCGGCGGTATGTCAACTCTTGTGGTAGCACAATGTGCGACTTTGGCTTGCATCCTTGCTCGCTAACAATGAAAATGAGAAGCATTACTCATACTGATAACAGGAAGCCGATTCGTGAGTCTCCCCTCTTTTTGCCGCACCGTGCTCTTACTGGCAGGTTTATCTCTTTCAGGAATTTCTTCAGGTCACGCCGCCGACTGGCCGCGTCAGGTTACTGACAGCCGCGGCACGCATACGCTTGAGCATAAGCCGCAGCGAATTGTGTCCACCAGCGTGACCCTCACCGGCTCGCTGCTGGCGATTGATGCCCCGGTCATTGCCAGCGGTGCCACTACGCCGAACAATCGCATCGGCGATGCGCAGGGCTTTTTACGTCAGTGGAGCGAAGTAGCAAAAGAACGCAAACTGAGCCGCCTGTATATCGGCGAACCGAGCGCCGAAGCCGTCGCAGCTCAAATGCCAGATCTGATTCTGGTAAGCTCCACAGGGGGAGATTCTGCCCTCGCGCTATACGATCAGCTGTCCACCATTGCGCCAACGCTCATCATTAATTACGACGATAAAAGCTGGCAGTCGCTGCTGACCCAGTTAGGTGAAATTACCGGTCAGGAGCAACAGGCAGCAGCGCGAATTGCCGAGTTTGATAAGCAACTTCAGGCGGTTAAGCAACATATTACCCTGCCACCACAGCCGGTCAGCGCGCTGGTATATACCGCCGCGGCGCACAGCGCCAACCTGTGGACGCCTGAGTCAGCGCAAGGCAAGCTGATGGAGCAGTTAGGGTTCACGCTGGCAACGCTGCCTGCCAACTTGCACACCAGCCAGAGTCAGGGCAAACGCCACGATATCATCCAGCTTGGCGGTGAGAACCTGGCGGCAGGCCTGAACGGCGAAGCGCTGTTCCTGTTTGCAGGCGACAGCAAAGATGCCGACGCTATTTACGCCAATCCGCTTCTGGCGCATCTGCCAGCCGTGCAGAATAAACGCGTTTACGCCCTGGGTACGGAAACCTTCCGTCTCGACTACTACAGCGCCACGCTGCTGCTGCAACGTCTGTCGGCTCTGTTTTAATGGTCAGCGCCGGATGCGGCTCACGCCTTATCCGGCCTACAAACCATAGAGCACAAAGCAATCAGACATTCACGGGGACTTGCCGGAATCGGCGCACTTCTCCCAACAGCAGCAGCAGTAACAGACCGACAATCACCAGCCCAAATCCACTCACGCTTGCCGAAGCAACCGGCGTCATCATCGCGCCCAGACCACCTAACAACGCCGCGCCAATCGCATCGCCGGTGACGTTTTGCGCCGTCCACAAACCGTTAATTCGACCGAGCATCGCTTCCGGCGTCTGCGTCTGTAACAGGGTGTACTGCAACAAAGAGCTGACCGCGCTCAACCAGCCAAACAGCGCCAGACAAACCACACCAAGCTGCCAGACGGGCATCAAGCCAAACAGGCCGATAGCCAGAAATGAAGCCACGGTCGATGCCAGCATAATCAGTCCCGGACGAACGCTGTGCGCCAGTTGTCCGCTGGTCAATGCGCCCACGGCTGCCCCCAGCGGAATAGCCGCATACAGCAGGCCAATTTGCGCACTCGACATGTGCCAGTTAATCGCCAACGCCGGATACAGCACACGCACGGCGCTCGCCATGGTTAACAGACCACCGAGCAGCGCAATGCCGCCAATCAGCGGGCTGGCAAGCAGAAAGCGAAATGCTGCCAGCAGCGATTTCAGCGGATGCTCGCGCGGCTGCGGCGGAGGCGGCAACGCAGGAAGGCTCAGCAGCGGTAGTAAGGTAATGAAGGTTCCCGCCGCCGCCAGTCCGTAGTTCCAGGCCACGCCGCCGGTCGCGAGCAGCACCCCACCAAGCATCGGTGAAATTACCGATCCCAGACGCACCGTCAGCATGGTAATCGCCCCGGCCTGCATCAAATTCTCGCGCCCAACCAGCGCTGGCGTCGCTGCCAGCAAAGCGGTCACGCCCAGCGAGGCAAAGAAACCGTCCCATAAGCCAAGCAGATAAATCGCCAGCAACGACGGTTCGGGCAGCAGCGCATTCAGACACAGGCCAATAAAGCCAATACCACAGGTTCCACGCGCCAGCAGGATCACTTTTTTACGCTCGTAGCGGTCGGCCAGCACTCCGCCCACCATCAGGCCAATAAACATTGCGCTACCGGTCAACGTCACCGACAAACCCACCTGCCAGGTCGACTGGGTCATCATCTGGATCTGTACCGGAACCGCCACGCCGAGTAGCCCCAGAGAGACAATGGAAATAAAACGGGCGAGGAAGACAGCGCGAAATGCTGGGTGGGTCTTTAACAGGCTGAGATTGAGCAGCCAAGATTGTCGATTCATTACAGAGCCTTACCAGGTACTTTTTCAATATCCATTCGATGGCTGCACATGCTAACATATCCAAATAAGATCGATAACGATAATTACTATCATTATCAGGGAAGTTGATATGTCATGCTCTGTTTCCGCGACACGCGCCTTCGCCGTGCCCGGACTATTGTTATTACTTGTTCTCACCACGGTATTAAGTCTGGTTATTGGCGCCAAGTCGCTACCTGCCTCCGTGGTGCTGGATGCGCTCACCGGCAGTTGTCAAAGTGCTGATTGCACCATCGTGCTGGACGCGCGCCTGCCGCGCACACTGGCGGGGCTGCTCGCCGGTGGCGCGCTGGGCCTGGCTGGCGCACTTATGCAAACGCTCACGCGTAACCCTCTCGCCGATCCCGGCATTCTGGGTGTCAACTCCGGCGCCAGCTTCGCTATTGTGCTGGGGGCCGCGCTGTTCGGCTTTTCCTCTGCGCAAGAACAGCTGCTGATGGCCTTTTGCGGTGCGCTGGCTGCATCGCTGATCGTAGCTTTTACCGGTAGTCAGGGCGGCGGGCAGTTAAGCCCAGTACGTCTGACGCTGGCGGGCGTTGCGCTGGGCGCGGTGCTGGAAGGATTATCCACCGGCATCGCCCTGCTCAACCCGGACGTTTACGATCAGCTGCGTTTCTGGCAAGCCGGCTCACTGGATATCCGCAGCCTGCAAACGCTGAAAGTTGTGCTGGTACCGGTACTGATTGCCGCGGCTGTCGCACTGTTCCTCAGTCGCGCTCTGAATAGTCTGAGCCTCGGCAGCGACACCGCTACCGCGCTTGGCAGTAAAGTCGCTCGCACGCAGTTTATTGGCCTGCTGGTTATTACCGTACTGTGCGGCAGCGCGACCGCGATTGTCGGTCCTATCGCCTTTATCGGCCTGATGATGCCGCACATGGCGCGCTGGCTGGTGGGGGCGGATCACCGCTGGTCACTGCCCGTAACCCTACTGGCAACGCCTACTCTGTTACTGATTGCCGATATAATCGGTCGCCTGATTGTCCCCGGCGAGCTGCGCGTGTCGGTAGTCAGTGCGTTTATCGGTGCACCGGTGCTTATCTTTCTGGTACGCCGTAAATCGCGCGGAGGTGGCGCATGATGTACCTCTCCCGCCGCCTGATAATCAGCAGCCTGCTGCTGGTTGCAGGTTGTCTCGTCATTGGTTTGTGGAGCCTGCGTAGCGGCGTTGTTACGCTGGAAACCCAGCAAATTATTGCCGCCCTGCTCGGCGATGCGCCGCGCAGTATTACGCTGGTGGTGACCGAATGGCGCTTGCCACGCGTGCTCATGGCGCTATTGATTGGCGCGGCGCTCGGCGTGAGCGGCGCAATATTTCAGTCGCTGATGCGCAACCCGCTGGGCAGCCCGGATGTGATGGGTTTCAATACCGGAGCCTGGAGCGGTGTGCTGGTGGCAATGGTGCTGTTCGGACAGCATCTCACCGCTATCGCGCTGGCGGCCATGCTGGGTGGGATTCTGACCTCTCTGGTGGTCTGGGCGCTCGCCTGGCGCAATGGGATCGACACCTTCCGGCTTATTATTATCGGTATCGGCATTCGCGCCATGCTGGTGGCGTTCAACACCTGGCTACTGCTGAAAGCATCATTAGAAACCGCGCTGACGGCCGGGCTGTGGAACGCCGGATCGCTCAATGGCCTGACCTGGGCCAAAACCTGGCCTTCTGCCCCGCTGATTATCATCATGCTGGTGTGCGCCGCGCTGCTGGTACGCCGGATGCGTTTACTGGAAATGGGTGATGACAGCGCCTGTGCGCTTGGCGTCAGCGTTGAGCGTTCACGTCTGATGATGATGCTGGTTGCGGTGGTACTGACCGCTGCCGCCACCGCGCTGGCCGGTCCTATCTCGTTTATTGCTCTAGTCGCGCCGCATATCGCGCGACGTATAAGCGGTACATCGCGCTGGGGATTAACCCTGTCGGCGCTGTGCGGCGCGTTGCTGTTGCTGATGGCGGATTTATGCGCCCAACAGCTGTTTATGCCTTATCAGCTTCCGGTGGGCGTTGTCACCGTAAGCCTCGGCGGTATTTATCTTATCGTCTTGTTAATTCAGGAGTCCCGCAAAAAATGATCGAATCAGTAGCCCGTTTGCGTGGCGACCAGTTAACGCTGGGTTATGGCAAGTTTACCGTGGCGGAAAACCTCAATGTATCGATTCCCGACGGCCATTTCACCGCGATTATCGGGCCAAACGGCTGCGGGAAATCAACGCTACTGCGCACGCTGAGTCGTCTGATGACGCCCGCGCACGGCAAGGTCTGGCTCGATGGCGAGCATATTCAGCACTATGCCAGCAAAGAAGTCGCCCGCAGAATAGGTTTGCTGGCGCAAAACGCCACCACGCCGGGAGATATTACGGTACAGGAGCTGGTTGCCCGCGGACGCTACCCGCACCAGCCGCTGTTTACCCGCTGGCGGAAAGAGGATGAAACTGCGGTCTCAAACGCCATGCAGGCGACGGGTATCACCCATCTGGCATCACAAAGTGTGGATACCCTTTCCGGCGGACAACGTCAGCGTGCATGGATTGCGATGGTGCTGGCGCAGGAAACGTCGATTATGCTGCTCGATGAACCCACCACCTGGCTGGATATCAGTCATCAGATCGATCTGCTGGAACTGTTGAGTGAGCTAAATCGGGAAAAAGGTTATACGCTGGCCGCCGTTTTGCACGACCTGAATCAGGCCTGTCGCTATGCAACGCATCTGATCGCGCTGCGTGACGGAAAAATTATTGCCGAGGGTGCACCGAAGGAGATCGTCACCGCGCAGCTTATTGAAAAAATCTATGGACTGCGCTGTATGATTATCGACGATCCGGTTGCCGGAACGCCGTTAGTGGTGCCGCTTGGACGCAACAAATAACACGCGTTACAGTATGGCGGCCAGCTTGCCGCCATACGACAATTCATCACACCAGTTGCTGATCAATAAACGTCATTTTTTGCTTACGCGACACCATGGCATAATTCAGCAGAACGCCACCACACGCCACCATTCCCCCCAGTAATGCGGCCAGAATAACGATCATTGATTTAGCCGGACCGTCTTTATTCACCGGCAGCGAAGGTGAAAGTTGATATTTAAACGGCGTAAATGTTACGTCACCCACATTCATCGCTAACAGTTGCTCTACGTGATACTGGCGATTACGTAATTCACCGTTAATTTCAGCAACATCCGTTACTGATTTTTCTATTTCTAATTTACGTTCGATGCCGTCAGCACCCAGCGAAATAGAGAAATCGGGGTCATCCTTCACGGCCTGGCCATTACTGTAGACCGGCTTTTTAATCCCGGCGGCATTGGCGATCTCCAGTGAGTAGTTCAGTCGCTGGATATTTGCTTCCAACTGGTTTTTGAGCCTGACGCGATCCATCTCCAGTCTCTCTTTTTCATAACTGGTTTTGGTGGACAATTTATTGCGAATATCTTCCAGCGTTTCTTTCACCACAAGGGCAGAAATATACTGGATATATCCCTTCAGCACTGACTGGGCTTCTTCGGCCTGAGGCGCGGTAAAGCTCAACGTCCATGCGGTATACAGCGAAGTTTCGTTCTTCTTACCCTGGTTAGTATCAACCGCTTTCATTTTCTCACTAAGCCTGACAATTGCCTGATGCAACTCCATTTCGTCGATATCAGCGCCCTTCAGTTGCGCCATCACGTAAGGTGAAGAGCGCAGATACTCTTCTAACAATGAAGGCGACTGGAATTTTTTGATAAACAGGTTAAACACATCATCACGGCTAACGCTAATATCCATATCCAGCACGCGCAATTTGGTCAACGTATTCTCTAATCCCTGCCATTGAACCGCTTCCGCCGGCGTCACGACGGCCTGACTGGTCCATTTTTGTGGCAGCAGAAAAGAGACCAGAATACCCACACAAGCAAAGGCGAAAACGGTCGCTATAATTTTCGTTCTTGCACGCCATAAGATTTCGATTAGATTCACTAAATCGATTTCATTTGCGTTTGCCGTTGGCTGAGGATACCCAGTAAATTCCGAAACGTTATCTTGCTTTATATTTAATGATGACATGTTGCGTGACCTGAAAACTTTCCTAAAAGAAAAACATTCCTGTGGGAGAAGTCTACCAGCTAGTCAGAATTATCCGAAACAATCTTTGTGCTTGTCGCCCTACCAAAAATTATATTCGGAATTTATTCACCCCTTTCATCACCTTGCACCGCACAAAAATAAACAACTCCATAACATATTTTTTACATCATGGAATTGTTCGATCACCGCGATAGCAATATTCGTCTTGTTACACAGATTTATTAATCTGTGCATTTATTACAGGCCCTATCGCCTCAAATGAGGCAGGGGAAATAATATCAACATGCGCGCAATCCTGGCGGTAAACATCCAGACTGGATATCCACGGTAACCAGCTGCGTTCAGGACTGACACCCGGTACTAACGTGCGCTCAGCAACGAACAGCGTAGCGTGACCTGCAAACGGCACGCTGTGTGCCGTGGTGAGCAGGCGAACCGCATCGGCGTAGTTGCCTTCGATTGCGTTAAATAAAGCCTCTGACGCATTCCCCTGCTGCGCCGCCAGAAACGCTTCGCGTTCACGCTCGATCTCCGCCAGTACCGCTGGATCCAACCCATTGGCCTCTTTTTCTTGCCAGTTTTGCGTTTCCGGCGGCCAGGTATCCAACAGTCCGAGGAATGCAACCGTCTCTCCTCTGGCATGTAAGCGCGCGGCGATCCCCTGTGCCAGCGTGCCGCCCAGCGAATAACCTAATAAATAGTAAGGTCCGTGAGGTTGTTGACTGATCAACGTTGCCAGATGATGTTCGCATACCGCGTCGAGGTTTTCCGCCGTCTGCATAGGCCCATCCGGTCGTGGCGACTGAAGACCTACAATCGACCACTGCGGGCTGAGATATCGCGACAGCACGCTAAACTGCCAGGCAAAACCCGACGCCGGATGGAAACAGAACAGCGTTGGGCCGTGACTTTCACGCAGCGGCAGCAGTGCCTCAAATCCCATATGTTGCGACTGCTCATCATCAGTGCTCTCCAGTAGAGCACTCAGTTGTTCAACGGTAGAGGCCACCATAATCTGCCCCGGCGTCACCTGACGCTCAAAAACCCGGCTCAACTGTGCCGCCAGCTTCATCGCCAGCAACGAATGTCCGCCAAGCGCAAAGAAGTCTGCCGCCACGTCATTCACCTCGCAACCCAGCAAAGCCGCAAAAGACTGCGCGATGGTGGTTTCAGTCCCTGCTCGCGGCGCACGCCCGGAAGTACGCGACGTCAACTGCGGCATCGGCAGCGCTTTACGATCCAGTTTACCGTTCGCGCTAAGCGGCAGCTCCGCCAGCTGCAACAATACCGTCGGCACCATATGCGCAGGCAGTTTTTCACGCAGCTTTTCCCGCAACGCTGACGTATCCAGCGGTAAACCCGATTGTGACACCAGATACCCCACAAGTTGACGCGCATCGCCGCCTGTCGCCGCCGCCTGGTTGAATACGCAGGCGTGGGCAACGGCATGCTCGACATCAGGCAACTGCTGCATCACCCGGTCAATCTCGCCGAGCTCAATGCGTTGTCCGCGAATTTTAAGCTGGTCATCGCTGCGTCCAAGGTACTCCACCGCGCCATTTTCCAGCCAGCGCGCCACATCTCCGGTACGATACATGCGTTCGCCAGCGTTAAACGGATCGGCGATAAAGCGGCTTGCGGTCAGATCCGGACGGCCCAGATAACCTTGCGCCAGTTGGATCCCTGTCAGATATAAATCACCAGCCACGCCGAAAGGCACCGGGCGCATCATGGCATCCAGGATACGTAAACCGGTATTCCATACCGGATAGCCAATCGGCACGCTGTTGCCGGTTACAGCAGCAAGGTCTTCCCCCCAGGCCGGATACCAGCTCACATCAACCGCTGCTTCCGTTGGTCCGTACAAATTGTGCAGTGGCGCATGAGTTAACTGTTCCCACTCACGGCATAAATCTGCAGGCAAGGCTTCGCCGCTGCAAAATACCCGTTTCAGCGAGGCACAACTCTCCCGCGCGGTTTCCGGCGTCAGTGAAGCGACAAAAGCGGCCAACATAGAGGGAACAAAGTGCGTGGTCGTCACCCCATATTGGGCAAAGAACTGCTGCATCGCCAGCGGATCGCGGTGCGCCTCAGGCTCTGCCATTACCAGCTTTGCCCCGGCAATAAACGGCCAGAAAAACTCCCATACCGAGACGTCAAAACTGCACGGTGTTTTCTGCGCCACCACATCATCCGCGGTCAGCGAATAGTGATTTTGCATCCACAGCAGACGGTTAACGATGGCGGTTTGCCCAACCATCACCCCTTTTGGTCTACCGGTAGAACCGGAAGTAAAAATGATATAGGCAGTATGATTGGGCTGAGATAGCGCCAGCGGAGCAGCATCTTCTGCTGGCAGGGGCGAGTCATAGCACAGACTTTCCAGCCCAGGAATATCGCTAAAGCGCGCCAGTTGCTCATTGGTCGCGATCAACAATTTTGGCTTCGCGTCTTCGAGCATCATCCGCAGGCGATCGTCCGGGTATCCGGTATCCAACGGCAGCCAGGCTGCACCGGCTTCAACGATACCGTGCAGCGCCAGCGTCAGGAACACGGAACGCGGTAATGCCACGGCGACGCTGTCGCCAGGCTTGACGCCGCGTGCACGCAAAAGGCTCGCCAGCGCCACGACCTGCTGGCGCATTTCGCGATAGCTAAACTGATAGCGGGCATCGGCCAACGCCGGGGCATCCGGCGTTTTATCGGCCTGCTGTACCACCAGCGCGCTCAGCGTAGTGGACGGGATCTCGACGGTGGTGTGATTAATCTTCGCCAGCCGCTCATGTTCTGTTGGCAACAGCATCCCGGCGTCGCCGCAGCATAGCGCCGGATTGTCGGCAAACTGCTCGATAAGCCCGATTAAACGCGAGGCATGCTGCGCCAGCGTTTCTGCATCGTAGCGCTGTTTATTGGCCAGAATTTCAATACTCAGCCCACCGTTTTCATCCGGGAATAACGCCAGCTCAAGATCGTTCACCGGCCCTGTCGCCAGCGTGTGGGTTTGTGCCTGAACGCCGGGAATATTCAGCTGATAGTCGAATATTTTCACGTTCAGCACCGGGCCAAACAGCGGCTCAGCACCAGCTGCACGCCCGCTGTCGCGAACGATTTGTTCGGCATCATAACGTTGATGCCGACGCATTTTCTTCAACTGTCCGGCCAGCCGTTGTGCAAGCACAGGCAAGCTTTCTACCGCATCCAGCCTCACACCAAATGGCAGTACGTTTAAAACCGGTCCTGTGGAGGTCAACGCCGCCGACCCCATGCGCCGCATAAAGATAAACCCGGCGGCATAATCCATTCGGCTGCATAAACGTCCCAGCCACAATGCCACCAGCGCGAGGGCCAGATCCGCACGCTGAACGTCAGGCATACGTGCCGCAAGCCGACGAAACGCCCCTTCAGGCGCGGTTAACTTCATACGAATAATATCCGCGCTGGCCGATCGTCCCGGCAACGGATTGTTCGACAGCGAGGCAGGAGGCGGGAGTTGCTTTCGCTGCTCGCTCCAGAAAGCGCCGTCGCGTTGCCAGGCATCGCTTTGACGGTACTGTTGATACTCTTCCACCACCTCGGCGAACGGCGTAAAAGGCGAGTCTGGCGTAGGCTCGCCGTGTAGCCATGCGCGATAAATTGCGGCTATCTGGCGGGTAATGGCCGGAAAACTGAAGCCATCGACCAGCAAATGATGGTAACGCTGATACCAATACCAACGCTTTTCTCCCACCTGTATAAGCAGGTGAAAAACCAGCGGCTTATTGCCATCAGCACGTATGTCCTGCTGCAGGTCTGCCTGCATCAACGCACGCGCCGCCTCATGTGGATTGGATTTTTCGCGCAGGTCGATAATTTCAGGTTGCGCAAAGGCGAGCGCAGAATCCACCCATTGCCAGATCTCACCGTTATCTTCGCTAAACCGCATCCGCAGGGTATCGGCCTGCTCCAGGCCCGCCACAACGGCTTTCGCCAGCAACGACGCGTCCAGTTCGCCAGTTAACTCTACGTAGTGCGCCACGCTCCACGCCGAGGGCAATGTGGAGAGTTTTTCGGCCATCCAGATCCCCGGCTGAGCCGCCACTAACGGTAAACGCTGAGTCATGGAGCCTCCTGCACATCGACGTAGTTCGCGGTCGTAAGCGTAGTCCAGTTTGTTTCCAGCCATTGCTGGCAGGCTTCCTGGGATTGGGGTTCGCAAGCAATTTGCCAGCCAGCAGGAAGCGAGCACTGCTGCGGCCAAAGGCTAAACTGACGTTGGTGATTTTGCAGAATGTAAAACTGGCCCTGCGGATTATCGAAGGGGTTACTGAATTCCATACTCAACTCCTGTCGTGGAACATCGTCCGGTTAAATCGTGTCGGTAAGCGGTTGCCAGAGCGTCATTAGCCCTTGCATCAGACCGCCGCGCCAGCAAAGCGCATCGTGTCCGCCATCAACCTGACGCCAGAAAATAGACTGTGGTGCAGAAGGTAACTGGGCATATAACGCCTGATTAGCGCGATAAATAATGGGCTCGCGGATCCCCGCTTCCAGGACAATACGCAGCCCCTGAGCACTCACCTTCCCGCTTTTCAGTTGCTCGACGATCGCCCCGTCCTGATGACCACCGCGATGCGGCCACCAGTAAGAACCGGACTGGCTAAGCACACAGCCAAAGCGCGCGGGCCAGTTCAGCCCGGCATACAGCGATGACAACCCGCCAAAACTTTGCCCAGCCACCACGGTGCGCTGCGGATCGTCACTAAACGCGGTCGTTGTCTTCACCAGTGGTAATAGCTCCTCCTGCACCGCCAACCAAAAATCCGCATTACACGGTAGCTCATGGCTGCGGTGAGCCGTATCAATGGCATCAATCAGGAGATAAACGGCAGAAGGAAGGTGTCCGCGATGCGTGAGTGAAGTCAACGCAGGCCAGACCGGCATACTCTGTGCCCAAAACTGTCCGTCCAGCAGGATAGCCAACGGACGCGTTTCGGGTTGAGCATCGCCGGTGGTAAACACCCATACGCGACGCGTATTGCCGAGCCTGGCGCTATGCCATTGCAAGCAAACTGCGGGTGAATCTGGGTTTTCAGGTCGCACCCATCCAGGCTGTACGGGTGCCTCCGGCATTTCCAGCGCAGACACCGCGTGGCCACGACCACCCTGCCAGCTCAGCGAATTAAGGGGATCGGCAATGGCCTGTGGCAGCAATTGCCGCCAGCCTTCACGCAGCACGTTTCTGTCAGGTGCTTCGCCTGCCACAAGCGAGGAAAAGATATCGTTGCGCTCTGTTGGGATAAAACAATAGCTGCCACGCCAGTTGGCGCTGAGGGAAACACTCCAGCACCAAACATTTGTTCCATCAATGCGTCGCATCGACTGAGGGGGGGCATTTTGATGGTGGTCGGTGACGCCGGTGATATAAACCCAAACGCGATGGATGGCTGACTCATTTTCCGTTCCCTGCGGGTCACGCCACCAGAAGGTTACCCGATAATTTCCGTTGTCTTCACGCTCCCACTCCGGGCCTTTTTTCGACTGCCACCACGCCTCGCTTCCCATCTTTAACGTCGTCACAGCCATAACCCCATGTTTATTGTGAAATTTTATGATCTAGCGTGAAATATATTGATAATATTATTGATAACTATTTGCATTTGCAATAGCGTATTGTCGCGCTGTGGGAAGCGCGTACAGTTTTTCACCACTTATAAACCGACCTGGCGCTGCGTACTTTTTCTGGAATGGATAGTTTACGCAGATGCGGGCGACATCAGGCCAAATGCCGCACCACGGCACATTGGTACTCGTGGCTAAAAGAACAGCAGGACATACAATGAACAACAAGATTCATTCACTGGCCTTATTGGTCAATTTAGGGATTTACGGGGTAGCCCTGCCAGCAATGGCAGAAGATCAAACCGATAGCGTCGCTGTCTCTCCTGAAGACACCATCGTCGTTACCGCCGCCCAGCAGAACCTGCAGGCGCCGGGCGTTTCAACCATTACCGCTGATGAAATTCGTAAGAACCCTCCCGCTCGCGATGTGTCGGAAATCATCCGTACCATGCCTGGCGTTAACCTGACCGGTAACTCAACCAGCGGTCAGCGCGGCAACAACCGCCAGATCGATATTCGCGGCATGGGGCCAGAAAACACCCTGATTTTGATCGACGGTAAACCGGTTACCAGCCGTAACTCCGTGCGTCAGGGCTGGCGCGGCGAGCGTGATACCCGTGGCGATACCGCCTGGGTTCCACCGGAAATGATTGAGCGTATTGAAGTGCTGCGTGGTCCTGCCGCTGCACGCTATGGCAACGGTGCAGCTGGCGGCGTGGTGAATATCATCACCAAAAAGGGCAGCAATGAATGGCACGGCTCCTGGGATACCTATTTCAACGCCCCGGAACACAAAGACGAAGGTTCGACCAAACGCACCAACTTTAGCCTGAATGGTCCAATGGGCGGGGATTTCAGCTTCCGCCTGTACGGTAATCTTGATAAAACCCAGGCCGACGCATGGGACATCAACCAGGGCCATCAGTCAGAACGTACCGGCACTTACGCCAACACCTTACCGGCCGGTCGTGAAGGGGTGATCAACAAGGACATTAACGGCGTGGTGCGCTGGGATTTCGCCCCGCTCCAGTCACTGGAACTGGAAGCCGGTTATAGCCGTCAGGGCAACCTGTATGCGGGTGACACCCAAAACACCAACACCAACCAACTGGTGAAAGATAACTACGGGAAAGAGACCAACCGTCTTTACCGCCAGAACTACTCTTTGACCTGGAACGGCGGTTGGGATAACGGCGTCACCACCAGCAACTGGGTGCAGTATGAACATACGCGTAACTCCCGTACACCAGAAGGTCTGGCAGGAGGTACGGAAGGGATCTTCGACCCGAATGCGTCACAAAAATATGTCGATGCCGACCTGAATGACGTCATGCTGCACAGTGAAATCAGCATTCCGTTTGATCTGCTGGTGAACCAAAACCTGACGCTGGGTACTGAATGGAACCAGCAACGCATGAAGGACATGTTGTCCAATTCGCAGACCTTTATGGGCGGCGATATCCCCGGTTCGAGCAGCACCAACCGTAGCCCGTACTCAGACGCAGAGATTTTCTCCCTGTTTGCCGAAAACAACATGGAACTGACCGACAGCACCATGCTGACGCCGGGTCTGCGTTTCGACCACCACAGCATCGTTGGCGACAACTGGAGCCCATCTCTGAACCTGTCCCAGGGGCTGGGTGATGACTTCACCCTGAAGATGGGGATTGCGCGCGCCTATAAAGCACCAAGCCTGTACCAGCTCAACCCGAACTACATTCTGTACAGTAAAGGCCAGGGTTGCTACGCCACCGGTTCCGCGACCGGAATTGGTTGCTACATGATGGGCAACGATGACCTGAAGGCTGAAACCAGTATCAACAAAGAGATTGGTCTTGAGTTCAAGCGTGACGGTTGGCTGGCTGGGGTAACCTGGTTCCGCAACGATTACCGCAACAAGATTGAAGCGGGTACGGTACCGTTCGATAGAACATCTATCACCAACAAAGGGAAGACGACTTACACCGATATCTATCAGTGGGAAAATATTCCTAAAGCGGTGGTTGAAGGTCTGGAAGGGACGTTGAACGTACCGGTTAGCGAAACCGTTAACTGGACCAACAACATCACCTACATGCTGCAAAGTAAGAATAAAGAGACCGGCGAGCGCTTGTCGATTATTCCTGAGTACACGCTGAACTCAACGCTGAGCTGGCAGGCACGTGAAGATTTGTCGCTGCAGTCCACCTTCACCTGGTACGGCAAACAGCAGCCGAAGAAATACGATTACCAGGGTAAACCGGTAACCGGTAGTTCGGCGAGTGAAGTCAGCCCGTACAGCATCGTCGGCCTGAGCGCGACCTGGGATATGACGAAAAACGTCAGCCTGACCGGCGGCGTGGATAACGTCTTCGACAAACGTCTGTGGCGTGAAGGTAATGCCCAGACCACGGGCGATATTGTAACCGGGAACTATATGGCGGGCGCTGGCGCGAATACCTATAACGAACCGGGCCGGACGTGGTTCATGAGCGTAAACACCCACTTCTGATAAAACTTTCCCTCTCCTCGCTGCGAGGAGAGGGAAATTATAACTATCATGCACACCACGCACACACCGCTCACTTTCGCAGACCACACGCTGCACATTGTTGAGTTCGATCCCGACAGCTTCTATGAGCACGACCTGCTCTGGCTCCCCCACCACTCTCAGCTTCAGTCCTGTGGACGTAAGCGTAAAGCTGAGCACTTAGCTGGGCGTATTGCCGCAGTACACGCGCTGCGTGAATTTGGTCACAAAACCGTACCCGGCATCGGCGGGCAGCGACAACCGCTGTGGCCACAAACGTTGTTTGGCAGCATTAGCCACAGTGCGTCAACTGCGCTGGCGGTGGTATCGACGCATCCCGTCGGGCTGGATATAGAAGCTATTTTTACGCCACAAACCGCAGTTGAGCTGACTGACGGTATTATCGATAACCGCGAACGATCGATTTTGCATCATGCTGGTCTGCCCTTTCCGCTCGCCTTAACTCTGGCATTCAGCGCCAAGGAGAGCCTGTATAAGGCTTTTTCCACTCAGGCATCCGGGTTACCAGGTTTCACCAGCGCAAAAATTACCGCACTCACGAATCAGCAATTAACATTGCAAATCATGCCATCATTTTCGCCTAACCTCGCCAATCAGGAAATTAACGTGCATTGGTTTCAACGCGATTACCATGTCATTACTCTGTGCGACGTTACTTTTTAACAAAGTCACCAATCGCCAGATAGGTGGCTTTTGCTTCCTGCGGGACTTTATCCTCCAGCATCAGATAAGCATGCGTCATCCCAGGAAAGTGAACATGCTGTACGGGTATCCTCTCAGCTTGCAGTCTGGCGACAAAAGCAAAATTCTCATCCCGTAAAGGATCCAACCCACCACTGACTACCAGAGTGGGTGGAAAATCCTGGCTCAACGGCAGGTAAAGCGGAGACGTCTGTTTACGATCTTCTCCATTGCGGAAATATTGCTGAAAATACCAGCGTATTTTGCTTTCATCCAGTAGCTTTCCTGCGCCGTTCTCCTGCACCGACGGCCAGTTCAGCGTGTAGTCCAGGCTCGGATAAATCAGCACCAGGCGATGAATAAATCCTGGCTGCTCGCGGGAAAAGTAGGCCGCCAGCGTCGCACTAAATGCACCGCCACCGCTGTCGCCGATAAGCGTGAGTTGGCGAGTGTAAGGAATATGCTGACTTTCGAGCAGCGACCAGACGTTTTCTATTACGGCTTTAGCATCGGAAAGACCAGCCGGATACGGGTTTTCTGGCGCAAGTCGATAATCAACCGACACAACGATATTCCCTGTCGCCATCGCCAGATGACGGGCAACCGGGTCATACACTTCCACGGAACCGCTCAGATGCCCACCACCATGGATAAACAGCACCACCTTCGGCTCTCCGGTCAGTGCCGGGCGATAAATCCGTACCGGGATGCGACGCTCTCCGGTATCCACTTCCGTATTGATAATCGCCGCCATCGGTTCTGAGGTGGACACATTTGCTTTTGTCAGTGCTGCTAACCCTGCTCTTGAGCTGAGCGTGTCGTAGCAAAGGTTGGGATTGCGAGGTTGTGCGGCGAGTAAATCAGCCAGAAGCGCGGGCGGTGTTTGCGTCAGCGAGCCGTGTTCCTGTTGCCAGCGCTGTTGATAGCCTTGCTGTTGCATCTGCACAGTCTCAGCGTTGGCAGTCTCACAGGAAAAGCACTCTGCCATCGACTGGCGTTGCCGTCCGTTTTCATCAAAGTTCTCTGCGGCCAACCAGCGCTGTAACACGGCGTCACACTGGGGCCATTCGCTATCAATCATTGATAACCAGTCGCTGTCGCGATTACGCCCCTTGCGCACAATCTTCTGGCGAAAGCGACCTTCGAAGATAAACCCAAGGCGTTCCGCTGCCCGTCGAGAAGCGGTGTTCAGAGAATCGCATTTCCACTCCACGCGACGATAGCCCAACGCAAATGCCTGGCGTAACAGCAGCCAGATGCTTTCGGTGCCGAGAACCGTATTTTTCATACGCGGTGACCAGGTCACATGACCAATTTCGACCGAACCGTGCTCTCGTTCAATCGCCATAAAGCACACCAGTCCGACAGCTCGTCCTGAACGCTGTTCAATGACGGCATAGGGAACGAGAGATGCATCCGAGGATTTACCTTGCACCCAGCAAACTGCGGCCTCAACGCTTGTGGGGCGAGAGCTTGCAAGCCAGGTCCAGTCGCGATCGTCCGGCGCCTGCGCGTAGGCATCAAACAGATCGGCGGCATGGCTGTCGGCATCCAGGGGAACCAGTCGACAATATTGCCCTATCAGCGTTTCCCGTGGCAGTACGGCAGCGCCATTCCAGTCCGGCACGACATCGCCGACGGTCTGCCCATAAAGATTTATTTCCGGCACGATTCAACCCCAGTAGCGAAGTAAAAAATAGTTATAACACCGGCCATTACACCTTCAAAGCGTCACAAGGGTGATTTTGACGACGAACAGAAAATCAGCAGTCCTTCTATACTGATTAAAAATCAACGCGGAAGAGAGCCTTATGCCACTACCCGATTTTCATGTTTCCGACCCTTTTACGTTAGGCATTGAACTGGAAATGCAGGTGGTCAATCCGCCAGGTTACGACCTGAGTCAGGACTCCTCCCGGCTGATTGATGCCGTAAAACCGCAGCTCACCGCCGGAGAAGTGAAGCACGATATCACCGAAAGTATGCTGGAGATGGCGACCGGAGTTTGCCGAAATATCGACCAGGCTGATGCTGAATTGTCCGCTATGCAGCAGATAATTATGCGAGTTGCTGCAGAGCATCACCTCGCCATTTGTGGCGGTGGCACACATCCATTTCAAAAATGGCAACGTCAGGAAGTCTGCGATGACGAACGCTATCGGCGCAACCTGGAAAATTTTGGCTATCTTATCCAGCAGGCAACGGTGTTTGGCCAGCATGTGCATATCGGCTGCGCAAACGGCGATGATGCCATTTACCTGCTACACGGCCTGTCGCGATTTGTTCCCCATTTTATTGCGCTCTCGGCCGCCTCACCTTATATGCAGACCTCCGACACGCGGTTTGCCTGCGCGCGACTGAATATATTCTCCGGATTTCCCGATAATGGCCCGATGCCATGGGTGAATAACTGGCAGGAATTCGAGGGGCTATTCCGTCGACTGGCTTACACCAGCATGATTGATAGCATTAAAGATTTACACTGGGATATCCGCCCCAGCCCGCACTTTGGCACGGTAGAGGTTCGGGTAATGGATACACCGCTGACCCTTGATCATGCGGTCAATATGGCAGGACTTATTCAGGCTACCGCCCACTGGTTACTCACCAAACGCCCGTTCAAGCACCAGGAGCGTGATTACCTGTTGTATAAATTCAATCGTTTTCAGGCCTGTCGCTTTGGTATGGCGGGAATCGTCACCGACGTCAATACCGGCGACGGTTGCCGCCTGTCAGAAGACACATTGCGACTACTGGAGAATATCGCTACCTCTGCAGATAAAGTGGGTGCGACCAGCGCGATTGAAGCCTTACGCCTACAGGTTAAACATGGTCATGACGAAGCACAGAATATGCGTGATTTCGTGGCGGAAGGGGGATCGTTGAGTGGTCTGGTGAAAAAACATTGTGAGATTTGGGCGGGGTTGTAAGCGTGGGTATTTGCGTTGCCCGCTGAGATCCCGGACAATAGCTTTTTAACTCAAGTTTAACAATGTCATGAAACACCCGCTTGAATCACTGATGACTGCCGCAGGGATCCTGCTACTGGCTTTTTTGTCTTGCCTGCTGCTACCCGCCCCCTCACTTGGCCTGGTGCTGGCGCAAAAACTCGTCGCCATTTTTCATCTGATGGATCTCAATCAGTTTTATACTTTGCTGTTTTGCCTGTGGTTTTTACTGCTGGGCGTGCTTGAATATTTGCTGCTGCGCTTCATCTGGCGGCGCTGGTTCTCGCTGGCGGATTAGGCCCGCGAGAACCCTCTGCTGTTAATGCGTTCGGCTATGATTTTCTTTGCGATAAGCTCCCGGCGGCTGGCTGAACGTACGGGTGAAAATACGCGTAAAGGTCTGCTGCGAATCGAATCCGTATTTCAAACAGATGTCGTACACTTTCTGGTCGGTATCGCGTAGATCGCGCGCCGCCAGCAGCAGCTTGCGCTCGCGGATGTAACGCCCAAGACTTTCGCCTTTGTACTGCATAAAAAGACGCTGCAGGTGCCATTTGGAATATCCCGCATGGCGTGCAATATCATCAATGCGCAATGGCTGATTCAAATTATCATCAATCCATTCAACAATCGTATCAATTACCTGAGCAGAAATCGTCATCATGCTCTCCCCTGTATTCATTGTGTCACCTGTTGCCACCAGGCCGTAAACGGTTGGTCCGGTTCGGACAGTATTACCGGTTCACCCAGCATTGGCGTCAGCAGTCGGTAATCCTGATGACGGCTGGCAAGCGCCAGTCGTTTGTAAGGATCATCCCAGGTATGTTTCGCCAGAACGAAACGGCCGGCATGCCCTGGCAACACGGCTTTCGCATGCAGATCTGCCGCGGCCTGAGCCGTCTCTTCCGGCATCATGTGAATAAACTTCCAGTCCTGGTCATACTGACCGTTCTCCATAATCGCCAAATCGACAGAGCCAAACTGTTCGCCGATGGCTTTAAAATGCGGTCCATAGCCGGAATCGCCGCTGTAATAAACGTTCTGCGCCGGCGTTTCGAACATGAAGCTCGCCCATAGCGTTTGGTTGCGTTTGATACCGCGTCCCGAGAAATGACGAGCAGGCAGCACATGAACGATCAGCGAATCCGTCACTCTGACGGACTGATTCCAGTCCCGTTCTTCGATTATCTCGCTGCGCATCCCCCAGTAACGCAGATGCGACCCGACGCCGAGCGGCGTAATCACCCGCTTAATTTTCGGCATTAGCGCCTTGATAGTGGCGAGATCCAGATGGTCATAGTGATCGTGCGAGATGATGAGCAGGTCTATCTCCGGCATCGTCTGCGCAGTCCATGGATAATCACCGGCAAAGGCCTTGTTCAGGAACGAAAACGGTGCGGCATAATTGCTGAACACCGGATCAATCAGGATTCGTTGACCCGCCAGCTGTAAATACCACGAAGAATGGCCCAGCCAGACCAGGGTATCCTGCTGCGGCGAAAGCCCGGCGAGATCGGTCGCGACCATAGGTAACGGTTGTGCTGGTCGTGCATTTTCACGCTTAGCGACCAGAAACTCCCACCATGCCGCCAGCATGCCTTTGTTGCCGGTATAGCCCGGTGTCGGCACCTGGTTATGAAACTGTCCATCACGATAGTGCGGTGACTGTTCAACCTGACTCAGTTGTGCCCCTTGCGGTGCCTGACCAAACCCGGCATTGAGTACAAACGGTAAACTTGCAGCTGCAGCAATAAGCATAATAACAACCACACAAACTGTGAGACGCTTCATATCCTGACCTTAAACGCGCCCCCTTTCCGCTGGTTTGCGCGACTGACTCTTGATTATGAGTGAGTAAGCACTCATTATAGAAATCGAAAGTTCGCCGTCAAGATGATTTTCAATCTTTGACATTCGCCGTTGCGGTGCTGCAAAGGCCGTGATTCAATCATGTTTTTTACAGACTTAAGGGTAAAGTGTAGTGGCTCGTCCGAAGAGTGAAGACAAAAAATTGGCATTACTGGAAGCTGCAACCACAGCATTTGCACAATCAGGTGTTGCGGCCTCTACCGCCGTAATCGCGCGCAATGCAGGGGTTGCGGAGGGAACGTTGTTTCGCTATTTCGCGACCAAAGATGATTTGATCAACGAACTTTACCTCTTTTTAAAACACGATCTCTGCCAGTCGATGATGGCAAATCTGGATCGCTCAGTGACCGATGCCAAAACCATGACTCACTACATCTGGAATAGCTACATTAGCTGGGGTCTGAATCATACCTGCGGACATCGCACCATTCGCCAGTTGGCCGTCAGCGAGAAAATCAGTAAAGAAACAGAACAGAAGGCTGACGATATGTTCCCGGAACTGCGCGATCTTTGCCATCGCTCCGTGCGACCCGAGTTTATGTCGGACGAGTATCGCGCCTTTGGCGACGGGCTTTTTTTAACACTTGCAGAAACAACCATGGAATTCGCTGCCCGCAATCCTGCCCGCGCTGCTGAATACATTTCGCTGGGGTTTGAAGCCATGTGGCGCGCCCTGACTCGCGAGGAAAAATAATGGACGGAAAGACACTGCATGCCTGCGCAAAGCGCCTTGCGCTAGAACTGCCTTTCACCGAGCACTGCTGGCCTTTTGGCCCGGAATACGACGTGTTCAAGGTCGGCGGCAAGATTTTCATGCTGGTGTTTGAACATCACGGACGCCCGCTGGTTAACCTGAAATCCGATCCGCAAAAATCACTGTTAAATCAACAGATCTACCCCAGCATTGAACCCGGTTATCACATGAATAAAAAGCACTGGATCTCAGTCTATCCTGGTGACGATATTACCGAGTCATTACTGGCAGAGCTGGTGAATGATTCCTGGCACCGCGTCGTCGATGGCTTGCCGAAGCGGGATCAAAAACGCCTGCGTCCAGGTTGATTTATCGCTAACCCCGATAAGTGTTTTTGCATTTTCCTGTCTTATCTTTTTCCTGCTAACCCTGTACTCTGCTGAAACAAAACGCACCCGCAGGGTATGGAAAATCACCAGGAGTAGTTATGGATATTGTTTCTGTCGCCTTAAAACGTTACTCCACTAAGGCATTCGATCCTAATAAAAAACTGACCGCTGAGCAGGCCGAAAAATTAAAAACGCTGCTGCAGTTTAGCCCGTCCAGCACCAACTCTCAGCCATGGCACTTTATTGTCGCCAGCACTGACGAAGGTAAGGCGCGTGTGGCTAAATCCGCAGCCGGCAGCTTTGTATTCAACGAACGTAAAATGCTGGATGCTTCCCACGTCGTGGTGTTCTGCGCCAAAACGGCGATGGACGATGCGTGGCTGGAACGCGTGGTGGATCAAGAAGAAAGCGATGGTCGTTTCGCCACGCCTGAAGCGAAAGCCGCAAACCACAAAGGCCGCACCTTCTTTGCCGACATGCATCGCAAAGAACTGAAAGATGACAACCACTGGATGGCAAAACAGGTGTACCTGAACGTCGGTAACTTCCTGCTGGGCGTTGCGGCGATGGGCCTGGATGCTGTGCCTATCGAAGGCTTTGATTCAGCAGTCATGGATGCAGAATTTGGCCTGAAAGAAAAAGGTTTCACCAGCGTAGTGGTGGTTCCTGTGGGTCATCACAGCGTAGAAGATTTCAACGCCGCGCTGCCGAAATCTCGTCTGCCGCTGGAAACGACGCTGACGGAAGTCTAATCCTCCGCATTTGCATAAGCTCCGCACAGCGGTCATCATAGACCGCTGTTTATTAAGGAGACATTATGCAGGAATTGATATCTCAGGTAGAAGAACTCGGCATTGAAATAAATCACACCACCTCGCTGGTGATGATTTTTGGCATTATTTTTATCACCGCCATTATTGTTCACGTTATTTTGCACTGGGTGGTATTACGCGCATTTGAAAAGCGCGCCAACGCCAGCTCCCGCCTGTGGCTACAAATCATCACGCAGAACAAGTTATTTCACCGGCTGGCATTCACCCTGCAGGGTATCATTGTCAATATACAGGCCGCACTCTGGCTACAGAAAGGCAGCGAAGCTGCAGAAATATTGGTGAACTGCGCACAGCTGTGGATCATGATGTACGCCCTGCTGTCACTGTTTTCTCTGCTGGACGTTATTCTCAATCTGTCGCAAAAACTCCCTGCTGCGTCGCAACTGCCGCTAAAAGGCATATTTCAGGGCATCAAGCTAATCAGCGCAATCCTCGTCGGAATATTGATGATTTCCCTGCTGATTGGCCAGTCACCGGCAATACTGATAAGCGGTTTGGGTGCAATGGCCGCCGTGTTAATGCTGGTGTTTAAAGACCCTATTCTCGGTCTGGTGGCCGGAATACAGCTCTCCGCCAACGATATGTTAAAGCTTGGCGACTGGCTGGAAATGCCGAAATACGGTGCAGACGGTGCTGTTATCGATATTGGCTTAACCACCGTCAAAGTGCGCAACTGGGATAACACTATCACCACTATCCCCACCTGGTCACTGGTATCAGACTCTTTTAAAAACTGGAGCGGAATGTCGGCTTCAGGCGGTCGGAGAATTAAACGCAGCATCAGCATTGATGCCACCAGCATCCATTTTCTTGATGAGGATGAACGTCAGCGGCTGCATAAAGCCCACCTGCTGAAACCGTATTTAACCACACGTCACCAGGAAATCAGCGAGTGGAATCAGCAGTTAGATGCGCCTGAATCGGTATTGAATCACCGCCGGATGACCAATATTGGCACCTTCCGCGCTTATCTGAACGAGTATTTGCGTCATCATCCGCGTATTCGCAAAGATATGACGTTAATGGTGCGCCAACTTGCGCCAGACGATCATGGTTTACCGATTGAAATTTATGCCTTTACCAATACGGTGGTCTGGCTGGAATATGAAAGTATTCAGGCTGATATCTTCGACCATATATTTGCCGTAGTCGAAGAGTTTGGCTTGCGCATTCATCAGTCGCCTACCGGAAACGATATTCGTGCGCTGTCTGGCGCGTTTCAGCGATAAAGCTCAGGTACTGGCGCGTGAAATATAGCGCCAGTCCATCATCACCCTTTCCGTCTGCGCGTCAGGATTTTCTATTTTATTCAGCAATAATCCTACCGCTTTGCGGCCTATATCCCGTGAGGGCTGCTCAATGGTCGAAAGCTGTGGAGAAACCATTTCTGCCAGTTCCGTACCGTCGAAACCAACAACGGCGATATCCTGCGGGATCTGTAATCCGGCATCGAAAATTGCGCGCATCGCACCAGCGGCTAGCGTGTCCGATACGGCAAACACCGCGTCGGGTTTCACCTCTGCGGCAAGTAGTGTTTTCATCGCCGCAATTCCTGCACTGGAACTTAATTCACTGGCATATTCCACAGCCTGATATTCAAGCGACAGCGCATGCAGCGCCGCTTTATAGCCGCGTTCGCGCAAACGAGCATATTTATAACTCAGGTCATGATTGATTAAGGCAATTCGTCGGTAGCCCTTATCCACCAGGTGAGATATCACCGACTGTGCGGCGTCAACATCGTTAATACCCACGCAGGAAACCGCGCCTTTGTCAGCATATTCCGCGCACTGAACCCAGGGCGCATCGCCAATCAGCGTAGTCAGTTCCGGTAATTTTGAGAATGCATCCATGGTGATAATGCCATCAACAATTTTCCCCGACAGGAGCTTCAACGCCGATTTTGAGCGGGCTGTATCCGAGCCGGAGTTACACAGCAAAATGCGATAGCCATTCTTCTCCGCCTCCTCTTCAATGCCTTTAACAACCTCTGCACAAAAAGGGTTGGCAATGTTGGAAACCATCACCAGAATCATCGAACTACGTGCCGTACGCAGCTGACGCGCCAGCAGGTTGGGCTGATAATTGCTTTCTTTAATAGCCTGTAGCACGCGCTCGCGATTTTTGGCTTTGACGGTATCACTGTGATTCAGCACACGCGATACCGTCGCCACCGACACACCGGCAAGCTGGGCGATTTTTTGAATAGACATAACGACGACACATCCTGCGGTTTACGCTTTGCGTTGAGGCTACCATAAAATCGCCGACTGGCGAACCGGATGCGTGTTTAGCGCTGTACTGATATCCAACGCTGCTGCTGATGGCTTTTTATAATTGCATCAATAATATACATCACATCCGCACCATCAGAAAAAGACGCAAATCGACGCTCCGCCGCCGCGGGCATTTTGCCTGCCAACACAGCCTGATAAAACTGCTGCATCATATTCTTGAACGCATCCGGCCAGCCCTCAATATGCCCACCCGGAAAGTGCGCACTGGCAGCTACATCAGCATTCATCAATCCTGGGTCGTCCGTCAGGATCTGGTTCGCCTGCTGACGGTGCCCGACCCAAAGCTGTTGCGGCGTTTCCTGATCCCAGTGCAGTGAACAGTGGCTACCGTTAATTTCAAAGCTCAGGTGATTCTTGCGCCCGGCACTCACCTGCGAAACGCTAAAGCAGCCTTTGCTGCCATCATCAAAACGTACCAGCACCGATCCACGATCTTCCGTCGTAACCGCTTTATCCTCAAATTGCACATCAGCCGTTTGCTGGCCAAACGTGGCGTTACTGGCAATGCTGGCTTTACGAACCGGCCAGACGATAGCCAAATCGGCCATCACCTCGACAATACGTTTTCCAGTCACGAATTGCACCGTATCACACCAGTGCGAACCGATATCCGCTACCGCCCGTGAATCGCCGCCCTGTGCGGCGTCGACCCGCCAGTTGTAGTCAGTCTCCAGCAGCATCCAGTCCTGCAGATAGCTCCCCTGTACGGCAAACAGATTGCCCACGCTGCCGCTTCTGACCATACTGGCCGCCTGCTGCACCATTGCAAACTGGCGATAGACAAAGCTCACGCCGTGCACCACTCCAGCCTGCTGTGCCAGCGTTTCCAGTTCACGAGCCTCATCCGGCGTCATACACAGCGGCTTTTCTGAAAACACGTGCAGACCCGCGCGTAAAATCTGCCGATTGATGTCGGCATGCAGATGATTCGGCGTACAGTTATGCACTACCTGCAGTCCGGGATGCGCCAGCAGCGCTTCAACGCTGCCGTACGCATGAGGAATATGAAGAGCATCTGCGCGTTCCTGGGCAACCGCCAGCGAGCTATCACAGAGCGCCACCACGTTCACACCGCCGAGTCGACGCAACGCCTCAATATGTGCAGGCCCAATAAATCCGCTGCCAATAATGCCAACCTGTATCATTTGCGTACCTCATCGCCAGCGGCGAAATCATCAAATGCACGTGCAGAAACCGGAATAATATGGCGCCGTATAAAATCACTCCCCTCACGCGCCCCGGTTTGCGCGTCTTTCAAGCAACACTCCCATTCCAGCACCGCCCAGCCAGGGAAATCATATTGTGTGAGCTTGCTGAAGATCGTTTTGAAATCGACCTGCCCGTCCCCCAAAGAACGGAAGCGCCCGGCGCGATCGAGCCACGGCTGATAACCGCCATAGACACCGCTGCGGCTACTGGCATGGTACTCAGCGTCCTTGACGTGGAACGCTTTAATACGCGAGTGATAGACATCGATAAACCCAAGATAATCCATCTGCTGCAATAACAGATGGCTCGGGTCATAGAGAATGTTGCAGCGAGGATGATTATCAACCAGCGCAAGAAAACGCTCGAACGTCACGCCATCGTGCAGATCTTCGCCGGGATGGATCTCAAAGCAAACATCCACCCCATGGTGATCAAAGCGATCGAGAATCGGTCTCCAGCGGCGCGCCAGCTCCAGAAAAGCCTCTTCAAAGCGCTGACGATTATGCGGTGGCCACGGATAAAAGAAAGGCCAGGCAAGCGAACCTGAAAACGTGGCATGTGCCATCAGCCCCAGTCTTTGCGAAGCCGCAGCGGCCTGGTGTAAGGTTTCGATCGCCCACGCCTGTCTGGCCTGCGGATTAGCGCGTACAGACGGCGGAGCAAATCCGTCAAAAGCGTCATCGTAAGCCGGATGGACGGCAACCAGTTGACCTTCAAGATGGGTAGATAATTCGCTAATCACTAACCCATATCCGGCCAGCATCCCGCGAATATCATCACAATAGGCCTGACTTACAGCAGCTTGTTCGACATCAAACAGCGACTTGTGATTACACGGGATTTGTAATGCCTTATAGCCCAGCTCCGCCGCCCATTTTGCCACGCCTTCCAGAGTGTTAAATGGCGGGCGATCCCCGATAAATTGCGCCAGAAAAATGCCAGGCCCCTTGATGGTTTTCATAACCCCTCCTGAAAATTACGCCTGCTCTTTGTCGTCATACTTGAAAGAGAAAAGGAAAATCAGGGCAATCACTGCGGCAGCGACTGCCGGGATCCACCAGAATGTGGTCCACGCCTGAGGC
Organism: Citrobacter sp. B72; assembly: GCF_016894305.1. Lineage (NCBI taxonomy): Bacteria > Pseudomonadati > Pseudomonadota > Gammaproteobacteria > Enterobacterales > Enterobacteriaceae > Citrobacter > Citrobacter sp. B72. Next base: position 3,484,110 of record NZ_CP069801.1, read on the forward strand.
ACTGTTTGCCCCGCCACCAGCCGGTTGTAAAGTGCGCCTGAAATTTGCGAGCCCAGCAGCATACCGATCCCATAGGTAAACATGACGATCATGCTTTGCGCCTGACCTTTTACTTTTTCCCCGGCGATACGATCGGTGTAAATAAAGCCGACCACGAAGAAGAAGTCGTAGCACACGCCGTGCAGCAGAATGCCGAGATACAGCAGGAATCGCCCCTCTTCGCTGATGCCGAGGGCAAAAAATGCGTAGCGCACAAACCAGGCGCACATCCCGATTAACAGCATGTATTTCACGCCCAAACGTCTGAACAGGAACGGGATCACCAGCATGAAGAATATTTCAGACATCTGACCAAACGACATCGCCGTACTGACGTCGCCGACGCCCGCATCAGCAAGAAACGACGCGGTATACGCGTAATAGGTTCCCAACGGTACAGAGATAAGCGTCGCGCAGAGTGAGAAGACAAAAAAGTGACGGACCTTGAGTAAGGCAAAAGCATCCGCACAAAACAGATCACGAACTTTCACCGGCAGTCCTTTCGCCGGTGCAGGCGTGTTGGGCAGCGTCAGGCTGTAGAGCGCCAGAATCACAGAGATAATCGCCGCCAGCGTAAAGATGCCGGTGGTGTCCGAAATTCCGGTTACACCGATAAAGATCCCCGCGACAATCCAGCCAATGGTGCCAAACACCCGCACCACCGGGAAGGTTTTGTCCTTATCCGACAGGCTATGAAAAGCAATATTGTTGGTAAGCGCCAGCGTTGGCATGTAGCACAACGTGTAGCCAAACAGCAGACCAATCAACAGTGCACCGTTTTGCGCCACCAATGCCTGCGGAACAAACCACAGGATTGCCGCGCCAGCAAGGTGCATCACCGCCATCACCTTTTGCGAGGCAAAAAAGCGGTCTACCAGCATCCCTAAGACGAATGGCGACAGAATAGAGGCAATGGGCCCGGCTGAGAACGCATCGCCAATCAACAGCGACATGTTGTGCTGGCTCATCACCAGCCCCAGCGTGACGGACCAACTTCCCCAGATAAAGAACTGTAAGAACATCATTAGCGACAGCCGGGGGACCAGCAGCCGGTACTGTACGCTCTGTTTTCCACTACTTTCGGTTGTTGACACCATTTTTTGCCCCACCCTTAAAAAGTAATCGATTACAAATTAGATTCAATAGAAAAGTAATCGATTACAAAATAAAGATCCTGTCAGCAGCAGCAAAATTGCGAGAACGGTCACGATAAACGTTGAGTGAGGATCCGATCCCACCCTGACGATGGGATCGGTAATAACAAGATCGGTAGAAACTTAGCGGGACTTACGACGCAGCAGTTTGAAGGCAACAAACAGGAACAGGATCCACACTGGCAGCAGGATAGCTGACAGGCGCATCTCATCCATCGTACACATCAGCACCAGAATCATGCCAAGGAAAGCAATACACAGGTAGTTCCCTGCCGGATACAGCAGCGCTTTAAACTGCGTGTCACGTCCCTTACGACGCATCGCCGCCCGGAATCGCAGATGTGCCAGGCAAATCATAATCCAGTTCAGCAGCAGCGTTGCCACCACCAGCGCCATCAGCAGGCTAAAGGCCTTTTGCGGCAGTACATAGTTGATGAGTACCACCAGCGACGTAATAGCACCGGAAAGGATCAGTGAGTTCACCGGTACGCCGCGACGGCTGACGCGGGTTAAGAACTTCGGCGCGTTACCCTGAACCGAGAGACCAAATAGCATACGGCTGTTAGAGTAGACGCCACTGTTATACACCGACAGCGAAGCCACCAGGATGACAAAGTTCAGCGCAGAAGCCACTACGTTGCTGTCGAGATTATGGAAAATCATTACGAACGGGCTGCTGTTGGATTTCACTTCCACCCACGGGTACAGCGCCAACAGCACCACCAGAGAACCGATATAAAACAGCAGAATACGGTACACCACCTGGTTTACCGCCTTTGGAATGCTTTTCTGTGGATCCTGCGCTTCCGCGGCAGTAATCCCGATAAGCTCCAGCCCGCCAAAGGAGAACATAATCACTGCCAGCGACAGAATTAATCCGTTCCAGCCGGTAGCAAAAAAGCCGTTGTAACGCCACAAGTTATCGATGCTTGCATGTTCCCCGCCGTTACCGGAAAACAGCATCCACACGCCAAAACCAATCATGCCGATAATGGCCAGTACTTTAATCAGCGCAAACCAGAATTCCGTTTCGCCATACAGACGTACGTTGACCAGATTGACGGCGTTGATGATCACGAAGAATGCCGCGGCCCAAATCCAGGTTGGAACATCGGGCAACCAGTACTGCATGTAGATCCCTGCCGCTGTCAGTTCAGCCATGCCGACCAGCACAAACATCACCCAGTAGTTCCAGCCGGACAGAAAACCCGCGAACGGTCCCCAGTATTTATAGGCAAAATGGGCAAACGATCCGGAAACGGGTTCTTCGACCACCATTTCGCCCAGTTGACGCATAATCAAAAAAGCGATGATCCCGGCAACGCCGTAACCCAGTAACACCGCAGGTCCCGCCATTTGAATAGCCGGGCCAATGCCCAAAAACAGGCCGGTACCAATTGCGCCGCCCAGCGCAATTAACTGAATATGGCGGTTTTGCAACCCTCGTTGAAGCGTCGGCTCGTTCGTCGACGCGGCATCAGACACGCTGGTGTCAGATGCAGTTGACGCGTTTTTCACGCCCTTCCCCTGTGTGGTTTTTATTGAAGGGGCTTCTTTTAACATTTCAACCTGGTTGTCGCAAGGCGCAATCGATTGGATACGCCGGGCTTCCTTGCCCAACGCACCGAGGCTCGGGAGAAAAACAATAGAAAGAAGGCGAGCTGTTATTGTTTATTCAGGTCAATACGTACCACGTTATCTGGCGCAGACGTAGAGTGGTCTTTATTAAATTTCTGTTTCACGGTGACAAACAGGGTTTGCCCATCCGCCGAGAGCAGCAAGCTGTTAGGGTTAGGTGGTAAATCCCAGCTTTTCTTCACGCTGTAATCGGTCGCATTCAGGCTGAGCAATTTCCCTGAATCACGCTGGGTAATATAGATTTCGTTGCGTTTTGCGTTAAATTTCACCGCCAGCGAATCACCCACATCCAATTTTTTCAGCAGCTTACCGGTATGGATATCCAGCACCAGGGTAGTCTTCGCTTTCGAGTTGTCGGTGACAAACAGGCGACCCGTTTGTGCGTCCTCCGCCATATTCAGCAACAGCGCAGGTTGTTCCCCCAGCGGTTGCCAGCGTTTTTCTACGCGCTGATTACGCGGGTTGATAACAAGAATTTCACCGCCGCCGTTAGCTGCATAAATTCGCTGCGTCACTTCTGAATAATGCAGTCCGGTCATCCATTTACCCGTATTTTTAATGCGGGTTTTTTGTTTCAGGGTTTCAGCGTCAACCACCCAAATCACCGCCGGATCCGCCACGGCACCAATATAGAGCAAACCGTTATGCAGCAGCACCTGCCGCGCACCATACGGGAAACCTTCTGGGTTACGTTCCGGGAACAGTACGCGATTTTTCACTTTGCCGTCAGCGGTATTCAGCGCGCTCAGGCCACCATCCAATGAGTTGGTGACATACACCGTTTTACCGTCCGGCGAGATAGCCATACCAAAGTTTTTCATATCGGTATGACTCAAGCCGAGCGTTTTAAGCGTTTTTGGATCCAGCTTGTAAACCACGCCGCCCTGCACATCTTTAAATCCTTCGGCGCTGGCAACGTACAACGCATCCCCTGCCGGGCTAAGCGCCATTTCATATAACCCATCCGCCAGCGCGCGTTGTTGCACATCACTGACGGCAGGTTGCGCTGTTTTTTCCGTAACGCTGGCGTTGCTGGCTGGCGTGGTATGCGCCGCACAACCGCTTAACGCCGCAGCAATCAGCAATGCCAGCGCGGATGTTGTTTTTTTCATTGTCGGGATCCTTACCAGAAGTAATACAGGGAGTTAATAACAAAAGAGAATGAGAACTATACGCATTATCTTTACTGAATCAAGAATAATTACCCGAGAGTAAAAAACATGAAACAGAGGTTTGAAGATGCAGACAGGTGCGCGCGACTTCCGGTTTTTCATAATTACAGTGAATTATTCTGGACGAAAAGGCATCGCAGGCCACAGAATGCGCTTTACTGTTTTTCTAACATTTTCAAACGGGTGAACCTGTTGTACTTCAGCCACTCGTTTTTTAGCCAAGCCAGGCAATGACTGTCATGAATAAGATCATCAAACGACTGGAAATCGTCAAAAGCGCTATTGAACTGGAAGATGAGGAGATTATTTTCCAGCAGGTGGCGCATCTTAAAAATGAGCCTTTGTCAGTCGTACCTGGCACCATTGTGCAGGCGATCGAAGAACGACGCTTTGGTGATGCCCTGCGGGAAATCTCAGCCTGGCTGCAATCTCAACGGGCAGTCTCTACGTGGCAGGATCCCGCCATTGCCGCCAGTAAGCTGGAACTCAAAGCACTCGAAACACAGTTGCGTGACCTGATCGATAAGCGTAACACGCGCATTCAAATCCTCGATGATTTCAACGATCTGTATCACCTTCGTCTTGGACCGCTGATGAGCCGCATTCTCGAACTGCGTAAACAGCTCGCCGCCAGTGCCCAGCGCAAACAGGAAGCGGAGCGAAAACGCCGGGAAAAAGACTATCAATCCTGTCAGCACTATATTTCCCAGGCTGTTGATCAACTAGCCAGGCTCAAGCAGCACTGGATGAACCAGAATTCAGATTCGCGCGAATCGGTGGAAACACGCCAACGTATTCAGCAGCAAACTGAACTGATTACCGCCCTGCTGGCGGAGATTCGTGAGCTGGAAAACGACTTTTCTCGCCAGGACGACAGCGCAACCCGTCAGGCACAGGAAGAGGCCAGCCATGAATATGATGAATATCAGGAGCAGCAGCAGGATGCACAGCATCGTTTTAGCCGTGACCAGCGGCTTTCCTCTGATGAACGTAATGAGTTAAAACGCCTGTGGCGTCAGGCAAGCCGTCTTTGCCACCCGGACGTGGTAGCCGATGATCTGAAAGAGAAAGCGCATCAGATGATGGTGCAGCTTAACCAGGCGCGCCAAAATGCCGATCTTGCCACCGTCCGGGCGCTACTGACTCAATTGCAAAGCGGCCTCGAACCGATGATGGCCAGTGACCGATTGAACGATTTGCAGCATTTACGCAGCAAAATACAGCAGCTCAGAGAACAAATTAACGCGCTGCTCAAAGAGATTATCGAACTGGAAGCCGAAAACGCCTGGCGGCTTGCCACCTCCGTGACAGATAAAGAAGCCTACTTCTCCGATCAACAACGGGCTCTTACGGAAATCCGCAATACACTGGAACAGCAGGTACATCAGGTTGAACAGGAACTGTTGGCGGGCTAAGCCCTATCAGCAATAGCAATCAGAAAAAATAACCTCTTCAAGTGAGTTTTTAAAATTAAGCACAAAAAGCTAAAAATAGGATAATTCCCTAAAAACCTCACAACGCTAAGAATTATCAACCTGGATACTCGAGTTTCAGGTCGATAACTGCAAATTTAGCGATATTTCTCTCTTCCCCTCGACGCCCCTTCTCTTTGTCCTGGTCTTGATTAAGAATTCTCCTACCCACCAGTAAGCCCATTAAGAAAAACGTATATCCATCTGAAATATAATGTTTTTCATGTAAATTCCCTCCAAAACAGAGGTGATGCTGCCAACTTACTGATTTAGTGTATGATGGTGTTTTTGAGGTGCTCCAGTGGCTTCTGTTTCTATCAGCTGTCCCTCCTGTTCAGCTACTGACGGGGTGGTGCGTAACGGCAAAAGCACCGCCGGACATCAGCGCTATCTCTGCTCTCACTGCCGTAAAACATGGCAACTGCAGTTCACTTACACCGCTTCTCAACCCGGTACGCACCAGAAAATCATTGATATGGCCATGAATGGCGTTGGATGCCGGGCAACCGCCCGCATTATGGGCGTTGGCCTCAACACGATTTTCCGCCATTTAAAAAACTCAGGCCGCAGTCGGTAACCTCGCGCATACAGCCGGGCAGTGACGTCATCGTCTGCGCGGAAATGGACGAACAGTGGGGATACGTCGGGGCTAAATCGCGCCAGCGCTGGCTGTTTTACGCGTATGACAGGCTCCGGAAGACGGTTGTTGCGCACGTATTCGGTGAACGCACTATGGCGACGCTGGGGCGTCTTATGAGCCTGCTGTCACCCTTTGACGTGGTGATATGGATGACGGATGGCTGGCCGCTGTATGAATCCCGCCTGAAGGGAAAGCTGCACGTAATCAGCAAGCGATATACGCAGCGAATTGAGCGGCATAACCTGAATCTGAGGCAGCACCTGGCACGGCTGGGACGGAAGTCGCTGTCGTTCTCAAAATCGGTGGAGCTGCATGACAAAGTCATCGGGCATTATCTGAACATAAAACACTATCAATAAGTTGGAGTCATTACCCGTTGGGGATTATACGGGTATCCACGACTACGGGTTCTTATATAAAGATATCACTGCTGGTCAGGCGCTCAATATCAGCGGCGCGATCCCAACGATCGGTCCGGGTCAAAGTGGCGTTGTTGAATCAACGACCATCAGAGAACTGCTGCAAACAAACAAAATCACTCTTAAGGCCACCAGCCCTGACCAGAGCGTAAAAACGATTACTACCGCTGAAGAACTGGCGGAATACCTGACGTACAATCGGTCGTCGACGCCTTCACAGAGCACAGAATTTGATATTAACGACCCGGCGTTCCCTGGCGAACCTACAACTATTAAAGTATTTGACACCAATGAGTTAAGTAATTTTCTTACTGAATCCCAGATTGGCGATTCGGTATTAAACACCTACGATCCAACATTGTCTAAAATCTATAAACAATTTGGCATCGCGCTGGCGACAAATGGCTCCATAGCCAATCTGGATATTGGCAACGACACGCTCAATGTCCGGGACAAAGCCAATACCATTGAGTTACTGGCCAAAGACTCCTCCTTGCTTGAGGCTCAGGACGCAGGTAGTCAGGTTAACTGGCAATCCGATAACTATATAAAATTTAACGCCGCCCCAGTTATCCCTGAAAAAACATTCGCCGGTTCAGCGCAAACCTCCGTGTTTGGCGATGAGTTTTCGTTCATGACGTATGGCTATAACGAGGATGGTGAAGTCGTTCAGACCGGTGAACGCAAGTTTACCATTACCAGTACGCAGGATCTGGCCGATTTCAACGACTGGTTGTTGGGCTACAGTAGCGACGCAGCAGAAAACCCTGAAGGGCAAAAGGTCAGCCAACTGCAGCTGTGGTTGGATGCAAATGTTGTCACTACCTCCACCGCAGCACAAACGAAGTACGCCGAGCTGATTGATAGCTTGATCAACTCCAGCAAATATTCAGACATGCTCACCTGGGATTACGACGTCTGGACCGACGGCTTGTCGCATAGCAATAACGCGACTGCTGGCCGCGGTGAGCTGCATGCCATTTACGCCAACGGTGCAGGCACCTCCGGCACCCTGAACAAAGATGCGATTATTGCCGTTGACGGCAGTATTAACGGTGTCATGAAATCCCTTAATGGCGGGGTTATCACTAACCTTGGCGAGCTGAACGCATTACGCACGTCTACCGGGCAGAGTCTGGCGATTGGCATGCTGGCAAAAGACGCAACGGCAACCAACAACGGGATCATCAACTCCGGGCTGTTTATCGACAAAGACGGCAACCAAAACGTCAACAGCTATGGCGCATTTGGCATGCAGGGGCAAGGCGCCAGCCAGATAGCAAACAACGGCACCATTAACCAGGCGATCACCACCGATAACTTTGGTACCGCGTCGGCAGCCGATCCCTGGAGTAAGGATGAGCCAGATTCTTCGCTGACGCTGGCTATTGGTATGCAATTGTCTGACGATGCGCAAGGGGTCAACAACGGTGATATCAACGTCGTGGACGGGCGCAAAAACGGTGCATCCTTTGCCAAAGGCACCGCTTATGGCGTAGAAGTCGCCGGGAATGCCACTTTCACTAACGCTCAGGATGCCTCAATTTATCTTGGTCGCGACGCAAGCGATCCGTCTAAAGATGTCACGATGGCTGGCGGCTCTAGTCTGAGCGCCGGGATCATGACCAAGAGTGCCAAAGAGGTGATTAACAACGGTCTGATCACGCTGGGAACCGGGATACGCAACGCCGCGGGGATTCTGGTCGGGAATGCTACAGGCAACGTTCTCAATACCGGCAATATCGTGATCAATGGAGGTTCTGACGGGGGCAGCAGTAAAAACTACGGCATCTCCGTACGCGACAGCGGCGCGGAAAATAATCAGGAAATCCGCAACGACGGCAAGATTAACGTAAATGGCACCAACAACGTGGGGATCCACGTTAGCGCCAATAACAAAAATGCCGAAGTCACCACCAGCGCTGCGGGCTCTATCGTGGTGGACGGAGAAGGTGGCGTCGGTAACCGTAACTACGCTATTTGGGCTGAAGGTGGCAGCAGCGGCCAGGCAGTGGTCAACGTTTACTCCAACATTACGCTGGATAAATCCGGTAACATCGGTGTGCACGTACGTGATAACGCCATCGCTAACGTTGACAGTCTGAGTAGCCCGACATTCAACAACACCGATCAGATTGGTTATTACCTGTATGGTAAAGGCGCTACCGCCAATATTGGTCAGGCGGTGATGAATGACAATGGTCAGGATCGCACCACCATTTTCCGTATCGCCAATGGCGCATTGCTGGCCGGTAACACGACTAACCCGAAAGATCAGTCCAGTTCCAACCTTGATCTTACCCTCAACGGTAAGAATTCCGTGGGCGTTCTCGCCACCGGCGCTGGCAGTAGCGTAGATACTGGTGAAGCAACGTTTGCCGTTAAGGGCAGCGACTCAGCGGCACTGGTAATCGAAGGCGGCGCGAAAGGGACCATCAGTGATAAAACCACCATCAATTTAACCGGCGAAAGAACCATTGCCGGGGTTGTGGATGGTCAGGCTCACCAGTTGAATGGCCGCACGCAGGGTGATCCTACTAGCACCACCCTCACCTCGAACGCGAAGATTACCTCTGAAGCTAGCGGCAATGAGGTTATCGCCTATGTGGCGAGGAATCAGGGCAACCTGATCCTGGATACCAACTCGCTTATTGATCTGGCCAGCGTCGACAGCATCGGTGTTGATGTTCAACAAGGCGGGAGCTTAACCAATAACTCTTCCAGCGCTCTGCATGTCAGCAACGGCATCGGTGTTAGAGCTTCAGGTGCCAGCGCACAGATCAATACACTGGGCAAAGTTCAGGTTGATAATGGTACTGCCGGGGTTCTGCTCACCCAAGGAGCCAGCCTGCTAATTAACGGTATTTCTGGCGACAGTATTACTACCGATGGCACCGCTGACGGTATTCGTCTGGCCGAAGGCGCTGGCGCTCTGTCCGCGCAAAATGTGGAGATCAGTGCAAAGGGTGACGGTGCAGGCATTCAAAACGATGCTAACAATAACAATATCCTGTTACGAAACGTTACCATAAACTCCAACGATGGCGCAGGCATCCGCACCAGCGTGGCGTTGACCATGACCGATAAAGACAGCGCTGGAAATATCCTCAACGTCAACGGGAAAGGTACCGGCTTCGCTTTTGAACAACGCGACGGCGGCTCGGTGACGGGCGATCTGACCATCGGAAAAGGCTACACCATTGAGGTACTGAACAGCGAAGGCAGCGGTATCCGCGCTAATACCAACGGTAATGTCACCACCAATGCCGACATTAACGTGCATAACGACGCAGGCGGTTCGGCGATCATCGCGAAAAACGTCAGCGCCTTGACCAACAGCGGCAAGATTATCTCTGCCAGCACCACCTCACCGGTAATTGACGCCAGCGGCGACAGCAGTAAAACCATTACCAACACGGGAACCCTGCAGGCCATCAACGACACGGCCGTGGCCATTCAGTCCGGCAAAGGCAATGACACCATTGATATCAGCGGCGGTGTAACCAGCGGCGTAATCAATACCGGCGAAGGTGCGGACATCTTTAACTGGCGTAGTGGCTCCTATGCGGGTGAAGTGAATTTCGCCGGTACTGGCGGTAACAATAAAGCCAACATCGGCAATGTGACGCTGGATAAAACACGCCACATCACTACTGAAGCTGGTAGCGGCAACGCCCTCACCTTCACCGATACAAAAGGTGCGAAGATTGGTACGCTGGCGAGCGACAATCTGACCACTGGCACCAACATCGGCACCGGCTGGGATTCGCTGACCATCAGCGGCTCAAACGCGGATGTCCGCGTCGTAGAAAACCTGACACTGGCAAGCAAAACCATTGCCGTAAACAATGGCGCAACCCTGAGCACCGGCGACCACGTCGAGCCGACCAGTACTGCAGCAAGCATTGGCGATTACAATGTTACGACCCAGGGCACAGGCAGCCGGGTTATCTTCGATACCCAGGGTGATGCTTCAGCGGCGCAAATTTATCGCGGTATCATCAGCGGTGACGGGAAGTTCGAACGTGCGGCGGGCGGTACCACGATCTTCACCGCTAACAATACCTACACCGGCTCTACCACTATCGCTCAAACCGGTACGCTGCAGTTGGGTGACGGCGGAAATACAGGCGAAGTCAGCGCCGTGTCAGACATTATCGACAACGGCATATTGGCGATTAATCGCGCCAACACCGTGCTGCTCAACGGCGTGATCTCCGGTATTGGCGCGCTACAGCAAATCGGCGGCGGCATTACCCGTCTGAACGGCAACAACACCTATACCGGCGACACCACCGTTACCAACGGCACGCTGCTGGTGAATGGCGATCAAAGCGCGGCGCGCGGTGCCACCACCGTTAGCGGCACGTCCACACTTGGCGGTAATGGCACTATCGGCGGCAACGTGCTGATGAACGATTCCACGACCCTCAGCGCCGGTGACGGTGGTGCGGGTACGTTATCCATTAACGGTAATCTGCAGCTTGGTAGCAAAACGACTTCCGCTTTCGAGCTGGGTCAGGCCTATACGCCAGGCGGCGCGCTAAACGATCTGATTAACGTCGCGGGCGATCTGCAACTGGACGGGACTCTGGATGTCACCACTTCACAGGGCGGTAACTTCGGACCGGGCGTGTACCGTATCTATAACTACGGCGGCACGCTGGATAACCAGACGCTGGAATTAGGCGCAATACCGGACAGTCAGGATAAGAGCAATATTTTTGTCCAGACCTCCATCGACAAACAGGTCAACCTGGTGAACGCCAACGGCGTTACCCTGCAGTTCTGGGACGGCGCAACCGTCAATCAGAGCCACGGCGCGTCGGGCATTGAAGGCGACAGCAAAATTGACGGTGGCGATGGCAAATGGATGGCAATCGGCAACCAGGGTGATAACAACTGGACCACCGCAACCGGTGAAGGTAACGCCCCTTGGGCACAGAAGTCCTTCGCCGTCTTCACCACCAAAGGCGGTACAGTTACCGTGGACAACGCCGCGGGAGAAGTTAACTTCTCCGGGGCACAGTTTGATGCCGATGGCTATGTCGTTAAAGGCGATGCGCTTAACGCGTATGCCACCACGGAAAACGCGACCCACGCAGGCCAGACGCCGGGAACTGGCGAACTGCTGCTGCGCGTTGGCGCCGGTGGCGCGGGGCAAAACTATACCGCGACCATTGAGTCTGTTATCCGCGAAGCCAGTACTGCTGATAAGCTGACGCTGGTGAAAACCGACCTTGGCCGTCTGATCCTCAGCGGTGACAACGAGTATCGCGGCGGCACGCGCATTGATGGCGGCACGTTGCAGATCTCCTCCGACAGCAATCTCGGCCAGAGCGGAACTGACCTGGCAATCAATAACGGTTCAACGCTGCAACTGGGCGCGGACCTGACCAGCAATCGCACCATCGAGCTGGGAGCGAATGAGAACGCAGCGGTGTTCGATCTCAATTCGCATCACTTCACGCCAACTGGTGAGATTACCGGCGACGGTAAACTGAAAGTCACCAGCAGCTCTAGCGATGCGGGCAGCACCTTGTCGCTCGACCGCGCAAACAGCTACAAAGGCGACACAGAAATTGCCGGTACCGGAAACGCCAACAATGTGACGGTCAACGTCAGCAAAACCGGAGCCTTTGGCAGTAACGAAAGCAGCACAGTGAACGTCAATAAGGGCGCGACGCTCAATGTCAGCGGGACAGATACCAGCCTGAAATCCCTGACCATGAACATCGCCGACAGCCTGTTAACGCTGGCAGATAACGTCACCGCAGCGAGCGCAATGCTGAACCTGACGGGCACGGCGAAAGCGGTGTTAACCAACAACGCCACCGCGGGCAACGCGACGGTTAACGTGTCAAAAGACAGTACTCTGGCGCTGGAAGAAGACGCCAGCGGCGGCAATGCCACCGTGAACAACAGCGGGCTGATGACCTTTGCTGACCTGGCGATGGCAGAAAATACCGTCGTTAAAAACCTGGCGGGCGGTAAGGTCGATATCAGCGCAGTCGACAGCGCAACATCGATCGGCTCGTTGTCCGGCGCGGGTAATGTCGAACTGGGCAATAAAGAGCTGTCGCTGGGTAATCTGCATCTTGATGACACCATCAGCGGCATTATCAGCGGCAACGACGGCAGCCTGGTGAAAATCGGTGACGGCACGTTAACGCTGACCGGCGACAACACATACACCGGCACCACGGACGTCAATGAAGGCGTACTGCTGGTCAACGGTAATCAGTCTGCGGCTACCGGCCAGGTGACAGTGAAATCCGGGGCAACGCTCGGCGGTAACGGGATTATTGGCGGCGCGGTTGATGTACTGGACGACGCTCATATTACCGCGGGTGCAGCTATCAACAGCGTGGGTAAACTGACTACCGGTTCGCTGACGCTCAGTGATAACGCACAGCTGGATTATCAGTTTGGTCAGGCTTACACCCCGGGCGGTGCTTTCAACGACTTGATTGACGTTAATGGCGATCTGACGCTCGACGGTAAGCTCAACATTGAAACCTCACCGGGCGGCAGCTTTGATGTCGGCGTCTATCGCGTCATCAACTACACCGGCACATTGACCAACAATGTGATGGATATTGCTAACGCGCCGGAAGCGGCTGACAGCCTGTACGTGCAGACATCGGTGAAAAATCAGGTCAACCTGGTCAACCACGCAGGACTAACGCTGCGCTTCTGGGACGGCACCGGTGGTGAAAATGGCGAGCTGAAAAACAACGGCGTCATCAACGGCGGCGACGGTATCTGGCAATCCAGCCAGGGTAACGACAACTGGACGACCGATGAATCAACGCCGGAAGGCGCGCTGAACGCACCGTTTACCGATGCCGCGTTTGCCGTCTTCCAGGGTGAAGCAGGCAACGTGACCGTCGATAACAGCAAAGGCGACGTCATCATCAGCGGTGCGCAGTTCGCCACCGATGGTTATCGCGTGGGCGGCGAAGCCATTACCACCGATACGGCCAACACCCTGATTCGCGTTGGCGATGGCACAGTAGACGGCGCCAACTACACCGCGACTATCGACAGCGTGATCCGCGGTACCGGCGGCCTGAATAAAGGCGATCTCGGTACCCTCATCCTCACGGGCGACAACACCTACAGCGGCGGAACGACCATCACCTCCGGGACGCTGCAGGTAGCGGGCGATACCAACCTGGGTGCGGCAGATACGGGAATTACCTTTAATGGCGGTACGCTGAAGTATGGCGAAGCGTTTGATACTGCCCGTCAGGTGACGCTGGAATCCGGCGGCGGGACATTCGACACCAACGGGCATGACGTTTCTCTGCTAACGGAAGTCGAAGGTAATGGTCAACTGACCAAAACCGGTAAAGGTTCCCTCACCCTGACGCTGGATAACACCTACACCGGTGGCACCACCATCGAACAAGGCGTTTTACAGCTGGGTAACGGCGGCGATATCGGCAGCATTCAGGGGGATGTCGTTGATAACGGCGTACTCAACGTCAATCGTGGCGATACCCTGGCGCTGACCGGCAATATCAGTGGTAAAGGCCAGTTGCATCAGACCGGTAGCGGCATTACCGAGCTGCAAGGTGAAAACAGCTACAGCGGCGCGACGTTGATCGCCAACGGCGTGTTACAAGCGGGTAATGCCAACACCCTGAGTAGCGCATCGCACCACTATGTGGTCGCAGACACCACGTTGAATACGCAGGGTTACAACCAAACGGTAGCAGGCCTGAGCAACGGCGGCGATGTCTCGCTCATCGGTCAGCAGACTGGCACAACCTTAACCGTCAAAGGGGATTACACCGGCGAAAAAGGGACTATCAACATGGCGGCTATCCAGAATGGTAGCGGCGCAGGCATTGCCGACCGTCTGATTATCGATGGCGGTAAAGCCAGCGGTAGCACGCTGCTGGATGTCGATGGTTCTGGTCTCGGCGCGCCGACCATTGGGGATGGTATCGAAGTGGTGACAGCGCTCAATGGCGCAACCACCACCGCACAAACGTCGCGGGATGCCTTCCATCTTGCCGCCGATCGTATGGCTGCAGGTGCGTTTGAGTACCAACTGCATGCGGGTAACGCTCAGGGCCAGGGTGAAAACTGGTATCTGAGAAGTGAATACCGTCCAGAAACCATGCTGTATTCTGGCCTCGCCAGCGTCGTACGTCAGGGTGATCTTAGCCTGTTGGGTAACATGCACCAACGTATGGGTGACGAGGTTAAACCGGGCATTGATGAAGACAATCGCGCCTGGGCAAGAATGATTGGCTACTCCGGTAAAACCAAACTGGATGATGCGGCCGGTACGCAAACCAGCTCCCATACCATGGGCATTCAGGTCGGCGTTGATATGTATGCTAACGAAAGCTGGAAAGCCGGGATGTATACCAGCATCCTTGATATCGACAGCAACGTGAAAGGCACGAAGACAGGCAGCGATGGCAAAGGCGGTAACATCGACGACAACGCATTTTACGTCGGCGGCTATGCTACCTGGTTCTCGGGTGACGGTATGTATGTTGATAACGTCCTGCAGTACGGTAACCATAAATCCCGCCTGGAGGCGACCGGGAACAACGGCTCGTATACGGTCAGAGGCAACACGCTGACGGCGTCGACAGAGGTGGGTAAATCGTTCCGTTTAGGTGCCAGCGTATGGAGTCTGGAACCTCAGGCTCAGTTGATCTACCAGTACAGCGACTTTGATAACAGCACGCTGGATGGTGTGACCCCAACGAAAGTGAAAATGGATACTGCGGATTCCTTTACCGCGCGTCTGGGCGTGCGTCTGGTCGCTGACTATGACACCAACCATGGCAAATTCCAGCCGTACGGCAGGGTAAACGTCTGGCAGGGTCTGGGTTCAAAAGACAAAACGCACTTTAGCAATGCGGTAGCCACCACCACGCTGGAATCTTCACAGCAGTACTCCAGCACTGAAGTTGCAGCCGGCCTGTCATGGTCCATCGACAGAAACCTGCAGGTCTACGGTGAGCTGGGTACGCAATTCAGCAACGGCGGCAGTAAATCGCAGGTAGAAGCGCCGGTCAATGCCTCTATCGGGTTTAAGAAATCGTTCTAAGCTGACATAAACTCACCAGCCCCCTGTTCTGCAGGGGGCTTTTTTTTGCCGTTCAAAGTCGCCTGATGCGCTACGCTTATCAGGCCTACAGACTTAACAGCAACGCGGAACAACCAAGGGGTTGGGAAACGTGAAAAGGAGGGATTAACGATTATATTGTGCTAAGAGTGAAGGGATCTCTTCTGCCAGCACCGGGGGAGAAATGAAAAAGCCTTGAATTTTGTCACAACCAATCTGCATCAACCGCTCCAGCTGGGACTGGGTTTCCACCCCTTCGGCAAGAACTTCAATGCCAAAATTATGCGCCAGTGAAATAATACCCTCAACAATCTTTGTTGATCGGGTGTCGGGCTCAATACCAGTGACAAATTCCTTATCAATCTTTAAGGTGTCAAAAGGATATTTCAACAGGTAATTAAGATTAGCATGGCCAGTTCCAAAATCATCAAGTGCAAGCTTGACCCCTATCGCCTTTAATTCTGTCATATTTTTAGCCGCAATCTGGCTGTCACACAGCGGTGACGTTTCCGTGACCTCTATTTGGCATCGATGGACCGGCAGTCCGGAAGTGGCAAGATTTTGTCTGACGCGTTGGGGTAACAGAGGATCGCAGAATTCAAGCGCGGAAATATTGACGGATAATACAATGGGGTCAGGCCAGGAAGTTGCAACATCCCACGGAGAGTGAGTAACCATATCTTCAATGGAAATAATATTGCCGCTATCTTCCAGTAAGGTAATAAAAACATCGGGAGAGATCATTCCCATCTGAGGACTATTCCAACGCATTAATGCTTCAAATCCGCTTATACGCTGGGCATGCAAATTGAAAATAGGCTGATAAACCATATAAAGTTGACTGGTATTCAAAGCCTTTTCAAGCGCAGTTAGCACCTCATTGGGATTAAACATTCCCCTCTCCCTCTACAAATCATAAAATTAAAAACCAGTCAAAATCACTCCCAAATTGTATCTACTATTAGGTGTATTACATCAGAAAAGAATGGTCAGGTTAGGGTAAAAAAGACATAGGATGGGTAAATCTGACAATTAACTTATTTAAATCAGAGGTATTGGTCAGGCCAAGCTTGACGACGACTCTCATCTTATGTGCCTGAATCGTTTTATAGTTCAGGCTAACTAACTCAGAAATTTCTTTGGCTGTATAACCACTTACCAGTAAGTTCAGGATCTGCTGTTCTCTTTCGGTTAATCTCTTCTGCGAACGATACAGTCGGGGGTTCCATTTCCCGACTGATAATGTTGCCAATTGACCAAAATCACGCAGTGAAGATTTTTCAGTCAAAACTATTGTTTTTTCGACATATAATAACTCTACGCATAATTTCGCCACCAAACTATCAGCAACAATCACCACGACGTTATTATAAAATTTGAATCGGTTTTTATTCAAAAACTGAACAATGTCTGAACACGCTTGTTCATTATCAATGATATTAAAAACCATGGTTTGATGCTGGCATAATGATGACTGATGCAACATATCCTCAAACTGGAATGTTTGTATCGGTACATGTTTGCTGGTCAGGTAGGCAAACATACCATTGCCCACAAAATTATCACTGCCACACATCAACATCCTGTTCACCGTTCCTTATAAGCTTCTAATCTTGTTACTCATTAAAAATTTAATAATGATTTTCTCGACTTCAGTCTCTTCACGACGATTTTTAAAGTCGAACTCACATGAGATCTGATGACAGGAATACAACTGGTTATCCTCATCAAATTCATTGATCGGGACGACATCGATCACTTTTAAGTCCAGTTGTAAACTGCCAAAGGTATCGAAATCCAGAGATGCATTTTTAATCACCGCATCTTTATAAAGAAAACGGGCGTTTACATCTTTAACGATTAACGCACAACCACCCTGCGAGATATTTTTAATCTTGAGAGAGTAGTTTTCTCCATTTTTGTAACGACCAAAACAGAAAAAGTCATAACCCTTCAGGAATGAAAAACGCTGATTTTGTCTCTGCTGGGCAAAGAAAATCATATCCGGGATGAAGTAGGATAATCCTGCTTCCGCACCTGCTGACGAGGTTTGTTCGAACCTGGCAGTAAACTTTACAATCCCGCTTTCACTGTGCAGGATAAAGTATTGGACCTTTTCAGGAACAATGTCTCCGTGTCCGGAGATGACAAACCGTTCGAAATCAATCTTCTCTAACTGCGTGATAACGCTACTGTCTCCACACAGGATTTCCAGTTTCGTTTTCTTATGAAGCTCTTCACGAAGGATAGCGATGATTTCAAACTTGTCTTCCTTTGCTAAGCCAAAGCTCATTCTAAAACCCTTATTTCCATATTTAAGATATGTCCCGCCTTTGGTTACTCACAAAACGCGAGATCAGCATCCACCCCTGGTGCTTAATTACCATAGTGGATTCCATGTCAAACAGTTGGTTAAAAATTAAGTTTTTAACTATCTTTAGTCAGTTATTGATACGTAAAAACATTTAATCAGGATTAATTCTAGCTCAAGCCAGGCCTAAAACCACGCGAACTTGCGTACTGGCTATAACAAAAGCGAATAACAAAATTTTTTAAAATGAGGTTTTGAGATAACGAATAGCAAGAATTGTACAGAAAAAAATAAAGCTATCATGATGGAGGGGCTAAGCAACATGCGGGTTGGCGTGCTATCGCGGGGGATAAGAGAAGATGTTTACTGCACTCTATCATTAACTAAAAATATAGCTCTGACTCGTTATGCTTCTAAATTGAATAATTGCAATTTATATATGCTTAATAAATTTACCTTAAGTCAGAAAAAAAGCCAGCATCCTGCTGGCCCGGTAAGTACCGAATCGAACTATAGTGGCTTGCTATCTTACAGAGGGCACAACGTTAAAAATTCAATATCGCTGCTTAATTATTGATCGGGATGAATCTGTGATGATCATCACTGCTCCCGCCAACATTAACGTGTCTTTCAACACCAACCGTCCGGCGCCTGACAAGTACGGAAATCCGTGGTGTAAATCACCCAGCGGCATTACCCATGCTTCCGGCGTGGTTATTAAAAATGATAAGGTAACAATTGGTGTGGCAAATGCCAGAACGCCGCCAATTAATCCCAACCAACGGCTAACAGGATTAGCCAGCACCAGCAAAGCGATAAGAACTTCGACTACGCCCAGGCCATTTGAGAACGTATACGTGTTATTCGCCGTCTGCCATTCACGAGCCTGCGGTTTGAATTCACCTTCGTGGGTTAAATGTTGTTTGTATTCTTCTGGATGCTCATAAAAAAATGACATTACCGGACTATTGGCGACAAACGGCGTAATGCTGTCGGCTTCGTAAGGTACAAATTTTAATAAACCAATCCAGATAAAAACAATCGCGATACTCAGGCGAATCAAGGTTAATCCAACTCTATCGCCTTTGCCCAATATACGAAGATACTTTTCCATCCCGGCTCTCCTCACTTATACAAAATTGCCGTTGCGTGAGTGCTGCTATCAATGCGCATTGAGGTAATTTTCCAGGAAGTCGCATTCTTTTCCTGCGCCAGTTTCGCAATGGCATCTTCCATCACGGAAGGAGAGCCAGACACGGCTGATACGCTAACGTGGGCAACCTCTGTTTGCGCTAACGCGGAAAATGTCACCGGAGCAGTCAGTAACGCAGTCATTAGTAACGTAGACTTAAACATGTTCATTTCTATTTCCATTAACGAGTTATTTCAGTGGGAATATAATAAAACATGTCACTTTATTTTATTTCATCCGTAACGCCAGAATAACTGTCAATTAGTATCAGGAGTATAAAAAACAAATAAAAAAAAGCCCCACACGGGTGGGGCAAATATGCAGACTACGTTATTATCATTTTATGAGAGAAAAGAGATCGTTTAATGATTCGCTCATACTTGGATGGGTAAATATCTGGTCACGCAATGTGGTATAAGGTAACCCCGCGTCCATAACCGTCTTGATGATATTAATCATTTCATGAGAATCCACGCACAGCAGCGACACGCCTAATATTTGTTTCGTTTCACTATCCACCACCGCTTTAAGAACACCACGCGTATCATTCATCACCCGCGCTCGCGGGATAGCCGCTACCGGCAACGTCACGACTTGCACCGCCGCACCGCTGGCGCGAGCCTGTTCTTCAGTCATTCCGACGCGGGAAAGCGGCGGCGTCATAAAGACGGAATACGGTACGTTTTGGCGATCGCCCGTGTTACGTAACCCCTCGCCTAGCAGGTTGTCACGCACAATACGGAAGTCATCCAGCGAGATATAGGTAAATTGTAATCCACCAGTGACATCGCCCATTGCCCAAATATTGTCTGCCGATGTACGCAAATATTTATTCACAACAATGGCACCACGATCGTTTACATCCACACCCGCTTTCTGCAATTGCAGGTTTTCTGTCGCCGGTTTGCGACCTGATGCTACCAACAGCGCATCCACCGTCTGGGCACCCTCCGGCATGTGCAGCTGTACTGCACCATCATGAGAGGAGACCGACTGCACGTTGGCATTGAGGATCAACTCGACACCTTTGTCGCGTAAAATGTTGGCGATAGCGTCAGCAATATCCCGGTCCTCACGAGGCAAAAACTGCGGAGCTGCTTCATAAATAGTGACTTTGCTACCAAAGTTGGCAAACATCGATGCGAATTCAACGCCGATATACCCACCGCCCAAAATGCCCAGACGCTCTGGACGTTGCGTCAAATTCAACAGCCCGGTGCTGTCAAATACGCCAGGTGTCGTGGTTAATCCCTCAACGTTTGGAATCGTTGACTGGGCGCCAGTATTAATAAAGATTTTCTCGCCGCTCAGCTCAATCTCGCCTGTTGACTGCACGACTCGCACAGTATGGTTATCAACGAATTCAGCACGACCTTCAATCACATCCACGTTTTCCAGATCGGCAAGATTATGGAAATTTTTATCGCGCAGAAAACTGACAACAGAGGCCTTGCGTTGCATTGCTTCGGCAAACTCATGCTGAAGTTCAGCATCATGTACCAGGGTTTTGGTTGGGATACAGCCGATGTTGATGCATGTCCCGCCATACATGGTGTTTGACTGTTCAATAATCGCTACCCGCCAACCCGTTTTGGCCAGTGTTGCCGCCAGCGTTTTACCCGCTTTGCCAAATCCAATAATAATCGCCTGATACTGATTCATGCTGTCTCTCCGCCAAGTCACTGTTCGTTTAATGAAATGAAGTATAGGTCTAACTCTGCCAGAACAATGTATCCACAACTCGCAGATAACTGTCAGATCGTCTAAATTAGCCTTAAAGATGACTAACATTTCGAGAATGAATTATTACACTAACACTTTGAAGGTATTAATATAATAATAAAATAAAGAGATAATATCGTTTCAATAAACGACAACAAAAAATGCTCAGGAGTCTCCATGGATGCCCTTAGCCGATTACTGATGCTTAACGACCCACAAGGCTCGATCGATCAAAATTGCCTGCTGAGCAGGGACTGGCAACTGCCGCACGCAGCAGGTGAATTGTCCATTATCCGCTGGCATACGGTCACACAAGGGGCAGCCCAACTGGACATGCCCGATGGGACATCTTTTACTCTGCGGCCCGGTACTATCGTGATCCTGCCGCAAAACTCCGCACATCGGCTCTGCCAGTCTGGCGATGAACAAACACACATTGTTTGTGGCAGCCTTCGATTGCACGCTTCCTCACGCTATTTTTTAACTGCGTTACCGGAAGTATTGGTTCTGGCACCTGATGAAAATAGCCCTGTCAGCCATTGGCTCAAGGCCATGATTGCGTTGATGCAACAGGAATCCATGAGTACTCTGCCAGGTTCCAGTGTAGTCTGCAGTCAACAATGCGCCACACTGTTCGCCTTAGCCGTTCGCGAATGGTTAACCAAGGCGACCCCCGTTCAAAACGTGTTGAATCTACTGCTTCATCCCAAACTAGGGGCTGTCGTCTTCATGATGCTGGAGTCACCGGCGTTTGCCTGGACCGTCGAAGAATTGGCGAAACGTGCACATATGTCGCGGGCCAGCTTCGCGCAGCTATTTCGTGAAGTCTCAAACTCCACGCCGCTCGCAGTATTAACCACTTTACGCCTGCAATTCGCTGCCCAGATGCTGTCACGTGGGTCGCAGCCATTGGTTGTGGTGGCCGAGTCGGTAGGCTACGCCAGCGAATCGTCATTCCATAAAGTCTTTTTACGGGAATTTGGCTGCACGCCGGGTGAGTACCGCAAACGCGTGAAGGCACTGGAGGTATAACGCGGCGCCTGCTTCGGCAACAAATCCGAATGCAGGCGCGCGCTTTAGAGCATTATTTTTGACCGCGGTGTCTGTGCAACCACATCAGCTTATACGCAGCCGGAATAATGAATAGCGACAGCAATGGTGCGGTGATCATGCCGCCAATCATCGGTGCGGCTATGCGGCTCATGACTTCTGAGCCTGCTCCCGTCCCCCACAAGATAGGTAACAGACCCGCGATAATCACCGCCACGGTCATCGCTTTTGGCCGCACGCGCAGCACAGCACCGTGATATAACGCTTCATCCAGCTTGTCCGCCGTAAAGGTTTGCGGATTTTCCAGCGCGGGTTCGGCTTCAATAGCGTGGCGCAAGTACATCAGCATCACCACGCCAAACTCCGCAGCAACACCTGCCAGGGCGATAAATCCGGTTCCGGTTGCGACCGACATATGGAACCCCATCCAGTAAAGGAACCAGATACCGCCCACCAGCGCAAAAGGCACACTGGTGATAATCAGCAGCGCTTCGCCAAAGCGACGGAAGGCCAGATAAAGCAATACGAAGATAATCATCAGCGTCATTGGCACCATCAACTTGAGCTTATGGCTGGCGCGCTCAAGCAGCTCGAATTGCCCCGAAAACGCCACACTGGTCCCCGGCTTTAACTGGACCTTTTCAGCAATAGCCTTTTTCAGATCGTTCACCACTGAGACCATGTCACGATCTCGGGCGTCGATGTAAATCCAACTGGTTGGTCGCGCATCTTCGGTTTTCAGCATCGAAGGCCCCGAAACCACCGTCACATCGGCGACATCCGCCAGCGTAATTTGCTGTTTCATGGGCGTCAGAATCGGCAGATTACGCAATGCTTCCGGGCTATCACGATAGCTCTGCGCATAGCGCAGGTTGATAGGATAGCGTGCAATCCCTTCCACCGTTTCGCCCACCATTGCCCCTCCTACCGCTGAAGTGACAAACAGCTGCACAGCACCTACAGTCATGCCGTACCGGGCCGCTCTTTCACGATTAATATCTACGTTGAGATAGCGTCCGCCCACCAGACGCTCGGCCAGCGCCGAAGATACACCCGGCACGGTTCTGGCCACCTCTTCAATTTGCTCCGCCGTGGCGTCGATATCTGCCAGAACATTACCCGACACCTTAATGCCAATTGGGCTTTTGATCCCCGTAGAGAGCATGTCGATACGGTTACGAATCGGCGGAACCCACAGATTCGCCAGGCCCGGCAAGCGTACTGTTTTGTCCAGCTCGGCGATGATTTTGTCCATCGTCATCCCCGGACGCCACTGGTCCTGCGGCTTCAGTTGGATCGTCGTTTCAACCATTTCCAGCGGCGCGGAGTCTGTTGCGGTTTCTGCCTTACCGGTTTTACCAAACACGCGCGCCACCTCCGGAACGGTCATGATCAGCTTGTCGGTTTTCTGCAGCATGTCCGCTGCCTGCGCCGCTGAGATCCCCGGCAATGTCGAAGGCATATACAGCAGATCGCCTTCGTTAATCTGCGGCAGGAATTCACCACCGACTTTATTCAGCGGGTAGACAACCGTCAGTATTGAAAGCACCGCCACCAGAATGGTGGTCTTGGGCCAGTGCAACACCTTCAGCAACAACGGATGGTAAATACGGATCAGAAAACGGTTAAGCGGGTTGCTACTTTCGGCCGGTATTTTTCCACGGATCCAGAACCCCATCAGGATAGGAATAACCACAATCGCCAGAAATGCCGCGCCTGCCATCGCATACGTTTTGGTGAACGCCAGCGGGCCGAACAGTCGCCCCTCTTGCCCCTCAAGCGTGAAAATGGGGATAAACGACAACGTGATGATCAACAGGCTGATGAACAATGCCGGGCCGACTTCTACCGAGGCGTCAGTAATAACCTTCCAGCGCGTTGCGTTATCGAGCTTTTCATTCGGATGCTGATGCCCCCACTCTTCGAGCCGCTTATGGGCGTTTTCAATCATCACGATTGCGGCATCAACCATCGCCCCGACGGCAATGGCAATTCCCCCTAGCGACATGATGTTGGCGTTCAAACCCTGGAAATGCATCACGATAAACGCGATACACAGCCCCAGCGGCAAGGAAATAATCGCCACCAGCGCCGAACGCAGATGCCACAGAAACAGTGCGCACACCAGCGCCACGACGATAAACTCTTCCAGCAGCTTGTAGCTGAGGTTATCAATGGCACGATCGATGAGCTGACTGCGATCGTATGTTGTAACTACCTCTACGCCTTCCGGCAGGCTGCTTTTCAGCGTGTCGAGTTTGGCTTTAACGGCAGAGATCACCTCACGCGCATTTTTACCGGAACGCAGGATAACCACCCCGCCCGCGACTTCGCCTTCACCATTCAGTTCGGCGATCCCGCGGCGCATTTCCGGCCCAATCTGTACGCGCGCCACATCGCGCAGGTAAACAGGTACACCGTCGGCCCCTGTTTTCAGGACGATGTTATTAAAATCATCGAGCGTTTGCAGATATCCACTGGCGCGGACCATATATTCCGCTTCAGCCATCTCAACAGATGAGCCGCCCGCTTCCTGATTCGACGTATCCAGCGCCGATTTCACGTCCGCCAGGCTGATGCCATATTGCGTCAGCTTCATCGGATCGATAACGACCTGATACTGTTTAACCACGCCGCCTACCGAAGCTACTTCCGCCACGTTAGGAATCGTTTTTAACTCATACTTTAAAAACCAGTCCTGAAGAGAGCGTAATTCCGCCAGATCATGTTTCCCACTGCGATCCACCAGCGCGTACTCAAATATCCAGCCGACGCCCGTGGCGTCCGGTCCCATTTCCGCGCTAACGCCAGCCGGTAATTTTCCCTGAACCTGGTTGAGATACTCCAGTACGCGCGAGCGCGCCCAGTAAGGATCGGTACCATCTTCGAAAATGACGTACACGTAGGAATCACCAAACTGCGAGAAACCGCGCACGGTTTTCGCGCCGGGTACCGACAGCATGGTGGTGGTCAGCGGGTAGGTCACCTGATTTTCAACAATTTGCGGCGCCTGCCCCGGATAGCTGGTTTTGACGATCACCTGAACATCAGAGAGATCGGGCAGCGCATCAACCGGCGTATTGATGATGGTCCAGGTTCCCCAGACGCTAAGAAACAGCGCCCCCATCATCACCAGAAAACGGTTTGCCACCGAACGACGGATAATCCATTCAATCATTTATCATGTCCTCAGTGTGAATGGGTCGCCTGGGCTGGCATGGCGGCTGCGTCTTGCGCCTTACTGTTCTGGGCGCGCATACGGTCCAGTGCGCCAGAGATATTCGCTTCAGAATCAATCAGGAACAGGCCACTGGACACCACTTTTTCGCCTTCGGTCAGGCCGGAGCGGATAGCCGTCAGCCCCTGGGATTCATGGAATACCGCAACCTGTTTCGGCACAAATCGGCCTTCGTTATCAACGGTGATGACCCGCTGCTCGGTACCCGTATCAATCAGTGCTTTAGACGGGATCAGCAGCATTGGCTCGCTTTGTGTTTTCAGTTGTAGGTAAGCATTCATCCCGGGCTTGAGCGCCTCGTCGGGGTTATCGACCTGTAAACGGAGCTGGAGCGTACGCGTGGTAGCATCAACGCTTGGTAAGATACTCCACTTGCTGATGGTGAAAGGCTTATCCGGCCAGGCGGGCACGGTGATGGTAAATTGCGAGGCATCTTTAATCAGCCAGGCGATAGATTCCGGGACCGACGCGCTAACCCATACCGGGTCCATACCCTGAATTTTCGCGACCACATTGTCTTTGGAAATGTTCATACCGGTACGCAAATCGAATGCGGTGATCACCCCATCGATAGGCGCTTTCAGAGTAAAGCGGGTCTGAATTTTACGCGTCGATTTTAAGCGCTGAATATCCGCTTCAGGCATTCCAGCCAGACGTAATCTCTCCAGAATCCCTTCCACCTGCGTCGCGCTGCCGCCCGTTTCCCGCAGCAATAAATATTCGCTCTGCGCCTCAACCCAATCAGGAATAGTCAGGTCGATCAGCGGCGAACCCTTCTTAATTTTGTCCCCCACGGTCAGCGGGTAAACCTTCTCGATAAAGCCCGCAGAGCGTGCCTGGACAATAACAAACTGGTATTCGTTATAACTAACGTTGGCCGGGAAAGTTTGCGCGTAGTGCAGTGGTCCACGACGCACTGGCTCTGTTTTCAGCCCCAGGTTCTGGGTCTGTGTAGGATCGATGCGCACGCCTGGTGATGATGCGTTCGCGGTCTCTTCATCGGCATATTTCGGGATCAGATCCATATCCATAAACGGTGATTTACCCGGTTTATCAAAGCGCGTGTTCGGATACATGGGGTCATACCAGAACAACACTTTTCTGGCTTCTTTTTGCTGAACTGGTCCGGCTACAGACGATATTTTTGCCGATGAATAATAAGTATAAACACCGACAGAAATAATCCCGCCGGCAATCATGCTACCGAGAATAAGCGCGGTATTTTTAATATTTAAAGACGCCATAGTGATTTCCATTGCGCGATAGTCTCGCCCGCGTTCGCAAAAACCCGGGCAAGAATAAAAGAGACCAGCGAGAACGTTATTTACTGATGTGAATATCGCGTAACACAGAGAGATTTCCCTGCTGAACAAACGTAAACGCGACCTTATCGCCTGGCTTAATATCATCAGCCTTCGTATCAGCAACCAGCGTAAAGCGCATCGTCATGGCCGGCCAGTTCACCGCTGGAATAGGGTCATGTTTGATCGTGATTTTTTTACTCTCCATATCAACAGCTTCAATCACCCCGGTAGCGCTAATGCGTTGTTCCTGTTGAGCCGCTGGCTGCATATTCATCATCTCACCATGCTGATTCTCACTGGCCTGAGCGTTAAACATAACCACAGAGAAAAGGCTAAACAGTACGGCTTTGGCGGTAGTATTCATACATCATGCTCCTGAAAAGTTAATATTAAGGATTACTCCACCCAACCGCCGCCTAAGGCAGCAAACAGTTTAATTTCATTAACCTGTTGGGCGTAATTAAGATCGAGCAGCGATTGCCGCGTAGCGAATAAAGAACGTTCTGCGTCTAATACTTCGATATAGCTAACTGCGCCATTCTGATAAAGCGCTCTGGCGCGCTGTAGTGTGATTTGCAATGAATCCAGATAACGCTGCTGCCCACTAATTTGATCGGCAATGCTTTGGCGTAACACCAGTGCATCCGCCACTTCTTTAAACGCGTTCTGAATTTTTTGTTCGTAATTCACTACCGACTGTTGCTGGCGAATTTCTGCCAGGTCGAGATTGGACTGATTACGTCCGGCATTGAAGATTGGAATATCTATTTTGGGGACAAAATTCCACATGCCGCTGGAGGCATTAAATAAATTGGAAAGATCGCTACTGCTACTGGACACGGAACTGGTCAACGTTATCGACGGAAAAAATGCCGCCCGTGCAGCACCGATATTGGCATTTGCCGCCAATAATCCGTGCTCAGCTTCCATAATATCCGGGCGCTGCAACAGTATTTGCGACGAAAGCGATGGCGGCAGCGTTACCGGTTTAATATCCCCACGGCTGCGCGCCTGGTCATCGGGTAATTTCCCGTATGTACCCAGCAACAGTTGCAGCGCGTTATTGGCCTGTGCCAACTCACCTTTACGCTTGGCAATTTCGCTACGCGTACTTTCAATCACGCCGCGCGCTTGTTCCAACGCCAGTACGTTGGTGCTACCGGTTATCAGTTGCTTCTCTACAAAAGCATAAGAGCGCTGATAGTTTTGCAGCGTTTCTTCGGCAACTTGCAACTGCGCGTAAGCCAGACGCTGGTTGAAATAACTTTGCGATACGTTGGAAATTAATAAGATATGCACCGCCCGATGCGCCTCTTCGCTGGCGAAGAAGTTCTGCCGTTCGGCTTCACTCATATTTTTAAGCCGCCCAAAGAAATCCAGGTCGAAACTGAGATTGAGTCCAGCTTCGAATTGACGATCGGTGCTGCTATCACCTTTTAATTTACCGCTGTAGGTACCGCTGGAGCCTGCCGTGATTTGCGGATAACGGTCAGCGTCCGTGACGCCATACTGCGCTCGCGCTTCCTGAACCTTCAGCGTCGCCATGCGTAAATCGCGGTTATTGATCAGCGCTTCACCAATCAACGCCTTCACCTGGTCGTCAACAAAAAAGGTTCGCCACCCCGTGTCCTGGTATTCACCAGGAGCCAATACCAGGGAATTCTGGCTTAAAGAAAATTGCTGTGGCACCGGCAAGGCCGGGCGCTGATAGTCCGGCGCCAATGAACAACCAGCGAGCACGAATATAGCGCTGAGAGTAAGAAGCTTAAATTTGCTCATAGTTCTTCTCGTCCTGACCGGACTGATGTCCCTAAAATAAGTAGGAATTTATAGTCTTGTACTTTAACGAAGTGACTCTGTTTAACCGGTGACAGGAAAATGACAAAACTGTCATTTTCCCAATAACAGATTGCTATCCGATCCCGCTTCCCTAGAATTGAAAGTCCGCACAACCAGTGCGAGAAGGAGAATGCGATGAAGGTTTTGATAGTCGAAGATGAGAAAAAAACCGGTGAATACCTGACAAAAGGCCTGACGGAAGCGGGTTTTGTCGTGGATTTAGCGGATAACGGCCTGAACGGGTATCACCTGGCGATGACCGGCGATTACGACCTGCTCATACTCGACATCATGCTGCCGGATGTAAACGGCTGGGATATCGTGCGGATGCTGCGTTCCGCCAACAAAGGAATGCCCATTCTTCTCCTCACCGCACTGGGTACCATTGAACATCGGGTTAAAGGTCTGGAATTGGGTGCTGATGATTACCTGGTTAAACCGTTTGCCTTCGCGGAACTGCTGGCACGGGTCAGAACGCTGCTGCGCCGGGGCGCTGCGGTGATTGTTGAAAGCCAGTTTCAGGTCGCGGATTTAATGGTCGATCTGGTCAGCAGGAAAGTCACCCGCAGCGGTACGCGCATCACCCTGACCAGCAAAGAGTTTACGCTGCTTGAGTTTTTCCTGCGCCATCAGGGGGAAGTTTTACCCCGCTCACTGATCGCCTCCCAGGTCTGGGATATGAATTTTGACAGCGATACTAATGCCATCGACGTCGCCGTTAAGCGTCTGCGCGCCAAAATTGATAACGATTTTGAGCCGAAACTGATTCAGACCGTGCGCGGTGTGGGATATATGCTTGAGGTTCCTGATGGCCAGTAAACGATGGCGACGCCCTTTTTCGCTGGCGACACGACTGACCTTTTTTATCAGCCTGGCGACAATTGCTTCATTTTTCGCCTTTGCATGGATAATGATCCACTCCGTGAAAGTCCACTTCGCCGAGCAGGACATCAACGATTTACAAGAGATTAGCGCCACGCTGGAGAGGATTATTAACCAACCCAACGAGCCAGAATCACGCCGCCTGGAAACGCTAAAAAATGTGGTGTCGGGTTATTCGAACGTCATTATTTCTCTGGAAGATAGCAACCAGAAGGCCATTTTCCATTCGCCCAATGCGCCGGATCTCCGGCAGTTTATCGCCAGTGCAAGGCCGGATAAAAATGCTCATGCCAGCGATGTTTTTATTATCTCAGGCCCCACACTGCAAACCTCCAAACATATCCACGGACAGAAAACATCGTCTAACTGGCGAATGATTCGCCTGCCGGTAGGACAACTTGCCGATGGAAAACCAGCGTATACGCTGTATCTGGCATTATCGATCGACTTTCATCTGCACTATATTAACGATCTGAAAAACAAGCTGATTATGACAGCATCGCTGATTAGCATGATGATTGTTTTTATCGTGTTGTTCGCCGTATACAAAGGTCATGAACCGATTCGTAACGTCAGTCGTCGCATCCAAAATATCACCTCGAAAGATCTCGATGTACGCCTCGATCCGCAAGCTGTTCCTATTGAACTGGAACAACTGGTGAGTTCGTTTAATCACATGATCGAACGCATCGAAGACGTATTTAAACGCCAGTCGAACTTCTCAGCGGATATTGCCCATGAGATCCGCACGCCAATAACTAACCTCGTCACCCAAACGGAAATTGCGCTCAGCCAGACCCGCAGCCAAAAAGAGCTGGAAGATGTGCTGTATTCTAATCTCGAAGAGTTTGGCCGTATGTCGAAGATGGTGAGTGATATGCTGTTTCTGGCGCAGGCGGATAACAATCAGCTGATCCCAGAAAAAAAAGCGCTCAATCTGGCTGATGAGGTCGGTAAAGTGTTCGACTTTTTCGAAGCCTGGGCTGAAGAGCGTGAGGTTGGTTTACGGTTTGAAGGACGCGCATGCTGGGTTTCAGGCGACCCATTAATGTTACGCCGGGCAATGAGTAATCTGCTGTCAAATGCCATGCGCTATACGCCAAAAGGCGAGTCGGTAACCGTACGGGTGAAAGAGGCGGATGGCCAGGTGCAGATAGTCGTTGAGAATCCCGGAAACCCCATTCCCCCGCAACATCTTCCGCGACTCTTTGACCGCTTTTATCGAGTGGACCCTTCACGACAGCGTAAGGGCGAAGGCAGCGGCATTGGTCTGGCGATTGTGAAATCAATTGTGACTGCCCATCAAGGAAAAGTCTCGGTGACTTCCGACCCTCATGCCACTCGCTTTATTCTGACGCTGCCCAAGCACGCGATTTAATTTATGGTGATGACGCTTATACCCGTCATCACCTGTTGTCTGACACAACCGTCATAATCCTGTCACGCCACTGACAGCCCCTATTAATTATACTTTCTTCCGTAAACCCAAACAGGAGAAATATGATGAATAAGATGTCCTCTTTTTTAGCTATCGCGTTTTTTATTTCAGCTGGCGTTAATGCGGCAGAAACACCCAAAATGCATCAGCAGGCCGCAATGGCTCATGAAATGATGAATAACAGCGACGCTCCTGCACATCAACAAATGGCACAAGCACACGCCGCGCAAGCAAATAATTCATCGTCAATATCAACCAATGCGAAATCATTTTCACAAATGAATGAACATGAAAAAGCGATGGTTGTTCACCAATCGGTAAACAACGGCCATTCATTTGCTCATGAGGTACAGGCCGAGCAGCACCGCGCGCAGATCTCCACTCAGGGGTAAAGACGAACTATATTGACAACGACATCCATAAATACGCGAAGTTTGAATATTGTGGACTACTCTCCCCACGCGGGCCTGTTTATATACAAGCCCGCGTCCCACTTCATCGTTAATGTCAATATTAATAATTTATTAAATCCTTCTTCTAAAAGTGAATACATCTTAGTTCTCTACCCGGGTTGTATAAAATAAGTAAATAAACGGCTTGTTTTGTTGCGTATTACAGCATTCATCACCCCACCCTAATTATAAATTAGGATTCCCCCTGGTATGCTTCATTAATATTTAATGGGAGACTGCCGTCGTCGTAAACATGACAGTCCAAAAGTTCGTATGCCTATAAATAAATTTAATGATGATAGTGAGTAAAAAATGAATAAACGTCTGCTAACCCTCCTGGTCCTTGGCCTGACAACTGCCACAACAGCATGTGCAATTACCCCGGCAATGCAGAAAAAGTATGAACGTTCAGGTTGTACACAGATGAGTGAACTCAATGGCTGCGATGTGAATAAATCCTATCAGTGGAACCGCGATCATGGCTTTATTGAGAACAGCAACGGCCAGCAGAATCGTCATCATCATGGTGAAAAACAGCAAAATACCACTAACACGGATAACCACGATAATGCCGGTATTGATGGCAAATTCAGCGGAAATTACGTAGCCAAATTTGCCAATGGTCAACGCAGTGTTGATATTCACGTCGAAGATTCCGGCGTTTACGTCAATGGTAATGAAGTGCGTGACGTAAATACCTATAAGGATACGATGACCTTCCGTGTCGGCTATGCCACCTATACGATTAAAACAAATGGTCACGGTAGCTGGAATGACAGCGATGCAGGAAACGCAGGCAAAATTGTGCGTGAATAACGGATAACGCTAAAGAGCGCTGAGATCACAGCGCTCTCAAAAGCGATGCATTACAGTATGCCGTTTTAATACGGGAGTCAGGCATGGCTTTAACCCTCACGGTGCTGCTTGAAAACCGACGCGCTGCTGGCGCAGAAAAATCAATACTGGCCAAGCCTGGATTAAGTCTGTTAGTTCAGGATGAAACAACCACCATATTGTTTGATACCGGGCCGGATGGCAGCTTCATGCACAACGCTGCACAAATGGGCGTGGACCTGACCCAATTAACCGCCGTAGTGCTGTCGCACGGTCATTATGATCACTGCGGCGGCGTGCCATGGCTTGCGGATAACAGCCGTATCATTTGCCATCCCCAAATAGCCTGCGAACGGTACGCCTCAGTTACGGTTGCGGGAACACCACGAAAAATAAAAAAACTCTCGCGTGATAACAACTACTCTCGATTCATAATGGAATACACCCGCGAGCCGCTGGCTATCAGCGATCGCTTTTTGTGGTCCGGGGAAATCAGTGTCCCCACGCCACAGTCCTATGGCGTGATTAGCGAGAAAACACTCCAGCCAGATTACATCAGTGACGAAGGCGTATTGATCTATAAATCTGCACGCGGGTTAGTCATCATTACCGGTTGCGGGCATCGGGGAATAGAAAACATCGTACGCCATTGCCAGAAAATCACCGGGGTTAACAAAATTTATGCCCTGGTCGGTGGGTTTCATTTACGCGCCGCCTCCCCCGCTAAGCTATGGCGGACTCGACAATTTGTTCAGCAACAACAACCCGAAAAACTGCTCGGCTGTCATTGCACCGGTTCGTGGGGGCGATTGTGGCTACCGGGAACTGACGCCCCGGCAACGGGAGATGTGATTGTGCTGGCTGAGTAACAACAGTAAAAAGCAGCCCAAACAGCAATAAAAAACGGGAGCCTTACGGCCCCCATTTATCAGTCATCACTACATGGTGACAATTGCTGGCTCATCAAAGACGGTGAGTTTTGGCGCTTCACCGGTGTATTTTTCTGCGTATACCAGGCTGGTATTCCCGGCACAGCCGTTCGCCAGTCTTGAAGTCGGGATATCCGCCGTCAGCACGTTCGCGCCGCCATTTTTACAGATACCGTTTTCAATATCCGGCCATGCGCCTTCATGAATACAGATGATGCCCGGTTTGATGCCGTCGCTGACGTGCGCCCCAACCAGAACCTGTCCACGAGCATTCCATACGCGGACCAGATCGCCCTCGGCAATCCCTCTGGCTTTTGCGTCATCCGGATGAATCGTCACCGGTTCACGATTGGCAATCGCGTACTCTTTACGTAGCGACGCGTAGTTCAGCTGACTATGCAGACGATGTGCCGGGTGCGCCGTCAGTAGCTGCAGCTGATCTTTATCCGCAGTTCCTTTCCATTCATCCGGTTCAATCCAGGACGCATGCGGCGGACAGTCTTTATACTGATAGCCTTCAATCGTTTTCGAGTAGATTTCTATCTTGTCGCTCGGCGTTCCGAGTGCGTTCATCACCGGATCGCTGCGGAAATCCGCGTAGCGCACATATTTGTTATTCTTTTCATTCTCACGCATTTCGATCAGTTTATTCTGCTGCCAGAACGCGTTGAACTGAGGCATGGCAACACGCTGGGCGCGGGCGGCTTTTTGCGCGACGTCATAGAACTGCTTCAGCCACGCCATTTCATCTTTGCCTTCGGTGTAGACAGCTTTCCCCCCCGGCTTGAGCATCTCAGCCAGATCGGCAAAGACGTCAAAATCACTACGCGCTTCAAACTGCGGCTCAATGACCTGCTTCATCGGTACCAGATGCTGGTTACTGTAATCACCGGTCATGGTCAGATCGTTACGCTCAAACGAGGTGGTGATTGGCAGAACGATATCGGCGTGTTTGGCCGCAGCGGTCCAGTAGCATTCAGAGATGACAACCAGTTCAGGCTTCTGCCAGGCTTTGATTAAGCGGTTGGTATCCTGATGATGGGTAAAGTTAGCGCCGCCCGCCCACCAGATCATTTTGATATCCGGGAAGGTTTGCTCTTTACCGTTATGTTGATATTTGCCGCCTGGGTTTTCCAGCGCCTCGACAATTCTCGCTACCGGCAGGCTGGTCACCGCATCGGAAACCGCCCAGTCATTACCTGCCGATGACCCACCCTCAATTTTGGCGGAGATCGCCGGTAAGACTCCACCGATGCGCGTTGGATTACCGCCGTTGGAATAGTGATAAGAGAACCCGAAGCCGCCGCCTTCGGTACCAATTTGCCCCAGCATCGCCGCCAGAGTCACCAGCATCCAGTGTTTTTGCTCACCGTATTGCTGGCGCTGAATCCCCCAACCTGCCATGAGCATGGTTTTGTTGCTGGAGAAAATTTCCGCCAGCTTTTCCAGTTGCTCAGCAGGCACGCCACACACGCCAGATGCCCACTCGGCGGTTTTCTCTACTTTATCGCTCTTGCCGAGCAGGTACTCTTCAAACTGCGGATATCCGGTAGTGTATTTTTCCAGGAAGGCTTTGTCGTGAAGGTTTTTCTTCACCAACGTATGGGCAATCCCTAACATCATTGCCACATCGGTCCCCATATGTGGCGCAATCCAGGTCGCATTATCACCAAAGAACTCGATAGTTTCAGAACGCATCGGATCGATGGCGATGACGCTTTTCCCTGATTTCTTCAGCAGATTAAAGTATTCGATCCCTTGTTCATCCGTGCTGCTCCAGGCAATCTTAAGGGTGTTGAGCGGGTTCATCCCCCACAGCACCACGACCTGACTGTGCTCAAGCACCATCGGCCAGGTGGTTTGCTGCTCATAGACCTCAACCGATCCCACAACATAAGGCATGATCACCTGCGCGGCACCGGTTGAATAATCTCCGGTATGCCCAGCGTAGCCACCGGCCATGCTCATATAACGTTGCAGTAAGGTTTGCGCCTTATGCAGAACGCCGCTGGATCGCCAGCCATAAGAACCGGCAAATATCGAAGCGGGACCATAGCTGCTGCGGATCCGGCTGTGTTGTTCATGAATGAGCTTCAGCGCTTGCTCCCAGCTGACCCGCACGAAAGGATCGTTACCGCGTTTGCCATCCGCTTTACCCGGGTTTTCCAAATAGCTTTTGCGCACCATCGGATACTTAACGCGGATATTGGTATGAACCTGATCTGGCGCAGTTTGCTGTAATGAGTTCGGCACCGTTTTCGGCAACGCACCTTTTGAGGAAACCACTTTTCCGTCTTTTACTTCCACGTATACCGCACCCCAACGTGCTGCCGTCAGGATTGCTCCGCCATTCTGGCCTTCGGCCCAGGCTGGCATTGGGATCACCGAAGAAATCGCCATTGTCCCGGTTGCCGCGCCAGCCGTCTTAATAAAGTCACGTCTTGTGAGTTTCATGATTTCTCCTGATTGATCGCTTATTTATTCATGTCTTTAGCGTTGTACTGGAAGTAACGGCTCAGGATATCCAGTTCGGTTTCACTGATATTGGTGCGAGCGCCCATCCCTTTGGCTACTGAAGGCCAGGCGTTGAGCGTGAAATGATTCGCCGGAATTGGCGCATGACAGCCTGCGCAGTACACATTGTCGAGTTTGCGCGCGTAATCCCACATTGGTTCGCGGCTGGCGAGAGCGGAACCGCTCCATTCCCCCTGTAGCACGACATCTCGCCACGCATTGCCGTAGTCATCTTTTTTCCAGTCGGAGAGGATCTTCAGCGACTGTTGACCTTTTTCACTCAGGCTGGCAAGAATCAAACGCTGCCCTGCTGCGTAGTAAATAACCTGTTCACTTCCTTGCATCTGGCTACCGCGAATCTCGACCAGTCGCGCGTTGTCCGTTGTTTTCAGGACCTGCATTTTAGTTGCCGGGTAAACGGTTCCCAGATCGCCCAACGCGGTGTTGCTTACAGCATAAAGTTCAGTTGCTGAAGCTGGGGTGGAGGCTGACTGCGCTTCAAGCCCTTTAAGCGCGCTGTCATCCATTTTTATTTCAGGTGGGAAATGGGCGACGCCTTTATGGCAATCAATACAGGTTTGCTTTTCCGCGATGCCCATTTTGTGCATCTTCTGAGCATCCGCGCTTTGTGCGGTAAGATCCATGGAGTCCATACTGTGGCAGCTACGGCAGGTCGCAGAATCATTAGCCTTGAGCTGTGCCCAAACGGTTTGCGCCATCTCCAGACGGTGTTCTTCAAATTTTTCCGGGGTATCGATCTTTTTGGTGATGAACTGATGATAAACATCTTTTGAGGCCCGCAGCTTAGCCACCAGAAAATCCAGACCGCCCTCCGGGATATGACAGTCCGCGCACTCTGCGCGAATGCCTTTCTGATTCTGGAAGTGAACCGAGCCGGTATATTCTTCGTAGGGCGCCTGCATCGTATGGCAAGACAAACAGAATTCTGTACTCGAGGTTTTATGTAATGTCCATTGCCCCGCCAAAACAATAACTGCGCCAAGAACAATGCACAGCAGCATCGTCCATAGGATAGTTTTATTTATTTTTCTCATCTTTTATTTCCATCAGACGAATACCCTTTTAGAGGTAGACAATAAATATCCTAAAGCAGCTATTTATTGATATTCATCAAGCAAAGAGAGAAATAAGAATCAGCCAATGGGTAAGTTTGAAGGGGCTCGCATAATTAGTGAGAATGAAATGTAAATATCAAATTTCGTTTAAAATTAGAGTTTTATTCTACACGCAAGGTTTGATTATCCATTAACCACACAAACTTCAGAATAAAAATTCTATAAACAGTAAAAGTCGCTGAAGTTAATCCCGCGTTAACACTCGCTATATAATTAAATATACAATGAAAGCATATAAAAAAGAACCCTTTTCTATTTTGCGATTACACGTATTAATGAAGATACCTGTCTTACTATTTCGCTCACATATACATTACGGCCAGACATACGACACACACACATTTCATTGGCCCGCACTGATGCACACATTCTTGATCTGGTCACTTATTATACAGAAACAACTTTCGCTACACTCAGGGTAGAGGTAAAACAAACAGGAGGTAGTGAATATGTATCGCTCAATTCTGGTGCCCATTGATATCTCTGAAGCCGATCTCACTCGTCATGTTGTGCCGCAGGTCCAGGCGCATGCCAAAACCGCGAAGGTCCACTTTTTAGCAGTTATTCCTACCGTTCCGTTCTATGCCTCGCTGGGACTGGCCTACTCTACCGAATTTCCGGACAGAAGTGGTCTGCAGGCCAAGGCCAGCGAAAAACTCGAAGAGATTATTAAGCAGTTCAATATTCCTGCCGGCAGGACTCAGACCCACGTTGTTTACGGCCCGCCGAAGGATCAGATCCTCAAGCTGGCGGAGGCGGTTGACGCCGAGCTTATCGTCATCGCCTCACACAAGCCGGGGTTTAGCACTTATTTACTGGGTTCAACGGCGGCAGCCGTAGTCCGCCACGCGAAATGCCCGGTGCTGGTTGTGCGGTGATAGGGTTAAAACGGGAGCGAATGTGCTCCCGTTTTTCTGTGGCTCAGGCCATCACTCAGTTCTGATGATCCAGCCTGACAAATGCCAGCAGCAGCTGGCTCAACGCACCGTAGAAACCAAAGTCATCATATCGGCGGCATTTAGCGGTGAACTCCGGTAACCAGCGTAACAGCCCCGCCAGCGTTTCTCTGCGCAACGCATCAATACGCTGACGGCTCCCTCCTGGCTCACCAAGAGAAAAATGCAGATGACTCAGCAATTCGATAAAAATCGCCAGATGATCGGCTGATTCGCTAAACGTATCGCTTACCTGCATGCCCGTATCAGATAACAGTTGTTTAATGACCCCGTAGTTTGGCCCTTCTTCAAGATGAGCCGACGCATAGGGTAACGCGGCGTGTTTATCCGACATCAGGAACAGGCTGCAAAAATCTGCCGCCAGTTCCAGGGTAGCGTCTTCACGTACCTTGAGCGCGGCAATTTTCGCTTCCAGCAAAAGAACATCCGCCTCAAGCGACGGTTCACCTTTGAGTACGGTGAACCACTCAGTCATTTCGCTGGACTGCAATTGCGCTAATCCCTCACCGTCACGCTCCCGGGAAAACATTTGCGCCAACCATGCATAAACACAGGCCATCTGTTCTGTCGTCAGGGAGGTGTGTTTCATCATGACGTCACCTTCTGTGCCGGGACATATTCACACTGCGCCACCATTTTTATCGGGCCGCTGAACGCCGTCACGTTATCCACCTTACCGGTATATTTCTCAATTTCCACCAGCGTAGTATGCGCACTGGTCGCCTGCGCCAGCTGAGACGTACCGATATCTAGGGTTAACACGTTCGGATTGCCGTATTTACACAGCGCTCCGATTTCTCCTCCGTTATCAGGATCGTACCAGGCACCTTCATGGATGCGCGCCACGCCCGGCGAGTAGAGATCGGAGACAACCGCGCCGGCCAGCACTTGTCCACGCGCGTTAAATACACGAACTATATCGCCGTTGCGGATCCCCCTGACGCTGGCATCCTGCGGGTTAATAAACACCGGTTCTTTGCCACCTACCGCGTAATGCTTACGCAGCGCTTCGGACTCGCAGAGCTGTGAATGCAGACGGAAATCCGGGTGGACGGATTGCAGATGCAGCGGCCAACGTTGCGATCCAGGCCCACCGTGTGAACGTTCGATTTTCTCAAACCACATCGGATGCCCCTGGCAATCGTCATATTGCATATCGGCAATAGTTTTCGAATAGATCTCGATCAAACCGCTCGGCGTCCCCAGAGGTTCAAGGTCGGGATCTTCGCGGAAGGCCTGATGACGGACAAACATCTGCGGATGTTCGAATTCAACGTACTCCTGCTGATTCCAGAAAACGTCGAAAGCCGGGAGATGGACGCCGCGCCCTTTCCCCTGCTGGCTACCTTCCTGCCAGATCCGTTTTAACCAACCCATCTCATCCAGCCCTTCGGTGAAGGCTTCTTCACGATTAAAGCGGCGGCAAAGATCGCGGAAAATATCGAAATCATTACGCGCTTCAAACTGCGGCTGCACCAGCTGCTTCATAGCGATAATGCCGCGGTTGGAGTGGTTGCCATATTGGTCGAGATCGTTACGTTCAAACTGGGTCGTCGCCGGCAATACGATATCAGCGAATCGACAGGTCGAGGTCCACTGATTGTCGATGGCGATAACGGTTTCCAGCTTACGCCAGCCCTCAATAATACGGTTGATCTGCTGGTGACGATGGAACGGATTGGTCCCGGCAAAAACGCACATCTTCAACGGTGGCAGCTTGACGGTTTTACCGTTCCAGTTAATGCTCTTGCCGGGCTCCAGAATCGCATCGATAAAACGCGCGATCGGAATGGTACTGCTGTAGCCCTTATAATCGGTGCTGTCATGTACCGGTGGAACGGTGGTAGAACCAGAAAATCCGCTCAGGATAACGCCTTTACGACCTGGGGTGCCCGCGCCGTTGTAATGCCAGCCAAAGCCAAATCCCCCGCCGGGTAAGCCAATTTGCCCAAGCATTGAGGCCAGCACTACGATCATCCACGCCCACTGTTCCCCATGCTGCATACGCTGCACGCACCAGCCAGCAATAATTTGCGTTCTGCCCCCCGCCATCTGCCGAGCCAGTTCACGGATTGCCTCAGCATCAATCCCGCAGATTTTTTCCGCCCACTGAGCATCTTTAGGCTGTCCGTCACTTTCTCCCAGCAGATAAGGCAGAAATTGCTCAAACCCAACGCAGTAGTTCTCGAGGAAATGCTTATCGTAGAGCTTCTCGGTATACAGCGTGTGTGCCAGCGCCAGTTGTAGTGGCACATCAGCCTGCGGGTTTACGGCGATGTGCTTAACCTTGTCGCGGCCCAGGTAGTCATGAGTCGAGGTGACGACCGGGTCAACGCTGATGACCGAAATCTCGCCCCGCGCCACTTTATCCTTCAGTTGCTCGTAGTATTCGTAGACATCATGATCCGGGCACCACCAGTTCGCCTGCTGGTTTTTGATGAGGTCAGAACCCCACAGCACAATGGTTTTGCTGTTTTCGAGTACCAGTGGCCAGGAGGTCTGCTGTTCATATACCTCCATTGAACCCACCACGCGCGGCAGAATGACCTGAGCGGCACCGGTGGAATAGTCGCCCCCCGTACTCACGCTGTTGCCATGCAGCGCAATGGCACGCGCCAGCATCCCGGAAGCATTGTGGAACATCCCGGTCGATTGCCAGCCGCTGGCCGTTAGCAGCGCGCTCGGACCATAAGTCTTCTGAATGCGCTCCAGCTCCTGATAGAAGAAATCCAGCGCTTCATCCCACGAAACGCGCACAAAGCGGTTATCTCCACGTTGCGAGGTATCGCTCTGATGGCGTTTACGCAACCAGTCCACGCGGACCATCGGGTAGCGAATACGCGCTCCACCATGTACGTGATCCGGGAGTCCGGCAATCATTTTTGACGGGTATTTATCGCGCTCGAACGGCCTGGCCTCAATGAAACGACCGTCAACCACGGTGGCACGAATCGCCCCCCAGTGAGAACCGGTCAGAATCCCCTCTTTGACGCCTGCCCCCTGTACTTCTGCAGCATTAGCGCTACGCGGCGTGAGCAGCGAAGGCCCTAACATACCAGCTACGGTCAAGCCGCCCAGTTGCAGCAAAAAACGTCGGCGCGATGCCTGAAAGAGATCGTTATTTTTCATTGCTTTCTCCCTTATCGCCATGCGGCTTATCCGTAGTGTCAGAGGCATTCATCTGCAAATATTTCAGCAAGGTACGTTCTTCACGTTTATCCAGACTGGTAAATCCAATCATGCCGTTCAACGTGCCAATCCAACCGTTAGCATCAAAGTGTTCTTTCTCTGGTGCACCGTGGCATTGGTTACAGGTTCCGTTATAGAGCGAGTCGGCATAAGCCCAGATAGGTTTGATATCGTTGACCATATCGCCCTTCTGCATCCAGGCAGTGGCCTGCAATTTACTCCATGGCGTATTCGTTTCCGCAACGGTGGTTTGCTCCAGCGTCTTCACGTGCTGCTGGATGTCGCCACGAATGGAAGCCACAAAAATGCGCTTGCCCGGCAGTTGCGCCAACACGCGCTGACGCCCATTACTCTCGGTCCAGCCCACAATTTCAATTTGCAGCCAGTCACCATCACGCTTTAACACTTTCACTTCAGAAGCGGGCAGCAGTGAGCCTGCAGGTTCTTTATCACCTTTGGCGGCATAAATAGGTTTGATGTCCAGAGAGTAGAGCGTCTCGCCATCGTCGTTCGCCCTGGCGCGTAACTCATCAAACTGCTTGCGGAAACCGCTGCTCATATCGGGAAGCTGGTGTGCAATACCTTTATGGCAGTCGATACAGGATTGGTTGTCCTTGGCCGCAATCTTCATCTGGCGCGCAGCTTCAGGATGTTGTTTCGCGTGGTCCATCGCATCATAGTCATGACAAGAACGACAGGTCGCGGAGTTGTTCTCCTTCATTCGCGCCCATTCGCGCTCCGCCAGCTCAGCGCGTTTGGCTTCGAATTTCTCTGGAGTATCAATAGAGTGGGCAACAAAGGTTTGGTAAATATCGTTGCTGGCCTCCAGCTTACGTTTCACCATGCCTGGAATATCGGATGGAATGTGGCAGTCATGACATTCTGCGCGCACCCCGGAGGCATTCTGAAAATGCGCAGACTGTTTATATTCTTCGTAAACCGGCTGCATACTGTGGCAGCTCACGCAAAACTCGGTAGAACTCGTTAATTTAATACCAACGTGCGGCAAGACGATCAGCGCAATACCGACCACAATCCCGATAACGACCAGCGCCAACACTGACCAACGTGCGCTCGGTCTGAGCAGCGCCCTCCATAGTTTCCGCATAATAGCCCCTGTAATCTTATGGTTTAGTTACAGAGGATCTTATTTCTCAAATGTGAACAGCAACACTGGTCAGGATGAATGGCTTACGGCACAATGTGAACAGATATGAACAGAAAGAGAACGCCATCAAGATGCCGCATCACATTGTCATTGTTGAAGATGAACCCGTCACCCAGGCGAGGTTACAGGCATATTTTGAACAGGAAGGCTATCATGTCTCTGTC
Source organism: Citrobacter sp. B72 (assembly GCF_016894305.1). NCBI lineage: Bacteria > Pseudomonadati > Pseudomonadota > Gammaproteobacteria > Enterobacterales > Enterobacteriaceae > Citrobacter > Citrobacter sp. B72. Next base: position 3,526,059 of record NZ_CP069801.1, read on the forward strand.
ACCGCCAGCGGAGCTGGTCTGCGTGAAATCATGTCACAACATCCTGTCGATCTCATTCTGTTGGATATCAACCTCCCGGACGAAAATGGCTTAATGCTGACCCGCGCCCTGCGCGAACGCTCAACGGTGGGGATCATTCTGGTGACAGGTCGTAGCGATCAAATTGACCGGATCGTTGGCCTGGAAATGGGCGCTGATGATTATGTCACCAAGCCGCTGGAGCTACGTGAACTGGTGGTTCGGGTTAAAAATTTGCTCTGGTGTATCGATCTTGCCCGCCAGACACAGCCGGAGACCAAAGATAACTGCTATCAGTTTGCCGGATACTGTCTGAATGTCTCCCGGCATACCCTGGAGCTGGGCGATGAGACGATCAAACTCACCCGCGCCGAGTATGAAATGCTGGTCGCCTTTGTCACCAATCCGGGGGAAATTCTCAGCCGCGAACGTTTACTGCGTATGCTTTCGGCACGACGGGTAGACAATCCAGACTTACGCACCGTAGATGTACTGATCCGCCGTTTGCGCCACAAGCTACGGGCTGATTTACTGGTGACGCAGCACGGAGAAGGTTATTTTTTAGCGGCCGACGTGTACTGATACAGATAAACCGGACGGAACCCGCCAGGAGACAGCGAGCGTTGAACATGCTGGCTGTCGGCATTTTTCGGGGTGAGCACCAGGATCGGCGGACTGATATTTTCCGGTACCGGTTGCCCTTGTAGTACCCTGATCGCCTGTTGAATCGCCAGTTCACCTTGCCAGACCATCTGATCGCTGGCAGCCATAATGATTCTTTCGCGTTTAAGTCCGCGATACACCTGATGCGACAGGTAAAAAGAGACCACGGTGAGCGGCGTCCCCGGATTCCGCTTCTCTCCCATCGCCGCTTCCGCAGCAATTGCCGTACCGGCAACCACATCGACATCCGGGTGACGCTCAAGCATCTCCTGCAACAGGTTGCGCTGAACTTCAATATCATTATCCCCCAACGCCACATCCACGATGTTCACCTGACTACCGGCAATCGCCTGACGGAATCCTGCCACCATTTCGCGGCTGCCTCCGGCGTCATCAGGTCCTGGCAATAGCAGAACCTTTAACGGTTTGCCGCCGCTCCACTTGACCAGATAGCGGCCCGGCTGGTACCCCATCTGGAACCACGGAACGCCGACCCGTGCTTTCACCGTCGGATCGTGTATCGCATTCACTACCTCAATGACTGGCAACGCGCCTACCTGCGCGGAAAGATCCGGGAAGGTCGTCGTGCTGCTACCCAGCAATATGGCATCTGCTCCCCATTGCTGGCACTGGGCGATTTGTGTTTTTTGCGTGGAGAACTGACGATACCCTCCCGCCTCTAACACCTTCAGACTTACTCCGTATTTTCTCGCCGCCTCAAGCATGCCGTAATTCACGGAAAGCCAATAGGAGTCTTTCAGGCTGGGATACAGCGCGCACAGTTTCCAGACTTTGTTTGCAGTAACGTCCGATTGCAGTTCCGGGACTGCCTGCTGCGTATCCTGCCAGCGCAGCAATGCGGACCCGGCCGCATAACTCAAACCGGGAAAAAGCGTGATTAACAGGAAAACCAATACGCGCATGATAGCCTCAACATTGATAAGGCTTTATCCTAGTTGCTTTCCTCTTTTGGACTCAACCTTTTTAATCTGTGGCGACCAGACAGTGAATTTATCTCTGACCAAACGACTGTGGATAGGCTTTGCGCTGATGGCGGCACTGACTCTCATCAGTACGCTGACAGGCTGGTATAACCTGCGTTTTGTCAGCCAGGTTGAGCAGGCCAATACCCAGGCGCTAATTCCAACCATGGATATGGCGCGCCAGCTCAGCGAGGCCAGCGCCTGGGAACTGTTTTCCGCACAAAATCTGACCACCGCAGACAATGAAAATATGTGGCTGGCTCAGGGGAGAATGTTAACCGCCCAGAGCCTGAAAATAACCACATTACTCAAAACCCTTCGTGAACAGGGCTTTGATACTTCTGCCATTGAACAGCAGGAGAAAGAAATCGCCCGGTCGTTAAGCCATCAGGGGGAGATGGTTGGCGAACGCCTGAAATTACGTGCTCAACAGCAACAACTCAGCCAGCAAATTATTGAGGCCACCGCCGACGTTGCCGAAATGGCACGCGGACAGGCCAGTAATGCCGCCACGTCGGCGGGTGCGACACAGGCCAGCATTTATGATTTGATTGAGAGCCATCAGGGGCAGGCCGCTGAACACGCGCTGGACAGGCTCATCGATATCGATCTGGAATATTATAACCAGATGAATGAACTGCGCCTGAGTGCGCTACGCGTGCAGCAAATGGTCATGAACCTGGGGAATAACCAGGCGCAGAATAACCTGGCTGCGCTGGAAAACCAGTTGAATGCCGCCGTCAGAGTACTTCAGCGCCGACAAATACGTATTGAAGATCCCGTGGTGCGCACTCAGGTGGCCAACACCGTCAATACGATTAGCCAATATGTTGAGCTGCTGTCCCTTTATCGCCAGGATAATGACATCACGACCCAATTGCAGATCTTATCGCAGAATAATATCGAGCAATTTACCCGTTTCAGTAGCGAAGTCAGCCAGTTGGTGGAAACCATCGGCCAGCGTAATCAAAGTGGACTGGCGCATCTCAAACAGGCCAGCCAGCGCGGGCAACACTTGCTGCTGCTGTTAAGTGGCGTGTCATTATGTTTGCTGATTCTTATACTTTGGCGTGTGGTTTATCGCTCAGTCACTCGACCACTGGCACAGCAAACCCAGGCGTTACAGCGTCTGCTGGAGGGGGATATTGACTCCCCATTCCCGGAAACCGCAGGCGTTCGTGAACTGGATACCATCGGGCGGTTGATGGATGCCTTTCGCGGCAGCGTTCACGCCCTCAATAGCCATCGCGAACATCTGGCCGCACAGGTTAAAGCTCGCACCGCCGAGCTGCGTTCTATGGTATCTGAACACCGACAGGCCCGTGCAGAAGCTGAAAAAGCTAACCAGGCAAAATCGGCATTTCTTGCCGCCATGAGCCATGAAATACGCACCCCGCTGTATGGTATCCTCGGCACAGCGCAGTTGCTCTCAGACAATCCCTCCCTGGCACAGCATCGGGAAAATCTACGCGCAATCACCGACTCGGGCGAGTCTCTGCTGACCATCCTCAACGATATCCTGGACTATTCCGCCATCGAAGCCGGTGGAAAAAATGTGGCGATAGGCGATGAGCCTTTTGAACCCAACCCCTTGCTGGAAAGTACGCTTCAACTCATGAACAGCCGCGTTGCTGGTCGCCCGGTCGTGCTGGTTGCGGATTTTGCCAATGACGTTCCCGCTTCCCTGCGTGGCGATCCGCGCCGCATCCGGCAAATCATTACTAATTTATTAAACAACGCACTACGCTTTACCGATCGGGGACACATCATCCTGCGTAGCCGATGTGAGGGCAAAAACTGGTACATCGAGGTTGAAGATACAGGATGTGGAATTGACCCTGCCCGCCAGCACGATATTTTTCAGCCGTTTGTTCAGGTAAGCAGTAAACGAGGTGGAACCGGACTCGGACTAACCATCAGCGCCAGTCTTGCCCAGGCAATGCAGGGAGAGCTGAGCGTCACCAGCACACCCGGCGTCGGGAGTTGTTTCCAGCTGCGTCTGCCATTGCGGGCAACCACGATGCCCATCATGAAACCCGCACAACGCTCCATATCGTTACAGGGCTTACGCTTATTGCTTATCGAGGATAATCCTCTTACACAACGTATCAGTACTGAAATGCTCATCCTCAATGGCGCACAGGTTACTGCTGCCAGCAGTGCCGCTGAGGCGCTAAAAATATTGCAGGAAGATACACACTACAATGCTGCTCTGGTTGATTTCGATCTTCCTGATATCGACGGGATCACGCTGGCACAGCAGTTAGCCCACGACTATCCGGCACTTAACCTGATCGGCTTTAGCGCGCACGTCATCGACGAAACGCTAAGCCAAAGAACCAGCACCCTGTTCCTTGGGATTATTCAAAAACCAGTCCCCCGGGATGAACTCAGTCGACTTATTACGCATTATCTGCACGGTAGTGCGACTCTCCCGCTTGCATCAGAAAATAACAACAAACGGTTAGATTTTCAGCAATTGGCTGGAGATATCCAGGTTATGGGGTGGCAAAAGGTGCACGAATGGTTAGCGCTCTTTAAGCAACACACTCTTCCTGTATTAGATGAGATTGACGCTGCCCGCGCAGCACATGACGACGAGCAGATAAAACGTCTGATGCATCAGCTAAAAAGCAGCTGCGCCAGCATGGGAATGCGCTCAGCCAGCACGATGTGTGCAGCACTTGAACAGCAGCCGTTGGGTGATTTTTCACTCAGAGAGGAGATCCAACAAAGTCTTTATGAGGTAGAACGTTGGCTGGAAAAAGAAAAACCGTCCCGCGCGTAACGGTACGTTGAAGCTGAGCATAGGGACTAACTTTAAATGGTACGCCCTGTAGGATTCGAACCTACGACCTACGGCTTAGAAGGCCGTTGCTCTATCCAACTGAGCTAAGGGCGCATTGCGAAGTGATTACTTCATGCAGATGAAACGCGTGAATTATACGGTCAGCGCCTGCTGAGTCAATGCCTTTTGTTTCAGTTGCTGGCGAAGTGAACGAATGTTGATTTTTTCTGCTTGTTCAAGGGTATCCAGGAAATCGCCTGGTAACAACTCAGCCCACGAAACGCCAGATTTAGGGATACATGTATTTAGAATATTTATGATTTTGCTTAACATTCCCTTACCCCTCCAGCGGTTCAGGAACTCTTTAATGTTAAGTATCGCCATCAAGGAAGAAAACAGTCACTTCGAACATGGACTAAAAATTATCATCTCCCATTTGGCAAATCAGTGGCATCAGGAGATTTGCTTTTTGCCTGTCGAGGATATCGATCGCGCTGACATCGCGTTTATTTCCCTGGATGAAGATTGGCTCAGCGCCGATTGCTATCAGATTCCGGTCCATACCCGCCGCCAACACCGGGTTGTCATCTGCAACAGAAACGATAAAGATAAGCTGATGTTCCGGCCCTGCCTGTACATGTTGCCACTGATCTATCGGGAAGATGACGTTGAGGAAATGACTAAAAAATTAGTCCTCATCCTGCAAAAACGTGCGCTGCGCAACAACGTGCCCGCAACTATCTGCCATTACTGCACCACTCGCAACTTTTCTATCGAAGAACGTCAGTTCTTAATGTTTCTCGCCAGCGGCTATACCTTAGCCGAAACGGCTCACTTGCTCTCGGTAAGCGAAATTCAGGCTAAAGCCACCCGTCGCAGCATTATGAAAAAGCTGCATGTGAAAAACGATCAGCAATTCTTAAGATACATCCGGGCGCATCTGAACTTTCTACAAAATTAGGTGGCATCTCTCTGCCTGATTTTTTATTGAGAAAAATCTCATCACCAATTAAGTATCGGCACCTACTGTACCTATCTCCATGCTGCCAGAATAATCCTGGCTTACTATTTCCGGGGTAACAGAAAGACACACCCGGTAATATTTTATCTAATCCCATAGAGAGGTTGAACTGGATAAAACGACTTTTTGGGCATTGAGTAAGACATCAGAAAACTTCCGGCAGATTATTCTGATGGGATACGCAATTGCCAGTCTGATGATTGCTGAAGCATTGAAACCCAACAGCACAAGGAAACTCGCCTTTACGCTGGAGAAAATTTGGGTCAGGGATGTTTATAGCCAGCAATTTATCCAGACCTGCCGCAACAGAAATGGAATGGAAAAGGATGCACAGCGCAAAACGCCGGGATCGACATCGCCGTATACGAAACACTAACTGTACCTGGCAATATCCTCACTACACATCACAGGTATTTGACCAACTTGAGTATCTGACGCAAAAACTCGAATACACATTACCGAGTGACACTATATCTCAGGCGATTATTACGACAGATTACTATCTGGCCTATGCGCTGGGTCGACATTTATTTTCAGGAGCACGTACCGCAATCTTCCAGACCATTGAATCGGCCAAAATCAGCCTGCGAGAGTCGGTAATTAGTCAGTTAGTGGTTGATATGGAAGGTTTAACAATCTCTTATTTTGATGTTCTGGAGTATCTGCGCCAGCTAATTAAACCGCGGAATAACATCCAAATCTTCATATTACTTTCCCGCCACGATGAAGACCTAATCCCTTTTATTTCTCTGTCCGGTCCATTTTATATCTTGTCACGTAGCCTGCGCCTCCCGGAGATGCGCCGCGCTTTATTGTCGCCAGTCCTTAACTATATTCACTCCAGGCACATAAACCAGCTTGATTGGGAGATGGTGGAATTACTCTTACAAGGTAACTCCTTAAAAGAGATTGCTTTGTTACAAGCTCGCCCCTACCACCGTATCATCTATCGCCTGAACCAGCTGATTGCGCGTCTGGGCTTAGCAAACCGGCAGCGTTTTTTGCACCTGATACATCGCCTCAGCGTTACCTCTGCTCATTTAATTTAACACCCTAACCCTATGTGCCATAAGATTTTTTAGGAAATTACTTATTTTTATATGAGATAAAAGATCTAAATTTCACAACTATTTAATATTTACAACTATTCCTGGTATTATGCTAACTTCCACCACCCCAGTAAACCATACTGATTCTGTGCATATCAGCACAAATAGCGTCATTCCCACCTTAACAAATCCTAAACAATTAGTTTATTGTATTGTTTTTACCATTTAAAAATTTTTTTCAGTCTGCCATAATTCAAACAGCAGTAAAATAATGCCAATAGTCATTAACACATCTGGATCTTTTAGAACATCCTAACTGACATTAACAACCTGAATGTTGTAAGCCTTTTCCGAAAGAACAGAGCAGGTATAATCCCCATAGTTTTCTGATTAATTGTTAGTTTTCCCAGTGTGAAATGGATTTTCCACAAATTCATTGTTCTGTAGAAGAGCAACCGAATAAACAAGGATGAAATAATATTTATTCGACTCTCCCTCAGAACAACCCTTGGCTATTTGACAATATTATAACGCCTGATGTTTTATAAAATTATCAAGATACGCATACAGTTTGAGGCATACAACAATGAAACCAGCATCCGTTATCATTATGGACGAACACCCTATTGTCAGAATGTCGATAGAAGTACTACTTGAAAAAAACAGTAATATCCAGGTTGTGTTGAAGACCGATGACAGCCGTACGGCAATAGAGCACCTGCGCACTTACCCTGTCGATCTTGTCATTCTGGATATTGAACTACCTGGTTCAGATGGATTTACATTACTCAAGAGAATAAAGTCTCTGCAGGAGAATACTCGGGTGCTGTTTCTCTCCTCCAAATCGGAGTCTTTTTATGCCGGGCGTGCTATCCGGGCCGGTGCAAATGGTTTTGTCAGTAAACGAAAGGATTTGAATGATATCTACAATGCGGTAAAAATGATTTTATCGGGATATTCTTTTTTCCCTTCAGACACCCTTAACTTCATTAACAATATAAATATGAAAAAAGGTGTATTGAATGACATGCCGCTCTCTAATCGCGAAGTTACGGTTTTGCGTTATCTGGCAAATGGCCTTTCTAATAAGGAAATTGCTGAGCAGCTGTTACTCAGCAATAAAACGATTAGTGCTCACAAAGCTAACATCTACGCCAAACTCGGCTTACATACTATCGTTGAGCTGATCGATTACGCAAAAATGCATGAATTAATGTAATAGCACTCCCGGCGAGACTTCGTTCGGGAGCGTTTTATCCGCGCATTGATTAGTTATAGTTAATCATAAATGTGGCATCGGCCCTGGCGAGGCCAGGCTGAACCCCGTCTGCTAACGCGATATAGTTGGCGAAAAAGGTCAGCGTGGCATTGCCGTTCTCATCAATCCCTACGGTTTGGCTGGCCTGCTCGAGCGGTAATCGCGTACGGTCGCTGTCATGCAGTTCGATCGCCACCTTTTGCGCCATCACCGCGTCATCAAGCGCCAGCAACGTCGTACCGGGGGCCGGAGTACCAGAAAACGTTATTGACGCGGATCCCGGCGGGCAGCCTTCCAGCTTCAGCGTAAACGCGACTGGTTGGGTAGTATCCCCGCTGGTCTGTAACTGCTTTGTTGGCCAGGTGCCCAATTCAACCGACTTATTGCTGTCGCTGGCAATCACCGCACAGGTAAAGTCCACCACGTTTCCGCGCAGTTCAATATTGATTTCGCCCAGCGATGAGGCCGCATGGCACAACGAGCTGAATGTCAGTATGGGCAGCATCACCAGAAGCGCCCATGAAGTTGGCGTTTGCTTGTTAGTCATAATCTACTCGCAGATAGCCACGGGCAGTAAAAGGCCCTTCGGTAGGTTTATTCCCCGTCACGCTGACCGGCCAAGTCCGAATACTCACGTTTGCCGCGGCGTTATCATCCAGTTGAAATGGGATCGTGCTGGACAGATTATTGGGCGTCAGCGGTCTACCGGTTTTGTCGGCGACAATGAACCCTAAGTCAGGATTGTCCGATACCATCATTTGCCCAGAGGCTTTCTCGGCCTCTACCCGCATGGTTAAGTAGGCCTGTGCAGCGACGTTGGTGCATTTTATCGCCACCGTTTTGGTCTGCGGATTAATGCCTTCGGGACGGTTTCCTGCCCCCGCCTTGCTGAACAACGATGCGCCAATATCGCCAAAATCAAACTCGACAATCTGCCCTGCGTTCACCTCACAGTTTTGTGGAACCTCCACCTTACCGCTGTAGCTGATGGTATAAACCGGCGTGCTTAGCGCATCTCCGGTACTGGTCGTGACATAGACTCTGAACATGGTCTGGCGCGGGATCGGCACCATGTTAATAAACGAGCGGATCACTTTGAGTTTAAACACCAGGTTTGAATCCTGTACGCCAAAAGGCTTCTGCTTCGAAACGTTCGAGTCAACGCCCATACGGATATAATTTCGCGGAGGATAAAACAACCCGGCATAGCTGTCGGTGATGCTCATGGCCCCCAGCAGGTAGTCATTGAGCTTCAGATACTGAAAACCACCCTCGGTACTTTGAACCGGAAGTTCAGTGACATAGCTTCGATAGGTGTAATTCACCGTTGTCCCAGCCGGACAGGTGGCATTAACGCCAACCCAGCCCGATTTTTCCGGTAACGTCACCACCTGCCCCGGCTGATTATTGCTGCTGTTAAAGACGTTCGACAGATCGTAAAAAACATCCGTTGGTGTGCCATTCGAGTTTTGGCAGACCGTCGCCCAGGACGAATGAGCCATCAGCAGTAAAGCGCTTCCCAGTAACAAACCTGTTTGTCGTTTCATCGTATTATTCCTGTCGTGCCGTTGGAGATTCGCACGTCACGTTCGTGAGCGTCACCGCCTGTTTCAGACTCTCCTCAGGCAAGGCATAGTGCGCCACGCAGCGAGCGTTAGCGCTTTCCCCCCATTGGATCAGCAATTCGCCTTTTAGCGGTAAGCCGCTCAGGTAGATTTGTCCGTCTTCGCCCACCATACTGGTCACGCCGCTGGTGTTTTCACGCACAACAGATCCAAATGGCACAGGTTTACCTGCATATTTCGCGGTTATCAGCGCCCGCACGCCGATACGTGTATCAAACGCTGCTCGCACCAATGCCCCTTGCGTTGGCACGACGCTGCTAACGTTATTTTCCACATCGGTATTGTTGTTCATTGAATTGGTATCTAACGCGACGCGGTTATAGCGATAAACGGTGGCATACGGCATCACCGCGTATCCGCGCCAGTCGGTTTGCACGCCGGTCTGGTTTTCTATCCGCACCCCCTGCGCGCCAGGTGCTTTAACCAGCACATTGGTGTCCCCCAGCGGCTGACTGAGGGTAATACCGTCCGCATGCCCCACCACGCCGCCGGAGAGCTGCCAGTTATAGTCATGTTGATCGCGATCGTAGTTGTATCCCACGCCCAGCGTGCCATAAGCCGCCTGCCAGTTGGCGCTGGCGTTTCCGCTGTAACCGTTAGTACTGCTGTGCCCCTGATTCACGCTGTAGCTCAGGTTGCGTCCATCCAGTAACGTACCGCCGATCCCGCTCTGCCAGCTGTTTTGTCCGTTGCTGTTGCGGTTGGCATTAAAAGTGGCGTAGGTGCGATCGAGCGCGTTATCACGCGAGTAGCGCCGTCCGCTTAGCAGGCTGAACGGCACTGACATATTGAATGCCAGAATACGGTCGGTGTCGGAGATGCCTACCGATTCATTCCACGACCAGGAGAGTGAATAGCTAATTCCCTGCCAACCGCTGGCATAGCCCACCTGATACCAGGTATTGGTGTCTGAGGTATTCCAGTACGTTTGCTGACTCCCCGAAACATACAGCGAGCCGTAGTCTCCCAGGTTCTGCGAAATGTTAATCTGGAAGCGGCCCTTTTTGCTGTAACTCAGGTTGTGGTAACTCTTCACATCGGGCACGTCGTGGCGATTGCCTTCGCTGTCGTATTCATACTCATACCCTTCCATGCTGCGATACGCGACATCATCAAGGGTATAGAAGCCGCGCGTTGAGTAGCGATATCCCAACAGCTGGAAGTTTGTGCCAAAGTTGTTCAGCGATTTTGCATACAGAAAACGCAAAGACTGCCCCTGGTGCGTACTGTCATCCGCCAGTTGACTGCGCGCATGGGTTAAATCCACAGAAACCGCCCCCCAGTCCCCCAGGTTTCGGCCGGTGCCTAAAACTACCGCGGTGTAACGTGAGGCCAGCTGCGTACCGCCATAAGCGGTGTAGCCTTCTGGTAATCCGGCAATTAATGTTCCCTGGAAAAAGAACGGTGAAGATTGCTGGCTATTGCCGCTGCGAAAATCCCCGGCAACCACGTCGTATTTGAAACGCCCTTCTCGTTGTAACAAGGGAACCGTGGAGTACGGCACCGTATAGCGCTGCTGGCTGCCGTCCTTTTCGTCCACCGTCACCTCAAGGTCACCGCTAGATGACGTCGGGTTGAGATCGGTTATCGAAAAAGCGCCCGGTGACACATAGCTTTGATAAATCACATAGCCATTCTGACGAATGGTCAGTTTCGCTGCGGTACGCGCAATGCCGCGAACGGTTGGCGCGTAGCCCTGTAAGCTGTCGGGATACATACTGTCTGAGGAATAAAGCCGCGCCCCGCGAAATCCGACGCTGTCAAAAACGTCGTTGCCGGTGTTGCTGTCGCCCATCACCAGTTCACCGTTCAGAGGGATAATCGCGCGCTGAAGCCATGTACCGATATTTTTCCAGCTTTGTGAGTGGTATCCGTCACCTTTGGAATAGCTCCATGCGCCGTTATTTCTCAAGCGCCAGGGGCCATAATTCAGGCCACTGAGCATACTTAAGAAATAGCTGTCAGTGTCACTGCCGCGGCTGCCGGTAAAACTGTAGTTGACCAGCGCAGCCGGGATCCCTTCATCCCACTCCTCCGGCGGAATATAGCCACGCGCGCTGTTTAACATTGACGCCTGCGGCAGGCTGACGTTTAAGCGCAGGGTAGAAAAATCAAATGCAATCTCACTGCCTGGAATCGCCTCCGGTAGATTGATGCAGGTATCGTTCGGATCCTTACTGAGTGCCGGAAATGCAGCGATATTGACGCCAAGGCGCTTCACCCAGTCGAGTCCAAAACACGGCATCAGCCCACCAGACTTCTCCCCGGTTTTTCCCGCACTGCTCGTAAAACGAATATCCTGAGTGGCAACAAACTCATCGTTGCGCCAGATATCCACACGATAAACGCCTTCAGGCTGATGATTGCCTTTTTCAAAACGTGATAAATCCGCCACGGTTGCCGTATCCGCAGATAAAAAGGCCGGATTAAAATAGCTTTCCCCATGGCTTAAAGAGGGAAAGAGCGCCGCCAGCGTGGACAACGCCACCCCCGCCAGCGGTGGCGTAACCCCCGGTAACAGGCCAGGAAAATACGTTGTCTTATTCATCGTTATCTCAACGCACGCTAACCGTTTGGGCCGGAGTCACGGCGCCATAATCATTGACCGTCTGGAACGTGACGTTGCCCTGAACGCCCGTTGGTAGCAGTACCTGCGCATCACTTTTCGGCGCGACCATCACGTTATCAACCTTCGTTTTCCCCACGTTGAGATTGACCAAGGTGACGTAATACGCTGACGGATTATTGATTTTCAGGTGGTTGCCGGTACGGGAAAATTTCAGCATCCCGGGCGCATCTTCCGGAATTTGCGGCAGATTATTCGGACGGACAAAAAGCTTGATGCGGGACAGAATCGCCAGTTGCAGAACGTTTTTACCCTCAAGGCTGTTTTTATTGACTGACGGAATGGCTTTCACATTCATCCAGAACAGCGATTCACGGTCTTTGGGCAGCGGAACACCTGCATAGATGATACGCAGCGTGTTTTCGCTTTTGGGTTCGCTGACGAACAGCGGAGGCGTAACCACAAACGATTTTTCTTTAACGCCTGCGCTATTCTCGATCCATGAATTGACCAGGTAACGTTCTTTGGTATCACTATTGCTAATAGACAGGGACGTTTGTTTGGCATCGGCTGGATAAATAACGCGGGTGGCGCCTAATGCAATGCCTCCGGCAGCCTGAACACTGGCAGCAGAAAATAAGGCCAGTAAAAGGATAAAACCTGATTTTAGATAATTAAACATAGCTACAAATACCTTTGGTGTGATTATCGTTGGGAAATTAATCAGGGATAAACCAACGTAAACCACACGTCTGAACGAAGCGTTCCCGGCGTTATATTTTCCGAGACAGCCCGATAACGAGCAGTGAAATGAAACGTCATCTCTTGCGTTATAATCGGCGCATAATGAAGCGGCAGCGCATTCGGAATAATTTGCTGTTGGCGCTCATCAAATAACGCCAGACCGATCCCCGAAGCCGCAGACGCATCACCACTAGCAAGAAAAACCTGCGGATCTTCTGCTGGTGTCACACCTGCAAACGCAATCCCAACGTGGTCGTAAACATCGGAGCTGCATGACGTTAAGCGCAGTGAAAACGGCACGCTGGTCGAGGCAAAGCTTCCCGTCCCGGAGAAAGCATTGGTGCGATACTGCCCCATTTGCACCCGCAAATTTTGGCTGTCGGTAGCGACCGTACAGGCACCATTGACGAGCTGCCCCCGTAAGTGAAGGCGGCCACTTTCCAGTATTACCGTATGTGCAAACACAGGCAGTACGCACAGCATTCCCGCCAGCGCCACGCCTTTCCCTATCATCTGCCGCATCCTTCATCATCCCCGGAAATTGCCTCATCCAGTGAGGCGAACGTCATCCTTGCGCAAATCAGAACGGCTTATTCGTACTTCATGATGAACGTCGCGTCGGCATTTGCCTGACCCGGCGTAGCGCTGGTGGCTGTGGCTTTGTAACGCGCAGAGAAACGTAGGGTGTTGGTCCCTTCTACCAGCGCCTGAGCGGTAGAGAAGGTGGCTCCATCCGGCTTCAGCGCGGTGGACGTATTGTCCAGGATTTCAATCCCGACACCGCTGGCAGTAGTACCGTTATCTGCAGAAGTGACAGCCAGCAGGTTGTTGTTGGTAATATCGGATTGACCAGAGAAAGCCACGGCTGCGGTTGCGGCAACTTTCGGGTCACAGTCGTTCAGCACGATTGAGAACGGAATTTGCGCCGTTGTATCGCCAACTGCGGTAAAACTGGCGGTACGATACTGGCCTAAGGTGACAACCTGATCGGATGACTGAGTACTGACTGCACAGGCTGCATTGACCAGTTCACCTTCAAAATGCACAGTACCGCCGCTAACGCTTACCGGATCGGCTGCAACCGCTGCACCTGCAACTAACATCAGGCTGGCAATAACAGAAGAGGTCATTAATTTACGTTTCATGGATTTCCCTTGAATTACACACATCCGGCTCCGGCGTCCTGCGGGATCCGTTTGAATCATTATCGACATTAAATGTCAGGCTAATTATCTCTGCATCCTGTAAAGATATATATCGCAAGAGAATTAGCTAACCTTTTACCCCAACTCTCCTGAGTATTTGATTCACTAATTAATCTTCGCGAATATGACTATTCGTCACAGGGTTAAATTAAACATTTCAATTAATGAAAAATACCTGCAAATCCTTTTATTGACCCTGGCCAATTCTTATTGGGACCTAAGAAAAATCTGGGTGAATATTACTTAAATGCTCCCATAAAGGTACGTAACAGATTGGTTTATGGCGCATTACCCCTGAAAACACCAGGGTGATGAATTGTTTCATTCACGTTAATTTTAATTCGCATGCTCATTAATTACCTGGGAGACTTCAGCCTCTGTGCTGATCCCATGCTCTGACCATGGCGCCCGTTATCGCACGTAAAAACGCAAACGAAAACTGACAGCACGCCCCGCTTCTGACAAAATAGTGACATCCCCTTCGGTTTAACGTAACAGACGGAATTCTCTCTCTGATGGCAGCAAAGATTATTGACGGTAAAACGATTGCGCAGCAGGTGCGCTCTGAGGTTGCTCAAAAAGTTCAGGCGCGTTTAGCGGCTGGATTACGCGCCCCAGGCCTGGCTGTTGTGCTGGTAGGTAGCAACCCGGCTTCGCAGATTTATGTTGCGAGTAAACGCAAAGCCTGTGACGAAGTGGGGTTTGTCTCCCGCTCCTATGACCTGCCTGAAACCACCAGCGAGGCGGAGCTTCTTGAGCTGATCGATACGCTCAATGCAGATACCACCATCGACGGTATCCTGGTACAACTGCCGTTGCCGGCGGGTATCGACAACGTGAAAGTGCTGGAACGTATTGCACCGGATAAAGACGTTGACGGTTTCCACCCGTATAACGTCGGTCGCCTGTGCCAGCGCGCGCCGCGTCTGCGCCCATGTACTCCGCGCGGTATCGTTACCCTGCTTGAGCGTTACAACATCGATACCTACGGTCTGAATGCCGTGGTCATCGGTGCCTCGAATATTGTCGGTCGCCCAATGAGTATGGAGCTACTGCTGGCTGGCTGCACCACCACCGTCACCCACCGATTCACTAAAGATCTGCGCCGCCACGTAGAAAATGCTGACCTGCTGATTGTTGCCGTCGGTAAACCGGGCTTTATTCCTGGTGAGTGGATCAAAGAAGGTGCGATTGTGATTGATGTCGGCATCAACCGTCTGGAGAATGGTAAGGTTGTTGGCGATGTGGTCTTTGACGATGCGGCCGCACGAGCGTCATATATCACGCCGGTCCCCGGCGGCGTAGGCCCAATGACGGTCGCCACACTTATCGAAAACACGCTGCAGGCGTGTGTTGAATATCATGATGTAAAGGACGTTTAAGATGGCCACATTTTCACTGGGTAAACACCCACACGTTGAACTCTGCGATTTGCTGAAGCTGGAAGGCTGGAGCGAAAGCGGCGCCCAGGCAAAAATTGCTATTGGCGAAGGGTTAGTGAAGGTCGATGGCGTTGTTGAAACGCGTAAACGCTGCAAAATCGTTGCCGGACAGACCGTCAGCTTTGAAGGCCACAGCATTAACGTCGTGGCGTGACCCTAAGTGCCGGATGAGGTTAACACCGTATCCGGCCACTTCCCCCTCTTGTTTTCAGATAATGACTTCATCTCCACTTCACAGTGAACTGATAGCATGTTGTTTTTCCTCACGAAGCGATCATCATGCCCACTATCGTTACCCACGCGGCCGTTCCGCTCTGTTTAGGGTTAGGTCTCGGACTTAAAGTCATCCCCCCACGATTACTGTTTGCTGGCGTCGTTCTGGCCATGCTGCCAGATGCTGACGTGTTGTCATTTAAATTCGGCGTCGCCTACGGCAATGTGTTTGGTCACCGGGGTTTTACCCACTCACTGCTGTTCGCCTTCGTGGTACCGCTGCTCTGCGTCTTGATTGGCCGACGATGGTTTAAGGCGGGATTGATTCGCTGCTGGCTATTCCTGACGGTTTCACTGCTGTCGCACAGTCTGCTGGATTCTGTCACCACCGGCGGCAAAGGCGTCGGCTGGCTGTGGCCGTGGTCGGATGAACGCTTTTTCGCGCCGTGGCAGGTGATTAAAGTCGCGCCGTTCGCGCTGTCACGCTACGCCACGCCATACGGGCACCAGGTGATCATGTCGGAGTTGATGTGGGTATGGCTGCCGGGAATCGTAATGATGGGTGTGCTGTGGTGGTATCGGAAATATTAATCTGCCGGATGCGACGCGATGCGTCTTATCCGGCCTACACGGCCCGGTAAGCGTAAGCGCCACCGGGCATTACAGAGTTACTTACGACGCCAGGTGGTACCCTGCGGGCCGTCTTCCAGCACGATGCCCATCTCGTTGAGACGGTCACGCGCGGCGTCAGCTGCCGCCCAGTCTTTCGCCTTACGCGCATCCAGACGCTGTTGGATTAACGCTTCAATTTCAGCGACTTCACCGTCATCCGCCTGCGCACCGCTTTGCAGGAACGCTTCTGGATCCTGTTCCAGCAGGCCCAGTACGCTGGAAAGCTTACGCAGATGCGCAGCCATGCCGTTAGCCGCCGCCATATCTTCACCCTTCAGACGGTTTACCTCACGTGCCATATCAAACAATACGGAGTAGGCTTCCGGGGTGTTGAAGTCGTCGTCCATCGCTTCAATAAAGCGCGCTTCAAAGGCTTCGCCACCGGCTGGCGCAACGGATTTGTCGGTGCCACGCAGCGCGGTATACAGACGCTCCAGCGCAGAACGCGCCTGCTTGAGGTTCTCTTCGCTGTAGTTTAACTGGCTACGGTAATGACCAGACATCAGGAAGTAGCGAATGGTTTCGGCGTCGTAGTATTTCAGCACATCGCGAACGGTAAAGAAGTTGCCCAGCGATTTGGACATTTTCTCGCGGTCAACCATCACCATCCCTGAGTGCATCCAGTAATTAACGTACTCACCGTCATGCGCACAGGTGGACTGAGCAATTTCGTTTTCATGGTGCGGGAACATCAGGTCCGAACCGCCGCCGTGAATATCGAAATGGTTGCCCAACTGTTTGCAGTTCATCGCCGAACATTCGATGTGCCAGCCCGGACGGCCCGCGCCCCACGGAGACGGCCAGCTCGGCTCGCCTTCTTTGGACATTTTCCACAGCACGAAGTCCATCGGGTTGCGCTTCACATCAACCACGTCAACGCGCGCGCCTGCCTGCAGCTGATCCAGATCCTGGCGCGACAGCTGGCCGTAGTTCGGGTCAGTCGGCACGTCGAACATCACGTCGCCGTTATCGGCAACATAAGCGTGACCTTTGGCAATCAGCTGTTCAGTGATTTCGATAATTTCAGCGATATGGTGCGTAGCACGCGGCTCCAGATCCGGGCGCAGAATATTCAGCGCATCGAAATCGCTGTGCATTTCCGCGATCATTCTGTCGACCAACGCCACAAAGCTTTCGCCGTTTTCATTCGCGCGTTTGATGATTTTGTCATCGATATCGGTAATGTTGCGCACATACTTCAGCTTATAGCCGAGGAAGCGCAGATAACGCGCAACGACGTCGAAAGAAACGAAGGTACGTCCGTGGCCAATATGACAGAGATCGTAAACGGTAATACCACACACGTACATGCCGACTTCCCCGGCATGAATAGGTTTGAATTCCTCTTTTTGGCGCGTCAGTGTATTAAAGATTTTTAACATCGAAGATTCCGTGTAGACGTGTGTGGATAGTAAAGTCTGTATAATACCCATAATTTAGACCGGAAGCAGCACACTTTGCGAGGTGATCGCAGCTTGCGGTTATGCTATAACACACCCCTAACTCTGACCCTTGACGGGGTCGAAGCACCAATCTATCGGAACAGGATGCAAAAATGGTTACTTTCCACACTAATCACGGCGATATCGTAATCAAAACGTTTGATGATAAAGCGCCTGAAACAGTTAAAAACTTCCTGGACTACTGCCGCGAAGGTTTTTACAACAACACCATTTTCCACCGTGTTATTAACGGTTTCATGATCCAGGGCGGCGGTTTCGAGCCAGGCATGAAGCAAAAAGCCACGAAAGAAGCGATCAAAAACGAAGCGAACAACGGTTTGAAAAACACCCGTGGTACGCTGGCGATGGCGCGTACTCAGGCTCCGCACTCCGCAACCGCACAGTTCTTCATCAACGTTGCAGACAACGACTTCCTGAACTTCTCCGGCGAAAGCATGCAGGGTTGGGGTTACTGCGTGTTCGCTGAAGTTGTTGAAGGCATGGACGTGGTTGATAAAATCAAAGGCGTTTCCACTGGTCGCAGCGGTATGCATCAGGATGTGCCAAAAGAAGACGTTATCATCGAAAACGTGACCGTCAGCGAGTAATCGTGGCGACACTGTTTATTGCAGATCTTCACCTCTGCACAGAAGAACCGGCGATCACCGCCGGTTTTCTGCGTTTTTTAGCCGGTGATGCGCGAAAGGCCGATGCGCTATACATTCTTGGCGACCTGTTTGAAGCCTGGATTGGCGACGACGATCCTAATCCGCTGCATCGTGAAATGGCCGCGGCGATAAAATCACTGACTGATTCCGGCGTTCCCTGCTTTTTTATTCACGGCAACCGTGATTTTCTGCTCGGTAAACGTTTTGCCCGTGCGAGCGGCATGACCTTGCTTCCCGAAGAAAAAGAGCTCGACCTGTATGGCCGCAAGGTGCTGATCATGCATGGCGACACCTTATGCACCGACGACGCAGGCTATCAGGCATTTCGCGCCAAAGTGCATCAACCCTGGTTACAGAAGCTGTTCCTCGCTCTGCCGCTGTTCGTTCGCCAGCGAATCGCTGCGAAAATGCGTGCCAACAGCAAAGCAGCCAACAACACCAAATCGCTGGAAATCATGGATGTGAATCAGCAGGCCGTGATTAGCGAGATGGAAAAACATCAGGTTCAGTGGTTAATTCACGGCCATACCCACCGCCCTGCCGTCCACGAGCTTACGGCCAATGAGCAACCCGCTTTCCGCGTGGTATTAGGCGCATGGCACACCGAAGGTTCGATGATCAAAGTCACCCCTGACGACGTTGAACTGATCGCATTTCCGTTTTAATTCTGCAGATACTCAGTTCCTCTTTACACAAAATTATTCGAGTTGCATCGAGGCGGCAAATCTGTGAGTCCTCTGGAGCTTACAAAAGTAAGTGACTGGGGTGAGCAGATGCAGCCAACAAAGAGGCAGCTTGAAGAGTGAAGCGCAAAGCGCGCAATCGTTTTCCTTGGCGGTGAATTATGCTATTCTCTGTGGCCTCAAAAGTCGAGTGTAGTGCACCACAGGAGTTTTCAGACGCATGTCTTCCCGCAATAATCCGGCGCGTGTCGCCATCGTGATGGGGTCCAAAAGCGACTGGGCTACCATGCAGTTCGCCGCCGAAATCTTCGAAATGTTGGACATTCCACACCATGTTGAGGTCGTCTCTGCTCACCGTACCCCAGACAAACTGTTCAGTTTCGCCGAAGGCGCTGAAGAGAACGGCTATCAGGTGATTATTGCCGGTGCCGGTGGTGCTGCACATTTGCCTGGCATGATTGCGGCGAAAACGCTGGTGCCAGTTTTGGGCGTTCCGGTGCAAAGCGCAGCGCTGAGCGGCGTAGATAGCCTCTACTCTATCGTTCAAATGCCGCGCGGTATTCCGGTCGGCACGCTGGCGATCGGCAAAGCGGGGGCGGCAAATGCGGCCCTGCTGGCAGCACAAATTCTGGCAACACACGACAAAGAACTGCATCAGCGTCTGGCTGAGTGGCGTAAAGCGCAAACCGATGAGGTGCTGGAGAACCCGGACCCGCGAGGTGTCGCATGAAGCAGGTCTGCGTACTTGGCAACGGACAGCTAGGGCGCATGCTGCGCCAGGCCGGTGAGCCACTGGGCATAGCGGTCTGGCCCGTCGGGCTGGACGCTGAACCGGCTGCGGTCCCTTTTCAGCAAAGCGTGATCACCGCTGAGATTGAGCGCTGGCCGGAAACGGCACTCACCCGCGAACTGGCACGCCACCCGGCGTTTGTTAACCGCGACGTCTTCCCGATTATTGCCGACCGTCTGACGCAAAAGCAGCTTTTTGACAAGCTCGGTCTGGCGACCGCGCCATGGCAACTGCTGGCAGATAAAAGCGAATGGTCTGCGATATTCGACAAACTTGGCGAGCTGGCGATTGTGAAACGTCGCGTCGGCGGCTACGACGGACGTGGACAGTGGCGCTTGCGCGCAAATGAAACTGAGCAACTGCCGGACGACTGCTACGGCGAGTGCATCGTCGAGCGGGGAATCAACTTCTCCGGAGAAGTCTCACTGGTTGGCGCTCGTGCGCACGACGGCAGCACCGTTTTCTATCCGCTGACCCATAACCTGCATCAGGACGGCATTCTGCGCACCAGCGTGGTGTTCCCGCAGGCTAACGCCAGACAGCAGGAACAAGCTGAAGCAATGCTCTCTGCCATCATGCAGGAGCTGGGCTATGTCGGCGTGATGGCGATGGAGTGTTTCATCACCCCGGAAGGTCTGCTGATTAACGAACTGGCTCCGCGCGTGCACAACAGCGGGCACTGGACGCAAAACGGCGCCAGCATCAGCCAGTTTGAGCTGCATCTACGTGCCATTACCGACCTGCCGTTACCGACGCCGGTGGTGAACCACCCTTCGGTGATGGTAAACCTGATTGGTAGCGACCTGAACTACGACTGGCTGAAGCTGCCGCTGGTGCATCTGCACTGGTATGACAAAGAGGTGCGTGAAGGGCGTAAGGTGGGTCACCTGAACCTGAGCGACAGCGATACCGCGCGCCTTAGCGCGACGCTGGAAGCGCTTATCCCCCTGCTGCCGCCGGAATATGCCAGCGGTATTATCTGGGCGCAGTCAAAGCTGAAATAAGCCAATAATGCCGGGGAGTTGATTTTATCCTTCCCCGGCCCCTCCTCTGGCGCGTAAAATCCCCTCCATTGCTGTTTTGTATTTTC
Organism: Citrobacter sp. B72; assembly: GCF_016894305.1. Classification (NCBI taxonomy): domain Bacteria; kingdom Pseudomonadati; phylum Pseudomonadota; class Gammaproteobacteria; order Enterobacterales; family Enterobacteriaceae; genus Citrobacter; species Citrobacter sp. B72. The sequence continues at coordinate 3,546,979 of NZ_CP069801.1, forward strand.
AGGATCAAACATGAACGATGGAACGGACTACCGCGCAATTTTGCTTGCCGGTACGCCTTTAATCGATGTACGCGCCCCCGTGGAATTTCAGCAGGGCGCAATGCCGGGCGCATTCAACCTTCCCTTAATGAACGATGACGAACGTGCCGCCGTGGGTACCTGTTACAAACGCCAGGGGCCCGAAGCCGCCCTCGCGCTCGGCCATCAACTGGTCTCGGGGGAGACCCGCCAACAGCGCATGCATGCCTGGCAGGATGCCTGCCGTCAAAATCCTGCAGGCTATTTATGCTGCGCGCGTGGCGGTCAGCGTTCGCATATTGTGCAGCAGTGGCTGCATGAGTCCGGCATTGACTATCCGCTGATTAAAGGCGGTTACAAAGCCCTGCGCCAGGCAGTGATACAGCTGACTGAAGAATTAGTGCAAAAGCCGATCGTCTTAATTGGCGGCTGTACCGGGAACGGCAAAACCCAACTGGTGCAACAACAGCCAAACGGTGTGGATCTCGAAGGTCTGGCGCACCATCGCGGCTCCTCGTTTGGGCGCACCGTTGAACCTCAATTGAGTCAGGCGAGTTTTGAAAACCTGCTGGCGGTTGAAATGCTCAAAACCGATAGCCGTCAGGATTTACGTCTGTGGGTACTGGAAGATGAAGGCCGCATGATCGGGGCTAATCATCTGCCCGAATGCCTGCGCGAGCGCATGACCCAGGCATCAATTGCAGTGGTGGACGATCCTTTTGAGCGTCGTCTGGAACGACTACGCGAAGAGTATTTCGTGAAGATGCACCACGATTTTACCCACGCTTATGGCGAGAGCCAGGGCTGGCAGGAGTACAGCGAGTATCTGCACCACGGCCTGTTTGCTATACGCCGTCGTCTGGGTTTACAACGTTTTGCCGAGCTGACCACCCTGCTCGACGAGGCTCTGCGCGAACAGCAGGCAACGGGCAGCACCGACGCCCATATGGGCTGGCTGGTACCGTTGCTCAACGAATATTACGACCCGATGTATCGTTATCAGCTGGAAAAGAAAGCCGCGAAAATCGTTTTTCGCGGCACATGGCAGGACGTTGCCGACTGGCTTAACGCACAGTGATCAGTGTCTGTCGCGCTTATCTGCGCGTTTTGCCAGCCAGTCACCCAGCACCTGAACGACCTGCACCAAAATAATCAGCGCCACCACAGTGACGATCATGACCTGGGTTTCGTAGCGGTAATAACCAAAGCGAATCGCCAGGTCGCCGACTCCACCGCCGCCAACGATCCCGGCCATCGCGGAGTAACCGATCAGACTCACCAGCGTTATCGTCAACCCACGCAGCAGACCCGCGCTCGCTTCAGGTAACAGAACGGTGCAGATGATGCGCATCGGGCTGGCACCAAACGCTTCCGCTGCTTCAATAATCCCTTTATCGACTTCACGTAGCGCGCTATCAACCAGACGGGCATAGAAGGCGATTGCCGCCACTGAGAGCGGGACCGACGCCGCAATCGGGCCAATGGTATTCCCGAGCAAAAACTGGGTTAGCGGCAGCAGCAGAACCAGCAGGATCACAAACGGTACCGAACGAATGATATTCACCAGCACGGAGCTGAGCAGATACACAAAACGGTTTTGCCAGAATAAATGCCGGTCGGTGACGAAAATCAGAAAACCGAGCGGCAGACCACCAATAATTGCCAGCACCGTAGAGATGCTCAGCATCTGGAAGGTTTCATTAAACGCCAGCGTCAAATCAGGCAATAAATCATCCACGAATCACCTCCACCTGTGCAGTACGTTGACGAATATGTTCCACGGCGACTTCCACCGCTGAAGGGTTATGCGGCGCGGTCAGCTGCACGACCAGAATCCCCAGCGCACGTTCGCCAATATATTCAATTTTGCCGTGCAGAATGTTCACCGCCACGCCAAATTTAACCGCGACTTCTGACAACACCGGCTGTTCCGCCGAATCGCCGATGAACAAAATTTTTAGCAACTGGCCGGGCAGATGCTGGCGCAGACGCTCGGGCAGCGTCAAATTGAGGGTATGCGACACCAGCTGCTGGGTGAAAGCGTGCTGCGGGTGAGCAAAAACGTCAAACACCTCACCAGACTCCACCACCTTGCCACCGGACATCACCGCCACGCGATCGCAAATCGATTTGATCACGTTCATCTCGTGAGTGATCAGCACGATCGTGATCCCCAACTGTTGGTTGATCTGCTTAAGCAATGCCAGAATCGTGGCTGAGGTTTCGAGGTCCAGCGCCGAGGTAGGTTCATCACACAGCAGCACATCCGGGTGATTGGCAATCGCGCGGGCAATACCCACACGCTGCTTTTGCCCACCGCTGAGCTGAACCGGAAAGCGGTTCGCCTTGTCTGACAGCCCCACCAGCGCCAGGATTTCGCTTACGCGCGGACCAATTTTACTGCGCTCCCATCCGGCAGCCTTCAGACTAAAGGCGACGTTTTGCGCCACGGTACGGGTATGCATCAGGTTAAAATGTTGAAAAATCATACCGATACGCTGACGGGCTTTACGTAGATGCCCCCCTTCCAGCGCGGAAATTTCTACGCCGTTCACCTTCACGCTTCCCTGGCTCGGACGCGTTAAGGCGTTCAGGGTGCGCAGCAGCGTACTTTTCCCCGCGCCGCTGGTCCCGACAATGCCAAATATCTCACCTGCGCCAATGCGCAAGCTAACGTCATCAACCGCCCGGGTTGATGGTCCACGGCCTGCGCTAAAATCCACGCAAACTTTCTCAATCTCAATCATAGCCACCTCAGAAATGCGAAAAGGGCAGTCGTCGCTGCCCCTGTTAACCCTTGTGCGCAGCGATTATTGGGCTGTCGACATCCATTCCGGTTTCTGGAAGGCGCTGTAGATATTTTGCGGATCGTCGATCACCGCGCGATACGCCGGAGATTTCACCGCCTCAACAATATCTTTCGCGAACGGTTTATCCGCATCTTCACTGCGTACCGCGATGATATTTTTCAGATTTTCGTCCAGGTGTTCCTGCTTGATGGCGCTGGCGAGATCCATTTTTGCCGCCACGGCAAAGTTACCGTTGACCAGCGCGCCGGTCACACCGTCCAGCGTACGCGGCAGCTGTGCCGCTTCCAGCGGTTTAAACACCAGCCCTTTGGGATTGCTGGCGATATCGCGCTCGGAGGCTTTAGTTGGATCAATATTGTCTTTGATGGTGATAAGGCCAATAGACTGCAGGAAACGCAGACCGCGAGCCAGGTTGGTGGGATCGTTGGAAAGCGTGATCACATCCCCTTTTTTCAACTCATCCAGGCTTTTGATTTTATGTGAGTAAAACCCCATCCCGGCCGTCGGGACCACAATCAGCTTGCTCAGCTTCAGGCCTTTATCGGCGGTGAATTTGTCAAAATAGAGCGAATGCTGGAACAGGTTAGCATCAATGCTACCGTTGGAGAGCGCCATGTTTGGCTGCACGTAATCGCTGAATTCGCGCACCACTACCTTATAGCCTTTCTCTTTCAACGTGGGGGCAATGGCCTGTTTCACCATATCACCGTATGGCCCAGGCGCGACGCCAAACACGATTGTGTGCGGGTCACTGTTCGCATGAGCAAACTGTAATCCACAGGCCAGTAACAGCGCCCCGGTCGCGACGCGTAAACTCTGACGCAATCCCATATTTTCTCCATTTTAACGTTGTGGTGTCATGTCTCACGCCGTTCATGCGGCGTTGTTCTCGTTGGCCTGATAACAGGCAGATTTCTAACATGACACAGATCACAACCCGCTGTCCTTGAAATTATTTCATGATGTTGCAGAGTATGTTTTTAAATGTGAGAAGGTATGAAAAAGCCGGATGTCGGCACAAGTGCCTTATCCGGCCTACAACAGCTTTCTTAGGCCCGATAAACGCAAGCATATCGGGCGGCAGGCGTCGATTAGAAGTCGTAACGCAGACGAACCAGGTTCATGTCACCCAGATTGTCGGTGCTGGAGGTAAAGACGTGTTCGTAATCAACACGGAAACCGTAATCCAGCTGGAAGCTGATCCCTACGCCGTTGTCGGTACGCAGGTAGTTACGGCCATTCACGTACTCAATACGGTCGCCCATAAAGTAAGGCTGAACGGATTTCAGCGCATATTGACCCACCGGGAAGGTGTAACCGGCGAAGTATTCCAGACCCCAGGCGTCACCGGCAAAGTAGTCGTTAACAGAGACTTTTTTGGTGGTCATGAAGTTTTGATACCAACCGCCGCCCATCGAGAAGGTCCAGTTGTCCGGTTTCCAGCTCAGCGCGGTACCGACGATGTTTTGATCGTAGGTTTTGCTGGTGTTGCCACGCATTTCCGCGCGAGTGTAGTTCCACGCCGTACCCCAGGTCAGGTCATCGGTAATGTGATAATCCACACCCAGTGAGCCGCCGCCTTTACGCTTGTATCGCAGACCGTTGTTCGGGTTGTAATCATCGCTGAACAAATAAGATGCATAGAGATCAACATCCCCCACCGTTTTCTTATACTTCAGAGATTTACGTGTACGATAGGAACCGTCATAGTCGCCATTGATACCGTTACCTGGCGCCTGACCGATCATATCGTAGTCCCAGATATCCGTTTTCGCCCCGACCACGTCATAGTAAATGCTGTTCTGTTGACCGAAGGTCAGCGTACCCCAGGTTGCACTCTTCAGACCGGTGTACAACATACGACGCGTGGTATCGTTGGCACCGTCAGCGTAGTGGTTATCCCAGTTGAACATCGCCGGGAAGTTAACGCCCAGCTCGTAGTAGCTCACCCAACTAATATCATCAAACAGATAGTAGTCAGCGGCAAAGCGGAAACGTGTACCGCCATCGAAGCCATTACGTTTGTAGCCATTCTTACCATCGTCACCGGCCATATTCTGGAACTGCGGACGAATACTGCCGCCGACGGTGAAGTTAAGACGGCTCAGCGGGTTGCCCGCCTGCGGATCTTGTTTCAGGACCGTGATTTCCGCCTGTGAAGCGAAAGTCGTTAATGCCACTGCTGCGCCGATCGATACCGCCAGCGCTGTTTTTTTTATAGTCATTATTTATACCTTGATAGATAGCCTGCCAATTATTCAGCACACAAATATTAACGTTTATTAATACTCTCGTGTTGTTGGGTTTTTATTGTTCTGTGCTGTTAAATATCAAGGAGTTATCAATTTGTGCTACATAGAAAAAAAGACGCACCGATTTTAAAACCGGTGCGTAATCATCACGAATATGAATTAACTACTGAACTGACGGAACAGCGCTTTACCTTTTAGCAGACGTGAACCGAGCCATCCGCCGCATAAAGAGAGCAGCAATGCTCCACTAAATGGTAATACTACCCACAGTCGCCAGTCTGGCTCCCACGGGAAATCAAACACTTTGGTTTGCAGTACCGCCAACGCTGTTTCCGCACCGATGGCCGCCACCAGCCCGGCAACCATCCCGAGCATGGCGAACTCGCACCACAGCGTGGTACGCAGCAGCTTCTTACCGGCTCCCAGCGTGCGCCAGACCACCAACTCCTGATGACGTTGACGCATCCCCACCTGAACCTGCGCCAACAGCAACAACATGCCGCAGGCGGTAACCAGCACAACCATCACTTCCAGCGCTCTACTTACCTGCTCCAGCACCTGCCCTACCTGTTTGAGGATGGCGCCAATATCCAGCAGGCTGATGGTCGGGAATTCGCGGTTAAGCTGCGTCAACATGCCGTTGCCGTTCTCCCAGCGAAAGCTGGTTAACCAGCTCTGGGGCTGAGCATCCAGCGCGCCGGAGGGGAAGATAAAGAAGAAGTTGGGCCGCAGGCTTTCCCAGTCCACTTTGCGCAGGCTGCTGACCGCGGCGCTGAAATCCTGGGTATCGCCCATAAAAGTCACTCGATCGCCGAGTTTGACGTTCAGCCGTTTCGCTAACCCCTCTTCCATCGACACTTCGCCCGCTTTTGGCGGCCAGCTTCCGGCAGTTATCGGGTTATGATCCGGTCGGGTATCCTGCCAGGTCAGGTTAAGCTCGCGGTTCAGCGCCTCATCCTGATTGCCTTCGGTCGGCTTCTCATTGATCGCCGTCAGACGCGCCCGAACAATCGGATAGAACGATTCCGGGATCACCTGATGTTCCGACAAGAAAGCCTTCAGCGGAACCACCTGCTCGGTGGCAATGTTGATCAGGAAATAGTTCGGGCTTTCCGGCGGCATTTGCTGCTGCCAACGGTCGAGCAGATCGCCGCGCAGTACCAGTAACAACGCCAGCAGCATAAAGGAAAGCGAAAATGCCGATAGCTGGCTGAGCGTTGACCACGGCTGGCGCAACAGTCGACTGACCGCCAAACGCAACGGCAGCGAGGTGAGCGTCAGACCACGCAGCACGTTGAGCAGCATCCAGCCGAGCACCCCGCACAACAGCGCCAGTACCACCGCACCAGCCAGTACCGCCCACAGCAGCGGACTTCCGCCCATCAGTCCAGCAAGCAGTGCAATCACGACTATCACTACCACCGGCAAATAAAACTTCAGCGGCCAGACGTTTGCCACCACGTCACGGCGCAGCACCCGCAGCGGCTGCGTCGCCAGCAGCAGGCGGTAAGGGCGTAACCCGACCAACAGCGAAATCACCGTCATGGTGCCTAGTGCCCATAGCCACGGCCAGGGGCTGGCAGGCGGTAGTTCTCCAGGCAGAACCGGCTTGAGCAGTAGCACCAGCACGCGCTCAAATAGCAGTCCGAACAGCCCGCCGGTCAAGCCAGACAGCGCCAGCACCATCAGCCATTGACCAACAATCAGCCTGCGCAGTTGCGCTCTGCCCGCGCCGAGGGTTTTCAGAATAGCCACCAGATCGTAACGGCTGCGGCAATAATGGCTCATCGCCACAGCAACCGCGGCGACCGCCAGCAGCAGCGTTAACAGTGCCGACAACAGCAGGAACTGTTGCGAACGCTCCAGAGATTTCCCAAGCGCGCCTTCATCCTGCTCCAGCCCGTACCAGCGCTGTTCAGGCTTTAGCTGCGGCAACAGCCATTTTTCGTAGGCGTCCAGTTGCTGCGGCGTTCCGCCAAATTTATAGCGCCAGGTCACGCGGCTTCCCGGCTGGACCGCCGCCGTTTTTTCGACATCCGCCATGCTCATCATCAGACGCGGTGCTATCTGGAACGGATTAAAACCAGAGTCCGGCTCCTGCACCACCTCCCCGGCAATGCGCAGCGTGGCATCACCGACGTCAATAGAATCACCGATTTTTAGATTTAGCAGCGCCATCAGACGCGGGGCCAGCAACACCATGCCCGGCTGTGGTTTCAACCCCGGTGGATTAGTTTGTAACGTGCCGTACATCGGATACACGTCATCCACCGCTTTGACATTCGCCAGTTGCGGCGTATCCCGGGCAAAAGTCATGGTCGCAAAAGTCAGCTGCTCGCCGACTTTCAAACCCCGCTGTCGCGCCTCGTCAATCCACGCTTTCGGCACGGTACGCGAACTTTGTAGCGACCGATCGCCCGCCATAAACTCACGGCTTTGCTGGCTCAGCCCTTTTTCCATACGGTCGCTGATATTGCCCAGCGCCAGCACACAGGCTACCGCCAGGCTTAGTGCCAGCCAGACAATCAGTAATGAAGGCGAGCGCCATTCGCGCCAGAACCAGCGTGCAATCATGCCTCCTCCTGCAACTGTCCATTCACCAGACGTAAGCGCCTGTCGCAACGCGCCGCCAACTGCGGGTCATGCGTCACCAGAATCAGGGTGGTGCCGTGTTCCCGGTTCAGAGAAAACAGCAGGTCGGCTATTTTGTCTCCGGTCTGGCGATCGAGGTTGCCTGTCGGCTCATCGGCAAACAGCACATCCGGACGCCCGTTAAACGCTCGCGCCAGCGCCACGCGCTGCTGCTCCCCGCCGGAAAGCTGGGCCGGAAGATGATCAAGACGTTTTCCCAGTCCCAGTTGTTCCAACAGCGTTTTTGCCCCGTCACGACTTTTTCCGCTATTTTCGCCGCGCAACAGCGCGGGCAGTTCGACGTTTTCCAGCGCGTTGAGGGTCGGAATTAACATGAATGACTGGAAGACAAAACCCACGTGCCGCGCCCGCAGCTGCGCCCGGGCTTCTTCGTCCATGATGTGCAACGCCTGCCCCACCAGGCTGACTTCACCGCTGGTGCCATCGTCCAGCCCGGCGAGGATCGCCAGCAGCGTGGATTTCCCCGATCCCGACTCGCCAATCAGCGCAATGGTCTCGGCGCGTTTGACAACCAGTTCAACTCCGGTAAGGATGGATAGCTCATGATCACCCTGACCGACGGATTTCTTAAGATGATGAACTTCAACAATGTTTTCCGCTGGCATTGGCCTTTCCTGTTCCTGGTCCTGTTAACTTTCCGCGCCGCCGCAGCGGACACGTTATTAATTCTGGGTGACAGCCTGAGCGCCGGATACCGAATGTCCGCCAGCGCCGCGTGGCCTGCGCTACTTAATGATAAATGGCAAACCAAAACGCCAGTGGTGAATGCCAGCATTAGCGGCGACACCTCGCAGCAGGGCCTGGCCCGTCTGCCTGCATTACTCAAGCAGCACCAGCCGCGTTGGGTACTGGTCGAACTTGGCGGCAACGATGGCCTGCGGGGCTTTGCGCCTGCGCAAACCGAACAAACCCTGCGCACGATTTTGCAGGACGTGAAAGCGGCAAATGCCGAACCGCTATTAATGCAAATTCGTCTGCCGGCAAACTACGGTCGACGTTATAATGAAACCTTTAGCGCGATTTATCCAAAGCTCGCCAAAGAGTTTGATATCCCTCTGCTGCCCTTTTTTATGGAAGAGGTGTATCTGAAACCCCAGTGGATGCAGGATGATGGTATTCATCCTAATCGTGACGCCCAGCCGTTTATCGCCGACTGGATGGCGCAACATCTCACACCTCTAGTAAATCACGACTCATAAAACAACGGAGATCCTGACAGGTAAAGTTATGCAAAAATCGGTCTTAATAACAGGATGTTCCAGCGGAATCGGCCTGGAAAGCGCGCTTGAGCTAAAGCGCCAGGGTTTTCAAATTCTGGCAGGCTGTCGCAAACCTGACGATGTCGCGCGTATGAACAGCATGGGATTCACTGGCGTGTTGCTGGATCTGGATTCACCCGAAAGCGTGGATCGTGCCGCCGATGAAGTGATCGCCCTGACCGATAATCGTTTATATGGGATCTTTAACAACGCCGGATACGGTGTCTATGGTCCACTGCCCACCATCAGCCGTGAACAGATGGAACAGCAGTTTTCCGCCAACTTCTTTGGCGCACATCAGCTTACCATGCGCCTGTTACCTGCCATGTTACCCCACGGCGAAGGGCGCATTGTGATGACCTCCTCGGTGATGGGATTGATCTCAACGCCGGGACGCGGCGCCTATGCCGCCAGTAAATATGCGCTGGAAGCCTGGTCCGACGCACTGCGTATGGAACTGCGCCACAGCGGGATTAAGGTCAGCCTGATTGAACCCGGCCCCATCCGTACCCGCTTTACCGAAAACGTCAACCAGACCCAGAGCGATGCTCCCGTTGAAAATCCCGGCATTGCCGCGCGTTTTACGCTGGGACCAGAAGCGGTTGTCGCCAAAGTGCGTCATGCGTTTGAGAGCGATAAACCAAAGCTACGTTATCCGGTTACGCTGGTGACGTGGGCAGTGATGCTGCTTAAACGCCTGCTGCCAGGCCGCATAATGGACAAAATTTTACAGGGTTGAGTTGAAGCTCGCGCGTCAGCCCCCATGTAACAAGAAATCGACAAAAGAGAGTAACTCCATGTCCACACAGAATATTGTTAACATTAACGAATCGAACCTACAGCAGACCCTTGAACAGTCGATGACCACCCCGGTCCTGTTCTATTTTTGGTCTGAGCGCAGCCAGCATTGTCTGCAATTAACGCCGGTACTGGAGAGCCTTGCCGCCCAGTATAACGGTCAATTTATTCTCGCTAAGCTTGACTGCGACGCCGAACAGATGATCGCCTCCCAGTTTGGTCTGCGCGCGATCCCTACGGTTTATCTGTTCCAGAACGGCCAGCCAGTGGATGGATTCCAGGGCCCGCAACCGGAAGAGGTTATTCGCGCACTGCTGGAGAAAGTGCTGCCGAGCGAAGAAGAGCTGAAAGCACGCCAGGCTATCGAATTCATCGAAGCTGGTAATCACGCGGATGCGCTGCCGCTGCTGAAAGAAGCCTGGCAGATCTCCAACCAGAGCAGCGAAATCGGTCTGCTGCTGGCGGAAACGCAAATCGCCCTGAACCGTTCTGATGAAGCCGAAGCGGTACTGAAAACCATTCCGTTGCAGGATCAGGACACCCGCTATCAAGGGCTTATCGCACAGATCGAATTACTGAAGCAGGCCGCTGATACACCGGAAATCCAACAGTTGCAGCAGCAGGTCGCCAGCAATCCACAGGATGCGGCGCTGGCAACGCAGTTGGCTATTCAATTGCACCAGGTCGGACGTAACGAGGAATCGCTGGAATTACTGTTCAGCCACCTGAAGAAAGATCTTACGGCTGCCGATGGTCAGGCACGTAAGACTTTCCAGGAGATCCTTGCCGCACTGGGTACCGGTGATGCGCTGGCCTCGAAGTATCGCCGCCAGCTGTACGCGCTGTTGTACTAATTGGTTCATCATGCCCGATGGCGCTACGCTTATCGGGCTTACAAACACAACCAACACCTCATTCCCGTCGGCCGGATATGGCGGTAGCCGTCATACGGCATCACATCACGGTTTCTTTAATGGCGTCACCACCAGTTGGTGGCGCGAATTATAGAACTTCCGATAGGTTAAATAGCAGGCAATAATGGTCGACAGGCTGGCGGTTGATAGCAGCATAAACGTCACCATAATCTGATACTTAATCGCTTTTACCGGGTCAATACCTGCAAAGATCAATCCCGACATCATCCCCGGTAAACTCACCAGCCCCACTGTCTTCGCTGAATCGATAGTCGGAATCAGCGAGGCGCGAATGCTGTCGCGAATCAGCGGCGCAGAAGCCACCTTCGGCGTTGCGCCGAGGCTGAGTTTTTCCTGAATTTGCTGCTGCTCGCTGTTAAACCGCTGCCCCAAATTGTTGTAACACAGCCCCACCGCCACCATCGCATTACCTGCAATCATGCCGGAGATCGGGATGACCTGCATCGGCGTGAACTCGATAGAGCCTGACAGAACCAGCACCGAAAGCGTTAGCCCCGCCCCCGCCGTAATGGCAATAAACGACGAGAGAAAAGCTTTATCAATATATTTACTGCGCTTTTGCGCGTTATAGGCCGCGTTAAAGCAGATAAACAGCACCATCAATAAGGTCAGAATGCTATGGTTGACGCCAAAAATATATTTCAGCACGTAGCCCACGATAATAAGCTGAACCACTGCCCGGCAAACGCTCCAGAGAATATCTTTTTCCAGCGCCAGCTTTTCTTTGTTGCTGATCAGTATCGCGACCACCACCAGCATCATCGCTAACGCCAGGGATTCATTGGTAATATTATGCTCGTTCATTGCTGACTTCCTGCATTTCTCCGGCGTGCGGTTGAAGAGTGATGACATTATCCGCGTGATTAATCTCATCTTTATCGTGCGTCACCCACAGCACGGCAATATTCTTGTCGCGAACATAGTGGTGAATTAATTCGTTCACGTTACGTTTGTTGGACTCATCCAGTGCGCTGGTGATTTCATCAAGCAGCAGGATTTTCGGCAGAAACTGCAAATTACGAATTAACGAGACGCGCTGCTTTTCGCCACCAGATAGCTCATTGATATTTTTTTTCAGGATCGTCTCGGGCAACTGAAAACGAGCCAGATCTTCCAGAAACACATCCGGTTCCGGGCGTTTATCGCGGATTTGCCAGGGAAAAATGAGGTTGTCGTAGACGGTATCACCGAACAAAGCGGGCGTTTGCGCGCAATAAGAGACCTGCTGGCGATAAGCTTCAGGCTTAAGCGTTGATATCTCCTTACCCTCAAAAAGGATTTCACCGGAACTCGGGCTAATTAACGACGCGACTATCTTGAGTAACGTACTTTTACCGCAGCCGGACTGGCCGGTAATCAGCTTAAATTCTCCGGCGCGGAGATCAAAACAGATGTTATTAAGAATCTGCGTCGCCCCTGCCTGCCATGCGACATTTTTTAACTGAAGCAGAATGCTGCTTTCTTCCATTACCAATCCCTTTTTACATCTTTCGTGCAGATAGTCTATCCCTGTAATTTATTATAGGGGAGCCCACCTTGATAAATCGGGTATAATTTGACTAATGAGGCAGTAAAGGACAGCACAACAGGAGGTTTCATCAATGCTCATTTTTATTCCTATTCTTATTTTTGTCGCGCTGGTGATCGTCGGCGCAGGCGTCAAAATCGTCCCGCAGGGATATCAGTGGACGGTAGAGCGTTTTGGTCGTTACACCAAAACCCTGCAACCGGGTTTAAGCCTTGTTGTACCGTTCATGGACCGCATTGGTCGTAAGATCAATATGATGGAACAGGTACTTGATATCCCCTCTCAGGAAGTCATCTCCAAAGATAACGCCAACGTCTCGATTGATGCTGTGTGCTTCATTCAGGTGATCGACGCGCCGAAAGCCGCGTATGAAGTCAGCAACCTGGAACTGGCGATCATCAACCTGACCATGACCAACATTCGTACTGTTCTCGGCTCGATGGAGCTCGATGAAATGCTCTCCCAGCGCGACAACATCAACACGCGCCTGCTGCATATCGTTGATGAGGCAACCAATCCCTGGGGCATCAAAATCACCCGTATTGAGATCCGCGACGTGCGTCCTCCGGCAGAACTTATCGACGCCATGAACGCGCAAATGAAAGCCGAACGTACCAAGCGCGCCTACATTCTTGAAGCCGAAGGGATCCGTCAGGCAGAAATCGTCAAGGCCGAAGGTGAGAAGCAGTCGAAAATCCTCATCGCGGAAGGTGAACGTCAGTCCGCATTTTTACAGGCTGAAGCGCGTGAACGTTCCGCAGAAGCAGAAGCCCGCGCAACACAGATGGTGTCTGAAGCCATTGCCGCCGGGGATATTCAGGCCGTGAACTACTTCGTGGCTCAGAAATACACCGAAGCGCTGCAGCATATCGGCTCGTCGAATAACAGCAAAGTGGTGATGATGCCGCTGGATGCCAGCAGCCTGATGGGTTCCATTGCCGGGATCGCCGAACTGGTTAAGGACAGCGCCAGCGAGCGGAAAAAATCATGATAGCGATGATTCTGGTGCACCCGCATATCTTCTGGCTCAGCCTCGGTGGTCTGTTACTGGCCGCCGAGATGCTGGGCGGCAACGGCTATCTGCTGTGGAGCGGCGTGGCAGCGGTGATTACCGGTCTGGTCATCTGGCTCGTTCCACTAGACTGGGCGTGGCAGGGGGCAATGTTCGCTGCCCTCACCTTGCTGGCAGCCTGGCTGTGGTGGAAGTGGCTGGCAAGGCGCGTTCAGGAGCAGCAGCCAGCCGATAGCCATCTTAACCAACGTGGACAACAGTTAGTTGGCCGTCGATTTACTCTGGAAACTGACCTGGTCAATGGTCGCGGACATATGCGCGTCGGCGACAGTTCCTGGCCCGTTAGCGCCCGTGACGATTTGAGCGCCGGAACGCAGGTTGAAGTCATTGCCGTTGAGGGAATCACCCTGATTATAAAAGCGGTATCACACTAAAAAGACAGGAAATAAGACTATGGTCAGGAAGACACCCCTTGCCTTTGCCCTTTGCACATTGCTGACCGCCGCCCCGCAGGCATTCGCTTCGTTCGATATGGAAGACTGCAAATGGAGCGACGACAGCTGCCTGCTGAAGGGAACGCCGACCTTTAACCCTGAAAACGACAGCCGCGACAACCTGCTGCGGCTGCTGAGCCAGGAAAAATCATTTGCTCTGCCCGTGCAGTCGATGCCCGCAGACATCACTCGCTCCCTCGATTTCTATTTTGCCTATCACCCGCAATGGGATGAGGCTGCCCCGCAAACAGCGGCAGCTCAGGCATCCGCCGCGGACAGTCCTCTCTCCCGACAGATGGCCGAGCTGAACATTAGCGCCGACGAAATAAACATCAATGACGCTGAGCTAGAGAACCGTCATGTTTCGAATAATACCGGGAGCGTTAGCGCCTTTTTTGCCGCGCTGTTGGCCGATTCCACATTAACAGCGGAACAGCGTCAGGCTTTAGCCCAGGCGCGTACAGGACTGCTTTCTGGGGCAACCCGCGAGCAAATTGAGTCTTCTCTTGCCACCTTCCCGGCAGATTCTCAAGCTCTGCCCTATAAAAGCTATCTGGCAGCAGCCGCCAGTTTCTATGCCGGTGATTATGCCAGTGCCGAACGGGATTTCACTCAGCTTGCTACAAGCGACCGTCCGTGGTTAGCAGAGACCGCGCAATACATGCTGATGCGCACGGCGTTGAACAAGAGCAGTCAGAACAGCGTGGGCGAGTACGGCGATTTTGATATTGCGAAAATTAACCGCGAGGATGCCACTCAGGCTCAAGAGTTGGCGCAGACCTATCTGCAGCGTTTTCCCCAAGGACTCTACGCTGACTCTTCACGAGGCATGTTGCGTCGCATCAACTGGTATTTACAGTCATGGCCGCAGCTGGCCGGGTTGTATGAACAGGCTTTGCAGCAGTCGGCAGACGCACGGCAACTGCGCGAAAATGTCATCGAATACGATAATGTCTATGGCATGGCGTTCTACGATCAGTCCGTCGTTGAGGCCTTCCCCGACGCGCCGCGAGTCAGCTATATCGAACTGCTACGCGCGCTGCGCCTGGATAACAACAGCAAACCCACGCTGACGCAGGCACAGCTCGACGCCAGCAAACCGGTGTTTGAACAGAGCCAAAAACTGCCGCTATGGCGCGATCTGCAACTGAATCTGTGGCTGGCAACGGGCAACTACGCGGCAATTATTCAGACAGTTACGCCAGCGCAGAAACTTGCCGCTCACGATACCCTCGCCTTCAGCGAACAGGTGCTGTACGGCGAAGCGTTGATGGGCCAGAAGAAATGGGCCGAGGCGCGCGATTTTTGGCAGCAGTTGTTAAAACTCAGCCAGGATAACGAACAGCAGCAATATGTGCAGGCTAAGCTTGCCGCCACGCTGGTATATAGCGGCGATGTGGCGGCAGTTTTCGCACCGAATAGCGCGGTGACCAACCTGCGCTTTCGTTCGCAGATACTGAAAACGCAGGCCACACCAGAACTGCTGCGCCAGCAGGCCGTTCATGGCCCGAATAACGAAGAGCGTACCATTGCGCTGCATACGCTGCTGGTGCGGGATCTTACAGAGAATCGTTTTGGCGACTGGCTTACTGACAGAAAACTGGCCAGCGCGATTACATCACCGGTCATTGGCGAAGCGTTTGATGACGTTAACCTGAGCATATTCGACTGGGATGGCGACACGGCGCAGGCGGGTTATACGTGCCGCAGCCTCAATGAAACGGTAACGGTATTGAGCAAAAAAGCGGATGATGCTCACGCGCTGAACTGCCTTGGCGAATTCTTCCGCACCACGCAAACACATGTTGATCTGTGGAAAAACAGCGCTGGCAACGACGTGCTTGAATCAGCTATCTCGCGCAAGAAACCTTTCGGCCAGTTCGACAGACAGAGCTACTACCAGCAGGTAATCACCTCACCCACCGCGGAAGTCGAAGATAAGAGCTTCGCGCTGTATCGCGCCATCATGTGCTATGCGCCATCAGGCGCTAACGAATGTGGCGGTGAAGACGTGGATAAACTGCAGCGTAAGGGCTGGTTCACCCAACTGAAAACGCAGTATCCGGGAAGCCCGTGGGCGCAAAAACTCAAATATTACTGGTAACCGCACTGCTTCTCGGCCAGGCACAGGCAGCGGATATCGTCGCCGCCCGTGAACATTCAGCCTTCTGGCTGTGGTCTGGGGTGAAAGCCAGTGACGAGCTGAAAGACGCGCAAACGGTTTATCTGCACCAGGGCGAGGTACTGGTTCGTTCCGGTAACGTGGTGTTCCAGCGCCTCGGACTGCCGGTCAGTCGTCTGTCTTTTCCCTCAATCTGGCTGACCGTACGCTTTACAACCCTCGACGTACCGGAAGAGATCCCGGCGCGTATCATACGGTTGATGCAGCGCTGGCAGATCGCCGGGAATCACGTCGTCGGCCTGCAGGTTGATTTTGACGCTGCGACCCATCAACTGACCGACTACGCCCGCTTTCTGCAGCAACTGCGCCAACAGCTCCCGGCCGAGTTTGCGCTAGGCGTAACCGGACTACTGGATTGGGCAAAAACGGGCGACGTCGCTACGCTGAACGCGTTGGCGGTCGATGAACTGGTGGTGCAAAGCTATCAGGGGCGTCACACGGTGACGAATTATCAGGCGTATCTACCCGCGCTGAGCCGCCTGCGCATTCCATTTAAACTGGGACTAGTGCAAAACGGTAACCGGGACCCACTGGCTGAAGCGCAGCTTGAGAAATCCCCGTGGTACCGCGGCACGGTGGTGTTTATGCTTAATCCCTCTCGCCGTTAAGCCTTGGCTTTGTGATGACTGCAACCGGAGAGATTATCCATGATCGGACATTCAGCACTGTCATCGCCAGGGCAACTGTCTGCCAGCGCCAGTAAATGCAAGCGCATGGCCTGCAATTCTCTGATATGCCGCTCAATGTCAGCCACCTTTTCCAGGGTGCGCTTTTTCACATCCGCGCTATGACGCGCCGGATCGTTAAACAGGTTTACCAGCTCGCCGCACTCTTCCAGGTTAAATCCAACCTGCCGCGCCTGACGCAGCAGCATCAGTTCATTCAAATGCTTTTGGCTGTATGTGCGATAGCCATTTTCACCACGCAGCGGCGGCGTCACCAGCCCTTTCTCTTCATAAAAGCGAATCGCTTTACTGGTTAAACCGGTTTTTTTAGCAACATCGGATATATTCACATCTCCCCCCTTGACCTTCCCCTTGATGGAAGGTTTAACCTTTATAACAGTTAGTCAAAACGATTGCTAAGGTCAATGAATCTCAGACCAATCATAGAGGAAATTTGTTATGTCTCAAACAATCGATCTAACCCTGGACGGCTTGTCCTGTGGTCACTGCGTAAAACGCGTTAAAGAAAGTCTGGAGCAACGCCCGGACGTTGAGCAAGCGGATGTCACTGTGACTGAAGCGCACATCACCGGGAGCGCCAGTGCTGAAGCGCTGATTGAAACCATCAAACAAGCCGGTTACGGCGCGGAGTTAAGCCACCCAAAGGCTAAACCGCTGACGGAGTCATCAATCCCGTCGGAAGCACTGGCAGCGGTCCCTTCCGAGCTTCCGGCAGCTACGGCTGATGATGACAGCCAACAGTTGCTGTTAAACGGCATGAGCTGCGCC
This sequence comes from Citrobacter sp. B72, assembly GCF_016894305.1. Taxonomy (NCBI): domain Bacteria; kingdom Pseudomonadati; phylum Pseudomonadota; class Gammaproteobacteria; order Enterobacterales; family Enterobacteriaceae; genus Citrobacter; species Citrobacter sp. B72. Next base: position 3,564,373 of record NZ_CP069801.1, read on the forward strand.
AGCTGTGTTATCCGCGTACAAGATGCTCTGCAAAGCGTACCGGGTGTCACGCAGGCACGGGTAAACCTGGCGGAACGTACTGCGCTGGTAATGGGCAGTGCGTCCGCCGACCAGTTAGTGAAAGCGGTGGAAAAAGCGGGCTACGGCGCAGAAGCCATTGAAGATGATGTTATGCGCCGCGAGCGTCAGCAAGAAACCGCCGTAGCAACCATGAAACGTTTTCGCTGGCAGGCGGCCGTCGCGCTGCTGCTGGGTATCCCTGTCATGGTATGGGGAATGATTGGCGAAAACATGATGGTCACTGCCGACAACCGTAGCCTGTGGCTGACGATTGGTTTGGCAACGCTTGCCGTGATGGTTTTCGCGGGCGGTCATTTTTACCGCAACGCGTGGAAAAGCCTGATGAACGGCACCGCGACCATGGATACGCTGGTGGCGCTGGGTACAGGGGTGGCATGGCTTTATTCCATGAGTGTCAACCTCTGGCCGCAATGGTTCCCGATGGAAGCGCGACACCTCTATTATGAAGCCAGTGCGATGATTATCGGTCTGATTAACCTCGGGCACATGCTGGAAGCGCGGGCTCGCCAGCGTTCGTCCAAAGCACTGGAAAAATTACTCGATCTGACGCCGCCGACCGCGCGTGTTGTTACCGACGAAGGCGAAAAGAACGTGCCTCTGGCAGACGTTCAGGCGGGAATGCTGCTGCGCCTGACCACCGGTGACCGCGTTCCGGTAGACGGCGAAATCACTCAGGGCGAAGCCTGGCTGGATGAAGCCATGCTGACCGGAGAGCCTATTCCGCAACAAAAAGGCGAAGGCGATAGCGTCCACGCCGGTACTGTCGTACAGGATGGCAGCGTGCTGTTCCGCGCCAGTGCCGTTGGCAGCCATACCACGCTGTCACGCATTATTCGTATGGTGCGCCAGGCGCAAAGCAGTAAACCGGAGATTGGTAAACTAGCCGACCGTATCTCCTCAGTGTTCGTTCCGGTCGTCGTCGTCATTGCGCTGGTGAGTGCGGCAATCTGGTATTTCTTCGGGCCGGCACCACAAATTGTTTATACGCTGGTGATTGCCACTACCGTACTGATTATTGCCTGCCCTTGTGCGCTGGGCCTGGCGACGCCGATGTCGATTATTTCCGGTGTAGGTCGTGCCGCTGAGTTTGGGGTTCTGGTACGTGATGCCGATGCGCTGCAGCGCGCCAGTACGCTTGATACCGTCGTATTTGATAAAACCGGGACATTGACTGAAGGTAAACCGCAGGTTGTCGCCATCAAAACGTTTGGCAACACCGATGAAGCACTGGCAATTCGTCTGGCAGCAGCCCTTGAACAGGGGTCCAGCCACCCGCTGGCCAGAGCGATACTGGACAAAGCCGGTGATGTTACGCTGCCACAGGTCAATGGTTTCCGTACGCTGCGCGGTTTAGGCGTAAGCGGTGAAACGGAAGGTCATACGTTGCTGCTGGGCAACCAGGCACTGCTCAATGAGCAACAGGTTGATACCACTGAAATGGAAGATGAAATCACCGCTCAGGCATCCCAGGGTTCAACCCCGGTCCTGTTGGCGATTGATGGTAAAGCGGCGGCGCTGTTAGCGGTGCGTGATCCGCTGCGTAGCGACAGCGTGGCAGCACTTCAGCGCCTGCACCGCAACGGGTATCGTCTGGTGATGCTTACTGGTGACAACCCGACCACGGCTAACGCTATTGCCAAAGAAGCCGGTATTGATGAGGTGATTGCCGGTGTTCTGCCGGACGGTAAAGCCGAAGCGATTAAACGTCTGCAAAGCCAGGGGCGTCAGGTTGCCATGGTGGGTGACGGTATTAACGATGCGCCTGCGCTGGCTCAGGCCGATGTCGGAATTGCCATGGGTGGCGGCAGCGATGTGGCGATTGAAACCGCCGCGATTACGCTGATGCGTCATAGCCTGATGGGCGTTGCGGATGCACTGTCTATCTCCCAGGCAACGTTGCGTAATATGAAGCAGAACCTGGTTGGCGCGTTTATTTATAACAGCATCGGTATTCCCGTTGCCGCTGGGATCCTGTGGCCGTTCACCGGAACACTGCTGAATCCGGTCGTTGCAGGGGCGGCGATGGCACTCTCCTCCATTACTGTGGTGAGCAACGCTAACCGACTGCTGCGCTTCAAACCGAAAGAGTAACCCTCTGCCGCATGGCGCTCACGCTTATCCGGCCTACAAAATGCAGGTAACATTGTAGGCTGGATAAGACGATTTCGCGTCGCCATCCGGCGATTCTCGCATTGCACCTTCCTGGACCACGCGCTAGCATGAAAGTCTACTTAGGGAGGTCGTATGGATCTGTTATACCGGGTAAAAACATTTTTCACCGCGCTACGCGGCAACCACTATACCTGGCCTGCCATCGACATTTCATTGCCCGGCAACCGCCATTTTCATCTGATTGGCAGTATTCACATGGGCAGTCGCGATATGGCACCTCTGCCTGCCAAATTACTCAAAAAACTCAACCATGCCGACGCGCTGATTGTCGAAGCGGATGTTTCCGGTGACGACGCGCCGTTTGCTAACCTTCCTACATTTGCCGCACTCGAAGAACGTATCAGCCCGGAGCAGTTAGAAAACCTGCATAAAGTCACCAACGAACTGGGTATTTCCCCATCGCTGTTATCTACTCAGCCGTTGTGGCAAATCGCCATGGTATTACAGGCGACACAGGCACAGCAGTTGGGGCTACGGGCGGAATACGGAATTGATTACCAATTGCTGAAAGCGGCAAAACAAGCGCATAAACCCGTTATCGAGCTGGAGGGCGCATCCAGTCAAATCGAGCTGTTATGTCAGTTGCCTGATAACGGACTGGCCCTGTTGGACGATACTCTGACGCACTGGCATACCAATGCCAGATTGTTGCAACAAATGATGGGTTGGTGGCTTAAAACACCGCCACGCAATAGCGAACTGACGCTTCCCAATACCTTTAGCCAGTCGTTGTATGACGTATTGATGCATCAACGCAACACAGCCTGGCGCGATCGGCTCAGGGCGATGCCTGCTGGTCATTACGTCGTGGCCGTTGGCGCGCTACATCTGTACGGAGAGGGAAATTTGCCGGAGATGTTACGGTAAAAAAAATGGCCAATATTTCTATTGGCCCGTCAAAGAGGAATTTCATCATTATTATGATCCCAATGCTTAAAGCATCGGTGTAGTTCGATTGTCGCTCAAAGTCATCATCCTGCCAATACTATTGCGCAAGATGGTACTATTTTTTAGACAGACATCAGGCGTATGCTTGAGTCGTATTTTGTCTGGTCTAGGAAAATTGCTATGACACCCGCCGTTAAATTACTCGAAAAAAACAAAATTTCTTTCCAGATTCACACCTACGATCACGACCCGTCCGAGACGAACTTTGGTGATGAAGTGGTACGCAAGTTAGGTCTGAATGCGGACCAGGTCTACAAAACGCTGCTGGTTGCCGTGAATGGCGATATGAAGCATCTGGCGGTTGCGGTCACGCCTGTAGCCGGTCAATTGGACCTCAAAAAGGTCGCTAAGGCGCTGGGGGCTAAAAAGGTCGATATGGCCGATCCAATGGTTGCGCAACGAACCACCGGTTATCTGGTGGGGGGGATCAGCCCATTAGGACAGAAAAAGAGATTGCCAACGCTCATTGATGCCCCTGCCCAGGCGTTTGACACCATTTATGTTTCCGGCGGCAAACGCGGGCTGGATATCGAACTGGCAGCGGGCGATCTGGCGAAAATTCTGGATGCGAAATTCGCCGACATCGCACGCCGTGATTAAGCGATTTTAGAATGATTGCCTGATGGCGCCCAGCTTTAAGGCCTACAAATCGAATACTCAACAGGGCGTTATTGGTGAAGGCAGTTTGGACGCGGCCAGCGCGCAGGAACCGGAGCGTACATGTAGTACGTGAGGATTCCGAGCACTGCCCGCGTTCAAAATGGCGAACAAAATAGCCCTGTTACTGCCAGGTAACTTCACCCTTCGGCTCATACATACTGGCATCCAGCGGTGAGTTCTTCTGCACGAACTCTTTCAGCACTTCCGCATCAATAAACCCGGTATTCACATAGCCTGGTTTGTTATCAATGCGCGGATAGCCATCACCACCGGTCGCGTTGAAGCTTAGCGTTGCCATGCGATAGGTTTTGGCTGGGTCAACGGGTTCGCCTTTAATTTTCAAATCGTTAAGCTTGCCGTCTTTCGCCACAAAGCTGACGTTAGCAAACTGCGGATAGGCCCCGGAGTCCGGCTTCATTTGCGCCACGGCGGTCAGATAGTCAATCACCTCTTTCCCGCTCATGTCGGCATACACCACGATGTTTCCGAACGGCTGTACTTTCAGTACGCTCTTATAGGTGATATCACCGCCTTCGATGGAATCACGGATGCCACCGCCGCTCATCACGCCAAAATCAGCGCTGGTTCGCGCCATTTGCGCAGCCAGCAGCAAATGTCCCATGTTGGTCTGCACAAAACGGACTTTGCTTCGGTCGCCTTCGAGGCGCGCATTGACGCTACCAATTTTCACGTCGAGCTGCGCTTTACCTTTATTCTGGAACGGCGTCAGCAGCGAAAGCATTTGCTGATTTTCAGCTATTTCCGGGGTATAGAGTACGCGCTCACTTTTACCGTTGTCCCAGGTCACTTTTTTCTTCAGGTTGACGGGAATGAGCTGGTAGTTGACCATTTTCATTTCGCCGTTACGGAACTCAAAGTCCGCCCGGCCCACATATTTCCCCCACTCGTGCGCCTGCACAATCCAGATCCCATTTTGCTTGTCTGGCGCACACGGCGTACCCGGTACGTAATCAACCTGCTTCTTGTTCTCTGAAGCCATACACACCGGATCCTGCGAGTGACCACCGACAATCATCGCCAGCGATCCCGCCGGCAGGCTACGCGCCATTTCGACATCGCCAGGGGCGTTCGAGCCGTGGTTGCCGTTGTCATAATGTCCCATATGGGTGGTCGCGATAATGATGTCTGGCTTTTCACCCATATTCAGTTCCTGAATAACCAGTTTGGCTTCATCAGCAGGTTTACGGAACTCAATATCGGTAAAGAACTCGGGGTTGCCTATTTTTGCCGTATCGTCGGTGGTTAAACCGAGTACGGCAATTTTTAAATCCTGGCGCTTAAAGATGGCCCACGGCTTAAACAAACGCTCGCCAGTGCTTTTCTGATAGATATTGGCCGAGAGAAACGGGAATTTGGACCATTTTTCCTGCTGGCGCAGTACGGTCATGGGATTATCAAACTCGTGGTTTCCGACCGCCATTGCGTCATAGCCAATCAGGTTCATCCCACGAAAATCAGGTTCCGCATCCTGCAGATCGGACTCCGGTACGCCGGTATTAATGTCGCCACCGGAAAGCAGCAGTACGCTTCCCCCTTCCTCTGCCACCTCTTTACGAATACTGTCCACCAGCGTTTTTTGCGCCGCCAGTCCGTATTCTCCGTATTCGCTGCGCCAGAAGTGACCGTGATGATCGTTGGTATGCAGAATGGTAATTTTGTAGGTTTTATCTTTTTCGTACGCTTGCGCTGGCTGACCTGCCAGCGTAAATGCGGCTAATAACGCCAGCGCCACGCCCCGTTTTAAAAACTTCATATTTCTCTCCCTGAGCCAAAATCAACGACTGAAATTACAATGATATGAAATAATAGTCGAAAATGTTTTCAGAAATGAGACTTCCTTCAAACACCTTCCGCAGGTATGTTAGTCAGGTAATAATAACAAAATAGATTACCCTCATAATCGCAACCCAAACAGAAGTGACTTTCTATGGCAATAAGTGAACCAACCCAGCCTGTGGCTGGCGCGTCAGCGTCGGTTGCTAAAGCACGCACCTCATTTGGCATTTTAGGAGCGATCAGCCTCTCCCATCTGCTAAACGATATGATTCAGTCGCTGATCCTGGCGATTTATCCGCTATTGCAGTCAGAGTTCTCGCTAACGTTTATGCAGATCGGGATGATCACCCTAACCTTCCAGCTTGCTTCCTCGCTGCTGCAACCGGTGGTGGGTTACTGGACGGACAAATACCCGATGCCGTGGTCGCTGCCCATTGGGATGTGCTTCACGCTGAGCGGACTTGTTTTGCTGGCCATGGCCGGCAGCTTCCATATGGTGCTGCTCGCCGCGGCGCTGGTTGGCACCGGCTCTTCGGTATTTCATCCGGAATCGTCCCGCGTTGCGCGCATGGCCTCCGGCGGTCGTCACGGCCTGGCGCAGTCAATTTTCCAGGTTGGCGGCAACTTCGGCAGCTCTCTGGGGCCCTTGCTGGCAGCTGTCATCATCGCGCCATATGGTAAGGGTAATGTGGCCTGGTTTGTTCTGGCTGCGTTATTAGCGATTGTCGTCCTGGCACAAATCAGCCGTTGGTATGCCGCGCAGCATCGGATGAGTAAAGGAAAACCGAAAGTCGCCATCGTAAATCCGTTACCGCGCAATAAAGTGGTGCTGGCGGTAAGCATCCTGCTGGTGCTGATTTTCTCCAAATACTTCTATATGGCGAGCATCAGCAGCTATTACACCTTTTATCTGATGCAAAAATTCGGATTATCGGTACAAAACGCCCAGTTTCATCTGTTTGCCTTCCTGTTTGCCGTCGCGGCCGGGACGGTGATTGGCGGACCATTAGGCGATAAAATTGGCAGAAAATATGTTATTTGGGGCTCTATCCTCGGCGTTGCGCCATTTACCCTCGTTTTACCCTACGCAACTCTGGAATGGACCGGGATTTTAACCGTGATCATTGGTTTTATCCTCGCATCGGCGTTTTCTGCTATTTTGGTCTACGCGCAGGAGCTGCTTCCTGGGCGTATCGGCATGGTTTCTGGGCTATTTTTCGGGTTTGCCTTCGGCATGGGCGGCTTGGGAGCCGCGGTGCTAGGGCTAATAGCCGACCATACCAGCATCGATTTGGTCTACAAAATATGTGCTTTCCTGCCACTTCTGGGGATACTGACCATATTCTTACCTGATAACCGACACAAAGCCTGATTTTCTGACGGCCAAAAGTAAATTTTGGCCGTCATTACTTGCAGTAGCCATCAGCCTTTACCTCTCACATATCACCGTACTTTTCCGATCCGTGCTTTTTTACTCTTAAAATCCCGTTTTCTTCAAAATTCAATAATTATTCATAAACATAAACATTAAAATTGTCATAAACTATTACTCGTAGTTTGGGTTTTCAGGATCATCACAGCAACCAAAGGAGACGGAATGCATCACGCCACCCCGCTTATCACCACCATTGTCGGCGGCCTTGTGCTCGCTTTTATATTAGGCATGATTGCCAATAAACTGCGTATTTCTCCTCTGGTGGGATATCTGTTAGCGGGCGTTCTGGCCGGTCCATTTACACCTGGTTTTGTTGCTGATACTAAGCTCGCGCCTGAGCTGGCCGAGCTTGGCGTTATTCTGCTGATGTTTGGCGTGGGGCTGCACTTTTCGTTGAAGGATTTGATGGCGGTAAAGTCTATCGCCATTCCCGGCGCGATTGCCCAGATAGCGGTGGCAACGCTGCTGGGTATGGCGCTTTCCGCCATATTGGGCTGGTCACTGATGGTGGGGATCGTGTTTGGTCTGTGTCTTTCAACCGCCAGTACCGTGGTGCTACTGCGTGCGCTTGAAGAACGACAGCTCATTGACAGCCAGCGCGGGCAAATCGCCATTGGCTGGTTGATTGTCGAAGATCTGATGATGGTGCTGACGCTGGTTCTCCTGCCAGCCGTCGCCGGGATGCTGGAAAAAGAAGACGTCGGCTTTGCCTCGCTGGCCGTCGATATGGGTATTACCATCGGTAAGGTGGTGGCGTTTATCGCGATCATGATGCTGGTGGGTCGTCGCCTGGTACCGTGGATTATGGCCCGCAGCGCCGCAACCGGTTCACGCGAACTGTTTACCCTCTCAGTCCTCGCCCTCGCCTTAGGTATCGCCTTTGGCGCAGTAGAGCTGTTCGATGTCTCCTTTGCGCTGGGCGCGTTCTTCGCCGGTATGGTGCTAAATGAATCTGAACTAAGCCACCGTGCGGCGCATGATACTCTGCCGCTGCGCGATGCGTTCGCCGTGCTGTTCTTCGTTTCAGTCGGGATGCTGTTCGATCCGTTAGTTCTGATCCAGCAGCCGTTGGCGGTACTGGGCACGCTGGCGATTATCATCTTTGGTAAATCCCTTGCCGCCTATTTCCTGGTGCGCCTGTTTGGTCACTCCCAACGCACAGCGCTCACCATTGCCACTAGCCTGGCGCAGATTGGTGAATTTGCCTTTATCCTGGCGGGTCTGGGAATGGCGTTGAACCTGTTGCCGCAGGCCGGACAGAATCTGGTGCTGGCCGGGGCAATCCTGTCCATCATGCTCAACCCGGTGCTGTTTGCGGTGTTAGAAAAATACCTCGCCAAAACAGAAACGCTGGAGGAGCAGACGCTGGAAGAGGCTATCGAAGAAGAGAAGCAAATTCCGGTGGATATCTGCAATCATGCCTTGCTGGTTGGCTTTGGTCGCGTCGGCAGCCTGCTGGGTGAGAAATTGATGGCTGCGGGGATCCCGCTGGTGGTGATCGAAACCTCACGTACCCGGGTGGATGAACTGCGCGAGCGTGGGATCCGCGCGGTACTGGGAAATGCCGCCAACGAAGAGATTATGAATCTGGCGCATCTGGATTGCGCGCGCTGGCTGCTGCTGACCATTCCCAATGGTTATGAAGCGGGTGAAATTGTCGCTTCTGCACGTGAGAAATGCCCGTCGATTGAGATTATCGCCCGCGCGCATTATGACGATGAGGTGGAATATATTACCGAACGCGGCGCCAACCAGGTCGTCATGGGTGAGCGTGAAATCGCCCGCACCATGCTGGAGCTGATTGAAACGCCGCCTGCAGGTGAAGTTGCTACGGCCAGTTAATGTCCGTGCCGGATAGCGTTATCGCTTATCCGGCCTATGCAAGATTTAACGGTCCCAGTACGACTCTTCGAGACTGTCTTCACGTTCCGGTAAACCGCGCGTCAGGCGCGGTGAATGCTGGTTCAGCACCTGATAACTCACGCGATTAGCATACTTACACACCTGGGCTAACGACGAATAGGTCAGCCAGGTGAACTTGTGCTTGCTGGAGTTAGGCACGTTGCTGCGGTGATAGCTGTTGGCGGTAATATCATGCAGCAATGCCGCCAGCGCGCCGTCACCTGCGCCGTTGGTGTTCATGATCTTCTCAGGCCCGCCCATATACGGTGCGATGTGCGAATACACGCGCAGCGGATTGGTACAGTCTTTATGGCGCATGGCGCGGCTGAATTCGTACTGGTTAAATTCGGCAATAGCACCAGGGAGCAGCGGATGCTGGGTTTTACGTTTAACTTCTTCTTCCGTAAAGCCCGCCATATACAGACCCGCCGGACCCGCCGTGCACAGCACCAGATCCACCCAATCCAGCGCCTTATCAGACGCCAGCAGCGGGTCGTTCTCGCCGGTCAGCGCTTCAGCCTCTTCTTCATTCATCGCCAGAATAGAGACATGCTCTTTCAGGAATGCCTGCCACCACTGCGGGTTATCGGCAATGACGAATTTGGTGCCCAGGGTCAGAACCACCGGCACATTGTGCTTTTTGGCGTATTCAATCGCCTTCATGGTCGCTTCCGGCATCGGCTCACCCGGTTCGCAGCGCACCAGATAAGACGTCAGCACCAGCGCGGACGCTCCGGCAATCACTGATTCAGGGATGCTATCCGCTCGTAGCTTATTCATATGCCCAGGGCTGATTGCGAAGGTACGCTCACCTGACTCGCCAATCAGCGTAAAGCAGCGGCCAATCGGTCCGTTAACGCCTTGCAGGTAATTCAGGTCGGTACGGCTGGAGGTATTGCATAAATAGCGGTAAGCATAGCTGCCAATCTCGATATTGCTGCACATCACGCCCAGCAGCACCGAGCGGTCATCCGCCAGCACAGAGTAGTTGTGCATCGTGTTACCGATAGTACCGCCCGCAAACTGATGGGTGATCAAATTTTCACGCACCAGTTCCTGGTAGAGCGCTTCTGCGACATCATCGGCAATCACCAGAGAATGCCCGGCGCTTAATCCATAACGTTTTACAAAGTCATCATCCACTTTGGCTTCAATATCCACCAGCGTCTGGTCGATACCTACCACCCAGGCTGCGCTGGTTTCATTTTCTGGCTGAATTTGTTGCAGCAACGGATCGCGCGCGCTGACGGGAAAATAGTGTTTGGATTTGCGTTTACCGGGAAATTTCATGGTCGATTTTACGGGTGGTTAACTGAGCGATGCATGGTAGCACATTCCCTGCCACGCATGCGATGCGGCGCTAAGTTTCAATATCAGACGGTGAGATCGCAGTTTATACGGGATTAATTTCTACAATAACTCACCTTCACAAGGAGCGTTTTATGAAGCCGGAAAACAAGATCCCCGTACTCGACAGAATTTCGGATGAAATGAAAAGCGTGGTGAATTTTCATCGCGACGATCTGCCGCCGTGGCCCCCTGCAGATGACTTCGTGGCCCAGCGCCAACACTACATTCATGAACGGCAGCTGTGGAATGCCGATGCCCCAGAGATGAATACCCGCGAATGCGTTATTTCTACCGCATGCGGCCCCGTGGCCACACGTATTTACTCACCGCAGCCTCATAGCCTGGCAACGTTGTATTATCTGCACGGCGGCGGTTTTATTCTCGGTAATCTGGATACCCACGACCGTATTATGCGCCTGCTGGCGCGCTATACGCAGTGCACGGTAATTGGTATCGACTATTCGCTTGCGCCAGAAGCCCGTTTCCCGCAAGCCATCGAAGAGATTGCCGCCGTCTGCCAGTATTTTCATCAGCACGCTGGCGACTATTCTCTTAATGTGAATCATATCGGTTTTGCGGGCGATTCCGCCGGAGCCATGCTGGCGCTTGCCAGCGCGCTGTGGCTACGGGATAAACGCATTGTCTGCGGCAAGGTGGCTGGAGTGCTGTTGTGGTATGGGCTTTACGGCCTGCAAGATTCACTGAGTCGACGGCTGATGGGCGGAGCGTGGGATGGGTTAACCCGCGAGGACTTGCAGATGTACGAAAACGCGTACCTGCGTAGCGCTGACGATCGCGAGTCACCGTATTATTGCCTGTTTAATAACGATCTGACGCGTGACGTGCCACCGTGTTTTATCGCTGGCGCTGAGTTTGATCCGCTGATTGACGATAGCCGCTTACTATTCCAGACGTTGCAGGCGCATCAGCAGCCCTGCCAGTACAAAATGTACCCCGGTACGCTGCACGCCTTCCTGCACTATTCGCGAATGATGAAAACCGCCGACGATGCATTACGGGAAGGCGCTCGTTACTTCAGAGCCCAGCTTTAACGGTAAGCGTCGGTCAGTTTAACCATCATTTCGATATGTTCCGGTGCGGCATTAAGCGCCGGAATATACTCATATTGCTTACCGCCAGCTTCGAGGAAAATCTCCCGGTTTTGTACCGCTATCTCTTCCAGCGTTTCGAGGCAATCTGCCGAGAAGCCCGGACACATAACCTGGATATGTTGTGTCCCTTTCTCCGCCAGCATTTTTAACGTTTCGTCGGTATACGGCGTCAGCCACGGTTCGCGACCAAAGCGAGACTGGAAGGTCATCATTACTTTTTCTGGCGGCAGGCCAAGCGCTGAAACCAGCTCTCGGGTGGTATCGCGACAGCGCTGCGGGTAGTCATCGCCTTCATCGGCGTAACGCTGCGGAATGCCGTGATAGGAGAGCAGCAGCAAATCAGGTTCACCGTGTTGAGCAAATGAATCCCGGGCACTCTTCGCCAGCGCATCGATGTAGCTGCTGTCATCGGCGTAATCACGAATAAATGAAACGCCAGGAATACCGCGTTTACGCGCTAAGATACGCGCCAGCTCGTCCCAGACTGCCGCCACCGTCGAACAGGAATATTGCGGGTACAGCGGTAACACTACCATGTGTTCAACCCCGCTTGCCAACAGTTCATCGACCGCGCTTTCAAGCGACGGCGAACCGTAGCTCATTCCCAGCGCAACAGGGGTATTTGGTAGGCGTTCTGCCAGCGCACGCTGTTGTGCCTTGCTATAAACCATCAGCGGGGAACCGTCTTCCATCCAGATTGACTGGTACAGCTTGGCTACGCGTGGCGCACGCAACGGTAAAATCACCCCGCGCAGAAGCGGCCACCACAGTGCAGGTGACGTATCAACTACGCGTGGATCGCTTAAAAACTGGCGCAGGTAGCGCTTAACGGCTTCGGGGGTTGGGGCATCGGGAGTGCCGAGGTTTGCCAGCAGGATACCGGTTTTCGTCTGACGCATTACCGCCTCTTATCGATTCAAATTGTTGATAATTGTAGCGGAAAAGCGATAAAGAAGAACTAATTGCTGTGAGAGGTAAGACGAGAATTTGCCTGATGGTGCTACGCTTATCAGGCCTACGCGATAATGGCAGGCCTGATAAGAGATTTATTACGCGAAAAAATTAGCCGAGGATTTTTTCCAGCGCTGCGCGCACGTCAGCAACGGCCTGAGTGCCATCAACTTTCGCGTATTTGGTGTTACCCGCCTGCGCTTCTTTAGAGTAGTAGCCGATCAGCGGAGCGGTCATCTGATGGTATTCCACCAGGCGCTTACGTACAGTTTCTTCCTGATCGTCTTTACGGGTGGTCAGCTCTTCGCCGGTCACGTCGTCTTTACCTTCAACCTTAGGCGGGTTGAATTTGATGTGGTAAACGCGGCCAGAAGCAGCGTGTACGCGACGACCCACGATACGGTCAACGATCAGTTCGTCAGGAACATCGAACTCCAGAACGTAGTCCACGTTGATGCCCGCTTCTTTCATGGCGTCTGCCTGCGGAATAGTACGCGGGAAGCCATCCAGCAGGAAACCATTACGGCAGTCTTCCTGAGCAATACGCTCTTTTACCAGCGCGATCACCAGCTCATCAGTCACCAGCTTACCGGCGTCCATGATGTCTTTCGCTTGTTTGCCCAGCTCGGAGCCAGATTTCACGGCGGCACGCAGCATATCACCGGTGGAGATTTGCGGAATACCATACTTCTCCATGATGAACTGAGCCTGAGTTCCTTTACCCGCGCCCGGAGCGCCAAGCAGAATGATACGCATTACGAAAATCCCCTTAAAGGTTGTCGATATTTTTTAAAAAGCGCTAAACGATACCACCATCACGCAATTGGCTCAAGAAAGACGCCCGACGCTGAAACGGTTAACGGTGGGAAAATTAAAAATAAGGCGAGAAAATGCCGGATGGCGGTGGAAACACCGTATCCGGCATACTATTACGAGATGCTGTAGGCCGGATAAGCGTTAACGCCATCCGGCATTACATTACGGGTATCAGGACACCAGCAACTGGTTCATACGACGGATGAACTGGTTCGGGTCTTCCAGCGTGCCGCGCTCAGCAAACAGCGCCTGATCCAGCAGCAGTTCGACCCATTCTTTGAACTGCGCTTCGTCCTGGGTATCCGCCGTGCGTTTTACCAGCACGTGGTCCGGGTTCAGTTCAAAGATATATTTCACTTCCGGTACGGCCTGGCCCGCAGCGGCAAACAGTTTCGCCATCTGGGTACTCATTTCATCCGCATCGGTGGTGACGATGGCTGGCGTGTCGGTCAGACGGTGAGTCAGACGCACTTCTTTCACGCGGTCGCCCAGCAGGGTTTTCACGCGCTCAACGAACGGCGTCAGCGCTTTTTCCGCTTCTTTTGCCGATTCATCAACTTCATCCGCCAGCTTGTCGATGGACTCGTCAGCTTTGGCAACAGACTGGAATGCCTTACCGTCGAACTCGGTCAGGTAGTTCATCATCCACTCATCGATGCGGTCAGAAAGCAGCAGCACTTCGATGCCTTTCTTACGCAGCAGTTCCAGGTGCGGGCTGCTCTTCGCTGCCGCATAGCTGTCTGCGGTGATGTAGTAGATTTTCTCCTGCCCTTCTTTCATCCGCGACACGTAGTCTTCCAGCGACACGGTCTGTGCGGAGGAGTCAGTGTGCGTAGACGCGAAGCGCATCAGCTTAGCGATCGTTTCCTGGTTGGCGTGATCTTCCGCCGGGCCTTCTTTCAGTACCAGGCCGAACTGTTTCCAGAAGGTCTGGTATTTTTCCGCGTCGTCTTTCGCCAGTTTTTCCAGCATCTGCAGTACGCGTTTGGTCAACGCGCTGCGCAGGTTACGGGTGACGGTGCTGTCCTGCAGGATCTCACGGGAAACGTTCAGCGGCAGATCGTTGGAATCTATCAGACCGCGCACAAAGCGCAGGTAGTTCGGCATGAACTGCTCGGCGTCGTCCATAATAAACACACGCTGGACGTACAGTTTCAGACCATGCTTGTGATCGCGGTTCCACATATCCCACGGAGCCTGGGACGGGATGTACAGCAGGCTGGTGTACTCCTGCTTACCTTCCACACGGTTGTGGCTCCAGGTCAGCGGGTCAGTGAAGTCGTGGGCGATGTGCTTGTAGAACTCGTTGTATTCGTCGTCTTTGATTTCCGACTTGTTACGGGTCCACAGCGCCTGCGCTTTGTTGATCTTTTCCCAGGAAACCACGGTCTCGCCGTCTTTTTCTTCGGATTTTTCGATCTCTACCGGCAGCGCGATATGGTCGGAATATTTGCTGATGATGGAACGTACGCGCCAGTCATCAAGGAACTCATCTTCGCCTTCACGCAGATGCAGGGTGATTTCGGTGCCGCGATCGTCTTTGGTGATGTCAGCAACGGTGTACTCACCTTCACCCGCAGATTCCCAGAACACGCCGTTTTCCGGCTTATCGCCCGCAGCGCGGGTACGCACGGTGACTTTGTCCGCCACGATGAACGCAGAGTAGAAACCCACCCCGAACTGGCCGATCAACTGGCTGTCTTTCGCCTGATCGGATCCCATGGACTCGAGGAAAGATTTAGTACCGGATTTCGCAATGGTCCCCAGATGATCGATAACGTCATCACGGTTCATCCCCACGCCGTTATCGGCAATGGTCAACGTACGCTTATCTTTATCGAAGGAAACACGTACACGCAGCTCACCGTCGCCTTCATACAGGTCCGGGTTAGACAGGGCGCGGAAACGCAGCTTGTCTGCCGCATCCGAGGCGTTAGAGATAAGCTCACGCAGGAAGATTTCTTTATTGGAATACAGAGAATGGATCATCAGGTGCAGAAGTTGTTTTACTTCTGACTGAAAACCACGAGTTTCTTGTCCTTTCATGTAGATCTACCTCAACAATGCCATTTTCAATGGTAAAAACACGTTGAGGGTGAAATGGGGACAAGCGGGAAGGATTTCAAGCGGAAGCCGCCGTCGCGGCCTCCGTTTGTTCAGAATTTAATCTTGTGTCGCCCTGCCAGAGAGTGCGACAGCGTGGTGCCATCGACCATTTCCAGCTCGCCGCCTACCGGAACGCCATGGGCGATACGGCTGGCTTCAACGCCATATTGCATGCAAAGCTCAGCAATATAGTTGGCGGTCGCCTCTCCTTCGACCGTGGGATTGGTCGCCAGGATCAGTTCGTTGATTTGCTCAGACGCCAGTCGCTGTTCGAGACGATCCAGCCCGATATCATCAGGGCCAATACCGTCCAGCGGCGACAGGTGTCCCATCAGCACGAAGTAACGTCCGGAAAATTGCCCGGTTTGCTCAATGGCGTAGATGTCCGCCGGACTCTCCACCACACAAATCTGACCGTTTTCCTGGCGACGCGGGTTCGAGCAAATGTTGCAGACGTCTTGCTCTGTGAAGGTGCGGCAATCGGCACAATGGCCGATTTCCGACATTGCCTTCGTTAACGCCTGTGCCAGACGCATCCCGCCGCTGCGATCGCGCTGAAGTAGCGTGAACGCCATGCGCTGCGCCGACTTCGGGCCAACGCCCGGCAGACAGCGCAGTGCTTCCATAAGCTGAGTTAACAGCGGGCTGGTTTGCATCAGAACGGCATCTTAAAGCCAGGCGGCAGCTGCATTCCGGAGGAAACAGAGGCCATCTTCTCTTTCTGCGTCTCTTCAATGCGACGTGCTGCATCGTTGAATGCCGCAGCAACCAGATCTTCCAGCATCTCTTTGTCGTCTTCCAGCAGGCTTGGATCGATCTCCACGCGACGGCAGTTGTGCGCGCCGTTAATGGTCACTTTTACCAGACCCGCGCCAGATTCGCCGGTCACTTCCAGCTTGGCGACTTCTTCCTGCATCTGCTGCATTTTTTCTTGCATCTGCTGGGCCTGTTTCATCAGGTTACCCAGACCGCCTTTACCAAACATAGGCTTCTCTCTCAATCACGTTAAGGGATGACGACCGTCAAACCATTAGGCTCACGATCAAATGGGGCGAATACTCTCTTCGTCCAGCTCCGCATCGAAAAAACGACGCAGTGTCTGGATGTTATTATCCGCAATAATCGACTCACGCGCCTGCGCGAGCTTCTCTTCATAAATGGCCTGACGCCACTCCAGCGGCGTACGCACCGCTGGATTATCATCTTCAACGATGGTCAATTCAACCGTTGACCCCGTTAAGGAACTCAGTGCTTCAGCCAGTTTTTGCTGCGCGCCGCTGGAATTTAGGTGTCGCTGCGTGGAACGCAGGTGCAGGCAAACTACGTTGCCATTCTCTTCTTTCCAGGCATTAAGCGCCACCTGCTCCACCAGTTTAGGCAGCGAGAGCTGACTCACCTGGGCGGCCCACGGGTCGCGTTCAATGGCTTCAGCCGCAAGCTTTGCCGCCAGTTCCGGCGTTTTTTCATGCTCAAGCGCTTTTTTCAGCGCTTTCGGCGTGGCAACGACTTCTTTAACCTCTGCAACAGGATTGGTCGCTTTCCAGCGATACGCTTCTTTCTTCGCCGGTGCTTTTTCCAGCGCAGAGACCGCCGGACGCGCCTGAACACGTTCCGACACCGAAGCCAGTCTTTCCAGCGCAGCATTATTCACCGGCCGCGCGCGGGAAGCGGCTGCCGGTTCACTCTTTTTTGCTTTGGTTGCTCCCTGAGCGCGTTGCAACTGGCTACGCGCCGCCAACACCTGACTGGTGGCATCGGAGAGCGGCACATTCTGTTGCTGTTGTGCAGGCGCAGGCTGCTGCTGCACCTGCGTCGGGGTCATCACCGCAGTGGGTGCGACCGGGGCAAACGACTGTCGTGGAACTTCAGGTTCCGGGAGCGGCATGCGCGGATGAAAAGCCAGCGCACGCAGCAGCGTCATTTCGACGCCCATTCGCCTGTCCGGCGCATACGGCAGTTCTTTGCGGCCGATTAACAAAGTTTGGTAGTAAAGCTGCACATCGGTTGGCGGAACAATTCGCGCCAGTTCACGCATACGCTGTTCAATGGCGGCCATATCGCTGCCGAGCGCGGCAGGCGAAAGCTGAACCATGGCAATACGATGCAGCAAAGCCGACATCTCAACCAGCAGCGCTTCCCATTCGATACCGCGCGCGGCGGCGTCGTTTACCAGCGCCATAACGCGTTCGCCGTCCGCAGCCACAACCGCTTCAACGAGCGAGAGCGCCTG
Source organism: Citrobacter sp. B72 (assembly GCF_016894305.1). NCBI lineage: Bacteria > Pseudomonadati > Pseudomonadota > Gammaproteobacteria > Enterobacterales > Enterobacteriaceae > Citrobacter > Citrobacter sp. B72. Next base: position 3,581,933 of record NZ_CP069801.1, read on the forward strand.
GTCGTCGTCCATCGTGCCGAGCATGGTGCTTACCGCCTCGGTCGAGACCTGACCATCGCCGCTGGCGATCGCCTGATCGGTCAGGCTCAGCGCATCACGCAGGCTGCCGTCCGCGGCGCGAGCCAGCAGTTGCAGTGCACGCGGTTCATGGGCGATATGCTCTTCTTTGAGGATATGCTCAAGCTGATGGCGAATCTGTTCGACATCCAACGCTTTAAGATGGAATTGCAGACAGCGCGACAGGATAGTCACCGGCAGCTTCTGCGGATCGGTAGTCGCCAGCAGGAACTTAACGTGCGCGGGCGGCTCTTCGAGCGTTTTCAGCAAGGCATTAAAACTGTGGCGCGACAGCATGTGCACTTCGTCGATCAAGTAGACCTTAAAGCGACCGCGCGCAGGCGCATACTGGACGTTATCCAGCAGGTCACGGGTGTCTTCGACTTTGGTGCGTGAGGCGGCGTCGATTTCAATCAGATCGACAAAACGCCCCTGCTCGATTTCCCGGCAGTTATCGCACACGCCACACGGCGTGGCGGTGATGCCGGTTTCACAGTTTAATCCCTTCGCCAGCAAGCGGGCGATAGAGGTTTTCCCGACGCCACGGGTGCCGGAAAACAAATAAGCATGATGAATACGCCCTAGCGACAAGCCGTTCGCCAGTGCCGTCAGCACATGTTCCTGGCCGACGACGTCAGCAAAGGTTTGTGGGCGCCATTTTCGGGCTAAGACCTGATAACTCATTGGCAGGCTCTGAAAGGCTGGAGGGTGGATTCACAGGGGGATAATGCTAACACAACCTCGCAGCGACGGCGAGGTTGACACGTTATATTCGGGCGTTATCGTTGCAGTCAGTTTGGTTTCGGGCAGCGCACAGAAACCGGAGCGTACACGCAGTACGTGAGGATTTCGAGCACTGACCGGGGCCAAAATGGCAAAAAGATAGCCCTAAATTAGTGGCCCGGGAATGGAACCAGGCTATAACAGGTAAGCCCCTGTTTTTCCAGACGCTGTTCGCCGCCCAGATCAAACAGGTTAATGATAAAAGCAGCATCGGTAACTTCACCACCCAGACGGCGGATCAGCTTTACGGTCGCTTCAATCGTGCCGCCAGTTGCCAGCAGGTCGTCCACAACCAGCACTTTATCGCCAGGTTTGATGGCATCAACGTGGATTTCCAGCTGATCGGTGCCGTACTCCAGCTCATAGGTCTCAGCAATAACTTCACGCGGAAGCTTACGGGGTTTGCGTACCGGAACAAAGCCGACGCCCAGCCCCAACGCTACCGGCGCGCCAAACAGGAAGCCACGCGCTTCGGTGCCAACCACTTTAGTGATACCCGCATTTTTGTAGCGTTCAACCAGCAATTCAATGCTGAGGGCGTAGGCTTTCGGGTCTTCCAGTAAACTGGTGACATCACGAAAGAGAATGCCCGGTTTTGGGTAGTCGTGGATGCTTTTGATGCTATTTTTGAGAAACTCAAGCTGCTGTGCTGTCGCGGTCATAAGTTTGTGCCTGATTAATACAGTATTACTTCACGGCGCACTAAACACTTCATCCTCGACGTATCTTGAATGATTTTGTGTCTATATAAGAGCCAAGGTTACACTTGCTTAACCTTTGACCACCTGCGCCTGTGCTCGAAAACGGTCGAATTTACTGGCTGTGAGAGACAATTGCAACAGCGATTATTGCGCTTTACTGCTTTTGTTGTTTTTCATCAATCACCGGGATCCGCCACATAAAAATCAGTAAACAGGCGAGAATAACCAGCAGCAGGCCGCGCACCCACATCATATTGACCAGCCACAGTGAAATGCCAAACGTCACCAGGATCAACAAAATAGCGCGCGGTTTTGCTCCCGGCGGCATCGCACGGTGTTTTTGCCAGTGGCGCAAATACCCGCCGAACCACGAACGGTAAAGCAACCAGTCGTGAAAACGCGGCGATGAGCGGGCAAAACACCAGGCGGCCAGCAGTATAAACGGCGTCGTCGGCAACAGAGGCAATACAACGCCCAGCGTACCTAGCACTACCGCTATCCAGCCAATGATGATTAGAATAATGCGTTGCATAATATGAGTACTTAACACAGAGAATCGCTACTTTAGCATAACGGTTCTCATTTTCATCGGAGTGTTGTTGTGAAAACCGCCATGCTGTTACAGATGCTCGAAAACCAGCTTAACCGCTTGCGACAACATTGCGCCCCGCTGGCGCACCACACAACGCTTAGCGCCCGCTTTGACAGGCATCTGTTTCACACGCGCAGCACGTTGCTGCAGGCCTGCCTGGAAGAAGCTGACGATAATCTTACTGCCCTGCGCCGCGCCGTTGAGCAGCAGCAACTCCCACAAATCACCTGGCTTGCGGAACACCTTGCCTCACAGTTAGAGGCGATTTCACGTGAAACCGCCAGTTGGTCCCTTCGAGAGTGGGACAGCGCTTCTCCAGGTCTGGCGCGCTGGCAGCGCAAGCGGGTCCAACATCAGGAATTTGAACGCCGTCTGGTTGAAATGACGCGTGAACGCAAAGAGCGTCTGGCTCAGGCTACCGGCTTTGAAGAACAGCAAAAACTGCATCGTGAAGTAGAAGCATTCGAGGCGCGGCTGGCGCGCTGTCGCCATGCTCTGGCAAGAATAGAAAACGTGCTGGCGCGTTTAACCCGTTAATCCCCGGAGAATTTATGTCATTAGAGAACGCCCCGGACGAGGTCAAACTGGCCGTCGATTTGATTGTTTTACTTGAGGAAAATCAGCTACCAGCACGAACGGTGCTACGCGCGCTGGAGATCGTCATGCGTGATTATGAAAACAAACTTAAAACTGCGGAAGGCACCTCGCAAACTGATTAATTGCCCTCTGGTCTGCCATTGGCTTCGGTGTCAGAGTCGTCGCAACATCTCGACGATAACGGACAGATCATGGAACGACTCCCCACCACACCTCACGACGCGGTCTTTCGGCAAATGCTGACGCAAAAGGAGGTTGCCCGAGATTTTTTGCAGATCCATTTGCCTGAAGCATTTCTCAATATATGCGATATGGATACATTAACGCTGGAATCAGGCAGCTTTATTGAGGACGATTTACATACCAGCTATTCAGATATCCTCTATTCCCTGCAAACAACACATGGACCCAGCTACGTTTACGCACTGATTGAACATCAGAGTAAGCCCGATAAATTCATGGCCTTTCGCCTGATGCGCTACGCAATTGCCGCCATGCAACACCATCTTAACGCCGGGCATAAGACATTACCTCTGGTCGTTCCTATCCTGTTTTACCATGGTATGGAAAGTCCGTGGCCTTATACCCTTAACTGGCATCACCTGTTTAGCGAACCAAAGCTTGCGAAAGCGCTTTACGGCAATGAATTTACACTGGTAGACCTGACCGTAATGCCAGATAATCAGATCTTGCAGCATCAACGGGTAGCGATGCTGGAACTCCTGCAAAAACATATTCGTCGACGGGATCTGAGTGAGCTATTGGATCAACTGGTCACACTCTTAACACAAGAGCATCTGACAGAATATCAAATCGACGTTTTGATTAATTACATGCTTAAAGCAGGAAATACCACGGAACCCGGCGTACTTGTCCGCCATCTGGCGCAGAGTGCGCCACAGTACAAGGAACAGCTGATGACGATTGCCGAATGGTTGGAAGAAAAAGGCAGAGTGGAAGGCATACAACAAGGGCTGGAAAAAGGGTTAGAAGAAGGTCGGCAGGTTGAAGCGCGTAATATCGCACAAAAAATGCTCGCCCGCGGCCTGGAACTGGAGCTGATTACGCACCTTACAGGCCTGACGCAGGAAGAACTGGTCGCGCTGGCGCACTAAATGCAATCAGGGCGGCAAATATGCCGCCCTGATTGCAACTTAACCTACCGAAGGCGTCGGATCATCACCTTTAATGATGTCACGCTTAACCTCGGTCACGGTATCACCTTTCGCGTTATGCAGGTGCACTTCGAGCTGGTTAAAGGCGATATCAATGTCGTTTTCACGGCATAAACGATCGACCGCACGGTTCAGTTCATCAACCGTGTGGCTACGATCGCGCAGTTCACGTACGTATAATCGCAGTTCATGATCCAGCGTGCTGGCGCCGAAGGCGGTAAAGAACACCGCAGGCTCTGGATCGTGCATCACTTTCGGGTGTTCCATCGCCGCCTGCAACAGCACTTTCTTCACTTTATCCAAATCCGAACCGTAGGCCACGCCGATGCGGATCACCAGGCGCGTGGTGGTATCGGAAAGCGACCAGTTGATCAAACGCTCCGTCACAAATGCTTTGTTCGGGATGATCACCTCTTTGCGATCGAAGTCGGTAATAGTGGTGGCACGGATACGGATCTTGCTGACCGTTCCTGAGAACGTACCGATAGTCACGGTATCGCCGATGCGGACCGGGCGTTCAAACAGAATAATCAGACCCGAAACAAAGTTACCGAAGATTTCCTGCAAGCCAAAACCAAGACCAACCGACAGGGCTGCTGCCAGCCACTGTAGCTTATCCCATGAAACACCGAGCGATCCGAAGACCGTCATCGCGCCGATGGCGATGATCGCGTAGTTAAGGATCGTGGTGATCGCATACGAAGCGCCCTGACGCATCTTCAGTCGCGACAGCACCAGCACTTCCAGCAGGCCGGGTAAGTTACGGATCAGCGCCCACGCGACCATTGAGGCAATAATCGCAAACAGCAGGCTGCCCATGGTGACGTCTTTCACCACCGCAGCTCCCGCTTCGGTGCCGTTGTAATGCCAGAGCGTAATGCTATCGAGGTAGCTGAATACAGTTATCAAATCAGACCAAATAGCCCAGAACAGAACACCAAACAGGGCAACCATTACCAGCATGGTGATGCGCAGCGTTTGCTGGTTCACCTGCTCAAGCGCGATGGTCGGTTCTTCCTGCGGCTCGGCTCCTTCCGCCCCTTCTTTCACCAGGTTCTGACGACGCGCTAAGGCACGGCGCCAGGCGATACGCCGTGCCGCCACGCTCAATCCACGCAGTACCGTCTGATACAGCAGGTTCCAGAGGATAACCAGATAGACCGTTTCAATCCAACGACCGGCCAGGCGCAACGTGGTGTAGAAATACCCTGTCGCCGTCAGCACCATTAATGCAATCGGGATAATTGAGAGGACAGTAATGGTAACCAGACGCAAGCCATGCGACTCTTTGTCGCGCCAGCTTTCACGACACATTGGCCATACCAGGAAGGCGATCAGCAGCAGGTTGAGGAAAATAACTACCTGACCCAGCACATCGTCCATCAAATTAAGCGGTGACAGCTCAGCAATGACCGACCAGAAGTTGAGCGGTAACAGCGCCAGGCTAATACGCACGATCTGGCGGCGCCAGTGGCTGGTCTGCTTCGCTGGCATACCAAAATGACGAATTGCCACGCCATCTTTTTCCAGCACCTTCCAGCACAGACCAAACACCAGCCAGAAGACTGTCATCTTCTTACTGAACGCCCACAGCAGGTCGCTGATATTCAACTGCATGGTAAGCAGAATCAGGCCCACGGCGAGGATAATCAGGCACGCCGGCAACGCTCGGATCAGATCGATCAGAATCGCTTTTGGCGTATTGAGCTGACTGTCATTACGCAGATTCCCTACTGCGGCGGCTAATTTCGCCTGATACTCTTTCAACCATTTCAAACGCCAGCGGATTAACCCGGCAATAAGTAGCAGCGGTAGCCCCGCCAGGAACGCAATAAAGACGGCGGGCCAGGCTTTTTCCCAGTTCACCGTGATTTTCATCGACTTAAACTGGTCTTTTAGCGTTTGTGGGAAGGCTTTGATCCAGTCCCAGTCCATCGGACGGTTACTATTAACCCAGAAGATTTGCTGCGTGAGGATCCCTTTCAGGTTCTTCGACACGCTCATTAGCTGCTGTTGATTGATTTGCAGGTTAATCGCCATCATCAACTGGTTGCCCAGCTGCTTGTTCAGCTGATCCAACAGTTCACGGCGCATATCCACAACCTGCAGCAGGGCATCATGGACTTCACCATTCACTTCGTTGCTGTGCCCTTCTTCCAGTTTGGCGACAAACGCATCGTTCTGGAATAGCGCATCACGCTGCTGGTTTATCTCAAACTGTTCCAGACGCAAATCAGCGATCCGGTTAGTCATATCGGCAAGTTCATCCGCCGACGGCAGTGTTTGTTGTTGCTGATACAGAATACGCGACAGCAGCAGGCTGCCTTTCAGGACGGCAATCTGTTCTTTAATGTTGCGTTCGGATTGCAGCGCGCGGTCAAGCCAGTTTTTGACTTTGATATTCTGCTGCATCAGGTTGTTGCCGTTTTCGGTCGCGGCAATCAGACGCTGGCTGAGCTGATGGTTAACGTCCAGTTCCTGCTTCACTAACGGGTTTGACTGAATACGTTCGGCTTCATCCGGCGTTACCGCTTCCTGAGCCGTCTTTTCGGTTAACGTTAGTCGTTTGCTGTTCACCGCTTCTTGCAGAAGCTGGAGCTGATGTTCAAGCCGGTTACTGTTAGCTGTTACGTAATCACGTTGTTTTTGCAAGGTATCCTGCAAAACAGTATTACCTTCGAGGCTCTTACGCTGTTGGTCGATCTGCGCATTCAGCAGCGCCTGCTGCGCCTGCAGCAACACCTGCTGGCTGGGGCGTAACGCCGCCTCTCCCACATTGGTGCCATCGAGTCGATTGCGGATTTGCTGCATTTGCTGCGACGCGGTGTACATCGCATTCTGCACACGCTCTGGCTGCGTTTGCAGCGACACCAATTGGCTGTTGTAGGCAGCAAGATCGTTTTGCGAGCTTTGCAGATCATCCAAAACCTGTGCCACGCGCGACTCAAGCTGTCGTAAGGAGAGTGTACTCAGTGTTTTTCGCGTTTCATCGTCGTTATCGACATCGCTGAGCGAATTTAACGCATCCGTCGCCTGACGCATTTTCTCCGGCGCCTGGGCAACTTTCTGACGAAGCTGTACGGTCTCATCTTTCACGCGATCGATTTTATCCAGCGTGGCGATGGTATCGAGGAGATCCTGTTGAACCAGCTTATCCTGCGCGGAGAGATCTTTTTGTTTACTCAGTGCATCCAGTTGGCTCTGAATATCCGCTTTCGTCGGCAGTTCACCACTCTGTTGCGCCCGCGCAAAAGCAGACGACTGGCAAGATAGCAAGAGAATGAAGAAAAGAATGGTAATAGCAATAAGATGCTGTGAACGTTTATAGAGCTGCAACATAGTCATGAGAATGAACGTTTCTGAACCGGAAAAGTGACCGAAAATAGTCAAGCGGCAAGAATATCACGGCTGTGACCGGCAGAATAGCAGCAGGCAAAACGACCAGGAGAATTCCTGGTACAGGCCCAAAACATTTAGTGGATTTCCGCCACGCCAAGCCGCAGAGTTGGGCACATAAGGCACATCTCCAGCAGCACTGCGACGTATTCCCGAGCTTCTTTTTTCAGATCAAACGATTCGGGGGCAAATAACCAGTTTTCTATGATTCCGGTAATATAGCTGCGCAACAGGACCGCCACGCGACGTGTGTTCAGGTTTTCCGGCAGCATATTGGCATCCATACAGTGCCGCAATGTTTGTTCGATACGATCGTAATTTTCAATACAAAGATGGCGTTGAGCTAACTGAACAGAGGTCATTTCCCCGACAAATTCGCATTTGTGGAATATAATTTCCAGCAACAAACGTCGGCGTTCTTCTGTCACGGTAGCTTCAAGAACGTAAATTAAAATTTCTCTTAATACTGATAGTGGATCGTCGGGGAATTTTGCCTGATACTCAGTCTCTAACTCATCAATGTTAGGTTTTGCTAGCTCCCAGATTTCACTGAATAAATCCGACTTGTTTTTGAAATGCCAATAGATTGCGCCGCGCGTGACACCAGCGGCTTTTGCGATCTCCGCAAGCGAGGTGGATGATACCCCTTGTTGCGAAAACAAATGCAGAGCAACATCGAGAATATGCTGTCGTGTTTCCTGTGCTTGTTGTTTGGTTTTTCGTGCCATATGTCAGTGAATTTACAGGCGTTAGATTTACATACATTTGTGAATGTATGTACCATAGCACGACGATAATATAAACGCAGCAATGGGTTTATGGGCTTTAAGCCATTGATCAATTTGAAATCGGACACTCGAGGTTTACATATGAACAAAAACAGAGGGTTAACGCCTCTGGCAGTCGTTCTGATGCTCTCAGGCAGCTTAGCGCTAACAGGATGTGACGACAAACAGGCCCAACAAGGGGGCCAGCAGATGCCAGAGGTTGGAGTTGTTACGCTCAAAACTGAACCTCTACAGATAACAACTGAGCTTCCGGGTCGCACCAGTGCGTTTCGCATTGCAGAAGTTCGCCCTCAGGTTAGCGGTATTATCCTGAAGCGTAATTTCACCGAAGGTGGTGACATCGAAGCGGGTGTATCTCTCTATCAGATTGATCCTGCGACTTACCAGGCCGCTTATGAAAGCGCAAAAGGTGATCTGGCCAAAGCACAAGCCGCAGCAAATATCGCTCAACTGACGGTTAAACGTTATCAGAAACTGTTGGGTACTAAGTACATCAGTCAACAGGATTACGATAGCGCGCAGGCAGACGCACAGCAGGCAAACGCCGCCGTTGTCGCCGCGAAAGCCGCGGTAGAAACTGCACGCATCAATCTGGCCTATACCAAAGTGACGTCGCCGATCAGCGGCCGCATTGGTAAATCATCCGTTACGGAAGGTGCTCTGGTGCAAAACGGTCAAGCGACCGCGCTGGCGACTGTTCAACAGTTGGACCCGATCTACGTGGACGTGACGCAGTCAAGCAACGACTTCCTGCGCCTGAAACAAGAGCTGGCCAACGGCACGCTGAAGCAAGAGAACGGCAAAGCGAAAGTCGAACTGGTAACCAATGACGGCATTAAATTCCCGCAGTCCGGTACGCTGGAATTTTCTGATGTGACGGTTGATCAAACTACCGGGTCGATTACGTTACGCGCCATCTTCCCTAACCCGGATCACACCTTACTGCCGGGTATGTTCGTTCGCGCACGTCTGGAAGAAGGGATTAACCCAACGGCATTACTGGTTCCACAGCAAGGCGTTACCCGTACACCGCGTGGCGATGCCAGTGCATTGGTTATCGGTGCAGACAACAAAGTTGAAACTCGTCAAATTGTCGCCGCACAAGCGATTGGCGACAAATGGTTAGTCACTGATGGACTTAAGCCGGGCGACCGCGTGATTGTCACTGGGCTGCAGAAAGTACGTCCTGGCGCGCAGGTAAAAGCGCAGGAAATCACCGCTGATAACAACCAGCAAGGCCAAAGCGGTAGCCAGCCTGAACAGTCCAAGTCTTAACTTAAACAGGAGCCGTTAAGACATGCCTAATTTCTTTATCGATCGCCCAATATTTGCGTGGGTGATCGCCATTATCATCATGTTGGCAGGGGGGCTCGCGATCCTCAAATTGCCGGTAGCGCAATATCCGACTATTGCACCGCCAGCAGTGACGATCTCCGCGACCTACCCTGGCGCTGATGCCAAAACAGTACAGGATACTGTTACGCAGGTTATCGAACAGAACATGAACGGTATCGATAACCTGATGTACATGTCCTCTAACAGTGACTCCACGGGTACCGTGCAGATCACCCTAACCTTCCAGTCTGGTACTGATGCGGATATCGCGCAGGTACAGGTGCAGAACAAACTGCAGCTGGCCATGCCGTTGCTGCCTCAGGAAGTACAGCAACAAGGGGTTAGCGTTGAGAAGTCATCCAGCAGCTTCCTGATGGTTGTCGGTGTTATCAACACCAACGGCACCATGACGCAGGAGGATATTTCCGACTACGTTGGCGCCAACATGAAGGATGCCATCAGCCGTACTTCAGGTGTGGGTGATGTTCAGCTGTTCGGTTCTCAGTACGCGATGCGTATCTGGATGGATCCGAACAAACTGAACAACTTCCAGCTGACGCCGGTTGATGTAATCAGCGCCATCAAAGCGCAGAACGCCCAGGTTGCAGCCGGTCAGTTAGGTGGTACGCCACCGGTGAAAGGCCAGCAGCTTAACGCATCAATCATCGCGCAAACCCGTCTGACCTCCGCTGATGAGTTCAGCAAAATTCTGCTGAAAGTGAATCAGGATGGTTCCCAGGTTCGTCTGCGTGACGTGGCGAAAGTGGAACTGGGCGGTGAGAACTACGACATCATTGCGAAGTTCAACGGTAAACCGGCATCCGGTCTGGGTATCAAGCTGGCGACAGGTGCTAACGCCCTGGATACAGCAAACGCTATCCGCGATGAACTGAAGAAGATGGAACCGTTCTTCCCGTCAGGTCTGAAGATCGTTTACCCGTATGACACCACACCGTTCGTGAAAATCTCTATTCACGAAGTAGTGAAAACGCTGGCGGAAGCAATCATCCTCGTGTTCCTGGTAATGTATCTGTTCCTGCAGAACTTCCGCGCGACGCTGATTCCGACTATCGCCGTGCCGGTGGTGCTCTTGGGTACGTTTGCCGTCCTTGCGATTTTCGGCTTCTCGATAAACACCCTGACGATGTTCGGGATGGTACTCGCCATCGGCCTGCTGGTGGATGACGCCATCGTTGTGGTCGAGAACGTTGAACGTGTAATGGCTGAGGAAGGACTACCGCCGAAGGAAGCAACGCGTAAATCAATGGGCCAGATTCAGGGCGCACTGGTGGGTATCGCGATGGTACTGTCAGCGGTATTTATCCCAATGGCGTTCTTCGGAGGTTCTACCGGTGCAATTTACCGTCAGTTCTCCATCACCATTGTTTCCGCGATGGCGTTGTCTGTGCTGGTGGCGTTGATTCTGACCCCTGCCCTGTGTGCGACCATGCTCAAACCGATTGCTAAAGGCGATCACGGAGAAGGCAAAAAAGGCTTCTTCGGCTGGTTTAACCGCATGTTCGATAAGAGTACGCACCATTACACCGATAGCGTAGGCGGTATTCTGCGCAGCACCGGTCGTTATCTGGCGCTGTATCTGATCATCGTCGTGGGCATGGCCTATCTGTTCGTTCGTCTGCCAAGTTCGTTCCTGCCAGACGAAGACCAGGGGGTATTCCTGTCTATGGCTCAGCTGCCTGCGGGTGCAACGCAAGAGCGTACCCAGAAGGTGCTGGACGAAATGACGGATTACTATCTGACCAAAGAAAAAGCGAACGTTGAATCGGTGTTTGCCGTTAACGGCTTCGGTTTTGCAGGTCGTGGTCAGAACACCGGTATCGCATTCGTCTCTTTGAAAGACTGGAGTGAACGTCCAGGTAAAGAGAACAAAGTTGAAGCGATTACTCAACGTGCAATGGGCGCATTCTCGCAGATCAAAGACGCGATGGTCTTTGCCTTTAACCTGCCAGCGATTGTGGAGTTAGGGACCGCGACCGGTTTCGACTTCCAGTTGATTGACCAGGCTGGTCTGGGCCATGAGAAGCTGACTCAGGCGCGTAACCAACTGTTTGGTGAAGTCGCGAAGCATCCTGATCTGTTGGTCGGTGTTCGTCCTAACGGTCTGGAAGATACGCCGCAGTTCAAGATCGATATCGATCAGGAAAAAGCGCAGGCTCTGGGCGTTTCCATTAGTGATATTAATACAACGCTGGGTGCAGCATGGGGCGGAAGCTACGTGAATGACTTCATCGACCGTGGTCGTGTGAAGAAAGTTTACGTCATGTCTGAAGCGAAATACCGTATGTTGCCGGAAGATATTGGAAACTGGTACGTCCGCGGCAGCGATGGACAGATGGTACCGTTCTCCGCCTTCTCTACCTCACGTTGGGAATACGGTTCACCGCGTCTGGAACGCTATAACGGTCTGCCGTCCATGGAAATCTTAGGCCAGGCCGCTCCGGGTAAAAGTACCGGTGAAGCCATGGCCATGATGGAGCAACTGGCCAGCAAACTGCCATCCGGTATCGGTTATGACTGGACCGGTATGTCCTACCAGGAACGACTGTCCGGCAACCAGGCCCCTGCCCTGTATGCCATTTCACTGATCGTCGTGTTCTTGTGTCTGGCAGCGCTGTACGAGAGCTGGTCAATTCCGTTCTCCGTAATGCTGGTTGTACCGCTGGGTGTTATCGGTGCATTGCTGGCAGCAACGTTCCGCGGCCTGACCAACGACGTTTACTTCCAGGTAGGCCTGCTCACAACCATTGGGTTGTCGGCGAAGAACGCGATACTTATCGTCGAATTCGCCAAAGACTTGATGGATAAAGAGGGTAAAGGTCTGATAGAGGCGACGCTGGACGCAGTACGCATGCGTTTACGTCCAATCCTGATGACGTCACTGGCCTTTATTCTGGGCGTAATGCCGCTGGTCATCAGTTCCGGCGCAGGTTCCGGTGCACAGAACGCCGTTGGTACTGGCGTAATGGGCGGGATGGTGACGGCAACCGTGTTGGCGATCTTCTTTGTTCCGGTGTTCTTTGTGGTGGTACGCCGCCGCTTTAGCCGCAAAAATGAAGATATTGAGCATAGCCACTCAGTAGAGCATCATTGATACATCTCTAAAGATAAGGCCGCGCAAGCGGCCTTTTTTCTGGAAAAATCATAAAAATCACTTATTGCCATTCCGTTTATTTTCTATCGGATAAATAAGCGATATAATCCTTGCAGCCTTAAAGGCTATTCTTAAAAAAACAGCGAGAGTTCTTATTTACTTTAATAAATATTAAGATTAATCCTATCCACTGGTTCACATTGTCGGTTGTTGCCTTTCGTTGCTAAACCTAAACAAGATAACCCGATGATTGCCCGAAGAATAAAGAAATTGTCCCATTTCGAATAGCGGCATTTATCTGTTAAAATGTAAAAATGACGTAGCATCATAATTTTACATAATTGTAATTTTTCGTGATATGACGATGAAATCTTTTTTAGAGTAGATTATAGTTAAATCATCAGGAGTCGCGGGCAAGTTCCAGGTAGTTGTTGTATCCATCCCGAAAGGTGTTCGGTTAGTTTAAGCCACTAAGAAGGGGATGCGTTATGGATGAATACTCACCCAAAAGACATGATATCGCGCAGCTTAAATTTCTCTGCGAAACTCTGTATCATGACTGTCTTGCAAACCTTGAACAAAGTAACCATGGCTGGGTTAATGACCCTACCTCTGCAACCAGCTTGCAGCTCAATGAACTGATAGAGCATATTGCAACCTTCGCACTTAATTATAAAATTAAGTACAATGAGGACAATAAGCTGATCGCGCAGATAGATGAATACCTGGATGACACTTTTATGTTGTTCAGCAGTTATGGTATTAATACGCAGGATCTGCAGAAATGGCGGAAGTCAGGTAATCGACTGTTTCGCTGTTTTGTCAATGCCACCAGGGCTAATCCTGTAAGTTTGTCTTGTTAAAAATTATTACAATCATAGGTAAGAGTTATGTCCGATAAACCATTAACTAAAACAGATTATTTGATGCGCCTGCGACGTTGCCAGACAATTGATACGCTAGAGCGCGTTATTGAAAAAAATAAATATGAATTGTCCGACAACGAACTGGCTGTATTTTACTCAGCAGCGGATCATCGCCTTGCTGAATTGACCATGAATAAGCTTTACGACAAGATTCCAACTTCTGTTTGGAAATTCATTCGCTAATTGCACTCAAGGTTAAGTCAGGTATAGCGGTACCGTTGTCTGGCTGACCATTTTCGTATTTACAATGGTTATTTAATTCAAATCGCGTGACTATGATCACAGCAAAGAAGCGGGAACGTTCCCCTTTTTTGCATTACGTTTTACTGTGCTGAAATAACCTTCAGTACACAGGGAATTCGTAATGCGTAATGAAAAGCAAAAAATGATCGCCGGCGAATACTATCGCCCGGCAGATGAAACGCTGCGCAGTGACCGACTACGCGCTCGTCAGTTGATCCATCGCTACAATCTCACCGCACCCGATGAAAAAAATGAGCGTCAGGCAATCCTGCACGATCTGTTAGGTCAGAGTGAGGGAGCCTATATTGAACCCTCTTTCCGTTGTGATTACGGTTATAACATCTATCTTGGTAAAGACTTTTACGCTAATTTCGACTGCGTTATGCTCGACGTCTGTCCAATTCATATTGGCGACAACTGCATGCTGGCACCAGGCGTTCATATCTATACCGCGACCCATCCGCTGGATGCTACCGAGCGCAACAGTGGCCTGGAGTTCGGGAAGCCCGTGACTATCGGCAATAATGTCTGGATAGGTGGCCGTGCAGTGATCAATCCCGGCGTCACGCTGGGCGATAACGTGGTTGTGGCATCAGGCGCAGTGGTCACTAAAAGCGTTCCGGCAAACACCGTGGTTGGGGGCAATCCCGCAAGGATCATCAAAACGCTGTGATCTTAAATGTAACTGTTATGCTAAATTGCGGTTAATCTGTTACTTTCTTCAAAGGGTATCCCCTTTTAAAATAGGGCGATCCCTCCTGAATTTTGCAGATATCACGAAGGCAAGAGATGACAGAAATACAGCGCCTGCTTACTGAAACAATCGACGACTTAAATATTCGCGAGAAGCGCGACAACAGACCGCGCTTTAGCATCAGCTTTATTCGCAAACACCCAGGGCTGTTTATCGGCATGTATGTTGCGTGGTTTGCCACGCTGGCGGTGATGCTACAGTCAGAAACGTTAGTCGATTCGGTATGGCTGCTGGTGGTACTGTTCGTTGTACTCAACGGCTTTTTCTTTTTCGACGTTGCGCCACGATACCGCTTTGAAGATATCGACGTTCTGGATTTTAGAGTTTGCTATAACGGAGAATGGTACAACACGCGCTTTGTCCCCTCCTCGCTCATCGATACTATCCTGCACTCACCGTCCGTGGATAGCGAACATAAAGCACAGCTGCAAAAGATGATATCGCGCAAAGGCGAACTCTCGTTTTACGATGTCTTTACGCTTACCCGCGCCCAGAACAGCCAGTAACGGCATCTCAGCACAGATAAAAAAAGTGCGTTCCTGCGAAGGTAACGCACTTTAATCCCTGAAATGCTGGCAAAGAAACTAACGTCTTTTTTTACGCCCCTGTACTGCTTTAAAGCGCGGATTCGTTTTGCAGATAACGTACAAACGCCCTTTACGTTTTACTATCTGGCAGTCAGGATGGCGCTGTTTTGCGCTGCGAAGTGAATTGAGTACCTGCATTTTAACCCCGCTTAACGCCAATAAAATGACCAAAACGTTTTTGGAAACGTGCTGCACTACCTTCATTATCAAAGGTTTTTTGTTTCCCGGTATAGTACGGATGTGATTTAGAAGAGATATCGAGGGTCACGTACGGGTACATTTTCCCCTCAAACTCAATCTCACGCTCAGTCTTGATGGTCGAGCCGACCTTAAAGAATTCATTGGCACTGGTATCGTGAAACACCACGGTACGATAAAAAGGATGAATATCCGGTTTCATGGTAACCTCAATTTGATACGTTATAACATAACCATCAAAATACACCACTCTTGTACAAACCACAACCTGATTTACGCTACAGGGAGTCAAACGGGATGATAAATGGCCGTAAATATATGATGCCAATCGAATAGCTTTTTGGGGTTTCGGATATACTTTCCCTACGCTGTGTAAATAAGGATATCACTGTGACAACACGACATCTGATAAGCCTGGTGACTGGGGTACTGTTCCTTTCTATCCTCGCGCCGGTAGGTTTAAGCCTGTGGCTGGCACATCGACAGGTCGAAACGAAATTTATCGATGAACTCGACATGTTCTCAACACGAGTCGCATTACGTACGGAACGCGTAGGCGAGCAGGCGAAAAAAGCATTACGCCATATTGAAGCATTTCAGGGGGTGCCTTGCAGTGACGAGCATTTGCTGGAAATGCGTCGTTTGTCCTATAGCTACCGCTATATTCAGGAAGTGCTGTACCTCAAAGATAATGTTCCGCAATGCTCATCTCTGGAAAAAAGAAGCCAGGCAGACGCATTTCCACCCGCAATGAAAGTCACGCCTGATGGATATCGCGCATGGCTTACCACGCAAAATGATTTGGGCATCAAGCGCTTTATGGCAGCATTAGGGAGCGAACATTATGTTGTGATGGTCGATCCGGGTTCTTTCATTGACGTCATCCCTTTTGGCTCATGGCCGATTGAAGTGACTATCATTGGCACCGTGCGCAACGTTGTTGTTGCCAGTAGCGCCGATCTGCCATCGGACGTTTTGCAGCATGTACAGCAAGAAAAATCGATTACTCATTTTAAAAAAGATGGCAGCATTTATAACGCCCGCCCCTTTCCTGAGTTGGGTATTACGATCGTAACCTGGGCATCTACCCTGCCATTGCAAAA
Organism: Citrobacter sp. B72; assembly: GCF_016894305.1. Lineage (NCBI taxonomy): Bacteria > Pseudomonadati > Pseudomonadota > Gammaproteobacteria > Enterobacterales > Enterobacteriaceae > Citrobacter > Citrobacter sp. B72. The sequence continues at coordinate 3,598,280 of NZ_CP069801.1, forward strand.
AACCTGGCACCGGCAGGCACTGATCTGGCTCCCGGCAGGCATTCTTATAGGCTTGCTCACCGCCGCCTTTGTTTTGCGTATTTTGCGCCGCTTACAGTCGCCCCATCACCAATTACAGGACGCTATCCAGCATCGGGACATCAAAGTCCACTACCAACCAATTATCTCGCTCAAAACGGGGAAAGTGGTTGGAGCAGAGGCGCTGGCTCGCTGGCAGCAGGCCGACGGAAGCTATCTGTCGCCGGAAGTTTTCGTCGCGCTGGCGCATGAAACCGGGCAGACAGAGCCTCTCACACGGTTGATTATTGAAAGCGTATTTGAAGATTTAGGTAAATGGCTACGTCAGCATCCTGAGCAGCATATATCCATCAATCTTGAGTCAGCCGATCTGGCCTCCGAAACGCTTCCTGCTCTGTTAAGTCAGAAAGTGAACCACTGGCAACTTAAGCCTGCGCAAATCGCGTTGGAGCTAACTGAACGCGAGTTTGCCGACCCGAAAAACAGCGCGCCGTTTATTGCTAAATACCGTCAGGCAGGCCACTCGATCTATATCGATGATTTTGGCACCGGCTATTCCAGCCTGAGCTATTTACAGGATCTGGATGTCGACATCCTGAAGATAGACAAATCGTTCGTTGATGCACTGGAGTACAACAACGTGACGCCGCATATCATCGAGATAGCAAAAACGCTGAAACTTGAGATGGTGGCGGAAGGTATCGAAACCAAGAATCAGGAAACCTGGCTACGCCAGCATGGCGTGCAGTACGGTCAGGGCTGGCTTTACAGCAAAGCGCTGCCGAAGGCGGAATTTATTCTGTGGGCAGAAAAACGGCTTTAACATTGCTGTTGATGTTGAGATGGCTGGCGGCACGCCGCACAGCCAGTCACATCACTCTTCCATAATGGGCGCAAATCCACCGTAGATCATTCGCTTGCCGTCAAATGGCATAGATTCACCGAACTCCTTCATACGGGGATCGGACATCATCTTCTGATTCGCCGCATCGCGGACCTCTTTGGAAGGGTATTCAATCCAGCTGAATACCACTTCTTCATGCTCCTGTGCTTTCACAGCCATGCGAAAATCGGTCAGTTTGCCGTCGGGGACATCATCTGCCCAGCACTCCACTATGCGCAATGCACCGAACTCCTTGAAAAGCGGAGCTGCTTTTGCCGCCATCGCAATGTACGCCTCCTTGTTTTCAGCGGGTACGGCAACCACAAAGCCATCAACATACTTCATGAGAAAAACCTCCGAAGTGTACTGCGCGGCAAGCCGATTCCGGCCGCGTCAGTCGAGGTTAAGTTTAGTCGCCAGTAGGCGATCGCGCCCCAGGTGCATTCCTGATACGCGTACATGACTGCGGCTGATGCCGAAACCACGGCAGGCAAAGCTGAATCAACGGTCCGATAGCCAAGGCATACAGCACCGTACCAACGCCCACGGTTCCACCCAGCAGCCAACCGATAAGCAGCACCGACACTTCGATTGCGGTTCGAATTCGTCGTACTGGCCAGCCGGTACGCGCGTGGATACCGGTCATCAGACCATCACGCGGACCGGCGCCAAAACCTGCGCCAATGTACAGGCTGGTTGCTAACGCATTCAATATTACCGCTGACACCAGCAGCCCACTGCGCGCCAGCAGAGATTCAAATCCAGGAATCACCAGCAGCGCGGCATCTGCCGCCAGCCCGATCATAATCACGTTGCTCAGCGTGCCAAAGCCTGGACGCTGGCGCAGCGGTATCCACGCCAGCAACACCAACACGCCCACGGCAATAATCACCACGCCGATATTCATCGACAATAAATTGGCTACACCCAGGTGAAACACGTTCCACGGATCGGCCCCTAAATCAGCACGGACAAACATCGCCGTCGATACACCGTACAGTGTCAGCCCGATAAACAGCTGAAGCAAACGACGCAGCATGCTTTTCCCCTCTCACTCTCAGATAACTTTCATCTTCACCGCAATTGGCACTATGATTAATGTCCAGTTTTCAAAAAGTGGACTGCTATGTCATCTCGCCGTTATGGAAGTCAGTCTTTGCAACGCCTGCTCGGACACTGGCTGGAAAGCCCCTCGCGAACGCCCATCTGGCGACAGCTGGCAGAAGCGTTACGTCTGCTTATTCTCGATGGTCGACTGGCGCTGGATAGCCGCTTACCGGGTGAACGCGAGCTCGCCGTCGTCCTGCAAGTAAGTCGAACTACCGTCGCCAGCGCTATGGCGCAACTGCGTGAAGAGGGATATCTGGAAAGCCGTCATGGTAGCGGCTCACGGGTGATCCTGCCGGAACATATTCGCCATGTGCCAACCCGGACCAGTACCGGCACAGCACTTGATTTGTCCACGGCGGCTCTAAGTGCCGGTCCCGAAATTCATCAGGCTTACCAGCAGGCGCTGTTTGCTATGCCACAGCATTTGCTGAGCTCCGGGTATCTGCCGCAGGGGTTGTCGGTATTACGTGAATCCATCGCCCGGCATTATTGCGATCGCGGGCTCCCGACGCAGCCCGATGAAATCATGGTCGTGAATGGTGCAGTCAGCGGCCTGGCGCTGATCCTGCGTTTGCTCACCGGCCCCGGCGATCGCGTGGTGGTCGATCACCCCACTTATCCGCTGGCGATTGCCGCGATTCAAGGCGCATCCTGTCGTCCCGTCGGCGTGTCGCTACCCGAGCACGGTTGGGATACCGCGGGTCTGGTCGCCACCATCGCGCAAACCGCACCGAGAATGGCCTACCTGATGCCGGACTTTCACAATCCGACCGGGCGTTGCATGGACGCTGCAACTCGCCAGGTCGTGGCGGATATTGCCGAACGAACCCGCACAACCCTGGTGGTCGATGAGACGATGGTGAACCTGTGGTATGACGCCCCGCCGCCGCCGCCACTTGCCGCATTCAATCGCGACGCGCCGATCATTCTGTTGGGTTCGGCCGGGAAAAGCTTTTGGGGGGGATTACGTCTGGGCTGGATCCGGGCGTCGGCGCGAACCATTGCGGCGCTGGTACAAACCCGCGACACCTTCGATTTAGGCTCCCCGGTGCTTGAACAACTTGCCACCAGCTGGCTGCTGGATAACGCCGCCGACTTTATTCCTTACAGAAGACGGCTACTCACGTCGCAGCGCGATCTGTGCTCGAGCCTGATGAACGCACATTTCCCGGAGTGGCAGTTTACCCAGCCACAGGGAGGACTCTCTTTTTGGGTTGAACTGCCCGATACGCTGGCAACGCTGTTCGCTACGCGCGCCGAAAGCGTAGGCATTCAGTTAGGAACCGGTACGCGGTTTGGCCTTGATGGCGCATTCGATCGTTTTTTGCGTATGCCTTTCACGTTGCCGGATGACACAGCGCGTGCCGCCTTCAGGGTGTTACAACCCATTTGGGATAACCTGCGTTTGCAGGCCAACAGCGGGAAAGTACGCAAAATAATTTAAGCGACGAGTCAAAGGACTCGCCCTTATAAGCCGGGATGGATGAGAGAGTCCCGGTGATATTACCGCTGAGGGGGAACCGGAAAACCCTTCAGTGAAATCACGAAATTTTCACCGTCTTTCTTAATTTTTGCCCCGGCATCACACCAGTCTGAGGCAATACGGAAGAACTCATCGCTGCCGACGTTCCAGCTCAGACGAACATGTTTCACATAACCGGAGCGTAGTAAATCACAAGCTTCGCCGTAATTACAGGCAGTTGAGAGCGGTTGTTGTTTCATTTTTTCTTCTTCAGTAGTCTGCGCAACGCTTTGATTTCTTTAGGAGTCAGTGCTTCAACTACGGACTCTTCCGTATGCTGGCTATCGATATCCTCAGCGGAGACTCCCGCCTCTTCAACGGCGGTAAACGCAATCAGCAGCAGTTTTTCCGTCGCAATACTTAAATTTTCGTTATGCACTTCAGCGTAATGGCGAAGCTTTTCTTTTAGCGCCTCATCAATTTTGACATTCAATACAGCGGTCGACATCGTAGAAAATCCTTGTGGTCAGCCAAAACACACCGAATGTAAGACCCTGTCGTTACAGCGCGATGGCGGCGGCAAAAGCATCAAATAACATCCCCGAAACACATTGACAGCATTTGATGACAATAAAATGACAATACGATGACAAAGAAAAGAAGATAAGCAGAAGGGAAATTGCCGGACGGCAGAATTGGGTGGGGGCCCTGCCAGCTACATCCCGGCACACACGTCATCTGCCTTGGCTGCTTCCTTCCGGACCTGACCTGGTAAACAGAGTAGTGTTGCGGGAGAACCAACAGAGCCCCCATTGAGAGCGTTGTTAACCAACGCGCAGGCGCATTATCACTGCTGCACCCTGTAATTGCAACCCATCCAGCATCGGATGCTGTTTTCTTGTGCAATGCGGCTTCACTCCCTCGCCATTCGGCATTATGCTGGAGGATTAGCGCAGGAATAAATAATGGATATACAAGACACTTTCCCCCAACGCGTCTGGCAAATCGTCGCATCAATCCCCGAAGGTTTCGTCACAACGTATGGCGATGTTGCCAGGCTTGCCGGTTCGCCGCGCGCTGCGCGCCAGGTCGGCGGCGTGCTTAAGCGTCTCCCCGAAGGCAGCACTTTGCCCTGGCATCGGGTGGTTAATCGTCATGGTGCCATTTCGCTGACCGGCCCCGACTTACAACGGCAGCGTCAGGCGTTGCTGGCAGAAGGAATAGTGGTTTCAGGAAGCGGGCAGATAGATTTACAGCGCTATCGCTGGGTGTACTAACCCTCTCCAGACGGAGAGGGTTACGACTGCCTTAGTACTGCGTGGGAGCAGGAACGGCAGAAGAGGGATTTACCTGGGTTGGTGACGTTGACGGCACCGTGGTGGCTGCCCCACCGCTTGCCTGAACCGGTACTGCTGTTTGCTGTACAGGGACCAGCGTCAGGTCAGCTTTCGTACCACCCTGATTAATGACCGTCTGAACGGTATCAGTAATAAAGACCAGTTTGTCATTAACCGTAATTGCCGCACTCAGCAGAATACGGGCGTTAGGCTGAATATCTGCCGGGTTAAATGGTAATACAAAGCTGAATGGCGCCTGCTTACCTTCAGTACGGACCGCTTTTTGCGACAGCACTTTTGACGGTGCATCGGCCAGCGACGCATCTGACAGCGTGACGGTCAGCACCGCATCGGGTGGCAAGGCCACTTTCTGGCGGATCCATACCGTACCAGAAACGTTTGGCTGTTGAATTTTAGACTGTGTGTCAGCAATTGACGTATTAGGGCTTGGCGCAGGTGTCTGAATATCTGCACTTTTATCAGCACAGGCCGCCAGAGCGACCGCAACCGCTAAACCACTTACCATGTGCACGAGTTTCATTAAATTCTCCTTATCATCTATGCACCAGCGAGAACTATCCTCGCCAGAAGAGTGGTTAACAAAAACATAACGTGACTAAGTGTGGCACAAGACAGCTGTTTTTGCCTGTAATAGGCCTTTAATTCAGACAATTGCACCCATCGGACCACTTTCAAAATTGCGTTATACTCTGCCTACCTCGCTGCGAGATCGATATAACCTGGAGAGCACGTATGAGTCTGGCGCTGAAAAATTTGCTGACATTGTTAAATCTGGAAAAAATTGAAGAAGGACTCTTTCGGGGCCAAAGTGAAGACTTAGGGTTACGTCAGGTTTTTGGGGGACAGGTTGTCGGTCAGGCGCTGTATGCCGCCAAAGAAACCGTACCGGAAGAGCGTCTGGTGCACTCCTTCCACAGCTACTTTTTACGCCCCGGCGATAGCCAAAAGCCCATCATCTATGATGTAGAAGTCTTGCGTGATGGTAACAGCTTCAGCGCGCGCCGCGTTGCCGCAATTCAGAATGGTAAACCCATTTTTTACATGACCGCCTCTTTCCAGGCACCGGAAGACGGATTTGAACATCAGAAAACCATGCCGGATGCGCCGGGTCCCGATGAGCTGAAATCAGAAACAGAAATTGCCCGCTCAGTGGCGCATTTACTGCCGCCGCTGTTGAAAGAAAAATTTATCAACGATCGTCCGTTGGAAGTGCGCCCGGTTGAATTTCATAACCCCTTAAAAGGTCACGTCGCACCTCCGGCGCGCCAGGTATGGATCCGTGCAAACGGCGAGCTGCAGGACGATCTGCGCGTCCATCAATATCTGCTGGGTTATGCCTCAGACCTGAACTTCCTGCCTGTAGCGCTGCAGCCGTACGGGATTGGTTTTCTGGAAAAAGGGATTCAGATCGCCACCATTGACCATTCAATGTGGTTCCACCGTCCGTTCAATATTAATGAGTGGCTGTTGTATAACGTCGAGAGTACTTCTGCCTCCGGTGCCAGAGGTTTTGTACGCGGGGAGTTTTATACGCAGGACGGCGTGCTGGTCGCCTCTACCGTGCAGGAAGGGGTAATGCGTAATCGCAATTGAGAATTACCGGATGGTGGCGCAAAAGCGTTACCATCCGGCAGATTGAAACATCAAGCGTTATAAGCGTTCTCGCCGTGACTGTTCACATCCAGACCTTCGCGTTCCTGCTCTTCCGGTACGCGCAGCCCCACCGTCATATCCGCCAGCTTATAGCCAATGAAGGCCACCACGCCGGACCAGACGATGGTGATCGCCACACTTTCCAGTTGCACCAGCAGCTGATGCCCCATGGTCACGCCCTCAGCAAAGCCCACGCCGCCCAGTGAGCTGGCAGCGAAAACCCCGGTCAGGATGCAGCCAACAATACCGCACACGCCGTGCACGCCAAACACATCACACGGATCGTCCACGCGCAGAAAACGCTTCAGCATGGTTACGCCCCACAGGCCAGCCAACCCCGCAACCACACCGATAATCAGCGCCCCACCGACACCGATGTAGCCACATGCAGGTGTTACGCCCACCAGACCCGCAATAGCGCCAGAACAGGCGCCCAGCAGAGACGGTTTGCCACGCAGCGCCCATTCACCGAAGATCCATCCGAGGATGGCGGCGGCGGTGGCGACCACGGTATTGACGAAGGCCAGTGCGGCAATTTCATTCGCCGTTCCCGCTGAACCGGCGTTAAAGCCAAACCAACCAATGTAGAGAATAGCGGTACCGGTGAAGACCATCGGCAGATTATGCGGTTTAAAGGCTTCTTTGCCAAAACCGACACGTTTGCCAATCAGATACGCACCAACCAGACCGGCAATCGCTGCGTTGATGTGCACGACCGTCCCGCCGGCAAAATCCAGTGCGCCGTGAGAAGCCAGCAATCCGCCGCCCCAGACCATATGTGCAATGGGGATGTACGACAGCGTTAACCACACCACCACAAAAATCAGCACCGCAGAGAAACGAATACGCTCAGCCAGCGCCCCGACAATCAGCCCAACGGTGATGCAGGCAAAAGATCCCTGAAAAGCAACGTGAATGTACTGGTAGAAGCTCCCCGTGACCGCCGTCAGCGCGATGTTCTTCAGCAATACCCAGTTGAAGTTGCCGAAGAAATTATTCCCTTCGCCAAAGGCCAGTGAGTAGCCATAAACCACCCATAGAATACAAACCAGAGCGAATGTCACCGTCACCTGAGTCAGCATCGACAGTACGTTCTTACCGCGAATCAAACCGCCGTAGAACAACGCAATGCCAGGGATAGTCATAAACAGCACCAGCGCGGTACAGATCATCATAAAAGCGTTATCTGCTTTATCCGCAACCGCCGGTGCCGCCATCGCCAGTCCCGGCAGTAGTGCCAGTGAAGCAATACCCGTTTTCATCGTTGCTATCTTCATTTTTTGGTTTCCTATCACTGTGTGCCAGAAGTTACAGTGCGGCTTCGTCGGCTTCGCCGGTACGAATACGAATCACACGTTGCAGCTCGGCGACGAAGATTTTGCCGTCGCCAATTTTTCCGGTGTATGCCGCCTTACTGATGACATCAATCACGCCATCCAGTTGGTCGTCGGCAATCGCCACATCAATCTTCACCTTTGGCAGAAAATTGACGCTATATTCAGCCCCACGGTACAGCTCAGCATGACCTTTCTGTCGGCCAAACCCCTTCACTTCGGTGACGGTCAGCCCCTGAATACCAATAGACGACAGTGCTTCACGGACGTCTTCCAGTTTGAACGGTTTGATTACCACGGTAACCAGCTTCATAGATCCCCTCCAGTCAGAATTCAGTAGTGGCTGCAGATACACGAGAGGAATATTGCAAGGGGTGTGCCAGGAATGAAAAACGCGGAATGATTCAGGTTCGCCGGGTACTATCGGGAGAGAAAAAGAAAAAACGCACTATAACGGTGCATAGTGCGTTACATTTTTGCACCAGATTGTTGATTGCCGGATGGCGGCGTAAACGCCTTACCCGGCCTACGATACCGCGTGGCCGGATAAGCACTGCGCCGTCAGGCGATAACAGAATCCTCTTGCGTGCTGGCGGCTAACTCTTCGCCCGCCAGCTGCAGCTGATACATCTGCCAGTAACGGCCTTGCGCCGCCAGTAATTGCTGGTGCGTACCACGCTCAACCGCCTGACCGCGATGCAGCACCAGAATGGTATCCGCATCGACAATCGTCGATAACCGATGCGCAATCACCACCAGCGTAGTGTGTTCACGGACCGCCGCCAGCGCGTGCTGAATGGCCTGTTCAGTACCGGAATCAATACTGGCCGTGGCTTCATCGAGGATCAGCACCTGCGGCGTTTCAACCAATACCCGCGCCAGCGCCAGCAGCTGTTTCTGCCCAACGGAGAGATTATTGCCCTGCTCGCCCAGCCGGGTATGGATCCCCTCGCTCAAACCCCGAGCCAGTTCTGCCAGTTGCACAGTCTCCAGCGCCTGCCAGACCCGCTCTTCTGAGATATCGCGACCCAGCGTGACGTTTGCCAGGAAGGTATCCGCCATCACCACCGGATCCTGCTGCACCATCGCGATGCCCTGACGTAACGCACCGTGGCTCAGAGAAGACAACGGACGTCCGTCAAGGCGGATTTCCCCCTGCGTCAGCGGGTAATATCCCATCAGCAGGCTGGCCAGCGTGCTTTTGCCGCTGCCTGTGTGTCCGACCAAAGCCACAAAGCTGCGCGAAGGCACGGACAGACTGATGTTTTGCAGCACCAGGTTGTCGTCGCGATAGGCAAATGAAACGTTATCCACCTCAATGTCTCCGCTTTTGAGCGGGCGATCGTCTTCACCATAGCGCTGACGAGGCCCGTCCATCAGTTCGAACACTCGCTCACCAGCGACAACCGCCTGCTGCAGCATTGATTGCTGGGTGGTCAGCTCGATCAGCGGTTCGTTCAAACGGCCGAGGTAGCTGATGAACGCGTACAGCACGCCAACCTCGATGGAGGTGCCAGAGGTAAAACTGAACAGCATCAGCAAACCGCAGAGGATCAGCGCCGAGAACAGGCTCAGCAGCGGACGCAGCAAAAAACCATCCAGTCGCAGGGTTTGCATACGCGCCATATAGTGCGAGCGGCTGGCCTCGCCCATTCTCTCGCCAAACCTTGCCTGCTGGCGGAACTGCTGGATAACGCTCATGCCGTTGATGACTTCGTTAAAGCCATCGTTAATATCCGCCAGATAAGCGCGTACCCGACGCACAATCGGGGTGCTGTAGCGTTGGTAAATCACCATCACCACCAGCACGGCCGGGAAAATGGCCATTGCCACCAGCGCCATGCGCCATTCCAGGCTGAACATTGCCACCAACATCGCGCCGATTAAGGCCGCACTGCGCAGGACCGTTGCGACCACCGTCACGTACAGGTCGCGAATAACTTCAGTATCATTGGTCACGCGGGAGATAAGCTGCCCGACGGGCTGAGTATCAAAAGCGCTGAGCGGCTGGCGCAGCGCAGCGTCCATTACGTCGGTGCGTAACTGTTGTACTACGCCAACCGCCGCCTGGTTAAACAGCAATGACTGCGCGTAATGCAGACCTGCCGCCAGCAGTTGCAGACCGACATAGGCCGCAACCAGCCCGGCAACCATCGCCAATGGCAGATTGTTCTTCGCCACCATGTTATCGATAAAATAGCTAATCAGCAGCGGACCGCTGACTTCCGCCGCCGCAGCCACCCATAGCATGACTACCGCAATCGCCAGCTGTTTTCGCCATGGGGAACCATACGCCAGCAGTCTTTTCAGAGTTGGCCATAATTGCCCGAAACTACGCATTAGCCGCCTCCTCGTTTATCTCTGGTGCATCAGACAGCGCCGCTTCAAGTTGCTGATAGCGGTACATGTCGCGATACCAACCGGGCTGTTGCACTAAAGATTCATGCTCACCGCGCTGAGCAATATGCCCATGCTGCATCACGATAATCTCGCTGGCTTCCGTCAAAGCCGATAAACGGTGTGCGCTGATAATCACGGTTCTGCCTTCGCCCCACTGGCGCAGGTTATGTAGGATCTGATGTTCGGTACGACCATCCACCGCCGACAGCGCATCATCCAGAATCAGAATTTCAGCGTTCAGCAGTAACGCTCGAGCGATAGAAATACGCTGTTTTTGCCCGCCAGACAGCATCACCCCGCGTTCGCCCACTTCGGTGTCGTAGCCCTGAGGAAGACGTAAAATATCCTCATGAACGCTGGCAAGGCGCGCCACATGCTCGATCTCTTCCTGCGTGGCCTGCGGGCGTCCTAAGGCGATGTTATTACCGACGGTATCGGAAAACAGGAATGGCGTCTGGCTGACAACCGCCAGTCGGCTGCGCCAGCTATCCAGCTGTAAGCGCGTTAATGGGATATCATGAAAGCGCACATCGCCCTGGGTGATATCAAAATGACGCTGGATCAGCGACAGTACCGTACTTTTTCCCGCACCGGTCGGACCACAGATGCCCAGCATCTGTCCAGGTTTGAGCTGGAAATTCACATTTTCCAGCGCCGGGTGGGTGGTTTGCGGGTAACAAAATTCGCGAATCGCCACCGCCAGCTCCCCGCGTCCTTCCGGCACCGGTTCAGTACCGTCATCCACTACCGGCGCTTCTGCCAGCATGGCGCGAATTCGGCTATACGCGGCGCTGCCGCGTTCGACGATGTTAAACATCCAGGCCAGCGCCAGCATCGGCCAAATCATCAGACCGAGATACATCATAAAGCTGGTGAGCTGCCCGAGCGTCAGCGAGCCGTGAACCACCATCCAGCTTCCCCCGGCAATCGCCAGCAGGTTAGCCATACCAATGGCGATATAAATCGTAGGATCAAAGCGGGCGTCAATGCGCGCCACACTCAGGTTTTTCTTACCGGTATCTTCAGCATCAGCGGCAAATAATGCCGACTGCCGATCCTCCAGCCCAAAGGCCTTGATCATACGAATACTGGTCAGGCTTTCCTGAGTACGATCGTTGAGACTGGAAAACGCCGCCTGCGCCAGCTTAAAACGGTGATGGAGTCGATCGCCGTAACGTTTGATCATCAACGCCATCACCGGCATCGGCAGCAGCGCAATGAGCGTCAGTTGCCAACTTATCTGCGTTGACATCACGATCAGCACCGCACACCCCATAACCAGCGAATCTACCAGCGTCAGCACCCCTTCTCCGGCGGCAAATACGACGCGATCGACATCGTTGGTTGCCCGCGCCATCAGATCGCCCGTACGGTGCCGCAGATAAAATTCTGGATGCTGGCGACTCAACTGACGGTAATAATCTTCCCGCAGCTCAACCGCCAGTTGGTAGGATGCGCCAAAGAGCAGCACGCGCCAGACATAACGCAGCAAATAAACCACCACGGCAATCAGGGCAATTGTCCCCACCCACATCAGCAGCCGCTCGGTGGTGAAGCGTTGAGTCGTCACGCCATCCACAATGATCCCGACCACTTTCGGCGGAATAAGCTGAAGGATAGCGATGATGATAAGCAGGGCCACTGCCCCGAGGTAGCGACGCCACTCCCGGCGGAAGTACCAGCTTAATTGAGCAAATAATCGCACGCGTTATGTCCTGACAAGATTTCCGGCAATAAGCGCCGGGAGAATTATTCAATAGGTAGAGCAGTTGTGTATTTAATCTGTTCCATGGCAAAGCTGGAGGTGACGTCAGACAGGCCCGGTACGCTGTTCACCAGGCGCTTATAGAATTCATCATAGCTTTTCATATCAGCAACCTGCACTCGCATCAGGTAGTCATACTCCCCTGCCATACGCCAGAACCCCAGAACCTCGGGCATTCCGGTCACTTCAGTGACAAAGCGGCAATACCATTCGCTGCTGTGATGCTGAGTTTTGATCAGCACAAACGCGGTGAGTCCCAGCCCCAGTTTTTCTGGATCCAACAGGGCGACTCTGCCCAGCAGGATACCGTCATCCTCAAGTCGTTTGAGACGTTTCCAGCAGGGGGTGGTAGTCAGATTAACGGCATCTGCTAATGCCTGCAAAGAAAGGGTGCAGTCCTGTTGCAGTAAGCCGAGTAGCTTGCGGTCAATTTTGTCTAACATATCCACTCCACAGAGAAGAATTTTCTCCTTACATTCTATTTTAAAGGCTAAATGGCAACAATTTTTTCCGTGCTTTTCGCTATTCTGGGCACAAAATGACAAATGGATATCTATTAATGATGAATAGCTCCTGGGTTAAAAACGCCATCAATGAAATCAACGCGGATTATCAGCGTTCTGCGGATACGCATCTCATTCGCCTGTCGCTACCGGCGTTCCCGGGCATTCAGCTCTATTTAAAAGATGAGAGCACGCATCCGACCGGGAGTCTGAAGCATCGTCTGGCACGCTCACTGTTTCTGTACGGATTGTGTAATGGCTGGATCAAAGAAGGCACCACCATCATTGAATCATCGTCCGGTTCAACGGCGGTCTCTGAAGCTTATTTCGCTCGACTGTTAGGGTTGCCATTTATTGCCGTCATGCCTTCCTGTACGGCAAAACGTAAAGTTGAACAGATTGAATTTTACGGCGGTCGCTGTCATTTCGTGGAAAGCGCCTGCGAAATCTATGCGGCCTCTGAGCAACTGGCGCGTGAGCTGAACGGTCATTACATGGACCAGTTCACTTACGCTGAGCGCGCCACCGACTGGCGCGGCAATAATAATATCGCCGACAGCATCTTTCGTCAGATGCAGTGCGAGCCCAACCCCGTTCCCCGCCATATTGTGATGAGCGCCGGAACCGGTGGCACCTCAGCAACCATTGGCCGCTATATTCGCTGTCAGGGCTACGACACTCAACTGATGGTAGTGGACCCGGAAAACTCGGTCTTTCTGCCCTTCTGGCAGGATCGCGATGCCACGTTACGCAGTCCGGTAGGAAGTAAAATTGAAGGCATTGGCCGCCCGCGTGTCGAACCGTCTTTCATTCCTGACGTGGTCGATGAAATGCTGCGCGTGCCGGATGCCGCAAGCGTGGCCACCGCACACTGGCTGGAAACGCAGTTGGGCCGCAAGGTCGGCGCCTCTACCGGCACAAACATGTGGGGAACGCTACAACTTGCCGCCCGTATGCGCGATGCAGGCGTTACCGGTTCGCTGGTGACACTGTTGTGTGACAGCGGCGAACGCTATCTGGAAACCTACTACAACCCACAGTGGGTCGACGCTCACATCGGTGATTTAACGCCGTGGAAAGCGGAGCTTGCCCAACTACTGAACACCCATTAATGGGATAAAAAAAGCCAGACGCGAAGTCTGGCTTGCTGGAAGGGATCTCTCATTCGGGGGAATAAGGTAGATGTGGATTGTCCAGCCAATGCGTCAAAAAGTGTGACACTGCCTGATTACGGCAATGCCCAATCACCGATAAATGAGGCAGTTCAGCAATCAGTTGCGGCATCGCGTTACCCATAATCAGGCCGCGCCCAACGCTGCCTAACATTTCGCGATCGTTCATGGCATCGCCAAACGCCATACACTCGGCCATTGAATAACCTAAATGGTCGCTCAATACCGCCAACGCGGATCCTTTATTACAGCCCAGCGGCAGCACCTCAAGGCAATCAAACGCGGAAAAACAGAGATTCGCCTGTTCACCCAGCGCTTCATTCAGTTGAATTCGCAATTGGATCAGAGAGTCATGATCGCCGCAGAAACAGACTTTCGTAACCTGATGCGCCGGAATACGTTTCACATCGACGATCTGGTAGCGAAATCCGCTATACACATGCGCCTGCAGCAGTGAGGGGATCTCTTGTCCGGTGAACCAGCCATTGTCATTAAAGACATGCATGCTGGCGGTAGTGTCCCACTTCTGATGCAACACAATATCCGCGACATTCGGATCCAGATCCTGACGGTGTAACACATCGCCCTCAACAGAGTGAATGCGCGTGCCATTACCCGTGATCAAAAAGGCGTCCAGCGAGATCGAGCCTAAAATATGGCGCATCTCAAGCACATGGCGACCGGTGGCAAATGTCAGAGTAATATCGCGTTCACGCAGGCGCGACAGCGTTGAAAGCGTTTCGTCACCTAAATGGTGATTCGGCATCAAAAGGGTGCCATCCATATCAAATGCAGCCAGACGAGCCATTTCTTTCTCCACACTGTGACGCGGTTAACTTGTGATCCAGTATCACCTGAGATATACGGAAGTAATAGTGAATAGATAAAATGAATTGTTCCGGGTTTCTCTACGCATACACCGTTAACGAACATCCTGAAGGAAAAAGTATCAATGCGTCTGCTTAATCGCCTGAACCAGTACCAACGCCTGTGGCTGCCCTCGAACGGCGAACCGCAGTCGGTGACCGTCGGGGAACTGGCCGAACGCTGTTTTTGTAGCGAACGCCATGTACGTACCCTGCTAAAGCAAGCGCAGGATGCGGGCTGGCTGGAGTGGCATGCCCAGTCGGGGCGCGGGAAACGGGGGCAGCTGCGGTTTTTAGTGACGCCAGATTCACTGCGCAACACCATGATGGAACAGGCCCTGCAAAAGGGCGAGCAGCTTAGCGTACTGGAACTGGCTCAGCTGGCGCCGGGCGAATTGAGAACACTGCTACAACCGTTTATGGGCGGTCAGTGGCAAAACGACACGCCAACCCTGCGTATACCCTATTACCGCCCGCTCGACCCCTTGCACCCCGGTTTTCTCCCCGGTCGCGCGGAGCAACACCTCGCTGGACAAGTTTTCTCTGGCCTGACCCGGTTTGACAGCACTACGCAACGTCCCTGTGGAGACTTAGCCCACCACTGGAATATCTCCGCTGACGGCCTGCGCTGGGATTTCTATATTCGTTCCACCCTGTACTGGCATAACGGCGATGCGGTCAGCAGCACACAGCTACATCAGCAGTTGCTGAAGCTGTTAGAACTCCCCGCGCTGAATAAGCTGTTTATCAGCGTAAAGCGCATTGAGGTGACGCATCCCCAGTGTCTGACCTTTATTCTGCATCGTCCCGACTTCTGGCTGGCGCACCGTCTGGCAAGCTACAGCAGTCACCTGGCGCATCCTGAGCACCCGTTTGTGGGTACCGGCCCGTTCCGGTTGACGCTGTTTACTCCTGAGCTGGTGCGTATCGAGAGTCACGATCACTACCATCTGAGTCATCCGCTGCTAAAAGCCATTGAATACTGGATAACCCCGCAGCTCTTCTCCCAGGATTTGGGCACCAGCTGTCGCCATCCGGTGCAAATTGCGATTGGTAAACCCGAAGAGTTGCCTATGCTAAGCCAGGTAAGCAGCGGGATCAGTCTTGGTTTTTGCTATCTCACGCTCAGAAAAAGCGCGCGCCTGAATACGCAGCAGGCCCGTAGACTGATCAATATCATCCACCGTTCTTCCCTGCTACAAACGCTTGAAGTGGATGAAAATCTGATCACGCCAAGCAATGCACTGCTCCCCGGATGGACTATCCCGCAATGGGATGAACTCGATGAGGTGGCATTACCGGAAAAGCTGACGCTGGCTTATCACCTGCCGGTAGAACTTCACGCTATGGCTGAACAGCTTCGCCAGGCGCTGGCGCTGCTCGGCTGTGAATTAACGCTTATTTTTCATAATGCTAAAAACTGGGATGGCGATCATCCCTTAGCCCAGGCCGACCTGATGATGGGCGATAGGCTGATTGGTGAGGCACCTGAATATACTCTCGAACAGTGGTTGCGCTGCGATCAGCTCTGGTCACATGTATTGAATGCGCCCGCATACACACATTTGCAAACGACCCTGGATGCCCTACAAATTCAGGCCGATGAGGACGATCGCCACGCGGCTTTACAGCAAGTTTTCGCTACGCTAATGCATGACGCTACCCTGACGCCACTGTTCAATTATCACTATCGCATCAGCGCGCCACCGGGCGTGAACGGCGTACGCCTGAATCCTCGTGGCTGGTTCGAGTTTACCGAAGCCTGGCTGCCACCTCCTTCAGCGTGAAGAAGCTGGTCGACGGCACGCCCAGGCGCTACCATAAGGGCTTCGTTATTTTGTCAGGAAAAGCCATGAAACGTGCCGTTGTTGTATTCAGTGGAGGTCAGGACTCCACGACTTGTCTGGCGCAAGCGCTGCATCAGTATGATGAAGTGCACTGCGTGACCTTTGATTATGGTCAGCGCCATCGCGCTGAGATTGATGTCGCACGTGACCTGGCCTTAAAACTTGGCGCGCGCGCGCACAAAGTACTTGATGTCACATTGCTCAGTGAACTGGCTGTCAGCAGCCTGACCCGCGATAACATTCCGGTACCCGATTACGAACCGGATGCGAACGGCATTCCCAATACCTTTGTGCCAGGACGCAATATTCTGTTCTTAACGCTGGCAGCAATTTACGCGTACCAGGTGCAGGCAGAGGCGGTCATTACCGGCGTTTGTGAGACCGATTTCTCCGGCTATCCGGACTGTCGCGATGAGTTCGTTAAAGCCCTGAACCATGCTGTAAGCCTGGGGATGGCGAAAGATATTCGCTTTGAAACCCCACTGATGTGGATCGATAAAGCCGAAACCTGGGCACTGGCCGATTACTGGGGCAAGCTGGACCTGGTACGCGAAGAAACGCTGACCTGCTATAACGGCATCAAAGGTGACGGTTGCGGTCACTGTGCGGCGTGTAATCTGCGGGCCAACGGCCTGAACCATTATCTGGCGGATAAACCTGCAGTGATGGCGGCAATGAAACAGAAAACCGGGTTAAAGTGATTGTATTGCCGGATGGCGCTTTGCGTATCCGGCCTACATGCAGTTGCAGCAACTCTTGTAGGCCGGATAAGACGCTTGAGCATCGCCTTCCGGCAGTCGCAGCCACTACTGCACCATCTGCTCCAGTTTTTCGCGCAACTCCCCTTCCAGCGGCAGCGCTTTTTGCGTCTTCAAATCAATGCAGACGAACGTAATCAGCGCATCAGCCACCACCTGCCCTTCCGGCTCCAGGGTAATGGTCTGATTTAACACACCACTTTTGCCATTTAACTGTTGAACCTGACTGGTGATAGTCAGCAGGTCGCTCAGCACCGCAGGACGGCGGTAGTTGATATTAATATTCACGACCACAAAAGCGATGTTGTGTGCGGTCATCCACTGAAAGCTGTCGCTGTTTTCCAGACCATCCCAGCGGGCCTCTTCCAGAAACTCCAGATAGCGGGCATTGTTAACGTGCTGATAGACATCAAGATGAAAACCACGAACTTTGATTTGTGTTTGCATAGCGCAGGAGCCTTACGTTGTTTTTATAGGAACAGACTTTAGGGTAAAGAGGTCATAACTGGTATGACCTCTACAGTCTGGCAAACTTTCAGCGCTCTGCAAGTTATTAAAGTGTTAAAACTGCCAGATTACGCTCAACCAGCGAACTACCCATGCCCGGCACCTGCTTTAAATCGTCCACCGTTTTAAACGGCCCGTACTCCTCACGATAGCTCACAATCGCCTGCGCTTTCTTTAGACCCACGCCATTCATGACTCGCGCTAAATCCTCAGCAGAAGCGCTGTTGATGCTTACCCTGGTACCTTCATCGTCGCTTGCTTTAGCGGGCAGTGTGGCTTTGCTGTGTGCCGCCCCTGAGTTTTCCGCTTTGGTTTGAGTCGCCTGGCTTTTGGCGACAGGCTCAGCCGCCAATGCGGTTTGGGCCATACCAGCGCAGGTCAATGAAAGAGTGATAAGCAGAGCTTTGATTCCATGTTTCATACTGTTTTCTCCTTGTTTGTTAACAGTGGAATCACGATAGCGAGGTGCAGAACGGCAGACAAACGGCAAATATCAGAAATGGAAAAGGCCGCGAAAGCGGCCTTTGGTAGGTACAACTTTTTGCAATTTTTTGCGAACTGCCTCGGTTATTGCTGCTGTTCCAGCGCATCACCGATTTTAATTTTTGCGGCTTTACGCAGGTTGCTCATCAGCGCTTCGAAGACAATCTGCGCGTTGTTCTGAGTGATCCCCTGAACCATCGCTTTCTTCTGCGCTTCAGGCATAGAACCAGCTTTCACCTCGTCCAACGCCAACAGAACAACGTTACCCTGCATGTCGTTCGCGACGCCGTAGCTCGGTTTGTCTTTCGCCGGCAGGCTCAGACCAAAGGCAGCCTGGCTCAGCGGATCCTGACCCGTACGGCTCAGCGTTTTCGCCTCGCCAAAGCTCAGACCCGCCGCTTTCATCGCTTCATCGCCTTTACCGGCTTTCAGATCCGCCAGCAGTTTATCGGCATCAAGCTTCGCCTGCTGCTCTGCTTTATTGTGCTTAACGAGCGCAGTTACCTGCTCTTTCACTTCAGCCAGTGGCTTCACGGCTTCAGCTTTGTGCTCTGCAATACGCAGCACGAACGCACGATCGCCGTCCACGGTGATGATATCGGAGTTACTGCCAGGCGTACCGTTCTCACCAACCAGACCACCATTGAAAATGATGTCAGCGACTGGTTTGAAATTCAGTTCTTCCGGCAGGCTGTCACGGCTAAACCAGCCCGTTTCAACCGCTTTCATACCCGCAGCCTGCTCTGCACCCGCCAGAGATTCGTTATCATTGCTGGCCGCGTCGCTGACTTTCTGCTGCAGCGCATAGTACGCATCCAGCGCTTTTTCCTGCTTCACTTTTGCCGCAATCTCGTCACGGGCTTCGCTCAGCGGTTTAACTTGCGCGGGCTGTACGTCGTCAAGACGCGCAACGAGGAAACCAACGGAAGACTTAATTACGCCAGACAGTTGGCCTTTTTCTTTCAGACCAGCATTTTTCAGCTCATCCGGGGTGGTGGAATCTTCCAGCCATCCCATATCGCCGCCTTTACGGGCAGAGATGATATCGGCAGATTTTTCTTTCGCCAGCGCAGCAAAATCACCGCCTTTGTTCAGCTCATCCAGTACCGCTTTGGCTTCATCTTCCGTTTTGGTCTGAATGATACTGTAGCGGTTACGCTGCGGCTGAGTGAACTGATCCTGATGCTGGTCATAGTAAGACTGAATATCAGCATCGCTGGCCGTCTCCTGCATAGCAGCAGCGTCCAGCTTGATGTAGCTCACGCGGAACTGTTCCGGCGTCATAAAGTTGTTTTTATTCTGCTCGTAGTAGCTGGCAACTTCCTGCTCGGTAACAGACTGCTTCGCGGCCAGTGCGTTAACGTCAATCGTCGCCTCGCGCACGATACGCTGCTGCGCGACCAGCGCTGCCAGTTCGTCCGTTTCGCCTTTCAGCATGAAGTCCGTACCGGCAACACCGTTAATCAGCTGCTGTGTCGTAAGCTGATTACGTAATGCCTGAGCGTACTGGTCTGCAGTCATTCCCATTTGATTGACAATCGCGTTGTAGCGGTTGTTATCAAACTTGCCGTCCACCTGGAACGCAGGCGTGGCGAAAATGGCCTGTTTAACCTGATCGTCGCTGATGTTGAGCTTAAGCTCGCGGGAATACTGATCCAGCAGTGCTTCGTCAACTAGACGATTCAGCACCTGCTGACGCAGCGTTTTCATATAACCTTCGTTCGCGGCCAGCTCGGAGTATTGATCGCCCAGCTGTTGCTGCATGCGGTTACGTTCACTGTTGAACGCATTCTCGAACTGCCCGCGGCTTATCTCCTGGCCATTCACTTTGGCGGCGAAGTTATTGCCCCCGCCAATCAGGTAACCACTCACGCCGGTCAAAATGAACGACACGATAATGATACCGAAAATAATCTTGAGCACGAGACTGTTAGCAGCCGTGCGTAAGCTGTCCATCATGGTGTAACCACACTCCGCTGTAGATGACTATACGCGTTATCCTTTCTGCTGCCCCCGCGTTGATGACAACAACGGCAACAAGGATTTTGAGTATATATGCTTCACGCAGCATAGCGTTTCCTGAACGCTGCGCACAAAGGTCTATTGTGACAAGAAACAGGGGCAATTGTCAGCCCACAACGCGTAGAAAGTACCGGAATTACAAATAAAAAAGGCACATCAGTCGATGCGCCCTTGTACTTCGTCACATCCCCAAAGGGGAAATCACTTAGTTTACCGCGTCTTTCAGTGCTTTACCTGCACGGAAGCCCGGTACTTTAGCCGCGGCGATGGTGATCTCTTTACCTGTTTGCGGGTTGCGACCAGTACGGGCAGCACGCTCTTTAACGGCAAAAGTACCAAAACCTACCAGCGCTACGTCATCACCTTCTTTCAGAGATTCAGTAACAGAAGCAATAATTGCATCTAACGCACGTCCAGCCGCAGCTTTAGAGATATCAGCCCCTGCAGCAATTTTGTCGATCAGTTGAGATTTATTCACTCTTCTCTTCCTCTTTATAATTTATATCGCACCTGAATCCTTCAAAGTGCGACCGCGCAGCAGTTATATCAGGCCTGCCATGCCCTTACAACACCCGTTAATGATGGCAAGCCCAATCCGTTATCTAAATTAGCTATACAAAAAAAGGCTGGCAAGCCCGAAATGGCCTGCCAGCCCTGTTTTTATTAATGCTCTTTGCGCGAGGTCACTATTTTGCCGTCACAACCTGCATTCCAGAGGGTTCATTTTGCAACGCAAGAGTCAGAACTTCCTCAATACGTTTCACCGGGTGAATATTAAGATCGGCAATTACGTTGTCCGGAATCTCTTCCAGGTCACGTTTGTTCTCATCGGGAATTAAGACCGTCTTAATGCCGCCACGGTGTGCCGCCAGCAGTTTTTCTTTCAAACCACCGATAGGCAGAACCTGACCACGCAGGGTGATCTCACCCGTCATCGCCACGTCGGCGCGAACTGGGTTACCGGTAAGACAAGAAACCAGCGCAGTACACATAGCAATACCCGCACTTGGACCGTCTTTCGGCGTAGCCCCTTCAGGTACGTGAACGTGGATGTCGCGTTTTTCGTAAAAGTCCGGGTTAATACCCAGTTTTTCCGCACGCGCACGCACCACGGTCAGCGCAGCCTGAATCGACTCCTGCATGACTTCACCCAGAGAACCGGTGTAGGTCAACTTACCTTTACCCGGTACGCAGGCGGTTTCGATAGTCAGCAGATCGCCGCCCACTTCCGTCCACGCCAGCCCCGTCACCTGACCAACGCGGTTTTCGTTGTCCGCGCGGCCATAGTCAAAGCGCTGTACACCCAGATAGTCGTGCAGGTTGTCGCCATTGATCTCAATATGTTTCAGCGATTTATCCAGCAGCAGCTGTTTCACCGCTTTACGGCACAGTTTAGAGATTTCACGTTCCAGACTACGCACGCCTGCTTCACGGGTGTAGTAACGAATAATGCCCACAATGGCGCTATCGTCGACCGTCAGCTCACCTTTTTTCAGCGCATTACGCTCAATCTGTTTCGGTAACAGGTGACGTTTGGCAATGTTCAGCTTTTCGTCTTCGGTATAACCGGACAGACGGATCACTTCCATACGATCCAGCAACGGTGCCGGAATATTCATGGAGTTAGAGGTCGCAACAAACATCACGTCGCTGAGATCGTAGTCCACTTCCAGGTAGTGATCGCTGAACGCCACGTTCTGCTCTGGATCCAGCACCTCAAGCAGTGCGGAAGCCGGATCGCCACGCATGTCGGAAGACATTTTGTCGATCTCATCAAGCAGGAACAGCGGGTTTTTAACGCCCACTTTGGCCATTTTCTGGATCAGTTTACCCGGCATAGAACCGATATAGGTCCGGCGGTGACCACGAATTTCGGCTTCATCACGCACGCCGCCCAGCGCCATACGGATGTATTTACGCCCAGTTGCCTTAGCGATGGACTGCCCCAGAGAGGTTTTACCTACCCCCGGCGGTCCAACCAGACACAGGATCGGCCCCTTGATTTTATTTACACGGCTTTGAACCGCGAGATACTCAAGGATACGGTCTTTGACGCGCTCCAGACCATAATGGTCGGTATCGAGGATTTCCTGCGCCTGACGCAGGTCTTTTTTGACCTTGCTACGCGCATTCCACGGCACCTGTACCATCCAGTCGATGTAGCCACGCACCACGGTCGCTTCCGCCGACATAGGAGACATCATTTTCAGCTTCTGCAGTTCTGCTTCCGCTTTCTCTTTTGCCTCTTTCGGCATTTTCGCCGCGTCGATTTTACGCTTCAACGCTTCGTTTTCGTCCGGTGCATCGTCCATCTCACCGAGTTCTTTCTGAATAGCTTTCATCTGCTCGTTCAGATAGTACTCACGCTGAGATTTTTCCATCTGCTTTTTCACACGGTTGCGAATGCGTTTCTCAACCTGCAGCAGATCGATTTCAGACTCCATCATCGCCATCAGATATTCCAGACGTTCGTTAACGTCGGACATCTCCAGCACGGACTGCTTGTCAGCCAGCTTCAGCGGCATGTGTGCAGCGATGGTATCCGCCAGACGTGCAGGATCGTCAATGCTGTTCAGCGACGTCAGCACTTCTGGTGGGATTTTCTTGTTCAGCTTGATATAGCCTTCGAACTGGCTGATAGCGGTACGCACCAGCACTTCCTGTTCGCGCTCATCAATAGCAGGCGAGTCAAGGTACTCTGCTTTCGCAGAGAAATGCTCGCCGTTGTCAGACAGCGCAGAAATACGCGCACGCTGTAACCCCTCGACCAGCACTTTTACGGTGCCGTCAGGCAGTTTCAGCATCTGCAAAATAGAGGCCACGGTCCCGACGGTGAAAAGATCGTTTACACCCGGCTCATCCGTTGACGCTTCTTTCTGTGCGACCAGCATGATTTTTTTATCATGGTCCATAGCCGCTTCCAGACAACGGATAGATTTTTCCCGCCCTACAAATAAGGGTATGACCATGTGCGGATAAACCACCACATCGCGCAACGGCAATACGGGGATTTCAATGCGTTCAGAACGCTCAGGATTCATAGAGCTCTCTCTTAGTTTAGTTTCCGCCAGGTAATCAGGTGGTACGACTGTGCTTCACACCACCTTTAACATGTATGTCAGTATATGGGGATGTTTCCCACACATTCAACGCCATGTTTACGGAAAAATAAAAGGGGAGATAAAATCCCCCCTTTTTAATTAAATGTCTGTATGAATTGATGAATTATTCGCCAGATGCCTGCTGCGCTTCCGGCTTACCGTAAATCAGTAATGGCTTGCTCTGACCGCCAATCACCGACTCATCGATCACCACTTTTTCGACGTCTTCCATAGAAGGCAGATCGTACATGGTGTCGAGCAGCGCGGCTTCGACGATAGAACGCAGACCACGAGCACCGGTTTTACGCGCCATCGCTTTCTTAGCGATCGCATCCAGCGCTTCCTCACGGAATTCCAGATCGACACCTTCAAGATTGAACAGCGCCTGGTACTGCTTGGTCAGGGCGTTTTTCGGCTCTTTGAGGATCTGGATCAACGCTTCTTCGCTCAGCTCGCTCAGCGTTGCCACAACCGGCAGACGACCGATGAACTCAGGGATCAGACCAAATTTGATCAGATCTTCCGGTTCAACCTGCGACAGCAGTTCACCTTCGCTGGCTTTATCAGACTGTGCTTTTACCGTTGCGCCAAAACCAATGCCGGAGCCGGTTTCAACACGGTTAGCAATCACTTTATCCAGACCGGCAAAGGCACCACCGCAGATAAACAGGATCTTGGAGGTATCAACCTGCAGGAATTCCTGCTGAGGATGTTTACGACCACCCTGTGGCGGAACGGCAGCAACCGTCCCTTCGATCAGTTTCAACAGCGCCTGCTGTACACCTTCGCCGGAAACGTCACGGGTAATAGATGGGTTATCAGACTTACGAGAAATCTTGTCGATCTCATCGATATAGACGATCCCACGCTGTGCTTTCTGCACGTCGTAATCGCACTTCTGCAACAGCTTCTGAATAATATTTTCAACATCTTCACCCACATAACCGGCTTCGGTCAGCGTGGTGGCATCAGCCATGGTGAACGGAACGTCCAGCAGGCGCGCCAGCGTTTCAGCCAGCAGCGTTTTACCGGAACCCGTCGGGCCAATCAGCAGGATGTTACTTTTGCCCAACTCGACGCCATTGCTGGTGTCGCCGTTGCGCAGACGTTTGTAATGGTTGTATACCGCGACCGCCAGCACTTTCTTCGCCTGCTCCTGACCGATAACGTAATCGTCCAGGTGGTTGCGAATTTCATGTGGCGTCGGCAGCGCACTGCGTTCACGGTGCGGTGCTACTTCCTTAATCTCTTCGCGAATGATGTCGTTGCATAAATCAACACATTCGTCGCAGATATACACGGATGGACCGGCAATCAGCTTACGCACTTCATGCTGGCTTTTGCCGCAAAAAGAGCAGTACAACAATTTGCCCGAGCCATCTTTGCGTTTATCTGTCATGGGTCAAAACCTCTTCTTTGTTCTTTGTGCCGCACACGACGACGCAAATGCCATTCTCAGGCGCAAGACGCTAGTCAGCGTTGTGCCGCTCCAGGTAATTATAGCGGCACACCTGCGCACTGGGCATTAATTACGATGGGTCAAAATCGAGTCGACCAGACCGTACTCTACCGCTTCAGAAGCGGAGAGGAAGCGATCGCGCTCGGTATCACGTTCAATCTGCTCAAGAGATTGACCCGTATGATGCGCCATAAGTTCGTTCATGCGCCCTTTTACCTTCAGGATTTCACGGGCATGAATTTCAATATCCGTTGCCTGGCCCTGGTAACCGCCCAGAGGCTGGTGGATCATGACGCGAGAGTTAGGCAGGCAAAAACGTTTGCCTTTCGCCCCGGCGGTCAGCAGGAACGCACCCATTGAGGCCGCCTGGCCCATACAAATGGTGCTGACGTCCGGCTTAATAAACTGCATGGTGTCATAGATAGACATCCCGGCAGTGATCACTCCACCAGGGGAGTTGATGTACAGGTAGATATCTTTTTCTGGGTTTTCTGCTTCCAGGAACAGCATCTGCGCCACGATCAGGTTAGCCATATGGTCTTCGACCTGGCCGGTCAGAAAAATGACGCGTTCCTTAAGTAGACGAGAATAGATATCAAAAGAGCGCTCACCACGTGAGGTCTGTTCAATGACCATCGGCACCAGCGCCATATGGGGTGCAAAGTTATCTCGTTCGCCGCTGTATGACATTTCCGTCTCCTGGATAAAATTTGAAAAAACCTGCTGTGCTGATTGTAACCTTATGGACGGATTATCAGCTAGTCCCTCAGTAATGGGTACGACATCGCCATAATTCAAGCATAACAATCTTTTGTTGTAACGCTAACACTGAAACGCTGTTTTCGCACTCTTCCCATGCAAAATGCGTGACAAAAAAAAACCCGCCACCAAAAGGTGACGGGCTTGCGTACGAAATTCGAGCTAAAAAAGCGACGAATTACGCCTGCTGGTTCATCAGTTCGTTGAAGGAAGTGGCTTTTTCAGTCACTTTCGCTTTCGCCAGAACGGCTTCAACAGCCTGCTCTTCCAGAGCGACGTTACGCATGTTGTCCATCAGCTCTTTGTTTTTGCTGTAGAACTCAACAACTTCTTTCGGATCTTCGTAAGCAGAAGCCATCTCTTCGATCAGGCCTTTAACGCGATCTTCGTCAGCTTTCAGTTCGTTGGTACGAATCACTTCGCCCAGCAGCAGACCAACAACTACGCGACGCTTAGCCTGTTCTTCGAACAGTTCACGCGGCAGTTCCAGAGCTTGTTTCTCGTTGCCGCCGAAACGTTGTGCAGCCTGACGACGCAGAACGTCGATTTCGCTGTCGATCAGAGCAGCCGGAACGTCGATGTCGTTAGCTTTTACCAGACCTTCGATCGCCTGAGACTTAACGCGGTTACGCACAGCGCCTTTCAGCTCGCGTTCCATGTTTTTACGGACTTCAGCGCGCAGACCTGCTACGGAACCATCTTCAACGCCGAAACGTTTGATGAATTCTTCAGTCAGTTCTGGCAGTTCGCGTTCTTCAACTTTCTTCAGGTTGATAACGAACTTCGCAGCTTTACCTTTCAGGTTTTCAGCGTGGTACTCTTCCGGGAAGGTCACGTCGATAGTGAACTCTTCGCCAGCTTTGTGGCCTTTAACGCCTTCTTCAAAGCCCGGGATCATACGACCCTGGCCCATCGCCAGTACGAAGTCAGACGCTTTGCCGCCTTCGAACTCTTCGCCGTCTACAGAACCGGTGAAGTCGATGGTTACACGGTCTTCTGCATCAGCAGCGCCGTCTTTGTCTTTCCAGGTAGCCTGCTGCTTGCGCAGGGTGTCCAGCATTACGTCAACGTCAGCGTCGGTAACTTCAACAACCGGTTTTTCAACTTCGATTGCTTCCAGGCCAGTCAGCTCAACTTCCGGGTAAACTTCAAACTCTACCGCGTAAGTAAAATCTTCACCCAGTTTGTATTCGCCCGGAACGTAGTTCGGTGCGCCAGCCGGATTGATTTTTTCTTTGATGATCGCGTCAACGAAGTTGCGGCTCATCAGGTCACCCAGAACGTCCTGGCGAACAGACGCGCCATAACGCTGAGCAACAACATTCATCGGTACTTTTCCTTTGCGGAAACCGTCAATACGCACTTTCTTCGCTACGTTGACCAGCTCGCTTTTCACAGCGGTCTCGATGCTGTCAGCAGCGATAGTAATCGTTACACGGCGGCCAAGGCCTTGAGTGGTTTCAACTGAAACTTGCATCTTGTTACCTCAAAAAATCACAGTGCTCGGTCAACTCTTCTCCGCAAGCACAGGTTGTTGGCTTCGCGGAACTGGGATGTTCTCATAAGCAATCACATTCCCTGTCGTCAGAATCATCCCGAAGACATTCCGAAAAATAAGACGCGCATTATAGCGGCATCACTTTTATGAGTCGAGAACGGTTATCGCGCGTTGCTGCGGCTTTTTTCACAATTCCCGGCTAATTTTTGTCTGAATACTGTACGACTGCCCCAGAATTCAGACAAAACAAAACGGCCCGCAGGCCGTTTTCACATAATCTGTAGCAACATACTGGAAAAGCGTCGGTTGTTGCAAATCCGTTTTTACGCGATGCTTCCCGCTCCACGACACGGAGGCGATGCAAAAATCGTATCCTGCAACGCTTCCCACTCCTTAATAGTGTAGGTATGCAGGGCAAGCGCATGAACGGTTGTGGAAAGCTCCGCCGTTAACGTGCTGTAAATCATCCGATGACGATTAAGAAAACGTTCACCTGTAAAGCGATCGCTAACCAGTACAACCTTAAAGTGGCTTTCAGAACCAGCCGGGACATTGTGACGATAGCTTTCATCCACAACTTCGAGGAACACGGGTTCGAACGCTGCCCTTAATTTTTCTTCTATTTGCTCACGAATCATCATGAAATTTTTCCTCCGACAACGCTGAGATGTCACCCATCCCTTTAAATACTAGCCGCTTTTACCGTTTTCATTACACCTTAGCAACAAAAAATTAGCGCTTGTCTGATTTTCTCATTCAAACGGATGAAGTTCACTGATTCCTCACTCCAATTTATTGCAAAAAGTCCGTTTATAGTCTCCACAAAGTCATAAAACGGACAACACAATGAATTTACATGCGTTACCCACTTCCCCTCATCGTTGGCGATGTTATGATGGCGGGAATTTTCTCTAACCATACAATTTAGATTCGCTGAGAGCCCTGGCATGTTTAAAAAAATCCTCGTCCCGTTTGTCGCGCTGTTTATGTTAGCTGGATGCGCAACACCGCCGACCACTATTGAAGTCTCCCCGAAAATTACCCTGCCACAGCAGGACCCGAGCCTGATGGGCGTGACCGTTAGCATCAACGGAGCCGACCAGCGCCAGGATCAAGCGCTGGCAAAAGTCACCCGCGACAACCAGTTGGTGACCCTGACCGCGTCCCGCGACCTGCGTTTCCTGTTGCAAGAAGTACTGGAAAAACAGATGACAGCACGTGGTTATATGATTGGACCAAACGGTGCAGTCAACCTGCAAATCATTGTTAACCAGCTGTATGCTGACGTGTCTCAGGGTAGCGTGCGCTATAACATCGCCACCAAAGCAGACATCGCCATCATTGCTACCGCCGCCAACGGCAACAAGATGACCAAAAACTACCGCGCAAGCTATTCTGTTGAAGGTGCACTGCAAGCCTCTAACAAAAATATCGCTGATGCCGTTAACAGCGTGCTGACCGACACCATCGCTGATATGTCTCAGGACACCAGCGTTCACGATTTCATCAAGCAGAACGCTCGTTAATTTCTGCCCATATGGCCCGGCGTTCGTCGGGCCTATAGAAGCCCATGTCCAGTCAATACTTACGTATTTTTCAGCAGCCACGCTCAGCTATCCTGCTCATTCTGGGGTTCGCCTCCGGTTTACCGCTCGCACTCACCTCCGGTACGCTTCAGGCGTGGATGACGGTCGAGAATATCGATCTTAAAACCATCGGTTTCTTTTCCCTGGTCGGTCAGGCCTACGTATTTAAATTTCTCTGGTCCCCGTTGATGGACCGCTATACGCCATCGTTTTTAGGTCGACGTCGCGGCTGGCTGCTGGCGACCCAGGTGCTGTTGTTAATTTCTATCGCCGCGATGGGCTTTCTGGAGCCTGGCACACAGTTACGCTGGATGGCCGCACTCGCAGTAGTGATCGCTTTTTGCTCGGCATCGCAGGATATCGTCTTTGATGCCTGGAAAACCGACGTATTGCCCGCAGAAGAGCGCGGCACCGGCGCGGCTATTAGCGTGCTGGGCTATCGACTAGGGATGCTGGTTTCAGGCGGATTGGCCTTGTGGATGGCCGATCGCTGGCTGGGCTGGCAAGGGATGTACTGGCTGATGGCTGCACTGTTGATTCCCTGTATCATCGCCACTCTGTTAGCACCTGAACCAACTGACACCATTCCGGTGCCTAAAACGCTGGAACAGGCAGTTGCGGCTCCGCTGCGAGACTTCTTTGGTCGTAACAACGCATGGCTGATCCTGCTGCTTATTGTGCTGTATAAGCTCGGGGATGCTTTCGCCATGAGCCTGACCACCACCTTTTTAATCCGCGGCGTTGGGTTTGATGCGGGTGAAGTTGGCGTGGTGAATAAGACGCTGGGGCTACTGGCGACCATTGTTGGCGCGCTGTACGGTGGGATCCTGATGCAGCGCCTTTCGCTGTTTCGCGCATTGCTTATTTTCGGCATCCTGCAAGGGGCGTCGAATGCGGGCTACTGGCTACTGTCCATCACTGACAAACACATGTTCAGCATGGCGGCGGCCGTCTTCTTTGAAAACCTGTGCGGCGGAATGGGCACGGCGGCATTTGTCGCTTTATTAATGACGCTGTGCAATAAGTCCTTCTCAGCGACCCAGTTCGCCCTGCTCTCCGCGCTTTCAGCCGTTGGTCGCGTTTACGTTGGCCCGGTAGCGGGTTGGTTTGTCGAAGCACACGGCTGGCCGACGTTTTATCTGTTCTCCGTGTTTGCCGCGATCCCCGGTCTGATACTGCTGCTGGTATGTCGCCAGACCCTGGAACATAGCTGGCAAAATGAAAGCTTCATTCCGCGCACGGAATTTCGTGGAGCATACAGTCTGGCATTAATGACGCTAGTTGTGGGCTGCTGCCTGCTGCTGGTTTGGCTGCTGCTGTTAACCATGAACGCGATGGATTACACCAACTTCTCCTTCCTGCCGGAACTGCTTGAAGTCTCAGTGGTGGTCGCGGTCTGCGGGGTCGTTTTTGGTGGATTGCTTGATTATCTGGCACTGCGCAAAACCCGTCTGGCATGATGTTGCATATTTATGCTCTAAATAATTCGAGTTACGGGAAGGCGGCGACGCAGCAAATCCCCAGGAGCTTACATAAGTAAGTGACTGGGGTGAGCGAGGAAAGCCAACACACCCGTAGCTTGAAGTATGACGAGCATATTTGGTCGTTGTAATCACCCTACGTAATTATAACGGCGAAATAAGCAACAACTGCTAAAAATAATATTTGTTATTTTGTGCGCCAAAGAATTTGGAAATTATTGACGCCTTTTATATATACTATTTTCCTTACTCGATTCAGCCAAGAAAGATTTATTTTTTGTTCCTCAATTGTCCGTTTATTGATAATCAATTGTTAAGCAATTGTTTTATTTTCGTATTGGTTATACCAATTGCCCTCAGTACGCCCCCCACCTGCCCGCTTTCGTTATAACGTGATGTTGCAACAGGTTCTTAAAGCCAAAGCGACATATATTGCAACATATGTGACATGCACGGCAGAACCCAGTAACACAGATCTAGAGATGTTTACAGTAATGTAACCTTCCCGTAAAATGCCCTCACACTTTAAACGCCACCCGGTCCCGTGGAATTGAGGTCGTTAAATGAGACTCAGGAAATACAATAAAAGTTTGGGATGGTTGTCATTAATTGCAGGCACTGCATTACTCAGTGGCTGTAATTCTGCGCTGCTTGACCCTAAAGGACAGATTGGACTGGAACAACGGTCATTGATACTGACGGCATTTGGCCTGATGTTGATTGTCGTTATTCCCGCCATCTTGATGGCTGTTGGTTTTGCCTGGAAGTATCGTGCAAGCAATAAAGATGCGAAGTACAGCCCGAACTGGTCACACTCCAATAAAGTGGAAGCTGTGGTCTGGACGGTGCCGATCTTAATCATCATTTTCCTTGCCGTTCTGACCTGGAAAACCACTCACGCTCTTGAGCCAAGCAAACCGCTGGCGCATGACGAGAAGCCCATTACCATCGAAGTGGTTTCCATGGACTGGAAATGGTTCTTCATCTATCCGGAACAGGGTATCGCTACCGTGAATGAAATCGCCTTCCCGGCGAATACTCCGGTTGAATTCAAAGTGACTTCCAACTCCGTGATGAACTCCTTCTTTATCCCGCGTCTGGGTAGCCAGATTTATGCCATGGCCGGTATGCAGACTCGACTGCATCTGATCGCCAACGAAGTCGGTACTTATGATGGTATCTCCGCAAGTTATAGCGGACCAGGCTTCTCCGGTATGAAGTTCAAGGCTATCGCAACAAAGGACCGCGCCGAATTCGACCAATGGGTTGCTAAAGCTAAACAGTCCACGAACACCATGAGCGACATGGCAGCGTTCGAGAAAGTGGCTGCGCCAAGCGAATACAACCAGGTGGAATACTTCTCCAACGTGAAACCGGATTTGTTTAAAGACGTTATTAACAAATTTATGGCTCACGGTAAGAGCATGGACATGACCCAACCCGAAGGTGAGCACAGCGCACACGAAGGCATGGAAGGCATGGACATGAGCCACGCGGAATCCGCTCACTAAGGGGCCGAGGAAGAATACGATGTTCGGAAAATTGACGCTGGATGCAGTTCCGTTCCATGAACCTATTGTCATGGTTACGATTGCTGCCATTATCATCGGTGGTGCGGCCTTACTGGGCCTTATCACTTACTTCGGTAAGTGGACCTACCTGTGGAAAGAGTGGCTAACCTCGGTTGACCACAAACGCCTTGGCATCATGTATGTCATCGTCGCAATCGTCATGTTGATTCGTGGCTTTGCCGACGCCATCATGATGCGTAGTCAGCAAGCGCTGGCTTCTGCAGGTGAAGCGGGCTTCCTGCCTCCTCACCACTACGACCAGATCTTCACGGCTCACGGCGTGATTATGATCTTCTTCGTGGCAATGCCATTTGTTATCGGTCTGATGAACCTGGTGGTTCCGCTGCAGATCGGCGCACGTGACGTTGCATTCCCGTTCCTGAACAACCTGAGCTTCTGGTTCACCGTTGTCGGCGTAATCCTGGTTAACCTTTCTCTGGGCGTGGGTGAATTCGCGCAGACCGGTTGGCTGGCGTATCCGCCACTTTCGGGAATAGAGTACAGTCCAAGCGTCGGGGTCGACTATTGGATATGGGCAGTCCAGTTGTCCGGTATTGGTACAACCCTGACCGGTATCAACTTCTTTGTGACCATCATTAAGATGCGTGCACCAGGAATGACCATGTTCAAGATGCCGGTGTTTAGCTGGGCATCTCTTTGCGCGAACATCCTGATCATCGCTTCTTTCCCAATCCTGACGGTTACCGTCGCGTTGCTGACCCTGGATCGCTATCTGGGCACCCATTTCTTTACCAACGATATGGGCGGCAACATGATGATGTACATCAACCTGATTTGGGCCTGGGGCCATCCGGAAGTGTACATTCTGGTTCTGCCAGTCTTCGGTGTGTTCTCCGAAATCGCAGCAACCTTCTCGCGTAAACGTCTGTTTGGTTACACCTCGCTGGTGTGGGCAACCGTGTGTATCACCGTTCTGTCGTTCGTTGTTTGGCTGCACCACTTCTTCACCATGGGTGCAGGCGCTAACGTAAACGCCTTCTTCGGTATCACCACCATGATTATCGCCATCCCGACCGGGGTGAAGATCTTCAACTGGCTGTTCACCATGTATCAGGGCCGTATCGTATTCCACTCAGCAATGCTGTGGACGATTGGCTTTATCGTCACCTTCTCAGTCGGCGGCATGACCGGTGTACTGCTGGCGGTGCCGGGTGCGGACTTCGTTCTGCACAACAGTCTGTTCCTGATTGCGCACTTCCATAACGTTATCATCGGCGGCGTTGTATTTGGATGCTTCGCTGGTATGACCTACTGGTGGCCAAAAGCGTTTGGCTTCACGCTGAACGAAACCTGGGGTAAACGCGCATTCTGGTTCTGGATCATCGGCTTCTTCGTAGCATTTATGCCGCTGTACGTGCTGGGCTTCATGGGTATGACCCGTCGCCTCAGCCAGCAGATTGATCCACAGTTCCATCCGATGCTGGTCGTTGCCGCCTGCGGCGCCGCGCTGATTGCACTGGGTATCCTGTGCCAGTTGATTCAGATCTTTGTTTCTATTCGCGACCGCGAGCAGAACCGTGACCTGACCGGTGACCCATGGGGTGGTCGTACGCTGGAGTGGGCAACCTCTTCCCCGCCTCCGTTCTATAACTTTGCCGTTGTGCCGCACGTTCACGAGCGTGATGCCTTCTGGGAAATGAAAGAAAAAGGTGAAGCGTACAAGCAGCCTGCGCACTATGAAGAAATTCATATGCCGAAGAACAGCGGTGCCGGTATCGTCATTACCGCCTTCGCAACACTGTTTGGTTTCGCCATGATCTGGCATATCTGGTGGCTGGCGATTGCAAGCTTCGCAGGCATGATCATCAGCTGGATTGTGAAAAGCTTTGATGAAGACGTGGATTACTACGTGCCGGTCCCGGAAGTCGAAAAACTGGAAAACCAGCATTTCGATGAGATTACTAAGGCAGGGCTGAAAAATGGCAACTGATACTTTAACGCACGCGACTGCCCACGCGCACGAACACGGGCACCACGATGCAGGCCAGACCAAGATCTTCGGATTCTGGGTCTACCTGATGAGCGACTGCATTCTGTTCTCTATTCTGTTTGCAACCTATGCCGTTCTGGTGAACGGCACCGCAGGTGGCCCGACAGGTAAGGACATTTTTGAACTGCCATTCGTTCTGGTTGAAACATTCCTGCTGTTATTCAGCTCCATTACTTACGGCATGGCAGCGATTGCCATGTACAAGAACAACAAGAGCCAGGTTATCTCCTGGCTGGCGTTGACCTTCTTGTTCGGTGCCGGATTCATCGGGATGGAACTCTATGAATTCCATCACCTGATTGTTAACGGTATGGGCCCGGATCGCAGCGGCTTCCTGTCTGCGTTCTTCGCGCTGGTCGGTACGCACGGTCTGCACGTCACCTCCGGTCTTATCTGGATGGCGGTGCTGATGGTGCAAGTTGCTCGTCGCGGTCTGACCAGTACTAACCGTACCCGCATCATGTGCCTGAGCCTGTTCTGGCACTTCCTGGATGTGGTGTGGATCTGTGTGTTCACTGTTGTTTATCTGATGGGGGCGATGTAATGAGTCATTCTAACGAGAGCGGCGGCGCATCCCATGGCAGCGTAAAAACCTACATGACAGGTTTTATCCTGTCGATCATCCTGACGGTCATTCCGTTTTGGATGGTGATGACAGGTTCTGCCTCACCGGCCGTCATTCTGGGAACTATTCTGGCAATGGCAGTGGTACAGATTCTGGTGCACCTGGTGTGCTTCCTGCACATGAATAGCAAATCTGATGAAGGTTGGAACATGACGGCCTTTGTCTTTACTGTGCTAATCATCGCCATCCTGGTTGTGGGCTCCATCTGGATTATGTGGAACCTTAACTACAACATGATGATGCACTAAGAGCGGCGATTATGATGTTTAAGCAATACCTGCAAGTAACGAAACCAGGCATCATCTTTGGCAACCTGATCTCGGTGATTGGGGGATTCCTGCTGGCCTCGAAAGGCAGCATTGATTATCCCCTGTTTATCTACACGCTGGTTGGGGTGTCACTGGTTGTGGCGTCGGGTTGTGTATTTAACAACTACATCGACAGGGATATCGACAGGAAGATGGAGAGGACCAAAAACCGCGTGCTGGTTAAAGGTCTGATTTCCCCTGCGGTCTCGCTGGTATACGCCACCCTGCTGGGTATTGCTGGCTTTATGCTGCTGTGGTTTGGCGCGAACCCTCTGGCCTGCTGGCTGGGGGTAATGGGCTTCGTGGTCTATGTGGGCGTTTATAGCCTGTATATGAAGCGCCATTCCGTTTACGGTACGCTGATTGGCTCACTCTCCGGCGCTGCGCCGCCGGTGATTGGCTACTGCGCCGTAACCGGTGAGTTCGATAGCGGTGCGCTGATTCTGCTGGCTATCTTCAGCCTGTGGCAAATGCCGCACTCTTACGCGATTGCGATTTTCCGCTTCAAGGATTATCAGGCTGCCAACATCCCTGTACTGCCAGTGGTAAAAGGCATTTCGGTCGCGAAGAACCATATCACGCTGTATATCGTGGCATTTGCTATCGCCACGCTGATGCTAACCCTGGGCGGTTATGCAGGTTATAAATACCTGATTGTTGCGGCGGCGGTAAGCGTCTGGTGGTTGGGCATGGCGCTGCGCGGTTATAAAGTGGAAGATGACAGAGTCTGGGCGCGCAAGCTGTTCGGCTTCTCCATCATCGCCATTACCGCGCTCAGCGTGATGATGTCCGTCGACTTTATGGTGCCAAACTCGCAGAACCTGCTGACTTACGTCTGGTAAGAATCTGCAGATACGAAAAAGGGTGCTTCGGCACCCTTTTTTATTACTAAGCAGTTTGGAGAGCATTAGGTCTCGTCTTTTTGTTTATCATCCCAGACCTCAAAAAGCCATTTCCCCGCTTCAGCCGACTCAGCAAACATCCTTACGGTTAACGGTATGCGTGTTGCTTCCACTTCTTCCCGGTTAGCTTTGAACCACCGAGTCAGAAGAGGCGTGTTTTCCCAAGGAAAATAGCGGGTCCAGTCAACATTCGATAAATCTACATTGAATACTTTCTGAAACTCTTCTACTGCATCTGAGAGGTCGTCTCGTGGCTCATCGAATAAATCTGTGTCCAATTCTAATGGGATCTCATTTCCGTCTTTATCGTCGTATCCAGGTATCTCCTTCCTGAATAGCTTCAACACTTCATTTTGTATGCTCATTAGAAAGATGTCCACTGTATGCGATCTTTTGGGCGGGCAATCAGATTGTATTTATTCTGTGTACGCCGTGAGATCTGGTAAATAGCGTTGGTTAACGCCACCCATCCTAACCAAGGGCAATAACGCCCAATCACAGCAGCAACCTTGTTAGTTTTCTTCATGGTAAAACCAACTGGTGTTTTAACTCTGAGACCAAAAGGTAATCGCATATCTCTCAGTATAATTCTTGCGTACTTTGAGGCAACACTTGTTCCTTTAGTCGCGTCTCGTGGTTTTTGCCTTGTCTTTAACCAGGGCTGACCAGCCAGAATAGCGGCTCCCGATTCAATGCCAATTCCTAACTCATCACAAAACTGTTCCAGAAAGATGAGATCATACAATTCCCCAGCTGATAGATTGCTGTGACCATGATACCAATAGGTTCCATTCGCTTCTTCAGTGGTGTCCATTCAATCACCCATTATGCCGTCTGCCGGTCATTCCATGCGTCGGTATAGATAATGTTCCCGTCGCAATGCTTCCAGGTGATTTTTTCGTAGCGTAATTCTATGGTTTCAAGGTGATTGTTGTTTTTGTCTTCTGGCCCAGCCATAGTAGGAGAGACCGAGACAATCCGCACGCCCTCGAGCAGCATGTTGAAATACTCCACTTCCTGACCCGCATCATTAATTTTGTACCAACGAATCTCTGCGGACTTAAGATTCTGACCAGAAGCGACCGCTTTGTATAAATACGGACTAGAGTAGTCAAACTCTTTGACTATCATCATCGGTGAATGTTGGCGAGTGCCTGTTGGCTTGCCTGTACCATTATCAGTGGGAATAGACAGATTATGATGAAAACCTTTAAATTCAATACTGTATTCTCTTCCCTTTACGTCACACCCGCCCTTTATCAGCGCGCCACCATCGTCATAAATCCACATATTGCCTGGAATTGCCATTTTCCTTTTCCCTGTTTCCATTAGTAATAACCACAAAAAGACTACACCTGTAATTATCGCAAGTAAATTAGTTGCGAAAGTAATTATTTCAATTATCCCACTACACAATTCCACATATCGTAGAGGTTTACCCCACCCCTTCCCCGCTTTACACTAGGCGCGAAATTAATACAGAGGTGGGAATGAACGATTACAAAATGACGCCCGGTGAGTTGCGCGCCACCTGGGGTTTAGGGACCGTATTCTCGTTGCGCATGCTTGGCATGTTTATGGTCCTGCCAGTTCTGACCACGTACGGTATGGCGCTACAGGGTGCCAGCGAAGCGCTGATAGGCCTTGCCATCGGCATATATGGTCTGGCTCAAGCCGTCTTCCAGATCCCCTTTGGCCTGCTCTCTGACCGCATCGGTCGTAAGCCGCTTATTGTCGGCGGGCTGGCGGTATTTGTTCTCGGCAGCATAATTGCTGCTCTCTCCGATTCAATCTGGGGAATTATTCTTGGCCGGGCCTTGCAAGGCTCTGGCGCGATTGCTGCTGCCGTAATGGCGCTACTTTCCGACTTAACCCGTGAGCAAAACCGTACCAAAGCGATGGCGTTTATCGGTGTCAGCTTTGGTATCACCTTCGCCATTGCGATGGTGCTGGGACCAATAGTTACCCATGCGCTGGGGCTACACGCGCTGTTCTGGATGATTGCAGCCCTTGCTACCACGGGTATCGTGCTGACCATTTGGGTCGTTCCCAATAGCACTACCCACGTGCTGAACCGCGAGTCGGGGATGGTAAAAGGCAGCTTCAGTAAAGTGCTGGCAGAGCCCAAACTGCTGAAGCTCAACTTTGGCATCATGTGTCTGCACATATTGCTGATGTCCACCTTCGTTGCCTTACCAGGCCAACTGGCGAAAGCAGGCTTCCCCGCCGCAGAGCACTGGAAAATTTATCTGGTGACGATGCTGCTGTCTTTTGTTTCCGTGGTGCCGTTCATCATTTACGCCGAAGTGAAGCGCCGCATGAAACGCGTGTTCCTCGCCTGCGTGTTACTGATACTTATTGCAGAGATTGTATTGTGGAGCGCTAACGTGCGTTTCTGGGGGTTGATTGCGGGCGTGCAGATATTCTTCCTCGCCTTCAACCTGATGGAAGCCCTCCTCCCCTCGCTTATCAGTAAAGAGTCTCCGGCTGGCTATAAAGGCACGGCAATGGGCGTTTACTCCACCAGCCAGTTTCTTGGCGTGGCGATTGGCGGTTCTCTCGGCGGTTGGGTGGTTGAAATGTTTGATGGTCAGGCCGTATTCCTGGCCGGTGCGCTTCTGGCGGCAGTGTGGTTATTGGTGGCGAGTACAATGAAAGAGCCGCCGTATGTCAGCAGCCTGCGGGTGGAAATCCCACCTGAAATTGCTGCGGATGACACCCTGAAGCAGCGTCTGCTGGCTAAAGAAGGGATAAGCGAAGTGTTAATTGTCGCGAAAGAACATTCGGCCTACGTGAAAATCGACAGCAAAGTCACCAATCGATTTGAGGTTGAGCAGGCCATCAGGCAGGCGTAAAGATGAGATTTGTCAGATGGCGGCTTACGCCATCTGACATAACGACTTAATCGCGGAAGTTCTTGAACTGGAACGGTTGACCGAGGTCGCCGCCGCGAACCAGCGCCATAACGGATTGCAGGTCGTCACGCGCCTTGCCGGTTACACGGATTTCTTCGCCCTGAATCTGCGCCTGCACCTTCAGTTTGCTGTCTTTGATCAGCTTAACGATCTTCTTTTGCACTGCACTTTCAATGCCTTGTTTCAGCTTAGCTTCAACAAACCAGGTTTTACCGCTGTGCACGAAGGTTTCTGGTACGTCCAGCGACGTGCCTTCAATACCGCGTTTGAGCAGCTTGGCACGCAGAATATCCAGCAACTGATTGACCTGAAAATCAGATTCGCTCAGCACCTTAATCGTCTTATTTGACTCATTCAGCTCAAAAGTCGCTTCAACGCCACGAAAATCAAAGCGTGACTCCACTTCGCGGCTGGCGTTATCTACCGCGTTACGGGCTTCCTGAAGATCAACTTCAGAGACAATATCGAAAGATGGCATCTTTTCCTCTCCCTTCATTTTTGATGCGAAGCATAATACCTGCAAAGTTACCCAACAGACAGCGCTATACTAGGCTGTATCCTTTAATTGTACGTGGTACTGATACCTGCGAACAATAATGGGGTACGGCCGATATGGATTAACACCTGGTGCTGTTGCAGGTGAGGAGGAAGAATGAAAATTACCGTACTGGGATGTGGAGCGCTAGGACAGCTTTGGCTTACCGCGCTATGCAAACATGGACATGAGGTGCAAGGGTGGCTACGCGTACCGCAACCCTATTGCAGCGTAAACCTGATCGACACGGATGGGTCAGTTTTTAATGAATCCCTGACGGCAAACGACCCCGACTTTTTGGCAAAAAGCGACCTGCTACTGGTCACCCTGAAAGCCTGGCAGGTTTCTGATGCGGTAAAAGGCCTGGCCGCAATTCTGCCTGAACCCACTCCCATTCTGCTGATTCACAACGGCATGGGGACAATTGAAGAGCTGCATAACATTAAGCAACCTCTGCTGATAGGTACCACCACCCACGCAGCACGCCGTGACGGCAACGTCATCATTCATGTCGCTCAGGGAACAACGCGCATTGGTCCTGCGCGTGAACAAGACGGTGATTTCAGTTATCTGGCTGAAGTCCTGCAAGAGGTGCTACCGGACGTCGCCTGGCACGACACTATTCGCGCCGAACTGTGGCGAAAGCTGGCCGTCAACTGCGTCATTAACCCGCTGACCGCATTATGGGATTGCCCAAACGGCGAGTTACGCCATCATCCTGAAAAAATAGCACTCATCTGCGAGGAAGTGGCCGCGGTCATTGAACGCGAAGGCCACCATACATCTGTGGATGATTTACGCTATTATGTCGAGCAAGTGATTGACAGTACGGCGGAAAATATCTCATCAATGCTGCAAGACATTCGTGCCCTGCGTCATACAGAGATCGACTACATTACCGGATATTTGTTAAAACGCGCCCGCGCGCACGGCATCGCCGTCCCGGAAAACGCCCAACTGTTTGAAATGGTAAAGAGAAAGGAAAGTGAGTATGAGCGCTCAAGCACTGGTATGTCTCGCCCCTGGTAGTGAAGAGACCGAAGCGGTCACCACTATCGATCTGCTGGTTCGCGGCGGAATTAAGGTCACTACCGCCAGCGTCGCCAGCGATGGCGACCTGACGATCGTCTGCTCACGCGGAGTGAAGCTGTTGGCGGATGCGCCATTAGTCGAAGTTGCTGACGGCGATTTCGACATTATCGTGCTGCCGGGCGGTATTAAAGGCGCCGAGTGTTTTCGCGACAGCCCGCTGCTTATCGAAACCGTGAAACAGTTTCATCGCTCCGGGCGCATTGTCGCGGCAATTTGCGCCGCGGCCGCCACCGTACTCGTCCCACACGATATTTTCCCCATCGGTAACATGACCGGTTTTCCGGCGCTGAAAGACCAAATTCCCGCTGACCAGTGGCAGGACAAGCGCGTCGTATGGGATCCGCGCGTCAACCTGTTAACCAGCCAGGGACCGGGGACTTCCATTGATTTCGGTTTGAAAATCATTGATCTGCTGGTGAGTCGCGAAAAAGCTCACGAGGTGGCGTCACAACTGGTGATGGCCGCGGGAATCTATAACTATTACGAGTAAATCTTCGAGCCACTCCCTTATAAGGAATCATAATGAAAGGATATCTGAGTGGAGTGGCTTTACTGCTCCTTTCCGGTTATGCCACAGCGACACAACTCGAAATAAAGAGTATTGAATATCGCTATCCCGGAAGCACTGAAATGCAGTATCGCTTGCCATGGTTTTCCTCGACGGATAACCCCAAAGTTGCAAAACGCATTAACGATTATATTTTCGCAAGCTTTATCAATCAGCTACCGGGTAATACTCCACAGGCCACAGTAAATCAGTTTGCGAAATCAGCCATGAATCCCACCGCAAACCTTGACTACACGGTTGAGTATCGCGACGCAAAAATCCTGACGCTCAACATGTTTATCGAAGGTTGCGGGGCGTATTGCGAGTCGTACAATGTGCCGATCAGCTTCGATTTAGCCAGCGGTGCGGCAATTACCCTTAACGATCTCTTTTCCCGGGCTACAATCGCCGAATTAAACACCCGTATCAGAAAAGATATCCGCGGCCAAATCGATACCTTTGTTACTGCGCATAATTCGCAAACACCAGAACAAATAAAAGAAGAGAAAGGTGAAGATTTTAACTATGCCGAATTCTACGCATCGTGCGCAACCTACACCGACGGTTTGTACTACATCGACAAATTCTCCCTGCAAAAAGACCATCTGGCTTTCCTGAACGGACGCTGTAGCAACCACGCCAGCCGTGCGCTCGACGAGTTGGGTGATTTCACAACGAAAATCCCAACCGCGGAACTGCAAAATCAGCTCACACCGTACGGCCAATATCTGACTACCGCAAAGAGTACAACACCAGTTTCGCCAGCGCCCGGCATTGATGGCAAAGTCATGTACGGCACGCTGGGAAAAAGCATGCGTATTGTGTTGAAGGTGGACTGCAAATACGGTGATTTTTTTGAAGGGGCTTACTTTTACCAAAAATTTGGCGCACCGATTGAATTGACCGGCAAATGCGACACAGCCGACAATCAACATTATGAACTGAAGACATCTGCGGCTGAACAAACGCAAGAGAAGATAACGCTAGAGTTAAAAGACGGTGTCTATCAGGGGGTCTGGGAGTCGAACGGGAAGACGCTTCCCGTTCGTTTTGAATAATATCGTTATATTGCCGGATGGCGGCGTAACCGCCTTATCCGGCCTACAACACGATGTTTACTCAATTACGGGCGATACACCTTCACATTTTCAAAGCCCTGCTCGCGCAGATAAAGCGCCTGCAGGCGACTCATCACCCCGCGTTCACACCACAGCAGCCAGGTTTTACTCTGGTCCAGATCGCCGAATTTAGTGCTCAGCTTGTAGAATGGCAGAGAAACGACGTCCACACCTTCAACCTTCAGCGGTTTATCATCCTGTTCATCCACAGAACGGATATCAAGGATTACGTCATTCGGGCCGAAACCGCTCACGGTTTCCACTTCTACCACTGTCTGCTGCGTCTGCTGGGCGATATCGCGAATATCGATATTGTTCGCTTCTTCAACCACTTTATCGAGGATAGAGAAATCGAAGTTTTCTTCTTCGGCCTCAATCTTCGCTTTGATCGCTTTCACCGTCGGGCTTTTTGAAATCACACCGCAGTATTCCGGCATGGTACGGGCAAAGTCCTCGGTACCAATTTCACGCGCCAGATTGATGATGTGCTCTTTATCATGGGAGATAAGCGGGCGCAGGATCAGGGTGTCAGAAACGTTATCGATCAGACGCAGGTTGGTCAGCGTCTGGCTGGACACCTGGCCCAGTGCTTCACCGGTTACCAGCGCCTGTACGCCGTAGCGCTCAGCGACTTTCGACGCCGCGCGAACCATCATACGTTTGAGAACCACGCCCATCTGGCCGTCATCAACTTTCTCCAGGATCTCACCGACCACCGGTTCAAAGTTGATAGCAACAAAACGCACGCGATGCGAACTACCGAAGCGATTCCACAGGTAATGCGCCACCTGGCGAACGCCGATTTCATGCGCTGCGCCGCCAAGGTTAAAGAAGCAATAGTGAACACGGCAGCCGCGACGCATCAGCATGTAGCTGGATACACCAGAGTCGAAACCGCCGGAAATCAGCGACAGTACGTCTTCCTGCGTCCCAATCGGGAAACCACCAATACCTTCATAGCGGCCTTTAACCAGCAGCAGACGGTCGTTTTCGATTTCAAGATTAACGGTCACATCCGGCTTCGTCAGCTTCACGCGTGCAGATTCAATATGTTGGTTCAGTCCACCGCCAACATAACGTTCCACCTCAATGGAGCTAAACTCATGCTTCCCGCGACGCTTCACGCGAACACAGAAGGTTTTACCTTCCAGTTGATCGCGATACTGCACCAGTGCTTTCTCGAAAATATCGTGCATATCGGTAAACGGCACGTCTTCTACTTCGAGAATGTGGTGGATACCCGGAATACGGGTCAGCGCGTCGCGAATATCCTGGCGCTGGCTTTCATCTTTAGCGCGAACCTCAACGTGATCCCAGTGACGAACAACAGCAAGGTCTTCATCATAGTGCTTTAAAACGTTACGAATGTTCCCTGTCAGAATTTTTATAAAGCGCAAACGCACAGATTGGCTTTTGATGGTGATTTCTGGGAACAATTTAAT
This sequence comes from Citrobacter sp. B72, assembly GCF_016894305.1. Taxonomy (NCBI): domain Bacteria; kingdom Pseudomonadati; phylum Pseudomonadota; class Gammaproteobacteria; order Enterobacterales; family Enterobacteriaceae; genus Citrobacter; species Citrobacter sp. B72. The sequence continues at coordinate 3,641,371 of NZ_CP069801.1, forward strand.
GATAAACTTCATGGCGGCAATGGTTCTTAGGCAAGTCTGAATGACTTGTAATGGAAAAAAATACAGCAGCCCATACCCGCGACTGCATCCAGGCGCGCAAGTATATCACCATCACGCGGCTACTGTGCACATTGCGCGTTATTTGCTTATCAGTGCGAGTCCGTTACCATAGTCTTGTGCTGCCAATACAGAGAGTCAGACATTCATTATGCCGAAGAAAAATGAAGCGCCCGCCAGTTTTGAAACCGCGCTGAGCGAGCTGGAACAAATTGTTACCCGTCTGGAAGGCGGCGACCTGCCGTTAGAAGAAGCGTTGAACGAATTCGAACGTGGCGTACAGTTGGCGCGTCAGGGACAGGTCAAATTGCAACAGGCTGAACAGCGCGTACAAATCCTGCTGTCAGATACTGAAGACGCCGCCCTTACGCCTTTTACACCGGATAATGAGTAAATGGATTTTACGCAGCAGCTACAGGCTTGCGTTGAGCAGGCCAACCAGGCACTGAGCCGTTTTATCGCGCCACTGCCCTTTCAGAACACTCCCGTGGTAGAAACCATGCAATATGGCGCATTATTAGGCGGTAAACGCCTGCGCCCGTTCCTGGTGTATGCGACCGGTCAGATGTTTGGGGTCAGCCTGAGTACGCTTGATGCTCCCGCTGCCGCCGTCGAATGCATTCATGCCTATTCGCTGATGCACGATGATTTGCCCGCGATGGATGACGATGACCTGCGACGCGGTCTGCCGACTTGCCACGTAAAATTTGGCGAGGCAAATGCGATCCTGGCCGGAGATGCGCTACAAACGCTGGCATTCTCCATTATCAGCGACGCCCCAATGCCGGAAGTCACTGACCGTGACCGCATCGCGATGATCTCTGAACTGGCTCAGGCCAGCGGCATCGCCGGTATGTGCGGCGGTCAGGCGCTGGATCTGGAAGCTGAAGGTCATCAGGTTGAGCTGGATGCGCTGGAGCGGATTCACCGCCATAAAACCGGAGCATTGATTCGCGCCGCCGTGCGTTTGGGGGCGTTAAGTGCTGGCGATAAAGGGCGAGAATGCCTGCCAATACTCGACAAATACGCAGAAAGCATCGGTCTGGCTTTCCAGGTTCAGGATGACATCCTGGATGTGGTAGGCGATACTGCAACATTGGGTAAACGTCAGGGTGCTGACCAGCAGCTTGGCAAAAGTACCTATCCTGCACTTCTGGGTCTTGAGCAAGCCCAGAATAAAGCCCGGGATTTAATCGAGGACGCCCGCCAGTCGCTAAGTCTGCTGGCCGCACAGTCACTCGATACCTCGGCACTGGAAGCGCTAGCGGACTACATAATCCAGCGTGATAAATAAACCAACATATCCCATGAGCTTGCGATGAGTTTTGATATAGCCAAATACCCGACCCTGGCGCTGGTCGACTCCACCCAGGAGTTACGTCTGCTGCCAAAAGAGAGCCTGCCAAAGCTTTGCGACGAACTGCGCCGCTATTTGCTCGACAGCGTAAGCCGTTCCAGCGGGCACTTCGCCTCTGGTCTGGGCACGGTGGAACTCACCGTCGCGCTGCACTATGTCTACAACACCCCGTTTGACCAGTTAATCTGGGATGTGGGACATCAGGCTTATCCGCACAAAATTCTGACCGGTCGCCGCGATAAAATCGGCACCATTCGTCAGAAAGGCGGCCTGCATCCGTTCCCATGGCGCGGTGAAAGCGAGTATGACGTACTGAGCGTTGGGCACTCTTCAACCTCCATCAGCGCAGGTATCGGTATTGCCGTTGCCGCCGAGAAAGAAGGTAAAGAGCGCCGTACCGTGTGTGTGATTGGTGATGGTGCCATCACCGCAGGGATGGCGTTTGAAGCGATGAACCACGCGGGCGATATTAGGCCCGACATGCTGGTTATCCTCAACGACAACGAAATGTCGATTTCAGAGAACGTTGGCGCGCTGAACAATCATCTGGCACAGCTGCTCTCTGGCAAACTCTACTCATCGCTGCGCGAAGGCGGGAAGAAAGTCTTCTCCGGCGTGCCGCCGATTAAAGAACTGCTCAAACGTACCGAAGAACACATTAAAGGTATGGTTGTGCCGGGGACTCTGTTTGAAGAACTGGGCTTTAACTATATCGGTCCGGTGGACGGTCACGACGTGCTGGGGCTTATTACTACGCTCAAAAACATGCGCGATCTGAAAGGCCCGCAGTTCCTGCACATCATGACCAAAAAGGGTCGTGGCTACGAGCCTGCGGAAAAAGATCCGATAACCTTCCACGCGGTACCCAAATTCGATCCGTCCAGCGGATGCCTGCCGAAAAGCAGCGGCGGTCTGCCGAGCTATTCAAAAATTTTCGGTGACTGGCTGTGCGAGACCGCAGCGAAAGACAATAAGCTGATGGCAATCACCCCGGCAATGCGCGAAGGTTCCGGAATGGTGGAGTTTTCACGTAAGTTCCCGGACCGCTATTTCGATGTGGCGATTGCCGAGCAGCACGCTGTGACGTTTGCTGCCGGTCTGGCGATTGGCGGCTACAAGCCGGTGGTAGCCATTTACTCGACCTTCCTGCAACGCGCCTACGATCAGGTGCTGCACGATGTAGCCATCCAGAAACTGCCGGTCCTGTTCGCCGTTGACCGGGCAGGGATTGTTGGCGCAGATGGACAAACCCATCAGGGGGCGTTCGATCTCTCCTTCCTGCGCTGCATCCCGGAAATGGTCATCATGACCCCGAGTGATGAAAACGAATGCCGCCAGATGCTGTTCACCGGCTATCACTACAACGATGGTCCAACGGTCGTGCGCTACCCACGCGGTAACGCGGTAGGCGTTGAGCTGACCCCGCTGGAACAACTGCCAATTGGTAAAGGCATCGTGAAACGTCACGGGGAAAAAGTGGCGATTCTCAACTTCGGCACCCTGATGCCGGAAGCCGCTCAGGTCGCAGAGTCGCTGAACGCCACGCTGGTCGATATGCGCTTTGTAAAACCACTGGATGAAACGTTGATCCTTGAAATGGCTGCCCAACACGAGGTGCTGGTTACCATTGAAGAGAACGCCATTATGGGTGGTGCTGGCAGCGGCGTAAACGAAGTGCTGATGGCCCATCGTAAGCCCGTCCCGGTGCTGAACATTGGCCTACCAGACTTCTTCATCCCGCAGGGAACTCAGGATGAAGCCCGTGCCGATCTGGGTTTGAATGCCGCCGGAATTGAGACCAAAATCAAGGCCTGGCTGGCATAATCCCCTCCCCGCTCCTGCTATGCTTAATTCATCACGAGCTAAGCAGGAGTGGATTGATGAAATACAACATCTTAGGAAAAACCGACCTACGGGTCTCCCGCCTTTGCCTGGGTTGCATGACATTTGGCGAACCCAATCGCGGCAATCACGCCTGGACGCTACCTGAAGAAAGCAGCCGCCCAATAATCAAACACGCCCTTGAGGGTGGCATTAACTTTTTCGATACCGCCAACAGCTACTCCGCTGGCAGCAGCGAAGAGATTGTCGGCCGCGCGCTGCGTGATTTCGCCCGCCGCGAAGATGTCGTGGTCGCTACCAAGGTTTTTCACCAGGTGGATGATTTAGCGGAAGGTTTATCCCGCGCACAAATCCTGCGCTCAATCGACGATAGCCTCAGACGCCTGGGTATGGACTATGTGGACATCCTGCAAATTCACCGCTGGGATTACAACACGCCAATCGAAGAAACGCTGGAGGCTCTAAACGACGTCGTGAAAGCCGGTAAAGCTCGCTATATTGGCGCCTCATCCATGCACGCTTCGCAGTTTGCCCAGGCTCTTGCCTTACAGAAGCAACACGGCTGGGCGCAGTTCGTCAGCATGCAGGATCACTACAACCTGATCTACCGCGAAGAAGAACGCGAAATGCTGCCGCTCTGCTATCAGGAAGGTGTCGCGGTGATCCCGTGGAGTCCGCTGGCGCGTGGTCGCCTGACGCGTCCCTGGGGAGAAACAACCGCACGTCTGGTTTCCGATGAAGTCGGTAAAAATTTGTACAACGAGAGCGATGAAAACGACGCGCAAATCGCCGCACGACTGACCGGTGTCAGTGAGGAGTTGGGTGTAACGCGGGCACAGGTTGCGCTGGCCTGGCTGCTGAGCAAACCCGGCGTGGCAGCGCCAATTATTGGCTCTTCGCGTGAGGAACAGCTGGATGAGTTGCTCAACGCGGTGGATTTAACGTTGAAGCCGGAGCAGATTGCCGAACTCGAAACACCGTACAAACAGCATCCGGTGGTGGGATTTAAATAAGCAAGGTTGTAGATTGTAGGCCGGATAAGCATAGCGCATCCGGCACTGATCGCCCGATGTCGCGGCGTTTATCGGGCCTACAATAGCCGCTGAAAAGGGTTAAATGATACCTACCGGCCAGTGATGACCGATAAAATACAAAATTCCGGCAGAGAGTATCCCGGCCACAATATCGTCGATCATGATCCCCGTCCCGCCATGCACGTTGCGATCAAACCAACGAATCGGCCACGGCTTCCACATATCCAGAATACGGAAAATCACAAATCCGGCGGCAACCCACTGCCAGTCGTTGGTCGGCAGCGCCATCAGGGTAATCCACATCCCGACAAACTCGTCCCAGACAATACTACCGTGATCGTGCACGCCCATATCTTTCGCCGTTTGATGGCACAGATAAACGCCGATACAGATAGATAACATCACCACCAGCGAATACAGCTGCCACGGCAGAAAAGTCATTAAATACCAAAAAGGGATCGCCGCCAGCGATCCCATCGTGCCTGGAACAATTGGGCTCAGCCCGCTGCCAAAACCGGTGGCTAACAGGTGCCACGGATTGCGCATACTCAGGCGGCTTTTGGCGACATCTTTTTTAAGGCGCGGCAAAATGGTCATATCCTTTCCAGTCAAACGTGACGGGTTTTCCATCGCGCGTAAAGTGAATGCCTTCCACGTCCGCGCTCATCTGCCCAATGCAGGTAAACGCTGCGCCGAGATTTCCCAGCGCCACTTCCAGCGCACCACGATTAATTTCCGGTACGGTAAAGCATAACTCATAATCTTCACCTCCCGAGAGCGCCCAGCGCAGGGCCTGTTCCGGCTCAACGTGCTGTGACAATGCCGTGGAGTATGGCAGCACATCAACGTTAACCCGTGCGCCACAGCCGCTAGCATTAACGATGTGTCCCAAATCGGAAATCAGGCCATCGGAGAGATCGATAGCCGCACTGGCCAGATCGCGCAGGGCTTGTCCCTGCAAAATACGCGGCGTGGGACGCAGATGGCGTTGCAGCAGATAGTCCGCGTCTGTTGCATCTGCAACCTGCAATCGGTTCTGCAAAATCGCCAGCCCGGCCGCACTGTCGCCCGGCGTGCCGGTAACATAAATCCAGTCACCCGGTTTCGCGCCTGAGCGTTTTAAGGCCCGCCCAACGGGGACGTAGCCATGGATACCCAGCGTCATCGACAGCGGCCCACGCGTGGTGTCACCACCAATCAGCTGCATATCATAGTAATTGAGGAGTTCAAACAGGCCATCGCTGAAGGCTTCCAGCCAGGCTTCATCGACGTCAGGTAATGTGAGCGCCAGCGTCAGCCACGCAGGATCCGCCCCCATCGCCGCCAGATCGCTCAAATTCACCGCCAGCGCTTTCCAGGCGAGATCGGTCGGATCAATGTCGGGGAGGAAGTGGTTGCCTGCCACCAGCGTATCGGTACTGATCGCCAGCGTTTGTTTTTCAGGGATGTTCAGAAGTGCGCAGTCGTCACCAATACCGGTTTCGACATCAAGACGAGAAGTTCTTACGCGGTCAAAATAACGGGCAATCAGGGAAAACTCGCCACATGCCATACGTTATGCCTCAGCAGAAAAAAAAGAAAAAGCCGGGGACAGCGGAAACAGGTTCCACCATCCAGCCGGCCTCGGGATTACTTTTTGTTGGGGCGAATCACAGGTGCTGCTTTATCCAGTACGCCGTTCACGAATTTGTGGCTATCTTCAGCGCCGAAGGTTTTTGCCAGTTCAATCGCTTCGTTGATGGCCACTTTGTACGGCACATCACTACGTTTAGACAATTCAAACAGCGCAATACGCAGTACGGCTTTTTCTACCTGACCCAGCTCTTCCAACAGACGAGACAGGTAAGGCTTCATTAATCCATCCAGGTACGCGCTGTTAGTCGCCACCCCGGACAGCAGTTCACGGAAATACAGAACGTCGACATCTTTAACGTCCTGTTCCGCCAGGAACTGGTATTCAACATCAGCGATGTCGTTCTGGGACAACTGCCAGGAGTAGAGCGCCTGGACGGCACACTCACGGGCGCGGCGACGAGCAGCAGGTTTCACGGATTTCCCCTTACAAAAATCAGGCCTTGATGGCTTTCAATACATTAATCATTTCAAGCGCAGTCAGTGCAGCTTCTGCGCCTTTGTTACCGGCTTTAGTGCCAGCACGTTCGATGGCTTGTTCAATACTTTCGGTGGTCAGAACACCGAAGGCTACCGGAATGCCACTGTCCTGAGCGACATGCGCCAGGCCATTGCTTGCACCGCCAGCCACATATTCGAAGTGCGCGGTACCGCCACGGATCACCGTACCGAGCGCAATCACCGCGTCGTATTTACCGGTTTTTGCCAGTGCGTCAGCGGCCAGTGGCAGCTCATATGCACCTGGAACCCAAACAACGGTAATGTTTTCATCTTTAACCTGGCCAATACGTTTCAGGGCGTCGATAGCACCTTCCAGCAGGCTGTCATTGATAAAGTTGTTGAAACGCGCAATGGTGATGGCGACGCGAGCGTCCGGGGTAGCAACGTTAGCTTCAATAATGTTCATATTCTTCCTTCGGGTTCGATTTATGGCCCCGTAAGGGGGGCGGATTTTATCATAATATTCTGTGCGCTGCTTCCTCTAAATCAGAAAGCCTCACGCAGTCGTTAAATGCAGGCAAACGTCCGGGCCCACCTGGCGTATCTCATTGAATTTGAAATGGGGTGCGTCAGCCAGTTTCTCAAGGCCTGGAAGCACACATAATCCTCTCGCATCGCTGCCTAACAGTTTAGGCGCAACATACACGATTAGCTCATCGACCAAACCGGCCTGTAATAATGCCCCGGCGAGCGTTGGGCCAGCTTCAACCCAAATGCTGTTAATTTGCTGTTTGCCCAGTTGCATCATTAGCACCACCAGATCCAGATGTCCGTTATGTTCCGGCACCTTCAGGCTGCGCACCGTCTCCGGCCAGCTACGAGGGTCGTCTTCAGTCCGGACAATCCAGGTTTCTCCAGGCTGTTGCACAATTCGGTGCGCCGGTGTGACCTGATTCTGGCTATCAAGAACAATGCGGATTGGCTGACGCAGCTCTTCCTGCGGGTAACTCGCCTGAGTTGACTCCCCAAGCTCCGACCAACGCACGGTAAGCTGAGGGTCGTCTGCCAGCACCGTCGCACTGCTGGTTAAAATGGCATGACTTTGCGCGCGCAAGCGTTGCACATCGCGGCGCGCCTGTGGCGAGGTAATCCACTGGCTTTCACCGCTGGCCATCGCTGTACGGCCATCAAGCGACGCGCCAAGCTTAAGCTGAAGATATGGGAATCCCGTACGCATGCGCTTGAGGAAGCCTTTATTCAATTGCTCAACTTCGCTCATCATCAGCCCGTGGCTGACGTCGATACCCGCCTGCTGCAAACGGTAGAGCCCACGTCCTGCGACCTGCGGATTGGGATCCTGCATCGCCGCAACCACACGCGACACCCCCGCCGCAATCAGCGCATCGCAACACGGCGGCGTGCGACCATGATGACTGCAGGGTTCGAGCGTCACGTAGGCAGTTGCCCCCTGCGCTTTTTCTCCAGCCATCCGCAGAGCATGAACTTCGGCATGCGGTTCGCCCGCGCGGTGATGATATCCTTCACCGACGATCTCCCCATCTTTCACAATCACGCAGCCCACGTTGGGGTTGGGGTGAGTGGTAAAACGTCCGCGCGCAGCAAGCTTTAGCGCGCGCGCCATGTACAATTCATCCTGCATGGCTTAGTCCTGTAGGCGAGCAATCTCTTCGCCAAATTCTTTGATATCTTCGAAACTCCGGTAGACAGAGGCAAAGCGGATGTAGGCGACTTTATCGAGCTTTTTCAACTGCTCCATCACCAGGTTGCCAATCATCTTGCTCGGCACCTCACGCTCGCCCGTCGCACGCAGCTGTGATTTGATATGGTTTAACGCCATTTCGACGTCATCTGCGCTGACAGGCCGTTTCTCAAGCGCTCTGAGCATGCCGCTGCGCAGCTTTTCTTCATTAAAGGGTTCACGCACATCGTTGCTTTTCACAACGCGCGGCATGACAAGTTCAGCCACTTCAAAAGTGGTGAAACGTTCGTTACAGACCAGACACTGCCGACGGCGGCGTACCGAGGAGCCCTCGCCTACAAGACGAGAGTCAATTACCTTAGTGTCTACGGCGAAACAGAATGGGCAATGCATACGGCGTCCTGTACCTCAGTGGTTAACAGAATCTATTTTACCCTGAACTGCCGTGACAACAAAGGCGCTGCGCTTTTGAGACAAAGGATCGATGCCTTCGTGCTCAGTGCACACTACCATTATGCTATCGCGACAATGAAGGAAGTAATCACAATGACAAGACGTTACCTAAGAATTCTCCTGGTGGGAAGTCTCTTTAGTCTTAGTGCCTGCGCACAGCAAAGCGAAGTACGCCAGATGCATCAAAGCGTTAGCACGTTGAATAAAGAGATGACGCAGCTTAATCAGGAAACGGTAAAAATTACGCAACAAAATATGTTGAATGCAAAATCAACCAGCGGCGCCTATCTGCTGCCGGGCTCCAAAACCCCGGCACGACTGGACAGCCAGATTGGCACCTTACGCATGTCTCTGGTGAACATTGCGCCGAACGCCGATGGTACGCGCCTGACGCTACGAATTCAGGGTGAATCCAACACGCCTTTACCCGCCTTTAGCGCCACCGTCGAGTACGGGAAAATTCAGGGCACCACGGACAACTATCAGGAAGTGAACGTTCATAACCAATTGGTCAACGCTCCGGCGAGTATTCTTGCTCCCAGCGACGTAGACATTCCGTTACAGATAAATGGCCTCACTCCAGATCAGTTAGGATTTGTGCGCATCCACGATGTCCAGCCTGTTAGCCAATAAACTTTTTTGCGGAACGTTTTGTGCGTTCCGCAACATCACTCTGCTTCTTTTTGTTACTCCCCTGACATAACCGATATTTCTGGTAAAACTTGGCAACATTCATGGGAGCCAGTACAATTCGCCGCCTAAAGTACGCAAACGTGAACGCAATCGATTACGTAAATGATAGAACTGTGAAACAAGACATATTTTTGTGAACAATGATTTTTATAATAGGCTCCGAAGAATTACGAAATATTTAGAAACGCAAATTGCGCATTTTTCACTCCCGAAAGGGATTTCAAACAGTGGCATACATATGAAAAAAACATTACTTGCAGCCGGTGCAGTGCTGGCGCTCTCCTCGTCTTTTACTGCCAACGCAGCAGAAAATGACAAACCGCAATATCTGTCCGACTGGTGGCACCAGAGTGTCAACGTGGTGGGTAGCTATCACACCCGTTTCTCCCCGAAACTGAACAACGACGTGTATCTGGAATACGAAGCGTTTGCCAAAAAAGACTGGTTTGACTTCTATGGCTACATCGATATTCCGAAAACCTTCGACTGGGGTAACGGCAACGATAAAGGTATTTGGTCTGACGGTTCCCCGCTGTTTATGGAAATCGAACCGCGTTTCTCCATCGACAAACTGACCGGTGCTGACCTGAGCTTTGGTCCGTTCAAAGAATGGTATTTCGCCAACAACTACATCTACGATATGGGTGATAACAAAGCCAGCCGCCAGAGCACCTGGTATATGGGTCTGGGTACCGATATCGATACCGGTCTGCCGATGGGTCTGTCCCTGAACGTGTATGCTAAATACCAGTGGCAGAACTATGGCGCATCCAACGAAAACGAGTGGGATGGCTACCGTTTCAAAGTGAAATACTTTGTGCCGATCACCCAGGTTTGGGGCGGCCAGTTGACCTACATCGGCTTCACCAACTTCGACTGGGGCTCAGATTTGGGTGATGATCCGAACCGCACCAGCAACTCTATCGCATCCAGCCACGTCCTGGCGCTGAACTACGATCACTGGCACTACTCCGTCGTAGCGCGTTACTTCCATAACGGCGGCCAGTGGAAAGGTGGAGATACCCTGAACTGGGGCGAAGGCGACTTCAGCGCGAAATCTACCGGTTGGGGTGGTTACCTGGTCGTAGGTTACAACTTCTAATCCAGACAATGTTTCGCAGACAAGCCAGCTTAACCGCTGGCTTTTTTATGGCTGGTCTTCACAGCGTACTTTACGCAAAAAGTCACTTAGCGAGCGATCTGCCGATTCGCGAAAATGCCTGTCGAGTGGCGTAATCTTCAGACATCGATCAACGCGAAAGCAACGATAATCGTCACGCTTCTCGCACCAGCCAACCAGCAGCCAGTGCTCGCCCCAGAAAAATAATCCCAGCGGCTGAACGTCGCGCCAGGAGAGATTCCCGGGCTCATCACGATAATGCAGCGCCAGCACCTGCTGTGCTGAAACCGCGCGATGTATGAGATCGAAGGCACTACGTGAATGCGGCTGATTACCAAAATCTGGCGCGAAAATCCGCGTTTGCTCGGCTCTGCGCCGACTCTCTGGCGGCAATATCGCCAACACTTTTTCCTGCGCGGATTCCAACGCCTGTGAGAGTGAATCCCCACCCCATGTTTTCAGCAATCGAATCGCTACCATCAATGCTTCTGATTCGTGATGCGTTAACATCAACGGCGGTAGATCAAACCCGGCCATTAAGCGGTATCCGCTGCCCACTTCGCCTTCAATAGGCACACCGGATAAAGAGAGATCGCGGATATCGCGATAAATCGTCCGTTCAGAAACCTCAAGACGCTCTGCCAGCAGCGCCGCCGTTGTCACTCGCCTGCCACGCAGGATTTGCACAATCTGAAACAAGCGGTCGGCGCGTCTGCTCATTTTAATCCTCAGTGCTGAAAATATTACGCGGGTTGATGTAAACCAACACGATTGCCTTCGCTGTCAGTAAATAGCGCAATCGTACCAATGTCCTGCCCCAGTTCGAGTGGGCCAAACACACACTGACCGCCAGCAGTGGCGACGCGTTCAAGCGTTGCAGCCAAATCGTCCGTATGCAGATAAATAATAGCGCCCTGCGCTGAAGGCGTAATACCGTCAAATTTAGCCAGCGCCCCGCCGGGAGCGGGATCCTGATGCGGAAATACGGCGAGCTCAGCGCAGTCCATGTTCTCCCGGCGCAAAGAAACCTGCATTACTGGCTCATAAAAAGCGATGGCGCGATCCATTTGTACCACGGGGATTTCAAACCAATTAATTACATTGCTCATACTTCCTCCTGCCTGTGTGGGTAATCTCAGGAGGACTATATGACAGGGCTACTGACAGCATACTGTCAGTAGTGTGGCGACAGGAAAAGATAATTACCTGTCGCTAATTCACAGGCAAAAAAAATCCCGACCTTGCGATCGGGATTCCACTATCTTCACTCTTAATGGGTTAAGGCAGAATTGACGGCTGATCCGCCCCTTCTTTCTCGACCTTCTGCTGCAGCATGTGCTCACGCTTCATACCCAGCTTCAGCGCCAGCGCCGATGCTACGTAGATAGAAGAAGCAGTACCGATGGAAACACCGATAAGCATGGTCAGCGAGAAGCCTTCCAGTACCGGACCACCGAACAGGAACAGCATCAGAATAACCATCAACGTCGTACCGGAGGTAATCAACGTACGGTGCAGCGTCTGAGTCAATGACACGTTAAAGATTTCGTAAGGCGTACCGCGACGAATTTTGCGGAAGTTTTCACGAATACGGTCAGAGACGACGATACTGTCGTTCAGCGAGTAACCGATTACCGACATCAGTGATGCGACGATAGTCAGGTCAATCTCGATATGGAACAACGACAGGATCCCAAGTGTGATAATCACGTCGTGCGCCAGCGCGATAACTACCCCTGCCGCCAGTCGCCATTCAAAGCGGAAACCGACGTACACCAGGATGGAGATCAACGCCGCCATCAGCGCCATCGCACCGGTTTGCGCCAGGTCTGCACCCACGCTCGGACCCACGAATTCAATTCGCTTCACCGCGGCGTTTTGGTTGGTGGATTCGTTAATCACACTCAACACTTTGCTACCCAGCACCTGACCGCCGTCTGCACCTTCAGTTGGCGGCATACGTACCATAATGTCGTGGCTGCTGCCGAAGTTCTGCAGAAGCGGATCAACGAAGCCCGCTTTCTCCAGCGCATCGCGCATCACGTCCATATCGGCCGGTTTTTCCAGCGTGATTTCAATAACCGTACCACCGGTGAAATCGAGACCCCAGTTAAACCCGCGTACGCCCATCACCACGATGGCCGCAATCAGCAGGAAACCTGAAATGCCGAAAGCCCAGTAGTCCCAGCGCATAAAGTCCCAGACTTTACGGCCGTGGTTCAATTGTTCAACAGTATATTCCTGTGCCACTTCGCACTCCTCAGATTGACAGCTTTTTGACGCGCTTGCCGCCATACAACAGGTTTACGATGGCACGTGTACCGACAATCGCGGTAAACATCGACGTCGCCACACCAATACCGGTAGTAATCGCGAACCCTTTAATTGCCCCGGTGCCAACTGCGTACAGGATGATGACCTTGATCAGCGTGGTAATGTTCGCATCAAAGATGGAGCTAAATGCGCCCGCATAACCTTCATTGATGGCCTGCTGCACCGAGCGCCCGTTACTCAACTCTTCTTTGATACGTTCGTTGATCAGTACGTTCGCATCGACCGCGACGGCAAGGGTCAAGACGATCCCCGCAATCCCCGGCATACTCAGCGTAGCCCCCGGCAGCAACGACATAATACCGACAATCAGCACCAGGTTAGCAATCAGTGCACTGGTCGCAATCAGACCGAACTTCTTATAGAAGAAGATCATGAACAGGATAGACACCACCAGACCGGCCAGACATGCTTCCAGACCCTGTTTGATGTTCTGCATACCCAGGGTTGGGCCGATGGTACGTTCTTCAACAATCTGAATCGGCGCAATCAACGCACCGGCACGTAACAGCAGGGAAAGCTGGCGTGCTTCGTTCGGGTTGTTGATACCGGTGATACGGAAGCTGTTACCCAGGCGAGACTGGATATTGGCGATGTTAATCACCTCTTCCTGTTTCACCAGTACTGCACGACCGTTGGCATCTTTCTTACCGCTGTCTTTGTACTCCACGAACAGGGTCGCCATCGGCTTACCGATGTTGTCCTTGGTGAAGTTGGACATGATGTTACCACCTGCGCTATCCAGCGAGATGTTAACCTGCGGCTGATTGTATTCGTCCTGGCTGGAAGTGGAGTCGGTGATATGGTCACCGGTCAGGATCACGCGCTTGTACAGCACAACCGGCTGACCTTCACGAGATTGTTTCACTTCCGAGTCACCCGGTACACGCCCGGATGCCGCAGCAGACTGGTCAACGTTGGTATTTACCAGACGGAATTCCAGCGTCGCGGTTGCGCCCAGAATTTCTTTCGCACGCGCGGTATCCTGAATACCCGGCAGTTCGACCACAATGCGGTCAGCACCCTGACGTTGTACCACGGGCTCAGCAACACCCAGTTGGTTAACACGATTACGCAGAATGTTGATGTTCTGCTGTACTGCGTATTCACGGGCTTCGCTCAGGCGCGCATCGGTCATTACCGCACGCAGAGCATTGCTGCCCTGGCTGGAAATAACCAGATCCTGGTGACGTTTGCTCAGGTAAGAGATAGCTTCATCACGGGCGCTGCTATCACGGAAAGTGATGCTCAGACCGTAGTTATCTTCTTTGCGAACGGTAGTATAAGGAATGCCCTTTTCACGCAGATCGCTGCGCAGGCTATCGATATTTTGTTCCTGCAACTTACTCAGCGCGGTGTCCATATCCACTTCCATCAGGAAGTGAACGCCGCCACGCAGGTCAAGACCGAGTTTCATCGGTTCTGCGTGAATGGCAGCCAGCCAGCGCGGGGTTGCCGGAGCAAGGTTAAGCGCCACGACGTACTGATCGCCCAGTACGCCCATTAATACTTCACGTGCGCGCAGTTGGGTATCAGTGGAGTCGAAGCGCGCGAGAATAGCACCCTCTTCCAGAGCCACAGACTTAGGTGTGATTTTATCTTCTTGTAACGTTTTCTGGACCTGGATCAGCGTTTGCTCACTGGCGGCGGCACCGCGCACGCCAGTGATTTGAACAGCCGGATCCTCACCATACAGGTTGGGAAGCGCATAGAGCAGACCGACGACAATAACGACGATCAGCATGACATACTTCCACAAAGGATAACGGTTTAACACGGCAGTTCCCTTTGGGAAAACAATAAATTACAGCGCCTTCATGGTGCCTTTCGGCAGAACGGCAGCTACGAAATCACGTTTGATAACCACTTCAGTGGTGTCGTTCAGCGCGATAGCGATGTAGCCAGATTCTGCTACTTTAGTCACGCGACCCACCAGACCACCGTTAGTCAGTACTTCATCGCCTTTCGCAATGGAGTTCATCAGGTTCTTGTGTTCTTTGGTACGCTTTTGCTGTGGGCGCAGGATCATGAAATAGAAAATCAGACCAAACACCACCAGCATCAGAATCAGAGACATCGGGCTGCCCTGCGCCGGAGCACCTGTTGCCGCTACCGCATCAGAAATAAAAAAGCTCATTCAAATTCCCTCATTATTAAAATTAATCAACGTTCACAGGTGGAACTGGTCTACCCTGACGTTGGTAAAAATCGGTCACGAAGCTCTCTAATTTACCCTCTTCAATAGCCTTGCGTAAACCCGCCATCAAACGCTGGTAGTAGCGAAGGTTATGAATCGTGTTGAGTCGCGCGCCCAATATTTCGTTGCAACGGTCGAGATGATGCAAGTAAGCGCGCGAATAATTGCGACAGGTGTAACAATCACACTCAGCATCGAGCGGACTGGTGTCGCTTTTATGTTTCGCGTTACGAATTTTTACCACGCCGTCAGTCACAAACAAATGACCATTACGGGCATTTCGCGTTGGCATCACGCAGTCAAACATATCGATACCGCGACGCACGCCTTCAACCAGATCTTCTGGTTTGCCGACGCCCATCAGGTAACGCGGTTTATCTGCCGGAATCTGCGGGCAAACATGTTCCAGAATGCGGTGCATATCTTCCTTCGGCTCACCGACAGCCAAACCGCCGACAGCGTAGCCATCAAAGCCGATATCTACCAGACCTTTGACGGAGATATCACGTAAATCTTCGTAAACACTGCCCTGAATGATGCCAAAAAGCGCATTTTTGTTGCCGAGACTATCAAAACGGTCACGGCTGCGCTTCGCCCAACGCAAAGACATCTCCATTGAGCGTTTAGCATAGTCCCAGTCGGCCGGATACGGTGTACATTCGTCGAAGATCATCACGATATCGGAACCGAGATCGTATTGAATCTCCATTGACTTCTCAGGATCGAGGAAAATCGGATCGCCGTTGATCGGGTTACGGAAATGCACGCCCTGCTCAGTTATCTTACGGATATCGCCCAGACTGAACACCTGGAAGCCGCCGGAGTCGGTGAGGATCGGCCCTTTCCACTGCATGAAATCGTGCAGATCGCCGTGCAGTTTCATGATTTCCTGACCCGGGCGCAGCCACAGGTGGAAAGTATTGCCGAGGATAATCTGTGCGCCGGTCGCTTCAACTTCTTCCGGCGTCATGCCTTTTACTGTGCCGTAAGTACCGACCGGCATAAAAGCAGGCGTTTCTACTACGCCACGATCAAAAACCAGGCGGCCGCGGCGCGCGCGACCGTCTGTGGTATCCAGTTCAAATTTCATTTTTTCTCCTGCATCAGAGAGACAGTCTGATGATTAAACTTTCCCCACGGAATCACTCCACGGAGTAAAAATATATTAACCCACTGGCGAAGGCGCAATCGGCGCAGCCAGTTTGGGGGCGACCAGCGCACAGCCACCGGAGCGTACACGCAGTACGTGAGGATGGCGAGCACTGCCCGACATCAAAATGGCAAGTGAGATAGCCTTCTCACGGTCGCTCAGAAATAGCCTGCGGATTGTACGTGATAAACATGGCATCCCCGTAACTAAAAAAGCGATATTCCGCTTTTACCGCTTCATGATAGGCGTGCATGGTGTTTTTATAACCAGCAAATGCGGAAACCAGCATAATCAGCGTCGATTCCGGCAGGTGGAAGTTGGTGACCAGAGCATCAATCACCTGATATTTATAGCCTGGATAAATAAAGATCTGTGTATCGCCGAAGAACGGCTCGATGAGATCGTTTTTGGCCGCCTGCGCCGCACTTTCCAGTGAGCGAACGGACGTTGTTCCCACGGCTATCACGCGATTACCGCGCGCTTTCGCCGCCAGCACCGCGTCCACCACATCCTGCGGCACTTCCGCATATTCAGAATGCATAATGTGGTCTTCGATGGTGTCTACGCGCACCGGCTGGAAAGTACCCGCTCCAACGTGCAGGGTGACGAACGCCATTTCAATGCCTTTATCGCGCAGTTTAGCCAGCAGCGGATCGTCAAAATGCAGACCCGCGGTCGGCGCAGCGACGGCACCCGGTTTTTCGCTGTATACGGTCTGGTACAGCTCGCGGTCGGCGTCTTCATCCGGACGGTCGATATACGGCGGCAACGGCATATGGCCGATGGCGTTGAGGATATCCAGCACGCTGCGTTCGTCGTTAAACTCAACTTCAAACAGCGCGTCATGGCGGGCGACCATCGTCGCTTTAATACTTTCGTCGTCGCCCAGCAGCAGCTCGGCACCCGGTTTCGGCGCTTTCGAGGCACGAATATGCGCCAGAATACGTTTGTCATCCAGCATACGCTCGACCAGCACTTCAATCTTGCCGCCGCTGGCTTTACGACCAAACAGACGCGCAGGAATGACGCGGGTGTTGTTAAAGACCAGCAAGTCTCCAGGGTTGAGCTTATCGAGCAAATCGGTGAAAGTACCGTGCGTCAGCGCGCCCGTCGGCCCGTCCAAAGACAGCAAGCGACAGCTACTGCGCTCAGCTTGCGGATAGTGGGCAATCAGGGATTCGGGTAGTTCAAAGGTGAAATCGGTAACGCGCATGACACTGACTCAGACTAAAATAAGAGGCGGGTAGTCTAGTGCCGGGGCGTTCTCCCTGCAACCTTTACCCCTCTGGATAAACGTTTAACTATGAATTTTCTTGCACATTTGCATCTCGCTCATCTTGCCGATAGCTCGCTTTCCGGCAATCTGCTGGCCGATTTTGTCCGGGGTAATCCGGAAACGCACTACTCGCCTGATGTGGTAGCAGGCATCTTCATGCATCGTCGTATCGACGTGATGACCGATAACTTACCGCAGGTGCGTGAAGCCAAAGAGTGGTTTCGTAGCGAAACACGCCGTGTCGCGCCGATTACGCTGGACGTTATGTGGGATCATTTTCTGTCGCGTCATTGGTCGGAAATCTCCCCTGACTTCCCGCTGACGGACTTTGTGCGCTATGCCCGTACCCAGGTAACCACTATTTTGCCGGAATCGCCGCCGCGCTTTATCAATCTGAACAACTATATATGGTCAGAGAAATGGCTTGAGCGTTATCGGGATATGGATTTTATCCAGAACGTCCTGAACGGCATGGCCAGCCGCCGTCCACGGCTCGATGCCCTACGCGACTCATGGTATGACCTCGATACGCATTACGATGCGTTAGAAGAACGATTCTGGCAGTTTTATCCGCAAATGATGGAACAGGCGCGACGTAAAACCCTTTGATCGCAGCCCGCATTCCCCGCCGGATAAGCTGTAGCCGCCGTCCGGCAAAAGATTGATAGACAAAACCTGTCTCATTGATTGCCAGCGCCTCTTTGTCTTATTCCCGAACACTCTCTATACTGGCCCGCGTTGCGTTCCAAAAACCCCTTAACTTTGCAGGAGAATTATATGGTACTGGTAACTCGTCAGGCTCCGGATTTCACAGCAGCTGCGGTACTGGGTAGCGGTGAGATCGTTGAAAACTTCAACTTCAAACAGCATACCAACGGTAAAACCACCGTTCTGTTCTTCTGGCCGATGGACTTCACCTTCGTTTGCCCGTCTGAACTGATCGCATTCGACAAACGTTACGAAGAATTCCAGAAGCGCGGCGTTGAAGTTGTTGGCGTTTCCTTCGACTCTGAATTTGTCCACAACGCATGGCGTAACACCCCTGTCGACAAAGGCGGCATCGGTGCAGTGAAATACGCAATGGTTGCTGACATCAAACGCGAAATCCAGAAAGCCTACGGCATCGAGCACCCGGAAGCGGGCGTTGCGCTGCGCGGTTCTTTCCTGATCGATGCTAACGGCGTTGTTCGCCACCAGGTGGTTAACGATCTGCCGCTGGGTCGTAACATCGACGAAATGCTGCGCATGGTTGACGCGCTGCAGTTCCACGAAGAGCACGGCGACGTTTGCCCGGCACAGTGGGAAAAAGGTAAAGAAGGTATGAACGCGTCTCCGGACGGCGTGGCAAAATACCTGACCGAGAACGTTTCCAGCCTGTAATTGGCATGAATCGACAAAAGGCCCGCAAATGCGGGCCTTTTTTATTGTTAGCAGATCCGATAAGCGATTAAAACGCGAAGCAGGAACAGCCAAGCGCGCCCCAGAAAGCCCGGTCATCTGACACCGGAATCCCCGATTTCCGCGCAATATCATGCTGGTGACCGTGTACATCGCAGCTACCGCAGCACTGGTGCATCTGCACCATTGCGCCAATTTTCGCCGCAGCAGGTGGCGCTGAGCGATAGTGCCCCGGCACCTTCACCACTGGCGACCAGTCCGGCACAATCGGAATAGCAGGTGGTGCCAGCGGGGTGAAATGCCCGGCGGCGTAAACCACTTTGCCATCAACAACGGTCATCACCGACTCAATACCTTTGATCTCTTCTTCCGGCACGCTGAAGTAATCTTTAGACAGCACCACCAGGTCGGCCAGTTGATCTTTCTCGATGCGCCCTTTCTTACCCTGTTCGCTGGAAAACCAGGCGCTCCCGGCCGTCCACAGTTCCAGCGCCACATCACGCGGCAGACGGTTGTTATCATCGTACATTGCCATCCCGCCAACGGTACGGCCCGAAACCAGCCAGTAGAGCGCGGTCCACGGGTTGTAGCTGGCCACGCGGGTGGCGTCAGTCCCCAGCCCGACCGGAACGTCAGCCGCCAGCATTTTCGCCACCGGCGGCGTATGTTTAACCGCGTCTTTGCCGTAGCGATCGACAAAATACTCTCCCTGGAACGCCATACGGTGCTGGACCGCAATCCCGCCGCCCAGTGCTTTTACACGCTCGATGTTCCGTTCGGTAATTGTTTCGGCGTGATCGAAGAACCAGTGCAGGCCATTGAACGGGATATCACGATTAACTTTCTCAAATACGTCCAACATTCGGCTGATAGATTCATCGTAGGTGGCGTGCAGGCGGAACGGCCAGCGATGCTCCACCAGGTGACGAACCACGCGCTCCAGCTCATCTTCCATACCCTCCGGCAGATCCGGACGTGGCTGAAGGAAGTCTTCAAAATCCGCTGCAGAAAAGACCAGCATTTCCCCTGCCCCGTTGGCACGATAGAAGTCGGTTCCCTGCCCTGGCTTGAGCATATCGGTCCAGCGTTCAAAGTCTTCCAGTTCCTGCTTTGGACGCTGGGTAAACAGATTGTAGGCAATACGCACCGTCATCTGTTTGTTGGCGTGTAACTGCTCAATGATCTCGTAATCTTCCGGGTAGTTCTGGAAGCCGCCTCCCGCATCGATGGCGCTGGTCAGTCCCAGACGGTTCAGTTCACGCATAAACTGGCGGGTCGAATTAACCTGCATTTCCAGCGGCAGTTTTGGTCCCTTTGCCAGCGTCGAGTAAAGGATCATCGCGTTCGGTTTAGCGATCAGCATTCCGGTCGGGTTGCCGTTGCTATCACGCACAATCTCACCGCCCGCCGGATCCGGCGTCGCTTTGGTGTAGCCAACCGCTTTCAGCGCGGCGCGGTTGAGCAAAGCCCGGTCGTAGAGATGCAGAACAAAAACCGGAGTATCCGGAGCGGCTTCATTCAGTTCTTCGAGGGTTGGCATGCGACGTTCGGCAAACTGGAATTCACTCCAGCCGCCCACCACGCGTACCCATTGTGGCGACGGCGTTCTGTCAGCCTGGTCTTTGAGCATGCGTAGCGCGTCCGCCAGTGACGGCACGCCTTCCCAACGCAATTCCAGGTTGTAATTCAGTCCACCACGAATAAGGTGCAGGTGCGAATCGTTCAGGCCCGGAATCACCGTATGTCCTTGCAGATCGACAACCTGCGTCCCTTCGGCGGCAAAGCTCATTACCCGATCGTGGCTACCGGTCGCCAGGATCTTTCCGTTGGCGATCGCTACCGCCTCGACCTGCGGACTTTGCCTGTCGAGAGTATGAATTTTTCCGTGAGTCAGAATCAGTGTGGCAGTTTGAGACATAACAATCTCCTGAGATACCGGTCAGGCTTTTTTCAGCCATCCGGCAAACAGACGGGTTACGATGGGCATCCAGAACCAGACCACCAGCGCAACCACAAAGGCATCATTGATGAGATGCAGGAGTAACGAGCCCTTCATTGCAGGCAGCACAATGCCGGTCAACCACGGCACCAGATTGGTGCTGGGAAATATCACTAGCAGGGTTATCAGAAACTGTTTCCAGCGTTTGGGCTGGCGTACATGGGGCGCGGGCGGCGTAAACCAGAATGCTGCTTCGGTGCGAATTTCGGTTTTGTCACCTTCAGCCAGCAGTGGAGCAATCTCTTCGACCAACACGCGGCGCGTATCGGACTGGGTCCAGCTATACAGATGCTCAAGCGTGTCGAAGCGGATAATGATGTTCCACAGGTTGTTGCCATCTGCCGGGCGAATCACGTTCGCCCCGAGATGACCGGGAAATTCAGCCGCTACAGGCATGATTTTCCCCAGCCACTGCTCATACCTCTGCGCCTGCTCAGGTAGCAGAGTGTGAGTAATTACCAACGTCACATGTTTGTTCTGCGCCATGAAGGGTTCCTTGTTGAGAGGAAATAGGCCACTTAGGCCAAGAAAGCAATACACAAAATCATTCATGGTGCATCGAGGCGGCAAGGTTGTGGATCCCCGGGAGCTTACATAAGTAAGTGACCGGGGTACGCAAGCGAAGCCAACAAAGATGCAACATGAAGGATGACATGTATTTAAGCTTTACGTTCCGGCGCGCCATGCACCATGGTATAGGCATAATCCACGCCCATACCGTAGGCGCCGCTGTGCTCGCGTACCAGATCCATTACGGCGTCGTAGGTTTCTTTGCGGGACCAGTCGCGCTGGTACTCGAGAAGAACCTGTTGCCAGGTTACGGGTACGGCACCTGCCTGTACCATGCGGTCGATAGAACGCTCATGAGCATCTACGGACGTGCCGCCGGAGGTATCAGTTACCACATAAACTTCATAGCCTGCCTCCAGTGCCATTAGCGCCGGAAAAGTCAGGCATACTTCGGTCCACAGCGCGGAGATAATCAGTTTTTTACGCCCGGTCGCTTCCACCGCTTTCACAAACGCCGCATCTTCCCAGGAGTTCATTGAGGTGCGTTCAATGGGTTTGACATCAGGATGAACCGCTAACAATTCCGGCCAGATATATCCGCTAAAACTTTTGGTTTCTACAGAAGTATAAATCACCGGAACATTGAATATTTTCCCGGCTTTCGCTAATGCAACGGTATTATTTTTTAAAGTCTGGCGATCAATATTCGCCACACCGAATGACATTTGCGGCTGATGATCAATAAAAATAAGCGTAGAGTTTTGAGGGTCAATCAGTTCCCGAATAGACATAGCACACCTTCTTAATCAATAAGTTAAAAGG
Organism: Citrobacter sp. B72; assembly: GCF_016894305.1. Classification (NCBI taxonomy): domain Bacteria; kingdom Pseudomonadati; phylum Pseudomonadota; class Gammaproteobacteria; order Enterobacterales; family Enterobacteriaceae; genus Citrobacter; species Citrobacter sp. B72. The sequence continues at coordinate 3,663,403 of NZ_CP069801.1, forward strand.
CAACGGTCTGTATCTGCCGTCAGCAGCAGGATCCTGAATCAGAAAGCTTGTTGAGTATAGCGGGAAATTTCTAACGAGTTATTAAAGAAAACTTACCATCCTGTGAAACTATTAATTTTGTGTTGCGATATATCCTAAACAACATCAAAAAAATGCGCATGACTCATCTAATTTATTCACTGGCATTGTTTTTCTTCATTCGGTACAACAGAAGGGTTTAATTTTCAGGATATTTTCTGCTTATGCGCATTAATCTGGATGTTTTGCTTATTCTCGACGCACTCGACAAACAGGGTTCATTTGCCGCAGCGGCCGAGTCGCTGTTTAAAACCCCTGCCGCACTCAGCTATATGATTCAGAAGCTGGAAAGCGATTTGAATATCGAGCTGCTTGACCGTTCCGGGCACCGGGCAAAATTTACCGATACCGGACAGATGATGCTGGAAAAAGGGCGTTTGCTGCTGAATGCGGCAAAAGATCTCGAAAAGCAGGCGGTACAGCTGAGTTCAGGCTGGGAAAAAGAGCTGGCAATTGCGCTGGACGACTCCTTCCCTTTCGCCGCGCTGTTGCCCATTATCGATGAATTTCATGCGCTGAATAAACAAACTCGCCTCAGTTTTACCCACCATACGCTGGCGGGCTCCTGGGAGGAGCTGACCCATAATGGAGCCGATATTATTCTGGGGGCAATTAATGAACCGCCAACGTCTGCAGCCTGGTCCTATAAAATGCTCGGCACGTTGGACAATGTGTTTGTCGTTGCGCCTGAGCATCCGCTGGCCGCAGCAGCAGACGGCCTGACCAACGAACAGTTATGCCTGCATCGGGCGATTGTTATCAGCGACAGCGCCCGCTTCTGCCATCCGTTGCAAACCAATCTGATGGAGGAACAGGCGCAAATCCGCGTCGATGACTTCCACAGTAAGGTGATGCTACTACGAGCCGGTATGGGCTGCGGATTTCTCCCCCGCCATATTGCCAGCCCGTGGCTTACCACGGGCGAGCTGGTGGAAAAAACGGTTATCTCATTTCGCCAAAAAGACGTGGCTTATATGGCATGGCGCAATAACCGCGATGGGCTGGCACAGCGGTGGTGGCGGGAAACGCTGCTGGCAAGCCCGGAAATTGCGCGCTTATATCAATGACCTATCCATACTGAGGCGGAAATCGCCGGCAACGTCAGGATATCGTCGGCAAGCATGCCGTTGCCCTCTTTGTGCTGCCATTGACTCACGCTCAGTAATGGCGAGGCAGGCAGGACCACTTCACAAGCGTGGCCACGGTTAATCGCCACCATTACGCGCTGTCGGTTTAGCACGCGAACAAACACTACCACGTTATCCTCGGCGTAAATCACCTGGCAACCACCGTGGCGCAGCGCCTGATTCTGGTGGCGTAATTTTGCCAACCGCTGATACAACGCCAGCAGAGCAGCGTCCTGTTTTTCAGGCTGCCACGGGAACGGTTTGCGACAAAACGGATCGTTGTTCCCGTCCAGCCCCACTTCGTCACCGTAGTAAATACAGGGCACGCCAGGCCAGGTAAACAGCCATACCACCGCTAGCGGTAACCGTGCGACGTCTTTACCGAGCAGAGATTTAAAGCGGGCGGTATCATGGCTGTCGAGCTGATTAAACATCCGCAGCTGTTGCTGATGCGACAACCCCGCGCGGTAGTTATCCATCCACGCCATACAGGTCTGGGCATCAATGGATTGCGGGTCGTATGAGATATCGGTATTGGCGAGGAATCCCCAGAGGGGGAAAGTAAAGCCGCGATAGTTCATGGCGGCATCTTCTGCATCAGCCTGCAACCACTGGCGCGCATCGCCAAAATGCTCACCCACCACATACGCCTCTGGCTGGGTTTCTTTTGCCGTCTGCGTAATTCCGGCCACATGTTGTAGGTTGTTACGTGCGCCTCCGGCCTCTCCCAGCATATGCACCACATCAAGACGCCAGCCGTCCATACTCCACGGCGCTTTCAGCCAGTGGCGGACGATACTGTCTTCACCACGATAAATTTCATTCACCAGGCTTTCCGAGGAAAAGTCCAGCTTAGGTAAGCTGGAATATCCCAGCCAGTCGAGCGCAACGCCGTCGGCTGAAAAATGATACCAATCGCGCCAGGGGGATTCTGGGTTATGGCACGCCCCGTCTGTTCCCCGATTATGTCGGTCAAACCAGGCGTGCGAATCGCCGCTATGGTTAAAGACGCCGTCGAGAATCAGACGCATGCCCTGCTGTTGGGTGTTGTGCCGCAGACGCAGTAGCGCCCTGTCGCCGCCAAATTGCGGATCAACATGACGGTAATCTTCGGTATCGTATTTATGCACGCTCGGGGCGGTAAAAACAGGATTCAGATACAGCGCCGTGACCCCTAACGTTTTCAGGTACGGTAGTTTTTCGCTGATGCCGTCCAAATCGCCGCCATAAAACGTAGAGCCACCGGCCTGAGTCGTAAGCGGTTCGTCCCATTCGCACCGCACGATGTCGTGTCCGGCGGCGTGGTGGTAATAGACATTATCCTGGCCCGCTTCACGCGACTGGCTGCGGGCAAAACGGTCCGGGAAAATTTGATAGAAAATCTGATCGGCAACCCACTGCGGACCATTATCCGGCACATCAACCGCAAACTGCTCCAGACGCGCAGGCGGAAAACGGCCGAATCCCTGCGGGGTGAACCATAGCTGACGATCGGGCCAAAGTAATTTAAAGCTATAGCGTCGACGAGGCTGCCCGCTGGAGAGATCGATCGCCGCTCGCCACGCGGTCACGCCCGGCTGCGGCTGGCTACGCTGCTTGTGCATAGCCAGCGAAATCTCTTCGTTATCGTTTTCTGCGCGTAGCGTCACCCGCTGGGGTGGATTTTCCCCCGCCAACCATAATGTAATCGTCAGTTGATCTTTGTTTTGCTTAACAAATGGGGCAACCGGAAGGTGCCAGGCGTTCAACATCACGTATCCCCTTTGATGATAATGACGTCACCTTGCCATAGCGAAGTGCAGGATCACTCCTCATCTTAACGTTTATTGGGGGAGGAGTTCGGGGGAGGAGAAAATTGCCGGGTAACGCAAAGCTACCCGGCAAAAATATTACTGTGCTTCAGCCAGTTGGCGCTCGCGACGGCGCTTGAATCCCCATCCGACCAGCAGCAGGACAATCCACGCAAAGCCGACGTACAGCGAAATGCGGGTATCCGGATGATAGCCGATGAGCGCGATGATAAAGACCAGGAAAATCAGGCCAACAACGGTCGTCGTTACCCCACCCGGAACTTTAAATTTCAGCGCTTTGACCTCTTCCGGCGGCAGACGACGACGGAAAGCAATCTGCGACAACAGGATCATAATCCACACCCATACCGTGGCGAAAGTCGCCAAAGAGGCGATCACCAGGAAGACGTTTTCCGGCATGATGTAGTTAAGGTACACCGCAAACAGCAGCGCGATAGTCATCACCATTACCGTCACCCACGGCACGCCACGACGCGACGTCTTGGCGAACATTTTCGGGGCACTGCCCTGCTCCGCCATGCCGTGTAGCATACGCCCCACACCGAAGACGTCAGAGTTAATAGCCGACAACGACGCAGTCAGAACCACAAAGTTGAGGATCCCGGCAGCAAAGGTAATGCCCATATGCTGGAACGTCATAACGAACGGGCTACCGTCGGTACCCACCTGGTTCCACGGGTAGATAGACATAATGACGAACAGCGTCCCCACATAAAACACCAGGATACGCATTGGTACGGAATTGATGGCGCGCGGAATAGATTTTTCCGGGTCTTTGGCTTCGCCTGCGGTAATCCCGATAATCTCAATCCCGCCATAGGCAAACATCACCATTTGCAGCGACATCACCATGCCGAGCCAGCCGTTGCTGAAGAAGCCACCGTTGCTCCATAAGTTATGGATACCGGTAGGTTGCCCACCGTTGCCAATCCCCCAAATGATGATACCGAAACCGGCGACAATCATGATGATAATGGTGGCGACTTTGAAGAACGAGAACCAGAACTCCAGCTCACCAAATACCTTCACGCTCATCAGGTTGATGGCGCAGATAATCAGCACCACGCTGAGTACCCAAATCCAGTGCGGTACCGCCGGGAACCAGACGCCCATGTATATGCCGAAGGCTGTCACGTCGGCAATGGCGACAATCAGGATTTCAAAACAGTAGGTCCAGCCGGTAATGTAGCCTGCCAGCGGTCCGAGGTTTTCCTGCGCGTAGCGCGAGAAGGAGCTGGCTGCCGGGTTATGAACAGACATTTCGCCCAGCGCACGCATAATAATGTACGCCGCGACACCGCCGATAATATAGGCCAGCAATACGCTTGGCCCCGCCATTTTGATAGCGTCGGCCGAGCCGTAAAACAGCCCGGTACCAATTGCTGAACCTAATGCCATAAAGCGGATGTGCCGGGTGCTCAGCCCACGCTTTAGCTTGTTATTACTTTCCATCGATTCCTAACCTGTTAACACAATAAAAAAACCACGGGGCCATGTTAATAGCCCCGTGGTTAAAACTTATTGTCAGTGATATTAGTGTGCGCTGGAGGTCACTTGTCGACCCGCGGCGCGATCCCAGATAACTGCCAGGACCACCATCACGACTGTTGGCATCAACCACGCCAGCCCCTGCTCCGCCAGCGGTAAACGCTGGGTCCAGGCCGGTAACACGTCGCCAATTGCAGAAGCTTTAATGCCATCAAGGATACCAAAAATCAGGCTGATAAACATCGCAGGTGCAATGACGCGGGAAGAATTATGCCACCATGAGCGGGTAAAGCTTAATACAACCAGTGCGATACATGGCGGATAGATAGCCGTCAGCACCGGAATAGAGATCTGAATCAGATGGCTCAGACCCAGGTTAGAAACCACCATCGAGAAGCCGCCGAGGATAAATACCAGCGTACGATAAGACAGTGGAACGTACTGGGCAAAGAACTCTGCGCACGCACAGGTCAGGCCAACCGCGGTGACCAGACAGGCGATGAAAATCAGCGCAGCCAGCAGGAAGCTTCCTGCACCGCCAAAGGTGTGCTGAACATACGCATGCAGAATCGCCGCGCCGTTAGCAGACTGATCGACCAGAATCGCGCTATCTGAACCCAGACGGAACAGCGCGAGATACAGCAGCGTTAAGCCCACACCCGCCATTAAACCCGCCCAAACGGTGTAACGGGTCAGCAGACGCGCTTCAGTAACACCACGCGAGCGAGCGGCGTTAACGATAACAATACCAAACACCATCGCGCCCAGCGTATCCATGGTCAGATACCCGTTCACGAAGCCATTAGAAAACGCCGCAGTTTGATAGGCTTCCATCGCATTACTGATCGGGCCAGCTGGCCAGACGATTGCAGCGACAGACAGGACCACCAGTGCCAGAATTTTCAGCGGTGCCAGGAAATTGCCCACCGTATCCAGCAGTTTGCCCGGATAAAGCGAAACCAGAATGACAATCGCGAAATAGATAACGCTATAGATAAACAGCGGCAGCGCAGAGTCACCAGTCAGCGGTGCAATCCCGACTTCGAAAGAGACCGTCGCGGTACGCGGGGTAGCAAATAACGGCCCAACGGCCAGATAGCAAACGGTCGCCAGCAGCAGACCGGCAACTTTACCGATAGGCGTGCTCAGTCGGTCCACACCACCGCCGACTTTCGCCAGCGCAACAACGGTAAGTACCGGCAGGCCAACGGCCGTAATCAAAAAGCCAAAAGCCGCAGTCCAGACGTGTTCACCTGCCTGCAAACCAACCATTGGGGGGAAGATGATGTTACCTGCACCAACGAACAGTGCAAATGTCATAAATCCCAAAGCGATAATATCGCGCGATTTTAACTGATGGGTCATAAAGTCTTACTGCCTGTGGATGTGGTGTTGAAAATAGTAAATTTTTGCCTTTCCCTGGGGGACAATACAGCGGCATTTTTGCTCAATTCCAGCGGGAAACACTCCCGACCTGGCGCGGCGAAGAATAGTTTTTCGATTTACCGCGTAAATGCAGTCGGTATGACAGCACCTGGAGCGCAATTTAAACGCTTATAACGTTTTAAAGCAAGGTGGGATCCAAAAACCAGAACAATATAGCGATATGAAAAATAGGGTTAGCACAAAACACCATTTCATGGAAAAAGGTATGGGTAATAGTTCGAACAAAAAACAATCAAACGTTGTGAAATTCAGGAGGCATCTATTGACCATATAAAAAAAACCAGCTTGCGCTGGCTTTTGGAAAGATTATCTTACGAATACGTCTTAGCCGTTACTTTTGGCAATGAAACGTTCCGGGATCATGAAACTAAATCGCGTCCCTTTGCCTGGTTCGCTTTCGATGTTCAAACGGCTGTCGTGATGATGCAGCGCATGTTTCACGATAGCCAGACCCAGCCCGCTACCGCCCGTTTGTCGCGATCTCGCCTTATCCACACGATAAAAACGTTCGGTCAAACGTGGAATATGCTCGGGGGCAATGCCCGGACCGTTGTCTTCCACGCAAAACTCCGCCCCCGACGCCACATGCTGCCAGCGTACGGTAATATGCGTTCCCGCTGGTGTGTGGTTCACCGCGTTGTACACGAGATTCGAGATAGCACTACGCAACTGCTCCTCGTTGCCTCGCACGTTCAGGCTGTTATCGACATCAAAGGTAAACGTATGTTTATGCTGGCTCAGGGTTTGCGCTTCGTGCTCGATCACGCGCAGCATCATGGGCACATCGACTTTCTCATTCAGCTGCAACGTCGGCGCAGCTTCAATTTTTGACAGCGTCAGCAGCTGCTTCACCAGGCCTTCCATACGGTACGTTTGCTCACGCATGGTATGCAATGCTTTTTCGCGCGTTGTCCCTTCCAGCGGGTGCTCCTGCATCATTTCCAGGTAGCCTTGCAACACCGTCAGCGGTGTGCGCAACTCATGGCTGGCGTTGGCGAAAAAGTTACGCCGTGAACCTTCCAGTTGGTGCATCTGGGTAACGTCGCGCGCCACCATCAACAATTGCTTATCGGTATAGGGCATCACGCGAATTTCCAGATGCCGTCCGGTATTTAGCACCAGATTGATTGGCCGGCTAAAATCGCGCGTTTTCAGATATTGTGTGAATTCCGGGTAGCGCAGCAGGTTAAGAATATTTTGCCCGCTATCGTCCGGCCAACGCAGTCCCAGAACCTGCTGAGCCAGTCCGTTACACCAGAAGATACCGCCTTCTTCGGTGGTCAACACCACCGCGTCGGGTAGTGATTCCGCCCCGCTGCGAAAACGTTTAATCAGGTTACCCAGTTCTCGACGGCGCTTTTTGTTGCGAAGCTGCATTTGATGCAGCCCATATAACAACGGCTCCCAACTGCCTCGCCCCGGTGGCGGCGTCATACTTCTGTCGACCCATAACCACCAGGATAAACGTAATAAATTCCAGAAATGCCAGATAAGCAGGCCCGTTACCGACGCCAGTAAAAACCAGGGCAGGTAACCGAAAAAAGCGCTAAGGATAAATGCCGGTATGCAGCACAGGATCAGCTCCAGTACCAACCTTTTCCATGACAATCGTTCTAGCAAACGTCTTACTCCATAAACGGCCTAATCCATCAGGCCCTGATTCTTGTCAGTCAGAAGCGGGTCGAAAAACGATATCCCGTCCCGCGAACTGTCTGCACCATTCGATCGTGTCCGCTGTGCTCCAGCGCTTTACGTAAGCGGCGGATATGCACATCCACTGTCCGGTCTTCTACGTAGACATTGGTTCCCCAGACATGATTGAGGAGTTGTTCACGGCTGTAGACGCGCTCGGGGTGAGTCATAAAGAAGTGCAACAGTTTGAATTCGGTCGGCCCCATATCCAGCGGTTCTTCGCCGGTCATCACGCGATGCGAAGTGGGATCAAGACTCAGCCCCTGCATCTCAATAACCTCTTCCACCGCCATGGGGGAAATACGACGCAGCACAGCTTTAATACGCGCCACCAGCTCCTTGGGAGAAAACGGCTTGGTAATATAATCATCCGCACCGGTTTCCAAACCCCGGACGCGATCTTCCTCTTCTCCCCTCGCCGTCAGCATCATCACGGGGATGTCCCGCGTCATGGCTTCGCGCTTGAGATGCTTAATAAACTGTAGACCCGAGCCGCCGGGAAGCATCCAGTCAAGCAGGACGAGATCCGGCCAGGGTTCATTGAGTTGGTTCACAGCACTGTCATAGTCTTCGGCTTCTACGGGTTGAAAACCGTTTTGCTCGAGCACGAAGCAGACCATTTCACGAATTGGAGCTTCATCTTCTACGACCAGAATACGTCTCGCCATGATTTGCCCTGTTTATAATTAAATCGTTTGCCATCAATACGGTGCCATTATGCGTCAGTTTTATGACAGATTTATGAAAAGATAGTCCAGGTTTAACGCAGCCAGACGAATTATGACAGCCCGGAGACAAGATATTACCGTCCTTGAGAGGTTATAATCCCCGCCACTGTTTTATCGTCATGGAACTCTTATGCGCATCCTTCACACGTCTGACTGGCATCTGGGCCAAAATTTCTACAGCAAGAGCCGCGCCGCTGAACATCAGGCCTTTCTCGACTGGCTGCTGGAGACGGCACAATCCCAGCAGGTGGATGCCATTATTGTGGCGGGCGATATTTTCGATACCGGCTCACCGCCAAGCTACGCCCGTGAGCTGTATAACCGTTTTGTCGTCAATCTGCAGCAAACCGGTTGTCATCTGGTCGTGCTGGCAGGCAACCACGATTCTGTCGCCACGCTCAATGAATCCCGCGATATTCTGGCGTTTCTCAACACCACGGTCGTTGCCAGCGCCGGCCATGCGCCGCAGGTGCTGCCGCAACGTGATGGCACGCCGGGAGCAATCCTGTGTCCGGTTCCTTTCTTACGACCACGTGACATCATTACCAGCCAGGCCGGGCTAACCGGACAAGAAAAACAGCAGCATCTGCTGGGGGCGATCACCGACTATTACCAGCAGCAGTATCAGGACGCCTGCACGCTGCGTGGCGATCGAAACCTGCCCATCATTGCGACCGGGCATTTGACCACCGTTGGCGCCAGTAAAAGTGACGCCGTACGCGACATTTATATCGGTACGCTGGACGCCTTTCCGGCGCAAAACTTTCCACCCGCGGACTACATCGCACTGGGGCATATTCACCGGGCGCAGATTATCGGCGGCACGGAACATATTCGCTACTGCGGTTCACCGATTGCCCTCAGTTTTGACGAGTGCGGCAAAAGCAAATGTGTACATCTGGTGAGTTTCGAAGCGGGGAAACTCAGGGCCGTTGAAAATCTCACCGTACCGGTCACCCAGCCGCTTGCGGTACTGAAAGGCGATTTAGCCGCCATTACCGCCCAGCTTGAGCAGTGGCGTAACGTGCCACAAGAGCCGCCGATATGGCTGGATATTGAAATCACCACCGACGACTATCTGCATGACATGCAACGTAAGATCCAGGCCTTAACCGAAGATTTACCGGTCGAGGTGTTATTAGTGCGCCGTAGTCGAGAACAACGTGAACGTATTATGGCCAATGAACGACGCGAAACGTTAAGCGAGCTAAGCGTAACGGAAGTTTTTGACCGCCGCCTGGCGTTGGAAGAGCTCGAGGAGCCTCAGCGCAAGCGGTTGAATCAGCTGTTTAGCGCAACCTTACACACGCTTGCCGGGGAGAGTGAAGCATGAAAATTCTCAGCCTGCGCCTGAAGAACCTCAACTCCCTGAAGGGAGAATGGAAAGTCGATTTCACAGCAGAACCTTTTGCCAGCAACGGGTTGTTCGCCATTACCGGGCCAACGGGCGCGGGGAAAACCACCCTGCTGGACGCGATTTGCCTCGCCCTGTACCACGAAACACCGCGCCTGAATACCGTGTCACAGTCGCAAAACGACCTGATGACCCGCGACACCGCGGAGTGTCTGGCCGAGGTCGAGTTTGAGGTGCGCGGCGAAGCCTACCGCGCATTCTGGAGCCAGAACCGGGCACGCAACCAACCTGAGGGCAATCTGCAGGTCCCACGCGTAGAGCTGGCCCGCTGCGCGGACGGTAAAATCCTCGCCGATAAAGTCAAAGACAAGCTGGAGATGACCGCCGAGCTTACCGGGCTGGATTACGGGCGTTTTACCCGTTCGATGCTGCTGTCTCAGGGCCAGTTTGCCGCCTTTCTTAATGCCAAACCGAAAGAGCGCGCCGAGCTTCTGGAAGAGTTAACTGGTACTGAGATCTACGGCCAAATCTCCGCCATGGTGTTTGAAAAGCACAAGTCAGCGCGTACGGAGCTGGAAAAACTGCAGGCCAAGGCCAGTGGCGTGGCGCTGTTAGCACCAGAGCAGGTGCAGTCCCTGACGGAAAGTTTGCAGGTACTTACTGACGAAGAAAAACAATACCTTACCAGCCAACAAACCCAGCAACAGCACTTCAACTGGCTTATTCGGCAAAATGAGCTTCAGACGGACATAAACCGCCACCAGCAGGCATTACAGGCAGCACTTCAGGCGCAAGAAGACGCGCAGCCGCAGCTGGCAGCGCTGAGCCTGGCGCAGCCGGCCAGAGCATTGCGCCATCACTGGGAGCGAATCCAGGAACAAACGGCTACTATCGAGCGTACGCGCCAGAAGATTCAGGAAGTGAATGCTCGCTTACAAAGCAGCTTAGCGCTGCGCGGACGCATCCGTCAGCAGGCGCACACGCAGTCAGCCGCTATGCTGGCCGAACAACAGACGTTAACCGACTGGCTGAACGAGCATGACCGCTTCCGCTTATGGAGTAGCGAACTGGCTGGCTGGAAAGCGCTGCTGGCGCAACAGTCCGACGCCAGCACCCAGCTACGCCAGTGGCAGCAGCTGCGGGAGAATGACACACGTAAGCTCGATGCACTGGCGCTTCCTGCACTGACGCTTTCGCCGCAGGAAGTGACAGAAGCGCTGGCGCAACATGTGCAGCTTCGTCCGCTACGCCAGCGGCTCAGTAATCTGCACGGGCAAATCGCCCCGAAGCAAAAGCAGCTGGCACAGTTACGCGCTACGCTTGTACAACGTCAGCAAGAACTGACCCAGCGCAACGCGGTACTCGCCGAGAAACGCCAGCGCTATAAAGATAAAAACCAGCAGCTTACCGATGTGAGACTCATTTGCGAGCAGGAAGCCCGCATCAAAGATCTGGAAAGCCATCGGGCATTACTGGAATCCGGCAAACCTTGTCCGCTTTGTGGCTCTACTACACATCCGGCTATCGAGCGTTACCAGACGCTTGAGCTGAGCGTAAATCAGGCACGACGTGAAGCGCTGGAAAAAGAGGTCAAAACGCTGGCCGATGAGGGCTCAACCCTGCGCGGGCAGCTTGAGGCGATAACGCAGCAACTTCAGCGCGATGAACATGAAGCACAGAGGCTTTCTCAGGAGGAGCAAGCACTTACTCAAGAGTGGCTGACCGTTACCGCCAGCCTCAACGTATCGCTACAACCGCAGGATGACATTGCCCCGTGGCTGGCCGCTCAGGAAGAGTACGAACAACAGCTCCACCAGTTAAGCTTGCGTCATACCCTGCAGGCGCAAATCGCCGCGCATACCGAACAGATTACTCAACTCCAACAGCATATTGACCAGCGCCAGGCGACGTTAACCTCAGAGCTGGACCGTCATGGCCTGGCCCTTCCGCCCGAGGATGAAGTCTCCTCATGGTTAAGCGAACGGGCGAACGAAGCGCAAATGTGGCAACAGCGCCAGAATGAACTGACTGAGTTACAGGCCCGGATTGCCCAGCTTGCGCCGCTGCTGGAAACGCTGCCAGAATCTGAGGTGCTTTCTGAAAACATTGAGGATCTGTCGCTGGAAAACTGGCGGCAGGTGCACGACGATTGCCTCTCTTTACAGGGACAGTGGCAAACCTTGCAGCAGCAAGAAGCACAGGACGTTCAGCACGCCGCAGAAATTCAGGCACAATTTGATGCCGCATTGCAGGCCAGCATCTTTGACAATCGTGACGCCTTTATCGCCGCCCTGCTGGATGAAGAGACCTTCAACCGTCTTGAGCAGTTGAAACAATCGCTGGAAGTCCAGCAACAACAGGCACAAACGCTGCTTAATCAGGCCCAGCAGGCGCTGGCGACTCATCAACAGCAGCAACCAACCGGGGTGGATCTCACGCTCACGGCACAACATCTTCGAGACACGCTGGCGCAGCTCACCCAACTGCTGCGGGATAACACCACTCGTCAGGGAGAAATTCGCCAGCAACTCAGGCAGGATGCTGAAAACCGCCAGCAACAGCAGGCGCTGATGCAGGAGATTGATAACGTCGCGCAACAGGTCGAAGACTGGGGCTATCTGAATGCGCTGATCGGCTCGAAAGAGGGAGATAAGTTCCGCAAATTTGCCCAGGGACTGACGCTGGATAACCTGGTCTGGCTTGCCAACAACCAGTTAACCCGTCTGCACGGTCGCTATCTGTTGCAGCGCAAGGCCAGCGAAGCGCTGGAGCTGGAGGTGGTCGATACCTGGCAAGCCGATGCGGTGCGTGACACGCGTACGCTCTCCGGCGGCGAGAGCTTCCTGGTGAGTCTGGCGCTGGCGCTGGCATTGTCCGATCTGGTCAGCCACAAAACACGAATTGACTCCCTGTTCCTCGATGAAGGCTTCGGCACGCTGGACAGCGAAACGCTGGATACCGCTCTGGACGCGCTGGATGCGCTCAACGCTAGCGGTAAAACCATTGGCGTGATCAGCCACGTCGAAGCAATGAAAGAACGCATTCCGGTGCAGATCAAGGTGAAAAAAATCAACGGTCTGGGCTACAGCAAACTCGACAAAATGTTTGCGGTGGAGTAATCGGCCAGCGGATGTGGTGTCACAGGCCGGATAAGCGTCATCGCTATCCGGCACGCTATGTAGCACAATAATGCATACTCAGGGACGGATATGAAATGGCATTCCACTTCGCTTATCCGCAAGCTATCGCTATTGGCGGCGAACGTTCGCCGCTATGACGCACATCCTGCGTCTTTCTTGTTGGCAGGTGGTATGAAAAAAGTCATTTTCTCTTTAGCGCTGGGAACATTTGGGCTGGGCATGGCCGAGTTTGGCATCATGGGCGTTCTCACCGAATTGGCGCGGGACGTGGGAATTTCCATTCCTGCCGCTGGCCATATGATTTCGTTTTACGCCTTTGGCGTGGTGCTTGGCGCGCCCATTATTGCACTCTTTTCCAGCCGCTTTTCGCTCAAGCATATTCTGCTGTTTCTGGTCACGCTGTGTGTGATTGGCAACGCCATTTTCACCCTCTCCTCCTCGTATTTTATGCTGGCGGTGGGCAGGCTGGTTTCAGGCTTCCCGCACGGCGCGTTTTTTGGCGTTGGCGCAATTATCCTGTCGAAGCTCGCCCGCCCGGGAAAAGTCACCGCCGCTGTCGCGGGCATGATTTCGGGGATGACCGTTGCCAATCTGGTTGGCATTCCCGTCGGCACCTGGCTGAGTCAGGAATTTAGCTGGCGCTATACGTTCCTGCTGATTGCCGTCTTTAATATCGCCGTGATGGTCTCGGTCGCTTTTTGGGTGCCCAACATCAGCGATGAAGCAAAAGGAAACCTGCGCGAACAATTTCACTTTTTGAAAAGCCCCGCCCCGTGGCTCATTTTCTCCGCCACCATGTTTGGTAACGCCGGGGTTTTCGCCTGGTTCAGCTACGTCAAACCGTACATGATGTTCATCTCCGGCTTTTCCGAAGCGCTGATGACCTTCATCATGATGCTGGTGGGATTAGGAATGGTGTTGGGAAATCTGCTGAGCGGTCGGCTGTCTGGTCGCTATACGCCGCTGCGCATTGCGGTGATAACCGACTTCGTGATTGTGCTGGCTCTGCTGTTGCTCTTTGCCTTTGGCGGGATCAAAGCCGCGTCGCTGACCTTCGCCTTTATTTGCTGCGCGGGCCTGTTTGCCCTGTCGGCACCGCTGCAAATTTTGCTGCTGCAAAATGCTAAAGGAGGGGAGCTGCTGGGTGCGGCTGGCGGGCAAATTGCCTTTAATCTCGGTAGCGCGATTGGCGCTTACTGCGGTGGCATGATGCTGACGCTGGGCTTTGCCTACAACTACGTGACGCTGCCGGCGGCACTGCTGTCGTTTTCTGCGATGTCGTCACTGCTGCTGTACGGTCGCCTGAAGCGCGCAGTCCCCCAGATGACACACGCGGCCGGATAGCATCTGCGCTACCCGGCTACGCGAACCTTACTCCTGCGGCCACAGCCAGGCCGCACCGCGTACACCGCTGGAATCCCCGTGTAGCGCCTTGCGTAGAGGCGTTTCGCACTCGCCACCAAAGACAAACTGCTTAATCAACGCCGGAACATTTTGATACAGTCGGTCGACATTGCTCATTCCGCCCCCCAGCACAATGACGTCCGGATCGAGAATATTCACCACATGTGCCAATGATTTCGCCAGACGACGCTCATAGCGGCTCAACGCTTGCTCCGCAAGAGCATCCTGCGCAGTAACAAGGCTGATAATTTCATTGCCTTTGAGCTGCTTACCGCTCAGACGCTGGTAGTCGGTGGCAAAGCCGGTCCCGGAAATGAAGGTTTCAATGCAGCCTTGTTTACCGCAATAACAGGGGACTTCCTGTCGAAAACGCAGCTCATCTTCGTCCATCCATGGCAGCGGATTATGCCCCCACTCGCCCGCTGTACCGTTACCGCCCGTGTGCGCCCGACCATTCAGTGCCACGCCTGCGCCACATCCGGTGCCGATAATCACCGCAAACACGGTTTGCGCCCCGGCCGCCGCACCATCCACCGCTTCTGAAACCGCCAGACAGTTGGCATCATTTGCCAACCGCACTTCACGATTCAGACGCGAACTCAGGTCTTTGTCAAAAGGTTGTCCGTTAAGCCAGGTCGAGTTGGCATTCTTTACCACCCCGGTGTAAGGCGAGATTGAACCTGGAATGCCCATTCCCACGGTTCCCGTCTGCCCGGTGGCGTTTTCCGCCATCTCCACCAGCGTGGCGATGGTTTCTATCGTTTGCCGATAATCATCACGCGGCGTGGGCAGGCGATGGCGAAAAAGCTGTTCGCCCGCCTCGCCAAGCGCAATAACTTCCGTTTTCGTACCGCCCAAATCGATACCTATACGCACTGTTTGCTCCTCTTCCCGATTAACAATGCAAGCATAGCGACAATTCGCTATCATGCCCGCTGGATTTAACGACAAGGCCGTGGAAATTATCATGCTGTGGTTCAAAAATTTAATGGTTTACCGTCTTAGCCGCGATGTTTCTTTGCGTGCCGAAGAGATGGAAAAACAGCTGGCATCAATGACGTTCACCCCTTGCGGTAGCCAGGATATGGCAAAAATGGGCTGGGTTCCGCCGATGGGATCGCACAGCGATGCATTAACGCATACCGCCAATGGCCAAATTATTATCTGCGCCCGCAAAGAAGAAAAAATTCTGCCGTCGCCGGTTATCAAACAGGCGCTGGAAGCCAAAATATTCAAACTGGAAGCTGAGCAAGGTCGCAAACTTAAGAAGACCGAAAAAGACTCGCTGAAAGATGAAGTTCTGCACTCATTGCTGCCGCGCGCCTTTAGCCGCTTCAGCCAGACAATGATGTGGATCGATACCGTCAACGATCTGATCATGGTTGATTGTGCGAGCGCGAAAAAAGCCGAAGATACGCTGGCGCTGCTGCGTAAGAGTCTCGGTTCGCTGCCGGTCGTTCCGCTGACGATGGAAAACCCTATTGAGCTGACGCTGACCGAATGGGTTCGCTCCGGCACCACGGCGCAGGGCTTCCAACTGCTGGATGAAGCTGAACTGAAAGCGATCCTTGAAGACGGCGGTGTGATCCGCGCGAAAAAGCAGGATCTGGTCTGCGACGAAATCGCCGTGCATATCGAAGCGGGCAAACTGGTTACTAAGCTGGCCCTCGACTGGCAGCAGCGCATTCAGTTCGTTATGTGTGACGACGGCTCCATTAAGCGTCTGAAGTTTAGCGACGAGCTGCGCGATCAGAACGAAGATATCGACCGCGAAGATTATGCTCAGCGTTTTGATGCCGATTTCATCCTGATGACAGGTGAACTGGCGGCGCTGATTAAAAGTCTGGTGGAAGGATTAGGCGGCGAAGCGCAACGTTAAGCCGTGTTTAGCGAATGGCGACTCAATATCGCCATTCGTCATTTTTACGCTTACAGGTAACGGCAAAGATAGGATGTTGGCTCTGCTACCTGCAGATGAAACTCGCTGTTGCCCGGTACGTTAAACACGTCTCCTGCGGCATACACTTTCCACTCGGTTTCCCCTGGCAGCAGCACGTTCAGTGCGCCACTTACTACCGTCATCTCTTCAGGCGCCGCAGTACCAAAGGTATATTCACCTTCAGCCATCACGCCTACACTGGCGCGGCCAGTACTGCTGCTGGTAAAACCGATCGATTTTACTTTGCCGGAAAAGTATTCATTACTTTGAAGCATACAACTGGCCCTATCTCGTGATTAAGTTAGGAACCAATATAGGGGGCTGATGTTCCACCTGTCACGCAAAATTACGCCAGCAATTCCGAAGCCAGTCGAGCAATCAACACATTGGACAGCAAAACCGGGACATCCAGCGACTTTTGCAGTAAATCACGATGACGTTGATGAAACCCCAGGCAGTCCAGCATAAGAACATCAGCACCTTGCTCAAGGAGATATTTCCCGGCATCAATCAGCTGTTGTTCAGAACCTTCTACTGGATTCGCCACGGCGTACACTGGCGGAGTTTGTAACACCTGCCACTTTTGTGTCTGGGCTTTGAGCAATTCAGCAACAGGTACAATGACCCCAACCTGATGCCCTTCGACAATTGAAGCCACTAACGGGGGAATAATGCGTATGGGTTCCAACAAGATACTATTGCGGGCGGTCAGACGGGTGATTGAGGCGGTACTCATCAGCAGGATCACATCAAATCCCTGATTATCGAGAACCTCCACAATGCTTTGCAGCGAGCGTTCCACTTTCTGGCGTGAGACATGAGCAAGTTGGTGGTCGCTAAGCAGCGTTAATAACAGCTCGTCACCGGGTGAAGCCCCGTACTCGGCCATCACATCTTCTCGCTGCATCTGCCCCAGCAGACTGTGGTGAGTAATGTGCTGTTCATCAATATATTCCGTCAGGAGCGGTAACATCTCACACATCGGCACAACGCCAATCGTGAGGATAGCCAACGACGTACTCATTTGTTGCTCCACCGTCTTCTTACTTTGCTGTGAAATCCCGGATAAGAGCCGGGCGCTGACCTGTGCTACAAATGCTCAAAAGCGTAGCAGTAGATCGGCGGTGTATTGTGTAAAGATTCCAGATCATTCCAGTACTGGATTGTTATTGTTTAATTTTCAATTTTTACTGTATACGGCGAAATTTAAAAAAATGTGATGCGCGCCCGGACTGGCACTTTTAAGACTCGTGCCAGAGCGGTCTTCATATCAGGTTTTATCGGGGTCTTCGTAGCGTTTTTTAGCATCCATCGCTTCCTGAGCCGAAGGATGCTCACTGATCAACGAATTCGGTTTAGGGTGATCGGCACGAAGTTGATACCAGGTTACCGTCTGGCCTGGCGTCCCTTTTTCAACCGTAACAATGGTCGCTTGACGTGGGTAAGGTGGTTGTGTCGGCATAATTCTTCCTTTTCACTGGATGAACATTAAGTATAGACACCGCCCTGCAACCGTGGCGCTGCCTGCGCCAGTATCCCAAGAATGTCTTCCACTACCTGCGAAGGTGGATTGGTGGCATCAACGATATAGTGCGCAGCCTCACGATACAAAACATCGCGCTGGGCGAGCACTTCCTGAACCTCTTCGGTCAACGGTTTGCCGGTTAGAGTCGGTCGCAATCCTTCTTCAGGCGTGGCCTCCAGACGATCAACCAGTACCGATACCGGTGCGCTTAGATAGATAACCACGCCGTGGCTGCGCATGTAATGGCGATTAAATTCGGTAAGAATGATACCGCCGCCGGTCGCAACAACCGTGGCAGGAGCTGTGACAGCCTGCAGAGCGGTCGTTTCCTGTGCACGAAACCCTTCCCATCCTTCTCTTTCGACGATTTCCGCCACGGTCATTTGCACGTGCGATTGCAACCAGCGATCGGTATCAACGAACTGGAAATCAATAGCCTTTGCCAGCGCCATACCGGTTGTCGTCTTACCACACCCCCGGGGGCCAACAAGAAAAAGAGGTTGCGTCATCACAGAATTTCCCCAGAGAGCCGCCAACAAGCGGGATCTGATGCGGTTAAAAATATAATCATATCATCAAACTAGTACATCGCCAAAACCGTAAAGAAAAAATTACAGAAAGAATGGCAAGATGAGTCAACCCCTACTATAACAAGAATTCACAATGAATAAAGTGTAAATAATAAATTACACACTCTATTTTCTACGCTGAACTTCCAGCCACCACTTATCCAGTTCAGCCGCAAAATGCTGTCTGTCGCGGGGCGAAAGGCTGTCCGGCCCCCCGGTCTGGATACCGCTGGCACGCAGTGTATCCATAAAATCACGCATCATCAGACGCTCACGGATCGTCGCTTCGGTATAACGTTCGCCGCGCGGGTTAAGCGCTGCCGCACCTTTTTCAATCACTTCAGCCGCCAGCGGAATATCTGCCGTTATCACTAAATCACCGGCGCTGCACTGACGCACAATCTCGTTATCAGCCACGTCAAAGCCCGCAGGCACACGTAATGTGCTGATGAAACGCGAAGGCGGGACGCGCAGGCTTTGGTTGGCCACCAAAACAAGCGGCATTTGCATGCGCTCAGAGGCGCGGTACAAAATGTCTTTAATCACATTCGGACACGCATCGGCATCCACCCATATTGTCATAGCTTCTCCCCACTGGTGTGCTGTCGCACATTGTCGCGTGCTTTTACTTTCAGGCAAAGTGCTGTTTCTCCTTCTGAACATATTCATTCCGCGCTAAGCTTAGCTTTCCCAGATTTACCCTAAATAATTCGGGTTGCAGCCAACGCACATGCAACTTGAAGTATGACGGGTATAAAACAATGAATATCATCCATAGGGAGTGACAAGATGGACAAGAAAATTGGTTTTATCGGCTGCGGTAATATGGGCAAAGCCATTCTTGGCGGCATGATCGCCAGCGGCCAGGTTCTCCCCGGACAAATCTGGGTCTACACCCCTTCCCCCGATAAGGTCGCCGCGCTACACGACCAGTACGGCATTAATGCGGCGCAGTCTGCACAAGAAGTCGCGCAAATCGCTGATATTGTTTTTGGGGCCGTAAAACCAGGCATCATGATTAAGGTGCTGAGTGAAATTACCTCCAGCCTGAACAAAGATTCCCTGGTCGTCTCGATTGCCGCAGGCGTCACTCTCGATCAGCTGGCCCGTGCCCTGGGTCACGACCGTAAAATCATTCGCGCGATGCCAAACACGCCGTCGCTGGTGAACGCCGGAATGACCTCCGTCACGCCGAACGCCTTAGTCACGCCAGAAGAAACAGCCGACGTGCTGAATATCTTCCGCTGCTTTGGTGAAGCAGAAGTCATTGCGGAGGCAATGATTCATCCGGTCGTTGGCGTCAGCGGTTCAGCACCGGCCTATGTATTTATGTTTATCGAAGCGATGGCTGATGCCGCCGTTCAGGGGGGGATGCCCCGCGCGCAGGCTTATAAATTTGCAGCACAAGCGGTAATGGGTTCGGCGAAAATGGTTCTGGAAACGGGTAAACATCCTGGCGAATTGAAGGATATGGTGTGCTCGCCAGGTGGAACCACCATTGAGGCGGTACGCGTCCTGGAAGAACGCGGTTTCCGTTCATCGGTGATTGAAGCGATGATTAAGTGCATGGAGCAGTCGGAAAAACTCAGCCGCTCCTGAGTTAACACCGCCGGACGTCAGGCCGCCGCTTCAGTGCGGTTACGTCCGGAATTCTTTGCTTTGTAGAGAGCCATATCTGCTGATTTTAACCATTCTCGATAGTGTTCAGTTTCAGACGTCAGCGGCGCAACGCCCACGCTAATGCGCAGGTCAACCTGCGGCGCGCAAGATAAACGCAGTTGGGTAAGCCGTTCGTGAACACGAGACATCGCTGCAATCGCGCTGCTCGCTGACGTGCCACACATGATTACCGCAAACTCATCACCGCCAAAGCGACCAATCACATCGCTACCGCGTAAGGTCATCTGTAACTGGCGGGTCAGTGCAACAATGGCCTGATCCCCGACGTCATGGCCCCAGGTATCATTGATACTCTTAAAATGGTCGATATCGATGATAAGGAGCGTGGCATCACGCTGATGGCGGCGGCAATTATCAAATTCATTCCGCAGCAACAGTTCCCAATGACGTCGGTTATAAACTCCGGTCATCCCATCTCGCGTACTCATAACCTGTAAGCGACGTTTATGTTCTGCCAGCCTGATGAGCGTCTGGTAACTCACCCAGGCAAACAGCAACGGGTAAACCACTAACACCGGCAGAGACAGCAGCACACTCAGTTGCGTACTGCTAAAAGCCACGGGAATATCCGTTAACTGTAACGTCACCAGGCAGGAAACCACCATCAACACGGCGCCTGCGATGAAGACACGCATACCCCCTGCGCCCATCAGGTTGATACAGATAATCATCAACAGCGCCGTGGATGGCAGCAAGTTTATCCCCATAATCCCCATCCACATCCCGGCGAGGATGGCATCGGCTTTTAAGTTGGTATATTCGCTATGCAGTGGATCGATAGCTTTACTTGCCAATTGCCATGCCAGATGCGGCCAGACAAACGCCCATCCCACCAGCAAAAGCCACCAGCCTCCGGTTATTGGCTGAGAAACTAATACCGACGCGATAGGGAAAAACATTCCCCCCAGTCCCACCGCTCGCGGCAGCCTGATTCGTCGGGCAAATCGCAGACCGGAACGTTGGTGGTCATTTTGATGAAGCAATATAAATGCTTCATTCGGGACGACCTTCTTTTGATAAAAGTTTTCATCATTCATCGTATTTGGGAATATTCTGAAACAAATTTCCCAAATTATAGGAAGGGGTCTGGTGGCGGAAGTATGATATTTCGGGTGAGCGATTTTACCTGCTCACCCGGAAGTGCTAAGCAGATTTTTTCAGGCAAGCGCTCATAAACTTATTACGATCATCGCCTTTCAGAGACTGTTCCGTCGCCTTGACGTTGCATTCACGCATTTTCTGTTGCTGCGGCGTCAGGCTCTTTTCCTCAGGCGCAGATTTACTGTTTTTCAGGCAATCACTCATATAGGTCTTACGCGCATCCCCTTTTAAGGTCTGCGCCGTGGCCTGCTGATTGCAGGTGGTCATACGCTGTTGTTGCGGGGTTAACGTCTTCTCGGCAGCACCGACGGTAGTTAAAAAAATCAGACCAAAAAGTAACGTCATTAATAATGTAATTTTCATAGCACCATCCTTTTCTGAACGACGACACACAGGTAAGTTTGGCTGCTAACGATAAAAAAACCACCCGACGGCAAAAGTATTGCCGCCGGGTATCAGCTTATTTCAGTCCTAACGCCGCTTTCATGGTGTAAAACAGATCGGTTTGATCGGTCAGGCCAACCACATTCGCCGCATGAGGGCCATAGGCTGCAATACGCAGTTGGCTGCCGGTGTGCTCCTGGGACTCTTCTTCAGAGTTGCCATAGCTAATGACCATCACCGCGCCATCTTTAGTGTTCAGCGCCTGCGTCAAACCTGGCGCTTTGGTATCCGGTGCGACGATCTGGCTGGCATGCGCGTGGTCAGCGGTTACCACAACCAGGGTGTTGCCATCTTTCTTCGCAAAGGCAAGTGCACGCTGCACTGCTTCATCCAGATCGACCGTTTCACCAATTTGTCCACACGGGTTAGCGGCATGATCTTGTTTGTCGATTGACGCGCCTTCTACTTGCAGGAAGAAACCTTTCTCATTTTTGCTTAACAGCTCAATCGCTTTATCCGTCATCTGCGCCAGCGTTGGCACGCTGTCGTTACGTTTTGGATTTGGCGTACAGGTCACTACCGGCTTATCCAGGTTGCCGTGATAAGACGCTTTCGGCCCTTCCCAACGCACTGGCATATTACCGTCTGAGAACAGACCCAACAGCGGTTTATCCTGATTCGCTTCGCTAACAGCCGCCAGCGTCGCGGCATCACTCACCATCTGGTAACCACGGGCCTGGGCTTGTTCTCGCAGCGTTTTACCCTGCCACTCACCTGCCGTAGCGGTTTCAGTAAAAGTCTTTGCCCCGCCGCCTAACGTAACATCCGCACGAGCATTCAATAATTGTTCGGTAATTGACCCTTTACCGCCTTTTTCCAGCGCGTTCGTCGGGCATTTTTCAGCCGTCACGCTCGGGCCATAGCATTTACGCGAAGTGACATGGGCAACCAGTGCGGCCGGCGTGGCATCCTGTAATTCAGCCGTGGAAACGTTGCCTGTCGCCAGACCTGCCGCTTTGGCCATTTCCAGAATCGTGGTGTGATCTTTTTCATGAATATCCACACCCAGCGCCCCGTTATAGGTCTTCACGCCGGTTGTCCATGCTGTCGCAGATGCTGCTGAATCTGTCACATAATCGGGCTTGCCCGTTTTCTTATCCAACGCATAATGCGTGTATTGCCCGGTCAGCGGTAAAGCATCAATACCTTTAAAAAAGCCGCCCGCGCCTTCAGCATAATTTCGCACTGCCGTTATTTCGGAATCGCCCATCCCATCGCCAATCAGTAAAATTATATTTTTGGCCGGTTTATCGTTCAGGGATTCGCGCAGAGCTGCCGTTTGATCGGCAGACAATCGGCGAGCGCCACCCGGCGTGGTGATATCTCCCTGAGCAGCACGATTATCCATAACCGCTACAGTAGATGTTTCTGCATTAATAACCGGGGTAAACAGCAAAGGTAACAGGGCAATAGCCAGAGCGCTTTGTTTCACTTTATATTCTCCATGTATAAATACGGTAAAATTAAAACAAAGCGACTATAAGTATTTGATGTGACACTTTTATGATAATTTGTGGTTACCCCACCACAGATGGATCACAACGCTTTTGGTACGCACTCGCCAGCATTATGTATGTTCGTCAGAAACGCGGGCATGCGGTTTCCGCCAGCCAGCGCTCCCTCAATTTGACGAATAAATATTTGCCGATCGTTCCACGCCATATTGCGCAGCATTTCGATGATTACCCGCTCTAACGTTTCGACCTGTGCCGCCAGATCTTGCGATTCTTCTTCTTTTTGCGCGAGCTTAAGTAACAACTCAGTGACGAGGTTTTTCATTTGCCTATTCCCTTAACAAAATATGGGCCACGTTATCATTAAGGCTCACGACTGCCTAGAGGATGAAAGTTGTATTTTTATAAGGAATAAAAAGATTTGAGAAAACAATCACAACACAAAATAAGGGTAAATGCGTCTGGATGCAGAATGATTCAATATAAAAAGGTAAGAAAAGTAATAATCACACAAATATATAATACACACTTATGAATTAACAACGCTGACAGGCAGCGTTGTTAATCAGGAACTCAACGAACCTCGCGCCGACGTCGCAACGCGATAGCCAGTTGCCAGATATTGATAAGCACAATGCTTGCTGTAGCAATGAACACCCAACGAAATCCCGCCATTGCCGATACCGTTGCACCCATCAATGGCCCGGCGACGTTGCCAAGGTACATAAATGACTGGTTATAGCCAAAGATGCGTCCGGTTATCTGGTCGCTGGAGTATTTCACCAGCAGCGTCTGCACCGCCGGCAACATCGCACCATCAGCAAAGCCGAGCAGAAAACGTAAAATTCCCAACTGCAACGGCGTGGTGACCCACGACATGGCGAAAAACAGCACCACCGCGAAGATTAACGTCGCCATTAAAATCCGCTCAGTACCAATACGGTCGCCTAATTTACCAAGTCGAGGCGCGGAAATCAGAGCAGAAATGCCCGGTACTGAGGCAATCAGCCCACTGAGAAAAGCAATATTCGAACTGTCCGGGACCATTGATTTAATAAATAGCGCCAGAATAGGCCCAATTGAGCCGTTACACAGTTGAATCACCATGGTGGTAAAAAATAAGCTGATCACCAACGCCGGATGCGAAAGCGAGGCAAACACGGCCTTCCCACTCAGACGTTCGCTTTTTTTAATCGTCGGGCGAACGCCCTCTTTGATCAAGAACAGTGTGACCAGAAAACTCACCACCAGTAAGGCGGCGGTAATACAGAATACCGCCCGTAAGCCAACATGATCGGCGATAAAGCCTCCCATCAGCGGTCCGCCAATGACGCCGCTAATTTGCGCCGTAGAGAGCGTACTCAGCGCCCAGCCGCTGCGCTCGCGTGGAACCTGTGACGCAACCAGCGCCATCGCATTAGGAATATAGCCGGAGGTTAACCCCATCACCCCGCGCAGCAGAAAAAGCTGCCAGACGTTAGTGGCAAATGCCTGTAGCAAAATCGCAATGGCCATCCCCAGTGAGGCCCGCAGCAGCATCAGCTTGCGTCCTTTGCGGTCGGCCAGACTGCCCCACATCGGAGAAACAATGGCTGAAATCAGGAAGGTGACGCTGAACGTTAATCCGGACCACATTGATAGCGCTTCATGCGAGGTCACGCCCAGTTGGGAGATATAGAGTGGTAAAAAAGGCAAGATTTGGCTAATCGCCAGTCCGGTAAAAAAGCACCCGAACCAAACGGAAATAAGGTTAACTCTCCAGGATTCCATAAGGACTCATAACGATAAGTAGCTGAAAACTGCGAGCAGCTTAACAAATTACTTAGCTGAATAAGGATCCACAGGTGCGATAAATCACAGTTTAGGATTTTATCTTCCCGCTCATCATATTTGTGATATAGCTCACATCAAACCCATAATATAAACAGGGGATTGTGCTTCCCGCGCGATCTGCGTGTCTGTCCCCTTCTAATCCCCTGTCATTCGCCAAAACAATCTGCCAGAAGCCGAGGAAACCTGCGTTTTGTCGTGGTAATGTATGTGCTTTGCATTCATGGAATGGGTTTTTAAGATGGCAAAGTTGCGGGTAGGAATCGTATTTGGTGGTAAATCAGCGGAACATGAAGTGTCATTGCAATCGGCAAAAAATATTGTCGATGCCATCGACAAGACTCGCTTTGACGTTGTGCTGTTAGGTATTGATAAACAAGGGCAATGGCACGTCAGCGATGCCAGTAACTATCTGCTCAATTCAGACGATCCGGCGCATATTGCGTTGCGACCTTCTGAGACCAGCCTGGCGCAGGTACCGGGTAAACAAGAGCACCAGTTGATCGATGCACAAAACGGTCAACCGCTGCCGACGGTCGATGTTATTTTCCCAATCGTACACGGTACTTTGGGTGAAGATGGCTCTCTGCAGGGCATGCTGCGCGTGGCGAACCTGCCGTTTGTCGGTTCTGATGTGCTGGGTTCTGCTGCCTGTATGGATAAAGACGTGACCAAACGTCTGCTGCGTGATGCCGGGTTAAACATCGCGCCATTTATTACGCTCACTCGCGCGAATCGCAACAGCATCAGCTTTGCCGAAGTGGAATCCCGCCTGGGTCTGCCGCTGTTTGTAAAACCGGCCAACCAGGGATCGTCCGTTGGCGTCAGTAAAGTAACCAGCGAAGCCCAATACGATCAGGCCGTCGCGCTGGCATTTGAATTCGATCATAAAGTCGTTGTGGAGCAAGGGATCAAAGGCCGCGAGATCGAATGTGCGGTACTGGGCAACGATCATCCGCAGGCCAGTACCTGTGGTGAGATCGTGCTGAACAGCGATTTTTACGCTTACGACACTAAATACATTGACGATAACGGTGCCAAAGTTGTCGTTCCGGCAGCAATTGCGCCAGAGATTAACGATAAGATCCGCGAAATCGCCATTCAGGCCTACCAGACTCTGGGCTGTGCCGGCATGGCGCGCGTGGACGTCTTCTTAACTGCTGAAAACGACGTTGTGATCAATGAGATCAACACGCTGCCAGGCTTTACCAACATCAGTATGTATCCGAAACTGTGGCAAGCGAGCGGTTTAGGCTATACCGATTTGATCACTCGCCTGATCGAACTGGCGCTGGAACGCCATGCTGCGGATAGCGCGCTGAAAACCAGTATGTAAACCCGTCAGGATGCCTGATAGAGCTATTGGGCATCCTTTGCTTCATCATCTTCAACGCGGCGACGGATGATTAATCCGGCCAGCCAAAAGCTAATCACCCAGGTCACCAGCCCCACCGCATAAGTTTGCCATCCCTGCGCTTCAAAACCTAATAACCCCACCACGCCATTCAGAATAAAGATAAGCCCAATAGCGAAAGCATAGTAGTGCCAGTCTCGGCGGATTTTTACAGGCAGGTTCATAACAGCTCCGGTGGAAATACAACACAGTAAGGCATCCTCGCACATTTCCCCGAGGGCGTCTGTGGCCTGTGCGGAATTTCTTAAATGTAACTCAGTTTAACTTAAGGTTACATAATTGTGACCGCCAACAAAAAACCGAAATCCAGGAATAATCTCTACCTGAAATTACCATCATTCTGATATTGACATTGCCGATCACCTGTCAGACTCACTCTCAGTTCCAGGCATTACGTCAAAAAAAGCAGGTTATTTCCGGAGGTCTTTATGGCTGATTTTACGCTCTCAAAATCCCTGTTTAAGGGCAAGCATCGGGATCCCTCCTCCCTGCCCGGCAACATTGCGTATGCCGTATTTGTGCTGTTTTGCTTCTGGGCGGGTGCACAGATTTTAAATCTGTTGGCCCACGCGCCCGGCATCTATGAAGAACTGATGCAGCTGCAAATGCAGGAGACAGGACGCCCGCGGGTTGAAATCGGTTTAGGCGTCGGTACCCTCTTTGGACTGATCCCCTTCCTGGCCGGAAGCCTGATTCTTGGCGTCATAGCGGCGGTCATGCGCTGGCGTCACCGTCATCATAAAGATGACTGATTCATACACTTCGCCCGACGATCGTCCACCCGTTTAGCAAACCATGCGGTAGTCAGATTACGCGTGATCTTCGGGCTTTCCAGTTGAATGCCCGGCAGCATTTCACGGGGTAACGTTTTCCCGGTCTTCGCTTCCGCCAGCTTATAAACCTTTTCGTACAATGCGGTTTTTTCAAAGGCCAGGCTGTCACCTTTTTGCAGTTGACGGCGGATCTCACTCTCGCTCATCCCTAGCTTCCCGGCCAGTTTACGTACCGCCAGCTCCGTTTTGCCCGGCTCACTGCTGCCATAGAGAATCAGATCCCCGTCCATCGCCAGCTTCACTCCGCTGGCTTTACTGACCGCATTCTGGAAAGCTGCATTGCGGCTCGCATACCATCCGGCATTAAAATCGGCGAAGCGGAAGATTGGCGCACTGTAATTCGCCGGGTAGTTGAGCAGATGATACGTACCGAACCACAACCCACCACGGCGGCTAAACACTTCCTGACGTACCGTCCCCGCCATTTTCCACGGATACCCGCTGGTGTGCTGCTCAGCAAACGCGATACTGACCTGCATTGGACCACCGGTATGTACCGGATTAAGCGATCCAAACAATGTCTGCCCCATCGGCACCATGTTGATGAAATCATCAAAGATGGCGCTAAGCTGTTTTTCCGTCTTCACCGTATCCAGACGCTCGCTGTAGCTTTTCCCCGTTGGCGAGTTAATCTTTAGCGCGGTATGCACGACAAACAGCGGGATATGCATGCGTTCTGCGCGACGGTCAATCTCTTTCCAGGCGATTTTGCTTAAACCAGGAACAGCCGGATCGGCCTGGAAGTTTGACTCCTGCTGCGCTACCGCCAGCACCGAACAGATGTTTTCAACCGTCGGTGCCAGCTTCTGGCTTTCAAAGGTCTTTGCCAAATCCTGCGCCCACGCGTCCCGGTCTTTCACGCTGGCGGGCATTTTCTGGCGCACCACGCTCGCCACATCGACGGCTTTCTCCCCCTTTTTTAGCGGCTGCGCAGGTTGGCTACTACATCCCACCAGCACCAGTGCTGCCAGACCAGACAAGGGGTAAAGACGGGAAACCGTCGACATAACATCTCCTTATTATTAACTCAGCGTATGGGTAACTTCCTGAATATCCTGACCATCAAGCTCTCGTTCAAAGCTGCGCAGACGCTTATAAATAGACATCAGTTCTACTAACGTTGTCCAGGAGTTAATCAGATACTGGAACGAGCCGCGCACCTGGCCAAACACGTTAGTGATTTGCGTCATCAGGCCGAGCGTAATCGTACCGGCAACAATCGACGGAAACAGCAGGAACAAGCCGAAAACGTTATCAACCTGCAGGTAAAGAATACGGGCAATATTGAAGTACATATAGTGAAAATAGAGACGGAAGTAGTTTTGCCGTACCGCATGGAACAGTTCACGCACCGTCGGTGGCGTCGCACGGTTGCCATCATCTTCGCCATAGACCAATTCTTTACGATAGGCCGCTTCCACGCGCTGGTTTTTAAACTCCAGCCCGGGAAGCTTTATCCCGACCACGGCCAGTAAACCGGTTCCCATCAGCGACCAGACAATCGCGGCAATCACCAGGCCATAAGGCACATGTCCAACAATCGGCAGGTCAGGAACATGGGCAGAGAGCGTTACCAGTACAGGCAGGAAGGCAATCAGCGTCATAATCGCGTTGATAAAGCTGACGCCCATATCTTCCAGCGTAGAAGCAAAACGCATGGTGTCTTCCTGTACACGCTGTGCTGCACCTTCGATGTGACGCAAATGCTGCCAGTGCGCCATATAGTGTTCGTTCATCGCGGTACGCCAGCGGAACACATAGTGGCTGACGAAGAAGTTGTTCATCACGCCAATGACTACGGCTATCAGCGCAATACCGAGAAAAATGCCCACTTCATGATAGAACTGCTCAATCTTCACCTTGTGTGGTGCGCTGAGCGCAGTTTGAATCAGGTCATAAAATGGCGCATACCAGGCGTTGACGGCGACGCCGACTTCAACCAGAAACCAGGTCACAAAAATAATCAGCGATGTGCCCAGAATAGACCAGTACTGCCAGCGGTGCGGACTGTAGAGAAACCAGAACAGCGCGAACACCCCGACACAAAGAATGTAGTACGCATAAAAAATCAGGTAATCCAACGACCAAAAACGCGCTGCGCTAATAGGTACGTCTCCCGACGCGCCGGTAATATGTGCAACCCAGGCTCCCCCACCTGCTTGCCAGAATACAACGGCGACCAGTGCCCAAATAAATGCCGAAATAAAGAACGGCCCCGGCTTTGGGAAAAAAGACTTAAACATAGTGCTCTCCTGCTAACTTCTTATCGTTATGACGACTGCTGTGCATTTGCCACCGTAGAGTGCGGAGGCCAGACGGCTTACGCCCAAAAACACAAGCTGAAACCGACAATTGTGACCAAAACCGAGGCACTTAGTTCGCACCTCGGTTATGAAGAATTGTTTCTGTGGTTTTCACACTCGACAACGTTCCAGTATGTGCAGATTATCACAGCGTGAGATCACAAAAGCGAACATCCGCAATCCAGGAAACTCCTGTGTTTACTCATCGTTACGTTTTTCCCACTATCATTGGTTGATAAGCGCTTTGCAATACGCCGATGAGTAGTATAAATACGCATACGCACGACATCCTTTTTCACTTTCTCTAACTCATGGACACCACCGTTGAAACGTAGTCTGCTTTTTTCTGCCGCGCTGTGTGCGGCGTCATTGACATCTGTCCAGGCGGCACAGCCTATAACCGATCCGGTCTTCGCCTCTGATATCGTTGATCGTTATGCCGACCATATATTTTACGGCAGTGGTGCTACGGGGATGGCGCTCGTGGTGATTGATGGTAATCAGCGTGTATTTCGCAGTTTTGGTGAAACACGCCCCGGCAATAATGTTCACCCGCAACTGGATTCCGTAATCCGCATTGCCTCAATTACCAAATTAATGACCAGCGAAATGCTGGTGAAATTACTCGATCAGGGCACGGTCAAACTCAACGATCCATTGAGTAAATATGCACCTCCTGGCGCACGCGTACCCACTTATCAAGGAACACCAATTACGCTGGTGAATCTGGCGACGCATACCAGCGCACTGCCGCGCGAACAGCCAGGCGGCGCGGCCAAGCGCCCGGTGTTTGTCTGGCCAACCCGCGAGCAGCGCTGGAGCTATCTCTCAACGGCTACGCTTAAAGCCGCACCAGGATCGCAGGCTTCTTATTCCAACCTGGCGTTTGATCTGCTGGCCGATGCGCTGGGTACCGCGTCAGGTAAGCCTTATCCGCAGCTGTTTGAAGAAAAAATCACCCGTCCGCTGGGGATGAAAGACACCACCTTTACGCCATCTCCCGATCAGTGCCGACGCCTGATGGTCGCGGAAAAAGGTGCCAGTCCTTGTAACAATACGCTGGCAGCGATGGGCAGCGGCGGCGTCTATTCAACGCCTGGCGATATGATGCGCTGGATGCAGCAGTATCTTTCTTCTGACTTTTATCATCGTAGCCAGCAGGCCGACCGGATGCAGACGCTGATTTACCAGCGTACGCAGTTAACTAAAGTGGTGGGAATGGACGTTCCAGGCAGAGCCGATGCGCTTGGTTTGGGCTGGGTCTACATGGCGCCGAAGAATGGCAGACCGGGAATTATTCAAAAAACCGGTGGCGGCGGTGGCTTCATTACCTATATGGCGATGATCCCACAGCAAAACGTTGGGGCATTTGTCGTAGTGACGCGCTCTCCGCTGACCCGTTTTACCAATATGAGCGACGGTATCAACGAACTGGTTGCAGAGTTGAGCGGGTACAAGCCACAGGTCATTCCTGCATCCTGATTCAATACTCAAAAGGCAAACGGTTAATGCACACCAGTTTGCCTTTATTCATTTCAATGTAACCGCCTTTACGCAATGCTGCGAGAACCTCAGCGACAACCGAGCGTGAAATTCGTGTGCGTTGGTGAATATAGTTCATAACGCCAATGCGTGAACGAAGGGCTTCATCCCATTTCGTCATAGAGATCAATGTCGCGCGAATCTGATCGTAGGAGTTGTTGCCGATCAACTGCAGATCGCGTAATTCAAGCATGGAGTTTTGCCATGCCAACCAACAAAAAGCTTCACGCCAAAGCTGGCACTCTTCAATTATATTAATTGTTTGCGAGGCAGGTAGATGGTATCCCGTACAATCGCTTTCCGTGATTAATCTGTATTGTATATCTGTTTTTATCACACCATCTGAAAGCCCCATAATAAACGGTGCCTGCGCAATACCGACCAGCACATTCTCCCCTCGCCTCAGAGAAATTACACCATTTAAAATGATAAAGGTATCGTCACTGTTTATATCACTGGAATAAATTATTTCTTTATCGTTATCACACTCAAAGTGTTTGCCATATTTTGACAAACATTTATCAAGCTTACCAAATTCCACAAGCGGTTTATTTGCAGACAACATTTGGGCATTCCTTGCAATAAATGCCCGTCAAATCCGTGACGGGCATTTTTCTGAGTTAGATTATCTTTTCTTTAACAACAAGAGATGTCTTACCAGGTATATTTAACACCAACATTTGCAGACCAGTCTTGATCAACATCGCCACCACCGAGGTAGTTAGCATCGGTGTATGCGCTGAAATTTTTGGTAAAGCTGAACTGAGTACCCAGTCCAACACGTACCGCAGAACCTTCTACACCGTTGTCGATAGAGTCGCCGTTTACGTCAGAATCGTTGTTAGAGTCGTCGTAAACGTAAGCCAGTTTGAAGTACGGGGTCAGCGCCTGGTCGTCGCTATAAGCGAAGGTATAACCTGCATCGACACCGAGTTCATAACGCATGCTGTCATAAGACTGGCTATCAACTTTCATGTCGTTGCTCAGCTTATAGTCATCACCAGACTGGAACAGACCGGATACGCTGCCGTATGGCGTTACGTAACCTGCATCACCCAGCTTCAGGTCATAACCCAGTTTCAAGCCAAAGCCCCAGGCGTCAGATGAGGTGCTGCCATCAACATACTCACCGTTGCTCATGTTGGCAGACAGATCGTTGTTGAAGTGAGAGTAGCTTAAGTTACCGTCAACAAAGATGTTGTTGGCAAAGTGAGCAGAAGAGTAGATATAGGCAGTCTGGCTATCCTGATCCACCTGACCGGTACGGTCGCTCATATCACCTTTCGCGAAGCCTGCTGCAGCACCGACAATCCACTTAGCGTTGTTACCATCAATTTTGGAATCAACACCGACCATGATGCCGTTAACATCCTGATCGTAGTTAATGGTGCCGTTATCTGCATCGAAGCTACCACCGAAGTAGCTTACCCATGCGCCACCGTTATCAACCAGGCCATGACGCGCGTTAGTCAGACGAGTACCAACGGTATCTTGTTCCAGGTTCCAGATATTGGTGTTAGCAGACGGAATGCTCAGCGCCATGTTCGCGTAGTCTGTCAGTTCCATCTGCTGCAGAACAACGGTGTTACCCTGCTGCTGTGCCTGATAGGTGTAAGCACCCAGGTCAGCTTTGTTAGCTGCAGAGAAAGTCGCAGTGCTGTTCGCGTCGTTAACGTAGACCAGCTCGTTACCCTTGTAATCCGCAACAGAACCTGCGCCAGTCGCGTTGTCGATGCGGACTTTGTAGTTACCAGTTGCCGCCGCTACGTGGTCACCATAGTTATCAACTTCAGACTGATCGCCTGAGGTGTCGGAATCGCCGTTACCGTTGATAGTCAGATGACCATCAGAGTTCATCGCGATCACGCCATAACCGTAGTTAGACTGAGATTTATCGTTAGTGCGATCGTTGGTCAGATCAGCATTCAGCACATAGTCAGTGCTGTTGATGTCGAAAACACCCGCGTTAACATGGTTATAAGCGTCGGTGTAGCTAGTCAGGTTCAGGGTATCAACCTGCAGTGCATTACCGGTACTGTTACCCACATCCAGAACGCCGTTGTTAGTGACGTTAATGGTGTTTGCATACAGCGCAGCTTCAAGCACATTCCAGCCAGCAGAAACATCATCGGCAATTGTGACAGTACTGTTGTCGATAGACAGCGTATCCGTCGCAACGTGACCATCTTCGTTGATGTTCAGTGCAGAAGCACCGGTCAGAGAGATAGAGTCAGCAACCAGCTCAGAATCACCCACGTTGACGACGGAACCGCTATTGATGCTCAGGGTATCAATCAGGGAAGTTTTGGTGGTATCCCACTGTGAAGCACCGTTCAGCGTGACGTTGAACAGGCCGCTCTGGTAGACAGCGTTGCCAACTACATGACCATTTTCGTCATAAGAAGTTGTGTCGCTATCAATACCGTAGGTTGAATCCGGCCACAGGCTGTTAGCGGTGATGTCGATCAGCGTAGCGGTGGCTTCAGTGCCTGCAGCGTAGCTGTCATAAACGCCGTCACCATCGGTGTCAACCTGGTGCACGGACATTGCCGCGCCGACCCACTTACTGCCGTTGTTCAGGGTCAGATCCAGACGGTCAGTACCGTCCCAACCATTGGTATCCAGGTCAGCATCGGTATCACGATAAGTGTCAGCACCGTTCGGGAAGAAGTTCTCATCGAAGTTGCTGGAGAACAGCACATCACCCATCAGTGTGGAATTGTTAAACGTTGCGGTGGTCTGCATCGCGTTATCTGCATTTGGATTAGCAATAACCGCTAACGCAATATCGTCTGCAGTATAAGACCCGCTGTAGTCGCTTGCATTGCTGGTGTTACCAAACCAACCGGTGGTGCCTTCGTCAGTCCATGAACCAGAGGTCAGGGTAGAATCGCTGACAGCGATAGTGTTGTTAAATACTTCACTGCTGTTTACGCCAGTGCTGACGGTATTATCGTCAATGTCTGCCCACTCGTAACCCTGAGTCAGGGTTATGCCAGCGACATGAGAGTTGGCGGAGATAGACAGATCAACTTCTTGATCCAGCGTGATAGCCGTACCCAGGTTATAAACGTCGACAACGTGTGTGTCAGCTGCGTCATTATACGTACCGTTGTAGGTATAATGTTCGTAGTTGTCATCGATAGTTGAATTGATGACGTTCATCGCCAGGCGATCGTAGTAATAGTCAGTACCCGTACGGTTAGTACAATCCGTGGTCATACATTCGGATGTCACCATACCGTGAATGGTGCTGTTTTTAATCGTCAGGCTGTTGTTATTGGTGTTAGTAGACAGCCCATCATCCAGATAATAAGTCGAAATAACGCCGTTGACATTGGCGTTATTGATTACCGGATAAATATCACCGTTATAAATACTATCGGTGTCGTAATTGTTCCAACCGACATATCCATCATAATAGACGCCATCCGCGTAGGATGCGTCATTATAATGAGCAAACGTTGTGTAGGTGGTCCCAGAGATATCAGTTGAAGCATTCGCCTGAGAAGTGATTGCCAAA
Organism: Citrobacter sp. B72; assembly: GCF_016894305.1. Classification (NCBI taxonomy): domain Bacteria; kingdom Pseudomonadati; phylum Pseudomonadota; class Gammaproteobacteria; order Enterobacterales; family Enterobacteriaceae; genus Citrobacter; species Citrobacter sp. B72. The sequence continues at coordinate 3,697,828 of NZ_CP069801.1, forward strand.
GTGCAGGCTAATGCTAATTGTGATACTACAAGTTTCTTTTTCCAAGTGTGCATTTGTCATCCCTCCTCAGGGACGTAATATAGTTGATCCATCAATTATCAATGCAAAGAAAACATTTTATGTTTCGCGGGGAAGATTATGCGGTTTCACAAAGGAAAGGTTCAATTATTCTTTGGCTTAAGTCCGATTACGGACAATAGATATGCAAATTATTCGAAACAGAAAACAAACGTAAAAATCATTTTTATTTTAGACAGTTACATGTAAAGGCATTGGCAAAACAATATATTGAGCTTATGATTAACTTAAAAATCAAACGTCAGCAAATAAATACCGTTAAATCCCGTCACTTAATTAAAAATTAAATTAAACTAAATTCACCATAAAACTAATCACTATTTAAAATAGTCATAATTGCAAAAATAGAGATAACACATAATACCAAGCATTGGTAACATCACCATAACCTCGGCATAACGCCAACTTTCGTAAACCTCTCGCCCTCAGGTTCGGGTATACTACGGCCTTCGATTCCACAAACATCAGGCATACCATGACAGACCTAATCCAACGCCCTCGTCGCCTGCGCAAATCCCCTGCGCTGCGCGCTATGTTTGAAGAGACAACACTCAGCTTAAATGACCTGGTGTTGCCGATCTTTGTTGAAGAAGAACTCGACGATTACAAAGCTATCGACGCCATGCCCGGCGTGATGCGCATACCAGAGAAACACCTGGCGCGCGAAATCGAACGTATTGCTAATGCAGGCATCCGCTCGGTCATGACCTTCGGGATTTCTCATCACACCGATGAGACCGGCAGCGATGCCTGGAAAGAAGACGGTCTGGTGGCGCGCATGTCGCGTATCTGTAAGCAGACCGTACCAGAAATGATCGTCATGTCCGATACCTGTTTCTGTGAATACACCTCGCATGGTCACTGCGGCGTGTTATGCGATCACGGCGTTGATAACGATTTAACCCTTGCCAACCTCGGCAAACAGGCAGTCGTTGCCGCAGCAGCGGGCGCAGATTTCATCGCCCCTTCCGCCGCAATGGACGGCCAGGTACAGGCGATTCGCCAGGCGCTGGACGCCGCGGGCTTCACCGATACTGCGATCATGTCCTACTCCACCAAGTTTGCCTCTTCTTTCTACGGCCCGTTCCGTGAAGCCGCAGGCACGGCGCTGAAAGGCGATCGTAAAACGTATCAAATGAACCCGATGAATCGCCGTGAAGCGATTCGCGAATCGCTGCTGGATGAAGCCCAGGGCGCAGACTGCCTGATGGTCAAACCGGCTGGCGCGTATCTCGATATTCTGCGTGATATCCGCGAGCGCACCGAGCTGCCGATTGGCGCTTATCAGGTCAGCGGTGAATACGCGATGATCAAATTCGCGGCGATGGCAGGTGCAATAGATGAAGAGAAAGTGGTTCTGGAAAGCTTAGGCTCGATCAAACGCGCTGGCGCGGATCTGATCTTCAGCTACTTCGCACTGGCTCTGGCTGAGAAAAAAATCCTGCGCTAACCACTTTGTTGCCGAATGGCGACTTCACCTTATCGGGCCGACAGTTCCAGGCCCGATAAGTAAAACCCCACCAACAATCAACCCGCCCGATAAAAAGGCTGATCCCCAAGGATCGTCGCCCGGTGCATAATACGCCGCTGCGGCAGATAATCCGCATTGGCATAATGTTGCGTGACGCGATTATCCCAAATCGCCACATCGTTGGGCTGCCAGCGCCAGCGCACCTGAAACTCCGGTTTGGTGATATGCGCGAATAAAAAGCTTAGTAACGCCTCGCTCTCTTTTTCCGTCACATCGACAATTCGCGTAGTAAATCCCTCATTCACAAACAGTGCCTGTTTACCGCTTACCGGATGGGTCCGCACCACCGGATGTAGCAACGGTGGATGTTTAGCGACGGCCTCCAGCCAGCGCTGATGCTCTTCTGGTGTCTTGCGGTATTTATATTCCTGGAATGATTTACGGAAATCATGCTCTGCCCGCAGGCCACTCAACAGCTGACGAAACGGCTCAGACAATGCCTCATAAGCTGCAATTCCGCTGGTCCATAGAGTGTCTCCCCCGGCCGATGGCAGCTCTTTTGCTGCCAGAATCGCCCCGGCAGGCGGCGTGTCGATAAAGGTGACATCGGTGTGCCAGTTGTCGTTATCCGGCGGATTATCGTTATGGGTATCCAGTACGATAATTTCCTCTACCCCTTCGGCGTGTGGGTAGACCGGGTGAATATGCAGATCGCCGAAACGCAGCGCCAGTGCGCGCTGCTGCTGTGGCGTAATCACCTGCTGTCGCAGAAACACCACCTGGTGGCGCAATACCGCATGATAAAGCTGTTCAAACTGATTATCGCTCAGCGGACGCGTCAAATCCGCACCAGTGATTTGTGCGCCAATGTACGGCCCCAGCGGGGTAATGCTCAGACGTTCACTCATTGTACTTCTCCATGCCAGGGCGTCAGGCGACGCTGAAGCGCGCGCAGACCCAGCTCTAAAATAAATGCGATAACGGCAATGACCGCAATCCCTGCCAGCACCACATCCGTTGCCAGAAACTCACCGGCTGACTGCACCATAAATCCTAACCCTCGCGTGGCAGCGATCAGTTCAGCTGCCACCAGCGTCGACCACCCCACGCCCAGTCCAATACGCAACCCGGTAAGAATTTCCGGCAAGGCACCCGGTAAAATCACAAACCACAGCACCTGCGCACGGCTGGCCCCCAGCGACTGCGCAGCCCGGATTCTCACCTGCTGCGCACTTTTTACCCCCGCCAGAGCCGACATCGCCACAGGGGCGAAAATCGCCAGATAGATCAGCAGGATCTTGGAGGTTTCACCGATGCCAAACCAAATGACCATCAGCGGTAAATAGGCCAGGGGAGGAACCGGACGATACAGTTCAATGATCGGATCGAGAATGCCGCGCATCGTAGGACTCAGCCCCATCGCGATCCCAACCGGAACGCCCAGCAGCACTGCCGCCAGCAGCGCGATAACAATACGCGTCAGACTCGCCGCCAGATGCTGCCACAGCGTGGCATCCATAAACCCTTGCGGCCCGGCAATGACGATCAGCTTTTGTAAAACCTGTCCCGGCGGCGGTAAAAACAGCGGACTGATTAACTGCAGCGCCGCCACCGTCCACCACACCGCCAGAATGACGGCCAACGTACCAAGGCTTAAGGTAATCTGCCGCGAGAACGGCCAGCGCCAGTTCAGCACCCGCTGGCGACGGGGTTTATCATTAATCACCACGCTCATGAGAATGCCTCCCGTTGTTCAAAGACCCGACCTAACACATACTCGCGCATGGCGATAAACTGCGGATCGGACTTAATGCTGCGGCTCGACTCTCCGGCCACAAAACGACGGGCAAAATTAAGCGGCAGTCGTTCCAGCACCCGACCAGGACCTGGGGACAGCAATACCAGCTCTGTCGCCATAAACACCGCTTCTTCGATATCATGGGTAATCAACAACACCTGTTTCCCGGTCTCATACCACAGCTTCAGCAGCAGGGTTTGCATCTGCTCGCGGGTAAAGGCGTCGAGCGCGCCAAAAGGTTCATCCAGCAGCAACAGCTGCGGGTTGGCCGCCAGTGCCCGCGCAATGCCGACACGCTGACGTTGTCCACCGGAAAGCTGCCAGATAAAGCGTTTGCCCGCGCCCTCCAGTCCGACTTTCTGCAACATTTCCAGTGCAATACGCTGGCGCAGCTGCTTGTCCACGCCCGCCAGTTGCAGACCAAAAGCCACGTTGTCCTGCACGTTACGCCAGGGCAGCAGACCTTCGTTCTGGAACACGACCCCGCGATCTGCCCCCGGACCGTCAACCCTGTTACCCGCCAGCGTGATGCTGCCATGCTGATACGGCACAAACCCGGCAATCAGATTTAACAACGTGGTTTTCCCACAACCGGAAGGCCCGAGTACCACCAGCAGTTCACCGCTATCGAGCGTCAGGTTGATATCCTCCAGCGCCGGTTTTCCACCGTAGCTGGCGGCAAGATGAGAGATTTGCAGCATCATCGCCTCCTTATTTATTGCACGAAGCGATCGGTCACGTACTGGCTGTAATCTGTCGCGACAGCGGGGACTTTGCCCTGCTCTTTAAGGAACTGCGCGGTGTCGATAATCGCTTTGTTCACCGGGCCGGTTAGCTCAGCGGTTTGCTGTTGCGGTGTCAGGTAAGTGTTACCTTTCACCAGCCCCGGTACATCCGCCTCCGGTACGCCGCTCAAACGTGACAGTTTGCTGATATTCTCCGGCTGCTTCAGCCATTCATCAGGATTAGCGATATAAGGCTGCTGGGCATCGATAGCGCTTTTGGCAAAGGCTTTCACCACCTCAGGATGCTTCTCGGCAAAATCTTTGCGCACCACCCACACGTCCAGCGTCGGTGCCCCCCACTCGCCAACCTGCGAGGAGTCGGTTAACACCTTTCCGTCTTTTTCCAACGCGTTGACCGCAGGTGCCCAGACATACGCACCATCAATATCTCCGCGCTGCCATGCGGCAATAATCGCCGGTGGTTGCAGGTTCACAATCTCCACCTGGCCGGGTTTAATCCCCCAATGTTTCAACGCCGCCAGCAGGCTGTAATGGGTGGTGGAAATAAACGGCACGGCAATGCGTTTGCCAATCAAATCTTCCGGTTTACTGATGTTTTTCTTCACCACCAGCGCCTCAGAATTGCCGAGCTTTGATGCCAGCAGGAAAACCTCAATAGGCACCTGCTGACTGGCAGCGACCGCCAGCGGGCTGGAGCCAAGATTACCGATCTGCACATCACCGGATGCCAGCGCACGAACGATGCTCGCCCCGCTGTCAAATTTGCGCCAGTCAACGGTCGCCCCGCTCTCTTTGGCAAACGTGTTGTCCGCCTGCGCCACTTTGGCAGGTTCGGCGGAGGTCTGATAAGCAACGGTGACGTTCACCGCCTGCGCCTGAAATGCGATGAATGCCAGTGCGGCAAGAAGTGCGTTACGCGATGAAATAGCCATGATTGTCTGCTCCCCTGTCTTGTTATGGGGGCAGTATTTCGTTGCGGCACAATTTGATAAAGGAATTAAAAATTCTGGCTAAGAACAAAGCGTTTTTAGAAAAAAAGCGGCAATAGTTAGCTATTTCGCTCATTACGGAACGTAGGCCGGATAAGGCGCTTGCGCCGCCATCCGGCAATCAATGCCTGATGCGCTACGCTTATCCGCTCTACAACACCCGGCAAATTATTGCGATTTTGTTACATTCGTTACATATCCGCGCCACGATGATTGCCAGCGCGGCGCTGGCAGGCATCATAGAGGCCATTGTCAGCAAGAGAGCAATATCATGATTCATGTTGTGCTGGTGGATGACCATGTGGTGGTGCGTTCCGGCTTTGCGCAATTACTCAGTCTCGAAGACGATCTTAACGTTACCGGTCAGTACAGCAGCGCGGCGGAGGCCTGGCCTGCACTTCTGCATGATGACGTCAGCGTCGCGGTAATGGATATCGCCATGCCGGATGAAAATGGCCTGAGTCTGTTAAAACGACTGCGGACACAAAAGCCCGGTTTTCGCGCCATTATTCTCAGCATTTATGACTCGCCCACGTTTGTGCAAAGCGCGCTGGACGCTGGCGCCAGTGGTTACCTGACCAAACGCTGCGGCCCGGAAGAACTGGTGCAGGCGGTACGCTCGGTGGGCTTGGGCGGACATTACCTGTGTGCCGATGCGCTGCGTGCGCTACGCGGCGGCGAGCAGCCCGCGCAGGTTCTGGAAGTTCTGACCCCGCGCGAGCGTGAAGTGTTTGATCTGTTGGTCAAAGGCGACAGCGTAAAAGAGATCGCCTTCAAGCTCGACCTCAGCCACAAGACGGTGCACGTTCATCGCGCGAACGTGCTGGGCAAACTGCAATGCCACAGCACCATCGATCTGGTGCATTTTGCCCTCGACCACCAGCTATTGACGGGGCATTAATGTCGCGTAACCTTCGGCATTGGGTTATTTCTCTGTTTATTCTGCTGGCCTGGGGATCGGGCTGGCTGATGCTGTGGACGCTGGGGTTTTACCTGACCCACAACGGCCAGCAGGCGGCGCTATTTCTGCCACACGGCGTCTATCTCGCGCTGTTAATTCTGCTTTCTCGCCGTTACTGGCCCGCGCTGATACTACCGCCGGTGTTGATGTTGTTCTGGCTGCACAGCGAGCAATTACTGAATGGCTATATCCTGCTGGCTGCGCCGTTAATTAGCCTGATTCCGGCGAGCATCGGCCAGTCATACTGGCACCGCTTTCCCCTTTACTGGCAACGCTTAACGCTGCTGCTGGCCGCCGTAACGCTCACCTCATTGCTCAATACTGCCCTGCTTTCACCGTTTATCCAGAGCCCGGCAACGCTGATTGGCCTGGCGTCGTTTACCGGTGGCGTGTTGCTGACGCCGTTTGTCTATCTGATCTATGAATTTCTGCGCCAACAGCACCGCTATCATCTGCTCGGGCTGGATACCACCAATCCCCCGCTGCGCACTTCGCTTATCATCTGGTGTAGCCTGTTTTTTATTATTGGCATCGGCACCCAAATGGTGCTGTCGCCGGAGATCGAGCGCCTGTTGCTGATCGTAGTGTTCTTACCAAACGTGGTGATGGCATGGAAATTTGGCTGGCAGGGCGGCGTGTTGTCAGGATTGCTCGGCAGTATGATGATCACCATCGCCCGGCAGATAGGCGTGGGGTTCAGCAATCTGCTTGAGCTGGAGATTTTCCTCGCCACCCAGGCGCTACTCGGCATAGGCCTGGGGATCGCCATCAGCCGCCAGCAGCATTTGGCGCAAAACCTGCACCATTATCGCCAGCGTCTGGAAACCGAACTGGCGGCGCGTCGCGCGCTGACCGAACAGCTGATCCGCACCGAAGAAAACACGCGCAAAAGCCTGGCGCGGGAACTGCACGACGAAATTGGTCAGAACATCACCGCCATTCAAATTCAGTCGCAACTGGTCAAACGCGCACCGGGTCGTGAGCAAACGCTTGAGGCTGCGAATCAAATCAACGACCTGGCCCGGCGTATTCATCACTCCACCCGTCAGTTGCTGCGCCAACTGCGCCCCCCCGCGCTCGATGAACTGTCTTTTAAAGATGCACTACATCATCTGGTGAATGAATTTGCTTTTGCTGAACGGGGTATTCGCTGCCGCTTTGATTATCAGCTAGAAAATACGCCAGAAAACGAAACGGTGCGCTTCACGCTGTATCGCCTGTTGCAGGAGTTACTCAATAACGTCTGTAAACATGCCGATGCCAGCGATGTGTCGATTACGCTGCGCCAGCGGGAACATTGCTTGTTTCTGGACGTCGCTGACAACGGCGTTGGTATTCTGCCAGAAAAAATTCCCGGTTTCGGTATCCAGGGGATGCGTGAGCGGGTGAGCGCCCTTGGCGGTGAACTGACGCTCGAATCAAACAATGGCACGCGAGTAATTGTTAACCTGCCCACAAATTTGCAACAAACCAGTCGCTAACCAGGAAAAAGTCTTAGTCACTGCGGACTTTCTCTCATCCCCTTTTGCTTTCACTTTCCTATAGTCAGCACAAACGGAGACTGCCATGCCTACACGCTCAGCCAGCGAAACAGACCAACAATACCGGGCGCTACGCCCCCGGCTGCTGATGTGTATGGTAATTGGTTACGCCGCGTTTTATCTGACGCGCAAAAGCGTTAACTATGTCCTCCCGGCGCTACAAACAGACCTGGGTCTGGATAAGGGCGATATCGGCTTGCTCGGGTCACTGTTTTATCTGACCTATGGTCTGTCGAAATTTACCGCCGGGCTGTGGCACGACAGCCACGGACAGCGCGCGTTTATGGGTATTGGTCTGTTTGCCACCGGCGTTTTAAACGTGCTGTTCGCCTTTGGTGAATCGCTGACGCTGCTGCTGGTGGTCTGGACGCTGAACGGATTTTTTCAGGGCTGGGGCTGGCCGCCCTGTGCCCGACTGCTGACCCACTGGTACTCGCGCAACGAACGTGGCTTCTGGTGGGGCTGCTGGAATATGTCGATCAACATCGGTGGCGCCATTATCCCGCTGATTAGCGCTTTTGCCGCCCACTGGTGGGGCTGGCAGGCGGCCATGCTGGCACCGGGGATAATCAGTATGGCACTGGGAATCTGGCTCACCCTGCAATTGAAAGGCACGCCCCAGGAAGAAGGATTACCCACGGTTGGGGAATGGCGGCATGACCCGCTGGAGCTGCGTCAGGAACAGCAAAGCCCGCCGATGGGGCTGTGGCAAATGTTACGTACCACCATGCTGAAAAACCCGATGATCTGGCTGCTCGGCGTGTCGTATGTATTGGTCTACTTGATCCGCATTGCGCTCAACGACTGGGGCAACATCTGGCTGACGGAAAGCCACGGCGTGAATCTGCTCAGCGCCAATGCCACGGTGATGCTGTTTGAAGTTGGCGGCTTGCTGGGGGCGCTGTTTGCCGGATGGGGATCGGATCTGCTGTTCAGCGGTCAGCGTGCGCCGATGATTTTGCTGTTCACGCTGGGGCTGATGGTTTCCGTCGCCGCACTGTGGCTGGCACCAGTGCACCACTACGCGCTACTGGCAGTGTGTTTCTTTACCGTGGGCTTTTTTGTGTTTGGCCCACAAATGCTAATTGGCCTCGCAGCCGTTGAATGCGGACACAAAGCGGCGGCAGGTTCAATCACCGGTTTTCTCGGGCTGTTCGCCTATCTGGGGGCCGCGCTGGCGGGTTGGCCGCTGTCGTTGGTCATAGAACATTACGGCTGGTCGGGAATGTTCAGTTTGCTCTCGGTTGCCGCTGTCTTTATGGGTTTATTGCTGATGCCGTTGCTCATTGCGGGCATTACCCCTTCTCTCAGTCAAAGGATAAAACAATGAAACTGACGCTTACCTCTACCCTGATTGCTTCCGCTCTGACGCTGGCGGCCTTCAGCAACGCAGCCCAGGCGCAGGGCCGTCTGGTGGTGTACTGCAGCGCCACCAACGAGATGTGCGAAACCGAAACCAAAGCCTTCGGTGAAAAATATGATGTGAAAACCTCATTCATTCGCAACGGCTCGGGCAGTACGCTGGCGAAAGTGGATGCCGAGAAGAAAAACCCGCAGGCGGATGTGTGGTACGGCGGTACGCTGGATCCGCAATCCCAGGCCGGTGAAATGGGTCTGCTGCAGCCGTATAAATCACCAAACCTCGAACAGATCATGGAGAAATTCCGCGATCCCGCGAAGGTCAAAGGTAACCTCTCTTCGGCGGTTTACGTCGGTATTCTGGGCTTTGGCGTCAACACCCAGCGCCTGAAAGAGAAAAACCTGCCGGTGCCAAAATGCTGGAAGGATCTGACCAAACCGGAATACAAAGGCGAAATCCAGATTGCTGACCCGCAAAGCTCCGGTACCGCCTACACCGCGCTGGCGACCTTTGCTCAACTGTGGGGTGAAGATCAGGCCTTTGATTACCTGAAACAGCTCAATGCCAACGTCTCTCAATACACCAAATCCGGCATTGCCCCGGCGCGTAACGCCGCTCGCGGCGAAACGGCTATCGGCATTGGCTTCCTGCACGACTACTCGCTGGAAAAAGAACAGGGCGCACCGCTGGAGCTGATTTCCCCCTGCGAAGGCACCGGGTATGAAATCGGCGGCGTCAGCATCCTGAAAGGCGCGCGCAACGTCGACAACGCCAAACTGTTCGTTGACTGGGTGCTGTCGAAGGACGCGCAGGAGCTGGCGTGGAAGAAAGGCAAATCCTATCAGATCCTGACCAACACCACTGCCGAGACCTCTCCTAACTCGCTGAAGCTCGACGACCTGAAGCTTATCAATTACGACATGGATAAGTACGGCTCGACTGACGTACGTAAGGCGTTGATCAATAAGTGGGTTAGCGAAGTTAAGATGGGTAAATAAGCCCACGTTGCGTTCATTTGCCGGGTACGGCGTAAACGCCTTACCCGGCCTACATTACCGGAAACGCTATGTCACACACACTTGCACTCCATCCCGTGAAAAAACGGGATGCGATATTTCTTTGGGTTTTGCTCGGCTGGCTGGCGTTTGCCCTGCTGCCGAGCTGGAGCCTGGACTACGGTCTGCTGGAGTCAACGCGGGAGGAAATACTCACCGCCTACGGCTGGTCGCAGTTTAATATCAGTTGGCTGTGGTATCTGCTGCCAAGCCTGCTGCTGGTGCGCCCATTCCATGAAGCCAGGCGCGAACAGCGCAGCCGCCATTATCTTGACGCGGGTTGGGCATTTTTCTGTATGGCCTTTATTGTCGCCAGCGCCACCCTTGAGGGTCGCGGCTTAGGCTATGCCACCATCGTGCTGTTTGTCGCGCTTGGCGCAATCATGACCCTGGCACTCACCCGCCTCGAATGGCTGGGCGGTGACCGTTTCGTCATCGGCTCACTTACCGCGATTGTCGCTCTGATCGGTATTTTTATCGTCTGGCCGAGCATCGCCATTTTCATTCCGATGTTCACCAACGACGCCGGGGAATTTGCCCCGCTGGCGTTTATGAATGTGCTGTCGCAGGCGCATATCATTCAGGTGATCCTCAACTCGATTATGCTGTCGATTGCCGTCGGCGTCGGCTGTACCTTCTTTGGTCTGGTACTGGCTATCTACACCACCCGTATCGCCAGACGCAGCGCCATAATCGGACGTATCTTCTCGATTTTGCCGATCGTCACTCCGCCGTTTGTCGTCGGTTTAGGCGTCACGCTGATGATGGGACGCTCCGGTTACATCACCGAGTTTATGGTCGAATGGTTTGGTTTAACCAACACCAACTGGCTGTATGGCTTTACCGGCATCTGGCTGGCGCAGGTTCTGGCCTTTACGCCGATGGCGTTTATGATCCTCGACGGAGCAATCAAAACCATTCATCCGTCGCTGGAAGAAGCGTCATACACCCTGCGTGCCAGCCGCTGGCAGACCTTTAACGGCGTGTTTGTCCCGCTGCTGAAACCAGCACTGGCTAACGCCTTTTTGATTGTGGTCGTGCAGTCGCTGGCCGACTTTAGTAACCCGCTGGTGCTCGGCGGTAACTTCGACGTGCTGGCAACGCAAATCTACTTCTACATCACCGGTTCGCAGCTTGACTACCAGGCCGCCAGTACGCTGGGTGCCTTCCTGCTGCTGTTCTCGCTGCTGGTGTTTTGCGTGCAGTATATGTGGATTGGTAAACGCTCATACGTCACCGTTTCCGGCAAATCCTACCGGGGCGACGTACAGCCGCTGCCGGTAACGCTGGTATGGAGTGTGGTCGCGCTGCTGGCAGTGTGGATTGCCTTTAACGCCCTGCTCTACGGCAGCATTTTCTACGGTAGCTTCACCGTCAACTGGGGCGTGGACTACACCCTGACGCTGGCGAACTTTACCAAACTGTTCGGTCAGGGGATGAGCGATGGCGCGTGGCCTTCACTGCTCGACACCCTGCTCTACGCCGGGATTGCCGCGCCGATCACCGCGATCTTCGGCCTGCTGATCGCGTGGATCGTGGTGCGCCAGCAGTTTAAAGGCAAGAAGACCATCGAGTTCACCACCATGCTGTGCTTTGCCGTTCCGGGCACCGTCGCGGGCGTGTCGTACATTCTGGCCTTTAACAGCGCCCCGGTGTACCTCACTGGTACGGCGGCGATTGTCATTATCTCGATGGTAATGCGTAACGTCCCGGTCGGCATTCGCGCGGGCATCGCGGGCTTGGGCCAAATCGATAAATCGCTCGATGAAGCCTCACTCAGCCTGCGCGCCGGTTCCCTGCGTACCATTACGCACATCCTGCTGCCGCTGCTGCGCCCGGCGATCCTCTCGGCGCTGATTTACAGCTTTGTGCGCGCCATTACCACCGTCAGCGCCATTGTGTTCCTCGTCACGCCGGATACCCGCGTAGCGACGGCTTACATCCTCAACCGCGTGGAAGATGGCGAATACGGTGTAGCGATTGCCTACGGTTCCATTCTGATCGTGGTGATGCTGGCGATTATTTTCATCTTTGACTGGCTGATCGGTGAATCACGTACCTCCCGTTCAAAAGCCAAAAACCAGGCGTAATGGAGCGCACTATGACTCAGAAAAATTTCGTTGAACTGCGCAACGTCACTAAACGATTTGGCAGTAATACGGTAATCGACAATATCAACCTCACCATCCCGCAGGGGCAAATGGTGACGCTGCTCGGCCCGTCCGGCTGCGGCAAAACCACTATTTTGCGCCTGGTTGCCGGGCTGGAAAAACCGAGCGAAGGGCAAATTTTCATTGATGGCGAAGACGTCACCCATCGCTCTATTCAGCAGCGCGATATCTGTATGGTGTTTCAGTCCTATGCCCTGTTCCCGCATATGTCGCTGGGAGAGAATGTCGGTTATGGCCTGAAAATGCTCGGCGTACCGCGCGCAGAGCTGAAAGCCCGCGTCAAAGAGGCGTTGGCGATGGTGGATCTGGAAGGATTCGAAGACCGCTTTGTCGATCAGATCTCCGGCGGGCAGCAGCAGCGCGTGGCGCTGGCCCGCGCGCTGATCCTCAAGCCGAAAGTGCTGCTGTTTGATGAGCCGTTGAGTAACCTCGACGCCAACCTGCGTCGCAGCATGCGCGACAAGATCCGCGAGTTGCAAAAGCAGTTTGATATCACCTCGCTGTACGTCACCCACGATCAGAGCGAAGCCTTTGCGGTTTCTGATACCGTGCTGGTGATGAACAAAGGACACATCATGCAGATCGGCTCACCGCAGGATCTTTACCGCCAGCCCGCCTCCCGCTTTATGGCGAGCTTTATGGGCGATGCCAACCTGTTCCCGGCAACCTTCAGCGACGGATACGTTGATATCTACGGCTATCATCTGCCGCGCCCGCTGCACTTTGGTACACAGGGTGAAGGGATGGTCGGTGTGCGCCCGGAAGCGATCACGCTCAGCGATCGCGGCGAAGAGAGCCAGCGCTGCGTGATCCGCCATGTCGCCTATATGGGGCCGCAGTATGAAGTGACGGTGGAATGGCACGGGCAGGAGATATTATTGCAGGTCAACGCTACGCGTCTGCAACCGGACGTCGGCGAGCAGTATTATCTTGAAATCCATCCGTACGGCATGTTTGTTCTGGCGGATGCGGCATAATTTGTGCCGGGCTACGATCAAACAACGGACCAGATAAAATTAATTTGATTATAGAGAAGGAAAAATCCTTATAAAATATTTAGTAAGTAAATACATATAAACTTAATTATTCCAAGCCTGAATCATCCTTAATTGGATTCAGGCTTTTTTATTACTTATGCGATCAGCCGCACAACTTTTACAGAGAAAATAGTATGTCATCACGTTTTCAACGGATGAGAGAGATTCAAAAATGTATTTTTACCAGGAAGAAAACCAAATCACTCAATATATAAGTGAGCACGAATTATGGGTATTGGGTCGTGTCAGCGGGATATACAACAAAACAACACATAAAAACGAAAAAATGTTAGAACCGTTGTGGAGGAGATACGATCGAAGTATCGAGGGGATTTTAATCTTTTATTCAAAGATGGAAGCATCAATTTACTCTGTTTACCTAGAGAAAAAATTTAATGAAAAGTGGAGCGTATATGCACTGAATGATTTTAACATTGGGGAAATGGTAAAAAACAATAAAATCATCAAAAATAGCGATGATTATTATCTGCTGTTGAGTGCAGGATTATGGGCTGATAAATAATGCAATATTATATATCATGGTTATCATTTAGCTCAAGTTGTAATCCCCGTCAAATATACCTTTAGCAGTTTCAGTGAAAATGAAAAATTGCCTATCCTAAAAATACCTGAAAAAGTTACAGATAGATTTCATCAAATGTGGAAGAAAAGATTCCCTGATTTTCTAAGTCATACTCAATCGCAATGTAATTATCATAATGACTATTTAAAAGAACAAAGTCTAATCGCTTATAATAATATGCAATTCAAAGAATCGAATAAAATCGAAGATTGTGTTTATATGGCAACATGGAAAAATGACTGGATTTTTTGTAATCCGGAAAGTTTAAGTTTATTAAAATGAGAATTGTATGGGAATTGCATATTTTTTAAGGGTCGGTGATAAAACAACCTGCGGCGGTACTATTTTAACAGGCTGTACTAATCATACACTCGACGGACAGCCAACGGCACGACATGGCGATAGCTATATATGCGGTAAAGATAAAAAACTCTACCACATAGTAGGAGGACAACCGGGTTATTTTATACATGGTGTTCAAGCTGCCGGAACAGCACATAGCGTTGGCACATGCCCCTGCAAATGCAGATTTATTAACTCAATTTCAAATGTCACTTATTTCTATGAGAGTGAAGTTCTCTCCGCACCTAAGCCAGTCACAAACAGAGTGGTCTCTGTAGCGCCGCAGAACGCGCCAAAACCGCTCACGATGGCACCTGGACCATATTGTCCGAGTGAAGAGGATAAACCGCCTCGTGAGCCTGTTGATGGGGGATTTTGTGTATTGCCCTATGAGTCAAAACCATCAACATATGAGCCGTATATTTTCGTTAACCCCCCCGAGGGTACGAGAGAACTGTATCACAAACTGAACCCTGATATGAAAAAACAACCTGGTTCAATTCTGATTGTTGTTGATCCTGAAAAGCAAGATCAGCAACAGATTGAAACATTGCAAAAAGCGCGTGATCGAATTGATAAAGCTCTGGCCCCACTTACCTTGCAGGATGCAAAGTTATTGCATGATAACAGAGGAGCCGTGGATGCATTTTCATATCAACTTTTCGGTGATTATTTAGGAAATGCTGGAGATGGTTTTGGATATATTAGTGAGATAGGTAAAAGTTATTACGGAGAAATAAAACAAATATTAATTGAAATTCAGGAGTTATATAAAGATACGTACAGTCATAACAAAGGAATTATATCTGGGGAAGAGTTCTTTGGTCAACGAGCAAGACTGTTTAAAAACCTAGATGCTGTTTTAAACAAATTTTCAAAAACCCAGCTTAATTTAGAAGAATATGATAGTATTAAAAAAGCATTAGGTTTATCTACAAGTTCAATTATGTATAAATGGGATAAAACTGGAATAGATAACATTGAAGGTTATGCTACATATATTGAGCGCTCGGCAAAACTAATGAATCTAATGAAAACTGTTGGTTTTGTTGGCATAGGTTTAGATTTTGCCGGATATACATCAAATGTTTATGACGCTTGTTCAAAAGGTCGTGAAAGTGCTTGTAAAAAAGCGGCGATAACAGAATATAGTAAGTTTGGATTAAAACAGGGCAGTAGTATACTGGCAGGAGCTGTTGCCGGGCGTGCTGCGACTGCGCTTTGTACCTGGGTATTAGGGATTTCTACTATAGAAGCAGGCGGTGTCGGTGCTACTCTGTGTTTTGTTACAGGGGTCGGTGTTACTATTACGTCAGGTAAGATTGCAGAAAAATATGGCGAGGACGCTGGTGAAAAATTAGGTAATTATGTAGGAGATCATATTATCTATGATAACTTTTTTCATTCAAAATAAAGATGATATAAAAATTATCATTAGCTTTGCTTTAATGCTTAATGGATTATTAATAATAATCTTTTATTTTTACAACAAAATAGCATATAAAAAAATTGTTGATATCTATGAAAAGGAAATCGGACCATTACCTGTTACAGCAATAATGTGTAAAAATGCAAGTCTATTTACCACACCAGGATTATATTTGACTAAAGTCGCGTTTATTATGGAGACTTTAATTTTCAAATATAATAAAATTTCTAATTATGGTATGAGCATAGAGGGTTATAATTTAATAAGAGGCTTGCCTTGCAAATTAACACTAGGATTTAAAATTGAAGCAGTGCTGTGGATTTTATGTATTCCTGTGTTGCTAAGTATGTTTATTGCATTTTGAATAAAGGGACTCCATTGGAGTCCCTTCTTTAATTTTATATCAATGCACCCTATATCTGATCAACAATCCAGCCGTATCGCCACATCATTCACTGTAGACCCGATAAACCCTCAGCTTCGCGCTTTTAACGCGGCGATATCCGCAGGCGTGGTGCGACAGCACCCGCCAATCAACCGTGCGCCAGCGGCCTGCCACTGCGGCAGATAATCCGCCAGCTGCGCGCAATGTTCACCGTGATGATGCCAGGTTTTGCTCACGGCATCGTAATGCTCGCCCGAGTTCGGATACACCACAAGCGGCAGCACCGTTAAACCGTGTAAATGCTGCAACGCAGCGGTGGTGTTTTCCAGCGCAATACAGTTAATGCCTAGCGCCACCACCTGCGGATAACCCGCCAGCAACGCAACCACGTCACGCAGCGGCGTGCCGTCACTCAGGTGCTCGCTGTCGCGCAGGGTAAATGAGAACCACGCCCGCGCACGCGGATATGCGGTCAACAGCTCGGCCAACGCCTCAATCTCGGAAAAATTCGGCAGGGTTTCGCAGGCCAGCAGATCGGCCCCGGCATCCAGCAAGGCTTCCACGCGCGGGCGATGAAACGCCTGAAATGCCTCAACGCTACAATGATAATCGCCACGGTATTCAGAGCCATCCGCCAGATACGCGCCGTAAGGCCCGACGGATCCCGCCACCAGAAGCGTTCCCGCCTGCGGGTTCTCTGCCAGATACGCTTCACGGGCTTTACGCGCCAGCTCCACGCTTTTGCCAATCAGCGCTTTCGACTGCGATTCATCCAGACCTCGCGCGGCGAAGCCCGCCGGCGTCGCCTGATAGCTGGCAGTGATCGCGCATTGCGCCCCCGCCCGGTAGTAATCAAGATGCACTTCGCGGATAAGCTCCGGGTTTTCTACCAGCACTTTGGCTGACCACAGGCTGTCGGCTAAGTTACACCCTCGCGCTTCCAGCTCCGTCGCCATCGCGCCATCCAGCAGCAGGATATCCTGTTTATCAAGGAGAGCGCGTAACGGATTATTCTGCGACATGTTCTGGCTCCTGTTTTGCGTTTCGGGGTTGAGTAAGGAAATAAGCACCATAGCACAACGCAACAAACGGTAACCCGCACCACAACGCAATTCTCTGCGCTGGATCGAATGCCAGCCCAACACAGGCCACCAGGCACAGCACAAAACCTAATACCGGCACCAGCGGATACCACGGCGCGCGATAATGTAATTCACTCAATGCCTTACCTTGTTGCAGATGACGGCGGCGAAAAACAAAATGCGAGGCGCAGATGCTCAGCCACACCGCTACCACCGCAAACCCGGAGATTGCCGACAGCGCAACAAATACCGTGTCCGGGGCCACCACGCTGGAAAACAGCGCCAGCACACCACCGAGCATACTGACCGACAGCGCCGTCAGTGGAACGCCGTTTTTCGTTACTCGCGCAAAACAGGCCGGTAGCGTACGTTCATTCGACAGCGACCACAGCATGCGCCCAGAGGCATATAACCCGGAGTTCGCTGCAGAAAGAATAGCCGTCAGGATCACGAAGTTAAAAATATCAGCGGCGTACGGGATCCCTACTTTCTCAAACACCAGCACAAACGGGCTTTTCTCCACGCCCGCCTGCTGCATCGGGATCAGCGCTGCCAGCACAAACACGGTGCCGATAAAGAAAATAATCAGTCGCGCGATGGTAGTACGAATCGCTACCGGGATAACTTTGCGCGGGTTTTCCGTTTCACCGGCGGCAATGCCGATAAGCTCGGTACCCGAAAAAGCAAAGTTCACTGCAACCATAGTCATCAGAATCGGTAAGCCACCGTGCGGGAACCAGCCCTCCGCAGTGATATTACTCAGCCCCGGCGCGGGCGAGCCATCCTGCATCGGAATAAAGCCGAAAATCGCCGCCCCACCGAGGATGATAAAGGCGATGATAGTGACCACTTTGACCAGCGAGAACCAGAACTCCCCTTCGGCAAAAAAGCGCGTGGAGATAACATTCAGACCAAAAATAATCGCGCAGAACACCACGCACCAGACCCATACCGGCACCTGTGGAAACCAGTACTGCATACAGAATCCAGCGGCGGTAAAGCTCGAACCCAGCGCCACGGTCCAGGTCAGCCAGTAGAGCCAGGCCACGGTATACCCGGTAGCCGGACCAAGATAGCGCGCGGCATAAACGTGAAACGCTCCGGTCTCCGGCATCGCGACCGACAGCTCGCCCAGACACTGCATAACCAGCCAGACCACCAGCGCGCCAATCAGATAGGCCAGCAGCGTTCCCGCCGCTCCAGTGGTGGAAATGATGTACCCGGTATTGAAGAATAATCCTGTGCCAATCACGCCGCCCAAGGAAAGCATAATCAGGTGACGCGTTTTCATTGTGCGCTTCAGTGGCGCATTTTGTTGTGTTGTTTGCATATAACCTTCTAAACGTATGGACATCTAAACATCCAAAGAAGGTTTGTTATACCGCGTTTGTTAACAGAATGCAAAGTCAACCCTGCACCAGACGCAGATGCCCGCGCCGGGCGCTTAATAGCGGGTGGGGATTAATAATCAGATACAAAAAGGGCCGCCAGCTCATAACGCCTCCGTTGCCATGTTTTATCTAAACTTTGGCAACACAGTTGACTGACGGCGTTAACCCGGAAGTGGGAATCAAATCTCCCCACTCCCACAACCGGATGAATGCTTAAGCACCGCTGGCCGGGATCGGCATCTGTGATTTGCGGCTCATCAGAATAAATACCGCCAGGCCTGCCAGCAAAATGCCCGGCGCAGAAGCCGCCATCACCCCTACCGTTCCGGTACCGAGCGCTAACATTTTCCCTGCCAGCAGCGGACCGCTCATCGCCCCCAGACGCCCGACTGCGACGGCGGTTCCCACGCCTGTGGCGCGGATCTGCGTGCTGTAAAACAGCGGCGCCAGCGCATACAACACACTTTGCCCGCCGGTGGCGAACATCCCCGCCACAAATCCCGCCATTAGCATGCCGCTCAATGACGACACCGTACCCAGCGCCAGCAGTGAAGCCAACATCCCGGTGTAGATCAGCAGCGACATCACCACCGGGCGCAGTTTATCCATTAACGCCCCGAGAATTAACGTGCCGCTGGCCGCGCCAATTTGCAGAGCAAACATTACGCCTGCCGCCTGCGATGGCCGAAAGCCCTGCTCCACCAGCAGCATCGGCAGCCAGTTGATCAGCATATACACCACCAGCAGGGTGAAGAAATAGCACAACCACAGCAGCAGCGTGGCACTCGCCGTCGCTGGCGCAAACAGGGCGCGCAACGGTGCGGCGGCCACCTGCGTTTGTTGGGTATAAACCTGAGATTCCGGCAGCCAGCGCATCAACAGCGGCACCAGCAGCAGCGGGATCACCCCGCCTACCCAGAACACCGTTTGCCAGGCGGAGGCCAGGCCGCTAAACCCGAGCGCTGCCGCCAGCGCCGCGCCAATCGGCACACCGCAGTACATCAGGCTCACCGCCGTACCGCGAAAACGCGGGCCCGCCGCCTCGGAAGTCAGCGCGATCAGATTCGGCAACGCCGCGCCCAGCCCGACGCCGGTCATCAGACGGGCAAACACCAGCGATGAGAAATCCCAGGAAATCGCCGTCGCCAGCGAGAACAGGCCGAACAGCGCCACAGAGGCAATGAGAATACGCTTGCGGCCATAGCGGTCGGCCAGCATGCCGCCCACCAGCGCGCCGGGCAGCAGCCCGAGAATGCCCGCACTGAAGATCCAGCCCATCTGCATTTTATCCAGCGCAAACGCGTGGGCGATACCGACGGCAGCGATACCGGCGGCCTGTAAATCCAGCCCTTCCATCAGGGCAACTAAAAAGCAAAGCCCAACGGTCAACGTCAGGCGGTAAGATGCGGGGGTACGGGTCGTCATAAGATGTCCCTCTGAGGTCACGATGCAGGTGAATCGCGGCTGATACGTTGCCAGCCGCGTAATCATTTTTTATTTGCGGTTGCGCAGGTCCAGCGCTACGTCGACGATCATATCTTCCTGGCCGCCCACCATCCGACGTTTGCCCAGTTCCACCAGAATATCTACTGCGCTCAGGTCATAACGTGCTGCCGCCACTTCGCAATGACGCAGAAAACTGGAGTACACCCCGGCATAGCCCAGCGCCAGCGTTTCACGATCCACCCGCACCGGGCGGTCTTGTAGTGGACGCACTAAATCGTCGGCGGCGTCCATCAGTGCGTAGAGATCGGTTCCGTGCTGCCAACCAAGCTTATCCGCAGCGGCGATAAATACCTCCAATGGCGCGTTGCCCGCGCCTGCGCCCATCCCTGCCAGGCTGGCGTCGACACGGTCACCCCCCTCTTCTACTGCGGCAATCGAGTTCGCCACCCCAAGACTCAGGTTGTGATGCGCATGCATTCCGGTTTCTGTTTCCGGCTTCAGCACCGCTTTCAGTGCGCGGAAGCGGGCGCGAATATCGCTCATGTTCATTGCGCCGCCGGAATCGACCACATAAATACAGGTCGCGCCGTAGTTTTCCATCAGCTTCGCCTGCTGTGCCAGGTTCTCCGGTGTGGTCATATGGCTCATCATCAGAAAACCGACGGTATCCATGCCAAGCTCACGCGCATACTGAATATGCTGGGCCGACACATCCGCTTCAGTGCAGTGGGTCGCCACGCGCACTACCCGTGCGCCGGCCTGATATGCATTTTTCAGGTCATGAATAGTGCCGATACCCGGCAGCAACAGCGTGGCAATTTTGGCATGCTTCACCACGTCCGCCGCCGCTTCAATCCACTCCAGGTCGCTGTGCGCACCAAAGCCGTAGTTGAAGCTGGAACCTTGTAAACCGTCGCCGTGGGCCACTTCAATAGAATCAACCCGTGCGTCGTCCAGCGCTTTGGCTATCTGGCGCACATTCTCCAGCGAATATTGATGACGAATAGCGTGCATACCGTCGCGCAGGGTCACGTCAGAGATATAGAGTTTTTTACCGTTCATGCTGCTTCTCCTGCCTGACGAGCGAGGGACTGCGCCATCTTCTCAGCGGTCGCCAGCGCGCTGGAGGTCATAATGTCGAGGTTGCCCGCGTAGGCTGGTAAATAGTGCGCCGCGCCTTCCACTTCCAGATACACCGCGGTTTTCAGCCCAGAGAACTGGCCGATACCCGGCAGATTCACCGGTTTATCTTCCGGGATGACTTCAAACTGGACACGCTGTTTCAGGCGATAGCCCGGCACGTAGGCCTGCACCGCCGCCGCCATCTCATTAATCGACGCTTCAACTTCAACCTCAGAGGCCGCTTCGCTCAGCACATACACCGTGTCACGCATCATCAGCGGCGGCTCGGCCGGGTTAAGGACAATAATGGCTTTGCCTTTTGCCGCGCCGCCGACCACTTCAATCGCCTTCGAGGTAGTTTCGGTAAACTCGTCGATATTGGCACGGGTACCCGGCCCCGCCGATTTACTGGCGATCGAGGCGATAATCTCGGCGTAATGGACTTTTGCCACGCGAGAAACTGCCGCCACCATTGGGATGGTCGCCTGTCCGCCGCAGGTCACCATATTGACGTTCTGCTGATCAACGTTGGCTGCCAGATTCACCACCGGCACGCAGTAAGGACCGATTGCCGCGGGTGTCAGGTCGATCAGGCGGATGCCAGGTTTAACGGCACGTAGCGCGGCGTCGTTCTTCACATGCGCGCCTGCGCTGGTGGCGTCAAACACGATGTCGATATCGGCGAATTCCGGCATGGCGATAAGCCCTGTCACCCCTTCATGGGTGGTGGCAACGCCCATGCGTCGAGCACGCGCCAGGCCATCAGATTCTGGATCGATACCGACCATCACTGCCATTTCCAGATGCACGCCGTGACGCAGAATTTTTATCATCAAATCGGTACCGATGTTGCCGGAGCCGATAATGGCGACTTTACGCTTACTCATGACTGACTTCCTTTTGTAACCGCCGCTGAAAAGGTGGCGGCGACTGAACCAATACCGTCGATATGGGCTTCGAAACGATCGCCCGCATTCACCGCCACCATCGGACCTAACGCTCCGGTGAGAATAATGTCTCCGGCACGCAGCGGCTCGCCGAGGCTGGCCATTTTGCGCGCCAGCCAGACGGCGGCGTTGATCGGATGTCCCAGGCATTCGCTGCCGCGCCCGCTGGAGACCTCTTCGTTGTTGCGCGTCATTTTCATCGCGCAGTTTTTCAGATCTAATCCTGCCGGACGCTGTGCCGGACCGCCGAGCACATACACGCCACAGGAGGCGTTATCCGCCACGGTATCAACAAATTTGATCGACCAGTCGCGGATACGGCTGCCGACCACTTCCAGCGCGGGAAGTACCCACTCTATGGCGTTGTAAAGCTCGTCAAAAGTGGTGTCGGTATTGGGCAGATCGCGGTTCAGCACCAGCGCAATTTCGGCTTCAATACGCGGTTGCAACACACGGGAAAACGGGATGGTTTCGTTATCGCCATAACACATATCAGCAAACAGCGTGCCGAAATCCGGCTGATCGACACCCAGCTGTTGCTGCACTTTCGGGTGCGTCAGCCCCACTTTGCGCCCGACCACGCGACGGCCGCGCGCCACGTCGTACTGCACGTTGATGCGCTGAATGGCGTAGGCCGCTTCGGCGTTATCCACACCAATCAATTCACGCAGCGGGGCGATAGCTTCCCCTTTTTCTTCAGCCTGACGTAAATCGGCGGCTAGCTGCTCAAGATTACGATTCGTCATGTCCGTTCCTTAAGGGCGTGTGAGGAAATTCAGCACCAGTTGGTTAAAGGCATCCGCATGTTCCCACTGCGCCCAGTGCCCGCAGTCGCGGTAGATGTGCAGTTCAGAACCGGCAATCCCGGAAAGCAGGCGCAGACCGGCATCCATCGGCACAAAGCGGTCATTGCGTCCCCAGACAATCAGGGTCTGGGCTTTGATTTCACCCAGACGCGGGCTGAAATCCGGGAACTGTTTCGGGTTGGCCTCCAGACTCTGGACAAAGTTTTCCAGGTGATCGCGGCGCGACAGCATGTTATTCAGGCGCGCCTCAAACAACGCCTCGGTCAGGTCGCTGGTGTCGAAGACAAAGATCTCCATCATCAGCTTCAGGTTCTCGATGGTCGGCTCACGATACAGCTGATTCAGGCGCTTGATACCTTCGGTCGGCATCGGGGTAAACAGGCTCATGCCGCCCGTTCCGCCGCCCATTAATACCAGTTTACCCACGCGCTCCGGCCAGCTCAGGGTAAACGCCACAGCACTGTGACCGCCCATCGAGTTACCCAACAGGTGGACTGTTTGAATATCCAATTGATCGACCACGCTTTTCAGGATGCGGGCATTGAGATCGGATCGCGAACCGCGGTTAACGATCCCATCGCTTTTGCCCCAGCCAGGACAATCCAGCAGGATCACCCGGTATCCGGCCTGTACCAACGGATCGATATTACGGCTGAAGTTTGCCCAGCCCGTTGCACCTGGACCGGATCCGTGCAGCAGCACGACGGTCTCATCGCCCTGCCCACAGTCATTGAAATGCACGCGTAGGGTTTCGCCTGCTTCCTGCACCTCCAGAAAACGACTGGTAGCGGCTTCGGTTTGCGGTTGGTAAGTCATGATGTTCTCCTGCATATTCAGTTCTGTTTTAGTTCTGCGTAGTGGCGCTCAGGGAGCCGAATCCGGCGATCCACTCCGGGATCGGGCGGTAATAACGGCCTTCGCTGCGCCAGTTGCCAAAAGCAGAAATAGCGGCAAAGGCAGCAACCCAGGTTTTCACTTCGTGCGTTGATTTGCCCGCCATTGCGGACAGCTCTTCGTTACTGAGCGCGTCCAGCTCCTGCAAACGCCCCTGCTCAAGCAGGGTCATAAAACGGTTATCCCAGACAGGGTTAAGCGGGTGTAGCGTGTTTTGATCGACCACAAACTTCTCGGCGGCGGTGATCACCCGCTGCTGGCGCAGCTCGCGCTCGTTTTCAGGTAACTGTTTGCCGCTGCCGAGCAGGCGGTCACGCATATGGGCATCAGCCTTCGCCAGCTCCGGTACCGGCGGCTGATGCGACAGACCACCGGAGCCTAAAAACAGCACGCGCTTATTCAGCGAGCTGGCGAAACGGCCAATCGCTTCACCGAGCATGCGGGTACGCTGAAAGCCCGGCAGCGGCGTGGCGACGCCGTTAATAAACACTGGCAGCACCGGCACCTTATCCAGGCCGCCGAGCAAAAACTCCAGCGGCTGCGCGAAGCCATGATCGACCTGCATGTTGTAGGACACGGCGAGATCGATACCGCTTTTCATTACCGCGTGGGCGCAGGCTTCAGCCAGATCTGTCGGCACCGGCAGTTCCCCCGCCGCGCTACCAAAATCGCCGATCGCCGTAGCTCCAACGCCTAAACAGAACGGCGGCATCACGTCGTAGAAAAATCCGTTGTAGTGATCGGGGGCAAACAGCACGACCAGTTCAGGTTCGAACGCCGCAATACGTGCCCGAGCGCTGGCGATCACGCCGTTAACCTCGTCGAGCACAGCCTGTGCCGGGTCGACATAGCCCACCAGCGGCGAGTGGGAAAGACAGTGAAGATAAGCGTGCATATCAGGCAACCTTTTCAACAGGAATGTCGGCAGTAGCGCGAGTGAGCGTCATCACCGACGCCAGTTTATTCAGGGTGCTGCCCAGGGTTTGCGGAATGGCGATGGCGGCCACGAAGCGGTCCGGGCGCATGACTACCAGCGCGGCGTTGTGCTGGGCAAACCACGCGCGCAGGCGGTTTTGCGTATCGCCTATGCGGGTAACGCCGTCGTGGTTATCCTGATCGGTATGTATCTGCGTATCCGGCACGACCTGGATAAAACGCGTCCCCAGCGCCTGCCATTGTTGGATCTGCGCCTCGCTCATGCCCCATAGTGGGTTACAGCCCCAGCCAATCACCGCGAAATTCGGTCCGATGACGTTGTCGAGCAACGTCACTTCGCCCGATTCCAGCGTCACCTTCGGCTGGATAAACATCTTGCCGACCGGTGAAGTTTTCGCGTCGCCTTCACGCACCAGCGCCCCGGCGTGGTACTGCGGCATCGGCTTAAACCGCATTTCAAGGAAGTAGCGTTTGACCGGCGGAATATAGTTCAACAGCCAGGAAACCCCATCGCGTACCGCGCCGTGCCAGCGTTTGGGCGGCGCAAGTACGTTGCCAGCGGTCACGGAGAGGTCGATCATGGCTTTGGCGTGGTCGCGGCGTTCCTGCTGGTAGGTATCCAACAGCGCATCGTCGGCTTTACCGTTAATCACCAGCGCCAGTTTCCATGCCAGGTTGAAAGCATCGCGCATGCCGCTGTTGTATCCCTGACCCTGCCAGACCGGCATAATGTGCGCCGCATCGCCCGCCAGCAGCACGCGGTCAATACGAAAACGTTCGGCCAGACGAGCATTATGGGTATACACGCGCTGGCGGATCAGCTCGACGTTGTCCGGGTTCGGCAGCACTTTGCTCAGTAACTGGCGCATATTCTGCGGCTCGCTAAGCTGCGCTTCGGTTTCCCCCGGCATAACCATAAACTCAAAACGGCGCACCGCGTGCGGCAGCGCGGCAGAGACATACGGGCGCACCGGATCGCAGCATAAATACACATGCGGCGTGCTGAGCGGATCGTTGGCGATATCCACCACAATCCACTGATTCGGCGCGGTTTTACCTTCAAACGGCACGTTCAGAGAACGTCTGACGTTGCTGCCGCCGCCGTCGCAGGCCACCAGCCACTGAGCCTTCACCGTTTCACGTTGACCGTCTGGCGCTTTCAGATTTAGCGTCACTTCGCCGTTTTGTTGGCTGAAGGCCTCCAGCTCGCGGGAGAACAGGCAGCGCACGTTGGGAAAACGCGATAACCCTTCCAACATCACCGCGTCCACCTGCGGCTGAATAAACGCATTACGACGCGACCAGCCAAATTCGTCGGTCATCGGCTGGATATCAGCAAAGCAACGGCCTTTTGGGGTGAGAAAGCGCATTGCGTGCCACGGTGTGGTGTGCGGCAAAACGTTCTCGACCAGCCCCACAGACTGCATAGTGCGCAGCGCTTCATCGTCAATGCCGATGGCGCGAGGATAGTCGATCAGCGTGTCGAGCTTCTCCACTACCAACACCTCAATGCCCATCTGCCCAAGATAGTTGGCCATCATCAGCCCTACCGGACCAGCACCGGCAATCGCCACCTGCGCGGTATGCTGCACAGCGGGTTGTATATCCGGGTTTTTTGTTGTCATTTCAGAACCTCACGACTCGGACAAAACGCAATTGCGGACCCTGGTGAGGCGCAACTTGTTTTGTTAAAAATATGTGAATAATTTTTTGTTGTGCGGTCAGTATAGAAGCGAGTTTTTGCGCTACAATCAAAACATGCCAGGATGTGCACTAAGTGCACAACGTTGTTTTACCTGTAGATTTGTCAATGAATATGAAAAATGACGAGAGCACTGAGTACAAAACCGTACGCGGATTAACGCGCGGATTAATGTTATTAAATATGTTAAACCGGCTCGATGGTGGGGCCAGTGTTGGCTTGCTTGCTGAGTTAAGCGGCCTGCATCGCACCACGGTCAGACGGCTGCTGGAAACCCTGCAGGATGAGGGTTACGTCCGGCGCAGCCTGTCCGATGACAGCTTTCGCTTAACCATTAAAGTCCGCCAGCTCAGCGAGGGGTTTCGTGACGAGCAGTGGATTTCTGCACTCGCCGCCCCGCTGCTGGGGGATTTGCTGCGCGAGGTCATCTGGCCGACCGACGTTTCCACGCTGGATGTGGACGCGATGGTGGTACGTGAAACCACCCACCGCTTCAGCCGCCTGTCTTTTCACCGGGCGATGGTCGGGCGTCGTTTGCCATTGCTGAAAACTGCATCCGGCCTGACCTGGCTGGCATTTTGCCCGGAGAATGAACGGCAGGAACTGATTGAAATGCTTGCCTCCCGATCGGGAGAAGAGTTCCAGCTTGCGCGCGAACCGCTGAAGCTCAATGCCATTTTGACCCGCGCGCGAAAAGACGGTTTTGGCCAGAACTTTCGCGGTTGGGATCAGGAGGAGAAAATCGCTTCTATCGCCGTCCCCATCCGCAGCGAACAGCGGGTGATCGGCTGCCTGAATTTGGTGTATATGGCCAGCGCCATGACCATCGAACAAGCCGCGGAAAAGCATCTTCCGGCCTTACAAAAGGTGGCGAAACAGATAGAGGACGGCGTCGAATCGCAGGAGATTTTGGTTGCCGGGAGGTGAGATGGATCACAGTTATGCGGATCATCTGGTTGATAGCTGGCATAACTCACTAACCGGCCGATAAAACTCTGTGACCTCTTGCCCAAAAAATATCTTCATTACATAGTGTGCATTCGTTTTCTGCCAGGAGGCTGCATGTTAAAGGTCATTGCTGAGGATTTCATCAAACCTGAGTATATTGAAACTGTTCTCCCGTTGTATCGGGAGCTAATATCGGCAACGAAGAAAGAACTGCACTGCATTGCTTACGACCTCTATATTGATGAAAAAGATCCGGGCCATTTTATTTTTATCGAAGAATGGCCAAACCACGCGGCTCTCGATGAACATTGTGCCAGCGAGCATTTCCAGCGACTTGTACCATTAATCGATCAATACACTCGCCAGGAAGCACGTTACATACTGATGGATGACGTGGTAAATCCGGCTGTCTCGTGATAATGAAGAAAGTACTGGGATTACTGTTAATTATGTTTTTGGCAGGATGCTCAACACCAGGAAAGAAAGTCTTTTACTTCACTGGTCGCTGAGGGCTTAAAGCCTCTTCGAAAGAGGCTTTAAGCTTTGCAACAATGCATCACACTGATTACAAAGCGGAATCATCACTGTTCCAGCTGTATTATTATTTAGAGTTTATACTCCATTATTACTGTTTCAGATATTAAGCGCATTTTTACGAGGCCATTTTCATCGCGGCACCAATAACTGCCATACACATACTGCTCGCAAGTAAAACAATAAACCAATATATATAATTATTAAACTTTGTAAATAACCAGATAAACCTAAGTAATGACAATGCAGCAATAGAAATAGAAGACACAAACATTGTAAATATATAAATACCAGAAATTATCCATCCTGCTTCTTCGTAAATACTCTTCATTGTAAAAATAAGGATAGATAAGTAAAATGCTGATAAAGCAAGCCCGCTCAGAAAATCATAATAATCTATGTATGTGATGTTTTTATCTTTCTGCAGAAGAGCTATAAACTTTTCAAGTTTCTCATTGTCTACTCGTGACAAAAACCGATTAATTAGCGGAGTAAACATCACTAAAATCATCACCAAATGAATGAATAGTAAAGAAAGTTTAATTCTGTCATCAACCGATTCATTCTGTGGCCAGATAGATATTATTTCATAATCCATTTTTGCAAGGAGAAAAAAGCAAATGGCCGATGGTACATATTCAGAAGATATAGCTTTCCATATTTTTTTAAAAATCACTTATATTACCCCATTAGTTATATCGGTGAATCACTATTAGTTAACCGTGCTACTAATCTGCAAATAGTTGGCGATCATATTTATTTAATACGGATAATATATACCTATTCAGAAACGGATTGCTACCTACTAATTTTATCACTACATACCTGAATCACGTAAATTACACATATCAAAAAAAAACCGAAACCCGCTCCTGAAAAGAGCAACGTTCCGGTTTTTATTCAGTCCGAAGGGTTTCAGACTTTAAGCAGTTTCACCGTCGCGTCGATGTCGATTTCATCTTCCGAGAAGATCAGCGTCGTGCCCTGGAAGGTAGTGATGGCCAGCTTTTTCAGTGTGCGCATTTCACCAGGCTTCACGTCTGATTTCGGTCGGATGCTGTTCATCAGCACGCCGACAGACAGCACAGCATTTTCTTTGTCGATACGGGTCTCTACAGGGACTTCTTCGCTGTAGACCAGGAATGACTTGATCGAGGTGAGCTTCAGACGCTCGCCTGCGATATAGATGTACTTGCTGTCTGGTATGACTTTTACCGCGTAGGCAGACAAGCCTTTGTTGTTGGTGGTGGGCTCAAAAGTCACCGCCGCGTCTTTCTTGATCAGCTCAGGATTAGCAACCTTAATCACATGAAAATAGCGGTTGTCGCCGTTTTCATCTTTGATAAATCCAAAGCCTTTATCTTTAAACCACGTTGTGATTGTTCCGTTCATTGCTGTTTCCGCCTGATTAAACCTATTACTCGTAGAGTATACCTACTCAATTTGCGCGCAGTGTAAAACACAGGCCATGTCTTTGGCTACTCGTTACCCCAACGATTGAGGAACTCCGCAATATCATCGATACGCTGAGCGTCGACACCTGCCACGGTAGCCATCTCCTGCTGCGCTTCTTCGCTGATCTCTTCGTTGCTCATCAAACGGGTGATCAACTGCTGGAAGTAGTGCGCCAGCGCGTCACGTTCTGTGTCGCTCACCGGCTTTGCGGCCTCGGTCGCGTACTCGTCGGCAATATCATAATATTTTAGCGGAATGTCGTTGTTCATCAGTTGCTCCGGGGTAAAGGCATGTGCCAGCAGTTGCCTGCCGCGTCTGGTGTGAATGATAGCATTCTTATTTCATGGTTCGCGATCTGTTTTATTGGTCACTATGCATTACATATATCAATAATGTTTTCCGGCACCACTTCGCATTTAATAAACCTTCCGTATTTAAATAACAGCATTCTTATTCAGTTCGATATAATGGCTGATTATTAAATAACGAGCCACCAAGGAAATATTAAATTACTTTAATTCTAATTACATTATCGACATCTGTAATCCGCAGTTGGCCCAATCCCATCGCTAGTCGCCCATTTGCCCACATTCATCTTCTGGACAACACTCTACGATGACACCACTGACCCAACACGTGGAGCAAACACCATGAACATCACGCAAATCCGTAACGCTACGCAGCACATCACTTTTGGTGGCAAAACCTTTCTGATCGACCCTATGCTGGCGGCAAAAGGTACTTATCCGGGCTTTGCCGGTACGGCACGCGCCGAGATCCGCAACCCGACCGTTGATCTGCCTGTCGATATCGACACCCTGCTCAACGTTGATGCGCTGATCGTGACCCATCTGCATGAAGACCACTGGGATGAAGCCGCGGCTCGTGTCGTGCCGAAAGACAAACCGATTTATGTGCAAAACGATCGCGATGCGCAGGTACTGCGGGAACAAGGTTTCACGCAACTGACCGTACTGACGCAAAACACTGCGCTTGGTGATATCACCCTGCGTAAAACCGGCGGCCAGCACGGTTCGGATCGCGCTTACGCCGTCCCGCAAATGGCTGAACGTCTGGGTGATGCCTGCGGAGTTATCTTCCAGCATCCGGCGGAAAAAACGCTGTATCTGGTCGGGGACACCATCTGGCGCGACGAGGTGGAAACCAACATGCGGACTTTCCAGCCAGGCGTGGTCATTCTGAACGCAGGCTTTGCTCACGTTATCGGGTTTGGCCCAATTATCATGGGCGCGGAAGATGTGCTAAAAACCCACTTCACGCTGCCCGAAGCACAAATTGTGGCGACCCACATGGAGGCGATTAACCACTGTCTGCTGACCCGCGCGGCCTTGAAAGAGTACGCCTGCGACAACCAGATTGCGCAATTTGTTAACGTGCCGGAAGATGGCGAAACCCTGACGTTTTAAACTCCACAGAGGACTCGTATGCAAACGCTTAACGTCGCCATTGTTGCCGTGGAAGATTTCAGCCCGTTTCACTTCTCGGTGCCATGCATTATTTTCAGTGACAAAGTGACGGCGAAAAAGCGTTTTGAGGTGCAACTGTGCGCCGAACAGCCGGGCATCGTTTCCTCGCAGGATGGCTTCTCCATTCACGCAGCCTACGGCTATGAAGCGGTGGAGGCCGCCGACATCGTGGTGATCCCCTGGTGGGGTACCACGGCACATCGGCCACCACAAAGCCTGCTTGATGCGCTCAATCGTGCGCGACAAAACGGCGCGCAGATTGTTGGGTTATGCCTGGGTGCGTTTGTTCTCGGCTACGCCGGTCTGCTGGATGGCAAACGGGCGGCTACGCACTGGGAGTTCGAGCAGGATTTTCAGGCCCGCTTTCCGGCAGCTCATCTGGATATCAACGCGCTGTACGTGGATGACGACGGTATTATTACCTCGGCAGGCACCGCCGCCGCGCTGGATTGCTGTTTGTACGTGATCCGCCAGCGTTTTGGCAGCACGGTGGCGAATCAGATTGCCCGACGGATGATTGTGCCGCCACATCGCGAGGGCGGCCAGGCACAGTTTATCGAGCAACCGGTGGCGAAAAATACCAAAGATCAGCGCATCAACGTCCTGCTCGACTATTTGCGCCAGCATCTCCATGAACCGCATAATCTTGACGAGCTGGCGCAACGGGTGATGATGAGCCGTCGCACCCTCACCCGTCATTTTATGAAGGCCACAGGGTCAAGCGTGGCCGAATGGTTGATTGCCGAGCGCCTGCGCCGTAGCCAGACGTTGCTGGAGTCCAGCCAGTTACCCGTTGAACGCATCGCCGAACAGGTTGGTTTTCAGTCGCCCGTCACCTGGCGCCAGCATTTTAAATCCCACTTTGGCGTTAGCCCGGCTGAATGGCGTAAAACCTTTCGCGGCGATTAGCCTCTTTTTTGCGCCAGCCAGATGGTGTGCCCGGTGCATTGCGGATCTTCCATCACCATCTCGACCACCGCAAAACCGTGTGCTGACAGCAGTGTGCGGTATTCATCCGGCGCGAGGCTGGCGTGAAACAGCGGCTCACCTTCAAATTGCCCCATCGCGATGCCGTTGTCCGTACCGCTGGTAAACATCAGCGCACTACCGGGATGGCTGAGGCGGTCAAAAATCGGGAACATCTTTTGCTGGTCCTGCTGAGTTAAATGGAAAAAGCTGTCCCAGGCGATCAGTCCATCGAAAGTCTCATTGAGTGCCAACTCGCGCATATCCTGTTCCAGCCAGCGCTGTGCGGGAAAAGTGTTTCGGGCCCGCGTCAGCATCGCCGGGGAACCATCAACGCCGGTAAGCTGAAAACCTTGCTGGATAAAATAACCGGCGATCGGCTGACCGTTGCCGCAGCCAATATCCACAATGCTGCCCTGCCCGCCCATCACGGAAATAAATTTATCGAGCCAGCTTTTCTCGAACAAGGTGCGCGAGCGCTGGCTGGCAAAAGCATCCGCATGGCGTCGGTAGATGGACAGAATATTTTTTGCCGCAGAATCGCTCACAATGTCCTCACTTTTTTCTTCTGTTAGGTATAACGCCGATAAATCCTTCAGCACGCTATCCTCAAACCCTGGAATGCGCCTCGCAGAACCCATGCGCAAATACCCCAAAACCGTCCCGCTGTGGCATCATAGCGCACAGATAACGTCATTACAGGGGTGATAAACGTGAAACCGGTAACGCTATACGATGTGGCAGACCATGCAGGTGTCTCTTACCAGACCGTCTCTCGCGTCGTGAACCAGGCCAGCCACGTTTCCGCAAAAACCCGACAGAAAGTTGAGGCCGCGATGGCGGAACTCAATTACATCCCTAACCGCGTTGCACAGCAGCTGGCTGGCAAACAGACGCCACTGATTGGCGTTGTGACGGCAAACCTAGCTCTGCATGCCCCCTCACAAATCGTTGCTGCCATAAAATCCCGCGCCGACCATTCCGGTGCCAGCGTGGTGATCGCCATGGTCGAGCGCAGCGGCGTTGAGTCCTGTAAAGCCGCGGTCCACAATCTGCTTTCTCAACGCGTAACCGGGCTTATCATCAACTATCCGCTGGATGAAGAAGATGCCATTGCCGTGGCCGCTGCCTGCGGTACGGTGCCGGTGCTGTTTCTCGATGTCTCTGACCTGACGCCAATTAACAGCGTGATTTTCTCTCATGACGACGGCGCGCGCCTTGGCGTTGAACATCTGGTGCAGCACGGACATCAACGGATCGCCCTGCTGAGCGGGCCGCACACTTCCGTTTCGGCAAGGCTTCGGCATGCGGGCTGGCACAAGTATCTGGCACATTACCAGCTACAACCCGTTGTGGAGCTGGAAGGCGACTGGAGCGCGATGTCTGGTTTTCAGCAAACGATGCACATGCTGAATAACGGTAACCTCCCTACCGCCATGCTGGTCGCTAACGATCAAATGGCGCTGGGCGCGATGCGGGCAATCAGCGAGTTCGGTCTGCGGGTTGCAGTGGATATATCGGTAATTGGCTACGATGACACCGAAGACAGCGCCTGTTACATCCCACCGCTGACCACCATCAGGCAGGATTTTCCGTTGCTGGGTGAAACCAGCGTCGACAGGCTATTGCAACTCCCCCGTGGCGGCTCCAGCGTGGGTAACCAACTGCTTCCCGTCACCCTGGTCAAGCGCAAAACGGTTCTGCCTCCCGATACGCAAACCACCACTCCCCAGGCGCTGGCTGATTCACTGATCCAGCTGGCGCGGCAAGTTTCTCAGCTCACACCCAAATTGTGAACGCATAACAATTGTGTGAGTCAGTTCACTTATTGAACGCCCCATCCTTTACAGCAAGGAGCGCTTGTTCGTATTTTGATTGAAATTGTGAGCGAGTAACAAATTCAAACAGGATACCGTTATGAACCTGAACACAGATTCACTCTCCGCTGTTCTGGCCCGCCGCGACTGGGAAAATCCCGGCGTCACGCAGCTCAACCGGCTGGAAGCACATCCGCCATTCTGTAGCTGGCGCTCAGCGGATGATGCACGTACCAATCAGCGTTCGAGTCAGTTACGCGCGCTGAATGGACAGTGGCAATTTGCCTGGTTTGCCGCGCCGGAGGCTGTGCCAGAAAGCTGGCTGACAAGCGATCTGCCACAGACAGACACCGTCAACGTCCCCTCTAACTGGCAGATGGACGGTTATGATGCGCCAATTTATACCAACGTCACCTACCCAATCCCGGTGAATCCTCCGTACGTTCCGGCACAGAACCCGACAGGATGTTACTCGCTCACATTTAATATCGAAGACGCGTGGTTAGAGGAAGGGCAGACGCGCATTATTTTTGACGGCGTGAACTCCGCGTTTCATCTGTGGTGCAACGGTCGCTGGGTCGGCTACGGTCAGGATAGCCGTCTACCGTCTGAGTTTGATCTTAGCGATTATCTGCTGCGCGGCGAAAACCGTCTGGCTGTGATGGTGCTGCGCTGGAGCGACGGCAGCTATCTGGAAGACCAGGACATGTGGCGCATGAGCGGTATTTTTCGCGATGTCTCCCTGCTGCATAAGCCCACTACGCAAATCCGCGACCTGCGCATTAATACCCTTTTTAATGACAACTTCAGCCGCGCCACGCTGGAAGCGGAAGTCAGAGTGGCGGGCAACGAGAGCGAAGATTTACGCGTCACCCTGCAATTGTGGGAAGGTGAAACGCTCACCCGCGAAACGACCTCGCCGCTCGGCAGTGAGATCATTGATGAACGCGGCGCTTATCATGACCGGGTGACTCTGCGTCTGAACGTCGAAAAACCGGCTCTGTGGAGTGCCGAAACGCCCAATCTGTACCGCGCCGTTGTGCAGTTACACACCGCAGGCGGAGTACTGATTGAAGCGGAAGCCTGTGACGTTGGTTTTCGTCAGGTTTGTATCGAAAACGGCCTGTTGCTGTTAAACGGCAAGCCGCTGTTGATTCGCGGTACCAACCGCCATGAGCACCATCCGGTCAACGGCCAGGTGATGGATGAGGCGACGATGGTGCAGGACATCATCCTGATGAAGCAGAATAACTTCAACGCCGTGCGCTGTTCCCATTACCCGAACCATCCGCTGTGGTACACCCTGTGCGATCGTTACGGCCTGTATGTAGTCGACGAAGCCAACATTGAAACCCACGGCATGGTGCCGATGAATCGCCTCACCGACGATCCCGCATGGTTGCCTGCCATGAGCCAGCGCGTCACGCGCATGGTGCAGCGCGATCGCAACCACCCGAGCATTATTATCTGGTCACTGGGCAATGAATCCGGCCATGGCGTCAATCACGACGCGCTCTACCGCTGGATAAAATCAGAAGACCCGTCACGTCCGGTGCAGTACGAGGGCGGTGGAGCTGATACTGCCGCCACCGACATTATTTGCCCGATGTACGCCCGCGTCGATCAGGATCAGCCCTTCCCCGCAGTACCCAAATGGTCGATTAAAAAGTGGCTGTCGATGCCCGGCGAACAGCGTCCGCTGATCCTTTGTGAATACGCCCACGCTATGGGCAACAGCTTTGGCGGCTTCGCCAAATACTGGCAAGCGTTCCGTCAGTATCCGCGCCTGCAGGGCGGATTTGTCTGGGACTGGGTGGATCAGTCGCTGACCAAATATGATGAGAACGGCAAAGCATGGTCAGCCTACGGTGGCGATTTTGGCGACACACCTAACGATCGTCAGTTTTGCATGAACGGACTGGTGTTCGCCGATCGCACTCCGCATCCGGCGTTATATGAGGCCAAGCATGAACAGCAGTTTTTCCAGTTCACGTTACTGCCGGGCGCTGAACGCCAGATTGAAGTGACCAGCGAATATCTGTTCCGCCGCAGCGATAACGAAGTTCTGCACTGGTCGATTGCCCTTGACGGCAACCCGCTGGCCGCCGGAGAAATCGTTCTGGATATCGCCCCACAGGGCCGCCAGGTGATTACCCTGCCGAACGTTCCGATGCCGGACACCGCAGGTGAACTGTGGTTGACGGTGCGCGTAGAGCAGCCTCAGGCGACCGCATGGTCAGAAGCCGGGCATATCAGCGCCTGGCAACAGTGGAAGCTGGAAGAGAAGCTCAGCCTGGTACGTCTATCACGCGTCAGCAGCGCACCACAGCTGGATGTTAGTGAGAGCAATTTTACCGTGGTGGCCAACAACACACGCTGGCAATTCGATCGTCAGTCCGGTCTGCTAACACAATACTGGATTAGCGATGAAGCCCAGTTGGTAAGCCCGCTTACTGACCAGTTCACCCGCGCGCCGCTGGACAACGACATCGGCGTGAGCGAGTCAACCCGCATCGACCCTAACGCCTGGGTTGAACGCTGGAAGGCCGCCGGTCACTATCAGGCTGAAGCAACGTTACTGCACTGTGCTGCCGATACGCTGAGCAGTGCGGCACTGATCACCACCGAACATGCGTGGCAGTATCGGGGCGAAACGCTGTTCGTCAGCCGAAAAAGCTATCGTATTGACGGTAATGGTGAAATGCAGATAACGGTGGATGTCGACGTTGCCAGCGGTACGCCGCATCCGGCCCGCATCGGCCTGAGCTGCCAGCTGGCGCAGGTTGCGGAGCGAGTGAACTGGTTAGGTCTTGGCCCGCATGAGAACTACCCGGACCGTCTGGGCGCCGCCTGTTTCGATCGCTGGGATCTGTCGCTTGATGAGATGTACACCCCGTATGTTTTTCCGAGCGAAAACGGTCTGCGCTGCGGCACGCGCGAACTGTACTACGGTGCGCACCAGTGGCGCGGAGACTTCCAGTTCAACATCAGCCGCTTTAGCCAGCAGCAACTGATGGAAACCAGCCACCGCCATCTGCTGCAACCTGAGGCGGGCACCTGGCTCAATATTGATGGCTTCCATATGGGCGTCGGCGGCGATGATTCGTGGAGTCCTTCCGTGTCGCCGGAATTCCAGCTGAGCGCCGGACGCTACCACTTCCAGTTCGTCTGGGGCCCAAAATAATAATATAAGCAGGGCAGGTTGATACCTGCCCGCATTTATAGGAAGTCTGTTATGTATTATTTAAAAAACACTAACTTTTGGATGTTCGGCTTTTTCTTCTTCTTTTACTTTTTTATTATGGGTGCGTATTTCCCCTTCTTCCCTATCTGGTTACACGATGTAAACCATATCAGTAAAGGCGATACCGGCATCATCTTCGCCTGTATATCACTGTTTTCTTTGTTATTCCAACCAATTTTCGGACTACTGTCCGATAAGCTTGGCCTGCGTAAACATCTGCTGTGGGTAATTACCGGCATGCTGGTAATGTTTGCCCCGTTCTTTATTTACGTTTTTGGTCCGTTATTACAGGTTAATATTTTACTGGGTTCAATTGTCGGCGGGATTTACCTTGGCTTTATTTACAATGCCGGTGCCCCAGCGATTGAAGCCTATATTGAAAAAGCCAGCCGCAGAAGCAACTTTGAATTTGGTCGCGCGCGCATGTTTGGCTGCGTGGGCTGGGCGCTGTGCGCCTCGATTGCCGGAATTATGTTCACCATCAATAACCAATTCGTCTTCTGGTTAGGCTCTGGCTGTGCGGTCATTCTGGCATTGCTGCTGTTATTTTCAAAAACAGATGCCCCCTCTTCTGCAAAAGTCGCGGATGCGGTAGGCGCCAATAACTCGGCATTCAGCCTGAAGCTGGCGCTGGAGTTATTTAAACAACCGAAACTTTGGTTCCTCTCCCTGTATGTGGTCGGCGTTTCCTGTACTTACGATGTGTTTGACCAGCAGTTCGCCAACTTCTTTACCTCATTCTTTGCCACCGGCGAACAGGGTACCCGCGTGTTTGGCTACGTCACGACGATGGGAGAATTACTCAACGCCTCTATCATGTTCTTTGCACCGCTGATTGTGAACCGCATTGGCGGAAAGAACGCCCTGCTGCTGGCCGGTACGATTATGTCGGTAAGGATTATTGGCTCGTCATTCGCCACCACTGCACTGGAGGTCGTTATTCTCAAAACGCTGCATATGTTTGAGATACCGTTCCTGATCGTCGGCTGCTTCAAATACATCACCAGCCAGTTCGAAGTACGTTTCTCGGCCACGATTTATCTGGTGTGTTTCTGTTTCTTCAAACAGTTAGCCATGATTTTCATGTCAGTTCTGGCCGGGAAAATGTATGAGAGTATTGGTTTCCAGGGAGCTTATCTGGTGCTGGGGATTATTGCGCTGAGCTTCACGCTGATTTCCGTATTTACCCTTAGCGGTCCGGGGCCGTTTTCCCTGCGGCGTCGTCGCGAAAGCGTCGCGCTGTAAAAGCCTCTTTGCCGGATGCACCACTCACGTGGTTTATCCGGCCTACGATACTAAAAGGCCCGGTAAGCATTGCGCCACCGGGCATCACACGATGTTACTCTTCGATCGCCTGACGGATTTGCTGCAACGACGCGGGATCGTCAATGGTCGTTAGATCGCCAGGATCGCGGCCTTCACAGATCGCCTGGATCGTCCGTCTGAGCATTTTGCCAGAGCGCGTTTTCGGCAACTGCGACACAAACCAGACATGCGCCGGGCGGCCAAAATTACCAATCTGACTGTCCACCAGCGCCATAATCGCCTTCTCTTCCGAATGTGCGATGTCGCGATCTTCAAGGCTGTCGCTCTGTTTCGGAATGACAAACGCGACCGCGACCTGCCCCTTCAGCGCGTCCTTCACGCCGACCACAGCCACTTCGGCAACGTTCGGATAGCTGGAAATACTCTCCTCTATCTCACGCGTCCCCAACCGATGCCCAGCCACGTTGATGACATCATCCGTACGGCCAAGGATGAAGTAATAGCCGTCCGCATCGCGAATACCCCAGTCAAAGGTGGCGTACACCTGACGAGAAAACAGCGACCAGTAGGTATTCACAAACCGCGCGTCATCACCCCAGATAGTCTGGATACAGCCCGGCGGCAGCGGCCCTTCAATCACCAGCATGCCCTTTTCATTCGCTTCGCAGGGCTCACCGGTCACCTCATTGAGCAACTGCACGTTATAGCCGTACATCGGCACGCCTGGGCTACCCAGCCGCGACGGGCGGTCGTCCAGCCCGCGGGCGATCGCCATAATCGGCCAACCGGATTCAGTCTGCCAGTAGTTGTCGATAACCGGGACGCCCAGCGTTTCCGTTACCCAACTGGCGGTCGGTTCGTCCAGCGGTTCCCCGGCCAGATACAGCACCTCCAGCGAGGAGAGATCGTGATTGCGGATTTGCGCGGTCGGGAATTTCTTCAGCACGCGGATGGCGGTTGGGGCGGAGAACATCCGGCTGACCTGATACTTCTCAACAATTTTCCACCAAACGCCACAGTCTGGATACGTTGGCAGCCCTTCGTACACCACCGTCGCCATCCCCGCCAGCAGTGGGGCATACACGATATACGAATGCCCAACCACCCAGCCGATGTCCGACGCGCAGAAGAACACACCGCCCGCTTTACCGCCGAAAATAGTGTCCATTGAAGTCGCCAGCGCGACCGCGTAGCCACCAACGTCACGCTGGACGCCCTTCGGTTTACCGGTTGTCCCGGAGGTATAGAGAATGCAGGAGGTTTCATTCGATTCCAGCCACGTCACCGGCACCCGCGCGCCAAGATGCTGTTGGCGCAGCGCGGCAAAGTCGAGGTCTCGCCCCTCTACCCGCGCCATTTTCGCCAGACCGCGATCGACCAATACCACATGACGCGGCTGGTGCTGCGCCTGACTGATTGCATCATCGAGCAGCTTTTTATACGGCAGGATCTTGCCCCCGCGCGCGCCGGCATCCGCCGAAACGATAATCACCGGTTGGGCGTCGTCGATGCGTGCCGCCACGCTGTGCGAGGCAAAGCCACCGAACACCACCGAATGGATCGCCCCAATGCGCGCGCAGGCCAGCAGCGTAATGTGCGCCTCGGCGATCATCGGCATATAAACCAGTACCCGATCGCCACGCTGTACGCCCAGCGACAGCAACATTGCCGCCGCCACGTTCACTTCGTCGTACAGCTGACGAAAGGTAAAGGTACGTTCTTCTTCGGTTTCCGATGACACCGCAATCAGCGCCAGCGCCTCAGGCTGTTTCTCCACCCAGCGGTCGATGGCGTTATGACACAAATTGGTCTTGCCGCCGCAAAACCAGCGGGCAAACGGCGGGTTGCTGTGATCCAGCACCTGCGTATACGGCTGCTGCCAGTCAATACGCTGGGCCTGTTCGGCCCAAAACGACTCCGGCTGCGTAATAGAACGTTGATAAAACTCGCTATAAGACATAATGCTCTCCTGTTGAACTTACGCCTTGCCGCACGCAGGTTTAGATTACATAAAGGTCCATATACTCATTGACCGGCATCTGCTCCAGGCGGGCTCTGTCCAGGGAGACATCCAGGATGCGCTGCTGCTGACGGGTCGGGAACTGACGCGCCAGGTTAATTTTGAACTTCTCGACCAGCTTCGGCATACCGTCGTTACGACGGCGCGCGTGGCCAATTGGGTATTCCACTACCACTTCTTCAAAGCGTGAGCCGTCGGTGAATTCAAGCGTGATGGCATTCGCGATGGCGCGTTTTTCAGGGTCGTGGTAATCGGCAGTAAAGGCCGGATCTTCGAAGCAGTTAATCTTTTCACGCAGTGCATCAATGCGTTTATCCTGCGCCACGCCGTCTTCGTAATCTGCCGCCGTTAAGCGTCCGAACAGCAGCGGGATAGCCACCATGTACTGGATGCAGTGGTCACGATCCGCCGGGTTATTCAACGGGCCTTTTTTATCGATGATGCGGATACAGGCTTCGTGCGTACGAATGGTCACTTTTTCGATATCGGCAGCGGTCCTACCTGCAGCCTGTAACTGCTCGTACAGCGTCATCGCCGCTTCTACCGCGGTCTGCGAGTGGAACTCTGCCGGGAAGGAAATTTTAAACAACACGTTTTCCATCACGTACGAACCGTACGGGCGCTGGAAGCGGAAAGATTCGCCTTTGAAAGAGACATCATAGAAGCCCCAGGTTTTCGCCGTCAGTGCAGATGGATATCCCATTTCACCGGTTTTCGCCATCAGCGCCAGACGCACAGCACGTGAGGTGGCATCGCCAGCCGCCCAGGATTTACGCGTGCCGGTATTCGGCGCATGACGATAGGTACGCAGCGACTGACCGTCGACCCACGCCAGCGAGACGGCGTTGAGAATTTCATCGCGGTTAAGGCCGAGCATCTCGGCAACCACCGCCGTGGAAGCGACTTTTACCAGCAGGACGTGATCCAGACCGACGCGGTTGAAGGAGTTTTCCAGCGCGATACAGCCCTGAATTTCATGGGCTTTAATCATTCCGGTTAACACTTTTTTCATGGTTAACGGCGCTTTACCCACCGCCACCGCATTGCGCGACAGCCAGTCAGCCGTCGCCAGAATACCGCCGAGGTTATCGGAAGGATGGCCCCATTCTGCGGCCAGCCACGTGTCGTTAAAGTCCAGCCAGCGGATCATCGCACCGATGTTAAACGCCGCCTGCACCGGATCGAGCTGGAACTGGGTACCCGGTACGCGCACACCGTTCGGGACGACGGTACCCGGTACAACCGGCCCCAGCAGTTTTTTACAGGCCGGATATTCCAGCGCTTCCAGGCCACAGCCAAGGGTATCAAGCAGGCAATAATGCGCGGTGTCATACGCCACCTTCGAGGTGATCTCGTAGTTCATGACATAATCAACGATATCAACGATTTCACGGTCAAATTCAGGGCGGACGTTCGAAATATGTGCAGACATAGGGTACATTTCCTGTTTTTTTATCTTTAGAGGTTTTGCATTAGCAACGTTTTTCAATCGGGACAAATTCGCGATCTTCCGGGCCGGTATAGTTGGCGGAAGGACGGATAATTTTGTTGTCCTGGCGCTGTTCGATGATGTGCGCCGCCCAGCCAGTGACGCGGGCGATAACGAACAGCGGTGTGAACATTTCGGTGGGGACGCCCATCATGTTGTAAGAGACTGCCGAGAACCAGTCGAGGTTAGGGAACATCTTTTTCGTTTCCCACATCACCTCTTCCAGACGGTCGGCAATGTTGTACATTTTCAGCGAACCGCCCTCCTGAGAAAGCTGTTTCGCCACACGCTTGATCACCTGATGGCGCGGGTCGGCGATGGTGTAAACCGGGTGACCAAAGCCAATCACCACTTCTTTGTTTTCAACGCGTTTACGGATATCCGCTTCGGCTTCATCCGGCGTTTCGTAGCGCTGCTGAATTTCCAGCGACACTTCATTCGCGCCGCCGTGTTTCGGCCCACGCAGTGCGCCAATCGCGCCGATAATCGCGGAGTACATATCAGAGCCAGTTCCCGCAATCACACGCCCTGTGAAGGTAGAAGCGTTAAATTCGTGCTCGGCGTACAGCACCAGCGAAATGTGCATCGCCTTTTCCCAGCTTTGTGATGGCTTTTCACCATGCAGCAAATGCAGGAAGTGACCGCCAATAGAATCATCATCAGTCTCCGGCTGAATACGCTCGCCGTTATGGCTGTAGTGATACCAGTACAGGAGGATAGAACTGAGCGATGCCAGCA
This sequence comes from Citrobacter sp. B72, assembly GCF_016894305.1. Classification (NCBI taxonomy): domain Bacteria; kingdom Pseudomonadati; phylum Pseudomonadota; class Gammaproteobacteria; order Enterobacterales; family Enterobacteriaceae; genus Citrobacter; species Citrobacter sp. B72. The sequence goes on from NZ_CP069801.1 coordinate 3,740,064, forward strand.
GTTTGTCGGCAATATCGCGTGCGCCGGAGACGGTATGTCCTTCTTTTTCTGGCAGAGTACAACCCAGCGCGGAAACACCAGTGCGCATCACGTCCATCGGATGCGAGGCGGCAGGCAGCGCTTCCAGTACGGTACGCACGTTAGCGGGCAATCCGCGCAGCGCTTTCAATTTGCTTTTATAGGCGGTGAGCTCATCGCGGGTGGGTAATTTCCCGTGAATCAGCAGATGCGCAACTTCTTCAAATTCGCACTGTTGTGCCAGGTCAAGAATATCGTAGCCACGATAGTGCAGATCGTTACCGCTTTTACCCACGGTACATAAGGCAGTATTTCCGGCAGCGACGCCTGACAGCGCAACCGATTTTTTGGGTTTAATGACATGGGTACTATTTTGCAGGATCGTTGTGTCGCTCATGTTGTCCTCGTCATTATTGTAATATGTAGGGTACTAATTTATTGCCGGATGGCGGCTACGCCTTATCCGGCCTACGACGGTTACTTTTTTGTGTACAACGCGTCGAGTTTCTCTTCGAACTGGTAGTAATTGATGCTTTCGTACAGCTCGTTGCGCGTCTGCATAATGTCGATAACGTTCTTTTGCGTACCTTCCTGACGCAGCACGTTGTAAACCTTCTCCGCCGCGCGGTTCATGGCGCGGAAAGCTGACAGCGGGTATAGCGCCATCGCAACGTTCGCGCTGCGCAGTTCATCGGTGGTAAACAGCGGTGTGGCGCCAAATTCAGTAATGTTGGCGAGAATTGGTACCTGTACCGCATCGGCAAACTGGCGGTACATCTCAAGTTCGGTAATGGCTTCCGGGAACAGCATGTCAGCGCCCGCTTCGACATACGCCTGGGCACGATCGATGGCAGCCTCTAACCCTTCCACCGCCAGCGCATCGGTCCGCGCCATAATCACAAAGTTGGGATCGGTGCGCGCATCAACGGCTGCGCGGATCCTGTCGACCATCTCTTCTTTCGAGACGATCGCCTTGTTCGGGCGATGACCGCAGCGCTTGGCGCCGATCTGATCTTCAATATGCAGCGCAGCAGCACCCGCTTTGGAAATCGACTTGACGGTACGCGCCACGTTGAATGCAGACGATCCAAAACCAATATCCGCATCCACCAGCAATGGCAGCGGGCAAACATCCGTAATGCGACGAATATCAGTCAGCACATCATCAAGGGTAGAAATGCCGAGATCCGGCAGCCCCAGCGACCCCGCCGCGACACCGCCGCCGGAGAGATAAATCGCTTGATACCCGGCACGTTGAGCCAGCAGAGCGTGGTTGGCGTTGATGGTGCCAACGATTTGTAATGGGTTTTCTTTAGTGAGCGCAGCGCGAAACGCCAGCCCTGGGGAGTGTAGAGACATATCCCGTCCTCTTGTTATCAACTTGTTATCGTTCGTTGATGTTTCTAAAGCAAGGGGTATGCCAGGGAGCTTATTTTCTCTTCAATTTAATTTTTTATCTTTTAAAACAATACATTAAATCCAATACTCCTATTTTTGTTGCACAAAAGCGTGTCAGCTATCGTTTCATGAAACGTTCCTTCACGTTTCATTGCAACATTTATGAAACACAACTAAACCCTACTACTCGGTTCCTTACTTTTTTGGGTTAGTTATGGCAGATACACATCTACCGCCGCGTGTGAACGACGACAAACCGGTTATCTGGACAGTCTCAGTCACCCGCCTGTTTGAACTGTTTCGCGACATCAGTCTGGAGTTCGACCACCTGGCGACCATCACCCCCATTCAGCTTGGTTTCGAAAAAGCGGTGGCCTATATCCGCAAGAAGCTGGCTACCGAGCGTTGCGATGCCATCATTGCGGCGGGCTCCAACGGGGCATATCTGAAAAGCCGTTTATCGATTCCGGTGATCCTGATTAAACCCAGCGGATTCGACGTGCTACAGGCGCTGGCAAAAGCGGGAAAACTCACCTCGTCGATTGGCGTCATTACCTATCAGGAACCCCTCCCGGCGCTTCTCGCGTTTCAAAAAACCTTCAATTTGCAGCTTGAACAGCGCAGCTATATCACCGAGGAAGATGCTCGTGGGCAAATCAACGAGCTGAAGGCTGGCGGTACACAAGCGGTAGTTGGTGCGGGGTTGATTACCGATCTGGCAGAAGAAGCAGGCATGACCGGCATCTTTATCTATTCGGCGGCCACCGTGCGCCAGGCCTTTGTCGATGCGTTGGATATGACCCGCTTGACATTACGCAGAAACGGTCAGTACGCCTCTGGCGATACGTTGCGCACTCGCTACGCGCTCGGAGATATGCGCGGTCACTCTGCGCAGATGGAACAGGTACGGCACACCATTATGCTGTACGCCCGTTCGCGTGCGCCGGTCCTCATTCAGGGCGAAACAGGAACGGGTAAAGAGCTGGCCGCACAGGCCATTCACCGTGAGTTTTTCACCCGTCAGGAGAATCGGCGCGGTAAACCCTCACCGCCGTTTGTTGCCGTCAACTGCGGGGCAATCACCGAGTCATTGCTGGAAGCGGAGCTGTTCGGCTATGAGGATGGCGCCTTTACCGGCTCTCGCCGAGGGGGGCGCGCGGGCCTGTTTGAAATCGCTCACGGCGGAACCCTGTTTCTTGACGAGATAGGCGAGATGCCGCTGCCGTTACAAACCCGACTGCTGCGTGTGCTCGAAGAAAAAGAGGTCACCCGGGTGGGCGGACATCAACCGATTCCGGTCGATGTCCGGGTGATTAGCGCCACGCACTGTAATCTGGAGCAGGAGATGAAACAGGGGGAGTTTCGAACCGATCTGTTTTATCGCCTGAGCATTTTACGCCTCAAGCTGCCGCCGCTACGCGAGCGGTTGCCCGATATCCTGCCACTGGCGGAAGGCTTTTTAAAACAGTCGCTGGCGGAACTGGACGTGCCGTTTTCTGAGCCTGTTCGCAAGGGGCTGGGGTTAAGTCAGCCGACGTTGCTGAATTATGGCTGGCCGGGGAATATCCGCGAACTGCGCAATATGATGGAGCGCCTGGCACTGTTTTTAAGCGTCGAACCGCAGCCAGAGCTGAACGTAGATTTTTTACAGCAGCTGTTACCGGAACTGTCCGTTGTTACCACTACACCGCACATATCATCATCACTGACGCCACAGCAGGTGCTGGCACAATTTGATGGTGACAAAACTGCCGCCGCGCGGTACCTCGGAATTAGCAGAACCACGTTCTGGCGTAGATTAAAAGAAAACCCGCCGGTACAATGACCGACGGGTGTCGTATTTTTTACAGCTACACGTTATTTTTTCTTGTAAATATTCGCTGTGCCATGGATTTTGTTATCCGTTTGGCCGGAGGTTAATACCACCACGTCAGCACCTTTCTCTTCAGCTTTCTTCAGAAGGTCTTCTTTAGCATCCGAAGTAGAGACTTCATTACTCGTTGAAATATCACCGATTTTTGTATACTGAGACTCAACCTTTTCAAACTCAACCTTCGTCATAAATTCCGCGGCGTACGCGTTGGTCACAACAAAAGCTAACGCACCAATAAGTACTTTAATTCCAGTTTTCATATAAAAGCTCCAGATTTTGTTATATATGCCATCATCGCCCCCTGAACATTCGACATGCGAGTCAAGGATGATTAATAAGTAGTTCAGCCTGGCAAAAAGATCCAGAGCAGGCGGAAATATAAAGAGATTTTGCGAATCGTTGATAACAGAAAACCTGCGCCGCCGCGTTATCTGACGCGCCAGGTTTGCACAAAATAATCTATGAAGTCATTTGCAAATCTCAGCGCGTTTCACTGCGCAGTGTGAGTGAATACGCAGAATGATGAACACACTAAAATTATAGTGTTAGCTGTCACTTAAGCGCTTACTAATGGAAATGTTGTCTATGGAACCTCTGCACGCCGTCGTTCTTACCATCAGCCTCTTTGTTTTAACCTTTTTTAACCCCGGCGCAAATCTGTTCGTGGTAGTACAAACTAGCCTGGCATCCGGACGACGCGCAGGTGTGATGACCGGTCTGGGTGTTGCCTTGGGTGATGCGTTTTACTCCGGCCTTGGGCTTTTTGGTATGGCAACGCTAATCACCCAGTGTGAAGAGATATTTTCATTGATTAAGATTGTCGGCGGCGCCTATCTGCTGTGGTTTGCCTGGAACAGCATCCGCCACCAGGCCACGCCGCAAATGCCCACTCTACAGCAACCGCTTTCCGCTCCCTGGTATGTGTTTTTCCGCCGTGGATTACTAACGGATTTATCAAACCCGCAAACCGTGCTGTTTTTTATTAGTATCTTCTCGGTCACCTTAAGCGCAGACACGCCTACGTGGGCCAGACTGATGGCCTGGGCAGGCATTGTGTTGTCTTCCGTTATCTGGCGTATTTTTCTCAGCCAGGCATTTTCTTTGCCTGCCGTGCGACGGGCGTATGGTCGCATCCAACGCGTTGCCAGCCGGGTGATTGGCGCAATAATAGGTGTTTTCGCGCTAAGACTTATTTATGAAGGTATTAGCCATCGATAAGAGAGTTTAACTTGACCATTGTGAGGTAATTGTCCGTAATACCGCCTGAATTTTTAATCGCAGGTTGAGTGGCAGTGAGATGGAACAGGTTGAACCGGTAAACGACACATTACTCCTTACAGAATGGCAGGCGCTGATACGACAAACATCGCCTGAAGTTCACATGCTCCTCACATCGTTAAGCGATGAAGAGATCCGCCATTTAGTGACCGTTTTTTATGACTATATGCTCTCCCATGCCCAGAGCGCATTGTTCCTTAATACAGAACAGGTCAGTACCCGCCTCAGTGGTAGTATGTTTGACTGGTTACGCAGCGTGCTCGGCAGCGCGCACGAAGATCTACCGCAGTTGCTGGCCAAACAACGCAAAATTGGCGTGGTGCATGCCCGTATCGGTCTGCCCATCGATCTGGTAAACCGCGGCGCGCGCAAGCTCAAGGATGAGCTGTATCGGGTATTGAAAACCAAAGCTGACGACTCGTCTTCCCTGCTGAGCAATGCTATCTGTTTCAGCAGTCTGGCAATGGATACTGCGCTGGAGGCCATGACCGTCTCCTATTCACCAAGCCACCAAAACTCTCTGCATACGCAGGAGCAGTATCGCCTGCAGACCATTTACGATGACGTTAACGTCGAGCGCGAACGGCAAATTCGCTCATTTACCGACTGGGAAAATCAGTTTATCTATAACATCGCCATCGGTATGCCTTTCGGTGAGATGGTATTTCTGGCGAATTCTGATTTTGGTATGTGGTTCTCACATAAAGGAAAACACATTCTCGGCAACAGCAATCTGTTGAAAGAAATGGAATCGCTGATAGCAGAGATCGACAACCGCATGACGACCACCTTTTCGCATCAGCATCAGCCAACAGAACCTGAGAGGATGAGCCTGTTGCAGGATGTCCGCCAGCTATCGGCAAAAATCCATTTCCTGCTCGCCTCAATGTTTGACGCACTGGTTAAACAGGAAAATGGTAAAGACTCGCTGACCCAGTTACTTAACCGCCGCTTTATTCCAACCATCATGCGGCGTGAGATTTCGTTAGCGTTACATGCGCGGAAGCCCTTCACCCTGGCGATGCTGGATATCGACTACTTTAAGCAAATTAACGATAACTTCGGGCATAATACCGGCGATCTGACGCTCAAAAACGTCGCAGCGGTCATTTATGATCATATCCGTAGCAGCGATTACGTGTTCCGCTACGGTGGTGAAGAATTTATGATCCTGCTCGTCGAGTCAGACAAGTCGCAGGCCAGTATCATTCTCGAAACGCTGCGTATGAAGATTGCCGGGATGTGCATGGCGGCATCGGCGGCAGAATCATTTTCTATTACCGTCAGCATTGGCATCGCCGAATATGACTATCACCCCGACTATAAACAGTTGGTTGATAAAGCCGATCGCGCGCTTTATCTGGCGAAAAGTAATGGCCGCGATCGCATAGAGGTATATCAGGAATAATCTTCTCCGCCACAGAGAAATAAATACCCCGTTCAGGGTATTTATCTGATCGGCGATAAATATCGAGCTGTTATTTTTATTCAAGCCTATTTGCGTGATAAAAATAACAGCCACATAATAAGATGCAAATCAAATACACCAAATCTGAATAGCGCTAGCATGTCCCGGTGATGACGCCTTCTGAATGCAGAAGGGGAAATATGAGGGATAGTATAAAACCATGAACGGGAAGAAGAGAACACGCTGGCAGCGCCGTCCTGGCACGATCGGAGGCAAGCTGCCGTGGAATGACTGGCGCAATGCCAGCAGCTGGCGAAAAGCCACCCAGTTTCTCCTGCTGGCTATTAATATTTATATTGGCGTAACGTTCTATTACTGGGTCCGCTATTTCGAAACCGCCGGCACCAGCGTCTATATTCCAAGGCCTGGCGGTATTGAGGGATGGCTACCAATCGCGGGTTTGATGAATATCCGCTATACGCTGGAGACTGGTTTTCTTCCGCCTATCCATGCCGCCTCCATGCTGCTGTTAGTTGCGTTTATCCTGATTAGTTTGTTGTTAAAAAAAGCCTTCTGTTCGTGGCTATGCCCGGTGGGCACGCTGTCCGAACTGCTCGGCAATCTGGGGAAAAAAGTATTTGGTCGCAACTTCACGCTGCCGCGCTGGCTGGATATCCCGCTGCTCAGTCTGAAGTATCTGTTGCTGAGTTTCTTTTTGTATATCGCCCTGTCGATGCCTGCGCAGGGGATTCAGTATTTTCTAATGTCGGCCTATGGCATGATTATCGACGTAAAGATGCTCGATTTCTTTCGCCATATTGGCCCCGCTACGCTCATCTTTGTTGTCGTTATCAGCGTCCTGAGCCTGTTTATTCGCAATGCCTGGTGCCGCTATCTGTGCCCTTATGGTGCGCTGCTCGGCCTGTTCTCGCTGCTCTCGCCGTTTAAAATCCGCCGTAACGCAGACAGCTGCATCGACTGCGGAAAATGCGCGAAAAACTGCCCGTCGAATATCCAGGTCGACAGACTGATTCAGGTGCGTACCGTGGAATGCACTGGCTGCATGACCTGCGTTGAATCCTGCCCGGTGGCCTCAACGCTGAGCTTTTCACTGCAAACACCGCCGGGGGCGCAAGACAACGGTAAACCGTTATGGCGACAGAAGACGCTATCAGGTGTTGCCATGACGCTACTGGTGCTTGGCATTTTGTTTGCCACCATTGGTTATGCCGTTTATGCCAATGTCTGGGATACACCAGTGCCTGATCATATGTATTTCCAGCTGATCCCGAAGGCAAAGATGATCGGCCATTAATTTTTTTATCAGTATGTTCAAAACCCTGCCAATTCTGGCAGGGTTTCCCGCCTGTCCTGCCATTTTAAGACAATTGAACTTGTGCCATCGCGCTCTCGTTTATACAACCTTAAATATCATCTGTAATAATTTTTCTATTTTGTTATGGGCGACTGGGATCAAAATAATGAACGGGATAACATCATGACTAAAATAAAACTGGCACTGCTATTACCTCTGTTTCTGGCAGGTTGTACGATGAATGACGGGGAATTAAGAAACGCTTACGCTCGGCATTATCAGCAACCTACCGCTTATGTAGATGCTTATAAACAGAAAATAGCCAGTATGGATATTCATGCGCTGGCCCAATACGCCGCCGCAGAAGATAAGAAAAAAATGCGTGGGCAGCCAAGACTGAAAATCGACGAATTCATTACCATTGAGAACGTGCAGGCGAAAGGAAATCGGGTGGTCTACGATTACTCACTGTCCGAAAGCTGGCTGGCGCTGTCCGCAGATAAACAACGCGAAAAGCAGACCAATATGAATAAAGACCTGATCTACCGTACCTGCTCGCTGGAAACGGTACGTCTGGCGCAGGCAAAAGGGCTGGAAGAAGAGCATAACTATTACAGCCAGTACCCAGACAAAGTCGCCTTTACGCTGAGAACCAGCGCGCAGATTTGTATGCAAAACGGTTTTACAAAATAATCGCAATCCACTATGCCTGATGCGCTGCGCTTATCAGGCCTACGATTTGCACGCTGCCGTAGGCCGGATAAGGCGCCAGCGCGCAGATTTGTCTGCAGAACGGTTTTACACAATAACCTCAATCCACTATGCCTGATGCGCTGCGCTTATCAGGCCTACGATTTACACGCTGCCGTAGACCGGATAAGGCGCCAGCGTGCAGATTTGTCTGCAGAACGATTTTACAAAATAACCGCAATCCACTATGCCTGATGCGCTGCGCTTATCAGGCATACGATTTGCACGCTGCCGTAGGCCGGATAAGGCGCCAGCGTGCAGATTTGTCTGCAGAACGATTTTACAAAATAACCGCAATCCACTATGCCTGATGCGCTGCGCTTATCAGGCCTACGATTTACACGCTGCCGTAGACCGGATAAGGCGCCAGCGCGCAGATTTGTCTGCAAAACGGTTTTACACAATAGCCGCAATCACAAAGCCTGATGTGCTGCGCTTATCAGGCCTACGATTTGCACGCTGCTGTAGGCCGGATAAGGCGCCAGCGCGCAGATTTGTCTGCAAAACGGTTTTACACAATAGCCGCAATCACAAAGCCTGATGCGCTGTGCTTATCAGGCCTACGATTTGCACGCTGCTGTAGGCCGGATAAGGCGCCAGCGCCGCATCCGGCTAAAACATCAGAATTTCCAGGACACACTGCCGACAATGCTGCGCTCGGCGCCGAAGTAGCAGTATGAGAGCGAGTTACAGGCTGCAACGTAGCGCTTGTCGGTCAGGTTGTTAACGTTCAACTGCGCGCTCAACCCTTTAATGCCGATATTCGTTAAGTCGTAACCAATCACCATATCCACCAGCGTGTAGGACGGCAGGGTGTGAGTATTCAGGCGATCGCTGGTAATACCGTTAACGTAGCGCACGCCTGAACCCAACGTCAGGCCGTCCAGCGGACCGCTTTTCACATCGTAGCTCAGCCAGGTACTGGCCTGGTTACGCGGGGCGTACACTGCGCGCTTGCCCTGTTCTTCCGGGCTGCTTTTCTTATAGCGAATGTCGGTATAGGTATACGCCGCCTGCAAACGGAAGCTATCTGTCAGTTGGCTAATTGCCTCCAGCTCCACCCCTTCAGATTCAATTTCCCCAATCGAGCGGTACGGATCGGTCGGCTCTTCTTTGGTGGCAATATTCGTCTGATTGATACGGAACACCGACGCGCTGAACTGACTGTTGAGTCCTTCCGGCTCATATTTCAGCCCGGCTTCCCACTGCTTGCCTTTCATCGGATCCAGCAGATTGCCGTTCTCATCGGCAAAACTGGTTGGCGTAAAGGCAGTGGAATAACTCACGTACGGCGCAAAGCCGTTATCGAATAAATAGAGCAGCGCGGCACGGGTACTGAAGTTGTTTTTATCCAGATCGCTGCGAGTATCCTTGATCTTATCAATGTTAGAAACGCTGACCTGATCGTAGCGACCACCGAGCGTAATACGCCAGCGATCCCATGACATCTGATCCTGCAAATAGTAACCCGTCTGGCGCAGCTTGTGTTTCTCACGCGCATACATGTCGATATAATCAGGCTTCGCGCCGTACACTGGATTAAAAGCGTCAATCGGCGGGAATGCGCCGTAGTAGCCGGTGGTATTGTTGCTGCGATCCTGATAATCAATGCCCACCAGCAGGCGATGGTTTACCTGCCAGGTATCAAAGCTGCCGTCGAGCTGGTTATCCAGCGTAATCGCCGACATTTTTTCATCGGAGCCGGAGTAACCGCGATTAAGCTCGGTTTCATTCAGCCAGCCCGCCGCATACACCTGATTCAGCTCAACGTCGGTATGCAGATAGCGCAGCTTTTGCCGCACCGACCAACCGCTATCAAACATATGCTCAATGTTGTAGCCCACCATGTTTTCACGGCGATCGTATTTGTCGTAATCATCCTCGCCTTCGTAAAAGGTGTTGGAGATCTTTTGCCCGTAATGCGGAACCACGGTGCCGTCATACGGCAGACCGGAGTGACTACCGCCTTCCGGGTCACGGTGCAGATAGGCCATCAGATCCAGACGCGTCTGGTCGGTGATACGCCATGTCAGGCTGGGCATCAGCGCGTAACGCTCTTCCTTCAATGGACCAAACTGCGAGTCCGCGTAACGCGTCATCCCGCTCAGTCGCGCCGCCACGCGATCGTTATCATCCAGCGCCCCGGTGACGTCAAACGCCGCGCCGCGCTGGTTATTGTTGCCGGCAAACAGCTTCACTTCGCCGCCCGCATCAAACGATGGCTTACGTGAGGTCAGCGCCACAATGCCACCCGGGGAGGAACGGCCATACAGTACGGAAGCCGGGCCACGTACGACTTCGATATCTTCGAGGAACCACGGATCGACCACCAGCGAGCTGTGTGAGTTGGTGTCGCCCATCATCTTCAGACCATCAAGATAGACGTTATCCAGGCTACCGTCAGAAAAGCCACGCAGCACGATGTAGTCAAAGCGGTTGGAGGCGCCAATCTGATTGCTGTACACACCCGGCGTATAGCTGACGGCCTGCCGCACGCTGGTTGCGCCCTGCTCTTCAAACTGTTCACGGGTAACGATCGATACCGACTGCGGCGTTTCAATATCCGGCGTGGCAAGCTTCGTGGCCCCGCTCTGCATCTGCGAGGTGACAACCACCGTATCGTTTTTTGTTGTTTCCTGCGCCAGCAGAGGAAAAGCCACGCTGCCGGTAACCCATCCCACCAGCAGCGCCAAGCGAGTCTTCGCGAACATGAATATCTCCAAAGGCATGTCTAATTGTAAGTGAGAATTATTACCTTTTTGCTGGCGGAGATAGCTATGCCGGATGCCAGGTTGCCTATGCGCAGTGCCAAATTGTCAGGAAATCACGTGCGTAAAACGCAAATATGGATTAGCAAAGTTTGAGCAAATCGCCGGGCGAAAAGCCGTAACGGCGACGAAAAGCAGTAGAAAAGTTAGTGGCGTGCTGATAACCCGACATCCAGGCCGCCTGTTGTACGCTATATCCTTCCAGTAGATAGCCGCGCGCACGTTCCAGACGGCAATCGCGCAGGTAGTCGAATACCGAACAGCCATAGGCTGCGCGAAACTTGCTACGCAGACTACTGGGGCTCATTGCCGCGCGTTGCGCCAGTTCATTAAGGGTGTAGTCTTTTTCGGGACTCTGCTCCAGCAGTCGGCGAACGACCTCCAGCCGCTGCTGCTCACCGCTCGCCGCAAGACGTTTACCGCTCTCGACCTGACACACGCTGAGGCCATGACCAAACAGTTGTAATATCAGCCCTTCCAGCATCAGCTGACGAGAAATATGGCTAATCGTACTCTGCTGTGCGTACAGTAGTCCGCTGAGTAAAAACCCCGGCACCTGCCAGATAAGCGTCGGCGTCTGGCATCTTTCCCACTCACGCATCAACGATTCGAGCAACCCCGTGCGACACGCGCCGTCGGGATACAAACCGAGCGATAATGTCCGCAGTTTACAATCAGCATGATGACGGGCACGCATCGTCTGGTGCTCACTCAGGCGTGAGCTAAACGCCATGCCGGAGCGCACCACATGCTCCTGTCCGTTAAGCGTCAGGATCACGCAGCCTTCCAGTACCACCAGCATATACAGAGGGCTGTCGTGACGAGAGGTGGTTTCGTAGGGTTGCAATACCTGTACGTCGGAGTGCGTCACGCACATCCCACATGGGAGAGTCATCTCCTCAATTTCACCTTGCAGAACAGGGCTGCCAGACGGTAAATCCGGCCTTTGTGCCAACTGGGGAAAGCGGTAATCGATCCCGTAGCGCTCACCAAAATCCATAAACTCGCTGACGGAGAAAGTGCGAGCGACGCGTCCGGAGGCATTCAGGGCGGTGGTATTGTTCATGCTGTCTTCTGCACAGGAAATGGGATTAACGGTTTATAACTGAAGCAACATTACCATTACCTGCGCAATACGACAATAATAATGAGAACCATTATCAATATGATGATTAGCAGAATAAACAGCTTAATCCAGCCAGTTTAGATCTGCCGAGGAGACACACGGCGCAGCCTTTTTTAACCAGCGATACAGCAGCTCAATATTTCTGAGCCGTGTTGAAGTCTTTGGCCAGACAAGGTAATAGCCCTCGCCAGTCGCTACCGCATCTTTAAACGGTAACGCCAACATCCCTGCCTGAATGGCCGCCAGGCTTAACAGCAGGTCGGCAACGGACACGCCATGACCGCTCATCGCGGCAAGACTGCCCTGCTCCAGGGTGTCGAACACTTTGCCTCGCGCAAGATTCAACGCCGGAAACTTCCCGGTGCGTTGCAGCCACCGACGCCAGTCACGGCGATCCGCTGAGGGATGAATCAGTTCACAGGCAGAAATATCGCGCTGCGCCTGCACCAGCAGTGCGGTTGAGCACACCGGGATAAGCCACTCCTGAAACAGCAACCGGCTGTCGGTATCGTCACCAAAATGGCCATTCCCTAACAGGATCGCGCAGTCATACGGTTCACGACCGAAGGATACCGAATCGGTATCCATCCAGACGCTGGAAATTTCGACAACCGGGGTCGGATGCGCTTCACGGAAATGACGCAGCACGTCCAGAAGCCAGCGCATCGTCAACGTAGACGGCGCTTTCAGCCGTAGCTCATGACTGCTGCTGCGAAAGGCATGACACGCGTGTTCCAGACTCTGAAACCCAGCCGTCAACTGCTGCGCCAGCCCTTGGCCAGAAGGCGTTATCTCGATACGCGGGCCGCTGCGGACAAATAGCTCACAACCAAACCATGCCTCCAGCGTGCGAATATGACGGCTTACCGCGCCCGGCGTCACGTTAAGTTGAATAGCGGCTTTACTGAACGATCCCAGACGGGCTGCGGCTTCAAAAGCCCTCAGGGCATACAACGGAGGTAGCGTCATTCTCAGCTTCTATGTTGAGTTTTACTCACAGTAGAGCGCAGTTTTATTCGTTTTTCAATGCGCCACGCAGACGGAATACTGATGGAAAATATCATCAGGATAATCAGGTATGAATTTCACTTTACTGGCTACCTATAGCCTCAGCGTAGTAACCCTGCTGTTAACTCCGGGTCCTGTCGTGGCGCTGATTACCACCACCGCGTCGCAGCACGGCTATCGCCGGGCCTTTATCACGCTGATTGGCACTAACGGCGCTTCTTTAGTATTGATTGCTCTGGCTGCACTGATGCTAGCTGGCGTGGTTTCAATCTCTGCGATATGGCTTGGCGTACTGGGTCTTGTGGGATCGTTGTATATCGGTGTGATGGCGATTAACGGCCTGCGGGCCAGGGACTCAAAACCCGGACTGTGTGCGCCAAAACGCGATAACAGCGGGCTTATCCATGGATTTCTGACAGGGGTCGCTAACCCAAAGGACATTTTGTTTTTCGTAGCATTTTTTCCCCAGTTCATTGCCATTACGCAAGATTTCACCACCAGCATTCTGACGCTAACGCTGGTGTGGGTTATTTTTGATGTTACGGTGTTGTCTTTTTACATCATGGTTTTCAAACGCTGGATGCCAGAGCGGTTTGCCAGACGCAGCGTTTTTATCTCCTCCCTGTTTCTGCTCGCGGTGGCGGTGTTTGGCATTATTTATAATGTACACGCGCTACAAATGCTCTCACCCGCGATGTGATCCCCAACGAATTGTTCAGCCAGACATCTCATCTTGCACTGGGAGGAATAAAATAAGAACAAATCGACATTAACATTATTAATGGATTTATAAACCAGGATTCAGAAAATATAGACGATAACATTTTCCTGGCGTTCAACTGGCACCCTTACCCATGACAACGCATCAACGGCGACAGGTGCCATTTCATTTTCTAAGCGAAGTAAAGGAGTGTTGCCATCTGGTACAACCGTGCTTTCACCGATCTCAAGAACGCCCCGAAAAGAAATGGACACATTGTCTGGCGTATCCGACAACCTTATCCATTCAGTTGTAATCACTAACTTTCGAGTAAACATTCGCTGTCCTTTGCGCGTGGTATAAATCCGATAATTTCACAGGTAGATCAATACACTCTTTGAACAAACAGAAATTTGTCCCCCATATCAGTTAAGCATTACTTAACTGAAAGAAAATTGAAGTAATAAAACTCATTCGAAATATGTTTCACAAATTCAACCGGCAGGTTATGTTTGATGAACGTTAACTTTGCAAACTCAATATCGCCGTACACTCGAATACAAAAAGGTTTGACTATCTCCCCCTGCACGCCAAAGCACTCCTGAAGCCGGGTGTCATCCATAAAAATAAAGTCACCTTTTCTGACCTTAATACTCTCATGAAGGCCTTGCCACTTCTCCGGAGTGAGCAGAAAGCTCTCCCATCCATTATTTCTCAACACTTCAATCGTGTGAGTAAATTTAAAATAGTCGTTTTGCATTGTCACATCACCACTCGATGTGGCGTACAAATATTCTATTTTAAATTTAAGTTGTGCATTGAGGCTTTTTTTCTTCCCCTCATCAATTAACCACTGAAGCTCACTGACAATGCTCTTCGAAAAGATTTTTCTTTTTTTGGCAATAGCCAGCCAATGCATAATGAATAGATGCTCTGACATTTTAGAGTAGATTTTATGATCCTTTATTGCGATACCAATTGCGACTAACGCACTCCAGGTAAAGGCTTCCAGATCATCCTGATAATGATGTCGTAACGTACTAACTCTTCCAGAATCCCTTACCACTTAAACCTGCCCAAATAAATCATCATTGTTATTCCACGTCATTCTTGTATTACTCTATTAAAAAATTACTACAACTAAAATCGCCAAAATATGATCCAGATTAACTTATCCCTATGTAATAAACGTGCAAATATAATACATCATACTTATTAATCATTAATCTGGGGTGGCTCAACAATGACTAATAAGAATAATGCGATAAAGATAAAGGTTAATAATAATCACCAGTAATCAATATCACCTTTTGTGATGAGACCTGTAAACAGAAAAAGCAAACTACCGGGCATTCAGCAACCCGGAAGTTTGCTTATTACAGACGAAGTTAATAGAAAATACCGATGATCAGGGTATGCGTTACAAAGCCCACAATCAACGGTACGGCGGTACGTTTAACCACATCAAATGGCGTTATTTTCGCCCCACTGGAAACGGCAATCACCACGCCGGAAACCGGTGAAATTGCCCGCCCCATATGTGATGCCTGCTGCATCGGCAGGATCATGGCAACAGCGTTAGCGCCCATACTTGCCGCGATTTGCGGGATCAGCTCAACGAAAGCAAGGAATGGCGCATTACCCGATCCCATAATAATTGCTGCCGCCAGCGTCACCAGCGCAAACACCACCGCCATAGCAAATGGAGGTAATCCCACGTGCTCCGCCATCAGGATTAATTGATCAATGGCACCAATGACTTTAATTCCGTGAGCAAAAACACCTGCCGCAACCAGTAGCCCAACCACCCCGGTAAAGGCGGTGCCCATGCCTTTAAGGAAATGGCTGAATCCTTCGCATACTGACTTTAAATCACGCACCCGCAGCCACTCAATCAACATGCAGACAGCCATCGAAATGAGCACAATGGTGATAATATTCAGGTTAATACCACTGACGAACATTTCCGATGATCCCACAGCCATCAATATCGGAAGCATCGGGAGCAGCGCATAAAAAGCCGGGGCTTTTCCTGAGTCAGTCACCTCAGCGCTACCGATTTCCCGCGGAAGCGTCCCCGCTTTACGGTCGCAATGCCGCTGCCAGAAGAAATGGCAGACGCCCACGACCAGCACGGTTGCCAGCGCTGCGGGTCCCTGGTGGTAAACAACGTATTCCACCACATCCATATTGACCGCTTTAGATCCCCTGATAGCATCGATGGCCGTCGGGGTATACGCCACACCAAGCGAGGTGGCAATAACCCCAGCAGCCGAGGCCGCAGAAAGCCCTAAACCCAGCATAATGGGGAACATCGTCCCCATCAGCAACACGGCAAGCCCGGTAGCGGATGGGATGGCCAACTGCAGCAGGCTGGCGAGCAGATAGGAGAAAAATAGAAGCACATAGGGCGAACGCAGCGCGCGCAAAGGTTTCGTCACGACCCGCACAACCGCTTCATTTGCCCCGATATGATCCATGTAATGCGCAAATCCCATGAGCGCCATAATCATCAGGCCGAGATCGGCAGCACGCGTACTAAAGAGATCGCGCATCACCTCGAAAGGATCGAGAAATGAAATCCCCGTACTGGCAACGCCCTTCGGTAATACAGAACCCCATCCGGTTAACGCCGTACAAATCATCAACACCAGGCCCGCAATGAACAGCACCGGTTCAGCGCGATAACCTTTCAGTATCAGACGCGCGACCACCACGATAACCAGTAGGGCAATTAACACCTGAATCATGACTGAGCTCTCCTCTGCGCGAACTCAGCAAAGGTTTCCTCAATGACCGCTACCACCACATCGCTGGCGGCTCGCAGTGAACGCACCGGTAGATATTCATAAATTGAATGAAAGTTATGAGCACCGGTAAAAATATTCGGGCAAGGCAGTCCTTTCTGCGATAGCACTGCGCCATCATACCCACCACGCATGGCGACAGGTTGCGGGGTAATGCCACACCTCTGATACGCGCGTAACGCAATATCAATCGGGTAGTGTGCATCGCCCTGCAAACTATTGAACACATTGGCATAGCGATCGGTTAAATGACAGACCACGCTGTTTTCTCCCCACAGCGCGCAGGTGCTGACGGCAAGCTGGCGGATATATGCCATACGCGCCTTATACCCTTCTTCGGTAAAATCCCGGATATCCAGCTTAAGTACCGTACGGGCGCTGTTACCCTGAAGCTGTTTTACCCAGTAATACCCTTCGCGTCCTTCCGTATACTCAGGCGCCTCTCCTCCGGGCAGCATCGCAATAAACTTATGCGCCATCAGCAGCGAGTTCTTCAGCTTACCTTTGGCCGACATAGGGTGCGCGGACTGGCCGGTAAAGATGATTTCCGCATCACCCGCGTTCCAGTTCTCGTAGACAAACTCTCCAATGCCGCAGCAGTCCAGGGTATAGCCAAAATCAGCGCCAAACGCCGCAACATCAAACGCTTTTGCTCCCCGTAATCCCTGCTCTTCATCAGGAACAAAACCGACCTTCACCGGCCCATGCTTAATCTCCGGGTGCGCGATCAGGTACTCCAGAGCATTCATAATCGCGGCGATGGCGGCTTTATCATCAGCCCCTAGCAGACTGGTACCATCCGTCACCAGCAGGTCATCGCCGACATAATTTTTCAGTTCCGGAAATTCACTTTCACGCAGATAAATATTCAGCTCTTGATTCAGACACAAATCTCCACCGCTGTAGTGAAGACGTTGCGCATTTGTGTCCGCGGTCTGTTCCGCGCTGGTATCCAGATGGCCAAAAAAGGAAACGACAGGGATCGTGTCATCGGTATTTCCAGGTAAGGTCGCTGTCACAATAGCGGTATCCCTGACCTCAATGTTTTCCATTCCTAATGCTTCAAGTTCTACTGCAAGTAGTTTTGCCAGTTCCATTTGACCAGGTGAAGAAGGCATTATCCCATTAGCACCATTTTCCCTTGAGGTCGTGGTATTGATTTTCGTGTAGTTAATAAAGCGTTCAACAATATCCATTCCAGGAGATCCTTTAATGTATCATTTACGAGGTACTGCAAGAGAAGACCTGCATACAGCGTGGGTTGAATAATCTGAGAACAAAATAAAATCAGCGCTCATCCCAGAACGCTGATTTTATGGGTGTTACGACAACGATTTATATAAAGGAAGATAAAAAAGGCCAGTAATTACACCAGTGATTAAAAACTCCTTTTGATTGATAAAATCATATTCCCTGTCTGTTTTTACTACATTTTCCATGGTGTTAAGCTAACAGAAGTCATAAACGGCATTCGTATGTCTAAGGGATAATAAAAATCATTTAGATTCTTGCCCCCGATACCGACACAAGACATACCATCGCTATATTTTTTTAATGAACAAATGCTGTAACAGCAACATGCAACCGTTTGCACCTCTCTACAAATAGCCACTTAACGCACTAAAATCCGTGAACAAAATCACAATTACTTCAAAAGCGAAAATTAACATAACGCTTAAAAACAGACAGTTATAAGAAAAACTATATAATACCCCTATAAATAAAGATGAAATCACACTATTCACCATGAAATAGATTCATAGCGATACTATTTCAACATTACCGTATGATTCACAGAACAAAACCTGTCGTCATCACTAATGCAAAACAACAAGAACAATAATATTAAATTATCTATTTATGACGATTATCAAAATTATACACAGGCAAAAAAAACCTCTCCCCTGAGAAGAGATTCAGGGCAGAGGTAATACGGGTGTTAAGGACATTTTTATAGTTTTGATGATAACAGAAGAGCTTCTTGCTGGATTGAGTATACACACTTCACGACGTTAAGAAAATTCCTAAAAAGAATTAAAAGTAAACACCATTAAAAATCCTTTTTATAATAAAGACATGTTTATCAAATAAAACAAAATTAGGATAGGGAAAAATTAAATATCACTAATCTATAGTATGACGCAAGTGGGGCTAACAACACATCATTACGGCCAATACCGCTACTGACAATGTCTGAATATTCAATAAATTTAATATATCCATACACCGCTCAGCTAACGAGAGTTAAAAAATTATAAAATAAGCTAAACGCAATTTTTCGTCATAGATCACATTTTCCCGACAGAACGATTCCCCTACTCGCCCAGGCTGGTATGATTCAGCAGGTAAATACCTATCAACTCAACCCGAGGCTTTGATGCTGGAGAATGTAATCATCAGATAATCAGCTTACCGACCTTTTCAGGCCGGACTGGTTATCAATGCGCCGAAATCGAATGCGGACACCGCTGTGTGTTTGCACGTTTTGCACATGATGATTAAACAGGTTTTCCAGTATGAATTTATCCCGTCAGGAACAACGTACCTTACACGTTCTCGCCAAAGGTGGCCGTATTGCTCACGTCCGCGATGCATCTGGTCGTGTCACTTCCGTCGAATGCTATAGCCGCGAAGGGTTACTGCTCTGCGACTGCACGCTCGACGTATTCAAAAAGCTCAGAACGAAAAAACTGATCAAATCCGTTAATGGTCAGCCCTACCGCATCAATACCACCGGGCTGAACAACGTTCGCGCCCAACTGGATAATCGCTAAGGAGAGAGAGATGGATATCCCGAAGATTTTTACGATCAGCGAAAGCGCACATCGCATTCATAATCCGTTCACCGCGCAAAAATATGCGACGTTAGGTCAGGTTTTACGGATGGCCCCAGGAACCCGCATCCTGGATCTCGGCAGCGGCTCGGGCGAGATGTTGTGCACCTGGGCTCGCGATCATGGAATTTCCGGCGTTGGTATCGATATGAGCCAGTTATTCAGTGAGCAAGCCACCCTGCGGGCAAGTGAATTAGGCGTCACTGAGCACGTACGTTTTATTCATGCCGATGCAACAGGTTATATCGCCGAAGAAAAATTCGATATTGCCGCCTGCGTTGGTGCAACCTGGATTGCTGGCGGCGTTGCCGGAACGGTCAAACAGCTGGAACAAAGTCTCAAACCAGGCGGGATCCTGCTCATCGGCGAACCGTACTGGCGTCAGATGCCCGCAACGGAGGAGATCGCTATGGCTTGCGGCGCGACTTCAGTAGCCGATTTTCTTTCTCTGCCAGAACTTGTTTCGTCTTTCGACCTGCTCGGTTATGACGTGGTTGAAATGGTACTGGCTGACCAGGAAGGTTGGGACAGATACGAGGCGGCAAAATGGTTGACGATGCGCCGGTGGTTGGAGGCAAATCCGGACGATGAGTTTGCCGCCGAAGTCAGAGAACAATTGAGAAGTTCACCAGTGCGCCACGTTGCATTCACCCGGGAATATATTGGGTGGGGCGTATTCGCACTCATGAAGAGATAATATATGCAGTCGGTATAGCCTGGCAGGTTATACCGACTTTTTCATCGCATCATCGCTTACTTCATTAATACTTCAACAAATTTAGCTAACCATTGCGGATGCGCGGGCCATGCTGGTGCCGTCACCAGATTGCCATCAACGTGGGCCTGATCAATACCAATATCGGCATAATGCCCACCGCTCAGACGAACCTCAGGCGCACAGGCCGGATAAGCGCTACAGGTCCGGTTTTCTAACACCCCCGCCGCCGCTAACAGTTGGGGCCCATGACAAACTGCGGCGATAGGCTTACCGGCAGTGTTGAAATCTTGCACCAGCTTAATGACATCTGGATTCAGTCGAAGATATTCCGGAGCACGCCCGCCGGGGATCAACAGTGCGTCGTAATCGGCGACCCGCGCCTCGGCAAAATTCGCATTTAACGTAAAACGATGCCCCGGCTTTTCACTGTATGTCTGCGCCCCATCAAAATCGTGAATGGCGGTTTGAACGTAGTCACCCTGACTTTTATCCGGACAGACGGCATCCACACGATGCCCAAGCATTTGCAAAGCCTGAAAAGGCACCATCGTTTCATAATCTTCGACATAATCTCCGACCAGCATCAGTATCTTCTTCATTCACATCCCCCACTCACGGTTATTAATGATGAGAAATAACGGCCATCTTTACTATAGTCCACACGGTTCATGTCATTAATAAATACAACAGAACAATCGGCCGGTGATGCTGCCAACTTACTGATTTAGTGTATGATGGTGTTTTTGAGGTGCTCCAGTGGCTTCTGTTTCTATCAGCTGTCCCTCCTGTTCAGCTACTGACGGGGTGGTGCGTAACGGCAAAAGCACCGCCGGACATCAGCGCTATCTCTGCTCTCACTGCCGTAAAACATGGCAACTGCAGTTCACTTACACCGCTTCTCAACCCGGTACGCACCAGAAAATCATTGATATGGCCATGAATGGCGTTGGATGCCGGGCAACCGCCCGCATTATGGGCGTTGGCCTCAACACGATTTTCCGCCATTTAAAAAACTCAGGCCGCAGTCGGTAACCTCGCGCATACAGCCGGGCAGTGACGTCATCGTCTGCGCGGAAATGGACGAACAGTGGGGATACGTCGGGGCTAAATCGCGCCAGCGCTGGCTGTTTTACGCGTATGACAGGCTCCGGAAGACGGTTGTTGCGCACGTATTCGGTGAACGCACTATGGCGACGCTGGGGCGTCTTATGAGCCTGCTGTCACCCTTTGACGTGGTGATATGGATGACGGATGGCTGGCCGCTGTATGAATCCCGCCTGAAGGGAAAGCTGCACGTAATCAGCAAGCGATATACGCAGCGAATTGAGCGGCATAACCTGAATCTGAGGCAGCACCTGGCACGGCTGGGACGGAAGTCGCTGTCGTTCTCAAAATCGGTGGAGCTGCATGACAAAGTCATCGGGCATTATCTGAACATAAAACACTATCAATAAGTTGGAGTCATTACCGCAAATTCTTAAGAATCAAAAAGGTAAAGAGCCAGCATGGCAACGATAAAGGATGTTGCAGAGTTAGCGGGAGTGTCCACCGCAACAGTTTCACGTGTTATTAATCAAACCGCATGGGTTGAACCCGTGACGCGTGAGCGTGTTGAAAAAGCCATGCGCGAACTGAACTATCATCGCAATGCCGCCGCTATTGCATTAGCGAAACGCAGCGGTGACATGCTCGGGTTATTGACCGGCAATCTTGCCGATCCCTTTTTTGCCAGGCTTGCCCGGGGCGTGGAAGAAGTATCACGCCAGCAGCAATTTCGGCTGATGGTATGCAGCGGTGGCCACGATGAAGGAATGGAAAAATCAGGACTCGATTTTCTGATAAACCAGGGCTGTGAAGCTATTGTGGTCCATGCCAGTAGACTGTCTGAAAAGGAACTGTTGCGATATGCCGCTCATTTTCCTGCCATGGTGGTCGTGAACCGCTATATTGCCGGGATGGCCAATCGCTGCGTGTGGCTGGAAAATAGTCAAGCAGCTAAAACAGCCACGCTACATCTCCTGGAACAGGGGCACCGTTGTATTGCCTGCGTGACAAGTGATTTACCGATTATCGATCGCCGTGAGCGGCTGGAAGGTTATCGCCAGGCGCTGGCCGAATATGGCATTACGCCAGATAAAAACTGGGTGATTAGCGTACCCTTCAATGAAGAGGGTGGCGAACGCGCTGCGCATCAGTTGCTTAATTGCGGCATTCCTTTCACCGCAGCGGTGACGTTTAATGATGTAATGGCCGCCGGGATTATGCGCATTCTCCATCAGCAGGGAATTACACTTCCGCAGCAGCTTTCGATCGTTGGATTTGATGATGTGGTGATGGCTCGCTATCTCTACCCCGCACTCACAACAATGCATTATCCCGTTGAGCGCATGGCTCGCTGCGCTTCGCAGCTGGCGATACAGCTTTTTAAGGGCGCAACTCAGCGTCCCAGCGTGAATAGTTTCACTGCGGATTTAGTGATCCGCGATTCTGTTCTTCCCCCCTCTCTCTGAAATCAATGCGTAAATCGTCAAGCCCCTGAATTGTGATCGACTTCAAGTTTAACGTCTTCATGTAATCGCTTACATGAGGGCCAATGAGCGATCACAGTCAGGCAAAAGGGTGTTCTCTACTCTTGAGCGACCTTACAGACTGGAGATTCATGAATGAATGCCTCTCAAAATCAGAAAAAAACACTCTCATTTGGACTGGCAGTGATCCCTATTTTAGCCATGCTACTGCTGCTAATTATTGGCTACGGCATCATGGGGCTACGTATTGAGCCCTTGTTGCTATGTTCTGCTGCAGTCGCCGCGGGCATGGCCTGGTGGCAAGGGTATTGCTGGGAAGACATCATTAATTCGGTGGTTGATAAACTCGCCAAAGCAATGCCAGTTATCATGATTCTTATCTGTGTTGGCGGACTGATTGGTACATGGATGTTCAGCGGCACCATCCCTTACATGGTGTACTGGGGACTTAAACTCATCAGCCCCGAATACATTCTCATCGCCGCCTTCTTTTTGACCAGCGTCGTATCGGTGTGTACCGGAACCTCCTGGGGTTCCGCCGGAACGGTTGGCGTAGCATTGATGGGCGTTGCCGCCGGACTGGATGTCTCGATGGCAGCAGCGGCAGGTGCCGTTGTTTCTGGCGCTTACTTCGGTGACAAGATATCGCCGCTGTCAGACTCCACCAACTTTGCGGCCATTGTTGCAGATACCACCCTTTTCGAGCATATCCAGCACTTATTGTGGACCACTCTTCCCAGCTTTCTGCTTGCCGCCGTGGTTTATCTTATTGCCGGCCACAGCAATATGCTCGGCGAGGTCGCCACGCCGCAACGGGTTACCGATATTGTCAACGCTCTGGAGTCGCTATACCACTTCAATATCATTCTGATTTTGCCGCCGGTTATTGTGTTGTGGGGCGCAATTCGTAAAAAGCCGGTCATTCCTTTAATGCTGAGTGCATGCGTATTAGCCCTGATTCTGGGCGTTGTCATGCAAGGACTCAGCATCAAGCAGGGACTGGATGCCTTTATAGATGGATTCAACATTACTATGTTCCCGCAAGGGAGTGAGGGCATTATTGCTGATGTTCCGCGCCTGCTGAACCGCGGCGGAATGTTCTCAATGATGAGCACTATCCTTCTGGTATTTTGCGCATTCTCTTTTGCCGGTGCCTTAACGTTAACCGGCGCGCTCAACATTATCATTAACCGCTTACTGACGGTCATTCACAGTGTCGGTCAGTTAATTGCGGCAACCATTGGTACCACCCTTCTGGTGACCGGAGCAACAAGCGACGGCAAGCTGGCTCTTCTGGTTCCAGCTGAACTGTTTAAAGACGCATATCGTCGTATGGGACTGGATACCAAAAATCTGTCCCGCACCATTGAAGACGCTGGCACCGTTATTGAGCCGTTGTTGCCGTGGACCGCTGCTGGAGTTTATATGGCCACGACATTAGGAGTGAGCACGCTGGATTTATTGCCATGGGCGATTCAGTGCTATGCCGCAATCTTCTTCGCCTTGATTTACGGTTTCACGGGAATCGGTATTGCGAAGGCACCATCAGTGGCAGAAACAGAAAAAAATATCACGGCAACAGAATAGGGAGAGCATGTAATGGATTTTAATAAGATTATCGATCGTCACGATACCGCCTCGCTGAAATGGGACTTTATGGCGCGATATTTCGGCGAGGATACACATCAACTGTTGCCAATGTGGGTGTCTGATTTTGACTTTACTTGCCCGCCCGCTGTTCAGGAAGCTTTAACTCATCGCGTCGGGCACGGTATTTTTGGTTACAGCGAACGACCACAAAGCTACTTTGATTCATTAATTTCATGGTTCTCAACCCGGCATCAGCTGGAAATCAAGCAAGAGTGGATCTGCAGTATTGAAGGTGTTGTCCCGGGATTATCGCTACTCGTACAAATGCTGAGTCAACCCGGTGAAGGCGTGGTCGTTCAGGGACCTTATTATGGCTCATTCGCTAAAATTATCTCTCTGAACGGCAGACAGCTGCTGGAAAATCCGTTGTATGAGGACCCGGCTACCGGTTATCAAATGGATTTTGCCCACCTGGAAATGTTATTCCGGACTGAACGTCCACCATTAATGATTTTATGTAATCCGCATAACCCAACCGGTCGTTGTTGGTCTGCACAGGAGCTGGAACAGCTACTTACGCTATGCGAGACCTATGATGTGACGTTGCTGTCTGATGAGATATGGGCAGATTTATTGCTTCCTGGAGAACAATTTACTTCAGTTCTGCATCTGGGAGAACGCTGGCATTCGCGTGTAATTTCAGCCACTTCAGCCAGTAAAACGTTTGGTTTGTCGACATTGCGTATTGCTAATTTTCTGATACCGGCACCGGCATTGCGTGAACACTTTTTACGCCGTCTGGATGCGCATGGACTTGATGTATTCAATGCGCTATCCGTCGAGGCGAGTACGGCTGCATGGCAACATGGTGCGCCATGGTTAGACGAGTTACTTGGCTATCTGGCTGAAAATCGACGCTGGTTTATTCAACAAATTGATGAATATCTCCCATGGGCTCGGGTTGTTCCTTCCCAGGCAACGTATCTACTGTGGATAGATTGCAAAGCGCTTGGACTGGATGATGAGCAGCTCAAATGGGTAATGCTTGATGTTGCCGGTATTGCGCCTTCAATGGGAAATGGCTTTGGTCCTGCTGGAAAAGGTTTTATCCGCCTGAACATGGGATGTCCACGCGCCTACCTCGAAAAAGCGGTAGAGGGATTGAAGCGTATTGCATTTACATCCTGTTGAATCTGCTCAGTAAACGAATCGGCCCTGGCGCAGGGCCGCTCGATATTATCAGCCATTTCGACGAGGCCTGATTAACGGCCTCTGAACTACCAACCAAGAATGGCGATACGGAGAACGTGGTGCTGTTTTAAAGGGGCTCAAAAGCACGGGGGTTATTGTCATGATGCGCTGCCCTTTCTGCCGCACGGCGGCCCACGTTCGCACCAGCCGCTATATGTCTGACAGCGTCAAAGAGAGTTATCTGCAGTGCCAGAATGTGCACTGCTCGGCGACATTCAAAACGCATGAGTCCATCTTTGAAGTGGTACGCTCGTTGGTCGTCGATGAGAAACCCGCGCCGGCGCCGACAGCACCCGCCGCTCCACGTCAGGTGAAAGGCTGTTACAGCTCACCATTCCGCCACTAATCAGGAGAGACAACCCGTGACCACTCTGACCTTAGAGCAGGCGTTTGAGGCCTGTCAGACAAACAAAACTGCGTGGCTGAACCGTAAAGCTGAATTGGCCGCCGCACTGGCACCAGAACTGATTGGGATTAAGAACCAGCCCGCGATGATAAAAAACCGTGCGCTTGACCGTTCGATGGCATATCTCCGTGAAGCCCTTTCCATCTGGCTGACCGC
Organism: Citrobacter sp. B72; assembly: GCF_016894305.1. Taxonomy (NCBI): domain Bacteria; kingdom Pseudomonadati; phylum Pseudomonadota; class Gammaproteobacteria; order Enterobacterales; family Enterobacteriaceae; genus Citrobacter; species Citrobacter sp. B72. The sequence goes on from NZ_CP069801.1 coordinate 3,765,996, forward strand.
AGGAAATGACATTAATTATTCTGCACAGGACAGCGATATTTTAACGACCATTGGATACAGGCCTGACGCGCCTTCACGGGATGATAATCGTGAAAAATTCACCCCGGCACAGAGCATGATTTACACCCGCCGACGCGCCGGACTGGCCGCGCAGTAGCCTGTCAAAAAATCCCCGCAAATCCCGCTATTTTTAACGAAATAAGCCATGCATCCATAAGGTGCATGGTTTTGCATGCGTTTTCCCTCCCCTGCCCCTCTGCCTGCGCCAGTCGCGGCGCGGCCTGAGGCCACCTTTGCACCTGCATTAAAAGCGGTTCCTTAAGCGGGCAGGCGTGGCGGGGAGAGCATTGCGCCACCTCCTATATATTTAAAGATTAGGATTATTTTTAAAAAACTGTCCTATTGTAGATTTAAAATTGGCCATAACTGGGTGTTCTTTATTCCTAAGTTGAGAAATCGTTTTAAAGTATTTTGCATCAAACTGCCTTAATATCTCTGCAATAGCTTTCTTCGTTTCAAGATCAATTGTGGCCTGATTATCTCTTGCATAATATACAAAACTGCAAGCAACCCGGAATGGATAATGCCTATTGTTTTGATTTATAATCAAACTAGATGCAAACTTTAATCTTTCAATAATTTCTTTTGTATTATCAACAAGATGAGCGGTTTCAATAACTAAGCGTGCGTACTGACAGTTTACCCAATCAAAATTGTAACGACGATCCTTTGCTAAGGAAATAGTTGTTTTAATGTATGTCTTAGCATCATCGTATTCTTTGATTGAAAGTTTTGCTATTGCAAATTGCAACCAGAAATGATGATTTCTGCTATTATCAGAATATAATCGCACCCTATCATAAAAATCATTGATAATGAAGCAATTCTTTTCTCCAAATAACTTTAGCTGATTTGAAAAAACATTAATATCTTTCATTAAGTCATAATACTTTCTTTCATAAGAAGAGTATTGATTTAATTTCCCGTAGAATTCAACTAAAAACTTCAAGAATTCATTTGAATTGGTCTCCACCTTAGCTGCTAGAATATGCTTAGCTAAAACTGGGTTTTTTAAAACAACTAATCCTTGTGAGTTTTTTTCTAGTATTTGAGATGTTGTTTCATCCTTTAAATACTTAACTTTATCTATTCCCCTGGCAGAAGTTAGAGTTTGGATATCTATACTATCGAACTCGTAACCTAAATATGAGGCTATAGAGCAAGCAAGCAAACATTCTTCAAGTTCACTATCCTTTCGCACTTTACTTAATAACTCATTAATCCTTTCAGTAATTTGCGGCGCTTTTAAAATATCTGCTAAAATAAGAGACATTTCTCTGCGGCAATTTTTAGTTAGATAATCAAGCTTCTGTTTTTCATTCAAATTTGAACGTTCACCAAAAAGGCCATTTGACCCCATGATATTAATTATTGCAGTAAGCTCTTCTTTGGTCAAATAATTAACATCCAATTCGAAACTAGACCATCCGAGATCATCTAAATTTTCAACATATATCTCTTGCAGCTCAGTCCTGCAAGTAAGAATGATTTTGATATTATCGGTATTCATTGCACCGAGTAACTGAAGAGATGGAATGTATCGATGATAGTTTTCAATAATCAAAACAGGTTTTTTTTCTTTCTTTAAATTCTCTATCTCGGCAGATGTTATATCCTTACTATTATTCAATGAGAATACTGTGTATCCGAGAGACGTCAGGTACTCTATAGCTCCTAAGCAAAACATAGATTTGCCGTTTGCTAATTTTGAGTGGACAACTACACATGAGTGTCGTTTTAGATCATGATCTAAATCTTTTATTTTTCTTCTGAAGATATAATAATTTGAGTTGCCAGATAATATAGAATCTTTTATAGCTGATTGTTTCTCACTACCATACAAGAAAAGAGAAATAATATCTTTTGTTGTAACACTAGAGTCTGGTATAACGGAATCATAACGATGGACATTTTCATATCTAAATTCTGACGTTACAACTCCTAATACATCTATTGAATTTTTTAACCCATTTAAAAAACCAGCTACTCCTATCTTCAATACACTTCCATATTTACTTAATTTTTTATGAAGGCTCAAAGACGGTTTTTCTTCTGTTATGAAAACACATTTACGGTTAATATCTGGGTTTTCAACTAGAATCTTCTCAATGTCAAGATCGTACAAAGAATAACCTATAAAAAATACACGATCACACTCTCTTAAATCTGCGTTGAAAACAGTCTTCCATTTACTGTTAGTAAACATTTGTGTCAAATAACTAGTTTCAGTTAACTTAAATTCACTATCAAACTTACTTAACTCCATCTTTTCTACGAAACCATTCAAATGAATGCAGGATATTTCTCCAGGAATCATTAGAGATGGCTCATCGTTTATTAACAATGAATGAATATTTACTTTTTTTTCCCTAAAAGTTTGCTCAATTAGATCATCATAGTTTGTGGTATAAAATCTCCGCCACCTCATTTTAGTTAGTACTGAATAATCAACATTTGTCGATTTAACTCTAAATGTATCAGATATTATTTTAAAAAGAGCCTCTTTACCAAACTCATCGATATAATCTTCAGAGGCCTGTTTAAGTTGAGGACGTTCCTCATCATAATCTAATTTATCTTGGAGTTGTGTAGCTAATTTATCTGCACTTGGAAATCTTTCGCCAGCAGCATTCTTTGCTTCATAACTAAACCCCGCCCCTAAGAAGAGAAAACAGTTTCCCTTTAAAGCATCATAATAAATTTGATCAAGTTCCATATTAAGTCCTGTTTACAATAGTATTAGAGTACCATTCCATCATATTACGTCTTTGAGAAAGATATTGAGCATGATTATACGTACCTCTAATCATGTTTTTATCAATGTGAGCAAGCTGGGTTTCTATCCAAGCCGACTCAAAGCCCTTCTCGTGTAAAATTGTTGATAAGGTATGCCTAAACCCATGCCCGGTTAATCGCCCAGCATAACCTATACATTTGATAACACGATTTATACTAGCCTCACTCATAGGCTTGTTCGGATCGTTCCGCCCAGGAAAAACATAACGATAGTTCCCTGTCATGATCTTGAGTTCATTGAGTAAATCTAACGCTTGAGTCGATAGTGGTACAAGGTGTGCCCTACGCATTTTCATCCTTTCTGCTGGAATTTCCCAAATAGCGTTATCAAGATCAAATTCTTGCCATAATGCCGCGCGTAATTCGATGGTTCTCACGCCCGTTATCATCAGTAATTTCGTTGCAATCTGGACAAGTTTACTCCCGGAGTACCCCTCTAAGGCGCGCAGAAAATCAGGTATCTCATCAGCTTTTAGGAATGGGAAATGATTGGATTGGTGTACTTCGAGAGCGCTGGAGAGATCAGCCGCAGGATTGTACTCCGCCCTACCCGTTGCAATTGCGTAACGAAACACTTCGGAACAACGCTGCCGCACTTTGCGCATTTTCTCCAACGCACCACGTTTCTCAATTTTACGCAGTACGTTCAGCAGCTCTAGCGGTTTAATCTCTCCCACTGGCCTTGTTCCGACATAAGGGAAAATGTCGTTCTTAAACGCTTCCATGATGTCTAATGCATAACCTGTCGACCATTTAGCAGATTTAAGTTGGTGCCACTCTCTGGCTATGTTTTCGAAGGCGTTCTCTGACTCTATTTGCAGAGCCAACTTTTGCTCTTTTCGAACTTCGCTCGGATTCTTTCCTTCTGCCACAAGTTTTCGAGCTTCATCACGACGAGAACGAGCATCGGCAAGGGTGATCGTTGGGTAAACGCCAAGCGAGATCATCTTAGGTTTACCGGCATAGCGATAACGGAACCGCCAGCTCTTGCTTCCATTAGGTTCTATAAGCAATGACAAGCCTTGCCCGTCCCCAAGCGTATAAGGTTTATCTTCAGGCTTAGCGCGGCGAATCTGCATATCGTTTAAAGGCATGTGTATAGGAATCCAAGACCGAACAGGAACATATACACAATCCTATACACATTCTGTATCGGATTCTAGCGGATGGTTACGGAAAATGATGGACTAAAAAGCAGTAAAATCGTTATAAATCAGGGTACTTATGGATGGATACGGACGTTTGGGGAAGTTGAAATGGTGCCGATAATAGGAGTCGAACCTACGACCTTCGCATTACGAATTAGTAGAATCACATTTAACTAGCTGTTTTACATATACATTGCCGCATTCACAATAAGTAACTTGATGGCACGTGATGTAAGAAAGTGGACTACGTTTTACCGTGTGCGACACAAAAATGGCACAACAATGCTCCAGACTTTCTCCTATAGGTTCCTATTCTGGTTTTTCAGGCCATACAGGTTTTGCCGGATCAACTTTCGTCAGCGCGTAGCGGTATTTTTGCCATGCCGTTAGCCGTGGCACGTCGTCATCATCAATATAGCCTCCTGTCTGGGCATCAGCTAACGGGGCGATAACCGCTGAAGCTTCTGCCAAAAGCATCGATTTTTGCTGTTCAGCCTGGACAACCACTTGTTCATGTGATAGCGGTGGGGCATCAACCCAGCACGGACCTCCATCTTCACCATGTCCCAGACATTTGCCTTCGGGAGGTGTCTGGGTATATTTGGTGAAAACGGCCTCTGTCACATCAACACCACTGGATGGCCAGTTGTCATATTTTTCATACTGCTCACGCAGGGAATATGGGTTAAACGTATTGTTTTCAGGGTTAAATAAATACATATCAGGCTCCCTCTGCAATCCAGCATGCGTACTGCGCAGTTGCGTACGAATTCTGAGCGTTAAATGTTGTTCGGCTTAACGGTGTCATGTTGACTGAGCCACTTGCCGGAACCTGAAAACTGCCAACAACAACATAAGCCGCGGACGGAAAAGGAACAGGAAAGTTGAATTCCGTTGTTGCATTACCCGGAACCTGAATAACCCCCCACTGCCGTATAACCCCCCCTGGGAGTTCCATCCTGCCATTTACGGATTTATTCGAAACAAAACTCGACATATCTGGGACCTGTCCAGCTCCCGTTCCAATGTCTTTATATGCCGCAGTTTTTAGTGTTGATACCCGGGAATCATCGCCAGCCATTACAGTTCCATTGGTTGTACCAACGTCCCTGGTTGAGGAATTACCAAGTCCAAGGTTAGTTCTACCGCCAGATGCAGTTGTTGACCCAATCCCGCCTTGCGCTACAGATAGAGGGATTGCTTTGTTCAAATCTGCATCCCACGCCCCCCACGCGCCATTGTTAATAAACAATTGTTTATTTCCATCCGGCCCAAGTTTGATAATTGTTTCAGTGGGAATTTGATTTATGCGGTCTAAACCAAGGTATGTGAGAATGTCAGCAATAGTGCTTTTCCCGATAATGTCTCGGCCTACCTGAGTGAGGTCGGTCAAAGCTGCAGTATCATCCCCGTTGAAATACGGTAATTTATTCGCAACGCCCACTAACGCGGCTAACGCCGTCAATGTAGGATCCAGCGGCTGGAAGTTCCCAAGGATGTAGGACAGCGTTCCGGCCGTCATCATGTTTGCTGCGATATCATTCGCAGACCATGCTCGGGCTGTCGTTCCCTCCTGGCCGCGTTCGATCGTCATGGTGTCACCAGTGCGCGCGGTGACATGCATGATTTCGGTGAGTTGCCCGGTTGCCGCATCAATCAGGGTTAACTTAAAAAAACTTACTCCGTCTGATGGCGCAGGAAACAATGACCCGGTTCCTGAGTTAACAGTCAACGAAGTTGCTGATGCGCTAATTCCTGCCGCCAGTACAGTCTGCGCATTGTTGGCAGCTAAAAGTGTGAGTGCCATTTATCCTCCGGGATTTGAGCAACAAAAAAACCGCTCAGGGCGGGTTCTTAGTGGTAAAATTAATTAAACTTTAATGAGGGTTTAAGAATGAATAATCTGTCAGTTGCTATTACAAAATTTCTTTTATCATCAGTTAGCGCGATAACTATTTTTCTTTCGGCGTTCCTTATTGCTTTAATCTTCAACATGTGGATTCAGGAAGGAATACCACCATTCGAAAATATAAAGTTCAGCGTTTCTCTGTTCTTTACCATTATCATGTTGCTTGTTATATGCCAGTGCCTTAAGTATTACACTGACATGGCAATAGATCGCCGGGATAACTCTAGCCGATAATGGTTACAGTAACGGGCTGATAAAATGGCATATGAAGCAGGCCGCTATCAAAGGCCTGCTTGAACAACGAAGCATATTCGTAGTTCGTGCTTTTTATCAGCAGGCTTTTCTTTTGGTTGAACACCTGTGAATTGTAGGAAAAGTTATTGAACATGGAGGCATCGGTAAGTTTCCTGTACCCTTTGATGATCGATATGCTCGCCCCGGAATCAGAAAACAGAACCGAAATACTCCACCTCTGATCGTTAACGACGTCAACGCCATCAACCCCCGTAAGAAACCTCATTATCCGGCGCTTTAACCATGGAATGGTGAAGTAATAACCATCACCTTTGTAGAAATTCCACGTCATGATTCGCTTAAACAGATCGTCTGAAACGACAACCTGCTCTGACTGATTGACCACCTTTCTGCCATTGAATGGCAACTGGTTGAACAGAACGGCGTTGTATGGGCCGAAAATGGATTGCTTTCCACTGACCAGCACCGGCGGCTTAACGCCATAAATCCCGCGGGCAATCCATTTCAACTGGTCACCAGCATTATACCCTCCGACAAATATCGGAAGGTTGGCGTTAATCATCCATGCATAAATTTCCTGGGCCATGGAGTTATACGCAGAGACGAATGCCTGGAGATCATCATCATCGTTATACTGCGTATACAGGTAAGACTTAATGATATCTTCTAGCATGTCACATCCCTTCCACGATAACCCCATCAGAGGCAATGAACCAGTAACTGTAAGGGTCGCCGCTGATAATGTTGGTTCCGGCATCCACTCCTGTGATTACACCATTCACCGTAACAATAACGTTCAGTGTCGAAATAAGGCTCATATCGAGCGTGCTGTTAATCACCTGAAGAAAGACATCCTTGACGTTATTGATATTCATCGGCTTTCCAGCGAATATCCCGTTTACATAATTTATAACCGGTTGTGACACCAGTGAGGCGATTGTGGCATCAGTCAGATAATTCGCGCTTTCTGTCGCCCATTCAAACTTAATCGTCACCAGTTGCTGCAGCGGAATGACGAACGGGATAACGTAGTTATCCGGCCAGTCATTAATAGTGACAACGTTATTTCGCAGGTTAGGCGTGACTATGCCTCCACCTGTCCACACACCTGAGGCAGTGGTGTTAATGCCTATAGAGAAGGTGTGCGGGCTAAACACGGTAATGGTTAGTGACACGTTATTAATGCCGGTCATGCCGGTTACACCAGCGATTTTTATAACCTGTCCCGTGCTGAAACCGTGGGTGATATCTGTCGTGACGACGCCAGGGTTTGCATTGGTGATCCCGGTTACATTCAAATCTGTCCCTTTCAGCCTGCTGATGTCGCCTGATGATTTATAAATCGCCCCGGCCATCTCATAGATATCGCCGCCACCGCACATCACAATCCATTCATTACCGCTCTGAACTACGGAAACGAGACGAGCCTGAACATCACTCAGGTCAGTTAACTTCTGGCGGATAAAGCCGGGATATCCCTGCACAGTCGACATCTGAGCTTCCCAGACGCGCTCGCGAAACTCGAAGTTAGTTTCAGGCGCTCCACCAGGGGTGCCGGCAACCGGGTTGGTACAGGTCAGGGCAATGTCAGACGGCAGACTGGTGAGGATCTGGTTAACAGAACCGACAGGAACGGCCCACGAACCGGTGTTTGTTGCAATGGCTGTTACCATCGAGCTGACGCCTGAAGACAGTACCACTGTCGCATCAGCGATCTGGTAGGTATAAGTGCCGTCGCTGACCAGAAACCCCTGCGGTATGACGAATCCTGCTGGACCGCTAAACGTCACAGGAACGGTAGTCGATCCCTCCGTTTTTTGTGCGCTAATTCCTGCCTGCTGCGCCATGAGGTTCAGCATGTACATATTCGCTTTCAGCGGGCCAACAGAGTTTATGAGGTCGACGCGGATCTGATCAGCAATAAGCAGCGCGCCAACGTCGGTACCGACGATATCCTCAATCAGCGATCCAGGAAGGTCAGTAGTGATACCAGGTGATAACTCAGTGGCTCTGGAAACTAAATCTGCGCGTAGTTCTTCGGATGTTTTCGGCACGGGCCCGGCTGCGTCATAGCTTACGGACAAATCACTCATACGTTCACCGTTGTGATAATTTTAGAACCGGCGTTCGTTATCGCCGAAATGTTGTATACGGGCGGGTCATCGCTCACCAGGGCGATCTGCAGTGATGAAAAATACGGACTAAATTGCCGCTGAAGTCTGTCGACATAGTAGGTAGGCAGCACCTGCTGAATAACAGAGCTCTGGGACGGTATGCCGTTGTTTGCAAAAAATGGTGACTCCTGCGGAGCCAGCTTGAGGTTCTGGATCAGCGTCGTCAGATAAATAGAATCATTGAAGCCGTTTTCATCCGGCAACACCAGCACCCACTTGCCATTTGCATCTCTTCCGTAGGTTCTCATTGCGTGATATTCCCGTTGAAAGTGGTGGTAGGAGCACCGGTGTTTGCACCACCATTACCGTTTGAATGCTGATGAGTATTCAACCAGGTCACCAGCGACGCCCAGCCGGTATGCATAATCTCCGGGCTGGTGCTGGCGGTTGAATCCTGTAACTTCCCGCTCTGTCCTGTAATGCTCCACATTCCCTGGGTAATGGTTAGAACGGTGCTACCGACAGTGACCTTAAACAAATCGACGGCCGCAATCGTCACGCTGTCCGGTGTTAACAGGAACGTCGTGTTACTTCCCTGGTCCCGGATGGTTACGCCCTCAGGCCCATAGATAGTGACAACGTTACCGTCGACGGTCTCCCATTCGGTGTTGCTGATCGGCAGGTATACCAGGGCGCTCAGGTTTGCCGGAGGGGTTAGGTCAGCAACACCTCCGCCTTGCCCGCTGACGCCGCCGAGATAGGTGTCAGCAGGGATGACAATGCCTTTATCCCCTGGTTGCATTGGATAGCGGATGTACTGCGGACCGAAGAGTGGGATCGTGACATTAGGGAAAACATATGGCGTGTCGTGCAGCTCGAAGGCTACGGTGACCATATTGCCATTCTGCTCAACAATGCTGGCCGGAAGGATTTTACCGGCGGCCTGGAAAGCCTCATTAAACTTCTGCTCGGCGAACCTGTTCATGTTCCGGCCGAAATTAAGCTTCTGGTCAACACTCATTTTGTCTTAACTGCCTCCGCCGGGTATGCCTCAATCACAGTGATCCACGCTTCTGCTGTTGGCTGCCTGCTGTTACCCAGCAACCTCACCGATTGCACGACGAACTCACCATTAAAGGCTGAGTCATCGCGAAACTGGGAGTAAGAAGACGCCTGAATCATCGGCCTTGCCTTTTCCGGCATCAGGATATGGTCACCAGTCTGTAGATCTGCACGCATGACGCAGACAACACTGACAACGCCAAAACTGATCCATGTTGGCTGGCCGATCAGGTCATTGAAATTTATCTGGACGGGGTTTTTGCTTCTTTCCGTCGCACTGGTTTTCGATGCCTGATCCGGATGGTTAGCGTAATCGTTATCCCAAACCCGGATTTCGTTGCCGTTCACCACGGCAATTTCGACGCCTGTATAGCCCTGGTCTTTGATGCGGGATAACGAAAAAGCCCTCAGGTTTTTTGCAAGCTCTGCGAGGGAGCCGCAAAACATGGGGCGATCGTAATTCAGCGTCAGCCTGTCACTGATGCTTATGTTCGGCGTAAAGCCTCCCATCGTCATGACACATTGCGTCAGCGCAACGGAGAGTTTCTGCCCCATTGACCAGGGCATGGTGAGCTGCAGAGGAACCATTTGCCCGCGGGTCGTGGTGTTAACTGGTCCTGCGACAATAATGAAGTCCAGCCGTAACTCTGTACCCTGCCAGTTGCCGAAAACCTGAAAAATGGTCCCCTCAATGGCAAGCTTTTTATCCCACACTCCCGCCAGCGGCAGTCCTTTCGACATCCCGGCAAAGATCTGAATTCGCTTCCCGTAAAGGTTCTGTCTGGCCTGCTGCATGTCTTTTGGGCCTATACCCCATACAGTCAGGTGCGTTTCCCCTGCTGGCGTGGATTCACCAAAGCGCATGATGTCGAACTCCACCATCAGCGCTCCGGGGTTATAGACTCCATTCTTCAGGCTAGAATATTTCTGGATTAAGGTGTCGCCATCAAAAATGTTAATTTCGTAGTAGCGCATCAGCTCGTTACCTCAATCTGCCCGTTCTTTTCACGCCAGATCATGGTCGTTGATGTGAATACCCCATTCAGAAGGTTTATTCCCCCGGCGGATGTCGAGCCCACAACAGCAGTATTCAGCACCGGGTTCCCGGCGCTGTTAGTGATCAGCAAATACCAGCGCTGAGCGGCGATGTTCCACTTCATCTGGCAGGTGTATACCGTTCCGTCGAGAACCGGTGCAAACGTCATGCTCTTCCTTTCAAGCCCGGTAAACGGGTAATTGACAGTGCTCATATGCCAAATACCCCCTGCAGCTTGCCAATCACGCCTGTCACCGCTTCAGTAACCGATCCGCCAAGCGATGTGTTACCCAGTGCACTGACGGTGTTTGTCCATGCGCTGCTGTTGTTCTGGTCACCACCATCAATTTTGCTGAGGAAACTGTTTACGGCCTGATCAGCAGCGGTTTCGGTAATCAGTGGCTGCTCGAAATCCCAGAGCCAGGAGCGCTGAGGAAGCGGGTCATTACCGGATGAGTTGTCCTTAACCGTTTTCAGGATGCAGTTGTTGTAGATGATTGACGGCGTGGCCACTATGTAAGTCCCGCCCAGATTGGCATGCGCCTGAAGCACCGCCTGCAGTGCGCTCAGCGTTACCAGCTTGGTCATGGCGCCGGTATTCTCGTTCACTGGCGCATCCATCATCAGGCTGACCCTCAGCGGCTGTGCAAGAAGCGCGTTAGCTGCGACAGTCTGGTTAGCGAACGGATAGCGAGCGATGTCATAGTCAACCATTGTCGAGCCCAGAACAGGCCGCCAGTGACAGAAATATTTATCCAGATCGGTAAGGTTGATTGCCCCACCGATCAGCCCGGTCACAAAGCTGGCGCTCTGGGTGAGCGCCACTATTGGTAGCATGCCACCGGGGATGGCCTCCGCAACTCCATTGCAGAGGATAACCGGGGAGATTTCAAAACCAAGCCGATAAAGCTCACGAGTAAATGCCATAATCATCGAACTCCGAGTTGTGAACTGGAAACAACGGCATTCCCGCCCGTGTTGTTGTAAACGACCATTCCAGAGCCATTACCCTGAAGCCCTCTATCAACAAGCTGCTGCAGCAGTTGATTGGTCTTATTCGTGTTTTTGGCTACCTCAGAGCTATCACCGCCCCCAGCAACAGCAGGGGTAGATTTTGAACCCTGCATCGCTGCGTACTGCTCACGCAGTGTTCCGCTGGTGTTGCTGAATACCTGCATTACCGCATCTTCACTTACGCGGTTTCCGGCACCTTCTTTTGATGACATGCCCGATATTAGCTTCGCAAGGATTGACGGGTCGTTGAGATTAAGCGCTTCTCGCGCACCAATGCCGGTGCTCTTCACCAGATGGCGAATATATGCTTCGGTATCGTTCTCGTTCGATGGCGCCCATTTTTTTGCTATATCGCTGATGGTATTAATACCACGCGTGCCGTAAATCTGGAGTTGTTTTGCAGACGCCAGAACACCTTCATCCAGTGTCGGGAATACCGCGAAATCACCGCTTTTAGTGTTGTGGGTACCATACCCTTCAGCCCAGCGAAGATTGGTTGGGTTATTGAACCGATCGGCAATCGTTCTCCCCTTGGCTGTGACGTCTGCTGGCGTAGGGTCTACCGGTTTAACGTCACCACTGGAAAAGAATCGCTTAACACCTTTCAGCCAGCCCCACACTCTCGGGTCATCTTCGGAGCCTGGTGTATAGGTCTTCCCTGTTTCGGGATCAGTAACTTTCTTATCGCTAAGAATTGAGGATCCTTCTTTCACATCAGCGACTGAAATGTTGGTTTTACCAACAACCCAGTCATAGACCTTCCCGATAAGCGCACCAAGCTTTTCGATGCCAGCCATGAAGCTGTCAACGTCCTTGGTAAACTCTGGCGATGCGAGATAATTACCGAATCGCTCTATGCCGCCCGCCAGCCCGTCAATCCACTTACCAAGTTCCGGGGACTGGAGTACGGTGTCAATTGCACTCACCAGCGCATCAGAAAGCTTGCTCAGCTGCGGGGTTAACGGACCGAGCCCGCGCACAAACGCATTTCGAATACTCTGGCTACTGTAATCCAGCTGGACGTTGAAATCCTGCCACTGACGCGCCTGCTGATCGGTGATCTGCAGTAACTTCGCGTCCTTCTGCGCCCGGCGCTCCATCGCATCGATTTCTTCATCGCTCATGTTTTTAAAGCGATTCAGGTCATCCAGGCTGAAGAAGTTCGTCAGGCCGTAGGCGTTTGCCCCCTGCAGGGTGCTGCCGTTTTTGACAAAAATGTCTCGCGCATTGCGAATCATCTGCGGCAGGAGTTTGGCCGGGTCCTGGTCGGGGTTATTGATCCCCATAGCCTGGAACTGCCAGCGCTTTGACAGATCCATCTGGCTGTCGCGGATTGCGCCCAGCGTCCCCGTCGGGTTGCCGAGTGCTTTCTGGTAGTTAATGGCTGTTGAATCCAGCGCTCCGATGCTCGTCCCGATCCCGAGAGAGGTGAAGCGCTGGGAGCCGGTTGTGGCCGCCAGGCGGTTAAGCCCGAAAAGGCCGCCTACTCCCAGCACACCAGTGAACAGGCCGACGATACCACCCCATGAAAGCAGGCTTGTGGTTGCATCCCTGATGTGTCCGGCCAGCGACTTCGCGTCTTTCGTGGCGTCACTCAAAAACCCCTTTGATGAACGGGTTTTCTTGTTGAAGTCTTCCTGACTTTTATTCGCCCGGTCCAGGCTGTCGGTAAGCCTCTCAAGTCCGCTGTTTATCGACAGGATTGCGCTTGCACCCTCAGAAAAAGCTTTAGCCAGAAGGTCACCCTCTGCTTTTGCTTTCGCCGTCTCTTTGGTTGCATCCGTGGCGCCATGCGCCAGCCCGCGCCATGTCTCAGGAAGTTCCTCAAGTGCAGCCTGATATTCTTTAAACTTCTCCATAAACGCGACAAACTTGTCGTCATTTACGTCAATATCGACAATAGACTTAGCCACCATTGAAGGAACCCCTGTCTTTTAGCGCGGAAATGATGTAACGCTGGCGGTATTGCGCCGGGCTGGCGAACTCCTCGCCGGTGATTTCCCTGATCACCCGCCAGAATCCCTCATTCGACGCCCAGTCTAGGAGGGTATATATGACGTTTCCTGCTGGGCATTCTGGGTCTGGGTATCGCCAGGAGGATTCGACGTCTGCAACGAATCGCGAAACGCCGTAACGCTCGATGATACGAGTTGCCCACCGAACATGCCGATCACTGAGCCCACCGTCGGGGCGATCAGATGAGCTTTCTGAATGGCAGAGGAAACCATAAAAAAAACCACCTCACCTTCAACCTCTCGGTATTCGTCAGGAGAGATGATCCCCTGCTTCATGGCCACATCAAAAGAGGTTGTTTTCCATGTCCCGCCATCGTTCCAGATGACGGAAGTAAGGCGCTGGATCTCGTCAACGATGGTCGGCCCCCGCTGACCCTGATCAGCGTCCAGATCCTGCTCGCGCTTGAGCTTTTTGCGAAGCATCATTGCTGCAACGCGAGCCGCACCCAGGCCGCCGACCTGTGAGATGAAGTTGGTGAACAGGTTGCCAAGCAGCAGACAGTGCTCTTCCACCACCTCATACGGGAACGGGGTCACATGCAGGTACACGATTGACCCGTCTTCCCGGGTGATGTTTGTTACCAGGTTGAGCTTTTTGTCAATTTTCACAATCAGACCCACATATTATCGTTAGCCAGGATATAACCGCTGATGGTCACCACGTACCCGGCATCCATACCGGTAAACGGCAGTTCGTTGAAGTTCACCAGATAAGCGTTAAGCACGGTGAAATTGCTCAGCGTGTTCGCGTCAGGGGTGATCACTACCTCGCCCAGTGCCGTGTCAGTGGCAAACCGGTTTTTGTAACTGTCGCTCAACCCCTGGGTGCGCAGCAGATGGACGGTGACGGTCACCTGCTGATATGGCGCCTGGCTGCCTACGGTGCCTGTTAGCGTCTGGATAATGTCCGTCGCCGGGCCATCAGGACGCATGCTGATAGCGTCCTTGCCAAGATAAGAGGCGGTGATATTCAGCGCTGGCACGTCAGTTACCGACACCGCGCCGCGTACACGATTTAGGAATCCCTGCGGTACTAATGGGTTTGGCATTTTTTACGCCCCTACAAAGTTGGTTACGTTCACGTTAAACGTGATGGATTCGAAGCCGCGGCGTGGCGTCATCACAGCGCTCAGACCGTTATATTTGCCATCGGCGTAATCTGACGGATTCAGGCTGGTGTAATTCGCGAACGGAACGGCGTTGATCACCGCGTTTCCGGCATACGTGCCTTTCTCGTACTCGGTATTGAAATCCTGCTGTGTCAGTGCGGTACCAATCACACGACCGAGGATCAGGCCGTAACTGATGCCGTTGCGCAGCGTCTTCAGCGCGCGGCGTTGCAGGCGGTCGATACCGTTCTGCTCGTAGTACAGCGGGTTAACATTGGTGTTTGACCCGTTGATGATTTCGTTGGCCAGGTCGAGCTCGAGGTTGATTGCAGTCCATGCTACTGAGTACCAGTAGTTGAACGGATTGCCGTCCAGCATGTGGCCTGCCACCAGCATTTTGTTGCTCAGCCCACCTTCCGCGGCGGTGCCGACGTAGTTGATGCTGTTGTCCTGGAGCTGCTTAAGCAGCGTGCCATTGCCTTCTACCGGGTACTCGGTTACGCCGTAGCCAAAGCGGTACGCCATTGGCGGTACCATGTTTGATGAGCCTGGATCGTTCGCCAAAGATGACTGGAACGGAAACGCCATGGAAAACTCACCAGCCGGGATGTTTGTCGACTCCACACCTGCAAACACAGATTTGTTTTTGGTGGCGACCCAGTCCTGATAGGTGGCAATCGTGGTGGTGACAAAGAAATAGACCAGTGACGCCGGGCTGGTATACAGACCTGTCAGGGTTTTAAACGTCGTTTCGCCATCCCATTCGCGCGGCACCAGGTACGAGAAGAATTTCTGGTAGGTGTTACCCAGAGAAATGTCTTCATCGATGAAGTCAGCCAGCGCTGCTACGGCAGCAGCAACAGACACGTCGCCCAGCTCCAGCACGTAGACCGCGCGGGTGGTGCCCTGTGACCAGAACGTGGTGTTCATCTCGATGATTTCGTTTGCCGCTACGGTTTTCACCGTACCCATAACTGTTGCCGTTCCTGGGTCTGTAGCCAACGGATAAGTGAAGGCGGTAGAAGTGGTCACAGTGGCGGTTACGGCGCGGTTATAAGCTGCTGGAGTAACGCCAGAGACAACCAGCGGGATAGTGTTGCCAACGTTCCAGCCATGCGCTGCCGAGAGGGTCACCGTGACCACGCCGGTTGCCCAGGTGATAGTTGAAATAGTTTTAGCCGGTGAGGTGATATCCTTCAGATCGTCTTTCGTCGTCAGGAGCTGGTACTCACCTGCAGCCAGGGTTGTTCCGCCCATGGAGATCATCGCGCCGGATTTGAGCAGCTGAGAGGGCTTCGGTGGATTGGTCACCGAGACGTTAATGTTAACAATTGCCATTTATTTATTTCTCCGGGTAAATGGACGGAATCGCTGACGTGATCAGCCTGCGCGCGACATTTCGCATGCGCTGCTGGTAATAGTTGACTTTGAACTTGATGGTTTTTCTCATGGCGATGATGTTCAGCTCGTTCTGCGTGACGCGCTCGTCCTGAACGACCGGGATATTCATCACACCCATTTCCGCGTCATCGCTGAGCGTGTACTGCTGCACGTACCGGAGGAAATCCTCAACCCCGGCATTACGCAGGCCAGTAATGGAGATCGTCACATCCTCGGAAACCAGCTGATACTGATTCTGCTGCTCATCGAGGTAAAAGCTCCCGGCAATCGGCGCGGTGTTACTGCACTTCACCGTTGCATACGGCGGCGAAAGGTTCTGCGTCGACAGCATGGCGGGGAACATTGGCATGTACTGGCTCAACGCCAGCCATACCGGCAATGAGCTCGAAACCACAACATCCGACAGGTCGATATCATCAGCTGAGTTGATGATCTGCGATCGCATGTAGGGGAATATTGCCTCCCCTGTGTAGTGGTAGAGGTTGGCCGGTTCGTTCAACCCGGTGCGCCGGGAGAAGGAAAACTGAAGGCCAAAGAACTCGCCGATATACAGGACATCAGATCCGATATCGTTGAACGGGTCGATGTCCGCCTGAGCGGTAAACGTTACGACGTTCCTGTCATAGAGTTGCTCATCGTCCTGTATGGTCTCGGTCGTAAGGTGCAAATAACCTTTGACATCGACCGTATCGGGCTCGCTGCTGGGGTCGTCCGAGAGAACAGAAGCCTTCACCCAGAAGACGAAACCATCGAGTGGCAGCACCTTGCGGATATACTTCGTGAACGTGACCACCTGAAAGCGGCTCAGGTCATCAATCCCCTGCGTCAGCGTGGCGTTAAGCTCTGTTTTTGCAGTTTGCTGCAACTCATCCAGGGAAGGCATTTAGCACCCCGCTCACCCAGGCGCGCATCGCGGCCTGATAGGTTCCGGTATCGATGAATGACGGGCGCGGAGGCCCCTTTTTGTTCTTGAATCGCCGGGAGATTCCGTCCAGCGCGCGGCGCGTAGGCACACCAGGTAATCCGTTCATTTCGGTATTGTCGAGGAAGGCGACAAACAGGTCATGGATCCGTGACATCGACTCTGCCAGAGGATCTTTGGCTGGCGGCGCGCCGGCCATCATATTCTCAAGCGACGCGGCCATGTCATTCGCCATCAGGTCAGCGATGTCTTTGCTGTACCTGTCGAAAAACGTCTGCATGATCTGGTACTTTTCCTCCAGATACTCGGCGACGTCTCCGGTCGTGGTGTTCTCGTCCTCATACGGGACGTCAATCACCCCAAGATGGAAGGTGATCATGACAGACCCCACAGACTGCCGAACTGCTGGGCAATCATCAGGTACCGTCGGCCCCATGGGTCCTGCAGCATCTGCAGGTCAGCCAGTGACAGGTCTTTGAAGAAGTCCGGCACCAGGCGCTGAGCGCTGGTTGAGTTATCTCCTGCACCAGTAATCACGCCAGCCTTGAAATCGTTCAGGCCATACGTTTTCCTGAATCCAGCAAATACCGATTCGGTACCATAGTTGACCAGGAACGATGCGCCGAGGTTATACACGGCAACGGTGTACAGATTCGGTGTGACGCACGCGATATCAGGATTTACCCATTCAACCGCGCCGCCATACGCCAGGGAGAAAGACGGCGAGTCATCGGGAACCTGCGCGGCGGTAACGCCCATGTCAGTTCGAACGAATTCGATGAATCCCGACAGGCTCGTTGTCATTTTTTCTTTCTCCCGGATTTCTCAGTCACGATTGTTTCGTTGACCGTCGGAGTGTCTTCGTTGTCTTCTCGGCCTTTCGCCTGCTCCGCGCTGACTTCCATCTCGCCGGAATAGCCGGTACCGCTTTCACGCAGCGCGCTATCCAGAGCCGCTACAGATGCCTGGCGGCGGCCGTGGGCGCCACGGGTCAGGTGAATATCGTTATCACGGATTGCTTTTTCGATTACCGACGCTGATACAGACTTGTTCAGGCTGTAGCACAAGCCGACAAACGCCTGGCTCTGGTCGATTTTGGTTGAGTCAACCAGTCCGTAAACCTGGTGATGTTGCACCACCGCTTCAATCTCTTCAGTTGTGCCATCCAGCACCATCATCTGGCTGCCGTGGTCAATAGGGATCTGAATAAGACGGCCTGTCTCGAGCTTGCGATAGGCAAAAATCTGACGCTGCTTGGTGGTGTTAGCGATATAGAGTTTCATTGGTTACCCTCGTAAAAAAGCCCCTGCTGAGTCTCCCCGGCAGAGGCTTAACCACTTCAAAGAATGGATCAGGCGCTGTACGCCATGGACAGGATGGTGATTGCTTCCGGACGTACTGCCCAGCCTGCGGTAGAACGCATTTCGGACAGAACATCGATGGCGCCACCAGCGATCGGCGTCGGGATTTCACGCGGCGCGGCCATGTCGGTAAACATCAGCGCGTTCGCAGCAAGAGACGGTGTCAGCTTGGCGAATTCGTTGGTGTTCACAGTGGAGTTGACCATTGGCACTTCAACCTCAGGGATGGTGATTACCACCGCATCAGTACCACCTGCGCCAGCGCCGATCAGGGTATCGTCATAAACCCAGTCAACCTGGACGTTTGCGCCTTTCAGCACTTCTTTCACTGTGCCGCCGACGGTGTCAGTACCACCACCAGGACGCTGGTAAGAAGTCAGCTGAACGATCTGCTGAATTTCCATAGCGCCGAGGACGCGCTGCGGCCCCAGGATAACAACACGCTGCTGGCGACCCAGCTGCATGGTGCGGGTCAATGCTGCCTGTACGTGGCCCAGAAGATATACCGCCATCTGCCCGTGGTCATAGGTTAGCACGGTGGTGTTGCTGTTGCTGTCAGGAGGCAGGGACTCGGTAGTCGCGCCAGCGGTGTTCAGCAGGCCTTCACCACCAGCAGGGTTCATGCCATACAGCAGAGCAGAGCGCAGTTGCTGGAAGATGCCCTGACGCATACCCAGACGCTGGGCTTCCGGCAGTGCAAAGTTCCAGTTACCGGCAGCCGCCATGTCATGGTGATCGTAGATACCACGGCAGCGGAACAGGTAGGTTGGAGTGGAAATCATCTTCGCATCCAGCGCCACGCTCGGCAGCTGGTTACCGTTACCGGACTGGCTGGAAGTGGTCTGGGTGCGAATATCCAGGCGGCGCATGCAGACGTACTGGTCGCCTACGCCGAGACGGACTTGCGGGTTACCGCTGGCGATGGTTTCAAACGCACCTGATGCCTGCTGGTAACCAATGATCATCTCCGGCGCGATGTACGACGGATTGACGATGGTGTAGCTGGGGGTAATTGCAGCCATTTAATTCAGCTCCCGATTAAAGTAAGACCAGCGCGCAGCTGTCGGTGTTATTCCAGGTCAGGAAACCAGTCGCGCTGTCATAGCTGACAGTCTTGGAGTTGCCTGATTCGATGGCGAGCACTTTTACCGGCAGCGTGATGTCGGAAAGCGTAACTGCGCCGATGGTGCCCTGCGTGGTTGCAGCGCCGCCTGGTGCAGTTGCCGGTGCATAGGTGAAGGTCGTTGCGTTCACGACTGAAAGCACGACTACTGTGCCGTTGTACGCCGCAGGAGCGACGCCGCTGATTTTCACGTACTGACCAGCAGTCAGGCCATGAGCTGAAGCGGTTACCGCTGTCGCCACACCATTGGCATAGGTCACTGCTGTTGTCGCAATATCAGAACCGGCGAAACCGGCCGCCGCCGCAGTGGTGATCTGGTTGTTCACGAAGTCCCAGGCCAGCGGCGTTTTCACTGAAGCACCGGAGGTGCCCAGCGCAACAACCTGCGCAGAGGCTTTCAGCGGCACGCGCATGTTAGAGCCCAGGCGGTAGTACGAAACGCTCATGCCGGAGGCGTACAGCGGAACCGGTGACTGAGGAGTGGTCAGGCCGTTGTGAGCCTGATTGAAGACGGTAAAGCCTTCCAGTTCGGTAACAGACACAGCGCGACGGATGTAAGAACCGCGCGGGATTGAACTGGTGCCAGGCAGAAGCTCAGCAACCGGCAGACCGCCCCAGAGAGGTTTGGTTTCCGTTGCCGCCACAGTACCCGCCGCCAGGTTAAAGCGGTTAGCCGGGTCATCAAGCGCCACGCCCTGAATATAACCGTCGGACTGCACACCGAAGGAGCCAAGCGCATTCGTGGTTGCCATCGGGTTAAGAGATAAGTTAGCCATGCTTGAGAGCTCCCGTTAAGCCTGGTTGTTAAAACTGGTGACCTGACGCTTGCCGGACTGGAACGGAGCCCAGGTGGCAGCAGGATCGCCTTCGAAGGTGCTGATCTGGCGACCGGTCGCATCAGCGCGTTTAATTTCGCGCAGCATGCCAGGGCCAACAGACAGGCTTGCCGATTTCTGCGCGTCGGCGTAGATCGTCTTCTCGGCCACGCTCAGCAGGGCAGAGTCAGCGATAGAGGACAGGTCGACGGATTTGAAGTCAGGCGAATGCTCCTGCAGCTGGATCATCAGGCGGCGGCGATATGCCAGCGGCTTTTCACCAGAGAGCGGAATCGGCGCGCGCTTTCCGAAGCAGGAGAACACGCTATCTGCCTTCACCTGTGCATCGGCGACTTCGTTGCGCTCTTCATCGCTTAACTCGGTTGGGATGCGCGTTTTAAGATCGGCAATCTGCTGACGTAGTTCAGAGTCTGCTTTCTCTTTTGCCGCCTTTTCTTCTGCCGCCTCAGCATCAGCCTTCTCTTTTGCCTCGGCATCCGCTTTTTCCTTCGCGGCTTTCTCTTCCGCGTCAGCTTTGGCTTTCGCCTCTTCGGCCTCTTTTGCCTCAGCATCAGCCTTTTCTTTCTTGGCTGCTTCTTCGGCATCGGCCTTGGCCTTCAGGTCTGCTGCTTCTGCGTCAGCCTTAGCCATGCGTGCGTCAATCGCCTTATTGATTAGCGCTACGATTTTTTCCTCGTCCATCTTTTCAGCCTCGTTTGGAATGGAATCAGATTTAACACCAGTAGGGGCAAGGAGCTTGTCCCATACGCCCTGTTCACAAATTGCAACGTGGTCGAGCAATACCGGGGAACCTTCCACCAATAGAGGCTGACCGTCGATTTTGATGATTGAGTCCTGCGCTTCGCTGTAGGTGACGGTTGGCGAGGTACTCAGCTGCCGTGTCGCCATAATTTCGGCGGCTTCAGCGTCGTACACCCGGCCAATAGTCCAGACCTCGCCATTATCAGCAACCCAACTGTTCGTCAGGGTGCCGATAACACGCTTCGCAAATTCATCGCTATCGAGCTTGTTTTTCTCCGGGTGCAGCCAGATAAGCGGTACACCGGCAACTCTCTGGAGAAACTCTGGGGTGAGATAGTCGTCCGGGTTACGGAAGGCCATCTGTTGATCTGCAGAGCGCCAGGTAACCCCTGTTCCGGTCACCCGGATGGCGAACATCCACATGTTGATAAAGAATTGCGGGCTGCTTAGCGTCCCGTCAGCGATGAGCGCGGCCACCTCGGTCTCATTGAGCGCCTGCTGCGCCAGCATCTCAGCGAAGGGCTGATGAAGCGGTTTGGGCAGATCGTCAATGTGAAACCATCCGGCGGCCAGCGATTCATCGTTAAGCTTCGCCTCGAACCTCTCCGGCACCTCAGCGCGAAACGTCAGATAATCGCCGTATATGCTGTGCGGGGTCAGCGGACCATCGTACTGATAGCCCACCTCTTCCAGCACCTCGCGGCGGGCGGCGTCAATAGCCAGTTCGCCCGGCTCTACCGTTCCGCCAGGCTGGCACCACGTGCCATCATCCGAGCGCTGGATCAGGAAGACGAACTTACCCTGACGGAACATTATCCCGCTGCCAAAAATAGCCACGTTTTAATGCTCCTATGCTTATTTCATAGACGCCATGAACTTCTGCCCCTTCTGGGTCAGCATGTGTTCAGGAATACTCCGGAGGTTGTACAGATAGGTTACGTAACACCGGCAAAAAACCTCTTCACCGGGCTGCGTAATTTCATCAAGGTACCCGGAAGGCCCCACCTTCACGTAACCGTTTTTTTGCGCCCAGTTACCGCGAATGAGATAGACCACCTTATCGCGCTCTTTGTGATCTTCCCTGTAGTCATAACCCGCTTGCCGCCAGTGACTATGCCACTCTGCAGCTATGGCGTTATTACTGGCAGCTATGATGTTGTCGATGTTTGCAATGAGTTTATGGTTCTGATCAATCATCACCCGGCGCGCTTCAAAATCAATTTGCAAGGCGCTTTTCTGAATGTGATCACAGTTGTAATTAACCCCGCTTTTGGATGATGGCGACAGTCCACCTCCAACGTAATCCTGCACAGGGATGCTGGTAGCCCACCCACTAAATCTCTGGACTGTTTTGTTTATCGCGCCTGTACGGTTTAACTTAATTAAGTCGGCGCTAGCCAGGATGCGTCTATCAAGCTCGCTTCTTAACTTCGGCTCCATGTAATTCAGAGTAAAGCGAGACAACCCTGGATGCCGATCCAGAGCCTTAGCCCTGTTGACCTGCATCTCATAGGTTGATCTAAGCTTATCTGACACCCTTGATATGTAGTCATCATGGGTTTCGCTTTCTGCCGCTTGGCGAATAATTCCCTGCCATCGCTCCAGCTCCTCTCTCGAGGTATAGCCATTGCGCAAGAAGAATTTAACCGCCTCCCTTACTGTTCTGGAGAATTTGCTCATAGCATCATCCCGCCGCCCGGCTCTTCAGCTTTCGGCGGCTCCGGCGGTGGGTTATCTTTCAGCGAGTCGTAATCGAGGTTAAGCCGCTGAGGGAAAAGGTTCTCGTTGGCATTGGCGTTTTCGCACGCCCACTCGATAAGCGTCGCCCGGTTCTCAGGGTCCGCCGTGAGCTGCGGCAGCACCACTTCCAGCATGCTGACGATAGCCTTAAACCGCGTTTCGTCGACCTTCACCTTCTCGCTTTCCGGCTCTTTCAGGGAGGACGGCCAGCGATATTCGAAGTTGTTTATCCAGCTCGCGAAATACACGCTGTAGGTGTTTTTCAGCTCCGGGAAGTCAGCACGCAGCGACTCGAAGAATTCAATGCTCCAGGCGCGGTACTGGCACACGCGGATGAAGAACGCATAAAGCGGGTCCAGCCACTCGCGGATGTTGTCGATGTACACCGCCACGGCGCGGGCATCTTCAGTGCCTTCACCGAAGCCCTGGGCGAATGTCTCAGAGTTGAGGATGATCGCTGGCATGTCGGCGGCGGCGGCCACGTTCTCGAGAATGTGCTTACGCGCAGAGTCGAGAGGCTTTTCCAGGTTGCTCAGGTCGATTGACTCAATTCCATCTTGCGGGCCAATCTGCAGAACTTCTCCTGTTTTCCCTCGCTTCAACATCATGCGCTTCATTCCGCCAAGCGCCTGCATGACTTTGTTAACGACCGCGCCAGCACTAGCGATTTTCGTCACCAGCAGACCGCCCTTCACCGCAACCATGTCGTCGGTACGCATGGTCTGAATGAAGGATTTCAGCGGGAAAAGCGCACGCTGATACACACTGCGTCCGGTGAACCCGAACGCCGCAGGGTTGTACGCGAGATAAATAGGATCTTCGTTCTGCGCGACTATGCATCGCGATTTGTGGTATGGCTTGCCAGCCACACGAATGCCTTCGACTTTCTGGAAGTCATGGGCGTTTGGGTCCTGGTTCAGCACGATACTGCCCGCGGTATTCAACGGATCGAGAATGTTAAAGCTGACGTTGTGCTTGTACAGCGTGCGGTAGTCCAGCGATTCATTCGGCTCCTGGTTATCCACCAGCATTGCTATCGCTGATACGCCGTAAATACGGGCTATGCGCGCGGCGTTGGCGATGTGCTGGTTCGCACCCATCTCTTTCCATTCGCGCTCGAACGCGTCGCGCAGGCGCTGCTCAAGGCCGTACGACTGGGCAACATGCACGGTGCGCGGCTCATTCATCGCCATTTTAATCGGGCGATCCACCATCTTTCCGCCCAGGGGGTGGAAGAGATAAATCGTCTTGCAGGCCTGATACCCAGCCGAGGAACCAGGCTGAATATCGTCGCTGTCCAGCAATGCCATCAACTCTGGAGAGCAGCTGCCGATTTCGAAATCGTCTTCGTTCATTGGTTCTCTCGTCAGATTGCGTCGCCGCTGCCGAAGGCGATGATCAGCCCGTAGGTGTAATCATCGAGCAGGTCATCGGCGCGCTTATGCGCTTTCTTGTCGGCAAGGTGGAATCGGGAAACCTGCTTATGCAGATGGTTTGCTGTCTCGCCTTTGAAGACGGCTGTCTTCTCGTAGGCGTATCGGGAAATCTTCGCCAGGCCGCGATAGTGGTAACCGGAGGCCATGATGGCGCGCTCGTCCTTTCCTTTGCTGGTCAGGGCGGACTCTATTTTGTTGACCGGCCATCCCAGGCTTTCGCCCTTCTGCAGGAGGATGCTGCCCATACTGGCGTCTTCAATGAACACGCCCAGGCTGCCGTTGATGGCAACACACTGGCCGGAAAGCTCGTTGAGACGGTCAAATACCGACGGCATCCACGTTTCCAGCAGCGCGCCGTCAATCTGCACGACATCCCAGTCCAGAATGGTGAGGCGCTGAATGCCGGGCCGGGTGTCGACGGCGTAATACACTACCGCCGTGCCGTCATGCTCAGATCCACCTTTGACGGCGGTATCCATGACAGCGAAGACGGCCTGACACATTTCAGGGTAATCGACAGGCTGATCCTGATTTTCACCCTCGAACCACTTTTTGATGTCGAAGAGAGAGGCTGCAGACCAGTCGACAAACTTCGCTTCAAACTCCTGCTGGAAGACACGAGGGTCATTGTTCTGGCTCTCTTTTTCCAGTTCCTCAGGGGGAACAAAGGGGTTTGAGGACGTTGGTGCATGATGCTCAACGAATCCCAGCGACTTGTTATTGCAGATAGCGTAAAAGAAGTTTTCTTCGTCAACGCCGTCCGGCGTTGAAAATACGTAGGCCCGGCCTTTCGTCGTAAGCAGCGTTGGCTTAATCGACTTTGGCCAGATCTCCCTCAGCATCTCCGGCGACTTGGTAAATGCCGCCTCGTCTATCAGGATGATTTCGTATTCACGACCACGACCAGCCAGTTTGTTGTCGTTGGTGACCCAGAAGTCGATCTTCCCGCCGTTCTTCAGCAGCAGGCGCTTTTCCTGTCGGCTAAAACTCTTTTTCAGCGGCAGCAGGATTTCTTCCAGCTTGTCGTAAATTTCCTGATACTGACGATATTCAGCAGTAAAAATACCCACCCTGCCGCCGAGTTCAATATCCATACCAGGTCGTTTGAATGGCGCTGTGGCGTAGGTCACCGCGGCGCTGGAAAGCATGAATGTCTTACCCCAGCGGCGGCCACAGCGGACCGCATGAAGCTGACTATCCCAGGAATCAGACCATACCTTTAACTGCCCTTCATGCAGCGTCGGGAGGTAAATGTCGGCCATATCATCTCCCAGGTATCGGCAGGGTGTTGTGAACGACGATCGCGTTGTCGCTGTCGCCGTCCTTCATGATGTCGATTTCCATCTCCACCTTCTCAGTGGCGCGCTCGCGGTAAGCGGAATCTATCCGAAGCTTTTCTATTGATCCTTTGGTGTATTCCAAAGATTCAATTCTCTGTGTATTGCGGTGCATGGCCTTTTCAGCAGAGGAAATCAGTGAGTGCAGTTCCTTCACCTTCTCGTCCGTTGGCAGCTCAAGCTCAGCCTGCCAGCGCCCGATGTTCTCCGCCGCCGTCAGGTTCGCAGCGCGCAGCCAGAAAAGCTCATCGTCGAGCGTGAGTGACCGGGCGTCTTCGGTGATTGCGTCAGAGAGCAGCATCCTGCGACCGTAGCCGCCGTGCTTCAGTGCATTCTGGTTTCCAGGCTGGAAGGCGTTCGTGGGCGGTGCGGTGCGTGATCCACGTATCGGTTTCGCGTCTGGGGATTTTTTGGCGCCGCCTGTTTCACGGTCGGATTTTTTCACCCTCCCGGATTTACTGGCCTCACCCTTTCCCTTTTGCGAATTCGCATTTTTTTTCGCAGCTTCTTTCTGCGATTTCGCACCATACGACGTTACTTTGATGTAGCGTTTCGCAGATGCGTAATTCAGTCCCTGAGCCTGGCACCAGTCTTTGGGGGAAATACCTGTTTTGGCATGCTCGGCGAGGAACTGGTCTTGCAGTGCTCCCCAGTCCGGTTTTGCCATAATAATTACCTCACGTTGTCATTATCGAAGCCCCTCAGTGAAGAGCTTCTGTAATGAAGAGCCGTTGTGAAAGTGGCTCTCTTGCCGACGAGCTCAATTTTGAGCCGGTTACCCAGCTTTCGCTTCCATCAGCGTGACCATATCAGGATCCATCTGGCTGACGATCCGATCACGCGCGCAGTTGAGCAGTTTCTTGCGGCCACCGACGCCCCACTTGTTCATTGCCCGTGCGCAGGCACTGACCTCTTTGGTCTCATTGGCGATCAGTAAGTCGAGGCGGTTGAGTCTGTTCATATTGCTAAGCCCGTTGAGCACGGCCTCGCGGAAGGTTTCATAAACGCGGATTTCAAACTCCGGCTTAATCCAGGCGGCATATCGAATCGCTAACAACTCGGCAGCCCATACACCTTGGTTAACACCACCGTTAACTACACTAAGTGATTGATTTACTTTCAGACGACATTTTTGTCCTCTGGAATCTAGTGCAGAAACAAAACGTTTTACAGCCGCGCTTCGAATAAATTTGTTCGGCCTTTGTGATTCTGTCGCCTCTCCATTGGAAACGGCTGCCGCATGCAGATCGTTCAGGTTATATCTCCCTGCGGAGTCAACCCGGACAGAAATGCCGTAGACATTAACGGTTTGATTTGTCATGTCGGTAATTACCTTTTAGCGATGAACCTTGTCTCACAGGAAATCCGGCCCTCAGAGGCTCCGACAGCCAGCCGGTATCCTCAAGGGTCATCCTGAAAGGTTCTGAGTGGTGAAATGCGCGTGAGATGCGCGGTGAAATTCGGGTATAAAAAAAGCCCCGCTATTGCGAGGCTTGGTTATTTCAGGCACTGCGTGTTGATGTATTCCTGCAGATATTCGACCTGCTTCGTCACTGTGACGATTCGCTCTCTGAGGGTGAAATAATCCCGTTGAGCGGAGTCTGTAAGTCGGGGGCCGGAAGCATCGCCCAGGCTGCCGGTGCTGGCCGTTCCGTTCGCGGGACATTTTGCGTTGACGCGCAACCCACACTTGCCATCACGAATACAACGCTGCAAATCATCAAGCTGCTTTTTCGCATCAGCTAAGTCCTGAGTGTATTTGGCATCCAGTGCAGCAACATCTCGCTGCCGGGTTGTCATGTCGGTGATGGTGGCGTTAGCCAGATTAAGCGCCTGAGTTTTCTCATCGCGCTGCTTCTTGTATTCGGTGGCGTTGTCGCGGTAGTGATTAACAGCCCAGCCAAGCGACATGATGATGCAGACGACAACGGCAATGATGATTGCGGTTAACCTGCTCATTTCTGACTCCAGGTGCAAACCTCATATTCAACATCGCGCCGGTTCATCAGACCTTTCCACTTCTTGCCACCGGCATACACCCAACGCTTAAGCTCAGAGCATGCTCCGGCGTAGTCTTTGACGTTGAGTTTCTTCAGTAGAGTGGAGTTGATGGTGGAGGTAGCGCCGACGTTGTATGCGAAACTGTAGATTGCAGCTCGCTGGGTTTCTGATGTCTGCACTTTGATATGCGGATCAACCTGAGCAGCAATGCGCGCCATGTCTTTTCGTGTTAGCGCATCACACTCTTTGTCGGAGTAATATTTGCCCCAGATGATATCGCTTCCGGTGTGGCCATCGCATACGGTGACAATTCCCACCACGTCTTTGTATGGGTAATGCTCGCGACCTTCGAGGCCTGTCTTGCCAGATACCATTACCGTGGCAATACTAACAGCCCCGGTTCCGAGTGCAGCGATAATGCTATTTCTGAGCGCCGGAGACATTGCCATTTAGCCGATCCTCTCGCTCTTTGCGTTTGTAGTACCAGTTAACACCGAACGTCCCTATCGTGCAGACGATACCAATGATGATTGCCCAGTCGTTTAGCGATAAAACGCCACCCATGGTTGTTAAGCCTCCAACCCAGTAACTGAGCCACTCTCTGATTTTATCCATGCGGTACATGCTCTCACCTCGCGTTAGTAGCGGGTGCTGTGCGTGATAGAGAAAAGGCCGTCAGACTCTGATAGCTACGTGGCATCTGGAAGTGATATCTGCGGCCTGCAATAAAAAAGCCAGCGGCGCGGCTGGCAAGATGAGGGTAGTGCGTTGAGCTTTCGCTCTTATGGTCCTGGTAGGAATTTGGCGGAAGATGACGGAATTAAACCAACAAACTAGAGCCCCAGAAGCACTAGCCACCACTTGGTGAATCTGCCAAACGGAAAGAGCACTCCCAGCTTAATGGTGAATTCAAGAGCGGCTGCGCAACCACTTGGAATGCTCTTACCTGTTATGCAGATACAAAAAAGCCCCGAGATATTAACTCAGGGCCATCGAATGAATGCACTACTCCATCATTGAGTTCAGATTAAACAAAAATCGCCACTTTGTAAAGTGTGATTTTCTAGATAAATCCTATCTCGTAGAAAATATTCACTACTGTGTGACTTTGTTCAACATCCTGTTTGCGTACTCCTCCTGTTTAATGCACTCACCTACCAGGCTTTCAAAGAAATCCTTGTACGACCTGCGCCACGTGGTTTCAGGAACATCAATCACCGTCGCGCAGATGTATTTACGGACGCTATCCGGTAGCAATCTCGCATATCCACGACCATTGCACCGGCCGCACGTTTTATAAACCGGTACGCCGCCTTGTAGAATAGTTTTCTCTTTGTCGATAACCACACCCTTCCCATTACACTGGCATGCATTGGTCAGTACCCCCTTCCCTTTGCATTTGTGGCAAAGCACCTTAACCATTTCCCGCCTTTCCTCCAGGTTAGGTCTGCCGATATGCTTCATCGTCATCATCTGCGCTTCGACAAATTTATTACCCTGGCAGCAGTCGCACGTTCTGGTGCTGGCAGCGCTGCGTGCGTAGTCAGCAAATGCGAACGTTGCGAGTACTTGCATCACTTTCAGCTTAATATCTGTCTCGAGCTTGCGTAAGGCTGCAACCTTGTCGCACTGCTCCATTGCATATTGAGTTAAAAGTTTGATCGCCCGGTCGCGGTCATAGTCGCTGATATCCATCTTGCCGAGGAAAGCGCTAAACCCGAGAGCGGCGCGTGTTTGTGTCATGCCAATTGCCGCCATGATGTCAGTTCCGGTCAAAGAGTCTGATGCCGTGGCGCGTGGTGAGTCGCTAATCATCGTTGATTTCGCAAAGTGGAATTTCAGTGTGTTTTCGAGATTCATGCTTCTGCTCCTGATGGTTTATAGCGACTGATGTAATTGCGTAATATCCGGTAGTCAGTGGCGAATGATCCCGGTCGACGATAGATGCGTAACCGTGTCCAGCGCAGTCGAAGGTGATCAGCAAAGTAGGATTCGAATGTCATGCGTCCTCCAGTTCAGTAATCGTCAGCTCAAGGCGACCACCTTTGACGATCGGCATTTTCACCACCCGGTAATCCACCACCTGAACGTCATCCATCCAGAACCCGGCTTTAGTCAGCGCGTCGAATGCTGCTTTTTGCAGGTTGTCAAGGTCGCGACGGCGGCGATCCGGCATGTAACACTCAATGCGAACCTTCAGTGGGCAAGCCACGCCAATGTCGAGCATCTCTTCCTTGATGACTTCCGCTACCAGATCGCGGTATGCCTTGCCTTCCGTGCTGATGTGCGTTCGCCCTCTGTTGTGCCTGTAATACCGGTTATTGCTTGGAGGCCACGCAAGGCTAATTCGATATTCGTTCATATCTTCACTAGCCCCTCTTTCAGCCACATAACCTGCGTTCGCGCCATTCCTTCCAGAGCGCACTCTTTCGCATATTCCGCATCCACAAGATGAGTGCGACGGTCTATCTCGTCGTGGAACCGGCTGTATGCCACCGTGGCGATCAGGTCTGGCGGCTTAATACCGGTACCGCATAGTCCAGCAAGCCGAATATGAGCAAGGATTGTTGTTTCAGGGTTTCCGTTACATACGCCCGGGATGCGCACCTGGCACTCACGGCCTCGTGCAGCTTTGCGTAAATCAGCCATGTTTCCTCCTCAGAAGAATGACTGTAATCGGTTGAGTATTGCCGGGTCTGTTGTCCCGGCGAATACGTGTTTTATGGCGGCGTTAATCAGCGAGCTGTAACATCGCTCGAACTCCTCCTGATCCATTGATGCGAATGCCAGGCTCTTGGCCCTCACCTTTGTTTCCCCGCGTATCGTCGTAACCACGTCATAGAATCCGGCGAGAATGGTTAAATTCTTCCGGAACTCTTCTTTCTGCGTGTGTTCGTCTGAGCATTCGTAACCAGTGTTTTCTGATGTCCAGTGGTCATAACAGAACTGGAAGAATGCAAAGGCTTTGCGATGATGCGCGGGGTTTCTGGTGAGTTTGATTTCGGCTACGTAGGTTTCGCCATTTTTGAATCGCTGGAGTCTCTCGAGGTCTGTTTCGTTTGCTGGAGAGAATACGCCGCCCGGGTGTTTAACCAGGTCGATTTGCAATCACTTCACCTCCTGCTGCGGTGCTGCTGCAAACATAGCTACATACATGCGCCTTATGGTTTCATGGTCGCATTTACCGAGCGCCTCCCTCCATGCATTGGAGATCATCTCTTCTGTAGGATTGGCTGGCAGTGATTTCGATTGCTCATCTTCTTCATCATCAAGATCAACAGGCGAGTCGCAGTGTGGGCAGTATCCGTCGCATTCAGAGTGCTGTTCGTATGTAAAATACTTTCCACATGACCAGCAATTTTCACCACAACTCACTAAACCATCCGGAGTTACCGGATAGTTGCCAGCCTGAAGCATGGCGGCGCGGCAGGCGTTCCATCCGTTGGCATAATTTAAGGAATATCGGACGCCATCTTTCACATACTTAAAGCCCATCCCATCTTTCAGTTTCGGTATTTCATCTGGCACTGATAACACCGCTGGCTGCGGTAACTGTGGTGCTGCGTAGAGCAACACATCATCCGAACCGGCCCCGGATGCAGGCCAAACATCAGCGTCAGCTCCCGACTCCAGATAGTCCAGATTAGCCCGGTCAATGCACGCCACAGCCTCCGCTTCGAGCGATGCCAGTGCGATACGCGCATTATTAATCAGGAGGCTATCAGCAGGAGATAAAACAACATGAGCGTTTCCCTCCGCATCAATTTCAGAATTCGTAATTTTTCTGAACAGCTTTGCCAGTTCTCTGGTAATAGTGCTCATGATGCCTCTCCTTTACCGGCTGCGGCGGTGTAGATTGCGAACCACGGCGTAGCGTAGCCGCCAGAGCGGTTATGAGGTTGCTCGCTACCAATAGATATTTGAATCTGCCCGTCACACTGCCTTAGATAGCCGTATGGCGTCCGCGCCTCCAGTTCAGCTATGCGCTGTCGCAATGCTTTGATATCGCGATCAGCATTAGCCAGTAACCGATTTTCAAAGTTATGCTCTGCTATGCGCTTCTCTGCGGCATCCAAATCCTCGCCTAACTTCTGAGCCATCTGAAACCAATTGGCGCGCTGTTCTTCTTTAGTTTCCAGCTCATCCAACAGCGCCAGAACGGTGGACGGGTTAGCGGCAGCGATAAATTCAGCGTTGCGTTTGACTGTCTCATCCCAAGCCATGTGGTAATCGTGATCATACTCTTCGTGAATGCACGCGGCTGTAGAGTTGGTCATATCGAGCAATGACTCGCTACCGACGTAAACCGCGTATGAATGGTATCCAGACGCTCTGTCTTCACCCTCACCGTATTCGCCGTCAGTTTCGACAACATCAGACCACCATTCTCCCTGGGTGGCTTTCTCCGCCGCTTCACGCAGCGCCTGTTTGTTGAGTGTTGTCATTGGGCTGCCTCCTGGGTATCTGCGAGAACTAAGCGCCCATCACAAAGGGCATTGATGATTTCCCGATACTCCCACCCGAAATACATGCTTTCGACGTAAACTCGAAGTGGTGGATAGTCGTGCTGTTTTCGTCGAATGAACGCCTCAGCGGCCTCTCTGGTAAGGTGCGCGTTTACGTGCTGCCATTCTTTTTTGAACCCGCTTACAGTATGATTTTCGAGATCTTCGAGAACAGACCACTGAGTATCTTCACTAAGATCTGTGAATGTCGTGTCGTATGTTTCCTCACATTCAGCATTGAGATCAGCCTGTTCATCATCGTCCAGGTCATCCCAGTATTCTTGTGGGGAAAACCAGACGCTATCTTCGAACGCTACGAAACGTCCATCGCAATAATCGGTGTCCATACCGTAAATTGTGGACTGCTTCTGAACCATGAAAATTGGGTCTGCGGTGATATGGCGGCTAACACCTTCTCCGCGATGGTGATATTTCAGGCGTTCAACAAAATCAGCGTATGTTTCCGGCGTCAGTTTTGCGCCATCTGCGATTGACTTGCTCATAGCGCTGCTCCTTTGCGAATCTGGGCGGCAATATCTTCAAGTACGCCATCAGCGAACGAGCGGTCAAAATCCCCTTCCGGCGCAGCAGCCATAAACTCTGTGGAGGTAAGGATCATCCGGGCAATATCAGCGGCGTTCTTCGCGGTATCATCAATAAAACCAGCATCCCATGCAGCAAGCATTCTGTTCGCTACAAAGTAAGCTCCTTCCTTGCGGGACTTAACCAGTACGTCATTAAGAAAAGCGTCTGTTGTTTGGGTTTCTGGCATTCCGCCATCTGTAGCGCAGATATAAGCATCTGATATTTCATGCTGCTCGCCATCAAACACGTAGCAACTCTGAGTGATGAATTTATTCAGCCCCGCATTCTCCGCCGCCAGCTCCCTGCACTTGCTCTCGGCGTTAGCGAGCTGTACTGCCATGTCTGTGAGTTTCAGTTCAAGATTGTGAATAGTCGCGTCTGCTGCCCGGAACTCGCGCTGAGACTCGGAAAGTTTTGATTCGAATTCACTGAATTTACGCACCAGATACTGCGCATTGCTCTCGTTAACTTTCATGTCACCGGGCAGACATTTGCCACGGAGAAACCCTTCCATTTCGTATACGTTCATAATCCTACCCTCATAAAAAAGGCCCGCTAAGCAGGCCTGTTAATCGATGTTTTTGCGTATTGCATAAAAAAGGCCGACTATCACGGCCACGCTTGCAGATAGCTCTGCTATGTAAGGTTCAGTCATGCTCGCTTCACTCCGAATGTCTTAACCAGTGCCGATTCCATGCGACCTACACATGCGCGTATGCGGGCTATCTCTGTCTCAGGAAACATGCTTGATGCCATCTGCTCCAGTGCGCCTTTAAGTGGCTTGCTCTCAACCTTATCGATACGTGCCAGTGCAAAGGCCTTAAGCGACTGCTTAATACTGCGGCCGTCTACGCGAGCACAGGCGCGGCATAGTTCTGCGTGGAGAATGGTTTCAGGGAATTCGCTATATTCCTGTTCAATGATTTCTCTGGTGTTACGTGCTTCTTTCATGTTAGTCACCTTACGTTGTTGCTTGCCCATACCTCGTCATATTCCGACTGCGGCATATTGGCGATGTAGCTAAATGGAGATGCTGTTTCGGTTGGTAAAAACTGGTGTGATGCAGGGTCGAGATACAGCGGGATCCCACCTTCCCATCCCTCGCCATTACGCTGCTTTTCAAGCATCAGGACGGACGCTGGAGCGCCCAGTGCCTTGCGTTCCTTGTCATCCAGTTCTTCACCCTGCTGATCTTTCTGAATTGCCTTCTCTCGAAGCTTGTTTCTCCAGATGATGAACAGGTTATCGGTTAGGTCGGTGATCGACCCTGACCCCTTAACGTCCATCTTCCCTGTAGGCTTCTCCTCGCTGTCACCTTTGCGACTGTGAGTAACGAGTAGGACGTGGGTATTAGTTTTGTTTTTGAAGTCACACAGAGCGTCTACGAAGGCTTTCTGTCCGTTGTAGTCATCATCCCCTATTCCGCATTTCATCAGGCTGTCGATAATGAACAACTCAATGCCGTATCGCTTCCATGCGTAGGTGAAGATTTCGATCAGCCGATCAGCCTTTGCGGTTCCCGTCAGGCCGAATAGCCATAGCCGGTCATCGTAAAATTTGAAGGCAGATTCAATTTCAAGTTGTGGGGGAAGCTTCAGGCAAGTTGATTGCCTGGTAAGGCGTTTAAGTAAAATGCCGGGCTTAATCTCCAGCGAGGCGATGCAGGTCTTAACCCCCTGACGCATGGCTTCCAGAGCCATATGACCAACTACTTCAGTCTTTCCATGCCCGTTAACGCCGTTAACCAGTGACAACTCGGCCTGGCGGAAGGCGAAATTGTGATTCAGGCATTCCCACGGGCTGTAAAACAGGCTTTGCTCTTTTCCGTAGAAGGCGTTGATGGTGTCCTGATAAAACTCTCTGGCACTGTAAAGTTCCTCCGGGTCGAAAAATGATGCCCGTTCAAGATATCCAACGATGTCGTCTGAAGAGATGCCAGCCATCAGACATTCGTTGATATCTTTGTGAGGCAGTTTGACCAGTCGGCATCGGTGCTCACCGAGACGAGTTGCAATCTCTCTGGCGGCAGCCTGGCCTACTTCGTCGCTGTCCATGCTGATCCAGATTTCGTCGAACCGGTCGAGGTTGTGATATTCGAACTCTATCCACTGCTGTTTTGCCCCCTTCCCCCCGCCGAACGGAACGGAAAGCGCAGGGAAGCCGTACTGGTAGTAACTCATGCAGTCGATTTCACCTTCACACAGGATGACGATCCGCATGTTCTTCGGGATAGCCTGCCAGCCATAAAGACACGGCTCACAATCACCCTCAGCCATGATGACCTTCTTCCCATCAGGCCGTTCGGTGCTGATGCGCTTAACCTGCAACAACTCACCGTCACGTTTGTAGGGAAATGCTAGTGCTTCCAGTTCACGCTCTCCATTCCAGACCTTAGCCGAAGCAACTTCGTACAGCTTCGCCGTCTCTGCGGAGATCCCTCGAGTGGCTAGATATTCGATGTGTTTTTCGGTTTTGGTGAGGTAACGGGCTACTTTCTTGCGGTCTGGTCGGGAGAATTTCTTTTGCTGCTTGGCTGAGAAGTGGTGATCGTCGTCCTTGATGCCCAAAAACTCTTTGGCTTCTGTCATCGCCTGGTGCAATCCGCAATCCCTTACGGCTACCCAGAGGTCCAGCAGATCGCCAGCGGTTCCTTCAGCAAAATCAGACCAGACTTTCTTCCCTGCCAGATTAACCTTGAGGCTCTTTCCTGACTCGCCGTTGATACTTCCGGCCACCCATTCGTGGCTTTCCCGCTTCCCATTCGGCAGAAGATATTTTGCTACCCGTTCTACCTGATTCCATAGCAGGTCACTTAATTGACTTGGCGTCATCATGATGCCCTCAAATCAAACTTGTTGAACCAGTACCGGACAAACTCATCACTCAACAAGCCGTGGTTATAACCGGCGATCAGCAATGCCTTGAGTCGTGATTTCATCGTCACCTCAGTAGTAAACGTATCCGCTCTTACTGACGGTCACGGTCGGCTTCTGTCCGGAGGAATCAGGATCTGCTGATGGCTTCTCGTCCTCCCACCGCTTGCCATTCAGGTAAGTGGTCGGGTGAAGCTTGTCGAAGCCGAACTGTTTGCCGATACGGGAAGCGATATCACCTGCAAGGAACATGGCGAACTGCTCAGGGGTGCCACCGTTAGCGCTACGCCACTCCTGGTACTGAGTTCTGAATGCTGACTTGGATTTTTTCTTTTCCAGTTTACGCATTCCTGCAAGCCAGAAAATCGACTCGAATGCTTCGTCAGTGGCCTGGTGTTTGTTTGTAGGCTGAAGTGATTTTTCGTCCTCCGCTCGAACTTGTTCGGGCAGAGTGTTTTTACTTTCTTTCTTTTCTTTTGTAATAGTTTCTTTTGTGTGTCCCTGTTTTGGTGACATGGCTGTCACCGTTTTGGTGACATTTTTTGTCACCAATGTAGTGACATTATCACCAGAGTAGTGACACCCTTCGATTTCCCATTCTGTGATGTTCTTGTTTGGCCCGATTTGACTGCCTTCACGAATGATTACCTTCATTGCAATAAGCTCATTCTTGGCCTTGTTGACCTTCTGTCTTGGCAGCCTGGTAAGTTGAGCTAACTGGCTGTCAGATATGCGATCCAGTTTCTTACCAAAGCCGTATGTTTTACGGCAAATGGCATGAGCAACCTTGCTCTGATTCTTCGTTAAATCTGCGCCGATAAGCTCGTCATACAGGGCATTTGCAAGACGGGTGTATCCATCTTCAAGTTCTGCCACGCGACGCTCCACGACCGCCAGAGACGGTCTTATTGGTGTTACTGTTGCAGGGCTACTCATGACCGCTCTCCTTCCGCTTTAGTTCTTCGATGATGGCTCTCAGCTTTGTACCGACAGCCGGGTTACAGGATTTGATGAACCGGTCACGAGCAATATTTTTATGTACTGACGCCTGGTAAAAACGAGTTTTCTTAGGCATAATTACTCCTGTGAATTGATCCAGTTAATTCCACCTGAAGGCCGCTTCTGTTCGCGCAGAGCGGCTTTCGTCATTTCCGATACTCATGCTTCAAAATCCCCTTTCACTCCATCCCGGTTAGCAATCAGGATTGACAGCAAAAGCGACATATTCGGCAGCAGGTTTTCACGCCAGCGAGTAACCGTTGATTTGTTAACGCCAGCTACCTTAGCGATGGTGGTCGTACCGATTTCTGCGATCTGACTGTGAAGCCACGTTTCGATTCGTCGGGCCTCCACGTTGTTGCGTGTTGTTAAACTTCGCATATGTTAAATTCCTATGTAATTAGTTGATTCGGCTGATTTCTCAGCCGTTTGAATTTAGGTTTCAGATTTTTAAAGAGCGTTTACTGCTATGCAGCTGGCTGTTCTGCTTTCGGGAACAGCTTTGGTAAATCCGGGCGAATCTGATGAGCCTGAATTGCTCCACCAGTTGCGCTAACAATGCTGTCAACATGCTCAGGAGCAACCTTCGCCTTGTTGTGTAGCCACTTGTAAACGGCCTGCTGAGATACTTCGCAGGCATCGCCAAGTTTTTTTTGAGAACCGACGATGGTAATCGCGGTTTTAATTACTGGGTTCATAACAACCTCCGTGGTTAACATGAACAAAGAATAAAACTATGGTTGTATTTAGTCAACAACCATTTTCGTTTGATGGATGAAAACTCTGGTTGTACATTGCGCCTATGAACACAACACTCGCTGAAAGACTTAAAGAAGCCAGATCACTACGAGGCCTTACTCAAAAGGCGCTTGCGGATCTGGTCGGGGTTAGCCAGGCAGCTATCCAGAAAATTGAAACCGGTAAAGCAAGCCAGACGACAAAGATTGTCGAGCTGGCAAATGCGTTAATGGTTAAGCCGGAATGGTTAAGCTCTGGGAAGGGAGCGATGCTTCTAACCGGTCAGGATGAAGCAATCCCGCCTTCAGATGAGTGGGGAACTATTGAGCCGTGGGACAATGCGACACCACTACCAGATGACGAGGTTGAAGTGCCATATCTGAAGGATATTGAACTGGCATGCGGGAACGGCACATTCCCTCGCGATGATTACAATGGCTTTAAGCTTCGCTTCTCTAAAGCAACCCTGC
Source organism: Citrobacter sp. B72 (assembly GCF_016894305.1). Lineage (NCBI taxonomy): Bacteria > Pseudomonadati > Pseudomonadota > Gammaproteobacteria > Enterobacterales > Enterobacteriaceae > Citrobacter > Citrobacter sp. B72. The sequence continues at coordinate 3,803,582 of NZ_CP069801.1, forward strand.
GACGCGTAGGAGCTCATAAAGAGGGTGTGCTGTGCTTCCCTGCTCACGGGAACAGCATGGAACCTGTCATTCCCGAAGGAACTACAGTCGCAATCAATATTAACGATAAGAAGATCATCGACGGTAAAATTTATGCCATTAGCCAGGATGGATGGAACCGGCTTAAGATTCTCTATCGAGTTGGCCCAAACCGCCTAAGCATCCGCAGCTTTAATCATATTGAGCACCCTGACGAAGAGGCTGATCTAGACTCGGTGCAGGTAATAGGCCGCATGTTCTGGACGTCAACCATCTGGTAATCCACACATACCATCAAACAAACCTCGCCTCGGCGGGGTTTTTTATTACCAAAATTATCTCTCCTGAAAATAATCAAAAATAAAATCCTTTCACAAACAACCAAATACAACTAAAACAACTACAAATACAACTATCGTTGTTGACTATAAAACAACTATGGTTTTAAATAAGCACATCGCAACAACACAGCGATGCGGCAACAGAAAAGCCGCGGCGGACATTAAGTCGCTTGCTCATTAACAATCAAACAGTTTTACAGCGTCAATGACCTGTTTAGACCCCTACACGTAAACGTGGCGTAGCACCGGGTGCGATCCGGCCGGTGTGAGGTTATCCCCGCGCGAGAGCGAGAACGGCGTGAGAATGGGCAACACTGGCAGGAAGTTGACGCTGACCAATAAAGGGAATGTTTTGGGGTGTGGGCAGTGAGAACGGCTAATCGTGAAGAAGGCCTGGATCATGTGGCTGGTAACCACCCACACCGCCAAAGCATTTCAGTGCAAAATGTGGGCGCAAAAGGCCATTGCTAATGGCTGACCAGCAAAACAAAAGGTAAAGTTATAGGCGTCAGGCTACTGGAGCAGCATCAATAAATAGTGGTGATATATGGTTGTTATCAAATATGGTAAATCAAATGGTCCGCGAACCTCACAGGGCAGGCGCAGGTTAAGGCGAAAAGAACTTCAGGAAGAATACAGATCCTCAGGCGCTGACACCGGGCCACCTAAACCCAACAGAATTCAGGCTCAGCTGTCAAAAAAGGCATTCATACCGATCTCAATATTTCTAGCTGCTCCGCTAAAAGAAATAGCAAACAAAGCCGCTTTATCTATTTCTGAGTACCATCTTTGTTTAGAGCGAGCCACAGTGCTTTATGAGCGCGAATTTAATAGAGTTGAAGAAGAAAAGCCTTACCTGGACGCCATGAGCAGGGTTGTCAACCATTCCCATCAAAGGAACCCTAAAAAGAAATGGTGAGAAGGTGACGATGATGGACTTGAAGTGCCCGATTTGTAATAGATGGTTTTCAGCCAATCGCCCTGACGTGCATATAGCAAAATATCACGCTGGAGCATCTGACTATGATCTTCTAGCGATAAGAGACGCCAGAAGGCAATCAAAAAGCTTCTTTCAGGAAACGAAGGTTAAACGAAAAAATCACACGCTAAAGAATATCAATAAATCTGATGGGACCACGTTTTCTGGAGGACTCCCCTCTATCGGTAAAAAAAGATAACCCGCTTCGGCGGGTTTTTATTTGGCTTCGAGCAGCCCGAGAACACCGGTCTGCCACATCAGCAAGTATCACCAGTCTGCGAAGAACTGCGAGCTGGAGAAGATACGCGATGCACGGCGTCGGCATTACGCACAGAACGAATCGAGCGGGTCGAGTGGCCTGCGGTGAATAAACAAAGGGGTGAGTCAGCCTCAAGCATCGAGATCCGGTGCTTGGTGATGGTAATCCCACCATCATCAACCTAACAGGAGACGATGATTCTGTTCTGGTTGAATTGGAGAAGACTTCTTAGCCCGCCCCGTGCGGGCATTTTTTCGGGGGTTGTATGTCTGCTGACGATATCTCATTGAAATATGGCACACATCAGCCAGAGACGATTCTGGCGCATCTTTCCATTGAAGAGGCATCAGAAATCATTCGGGAGAAGCTTCGCGATGAGGTTCGTTCAGAACTCGAAGGTGAGTATGAGGATCGAATTTACTATGCAGAGGAAGAGGCTTCCGAATGGGAGAGTCGCGCTGATGACTTCGAATCAGACGCTACGCAGCTGGCGATGGCCATAAGGGATGCTCTCAATGCTGAGAGTCTTGATGATGCAAAAATCATCCTGGAAAGGGTCAAGCGTGACCTTGATAACTATTTCTGACTGAGGTCGCTTAGGCGGCCTTTTTTACGCGGGTAACTACAGAGGGTAAGGGTATGAAAATTGGGGTGCATGATGGCATTCACTTCGAGCCTGATGACGAGTTCAAAACAGAGATAAACCCAAAGGCTTTAGCGGCCCTGATAAAGCAATACAAGCACTGCTGTCGAATGACTAAGCATTGCAGCTCAGTGGCAGCATACCGCCTCTGCCCTCACGAATTGGCAAGAGCAAAGCAATACCAGACTCGTCGCGATCACCTTGAAATATTCCTTCGGCTACTCCACACCGAAAGCAAGGAGTATGACATTGAGGAAATTGACGATCACTTCGGTGGTGAAGTTGACGACTGGTCGCTAATCCTAAAAGACAAGGTCCCAGACTAACCCGCTCCGGCGGGTTTTTTATTAGCTCACGATACAAACAGAGGGTAAGGCGATGGAAGAGAGTCAAAGTTTCGAAGAAGCAGTTAAGCCGCTTATCAAATGGCTAAACGATAACGCTAATCCACATGCAGTTATCGTCGTTGAAGTTGGCGGCGCTGTCCTGTATTCGGGGGAGCGATCGGTTGTAACGGATGAGTTCATCAAAGACTGACTGAAATTTAAGACCCGCTACGGCGGGTTTTTTATTGCCTCATACCTGGAGTCATTTACGAGTGGCTCAAGTTATGAACTGCGGCTATCCACCGCTCACCAACATTCTGCATAAATATTCTTGCATGCAGAGGTCTTTAGCTCAGCGGCGCGGCTTAAGCGCATCACAAAGGAAATCACATGACACAGAAAACTATCGTTACCTACAAAGGGTTTAATAAGGATTTGCAGTGCCGGGATTACCAGTTTGCGATTGGCGAAACTTACCACCACGAAGGAAAGGTTGAGGCCTGCGGTTCTGGTTTTCATGCGTGTGAGTGTCCATTTGATGTGTTTGGATACTACTCACCTGCAGATAGTCGCTTTGCAGAAACCATTTCCTTCGGTGTGACTGACCGCGAAGAAGATGGTGACACCAAAATAGCCAGCGCCAGTATAACGATTAAAGCAGAGTTAACGCTTCCTCAGTTCATTCAGAGAGGGATTGAGTGGATCTGGAGCAAGATTGATAAGTCGCTTGAGCAGCAGATCATGCCTGGCTACCAGTCAGCGGCAACCAACACTGGCAACCAGTCAGCGGCAACCAACACTGGCTACCAGTCAGCGGCAACCAACACTGGCGACCGGTCAGCGGCAACCAACACTGGCAACCAGTCAGCGGCAACCAACACTGGCTACCAGTCATCGGCAACCAACACTGGCTACCAGTCAGCGGCAACCAACACTGGCGACCGGTCAGCGGCAACCAACACTGGCTACCGGTCAGCGGCAACCAACACTGGCGACCGGTCAGCGGCAACCAACACTGGCTACCGGTCAGCGGCAACCAACACTGGCGACCGGTCAGCGGCAACCAACACTGGCTACCGGTCAGCGGCAACCAACACTGGCAACCAGTCAGCGGCAACCAACACTGGCTACCAGTCAGCGGCAACCAACACTGGCAACCAGTCAGCGGCAACCAACACTGGCTACCAGTCATCGGCAACCAACACTGGCAACCAGTCAGCGGCAACCAACACTGGCAACCAGTCAGCGGCAGAAGTTTCTGGATCGCAATCAGTAGCGGCGGCGTTCGGCATCGAAGGCAAAGCTCGCGCATCAGAAGGTGGGGCAATTGTTCTCTGCTATCGCGATGAAGATGGAGAACTTATTCATATCCGCACCAGCAAAGTTGGCGATAACGGCGTAAAAGCAGATGTTTGGTATCAGCTAAACGAAGATGGCGACTTTGTGGAGGCCTCATGACAGTCACCCACAACGGCAAGCAGTACCACGCATCAAAACTCAACGACAACGAGTGGCAACTCTCATCAGTCGATAAACCTCGCGAGAAAATCACAATGAACAGCTGGCAGATGGATTTAGCCGGGTTATTGCAGCGGGTGGAGGGTAAATCATGATTAATCACAACATGCTTCGTGCAGCTCAGAACAAAGCGCTAATCGCCAGATTCATAGGTGATGGTTTGATGTGGATGTCAGCCTACAACGATATGAAGGCGGCAATTGGTTTTCCGTGGCACAGGAAATGATTATGGACCCTTTATCTCAATGGCTAGTAAGTGGTGAATATCTTCCTGAGTTCATGCGTGACTTTCACGACCAGAAAGATGTGTTCAAAGCCATGCATAACACCATTAAGAACGCAGACGAAAATGGCAACCCGCGTGATGGTCATATCTATGTGGTTGATACCTTTCTTTGGTATATGGCTCGCTGCGGATACACGCTGCAAAAATCGCGAAAAAACGTCACATTCAAAGATATGCAAGCTGATATTGACCGCTTCAAAAGAGAAATGACAGACGCCTTTTCCAAGATGCTATCTGATAAGTAAATACTAAATTAACCCCATTCCCCCTACTCGTCCGGCTATCGCAGACGGGAAGCGCACAACCAAATTTCAGGAGAGACCATGAGTGAAGTAACGGATTTAGTCGTTATCGAAAAATCGAGTGCAATGGCTGTATTCACCAATAACGAGCAACTCGATCCCATCATTGAAAAAATTGAGAAAGAAGCTCGCAGCCTGGTACCTGATGTATCCACCAAGAAAGGCCGTGATGCTATCGCATCCATGGCGCACAAGGTTGCGCGTTCAAAAACATACATCGACAACGCCGGTAAAGACCTTGTGGCAGAACTGAAAGCATTGCCAAAGCAGATTGATGAGAGTCGCCGCATTGCTCGTGAACGACTGGACGCGCTGAAAGATGAAGTTCGCCGACCACTAACCGAGTGGGAAGCCGAGCAGGAACGTATTGCAGCAGAAAAAGCTGCTGAAGAAGAGCGTCTGCGCATTGAAGCTGAGGAAAAGGCAGCACTCGAAGTACTCAAAAAACAGATAGAAGCCGATCACGAAATAGCGTTGCTGATGAACGACGCGTTTGACCGTGAACTGGCAGAGAAGAAAGCGGAAGAAGAACGCCAGCGCATTGCTCACGAAGAAGAGTTAAAGCGTCAGGCAGCAGAACAGGCCAAGCGAGAAGCCGAAGAGAAAGCAGCAGCTGAACTGGCGGCGGCGAAGAAGCGTGAAGAGGATGCGATTGCAGCAAGAGCACAGGCTGAATTGCTGGCTAAGCAAGCACAAGAACGCGCCGAGCAGGAAGCTAAAGACGCCGCTGCGAAAGCTGAAGCAGAGAAGAAAGCAGCCATTGAAGCGGAACAGCGTAAAGCTCAGGAAGAAGCAGATCGCATTAAGCGTGAGGCTGAAGCGAAAGAAGCAGCCCGTATGGCAGAAGAGAAACGCATCGCTGATGAGAAGGCAAAGCGTGAAGCTGACGTTAAGCACCGCAAGGCCGTTGGTACTGAAATCGTTAACGCACTCACCGCTAATACCAGCATCTCACGCGACCAGGCTATCGAAGTCCTGAAAGCGCTGATGGATGGCCTGGTGCCGAGAACACAAATTAATTACTGAGGTGAAAGATGATCCCAGTTGATTTAGCAAGAACACCAGAACTAAGCCGTATTAAGCGACAGTACCACGTCACAGAGGCGCTTTACTGGCGCAAGTCAGGCGATAAGTCGAAGAAAAACTTTTGCCTGTATATGGCTAAACAAGAGCGCATGAATAAATGCGAGTTCCTGGCTAACCCTTCCGAACTTCCATTCTGAGGAAATTATGGAACAGAAAAAAGTTTACGCAGCAATTAGCGGAGTAGCTTCTGCGCTTGCAGAGCAAGGTATCAGGAAAGAGAAGAAACAAGGCAGTCAGGTTAACTATGCGTTTCGCGGAATCGACGACATCTACAACGCACTGGCTCCTGAGTTGGTCAGGAATAAACTCCTGATTCTCCCGCGATATACCGAACGCACGTGTGTAGAACGAACTAGTAAAAGCGGTGGTGCTCTGTTTTATATCACGGTTCGTGGCGACTTCGATTTCGTCAGCACTGAAGACGGCAGCATCCACACGGTCACCACCTACGGAGAAGCAATGGACAGTGGAGATAAGGCGACTAACAAGGCTATGTCAATCGCCTACAAATACGCAGCATTTCAGGCGTTCTGCATTCCGACAGAAGAAACCGCGATTGATGCTGATGCAGAAGTTCACCACATCAAACCAGCTGATGCAGACCAGATTCTGGCTGAATTTACGCAGTACGCCGGATCCGAGAACGACAGCAAGAAACTTCAGGAACAGTACGCATCAACATGGCAACGTCTTAACGGATTTGCTGAGCATCAGGCTAAATGCAAAGACGTTACCGGCATTCGAATCAGAGAACTAAAACAGGCGGCATAAATGGCAATTAACACCATCATCGTTTCCGGAAATGTAGGTAAAGACGCGGTTCTCCGCGTCACACCAAACGGGAAACACATTGCATCATTCTCTATCCCGGCAAAGACAGGATTCGGTGAGAACGAAAAGACATCATGGCTGAACTGCAAAATGTTTGGCGCGATGGCTGAGAAGCTATCTGTGGCTGTGGTTAAAGGTGCAAAGGTCACTGTGTCAGGTGAGTTCGTCATTGAAGAGTGGACTCGTCAGGATGGCTCAACGGCGCAGACACCAACTATTCTGGTTCGAGATATTGACCTACCTCCGCGCAATGGGCAGCAGCAGAGTGCAGCACAGCAACAACGTCAGCAGCAATCATCGACACCACATCCCAGCGAACCGCCGATGAACTTCGATGACTCAGATATCCCGTTCTAGGAGATGAATATGAAGACCTGTTCCAGATGCCATCAGCAGAAGGAAGAAAGGGACTTTCAAATAAGAAGAGCATCCAATGATGGATTAACTGCAGCATGCCGTGTTTGCCTTGCTGAGTACGACAAAGAGCGCGCGGGATTGCCACATCGAGTATCAGCCAGGAAGGAGTATCAATCATCAGATCGCGGTAGAGAGCGATGTAACGCAGCAAAAAAGCGGTTCATTCTTCGCAACCCATGGAAAAGAAAAGCCCACATCATCGTGGGCAATTTTTTGCGCGATGGGAGGCTAACCAGACCACCACGGTGCGAGTGCTGCGGATCCGAATGTAAACCTCAGGCTCACCACTGCGACTACGGCAAGCCAACCGATGTGATGTGGCTCTGCAAGTCATGTCATGTCGAGTGGCACAAAAATAACAATCCCATCTATCCAGACGAGGAACCGGTAACTCTTCCCTTCCCTCGTCACGCTATCTACGCCATTTAATCAGGAGTATCAAATGTCGGCACCTCTCACTGGGGCGGGATATCTGCGCCCCCCAAAGCGATCCGGCACTAAAGAAGAGGTGCTGGCACGTTGCTTTGCAGCTATCGCTAATGACGATTTCCAGAAGCCAACCATGGAAGACAGGCTTCAGGAGTTGCACGAAAAGGAAGTCTGGTTCGCCAACTTAGAAGCGTCATTCAGGCCGGGATGGATGGTAGTTGGACCTATAGAGCCTGATTACGTTGATGACCGTATGCGCACCTACCGAGGTCGTTACGGAGAGGTGAGGAGCGACTAATGACGCCAGAGCAGGATAACGCAGTACGCGCACAAGGTAGAAAATGCGTGGCAGAGATTAAACAGGCACTGGAATGCAGGCCTAAGCCGAAATGGAATGCAGTAGTGCCGCCAATCATCAAGAAGCACCATCAGAAAATCGCGCCTCTGGGTATTAGCCTGGTGGCATTTGTTAGCGGCATTGGAAGAATGACCGGAAGATACGGAGTTGAATTATGAATATAGAGATTATCGATCAGGCCAGCGCTCTCGAAGAGATGATGCGCGACCATGCTATTCAGGCTCACAGACTAAACCACTCAGCAGTATCAGCAACGCACTGTGAGGAATGCGGTGATCCGCTAATTCCTGAGCGTAGAGATGCGTTTCCTGGCTGCAAGAAGTGCGTTAGTTGTCAGGAAGATGAAGAAAAGCGGAATCGGAGGATGTGATGGGAAAAATGACTTTTGTTGTCGAGTTTGAGGACGGAAAGGAACCGCCATTCCAGTTCACTGATGACTTTATGGGGATGGGCGGGAAACTCTGCTCGGTAGCGGCATTTGATTATAAAGACGACCTTTTAACTGGAGATGAAGTTTCCGCTGTTATTGGCCTTTTCAATGAGCATCGAAGGGATTTCGAAGTGTGGTGTGATGAGTTCGAGGTGGATTCAGCAGAAATTGAGCGAAAAATTAACCTGATGGGGTGAAGTGATGGATTACAGCAAGCTTAGCGACTTCGAGATTAATAACTTAGTTGCCATCTCTTTGGGCGCAAAGGTTACGGATAGCTACCGGGTAGGAGAAGAGCGGGAAACAGTTTACTACGCGCTTGGTGGTGATGAGTTTGCAATAAGGCGTGGATTTGGAAATATAAATGATGATTTTGACCCATGCCAAAAGCCAAATGATGCTTGGCCTATCATCGCAGACAAAAGAATCAGCATTATGTTTGATAGCACTATGCCTGAATATGAAGGCGAATATCACGAGTGGTGTGACGCAATGTCTGCCTGTCAAAAGTTCGGTATTCAGCATCAGTCAAACCCACTTCGCGCAGCGATGATCGTCTTCCTCATGATGCAGGACTCAGCCAATGTTCCAGCTAATTCAACGGGGTCAGATTTACGCTGACCAGCACGGTTGGCCCGTCATCATCCACAGCTGCACATCACAGATAGTCCGCTACTGGCGACAGGGCCGGATTAACACCGATTCAATAGACCGATTTAATTCAGATTTCGAGCACCTCGACCCACACGAGGCGGCACAGATACGTGCAGAACTTGAAACAGCAGAACACTTAAAACGCCTCCGCGCTATGCGGGCGGCATGAGGAGAGATTATGCGCATCACCATGACGGTTAACTCAACGCTGGATATTGAGAACGCCATCGCCGCCCTGCGCCATTTCATCAAAGAGAAGAAGCCTGACGATGGAACGAGTAGCACGTGGGGTGTTGGCATTACTGGCGGTACCTACTTTGCAGTGGGTGTTAAGTCAAACGGCAATTACACGGTTAAGCAGCAGGATTGAGGAGAGATTATGGGGAAGATGAAATTGTTGCTGCTGCTTACGGTGATTGCCACTTCTGGCTGCACGAATGCTGATGAAGCCACAAAGGTGCTCGTCGATAGTGGCTACAAGGATGTGAAAATTACAGGTTACTCATTCACTGGCTGCAGCAAAGACGACGCCTTCCACACTGAGTTCACAGCCAAGGGTGCCACGGGTAATGAGGTGCGCGGAGTTGTTTGCGGTGGGTGGTTTAAGGGTTCGACTATTCGACTGTTTTGATGGTGCAACTGATAGCTGATTCACTGAGTCGGCTATTGGGTGCGAAAGCACTGCCAAGTTATCCCCTATTTTCCCGGACATAGTGCCGGGTTCTTTTTGCCTGGAGTATCCGATGGAAGAAATAATTTTCACCCGCGACGAGGCGGCGAACTTCCTGCGCGTCAGTGAAGGGACTGTGGCCGAATGGATAAAATCTGGAAGACTCGCCGCTACCCGCAAAAATCCCGCTAAAAAGAAAAGTCCATATCTCATCTGCAAGACAGATTGCATTGCAGCGTTGAAGAACACGATCCACAATCAGCCGGTGAATGCGGTTGATGTGCAGGAGGGTAAAGCATGTCAATCAAACAACGTGCCGGTACGTGGCACTGCGACTTCGTTACGCCTGGTGGAAGTCGAATTAGACGGTCTCTTGGGACAACGGACAAAAGGCAAGCGCAGGAGCTCTATGATCAGCTGAAAGCTGAAGCATGGCGAGTTGATAAGATGGGGGGGTTTAAGCCGCGAACGTTCGATGAAGCGTGCGTTCGCTGGCTTAACGAAAAGCAGCACAAGAAAAGCCTGGACGATGACAAAAGCCGGATCGGATTCTGGAGGATGCACTTCAAAGGAATGGACCTGTCAGCAATCACGGAAGACAGGATCTTGTCGGCGGTGAGTTCGATGGTTAATCGCAAACATCGAATGAACTGGGAGGCTAAACGGGACAGCCTACTGCGAAGAGGTAAGCCGGTTCCTGAATTCAAGGATAAACCAGCGTCGCTGGCGACGAAGGCGACGCACCTTGCTTTCATCCGGGCGCTTTTACGATGTGCGGCCAACGAATGGCGATGGATAGCCAAAGCGCCGAACATCAAATGCCCGGTGCCGAAAAATAAGCGTATTCGCTGGCTAACCAAAGAGGAAGCGGCGAACCTGATCCGGGAACTTCCCGAGCATATGAAGCCAGTTGTTATTTTTGCACTGGCGACGGGGCTGCGCAGGTCGAACATCACCGATCTGGAGTGGTCACAAATTGATATGCAGAGGAAGGTCGCGTGGATTCACCCCGAGGACGCGAAAGCAGGAAGGGCGATTGGGGTCGCCCTGAACGAATCGGCCTGTAAGGTGCTGCTGGAGCAGCTGGGGAAACATAACCGGTGGGTCTTTGTTCACACTGAATCATCCGTTCGCCCGGATGGAACGAGAACAAAGGCGGTGCGCAAAATGCGGTCTGATGCTAACACGGCATGGCGCGCAGCGTTAAGGCGGGCGGGAATAGAAAATTTCCGCTTCCATGACCTGCGGCACACCTGGGCAAGCTGGCTTGTACAGTCCGGCGTGCCACTCAGTGCGCTACAGGAAATGGGCGGGTGGGAAAGTATCGAGATGGTGCAGCGTTATGCACATCTGGCACCGAATCACCTGACGCAGCATGCCATGCAAATCGACGCATTCCTGGCGGGGAATGGCACAAATATGGCACAAGGCGCTTTTGCTGAACTGGTGAATATCGCGTGAACCCGCGTGGTTAGTGGTGCCGATAATAGGAGTCGAACCTACGACCTTCGCATTACGAATGCGCTGCTCTACCAACTGAGCTATATCGGCCCTGATAAGGACATGCCCACGAATGTGAACACGGGGTAGAAGGTTAAAACTAACCGGGCGATGCGTCAATGGCCTTGCGAATCAAACGCCTAATTTTGCATCATCCGGTTTCAATAACGCACGAATCGTGTCGTCACAGGCTTCCTTGTACGCGGCAAGGGTATTCTATAACCAGCGGCGAACACGCTGCTCATAGCGTATCCATTCCGGCCCGAAATGTTGTCGCAGTTGTTCCTCTTCAAAATCAATATGTAATCTGGCAACCACCAGTATAAACAGCGGTGCAGCCAATATTCCAATCAGGCTACCGACGTAGAGAGAAAAAGCTAACTGGAGTCCACTCATTCCAAGATAGATTGGATTGCGGCTCCAGGCATAACATCCGCCAGTAATAAGTGTGGTCGATTTCTCTGCATGCAGTGGGTTTAGCGTCGTACGTTTCTTCCGCATCTGCCACGCGGTATGCAGTATCATCGCCAGACTGACGCTAGCCAACAATGCACTTATTACGATAGTCACCGCGCCAAATGTGAAACGCGGGATCGCCGTCAACGCATCCGCGATGAGGAATAATACCAGGATGAGTGGTGGTGGAAGCCAGACTCTTAATTTTGTCAGGAAAGGACGCATGGCTACGGGCTACCCTCAGTACCTGTTTGATTAACGCTGATATCACTATAAATACCCCGTTTAAGATACATAAACAAACGGTGCATACTTCACTGTAGGACTTTTTACTTAACCAGACAGACAGGCAGCGATGCAAAGACGCCAATACCAGAGGCGTCTGCCCCTGGTGTTCAGGAAAAAATCATGCTGCAGGCCATGTCAGCTCAGAGCACATACTCGTTTAAAGGTTTTACCCTTCATATGTAAAAACCGTGTCAAAAATGAATTACGTAGATAAAGGTGAATCCGACGCTGATTCAAACAAATCTACAGACTGCTGGTAATACCGGATAAAATCATTAAATGTCACTGGCGGTAGAAACTGATACCCCTGCAGATAGTCAACATTATTTTTTCCCAGCCATTGTTGCTGATAGTCATTTTCAACGCCCTCGGCCACCGTACGTAACCCCAGAAGTCCTGAAAGGTGAGTAATTGACTCGAGCATAGGGATATATTGATCAACCTCTTTAATTTCCTTAATGAAGCTTTTATCAATTTTGATTACATCCAGGTCCAACTCATTGAGATAGCAGAGATTAGCGTATCCAGTACCAAAATCATCCAAAGCAAACAACACACCTTTATTTCGTAACGAACGAATAAGTTCTTTGATTGCAGGAGTGATCGTGAACGTTTGGTTCTCTGTTATCTCTATCATCAATTTTATCGGCAGACCTTGCGTTATCTCCATAAAATTAAGGCATTCCCAATAGAATACGGGATTATTTAAACCTGACGGACTGACATTAAAAGAAACGAACAGAGTTTTATTAATGCTTGCGCCTCCAGAGACCAGATTGCGCGCAACAGCGGTCATTAAATAGCTAGTTAACTCATTGATTAAGCCACTTTTTTCAGCCAATGGAATAAACTCTCGCTGAGAAATAGCATAGTTATGTCCCTGTGGCCAACGAGCCAATACCTCAACACCACAAACGTCGCCCCTGATATTCACGATGGGCTGAAAATAAGGAATGATCTCCTCATTCCTTATTGCCATACTCAGTCTACTAGTATCCGAAACATCATATGCGTCAGTGTAAACTGCATCCCCATTCACATTATTATTGATTATAGAGCTTTCATTTAATAAATTATTTCGGGTTAAAAAGATAACAGTTTCATTAAAATTGGAAAAGCCGAGGCGAGCAGTAATTTTATCCCGATATCGATACACTGACTTAATTGTTAGCGAATTAGCAATACAGAAATCATGCAGTTTTTCTTTTGTGAATGATGAATACAGCATTTCTTCTTCAAATTCAGTCAAGTTAAAAGTAAACATCGGTGAATCTTTATTGACTTCCACAACTTTGTTAGGTGCCAATAGACTCTCTTTTAATTGAGCGATCAACTGCTCCGACAATTCACCCCCATTGATAAAGGAATAGTCTTCATATCCCCGATTAACAGGCAGGGTTTCGCACATCCGCAGAACAATACAGTGTATGTTGATGAACTGTGTACTGTTTCTCTGAAGCCATTTTTTGACCAATAATAATGGCAACCGGTTATCGATCACCAGCAAGCAGGACGGATATTGCGACATAACTGACTGCGTGCCAGAAATAAATGTCCGTGCATCGATCAATACCAGATTTGGTAACCATGCTTTTATTCCTGAAAAAAGGAAAGTATCATAACTGAGCAGAAAAATTTTTTTCGTATTCATAGTTATCACCAACTTAAATTTATGGCATAGCAGGTCCCTCGCTCTATTCACGAGAGAATATACAACACCTTCGACCTCCAATAATCATAAGGCGATTCGTGATATAACTTTATCCATAAGCCATATCACGTAAATTCAGAATTTATAATCACAGTTATCCATATGAGTATTCTCATCACACCGTAAATTCCATTTAAAAATTGAAAAAGAAAAAACTCCATTTCTTAATCAGTACAAATCCCTTTACTCACTTTCACTTCATTACAAAACAAAAAGTTATAAATACAAAATTTACAAAACATATAACTACAATGACCAACAGAATAACATATTACCGTAGTTTATGCTGACCGACAAACTAAGAGAGGATGTCGTAGATCTTGTATTCATAAACATTTCCGGCAATATGCACGACATATTGTTTCATCGACTCTAAATTTATTTCTACATTTTCTATAGCGAGTGACAGTATAGGTTCAATATATAATCAGGGCATATTGGTTCAGACCCAACACCTCTAATGATTAATTTTTGAGCAACCCTGACCCACGGGTAAGTATTTCTGCAACGCTACGATAAATTTCCGGTTTTTTGTTTTCAACTCACTACTATGCCAGGTTTCCCCCGGTAACACATAACGCATGGTGGCTTCATCATCAGTTGAGTGACACCCCTGGTGTACGATAATTTTGAAAAAAGTATTCCCTGTGTTTTTCAACGTCCCGTTTATCTCATCAATGGTGTAGGCCAGGTTCATTTTCCTCGGACGAACGACCAATATGGTATCCATAGCGATCACCGGGAGAGCCTGTCCGCCTTTCCCTTGATTACGCTCGGTAAACAGCGTTATCGGCATTTCACGAAACAGTATTCGGTAATAGCGTTCTTTATCATCCTGCGGGCCACGATAGAAAATCTTAAAAAACTCACTTGCCTGCGGTGCCAGTGAAAAACGGAGCGGAGTAAACAAAAGTTCGCCTTCGGCAATAGCACTTCTGTTTTCACCTCCCGGTCCCGGTTTATCTATTTTAACTGCACTAATACTGTACACGTTCTGTTTCTGGCTATCGTTATAGATTCGTTTACTGATAAATGATTTATCCGATGGCATCTCATAAATAGTCGACTCCAGGTAGACGGCGTGAGCGGAGAACACCGTTAGCCCGGAAAGCAAGACCAATATCCATCTTAGCGCCAAACGACAGTGGCTCATGGCGTCACTCCCACCCAATTAGCCGTCACTTTTATCTCTCCGCTGGCACTGACAACACCTTCCCAATCCGCACCGGAAACGGTCAACATCGAACGCGAATCATTCATTGGGAAAAGCAATTTTAAATCAGTCGCAAAGTAGGTTCCATCATCTGTATTATTTGCGTCCCAGGGCGTCTGTTGCCATTGCGCATCTCTCATGCTGATCGCCGCTTCACTACAGCTATTTCGTTTCTGTACCACACCACCCGACTGACTGTTGTACTGAAGAAAGGCGGGAATTGGGACAGATAACCCACCTTGCGTAGAAGTGAACAGGCAATAAGGCACATTGTTTATCGTCGTACTTTCCCCAATAACTTGTGCGGTAATGCTATCAGCCTGACGAGGCCCCGAGACCGTCACGGTGTAATCCATCTCAATCGGAGCGGTCTCGCCAATTGTGCCGCTGCCGCTTGCCGAGGTGCTGTTATCCGATGAGATAATACTGATCCCATATTCCTTTGGCACAATATTGAGCTGTAGCGAAGGCGTAAACTGGTAATACCCCGACTCTGGCGTCACGCTATTTGTAAAAGCAAATGTAAATGGTTGGCTGTTGGTGATACTGACGCCACGATCCACCATATTTTTCAGGAATGTTTTCGACAGAAAAACATAGACATACTCACCACTATTACTAAAAATATTATAATAAACCGACGTCGAGCTAAAGTTAGTCCAGGTTTGACCATCACCAGAATATTTTATTGTGGCAGCCGCAGGCGTAAAACCGAGCAAACCGCTATCCGCGTACATACGAATACGTAGTGAAGCCGTCAGATTGCTGGTTTGATTTAAATTATATGAAATCATCTTACAGATAACACCATCTTCACGACTGACCACACCCAGCTCACAATAACCACTGTCTTTAGTGATGCTCGGGGTGCCATCACTGGCAACCCATAACTCCTGAAATGCATTGGTAGAAACCAAAGATAAATGACCTATTTTATTTAATGTATAAGGTCTGATATACCAATTACCGCTGCTCTGGTCTTTACAACGTTGCCCAGCCGCATAATCATAATCAACCGTGGTTCGACAAAAATTAAGGTTATATGTCTCTGCGCTTCCGACCGACATATTGCGGAAGTATTCATACGCCGAGTCTGTCAGCGATGCAAAACCATAGTATCCACCGGCGATTCCGGATCCGGTTGCTTTGGTGTGATAAAAACCAAATTGATCGGTTAGCTCGGCAGCAATATAGCCAGATGCAGGGCAATTAGCACCAGTGGTGCAACGAATACCCCGAAATGGTTCACTGATTGGCGAATTATCAATCCACATATCTTTATAATATGAGGTATTGGCTACCCAACCAACGATACCCATATATCCCAGGCTATCCTGGTCGTTTCCATATTTTACCCAGGTGTTCGACCCACTAATGCGAGGATCGAGAGAGGACGGGGTAATAAAGTATTCGTTATCAACATTGTTTTCTATAAACAAATAGTTGTTGTTGACCGCCGCCTGAGTGGAAGCCGAGAGCGCCCAGGCGGATGGAGATAACGCGGCAAAGACACAGCCGAGAATAAGGGAAAGAGATTTATTCATTATTAATACCTTATCGTTGTGCCATCGTGGTTTGCGTTGCACATTTCACATCGCCAACCCACGCCGCGCCGCGTGCTTTTTCCAGATCCAGATCGGCTTCACATATCCTGCCATTGGCAGAAATTAACGTAATAACCGGATACTTTTTATCAATATCGATGGCAAACTCACCTTTTGCATCCGTACGTGTTTTACCGATGTGGTTATGAATATCGGTATTTGCAGCCAACTGTCCATCGGGATAACGAATGCGACCGAATACGGTGACCATGCTTTTCACTTCAGGGTTGATAACTCCCACGTTACCCGGATATAGCGTCAGCTCCTGTTTGCGTCCTGAAACAATATCGAAGCTGTCCTCAGAGTTTTTATCATTGAGGATTTCCAGCTTGTACTGAGCATAGGGCGGCAGTGCAATGAAGTTTGATTTACCGCTGAGACGATAATTGCGGTTATTAATCTTCGCAGCCAGTTTCCCCTCGCCGGTCAAATCTGTTTTTACGATAACGCCAGAACGCTGCCTCTCTTTACTCAGACCGAAGTCTTTACCTGCCCATGCCAGAGAACCTTGGGAAGAGAAGTTCATATTGGTGGAGTTGTCAGCAGAACGTGTTACCGATACGGTGCCAGCGTTATATTTCGTGTCATAACTTAGATTGCCGTTTACCGAATAATTATTGTCGTAATACTGTTCACCACTCAGACGCGTTGATGCCGATAATCCGACCGATTTAATCGGCCCTTCAGCATACTGTTTTCGTGCACTGAGATTACCCTGGGTGCTGCCATAGCGATCTCGGGAGACGCCCATGCTCAACCAGGTCGCCAACGGCAACGATAAGTCCAGGCTGACATAACGTTCCTGTCGCCCATCGTCATTTCGGTTGTTGTAGTAATAACGCTGAATTCCTGCACGTAACCCAATCGTGGCATACCTTCCAGAATAAAGAGTCGTGTTGTAATCCAGATTACGGTATTTATTGCCTGAGTAACGATTCTCCGTCTGACTAACAGTGAGTGAACCACCATGAGGAATAAACTTTCCGAGGTTAAGAGTTCCGCCAATGGAATAGTTATCACGCTCCTGCATAGGCAAGCGATCGCCAATTTTACTGTCTTCACGAGATGCCCAAAGGGAACCATATCCCTCAGGGACATTGAGATTAATGTTACTGATGTTTCGCCATGATGAATCGTTCGCTACCAACATCTGATTGCCAATACTGACGTATTCATTCACATTCAGCGTGACATCCGTTTCATTAACCGCATTGTTGTCAAAACCGTAGATCGTTGATTTCAGGCCCAGCCCCGACAATATCGCCAGCGTCACCGATGCGGCCCCCCCGGCAATCCAGGTCTGCTCACTACCCAAATCCTGATAGTGGTTACGCTTATAGCTCACCCGATCATAATCCAGCGAACCACCAAAAAACTGCCATGAGAGCTGATGAACTCCGGCAGCTTGTTGGCGAGCAAAGATCTTATTAACCCGGCTGACACGACTATTAATTGTCCGCCCATTGACCACGATATCTACCGTGACGTCGTAAACACCATACGGAAAGCGACTGGTATCAATTTCATAGCTGCCCATATTAAAGTTCTGCACGCTGAGCAAACGTCCATCGCGGAAGACATGAACCTCACCAGCGGCTGGCAAAAATACGGTAATCGGCGTGAGTGAAAGCGCGGTATTCTCAACAACCGTACTTCCATTGTTCCCGTAGCTCACACCGTAAATTTTCCCACCATTCAGCGCATTCAGGCTGGCAATAGACTGGACATTCCATGTATCAAGCATCCCCAGCGCCAGTCGATACCCTTCATAATCGCGCTCATACATCGCACGATAAAGTTTACTGGTACCATTGCTGTCACCGATACCGTAAAACGAACCGTTAACATTAATGTGGTGCTCCCGCAGCGATGTTGTATTGTCCATCGTCAGATAGCTGCGGGTACTGCTGCCATTTCGGTAATCGTTGTAGTAGGTACCAAAGTTGTAGTTCAGGACGTTAGACAGAGTTTCAACGCTGGAAGGCCCAAGCAAGCTACTGCGCGCGACAATCGCTTCAGTTAACGCATCTTTGCTGACAATCATCTCCAGGTGAAATGATGAGACATTAAGTTGCAGTCGAGCATCATCTGACAGTTCAATATTCGTATTATCGTGAAACTTTACATCACGGATTTTTTCCACTAACGCGCGGGTTTTCTCGGATAACACAGCATTATTGGGCAATTCAGCAAGAGTCAGTGCTTTAACTGTAATATTGCCATCAACAAGCGAAATCACCGCATCGGCAATTTTTTGCTGACTTTTCTCATCAGTCTCGTTGTAACGGATATAAACCGGCACCGTCATTCCCTGCTCCAGTGAACGGGCGAAAGCGCTGGGAATAACGTAATTACCCACTTTTACTGGGGCTGCATGTGAAGTTCCTGGTGTCAGCGCAAGAAAAAGACAAATGCTACCGCCAACAATATATGTTGTTGTCATATGCATCCTTACAATCCGGTATTTTTATTTTTCCCGTACAGATGGCTGCTATTGACCATCACTTCACTGTAATAAACTGCTTACCGTGCCAGATACCGATGCGTGAGCGGCTATTACTAATGTCGGTGAACTGCAGTTTTATTTTTGTACCTGGCATAATGTAATAACGTTCACGACAGCCCCGCCCCTGATCGCGAGCATTATCTTTGCAAGCTCCATAGGCGATTACTCGAAATGAAACATTGCCAGTATTGCTAATAACATCACCATTACGGTTATATTCAAAACGCTCTTTTCGCGGCGCAACGACCAAAATCGTGCCAATTTCTGCTGACGCTGTCGCAACAGCCAATTTATTGGCCCTGGTTTCCGCGCTCTCGGTGACCGGCTCATCTATCCATTGCAGACGATAATAACGCTCGATATCATCAATTGGCCCTTTATAAAAGAAGCGAAAAACATCCTTTGCCTGACCAGGCAGAATTAGATTGGCAGGCGTAGAGAGTAATTCCCCGGAATTAACGGGTTTTATTTCGACTCCGCCCGCTAAGGGTGATGACAGTTGTTTTACCGATACGCTGACATAACGAGCCGAATCTGTCGTATTAGTGATTTCTTTCGATAATGAACTCTCAGTAGAAGTCATTATCGACGTGATATCACCGACGTTAATTGCCCAGCTGGAAAAAGATATTACCAACCCTACCAACATTGCCGCCGGTAAATATTTATTCATGACACCATTCCTGATAAATTCGGGAGAAATTCTCCTCCCGAACTTTTATTTCTTAGGCGGACGGAGTCGTCCAGGTTGCATTGAACTGTACTTTTACATCCCCAGTCCAATAGCCGTCTGGCAGTGCAGAGTAATCCGTTACCGGTGTGCTACCATCAGAAGTCGCAGACGCAATGGTGAATTTGAAGTTGGATTGATCGCTGACGCGGTCAGCACCGTTGTAAGCGCCATCAGCCATCAGGCTTTCAAGACCAGAAGTCGAGCTGGAATTTACCAGGACAGTATCTGATGAATTAGTCAACGCGGTGCCATTCCATGCCACCCCTACGTTCAGGGTAGACGCATCACCACTGGCGTTGGTCAGAGTATTGCTAATAATCTGAGCGGTCAGTTCAAAATCAGTTGCCGTTTCCTGGCCCTGAATAGTCACATCAAACGCGCCATCCTGGGAGTTGAAGCCATTCAGACCTTCCGCATACTGGAAAGTCAAAGAGTTCAGCGGAGTGACGACCAACATGCTGGTGGTATCTTTTGTTGCCGTCGCGTCCCACGAGGCCGTTGCAGAAGCAGTGACATCTGCCATTGCATTTGCCGCAACAAATACAGACGCCAGAGAGGTCACTAATAATAATTTTTTCATTTTTATCTTCTCCTAAGAACAAACTCACCACCGAGTCTTATTATTAAGTCACTCCAGCGGTTCCATTAATTGCGAGCCAGAATTGCCGCGCCCAAAAATTATCATTTGAATTAAGTAACATCTCAACAAACCCTGAAACGCAAAAATTACAAAAAGACTAAGAATTTTCCCACTAAAACGATAATCTAAGAAGTTTCCTAAGTTTAATTTACTTAAATAGCACCATGAGCCAGAACTATCCCCCAAATAAATAAGACAAATCAAACAATTCATCTTTTTTATGTTTTTGATAAATATCAAAAAGATCATACAAATACCACGAGAGCAAAACCCTTACAAAACATAAAGATAATTAACACCTCCATAGTTTCTCTATAATGCTTATTATTTGTTGCAATTATGCTAAATTTTTAACGCCGCAAGAAAATTCTCATGATATATCCATTTGCGAGGGAATATTCTTATAAAAAAATCATTCACCTACAGAAACTACATTCTAATTGATAATTATTTGACAAAATTAAAACCAGGAATTTTCCATATAAAATGAATATTCCTGGCTTATCAGGAGAGATAATGATTATCGTTAAATAGAAAATTAGATAAAACGTTTTAAACCAAGATAACTATTAATAGTTACGGTACGTACCCTATGTAAGGTAATCAAATTCTGCTGTTCAAGTGATTTTAATGAGCGGCTAACGGTTTCAATTTTAAGATCGAGATAACTGGCAATTTCCTCCCGAGAAAATGGCAAGCGAAGCGTCGTTTCTGGCCTGCCGATGCGCAAATGCATCTCGTAAAATTCCACCAGGAAAGCCGCGATCCTGGCCTCAGCATGTTTATTCGCATAGCGCCGCAGTTTTTCAACAATGAATCCATTATCCCTGCAGAGAAACTTGATGACTGCGGCAGCAACCGAAGGCTCCTTCTCTGCTACCTTGAACAACCGCGCAATATCAATGTGGCAAACTTCCGCAGCCGTTGCCGCCTTAATCGTTGTCAGGTACTTCCCCCCTTCGACAGCATCCAGCGCCATGATATCTCCCGGAACATAAAAGCGGCTGATAAAAACGTTATCGCCACATTCCACACTGGACTTGCAGTACCCCTCATGGATAACAAAAAGCATCTCCGCGGTTTCATCCTGCCGAGCGAGTATCTCCCCAGCTTTAAACCGCCTTCTTTTGTCTATTAATTTGTATTGATTATCACGGTCAATCGCCGCTCCCTTTGGGCACAGCGAACAATGACGGGGAGGAAACGGGTTGCCAAGCGGCACAACAGGAATACTAAGTTTGTGAATATCCGATTTCACGCAACAACTCCTCATAAAAATGAGATTGATTCTAATAGATCGGGCCATGGGAACAATACGTGAAACGAAGACCAGGAAAATTCATGCAGGCAGGGAAAATTCTGTGATACGCCGCCTTTCTGGCGCCAGAGAATGCATAGGTCAGAACCAGACTGGTGCGGATGATGTTAAAAACGCAGGATAAAAAATGCGGCAGCGGGGTGAAGGTTAGAATTAACTGGGTGATGCCTTAATAGCCTTTTAAATCAGATGGCTATTATTGCATCACCCAGTTTTAATTACGCACGAATCGTGTCGTCACCGAAGCCAACCCACTTATATGTGGTCAGTGCTTCCAGTCCCATTGGGCCACGCGCGTGCAGTTTTTGCGTGCTCACCGCCACTTCCGCACCCAATCCGAACTGGCCGCCATCGGTAAAACGAGTAGAGGCGTTTACATACACGGCAGAAGAGTCCACTTCATTCACGAAACGGTTGGCGTTGCTGAGCGTGCGCGTCAGTATGGCGTCCGAGTGCTGGGTACCGTGTTCGCGAATATGGGCGATAGCACCATCCATATTTTCGACCACCACAACGTTCAGATCCAGAGACAGAAACTCGTTATCCAGCTCTTCCGGTTTTAGTGGCACCAGTTTGGCAGGGCCATGCAGAACTTGCATCACGATTTCATCACCGTGCAGCGTAACACCGCTATCCGCCATCTTTTGGCTTAACGCAGGCAGGAAACGCTCAGCAATATCCTGATGCACCAGCAGAGTTTCTACAGTGTTACAGGTGCTTGGACGCTGGGTTTTGGCGTTAACGATAATCTTCAGGGCCGGGGCGATCTCCGCGGTATCATCAACATAAATATGGCATACGCCAATACCGCCGGTGATGACCGGGATCGTCGACTGCTCACGGCACAGCTTATGCAGACCCGCGCCACCGCGAGGGATCAGCATATCGATGTACTTATCCATCCGCAGCATTTCAGCGACCAACGCGCGGTCCGGGTTATCAATTGACTGTACGGCAGCCGCGGGTAAACCGCAGGCTTCCAGCGCCTTTTGGATAACAGCCACGGTCGCGGCGTTGGTCCGGTAGGTCTCTTTCCCACCGCGCAGAATCACCGCATTGCCGGTTTTCAGGCACAGGGAGGCAACGTCAACGGTGACGTTTGGACGCGCTTCATAAATCACGCCAATCACGCCCAGCGGGACGCGACGACGCTCCAGACGCAGACCGCTATCCAGCAGGCCGCCGTCAATCACCTGCCCTACCGGGTCGGCAAGATTACAGACCTGGCGCACATCGTCAGCAATCGCTTTCAGACGCGCCGGCGTCAGCGCCAGGCGGTCGAGCATCGCTTCGCTCAGGCCGTTGGCTCGCGCCTGCTCAACATCTTGTATGTTCGCGCTGAGGATGCTTTCCGTTTGCGCTTCCAGCTCATCAGCAATGGTTTCCAGTACGCGATTTTTTTCGCGACTGGAGAGCAGCGCCAGCTTGTATGACGCGGCTTTGGCAGCAATGCCCATTTGTTCCAGCATATGCTTGTTCCTTAACGGGTGATCATGTCGTCGCGATGGACAGCAACCGGACCGTATTCGTAGCCCAGAATGGTGTCGATCTGTTGTGAGTGGTGTCCGGCAATACGGCGCAGCGCATCGCTGTTATAGCGGGTGACGCCGTGGGCAATATCGCGCCCTTCGAGATTGCAGATGCGGATCACTTCACCACGAGAAAAGTTACCTGTCACGCTTTTAATGCCTTTTGGCAGTAATGAGCTGCCGCGTTCCAGAATTGCTGCGGTCGCGCCCTCATCGACGGTAATCTCCCCGGCAGGCGGCGCGCCGAAGATCCAGCGTTTACGGTTCTCCAGCGGAGAGGCTTGAGCATGAAAACGCGTCCCAACGGAAACGCCTTCCATCACGTCGCCAATCACGCCCGGCTTGCTGCCTGCGGCAATAATGGTGTCAATCCCGGCGCGGCATGCGACATCGGCGGCCTGCAGTTTTGTGCCCATGCCGCCGGTTCCCAGACCTGAGACGCTATCCCCGGCAATGGCGCGCAGCGCATCGTCAATACCGTGAACGTCTTTAATCAGCTCCGCCTGCGGATTGGTACGCGGATCGGCGGTGAACAGCCCCTGCTGATCGGTCAACAGCAGCAGCTTATCGGCTCCGGCCAGAATCGCCGCCAGCGCGGAGAGGTTGTCGTTATCGCCGACTTTAATCTCAGCGGTCGCTACGGCGTCATTCTCATTAATGACAGGAACAATGTTGTTATCCAGCAGCGCGCGGAGTGTATCGCGGGCATTGAGGAAACGCTCTCTGTCTTCCATATCTGCACGCGTCAGCAGCATCTGCCCGATATGAATACCGTAAATCGAGAACAGCTGTTCCCACAGTTGAATCAGTCGGCTCTGCCCGACCGCCGCCAACAGCTGTTTCGAAGCTATCGTTGCCGGGAGCTCCGGGTAACCAAGATGCTCACGTCCGGCGGCAATCGCACCAGAGGTAACGATAACAATACGATGCCCTGCGGCATGGAGCTGCGCGCACTGGCGAACCAGTTCTACGATGTGGGCGCGGTTCAGGCGGCGGGATCCGCCCGTTAACACACTGGTGCCAAGTTTTACCACCAGCGTCTGGCTGTCACTCATGATTCTCTGCCATTCAAAATTGGGGAAAATGATATCAAACGAACGTTTTAGCAGGACTGGCCCCGGTTGCCAACAACCAGCGCACAAAGCATGAAATTTTATTGCGCAGGATCAGCAAGCGTAGCGGCAGATTTTGACGCATTTATTACAGAAACAAAAAAACATCCTTTTTTAAAAATATTCTTACTTTGTCATAAAACGTTCATTGCCAGACGTTAAAAACCCTCCTGTCTTTTAACGGGGATCACACCCAGTGAATATTAGCGCGTACTTTTAATCAGGAATGAAAATGAAAAAGAGCACTCTGGCATTAGTGGTGATGGGAATTGTTGCATCAGCATCCGTACAGGCAGCGGAAGTGTATAACAAGAATGGTAATAAGCTGGACTTGTACGGCAAAGTAAAAGCCATGCATTACATGACGGATTATGACAGCAAAGATGGTGACCAAAGCTATATCCGTTTAGGTTTTAAAGGCGAAACGCAAATTAACGATCAACTAACCGGTTATGGTCGTTGGGAAGCAGAGTTTGCCGGCAATAAAGCTGAAAGCGACTCTAACCAACAAAAAACACGTCTGGCCTTCGCCGGTGTGAAATTAAAAGATTTTGGCTCGTTTGATTATGGTCGTAACCTGGGCGCGCTGTATGACGTGGAAGCCTGGACCGATATGTTCCCGGAATTTGGTGGCGACTCCTCCGCACAGACCGATAACTTTATGACCAAACGCGCCAGCGGTCTGGCAACTTACCGCAACACCGACTTCTTCGGCGTCGTGGATGGCCTGGATCTGACCCTGCAATACCAGGGTAAAAACCAGGATCGCGATGTGAAAAAACAGAACGGCGATGGTTTTGGTACTTCTGTTACTTATGACTTTGGCGGCAGCGATTTCGCGGTGAGCGGCGCTTATACCAACTCCGATCGTACCAACCAGCAGAATCTGCAAACTCGCGGTACGGGTGATAAAGCTGAAGCCTGGGCAACCGGCTTAAAATATGATGCTAACGATATTTATATTGCGACGTTCTATTCTGAAACACGCAATATGACGCCAATTTCCGGCGGCTTCGCCAATAAAACACAGAACTTCGAAGCGGTTGTTCAGTACCAGTTTGACTTTGGTCTGCGTCCGTCACTGGGTTATGTGCTTTCTAAAGGGAAAGATATTGAAGGCGTCGGCAATGAAGACCTGGTGAATTATATCGACGTGGGCGCAACGTATTATTTCAACAAAAATATGTCCGCGTTTGTTGATTATAAAATCAACCAGTTGGATAGCGATAATAAACTGGGCATCAACGATGATGACATCGTTGCTGTCGGTATGGTCTACCAGTTCTAATTATACCCGTCATATTTCAAGCTGCATGTGCGTTGGCTTTCCTCGCTCACCCCAGTCACGTACTTATGTACGCTCCTGGGGATTCGCTGCGTCGCCGCCTTCCTGCAACTCGAATTATTTAGGGTATAGCATAAAAAAATGCCGGATGGGGTTGCGCCGCCATCCGGCATTTTACTGTTCATTATGCCGTTAACTTAACCGGTTCATCCTTAAAGTCGTCAGCAGGTTCCAGCGCCAGATTCAGCGTCGTTAACAAGCCAAGTAATTTTTCATGAAATTCACGTAAGGTGTATTCCAGTCGCTCTACCACTTCAGTCTCTTTCACCGGCACCGCAGTCCAGTTACCGTCTTTATCAAACAAACCAAACTGATAACTGTACGTGAAGCGTTTTTCCTGCGCCTCCAGTTCCATCCACCAGCCCCAGAACTCGCGTTTCTCAGGGGCGGGTTTCACGTTGACGCAAACAGCCAGACAATCGAAAAAAAATCGATTATCTTCGCACTGCCCTTCCCGGATATACGGGCCAAGCGCGGTGAATTTCTTGATCAATCTACTTTTCGGATGCCCACTCGGTAACGTCATTACGATCTCCTTAGGTGAAGCACCTGTTTTACCAAATCGCTAAAATTTAGCAAACTTTTAACACAATCTCTGATTGATCCAACCGGTTATTTCCTGCAGCCCTTTGTCAAAATTGCGATACACCGGGTTGAAGGGGATCTCCAGTAGCTTACCGTCTGAAGATGAAGATGTGATTAAACGTGACTCTTCTTCCGGGCTAAACGGATCGTTCTTCCAGAATCCTGAGAGCATTGGCGTCGGGCAGCGTCGACCCAGCAGGCCCTGCACTTTTAATGAATAGCGATTAAGCTCAACGCGCAGCGCTTCATCGGAAGCGTCATGCATCCCCAGGCGGCTGGCCAGAACGTCAAGATACATTTCCGGGACGCTTGCCTGACGCTGCGGATCGCTCAGCAGCGCATGCACGACCGGCCCCAGACAGGCCACCGCCTTCAGCCGTGATGATTCCAGATACGCCAGGCGTACCGCCACGTTAGCGCCAAAGCGGAAACCGAAGGCCGCCACGCGAGTGTGATCCACCCAGGGAACATTAGGCAGCGCTTTTAATACATGCTGATGCAGCAGGCTGGAATCCTGAGTCAGTTTCCATTTTGACGAGAAACCAACCGACGGCATATCCAGCGTCAGCATGGCTATACCCCGTGGGGCAAAATAGCGCTCATACAGGGTGTAGTAATCCGTTTGCATGGAATCGAGGCCACCACACATCAGCACCGTCGGGAACGGACCGTCACCTTTTGGCATATGTAAGAAGCCGGTGATCGGCGCGCCGCCAGCGACGGGAAACTCCATCTCACGCAGCGTGCCCGGTAATCGCTGTGCGGCCTCTTCATAGGCACGATTCGCCAAAGCCTGTGCCTGCTCTGCCAGCTCATCGCCTTTCAGGTGTGGGTAAGCGGCAATGTTGTACAACGTAGACGCATGCAGCCAGTGGCGTCCGCTCACCTGCGGATCCTCTTCCATAGACGCTTTCTGTTGCCAGTCCATCGCCTGCTTCGCCCACTCATAGATCCAGTTCCCACCGCGATAGCCGATAACCGTATCGTAGAGTTCTTTATCTGTACGCTCGGCTTCGCTCATCACGATACGTGCCTGCACCTCAAGGATTTCACGCGGGTCGACGCCGCGCCAGATCCACATCAGGCGATTCACCATGCGATACCAGTGCGGAATGGTTTTGCCATCCAGGGCAGATTGTACGGACGGCTGCGCGCCGTGATTAAAACGACGAACCAGTGTTGACGTTTCAGGGTGTTTGAAGCGGGGTTTAAACAGGACTTCGCTGAGGTTAGCCTGTGACATGATTGCAGCCTCCATGAGTACTCACTAAGGCATAGTGTAACCTGACACAGCACAAAAAGAACAACGCCCGGCAGTTGCCAGGCGTTGAAAACTTTTTAGATTAGCGACCAGAGATCGGCGGGACGAACACTACGCCCATATCCCACGGCTGCTCAATCCAGGTATCCTGAGGGATATCAACAACATAATCATTCACCAGCGGGCGACCAGCCGGCTTAGCGAAGATAGTGACGAAATGCGCTTTAGGATACATTTCGCGGATCGCAACGGCGGTACCACCGGTGTCAACCAGGTCATCGATTACGATGAAACCTTCACCGTCGCCTTCGGCACGCTTCAGCACTTTCAGTTCGCGCTGGTTGTCGTGATCGTAGCTGGAGATGCATACGGTATCGACATGACGAATACCCAATTCACGCGCCAGCAATGCGCCCGGCACCAGACCACCACGGCTAACGGCAATAATGCCTTTCCATTGTTCAGAAGGCATCAGGCGGCTTGCCAGTTTACGTGCATGGATCTGCAACATGTCCCAGGTGACGACGTATTTTTCGCTCATGTGAAGTGTCCCAGCCTGTTTATCTACGGCTTAAAAAGTGTTCGAGGGGGAAATAGGTTGCGCGAGATTATAGAGATCTGACGCACTAAAAACCAGTGTTTCGCGGAATCCGCGCCTCTTTTTGCATGCTTTATGCTAGCCGTCAGCGGAGAAAGTGGTATTCTCAATCGCATCGCGCAAGCCTGGCTTGTGGTGTTTTTAATTCTGCTAACCCCGTGGCCTGCAAGCAAGTTTTGTAGGACATCGCCAAGGAGACTCAACGTGTCTGAACTGTCTCAATTATCCCCGCAACCGCTATGGGATATTTTTGCCAAAATCTGTTCTATTCCTCATCCGTCCTATCATGAAGAGCAGCTCGCTGAACACATTCTGAGCTGGGCCCAAGAGAAAGGTTTCCACGTCGAGCGCGATCAAGTCGGTAATATCCTGATTCGCAAACCCGCAACCGCTGGTATGGAAAACCGCAAGCCGGTCGTTCTGCAGGCGCACCTGGATATGGTCCCGCAGAAAAACAACGACACCGTGCACGACTTCACTAAAGATCCTATCCAGCCTTATATTGACGGCGAATGGGTGAAAGCCCGTGGCACCACGCTGGGTGCGGATAACGGCATCGGTATGGCGTCTGCGCTGGCCGTTCTGGCTGATGACAGCGTGGTACACGGTCCGCTGGAAGTGCTGCTGACCATGACCGAAGAAGCGGGTATGGATGGCGCGTTTGGTCTGCAGGCTAACTGGCTGCAGGCAGATATCCTGATCAACACCGACTCTGAAGAAGAAGGTGAGATCTACATGGGTTGTGCAGGCGGTATCGACTTTACCTCTAACCTGCCGCTGTCCCGTGAAGCAATCCCGGCTGGCTTCCAGAGCTTTAAGCTGACGTTAAAAGGCCTGAAAGGTGGTCACTCCGGCGGCGAAATCCACGTGGGTCTCGGTAACGCGAACAAACTGCTGGTACGCTTCCTGGCGGGCCACGCTGAAGAGCTGGATCTGCGTCTGGTTGATTTCAACGGCGGTACGCTGCGTAACGCGATTCCGCGTGAAGCCTTTGCCACCCTCGCCGTGGCTGCAGATAAAGTTGATGCGTTAAAAGCGCTGGTCAACACCTATCAGGAAATCCTGAAAAACGAACTGGAAGCCAAAGAGAAGAACCTGGCTCTGCTGCTGGATGCCGTAACTCAAGACAAAGCCGCGCTGACCGCTCAGTCTCGCGACAGCTTTGTGCGTCTGCTGAACGCCACCCCGAACGGCGTAATCCGCAACTCTGACGTCGCCAAAGGCGTGGTTGAGACCTCTCTGAACGTCGGCGTTGTCACAATGACTGACGACAATGTTGAAATTCACTGCCTGATCCGTTCCCTGATCGACAGCGGTAAAGACTACGTGGTGAGCATGCTGGATTCACTGGGTAAACTGGCTGGCGCGAAAACCCAGGCAAAAGGCGGATACCCAGGCTGGCAGCCGGATGCTAACTCTCCGGTTATGCACCTGGTTCGTGAAACCTATCAGCGTCTGTTCAATAAAACGCCGAATATCCAGATCATCCACGCTGGTCTGGAATGTGGTCTGTTCAAGAAACCGTATCCAGATATGGACATGGTTTCCATCGGGCCAACTATCACCGGTCCGCACTCCCCGGATGAGCAGGTTCATATCGAAAGCGTCGGCCATTACTGGACGCTGCTGACTGAACTGCTGAAGTCTATTCCGGCGAAGTAAGATTCTGCGCTAAATGCCGGATGACGCTACGTTTATCTGGCCTACATGCTGGTTTGTAGGCCGGATAAAGTTGTTACGCAGCCATCAGGCCTGCACGCTGGTTTGTAGGCCGGATAAGGCGTTTACGCCGACATCCGGTAATTGTTCTGAGTCACAGACCCAACAGTAGCTGTCTTTCCAATTGAGGATCCAGCAGCGTGACGTGTAATCCCACCAGCCTGACGCCTCGCCCTCCCCTACGCTCGTCCCAGGTCTTGCGCGCTGTCGTAATTAAGTCATCTTTATTTAAGCGCGGCCAGACGTGCTCCTGCGTAGTCTGCTGAAAATCATTAAACTTGAGTTTTATCCCCTGGCGAGCGATCAGCAGATCCGGCTTTACCTTTGCCAGACGCCGTTCCAGTTCAGGATAGAGCCGTTCAATTATCGCCTCACACTCCGACCACTCGTGAATATCTTCCGCCAGCGTACGCTCCACGCCGACGGATTTACGCAGCCTGTCGTTGTTGACGTCCCGTTCGTCAATCCCTTGACTGCGCTCCCACAGCACGCGACCAAACTTGCCGAAGCGTTTGAGCAGCATTGCCAGGTCATATTTTTGAACATCTTCGCAGGTACGTAATCCCATTGATTCCAGCTTAGCGGCGGAGACTTTGCCAACGCCGGGAATTTTGCCTAACGGCAATGTTCTGAGAAATTCAGGAACATCGGCAGGGGTAATCACATATTGCCCATTGGGTTTGTTGAGATCGGAAGCTATTTTTGCCAGAAATTTTACCGGCGCAATTCCGGCAGAGGCGGTTAACTGTAACTCGTTAAAAATTGTCTGGCGGATTTCTTGAGCGATCAGCGTAGCTGAGCCGTGGCAGTGGGTGCTGTCGGTCACATCCAGATAGGCTTCATCCAGCGAAAGGGGTTCTATCAGCGAGGTATAGCGAGAGAAAATAGCCTGAATCTGGCGGGAGGCTTCTTTATAGGCCTCGTAACGACCAGGTAATAAAGTGAGATGCGGACACAGCTTTAATGCCATTCCCGTTGGCATTGCGCTACGCACGCCAAATTTGCGCGCCGGGTAATTGGCCGTGCTGATGACCCCCCGACGTTCTCGACTGCCACCAATAGCAATGGGAATATCACGCAGGGCGGGGTTGTCGCGCATTTCCACCGCCGCGAAAAAGCAGTCCATATCGACATGTATGATTTTACGCATCGTTCGTCTCCCACATCACTGTTTAAGTATACAGTATTTTTATGTTGTGAGAAGTATGGTTGTACCTAATGCTGGGCCGTTCCTGACCCATTATCCATCCAGCACGAATAAGACCCAATGAAGCGCAGTAACCAGCAAAATACGCCAGTGTCTGACTGCCTTTAAGCGCAATTTTCCGTATAAAGAAAAACTAAAGTGTAAACGCCGCACGAGAGACTTGCGAAAAACTCTCTTGGTGCTAATGTGAGCGCTCCAGATCCAGATTTATCCGATTTGGGGAATCTTTTTGCCGTCCTGGCGTGTGTGATCGTTTTATCAAGGAATAAGCAGTATGCGTAAAATCGCATTTTTTCTTGCGATGCTTTTATTGCCGTGCGTTTCATTTGCCGGTTTGCTGAGCAGTAGCAGCCCGACTACGCCTGTCAGCAAAGAATATAAGCAGCAATTAATGGGCTCCCCCGTTTATATCCAGATCTTCAAAGAAGAGCGAACCTTGGATCTGTACGTCAAGATGGGCGAACAGTATCAATTGCTCGACAGCTATAAGATCTGCAATTATTCCGGCGGCTTAGGGCCGAAACAGCGTCAGGGTGATTTCAAAAGTCCGGAAGGATTTTACAGCGTACAACGTGGACAGCTGAAACCGGATAGCCGCTTCTATAAAGCGATTAACATTGGTTTCCCTAACGCCTACGACCGCGCACACGGTTATGAAGGTAAGTACCTGATGATCCACGGTGCCTGTGTTTCCGTCGGCTGCTACGCAATGACCGACAACGGCATTGATGAGATTTTCCAGTTTGTGACAGGTGCTCTGGTGTTCGGGCAGTCCAGCGTACAGGTTAGCATTTACCCATTCCGCATGACCGATGCCAACATGCAACGCCATAAGTTCTCGTATTACAAAGATTTCTGGGCCCAGTTAAAGCCGGGATACGATTACTTTGAACAAACACGTAAACCACCGACCGTTTCCGTCGTCGATGGTCGTTACGTCGTCAGCAAGCCGTTGAGTCACGAAGTGGTTCAGCCGCAACTGGCATCAAACTACACGCTCCCCGAGACAAAATAATGCCCACTCGCCTGGCATAATCTTTTGCCAGGTTTCATTGCCGGTTAACGGTTGAGTGGCAATCACGGTGACCACATCATTGGGTGTGGTCTCTGAGCTAAAATCGATTTCCACGTCCTGATCCAGCAATGTCGCCACGCCAAACGGCGCACGACGCGTGATCCAAAACAGGTTGGTCGAACAGAAGGCCATCACATAGCGTCCGTCAGACAACAGCATGTTGAAGACGCCTTTCTCCCGCAGCTCTCCTGCCAGCATTGCGATGTATTTAAACACTGCCGTCATATTGCCAGGCGTGCGCGGATAACGCTCCGTCAGCTTATGGAGCAGCCAGCAGAAAGCTTTTTCGCTGTCGGTTTCCCCGACCGGACGGAAATTTCCGGTTTCCAGCGATTTATAGCCACTGAGCTGTCCATTATGAGCATAGGTCCAGTTGCGTCCCCACAATTCGCGGGTAAAGGGATGGGTATTTTCCAACGCCACTTCGCCACGGTTCGCCTGACGAATATGGGCAATCACGGAACAGGATTTGATGGGGTAGTCTTGTACCAGTTTGGCAATAGGCGAATTAAAGCTGGGTTGCGGATCTTTAAACGTACGGCAGCCCTTACCTTCATAAAACGTAATACCCCAGCCGTCTTTGTGCGGCCCGGTCCCTCCGCCGCGCTGAACCAGTCCGGTGAAGCTAAAGCAGATATCGGTTGGCACATTGGCGCTCATCCCGAGCAGTTCGCACATACATCACCTACCTTAAAACCGTGAACTGCCTGATGGCGCTGCGCTTATCAGGCCTACGTGGCGCTCATGTAGGCCGGATAAGGCTTCAGCCACCATCCGGCAATCGTCTTCTTATGGTTTAACCATCTCTTTTTCGATCAGCTGGATCAGGATATGGATCACTTTGATATGAATTTCCTGAATACGGTCAGCGTAGCCAAAGTGCGGCACGCGAATTTCGATATCCGCGCTGCCCGCCATTTTTCCGCCATCTTTACCGGTCAGGGTGATCACTTTCATCCCTTTCTCACGCGCTGCGGCAATCGCTTTAATTACGTTACCGGAATTACCCGAAGTAGAGATGCCTAGCAGGACATCACCTTCACGACCCACGGCTTCTACGTAGCGAGAGAACACATAATCGTAACCAAAATCGTTGCTGACGCAGGAGATATGGCTGACGTCAGAGATAGCGATAGCAGGGTAACCAGGACGGTTTTCACGATAGCGTCCGGTCAGCTCTTCGGCAAAGTGCATCGCGTCGCAATGGGAACCGCCGTTACCGCAAGAAAGTACCTTACCGCCCGCTTTAAAGCTGTCTGCCAACAGGACCGCCGCGCGCTGAATGGCGTGAATATTGGCGTCATCTTTAAGAAAATTAGCCAGCGTTTCCGCCGCTTCGCTCAGTTCGTTACGAATAAGATCCTGGTACATGAGGATATCCTTCAGCATGAATGTAAATGACAAGATGCAGTGTACCGGATAGCGCTACCAGCGAGAAGTCCAAGCCACAGGAATGGTCATAATGACTGCAAGTGAATCATGCAAGGAGAATATTTTATCTTTGAACAGGGTTACGTTCACCTTATGTTCATCGCTACTCTGATATCGCTATTTACGTGAACGTGCAAGGGTGGCTCACCGCCACCACCCTTGCAACCCGGGCTCCCGGCGGGAAAATCGTCGCTATGCGATTCATTCGTCTTATTCCGTCTGCCTTTCGGGTCGGGGCCGAGCCTGCATCCCTGCAGGCCATCCCCTCCGTCCGCATCCCTGCGGACGACCCCGGTCAGCCGTCAACGCCTCATCAATTTTCAGCCGGACCGAGGGTATCGCTTCAACTCTCTTAATTTCAGGTGTTTCTGTTTCGCTGTTTGAAAAAACGGCGGCGATGATCAGGTGTGGGCTGGTCCGGCTGAAAATTGCCGACGTGTTTCCGTAAGGCCGGGAGAGCCAGCA
Source organism: Citrobacter sp. B72 (assembly GCF_016894305.1). Taxonomy (NCBI): domain Bacteria; kingdom Pseudomonadati; phylum Pseudomonadota; class Gammaproteobacteria; order Enterobacterales; family Enterobacteriaceae; genus Citrobacter; species Citrobacter sp. B72. The sequence continues at coordinate 3,837,425 of NZ_CP069801.1, forward strand.
TGGATGCTGGCTCAGGGCGCGTTTTGCAGGGACGCTACCTCGCGCCCGGCCCGGTAGCCTGAAGGAATAAGCGGAGGGTATTGCGCAGCAACAATTTTCCCGCCAGGAGCCGGGATTGTTAAGGGTGCAGCGATAGCACCCTTAACACGTTCACAAATATTGGTGCTGCAGAGTGGCGATAAACGCAAAGTGAACGGAACAATTTCTCAAAATTAACACGTTCATTACCTTAACAACGCATGTTGATATTTCCTACTACAGAAAATTATCCAGACAGGAATGGCTACGGCTTTTGATTTTTTGTGCCGGTTAAAACAGCAACAATGTGAGCTTTGTTGTAATTATTTTGTAAACACATTGCTAAAAGAATTTACATCCACTACAAACATATCATCACAAGTGGTCAGACCTCCTACAAGCAAGGGAGCTTTTCGTTATGATGATTTTGAGTATTATCGCTACGGTTGTTCTGCTCAGCGTTCTGTTTTATCACCGCGTGAGCTTATTCCTCAGCAGCTTAATTTTGCTCGCCTGGACGGCTGCGCTTGGCGTGGCTGGCCTGTGGTCAGTCTGGCTGCTGGTTCCTCTGGCCATTATCCTCGTGCCGTTTAACTTTACGCCGATGCGCAAATCCATGATCTCTGCGCCGGTGTTCCGCGGTTTCCGTAAAGTCATGCCACCGATGTCGCGTACTGAGAAAGAAGCGATTGATGCCGGTACAACCTGGTGGGAAGGTGACCTGTTCCAGGGCAAGCCTGACTGGAAAAAACTGCATAACTATCCTCAACCGCATCTGACCGCTGAAGAACAAGCGTTTATTGATGGTCCAGTGGAAGAAGCGTGCCGTATGGCGAACGACTTCCAGATAACCCATGAACTCGCGGATCTGCCGCCGGAACTGTGGGCATATCTGAAAGAACACCGCTTCTTCGCGATGATCATTAAGAAAGAGTACGGCGGGCTGGAATTCTCAGCATATGCTCAGGCTCGCGTTCTGCAGAAACTCTCCGGCGTTTCCGGGATCCTGGCGATCACCGTTGGCGTACCTAACTCATTAGGCCCAGGCGAACTGCTGCAACATTACGGCACCGAAGAGCAGAAAAATCATTACCTGCCGCGTCTGGCTCGCGGTCAGGAGATCCCATGCTTTGCTCTGACCAGCCCGGAAGCAGGCTCCGACGCAGGGGCGATCCCTGATACCGGCGTGGTTTGTATGGGCGACTGGCAGGGCCAACAGGTGCTGGGTATGCGCCTGACCTGGAACAAACGTTATATTACGCTGGCGCCTATCGCCACGGTACTGGGTCTGGCATTTAAACTCTCTGACCCGGAAAAACTGCTGGGTGGTGAAGAAGATCTCGGCATTACCTGTGCGCTGATCCCAACCTCAACGCCGGGCGTACAAATTGGGCGTCGTCACTTCCCGCTGAACGTGCCGTTCCAGAACGGTCCGACCCTCGGTAAAGATGTGTTTGTACCGATTGATTACATCATCGGTGGTCCGAAAATGGCCGGTCAGGGCTGGCGCATGCTGGTGGAATGTCTGTCTGTGGGACGTGGTATTACCCTGCCGTCTAACTCGACGGGCGGCGTGAAATCAGTCGCAATGGCCACCGGCGCATATGCGCACATTCGTCGCCAGTTCAAAATCTCCATCGGCAAGATGGAAGGTATTGAAGAACCGTTGGCACGTATTGCCGGTAACGCCTACGTGATGGACGCTGCGGCATCACTGATTACCTACGGCATTATGCTGGGTGAAAAACCGGCGGTGCTGTCGGCTATCGTGAAATATCACTGTACCCACCGTGGGCAGCAGTCAATCATCGATGCGATGGATATCACTGGCGGTAAAGGCATTATGCTTGGCGAAAGCAACTTCCTCGCCCGCGCTTATCAAGGTGCGCCAATCGCCATTACCGTTGAAGGTGCCAACATTCTGACCCGTAGCATGATGATCTTCGGTCAGGGTGCGATTCGCTGCCATCCGTATGTTCTGGAAGAGATGGCTGCGGCACAGAGTAACGATGTGAATGCGTTCGACAAGCTGCTGTTCAAACACATCGGTCACGTTGGCAGTAACAAAGTGCGCAGTTTCTGGCTTGGCCTGACACGTGGCTTAACCAGCAGCACGCCAACCGGCGATGCGACCAAACGTTACTACCAGCACCTGAACCGTTTGAGCGCCAACCTGGCCCTGCTTTCAGATGTGTCCATGGCCGTACTGGGCGGTAGTCTGAAGCGCCGTGAACGTATCTCCGCGCGTCTGGGCGATGTGTTAAGCCAGCTGTATCTGGCCTCTGCGGTACTGAAACGTTATGACGATGAAGGCCGTAATGAAGCGGACCTGCCGTTGGTTCACTGGGGCGTTCAGGATGCGTTGTACAAAGCGGAACAGGCGATGGACGATCTGCTGAAAAACTTCCCGAACCGTCTGGTCGCGGGCTTGCTGAACGTGGTTATCTTCCCGACCGGTCGCCACTACGACGCGCCGTCTGACAAGCTGGACCATAAAGTCGCGAAGATTTTGCAGGTTCCGAGTGCTACTCGTTCTCGTATTGGTCGCGGTCAATATCTGACGCCAAGCGAGCATAACCCGGTTGGTTTGCTGGAAGAGGCGCTGCTGGATGTCATTGCAGCCGACCCTATCCACCAGCGGATCTGTAAAGAGTTGGGTAAAAACCTGCCATTTACCCGTCTCGACGAACTGGCGCACAATGCGCTGGCGAAAGGGCTGATTGATAAAGATGAAGCCGCGATTCTGGTGAAAGCCGAAGCGAGTCGCCTGCGCAGTATCAACGTGGATGACTTTGAACCCGAGGAGCTGGCGACTCAGCCGGTAAAGCTGCCAGAGAAAGTGCGTAAAGTCGAAGCCGCATAACGATATACGCACAACGTTTAGCCCCGCTTAATGCGGGGCTTTTTATTGCCACATTTTCATTAATCCTCATGCTACAGTGTCAAAATGTTGTTCAACGAGGAGCCTCGATCGTGCCTGGTTTGAAAATTACTCTGCTGCAACAACCCTTGATCTGGATGGATGGCCCGGCCAACCTGCGCCATTTTGACCGACAACTGGAAACCGTCGCCGGACGTGATGTCATCGTGTTGCCCGAGATGTTTACCAGCGGATTTGCCATGGAAGCGGCAAATAAATCGTTGCCGCAGGAAGAGGTCGTCAGTTGGATGCGCGCCAAGGCGCAACAGACCAACGCCCTGATCGCGGGCAGCGCTGCTATCCAGTCTGAACGCGGCCCGGTAAACCGCTTTTTTCTGGTTGAGCCCGAAGGTAATGTGCATTTCTACGACAAGCGCCATCTGTTCCGCATGGCGGATGAGCATCAGCATTATCAGGCGGGTGACGCGCGCGTTATTGTTGAATGGCGCGGCTGGCGCATTCTGCCGTTGGTCTGTTATGACCTGCGTTTTCCGGTATGGTCGCGCAATCGCAACGATTACGACCTGGCGTTGTATGTTGCCAATTGGCCTGCGCCGCGTTCGCTGCACTGGCAGCTTCTGCTTGCCGCACGGGCGATTGAGAACCAGGCTTATGTAGCAGGATGTAACCGCGTGGGCACAGACGGTAACGGCCACCATTATCGCGGTGACAGCCGGGTGATTAATCCGCAGGGTGAGATTATTGCCACCGCCGAGCCGCATCAGGCCACACGCATTGACGCCGAGCTGTCACTCTCAGCGCTGCGCGAGTATCGCGAGAAGTTTCCCGCCTGGCAGGACGCCGACCCGTTTACGCTATAACTATCGCCTTCACTCCCGCTGCACTACGTTTCTTGTGGCGGGATTGTTTCACTCCGTAACCAACCGCAAAACAAATTCGCGTGGCGACATGCGGTGAGCATCGTATTCTGCAAAGGATAATCACTCGTAACCAGCGGGTGGCAGACAATGTCGATAATTTCCTTATCAGGATTTCAATAATGAAGAACTTCTTACGCATGACTTTGCTGGCGGCTACCTTAGCGGGCGCTTCTTTTAGTACGCTTGCAGCAAACGTATCCAATGTTCCTGCTCCAGCTCAGGACCCGGTCGTTCAGCATCTTAAGCTGACCAACGACCAGGTGGCGCAGATTAAAAAACTGCACCAGCAGCTTGAAACCAACGTAAGCCAGATTTCGGTGAAAGATGTTAAAGACGGCGCGTTGATTGACGTCATCAAGTCCGGGAAATGGGATGAAGCTGCCGTTCAGAAACAGCTTTCTGCGTTCAGCAACATCGAACAGCAGGCGCGTTATTATCGCGTAAAATACTATTTTGACCTGAACAAAGTGCTGACCCCAGAACAGCGCCAGCAGGTGCAAAAAGATATCGCACAGACGCTGAGCGAGTAATTGTCAGAGCCTGAGTCAGCAATGATTCAGGCTTTTCGGTAAAATTTCCTGCTCAAACAGAAAGCCCTGCACAGCATCTGCGCCGCTCATACGGCAAATGGCATAATCCTGTGGCGTTTCTACTCCCTCAATGACAACCCGCTCACCCAGCCCACGAAATTGATTGACCAGAACCCTCAACTGCCACTCCGATGTTCTGAACTGATGAAACATTCCACTTTCAATTTTGATGGCATCGAAACGGATGCCCGACAGCCGCCAGACAAAAAATAGCTCAGGCGAAACATCATCCAGCCACACGCGAAACCCGTGACGCACCAGCGTTTTTACGGCGATGCATACGGCCTGCTGCTCTGCCTTATCCAGGCGCATCATGGAGCCCGGATCCTGAATTTCAATAACAATCCTCCCCTGATGCACCTGCTTTGTGAGACGTGTGATCCATGACAGACTGGTCAGCATCCTGACGGATAAATTCAGCGAATAGCTTCCAGAGAGAGCCAGCACCCGCTGCATTTGCCATAGAAAAAGCTGCTGTTTTGCCGTGATGGAAAGGTGCTTGAAAAACAAATCCAGTGGGAGCGGTGTGCGTACCTGGCTTAACACCTCACAGACATCCAGCGATGCGTCATCAAAAAAATGAATGCGCTGCAAACGGATCCCGGTGATCCGCAGCAGTTCGGCGTTGCGGGGAAGTTCTGGCACATAACGGGCCTGTTCACTGAATCTGTTCATATCATTCCATTATTTTATTAAAAGGACGTCGTGCATCCTGCAGCCACGGGATACGGCGATCGTTTGGGTATATCAGGCAAAAGCGCGTCGCCAGACGATGCGCCTCGACCAGGTCGCGCTGTTGCAACGCCAGTAAGATTTGCGTGAAGGAGACATTAGGGTCTGGGTGAACGCGCACATAGTCAGGCGCCCAGCGGCGAACCTCCTCCAGCCAACGTGCGTCCCGGGAACGCTGATACCGTTGCAGATACCCCATCTGGACATCAAACCGATAGCGACTGGTAAGAAGCCAGCCTCCGACAGGGAGCGGTTCGGCAAGTTGCCACTGCGTTGACTGCCTCTCCGCCAGCGTCAATTGCTGTTGCGTGTGCAGCGTGAGAAGCAGCAATGGCGCGACGGTCAGTAACGAGATAAACCCTGCCGCGCGAATCAGCGACGTCGACGTAAGCGCCAGGCGTATTCCCGTTCGCGCGCTGTCTGCACATCGAAGCAGCAGGATCAACAGCAGCCAGTGTGGCGTTGACTGCCTGACGGGGTATTCCGTCAACATATGAATAACCACCGGCAGTGCCGCCACCAGGCAGGCGCGACGCCAGCAATTACCGTGCAGCCAGAGCCATACACCACCCGCTATAAAACAGAGTGCCCCCGCCAGCCCAACCAGCCCCCCCTCCACCAACCACAGCACCAGTTCGTTGTGCGGATGCGAAATGCTGCCCAGCCCCAATGGCCCCGCGCGTTCGAGAAACACGGCAGCAAAACTGCCCACGCCCCACCCCATCCACGGGCGTTCGGCAAATAATGCCAGCGACGTTTTCAACACCGTCCAGCGCACTTGAGAAGTCGTCAGATGATCGACCGTGACCACAGACAAAAAATGGCGGGCCGTGGCCCCTGTCGCCACGCCTAACGCCAGCGGCAGTAGAAGCAGCAGTAGCGTGCGCCATTGCGCCGGGAAAACCGCCAGCAGCAGCACTTCACCGACTACCAGAGACAGGTAGCCGGTTTGCGACTGAGATTCATGCAGCACAAATCCCATCATTACCAGGCCTATCCCAATGGCAATTCGATACCCGCGGTGCAGACGTAAAAAGAGCGGCGCTGACAGCAGCACACCGCATGCCGTGAAGCTGGCTATCAGGTTGACCTGCTGAAATATCCCGTAGGGTCGCGTACCGCGCCGCCAGGCAAACTCCCAGTATTCAACGCCCGGCAAATGCCAGTACTGATAGACAAACGCCAGACATTCAATCACGCACGCCCCCCATAACAGAGCCAGCAGCGCCATCAGGGTGTTTGCCGTGAGCGGAATTTGTAATGTGACCAGATAGACGCTCACACCTCCCAGTAACGCCCCCGCCACCAGCAGTGCCTCGGCCTGCCAGACATCAGGCGTTAGCAGGCAAAGCAACGTCAGGATGAACGCCCCGACTGTAAAACACGCAGCGGGCACAGTGATGCGCCAGCGTTGACGAGGCACCAGCATCAATACGCTTGCAGCCAGTACAACAGCGTAGATCCAGCTCGTTATATTAAGCGGCAACGACAGGCCGCTGCCGCCGTTGTTCGGCCAGTAGAGATGCATGGCCCCACACCAGAAAAACAGACTAATACCGAGCAATAATTTCTGCGCAGGCAGCGGCGCAATGCGATTCAGTACGTTCATCATGCTACTGGTAGTTCAACGTCCAGGTCCCGCTGGCGCTGAACGGACCGTATTCGAGAGACTGATTTTTTATCGCTGAAGGCTCCGCTGCGACCCACGCCAAGAAATTCAGCGTCATCGAACCTTCTGTTATCTCTTTGACTGACGTGCTCTCATCAAGGCGGATTGCCGTGCCGTCCTCTTCGCTCATCCCAATCCCGATCCCTGACGCACCGCCTTGTTCACTGCTATCCAGCGCCAGATGATCGGTCAGCTCCGCATCCTCACGACCGCTGAAGGTAACCGAGATCCCACGGAAAACCTCCGGGTTGCAGTCGCGTAACTGGATGCTGAATTTTTCCGGCTTACTGCGCCCCGAGAGATAGAGATCCTGTGTCGCGATTTGCTTGAAATCGACCTCGATTTTGTCGCCTCCCGGGGCAAGGCTGCAGGCCAGGGCTCTGATGGTACCGTGAAAATACATATCGCCGCCGACCAGTTTGGTGTCGGCCTGCGCCATGCCACCTAGCAGTAACATACTGGTCGCGAATAACGCCGAGAATCTCATGACATCCCCCTACTGAAACTGCGCGACAACGGTGGCAGAGGCTTCAAATTCACCTTCTTTCACACTTCCCACGCCCGGCTTTGCCACCGGTGCGGCGGTGAGATTCCAGTCGCCCTGATTCTGGTAAAACCCCTTCACGTTGTAGAATTGATTGGGCACGACGGTGCCACCACTCTCGTCTTTAAGCATAATGCCGAGATCGTCGCGCTTTTGTCCGCCGCTCAGCGTGCCAAGGAGATTACCGTTAAACCCCGCCGTGCCTGACGCCGTGGTCGTTTGTATACCAAGATTAATGTTCAGCGCACCCTGATCGAAGCTCCCGCCTTCACAGACAACATGTATAGGGACTGACTTGCTGTAGTTAGTGCCGTTGAGCCGGGCAGCGGATCCAGGCAGATCGCCAAACTCAATGCTGATTTTGTCTCCCCGGTTGAAGGTGCATTTGTCCGGGACAGTAATTAGCCCGGATTTAATCACCACGCGAGAAATCGCCGTGGTTGGCGTAGGTCCAGCGCTTCCCATACGCCCGGCCACCTCCACCAGCGACTGGGAAGTGATATTGATGCCATTGATGATGGGTTTAGTGACAATAAACGTCACTTTCCCTTTTGAACCACTTTCAACGTTAGTCGCTCGCGTGTAGCCCTTACGTTTTTTACAGCTGTTGTTGCTGTTGCGGTTTGAAACGTTGGTAAAAGGCGCCTGCACATATTTTTTATAGCCCCCGGCAACCCACACCTGAACTTCCACATCCAGATACTCGTTTAGCCGAAAACGGTTCGCCCCCTGATTTGAAGGCGGCATCGTGGTTGTGGTGGTGTAGTAAATTGGTGCTCGGGAGATGTCAGCCTGTTCGCAATAGAAATTCACCACATACCAGCCGCCCAGATTCCATGGGAACGGCTCCGTTCTGCCACCCACGTGGTTTTTGCTGACATCCAGCGAGCTCAGTTCAATATCGTACTGATGCGGCGACCCACCTTCCGGCTCACCTTCTCCCTGTGTAAATGCCTGCCCGGCCAACGGACAGCCTGCCAGCACCACCCACAACAGCGTTTTACGTAATACGCTCATAGATACTCCAGCTTAAGTCTGACCAGACCGTTAAATTCTCCGGCGGTCACCTCTCGCCCAAAAGATTCCAGCGCGGCAAGAAAATGAATGGCGTTATCGCCCGGTTTGAGGATCCACATGCGTTGCGGTTGGTTCAGGTGGATTAACTGATTACGTTCAGTCAGTAGTCGGATGCCCGCGCCGCGAACATCGCCACGAATACGCCCCAAATCGCTGTTTTCCGGTGCGCCTTCAGCCATTAGCGTCATCGAAACACCACGCTCCACCGTGCTGTGCGCAAGCTCAGGCATCTCACTGGTCTGCCCAGGGAAATCCCTTAAGGTATGACCGGAGCCCTTTAAACAGCCATTCAGATACAGCGTGACCAATACCGGATCGCTGCGATCGCCGCCCTGGCGAAATCGGCTGGCGGAAATATCACCAAGATCGATAGTCTGATCGCGGGAGGCCATATCCAGCACGCACGGCGAAACGAACACCCGACCATGAAAGCGGACGTTGCCATACTCGCCGGACACGTTGCTCATATCCTGGCGACCGCTTGTGGCCTGAACCGAGCAGGCCATGCCCGCCATCAGCAGAGCGCAAAGCATCTTTTTCATTTACGAATCCTGTTACCGGGGCTGTTGCTCCATCGGCAATGCTTTACACACATTGCCTGTGCAGCTGAATTTCAATTCGGGATGACCGCCAAAATCGTTCACGTACATCATGCTGAACTGGCTAACGCTGCCGTCGGTCACGCTGAAATCGAGAGAGGACTTTGGTGAAACCATAATCCCAGGGAAGTCAGTCAGCCTGTCGCCGCCCTGCGCTTCAGGCTTGCGGCTTAAGCCGATTAAGGTAACGAAGTACGGCGTTGGGTTATCCACACTCCAGCGCTGCCCCTGCTTATGAAAGACCAGTTGGTTTTGCCACACGGCGCCCGGTGTTTCCGGCACGATGGCGGTAGGACGGTAGAACAGTTTGATGCGCGACTGCATCGCCAGTTGCAGCACGTTCGGCTTATCCGGCTTGGGCGGAATTTCACGCACATTCAGGTAGAACAGACTTTCGCGATCCTGCGGCAGAGCGTTAATACCGCTGGTTTTTGTCACTCGCGCAATGCCCTTTTGCCCGCCGTTAATCCGTTGCAGCGGCGGTAAAACCATCAACGGCGAGGTAATTTTTGTTCCATTAGCGTCTTCCACCCACGACTGAGCCAGAAACGGAATGCTCGGACTGGTGTTGGTTAAGTTCGCGCTGACAGATCGCGCATCACCGGTGATGATCAGACGGGTACGGTCAAGTGCAATACCCGCCCATGAGGCGTTGATCTCTGCAATAAAAAGCAGACCGCAGACCACGGGTTTGAGCCAACGCTGCACGGAGTAAAATGCTTGATTTTTCATGACAAAATTCATTCAGGTTATTGATATTATTCACAAGGCAACAGCACGTTACCTTCCGGGTTGATTTGTTGCGGCACCTGTAAGTGACACTGCGCGCGACCGCCCCAGGCAACAGAAAGACGCTCGGCTGGATTCACACCCGCAATCCAGGCCATGCCGTTTTCCATCACCATGGCGACGCTGACACCGTTGGCGTTAAACACTTCGGCACCAAACGGCGGTACCGAACCATCTTTCAGGCGCAGCAGCGCCATCATTTTTTGCCCCTGCGCCACAGCGAAGCGCTGATAACCAATCGCGCCTTCCGTCAGGGTGTTGGTGACGATGGCTTTGGTCGCGGAAATGTCCTCGTCCATTGCGTCCACATCGATACGGGTATCAAAGCTGTGATAGCTGACGACGTCCGGTACGACGGCAATACCGAAGCGGTTTGAGTGCGCCTGTTCGCCGTTCAGCGGTACATTCGCCACACCGTCGGTATCAACCATCACCCTGGCGGTATTCATCGACGCCTGGCTGTTGTGTAGCGCCGCGCCATGACGCGTTGCGGTAAAGCCGCCGCGCATCGTGCCGCCAACGGAGAAATAGCGTGATTGCTGCCAGCTGACGTTAGATTCCAGTTCCGCCATCATGCTGCGATGCTTGTAGTAGCCATCAAACGCGGTGTGCCCTTCACCGGAAACCCCTGCGCGCAGTCGCCATGGATTGTTACGGTCGCGGTTATCGGAATACGAAACCATCTGACTGGTCTGGCTGCCGCTGTTTTGCACTTCATAATCCATTGAGCGGCCATCGCTCCATGGCACCGAAATGGACAGCGAAAGGCTGTCGTCCCGTTTGCCCTGATACTCAGAGCGGTAAGCGGCAAGGTTGGCGCTGATCCCCTGAATGCCTGCGAACGAAAAGCTGTGCCCCATCGACATCCCGTAACGATCCTGAGAGCCACGATCCCAGTAATTCTGGTGGGTATAGGTCAGGTACAGCGTGGTCGCTAATTGCGGGTCGTCAGCAAAAAAGGTCTTGTTACCGGTGATGGTGTACATCTCTTTTTCGTTGCCGGCGCTGTTGTTATTTTCATACTGCTCGTCGAGGAACTGCGAGAAGGTACGGAAGTTACGCTGTGAAAAACGGTAACCGGCAAAGGTGATGGCGCTGTTGTATTCATCAAAGGTTTTGGCATAGCTGAGCTTAAAGGACATCCCTTTTTGTTCAGCCTGATGCTTCACCCGGCTCACGGATTGCGTCGCATCAGCCGACAGCGCGCCCAGCCAGCTCAAATCCCGCCCAATCCCCATCGACCAGGCGTTATAGCGATCGCCAGTGAGTAACGCGCCACCATACAGTGACCACGCATTGCTGACCCCCCATGAAAAATCACCGCTATAAAATGCAGGTCCCTGAACGTCGTGGTTATAACGCGATGGCTTACCGACGGCGGCGTTGTAACGAACATAGCCCGGGCGCGTCAGGTAAGGGATATCGGCCGTATTGACCTGAAAGGTTTGTACACTGCCATCCTGCTCTTCGACGCGAACATCCAGCGTGCCGCGTACCGAGCCATGTAGATCCTGAATATTAAATGGCCCCGCAGGAACGGTGGTTTGATAGATAACACGCCCCTGCTGACTGACGGTGACCTTCGCATTACTGCGGGCGATGCCGTGCACTTCGGGCGCGTAGCCCTGCAAATTTGGTGGTAGCATGCGCTCGTCGCTGGCGAGGTTAGCCCCGGTAAATCGCACTGAATCAAACACCTGGGAATTCAGATATATTTCACCGACCGTCAGTTTTGCAGCCTGCATCGGTAACGGGCGATAGGCATAGATCTGATCCCAGTCGATACGCCCACGATTTTCATCCGAAGCATAATTGGCCTGATACTGGCCACGAAAGCGCCACGCGCCGAGGTTAAAGCCCGTCTGTCCATAACCAGACAGTGAGCGGTAATGATCGCCACCTTGTTCGTAATGTGTGGCCTGGCCCGAAACGCTGTAGTCGAAAATCAGTCCCGCGACACCGTTATCCCAGCGCTCCGGCGGCGTCCAGTCTGGATCGGTATATTTCATCCATGCCTGAGGCACGGTAATGTCCAGTACGCCTGCGCTATTATTCAGCACCACACCCGGCAGGCGGGAAATGTCATAGCAGGTCGCGCTAATCGGATGAATATAGGTCAGCGCCTCTTCTTTGAGCGCCAGTAATTCGAGCTGTTGCGGCGTCAGGCACGCCATGGATTTATGCGAGTTGGCAGGATCAACGATATAACGGATCGACTGCTGAGGGATCTCCTGGCTGTTAATACGAACATCCAACAGATATTCTCCGGGAGTCACAAAGTTGCCTTCGGAAAAACGCTGTAAATCGACATTTTGTCTGTCACTGGCATCCAGGACGTCAGTATTAAATTCAATAGACTCATCCGCTTCAGCCCATGAAGAGGCACAGACCAGAGCAATTAAAAGCGCCAGACGTTTTTTATCTGTTTTCAGCGTGATCATTTTCGTTCGCAAACCTTCAGATACCCGAATTGCTGTGCAGCTCAGAGATAATTCACAACAAAATGCGTGACTGCAGTAAATTCACCAGACGTCATTCTTCCGTCGCGGGAGATCAAATAAGCCGTAAAATTGAGCGTGTTTTTCCCGGGGTTAAGCGCATAATCTGGTGATGGCTCACCTAAATGAATTTGCTTGCCTTTGCCGTCATATATTTCTATCGCTAAATTTTCAGTTTCCGATTGCACGCTCAGATAATCAGGATTGTCACTATCCGGTGCGCCGGAAAAGGTAATATTGGCGCGTTGGAACAGATTCCCAGGGTGTTGAGAATCCCCTAATGAACATCCCAGCAAATGAATGCTGAAATCATGCGCAGATACTTTTTCAGGTTTTCCGGAAATATCTCTGGCTGAGAGGTCATCAAATTCAACCAGCAGCGACCGGTCGCGTGGATCGACATAACAGGCAGCCTCAATAATATTTCCCCGCATGCGCATTTTGCCGGGCGTACTGACAAGACGATGGGTGTCAGCCAAAACCCATGCAGGCGATATGAAGATAAAAAGCAGTAAAATACGCCATCCAGGCATCACCGCATTTCCTTTCAGTTATTCGCAGGAAGGGTTAAGCAGGCGCATAATTGCGCCCGCAGCAGATCGTTACTGATAATCGATCTGGAAATTAACGGTAGATTCGAAGTCACCCGGGGTTACGGCTGCGGATGCGTTGTTGGCCTGCAGGTAAGCAACGAAATCAATGTCGGTTTCGCCATCGGTAATGTTGACCTGAGATGCGGCTTCGCCCCATTTCACGTCCTGATTACCACTGTCAATCATACCGATGCCCGCGCCTTTTGCTGTACCCGAGGTAAATGCAGCCAGCGCATTGTTGTCGGTATCAATCGTTGCCGGGGTGTAGGTTACTGTGGCGGTTTTCGCAACAGTTGTATCGCAGCCCTGCAGAACGATTTTGGCATGCTTAACACCAGCACGTTGGTTGTCTTTTAACTGAGAAGTTGGGATCTCACCAAAATTAACCTGCACCGGGCTGGATTCAGGGGCCAGACCGCATGCGGAATTAACCAGAGAACCAGTGAAGTGAATTTTACCGTTAGTCGGTTCAACATTTTTTGCAGCGAAAGCAGAAGATGCAGTAAAAGTCATTCCCGCCATCAGCGCACAAGCCACAGCCACGTTTTTCATTTTCATATTACTACTTAACCTTATATCTGTTTTTTGGTTATTCCGACGATCTATTTCCACAGACAATTTATGCAAGGGAAACCCTGATCTGCTGGTGGCGGAAGCGCATTTCCTTGCAAACAATCCATCTCAAGCCACCCTGTATTTTGAACTTCATTGGTATTCCATCCGAAATACCGCCCACAGTTGTTTACGCTGTTTCGGGGCTTATATTAAGTCGACGAAAAAATGACACAATGCAAAAATCCGGTATTAATCAAACTCAGGGAATCGTGTTGTAACACTGTCTGTAGAGCGATCGTTTACCTAAAAAATAGCCAAAAAACACGCCAATACCAGTGTTAATGTCTATTATTTATAATTTTTATAGAGTTTTTATCTATCAACTATTTTTTTATTTAGCCAGAAGAACAGGCAAAATGTATTTATGAATGTTTTGTAAAAATGAAATTGGGCATCAAAAGCGAGTAATGACAATAAGATAGTGAAAGAGAGGAAGGAGATTGGAGGATTCTATTAGATATATTAAGAGATTGTTATATAAATATTAATAAAGCGATCTATGGTGCAATCATTTTTTATAAATGAATTATGTTATGCTATTGCTTCCCCCACTCGAATGCGAGATATCCTGCTTTAAAGGAGACATCAGTGATTTCTCATATACCAATAAACAAAATTAAATCCGTAATTATTGGTGAAGGCTTAGTTTTCAGACCACATAAAAATACCCTAAAAGACCTGGCATCTGGTGAAATGGCCACATTGAATAATGTGGCAACACAATTACTGCTCTATCTGTTGCAAAATGGTAAAGAGATATCCTCGCGCGATGAAATTCTGCGGAATGTTTTCCAGCATAATGGCGCCAGAGCGACGGATGCTAATCTCAATCAGCACATTTCATTTCTGCGCAAAGCAATAACGTCTACGGGCCATCCTGCAGAACTGATCGTCACCATTCCGCGAATAGGATTTCGGATGAGCGACGCCAGTATCAATATTCAGCAACTGGAGGAATCGCAAGCGCCCACCAGAATAGTCAATGTTGCATTGACGCCCAGGAAAAAGAAACGAAACCTGTGGCCTGTCACGATAACAACGTTAATTACCGGCATCGCCGTGCTGGCGACAGCGTGGTTAACATGGATACCCAATGAAATCGCGATGACGGACGCGGCGATCCTGCGGACTATCGACTACGAGCAATGCCGTGTGCATATATTAGGAAACGCCCTCACCGACACCATAACCGAAAAAAAAGCGCTGGATATTTTCAAGTCCGTGGGTATTAACCCCAACTGTTCGTACCCAAAAGATCTGTATCTCAATACCTGGGCGAGCAACCATAATCTGGTTGAGTGGTCGTTTGCCGCTGAATGCGGGCTAAACCTCGGTTATTACCATTGCATCAGCCAGTATCGCCATCATGAGGAATGATATGAAGCAGGAAAGCGATCACTCTCCTTTACTATGGTCAGTCGTGATTGCCATTTTTGGGCTAGCGGCTATCGCTTTTTTTATTATCGCCGGGAATGCGAAAAAACAAGAAATCAGTTTTTCCTGCTCCTCGGAATTCACGTCGATACTCGACATCCAGAATACAAAAAAGGAACTCCACGGAATAATGCTGATAACCAGCTACAACTCCGGACACCTTTCATTGTCAGTCCAGGGGAAACTCAAAAGTGACGACGGCGAGTTCGCTGTTAACCGAAAACTGTTTTTTCGCTATGCCCGTCCACTCGGCCATACCGCAGGCGTTTTTATGCTCACTCCCGATGGTCGGGAAAAATCCCCCGATGATGATGCAACGGACGCTGTCGACTATCTCTTCTTCGACGCTTACGAACGTGCCGACAAGCTGTATATGCTAAAGCACCTGAATGAGGAAACGGTTCTTATTGGCGATAACTTTTCACCCCGCTTCGCCTGCGTGATGAATCACTTCGCGAGTTAATCGCCTTCTGGATATCCGTCGGGTTAAGGATGACCTGATGTGTTGCCCACCCGAAAGCTCGGGCGCGGTCGATAAAGCGTGGTAATGAGAATATTATTTTTGCAGGCTAAAACGACGAAAGCCTGAATCATTTCTGATTCAGGCTTTCTGAATAGTGGCGGAATGGACGGGACTCGAACCCGCGACCCCCTGCGTGACAGGCAGGTATTCTAACCAACTGAACTACCACTCCGCGTTGTGTTCCGCTTGGGAACGAAGCGAATATTACGGATTGCCTCGCGCCTCGTCAACGCTTTTTCTCACGTTTTTAATCGTTTGCTGCAAAAATCACCCGAATGGCCATTTTCATACGGTAAACGTACAAACTATGCCCGCCAGAGGCAACTTCCGCCTTTCTTCTGCACCAGGTCAAGGCGTGACTCATGGGCCGCTAACTCTTCATCAGTGGCGAAAACAACGCGTAGTTTACTGGACTGTCGCACAATACGCTGGATCCCCGTGTCATTCTGCTGCTGGCTGTCGCCTTCCATTGAGAACGCCATCGTGGTCTGCCCGCCGGTCATCATCAGATAAACGTCGGCCAGAATCTGGGCATCGAGCAATGCGCCGTGCAGGGTTCGTTTACTGTTGTCTATCTCATAGCGCGAGCATAACGCATCAAGGCTGTTTCGCTTGCCAGGAAACATTTTCCTCGCCAGCGCCAGGCTATCGGTTATTTTGCAAAATTCATTCGTCTTCGGAATATCACGCTTGAGCTTCGCGAATTCGTAATCCATAAAGCCGATATCGAACGATGCGTTATGAATGACCAGCTCCGCGCCGCGAATGTAGTCGAGAAACTCGTCGGCTACATCGGCAAACGTAGGTTTATCGAGCAGGAATTCGTCTGCGATTCCGTGTACGCCGAACGCTTCCGGGTCCACCAGCCGGTCCGGCTTCAGGTAAACGTGGAAGTTATTGCCGGTCAGGCGGCGGTTCACCACTTCAACCGCACCGATCTCAATGATCTTGTGGCCTTCATAGTGGGCGCCAATCTGGTTCATACCGGTGGTTTCGGTATCGAGGACGATCTGTCGTGTAATTCCAGTGCTCATAACGGTCATTTATGTCAGACTTATCGTTTGATTTCGATTTGCTAAAACAGGAAGTCTACCAGAGATGCTTAAACAGGTAGAAATTTTCACCGATGGTTCTTGCCTGGGAAATCCAGGGCCTGGTGGTTATGGGGCGATTTTACGCTATCGCGGGCGCGAAAAAACCTTTAGCGAGGGCTACAACCTCACCACTAATAATCGCATGGAGCTGATGGCGGCAATCGTTGCGCTGGAAGCCCTGAAAGAACAGTGTGAAGTGATACTCAGCACGGACAGCCAGTATGTGCGTCAAGGCATTACGCAGTGGATCCACAACTGGAAGAAGCGCGGCTGGAAAACAGCAGATAAAAAACCGGTGAAGAACGTCGATCTGTGGAAACGTCTCGATGCCGCGCTGGGGCCGCATCAAATCAAATGGGAATGGGTTAAAGGCCATGCGGGCCATCCGGAAAACGAACGCTGCGATGAGCTTGCGCGCACCGCGGCCATGAGCCCGACTCAGGATGATATTGGGTATCAGACTGAGGCTTAAGCGTCCGGTTTACGGTATTGCCGGGTCGCGCCAACGGCATGACGGATAGGCGTTTTGCTTTTATTTTGTTTCATCGGGTTGAGCGTAAGCGGAATGGTTCGCTTGCGCGCAACCACCAGCTGTAAACAGCCCAGCGCGGGGATATGGGCGCTCAACATTTTCCCGCCCTTCTTGTTCCAGGGCAGAACATGAAAACGACTATAGTGCAGCACTTCAAAATTCAGTAATGATAGCCAGTCCAGTTGACGCATGAGGGTAAACATCCGACTGTTATAGGGCGATGTCTTGCGCAATACGGGCACCAGTTTACGCAATCCCATCAAGCTTACCGGGTTAAAACCGCTCAGAATCAACCAGCCGTCATCAATCAACACGCGATCGGCTTCACGCAGTAGGCGATGCGGATCGGAGCACCACGGTAACGTATGGGCCAATAAACAGACATCCACGGACTTATCGGCAAAGGGAAGATGCAAAGGATCGGCCGTCACCTGCATGGGAGATCCCTGCAAAGAAACATTTACCTGATGAGAAACCGCGCACGCTTCAGAATCGATTTCTGCGCTTAAATTACCAACCTTAAGCAGATGAAAACCGTACATTTTTGCAAACCACGGGTTAAGCTGATGCTCCAGCGCCTCACGATAATGTTCGCCCCAGGGCAAATCATCCCAGCTAACGGGCGCTACGACAGTTTGAGGGATCCTTGCCGGTTTCATCACAACCTTCCGTTACGCATTGAGAGGTAATATATGAATCTTAACAGTATTCCTGCATTTCAGGACAATTACATCTGGGTCCTGTCAAATAATGACCAGCATTGTCTGATTGTGGACCCGGGTGAAGCGGCTCCTGTTTTGAAAGCCATTGCAGAGCATAACTGGGTGCCGGAAGCCATTCTGCTAACCCACCATCATCAGGATCACGTGGGTGGAGTGAAAGAACTCCTGCAACATTTCCCACAATTAGTGGTATACGGACCGGCTGAAACGCAAGATAAGGGAACGACACACGTAGTTGAAGATGGCGATATTGCACTCGTTTTGGGGCATGAATTTAGGGTAATTGCCACTCCGGGTCACACTTTAGGACATATCTGTTACTTTAGCCACCCTTACTTATTTTGTGGTGACACGCTCTTTTCTGGCGGTTGCGGTCGACTTTTCGAAGGTACAGCAACTCAAATGTATCAATCACTTAAAAAAATAAACGAACTTCCTGACGATACATTAATTTGTTGCGCACATGAGTACACATTAGCAAACATGAAGTTTGCCTTAAGCATTCTCCCGCACGATTCGTTCATAAATGAATATTATCGTAAAGTTAATGAGTTACGCGTAAAAAAACAAATGACACTACCCGTAATTCTGAAAAATGAGCGGCGAAATAATCTTTTTTTGAGAACGGAAGATATTGATTTAATTAATGAAATAAACAAAGAAACAATATTGCAACAACCTGAAGAGCGTTTTGCCTGGTTAAGGTCAAAGAAAGATACGTTCTGACAATTCCGGGTTGCCTTTTGAAAACTTCGCCGTTATGATCGGTCGTCTTTTAAGCAACTATTGACACACACATGAAGGCAAAAGCGATATTACTCGCCTCTGTCCTGCTTGTTGGGTGCCAGAATACTGGTAACGTCCAACAACACGCACAGAGCCTTTCTGCAGCTGGTCAAGGGGAAGCAGGAAAGTTTACAAGTCAGGCGCGATGGATGGACGACGGAACATCTATCGCTGCTGATCAAGATTTGTGGGCTTTCATTGGTGACGAGCTAAAGATGGGAATTCCGGAAAACAGCCGGATTCGCGAACAGAAACAGAAGTATTTACGCAATAAGAGCTATCTCCACGATGTAACTTTACGGGCAGAGCCGTATATGTACTGGATAGCCGGGCAGGTTAAGAAACGTAACATGCCTATGGAACTGGTACTACTACCCATAGTGGAGAGCGCTTTTGATCCTCACGCAACGTCTGGCGCCAATGCCGCAGGTATTTGGCAGATCATTCCGAGCACGGGGCGCAATTATGGTTTAAAACAGACCCGCAGTTATGATGCACGTCGCGACGTTGTGGCTTCCACCACCGCCGCGCTGGACATGATGCAGCGTCTGAACAAGATGTTTGATGGCGACTGGCTGCTGACCGTTGCTGCTTATAATAGCGGTGAAGGTCGTGTCATGAAGGCAATCAAAACGAACAAAGCTCGTGGTAAACCCACTGACTTCTGGTCGTTGCCATTGCCTCAGGAAACGAAGCTATACGTGCCCAAAATGCTGGCATTGAGCGATATACTCAAAAACAGCAAACGCTATGGCGTACGTCTGCCAACAACAGACGAAAGCCGCGCGTTGGCACGTGTTCGCCTGAGTAGCCCGGTTGAGATGGCTCAGGTTGCTGATATGGCGGGTATTTCCGTCAGCAAGCTGAAGACCTTCAATGCAGGCGTGAAAGGCTCCACGTTGGGTGCCAGCGGCCCGCAATATGTGATGGTGCCAAAGAAGCATGCAGAGAAGCTGCGTGAGTCTCTGGCTTCAGGTGAAATTGCAGCCGTGCAGTCAACGCTGGTCGCGGATAACACGCCGCTGAACAGTCGTAGCTACAAAGTTCGCTCTGGCGATACGCTTTCTGGCGTCGCGTCACGCCTTGGCGTGAGCACCAATGACCTTAAGCAGTGGAATAATCTGCGCGGGTCATCCCTGAAAGTGGGTCAAAGCCTGACGGTGGGTGCGGGTACCAGCGCACAGCGTCTGGCGAACAACAGCGATAGCATCACCTATCGTGTGCGTAAAGGCGACTCGCTGTCGAGCATTGCCAAACGTCACGGGGTTAACATCAAAGATGTCATGCGCTGGAACAGCGATACGGACAATCTACAGCCAGGCGATCAGCTCACGTTGTTTGTGAAAAACAACGGTATGCCGGACTCCTGATAGCATTCTAGAAATGAAGGCACTGGATTCCCCCCAGTGCCTTTTTTATTTATCCCGCTTTATGTGCCTCAACCATTATCGTGTCGCTGGTAAACGAGCCATCTTCCTGTAACGCAAAGTAGGCTTTCACGTCTGCAGAAGCACTTTGTTGGTATGCACGAATCGCGTCGCTCAACGCCGCGGGCGTACGCATCCTCGCGACCCACGAACTGAACTCCAGTGGCAGGCGATCGGTTAACAAAGTATCGGCAATCAAATTGGCATCGTTGATTAACGACAGCCACTCTCCACTGGAATAGTTACGAACATGCGAGGTATCGCGTAACGCCTCCACGGTTTGCAACCAGATATCACGTACTGGGTGGCCTGGTGACATCACATCCATCACAATCAATACACCACCGGGCTTCAGAACGCGGTTCACTTCCCGCAGCGCGCGTCCGACATCATGCCAGTGATGCGCAGAATAGCGGCTAATCACCACGTCAAATTCGCTATCTTCAAATGGCAGACTTTCGGCATAACCCTGGCGTGTGGCGACATTCTCCAGGCCTCTGTCATTTGCCGCCTCAGCGACCACCTCAAGCATCTGCGACGATAAATCATAAGCCACAACCTGCTTTACGTGTTGCGCGGCTACAAAGCTGGCATGCCCCGCTCCACATCCCATATCCAACACACGGGCCTGCGGAAATGCCGATAACCTTTCCCCCAGACGTTGCAAGTCACGGCCAGAGGCGTGCACCGTACTGGTTAAATAGGCATTAGCTTGAGAGCCAAACTGTTTTTCGACGTTGTCATGGTGAGAGCGAGTTGTCATTGTGTTGTCCTTCGGTTGTTGTGAAATAGGAAGGGCAACCATCACAGGCCTGCCCTACGGCAGACCTGACACACTGTTATTGTTCAGGTTTGCCGGGACTGAATTCAACGAGTAGCGGGTTGTGATCGGATGCACGGGTGACCAGCACAGAGGCTTCACTCACGTTCAGACCACGATAGAACACAAAATCGAGAGGGCGACCAAACGCGCGTCGGCGCTGATCGTCGGTAAAACGTACCTGGCGCAGCGACATTTCACGCGCAAAGCGGTACAGCGCATTCATCCGTCGACGACTCCAGGCATTAAAATCACCGGCCATAATAACCGGACCGCTGTGATGAGCAATCTGATCGCCAATGGGAAGTAACTGCTTACTATAAACATCGACGCCGAGGCTAAAGTTAACCGCGTGGATATTCACCACCATTAATAATCGGGAGTCAGGCAGCGGATACACCGTTACCAGAGCCGATTTTGCCAGCCGTAAAATAGGCTCACGCTCGCGCAATGGACAACAGTAAACAGGATGAGCAGCAGAGAGCGTCATGACGCCAGAGGGATGCTGAGGCAGCACAAAGGCAGGAACCTGATCGGCAGCAAGGTAGTTAGCGGTCGCAAACTGCACCAGTTCTGGCGTGGTTTGCGCTTCCTGTAATAATACCAGATGCGCATCTTTGCCAAAATTCTTCAGCACCGACTGCCATTCTGCGCGCTGCTGTTTAAAAATATTCCATACCAGCACGCGAATGCGGTCTTCACTACTTAACGGAACGCCTGCGGGTAATGCCTGGCCAATATGCGCAAACGACCCCGGCGGTAAAATCCGCTCGGCGGGTTGTCCGGCAACATAACGCATGGCATAGGTGTTTTTTCGCACTTTAGACTTTCAAACCTCTGTAACGTCAACCAGTCCGCAGCCGGACTGGTTCTTCTGTTATAGGGATTTTAGCACTCACTTTCAACGAACAATTGCAGTTTGTTTTGTAAGTGGGCGCTTACATCAATGATTTACCCCAGAGCAACACGCACGGGTTTATCAAGACGACCGCTGACACCCATCAGCAGGAAAGCTACCAGAACAATGAGGGCGCCAATCCACGGCGTCTGTGCTAAACCATAATGCTCGACCGTTTGCCCGCCAATCACTGACCCCAGCGCAATCCCAATGTTAAACGCCGCAATGTTTAACCCTGACGCCACATCTACAGCATTAGGCGTAAATTGCTCAGCTTTCTGTACCACGTAGACCTGCAATCCCGGTACGTTACCAAAGGCAAAGATCCCCATCACCAGAATGGTAGCCAGCGCGGCGTACTGCGTGGAGGCCGTCAGTTGGAAGACCATCAGCAGAACAAACAGCGCGGCGAAAATGAATTTCAGCGCCGGAACCGCACCATGTTTATCCGCCAGCTTACCGCCCCAGATATTACCGATAGCCACTGAAACACCGTAACCCAGTAAGATCCAGCTTACTGCTGCCGGGGAGTACCCCGCCAGATCCTGCATCATCGGTGCAAGGAAGGTGAATGCCGTGAATACACCGCCGTAGCCCAGTGCCGTAACGGCGTAAATCAGCAACAGACGGGGATGAGTCAGCACCTTCACCTGGTCGCGAATGCTGGCGGCAGCACGACCGGGAATGTTGGCAGGGATCAGTAACTGGCTGCTGATCAGTGCAATCACGCCTAACATTGATACCGCGAGGAAAGTCTCGCGCCAGCCAAAGTGCTGACCGATAAATGTTCCCAGCGGCACGCCGGTGACCAGCGCCACCGTTAAGCCACCAAACATAATGGCAATGGCGGAAGCCGCTTTCTCTTTTGGCACCAGACTTGTCGCGATGGTAGAACCAATCGAGAAGAATACGCCATGTGCCAGTCCAGTCAGCAGACGAGCAATAATGAGTGTCATATACCCGGGTGCCTGCCATGCCAGCAAATTCCCCGCCGTAAACAGAACCATCAGCGCAACCAGTAACTGTTTACGTGGCAGGCGTCCGGTCAGAGCGGTCAGTACCGGCGCGCCAATTGCCACACCCAGCGCATAAATTGAAACCAGCATTCCGGCTGAAGGTAACGAGATCGCCAGCTGTTGAGCGATGGTCGGCACCAGACCAACAATCACAAACTCAGTAGTGCCTATAGCGAAGGCACTTATTGTTAGTGCAAATAAAGCGAGAGGCATAAATAACTCCGTAACATCAGTAATCAGATGACACGCAGTATGCCTGGATGTTTTAATGACAAAAATATTCAAAATCTCAATATAATTTTGCGTCAGGTGCAAAAATGAAAGCAACCTCCGAAGAACTTGCAATTTTTGTGGCGGTAGTGGAAAGCGGCAGCTTTAGCCGGGCGGCAGAACAGCTTGGACAAGCCAATTCCGCGGTCAGCCGGGCAGTAAAAAAGCTGGAGATGAAATTGGGCGTCAGTTTGCTTAATCGCACGACCCGACAGCTAAGCCTGACCGAAGAAGGAGAGCGCTACTTCAGGCGGGTGCAGCAGATACTGCAAGAGATGGCTGCAGCAGAAACGGAAATCATGGAGTCGCGCAATACTCCGCGCGGCCTGCTGCGCATCGACGCAGCAACACCGGTGATGTTGCATTTCCTGATGCCGCTAATCAAGCCGTTCCGGGAACGGTATCCCGAGATGACGTTGTCTCTCGTCTCCTCAGAAACGTTCATCAATCTTATTGAACGAAAAGTGGATGTTGCTATACGAGCGGGTACACTGACTGACTCGAGTCTACGTGCGCGTCCGCTATTTACCAGCTATCGTAAGATTATTGCCTCACCGGACTACATTGCCCGTTTTGGCAAGCCAGAGAGCGTCGAGGAGTTAAATCAGCATCTGTGTCTGGGGTTTTCCGAACCGGTTTCACTCAATACCTGGCCGATTGCCTGTAGCGACGGACAGCTGCATGAGGTTGAGTGCGGAATTTCTTCCAACAGTGGAGAAACGCTAAAACAGCTTTGCCTGAATGGCAACGGCATCGCATGTCTTTCAGATTATATGATAGATAAAGAGATCGCGCGGGGTGAACTGGTGGAGTTATTGGCAGATAAACGTCTGCCGGTAGAGATGCCTTTTAGCGCAGTTTATTACAGCGATCGTGCCGTCAGTACGCGCATCCGGGCATTTATCGACTTTTTAAGTGAATATATAAGAACAGCTCCCGAAGGAGCTGTGAAAGAGGGTTAATGGGTACAGAGGGTCAGGCAATTAATCCCAATCAGGGGCCAGACCTTCCGGGCTGACCAGACGATCGTTGCAGTCCAGTGCCGCGATCGCTTTTTTATCTTCGGCATCCAGATGCAGTTCCAGCGCCAGCAGGTTGCTTGCCAGGTTTTCACGTTTGGTAGAAGAAGGAATTACGGAGTAACCTTCCCCCATTGCCCATGCCAGAATAACCTGCGCCGGGGTCGCGTTATGTTTAGCGGCAATGTGCGCAATCACTTCATCTTTCAGCGCTTTACCGTAAGCCAGCGTCATGTAAGAGGTGATGTGGATACCGTGTGCTTTCGCCCAGTCAACCACCTTACGGCTCTGCAGATACGGAGAAAGCTCAATCTGGTTAGTCGCGATATTCTCTGCACCTACTGCGGCAATGGCTTTTTCCATCAGCGGAATGGTGAAGTTTGAGATACCAATTTCACGAGTCAGTCCCTGCTGTTTTGCTTCGAGCAGCGCCTGCATGAATTCCTCAACAGATACCGCATCACCTGGAGATGGCCAGTGGATCAGCGTCAGATCGACATAATCTGTACGCAACTTCTTCAGGCTTTCTTTCAGACTTGGGATCAGTTTTTCTTTGCTGAGATTTTCAATCCAGATCTTGGTGGTGATATACAGCTCGTTACGCGGTACGCCACTTTCGGCAATCGCCTGACCAACAGCCGCTTCATTATCATAGATTTGTGCAGTGTCGACAGCACGGTAGCCTAGCTCAAGCGCCGTTTTAACAGAAGCGATAACCACGTCGTCTTTCAGGCGGAAAGTACCTAAACCGAATGCAGGGATAGTCATAGAATTCCTCTTTATAATCACTATGTTCGTTAACTGAGAGGATTATGAGCTTTAGCTCTTTATAGAAAAAGAGTGAAAAATGCAGAGGATATTTGCGGATTCAGCAATAATTAAATTGCAGACAAAGAAAAAGCCCTGAGCGTTAGCTCAGGGCTCTTAATAAGTGGCGGAACGGACGGGACTCGAACCCGCGACCCCCTGCGTGACAGGCAGGTATTCTAACCAACTGAACTACCGCTCCACCGAATTTCTTTGTCACTACCCGGATTCTTCATCCCGGTTTACTGCAATTTGATGCCTGGCAGTTTATGAATCACTTTGTGATTCACCCTTCGGGCCGTTGCTTTGCAACGTTCAAAAGCTTTCGCTTTTGTCCTACTCTCTATCGAGTAGTGAACTGCCTCGAAAGTCAGTGCCATACTTCTAATTTGATGCCTGGCAGTTCCCTACTCTCGCATGGGGAGGCCCCACACTACCATCGGCGCTACGGCGTTTCACTTCTGAGTTCGGCATGGGGTCAGGTGGGACCACCGCGCTACAGCCGCCAGGCAAATTCTGTTTATCAACACACCTCCTGGGCATGTCGATGTTATCTGTATCAGGCTGAAAATATCTCTCTTCGCCAAAACATCTTCGGCGTTGTAAGGTTAAGCCTCACGGTTCATTAGTATCGGTTAGCTCAATGTATCGCTACACTTACACACCCGACCTATCAACGTCGTCGTCTTCAACGTTCCTTCAGGACCCTTAAAGGGTCAGGGAGAACTCATCTCGGGGCAAGTTTCGTGCTTAGATGCTTTCAGCACTTATCTCTTCCGCATTTAGCTACCGGGCAATGCCATTGGCATGACAACCCGAACACCAGTGATGCGTCCACTCCGGTCCTCTCGTACTAGGAGCAGCCCCCCTCAATTCTCCAGCGCCCACGGCAGATAGGGACCGAACTGTCTCACGACGTTCTAAACCCAGCTCGCGTACCACTTTAAATGGCGAACAGCCATACCCTTGGGACCTACTTCAGCCCCAGGATGTGATGAGCCGACATCGAGGTGCCAAACACCGCCGTCGATATGAACTCTTGGGCGGTATCAGCCTGTTATCCCCGGAGTACCTTTTATCCGTTGAGCGATGGCCCTTCCATTCAGAACCACCGGATCACTAAGACCTGCTTTCGCACCTGCTCGAGCCGTCACTCTCGCAGTCAAGCTAGCTTATGCCTTTGCACTAACCTCCTGATGTCCGACCAGGATTAGCTAACCTTCGTGCTCCTCCGTTACTCTTTAGGAGGAGACCGCCCCAGTCAA
The DNA here is from genome assembly GCF_016894305.1 of Citrobacter sp. B72. Lineage (NCBI taxonomy): Bacteria > Pseudomonadati > Pseudomonadota > Gammaproteobacteria > Enterobacterales > Enterobacteriaceae > Citrobacter > Citrobacter sp. B72. Next base: position 3,863,563 of record NZ_CP069801.1, read on the forward strand.
ACTACCCACCAGACACTGTCCGCAACCCGGATTACGGGTCTACGTTAGAACACCAGCCATTAAAGGGTGGTATTTCAAGGATGGCTCCATGCAGACTGGCGTCCACACTTCAAAGCCTCCCACCTATCCTACACATCAAGGACCAGTGTTCAGTGTCAAGCTATAGTAAAGGTTCACGGGGTCTTTCCGTCTTGCCGCGGGTACACTGCATCTTCACAGCGAGTTCAATTTCACTGAGTCTCGGGTGGAGACAGCCTGGCCATCATTACGCCATTCGTGCAGGTCGGAACTTACCCGACAAGGAATTTCGCTACCTTAGGACCGTTATAGTTACGGCCGCCGTTTACCGGGGCTTCGATCAAGAGCTTCTCCTTACGGATAACCCCATCAATTAACCTTCCGGCACCGGGCAGGCGTCACACCGTATACGTCCACTTTCGTGTTTGCACAGTGCTGTGTTTTTAATAAACAGTTGCAGCCAGCTGGTATCTTCGACTGATTTCAGCTCCATGGGTAAACCACTTCACCTACATATCAGCGTGCCTTCTCCCGAAGTTACGGCACCATTTTGCCTAGTTCCTTCACCCGAGTTCTCTCAAGCGCCTTGGTATTCTCTACCTGACCACCTGTGTCGGTTTGGGGTACGATTTCGTGTTACCTGATGCTTAGAGGCTTTTCCTGGAAGCAGGGCATTTGTTACTTCAGCACCGTAGTGCCTCGTCATCACACCTCAGCGTTAATAAGGTACCGGATTTACCTGGAACCTCCGCCTACATGCTTAAACCGGGACAACCGTCGCCCGGCTAACATAGCCTTCTCCGTCCCCCCTTCGCAGTAACACCAAGTACAGGAATATTAACCTGTTTCCCATCGACTACGCCTTTCGGCCTCGCCTTAGGGGTCGACTCACCCTGCCCCGATTAACGTTGGACAGGAACCCTTGGTCTTCCGGCGTGCGGGTTTTTCACCCGCATTATCGTTACTTATGTCAGCATTCGCACTTCTGATACCTCCAGCATACCTCACGATACACCTTCAACGGCTTACAGAACGCTCCCCTACCCAACAACACATAGTGTCGCTGCCGCAGCTTCGGTGCATGGTTTAGCCCCGTTACATCTTCCGCGCAGGCCGACTCGACCAGTGAGCTATTACGCTTTCTTTAAATGATGGCTGCTTCTAAGCCAACATCCTGGCTGTCTGTGCCTTCCCACATCGTTTCCCACTTAACCATGACTTTGGGACCTTAGCTGGCGGTCTGGGTTGTTTCCCTCTTCACGACGGACGTTAGCACCCGCCGTGTGTCTCCCGTGATAACATTCTTCGGTATTCGCAGTTTGCATCGGGTTGGTAAGTCGGGATGACCCCCTAGCCGAAACAGTGCTCTACCCCCGAAGATGAATTCACGAGGCGCTACCTAAATAGCTTTCGGGGAGAACCAGCTATCTCCCGGTTTGATTGGCCTTTCACCCCCAGCCACAAGTCATCCGCTAATTTTTCAACATTAGTCGGTTCGGTCCTCCAGTTAGTGTTACCCAACCTTCAACCTGCCCATGGCTAGATCACCGGGTTTCGGGTCTATACCCTGCAACTTAACGCCCAGTTAAGACTCGGTTTCCCTTCGGCTCCCCTATTCGGTTAACCTTGCTACAGAATATAAGTCGCTGACCCATTATACAAAAGGTACGCAGTCACACCCCAAAGGGTGCTCCCACTGCTTGTACGTACACGGTTTCAGGTTCTTTTTCACTCCCCTCGCCGGGGTTCTTTTCGCCTTTCCCTCACGGTACTGGTTCACTATCGGTCAGTCAGGAGTATTTAGCCTTGGAGGATGGTCCCCCCATATTCAGACAGGATACCACGTGTCCCGCCCTACTCTTCGAGTTCACAACACATGCACTTTTGTGTACGGGACTTTCACCCTGTATCGTGCGACTTTCCAGACGCTTCCACTAACACACATGCTGATTCAGACTCTGGGCTGCTCCCCGTTCGCTCGCCGCTACTGGGGGAATCTCGGTTGATTTCTTTTCCTCGGGGTACTTAGATGTTTCAGTTCCCCCGGTTCGCTTCATTACGCTATGTATTCACGTAATGATAGTGTGTCGAAACACACTGGGTTTCCCCATTCGGAAATCGCCGGTTATAACGGTTCATATCACCTTACCGACGCTTATCGCAGATTAGCACGTCCTTCATCGCCTCTGACTGCCAGGGCATCCACCGTGTACGCTTAGTCGCTTAACCTCACAACCCGAAGATGTTTCTTTCGATTCATCATCGACTTGCAAAAATTTGAGAGACTCGAACACACCGCTTTTCATTTCTTATTACGGAGAAATGAAACAGTGTGTCGTTTCAATTTTCAGCTTGATCCAGATTTTTAAAGAGCAAATATCTCAAACGTGACTCGAAAGTCAGTTTTGAGATACTTCGGTCGGCGACTTTCACTCACACATACCAGCAAGTGGCGTCCCCTAGGGGATTCGAACCCCTGTTACCGCCGTGAAAGGGCGGTGTCCTGGGCCTCTAGACGAAGGGGACACTGAAGTCTCAATCGCAAGACGCCTTGCTATTTACTTTTCATCAGACAATCTGTGTGAGCACTGCAAAGGTCGGTTCTTTAAGGTAAGGAGGTGATCCAACCGCAGGTTCCCCTACGGTTACCTTGTTACGACTTCACCCCAGTCATGAATCACAAAGTGGTAAGCGCCCTCCCGAAGGTTAAGCTACCTACTTCTTTTGCAACCCACTCCCATGGTGTGACGGGCGGTGTGTACAAGGCCCGGGAACGTATTCACCGTGGCATTCTGATCCACGATTACTAGCGATTCCGACTTCATGGAGTCGAGTTGCAGACTCCAATCCGGACTACGACATACTTTATGAGGTCCGCTTGCTCTCGCGAGGTCGCTTCTCTTTGTATATGCCATTGTAGCACGTGTGTAGCCCTACTCGTAAGGGCCATGATGACTTGACGTCATCCCCACCTTCCTCCAGTTTATCACTGGCAGTCTCCTTTGAGTTCCCGGCCTAACCGCTGGCAACAAAGGATAAGGGTTGCGCTCGTTGCGGGACTTAACCCAACATTTCACAACACGAGCTGACGACAGCCATGCAGCACCTGTCTCAGAGTTCCCGAAGGCACCAAAGCATCTCTGCTAAGTTCTCTGGATGTCAAGAGTAGGTAAGGTTCTTCGCGTTGCATCGAATTAAACCACATGCTCCACCGCTTGTGCGGGCCCCCGTCAATTCATTTGAGTTTTAACCTTGCGGCCGTACTCCCCAGGCGGTCGACTTAACGCGTTAGCTCCGGAAGCCACGCCTCAAGGGCACAACCTCCAAGTCGACATCGTTTACGGCGTGGACTACCAGGGTATCTAATCCTGTTTGCTCCCCACGCTTTCGCACCTGAGCGTCAGTCTTTGTCCAGGGGGCCGCCTTCGCCACCGGTATTCCTCCAGATCTCTACGCATTTCACCGCTACACCTGGAATTCTACCCCCCTCTACAAGACTCTAGCCTGCCAGTTTCGGATGCAGTTCCCAGGTTGAGCCCGGGGATTTCACATCCGACTTGACAGACCGCCTGCGTGCGCTTTACGCCCAGTAATTCCGATTAACGCTTGCACCCTCCGTATTACCGCGGCTGCTGGCACGGAGTTAGCCGGTGCTTCTTCTGCGAGTAACGTCAATCGCTGCGGTTATTAACCACAACGCCTTCCTCCTCGCTGAAAGTACTTTACAACCCGAAGGCCTTCTTCATACACGCGGCATGGCTGCATCAGGCTTGCGCCCATTGTGCAATATTCCCCACTGCTGCCTCCCGTAGGAGTCTGGACCGTGTCTCAGTTCCAGTGTGGCTGGTCATCCTCTCAGACCAGCTAGGGATCGTCGCCTAGGTGAGCCGTTACCCCACCTACTAGCTAATCCCATCTGGGCACATCCGATGGCAAGAGGCCCGAAGGTCCCCCTCTTTGGTCTTGCGACGTTATGCGGTATTAGCTACCGTTTCCAGTAGTTATCCCCCTCCATCGGGCAGTTTCCCAGACATTACTCACCCGTCCGCCACTCGTCACCCAAGGAGCAAGCTCCTCTGTGCTACCGTTCGACTTGCATGTGTTAGGCCTGCCGCCAGCGTTCAATCTGAGCCATGATCAAACTCTTCAATTTAAAAGTTTGATGCTCAATGAATTAAACTTCGTAATGAATTACGTGTTCACTCGTTGAGACTTGGTATTCATTTTTCGTCTTGCGACGTTAAGAATCCGTATCTTCGAGTGCCCACACAGATTGTCTGATAAATTGTTAAAGAGCAGTTGCGACGCGCTTTAGCGCTCTGTCGCGAGGTGGCGTATATTACGCTTTCCTCTTTCAGAGTCAACCCTCATTTTCAGGTTTTTCTCTTCAACCGAACCGGCTGTTTGTGTGAAGTGATTCACATCCGCCGTGTCGATGGAGGCGCATTATAGGGAGTCGACTCAGGAAGACAAGCGGAAAAATGCATTTTTGTTTCAACCGCTCACCTTTTATCCACAACGCTTACTTTTGCTGCTTTTTTATCGCCATCGGCAGGTCTGCCAGACTATTTATGACCAAATCTGCCGCATTTTCTGCTTCTGGCGTGACGGGTTTGCCTGTGCGCACCAATACCTTCGTGCCAACATTCGCAGCTGCCGCCGCCTGCATATCTTCAATTTTGTCGCCTACCATATAAGAAGCGGCCATATCGATGTGCAAGAAGTCTCGGGCGGAGATAAACATGCCAGGATGCGGTTTACGGCAGTCGCAGACCTGACGATACTCTTCTACAGTACCCTGCGGGTGATGCGGGCAGTAGTAGATACCATCCAGCTCAACGTCGCGATCGGCCAGCGACCAGTCCATCCATTCGGTCAACGTTTCAAACTGCGCCTCAGTAAATTTACCACGCGCGATACCAGACTGGTTCGTCACGATAATAAGCGCGTAACCCATCTTTTTAAGTTCACGCATGGCATCAATAACGCCGTCGATAAACTCAAACTCGTCGATCTCATGTACATAACCGTGGTCCACATTAATGGTACCGTCACGGTCGAGAAAAATTGCGGGTACAGACTTTGCCACCTTTTATAGCTCCTGAATAAGGCATGTGACTCTAGTATCGCATGTTTCAGCGGGCAAGAAAGTGCTCATCGTGCAAAGCCCGATTGATTTAGACGTCTGGATGCCTTAACATCCATCTTGTTGACGGCTTCGACCGTACCTGACAGACGAAAATGCCACGGCTAACTTAATTACGATAATAAATAACCAATGATTAAACTTTCGAATATCACCAAAGTGTTCCAGCAGGGGACTCGCACCATTCAGGCGCTAAATAATGTCAGCCTGCATGTTCCTGCCGGGCAGATTTATGGCGTTATTGGCGCCTCCGGTGCCGGTAAAAGTACGCTCATCCGCTGCGTTAACCTACTCGAACGCCCTACCGAAGGCAGCGTTCAGGTTGGCGGTCAGGAGCTGACCACGCTTTCTGAGTCGGAGTTGACTAAAGCTCGCCGTCAAATCGGCATGATTTTTCAGCACTTTAACCTGCTCTCTTCCCGTACGGTGTTCGGTAACGTCGCACTACCGCTGGAACTGGATAACACGCCAAAAGAAGAGATCAAACGCCGCGTAACAGAGCTGTTGGAGTTGGTTGGTCTTGGCGACAAGCACGATAGCTATCCGGCCAACCTTTCCGGTGGACAAAAACAGCGTGTGGCGATCGCCCGTGCGCTGGCAAGTAATCCCAAAGTGTTGCTGTGCGATGAAGCCACCAGCGCACTCGATCCGGCAACGACCCGCTCGATTCTGGAATTATTGAAAGATATTAATCGTCGTCTGGGACTCACCATTCTGCTGATTACCCACGAAATGGACGTTGTAAAACGTATTTGTGACTGCGTGGCGGTCATCAGTAATGGTGAACTGATTGAACAAGACACCGTTAGTGAAGTGTTCTCACACCCGAAAACGCCGCTGGCACAGAAATTTATCCAGTCCACGCTGCACCTGGATATTCCGGAAGATTATCTGGAACGTTTGAAAGCGGAGCCGGAAGCCGACAGCGTGCCGATGCTGCGTATGGAATTCACCGGCCATTCGGTCGATGCACCGCTACTTTCTGAGACGGCCCGTCGGTTTAATGTGAATAACAACATTATTAGCGCGCAGATGGATTACGCCGGCGGTGTGAAGTTCGGCATCATGCTGACTGAAATGCACGGCACACAGGAAGATACACAAGCAGCCATCAGTTGGTTGCAGGAACACCATGTAAAAGTAGAGGTACTGGGTTATGTCTGAGCCGATGATGTGGCTGCTGGTTCGCGGCGTATGGGAAACGCTGGCAATGACCTTTGTGTCCGGTTTTTTTGGCTTTGTGATTGGTCTGCCGGTTGGTGTGTTGCTGTACGTAACACGTCCGGGGCAAATTATTGAGAACGCGAAGCTCTACCGTACGCTCTCTGCGCTGGTGAACATTTTCCGTTCCATCCCGTTCATCATCTTACTGGTGTGGATGATTCCGTTCACCCGCATGATCGTTGGCACCTCTATCGGACTGCAGGCAGCTATCGTTCCGCTGACCGTCGGTGCCGCGCCGTTTATCGCCCGTATGGTGGAAAACGCGCTGCTCGAAATCCCGACCGGGCTGATAGAAGCCTCTCGTGCGATGGGCGCCACGCCGCTGCAAATTGTACGTAAGGTATTACTGCCAGAAGCGCTGCCTGGACTGGTCAATGCGGCCACCATCACCCTTATCACACTGGTTGGTTACTCCGCGATGGGCGGTGCCGTCGGTGCCGGTGGTCTTGGGCAGATTGGCTATCAGTACGGCTATATTGGTTACAACGCTACCGTAATGAATACAGTACTGGTATTGCTCGTCGTTCTGGTTTATTTAATTCAGTTATCCGGCGATCGCATCGTCCGGGCTGTCACGCACAAATAACGTTGCACACAACACTAAAAACTCATTAAGAAAAGGAAATAAGCATGGCGTTCAAATTCAAAACCTTTGCGGCAGTTGGAGCCCTGATCGGTTCTCTGGCACTTGTGGGTTGCGGTCAGGATGAAAAAGATCCTAATCACATCAAAGTGGGCGTTATTGTTGGCGCAGAGCAGCAGGTTGCAGAAGTCGCGCAGAAAGTGGCAAAAGAAAAATACGGTCTGGACGTTGAGCTGGTCACGTTTAACGATTACGTTCTGCCTAACGAAGCGCTGAGCAAAGGCGATATCGATGCTAACGCCTTCCAGCACAAACCGTACCTGGACCAGCAGATCAAAGATCGCGGTTATAAGCTGGTTGCTGTAGGCAATACTTTTGTTTACCCGATTGCGGGCTACTCCAAAAAAATCAAATCACTGGATGAGCTGCAGGACGGTTCCCAGGTCGCGATTCCAAACGACCCGACTAACCTTGGTCGTTCCTTGCTGCTGCTGCAAAAAGTGGGCTTAATCAAACTCAAAGACGGTGTTGGCTTGCTGCCGACCGCGCTGGACGTGATTGAAAACCCGAAAAACCTGAAGCTGGTTGAACTGGAAGCACCGCAGCTGCCGCGTTCCCTGGACGATGCACAAATCGCACTGGCGGTCATCAACACCACCTACGCCAGCCAGATCGGCCTGACTCCGGCAAAAGACGGTATCTTTGTTGAAGATAAAGATTCCCCGTACGTAAACCTGATTGTGACTCGTGAAGACAATAAAGATGCTGAGAACGTGAAGAAATTCGTTGAAGCATACCAGTCTGACGAAGTGTACGAAGCAGCAAACAAAGTCTTCAACGGCGGTGCTGTTAAGGGCTGGTAATTTTAGGCTGTTTACAGAATCTGTAATATCATCAGGACGGGCGCTTGCCCGTCTTGTCATTTATGCAAGCACCTGATTCAATATCTGACGTTTAGATCATTCATTGAGGAAATATTATGCGTGCTTTACCGATCTGTTTAGTAGCACTCTTGCTGAGCGGCTGTTCTATGTTAAGCAGATCCCCTGTTGAACCCGTTCAAAGCACCGCAACCCCGCCGAAAGCGGAGCCGGAAAAACCGAAAGCACCGCGCGCTACGCCGGTAAGAATCATTACTAACGCTGAAGATTTAGTAGGCAAACCGTTCCGCGATCTTGGCGAAGTTAGCGGTGAATCCTGCCAGGCTTCAAACCAGGATTCCCCTCCGAGCATTCCAACCGCACGCAAACGCATGCAGATTAACGCATCAAAAATGAAAGCTAATGCGGTATTGCTGCACAGTTGCGAAGTGACCAGCGGAACGCCGGGTTGCTATCGTCAGGCGGTTTGCATCGGTTCTGCACTGAACATTTCGGCGAAATGAGCCATTTTCAGTTCGAGCAAATAGGCGTTATCCGCTCACCTTATAAAGAAAAGTTCGCCGTTCCACGCCAGCCCGGTCTGGTGAAAAGCGCCAGCGGTGAACTGCATTTGCTCGCACCTTATAACCAGGCCGATGCCGTTCGCGGCCTGGAAGCCTTCAGTCATTTGTGGGTGATTTTTGTTTTTCACCAGACAATGGAAGGTGGATGGCGTCCGACCGTGCGCCCTCCCCGCCTTGGCGGCAACGCCAGAATGGGTGTCTTTGCCACGCGTTCAACGTTTCGTCCTAACCCTGTTGGCATGTCGTTGGTCGAGCTACGGGGCATCCGCTGCCATAAAGAGCACGTGATCCTCGAACTAGGTGGGCTGGATCTCGTTGATGGCACGCCAGTTGTAGATATAAAACCATATCTGCCGTTTGCCGAATCGTTACCCGATGCTCGCGCCAGCTATGCTCAGGATGCCCCCCAGGCCAGTGTAGACGTGACGTTCAGTGAAGATCTCGCGGAGCAGCTACCGAAGCTCGAACAACGTTACCCGCATCTTCGTCAGTTTATTGCCGAAGTGCTGGCGCAGGATCCGCGTCCTGCCTACCGTAAAAATGAGGAAGAAGGCAAAACCTACGCCGTCTGGCTACTGGACTTTAACGTCCGCTGGCGCGTCACGCCGTCAGGATTTGAGGTCTTTGCTCTGGAAGCCCGCTAATTTGCGTCGCGTACTCTTTTGACATCCCTTTCTCGCTGGTAAACTAAACCACTTTTGTTTTGTGCCAGGCTCGTTTTGAGCCTGTTCGATCGTTCAACTGGAACCGTAACAACATGCGTACTAGCCAATATCTGCTCTCCACTCTGAAGGAGACACCTGCCGACGCCGAAGTCATCAGCCACCAGCTGATGCTGCGCGCCGGGATGATCCGCAAGCTGGCCTCCGGGTTATATACCTGGCTGCCGACCGGCGTGCGCGTCCTGAAAAAAGTCGAAAACATCGTGCGTGAAGAGATGAACAACGCCGGTGCGATCGAGGTGTTGATGCCGGTCGTTCAGCCTTCTGAACTGTGGGAAGAGAGCGGCCGTTGGGAACAATACGGCCCGGAACTGCTGCGTATTGCTGACCGTGGCGATCGTTCGTTCGTCCTCGGCCCAACGCATGAAGAAGTGATCACCGACCTGATCCGTAACGAGCTGAGCTCTTACAAACAGCTGCCGCTGAACTTCTATCAGATTCAGACCAAATTCCGTGACGAAGTCCGTCCGCGCTTCGGCGTGATGCGCTCCCGCGAATTCCTGATGAAAGATGCATACTCTTTCCACACCTCTCAGGAATCCCTGCAGGAAACCTACGACGCGATGTACGCTGCGTATAGCAAAATCTTCAGCCGTATGGGGCTGGATTTCCGTGCAGTACAAGCGGATACCGGTTCTATCGGCGGCAGCGCCTCTCACGAATTCCAGGTGCTGGCGCAGAGCGGCGAAGACGATGTGATCTTCTCCGACTCTTCCGACTATGCGGCGAACATCGAATTTGCCGAAGCCGTTGCGCCGAAGGAGCCGCGCGCGGCAGCAACCCAGGAAATGACGCTGGTAGATACGCCGAACGCTAAAACCATCGCCGAACTGGTTGAGCAGTTCAACCTGCCTATCGAAAAAACCGTGAAAACCCTGCTGGTGAAAGCGGTTGAAGGCAGCAGCTACCCGCTGGTCGCCCTGCTGGTTCGTGGCGATCACGAGCTGAACGAAGTCAAAGCGGAAAAACTGCCGCAGGTTGCCAGCCCGCTGACCTTTGCCACCGAAGAAGAAATTCGTGCGCTGGTAAAAGCAGGTCCTGGCTCGCTCGGTCCGGTGAATATGCCAATTCCGGTGGTTATCGACCGTACCGTTGCAGTAATGAGCGATTTCGCTGCCGGTGCCAACATCGACGGTAAACACTATTTCGGTATCAACTGGGATCGCGACGTGGCCACCCCGGAAGTTGCTGACATCCGTAACGTAGTCGCCGGCGACCCTAGCCCGGACGGCAAAGGTACACTGATGATCAAACGCGGTATCGAAGTCGGCCATATCTTCCAGTTGGGTACCAAGTACTCTGAAGCGATGAAAGCCGCCGTTCAGGGCGAAGATGGCCGTAACCAGACGCTAACTATGGGCTGCTACGGTATCGGGGTCACTCGCGTAGTCGCTGCTGCTATTGAACAAAACTTTGACGATCGTGGCATCGTATGGCCAGATGCCATCGCCCCGTTCCAGGTCGCCATTCTGCCGATGAACATGCACAAATCCTACCGTGTGCAGGAGCTGGCTGAGAAGCTGTACGCTGAGCTGCGCGCGCAGGGTATTGAAGTACTGATGGACGATCGTAAAGAACGTCCGGGCGTGATGTTTGCCGATATGGAACTGATCGGTATTCCGCACACCATCGTGCTGGGCGACCGTAACCTCGACAACGACGATATCGAATACAAATACCGTCGTAACGGCGAGAAAGAGCTGATTAAAACCGGCGACATCGTCGACTTCCTGGTCAAAGCCATTAAAGGCTAATACCAACAAAAAGGCCCTGATTATCAGGGCCTTTTTTCTATCGATTAATTACACGCTTTACCAGGGATAAATTTCGCGTCTTTATCCGCCATCAACGTTTTCACTTTCTCACCCGTATCCGGGTTTGACTCCAGCGTGAAATGCGCCTCAAGCGTCAGCAGTACGGACTGTCCGTTTTCCGCACGAGCGGCTAAATAGTCGCGTTCAAGCTGAGCGTTATTCGCCACCGGCATCCGTTTACCCGTTGCGCAGTCGGTAAAGATTGCCGCGTCAGCCATATAGAAATACATGCCTCGCATCGGCATTGGCGTCACCGGTAAGCTGGCGGAAACCGGCTGGAGCGTGTAGTTAAACTGTGACTCAATCGGGTTACCTTCACGATCGAGCATTTCCAGCGCCTCGCCTTTAGCCCGGTAGTACGATTTTTCACCTTTACTGTCGGTCAGCACCAGTTTGTCGGCTGTACGCGCCCATGTGCCATAAGAGGCAAACGAAGACGGTTCATCCCGCACGCCCTGATAGCGTTCGTTCATCACCCATGTGCCGTCTTTTTCCAGAAACAGAGAGGTTTCAATCCCTTCGCAGTCCGCGCAAGGTAAGATGCCACGCCAGCTTTGCTGCATCGGTTTTAATTCTGCCGCCCGCGTCGGCTGTAGTACTTCAACTTCAGTACGATTATTACAGCCAATCAAGGAAAAAAGCGTGCATGCAGCGACCACGGACAATATTGCTGTTTTCACTATCAATTCCTTATTAATTTTTATTCCCGCTCGTCAGTCTTGCGTTCGACGAACTCTCCCGCGCAGTGCTTTCACTGTGGATTTTTGCGCCTTCGATGACAACCTGCGCTCTTTCGAGGCGCGCGTAGGGCGAGTTGCTTGTCGGCTTTTTTGCACCGCGGTTAATTCTTTTATCACCGCCACCAGTCGGGAGATTGCCGCTTCCCGATTGAGCTCCTGGCTACGGTATTCCTGCGCCTTAATGATAATAATGCCATCGCCGCTAATCAGATGATGGCTGGCGGCCAGCAGGCGTTCCTTGTAATACTCTGGCAGGCTCGAGGCCCGAATGTCAAAGCGCAAATGGATAGCCGTCGAGGTCTTGTTAACGTGCTGACCACCCGCGCCTTGTGCCCGAATCGCCGTGATTTCCAGCTCATTATCAGGGATAGAGACGTTTCGGGAGAGAACAATCATGAACGCGGCTGCCACGCGGTCAGATGAATTTCCAGATTGTTCTGAGAGTCGGACAGCCAAATAGCGCCGTCCTGAATAGTCGCCTGCAGCGCCATTGTACGACCAGCAAAATCACTCAGTTGCGCCAGCTGTTCATCATCCAGATACCACACGGTGAGATTTTTAAACTGCGCACATTTGTTCTGGTTTTGCTGCCACCAGATCTGAGCCGCACGGCTGTTGTAGGCAAACAGAGCAACCTCACCAGACTGGGTACAGGCTTTCTTGATACGGCGCTCATCCGGCAGACCCAGCTCAATCCAAAGATCGATGCCCAGATGGTCGTTACGCAGCCACGCTTCAGGCTCGTCTTCCGCGCTCAGGCCACGCGTGAACTGCAGCCGTTCATCGGCATATTTAATCCAGGCCAGCAGGCGCAGCATCATGCGCTCCTGGGTTTCAGAGGGGTGACGCGCCAGCGTCAAGGCCGCGTCAAGAAACTGGTTGCGGTCAAGATCCGCTACGTTGACGACGGCTTTATAAATTGTCGCTTTAAGCGCCATGGGAGAACTCCTTTCGAATCAGGCGCACATTGTAGCGAAAACTGCGGCAAAAGGCTGCTAACTGCTCATCTATCAAGGCGCTGATATTGCTTGAATGAGTATGGTATAGTCACCTTGCTAAACAGAGTTTATCTTCGTAGGCTTAGACTTGCATCCACGGTTAAGTCAGAGTGCTGACAGGAGGGCATGTGGAAAAATATTGTGAGTTAATACGCAAGCGGTACGCGGAAATCGCCAGCGGAGACTTAGGGTATATCCCGGATGCGCTGGGTTGCGTATTGAAGGTGCTTAATGAAGTGGCGACAGACAGCGCCCTTCCAGAGTCGGTCAGGGAAAAAGCGGCCTATGCTGCCGCGAACTTACTGGTGAGCGATTATGTCAATGAATGAAACGTATCAACCCATCAACTGCGATGATTACGACAATCTTGAACTCGCCTGCCAGCACCATTTGTTACTGACGCTGGCGTTAAAAGATGGCGAAGTTTTGCAGGCGAAAGCGAACGACCTGGTTTCACGCAAAAACGTGGAGTATCTGGTCGCAGATGTCGCAGGTGAAACCCGGGAGCTTCGTCTCGACAAAATTGCCAGCTTCAGCCACCCGCAAATCGGTACCGTGGTGGTCAGCGAATCTTAATCTTTCTTGCACCTTATCCGGCCTACTTTCCATGTGATACGTAGGCCTGATAAGCGCAGCGCCATCAGGCACGCCATACCAGACTCACACCAGCCCCATCTTCCGCTATCCCCTCACGCGTCACGAAAACACCCGCAGCAGCAATCAACGTTTCGCCGTAAAACAGCAGCGGCGTAGTATCTCGTCGCCAGGGCGGGATCCCCTGCTCCTGCCAGATTTTCTTTAATTTCCGTCCACCGTTACGCCCGACAATATGCAATAACCCTGGTGCTTTGAAACGAATGCTGACAGCTTCATCCGCTTGCGGCATGCGCAATTCACCCGCAGAGATTAACTGAACCGAACCCAATCCGGCAGGCAGCGCCAACGGTGTTTTCCACTCTAGCCATGGGATAACGGTTTCGCTTTGCCCATCGACTGACTTCACCCACCACAGCTGTGACTGATAACGGCGGACCTCGTACTCCCCGAGGCGAAAACAGGGTGAGGCATCTTCCCGCGCCAGCGCCACTTCCTGCCAGATACGTTCCAGTCCATCACGAGAAGGCATCGGCGCATTTAACCCCGCCAGCCAGCGACGAAGCAGCGCGGCACGACGCACGTCGCTCATCATCATTAACGGTGCCAGTAACAGTGTGCCGTGGGCTGTGATGCAATTGGCTAAATCGCTGGCCAGCAGTTCATCCAGTAAACTCTCCTGCTCAGCACACAGCGCGGCGCTGCGGGCTACGGCTTGCGCGAAGTGCGGCCAGCGCTGTTGCAGCAATGGGGTAACGCACAATCTGAGGAAATTGCGATCGTAGGTATCATCCTGATTGCTTTCATCTTCAATCCAGCATAATTCATGCTGCCGCGCCCATGCTTCAAGCGCCTCTCGCGTTTGCGCCAGCAGCGGTCGAATCAGCTGGGTTCCGGCGAACGGTGAGTTTTCGCCCATGGCGGAAAGTCCGGCAGGGCCGCTGCCGCGCTTAAGCGCCAGCAAAAAGGTTTCACACTGGTCATCGAGATGCTGGGCGGTCATCAGCACCTCGCCCGGTAGTAAGGTCTGCGCAAATGCCTGATAGCGCGCGCGTCGCGCCTGAGCTTCGATGCCCAGGCCATCGTCCTCAAGGTGTACCCGCTCAACCACTAGCGGCACCTGCCACTGCATACATACTGACTCACAGTGCTGCACCCAACTGTCTGCATGTGGGCTTAATCCGTGATGAATATGGATTGCGCGTAAAGCGACCTCAGGATGCTGCGCTCGCCACTGCACCAGCTGATGCAGGAGTACGGTTGAGTCCAGCCCGCCGCTAAAGGCGACCAAAATCGATTGAGAATTCAGCAGTGAAGTGTTCAGCGTGAGTGTCGTCATGATGGTTACTTACAATGGCATTGCCCGGCACGTTACCGGGCTAACGCCACAATGACAAGCCTTACAGCTCGTACAGTTCGAGGGGCAATCCGTCCGGATCGTTGAAAAACGTAAAGCGTTTACCGGTAAATGGATCGATACGTATGGATTCACACTTCACGTGGTGTGCTTCCAGATGCGCGATCGACTTTTCCACATCCTCCACGCTGAACGCCAGATGACGCAAACCGCAGGCTTCCGGTCGGCTCGGACGGCAAGGTGGAAACGGGAAAGAAAAAAGCTCAATCACATACTGGCCGTTCAATGCCAGATCGCCTTTCCACGAATCTCTCTCTTCCCGATAGGCTTCGCTCATCAGTGTAAAGCCAAGCACATCGCAGTAAAATGCCTTACTTGCCGCGTAGTCCGTCGCAATAATGGCAATATGGTGAACCTGTTTTAATCCCAGCATAGCGTCATCGCCTCTTTCATTTTTCTGTCAGCACGTTACTCGTACGTCTTAGGGTCAGGCAAGTCGTTATGCCATTTTTAAGACTCTCACGCGATACACACCATCCTCGCCCAGTTTAGCGCCATGGATATCGGTTTCAAATCCCGGGTAGCGCTGCCCCACTGAACACAGCATCAGAAGAAAATCGAGGACAGCCCGGCTTTTAGCAGTGATCATTTCCCCGGGCATCAAGAGCGGCACGCCAGGAGGATAAGGCAGGATCATATTGGCGGACACGCGTCCTACCAGTTGATCAAGCGCCACGGTTTCCACCTCACCTTTGATCTGCCGCTGCCAGGCCTGGTGCGGTGTCATTTTCATTTCCGGCAAGGTATCAAATGCCCGCAGCATCAGTCCGGAGAGATCGTGCTGGCGGATCAGCTTATGGATCCCCTGTGCCAGATCCTGAATACGCATATTGCGATAGAAATCGGGATCTTCAGCATACAGATCCGGCAGCATATTTTTCACGCGTAAATTCAGATCGTACGAGCGTTTAAATTCCGTCAGGCCACGCAGCAGCCCCATCGCCCGGGTTTTATCTATGCCAATACTGAACAGGAACAACAGGTTATACGGTCCCGTTTTTTCGACGACGACGCCGCGTTCATCAAGGAATTTCGCCACCAACGACGCAGGGATCCCCTCTTCGCTCATATTTCCCTGTTCATCCATTCCCGGCGTCAGAATCGTGACCTTCACCGGGTCGAGGAACATGTGGTCGGCATCAGCATCAACAAATCCGTGCCAGTCTTCACCTGGCGCTACCGGCCAACATTCTGCTTCATCGACCTTTTCCGGCTGCCAGATATCAAAGAACCAGCCATCCGACTCTTCGCGCAGACGCTGCACTTCTTTACGGAAATGCAACGCCCGTTCCACCGAACGATTGATTAACCGCTTGCCGGAATTACCACGCAGCATTGCCGCCGCCGTTTCTATCGACGCCACAATCGGGTAGCTCGGAGACGTGGAGGTGTGCATCATAAAGGCTTCGTTGAACGTGTCTTCATCATAGTCACCCTTAATGTGGATCAGCGAAGCCTGTGACAACGCCGCCAGCATCTTGTGGGTGGACTGGGTTTCAAATATCACCTTTCCCGGTACCCGTTCGCCGCTCATCCCGCTTTTCCCCTGATATATCGGATGAAAATGGGTATACGGCACCCAGGCTGAATCAAAATGGATGGAGGGCACATCCAGGGTTTGCTTGATCCAGTTGGTGTTATAAAGCAGCCCGTCATAGGTGGAGTTGGTGATCACCGCGTGTACCGGCCATTGCGCCTGAGTCGTCTCTTCTACCTTGCGTTCAATACTTCCATGGGTAAATTCCCGACGGGGTATACCGCCGAGGATCCCCAACGCGTTACGCGTAGGCTTCAACCAGATTGGCACCACATCGCTCATCATCAGCAAATGCGCCAGCGACTTATGGCAGTTGCGGTCAATCAGTAGCGTACTTCCTGCAGGCGCAGCATACATACCGACAATCTTGTTCGATGTCGAGGTGCCGTTAGTCACCATATAGCTCTGTTCGGCACCAAAGGTGCGAGCGATGTACTCCTCCGCTTCAAGGTGCGGACCGGTATGATCAAGCAATGAGCCCAGTTCGGTTACGGAAATGGACACGTCGGCTTTCAGCGTATTGCCGCCAAAGAAATCATAGAACAGGCAGCCGACCGGGCTTTTCTGGTACGCCGTACCCGCCATATGTCCAGGCGTACAAAAGGTATACTTCCCTTCCTTCACATAGGTAAACAGCGCCTTGGTGAACGGAGGCGTAATGTTATCGAGGTATTCGTTGGTGTACTGGCGAATGCGGGTGGCAATGTCTTCAGACTGACCCAGCGCATACTCAAAAAACCACAGCGCCATGCGCAGGTCGTGCGCACTGACATCCATCGTCGAATGGGTATTAATAAAGGCATAGAGCGGGAGATACTCGTTGAGCTGGTTGATGTCACTGCACAGCTCCAGGCTATATTCATCCCAGTCAAAAATGACGCCGCAAATTCGCGGGTTGTGTTCGATAAACTTCAGCAGGTCGACACTATTCTGCGGCCAGATAATCTGAAATCCCTGCTGTTGCAGCGCACGCTCAAGTTCCTTGATGGGCTCATCTTTATAAAAGACGCCATGCGGTCCCATGATGGCAATGATATTCATGCGTTCCTCCTGGAAAAACCTTAGTTAATCATAGCCTGGTCAAACCGCAGGTAAAAAAAAGGGCCACAACGTAGTGGCCCTTTTCAGAATAAATGCAGTTTACGCGTAACCGTAGCTCATCAGACGCTGGTAACGACGGTTTTTCAGATCGTCTTTGCTTAACACGTCGAGATCGGCGAGATCGGCCAGCAGCTGTGCTTTCAGGGACGCAGCCATCACTTCCGGATTGCGGTGTGCACCGCCTAACGGTTCCGGAATGATAGAGTCGATAAGCTTCAGCTCTTTCAGACGCGGGGCAACAATTCCCATCGCTTCTGCGGCCAGCGGTGCTTTGTCGGCGCTTTTCCACAGAATGGAAGCACAACCTTCCGGGGAGATAACGGAATAGGTGCTGTATTGCAGCATATTCACTTTATCGCCTACACCGATCGCCAGCGCGCCACCGGAACCACCTTCACCGATAACGGTGCAGATTACCGGTACGCTCAGACGCGACATTTCACGCAGGTTGCGCGCGATCGCTTCTGACTGACCACGCTCTTCCGCGCCCACGCCCGGGTAAGCCCCTGGGGTGTCGATGAAGGTAATGATCGGCATGTTGAAACGCTCGGCCATTTCCATCAGACGCAGCGCTTTGCGATAGCCTTCCGGCGCTGGCATGCCGAAATTACGGCGAATCTTTTCTTTGGTCTCACGGCCTTTCTGATGACCAATGATCATCACCGGACGGCCATCCAGACGCGCGATACCGCCAACAATAGCTTTATCATCCGCATAGGCACGATCGCCCGCCAGCTCATCAAATTCATCAAACGCCAGGCGGACATAATCCAGGGTGTACGGACGCTGTGGATGGCGCGCCAGTTGGGCTACCTGCCATGCGCCAAGATCGGCGAAGATTTTACGCGTCAGTTCTACGCTTTTTTCACGCAGACGATGCACTTCTTCATCGATGTTAATATCCAGTTTCTCATCCTGACGGCTAACCGCAGTCAAAGAATCGATTTTTGCTTCCAGCTCTGCAATCGGCTGTTCAAAATCAAGGAAATTCAGACTCATAGTATTCCTGTATTAGTCAAACTCCAGTTCCACCTGCTCCGAACCAATAAGGCCACGGAGATCGTTTAGCAAACGATCGCTCGGAGAGACACGCCACGTCGCGCCAAAACGCAACCGCGCACGTGCATCCGCCCTCTGATAGTAGAGATGTACTGGAATTGTCCCCGAGCGGTGGGGTTCCAGAGACTGACGGAGTCGGTTTAAAAGCTGGTCATCAATTTGCCTGTCCGTCAGCGAGATAGCAAGCCCGCGAGCATATTTTTCCCGGGCTTCGTCAATATCCATGACTTCACGGGCCATCATTTTAAGCCCGCCGCTGAAGTCATCAAAGCTGACCTGTCCGCTGACGATAAGTATGCGGTCTTTTTCCAGCAATTGCTGGTATTTATCCAGAGCATCGGTAAACAACATAACTTCCAGACGTCCGGAACGGTCATCCAGTGTACAGATGCCGATACGATTGCCGCGCTTGGTGACCATTACCCGCGCAGCAATGACGAGCCCCGCAGCCGTGGTGACTTTACCACGTTCTGTCGGATGCATGTCTTTCAGCCTGTAGCCTCCGACATAGCGCTCAATTTCTTTTAAATACTGGTTGATGGGGTGTCCCGTCAGGTAAAGCCCCAACGTTTCACGCTCACCATCTAATACCACCTGCTCCGGCCACGGTTGGCAACTGGCATAGGATTGTTCAATTTGCTCCGGTTCTTCCGCCAGCACGCCAAACATATCGGCCTGACCAATAGCTTCGGCTTTTGCATGCTGATCGGCGGCTTTTAGCGCATCGTTGAGCGAATTCATCAACGCCGCCCGATGCGGGCCAAGGCGATCAAACGCCCCGGACATGATTAGCTTTTCCAGCACCCGGCGGTTAAGTTTTTTGATATCCGTGCGCGCACAGAGATCAAACAGCTCACGGAAGTAACCGCCTTCGTTACGCGCCTCAATAATAGCTTCAATTGGTCCTTCACCCACGCCTTTTATCGCGCCGATGCCATAAACAATCTCGCCATCATCATTCACGTGAAAATGGTAAAGCCCGGAGTTGATATCCGGCGGCAGGATTTTGAGCCCCATACGCCAGCATTCATCTACCAGCCCGACCACTTTTTCAGTGTTATCCATATCGGCGGTCATTACCGCCGCCATAAACTCAGCAGGATAATGCGCCTTCAGCCACAGCGTCTGGTAAGAGACGAGCGCATAGGCTGCGGAGTGCGATTTGTTAAATCCGTAACCGGCGAATTTCTCCACCAGGTCAAAGATTTTCATCGCCAGTTCGCCGTCTACGCCGCGCTTTTTCGCCCCTTCTTCAAAGGTGCCGCGCTGCTTAGCCATCTCTTCCGGCTTTTTCTTACCCATCGCACGACGCAGCATATCCGCGCCGCCAAGGGTGTACCCGGACAACTCCTGGGCAATCTGCATAACCTGTTCCTGATACAGGATAATGCCGTAGGTCGGCTCCAGTACCGGTTTCAGACACTCATGCTGCCATTGTACGTCCGGGTAGGAAATCTCTTCGCGACCATGCTTACGGTCGATAAAGTTATCTACCATCCCCGACTGTAGCGGACCTGGGCGGAACAGAGCCACCAGTGCGATCATGTCTTCGAAGCAGTCAGGCTGCAGACGTTTGATCAGGTCTTTCATACCGCGGGATTCAAGCTGGAAGACCGCCGTGGTCTCCGAGCGTTGCAGCATATCGAAGCTTTTCTTGTCATCCAGCGGGATAGCCGCAATATCCAGCGGTGGCTCACCGTTCTTTTCACGGCGCGCGTTGATCATTTCCAGCGCCCAGTTGATGATGGTGAGCGTACGCAGGCCGAGGAAGTCGAACTTCACAAGACCGGCATATTCCACGTCGTTCTTATCAAACTGAGTAACCGGGTGCAGCCCCTGCTCATCGCAGTACAGAGGCGCAAAATCAGTAATTTTTGTCGGTGCGATAACCACACCACCGGCGTGCTTACCGGCATTACGCGTGACGCCTTCCAGCTTACGCGCCATATCGATCAGCGCTTTAACCTCTTCATCTGCCTCATAGATTTCTGGCAGTTGGGGTTCGGCTTCAAAGGCTTTTGCCAGCGTCATGCCCGGATCGGGCGGCACCAGTTTCGAAATACGGTCAACGAAACCGTACGGATGTCCCAGCACGCGGCCCACGTCGCGGATAACCGCTTTTGCAGCCATCGTACCGAAAGTAATAATCTGCGAAACCGCATCACGACCGTACATTTCCGCCACGTGCTCGATAACCTGGTCGCGTTTCTCCATACAGAAGTCAACGTCGAAGTCGGGCATTGAGACACGTTCCGGGTTAAGGAAACGTTCGAACAGCAGGTCAAATTCCAGCGGATCGAGATCGGTAATTTTCAGCGCATAGGCGACAAGTGAGCCAGCGCCGGAACCACGTCCCGGGCCTACCGGTACGCCGTTATCTTTCGACCACTGGATAAATTCCATAACGATCAGGAAGTAGCCAGGGAATCCCATCTGGTTGATAACTTTAAGTTCAACTTCCAGACGTTCATCGTAAGGCGGGCGCTTTTGCGCACGAACTTCAGGGTCAGGGAACAAAAATTCGAGACGTTCTTCCAGCCCTTCGCGTGATTTCGCCACGAGGAAATCCTCGGTGGTCATATCGCCGGTCGGGAACTGCGGCAGGAAGTATTCGCCCAGACGCACCGTCACGTTGCAGCGTTTGGCTATCTCGACGGTGTTTTGCAGCGCTTCCGGAATATCCGAGAACAGCTCGCACATCTCATCTTCGCTGCGCATGTACTGCTGCGGCGAATAGTTGCGCGGACGTTTCGGGTCATCAAGGGTAAACCCGTCGTGGATTGCCACGCGGATTTCATGCGCATCGAAATCTCCGGTTTCAAGGAAGCGGACATCGTTAGTCGCTACCACCGGTAGACCACGCGTTTCGGCCAGTTCTACGGCTGCGTGCAGATAATTTTCTTCATCTTGCCTGCCGGTGCGAATCAGTTCGAGGAAATAGCAATTGGGAAAATGTTCTTCGTAAAACGCCACGCACTCGTCAACCAATGCGCTATTGCCGCGCAGCAGGCTGCGTCCGACATCGCCCATGCGACCGCCGGAGAGCAAAATCAAACCTTCTTTTAGCTCAACCAACCAGTCCCGGTCGATAACCGGTCCTTCTGCGCCATAGCCGCGCTGATAGGCTTTCGAAATCAACAACGTCAGGTTCTGATAGCCGGTATTATTTGCGGCCAGCACGGTGAGCTGCGTGAGTTCATCGCCCAACAGCTCACTGCGGACATGAAAATCTGCGCCAACTATCGGCTTAATACCCGCACCGTGACCCGCTCCGTAAAACTTCACCAGACCACACAGGTTGGTAAAATCGGTGATCGCCAGCGCAGGCATGCCTAACGCGGCCGCCTTTTTCACCAGCGGTCCGGTTTTCGCCAGCCCATCGATCATGGAGTAGTCGCTGTGCACCCGTAGGTGGACGAAACGTGGTTCAGACATCTTCAGATTCCTTCGACACAAGAATCAGGACGAGAGTCCCAGTGCGCGTTTGACGGGGCCAAAGCTGCGGCGATGGTGCTCAGTCGCACCATGCAGTGCCAATTTTTCCAGATGAAATGCGGTTGGATAGCCTTTGTGCTGTGCAAAACCATACTGTGGAAAAACCGTATCCAGCGCCGCCATTTCAGCGTCACGGGTCACTTTTGCCAGAATCGATGCGGCGCTAATCTCCGCCACGCGGCTATCACCTTTGACCACCGCCATCGACGGTACCGGTAATGCCGGGCAACGATTGCCGTCAATCAGCACGTATTCGGGCGCAATATGTAGACTCGCAACAGCACGCTGCATGGCCAGCATGGTGGCATGCAAAATGTTCAGCTCGTCGATTTCATGCGGTTCCGCCCGACCAAGGCTCCAGCTTAACGCTTTTTCTTTAATTTCATCAAACAGCGCCAGGCGACGTTTTTCTGACAGTTTTTTTGAATCGTTAAGACCGATAATAGGGCGAGCCGGATCCAGAATGACGGCAGCTGTGACGACTGCGCCAACCAAAGGGCCGCGCCCGACTTCATCCACACCCGCTACTAAATGCGTATGCGGATACACAAATTCAATCATTGCGCTAACTCCAGGACCGCATCCGCTGCCTGCTCATCAGCATTGCAACGGATCTGCTGGTGCAGTTCACGGAATGTGTCGTGCATCGCATGGCTGGTTTTACCATTCGCCAGCAACGGCAATAGCGCTTGCGACAGCGCCTGCGGTTCACACTCTTCCTGCAACAGCTCTTTAACCAGTTCTCTTCCCGCCAGCAGGTTAGGTAGCGAAACGTAATCAGTCTTCACCAGACGCTTCGCCAGCCAGAAGGTGAAGGGTTTCATACGGTAGCCAACCACCATCGGGCATTTTGCCAGCATACATTCCAGCGCGGCGGTACCTGAAGCCAGCAGTGCGGCATCGCTGGCCACCATTGCTTCACGTCCCATCCCATTGAGCAGATGTACAGAAAGCTCCGGTGCAACTTCAGCTTTGATTCGCTCAAACTGCTCGCGGCGTTTGGCATTCACCAACGGCACCACCACTTCGAGATCCGGATAATGCTGGCGTAATAGCTGCGCCGTTTTCAGAAAATCGGCGCTGAGCATCTCCACTTCTGCACCACGGCTTCCTGGCAGTAGTGCCAGGCAGTGAGCGTCATGGGGAATGCCCAGAACATCACGCGCCGCATTTTTATCCGGGTCCAACGGCATGGCATCTGCCATGGTATGACCGATAAAGCGGCACGGGACGTTAAATTTGTCATAAAACGCTTTTTCGAAAGGCAGAAAGGCCAGCACCATGTTGGTGGATCTGCCTATTTTGAAAACGCGTTTCTGTCGCCACGCCCAGACGGACGGACTGACATAATGAATGGTTTTAATGCCCTGTTTTTTCAAGTTCCCTTCGAGGGTAATATTGAAATCAGGCGCATCAATGCCGACGAAAACATCCGGCTTTAAGTCGGTGAATCGGCGAGTGAGGTCGGCACGAATATGCAGTAAACGGCGCAGGCGTCCGAGCACTTCAACAATGCCCATGACCGCCAGCTCTTCCATTTCGTACCAGGCTTCACAGCCTTCGGCCTGCATCAGCGGACCCGCCACGCCAACAAAGCGCGCATTGGGAACGCGAGCCTTGAGTGCACGGATTAACCCTGCACCAAGAATATCGCCGGAGGTTTCTCCGGCGACGAGGGCAATCGTTAAAGGACGCTGTTCAGTCATTAACGAATCAGGCCACGCGTTGAGCGCTCAAAGAAGTCGCTGAAAGCCTGAACTTCGGGGTACTGTTTCGCCAGTTCCGCGATTTCGGGTTTCACTTCTTCCAGCGTTTTACCGCTACGGTACAACGCTTTGTAGGCGTTACGAATCGCGGTAATCGCTTCGCGGGTGAATCCACGACGCTTCAAACCTTCGATATTGACGCCAAACGGCGTCGCGTGGTTGCCCTGGGCGATAACGTACGGAGGCACATCCTGGGCCACACCAGAACAGCCACCAACCATCACATGCGCACCGATGATGCAGAACTGATGCACCGCGGTCATGCCGCCGATGATAACAAAATCATCAAGCGAAACATGTCCGGCAAGCGTGGCGTTATTCGCCAGAATACAGCGGTTGCCTACCGTACAATCATGCGCGACGTGCGCATTAATCATCAGTAAGTTATCGCTGCCCACCTTCGTCACTCCACCGCCCTGCACTGTGCCACGATGAATGGTGACGCTTTCGCGGATGCGGTTGCGATCGCCAATTTCCACACGGGTCGGTTCACCAGCATATTTAAGATCCTGGTTAACTTCACCGATGGAGGCAAACTGATAGATCTCGTTATCGCGACCAATTTTTGTATGGCCATTCACGACAACGTGAGACTTCAGTACGGTACCCTCACCAATTTCAACATGGGGTCCAACAATACAAAACGGGCCAATGTGAGCATTGGCACCAATGCTGGCGCCCTCTTCTACAATGGCGGTCGGGTGAATAAAGGCGGATTTATCAATCACGTATCAGGCCTCCCGGCTACGGGCACACATCATCGTTGCTTCGCACACAACTTTACCGTCGACCAGCGCAACCCCTTTAAAACGGGTCAGGCCACGGCGCGTTTTTTCGAAAGTCACTTCCATGATCATCTGATCGCCAGGCACGACAGGACGCTTAAAGCGTGCTTCATCAATACCCGCGAAATAATACAGTTCGCCTGGTTCCAGTTTTCCTACGCTTTTAAACGCGAGGATACCGGTAGCCTGTGCCATCGCTTCCAGAATCAATACGCCAGGGAAAATAGGTTTACCCGGGAAGTGGCCCTGAAAGAAAGGCTCGTTAACGGATACATTTTTCACTGCGCGCAGAAAACGACCTTCTTCAAAATCCAGCACGCGGTCAACCAGCAGAAACGGAAAACGGTGCGGCAGAAGTTCTAAAATCTCTTCAATATGCAGAGTATGAGTGTTAGTAGTCAAAATACTCTTCCTGTCAAAATATACTAAAAGGCAATAATAACACGGCCTGTCGCAATCGTATGAATGGGACAGGCCGAAAAGTCAGACATGCAAAAACGGTGCTTTAGTCTTGTTGATTAACCTTGCGCTCAATCGCTTTGAGGCGCTTGCTCATATCATCAATATTCATCACCAGTGCAGCTGTTTTACGCCATACCTTGTTGGGTTGTAGCGGAATGCCTGAGGAGTAGACGCCAGGTTCAGTGATAGGACGCATCACCATACCCATGCCAGTTACCGTAACTTTGTCGCATATTTCCATATGCCCATTGATCACGCTGGCACCGCCAATCATGCAATAACGGCCAATCTTCAGGCTACCCGCCATAATGACGCCACCGGCTACCGCCGTATTGTCGCCAATCACAACGTTATGCGCAATCTGGCACTGGTTATCAATGATAACACCATTACCGATCACAGTATCGTCCAGAGCACCACGGTCAATGGTGGTACAAGCGCCGATCTCGACGCGATCGCCGATAATCACGCGACCAAGCTGGGGGATCTTCACCCAGTTACCACGATCGTTCGCGTAACCAAATCCATCAGATCCAACGACGGTGCTGGACTGGATCAGGCAATTTTCACCGATCTGGATGTCGTGGTAAATCGTCACATTCGCCCACAAGCGTGAACCTGCACCGATTTTGGTATTTTTTCCGACGAAGCAACCTGCACCGATAACCACGTTATCGCCCAGTTCTACGCCAGACTCAATGACCGCATTTGCGCCCACAGAGACATTATTACCCAGCTTCGCCGTTGCATCGATCACTGCACTGGGTGCAATGTTCTGTGCAGGCTGAGGCGTGGTATCTAAAATTTGCGCCATACGTGCATAGGTCAGGTAGGGATTCTTCACTACCAGCGCCGCACTCTTAGCAAAAGGAAGATCGTCCTGCGTCATCACAACGGCAGACGCCTGGCATACGCCTAAATGTTCACGGTATTTAGGATTCACCATGAACGTGATATTGCCAGTTTGCGCAGATTGCATGGACGCTACGCCGGTGATGACGATATCGCCATCACCGTGTAATTCTGCATCCAACTGCTCTGCTAAATCAGCCAGTCGAATTGAAGGCATTACTTATTTAACCTGTTTCAGTACGTCAGCGGTGATGTCTTTTACATCGCTGCTGTTGTATGCAACGGTGTTTGCGTCAACGACCAGATCGATGCTCTGGCTGTTAGCAACAGATTTCACAGCTGTCTGGATACGAGTAACCAGTTTGCCACGTTCTTCGTTGGAACGACGTGCACGATCCTGCTCGAAAGCCTGAGCTTTCTGAGAGAAAGTCTGGCGCTGAGCCATGACGTCTTTTTCCAGCTTGGTACGATCGCTACCTGCTTTCATTGATTGCAGACGCTGCATTTTAGATTGCAGATCGGATTCCATACGCTGCAGTTCGCTGGCACGGCCTTTGAACTCGTTTTCCAGCGTAGCAGAAACACCCGTCTTCTGTGCAACCTGTTGGAACAGGCTACCCATGTTGACGATTGCAATTTTGTCAGCAGCCTGTGCGGACGTTGCCATCGCTAAACCGAGACCTGCAGCTAATAACCACTTTTTCACAATTAACTCCTTACCATCCCATTTGCACCCAAAGGTGCAGTTCTTTGCGTGGCCAGGCGATCCCATGCAAGATCGCCTAAAGTCATCGCTACACTACCACTACATTCCTTTGCGAAGAACAGTTACCAGGTTTTACCAATGTTAAACTGGAACTGTTCCGCTTTGTCTCCATCGTACTTCTTGAACGGCTGGGCGTAGGAGAAAACCAACGGCCCCAATGGGGACATCCATTGTAACGCGATACCTGCAGACATACGGATATTGCTCGGATCACCGTAATCTGGAACCCCAATAGCGCGAGTTTGATCGCTATCCTGCCAGTTAGTATCCCAAACGGTACCCATATCCCAGAAGAAGGAGGTACGGACCGAGTTAGCATACTTATCGCTGATAAACGGCGTCGGGGTAATAAATTCCAGGCTGGCTACGGCCATGGCGTTACCACCGACCGCATCGTCTGATTTACAGTACGAACCGTCTTTATTGGTACACTCTTCGTAGCTGTCAGTATCGCCGGCGTAAGCCCCAGGTTTATAGACCGCTTTCGGACCGATGGTATTAGACTGGAAGCCACGCACAGTGCTGGAGCCACCCGCATAGAAGTTCTCGTAGAACGGCAACTCTTTGCTGCCTATACCGTCTCCATAACCTACCTTGGTACGACCCAGGACGACCCATTTATGGTCATCATCGATCGGTACATAGGTCGCGGTATCCAACGTCGCTTTATAGTATTCGTTGTCAGAACCCGGAATGGTGACTTTGCCGTTCAGGTTGACGCGCGTACCTTCCGTTGGGAAGTAGCCACGGTCAAGCTTGTTATATGTCCAACCATAGTTAAAGGTGAAGTCATCCGCAGCAAAGCTGTTAGTATTGGTCTCACCCATTGACTCAAGGTAACGATCCATCGCAACCTGCGGCTGCATATTGGACAGTTTGTTATGTACATAACCCAGGCCCGCACGCAACGTGTTGTATTCGTTGACCGGGAAGCCCAGCGTCACGTCTGTACCATAACTTTTGTTGGTATAGTCGGACAGGTCTGCATCATCCGCTTCAAAGTCGTTATAGAAGACGCGGCCACCAAGGCTCACACCATCAACAGTGAAGTACGGGTTAGTGACAGACAACTCAGTATAGGTCTGGTAGTCGTTTTTGGTGCCGTTAATCCCAACAGAATAACCGGTACCTAACCAGTTATCCTGCTGAACGCCAGCCTGGAAGCTCACGCCGCTCTCGGTACCGTAACCGACGCCGAAGTTAAAGCTACCGGTGTTACGCTCTTTAACCTTGTAGACAACATCAACCTGATCTGGACGGCCTGGAACACGCTGAGTATCAGTATCAACAGTTTCAAAGTAACCCAGACGGTTCAGACGCTCTTTACCCTGGTCGACCAAATCGCTGCCCAACCATGCGCCTTCCATCTGACGCATTTCGCGACGCAGAACGGAGTCTTTAGAAGTGTCATTACCTTCAAAACGGATCTTACGCACATAGAAACGGTTACCCGCATCCACGTTTACACGCAATTTAACGGTTTTGTCAGCGTCGTTGATTTCAGGCTGCGACTGTACGCGCGGATAGGCATAGCCATAGCGACCCAGAAGCTTCTTGATGTCATCTTCCATTTTGGTCACTTTGGTGCCGTTATAGAGTTCACCTGGCTCGATCTTCGTCAGGGTCTCAATTTCGGCGGAGTGCCCGGCCAGGTTACCGCTCACCTGAACCCCAGAAAGCTTGTACTGCTCGCCTTCAGTGATGTTAACGGTGATGTAGATGCCTTTTTTATCCGGCGTCAGGCTGACCTGAGTGGAATCAATATTGAAGCGAGCATAACCGCGATCCAGATAGTAGCTACGCAGGGTTTCAAGGTCGCCCGCCAGCTTCTGTTTCTGGTATTTACGATCGCCCACCACGTTCCACCACGGCACTTCGTCACGCAACTGGAAGTGAGAGATAAGTTCGTCAGTCGAGAAGGCATGGTTGCCGACGATATTGATCTGTTGGATCTTCGCCGAAACACCTTCCTGGAAGACCAGCTTGAGGTCAACGCGGTTACGCGGCAACGGCGTCACCACCGCTTTCACACTGGCGCTGTACTTACCGACGCTATAGTAGAAATCTTCCAGGCCCTTTTCGATATCGGCAAGCGTTGTGCGATCCAGAGACTCGCCAACACGCACGCCAGACGCCTCGAGGTTTTGCTTCAGCATGTCATCTTTCACCGATTTGTTACCGGAGAAAGTGATGCTGGCAATCGTCGGGCGTTCTTTTACCTGAACCAGAAGGGTATCACCATCGCGCAGGACGCGGACATCCTCAAAGTTTCCGGTGGCGAACAGAGCACGAATGGTATTACTGATGTCTTCATCATTAACCGTGTCGCCTGTGCGCACCGGCATACTGAGGAGAGCCGCACCAACGGCGACTCGCTGTAGGCCTTCGAAATGAATGTCCTTCACTACGAACCCTTCAGCACCGTATACGGTGGCGCTGCTAAACAGCAGCGACGCTATGAGCAACTTTTTCATCGCCATCGTTATTATGCGTTCTTCCTAACACTCTCTTACAACCGAGAGAAATCATTGAAAAGTGCAAGCCCCATTAACAACACCAGCAAGATAGAGCCAATGCGATAACTAAAGTCTTGAACCCGCTCGGATACCGGACCGCCCTTCAGCTTTTCAATCGCCAGGAACAGCAGATGCCCCCCGTCAAGAACGGGCAACGGAAACAGGTTGATTATCCCTAAGTTCACGCTGATAAGCGCAAGGAACATCAGGTAATAAATAATCCCGAACTCCGCTGACATCCCAGCCCCCTGGGCGATAGAAATCGGCCCACTGAGGTTGTTCAGTTTTACATCACCGGTAATCAATTTTCCCAGCATACTGACCGTCAGCTTCATCAACTGCCACGTTTTATCCGAGGCTTCGAGGATGGCGCTGAATGGTCCATACTGGCGTACAGTCTTATACTCATCAGGCAGAGGAATAACTTTAGGCACCACGCCCGCAAACCCTTCTGCCTTACCGTTAACCTGTTTTGAATCTGGGGTTAACGTTAAAGACAAGGAACTTCCTTGTCTTTCAATATCTAGCGCTAACGGCGTATCCGGATTATCGCGCACCAGCGTCACGAACGTCATCCATTGCGTCAGCGACTGACCATTGACTTTAACGATCCTGTCGCCCGCTTGCAAACCCGCCTTACTTGCAGCCGAGTTAACCTGCACTTCTGACAGTACCGGTTCAATCTGCGGACCACGCGGACGCATGCCCAAACTAGAGACAGGATCCTCTTTGTCTGGCTCAAATGCCCAATGGCGTAAATCCAGCGTTTTGTCCTGTCGCTGGTTACTGCCAAATTGCGCCACGCTGAGGGTCGTATGCTCATCGCCAATTTTGGATACCAGTTGCAATCGCACGGCATCCCAATCAGGGGTTTCGATGCCATCAACCGCTTTTAGTTCCGTACCCGGCTGAATTTGCGCCTGTGCAGCAATCGAGTTGGGTGTTATTTCACCAATAACCGGACGAACGCCAGGGACGCCAATGATAAACACCAGCCAATAAGCAAAAATAGCAAAAAGGAAGTTTGCAATCGGACCTGCGGCGATAATAGCAGCACGTTGTCCAACCGTTTTATTGTTGAAGGCGTAATGGCGCAATTCCGGTGCGACCGGTTCAGCGCGCTCATCCAG
Organism: Citrobacter sp. B72; assembly: GCF_016894305.1. NCBI lineage: Bacteria > Pseudomonadati > Pseudomonadota > Gammaproteobacteria > Enterobacterales > Enterobacteriaceae > Citrobacter > Citrobacter sp. B72. The sequence continues at coordinate 3,893,732 of NZ_CP069801.1, forward strand.
CATTTTGACGTAACCGCCGAGGGGAATCATGGCGATGACGTATTCCGTACCTGATTTATCGGTACGCCGCCAAAGCGCTTTTCCAAAGCCAATGGAAAAGCGTTCGACGCGGACTCCGCAGCGCCGCGCAACCCAGAAATGACCAAATTCATGCACGGTGATAAGCACACCAAGTGCGATGATGAATGCAGCCAAATTCCAGAGAATACTCAGCATAAGACCATCCGTTAGAGCGTCCTGAACACCAGTAACAACAGGCAGGCAAAGACCGGTACCGCAGCCGTCAGGCTATCAATACGATCCAGAATACCGCCGTGTCCTGGAATTAAGTGACCACTGTCCTTAATACCTGCTTCACGCTTAAACATACTCTCGGTCAGGTCACCCAGCACGGAGGCCAGGGCTGCAACGATGGAGCAAATGAGCAAGGTGACAGGCGCAACTTCAAGATTCGCCCACATGCCATAACCCCATGAGATCACGGCCGCAGTGGCGAGTCCGCCAATAAAACCCTGCCAGGTTTTACCAGGAGAAACCTTCGGTGCCAGCTTATGTTTGCCAAACAGCTTACCAAACATATACGCACCAGAGTCCGCTCCCCAAACGAGGATCATGACATACAGCAGCCATAGCGCGCCACTATAATGATTCTCATCATAGTGCCATGCACGTAGCGCCAGCATTCCCCAAAAGAACGGGACAATGGTTAACACGCCGAAAATTATGCGTAATGTTTTGGAATTACGCCAGACCGACGCAGAACCTGGGTAAAACAATACCAGTAACAGCGCTACGACCCACCAGCCCAGCGACGCCCACAGCGATACTTCAACCAGCGGTTGATGGATATCGCGATGGTATTCTGGCAGCAAAAATAGCATCAGTGCCAGCAATAGCCCGCACAAAACCGCCAGCCAGACTCGCTGCGTACGCGTGGTAAAACCGCTTAACTGTCCCCACTCCCAGGCGGCCAACATACAGACGACCAACGTAACAATGGCGAACCCCACCGGCGGCAGCAAAAACAGCGCCGCGATGACAACGGGTATTAAAACAAAAGCAGAAATCAGGCGATACTTCAGCAAAAGCGACCCCCATCAGGCTTTTTCATCACCGGGTTCGGTGCCGCCGAAACGACGCTCACGATTAGCAAAGGCATGCAGCGCACCTTCAAAGTCTTGTTCATCGAAATCGGGCCAGAGAACATCGGTAAAGTAAAGTTCGGCATAGGCAATTTGCCACAACAGAAAATTACTAATTCGGTGCTCTCCCCCAGTCCTTATCACTAAATCCACAGGAGCCAGCTCATGCATACAAATTTGCTGCCCAAGCATCTCTTCATCGATTTGCTCAGGATGCAGCACACCGTCCTGCACCTGTTGTGCCAGTTGCCTGACTCCCTGGACAATATCCCACCGTCCACCGTAATTCGCTGCAATATTCAGCGTCAACCCGGTATTCTGGGCGGTAATCGCTTCTGATTTGCGAATCCGTTCTTGCAAACGTGAGTTAAATCGACTGATATCCCCGATAATACGCAGGCGTACGTTATGGCGATGTAGGTTTTTCACTTCGCTATCAAGTGCCCACACAAACAGTTCCATTAACGCGCTCACTTCCTGCGCAGGTCGGTTCCAGTTCTCACTGCTAAAGGCATACAGCGTTAACGCATCAATACCGTTATTTGCAGCAAAAGAGACAGCCCGGCGGACGGATTTTGCTCCAGCCTTATGCCCAAAGGCGCGAATCTTCCCTTGCTTTTTCGCCCAGCGGCCATTGCCATCCATGATAATTGCGACATGGCGACAACCATGTGCTGGCAAATTTTCGCTTAATGGTTTAGTTGCAGACAACATAACGCGTTATTAGTCCCTGAAAGGATTTACGGTACTCAGGAATACTGAAGCCTATCCACAAAAAAGCCGTGTCAAACCACGGCTTACCCGACCGAAAAAAAGCAAATACCCGCGATCGGGTGGCGCAGACTATATCACTGAAGCCCAACGCTAACAAATAGCACGATTCTCCGTAGAGGGATTATCATCAGCTTGAGAGTCGCATCACTTCTTTTCTGGCGACTTCCCGCGCGATGGCATCGACCTTCAACACGTCGTCAACGCTCTGCGGTTCCTGCAAATCCATCTTATCCAGTACAGATAAATTGAGATCGGCAATATCGGTAAATCGGATCTGCTGCGCCAGGAATGCGGCAACGGTAATTTCATTCGCGGCATTGAGTGCGGTCGTCGCCGCCTGACCTTGCTCAAACGCATCCATCGCCAGTTTCAGGCACGGATAACGCTGGTAATCAGGTGCGGAAAACGTCAACGCACTGAGTTTGCAAAAGTCGACAGGCTTAACACCGGACGTCACACGTTCTGGCCATGCCATCGTATGGGCAATAGGTGTACGCATATCAGGTTCACCCAACTGCGCCAGAACACTACCATCCTGATAACGGACCATCGAATGAATAACCGACTGCGGATGAATCAGCACTTCCATCTGGCTTGCACTGGCATTAAATAACCAACGCGCTTCAATGTATTCCAGACCTTTGTTCATCATGGTGGCGGAATCGACAGAGATTTTTCGTCCCATCGACCAATTCGGATGACGGCATGCCTGATCGGGGGTCATAGAGACCAGATCGCGCAATGGCGTTTCACGGAATGGGCCACCAGACCCGGTAAGCAGAACTGACATGACGCCGTTTTGCTCAAGGTCAGCGTATCCCAGATTGTGTTGGATAGGTTGCGGTAAACTCTGAAAAATCGCGTTATGCTCGCTATCTACCGGCAAAAGCTGCGCTTTGTGGCGTTTCACGTCGTCCATAAACAGACGACCGCAGGTCACCAGCGATTCTTTATTCGCCAGTAAAATGCTTTTGCTCGCACGAATTGCCGCCAGCGTCGGCAGCAAACCCGCTGCGCCGACAATCGCCGCCATGACCTGATCAACATCATCCAGCGCAGCCATATCACAGGCAGCCTGCTGCCCGCTCATCACCTCGGTACGGCTACCCTGTGCCAAAAGAGCAGCTTTTACCTGTGCCGCGCTTTTTTCATCATCCATTACCGCATAGCGAGGCGCAAACTCCAGGCATTGCTCTACCATACGGGCAACATTTTTACCCGCCACCAACGCAGCAACACGAAATTTTTCCGGGTTATGGCGTACTACATCCAGCGTACTGCAACCAATGGAACCGGTTGATCCCAGGATGGTTAATTGCTTCATCGGACATCCAGAAGAATTTTACTCGTCATACTTCAAGTTGCATGTACGTTGGCTTTACTCGGCCTTTGGCGTCACCGCCTTCCTGCAACTTGAATTATTTAGAGTATGTAGACAGAAAAAAGCAAAACGCCGCCATCCAGCCTTCTCAGGCCTTCTAAGCGGCGTTTTTAGCGTACAGGCGAATCAGAACTGCATCAGTTCTGCTTCTTTCTCTGCCAGCGCCGCATCAACTTTCTTGATTGCTGCGTCAGTCAGTTTCTGTACGTCGTCCTGAGAACGGCGATCGTCATCTTCGCTGATCTCTTTTTCTTTCAACAACGCTTTCACTTTGTCGTTTGCATCGCGGCGTACGTTACGTACCGCAACACGCGCGCCTTCAGCTTCACCACGTACGATCTTGGTCAGATCTTTACGACGTTCTTCGGTCAGCGGCGGCAGCGGAACGCGGATGTCAGAGCCCGCAGAGCTTGGATTCAGACCGAGGTCGGAAGCCATGATTGCTTTCTCAACGGCTGGACCCATAGAACGGTCAAATACGTTGATTTTCAGGGTACGGGAATCTTCAACCGTTACGCTTGCCAGCTGGCGCAGCGGAGTCGGCGTGCCGTAATATTCCACGACAATACCATCCAGCAGGCTAGGAGAAGCACGACCCGTGCGAATTTTGCTGATTTGGTTTTTGAACGCTTCGACGCATTTGTCCATGCGTACTTCAGCATCTTTTCTGATATCGTTGATCACGTTACGAATCCTTGAAAGCTTGTTTCAGTCAGACCATACCCGCCACGCAAGATGTGACAAGTATAGTCTTGATTAATTTTGAGGGACGTATCCCGCGACATTAAAGCGGAATATTACCTGCATTTAGCCGCAACGGGAATTATTCCGTGATTAACGTGCCTTCTTTTTCACCCATAACAACACGGCGCAGTGCACCTGGTTTGTTCATGTTAAAGACACGAATCGGTAATTTGTGGTCACGAGCCAGCGTGAACGCGGCAAGATCCATTACTTTCAGCTCTTTATCCAGTACTTCAGTGTAGGTCAACTGTTCGTACATAGTCGCCGTTGGATCTTTAGCCGGGTCGGCAGTAAACACGCCATCGACTTTGGTGGCTTTCAGAACCACATCCGCTTCAATTTCAATACCACGCAGGCAGGCTGCAGAATCGGTGGTGAAGAACGGATTGCCGGTACCCGCAGACAAAATAACAACGCGGTTGTTACGCAGCAGGCTGATAGCTTCGGCCCAGCTGTAGTTATCACACACGCCGTTCAGAGGAATTGCGGACATCAAGCGAGCGTTCACATAGGCGCGGTGAAGCGCATCGCGCATCGCCAGACCGTTCATTACGGTGGCTAACATGCCCATGTGGTCGCCCACAACGCGGTTCATCCCCGCTTTCGCCAGACCAGCGCCACGGAACAGGTTACCACCACCAATCACTACGCCAACCTGAATACCCAGCTCAACCAGCTCTTTGATTTCCTGAGCCATGCGGTCGAGGATGCTTGCATCAATACCGAAGCCTTCTGAACCTTGCAGAGCTTCGCCACTTAACTTAAGCAGAATACGTTTGTAGACGGGTTTTGCATTGGTAGCCATGTTTCTTTCCTGAGACTGTCAACGAATGAGATGAGTTAATTCCGGCGACATTGTATGTCGCTTTTCAGCATGACCACTATAGCGGTTCGCTGAATTTACAAGCCAGACACAAAAAGAAGCCGCCCTCAGGCGGCTCCTTTAAAAATTAAGACTGCTTGGACATCGCAGCAACTTCTGCTGCAAAGTCAGTCTCAACTTTCTCGATGCCTTCACCCACTTCAAAGCGGATGAAACCAGTTACGTCAGCGTTATGCTCTTTCAGCAGCTGACCAACAGATTTGCTCGGTTCCATGACGAAAGGCTGACCGGTCAGAGAAACTTCGCCGGTGAATTTCTTCATGCGGCCTTCAACCATTTTCTCTGCGATTTCTTTCGGCTTGCCAGACTGCATAGCGATGTCCAGCTGAACCTGGTATTCTTTTTCTACCACTTCAGCGGAAACGTCTTCCGGCTTAACGAATTCTGGTTTGCTTGCAGCAACGTGCATTGCCAGCTGTTTAACCAGTTCTTCGTCAGCGCCAGTTGCAGCAACCAGAACACCGATACGAGCACCGTGCTGGTAGTTACCCAGAACTTCGCCTTCCAGGGAAGCAACGCGACGGATGTTGATGTTCTCACCGATTTTAGCAACCAGAGCAACACGTTCTTCTTCGAACTGTGCTTTCAGAACTTCAACGTCAGTGATTTTGCCAGCAACGGCAGCGTCCAGTACTTTGTCAGCAAATGCCTGGAAACCAGCATCTTTAGCAACGAAGTCAGTCTGGCAGTTAACTTCCAGAATGAAAGCGATGTTGCCGTCGATTTTGGTTTTGATTACGCCGTCAGCAGCAACGTTGCCTGCTTTTTTCGCCGCTTTGATTGCACCGGACTTACGCATGTTTTCGATTGCCAGCTCGATGTCGCCATTAGCTTCAGTCAGTGCTTTTTTGCAATCCATCACGCCTGCGCCAGTACGCTCACGCAGCTCTTTTACCAGGGATGCGGTAATTTCAGCCATTCTAAAATCCTCGGAAGATTTGATCTGCCCGGCATGAAACCGCACAGATTTAAAAGTGAAAAAGGGGGCCATATACAGGCCCCCTAACCAAACGTGATACTACCTGGTCTATAAGGGCTCTAACGAGCGTGCCTTATTATTCAGCTTCTACGAAGCTTTCTTCCGCCTGGGAAGCCAGATCCTGAGAACGGCCTTCACGAACGGTAGTAGCTACAGCGCCCAGGTACAGGGTCACAGCACGGATTGCGTCGTCGTTACCCGGGATAACGAAGTCAACACCGTCCGGATCAGAGTTGGTATCAACGATAGCAAATACTGGGATACCCAGGTTGTTTGCTTCTTTGATAGCAATGTGCTCGTGGTCAGCATCGATTACGAACAGAGCGTCCGGCAGACCGCCCATGTCTTTGATACCGCCCAGGCTGTTTTCCAGTTTCTCAAGCTCACGAGTACGCATCAGCGCTTCTTTCTTGGTCAGCTTTTCGAAAGTACCGTCCTGAGACTGAGTTTCCAGATCTTTCAGACGTTTGATGGACTGACGAACGGTTTTCCAGTTAGTCAGCATACCGCCCAGCCAGCGATGGTTCACGAAGAACTGGTCGCAGCTGTTAGCAGCTTCTTTCACCGCTTCGCTTGCAGCGCGTTTAGTACCAACGAAAAGGATTTTACCTTTACGAGCAGAGATCTTGTTCAGTTCAGCCAGAGCTTCGTTGAACATCGGTACAGTTTTCTCAAGGTTGATGATGTGAACTTTGTTACGCGCACCGAAGATGAACGGCTTCATTTTCGGGTTCCAGTAACGGGTCTGGTGACCGAAGTGAACACCAGCCTTGAGCATGTCGCGCATGGAAACAGTTGCCATGATTAAAACCTCTATATATAAAAGTTGGGGTTAAGCCTCCACGCATCCCATATTACCGACCCCAAAGGGCACCCCGGAATATGTGCCGATACGTGTGTGTTGTTACACAAAGTGAGATTTGTCGCTCCCGTCCATCGTGTGTAGTCTTCGAATGGATCGGAAGTCCGGCGCGCTTTATACCACAAATACGCCACCGACACCAATAATTGTTGGCGGTCTGTGCTGAATGAACGATGAATTTCGTGTTACAGGAAGGCGGCAAATTTTTGAATCCCCGGGAGCTTACAACCAGTAAGTGACTGGGGTGAAAAAATGTAGCCAACGCATCTGTGGCACGAAAGGCGAAGTTCAGAATGATTCTCAATTTGGCAGCATGTATGCGGGACTGATACCATTGACAGCACTTACACAATTATTGTCGAAATAATCGACACTGATGGACAGAATTCATGGCTATCTCAATCAAGACCCCTGAAGAAATCGAAAAAATGCGCATCGCTGGCCGCCTGGCCGCTGATGTACTGGAAATGATCGAACCGTTTGTTAAACCGGGCGTCAGCACCGGCGAGCTGGATCGCCTCTGTAATGACTACATCGTGAATGAGCAGCAGGCCATTTCCGCCTGCCTGGGCTATCACGGCTATCCGAAATCCGTATGTATCTCTATTAATGAAGTGGTGTGTCACGGGATCCCGGACGACGCGAAGCACCTGAAAGATGGTGATATCGTTAACATCGACGTGACCGTGATTAAAGACGAATTCCACGGCGATACCTCTAAAATGTTTATCGTCGGCAAGCCCACCATTCTTGGCGAACGTCTGTGCCGTGTAACGCAGGAAAGCCTGTATCTGGCGCTGCGGATGGTTAAACCGGGCATTCGCCTGCGCACGCTGGGCGCTGCAATTCAGAAATACGCGGAAGGCGAAGGTTTCTCTGTTGTTCGTGAATACTGCGGTCACGGTATCGGTCGCGGCTTCCATGAAGAGCCACAGGTTCTGCACTACGATGCAGACGACGGTGGTGTGGTACTGCAGCCTAGCATGACGTTCACCATAGAACCGATGCTGAATGCCGGTGATTACCGCATCCGCACCATGAAAGACGGCTGGACGGTGAAAACCAAAGACCGGAGCTTGTCTGCACAGTACGAGCATACTATTGTAGTGACGGAAAACGGCTGTGAAATTCTGACGTTACGCAAGGATGACACCATCCCAGCGATCATCACACACGGCGAATAATGTTTTGCCTGATGGCGATGCATTCGCATCTTATCAGGCCTACAAATTGTACTACTTAGTAGGCCGGATAAGGCGTTCACGCCATTATCCGGCTTTTTAATGGGTGGCGCATAATGAATACTCTTCCTGAACAGCACGCAAATACTGCCCTCCCCACCCTGCCTGGCCAACCGCAAAACCCAGGGACATGGCCACAGCAAGATCTCAACTGCTCCGGCATTAAAGCGCATATCGACACCTTCCAGAACTGGTTAGGCGAAGCGTTTGACAGTGGAATTTCCGCAGAACAGCTCATTGAGGCCCGCACCGAATTTATTGACCAACTGCTACAGCGTTTGTGGATAGAAGCTGGGTTCGGGCAAATAGCCGATCTGGCGCTGGTTGCCGTTGGTGGCTACGGACGAGGCGAATTGCACCCGCTTTCCGATATCGACCTGTTGATCCTCAGCCGTAAAAAGCTGCCTGATGCGCAGGCCGAGAAAGTCGGTGAGCTGTTAACGCTGCTATGGGACGTGAGGCTGGAGGTTGGGCATAGCGTGCGTACGCTGGAAGAGTGTCTGCTGGAAGGATTGTCAGATTTAACCGTCGCCACCAACCTGATTGAAACACGCCTGCTGATCGGCGATGTGGCGCTGTTTCTGGAGCTGCAAAAGCATATTTTTAGCGAAGGTTTCTGGCCTTCCGACAAGTTTTACGCCGCTAAAGTGGAAGAGCAGAATCAGCGCCACCAGCGCTATCACGGCACCAGCTACAACCTGGAGCCGGACATCAAAAGCAGTCCCGGCGGCCTGCGCGATATCCATACCCTGCAATGGGTGGCGCGTCGCCATTTTGGCGCCACCTCACTGGACGAAATGGTCGGCTTCGGCTTTTTGACACTGGCTGAACGCGCCGAGCTGAATGAATGTTTGCATATCCTGTGGCGGATTCGCTTCGCCCTGCATCTGGTCGTTAGTCGTTACGACAACCGCCTGCTGTTTGACCGCCAGCTCAGCGTGGCGCAAAGGCTAAACTACGGCGGCGAAGGCAACGAGCCTATCGAGCGGATGATGAAAGACTATTTCCGCGTCACCCGACGGGTCAGCGAACTGAATCACATGCTGTTGCAACTGTTCGACGAGGCGATCCTCGCCATGCCCGCCGATGAAAAACCGCGCCCGATTGATGACGACTTCCAACTGCGCGGCACGTTGATCGATCTGCGCAACGACGATCTGTTTATCCGCAAACCAGAAGCGATACTGCGGATGTTTTACATCATGGTGCGTAACAGCGCGATCAGCGGGATTTACTCCACCACGCTGCGCCATTTGCGTCATGCCCGCCGTCATTTAACGCAGCCGCTGTGCTACATCCCGGAAGCGCGATCGCTGTTTCTCAGTATGTTACGCCATCCGGGCGCGGTGAGCCGCGGTCTGCTGCCGATGCATCGCCACAGCGTGTTGTGGGCCTATATGCCGCAATGGTCGCATATTGTCGGCCAAATGCAGTTTGACCTGTTTCATGCCTATACGGTGGATGAACACACCATCCGCGTAATGCTCAAGCTGGAAAGTTTTGCTAACGAAGAGACCCGTCAGCGCCATCCGCTGTGTGTGGATCTATGGCCGCGTCTGCGACAGCCGGAGTTGATTCTGATTGCCGCGCTGTTCCACGATATCGCCAAAGGTCGCGGCGGCGATCACTCGGTGCTCGGCGCTCAGGATGTGCTCAAGTTCGCCGAACTGCACGGCCTGAATTCCCGCGAAACGCAGCTGATCGTGTGGCTGGTGCGCCAGCATTTGCTGATGTCGGTGACCGCTCAGCGCCGCGATATTCAGGATCCCGAAGTGATCAAGCAATTCGCCGAAGAGGTACAAACGGAACACCGTCTGCGCTTTTTGGTGTGTCTGACCGTCGCGGATATTTGCGCCACCAACGAAACGCTGTGGAATAGCTGGAAGCAAAGCCTGCTGCGCGAGCTGTACTTCGCGACGGAAAAACAACTCCGTCGTGGCATGCAAAATACGCCGGATATGCGTGAGCGTGTACGCCATCATCAGCTTCAGGCGCTGGCGCTACTGCGAATGGACAACATTGATGAAGAAGCGTTGCACCACATCTGGTCACGCTGTCGCGCCAACTACTTCGTGCGTCACAGCCCAAATCAGCTGGCCTGGCATGCGCGCCATCTGCTGCAACACGATCTCAGCAAGCCGCTGATCCTGCTCAGCCCACAGGCCACGCGCGGCGGGACAGAAATTTTCATCTGGAGCCCTGACCGCCCTTACCTGTTTGCCGCCGTCTGCGCTGAACTGGACAGGCGTAATCTTAGCGTCCACGATGCGCAGATTTTCACTACCCGCGATGGGATGGCGATGGATACGTTCATCGTGCTGGAACCGGACGGCAGCCCGTTGTCTTCAGATCGACACGAAGCGATCCGTTTTGGACTGGAACAGGCCATCACGCAGCGCAGTTGGCAGCCACCGCAACCGCGTCGCCAGCCGGCAAAATTACGCCACTTTACCGTCGATACTGAGGTCACCTTTTTGCCGACCCATACCGACCGAAAATCATTCCTGGAGCTTATCGCTCTCGACCAGCCCGGCCTGCTGGCGCGGGTCGGGCAGATTTTTGCCGATCTGGGAATTTCGCTGCATGGCGCCCGAATTACAACCATTGGCGAGCGAGTAGAAGATTTATTCATAATCGCCACCGCCGACCGGCGCGCCCTTAATAATGAGCTGCAGCAGGAAGTGCATCAACGGTTGACAGAGGCCCTCAATCCAAACGATAAAGGGTGATGTTTTTATTTATTATGGAAAGAGTTTAACAATGCAGCAGTTACAGAACGTTATTGAGTCCGCTTTCGAGCACCGTGCCGACATTACTCCGGCAAATGTAGATACCGTAACCCGCGAAGCGGTGAATCAGGTTATTTCTTTACTGGATTCCGGTGCACTGCGCGTCGCAGAGAAGATTGAGGGTCAGTGGGTCACACATCAGTGGCTGAAAAAGGCGGTCCTGCTCTCTTTCCGTATTAACGATAATCAGGTCATCGAAGGTGCGGAAAGCCGTTACTTCGATAAAGTACCGATGAAATTCGCCAACTACGACGAAGCGCGCTTCCAGAAGGAAGGTTTCCGCGTGGTTCCGCCTGCGGCCGTGCGTCAGGGTGCGTTTATCGCCCGTAACACCGTGCTGATGCCATCTTACGTAAACATCGGCGCTTATGTTGATGAAGGTACGATGGTTGATACCTGGGCGACAGTCGGTTCCTGTGCGCAAATCGGTAAAAACGTACACCTGTCCGGCGGCGTTGGCATCGGCGGTGTACTGGAGCCGTTGCAGGCTAACCCAACCATCATCGAAGACAACTGCTTCATCGGCGCACGCTCTGAAGTGGTTGAAGGCGTGATCGTCGAAGAAGGTTCTGTTATCTCCATGGGCGTGTACATCGGTCAGAGCACCCGTATTTACGATCGCGAAACTGGCGAAGTGCATTACGGTCGCGTTCCGGCAGGCTCCGTGGTCGTCTCCGGCAACCTGCCGTCGAAAGATGGTAAATACAGCCTGTACTGCGCGGTGATTGTGAAGAAAGTCGATGCCAAAACGCGTGGCAAAGTGGGAATCAACGAACTGTTGCGCACTATCGACTAACAGCGATTTGAAAAAGCGGGCTTAGCCCGCTTTTTTTACATCTGCGAGTGGCATAAACAAGGCTTTTCGTTAATTATTCAATGGTTATAGTGAGCTTAAGGGTACCGCTATGTATGACAATCTGAAAAGTCTGGGCATTACTAATCCTGAAGAGATCGATCGTTACAGCCTGCGGCAAGAAGCCAACAACGATATCCTGAAAATCTATTTCCAAAAGGATAAAGGCGAGTTTTTTGCCAAGAGCGTGAAGTTCAAATATCCCCGTCAGCGCAAAACGGTGGTAGCTGATGGCATCGGCCAGGGTTACAAAGAAGTGCAGGAGATCAGTCCCAACCTGCGCTATGTGATCGATGAACTGGATCAGATCTGCCAGCGCGATCGCAGCGAAGTCGATCTTAAACGCAAGATCCTTGATGATTTACGTCATCTCGAAAGCGTCGTGACCAACAAGATCAGCGAAATTGAAGCCGATCTGGAAAAACTAACGCGTAAATAACCGCACGTGAATGTATTCGTAGGCCGGGTAAGGCGAAGCCGCCACCCGGCATTTTGCCTGATAAGCGTAGCGCCATCAGGCAGTTAATCAATGCTGCTCATCTAACTGTAACGCCACATACAGCAGTAGTCGGTCGTCAAAATTCCCCAGATCCAGCCCGGTCAGTTCTGAAATACGATTCAGGCGATATTCCAGCGTATTACGATGAATAAACAGTGCCTTTGAGGTCGCCAGCGGCTGGACGTTATGACGAAACCATGCCGCCAATGTCCGACGCAGCAACCCATTGTTATCCATCGCTTTCAGCCTCACCAACGGACGCGCCAGCTCATTGGCCTGCCAGCCGCCGCGCAGGCTGTCCAGCAGCACTGGCAACATCAAATCCTGATAGAAATAGCTACGGCTTTCCGGCATCCGCTGTTTACCGACCATCATGGTGGTGCGCGCCGTACGATACGAACGGGCAATGCTACCAGGCCCGGTAAAATAGTTGCCCAGCGATACGCGAAAACGCAGCTGTCCGTTCTCTTTCATACGGGCAATAAGCTGCTCAACGCGCTTACGATGATCTTCAGCGTCCCAGCGGCCAAACTGATTGAGCGCCGGTTTCAGCACCACCATCTCGGTCAGGGAAACAATCGCAATCAGATTATTACGTTCGGGTGTGGTCAACGCATTCTGCAATTGCTGTAACTCCGCCATCGCACTGTCAACGCCAAGCTGGCCACTATCGACCTCCAACACCGCCACCACGCGTGGCTGGTTCAAATCAATGCCTAAACGCTGGGCCCATTCCATCAGCGCTGGCGTATTCTCTTCCGCCTGAATCAGGTTCATCACCAGCTCTTCACGCAGACGGCTATCCTGCGCTAACAGATGCATCAAGCGCGACTGTTCCAGCATCATTTCGGCGGTCATACATACTAACTCGCCGTATTTGCGCAGATGCTCCGGCTCGCCGGTAAGGCCGATAACGCCAACGATTTCGCCTTCCAGACGTAGAGGCAGGTTTATCCCCTGTCGTACACCGTGCAAGTGACGTGCCACCGCATCGTCGATATCGACCACCCGACCCTGCGAAAGTACCAGCAGCGCCCCTTCGTGCAATTCACCAATACGTTCGCGATCGCCGCTGCCGATTATCCGCCCACGGGCATCCATTACGTTGATATTGGTATCAATGATGCGCATGGTGCGCGCCACGATATCCTGCGCCATTTTGGTATCAAGATGCCAGCCAGCCATAAACCCCTCCTGTGAGCAGAGCTCAAGCATAGGGAAGATAATAAGCGGCTACATTGTGCAAATGCACAAAGCGGAAGGGAGAAGTATGGAGTTGTGGGAAGTATCACAAAAAGAAACCCCTTCCTGTGCAGGAAGGGGTTGAGGGAGATTACTGCATCAACAGATAGATGGAGCTGTCACCACGCTGAATGTTCAGCGCCAGTACGGCTGGTTTGCTGTCGAGGATTTTGCGCAGTTCAGCGATGTTTTTCACCGGTTGCTGGTTCGCACCGATAATCACATCCCCTTTCTTCAGGCCAATCTGTGCAGCCGGAGAATTCGGTTTCACGTCGCTTACCACGACACCTTTGTCCTGTCCTTTATTGCTCATATCGGCACCTTCAATGCCTTTAAAGATAGAGCTGGAGTCAACCTGAGTCTGGCTGCTCTGCTGCAATTCCAGGTTCACGGTGACCGGCTTACCGTCACGCAGCAGACCCAGGGTGATTTTGCTGCCAACCGGCATCGTACCGACCTGCGCACGCAGGGCGGCGAAGCTGCTAATAGGTTTGCCGTTCAGGGAGGTAATCACATCCCCAGCTTTAATCCCCGCTTTCGCTGCAGAAGAGTTCGGCATCACCTGGCTGACGAATGCGCCACGCTGGGCGTCAACTTTCATCGCTTTCGCCAGCTCAGAGCTCAGTTCGGTACCCATAATGCCCAGCTCGCCGCGTTTAACCTGGCCGAACTCAACCATCTGTGAAGTCAGGTTTTTCACCATGTTGCTTGGGATCGCAAAACCGATACCGATGTTACCGCCGTCCGGCGCGAGGATCGCGGTGTTAATACCGATCAGCTCACCGTTCAGGTTGACCAGCGCACCACCGGAGTTACCCCGGTTGATCGCAGCATCCGTCTGGATAAAGTTCTCGTAGTTTTCCGCATTCAGGCCGCTACGGCCCAGTGCAGAAACGATACCGGAAGTCACCGTTTCACCGAGGCCAAACGGGTTACCAATTGCCACGGTGTAATCACCCACGCGCAGCGCATCGGAATCTGCCAGCTTAATCGCCGTCAGGTTTTTCGGATCCTGAATTTGGATCAGCGCGATATCGGAGCGCGGATCTTTACCCACGATCTTCGCGTCAAATTTACGACCATCGCTCAACTGAACTTTAATCACCGTGGCGTTATCTACCACGTGGTTATTGGTCACGACATACCCTTTCGCGGCATCAATAATTACGCCGGAACCGAGTGCCATAAATTTCTGCTGCTGGCCGCCGCCATTGTCAGCGCCCGGTGCGCCGCCCTGGCAGAACGGCGAACTCTGGAACGGAGAACCGTCCTGGCAGAACGGTGAATTATCACCGAAGAACTGCTGGAAATTACGCGGCATGCGCGGCGTATTTACCGTCGTGCTCCCCTCGACGTTAATACTTACCACCGATGGCATCACTTTTTCGAGCATCGGGGCCAGGCTTGGCATCTGTTGGGCGGTCATTGCTGAAGACGACGTCTCAGCCGCTGTAGCAGACAGGGGGGACAACGCCAAACCTAAACTCAGAGCCAGTGCACTCATTGCTAATGTGGTTTTTTTCATGTGTTTCGTTCTCGATTAACAGGTAACGCAAAATTGCTGTATACGTCAGAGTCGTTTTATAGCGCTAAGTTCCAGAATTAAGTTTAAGGAAAAAGTAAAATTTTATTGTCCGTCTTTACAAATGAGTATTTATTGTTCTACGGCCATCAAGCGACGATATTCATCCCAGGCATACAAATCCGTCATCCCGCTGATATAATCCTGGATCAACCGGCAGCGATAATAATATTCCAGAACCGAATACTCGGCGCACCCCGTCGATATTTTACTAACCGCCTCAACATACGCAAGACGATGGCGGGTAGACAACTTCTGAAATAAACGGGACTCGATAGGAAAACGTTTTACTCTTTCATTGTCGACCAGTTCAGAAAAATCTGACTGAGACATTTTTAATAACGGCTGATAGATCTCCAGCAACCCGCTGATCACCCGATAGCCCTGTAATTCCAGTTGTTCAACATCCGGATGGCTAAACACATGTTTTACTGCCACATTTTTATAAACGCCCAGTAGCTGGCTGAAGCTACTGGCATCTTCTAGCAGCGCATGATTAAAGCTGCCTTCAAAAATCTGCGGCAAATTATCAATAAACCGCTGGGCCGCATACGGCACCAGTTTATTCAGCGTATTGACGCGTAAATACATAAAGAACTGATCTTCGGTACTCCGGCTTAATGTATTTGAACGTGATTTTTCCCAAGCGTTCTCAACAACCTGGATAAACAGGGAACCTTTTTCATGTTGCCCCCACGCCTCATGCAGATGGTGATAAAGCTGCTCGACGCTAAAGATTCTTTTCTCAACGGCATCTTCCAGATCCGCTACGCAATAAGAGATATCATCGGCAGCTTCCATAATCCAGGTTAATGGAAAGCGACTGTAAGGCGCTAATGATAATTCTTTACGCAACCGCTCAATATACGGTTCTTCAGAAAGGTAATAACCCGGCTTCTTCATTAAATAATTGTGTGTTTCGGGTGCACTGCCGCGCCACCACGCTGGACGGGTATATTTTAAAATACCGCCAACCTGCGCCCAGGTAAGGTTCATACGCATCAACGTATGCACAAGCCGAATACCCTGCGCATTGCCTTCAAAATGGCACAGGTCCTGGCGTACCTTACGGCGAATATCATTCAGCGACTCCTCGCCTTCACGCAACCGTAATGCCGCCACCTGGCAGCGGTCATCACTTAGGGGCTGACTTTCTGCGTCTGCGGGATACAGCCGCTGGCGGAACCAGTCATTAATCGCCGCTTCCCCAAAATGGCCAAACGGCGGATTGCCAATGTCATGCATCAGGCAGGACATTTCGACAATACTCTCAAATGGCCCTGTCAGTTCATCCAGGCCATACTGCTCCAGCAGCTTTAGTTCTTTCAGTCGGCTGAGGATCTCTTTCGCGATATAGCGCCCAACCTGCTGAACTTCCATCGAGTGCGTCAAGCGCGTGCGTACTGCCGCATTACGCTCCAGCGGAAAGACCTGCGTTTTTTGTTGCAGTCGGCGAATGGCCGGTGAATTGATAATACGTCCGCGATCGCTTTCGAAAATACGCAGGATCTCATGCTCAGTCTTCACGCCCTGCGGCGAACGGTAACGACGATGCCAGTTTATTTTTTTTCGGAAATCGATCTGTGCCATGTCCTCTCCCGCCTGAGAAATGCGCTACCCCTTAAGCGCATGATAGACTATGCCCTCAAATCTGGCTTATCGCGAGTAAATCTATGAAAATCGGCATCATTGGTGCAATGGAAGAAGAAGTTACGCTGCTGCGTGACAAAATCGAAAACCGTCAGACCATCGCGCTCGGCGGTTGTGAAATTTACACCGGCCAACTGAACGGTACAGAGGTTGCGCTGCTGAAATCGGGTATCGGTAAAGTGGCTGCGGCACTGGGCGCTACGCTGCTGCTTGAACGCTGCAAGCCGGACGCCATCATTAATACCGGTTCTGCGGGTGGCCTGGCCTCTACGCTGAAAGTCGGGGATATCGTAGTTTCTGACGAAGCGCGCTATCACGACGCCGACGTCACTGCCTTTGGTTATGAATTTGGTCAGCTACCGGGCTGCCCGGCTGGTTTTAAAGCTGATCCTACGTTGATTGCTGCCGCAGAGTCTTGCATCGCCGAACTCAATCTGAACGCCGTTCGCGGACTTATCGTCAGCGGCGACGCCTTCATTAATGGTTCCGTGGGGCTGGCTAAAATTAAGCATAACTTCCCGCAGGCGATTGCCGTTGAGATGGAAGCGACCGCAATTGCGCACGTTTGCCACAACTTTAACGTGCCATTTGTCGTGGTTCGCGCTATCTCTGACGTTGCCGATCAGCAGTCCCATCTCAGCTTTGACGAATTCCTGGTGGTTGCCGCGAAGCAGTCAAGCCTGATGGTTGAAACGCTGGTACAGAAACTGGCGCATGGCTAAATTACTCTCCAGGGCGCTGGTCGCCCTGCTTTTCACTCTCCCGGCGTTCCTTTACGCCGCTCCGCGTGTTGTGACGCTTTCTCCTGCCAATACTGAACTCGCTTTTGCCGCTGGCATTACCCCCGTTGGCGTCAGCAGCTATTCAAACTACCCGCCAGAAGCCAAAAATATTGAGGAAGTCTCAACCTGGCAAGGGATGAATCTTGAACGTATTGTGGCGCTGAAACCTGATTTGGTTGTCGCCTGGCGCGGGGGAAACGCTGAGCGGCAGGTGAATCAACTAACCTCTCTGGGTATTAAGGTCATCTGGGTGGACGCCGTTACCATTGAGCAGGTTGCCGATGCGCTACGCCAATTAGCGGCATGGAGCCCCAAGCCTGAACAAGCTAAACAGGCGGCGCAAACCATGCTTGATGACTATGCTTTACTTAAATCTCAGTATGTCAACAAACCGAAAAAACGCGTGTTTCTCCAGTTTGGTGCCAATCCTCTGTTTACCAGTGGAAAAGGTTCTATTCAGCACGAAGTTCTTGAGGTATGCGGCGGAGAAAACATCTTTGCCGGTAGTCGGGTTCCCTGGCCGCAGGTTAGCCGTGAGCAGGTCCTGGCACGAGCCCCCCAGGCTATTGTTGCCACAGGCGGTTCGGGCGAAACTCTGAAAATTGAGCAATACTGGGGAAACCAGCTAAAAATACCCATTATTACACTTAATAGTGACTGGTTCGAACGCGCGAGCCCGCGTATTATCCTCGCCGCAAAACAACTCTGTAATGCGCTTTCACAGATAAATTAGCGCCTGCCCCCACCAGGTCTGTTGTGAGGATTTAAAAATGCTCGTCTATTGGCTTGATATTGTCGGCACCGCAGTATTTGCAATCTCTGGCGTATTACTGGCCGGAAAATTACGTATGGATCCGTTTGGCGTCCTGGTACTCGGCGTGGTTACCGCCGTTGGTGGTGGCACGATCCGCGATATGGCGCTGGATAATGGACCGGTTTTTTGGGTTAAGGATCCGACCGATCTGGTGGTGGCGATGATCACCAGCATGCTGACGATCCTGTTGGTACGTCAACCAAGACGCATACCGAAATGGATCCTTCCGGTGCTGGATGCCGTTGGTCTGGCTGTGTTCGTGGGTATTGGGGTCAACAAGGCATTTCTCGCAGGAACAGGGCCGCTGGTGGCGATTTGTATGGGGGTGATTACCGGCGTTGGTGGTGGGATCATTCGCGATGTGTTAGCTCGTGAAGTCCCGATGATTTTGCGCACCGAGATCTACGCCACAGCCTGTATTATCGGCGGGATCGTGCATGCGACAGCGTTTTATACCTTTGATGTTTCACTGGAAAACGCCAGTATGATGGGGATGATTGTCACGCTGCTGATTCGGCTTGCCGCCATTCGCTGGCATCTGAAATTGCCGACGTTTGCGCTGGATGATAACGGGCGTTGATATGACGATACAGAACATGTAGGCCGGATAAGGCGTTTACGCCGCCATCCGGCACATTGCCCGGTGGCGCTACGCTTACCGGGCCTACAACATCAGACCATCAGTATTACAGACAGCAATCAGATGCTGAAAGAAGAACCACACCCGCAGGTGCTTTTCGCATTCGGGTTAGTCACAACGAAGCGGGAACCTTCCAGACCTTCAGTATAGTCAACCGCGCCGCCCACCAGATATTGCAGACTCATCGGATCAACGACCAGACCAACACCTTGTTTCTCGATGGTCATATCACCTTCATTGACCTGATCATCAAAGGTGAAACCGTACTGGAAACCGCTGCAACCACCGCCAGTGATATACACGCGTAATTTCAGATTCGGGTTATCTTCGTCAGCGATCAGGCTTTTAACTTTATTGGCTGCTGCTTCAGTAAATTGCAGTGGCAGCGCTACGTCATCACTCATATTTTGCTCCAAACGACATCGGCAATTGGGTAAATTTCAACCCAATATTTTGGGCCATTATCTAATACCCTGGTATTTCGTTCAAGTATTCTCGCCAGCGGCAGTCCCCTGGCTTTTTGCCGCCTGCTCCGCTTCCTGTTTTGCCAGCGTACGAGCCAGGATAGTCGAGTATAGCGGCTTTCCGCCCATAAATTGGGCTAATAGTGTTGCGCCAAGACAGGTAATAATCATTGGCAAAATGAGCTGATAGTTATCGGTCATCTCCAGCACCAGTACAATACCCGTTAGCGGCGCACGCACCGAAGCAGCCAACAAAGCCCCCATTCCGGCAATGGCAAAGGTTCCGGCCTCCAGGTGATACTGCGGAAAAGAGGCTGCCGCAGCCATACCGAACGCCGTACCAAGCAACGTCCCCAACGCCAGCATCGGGGCGAAGATCCCACCGGGCGCACCGGATGAGAAGCACAGCAGCGTGGTGACGACCCGGGTGATAAATATAAACAGCAGTAGACCGACGCTAAAATTGCCTGCTGCGGCAATCGGGATCAGGTTAAAGCCACCGCCTGCCGCTTCAGGTTGAATTAATCCCAGGATCCCGCACAGACCGCCGATCGCGCCGCCCATCAGCACCCATTTTTTAATTTCACCACCGTGAAAGCGCTGGAACATATCCTGAGTGCGCAACACCATGGTATTGAACAATGGCCCGACACAGCCAAAAATAAGCCCGAGCACGAGATACAGCCACAGCGTATTCACCGGCGCATTAGACAGTTTCCCGACTTCAATTATCGGGGCTTCACCGTTGAAAACACGAAACACAATGCTCGACATAATAACGCCGGTAAACACGGCTTTGATCGACACTAGGTTATAGCGAAACTGCGGGCGCATCTCTTCAATAATGAACAGGATCCCCGCCAGCGGAGCGTTAAACGCCGCCGAAAGGCCCGCTGCGGCACCGGTAGCCAGCAGGGTATGCCGCGCTTCGGCGCTGCGCATACGGAAAATATCCAGCACCATGCGTCCAATGTTGCCGCCAATCTGCACGGTCGGCCCTTCTCGCCCGAGCACCATGCCAGCACCCAGCGTGCCCATGCCGCCGATAAATTTCACCGGCAGGACACGCCACCAACGCACAGGTCGCAGCTCTTCCAGCGCACCTTCAATCTCTGGGATCCCCGAACCACCGGCTTCCGGCGCAAATTTACGCACCAGGAAATAGCCGACCATCGCCAGCAACGCCGAGAGAATAAACGCCAGCGGCCACAGCAGAATGTCATGGTCCGCAACCTGAGCCAGCGCGCCAATGCGCTGATTCTGCACCCAGGTCACCGCTTTCTCAAATGCCACGCCAACAAGCCCTGTCACAGTACCCACTACTGCAGCCATCAACAGGATCGCCAACGGCGTTTTGTCTCGTTCCAGGAGACGACGAATTTGATCCCTGCGGCGTAAACGCACAATTTGCTGTGCTTCAAAAGAGGGAGTGTCTGTCTTCATCAGATGATCATTAATTGGTAATACAAATACGGAATCGGCATTCTACTCGCACATTTCGCGAAAATCCCCTGCAAATCGCATTGTTTCAAATGCGTAAAACTTTCATAACCTTCTCTGAATAACTAGAATAGCGGGCATTTACTTTTTCTACGAACCAGGACCCCATCCATGAGTAAGTCTGAAAATCTCTACAGCGCAGCACGCGAACTTATCCCAGGCGGCGTTAACTCCCCCGTTCGCGCCTTTACTGGCGTGGGTGGTACTCCGCTGTTTATCGAAAAAGCGGACGGCGCGTATCTGTACGATGTCGATGGTAAAGCCTATGTCGATTACGTCGGTTCCTGGGGACCGATGGTACTGGGTCACAACCACCCGGCAATCCGTAATGCGGTGATTGAAGCTGCGGAGCGCGGTTTAAGCTTCGGTGCACCGACCGAGATGGAAGTGAAAATGGCGGAGCTGGTCACCGAATTAGTGCCGACCATGGACATGGTGCGCATGGTGAACTCCGGTACGGAAGCGACAATGAGCGCAATCCGTCTGGCGCGCGGTTTCACCGGTCGTGATAAAATCATCAAATTTGAAGGCTGCTACCACGGCCATGCTGACTGCCTGCTGGTCAAAGCCGGTTCCGGCGCGTTAACGCTGGGCCAGCCGAACTCCCCTGGCGTTCCAGCTGATTTCGCGAAACACACCCTGACCTGCACCTATAACGATCTCTCTTCAGTGCGTGCAGCGTTTGAACAGTACCCGCAGGAGATCGCCTGTATCATCGTTGAGCCGGTCGCCGGCAACATGAACTGCATCCCGCCGCTGCCAGAATTCCTGCCAGGCCTGCGTGCATTGTGCGATGAGTTTGGCGCGCTGTTGATTATCGATGAAGTGATGACCGGTTTCCGCGTGGCACTGGCCGGTGCGCAGGATTATTACGGCGTTGTTCCGGACCTGACCTGCCTGGGTAAAATCATCGGTGGCGGGATGCCCGTTGGCGCATTCGGTGGCCGTCGTGATGTGATGGACGCGCTGGCGCCGACCGGTCCGGTTTACCAGGCGGGTACGCTGTCCGGTAACCCGATCGCAATGGCGGCGGGCTTTGCTTGTCTGACCGAAGTGGCCCAACCGGGTATTCATGAAACGCTGAACGAACTGACAACGCGTCTGGCGGAAGGTCTGTTGGAAGCTGCCGAAGAAACGAATATTCCGCTGGTGGTTAACCATGTGGGCGGGATGTTCGGGATTTTCTTCACCGATGCAGAAACCGTAACCTGCTATCAGGATGTGATGGCATGCGACGTCGAACGCTTCAAGCGCTTCTTCCACATGATGCTGGATGAAGGAATTTATCTGGCGCCGTCTGCTTTCGAAGCGGGCTTTATGTCCGTGGCGCACAGTGAAGACGATATCAATAACACCATCGACGCCGCGCGCCGGGTGTTTGCGAAGTTGTAAAAAAGAGAACGTGCAGAAATGTAGGCCGGGTAAGGCGAAGCCGCCACCCGGCTTTTTTATTGTCGGATGTCGACGCAAAGCGTCTTATCCGGCCTACATGAAAGGGGTCAGTCTCAGCGGCTCTGCTTTCTTAGCAGATAGATAAAGTACGGCGCACCAATAAACGTCGACAATAACCCCGCCGGAATCTGATACGGAAACAGCACCATCCTGCCGCACCAGTCAGCAAAGACCAGCAACACGCCACCCGCCAGCGCCGAAATCAGCATATGCGGCATCGCCCGACGAAAACCCATCATACGGGCAATATGCGGCGCCATCAGCCCGACAAAGCTCAACGGTCCAATAGTCATGGTGGCTGTCGCTGTCAGCCCTGCCGCCAACAGCAGTAACCCCACGCGTGATGGTGTGATAGCCATACCGACAGCCCGCGCCGTATCGCCGCCGAGCGGTAAAATTGTTAGCCAACGGCGGCACAGTGGCGTCATCGCCAGCAGAATCACCATCACAATCCCGGTACGCAGTACCTGCTCTCCGCTCGCGTTATAGGTTGAACCGGAAATCCAGGTCAACACGCCCGCCATGCGCGGATCGCCGCTGGCCTGCAGCATCATCAGCAGCATAGTAAAGGCCGTACTGAGCGCCATACCGGCCAACAGCATACGGTGCGGTGAAAAACCACCGCGCCCGGCGGCAATCATAATGATAAGCAGAGTGCCCGCGGCCCCGAGGCTTCCGGCAGGCAGCAGCCAGCCAAAAGCATTTCCGGGGACCAAAAACAGCATGAGCACCACGCCAAATGCCGCACCGGAGCTAATGCCCAGCACTTCCGGGCTGGCCATCGGGTTGCCCGTCAGACGTTGAATAATACAGCCCGCTACCGCCAGCATCACCCCGGCAATCAGGGCCGCCAGAATGCGAGGCCAGCGCCAGGGCATCAGCTCATCCAGCATCGCGCCGCTGGCCCATGTCCAGCCATGTGCGTCGCGGCCAAACGACAGCGCCACCACGAGGGTTAGCAGCAAGATTACGCCACCTGCCAGCGCAAACATCAGCACATTCTGACGCTCAGCGGCGATGCGATTACTGGCGTTCATATCCGGGGCGCTCATACTCCTCAAGCGCGGCAACAACCACAGTAGCAACGGTGCGCCAATCAACGCCGTCACTGAACCGGTGGAGACTTCCATCCATACGCGGGTCAGCCACAGAATGATTTGGTCGGAGAGCCAGAGGATCAACGCACCAATCAGCGGGGCAAGCACCAGACGTGCCAGCAAACGACGCGCACCGAGCATTTTCGCCAACAGCGGTGCAAACAGGCCAATAAAGCCGATAATTCCAACTGCGTTAACCAGTAAGGCGCTGATGACAATGGCCAGCGATAACGCCGCCAGACGTGCCAGCGACAGCGCCAGACCGAGGTTACGCGCCACGCCGTCATCCAGTCCCATCAGTGTCATTGGGCGTAACAACAACAGAGTCAGCATCACACCGCCCAACAGCTGCGGCCACAGACGCTGTACGCCGCTCCAGTCGGTTTGCGTTAACGTGCCGCTGCTCCATAAAAACATGCTTTGCAGCTGATCGTGATGGAAGATAACCATCAACTGGTTAATCGCCCCGCAGTACAGGCTGACCACCAACCCGGCAAGGATTAACGTCACCGGAGAAAGGCGCTTGCCCCAGGCAACGCCAAACACCAGCGCCCCAACGACACATGCTCCCGCCAGCGCCGCAAATTGCGTGGTCAGCGCACCAGGAATAGTCCACAGCGTGGTGACCGTAATGCCCAACTGCGCACCGGTCGCAACGCCCAGCGTGGTTGGCTCCGCCAGCGGGTTACGCAACACCTGCTGAAACAACACGCCGACCAGACCCAGCCCAGCGCCGACCAGTAGCGATATCGCCAGCCTCGGCAGCAGGCTATAGTGAAAAACCATCTGCTCAATGATGTCGATATCCGGTGACCAGATGGCCTGTTGCCACTGGCTGCGCGGTAGCGCAACAGAGAAGTTAACCCAGGTCAGCCAGCAGGCAGCAACAAACAGCACCAACAACAGCAACGCCGGATGGCGGCTTCGCCTTATCCGGCCTACAAAGCGCCCAAACCGTAGGTCGGATAAGGCGCTTTTCGCGCCGCCATCCGGCATTTCAAGTTTCCTGCTCACGCTTTGCCTCCCAACGCATTATCCAGAATACGGGCAAAATGCATGGCCGATAGCGTTGCGCCATAAAACCAAACGGCAGGCACACGTTGAAAACGTCCGCCACGGACAAACGGCATCGCCTGCCATAATGGCGTAGACATCAGCGCAGCCATCTCTTTATCGTTGCCGTGATCAAAGCACAATACATCGACATCCTTATAAGCAGCCAGACGGTCAATACTCACGGCAGTACTGCCCCAGAAGTTTGTTTCTCCCTGCCAGGCGTTAGGGATCCCATATTCGTCCAGTACGTCCTGGAACAGGCTGTTTGAACCAAACACCAGCATATGCCGCGAATCAAGCAGGGATGTCAGGAGCACGGGACGCGCGCCGCGTTGCATAAAGCGCGGTTTCAGGCTGGCAATAAAACGATCGTACTCAGTCAAATGGCGTTCAGCAGAGGCTTGCAGATTGAACAATTGCGCCATTTCCTGCAGCGACTGTCGCGCAACGGCCAGCGGCTTTTTGCCATCGCTGAAATTAAATCCCCGGCCTGGTGCAATCCGCGCCAGCTTTTCAGGGGAAGGACCATAGCCTGCCGACCAGAGCAGAAATGAGGGCTTCATTTCGGTCAGCAGTTCGAGATTGGGCTCCGTACGTAGCCCGACGTCAATTACCGAGTCCGGCAGAGGAGGCTCACTGACCCACAGCTTGTAGTTAGGGATATCTGCGATGCCGTACGGCGTAATACCCAGCGCCAGCAGCAGCTCTACCGGCAGCCATTCCAGCGCTACAATGCGCTGTGGATCAACCGCCGCGGCGTGCGCCGTATTCATCCGCCACAGCAGAGGCGACAGCGCCATCGCCGTAAGCAGCCGCCGACGGGTAATATGATGTAATCCGATCATTAATAGACAAAACTCACGGGTGCGGCACCGGCCGGATGCGGCAAAATGCCCATCGGGATACCGTAAATTTGTTCCAGAGTTTCACTGCGCATCAGTTCAGCAGGCGTTCCTTGAGAAATCATCTCACCGCCGCGCAGCGCAACGAGGTAATCGCAATAGCGGGCCGCCATGTTGATATCGTGTAGCACCGCTACCACCGTCAGCCCACGCTGCTGGCTTAAGCGGTGCACCAGCGCCAGCACGTCAACCTGATGGGCGATATCCAGTGCGGAGGTCGGTTCGTCAAGTAGCAGACAGCGGCTGTCCTGTGCCACCAGCATGGCAATCCACGCGCGTTGGCGTTCCCCACCGGACAGGCTATCGACCAGACGGTGCGCCAGCGGCTTTAAACCTACCAGCGAAATGGCTTCTTCTACCTTCTCTCTGTCGGCAACGCCAAAACGCCCCAGCGCCCCGTGCCACGGATAACGACCAATCGCCACCAGTTCGCGTACGGTCATCCCTTCTGCCTGCGGCAGCTGTTGCGGCAGATAGGCGACCTTGCGGGCAAACGCTTTACTACTCCAGCTCTCCAGCGGCTGTTCGTCGAGCAGGATTTCACCTTCTGACGGCGGCTGATGACGTCCCAGCATTTTCAATAATGTCGATTTACCGGAACCGTTGTGGCCGATAAGACCAGTCACTTTCCCTACAGGAAAAGTTAATGAGAGAGGATGCAAAAGCGTGCGGCCAGGCACACGAAAGGAGACATTACGCAACGCAAAAGTGGTGTCGGGATGGGATCTGTTTTCCTGCATAGCAGCCAACTTGTAAAACGGGCACGCAAAGCGTGCCCAAAGAGAAATTAGAAACGGAAGGTTGCAGTTGCAACGACCTGACGTTCTGCGCCCCAGAAGCAGCCATAAGTATTGAAGCAGCTGGCGACGTATTCACGGTCAAACAGGTTGTTCACATGCAGCGCCACGTTGGAGCCAGCCATACCAACACGCGCCAGATCGTAACGTACTAACGCATCTACCAGCGTGTAGCTTCCCACTTTGAAGGAGTTTGCCGGATCGCCATAGCTGGAACTAGTATAACGAACACCCGTACCCAACGTCAGCCCGGAAAGCGCGCCATCATAGAGGGTGTAATCCCCCCACAGTGATGCCATATGTTTTGGCACCTGAGCAGGCGTATTGCCTTTGTAGTTGGTGTCGGTGGTGTATTCCGCATCGGTGTAGGTATAAGAACCCACCACGTTAACGCTGGCAGACAGTGCCGCTTTCGCTTCGATTTCCACACCGCGTGAACGAATTTCACCGCCTTCAACTGACCAGATCGATCCATTCGGATCGGCCATCAGGTTGTTGGTTTTGGTCAACTGGTAAACGGCACCGGTCAACACGATCGGACGATCGCTCGGTACGTACTTCACGCCCGCTTCGTACTGCTTACCTTTAGATGGCGCAAAGATATTGCCGCTTTCCCCAACCTGAGAATTTGGTTCAAACGATTCGCTGTAGCTGAAATACGGGGTTACACCGTTATCGAACAGGTAGTTAACACCGCCACGCCAGGTGAACTGTCGGTCATCACGGGAGTCCAGCACACCAGAAACGCGGTTCAGAGAGTCCTGCTTAGCCCAGTCGTAACGACCGCCCAGAGTGACAAGCACCTTATCCCACTGCATCTGATCCTGAGCGTACAGGCCCGTTTGTTCCTGTTTATTCAGAACGCGATAAGCTGCGCCAGGTCCAGGGTGCGAGCCAAAGTCAAAATCGCTACGGTCAAGATTATAGATATCAGACGGCGCTACCGAACCAGCCCAACCGAACCAGGAGTTGATATCGTTACGCATACGCATATAGTCAACGCCGGTCAGCAATGTGTGATCCAGGGAACCGGTGGCGAATGTGCTCTGCAACTGGGTATCAACAGAGAAATTCTGCAATTTTTCATTGTCGTCAACGTACTGACGAGTCAACGTGTGATCCCAATCTGACTGAGGGATGCTGGCGCAAGGACTGTTAGCCGGATCTTTGGTATACAGCGGATCGGAGCACATGCCGTAGCCGTACACGCTTTTCTGCGACACTTTGTTTTGCGCATAACGCAGGTTCTGACGTACGGTAAAGGTGTCGTTAAATTCGTGGTCGAAGCTGTAGCCCACCATCTTCTCGTTACGAGAGTAGGTATTGTTGTCCGCACCTTCGTTGAAATCGGTCGGCAGACGTGAACCATTTGGCAGCTTAGACACGGTCCCCTCTTTCGGCAACCAGCCGTAATAACCGGTTTCCGGCTCGTTCTGGAAGTAGGAGAGGAAGGTGAAATTCGTCTTATCATCCGGACGCCATGTGAAAGATGGCGCGATAGCATAACGCTGTTCTTCTGCGCCTTGCTGCTGCGCATTCGCGGAACGCGCCAGGCCAGTCAGGCGGTATGAGTACACACCATCGTCATCCAGCGCATCGCTGAAGTCAAAACCGGTCTGGAACAGGCTGTCAGTGCCCATTTTGAACTGAACTTCTTTCAGGGGCTCTGTTGTCGGACGTTTGCTGACCATATTCAACAACCCACCCGGGTTGCTCTTTCCGTACAGAACGGAAACCGGACCGCGCATCACTTCGGCGCGCTCCAGCATATAAGGGTCGATGACCGCATCATTGTAGAAGTTGCCCTGCATCTTCAGGCCATTCAGATAGTTATTCTGACTTTGGCCGTCGGCGGCAAATCCGCGAATAATCAGGTAGTCATAGGTATTGGACGCGCCACGTGTACCCACGGCAACGCCCGGGGTGTAGCTGAGCGCCTCTTTGACCGATTTTGGTTGATGCAACGCCATCTCTTCGGCGGTGACCACTGAAATAGACTGAGGAACTTTTTGAATCGGAGTGTCGGTTTTGGTCGCCGTAGCAGACTGTCGTGCAGCGATGGTTGCCGCAGGCCCCCATGCGCTTTCCTGCGGAGCAGGTGCAGCAGTTACGGTGATGGTTTCTTCTTTCGGGTCAACCGCCGCCTGTGCATAGACAGACATGCCGCTAACCGCTGTGGCTACCACTACTGCGATTTTACGCAGTGATGAACTTGGCTGAGCAGTTTTAAGACGCGCCATTGGTATTTCTCTGATGAAAGTGAATGATAACGTAAACGAGAATTATTATTATAACGGCAGCATAATATTCGAAACTCTGGCGAGATAGCAAGCAATACGCGTCCCTACTAAAACTGAGGGGTTAAGAAATAACCAGATGAAAAGAAAGGGTTAATAAATTAGGCTGAAATGTTTTAACGGATAACGTACCGGATGGCTACCTTAATTCCGTAGGCTTGATAAGCGCAGCGCCGTCAGGCAAGGCAAACTAAAACCATATAGCGCAAAAAATGAAAAACCCGCCGAAGCGGGTTTTGAGGCAGGCATTAGTTACCGCCAAACATCTCTTTAATCCAACCGGCTACGCCATCGCCGTCCTTCTTCTCCTGCTGCGGCGGTTGCTGCTGTTGAGGCTGCTGTTGCTGCGGCTGCTGAGAAGATTGATCGAACGGATTACCCGACTGCTGCAACATCTCACCTTGTTGACACAGTGAATCCGGATCGGTGGTCCATACCGGAAGCGTGCGCATACCCCCGCTACAAACGAAGTTACCGTCGTAGTCTACGCCCATATCCACCACATCCTCCGGTGGCGTCAGCACCAGCGGTGTTGGCGTCTGGTTGGCCAGATAACGCTGATAAATCGACATCGCGCCGCTGGCACCGTACAGCTTGGTTGGCTGGTTGTTATCGCGGCCCACCCAGGTGATGGTCACCTGGCTGCCGTCGATCCCGGCAAACCAGGTATCCACGTTGTTGTTGGTGGTCCCGGTTTTCCCTGCCAGATGCAGACCCGGATACTTCGCGCCAAGCTGGCGACCCGTACCACGCTGAACCACCTGCTGCATAGTCCACAGCGTCATATACGCCGCCTGCGCCGGAACAGCACGCTCGGCCTGTGGGAAGCTCTGGTACAGCACGGTACCATCTTCGGCAATCACCGAACGCAGCGCCGACAGCGGCGCGCGGTTCCCACCGCTGGCGATAGTCTGGAACGCCTGCGCCACTTCGATTGGCGTCAGGTTTAACGCACCCAGCAGCATGGCCGGAACCGGGTTAAGCTGATCTTTCGGCGCACCCAGCTTCAACCAGGTATCGGTTACAGCAGGCAGGCCCAGCGCCATCCCCAGATTTACCGTTGGCACGTTCATTGAACGCGTTAACGCATCCACCAGCATTACTTTGCCGCTTTCGCTATAGCGACGGTCATCGTTCTGCGGTGACCACACCTGGCCGTTCGGCTGACGCAGCGCAATCGGCGCATCGGCAATCCAGGTATTCAGGCGGTACAACTTCGGCTGGCTGAGCGCGGTCAGATAGGTTGCAGGCTTGGCCAGAGAACCAATCGAACGACGCGCCTGCATCGCACGGTTATAGCCCGCAAACTGCGGTTCTGCTCCGCCGACCATGGCGCGAACTTCACCACTAAAGCGGTCAACGACCACAATCGCGGTTTCCAGATCGCTCAGCTTACGCTGTTTCTTCAATACCGGAATGCCTTCCACCGCCGCTTTTTCTGCGGCGTCCTGCGCCACGGAATCAAAGGTGGTGAAAATCTTCACGCCGGAGAGATCTTTAACTTTATCGCCCAGCTTCGCCTGGAGCTCCTGACGCACCATCTGCATAAAGGCAGGCTGCGGGGAGATCACCCCACCACGCGGCTGTACGCCTAGCGGACGCGCGCTCAGCATGTCATACAGATCCTGGTCGATAATCTGCTGCTGCTGCAGAAGACGCAGAACCAGGTTACGACGCTCCAGCGCCAGCTTCGGGTTACGCCACGGGTTGTAGATCGACGCCCCTTTAACCATCCCCACCAGCAGCGCCTGCTGGTCGAGGCTCAGCTCTTCTACCGGACGACCGAAATAATAGAGGCTCGCCAGCGGGAAGCCGCGAATCTCGTTATCACCGCTTTGGCCGAGATAGACTTCGTTCATGTACAGCTCAAGAATGCGGTCTTTGCTGTAACGCGCATCCATGATCAGCGCCATATAGGCTTCGTTGGCCTTACGCCAGTAGGAACGTTCGCTGGACAGGAACAGGTTTTTCACCAGCTGCTGAGTCAGCGTACTGGCCCCCTGTACCGTACGACCCGCCGTCAGGTTCGCCAGCACCGCACGACCAATGGAATAGAGGCTGATACCGTCATGTTCATAGAAGTGACGGTCTTCGGTCGCCAGCAGCGTATCCACCAGCAGATCCGGGAAGCCGCTACGCGGAACAAACAGGCGCTGCTCACCGTTAGGTGAAGAGAGCATGGTGATCAGACGCGGATCAAGACGGAAAAAACCGAACTGGCGGTTGTTATCCATATTCTCAATGGTGTCCAGATGATCGCCGTCAAAGGTCAGACGCGCACGCACCTGCCCTTCTTTGCTGTCCGGGAAGTCAAACGGACGACGAATCATCTCAATGCTCTTCGCCTGCACGGTAAATTCGCCCGGACGCGTCATCTTCGTCACCTGACGGTACTGCGTGGCCTCCAGCAGCTTCACCATCTCGTTCTTGCCGATAGGCATTTCTGGCTCAAGGTTAACCATACGGCCATAAACTGCCGCAGGAAGCTGCCAGACTTTGCCATCAATACGGCTACGAATTTTTTGGTCCAGATAAACGCCGTAAATGGCGATCAGCACCAAAAAGACAATCGACAGTTTTACCAGCAGCCAGAACCAGCCGCGCTTACCACGAGGCTTACGCCCTTTGCCTTTACCCTTACGCGGCATCGGTTCTTCATCCTCATAGTCATCATCATCATAATCGTCGTCATACTCTTCATCTCTGAGTTGACGACGGCTCACCTTTTGTTTCACCGGACGCGAGGGTTTCCCTTTACGTCCAATTGGCTCGCGGTCATTCCCCGCCATGCTTTTTCTCCGCAACATTCAGGCGCAAGGGCCCGATTCTCTGTTCTTCCGTCCTGCGACAGAAGAAGAAATCTCTCAATTATTACCGCTCTTTCGCCGGATGCGGCATAACGCCTTATCCGGCCTACAGTTACATTACGAATACTTTTTGGTACGCCGCGTTGGCGCGGTATTCGCCGGATCGTCCGGCCAGACATGTTTGGGATAACGCCCTTTCATCTCTTTTTGCACCTCACGGTACGATCCCTGCCAGAACGCGCTCAGATCGCTGGTCACCTGTAGCGGTCTTTGGGCCGGAGACAGCAACTCCAGCACCAACGGCACGCGCCCCTGGGCAATGGTTGGAGTCTTTGCTTCACCAAACATTTCCTGCATCCGAACCGCCAATACTGGAGGATTATCCTCATGATAGCGAATGGCAATCCGGCTTCCCGTCGGCACAGTGTAATGCGCAGGCAGCTCACTATCCAGACGTTGCAACATTGACCAGTCCAGTAAACCGCGCAACGCCTGTCCCACATTGAGTGCTTTTAATGCGCGTAACGAGTGCACACCGCTCATGTGCGGCAGCAGCCAGGTCTCCAGCGACGCCAGCAGAGAATCCTCATCTACCGCGGGCCAGTCATACTCTGGCAACCAGTTTGCCGCACATTGCAGACGCAGTCGAAACTGCTCGGCTTCCGACGTCCAGTTGAGCACACTTAGCCCTTTATCGCGAATGCCATTCAACATCGCCTGATGCAACTCCTCTTCCGAGGGTTTGGCTAATGGCTGTACTTTTACCGTGAGCTGACCAATGCGCGACCGACGCAATGCCTTTAACGTTCCCTGAGTCTCATCCCATTCGATGGTGTCGGACTGTTGCAGCAGCTCAGGACATGCCTGCATCAGCGCCTCAATATCCAGCGGCAGAGCCAGCAAAATACGCGCGTCTGGCGCAGCGCTACCCTGCAACAAAAGTGGCGCTATCAGCCATTCATGGCGTCCTGAAGCGTCATCAGCATCCAGCATTGCGCCCATGCCATTCGCCAGTTGATAGCGCCCTTCCTGCCCGCGTCGACGCGCGATCCGATCGGTAAACGCCCGCGCCAGCAATGAGGGGAGCAACGTGCTGTCGGGCTGTCCGCTGCTAACGTTAAGCCGTTTCAGCAACTGTTGACTGCGCTGCTGCCAGGCGGGCTGATTTCGTGAAAACGCCACGGTCAGATCGGTACTTCCGCCGCGCGGCGGCTCTTCCAGAATCGCAGCCAGTTTTACCGCCGTAGCCGCTTCGGTATTATTTTTGGCACCGACCAGCATCGCCGCTAAACGAGGATCGTTACCCAATGCAGCCATTTTCTGTCCGCGAGCACTGAGCCTGTCGCCCTCAAGCGCGCCCAGCATCTGCAACAGCCGTTTTGCCGCCAGCAGATTGATGGCGGGCGGCGTATCCAGCCAGTTCAGTTGTTCAGGTTCGGTACATCCCCATTGCAGCAACTCCATCAATAGCCCGGACAGATCGCTCTGCAATATCTCCGCTTCCCCCTGCGCTGCCGCTCTTTCTGCCTGCTCTTTGGCAAGCAGATGCACGCAAATACCGGGCTCCAGACGACCCGCACGTCCCGCGCGCTGAGTCATCGAAGCCTGGCTGATGCGCTGGGTAATCAGTCGCGTCAGACCGGTACGCACGTCATAGCGCGCCACGCGTTCCTGGGCGCAGTCCACCACCAGTCGGATGCCTTCGATCGTTAAGCTGGTTTCAGCAATATTGGTGGCCAGCACCACTTTGCGTTTGCCTTGCGGCGCGGGCACAATCGCCTGACGCTGCTCGGAAAGCGTTAACGCGCCGTACAGTGGACACAGCACAACATCGCTGCCTACACGCGTAGCCAGCTGCTCCTGTACACGCAGGATTTCGCCCACACCCGGTAAAAACAGCAGCAGTGACCCACCTTCATGGCGCAATAGCTCCGCCGTCGCTATCGCTACCGCTTCATCAAAACGCAAATGCGCCGCCAACGGCTGATACCGCCGCTCAACGGGAAATGCGCGGCCTTCAGAAACGATCGTCGGCGCATCGGGCAACATCTGCTGCAAACGCCCGTTATCCAGAGTGGCGGACATAATCAACAGTTTCAGATCGTCCCGCAGCCCTTGCTGCACATCCAGCAATAGCGCCAGCGCCAGATCAGCCTGTAAACTCCGTTCGTGAAATTCGTCGAGGATCACCAGCCCGACGCCTGTCAGTTCAGGATCGCGTTGGATCATCCGCGTCAGGACGCCCTCTGTTACCACTTCCAGCCGGGTCTGCGGCCCTACGCAACTTTGCGCGCGCATGCGATAACCCACGGTTTCACCCGGCTTTTCGTTCAGCAATTCCGCTAATCGCTGCGCCACATTACGCGCTGCCAGGCGGCGCGGCTCCAGCAAAATAATCCGCCCCGTGATACCGCGATGCTCAAGAAGTCGCAACGGCAGCCAGGTCGATTTCCCGGCACCGGTCGGCGCCGTCAGCAGAACCTGCGGCGAGGCATCAAGGGCGGTAAGCAGTTCAGGCACTACGGCGGCAACGGGCAACGACGTCACAAATGGCTCCAGAGGGTTAACATTCTTCGCGCTGCATTGTAGCATCGCGTTAATTCATAACCGAGTATCCATCATGTCTGAGCCAAAAAGGCTGTTCTTTGCGATTGGATTGCCAGCCGGGGTTCGGGAGCAGCTAATCCACTGGCGGGCCGCGCAGTTCCCCCCTGAAGCGGGTCGCCCCGTCGCGGCTGATAATCTGCATCTGACGCTGGCCTTTTTAGGCGACGTCAGCGCTGAGAAGCAACAGGCGCTGTCGCAGCTCGCGGGGCGTATTCGCCAGCCGGGTTTTACGCTCAAACTCGATGATGCCGGGCAATGGTTGCGATCCCGGGTTGTGTGGCTGGGAATGCGTCAGCCGCCGCGCGGGTTGCTGCAACTGGCGAATATGCTGCGGGCACAGGCCGCACGCAGCGGTTGCTACCAAAGCCCGCAGCCGTTTCATCCACATATCACGCTGCTGCGCGATGCCGGCCACGCGGTGCCAATCCCGCCACCGGGCTTTGGCTGGTCGTTTCCAGTCACGGAATTTGCGCTTTATTCCTCCTCATTTGCGCGAGGACGCACGCGTTACACGCAGTTGCAACGCTGGACGCTGACTGAATAATCAAAGGGACTGTTTATGCAATTTTCTCCACCTTTACAACCAGCAACGCTCATCCAGCGCTATAAGCGCTTTTTAGCGGATGTGATCACACCAGATGGCACAGAGTTAACGTTACACTGCCCAAATACCGGTGCGATGACCGGATGCGCAATGCCAGGTGACACCGTTTGGTATTCGACATCAGAAAATACTAAACGCAAATATCCACATACCTGGGAATTAACGCAAACTCAATCCGGTGAATTTATTTGTGTTAACACGCTGTGGGCCAACAGATTAACGAAAGAGGCGATTCAGCAGGCGTTAATTTCAGAAGTTTCAGGCTACAGCACTTTGAAAAGTGAAGTAAAATACGGCGCCGAAGGGAGCCGCATCGACTTTTTGTTACAGGCAGATTCCCGACCTGACTGCTATATTGAAGTGAAATCAGTCACGTTGGCGGAAAAAGAGCAGGGTTATTTTCCCGATGCCATCACTGAACGAGGTCAGAAGCATCTTCGGGAATTGATGAGCGTAGCGGCTGAAGGCAAGCGGGCAGTGATATTTTTCGCCGTGCTACATTCATCCATTACACGGTTTTCACCCGCGCGCCATATCGATGCAAAATATGCGCAATTATTAGTTGAAGCACAGCTTAAGGGGGTTGAAATTCTGGTTTATAAAGCGGAACTTTCTGCCCACGGTATGACTCTTAAAGAGCCGTTGCCCATTACCTTGTAATGGTGTAAATATCTGGTCAATTAGTATTCTGGGCGCGTGGGCAAATACGCTTTTCCTCACAGGGTTGTCAAGTGTTACGTTTAGATAATTGCTATCCGGAAAAGCATCTGCTATTTATAGCGACCTGATTTTTCCCCCGAACATGGGGATCGATAGTGCGTGTTAAGGAGAAGCAACATGCAAGAAGGGCAAAACCGTAAAACATCGTCCCTGAGTATTCTCGCCATCGCTGGGGTGGAGCCGTACCAGGAGAAACCGGGCGAAGAGTATATGAACGAAGCCCAGCTGTCGCACTTCAGGCGTATTCTTGAGGCATGGCGCAATCAACTTAGGGATGAAGTCGATCGCACCGTAACTCATATGCAAGACGAAGCGGCTAACTTCCCTGATCCGGTGGACCGCGCCGCACAGGAAGAAGAATTCAGCCTTGAGCTGCGTAACCGTGACCGTGAGCGCAAACTGATCAAAAAGATCGAGAAGACGCTGAAGAAAGTAGAAGACGAAGATTTCGGCTACTGCGAATCATGCGGCGTAGAAATTGGTATTCGCCGTCTGGAAGCACGTCCTACAGCCGATCTGTGCATCGACTGTAAAACGCTGGCTGAAATCCGCGAAAAACAAATGGCAGGTTAATTCCGGTCATTTTTACCACTTTTACTACAGGCGGGAGCTTCTCCCGCCTTATTATTTGTTAGTCCGCAAAATGAGCGATTCACACTATATAGGCCGCTTCGCCCCTTCCCCTTCTGGCGAACTGCATTTCGGTTCACTAATTGCCGCCCTCGGGAGTTACCTGCAGGCCCGCTCACAGCGCGGAATCTGGCGAGTGCGCATTGAAGATATTGACCCCCCTCGTGAAGTTCCCGGTGCTGCAGATACGATTCTGCGTCAGCTGGAACATTACGGACTGCACTGGGATGGCGATATTTTATGGCAATCCCAACGTCATGATGCCTACCGCGAGGCGCTCGCCTGGTTACATCAACAGGATCTGAGCTATTACTGCACCTGTACGCGGGCGCGTATTCAAAGCGTCGGCGGTATTTATGACGGCCACTGCCGTGAGTTACGCCTCGGACCAGAGCAGGCGGCTGTCCGCATAAAGCAACGCCATCCGGTGATGCAGTTTACTGACCAACTGCGCGGTGAGATTCAGGCTGACCCGCAGCTTGCGAGGGAAGATTTTATTATCCACCGACGCGACGGGCTGTTTGCCTATAACCTCGCTGTGGTGGTTGATGACCACTTTCAGGGCGTAACGGAGATTGTACGCGGCGCCGATCTTATCGAACCCACGGTGCGGCAAATCTCTTTGTATCAGCAGTTTGGCTGGCAAGCGCCTGACTATATTCATCTTCCGCTGGCGCTCAACGAACAAGGCGCTAAACTTTCAAAACAAAATCATGCACCTGCGCTGCCGCAAGGCGATCCGCGTCCGGTGATTATTGCCGCGCTGCGCTTTCTCGGCCAGCGTGCCGATATCCCGTGGCAGGATATGCAGGTTGATCAGATCCTGGAGTTTGCCGTTGAGAATTGGCGTCTGACAGCGGTGCCTGATTCGGCGATCTTAAATCCGGCATTCTCAAATGCATCATGCTGAGCTATGATTAGCCGCTATTTTTACACAGCAACACTTGTTCTGATTGAAGTTTGACACTACCGAGGTGCACTATTTTTACCCGAGTCGCTAATTTTTGCCGCAAGGTGCTAAGCCGCGAGGAGCGCGAGGCTGAGCTCGCCGTCGCCCGTCCACATATGACGGTAATTCCGCGTGAGCAGCACTCTATCTCCCGCAAAGATATCAGTGAAAATGCCCTGAAGGTAATGTACAGGCTCAATAAGGCCGGATACGAGGCATGGCTGGTTGGCGGTGGTGTACGCGATCTTTTGCTGGGCAAAAAACCGAAAGATTTTGATGTCACCACTAACGCAACGCCGGATCAGGTGCGCAAACTGTTTCGTAACTGTCGCTTGGTCGGTCGCCGTTTCCGTCTGGCCCATGTCATGTTCGGCCCAGAAATTATCGAAGTGGCGACTTTCCGCGGTCATCATGAAGGCAGCGAATCCGATCGCACAACATCGCAGCGTGGGCAAAACGGTATGCTGCTGCGTGACAACATCTTCGGCTCCATCGAAGAAGATGCCCAGCGTCGCGACTTCACGATCAACAGCCTGTATTACAGCGTGGCCGATTTCACCGTACGTGATTACGTCGGGGGAATGCAGGATCTCGAAGAGGGCATCATTCGCCTGATCGGTAATCCGGAAACGCGCTACCGCGAAGATCCTGTACGTATGCTGCGCGCCGTGCGCTTTGCCGCCAAGCTCGACATGCGTATCAGCCCGGAAACCGCGGAGCCTATCCCGCGTCTGGCTACCTTGCTTAACGATATTCCTCCTGCACGCCTGTTTGAAGAAGCGCTCAAGCTGTTACAGGCGGGCTATGGGTACGAAACCTATAAAAAACTGCGTGAGTACAGCCTGTTCCAACCGCTGTTCCCAACCATTACGCGCTACTTCACCGAAGACGGTGATAGCCCGATGGAACGCATCATTGCCCAGGTACTGAAGAATACCGATAACCGCATTCACAATGATATGCGCGTTAACCCGGCGTTCTTGTTTGCTGCCATGTTCTGGTATCCGTTACTGGAAGCCGCACAGAAAATTGCGCAAGAAAGCGGTCTGGCCTATTACGACGCTTTCGCGCTGGCAATGAACGACGTGCTGGACGAAGCCTGCCGCTCGCTGGCGATCCCGAAACGTCTGACCTCACTGACCCGCGATATCTGGCAGTTGCAGTTACGTATGTCCCGTCGCCAGGGCAAACGCGCCTGGAAGCTGATGGAGCATCCAAAGTTCCGCGCAGCTTACGACCTGTTAGCGCTGCGTGCTGAAGTCGAACACAACGCGGAATTGCAGCGACTGGCGAAATGGTGGGGTGAATTCCAGGTTTC
Organism: Citrobacter sp. B72; assembly: GCF_016894305.1. NCBI lineage: Bacteria > Pseudomonadati > Pseudomonadota > Gammaproteobacteria > Enterobacterales > Enterobacteriaceae > Citrobacter > Citrobacter sp. B72. The sequence goes on from NZ_CP069801.1 coordinate 3,931,789, forward strand.
AGCGCCGCCGGAACAAAAAGGCATGCTGAACGAGCTGGATGAAGAGCCAGACGTACGCCGTCGCCATCGTCGCCCGCGTAAACGCGCGCCACGCCGCGAAGGTTCCGCGTGACCAATCGCGTATACCCAATGGATTTCGGGTTGCATCAAGGCGGCGACACAGCGAACTCCCGGGAGCGTACATCAGTACGTGACTGGGATGAGCGAGGAAAGCCAACACAGATGCAGCCTGAAAGACGACGGGTATATATCGCTATTGGCAGCAACCTCGCCTCCCCGCTGGAACAGGTGAATGCTGCCATACAGGCGATCGGTGAAATTCCCGACAGCCGCATTATGGCCGTCTCTTCATTTTACCGCACACCGCCATTAGGCCCACAGGATCAGCCCGATTACCTGAACGCCGCCGTGGCGCTGGAAACCACCCTCGCCCCCGAAGCGTTGCTGGACCATACCCAGCGTATTGAACTGCAACAGGGCCGCGTGCGCAAAGCTGAACGCTGGGGGCCGCGAACGCTGGACCTCGACATTATGCTGTTTGGCGATGAAGTGATTAACACCGAACGTCTGACCGTGCCGCACTACGACATGAAAAACCGGGGCTTTATGCTGTGGCCGTTAGTTGAAATCGCGCCAGAACTGCTCTTCCCTGGCAATACTCCGCTCCGTACTTATCTCGCCCAGAATTACCCTCAACGTCCTGCTCTCTGGTAATAGCACTGATTTCCGGAACACTGCGTGAAGAGGCGCGGCACGATTGATGCCCGTATAACCATTCAACGTTAACCACGCAATCACAACATGGTCATAACCATTTGATATAACATTCAATATTATATTTTTCGACAATCATACAAAGCGTTAATATTTTAAATCACCAATTAACATTGCCCTTGTTATTTTTTTTACAACAATATTGTATTTTTTCTAATCAATAAAAAAACATCAATCACAGTGATATAAAAGATAAACCATATCCAAGCATTCTTTTTTTCTCTACATAAAAACTGTCACAGAATCAATACGTCTAATACAAACATCAACAAGATAAATGCTATAAATGCAAATATCTCCATCCTCTCAACAATCTACGCTTAAAAATCTTACAGAAACAATAATCAGTTGAAAAAATCAACCTCTAATAAATATGAAATTCAAATATCATTTGCGTTAAAAATAATAACATCAAAACAAATAGATTTTATGAATTTTACATTTCATGCTGATGTTTGCTTTAATCCACTCGCAATAATTTATTCACCAGTTATTTTTAAAGACATTAAGTTCTAATAAGGACATTACGAAATGAATAAGACGCTACTCGCTATAGCATTCTCTACAGCGCTGCTCTCCTCTTCCGCTTTTGCCCTCGATGGTGGTCAGGTAGACTTTGCCGGTCTGGTCAGCGACAACACCTGTACGCCGCACGTGAATGGCGGCAGCCAGGACGGTCAGGTTCAGTTAAACACGGCTGTCACGGCGGATGTTGCGAGCGACAAGGGCGTACAGGGCAGTGAGCCTGGCGTACAACCTGAACCGTTCTACATCACCGTAGATTGCGGCTCCAGCAACACCAACTCGAAAGCGCAGCTGAGCATGGCTTCAACGTTCTTCAGCAACAGCCTCGGTACGCTGAACAACGATGACTCTATCTCCAACCCGGCTACCGGCGTTAACCTGGCCATCCATGCGATCGATGCTTCCGGATCTGCACTGGCCTATACCCAGGTCAAAGTAAACGACGCTGCCGATATTCACGATGCAACTTTTGATGCTGACGGCGTCGCCAAATTCAACTTTGTCGTCTCATATGTAAGGCAGTCCAGCGCCGTTCCGGTGACAGCAGGCTATGTGAAGTCTAATACGGCCTATACTTTAACCTATAATTAATTGTTAATATTCATGGGGTTATCGAAAGCAACAAGATAACTCCATCATTTACCCCTGAAAACCAAATACAGCCGATGATGTTAAATTGCTATTGAGCAGAATATTTTAAAATTTAATTAAACATGCTTTTATTTTTTTTCATCATACATGATGAATGTTAAATAAAAACAAATACACCAAATATATACATAATAACAATAAACCAAAAGAAAACAATAAACCAAAAATATAAAGCACGGTTATTTTTATCGCAAACATAATATAAGCAGAATAAATATCATGGTATTTTTAGAGGGTCGATCATGGCAGAACAAAAGCGAAACCAATACATAAACAAAATATTCATTCCGTGAATACCATAATGAGAAACATCCTTGCTCGGTATTTTTCTATTTCCAGCGCGAGTTTTATAATCTCGGCGGTCTGAAATGACATTTATTTTTAATAAGGATATTTCAACATGAAATTAAAGTTAATTGCTTTATCACTGGTGCTGTCTGCCGCCTCTACAACATCTGCATTCGCCCTTGATGGCGGCCAGGTAGACTTTGCCGGTCTGGTCAGCGATAACACCTGCACGCCGCACGTGAACGGCGGTAGCCAGGACGGCCAGGTTCAGTTGAACACGGCTGTCACGGCGAATGTTGCAAGCGACCCAGGTGTACAGGGCAGTGAGCCTGGCGTACAACCTGAACCGTTCTACATTACCGTAGACTGCGGTTCCAGCAACACCAACACAAAAGCGCAGCTAAGCATGGCTTCAACGTTCTTCAGCAACAGCCTCGGTACGCTGAACAACGATGACTCTATCTCCAACCCGGCTACCGGCGTTAACCTGGCCATCCACCAGGTCGATGATTCTGGCTCCGCGCTGGCCTATACCCAGGTCAAAGTAAACGACGCTGCCGATATTCACGATGCATCTTTTAATGCTGACGGTGTGGCGAAGTTCAACTTCGTCGTTTCTTACGTTAAGCAGTCTGATGCTGTCCCTGTAACCGCGGGCTACGTGAAATCCAACACAGCGTATACCGTAACCTACGAATAATCATTCGTATTTGGCAGGAGGGGCATCGTGTGCTTTATCACAATTTCCCTCCTTATATACCAACATGGAGGAATAACTATGACCAGGATGTGTCGCTCCCTTTCTTTTGCTATTACTGCACTATTGGCTGTCCAACCGGCATTTGCAGATATTGTCCTTTCCGGCACGCGTATTATTTATAAAGCCGCACAAAAGGACACCACCATTCGACTGGAAAATAAAGGCTCGACACCAGCGCTAGTACAAAGCTGGCTGGATGACGGCGATCCAAACGCTGATCCCAGTACCATCAATGTACCCTTTAACGCCACACCACCGGTTTCCCGTATCGAACCAGGACGGGGACAGACGGTAAAATTGACCTATACAAGCAACAGCACGTTACCTAATGATCGCGAAAGCATCTATTGGTTTAACGTGCTGGAAGTTCCCCCCAAAATGAAAGATGCAGAGGTAAAAGATAAAAATATCCTGCAATTGGCTTTCCGCACGCGTATCAAAATGTTTTACCGCCCGGACGGACTGGCAGGTATCGCATCAGAAGCCCCGCAGAAATTGCAGTGGCGCATCCAGCAAAAAGCAGGGAAACCCGTCATTCATGTGACTAACCCTACCGGCTATTTTGTCTCGTTTAATAAAATTGAAGCCGTTGTTGGCGGACGAAAATATGCTGTTTCCGCTTCAATGGTTGCCCCCAAAGGCGAATCCGATTTCACCATTTCTGGCTTAACCGGCACACCCACCAAAACCAGCATTAACTATATTGCGATCAGTGATTTTGGCGGCGCAATTAACGGCAAGGTGAATATTTAACGCTTACCTTTACTCTTTGGGATGCGCCAATGATACTGCTGTCGAAAAATTTCAGGGTTACTTTCCTGGCCCGCTTTATTGTCTGTACTCTATTACCCGGCAGCTTTTGCGCATGGGCTGAAAATGAAACGATGGAGTTTGACAGCTCGTTTTTAATGGGACCGGGATCAAGCCAGGTCGATCTTAGTCGTTATTCCGACGGTAATGCGATCTCCCCTGGCGTCTACGATGCCAGCGGCTACGTTAATAATGATCTGGTCACCACGCTGAAGGTCGAGTTCATCGATATCGCGCATAACGGTAAAACACAGGCATGCATTACGCCCAAGATGCTCAGCCAGTTACATATTCGTTTGCCTGACGATATACCCGAAAAAGCCGTACTGGTGAAACGTGAGGAAAGCATTAACAACTGCCTTGATCTCGCGCTCGCTATTCCCCAGTCAACCAACCACTTTGACGGCGGCGACCAGCGTCTGGATATCGGCGTACCACAAATGTGGGTGCAAAAAGGTTTCGCCAACTATGTTGATCCTTCGCTGTGGGATGACGGCATCCCTGCCGCCATGTTGTCGTACAACGTCAGTGCGTGGAAAAATGAGAACGACTACGGTACTGAAGACAGCGTCTATGCTGGCTTTAATGGCGGTGTAAACCTGGGCGCATGGCATTTCCGCGCACAAGGCAACTACTCAAGGCAAAAGGACGGCGGCAGCAATATTGACTATCAAAACCGCTATATGCAGCGAGATATCGCCGCGCTACGCTCCCAGTTGATCATTGGTGAATCCGGCACCAGCGGTGAGGCTTTCGACACCGTCAACCTACGCGGTATTCGCCTTTATAGCGAATCACAAATGCTGCCACCGCAGCTTGCCAGCTATGCGCCAACAATTCGTGGCGTGGCCAACAGTAACGCCAAAGTCACCATTACACAGAACGGCTACAAAATTTATGAGACCACGGTCCCACCAGGGCCTTTTGCGATTGATGACCTCTCGCCATCCGGGTATGGCGCCGATTTAGAGGTCACCATTACCGAAGCCGACGGCTCGAAGCATAGCTTTAGTCAGGCGTTTTCATCTCTGGTACAAATGATGCACCCTGGTGTTGGCAAATGGGATCTCAGCGTGGGCCAGGTCAACGACGATAGCTTACGTGATGAGCCGGGATTGGCACAGGGCACGTTCTATTACGGTTTTAACAACACATTCACCGGTTTTAGCGGTATTCAGGCCACAGACAACGGCTATCTTGCTGGGTTATTGGGGTTGGGGATGAACACCCTAATCGGTGCTGTCTCCTTTGACGTCACCCAATCACAGACTAACGTTCCTGACGATAAAACATACAGCGGTCAGAGCTACCGCGTGTCGTGGAATAAATTCTTCGCACCGACGGACACCTCATTGAACATCGCCGCCTACCGCTATTCGACGAAAGACTATTTGGGTCTGAGCGATGCGCTGAGCATTATTGATGATGCCAAACACAGCGACAGTGACACTGCCCACGGCATGAACAACTATTCGCGGATGAAAAACCAGTTCACCATCAGCCTGAATCAAAGTCTGAAAAACGGGGATATCAACTACGGTTCGCTCTATCTGAACGGCAGTTGGGCCGACTACTGGGTAACCAATGATTCCCGCAGCAGTTTCTCTGCAGGCTACAGCAATAGCCTGGGCTGGGCCAGCTACAGCATCAACGTGCAGCGCACCTATGACGAAGACAATCACCGCGATGACTCGGTCTACCTGAGCGTGACAATCCCACTGGATAAATTGCTGGGCACCGACCGGGACAGCGGCGGCTTCCGCACACTGAACAGCAGCGTCAGCAGCGATTTCGACGGTAGCAATCAATTCAACACCAGCGCCAGCGGATACAGCGCCGATAGCCGCTGGAACTACAGCATCAGTACCGCCTACGACATGGAAAAAGAGGACAAAGATCTCTCCACCATTAGTTCCTACGTAAGCTACGACTCCAACTACGGCAATATCACCGCGTCCGCATCGGCCAGCAATGACAGCTCGCGTCAGTATTCATTAAATACCGATGGCGCCTTTGTGCTGCACAGCGGCGGGCTGACCTTCAGCAACCAGAGCTTTAGCGACGGCGATACGCTAGTGCTTATTGATGCCCCTGGCGCGAAGGGCGCGCGTATTGATTACGGCAACAGCACAATCGACCGCTTCGGCTACGGTATCGGCAATTCATTAACGCCGTACCGAGAAAATATCGTCTCACTTGATATTAACGAACTGGATAACGATATCGAAATGAAAAGCACCAGCGCAACCGTGATCCCACGGCGCGGGGCCGTAGTAATGAGCCAGTTCGCAACCGATCAGGGGCGTTCCGCGATTATTAACCTGGTCCGCAGCGATGGTCAGCCGATTCCGTTCACCGCTGAGGTCTTCGACCAGAATAATAATATGCTCGGCACTGTTGGCCAGGGCAGCCAGGCGTTTGTCCGTGGTATCGATGACAGCGGCGAGCTGGAAGTGCGCTGGAGCTTACAGAACCAGGCACAGCGCTGCCGTTTGCATTATCAGGTTGCTTCAGGCAATGAAGACGCGCCAGGTAAGACCCTCGTCCTCAACGCCGTTCCTTGCAAGATGCAATAGATTACGAGGATAAAGGATGAGAAAACACCACGTAGTCAACGTACTGGCGCTCACTTACGCACTACTGGCGTCGCCAGGCTTTGCCAGTACTCAGGGACTGAGCCTTAACTTCACCGCAGTCATTGAAGAGACCACCTGTGTGATGAAAGTCACCAGCCTCAATAACTCGTCTCTCAGCGGCAGCGACACTCAGTATGCGCTCACCATCCCGAATATCGGGATTTCTGAGCTGCTTAACGTTACCGCCAATACAGAAGGTAGCTTCAGGCTCAAGCCACAAGAGTGTAATAACGACATAGCCTCAATCACGATGACCGTGAAAGGAACAACGCTTTCAAACAGCAACTACATGCTGCAAAACGCGCTGACCAGCGGAAATGCCGAAAACGTCGGTCTTGGCTTTAAGCCGGACGGAGAAGATGACACGGCCCGTCTGAAACTCGACGGCACGGAAAAAACGACCTGGAAACAAAGCCAGATCGCTGACGGTATGGATCTAAGCGCCTTTTTTCGTCGTGCCAGTACCTCATTAATCCCAACGGCTGGAGACTTTCAGGCCAAGGTCACCTTTACTTTTACCTATCAATAGCAGGGAGGCTATGTTGATGCGATATTTATTTCGGCTATGTGGCGCACTGTCGGTTCTCCTCCCCGCATTGCCGGGCTACGCGGGCACAAACTCGCTGGAGATGACGGTTTCCACCACGATTACACCATCAACCTGTCAGGCAGCGCTACACGACAACACCGGCAAAGTAAATGGTATTGTCGATATTGGCGATGTCTATATTCCACAAATCGTGAATAAAACCAACTCACAGGCTTTTTCACTGGTATTCAGCAACTGCGTGGGGCTGGCCAAAAAACAGGCTACCGTCACCCTAACGGCGAAAACCGGTTGCGATGGCGCTTCTGGCGGTGGCAACGGCTTTCGCAACGCGCTAAACGGTAGCGACGACGCTGCCAACGTGTCCGCGGAAATCTGGACGACGTCAACACCAGCCAGCAGCGGCAGCAAACAGCTAAGTTGCGCCAGCCCGGTACAGCAACTGGTCGATCTGGCCCAGGCCAGCGATGAAACCACGGTCGCCATACCGCTCAGCGCCCGCATCGTGCTGTCCTCTGGCAGCACCGTCGCGGATTTACACACTGGCGCCTTCTCTACCCAGGGCCTGTTCACTATTACCTATGAGTAAGACACGATGAGCAAACTATTGCGAAGCGCCATCACCATTGGCTTTTTGTTACTGGCCCCCATGCTCGAGGCCGACACCGATGTAGAAATTAGAGCCAATGTAGTTAATACCAGCTGTGAAGTCTCAGTCGACGATAACGGCCTGGTGGATTTAGGTACAAAAAGCTACGACTATTTTGCCAGCGGTGTAACTGCGGAAGATCCCTACCAGGGCGGCAGCACCTTTTATATCCACGTTAAAGACTGTATGCCGGTCAGCGGCAAAGATCCGTCGAAACTCACCATTCATTTTTCGCCACTATCCGGTAGCTTCGCCCCCGGCTCCGCACAGATTTTTGCCAACGACGCCAGCGACGGCGCGAAAAATGTTGGGGTGGTGATTTTTTCCGTCAACGATGCCAACAATATCTATAACGTAATGAACACCGACGGTACACCGCGTAGCCAATATGACGTCACCGCCGCCGACTACGCCGATAGCCGCTATTCGTTTTACGCCCGGATGCAGAAAGTACAGTCCGGCCAGGCCATCGTCAGCGGCGCGGTGAAGTCCAGCGTGCTGGTGTCAGTTTATTACGAATAAAAATTACAAGGAGATAGCAATGAGAGGGAACACACCTGCGGAATATCGTAAATTTAAAGGACGGCAGACGGTACTTTCCGTTGTTGTGTCTACTTTATTGGTCATATTGTTATCTTTTCCCGCAGCAGGTTATGCGCAGACAGATACCTTTGTGTTAGGCAACGGGGAACATAACTATGAGTATGGTGGCCCATCAAGCGATGGTACTAACCAGTTAATTTATCCGAGTGGGCGCACCGTCTATTTCAGCCGCACAAATGCGCTGGCACCCGCGAACGTCACCATCAACTGGAACGGTGCCCATGGCTCATCATCGGCAAATAACAGTCTTTATTGCTACGTTTCAGATCAAGGTCAGAGCACTACGGGTACCTTATCAGTGGAGTCCGGCCTCGTTTCTGCGGGTAGCTACGGCGGAGTCGATATTTTTAAAACAAACATTACCGGGCTCTATTTCTCGCTGGAGTTACGTAGCTTTAGTTCATATAGCCTCAAAGTCAGTGCCCCAAATTTGCAGATACAGAACGGTATTATGCACAACGTGATTTCAGTCAGCGATAATGGCGGCTGTAAGGGCCCGAACCAATCAGGACCAGGATATTACTATACCTGGGGTGGGCTGGGTTACTATGCCGCGGTAACATTTTACACCGATCAAACTTATACTCCGGGCAACTCAACGATCACGCTGCTCAAAAATGGCGATTATCATGTGCGCTTCTGGAACGAGAACGTAGGGGCCGGTATTAAAAGTTATTATCTGAATGCTACCTTTGATGTCAGCGCAGTAACCGTCGCAGAACCCACCTGCACCACACAACCGGTGGCCAGCGGCAGCAGCGTTAGCGGTACTACCGTCGATCTTGGCCACTACAGCCCGAACGACATTATTAACGGCGCCACGGCGGTGCCGTTTTCCATCAAGCTGGCGGGTTGTAGGGGCCTGCGCAATATCAACGTGACGCTCACCTCCACCACTGTCGCTAAAACCCCCACTCTGCTGGGTAATATACTGACCAGCAACAAAGCCACTGGCGTGGGTCTGGAGATCAGCGGCGCGGCCAATAGCTATAGCCAGCAGATGGTGATGATCCCCAACGATACCACTTCGATCTATAACGATCAGCGCGATACTTCCAGTGATGACAATATCTACGGTAGCAGTGAAAATGGTGTCGTCCAGTCGCAAACCCTCAATTTTTTGGCGACGCTCAAACGTGACGGCACCCAGCAAATCGGGTCAGGGAATTTCAAAGCGAACGGCATATTCACCATCGACTACCCCTAATGTCTGTTTAAGTGGTGGTCGATAAGTTTCCCACAAAGGGCTAACGCTTTTCTGATTCATTCCCCTACAATGCGGCCATTCTATTCATCAATATTATGGCCGGAGAGGTTATGAGCAAACCCACTACTATCGCTGTGCTGCAGAAATGCAAACAAGAGAAAAAGCGCTTCGCCACCATTACCGCGTACGATTACAGCTTCGCCAAATTATTCGCCGATGAAGGCATCAATGTGATGCTGGTCGGTGATTCGCTGGGCATGACGGTACAGGGACACGACTCCACCCTGCCCGTCACCGTTGAAGACATTGCTTACCACACCCGGGCTGTACGTCGCGGCGCGCCCAACTGTCTGCTGCTCTCCGACCTGCCGTTTATGGCTTACGCCACCCCGGAACAGGCGTTTGAAAACGCTGCTGTCGCCATGCGTGCGGGCGCAAATATGGTCAAAATTGAAGGCGGTGCCTGGTTGGTAGATACGGTGAAAATGCTCACCGAACGCGCCGTACCGGTTTGTGGTCATCTGGGATTAACGCCTCAGTCAGTGAATATCTTCGGCGGCTATAAAATTCAGGGCCGAGGCGATGCCGGACAGGTACTGCTGGATGACGCACTGGCCTTAGAAGCAGCGGGCGCTCAACTGCTGGTGCTGGAGTGCGTACCGGTTGAGCTGGCGAAGCGCGTCACTGAAGCGCTGACGATTCCGGTGATTGGAATTGGCGCCGGTAACGTCACCGACGGGCAAATCCTCGTCATGCATGATGCGTTTGGTATTACCGGTGGCCACATCCCGAAATTTGCGAAGAATTTCCTCAATGAAGCAGGCGACATGCGCGCCGCAGTGCGGCAGTATATGGCTGAAGTGGAGTCCGGCGTTTATCCGGGCGAAGAACACAGTTTCCATTAAGGAGTCTTGTCGTGTTAATCATTGAAACCCTACCGCTGCTGCGCCAGCATATTCGTCGTCTGCGTCAGGAAGGCAAACGCGTAGCACTGGTTCCCACCATGGGCAACCTGCACGACGGCCATATGAAACTGGTCGATGAAGCAAAAGCCCGGGCTGATGTGGTGGTAGTGAGCATTTTCGTTAACCCGATGCAGTTCGACCGCCCCGACGATCTGGTGCGTTATCCGCGTACGCTGCAGGAAGATTGCGAAAAGCTGAACAAACGCAAAGTTGATTATGTCTTTGCACCAGCCGTTGAGGAAATCTACCCGCAGGGTCTGGAAGGTCAGACTTTCGTTGATGTTCCCGGCCTCTCTACCATGCTGGAAGGTGCCAGTCGTCCAGGTCACTTCCGTGGCGTTGCCACCATCGTCAGCAAGTTGTTTAACCTGATCCAACCCGATATCGCCTGCTTTGGTGAAAAAGATTTCCAGCAACTGGCGCTGATCCGCAAAATGGTAGCGGACATGGGTTATGACATTGAAATCGTTGGCGTACCGATTATTCGTGCCAAAGACGGTCTGGCCCTCAGCTCACGTAACGGTTATCTGACGGCAGAACAGCGTAAAATCGCGCCGGGCCTGCACAACGTGATGAACGGTATTGCTGAAAAGCTGATTGCGGGTAATCGTGAGCTGCAAGAAATTATTGCCATTGCGGAACAAGAGCTGAATGAAAAAGGCTTTCGCGCCGACGATATTCAGATCCGCGATGCCGACACGCTGCAGGAGTTGACTGAAACCAGTAAACGCGCCGTAATTCTTGCTGCCGCCTGGCTGGGTCAGGCGCGTCTGATCGATAATCAAAGCGTTACATTAGCCCAGTAGACAGGGGTTAAAAATCGGGCAATACTGCCTGAAGATTTCTCAAAGCAGGCCAGTCACGCCTGCTTAGCCAAGGTAAACGACAGGGTATAGACGTTATGATTCGCACCATGCTGCAAGGCAAGCTCCACCGCGTAAAAGTCACGCAGGCGGACCTGCACTACGAAGGCTCCTGCGCCATCGACCAGGATTTCCTTGATGCCTCAGGTATTCTGGAAAACGAAGCTATTGATATCTGGAACGTGACCAACGGTAAACGTTTCTCAACCTATGCGATTGCTGCTGAACGCGGCTCCAGAATCATTTCAGTGAACGGTGCAGCGGCGCATTGCGCTGATGTTGGCGATATTGTAATTATCGCCAGCTTCGTCACCATGTCTGACGAAGAAGCCCGTACATGGCGTCCGAAAGTGGCCTATTTTGAAGGCGACAACGAAATGAAGCGCACAGCGAAAGCTATTCCGGTACAGGTTGCCTAAACTTCAATAATAGGACAACCCTTCCAGAAAAACATATTTTGGGGTGGGTTGTCTTTAATTTAATATTACGAATAAATAATATTATTTATTATTTATACCATCATTTAAATAAAGCATTTTAATTTTACTTAAAAGAACGTGAAGTATTTCTAATAAATAACACCATTCCCTTTCACCTTCACCCTCTATAAAATGCGTTTGAAATGTAATATTTCAACAAATAAGATATATGAAAACATATCTTATATTTATGCTTAATACCTAAATATGGACATTAGAAATGTTTTTTAGAAAATATGGCGTAGCAGCTTTTATTGCAATGACTTTGAGTGCGGGTTCTGCAATGGCTGCAGAGCCTGATACAGGTACCATTACTTTCCACGGTCTGGTTTCTAACAATACCTGTAAAATCTCTCTTGATCATAAAATCGATCAAGATGGTAACGATTTTGACGTTACTCTGGATACCGTTTTTGTTAAAAACTTCGCTACCGCACTGGGTGAAAACAGCACTCTGGGCGAAAAACAGTTCACTCTGAATCTGAGTGAATGTGATAACGCAACGGTAAAAGATGCCTCCGCTCAGTTTGATTCCTGGGGCGGTTCCAGCTCAACCTCCGGTGGCCTGTTAGTACCACCGGCGAATCTGCAGGGTGCCGCAGAAAACGTTAACCTGGTGCTGGCTAACAACGGCAACGGCGCTACCGATCTGATCAAAGTTGACCAGACTAACAACACCCAGAAAGCCACTATTTCCGCTGATGGCACCGGTGACCTGTTCTACCGCGTAGCCTACACCCAAGGCCAGAAGTGGAATGCAGACAGCAGTCCGGTAACGGCAGGAACCGTACAGGCGCAAGTTGCCTTCACCGTTATTTATAACTAATCCTTTTATTTAAAAAGATTAGCCAATCCCTCAGCGGCTGTGCTGGGGGATTTTAAAGAGTGCCTACAGGGAGGGTAAAATGGTCAATATGGTTATTACAAAGGGATTTAAAGCCACCTGCTTCGCTGCTGCGGCCTTCGCGGCATTTACAACATTCCAGGTAAACGCGGATATCGTCATTTCCGGAACACGTATTGTGTACCCGCAGTCATCAAAAGACGTGATTGTGAATCTGGATAACCGAGGCAATAAACCGCTACTGGTGCAAACCTGGCTGGATGACGGGCGTGACGGTGTTAATCCGCAGGAGCTAAAACTGCCATTTGTCATTACGCCTCCGGTATCTCGTCTCGATCCACAAAAAGGGCAATCCTTACGTATTACGTATATGGGTAGCGCATTACCTCAGGATCGAGAATCGCTGTTTTGGTTTAACGTGCTGGAAATCCCGCCAAAATCAAAAGCGAAAGAAGGCGAAAGTTTAAATCAACTTCAACTCGCCTTTCGCACCCGGATCAAACTATTTTTCCGCCCGGATGGTCTGAAGGGCACGCCTGGCGATGCGGCTACAAACCTGAAATGGTCGCAGAAAAAAGAAGGCAATACGCTTTCGTTGTTTGCCCAAAATGACAGCCCGTACAACGTTTCCGTTTCCAACGTAAAATTAAAAATGGGCGGTAAAGAATATACTGTCGACAGCAAATCCGTTTTGCCCTTTAGCGGAGTCAGCATGCCCGTAAAAGGTCTTTCGAATAATATTAGCGGTACCGTTATCTATAACACCATTAATGATAATGGTGGCACAGATAAGCGAGAAGCAAAAATCGATTAATCAATTATAACAATTACGTACCAATATAGCGGGCAATTATTGCCCGCATTAATTATTCGGAAAAACAATGCTATTTCAACGCTCATTATTATGTCTTGCTATTGGCACAGCACTCCCTTTTTCTGTTTCTGCTGCAAATTCAGAAGCCGAAAAAACCGTTGTTGAGTCGGACGAAGCCGTAGAATTTAACGAGCAATTTTTACTTAATAGCGGTGCGAATATCGATATTAGTCGCTATGCGTATGGCAACCCGGTACTTGCCGGAACCTATCGTGTGAAAGTGAATCTTAACAATGCGTTGAAATCCACCTCTGAAATTACCTTTAATGAAAACGGTACGCCACGCGCCAGTGCATGTCTGACACCGCTTTTACTCACCAAGGCAGGCGTTGACCCCGCGGCAATGCGCGATGACGTCGAGCTCGACGACAACACCACGTGTCTGGATATAAAAAAATACTACCCCGGAGCAACGGCGAATTACGATTCTGGCAAACAGGCTATGGATCTCAACTTCCCGCAGATTTATATCCTGAAGCGCCCCGCCGGGTACGTTGACCCATCACTGTGGGAAGATGGCGTTCCGGCGGCCATCGTCTCTTATGATATGAACGCCTGGCACAGTGAAGGCAATGGCACAACATCCGATACCGCCTACATGGGTCTGCGTTACGGTTTAAATATGGGGCCGTGGCGTTTGCGTTCCCGAGGTAGCCTTAACTGGAACAAAGATACTGGTAGTGAATACAACAATCAGGACGTTTATTTACAGCGAGATATCACCGCGCTGAAAGCACAAATGGTAATAGGCGATTCCTACACCCGTGGCGATGCGTTTGACTCCTTCAGCCTGCGCGGGGCGCGCATGTATAACGATGACCGCATGTTACCGATGGGATCCAGCAACTACGCGCCCGTCATCCGCGGCGTAGCCAACAGCAACGCCAAAGTCACGGTGATGCAAAGTGGCAATAAAATCTACGAAACGACCGTACCACCGGGTGCATTTGAGATTAACGACCTCAGCACCACGGGTTACGGTAACGATCTGCTGGTCACCGTAGAAGAAACCGACGGCAGCAAACGGAGCTTTACCGTCCCCTTTTCTTCTGTCACCCAAATGTTGCGCCCTGGCGCGACACGTTGGGATATCGGCGTCGGCGAGCTAAACGATGATTCTTTGCATGATAAACCGCAGGTGGGTTACGCGCAGTTTTACTATGGCCTAAACAACACCTTTACCGGCTATATCGGCGCGCAATATACCGATATGGATTTCTATGCTGGGTTATTAGGTCTGGCAATGAACACCGGCATTGGCGCATTCGCCTTTGATGTGACGCAATCTCACGCCAGTATTGATGATCTCGGCACGCTCAGTGGGCAAAGCTACCGGCTGACCTACAGCAAAATGATCGAGGCGACCAATACCTCATTTAACGTCGCCGCTTATCGTTTTTCTACTGAAGACTACCTCAGCCTCAATGACGCCGCGTCTCTGCAAGACAGCGTTAAGCACCAGCAATATGCCCAGCAAAGTTATCGCTCAGGTGATGAGCTTTATGCTGATTACCAACGTACCAAAAATCAGGTACAGCTCAGCATCAACCAACCCTTAAACCAGGGAGAAACAACCTGGGGTTCTGTATATGTCAGCGGAACATGGCAGGACTACTGGAATGATGCGGGATCAACAGCCAACTATAGTGTGGGTTACAACAACAGTTTTGCCTACGGCAGCTATAGCGTGTCATTACAACGCGCCTATAACCAGAACGGCAGTAAAGACGACAGTATCTATCTCAGTTTAAGTATTCCGTTGAGTATGTTTTCCCACAGTGGGGAACGTTCGGACAGCTTCTCCAATATCAATATGGGCCTGCGTTCTGACATGAAGGGCGGAACTAACGTCAACTCCACCGCCAGTGGCAATACCAAAGATAATGACATCAGCTACTCCGTGAGCGCCGCGTCAAGCAGCGGTAATTACGGCAACCTGAATCAGGTGAGTGGTTTTGGCTCCCTCAACAGCAGCTATGGCCCATTAGGACTTTCCGCCTCGTTTGGCGACGACAATAGCCGGCAATATTCCGCCAGCTACAGCGGAGGTATGGTGCTGCATTCTGGCGGCGTGGCGTTCGCGCCGGGCAGCATTGGCGAAACCGATGCCGTCGCGCTGGTGAAAGCCAGCGGCGCACAGGGCGCAGGACTAGGCTACAGCAGCAGCGAAATCGGCAGCTCGGGATATGGCATTTTGCCGTATATGTCAGCCTACCGCGAAAACCGGGTTTCTCTGGATATCAGCTCGCTGGAGAACGATGTTGAAGTCAAAAGCACCAGTACGGTTACCGTACCGCGCAGCGGTGCCGTTGTGCTGGTGAATTTTGAAACCGATGAAGGCCGCTCACTGATTCTGGAATTACAGCGCAGCGATAAAGGCTTCATTCCTTTAGGCGCAGATGTCCTTAACGAGAAAAATGAAACTGTCGGTACCGTCGGCCAGGCCGGGCAAGCCTACGTGCGCGGCGTGGAACCACAGGGAGAACTTCGCGTGGTGTGGGGCAGTGGCAAAGAAAGCACCTGTACGGTGCGTTACCAGATAACTGAAACCACGGCAAAAGCGGGGCTAACCCCAGTACTGAACAATCAACTTTGCCACATGTAATTACCTGTTTAGGGAAAAACTAATGAGAGTTTATATGAAAAGAAACCGCCTCACTCTTCCCATTGCGGCATTTGTCGCAATGGCAGCCTCTGGAAGCGCGCTTGCCGCTAATTCCACAAACCTTGATGTTAACTTCACGGCCACAATTAAAGAAACCACCTGCGATATGAAACTGGTCGGTGGTACAGGCTCCGATACGATACAAGAATTAATCATTGGTAATAGTAGCGGTGAAGTTCGTATTGATGATGTAAGGGCGGGGACGGCAACGGCAGATTTTAAATTAGTGATTGTTGAATGCCCTGCGTCTCTTCAATCGTTAAAGACATCAATCAACGGAACGCCATCCGGGTATTCAACAAAAATATTAACGAATGGAACTAAAGGCTCAGCCGACTACACAGGGGTGTCAGTAGCGCGCTCATCCAAACCTGATGAACCTTTTGTTATTAATTCCACCGTCGATTCAGAACGTCTGGTCTGGAGTGAGGCAGAAATTAACAGTAAAGAGGTTCCGCTGATCGCCATCATGAAAGAGACCAATGCTAATTCGGCCACAACAGGGGCTTTCTCAGCCGTTGCGACATTCGTATTTACCTACGAGTAATTAACGCGGAACTACGGAGCATCACTATGAAATTTAAATCAGCTTTAATCGCATTATCCGTTTCTGCCGTCTTATTCTCAGGAATGGTCAGAGCCGCTATTACCGGTACCGACAGTGTACAAATGACCTTTAGGACCACAATTACAACCGGTACCTGTAAAGCTATCGTCGTTAATGGTGAGGGCCAAAATGTCAGCACTATTGGCTATGGTGAGACATATAAATCGGATCTTAACAAGAAAGCGATGCCGCTGAGCATTGCCTTCAGCAACTGCTCCGGCGTAACAATCGCAGAAGTAGAAGCTAAAGCGGGCACAGGTGGTACCTGCTCCGGTGATAATTTAGACGGAGACTCTTATGCGGCTGGCTTCAATACCGCTTTCGAAATTTGGGGCGGTGATGCAGATACGGGTGTGCAACTGTCTTGTAAAACGCCACCAACTGCACAAGAGGTGACTATTACCAACGGTGCCGGTACCTACCCAATGACGTCACGTATTGTCGTGGCAAACGGTAAAACCCTGAGCGACGTCACCGCCGGTAATGTCACGGCTCCGGTCACCTTTGTTGTGACATACCCTTAATTTTCAGGTGTTTTTCTCATGCAACTATTACCGTTTCTTTTACGCCAGCCCGGTCTTGTGTTGCTTATGGGTCTGACGGGCTGGCTTTGGTCTGGCATCAGCCTGGCGGGTTCCAATTTAGATATCAATCTGACCGCCAGTATTGTTAACAGCACTTGCAAACTCAGTCTGGAAAATGGGGGGGAAGTCTACCTCCCCAACGTCACGCGGGCATGGTTTTATAATAGCGACGGCAGCAGTAAATATGCGCCTACCGACGAGGCGGGTGGCACGCCTTTTAACGTGCGTCTCGAAGACTGTGCAGATAACGGTAGCATCAAACAATTGATATTCAGCTTTACGCCGCAATCTGGTTTTTGGAGCAATCAAAACCAGGTATTCAAAAATGATGCCACGACAGGTGCGGCACAAAACGTTGGTATCGTCATATTCTCTGCGGACCATAAAACTAACGTCTTAAACAGCGATGGCAGTTCTAACGTGATTTACGACGTCAGCGGGAAAAGTAGTTCTCTGTATTTAACGGATTATCAGTTTTACGCGCGCTATCAGAATACGGGCGCAGTTGTCAGCGGCGTTGTCACCAGTAACGTGCTGGTGGATGTGAACTACGAATAAAAGGAATTATTGATGAGACTGAAACACTTTTGGCTCGCGCTTATCGCAATTGGTGCATCGGGCGCAGCGCATGCCGCCATGGAGTGTAAATTTAATGACGGCAACACCCGGACAATTATGCCGGGCATGTCAACGATGATCGTCCCGCTTCCGCCAGGAACCATTTCGGTCCCCACACAGATCAGCCCCACGATCCTTCTTGAATTTGACACGCCTCTGCAGTCCTCCTGTAACGTTGGTAACGACGGTGAAAGTGTCTGGCAAATGACCGATAACGCATTGCTGTGGGGAAACGTAAACGGTCACGCAACGTTTCGTACCAACGTGGAGGGAATTTACTACACCCTGGCGATTTACCCGGACGCCAATACCGTCACTGCATGGTTTCCCCCGCAAGCGGGCAGTTACTATGAAACAGGCGATGCGAATAACGACGAGGGCGTCGTCAATGCCAGATACTGGCACGCCCGGATGGATATTTATCAGGACCCCACATTTAAAGGGCTTCCTACAAACGTGGAGTTTTTAACGGCAGCAGGCGGCATGCTAGGGCATGCGGTGATTGGCGACCCTCATACCGGAACCGAGAGCGATCACCCCCGCGTGCCGATCAATATCAATGATATGTCGTTCCAGCTCCCGCTGCATGCCCCTTCCTGCGTGCTTCGTGCGCCGACCACCGTAGACCTTGGGGACTGGTATCGCTCCGATCTGGAAAACGATAACACAACAGAGGTGTCGTTTAAAATTGAGGGTTCCTGCGCAAACGTCATTGAGGTCGATGCGAAAGTGGTATCGGAACACACCACGTCAGATGGGGCATTATTTACCAATTCCATTACCAGTAATTCCAGCGTTACCGCGGCAAAAGGTGTAGGTGTAAAACTGCGCACTCCCGCATATTCACAGATCCACAATAACCAGTCAGAGACTATCGCTGCGGGCAACCCGATAGGTGCGCCTGTTTATCAGGTTAGCGCCACTTATAACGCAAAGCTGGTGAAAACCAACACCGAAGCCGTGACGCCTGGCGTTTTCGGAACGACCATCACCTTCCAGGTGACCTACCAGTAAATTACCCCTGCGGCTGGTTGCTGATCAGCCGCGACATGGTCTCCAACGAATCCGTGCGCAGAATATACAGCCTTTTGAGCAACATCGGGTTATCGCCAGGCTTCACCTTCCCTTTCACCGTCGTCACCGCCAGGTGAAAACCGGCATTATGCGCCGCTTTCACCGCCGTCGCGTTATAACCGCCAAACGGATAGGAAAGATAGAGCACATGCGGATTAAACTGCCCGAGCGCCCGACGAGAGTGTTCAAAATCAAACAGAATATTGTGATAGTTACGGCTGAGTAAAATTGGCCGCCTTTGGCCATCCACCCGATGCAGGAAATGGGTGTGCGACTGGAAATCGAATACGTCTTTGATCCCTTCCATCTCGGAAATACTCATAAACTGCAGCGATTTCGGATCCCACTTTTGCGGGTGGCGCTTGATACGTGAGCTAATGATAAACGCCGTCGCCTTAAAGCCATATTGCTTGAGGACGGGATGCGCATAGCGGCTAACGGACTTCAGACCATCATCAAACGTAATAACGACCGAACGCGCCGGAAGGTTCGCGCGATTATTGAGGTAGTCTTCCAACTGATACATCGTCAGCGTGGTATAGCCCATATCGCGCAGCCAGGTCATCTGGTTACTGAACGCGCGCACTGAGGTGGTGGTTGAGGTATGACGAAAACGCGTGTTCTCTTCATCGCGCAGAATATGATGGTAAGTCAGAATCGGGATACCGTTATCCTGCTGGGCATCCAGCGCGCTGATATAGGCCAGTCGCTCGCCAATGCGAATCTGATACCAGGTCTGATTCAGTCTGTCTTTCAGCCGACTGAGCACCGGGTAACGTAGATTCTCTGCCAGCGTACCAAACGGCGCGCTGCCTACGTCCGGTGCGTTATAGACCGGAGTATCTTTCCATGTGATCAGGTTCTGGTTACTCAACGGTTTATTTAAGTCACCCAGGCCGTCTTCCACACGCTGACGCCCCTGCACAGGTTCCAGGTGCCCTTTGTCGATGTAGCCTTTGCCAAAACCGAAGTTGAAGGTGTAGTAATCCTTTGCATCCGGTTCAACGGCAATAATCTGTCCGGCGCGTAAATTACCGACAGTCTCCGTCTTATTGCCAACATGCGCCCAGATCACCGCATCCTCCGTGGTTTGCATATAGCGAGCGGGCAAGGCCGCACCTACACCACCAGAGAACAGGAGCAACAGAACAAACAGAACGCGCATAACCATATGAGATAACCGAGGCGAGAAACCTCGGCTATTGTAGCAAAAGCATCATCAATACCAATGATTAATACTCATACAAATCATGCTTCAACACGAAGGGGGGATTTTTTTGTTGTTGATGCCAGAGGCTGGAGACTTCGGGGCCGCCAAGCGCGACGATGCAATCGCGAAACGCAGAACTGCTCAGTAATTCCCGCGACGAAAGCATTCGTTCAAGCAATGGATAGGTGATACCTGAAATCACTTCACACTGGGGATGTTTATGACTCATTAACGAGGCTACACGGTATGGCGCAGCCCCGGCCATATCCGTCAGGAATACTACCCCTTCACCAGAGTCTGTGGCATGCAGGGCATGGCACATCATGCGGCTTAACATATTCGAGCTGAGCCCACGCCAGAAACTTACCGCCTGACATTGCTCCAACGGACCGTACTTTTTCTCCAGACGATGCAGCATATCCTGTGCCTTATCGTCATGACAGGTAATTACCCAACCTAACATTGCCTACCTCCTTAGCAGGCAAGTAGTTTATCAGGGTGATAAATCGGTAATGGTGATAAGCATCAAAAGTCTTCCTCTCCCGAGTCAGGAGAGGAAGAAAGAATTAGCTACGTAGGCCGCGTCCGCGCTGAATCAGGTACCAGCACAGCAAGTAAAATGCCGCAATGAACACCACCAGCACGCCAAACGTGGTGACCAGCGGAACATCATGAATACCCAGGAAGCCGTAGCGGAAGCCGCTAATCATGTAGACAATTGGGTTCAGATGCGAAAGTCCCTGCCAGAACGGCGGCAGCAGCGTTAACGAATAAAACACGCCACCCAGATAGGTCAGCGGCGTCAGCACGAAAGTTGGGATCAGGCTGATATCGTCAAAGGTTTTAGCAAAGACTGCGTTCAGCAAACCGGCCAGCGAGAACAGTACCGCCGTTAACACCAGCGTGAGCGCCACAAAGACCCAGGAATGCACCTGGAACGGTACGAAGAACAGTGAAATAGCCGTGACCAGAATGCCTACGCACAGGCCACGCGCCACGCCGCCGCCGACGAAACCGGCGATAATCACGTGCGTCGGCACCGGGGCGACCAGCAGCTCTTCAATATTGCGTTGAAACTTGGCGCTAAAGAACGACGAGGCCACGTTGGCATACGAGTTGGTGATCACTGCCATCATAATCAGCCCCGGCACAATAAACTGCATGTAGCTAAAGCCATGCATTTCGCCGATACGCGAGCCGATCAGGTTACCAAAGATAATAAAATAGAGCGTCATGGTGATGACGGGAGGCACCAAAGTCTGGACCCAGATACGCATAAAGCGGTGGATCTCTTTCGCCCAGATGCTTTTCAGCGCAACCCAGTAAAGCTGCATCATGCGCGATCTCCTTGTTTTTCATGCACCAGAGAAACAAACAGTTCTTCCAGTCGGTTGGCTTTGTTACGCATACTCAATACCTGAATGCCCTGTGCGCTCAGCTGAGAGAAGACGCTGTTGACCCCTTGTTCACGCAGAACCTCCACTTCCAGCGTGGAAGTGTCGACCAGTCGGTACTGATAACCTTCCAGTTTCGGCAGCGGACTTTTTGGTGCCAGATCGAGGATAAAGGTCTCAGATTTCAGCTTGGAGAGCAGACTCTTCATCGAGGTGTTTTCCACCAGCTCGCCGTGCTGAATAATGCCGATATTACGACACAGCATTTCCGCTTCTTCGAGATAGTGAGTGGTCAGAATAATGGTGGTGCCTTTGTCGTTTAAATCCTTTAAAAAACCCCACATTGAACGACGCAGCTCAATGTCGACGCCCGCCGTTGGTTCATCCAGAATGAGTAATTTCGGCTCGTGCATCAGCGCACGGGCAATCATCAGACGACGTTTCATCCCACCAGACAGCATGCGCGCGCGCTCGTTACGTTTTTCCCATAAATCGAGCTGCTTTAAATATAGTTCGCTGCGTTTGACCGCTTCTTTATGCTCAACACCGTAGTAACCCGCCTGGTTGACCACGATCTGCTGCACGGTTTCAAACGGGTTAAAGTTAAACTCCTGCGGTACCAGTCCAAGCTGGCGTTTCGCGTTAACCGTATCTTTTTCAAGATCGTATCCGAAGACACTCACCCGCCCGGAGGTTTTATTCACCAGCGAGCTGATTATTCCAATGGTGGTGGATTTTCCTGCGCCATTCGGTCCCAAAAGCGCATAAAAATCACCCGCTTCGACTTGCAAATCTATCCCGCGTAACGCCTGAACGCCACCGGGGTAAGTTTTTTTAAGTTGTTGAAGTTCCAGAGCAATGGTCATGTTTTTATACTTACCTTACGTTCTGACATTTTATATATAGTTTAAATAATGATGGAGTTACCCTATATTAGCCCATCGAATTTATCTGGCTTCGGGTCGTGCTACTCCATGAAAGACATAGATACACTCATCAGCAACAATGCACTATGGTCAAAGATGCTGGTAGAAGAAGATCCCGGATTTTTTGAAACGCTGACGCATGCCCAGAATCCGCGTTTTCTATGGATTGGATGTTCCGATAGCCGCGTTCCCGCTGAACGATTAACCGGTCTTGAACCGGGCGAATTATTTGTTCACCGCAATGTTGCCAATCTGGTTATTCACACCGACCTGAACTGTCTCTCAGTGGTTCAGTATGCGGTGGATGTGCTGGAAGTGGAACATATTATTATATGCGGCCACTATGGATGCGGCGGCGTCCAGGCGGCGATTGAAAATAAAGAACAGGGGCTGATAGATAACTGGTTACTGCACATCCGCGATATCTGGTTCAAACACAGCTCACTGCTGGGCGAAATGCCGCAGGAACGTCGTATGGACACCCTGTGCGAACTGAATGTCATGGAACAGGTCTATAACCTGGGCCACTCAACCATTATGCGTTCAGCCTGGAAGCGCGGTCAGAAAGTTACCATTCACGGCTGGGCTTACGGTATTCATGATGGCCTGCTGCGCGATCTCGACGTCACCGCCACCAGCCGCGAAACGCTGGAACAGCGCTATCGCCAGGGGTTGTCTAACCTGAGTCAGAAACACAGCAACCATAAATAATGTGACATTGCCGGGAGGCGGCGACGCCTTACCCGGCCTACAAACCCGCGCCATCAGGCGCTCCAGCCAATTACTCGTCCAGCAGCACTACTTTGCCAACATACGGCAGATGGCGATAACGCTGGGCATAGTCAATGCCGTAACCGACCACAAACTCATCAGGAATTGAGAAGCCGATAAACTCGACCGGAACATTCACTTCACGACGAGAAGGTTTGTCCAGCAGCGTACAAATAGCCAGGGATTTCGGCTCACGCAGGCTCAGAATTTCACGCACTTTGGACAGCGTATTGCCGGAGTCGATGATGTCTTCGACAATCAGCACGTCCTTGCCACGAATGTCTTCATCCAGGTCTTTCAGGATTTTAACATCACGCGTGGTAGACATTCCGCTACCGTAGCTGGATGCCGTCATGAAATCGACTTCGTGAGAGACATGCACTTCACGGCACAGATCCGCCATAAACATAAATGAGCCACGTAACAGACCAACCAGCACCATATCGCTGCCGCTGTCCTTGTAACGTTCGTTAATCTGGCGCCCCAGTTCAGCAATACGCGCTTTGATCTCCGCTTCCGGGATCATCACTTCAACAGTATGTTTCATAAACCCTATAACTCACTGATTTTTATCAGTTGACACATCATGCAGATCGAAAGAAAGCGCTTACGTTGATACACCGACTGACAGACGGCGACCCGCTCTAACCACAAAACTTGCGACAGCATACAAACAATTCAGTTGATGAAGTATACCAGTAAAGAGAGCGGGTTCCTCTGATAGTTCACAGGAGAACCCGTTTGCGTCGTTTTTTGTACGCTTATTAATCAAAACCAGGAGCGCACGGCAGCCTGTGGCTAAAACGTTTCCCAGTGCGGGTCTTGTGGCGAACTCCCCGCGGAGGTCGATCGTGGAGTATCCATAGGTGGTTTTCGATGCTCACTGTTGGAGGCATCGCGAGTGATGCGAAATGCCGCCACGGCCAGACGTAACTGTTCAGCTTGTTGTTCCAACGAAGCGGCGGCGGCAGCAGACTCTTCTACCAGCGCGGCGTTTTGTTGTGTGACACTGTCCATCTGCGAGACCGCGAGGCTCACCTGCTCAATCCCCCGACTCTGTTCCTCCGAGGCTGAGGCGATTTCCCCCATGATGTCCGTCACGCGGGTGACCGCTGCGACAATCTCTTTCATCGTTTTACCCGCGTCCGACACCTGCTGAGATCCCATCCCCACGCTGTGGGTTGAGTTATCAATCAACGCTTTGATCTCTTTGGCTGCCTGAGCGCTACGGCTTGCCAGGGTACGGACTTCCCCCGCCACAACAGCAAATCCGCGTCCCTGCTCTCCTGCCCTGGCAGCCTCAACTGCCGCGTTGAGCGCCAGGATATTGGTCTGGAAAGCAATACTGTCGATGACGCTGGTGATCTGCGCAATTTGCTGTGAACTACCGGCAATTTCACTCATCGTGTGCACGACAGTATCAACAACCCGCCCACCACGTGCGGCAGTATCAGACGCATTCTTAGCCAGTTGAGTCGCCTGTTTCGCATTGTCCGTATTTTGCTTCACGGTCGCGGTAAGCTGTTCCATGCTGGCGGCAGTCTCTTCAAGTGAAGCAGCCTGCTGCTCAGTACGCGAAGACAGATCGTTGTTACCTGATGAGATTTCCGTTGCGCCGCTATGAATCGTTTCTGAGCTGTTACGCACCGACGTGACTGTCGAAATCAGCGACTGTCGCATTTCATCTAAGCCCGTCGCCAAACGTCCCATTTCATTACGTCCCTGGGCGTCGAGTTGATGGGTCAGATCACCACGGGTGATAATACGGATATGCTCCATGATCTGCGCCAGGGGTTTTAGCAGCATATGCTGCAACCCACTCCAGATCATGCCCAGAACGATGAGCACAGCGATGACAATTGCCCCTAACGTCCATTGCATGCGGGTAAAGCTGTGCTGATTTTCCGCCGCCGCGTGCTGGAGCAACGCGTTGTTTTCGTTACGCCACTGGTCATAGCTGGCTTCCATTTCATCCTGCGCCTTCTGAGCATCAAGATCACCATAGGCCTGATAGTTATTCGCGCGCAGATACTCTATCGATAACGCCATCACGTCGTGCATCTGCCGATACTGTTTTTCCATTTCAGATGCAATTTGCGGATTCTGCCCCGACACCTGCGGCAATGACTGATAATGCGCGAAGTATCCCTCAGCCTTCTTCATCGACTCACTCGCCGTTTTTAGCAAAGTATCAATGGCCGCCAGTGAGGCCGGATCGCGTTGATTCTTCAAGAAACGAATTGCTACGCGGGTTACCGTTACTCGGGTTTTAATCAGCGTATTGACGCTGTCACTCAGATTTTCCTGTTGGGCATTCAGGGTGCCTGAGTTCTGGAAATTATGGCGATCATTGTTTACCGCAGAATAAAAAAAGCTTCCTGTCACGACCTGTAGCAAACAGAAAATGGCGAGAACCAGAAGAATGCCGGTAATAACACGCACATTTTTAATCATAGTATTTCATCCATTGAACTCACATTGGGTACCCAATGATTATCGGCTTCAAAGGCGATTACTTTATGTGCAATAGAAGAATTTGCAGGAGGAGGGAGTCGTGCGGTGAAACGCTGTAAAGAGACTGTGTCTTATCCGGCCTACGAGAGATTTCTGCAGGCCGGATAAGCTCAGCGTAATATTTTAGACGGTGAAGCCGAGCATCATCCCGGTATCTTCATGCTCTAACAGATGGCAGTGCGCCATATAGGCATGCTCTTTTGGCGCGTCGTGGTCAAACTTCACTAACACCTCGCTCACACCACCTTCTACCCGCACCGTGTCCTTCCATCCCGCGCGGTGTGCGGCAGGCGCTTTGCCATTCTCAGACAGAATGCGGAACTGTGTGCCATGAATGTGGAACGGGTGCAGCATCATGTCGCCCTGACCGGAAATCACCCAGCGTTCGTGCTGACCTTTCGCCGCGGCAAACATCGGTTTATTCATATCAAATGCCTGACCATTAATCCGGTTGGCATTATGGAAGTCGAATGATCCATGCTTCATGTTGCCCATGTCGCCATGCTGCATATTCCCCATCTCACCGTGGTTCATATTGCCATGATTCATATTGCCGTGGCCCATATTGTCATTATTCATATGGCCCATCATCTTCCCATGATCCATACCCGCCATGGCCTGACCGCCGTATTTCTTCATCAGCATTTGCATGCCCATCATATCGAGCATCGGATCCATCGACAGCTGCAGCTTGCGCACCGTCAGACCTTCCAGTGACGGCAGCGATGGCATGGATGTCAGCGAATCTGGCAGCGTGCCGGAAGCGGTAATCAGCAACGGTTGAACGCGCATCACCGGGTGCGGCTTATCGAATGGCGCAATCGCCATCCCCATCTGGCTGACTGGTAGAGTGACCAGATCAAAAGCTTTGCCGTCACTTACATCCACCAGCACTTCAAAGCGCTCGCCCATCAGCATAGGAAGCTCGGTCACTTTTACCGGTTCCGCCAACAGTCCGCCGTCGCTAGCAATGACGTACAAAGGACGATTGTCGCTGGCCGCAATGTTCAGTGAGCGTGCGTTACAACCATTCAACAGGCGTAGACGCAACCAGCCACGCGGTGCGGCATGCTGAGGATAAATCGCCCCGTTGGTCAGCAGCGTATCGCCAAACCAGCCGACTGCGGCGGTCATGATGTCCAGTTGATAATCAACCTGCCCATCAGCAGAGAACTGTTTGTCCTGAATAATCACCGGCACATCATCAATGCCCCACTGCTTAGGCAGCATCAGCTTGCGAATCTCTTCATCTTCAATCAGCACCAGTCCGGCCAGTCCCATCGCTACCTGACGGCCGGTCTTTCCATGCTGATGCGGGTGGAACCAGCAGGTTGCCGCGCGCTGATCCGGCGTGAAGGTCACGGAACGTTTCCCGCCCGCCGGGATAATGCCTTGCGGCCCACCGTCGACTTCACCGGGGATTTCCAGACCGTGCCAGTGCAACGTCGTCTCTTCGGCAAGCTGGTTATGGATATCCACAGTCACCGATTGCCCTTTGTTCAGCTTGACCGCAGGTCCGAGTAAATTGCCGTTATATCCCCAGGTCGTCGCTGTTTTACCAGCAAAGCTCGATTTTCCGGCTTGCACCACCAATTGCATACGGTTTGAGGCATCCGCGGTTAGCAGGTCAGGAATGGGCAATGCAGGGCGGTCTGCGGCAAATACGCTCCGGCTCCACAGAGGTAACGCTGACGCGACGCCCAGCGCCACGGAGTACTTTAAAAAGTCACGACGTTGCATAATCACTTCCTTATATTCAGCAGCTTAAGCAGGCTATCTTTTAAGCATAAGCCTTCCCCTTACGGGAAGGTCAAGTGAACGGCTAATAATAAAGGTCGTCGCTTCGCTCGCAGTATGCTAACGTTTAAATTCCGTGATGCAGTGGTAGAAGCAATGAAGACGTTTTTCAGAACAGTTTTGTTCGGCACCCTGATGGCCGTATGCGCAAATAGCTACGCGCTCAGCGAGTCCGAAGCCGAAGATATGGCCGATTTAACGGCAGTTTTTGTTTTTCTGAAAAATGACTGTGGATACCAGAATTTGCCTAATGGGCAGATTCGTCGCGCACTGGTCTTTTTTGCCCAGCAAAACCAGTGGGACCTGAGTAATTACGACACCTTCAATATGAAAGCGCTGGGTGAAGACAGCTACCGCGATCTCAGCGGTATCGGCATCCCTACAGCAAAGAAATGCAAAGCGCTGGCGCGTGACTCCCTGAGCCTGTTGGCCTACGTTAAATAACCTCCGGCGCAATAAGTGTTGAGAGTGCCGTTACTCTGGCTGTACCAGCGTCAGGGCAACGGATTGCGCTTTTAATTCAGTCTGCGCGTTTGGCGGTAGATTCACATCGGTAACAACATCGGTAAAGCAACTAAGCGGCGCGACGTTAAATAATGAATGTGCGCCGTACTTACTGCTATCCGCCAGCAATACCTTCCGTTGGGCATTCGCAATAATTTCCTGCTTTAATCCCGCTTTGTCTTCCGTTGGCGTGGTTACACCCTTTTCCATACTCCAGGTGTTACAGCTCATAAAAGCAATATCAGGATAGACGCTGCGCAACATTTTCCGGCCAAACTCACCAATACAGGACTGGCTGCTGTCATCGATGCGTCCACCGACGATCGTCACCTCTATCTGACGGAATTCTGACAAAAACAGGGCAATGTGCAGATCAACGGTAATCACTCGCAGCGGCAAATGCGTCAGACATTTTGCCAGCTCCAGCATTGTGGTACCGGCATCAAGCACCACGGCATCGCCCGCACGCACCATTGAGGCGGCAAAACGCGCAATCGTCCGTTTCTCAGCAGGCGATCGCAGTTGCTTTTCGTTTGTGGTTGGCTGCGCCGCTTCAAAACGTCGTAACGCAACACCGCCGTGGCTGCGGCTGATCACACCCTGTTCATCCAGCTTGATGAGATCGCGCCTGATCGTTGCTGGAGAGGCGTCAACCGCGTCAACCAACTGTTCCACGGTAACCAGCGTATGATTTTTCAAATACGCCACAATCTTATCCAGACGGTGTTGCCCTTTCATAACAGTAAATTACGCCAGTTGCATTGCCAGTTTGATCGATACGGCCATGCTCTCAGATTTTGCTTTTCCCGTCCAGGCGATATCAAATGCCGTACCGTGATCGGCAGAGGTACGAATAAACGGTAAACCTGCTGTGATATTTACACCATCATAGAAACCCAGCAATTTCAGCGGGATATGCCCCTGATCGTGGTACATCGCCACCACCATGTCATACTGACCTTCATAAGCCTGTAAAAACACGGTATCCGGCGGGCACGGACCGTAAACATCCATCCCCTTCGCTTTCATATTCTCAATCGCGGGTCCGACAATACGAATTTCCTCATCGCCAAACAGGCCATTCTCTCCGGCATGTGGATTCACCCCCGCAACGGCAATACGCGGGTGTGCAAAGCCTACGCGCTTCAGGAAGGTATCCGCGATACTAATCACCGTTTCGACACGTTGCCCATTGAGCGTATCAAGGAATTTGCGCAGTGCGATATGCGTCGAAACATGGATAACTTTCAGCTTATCGGTGTACAGCACCATCGCATAATCACGGCTTTCGGTCAGCGTTGCCAGCAGTTCGGTATGTCCAGGATAATTGTGTCCGCCGAGATGCAGCGCTTCTTTGTTCAACGGCGCGGTCGCGATGGCATGTACATCCCCCTTCATCGCCAGTTCAGTCGCCCGCTTCACACAGCGATAGGCCAGATCGCCCGCCTGTGCCTGCACTGTACCAGGGACCAGTTCGTCAGGCTGCGCCAGCGGTTCATCAATCACATGAATCGTATCTGGCGTGAATCTGGCATCGGCGACCTGTTCAATAGCGCGAAATGTTACTCCGTCAGCCAGCCCCCGAGCCTGTAACCGCTGCAGCGTTTTTAGGCACCCGACCACCACCAGCGGTGCACCATTAAGTTCATCTTCGCGTAGCGCTTTAACAATAATTTCCGGACCAATCCCCGCCGGATCTCCCATCGTAATCGCAATTGTTTTAGTTACCACGGTACATCTCCTCAATAAAATACAGCGCATCGCAAAGGGTCGTATCAGAACCGAATCCACCCGCTTTGGTAATAACCGGCAAGTCGTCAATCTCGCTATTCACAAACGTTCCGCACGGAATACAGGGGGCGACCTCACTGTGGATGCGATACCCTTCAGCACCCAACGCACTGGCGACCGCCGTGGCAATATCGCCTCCGGTCAGGAACAAACCGCCGATACGTGCTTGTTCAATAATGCGCAGCGTTATCTCCCCTAGACGCTGGCTCAGCAGTTCTCCCAACTGCTGGCGGCTCATCCCCACGTTGAAACACAGCGTGTCGATCATGTCCCGGTCTTCTGCACATCGACTGGTGCGTAAGATCGTGTGCTGCTGCTGGCTCAGTTGCGCGCAAGCCTGTTCAATAACAGAGTCCATTTCCTGTGCAAATGACGATGCAACCAACCGCGCGGCATCGATATCAACGACTTTTGCCCGACCCTGACACACTGCTTTTTCCACCTGACGTCGCGTTGCCTCACTCATTGAGCCAGCCACAACCAACACCGGTAATTCCTGCTTTTCTTGCATAAACGTTGCGGCCGGTAGCGCATTGGCCAGCCCTGCCGCCCCTACGAGCAGCGGCATCTGTTTTTGCTCACAAACCGCCTGTGCAATGAGCGCGAGATCTCGCTCTTCCATGGCATCCACCACCACCATACATTCGCCGGCTTTTGCAAAAGCACTCAGCAGCGCACTCAAACTTCCCCGACGCACATCCACCAGCGACACCTCATGTACAGGGACATCACTTTGCAGTGCGACCAGTTCAGCAATACGCGAAGAGTGAATAGGCGTTTTTGGATCGCTGGCGAATTCCGTTTCCAGCAGCGGCACACCATGGACCAGGCACAAGCCATCCTGCGTGGTGCGCCCGGCAGCAGGAATTGCCGCCGCAATCACGGCCAGCGTCCGACCGGCTGTACGCATGGCTGCAGTGACTTCAGCCCCCACATTGCCACGAAATGTTGAGTCTATTTTTTTGTATACCAGCGGTGTTGCTTCGCCCTCACACCATGGCGCTAACGCTTGTTGTACAGCCGCGGCGGCCTGCATTGCCGGCATCGCCCGGCTTTCCGTATTGATGACCAGAACATCGGCGCGGCGCGACGGTTTCTGCGCTGGGGTCAGCATTACTTCGGTACGCGCCCCTTTTTTCGCCAACTGTACGCCGGTATCGTTAGAGCCCGTAAAGTCATCGGCGATAACGATCATTTTCATGCTTTCTTCTCCTGCACGGTCTGACGAGACTGCCTTTTCGCGACCCACGACGTAAGAATTGGCGTCAGAATGGCGGTTGTAATGACCGACGCAGCAATCAGCGGCGCTGCCGCAGCGGCAACCTCTGCCAGCGAGGGATCGGCCTGTGCTATGGCCAGTGGCGTCGCGACGGCGTTCCCCGCCGTACTGGATGCCGCAGCACCAGCAATACCACTCCCGCCTACCAGACGATCGGCACGAATGTTAAAGAAGCCGCCCACAAAGGTGGTCAGCACACCCAGCAGAATGCCCGCCAGACCACCTTGCAGCAGCATTTCCAGGTTAATACCGGCTCCAAGTGCAAACGCAAAGAAAGGAATGAGCAGTGGACCGCCTTTCGTCAGGAAGTCACGCATATTAGCGTCGAGGTTACCGAGGATCATGCCAACCACCAACGGAACAAGAACCGCCACCAGCGCCATGATAGGAATATTTGCCATACCCGCCGCGCCCAGCGCGATCATGGTAAAGAAAGGTCCGTCATTCAGAGACAAAATGGAGATCGCGCCAACATCGCGTTCATTGCCAAACTCGCCAACCAGCGCCGCGTAAAGCCCGCCATTGGAGTTACTCATTGCCGCAATAATGGCAACACCGCTTAAGCCAAAGATGCCTTCCGCGCCAAACAGGTGTTCAACCCCGAGACCAATTGCAATCGCGACCAATAACTTGGTCAGCGTAATCGTGCCGCCTTGTAGCAAAGCTTGCGGCGCCGCCTTTACGCTAATTCCCGCGCCCATACAGAGCAGGAACGCGCCAATCAAGGGAGCCGCGCCATTTTTAAATAAAGCAGTGGTGAATCCACCGATCTGCAACGCCTGCGGGGCAAAAGTGTTGATAATGGCACCGATAACCAACGGCACAACCATCATGCCGCCGGGTACGCGTTCTATTGCCTTCTTGATGTTCATGGTCTTCCCGCCTGTTGTTATGTTGTGATTAAATAAAATCACAACGATTATATTCAATCAAAATCAGATCACAAACGCGGCAGATCACAGTTTTTGAATGATTAATAAAAATCAAATAATCATTCGGACGAAAAAAAAGCCGGGTTTGTCTCACCCGGCTTCATTGATATCTGAAATATCTCAGGATTGATGCACAAATTCGCGGTATGCCGCCACAACCTGAAGAAAGTCCTCTACACCACAGAGCGAAAAACTTTCTTCGTCGTAGTAGCTCATCCCCTCTTCCATCTCATCGCCAGAGAACTCCAGCTGATTAGCGCGAACCATCACTTCTTCGCCATCCAGCCAGAGCGTGTATTCATGCCCTGCTCGCTGCCAGGAGCGCTCACTGCCCTTAACCGCACGCGCTGCCTGTTCCACTTCATCAAGTAAGGCCAGGTTTTCTTTCACTTCCTCATTAAACCAGTGCCCCACCACCTCGTGGCCCATGGACATACGCACTTTTACCACCCCGGTAATATCGCGCAGAAATTCGTAATCCATAATGTCTTCCTCTACTCCCGGCAATGCGCCAATACCGCATTGCGCCTTGCTGTAATTATCGCAGCAGCGCGGCAGAAAAAAAGCGTAGTGGGTATAAGGAATAGAAATAAAAATGCCCGGAGAAGCAGACTTCTCCGGGCATTGATGCGTTTTTACACAAAATGCTTTAGGGCATTACACCGCAGTCTGGAAAATCACACCATCGGCTTTCTCGGTATACTGAGACAGCTGGTCGAAGTTCAGATAACGGTAAGTATCTACGGCCGTTTTATCTACCTGCGCCACATAGGTCTGGTACTCTTCCGCCGTCGGCAGTTTGCCGATCAGCGCCGCAACCGCCGCCAGCTCCGCAGAAGCCAGGTAGACGTTCGCCCCGGTACCTAAACGGTTCGGGAAGTTACGGGTAGAGGTCGACACCACCGTTGCGCCGTCGGCTACACGCGCCTGGTTACCCATGCACAGAGAGCAGCCTGGAATTTCGATACGCGCACCGCTCTTACCGAACACGCTGTAATAACCTTCTTCGGTCAGCTGTGCCGCATCCATACGGGTTGGCGGAGCCACCCACAGACGCGTTGGCAGTTGGCCTTTGTGTGCATCCAGCAGCTTACCAGCGGCACGGAAGTGGCCGATGTTAGTCATGCAGGAGCCGATGAACACTTCGTCGATCTTCTCGCCCTGTACGTCAGACAGCAGACGCGCATCGTCCGGATCGTTCGGTGCACACAGGATTGGCTCTTTGATATCCGCCAGATCGATGTCGATCACTGCCGCGTATTCTGCGTCAGCGTCGGCTTCCAGCAACTGCGGATCCGCCAGCCATTTTTCCATGCCCTGCACACGACGTTCCAGCGTACGGCGATCGCCGTAACCTTCTGCGATCATCCACTTCAGCAGAACGATGTTAGAGCTCAGATACTCAACGATCGGCTCTTTGTTCAGCTTAATGGTACAACCGGCAGCAGAACGTTCAGCGGAGGCGTCGGTTAATTCGAACGCCTGCTCCACTTTGAGATCCGGCAGACCTTCGATTTCAAGAATGCGACCAGAGAAGATGTTCTTCTTACCTTTCTTCTCAACGGTCAGCAGACCCTGTTTGATCGCGTACAGCGGGATGGCGTGTACCAGATCGCGCAGGGTGATAC
Source organism: Citrobacter sp. B72 (assembly GCF_016894305.1). NCBI lineage: Bacteria > Pseudomonadati > Pseudomonadota > Gammaproteobacteria > Enterobacterales > Enterobacteriaceae > Citrobacter > Citrobacter sp. B72. Next base: position 3,965,558 of record NZ_CP069801.1, read on the forward strand.
CCGGCTGCATTTTGCCTTTGAAACGCACCAGAACGGATTCCGGCATATCCAGCGGCATCACGCCGGTCGCAGCAGCAAACGCCACCAGACCAGAACCTGCCGGGAAGGAAATCCCGATAGGGAAACGGGTATGGGAGTCACCACCGGTACCTACGGTATCCGGCAGCAGCATGCGGTTCAGCCAGGAGTGAATAACGCCGTCGCCCGGACGCAGCGACACACCGCCGCGGTTCATGATGAAGTCTGGCAGCGTGTGATGCGTGTTCACGTCAACCGGCTTCGGATACGCCGCAGTGTGGCAGAAGGACTGCATCACCAGGTCAGACGAGAAGCCCAGGCACGCCAGGTCTTTCAGTTCGTCACGGGTCATAGGGCCAGTAGTATCCTGAGAACCGACGGAGGTCATCTTCGGTTCGCAGTACGCGCCCGGACGGATGCCTTTCACGCCGCAGGCACGGCCAACCATTTTTTGTGCCAGGGAGAAGCCACGGCTGCTTTCCGCCACGTCTTTCGCCTGACGGAATACGTCACTGTGCGGCAGGCCCAGCGCTTCGCGCGCCTTGGTAGTCAGGCCACGACCGATGATCAGCGGGATACGGCCACCGGCGCGTACTTCGTCGATCAGGACTTCGGTTTTCAGCTCAAAGCTTGCCAGCAGTTCGCCGGTTTCGTGGTTGCGTACTTCGCCTTTGAACGGGTAAACGTCAATCACGTCGCCCATGTTCATGTTCGACACGTCCACTTCAATCGGCAGTGCGCCCGCATCTTCCATGGTGTTGAAGAAGATAGGTGCAATTTTGCCGCCGAGGCACAGGCCGCCGCCGCGCTTGTTCGGCACATGAGGAATGTCGTCACCCATGAACCACAGCACGGAGTTGGTTGCGGATTTACGCGAAGAACCGGTACCGACAACATCACCCACATAAGCCAGCGGGTAACCTTTTTTCTGCAATTCTTCGATCTGTTTGATCGGGCCAACCACGCCAGGCTGATCCGGTTCGATACCTTCACGGGCGTTTTTCAGCATCGCCAGAGCGTGCAGAGGGATATCCGGGCGAGACCATGCATCCGGTGCCGGAGAAAGGTCATCGGTGTTGGTTTCACCCGTCACTTTAAAGACGGTAACGGTGATTTTTTCAGCCAGAGCTGGACGGTTCAGGAACCATTCGGCATCAGCCCAGGATTGCATTACCTGCTTCGCATATTCGTTGCCCGCTTTGGCTTTTTCTTCTACATCGTAGAAGTTATCGAACATCAGCAGCGTTGAAGAGAGCGCTTTGGCGGCAATCGGCGCCAGTTTTGCATCGTCCAGCGCGTCGATCAGCGGATGAATGTTGTAGCCACCCTGCATGGTGCCCAGCAGTTCAATGGCTTTTTCTGGGGTAACCAGCGGGGAGGTGGTGTCGCCTTTTGCGACAGCGGCGAGAAAACCAGCTTTAACATAAGCGGCTTCATCTACGCCAGGAGGAACACGGTTGATCAACAGGTCTAACAGGAATTCTTCTTCGCCCACAGGCGGGGTCTTCAGCAGCTCGACAAGTGCAGCCATTTGGGTTGCGTCTAAAGGTTTTGGCACAATCCCCTGGGCAGCACGCTCAGCTACGTGCTTACGGTATTCTTCTAGCACGACGATATCTCCTCGCTCTCATTGTCATAATGCGGCGCTTTTGTAGATGGGCGATTCTCTTCACGCTCCTGTGAGACAGTAGTTAGTAGGGTAAATGCCCGGTACCGCATAAGGCACAATAACAGGATTTTCATTAAGTGTTAATCCGTTTACAAAAAAGCAACATAAAAAATTGGCTGAATCGTTAAGAATGGTATAGCGACAAGGTGAGGCGAAATTAAGTCAGCTTAAAATCGCCCATAAACGGTTAATTTTCAAGCGCGATCGGCTGAATATTCCAGCGATTTTTCCGCCATCACATATAATTGTGTAATAAATACTCACACTCTTTTTCCGGACGTATCTGGTGAATCAACCATAAAAGTCAAAACTGTCTAACACGGGTGAATAATACTCGCGGCAACAGGAACGCCTCACGGCACAGCGCTCGTCTCGTTGGAGTCATTTTATGAAGTTGCCCCTTAAGCCACATCTGCTTGTCCTTTTGTGCAGTGCCGGGCTGTTTGCCGCCTCTGGCGTGATGTTTGTTAAAAGTCGCACAACGGAGCCTGCTGCTCCGGCCCCCGTTGCGCAGCAACCGTCAACACCGGCCCCAGCTCCCGTAGCGGTCCCCGCCCCGGTAGAGCAAACTGCACCCGCCGTGGCACCAACCTACTCAGCAGCACAAATCGATCAGTGGGTTGCGCCTATCGCGCTCTATCCAGACTCGCTGTTGTCGCAAATTTTGATGGCCTCAACCTATCCGGCTAACGTCATCCAGGCCGCACAGTGGTCAAAAGACAATCCCAAAATGCAGGGCGATGCCGCCATTCAGGCCGTTGCCAGCCAGCCCTGGGATCCCAGCGTGAAATCGCTGGTCGCTTTTCCTCAGTTGATGTCACTGATGGGTGAAAATCCGCCGTGGGTACAAAGCCTGGGTGATGCTTTCCTCGCGCAGCCGAAGGACGTCATGGATTCCGTTCAACGTCTGCGTGTACTGGCGCAACAAACCGGCGCGCTGCAATCAACACCGCAACAGACCGTCACCACCGTGACCAAAGCGGCACCGGCGAAAACCGCCACCAGCACATCGACGACCAGCACTACCACCACGACAAGCCCTACTGTCATCAAGATTGAATCCGCCGATCCGCAGGTGGTGTACGTTCCAACCTATAACCCGAACACGGTTTACGGTACCTGGCCGAATACCGCCTATCCGCCAACCTATCTGCCACCAACGCCCGGTGAGCAATTTGGTAACAGCTTCGTCAATGGTTTAGGCTTCAGCCTTGGTGTCGCCACAACCTATGCCATCTTCAGCAACATCGACTGGGATGACGACGACGACCACCATCATAATGATGACTGGGATAACCATGGCGGCTATAACCGCAACGGTGATAACAACATCAACATTAACGTTGATAACTTCAATAAAATCAGTGGTCAGCGCCTGACAGATGCCAACCGTACCTGGCAGCATAACCCGGCCTACCGTGAGGGTGTGCCTTACCCAAATAGCCAGCTCAATAACCGCTTCCACTCCACTAACACGGCAACCGGGTTAAGTTCGACCCAGCAAAGACCGGTCAACCGTGATAGCCAGCGTCAGGCAGCCCTGAGCCAGATGGAGAAATCGACGGGGAAAACATTCCCGCAAACGGCGCGTACGGGCACGAGAGACGCCCAGCGTCAGGCATCGAATCAACAACTGAAGCAAATTTCCCAACGTAATAACTACCGCGGTTACGATACCAAACCGCAAACCGCGAAGCGGACGAGCACTCAGCAGCGGGAGAATCGCCAGGCAGTCGCCCAGCGACAGGAGAAACGGGTCACGCAACCGGCACAACAACGCAATGTGCAACAGCGCAATCTTCAACAGCGAACCAGCCAGCCACGCGCCAATGCGCTGAGCGGTAACGACAGTCGCTCCGCCAACTGGCAGGCACAGCAACAGCGAGGTGCCCAGAGCCGGCAGGTCGCCCGTAATCAGCCATCGCGCCAGCCTTCTGGCGGGCGTGCTGAACACCGTGAATTCCGTCATCGTTAAGGGAACCGACATGAAAAATAAACTACTCAGTGGAATGGTGTTGTTCATGGTTTCGGCCACCGCGATGGCACAACAATCCTTCAGCACACCAGACCAGGCAACAGATGCGCTGGCAAACGCTATCAGTGAGCAAAATGAAAGTGCAATGAGCAACCTGCTCGGGGAAAACTGGCGTGATTTTCTGCCGCCAGAAGGCGTCGATCCTGATGCGGTTGATCGCTTCCTGCGTGACTGGAAGGTACGCCATAGCACTGTCATCGACGGCAATACGGCGCATCTTGTGGTTGGGGACAGCGACTGGCAACTGCCAATCCCGGTCGTCAAAAAAGCTTCAGGCTGGCAATTTGATATCAAGGAAGCGGCCGAAGAGATCCTGACCCGTGAGATTGGACGCAACGAACTTGCTGCCATCGAGGCGTTGCACGCCTATGTGAATGCTCAGCAGAGCTATTTTGCGATGAACCAGAAATACGCGCAAAAGATTGTCAGTTCTGAAGGGAAAAAGGATGGTCTGTACTGGCCTGTTTCGCCGGGCGAAGCGCCAAGCCCGCTTGGCCCAGCCTTCAGTCCACAGGAGCCGGGCATGGGCTATCACGGCTATCGCTTCCGGATCCTTCCCGATAAAACCAGCGGTTTTGCCATGGTAGCCTGGCCCGTTAGCTACGATCACACCGGCGTGATGAGTTTTATCATTAACGGTGAAGACAAAGTCTACCAGGCCGATCTCGGCGTTGAATCACAGCAGAAAGCGCAGGCGTTAACCGCATACCATCCGGATAAAACCTGGCAGCCCGTAGCGCCCTGATACCGAGTCGAAAGGTTAGTAGGCCGGGTAAGGCGTAGCCGCCGCCCGGCAACTCAAAACAAATTACAGGATGTTAGCGACAGATTTCGCCAGTTGAGCTTCCAACACCGGCTTCGCTTCTTCGAACTTCAGATTCACTTTGTTAGCATTAGACACAACGCGGGTCTGGTATTTTGCGCGATCGCCTTGCGCGCTGCTGGTTTGCAGCTTGATGCCAGATGTCCCTTGACGCAACGCCGCAACGTTATCCGTTGTCACTTTCGCTTTGCTGCGTTCAGAGATCTGCAGGTCAGTGACCATGGTGTAGTTCACGTCTTCCACCATCGCATCCGCAGCCATGCCGATCAGCCCCGCCGCGATACCAACACCCAGCGCCGCACCAGAGGAGTTGCTGTTATAAGCGGTAATACCCGCGCCCAGCGCTGCGCCCATCGCGGCACCTTCATAGCCGGTTTTCAGGAAGCCCTGAGCTTCACGCAGATCCATTTTGTCTGCTTTCAATACGTTCGCCTGCACCCAGTAATAAGCGCTGTCCGGTGAGCTGGTCACTTTATAGCCTTTCGCGGACAGGTCATTTGCCAGCAGGGTTTGCAGATTACTCATGTCTTTATCAGAGGTATTTTTTACCTGAATGTAGACGGTCTTCTCGCTGGAAGGCTCCAGCCAGATGGTTTCACTCATCTGCGTTTTCACTTCAAGGTTACGTTTTTTAACGGCGGTGGTCATTGCACCACAACCGGTCAGCGTCATTGTCGCGACAACCATGCCAATAACCGCGATTTTTTTTAAAGACATGTATTTTCCTTTTTTCGTGTAATAGAGAGTCCAGAGTCTCTTCTCCGTGCGGCCAGTAGCCACACAATGGCGAAAAAAGTATCGGCAGTTGCGCAATTTTTTTTAGCGGAAATATCAATGAGATGACTACCAGAACTGGTAGCTTCAGACAAAAAAAACGCCTCCGAAGAGGCGTTTTCACAAAAGCGTAAAAATTACTTTTTCTTCGCTTTCGGGTTTGGCAGGTCGGTAATGCTACCTTCAAAGATTTCTGCCGCCAGGCCAACGGACTCGTGCAGAGTCGGGTGCGCGTGGATGGTCAGCGCGATATCTTCTGCGTCACAACCCATTTCGATCGCCAGACCGATTTCGCCCAGCAGCTCGCCGCCGTTGGTACCGACAATCGCACCACCGATAACACGGTGAGATTCTTTGTCGAAAATCAGTTTGGTCATACCGTCTGCGCAATCGGAAGCGATAGCACGGCCAGAAGCAGCCCACGGGAAGGTGGCGGTTTCGTAGCTGATACCTTTTTCTTTCGCTTCTTTCTCAGTCAGACCAACCCATGCAACTTCTGGTTCAGTGTATGCAATGGATGGGATAACTTTCGGATCGAAGTAGTGTTTCTTACCGGCGATAACTTCAGCGGCAACGTGACCTTCATGAACACCTTTGTGTGCCAGCATCGGCTGACCGACGATATCGCCGATAGCAAAGATGTGCGGCACGTTGGTGCGCAGCTGTTTGTCAACGCGGATGAAGCCACGGTCGTCAACTTCCACGCCAGCTTTGCCCGCGTCGAGGTTTTTACCGTTCGGTACACGACCGATAGCTACCAGCACAGCATCGTAACGCTGAGCTTCGGCAGGGGCTTTTTTGCCTTCCATGGAAACGTAGATACCGTCTTCTTTCGCTTCAACGGCGGTCACTTTGGTTTCCAGCATCAGGTTGAATTTCTTGCTGATACGCTTGGTGAAGACTTTAACCACGTCTTTGTCGGCAGCCGGGATAACCTGGTCGAACATTTCAACCACGTCGATCTCTGAACCCAGCGCATGGTACACGGTACCCATTTCCAGACCGATGATACCGCCGCCCATTACCAGCAGGCGCTTAGGAACAGTTTTCAGTTCCAGTGCATCGGTGGAATCCCACACGCGCGGATCTTCATGCGGAATAAACGGCAGTTCGATCGGACGGGAACCCGCCGCGATGATTGCGTTGTCGAAGTTGATCACGGTTTTGCCGTTTTCGCCTTCAACTTCCAGGGTGTTTGCCCCGGTAAATTTACCCAGACCGTTAACCACTTTCACTTTACGGCCTTTGGCCATACCCGCCAGACCGCCGGTCAGCTGAGTGATAACTTTTTCTTTCCAGGTACGAATCTTGTCGATATCGGTTTTCGGCTCGCCAAAAACGATACCGTGTTCAGCCAGCGCTTTGGCTTCTTCGATAACTTTTGCTACGTGCAGCAGCGCTTTAGAAGGGATACAGCCGACGTTCAGACAAACACCGCCAAGGGTGCTGTAACGTTCTACGATGACGGTCTCCAGACCTAAATCTGCGCAACGGAAGGCAGCAGAGTAACCTGCAGGGCCTGCCCCAAGTACCACGACCTGAGTTTTGATTTCAGTGCTCATCATGACCTCTTAATTTATACCCGTCGTCCAGCGGGTCGTTCTATCCGCCCGTATTTTACAAAATTGTTAACAATTTTGAAACAACAAACGGCAACCGATTTGTCTTTCGCACAATAACCTCACTGACTTCATGAGATTACCAGAAAAAAGCCGGCCGTCGGGCCGGCTTTTTCGCTTACATCACCAGGCGGCGAATGTCAGACAGCATGTTGTTGATGATGGTGATAAAGCGCGCACCATCCGCACCGTCAATTACACGGTGGTCGAAGGAGAGCGAAATCGGCATCATCAGACGCGGCATAAACTCTTTACCGTTCCACACTGGCTCCATAGAGGACTTGGAGACACCGAGGATAGCCACTTCCGGCGCGTTCACAATCGGCGCGAAGTGGGTAGTACCCAGGCCACCGATGCTGGAGATGGTGAAGCAACCGCCCTGCATTTCGCCAGCGGTCAGCTTGCCATCACGCGCTTTCTTGGAGATCACGGTCAGTTCACGAGACAGCTCGGTAATGCTCTTCTTGTTCACGTCTTTGAAGACCGGAACAACCAGACCATTCGGAGTATCAACCGCTACACCGATGTTGATGTATTTCTTCAGGGTCAGGCGCTGACCGTCTTCAGACAGGGAGCTGTTGAAGCGCGGCATCTGTTCCAGAGCTGCGGCAACGGCTTTCATGATGAAGACTACTGGGGTGAATTTCACGTCCAGTTTACGTTTTTCAGCTTCGGCGTTCTGCTGTTTACGGAACGCTTCCAGATCGGTGATATCGGTCTTATCGAAGTGAGTAACGTGCGGGATCATCACCCAGTTACGGCTCAGGTTAGCACCAGAGATTTTCTGGATACGGCCCAGTTCCACTTCTTCGATTTCACCAAACTTGCTGAAGTCCACTTTCGGCCAAGGCAGCATGCCCGGGATACCGCCACCTGCTGCTGCAACCGGAGCCGCTTCAGCACGCTTGATAGCATCTTTCACGTAAGCCTGAACGTCTTCACGCAGGATACGACCTTTACGGCCAGAACCTTTCACTTTTGCCAGGTTCACACCGAATTCGCGCGCCAGGCGACGAATCAGCGGCGTTGCATGAACGTAAGCGTCGTTTTCAGCAAACTCAGATTTGCCTTCCGCTTTTGCGGCCGGAGCTGCGGCTTGCGCAGGCGCTGGTGCAGCGGCCGGAGCCGGAGCAGCTGCTTGTGCAGGAGCGGCTGCAGGTGCTGCGCCTTCGACTTCGAAGACCATAATCAGAGAACCGGTTTTAACTTTGTCGCCGGTGCTGATTTTGATTTCTTTCACGGTACCCGCGAACGGTGCCGGAACTTCCATCGACGCTTTATCGCCTTCAACGGTGATCAGTGACTGCTCAGCGGCAATTTTATCGCCCACTTTAACCATCACTTCAGTGACTTCAACTTCGTCACCACCGATATCCGGTACGTTAACTTCTTTAGAGCCGGAAGCAGCCGGAGCCGCCGCTGCTGCTGGAGCAGCAGCCTGAGCCGGTGCAGCAGCAGGCGCTGCGCCCGCCACTTCGAAGACCATAATCAGGGAACCGGTAGACACTTTGTCACCCGTGTTGATTTTGATCTCTTTAACGGTACCGGCGAACGGCGCCGGAACTTCCATAGAGGCTTTGTCACCTTCAACGGTGATCAGAGACTGTTCAGCCGCAACGGTGTCGCCCACTTTAACCATGATCTCGGTAACTTCTACTTCGTCGCCGCCGATGTCAGGTACGTGTACGTCTTTCGCCGCAGAGGCAGCAGGTGCTGCTGCCGGAGCTGCTTCTTTCTTCTCTTCTGCCTGAGCAGGTGCAGCTGCTGCTGCACCGTCGGCGGAATCGAAAATCATGATCAGTTTGCCGGTCTCAGTTTTGTCGCCAACAGAGACTTTGATCTCTTTAACGATACCCGCCTGAGGGGACGGAACTTCCATAGAGGCTTTGTCGCCTTCTACGGTGATCAGCGACTGTTCAGCTTCAACTTTGTCGCCTACTTTGACCAGGATCTCGGTGATTTCAACTTCATCAGCCCCGATGTCCGGTACATTGATTTCGATAGCCATTATTCTTTTACCTCTTACGCCAGACGCGGGTTAACTTTATCTGCATCGATGTTGAATTTGATGATTGCGTCAGCAACCACTTTCTTATCGATTTCGCCACGTTTAGCCAGTTCGCCCAGGGCCGCTACAACCACGTAGGAAGCATCAACTTCGAAGTGGTGACGCAGGTTTTCACGGCTGTCAGAGCGACCGAAACCGTCAGTACCCAGTACGCGATAATCATCAGCCGGTACATAAGTACGAACCTGTTCGGCAAACAGTTTCATATAGTCAGTAGATGCTACTGCCGGAGCGTCGTTCATCACCTGAGCGATGTACGGAACGCGCGGAGTTTCCAGCGGGTGCAGCATGTTCCAGCGCTCACAATCCTGGCCATCACGCGCCAGTTCAGTGAAGGAGGTTACGCTGTAAACGTCAGAACCTACACCGTAGTCGTTCGCCAGGATCTGTGCTGCTTCACGCACGTGACGCAGGATAGAACCGGAGCCCAGTAGCTGAACTTTACCTTTCTTACCTTCGAGGGTTTCGAGTTTGTAGATACCTTTACGGATACCTTCCTCGGCACCTGCTGGCATTGCCGGCATGTGGTAGTTTTCGTTCAGCGTGGTGATGTAGTAGTAAACGTTCTCTTGTTTCTCACCGTACATACGCTCCAGACCATCGTGCATGATGACCGCAACTTCGTACGCGTAAGACGGATCGTAAGAGATACAGTTCGGGATAGTCAGAGACTGAATATGGCTGTGACCATCTTCGTGCTGCAGACCTTCACCGTTCAGCGTAGTACGACCAGAAGTACCCCCTACCAGGAAGCCGCGAGCCTGTTGGTCGCCTGCCTGCCAGCACAGGTCACCAATACGCTGGAACCCGAACATGGAGTAGTAGATGTAGAACGGGATCATCGGCAGATCGTTGGTGCTGTAAGAAGTCGCAGCAGCCAGCCAGGATGCGCCTGCACCCAGTTCGTTGATACCTTCCTGCAGGATCTGACCTTTCTCGTCTTCTTTATAGTAAGCAACCTGCTCACGGTCCTGCGGGGTGTACTGCTGACCGTTCGGGCTGTAGATACCAATCTGACGGAACAGACCTTCCATACCGAAAGTACGCGCTTCGTCAGCGATGATCGGAACCAGACGATCTTTGATCGACTTGTTCTTCAGCATCACGTTCAGGGCACGAACGAAAGCGATAGTGGTGGAGATTTCTTTGTTCTGTTCTTCCAGCAGCGCACCGAAGTCTTCCAGAGCTGGCAGTTCCAGCTTCTCGGTGAAGTTCGGCTGACGAGCTGGCAGGTAGCCATGCAGTTTCTGACGCTGAGCGTGCAGATAAGTGTGCTCTTCAGAACCTTCCGGGAAGGTGATGTAAGACAGGTTTTCAACCTGCTCATCGGTCACAGGAACGTTGAAGCGGTCGCGGATATAACGCACGCCGTCCATGTTCATTTTCTTAACCTGGTGAGCGATGTTTTTACCTTCAGCGGTGTCACCCATGCCGTAACCTTTGATGGTATGGGCCAGGATTACAGTTGCTCTGCCTTTGGTTTCCTGCGCTTTTTTCAGTGCAGCGTAGACTTTCTTCGGATCGTGACCACCACGGTTCAGAGCCCAAATCTGCTCGTCAGTCCAGTCAGCAACCAGTGCTGCGGTTTCCGGGTATTTACCGAAGAAGTGCTCACGTACGTATGCGCCATCTTTGGATTTGAAGGTCTGGTAGTCGCCGTCAACGGTTTCGTTCATCAGCTGGATCAGTTTACCGCTGGTGTCTTTACGCAGCAGCTCATCCCAACGACCGCCCCACATGACTTTGATAACGTTCCAGCCAGCGCCCGCGAAGATGCCTTCCAGTTCGTTAACAATCTTGCCGTTACCGGTTACCGGGCCGTCAAGACGCTGCAGGTTACAGTTGATAACAAAGACCAGGTTGTCCAGTTTTTCACGGGTCGCGATGGTGATCGCACCTTTAGATTCTGGCTCATCCATCTCGCCGTCGCCCAGGAAGGCGTAAACGGTCTGTTTAGAGGTATCTTTCAGGCCACGGTGTTCCAGATATTTCAGGAATTTAGCCTGGTAGATAGCACCGATTGGGCCCAGACCCATAGATACGGTCGGGAACTGCCAGAATTCTGGCATCAGTTTCGGGTGCGGGTAGGAAGACAGGCCTTTGCCATGTACTTCCTGACGGAAGTTGTTCATCTGCTCTTCAGTCAGACGACCTTCCAGGAATGCGCGTGCGTAGATGCCCGGAGAGATGTGACCCTGGAAGTACACCAGATCGCCGCCATCTTGCTCGTTGCGTGCGCGGAAGAAGTGGTTGAAGCAAACATCATATACCGTTGCGGAGGACTGGAAGGATGCCATGTGGCCACCCAGCTCGAGGTCCTTTTTAGACGCGCGCAGTACGGTCATGATGGCGTTCCAGCGGATAGCAGAACGAATACGACGTTCCAGCTCCAGATTGCCCGGGTATTCCGGTTCATCTTCAACGGCAATAGTGTTTACATAATTGCTGGCCCCTGCACCTGCCGCTACTTTCACGCCGCCTTTGCGGGCTTCTGAAAGCAGTTGGTCGATCAGATACTGAGCACGCTCAACACCTTCTTCGCGGATGACCGATTCGATCGCCTGTAGCCAGTCGCGAGTTTCGATCGGATCCACGTCATTTGGGAAACGTTCTGACATGGGGGTATTCCTTATCTATCTAATACGTTGAGTTATCTGGAACCTGTCCCATTACGTTCTCGCCAGAGAGCGTAATAAGACAGGTTCTGCGTTTAGTTGCCGCGCACTTTATATGGCGCTTGATTTACAACATCTTCTGGTTAACGTTCTACCAGAAAAATCACTAATTCTTTCGTTGCTCCAGACGGCGTAAGGCGCGTTCACGACGGCTTTCCTCACGGCTTCTGTCCAGCAGGATCTCTTCGATAAACGCCAGGTGACGGTGGGACGCTTCACGCGCCTCTTCCGGCTTCCCGGCAATAATTGCTTCAAAAATACGGGTACGGTGACTGCTAACCAGTGGCAGCATTTCACGACGCGCATACAGCAATTCGAAGTTTTGCCGAACGTTCTGGGCCAGCATCGGCTCCATACACCTTAGCAAATGGAGCAGCACCACATTGTGTGCCGCTTCGGTGACAGCAATTTGATACTGGAGTACCGCATCAGATTCGCCGTCAAGATCGCCGGACTGTTGAGCAAGCTCGATCGCATGGTGGAGTTCACGGATACGCGTTTTGTCTTCATCCGTGCTGCGCAGTGCAGCGTAATAAGCCGCAATACCTTCCAGCGCATGGCGCGTCTCAAGCAGGTCAAACTGGGATTCAGGATGGTCGGAGAGCAGCTCTACCAGTGGGTCGCTAAAGCTCTGCCACAGGCTGCTCTGAACAAAAGTGCCACCGCCCTGACGACGAAGCAGTAAGCCCTTCGCTTCAAGGCGTTGGATCGCCTCGCGTAAGGAGGGGCGGGAGACGTCGAACTGTTTTGCCAGCTCGCGTTCCGGTGGGAGTTTTTCTCCGGGGCGAAGTGTCCCCTCAAGAATTAAAAACTCCAGCTGCTGCTCAATCACATCGGAGAGTTTTGGTTGGCGGATTTTGCTGTAGGCCATGATTTCCTGTCTTAAGCCATTTGCCCGGAGTCAATTGGTCTTACCAATTTCATGTTCTTGACGCTAAAGTAACAAAGTATTCACCTTCTGTCCATACAGGTTTTGATTGAAATCAGTAAAGGAGGCATATTTTAACAACATTACAGAAATAACGTTTCAAACATGTAACTATGCACAAATGTTAAATTTACCCACCTCGTGGTAGTTTTAACGGAATTGAAACGAAAAATTATCTCATCTGAACCGATTCACCTGCTTATTTATCGATATATCAACCACTATTAATGAATAGAAATTCAAAATGGAAATTTTGTGGTAGATAAACTCGCATTTACAAATGGTTTCTTTTTATTCAAGTCGTCATCTTCCCCGCATAAAGCAGGTGCATTCGCGCTCGCATATCATTATTCTGATCAAGACAAAAGTATTAAGGCAACATTTTATCAAAAGCATCTGTAAACAAATTAATACAACAAACGGAATTGCAAACTTACACACGCATTGCTGCGTAGTTCAAAAAATAAGCACTCGAAATATGAAGAGTAAAACCACACACGAGGTTTCATGATGGAAAGTCAACAGCATGGCGATCAGCTCAAGCGCGGCCTTAAGAACCGCCATATACAGCTAATCGCGCTGGGTGGCGCGATTGGTACCGGGTTATTCCTCGGTAGCGCATCCGTTATCCAGTCTGCAGGACCGGGTATTATTCTGGGTTACGCTATTGCCGGCTTTATCGCCTTTTTGATTATGCGTCAGTTAGGTGAAATGGTGGTTGAAGAGCCCGTTGCAGGCTCATTTAGTCACTTTGCTTATAAATACTGGGGCGGTTTCGCGGGATTCTCTTCCGGCTGGAACTATTGGGTGCTGTACGTATTGGTTGCCATGGCTGAGCTAACTGCCGTGGGTAAATACATCCAGTTCTGGTACCCGGAGATCCCAACATGGGTGTCTGCGGCTGCCTTCTTTGTGCTGATCAACGCCATCAACCTGACCAACGTGAAAGTGTTTGGTGAGATGGAGTTCTGGTTCGCCATTATTAAAGTCATTGCCGTCGTAGCGATGATCCTGTTCGGCGGCTGGTTACTGTTTAGCGGTAACGGCGGCCCGCAGGCCAGCGTCAGCAACCTGTGGAGCCAGGGTGGCTTCCTGCCGCACGGCTTCACCGGACTGGTGATGATGATGGCTATTATTATGTTCTCTTTCGGTGGGCTGGAGCTGGTCGGGATCACCGCAGCAGAAGCGGATAACCCGGAGCAAAGCATTCCCAAAGCGACCAACCAGGTTATCTACCGTATCCTGATTTTCTATGTGGGTTCGCTGGCGGTTCTGCTTTCCCTGATGCCGTGGACGCGTGTCACGGCCGATACCAGCCCGTTTGTCCTTATTTTCCACGAGCTGGGAGACACCTTTGTTGCTAATGCCCTGAACATCGTAGTGCTGACTGCCGCCCTTTCTGTCTATAACAGCTGCGTATACTGCAACAGCCGTATGCTGTTCGGTCTGGCACAGCAGGGCAATGCACCGAAAGCGCTGATGAACGTCGACAAACGCGGTGTACCGGTGAACACCATTCTGGTTTCCGCACTGGTGACGGCTCTGTGTGTGCTGATCAACTACCTGGCACCGGAATCCGCCTTTGGCCTGCTGATGGCGCTGGTGGTTTCCGCACTGGTGATCAACTGGGCAATGATTAGCCTGGCACACATGAAGTTCCGCAAAGCCAAACAGCAGCAGGGTGTTACCACCCGCTTCCCGGCGCTGCTCTATCCGCTGGGTAACTGGGTGTGCCTGATTTTCATGGCTGCAGTACTGGTGATTATGCTGATGACGCCGGGTATGGCGATCTCGGTGTACTTAATCCCTGTATGGATTGCCATTCTTGGCATCGGCTACCTGTGTAAACAGAAAACGGCCGGCGCGGTTAAAGCGCATTAATCCCCCCTCCCCCCACCTGCGTCAGGTGGGGGTTGTTACCTGTCTCACACTTTCCCACTCACGACTGTTTAGTCCATATCAGCGGCGTTATCCTGCAACGCAAAAACACCGGTGCCGGACAATAATTCTCTCCATATCTCATTAATGGAGTGCAGTTGATGGAAACCAGTAAGCTCACGGTGAAAGAAAAGATCGGCTATGGAATGGGCGACGCCGGATGCAACATCATCTTTGGCGCCATCATGTTGTTTGTTAACTATTTTTACACAGACATTTTTGGTCTGGCACCTGCACTGGTCGGCGTATTACTGCTCTCAGTACGCGTTATCGACGCCGTTACCGACCCTATAATGGGCGCGATGGCCGACCGCACTCGTAGTAAATATGGTCGATTTCGTCCATGGCTTTTATGGATGGCTTTCCCGTACGCATTATTCAGCGTACTGATGTTTACCACTCCAGAGTGGACCTATAACAGCAAAGTTATCTATGCGTTCGTTACCTACTTCCTGCTATCTATTACTTATACAGCGATCAACATTCCCTACTGCTCGCTCGGCAGCGTTATCACCAACGATCCGAAGGAACGCGTCGCCTGCCAGTCATATCGCTTTGTGTTGGTAGGCATTGCAACCCTGCTGCTGTCCCTCACCTTGCTGCCAATGGCCGACTGGTTCGGCGGGGAAGACAAAGCCAAAGGGTATCAGATGGCGATGGCGGTTCTGGCTTTCATCGGCATGTGTATGTTCCTGTTTTGCTTCGCTACGGTCCGTGAACGCGTACGCCCTGCTGTCCAGACCAATGACGATTTAAAAGCCGATCTGAAAGACGTGTGGAAGAACGATCAGTGGGTAAAAATTCTGCTGTTAACATTGTGCAACGTCTGTCCTGGCTTTATTCGCATGGCTGCCACCATGTACTACGTGACATGGGTTATGCAGCAAAGCACGCAGTTCGCCACGCTGTTTATCAGTCTTGGTGTGGTCGGCATGATGATCGGCAGTATGCTGGCGAAGGTATTAACCGATCGCTGGTGCAAACTGAAAGTCTTCTTCTGGACCAATATTATCCTGGCGATTTTCTCTGCCGCGTTTTACTTCTTCGATCCGAAAGCCACCATGATGATTATGGTGCTCTACTTCCTGCTCAACATCCTGCACCAAATCCCTTCTCCGCTGCACTGGTCGCTGATGGCGGATGTCGATGACTATGGCGAGTGGAAAACCGGTAAACGCATCACCGGGATCAGCTTCTCCGGTAACCTGTTCTTCCTGAAACTGGGCCTGGCGATTGCCGGAGCGATGGTCGGCTTCCTGCTATCCTGGTACGGCTACGACGCAGGGGCGAAAGCGCAAAGCGACTCTGCCATTAACGGTATTATGCTGCTGTTTACCATCATACCGGGCGTAGGCTACCTGATTACCGCAGGCGTGGTTCGTCTGCTGAAAGTTGACCGCGAGTTTATGCAGCAAATCCAGACAGACTTAGAAAAGCGCCGCGCCAACTACCGTGAACTGAATGAATACCACGATATAAAAACGACTGAAACCGTAAGGAAAGCCTAATGAATCAGTGGCCAAATCCCTTTATTGAACAGCGTGCCGATCCGTTTATCTTACGTGACGGTAGCCACTATTATTTCATTGCTTCAGTACCCGAATATGACCGACTGGAGATACGCCGGGCCGACTCGCTGGAGGGGTTGCGCACCGCCGCCCCGGTTGTCGTCTGGCACAAACCAGAAAGCGGCCCCATGAGCCAACTCATCTGGGCACCCGAAATCCATCATCTGGCAGGCAAGTGGTACATCTATTTTGCTGCCACTCACACACAGTCGCTCGATAAGCTGGGGATGTTCCAGCATCGCATGTTTGCGCTCGAATGTGCCGACGCCGATCCGCTGACCGGGCAGTGGACGGAGAAAGGTCAGATTAAAACGCAGTTTGATACCTTTGCGCTTGATGCCACCACCTTTAACCATCAGGGGAAACAGTGGTACCTCTGGGCGCAGAAGTCGCCCGATATCGCCGGAAACTCCAATATCTATCTCGCTGAGCTGGAAAATCCATGGACGATTAAAGGCGAGCCGGTCATGCTAAGTCACCCTGAGTATGACTGGGAATGCCGGGGTTTTTGGGTCAATGAAGGTCCTGCCGTCATGGTTCACGGCGATAAGCTGTTTATCAGCTATTCCGCCAGCGCCACCGATGAGAACTACTGTATGGGATTATTGTGGATTGACCTCAACGCCGATCCGCTCAACCCGCAGAACTGGCACAAATCACCGCGCCCGGTCTTTACCACCAGTTATGAAAACCTCCAGTTTGGGCCAGGACACAACAGCTTTACACAAACGCCGGAAGGTGAAGATGTGCTGGTGTATCACGCGAGAAACTACACCGAAATCGAGGGCGATCCGCTGTACGACCCAAACCGCCACACTCGTCTGAAGCTCGTGCGTTGGGACGAAAACGGCATGCCAGATTTTGGCATCCCGCCTGCTGATACGAACTAAACCGCTGCACTGCCCGGTGGCGCTAACGCTTACCGGGCCTACACGTTTTTTCATTGTAGGCCGGATAAGCATTAGCGCCATCCGGCACAACGCTATACTAATGCCCCATAAATGGTGAGCACCGCAATAACCACCACCACCACAAACGAGGTTTTCTTCGCCAGCGAAACGGCGGCTTTTGGCGTTTCGACTTTATCGGTGTGCGGTTCACGCGCCAGCGAGAACTGCGCCAGACGCGTAAGCACCTGATATTGCGACGTGTGCAGATCCGCAAGCGAGGCAAGCCAGGCCGGCAGCGCCTTCTCGCCATGTCCCAACAGCGCATAGACCACGCCCGCCAGACGCACCGGGATCCAATCCAGCACATGCAGGATCGCATCAATACCTGATTGCAGACGCTGGTGCGGTGTCTGATAGCGCGCCAGCCAGGACTGCCAGGCACGTAAAAAAGCATAACCAACCAGCGTCACAGGTCCCCATGGACCACCGACAATCAGCCAAAATAACGGCGCCAGATAAAAGCGGAAGTTGTTCCATAACAGCGCGTTCTGCAGTTCGCGCAAGAATTCACGCTCATCGCAGTCCGGCGGAACCCCATGGATAAGCGTCAGCTCGCTGGCCATCGCATCACGGGCGTGAGCATCATCGCGAGCAGCCGCGTTCAGGTAAGCGTGATAGTGAAGGCGCGCCTTGCCAGCACCGATGCACAGCAAGCCAATTAAGATCCACGCCACCAGCAACGGAACATTAAACAACAGCCCATGAAGTGCGCGCAGTAGCAGAAATGTCACTCCCATCGCAATCAGAGTCATGCCTACCGTACGCATCATCGAAAAATGCTTAATCCGGCGGAAAAAAGCTTCAATCCGGTGATCAAGCTGCCAGTGCTCACCCAGCTTAAACAGGCGTTCAACAATCAACACCAATAATGTTGTAAACAGCGTCATGTCATCTCCTTGTGCGACGAGGGGGTGACCAGGGCGCGGAACCTTGCCCAGTCAAAGGACGGCCCGGGATCGGTCTTACGCTCGGGCGCAATATTGCAATGTCCTGTCATGTTGTTAGCAATGGCCGGATAACGCGTAATCAGAGTATTCGTCACGGCAGCCAGTTGCTGATACTGCGCATCGGTATAGGCCAGCGTATCCGTCCCTTCCAACTCAATACCAATTGAAAAATCATTACAGCGTTCTCGCCCTTGATAGCTCGACACACCCGCATGCCAGGCGCGTTTATCAAAAGGCACATATTGCACGATTTCACCGTCACGGCGAATCAAACAATGGGCTGAAACACGCAGATGGGCGATCCCAGCAAAATAAGGATGGGCGTTGGGATCAATCGTGCCTGTAAACAGCGCGTCTATCCACGGGCCGCCAAACTCGCCGGGCGGCAGGCTGATATTATGCACCACCAGCAGAGAAGGGTTTTCGTCATCCGGGCGGCAATCGTAATGCGGAGAGGGGACGCGTCGCGCCTCTGCCAGCCAGCCCTCGTCTAACAACATGCAGAATCTCCTTATTGGTGGTGCTCATATCAGGTTCAGGGTAGCATGTTTCCACCTTATGATTCGTTAGCAATTTGGAGTTTTATCATGCCGCCTCGCCGCTATAACCCTGACTACCGACGTGACGCGCTGTTGGAACGCATAAATCTGGATATCCCTGCCGCTGTAGCTCAGGCGCTGCGTGAAGATTTAGGCGGAGAAGTTGATGCCAATAACGATATCACCGCACAGCTTTTACCCGAAGACATGCGCTCCCATGCCACCGTAATCACCCGCGAAGATGGCGTTTTTTGTGGAAAACGTTGGGTGGAAGAGGTCTTTATTCAGCTGGCTGGCGATGATGTCAACATCACTTGGCATGTCGAAGATGGCGACAGCATAAAGGCCAATCAGCCGCTGTTTGAACTGGACGGCCCTTCCCGCGTTTTACTGACCGGTGAACGTACTGCGCTGAATTTTGTGCAGACGCTTTCAGGTGTAGCGAGTGAAGTGCGTAAATACGTCGACCTGTTAGCGGGAACCAAGACCCAACTGCTGGATACGCGCAAAACCCTGCCGGGACTGCGTACCGCGCTAAAATACGCCGTATTGTGCGGCGGCGGCGCGAATCATCGTTTGGGGCTGTCCGACGCCTTCCTGATTAAAGAAAACCACATTATTGCTTCCGGCTCGGTACGTCAGGCCGTCGAAAAAGCCTTCTGGTTGCACCCGGATGTGCCGGTTGAAGTCGAAGTAGAAAGCCTGGATGAACTGGACGACGCGCTGAAAGCCGGGGCCGATATCATCATGCTCGATAACTTCGAAACTGACCAAATGCGCGAAGCGGTAAAACGCACCAACGGCCAGGCGCGTCTGGAAGTGTCGGGCAACGTCACCCATGAAACGCTGCGCGAATTTGCCGAAACCGGTGTGGACTTTATCTCCGTTGGCGCGCTGACCAAACATGTTCGCGCACTCGATCTCTCCATGCGATTTTGCTAATTGCTGATTGTATTGCCCGATGACGCTTCGCTTATCGGGCCTACTACACAGGTTTATTCCGTAAGCCGAATACGGCATTTACACCACCACCCGGCAGTTTCTTCGAGTCTCTTCGCAAGTACATTGTCTGACTCTGTAATTTCGTAAAAATCCTCTGAACCCGCTTTCCCGTTTTGTTTTTTGTCTCTCGCCGTCCTCCCGTCGGTTTGCCAAAGTAGCGCCAGCAAACTCAAGGAGCGAACGATGAACAAGCAACGAGGCTTTACGCTTATCGAACTCATGGTGGTGATTGGCATTATTGCCATCCTTAGCGCCATCGGCATTCCGGCATATCAAAACTATCTGCGCAAAGCCGCGCTGACGGACATGCTGCAAACATTTGTCCCCTATCGCACGGCGGTTGAGCTCTGTGCACTGGAGCATGGCGGAACAAATACCTGCGATGCCGGAACGAATGGTATTCCCTCTCCAACAACTACCCGTTACGTCTCAGCCATGAGCGTTGAAAAGGGAGTTGTCAGCCTTAGTGGGCAGGAAAGCCTGAACGGGCTAAGCATCACCATGACGCCTGGTTGGGACAATGCCAACGGCATTACCGGCTGGAACCGAAACTGCGTCATCCAGAACGACAGCGCATTGCAGCAGGCCTGTGAAGACGTTTTCCGCTTCGATACCCACTAAGGAACAGAGATGAACACCACCCAACTTACGGCACTATGCCAACGTTATCAGGCAATATTACTGGATGCAGACAATGAAGTGGTGCATATCGCCGTCGTAGACGCCCCATCACACGAGCTGCTGGATGCGCTGCATTTTGCCACCACCCGACACATCGACATTGTCTGCTGGACACGTCAGCAAATGGAAGGCCACACGCATACACCGCAGAAAATGCTCCCGGCAGTAGTCACGAAAAGCAGCGCCAGCGCGGCAGACTTGCTGAATCAGACGTTTCATTCCGCTCTGACGCAACGGGCTTCTGATATTCATTTTGAACCCGAGGAAAATCACTATCGAATCAGATTACGCGTAGATGGCGTGCTTCACGCTTTACCGGAAGTCACGACCGAGATGGGCATTGCCATCACCGCAAGGTTAAAAGTATTAGGCAGCCTAGATATTGCCGAGCATCGGCTTCCACAAGACGGACAATTTACCGTTGAGATTTCAGGAGAGCCGGTCTCGTTTCGCATCGCCACCCTGCCCTGTCGCTACGGCGAAAAAGTCGTGTTACGGCTACTTCATCAAGTCGATCAGTCACTGGAGATCACGGCGCTGGGAATGCAAGACGCGCAGCTGGCCGCATTTTCGCAAGCCTTGCAGCAGCCTCAGGGGCTGATTCTGGTGACCGGACCTACCGGAAGCGGCAAAACGGTCACGCTGTACAGTGCGCTGCAAACCCGAAACACCCCGGATGTGAATCTTTGTAGCGTGGAAGATCCGGTAGAGCTCCCGATCGCAGGTCTCAACCAGACGCAAATTCACCCACGCGCCGGCCTGACTTTTCAGGGAGTCTTACGTGCTCTGCTGCGCCAGGATCCCGACATTATCATGGTGGGTGAAATCCGCGATGGCGAAACGGCCGAAATAGCCCTTAAAGCAGCGCAAACCGGCCATCTGGTTCTTTCTACGCTGCATACCAATTCCACCAGTGAAACGCTGGTGCGCCTGCAACAAATGGGTGTCGCACGCTGGATGATCGCCTCCGCGCTGACGCTCGTTATTGCACAGCGGTTGGTCAGAAAGTTGTGCCCCCATTGCCGACAACGTCAGAGTACGCCTATCACGCTCCCGAAATCTGTCTGGCCTACACCACTACCGAATTGGCAGGCCCCTGGCTGCAAACATTGTTATCACGGATTTTATGGCCGTACGGCATTGTTTGAAGTCCTCCCGGTTACTCCGGTATTACGTCAGAGTATTGCCAGTGGCACATCCGTAGACGAAGTGGAATCTGATGCTCAGCAATCAGGAATGAGAACGCTTTTCGAGAATGGCTGTCAGGCCGTCGAGCAAGGGTTAACGACATTTGAAGAGCTGATTCGTGTACTGGGCATGCCCCATGTCCGCTAAACAGCTTTGGCGCTGGCAAGGCATTAACAACGAAGGTAAATCTCTGGAAGGAACGCTATGGGCCGATACCCGACCGTCATTGATGCTGACTCTTGAGGAACAACAGATTACGCCGCTGCGCATTAAACGTATGCGTGTCAAAATCTCACACTGGAGCCGTACAAGAAGTGCCGAAACCATACACCAGTTGGCGACATTGCTAAAGGCAGGGTTAACGCTCTCAACAGGGCTAGCTCTGCTTGCTGAACAGCATCCCAGCAGTCAATGGCAGGCGCTACTGCGTACGCTGGCTTACGATATGGAACAGGGCATAACCCTCTCCGCCTCGTTATCACAATGGCAACACGTTTTTCCGCCCCTTTACCTGGCAATGATCCGTACCGGAGAACTTACGGGTAAGCTGGACGACTGCTGTTTTGAACTCGCCTACCAGCAAAAGAAACAACAGCAACTTGCTGATAAAGTTAAAAAGGCCCTGCGCTATCCGATCATCATCATAACAATGGCGGTGATGGTCGTATTTGCGATGCTGCAGTTTGTACTCCCTGAGTTTGCCGCTATCTACCAGACGTTCAACACCCCGCTACCGGCGCTCACTCAGTGGATTATTACCATCGCACACTGTAGCAGCCAATGGGGATGGCTGGCGGTAGCGCTTGGCCTGGTAGCAGTTGCCACACATCATTTGATAAAGCAGAAACCGTACTGGCTCATTCTGCGCCAGAAATTGCTGCTCAGCCTCCCGGTCATAGGGCCGATGGTGAGAGGGCAAAAACTCACGCAGATCTTCACTGTTCTGGCGTTAACGCAAAATGCAGGCATTCCCTTTTTGCAGGGGCTTGAGAGCGTTACCGAAACGCTGGCTAACCCTTTCTGGTCTCAACGTTTAGCACTGGTTCAGCAGGACATCAGCTCTGGAAAACCGATCTGGTTAGCGCTTAAAAATAGTGGTGAATTCAGCCCATTGTGTATACAGCTGGTCAGAACTGGTGAAGCTTCCGGCTCGCTGGATGCAATGCTGCGCAATCTTGCTCATCACCATGGCGAGAAAACCCTGGCTCAGGCTGAGAATTTGGCTGCATTACTTGAGCCTGCGTTGCTGGTCATTACGGGGCTTATCATCGGTACACTGGTCGTCGCGATGTATTTACCGATTTTCCATTTGGGAGATGCGATGAGCGGGGTGGGATAGATTCAAATGCCTGATGACGGCGTAACGCCATCAGGCATTTCACAGAACTAGCTGTTCTTACAGGCTATTGAAAACACGGTTTTCTTGTTCCTGTACACGAATAAACGTTGTACGTTTGGTCAGCTCTTTCAGACGGGATGCGCCCACATAGGTACAAGCAGAACGCAAACCGCCGAGGATATCGCGAGCGGTATTATCAACCGGGCCGCGCAGTGGCAGCTTGACGGTTTTACCTTCTGCAGCGCGGTACTGTGCAACACCACCTACGTGACGCGTCATGGCAGATTCAGAGCTCATACCGTAGAACAGCATGAATTTCTCACCGTTCTCTTCAACAATTTTGCCGCCACTTTCTTCATGACCAGCCAGCATGCCGCCGAGCATCACGAAGTCTGCGCCGCCACCGAACGCTTTTGCCACATCACCCGGCATTGTGCAGCCGCCGTCGCTGACAATCATGCCACCCAGACCGTGGGCTGCATCGGCGCATTCAATAACCGCAGAAAGCTGTGGATAGCCAACGCCGGTTTTTACACGCGTGGTACATACAGAACCTGGGCCAATGCCAACTTTGACAATATCAGCACCGGAGAGCACCAGCTCTTCGCACATTTCACCGGTGACCACATTGCCCGCACAGATCGTTTTTGTCGGCCATGCTTCACGCGCTTTCGACACGAACTGAACAAAATGCTCTGAGTAGCCATTAGCCACATCAATGCAGATAAAGTTCAACGCGGGGTTGAGCGCCAGAATCTGTTTAGTTTTTTCGAAATCTGCATCAGACGTACCGGTTGAAACCATTACGTGTTTAAGCACATCGGCAGAGCTCTCTGCGATGAAGGCGGCCCAGTCTTCAACAGAATAGTGTTTGTGCACAGCGGTCAGGATGTCGAAGGATGCCAGTGCCGTTGCCATGGCAAACGTCCCGACAGTGTCCATGTTCGCGGCAATAATAGGTACGCCGGACCAGGTCTGACCTGAATGCTTAAAGGTAAATTGACGTTCCAGTTCAACATCGGAACGGCTTTTGAGAGTAGAACGCTTAGGGCGGATAAGAACGTCTTTGAAACCTAACTTCAGATCTTCTTCGATACGCATGTGCGGATTCCTGGGGTTAATGGCGAAAAATCGAAACTCACAACTCCAGTGACGCTATCATACGCACTAATCAATGCCGCGCAAGACTGCGAAATTCTCTTTTTTTACGCTACAATCCCATAAATTTACCTGGCGAATAGTAGGTTAATCCTGCAGCAGCCTCGCCTTCGCACGCATAACTTTTAACTGTTTGATAATCAAACTTAAACTCCAGGATCGGCATCTATGAGGTATACGGTAGCCTTAACCGGCGGCATTGGCAGTGGTAAAAGCACCGTTGCAAATGCGTTCGCTGACCTCGGAATAAACGTCATTGATGCAGATATTATTGCGCGCCAGGTGGTTGAACCCGGCACACCTGCTCTTAAGGCGATCGAAGAACATTTTGGTTCCGACGTTATAGCCGCAGACGGATCGTTGCAGCGACGCATTTTACGCGAACGCATTTTTTCCAATCCTGAGGAGAAAAGCTGGCTGAATGCTCTGCTTCATCCGCTTATTCAGCAGGAAACCCAGCGTCAGTTTCAGCAAGCAACCTCTCCTTATTTGCTATGGGTTGTCCCTTTGCTGGTGGAAAATTCGCTGTATAAAAAAGCCGACCGCGTACTCGTGGTGGATGTCACCCCCGAAACCCAGCTCAGACGCACCATGCAGCGTGATGACGTCACGCGTGAGCATGTTGAACAAATTCTTGCTGCCCAGGCAACGCGTGAAGCGCGGCTGGCCGTGGCAGACGATGTTATTGATAATAATGGCGCACCGGAAGCCATCGCCTCGGATGTCGCCCGCCTGCACGCGCTCTATTTGCAATGCGCGTCGCAGTTTGTCTCACAGGAAAAACCGTAATGCACACCCAGGTCCTTTTTGAACACCCTCTCAATGAGAAGATGCGTACATGGCTGCGCATTGAGTTTTTAATCCAACAGCTCTCCGTTAATTTGCCCATTGCTGACCATGCCGGCGCTCTGCATTTTTTCCGCAATATCGGAGATTTACTGGATGTATTTGAACGCGGCGAAGTCCGTACCGAACTCCTCAAAGAACTGGAGCGACAGCAGCGTAAACTCCAGGCCTGGGTCGAAGTTCCCGGCGTCGATCAAAGCAGAATCGACTCTTTGCGTCAGCAGCTAAAAAGTGCAGGTAGCATTCTGATTTCTGCCCCGCGTATTGGACAGACGCTGCGCGAAGATCGTCTGATTGGTCTCGTACGTCAGCGTTTAAGTATTCCTGGCGGGTGCTGCAGTTTCGATCTGCCGACCCTGCATATCTGGTTACACCTGGCACAGTCGCATCGTGACGCGCAGGTTGAAACCTGGCTTGCCAGCCTGAATCCGCTCAATCAGGCGCTGTCGCTGGTACTGGATTTAATTCGCAACTCAGCGCCGTTTCGTAAGCAAACCAGCCTGAATGGTTTTTATCAGGACAACGGCGAAGATGCAGATCTGCTGCGCTTACAGCTGCCGCTTGATTCGCTGCTTTATCCGCAAATTTCTGGTCATAAGAGCCGTTTTGCCATCCGCTTTATGCCGCTGGATAGCGAGAATGGTCAGGTGCCTGAGCGCCTCGATTTTGAACTGGCGTGCTGTTAAGGAGTCAACATGTCTGAACAAACCATCGTCAACTGCCCAACCTGCGGCAAGCCTGTAGTATGGGCTGAGGTCAGTCCGTTTCGCCCATTCTGCAGCAAGCGCTGCCAGTTAATCGATCTGGGAGAGTGGGCCGCAGAAGAGAAACGCATCCCAAGCTCTGGTGATCTGTCAGAAAGCGACGACTGGAGTGAAGAGCAGAAGTAATTCTGCTAAAACGGTGGGTCGGATAAGGCACGCCGCATCCGACATTTTATGTTGTTTTGCCTGGTGGCGCTGCGCTTATCAGGCCTACGAACTAAAACGTAGGGCGGGCAAGCGTAGCGCCCCCGCCATAATTTGCCGGATGCGTCGTTGCCTTATCCGGCCTACAGCACCATTAGCCAGCTATCAGCTTTTCAATGACCGGTGCATTCGCGGGCGGGAAATCCTGCGCATTCAGAGCATCTTGCGCAATCCACTGCGCCGGTTGCCCCTCTTTTCCCCACGGCTCGCCTTTCCAACTTTCAACCAGCCAGAACCACAGAGTGATATGCCTGTCCGGAAACTGATACTCCAGCTTTTCGAACAATGAGCTTTGAGTCGGCGTGATCCCCACTTCTTCCTGTAGCTCGCGAATCAGCGCCTGCTCCGGCGTTTCACCCGCTTCAATTTTCCCGCCGGGGAACTCCAGCTTATTGGCCATGTGGGCATCAGCCGCACGCTGGGTGATAAAAATTTCATGTTGCTGATTACGAATAATCCCGACGGCGATTTGCAGTATTTTCATCTTTATCGTCCATAAAAAAGGCGCAGAATTCTGCGCCTTTTCAGTAAGTTATTTTCTTAGCTCAGACGGCCGTGGCACTGTTTGTATTTTTTGCCAGAGCCGCAAGGACACGGATCGTTACGACCCACTTTACGATCGCCGGTTTGTGCTGCCAGCTCTTCTGCCCCGGCAGAATCGTCGCCTTTATGACTCAACTGCTGCATCTGCGCTAAGCGCTCAGCTTCTTCACGACGCTGCTGCTCCATGGCTTCGACTTCTTCAGGCATACGCACCTGAACTTTGCTCAGGGTGCTGATCACTTCATATTTCAGTGATTCCAGCATTGACGCAAACATAGAGAAGGATTCACGCTTGTATTCCTGCTTCGGATCTTTTTGCGCATAACCACGCAGGTGGATACCCTGGCGCAGATAGTCCATCGCAGCAAGGTGCTCTTTCCACAGGGAGTCGAGAGTTTGCAGCATCACGCCTTTTTCGAAGTGACGCATCATCTCCGCGCCCACAACTTCTTCTTTACGCTGATAAACTTCGATGGCGTTTGCCAGGATACGTTCACGCAGCGTTTCTTCGTGCAGCTCAGGCTCTTTATCCAGCCACTCTGAAATCGGCATCTCAAGATCGAAGTCGTTTTTCAGACGTTCCTGCAGACCCGGGATATCCCACATTTCTTCCAGAGACTGCGGCGGAATATAGGCATCAATAGTTGCTTTGAAGACATCTTCACGGATGCTGTTGATGGTTTCGCTAACGTCAGTTACGTCCAGCAGTTCATTACGCTGGGTGTAGATAGCACGGCGCTGATCGTTGGCAACGTCATCATATTCCAGCAGCTGCTTACGAATATCGAAGTTGCGGCTTTCCACTTTACGCTGCGCGTTAGCAATTGCTTTGGTCACCCATGGGTGTTCAATGGCTTCGCCAGGCTTCATACCCAGTTTACGCATCATGCCTGACACGCGGTCAGAGGCAAAAATACGCATCAGCGCATCTTCCATCGACAGATAGAAACGGGAAGAGCCCGCATCACCCTGACGACCCGAACGACCACGCAGCTGGTTATCGATACGGCGAGATTCGTGACGCTCGGTACCGATAATATGCAAGCCACCGGCAGCTAATACCGCGTCATGGCGAACCTGCCAATCGGCTTTAATCTGCGCGATTTGTTCCGGAGTTGGGTTTTCCAGCTCGGCAACTTCCGCCTGCCAGCTACCGCCCAGTACGATATCGGTACCACGACCGGCCATGTTCGTCGCGATAGTCACGGCTGACGGGTAACCCGCCTGGGCGACGATTGCAGCTTCGTTGGCGTGGAACTTGGCGTTCAGAACATTGTGTTTGATACCCGCTTTGCTCAGCTCGTTAGACACTACTTCCGATTTTTCAATGGAGATAGTACCTACCAGTACCGGCTGGCCATTTGCAGTACGCTCTTTAATATCTTCAATGATCGCCTGAATTTTTTCCGCTTCGGTCATGTACACCAGATCCGGTAAATCCTTACGGATCATCGGACGGTTGGTCGGCACAACCACGGTATCCAGTTTGTAGATGGAGCTAAATTCAAACGCTTCAGTGTCGGCTGTACCGGTCATACCGGCCAGTTTTTCGTACAAACGGAAGTAGTTCTGGAAGGTAATAGATGCCAGCGTCTGGTTCTCGTTCTGGATCTCTACGCCTTCTTTAGCTTCAACAGCCTGGTGCAGACCATCGGACCAGCGACGCCCCTGCATGGTACGACCGGTGTGTTCATCGACGATGATAACTTCGCCGTCTTTCACGATGTAGTCTACGTCGCGGGTAAACAGCACGTGCGCACGCAGTGCGGCAGTCACGTGGTGCATCAGCATAATGTTGCCTGGAGAGTACAGTGACTCGCCCTCGTCCATAATGCCTTCGTTAACCAGCAGCTCTTCAATCAGCACCAGACCACGTTCGGTCAGGTTAACCTGGCGCGCTTTCTCATCAACTGAGAAGTGGCCTTCGCCCTGGAACGTGTCGGAATCTTCCTTCTCCTGACGGATCAGGTGCGGGATGATTTTATTCACTTTTTTGTACATTTCCGAGCTGTCTTCAGCCGGGCCGGAAATGATCAGTGGCGTACGCGCTTCATCGATCAGGATGGAGTCGACTTCATCGACCAGCGCATAGTGCAGTTTACGTTGAACACGCTCTTCCGGACTAAACGCCATGTTGTCACGCAGGTAGTCAAAGCCGTATTCGTTGTTGGTACCGTAAGTAATATCGGCGTTGTAGGCTTCACGCTTGGCTGGCGCAGGCAGGCCAGACATGTTGATACCAACGGTCATGCCGAGGAATTCAAACAGCGGGCGGTTATTTTCGGCATCACGCTGAGCCAGATAGTCGTTCACGGT
This sequence comes from Citrobacter sp. B72, assembly GCF_016894305.1. NCBI lineage: Bacteria > Pseudomonadati > Pseudomonadota > Gammaproteobacteria > Enterobacterales > Enterobacteriaceae > Citrobacter > Citrobacter sp. B72. Next base: position 3,994,150 of record NZ_CP069801.1, read on the forward strand.
AACCACGTGTACGCCCTTCCCGCTTAATGCGTTCAGGTAGGCTGGCAGCGTCGCGGTAAGGGTTTTACCTTCACCAGTACGCATTTCCGCGATGCAGCGATCGTTAAGCACCATACCGCCCAGCAGCTGAACGTCGAAGTGACGCATACCGAACACGCGTTTACTCGCTTCACGCACTACTGCGAACGCTTCCGGGATCAGGCTCTCAACGCTGGCACCTTTTTCCAGACGGGCGCGGAATTCAGCGGTCTTCGCTTTCAGTTCATCATCGGAGAGTTTTTCCATCTCCGGTTCCATCGCGTTGATGACATTGACCACTTTACGCATACGACGCAGCGTACGCTCGTTACGGCTACCGAATACTTTCGTTAATAATTTGATTAGCATAATAAAATCTCAAACGCCCCGCGGTGCGGAGTCAAAAATTATAAGTTGGAAGGTTCTTTTTTAGCTGAGGCGTTGAGGACCAGCGCGGATACCCTGCAGCTGGCTGATCCAGACCGGAACGCTAAACGCGGCCTGAGAGGTAAAGTGTGCGTATGTCACGCGACTTACTGTCGCGGGCGGAGTGCCTTCTTGCGTCAGCATCGCGCTGAGCGTATTCAGTAACGCAAGATGGTGCGCCTGGATTGGCAATGGCTCTTCGGCAACGGGCAACGCCTGAGGTGCCATGGCAAAAGAAAGATGGCGGATAACCGTACGAATGGCATGTTGATGCCAGTAATCGACGGTAAAATTTGGGCGGCGATTAGTCGCTTCCAGCAAAGCAAGCTGGCTAAAGTTAACTTTAGCGCCTTGATCGTGATTGCTGGCGGTCGCCTTCGCGGGGGTATTAGGTTCAGCAGCATTACCGAGCGCGGGCAGGCCAAAACTAGCCGCGACCATCCCCAACAGGAGATGCGGCCAGAAGTACCGTCTGCCTAACTGTCGCCAGCGCGTCAGTATTCCACTCACGTTATTGCCACCTGATATACCCTGCGTTTGGGGTTACAAATGCAAAACCATTTTTTGCGCACAAATCTTACCATTAATGCGTTCGCACCACAGCAGTAATGACAGCAAGTCGCGGGTAAATATGCTTAAGAAAGCAGCGATCGAACGGTATTTTAATCTACCTGTGGGGAAAAAGTCGCTTCAGATAAGGTGGTTTGCACTCGGAAGATAAAAAAACGACTGGTTCACCTGGCCGGAGAGAGTGCCAGATTTACCAGTCGAATTTATGCGACAGCGTATGTCGTTATGCCAGTACGGCCGATGGTGCTTTGAACGCCAACGGCAGTTCTGCATCGTCCTGGAAGGTCACATATTCCCAGGCTTCCTGTTTTGCCAGGACCGCCTGCAACAGTTTGTTATTCAATGCATGACCGGATTTATACGCGGTAAATGCACCAATAATGTTGTGACCACACATGAACAAGTCACCGATCGCGTCGAGCATTTTGTGACGAACGAATTCATCTTCAAAACGCAGGCCGTCTTCGTTCAATACGCGATAATCGTCAACAACGATGGCACAATCGAAGCTGCCGCCCAGGCACAGGCCGCGGGACTGCAGATATTCGATATCACGCATGAAGCCGAAAGTACGCGCACGGCTGATCTGACGCATGAACGCATCCGCAGAGAAGTTCATCGCGTAGCGCTGCGTGCTGGAGTCGATCGCCGGATGGTTAAAGTCGATGGTGAAATCCAACGTAAAACCATTATACGGCTTAAACTCAGCCCACTTATCGCCATCTTCGACACGAACGGTCTCTTTGATGCGAACAAATTTTTTGGCGCTGCTCAGTTCTTCAATACCTGCATCAAGCAGCAGATAAACGAACGGAGCGGCACTGCCATCCATGATCGGGATTTCCGGTGCGTTAACTTCAATAACGATGTTATCGATACCTAAACCCGCCAGAGCAGCATTAAGGTGCTCTACGGTTGAAATCCGTACATCATGCTCATTGACCAGACACGTACAGAGCATGGTATCACGCACAGATTTGGCATCGGCCGGGAAATCTACCGGAGGATTCAAGTCGGTGCGACGATAGATGACCCCGGTGTTGGCCGGCGCAGGGCGTAATGTCAGGGTGACTTTTTTGCCGGTATGCAAACCGACGCCAGTCGCCTGAACGATACGTTTAAGAGTCCTTTGTTTGATCATCGTATAATCTCGCCAAATTACCTATCCAACCGAAGTGTACTATACATTCGGTGGGCCAGTTTAGCACAAAGAGCCACAATTCCCAAATTCCAGCTAATTCTTAATCAGCTTGCTTACGCAGGAATGCTGGGATATCCAGATAATCCGGCTCTTTGGTGGTTTGCGGCGTATTGTCGTTAACCACTTTCGCTACCGGTTTCTGCTCTTGCGTCAACGGCGCCATGCCGTGCTGCTGGTAACGATCCATTACCGGCTGCTGTACCTGCTTGTTGGTCACCAGAGTGATTTCAGGACGTTTGTCCATACCAATTCCAGTTGCAACAACGGTGACGCGCAGTTCGTCGTTCATATCCGGGTCCAGAGAGGTACCGATAACCACGGTCGCATTATCCGATGCAAAGGCACGAATCGTGTTACCGACGGTTTCGAACTCATCCAGACGCAGGTCGAAGCCCGCAGTAATGTTGACCAGCACGCCGCGCGCACCAGACAAATCGATGTCTTCCAGCAGCGGAGAAGAGATAGCCATTTCAGCCGCTTCTTCTGCACGGTCTTCACCGCTTGCCACGCCTGAACCCATCATCGCGTAGCCCATTTCGGACATCACGGTGCGCACGTCTGCAAAGTCGACGTTCATCAGGCCCGGACGAGTAATCAGTTCAGCGATACCCTGGACTGCGCCTTTCAGCACGTCGTTCGCGGCGCCAAACGCATCCAGCAGGGAGATACCGCGACCCAGCACTTTCAGCAGCTTGTCATTCGGAATAGTGATCAGAGAGTCCACATGTTTGGACAGCTCGGTGATACCCTGTTCCGCGAATGCCATACGCTTCTTACCTTCAAAGTTGAAAGGCTTAGTCACGACAGCAACGGTCAGAATACCTAAATCTTTTGCTACTTCAGCAACCACTGGCGCGGCACCGGTACCGGTACCGCCGCCCATGCCAGCTGCGATAAACACCATGTCTGCGCCGTCAAGCGCTGCACGCAGAGCTTCACGATCTTCGTCTGCCGCATTACGGCCTACTTCCGGGTTTGCACCCGCGCCCAGACCTTTGGTGATGCCGCTACCAATCTGAATGGTCTGTCCAACCGCCGTTTTACGCAACGCCTGAGCGTCGGTATTCACCGCGAAGAATTCAACACCTTCGATGCGCTCGCGCACCATGTGTTCAACGGCATTACCGCCGCCGCCGCCGACGCCGATGACTTTAATCACCGCGTCATTGGTAAGTTCCATAGGTTCAAACATAGTTTCTCTCTCCGTTGTGCCTGTCGCCTGAGACCGTTAATGTGCGTTGGTCTCTTTAAAAATTAAAACTCTTTTCGCAGCCAGCTATTGAGTCGTTTGATCCACGAGCCAACTGATGCCGTAACGCGTTTTTCAACTTCAGCCTCACCACTCAAATGGGATTCTTTCCCGTAGTGAAGCAGCCCCACTGCCGTTGAATAATACGGCTCCTGGGCATAATCCGTCAGACCAGTGATATTCAGCGGTGCGCCAATACGTACTTGCGTATGGAACACGCGCTGTGCGCAGGCCGCAAGACCTTCAATTTGCGCAGCGCCACCGGTTAACACAATCCCCGCCGCCAGATGATGTTTCACACCCTGCTGGCGAAGCTGTTCTTGTAATTGCAAAATTTCTTCGTTGACCAGGTTGAGCAGCTCGGTATAACGCGGCTCAATGACCTCTGCCAGGGTCTGACGTTGCAGGCTACGCGGTGGACGACCACCTACGCTTGGCACTTCAACGCTTTCGTCTTTACCCACGATGGAGCCCAGCGCGCAACCATGGCGCACTTTGATGGCTTCAGCATCGCTCGGCGGCGTACCAAAGGCATACGCGATATCGCTGGTCACTACATTCCCTGCATAAGGGATAACTTTAGTGTGGCGCAACGCCCCGCCAGTATAAACGGCGATGTCCATTGTACCACCACCAATATCCACCACGCAGACACCCAGCTCACGTTCATCTTCCGTCAACACTGAATAACTGGCTGCCAACCCGGCAAAAATCAGTTGGTCAACTTTCAGACCACAACGTTCAACGGCTTTGACAATGTTCTTTGCCATGTCGTTGTGGCAGGTAATAAGATGGACTTTTGCCTGCATACGCACGCCGGAAAGACCGACCGGATTTTTAATGCCTTCCTGGTAGTCGATGGCGTATTCCTGCGGAATAACGTGCAGAACACGATGTTCATCGCGAACGCGTACGGATTTTGCCGTATGTACCACGTTTTCCACATCTTCCTGCGTCACTTCCTCTTCGGAAATGGGCACCATACCAATTTCATTTTGACAGCTAATATGTTTACCGGAAAGTGCCAGATACACCGAGGAAATCTGGCAATCTGCCATCAGTTCAGCCTGGTCAATGGCGCGCTGTACGCACTTCACCACTGACTCAAGGTCATTCACCCCGCCTTTATCCATACCTCGCGATGGGCAACTGCCCACGCCAATGATATTGACCATACCGTCGGGCAGAACTTCCCCTACTAAAGCGGCTACCTTCGCGGTGCCAATCTCCAGTCCAACTACCAGTTTTCTGTCCGTCGCCTTGATCATTGTTGTTCTGCCTGTGCCTGATTCTGTTGCTGATTAGATTCCTCAGGAGGCAAGGGAACCCAGCCTACTGCCGCTCCTGAGTCATAACGCAAATCAACGTAGCTAATCCGTTTGCCATCGGTTTGCGCCTGCTGCTGTAAAACCGGGTAGAGTTCCACAAAGCGAGCCAAACGTTTTATCGTATCGCCCCTGCCCAGATTCAGCTTAATATCGTTATTCAGCGTCAACTGCCAGGAACGACGAGCGGTCATCGCCGCTTCCTTCAGGGTGAATCTATCCTTAGCCAGCACCTGCCCCATATCGCGGAACCCTTGCAACACTTCACTTGCGCTGCCTTCCGGCCCATACAACATGGGTAATACCTGCTTATTGGCCCGACCGGTTGGAACACTGAACGTATTTCCTTCAGCATCCACCATATGTTGGTCATTCCAACGCGCAATGGGCACATATTCAACCAGATGAATCTTCAATTCATCGGGCCATTGCTTTCTGACGCTCGCCTGTTTAATCCAGGGGAGGCGTTCAATTTGACTCTGAATGATGTTCACATCCTGAGTCATAAAGGTTCCCGGAGCGCCCAGCGCCAAAATGGACTGACGAATATCGTCATTGCGCGTGTAATGTCGTTCGCCGGTTAACACCAGTTTCGATAAAGGCAAACGTTGCGCATCTTCCATCCATCCCAACACTACCCAGCCGCTGACAAACACGGTGCACAGCACTGTCAGCAGGAACAATATTCCTGCAAGACGCGTTCCATTATTGCGGCGTGAGGAGTTTACTTCTTCTTCATCACCGTTTCGCGTGTTCAGCGCAGCCTGCGACATATCAGTCCGCCAACTCCAGAATTCTTACCACCAACTGCGAGAAGCTCAGGCCCGCCTGACGCGCCGCCATCGGCACCAGACTGTGGCTGGTCATACCCGGAGAGGTATTCGCTTCCAGCAGATAAAACTGGCCATCGCTGTCCAGCATGACGTCAATGCGACCCCAACCTTTACAGCCCAATGTGGTCCACGCTTTCAGGACTAATTCCTGTAAACGGGCCTCTTGTTCGACTTCCAGACCGGCAGGGCAGAAATATTGTGTCTCATCAGAGAGATACTTCGCCTCATAATCATAGAAGGTTCCCGCGGGTTGGATACGTATTGACGGTAAAATTTCTTCACCAAGTATCGCAACTGTAAATTCCGGTCCACTGAGCCATTTTTCGATCAGTACTTCTTCATCATGCTGAAAAGCCAATGCTAATGCACCATGCAAAGCATTTTCTTCTTCAACTTTTGACATCCCTACGCTTGAGCCTTCACGGCTTGGCTTCACAATTAGCGGCAAACCTAACGCAGAAATCTCCGTAACCACCTCATCGCTAAGACCTTTTTCGAACTCAGCGCGAGTCAATGCGACCCAAGGCGCGACCGGTAAACCTGCCCCCTGCCACAACAGTTTGCTGCGCAGTTTGTCCATCGAAATCGCAGAAGCCATGACGCCACTACCGGTGTACGGCAGACCAACCAGCTCCAGCATGCCCTGCAACGTGCCATCTTCACCACCACGACCGTGCAGCGCAATAAACACCTTTTGAAAACCCATCGATTTCAAAAGCGTGACATCAACCTCTTTTGGGTCAATTGGATGAGCATCCACACCACCTTCGCGTAACCCTGCCAGTACGGCCGCGCCGGAATTCAGCGAAACGTCACGCTCTGCGGAGGTTCCCCCTAACAGGACCGCGATTTTATCAGCCATGTTGTTCTTCCTCCGGGTTTTGCGGCTTCAGTTTGATTTCAGCTAAGGAACGCGCGATTTTGCCGATATTTCCAGCGCCCTGCACCAAAATCAGATCGTTGCCGGTTAATACCGGCGCCAGCATATCTGCCACCTGAGCCGGATCGGAAACCAGAATCGGGTCGATCTTACCGCGACCACGGATCGTACGGCACAGCGAGCGGCTGTCGGCTCCTGGAATCGCGGCTTCACCCGCGGCGTACACATCCAGCATCAACAGTGCATCGACCTGAGTCAGCACGTTGGCAAAGTCGTCATACAGATCGCGAGTACGCGTAAAGCGGTGCGGCTGGAACAGCATCACCAAATTTTTGTCCGGCCAGCCCGCGCGTGCAGCTTTAATCGTGGCATCCACTTCCGTAGGGTGATGACCATAATCATCCACCAGCATCGCCGTCCCGGCTTTACCGTTTACCGGCTCAAGCGGGAATTCGCCAAGGAAGTCAAAACGTCGTCCGGTGCCCTGGAAACTTTCCAGCGCGCGCAGAATTGCGTCGTCTTCAATGCCTTCTTCTGTTGCAACTGCTACCGCCGCCGCCGCGTTCAGCGCATTGTGACGGCCCGGTGCGTTCAACGTCACGCGTAAATCGGCCATCCCCTGACGCAGCAGCGTGAAGTGCCCTTGTGGACCAATCTGCTGGTAATCTTCGACGCGCACATCAGCATCATCGCTGAAACCATAGGTTGTGGTTTGACGACCAACTCGCGGCAACAACTCGCGGATCACCGGATCGTCAACGCACATCACCGCACGACCATAAAACGGCAAGTTATGCAGGAAATTAATAAACGTCTGCTTCAAATTTTCGAAGTCGCCATGGTAGGTATCCATATGATCGGCTTCGATATTGGTAACAATCGCCACCATCGGCTGCAAATGCAGGAATGACGCATCGCTCTCATCCGCCTCCGCAATTAAATAACGGCTATGACCCAGACGCGCATGGACGCCTGCGGCCTTCACCAGACCGCCGTTGACAAACGTCGGATCCAGCCCCGCTTCCGCGTAGATACTGGAGACCATCGCTGTGGTCGTGGTTTTACCATGCGTCCCGGCAATGGCGATACCGTGACGAAATCGCATTAACTCCGCCAGCATTTCAGCACGACGGATCACCGGAATGCGCGCTTCATGCGCCGCAACAATTTCCGGGTTATCCGCAGAAATGGCGCTGGATACCACCACCACGCTCGCATCACGCACGTTTTCCGGGCGATGGTTGAAGAAAATCGTGGCGCCCAGATTCGTCAACTGCTGCGTCACCGGGTTCGGCGCTAAGTCAGAACCGCTGATCTGATAACCTTCGTTGGCCAAAACTTCGGCAATACCGCCCATACCAGCACCACCGATGCCGACAAAGTGAATGTGCCGAACGCGACGCATTTCGGGCACGATGGAACGCAGTTTTGCCAGTTGTTGTGTATTCATTCTTTAGCCATTAACTTCTTAGTTCATGCGATGCAAAAGGCATCACCACAATTACGCCCGGGCAGCCCGGCTCACTTCATTAGCAACACGCTCTGTAGCATCCGGAATGGAAGCGGCGCGCGCACGTTCTGCCATGGTTAATAAAGTTTCTCGCGACCACCCGGAAAGGGTGTTAGCGATGGCATCCACAGTAAACTGCGGCTGCTCAAGAATTTTGGCGGCGCCCGCTTTCTCCAGCGGCAGCGCATTCCAGTACTGCTGTCGATCTTTATGCTGAAAAGGCACAAACAGCGCAGGCAAACCTGCGGCGGCAATTTCGCTTACCGTCAGCGCGCCGGAGCGACAAACTACGACATCTGCCCAAGCGTAGGCGGCTGCCATATCATCAATAAACTCAGTGACCTTGTGCTGCGGTTGTCCCGCGTCGGCATACGCCTGTTCAACGGTTTGCTGCGCGCCTTTGCCACTCTGATGCCAGATAGTCACCGCATCACCAAGCTTTGCGGCAACCTGCGGCATCGTCTGGTTCAATACGCGTGCGCCCTGAGATCCCCCGACGACCAGCACGCGAACCGGGCCTTCACGCCCCGTCAGACGCGCTTCTGGCAACGGCAGCGCCAGAACGTCGGTGCGTACCGGGTTCCCCACCACTTCCGCATTCGGGAAAGCGCCAGGAAAAGCCTGCATCACCTTCGTTGCAATCTTCGCCAGCCACTTGTTGGTTAATCCCGCAATGCCGTTCTGCTCATGCAGGACAACCGGGATGCCTAATGACCAGGCAGCCAGACCGCCAGGGCCGGACACATAGCCGCCCATCCCCAGCACCACATCAGGCTTAAACTGCTTCATAATGGCGCGCGCCTGACGCCAGGCATTAAAAATACGCACGGGGGCGGCAAGCAGCGCGTTGACACCTTTGCCACGCAAACCGGAGATGCGAATAAAGTCAATTTCAATGCCATGCTTCGGCACTAAGTCCGCTTCCATACGATCGGCGGTGCCCAGCCAACGAACCTGCCAGCCCTGGGCCATTAAATGATGCGCGACCGCCAGCCCCGGGAACACATGCCCGCCGGTACCGCCTGCCATCACCATTAACCGCTTCGGTTGACCACTCATCGTGCACCTCGTGTAAACGCCTGGGCTTTTTCCAGACGCGTTTCATAATCAATACGTAACAAAAACATGATGGCCGTCGACATAATCAACAAACTGGAACCACCATAACTGATCAGCGGTAACGTCAGACCTTTGGTTGGCAGCATGCCTGCTGCCGCGCCGACGTTTACCAGCGCCTGGAAGCTAAACCAAATCCCGATGGAGCAGGCTAAAAAGCCTGAAAAACGGTGGTCAATTTCCAGCGCTTTGCGGCCAATCGACATCGCGCGAAAAGCGACGAAGAATACCATTAAAAGTGCCAATACCACACCGATATAACCCAGCTCTTCCCCAATGATGGCGAAGATGAAGTCGGTGTGCGCTTCCGGTAAATACTCCAGTTTTTGCACTGAATTACCTAACCCCTGACCCCAAACCTCACCGCGACCAAAAGCCATCAGCGATTGCGTTAACTGATAGCCGCTGCCAAACGGATCTTCCCATGGGTTCCAGAAGGAGGTTACGCGGCGAATACGATACGGTTCGGCAAGGATCAGCAGCACCACCGCCGAAATCCCCATGCCGATAATGGCAATGAACTGCCACAGTTTCGCGCCAGCGAGAAACAGCATCGCCAGCGTCGTGACAAACAGCACCACCACCGTACCAAGGTCAGGCTGCGCCAGCAGTAAGACTGCCAGCACCAGAATCACACCCATCGGTTTTAAGAAGCCGCGCAGGTTATTACGCACTTCATCGACTTTACGCACCAGGTAGTTAGCGAGATAACAGAACAGCGACAGCTTGGTGAATTCCGCAGGCTGAATACGCAGTGGACCCAGCGCGATCCAGCGCGATGCCCCGTTAACTGAGCTCCCCACCACCAGCACGATCAACAACATGATGATCGAGGCGATCAGCATCGTCGTGCTGTACTTTTGCCAGAACTCCATCGGCAGACGCAGCGTCACCATCGCCAGACAGAACGCGAGGAAGATATACAGCGCGTCACGCTTAGCAAACAGGAAAGGATCGCCTGCCAGGCGTTGCCCTACGGGCATCGATGCCGATGTCACCATCACAAAACCGATCGCTGCCAGACCAAAAGTCAGCCACAGCAGCATGCGGTCATACATGATCAGGCTGTCCGCGTCTTTATCACGCGAAGCCATCACCCAGCCTTTAAGTGCCGCGAAGATCCACGCCAGGACACCCAGTCCCGGTACGCGCGGCATTTTCAGACGAGGGAGAGAGAATCGCATCAACCCAACTCCTTCGCTAAACGGGTAAAGACGTCACCGCGTTGCTCAAAGTTCTTGAACTGGTCAAGGCTGGCGCAGGCTGGCGACAGCAGCACCATATCGCCCGACTTCACACGCGGTGCGAGCAGACGCATTGCCTGCTCCATGGTTTCAGTGTGTTCCGCAACCTCAGGACGCAGAGCGGCAAGCTGCGCGCCATCGCGACCAAAGCAGTACAGACGAATGTTGTCGCCAGTCAGGTAGCGTTGCAGCGGCATAAAGTCGGCGGATTTCCCATCGCCGCCCAGCAGCAGGTGCAACGTACCGTCAACGTGCAGACCATTCAGCGCCGCTTCGGTGCTGCCAACGTTGGTGGCTTTTGAATCGTTGATCCAACGCACACCGTTATGATTCAGTACCAACTGGAAACGATGCGCCAGACCGGTAAAGGTAGTCAGCGCTTTCAGGCTGGATGCCCGCGGCAGACCCGCAGCATCCGCCAGCGCCAGCGCCGCCAGGGCGTTGGTATAGTTATGCTGGCCGGTAAGCGTCATCTCTTTCACGTTCAGGACTTTTTCGCCCTTCACCCGCAGCCAGGTTTCACCCTGCTGACGATTGAGATGATAGTCACCCATGTTGATGCCAAAGCTCACGCAGCGCTCATCCGCCCCGCGAATCGGCATGGTCAACGCATCATCGGCATTAACCACACACACTTTCGCATTCTCATAGACGCGCAGTTTGGCTGCACGGTACTGCTGCAAGCCAAACGGATACCTGTCCATATGATCTTCAGTGACGTTCAAAATGGTGGCGGCTACGGCCTGTAAGCTGGAGGTTGTCTCCAGCTGGAAGCTCGACAGCTCCAGTACATACAGCTCACGTTCGTCATCCAGCAACATCAGCGCGGGCAGGCCGATATTTCCGCCAACACCCACGTTCACACCAGCCGCTTTCGCCATTTCTCCCACCAACGTGGTGACGGTGCTTTTCCCGTTGGAACCGGTGATCGCGACGATCGGCGCCTGCGCTTCACGACAGAACAGCTCGATGTCACCGACAATTTCGATCCCTGCATCAGCAGCGGCGCTCAGCGAAGGATGCGCCAGGGCAATACCAGGGCTGGCGACGATAAGATCGGCGGCCAGCAGCCAATCATCATTCAGGCTGCCAACATGACGCTCAACCGCTTCCGACAATTTATCCAGGCCAGGTGGCGTTGCGCGGGTATCCATCACACGCGGCGTCACGCCGCGCGCCAGAAAGAAATCCACGCAGGACAGCCCGGTCAGTCCCAGACCGATAATGACGACTTTTTTACCCTGGTAATCAGCCATGATTAACGTACCTTCAGCGTTGCCAGGCCAATCAGCACCAGCATCAGCGAAATAATCCAGAAGCGCACAATTACGCGCGGTTCCGGCCAGCCTTTCAGTTCATAGTGATGGTGAATCGGCGCCATACGGAAGATGCGCTGTCCGCGCAGCTTAAAGGAACCAACCTGCAGAATGACCGACAGCGTTTCCACAACAAATACGCCGCCCATAATTACCAGCAGGAATTCCTGACGCAGCAGCACGGCAATAATGCCCAGCGCGCCGCCCAACGCCAGCGAACCGACGTCTCCCATAAAGACCTGCGCCGGATAGGTGTTAAACCACAGGAAGCCTAACCCCGCACCAACAATCGCCGTACAGACGATCACCAGTTCGCCGGCATGGCGTAAATAGGGAATGTGCAGATAGTTGGCAAAGTTCATGTTACCGGTCGCCCACGCCACCAGCGCAAAACCCGCGGCCACGAACACGGTCGGCATAATCGCCAGACCATCCAGGCCATCGGTGAGGTTTACCGCATTGCCAGTGCCCACAATCACGAAGTACGCCAGCAGCACGTAGAACAGCCCCAATTGCGGCATGACATCTTTAAAGAACGGCACCACCAGCTCGGTAGCCGGGGTATCTTTACCGGCGAGGTACAGCGCAAAGGCTACACCCAGCGCAATCACCGACATCCAGAAGTACTTCCAGCGGGCAATCAACCCCTTGGTATCTTTGCGCACCACTTTGCGGTAGTCATCGACAAAACCGATAATGCCGTAGCCAATCAATACCACCAGCACGCACCATACGTACGGGTTCGACGGATATGCCCACAACAGAACGGAGATAACAATCGCGGTGAGGATCATGATCCCGCCCATGGTTGGCGTACCGCGTTTACTGAAGTGCGATTCAGGACCGTCGTTACGTACGACCTGTCCAAAGGACATTTTTTGCAAGCGGGCAATCATGCGCGGGCCCATCCACAAAGAGATGAACAGCGCGGTCAGCAGGCTGACGATGGCGCGAAACGTCAGATAGGAAAAGACGTTAAAGCCGGAATAATATTTGACCAAATGTTCGGCCAGCCAAACTAACATGTCCCATTCTCCTGTAATGCGCGTACTACCTCTTCCATGGCGGCACTACGTGAACCCTTCACTAAAATCGTCATGACCTGATGTTCTGCAATCAATGCTTTAAGATGCGCGGCCAGCGCGCTTTTATCCGCAAAATGTTCGCCAACGCCGCTGGCGTCGCTAATTGCCTGACTCAGTTTTCCTGTACTCAGTACACGGTCGATACCTGCTGCTTTCGCAGCAACACCTACCTGTACATGGCATGCTTCACTTTCTGCGCCAAGCTCTGCCATATCGCCAACGACCAGTACGCGATAGCCCGGCATTTCAGACAGCACCTGCACCGCTGCGGTCATCGAACCGACGTTCGCGTTATAGGAGTCGTCCAGCAGCAGCTGATTTTCTGCGAGTTGAATCGGGAACAGACGTCCCGGTACCGCTTGCAGATCCTTCAAACCCGCTTTGATCGCCTCGTGCGTCGCGCCTACCGCCATAGAAAGCGCCGCCGCCGCAAGGGCGTTAGCGATATTGTGGCGACCAGGCAACGGCAGCAGAACATCAATGCTTCCGGCCGGCGTTTGCAGAGAAAATTCCGTGCCATGCGAGGTCACATGAACGTTGGTCGCAGAAAAGTCGCTGTTGGCCGCATTCGGGGAGAAGCGCCAGACTTTGCGATCGCCGATGATGCTTTGCCAGTTCAACCAGTCGTTGTTGTCGGCGTTCATAATGGCGATACCATTCGCAGACAGGCCGGTAAAAATCTCACCTTTTGCCTTCGCAACGCCCGCCAGAGAGCCGAAACCTTCCAGGTGCGCGGCGGCCAGATTGTTCACCAGCGCCGCTTCCGGACGCGTCAGGCCGACGGTCCAGGCGATTTCGCCCTGATGATTGGCGCCAAGCTCAATCACGGCATAGTCGTAATCGTTGTTTAAGCGCAGCAGCGTCATCGGTACGCCGATGTCGTTATTTAGATTGCCCGCGGTATATAGGGTGTTACCACACTGGCTCAGAATGGCAGCCGTCATCTCTTTGACGGACGTTTTACCGGATGAGCCGGTCAGCGCGACAACGCGCGCCGGAACCTGAGCGCGAACCCACGCCGCCAGTTCACCAAACGCCAGACGCGTATCTTTAACAATCAGCTGCGGCAGGTTGGTGTCCAACGGGCGGCTGACCAGCAGCGCACCCGCCCCGCTCTCTTGCGCTTTGTCTGCAAAATCGTGGGCGTCAAAGCGTTCGCCTTTCAGCGCCACAAACAGGCAGCCCGGCGTCACTTTACGCGTATCGGTTGTTACGGCATCAAGGGTCAGATCGGCCCCTTTCAGTTCGCCACGGAGGATCTCCGCCAGTTGGCTGAGCGTTACGCTAATCATGCGATAACCCCCAGCAGACGCGCTGCGGTCACGCGGTCAGAATAGTCGAGACGCTGAGAGCCGACGATCTGGTAATCTTCGTGACCTTTCCCGGCCACCAGCACCACGTCGTTTTCTTTCGCCTGCATAATGGCGTTTGTCACGGCTTCTGCGCGCCCTTCCATCACCTTCGCCTGTCCGGCATCCAGCATACCCGCCAGAATGTCGTTAATAATGGCGCGCGGTTCTTCGGTACGCGGGTTGTCATCAGTCACCACGACAACATCTGCAAACTGCTCGGCGATTGCGCCCATCAACGGACGTTTGCCTTTATCGCGATCGCCGCCGCAGCCAAAGACGCACCACAGTTTGCCAGTACAGTGCAGACGTGCCGCCTGCAGCGCTTTTTCCAGCGCATCTGGCGTATGGGCGTAATCAACCACCACGGTGGTTTTACCCGGCGCGCTGAACACTTCCATACGTCCGCAAACCGGCTGCAATTGTGTCGCCGTTTTCAGTAAATCAGCTAACGGATAGCCCAGTGCCAACAGCGTTGCCAGCGCCAGCAGAAGATTGCTGACGTTAAACGCCCCCATCAGGCGGCTTTCTATTTCGCCGTCGCCCCATGAGGAGGTAAAACGAATCGTTGCCCCGCTGTCGTGATACTTCACGTCAACCGCTTTTAACCAACGACCATGACAGTTCGGGTTGATGTGGTCTTCCATCGAAACGGCAACCGCATCAGGGAGTTTCGCCAGCCAGCGACGACCGACTTCATCATCCGCATTGACAATGGCCTGACCGCAATGGTGCGTGGAATACAGCAGCCATTTCGCGGCTTCGTAATGTTCCATGTCGCCGTGGTAGTCGAGATGGTCGCGGCTTAAGTTAGTAAATACTGATGCGGCAAACTTCAGCGCCGCGACGCGATGCTGAACCAGGCCGTGTGAAGAGACTTCCATCGCGCCAACCGTTGCGCCCTGCGCAGCCAGCCCCGCCAGCACATGCTGGACATCAACGGCTGAACCGGTGGTATTTTCCGTTGGGATCACTTTGCCCAGCAGGCCATTGCCTACTGTTCCCATTACCGCGCTGGTTTCGCCAAGCAATTGGCTCCACTGGGCCAGCAATTGGGTGGTGGTGGTTTTACCGTTAGTCCCGGTTACGCCGACCAGACGCATTTTCTCAGAAGGCTCGTGGTAAAAACGGCCCGCCAGTGCAGATAAACGTTCGTTAAGCTGACTGAGATAGATGACCGGAACGCCATGCATTTCACGGATTTCACCATCAGTAGCTTCATCTTTTGCTTCTGCAATAATGGCAGCCACACCTTGCGCTATCGCCTGCGGGATATACCGACGCCCGTCCGCCTGATGACCCAATACTGCGACAAAGAGATCGCCTGATGCAGCCACACGGCTGTCAAGCGTCATCTCCCGCAGTGCTCGCTCCGGTGCACCCGGCACCCATGGAGCAAGAAGGTCGCGCAAATTACGATCTGCCACCTGTTGCCTCGCCTTGATTATTCACAAATTCATTTTTATCGCCCGTTGTCAGCGCATCCGGCTCGATGTTCATGGTGCGCAGTACGCCGCCCATGATGGCACCAAAGACCGGCGCGGAAACGGCGCCACCGTAGTATTTACCCGCCTGCGGATCGTTGATAACAACAACCAGCGCGAAGCGCGGCTGACTCGCAGGCGCAACGCCTGCGGTATAAGCAATGTATTTGTTGATGTAACGGCCATCCGGCCCTACTTTTTTCGCTGTACCGGTTTTAATAGCGATGCGATAGCCTTTAATCGCCGCCTTCACGCCGCCGCCGCCCGGCAGCGCCACGCTTTCCATCATATGCACGACGGTACGCACGGTATCTTCCGGGAAGATACGCTCACCCGGAACAGGAGGGTCAACTTTGGTAATCGACAGTGGACGATAAACGCCGTAACTGCCGATCGTTGCATAGACTCGCGCTAACTGTAACGGCGTTACCATTAGCCCGTAGCCGAAAGAGAAGGTGGCCCTCTCTATGTCAGACCACCGTTGTTTTTGAGGATATAAGCCACTGCGTTCTCCGACCAACCCCAAATTGGTCGCTTTTCCCAGCCCAAAACGTGAGTAAGTATCTACTAACGCTGAGGACGGCATCGCTAACGCCAGCTTGGAAACACCGACGTTACTCGACTTCTGCAAAACCCCGGTGAGGGTTAATTCGCTATAACGCGCCACGTCTTTGATTTCGTGACCATTAATTCGGTAAGGGATAGTGTTGAGGACTGTATTTTCGCGTACCACGCCACGCTGCAGCGCGGTCATCACCACCATCGGTTTAACGGTAGAACCCGGTTCAAACACGTCGGTGATGGTACGGTTACGCATCGCGTCTTTTGGCGTACCGGTGAGATTGTTCGGGTTGTAGGACGGACTGTTGGCCATCGCCAGCACTTCACCGGTGTTTACATCCACCAGTACCGCACTGCCTGACTCCGCCTTGTTGAACGCCACGGCGTTATTCAGTTCACGGTAGACCAGTGCCTGTAAACGCTCATCAATGCTCAACGCGAGGTTATGCGCCGCCTGGCTGTCGGTAGAGGAGATATCTTCAATGACGCGGCCATAACGGTCTTTACGTACAATACGTTCGCCCGGTTGTCCGGTGAGCCACTTGTCGAAGCTCTTCTCAACGCCTTCAATCCCCTGGCTGTCGACGTTAGTAAAGCCGATGAGGTGAGCAGTCACTTCTCCGGAAGGATAGTAACGGCGGGATTCTTCGCGCAGGTGGATACCTGGCAGCTTCAGTTTTTTGATGTAGTCGGCCATGTCAGGGTTAACCTGACGCGCCAGATAGATGAAGCGCCCTTTCGGGTTGGCGTTAATGCGGGAAGCCAGCTGGTCGAGCGGGAGATTCAGCGCGGTTGACAGCGCTCTCCAGCGTTCGCCAACGCTCACGCCGCCTGCATCATGTACTTCTTTCGGGTCGGCCCATATAGCTTTAACCGGAACGCTCACCGCCAGCGGACGACCGGAACGGTCGGTAATCATCCCGCGCGATGTGGAGACTTCCTGGACGCGCAGGGAACGCATGTCACCCTGACGCACCAGCATATCCGGCGCAATGATTTGCAGCCAGGCAACGCGCCCCAGCAGGAAACCCAATGCCAGCAAAATACAGCCGCACAGTAACGCAAAACGCCAACTGACAAAGTTGGCTTGTTCTTCCTGGCGTTTTGGTTTGTGCGTTTTTGCCGCTGCTTTCATGCGTCGCGTTTATCCTTATTTTTGTACTACGATATTTTCTTGTGAGGGATCGACATGCTGCATTTGCAGCTTTTCCGTTGCGATCCGTTCAACACGGCTATGGTCGCCGAGCGCGTTCTCCTCAAGGATCAAGTTGCGCCATTCGATATCCAGCGCATCTCGCTCCAGAACCAGCTGCTCACGCTGCGCAGTCAGTAACCGCGTATGGTGTGCTGTTGTCACGACGGTAACCGCCGTCAAAATAATGCAAATGAACAGGCAGAGTGGCAGCTTCCCATACCGCAAAAGATCGTCACCGATCACGCCAGGCAAGGCATGGCGCTCGTTGCTTCCTATCGATCCTTTAACTTTGCTGAGGGCTTCTGTCACTCTGCTGATCATGCGTTCGTCCTCTCTGCAATACGCAGAACTGAACTACGGGCACGAGGATTCTCAGCTACCTCTTCTTCACCCGGCATCATCTTGCCTAGTGCTCTTAACTCACGGCCGCCCAGCTTTTTGATCTGCGCTTCGGTCATCGGTATTCCAGCCGGTACCTGAGGACCACGGCTTTGTTCACGCATAAAGCGTTTCACAATGCGGTCTTCAAGCGAATGGAAACTGATGATCGAAAGGCGACCACCTGGAGCCAGCACGCTGAGCGAGCTTTTTAGCGCCTGCTCTATCTCCTCCAGTTCACTGTTCACCCAAATGCGCACCGCCTGGAAGGTACGGGTCGCGGGATGTTTGAATTTGTCCTTCACCGGCATTGCCGCTGCAATAACTTCCGCCAGCTCTTTGGTGCGGGTCATCGGTTCGATGCGGTTGCGCTCCACGATGGCGCGCGCAATGCGTTTGCCGAAGCGCTCTTCGCCAAAGGTTTTAATCACCCAGGCAATGTCTGCTTCATCAGCGGTTTGCAGCCATTCGGCCGCTGACTGACCGCGTGTTGGGTCCATACGCATGTCTAACGGACCGTCACGCATAAACGAGAAACCGCGCTCTGCGTCATCGAGCTGCGGTGAAGAAACGCCGAGATCGAGAAGAATCCCGTCGATCTTACCGGTCAGTCCACGCTCGGCGACATAGTCAGCCAGCGCAGAGAAAGGTCCGTGTACGATGGAGAAACGGGGATCGGTAATCGTTTTTGCAACGGCAATAGCCTGCGGATCGCGATCGATTGCCAGTAAACGTCCCTCTTCGCCAAGCTGGGAGAGGATCAGACGTGAGTGACCGCCGCGACCAAATGTCCCGTCAATGTAGATGCCGTCTGGACGAATATTCAGGCCGTTTACGGCTTCATCCAGCAACACCGTTGTATGTTTATAATTTTCCGTCATTTTATAGAGACAAATCCTGCAATCGTTCCGACAACGCGCCAGTAACAGACTGCTCAGCGTCGATATCTTCCTTGACCTGTTGATACCAGGTCGTTTCATCCCACAGCTCAAACTTATTGAACTGCCCAACCAGCATCACTTCTTTCGTTAGCCCTGCGTGTTGCCGCAGAATGGGTGCTATCAGTAATCGACCAGCGTTATCCATCTGACATTCGCTGGCATGACCCAACAATAAGCGCTGTACGCGACGCTCAACTGGATTCATGCTCGACAGACGCGATAGCTTCTGCTCGATTATTTCCCATTCAGGCAGGGGGTACAGCAGCAGGCACGGGTGATGGATGTCAATGGTGCAAACCATTTGACCGGTAGCGCTCTCAAGCAGTTGATCCCGATAACGGGTAGGCACGGATAAGCGCCCTTTACTGTCGAGATTAACTAACGTTGCTCCCCGGAACATGCCAGTCTCACCCCCAATTACCACTTTATCCCACAAATTCCCACTTAAAGGAGTTTACGGAGCGGAGGAAAACCTTGTCAAGCAAGTCGCGGCGCTTAGCGGAGCAAAAAACCCATTGTTTACGGCTAATATCAGCGTTGAACAAATTCCGTACAGCAAACGAAGCAAATTAACGTCATGAATATTTGTAAGAAAAAAATCCAACAACTCATCATTGTTTAAAACAACTGAATATCATCCAAAGAAAATATAAAGTGTCAGTTTGCGACGCGAGCGGCATTTTAGGACAATATGCAGCGAGTTAACAGTACCAGTTAATCGCTCTGTACGCCGCGCAGAGCCGAGGTAAGCCCCAGATAGCCGCAATACGAGAGCAAAGTGTTTGTTAATTCGGCAAATCCATACAAGCATGTAACAAAATAATACAAGCGTAACGCGTCGTTACGTATCAATAACCCAAAAATGGATAGTTGCATTTTTAATTCGGGGGTATTCAAGAATGAATTTCAGATAATTCTAAAGAATATTCTTAAATATAATGCGGTTATTTCTGAGAATAGAAAAATTGAAGACGTCAGAGGCTTATCCCACCGACGTCATCAATTGAGGAAACTTAGTTACGGCTGAGAATACCGCGACGGTACAGATTACGCCGTATACGCGTTAAACCTGGTTTTGGTTTACGCGGTTCGTCCAGACTTGCCAGTACAATCTCCAGCACGCGTTCTGCGACATCACGATGGCGCTGTGCCACTGCCAGTACCGGGCACTGCAGGAAGTCGAGCAGTTCGTGATCGCCAAAAGTCGCAATCGCTAAATCAGACGGCAGTTGCCCGTCACGACGCAGGGTCACATCCATCACGCCCTGCAACAGGGCAAACGACGTGGTAAACAACGCCTGAGGCATTGGGTGCGTTTCCAGCCATTTATCAAACAGCTGCGCAGCCGCTTCCCGCTCATAGCTGTTGGCGTACAGGAAATGGACTTCACGCGGATCGTCCTTCCACGCGGTACGAAAACCCTGTTCGCGCAGGAAGCTGACGGATAATTCAGGAAGCGCGCCCAGATAGAGAACGGTTTCAGCAGGGAATTTGCGTAACTCCTCTGCCAGCATTTCGGCATCATCCTGATCCGCACCCACAACGCTGGTAAAATGTTCGCGATCCAGTGCACGGTCCAGCGCCACAATCGGGAATGAACTGTTTGCCCAACGTTGGTAGAACGGATGCTCAGGCGGCAATGAAGTCGACACAATAATGGCATCGACCTGGCGCTGTAAAAGATGCTCAATACAGCGCATTTCGTTATCCGGCTGATCTTCAGAGCAGGCAATCAACAGCTGATACCCACGCTGACGCGCCTGGCGTTCCAGATAGTTTGCGATCCGGGTATAGCTTGTGTTCTCAAGATCCGGGATCACCAGCCCGATAGAACGTGTGCGTCCAGCACGCAGCCCGGCCGCCACGGCATTCGGGTGGTAATTATGCTCACGCACCACCGCCATGACTTTTTCAACCGTTTTGTCGCTTACGCGATATTGCTTTGCTTTGCCATTAATAACGTAGCTTGCAGTCGTTCGCGAAACGCCGGCCAACCGAGCGATTTCATCCAGTTTCACAATTGCCCCTTGCGTAAAATGTACAAACCATAACCTTTTAGATGGCATGGGTTAAACTTCTTAACATCTAAGCGCAGAATAATGACTGCGGCAACCGCTTTTGTCTCTGGTTACTGCTGATTTCGCAAAAAAAAGCGCAGCAGGTAGCATCAGCGAAAGCGGGTTCGTTACCTGCAGGCAGGATAAGGCGTTTATGCCGCTATCCGGCATGACCTCCACGATGAGGCCTGATAGCGCTTTGCTTACCAGGCCTACGGTTGACGATTAGCGCATAATTTTATCGCCACGGGAGAGTCCCACCACACCGGAACGAGCAACTTCCACAATTTTGGCGACTTCACGCAAGGTTGCCAGAAACGCATCCAGCTTGTCGCTGGTGCCCGCCAGTTGTACGGTGTAGATAGACGGCGTCACGTCGATGATTTGCCCGCGGAAAATCTCCGTGTTGCGTTTCACCTCTTCCCGGCCATAACCGCTGGCCTGGATTTTCACCAGCATGATTTCTCGTTCAACGTGAGCGCCCTGCCCCAGCTCGCTAACGCGCAGAACATCCACCAGTTTGTGGAGCTGCTTTTCGATCTGCTCAAGGACTTTCTCATCCCCTACCGTCTGAATCGTCATCCGCGATAAGGTCGGGTCGTCGGTCGGCGCGACGGTCAGGCTTTCAATGTTGTATCCACGCTGGGCGAAGAGGCCAATCACCCGCGATAATGCACCCGACTCATTTTCCAGCAATACTGATAATATCCGGCGCATAATCAGGTCCTCTCCGTTTTGCTTAGCCACATTTCATCCATCCCGCCCCCACGAATCTGCATCGGGTAGACATGCTCACTGCCGTCGACGGTGACGTCGACAAACACCAGGCGATGATTACGCACATGCTCCAGCGCTTCACCCAGCTTGCTCTCCAGTTCATCTGGATGATTAATCTGGATACCGATATGCCCATAAGCCTCAGCAAGGCGCACAAAATCGGGCAGCGACTGCATGTAAGACTGGGAGTGACGCCCGGAGTAGATCATGTCCTGCCATTGTTTGACCATGCCGAGATAACGGTTGTTAAGGTTGAGCACCAGCACCGGCAGTTCATACTGCAGCGCCGTCGACAGCTCCTGGATATTCATCTGAATGCTGCCATCCCCGGTCACGCACACTACCGTTTCATCCGGCAACGCCATTTTCACCCCTAACGCCGCGGGTAAACCGAATCCCATCGTGCCGAGGCCGCCTGAGTTAATCCAGCGACGCGGTTTATCGAACGGATAATAAAGTGCGGCAAACATCTGATGCTGGCCAACGTCAGAGGTTACATACGCCTCCCCTTTCGTCAGACGCCAGATGGTTTCAATCACCGCCTGCGGCTTAATGCTTTCGCTTTGCGTGTCGTATTTCAGACACTGACGGGCGCGCCAGTGCTCAATCTGTTGCCACCAGTCACGGTTATCATCCAGTGGCTGCTGTGATTTCTCCTGCTCCAGCAGTTCGAGCATTTGATCCAGCACCAGACGGGCATCACCCACAATCGGAATATCCGCAGTAACGGTTTTAGAAATAGAGGTCGGATCGATGTCGATATGCAGCACGGTCGCATTCGGACAATATTTTGCCAGGTTATTCGTCGTTCGATCGTCAAAGCGAACGCCGACAGCAAAGATCACATCGGAATGATGCATGGTCATATTCGCTTCGTAGGTACCGTGCATCCCTAACATGCCCAGCGCCTGACGATGCGTGGCCGGAAACGCGCCCAACCCCATTAGCGAGGAGACAACCGGCAGATTCAGCGCTTCAGCAATCTGAGCTAACTGCTCATGGCAAGCGGCATTGACCGCTCCACCGCCCACATAGACAACCGGTTTCTTCGCCGCGACCAGCGTCTGTAGCGCCCGTTTGATCTGTCCTTTATGCCCCGTCGTCGTCGGATTATATGAGCGCATACTCACCGAGTCCGGCCAGCTATAAGGCAGTTTCTTCGCCGGATTCAGAATATCCTTCGGCAAATCCACCACCACCGGTCCTGGGCGACCGCTTGCTGCCAGCCAGAAGGCTTTTTTCAGCACCTGTGGAATATCTTCCGTTTGTTTGACAAGGAAGCTGTGTTTTACCACCGGGCGGGATATACCTACCATGTCGCACTCCTGGAAGGCATCGTAGCCAATCAGCGACGTTGCGACCTGTCCGGAGAGGATCACCAGCGGAATGGAATCCATGTAAGCCGTTGCGATTCCGGTAATCGCGTTGGTCGCCCCCGGTCCGGAGGTAACTAATACAACCCCCACTTCTCCCGTGGCACGCGCAAGGCCATCAGCCATATGTACCGCCGCTTGTTCATGGCGAACCAGCACATGGTCAATACCGCCGACCGTATGCAGCGCATCATAAATATCGAGGACGGCCCCCCCGGGATAACCGAATACCTGCTTCACACCCTGATCGATGAGCGATCGGACGACCATCTCGGCTCCAGACAACATCTCCATGGCTTGCCTCACTCTTATAATGAATTACGGTTTAACAACACATTAACCGCTGACGATGACGCATGGCAATTGACTCCGAAGGGGTGTCACTGGAGTAAATAAGAATAAAAAGGAGGAAAGACGCGAATAAACGGAGAATTAAACCAGCATAAGCAATCAGTATGATAAATAATCGCTTAAAAATGGGAACTTACAGCGATTACTCTATTTTTTAACACTTTTGGACAGACGTAAAAAATAGAGTTCAGCATAAAATTTCAGTTATAAAGACAAAAGCAGAATAAACAGGATGTATTGTCCGGTTTACTCTGCCAAGTGCTACTGCTTACAAACGGAGACTAACAGCTCTTCCATCCATTGATGTCCTTTATCTCGGCCCGCGGCTTCATGCCAGGAAAGATAGCATGTGCGGCTGTTCAATTTTAACGGTAAAGGTAAGATCTGTAGTTCTAAAGAATCGGCAAATTCTTCTGCTAACCAACGCGGCGCAATAGAGACCAAATGCGTTTGCGACACAATATTAAGAACGCTAATTAATGCCATGCCCTGATAAGCTACGCAGGATTGTTTATCCGGTGTGTCATACCATGGTTGGCTGAATGATGCGAAGCGATCAAGTGACACCACCGCATGCTGTTCATTATAGACATCGCTTTCCAGTAACGGACCACTAATGCGCGGATGCTTTTTACTTGCGACTAACACCATTTCGTCATTGAATAACGGAATACTGGTAAATTCAGGACGACGGAATTCTTCATAGCTAATAACGAATTCTGTTTCCTGGTAACGTAATTGATGCTCTGTATTTTGATTGAGTGAAGATTTAAATACGACATGAATGTTTGGTGCAACTTGCTCAACCCGATTATAAATCAACGACGTCAGGATATTATCCAATGGGCTGCATACGCAAAGATTGAATACGCGCTCGCTGCTGGCTGGCTCAAAACCCGATCCAGGCAGTTCATTTTGCACTAATTGCAATGCCTGGCGAACAGAACCAAATAGCTGGAAGGCTCTTGCTGTCGGCTGGATACCGCGTCCATAACGAACAAAAAGCTCATCATTAAACATCACTTTCAGGCGCGCGACCGCATTACTGACAGCGGGTTGGGACATCCCCAAAGTATGCGCGGCACGGGTAATGTTTTGTTCTTGCATCACCGCATCAAAGACGGTTAATAAATTAAGATCAACCATGCGAAGCTGTGGCTTCCCCATATCTATAATATTTGTTTTATCTATTATTTTTACTTCTGGCATATTTAACTCCACTGTCACTCTAAACTCCCTTTTCCCAGACGGAGTGAAGAAATAATCTCCGTTAATATGATTTACCATACATATAAGATGAGAAAAAGAAAAAACATTAAAATTAGGAAAACATAAAGGCACAAGCCTAAATGAACAAAAAACCAATGCGAGCGCAGTGTGGCAGGTGTCACTGCACGGTGATTCATATGTTTAAATTTCAAAAACAATATAACCATAAGCATGGCGAATATACAATCATACGTATCGTGAATACGTATTTAAGTTTTAATTAAATGTTTATATTATTAATACATTAAAAGTTAACATTAATTTATCAATTATGTGGTGTTATACTGTCCATAGCCATTCACGATTACTATAAAAACAGATAAATCATAAAGATATGAAATTCCAAGAGCGACCTTTTCTTCAGTTCGCCGTTACAATAAATGCAAATAATTATGCTCAAATATGTCAAACCATGAAAAGTATGTACAACCATCAACTGATTAATTTTATGTACTCCGAAAAATTCAGCACAATTCGCTTAAGTTTTGCAGAAACTTCTCCCCTTAAGTAAGGCATTTGCTGGGGTGAGGGTTGACATCAGTCTTCATATCCAGTACCACTAAAAGCATATCGCATTCGCCTGGAGCTTAATTGATGACTTACATTGCTCGTTTTAACGGTCTACTACTACTAAACGCATCTTCATTGCGCGGTAGACTGGTGGACGACATTCAGCATTAAGTCAGCTCCAGTTAAGACAAAAACCCGCGCCGTTGCGCGGGTTTTTTTATGCTCGAAGCAAGGCGCCCTAAGAAACCAAGGACCTAAACCATGAGCCAGCAAGTCATTATTTTCGATACCACCTTACGCGATGGTGAACAGGCGTTACAGGCAAGCCTGAGTGTGAAAGAAAAACTGCAGATTGCGCTGGCCCTTGAGCGTATGGGCGTTGACGTGATGGAAGTAGGTTTCCCCGTTTCTTCACCGGGCGACTTTGAGTCAGTTCAGACCATTGCTCGTCAGGTTAAAAACAGCCGCGTTTGCGCCTTAGCCCGCTGCGTAGAAAAAGATATCGACGTCGCTGCAGAATCGCTGAAAGTCGCTGAAGCTTTCCGTATTCATACGTTTATCGCCACCTCGCCGATGCACATCGCGACGAAATTACGCAGTACGCTGGATGAGGTCATTGAGCGCGCGGTCTATATGGTTAAGCGTGCGCGTAATTATACCGATGACGTGGAGTTCTCCTGCGAAGATGCAGGCCGTACCCCTATCGCCGATCTGGCTCGCGTGGTTGAAGCTGCCATTAACGCGGGTGCTAAAACCATTAACATCCCTGATACCGTCGGTTACACCATGCCTTTCGAATTTGGGGCAATCATTTCTGGCTTGTATGAACGCGTACCAAATATCGATAAAGCCATCATCTCCGTACACACCCATGATGATTTAGGTTTGGGCGTAGGCAACGCACTGGCAGCCGTTCACGCCGGAGCGCGTCAGGTGGAAGGCGCGATGAACGGTATCGGCGAACGCGCCGGTAACTGCTCACTGGAAGAAGTGATCATGGCGATCAAGGTGCGTAAAGATATCCTGAATGTACAGACCCGCATCAATCACCAGGAGATCTGGCGTACCAGTCAGTTAGTCAGCCAAATCTGCAACATGCCAATTCCGGCAAACAAAGCCATTGTCGGTAGCGGCGCCTTTGCCCACTCCTCCGGCATCCATCAGGACGGCGTACTGAAAAACCGTGAAAACTACGAAATCATGACGCCTGAATCCATTGGTCTGAACCAGGTACAGTTGAACCTGACCTCCCGTTCCGGACGCGCCGCGGTGAAACACCGTATGGACGAGATGGGATATAAAGAAAATGAATATAGCCTGGACAACCTGTACGACGCATTCCTGAAACTGGCGGACAAAAAAGGTCAGGTATTTGATTACGACCTGGAAGCGCTGGCCTTCATTAATAAACAGCAGGAAGAACCGGAGCATTTCCGTCTGGATTACTTCAGCGTGCAGTCCGGCTCAAACGACATCGCCACCGCCTCCGTCAAGCTGGCCTGTGGTGAAGAAGTTAAAGCCGAAGCGGCGAACGGTAACGGTCCGGTCGATGCTATTTATCAGGCCATCAACCGTGTAGCTGAGTACAACATCGAACTGGTGAAATACAGCCTGACCGCCAAAGGGCACGGTAAAGATGCGCTGGGTCAGGTGGATATCGTTGCCAACTATAACGGTCGTCGTTTCCACGGCGTCGGTCTGGCGACAGATATCGTCGAATCTTCTGCTAAAGCGATGGTGCATGTGCTGAACAACATCTGGCGCGCCGAAGAAGTCGAAAAAGAATTGCAACGCAAAGCTCAGAACAACGAGAACAACAAGGAAACCGTGTGATGTCGAAGAATTATCATATTGCTGTTTTGCCGGGTGACGGTATTGGCCCGGAAGTGATGGCGCAAGCCCTGAAGGTACTGGACGCAATCCGTAACCGTTTTAACATGCGCATTACCACCAGCCACTACGACGTGGGTGGTGCCGCGATCGATAACCACGGTCAGCCGCTGCCACCTGCAACAGTTGAAGGCTGTGAACAAGCTGACGCCATTCTGTTTGGCTCCGTTGGCGGCCCGAAATGGGAAAACTTACCGCCAAACCAGCAGCCAGAGCGTGGCGCACTGCTGCCATTGCGTAAGCACTTCAAATTATTCAGCAACCTGCGCCCGGCTAAGCTCTACCAGGGGCTGGAAGCGTTTTGCCCTCTGCGCGCAGATATTGCCGCGAACGGTTTCGACATCCTGTGCGTACGCGAACTGACTGGCGGGATTTACTTCGGTCAACCAAAAGGCCGCGAAGGCAGCGGACAACATGAAAAAGCCTTTGATACCGAGGTTTATCACCGTTTCGAGATCGAACGTATTGCGCGTATCGCGTTTGAATCCGCTCGCAAACGTCGCCGTAAAGTTACGTCGATTGATAAAGCTAACGTACTGCAAACGTCTATTCTATGGCGCGAAATTGTCAATGAAATTGCTAATGAATACCCGGACGTTGAACTGGCGCATATGTACATCGACAACGCGACTATGCAATTAATTAAAGATCCATCCCAGTTCGACGTGTTGCTGTGCTCTAACCTGTTCGGTGACATTCTGTCTGATGAGTGCGCCATGATCACCGGTTCAATGGGCATGTTACCGTCCGCCAGCCTGAATGAGCAGGGCTTCGGTTTGTACGAGCCTGCTGGCGGCTCCGCTCCGGACATCGCCGGGAAAAATATTGCCAACCCTATCGCCCAGATCCTGTCGCTGGCGCTGCTGCTGCGCTACAGCCTGGATGCCAATGATGCGGCAACCGCAATTGAGAGCGCCATCAACCGCGCATTAGAAGAAGGCATTCGCACCGGTGACTTAGCCCGTGGCGCTGCCGCAGTCAGTACCGATGAAATGGGCGACATCATTGCCCGTTACGTCGCAGAAGGGGTGTAATCATGGCCAAAACGTTGTACGAAAAATTGTTTGATGCGCACGTCGTCTTTAAGGCGCAAAACGAAACCCCACTGTTGTACATCGACAGACATCTGGTGCATGAAGTGACCTCTCCGCAGGCGTTTGATGGTCTGCGCGCGCATGGCCGTCAGGTGCGCCAGCCGGGTAAAACCTTTGCCACCATGGATCACAACGTCTCTACCCAGACCAAAGATATCAACGCGTCGGGTGAGATGGCGCGCATCCAGATGCAGGAGCTGATTAAGAACTGTAACGAATTTGGCGTCGAGCTGTACGACCTGAACCATCCGTATCAGGGTATCGTTCACGTGATGGGGCCAGAACAAGGCGTAACGTTGCCGGGTATGACCATCGTCTGCGGCGATTCCCACACCGCTACACACGGCGCGTTCGGCGCACTGGCATTTGGCATTGGCACCTCTGAAGTTGAACACGTTCTGGCGACGCAGACCCTGAAACAGGGGCGCGCCAAAACCATGAAGATTGAAGTCAACGGTAAAGCAGCCCCTGGCATTACCGCCAAAGATATCGTGCTGGCGATTATCGGTAAAACCGGTAGCGCAGGCGGTACCGGACACGTGGTTGAGTTTTGTGGCGAAGCCATCCGTGCATTGAGCATGGAAGGCCGGATGACCCTGTGCAACATGGCCATTGAAATGGGTGCTAAAGCGGGTCTGGTTGCACCGGATGAAACAACCTTTAACTATGTGCAGGGTCGTTTACACGCACCGAAGGGCGAGGATTTTGACCACGCGGTTACATACTGGAAAACGCTGAAAACCGACGACAACGCGACGTTTGATACCGTCGTTACCCTGCAGGCAGAAGAGATCGCACCGCAGGTCACCTGGGGAACAAACCCGGGTCAGGTCATCTCGGTGAACGATAATATTCCCGACCCGGCGTCATTTGCCGATCCCGTTGAGCGCGCATCGGCTGAAAAAGCGCTGGCGTATATGGGGCTGAAACCGGGTATTCCGTTAACGGAAGTGGCTATCGATAAAGTGTTCATCGGTTCCTGCACCAACTCGCGTATTGAAGATTTACGCGCCGCGGCAGAAATCGCCAAAGGGCGCAAAGTTGCGCCGGGTGTGCAGGCACTGGTGGTGCCGGGCTCTGGTCCGGTGAAAGCGCAGGCGGAAGCAGAAGGTCTGGATAAGATCTTTATCGAAGCCGGTTTTGAATGGCGTTTACCGGGCTGTTCCATGTGCCTGGCGATGAACAATGACCGCCTGAACCCAGGCGAACGCTGCGCATCCACCAGCAACCGTAATTTTGAAGGTCGTCAGGGCCGCGGTGGTCGCACGCATTTAGTCAGCCCGGCCATGGCCGCCGCTGCCGCCGTAACCGGTCATTTTGCCGACATTCGCAGCATCAAATAAGGAAACTACCATGGCAGAGAAATTTACCCAGCATACCGGCCTGGTTGTCCCACTGGATGCCGCCAACGTTGATACCGACGCAATTATCCCTAAACAGTTTTTGCAGAAGGTTACGCGCACCGGTTTTGGCGCCCATCTGTTTAACGACTGGCGTTTTCTGGACGAAAAGGGCCAACAGCCGAATCCTGAGTTCGTTTTAAACTTCCCGGAATATAAAGGGGCATCAATTCTGCTCGCACGGGAAAACTTTGGCTGCGGCTCTTCACGCGAACATGCGCCGTGGGCACTGACCGATTACGGCTTTAAAGTGGTGATCGCACCAAGCTTCGCCGACATCTTCTACGGCAACAGTTTCAATAACCAACTGTTGCCGGTGACCCTGAGCGACGCGCAGGTAGATGAAATGTTCGCGCTGGTGAAAGCCAATCCGGGCATTAAATTTGAAGTGGATCTGGAAGCGCAGGTGGTGAAAGCAGGCGATAAGTCCTACAGCTTTAAAATTGACGACTTCCGCCGCCACTGCATGCTGAACGGTCTGGACAGCATCGGGTTGACGCTGCAGCATGAATCGGCAATCACCGAGTACGAAGACAAGCAGCCAGCGTTTATGCAGTAATCTCTTCCGCTGGTCACCGCACGGTGGCCAGCCCTTTCTCTTCACCTACAGCGTATCGCCGTAATAGATTTGGTAGCCAAGATTGACGCTGCCCGGCGCATCTTTCCCGTTCAAACGCTTAATCAGAATATCCGCCGCCGTTTTGCCAATCTCAAAACGTGGCGTAATCACGCTGGCGATTTTTTGCAGCCGCGCACGGCCAATTTCCAGCCCGTGGAAACCGGCAATCGCCATTTTTCCCGGCACATCGTACTGCTGTGCCTGACACTCCAGCAGCGCGCCAACCGCCAGGTCATCGTTGGTACAGAAAATAGCGTCAATATCCGGCTTTTCCGCCATCGCCTGCTGGAACATCTTGCGGCCCAGCGCCACCGACGAAATAGTTTTTGGCGCCAGGTGGTACGCTTCCAGTCCCTGCGCCGCCAGCGCTTTCTCGGTGCCGCGAAAACGGCTAAGGTCTCGGGGGTCATCCATCGAGCCAAAGAATGCAATGCTGCGTTTACCGCTGTCGATAAAAGCCTGCGTCATTTCAAACGCGGCTTTTTCGTTATCAAACCCAACCTGTATATCAAGATACTGGCCGCTAAT
This sequence comes from Citrobacter sp. B72, assembly GCF_016894305.1. Taxonomy (NCBI): domain Bacteria; kingdom Pseudomonadati; phylum Pseudomonadota; class Gammaproteobacteria; order Enterobacterales; family Enterobacteriaceae; genus Citrobacter; species Citrobacter sp. B72. Next base: position 4,024,699 of record NZ_CP069801.1, read on the forward strand.
ATCCATCAGTTCCGCCACCGGTACGCCGCTGGCGCGCACGTACTGGATCATTCGCTCGGTATGCAGCTTTCCCGTGAGGATCAGGCCGTCGATATTGTAAGAGAGCAGGTTCAGCACCTCGCGTTCTTCACGCTCGGCATCATATTCGTAGTTGGCGATCAGCGTCTGGTACTGGCAGGCCGAGGTGACGGATTCAATCCCCGCCAGCACGTCGGCAAAGATCTGATTACGAAACGAGGGGATCAGCACACCAATGGTTTTGCTACGTGCGTTGAGCAGAATTTCCGGGGCACGGTTGGGGATGTAGTTGTTCTCTTCCATCACTTTCGAAATCAATTCGCGGCTGCGTTGCGACACCTGATTCGGGTCACGCAGATAACGGCTGACCGTCATCTTATTCAGCCCGGCCAGATTAGCGATATCCTGTAATGTCATCCGATTGTTTTTCATGAGGTTCTCTACGACCAACAGCCCATTATGCTCGCAGAGAACCTTATCACAGCCGGTTAGCGACTGCACTCCTCGCTCAACCTTAACGCGTAGCCATCTCAGCCGACGGCGACGTGGTTTCATTTTGCGCACGAACGCAGTACATCAGCACCACCGACGCCAGCAGAGCAATCGCCATGAAGGTGTAGGAGACGCCCGGCCCGCCGGTCACACCGTTGAGATAACCCACCAGCCACGCGCCGAGGAATGCCCCTAACGCGCCAAAACTGTTGATCATCCCCATCGACACGCCGGAGACGTTGCGCGGCAGCAGTTCGGGGATCAGCGCAAAGAACGGCCCGTAAGGCGCATACATACAGGCGGCGGCCACAACCAGCAGCGCGTAGGAGAGCCAGAAGGACTGGTTGCCCAACAGCCACGAGGCAAAAAACGCGATGGCGGCAATCAACAGCAGCGGCCAGATAAACAGCTTACGGTTCTGGAACTTATCGGACAGCCAGGAGACGGTCAGCATCAGGCAGATCGCCGCCAGATACGGCACCGCTGCCAGCCAGCCTACCGCCACAATGTCCATCTGAGCCGCATTTTTGAGGATTGACGGCATCCACATCATGAAGCCATACACGCCGATGCTCCACAGCGCATGCACCGCGCAAAGCATAATGACGCTGCGTGAACGCATCGCTTCACCGTAGTTACGCATCGGTTTGATGTCGCGCTGCTCGCGATCCATTGCCTGCTGTAATGCCTGTTTCTCCTGCTCGCTCAACCAGCCCGCTTCCGCTGGTTTGTCGCGTACCAGAATCACCCAGCAGAACGCCCAGATCACCGCCGGGATACCTTCGATAATAAACATTTCGCGCCAGCCCCAGGCTTCAATCAGGTAGCCGGAGACTATCGACATCCACAGCACTGTGACCGGGTTGCCGAGAATTAAAAAGGTGTTGGCGCGCGAGCGTTCAGTTTTGGTAAACCAGTTGCTGATATAAATCAGCATCGCGGGCATCACCGCTGCTTCGACGATGCCGAGAATAAAGCGGATCGCCATCAGCGTTGGGATATTGCTGACAAAGCCGGTCGCCGCGGCACAAAGCCCCCAAAGGATCAGGCTGTAAAAAATCATTTTGCGCACGCTACGCTTAACGGCGTACATCGCGCCCGGCACCTGGAAAAAGAAATAGCCCAGGAAGAATAACGCGCCAATTAACGATGCTGTTCCCTGAGTAATTCCTAAGTCATGTTCAATACCGGCGGCAGCGGCAAAGCCGTAATTGGCGCGGTCGAGATAAGCTAAGCTGTAGGTAATAAAAATAATCGGCATTAAATACCACCAGCGACGCGCTGGCAGTTTTGCGAGCATATTCATACTCACTCCTTGGATTATTGTTTTCGCTCAGGCCGCGCGTTGCGGCCCATTATTGATCAGACCGCGGCGAGCATGCCGCCGTCCACAAACAGAAGATGCCCATTCACAAAGTCAGAGGCGGGCGCGGCAAGATAAACCGCCGCGCCGATAAGCTCTTCCGGGTTACCCCAGCGAGCGGCGGGCGTGCGCTGGAACAGCCAGGCGGAGAATGCTTCATCGTTGACCAGCGCGGTGGTCATGTCGGTAGCGAAATAGCCGGGAGCAATGCCGTTGACCTGAATATTGTATTCCGCCAGTTCCACGCACATGCCACGGGTTAACATTTTGACCGCGCCTTTTGACGCCGCGTATGGAGTAATGGTTTTACGACCTAATTCGCTTTGCATTGAGCAGATATTAATAATCTTCCCGCGGCGGCGTTGCACCATGTAGCGGGAAACCTGCTGCGACACCAGAAAGACCGATTTCTGGTTTACATCAATCACTTTGTCCCATTCAGCCTCCGGGAATTCGGTGAAGGGATAACGACGCTGAATTCCGGCGTTGTTAATTAAAATATCAATGGCCCCAACTTCCTTTTCAATTTGCGCGATGGCGCGCGCAACCTCTTCCCCGTTGGTGACATCAAAACCATAACCAACGGCGCGATAGCCTTCGGCAACCAGTTTGTCCGCCGCCGCCTGAGCGCGCTGCTGGGTAATATCGTTAATCACAATCTCAGCACCGTGCGCCGCCAGACCGTTGGCCAGCAGGTTACCAATGCCCTGAGCGGAACCGGTAATCAGCGCGCGTTTGCCAGTCAGGTCGAATAGGTTTTTCATAAAAAACTCCTTTTTTAATAACTGTTACGCGTAACTGTATACGCGTAACAGTAGAAAAAAGAAGATCAAGGAAGAGGAAAATGATCGTTATGTGATCAACATTACATTTACGTGCAAGATGAAAAAAAGAGGGATAGACCTGATAAGCGTAACGCGATCAGGCCGTAAAGACAGGTTGCAGGATGGCGGCGTAAACGCCTTATCCGGCCTACAAAAACGACAAAAGCGAATACGAAATGTCGTCCGGTCGAGCACTGCAACGCCGGGACTGCACCGGACTAAACATCCTTCACCCGCCCGGTCATCCACAGCGTCACCACCGAAATCACCGCAATTACCCAATAGACGGCATAGTGACCGTAGCTTTGCGCAACAGCCCCCTGAATCACCCCTGCCAGAATGACTCCCGTTGAAATACTGTTGGTAAATAATGTGGTCGCTGACCCCGCACGTCCGGGCATCAGATCCTGAAACCACAGCATGCCTATCCCGGCGATAATACCGATAAATACCGCGTTAAACAGTTGCAGCACCAGCAGCGCCGTACGGCTGTGAAAGAAGATCAAACCAAGATAAAACAGCACGCCTGCCGCGACGGCCGCGATCATCATTCGCCGTTTGCCAAAGCGCTTCACGTAATAGCCCGCCAGAATCATCGCCGGAATTTCCAGCCCAGCCGCCGTCCCCATCAGGATCCCGGCCAGCTTGTCCGGCAAGCCCAGTTCGAGGCTTATCCACAGCGGCATATCGATGATGTACATGGTGTTGCAGGTCCACATCAGCGTGGAGGCAATAAACAACATACGCACATTTTTGTCCTGCCAACCACCGGTCTGTTCCAGCGGCACGTCTACAGGCTGCTCCACCCGAGCAACTGACGGCAGTATCAGCGCAATCAGCACCAGGCTAATGGCAAAAATCCCTGCGGCAATGGAAAACATCGCCGTAAAGCCGTAATTCAGCGCCAGCATAAAAGCCAGCGGTGGGCCAACTACCCAGGCCAGTGAAAGCTGCGCACGCATCACCGAGCTAAACATCACCACTTCACGCGCGGAGTTATCAGCATATTCCCGCGCCAGCGCAAACAGCTGCGGCATGGCGGTGTTCGCCAGCGAGGCCAGCAGCACACCGCAGGTGATCAGCGTAAGATAGTGACGATTAAAGGCAAACAGCAACGCATTGCCAATTGCCATCAGGCAGCAGAACATGATCAACTTACGTCGATCTCCCTGGCTGTCGGATCGTTTCGCGAGGCCAAGGCTGACGACGATCCCGACAATCGCATTGACGGTGTAAAACAGCCCGACCCAAAATGGCTGCGCCCCGACTTCACGGCTCAGGAACAGACTCAGCGTGGGTGCCTGCAATGCCCCCGCCACGCCCATCATAAAAGCGACCAGCATAAATGCCGCGTAAACGCCGTTGAGGCGCCGTCCCATGGTCATAATCCAGAGCATTGTTATCCCTATTGGCTGGGCTGATACGAAAAAAGCCAGCAGAAAAAATCTGCTGGCGGGTGATTTTACACCAATACTCAGTCACACATGATGTCTGCAATTTCCAATTCAGGAGTCAGATGTCATCTCCCACTGCATCAGCTCTTCGAGCATCTTTAAGCGCTGCGGGGCACTCAGGCAAGCCAACCAGGACGATTTTTCTGTCGCGGTAAAGTACTTCAACCAGAACTGACGCATAGATGACCCCTTCGTTGTCTCATCGCTTCATCGGAATCTATTATTGGCTTAATATAGGGATTATAAAATTGCTGAGTTTTCCGCAGGAGTTCCCCTTTTATGTCTTCTGGTCGTTTGCAACAACAGTTCATCCGTCTGTGGCAATGCTGTGACGGCAAGACGCAAGACACGACGCTCAACGAGCTGGCGGATCTGCTGAGCTGCTCGCGCCGCCATATGCGTACGCTGCTTAATACCATGCAGGATCGTGGCTGGTTAACGTGGGAAGCTGAAGTTGGACGAGGTAAACGCTCGCGACTGACATTCCTCTATACCGGGCTGGCGCTCCAGCAGCAGCGCGCGGAAGACCTACTGGAACAGGATCGCATCGATCAACTGGTGCAACTTGTTGGTGACAAAACGGCCGTCCGGCAAATGCTGGTCTCCCATCTGGGTCGCAGCTTTCGCCAGGGTCGGCATATCATGCGCGTTCTCTATTATCGCCCGATGCACAACTTGCTCCCCGGCACGGCATTACGCCGCTCCGAAACCCATATCGCCCGCCAAATCTTCAGTGCCTTAATTCGGGTAAATGAGGAAAATGGGGAACTGGAAGCGGACATTGCTCATCACTGGCAGCAAATTTCACCTTTGCATTGGCGGTTCTTCCTGCGCCCGGGGATCCATTTTCATCATGGCCGCGAGCTGGAAATGGAAGATGTTATCGCCTCGCTGAGGCGCATTAACGCCCTGCCGCTGTACTCACACATCACGCAGATCGTCTCTCCCACGGCCTGGACGCTGGATATCCATCTGGCCCAGCCAGATCGCTGGCTTCCCTGGCTATTGGGGCAGGTCCCCGCCATGATCCTGCCGCGAGAATGGGAAACGCTAAACAACTTCTCCAGTCACCCGATTGGTACCGGTCCGTATGCGGTAATGCGCAACACCAATAACCAACTGAAAATTCATGCATTTGATGATTACTTTGGCTACCGGGCCTTGATCGACGAAGTTAACGTTTGGGTATTACCCGATATCGGAGAAGAACCGGGCGGTGGGTTGACGCTAAAAGGCCCCACAGAGGATGAAAAGGCGATCGAAAGCCGCCTCGAAGAAGGCTGCTACTACCTGCTGTTTGATGCGCGTAGCCACCGTGGCGCTAATCAGGAGGTTCGCGAGTGGGCAAGCCGCGTTCTCTCGCCAACAAATTTAATCTGCCACGCCGATGAACAGTACCAGCGGTTGTGGTTTCCCGCCTACGGTTTGCTTCCCCGCTGGCATCACGCCAAACCAGGCCATGGTGAAAAACCCGCCGGGCTGGAAACGCTGACAATCACCTACTATCGCGATCATATCGAACACCGGATTATCGCGCAGATCATGAAAACGTTGCTGGCGCAGCATCAGGTACAGTTGAATATTCAGGAGATCGACTACGATCAGTGGCATGCAGGTGAAATCGTCAGCGATATCTGGCTCAACAGCGCCAACTTTACCCTCCCGCTGGACTTCTCACTGTTCGCCCATTTGTGCGAAGTCCCTTTGCTGCAAAACTGTATCTCGCGTGACTGGGAAAACGATGCGGCTCGCTGGCGAACGGGCGAAATGAGCCTGGCGGCATGGTGCCAACAACTGCTCGCCACAAAGGCCATTGTGCCGTTGATCCACCACTGGCTGATCATTCAGGGACAGCGAAGCATGCGCGGGCTGCGCATGAATACCCTCGGCTGGTTTGATTTTAAATCGGCATGGTTTGCGCCGCCGGATCCTTAATTGCTGCTGAGCAACAAAATCATTACACTAACGCCGTTCTCAACGGGGTGCTAAATAAAAAACATACACAAGATCATTCATGATGCATCAAGGCGGCAAGCGAGTGAGTCCCCAGGAGCATAGATAACTATGTGACTGGGGTGAGCGAGCGCTGCCAACACAGAGGCAGCGTGAATGATGAAGTGTATGGGCTGAGAGATACCCGTCGAACCTGATCCGGATAATGCCGGCGAAGGGATTTGAGGCTTATCTCAAGTCCTTTGCCACCCAACTCTTGAGGTGCAAAGTGTTTAAAAAATGTCTTCCGCTTTTACTGCTGTGCGCAGCGCCTGCCTTCGCTAAACCTGTACTGACCGTCTATACCTACGACTCGTTCGCCGCTGACTGGGGCCCTGGCCCGACAATCAAAAAAGCTTTTGAAGCTGACTGCAACTGCGAGCTAAAGCTGGTGGCGCTGGAAGATGGCGTCTCGCTGCTTAACCGCCTGCGCATGGAAGGAAAAAACAGCAAAGCCGACGTCGTGCTGGGTCTGGATAACAACCTGCTGGAAGCCGCCACACAAACCAAACTGTTTGCCAAAAGCGGTGTTCCAAGTGACGCCGTTAACGTACCCGGCGGCTGGAAAAATGACACCTTTGTTCCGTTTGATTACGGCTACTTCGCTTTTGTCTATGATAAAAACAAGCTGAAAAATCCGCCAAAGAGCCTGAAAGAACTGGTCGAAAGCGATCAGAAATGGCGCGTCATTTATCAGGATCCGCGCACCAGCACGCCAGGGCTGGGCCTGCTGTTATGGATGCAAAAAGTCTATGGCGACAAAGCACCGGAGGCGTGGCAGAAACTGGCAGCCAAAACCGTCACCGTCACCAAGGGCTGGAGCGAAGCCTACGGCCTGTTCCTGAAAGGTGAAAGCGATCTGGTGCTCAGCTACACCACCTCTCCGGCCTATCACATCATTGCCGATAAAAAAGACAACTACGCCGCGGCCAACTTTAGCGAAGGCCACTATTTACAGGTGGAAGTCGCCGCCCGTACCGCAGCCAGCAAGCAGCCGGAACTGGCCGAGAAATTCCTGAAGTTTATGGTATCCCCGGCATTCCAGAATGCGATTCCGACCGGCAACTGGATGTATCCCGTGACGCAAGTCGCCCTACCACCAGGATTCGAGCAACTGAATAAACCGGCCACCCCGCTGGAATTTACGCCGCAGCAGGTTGCGGCTCAACGTCAGGCATGGATTAGCGAATGGCAACGCGCCGTCAGCCGTTAATCCCCGGCTGGCTGGTTCCAGGGCTTACCGCCGCCACGCTGATGGTGGCCGTTGCCCTGGCCGCATTTTTGGCACTGTGGTTTAACGCCCCACAGGGAGAGTGGCTCTCGCTGTGGCAAGATGACTACCTGTGGCACGTGGTGCGCTTTTCTTTCTGGCAGGCTTTTTTATCCGCAGTGTTGTCGGTTGTCCCGGCGATTTTCCTTGCCAGAGCGCTCTATCGTCGTCGTTTTCCAGGACGTCTGGCGCTGCTGCGTCTGTGCGCAATGACGTTAATCCTGCCAGTGCTGGTCGCGGTATTCGGTATTCTTAGCGTCTACGGCCGCCAGGGTTGGCTGGCCTCGCTCTGCCATACATTCGGGCTGGAGTGGACGTTTTCGCCATATGGTTTGCAGGGCATTCTGCTGGCGCATGTCTTTTTCAATCTGCCGATGGCCAGCCGCCTGCTGTTACAGTCGCTGGAGAATATTCCCGGCGAACAGCGGCAGTTAGCCGCTCAGCTGGGTATGCGTGGCTGGCATTTCTTCCGTTTTGTTGAATGGCCGTGGCTGCGTCGTCAGATCCTGCCCGTCGCGGCACTCATCTTTATGCTGTGCTTCGCCAGCTTCGCCACCGTTCTGTCGCTGGGCGGCGGGCCACAGGCCACCACCATCGAGCTGGCTATCTACCAGGCGCTGAATTTTGATTACGATCCTGCCCGCGCAGCCATGCTGGCGTTGATCCAGATGGTTTGTTGTTTGGCGCTGGTGCTCCTCAGTCAACGTCTGAGCCGGGCGATTGCTCCCGGTGCTACCCTGGTACAAGGCTGGCGCGATCCCGACGATCGCCTGCACAGCCGACTGGCTGACGCAATCCTGATTATTCTTGCCCTGTTGCTGTTATTGCCGCCGTTGCTGGCGGTGATTATCGATGGCTTAAACCGCCATGTTCTGGATGTACTGATGCAGCCAGTGCTGTGGCAGGCGTTGGGAACCTCGCTGCGCATCGCATTAGCAGCAGGAGCGTTATGCGTCGTGCTCACTATGATGCTGTTATGGAGCAGTCGTGAACTCCGTGCCCGACAGCAGCTGCTGGCAGGTCAGATGCTGGAGTTGAGCGGCATGATGATCCTCGCCATGCCGGGCATCGTGCTGGCAACCGGCTTCTTTCTGCTGCTCAATAACACCACTGGTCTTCCTGAATCTGCCGACGGCATTGTCATTTTTACCAATGCGCTGATGGCGATCCCTTATGCACTGAAGGTACTGGAAAACCCAATGCGTGACGTCACTGCGCGCTACAGTATGTTGTGCCAGTCGTTGGGCATTGAGGGATGGTCGCGCCTGAAAGTGGTTGAACTGCGCGCCCTGAAGCGCCCGCTGGCGCAGGCGATGGCGTTTGCCTGCGTCCTGTCGATTGGCGATTTTGGCGTAGTGGCATTATTTGGTAATGAGGATTTCCGTACCCTGCCGTTTTATTTATATCAGCAGATTGGCTCTTATCGCAGTCAGGATGGCGCAGTTACGGCGTTATTACTGCTGATCCTGTGCTTTACGCTGTTTACCGTTATTGAGAAATTGCCGGGTCGAAATGTTAAAACTGATTGATATCACATGGCTGTATCACCATTTGCCTATGCGCTTTACGCTATCGGTCACGCGCGGTGAGCAAATAGCTGTACTCGGGCCCAGCGGCGCCGGGAAAAGTACGCTGCTGAATCTGATTGCCGGCTTTCTCACGCCTGCCAGCGGTACCATGATGATTGACGGTGAAGATCACACCACCACGCCGCCCTCACGCCGTCCTGTTTCCATGTTGTTTCAGGAAAATAACCTGTTCAGCCATCTGAGCGTACAGCAAAACATCGGCCTGGGCCTGAATCCGGGATTGAAGCTGAACACATCGCAGCGGGAGAAAATGCACCACATCGCTCAACAAATGGGACTCGACTCTCTGCTGGAACGCCTCCCCGGTGAGCTTTCCGGCGGGCAGCGGCAGCGCGTGGCGCTGGCGCGTTGTCTGGTGCGGGAACAACCTATTTTACTGCTTGATGAACCGTTCTCAGCGCTCGATCCCGCGCTGCGCCAGGAGATGCTAACGCTGGTCGCCGAAGTCTGTCGCGAGAAGCAGCTGACGTTGCTGATGGTTTCTCACAGCGTAGAAGATGCCGCGCGAATTGCGTCCCGCTCGATTGTGGTCGCCGATGGGCGCATCGCGTGGCAGGGCAAAACGGACGATCTGTTAAGCGGCAACGCCAGCGCCTCGGCGCTATTGGGCATTAAAGCATAATGCGTTGCCGGATGACGGCGTGAACGCATTATCCGGCCTGTAGGTCGCACATTTTGTAGGCCGGATAAGGCGAAGCCGCCATCCGGCAAAGGTATCGTCAGTAACCTACAACCTTACGCAGAATGTCGATATACACCGGCATCAGCGGATGGCGCAGTAACGCCACCAGCGCGACCACGCCGATCCCGAGCGTTAACGGCGCCAGATACAGCAAACGGCTGCGGGGGAAATACGCCGTTAAGCGATCAACAGCCGCTTTGCCACTGCGCCATAGCCGCCAGCAAAACCAGCCGCCCACCCAGAGCAACACCGCCGTCGCCAGCAGCAACCATTTAAAATCCCCGCTCTGCATATCAGAAGGGATATCAATTGCCGCTCCCGCCAGGATCCCCGGCAGGAAGTAGAACGGTGGCCACAGCACGCAGCCAATAATATTCGGGACGATAAATTTAGCGACAGGCAGATCCAGCATGCCTGCTACCATCGGCACCAGCGGGCGCGTCGGTCCGACAAAACGGCCTACCAGAATGGTAAACATGCTGTGTTGATGCAGGGCGTGCTCGGTTTTATCCAGCAGCGCCTTGTTCTTTTTCATGAACGACCAACGGTGCAGCGGCTTTTTAAAGCGCCAGCCCAACCAGAAGGAGATCCAGTCCCCCAACAGGCAGCCGACAATGCCCGCAAGCCAGGCATGCCAGAAGTTCAGTTCGCCGCTGCCAATCAGCGCGCCCAACCCCGCCATCATCACGGTCCCGGGCAGAATCAGACCAACCAGCGCCAACGACTCCAAAAAAGCCACCAGAAGTACGGCGATCAGAGAGTACAGGGCGGACTGGAGAATAAAGTGTTCCAGCAATGCTTGCATAATGTGTCCGTCAAATTTACGAAGCAGGGATTTTGATAACCCCTCTCAACTTCGTCAAGCCATCAATTGTCTGAATAGATTGCGAGTTATGACAACTTTCAGGATACATCATTCACTTTTTATTCACATCCAGCACGAAACTCGCTCGGACTGGCACCGGTACATTTTTTGAAAACACGAGAGAAATAGAGCTGGTCGTCAAAGCCAACATTGCGACCTACGGTGGCGATAGGCATACGTGTGGTACTCAGCAGCAGCTTCGCCTGGCTGATGCGCTGGTCCTCGCGCCAGCTTAATACACTGATACCCAACTGCTGACGGAACAGATGCGACAAACGGGAAGGCGACAGGCAGACATGCTGTGCGACGCTGGCGATATCAAAATTGCTGTCCGCCAGGTGATCGCTGATGTACTGGCAGGCATCGCGAACGCGGTTGTCCATGGGCGGGTGTAGCGATTCATTGATGGCTTCCATACGTCGGAGCAACAACTGCTCCAGTAAATTAATCGCCAGCAGTTCAGAATAACGACCTTCTCCCTGCCCGGCGTTAATTATTTGCCCAAACAGCTCGTTAAAATGCGGCTGATGTGCTTCATCCGGGCGGAAAAAACCGGTCTGGCCAAAAATGGCCGGCCAGGTCAGCCACTCCTGCCAGTAGGCGCGCGGGCGAAAGTAAACCCACTGGTGATACCACTCGCTGGCATCAGGATGGCGCCCGTAGTGGTGAATTTCTCCGGGTGGAAACAACAGAATATCGCCAGGCCGGCAGACAAACTGCTTGCCCTGATTATTGATAACCCCTTCGCCACGGATGGTGAGATTGAGGATATAACCCTTCATACCCAGCGGCCTGTCGATAAAAAAATCCAGGTATCCGTTCGCCTCAATGGGGGTTAATCCGGCCACCAAATGCGCGTTAAACGAATAACCTGGCAACAGGGGATCGTTTTGCGTTTCAGCCATAATTTCAATACTCCCTATGTCCTGCCAAGAAACAATTTGTCCATATTACGCCAGACATCATCGCTGTCGCCCCTGCGGGCCGCTGTATTTGCGGCAATGGACCACCAACCCCGCTTGTGAAAAGCTCTTTGTAAAAAACATGTACTACGCCAACGTCAAAATCGGCTAACAAAAGTGTCTATAACTACGGCAGAAATGTCCACATTGATTATTTGCACAGCGTCACACTTTGTGATGTCACAGCATTTTAGTCCATAAGATTAGCGGATCCTGCCTGACGGTTTTTATCGCTACTCACTACTGTTTATCCATACCCGTATTTTTGGATGGAGTAAGACGATGGCGATTGCAATTGGCCTCGATTTTGGTAGTGATTCAGTACGCGCTTTGGCGGTGGAATGTGCCACCGGCGAAGAGATCGCCACCAGCGTTGAGTGGTACCCACGTTGGCAGGAAGGGCAGTATTGCGATGGCCCAAACAACCAGTTTCGCCATCATCCGCGCGACTACATTGAATCCATGGAAGCGGCGCTGAAAACCGTACTGGCCGAACTGAGCGCTGAGCAACGCGCGGAAGTGGTCGGGATTGGCGTTGACAGTACCGGCTCAACCCCGGCACCCATCGATGCAGACGGTAATGTACTGGCGCTGCGTCCGGAGTTCGCGGAAAACCCGAATGCGATGTTTGTCCTGTGGAAAGATCACACCTCAGTAGAAGAAGCCGAAGAAATCACCCGCCTGTGCCATACACCGGGCAAGATCGATTACTCCCGCTATATCGGTGGCATTTATTCCAGCGAATGGTTCTGGGCCAAAATCCTGCATGTAACTCGTCAGGACCACGCAGTTGCCGAAGCTGCGGTTTCGTGGATTGAGCTATGCGACTGGGTTCCAGCCCTGCTCTCCAACACCGTACGCCCACAGGATATTCGCCGCGGTCGCTGCAGCGCCGGGCATAAATCCCTGTGGCATGAAAGCTGGGGGGGTCTGCCGCCAGCCAGTTTCTTTGACGAACTCGACCCCATCCTCAACCGCCATCTGCAATACCCAATGTTTACCGATACCTTCACCGCGGATCTGCCGGTTGGCACCCTGTGCGCCGAGTGGGCACAGCGTCTGGGGCTACCGGAGAGTGTGGTGATTGCAGGCGGTGCTTTTGACTGCCATATGGGCGCGGTCGGCGCAGGTGCACAGCCTAACACGCTGGTGAAAGTCATCGGCACGTCAACCTGCGACATTCTGATTGCCGACAAGCAAAGCGTTGGCGAGCGTGCGGTGAAAGGCATTTGCGGCCAGGTTGATGGCAGCGTGGTGCCGCATTTTATCGGTCTGGAAGCGGGGCAATCTGCTTTCGGCGATATCTATGCCTGGTTTAGCCGTGTATTGAGCTGGCCGCTGGAACAGCTTGCCGCGCAGCACCCGGAACTGAAAACACAGATTAAAGCCAGCCAAAAACAGCTGCTGCCTGCGCTCACCGAAGCCTGGGCGAAAAATCCGTCGCTGGATCACCTGCCGGTGGTGCTCGACTGGTTCAATGGTCGTCGTACGCCGAATGCCAACCAGCGTCTGAAAGGCGTCATTACCGACCTGAATCTGGCAACCGATGCACCAGCGCTGTTCGGTGGTCTGATTGCCGCCACGGCCTTTGGCGCACGCGCCATCATGGAATGCTTCACCGAACAAGGCATTGCGGTTAACAACGTGATGGCGCTTGGCGGTATCGCGCGCAAGAACCCGGTCATCATGCAGGCCTGCTGTGACGTGCTGAACCGTCCGCTACAGATTGTCGCTTCAGACCAGTGCTGCGCACTCGGTGCAGCTATCTTCGCCGCCGTTGCCGCGAAAGTACACGCCGATATCCCTGCCGCTCAGCAGCAGATGGCAAGCGCCGTGGAAAACACGCTGCAACCTCACCCAGAGCAGGCTCAACGTTTTGAACAGCTTTACCGCCGCTATCAGCAGTGGGCAGTAAGCGCTGAACAGCAATACCTTCCGACTGCCGCTCCGGCGCAACAAGCCCCGGTAGACCTGGCAACCCTGACACATTAAGGACACGACAATGACGATTTTTGATAACTATGAAGTGTGGTTTGTGATTGGTAGCCAGCATCTGTATGGCCCTGAAACCCTGCGTCAGGTAACCCAACATGCCGAGCACGTCGTTAACGCACTGAATACTGAAGCCAAACTGCCCTGCAAGCTGGTATTAAAACCGCTGGGCACTTCCCCTGACGAGATTACCGCTATCTGTCGTGACGCGAATTACGACGATCGCTGTGCAGGGATGGTGGTCTGGCTGCATACCTTCTCTCCGGCCAAAATGTGGATTAACGGCCTGACTATTCTCAACAAGCCGCTGATGCAGTTCCACACCCAGTTCAATGCCGCCCTGCCGTGGGACAGCATTGATATGGATTTTATGAACCTGAACCAGACTGCGCACGGCGGTCGTGAGTTCGGCTTCATCGGCGCGCGTATGCGTCAGCAGCATGCCGTGGTCACCGGCCACTGGCAGGATAAACAAGCGCACGAACGCATTGGCTCCTGGATGCGCCAGGCCGTGTCCAAACAAGATACCCGCCACCTGAAAGTCTGCCGTTTTGGCGACAACATGCGTGAAGTTGCGGTCACCGATGGCGATAAAGTCGCTGCGCAGATCAAGTTCGGCTTCTCGGTAAACACCTGGGCCGTGGGCGATCTGGTGCAGGTAGTGAACGCAATTAGCGACGGCGAAATCAACGCGCTAATCGATGAGTACGAAAGCACCTACACCATGACGGCGGCGACGCAAGTCCACGGTGAAAAACGTCAGAACGTCCTGGAAGCGGCCCGTATTGAACTGGGGATGAAGCGCTTCCTGGAACAGGGCGGATTCCACGCCTTCACCACCACATTTGAAGATTTACACGGCCTGAAACAGCTCCCTGGTCTGGCCGTACAGCGTCTGATGCAGCAAGGCTACGGCTTTGCGGGCGAAGGCGACTGGAAAACCGCCGCTCTGCTTCGCATCATGAAGGTGATGTCAACCGGTCTGCAGGGCGGCACCTCATTTATGGAGGATTACACCTACCACTTCGAGAAAGGCAACGATCTGGTGCTCGGCTCGCACATGCTGGAAGTATGCCCGTCCATCGCGGTGGAAGAGAAACCGATCCTCGACGTACAGCACCTCGGCATTGGTGGTAAAGACGATCCTGCCCGTCTGATCTTCAACACCAAAACCGGCCCGGCAGTGGTTGCCAGCCTGATCGATCTCGGCGATCGCTATCGCCTGCTGGTTAACTGCATCGACACGGTACAAACGCCGCACTCCCTGCCAAAACTGCCTGTCGCTAACGCGCTGTGGAAAGCTCAACCGGATCTGCCAACCGCTTCTGAAGCCTGGATCCTTGCCGGTGGCGCGCACCACACCGTGTTCAGCCACGCGCTGGATCTGAACGATATGCGCCAGTTCGCTGAAATGCACGATATCGAGATCGCAGTGATCGATAACGATACCCGCCTGCCGGCCTTTAAGGACGCGCTGCGCTGGAACGAAGTGTATTACGGGTTCAAACGTTAATTGGTGAAACGGATTGCCCGGTGGCATTTCATTTACCGGGCCTACAAATTACGTAGGCCGGATAAGCGAAGCGCCATCCGGCATTCAGGAGTTAACATGCTAGAAGATCTTAAACGTCAGGTACTGGAAGCGAATCTGGCGCTGCCAAAGCACAACCTGGTGACGCTGACCTGGGGAAACGTTAGCGCCGTCGATCGCGAGCGCGGCGTGTTTGTGATTAAACCTTCGGGAGTCGATTACAGCGTAATGACCGCCGACGATATGGTGGTAGTCAGTATCGCCACGGGTGAAGTTGTAGAAGGTACGAAGAAACCTTCCTCAGATACCCCAACACACCGTTTGCTGTATCAGGCATTCCCGACCATTGGCGGCATTGTTCACACCCATTCGCGTCATGCAACCATCTGGGCGCAGGCGGGTCAGTCGATTCCTGCAACGGGGACCACCCATGCGGACTATTTCTACGGTTCGATTCCCTGCACACGCAAAATGACCGACGAAGAAATCAATGGCGAATATGAATGGGAAACCGGTAACGTAATCGTTGAAACCTTTGAAAAACAAGGTATTGATGCCGCACAGATGCCTGGCGTGCTGGTGCACTCTCACGGTCCATTTGCCTGGGGAAAAAATGCCGAAGATGCGGTGCATAACGCCATCGTGCTGGAAGAAGTCGCCTATATGGGGATCTTCTGTCGCCAGCTCGCGCCGCAATTACCGGATATGCAGCAAACCCTGCTAGATAAACACTACCTGCGCAAACACGGTGCAAAAGCGTATTACGGGCAGTAAAAGAAATAAGCGCGCAGATAATCTACGCGCTCCTTTATAGTTATTCGCTATAATATTCGGCGAATGAACCTTGGTATACACAATCATTTGAACAGATATAATCAATTACATTATCATAGTGTCCATGAGCCTTATTTCCTTCCAGACAATGGAAAAAGATATAATCTGTAATCGTCGCCTGCCACTTCTGCCCGTTCAGCAGATAATTAATCACTGTATCTTTGTGTCCCTTACTTTTGTCATTACCCTGCCAGTGAAAAAAAGCGCTACCATTTTCAATAATTTCAGCATTCCACAACTTACCGTCCCATGTTTTATATAAAATATACTTGCTCACAGTTCTAATCGCTGGATTAGAAATCATTGTGTTAACAAACATATAGTTCTGATATTTAATGCCAAGCTGATGTTTGGAAAGAACGTTCATAAAAACTCCATTTTTTCAAAATTAATATTAAAAGGACAAAAAAATGCACAAGCCATCGACAAAATAAAATTATATTCACAGAGAATTTCCCGACAAAATTGAATTGAAACTGCTTAGTTAGAACAATAACAACCCCATTTAAATATATTATATTTAAGATAATGACCCAAACATTTCGAATGAAAGTTTTACACTAACAGCTAATAAAAACAAATAAAAATATAATTTTTTTACTAATCCGAGAAATATGTAGCAAAATCAAATGAGCACTATTCCTAAAAAATAGAAAAAGTATGAAAACGAACTTGTAATTAACAATTAAAACATAAACAACGTAATTAATGGAAACTAATGTACAAATACCAGCTATAACATATCTATCTGTAGCCTATCAAAGCTATTTTATTCATATATTGCATATGAAGATAACATTGTCAGGTAGGAATAATTATTTTACTCAGGAAAGCGTATTACGGGCAGTAACCTCTTCTGAGCATGACAACTGTATAAAATCACAGCTAATCTATCAGAACCAGGCTATAATAATGCCTGGTTTTTTGACGGATACGCAGCGTGGCGCAAGCAGGTTTTATTTTAACCCGGCACTGGCGGGACACCCCGCAGGGAACTGAGGTCTCATTCTGGCTGGCTACAGACGATGGGCCGCTGCAGGTCACGCTCGCGCCTCAGGAGTCGGTCGCGTTTATTCCCACCAGTCAGGTTCCTCGCGTAATGTCATTATTACGCACTGAAAACGGCTATCGCCTGAAATCGCTGCAATTGCAAGACTTCCACCGCCAGCCTGTTTCCGGACTGTATTGCCGCTCACATCGCCAGCTCATGCGATTGGAAAAACTGCTGCGCGAAAACGCAGTCACCGTCTATGAGGGCGACGTACGCCCACCTGAGCGGTATCTGATGGAGCGCTTTATCACCTCCCCTGTTTGGGTCGAAGGCGACAGACATAATGACATGCTGCTGAATGCCCGCCTGAAGCCGAACCCTGACTATCGACCACCGCTAAAATGGGTATCGCTGGATATTGAAACCACGCGCCACGGCGAACTCTATTGCATCGGTCTTGAAGGCTGTGGGCAGCGTATTGTCTACATGCTCGGCCCGCCAAACGGCGACGCCTCTACGCTTGATTTTGAACTTGAGTACGTTGCAAGCCGCCCGCAGTTGCTGGAAAAACTCAATGACTGGATTGCCCGTCACGATCCTGATGTGATAATTGGCTGGAACGTCGTGCAATTCGATTTACGCGTCCTGCAAAAGCACGCCGAACGTTACCGCATTCCCCTGCGTTTTGGTCGTGATAATAGCGAACTGGAGTGGCGCGAGCATGGCTTCAAAAACGGCGTGTTCTTCGCGCAGGCCAAAGGTCGTCTGATCATTGACGGCATTGAAGCACTCAAATCCGCCTTCTGGAATTTCTCGTCATTCTCGCTGGAAACGGTGTCACAGGAGCTGCTGGGCGAAGGGAAGTCGATTGATAATCCGTGGGACAGAATGGACGAAATTGACCGTCGGTTTGCCCAGGATAAACCCGCGCTCGCCACCTACAATCTCAAAGACTGTGAGCTGGTCACGCGCATTTTTCATAAAACCGAGATCATGCCATTTCTGCTGGAGCGCTCGACGGTCAACGGTCTGCCGGTCGACCGTCACGGTGGTTCGGTTGCCGCCTTCGGCCACCTCTACCTTCCGCGCATGCACCGGGCGGGTTATGTAGCGCCGAATCTCGGTGAAGTCCCCGCGCACGCCAGTCCCGGCGGCTATGTGATGGACTCGCGCCCGGGATTGTACGACTCCGTACTGGTGCTGGATTACAAAAGCCTGTATCCCTCAATAATTCGTACTTTTTTAATCGATCCGGTGGGGCTTATCGAAGGGATGGCGCAGCCGGATCCGGAACACAGCACCGAAGGTTTCCTTGACGCCTGGTTTTCACGCGAAAAGCACTGCCTGCCGGAAATCGTTACTCAGATCTGGCTCGGGCGCGAAGAAGCAAAACGCCGCGGCAATAAGCCACTCTCGCAGGCGTTGAAAATCATCATGAATGCATTTTACGGCGTGCTGGGCACCACCGCCTGTCGCTTTTTCGACCCGAGACTGGCCTCGTCCATTACCATGCGCGGCCATGCGATCATGCGCCAGACCAAAGCGTTAATTGAGGCTCAGGGTTACGATGTCATTTATGGCGATACCGATTCCACCTTTGTCTGGCTGAAAAAGGCGCACTCAGAAGACGATGCAGCCCGAATTGGTCGGGAACTGGTGAGCTATGTCAACACCTGGTGGGCGCAATCGCTGAAGCAACAAAATCTGACCAGCGCGCTGGAGCTGGAATTTGAAACCCATTTTTGTCGCTTTCTGATGCCGACCATTCGCGGTGCAGATACCGGCAGTAAAAAACGCTATGCGGGGATGATTCAGGACGGTGCAGAGCAACGTATGGTGTTTAAGGGACTGGAAACGGTACGAACCGACTGGACGCCGCTAGCCCAACAGTTTCAGCAGGAGCTATACCTGCGAATTTTTCGTAACGAACCTTATCAGGAGTTTGTTCGCGAGACTATTGACCGTCTGATGGCTGGTGAAATGGATGAACAACTGGTGTACCGCAAGCGCCTGCGTCGCCCGTTAAGTGAATACCAGCGAAATGTTCCACCACACGTTCGTGCCGCGCGACTCGCCGATGAGCAGAATGTAAAGCTGGGGCGTCCGCCACAGTATCAGAATCGCGGAACCATAAAATATGTCTGGACGGTCAATGGCCCAGAACCTGTTGATTATCAGCTATCTGAACTCGATTACGAGCATTATCTGACCCGCCAGATCCAACCCGTTGCCGAGGGAATTCTTCCCTTTATTGACGATAATTTTGCTACACTACTCACAGGACAACTGGGGTTATTTTGACGCGTGACGAAACCGCCGCCATCCAGTACCATAGCGCCCTTTCCATTCCTGGACCCATTTAACACCACTACCACTGATTTATTAGCCTGGTAGCGGGGTCGTATGCTCTCAATAACGGGGATTAGCCCGGAAAATGACGAGTATTGCCTGCAATTAAAGATATAGAGCCGAACATATATGCCTTTTACACTTGGTCAACGCTGGATCAGCGATACAGAAAGCGAATTGGGACTTGGTACTGTTGTCGCCATGGATGCGCGAACCGTCACTTTACTTTTCTCATCGACGGGCGAAAACCGTCTGTATGCGCGCAGTGATTCCCCCGTGACCCGCGTGATGTTCAATCCTGGCGATACGATAACAAGCCATGAAGGCTGGCAACTGCATGTCGATGAAGTAAAAGAAGAAAACGGCCTGCTTGCCTATATCGGAACCCGCCTGGATACCGAAGAAACCGGTGTCATGCTGCGTGAAGTACTGCTCGACAGCAAACTGGTATTCAGCAAACCACAAGATCGCCTGTTTGCCGGCCAGATTGACCGCATGGATCGCTTTGCTCTGCGCTATCGCGCCCGTAAATTTCAGAGTGAACAATACCGTATGCCGTGGAGTGGGTTGCGTGGTCAACGTACCAGCCTGATTCCTCACCAGCTTAACATTGCTCATGATGTTGGCCGTCGTCATGCTCCTCGCGTTTTACTGGCAGACGAAGTGGGTTTAGGTAAAACCATTGAAGCCGGGATGATCCTGCATCAACAACTGCTGTCCGGCGCCGCAGAGCGAGTGCTGATCATCGTCCCGGAGACATTACAGCATCAGTGGCTGGTCGAAATGCTGCGCCGCTTCAACCTGCGTTTTGCGCTGTTTGATGATGAGCGTTATGCAGAAGCGCAGCACGACGCCTACAACCCGTTTGAAACCGAACAACTGGTCATCTGCTCGCTGGACTTTGCCCGTCGTAATAAACAACGTCTGGAGCACCTGTGTGACGCCGAGTGGGATCTGCTGATTGTCGATGAAGCCCATCACCTGGTGTGGAGCGAAGACGCGCCCAGCCGCGAATATATGGCCATTGAACAACTGGCAGAACGTGTGCCGGGCATCCTGCTGCTAACCGCTACACCGGAGCAACTGGGCATGGAAAGTCACTTTGCACGCCTGCGCCTGCTGGACCCGAGCCGTTTCCACGATTTCGCCCAGTTTGTTGAAGAGCAAAAAAATTATCGTCCGGTCGCCGACGCCGTCGCCATGCTGCTGGCAGGCAACAAGCTGAGTAACAATGAGCTGAACATGTTAGGCGACATGATTGGCGAGCAGGACATTGAGCCGCTATTGCAGGCGGCAAACAGCGACAGCGAAGACGCCCAGAGCGCGCGTCAGGAGCTGGTTTCGATGCTGATGGACCGCCATGGCACCAGCCGTGTGCTGTTCCGTAACACCCGTAACGGTGTAAAAGGCTTCCCGAAACGCGAGCTGCATACCATCAAGCTGCCGCTGCCGACCCAATACCAGACGGCGATTAAAGTCTCCGGCATTATGGGCGCGCGTAAAAGTGCGGAAGACCGGGCGCGCGACATGCTCTACCCGGAACAGATTTATCAGGAATTCGAAGGCGATACCGGCACCTGGTGGAACTTTGACCCGCGCGTGGAATGGCTGATGGGCTACCTGACCAGCCACCGCTCGCAAAAAGTGCTGGTTATCTGCGCGAAAGCCACTACCGCGCTTCAGCTGGAACAGGTTCTGCGCGAACGCGAAGGTATCCGCGCTGCCGTATTCCATGAAGGGATGTCGATCATTGAACGTGACCGCGCCGCGGCCTGGTTTAGCGAAGAAGATAGCGGCGCCCAGGTAATGCTGTGCTCTGAAATCGGCTCTGAAGGGCGTAACTTCCAGTTCGCCAGCAATCTGGTGATGTTTGACCTGCCGTTCAACCCGGATCTGCTGGAACAGCGTATTGGCCGTCTTGACCGTATTGGTCAGGCGCATGATATTCAGATTCACGTTCCGTACCTGGAAAAAACCGCGCAATCCGTGCTGGTGCGCTGGTACCACGAAGGTCTGGACGCGTTCGAACACACCTGCCCGACCGGCCGTACCATCTATGACACGGTCTATAACAATCTGATCGGCTACTTGGCTGAACCAGAAAATACCGAGGGCTTTGACGATCTGATCAAAACCTGCCGCGAACAGCATGACGCGCTGAAAGCACAGCTGGAGCAAGGTCGCGATCGCCTGCTGGAGATCCACTCTAACGGCGGCGAAAAAGCACTGGCGTTGGCTGAAAGTATTGAAGAACAGGACGACGATACCAGCCTGATCGCCTTCGCCATGAACCTGTTTGATATCGTCGGTATTAATCAGGATGACCGTGGCGACAATTTGATCGTACTGACGCCGTCCGATCATATGCTGGTGCCGGATTTCCCTGGGCTGCCGGAAGATGGCTGCACCATTACGTTCGAGCGCGATGTCGCCCTGTCGCGTGAAGATGCCCAGTTCATTACCTGGGAGCATCCGCTGATCCGCAATGGTCTGGATCTGATCCTCTCCGGCGACACCGGAAGCAGCACTATTTCGTTGTTGAAAAACAAAGCATTACCTGTTGGTACACTGCTGGTTGAGCTGGTCTATGTTGTTGAAGCGCAAGCGCCGAAACAACTGCAGCTAAACCGCTTCCTGCCACCAACGCCGGTACGCATGCTGCTGGATAAAAACGGCAATAACCTTGCTGCACAGGTTGAGTTCGAAACCTTTAACCGTCAGCTCAGCGCCGTTAACCGCCACACCGGCAGCAAACTGGTCAACGCCGTGCAGCAGGATGTTCATGCCATTCTGCAACTCGGTGAAGCGCAGGTGGAAAAATCAGCCCGCGCGCTGATCGACGCAGCGCGTAAAGAAGCTGACGAGAAGCTGACGGCAGAACTTTCCCGTCTCGAAGCGCTGCGTGCCGTTAACCCGAACATCCGTGATGACGAACTTAGCGCAATTGAAAGCAACCGTCAGCAGGTGATGGAAAGCCTGGATCAGGCGGGCTGGCGTCTCGATGCCCTGCGCCTGATCGTCGTGACGCATCAGTAACGGAGCCATACATGGGGATGGAAAACTACAATCCGCCGCAGGAACCCTGGCTGGTCATCCTGTATCAGGATGACCACATTATGGTGGTCAACAAGCCGAGCGGCTTGTTGTCTGTGCCAGGTCGTCTGGATGAGCACAAAGACAGCGTGATGACGCGTATTCAGCGCGATTATCCGCAGGCTGAATCCGTGCATCGTCTGGATATGGCAACCAGCGGCGTGATTGTAGTCGCGCTAACCAAAGCGGCAGAGCGCGAGCTAAAACGCCAGTTTCGCGAGCGCGAACCGAAAAAACAGTATGTCGCACGCGTCTGGGGGCATCCTGCTCCGGCCGAGGGTCTGGTTGATTTACCGCTGATTTGCGACTGGCCAAACAGGCCAAAGCAAAAAGTGTGTTATGAGACCGGGAAATCGGCGCAGACCGAGTATGAAGTTGTGGAGTTCGCGGCGGATAACACCGCCCGGGTCGTGCTCAAACCCATTACCGGACGCTCCCACCAGCTGCGTGTGCATATGCTGGCTTTAGGGCATCCTATCCTGGGCGACCGCTTCTATGCTCCGCCGGAAGCTCTGGCGTTAGCGCCGCGCCTGTTGCTGCATGCAGAGATGTTAACCATCACGCATCCCGAATACGGCAACAGTATGACGTTTAAAGCCCCGGCAGATTTTTAAATTCTGAGCCAATTTATGCCGGGGGCGCTTCGCTTGCCCGGCCTACATTCATTAACGTAGGCCGGATAAGGCGCTAGCCGCATCCGGCAATTCAATCACTTGAATCCTTTTTGATCCTTAATCAGCTCGTAAGCTTTTTGGATTTCCTGCGCTTTTTGCTTCGCCATTTCCATCATCTCTGGCGGCAGACCTTTCGCAACCAGTTTGTCCGGATGGTGCTCGCTCATCAGCTTACGGTAAGCGCGCTTGATGGTGGTCGCATCGTCGGTCGTTTTCACACCCAGCACATTACAGGCGTCTTCCAGCGTCGGGCCGCGTTGCGCCTGCTGCCAGCCACCGCCGCCAGACTGCTGCTGATATCCGCCGCCAAACTGTGCGCCGCCCTGCATCATGCGCAGGAACTGATCAAATTGGGTGCGTGAGATCCCCAACTCTTCAGCAATCACATACAGCACTTCACGTTCGTTAGGATGCAACGACCCATCAGCAAATGCCGCCTGGATCTGAATCTCCAGAAACATGCGGATCAGATCGAATCGACCAAAACAGACGCTGCGAAACTGACGCATCTTTTCACGTAATGGGTAATTATCCGATTTTCCTACCCGGAAGGCATGTTGTGCAGCCGTTCGCGAGTCACCGTGCAAATTCATCCGATCCATCAACTGGCTGGCGATATGTATATCGGCTTCCGTGACGCGACCTTTGGATTTGGTCAGATGTCCCATCACCTCAAAAGTGGTGGCAAAAAACAGCGCCTGGCGTTCACGTTGGTTGGCAAACCACGCCATTTTGCGCATGCGGGCTTTGTCGAACATGTGGCCAACTAACAGCCCCAGAACCACCCCCCAGAAGCCGCCGCCCATCATTAAGGCCACGGCTACACCAATTATCTTTCCCCAATACTGCATAGACTCCCCAAATCTTTCCGCTCTCAGCCAGGCTATGTCCCACAATATAAGGTGCTTTTACCGATTTACGGCTGCGGTCAATTGTGGGACATCGCCTATAATTTGCATTATCATACCTGTCATTCAATGCCGTGCCTAACACCACAAACGCTATACCCGTTGGATTTCGAGTTGCAGCAAGGCGGCAACGTAGTGAGTCCCCTGGAGCTTACCCATGTAAGTGACGGGGGTGAACGAGGAAGACAACGAAGATGCAGCTTGAAAGGTGGCGGGTATAAAATGGGCAGGATTAATACTAGCGAAGTGAAGATGAGATAAGTTAGGCTGTGACCGTTTGTCACGCGCGACGCTACTGATGATGGAACAATAAATACAACGTATGAAAAAACGTATTCCCACTCTTCTGGCCACCATGATTGCCAGCGCCCTCTATAGCCATCAGGGCCTGGCAGCCGATCTCGCCTCACAGTGTATGCTGGGCGTGCCGAGCTATGACCGTCCTCTGGTACAGGGCGAGACTAATGAGTTACCCGTCACCATCAATGCCGACAACGCAAAAGGGAATTATCCCGATGACGCGGTGTTTACCGGCAACGTGGATATCGCACAG
This sequence comes from Citrobacter sp. B72, assembly GCF_016894305.1. Lineage (NCBI taxonomy): Bacteria > Pseudomonadati > Pseudomonadota > Gammaproteobacteria > Enterobacterales > Enterobacteriaceae > Citrobacter > Citrobacter sp. B72. The sequence continues at coordinate 4,049,135 of NZ_CP069801.1, forward strand.
GGTAACAGCCGCCTGCAGGCCGACGAAGTACAGCTTCATCAGAAGCAGGCTGAAGGCCAGCCGGAGCCAATACGTACCGTCGATGCGTTGGGCAATGTCCATTATGACGACAATCAGGTTATTCTGAAGGGGCCGAAGGGCTGGTCCAATCTGAATACCAAAGATACCAACATCTGGGAAGGTGATTACCAGATGGTCGGCCGTCAGGGGCGCGGGAAAGCCGACCTGATGAAACAGCGTGGGGAAAACCGTTATACCATTCTGGAAAACGGTAGCTTTACCTCCTGTCTGCCAGGTTCAGATACCTGGAGCGTCGTCGGTAGCGAAGTTATCCACGACCGTGAAGAACAGGTCGCAGAGATCTGGAACGCCCGTTTTAAACTGGGTCCGGTTCCGGTCTTTTATAGTCCTTATTTACAGTTACCCGTCGGCGATAAGCGCCGTTCCGGTTTCCTGATCCCGAACGCAAAATATTCCACCAATAACTATTTTGAGTTCTACCTCCCGTATTACTGGAACATTGCGCCCAATATGGACGCCACCATCACGCCACATTATATGCACCGTCGTGGCGGGATCATGTGGGAGAACGAATTCCGCTACCTCACCCAGGCGGGTGCGGGCTTGATGGAGTTCGACTATCTGAATTCCGATAAAGTGTACGAGGACGAACATCCGAAGGATGACAATTCACGTCGCTGGCTGTTCTACTGGCAGCACGCCGGTGTACTGGACCAGGTGTGGCGTTTCAACGTCGACTACACCAAGGTCAGCGACACCAGCTACTTTAACGATTTCGATAATAAATACGGTTCCAGTACCGACGGCTACGCCACGCAGAAATTCAGCGTCGGCTACGCGGTACAAAACTTTGACGCTACGGTATCGACCAAGCAGTTCCAGGTTTTCGACGCACAAAACAGTAACAGCTACTCTGCGCAGCCACAGTTAGACGTCAACTACTACCAAAACGACGTTGGTCCGTTTGATACCCGTATTTATGGCCAGGCGGTCCATTTCGTCAATACCAATGACAACATGCCGGAAGCAACGCGTGTTCACCTGGAACCAACGATCAATCTGCCGTTGTCGAATAACTGGGGCAGTATCAATACCGAAGCGAAGCTGCTGGCAACGCACTATCAGCAGACCAATCTGGATTGGTACAACAACAACCCGAGTAACGTTAACAAGCTCGACGAGTCAGCCAACCGCGTCATGCCGCAGTTTAAAGTTGACGGCAAAATGGTATTCGAGCGCGACATGCAAATGCTGGCACCGGGTTATACCCAGACGCTGGAGCCGCGCGCGCAGTACCTGTACGTCCCATATCGCGACCAAAGTCATATCTATAACTATGACTCATCCTTGCTGCAATCTGACTACAGCGGCCTCTTCCGTGACCGTACTTATGGCGGTCTGGACCGTATTGCTTCTGCCAACCAGGTGACGACCGGGGTCACATCTCGCGTTTATGATGACGCTGCCGTTGAACGTTTTAATATTTCTGTGGGTCAAATCTACTATTTCACCGAGTCTCGCACCGGCGATGACAACATTAAATGGGAGAATGACGACAAAACGGGTTCACTGGTATGGGCGGGCGACACCTACTGGCGTATCTCCGATCGCTGGGGTTTACGCAGTGGGATCCAGTACGACACGCGTCTGGATAGTATCGCCAACAGCAGCAGCAGTATCGAATACCGTCGCGATGAAAACCGGATGCTGCAGTTGAATTACCGTTACGCCAGCCCGGAATATATCCAGGCGACTCTACCGTCTTACTACTCTACGGCAGATCAGTATAAAAACGGGATTTCGCAGGTGGGCGCGGTGGCAAGCTTCCCAATTGCTGAGCGTTGGTCGATTGTTGGCGCTTACTACTTCGATACCAACGTGAACAAAGAAGCAGATTCAATGCTGGGCTTACAGTACAACTCCTGCTGTTACGCCATTCGCTTCGGCTACGAGCGTAAGCTGAACGGTTGGGATGACAAACAGCAACACGCGATTTATGACAACACGATCGGCTTTAATATCGAACTGCGCGGTCTGAGCTCCAACTACGGTCTCGGCACCAACCAAATGCTGCGTTCGAACATTTTGCCGTATCAAAGCTCTTTATGATCTGATTTATTGATACCCAATGGATTTCGAGCTGCATTGAGGCGGCAACTGAGAGAATCCCCAAGAGCTTACATAAGTAAGTGACTGGGGTGAGTGACAAATCTGTCAGGAACAGATTTGAACGTCGCACAGCGACGGCCCATAAGGGCGAGTCTCATGGATGAGACGAGTAACTCAGCAGCCAACAAAAATGCGGCTTGAAAGACGAAGGGTATACTACGTAATCCGCATTGCGGTTAATTAATAATGGAAAAAGTATGAAGAACTGGAAAACGCTGCTTCTCGGTATCGCCATGATCGCGAATACCAGTTTCGCTGCCCCACAGGTAGTCGATAAAGTTGCAGCCGTCGTCAATAACGGCGTCGTTCTGGAAAGCGACGTCGATGGCTTAATGCAGTCAGTAAAACTGAATGCAGGTCAGGCAGGTCAGCAATTACCGGATGACGCTACGCTGCGTCATCAGATCCTGGAACGTTTGATCATGGATCAAATCCTCCTGCAAATGGGTCAGAAGATGGGGGTGAAAATCTCTGACGAGCAGTTGGATCAGGCTATTGCCAACATCGCCAAGCAGAACAACATGACGCTGGATCAGATGCGCAGCCGTCTGGCACAGGATGGCTTAAGCTATTCAACCTATCGTAGCCAGATCCGCAAAGAGATGACCATCTCCGAAGTGCGTAACAACGAAGTTCGCCGTCGCGTCACTATCCTGCCTCAGGAAGTGGATGCCCTGGCGCAGCAGGTAGGCAACCAAAACGATGCCAGCACCGAGCTGAACCTGAGCCACATTCTGATCCCATTACCGGAAAACCCAACGTCCGACCAGGTTAACGCGGCTGAAAGCCAGGCGCGCTCTGTTGTTGATGAAGCGCGTAACGGTAGTGATTTCGGCAAACTGGCTATTACTTATTCCGCTGACCAGCAGGCGCTGAAAGGCGGCCAGATGGGCTGGGGACGTATTCAGGAGCTGCCGGGTATCTTTGCCCAGGCGTTAAGCACTGCGAAAAAAGGCGATATCATTGGCCCAATTCGTTCCGGTGTCGGCTTCCACATCCTGAAAGTCAACGATATGCGTGGCCAAAGCCAGAGCATCTCCGTGACTGAAGTTCACGCTCGCCACATTCTGCTTAAGCCGTCGCCGATCATGACCGATCAGCAGGCGCGTCTGAAGCTGGAACAAATCGCGGCAGACATTAAGAGCGGTAAAACGACCTTCGCGGCAGCCGCTAAAGAGTTTTCTCAGGATCCAGGCTCTGCCAACCAGGGCGGCGATCTGGGCTGGGCTGCAGCGGATATTTTCGACCCTGCTTTCCGCGATGCGCTGACCAAACTTAACAAAGGCCAGATGAGCGCCCCGGTGCACTCCTCTTTCGGTTGGCATCTGATCGAACTGCTGGATACGCGTAACGTTGATAAAACTGACGCAGCGCAGAAAGACAGAGCTTACCGTATGCTGATGAACCGTAAATTCTCGGAAGAAGCAGCAACCTGGATGCAGGAACAGCGCGCCAGCGCTTACGTTAAAGTTCTGAGCAACTAATGACTCGTGCTCAACGCGTTGTTATCACTCCCGGCGAACCCGCCGGGATTGGCCCGGACCTGGTGGTTCAGCTCGCCCAGCGCGCGTGGCCTGTAGAACTCGTTGTCTGTGCGGATGCAGCACTCCTCAGTGACCGGGCAGCGATGCTCGGTTTACCGCTTTCACTCCTCCCCTACTCTCCAGATACCCCAGCCAGACCGCAATCAGCAGGCACATTGACGCTGTTACCTATTGCGCTGCGGGCACCAGTTGTCGCGGGTCAGTTGGCGGTAGAAAACGGGCAATATGTGGTGGATACGCTGGCTCGCGCCTGCGATGGCTGTCTGCAAAGTGAGTTTGCGGCGCTGATCACCGGCCCGGTTCACAAGGGCGTTATCAATGACGCTGGCGTCCCGTTTACCGGACATACCGAGTTTTTTGAAGAGCGCTCACAGGCAAAGAAAGTTGTTATGATGCTGGCGACCGAAGAGCTGCGCGTTGCCCTGGCAACCACGCATTTGCCGCTCAGAGCCGTTGCCGACGCCATTACGCCCGCCCTGCTTCAGGAAGTGATCGGCATTTTGCATCATGATTTACGCACCAAATTCGGCATTGCCGATCCGCATATTCTGGTGTGCGGTCTAAACCCGCATGCTGGTGAAGGCGGACATATGGGAACGGAAGAGATAGACACCATCATTCCGGTACTCGATGAACTGCGTGCGCAGGGAATGAAATTAAACGGTCCGCTGCCCGCAGATACGCTGTTTCAGCCCAAATATCTCGACCACGCGGATGCCGTGCTGGCAATGTACCACGATCAGGGTCTCCCCGTGCTAAAATACCAGGGATTTGGTCGCGGTGTGAATATCACGCTGGGCCTGCCCTTTATTCGCACATCCGTCGATCACGGCACCGCACTTGAACTCGCGGGTCGTGGGCAAGCAGATGTCGGCAGTTTTATTACGGCGCTTAATCTCGCCATCAAAATGATTGTTAATACCAATGAATAATCGAGTCCATCAGGGCCATTTAGCCCGTAAACGTTTCGGGCAGAACTTCCTCAACGATCAGTTTGTGATCGAAAGTATTGTCTCTGCTATCAACCCGCAGAAAGGTCAGGCTATGGTCGAAATCGGCCCAGGCCTGGCGGCATTGACCGAACCAGTAGGCGAACGTCTGGACAAGCTCACGGTCATTGAACTCGACCGCGATCTGGCAGCACGCCTACAGACACACCCGTTTTTAGGGCCTAAGCTGACGATTTATCAGCAAGATGCCATGACCATGAACTTCGGCGAACTGGCACAAACGATGGGACAGCCGCTGCGCGTATTCGGCAACCTGCCGTACAACATCTCCACGCCGCTCATGTTCCATCTTTTTTCCTATACTGATGCCATTGCCGACATGCATTTCATGTTGCAAAAAGAGGTGGTGAATCGTCTGGTTGCAGGGCCAAACAGTAAAGCGTATGGTCGATTAAGCGTCATGGCGCAGTATTACTGCAATGTGATCCCGGTACTTGAAGTACCGCCTTCCGCATTTACGCCAGCGCCTAAAGTTGATTCAGCCGTTGTGCGTCTGGTCCCTCATACGACGATGCCGTACCCGGTTAAAGATGTTCGTGTGCTGAGCCGTATTACCACTGAAGCGTTTAATCAGCGCCGTAAAACGGTACGTAACAGTCTCGGCAACCTGTTTAGCGTTGAAGTACTGACAGAGCTGGGCATTGATCCGGCGATGCGAGCGGAAAATATCTCTGTCGCGCAATACTGCCGGATGGCTAACTATCTGTCAGAAAACGCGCCATCGAAGGAGAGTTAAACATGATCAATTCGCCCCGAGTGTGCATTCAGGTACAAAGCGTCTACATTGAGGCGCAATCCTCACCTGATGATGAACGTTACGTTTTTGCTTACACCGTAACTATCCGCAATTTGGGGCGAGCGCCTGTGCAGCTGTTGGGGCGTTATTGGTTGATCACTAATGGTCATGGCCGCGAAACCGAAGTTCAGGGTGAAGGCGTGGTTGGCGTCCAGCCCCACATCGAACCCGGCGAAGAGTACCAGTACACCAGCGGTGCGGTGATTGAAACACCGCTGGGCACCATGCAGGGTCATTACGAAATGATCGATGAACAAGGCATCGCCTTTACCATCGATATTCCCGTATTCCGACTCGCCGTTCCAACACTCATTCATTAAAACAATAACTATGGCGACATACCTTATTGGCGACGTTCACGGTTGTTACGATGAACTGGTAGCCTTGCTGCATCAGGTAGACTTTAATTCCGAAAAAGACACCCTATGGCTCACCGGCGATCTGGTCGCTCGTGGACCGGGCTCGCTGGACGTTTTGCGCTACGTGAAATCACTGGGCGACAGCGTGCGGTTAGTATTGGGTAATCACGATTTACACCTGCTGGCCGTATTTGCTGGTATCAGTCGTAATAAACCTAAAGACAGGGTCACATCGCTGCTCGAAGCACCGGATGCCGACGAATTACTTAACTGGCTCCGCCGTCAACCGCTGTTGCAGGTAGACGAAGAGAAGAAGCTGGTGATGGCGCATGCCGGTATCACCCCACAGTGGGACCTGCAGACGGCAAAAGACTGTGCTCGCGATGTTGAAGCCGTGTTGTCGAGCGACTCGTATCCCTTCTTCCTTGATGCGATGTACGGCGACATGCCCAATAACTGGACCCCGGAACTGACCGGGCTGGCGCGCCTGCGTTTTATTACCAACGCCTTTACCCGCATGCGTTACTGCTTCCCTAACGGTCAGTTGGATATGTACAGCAAAGAGTCACCAGAAGACGCACCTGCCCCGCTGAAGCCCTGGTTTGCCATTCCTGGACCTGTCAGTGAAGCATACAGCATTGCATTCGGGCACTGGGCATCGCTGGAGGGTAAAGGCACGCCAGAAGGTATTTACGCGCTGGATACGGGGTGTTGCTGGGGAGGCGATCTCACCTGTCTGCGCTGGGAAGACAAACAGTACTTCGTGCAGCCGTCAAATCGCCATCTGAATCTGGATCCTGGCGAAGCGGTCAACGCCTGATAGTCGTTTGCCGGATGCGGTGCTCGCACCTTATCCGGCCTACATTAGCTGGATGATAAGGCGTTTCGCCGCCATCCGGCACTTACAGTATTAACGACGTTCCAGAATCTCGAAGCAGTAGCTGTGAGAGTTTTGCGCGTCGGCATCGTGGAATTCACTGAACACCGATTCCCAGTCATCCGGTTCGTAGTCCGGGAAATGTGTATCCCCTTCCACTTCCGCATCAATGTGCGTCAGATACAGTTTCTGTGCTTTTGGCAGGAACTGCTCATACACACGCCCACCGCCAATTACCATAATTTCAGGTTCATCGCCGCAGGCCGCAATTGCTTCATCCACAGACTTCACCCACTGCACGCGATCGTCGGTGCCTGGCTTACTGCTGATGACGATATTTTTACGCCCAGGTAACGGTCGCCCGATGGATTCCCAGGTGTGGCGTCCCATGACAACCGGCTTGTTTAAGGTATTACGTTTAAACCAGGCGAGATCGGCAGGGAGGTTCCACGGCATGGCGTTCTCCATACCGATGACGCGATCTACCGCTAACGCCGCAATCAGACTGATCATTGAATATTTCCCGGATACAAAAAAATTGTCGCCACTATACGGAAAGCGCAATCTTTCGTCGACTGGCGGAAAGAGGATGAACAGGAAAATTTTCCGTTCTGCTGGCGAACCGACCTATTTAAGGTGGTACGCCAGCATTACAGTAGTTCAAAAACAGCCAATTAGCAGTAAAGTTTGCAGAACATCACATTTTTTACCCTATGCTGACGGTTTCACTTCCGGCTCATCGGCGACGTCGCCCGTATGCTTACCTTCATCCGTGCCTTGCCAGCCATGGCGTTGAATTAACGATAAGTGCTGACGATCTTCCGCAATAATTTCACTCAGCATTGCGCTGGTGCGTTTATAAACGGCCGCGCGGGAAGTCGCGTCATTTTCCCCTTTCACCATCTCCTCTACCATCATGGTATTGAATCGGCGGAATACGTCAGCCCGCTCACGTGCCTCATAGCGCCCTAGCCCGAGACCTTCCAGCGCCAGACGTCCGGTCTTCAGTGCACCTTCAAAGGTTTCACGTTCCGGCATATCCACGCCCGCCTGGCGCAGGCGGATGTAATGATCCACGTCGCGCGCACGAGCAATAATTTGCAGATGCGGGAAATGCTCTTTCACCATTTCGGTTAATTGCAGGCTGGTTTGCGGATCGTCAATGGCATTAATAATAACTTCAGCTTTCGCCGCCCCGGCAGACTCCAGCAGATCCATCCGGGTCGCGTCGCCATAGAAAACCTTCATCCCGAATTTACGCAGCGTTTCGATATGGTCCGGGTCATGATCAAGAACCACCATTTTGACCCCGCTCGACAACAGCAAACGACCGGTTATCTGGCCAAATCGCCCAAACCCGGCGATGATCACCCGCGGTTGCTCCTCATCGATTTCATCGGCTTCACGCTCTTCCTCAGTCGCCGATTTTTCCAGACGCGTCAAAATCACCAGCAAAATCGGTGTAGCCGCCATCGACAACGCCACCGCCAGCGTCAGCGATTTCGCCCAGTCAGGATCGAGCACATTTGCCATTTGCGCCGCGCCAAACACCACAAAGGCAAACTCACTGCCCTGCCCTAATAATACGGCAAACCAGCGACGCTGCTTGTTCGGCACCTGCAACGGTTTCGCTATCAACCACAGCATGACGGTTTTGATAACCAGGAAACCGACCAGTAGAATGATAATGCGCAAGGGATTATCAATCAGCGTACCAAAGTCGATAGACATCCCTACACCGATGAAGAACAGCCCCAGCAGCAGTCCTTTAAATGGCTCAATGTCGCTTTCCAACGCGTGGCGATACTCAGAGCTTGCCAGCAGCACCCCGGCCAGGAATGCCCCCATCGCCATCGACAATCCAACCTCTTCCAACAGCAGACCGAAGCCAAACACGAGGAACAGCGCAACGGCACTGAACACTTCCCGCAGGCCCGAACGGGCGACAAAACGCAAGGCAGGACGTGTGACATAACGACCTAACAGCACCACCAGCACCAGTGCACCCGCTACCTTAAGGGCAGACAATGCAAACGCCCCAAGCGTTGTTGATGCGCCACTCGCTGCCAGTAATGGGATCATCGCCACCAGTGGAATAGCAGCGATATCCTGGAACAGCAGCACGGCAAACGCGCTGCGGCCCATTTGCGAAACCATCAGGTTGCGTTCATTCATTGCCTGCATAGCGATAGCCGTAGAGGAAAGCGCCAGCGTCATGCCGATCAGCTCCGCTACCTGCCAGCGCAGGCCGAGGAACATACAGAACACACCAATCAGGCCTCCGCAGACCACCATTTGCAATGCGCCGCCGCCGAACACCGAGGCTCGCAGTTTCCACAGACGTTGAGGATCCAGCTCCAGACCAATGACAAACAGCATCAGCACCACACCAATCTCCGCAAAATGCAGGATGGACTCGGCGTCCGTCACCAACCTCAGGCCCCATGGGCCGATAATGCACCCGGCGATGAGATACCCCAGTACCGACCCGAGCCCCAGCCGTACGGCGATGGGGACAATCAGTGCCGCCGATCCGAGATAAATCAGCGCCTGTATCAGCGTATGGCTATCCATGGTGTGCCTCCTGCCATTCCATCAGACGCTGTTTGTAGTGACGCGCCTGCGCTTGCAGGGTTTCATCATCACAGATAAACGTACAGTGCATCGCAAACGGCGGTAGCCATTTGAGGCCACAATAAAGTGCCGTCGCCTGTAAGGGTTGAGAAAGCACATCAAATCCGGGATGGGAGCCAATATCGAAGTGGTTTTCACCGCCGCCGGTCGTCACCGCCCACAGCAGATGTTTACCGTGCAGCGCAGTACCGCCATGGCCATACGCCCAGCCGTGCGAAAGGACTTTATCCATCCACAGCTTGAGTAATGGAGGTGTGCTGTACCACTGCATCGGATGCTGCCAGATGATCAAATCAGCGCGTGCCAGCGCATCCTGTTCAGCGGCAATATCGATATTGAAGTCGGGGTAGAGCTGGTAGAGCGAGCGGATCTCCACGCCCTCCAGCGTCCTTGCCTGTTCAAGCATCCGCTTATTCGCATGCGAGTGCTGCGGATAGGGATGCGCATAAATGATGAGGATCATGATTAGCCTGTTTCACTGCATTATTGTAATAACAGTGAGTTTAGTCACTTAATCCACAGGCTAACAGTCAATATTATTGAGTGGCTGAATGGAGAAAACTGAACTAGTTATCCAGTTCACTCATATCTTTAACCTGATCGCGGTTAATCTGTTCCGTCTTACCCGTTTGCGCATTTTTATACGACACCAGGCCAGTATCATCATCGACTTGCGGTTTGCCGTCAGTGACGATTGTTTTGCCATCGGTGGTTTTAACCGCCTGGTTTGAGGAACAACCGGCCACGGTAAACAGTGCTGCTGCGGTAAAAATTGAGGTGATCAGGATATGTTTTTGCATGGTGTTCTCCCTGCTTTTCAGTTGTTTTCAGTGATATACCCAGTTAACTGTAGGCTAACTGACTGAGTTGCAGGGAAAATACAGAACACTCCTAATAACTCGCCCTGGTCACGGGCTTACTGCGAATCGTCATTTGACTGGTTTGCGCCAGCGTCAGACCTCGCGTTTCCGGGGCGAAAGCGATGGACACCAGCAGGCCAATCAGCGAAATTCCTGCGCCCATCAGCATGACATTGCTGATCCCGTATTTGGTAATGAACACCGGCAGCGCCCAGGTTGAAACAATGGTGCCGATGCGGCTTAAGGACATAATCACCCCGACGGCAGATGCGCGAATGTCGGTAGGGAACAGTTCATTTGGGTACAGCCACTGAAGATTTCCCGGTCCCCCCGAGAAAAAGGCGTACACGGCAAACGCCAGCACCACCAGCCACGCTCCCATATCAGGAATTAACCCCAGCACGGCCAGCGCCAGCGTCATCATAATAAAGCTGCCAATTAACAATGGCCGACGGCCCGCGCTATTGAGCCAGAACATGGGTGGAATGCACCCCAGCATAAAGCACAGGCTTATCACCACATTGCCCAACGCCGCGCTTTTCCCGGCACCAAGCCCCAACAGTCCAACAATCTGCGGACCAAAGGTATAAATGGCGAACATCGGGATCACCTGACAGGTCCAGATAGCGGCAACAAACAGGACAAACGGGAAATGACGGCGGTTAAACAGCTGTAGGAAGCGCGTCTCCTGCGGCGCCTCTTCGTCGAACACCACCGGTTCGCCGAACAGTTTGATCATCATCGCTTCACACTCTTTCACCCGACCTTTACGCAACAGCCAGCGCGGCGACTCAGGAAGATCGAAGCGCCCAATCAGGATCAAAATACAAGGGATCACCGCGCTGCCCAGCATCCAGCGCCATCCTCCTTCAACATCATACAGCCAGTAACCGACCAGATCGGCACAGGTGGCGCCGACATACCACATCGCGGCGATAAAACCGATGGAGAAAGCGCGCTGGCGGGTATTGGAGAACTCAGTAATCATCGAGGTAGCAATCGGATAATCGGCACCAATCACAATGCCGATCAGCACACGCATTACCAACAGCTCAATGGGTGAGGAAACAAACATGGTTGCCGCCGATATCACGCCAATGGCGATAATATCGATGATGAACATTTTGCGCCGCCCGACCTTATCGGAAATGTAGCCAAACAGCGACGTCCCCACAAACAGACCGGCGAGCGTGCCGGCACCCAGCAGACCAATCCACTGTGCGTCCAGTTTCAATGCTGGCGTGAGCTGTTCCAGCGCCACGCCAATCATCACCAGCACATAACCATCCAGAAATGGCCCACCGCTTCCCCACAGCATTATCCGGCGGTGAATAGAGGTAAATTTGATGTCATCAAAGTTCCTGGGCTGCTGCATAGCGACTTCCTGTTTCAACACGGGCAAAGCGTCATCTGTAAGCCGGATAAGGCGTTTACGCCGCCATCCGGCATTGGCGCCACATGATTGCCGGATGGCAACGCTACCACGTCTTATCCGACCTACGGGTGCACAACCTCGTACTTATTAGCCGTAGCGAAACTCCACGCCAAATGTCCCGCGCGGGTATTCCCACTTTTCCAGCGCTGTATCAAGTCCGAGAATGCGGCACGTTCCGCATTCCAGGCATCCGGCGTAATCAAAACGGACGCTGCCGTCGTCCTGCTTTTTATACAGTCCGGCTGGACAAGCCTTAATCAGTACTTCCAGCGCCTGTTTATCAGGATCGGTTTTGAGAATGATATGCGGGCTGTCTTCATCCACATTGAACTTATTGACGCCCAGTTTGACGTCCACATTGACGGGAGATGTCATAATACGGTCACTCCTTTCAGGCCATCTTTCATCAGGTTGATGAAGCCCACTTTCTTCGCATGACGCAGGATTTTTTTGCGCATTGGCACCGGAGCAGAGCCATCTACGGTGAACAGGTCGCGCGCGATACTGACCGCCATTTCGGGATAGGCGGTAAACATGCGTGGGTTATCAAGGAAAGCGGGAAGCTTCTGATACATGCGCATATCGCGCATTGGACCATCATCGAGATGCTGACGGTATTCGCCCAGCGACTGCTTGCTGAAGTCGTCGCGCTTCATTGCGGAAAGCACCGTTTTCGCCGCCGCTTCGCCTGCAGATATGGCGAGATCCATACCGCGGATGGTAAAGCCGAGGTTCATACACATTCCGGCAGCATCACCTGCAATCAGCACACCGTCACCCACCAGTTCAGGCTGCATATTCATACCGGCCTCCGGTACGACGTGCGCGGCATATTCCACCAGCTTGCCACCGGCGATCAGTGGGGCAACCGCCGGATGCTGTTTGAAATCTTCCAGCATTTGTGGGACCGATTTTTTCGCGTCTTTCAGATGATGAAGACCGCAGACCAGCCCCAGAGAAAGGGTTGTTTCATTAGTATAGAGGAAGCCCCCGCCCATCAACCCATCGGTTGGAGAACCGGCAAACAGGCAAGCTGCACCTTCGTTCCCCTGTAACTGGAAACGATCTTCAATCACCGATTTTGGCAATTCGATCAGCTCTTTTACGCCAACGGCAACATGCGATGCCTCAACGCGCTTTGCCATGCCCAGTTTTTCTGCCAACAGAGAATTCACCCCGTCAGCGAGGATCACCACTTTGGCTTCCAGAATATCGCCGTCGGCTTCCACACCCACGACTTTGCCTTCGCGCTGCACAACGTTATCCACCCGAATACCGGTGATAAGCTGGGCTCCCGCCTCCTCGGCCTTCTCCATCAGCCAGGCGTCAAATTTGCTGCGTAAGACGGAATAAGAAACCTGCGACGATGCGGCCTCTTCACCATTGCAATAGTCGATGGTCATCGCCCCTTTGTCGGTCATAAAGGCGAGTTTTTCGTGGGTGATTATGCGTTCAATGGGGGCCTGCTCAGCAAAGCCGGGAATGATGCGTTCCAGGCTATGCGCATACATGCGCCCACCGGTGACATTCTTCGCGCCAGCAGAATTGCCGCGCTCGATGACCAGCACCTGTGCACCTTCCCGAGCCAGCACCAGCGCCGCAACCGAACCGGCCAGACCTGCACCCACGATGATGGCATCAAAGATATCTTCGGACATACGTACTCCTGTCAGTGGCAGGATACTTTCGCACCCTGCCCGAATGGTTTAACGCGCCAGAGCAGCCGTCAGCGCAGGCAGGATCTTCAGCGCATCGCCAACGATGCCAAAATCTGCGTACTGGAAGATCGGCGCATTTTTATCTTTGTTGATGGCGAAAATCGTCTGCGCGCCGTTGGCGCCGACCATATGTTGGATCTGCCCGGAGATCCCCACGGCCAGGTACAGTTCTGGCTTGAGCATCAGGTTGGAAATACCGACGTAGCGTTCGTGCTCCATCCACTTCTCGTTTTCCGCTACCGGACGTGAACAGGCCAGCTCAGCGCCAATCGCCTGGCACAGCGCTTCGGCCAGCGAGATATTTTCTTTGCTACCAATACCGCGTCCCACGCTGACCACCAGACGGGCTTTGTCGAGATCGACGCTGTTGCTCTGACGCGCCTGCGTTGCCGTACGGGTCACAGCGATAGTCGGAGTCTGCCACTGGACGGTGTGCACCTCGCCGCTGTGAGCGGTATCCGGTTGCTGCGCGTCAAACGTTCCGCTGCTGAGAGTGATCACGGCAAACGGTGAAGCGATTGTTTCTGCTCCCATCGCCAGGCCGCCGTAGACCATATGTTTGACCGCCGCTTTTCCGTCCTGCACCGCGACTGCGCTGGCGTCGTTTGAGACCGCAGCCGACAAGCGAAAGCCCAGCTTTGCCGCTAACAGCTTGCCCCGACGCGTATTCGGCAGCAGCACCGCGCCGCCCTCGCTGTGCTGACGAATGGTTTCGGCCATCGCATCGGCGTAGTCTTCAACCATACGGTCTTCTGGTTTGCCGCTGAGCAGCCAGACATGATCTGCGCCTAAATGGAATGCCGCCGCGCTGTCCTCATCGCTGAGCACAAACGTGTTAACGTTTTCACCTAAAGCCTGCGCACCATTCATCAGTTCCGGCAGACGAGAAGGGGTATCGCTGAATACCCAGACACTGGAAAATTTGTTCATAACATCCCCTGATAATTAAATGATTTTGCGAAGATTCTCGACAAACGCGGCAATCTGTTCTTCACCGTCACCTTCAATCACAACGCGCTGACGCTCGCGCTGCTTCGGTGCGGCAACCTGTTGTTCGGAATACGCTTGCGCGCCGTTCAGCCCAATGTCCGCAGACGACCAGACCTGGACCGGTTTTTTCGCTGCACCAAGAATGGCTTTCATGGAAGGGATTTGAGGGGTGTTGATGTCGGTAGAGACCGCGATCACCGCCGGAAGCGGGATACTCAGGGTTTCAACTTCATCTTCCAGTTCACGCTCTACCGTCAGCGTGCTGTCGGTAAGAGAGAGGATTTTACTCACGCCGTTAATCGCCGGCACGTTCAGCATTTCGCCCACCAGCAGACCAACCTGCTGGGCATAAAGATCGGAAGAACCGTCGCCGCAAATAAGCAGATCAAAACCTGATTTTTGTGCGGCGGCAGCCAGCGCAGTGGCGGTTTGTTGCGGCAGCGTCTGTTCAAATTGATCGTCAATGACAACAATCAGTTCATCAGGGCCACGGGAGAGCACATCTTTGCGCCCTTTTGCATTGGTCAGCGCTTTGCCGCCGACGCTCATGGCCACAACCTGAGCCTCTCCCACCTGCTGTTTTAACTGGCAAGCCGCTTCGATCGCATTCAGATCATATTGGCTGATTTTGCCATCTGCTTTGCTGAAATCGAGTGTTCCATCAGCATTATTAATCGCAATATCCTGCTCATCAGGTACGCATTTGTAGCAAGTAATTATCTTCATTGCATCTCCAGAAATCATGAAGGAAACGTATTTATATCGGCGGTGTTAAATACAGATATCACGCTCTTTAATTCGGAAATAAAACATTAATCACCAATATTGAAAATGTCACACATTGATATTCGTAACTTTCAATAGTGTTATGCGCCTCACCAATATTGAAAGAAACATGTCAAATACGAAAATTTTCAATATTGTTTGCTGGTTCAACAATATTGAACGCTAGTCACTTAAAAAAGTTAAAAAATCAACATCAACCCAATGATTAATAAAATAATTACTTGGATTTTCAGACAAAATAACCAGCATAAAAAAGTGTGACACAGATAACAGAATAGCCGGAAATGAATACCCATTATGAGTTACTCACTGAGGCGCCCCAGAGGTTAAAAAGTTATCAACAAATCATTAATAACAAATAAACAAACGATCACATACGGGCACGCTAAATAAATTTCGTTTTCACACTGGAATTCACTTATGAAAAATGAAAAGAGAAAGTCGGGAATTGAACCGAAGGTTTTTTTTCCGCCATTAATAATTGTTGGGATACTTTGTTGGCTAACAGTAAGAGATCTTGATGCCGCTAACGTCGTTATTAATGCGGTATTCAGTTATGTCACCAACGTCTGGGGTTGGGCATTCGAATGGTATATGGTCGTCATGCTCTTCGGCTGGTTCTGGTTGGTCTTTGGCCCGTATTCGAAAAAGAAATTAGGCGACGAAAAACCTGAGTTTAGTACCGCCAGCTGGATTTTTATGATGTTCGCTTCCTGTACATCCGCCGCGGTGCTGTTCTGGGGTTCCATCGAGATCTACTACTATATCTCTACCCCTCCGTTTGCTCTCGCCCCCAACTCCGTTGGCGCAAAAGAGATAGCTCTGGCGTACAGCTTGTTCCACTGGGGACCGCTGCCGTGGGCGACCTACAGCTTCCTTTCAGTCGCGTTCGCCTACTTCTTCTTTGTACGCAAAATGGACGTTATCCGCCCTAGTTCCACGCTGGTACCGTTAGTTGGCGAGAAGCATGCTAAGGGCTTGTTCGGCACCATCGTCGATAACTTCTATCTGGTGGCGCTGATCTTCGCGATGGGCACCAGCCTCGGTCTCGCTACCCCGCTGGTAACCGAGTGTATGCAATGGCTGTTCGGTATTCCGCATACGCTGCAACTCGACGCCATCATCATTACCTGCTGGATCATATTGAACGCCATTTGCGTGGCCTGCGGCCTGCAAAAAGGGGTCAAGATCGCCAGCGACGTACGTAGTTACCTGAGCTTCCTGATGCTCGGCTGGGTGTTTATCGTCAGTGGCGCCAGCTTCATCATGAACTACTTCACCGACTCGGTCGGCATGCTGCTGATGCATCTGCCGCGCATGCTGTTCTATACCGATGCCATCGGCAAAGGCGGCTTCCCGCAGGGCTGGACTGTTTTCTACTGGGCGTGGTGGGTTATTTACGCTATCCAGATGAGTATCTTCCTGGCACGTATTTCTCGCGGTCGTACCGTACGTGAACTGTGTTTCGGGATGGTACTGGGCCTGACCGCTTCCACCTGGATCCTGTGGACCGTCCTTGGCAGCAACACGCTGCTGCTGATGGATAAAAACATTCTCAACATCCCGCAGCTGATTGAACAACACGGCGTGGCGCGCGCCATTATCGAAACCTGGGCTGCTTTACCGCTCAGCACCGCCACCATGTGGGGATTCTTTATCCTCTGCTTTATTGCCACCGTCACGCTGATTAACGCCTGCTCCTATACCCTGGCGATGTCCACCTGTCGCGAAGTTCGTGATGGTGAAGAACCGCCGCTGTTGGTGCGTATCGGTTGGTCCGTTCTGGTCGGCGTCATCGGCATCGTTCTGCTGGCGCTGGGTGGGCTGAAGCCCATTCAGACCGCAATTATCGCCGGGGGATGTCCGCTGTTCTTCGTCAACATCATGGTGACGCTGTCCTTTATTAAAGACGCCAAAGTGCACTGGAAAGACAAGTAATTCTTATTAACCCAATTGATCAAGAGGCTGAAAGATGGATTTCAACTTAAATGACGAGCAGGAACTGTTTGTCGCCGGTATTCGTGAACTGATGGCCAGTGAGAACTGGGAAGCTTATTTTGCCGAGTGCGATCGCGACAGCGTCTACCCTGAGCGTTTTGTAAAAGCGCTGGCGGATATGGGCATCGATAGCCTGTTGATCCCGGAAGAACACGGCGGGCTGGAAGCCGGTTTTGTCACCGTTGCCGCCGTCTGGATGGAACTCGGACGTCTTGGCGCACCGACTTACGTGTTGTACCAATTACCAGGCGGTTTTAACACTTTTCTGCGTGAAGGTACCCAAGAGCAAATTGATAAAATCATGGCGTTCCAGGGGACCGGTAAGCAGATGTGGAACTCGGCGATCACAGAACCGGGAGCGGGATCGGATGTTGGCAGTCTGAAAACCACTTATACACGCAAAAATGGTAAGGTTTATCTTAATGGCAGTAAGTGCTTTATCACCAGTAGCGCCTATACCCCGTACATCGTAGTGATGGCGAGAGATGGTGCATCACCGGATAAACCTGTTTATACCGAGTGGTTTGTTGACATGAGCAAAGCGGGTATCAAGGTCAACAAACTGGAGAAACTCGGTCTGCGCATGGATAGCTGCTGTGAAATCACCTTTGATGACGTTGAACTGGACGAGAAAGACATGTTCGGTCGGGAAGGTAATGGCTTCAACCGTGTGAAAGAAGAGTTTGACCATGAACGCTTCCTCGTCGCGCTGACCAACTACGGTACGGCAATGTGCGCTTTTGAAGATGCCGCGCGTTACGCCAACCAACGCGTGCAGTTTGGCGAAACGATCGGCCGTTTCCAGCTGATCCAGGAGAAGTTCGCGCACATGGCGATCAAACTGAACTCCATGAAAAACATGCTGTTGGAAGCCGCATGGAAAGCGGATAACGGCACCATTACCTCCGGCGACGCAGCAATGTGCAAATACTTCTGCGCCAACGCCGCGTTTGAAGTGGTAGACACCGCCATGCAGGTACTGGGAGGTGTTGGTATCGCGGGCAACCACCGCATCACGCGTTTCTGGCGTGACCTGCGCGTTGACCGTGTTTCTGGTGGTTCTGACGAAATGCAGATCCTGACGTTGGGTCGTGCGGTACTCAAGCAATACCGATAGAACGACGCAACCTGTAGGCCTGATAAGACGCCTTAGCGTTGCCATCAGGCAATCAATGCCGGATGGCGGCGCGAGCGCCTTATCCGGCCTACATGGACACCCATAAATGCCAGGAGAAAAATGATGAATCATTTACCAATGCCAGCCTTCGGCCCGCTTTCCGGGGTACGCGTTGTTTTTTCAGGGATCGAAATCGCCGGTCCGTTCGCCGGACAGATGTTCGCCGAATGGGGTGCCGAGGTTATCTGGATTGAAAACGTCGCATGGGCCGATACCATCCGCGTACAGCCTAACTATCCGCAGCTCTCACGCCGTAACCTGCACGCCCTGTCGCTGAATATTTTCAAAGATGAAGGCCGGGAAGCGTTTCTGAAGCTGATGGAAACCACCGATATTTTCATTGAAGCCAGTAAAGGTCCGGCCTTTGCCCGCCGAGGTATTACCGATGAAGTGCTGTGGGAACATAACCCGAAACTGGTTATCGCCCACCTTTCCGGCTTCGGCCAGTTTGGTACCGAGGAGTACACCAATCTTCCGGCGTATAACACCATCGCGCAAGCGTTCAGCGGCTATCTGATCCAAAACGGCGACGTGGATCAGCCAATGCCCGCCTTCCCGTACACCGCCGATTACTTCTCCGGGATGACCGCAACGACAGCAGCGCTGGCGGCCCTGCACAAAGTGCGCGAAACGGGTAAAGGTGAAAGCATCGATATCGCTATGTACGAAGTGATGCTGCGCATGGGTCAGTATTTCATGATGGATTACTTCAACGGCGGCGAAATTTGCCCACGCATGACCAAAGGCAAAGACCCGTATTACGCTGGCTGCGGCCTGTATAAATGCGCCGATGGCTATATCGTCATGGAGCTGGTCGGCATCACGCAAATCAACGAATGCTTCAAGGATATTGGCCTCGCCCACATTCTTGGCACACCGGAAGTCCCGGAAGGCACCCAGCTTATCCATCGTGTGGAATGCCCTTACGGCCCGCTTGTGGAAGAGAAACTGGACGCCTGGCTGGCAACGCACACCATCGCCGAAGTCCAGGCGCGCTTTGCTGAGCTGAACATCGCCTGCGCGAAGGTGCTGACTATTCCTGAACTGGAAGGCAACCCGCAGTACGTTGCCCGTGAATCTATTACTCAGTGGCAAACAATGGATGGCCGCACCTGCAAAGGGCCAAACATCATGCCGAAATTTAAAAACAACCCGGGGAAAATCTGGCGTGGCATGCCGTCACATGGCATGGATACTGCCGCCATTCTGAAAAATATTGGTTATAGCGAAGCAGACATAAATGAGCTGGTCGGCAAAGGCCTGGCCAGAGTTGAGGAATAAACGCGACGCGCTGACCCCTCGATGGTTAGCGCTCACGCCTGATTTCAGTGGATAAAGCAATATGGATATCGTTGGCGGACAAAACTTACGTCAGATGTGGGACGACCTGGCCGGGGTGTACGGAGATAAAACGGCGTTAATTTTCGAATCCTGCGAAGGAGTTGTTCGGCAGTTTAGCTATGCCTCGCTCAATGAAGAGATTAACCGCACGGCAAACCTGTTCCATTCCTTAGGGATCCGCAAGGGCGATAAGGTCGCATTGCATCTGGATAACTGTCCGGAATTCATTTTTTGCTGGTTTGGGCTGGCAAAAATTGGCGCCATCATGGTACCGATTAATGCCCGCTTGCTGGGTGAAGAAAGTGCCTGGATCCTGCAAAACAGCCAGGTAAGTCTGCTGGTCACCAGCGCCCAGTTTTATCCTATGTACCGCCAGATACGGCTGGAAAATAGCACCCCGCTTAATCATATCTGTCTGATTGGCGAACAGCTTCCGGCTGACGACGGCGTGAGTCACTTTACCCAACTGCAATCCCGCCAGTCCACCACGCTGTGCTATACGCCCGCGTTATCCACTGACGATACGGCGGAAATTCTGTTTACCTCAGGCACCACCTCACGGCCTAAAGGGGTGGTAATTACCCACTACAACCTGCGTTTTGCAGGCTACTACTCTGCCTGGCAAATCGCCCTGCGCGATGATGACGTCTACATGACGGTGATGCCCGCGTTTCATATCGATTGTCAGTGTACCGCCGCAATGCCCGCATTCTCCGCTGGCAGCACCTTTGTGCTGCTAGAGAAGTACAGTGCCAGGGCGTTCTGGAATCAGGTGCATAGATATAAGGCGACGGTTACCGAATGCATTCCGATGATGATCAGAACGCTAATGGTGCAGCCTGCTGCACCAACCGACAGACAGCATCACCTGCGCGAAGTGATGTTCTATCTCAATTTATCCGAGCAGGAAAAAGACGATTTTACCGAACGCTTTGGCGTCAGGCTGCTGACCTCCTACGGTATGACTGAAACCATCGTCGGTATTATCGGCGACCGTCCCGGTGACAAACGACGCTGGCCCTCCATTGGCCGCGTGGGATTTAGCTATGAAGCCGAAATCCGCGACGATCACAACCGTCCCCTGCCCGCCGGAGAAATTGGCGAAATCTGTATTAAAGGCGTGCCGGGCAAAACAATCTTCAAAGAGTACTACGCGCAGCCGGAGGCTACCGCCAAAGCGCTGGAACCTGAGGGCTGGTTGCATACCGGTGATTCGGGCTATCAGGATGAGGATGGCTATTTTTATTTCGTCGACAGGCGCTGCAACATGATTAAACGCGGCGGAGAAAATGTCTCCTGCGTCGAGCTGGAAAATATTATTTCTGCGCATCCCAAAATTCAGGACATTGTGGTTGTCGGTATTAAAGATTCGATCCGTGATGAAGCCATTAAAGCATTTATCGTCCTTAATGAAGGTGAAACATTAAGCGAAGCCGAGTTCTTCAGCTTCTGCGAAAACAATATGGCGAAATTCAAGGTTCCCTCTTTTATGGAGATAAGAACCGACCTGCCGCGCAATTGTTCAGGAAAAATAATCAAAAAAAATCTGAAATAACCCTTCCGACAGGAACTCCTCCTGCCGGGAAATCTATTTATCTGGAGATGAACTATGAGTGATTCATTACATCTGACCCGTAACGGCCCGATCCTGGAAATTACCCTCGACCGGCCTAAAGCCAATGCCATTGACGCCAAAACCAGCTTTGCCATGGGTGAAGCATTTCTTAATTTTCGTGACGACCCTGAATTACGCGTAGCGATTATCACCGGCGGCGGTGAGAAATTCTTTTCTGCAGGCTGGGACTTAAAAGCGGCAGCTGAAGGTGAAGCGCCAGATGCCGATTTTGGCCCAGGCGGCTTCGCCGGTTTAACCGAAATTTTCGATCTCGATAAGCCGGTCATCGCTGCGGTAAACGGCTATGCGTTTGGCGGTGGTTTTGAATTGGCGCTGGCAGCGGATTTTATTGTCTGCGCAGAAAATGCCAGCTTCGCACTGCCGGAAGCCAAGCTCGGGATCGTGCCTGACAGCGGCGGCGTACTGCGTCTGCCTAAGCTGCTGCCACCGGCAATCGTCAACGAAATGGTGATGACCGGCAGACGAATGAGCGCCGAAGAAGCGCTGCGTTGGGGCATCGTCAACCGCGTTGTCAGCCAAGGCGAACTGATGGATAGCGCGCGTGAACTGGCGCAGCAGTTGGTCAATAGCGCCCCGCTGGCTATCGCCGCACTGAAAGAGATCTATCGCACCACTAGCGAAATGACGGTGGAAGAAGGCTACCGCTACATCCGCAGCGGCGTGCTGAAGCACTATCCATCTGTACTGCATTCGGAAGATGCGCTTGAAGGTCCGCAGGCGTTTGCCGAAAAACGCGACCCGGTGTGGAAAGGTCGTTAATGTGCCGATGCCGGATAGCGATTCGCTTATCCGGCAATAAAACCGAGATAAAACGATGAGCTACTACGCCTTTGAGGGCCTGATTCCGGTGGTACATCCGGATGCCTTTGTCCATCCCAGCGCCGTGCTGATTGGCGATGTCATAGTGGGTGCCGGAGTTTATATTGGCCCGCATGCGTCATTGCGCGGTGACTATGGTCGCTTGATCCTGGAGGCAGGTTCTAATTTGCAGGATGGCTGCATCATGCACGGCTACTGTGACACCGATACCATCGTGCATGAAAACGGACACATCGGCCATGGCGCAATCCTGCACGGTTGCGTGGTGGGCAGAGATGCGCTGATCGGCATGAACAGCGTCATTATGGACGGCGCAGTGATTGGCGAAGAGAGCATTGTCGCCGCCATGAGCTTTGTCAAAGCCGGATTTCAGGGAGAGGCAAGGCAGATGCTGGTTGGCTCACCCGCTCGCGTATTGCGTGAAGTCACGGACCAGGAACTGCACTGGAAACGGCTAAACACCAAAGAGTATCAGGATCTTGCAACTCGCTGCCACACAGGTCTACACGAAACGCTGCCCTTAACGCGGGTCGAAGAAAACCGGCCACGCCTAAAAGGCACAACGGACGTAAAACCCAAATCAGCACAATAATTGATGCCGGATGCGCTCACGCTTATCCGGCCTACGCGTCAATCACCGTTTATGCCGCCATCAGGCAAACTGATTATTAGCGACGCATACTCTTGGAGAGCATCATCTGCCATTTCTGCTCACGGTTGAGCTCTGTTGGAGGAACGGCAGACAGGCGTGGCGTTTTCGCCATGCTCACCTTTTTCTCCTGCAAATTGTGATTCAGTCGGCTGTAGAGATGAGAGTCAATACTCACGACTTTTACCAGACGCTGGCACTGACAGCCTCGTCCTGCAATCTGGTTAGGGATCATCTTCACTTCACAAACAATTTCCCCCACTTCCGACAGAATATAAGAGAGCGTATTAATTGCTTTGCAGTGCTCGATATCAAAATGGCGGGAAATTTCCTTTGCGGTGATCCAACGATCCTCGGCCATCATCCAGTCAGCAATTAACAAATAAAGCGGTCTTTCAACATATTTTTCACACATAAGCACACCATTTTCACAAATTAAAAATCTGGCTACGGCCTGTCCAAATTAATAAAAACTAAGCCATATTAAAATTGTGGATATAAAGGATAGTATGCGACTTGAATGTTGATTAGTGTGAGCAATATCGTGCTTATTACATTGAAAATGTGGTTACGGAAACGGACTTGTCCAGGAATGACCTTACGCAAGACAAAAAAAGGGTTTCTTTACAGAAACCCTTTCAAAATTATATTACAGGTCCGGTTAGAGCAATATTCACCGGACCTTTTGTTTATTACTTTTTGATCTGCGCGTGCATTTCCTGCACCGAGGTTACCTTCTCGGTGGCATCGGCATTCAACGCCATCGCTGTGGCGAAACCGCCGTTCAGCGTTGTGTCATAATGCACTTTGTACTGCAGCGCGCTGCGGCGAATCAGCTTGGAGTCTTCAATCGCCTGACGACCTTCGGTGGTGTTGATGATATAGGTGTACTCGCCATTCTTGATACGGTCCTGAATGTGCGGACGACCTTCATGCACCTTGTTCACCAGACGTGGATTGATACCCGCTTCACCCAGCACAATCGCGGTCCCGTGCGTCGCATCCAGCTCGAAGCCAAACTTCAGCAGTTTCGCTGCCAGGTCAACCACGCGCTCTTTATCGCCTTCGCGAACGGAGAGCAGCGCACGACCCTGTTTTTTCATGGTGGAGCTGCTGCCCAGCTGTGCCTTGGCGAACGCTTCCGCGAAGGTTCGGCCCACGCCCATCACTTCCCCGGTAGAGCGCATTTCTGGCCCTAACAGCGGGTCAACGCCCGGGAATTTGTTGAACGGCAGCACCACTTCTTTTACCGAGTAATACGGCGGGATAACTTCTTTGGTTACGCCCTGCTGTGCCAGCGTTTTCCCGGCCATCACGCGCGCCGCGACTTTCGCCAGCGGTACACCAGTTGCCTTGGAGACGAACGGAACGGTACGCGCTGCACGCGGGTTCACTTCAATCAGGTAAACTTCGTTATTCTTCACTGCAAACTGGACGTTCATCAGACCGCGAACCTGCAGTTCGAAAGCCAGTTTCTGCACCTGTTGGCGCATCACATCCTGAATTTCCTGGCTCAGGGTGTAAGCAGGCAGAGAACATGCGGAGTCACCGGAGTGCACGCCCGCCTGTTCGATATGCTCCATGATGCCGCCAATCAGCACCATTTCACCGTCGCAGATAGCGTCCACATCCACTTCAACCGCGTCATCAAGGAAACGGTCCAGCAGTACCGGCGCATCGTTAGAAACGCTGACTGCGGTCTGGAAGTAGCGACGCAGGTCGGCTTCGTCGTAGACGATTTCCATCGCGCGACCACCGAGAACATACGACGGACGCACTACCAGCGGGTAGCCAATCTCTTTCGCCTTCTCAACAGCCTGTTCGATAGCCGTTACGGTAGCATTCGCCGGTTGTTTCAGCTTCAGACGGTCAACCGCCTGCTGGAAACGCTCGCGGTCTTCCGCGCGGTCGATGGCATCCGGGCTGGTACCGATAACCGGTACACCTGCCGCTTCCAGCGCACGCGCCAGCTTCAGCGGGGTCTGTCCGCCGTACTGTACGATGACGCCTTTCGGCTTCTCGATACGAACGATTTCCAGTACGTCTTCCAGCGTGACCGGCTCGAAGTACAGGCGGTCGGAGGTGTCGTAATCAGTTGAAACGGTTTCCGGGTTACAGTTGACCATGATGGTCTCGTAACCGTCTTCGCGCAGCGCCAGCGAGGCGTGTACGCAGCAGTAGTCAAACTCAATGCCCTGACCGATACGGTTTGGACCACCGCCCAGCACCATGATTTTATCGCGGTCAACGGACGGGTTCGCTTCGCACTCATCTTCATAGGTGGAGTACATGTAAGCGGTGTCGGTGGCAAATTCTGCTGCACAGGTATCCACGCGTTTGTAGACCGGGTGCAGATTGTACTGGTCGCGCAGTTTGCGGATTTCCGCTTCGCGAACGCCGGCCAGTTTCGCCAGACGCGCATCGGCGAAGCCTTTGCGCTTCAGTACGCGCAGGAAGTCAGCGTCGAGGCCGTTGATGCCAAGGTCGGTGACTTTTTCTTCCAGACGTACCAGCTCTTCGATCTGCACCAGGAACCAGCGGTCGATGTTGGTCAGGTTGAACACGCCATCGACGGACAGGCCAGCACGGAAGGCATCGGCGATGTACCAGATACGCTCAGCGCCAGCGTCTTTCAGCTCGCGACGGATTTTAGTCAGTGCTTCCGGGTCGTCCAGGCTTACTTTCGGGTCGAAGCCGGTCGCGCCCACTTCCAGACCGCGCAGCGCTTTCTGCAACGATTCCTGCTGGGTACGACCAATCGCCATCACTTCACCGACAGATTTCATCTGCGTGGTCAGGCGGTCGTTAGCACCAACGAATTTCTCGAAGTTGAAGCGTGGTATTTTCGTCACAACGTAGTCGATGGACGGTTCAAACGAGGCCGGAGTACGACCACCGGTGATGTCGTTCATCAGTTCGTCGAGGGTGTAACCTACGGCCAGCTTGGCGGCAACTTTCGCAATCGGGAAGCCGGTAGCTTTGGACGCCAGCGCCGAGGAGCGGGACACGCGCGGGTTCATCTCGATGACAATCAGGCGACCGTTTTTCGGGTTTACCGCAAACTGGACGTTAGAGCCGCCGGTTTCTACGCCGATTTCACGCAGTACCGCCATCGAGGCGTTACGCATGATTTGATATTCTTTGTCGGTCAGCGTCTGGGCAGGTGCTACGGTGATGGAGTCACCGGTATGGATGCCCATCGCGTCGAAGTTTTCGATGGAGCAGACGATGATGCAGTTGTCGTTTTTATCACGCACCACTTCCATCTCGTACTCTTTCCAGCCAATCAGTGATTCATCAATCAGCAGCTCGTTGGTTGGGGAAAGATCCAGACCGCGTTCGCAGATTTCTTCGAACTCTTCGCGGTTGTAGGCGATACCGCCACCGGTGCCGCCCATGGTGAAGCTAGGGCGGATAATGCACGGGAAGCCAACGTCAGCGGCAACCGCCAGCGCTTCTTCCATGGTGTGAGCGATGCCTGAACGTGCGGTGTCGAGACCAATCTTCTTCATCGCGATATCGAAGCGACGACGGTCTTCTGCTTTATCAATGGCATCCGCCGTTGCACCAATCATAGTCACGCCGAACTCAGCCAGTACGCCCTGGCGTTCCAGTTCCAGCGCACAGTTCAGCGCTGTCTGACCGCCCATGGTTGGCAGCACCGCATCCGGGCGTTCTTTCTCAATAATTTTGCGTACCACTTCCCAGTGAATCGGCTCGATGTAAGTGGCATCGGCCATTTCCGGGTCGGTCATGATGGTTGCTGGGTTGGAGTTCACCAGAATAACGCGGTAACCCTCTTCACGCAGGGCTTTACACGCCTGCGCGCCGGAATAGTCAAACTCACACGCCTGACCGATAACAATCGGACCCGCGCCCAGAATCAGGATACTTTTTATGTCTGTACGTTTTGGCATGGCTCTTTTACTCCTGATTATTTCGCGGACTGACGGTATTGCTCAATTAACTCGATAAAGTGGTCGAACAACGGTGCTGCGTCGTGCGGACCCGGACTCGCTTCAGGGTGCCCCTGGAAGCTGAACGCCGGTTTATCGGTACGATGAATCCCCTGCAAGGTGCCGTCGAACAGTGACTTGTGGGTCACGCGCAGGTTGGCAGGCATTGAGGCTTCATCTACAGCAAAACCGTGGTTCTGCGCGGTGATCATCACGGTGTTGTTATCAATATCTTTTACCGGATGGTTGCCGCCGTGGTGGCCAAACTTCATCTTAATGGTCTTCGCACCGCTCGCCAGCGCCAACAGCTGATGGCCGAGGCAGATGCCAAATACCGGAATATCGGTTTCGAGGAATTTCTGAATCGCGGTAATTGCGTAGTCGCACGGCGCCGGGTCGCCAGGGCCGTTGGACAGGAAGATACCGTCCGGATTCATCTTCAGAACGTCTTCTGCTGAGGTTTTCGCCGGTACAACCGTCAGGCGGCAGCCGCGGTCCGCTAACATACGCAGAATGTTACGTTTGGCGCCGAAATCGTAAGCCACTACGTGGAACGGCATTTCATCGGCAGATTTCGCTTCCGGCAGGTCACCGGCTAGCGTCCAGCTCCCCTGCGTCCAACTATAAGGCTCCGCGGTGGTCACTTCTTTCGCCAGATCCATACCGTTCAGGCCTGGGAAAGCTTTTGCTTTTTCCAGTGCCAGCGCCGCATCCGGGTTATCGCCCGCGATGATGCAGCCGTTCTGTGCGCCCTTTTCACGCAGCAAACGCGTCAGCTTACGGGTATCGATATCAGCAATCGCCACAATGTTATGGCGCTTGAGGTAAGAAGAGAGGTCTTCAGTATCGCGGAAGTTGCTGGCAATCAGCGGCAGGTCGCGGATGACCAGGCCTTGCGCATGTACCTGAGAAGATTCTGCATCGGCTTCATTGGTGCCGACATTACCGATATGAGGATAAGTAAGAGTGACGATTTGGCGGGAATAGGAAGGATCAGTGAGGATTTCTTGATAACCGGTCATTGAAGTATTGAAAACGACTTCCCCAACCGCCGAACCTGTTGCCCCTATGGCCCGACCGTGAAACTGGGTTCCGTCTTCCAGAACCAATAGCGCTGACTTAATCAAAACACCCTCCAGAGAATATTCACTCACTTTATTTGCATATTAATTCATTAACACCTCATGAATCAATGCAAATTTGCTTACCTATGGATTTCTGGCAAACGGCGGCATTCTAGAGATAGCTCACACAAAAGTCTACCCAAAAGGGCTTTTTTTATTATTATTTTGCGCCACTGGGATAAATCACACGATTTAACAGGCAAAAAGATCAGCTAACTCAGGGTGGAAAACGCTTGCGGCAGGCAAAGAGTGTAAAAACAGAATGCGGGAGAGAAAAAAGTGGACCATTTGGTCAAAATTTACATTGAGATAACAGAATAACCCAACAAAACACGGAAAAATAACCAATTAAAAGAAAAAACACATTCAGAAGCTAAAAATAAAAGGGCAATAAAATATTGCCCTATGTAATCAAATAATTATGATTACAATAACCACATCACGAAGGGTAATTAAAGCTACAAATTGCGTAAATCAAGCACATCTTTCATATCAAAAAGACCATTTGACTTTGATTTTAGCCAAATTGCCGAACGCACTGCGCCATTGGCAAAAGTCATGCGGCTGGACGCTTTATGCGTGATCTCAATACGCTCGCCAATATCAGCAAACATCGCGGTATGCTCACCGACGATATCCCCCGCCCGCACCGTGGCAAAACCGATCGTGCCCGGTACGCGCTCGCCGGTGTAACCTTCACGCGAATAGACGGCACACTCTTTTAAATCTTTATCCAGCGCCCCGGCAATCGCCTCGCCCATCGCCAGCGCAGTGCCTGACGGTGCATCAACTTTATGGCGGTGGTGAGCTTCAATAATCTCAATATCGGTGTAATCGCCCATCACTTTCGCCGCCTTCTCCAGCAGCTTAAGCATAACGTTCACGCCGACGCTAAAGTTCGCGGCGAAAACGATCGCAATCTCCTGCGCGGCATCACGAATAGCCTGTTTACCGGCATCGTCAAAGCCGGTGGTGCCAATCACCATCCCTTTACCGTGCTGGCGGCAAAACGCCAGATGCGCCAGCGTGCCTTCCGGGCGAGTAAAATCGATGAAAACATCGAAATCATCTTTCACCGCGTCAAGGCTGCTTTGCACGGTAACGCCCGTTTTTCCGGCCCCCGCTAATTCTCCGGCATCGCTTCCCAGTAAGGACGAGCCTTCGCGCTCTAACGCCGCACCAAGCTGTACGCCTTCCATGCCGAGAGTGGCCTGAATCAACTGACGCCCCATGCGTCCTCCGGCTCCCGCGATGGCAACGCGGATTTGTGCATCATGCATAGCTATTCTCTTTTGTTAATTTTACGTAAATCGTTTTCAGATTAACCAGCACAACGCTGCGCCGCCAGCCGAAAACGTCGATAATTAGAATTTAATGATAAACAGGCAGAGATATCAGTAAAAGGCATGACGATCAGCTAAAACCACATGATTCTCTGACCACCAGCGCAGGCGGCAGAATAATACGTTTCGGTGGTTCGTCATTTCCCTGAATGCGACTATAAAGCAGTTCCCCGGCCTTGCGACCTATCTCTTTTGCCGCCACCGACACGGTGGTGAGCGCAGGTTGAACCAGCGCCGCTTCAGTGATGTCGTCGAACCCCACCAGCGCAAAATCATGCCCAGGTTCGCGCCCCATTTTACGTAATGCCTGCATGACCCCAAGCGCCACGATATCCTGGTAACAAACGGCGGCGGTAATTTGCGGGAAGCGCAGAAGAAGCGACTCCGCCACTTTTGCGCCGTCAATTTGGCTGGCCTGCGTCGCCACTATCCATTCCGGATTCGGCGATATTCCGTACTCCAGTAACGTGCTGGTGAATCCACCGATACGCTGCGCCCGGCTCCCGGAACTTGGGCTCCCCCCAATAAACGCAATATTCTTGTGCCCCATTTTGACTAAATGGGTAGTGGCCATTTGCGTACCGAGAAAGTTATCAGTGCCCACAAAATCAAAATCAGGATCGCTAAGGGGACGAACCACCATGATGGCGGGAATATTGCGCCTTTTCAGCGCTTCAAAGAAGGAGGTCGGCGTTTCGCGCGCCGCGCAGAGCACCATGCCGCAGGCATTATTGCGCATCAACGAGTCGACAAATTTTTGCTGCCGTTCTCCTGATTCTTCGCTGTTTGCCAGAAACAGCAGCAGGTCATGCCGCTCCATCTCATGGCTCAGCCCTGCCGTCATCTCACCGTAAAAAGGGTTAGTGATATCGTGTAACAACAATCCGACCTGATTACTGCTCCGGTTACGCAGGTTGGCGGCGGTTTGATTATAAACGTAGCCGGCATCGTCCAGCGCTTTGAGCACGCGGTCACGCGTGGCCTGAGAAATACGCCCCCGGTTACGCAATACCATTGAAACGGTTGCCGTGGAGACTCCCGCGCGTTCCGCTACCTGCGCCAACGTGACTGTTGTCATGACTTCTCCTGATTTATTACGAAGGTTAATCGAATAACCGAAATCTTGTCTTTTTACGTGTGATTCACATCACGCTAACGCGCTTTTCACCGCACGGGATTCTGATTATGGCGGGTTAATCGCGTTAACCACTCTATGAAAATAAGGTTAATCGATTAATCTTAAATAAGCCAACACGGAGACAGAAAATGCATACAACCTATAATAAATTCCCTGAGGTTAACGTTCAGGGCTATGACAACCACGCCTGGCAGGGTTGGTCGTCGATCCATTCAGTGATTAACACCAGGATTTCTGGCGCAACCAAAACCGTATTGATCGTGGATTGCTATCCGGGCGTGCGGCTTGAAGAGTTGGAGCAACAGCTCGTGACGACATTAGATGCCGCACTGGTGTTGAATATTGAATCCGCCCGCCGCGATGAGCAGGCCCTGCATGATTTACTGGCGCGTAACCTGACCGACGATCGCGTATTCGGCGTGCTTTCCTGTCATCACCTGGATGAATTTTTTGATAGCGACAAACTCAGCCTGCTACGCCAACAGATTGATGCCGTTAGTGAAGGGCTGGTCGTGGTATACGGCTCTGGCGCTGCATTGGCGCACCCGGGTGACGTGCTGGTTTATGCTGACCTTCCGCGCTGGGAAATTCAGCAGCGCATGCGCCATGACGGGCTGGGTAACTGGGGGGCAGAAAACCAGGATGAAGATATTCTTCGTCGTTACAAACGTGCTTTTTTCATTGAATGGCGGGTATTCGACAAACACAAAACGCCGTTACTCAAACGCGCCGATTATTTGCTCGATACCACGGTAGAAAATAGTCCCGCGATGGTCAGCGGCGACGCGCTACGCGCCGGTCTGCAACAAACCACCCAACAACCGTTTCGCGTTGCCCCTTTCTTTGACCCAGGCGTCTGGGGCGGGCAATGGATGAAACAACACTTCGATCTCGATCCCTCAGCCCCCAATTACGCGTGGTGTTTTGATTGCGTGCCCGAGGAAAACAGCCTGTTACTGCGTTTTGGCAACGTGCGGATCGAGATCCCCTCTCAGGATCTGGTGCTGACCTGTCCCCGTCCCCTGCTGGGCGAAAAAGTTCACGCGCGCTTTGGCGCGGAATTCCCGATCCGTTTTGATTTCCTCGACACTATTGGCGGCCAGAATTTGAGCTTTCAGGTTCATCCGCTCACCGAATACATTCAGCAGCAGTTTGGCATGCACTATACCCAGGATGAGAGCTATTACATTCTCGAAGCCGAGCCGGATGCCGTAGTGTATCTCGGCACCAAAACCGGGATCGCGCCGCAGGATATGCTCGACGATCTCCGGGCCGCAGGGCGTGGTGAAAAAACGTTTGATGATGAACGATTCGTGAATCAGATCCCTGCGCATAAACACGATCACTTCCTGATCCCCGCCGGAACCGTCCACTGTTCGGGAGCTGGCACCATGGTGCTGGAGATCAGCGCAACGCCGTATATTTTCACCTTCAAACTGTGGGACTGGGGTCGCTTAGGGTTAGACGGCTTACCGCGTCCGGTGCATCTGGATCACGGTCAGCAGGTTATTGACTGGCAGCGTGACACGCAATGGGTGCACGACAACCTGGTCAACCGTATTGAACCTATCGCTGAAGGAGAAGGTTGGCGAGAAGAAAGAACCGGAATGCACGAACGCGAGTTTATCGAAACGCGTCGCCACTGGTTTACGGCACCGGTCACTCATCATACCCATGGCGGCGTAAACGTCCTGAACCTGGTCGAAGGAGCTCAGGCCGTTGTTGAAAGCCCGAGCGGCGCGTTTGCCCCGTTTGTCGTCAACTATGCAGAGACCTTTATCATTCCAGCCGCCGTTGGGGAGTACCGCATTTCGCCGTTTGGCAAAGGCATCGGTCAACAGCTCGCCACGATTAAAGCCTGGGTCAGAGGATAAGCGCATGATTAACGTTATTGTTGCCACCCATGGTCCCCTGGCGGAAGCGCTTCTCGCCAGCGGTCGTATGGTTTACGGAGAATTACCGCATGTTTATCCCGTCACGCTGAGTGAACAGGCAGGTATCGAAGGGTTTAAACAGACGTTCTCTCAGGTTCTCGCAAGTGCCGGGAAAGACGCTGACGGCGTTCTGGTGTTGTGTGACATGCAAAGCGGTACGCCGTGGAATGTCGCCTGCCATCATGCGTTTTCTGCACAAACGGTTCCTCCCGTTGCCGTTGTGGCGGGAGTCAATTTCCCAATGTTGTTACAAAGCGAAGAGATCTGCCATTTAACGGACGTTCATGCCGCAGCCGTCGAGCTGCTGGCGTTGACGGTACCCACGCTGATTAAAGCCGCCCCGGTTTTATCCGTTCAGTCCGACGATTTTTAAAGGAAACCACTATGAGTATTTCTTTTGTACGTATCGATGACCGCGTAATCCATGGGCAGCTCGTGACACGTTGGGCCAAAGAGCTGCCCTGTGACGGAATTGTCGCTATAGACGACGCCGTCGCGGCCGACCCTCTGCTCTCTTCGGTGATGAAAGGCGCTGTACAGGACACCAAAGTCTGGTTGTTTGATACGGCCACCGCGATTGAAAAACTGCCAAAAGTCATTGCCAGCGAGAAGCGTTATTTTGTCATT
Source organism: Citrobacter sp. B72 (assembly GCF_016894305.1). Lineage (NCBI taxonomy): Bacteria > Pseudomonadati > Pseudomonadota > Gammaproteobacteria > Enterobacterales > Enterobacteriaceae > Citrobacter > Citrobacter sp. B72. Next base: position 4,082,076 of record NZ_CP069801.1, read on the forward strand.
GGTAAATCCCCCGTGACGCTGAAACGCATTGAAGAAGCGGGTATCAGCCTGAAAAATGCCAACGGCAAAATTAATGTGGGTCCAATGAGCGCCCGTGCTGATACCACCACCATCGGCCCGAATCAGTCTGTCAACGGGGATGAAATTGCCGCTTTTGACTGGCTAACGCAGCATGGGCACTTGGTTGAGTTTCGCCTGGTGCCTGATGCCAGTTGCTACAGCTGGCAGGACGCACGTCAGAAGCTGAAATAAGGAGCGCACGATGATTATCGAAGCTACGTTGATTGGCATACTTTGCTATCTCGGCGCCCTCAGCAGTCCCTGGCTGCTGGGACTGACCGGCGGCTGGTACCTGATCACCCGCCCGCTGATTTCCGGAATGCTGGTCGGGATTATTCTCGGCGACATTAAAACCGGGATCATGATTGGCGTTGCGGTTCAGGCGGTGTATATCGCGATGGTCACGCCCGGCGGTTCAATGCCCGCCGACCTCAACTTTGTCGCTTACCCGGCAATTGCTTTAGGGATCCTTTCCGGAAAAGGACCCGAGGTCGCGGTCGCGCTGGCGGCCACCATCGGTATCGCCGGAACCATTTTGTTTAACGCGATGATGGTACTGAACTCTTTCTGGAACCACCGGGCAGATGTGGCGCTGGAACGGGGCGATGAACGCGGTATTTACCTGAACAGCGCCGTCTGGCCACAGGTGACAAACTTTGTCCTGCGTTTTGTTCCGACCTTTATTGCGGTCTACTTCGGGGCGCAATACATCAGCGGCTTTATGGACAGTTTGCCGAAAATTGTTCTGTCGACGATGAACGTACTGGGCGGCATTTTACCCGCCGTCGGGATCGCGATTTTGCTCAAGCAGATCATCAAAAACTACACCATGCTGATCTACTTCCTCGTCGGTTTTGTCTGCATCGTCTTTTTAAAACTCAACATGGTCGCGCTGGTGATCGTCGGTTCACTGCTGGCGTTGATCCATTACAACTACAAACCGGAACCGCCGCAGGCCGCGAATGCAAAGTCGGTAGCCGATGATGATGAGGATGAATTCTAATGGAAGAACGTACACTTACGCGTAAAGATCTTCGCCGCTGTTGGCGCGCATGGATGATGCACAACTTGTCATCGATGAGCTTTGAACGTCTGGAATCTTTTGGCTTTTGTCTGAGCATGCTTCCGGTGGCGAAAAAGCTCTATCCCGACGCAGCCCAACGTACTGAAATGCTGCGCCGCCACGCCTCGTTTTATAATACGGAACCTCAGATAGGCGCGATCGTAAATGGCATGGTGCTGGGGCTGGAAGAGAAAAAAGCGAACGGTGAGCCGATCGATGGGGAGACCATCAATACCCTGAAAGTTGGTCTGATGGGCCCTATTGCCGGGATCGGCGATTCAATGATCCCTGGCATGCTGATCCCTATCCTGCTCAGCATCGGTATGGCCCTGGCGGCCGGCGGTAATATTCTGGGGCCGCTGTTTTATACCGTTGCCTGGCTGGCAATCATTATTCCCGGCTCGTGGTTCCTGTTCCTGAAAGGCTACAAGATGGGTTCCGGCTCGGTGGAAATGCTGGTGAGCAGCAAGTCTGCCCGTCTGCGTGAAGCGTTATCGCTGCTGGGCGTGTTTGTCATGGGGGGCGTAGCGGCAAGTTACGTTAAGCTTGGCACCGGGCTGGAATTTATCACCAAGGATGGGGTGAATATCCATGTTCAACAGATGCTGGACGGTATCTTCCCGCAGTTACTGCCGCTGATTGTGGTACTTGGTACCTGGTATCTGATGGCCAAGCGTGGTGTGTCGCCAGTGAAAGCGATGATTTTACTGTTGATACTGGCCGCCCTCGGCGTCGCCACGGGCCTGTTTGCGGGGTAGTGCCTGTCATTTGCCGGATGGCACGTACGCTTATCCGGCCTACTGTACTGTGCCGCGTTTTTCAGTTTGTAGGCCAGACAAAATCAGTACCGGGGCTATGGCCCCGGCTCTTTATGGGTGAAAGTTTTGCCACAGCTCGGGATGCTTGTCCGGGCGCGAGATAAATTGAAAACGCGCCGGTTCCTCAACGAATTGCTGGTAAACAGGTGCGGAAGTAATCGAGAACTCCGTATATTGTCGGGGCGTTACGGCCTGCAGTCGTCCGGGAATGTAACGCGGATTATGCTGCCAGATAACGTTGTTTCCCTGCAGTAACGGGTACCACGCCAACCCTTTATGCGCACGCACGGCATCGTACTCAAAACCATATTCACGATCGCACCACGCGCCAAAGGTTAACGGGACATCCGGATCTGCGGATATGGTCGCATGCCCCCAACCGGGTGGTACCAACACTTTCTCACCGGGTCCGGCGATTACAGCAAAACAGCGGCCTGGGTCGTCCTCAACATACTCCTGCATATAGATTATCGCTTTTCCCTGCCAGATTTCGTACAGCTCCGGCGGGGACCAGCCGCTGTGCTGGCTGATACGATGAATATGTCCCTGACTACGCACCGGCTCTTCCCCCAACCGTCCCGCCGCATAGGTCACCACGCCAAATAACAGCATCCGCTTTTTCAACTCTTCGCGATCCTGCATTCGCGCCACATCCATCGCAATGGCATACACCTCTTGCGGCCCCTCACAATGCGGATCGCGCAGCGAGGCGCGGATGTCATCGAGTTGCCGAATTTCCGGCATCGGCCCGGTAACCTCATCCCCATAGCTAAAACCAAGCGGGTGATGATGAACCGTCATATCGAGGCCGTAAGAATGCGCTAAGTTAGCCATTCTGTACCTCCTTCGCCTGAACCCTCTTATTTTCCTCAAAGACTCTTATTCTGAAGCCCCTGGCGAGCGCCGCATAATCATGTCCCGCAATCCCTGGCCATACGGCGAGCGCCGACAGCACCTCTTCCCCGGTATTGATTAACCGGTGCGCGGTAAAGCCGGGGATAATGTGGACGGATCCGGCGAATACCTTTTCCAGCCTCGCGTCGCCCTGTTCGGTTTGCAACAGCAGCAAACCGGTGCCACGCAGACCAAAATAGACTTCCCCCTGTTCGCGACGCGCATGGAAATGCCCGCGGGTCATAAAATACTCGCAGCCGACCCGGCCAGGATAAAGATGGGTAACGCCGGTGTAGAGTTCACCTTCAGCGGAAGACGTATCCAGCATCTCAACGTCATACACGACATGCTCGCCAGCCAACTGCTGACGGGCGTTTTCATCGGCAAAAACGTCAGTAAGATCCTGAATACGGGTAGATTTGCGCAATAACGGGCCATCGGCCAAAGCGCCGCTTGCCCACGCCACCTGCGGTGGCTGGATAAAAGAAAGGTTCATATGTGTCTCCGGCCCGAGGAGAACAACAGGATCAGATTAGCAGATTAATCGATTAACCTGCTAATTCTGTCTGCATATTGCGGGCCGGATCACAGCCTCAAGGGGCCAGTGCCAGCACCTCTGCCACCCACTGCTGGAATCCCTCAACGTCAAGATCCAGCGCAACCTGCGCATTTGCCGGATGCCCCAAGCGCCCTTCGATGTCCACCACCGTCGTACCCGAGGTATATTCGCCCTGGGTTTCAACCGCCACGAAACACGGCTGCAGGGTAAACAGTTCCGGGCGCACCAGCCAGGCAATGGCACACAGATCGTGCATTCGCAGCCCCGTATTCATACTGCCGCTACGGTAATGGCTAAACAGCGCATGCAGCATTTTCCCCGTCTGGTTAAGTTGGGGGAGCGTCGCCAGATAGTCCGGGGCAAGCATAGCCTGATTAGTGACATCCAGCCCACACATCACAATCTCCAGCCCGCTCTGGAAGACTTTCGCGGCGGCCTCGGGATCGATAGCAATATTAAACTCGGCGTTGGGTGTGAAGTTCCCGCGTCCGGCAGAGCCGCCCATAATCACCAGACGGTGAATGTTGAATACGCATTCAGGATAATGGGTCAGCAGCAGCGCAATGTTGGTCAGCGGGCCAATTGCCACCAGCGTCACGGGCTGCGGGGCATGCATCAGCGCATCGCGAATCGCCTGGAAGGCGGGTTTTGCCATCGCCTGCCGGTCGTGCTCGACAAATTCATACCCTTCCATACCGGACTCGCCGTGCACGGAAGCGGCATCACACAGCGGTCGCACCAGCGGCATTGATGCTCCCTGCGCCAGCGGAACATCCGCATTCCAGAAGTGCAGCAGTTGCAACGCATTACGGGTGGTTTTTTCCACCGACACATTGCCTGCTACCGTGGTCATCAGTTGCAGATCCAGCTCAGGGGCAAACAGCGCGGCGGCAATGGCCGCGGCATCATCAATGCCGGGATCGGTATCAAGAATGATCGGTAAGCGCATGGTTTCTCCATAAAAAATGCCAGACGTTAAGTCTGGCATCTTCTCATAATCGTAACCGGAAAGACTTACTCTACTTCACGAACATCCACACGCAGCTCTTTCGGCACTTCGAAAACGATGTTCTCTTCGCGGCCTTCCAGTGGGATCGCTTCCCCACCGCCAAGCTCTTGCAGGCGAGCAATCACGTTTTGCACCAGGATATCCGGCGCCGAGGCTCCGGCCGTCACGCCCACACACTTCGCTTCTTTCACCCACGCTTCCTGAATGTCGGTCGCATCGTCAATCAAATACGCCGCTTTCCCCATTCGCTGGGCCAGTTCAGCCAGACGGTTGGAGTTAGAGGAGTTCTTCGAGCCGACCACCAGCACAACATCAGCCTGTTCCGCCAGCGCGCGAACCGCTTCCTGACGGTTGGTGGTGGCATAACAGATATCGTCTTTGCGCGGCCCGACAATTTTCGGGAAGCGTTGACGCAGCGCATCAATAACGTCAGAAGTGTCGTCAACGGAAAGCGTTGTCTGCGTCATGAAGGATAATTTTCCTTCATTTTTCACATTCAGTTTCAGCACATCATCCGGTGATTCAACCAGATACATTCCCCCTTGCGGGTTGCTGTACTGGCCCATTGTGCCTTCGACTTCCGGGTGCCCGGCGTGCCCAATCAGAATGGATTCTTCGCCACGACGACTGGCGCGGGCAACTTCCATATGCACTTTCGTTACCAGCGGGCAGGTCGCATCAAAAACCGTGAGGTCACGGCCTTTGGCTTCGTTACGCACCGCCTGAGATACGCCATGAGCGGAGAAAATCAGGATCGCGCCATCCGGCACTTCGCTGATTTGCTCGATAAAAATAGCACCGCGCTCGCGCAGGCTATCCACCACATAGCGGTTATGCACCACTTCGTGACGGACATAAATCGGCGCGCCATAAATAGCCAGCGCGTTTTCCACAATGCTGATAGCGCGGTCTACGCCAGCGCAAAAACCGCGCGGGTTGGCCAACAGGATCTGCATTTTACGCCTCCAGTGCCGGTTCGACTTCCAGCACTTCAATATCAAAATGAACGGTATGCCCGGCCAGCGGATGGTTGAAATCAACCGTGATCGAGTCACCGTTGATTTCGCGGATCACGCCAGGCATCTCACTGCCGTCCATTGCGGTAAAGAGCATGATAGCGCCAATTTCTGGCTCACCCGCGTCCATAAATTCCCGACGCGAGAAATACTGAATTAAGTCCGGACTTGACACGCCAAAGGCGGCATCCGGTTCCAGAGCAAAAGTGGTTTTATCACCTTCTTTTAGCCCCAGCAGGTGTTGTTCCAGTCCTTCAGACAGAGAACCGTCGCCCAGGCGAAACAGCGCAGGCTTGCCGTTATTGCGGGTTGACTCTGCGGTGGAGCCATCGTCGAGCTTAAGGGTGAAGTGCACCAGCACCGCACTGTTACTCTGTACTGATTTAGACATGCAGGTTGCTCTTTAAAATTGCTGCCGCTTGTTTGCCCGGTGGCGCTACGCTTACCGGGCAAACAAGGATCGCAGTATATTGTAGGCCGGATTAGCATAGCGCCATCCGGCATTTTTTTATGCGGCTTTTTTCTCTTTCGACGGCAGGAAGCCTTCGAGAACAATCAATGCCGCGCCGATACAGATAGCAGTATCGGCCAGATTGAAGGTCGCGAAATGCCAGTCGCCGACGTAAAAGTCAATCATATCAACCACGAAGCCGTGCCACAGGCGGTCGAACAAGTTGCCCAGCGCACCGCCAATGATTAACGCATACGCGATGTTGTTCAGCTTTTGCGTCGCCTTCGAGCGATACATCATCACCATCAGGATGACGCAAATACCGATGGCGATGCCGGCAAAGAACCAACGTTGCCAGCCGCCGCTGTCGGCTAAGAAGCTAAACGCCGCACCATAGTTACGCGCGTAGTGCAGATTAAGCGACGGAAACAGCGACACTGTATCCCCCAGAGCAAAGTTCTGGAGGATCAGGTATTTGCTGCCTAAATCGATAATCAGCACGACTACCACCAGCCACAGCCAGCGTAGTCCTGTTGAACAAAGAGGCTTACTCATCAGGCAAACTTACGTTGTTCGCCATCACCGGCGATGTTGCTGACACAGCGTCCGCAGATATCTGCATGTTCCGCCACCTGGCCGACGTCGGTAGTGTAATGCCAGCAGCGCGGGCATTTCTCACCTTCGGCTTTGCTCAGTACGATTTTCAGACCTTTGAGCAGTTCGCTCTGCTGAGCATCAGCAGGAGCCGCTGCATAATCCGCAACCGTCGCACCAGAGGTCAGAAGTACAAAACGCAACTCTTCGCCCAGCGCGGTCAGTTTCGCCGCCAGCTCAGGTTCAGCGTACAGGGTCACTGCAGCCTCCAGAGAACCACCGACTTTCTTATCCGCACGCGCCTGTTCGATGACTTTGTTCACTTCGCCACGCACTTTCAACAGCTCGTCCCAGAAGGCATCGTTCATCGCTTCGGTTTCGCCTAAGCCAAACAGACCTTCGTACCATTCACCGGTAAAGACATACTTCTCACGATCGCCCGGCAGGTAGCCCCAGATTTCATCGGCGGTGAAGGACATGATCGGCGCCATCCAACGAACCAGCGCTTCAGCGATATGGAACAGCGCTGTCTGGCAGCTACGACGCGCCACGCTATCCGCTTTCGCGGTGTACTGACGGTCTTTGATGATGTCGAGGTAGAACGAACCCATTTCGACGGAGCAGAAGCGCATCAGGCGCTGTACCACTTCGTGGAAATCATAGGCTTCATAGGCTTTCAGGATTTCGTCCTGCGCCGCTTGCGCACAACCTACCGCCCACCTGTCCAGCACCACCATCTCTTCCGGTTTCACCATGTCTTTAACCGGATCGAACCCATTCAGGTTAGCCAGCAGGAAGCGCGCGGTGTTACGGATACGACGATAGCTGTCGGCAGCACGTTTCAGGATTTCGTCAGAAACAGCCATTTCACCGGTATAGTCGGTTGAAGCCACCCACAGACGCAGAATATCCGCGCCCAGTTTGTTCATCACATCCTGCGGAGAAACGGTGTTACCGATAGACTTGGACATCTTACGGCCCTGACCATCAACGGTGAAACCGTGAGTCAGTACCTGGCGATAAGGTGCTTTGCCTTTCATGGCGGTGGAGATCATCAGAGATGACATGAACCAGCCACGGTGCTGGTCAGAGCCTTCCAGATACATATCTGCCGCATGGCCTGCAAACTCAGGACGTACGTCCACGACGGAGGAGTGGGTTGAACCAGAGTCGAACCACACGTCCAGCGTATCCGGGACTTTGACATACTGGTCAGCTTCGTCACCGAGGATATCTTTCGGATCGAGATCCCACCACGCCTGGATGCCGTCAACTTCAACGCGTTTAGCCACTTCTTCCATCAGTTCGATAGCGCGCGGATGCAGCTCTTCGGTGTCTTTGTGAACAAACAGAGACATCGGCACACCCCACGTACGCTGACGGGAGATACACCAGTCAGGACGGTTGGCAACCATCGATTCAATACGCGCCTGGCCCCAGTCCGGGATCCACTGCACGCCTTTGATCTCTTTCAGGGACTGCGCGCGCAGGCCTTTCTGATCCATGCTGACGAACCACTGCGGCGTCGCACGGAAGATGATCGGTGACTTGTGACGCCAGCAGCATGGGTAGCTGTGCTGCATCTTCTCAACGTGCAGCAGCGCGCCTTTTTCGCTCAGCAGCGCAACGATTTTGTCGTTGGCTTTAAAGACGTTCACGCCGTCCAGATCCGGGTAAGTACCCGCCAGGTATGCGCCGTCCGGGCCAACCGGGTTAGCGATTTCCAGACCGTATTTCTGGCTGATGACGTAGTCATCCGGACCGTGACCGCCAGCGGTATGAACCGCACCGGTACCCGCATCCAGCGTAACGTGATCGCCAAGGATAGCTGGTACATCAAAGCCCATAAACGGATGGGTAAAGCGCAGCAGTTCCAGCTCAGCGCCTTTAACGGTGCCGAGAATGGTGTATTCAGCCGCGCCAATACGCTGCATGACGCTTTCAACCAGATCTTTCGCCAGAATCACAGCCTGGCCGTCAATCTGCACCAGCGCATAGTCAAAATCAGGTGCCAGAGAGATTGCGCGGTTCGCCGGTAACGTCCACGGGGTAGTGGTCCAGATAACCAGAGAGATCGGGCCGTTGACGTCAGAAACGCCAAATTTCGCTTTCACCGCGTCCTGATCGGCGGCGTGGAACGCCACGTCGATGGACGGGGAGGTTTTGTCATAATACTCAACTTCCGCTTCCGCCAGCGCGGAACGGCAGTCAACGCACCAGTGCACCGGCTTCGCACCTTTGTGCAGGTGACCGTTACCGATGATTTTACCCAGCGCACGAATGATGTTGGCTTCGGTTTTGAAGTCCATGGTCAGGTACGGATGCGACCAGTCGCCCAGTACGCCAAGACGGATAAAGTCTTTACGCTGACCGTCAACCTGGGTCGCTGCGTATTCGCGGCACTTGGCACGGAACTCAGCGGCGGTAAACTTCTCGCCCGGTTTGCCGTATTCCTGCTCTACTTTCAGCTCGATCGGCAGACCGTGGCAGTCCCAGCCCGGAACGTAAGGCGAGTCATAACCCGTGAGTCCTTTGGACTTCACGATAATGTCTTTCAGAATCTTGTTAACCGAGTGACCAATATGAATGCTGCCATTCGCATAAGGAGGGCCATCATGCAGAATGAAGGTTTTTTTGCCTTTTTTGGCCGCACGAATGATGCCGTACAGGTCATCATCAGTCCAACGCGCCAGCATTCCCGGTTCGCGCTTGGCGAGATCGCCGCGCATCGGGAACCCTGTTTCCGGCAAATTCAGGGTTGATTTATAGTCACTCATCAGATTCTCGGTTCCGTATTTAAAACTCGTATAGGCATTAAGCCGGTTTTGTTAGCCCAAAAAATTCACGGGCAGTCAACTCATCACGCGCAATCTGCGCTTTTAGCTCATCCAGCGAGGCAAATCGCTGTTCACTGCGTATTTTTTTACGCAGTACTACATCTATATGGCGACCATACAGGTCCATTACAACGTCCAATAGATGCACTTCCAACTGTTGGCGTACGCCTGCTACCGTCGGGCGGGTGCCGATGTTGGCGACGCCGGGCAACGGTTTATCGCCCAGTCCCATCACTTCAACCGCATAAACCCCTTTCACCGGAGAAACCTGGCGACGCAGCGGTAAGTTTGCCGTCGGAAAACCGATGGTGCGCCCTAATTCATCACCGTGAACGACACGTCCTGAGATAGTAAAAGGATGCCCAAGCAGGCTTTCGGCCAGTTGCAGGTTATCTTCTGCCAGCGCCTGACGTACCGCAGTGCTGCTAATGCGCACACCGCCTTCGCAGAAGGTTTGGGTGCTGGTGATATCAAAACCATACTCAGCGCCCGCTTCCTGTAATAACAAGAAATCGCCCGCACGGCTAGCGCCAAAGCGGAAATCATCACCAACGGCAAGAAATTGTACACCAAGGCGCTTAACCAGCAGATCGCTGATGAAGGTCTGCGCCGTTAATGCCGCAAAGCGCCTGTCAAAACGCACGCACAGCACGTAGTCCACGCCGCATTCCGCCAGATAACGCAGTTTTTCGCGCAGGCGAGTGAGGCGCGCAGGTGACTTGTCGGTCGCAAACAGCTCTAGCGGCTGCGGCTCGAAAATCATCACCATCACCGGTAAATTGCGTTTGCGCCCTTCTTCCCGTAAACCCTGCAGCAACGCACGGTGGCCACGGTGCACGCCGTCGAAATTACCAATAGTCAGCACACACCCATGCGGGGCCTGACTGAGATTATGTATGCCTCGTATCAGCTTCATGTCTGGCTCAAAACAGTGAAAATCGTGAAAGTATACCCTGTACCGCGGTCAACGTTAACCGGCGATTGTTTCTACGAAACAGAAAGAGGATTGTTTTCATTGTTATGAAACAAATTGCAGACCTTCATGGGCACGCCAATGCAATTTTTCTCGTGGAAAAGCTGTATTCACGCCACGCAAGCTGGTAGAATCCTGCGCCATCACTACGCAACGAGTGCTGCAATTTAAACGGCGCTTATTTGCACAAATCCATTGACAAAAGAAGGCTAAAAGGGCATATTCCTCGGCCTTTGAATTGTCCATATAGAACACATTTGGGAGTTGGACCTTGGCTAATATCAAATCAGCTAAGAAGCGCGCCGTTCAGTCTGAAAAGGCCCGCAAGCACAACGCTAGCCGTCGCTCTATGATGCGTACTTTCATCAAGAAAGTATACGCAGCTATCGAAGCTGGCGACAAAGCTACTGCACTGAAAGCATTTAACGAAATGCAACCAATCGTGGACCGTCAGGCTGCTAAAGGTCTGATCCACAAAAACAAAGCTGCACGTCATAAAGCAAACCTGACTGCACAGATCAACAAACTGGCTTAATCACCTGCTTGTTGTCGCTTTGTGAAAAAACCCGCGCAAGCGGGTTTTTTTATGCCTGCTATCTGACGTTTTTCTCTTTAGCCACTGATGTTGTTCTCGCTCGTTCACGCTCTTCCTGACCAGCCTGTTTTTTCAGCTCTCCCATCCTCAGTCGCGTCGCGTAATACTTGAAAGTTATTTTCTTTCACTGTTTTCCTTTTTTTATTTCATTATTAATAAAACTGTGACCACCTTAGCAAATAGAAACATCGTTCATTCAAAAACGAATAAACGCAATCCTGATGTAAGATTTGATAATTGATTGCCGCGGTAGGGTTAACTACTTTTCATGTACACCTTACTCACTCATTTTAATCTGAGGATAAATTCAGTAACGACATAAAAATAATATTTAAAACTTGCTTGGAAAGTAGAAGCTGTTTTTCTGGGCGTATCGTTCCAGTATCGGAGTTATTATTATGAGTTCTGTTATTGAGGATACCCAGTCATGCGGGTCAACATCATTATCTTTACTACAGCGTATTAGCTACGGCTCTTTGGATGTGGCGGGTAATCTGCTGTATTGTTTCGGTTCAACTTACATTTTATATTTCTACACAGACGTTGCAGGTATTAGCCTCGCTGTAGCAGGCGTCATCCTGCTGCTGGCGCGTATTGTCGATGGCATAGACGCCCCCATATGGGGGATCATCATCGATAAAACGCGTTCGCGTTACGGTAAATGCCGCCCCTGGTTTTTATGGTTGCCATTACCTTTTGCCGTATTCAGCGCCCTGTCATTTTGGTCTCCTGATATCAGTATGACCGGAAAAGCTATCTATGCAGCAATATCTTATATGATTGCTAGCATTCTATTTACCGGACTTAATACACCACTCAGTGCAATATTACCTCTGATGACCTTATCTCCTAAGGAAAGACTGGTTTTAAATTCCTGGCGAATGACCGGTGGGCAGGTTGGGGTTTTATTAATGAATGCGACTGCACTGCCGTTAGTTGCTTTTTTAGGTAACGGAAATGATCATGCGGGTTTTATTTATACGGCGATTATATTTGCCGTAATATCCTGTTCGCTAACGCTTTTCGCCTTTAAAAATATCCGTGAAATGGATACGGATAAAATTCAGCAAGAACCTAAATTGCCGATGAAAAAGAGTTTTGCGGCAATGAAAGGCAACTGGCCATGGATCCTGATGGTGCTGGCAAACCTGATCTTCTGGATTGCCCTACAACAACGCTCCACAACGATTGTCTACTATCTGACCTACAATCTCGACCGCAAAGATCTGGTTCCGCTGATTAATAGCCTGGCGACAATTCAGATCCTGTTTATCATCGCTATCCCCTTCTTTAGCAAATACCTGGCTAAAACATGGATATGGGTAGGCGGTCTGCTGGTCGCCGCGCTTGGCGGCGTCATGATGTGGCTGGCAGCAGATAACATTCCTTTTCTCATCGCCGCCTGGATACTCGGCAATATCGGCAGCGGTATCGCCTGCTCAATGCCGTTTGCCATGCTGGGCTTCGCCGTCGATTTCGGTGCCTGGAAGACGGGTATTAAAGCTACCGGCATTCTTATCGCCTTCGGCAGCACCTTCTGCATCAAGATGGGTAGTGGCCTCGGTACCGCTTTCGCTGCCTGGATCATGAACTGTTTTGGCTATGTCCCCAACCATGCCCAGAGTGCTGCGGGTCTGGAGGGAATTACCTGGGCCTTTATCTGGGCACCCGCCCTACTCTTCGCGCTCGCAGCGATCCCACTACTTTTCTTTCGTAAATACGAAGCGATGGAAGAGAAGATTCGCCACGATCTGGAAACCATCAACTAAAAACGATCTTTACCTTCACCCTCGAAATATGGGAGGCAAAACCATGCCATTTATGCAACATGACCCGCGTCGCCTGGTCTGGCAGCAAAACGATCGCTATTTATGGATTGAACCCTGGGGCGAGAACAGCCTGCGCGTACGCAGTGGCCGTCATCTGCCGGTAATGAGAAATGAAGACTGGGCATTGACTGAGCCAGTCGCAGAAAGCCACTGCCACATTGATTATGAGCAACACCAGGCGACGCTGACCAACGGCAAAATTATCGCTATCGTCAATCAAAAAGGACAAGTGACCTTTTACCGTCATCCACACAAACCTCTGTTGCAGGAGTTCTGGCGCTTGCGGGGCGAAATTGGCGAGGATGAATCTTCTCACGGCCAGTACGTCAGCGCACTCAACCTTGAAGGGCGCGAATTCCGACCTATTCAGGGTGGGAAATATTCACTTAAAGCCCGCTTCGAAGCCACCGAAGGGGAAAAAATTTATGGTATGGGGCAGTATCAACAGGCTAACCTGGATCTCAAAGGATGCGTTCTTGAGCTGGCGCAACGTAACTCCCAGGCCTCAGTACCGTTTATGCTCTCCAGTCTGGGCTACGGATTTTTATGGAACAACCCGGCAGTCGGGCGCGTAACCTTTGCCCACAACGTTACCGAATGGGAAGCACAGGTCAGCGAACAGCTGGACTACTGGATCACGGCTGGCGATACCCCGGCAGAAATTAGCCGGGCTTACGCGCTGGCTACCGGCACACCGCCGATGATGCCGGACTACGCCATGGGATTCTGGCAGTGCAAACTCCGCTATCGGACGCAGGAAGAGCTGCTGGAGGTTGCCCGCGAATATAAGCGCCGCAATCTGCCTATCTCGGTGATCGTTATCGACTTCTTTCACTGGCCGAATCAGGGTGACTGGATGTTCGATGCACGAGACTGGCCCGATCCTGATGCCATGATTGCCGAGCTGAAATCGCTGGGAATTGAGCTGATGGTCTCCGTCTGGCCGACGGTGGATAACCGCACCGAAAGCTATCGGGAGATGCGCGAAAACGGCTGGCTGGTACAAACGGAACGTGGCTTGCCGATCAATATGGATTTCCTCGGCAACACCACTTTCTTTGATGCTACCCATCCGGGTGCGCGGGACTACGTCTGGGGCAAAGCCAAACGCAACTATTATGATAAAGGCGTGAAGCTATTCTGGTTAGACGAAGCCGAACCTGAGTTCAGCGTTTATGACTATGACAACTATCGCTACCATGCCGGGCCGGTACTGGAAGTGGGCAATATCTACCCGCGAATGTACGCCAAAACCTTTTTTGATGGCATGAAAGCCGATGGTGAAGATAAGGTTATCAACCTGCTACGCTGCGCCTGGGCCGGCAGTCAAAAGTACGGCGCACTGGTCTGGTCAGGTGATATTCACTCCTCGTTTAGATCGCTACGCAACCAGTTTGCCGCCGGACTCAATATGGGAATCGCGGGGATCCCGTGGTGGACGACGGATATCGGTGGTTTTCATGGCGGTAATATTCACGACCCACATTTCCATGAACTGCTGATCCGCTGGTTCCAGTGGGGCGTATTTAGCCCGGTGATGCGTCTGCACGGCAACCGCGATCCGCAGATTTTACCGGAACAACCGTACCGGGATGGCATCGCCCAGTGTCCTACCGGTGCACCGAACGAAGTCTGGAGCTACGGTGAGGACGTGTGCGACGTACTGACGGGTTGCCTGGCGTTGCGAGAGAAACTGAAGCCCTATATCAAAGCGCTGATGGAGGAAACCCATAAGCACAATACGCCAGTGATGCGCCCCCTGTTTTTTGATTTCCCCGAACAGGAAACAAGTTGGGCAATCACCGACCAGTACTGTTTTGGTCCTGACCTGCTGATTGCCCCCGTAATGCATGAAGGCATGCGCGAACGTGATATCTGGCTACCGGAAGGGGAAACATGGACGGATCTTACGACCGGCGAGAGTTATTCGGGAGGGCAAACGTTGCACTATGCCGCGCCATTGAACAAAATTCCGGTATTTATCCGCGAAGGTGGGCAGTATCGTAGCTTATTGAGGCTATAGCATGAAACCGGCTGCGGGTGAGTACCGCAGCCGGAAGTATTACGGTAAGTATGTCTACTGTGGCTTGAACAATGCCGAGTAGTCCGCATTGCAAATACGCTGCACCGCCGGATGCTGGATCATTCTTTCCGCAAATATGGCGTGATACTCTTCCATCACATTTTCTACGCGTCCAATTTCAACAATAGAATCATCGGCATAGAAATTGTGCGAATACAGAGTAGGTGCAACAAAAATAGCATTATGCGTTGCGCCAAACGCTTTCATCAGCGCAGCGTCATCAAACTCACCGAGGATTTCGACATTCAATCCTTGTGAGTTGATCCAGTTCAGCAGCTTACGTCCGAGCATCGAACGGCGCCCTGGGATCAGCAACCGACGCTCTTCAAGACAGGCCGGGAATGGTTTCTCAGGCAGCGGTTTGGTGCACCAAAAACTCACGCTGCATTCGCCTATCCGCACTGAGAACAACCCTTCCTGCTGCGTAGAATCAATCGGACAGTCGGAGATAATCATATCCAGCTTATGCTGGCTGAGTTGATCCAACAGCATCTCGTGCGTTGACTCAAAACAACGCAGATGGATTTGTTCATCTTCAACCACAGCGGCATCCAGTACGCTGCTGACCAACTGCTTCGATAGCGCATCCGCCACGCCAACATCGAACAGTAAATTAGACTCTTTGCGGTAGTTCACGATATCCAGCATTTCCTGGCTTAACGTGAACATTTTGTCCGCATAGCGAAAAACTAATTCACCTAACTCACTGGGCTCCAGTCCACGCCCCTTCCGCTTAAACAATTTTCCCTGTAAGCGTTCCTCAAGCGCTTTAATCTGCCCGGTAATGGTCTGCGGTGTCAGATAAAGCGCTTCTGCTGCACCAACCACTGACCCTTCTTTATAGACATGCCAAAAGTAGTACAGATGGTTGTAATTTATATGAGACATACTCTCTCCCTGAAAATTGTCACGAAAGGGTTATCCCGTCAGGCTGATGCGTTCAACCGGGCACGTAACCAGCAGTAACCTATCACTGCCGACAACAAGGAGCCGATCAGGATCCCCAGTTTCGCCCAGTTAATCAGCTCAGGATCGACGTTGCCAAACGCCAGGCTGGCAATAAAAATCGACATCGTAAAGCCAATACCGCAAAGAATACCGACCGCCATAATCTGCTGGAAATTCGTTCCTTCCGGCAATTGCGCCACCTTGAGGCGTAACGCCAGCCAGCAAAATAGACTGATACCCAACGGCTTACCGATCAACAAACCCGCAATGATCCCCAGCGGTAATATCGAGGTCAGTCCATCAATAGTGACGCCCTGCAGCGAAACGCCCGCATTGGCGAAGGCAAACAGCGGCAGGATAAGATATGCCACCCATGGATGCAGAACATGCTCCAGTCGCTTCGCCGGTGAACGTCCGTGTTTTTCCTTCAACGGAATGAAGAAGCCCACGATCACGCCCGCCAGAGTTGCATGCACGCCAGACTTCAGTACGGCAGTCCACAGCACTACGCCGACCAGAATATAAATACCGGTGCGTCTCACTCCGCACAGATTCAATCCTGCCAAAACAAGGATTGCGCACGCGGCAACGCCCAGCGACAGCAGCGAGAGGTCGCTGGTATAGAACAGTGCGATGATGACGATAGCGCCGAGGTCATCAATAATCGCCAGCGCCATCAGGAAGATTTTCAACGCCAGAGGTACACGGCTGCCCAACAACGCCAGCACACCTAACGCAAAAGCGATATCCGTTGCCGCCGGGATCGCCCACCCTTCACGGGTGATGGGATCGGCATAGTTGAATGCCAGGTACAGCAGCGCCGGGACAATCATGCCCCCGATAGCAGCAATGATCGGGAACGCCGCCTGACGCAGACTGGCCAGCGAACCTTGCATTAACTCGCGCTTTACTTCCAGACCAATCAACAGGAAGAACACCGCCATCAACGCGTCGTTGATCCACAGCAGCATATTTTTGTTGATCTCAAGCGCGCCAACCCGCAGTTGAACGGGCGTTTCCAAAAAGGCGTGGTACCATCCACTGGTAACCCCGATATTTGCCATCAGCATAGCGACCACGGCTGCGATGATCAGAATGATGCCCCCCGAGGCGTCACTACTAAAAAAACGATGCAGATGTTTCACTTTTATTCTCTCTATTGGGTGAATACTTCGTAAATACTATCTTACACCCTCAAAAAGCTCGTTAAAATTAGATTATTTGTGATTGATAGATCGGTTTTTACGATCTATACAGAGAAAGCCGATGAAGATTTTCCGAGCGGAAAACAGAAATAAAAAAGCCTGAGACTTTTCAGTCCCAGGCTTTTTATTCGAGATAAAACTGCGAATTAGCGCGTCAGATCGTCAAAAAACTTCTTCACACCGTCGAAGAAACTTTTGGAGCGCGGACTGTTTTGTTCGCCGGTCGGGCCGCCAAAGCTGTCCTGCAAATCTTTCAGCAGTTGCTTCTGCTTGTCGTTCAGGCCAACTGGGGTTTCAACCACCACGCGGCACAGCAGGTCGCCCTGAGCGCCACCGCGTACAGACTTGACGCCCTTTCCACGCATGCGGAAAAGTTTGCCAGTTTGCGTTTCGCCCGGAATTTTTAGCTTCACGCGACCATCCAGCGTCGGGACTTCAATCTCGCCGCCCAGCGCAGCCATCGCAAAGTTAATCGGTACTTCGCAGTACAGGTTATTGCCTTCACGTTCGAAAATTGGGTGCTGTTTTACCTGCACCTGAACGTACAAATCACCTGCTGGCGCACCATGTTCACCGGCTTCACCTTCGCCCGCTAAACGAATGCGGTCGCCGGTATCAACCCCTGCAGGGATCTTAACGGACAGCGTTTTGCTTTTCTCAACGCGACCATGACCGTGGCATTTGTTGCACGGATCTTTGATCAGCGTACCGCGGCCCTGACAGTGTGGACAGGTCTGCTGTACGGCAAAAAAGCCCTGACGCATCTGTACCTGACCAGAACCGTGACAGGTTGGACAGGTCTGTGGCTGAGTACCTGCCTTCGCACCGCTACCGTGGCAGACGTCACACTCTTCCAGAGTCGGAATACGGATCTCTTTGGTGACGCCACGCACGGCTTCTTCCAGAGTGAGATCCATGTTGTAACGTAAATCAGCACCACGTGAGGCGCGCTGACGACCACGACCGCCGCCAAAGATATCGCCAAACACGTCACCAAAGATATCGCTGAAGTCAGCCCCGCCGCCAAAACCGCCGCCGCCGCCCATGCCGCCTTGCTCAAACGCAGCATGACCGTACTGATCGTAAGCCGCACGTTTTTGCGCATCGGTCAGGATTTCGTACGCTTCTTTGATCTCTTTAAACTTGGCTTCGGCCTCTTTATCACCCTGGTTGCGGTCCGGGTGATATTTCATGGCCAGGCGCTTGTAGGCCTTTTTGATTTCACGCTCTTCCGCTGATTTGGAAACGCCTAAAATCTCGTAATAGTCTTGCTTAGCCATCTCTTTTTATCTGCCCCTAACATGCGTGCACGGGCGGAGAGGAAACCTCTTCGCCCGTGCCAGTAATTACCCGTTCAAAGGGCGATTATTTTTTGTCTTTCACTTCTTCAAACTCGGCGTCGACAACGTCGTCATCTTTCGCGTTGTTTGCAGAAGCATCAGCGCCTGCTGCACCAGCCTGCTGCTGTGCGTGCTGCTGCTGAGCGATTTCCATCAGTTTCTGGGAAACCTGTGCCAGCGCCTGCATTTTCGCTTCGATATCCGCTTTGTCTTCGCCTTTCAGAGAAGTTTCCAGCGCGGTCAGTGCAGACTCGATGGCAGTTTTGTCGTCAGCCGGCAGTTTGTCGCCTGCTTCTTCAACCTGCTTACGAGTGCTGTGCAACAGATGGTCACCCTGGTTACGAGTCTGAACCAGCTCTTCAAACTTACGGTCAGATTCTGCGTTCGCTTCTGCTTCGCGAACCATTTTCTGAATTTCTTCTTCGTTCAGACCAGAAGAAGCCTTGATGGTGATCTTCTGCTCTTTACCGCTGTTTTTGTCTTTCGCGGAAACGTGCAGGATACCGTCGGCATCGATGTCAAAAGTAACTTCGATCTGCGGCATACCGCGCGGAGCCGGGCTGATACCATCCAGGTTAAACTGACCCAGATCTTTGTTATCAGCGGCGCGTTTACGTTCACCCTGCAGCACGTGGATGGTTACCGCAGACTGGTTGTCTTCAGCGGTAGAGAACACCTGGCTGTGCTTGGTCGGGATAGTGGTGTTTTTCGCGATCAGTGGAGTCATCACGCCACCCATGGTTTCGATACCCAGAGACAGCGGGGTAACGTCCAACAGCAGCACGTCTTTCACATCACCGGTCAATACACCACCCTGAACGGCAGCACCGATTGCCACTGCTTCGTCCGGGTTAACGTCTTTACGCGGCTCTTTACCGAAGAACTCAGCAACTTTCTTCTGTACCATCGGCATACGAGTCTGACCACCGACCAGGATAACGTCCTGAACGTCGGAAACAGACAGACCAGCATCCTGCAGAGCAACTTTCAGCGGCTCGATAGAACGGTTAACCAGGTCTTCAACCAGGCTTTCCAGTTTCGCACGGGTCACTTTGATGTTCATGTGTTTCGGACCAGTCGCGTCTGCAGTAATGTACGGCAGGTTCACGTCGGTCTGCTGAGCGGAAGACAGTTCGATCTTCGCTTTCTCAGCGGCTTCTTTCAGACGCTGCATCGCCAGCGGGTCATTACGCAGATCGATACCCTGATCTTTCTTAAATTCGTCAACCAGGTAGTTGATCATACGACTGTCGAAGTCTTCACCACCCAGGTGGGTATCACCGTTGGTTGCCAGAACTTCGAAAGTTTTTTCGCCGTCAACTTCGTCGATTTCGATAATAGAGATATCGAAAGTACCACCACCGAGGTCATAAACCGCGATAGTACGGTTGCCGACTTCTTTATCCAGACCGTAAGCCAGTGCCGCTGCGGTCGGTTCGTTGATGATACGTTTTACTTCCAGACCTGCGATACGGCCAGCATCTTTGGTTGCCTGACGCTGAGCATCGTTGAAGTATGCAGGTACGGTGATAACCGCTTCAGTTACCGGTTCGCCCAGGTAATCTTCAGCCGTTTTCTTCATTTTTTTCAGCACTTCAGCAGAAATCTGCGGCGGTGCCATTTTCTGACCTTTTACGTCAATCCATGCATCACCGTTGTCAGCACCGATGATTTTGTACGGCATGATGGCTTCATCACGCTGTACTTCTTCGTCCTGGAAGCGGCGGCCAATCAGGCGTTTAATCGCAAACAGGGTGTTTTGCGGGTTTGTCACTGCCTGACGTTTAGCCGGCTGACCAACCAGAGTTTCACCATCCTGGGTATAAGCAATGATAGAAGGCGTGGTGCGATCGCCCTCGGCGTTCTCCAGCACACGTGCAGTAGTGCCATCCATAATCGCTACACAAGAGTTGGTAGTACCCAGGTCGATACCAATAATTTTACCCATCTAAACGTCTCCACTAAAAATTCGGTCATCATGTGGTTGTGAATCTGTAATAAGGGCGAAACGTGCGGTTTCAACTACCCTGAATCGTTTTTTTTCAGACTCACCACTGCGGTTGTCTACAAGATGGGGTCGTAACCCACGTCATCAAGGGGGGCATGAAAATTTTTTTTAGCACAGTGGCGATAAAATTAAGGTAACAAGGCAGAAAGGCAAAAAAACGAATAGTTTCCAATCAAAAACAATTCACAAAACAAATCAAAACCAGCACGGCCATTCATGTGAAAATTGTAATAAAAAGAAAAGATTACGACCATGAAACGGTTTCCCGTCGGCGGTAAGATGGTCTGATGTCACACACTTTTACAGCCGTCAAAGAGAAATTCCATGAAATCCGTGTTAACCCTTTCAACCAGCCTGCTTATGGGCCTGCTGCTGAGCAGCGCTGCGCACGCTAACGATCATAAAGTTCTGGGTATGATTGCGATGCCCCGCAATGCAACCAACGACCTCACGCTGAGAATTCCCGTTTGCCGGGTGGTGAAGCGCATTCAGCTCACCGCCGATCGCGGTGATATTAAACTTAACGGCGCATCCGTCTACTTCAAAGCAGTACGCACTTCCAGCCAAAGCCTGAACGTCCCGTCATCCATTAAAGAGGGACAAACGACCAACTGGATCTCTATTAATAGCGACAACGACAATAAACGCTGCGTGTCTAAAATCACCTTCTCAGGCCAGTCAGTAAACTCCTCTGACATGGCAACGCTGAAAGTTATTGGCGACGATTAATTCTGCACATTTTGATTCAGAAGCCATAGAAAACATGCGGGGCAGACACGCGGTTGATGTGAAAGCCATTGAACTGGAATAACCACTGCCGCGCCCATGAAGCAGCGCCATCTGGCGATGGGTATTTCTCACCAGATCGTCCACCAAATCCCTCAGTTCCCGGTGGTACTTCAAATCGTCTGTCTTAGCAAAATGCTCAACCATGCATAAGCGTGATGCCCATCACAGGGAAAATAATTCATTTTCCCTTCGTTAGATCATAGACAGTGCCCTCTCCCCTGATTATCATGCCGCGCCCCGAAGACAGTGATCGTTATTTGGGGAAACTATTTCACCATTCAATCAATGATGATTTTGAGGAATTATGGGCAACACTAAGTTGGCTAATCCGGCACCGCTGGGCCTGATGGGCTTTGGCATGACCACCATTCTGCTTAACCTGCACAACGCGGGTTTCTTCGCCTTTGACGTTATTATTCTGGCGATGGGCATTTTCTACGGCGGTATCGCGCAAATATTTGCCGGTCTGCTGGAATATAAAAAGGGCAATACCTTCGGTTTAACCGCCTTTACCTCCTACGGTTCGTTCTGGCTGACGCTGGTTGCAATCCTAATCATGCCGAAAATGGGCCTGGCGGATGCAACCAATGGTCAGTTCCTGGGCGTATACCTGGGTCTGTGGGGCGTGTTCACACTGTTCATGTTCTTCGGCACGCTGAAAGCTAACCGCGCGTTGCAGTTTGTCTTCCTGAGCCTGACAGTGCTGTTCGCACTGCTGGCGGTCGGCAACATTGCAGGTAACGAAGCGATCATTCACGTTGCTGGCTGGATTGGCTTAGTGTGTGGCGCAAGCGCCATTTACCTGGCGATGGGTGAAGTGCTGAACGAACAGTTTGGCCGTACCATCCTGCCGATCGGTGAAGCGCACTAATCTGACGCTATCCCCCCGGACGGGGGGATATTCCTTACAAGCGCTGTAACTCGCCCTGCACGCTCGTATCGCGATGATAAATATCCTGTCGCAGCCAAATCCCCAGACCTAACCCCACCAGCGATAACGCCAGGACATACCAGGCCGGAGCCATTGGCGACACGCTCATTAACATCGTCACGGCGATTGGTGTCAGACCACCAAAAATGGCGTACGACACGTTGTAAGAAAAGGAGATTCCGGTAAAGCGGACCTCCGCCGGAAACGCCCGCACCATCACATAAGGTACAGCCCCCACCACGCCAACGCACAACCCTACCAGCCCGTATAACAAGAACAAGTGCTGAGGATGGCTACCGGTCAGATGATAGAAAAACCAGCTTGAACAGGCCAGCAGCAGGCTGCCGACAATAAAGGTTTTGCTGGCGCCGACCCGATCGACAATAAACCCTGCCAGCAGACAGCCGACGCACAGCATAATGGTCGCGACACTGTTGGCTTGTAACGTCAACGCCGGTGCAAAACCATACTGCTTCTGCAACCAGACTGGCGACATCAGGATCACCACCACAATCCCGGCCGATAACAGCCAGGTCAGCAGCATGGAAATGACCATCGCTTTTTTATGTTTGCTCACCACCGACTTCACCGGTAGCTCTTGCGCCAGCGCTTTACGCTGCTGCATTTCGAGGAAGATGGGCGTTTCCTGCAACCAGCGACGCAGGTACATCGCCACCAGCCCAAACACGCCACCCAGCAGGAACGGGATACGCCAGCCGTAGTCATGCACCGCCTGCTGCGTCAGGCTGGTATTCACCAGCGTCGCAACCACCGATCCCAGCAGAATCCCCACCGTCAGCCCGGCGGTCAGCGTGCCACAGGCAATGCCGATGCGGCGCTCCGGTACGTGCTCCGCAACGAACACCCACGCGCCGGGCACTTCTCCGCCGATGGCAGCGCCTTGCAAAATACGCATCAGCAGTAACAGCAGCGGCGCGAGGATCCCCATTGAGGCGTAGGTAGGCAAAAGACCAATCGCCAGCGTCGGTATCGCCATCAGCAAAATGCTCAGGGTGAACATTTTCTTACGCCCGACCAGATCGCCAAAGTGCGCCATGATGATGCCACCCAGCGGACGCGCCAGATATCCGGCGGCAAAAATGCCGAAGGTTTGCACCTGGCGTAGCCATTCAGGAATGTCTGCCGGGAAGAAGAGTTCGCCAACAACAGCGGCAAAGAAGACGAAGATAATGAAATCATAAAACTCAAGCGCACCGCCGAGGGCAGCAAGCGTAAGAGTTTTATAATCCTGGCGATTCAGCGGTCGAGTGTGTTGTGACATAGCAAACCATGAGTCAGTGGAGTTATTGAATCTGTCTGTCGATATATGTAAAGCAAAAATTACTATATCGTAAACAATTCAATACTCCACTGTCATTGGCACTTATGTCACGATCGGGCTACTTTCAGGTGTTTGTATCGCGAATTGCGCTTTTAGGACGAAAAGATGCTACAACTGCCGGTGCAGTTTCCACATACGGCCCATCCAGCAGCTGTATACAATACGGTACACTTGCAAATATACCCGGCACGATAACCTTACCGTCGGCATCTTTCACGCCTTCCAGCGTTTCTTTGATCGATTTCGGCTGCCCTGGCAGATTCAGAATCAACGCCTGTTTACGAATCACACCAACCTGGCGGGAGAGAATAGCCGTTGGCACAAAGTGCAGGCTTATCTGGCGCATCTGCTCGCCAAAGCCCGGCATCTGGCGGTCGGCTACGGCCAGCGTGGCATCAGGCGTTACATCGCGGCGGGCCGGCCCCGTTCCGCCGGTAGTCAGCACCAGATGACAGCTCATTTCATCCACCAGCTCGCATAAGGTCTGTTCGATGATCGCCTGTTCATCCGGGATCAGTCGCGTTTGCAGCTCAAAAGGGGTGATAAGGGCAGATGCCAACCACTCTTCAAGGGCCGGGATACCTTTATCCTGGTAAACGCCGCTGGAAGCACGGTCAGAAATGGAAACCAGGCCAATGCGTAAAGTATTCATGATTATTCCGTTTAAACAGTCTCGTTAAACAGAATGATACACTGCGAAGGGAAGGACAGACAGGTTTCAGAAGAGGTAGCGTGACCCATATCAGGGCCACGCGTTAATGATTACAGCAGATCGCCGATCATTTTTTCCAGTTTACCCTGGTCTACAGCAAACTTACGGATACCGTCCGCCAGTTTGTCTACAGCCATCGGATCCTGGTTGTGCTGCCACAGGAACTCAGCTTCAGTGATGCGTGCAGGGCGCGCTTTCACTTCGCCGGAGAAGGACAGTTTACGTTCGATAGCGCCTTCGCTTTCCGCCAGTTCTTTCAGCAGTGCCGGTGCAATCGTCAGACGATCGCAGCCTGCCAGCTCAATGATTTCGCCAATGTTACGGAAGCTCGCACCCATCACCACGGTTTCGTAACCGTGTTGTTTGTAGTACTCGTAGATTTCCGTTACGGAAACCACACCCGGATCTTCTGCCGGTGCATACTCTTTCTTGTCAGTGTTGGCTTTGTACCAGTCCAGAATACGGCCAACAAACGGAGAAATCAGATATACGCCAGCTTCTGCACATGCGCGCGCCTGCGCGAAGGAGAACAGCAGAGTCAGGTTACAGTTGATACCTTCTTTTTCCAGCTGCTCAGCGGCACGGATGCCCTGCCAGGTTGAAGCCAGTTTGATCAGAATGCGATCGTTGCTGATGCCAGCATCGTTGTACATTTTGATCAGACGTTTTGCTTTCGCAATGGACGCGTCGGTGTCGTAGGACAGACGAGCGTCAACTTCAGTGGAGATACGACCCGGGACCAGTTTCAGGATCTCCAGACCGATATTTACTGCCAGTTTGTCGGTCGCGTCGACGATCTGCTGTGCGCGGTCGTTGCTCTGCTGCTTAGCCCAGGCTACAGCGTCATCAATCAGCTTGCGGTATTCTGGGATCTGCGCTGCGTTAAGAATGAGAGAAGGGTTAGTTGTGGCATCCTGAGGCTGATACAGCTTCATTGCCGCGATGTCTCCGGTGTCGGCCACTACTGTGGTGAACTGACGAAGGGAGGTCAATTTGTCCGTCATGATAGCGATTCTCTTTAAACAGCTTGTTAGGGGGATGTAACCGATCTTCCCTGATGATAGCACGACGCACTCTCAGCGCAACCGCCTGGATTGTCCGACCCGCCGCTCAGCCCTGATTACGCATCTCACAGCCCGTGATGCGCAATTAAAGATATACCCATTGTTATGGTAAACTCCCGCAATCAATCACCTTATAAGGTATATACTGGTCGATAATTGGTAGCGCTTACACGGGATTATTCGCGCTTACCGGCATCAACAAGAGGGATGTTAATGCCTGATTTTTTCTCATTTATTAATGAAATACTCTGGGGATCGGTGATGATCTACCTCCTGCTTGGCGCAGGATGTTGGTTCACCTGGCGTACAGGGTTCGTGCAGTTCCGCTATATTCGCCAGTTTGGCAAAAGTCTTAAAAACAGCATCAGCCCGCAGCCGGGCGGTTTAACTTCTTTTCAGGCTCTGTGCACCAGTCTTGCCGCGCGCGTCGGTAGCGGAAATCTGGCGGGTGTGGCGTTGGCGATCGCCGCCGGCGGCGCGGGAGCCATTTTCTGGATGTGGGTCTCGGCGGTCATTGGTATGGCAACCTCATTCGCCGAATGTTCCCTTGCCCAGCTGTATAAAGAGCGCGACAGCAAGGGACAGTTACGCGGCGGTCCTGCATGGTATATGGCCCGTGGACTGGGCATGCGCTGGATGGGCGTGCTGTTTGCCATCTTTTTACTCATTGCCTATGGCCTGATTTTTAACAGCGTGCAGGCAAACTCAGTCTCTCGTGCGTTGACCTTTGCTTTTGACATCCCTCCCCTCTTCTCCGGTATCGCACTGGCAATAGTGTCATTACTGGTCATCGTCGGCGGCATTAAAGGCGTTGCCCGCCTGATGCAATGGTTTGTTCCGATGATGGCGCTGCTGTGGATCGGTTGTAGCCTCGTCATCTGCCTTTGGCATTTCGGACAGCTCCCCGGCATTATCATGACCATCATAAAAAGCGCCTTTGGCTGGCAGGAAGCCGCGGCCGGTGCCGCCGGGTATACGCTAAGCCAGGCCATTGCCAGCGGTTTTCAGCGCGGTATGTTCTCTAATGAAGCCGGAATGGGCTCAACCCCGAACGCAGCTGCCTCGGCAGCATCCTGGCCGCCACACCCTGCCGCACAAGGCATTGTGCAAATGATTGGTGTATTGGGCGATACGCTAATTCTTTGTACGGCCAGCGCAATGATCATTTTACTGGCGGGTAATGGCACCACTTATGTGCCAATGGAAGGCATCCAGTTGCTGCAACGAGCCATGGTCTCGCTGACGGGTGAATGGGGGGCCGGATTCGTTGCCTTAATAGTGATTCTGTTTGCCTTTAGCTCTATCGTCGCCAACTACATTTATGCGGAAAACAACCTCATTTTCCTGAAACTGGACAACATTCGGGTTATCTGGTTATTACGTATTGCCACCGTTTGCACCGTTATTGGCGGTACGTTAATCAGTTTTCCGCTGGTCTGGCAACTTGCGGACATCATCATGGCCTGTATGGCCATTACTAACCTGACGGCGATTCTGCTGCTTTCTCCGGTTGTACATACCATCGCCAGCGACTATCTGCGCCAGCGAAAACTCGGGGTGCGCCCGGAATTCGATCCGCGCCGTTATCCTGATATCAGACAACAGCTTGCACCCGATAGCTGGGATGAAACGCCGCGCGAATAGCGCGGCAATCGCAACCATCGATCAATTCAGTCGTTTTTTTTGCTAAAGTCGCAGTAAATTTCCTGCAAGGACTGGATATGCTGATTCTGATTTCACCTGCAAAAACGCTCGACTACCAAAGCCCGCTGGCAACGACACGTCATACGCTGCCCGAGTTGCTGGATCACTCTCAGCAACTTATTCACGTGGCACGCCAGCTCTCTGCACCGCAGATTGGCAAGCTGATGGGGATTAGCGACAAGCTGGCGGATCTGAACGCCACCCGTTTCCATGACTGGCAGCCTGACTTCACGCCGGACAATGCACGTCAGGCCATTCTGGCGTTTAAAGGCGACGTCTATACAGGGTTGCAGGCTGAAACCTTCAGCGAGGCGGATTTCGACTTCGCTCAACAGCATTTACGGATGCTGTCCGGGTTGTACGGCGTTTTGCGTCCGCTGGATTTGATGCAGCCTTACCGTCTGGAGATGGGCATTCGTCTGGCCAATGCGAAGGGTAAAGATCTCTACCAGTTCTGGGGAGATACCATCACCGATAAACTCAACGAAGCGCTGGAAGCGCAAGGCGACAGAGTGGTGATCAACCTCGCCTCGGATGAGTATTTTAAATCCGTGAAGCCGAAAAAACTCAACGCTGAGCTTATCAAACCGGTCTTCCTCGACGAGAAGAACGGCAAGTTTAAAGTCATCAGCTTCTATGCCAAAAAAGCGCGCGGACTGATGAGTCGCTACATTATTGAGAACCGCTTAACGCAACCGGAACAGCTGACCGCATTTAACAGCGAAGGCTACTTCTTTGATGAAGAAGCATCAGGAAACGGCGAACTGGTGTTTAAACGCCACGAGCAATAGTAAAAAGGCCGGATGACGGCTAACGCCTTATCCGGCCTACAGGTTTTGTCGGCCCGCTATGCAAAGCGCCAGCGGGCACAACCGTTAACCGCGGGTCATCATTAGCTTACGCAGCGCAGCAAAATCAGCAGGCAGGTGATGAGAAAGCAGCGGCAGGTCCGCGCGTTCCGCCAGTTCTTTTGGCAACGCCAGCGTCAGGTCAAGAATCTCTTCAACGCTTTCTTTAAACTTCGCCGGATGCGCAGTACCGAGGAACAGGCCATACTCGCCAGGGTTCAGTTGGTCACGCAGCGCGCGGTAAGCCACCGCTGCATGTGGTTCTGAGGTGTAGCCTATCTCATGTAACTCACGCATCGTGTCCTGAGTCGTCGCATCGTCAACAGCGGCATAACCCAGCTCATTCAGACGCCAGATTTTACGGCGGAACAGTTCTTCCACGCGCGGCCAGTTGTTCGGCTGGCTGACATCCATCGCATTCGACAACGTTGCCTGAGTCGCTTTCGGTGCCCACTCGCCTTCTGCAAGGAAGCGCGGAACCGTATCATTAACGTTAGTCGCCGCGATAAAACGCTTCACCGGCAAGCCCAGTGATTTCGCCAGCAGCCCGGCGGTCAGATCGCCAAAGTTACCGCTGGGAACGGAAATCACCAGTTGATTACGCGCCTCTTGCGGCAGTTGGGCCACAGCCTCAAAATAGTAACAGATTTGCGCCAACAGACGGCTGATGTTAATTGAGTTAGCCGAGTTCAGCCCCAGAGCCACCTTCAGCTCTTCGTCATCAAACGCCTGTTTCACCAGCGCCTGGCAGGCATCAAAATCGCCATCAATCGCCACAGTTTCAATGTTACCGCCCAGCGTACAGAACAGTTTTTCCTGTAATGGGCTGATCTTGCCGTTCGGGTAGAGGATCACCACGCGCACATTTTTCAGGCCATAAAAGGCATGCGCAACCGCCGCCCCGGTGTCTCCGGAGGTCGCCGTCAGAATCGTTACCGGTTTGTCGCCACTGATGTGCGTCAGCATCTGCGCCATAAAGCGCCCGCCAAAGTCTTTAAATGCAAGCGTAGGGCCGTGGAACAGTTCCAGACAGCCGACATCCTCGGCAACCTGGGCAACCGGAGCCGGAAAGGCAAATGCCGCACGCACGCGCTCTTCCAGAATTTCCTGAGGGATCTCATCCCCAATAAATGCGGACAGGATCTTCGCGCTGCGGCTAACGAAGTCCTGGTTCAGCATCTCATCCACTTCTGTCAGATTGAATTCCGGCAGATCGTGCGGAAAAAACAATCCCTGATTCTTGCCCAGTCCTTGCGTAACGGCCTGTGCAAAGCTGACCTGTTCGTTGTGATCTTTCAGATTATACAGTTTCATTGATTATCCCAGTACCCGTGCGCCCGCCGTGTCCAGCCGGCAAATATGAACAAAGCCTTCCTGATTTTGCAGGTAATTTTTACCCAGCCAGTCCGCTACGCGCTGCGCCGTATCCGGCTTATCGCACAAGGCGAACAGCGTCGGTCCTGACCCGGATATACCGCTGGCCAGCGCGCCAATTTCTGCGACCGCCTGACGCGCCTGGCTAAAGCCTGGCAGCAAGCGGGTACGATACGGCTCAGCAATGACATCTTTCATCAGCTTCGCGGCCAGAAGAGGCTGACGGGAATAGCAGGCATGGATGAATCCAGCCAGATGCCGCCCATGAGCGATACAGTCCTGACGGCGATACTGGGCTGGGAGAATCGCCCGCGCTTCTGCCGTCGACACTTTTATCCCCGGATACGCCAGTACCCACAGCCACTCATCAAAGCCTGGCACCTGCTGGCTAATAATGCCGTTTTCTTCAATCATTAACTGCATGCCGCCCAAAAAGCACGGGGCGACGTTATCGTAATGAATACTGCCGGAGATACGCCCTTCCAGCTCGCCCATTATCGCTAACAGGCGCGTATCGTTGAGCGGCTTGCCGCAGTGTTCGTTCATAGCGACCAGCGCCGCCACGACGGAACAGGCGCTGGAGCCTAACCCGGAGCCAATCGGCATATTTTTTTCCAGCGTCATCGCCACCGGAACGCTTTTACCCAGCTCCTGACAGAATCGCTCCCAGCACTGGTAGACAATGTTTTCTCGCGGCTCAGGCGGCAGTTTGTTGGCAAAGCGCCCAAGGTTGTTCAGGCTGAACTGGTCAGCCGCCTCAACGGACACCACATCACCCAACAACGAACCGTCCACCGGCGTTACCGCTGCACCGAGTACATCAAACCCGACGCTCATATTGGCACTGGAAGCCGGGGCATAAACTCTCACCATGTCAGACTCCTAACTTCCATGAAAGGGTGCGTAGCAGGTCGGCAAAGACGCCCGCCGCCGTCACATCGTTACCCGCGCCATATCCGCGCAGAACCAACGGTAACGGCTGATAGTAGTGGCTATAGAACGCCAGCGCGTTTTCACCGTTTTTCACTTTAAACAGCGGATCGTTGCCGTCTACTGCATCAATTTTCACGCGACAAACGCCGTCCTCTTCGATATTGCCAACATAGCGCAATACTTTTCCCTCATCACGGGCTTTCGCCACACGCGCGGCAAAGACGTCATCCAGCTGCGACAATTTCGCCATAAACGCGGAAACATCACCGGAGTCATCAAACTCTTTTGGCAGGACCGGCTCAATGACAATGTCAGAAAGCTCCAGCTCACGACCGGTTTCACGGGCCAGGATCAGCAGCTTACGCGCCACGTCCGTACCGGAAAGATCGTCACGCGGATCGGGTTCGGTATAGCCCATCTCACGCGCCAGGATGGTGGCCTGCGAGAAGCTCATGCCTTCATCCAGTTTGCCGAAAATAAACGACAGTGAGCCAGAAAGGATGCCTGAAAAGCGTTGCAGTTCATCACCTGCGCTGAGCAGATTTTGCAGGTTTTCAATAACCGGCAATCCCGCGCCCACGTTGGTGTCGTACAGGAATTTACGACGAGACTTCGCGGCGGCAAAACGCAACTGATGATAGTAATCCATCGACGACGTGTTGGCCTTTTTGTTCGGCGTAACCACGTGGAAGCCTTCACGCAAGAAGTCGGCATATTGATCCGCTACCGCCTGGCTTGACGTACAGTCGACAATCACCGGATTGAGCAGATGGTATTCTTTCACCAGACGAATTAAGCGCCCAAGGTTGAAAGGCTCTTTCGCGCTCTCCAGCTCCGACTGCCAGTTTTCCAGATTCAGACCGTGGACGTTGGTCAGCAGAGCCTTCGAGTTCGCCACGCCGCACACGCGCAGATCGATATGCTTCTTTTTGAGCCAGGTTTGCTGACGTTTAAGCTGCTCCAGCAGCGCACCGCCCACGCCGCCTACGCCAATCACAAACACTTCAATCACCTGGTCGGTGTTGAACAGCATCTGATGGGTCACGCGTACGCCGGTGGTCGCGTCATCGTTATTCACCACCACCGAAATAGAACGCTCAGACGAGCCCTGGGCGATCGCTACAATATTGATGTTCGCCCGAGCCAGCGCGGCAAAGAACTTCGCCGAGATGCCGCGCAGGGTGCGCATACCATCGCCAACAACAGAGATGATGGCCAGACGCTCAGTCACCGCCAACGGCTCCAGAAGGCCTTCTTTCAGCTCGAGGTAGAATTCATCCTGCATGGCGCGTTGCGCACGCGCGCAGTCGCCCTGCGGGACGCAGAAGCTGATGCTGTATTCAGAAGAGGATTGAGTGATCAGCACCACCGAGATGCCCGCACGCGACATGGCGGCAAAAACGCGCGCCGCCATGCCCACCATGCCTTTCATTCCAGGGCCGGAAACGCTAAACATCGCCATGTTATTGAGGTTAGAAATACCTTTTACCGGCAAATCATCGTCATCACTGCTGGCACCGATCAGCGTACCGGGCGCTTGCGGATTGCCGGTATTTTTAATCAGGCACGGGATCTGGAACTGGGCAATAGGGGTAATGGTGCGCGGATGCAGCACTTTGGCGCCGAAGTAAGAAAGCTCCATCGCTTCCTGATAAGACATCGACTTAAGTAGTCGGGCATCGGGTACCTGACGCGGATCGCAAGTATATACGCCGTCGACATCGGTCCAGATTTCACAACAATCGGCACGCAAACAGGCGGCCAGTACGGCGGCAGAGTAGTCAGAGCCATTACGTCCCAACACCACTAACTCACCTTTTTCATTTCCGGCGGTAAACCCTGCCATCAGAATCATGTGATCCGCAGGAATACGGCTGGCGGCGATGCGGCGCGTAGATTCGGCGATATCAACGGTAGATTCGAGGTAATGGCCGACAGCCAGCAATTTCTCCACCGGGTCGATGACCGTTACGTTATGCCCGCGTGCTTCCAGCAGGCCGGCCATGATAGCAATCGACATTTTTTCACCACGGCAGATAAGCGCGGCATTGATGCTGTCCGGGCACTGTCCCAGCAGGCTGATGCCGTGCAGGACGTGCTTAATCTGAGCAAATTCTTGTTCAACAAAGGCTTTGAGCTGCGCCAGCGGAAAACCTGGTTGCTCGGCGGCAAGACCCACCAGCAGCTCGGAGAAAATGCGTTCGGCGTCGCTGATATTAGCTAAAGCATCCTGACCACCGATGGTCTTCTCAATCATTGCCACCAGATGGTTGGTAATTTTTGCGGGGGCAGAGAGAACGGTCGCGACCTGCCCCTGTCTGGCATTGCTTTCCAGAATATCGGCAACCCGCAGAAAGCGCTCTGCATTTGCCACTGATGTACCGCCGAACTTCAACACTCGCATGGTTTACCTCATTGCCTTTGGTCGAAAAAAAAGCCCGCACTGTTTAGGTGCGGGCTTTTTCTTGTGTTTCCTGTACGCGTCAGCCCGCACCGTTACCTGTGGTAATGGTGATGGTTGTAGTAATGGTGATGCTGATGCGTTTCATGATGTTGTGTGCTCTGTAATTATTTATTATCTGTCCTGTATTCTTTTAGGGTTAAAGTATCTGCTGACCTAAGTCAATAAATTTTTAAATTGATCACATTCCGAAACTTGTTCATGAGCGACTGCTTGCCCTTTTACTTTCAACCAATACAGCATGTCGAGCCCACTTGAACCAAGAACAAAACACTACACAACAAAAATTGTTCGACATTTTATTTTGTGACGTTTTTTTCAATATCATGTAAAAAACGGTGCAACATTGCCGTGTCTCGCTGCCCCAACAGACCCATTCGCTGTTGCAACCAGTCCGTCAGCTTGATGTCGTCAGAAACGTTCAGCGTGGCTAATAAACGCAAAACGCGTGCGCGCAATGCCTGCAGTTGAAGCTCATCCGTCACCTCAACGTTTTTGGCCGGTTGTTGTATTAAACCTGCTAATTGATAGCAATACACCATCACCGCCTGCCCCAAATTGAGTGAAGGATAGTCAGCAACCATCGGTACACCAGTGAGTACATCTGCCAGCGCTAATTCTTCATTGGTCAGCCCCGAATCTTCACGACCAAACACCAGCGCTGCATGTTCCATCCACGTGGATTTCTCCTGTAACAGGGGAACCAGTTCGACCGGAGTGGCGTAATAATGGAACTTCGCCCGGCTACGCGCGGTGGTCGCAATGGTAAAATCTACGTCGTGAAGCGCATCGGCTAACGTTGGAAAAACGTTAATATTATCAATAATGTCGCCCGATCCATGCGCGACCCATCGCGTGGCTGGTTCCAGGTGCGCCTCGCTGTCAACGATACGTAATTGAGTGAATCCCATGGTCTTCATCGCACGGGCAGCCGCGCCAATATTTTCCGCTCTGGCAGGGGCAACCAGAATAATTGTTAAACGCATTTCGATACTCTTTTTGGTCAGTCTGCAAGTAATAATGTGACGCACGTCAACATATTACGCAGCGCAAATTTACATTTTTTTAACAGAAGTCACTGAAAAAGGATTTCGCATCCGGTAAAAAATGCTAAACTATTTCCAAACTGTACTATTGCTTTTTATGTTAACAAAAGTTGTATATCCCTCTGTTTATCCATGATAATTTATTTTAAAATGGATCGCATTGGTTGGATTCATTACATTTATTAATTAGCTCGTGCAACTAGTTGTAATATTGCAATTTTGTGATGAAAGCAAACATTTGGATACGTTGATTTCATCAAACTGTTAACGTGCTACAATTGAACTTGATATATGTCAACGAAGCGTAGTTTTATTGGGTGTCCGGCATGTCTTAGCCTGTTATGTTGCTGTTAAAATGGTTAGGATGACAGCCGTTTTTGACACTGTCGGGTCCAGAGGGAAACTACCCACGACCAAGCTAATGATGTTGTTGACGTTGATGGAAAGTGCATCAAGAACGCAATTACGTACTTTAGTCATGTTACGCCGATCATGTTAATTTACGGCATGCATCAGGCAGGTCAGGGACTTTTGTACTTCCTGTTTCGATTTAGTTGGCAATTTAGGTAGCAAACATGCAGACCCCGCACATTCTTATCGTTGAAGACGAGTTAGTAACACGCAACACGTTGAAAAGCATTTTCGAAGCAGAAGGCTATGATGTATTCGAAGCGACAGATGGCGCGGAAATGCATCAGATTCTCTCTGAATATGACATCAACCTTGTGATTATGGATATCAATCTGCCTGGGAAAAATGGCCTCCTGTTAGCGCGCGAACTTCGCGAACAAGCTAACGTTGCGCTGATGTTCCTGACGGGCCGTGATAACGAAGTCGATAAAATTCTCGGCCTCGAAATCGGCGCAGACGATTACATCACCAAGCCGTTTAACCCGCGCGAACTGACTATCCGTGCTCGTAACCTGCTGTCCCGTACCATGAACCTGGGTACTGTCAGCGAAGAACGCCGTAGCGTCGAAAGCTACAAGTTCAACGGCTGGGAGCTGGACATCAACAGCCGCTCTCTGATTGGTCCTGACGGCGAGCAGTATAAACTGCCACGCAGCGAATTCCGTGCAATGCTTCACTTCTGTGAGAATCCGGGCAAAATCCAGTCTCGCGCAGAACTGCTGAAAAAAATGACCGGTCGCGAACTGAAGCCGCATGACCGTACCGTTGACGTGACTAT
The DNA here is from genome assembly GCF_016894305.1 of Citrobacter sp. B72. Lineage (NCBI taxonomy): Bacteria > Pseudomonadati > Pseudomonadota > Gammaproteobacteria > Enterobacterales > Enterobacteriaceae > Citrobacter > Citrobacter sp. B72. Next base: position 4,116,751 of record NZ_CP069801.1, read on the forward strand.
CCGCCGCATTCGTAAACATTTCGAATCTACGCCGGATACGCCAGAAATCATCGCCACCATTCACGGTGAAGGCTACCGTTTCTGCGGCGACCTGCAGGATTAATTCAATCCTTACAGGTAAAAAAACGGCGCATTATGCGCCGTTTTTCATTTCCCCACCGCCCTATTTCCATAGGCGAAACTCGTCACTCTGCGCAGGCAGAGGCTCCGGAATTTCTGTCGGCTTTGGTTTTGGCTGTGCCAGCGAGTGCCAGTCAAGATGACGCGTCAGGAACATCACGCCACACAACGCGACCAACAGCACGCCGGTTCCCAGCAGTAAAGAGCTGTCCTGTGAACGTAGCAGCACCCACATCACCCCATCCAACCCCAGCAGCGCCACGGTGAATAAAATACTGTTCCGCCAACTCTGTAATATCGCCTGCAGATACACCCCGTTCATTAACGCGCCTACCAGGCTTGCCGTAATCCACGCCGCCGTAAACCCAATGTGCTCAGACAATGCCAGCAGCAGCAGATAAAACATCACCAGCGATAGCCCCATCAGCAGATACTGCATCGGGTGCAGACGCAGGCTGGTCATACTTTCAAGCACGAAGAAAGACATAAAGGTCAGTACAATCAGCAGGATGGCATACTTGGTAGCCCTATCCGTTAACTGATACTGATCCGCTGGCGTGGCGACGGCAACGCTAAATGCAGGCATTCCCTTCCAGCCAATCTTTTCGCCATCAAAGCGTTCGCCGAGGTTATTCGCGAACCAGCTGCTCTGCCACTGGGCCTTAAATCCTGATTCGCTGATTTCGCGCTTCGCCGGGAGGAAATCCCCAAGAAAGTTGGGATGCGGCCAGTTGCTGGTTAAGGTCATTTCACTGTTACGGCCAACCGGAACAACGGAGAAATCTCCGGTTCCGCTCAAATTCAACGACAGCGCCATGCTCAGGTTTTGCTCCGCCCAGCTCGCGTCAGGTAGCGGTATGTGGATCCCTTGAGCTCCCCCATCCAGCCCCGTCCCTGGCTCAACGGCCAGCGATTCCCCATTGACCTGCGGCGCTTGCACCACACCGATCCCGCGCGCATCCCCCACGCCAACCACGATAAACGGTTTGCCGACGCTGACATTGGGATGGTTTAAATCGCGCAAGCGTTCAGCGTTAAATTCGGCCTTCACCAAGAGGTCATTGTGCCAGACCTGGCCTTCGTAAATACCGATTTTACGCGCTTCAACGTTCTGATTCCCCTCAACCACCAACGACTCCGGCAGCCAGAAATGGATATAGCTACGCTTACGCTGGATCTGTTTGTCGCCTTCCAGCTCGATATACAGTTCCGTCACCGGGACGGCAATCAGCGGCCCGACCATCTTTTGCGGCCCACTGGTGCTCTGACGAATAGCATCTTCGACTTCATCACGATAATCCGATCGCTCAACGATTATCTGCCTGACCATCGTCAGTGGAATTAACAGCAGTAATATTGCGCCGCCTAAGGTGACAATTTTCCAAAACAGGGGTGATTTAAACATAGCGTTCTCCTTTGCAATATCAGCAAGGTAGAACAGCTATGTGCGGAGAATTTGAAGTTATGTGAAGTGACGGTGAAGCGTAAACGAGGCCTGGGCGCCGCCCTCTGGTCGGTTAGATAATGTCACCGTACCTTCATGCAGTCGTGCAACTTCATTGACAAACGCCAGCCCCAAACCGCTGCTCTTGTGTCCATTCTCGCGGGGCAGCGAGTAGAAGCGCTCAAAAATACGCGGCAACGCAAAATCAGGGATCCCGCTACCGCTGTCGGTAACCTGCAATGTGACCAGCTCCTCCTGCTGATGCGCGCTCAACGTAATCGTCCCACCCTGTGGCGTGAAGTCGATAGCGTTGTCGAGCAAGTTCCCCAATGCCTGCTCCAGCAGCGCGGGATCGGCAGCGACGCTAAGCGATGAAGGCAGAATGGTCAGCGTAATGTTTTTTGCCGCCAGTTGCACGCTACGCGCCTCTTTGAGCTGAGCAAAAAGCGTATCTACCTCCACCGCCGTCAACGTAATGTCCTGTCGATTCTCCAGTCGCGCCTGGCGCAGCAAAGTTTCGACCAGCGCCTGCATACGCGCATTTTGCGTCAGAATATTATCGGTAAAACGCGCTACCACGTTTGGCGGCGGGCCTTCGCGCAATATCTCTGCCGCGCCACGAATAGCCGCCAGCGGACTTTTCAGCTCATGCGTTAACGCGTAGACATACTGCTCAATGTAGTTCTTGCCTTCGAGCTTCAGGCGCATACTTTCCAGCGCCTGCGCCAGTTTGCGTAACTCGCTGCTGCCTAAATCAGGCAGTGGGACGGGGCGATTCTCGGTAACGGAGTCGGCATAACGCGCCAGCCGGGCAATGGATCGGTTTATCCACCATACCATCCCGAAGCCAATCACCAGGGCAATGCCCAGCAATACGGCGCTGGCCCACAGCATTCGCCGTTCACTGCGTTTAATCACCGGTGCCATCGCCGCATTTGGTTTGCCGACACTGAGCACACCGATAATACGACCACCATCTACGATCGGCGCGGCAACGTACATCACCGAGCTTTCCGGATCGTTCGGGTTTTGCGGCGTGCTGCGGGCGCCATACTGCCCACGCAGCGTTAACCACACATCGTTCCAGCGGGAGTAGTCCTGACCGACGGCCTGGTTAGCTGAATCAAACAACACCTTGCCCTGCGCGTCCGTCATGTATACATGGTATTCATTACGCACTTTGTTAATGCCGCTGATGTTGGCATTAAATGGGCGGTTATGCAGCTGCGCAAATGCCTGCGCCAGCTTGCCGTTAGCCGGTGAGTCAGAGAGCACGTCATCACGCGCCAGTGCAGCCAGCAGCGTGGCGGTATCAATTAGAGTACCTTCGGTCGCCCGACGAACGCCTGGCTTAATTTCCTGCACAAAGATCGACAGAACAAACCAGGCGGCGACCGCGACAATCAGAAAATAGCCGAGCAGCAAACGCATTCCAATGCGCATCAGCAGTTCCTCAGGCTGTATCCCATACCGCGATGTGTATTGATGGGGGAAAGCTCCGGATTGATAGCCCGCAGCTTGGCGCGCAGCGTTTTGATGTGAGTATCAACCGTTCTGTCAAAGGTATCCTGCGCGTCTGCCCAGACTAAATCCATCAGCTGCTGGCGAGAGTAAATACGTCCCGGCGACATCAGCAATGTTTTCAGCAGCAGGAATTCATAACGCGTCAGGTTCAACGGCATGCTGAACCAGGTAATCTGCGCGGCCAGCTCATTAAGTTCAAAATCCCCACAGCGTGTCATCGATGAAGGCGTGGAGAATTTTTGCACCCGCCGCAGCAGCGTACGCACACGAGCGCACACCTCGCGCGGCGAGAAAGGCTTGGCAACATAGTCATCTGCACCAATTTCCAGCCCCAACAGGCGATCCACTTCATCGCTGCGCGCGGTCAGAAAGAGGATCGGCAACGCCGGGTGGCGTTCCAGTAAACGTCGGCACAGTTCAAAACCGCTGATATCCGGTAGCCCGACATCCAGAATGATGGCATCAGGGCATTGCTGGCGAGATTTCTCCAGCACGGGAAATCCGCGCTCAAACGCCTCTACGCTAAACCCTTCTTGTTGCAGCATGTAGATAAGCGTATCAGCGATTCCCTGCTCATCCTCAACCAACCAGATCAACGGCTGTTGCATTGTGCTTCCTTGTTATTGCCGCCACGGCATGATGGGTACCGCACTGATGGCATTTTTGGGCGATCCATCGACAACTTTATCTGAATACGCCAGATAGGCCAGCGCATTACGTTTCGCATCGTAAAAACGCACGACCTGTAAAGATTTAAACACCAGCGAGGTACGTTTCTTAAATACCACTTCGCCCTGAGCTTTACCGTTCTTGATTCTGTCGCTCAGTTCTACCGGCCCAACCTGCTGGCAAGAGATGGCGGCATCGGAGGTATCTTCCGCCAGCCCCAGTCCACCTTTGATGCCGCCGGTCTTCGCACGACTCACGTAACAGGTCACATTGGTAACATCCGGATCGTCAAACGCTTCGACCACAATTTTATGATCCGGCCCAAACATTTTGAACACCGTATCGACAGATCCAATCTGCTCCGCATGGGCGACCTGCGCCAACATCAGCAGAATTGAGGAAATGACTAAGCTCTTATATTTCATATTGTTACCATTCTTAAAAGTTGTTCTGCGTAATTATTAAACATTCTAAGATAAAATGTATACAGATCACAGGATTACAATAATCACGCTTTCGTATGTCCGAAAAAAGCACTTATGAGCAAAAAAAACACTGAATGCTAAAACAGCAAAAAATGCTATTATCCTCATACCTGACGTCAGGTACTCGTTGTTGAAAGGATGAGGATATTTTATGGATCAGGCTGGCATTATTCGCGACCTATTAATCTGGCTGGAAGGTCATCTGGATCAGCCTTTGTCGCTTGACAATGTGGCGGCAAAAGCGGGCTATTCCAAGTGGCACCTGCAGAGAATGTTTAAGGACGTGACGGGCCATGCTATTGGCGCCTATATCCGCGCCCGTCGTTTATCGAAATCCGCAGTGGCGCTGCGCCTGACTGCGCGTCCAATTTTGGATATTGCGCTGCAATATCGCTTCGACTCTCAACAAACTTTTACTCGCGCATTCAAGAAACAATTTTCGCAGACACCAGCGCTGTATCGCCGTTCACCGGAATGGAGCGCATTCGGTATTCGCCCGCCAATGCGACTGGGTGAATTTACGATGCCTGCACACGAGTTTGTCACCCTGGAAGATACGCAACTGCTCGGCACCACGCAAAGCTATTCCTGCTCGCTGGAACAGATTTCAGATTTCCGTCATGAAATGCGTATTCAGTTCTGGCGCGACTTCCTTGCTCAGGCTCCGGCGATCCCGCCAGTGCTGTACGGGCTTAACGAAACGCGTCCGAGCATTGAAAAAGACGACGAACAGGAAGTGTTTTACACCACAGCACTGACGCCGGAACAGGCCAATGGCTACGTGCCGTCGGCGCAGCCTATCCTGTTACAGGGTGGCGAGTACGTGATGTTTACCTACGAAGGGCTGGGAACCGGCGTGCAAGAGTTTATCCTGACGGTTTACGGCACATGCATGCCGATGCTGAACCTGACGCGCCGTAAAGGACAGGATATCGAGCGATACTACCCGGCAGAAGATGCCAAAGCGGGAGATCGCCCGATCAACCTGCGCTGCGAATTCCTGATTCCGATTCGCCGCTAGCGCTGTAGTTCATCCAACGCAGGGGCGTCCAGATGTGAGATGTCCCCTGCCGTTTCAACGACCCATCCCGGCGCCAGCCATAAGCTTTCCTGGTAATCAACGCGAGAAATTGAACAGTTGCGCAGACGCAAGCGACGTTCAGCCCATGCCGGTAATCCCAGAATTGTGCTCACCAGGCAACCCAGCGCGATACCGTGGCTGACCAGCAGTGGACGACTTCCCGGCGGCAGCTCCAGACAGGATGCCAGCGCCGCATTGACGCGATCGCTCAGCTCCTGCATCGATTCCCCTTCCGGAATACGACCATCCACCGTGCCGTTCACCAACTGGCGACGCCAGCCCTCTTCCTCTGGCGTCAGCGTATCGATGTGACGTTTTTCCAGCACCCCCATATTCAGCTCACGCAGACGAGAATCATAGGTGATATCACAGCCGCAGGCCTGGGCGATGATTTCTGCGGTGCGTCGTGTACGACCAAGATCGCTACTGATGACATGCGTAATACCAAACGAGCGGGCGCGTTCTCCCACCTGCATGGCTTGTTGTTCACCTTTAGCGGTTAGTGGGCTGTCTGACTGGCCTTGAATACGTCGCTCGGCGTTCCACTGCGTTTCGCCATGGCGAACAAGGTATACCTGTAACATGCTTTTTTTCCGTTATATACTCGTCATACGTTGAGTAGACTCTGCGATGAATTTTCAAACTGAGCTTAATTATGCACAAGGTTATCTCTGCGACCACCAATCCTGCCAAAATTCAGGCAATTCTGCGGGCATTTGAAGAGATTTTCGGGGAAGGATCCTGCCATATTGAACCCGTCGCCGTCGAGAGTGGCGTGCCGGAACAACCTTTCGGAAACCAGGAAACGCGCACTGGCGCACGAAATCGCGTTGATAACGCTCGCCGCCTGCACCCGCAGGCTGATTTCTGGGTCGCCATTGAAGCAGGAATTGACGACGATGCCACCTTTAGTTGGGTGGTGATTGATAACGGCATTCAGCGCGGTGAAGCCCGTTCAGCCACGCTGCCATTGCCGACTGTCATTCTCGACAGAGTCCGCAAAGGTGAAGCACTCGGCCCGGTGATGTCGGACTATACGGGTATTGATGAAATTGGCCGTAAAGAAGGCGCAATCGGCGTTTTTACCGCGGGCAAGCTGACGCGCTCAAGCGTCTATCACCAGGCGGTGATTCTGGCGCTCAGCCCGTTTCATAACGCGATATACGATGAGTCATTGTAATTTGTAGGCCTGATAAGCGTAGCGCCATCAGGCAAGCAGCGCGCACCATTGCCGGATGGCGGCTTCGCCTTATCCGGCCTACGAGAAAATCAGACACTTTTCAGCAACACCTGCTCCAGCCACTGACGCAAATCCACCGGTGCGGATTTGAGGCTGTTCGACCCCCGCGTAATAGTGGCAATCCCCGCCCCGAGCTCGTTTTTAAGCTCACGCTGGCTCATCTCGCCGCGCAGCAGCTCTTCAATGATACGCACACGCGTGCCCAACGCTTCACGCTCATCCGGCGTTAACATCAAATTGAGCAGTGGCAGGTGTAAATCTTGTTCGTAGGCGTGTTTAAGCAGATCGACAAAACGTAACCACTCCTGGTGACGTTGTTCTGCCATCTCTGCTGAATAGGGTGATTGCTGAGTCATAAGATATCGCCATCGTTGCGGGGGAAGCGTGCTTGCTTCCCCCTTTTGTACTCTTTAACGAGTACGATAGCATAACACAATCGACACGATCAGTAACGACGTTGCCATTCTGCGTCGCTCATCAACTCCGGTTTATCGCCGAGGAAATAGCGATAGTACGCATCATAAGCCAGCACATTCTTCACGTAACCACGCGTCTCTGAGAATGGAATACTTTCGACAAACGCCACAGCATCAATGCGGCCAGCGCTATTGCCAAGCCAGGTGCGAACGCGTCCCGGACCGGCGTTATAGGCTGCCGACGCAAAGATGCGGTTATTGCCGAATTGCTGATATACGTACTGCAAATAGCTGGTACCAATGTTGATGTTGGTATCAGGATCCAGTAGCTGGCTCGGACTGCTGTAACCTGGAATCGAGAACATTTTCACCGTATGCGTCGCCGTGCCTGGCATAATCTGCATCAGCCCGCTGGCGCCGACCGGTGATTTCACTTTCGGGTTCCAGGCGCTTTCCTGACGCGCTATCGCCATCGCATAACTTGGCTGAATATCCTTGCCGCTGGTGTAACGGGTAAACAGATCTTTATAGGCCAATGGGAAGCGCTCTTCCAGATGATCCCACAGCTTACCGGCGATCGTCGCCTGAACGCTCAGATCCCACCAGTGATTGTTGAACGCGTAACGTGCCAACTGAGCCTGCTCGGACTTGGTACGGCTGGTAACCAGATTCGCCCATTCACTGCGCGCGGTATTATCCATGTTCCAGTACATTAGCTCGCGTACGCGTGCCATTTCTGGCCCCTGAGTCAGCGCAGAATCAACGTTCGCTGGCGCTTTATCCACTTTCAGCTCGTACTCTTCGCCCAGGCGCTGTGCCGCCACCATCGGATAGAAACCACGCTGCTGCATGAGCTGGTGCAGTATCTCTTTGGCTTCCGCATCACGTCCGCGCTCCAGCAGCAGATCAGCCTGCCAGTAGCGCCACTCGTCTTTTTCTTTTGCTTCCATTGGCAGACGCGCCAGCCACGTATTCAGGCCACGACGATCGCCGGTTCCCAGCGCCATGCGCACACGACGCTCCACAAGCGAGGTGGAATTGGAGCGCATAATCGCATCATCACGCCATTTGGCCTGCTCGTCGGTGACGTCATTGCCCATCAGACGCCAGGCAACAATATCGCGTAGCTCCTGGGTTTGCTCGTCATTAAGCTGTTGCGCCTGTACCAGGGACGGGATCATCAGGCGGGCGTTTTCCACATCCTGACGCGCCACGCTGGCAAAGGCGACCGCCGCCATCTGTCGGGTGAAATCCGTGGCACCAGTGGTGCGAGCAAAAGTCATCACCGAATTCGGATCGTTGGCCAGCGAAATGATCGCAGAGGCAATGGTTTGGTATTGTACGGGCATCTGTCCGGCCAGCGCCGTCACCAGACCGGTATTCCCGGCTTTCATCGCCAGACGAATACGCTCCAGATACGCCAGCGGATCCTGAGTGCCTGAGGCGCGCCATACGCCAAATAATTTGTCACAGGCGTTCGGCTGACTTTTCCCGGTCAGCCACAGATCTTTCGCGCCCCGCCAGGCCTCTTCGGTTTGCCCGGTACTCCATTTCGCGAAGTAATAGTTGCATTGCGCTTCCGTGGTACCCGGTTTTTCCGGGCTAAACGCCAGCAGTCCACGCCAGTCTTCGCGGCGCGCCAGTTCATTCACAAAACGCGATTGCAGAGTACGCGCCGGGGGCAGCGTCGGGTTGGCGCGCACAAAATTGGTGACGGTAATGGTCGGCTGATTCATCAGATCGTCAGTAATCTGACGATATTCCAGATAGGGATACAGAGGATAGTTCTTCAGGCCGGGCATCATCTGCTCTACGACATCCATCTGTCGGTTATCCCAGGCCTGCTTAATTTGCGCATAGCGATTGCGCTGCTCATCCAGGGAATCGGCTCGCGCCACTTGACTGACCGTCAGCAGACATACGCTGGCCGCCAGCAGGCGCCAGGTAAATTGATTGGCTTTGTCCACAAGCTCTTCCTCTTCTCATGTTACGTCTGTGCAGCATCATGCCGCTTAATTAATTCATGCTAACCAGACATTGCAGAATGCGCCACGTCACGGACACTTTTTTACTTTTGTTGCGAGTGGGATCTGCTGGCTGGGATTGGGCAATGAAAAAGGCTACACTTCGCCTTTGATAACTATTTACCAATAATTAGCCCTAAATAATTCAAGTTGCAGCAAGGCGGCGAGGAAGTGAATCCCCTGAGCGTACAAAAGTACGTGACTGGGGTGAACGACACAGCCAACGCATCTGCGGCTTGAAGTATGACGGGATAAACATAGAGGCGAGTCCAACGTGGCCCAATTCGTTTATACCATGCATCGTGTCGGCAAGGTCGTTCCGCCGAAACGTCATATTCTTAAAAACATCTCACTGAGCTTCTTCCCTGGCGCCAAAATCGGTGTTCTCGGTCTGAACGGTGCGGGTAAATCTACCCTGCTGCGCATCATGGCCGGTATTGATACCGATATCGAAGGTGAAGCTCGCCCACAGCCAGGCATTAAAATCGGTTACCTGCCGCAGGAACCAAAACTGAACCCGGAACATACCGTTCGTGAATCCGTTGAAGAAGCGGTTGCCGAAGTGGTTAGTGCACTGAAAGGTCTGGATGAAGTTTACGCTAAGTACGCCGAGCCGGACGCCGACTTCGATAAACTGGCCGCACAACAGGGCAAGTTTGAAGAAATTATCCAGGCGCACGACGGCCATAACCTGAACGTGCAGCTTGAGCGTGCCGCTGACGCCCTGCGTCTGCCGGATTGGGACGCTAAAATTGAGAATCTCTCCGGTGGTGAACGCCGCCGCGTTGCGCTATGCCGCCTGCTGCTGGAAAAACCAGACATGCTGCTGCTCGACGAACCGACCAACCACCTGGATGCGGAATCCGTCGCGTGGCTGGAACGCTTCCTGCACGACTTCGAAGGCACCGTAGTGGCGATTACCCACGACCGTTACTTCCTCGACAACGTTGCGGGCTGGATCCTGGAGCTGGACCGTGGTGAAGGTATTCCGTGGGAAGGTAACTACTCTTCCTGGCTGGAGCAGAAAGATCAGCGTCTGGCCCAAGAAGCCTCTCAGGAAGCGGCTCGCCGTAAATCCATTGAGAAAGAGCTGGAGTGGGTACGTCAGGGCGCTAAAGGCCGTCAGTCTAAGGGTAAAGCCCGTCTGGCACGCTTTGAAGAGCTGAACAACACCGAATACCAGAAACGTAACGAAACCAACGAACTGTTTATTCCACCTGGAGCACGTCTGGGCGATAAAGTCGTTGAAGTCACCAATCTGCGTAAATCCTACGGCGATCGCGTTCTGATCGACGATCTGAGTTTCTCCGTACCGAAAGGCGCAATTGTCGGCATCATCGGTCCGAACGGCGCGGGTAAATCTACCCTGTTCCGTATGATGTCCGGTCAGGAACAGCCTGACAGCGGCACCATCACGCTGGGTGAAACCGTCAAACTGGCCTCCGTTGACCAGTTCCGTGACGCCATGGACAACAGCAAAACCGTGTGGGAAGAAGTTTCCGGCGGGCTGGATATCATGCGAATCGGCAACACCGAGATGCCAAGCCGTGCCTACGTGGGCCGCTTCAACTTCAAAGGTGTGGATCAGGGCAAACGCGTCGGCGAGCTGTCCGGTGGTGAGCGTGGTCGTCTGCACCTGGCGAAGCTGCTGCAGGTTGGCGGCAACATGCTGCTGCTCGATGAACCAACCAACGACCTGGATATCGAAACCCTGCGCGCGCTGGAAAACGCCCTGCTGGAATTCCCGGGCTGCGCGATGGTTATCTCGCACGACCGTTGGTTCCTCGACCGTATCGCCACCCACATTCTGGATTACCAGGATGAAGGTAAGGTTGAGTTCTTCGAAGGTAACTTTACCGAATACGAAGAGTACAAGAAACGTACGCTGGGCGCCGATGCGCTGGAGCCGAAACGTATTAAGTACAAGCGTATTTCTAAGTAATTAGCGTTAAGTGCCGGATGGCGGCGTTACGCCTTATCCGGCCTACGAGGTTAGTGCGACTTGTAGGTCGGATAAGCGCAGCGCATCCGGCATTAAAATCTACCTTTGCTCACCCATTAGTTCTTTCACCAACTCCACGCAGCGCAGGAAGCGGCCGTCGTAGTCAGGCTCCTGAACGTGCACAAAATTGATATTGTTTTCCTGCAGCATCTCGACCAGCAGCGTCTGAAACGCTTTTCTGTCAACTGAGCTTCCAAGGCTGCGTAAGCCATCCGCCACCCATGGGGTGTTGTTTTCCAGCAGGATCACCAGGTCGAAGCGATACTCGTCAATAAGCGCTTGCACAAACGGGTGTTCACGCCCTTCATACTTTTTACAGAAGGCCTGAGTGGTCACGAAATCGGTGTCAATGAATGCCACTTTATTGGCGTATTTAACAGCAAAATCGATGTATTGCGCTTGTCCCAGGGCGATTTTATCGTAGTCAGAATACTGCAACGCCATCTCATCGCCGCCCAAATGGGAGAAGACATAATCACGCCCGTATTCCCACGCACTGGTGGTGTTAAAGATATTGGCGAGCTTATTCACCAGCGTCGATTTGCCGCTCGACTCCCCGCCGAGGATCGCCACGGTGCGCACGAAAAACGGCTTCACTTCGGTCGGAATGTACTCCCAGTAGCGAAACGGGTTTTCACGGATTTGCCCGCCGCTGATGCTCATGAACGTCCGCTTAGGATCCACCAGCACGGTTTCGATCCCCAAATGTTCGAGATACTGCGGGGCATCTGATTCTTCAGAGGTGTAGATCCAGTTTGGCTGGATCCCTTTCTCCTGCATAAACGTTTTAATCCCGTTGCTCCACACGTCCCAGCCGTGCGGATACGGCTCCATGCCTTCTTCGTTGAAGGCATGAATACGGATATTTTTCTGATACTTAAAGGTTTGCAGCAGCCAGCGTAAACGATCGGGCACCGTAGGCTGTTGCGACATGGCACTGTCTTCAAACAGGCTGCGATCGCGCGTGTCGTCATAGCCCATGATGATATGCAGTTCATCGACCTGGCTACAGGCGCGCTGGATAAGATAGATATGGCCGGTGTGCAGCGGATAAAACTTGCCGAATACCACACCGATATTTTTCTGCTGGCGCGGAAACTCCAGACCGAGAAAGCGGTGCAACGCCTCCAGCTTCTGCGCGCTGGGGCTTTTGATTTTGGCATTCAGCAGTTGGCTTAGGTATCCCTTGGTCATGCCACTGGCATCCGCCACCTGTTGCAGGGTACAGCCCTTTTGCTTTATGGCGGTTTTCAGATATTCAAATGACACAAGAGCCTCCTGCTGGAAAAATCGCGTAACACTGCCTGATGGCGCTTCGCTTATCAGGCCTACAAAATCGGTACGTACAGGTATTTGATTATAGGTCGTCAAACACGCTTAACGCATCCGCAAGCTTCTTAACGCCAAAGACCTGCATGCCTTCCGGTACTTTTTTCGGTACGTTAGCGGCAGGGACAATCGCCCGGCGAAAGCCGTGCTTCGCCGCTTCCGAAATACGCTCCTGCCCGCTGGGTACCGGACGGATTTCGCCCGCCAACCCCACTTCGCCAAAGACAACTAAATCCTGTGGCAGCGGTCTGTCACGCAGGCTGGAGACCATTGCCAGCAGCAACGCCAGGTCGGCGCTGGTTTCGGTGACTTTTACGCCGCCTACTACATTAACAAACACGTCCTGATCCGCCATCTGCAAGCCACCGTGACGATGCAGCACCGCCAGCAGAATCGCCAGACGGTTCTGTTCCAGACCGACCGCCACGCGACGCGGGTTCGCCATCATTGAGTGATCGACCAGCGCCTGAATCTCTACCAGCAGCGGGCGCGTACCTTCCCAGACCACCATCACCGAACTGCCGGAGGTGACCTCATCGCCACGGCTTAAGAAGATAGCGGAAGGGTTGCTGACTTCACGCAGGCCCTGTTCGGTCATGGCAAAGACGCCCAGCTCATTCACCGCACCAAAACGGTTTTTATGGCTACGCAGAGTACGGAAACGAGAATCGGCGTCACCGTCGAGCAGTACCGAACAGTCAATACAGTGTTCGAGCACCTTCGGCCCAGCCAGCGAGCCGTCTTTGGTGACGTGGCCGACCATCACAATCGCCACGCCGCGCGTTTTGGCAAAACGCGTCAGGTAAGCCGCCGTTTCGCGCACCTGCGCCACACTGCCCGGCGAAGACTGAATATCCGCCATGTGCATTACCTGAATGGAGTCGATCACCATCAGCTTCGGCTGTTCTTCTTCGGCAATCAGGCAAATTTGTTCAATACTGGTTTCCGACAGCATATTCAGATTCGCGGTCGGCAAACCGAGCCGGTGCGCGCGCATCGCCACTTGCTGCAGTGACTCTTCACCGGTGACGTACAGAGTTTTCATCTGCTCAGCGAGCTTGCACAGCGTTTGCAGCAGCAGCGTTGATTTCCCCGCGCCCGGGTTACCGCCAATCAGAATAGCGCTGCCGGGTACCACACCGCCGCCCAGCACGCGGTCAAACTCTTTAAATCCAGTGGAAAAACGCGGCAGTTCTTCAAGGCTGATGTCAGACAGCTTCTGCACTTTTGCCACGCCCGCATTCCCGGCATAGCCACTGAGCCGCTCGTTACGCGCCACCGTTGGCGATGCGGCAAGGCGCACCTCGGTAATGGTATTCCAGGCCTGACAGGCGCTGCATTGCCCCTGCCAGCGCGGGTAATCGGCCCCGCATTCATTACAAACAAAGGCGCGTTTTGGAGCTTTGGCCACGTTTTACCTCTTTCGTTAACGCTTTTGCCGGATGGCGCAGGCGCTTATCCGGCCTACGGACACCTTGCCATCGGGCAATTTAATCATTTCTGGTTCATGCTGCCGGAGAGAATGCAGAACACCCCCATCAGATCGGCGTGACGGATAGTAATCTCCGTCTTTTCATTCACTTTCGGTTTGGCATGATACGCAATACCCAGCCCGGCCGTTTTGATCATCGGCAGATCGTTAGCACCGTCGCCGATCGCCACCGTCTGCGCCATCGGGATCTCATATTCTTGTGCCAGGCGGGTCAGGGTATTGGCTTTGTACTGGGCATCGACGATATCGCCGATCACGTTGCCGGTAAATTTACCGTCCATGATCTCCAGCTCGTTTGCCACAGCCGCCGTCAGACGCAGTTTATTACGCAGGTAATCGGCAAAGAAGGTAAAGCCGCCAGAGGCAATAGCCACTTTCCAGCCGAGCGTCTCCAGTTTTAACACCAACTGTGTCAGGCCTGGCATCAGCGGTAGCGTTTCGCGCACCTGGTGCAGAATATTGGCATCAGCGCCCTTCAGCGTCGCCACGCGACTGCGCAGGCTGGCGGTAAAGTCCAGTTCGCCTCGCATTGCGCGTTCCGTGACTTCCGCAACCATCTCACCGGTTCCAGCCAGTTTAGCAATTTCATCAATGCATTCGATCTGGATTGCCGTTGAGTCCATGTCCATCACCAGTAAACCCGGTGTGCGCAGATGCGGAATTTTACCTAGTGGCGCAACATCCAGTTTGGCATCATGCGCCAGTTTTGCCGCGCGCGGCGTTAACGAACCCGCCAGGCGAATCACCTGATAATCCTCGACGCACCAGGCAGCAACAATCACCATCGCCGCGCCCAGTTTGCTCTGGTATTGCGTTAAACGTTGTTTATCCAGCCCACGACCGTACAGCAGCCAGCCACTGCGGCCCGCGTGGTAGTCCAGCGGCATGACTTCATCGCCACTTAAAGAGAGAGGCAGACCTGGCCACAGAGAAACATCTTCAGGTAGATCGCACCAGGTTATGTTAGGCATTAAAGCTCCTGTAAAATCGTTCGGGTCGGAATCATCAGGGGAAAATAACGCATGAGGCTACCCTGTAACCAGCGCTTCTGGCAACATTAAGTCTCAAATTTTCAGCAGGTGGAATATGGCTCGCGCAAAACTGAAATTCCGACTTCATCGTGCAGTGATTGTATTGTTCTGTCTTGCGCTGCTTGTCGCCCTGATGCAGGGCGCATCCTGGTTTAGTCAAAGTCACCAGCAGCAGCGTAATCCGCAGCTCGAAGAGCTGGCCCGTACGCTGGCCCGCCAGGTGGCGCTAAATGTTGCTCCGCTAATGCGTACCGAAACGCCGGATGAAAAACGCATCAAAGCGGTACTCACACAGCTGACGGAAAGTAGCCGTATTCTGGACGCTGGCGTATACGATGAACAGGGAGACCTGATTACGCGCACCGGCGAGAGCGTCAACGTTCGTGACCGACTGGCGCTCGACGGCAAAAAAGCCGGGGGTTATTTTAACCAGCAGATTGTCGAACCCATTCAGGGGAAAAATGGTCCGCTGGGCTATTTGCGTCTGACGCTGGATACCCACACCCTCGCCACCGAGGCGAAGCAGGTAGATAACACCACCAATATCTTACGCCTGATGCTGCTGCTGGCGCTGGCGATTGGCGTCGTGCTCACCCGTACCTTATTGCAAGGCAAGCGTACCCGCTGGCAGCAATCCCCTTTCCTGTTGACCGCCAACAAACCGGTGCAGGAAGAAGACAACGAGAAAAAAGAGTAAAAGCAGTAAAAACTGTAAAACAGAAGGGAAATCAACCATGACTACACTACGCCTGCTTATCTCAGACTCTTACGATCCGTGGTTTAACCTCGCGGTCGAAGAGTGCATTTTTCGCCAGATGCCCGCCACGCAGCGCGTCCTGTTCTTGTGGCGTAACGCCGATACGGTGGTGATTGGCCGGGCGCAAAACCCGTGGAAAGAGTGTAATACCCGCCGTATGGAGGAAGACAACGTGCGGCTCGCCCGCCGTAGCAGCGGCGGCGGCGCGGTGTTCCATGACTTAGGCAATACCTGCTTTACCTTTATGGCCGGTAAACCGGAATACGACAAAACCATTTCCACCGCGATTGTCCTCAACGCATTGAATTCTCTGGGTGTGACGGCAGATGCCTCCGGGCGTAACGATCTGGTTGTGAAAACGCCAGACGGCGATCGCAAGGTTTCAGGCTCTGCTTATCGGGAAACGAAAGATCGCGGATTCCACCACGGCACGCTGCTGCTAAATGCCGATCTCAGCCGCCTGGCAAATTATCTCAATCCCGACAAAAAGAAACTCGCAGCAAAGGGGATCACCTCTGTCCGCTCACGGGTGACGAATTTGACAGAGCTGTTACCGGGCATCACCCATGAACAGGTCTGTCAGGCCATCACGGAAGCCTTTTTTGCTCATTATGGCGAACGCGTTGAAGCGGAAGTGATCTCACCAGATAAAACGCCGGACCTGCCAAATTTTGCCGAAACCTTTGCCCGCCAGAGCAGTTGGGAATGGAATTTTGGTCAGGCACCTGCTTTCTCGCATCTGCTGGACGAGCGTTTCACTTGGGGTGGCGTTGAGCTGCATTTCGACGTCGAAAAAGGTCATATCACGCGCACACAGGTGTTTACCGACAGTCTCAATCCCGCGCCGTTAGAAGCGCTGGCGGAGCGGCTACAGGGCTGCCAGTATCGCGCCGATGTTTTACAGCAGACTTGCGAAGCGCTGGTTACGGAATATCCGGATCAGGAAAACGAGCTGCGTGAACTGGCGGCGTGGGTGGCGAAGGCCGTGCGTTAAGCGATTAGTGGCGAATTGCCGGATGGCGGCTGCGCCTTATCCGGCCTATAAGACCGCTCCTGTAGACCTGATAAGCGAATCGCCATCAGGCATTAATAGCGGCATTCCCGTAGGCCCGGTAAGCGAAGCGCCACCGGGCCACAACAACCTTACTCTTTATCGCCCAGCAGAACGGATTCCAGCGCGATTTTGATCATGTCGTTGAAGGTCGTCTGACGTTCAGCGGCAGTGGTCTGCTCGTGAGTACGGATATGGTCGGAAACGGTGCAGATGGTCAGCGCTTTTGCACCAAATTCCGCAGCAACACCGTAGATGCCCGCAGCTTCCATTTCCACGCCCAGCACGCCGTATTTTTCCATCACGTCGAACATTTCACCGTCCGGAGAGTAGAACAGGTCAGCAGAGAACAGGTTGCCCACGCGCGCGTCTACACCCAGTGCTTTTGCCGCATCAACCGCGTTACGCACCATGTCGAAGTCAGCAATAGCAGCGAAGTCATGATCTTTAAAACGGATACGGTTAACTTTGGAGTCGGTGCAAGCGCCCATACCGATAACCACGTCACGCAGTTTAACGTCCATACGCACAGCGCCGCAGGAGCCTACGCGAATGATTTTCTTCACGCCGAAATCGGTGATCAGCTCTTTGGTGTAGATGGAGCAGGACGGGATACCCATACCGTGACCCATAACGGAGATCTTACGGCCTTTGTAAGTACCGGTGAAACCTAACATGCCGCGAACGTTGTTCACTTCACGAACATCTTCGAGGAAAGTTTCAGCAATATGCTTTGCACGCAGCGGGTCGCCCGGCATCAATACGACGTCAGCGAAATCACCCATTTCTGCATTAATATGTGGAGTTGCCATTTTTTGTCCTTATTTCGTTGTTATTGCCTGATGGCGGCTACGCCTTATCAGGCCTACAAAACGTATGCAAAACAGTGAAATACCCTAAGGATTTCGCGTTGTAGGAAGGCGACGAATTCATGAATCCCCGGGAGCATAGATTCACTATGTGACCGGGGTGAGCGAATGAAGTCAACGCATCTACAGCGCGAAAGACAACGGGTATTACAGCATGTTTTTACCGTAGTCCATCGGTGACGTACCAAAGTAGCTCGCCAGCGTCTGACCGATATCCGCGAAGGTTTCACGGTGACCTAAAGAACCTGGTTTCACTTTCGGGCCGTAGACCAGTACCGGGATGTGTTCACGGGTGTGGTCAGTGCCGGTCCAGCTTGGGTCGCAGCCGTGGTCAGCGGTCAGGATCAGAATGTCATCTTCACCCACCAGCTCCATCAGCTCAGGCAGACGGCGGTCGAACAGTTCCAGGCCCGCAGCATAACCGGCGATATCGCGACGATGTCCCCAGGAAGAGTCGAAATCAACGAAGTTGGTGAAGACGATGGTCTTATCACCTGCTTCTTTCATCTCTTTGATGGTGGCGTCGAACAGCGCGTCCAGACCGGTGGCTTTCACTTTTTTGGTGATGCCGCAGTTAGCGTAGATATCCGCGATTTTACCGACGGAAACCACGTGACCGTCTTTTTCGTCGACCAGTTTCTGCAGCACGGTCGGTGCTGGCGGCTCAACGGCCAGGTCGTGACGGTTACCGGTACGCTGGAAGTTACCGGCTTTATCACCGATAAACGGACGTGCGATAACACGACCGATGTTGTAACCACCTTCGGTCAGCTCTTCACGTGCGATTTCGCACAGCTCGTAAAGTTTATCCAGGCCAAACGTCTC
Organism: Citrobacter sp. B72; assembly: GCF_016894305.1. NCBI lineage: Bacteria > Pseudomonadati > Pseudomonadota > Gammaproteobacteria > Enterobacterales > Enterobacteriaceae > Citrobacter > Citrobacter sp. B72. The sequence goes on from NZ_CP069801.1 coordinate 4,135,110, forward strand.
TTCGTGGCAGGCAATCTGGAACACGGAGTCAGCGGAGGTATAGAAAATCGGCTTGCCGGTTTTCATATGCTCTTCACCCAGTTGATCCAGGATCACGGTACCGGAAGAGTGGCAGTTGCCGAGGTAGCCTGGCAGGTTGGCACGTTTTACCAGTTTATCCAGCAGTTCCTGCGGGAAGCTGTTTTCATGATCGGAGAAATAACCCCAATCAAAAAGAACCGGGACACCCGCGATTTCCCAGTGGCCAGACGGCGTGTCTTTCCCGGAAGAAAGTTCATGCGCCCATGCGTAGGCACCAATCACTTCCGCGTTACCGTCCATACCAGCAGCAATTTTACCGGTAGAACCTTCGTGAGCTTTCACCAGGCCCAGACGGGTCAGGTTAGGCAGATTCAGTGGACCTTTGCGACCATTGTCAGCTTCACCTTTCGCACAGGCTTCTGCAATGTGTCCCATAGTGTCTGAACCTACGTCGCCAAAGCGATCCGCATCTTCAGTCGCACCAATACCAAAGGAGTCCAGCACCATAATAAATGCACGTTTCATCTTGTTCTCCATACATCTGCGCCGCAAAAAAGCGATCAGATCAGTATACAGTTATTCGGTAATACGACGATAGACTGTCGGTGTAATTTCTGGCGCTTTATCGTCAAGGCTAATTGCCGCTTTGACCGCTTTCGCCGCTTCCTGCCAGCTGGCTTCGTCTTTCGCGTGGATCACCGCCAGCGGGCGTTGTCCGTCTACGCTGTCGCCCAGACGCGCCATATCGCTAAAGCCAACGCTGTAATCAATGGTGTCCGAAGCCTGACGACGACCGCCGCCCATGGAAACGACCGCCATCCCCAGCGCGCGGGTATCCATCGCGCTGACAAAGCCTTCGGTATCAGCATATACCGCTTTGCTGAGCATTGCCGTCGGCAGATACTGCGCATAATTTTCGACGAAATCGGTCGGGCCTTTTTGCGCCGCAACCATGCGACCAAAAATCTCTGCCGCTTTACCGTTGTCCAGCACTGCCTGCAATTTCGCACGGGCTTCGGCGTCATCTTTCGCCAGATTACCGGAGATCAGCATTTCCACGCACAGCGCCATGGTGACGTCTAACAGACGTGGATTGCGGTATTCACCGGTCAGGAACTGCACCGCTTCGCGAACTTCGACCGCGTTACCTGCGCTGGAGGCCAGCACCTGGTTCATATCGGTTAGCAGCGCGGTGGTACGTACACCCGCGCCGTTTGCCACACCGACAATCGCTTCAGCAAGAGCTTCAGAAAGCTCGTAGGTCGGCATAAAGGCACCGCTGCCCACTTTCACATCCATCACCAACGCATCCAGCCCTTCCGCCAGTTTTTTCGCCAGAATGGAACCGGTAATCAGCGGGATGGAATCCACCGTCGCGGTAATATCGCGGGTGGCATAAAAACGTTTATCCGCCGGTGCGAGCGAGCTGGTTTGCCCAATAATCGCCACACCCACGTCTTTAATAATTTCACGGAAGCGCGCGTCGTCCGGGAAGATGTCAAATCCAGGAATCGCTTCCAGTTTATCGAGCGTACCGCCGGTATGCCCCAGGCCACGCCCGGAGATCATCGGAATATAGCCGCCGCACGCTGCGACCATCGGGCCTAACATCAGTGACGTTACGTCACCCACACCGCCGGTAGAGTGTTTATCCACAATCGGGCCGTTCAACTGCAGGCTTTTCCAGTCCAGCACGGTTCCTGAATCACGCATTGCCATGGTCAGCGAAACTCGCTCAGGCATTGTCATATCGTGGAAGAAAATGGTCATCGCCAGGGCGGCGATTTGCCCTTCAGAGATGGTGTTGTCGCGAATACCATTGATAAAGAAACGAATTTCTTCATCGCTCAGCGCATGACCATCACGTTTTTTACGAATAATTTCTTGTGCGAGAAACACGGTAACCCCCAGGGGAAAAGAGTAGAAGGCCGTTGTAGGCCGGGTAAGCAACGCGCCACCCGGCAGTCGTCTTAATGCCGGATGGCGGCTACGCCTTATCCGGCCTACGTCGCTACAGCTCCGGCAATATAAGGCTTAGTAGCTGCTTGCGCTCTTGCCGTCGCCGTGACCCAGCGCTTTCAGCAGGCTCGCCAGCAGGCTGGATGCGCCAAAACGGTAGTGACGAGAATCAGCCCAGTCAGCGCCAAACAGTTCATCGGCAATCGCCAGGAACTGCTGTGCATCTTCTGCAGTGCGCACGCCACCAGCCGGTTTGAAACCTACAGTTTTAGAAACACCCATGTCGCGGATCACTTCCATCATGATGCGTGCGCTTTCCGGCGTCGCATTGACCGGCACTTTACCGGTAGAAGTTTTGATGAAATCAGCACCGGCTTTGATGGAGATTTCAGACGCTTTGCGAATCAGTGCTTCTTCTTTCAGCTCACCGGTTTCGATGATGACTTTCAGCAGCACGTTTGCCGCCGCACACGCGTCTTTACAGGCTTTAACCAGATCGAAACCAATCTGCTCGTTACCGGCGATCAGCGCACGGTACGGGAACACCACGTCAACTTCATCTGCGCCGTAAGCAATCGCCGCGCGGGTTTCAGCCAGCGCAATCTCGATGTCGTCGTTGCCGTGCGGGAAGTTGGTTACGGTTGCAATGCGGATGTCCGGCGTGCCCTGCTCTTTCAGGGTCTTACGCGCAATAGGGATGAAACGCGGATAGATACAGATTGCGGCAGTGTTGCCAACCGGGGTCTTCGCCTGATGACACAGCGCGATCACTTTTTCATTGGTGTCGTCGTCATTCAGGGTGGTCAGGTCCATCAGTTTCAGTGCACGCAGGCTGCTTGCTGTTAAATCGGTCATAACATTCTCCAACGGCATCGCCGTATAAAATTTCACCTTGCGAGTTTGTTAGTATTCTAACATCCGCTCGCTATTACACTTCGATATACATCACAGTTAATGAAAACCACATACAGATTTGCATTACTCTAATGAGATCTACTTCAAATAAATCACCTTTTCTAAAGGTATGCGGTGGCATCAGGCGCATCCGGATCAAAGGTTGCGGCGGCGTTGCTTTCTACAATGGCGTGACACCTTCGGGATAAAAAGGAATCAACGATGCCCACTTCAAGCGAACTCGCGCTGCAACAGCGTTGCCAACAAATCGTGACCAGCCCAGTGCTCAGCCCTGAGCAGAAACGCCACTTTCTGGCGCTGGAAGCTGAGAACGCGCTGCCTTACCCGCAACTGCCTGCACAGGCACGTCAGGCGCTGGATGATGGGGTAATCTGCGATATGTACGAAGGTCATGCCCCGTTCAAACCGCGCTATGTTTTACCCGATTACGCGCGTTTTCTGGCCAATGGCTCATCGTGGCTGGAGCTGGAAGGCGCCAGGGATCTTGATGACGCGTTATCCTTACTCACTATTCTTTACCACCATGTTCCGTCAGTGACGTCGATGCCGGTTTATCTCGGTCAGCTCGATGCCCTGCTGCAACCGTATGTTAGAATTCTAACACAAGACGAGATCGATATTCGAATAAAACGTTTCTGGCGTTATCTCGACAGAACCCTGCCAGACGCGTTTATGCATGCCAATATCGGCCCCGCCGATACACCAGTTACTCGTGCAATTTTACGCGCAGATGCAGAGTTAAAGCAGGTCTCGCCTAATCTGACATTCATTTATGACCCGCAAATCACACCTGACGATCTGCTGCTCAACGTGGCGCAAAATATCTGCGAGTGCAGTAAGCCGCATATTTCCAACGGCCCTGAAAATGATAAAATTTTCACAAAAGGTCAGTATGGCGTCGTCAGTTGTTACAACTCTTTGCCGCTCGCCGGGGGTGGAAGCACGCTGGTCAGGCTTAATCTGAAAGCCATCGCAGAGCGCAGCACCTCTGTTGATGACTTCTTTACGCGCACCCTACCGCACTACTGCCAGCAGCAAATCGCCATCATTGATTCACGATGTGAATTCCTCTATGAGAAATCACATTTCTTTGAGAATAGCTTCCTCGTGCAGGAAGGGTTGATTGATCCCGAACGTTTTGTGCCTATGTTCGGGATGTATGGTCTGGCGGAGGCGGTTAACCTGCTGTGCGATAAGTCGGGACAGAATGCGCGCTATGGGAAAGATGAGTTCGCCAATCAGCTCGGCTATCGTATTAGCGCCTACCTGGCGGAGTTTGTCGAAAACACCCCGGTGAAATATGGCTGGAAGCAGCGCGCGATGCTGCATGCACAGTCGGGCATCAGTTCTGACATCGGCACCACGCCAGGGGCACGCCTGCCTTACGGCAATGAGCCGGACCCGATCACCCATCTGCAAACCGTCGCGCCACATCACGCGTTTTATCACGCCGGGATCAGCGACATTCTCACGCTGGATGAAACCATCAAGCGTAATCCTCAGGCGCTGGTGCAGTTGTGCCTCGGGGCGTTTAAAGCCGGAATGCGCGAGTTTACCGCCAACGTGAGCGGCAACGATCTGGTTCGCGTTACGGGTTACATGGTGCGCCTGTCAGATCTGGAAAAGTATCGCGCCGAAGGGTCACGAACCAACACCACCTGGCTTGGCGAAGAAGCCGCGCGCAATACGCGCATTCTGGAACGACAACCTCGCGTGATTAGCCATGAACAGCAGATGCGCTTTAGTCAGTAGGCTGATTCCTTTCTCCTGCGTCGATGGGCCGGGCAGTCGTCTGGCTCTGTTTCTGCAAGGATGTAATCTGCGCTGTAAAAATTGCCACAATCCGTGGACGATGGGACGCTGCAACGACTGCGGGGAGTGTGTGCTGCATTGCCCGCATGAGGCGCTGAACCTGAGCGCGGGGAAAGTGTGGTGGCAGTCCGATGTGTGTCAGCAGTGTGACACCTGCCTGCACATGTGCCCCCAGCAGGCCACGCCGATGGCGCAGAGTATGAGCGTTGATGAAGTGCTGCAACATATTCGTAAAGCGTCACTGTTTATCGAAGGGATAACCGTTAGTGGCGGTGAAGCGACTACCCAGCTCCCCTTTATTGTGGCGCTATTTACCGCGATAAAAACCGATCCGCAGTTGCAACACCTGACCTGCATGGTCGACAGCAACGGCATGCTGAGCGAAACCGGCTGGCAGAAGCTGCTGCCGGTGTGCGACGGCGTAATGCTGGATTTAAAAGCCTGGGACAGCACGTGTCATCGGCAGCTTACCGGCCGCGATAACACGCTGATTAAACAAAGTATTACCTTTTTGTCCAGGCAGAGAAAACTGGCGGAACTCCGCCTGCTGGTTATTCCTGGTCAGGAAGATTATCTACAGCATATCGATGCGCTGGCGGCGTTTATCAAACGCACCGGTGACGTACCGGTACGTTTGAATGCCTTTCATGCGCACGGGGTGTATGGCGAAGCGAAGGACTGGCCGAGTGCCACGCCGAAGGATGTGGAACACCTGGCGCAAAGATTGCGCGAGCGCGGGGTGGATAATTTGATCTTCCCGGCGCTGTACCTGTGATTGCCGGATGCGGCTACATCATTTGCAGGCCGGAGAAAACACAGCAGCCATCCGACGAAGTTATGCCTGATGCGCTTCGCTTATCAGGCCTACGAAGCGCATACTTTTGTAGGCCGGATAAGGCGCAGCCGCCATCCGGCAAAAATATGCCTGATGCGCTTTGCTTATCAGGCCTACGAAGCACACACTTTTGTAGGCCGGATAAGGCGCAGCCGCCATCCGGCAAAAATATGCCTGATGCGCTTTGCTTATCAGGCCTACGAAGCACACACTTTTGTAGGCCGGATAAGGCGCAGCCGCCATCCGGCAAAAATATGCCTGATGCGCTTCGCTTATCAGGCCTACGAAGCGGACACTTTTGTAGGCTGGGTACGCCATCCAATCACATGTTAAACAACGCCGTGGTATTACGATACAGCGCGTCAGCGATCACGTCCGCAGGTTCCGGGCGCAGTTCGCATAAGACGTCAAAGACTCTGACTACCTGCTCCGGGCGATTGGGCTGCCCCTGAAAGCCGTTGAGCGGCATATCCGGCGCGTCGGTTTCCAGCAACAGCGATTCCAGCGGCAGTTGCGCTATTACCTCGCGGGTTTTACTGGCGCGCGGATAGGTAATGGTGCCTCCCACGCCAATTTTGTATCCCAGTTGCACAAAGCGCTCTGCCTGCTGCACGCTCCCGGAAAAACCATGCACCACGCCAGTTCGTGGCAAAGTATGACGTTTCAGGTGCATCGCCAGCTTGTCATGGGTACGCCGCGAATGCAGGATCACCGGCAATTCATACCGCTTCGCCAGCTTTAGCTGCGCTTCCAGCACCCGCTCTTGCTTATCGAATTGCGGATCGTCCCGATACAGATCCAATCCAATCTCGCCTAGCGCCACCAGCTTTTGTGGGCGCTTATCCAGCTCCTGTTGCAACTGGTCCAGGCAGTCATCGCTATGTTGTTCAATAACAATGGGATGCAGACCAAGCGCGGCAAACAATGGAGGATAATTTTCCGCTAACGCCAGTACGCGGGGAAAATTCGCCGCCTGGGTGGCCGGAACGATAATGCTCTGTACACCAACCTCCACCGCGCGCTGAATGCTGGCAGATTCATCTCCGGTAAACGGCGGGAAATCAAAGTGACAATGCGTATCGATAAAACGATAACTCACGCCAAATCCTCATTATCAAACGTCGTGTCGTTCGCCTGAGGCGCATTGGTCACCACTGGCACATGGGCATCGTTGGCCACCGGCGCGGGAGGAACTACCACCGGCCCCGGCACCACAATCTTCGGCGTCTGACGAGGCAGCGGCGCATTTTTCGCCAGCAGTTTGCCGACTGTCGCCAGAAAGTAACGGCCGCACAGGCGTCCGGTTTTGTAATCTTCCCGCAGCGCCGGAATACGGCTGCCCAACGCCATGCTATGGAGTGGTTTTGGCGGATAGATCTCAAAAATACGCAGCTTGCCCGGCGGCTTCTCAATAAAACTCTGGATAGCACGATAGCTGGTCTCATGATGCTGCACCAGATTCAGAAACGGTTGCAGGCTACTTTCACCCAACCAGCGCTCCATACGTTTGAACCACTGCGGGGTGTAGTACATTTGCGAAGGCACAGTGCGAATCACTACCAACGTTTTTGCCCCCTGCTTCGCTGCCTCCTGCACAGGTATGGCATCACTAACTCCTCCATCCAGATAGTTCACGCCGTCCAATACAACCCCTGTGCGGTAGAACCCGGGAATCGCGCTGGAGGCTCGAATGAGGTCGAGCCAGTTTTGCCGGTTCGGCGAAAAATAGCCGGGCGTGTAATCATCGCCCCGACAGGCGCACATATAAAACGCTTTCCCTGCGGCAAACAAACGCTCGGCGTTATCCATCGCCAGCGGCATCTGGGATGCGGTCGAATCCACGAGCCAGTCGAGATCGATTAAGTTTCCCCCGCGCACAAAGCGTACCGGGTCAAAAAACTCACGGCGGGTGGTGTAACGCATAATGACTTTACGGCCATAACCAGGCTGGTTACACAGATAGGCTGAAAGGTTTTGCGCACCGGCGGACGTCCCATAGTAGAGATCAAAGGGATTGAACTGCGCACGCATGAATTCATCGAGTACGCCAGCGGTGAAAATGCCTCTTTGTCCCCCGCCCTCGCACACCAGCGCCACACTGCCTGGTTGAAATGGACGTAACGATAACGGCGCAATATTACCGAGCGTGACGGGTATTCTCTGCCCCACCTCTGCCTTCCTGTTGTTTTGTAATAGAACAACAAAGTAACGCAAATTGCCTGACGCTAAAACCGTAAAAGCCAGTCCACTGGACTGGCTTGGTAGCAAGTTATCTTTACGGTTTACTTACTAGGGTCGTTTACGCCCTGTAAACAGGCTGACCAGAAACAGAATGATCCCCACCACGAAAACAATTTTCGCTGCGCCTGCAGCGGTACCAGCCAGTCCACCAAAACCCAGTGCGGCGGCAATTAACGCGATAACCAGAAATATGATGCCCCATCGAAACATGCGCTTCTCCTTTACCATAGTTAATGTCACCGCTTGTTATGAGCGCTCAGGCTGCTCATCGGCGATATTTTTAGTGTGGTGCACAACACGCCTCCCGACAAACGTCAGGAGGACGAATTAAGTCTAATTACTGAGTTTTGAGATCGTTTTTGACGCTTTTCACGCCATCAATCGCTTTGGCGATGCTCTCAGCACGATCGCTTTGAGCCTGTGAATCGACGGTGCCTGAAAGTTGCACTACGCCCTCGGTGGTCTCAACTTTCACCTTGCGGGAAGGGACGATATCATCGGCCAGCAGCTTGGCTTTTACCTCACTGGTGATTGCCGTATCGCCCGCATAGCCTTTAACAGAGGTTTCTTTACTATCACGCACATGCAGTTTGTCGCTAACGGAGGTCACACCCTCAACGCCTTTCGCCACTTTCACCGCTTCTTCGGCCTGCGCCTGACTTTCAACAAACCCGCTTAGTGTCACCACCTTTTGATCTGTTTTGACGGAAATATCGGTGCTCTTAATGCTTTCGTGGTCCACCAGCGCGGCTTTTACTTTCGCGGTGATGGTGCTGTCATCCATGAAATTACCGACTTTGTTCATAGAGCTATCGACTTTCTGCCCCGCACTTTCGACGCCGGATTGCGCTTTATCCATCGTGGCGTTTTCTGCATAAGCAGAACCCGTTGCAACAGCGGAGGTCAGCATCACGGCCAGCAGCGTTTTAGAAATCTTAAGTCCTGTCATTGTCATCGATGTATTCCTGTATGTTTTGCCAAACGCTATGCTCTGCCGTTAAACGGCTTGAGCCAGCAACTAATCTTGTAAGTGGAATAAATATCAGCAATAGACGCTGCAACAGGCAGCCTAAAAAGCATTAAACGCCGATATTTATGTCATCACATTGTTAAATATAGTTCACGATTTCGTGATCGCAGTCAGAATTGATTAAAAAACAGGCAAACAAAAGAAAAACGCGAGGTTTTAAGAACATTCCGCAAGGGATTTAAAAGACAGGAAAAGTTGCAGGACACGGCGGATACCGTGCCCTGGAAGGTCGATTAGTGTTCGCGTGTTTTACGGAACTGAACGTCCGGGTAACGTTCCTGAGTGAGATTCAGGTTAACCATGGTTGGTGCGATATAGGTGAGGTTATCGCCGCCATCCAGCGCTAGCTGAATTTCGTTCTTACGCTTAAATTCTTCGAATTTCTTCACGTCAGAACATTCTACCCAGCGCGCAGTCGCCACGTTGACAGATTCATAAATCGCTTCAACGTTGTACTCGCTCTTCAGACGTGAAACCACCACGTCAAACTGCAGCACACCGACAGCGCCCACGATCAAATCGTTATTGGCGATCGGACGGAATACCTGCACTGCGCCCTCTTCTGACAGCTGAACCAGCCCTTTCAGCAGCTGTTTCTGCTTCAATGGATCCTTCAGGCGAATACGACGGAACAGCTCCGGTGCGAAGTTCGGAATACCGGTGAACTTCATCATTTCGCCCTGGGTAAAGGTATCGCCGATCTGGATAGTGCCGTGGTTATGCAGACCGAGAATATCGCCCGGATACGCTTCTTCCACATGAGAACGGTCACCGGCCATAAAGGTGAGTGCGTCGGAGATCACCACGTCTTTACCAATGCGCACCTGGCGCATTTTCATGCCTTTCTCATACTTGCCGGATACCACACGCATGAACGCCACGCGGTCACGGTGTTTCGGGTCCATGTTGGCCTGAATTTTAAACACGAAACCGGTGAACTTCTCTTCTGAGGCTTCGACGACGCGGGTGTCGGTTTTACGCGGCATCGGCGCAGGCGCCCACTCCACTAAGCCGTCCAGCATATGGTCAACGCCGAAGTTACCCAGCGCGGTACCGAAGAAGACCGGTGTGATTTCGCCCGCGAGGAACAGCTCATGGTCGAACTCGTTGGACGCACCCTGCACCAGCTCCAGCTCGTCGCGCAGCTGCTGCGCCAGGTCTTCACCCACGGCAGCATCAAGTTCCGGGTTGTTCAGACCTTTAACAACACGCACTTCCTGAATGGTGTGGCCTTTACCGGTCTGATACAGGTAAGTTTCATCTTTATAAAGGTGATAGACACCTTTGAACAACTTACCGCAGCCAATCGGCCAGGTGATTGGCGCACAGCCGATTTTCAGTTCGTTCTCGACTTCATCCAGCAGCTCCATCGGATCGCGGATGTCACGGTCGAGTTTGTTCATAAAGGTCAGGATCGGCGTATCGCGCAGACGGGTAACTTCCATCAGCTTACGGGTACGATCTTCGACGCCTTTTGCAGCATCGATAACCATCAGGCAGCAGTCCACCGCCGTCAGAGTACGATAGGTATCTTCGGAGAAGTCTTCGTGCCCCGGGGTGTCCAGCAGGTTCACCAGGCAGTCATGATACGGAAACTGCATCACAGAGGTGGTAATGGAGATACCACGCTGCTTTTCCATTTCCATCCAGTCAGATTTTGCATGCTGGCTGGAGCCACGGCCTTTTACCGTACCGGCGGTCTGAATGGCCTGTCCGAATAACAGTACCTTTTCAGTAATTGTCGTTTTACCGGCATCCGGGTGAGAAATAATGGCAAAAGTGCGGCGTTTGGCCACCTCTTGCAAATAAGGAGACAACGTCATAGTCAAATCTTCTTAGGTAAGCACGGCAACGGGCCGGGCAAGTTGAATACGAAAAATTGCGGCTATTTTACCCATCAACGGGGGGGAGGCAATCAGTGTTTACACAGGAGCTGCTCCAGTTCGCTTAATGACGCTACGGTCCAGGTCGGCTGAATGCTCGCTGGCTGCTCGCGGTGGTGCGTATTTAGCCAGCAGGTGGATAGCCCGGCGTTAATACCGCCAAGAATATCGGACTCTGCGGTGTCACCCACCATCAGCACGCGAGAACGGTCCGGATTACCCGCCTGCTCCAGCGCATGGTCAAAAATACGGGGGTCGGGTTTTGCCACCCCAACCTGCTCAGAAATCACCAGCAGGTCGAAATAGTCGCGCAGCCCCGTCCGCTCAAGTCGGATTTGCTGCAACGCGGTAAAACCGTTAGTAATGATACCGATTTTCGTTTTATCACGAATCGCATTGAGCAGAGAAACTGCCCCCGGCAACGGTGAGCAGATCTCCGCCATCGCATTGATGAATGCGTCATTAAGCTGGCCCGGTTCAACCTTCAGGCGTTCGGCCCAGCTCTGAAAACGGGCATGCTGCAGTTGTAATGAGGTAATCGCGCCGTTTTGGTAATCCACCCACAGCGGTTTATTCACGGCCTGGTAGTCCTGAAAATCTTCAGCGGTAAAGGTAATGCTATAGTCGAGAAACATCCGCTGTAAGCCGGTAAACGAGTCAAACGTAAACAGCGTTTCGTCGGCATCAAAGAAAATCCAGTCCCACTTCTTCATCATTACACCTTATCTTACATGCTGATTGGCAACGCCATGATGATGGCGTCTTCATGACCATCGGCCGTTGGATAGTAGTTGCGACGGATCGTCGCCTCGTTAAAGCCTAAGCTTTCGTACAGCGCGATAGCGGCCGCATTCGAGGCGCGCACTTCAAGCCACAGGGTCAAAATGCCACGCTTTTCCAGCTCATCGATCAGATGCTCCAGCAGCTCACGTCCCAGGCCCCGGCGCTGAAAGTCAGGATCGACGGCGATATTGAACAACGTCGCTTCATCCAGTACGACCTGCGTAATTGCAAAGGCGGCCATCACGTCGTCAACCCTCAACTGAAAATTGAGGTAGCGATCGCCCTGGTTGCTGGCAAATGTTTTTTCACTCCACGGAAAAGCGTGGGCGCGTTTTTCAATCTGAAATGCTGCGGGTAAATCAGTCGGCTCGAGGGAAGAAATCGTGTTCATATGCGCAGATTTGTTGCCATAACGCGGCGCGTGCCGCTGGGTTTTCCCGTAATTCATTAAACGCAGGACTCTCGACCTGAGCGCCCTCCAGCAGCAGCGGCTCTTCGGTTCCCAGCCGCCAGCTATTACAGCGACTGCCTTGCGGCAGCATGGCGACACGGTCAGGCGTCAGTTGTAAAACCTGATCCGGGCTAACGGTTAATGCGCGTAAAATATCGCTGATCAACGGTTCAGTTAGCGCGGGTAACTGTGCAGCAACCATCACCAAACGGACATGCGCAGGAATGGAAATCGCGATCTCGCCCTGCAGTGCGCCAGGACGACGCAACGACCACTGCGTAATGCCCAGTTGCTGTAACTGCCAGTCTCGTCGGGATGTCATAGCGAAACACTCCTGTCTATCAGGGGCGCAAATATAGCAAATTTGTCGAATCCGTGCCATCAAACAACTATAATCCCCCGCTGTACAATTTAAGGAGCATTCCATGTCTGCTTTTACCCCGGCAAGTGAAGTCTTGCTGCGCCACAGTGATGATTTCGAACAAAGCCGTATTCTGTTTGCCGGTGATTTGCAGGATGACCTGCCTGCCCATTTTGAAAGCGCCGCCAGCCGTGCGCACACCCAGCAGCTTCACCACTGGCAGGTGCTTAACCGCCAGATGGGCGACAACGTCCGCTTCAGCCTCGTCGCGCAGGCCGATGACGTTGCCGATAGCGATACGCTGATCTACTACTGGCCGAAGAATAAGCCGGAAGCCCAGTTCCAGTTGATGAACATTCTGTCGCTGTTACCGGTGGGCACCGATATTTTTGTTGTCGGTGAGAATCGCAGCGGCGTACGTAGCGCAGAGCAGATGCTGGCCGAATTCGCACCGTTAAACAAAGTCGACAGCGCACGTCGCTGTGGCCTGTACCACGGTCGTCTGGAAAAACAGCCGGTCTTTGATGCAGAAAAATACTGGGATGAATACCAGACAGAAAATCTCACCATCAAAACGCTGCCGGGCGTCTTCAGCCGTGACGGTCTGGATGTTGGCAGCCAACTGCTGCTCTCCACGCTGACGCCGCACACCAAAGGCAAAGTGCTGGATGTCGGCTGTGGCGCAGGCGTTCTCTCCGTCGCCTTAGCCAGCCACTCGCCGAAAGTGCGCTTAACCCTGTGCGATGTTAGCGCAGCCGCCGTTGAAGCCAGCCGCGCAACGCTTGCAGCCAACGGCATTGAAGGTGACGTCATCGCCAGTAACGTCTTTTCTGACGTGACGGGTCGTTTTGATATGATCATCTCCAACCCGCCGTTCCACGACGGTATGCAGACCAGCCTTGATGCCGCACAAACGCTGATTCGTGGCGCAGTGCGTCATCTCAACAGCGGTGGTGAACTGCGTATCGTGGCAAACGCCTTCCTGCCTTATCCGAAGGTTCTGGATGAAGTGTTTGGCTTCCACGAAGTTATCGCGCAGACCGGACGCTTCAAGGTCTATCGCACCGTGATGACGCGCCAGGCGAAGAAAGCTTAACTGCTCCAGGCCAGATAAGGCGTTTACGCCGCCATCCGGCGTGACACCGAGCAACGCCGGATAGCGCTATCGCTTATCCGGCCTACATAAAACGCCAAAAACCGAAGAAACGCCTTTTTTTTCGGCAATCACGTTAAGTTCGAAAATTAACTGTTGACGCCCTGCATAAAATCTCTAGAATTCGCCCCCGTGGTAACGATACTTTTTGAGTGTCGATGGTATGCGAAGGTGGCGGAATTGGTAGACGCGCTAGCTTCAGGTGTTAGTGTCCTTTCGGACGTGGGGGTTCAAGTCCCCCCCCTCGCACCATAATCCACGTTGATATTGCTCGCACTGGGCGAAGGTGGCGGAATTGGTAGACGCGCTAGCTTCAGGTGTTAGTGTCCTTAGGATGTGGGGGTTCGAGTCCCCCCCCTCGCACCAACGAGGCGATATCAAAAAAATAAGATGACTGTGCGAAGGTGGCGGAATTGGTAGACGCGCTAGCTTCAGGTGTTAGTGTCCTTAGGATGTGGGGGTTCGAGTCCCCCCCCTCGCACCAATTATCTTATTTCCCTCTCGATTTCCTTCTCTGTTTTGTTCATCCCTGATTCCAGTTCATCATTACCAAAACAATGCCACCAATCAGTGCCGCGCATGAAGGTAACAAAACAAAGTGCCGTAAACGTTTGTGGTACAGCATGAGCGAAGTCAGCAGTAATCCTAATACAATCATCACCTTCCATACGTAGACCGACAGGTCGCTATATGCCATCCCGGCAATCAGCATTCCCGGCAGCAGAACACCCCATCCACTGCCCAGCGTACGTTGCAACATGATTTCACCTATGAAATTGATAATGATAACCAATATCATATGATAAAATTTCTCATTTGTCAGCCGTGAAGCACTATCAATTATATGAGTTTTACTTAACGATTGATGACATGAATAATCCAAGGTGATAAATTGCTCACCGGTTAGCTCTTCAACTAAAAACAATAAAAACCTCTGCGAATGATACCCCGTTCGTTATTTGTTTTATTTACCAACACACCTTCGTACATTGCAGATAACTAACAATATTTACCTATGACAGTACAATCCTGGCGAACTCTGCGCACAAAAAAATACCAACTCTCTTTACGACTGTTTCTGCTGCTCAACGCAGTCTCCGCGCTGTTTACGCTTTTTTTCCCACTGTTTACGGTCAAAGCCTTATCAGTACCTACGTTGCTGATGCTGGTGATGAGTACACTGCTGCTGGTATGGCATGGGAAATACGCGGATAAAAGAATTAATCTCCCTTTTATTTCAATCGTTTTTGGCTTGTTATGGGCGTTACATATATTCTTGAAATATAATGCTCTAGGTCAGAATGATTATTATTTCCTGTTAATAGCGCTGCTCAGCGTACTGTTTATTGGCTCTATCGCTTTTGCCAATAATATCATCGCGTTTACGCTCCACTCACTCCCCTCCGTCGCCGTTTGTTTATGGCTTAACGGCAGCGAACATGGTTTGCGGATTTTCTATTTTATGGCGCTGCCTATGGCCGGTATCGCCATCCAGCATGTGATACAAAAGCGCTACGATGGATTCGCTCAGCAACTGATGTACAAACTGCTGGAGGAAAGGGAAACCCTGAACGGGCTCAGCATGCTCGACCCGCTAACCGGTTTGTATAATCGCCGGGGGCTGCAACACCGGCTCGATACGCTGTTGGCTCTGAGTAATTCGAGGCACTTCGTTCTGCTGCTGGATATCGACCATTTCAAATCCTATAACGATCATTACGGACATATGATGGGCGACCAGGCGTTGATCCGTGTTTCTGCCGCCATCCGAGACTCCGTACGCTCCCGGGATGTGGTGGCGCGTTTTGGCGGTGAAGAATTTATGATTTTGCTGACAGCGGTCGATCCACAGCAGGCCCAGGCTGCCGCCGAACGTATCCGCCAAAAAGTGTACGACCTTAAAATCCCTCACATGTTTAATGAGAGCGTGGCAACCAACGTAACCGTCAGTATCGGCATTGCACCTCTGGTAGAACAGGATATTGATGCTGCTATCGCCAAAGCGGATAAAGCCCTTTACGAGGCCAAGAATCTTGGGCGTAACAATACCCTGGTCAGCGATGAGCTGCGGGTAAACTGCCCTTCTACCTGAGCTTTCTGTGCGCTGCCGCTCGGGATGGCGACAAAGATCTTGCCATCGCTCAATGTCAATTATAGGATTAGCAATCATTATCATTAAGATTAACATCCTTATATCGACATGGCTTATCGTTCCGCACCGATCGTTGAAGATGTCATCTGGCGTAGCCATCTCCCCTCAGAGATGCCCTCGCTGGCTGCTGCCGTACGCGCAACGATAGCCAAAACTCGCGAGCACCTGCTGGACTTCATTCGTCTTGACGAAACGCCTGTGCCAGGTGCAATGACGCTGCATGAATGGACGCAACCGGCGACGCTTAGCTCGCTGCTGGCCGTTTATTCAGACCATATCTATCGCAACCAGCCTACGCTACCCCGCGAAAATAAGCCCCTGATTTCTCTTTGGGCGCAATGGTATATCGGCCTGATGATGCCTCCGTTAATGGTGGCCCTACTGACGCAAAAAGAGGCTATCGACGTCTCTCCTGAACATATGCGCGTAGAGTTTCACGAAACGGGCCGTGCGGCCTGCTTCTGGATCGACGTCCATCAGGATCACCAGGCAACAGCTCTGTCCCCTCAACAACGCATGGAAACGCTGATTCTCTCAGCGCTGACGCCGGTTGTGCAGGCGCTGGAAGCGACGGGCGAGATCAACGCGAAGCTTATCTGGAGCAACACCGGATATTTAATTCACTGGTATTTAACGGAAATGAAGCCGTTGCTAGGTGAGGAACTGCTGACCACGCTGCGCCAGACCTGCTTTTTTGAGAAACAACTCTCCTGCGGTCAGGATAACCCTCTGTGGCGAACCGTTGTTCCGCGCGAGGGGCTGTTAGTACGCAGAACCTGCTGCCAACGCTATCGCCTGCCTGACGTTCAGCAATGCGGAGACTGCACGCTGAAGTAAGCGAGGAGCCGTAGCCCCTCGCCAGATATTTATGCAACCTGCTGGTTTTCCTCTTCCATACGCTGCGCTTCTTCTTTTTCCTGCGCCAATAGCTGCTTTTCGTAGACCTTAAAGAATGGGAAGTAGATAACGGCCGACACCAGCGCCAACAGCACCACCAGAATAGCCGCACGATAATCCCAGCCTAATGCCCATGCCGCGCCAACCGGTGCCGGTGCTGTCCAGGGAACCACTGAAATGACCCGCCCAATTAAATCCAGTTTCATCGCCGCCCAGGCCAGTACCGCATTCACCATTGGGGCCATCAGGAAGGGGATAAAAAACACCGGGTTCATGACAATCGGCGTACCAAAAATCACCGGTTCGTTAATATTAAAAATGCTGGGGACTACGCTCAGACGCCCAATCGAGCGTAGATGAGCCGAACGACTACGCAGATAGCAAATCACCAACCCCATCGTTGCACCTGACCCTCCGACCACAATAAAGAACGTCCAGAACGCTTCCATAAAGATATGCGGTAACGGCGCGCCCTGCGCCAGCGCCGACTGGTTCATCCCAAGATTAGTTAGCCAGAACATTTGCAGCATTCCCGACACAATTGCCGCGCCGTGAATACCCGCAAACCACAATAGATGTCCAATCAATACCGCCAGAAGTATCGCCGGGAGAGAATCTGCAGCCGACACCAGTGGTTTAAAGATGGCCATAATGGCCTGAGGGATCAGCATGTCAAACTGCGACTGTATCACCAGACTCAGCGGGTACAGCGTCAGTACTACCACCAGCACCGGGATCAGCAGATCGAAAGAGTTTTTGATCATCGGCGGCACCTGATCGGGTAAACGGATGCCGATGTTGTGCGCCTTCAGGAAGCGCATCATTTCAACACAGTAAATGGCCACCAGGATGGCGGTGAAAATCCCCGTTCCTCCCAGGCTATCAACCGGCATTGTGCCTTTGGTTTTTGGCGCGGCAATCAGCAAAAAAGCCATGATTGATAGCATCGCACACATAAACGGATCTAACTGATGGGACTTCACATAGTGCTTGCCCAGGTTATAAGCAATAGCCGCACATATGTAGACCGACATAATCCCCATCGTCATATCAAACGGTGTGAGGATTTGGCCTTCAAACTGTTTTGCCAGATCCAGCCACGCGCGAGCAAATCCCCAGGTGGTATCCGGAGAAAAAGGCGGATAGGCAAAAACCAGCAGAAAAGAGCCTACAATCATAAAAGGCATCGCCGAAATAAAACCGTCGCGAATGGCCATTACATGTCGTTGTGAAGAGATGCGCCCGGCAACAGGGCTGACGTAATTTTCAACAAAGCGGAAAATCACGTTAAACACAGCATGGTTAGTAGACATAGCCGTTCTCCCGTTGTGCAAAACCCTGCAACCGTGCTGGAATCAACACCACCACGTAAAGCCCATTACTACTTTTCGCAACCGTGCCGGGAGGAACAACAGCACTACCGCTTTTCGAGTTAAGTTTCATAGATGGCTCTTATTATGTGATACAGAGGAAGTGACAACTTCAGTATTAATCGTCATTTCAGCATTCTGCAACCGGTTACTGTAACCGGTTTCTTTGATTGTGAAGACGATCGAAAAACTGCCAATGTTGCTATGTTGTTACAATAAAATATTTACAGTGTGGTTGCCCCTATGACAAATTACATCCTGAAGTTTTCTGCTGTGCAGGGCTATCTGTAAGCGATAGGGAGAGAAGAATGAGTTTGCAATCAGTACGCCAATTCCTGGCGCAACATGCACCAGATATCGAGATCATCGAATTAAACCAGAGCACAGCAACCGTTGATCTGGCAGCAAAAGCCCATAACGTTGAACCTGGCCAAATAGCGAAAACACTTTCGCTAAAGGTGAAGAACGATATCATCCTGGTCGTGGCAAAAGGCGATGCCCGACTGGATAATAAAAAGCTAAAGAGTACGTTCGGTGCCAAAGCCCGAATGTTAAGTAGTGATGAGGTCGTGAACGCGACGGGGCACCCCGTTGGCGGCGTTTGCCCCTTCGGATTAGAAACACCGATATCAGTGTACTGTGATGTTTCTCTGAAGCACTACGCTGAAGTGCTGCCTGCCGCAGGTGCCATCCACAGCGCAGTTCGCATCACGCCTGAAAGGATGGCTGAACTGACTTCTGCCACCTGGGTTGACGTGTGTCAGTAATGTTTCACGCGCTAAACCTGCGACCAAGCCCGGCAAGAAACACGTCAATGTTGTCCGTCATGAAACCGCCTGCATAAAAGGCGCTGGCTCGCCAGCACGCAGATACAACAGGATGTCAGCGGCATCCAATAACCCGGCATCCGAGCTGACCCCCAGTTTGGACATCACATTAAATTTGTGTGCCCGAATGGTTTTGATGTTCCGTTCAAGCTGAACAGCAATCTGTGGCATCGAATAGCCATTCGACATAAAGCGCAGTATTTCTCGTTCTGTCGGACTGAGCATACGGCTTTGATTAATATACCAATGGTTTTTCGTGCCTTCGGTTCCCCGACCAGGGCTGCTTAACGCCGTAAATAACGCGTCCTGCAACACCGTTAACGAAGAAGCTTTACTCACAACGCCATCTAACGGCAAGGGGGACAGGGAACCAATTAAACGCGCTTCAGCATCATCATCGGCAATCACCACACGGCGAATCCGCGGATAATTTATCGCCAGCTCCGTTAAATAGGCCAACCCTGCCCTACGATCGGTTCTGATTGCAGAGAGGGAAAAAATAACTGCCGAAAACGACATCTTTAACATTGCCTGGCTAAAAGCGGGCTGGTTTGAAAAGAGATGAAGTTTATATTGGTCATCCGGCATGGTATTAAATAAACTCTTAATACCCACGCTGCTCATCGTGCACTTTTCTACCAGTGCAACGTTTCTTTTGGTGATTCTGCTTTCCATTCCGTGGTTTCTCCATAAACTGAAGGTAAATTAAGTTCTCGCGATCCTTGAGAACTATTTATCCAGGCATACATTTCTGCATTGCTATTTATCGACAAGCGACGCATAGCGCTATTCTTTTGGGCGCTGATTGTTTTATTACTTTTCTTCAGCAACGCCGCAATCTGGTTAATCCCCCAGCCTTTCCCAAGGAGGCGCAATACTTTTCTTTCAGAGAGAGTGAGAACGATAGATCGTGCGCTATGGTCTAACAATTGCGGCATAGCAGGCGGAAAGAGCAGCGCCTTGCTTATTCTCTCTGCTCGTGTATTTCCTGCGTGAATGACATTCACTAAACTTTCAATCGGCTCGGCGTCAGAGAGCAGCGAACTGACAGGACACATCAGTAGTTCAACAGCCAGAGGATAAAAAATACGAGATACGAGAAATACCCAATGAATATCACGGTATTGAGATAATAAAGAATAATATTGTTCGCAAACTGAACGTGGATGATTGCAGTCTCCGGTTAAATCAGCAATTACCAAATCAGCACACCGTAGCTGTAATAACGTCAGTTCTTCAACAGAACGACAGTAGGTAAGTTCGTAATCGGCGAACTGCGCTTGCATTACGCCTTTAAGCCCAGTTTGTATAATCGGTGATTTACTAATAATAATTGCGTTTTTGCAGCGTCCTGGCAACATATCCCCTCCACACTCACCAGTCCGCAATCGTACTTAATTAAATTCTCCCGGATAGATTAATAATCTTAACTCACAGGAGAATACTCCGAACAATAAGCGGGGTGAATTGTTATCCTTGGTATTTATTTCAAAAAGTATTGACGGCACCATCCAAATAGCGCCAAATTTTAAGCTATTATTGCACAATTACGTATAAATACATTATCTGTACAATTATAATAACTACAATAGATCGTTAGCATGGCTTACGTATTTGCCATCCGGGAAAATAACGCTACATTTCAATCATGTCTCCCCCTCGTACCTTAGCGAACGGGAGCGTTAAGATGCCACAACCGTATTACCTGTGTCTTTTTTCGACACAAAGATTGATCTTAGCCAGAGCCAGCGGGCTCATGCTTCATGATAAAAAGAAGACATTCGTCACTCAAAGAGATCCTTTTCAGTCAGAGCGAGCCATGCAAACAGAGCAGTCGTCACAGCGAACGGTTACACGGTTATGTATTCAATGCGGACTTTTTTTACTTCAGCATGGGGCAGAAAGCGCTCTGGTTGACGAGTTATCCACCCGCCTCGGGCTGGCACTTGGCATGGATAGCGTAGAAAGCGCCATCTCCTCTAACGCTATCGTCCTGACCACCATTAAAGACGGGCAATGCCTGACATCAACGCGAAAAAATCAGGATCGCGGCATTAATATGCACGTCGTGACGGAAGTGCAGCACATTGTCATTTTGGCGGAACATAAACTGCTGGATATTAAAGGGGTAGAGAAACGCTTTAGCCAGATTAAGCCGCTACGCTATCCAAGATGGCTGGTCGCCTTCATGGTCGGCTTGTCCTGCGCCTGCTTTTGTAAGCTCAATAACGGCGGATGGGATGGTGCGGTGATCACTTTTTTCGCCAGCATGGTGGCAATGTATATCCGTCAGATTCTGGCATCCCGGCATTTGCACCCACAAATCAACTTTTGCATCACCGCGTTTGTGGCGACAACGATTTCTGGTCTGCTGCTAACGCTACCGACATTTAACCACACCCCAACCATCGCCATGGCTGCCAGCGTGCTGCTGCTGGTTCCGGGCTTTCCGCTGATCAACTCCGTCGCGGATATGTTTAAGGGACACATTAATACCGGGCTCGCCCGCTGGGCAATTGCCAGTTTGCTGACATTGGCAACCTGCATTGGCGTAGTCATGTCGATGACCTTATGGGGGCTGCGCGGATGGGCGTGATCGATTTCATATTGGCGTTAATGCAGGACATGATCCTGTCGGCAATCCCGGCGGTAGGCTTTGCCATGGTATTTAATGTCCCTCATCGGGCGCTCCCCTGGTGTGCGGTACTCGGCGCGCTCGGCCACGGTTCGCGAATGGTAATGATGAGCGCAGGATTTAATATCGAATGGTCAACCTTTATGGCGTCGCTGCTGGTCGGCTGCATTGGGATCCAGTGGTCGCGTTGGTATCTGGCGCATCCGAAAGTCTTTACCGTTGCGGCAGTGATCCCGATGTTCCCTGGGATCTCCGCCTACACCGCCATGATCTCGGCGGTAAAAATCGGTCATTTTGGCTACAGCGAAGCGCTGATGATCACCCTGCTGACCAATTTCCTGAAAGCCTCATCGATTGTCGGTGCGCTCTCCATCGGGCTATCCGTGCCAGGATTATGGCTGTATCGCAAACGCCCACGCGTTTGACGGTGCACTTTCTTTAATACCATGCAGAGAGGGGAATCTCCCCCCTCATCTGCTGCTCTCCTTCTTCTCTGTGTTACTATAAAAGCAGTCCCCTTCTCGGTTGTTGTTCAGTATTGAGAAACATTATGCCCTGCAAAATTTTGACGCCAGACGTCACTAGCATTGACGCCTTACTACACGATCACCACGCCGTGCTGGCCAAGTCTGCGGGTGGCGCCGTAGCCGTATTCGCTAACAATGCACCAGCATTTTACGCGGTGACGCCTGCGAGACTGGCTGAGCTGTTGGCGCTTGAGGAGAAACTGTCACGCCCGGGAAGCGATGTGACATTAGATGATCAATTTTATGAAGAGCCGCAAGCCGCTCCCGTTGCCGTACCAATGGGGAAATTTGCGATGTACGCTGCCTGGCAGCCTGATGCCGACTTTCAGCGTCAGGCTGCTTTATGGGGTGTAGCGTTGAGAGAGCCGGTTACTGCTGAAGAGCTGGCCTCATTTGTTGCCTACTGGCAGGCTGAAGGAAAAGTCTTTCACCATATTCAGTGGCAGCAAAAACTGGCGCGCAGCATTCAGATTGGACGGGCCAGCAATGGCGGAATGCCAAAGCGCGATGTGAACAGCGTCAGTGAACCTGACAGCCACATTCCACCGGGTTTTAGAGGATAACGATGAAAAACGTTGGCGACCTGATGAAACGTCTGCAAAAAATGATGCCACCTAATGTCGAGCCCGCATTTAAAACGGGCGAAGAACTGCTGGCATGGCAAAAAGAGCAAGGTGAAATTCGTGCCGCAGCGCTGGCCCGCGAAAACCGGGCTATGAAAATGCAGCGCACATTCAACCGTTCCGGTATCCGTCCGCTGCATCAGAACTGTTCGTTCGAAAACTATCGGGTAGAGTGCGAAGGTCAGATGAACGCCCTGAGCAAAGCCCGCCAGTATGTTGAAGAGTTTGACGGCAACATCGCCAGCTTTATCTTCTCCGGCAAACCCGGCACCGGCAAAAACCATTTAGCCGCCGCCATCTGCAACGAACTGCTACTGCGCGGCAAGTCGGTATTGATCATTACCGTGGCCGATATCATGTCGGCGATGAAAGAAACGTTCAGTAATCGTGAAACCAGCGAAGAACAGTTGCTCAACGATCTGAGCAATGTGGATCTGCTGGTGATCGATGAGATCGGCATGCAGACCGAATCGCGCTATGAAAAAGTGATTATCAATCAGATCGTCGATCGCCGTTCATCCTCAAAACGTCCGACCGGCATGTTAACTAACAGCAATATGGATGAAATGAACAAGCTGCTGGGTGAGCGCGTGATGGATCGTATGCGCCTTGGCAACAGTCTGTGGGTCATTTTTAACTGGGAAAGCTACCGTAGTCGGGTAACCGGGAAAGAGTATTAAGGTATTAGGACCACTCCTAAGACTGCCAGCGCTATACTGCGCTGAAAAGGCATAACACGAGTTGCATATAATGATGAAAACTACCAAACGTCTGCTGTGCTGTGCGCTTGCCGCCAGCACGCTCATCTCCACCAGCGTTTTCGCCGCCTCCTGGCAGGATTCGCTCTCCAGCGCGGCCAGTGAGCTGAGCAAACAAAGCTCCGGCTCGCAAAGCAGCTCGTCGCTCTCTTCCCTGACCAGCCTGCTGAATGGCAGCAATCAGTCACTGACCTCAAGCAGCATGAATAACGCAGCCGGGATCCTTGAATATTGCGCGAAACAGAAGCTGGCTTCGGTCACCGACGCGCAAAACGTCAAAAACCAGGTACTGGATAAACTGGGACTCAGCGCACCTGAGCAGAAGCAAGACACCAACTATATGGACGGTATTCAGGGGCTGCTCAACGCCAAAGATGGTCAACAGCTGGACCTGAACACAATTGGCAATAGCTCGCTGGCGAAGCAGGTAAAAACCAAGGCCTGCGATCTGGTGTTAAAACAGGGCATGAACTTCATTTCCTGACGCACGACATGCCGCGTATAACCTGCGCGGCATCTATTTGTTTTCGACAATACATTCACATTCCAAATAAACAGTCTTTCCCCACAAAAACGCGCATATCTAAACCAATTCTGAATAACAACGTAATTTAATGTCACTACAATTGCAGCAATGTAACAACGCTATTACATTGTTCTCTCACCAAATGATTAGCCTGCCAGGCAATTGCCCGGTTTACTGAGGATCGACCGTTGTCAGAATTAATCTCCATCACTCTGTTTCTCGCTTCAGTGCTGATTTATGCCTGGAAAGCGGGTCGCAACACCTGGTGGTTTGCCGCCACGTTAACGGTGCTGGGGATTTTTATTGTCTTGAATATCACGCTTTATGCCAGTGACTATTTCACCGGCGACGGGATCAATGACGCGGTTCTCTATACGCTGACCAACAGCCTGACCGGCGCGGGTATCGGCAAATATATTCTGCCGGGCGTTGGGATCGCGCTGGCGCTGACGACCGTTTTTGTCGCTCTCGGCTGGATCCTACGCCGCCGTCGCCATCATCCACATCATGTGGGTTACAGTCTGCTGGCCCTGCTGCTGGCGCTGGCCTCCGTTGACGCCAGCCCGGCATTTCATCAGATAACCGAACTCGTGAAGTCGCAGTCACGCGATGGCGATCCGGATTTCCCGACGTATTATAAAGAGCCATCGAAAACCATTCCCAATCCGAAGCTGAACCTGGTGTATATCTACGGTGAGAGCCTCGAACGCACCTATTTTAATAACGACGCATTCCCGGATCTGACCCCGGAACTCGGCGCGTTGAAAAACGAAGGTCTGGATTTCAGCAACACCATGCAGCTGCCGGGTACGGATTACACCATCGCGGGCATGGTCGCCTCCCAGTGCGGAATTCCGCTGTTTGCGCCGTTTGAAGGCAACGCCTCTGCGTCGGTTTCAAGTTTCTTCCCTAACAATATTTGTCTGGGCGATATCCTGAAAAACTCCGGCTATCAGAACTACTTTGTGCAGGGTGCCAACCTGCGCTTTGCTGGCAAAGACGTGTTCCTGAAATCTCACGGCTTTGACCATCTGTATGGTGCGGAAGAGTTAAAAAGCGTGGTGGCGGACCCGACCTATCGTAACGACTGGGGCTTCTACGACGATACCGTGCTGGACGAAGCGTGGAAAAAATTCGAAGAGCTTTCGCGCTCGGGCCAGCGTTTTTCACTGTTTACCCTGACCGTGGATACCCATCATCCGGATGGATTTATCTCCCGTAGCTGCAACCGTAAACGTTATGACATCGACGGGAAGGCCAACCAATCGTTCAGCGCGGTCAGCTGCAGCCAGGAAAACATTGCCGAATTTATCAATAAAATCAAAGCATCGCCGTGGTTTAAAGATACCGTTATCGTGGTGTCTTCCGATCATCTGGCGATGAACAACACCGCATGGAAGTATCTGAACAAGCAGGACCGCAACAACCTGTTCTTCGTACTGCGCGGCGATCAACCTCAACAGGACACGCTGGCGGTAAAGCGTAACACGATGGATAACGGCGCAACGGTACTGGATATTCTCGGCGGCGATAACTTTATCGGCCTTGGCCGCAGCAGCTTGTCGAGCGAATCCGTCTCGGAAGTGTTCCTGAACATCAAAGAAAAAATGCTGGCGTGGAAGCCCGATATCATTCGCCTGTGGAATTTCCCGAAAGAGATGAAAGAGTTCACCGTCGACCAGGACAAAAATATGATCTCTTTCTCCGGCAGTCATTTCCGCCTGCCCCTGCTGCTGCGCGTATCGGACAAACGCGTCGAGCCGCTGCCGGAAAGCGAATACTCGGCCCCGCTGCGCTTCCAACTGGCAGATTTCGCCCCACGCGATAACTTCGTCTGGGTCGATCGCTGCTACAAAATGGCACAACTGTGGGCGCCGGAGCTGGCACTCTCTACCGATTGGTGCGTATCACAGGGGCAACTGGGCGGACAGCAAATCGTACAGCACGTCGATAAAGCCAAGTGGAAAAGTAAAACCGTATTTAAAGACACGGTAATCGACATGGAGCGCTATAAAGGTAACGTCGATACGCTGAAAATTGTCGATAACGACATTCGCTACAAAGCAGATAGCTTCGTTTTCAACGTGGCGGGCGCGCCGGAAGAGGTCAAACAGTTTAGCGGCATTTCACGCCCCGAATCCTGGGGACGCTGGTCCAATGCGCAGCTCAGCGAAGAAGTAACGATTGAGTACAAAGCCCCGCTACCGAAGAAATTTGATCTGGTCATTACCGCGAAAGCCTTCGGTGACAATGCCAATCGTCCGATCCCCGTGCGCGTTGGCAACGAGGAGCAGACGCTGGTGTTAGGCCATGACGTCAGCACCACCACCTTACATTTTGATAACCCGGCGGATGCCGATACGCTGGTAATTGTTCCACCCGATCCGGTCGCCACCAACGAGGGCAATATTCTCGGTCACTCACCGCGTAAGCTGGGGATCGGGATGGTTGAAATCAAAGTAGTGGCTCAGGGTTCGTAACATGAAAGGCCTGATAGCGCTTTGCTTATCAGGCCTATCGTGAACCGAATGTATTGTCTGAAAAAAAACAGCGCCCAACACCACACCGGGCGCTGCATGGCAACCTTATTCCAGACCGTTCACCGTCTGGCGCATACCCTGTACCAGAATCATCTCCAGATTGGCCGTCACCTGCCCGGCAAGGCCAGGTAGCAACGTCAAATCCTCTCCCCAGTGCGTCGCATCGCCAAGCACGGCATCCACCAGTTCACGCAGCGTTAAATCATTGCCTACTCGCGGCCACAGGCTGGCATACAGGCTTACCCACTGTTCATCATCCTGTATCGGATAGCGTTCCCCGTCGCGCTCTGCACGATAAAACGCCATCAGCGCAGCGAGGGCAAACGTTAACCGCACGGGCCAGCGCCCATTGTGCTGACCCGCCAGCAGCTGCGGCAAAATTCGGGTGCGGAATTTGGTCATCCCATTAAGCGCAATGGAAAGCAACTGGTGGCGAATGTAGGGGTTCTGAAAACGCCCGCTCACCGCGTCGGCAAATTCACGCAATTCGTCCGCCGGGAGATCCAACACCGGAATAATCTCCTCACTAATCGCCCGCTCGACAAAGCGGCGGACATCAGCATCCCGCATCGCCTCGCCAACGGTCTCCAGCCCGCACAGCCACGCGACCGGCACCAGAGCCGTATGCGCACCATTGAGGATAGCGACCTTGCGCTCTTTGTACGGTTTGATATCACTCACCACACGGATATTCAGCGGACACTGCGCCAGCTTCAGCTCCTCTGCCAGCCACTGCGGTCCCTGGATCACAAACAGGTAAAAATGCTCCGCGGTATCGAGAAACGCATCGTGATAGCCTAGCGTAGCCTCCAGCGCAGCGGCTTCTTCGCGCGGATAGCCGGTGACAATACGGTCGACCAGCGTGGAACAGAACGTGTTTGCCGTCTCCACCCAGTCGGCAAATGCCGGAGGAAGTTGCCACTCCTGCGCATACCGCAGCACCAGGGTTTTGAGCGCCTCACCGTTATAGTCGATAAGCTCGCACGGGATAATTACCCAGCCCTTATCCACCGCGCCCGCAAAGTGGTTAAAGCGCTCCAGCAGCAGGCGTGTCAGCTTGGCCGGAAAACTCACCGGCGGCGCGTCATCCACACGGTCCGCTGCGTGATAGCTAATTCCGGCTTCGGTGGTATTCGAAAACACAAAACGGATGTCCGCATTGTGCGCCAGCGCCAGATACGCCGCGAAATCCTGATACGGGTTGATTTCGTTATTCACCGAACGGATAAGCCGTGCCTCACTCACTGCCTCACCCTGCTCGTTAAGCCCGCGTATCAGCGTGGTATACAGCCCGTCCTGGGTATTCAGCGACGGCGGAAAATCGGTATTGATCGGGCGAACGATGGTCACGCCAGCGTTCAGATCGGTTTGCTCGTTGAGGATATCCAGTTGCCAGTCAACAAACGCCCGCAGGAAGTTACCTTCACCAAACTGGATCACGCGCGTTGGGTAGCTGGCCCCCGGAAAATCACGTCGATTCAATGTCTTCATCGCATTTCCCCTCTCAGAACGTGATCACGCCTTTAATCAGCTCACGGTTGTTAATCACATCCCGTTCGTAGATTTCTGCCAGTGTGGCAAACGCGTAACGGTGCGTGAGCATCATGTCGGCGGTAAGTTTGCCTTCCGACATTAAACGGCCCACTTTGGCGAAATCTTCCGGCGTGGCGTTGCGACTGCCCATCATGGTGGTCTCTTTCTTGTGGAACTCAGGATCAGAGAACTGCAAATCGCCTTTGAACAGCCCAACGAAAACGATGCTGCCGCCATGGCGAATCAAATTCACCGTGTTGTTCATCGCATGCTGATTCCCCGTGGCATCAATAACCTTTTGCGCCAACGAACCGCCAAACTGGTCACGCAACTGCGTATCAAAATCTTCAGCGGATG
This sequence comes from Citrobacter sp. B72, assembly GCF_016894305.1. Classification (NCBI taxonomy): domain Bacteria; kingdom Pseudomonadati; phylum Pseudomonadota; class Gammaproteobacteria; order Enterobacterales; family Enterobacteriaceae; genus Citrobacter; species Citrobacter sp. B72. The sequence continues at coordinate 4,163,299 of NZ_CP069801.1, forward strand.
GGTCGATAACCGGGAGTCCCAACCGGGAAGACACGTGCTCCCGGCGTGCTGGACTGGTATCGGCGACCACCACCTGTGCGCCATCGGCTTTGGCAATCGCTGCCGCCCCCAGACCAATCGGACCCGCGCCGACCACCAGCACCTGCTCACCCGGAGCCACCGCCGCCCGGCGTACCGCATGAGCGCTGATAGCGTAAGGCTCAATCAGCGCCGCCGCCTGCGGGTCAATCCCCTGCGCATCCAGCAGGTTGGTCACCGGAACGGACAGATATTCACTGAAACCGCCATCCTGGTGCACGCCAATCACTGAAATCTTCTCGCAGCAGTTGGTGCGCCCGCTCAGGCATGCCGGACACTGCTGGCAGGCCACGTAAGGAATAACCGCCACCTGCTGACCATTTTTCAGATTCTGTATATTCTTACCCAGACCGACAATTTCCCCACATATTTCATGCCCTAATACACGCGGGTAGCTGAAAAAAGGTTGATTGCCACCCCAGGCATGAATATCGGTACCACAAATTCCTACCGACTTAATTTTAATTAATGCTTCACCCTCACCCGGAATAGGTATTTCACGCTCTTTCCAGACTAATTTTTTAGGTTCCTGGCAAATCAACGTATTCATCGTAGACATGATTCTGCTCTCCTGTTTTTTTGTTGCCTCAGATATCAACGAAAATAAAAATGACGGAGAAAGCAGAAACACAATCTGTGAATTCCAGCGCATAAAAATGTTTTAAATCGGGTTTTAATAGATAAAAAGGAGAAGCCATGAGCCGTTCGCAGAACTTACGCCACAATGTGATTAACCAGATAATCGATGATATGGCGCGTGGTCATATCCCTTCCCCACTCCCCTCACAAAGCGCACTGGCGGAGATGTACAACATCAGCCGCACCACCGTGCGCCATATGCTGAGCCACTTAAGCGAGTGCGGCGTTCTGACCCAAGTCGGCAGCCACTATGTCATCGTGCGAAAACCCGATCATGACGATGGTTTTGCCTGCACCAACGCCTCCATGACCGAGCAAAACCGGATTTTTGAACAGGCGTTTTTCACCATGATCAACCAGCGACAGCTGCGTGCAGGCGAGAGCTTCTCCGAACTGCAGCTTGCCAGAGCCGCAGGCGTCAGCCCGGTGGTAGTGCGGGAATATCTTTTAAAATTCGAACGTTACAACCTGATTAAAAACGAAAAACGCGGTCAGTGGAGCATGAAGCAGTTCGATCAGGCCTATGCGGAACAGCTGTTTGAACTCAGAGAGATGCTGGAAACGCATTCTCTGCAGCATTTTCTCAATCTGCCGGACGATGACCCGCGTTGGTTGCAGGCTAAAACGCTGCTGGAGCGCCATCGGATCCTGCGCGACAGCATTGGCAGCAGCTTTCGCATGTTCTCGCAGTTAGATCGTGAGTTCCATGCTTTGCTACTCTCTGCTGCCGATAATGTATTTTTTAATCAATCACTTGAAATCATCTCCGTGATTTTCCACTTCCACTATCAGTGGGATGAGAGCGACCTCAAGCAGCGTAACATCATTGCCATTGATGAGCACATGACCATCCTCAGCGCGCTGATATGTCGCAGCGACCTGGATGCCACCCTGGCGCTCTGTAACCATTTGAATTCAGCCAAACAATCGATGATTCGCTCCATCAACCAGGGTTGTAACGTCGCTCATTAAGTACCGATAAAAAACAGCAAATCATTACCGGGAGCACGATTTTATAAAAATAAAAACGCCTGAAAAATACCTCTTGCCTATGCTCACGCTAAGTCGACTGCATTAAAAATTTTTGTGAGCGGTGATGAGCAAATTGATTCATCACTGGTATTTTTTCAATACTGCACAGTCCTGCTGTGTGAAAAATAAATTATTGAGGTTCAGGAGTCCGGCGTGGAAAAAAATAATATTACCCTCGACCCAAGTTCTTCGTTTGGCACGTCGTCATCTGCGGATATTAATGTTCCGCCTGAGGGCATGGTGCAACGCAGTAGCCGAATTAAACGTATCCAGACCACAGCAATGATTTTATTATTTTTTGCTGCGGTGATTAATTACCTCGACCGCAGCTCACTGTCTGTCGCCAACTTAACGATTCGTGAAGAACTGGGGCTGAGCGCCACGCAAATCGGCGTGCTGCTGTCGGTATTCTCTCTCGCTTACGGTATTGCGCAACTGCCCTGCGGTCCGCTGCTGGATCGCAAAGGTCCGCGCATTATGCTGGGATTGGGGATGTTCTTCTGGTCGCTGTTTCAGGCGCTGTCCGGCATGGTGCACAGCTTCACCCAGTTTGTGTTGGTGCGTATCGGGATGGGGATCGGCGAAGCGCCAATGAACCCGTGCGGCGTAAAGGTCATCAACGACTGGTTTAACATCAAAGAGCGCGGCCGCCCGATGGGATTATTCAACGCCGCCTCCACCATCGGGGTTGTCATTAGCCCGCCGATTCTGGCTGCCATGATGCTGGTAATGGGCTGGCGCTGGATGTTCATCACCATTGGCGTGCTGGGTATTTTCCTCGCCATCGGCTGGTACATGCTGTATCGCAACCGCGAGCAAATTGAGCTGAGCGCCACGGAACAAGCGTACCTGAACGCCGGTAGCGTCAATGCCCGCCGCGATCCGCTGAGCTTTGCCGAATGGCGCAGCCTGTTCCGCAACCGTACCATGTGGGGCATGATGCTGGGCTTTAGCGGCATCAACTATACCGCATGGCTATACCTGGCCTGGCTGCCGGGCTACCTGCAAACCTCCTACAACCTGGATTTAAAAAGCACCGGATTAATGGCGGCGATCCCGTTCCTGTTTGGCGCAGCCGGCATGCTGATTAACGGTTTTGTCACCGACTGGCTGGTGAAAGGCGGTATGGCACCGATTAAGAGCCGTAAGATTTGTATTATCGCCGGGATGTTCTGCTCCGCAGCCTTCACCTTCGTCGTGCCGCAGGCCACAACGTCAATGACCGCCGTGTTACTGATCGGTATGGCGCTGTTCTGTATCCACTTCGCAGGTACCTCGTGCTGGGGTCTGATCCACGTCGCCGTCGCCTCACGTATGACCGCTTCCGTGGGTAGTATCCAGAACTTTGCCAGCTTTATCTGCGCGTCGTTCGCACCGATCGTCACCGGTTTTATTGTTGATACCACCAACTCTTTCCGCCTGGCGCTGATCATCTGCGGCTGCGTCACCATGGTGGGTGCCCTCGCCTACATCTTCCTGGTTCGCCAACCCATCAGCGATCCGCGTAAAGATTAATCCTCCAGATGCCCGATAACACCGCGTTTATCGGGCATGTTATGCTCCTCGTATGAACATCACCTTGCGCGCTACTACTCTGGCAGACACTGCCGCTCTTCCCGCCATCGAACGATCTGCGGGGCAACGTTTTTTACGCATCCCCGAACTGGCGTGGATTGCTGAAGACCAGATTTTATCGGCTGCTCAGCATCAGGCTTTTGCCGCCGCAGGCATGAGCTGGCTGGCGCAGGTCGATGCGCTTCCGGTCGGTTTTTTGGTTGCCGAAACGCTGGGGTCATCGCTGTTTATTGCTGAACTGTCGCTGCATCTGGAGTGGCAGGGAAAAGGAATTGGCCGCAGATTGATTGAGTATGTTGCCGAACAGGCGCGCGCGAAAGGTTACACGTCGCTCACGCTGACCACCTTCCGCAATGTGCCGTGGAATGCGCCATGGTACGCGCGACTGGGATTTGAAATGCTGGCTGACGAGACTCTACCTGCAAAGTTGCGCCAGAAAAGAGAAGAGGAAGCGGCGCATGGACTGGCATTTGAATCGCGCTGCGCCATGCACCTGATGTTGCGCTAATTGCCCGATGGCGGCTACGCCTTATCGGGCCTACGTAACATTTCCGGCAACCACGTAACTTTCCCGTAGGCCGGATAAGCGATAGCGCCATCCGGCATCACAGGCTTAGAACGTTTCCCAGTTATCCCCGGCATCCGTTACCGCGGCTTTGCGCGGCTGGACCGTTGAAACCGGTTTAGCGGCCGCAACGTCACGCGCGCGCTGTTGGTCATGCTGAATACGGAACACGGCAACGGCCTGAGTAAGGCGGCTAGCCTGCTCTTCCAGCGCCGCAGCGGCGGCGGCGGATTCTTCCACCAGCGAGGCGTTCTGCTGCGTCACGCGATCCATCTCGGCAACGGCCAGACCCACCTGGTCAATACCGCGGCTCTGTTCATCAGAAGCAGAGGCGATTTCACCCATGATATCGGTCACGCGGGTTACCGCATTGACGATCTCATCCATGGTTTCACCGGCGCTTTCTACCAGGGTTGAACCTACATCCACGCGGCTGACCGAGTCTTCAATCAGGCTCTTGATCTCGCGCGCGGCCTGCGCACTACGCTGGGCCAGGTTACGCACTTCACCCGCAACCACCGCAAATCCACGGCCCTGCTCGCCAGCACGTGCTGCTTCTACCGCGGCGTTGAGCGCCAGAATGTTAGTCTGGAAGGCAATGCCGTCGATGACGCTGATAATGTCGGCGATTTTCTGCGAACTGGACGCGATGTCACGCATGGTTTGCACCACGTTATCCACCACTTTGCCGCCTTTCTGCGCGGTTTCAGAAGCACTCAGCGCCAAATGGCTGGCCTGACGCGCGTTTTCGGCGTTCTGCTTCACGGTCGCCGTCAGCTGTTCCATGCTGGCTGCGGTTTCTTCCAGAGATGCAGCCTGCTGCTCGGTACGGGAGGAGAGATCGTTATTGCCCATCGCAATCTCGCTGGCCCCACTGTAAATCGCGTTGGCACCGTTACGCACGTCACCCACGGTATTCATCAGCTCACCCTGCATGTGACGCAGGCTTTCCGCCAGTTGCCCAATCTCGTTGGACCCTTCCACTTCAATACGTTTCACCAGGTCACCGCTGGCGATATGACGAATGCTGTCGATCAGACGGTTCATAGGAGAGATAAGGGTCAGCTTGATACCAAACCAGACCGCAATAATCGCCGCCAGTACGGTAATCAGCACGCAGATCAGCACCCACATCGCCTGGCTGTAAGAGCTGTTGTTATCTTCCACCGCGATGTCATACAAGCGATCATTCTGCTGCATGTAACTCATGTACTGCTTCTCAAAGCCATCCTGATAGCTCTGCGTCGGTTGATCAAAGAATGCGTTGATCTTCCCGTCACCCAGTAACTGGATCAGCTCCGCCAGCGCGCCGTGGTAGATGTCATAGGTGCGATTGATCTCCTGGAACGCGGCTTCGCTTTGACGCGGATCGCGTGGGAGCGACTCGTAAATCGCCCAGTTTTTTTCCGTCAGCTTCAGCGCCGTACTCGCCACCTGCATCAGCTCGGCAACGGTCGCGCCGCTGCCGATATTGCTCTGATCCATCATGTAGCGAATGCCTGCCCGGTTCAGGGTGTTACGCGTTTGCAGCAGCTCAACCCAGGTGGCGTTCAGCGCAGACTGTTGCTGGCGAATGGTTTGCAGAACGGTAAAGTTCTCTTTGTCATTCTTAAGTGAGTTAAAAAACAAGCCGCCAGAGGCGAGCTGTAAAAGGCCAAATAGCGCCAATACCAGCAGTAAGCTGGTAACAATCTTCATTCGTTTTAACATGTTTTCTCTTTCCGCTAGACAGATGTCAGAATTTTCGGCCTGGAAAGGGAAAACTTTATGAAATTTGTGCTAGTTGAATCGATCTCAGCATCGACGATTCGTCGATCCACGCCGTCTGCCAAAGCGCTAAGCGGGTTTATTAGTGATCTCAATCACATAAATTTCCCCGTTCCCCCCGCAGTTTACCGCTCACTGACACTTGGGACCGCTTAAGCTGACATACAACCGCTCACTTATTTACCTTACTTTACGCGCGTAATTCTCTGGCAAGATCCCCCCAACATAGCAGTCAAATAACCTCCTCAAACACAAGATCAAACCCACGCGGCTTCGGCCAATTATTAATTAGATACCAGGTTTTACTATGGATACGAAAAAGATATTCAAGCACATACCCTGGGTGATTCTCGGAATCATCGGTGCATTCTGCCTCTCGGTAGTGGCATTACGTCGGGGTGAACACATTAGTGCCCTGTGGATCGTGGTCGCCTCAGTTTCTGTTTATCTGGTGGCCTATCGTTACTACAGCCTTTACATCGCCCAAAAGGTGATGAAACTTGACCCAACGCGTGCCACGCCGGCGGTCATCAATAATGACGGTCTGAACTACGTTCCAACCAACCGTAACGTATTGTTTGGTCACCACTTTGCCGCTATCGCAGGTGCAGGTCCGCTGGTTGGGCCGGTATTGGCTGCGCAGATGGGCTACCTGCCTGGTACGCTGTGGCTGCTGGCAGGCGTCGTGCTGGCCGGTGCGGTGCAGGACTTCATGGTGCTGTTTATCTCTTCCCGCCGTAACGGTGCATCTCTGGGTGAGATGATCAAAGAAGAGATGGGCCCGATACCGGGAACCATTGCGCTGTTCGGCTGCTTCTTAATCATGATCATCATCCTCGCAGTACTGGCGTTGATCGTAGTGAAAGCACTGGCAGAAAGCCCGTGGGGTGTGTTCACCGTCTGCTCAACCGTACCTATCGCGTTGTTCATGGGGATCTACATGCGATTCCTGCGACCGGGACGCGTGGGCGAAGTGTCGGTGATTGGTATTGTGCTGCTGGTTGCCTCTATCTACTTCGGCGGCGTGATTGCGCACGACCCGTACTGGGGCCCGGCGCTGACCTTTAAAGACACCACCATTACCTTTACCCTGATCGGCTACGCATTTATCTCTGCGCTGCTGCCGGTATGGCTGATCCTCGCCCCGCGCGACTATCTGGCTACCTTCCTGAAAATCGGCGTTATCGTCGGTCTGGCGGTGGGGATTGTTATCCTCAACCCGGAACTGAAAATGCCGGCAATGACGCAGTACGTTGATGGTACTGGCCCGCTGTGGAAAGGCGCTCTGTTCCCGTTCCTGTTCATCACCATCGCCTGTGGTGCGGTATCTGGCTTCCACGCGCTGATTGCTTCCGGTACCACACCGAAGCTGCTGGCCTGTGAAACCGACGCGCGCTTTATCGGTTACGGCGCGATGCTGATGGAATCCTTTGTCGCAATTATGGCGCTGGTTGCCGCGTCTATCATCGAACCAGGTCTGTACTTCGCGATGAACACCCCGCCTGCGGGCCTTGGCATCACCATGCCGAACCTGCATGAAATGAGCGGCGAAAACGCACCGCTGATTATGGCGCAGTTGAAAGACGTCACCGCACATGCGGCAGCGACCGTCAGCTCCTGGGGCTTCGTCATTTCGCCTGAGCAGATCCTGCAAACCGCGAAAGACATCGGTGAACCGTCCGTTCTGAACCGCGCAGGTGGCGCACCAACACTCGCTGTTGGTATCGCTCACGTGTTCCACAAAGTGCTGCCGATGGCTGATATGGGCTTCTGGTACCACTTCGGTATTCTGTTCGAAGCGCTGTTCATCCTGACCGCACTGGATGCCGGTACCCGTTCTGGCCGCTTTATGCTGCAGGATTTACTGGGTAACTTCGTGCCGTTCCTGAAGAAAACCGACTCCCTGGTTGCGGGTATCATCGGTACTGCGGGCTGCGTAGGCCTGTGGGGTTACCTGCTGTATCAGGGCGTTGTTGACCCGCTGGGCGGCGTTAAGAGCCTGTGGCCGCTGTTCGGTATCTCTAACCAGATGCTGGCTGCCGTGGCACTGGTTCTGGGCACCGTGGTGCTGGTTAAAATGCAGCGCACCAAATACATCTGGGTTACCGTTGTTCCGGCTGTATGGCTGCTTATCTGCACCACCTGGGCGCTGGGTCTGAAACTGTTCAGCACCAACCCGCAGATGGAAGGCTTCTTCTTCATGGCGAATCAGTACAAAGAGAAGATTGCTAACGGCGGCGAACTGACCGCTCAGCAGATTGCCAACATGAACCACATCGTCGTCAACAACTACACCAACGCAGGTCTGAGTATTCTGTTCCTGGTGGTGGTGTACAGCATCATTTTCTACGGGTTCCGTACCTGGCAGAAAGCCCGCGCCATCAACGGTCGCTCTGATAAAGAGACACCGTATGTACCGGTGCCGGAAGGCGGCGTGAAGACCTCTTCACACCACTAACCTGAAGCCGGGTGGCGCACAGCGCTCCCGGCCTCAATCACTTAGTGCCGCAGGCGTAATTGGCGCAGTCAGTTTGGCCGCGGACAGCGCGCAGCAACCGGAGCGTACACACAGTACGTGAGGATTGCGAGCACTGCCCGCGGTCAAAATGGCAAGTGAAATAGCCTGCATCCACGAGCTCAACATATATCCGGGGCGTTCCATGTTTGGTACTTTAGGTCAGGCAAAGAAGTATCTCGGTCAGGCGGCAAAGATGCTGATTGGCATTCCGGACTACGACAACTACGTCGAGCACATGAAGACCAACCATCCCGATAAGCCGTACATGACTTACGAAGAATTCTTCCGCGAGCGCCAGGAAGCCCGCTACGGTAGCGGCGGAAGCAGTTGCTGTTAGAAGGAGAAGTGAATGACCCCGATTGCAGTTACCCTACTCACCGGTTTTCTTGGCGCGGGTAAAACCACCCTGCTGCGCCATATTCTCAACGAGCAGCACGGTTACAAGATTGCCGTTATCGAAAACGAATTCGGCGAAGTCTCGGTGGACGATCAGCTGATTGGCGATCGCGCTACGCAGATCAAAACTCTGACCAACGGCTGCATTTGCTGTACCCGCTCCAGTGAGCTGGAAGACGCACTGTTAGACCTGCTCGACAACCTCGACAAAGGCACCATCAATTTCGACCGTCTGGTGATCGAGTGCACCGGCATGGCCGACCCCGGCCCGATTATTCAGACCTTTTTCTCCCATGAAGTGATTTGCGAACGCTACCTGCTGGACGGCGTGATTGCGCTGGTTGACGCGGTACATGCCGACGAGCAGATGAACCAGTTCACCATCGCCCAGTCGCAGGTAGGCTACGCAGACCGGATCCTGCTGACCAAAACCGACGTCGCAGGTGAAAGTGAAAAACTGCGTGAGCGCCTGGCGCGCATCAACGCCCGTGCACCGATTTACACCGTGACGCATGGTGATATCGACCTCTCCCTGCTGTTCGATACCAACGGTTTTATGCTGGAAGAGAACGTAGTCAGCGCCAAACCGCGCTTCCACTTTATCGCCGACAAGCAAAACGATATCTCCTCGATCGTCGTCGAGCTGGATTACCCGGTAAACATCAGCGACGTGTCGCGAGTGATGGAAAACCTGCTGCTGGAATCCGCCGAGAAGCTGCTGCGCTACAAAGGTATGCTGTGGATTGAAGGCGAGCCAAACCGCCTGCTGTTCCAGGGCGTCCAGCGCCTGTACAGCGCCGACTGGGACCGCCCGTGGGGCGACGAAACACCGCACAGCCTGCTGGTGTTTATCGGCATTAACCTGCCGGAAGACGAGATCAGAGCTGCGTTTGCGGGATTGAAGAAGTAATCCCCTGCTGAATTGCCCGGTGGCGCTACGCTTACCGGGCCTGGAAATCCTGCTCCTTGTAGGCCGGATAAGGCGCAGCCGCCATCCGGCATGGGCAGTTTTCATTCCGATAAGTGATTCATCCCATGGAATTTTTCATCTGGTATGGCAAGCTATTGCCATTGCACTCGTTAAGGGACCAACGTGAAAAATTACAAAGTGATTACCCCGCTTTTTCCAACCTACGCCCAGGTAAAAGCGATGATGAAAGCCGTTTCAGGCTATTCCCTGAAAGCCGTGCGGGATATGATTACCGCCATTCACGAGCAAACAGGAACCCCGCAACAACCCGTTGACTGGTCCGAACCGGATCTGTGGATCAGCGAGCGCTTGTCAGGTGAAGATGCCGAAATCGCCCGCCGTATCTGGGATACCGATAACCATATTCTGAACCCACGCCACAGCTACGGCTGCTATTTGTTCCTCAACTACCCTCAGTTTGACCTGATGAAAAGCACGCCAGATGATGTCTGGCAACCGACTCCTCGTGGGCAACAATTTCTGCACGATGACGAAAAGACATTGCGTTCGTTAGACGATCAGGAAGGCATCTTGCAGCTTCTGGAGCTACTGGCAGGCCGGGAAATGTCGCGTCGCGCGGATTTACTTCCCGAATGGCAGGCCTTTTTGCACCAGCACTCCAAATTCGCTTCAGTCAGTTCCGTTAAGAGCACGCTCTACTCTCGCCTCAATAACCTGATCGATCGCGAAATGGTGAACCGCGAAGGCATGAGCTATCGCATCACTGATGCCGGGCGAGCCTGGCTCGGAAAAGCGCTGCCAGCGCGAAAAAGCGATCCGCGTAAAGAGCTTTTGGACGCCGTGAAGCGCTATAACGAACAGCAAAAAGAACTGCTGCGCGAGCAAATCAGCACCATGAATCCGTACAAGTTTGAGCATCTGGTCGGGCAATTACTGGAAGCGATGGGCTACGAACAGGTTGAAGTGACCAAAGCCTCCGGCGATAAAGGCGTGGATGTGATTGGTCAGGTGCAGGTGGGCATCACCACCATCACCGAAGTCGTACAGGTGAAGCGGATGCAAAATACCATTACCCGTCCGTATATCGATCAGCTGCGCGGCGCTCTGCCCTATCACAAAGCCATTCGCGGCACGCTGATCACTACCGGGAAATTTGCTGCCAAATGCGCGGAAGCAGCGTTGTTTCCGGGTGCCGCGCCGATTACGTTAATCGACGGCGATCGCCTGCTGGAGCTGTTGATTGAAAATAACGTCGGCATTCGACGCAGCAATGCGGTTGAGCTGCTGGATGTGGATTTGCAGTTGTTCGACGAACTGGAAATCGACTAAAGGGCGAACTTCACCGCTTTTACCGTTACAATAGCCCACAAATTTTTCCTGATTGAGTTCATCATGGCCAAAGCACCAACGAAAAAAGCCAAAGCAAAGAAAGGCTTTGAAGACACATTATGGGATACCGCGAACCAGCTTCGCGGCAGCGTAGAGTCCTCCGAGTACAAGCACGTGGTGCTGAGCCTCGTGTTCCTCAAATTTATCAGCGATAAGTTTGAAGCCCGTCGTAAACAGATGGAAGACGAAGGCCAGGGCGATTTCCTCGAAATGGAAGTCTTCTATCAGCAGGACAACATCTTCTATCTGCCGGAAGAGGCACGCTGGTCGTTCATTAAACAGCACGCCAAGCAGGATGATATTGCCGTACGCATTGATACCGCGCTCTCCACCATTGAGAAGCGCAACCCGTCGCTGAAAGGCGCGTTGCCGGACAACTACTTCAGCCGTCAGAATCTGGAAACCAAGAAGCTGGCATCACTGATCGACACCATCGATAACATCGAAACGCTGGCCCACGAAACCGACGTGGAAGCGCTGTCGAAGGAAGACCTGGTCGGCCGCGTGTACGAATACTTCCTCGGCAAGTTTGCCGCCACCGAGGGCAAAGGCGGCGGCGAGTTCTATACGCCAAAATGCGTGGTGACACTGCTGACCGAAATGCTTGAACCGTTCCAGGGCAAAATTTATGACCCGTGCTGCGGCTCGGCGGGGATGTTTGTCCAGTCGGTGAAATTTGTTGAAAGCCATCAGGGGAAAAGCCGCGATATCGCCCTGTACGGCCAGGAGCTGACGGCCACCACCTACAAGCTGGCGAAGATGAACCTTGCCATTCGCGGGCTTTCCGCCAACCTTGGCGAGCGCCCGGCGGACACCTTCTTCAGCGACCAGCACCCGGACCTGAAAGCCGACTATATTCTGGCTAACCCGCCGTTTAACCTGAAAGACTGGCGCAACGACGCCGAGCTGACCAAAGACCCGCGCTTTGCGGGCTACCGCACGCCGCCGACCGGTAATGCCAACTACGGCTGGATTTTGCATATACTCTCCAAGCTGTCGGCCAACGGCACCGCCGGTTTTGTGCTGGCGAACGGCTCGATGAGTTCCAACACCAGCGGCGAAGGCGAAATTCGCGCGCAGATGATCGAAAACGATCTGATCGACTGCATGATTGCCCTGCCCGGCCAGCTGTTCTTCACCACCCAGATCCCGGTGTGCCTGTGGTTTATGACCAAATCGAAGGCAGCCGATCCGGCCAAGGGCTATCGCAACCGTCAGGGCGAAACGCTGTTTATCGATGCGCGTAATCTCGGCAGCATGATTGATCGCACGACTAAAGAGCTGACGGCGGACGATATCGCCACCATCGCCGACACCTACCACGCCTGGCGCAGCACGCCGGAAGAGCTGGCCGAGCGTATTAAGCGCGGCGACAGTAAGCTGGCGCAATACGACGATCAGGCCGGGTTCTGCAAAGTCGCAACTATTGAAGAGATAAAGGCTAACGACTATGTGCTGACCCCGGGCCGCTACGTCGGTGCCGCCGAGCAGGAAGACGACGGCGTGGCGTTTGAAACTAAAATGCGCGAGTTGTCGCAGACGTTGTTTGCGCAGATGAAGCAGGCAGAAGAACTGGATAATGCAATTCGTCAGAACCTGGAGGCACTGGGTTATGGGGAGTAAATGGAAACAAACAACCTTAGGTGATCTGGCACTGGGTTTTGATGGCGCAGTAGATGGACCTTTTGGCTCAAATTTACCAGCTGCGGCTTATACAGACAGTGGGTATCCAATTATTCGAGGAAGTAACTTATCCATCGGATTAGATGATTTCAAAGATAGTGACTTTGTATTTGTACCGGAACACATATTCCAAAAACTTTCACGTAGTGAGTGTAGGGCTGGAGACATTATATTCACAAAAAAAGGAACGTTAGGGCAAACGGGGCTTATTAGTACTAAGCATCGTTTCAAAAAATATTTACTATCATCAAATCAAATGCGTCTCCGTGTAGATCCTGACAAGGCATTGCCTGAATATGTTTATTATTTTGTATCTTCGCAAAAAGCAATTAATAAACTAATTCAAGATTCAGAGTGCACCGGCGTCCCTAAAATAAATCTTGCTTACTTAAAAAGCTTCCCTATTTCATTGCCTAGTTTAAGCGAACAGAAAGATATAATTGATATTTTAGGGAGCCTTAATACAAAAATAACACTCAATCGCCAAATCAACCAAACCCTGGAACAAATGTCCCAAACCCTGTTCAAATCCTGGTTTGTGGATTTCGACCCGGTGATTGATAACGCGCTGGATGCGGGAAACCCAATCCCGGAAGCGCTGCAATCTCGCACTGAACTGCGTCAAAAAGTACGCAACAGTGCAGATTTCAAACCACTTCCGGCGAATATTCGTGCACTGTTCCCGGCTGAGTTTGAAGAAACAGAGCTGGGCTGGGTACCAAAAGGTTGGAAAATATCCACTGCTGGCGACGAATTAGTTGTGAAAGGTGGTTCAACGCCAAGCACTTCAAATGCAGATTTTTGGGAAAATGGCGCTATTCATTGGACATCACCTAAAGACTTAACAGGTAATGATAGTAAGGTATTACTGGATACCAGCAAAAAAATTACAGAGTTAGGTTTGAAAAAAATCTCATCTGGTTTATTACCAACTGATACAGTTTTGATGTCATCACGAGCACCAATAGGATATTTAGCACTGGCTAAAACGCCTATGGCTATAAACCAAGGATATATAGCCATCCCTTCATCTAAAAATTTATCGTCAGAATATATTATCTACTGGCTTGAAAATATTATGGATGATATTAAGGGAATGGCTGGAGGAACGACATTTGCAGAAATTAGCAAAAGTGCCTTTAAAACTATTAATTTAGTTATACCGTCTAAAAATATAGTAGATGAATTTACACGGTTAGCTCACCAACATTTTGAAAAAGTAGTAAGCAATACACGGCAAATAGCTGCTTTAACAAACCTCCGTGACACCCTGCTCCCCAAACTCATCTCCGGCGAGCTCTCCCTGGAGGATCTACCAAACTTAGCCAACCAAACCGAACCCGCATAACGCATTTTGCCCCTGAAAAATCAGGGGCTTTCTGTTAAGGTTTTCTCTGTTACAGGAACCCTTACCAGAAAATCAGCCAGGGCCGGAGCGAGATATGCCTCTCTCATTCAGTGAAGCGAAGTTAGAACAGGCGATAATTGAACTGTTACAGGATCAGGGCTATCAGCACCTGATCGGCGATAATGTGCCGCGTTCCAGCCTAGATCAGGTGATTATCGAAGACGATCTTCGTCATTACCTCGCCGCGCGCTATCAGGCCGACGGCATCACCGAAGAAGAGATCCAGCGGCTGATCAAACAATTCACCACACTGCCCGCCTCCGATCTCTATGAAAGCAATAAAACCTTCTGCGCCTGGCTGGCCAACGGTTTCCTGTTTAAACGCGACGATCGCCAGCAGAAAGATCTCTATATCGAATTGCTCGACACCCGGCACCTGCCCGCCGCGCTGCGTGAACTGTTCGATACCGAAGAGGTTCCGCTGCAACAGGCCGCAGAAACGCCGGCAAGTTACCATCTTACCCAGCCGCTGAACCGGGTAAAAATCGTCAATCAACTGACCATCACCGGCAAAGAAAACCAGCCGCGCATTCCGGATGCCATCCTGTATATCAACGGCCTGCCGTTAGTAGTGTTTGAATTTAAAAGCGCGGTGCGCGAGCAGGAAGCCAATATTGGCGATGCGTATAAACAGCTCTGCACCCGCTATCGCCGCGATATTCCGCAGCTGTTTGTCTATAACGCGCTGTGCATTATCAGCGACGGCGTCAATAACCGCATGGGCAACCTGTTTGCGCCGTACGAGTATTTCTACTCGTGGCGCAAAGTCACCGGCAATGAAAACCGCGAGCAGGACGGCATCCCTTCCCTGCACTCGATGATTCAGGGGCTGTTTCACCCGGTCCGCCTGCTGGACGTGATCAAAAACTTTATCTGCTTCCCGGATAAAGCCAAACATGAAGTGAAAATCTGCTGCCGCTACCCGCAGTACTATGCGGCGCGCAAGCTGTACTACAGCATCGAACGGGCGCGTAAACCTTTCGGCGACGGCAAGGGCGGCACCTACTTTGGCGCGACCGGCTGCGGCAAGAGCTACACCATGCAGTTCTTAACCCGCCTGCTGATGAAAAGCGTCGAGTTCGCCAGCCCGACCATCGTGCTAATCACCGACCGCACCGATCTCGACGATCAGCTCTCGGCGCAAATGTGCAATACCAAAAACTATATCGGCGACGACACCGTGGTGCCCGTCACCAGCCGCGAGGATCTGCGGGAAAAACTGGCCGGTCGCAACAGCGGCGGCGTCTTCCTGACCACTATCCATAAATTTACCGAAGATACCGAGCTGCTCTCCGGGCGCAGCAATATCATCTGTATTTCCGACGAAGCGCACCGCAGCCAGGTCAACCTCGATCAGAAAGTGATCGTCGATAAAGAGAGCGGCAGGGTGCGCAAAACCTACGGTTTCGCCAAATATCTGCACGACTCACTGCCGCAGGCCACCTACGTTGGTTTTACCGGCACGCCTATCGACGCCACGATGGAAGTCTTTGGCAGCATTATCGACAGCTACACCATGACCGAATCCGTGCAGGATGAGATCACCGTGCGCATCGTCTACGAAGGCCGCGCCGCAAAAGTGATTCTTGATGCTCGCAAGCTGGAAGAGGTGGAAAAGTACTACGCAGAGTGCGCCGACGCCGGTACCAACGAGTGGCAAATCGACGAGAGCAAAAAAGCCAGCGCCACCATGAACGCCATTCTTGGCGATGAAGACCGCCTGAAAGCGCTGGCGGAAGACTTTGCGCAGCACTATGAAAAACGTGTCGCCGAAGGCTCAACGGTGAAAGGCAAAGCGATGTTTGTCTGCGCCAGCCGCGAGATTGCCTGGGATTTCTATCGTCAGTTGAAAGACTTTCGTCCCGCGTGGTTTGAAGTTAAGCAGGCCCCGGAGGGGGTTGAGCTGACCGGGCAGGAGGAGAAAGAACTGCCGCCGTCCGAAATGGTCAAGATGGTGATGACACGCGGTAAAGACGATGACGCGAAACTGTACGATTTGCTGGGCAGTAAAGAGTACCGCAAAGAGCTGGATAAACAGTTCAAAAACGCGAAGTCGAATTTCAAAATCGCCATCGTGGTGGACATGTGGCTGACCGGTTTTGACGTGCCGGAGCTGGACACCATTTATATCGATAAGCCGCTGCAAAAGCATAACCTGATCCAGACCATCTCCCGCGTTAACCGCAAGCTGGAAGGCAAAAGCAAAGGGCTGGTCGTCGACTATATCGGCATTAAGCGCCAGATGAACCAGGCGCTGGCGATGTATTCGCGCATTGACGCCACCAACTTTGAAGATATTCAGCAGTCAGTCATTGAGGTGAAAAATCATCTCGATCTGCTGGCGCAGGTGTTCCATGAATTCGACAGCCGCCCTTATTTCAGCGGCGAGCCGCAGGCGCAGCTTGCCTGCCTGAACTTCGCGGCAGAATTTGTCATGCGCACCCAGAAGCAGGAACGCCGCTTTATGGGGCTGGTGAAGCGGCTGAAAGCGGCCTATGACGTCTGCTGCGGCAGCGAGGCGCTGTCGCAGGCCGAGCGCGACCATATCCATTTTTACATTGCCGTACGCTCTATTGTCTTCAAGCTGACCAAAGGCGACGCGCCGGACGTTACGCAGATGAACGCCCGCGTGCGCGAAATGATCGCCGAAGCGCTGAAAGCCGACGGCGTGGAAGAGCTATTTTTCCTGGGCGACAAGAAAGCGGAGTCGATCGATATTTTCGACGACGATTATCTGGCGCGCATTAATAAGATCAAACTGCCAGCAACAAAGATCCAACTGCTGCAAAAGCTGCTGGAAAAAGCCATCAGCGACTTTAAACAGATCAACCAGCTTCAGGGGATCAACTTCACCCGTCGTTTCCAGTCCATTATGGATAAATATAACGAGCGCCGGGAAGATGACGTCCTCAACGGTGAAGAGTTTGATACCTTCAGCCAGGAGATGACCGATATTATCTACGATATTAAAACCGAGATGGGCACCTATGCCGAGATGGGGATTGATATCGAGGAGAAAGCCTTTTACGACATTCTGGCGCATATGCGCGATAAGTATCAGTTCACCTATGAGGACGACAAGATGCTGGCGCTGGCGAAAGAGATGAAGGCGGTGGTCGATAACACCTCGAAGTATCCGGACTGGAGCAAGCGTGATGATATTAAGGCGAAACTGAAGGTAGAGCTGATCCTGCTGCTGCACAAGCACAAGTTCCCGCCGGTGGCGAATGATGATGTGTATATGGGTGTGCTGTCGCAGGCGGAGAATTTTAAGCAGTACCATATGACTACGCTGCACTAATTTTATTGCCGGATGGCGCTTTGCTTATCCGGCTACTTTATATTTCCCCTCAATTTAATTCCCACATTTATAATTCCAGTTACGCGTTTATTATTGTCTATTTTTAGCTGGCTTTATTTTTATTTACTGGGTAAATTTACAGGTGTTATTTATCGCAAGACGCCCGTGCTGCAACACGAGCGCCTCGCTAATCACAATCACTATTCTCGGAGAATAGCCATCATGACTACCAAGCATTCTATTGCAGAATTCACCGATCCAGAAGTCTCCCCGGCAAATAATCGTCTGGGCACCGTCACTTATGCGAGTCGTTATCCGGATTACACGCATGTTCCGGCAATTATTATGAAAGGCCAGTGGCTGGAAGCCGCCGGTTTCGCCACCGGCTGCAAATTCGATGTCAGAGTGATGCCAGGCTGTATTGTGCTAACGACAAAACTGCCGGAGCCGGAAGAACCGGCGTTATTGCAGTCGCTGCGTCGAGTATGCAAGCTGTCCGCGCGTAAGCAACAGCAGGTGCAGGAGTTTATCAACGTGATTTCGGCGAAGCCGCGCAAGCAGGGATAAATTCTCAGATGCCAGACGGCGCTCAGGAGTATAAGCGCCGTGTATTGATTGCATTACGGCTCAGGGTGACATCATTTTATCCAGAGCCATTTACTCAAGACCCTAAGCGATAATCCCAATCATCAGAGTGGACTATATTCCCATCATGATAGTGCCAGGTAATCTTCTTGTAGCGGAACTGAGCAAGTTCAAGATGGGTCTGTTTTTCGTAATAAGGATCTTTAACATCGTGCATCAGTGAAAAAATCGTAACGACTTTCACATCTTCCAGGGTTATCGTGAAATAGACCTCTTCCTGACCAGCATCATTTATTCGATAGAGATCAATAGCCGCTTTCCTTAATGTTTCTCCGGTACTTAATGCTTTATACAAAAGCACACTAGAAGCATCAATTTCCTTTTCAATTAAAAATGGACGATGTTGACGTTTACTCAATACCCTTCCATTATGCAAGTCAGAGTTGTAACTCACATTATGATACAAACCTAAAACCTCGATCTGATTTTCACGGTCTTTTACTATCACACTACCTTTGATAACATTACCAGCATCATCGATTATTGACATATATCCAGGGATAGCCATTTATAAATCCTTATTAAAGGGAACAGAATTTTCGACAGTATTTATCATGACCGCAATACACCGTTTCCCTTCTGCCGTTTTGATCTTATACATTTCCCTGATGGAGTTAACAAATAGCTTATCCATTTCTTCTTCTGACTCAGGGAAAGAGGCAAATGCACATATCTGCTCAATAGTCAGCAATGGTCTGTTATCGTTGAGAATAGCCAGAACACCGGCAGGGTTATGTGGAATAGCTTCAGATACCGCCCCCTGCAAATCTTCCGCCGTGCTGGCATCAACTCCGGGTTCAAGAGCACTAGCCACCGTTAACCAGTCATTATTACCTTTGCTAATTTCAGGAATAATATGGTTCCACCATTCTGATTCATTGTCATGATAAAGTGTGTGTACAACAGCATTTGCTCCTTTTTCATTTATCATCTGCAGAAGCTGAGGTGCAGTATGCTCTGCAGCGCAGGAGGCACCCGAAAGCATAAATAGAAAGAAGATAATAATAAATTTCATTATCTTACCACCAAAATTGTATCACCCGAATCGTAAATGGTTTGGCGCTTATCTTGTCCATTCATAATGATACACCCTGCAGATGCCGTTCCCGGTGGCTGCCCTTTTTTATCGCCATGAATTTCGAAATGATCTCTGCCAAAAGTATTGGTCCCTGCAATAGGTTCAAGGATGATAGCGGAGGGGCTTTTGTGATTATTCCATCCTGCAATAAAATAAATACCTCGAGGAATGGGGCCCTTGTTACGTATGTGTTCACAGTTCGGTTTATCCTTTGATTCACCGGCACCACTGTAGCAATAAGCAATTAACTCACCGTTATGGCTCAGTATACCTGTCGATACTTTATATTCCCATGTCATATGGATTTATACCCTTTAAAATATAATAATCACACCCATCATATTTAATCGTAAAAATAAATTTGTTTATAAGGTCACAATTATTAAAATTCAGAATATTTATAATTTATATATTTTTATTTCTCGAACAAATAAATCGTATTCTGAATAATTTGAGAACGGTGAAATAGCAGGCAATTTGAAAACGCCCGGTGGTGCTACGCTTACCGGGCCTGGAAATAGCACTTCCCCGTAGGCCGGATAAGGCACAGCCGCCATCCGGCACTTGCCCCCATTCACTCGGTAATCACAAACCGCGTCGCGGCAAAGCAGTTCAAAACCCGGTGCACCAGAAATACCATGGTGAGCGTTGCCACCAGCGCGACGGTGACGGAAGTGATGCGGTACAGATCGCTGAATACCAGGTCCTGATCCGGGTGCAGGTTCTGGCCAAACATAATGCCGATGGTAGTGATACTGGCAAAACCCACGCCTGCCCCGACTTTTTCCATTACGTGCAGACGGGCACTGAACGCCAGCCCGAGGCCAATCAGCGGCATCATCAGCAGCATATGGTTGCTGAAATCATAGATAAGCAGCTGTACCAGCAGAATATACAGGCAGGCCAGCACCACGCCGACCACGCGCCAAATCGAGCTGATCACCGCGCCGCGGTAGTGCATCGGAAACAGGATCAAAATGCCTGCCATCAGCGCCGACAGCGAATCACTCAAATCGCAGATCTGGAAGACCACAAAAATCATCGTCGCCACCGTGCCGGAAAGCAGCGATTCATGGCGCACCCGGGCGGCATCTTTCTCAATGCGCGGCGGTGGCTGGCGGGGTTCCACGTCCGGGATCAGATAATGCAGCAGCGCGCTCAGCGCCACCGCCATGACGCAGGCTTCCATATTGGAGAACATCAGCGTATGCCAGTTGGTGGTGGGATAGCTCATAAAGTTGAGCATCGTACTCTGGCACACCACGCCCATCGAACCGAGCAGAAACAGCGGTCCTTTGCTCATAAAACGAAAACGCATCACATACAGGCCGAACACCACCAGTGTCATAACCAGCGGCCACTGTGAAAGATAACCGACGATCAGCACCATTTCAACGCAGTTCACTGCCGCGCTGAACACGAACTGTGTTGCCACATGGCGGTTGAATACCGGTACCAGCGACAGCAGCATCAGCGGATAAACCACAAAGAACACGCCGTACTGCACGTTGTAGAAGGTCGAAATACTCAGCGCGATTGTCCCGGCAACGGAGATACGCAGGGTCTGGCGAAAATCATTGGCGGTGTAGACAATATTCCCGTGCGGCGTAAAGACGTGGGCCAGTGTGTTAATAGACATAATGCAGCCAGCTAACGAGGTGGATCTGCGCCCCGGCAAAGGTGCGGGCGAACACGCCCTCGCTGTTATACAGCTGTACCGTGGCGCGCGCCCCGGTCGGTAACGGCGTGTCAAGCGGTTCGTTCAGCGCGACGTGAATGCGCATACGCTGGGCATCGCGCACCCAGCGGGTGGACTGTTCCGGTTGCGACAACTGGCCATTAACCTGTTCCTGGCCCGCCAGAATACCGGCATCGCTGCTGGTGACGCGGGCAGAGAAAACCTTGCCCGGCATGGCGTCGAACACCACGGCGGCATCGGTATCCACTTTAGTGTGGCGCAGACTTTTCTCGCGAAAGTCGGCCACGATATCGGTCTGATGGCTGACCAGCGCCAGTAGCGGCGTAGCGGCAGTGGCGTAAAGTCCGGGGCTAAGCTGGAGGTTACTCACCGTGCCGTCGGTCTGGGCATATACTTTGCTCCAGCCGAGGTTCAGCTTCGCCTCTTCCAGCGTGTTACGGTATTTTTGCAGCGTCACGTTACGTTTGTCATCGCGCTCTCCGCGCTGGATCAGCAGGTTCTGAATACTGGCATTGAGCGCCGCCACCGACTGCTCGCTGGTTTGCCAGGCGGTACGCACCTTGTCGAGATCAGATTGCGACACGTTCTGCATGGCGCTCAGGCGCTGATAGCGGTCTAAGGTGGTCTTATCGTTGCGGGCGTTGAATTGCGCGGTGCGCAGGTTGGCACGGGCAGAGGCGATCTGCGCATCCAGCTGTTGGTTACTCAGCTTCGCCTGCTCAAGGGCAATTTGCGCAGCCTCGACCTTATTGATAAATGGCGTCGGATCCAGTTCGTACAGCAAATCGCCCTTCTTCACCTGGCTATTGTTATGCACATGCACCTGCGAGACGTAGCCGGAAACGCGTGAGGAAACGGGCGTTACCACACGCATCACCGTGGAGTCCGGCGTCAGCGGGATCCAGATATCGGCAACGATAAACCAGGCGAATATTACCAGGAAAGCGGCAATACTCACCCTTACCCAACGGGCAAATTTTTGTTCTGGGGTCATCATAGTTTTTTAGTGTTGATTGTCTTCTTCGCGGATTGTCCGCAAATTGCAGGCGAGTTGATTTAACGTCGTGCTAAAGGCGGCAAGCTCTGCTTCAGGAATGGTACAGGTGACGCGATGTTGGTATGTCTCAATCACCCGGTTAAGTTCTTCAAGCCTTGAGCGGCCTTGCGCGGTCAGCGTTAACAGTCGGATGCGTTTGTCATAAGGCGATGTGGAACGCAGCAGGTAGCCCTGCTTTTCCAGTAGTGTGAGGGTGCGCATCAGCGGCGGCAGTTCAATGCCCTGCACCTCCGCCAGTTCACTGACCGAGACGTTGTCTCCCAGTTGATACAGCTGCATCAATACCGTCCAGCTTGATTGCGTCAGGCCAGTATCGGTGATGGCAGCATCAATAATGGCCCGCCACTGGCGTACCACCATTGCCATGCGCATCCCCATCGGGCGGCGGGCAAACAGTTCATCTTCAGTCATCTTACTTTCCTCTCATCGCTAAAGAGAAAATAATACTTATCAGGGTAAGTATCAAGAAACGGACTAACCAGAAGCATGAATTGATAAATATCGTGAATGTAAAAGAGGCCGGGGCGATAACCCCCAGCCTCTGTCGATGAAAGAAAATCACTCCACCTGATCGCGTCGCAGCCCGACGTCCCGCAACCGCTCATCGCTCATCTGTTGCAATAGGCGCCGCGTTTGCGCTCGCAGCCGCCACGCCTTGTATGCCCGCCAGATCAGTACAAACCCAATAAACGGCTGTTTTGCTTTATTCTCGTGAAATTCCATACCTTGCCTCCCCACCTTGCCAGAGGCTTTATCTTCACGGATCTGGCCTAAAACAATACAGACTCACAAAGTACTTTTATTTAACATACAGATTGGTTAAAAAGAGTTCTGCATCGCTTTTTTCACGCCAATCTGTACTGATTTTTTAATCTGTATGGTACCCATGAGGGATACAGCATGACGCGTTACCAACATCTGGCCAATCTGCTGGCCGAACGCATTGAGCAAGGGCTGTATCGCCATGGCGAAAAACTGCCCTCGGTTCGCAGCCTGAGCCAGGAGCATGGGGTCAGCATCAGCACCGTCCAGCAGGCGTATCAGACGCTGGAACAGCGCCAGCTGATCACGCCCCAGCCACGTTCCGGTTATTTTGTCGCGCCACAAAAAGCGCAGCCGCCGGTGCCGCCAATGTCGCGCCCGGTACAGCGTCCGGTCGAGATAACCCAGTGGGATCAGGTGCTGGACATGCTGGCAGGTCATGCGGACAAATCGATAATCCCGTTTAGCAGCGGCGTGCCCGATATTAATCAACCCAGCCTGAAGCCGCTGTGGCGCGAGCTAAGCCGCGTGGCACAGCATAATCTCAAGGCGGTGCTGGGTTACGATGAATTACCTGGCTGCCTGGAATTGCGTCAACAGATTGCACGGCTGATGCTGGACGGCGGTTCGGTGGTTAATGCAGATGATATTGTGATCACCAGCGGCAGTCAGAGCGGAATGTCGCTGGCGCTGCTGACGGTCTGTCAGCCCGGAGATATTGTCGCCGTTGAATCACCGGCCTACTACGGCACGATGCAGCTACTGCGCGGCCTAGGGATCAAGGTGATTGAGATCCCAACCGATCCGGATACCGGGATCAGCATTGAAGCGCTGGAGCTGGCGCTGGATCAGTGGCCGATCAAAGGTGTGCTGCTGGTTCCCAACTGCAACAACCCGCTCGGATTCATTATGCCGGATGCGCGTAAACGGGCGGTGCTCGCCCTCGCCCAGCGTCACGACATCGTCATTTTTGAAGACGATGTGTATGGCGAGCTGGCCACAGAGTACCCGCGCCCGCGCACGATCCACTCCTGGGACAGCGATGGTCGGGTAATACTCTGCAGTTCGTTTACCAAATCCGTCGCCCCCGGACTGCGAGTGGGCTGGGTGGTGCCCGGTCGCTATTACAACAAGCTGCTGCACATGAAGTACGCCGTCATCGGCACTAACGTTCCCGCTACGCAACTGGCGGCGGCGACCTTTGTGCGCGAAGGTCATTATCATCGGCATATCCGGCGTATGCGCCAGATTTATCAGCGCAATATGGAGATCTACACCTGCTGGGTACGGGAATACTTCCCCTGCGGGATCTGCGTCACCCGACCGAAAGGCGGCTTTATGCTGTGGGTCGAGCTGCCGCTCCAGGTCGATATGGTCTGTGTCGCTAAGCAGCTCTGTCGCCTCAAAATCCAGGTTGCACCGGGTTCTCTGTTCTCCGCATCGGGGAAGTATCGCAACTGTGTGCGCATCAACTGCGCATTGCCGCCAAACGACAAGCATCGGGAAGTAATGCAGAAGCTCGGAGAGGCGGTAAAAACGGCAATAGAGTAGATCGAGCTGCCCGGCGCTTCCGGGCAGGCAATTAGGCAGTTTAAGCTATATCTAATGGCTTAAACCCTGAATCTCTTCAGCGGAAAGTCGGGTGATTTTTTGTACCGTGCTGATATCGATGCCATCTGCCAGCATGGTGCGGGCAATACGCAGTGCCTCATCACGTCGCCCCTTTATCAGTCCTTCCTGTTTGCCTTCCTGTTTACCTTCCAGCTTGCCTTCAAGCCATCCTTTTTGAAATCCTGCCTCATGCAACCTGTCCGCAATCGTCATCAAATGTTCCTTATGCTGCGGTGAACGTTCGGCAACCCCACGAATAAACTCACTGAATCGAGGTGCATCGCCAGTTCGTAAAATATAATTAAACAGCGTCTTTATCTGGCTGTCATTAGTCAGTCCGGTAAGTAGCAGGGAAACAATTTGCTCGACCAATCCCATAAGATCGCGTTGACGGATATGTTTTTGAATTAACTCCAGCAGCGCCATACGTCGATGCTGCACAATTTCGTCATCCGGAATAACCGTAATATCCACCAGCGGAAACGCCGCAGCATACAGCTGACGAGCCAGCTTCGGGTTGGCAAACTCATCCAGCCAGCACAGCGAATAAGGGTACGGGCTTTTAGCGCCGTGATAAAACAGCATCGGCACCACCAGCGGCAACTGCTGATGCCCGGCATCTAAATGTTTCTGCATAGCCGCTACCGCATAGCGCATCAGTCTGAATGCCATATGCGCATCCGGTGTGCTTTGGTGTTCAATCACCACATAAATATATCCATCCCCATCCGTCGTTTTCACCGACCACAGCACATCGGAATAGTACGCACGTAAATTCTCTTCGATAAAACTGTCTGACTCGAGTTTAAGCGTCTGAAGATCGCAAAGCTCGCGCAGCGAAGCGGGAAGATGTATTTGCAGAAAATCCCGTGCAGTCTCAGGGTGACGTAAAAATGTTTTAAAAACCGCGTCATGCGGTGTTGAAGCGGAAGCTTTGTTCATGGCGATCCTTCACCTGAAAATAAGATGCCATGACTGTAGCGCCGGAAAACCACATCCTCACCTGCAACTTTCTCTCTTTGCGAGACGATTTCCGGGATAACAACGCCCTTATGTAACGTCTGCATTTGTCTGGAACACGTCACGCAGAATCACCATCTCAATGCGCATTCCCACTTTTTCACCACTCGGCCTGTGCTATAACAAATCATCACTTTCAGGGAGGACACGATGTGACGCATACCCGAGATATTCCACAATCGTTCTGGCGTGATGAGCAGTTGCCGTGGCTGGAACTGCGCAGCACCTGGCAAAGCCAGCAGGCCTACAAGCGGCATCACCACTCTCAGCTCTCGATTGGGGCAATTCTCGAGGGGGAAACGTGCTGTCTGTGCGATGGCGAGGAATACCATCTGCAGGTGGGCGATCTGATTGTGATACCGCCGCTGGCACCTCACAGCTGTAATCCTGTTAACGGACAGTTTCGCAGCTATCATATGCTTTATCTTGATGCCAAGTGGTGTCTTGCTAATCTGCCTGCACAGAACACCAATCAGCGGCTTTGCACGCCTGCTCCCGTTATCCGCGATGCGCAATTATTCCAGCGTTATATGCACCTTGTGACGCTCATGCCGCAACGCCAAACCGCACAAATAACGGATGCCGCGCAAACATTGCTTCACTCGCTGCCGTTACAGTCGGTCACACCAGAAAACCTAAGCGCAACCAGCCAGTATCTGCGCGAACGGTTGCAGTCCAGCCTGCTCGCGCCGCCCTCGCTCGATGAGCTGACACATGAATGTCACATGCGTAAAGAGACGCTGATCCGTACCTTTAAGCAGGACACCGGGCTGACGCCAGGAAGTTATCTGAACATCATACGGATTGACTATGCTCGCCAGCGGCTGCGGGCCGGAGACGAAATTGCCGATGTCGGCTACCAGAGCGGGTTTGCCGACCAGAGCCATTTCCATCGCACCTTTGTTCGCTACACCGCCGCCACACCGCGCCAGTACGCGTTGGGACGATCAATATCAGACAATAATTAGCGCTGCGTCAGGCGTACGGTGATCTCAGATTCATTCTCTGAGGTCGCTATGTCGCTGCTTTCTGTACTTTTTCCTTCTGCTTTTCCCGCGCTGGCACTGGCGCATTTCGTCGCATTGCTTAGCCCCGGGCCGGACTTCTTTTTACTGGTCGGTTACGCCGCACGATACCGGATGCGCGGCAGCGCCGGGTTGTGCGTGGGGATCGCTTTCGGCAACGGGCTGTATGTTCTGCTGGCAATTATCGGTTGGGGGATCCTGCGCCAGCTTCCCCTGTTGTTTACGGTTATTGAGCTGCTGGGCGCGCTCTATTTATTGTGGATTGGCAGCCTGCTGGTACGCAGCCGCCCGCAAACGCTGACCGGAACAGACGCCCAGTCTACCTGTCCAGGATTTGGCAAACAGCTACTACTGGGATTGGGTTCGTCACTGCTCAACCCAAAAAATGCGCTGTTCTATCTGGCGCTAATGACCGCCCTGCTCGGCCCATCGGTGACGCTGCTGCAACAAACCATGAGCGGGATCTGGATGACCAGCATAGTGCTGTGCTGGGATCTGCTGATCGTGATGTTCATTGGTTTACCGCAGATCCAGCGACGGTTATCCAGAGGGATATTATGGGTAGAACGTATCGCTGGCGGTGTATTGATTATCTTCGGTTGTGCCATCGCTCTGCGGTTTTTGCAGAGCATCGTAGTCTGATTTGCAGGGCGATTTTCTGCACATAAACCGGATAAACTCGTTTAATTAATATCCAATCCGCATTACACTGCGGATGGTTATTACCCGTTCAACTTACTCTTCCTGAGGTGCGATGTGCTGATTGTTACCTGTAATCGTTACGTTTTCTGACCCCGCGTCAGTGAGCGTATCTTCTGTTTGCGCTTCGCGCAGACAGCGTTTTTGATTACATGAAATTCAGTACATTTGCAGTCTGCTTTTTTTCTGTCATCGGTCTGACGTCTCAAAGACGGTATTGAATTTCGCTATTCCCGTTGAGGGTTTTCTCCCGACAAGGAGCTGTTTTATGCAACGGATTCTCGCGTTTTTCTCCCAACGTGCTACGACGCTATTTTTTCCTATTGCCTTGATTTTGTATGATTTCGCCGCCTATCTGTCGACGGACTTGATTCAGCCCGGCATCATTAATGTCGTACGCGATTTCAACGCCGACGTCAGCCTGGCGCCCGCGGCGGTCAGCCTCTATCTGGCTGGTGGTATGGCGCTGCAATGGTTGTTAGGACCGCTTTCCGATCGGATTGGCCGCCGTCCGGTACTGATTGCAGGAGCGCTAATTTTTACGCTCGCCTGCGCTGCCACATTGTTCACCACCTCGATGACGCAATTTCTGGCCGCCCGTTTTGTGCAAGGCACCAGCATCTGTTTTATCGCCACCGTCGGCTATGTCACGGTGCAGGAGGCATTTGGGCAAACAAAGGCCATCAAGCTAATGGCGGTAATCACCTCTATTGTGCTGGTGGCACCGGTTATCGGCCCGCTCTCCGGAGCGGCGCTAATGCACTTTGTACACTGGAAGATCTTGTTTGCCATTATCGCCGTCATGGGGCTTATCGCACTCATTGGACTCACATTAGCAATGCCAGAAACCGTCCAGCGTGGCGCGGTGCCGTTCAGTGCGCGCAGCGTAGTGCGTGATTTTCGCGACGTTTTCCGCAACCGGGTGTTCCTGTTTGGCGCAGCCACGCTGTCGTTAAGCTATATCCCGATGATGAGCTGGGTGGCGGTCTCACCGGTTATTCTGATCGATGCTGGCGGCATGACCACATCGGAGTTTGCCTGGGCACAGGCCCCGGTATTTGGCGCGGTGATCGTCGCCAATATGGTGGTCGTCCGCTTCGTGAAGGATCCGACCCGGCCACGCTTTATCTGGCGAGCGGTTCCCATTCAGTTGAGCGGGCTGGCGGTATTGATTGCTGGCAATTTACTGTGGCCGCACGTGTGGTTGTGGTCAGTGCTGGGGACCAGCCTGTATGCGTTTGGCATTGGAATGATCTTCCCAACGTTATTCCGCTTTACACTATTTTCCAACAACTTACCGAAGGGTACGGTTTCGGCGTCGTTGAATATGGTGATCCTGACGGTGATGGCGGTTTCTGTCGAAATTGGGCGTTGGTTATGGTTCAACGGCGGCAGGATTTCGTTTCATCTGCTGGCGGTGGTGGCTGGTATTGCCGTCGTGTTCACGCTGGCAGGCTTACTAAAGCGCGTACGTCAGCATGAGGCCACCGCATTAGTCACAGAGAGTTAACCTCCTATGAACCGCCCCCATTCGCGAACAGTGGTTTTGTGTTTAGCGGTCGGGGGCAATCCATCATAGTGCATCAACTTTTAATCATCTGACGAGAGATAACGGAACTTCCGCATCGGGTTCATGCGTGATCCGATTACGCAGGTCACGACGAATCATTTCAATGACCCAAAACCAGAAAATATGTCCAATAATTTCCGACACATATTCATCAAATGGTAGCTGAGACAAGGGCGGCGAAAGATGAAGGGCGGGAATGAAGATGCCATGAACTGCCACCGTCACGATTAAACCTGCCAGTACCCCCTGCCAAAGTTTAACTTTTGGAAAAATTTCAGCGGCAACGCAATATCCGACTGCAAACACTAATGAAAATATGATGTGCGTGACCATAACCGGATTAATCACATGTTCAGAAAAGGTATAGACCGTTTGCGTGGGGTCAATCCCTAAATAGTCTCGGAGAAAAAGGTACGGAGGATTAAACTCATTTCTTCCCAAAGAAAATGTCCTGGGTGGAAGCGGAACTTCGGCTCCCCACTTAACAAATGCAGAAAGTACGCCAGAAACGATACCGACTAACACGGCAACGCCATAATGGCGGCGTTCCGTCGGTGTCCTTGAGAATAAATCTTTCAGCTTCATAACTCATCATCCCTTATATGCCATAACACTTAAAACCAGTGGCTATGCTACCCAGGAGGGATGCTGAAAATTGTGACAAAGATTACCTTTGATAAAAAATGATCTTAAATGACTACTTGTGAGTTAATTTGATTGTGAATATAGCGTCATCGCGAATGTCGTACAGGCGTTTTATCCGGCCTACTGGGTTACGTAGGCCGGATAAGCATCAGCGCCATCCGGCTACGCTCACCTCACCTTACGCAATGCGTGCAAATCCCGCTTCCAGATCGGCAATCAGGTCGTCGATATCCTCAAGGCCAATATGCACCCTGACCAGCGTGCCGCTGAAATCTACCTCTCCAGCCGGGCGAATGCTGTTCAGCTCTTCCGGCTGGTTCGCCAGAATGAGCGACTCAAATCCGCCCCACGAATAGGCCATATGGAACAGCGAGAAGTTATCGAGGAAATTCGCCATCTGTTCGTCGGTCAGTCTCTTTTTCAGCACAAACGAGAACAGGCCTGAGCTTCCGATAAAATCACGCTGAAAATACTCATGGCCCGGACATTCCGGTAATGCCGGATGATTCACCCGTGCCACTTCCGGCCTTGCCGACAGCCAGCGGGCAATATGGATACTGCTCTCCTGATGCTGCTTAAGGCGTACCGCCAGGGTGCGCAATCCGCGGCTGCCGTTGTAGGCCGTATCGGCGTCCAGCGTTTGCCCCATCAGATAGGAGTTCTCGCGCAGGCGATCCCAACAACGGGCGTTCGACACCGCCGTGCCCAGCATGGCGTCCGAATGGCCGATGGTGTACTTCGTTCCCGCCTGAATGGAAATATCCACGCCATAATCCAGCGCTTTGAACAGCACGCCCGCCGCCCAGGTGTTGTCGATCATAATGACAATCTCCGGATTCACCGCGCGGATAGCCTTCACCATCCCCGGCACGTCCTGGACTTCCATGGTGATAGAACTTGGTGACTCAAGGAATACTACCTTTGTTTCCGGACGCAGAAGATCGACAATGCCAGCGCCAATCAGCGGATCGTAATATGTTGTTTCCACGTTGAATTTGCTCAGGATCTTATTGCAGAAATCCTGGGTTGGTTCATAGGCCGCCCCCGTCATCAGAATATGATCGCCACCCTGAACAAACGCCAGAATCGCATTGGTCACCGCCGCAGCACCACATGGGTACAGCGCACAGCCAACGCCGCTTTCCAGTTCGCTCATTGCCTTCTGGAAGGCAAAGTGGGTATAGGTTCCGCGACGACCATAAAACAGCTCGCCGTTCGCGCGATTGGCGGTGGCAAATTTCTTGTCCTTCACGGTATCAAATACCAGTGAAGAGGCGCGTTGGATAACCGGATTCACCGCTCCCTGGGTATAGCGTTTGTCGCGACCAGCAACAACCAGGTGCGTTTCAAGCTTCATTGCGTCTTTCATAACATCTCCTGTTCTTAATCCGTGTGAAACCTATACCACCGCAGCAGTAGAGTTTATTTCAGCGTTGGTCTGCTTTTTTCCAGCGAACCGTTCAACAATCTGCGCCGCATTCAAATCATGGATAACGTTAATCAGTGTGGCCGGCGCATCGGTAATGGTGCCCAGCACCACCAGCATCGGGATTGCTTCCATCGGCAGGCCCAGCGTGGTGACGATAAAGATTTCACCGAGGAACGCCCCGCCCGGCACGCCACCAACGATAATGGCGGAGAGCACCGCAATCAGCATCGTCAGGAAGAAGGTTTCGGTGGTGAATTCCATGCCCAGCACGGAATAGATAAAGACAATTTTTAGCGCGGCAATCATCGCCACGCCGCCCTTGTTGAGGTTAACCAGCAGCGGAATGGAGACATCAACGATTTCCGGGTTAATCCCCATCGCCTTACCGGCACGCAGCGTCACCGGGAGCGTCCCCAGTGAAGAGCAGGTACCCAGCGCGGTCGCAGACGGTTCAATCGCGTTACGCCAGAAGGCTTTGACCGCCGGAATACCGCCGCCAATATACGAATAGAGAATCGAGCCAAAGACAAAGTAGACCAGCGTGGCAACCATAAACAGGCCGATGGCGCGGGCAAAGGTTAACAGTAGTGCAGAGTCCTGACTGGCCATGGTGGCGGCGAAGTAGCAGCCCAGACCAATCGGCGCGACCTTCATAATGATCGAGACGATCTTCATGATCACGGTATTGGCGTCTTCCAGCAGCGACGCAATACGTTTACCGGCCTGATCCGACTGGCCAATTGCGACACCGGCGATGATTGCCATTACGATCAGCGCCAGAATATTGGACTTAGAAAACAGTCCGATAAAGTCGCTGGTGGTGATCATACTGACAAAATCCATCTTACCGCTGCCCGCCTGAACCGACTGCGAGAGATCGATAGTGACGCCCTGCGCCGGGTTATACCAGAGCGCCAGCGCGACGATCCCGGCGGCTGGAATAAAGGCCATGGCGATCGAAACAATAAAGATAATCGCCATAATGCGCCCCAGCCTTTTTAGGTCGGTCATACTGGCGATCGAAGACATAACGCTGATACCCACCAGCG
Source organism: Citrobacter sp. B72 (assembly GCF_016894305.1). NCBI lineage: Bacteria > Pseudomonadati > Pseudomonadota > Gammaproteobacteria > Enterobacterales > Enterobacteriaceae > Citrobacter > Citrobacter sp. B72. The sequence goes on from NZ_CP069801.1 coordinate 4,194,870, forward strand.
GCACAATAATCATAAATAACAGGTTTAAGAATATCTGGCCTATTGGCTGGAGTTTACTTGCAAACGATGGGGCATAAATACCTAATAAGCCGCCAATCACCAGAGCAACTAATAAAATAATCGACGATTTGTAGGGTTCGAGTCGTGACCACATAATCGGTACCTTTAGAATAATAATTAATGAGATTAAATTCACAATGTGATGAGTTTCCGTTTCGCCTCCTTTTATTTTGTGACGTAACTCACCTAAGTTGTTATTTTTTCATTTTGCCAGCAAGTTGTTTCCTGTGATTCAATAGTTGCATGTTTAAAACGCGAATGTAACGGCCTATTCGTACCGTTTTTGCAAATCACTTGTGAATTAAAGGAAACTATGAGTACGCCGATTTCACTCAAGCATCTGGAGTTTTTTACTAAAATCGTCGACTGCGGAGGATTGTCAGAAGCCGCGGCGCAGCTCAACGTATCGCCGTCTGCGGTCAGCAAAAGTCTGGCTGCGATGGAAGACACGCTGGGCACGACATTAATTAAACGCACCACACGCAGTATTACCCTGACCGACGCCGGGCAATATCTCTTCAACCGCGCTAATAAGCTTTTGAAAGAATTCGATGAAACGCTGAATACCACTTCCGGTTATTACCACAGCCCGCAGGGTGAATTACGCATAACCTGCTCAATTGCGTTTGGTTATTCCCGGCTGGTGAACCTGGTGGATAAATATCGCTCCCAGTTCCCGGATGTGAATCTGTATATCGATCTCAACGATAACTTTGTGAATCTGAACGAAACAGATTTCGACATCGCCCTGCGCATCTCCACCGCACCGCCGCAAAACTATGCGATGCGCAAGCTGGTGCCTGTTCGCTGGGCGTACTGTGCCTCACCCGGCTACCTCGCCAAAAAAGGCATGCCCCAGCGTCGAAGCGATCTGGTGGATCATGATTGTCTGGTTTATCCCGGCCTCACACCGGTGCTCAAGGTGGCGGATGAACAGGATCGTCTGCATCAGTTGAAACTGCATATGCCGATCCAGGCCAACAGCAGTCTGGTATTGCTGAAGTCAGTGTTAGAAGATCAGGGAGTGGCGTATTTGCCCACCTATCTGATTGGCGATCATATTCAAAAAGAAGAGATAACGCCGCTGATGCTCGACGGCACTATCACCTGTGAAACTCACGCCCTGTATGCGCTGTACTTTCCCAGCAAGTACAGCAATCCGAAGGTGCGATCGTTTATCGATTTTCTGGTGGCGGAACTCGGCCCCTTGCCCGCCTGGGACAACTGGATCCCGGAGTAAGCCCAGCCCACCTGAAAATGGGAGGCGCTCCACATTTTTTGCACGATCCCCCCGTCTGGCTCTATCCTTAAGCCTATGAATAAAATTGCTGAACTCAAACGCGCCAAGCGACTGGCGCTCTCATTGCTGCTGATTGCCGCTGCCACCTTCGTCATCACGCTTTTTCTGCCGCCTAATTTCTGGGTACTGGGGATCAAAGCGATCGCCGAAGCGGCGATGGTGGGCGCGCTGGCGGACTGGTTTGCCGTGGTGGCGCTTTTTCGCCGGGTGCCGATCCCGTTTATCTCGCAGCACACGGCGATTATCCCGCGCAATAAGGATCGGATCGGCGAAAATCTCGGGCAATTTGTGCAGGAAAAATTTCTCGATACCCAGTCGCTGGTCGCGCTGATCCGCCGCCATGAACCGGCGCTGTTGATCGGCAACTGGTTCAGCCAGCCGGAAAACGCCCAGCGCATCGGCCAGCATCTGCTGCAAATTATGAGCGGTTTTCTCGAACTGACCGACGACTCGCGCATTCAACGGCTGATCAAGCGGGCGGTGCACAAGGCCATCGACAAGGTCGATCTCTCCGGTACCAGCGCGCTAATGCTGGAAAGCATGACCAAAAACAATCGCCATCAGGTGCTGCTCGACACGCTGATCGCCCAACTGATCGCCCTGCTCCAGCGCGACAGCTCGCGAGCGTTTATCGCCAGACAGGTCGTGCACTGGCTGGAAACCGAACATCCGCTGAAAGCGAAGATCCTGCCAACCGAATGGCTGGGCGAGCACAGCGCCGAGCTGGTGTCTGATGCCGTTAACTCCTTGCTGGATGACATCAGCCACGATCGCGCACATCAGATCCGCCATGCCTTCGATCGCGCCACGTTTAAGCTCATCGATAAGCTCAAACACGATCCGGAGATGGCCGTGCGGGCCGAAAGCCTGAAAAGCTATCTGAAGGAAGATGAAGCCTTCAACCGTTATCTTGGCGAGCTGTGGGCAGACCTGCGTCAGTGGGTGAAAACCGACATTAACGCCGATGATTCCCGCGTGAAGCAGCGCATCGCCAGCGCCGGGCAGTGGTTCGGCGAAACGCTGGTAGCCGACAGCGCCCTGCGCGCCTCACTGAATGGGCATCTGGAGCAGGCCGCACATAAAGTAGCGCCAGAGTTCGCCACCTTCCTGACGCGCCACATTAGCGACACGGTGAAAAGCTGGGATGCACGCGATATGTCGCAGCAAATCGAGCTGAACATCGGTAAAGATTTGCAGTTTATCCGCGTCAACGGCACGCTGGTTGGCGGTTCTATTGGGCTGGTGTTATATCTGTTGTCGCAAATTCCTTCCCTGCTGACGCTGGCGAATTTTTAAGGAGAAAAATTCAATGACGATGAACATCCGCATTTTTTCCCTGCGCGAAACACCGGAAAAACTGCACGAGGTCACCGCTTACTTTCAGCAACAATGGGCCTCAGAAGATTCCATGAGAGTTTACGAGGATGCACTGCATCGTTGTATTGGCGCAAAGAACCCGCTACCGCAGTGGTACTGGCTGCAGGACGGCGACAGCATTGTTGGCTGCGCCGGATTGATCACCAATGATTTTATCAGTCGCGGCGAACTGTGGCCGTGGCTATGCGCACTCTATATCGATCCTCGCTATCGTGGTCACGGTCTGGCGTTTCGCCTGATTGAACATATTGCGCAGCAGGCCAGACAGTTAGGCTTTATGCGGCTTCATTTGTGTACTGACCTGGAAGGCTTATACGAGAAAGCGGGATTTTACTTTGACGGGGCGGGCTATCATCCGTGGGGGGAAGTCTCACGGGTCTACAGTCGTAATCTGTAAGCGCGCAATTGTTGTACATCAATAAAGCCAGATAAATTGCAGGGTTATAATGCGACGTCTTTTTACTGTCTCCCGTGTTACGGGGAAGGAAAATCATGTCGCTAATCACCGATTTACCCGCCATTTTTAATCAATTCTCCGACGCCCGTCAGAAAGGTTTTCTCACCGTAATGGATCTTAAAGAGCAGGGTATCCCGCTCGTTGGAACCTATTGCACCTTTATGCCACAGGAGATAGCGATGGCGGCAGGTGCGGTCGTCGTTTCGCTATGCTCAACCTCTGATGAAACCATTGAAGAGGCCGAAAAAGATCTGCCACGTAACCTGTGTCCGCTGATCAAAAGCAGCTACGGGTTTGGTAAAACGGATAAATGTCCGTACTTCTACTTCTCTGACCTGGTGGTGGGCGAAACGACCTGCGATGGTAAAAAGAAGATGTACGAGTACATGGCTGAATTTAAAGCGGTACATGTGATGCAACTGCCCAACAGCACCAGTGATGCGGCTTCACGGGCGCTGTGGAAAGCCGAGATCCTGCGTTTGCAGCAGGTTATCGAAGCCCGTTTTGGCACCCCGATTACCGAAACTGCGCTACGTGAAGCTGTTATTCTAAAAAACCAGGAACGTCGTGCACTGGCAAACTTCTACCGCGTTGGTCAGCTCAACCCACCCGCACTCAGCGGCAGTGACATTCTGAAAGTCGTCTACGGTGCAACCTTCCGCTTTGATAAAGCAGCACTGATCGACGAGCTTAATAGCATGGCCGAGCGGGTACATCAGGAATGGCAGGCCGGGAAACGTCTGGCGTCGCGTCCACGCATACTGATAACCGGCTGCCCCATCGGCGGCGCGGCAGAAAAAGTGGTTCGTGCCATTGAAGAAAACGGCGGTTGGGTGGTGGGCTATGAAAACTGCACCGGGGCGAAAGCCACTGAACAGTGCGTGGAGGAAACTGGCGACGTCTACGACGCGCTGACCGATAAATACCTCGCCATCGGCTGCTCATGTATTTCCCCTAACGATCAACGTCTGAAAATGCTCAGCCAAATGGTTGAAGAGTACCAGGCTGACGGCGTCGTCGATGTCATTTTACAGGCTTGCCACACTTACGCCGTTGAATCACTCGCCATCAAACGCCACGTCCGCCAACAGCACAACATTCCCTACATCGCCATTGAAACTGACTACTCCAGCGCGGATATCGGCCAGCTTAGCACTCGTGTCGCCGCGTTCATTGAAATGTTGTGAGGAACAGGGATGACATACTCAATAGGGATAGATTCCGGCTCCACAGCGACTAAAGGTATTTTGCTGGAAAGTAACGTCATCAGACGTCGCTTTCTCTGCCCAACACCTTTTCGCCCTGCCGAAGCAATCGCGCAGGCATGGGAAACACTGCAGGCGGGGCTGGACGTTAGACCATTTTTAACCCTCACTGGCTACGGACGGCAGCTCGTGGATTATGCTGACAAACAGGTCACTGAAATTTCCTGCCACGGACTGGGGGCACGCTTGCTGGCTCCCGGTACCCGCACAGTGATTGATATCGGCGGTCAGGACAGTAAAGTCATCCAGCTAGATGATGATGGTAACCTCAGCGATTTCTTGATGAACGACAAATGTGCGGCTGGGACCGGACGATTTCTGGAAGTCATCTCACGCACGCTCGGCGCCAGCGTAGAGCAGTTAGATGCGATTACCGCTGGCGTCGAACCACATGCCATCACCAGCATGTGCACGGTTTTTGCCGAGTCAGAGGTTATCAGCCTGCGCTCTGCGGGTGTCGCGCCGGAGACCATTTTAGCGGGTGTGATCAACGCGATGGCCCGACGCAGCGCGAATTTCATCGGACGGCTTTCAGGGCAGGCTCCACTGTTATTTACCGGGGGAGTAAGCCACTGTCACGCCTTTGCTCGTATGCTTGAAGGCCACATTGGCATTCCCGTACACACGCATCCCGACGCGCAGTTTGCTGGGGCGATTGGGGCCGCGTTAATTGGTCAGCGTCAGGGGAAACGTGAGTGAAGGAAACACTGTTCTTGTTTCATACTACCCTCGGCGTCATCAAAACGCGTAAAGCGCTACAGGCTGCGGGTATGTGCTTTCGGGTGGCAGATATTCCCCGCGAGCTACGCGGTGGCTGCGGGCTGTGCATTTACATCGACTGTGTTGCTGGCAAGGAGGATGAGTGGATAATTCCGGGTCATACCAAATCTATCTACCATCTTGAAAACGGAGACTGGCGCTGCCTTGCCACTTTTCCTCCTTCCTGAACGTGCCAGGGGACTTATTTTTATTTTACTTTTCATTATCATTTACACATGTAATATAACAATTATCAGCTAACAGCGCGAAATGAGAGTCCGTATGTCCCAGGGAAGCCCAGATTCAAATCGTCATGCCATCAGCGTCGCGCTTTTTGGCATGCTGGTCTTAACACTGGGTATGGGAATTGGGCGCTTTCTGTATACACCAATGCTGCCGGTACTGCTGTCGGAAGGTCAATTTACATTTGACCAACTCTCCTGGATTGCCAGCGCCAACTACGCCGGGTATCTGGCGGGAAGCCTGCTCTTCTCCTTCGGGCTCTTCCATCTTCCCTCACGCTTACGCCCGATGCTGCTAACGTCCGCGCTCGCTACCGCAGGGCTGATTCTGGCGATGGCAAGCTTAACGCAGCCCGCGCTGGTGATGCTGATCCGCTTTCTGGCGGGCGTCGCCAGTGCAGGTATGATGATCTTTGGCTCAATGATCGTTCTGCATCATACCCGGCATCCCTTCGTGATCGCGGCATTGTTCTCCGGCGTTGGCGCAGGCATTTTGCTGGGCAATGAATATGTTATTAGCGGTCTGCATTTTGCGCTTTCATCGCACACGCTCTGGCTGGGCGCAGCGGCAGCCTCGGCTCTGTTCTTTGTGCTACTGGTTATACTCCTGCCATCTCGCAACCACGTGCTCCCCGCTGCGGCCCCGGTAAAAACAGAGCATCAGCCTATGTCCTGGTGGCTGCTGGCTCTACTGTACGGGCTGGCCGGATTTGGCTACATCATTGTCGCCACCTACCTGCCGCTGATGGCGAAAAGTGCCGGTTCGCCGCTGTTGACTGCCCATCTCTGGTCGCTGGTCGGCATATCGATAATTCCGGGGTGTTTCGCCTGGCTGTGGGCCGCCCGACGCTGGGGAGTATTGCAATGCCTGACGGCGAATTTGCTGATTCAAAGCGCCTGCGTGGTCATGACGCTCGCCAGCGGCTCCTTGCCGCTGCTGGTGATAAGCAGCATGGGGTTTGGCGCAACGTTTATGGGAACTACTTCACTGGTGATGCCGCTTGCCCGTCAACTAAGCGTGCCGCGCAATATTAATCTGCTGGGCCTGGTCACTCTAACTTACGGCATTGGACAAATACTTGGTCCGCTATTAACCAGCCTGCTGGGAAGCGGCGCACAGGCGATCGTTAACGCCACGGTGTGCGGCGCGGTCGCGTTGTTTATTGCGGCGCTTATCAGCCTCACGCAATTATACAAACAGCGTTTCGCCTCGCCCAAAAGAGTATAAACGGCAAACATCTAAAGAAGTTATATTCGGATTAGTCCGCAATTAAATGTCAGCATTTAATAAACCGCAAATAATCGGCAATTACCCGTCAGACAATTTATAATTCCCGGCTGTTCATTTATATACTCAATTTAAAATGCGTAAAAATGGACATATTAATTCAACATCAACACCATCTTCGGGAAAGGCACATGTCGTGGTTTAAAAAAATACTACTGGGGTTAATTATTTTGGCAGGTTTAATTGGTACGCTAAAGGATTATAAAGACTTTGGCCTGTTTGGCGCACTGGGATTGTTTATTATCTTCCTGTTATCAACAACATTCTTATGGCAATGGGCCTCTGGCAAGTTACCGGAGATAACAAAGTTACATGCCATACTTATTTTACTGGCCAGCGCGGTAGCCTCTATTTTTGTTATCAATATGGCAATTGCCGGAAATTTGCGTGTGGATTTAATGGAAGTCATGCGCGTTACCATTACCCATAATCCGCTTTTTTATCTGATCCTCTGCGTGGTCGCATGGGTAAAAGTGGGCATCTGGCAATGGCTGTTTAGCGGTGTACAGATGAAAGAAAGCCAGCCGGTTTAAACTCCAACAGATGTAAAAAAGGCGTCTTAACCAAGACGCCTTTTTCGTACTAGTATAACTACTTAGAACTGATAGGTCAGACCCGCAACAACCTGATTGTCGCCGTCTTTGCCATCGAGCAGGTTAATTTTGTAACCCACATCAGCAACCATGTTTTTGTTGAAGTAGTAGTCTGTGCCCAGCGCAACGTATTCGGTCAGATCATTATTGTTGTTGTCACGCGTATGGACGTAGCCCACGTTCGGACGCAGACCAAAATCAAACACATAGGCCGCCATCGCTTCAAAGTGTTGCGCTTTGTCCGCATCCTGAGGGACACCCTGAGAATTTTTTTCGTGCGTATTCAGGAGCAGGTTGTGAGACTCACCGTACATGGTCGCAATGTAGATAGCGTTTGCATCATATTTCAGGCCAGCACCCCAGAATTCTGCGTTTTCGCCATCCCAACCATTTTGTTTCTGCTGAGCAGTCACAGAACTGTTGGTGTAGGCTGCAATGGCAGATACACCGGAATCCGCGATATTGTCGTAGCCCAGGGAGAAGCCGTAGCCATTGCCGTGCTGTTTCGTAGGATCCTTATCGGAATCATCCTGACCCTGATATTGCGCGCCCAGGCTCAAGCCATCAACGGCACCAAACAGATTTTTGGTGCGGAGTGTTGCAACGCCAGAAGTGCGTGTAGTAAGGAAGCGGTCAGTATTTTCATAGGAGTCACCGCCGAACTCTGAAAGAGTGTCAGTGTAAGCTCCCACGTCGTAAGCGATACCGTAGTTACGACCGTAGTCAAAGCTAACGTCATGGCCATAATCCAGACCAGCAAACGCCAGACGTGTATTAACACCATTCTGAGAACCTTCTGCTTTAGCGGCATCAAACTGACTTTCAAACTGACCATAGCCAGTCAGTTGATCGTTGATTTGAGTCTCACCGCGAAAACCCAGACGTGCGTAGGTGCCGTCAGCATCGGTGCCGTCAGTCCAGGAGTGGACCGCTTTGACTTTGCCGTACAGATCCAGTTTGTTGCCATCTTTATTATAAATTTCCGCTGCATGAACGGAGGTTACCCCTAATGCCATTACAGCTAATGCCACTACTGACTTTTTCATGTTATTACTCACTTTTAATTGTGAATTTTGCTATCAACTTTGTTATGAAGGCGGAATGCCCACATAAAAAAGTCCCCTCCAGATAAGGGGAAACACCAATAACACACCGAAAAAATATACCAATAAAGGCAATAATGAAGTGGCAAGACCTATTTCAATTTTGGGTTTTAAAGAAAACCCGAACAGAGAGTAATTACTTAGATTCTTCGCTTGTGCTCTCATTAATAGAGCGATGCAACATTAATGCCTCGGCAATAATGTCTTGTTTACTTTTACGGGTTTCAAATGCCAGCGTCCGAACATATTCCCATAGAGAAGTATCGACACGGGCACTTAATAGAACCATATCTTTTGATCGGGTTCCCCTGGCTTTTCGGATATCAGGGTAATCTCGAGAGGGCATCGTCATCATCTCCTGAACGCAATAAGACGCTTATGGCGATGAAATATGCAGTCAGTGTAAAAACATGTCAACGGTAAAAAACATTCACAATCGTAATAAAACTGTTAATAAACAGCAGAAAAATGGAACGATATTTCAAGTGAAAGATAACTTGTTTATAGAATAATGTGTAATTTTAACTTTACATACATTCGTTTTTATTCATTTGATTAAAAAAGCATGAATCATTCACATGAATAATGATATACAGTCAAAACATCATTGCAGCCAATAGGTTACATGTCGTTATTAATGTCTACTTTTACGCAAACCACGTGTTTTTATGCGCTGTTATGCCAGGCGGCCCTGCCCTAACCACAGCGGAAATTACTTTGATTCTCACTTAATACAGACCAGTTTTGTCTAAAAATACGCACGAAAAGGTAAAAATAAGGTAAATAGCGCATTTTTTCGCAAGCAAAAATAAGTTGTTTTTAATTGATGAAAATCAATTTACATCACACAGGAGCAGCGAAAAAAATGATCATTGAAGACTATGGAAACCATTTTTTACATGAGGTTTAAGACGTGAAAAGAAAGGTTGCTATGCAATGCCGAGCGGGCCGGAACAGCCCGCCTGGGAGAGGTGGTAAAATCAGGCGTTAACTTTATCGAGCGGCCAGGAGTCAAACAGATAGCCATCGAAGTCGATGTCATCAACATTTGAAAACTCCAGCAGGCGCTGTTTGACGTTTTCCAGATGCTGCCACATCGCCAGCTTGGCCGCGCGGGCATCCTTTTTGATTAACGCCGCCAGGATCTGTTTGTGGTCACCCATCCACTCTTTACGATAGTGGGTATCATCGAGATGGCTATGAAGCTGGATCCACATAGGGTTGTTCTCGCGCCACTGCCATGACTGGCGGAACAGCTCCACCAGCATGCTGTTATGCGTGGCCTCGGCGATAGCGAGATGGAACTGCATATCACCGCTTTCAGAACCGTTCGGTTCGCTGGAGGCCAGCTCCCGCTCTTCCAGTTGCAACGCCTGGCGCATTTTGACGATATCTTCGCGGGTGGCCTGCAGCGCGGCAAATTCGGCGATGTTGCTTTCCAGCAGCTGTCGCGCCTGGAGCAGCTCAAACGGGCCTGCATCATTGCAATGATTCACATCCGAACTGTCGATGGTCTGCGCTTCTGCATTGTCGAGCACGTAGATCCCGGCGCCACGACGCACGTCCACCAGACCTTTAATTTCCAGCATGATTAACGCTTCGCGCACCACCGTGCGAGTGACATTGAGTCTCTCGGCGATTTCACGCTCCGGCGGCAAGCGCTCACCAGGCTGGTACGGCGTCTGGACAATCAGATCGCGGATCATTGCACCCACTTCCTGGTAGGGTCTTTGCTGAGAAGTGTTCGATTTCATCGTGTTATGTCCGTCAGATGCGTCAATTCAGAATCCGGAGGCTGGATGACTGCGCACACCTTATCCGGCCTACCAATAACGTTTTTTCGCCTGAACTATAGCATTTGCGGGAAGCCAAAAACAGAAAACGGGTCAACCAAATTAGTATTTTGATTGACCCGTCATACCTGGGTGGTTATGCGTCAGCGCTTAACGCTGCAACGCACTCGCGTGCGCCGTGTTCACACAACTGTTGATACGCCGCGGTAACCGTCGCAACAAAGTCGGTGTTTTCCGCCAGATCATGACCAAAAATGCCGCTCAACCCCAGCAGCGCCGTCACGCGTTCGGCTCCCTGGAACTGTTGGTTAATGCGCTGGAATTCGGCCTGCATTGGGTCGACAACATCAATGACCTGCCCCTGTTCATCCACACCGTGGGTGTAGCGCATCCAGCCCGCGATGCCCAGTGCCAGATGACGCCAGCCGCTGCCGTTTTGCAGATGCAGACGCACCGGATCCAGCAGGCGCTGTGGCAGTTTCTGGCTGCCGTCCATCGCAATCTGCCAAGTACGGTGGCGCAGAGACGGGTTGCTGAAACGCTCGATCAGCAGCGTCGCGTAGGCGTTGAGATCGGTACCTTCCGGCATCGACAGCGTTGGCGCTTGCTCCTGCATCATCAGCGCAAACGCCGCTTTGCGGTATGCTGGATTGGTCATAGTGTCAGCGATGGTTTCATAACCGCCGAGATAGCCCAGATAAGCGAGGAAAGAGTGGCTGCCGTTGAGCATGCGCAGTTTCATCATTTCAAACGGTACTACGTCGGCAACAAACTGTGCGCCGACTTTGTCCCAGTCAGGGCGACCGTTAACAAAGTTGTCTTCAATCACCCACTGGCGGAACGGTTCGCAGGCGATAGCGCACGGATCGTAAACGCCCAACTGGTCGGCAATCTCCTGCAACGTTTCCGGCGTTGCCGCCGGAACAATGCGGTCTACCATGGTACACGGGAAAGTGGCGTTCGCTTCAATCCACTGCGCCAGCTGCGGGTCACGCGCCTGCGCCAGGCCCAGCACCGCGACTTTCGCCACATGCCCATTTTCACGCACGTTATCGCAGGACATCACGGTAAAGGCCGCCAGCCCCTGCTCACGACGCAGATGCAGCGCCTGTACAATGTAACCAATCGCCGATTTCGGCGCGGCCGGATTTGCCAGATCGTGTTTAATCAGTGGGTTATTGAGATCTAACTGGCCGCTGGCAGCATCGGTGCAGTAGCCTTTTTCCGTGACCGTCAGCGAGACAATTGCCGTCTGCGGGCGTGCCATGGCCTGTAAAATACCATCACAGCCGTCAAGCTCCGGGTGCAGGGCTTCTTTCATTGAGCCGATCACTTTCAGCACGGTGTTGTCCGCGCCTTTTTCCGCCACGGTATACAGCAATTGTTGCTTGCGCAGGTTTTCAATCAGTATGCAGTCATTACCCGGCATCAGGTTAACTTCACAGATACCCCAGTCGCTGTCGGTGGTTTCCAGCAGATGGTGGGTGTACAGCGCCTGATGCGCGCGGTGAAAAGCGCCGCATCCCAGGTGAACAATGCGGGATTGCAGACGAGAGCTGTCCCATGCGGGGCGCGCAACCGGCAGGTTGCTATTGGCAATTGTCGTTGTCATCGTGAACTCCAGATCCCGTCGGAAAGACCAACGGTGAGAAAAGAAAAAAGCCGGCCAGACAGGCGACCGGCAACACTGCTTTAGCGGCTAAAGAATGCGCGCTGGATAGCCATCTCAACGCCACGCACTTCCGCCAGGCCTTTCAGGCGACCAATCGCGGAGTAACCTGGGTTGGTTTTCTTTTTCAGGTCGTCAAGCATCTGGTGACCGTGGTCCGGGCGCATAGGGATCAGATCCTCTTTGCCCTCGGCTTTACGGCGCTGTTCTTCCTCAACGATCGCTTTCACCACTTCGTACATGTCAACGTCGCCATTTAGATGCGCCGCTTCATGGAAGGTTTTCGGGTTATCTTCACGCAGCGTGGAGCGCAAATGGGTGAAGTAAATGCGCGGGCCAAACTGTTTGATCATGTCGACCAGGTCGTTATCCGCACGAACGCCGTAGGAGCCGGTACACATGGTGAAACCGTTCGCCATGCTGTTGACCGTATCGACCATCCACTGCATATCTTCCACGGTGGAAACAATGCGTGGCAGGCCAAGGATTGGGCGCGGCGGATCGTCCGGGTGTACCGCCATGCGCACACCGACCTCTTCTGCTACAGGAATAATCGCCTTCAGGAAGACGGCAAAATTCTCACGCAGCGCAGCTTTATCGATATCCTTATAGCGTTCAAGATGCTGGCGGAACTGGTCGAGCGTGTAGCCCTCTTCCGCGCCCGGCAAACCGGCGATGATATTGCGGGTCAGACGTGCTTTGTCTTCTTCGCTCATGGTGGTAAAGCGTTCATTCGCCTGCGCAATCTCTTCGGCGGTGTAGTCCGCTTCCGCGCCCGGTCGTTTGAGGATATGCAGCTCAAAGGCGGCAAATTCAATTTGATCGAAACGCAGCGCTTTGGAGCCGTCCGGCAGGACGTATTCCAGGTCGGTACGGGTCCAGTCGAGAACCGGCATAAAGTTGTAGCACACGGTACGAATGCCGCACTCGGCCAGGTTACGCAGGCTTTGCTGGTAGTTGGCAATCCACTGCTGATAGTTGCCGGAACGGGTTTTAATGTCTTCGTGGATCGGTACGCTTTCGACGACCGACCATACCAGGCCCGCCTGCTCAATAATGGCTTTGCGTTTCAGGATCTCATCAACCGTCCACACTTCCCCGTTCGGGATATGGTGCAAGGCAGTGACAACGCCCGTTGCACCCGCCTGACGCACATCCGCTAAGGTGACCGGATCGTTAGGACCATACCAGCGCCATGTCTGTTCCATGTTTTATTCCTCGTTTACGTTATGGACTCGACGATATGGCACATAAATTCCTCCTTTTGGTATTACATGTCAACCTGAAGCGATAAATTGGTTAACCAAATCACGATATCTGCTGACCATACCGCTAATTAACGGCCATACAACCCAGTATTAATGTAAACATGTAACGCAATGTGACATCCATCGCATCATAGGTTGACCAATATATGTAACATCTCAACCAAAATCATAATAGTTCAACCAAAGTAAGGTAGACGTTATATGCACGTTCTCAATATTCTGTGGGTTGTATTCGGCATCGGCCTGATGCTGGTGCTCAATTTAAGATTCAAGATAAACTCGATGGTCGCTCTGCTGTTGGCGGCACTCTCGGTCGGTATGCTGGCGGGAATGGATTTAATGGAACTGCTGCATACCATGAAATCCGGTTTTGGCAGCACGCTGGGTGAGCTGGCGATTATCGTGGTATTCGGGGCCGTCATCGGTAAGCTGATGGTTGATTCCGGGGCAGCGCATCAGATTGCCCATACGCTGCTGGCGCGACTCGGTCTACGTTACGTGCAGCTGTCGGTGATCATTATTGGTCTGATCTTCGGCCTGGCGATGTTCTATGAAGTGGCGTTTATTATGCTGGCACCGCTGGTGATCGTCATTGCCGCGGAAGCGAAGATCCCGTTCCTCAAGCTGGCGATTCCTGCGGTTGCCGCCGCCACCACCGCTCACTCACTGTTCCCACCGCAGCCGGGTCCGGTCGCGCTGGTTAACGCCTACGGCGCTGACATGGGCATGGTTTACATCTACGGTATCCTGGTGACCATTCCGAGCGTGATCTGCGCCGGACTTATCCTGCCGAAATTCCTCGGCAACCTCGATCGTCCAACGCCGTCATTCATGAAGGCCGACGTACCGGTTGACCAGAACAACCTGCCGTCCTTCGGCGTGTCTATTCTGGTGCCGCTGATCCCGGCGATCATCATGATCTCCACCACCATCGCCAACATCTGGCTGGTGAAAGGGACGCAGGCGTGGGAAGTGGTCAACTTCTTAGGCTCCTCGCCGATTGCGATGTTTATCGCCATGGTTGTCGCCTTCGTGCTGTTTGGTACCGCGCGCGGTCATGACATGCAGTGGGTAATGAACGCCTTTGAAAACGCGGTGAAAAGCATCGCCATGGTGATCCTGATCATCGGCGCGGGCGGCGTACTGAAGCAAACCATTATCGATACCGGCATCGGCGATACCATCGGCATGCTGATGTCACACGGCAATATTTCTCCGTACATCATGGCGTGGTTGATAACCGTGCTGATTCGTCTGGCAACGGGTCAGGGCGTGGTCTCAGCCATGACGGCGGCGGGGATTATTAGCGCAGCAATCCTCGACCCGGCAACCGGTCAACTGGTGGGCGTAGACCCGGCGTTGCTGGTGCTGGCAACAGCGGCGGGTTCCAACACCCTGACCCATATCAACGATGCTTCGTTCTGGCTGTTCAAAGGCTACTTTGACCTGTCGGTGAAGGATACGCTGAAAACCTGGGGTCTGCTGGAGCTGGTAAACTCCGTGGTTGGCCTGATAATCGTGTTGATCATCAGCATGATTGCATAACGTCGATACCGCTCTGGCCCACAGCGCCAGAGCGGTTTTCCATCCTGCCTCAACAATCCTCAATAATCAGATATACCGCCTTCACCGGACCATGCACCCCAACCACCTTGATAAGCTCAATATCCGCCGTCGAGCTGGGTCCACTGATGATATTAATGCACGATGGCATACGCTCACCGGCCTGTGCTTTCTGATGCAGTTTTTCTGCCAGCTGCGCCACGCGCGGCAGGATGGTGCTTTTACGCAGCACGAAAATCGAGGACTCCGGCAACAGGCTCAGGGAGCGCCCGCGCTCCGGTGCGGAAAACAGCACCACGCCGCCGGACTCGGTCAGGCCATATTCGGCATACACTACGCCGACTTTCGCCTGCTCGGCCTGGGTAATATTTTCGCTACCACGCGCCGGATCCCAGACCACGGCGTTGCATTCCTGCTGCAAGCGTTCGGTGATGCCCAGCTCCACCAGCCGGCTGTCGCCGCTCAGCACCACCGGCTGCTGACCCAATTCTTCGCACAGGCGCAGTGCCGCGTCTGCGGCCTGGTCCTCGCTGGTCAGTTCGCAGCGGGCCAGCATCACTTCGCTGGCAAACTGGATAAACGCAGAGCAGCGCTGCTCGGGGCTAAGCTCGGTCAGGCGCTCGTTGGCATAGTTGTTAACCGGCGCGGCATCTGCTTGCGGCTCGAAGCGCAGCGGGCGACCCAGCGCCTGGGCGATGGTGTTTAAAAACGCGGTACGGTTATCCATTCTTTTTCTCCTGCGCCTGATGTTTCTTAAACCAGCTACGGAAGCTCTCGCCGTCAGCATCAGGCAGATCGCGCGCCTCCATCCAGTCACCAATCGCGCCAACCTTGAGCGGGGTTTTGCCGCCATTGATAAACCAGCTCGCCGCATGCGCGCCCGCCATCATCCCGACTTTCCACAGCCCCGGATGGCTATTGGCATAGGCGAACATCTTGATCGCCCGTCGCTCGGCTTTCGGCGTAATGCCCTCCTCGGCCATCACCCGGCGATGACGCAGGATCAGTTTTGACAACGGAATACGCACCGGGCAGACGCTGTCACAGGCCGTGCATAAAGAACAGGCGTACGGCAGGTCTTTAAAATCTTTATAGCCACCGAGCAGCGGAGAAATCACCGCGCCGATAGGTCCAGGATAGATAGAGCCATAGCCGTGTCCGCCGATGTGGCGGTACGCCGGACAGGTGTTCATACAGGCTCCGCAGCGGATGCAGCGCAGCACATCGCGAAACTCTGAGCCCAGCACCTGCGAGCGACCGTTATCGACAATCACCAGATGGAACTCTTCCGGTCCGTCAACGTTGTCCGCCTCACGCGGGCCGGTCAGCCAGGTGTTGTAGCCCGTCAGACGTGCGCCCACGGCGCTGCGCGCCAGCATGGTAATCAGCACATCCACCTCGGCAAAGGTCGGCGCGATACGCTCCATGCCCATCACCGCAATGTGCGTTTTCGGTAGCGTAGTGCACATGCGCGCGTTGCCTTCGTTGGTCACCAGACACACCGAGCCGGTTTCCGCCACGGCAAAGTTACAGCCAGTAATACCGATTTCAGCACTGAGGAAATCCTCGCGGATCTTCTGACGAATGAACAAGGTCATGGCTTCCGGGGTTTCCGGGCCGTCATACCCCAGACGTTCGTTCAGCACGCGGCGGATCTGGTAGCGATCTTTATGAATCGCCGGAACCACGACGTGCGAAGGCGGATCCTGATCCAACTGCAGGATATATTCCCCGAGATCGGTTTCGATCACCTGGATTCCGGCATCCTGCAACACATGGTTGACGCCGATTTCTTCGGTCACCATCGACTTGGACTTCACCACCTTCTGCGCATTTTTACTCTGCGCGACCTGCAAAATGTAGCGAGTGGCATCTTCTTTGGTTTTGGCGAAATAGACGTGTCCGCCGTTTTCCGTCACTTTCTCGGAGAGTTGGTACAGGTAAGCGTCGAGGTTGCTCAGAACGTGATCGCGGATCTGGCTGGCACGATCGCGCCATTCTTCCCAGTGGCCTAACTCATCGACCATTTTTTGCCGATTCGCGCCGATACGCTCCTGCGCATTAGCCACGGCTTTGCGCATAATCGGATCTTCTATCTGCTGACGAATACGCAGTTTAAATTCTACATCGCTGGTTTTTATCGACATCTCTTTCCCCTCAGCGGCTCATCAGCACTTCAGCAATATGCATCACTTTGACCGGCTGGCCTTCCCGTTGCAGTCGACCGCCAATGTTCAGCAGGCAGCTAACGTCTGCGCCAATCAAATATTCCGGCTTTGCATCCATCAGATGTAAGACTTTCTCTTTCACCATCTCACCGGATATCTCGGCCATCTTGACCGAGAACGTCCCGCCAAAGCCGCAACAGGTATCCTGATCGGCAAACGTCAACAGCTCCAGTCCGCGCACGTTTTTCAGCAGCGTAAGCGGCTCTTCCTTCACCCCCAGTTTGCGGGTTAGGCTACAGGAAGGATGATACACAGCGCGACCCTGCAGGCTGGCACCAACGTCCACCACGCCCAGTTTGTTGACGATAAAGGAGGTGAGATCCTGCATACGCGCGGAAACTTTTTCAGCACGCAGCGCCCATTCCGGTTCATCGGCCAGATACGTCGGGTAGCTTTTTACCGCGTAGGTGCAGGAGCCCGCAGGGGAGATAATCGGATCGTCGTTGTCTTCCAGCGCGGCGATCAGGTTTTTCATCCCAGGGATCGCCTCTTTGATGTAACCGCTGTTGATGGCTGGCTGACCGCAACACCCTTGCTTCTCGGGGAAATTCACGCGACAACCCAGTTTTTCCAGCAGCAATACGGAGTCTCGTGCCATCCGTGATTTCAGTGCGTCACCAATGCAGGTAACAAAGAAATTTACATTCACAATAACTACTCCATTGCTTCATTTCTGTTTATTGCGCTTGATATCGCGATATCAAGCAAATGTTCATTCGTATTTCATGCCCAGTTTTTATGTTTGCTGGTTTTACTAATGTCTGGGTTCATTATGATGCACGGATCGTTTTCCTTTGATAGCGACTCTCCTCTTCTTATATCAGGACAATCGCAAATGTCTGTATTTTCATTTGTATGACAAAACCAAATAATCTCCTAATCAACATGCATATGCAATACCCATGTTTATTTATTTCGGACTTGCTCACATTTTTATATTGAAAACAACAGTGTTATTAACACCTTATAAAATAGTTTCAAATGATTACTACTTTCGTCACTATCATTATTAAAAATGTTATTAAATAACCACTTATGGGTATTTACCTTGCTCTTAAGTATATTTACATGGCATTGAATTTTAATTAAAAGATTACAATAGTTACAAAACCACAAATCATAATTACTTTATTCACTGAAGCGATTCAGTTTACATATTTTATTTACACGGCAATGTAGCCTTCCCGCCATAAATATAAATCAGGTTTAATGAACCAATCAGGAATAGCAATGAACGAATATTTTATGTTTGCCCTGGCACTCTCTCCTTTACTACTTATGGTATTTTTAATACTGAAATTAAAAATGCCCATCCATTATTCCGTACTGATTTCTTTGGTATTCACCGCTGCACTATCGGCAATATTCTGGGAAATGCCCGTACAAAATCTGAAAGCCGCGATAGGCTATGGTGCACTGAAGGGGTTATGGCCGATTGTGATTGTGATCCTAGGCGCTATTTTCAGTTATAACGTCATGCAGGCGACCAAAGCGCTGGATATTTTGCGCGATATTCTCGCCAGCATTAGCGAAGATAAGCGTATTCAGGTGCTGCTGATTTCATGGTGTTTTGGTGGATTTCTTGAAGCCGCAGCGGGCTATGGCACGGCGGTCGCTATTCCGATCGGCATTCTTATTGCGCTGGGATTCAACCCGCTGAAGGCTGCTATTGCTTCTCTGGTGGCGAATACCGTTCCCACCGCATTCGGCGCGGTCGGGATCCCGGTTTCTATTCTGGCAGAGCAGGTTAATCTGCCGGTTTATACCTTAGGCGGAACCATTATTTTGCAGCTCGCGCTGTTTAATATCCTGCTGCCGTTTGTGATTGTCTGCATTATTGGCGGCGGCCTGAAAGCCATTCGTGGCGTATTTCTGATCACGTTGATTTGCGGCATCACCACGCTGGTTCCGCAATATTTTGTCGCCATCCATCTTGGCGCGGAATTACCCGCTTTTGCCGGTAGCCTGGTCAGCCTGTTTGCCGTGGCGATGGTCAGTCGCCTGCGCAAAGGGAAAACCGATCCCGAGTGGCGCATTGAGGTCAGCCATACCCGCGAAACCACGCCACGCTCGGCAAAAGTGCTGTTCCGCGTGGGCTCTATCTATCTGTTTATTTTTGTATTTATCCTGCTGTGTTCGCCGCTGTTCCCGACAATAAAAGGTGCGGCGTCCCAACTGGCTTCGGTGCTGCATTTCACGTTGGCTGACGGCAAAACGATGGCACTGAAAGTTGAATGGGTGACCACACCAGGGATGCTGATCATCTTTGCGACCATTATCGGCGGTTTTATTCAGGGAGCGTCCGCACGCGGGATGCTGGAAGTATTTATCAAAACGATTTTCCAGCTTAAAAACTCTATCGTCGCAATTATGGCGATCGTCGCGCTGGCCACGGTGATGGATCTCAGCGGGATTATCTCCACGTTGGCGCAGTCGATTGTCGATCTGACCGGCAGCTCGTACGTCTTCCTCGCCCCGGTGATTGGCGCGCTGGGCACGTTCGTTACCGGCAGCGATACCAACTCGAACATTCTGTTCGGCAAGCTGCAAACCATTGCTGCCAGCAAGTTACATATCGATCCCAACTGGCTGGCGGCGGCCAATACCTCTGGCGCTACGGGCGGGAAAATGATTTCGCCGCAAAGCATCGCCATCGCGGTTTCTGCCACCAAAATGGACGGTCAGGCCAACCAGATTATGTCTGGCACCATGAAATACTGCTGCGCCTACATTGTGATCCTCGGCTTAAAGGTTGGTCTCTTTTATTACTGGTTTATGGCGTAAGCCATTGTCAACCCCGTCAAATTCGCGGCAATCGTATTTGACGACACAGTGACCAAAAAGGTTTACACCGCCCCAGGAACGGAACAAGGCGACAGGCTTTACGATTTGTCGGCGCTGACTAAAATAGCGCCGATGTTTCAAATCGAGGATTGTTGTTATGTTGTTCTGGAAAAAGATGGTGAAGAAGTTCGACGCCTTTTCCGCGTTGATTCCACCACGCTACTTCCGCGTGTAATACCTGGCACTTATGCCTGATGGCGCTTCGCTTATCAGGCCTACATTTCACACTCATTTGTAGGCCTGCGTTTCACGCTCATTTGTAGGCCGGATAAGGCGCGAGCCGCATCCGGCAGCGACAGCAGCGAAAAATGTTCACCCCTTCCTCTTACGCAGACCGCATGCTCTTAACACCGCCACCCACAGACGAAGCCACGCGAAACGGTAGACCAGAGGATGCTGAAGTCGCAGCAATGTCAGAAACATAGGGCCTCCTTGCGGCGCTACAGTACCACTGCCCGATAGCGAATTTGCGGATCCATTATCTGGTGACGCGCATCTATCAGTCGCAGTTCATACGAATCATGCTCTTTCGTCAGTCGCATCACCGCATCGACGACACTGGTGGTCCGCTCCAGCGCCTGCTTGTCCTCATAACCATTGAGCAGTGAGGCCAGCATCAAGCTGCAAATCAGATCCCCAACACCCACCGGCATTTTGGCAAAGGTATACAGCGGCCGGGCAATGTGTAACGTCTGTTCCGGCGTCACCAGCAGCATTTCAAACGCCTGTTTGTCCCGTGAGCAGTCGCCGAGATGCTTCACCAGCACCTTCTTCACACCCCACGACACCAGCTGCTGCGCAGCTTCCACCACCTCGTCAAAACTACGCAGTTGTCTGCCCGTCAGCACGCCCAGCTCATAGAGATTCGGTCCCATGATGTCGGCCAGTTGAATGGCATCATCGACAAAAAAGGACTCTACGCCCTGCGCGACAATGCAGCCTTTTTGCGGGTCGCCCATCACCGGATCGCAAAAATAGAGCGCCTGCGGATTACGCTGACGAATGGTGGTGACCGCGTGCTTCACCTCTTCGCAATGACGTTTATCTCCAAGATACCCGGACAGCACAGCGTCGCATTGCGCCAGCTTTTGCAGGTCATCCAGCCCGCTGATAATGGCGCTCAGCTCGCCGTGCGGCATCGCCATGCCCTGCCACATCCCGTACTGGGTGTGGTTGGAAAACTGTACGGTGTAAAACGGCCAGACATCGATCCCCGAAAGCTGCATCGGCAGCACAGCGGCTTTATTTCCGGCATAGCCATAAACGACTGACGACTGAACAGACAACACGTTTTTCATTTTGACTCCGTCTAACGAAACGTTGGCAACAGACCAAATACGTCCAGAACAACCGTCAGATAGACAACCGCTCCACAGACAATCACCAGGTTAAGCACGGTGTTATTACAGGGCGCGGTATAGCTGGCGGTCGGAAAACGTTTCCGCGCGGCTTTCACCAGGAACGGCGGCAGGATCACGCTCCAGATGGTAAAGGCCAGACCGGCGTAGCCAATCGCGTGCACAAAACCGTTCGGGAAGAAGAAGCACACGGCGGCTGGCGGGAAGTAGGTCACCAGCGCGGTTTTCAGGCGGCCCATGCCGTCATCCGGGAAGTGAAACAGGTCGGCGATGTAATCGAACAAGCCAAGCGTCGCCGCCAGCAGAGAACTGGCTACTGCGAAGTTGCCGAAGAAGGTCAGGATCAGATCCATATACCGGCTGGTGAACAGCTCGCTGATGGCCTCAACAAACACGTCGATATTGCCGCCTTTGGCGATAATTGGCGGGAACGCGGAACGGCTGATGTTACCCATCGTGACGCCCAGCCAGAAGATATACAGCAGCAGGGCAAACAGCGTACCGATGATAATCGAACGCGTGATATTCGGGACCCCACTCTTGCCATACAGCTTGACCAGGCTCGGCACGTTACCGTGAAAACCAAACGAGATAATACAGAACGGCAGCGTCATCAGAATGTAAGGCAGGTACTGTGAGTTGGGCAGCGCCACCGCCACGCTGTCGACAAGTTTCGCCACTTCAATATGACCAACCAGCCCAGAGAAAGTAGCAAAGAACGCGATAAACTTACCGATAATCAACACGGTAGTGATGCGTCCGACCAGCAAGGAGCTGTACCAGGCAATCGCGCCGACCAGCATACTGACGATCACCACCGAGATATTCGCCGGAAAGCGCACGCCGCTGTATTTGAACACGGTTTGCGCCATCACCGCTGACGATCCGGAAATATAAGCATAGGTCAGAATATACAACACAAAGCCGAAAGCGATACCGACAACGATATTCCACTTACGGCCTAATAAATCCTGAGTAAAGGTATTAAAACTGGCACCAGCACCATAATGCAGGTTGACTTCAACCAGCATCAGACCGGTTAATAACATCATGATGGCGATAAACAGAAGAATAACAGACGCACCGGGGAACCATACGCCGGCCATCGCAATCGGCAGGGAGAACATCCCGCCACCCACTACGGTCGCGATAACCAACATGGTTCCGCTAATCAGTCCGGGGGTACTACTCTGTCGCTCAATGGCATTAATATCCATGATAAATGTTCCTGTAGACTATTCGTTATAATTACAGCTGTCATTTGTACATCATGCGGATAATAAAAATGTCGGAGTCAGGGTTTACTTTTTTTAGTTATGTCACGGTAACGGGCACCGCAAAGGCTTCCTGTTCATGGAAAAGGAATACAAAAAAGCCCCATCACGTGATGGGGCCATAACTATTTTTTAGATGTAATCAAAGCGTGCAGTAAAGAAACGCAACTGCTTCGGCTCGTAAATAAACTTCAGCCCGCGAATATCTTCTTTGTGCTGGTAAAGTTTAATAATACCGTCAGCCACGACATCCATATGTGCATAGGTATAAACACGGCGTGGAATAGTCAGACGCACGGTTTCCAGTTTCGGTCTGTGGTGTTCACCGGTCACGTTATTACGGCCCGCAGAGATAATTCCGCGCTCCATACTGCGCACGCCGGTTTCCACATAGATGCTGGCGGCCAGACTTTGTGCCGGGAACTCGTCCTGCGTCAGATGCTCGCAGAAGCGACGCGCATCGAGGAATACCGCGTGACCACCTACCGGTTCAACAATCGGTACACCAGCAGCTTTCAGCTTATCACCCAGGTAGCGAACCTGCTTCACGCGGTGCTCGATGTACTCATACTGCATGGCTTCGCGCAGGCCAATCGCCATGGCTTCCATGTCGCGTCCGGCCAGGCCGCCGTAAGATGGCATACCTTCGTAGACCACGACCAACTCTTTGGCAGAAGAGAACATTTCGTCATCGTTCATGCACAGGAAGCCGCCGATGTTCACCAGACAGTCTTTTTTACCACTCATGGTACAACCGTCGGCGTAGCTGAACATCTCATGCACGATCTCGGCGATGCTCTTGTTCTCAAAGCCCTGCTCTTGCTCTTTGATAAAGTAGGCGTTTTCTACGCAGCGGGTAGCGTCGTAGAACACTTTAATGCCGTGCGCTTGTGTCAGTTCACGCACCGCACGCATGTTCGCCATCGAGACCGGCTGCCCGCCCGCGAGGTTAACCGTCACCGCCAGGCAGATATAGGCAATATTCTCGGCGCCTTTTTCATCAATCAGTTTTTGTAATTTTTTAAGATCGATATCACCTTTAAAAGCAATATTCAGACCGGCATCGTGCGCTTCGTCACGAACAATATCGACAAACACCGCACCATTTTTTTCCTGGTGATAACGGGTGGTAGTGAAATACATATTCCCGGCAACATATTGCCCTGGTTTAATAGCCAGCTGCGATAACAGGTTTTCTGCGCCACGCCCCTGGTGAGTCGGAACAATATGTTTAAAGCCGAACAGTTCCTGCACGGTTCTTTCCAGATGATAGAAGTTTTCGCTGCCCGCGTAAGCTTCATCACCCATCATCATTCCGGCCCACTGCTTGTCGCTCATTGCGTTGGTGCCACTGTCGGTCAGCAGGTCAATATAAATATCTTTCGAATTTAACAGGAAAGTATTGTAACCCGCTTCCTGCATTTTCTTAAGGCGCTCATCACGCGGGATCATAGATACAGTTTCAACGCTTTTAATACGGAAGGGTTCTGCCGGATAATTCATTTTGTTTCTCCAGTAACAGTGGTCATGTACGTATTAATGTGAAGTAAAGCATACCTGGTTCATCAATAAAGTCTGATGAAATATAACTATTCGCCTCCTGAGCTAGGGGGAGAAATAATGTGGAGGCACTATGCAAGATTTGATTGATTATGGAAATAGCCCGGTCAACATTAATCACTGGCAATAATTTAAAAAGCTGTAAATGTGAGTGATACAAATCACACGTCTTTTTTTTACCCGTTAATATTCAACAAGTTTTTTTTTGCGTTTCGATTTGCCATTCATCGTAGTGTGTCTGCGGAGAGTGGAAATACTGAAAACTTAACTTTCCAGGCTGTGCTCGTAATGTATTGCTGAATGAGTACACCTCATTTTGTGAGAGTCGGATCACTTCACAGAGTGATATTTGTGATTTACATCACTAAAAGTGTAAAGTAAAGTGTACAAAACGGTGTTGTTTCAGAGTTTGCTATTTGCTTCAGTGAGTTAGATCGCATTTTTGTCCAGATGCCGACGGGCACTGTTTTCTGGAATGTGGGAATATTCAGGCGTGCAAAAGGCAATGAATAAATACGGTGAATAATACTGGATTTGTTGGGATGAAGGCGTTTTCTATTTATTCCGAAAGCGTGCTATTCGCGCTTATTTCATCTTATTTACATCTGGACTTCGCCCAAGATACTGGGGTAATTTACAGGGGTTTTATTAGCGCGATGCGAAGGTGCTACCAACACCCCCGCATCGCTGATCACAGTCACTATTTACAAGGAATAGTCACCATGACTGATACGCATTGTATTGCAGTTTCGTTTGATTCAGAAGTGCACGCCGCAGATAACCGTCGCCTGAAGGTGGGATATGCGAGCCGTTATCCCGATTACAGCCGTCTGCCGGTGAAGTACGTCCAGTTTCCGTCCATCGTGATGAAGGGGATGTGGCTGAAAGCCGCCGGATTCGACACCGGCACCCGCGTCGATGTGCGCGTAATGCAAGGCTGCATCGTGCTCACCGCCCTTGCCGTTGAACCCGAAGAGTCAGAACTGATGCAATCGCTGCGCAAAGTAGAAAAGCTCTCCACGCGCAAGCAAAAGCAGGTGCTGGAGTTTATCGCGGTGATTACGGGGAAAGAGTCGAAGAGGTAACGGTCTTGCTAAAGGCGCCTGTAGGCGCCTTTTTAGAGTGGACTGCAACATCATTCCATTGTGCCGTGGCGCGTTCGTTCCAGGCGTCGGTTATTGAGCAGGTACTGCCATTTTAAAACTCCTTGTAATCAATCGTATAACCAGCAACCTGCTCTGGCTGACTCTGCAAACATACGTACAGTAAGCGGCTTTGACACTTGCTTGATGGGTTCTTTGGTAAACCACTTTCGATAGACCGACTCTCTTTCCCACGGGTAATAGGCCTCGAAATCAATGACTGAAACATCAACGTTATATTTCTCTCCAAAATCTTCAATGGCATACGGCAATTCATCCCATTCAGCGTAACCTTGCAGCGGCGTATCAAGTTCAATCGGGATAGGCTTGAAAGTAAACGTTACCGCGAGAGATAACTCCCCCCGAAAAAATTCCAATACCTCGTTATCTGTCACCATACGCGATTTCCCTCTCTGCATAGATCCTGGCAAGGAGACATTACGCGCAAAACACAGGATGAAAAAGAAACACGTGACAAAAAACGTATAACAGGAGGGACATCATCCCGCCTGTTATCGCGATAATGCCAATAATTATTTCACTAACGCGGATATATCCTTGAACAGAGAATGGGCTATTTCCACACCGTCGCAAGTTGTACGCGTACGGGAAAGATAGCGACGCTCGCCCGGCAAACGCGCCCCTTGCCGCTGCATATCGGCAAAGAGTCTCTCGGCACGAGCCAGATGCTGCGGAGCCTCCAGTCCCAGAAAGCGGGCCGGGTCCAGGGCCAGAATCAGCTCGCCACCATAGGGCAACCCGCCAGCCCCCTTATCCCACGCCAGCGATTCCGCGCTGGTCATATCGCCGATGAGCGGTCCGGCAAGCAGTTCCACCATTGCCGCCAGTGCCGACCCTTTATGCCCGCCAAACGTCAACATCGCACCGTCGAGGATCGCCTGCGCGTCGGTGGTGGCCTGACCGTCACCGTCAATCCCCCACCCTTCCGGCACCGCTTTTCCCGCCCGTTGATGGAGTTGGATCTCTCCCCGTGCCGCCGCACTGGTGGCCATGTCGAAGATAAACGGGAGTTTTTCTTCACGCGGCCAGCCAAATGCTATCGGGTTAGTGCCAAAAAGCGGCTGCGTCCCGCCTGCGGGAGCAACCCACGCATGGCTGGGCGTCGTCGCCAGCGCCACCAGCCCTGCCTCGGTGAGCGGCTCAACGTCGGCAAACAGCGCCGAAAAGTGCACACAGCGGTTAATCGCCAGGGCTGCAATACCACTGTGGCGCGCCTTTTCTATCAGCAGCGGAAGCGCGCGCTCGAATGCCAGCAGGGAAAATGCCCCACCGGCGTCCACCTTCACAATGGCCGGCGCGGTATCGGTGATAACCGGTTCAGCGTCAGGTGACACCTTTCCTTTACGTCGCGTCTCCACAATCCCCAGCAACCGCCACAAACCATGCGAGGCACAGCCATCACGCTCACCGTGGGTCACGTTTGTCGCGATCGCCACGGCATGCGCTTCACTGAATCCGTTCCCGCGCAGCACCTTATATGCCAGCGCATAAGCCTCTGTTAACGAGAGGTTTACCATCTCCATGACCGACTCCTTTAATCTTCTTCATCACCGGTAAAGTTAGCCCGCGGCAGACAGGTTCGCTCACCCCAGTAGTAAATTCCCAGCGACATCACCGCCACCACCACCGTATCCCACGGATGACCAATCACCCCTGTGCCCCCAAAACTACCCAGCCAGGAGAAGAGCATAATCAGCGCGTAGAAGGCGATAAGCCACAGAGACGATTTCACCTGCTGCGCCAGACTCACGGTGTGTACCGGCACTTTTGATTTGCAAAGCACATAGACGACAAACATCACAATCTGCAGTCCCAGCAGCCATGACAGCGTGCCCCAGCCAGACCAGAATACAATCAGCGCCGAAATCACAAACGACACCGGACCGATAATCCCGAAGGCACGCACGCGGAATGGGCGCGGCAAATCCGGTGCATTACGACGCAGCCCCGCCGCCGTGACCGGGGCAATGGCGTAGCTCAGTACCAGCGCCGCCGACACCACGCTTATCAGCTGTTCCCATGACGGGAACGGCAATGTCCAGAAGATAGACAATGCAAAGGTCAGCCACAGCGCCGGACGCGGAATGCCAGACTCTTTATCGATGTGGGTAAACGTCTTAAAGAAGGTGCCAGCTTTCGCCCAACCATAAATCACGCGCGGCGTGGCGTTCATGTAGATATTGCCGGTACCACTTGGGGAGACAATCGCGTCACACACCACCATAAACGCCAGCCAGCCCATACCGAGCGTAATGGCGATATCCCGGTACGGCAGCGAGAATTGCTTGCTGATCTCTGCCCAGCCGCCACCCAGCATATCGGTCGGAATACTGCCAAGAAATGCCAACTGCAACAGCACGTAAATAATCGTCGACAGCACCACGGATAAAATCAGCGCCACCGGAATGGTACGCTGCGGATTCTTTACTTCACTCGCCACCGAAATAATTGGCGTCAACCCCAGGTAGGCGAAGATGATCCCACCGGCGCTAATCGCAGCCTCAACGCCCGACATACCAAAGGGTGCAATCCCCTGAACGTGCAGGTTCTCAGGTTTGAAAAAGGTAAATAGCGTCACAACGACCGCTAGCGGTACCAAAAATTTCAGAATACTGATGATGTTATTGGAACGGGCAAACGTTTTTACGCTGTAGTAATTCAGCCCGAAGAACAAACACAGCAGCAAAAACTGCACCACCCATCCCAGCAGCGTTGGGTCGCTTGAGCCAGTTTGAGTCAGCATCGGGAACCATGCTGCCGCATACTGCCGCGCAGCAACAATCTCTATGGAGATGAGGCTTGAAAACGCAATCAGCGTAATAAATCCAAGCAGATACCCCATCAACTCACCGTGGGAAAAGACCGGATAACGGATAATCCCCCCGGCACGAGGCAGTGCCGCGCCCAGCTCACAATAGACAATCCCTAACAGCAGAACGGCAATCCCGCCGATGACCCACGAGGCAATGCCCGCAGGTCCGGCAATCGATGCCACATGGCTTGCGGCAAACAGCCAGCCGGAACCGAAGATAGCCCCAAGCCCAATAAACGTCAGGTCGGTTAGCGTTAGCTGCTTTTTAAATTTACCCACCTCAGCAACGCGGGCCTGTGTTTGGTGCGTAGAGTGAATCGTCATGGTCATGCCCTTCAGTCAACAGAGGGGGAAATGGCTTCCCGGGTCCACTGCCCGTTAATCAGGCGCAGCAGGTTCAGAGGGTTGTCATCCTGGACAGCAGGCGGAAGCAGCGCGGCAGGCACATTTTGCAGGCATACCGGGCGTAAAAAACGGTCGATGGAATGCGTCCCTACCGAGGTACCGCGAGCATCGGTGGTGGCAGGCCACGGACCACCGTGCACCATGGCATCACAAACCTCGACACCGGTCGGATAACCGTTAAACAAAACGCGTCCCGCTTTTTCGGTGAGGGCTGGCAGCAGGCGCTGCGCCAGCGGCCCATCATCAGATTCGGCGTGCACAGTAGCCGTCAGTTGGCCCGGAATCACGCGCAAAATGGACTGCAACTCCGCCTCATCGGCCACCTCGACCAACACCGCCAGCGGGCCAAACACCTCCTGCTGTAGCAGTAGATCCTGTGCCAGCAGCAGCGAAGCCGGAGCCTGATACAACCGGGCCTGCGCGCGGCCGATAACCGATTCATCAGACCCTGCCAAACGCTGAATATGCGGATGTGCCTCAAGCGCGCTGACACCCTCTTCATAATGGGCAAGCGTCGGGGCATTCAGCATGATCTGTGCCGGTGCCTGGTCAACCGCGACCTTCAGCGCCTGCGTGAAGCGGGACATACCCTCGCCGCGTAAGACAAGGATCAGCCCCGGCTTGGTACAAAACTGCCCACATCCCAAAGTGAAAGAGGACACCAGCTCATTGGCCAGCGTTTCTGCCCGCGTGGCGACAGCCTGCGGCAGAATAATCAGCGGGTTAATGGCCGACATTTCCGCAAAGACGGGGATCGGCTGCGGACGCTGCTGCGCCAGCTGCCAGAGCGCCTTACCGCCGCGCAGCGAACCGGTAAAACCCACCGCCTGAATCGCCGGATGGCGAACCAGATCCGCGCCAATATCGGTGCCGAAAATCATGTTAAAAACGCCCGCAGGCAGGCCAGATGCCGTGACCGCACGCACAATCGCCTGGGCAGTCAATTCCGCCGTCGCCATATGTCCGGGGTGCGCTTTCACCACCACCGGACAACCCGCCGCCAGCGCGGATGCGGTATCGCCTCCTGCCGTAGAAAAGGCCAGCGGAAAATTGCTGGCCCCGAACACCGCCACCGGGCCAAGCGCGGTCAGATACTGACGCAGGTCCGGGCGTGGCAGCGGCTGGCGGTCAGGGAGTGCGGTATCAATACGTACGCCAAAGGCATCGCCCCGACGTAGCACCCCGGCAAACATGCGCAGCTGATTACTGGTACGGGTGCGCTCTCCCTGTAACCGCGCCAGCGGCAGTGCCGTTTCCTGGTGGGCTATGGCGAAAAAATCCTCGCCGAGCAAATCCAGCTCGTCAGCAAGGGAGTCGAGAAAGCGGGCACGCACGTCTGGCGCTGTCTGTGAATAGACAGGAAACGCCTGGTCAGCCGCCGCCGCGGCGGCGGCGGCCTCCCCACGAGAGGCCGGGTAAAAATGGTATCCGGTCAGCTTGCCGTCAGCGGCACGCAGGCTTGGCAGCGTCGCCTCACCACTTGCCACGCGACGTCCGGCGATAAACTGCTGACCCGAAACAGAGAGAGGTAGCGTCATCATCACTCCTTTACTTAAAGGCCGACATCCGGCAGCTGTGGACGGGTCGCCAGCGCCTTCTCAACAATCGCCACCACTTGCGCACGGGTATCCCCTTCCAGCGCCAGACGCGGTGGACGGGTAATGGCGCTGCCACGCCCCAGCAATTCTTCACAGAGCTTGATGCACTGCACCAGATCCGGGCGCGCATCCAGATGCAGCAACGGCATAAACCAGCGGTAAAGCGCCATCGCTTCCTCATAACGCTGTTGTTTCGCCAGGCGGAACAACGTCTCCCCTTCACGCGGGAAGGCGTTCGACATTCCGGAGATCCAGCCTTCCGCCCCAACGGCAATGCTCTCGACCACCACATCATCCAGCCCAGCGAACAGCACAAAGCGGTCGCCAACAGAGTTACGCAGGTCGATAAAACGGCGGGTATCGCCGGAGGAGTCTTTGAAACAGACGATGTTGTCGCAGTCGGCAAGCGTCGCCAGGATATCCGGCGTCACGTCGTTTTTGTAAATCGGCGGGTTGTTGTACACCATGATGGGCAGGTCGGTAGCCGTAGCCACACTGCGGAAGTGGGCCGCTGTTTCATGCGGTTTTGAGGAATACACCAGCGCAGGCATCACCATAATACCGTCGACGCCCACACGCTCTGCCTCTTTCGCCATCTTCTGTGCAAACGCAGTGGTGAATTCAGCCACCCCCGCAATGACCGGGATCTGACCGCCCGCAGCATCTTTCGCTACTTCGATGATCTGCAGCTTTTCCTGCGTTGTCAGAGAGGTGTTCTCCCCCACGCTGCCGCACACCACCAGGCCAGAAACACCATCCTTGACCAGGTTTTTCATCACCGTATGGGTGGCATCCAGATCCAGGGAATAATCGCTACGAAACTGGGTGCTGACTGCCGGGAATACACCGCTCCAGTGAATGGCTTTCTTGCTCATGTTCGGTTCCTTGTCGTCAATTTGTTAATTTAAAGTGAATGAATGGTGAATATTCACTGACAGATTGACGTTTCAGGCGACCGACTGCTTGGTGGTTTTCTTCCTCTTTGATGACGAAATTAGCACAGTGAGTGTGTCTTACCCGGCAAGCGTAATGCGAAAATCACGCGGCGTAGAGCCCGTCATCGCCTTAAACTGGCGGCTAAACGCGCTGTGATCGGTATAACCGCACTGCAACGCAATATCGGTAATCGGCGTATCGCCCGCCAGCAGTTCGGTGGCTTTTTCCAGCCGAACTTTGTGGATCATCTGGCGCGGCGTGAGATGAAAAATACGCTTACAGTAGCGCTCAATTTGCGCCACCGACATGCCGCTCAGGGCAGTTAGCTCTTCCATCGCGATGGGACGGTGATAATGGTTGCGGATATGATCGTCGACGATCGCCAGCCGCTGCCACGCCGGGTGACGCGCTTGCGCTTCCTGCAGATCGTGTGAAATCCCCGCCATACCGATGACCTGGCCCTGCGCATCCCGCAGCGCCAGCTTCTGGGTCAAACACCAGCCGCGTTCACGACCGTTGTAGAGATGCATTTCCAGCTGATCGCGCAGCGTTACCCCTTCGCGCAGCACCCGCATATCCTGCTCGGTATAGCCCAGCCCAAGCGCTGAAGGGAAAACATCAGCAGAGGTTTTACCCAACAGAGAAACCACCGTCTTAAACCCGCAGCGTCGTGCCAGGGTCATATTGACCATTAAATAGCGGGCCTGCACATCTTTGATAAAAAAAACCACATTCGGAATGGCATTGAGCAGCGGCGCAATCAATGCCATCGCATGGAGCAACGTCTGGATATTGTCCGGACGCTGACGCGCCAACCCCTCACATATCTGGCTAAGTTCAGCCACTTCAGGCACCGGCGACGGGGCCCGCACATCATTAATCACACAGGACATCACGCTTCCTCCCGATTAGTGATCTGAATATCTATTAACTTTTTGTTAACCTAGCAAGCATCCTTACTGCGTTTTGCGATCCTGCCGTAGATTTATAATTTCCCCTTTTCCAGCCACTGGCGCAGTTGCCTATTTTGGTTTACCACGTCACTAACAAAATGATTAATAACAAATAAATATGATAATGCCTTAACGATGACAGCGGTCATTATGCTGATTTCGTCATTTGCGGTGACGAAAGCGATCAAGCCGGGACGCAAGGCTTGCGTCAGCATTTAGCAACAAAACATTAACTTCCCGGAGATCCTATGACAGCACAGTACAGTGAACTGAGAGTGATTGATTCTCACACCGGCGGTGAACCCACTCGCCTGGTCATCGACGGCTTTCCGGATCTGGGAACGGGGAACATGAGCGAGCGTCGGGAGCGTTTTTCCCGCGACTACGACGACTGGCGTAAAGCCATTATTCTTGAGCCGCGCGGTAACGACGTTCTGGTCGGTGCATTGCTCTGTGAGCCAGTTTCGCCACAGGCCACGGCGGGAGTCATCTTCTTTAACAACTGCGGCTTTCTGAACATGTGCGGTCACGGCACCATCGGGCTGATTGCCTCGCTGGCATGGCTTGGGCGCATTCAACCCGGTAAACATCTGATTGAAACGCCGGTGGGCGATGTGACCGCCACGCTGCACGAAGACGGCAGCGTCTCGGTCGAAAACGTACCGGCCTACCGCTGGCGTAAGCAGGTACAGGTTGAAACCGTCCACGGTACGGTAACGGGTGATATCGCCTGGGGCGGCAACTGGTTCTTCCTCGTCAACGATCACCCGTTCGCGGTCTCGCCGGAAAAGATCCCTGAATTGACGGAGTACGCATGGGCAATCCGTGAAGGGTTAGATCGTGCAGGCATTCGTGGCGAACATGACGGCATTATCGATCACATAGAACTGTTTGCAGAAGATGATCGCGCGGACAGCCGCAGCTTTGTACTCTGCCCCGGTAAAGCCTGGGATCGATCGCCCTGCGGCACCGGCACCAGCGCCAAACTGGCCTGTCTGGCAGAGGACGGAAAACTCAAATCCGGAGAATCATGGCGGCAGGCGAGCATCATCGGCAGCGAATTTACGGCGCATTTCGTGCCGCATGGCGACAAGATAGTCCCGACGATCCGCGGGGAGGCATGGGTCTGTGGTGATAACAAGCTGATCCTCAATCCTGAAGATCCGTTCTGCTGGGGGATCTCGCTGTGATCGAAAGTGACGTCATCGTCATCGGTGCCGGGATTATCGGGGCCGCCTGCGCCTGGCAACTGGCCGCTCGCGGGCAGCGAGTCACGCTGGTCGATGACGACAATGCGGGCGCGACGGCGGCAGGTATGGGTCACCTGGTGTGCATGGATGACGATCCTGCGGAGCTCGCACTCTCCGCCTGGTCTCTGGCAAGCTGGCGCAAACTGACGCCCCGGATGCCGGAAAGCTGTGCCTGGCGCGGATGCGGCACGCTGTGGCTGGCGGAAACGCCGCAAGAGCTTGCGCTGGCAGAAGAAAAAAAACAACGAATGGCACAATACCAGGTTGTCAGTGAAATGCAGACCCGCGATCGGCTTGCCGCACGCGAACCGCTGCTCACCGCCGGACTCGCTGGCGGGCTGTGGGTCCCCGGCGACGGGATAGTTTACGCCCCAAACGTCGCCCGCTGGTTTATTAACGATGCCGATTTAACGCACCTTCGGGATAGCGCCCTCTCTGTTGATGCCCCTTACGTCACCCTACACAGCGGCAAACGACTGCGCGCGCGCGCCATCGTCATCGCCAGCGGTCTGGGTGCCAACACGCTGCTGGGTGAAAACTGGCTCAGACCCAAAAAAGGTCAGTTGGCGATCACCGACCGCTACGGCCCCTTGCTCAGCCACCAGCTGGTAGAGTTGGGATACGGTGCCAGCGCCCATGCAGGCGGCACCTCAGTGGCATTTAACATTCAGCCACGCCCCACCGGACAGTTGCTGATTGGCTCCTCCCGCCAGTTTGATAACACCGACCGCGAGGTTGATCTCCCCCTGTTGGCACAGATGCTGGCGCGCGCGCGCCATTTTTTACCCTCTCTGGAGACGCTAAATATCATCCGTTGCTGGAGCGGTTTTCGCGCGGCATCGGCTGACGGTAACCCGCTGATTGGCCCACACCCTGCGCGTCCGGGTATCTGGCTGGCACTGGGACATGAAGGACTCGGCGTCACAACCGCGCCAGCAACCGCCGAGTTACTTTGCGCCCAGATCCTTGGCGAGCGCCCGGCGGTGTCCCCGGATGCCTGGCTCCCCGCTCGCCTGCACAAGCAGGAGGCCATCGCATGACGACCCTGAACGTAATTATCGACGGCCAGACCTGTGAGGTTCCCGTCGGAATGAGTATTGCAGCAGCACTGGCCCTGGTGGGCAACAGCGTGACCCGTCGTTCGGTGAGTGGTCAACTGCGCGCGCCCTTCTGCGGAATGGGAGTTTGTCAGGAGTGCCGCGTCACGGTGAACGGGCACCGGGTGCTGGCCTGCCAGACGGAATGCCAGCCCGAAATGGTGATTGAAAGGAGCCATCATGCAAAGCGTTGACTGTGAGATCCTGATCCTTGGCGCAGGGCCAGCCGGATTGTCGGCGGCACTGGCTGCCGCACGCTGTGGAAAATTGGTGATAATCCTTGATGACAACCCGCGCCCCGGCGGGCAAATCTGGCGCGACGGGCCGCAGGTTTCGCTCCCCCGGCACGCCAGACGGCTTCGTCAGGCGGTAACTGAACATCCCAACATCACACTGCTGAGCGGTGCCCGGCTAATTGCCCGCCCCGACCCACATTCCGTAGTCTTCGAAACCGCAGACGACTGCGGCGAAATCCGTTGGCAGCGGCTGATTTTATGCTGCGGCGCCAGAGAACTCTCGCTGCCTTTTCCCGGCTGGACGCTACCCAATGTGACGGGGGCTGGAGGCCTGCAGGCGCAGATAAAACATGGCCTGCAACTCAAGGGGGAACGCGTGGTCATTGCAGGCAGCGGTCCTCTTCTGCTGGCGGTCGCCAGTACGGTGAAACGCGCTGGCGGGAATATTGTCGCCATCATCGAACAGGCCCCGATGAGCGCACTGGCCCGTTTCGCAACCGGGCTATGGCGCTGGCCTGAAAAATTGCGTCAGTTCGGCGAGCTCTTTCCAGCCCGATATCATCCGGCAAGCCAGGTCATCCAAGCGCAGGGTGATACCTGTTTGCAGTCAGTGACCGTGCGCCACCAGGGACAAAC
The DNA here is from genome assembly GCF_016894305.1 of Citrobacter sp. B72. Lineage (NCBI taxonomy): Bacteria > Pseudomonadati > Pseudomonadota > Gammaproteobacteria > Enterobacterales > Enterobacteriaceae > Citrobacter > Citrobacter sp. B72. The sequence goes on from NZ_CP069801.1 coordinate 4,229,957, forward strand.
CCGAGAGATCGCCTGCGACAGGCTGGCCATTGGCTATGGGCTGGTACCGAATATAGAACCTGGCGCAATCTTTGGCTGCAAAACAGAAAATCAGGCTATTTGGGTCGACGCGGAGCAACGCACCAGCGTGCAGGATATCTATGCGGCAGGAGAATGCACCGGCTTTGGCGGCAGCGAGCTGGCGTTAGCCGAGGGAGAAATTGCCGGCTACGCCGCCGCAAATTGTCCGCAAAAGGCCCAAAGCGCCATCTCCGCGCGCGCCCGCTGGCAGCGTTTTGCCCAGGCGTTGCATACGACGTTTGCGCTGCCGGAGTCGCTAAAAGCCGCGACCACCGCGGATACGCTGCTCTGCCGTTGTGAGGATATTCGTTGTGGCGACGTGCAAAACGCCGAAAGCTGGCAGGCGGCAAAGCTCGCCTCACGCTGTGGAATGGGGGCCTGTCAGGGGAAAGTCTGCGCCACCAGCGCCCGCTGGCTGTACGGCTGGCCGCTGCCGCAGCCGCGCGAACCGCTTTCCCCCGCGCGTGTCGACACGCTTATCCATCTCGCAAAACCTGGGGGCTGATGGTCAGGTTTAAAGGCGCCCACTGGCGCCTTTTTTGATGTGGTGTATCCGTAGACCTTTTCGTCAAAGGGAATAATTTTTATCTTCACCCATATCTATTTCGCTCTGTGTATTGGGAACCGAGCGTCCTATTTCTGCCAAACATTCAAATATATAAAGGGAATGTAATGCATGTTTAAAATATGATAAACCCAACACTTCAAATTACCGATATTGCTTTTATTAACAAGCAGAAACCAGCATAACACCCCAGGAAATAACCTTTTCTTTTCGTATAGTTAGACAAATAACAATTACTAAAGCAAGGTTTTTTATCCCCCCCATATGAATGAGCATGAATAACTTAAAAATAATATGGCGAAAAAAGTGTTTTATTTAACCTGCGAATTCGATAATGAATATTGTTTTTAGTGTTGGCCGAAATAGACACAGCAACGCTTGATTAAGTGATATTTTGCGAGCATCATCGCAATTATTTACCCGAAAATGAAATCAATGACTTCCAGTAAATCCCTGCAACAGGCAATTGCTGACATCACCATCTGGCGTAAAGGCGAACAACGCGCGCCGCACAAGCCCCTACTGCTGCTTCACGTGCTGGCGGGGTATCAGCAGGGTCACGGTCGCCTGTTTGATTACGGTTCAGAAGTTCGCGACCACTTGCATAGCCTGCTGGAGCGATTTGGACCGCAACGCGCGCAGTATCGCCCGGATATGCCCTTCTGGCGCTTACAGGGAGATGGGTTCTGGGAGCTACAAAACGCCGAGCATTGTTCAACATCCGGCAGCAGCAAACAGCCCCCTGCCGGAGAACTGGTGGCGTATAACGTTGCCGGAGGCTTTGATGAACAACATTTTGCCCTGCTGAAAAAGAGCAACAACCTCATTAACGCCCTAGCCCAGCAGATCCTCGAGGCGCACTTCACCGAAAGCATTCAGGAAGAGATCGCGGATGAACTGGGATTTGATATCCTGCAAATCCGCAAACAGCGGGACCCATTGTTCCGCCAGCAGGTTCTGCGTGCCTATAACTATGAATGCGCCATTTGTGGCTTCAATATGCGCCACGACAGCACTTCGGTTGCCCTGGAAGCCGCCCATATCAAATGGAAACAGCACGGCGGTCCGTGCGAGATTTCGAACGGCCTGGCGCTGTGTGCAATTCATCATAAAGCCTTTGATAAAGGTTCGATTGGGCTGGATGAGAGTATGCGAGTTCAAGTGTCGCCCGCAGTGAATGGCAGCGGTATGGTGGGCAGACTATTCTGGGATTTCGACGGTAAATCGATAGCGCTGCCGATGATGCGCGAGAATTATCCAAAAGAAGGATTTGTGGAATGGCACAGGAAGGAGGTGTTTAGAAGGTGAGTGCGAAGGCCGGACTCGCCTTTTCTTTTAATTTATTGAAAATTAACAAATCATAAAATCCACAAAATAAAACTTGCCCCCAAAACCGACCTCAATGCAGGCTGATTGAGCGACTTCACACAAATTTTTCTGACTAATGCCTGAAAGTAGAGACCCGTCACAGTCCGCAAAAATCGTAAATACTGGCCATGATTCTCTCGCGTAAACAACCAATATCAATCATTTACACAGGCATCTTTACCCTCTTTAGAGGATAAATTGCATTTAACCCCCATAGGGGTTAATCTTGTTTTACCCCCTATAGGGGTTTTTATTTAAATATCCGCTAAAGGGGATAATGATGAAGGTAACATCTCCGACCTCACTGGCTTATGCGGTCAAAGACCAACGCAAAATCAAAAAGTTGACCCAGACAAAAACGGCTGAACTTATCGGGATCAAACAAACAACTGTCTCTGATTTCGAAAACAGGCCTGAATCCACCAAACTGGAGACATTGTTCAAAATCCTCTCAGCCCTGGATCTTGAACTTCATGTGGTGAAAAAAGGCTCAACGCTGGATGAGAAAAAAGTCTGGACGAAGGAGTGGTAAAACATGAGAACACAAACGCTGACAGTCGCAATGAATGGCGACGTGGTGGGCACCCTGTACCGGGATGGCAGCGGTGCGATGTCATTTCAGTACGCCCCTGAATGGCTGTCTGTACCCGGTTCACGCGCCATCTCATTATCACTTCCTCTCCAGCACAGCAGAATAAAGGGAAAAGAGGTCTTCAACTTCTTCAGCAACCTGCTGCCAGATTCCGAGGCGATTATTGCCAGGATGCAGACCCGCTTCCATGTAGAAACAGCACACCCTTTCGATTTATTAGCGAGTGTCGGACGTGACTGCGTGGGTGCCATTCAGCTTTACCCGCCAGGAAGTGAAATCCCCTCAGTGATGGAAACGCAGGCTGAGCCGCTTGACGAATCTCAGATCGAAGCGCTACTTGATGGTTACCAGATGGCCCCCCTGGGAATGGAAGAAGGTGCTGATTTCCGTATCTCATTAGCCGGAGCCCAGGAAAAAACAGCATTGCTCTGGTATCAGGATCGCTGGCAAAGGCCGCAGGGCAGCACACCGACCAGCCATATTTTCAAACTTCCGATTGGCAGAATAGAGCAAAACAACATTGATCTGAGTGAAAGCTGCGAAAATGAATGGCTGTGTCTGCGTATTGCCAGGGAATTTGGCTTCCCGGTTGCTAATGCGGATCTGGCCGTATTTGGTCAAAAAAAAGTGCTGATTGTCGAGCGTTTTGACCGGAGATGGTCCCGCGATGGCTGGCTGATGCGACTCCCGCAGGAGGACTTTTGCCAGGCTCTGGGAGTTGCTCCGGCGCTGAAATATGAATCACACGGTGGTCCCGGGATCGCGGATGCCATGAAATTGCTGTTAGGCTCAAACCTTGCTACCCAGGATCGCGAAATGTTCTTTAAATCGCAGATCCTCTTCTGGATGCTGGCCGCTATAGACGGTCACGGGAAGAATTTTAGCCTGTTCATCGAGCCGGAATCATCGTTTCGTATGACCCCTTTATATGATGTCATGTCCGCATTCCCAATCTTTGAAACAGGTGGTATCCCCTTAAAAAAAGCAAAGATGGCCATGGCATTACAAGGAAAGAATCGACAGTATCATTTCGCAATGATCCAGCCTCGGCACTTCGTCAGCACCGCCGCGCATGCCGGATTCTCTGAAGACACAGCATACACAATGATGCAGGAAATGGCCGCCCGTACAGAAGAAGTCATTGCGACGGTTGCAGCGGAGCTGCCAGCAGACTTCCCTGAGCAAATCAGCAACGCCATTTTCAATGGATTATCCAGCCAGGCGGCGCGAATTATCAGAGGGTAATCGTTGAGTTTGCCCCCCAGACATCAGGTTGTACTCCGACCTGATGTCTGGGCCTTGATTGTTATTGATGCAGTACTAATCTGCGAGCAAATCCTCGCCTCGCGCAAGGTACTGAGCCACTTTATCAAGCCTGAGAATACCCGGCGAGGCTACCGTTCGCCTTTGTATCCGGACCGGTTCTGGCTGGACTTTTGTGCATTTAATAATAAACTGCATATGTAGCTTATTATTAAATGCCTGCTACGAGGAGACAATTATGACGACTGAAACTATTGATCACAGCACGTTACGCGAGCTGGCCGACGCTGGCGGCATTGATGAGACTCATGTCAAAAATACTGGCAAGGGTTGGGTCGTTATCATCCGTTCAGGCCATCGCACCCGCCAGTTGACCACAAACCGCAGCCGTCAGGCCAGAGTCTTTAAGCGCCTTGAGACATTAACCGGCTACCTGGTCGAAACCGGTATTAAAAAATTCGACGTGGATGCTCAGGCGTTTGTTGCCGGAGCGACCAGTTCCGCACGGCCCGACCTCTCGCGAGCACTGAAGGCCAGGCATGAGGCAGCGGCTTACGACATCTGGTTTCGTCAACAGGTTCAGGAAGCGATTGACGACCCGTCCCCGGCTATCCCACATGCTGAAGTAAAAGCGCGTTTCGATCGTAAAAAGGCAGATTTGATTGCCAGTATGAGTTCGGAAGAACAAAGCCAGCTTGCAGCATTACGAATCTCCCGTAGAAAAAGGGGATGAGTACGGATGCTACCCATCGAATGGAAAAAACAAGCGCAGAACGATCGTGAAAAGATATTTAATTTTGTTGCGAAGGAAAGTGCTATTTCGGCCATTCTGCTTGATGATGAAATTGAGGAGGCTCCAGAACACGCCCAGACTCATCCCAGGATGCATCGCGCTGGACGCAAGCAAGGTACTCGTGAAATCGTAGTACGAGAATCCTGGATAATTGTATATCGCATAGAACCGAAGAAGCTCGTTATTTTGCGCGTATTAAGTTCACGAAAAAAATACCCTTAGTCACAGCTTTATATGTCACATGAGAGATTGCGCTTTCGCATCGTAGTACAATGCATGACTTTGGTTGCGTGATTATTTTCCAGGACTGAAACACATTTCAGAGTAAGGCTTCTCCCTGCATTGCGCCAGCCGAGATACTAAATCTCCCACATGCAGCTCCAGCTTGTGGCCATCCGGGTCAAGAAAATAGAAAGATTGCCCTTCGCTTTTATTGTCTTTCCAGACCGTCACTCCCGCCTGTTTCAGCTTATACGAGAACGGCTCAAAATCCTCTGGCGCGATGCTGAATGCATAGTGGGTGTAGTCGCTTTCCTGAGGGGCTACGTAATGACGGGATACGTCATAAGAAAGACAGATCCAAAGGTCACCACAGGTAAGATAAGCACCAGTATCCCACTCAGCATGAAGCTGCAACCCCAGCAAATCGCGCCAGAAGGTCAGGCTACTTTGCAAATTACTGACGGCGAGCGTTAAGTGGTTCAGAGATTGAAGCATAGGAATACCCATAAATTATCATGTCTTAACAGGAAGCAATCTATCTCAAATTCATCAAATTTTGAGATAGTGACATGCCAATCAAAAGATCACCGGTACTTATTCCATTTTCCCAACTCACCGGAGCGGATCTGGAAACCCACCAACACTACAGCCGCGTGACAGACGATAAAGGTCGCTATCTTCCGTTTGACGAATTCTGCCGCCGCACGTCCAGTGGGGAGAATATTTCTATCGCCTGGACGCTTACGCGGCGCGCGCGTGACTCAGCCATGCAACGGCTCCATTATCGCAACGAAGCAGGCGATCAGGCTGGCTTTGTCCTTACACCTGACATCATGTCAGTGTGTGAACTGGTGGACAAGCACGCCACAAGGCTGGCGCTCAAAGAACTTACCGCCACACTCAGGGGGCGGGTAAAGAGTTAACAGCACTAAGCATGGAAGAGCCCATCACCTCATCACAGCTGGAAGGCGCTAACACAACTACGCTTGTCGCGCGGGACATGCTGGAAAGTGGCAGAGCCCCACGAACCGAAGATGAACATATGATCGCTGGCAATGCGCGGTTGATGGCCGAAATACCGGAACTTATCCAGGAACCATTAACACCAGATTTAATCCGCCGTTTCCATGCCATTGGCATGGGTGGAATTAATGATGAAAAACACCGTCCTGGAGAATTCCGCGATACCGATGATGTGGTGATTGCAGATTATGACGGTAACATTGTTCATCAACCGCCAGCCGCCACCGACCTGCAGGCACGTCTGCAAATGGTGTGTGACTTCGTAAACGACACAGAATCCTACGTTCACCCCTTGGTAAAAGCCTGTGTTCTTCATTTCATGATCGCTCACGAGCATCTTTTCAGAGACGGTAACGGGCGCACCAGTCGTGGGCTATTTTACTGGTACATGCTGAAATCAGAGTATGACGTGTTTAAATACGTCTCTATCAGCCAGCTACTGCATGCCGCCCCCGCTAAATATGCTCACAGTTACCAATACACTGAAACCGATGGCATGGATCTGACGTACTACCTTGAATATCAGGCCAGTATTATCCATCGGGCTATGACAAGGCTCTTACAGCATGTCGACGATCTGGTTGCCCGCGCTGCCCAAATTGATCATTTTTTGTATAAATCAGGGAGCTTATCGCGGCTGAGCGGACGGCAAGTCACACTGCTCAATATCATTCTGGCTGAGCCTGGTAGAAAATATTCCGCTGCAGTCGTAGCGGAGGCGCTGGGCGTATCGGATAACACTGCGCGTAATGACCTGCGTACCTTAGCGCGTGAAAATCTCTTAACCGAGATATCAGAAAACGACCAGAAAACGGTTTATAAAATATCGCGGGAACTGAGCTGAATCTGGGAGAACAAGGAAAATAACGACATCACATAAAACGGCATCGCGAGTATTCACAAAGGCAGAGCTGTGGCAGGATAACTCTCTATAAATCAGCGATATTTTTACAGCGAGGAAGTGATGATGTCAGGGCTACATTCATGGCTGTTAGATAAGTCAACCAGTGACACCTATATGTTCATCAAGCGCTTATCAGCCAACGATACCGGTGCGACAGGCGGACATCAGGTTGGCATTTACATACCTTCTGGCATTGTTGAACATCTTTTCCCTTCAATTAATCATACAAGTGATCTTAACCCGTCCGTGATGCTGAATGCGCATACCTCCTCGCACAGTTGCCCGGACAGCGAGGCCAGGGCCGTTTATTACAATGGTCGTTTCTTTGGTAAGACCCGAAATGAAAAGCGTATCACCCGATGGGGGGGAGGAAAGAATCCTCTGCAAGACCCGGAGAATACGGGGGCGCTGGCGTTATTGGCGTTTGATCACCATCAGGGATCTGATAGCCAATTTGTTGATATTTGGGTGTGTCATGAAGCAGAAGAAGAAGATATCGTTGAGTCATCGCTCGGGGAAATTGTTCCTGGATCGTTGGTCTATGGCCCCGCCAATGAGATTCTGGGCGGTCTGGCTTTAAAAGAACCAGTTTCCAATGGGTATCGTCTTCCGGAAGAGTGGAGAACGCATTTCCCTTCTGGGAAGGAGATTATCGAGTATGCAGCAGCTCACTATTCTCCAAATGTTGTTGGCCCGGATAAGCAACTGATTGAACGTCGTCGTGTTGAGTATGAAATTTTCCTGCTGGTGGAGGAAATGCATGTTCTGGGTATGGTTCAGTCTGGGTTTGATTCAGTAAATGAATTTATTGCACTGGCGAATTCCGTGAGCAACAGACGAAAATCACGAGCCGGGAAATCACTGGAGCTGCATCTTGAACAGCTTTTTAATGAGCACGGACTGACAGCTTTTGAGACTCAGGCCGTGACGGAAGGAAATAAGAAACCAGATTTTTTATTCCCCTCTGCGCAAGCTTATCACGATGAAGCTTTTCCAGAGCAGAAGTTGCGTATGTTAGCGGTAAAAACAACCTGTAAAGATCGCTGGCGGCAGATATTAAATGAGGCAGACAGAATTCAGGACATTTACCTCTTTACCCTCCAGGAAGGTGTTTCTGTTGCCCAATTTCAGGAGATGCAGCAGGAAAATGTCAGGTTGGTTGTGCCCAGTAGCCTTCATGATAAGTACCCGAAAACTGTCCGGGAATATCTTATTTCGTTAGAAACATTTATTGATGAAACTAAATCATTATATGTCGATTAAATAATTTTATTTTGTTTCCCCCCGGATAAGTTCCGGGGGAACTGTTTATATTATTTTTTGGTCGCCTTGCTTGCAGCGACTTTCATAATATAAGGCTGAAGCAGTTTCGCCACGGCTTCAAAAACGGGAACGACCACTGAGTTCCCAAACTGGCGATAGGCCTGGGTATCGGAAACGGGGATCCGGAATGGCTTGCCACCGGGTTGCTCAAAACCCATCAATCTGGCGCATTCATGAGGCGTCAGTCTTCTTGGTCTTTGTTCCTGATTCTCTGGATTAGAGAAATCGATTTCGCCGAGTTCTTTATCCCATCCTCTGTCGATGAGAATTTCAGAACCATCTTTATGGTAACGAGCGGATAATGTTCTCGCGACGCTATTTACATTATTCGGATCAACCAGACCAAAACCGAATCCATTACCTTTGGCAGCATGCTTTTTAGCATAGTTATAGAGATACTCCCATAACTTAGGGCTCAGGATATATTTACTGTCAACAGCAGGGTCCAGAAGCTGACCAAATGTTGGTCTTTTCTCAGGGTAGAATTTATGAATATGCTTTAAAGTGAATCCCTGATGGATATTAAGGTCACGGCGGAATCCGACCAGAACAATACGCTCACGATGTTGTGGCAGGAAATTTTTACCATCAATAATTTTAGGATCATCTTTCCCTGTAATATTGGCATCAGCGACTTCATAGCCTAATTCATCAAGGGTATCCATAATGACTTTAAAAGTTTTGCCTTTGTCATGGCTCTTAAGGTTTTTCACGTTTTCCAGCACAAAAATGGCTGGTTGCTTAGCCTTGATTATGCGGGCAACATCGAAAAACAGAGTGCCCTGCGCTTCACATTCGAATCCATGTGCACGTCCGAGAGAGTTTTTCTTACTTACACCCGCCAGACTAAATGGCTGGCAGGGAAAACCGGCCAGCAGGACGTCATGATCCGGGATGTATTGATCGATATGGGCGTAGGCTTTCTCTTCTGAGATGCCTTCTTCTCCGCTTAGCGTGACTTCGCGGATATCCAGATTGAATGTGTGTGCGTCTTCATCGTTGTACCAGTTTGCTTTGTAGGTACGTACCGCTTCTTTATTCCATTCGCTGGTAAAAACGCATTGCCCGCCGATGGCCTCGAATCCTTTACGTATACCACCAATACCAGCAAACAGGTCAATAAAGCGGAAATCATAGTCAGGATGATGAGCGGGTTGCTCCGGCAGCATTTTCCGTAACAGCGCTTCTTCAGCCATGGTGAGCGATTTTGGCTCACACTTGCCATTTACCCAGCGGTTAAGCGTTTCGCGGCTCCACTCATTTTTACCTATTTTTCTTAGTAGTTCTGCGACATACTTCTGGTCGTAAATTTCAAGTACCCGATCAATCAGCTTCCTGTCGCGCTCTTGTTGTTGTTTTTCTTCAGCTTCTGCTTTTTCGAGCAGTTCCTGCGCAAATAAATCGAATTCAGACATAACGCCTCCTCGGGGTTTATGGGTGAAAATATATCACTCATTTGACCCAGATGAAAAGATTTATTCTGGATATTTGATCAGTATATGGATTCAACGGAGCGTACTAATTATGAGAGCTAGCCAAAAGTGTTGCCAATTGTTGTGGGGGGCGTACATACAAGCTGCGCAATGAGTCTTACAGTATCGGCATACATAATTCTTTGCTAAATCATATGGTTCCTGTATCAGGACCGGTAATTTAGCCATCTTATCCTAAAGAAATAGCGATAAGATGGCTAATCAAAATTCCTGACCTAAACCTGACGCCTCTCAAGGCTATTATAAATTGCCTCAATCTCGCCCTTCAGGTTATCACCGCAATAAACCATCGATGTATCGTATCGTTCATATCGCGCTTCACGTGTCGCACTAAACCAGTTGAACGATCCCACGCACAGCAAACCATCATCCCCAATAACAATTTTGCTATGAACACGATTGACCAGTTTTGTCGCAATACCAAGGGCGTTCAGTTTCTCCAGCGCCGCTTTAAGGTTCTGCTGCTTCTCTTTTCGCTTCTCAAAATCATTATGTTCAGTGTTGTAGCTTCTGTCAGTGACAATCGTGACGTTAATACCACGTGAACACGCCGCAATCATAGAATCAAGAAAACCGGTTTGCTCCAGTTTTTGCCAGGTCAGCCATGGAGAAACTATCGTGATGTGTTTACCGGTATTTTCAAACGTCTGATTCAGGAAATTATCATGCTGCTCCACACCATGGAGTGTGTAGATTTTGGTCTCGGAAGTTTTTAAATCCTTACGCTCTTTATAATCAAAAGTGAGCGCATTCTTCTCTGACTCAAAGAGATATTTTGCCAGTAATCCCCGCGGAGATGAGGATGGCTGGATCTCAAACAGGTCCATATCGCCGAAGACCAGGAAACTGTCCTTCGCACGGGAGACAGCAACGTTCAGCATGCTGTTATCGCTATCAATAAACCCGCCATCCTCATGCTTTGAATAGACTGGCGAGAATATAACAATCGCTCTTTCCGCCCCCTGAAGAGAATGCACGGTGCCCACCGTGAGCGACGTTTCATTCGCGCCTGTACTGATGCCTTGTTTACCCAGCGCCTGTTTGATGGTCGATACCTGAGCGCTAAAAGGCGTCACGATACCGACAACCTCATGAAGCGATTTGCCGTAATGCGCTTCAATATCTTGCTGGTTATCTGTCAGCCAGGCCGCTATCGTTTCAGCCTCAAGCAAATTATATCGACTTCCGCTACTTGCCAGCTCTCCTTTACCATCAATATGGAGATAACCCATTGCGGGTATTAAATTGCTCTCTTCCCCCCCTCTTTTAGGCAACAACTTACCGTGATAGCAGAGCGCATTACAGTATCCAATAATATTATCGAAACACCGGCGGTGTTCATATAAGTACATTCCACGAGCCAGTTCGGGATCATATTGATAGCGTGAGGCACACTGCGCTATTTTCATGACGCTGCCAGATGCAGCGCTTTTACCAAGCTCTGCGATTGCCGTATATTTCTCAGTAATCTCTTCTTGCGTACTACCTGACAGAATTTTTTCCGCCAGCATGTTACCTATATCAATAGCGGGAGCAATACTCCATATTGGCGGGATCTGTTCCGTATCACCAATCACTAATGCCTTTTTAGCTAAGGCAAACGAGGCAGCAGCCACTTCAGGAAGCACCTGCCCGGCTTCATCGACAATGAGTAAATCGGCGAAGTCATATAAATAGCTTTTCTCGAATTTACGTTGGCCTTTGTGTTCACTTATCTGCATATTGCCGGGCAGCATATAGCAGGTCATGACCACACATGGAGTGAGTTTCATTCGGCGTTGCCAGCGGGCGGTTACCCCTTTAGCTCCTTTCTTGCCCTTCTCTTTTTGCAGATCATCGATCTTAGCCATATCCATTAGCCAACGACCTTCCCAGTAGTGTGTGGTCAGTAAGAATGCAGGGAAGCGAATCTGCGTATCAGCCAGTTCATCTGCCTGTGAGAAGCTCAGCTCCTCATCGTCATCATGCCCTAAATCAAGTGCCAGCCTCTGCCATTCCTGAGCCGCCAGCTGTTCTTTAAGAACAATTTCATGGGCGGAGTCAATCTGCTGCCGGTATGTTGTTTGCTCGCGCTCAGCGGAGTTGAGCAGTCCATCTATATTACGTTCGATGGTTTCAGGATCCGACCACTGATTTCCCGCAATCAGCGCACCTAATTTATCTTCGAGAAACAGTTGTATTTGGTAATGCCGCTTACTACGAACCGCCGGGAGCCATGAAAATAATGAATAGATCAGTGATTCACCGGCGCGATATTTTTTCCATTCTGCTTTAGCACTCTTCAGTTGAGTAACTTTTTGTTCTTGCCCGGAGAGTAATTTATTTAAATTAGCGAGATATTGCTCAATGTCGTTAGCAATAAGCTCACGCGCTGCCCGAACCTGGCTTAACGTTTGCCATGTTGCGTTCAGCCTTACCAGTTGTTCGGATTTTGCTGCCAACTGACCATGCAGGAGTTCAATGACTTTTTCAGGGGATGAACACTCTTTTTCAGGAAATGCGGCCTTAGCTTTCTCCAGATAAAACAGCAGTGCATCCTCTACATACTCTTTCGACTCAAGCTGGTTGAAGAAATCTTCAGTTTGGTATTTTTTGGCTGCCTCGGCTTTACGAGTGCTTGAAGGGAAATAAGCGCCGAAGCTTTTCAACTCAGGCAACCAGCGTCCGGCCATTGCACCAGTGCCCTGGGAAAAATCTTTCCCGAACGCCTCGATAATGTTGGTTACAGCCTGGTTATTTGTTGAAGTCGCGATAATAACCGGAGGTTCCGCTTTTTCAAGAGCCGCTCTGGCCCACTGCGTGGCGATGATAGAAAGCACCAGCGTGGTTTTCCCGGTTCCCGGAGGGCCGTTAACGGCAAGGATATCGCCATGCCTGGCATCAAGAAAATGGCTTAAGGCATCGCGCTGAGCCTTTGCCAGCGGAAACTTATCCCCGGAGTGTCCAAGTCTGTCGCTGAATTTTGCTTCCGGAGGAAGTAATGACTCTGCAGCATGAACCTCTCGCGAGGCGAAGCGATTGAAGAGCGGCACATCCTTTTTGCAAACAAGCAGGTGATCATAAAGCGAAAGGATATGGAAACTGGCACCGCCAGATTGCGCCGTTTTCACAATATAACCATGTTCAGCGAGTTCATATTGCTCGGGATTTTTAATCCAGTCGCCGACAACGTTCTTCAGTAGCTTCTCTGAATCATCCAGATATTGCTGCCACTCTTGCTGTAAGGCTGCATATCGTGCTTCTCGCTCTTCATCCGTTTCGGCAGTCTTATCAACGCTGTCATCAAAGTTGATAGAGAAGGAGGTATGTGTCGTTTTGTATTTGTCGTACTGCTCAATCTCACCAATCGAAAATGCTCCTTTTGGCAAAGGTTCAAGCAGATCTCTGGGAATGGAGGTCGCTGGCGTCGGATATAAAAAACCTTCACGGCTCAACAGGGCTGGCGTCACTATCGGGGTAACAATATCAGGCGCACCAGCGGAACGGTCCTTTCCATGCTGCAGTAACCGGAAATAAACCTTTGGCCGCAAGATGACATCGACTGTTTTGACGTCGTCTTTTTCTCCCTCAAAAAATTTATCGACGATCGCTTCGTCAAGACATCCCGCCGTTATCCCATGCCAGTGAGTGAAATTTTTGGCGTCTTTCCGTTCAAAACTGCCCTTTCCTGACTCAGCATCTGCAAGCGAGTTGCGCCAGTATGAGGCAAACCCTAAAGCATTTTCATCCATTACCAGTCCTATGAATCAATGGAATCCATTGATTTATCGAATATAAAATCACCGTATGGATAACTATTGTCCACGTTGAAAGGCTGGCTGCAATGTTTTGTTCACGCTTCGATACAAATACTCAGGTTATACGGAGTTCAGGAGGCAACCATATCCTGCTGCATGGCACATAAAAGCTTTATAACCGAAGCAGCAGAGGATTACCGGTTGCACAGCACGCTCCAGAAGCCCGTGAGCCCTACTGGCAGCGTTCAATGCAATATTGGAACCTGTAGCGCTGTCGAAGATAGTTCTGTATGTAGGCTATCCAGCTATTGTTTTGTCCGATGCTTGCGAATAAAAGCATTCAAAATGTCGCCTTCACCATGCATGACAGAAAAAGAATATTCACATTCTTTCTTTATCAAGATTCCACATAATTCCTTGTGCAAATCAACATTAACTCCCTTTCCCTTCTGCGCTTTCTTCACACCGAGCTCACATGAACTGATTAATTCAACGTTACAGGGTTTCTTCAAATAATTCACACCATCAATTAAACCCTGGAGAATGCATCTATTTGCGGTCGTATCACTGTAGGAGAAAGTCAGATATTTTATTTTCCCTTCACATTCCAGCACAACTTCCGCCGAACCTTCACGTGTTGCAGCATCACAACTTCCTGTTGAATATATTTTTACCATCTTCATTTTGTACCTTGCCCCTTACCAAACGAATCACGATATCCTATATCAAAGGCATTCTCGTCAAAACTTAATTATCTCAGTAAGTTCTCTCGATGCCATTCCAGATAACAATACGATTCAACAGAAAACGCCTTTATTTTCTCCGGCAAAAAACACTGATCTTTAACACTAATATCCAGCTCCTTACTAATTAATAAACGCCCATCGTTCTCAAACGAAATCCATCCCTGATCGAATAGAATATCAATATGCGCGGCCAGTATAATTCCATTATAAGGATCAAGACGCTCATTCCCATTCTCGCAGGCAGCCCACGGCTTTATATGGCTGGCACGGAGTAACGGCGCAAACGTCGTTCCCGTAACAGGGCATGCCGGATACAGCATGAGACAATTTTTCCGAAAGGTACCCTGCCCCAGCCGTGCCGCAATCAGCTGCTCGCGTACGGTATCTTCAATACTTTTATCCTGCTGAATAATAAGACAGTCACGTTGCGCCTGTTCATCTCCATCAGAAGATATTAACGAAAGAACGCGCTGCTCAATCACACTCTCTGAAAGCACACTCAATCGCTGATGCACACGCTGCTCTGAATGAGAAAGTTCCGCAGGAGCACCCTGCTTGTCCCGCCAGCCGACACGCGCATCAGTAAGCCATGAATCAAAACGATCACGCCTATTTCTCAAACTATTGCGAAACTCGCTGGCGGTTTTACCCGCTTCAAAACGAGGATAAAACAAGGCAAAAGCCTCTTTCCATTTCTGAACCCCCAGTCCCACAGGTGGTTGAGATTTACCGTACTTCGACAAATACCACGCCACTTCAAGCAAATCGTCTTCCGAGCTATTCAATGTTACGTCCTGTTTTTCCAGCGTAATTCATCACCAGATTATGTCTGAAAAGATCGTTAACTAAACTGATCAGGTTAGTTGTTTTAGCAAAAACATCTCACACCGGTTTTCACCATCAACAAGCACGACACGCAACCAACAACACAAAAAGGAACGCCCCATGCCCCCACACAAAATCCGCCAGGAGTGGCTGACGCTGGATGAGGCCGCAGAAGTCATCCGGCAGCACAACATCACGTTGCTGCCCGCTGACCTGATCCGCCATGCCCTGCATGGCGATCTGCCACTCTCGGTCTACTTTCCTTCACCCGTACTTCTGAGACCACTCAATCCCCCTTGCCGCTTTGCCTGCCGATTCAGCAAGCCTCCTTTTCCACCTTCGCAGTGCAACAAACCCGGCAACCGCAAAGTGATGGCGAACTCGCCGCCGTGCAGACGCGACCCGACTCTGCAACTGACCACCAGCCATCTGTGGAATTTGCCGTTAATCGGCCTTGAACGTCTGTTGCTCCACCAGCAACTGGCGAAAACGTTGAATCGCCCTTGCCCCAATGATACCCATTGCTGCAATCAGATTGGCATTGTGGTCTGCGATGAGAACGACAGGTACTACCAGCTCTGTCGTCGCAAATCACTGAGGAAACTATTGATCGAACTTCTCGCCACGCAGAACAGCCTCCAGGAAGAACTGCACCAGTTGGTCGGCCAATTGTATGGCAATGGCCGCGATAACCTTAAATCCCGACTCACCCTTTCAGTCTGCTACTTGCAGGACACGCTGCCTCCTGACGCTCTGTTCGTCATCCGCCGCACTCATCTCGAAGCTTTCCTGACCCGTCATCAGCCGGAATCAAAGGAGCGGATCACCTCCGCGCTTTCCCGCTTGCTGTGGCTGGCCTGCAAGCACAACCCACAGTTGGAGGATGAAATGCTGGAGCATCCCTACAAACTGCTGAACATTTTCGAATGCTGGGCGCGTGAGGAAGGAATGCACCTGCCGCTGAGCCCTGAGACGTTGAAAACTGCCCTCCAGCGCGGCGCACCGCCGTAACGCGATCAACTAACCCTTTCAACTAACAACTCTCACTAACCCAGATAAGGATTTTTACTGCCTGGCAGGGACGCTGCTGCTTTTATAACCACGCCCATCGTGCTGATGTGAACGAATCTGGACACAGGAGGAATGGTTATGAATAGCGACCGGTTTTTACGCTTACGCCAGGTGGAAGACAAAATCGGCTTCGGTAAATCGTGGATTTACCGGCAAATCCAGCTGCAACAGTTTCCGCCGTCCATCCGACTCAATAGCCGCCACGTCGCCTGGCTGGAAAGCGAGGTGGACGCGTGGATCCACCAACGCATCCGACTTACCCGCGATGTCTGAATGCCGGAGGAAGATTATGTGCGCTTCACACCTGCTCAACCGCTGGCTTCACGGTGCCAGCAATATCGGAGAACAGGAGATGGTCCAGGTCAGTCTGGAGCAAATCCAGCCGTTCTCTCTCAATCCCCGTGTCACCCGCAACCCCGGCTATGACGTACTGAAAGCGTCAATTCTCGCCCGCGGGCTGGATAACCCGCCGGTGTTGACCCGTCGCCCCGGTGATGAAAAATATATGCTCGCCAGCGGCGGGAATACGCGCCTCGCCATCCTTAATGAACTGTGGCAGGAGACACAGGATGAGCGTTACCACCGCGTCTGCTGGCCGTTCAGACCGTGGCCGGAAACACTGTCACCTCAGCAGGGCGAAGTACAGTGCCTGATCGGCCATCTGGCCGAAAGCGACCTGCATAACGGATTGATGTTTATCGAACGGGCGGAAGGAGTCCTGCACCTGCGCGATCTTTACCTCGAGGCAGGCATTGAATGCCCGACGCAGCTGGCGCTGGCGGAGCAACTGACCCGCGACGGCTATCCCGTCAGCCAGTCGCAAATCAGCCGGATGTTACAGACCGTCGACTGGCTGCTGCCCTGCATCCCTAACGCGCTATACGGCGGCCTCACCCGTAAGGTTATCGATCGCCTGCTGGCGCTACGCAGCGCGGCGGAACAGGTCTGGGCAAAGCTGATGCCGCTGGAACGCCAGCCAGAATTTGCCGACCTGTTCAGCACCGCCCTCGCCACCTTCAACGGCGAGCCGGAAGCCGTGGTACCGCAACTGGTGCAGGACGAACTGCTCGGCGAGATGAGCTGTCGCAGCGGCATGAGCTGGAATACGTTGCTGGCGAAACTGACCGATGGACAGAGCAAGCGGCAGGCGCTGCTGGGGCCCCCGGTCGAAAAGGTCCTCTGGCCGCCACCGCCGGAAGCGGAAAAAGCACCACTACCAGAGCCTGAGCCACCGACTGAACCCGCCGCGCCCGATGAGCCAAAGCCCTCACCGCTGGTGCATACGGCACAGTCACTGTTTGCCTGCTGGGGACTGGACGCCTGTATCCAACCGGACGACAGCGCTCCGGCCGGTTTCACCCTCGCGCCTTGCCACGATTTTCCCCACCCGGCGGCACAGCGCTGCTATCAGGTGCTGGCGGCCCTGAATGGCGACACCAGTACGCCGATGCCCGCCCTCGAATTGCTGTTGTCGCCGGACTACAACAACGCTCAGATCCAGCAACTGATGCAGCTTATCAGCCTGTGCCGCCAGCGACGGCTGCGGGAGGTTCGCCATGACGCCCTCAGTTAACCAGGCAGTCCTCACCCACATCGTCCAGGCGCTGAAGGAGGGGCAGATCCGCTACTGCGAATCGCTCGGCTTCAGCCCGCAGGAGCTGTACGAGCTGACGCGCCTTACCGCCGACGACATCCTGTTTCTCAGCAACAGCGCGGTGCAGTTCATCACCACCCACATTGACCACGAGATGCTGGGCCGGATGCTGGCGAGGATGGAGCAGGAGCGGCTGTTCCAGCAGCGTCTGGAGGAAGCGCTGTCGCTCGGCGCGTCCATCGAATTCATCAATCACTATTTTGGCCTTTCCACGCCGGAAGTCTGCGCCCGGCGACGGCTGATTGGCCTGTTTGTCCGGCAAGGGCGCAACAATGCTCCGGATGAGCAGGTGGAGACGCTGGTGTGGAACGAGTGGCAGAAGACGGGCGTGAAAAAGCTCGACTCACCCGAAGCGCTGACCGCCATGATGGCAATGGCCCGCGAACACGATCTGTCGCTGACGGTCATCTGGAACCTGCTGCGCCAGTGGACTCAGGAGAAGCTGCTGCATGAAGAGTGACGATCGGCTGCTGTTTCTCGGCAACCCGCAGCAGAGCGTGCCGAAGCGCCTGCTGCTGGCGCGCAACCTCTCCCCGCGCGACAAGTTCACGTGGCAACTGCTGCGCCTGCACGCCCGCGACGACGGCAGCGGCGTCTTCCCCTCCTACAACGAACTACAGGGCTGGCTCTCTGACCAGCCTGAAGGCGAGAAGGCCTCGCGCAGCACCGTCAGCAACGCGCTGATGATGCTGCGGATCACCCGCTGGCTGAGTCTGTGCCAGCGACTGCGCGACGAGCAAAGCGGCAGGATCACCGGCAACCTCTACGCCTTGCATGATGCACCACTGACTCATGCTGATGCCTGCCGGATGGACAGCGAATATCTGGCGCTGCTTACGGCCAGTTCCCGCCACCGCAACCGGCGTATCCGCAACATCGCCATCGGGCTGCTGCTCACCCTGCAACAACCTGTGAACAGTGGACGAACCTGCACTGAGTCTCCATTGAAGACCGCCCCTGGTCTTAATCGAGGACTCAGTAAAAAATGCCCGAGTCTTCAATTAAGACTCAGTGATGTGGCGGGGGCTGGCGGGCAGCCGGAGCCACATTGCGTACATACTGGTACAGATTTAAACAATAAACATCAAAAGCGTACGCAACTGCTGCACTGGCCTGTGGATAATCCCTTCAGCGCCAGCGAGCGCCGCGCCGCCGAACGCGCGATGCGCAATCTGGATCCCGCTCTCTGCCAGCAGGTGCTGGACGACTGCCTGTGGCGGATCGCCGCCCACGATATCCACCGCCCCCTCGCCTACCTGCTGGCAACGCTGGAGAAAGCCAGACGGGGCGAGTTCAATCAGCTTCGGCGCAGGCGCAGATAGCCCTGATTTTATGCGCACCGCATAAATCCGGTGTACCAACTATCAATCAAACCTCATTCATCGGCGAAATTAACTTTCTGTGAACCAGATGGATTTCCTGTCGCCTGGCTCATTGCGCGGACCGACACTGCGGGCATCAGAAACCATGGAGAATTTCCGATGCCTGGCACAACCCTGTTCAGCGATATCCGCATCACCCTGCACACCCGCGTCGCCGCCCGGCTGTGGCAGGCGCATCCCACTGGCATGCTGCTCTGTCTGGCGTTACTCAGACGTCTGCTGCGCGCCGAAGAGGCCGACGATCCGTGGGCCGCCCACTGGCTGAAGCAACTGCGCATCCGCCTGAACCTGATTGCACACCTGCTGAAGCAAAAAAACCGTCGTTTGGACCAAGCCTTCGCCAGCCTGCCGGGCGCTATCCACACCACGCAGGTCAGTAACCCGTCCCCAACCGAATTCATCCTGCCGCTGGCGCTGTTCTCACCGCCCGGTTCGCGCCTGCTGCAACAGTTGATTGATTACGATCTGCTGGTCCGCCGCACTCTGCTTGCCTGGCACCTCGGTCTTATCACCCAGGCGGAGAAGCGCGATTTCATTGCCACCATCCCACGCCTGGTGCTCCAGGTGTTCAGCTTCGTGAACCGCTTTCGCACCACTGGCGTGACCCGCGCCGACGTGCGGGCGAACAGTCCGCTGGCGCAGACGATGGCGCATAAGCTCGGAAATTTGCCCAAAAAGATACTTGCGGATATACAGCGCGATGTT
Organism: Citrobacter sp. B72; assembly: GCF_016894305.1. NCBI lineage: Bacteria > Pseudomonadati > Pseudomonadota > Gammaproteobacteria > Enterobacterales > Enterobacteriaceae > Citrobacter > Citrobacter sp. B72. The sequence goes on from NZ_CP069801.1 coordinate 4,249,683, forward strand.
CAATGACGATGATGATGAATGCTCCGCCCGCAAAAGCTCGCTAAAGGGCCTTTTAAAGGCCTTTAAGGGTAAGGGAGAGCTGCGAGCGCTGGTGCAGGAATTACAGACGCTGCGCGCACAACTGCAACAATGCCAGCCGGTGCTAAAACAGGCGGTATATGAACTGCCGGGGCGTAATGTACCGCTGATCCTGTGCAGTAACCCGGCACGCTCCGGCGTCAGCTATCTGCGCTGGCGTAATCTGGACAACAACCGTTCGGGAGGCGTGGCGTTGCAGGAAGCCATTCAACAGCCGGACGCGAGCGATGAACTGCGCAACGCGCTGATGACGCTCGAATGGCAGCGGCAGGTGCTGAATACGCAGCTTTCGGTGGTGATGTTTATGCTGCGGCGGATACAGCCGTTAACCACGCAGGTTTAAAATTTTGCGCAAAGTTAAACCCTGAGTGTCACTTTAGCGAAAATTTTAAACTCACCTCATGCACCTAAAAACAGGCACTATCCGCTTAATGCACGTTTTAAGGTGCAATTTTTACCTTCGCCCTCCAGTTCCCCCTGTCGCCTTATCCCTCCGGCACACCATGCTGAACTCCCTTTCACCGGAGACAGCCCATGCAACTTTACCTGTGCGAAAAACCCTCTCAGGCGCGCGATATCGCCCGCGTTCTTGACGCCCGTAACCGCAGCGACGGCTACCTGCATAACGCCACCGTGACCATCACCTGGTGCTTCGGCCATCTGCTGAGCATGGCCGCGCCGGAGGATTACGATCCAGCGCTGAAACACTGGCGGGCAGAGCATCTGCCGTTGATTCCCCCGGCGTGGCGGCTGGTGATCCGCCCGGAGGTACGCAAGCAGTTCCGTATCATCGAAAAGCTACTGAAACAGGCGGATGCAGTGGTGATTGCCACCGACGCCGACCGCGAAGGCGAAACCATCGCCCGCGAAATTCTGGAACAATGCCGCTGGCGCGGTCCGGTCCAGCGGCTATGGCTGTCAGCGCTGGATGAGGCCAGTATCCACAAGGCGCTTGCAGAGCTGCGACCCGGCGACAGCACGTTTCCGCTGTACCAGGCCGGACTGGCGCGCGCCCGCGCCGACTGGCTGGTCGGCATCAACATGACCCGCGCCTGCACGCTAATGAACCGGCGGCACAAGGGCGTGCTCTCCGTGGGCCGGGTGCAGACGCCAACCCTGCGCCTGGTGGTGGAACGCGACCGGGAGATCGCCCGCTTCACGCCCCGCCCCTGGTGGCGGGTAGATGCCCGACTGCATGCTGAAGGAGCATCTTTCCTTGCACAGTGGCAGCCGGATAGTGCGTACTGTGACGACGAAGGCCGCTGTATCCGCGAATCCGCCGCCCGTGAGGCCACGGCACGCCTGCAACAGGCCGGAACCGCGTTGGTACTGGACGTGACAACCCGGCGGGAGAAAACACCGCCACCGCTGGCCTTCACCCTCAGCGCCCTGCAACAGGTCTGCTCAAAACAGTGGGGCATGGGCGCACAGGAGGTACTGGATATCGCCCAGCGCCTGTATGAGACCCATAAGGCCACCACCTACCCGCGCACTGACTGCGGATATCTGCCACTCTCCATGCACGCTGAAGCGCCGCAGGTGCTGGCCGCGCTGGTTGCCAGCGACACCTCACTCCAGCCCCTCGCCACGCAGCTAAATTTGCAGCAGCGCTCCCGTCTGTGGGACGACAGCAAAATCACCGCCCACCACGGCATCATCCCGACCCGTAAAACGGTAGATCTGACGCAGCTAAACGACAGCGAGCGCAAGGTCTACGGCCTGGTACGTAGCCATTTTCTGGCGCAGTTTCTGCCGGACCATGAGGTGGATAAAACCGACCTGCGCCTGAACTGCGCCGGGGAAACGCTGGCTGCCCGTGGCTCAGTAGTGATTGTCAGCGGCTGGCGACAACTGTTTTTGCGCGAGATGGCAACCCAATCGCCGGAAGAAACGCAGGCACTTCCCGCCCTGCCACAGGGACAAACCTGCCAGGTGGAACAGGTGGACGTTCGCGCCCGCCAGACCCAACCGCCGGAGCACTACACGGAAGGGACGCTGATTGCAGCGATGAAAAATGCCGCCCGTTTTGTCAGCAATGAGCGCCTGAAGCAGCGGCTGAAAGAGAACGCCGGTATTGGCACCGAAGCCACCCGCGCCGGGATTATCCAGACACTGCTTAAGCGCGGTTATCTGATTAAGCAGCGCCGCTTTCTGCTGGCAACGGATACCGCCAGCACACTGATTGACGCCCTGCCGGAAACGCTGAAAGATCCCGGCACCACTGCGCTGTGGGAGCAGATGCTGGATGACATCGCGACGGGGAAAATGGGGCTGGAGGCGTTTCTGGCGCAACAAGAGCAAAACGTCACGGACCTGATTAAATCATTACGAAACGGATAAATAGCCTGTCTCCTACATCACACTTTTACTTTTCCCTGATTGCTCGTTCAAATTAGCAGTCTGATGATCCTCCCTGAGGAATATTCCTCATTTTTCGGAGTGTTAAGATGGCCAAGAATACCGGAGACGGTTATCGCAAGGGCTCTGTTACAGACCGCACACAGGTTCAGAATCCGCAGAATGGCAACTACACCAAACGCGATACAACGACAGGTCGCTTTATCGACCAGAAGCAGGACGGCACTCCCTTTAAAGGTGTCGCCAAAGAAGTCGATGACCGCCGGAAATAATATTTAGCTACCTTTTAGGGCCTTAGTTATTAAGGCCTTTTTGCATTCTGTACTACCAACTTTCACGCCTTAAAAACAATTCCCCCTTTCGCTTCCCCCAGCCAAAGATTCAACTAAACAGGTCAACCCCAAAACCCGCCATGCATTCCTGAAACGCGGAGGCGCACAGCGCGGAATGCCCGTACTGCCAGTAACTCTGAGGCCTTACAGCCAATGAGCCAAACCCGAAGCGGGGCGTTCCCGCGCATGGGGCGACTCCGCATCTTCAACACGGAGACACCACCATGAACGATACCCACTACTTCAACCTGTACACCAGCGGTCTGGGCTACCTCAACCGGATCCGGGAAGTGACCCCGAAAAAAGGCGAACCGTTCCTGTGCTGCGACATTGCCGCACTGCGGGGCGAAGCCAGCAACGCGGAGCACACCTGGTTCGACTGCCGCGTCAGCGGCAAGGAAGCGCAGAAACTGGTGCGCCGCTGTATCGACGCCTGCGAGCAGAAACGCAAGGTGCTGATCCAGTTCCGCCTCGGTGATTTATATGCCGACACCTTTGTCTACAGCAAAGGCGACCATAAAGGCGAAACAGGCGTCAGCCTGAAGGCCCATCTGCTGCACATCGGGCTCATCAAAATTGACGGTGAAGAGGTTTACCGGGCAGAACGCGAAGCGGAATCCCAGCCAGCGCCAGCCACACCGCCAGCAGAGTCTGTACCGCAGTTCTGACACACAGCATTCACCCTGCCGGGGAAATTCCCCGTCGGGGCGTTTCCCTGGCCTTTTACCGGAGAGACGCATGATGAATACCGTATTGAACTCACGCGAAGAAGCCCTTAACCGGGGCAAACTGATTAACCTTGATGACGAGGCGCTGGACGCCGGCTTGCCGCTGGATCTGGCCATTACCCTTCCGGCCCACAAGCACTGTCTGGAAGGCCGGGATGAAAACGCCAGAAAGGAGTTACTGAAAGGCGTTGAAATGGCGGTGATAGTGACGTTTATCGCCCGAATGCCGCCACAACGCACGATCCGTATCGATTACCGCTCGGTGTTGGCGCAGAAAACCAACGGCAGCACGCAGCAGCAGCAGACCGCCAGGCTGACGTTACGCGTTCATTTTTCTGAGCAAGGCATCCCCATCGCCGCCACGCTGGGGCTGATGGGGGAAAGATTCCCTTACTGATCTGATTTCGCGCCCGGAACCGGGCGCTATTTTTTGACGCCACAAACAGTTGTCAGTAGTCCCTTCCCCTCTCATCCTGCACGCTCCTGTCAAAGCCCTGTGGAGGATACTATGAAACGACTGCTGATAGCCCTGCTCCTGTTTATTTTCAACGGCGTGGCCACCGCCTCCCCAACCACGCCAGAAGTCGTCCGCTACGACCGCTACCTGCTGGTCAGCACGTCACCGCAACAGCCGCCACTCGAACAGCTTACCGCCCTGTCCGTTCCGCCCGGTTTTCACCCGACGATCGGGGAAGCGCTGCAGTACCTGCTGCGCGACAGCGGCTGGTCTTTGTGTCTCGCCGATGCGCGCCGGGCGCAGCTTTATGGGCTCCCGTTACCATTAAGCCAGTACAACACCGGCCCGCTGCGCCTGAAGAGCGCCCTGCAACTGTTGGCTGGCCCGGCATGGCAGATGACCGCTGACGAAAACCGCCGCGAAGTCTGTTTCACCAGCGACCATTCCCTCCCCCCGACGGTGGCTTACCGTCATCCCGTGCCCCTCCGCCCTTTGGGGCCGTTAACGGCCCCGTTTTTTCTCGCCGGGATCCTGCAGCGTGGTGATATCCACCTGGCCGCAATTGTGCCGCCGGAGGCCATTTACCTCCATCAGGTGGTGTGGCTGCGCAAGGGAGAACGGTGGCATGGCTGGCGGCTGGTGCGGTTTGATGAGCATCGGGCGGTATTCCGCCACGGTAAACGCCAGCTGACGCTGAAAGTACCGGAGTAAGCGATGAAACGCCTGGTTCCTCTGTTACTCTTCACCGCCAGCGCGTGGGCGCAACCGCTTCAAGTGCAGACCAGCCAGAATACGGACTCTGCACTCAGACCGCTGACCACACAACAGCAGGCCACCGTCTGGGGCGTCACGCAGGAAGAGTGGCAGCGCTATCTCACGCTGAAACAGCAGGCGCGCGGCGTCTGGTCGCCGGGGCTCGATCCGCTAACCACGCTGGGTGTGGAGGCCGAAAGCGACCATGAGCGCCAGCGCTTCGCCGAACTGCTGGTCAGGCAGGAGTACCGGCGGCTGGAGAAGGAACTTGCCTTCCAGCGCGCCTATGACGCCGCCTGGCAACGCCTCTATCCGGGCCTGACGCCGCTGAAAACCACCTCCACCAGCACTTCCCGCGTTTCGCTGTTTGTCCAGGATGACTGCCCGCCCTGCGACAGCCTGCTACGTACCCTGCTGGCGCAGCAGCGTCCGCTGGATATCTGGCTGGTCGGAAGCGTTGGCGATGATAACCTGGTGCGACGCTGGGCGAGGGCGCATGGTATTGACGCAAAGCTGGTGAGTGAACACAGCATCACGCTTAACCACGACGCGGGCCGCTGGCTGCTTTTAGGGCAGAGCAAAATCCCGGTAGCGCTGGAACGTAAGGGGGAGCAATGGCGCGAGGTCCTGCCCTGATCCTGCTACTGCCCTGTCTGGCGCTGGCGCAGCCTCTGCCGCAAGCGTACCTGCGCGCCGCAGAGCATTTCCGCGTGCCGCCGGAACTACTGTGGGCCGTAACACAGACCGAAAGCGGGGCAAACCTGAGCGGCAAACATCGCCCGTGGCCGTGGACGCTCAATATCAAAGGCACCGGCTACCGCTACGCCAGCCGGGAGCAGGCCTGTCAGGCGCTGCTGGCCGCGATCCGCCGTACCAGCCCGAAGCGCATTGATGTGGGGCTCGGGCAAATCAATATCGGCTGGCACCGGGCGTATTTTGACTCTCCCTGCGACGCCTTGCATCCCCTGCAGAACCTGTCGCTCACCGCGCAGTTGCTGCGTCAGCGCTACGATGAACGTCCCGGAAGCTGGCTCAATGCCGCCGCCCGCTATCACCATCCTGCTGGCGGCGCGCCCGCCGCACGCTACCGCAAGCTGGTCAGCCGCCATCTGCAACAGGCCGCACCGCCATGAGCCGTTACGCGCTGGAAGCGCTGCTGCGCCCGCCTGTGGAGTTTTACAGCACCGTCACCACCAGCTGTGGCGCGTTAATCTGCCTGACGCAGGCCCCGCTGCTGATGCTGACACCGTGGCAAGCCCACCTGCTGGCATGTGCCCTGTTGCTGCTGGCCCTGCGACGTGGCTGGCAGGGCTGGCACATCGTGCGCTACCACCGTAACCTCCTGCGCCTGCCGCGCTACGCGCTCACCAGCCGGAAAGTCCCGGTCAGCCACCAGCGGCTGTTTCTCGGTAAAGGCTTTCGCTGGCTACCCATTCACACCCAACGTCTGTACGACTGCCTGCAACCGGAGGCCGCACGCTGGCTGCGCCCGGGATGGTGTTACCGTCTGGCAAGACACATCGAAAAACGCAGCGAGCATACCCAGCCCGGGCTTGCCCGCCTGCTCAGCGCCGATCGCTGGCTGAACCCGGTGCGTCCGCTGCCGCCCGTCGGCGGCAATCCGTGGTTGCACGGCGTGGAGCTGAAAGAGTGCGACATCACCCTGCCGCTCAGTGAACGCCCCGGCCACACACTGGTGCTCGGCACCACCCGCGTCGGCAAAACCCGGCTGGCGGAACTGCTCGCCACTCAGGACATCCGACGCGGTGAAGTGGTGATCGTTTTCGATCCGAAAGGCGACGCGGATCTGCTGAAGCGTCTGTGGACAGAGGCGCAGCACGCCGGACGCGGAGACCGCTTTATCCTGTTCCATCTTGCGTATCCGGAGATCTCCGCCCGCTACAACGCCATCGGGCGCTTTGGCCGCATCTCGGAAGTGGCATCGCGCCTCACCGGACAGCTTTCCGGCGAAGGCAACTCGGCGGCCTTCCGCGAGTTCGCCTGGCGCTTTGTGAATATCATCGCCCGCGCCCTCGTGGCGCTCGGACAGCGTCCCGACTATCAGTTAATTTCCCGCCATGTCGTCAATATCGACGCCCTGTTTATCGACTATGCCCGCATCGTGCTGCCGCGTCACAACGCGCGGGCGTGGGAAGTGGTGGCGCAACTGGCGGAGCGCGTTAACGACAAAAACACGCCGCGCCATATGCTGGGCCGCGATCCTCACGTGGTGGCGCTGGAGCAGTACCTCAACGCGGAGAAATTATACGATCCGATCCTCGACGGCCTGCTCTCGGCGGTGCGCTATGACAAAACCTACTTCGACAAAATTGTCGCCTCGCTGCTGCCGCTGCTGGAAAAGCTGACGACCGGCACGCTCGCCGCCCTGCTCGCCCCGGACTATCACGATCTGGACGACGAGCGACCGATCCTCGACTGGCAGCAGGCGATCCGCCAGAAGGCGGTAGTCTATGTCGGGCTGGACGCGCTCTCCGATGCGGTGGTCGCTGCCGCCGTCGGCAACTCAATGTTTGCTGACCTGGTGAGCGTCGCCGGACATCTCTACAAGTTTGGTCTGAATGATGGACTGCCCGGCAACAGTGAAAAACCGCCGCCTATCAACCTGCATTGCGATGAGTTTAATGAACTGATGGGCGAGGAGTTTATTCCGCTGGTCAACAAGGGCGGCGGCGCAGGTATTCAGGTCACTGCCTACACGCAGACGCTGAGTGATATTCAGGCCCGCATCGGCAGCGCGCCGAAGGCAGGCCAGGTGGTAGGTAACTTCAACAATCTGATTATGCTGCGGGTGCGCGAAACCGCCACCGCCGAACTGCTGACAAAGCAACTGCCACAGGTCGAAGTGCGCAGCCGCCAGGTGAGTTCCGGCGTCACCGACACGCCGGGCGGCATCAACAGCTTTACCAGCAATACCCGCGAGCAGGTAACCACCAGTAATGTGCCGCTACTCGATACCGCCGCGCTGATCCAGCTTCCCAAAGGCCAGGCCTTTGCCCTGCTTGAAGGCGGTCAGCTATGGAAAATCCGTCTGCCGCTGCCCGTAGCGGATAAACACTACCCACTACCGGAGTCCGTCGCGCAACTGGCGGCATGGATGCAGGCGCGCCAGCAGGGGCAGGTGGAATGAGTGAGCAGCGAACGCCTCCGTCACGCCCACCACAGGGACCGATTGGCTGGCTGCTGTCGCTGACCGGGCGGCTCATCGGGCTGGTTATTGGCGCGCTGGTGCTACGGGTCGTGCTGGAACTGGCGGGGCTCTATTTCTGGTGGCCGCATGAGGGAAGCGAGCATGTTTTCCAGGTGATGAGGCGGGAGCAGGTGGAACTGGTTAGTGCTTTGCAATCGCATCCATCGGGGAATGACATTGTGATACTGCTGGAAAAAGGGGCAACTCGCGTACTTATGGTCAACAGGCTCCTGCAAAAACCGCTCACCGCCCTGGCTTACACGCTGCTGAGTTTTATGTTGCGCCTGACATGGCTTGCCGCCATGCTCCCACTGATTTGCCTGTGTGTTGTAATCGGGCTGACCGAAGGTCTGGTACAACGGGATTTGAGGCGGTTTGGCTCCGGGCTCGAATCTACATTCCTTCACCGTTATGTCATCAGGTCCGGCAGTTCGGTCGCCACAACGCTTTGGGTGTGTTATCTGGCGCAGCCGCTGTTCCTGCCTGCAATGCTGATTTTACTGCCCACCGCTTTATGGTCCGGGATAACGGTATGGATGGCAGCAGGGAGTTTTAAACGGTGGTTATAAACACAATAAAACACTAAAAAATTCATATTGTTATATAAAAACACATTAATATATGCATCAACTGTTGTACTTAGTTGGAACCAAATGCACAACGATGAACTAATGGAATGGACAAAGGATGATTATAGGATTATAGGTGTAATAGATTACAGTGTAATCCTTGACATAAACTTGGGGATTTGTACTATGCACTGCGCTTACAGGAGGAAGTATGTCAGTTGAAAATGAAGGTGTTGTGTATGTCAATTTTAAATCGGTCTCGCAAAGTTCTGATCGTGAGAAAACGATTTTTGAAGGATATGAGACCACTACCCATTCAACGATAGTAACTATCGAAGAATATGAAAGAAAAAAAATTATAGATGAATTAGTAGAGCGGGCTGAAAGTATAATTTGGTAAATAATTTGGTGTAATCGCAAATGACGAACACAGCAATAGCGGAAAAAGAATCAAAAAACCAGTCGATGGATGATGATTCGACAAAGAAAAAATCCATTGATTTCATAAAATCCAGACAGTCAAAAACCCTTATAATTGGCATATGTGGCACTGTTGGTTCCGGTTTTAGGTCACTCGTCGAGACTGTAAAGGAAGAATTAGATATTTATGATTATGATACTCATACCATTAGAGTTAGTGATATAATCACAGATCTTTCTAAGAAACACTCGAAACTTGATGAACTAATTATTAGCAATGCTGCAGAGCGTTATCTAAAATTACAAAAGCAAGGTAACTTAATCAGGGAAACAATAGAAACCACTTATTTATCTCAAGCGGTAATTAGCGAAATAACCAGAATAAAAGCTGAAATAAAGGTAAAAAAAAGTATTCTTCCTGAAAAAAAAGATATTGGTAAAGTTGCATTTATTATTGACCAATTAAAACATCCTCATGAAGTTGAGCTACTTCGATTAATATATCCACATAATTTTTATCTGTTTGGTATGCTTAGAAGTGAAAGCGAACGAATTATAAACTTAAGAGATGAGGGTATATCAACAAATGATATTTACAAGATAATTACTGAGGATAAGAAGTCCGAGAAAAAAACCGGCCAGCAAACTGAAAAAACGATATTAGATTCCGATTTTTTTATCAACAATAATTCAGGTAATAAGTCATTACAAAAACAAGCAATTTCGCGATGCATTGCATTGATTCATGGTAAGAATGGCATAACTCCTACACGTGATGAGAAAGGCATGTATACTGCTTTTTCTGCTTCTCTAACATCTGCCTGTCTTTCAAGACAAGTCGGAGCAGCTATTTTAAACGATGATGGCGATATTATAGCCACAGGACGTAATGATGTCCCTAAATCTTTTGGTGGGCTATATTATGAAACGGGAAACATTGCTGACGATCATCGCTGCATTCATAAGGGAGGCCATTGTTTCAACGATGAACATAAAAATAAAATCAGAGAGAAGTTTGAATCAATTTTAAAAAATTATAACATTTTTACTAACGAAGATCCGAGATCTTCTGAAGATGAACTACCTCGTATGCCCAAAGCGGTCTCATCTAGCGAAATTGCTGACCTATTATTTAATGAAACGCCGGTGTCTTCTATAATAGAATACTCACGAGCGATCCATGCAGAAATGGATGCAATTACTTCTCTAGCAAGAAACCCTAGTGAAAGTACAAAAGGCAAAATTTTATATTCTACAACATATCCCTGCCATAATTGTGCACGGCATATTGTGGCATCAGGAATTAAAAAGGTTGTTTTTATAGAACCTTATGAAAAAAGCTTAGCATTAAGATTACATAACGATGCTATTAGTGAATTAAATGAAGCAGATAAAGTAAACTTTTTGTTATTTGAAGGTGTATCACCAAGACGATATCAAAAATTCTTCTTGGCCACTGGAGATAGAAAAGACGAAAATGGAAAAGCTAGACAATTAACATCTAAATATGGAAATCATATAGACATCCAATTTCTTGATGCTCCAGATGATTATGAATTGAAAATTCATGAAGATTTCACGAAAAGTTTTTCGTCATCTGATTAACTTATGATCCATGGCTCGCAAACGTGTTGACGCGAGCCAGAATAAAATGCAACCCATTGTTTTAATTGAACTTCAACATACCAATCAAGCATCTTTTATTATTGAATAATAATTTACAGATCCCATCTGATTGAATTTTTCTTATTATCACTCCGGTATTCACGGAGTGATATAAATGAACAGAATTACACTACTAAATGTATCTATTCTTCTTCTCCAAGGAGTTGCAATCGCCTCCCCGGAATCCACCCAGCTAGCCCTCGCGCTAAAGCAACTCGACGGCGTGAAAACCTCGCTGGAACGCGCCCAAACCAGTGCCAGTACCGATCCACAGTCGCGCTACCTCTTCGACTACTTACAGGCACAGCAGGACATCGCCACCGTTGAGCAGGGCATCCGCCGTTACCTTGCCCCGGAGAGGGCGCAGCCGCGCGCTATTCAGCCCCTGATCACCAGCTACCAGCGGGAGCATCCCGATGACTGACTCGCAACTCGCCGCCTTTCAGGCCGCCAGCCTGAGCAAACCGGAGACCGTCAGCCTGCTCATACTCGGCCTGTTTACCAGCGTCCTGCTGCTGTGGTGCGCCTGGACGCTAATGGTCGCCTGGCAGGGTGTCTGCCGTCAGCGCCTGAGCTGGCAGAGTTTTGGCGCGGTGGCGGCCCGTTCACTGTTACTGGTGCTGGTCAGTTTCTGGCTGGTACTGAGCTGAGGAGGTATCATGCGCTGGCTTCTGTTACTGCTGTTCGCCGCATTTAACGCCCTCGCCGACCTGCCGACGATGGAAGATCCGTCGCGCGGCCAGGGCCAGGGCATTATGGAGACGCTGCAAAACTACGGTTTTGATATTGTGGTGCTGCTGGCGCTGGCCATCTGCGCCGTCGGTTTTCTGGTGGTGGCGAACAACTGCATTGCCACCTACTCGGAGATCCAGAGCGGACGCAAGCAGTGGAAAGATCTGGGCTCGATGGCGGGCGTCGGCAGCATTCTTCTGGTGGTCATCATCTGGCTGCTCAACCAGGCTTCGGACGTGCTGTGATATGGCGACTATCCCCTTTCTCCCCGACCGCCTCAACCGCGAACCCGTGGTCTGGCGCGGCCTGACCACCAGCGAGCTGTTTCTGGCGCTGGCGAGCGGTCTTGGCGGCGGCTGCGCGTTCGGCATAATGCTGGCCCTGATAACCCACTACTGGCCGTTGATCCCCGGTTCGGCACTGACAGGTGCGGCATTACTGATTCAGGGTGGCGGGCGCATTCTGGCCCGCGCCAAACGCGGCAAGCCCGACAGTTGGCTACCCCTAGCAATCCTCGCCTGGCTGGAACGTCATCATCTTCGGGGGGCACACCTGGTCCTGCACAGCACCGTGTGGGTGGTACGCAGGAGTCCGCGATGAGCCGCTTTCGCCATGCGCTGGCCGAACGCGATAACCATATTCTGACGCTGCGGGCGGTGATTGTTCTGCTGTGCCTGTGTCTCGCGGGCGTTGGCTACGGCTGGTACAGCGCCCCGCAAAAGCTCACCCTCTGGTTCCCGCCGGACCTGCGCAGCGGCAGCACCCGCCCGTGGTGGGAAGTGCCGCCCGCCAGCGTCTACGCCTTCACCTTCTATATCTTCCAGCAGCTTAACCGCTGGCCGGATAACGGCGAGGAGGACTATTCCCGCAACCTTCGTTCGCTGCGTGCCTACCTGACGCCCGCCTGTTACACCCGGCTGGAGCACGATTTTCAGGTGCGGCGCAACGGTGGTGAACTGCGCGAGCGTACGCGAGGCGTGTATGAGCTTCCCGGCCACGGCTACAGCAGCCCGGTGCATGACGGTGATAAACGCCCCTTCCCCCGCGTTGAGACATTAAGCCGGGACGCCTGGCAGGTAACGCTGGACTTGGCAGTTGAAGAGTATTACCAGAACGAACCGGTGAAAAAGGCGCTGGTGCGCTACCCGTTGCAGGTGGTGCGTTATGCCATTGATGCGGAGAAAAATCCGTGGGGACTGGCGATCGACTGCATCGACGCCGCACCGCAGCGTCTGGTGGCGGAGGAAAAAGAATGAAGTACATCTTCTTTGCTTGGTTATTCAGTCTCCCGGCCTTCGCCACGGAAGTGGTGCAGTGGGAAAACATTCCCCTCCCCGTCACGCTGCATATCGGGCAGGAGCGGATTGTCGACGTGGGGAAAGCGGTACGCATCGGCTATCCCGCCACGCTGGAAGGCAAAGTGCGTCTGCAAAGCGCGGGTGGTAAGGTCTTCCTGCTGGCAAATACGGCGTTCCCGTCCACCCGCATTCAACTACGAGATACCGGCAGTGGTGAACTGATCCTGCTGGATATTCAGGCCATCCAAAGCACTTCGCCACTTGAACACGTGCAAATTAGCTATGCGCCGCAGACGCCTACCACAGCAAAAACGTCCGTCCCGGTGACAGCATCAACCGAGCCCCTGCCCGTCCTGCTGGTGCGCTATGCCGCGCAGAATCTGTATGCGCCACTGCGCACCGTTGAAGCCCTGCCCGGCGTCACGCCAGCCCCCGTTCGACTGACGAAGCGCATCACCACCTTACTACCACAGCAGCCTGTTACCGCGACTCCACTGGCAGCATGGCAGGTCAACGCCACCACCGTCACCGCTATTCGTCTGCAAAACCAGAGCGGGCAGCGCATCACGCTCGTTCCCCGCGAACTTCAGGGGCAGTTGACCGCCGCCGCGTTCCAGCATGACTGGCTCGGCCCGCGCGGTCTGGCAGAAGATACCACGGTGGTGTACCTGGTGACGGAAGGCCCTGTTTCCCGCGCCCTGCTGCCGGAGCCGAAACCATGATGCCGCGCCAGAGCCTCCTGCTGAAAATCCTGCTGCCTGTGATTATGCTGGTAACGGTATGGCTGCTGCTGCGCCCGGCCAGCAAAAACACCGCAGAGAAATCCCCGTCCCGCAGCGTGGCAGCATTAACGCCGCAGGAACTGCGCGATCTGGGTATCGATGGCGACACGCCTGCTGATACCGTCGCCACGCTAGTCGGCCAGATGAAGCAGTACCGCCAGCAGCTTCAGACGATTCAGAACGATAACGAAAGCCAGCAGGCCCGCGAAAAGCGGCTGAAAGCGCAACAAACCACGCTGGTATCGGAGTTGCGCGGGGATATGCGCAGGCAGCAGGATCAGATGCGCGACGAACTGCTGAAAAGCCAGCAGGGATTGCTGGATAAGCTCGATCGCCTGATGGCGAAACGCCCGGACGATATCCCGCCAGGTCTGGGGCTGACGCCCGGCGAACTACCTGCCGACGTTCAACCCGATATCCGCTGGCTGGAGCCGCTGGATGCGCTCCAGCCTGTGGATGAAAAGCTGCTGCGCGTCCCCCTGAAGGCAGCGGACAAACCGCCACCGAAACCTGATGTGAAGGTCTACACCCTGCCGCAGAACGCCACGCTGACCGGATCGGTGGCGATGACGGCGCTGATTGGCCGCGTGCCGCTTAACGGCACCGTCAGCGATCCCTACCCGTTCAAACTGCTGATTGGCGAGGACAACCTCACCGCCAATGGCATTGAGCTGCCGGACGTGGCGGGCGCGGTGGTCTCCGGCATCGCCTCGGGTGACTGGACGCTCTCCTGCGTGCGCGGGCAAATCACCTCCATGACCTTTGTGTTTCACGACGGCACCATCCGCACCGTCCCGCAGGGCGGCAAATCCGGCAATAAACAGCAGGAGATCGGCTGGCTCTCGGATAACCAGGGGCTGCCGTGCATTCCCGGCGAGCGCAAAAGCAATGCGAAGGAGTACCTGACCTCGCAGTTCCTGCTGGCGGGTTCCGGCGCGGCGGCGCAGGCCTTCGCCAATGGCGAAAGCACCACCGTGGTGGAGGACGGCAGCATCACCAGCGCAGTGACGGGCAACAACGGTCAGTACGTGCTCGGCCAGGCCATCGGCGGCGGATTAAAAGAGACCGCCGACTGGATGAAACAGCACTACGGCCAAATGTTCGATGCGGTGTACGTGCCTCCAGGCCACAAGGTGGCGGTGCATCTCACCGAACTGCTGACTATCGACTACGAGCCGGAAGGCCGCAAAGTGAAATATCAGCAGGCCAGCACGCCGGGGGGACTGGAATGATACGCGCTATATTGATGCTTATGTTTTTGCTGGCCGGATGCAGCACCTCGCAGGAAGAACTGATGCCGGTCGACCCCGATGCCAGTATGCTCTCACTGTGGCAGCAGCAAAGCGGCGGCAGCGCGACTCTGCTGGATGCGCGCGCCCGGTTGCGCCGCCCGCCGGATGGTCCGGTGTCGCAACCCGAAGCGGATACCATCCGTAGCCAGTTTCCGCGCCTGCCCAATCCGGATATGGTGTTGTACGTTTTCCCGCACCTTAACGGCAACACCCCGGTGCCTGGTTACAGCACCGTCTTCCCCTTCTATACCCGTCCGCAGTATGCATTACCGGGCGAACGCCTGACGCCGCCATGAGTGAACAGGCGCTGAATGCCAGCTACCGCAAGGGCCCGTCATTTGTCGACTGGCTGCCGTGGGTGGAATTTTTACCGGATTCACAGACGCTGCTGCTGGAAGATGGCCGTTCGGTGGGAGCAGTGTTCGAACTGACGCCTGTTGGCACCGAAGGCCGCTCGACGACGTTTCTGGAACAGGTCCGCGATACCGTCACTGACGCATTGCAGGATGCCTTTGATGAGCACGAACGTGCGCCGTGGGTGGTGCAGTTTTTCTGCCAGGATGAGGACGACAGCGAGGCATGGCTGGAGACGCTGGCGACTTACGCCGCGCCGGAGATCCGCGATTCCGCCTTTACCCGTGAATGGCTCACACAGATGGCAAACCATATGGCGAATCTCACCCGCGATGAGGGGTTGTTTCTCGATAACACCGTTACCCGTACCCGCTGGCGGGCGACGTGGCGGCGCACGCGGATGGTGGTGTACCGCTGGCTGCCCGGCCTCTCGCCGGATGAACCGTCGCCGGAAGAAACGCTGAATAATATCTGCGAGCGTCTCACCGCCGGGCTAAAAGCGGCGGGCATCAGCGCAGTCCGTCAGAATGAGCAGGACATTCACCGCTGGCTGGTGCGCTGGTTTAACCCCTCGCCGCCCGTTGAAGATAAAAAATCCTTCTGGCGACAACTGGATTTACCGGAAGCTGAATCCCTGCCCGTTATCACCGATTTCGCCGAACGCCTGCTGACAAGCGAACCGCGCTCAGATGCGGAGAACGGCGTCTGGTGGCTGGATAACCGCCCGCATAAAGTGGTGGTCGTCGACCGCCTGCGCAAAGCGCCGCCACCCGGCCTGCTGACCGGAGAAACCCCGCGTGGCGACGGTATCAACGCCCTGTTTGATCTGCTGCCATCGGGAACCATCATGAACCTGACGGTGGTGGTATATCCGCAGGACAAGCTGGAGCAGCATATCAGCCATCTCTCCGACCGGGCGATTGGCGACAACACCGATTCCGAATACACCCGCCGCGACTGTCACGAGGTGCGCAGCTATCTGAAAGACGGCCATAAGCTCTACCGCAGCACGCTGGCGTTTTACCTGCATGCGCCCGACACCGACACCCTGTTTCGCCAGCAGCGCCAGCTACACAGCCTGTTGCTGAATGCCGGACTGGTACCCGTACAGGAGCAACACGAAGTCGCACCACTCAGCCACTGGCTGCGGTGGCTGCCGATGTGCTTCGATCCCCTGCGCGATCCGCGCGGGCTGTATACCCGGCTCAACTTCGTTCAGCATATTGCCGGGCTGCTACCGGTGTACGGACGGGAAACCGGCACCGGACATCCGGGGATTTGCTACTTCAACCGCGGCGGCGCGCCGCTGTGCTTCGATCCGCTGAATAAGCTGGATCGTGCCCAAAACGGCCACCTTTTACTTCTTGGGCCAACCGGAGCGGGCAAATCCGCCACCCTGAACGCCAAAATCGCGCAACTGATGGCGCTGCATCGCCCGCGCCTGTTTATCATCGAGGCCGGAAACTCATTTGGCCTGATGGCCGACTACGCCGCCGCCCACGGCCTGACGGTGAATAAAATCAGCCTGCGCCCCGGATCCGGCGTCACTCTGCCCCTGTTCGCCGATGCGTGGCGACTGGTGGAACAGGCGGTCACTGATGCCGAACCGCCGGAGGACGAAGAGAGCGAGGGCGACAACCAACGCGACGTGCTGGGCGAAATGGAAATCACCGCCCGGCTGATGATCACCGGAGGCGAAGCGAAAGAAGATGCGCGCCTCACCCGGCCTGACCGGGCGATGATCCGCCAGGCCATTATCGCCGCTGCCCACGCCTGTTATGAGGAAAAACGCCAGACGCTGACCCAGGATATCCGTGATGCGCTGTTCGCCCTTTCGCGCGATACCAGCCTGCCGGAAGCCCGTCGCCAGCGAGCCTACGAGATGGCGGAATCCATCAATCTGTTCTGCGCCGGGTTTGAAGGTGAACTGTTTAACCACGAGGGCCAGATGTGGCCGGAGGCGGATATCACCCTTGTGGATCTCGCCACCTTTGCCCGTGAGGGTTACGAAGCCCAGCTTGCCATCAGCTATATCTCGCTGATTAACCATATCAACAACCTCGGCGAGCGCGACCAGCATCTGGCACGCCCTATCGTCAACATCACCGATGAGGCGCATATCATTACCGTCAATCCGCTGCTGGCGCGCTTCCTCACCAAGGGCTCGAAGATGTGGCGCAAACTCGGTATCTGGCTGTGGCTGGCGACCCAAAACCTGGCGGATTTTCCCGACGAGGCGAAGAAGCTGCTCAATATGATCGAGTGGTGGGAACTGCTGGTGATGCCGCCGGAAGAGATCGAGCAGGTATGCCGGTTTAAGGCGCTGACCGAAGAACAACGACAACTATTGCGCTCAGCGGTGAAATCGCCGGGGCAGTATACCGAGGGTGTCGTGCTGTCGCCGCGCGTGGAAGCGCTGTTCCGGGTGGTGCCGCCAGCGCTCTATCTGGCGCTGGCAATGACCGAGAAGCATGAGAAGGCCGAGCGGATGCGGATTATGCGGGAAACGGGGTGTAGTGAGGTGGAGGCGGCGGTGATTACAGGCATTAAATTGATTGAACCCAGCATTGATAATTGATTCTTATCCTCATTCTACATCACATATTATCATCATCATCCATATCTTCTATTGTATAAGAATAAAACTTCAAATAGATTATGTAATTACGATTACAGAGATAATTCTAAAAGATTTAGTAAGGGAGTGGCATGACAGACCTATATACTAACAGAAATTCGCAGCAGGATTTTGTTAAACATGGATTTACGCATCATATCCAAAACAATATGGATGTATTTATTGCTTCTGCTTTCTTTACCGAATTTGATATAATTGAAAATCTCCTAGAAAAAGGATGTCATATTAGGATTGTTGTAAGATTAGGCTTCCCTACATCGCCATTTGCTTTAGAGAAGCTACTGTTACATAAAAACATTGAGGCAAGATTTTTCACTAACAATTCGTTCCATCCTAAACTTTATATTTTTGGAGACAGAACATTATTAGTAGGCTCTGCCAATTTGACCAGCGCAGCACTCCTTACAAATCAAGAAATAATGGTTAGTTTAAATTCAGAAGATCATAGATTCGAAGAACTAACAACACTTTTTTCGCATTATTGGGAATCTGCACATGTACTTAGCAAAGAAGCGATAAGAGATTATAAAAATATTTACAACAAACATTCAAAGCTATCATCTCAGATAAAAAATTTCGACAATGAAGTCTTAGATAAAATAGGGGATATAAACTATTCAAATATCAATCGAGGGAAAAAATACATCTCGCAAAGTTCTATTTTTCTAGAATCTTATCGAAAGTCATATCAAACATCTGTATATGCGTTTAAATGCATCGAAGAAATATACTCCTCTTTTGCAAGAAAAGTGACAGAGAAACAGATTCCTTTACGACTTGAAATTGATTCGTTTTTTAGTTTTGTGCGCGATTTTCATGCAACTCAAGAAACCTGGGCAGCTCAGCCAATAGGATGGACTGATATGCAACAATCACATCTCCGCACATTAATAGATGAATGGTTATCCACTCCATGGGAGCATTTTGAAGAAAGAATTGTGCCCATAAACTACCCTCTCATTTACAAAGTATTCAACTCACCACAATCAATTGAACAAAGCGATATCGACGAAATAGTTGAAGCACTATGTGTACTCCACTCTTTCCATGATCGCTTACGATTCTATAAAGGTGGGTTAGATACATTAATAGAAGAATTTTCAACAAGCAATGAAATTGCACAAATCAAAAAGACAATTACATACTTATTATATGGGAAAGGAGACATTATTAAAAGAATGTCTGACTGCATCTACAATGAAGAGTATAAGCTTAATGCTTTTGGACAATCTAATGTTCAAGAGCTAATTGGATGGATAAATAAAGAAAACTTACCTGTTATCAATGGTCGAACAACTAAAGTGCTTCGCTATTTTGGTTTTGATATACGCCAACTTTGACGGACTAATAATAAATCTACCCTTGTGATATTATCAAGCGAGGGTAGCCATTTAAAGGCATTGTAGAGCTTATTACGCTGTAATGCTGTTTTTAGCATAAGCAATAACATCTGCACGCTTTTGTTCTGACGCTGACCACAGGATTAACATCAGTTCCGCCAAATCATCCTCAACCGTATAGAAATAGCAGGCCGGAACGTTCAATACCTCGGCAAATTTACAAGCCAAGGAAAAATCAGGTGCATGCGTTCCCCGCTCATACTGATTCATCCTTGGGCTGGCCGTGGCTTCGTCAATCCCTGCGAGTATACCTAAACGTTCCTGTGATAAACCTGCCCTAATCCGCGCTTCTTTTAGACGATGCGTCAACATGAGATCCCCCTTCCATTTCCAGTAAACAGGGGAATTTTCAGTGTTGCTTTGACAAATATTACTAAGTTATCCTTAGTATCGATGTTTTAGATCTCCTTTTAACAACTTATTACAGCAAACCTAAAGGGCCACAATTTTTAACCTAAATAACAATTAGTTGAGGTAAATGGAATGGCTAAAAAAGACTGGCACCCCGCCGACATCATCGCCGCCTTACACAAGCGCGGCACCAGTCTGTCGAAACTCTCGCGGGAAGCGGGACTGGCGTCGTCAACGCTGGCGAATGCCCTGACGCGCCCGTGGCCGAAAGGTGAGTGGCTGATTGCCATCGCGCTAGAGCTTCATCCGTCCGAGATCTGGCCCGGCCGTTACCTCAATTCCAGTAACAAACGTGAACCCCGAAAACCGCTTTACCTCATGACAACAACAGAAAACTCCGGGACATAACGACCCGCGCTGTGAGTGGCAGGACGCATTAACCAACACACCTGACAGGAGAGTTGTTTATGCACACCGAACCACAACCCAACACCATCGCACTGAGTACAGGAGGCCGCCATGTTTCTGGTCTCCCTGGCTGAAGGCTTTATCCACCTGTTCCAGGCAGCAGGCAAGATCTTCCTCGACATGATGACCGGGCTTATTCCGATGCTTATCTGCCTGCTGCTGGCCATCAACTTCCTGATGAAGCTGGTCGGCACCATACGGATGGAGAAGGTCGCCGCCCTGCTCGGCCGTTCACGCATCCTCACCTACGGCGTGCTGCCGGTACTCAGCTGGTTCTTTATGAGCAGCCCCGGCGCGCTCACTTTAGGCAAACTGTTGCCGGAGAAGAGCAAACCCGGCTATGAGGATGCGCTCGGCACCACCGCCCATCCGCTCACCAGCCTGTTTCCCCACGTGGTGCCGTCAGAGCTGTTTGTCTGGCTCGGCGTCGCTGCCGGGATTAAGGCGCTCGGCCTGCCCGTCACTTCACTGGCGCTGCGCTATATCGCTGCCGCCATGCTGATTGGTTTAATCCGCGGGATTATCACCGAGTACCTGTTCCTGCGCCTCAGCAAACGGGGGAACGAACCATGATGACCTACTGCGCACGTATCGTCGCTATCGGCCTGTTTGTCGCCGACGGCCTCACCGACAAAATGCTCATCACCTTCGACAGCAACGGGCCGAAGGACTGTCTGGACTACTCCCTGTCACTGGAACCGACCATGCGGGAAGAAAATCTGTTCATTCTGCCGGGCGATACCCTGCTACTGGCCGGATACAGCTACCTCATTACGGCTGTGGGCAGAGAAGCACAGCAGTCGCTGTTTGAGCTCGGCCATCTGACGATGAAATTTGACGGCAGCCTGAATGCCTTCCATCCCGGTGTGGTCCATCTGTCCGGCCCGGTGCCATTACTCCCGGCCCTGCATGGAGAACTGATGATTGCGGAGGGACGGCCATGAAAACGGTGCTCATTCCTCCCGGCCCCGGCGGTTACGGCAAGGGGCTGTGGCTGCCCACAGGCAGCGGCAAAAAGGTGCTGTCACTGACCGGACGCGAGATTCATCCGGTAGCGATAGAAATCGGCGCACTCACCGAGTCGGAAATCGTCAACGGCTTCGCCGATATCCCACCGGATAACGACATCCTGTGCGTGGTGATTAACTGCGCCGGGTCCCTGCGCTGCGGCCTGTACCCGCAGAAGGGTATTCCGACCATCAACGTGCTCCCCACCTGGCGCGCCGGGCCGCTGGCGCAGTTTATTAGCGAGGATAACTACGTCTCCGGCGTGACGATGGAGCAACTGGTTCTGGTCGATACCGCCGAAGCCCCGGACGGCGAGCCAGAGGCCATTCCGGAGCCTGCACCACGGGTTATCAGCACGCCACCACCTGCGCATGGCGCGGAGAAACTGGTGCGCATGGTCGAACAGACCGGTACCGCGGTCGGTCACGTTATCGCCCTGCTGTTCGCCGCCAGCCGTGAGGCGGTGGACGTGTCGCTGCGCAACGTTATCCCGTTTATGGCCTTTGTCTCACTGCTGATTGCCCTGGTGCAGGAAACCGCGCTCGGCAGCCTGATAGCCCACGCCCTGACGCCGCTGGCGAACTCGCTGTTGGGACTGGTGCTGCTGTCGCTCATCTGCGGCATTCCGTTCCTCTCTCCGGTGCTCGGCCCGGGTGCGGCCATCTCGCAGGTAATTGGCGTGATGATTGGTACGCAGATTGGCGCAGGGGCAATATCCCCGGCCTTCGCCCTGCCCGCGCTGTTTGCCATCAACGTGCAGGTCGGCTGCGACTTCGTGCCGGTGGGGCTCTCCATGCAGGAGGCAAAACCGGAGACCATCGCGAAAGGTGTCCCCGCCTTTCTGCTCTCGCGTCAGTTAACCGGACCACTGGCCGTCATCATCGGCTGGCTGTTTTCCCTGGGCTTATTCTGAGGACTCAATGATGAACAAAATCAGAGCCGCCGTGGTCGGCGCAGGTATCTACGGCAAACACCATATGAATACGTACCGCCAGAATCCGGACACGGTGCTGGTCGCCATCTGCGATACCGACGCCGAACGCTGCGACGACCTCGCCATGGCCTACGGCGTGATGGGTTACACCCGGCTGGATGTCCTGTTGCAGGAGGAATACATCGATGTGCTCTCGGTGGCGACGCCGGACCCGTACCACACCGAATCCATCCTCACCGCCCTGCGCCACGGCAAACATGTGCTGGCGGAAAAACCGCTCGCCACCTCAGTACGCGAATGTGAGCTTATCGTGGAGATGGCGCAGCAGCGCGGTCTGTTGGTCGGCGTCGATTTTCATAAGCGCTGGGACCCGGCGGTGATGCGCATTAAAACCGAACTGGAAAGACCGGAGAGCGGGCGCATCCTGCGCGGGCATATCAGCATGGACGACGTGATTAGTGTCCCGACGGCGTGGCTGAACTGGGCGGGCGCAAGCTCCCCGGTGTGGTTTCTCGGCTCACACTGCTTTGACCTGGTCCGCCACCTTTCCGGTCAGGAAGTGGTGTCGGTGTATGCCGTCGGGCAGAAGCGTCTGATGGCTGAACGCAGCCTCGACACCTTCGACAGCGTGCAGAGCCTGCTGACGATGGCCGACGGCAGTTCGTGGGTGGTGGAAAACTCGTGGGTACTGCCGGAAGGCTTTCCGAAGGACAACGACGGGCGTATCGATATCCTCTGCGAGGCAACCTATATCCGCAGTACCTCGCAGCACCGGGGGCTGGAAATCATCACGCCGGGGATGACGCTCACGCCCAACAGCTATTTCATCAACTACCGCAACGGCGTTGCCAGCGGTTTTGGTATCGACCCGATCAATGACTTTGTGCACTCCGTCAGACATAAAGCCCCCTACCCGGTCACCGCAGTGGACGGACTGGCGGTAAGCCGGATCTGCGAGGCGGTGCACAAAAGCCTGGAAAGCGGCCAGCCCGTCTGTTTATAACCAACACAGCCACGGTCATTTCACTGTGGCTGTTCTGCCTCAGCCAGCTCATCGCATAGCCGCACATTATTCGACGCCCCAAATTAACACCTTAAAAATCAATTAAATAAAATTTCTTCTATTTTACTGGCGAACCGTTAAGCCCTGATTATACTTAGTCCACGAGCCCAAAATACTGTACATATAAACAGTATAATTGAGTTCAATATTGGGCCTGAACCAGAGCACAGGGCGGCCCGTTATACAGATAAAATCGAGGAGATACATGATGAATCCTGCAGTGAATACCTGGCTGGCCGCCGAAAAAGCCGCCATCACTCATTTTGACTCTTCCCAGTCCGACTCGCTGCCCTTCTCTGTCCCGGCTGGCGACAGTACCGTGCACTCGTCAATCCCGCTCGCCCCGGTATTACCACAGGCCATTAACGGGCCGATCAACATTATGACGCTGGCCTCGCCATCCCCGGATTACATGTGGGGCGTCACCTGGTCCGGCATTACCTACATCAGCACCAGCAACGGTGCTTTTACGCCACTGGCGCGCCTGCCCATCCCCGGCATCACCCAGTTCCCGCTCGAGCTGCTGACCACGCTGCTCACCCAGCCGCTGAATACCCTGAGCGTGGTGGAGGGCATCACCTCGCAGCTGTCGCCAGCCACGCCAGCCGGCGGCATCAACAGCGCCTATTGCCTGGTGGACAACACCAACACGATGTTCGCCAACTACGGCACGAAGGTGTACGCCGTCGGGCTGAATGTCCCCGGCCTGCCGCTGCTGGGGATTGGTATTAAGCGCACGCTGGATACGTCGTCGTTTATCCCGGCAGGCGAGGCCATCACCGGCCTGGTGCTGACCTACGATGGCAACCTTGTCGTGATCGGCACCCGCTCGGTTTCCGTGGTGGCGCGCTCCTTCTCCGGCCCGGTGCATACCATTGCGCTGGGCGTGGATGAATACGTTTCCAACTCGGCGGCGGTGGATGAAAACGGCGGCATTTATGTGGTTTCCGACAAGAAGATGCGTAAGGTTGTCTGGACGGGCACCACGTTGTCCGACAATCCGGCGGACGGCGCATGGGTCTCTGATTATCCCAC
Source organism: Citrobacter sp. B72 (assembly GCF_016894305.1). NCBI lineage: Bacteria > Pseudomonadati > Pseudomonadota > Gammaproteobacteria > Enterobacterales > Enterobacteriaceae > Citrobacter > Citrobacter sp. B72. The sequence goes on from NZ_CP069801.1 coordinate 4,273,606, forward strand.
CGGCGATACCTATCCGACCCTTTTTGGCTCCGGTTCAGGCGCCACGCCAACGCTGATGGGATTTGGCAGCGGCGCGGATAAACTGGTGGTGATCACCGACGGCAAAAAGCGCATGAGCCTGGTCGCCTTCTGGCGCGACGCCATTCCGGCTGGATTTACCAACCGTATCGCGGGGATTATCCCGGTCACCTGCGGCCTGCCGCTGTCGACCGAGTACATTCAGAGCGATCAGTCAGTCGCCGTGCAGGACTATGGCGCATTTGTCGTCAATAATGTCGGCGCGGATCCCAGCTCCGGCAACCGTCTGACCGATGCGCTGGCGCGCGGCCCGCTGCTTGACTCGCCGCTGGGCGTGGAGCGTTTTGAGTGGAACCCGGTCAGCCACAGCTGGAGCTCAACGTGGACCAGGGCGGATATCTGTTCCAACACCATGATCCCGGCGATAAGCTCGGCCAGCAATACCGTCTATACCAATGGCTATTTCCGTGGCGATGGCGGCTGGAAAGTGGTGGGAATGAACTGGCTGACAGGGGCAACCGTCCATAACACCATTTTTGGCGACAATATCTGCGGCAACGGGATTTACGCCCAGATGGAGTTTATGCCGGATGGCGATTTGCTGATGAACAGCATTCTTGGGCCAACGCGCGTACAACTGCCGGGTGGTGTGGTACAGCCGTTATGATTCAGGGCGGATGATCCGGCACCCCGTCTGGACAGGCTGCCGGAAAGGGTAAAGCTCAAGAGGACGCGTGGGGCGTCCTCTTTTGTTATGGCCTGTAAAACAAGAGTGGCCAGCGGGCTATTTATACGTCAGCGTAAACGTCGCCGTCGCACTGGCTGGCCCCGCCGTCACAGCAGAGGCCGTCTGGTAGTACCGTGCCCGGTACTGTATGGCTTCCAGGCCACCGGCGGACGACGTGCCGTAATATTTCACCTGGCCAAACTGTACCGCGCTGTCGTCCGGAACAGACCAGAGCTGAACGCCGACGCCGGTGGCCGCCATCTCCCCGCTTCCGCCGTCCAGCGCCATCACGCCGGGCGCCTCTGACGGGTCCGCCGTGGCGTCAATCCGCACATTTATCCGCGCGCCGGGGTCGCACTCCAGCCCGATGCTGAAGGTCTGCCATCCGGTTCCTGACCCCACGCCGCTAAACCCGCTTTTATCATGATCGCCCAGCGGCACATTCACATCCGGGGTGGTGACAGTGCAGGCCGTTGACGTCACCGTACTGGTCCCGTTGAGGGTCACATTAGCAAAATAGAACTGGTTCACCACCGAGGCGCGGGCCAGCACGCCCGGCGTTAAGGTACCGCCGGTGATATCACCGGTTTTTATCAGTTCGGCCTTAATGCCGTCGCCGGTAATCACGACATCCACAACGCCCCGGCTTTCATCATAAGGGATGACTTTACCGGAGCCGGTGTTCGTCAGCCGGATGCCAACGCCAGGAAGGTTGGTGTTATAGATACTGTTTCCCAGCGCGCTCAGGGTGCCCCACTGCGTTATCTCCCAGCGGTAGGTCCACGGTTCACTGCAACCGGCAAGCCGGTTGCCGCCGTTGTAAGCCCCGGTCGTCGATGTCGCCAGCACCGCCCCCACGGGCGTGTCCCTTTGTACCATGACAGTGCCGAAGCTGACATAGCCCGGAACTTCACCTGAAACGCCGTCCCCCAGGTAGCATGACGCCTGTGCAACAGCCGGCAGTGCCAGCAGCACCCAGGCCAGCACGCTGATTCGGTCAATACGCTTCATTCCCGGCACTCCTGTTCTGTTTCTGTGACCGGCGTATTCCCGGCATTTTCCGGCAGGCGGTAATGCGCCACGCACTGCCGCGCCCCGTTCCAGCCCACCGCGATATCACCTTCATCCGGCACGCCCGTCAGATACACCTGGCCGTCGTCGCCGACAATGCCGCTGCCCCCCTCTTTCAGCGTCGCCTTCGCGCCGAACGGTACCGGCAGCCCGCGATACAGCAGCGTCATCAGCACCCGTCGCCCGACGCGCGTGCTGAACGCCGCCATCACCACCGCCCCCTGCGTGGGCGTCACAGTCTGCACGGCGGTGTCGATATCCACCTCATCGCCGAGCGTGCTGGTGTCCAGCGCAATACGGTTTTTCTTGTACGGGTTGACGTACGGCACCACCGCGTAGCCGCGCCAGTCGGTATACACCCCGGTGTTGTTCTGCACTTTGGCGTCATCCGCGCCGGGCGCTTTGACGACAGCCAGCGACTCGCCGAGCGGCTGGGAAAGCGTGAGCCCGTGTGGATGCACCACTACGCCGCCTTTCAGGCCGTAGTTGACCTGCTGCGAATCATCGTCATAGTTGTAGCCGCCGGTGATTTCCCCCTGGCCGCCCTTGTAATCGGCATTGATGTTGCCGGAGCCGCCGGTGCCGTGGTTGGTGTAGCTCTGCTGGAGGCTGTAGCTTAAGTTGTTGTCAGCAAGCGCCGTGCCGTTGAGCCCGGCCTGCTGGCGGGTATCGCCATGTTTAGCGGTGTTGACGCTGTAGCTGGCCCAGGCGTTATTTGCCGCCCCGCCGGAGAGGAATTTGCTGAGCGGCACCTGGATGTTAAAGGCCAGTTGCCGATCGGCAGGCTGGGTGCTGTCCGGGTAGTCGCTGTAGCTGTAAGTGATGCTGTAGCTGATCCCGTTAATATTCCCGTTCCAGCCGGTGCTCAGGGTGCGTTCATAACCGTCCTCTTCCCAGTAATCCTGCTGGTAGCCGGAAACAAAAACCGATCCGTAGCTGCCCATACTCTGGCTGAGATCCAGCTGAAGCCGCTGGCGTTTGTTCCAGGTCATCCGCCAGCCATCATCGCCGTCCGGGCGCAGGTCGTTCGCCTCCTGGAAGGTGTAGAAACCCTCTGTGGAATAGCGGTACGCCGCGAGGGTGAAGCTGGTATCAGTGGTCTGAAAATCCTTCGAGTACTGAACCCGGTACGACTGGCCGTTATGGGTCTCGCCGTTGTTGAGCGTGGTCTGCGCGGCGGTGATGTCGGCAGAAAGCGAGCCAAACGTACCAAGGCCGAAGCCCAGCCCCGCCGCGCCGGACTGGTAATCCTCCGAGTACAGCGTGCCGCCATAAACGGTGATGGCATGTGGCAGGCCGTAAATTGCGGTCACCAGGCCGAACTGCGGTTCGTCGCTGTCCTCATTGCCGCTCCGGTACTTCCCGGCGGTGAGGGCATATTTCAGATGCCCCTCGCGCTGCATAATCGGTACCGCGGAAAAGGGCTGGACGAAGGTCCGTTCGCTGCCGTCAGCTTCTTTGATGGTCACTTCCAGGTCACCGCTGCCCGAGGTCGGGTACAGGTCGGTGATGGTAAACGCCCCCGGCGCAACATAACTCTGGTAGATGATGTAGCCGTTCTGCTTAATGGTCACCTGGGCGTTTGACTGCGCGATACCGCGGATCACCGGGGCGAACCCGCGCAGGCTATCCGGTAGCATGTTATCGTCGGAGGCAAGCTGCGCGCCGCGAAACTGCACGCTGTCGAAGATGTCCGACGGGGTGTAGCTGTCGCCGAGCGTAAGCTGCCCTTTCAGGCGCTGGATATCCCGCTGGAGATACGTGTTCACCGAATCCCAGTGGCTGCCGTTGTCCTCGTCGTAATTCCAGGTGGAATAGTTGCGCAGCCGCCACGCGCCGAAGTTCAGGCCGCCTTGCAGGTTAGCGTAGTAGTTGTCATCAGAGCCGTTTTCCCCGTTGCGCCAGGTATTGCTGCCGCTGAGGTTATAGTTCAGCAGCGCGGCAGGCACCCCTTCGTCCCATTCGGACGGGTCCACTGCGCCTCTGGCGCTGGCATCCATTGCCGCCTGCGGGATACTCACATTCAGTTGCAACTGGCTGAAACGCAGATCGGTGGTGGCCATCGGGATGTAGCGGCCAATATTTTCCAGCGGCTTCTCAGGAGGCAGCGCCGCCAGCGCGGGAAAGACGTCCGTTTTGACGCCCCAGGCTTTCAGCATCGCGGGCGTGACCTGCGCGCTGAGCTTTTTGTCTGGCCCGGAGATAAAGGCAATATCCTGCGCCTGTCCCTGCCGTTCACCATTCACATAAACCGTGACCCGGTAGGTGCCGGGCAACTGGCCGTCTGATTCAGCAAAGGCGGACAAATCCGCCACCGGCTGGCCGGGGTTGTCGATTTCCAGCGCGTGGGAATTGAAGGTTTCACGGGCCTGCGCGCTGCGCAGGCATAGCCGGAACAGCAATACCGCCAGCAGAAGAACCAGCAGGATAATCATCAGGCGGGGGGCCGGATTATTCATCGTATCCTCCCTCACAGCCTGCGGCTTTCGGTCTGGCTGATACCACCGTAATCGCTGATGGCCTGCCAGGTGACATGGGTTATGTTCGCCGCTGGCAGCGTGAAGCTCACACTGCCTTTCGGCGGCACCATATCCGCGTCTTTAATCTCCTGGCCGTCCACCTTCAGGGTGAACAGCGTGACGTAGTAAGAGCCAGGGTTACTGACGGTAAGGCGGTTGCCGCTGCGGGCGACGGAGAGGTGGTGATACGCGCTCTCCGGCTGTCCCTCCAGACCGGCGGGACGGTAAAAGAGCTTAATCCGCGACTTCACCACCACCTGCAACACATTCGCGCGCGGTTTGCTGTCGTCGGTGGCGGGGATGGATTTTACATTCAGCCAGAACACCGATTCGCGGTCCTGCGGCAGGCTGCCCCCGGTGCGCACAATGCGCAGCATATTCTCTTCGCCGGGATTGATGCGAAACAGCGGCGGCGTGACGATAAACGGCGCTTTAGCGCCCTGTTCGCCGCTGTCCACCCAGCTCTGTACCAGATACACGCCGGATGTCTCCGGGTTACGGATGGATGCCGACGTCTCTTTTTTATCGCCGTCATAAATCACCCGCGTACCGCCGATGACAATACCGGCCTGTGCCTGTGCGCTAAAGAAGGCCAGCAACAGTACCGGCACAACATCTGCATACCTGTTCATTTTGTTATCTCCGGACAAAAAATACGCATCCCTGCGAAAAGCTCCCTGTTATGCGGCGGCGCATGGGCAGGAGGAGGAGAATGCGCCCCGCGGCGGCACAGCGTTATTTGTAGTTAATGGTGAACTGCGAGGTGGCGTTGGCAGAGCCGGTTGTCACGGTGTCGCCAGTGGCGATATACCGGGCGGTGAACAGCAGGTCGTTTTCACCTTCGGTCAGGGCATACGCCGGAGAGTCGGTGTGTATGGCAATCGGGGTGCCTGCGTTGTCGGCAATCACAATCCCCACGCCCGTGGCGGTGCTGTCGCTGTCAAGCTTCAGGATGCCGGAGCCTGCGGCTGCGTTGTCCGCGTCACCGTCAAACTTTATCGTGGCGCTGGTTACGGTATCCGGACAGCCGTCAAGCTGAAGGGTAAAACGGGAGGGCGACGCAACCGTACCCGCCCCACCCGCCAGCGCAGAGGCGCCCACATTGCCCATCGGCACCTCCATGCTCTGTGAGGTGCTGTCCACGGTACAGGTCTGGTCGGTGATATTGCCGGTAAAGTGGATAGTGCCATCAGCGGCCTGTGCGCTACCCGCCATTCCTGCCGCTGCCATAAAGAACACGCTTAACATTGTTTTTTTCATCACTGTCTCCTTGCTACACATGACGCGGGACCGCTATCCCGCCCGTTTCTGGCAACGGGAGCCGGACGGCGAAAAAAAACGCAGAAAACTGCCCGTTTCGTGCCAAAAAGGTGAGTTCAGAAGAACATGCTGCTGAGTATGAATGGATGGATTAAACAGGGTAATTTTGTTCGGGCTTCAGGATTAAAAGACAAATAACCGCATAACGGCAGGAGGAGATAAAACTGGCAACACCATCAGGTCTGACGTGTTGCCAGTGGGTACAGAGGCATTTGTATTTCAAATTTAACATCGTAATAATTTGAAAATTAAAAGATATTCCGTCATCAAAAAGAGGTCTCAGAAAAATTTTGACACTTTGCTAAATTTTTCTGATACTACTTTACATTCTGGCACGAATTGTGGGGTTTTCTCTCACATTTCCCCACATATTCACGAACCTCAGCGTGTTCGTGGCCGTATAAAGCACCGTATGCCGGATGTCACGGTGCCCGAGATAGTCCTGTATCAGCCGCGTATCCTTTCCCAAATCCGCCAGCGCGTAACCGCAGCCATGACGCAGCATATGCGGGTGTGCCGGAATACTCACCCCCGCCATTTCGCCATAGCGTTTCAGCAGTAGCCTCACCTGGTGGCGCGACAGCGGCCCGCCCTTCTGCGACAAAAACAGCCAGCCGGAATCCGCATCCCGCCAGCGACTGCGCACATTAAGCCAGCGCGTCAGCGCCGGAAGCTCCTCATCAAACAGCGGGTGTTGGGTGGAAAGGCTGTTTTTCAGCCGCCGGACATAAACAGACAACCCGCCCAAATCAAGATCCGACAGCTGTAGTCTGCACAGCTCACTGACCCGCAGGCCGTGCAGGAAACACATCTGGATCATGCAGTAATCACGTTCAAAATGGATCCCCCGGTCAGCCGCGTGCAGTATCAGCCCCACCTCATAACGGGTGAGGTGTTTTCGTTTTACAGGCATATGCCTTTCTCCTTAAACATAATGAAAATGAAGAAAAAACTGGCCGGAGCCACATTTGCAGCCCGGCCAGAAACAGAGAATAACACCACAGGGCACGGCGGGTGGTGATTCTGAACACAACAATTTTTGGGGACAGGCTCCAGTTTTGTGCAGAGATTTAAAGGGCATTGCGCTACACCCGACAGAAGAAAACCCTGTTACCGGAGGCGTTATGCCAGACCGCTCTTCTCTTCTGTTGCCCCTGATGCTGTGCGCCGCTTTCCCGCTCAGAGCCATTACCACGCCGGAAATTGCCGCTTCTGCCCTGTCGCCGGAGTGCGTGCATTACCGGGTGGTCGGCCTGTGCTACTGGCTGTACTGCACACCGTTCGGCTGTACGGTGCGCACGTCGGTGAAGGTCAGCCATTTCCGCCCGGATCTGGTGGTGTCGGCGTACAGCAACACCGGGCAAAATCCGTGGGCGGAGATGTCGTTGCTCAGCCCGGCATTACCGGGCATTGCAGAAGGTGGCGGTGATACAAATCCCCGCGCAGCAAACCAGCACAGCAAGATCCGCTTCAAGAATGCTGATGCCATCGGCTTCCCGGCGGGTGATGAACTGGCAAAATTTTTCACCCGGTTTGGCTATATCTGCTCGCCCTCATCGCAGCCTTTTCAACCGTACTTTCTGAGTCAACTGGATGCGCTGGCGTGGCGTAGCGGGGTGCCGGAACTGACCTGGCCGGAGGCGCTGACGCCAGGCATGCGGGAAGTCGGTCAGAACGGCGATATGTGGGGCAATATCTACCCGCGCGCCGGAGCCATCAGCCAGACCCACGACTATAAAGCCGCCGCCGTTATCGCCCAGCGCGTGGCCGATCTGGTGACGCGTACCGGGCAACCGCATCTCTACACGCCGCTGACCGCCTCATCCCGCGCCGGATACTGGCCGCCCTCCCCGGTTACCGAAGGCGACAGCGATAACCATCGCTGGCAAATGCTCACGCCGAAAAAATCCTCCGCCTGCACGGTGTTCCCGGATGGCAGCGCCACCGACACTTACGCCGACAAGCTGGCAGAGAACGGCGCGTACGCCTGGACGCTGTGGCGGCCCTATAAATGCTGTCCGCGCCGGGGGCAAACCTTCCTCGGCAGTACGGGTTAACGGAGGCGGTGATGAGAGTCCTTTGCCTGGTCCTACTGTTTTTCGCCTGGGTTTGCGTGGCGGCAGACGACTACAGCTTCCGCACGCGAGGCGCGGTTGATGACCTGCTTTACTACCAGATTGGCGGCGGCGAGGCGGTCATGCCGCCTCCGGTACGCCGTAGCCCTTCACCGCTTAACGTGGGCATTGGCTGGAACGCCGATATGATGTGCGGCAATTTCGATATCGACACCACGGTACGCAATCAGCTAAACGGCATCACCGACGGCTTCCAGCAGCTGATGGGTAACGTTATCCAGAGCGCCACCGGCGCGGTTGCCAGCCTGCCCGCGATGATTATCCAGCGCGCCAATCCGCAGCTTTATGATCTGCTGACCAACGGCGTGCTGCAGGGGCGGCTGGATTTTGATAAGTCGCTGCTGAACTGCCAGAAAATGGCGGAGAAGATGACCGATTTGGCGGCCGATTCCGCCTGGTTTTCCGGAGCCAAAGCGGAGAACTACCAGTCCCTCGCCGCCAGCGATAATGACGCCATTCGCACCGACCACAAAGCGGCAAAAGAGGCCGCCGAAAAGGGTAAACGCTGGGTGGGTGGCGAAAAGCGAGGCGGCAAAGGCCAGCCGCCAATCAAGGTAGTCCATGACGCCACCGCCGCAGGCTGGAATATCCTCAACCAGCAGCCTGCCACCAGCACCACGTCTCTTACCGCCTCCGAATGCGACGGGGAACTCTGTAGCACCTGGACATCTCCTGAAGAAGCCGCCAAATGGATGACCCGTGTGGTTGGCGAGCAGACCATCAGCGTGGCGCAGGCCACCGACGATCCGGATGCACGTTCCGGCGCACAGGCAGGGATCGGCCTGCATCCGCTGATCGACGAAGAAAAGGCGAAGATCCTGCCCCTCCTGAGAGATCTGGTTAATGGCAGCCAGAAACCTGGCTTCGACAACCTGGCGAAAGCCTCCGGCGGATCCATGCAACTGACCCGCGGCGTGGTCGAGGCGCTGCGCGACGACCCGGACGTTGCCGTCCTTACCGAACGGCTGGCGGGAGAACTGGCGCTGGCCCGCGTCACCGAACAGGCGCTGCTGGCCCGGCGCACGCTGCTCGCAGGTATGCGCGAACCGAATATCGCCAACGTCAAAGAGGCGCAGGACAGCTTAGGCAAAACCACCGCCCAACTGGATGAAGAGCTGAGCCAGTTAAAGCTGGAACTCGATTTCCGCCAGGCGCTGACGCGCAATACCACAAGCCTTATCCTGCAACGCAAACAGCAACGCGACCAGCTTCAGGGCCAGGCGGTGGAGGTGCCGGACGACAGCGATCGCCGCCTGCACAACCTCAATAATCCGCAGCCGGACAGTCCGCGATGACCGCCAACAGCTATTTCGAGTACGTGCTCACCCTGCTCGGCTGGCTGGTGAACAACGGCGTGTGGCAGACGCTGACCGCCACCGGGCTGTTCGCCCTGCCCCTGCTGGCAAAACTGGTTGCCCTGTGGCTGAAAGCGCGCGGCCAGGGGGCGGATGAAGGCAACGTCGCCCGCCTGCTGGTCGTCTGGATGGAGCACTCGCTCTACAGCGCCCTGCTGGTGATCCTTTTTGCGGGTGTGCCGTTCCTCAATGTCGATATCAATACCCTCACCTACGACAGCCAGCGCACAAAGCAGTGCGGCTGGTCGGTGGTACAGCCCGGTGATTCCGGCTATGCGCCGCTCATCAACGAACTGAGCGGCCAGAGCGCTTCCGTGCCGGTGTGGTGGTACTTCACTCATGCGCTTGGCAAAGGCATCACCAGCGCCGCCGTCGCGGTACTGCCCTGCAAGCCGGACTTGCGCCAGTTACGCTTTGAGGTGCAACACACCCGGATCGCCGATCCGGCACTGGCGCAGGAGCTACAGGATTTCGTTAACGACTGCTACGGGCCGTCGCGGGCAAGGCTCAAGCGGCTGGGCAGCGATATCAGCGAGGAACAGAGCCGGGAGGTGGACTGGGTGGGATCGTCTTTTTACCTCTCCACGCCGGGCTATTACGACCACGATCATTCCCGTTCGCCCCGCGCCGCCTGGCCATATGACGCCAGCCGCGATGATGGCCTGAACGATACGGGTGGCGGTGGCTATCCCGCGTGTAAAGAGTGGTGGTCCGATGGTGATGCGGGGCTGAAAAATCGGCTACTGAAACAGGTCGATACCACGCTCTGGCAGCAACTACAAAAACTGGGACAGTCGAAAGAGGAGTATGAAGAGGCGGTACTGCGCTCGCTGGTGAGCCCGCGCAATATGCAGGTGTCACAGGGCGGGCTGGTGTACAACGGGTTTGGTGGGAGTGCGGGGGATAATCTCAGCCAGACGCAGTTACTGAGTCGTGTAGGCGGGATCATCGGCGCGGGGCTTTCGAGCTACGCCCTTTTTCCGGCGTTTGATAACGTCCGTCAGGCGCTGCCGATGGTGCAGGCATTCCTCGAAATGGCGCTGGTGATTTGTATTCCGGTGATCCTGTTGTTCTCGGCATGGGATCTGAAGACCGTGATCACGCTGAGCTTTGTGCAGTTCGCCCTGTTCTTTCTCACCTTCTGGTGGGAGCTGGCCCGCTGGCTGGATAACTGGCTGATGCAGATGATGTACGACAGCGACACCCACTCGTACTTCAACCTCTGGGGCCTGCAAAACACCTCCGACGATCTGATTGTGAATATCATTATGGGCGTGATGTTCCTGGTGTTACCCGCTTTCTGGCTGGGCGCGCTGACGTGGGCGGGCGTCAGGATCGGCGCGGCCATCGCCGGAGTGATGGGCAGCGCGGTCGGCGATATCAAAAGCGCTGGTGAACAGGTCGGGAAAATGATCGTCAGTAAAACACGCATTCCCTGAAGATTTCGTACTGACGGTGTGATGAACGGGGCTTGAGTCACCGGTATTTTGCGAGCATGATCGCAATAACATCAGCCTGTTACCCGGTTCATTCTTATGATCTCTCCTGAAATGCTGCAATCCGCCATCTCTAACGTCTCTGTCTGGCGTCAGGGTGACGTATGCGCGCCGCATAAACCGCTGCTGCTGTTGTACGTACTGTCGCAGTACAAAGCAGGCCATCCACGCCTGTTTAACTACGGCCTGGAGATCCACGAACCGCTCACCCGCCTGCTGAAAGAGTTTGGTCCTAAGCGACGCACCGATTACCCCAATATGCCGTTCTGGCGGCTGCGAACAGACGGCTTCTGGGAGATCGCTCACGCAGAAGGTTGCAAACCGCGCAGGGGAAATACTCAACCGACAAAGAAAGAACTGATTGATAACCAGGTGGCGGGCGGCTTCAATGAAGCGGCTTATCAACAATTGCTGGCACACCCTGAGATGATCGACCGGTTGGCCCAGAAGATCCTCACCGATCGCTTCCCGGAAAGTATTCAGCGGATCCTGGCCAACCAACTGGGATTCGATTTTATCGATCGCTCCAGGAACCGCGATCCGCGTTTCAGGGATATCGTTCTTCGCGCTTACCACTCACGGTGTGCGTTCTGCGGTTACGATCTCAGGCTGGATGGCGCGCTGGTTGGTATTGAAGCGGCGCATATTCACTGGAAAGCATATGGCGGTCCGTGCGTGGTGAACAATGGCCTGGCGCTCTGTACGTTGCACCACGATGCGTTTGATATGGGGGCATTCGGGCTGGATGAGAGTATGACCATCCGCATCTCCGGCGGCGTCAGCCGTAGTCCGGTAGTTGACCATCTGTTCTGGCACCGGGACGGCCAGCAGTTATTCCTTCCTTATGACAAAACGCAGTGGCCTGCTGAACAGTATGTTGGCTGGCACAGAAAACAGATATTCAAAGCCTGAAAAACGCAACGGGCCGTTAGGCCCGTTGTTCGTTATATCACCGCAGTTCTATCACTCGCGCCCGCTCAGCCTGCTTTCGGTAGTGGTCGTATCGCTCCCGGAACCATGCTTGCTGTTCATCACTCATATTGCCGGTCACGGCATCGATATCCACTGGCTGGCCCAGGGCGTACATACGAGCAAAGCTGCGCGCCAGAAAATCAAAATTCTTCAATCCGTGTGGGTCTTGTTGGTTCATTCGCATATCCCTCCAGTCATTGTGTTTACTGTTCAAGGTCATATGCTTTTCTAATTCCAGTATCTTCCTGAAAACGATCATTTTTTGATCAAAATGTGCGCGTCAATCTGCCTGTGTTCACATTTCAGGAACGACAAAACTCTTCAGCCCCGGTAATGATTTTCCCCTCCCTTTTATCACCCGCGCAGAAAACACTACCGCCAGCCATGCAGTAAGTTCGCCATGTATCCGGAAGGCGCGAACGGCGCAAATGCGCAGGATACCCGTACCATTCCATCCCGCAGGGAAACGCCCTGCGAAGGGTGTTCCCTGCTCATTTACAGGAGAAACACCATGTCGCTTTTCGATAAAAAACCGTCGTTAATGCCGGTGGTTATCGCCCCTGATGTCTGGCAATCTGCTGTGGAATTTCCCGCCGACCCGCAGCAGGTGGAAGAACGGCTGGGCAATCTGTTGCTCGCCGTACTGCTGACCCTGCGCACCGCCGGGGCATCCCGCAAGAAAGTCACCTTTACGATCTACTGCCAGCCGCCGCAGGGCGATATGAAAGTCCCTGTCGCATTACCGCTGTTGCTCAACTATCACGACCACTATGTGCAGGTCTCGATGGCTGAACAGGCATAACCTCTCTCCGCCGGAGTCACTTCCGGACGGAGGTGGTTCCGGCTTCTTCCATGAGGATCGCACAATGGACAGAAGCAACGATATCTACCAGAAAGTCACCGACCAGATTATTGCTGAGCTGGAAAATGGCAATGTACCGTGGATCCGCCCGTGGCGCGATGGCGAGCCGCCGTTCCCGATCAATGCGTTATCCGGTCGTCAGTATCACGGCATCAATATACCGCTGCTGTGGAACAGCGCCGACAAGCAGAGCTTCGCCAGCGACCGCTGGCTGACGTTCCATCAGGTCAGCGCGCTCGGCGGGCAGGTGCGTCGTGGAGAGAAATCCTCTCTGGCAGTGTTGTATCTGCCGCGCACGCAGGAAGAGACCGATATACTCGGCCAGCCGTTGCTGGATAAAGACGGCGAGCCGAAGGTACGGCATTTTGGGATCATTCGAGAATTTCGGCTGTTTAACCTGTCGCAGTGCGACGGCCTGCCGCAGTCGCTGTTCGAGCCGTTTACCCGGCCCGCAAAGCCTGTGGAGATGGCCGAAGCCATTGCAATGAACAGCGGCGTGACGCTGCGCCATCGCCGCCAGTCGAAAGCGTATTACAAACCCGCGACCGACCTGGTGATGATGCCGCACCCGCAACAGTTTGAAAGCAGCGAGGCGTACTACGCCACGCTACTGCATGAACTGACGCACGCTACCGGACACGCTTCACGCCTCAACCGCCCCGGTATTGCCGGAGCGGAACGCACCGAAGCGCTCTACGCTGCTGAAGAATTAGTGGCGGAGATGGGGAGCGCCTTCCTGTGCGCCCATTGCGGCATTCAGGGCAGGCTCCAGCACGCCAGCTATATCGGCTACTGGCTGGATATTCTGCGCCAGGACAAGCGGGCAGTGATCCGCGCCAGCGGTATGGCGCGCCACGCCAGTGAATGGCTGCTCAACGCTGTACCACAACCCTGTCAGCTTAGCGCCTGACAGCCCACCCGCACGGGGAGTCTTCCCCGCCGGGAAGTTGCTCCCCTTTTTCTGAGGATCAATGTATGGGACTCGATCTCTTCTTTTTCGAACGGGCAAAAAACGCGCCCGATGAAAGCCAGTACGATAGAGTGGGTTATTTCCGCAAGGTGAATCCGCTGCTTAAGTGGGTGGATAAACACGTTGGGCTGGTGCGCAACCAGGTGCTGTTAGAAGTCACCAAAGCACATTTGCAGGCGCTTCTGAGCGACCTGCAGAGCCTGACGCCGGATAACTGCGGCGCGGTTTATCCGACGATTGACGGCTTTTTCTATGGTTATACCGATTATGGAGAACACTACTGGAAAGATGTCCGCGCCGTCACTCTCTGGGTGAAGGAGACGCTGGAAACGTTTGATTTTGAGCGAGACAGGCTGATGTTTTATGCCTGGTGGTAAGTGGAACGGAGTGGCCGGTTTCGATCGGCCACTTTATTCTTATATGACAACTGCATTAAGACATTGCATCGCACGACACAGACGATTGAGAGGGGATGTCACAACCATCTGAAATATTTTACGATGTTCCTTTGTGGCTTAACGAGCAGCTTAAAAACCCTATTTCCAGCCCAAATATTATTGTTCGGTCAGTTCCATATGTGCCACAACAGGCAGGTGATCACTCGCTTTAGACCACTGGAATGAAGTCGAATCATGTGGGATCGTTAACTGGGTAATGTTCCATTTTTGCCCTTTGAATGTAAATATATGGTCAATATCAATCGCCGGGTTAACGGCTGGCCATGAGCGGTAATCCGTCCCTTTTTTAAGAACCGGATTAAAGAAATATTCAATTTCTTTGATCGGTTGCTCATCCGCGGTTGAGTTAAAATCACCGGCAAGAATTTTAACCGATGATGCTATGTCTTTAAAATCAGAAGGAGCATCACCAATAGCCACATCCAGAATACTGCGAGCCTGAGCGGTCCGCGTGGCAGGATCTTTCTGCCAGTCGAGGTGAGTAACCATCATAGTGACAGGAGTCTCAAAACCGGGAAGTGAAATCTGTGCCAGCAGTAATACACGTTGTTCGGCATCACCTGAAGGGAGTTTAATCACCTGAGAATGAGTGATTTTATATTTTGACAGAACGCCCAGACCATATTCGCCACCATCAAAATCGAGTGATTTACCAAAGGCGTAATACATGTGGTTGGCGTCAGCAATTGTTTTCAGCTGGTCAATATTTTTGCTTCTTCCCGTTTTATTATCAACCTCAGGAACGGCGATAATATCAGCCTTAAGATTTTTGATAGCGGTATTCAGTGCCGTAAAATCCGATACATTTTTTGAAGCTTCGTTTTTACCTATATTGTATGTAGCGACTACCAGTTGAGGGGCATCATGAGTATAAATTTTATCTGGCACCCCACCCTGTTGTACTGAAAGAATTTCATTACCAGCCAGCGTAGTATTTGCCATTGAATATGCAGAAAAGCAACTGGTCGTGAGCAACGTAAGAACAAACAGTTTTTTCATGTCGAAAATAATCCATGTGAATATTGATAGTAGAAGCGATCTTAACCGCTATGGCGATAATGAATTCGTGACAAATAGCCCATACTTTCATTGCAATGAAAATTAAGTTGTAAAAAAACATATCACTCGCCAAACAAGCAATACCAATAGCGGTTGCCACCCCAGCGCACTGTCATTCACGGGCTCGATGACATTGGCCTTACCGATTACGTTTTTTCAACCTCCAGCAGCAATCCGGAAAAATGGGAGCAATCATCTACTATTCTTTGTTTTAAAAAAAAGCCTGCTGCATGCAAAAGGCCCAAAGGGAGAAACTGCAAAGGAAGGGCGACAAGGGCAAAGGGGCCTGCCCGGAAAGGGGAAATATGCTGAAATGGCTACAAAGACCATCCCGGAGCCAGTCACCTGCGCCAGACGCTGCGCTGCCGGAGGGCTGGTTTGCGCCACTATCCGCAGAACAGTTGCTGGCAACGCCGTTACGCCAGTCCTGTTTGCACCAGTTACGGCAACTGACCCCGCTGCCGGATCCCCTGTTTGATAGCTGGATCCTCACGGCGATTCACCGCTTTGCCGCACTGGTGCAACAGCTTCCCGCCTCACAAAGCCATCACCATTCCATTCCCGGTGGGCTACTGGATCATTCGCTGGAGGTTGCCTGCAACGCCATCCGGCTGCGCCAGGGTTACCTGCTGCCACCGGAAGCGGGTGCAGAAGAACAAGCCCGGCAGGCCAGTGCATGGACGGTCGCAGTGGTCTGCGCGGCATTGCTGCACGATACGGGAAAAATCGCCGTGGATATGGAGATTCATCAACGTGATGGCACCCGCTGGCATCCGTGGCAGGGTAATCTGGCACAGCCTTATCGCTGGCAGTACCAGAGCCACGGTCGCGACTATCATCTGCATCCGGCGGCTGGCGCAATGTTGATTAATCAGTTGATACCCTCGCCATTACTGGACTGGCTGGCCGGATACCCGGCGGCTTTTACGTCCCTGATTTATCAACTCACCGGACACTACGAACGGGCTGGCGCACTGGCTGAACTGGTGCAGCAGGCCGATAAAGCCTCTGTCGCCCGATACCTCGGTGGCAATATCAAAACCGCGCTGGCGCAAAAGTCCTCGTCCTTCCCCCAGCAGCTTCTTACAGCCTTGCGGTCGCTGGTACAGAACGAGTACCGACTCAATAATCCCGAATGCGGATCCGATGGCTGGCTGACGGAGGATGCGCTGTGGCTTATCAGCAAAACTACTGCCGACCGGGTTCGCGCCTGGCTGCTCCAGCATGGCGTAGCCAGCGTACCGGAAAATAATAACCGCCTATTTGACGAACTGCTGGCGCATCAGCTTATCGTTGCCAACGAAGATAAAGCGATTTGGCGCTGCATTATCCGATCGGATAAAGGCTGGTCGCCCGTTGAACCGCTGACGCTACTGCGCCTGACACCATCTGCAATCTGGGAGCCAGGCGAACAACGTCCCGCCTGTTTTGTCGGTGATGTGACGCCGGTAAGCGAAGCGGAACCCGTCCCTGAACTTAGCGCACCCACTCAACCGCTGCCGGAGATAGCAGACGACCCGAGACTTGGTGACAATAATAATTTCCTGCAGTGGCTGAAGAACCACACCAGCCCTTCAGCCACGGTGAATACCCGGAACGGCAAGGTACATGTGGTGGAAAACCATCTTTTCTTGATTTCACCGGGGATCTTTAAGATATACGCATCAGAAACCACTGGAGACACCGGCGACGGCTGGAAGCTGGCACAGCGAATGTTTCAGGAGTCAGGACTGGCCCTGCGCTCTAATGATGACAGTTTTATCTGGACCTGCGATGTTCACGCGCCACAAAAGAAAAGTAGTCAGTTGAAAGGGTTTCTGATGGAGGATCCGGGGCTGGTGTTGGGGGAGAAAGTGCCGGTGAATAATCCGTGGCTGAAGTTGACAGTCTCAAAATAAAATAAATAACCAATTGAAAAATAAGTGCATTTTAACATTCCCAAGACATTTTATATTAGATATTTATTTAAAATAGTTTGGTTACTTGTTTTATCAGGTTAGACTAAAGCAACTTGTTGATTTGACTCCTTTAAGTTATATTGCAGAGGATTTGCACTTGATCGCTGAACTCATCAAAAATTTTCTTAAGCAAGCAGACGAAAAATCATCACAAAGCACGTCTTCATACAATAAAGAATATCGTAATCTAAAAATAACGCTGAGCTTTGGAAAAGGAAGTTACGCAGATGTCCCATGGATCGCATTTCTTGGTGGTGGGCAAACACCGTCAAATGGGATTTATCCTGTAATATTATATTATAAAAATTACAATGAATTAATCCTTGCTTATGGTGTTAGTAGTATTACAAAACCGGAACTATCATGGGAAGGGTTGCCGCCTAAGACCATCACCATTAATGATTACTTTAAGGAATACCATAATAAACCTGCAGAGAAATATGGCACTTCATTATTTCACTCTGTTTACCAAACCAATAATGAAGTTGATTATAATTCTCTAGTATCTGGACTGAATGAAGTAATTGATAAATATAATAATTTAATAAACAAAGAAACCAATACCAACAAGTTAAATAACAACAATAATGAAATCACCACATATAATTTCAATAATGCCAGCGAAGATTTATTCCTTCCAACTGACACACTCAACAAGATAATTAAAAAGCTGAACAACAAAAAAAACATAATACTACAAGGTCCTCCTGGAGTTGGTAAATCTTTTATTGCCAAGAGATTGGCATACCTCCAAATTGGAAGTAAAGATATTAATAAGGTTGGTATGATTCAATTTCATCAATCTTATAGTTATGAGGATTTTATTCAAGGCTTTCGACCTAATACGACCGGTTTCACTAGAAAAAATGGTATTTTCTATGAGTTTTGTCAGAAAGCTAAAGATGACCCCGAAAATAATTATGTATTTATCATTGACGAAATTAACAGAGCGAATTTGAGCAAAGTATTGGGTGAGCTAATGATGCTCATTGAAGCAGACAAAAGAGGCCCCGAGTGGGCAATTCCTTTGACTTATTCTGAAGATGAAAAGGACACTTTTTTCGTCCCGGAAAATATATTCATTATAGGATTAATGAATACTGCAGACCGTTCTTTGGCTGTTGTTGATTATGCATTACGTCGTCGTTTTTCATTTATTGATATAGCACCGGGATTCGATACTGAGCAATATCGCTCCTATATGTTATCCAAAGGTGTAAGCGAAGAAGTTATTAATCTCATTCGTACCAGCATGCACAAATTGAATTTAGAGATCGGTCATGACAAAAATAACCTTGGAAAAGGATACATGATTGGCCACAGTTTCTTTTGCCCTTCGAGTAATATCGAAAAAGGATTAGACTATGAATGGTATAAAGAAACCATCATGTCTGACATTGGCCAATTATTAGAGGAATATTGGTTCGATGAACCAGAAAAATATGAAAAATGGTTAAACATACTCTTGGTGAATATCGATGAATGAAAACACCATTCCAATTAAAAACATTTATTACATGCTCTGTTATGCTTGGGGGTATATCAGGCAAGCAAAAACAATAAATTTATCGTCGCTAAAAGGAGATAATATCTATGATCTTCTCAGCATTGTATTAATACAAGGAACGCAGCATATTTATAGAAGAGGATTCGAGTTAGGATACAAAAATCATAATGATATTCTAAGCGGTGTTAAAGGAAAAATTGACATAACAAATACAACCAAGCGTTTCTTAACACATAATGGTAAATTGCATTGTGTCTTTGATGAACTCACCGTCGACGTTATTACAAATCAAATAATAAAAAGCACGCTTAAATTATTATATACAAATAAAAATATTGACAATGACTTAAAATTAAAAATTAGTTCTGTGTTGAAGTATATGCGTCCTATTAGAGAAATTGACTTAAACTCAAAAATTTTCAGAATAATACAACCCAATGGTAATAATAAATTTTATAAATTTATTATTACCATTTGCCAATTAGTATACACTTCATCTTTTATATCGCAAGAAAAAGGCCCTGTTAATTTTTATGATTTTATACGAGATGAACGTGAAATGTCACGGATATTTCAAGAGTTCTTGTATCAGTTTATGAAAAAAGAATACATTGGTTGGAGTGTAAACCGACCACATATAAAATGGGATGCTTCTAGTGATACTGATCCAGAATTAAAACTCTTACCTAGGATGGAAAGTGATATAATAATGTCAAATGCAAATAAGACCATTATCATAGATGCCAAATACTATAAAAACATGTATGCCAACAGGTACAATATAGCAAAGTTCCGCTCAAACAACCTTTATCAATTAATGTGTTATTTGCATAATTACAATTTTCAAGAAACAAAAAAAAATAAGAACATAGATGGCATGCTTATATATCCAATGACAGGAGATAATGTTAATGAAATATATACAATAAACAATTATAAAATTACTCTCAGAACTCTTAATCTCAATCAGGAGTGGAACAAGATTCATGATGAGTTATTAAATATTTTCATCACTCCTTGAGTTAATCTAATAGTTCTGAAGAAGAAAGGCCCTCAACTCATCTGGAGTAAATGGAGGTTTTTTCCTATGTAACATGGCATGGCAATTAGGGCAGACAGGAATAAGATCTTTTTTGGGATCCAGAGAATAATTCTCTTTGATGTCTGAAAGCGGAATCAGGTGATGTATATGGATAAAACCTTTTGCTATCTCGCCATACACCTTCATCATATCAATACCACATACTTTGCACAGGCAGCCATGCCAGGCTAATGCGGCCTGTCGAGCCATACGGTCGCGTTCATAGCGGTTAACCGTTACCTGCGTAGCGGTACCTTCAGTAAATACGCTATGCGGCGGTAGTTCATCAGGAAAAATGCTGATGCCGGGCTGCTCGTTACCCAAATTTTTCTCAACGATCTGGAACCCTTGATCGGTAAGCAACTTGACGCATTTCGACTTGATACCACCACTAAAATCTTCAGGGGAAAACTCAACGCCGGTCATATTTGAAGCAGCAATACCGACTATCGCTTTCGGTGGATAACTGCGCCCTTCAAAGACCACATTATACAGCCGGGACTCGCTGAATTGATGGCGTACACCTTCATCATAGGCGCGCATAGCCGCAATAATGCATTCCCTGGAAAGCTGGTCTGGCAGTTTCTTCTTCATTTATAACTCATCATCCCTGAAACGACATATGCTAACTCTTTATTTTATAGCATATTAATTTATCCGGGGATAAACAGCACTCTTCATTTTCGCGTTACCGGGATACGAGCATCAGTGCAGCGGCAGCGTAACGTAGCGGCAAAGAAACCGAGCCTCCTGCTGGTTGTCCAGCCGTACCTGAAAGATATCGTGTGTATCCTGCAAGGATGCGTCCTCACGCCACGCCAGCAGACCCTGTTGATTCATGCGGATAATAATCTGATCGGGCGTTTCGCCCTGATTCAATGCTTCAACTACCTGTTGCAGGGGAAGCGGTAGCATCTGAGCAGGCCACATCACTTCAACACTTACGAGCTGGCGGTGTGTCCGGGGTAACATCGGTAGTTTCCTCCATGGCTATAATTTCGCGGTTAATTAGCCATGAAATAGGGGCGTTTTTTGCGGTTGCAAGGTTTGCTGAGAGACCTCATTTAAAGGTCGAGATATCTCAGGTAGTGAAGTCTCTTCCCAAGCAAATCCAGATAGTCTGCACCAAGAGTCTGAGGATATGTCGATAAAAAGCATTTTTTAAACATATAGCCAAAACATGTTTATGCCATCGACACGTTGCGGCGATATGTCGATAAAACACGATTTTTTAAACATGATGCCGTGACATGCTTATAGCATCGACATATGATAACTATATGTCGATGAAATCGGTTTTTATAAACATATGAATTGGAATCCTGAAGCTCCTTACAACGATCTGCCAAAACTGCCGCCTGATTTGCAGCAAATTGAAACACGCAATGTACTAAAAGCGTGTATAAATGCGCGCGCGGCAATTGCAGAGCTGAAAACGGTGGGTGAGTTGATCCCCGATCAGGGATTGTTGATTAACATTCTCCCGATGCTGGAAGCGAAAGATTCCTCACGCATTGAGAACATCGTAACGACCAGCGATCAGCTCTTTCAGTATGCTGATCGTGCAGACGGAGCAGATCCAGCAACCAAAGAAGCATTGCGCTATCGTACGGCGCTTTATGATGGTTATACCCATCTTGAGACCTATCCACTTTGCACAAACACCGCAATCGCTATCTGCACCAAATTACGCGCAGTTCAGACCGATATCGGGAAAACACCGGGCACGGTACTGCGCGATCAGAATAACAGCGTGGTGTATACGCCCCCGGTGGGTGAAGATACCATCCGTAACTTATTGGCGAACTGGGAGCAGTTCATACATGGCGATGATGATTTAGATCCATTGGTGAAAATGGCTATTGCGCACTATCAGTTTGAGTGCATCCACCCTTTTCCAGACGGGAATGGGCGAACAGGTCGTATCCTGAATATTCTTTACCTGATTCAAAATGAATTGCTTTCACTGCCTATCCTGTACCTGTCCCGCTTTATTCTGGAGAGACGTAGTGATTACTACACGCTCTTGCGTAGGGTAACAGAGGAAGGAGACTGGGAATCATGGATATTATTTATGCTGGAGGCCGTAGAAAACACGTCCCGATGGACGACTGACAAGATTGCGGTTGTTCGGGCATTGATGGCAGAAACGACCGAGTATGTACGTGAGAAGCTACCAAAAATTTATACCTATGAACTCATCCAGGTGCTCTATGCGCAACCGTATTGCCGGATCGATAACCTTGTTGAACGAAGTATCGCTAAACGCCAGACGGCATCAGCGTACCTCAAACAGTTGGTAGATATAGGCGTGCTGGAAGAAATGAGCGTTGGTCGTGAAAAGCTGTATATCAACACCAGGTTGGTGCAAGAATTGAATCAGTAAAGCTTATTAGTTAGTGTTAGTTCAGATATTTGCCGGAACTATTGATGATTGTAGCGCATCTTAATGTGGCTATTGGCTTTCTATCTTGTCATCGTTCACAAAAATAATGTTCATGATTCATGAACAAAATAATTTTATGAACAAATTCAGAGAGAGGCAACATCAGGGTTACCATGGTTAAAAAAGCGTGAGTTGTCTTAGTCACCACTTGATCTGAGTTAATACAACTTGCGTTGCTTGCGAGCATCCCTGAGTACCGGAACCAGCATTTTGGGTGAAGCTACTTCATTTTATCCCCCATGACAGATATTTTTGGCATATCCGCTCTAGAGGATATTTCAAATCTGCCCTCTGTATTGGGTGATAAAAACCTTATCCTTGGAAGATGATAATATTCTTCTTTTAAGAGGTGATGACAATATAAAAGCATCTATCATACTTTCTCTGACCGATGCTTTTATATAGATAGTAAGATTGTACATGGGAATTTAGAGTAGGATATAAGTCTGCTTATGAACCTGATATTCTTAAAACAAATGGTATGATTGCAAGTATTAATCCCGAAATTCCAACTATTGCAAATGAAATACGAAAACATTTCCCATAAGTCCAAATGGATTGTATTCCTGAGTTCAACATATTATAACTTCCATCTTTGGATATTATCCTTAAATTTGCATTGGCGAATTGTGCTTCAAGCTCTTGCAAAGCAAGTTCAGCATTTTTTATTAAGATTGATACTCGCTGATCTAATTTCCAAAATATAAATGAGATAAATAAAATAAATACTCCCATTACCGATGTGAAAAAAGCGAACTTCTCTCCCTGTTGAAGAGTAAACCCAATGCCTGCTGCAAGAAGACCTGTAATCGCAATGTAAAAATTGAAAACAGTCATTCTCTGTTGAGCATGTAACTCAAAATATCTCCAGACATGTTCATTAGCACGACTTAATTCTTCATTCATATTTTGCTCTCTTGAAACGATGTTAGTAAGCTTTAGAAAAGCAGAAATATTAAATAGGGCCACCTATCTAATATAGTATAGATTATGGGCCGTATAAGTTATTTATATAAAAATGGCCCAATAAATACAAACTACTTCCTGCCTAAATTATAAATTAGGCGGAATAATTCTGCTTGGTACTGGGCATCATGTAATGCATCATGATCACCAGATGTTTCGGGTTTAACAACCTTTGCTATTTCACTAGATCGGGTCGATTTCCACGAAACTGGAGACATGCCAAAATACATTGACTTGATATCTAGAGCCGCTATACCAAAAGGATTGTCCCCCACATAACGGTGGAAGTAATAATTGATGAAGCTCCAGTCAAAAGATGCATTGAATCCCACAAAAACTACGGTTTCATCATCATTAGCAATTGAATTAATCCAGCTTTTAAACTGCACCATCGCGTCAGCAGGATCCAGACCATCTTTACGTAGTTGTTCCAGCGATAAGCCTGTTACTTCCATTGCTGTAGGGATAAACTCATCAGATATTGGTTTCAAATAGCACGTAAATTGCTTTGTTGGTTCAAATGCTACACATGCACCAATGGACAGCAAACTGTACTTCCCGGGAATAGGGCCTGATGCTTCAACATCGACTGAAACGAAAATTTCTTTATTCGTTCTCATATGCTCTCCTACAGTGTAAGCGGTGCACAACGATTCAGCTGATACACCTTATCTGGAGTTACTTTACTGCTGGTACATCAGATCACCAAGATTTCTATCGTTACATATCTTCCATGACGGGAGAAGGTTGCATTACCTTTAGTGATTCGATTAAATCACTAAAGTCTAAAGCCCGTTCAGGGAACGCTCTAGACATTGCCGCAGGATAAAGGCGGGTTCGAATATCAGAATATGTCCAAGAGGGCTGATTTTCTCGTTCGCCAGTCGCAACAGCTAATTGGCGATATTGGATATCTGATAATCCCATCCCTTCAAGATCCATGCGAAAAAGAGCCTCTCGTTCTGTAGGTCCGGGGCGAGTGAACTCTTCTACAATAGCAGCTCGTCTACGAAGTGCAGCATCAAGAACGGAGAGTCTGTTGGTGCATAAAATCACCACAACACGGCCACCATATTTTCGCAGGTCATCCACACCTTGAATTAAAGTATTTACTGCGACTTTATCTTCGTGATGGCTGTGGCTTTGAGAGCGAGAAGCAGCGATTGAATCCCCTTCATCAATAATCAGTATAGCTCTACGATTTTTGCCCGCAGCCTCGCATACTTCTGCCCATGCTTGAGTTAACAGCGTACCCATTTCTCCTACTTTCCCAGAACCACGAACCCGGTTGCTGAGTTTAAATAGAGCAGAATCCTCCGTACGTGACTCTCGAACAATACGATTCGCGATGCACTCAGCTGTTGCTGTTTTACCTGTGCCAACATCACCATGAAAAATAACAAGTGGGTACTGTTCAGAAACAAGTTTACAGATTGGTAAAACGCTTTTATGGTACTTTTTACTCCAATCAAGAAGTTGTCCTTGATTTAGGAGCAGACTGAGTTGGTTATGGACGCTTTCATAGCGATCTTTGAAACCAAGTAAAACTTCTTCGCGTTCTGTCAGCGTTTGCTGAGGAAGGTCAATCACAGAATCAAAAACACTGCTTTTACTCATCAATTGTAATCCTTACGTTGCATACCGTAGCCATTGCTGGAATATTCGCGACCACCCTTCCGAGTTAAACCTGAATGGCTGATATCGTCACTGGATGGCGACCAGGAAACTTTCATTTTGCTTGAAAGTTTTTGTTCTGCCGCCTGATCATAGGAATCCAGATGATTTAGAATAATTCGCAGTCGAGCACCATCAATTCTTGGCCAACGGGCATCCCCTGGCCTGTCATTCGCGAGCCCACCCGAATCATTGACATAGAAACGGGTAGCTTTTTTTTCGACGCCATTACTTATGAGAGTCAAATCGACATAATTTAGATAACCATTTTTTGCCAGAAGCTCTATGTCATGAGCCCAATTGCGAGCACAGGTTTCAGTTACTGCGCCAGTACTAGCTGCGATCATGACTAAGTCAGCCGTGATACGTCGCATAACTGCTTCAACGTCCGTTGCGGTATAAGTCGATGTTTCAGTCGAGGAATAACTCATGCTGCATCCTCCACTTTGAATGAACGACCAAATAATTCTTTCCAGAGATCGTAATCTCCTTCCTCAGATGCAAAATTTGCGGTTGCCCAGCTTTCATCTGCAAGTCGAACGATTTCTTTTCGCTCGTTTTCAGTAATGCGGCTGGTTACATTGTTGGTATCGCAAACGGGGTCCAGTATGACAACAGAATCATTGAATGTCGGTACAGTGCTATTTTCCGGAAATGAGATGACTTCCTGTAACCCTGATTCAGCAATGTATAACAGGAAATCCCGGAATCGTTTCTCCAGCGATTCCTCCTTCCCATTGATTTCCAGCACATGGGCCATGATCAGTTCTATATGAAATGACTTGAGCGGGCATTCCATATTAGTACGCCAACGTTTAGCCAAGCGTACCAACGTACGGAAATCTGGATCCTGATCTTTGCGATCTTTAATAAATTTGATCTGACAGGGTGCACAAGTCTCTGTCTTCGAACCATCAAAACGGTCAAATTGCCAGCCATAACCCTCCTTGTCCGGATTTTCGATTACGGGGACAATGTCGACATCTAACCCCGTACCGACAAAGGAAACAGTCGCCGCCTTACGTTGAATTTTAAAATCCTCTACAGCTTTGCTGGGATACACTTTCAGCAGAGCTTCGTGGATTTTTTCACTCAGACTTGCGTAAGATTCCTCTGCAACCTTTTTCCCGCTAACGTAAAATACAACATCCACATCAACCGGGTTGTCTGACGTTTTGCGCAAAATAGTATGTTTCGCAAAGGACCCAGCTTTTACAACACGCTTGATTGTTATTTTATCCTGTTCTTTCAACTTCTTACGCAGCGCTGTAATAAGCCGATCTACCTGAGCATTGTAAGTTTCACGTTTATCTTTAGGCAAACGTAACACATTACTGTCGTAGTACCGGATCTGAGTATTAGTAAGCGACATCCACATCCCCCCGAAAATCATTGATAAAAACTGCAACAGTCTTCCTCAGCATCATCTGAGGTGATGGTTGCGCCTTATAGCTCTATAGCGTAGCATTACTATACGCCTATTTTTTATATTGAGTCTAGTTTTTATATTGCATCTACTTTTTATATGCTACCGAGGGCAACATGTCAGATAAGTTCAGAGAAAAAGATAAGTTAGCAAGCCAAAAAGGACGGCAGGGAGCACGTTGGGGACAAGAACGGCGGCTTGAATTCATTGACTATAGGCTCCGGTGGGATGGACAAATCAACCGTAGCAGTCTTACTGATTTTTTTGGGATTTCAGTACCGCAAGCTTCCCTAGATCTTAACGAATACGCAAAGATGGCCCCTGGCAATCTTGAATACGATATGCGTGCCCGGGTTTACCGTTCAACCAAGTTGTTCAAACCAGTCTTTGCTGCCAGTTCTCTGGAGTGCTATCTGAATGATTTGTTGCGTGTAGCCGTCCAACCAGAAATTCAATTTGGAAGCTTTCTAGGTTGGCGTTCCCCCGTTTCTGCTGTCCCGCGACTTCTACGAAGGCTGGATACGGATATAGTGAGTCAAATATTGCGAGCTATACGAGAACGTGAGGCCGTTCAGGTCATTTATCAATCGATGAGTAATCCTGAGGGCAGTGAGCGTACACTAACACCTCATTCATTAGTCCATGATGGCTATCGCTGGCATACAAGAGCATGGTGCCATAAGCGTAGAGAGTTTCGGGACTTTTTATTGTCGCGGATTGTACAAGCTCAGAATGCTGGACCGGACGAAGAACGAACTAATTGCGATACGGCCTGGAATACTTACATCAAAGTTATTCTTATTGCTCATCCTAAACTGCAACCAGCCCAACGAAGCCTTATTGAAAGTGATTACGCAATGGTTGACGGAGAAATTCATCTGGAATGTCGGCAAGCGCTACTGCACTATCTTCTCTTCCAGCTCAACCTGACTGAGGCTCAGTCGAACCAAACTCCGGAAGCATTGCAGCTAGCATTAAAAAACAAAGACGAAATCTATACCTTGCTCAAACGATAAAAAATAACGGACCTTTAGGAACCATTGCGATGGCAAATACTAATAACGAATATGTTCTGATCGCTGGCAGCATCTCTAAAAATACAGAAAAGCGAAATATTGACCGAGCTCATAACTTCGTTCGTGCGCTTACGCAAAGCATCCTTGATGCGAATGTGGGGTTGGTTGTCTACTTGGCAGGAAAACCTGTAAATGAAGATGGGGAGCTTCTAACCTTCGACTGGACCGTGGTAAATGAAGCGGAGAAGTTGATGGAAAAATATACACCAGCTAAACAACTCCTAATCGTCACATCACGTTCAGCAATGCGGGAAAAGATGACTGAGGAGGAACGAATGTTAATTCGTAAACTCTTGATGACTAAATTTGCTGTTGTAAATTATCTGGATGATGATCTCATTACTGGCGGAAATATAGGAGATGAACAGGTTGGGGCTGCCACGGGCATGATCGCCTTAGGTGGGGGGAAAGGTGTTTCCGACCGTGCGTACAAAATGCGTAAAGCTAACCACCCTGTATTACCGTTTGATATAGAGCTTGGTGGAATTTGTGATGATGGGAAAGGGGCTTTAGGCCTGCATGCTCGTTTCTACAGAGAACCACTTACTATGTTCTCTTGTACCGGGGAGTCCGTGAGAAACCAGCTTGATACTTTATCGTTGCAAGAACCTTGTTATGAGCTGGGGCAACTTTCAGAAATAGCGGTTGAACTGCTTAAACATGAATGGGCTACACAACAATCATTACGCGCTCCGGATGTGTTGATACTGACAGCCTTACCAGTTGAGCTTGCTGCAGCAAAAAAAGCGTTTGATATAGCTGATGACATCCCCCCTAGCCTGACATCAAACGGAATACATTTCTGGACCACCGTGATCCAACGTTCAGACGGCCCTATGACGTGCATAGTGGCATCTTTCGCCGGTGCCGGAAATGTAAATGCGTCAGCCATTACCACCATTCTATTATCTGAGTTTAAACCCAAAAAAGTTATGATGATGGGGATTGCTGCAGGGTTACGAGATAAAATGGTGCTGGGTGAAGTCATTATCTCTGATCGTGTAATCTATTATGAAAGTGCGGCCGCGTTAGAAGGTGGAAAGCTTGCACATCGGCCTGAAATGCTACGTCCCCACATGTCAACTCAGCAAAACCTCAATACCTATCTTGCAACATCGTCGCTATCTGTTCGTCTTGGTGAACGAGCAAAAACTATGGGACTCGAGATTCCTGCAAACTCGCAGGCTGGCAATGTAGCCACTGGAATAACAGTGTCTCTTGCCACCGTAGCATCAGGAGAACTTCTTATACGTGATCCTGATTTGCAGAAAAGCTTCAGATCCCTTCATGACAAAGCCTATGTAGCCGAAATGGAAGCTTATGGTGTGTTTGATGCTTGCGAGAAACAGAAAATTCCAGCTCTTATTGTGAGAGGGATCAGCGATTTTGGTGACAGCACTAAAGACGACGTTTTCCATACAGTTGCATCGGTAGCTGCGGCCATCATCACGATTGATTATTTAATTCACGGATGGACACGCGCATAAATCTTTATGTTTTTCAGTCTAAAGCTGAGAATAGTCATTTTATTTGACTGCAACAATCAGCGGTCGAATATATTAAATACCGGCCGCTGTTATTCTACTAATTAACGGGAATAAGTAATAAAAGCATTATGTTCATTAGTGTAGTTTTGGCAGTTTGAAGTGCGTGCAGCGGTCTCGGCCCGGATCAGTATGAAAACCAGAACTTCGCTTAGGGCTGGGTCCACTTTACATAGGTAAGATCATTGTGCGTGATTTCCAATGATTGCGAGTCAGGGGAATTTCGATTGCGCATTACTACTATTTGCATATCGGTATTAACTTTACTCCCCCGACTCAACCTCATCCTGCGCCGCCATCAGAACCAACTCTGACTTCGAAATCAGCAAATCTTTCGGCTTCACACCTCTCAACCTGCGGTTTGCCGAACCGAACCAGATAGCCAGCCCCCACGGCGTTTTGCGTTCCTTGAACAGCGAGAGTATCAACCTCACAACCTTAAGAGGCCGCATTTTCTCATCCAGAACATAATCCGGGTACAAATCCTCACCATCGACCTTCAGCGAGAATATCTTCCCGACCGCTTTCCAGCCTTTGGGGCCCGCCTCAGGATCGGCGGAACGAAAACCCGCTTTTGCGGATAATTCTGACGCCGTCAGCCATTCCGAGTCGGCCAGTATTCTGGCTTTCAGTTCCTCTAGCTGCCGGTCATTGCGCTCCTGGAAACTCATATGGTCGAGTGCGCCTCCCGGCGACTTTTTGAAGCCATACGGCACAACATGCCTGAACCGGTTTGCATCCAGATAATCCGCCCACCACTGCATCATCTCCCGACGTTCTTCGAGATGCTGCGCCTTGTGGATATACGCCGCCCGCACGCGCTTGCGCTCCTGATGGCTCATCTGGCGCTCTACCGCGTCGCTTGACCACAGGCCCGACTCCACCAGCGCGCTACAGGCCATAGTGCGAAAACCGTGGCCGCAGACGTCTTTCTGGGTGTCGTAGCCCATCACCCGCAGCGCTTTGTTGATGGTGTTTTCGCTCATCGGTTTGCGGTAGTTATGATCGCCGGGGAACACCAGTTCAGTTCCCGGTCGGCAATGCTGCCGCACCTCGTGCAGCAGTTCGATGGCCTGATATGACAGGGGTACCAGGTGAGGAGAACGCATCTTCGCCCCACGCGCTGAATATTTAACGCCGGGGATCGGCTCACGCTCGGCGGGGATTGTCCACATGGCGTTACGCAGGTCAATTTCATCCCAGCGGGCAAAGCGCAGTTCGCTGGAACGGATAAACAGCAGCAGCGCCAGCTTTACCGCCAGTTGAGTCAGTTGACGGCCTTTGTAATCGTCGATTCTTTCCAGGAAATCAGGGATAAGATTCAGATCCAGCGCCGGGTGGTGACGAACTTTGGGCGTGGAGACCGCGCCGGTTAAATCTGATGCGGGGTTATGATCGATAATGCCATTCTGGACGGCGTAGCGCATCACGCAGGCAGTGCGCTGCTGAAGCCGGGAAGCAACATCCAGTTTACCCGCTTTCTCCACCTCCTTGATGGGTACCAGCAGGTCTTTAACCTTCATTTTGGTGATGTCGCAACTGCCGTTCGTGGGGAATACGTAAAGCTCGAAATAACGCAGCACCCGCTTCTTATGTTCCGCCGACCAGTTCACGTTGCTGGAGACCCATTCGCGTGCTACGGACTCAAACGTATGTTCCGGCGTTACAGCAAGGCGTTCAGCCTTTCGGTGTGCGCTCGGATCGATACCGGAAATCAGCAGTAATTGGGCCTCTTCACGCATGCGTCTTGCCTGCGCAAGCGTCAAAAGCGGATAAGGGCCTAAAGCGAGCTTTTTCTCTTTGTTTACAAAGCGGTACTTGATGTACCAGCGTTTTGAACCGTTAGGGTTAACCAGCAGGTAAAGTCCATGCGAGTCACTGAGCTTATACGGCTTGCCACAAGGCTTGGCGTGGACTATAGCGCGATCTGTTAGTGCCATTTGGGGGCCTCACTATTATCGAACTACGTCTAAGCCCCCAATTTGGCCCCCAAATAGCGTGGATGTCAATGGATAAAAAACGACCAATACGGAAAGGCCAAAAAATAAACATGGTTATAATCGAAAAATAAATTATCTTTGAATTACAGACAGATATGGACGAATTTGGACGAAAATGGACACAAAAAAAGCCACCCTTAGGTAGCTAATTATTGCATCACTTGGTGCCGAAGGCCGGACTCGAACCGGCACGTATTTCTACGGTTGATTTTGAATCAACTGCGTCTACCGATTTCGCCACTCCGGCACGGAAGGGATGCGGAAAACGTTGTGGATTATACCTGTCATGCGCCACCATGCAAGCGCCAGCGTGTGTCTGGCTCGCTAAGTGTTGAAAATTTCAGCATTACCTTTCTTACCTGTAACCATCATCACAGTTTGCCCCCTCCTTAATCCCCCCTTCTGCGAAGCGTCCCGTTTCCCCATGCTCTACACTTCCAGTTCAACACCATACTGAGGGAAATACGATGTCGATGATAAAAAGCTACGCTGCAAAAGCTGCGGGCAGCGAACTCGAACTCTATGAATATGATGCGGGCGAGCTTAAGCCGGAAGATGTCGAAGTCCAGGTCGATTACTGCGGTATCTGCCATTCTGATTTGTCGATGATCGACAACGAATGGGGATTCTCTCAGTATCCGCTGGTTGCCGGGCATGAGGTGATTGGTCGCGTGGCGGCGCTCGGCAGCGCGGCGCAGGATAAAGGTCTGAAGGTTGGTCAGCGCGTCGGCGTTGGCTGGACGGCACGCAGCTGCGGGCACTGCGACGCCTGTATCAGCGGTAATCAGATCAACTGCCTTGAAGGGTCTGTTCCCACAATTCTTAATCGCGGTGGCTTTGCCGAGAAGCTGCGGGCCGACTGGCAGTGGGTGATCCCGTTGCCGGAGAGTATCGATCTGGCGGCCGCTGGTCCATTACTGTGCGGCGGCATCACGGTGTTCAAACCGCTGCTGATGCACCATATCACCGCCACCAGCCGCGTCGGGGTGATCGGCATCGGCGGCCTGGGGCATATCGCCATTAAGCTGTTACACGCGATGGGCTGCGAAGTGACCGCGTTCAGCTCCAATCCGGCGAAAGAGCAGGAAGTGCTGGCAATGGGTGCGGATAAGGTGGTCAACAGCCGCGATCCGGATGCGCTAAAAGCGCTGGCGGGCCAGTT
Source organism: Citrobacter sp. B72 (assembly GCF_016894305.1). Classification (NCBI taxonomy): domain Bacteria; kingdom Pseudomonadati; phylum Pseudomonadota; class Gammaproteobacteria; order Enterobacterales; family Enterobacteriaceae; genus Citrobacter; species Citrobacter sp. B72. The sequence goes on from NZ_CP069801.1 coordinate 4,305,408, forward strand.
TGATCTCATTATTAATACGGTTAACGTCGATCTCGACTGGCAGCCCTATTTTGAAGCGCTGGCCTACGGCGGTAACTTCCATACCGTCGGCGCGGTGCTGAAGCCGCTGCCGGTTCCGGCGTTCACCTTAATAGCCGGCGATCGCAGCATCTCCGGTTCGGCAACAGGTACGCCGTTCGAGCTGCGCAAGCTGATGAAATTTGCCGGGCGCAGCAAGGTGTCGCCCACCACCGAACTGTACCCGATGTCGCAAATTAACGAAGCTATCCAGCACGTGCGTGACGGTAAGGCCCGCTACCGCGTAGTACTTAAAGCCGACTTCTGATCGTCTTTGCCGGGTGGCGTAAGCTTCCCGGCTATTCTCCCCGCTATTCCAGACAGGTTAAATTCTCCTCACAATCTCCGCAATTTAGCGGTGAAGAGTGCGTCACGGTTGCCTATACTCCAGGCAGGATAAATGGAGGAAATCTCAATGAGCGCACCCCTGCTAATTGCCCGCACGCCGGACACCGAATTGTTTTTACTGCCAGGTATGGCCAACCGTCACGGGCTGATTACCGGCGCGACCGGGACCGGTAAAACCGTCACGCTACAGAAGCTGGCCGAATCGCTGTCCGAGATTGGCGTTCCGGTATTTATGGCCGATGTGAAAGGTGACTTAACCGGCGTGGCCGAGGAAGGGCAAGCCTCTGAAAAGCTGCTCGCCCGCCTGAAAAATATCGGCATTACCGACTGGCAACCGCATGCTAATCCGGTCACGGTGTGGGATATCTTCGGCGAAAAAGGTCACCCCGTACGGGCCACGGTATCAGACCTCGGACCGCTTCTGCTGGCCCGTCTGCTGAACCTCAACGACGTGCAGTCCGGCGTGCTGGATATAATCTTCCGCATTGCCGATGACCAGGGTCTGTTGCTGCTCGATTTCAAAGACCTGCGGGCCATCACCCAGTACATTGGCGATAACGCTAAATCCTTCCAGAATCAGTACGGCAATATCAGTAGCGCCTCGGTCGGGGCTATCCAGCGCGGACTGCTGTCGCTGGAGCAGCAGGGAGCGGCACACTTCTTTGGCGAACCGATGCTGGACATCAAAGACTGGATGCGTACCGACGCCAGCGGCAAAGGGATGATTAATATCCTCAGCGCCGAGAAGCTCTACCAGATGCCCAAACTGTACGCCGCCAGCCTGCTGTGGATGCTCTCCGAACTGTACGAACAGTTGCCGGAAGCGGGTGATCTGGAGAAGCCAAAACTGGTGTTCTTCTTCGATGAAGCGCACCTGCTGTTCAACGATGCCCCGCAGGTGCTACTGGATAAAATCGAACAGGTGATCCGTCTGATCCGCTCGAAAGGGGTCGGCGTGTGGTTCGTCTCGCAAAACCCGTCGGATATTCCGGACAACGTGCTTGGTCAGTTGGGGAACCGCGTGCAGCACGCCCTGCGCGCGTTCACCCCGAAAGATCAGAAAGCGGTGAAAACCGCGGCGCAAACCATGCGCGCCAACCCGGCATTTGATACCGAAAAAGCCATTCAGGAGCTGGGAACCGGTGAGGCGCTGGTGTCGTTTCTGGACGCCAAAGGCAGCCCGTCGGTGGTTGAACGGGCGATGGTGATTGCGCCATGCTCACGGATGGGACCGGTGACGGACGACGAACGCAACGGGCTGATTAATCACTCTTCTCTGTACGGTAAATATGAAGAAGATATCGACCGCGAGTCCGCCTATGAACGTTTACAGCAAGGCGTACAGGCCAGTACCGAGCAGCAAAATACGCCTCCCGCCAACGGTAAAGCCGTCGATGTGGATGGCGGTATTCTCGGTGGGTTGAAGGATATTCTGTTTGGCAGCACCGGACCGCGCGGCGGTAAGCGCGATGGCGTAGTGCAGAGCGTGGCGAAAAGCGCGGCGCGACAGGTTACCAATCAGATAATTCGCGGCATGTTGGGGAGTTTGATGGGCGGGAGAAAACGCTAGCCCCGTGTTACGTTGCCGGATGGCGGCGTAAACGCCTACTCCGGCCTACGGATCCGGAGTAGGCCTGAAAAGCACAATGCCATCAGGCCTACGATTACTGTGATTACGACTTACGTAGCATCAGCCACAGGCTTATCAGGAAGAAGCTGGCGCTTGGCAGCAGCGCACCAATAATCGGCGGAATGCCGTACACCAGCGTCAGCGGGCCAAAGATTTGGTCCAGCACATAGAACACAAAGCCAAAGCTAATCCCTGTCACCACGCGCACGCCCATCGGGACGCTACGCAGCGGACCAAAGATAAACGACAGCGCCATCAGCATCATGACCGCTACAGACAGCGGCTGGAAGACTTTGCTCCACATATTGAGCTGATAGCGTCCGGCATCCTGGCCGCTCGACTTCAGGTACTTCACGTAGTTATGCAGACCGCTAATCGACAGCGCATCAGGATCCAACGCCACAACGCCGAGCTTGTCGGGTGTCAGGTTGGTTTTCCAGGTGCCGCTCACCGTTTGCGAGCCGGTGATTTGCTTCGGATCGGTCAGGTTGGATTCATCCACCTGCGACAAACGCCAGACCTTCTGTTCCGGGTCAAACGTCGCGCTCGCAGCGTAGCGTACAGACTGCAGACGGCGCTTGTCGTTAAACGAGTAGATGCTAATCCCGCCTAACTCTGCGTCGCCTTTCACCCGCTCGATGTAGACAAAGCTGTCACCGTCTTTCGCCCACAACCCCTGCTGGGTAGAGAGCAACGAGCCGCCGTACATCTGCTGCGCACGGTAGTTACGCGCCATCTGTTCGCCTTGTGGCGCGACCCATTCGCCGATAGCCATCGTCAGCAGCACCAGCGGAATCGCGGTTTTCATCACCGACAACGCCACCTGCATACGGGTAAAGCCAGAAGCCTGCATCACCACCAGTTCACTGCGCTGGGCCAGCATGCCCAGCCCCAGCAATGCCCCCAGCAGTGCCGCCATCGGGAAGAAGATCTGGATATCTTTAGGCGCACTGAGCAGGGTATACAGCCCGGCGCCCATCGCATCGTAGCTCCCCTGCCCGGCTTTTTTCAGCTGGTCAACGAACTTGATGATCCCGGAGAGCGACACCAGCATGAACAGCGTCATCATGATGGTGGTGAAAATGGTTTTACCGATATAGCGGTCAAGTACACCAAAAGGCTGCATTATACCGCTCCTTTACGCATAAAACGGGCACGCAAGCGGCGCATCGGCACCGTATCCCAGAGGTTAAGCACAATCGCCAGCGCCAGATACGCCAGGTTAACCGTCCACATCCAGAACACCGGATCCAGCTTACCTTTACCGCCGTTCGACTTCAGCGACGTCTGAACCAGGAAGAACAGCAAATAGAGCAGCATTGCTGGCAGCATCGACAGCACGCGCCCCTGACGCGGGTTCACCACGCTCAGCGGTACGACCATCAGCGCCATCATAAATACGGTGAATACTAACGTGATACGCCAGGTCAGCTCCGCGCGGGCACGATCGGTGTCGGTCGTCCACAGCGTACGCATGTTCATCTGGTCGGTATCGTTTGGATCCAGCGCCACGGCCTGATGACCGATAATCGCCTGATAATCCTGGAAGTCGGTAATGCGGAAATCGCGCAGCAGCGCAGTACCTTCGAAGCGCGTCCCCTGGTTCAGCGTCACGACCTGAGAGCCATCACGCATCTGGGTAAGATGTCCGGAATCGGCTACGACGACCGAAGGACGAGCGTTGCCTTTCGGGCGGATTTGCGCGAGGAACACGTCTTTGAAATTGCTGCCGTCAACGCTTTCGATAAACAGCACCGAACTGCCGTTGGTCGCCTGCTGGAATTGCCCCTGAGCAAGCGCCGCCATACCGGGGTTCGCTTTCGCCTCCGCCAGAACTTCGTCCTGATGTCTGGAGGACCACGGCCCGGCCCACATCACGTTGACCGCCGCAATAATACTGGTAAACAGCGCCAGCACCATCGCCGCTTTCACGAGCACTGCCTTGCTCAGCCCGCAGGCGTGCATGACCGTAATTTCGCTTTCGGTATACAGTTTGCCCAGCGTCATTAAAAGCCCGAGGAACAGGCTTAAGGGCAAGATAAGTTGCGCCATTTCTGGCACGCCCAGCCCCAGCAGCGAGAGCACCAGATTTGCCGGGATATCACCGTCAACAGCCGCACCAAGGATCCTGACCAACTTTTGACAAAAGAAGATCAAAAGCAGGATGAATAGGATCGCAAGTTGGCTTTTGAGCGTTTCCCGAACCAGATATCTTATGATTATCACTTTAAATACGCCCGTAAAAACCCGTCTTTTGCCGGAATTTAGCTTGTTTCATGGCTTAAACGTCATTTATTCTCTTGAGTCGTCGAAATCGTCGCTAAGATCATTATACTCAACGGATCCACCTCTCAGAAATTGTTCTGACGTGCCAATGCCGTAATAACGTTAAGATTAACACGAAGTCACCGCAACAGCGGGTATGAGTTACGAAAGCTTGCAATTCTATCCGTAGCCACCGCCGTTGTCTTTAAGATTCAGGAGCGTAGTGCATGGAGTTCAGTGTAAAAAGCGGTAGCCCGGAGAAACAGCGGAGTGCGTGCATCGTCGTGGGTGTCTTTGAACCACGCCGCCTCTCTCCGATTGCAGAGCAGCTCGACAAGATCAGCGACGGGTACATCAGCGCACTGCTGCGTCGCGGCGAACTGGAAGGCAAACCGGGTCAAACCCTGTTGCTGCACCATGTTCCTAACGTTCTGTCTGAGCGAATTCTCCTTATTGGTTGTGGCAAAGAGCGCGAACTTGATGAGCGCCAGTACAAGCAGGTCATTCAGAAAACCATCAATACCCTGAATGATACAGGCTCAATGGAAGCCGTCTGCTTTCTGACTGAGCTGCACGTCAAAGGGCGCAATAACTACTGGAAAGTGCGCCAGGCCGTTGAGACGGCACAGGAAACGCTGTACAGCTTTGATCAACTGAAGACCAACAAAAGCGAGCCACGTCGCCCGCTGCGTAAAATGGTCTTTAACGTGCCGACCCGCCGCGAACTGACCAGCGGTGAGCGTGCGATCCAACACGGTCTGGCGATCGCCGCCGGCATTAAAGCGGCAAAAGATCTTGGCAACATGCCTCCGAACATCTGTAACGCCGCCTACCTGGCCTCTCAGGCGCGCCAGCTGGCAGACAGCTACAGCAAAAATGTTGTGACCCGAGTGATCGGCGAGCAACAAATGAAAGAGCTGGGCATGCACTCTTATCTGGCCGTCGGTCACGGCTCGCAGAACGAGTCGCTGATGTCGGTCATCGAGTACAAAGGCAATCCGTCCGAAGACGCGCGTCCGATCGTGCTGGTCGGTAAAGGGTTAACCTTTGACTCCGGCGGTATCTCCATCAAACCAGCCGAAGGCATGGATGAGATGAAATACGACATGTGCGGCGCAGCAGCGGTATACGGCGTGATGCGCATGGTGGCCGAGCTTCAGCTCCCCATCAACGTTGTCGGCGTGCTGGCGGGCTGTGAAAACATGCCGGGTGGCCGCGCGTATCGCCCAGGCGACGTGCTGACCACGATGTCTGGACAGACCGTTGAAGTGCTCAATACGGATGCCGAAGGCCGTCTGGTGCTGTGCGACGTGTTAACCTACGTCGAGCGCTTTGAGCCAGAAGCAGTGATTGACGTCGCGACCCTGACCGGCGCATGCGTGATTGCGCTGGGCCATCACATCACCGGCCTGATGTCGAACCACAACCCGCTGGCGCATGAGCTGATCGGTGCGTCCGAGCAGGCTGGTGACCGCGCGTGGCGTTTGCCGCTGGGTGATGAATACCAGGAGCAGTTAGAGTCCAACTTTGCGGATATGGCGAACATCGGCGGACGCCCTGGCGGTGCCATTACCGCGGGCTGCTTCCTGTCACGCTTTACCCGTAAGTACAACTGGGCGCACCTGGATATCGCTGGTACCGCATGGCGTTCAGGGAAAGCCAAAGGCGCAACCGGTCGTCCGGTCGCGCTGCTGTCGCAGTTCCTGCTCAATCGTGCCGGTTTTAACGGCGAAGAGTGATGTAACACGCCGGGTGGCGGCTTCGCCTTACCCGGCCTACAACGTCACTCAACCGTAGGCCGGGTAAGCGTAGCGCCACCCGGCTTTGCATTTAAATCCACAACAAGAAGCCCCATATCATGAGAAACGCAACGTTCTATATTCTGGACAATGACAACACCGTCGATGGCTTAAGCGCCGTTGAACAACTGGTGTGTGAAATTGCCGCAGAACGTTGGCGTGCTGGCAAGCGCGTGCTGATCGCCTGTGAAAACGAAAAGCAGGCTCTTCGACTGGATGAAGCTCTGTGGGCGAGACCGGCAGAAAGTTTTGTTCCGCATAATCTGGCGGGAGAAGGCCCCAGAGGCGGCGCGCCGGTAGAGATTGCCTGGCCGGAGAAACGCAATAGCAGCCCGCGCGACCTGCTCATCAGTTTGCGCGTTGGCTTTGCAGATTTTGCCACCGCTTTCACAGAAGTGATAGACTTCGTTCCTTACGAAGATTCTTTGAAACAATCGGCACGCGATCGCTACAAAGCTTACCGCGTGGCTGGTTTTAACCTGAATACGGCAACCTGGAAATAATGGAAAAGACATACAACCCACAAGATATCGAACAGCCGCTTTACGAGCACTGGGAAAAGCAGGGCTATTTCAAACCTAACGGCGATGAAAGCAAAGAGTCCTTCTGCATCATGATCCCGCCGCCGAACGTCACCGGCAGTTTGCATATGGGTCATGCTTTCCAGCAAACCATCATGGATACCATGATTCGCTACCAGCGCATGCAGGGTAAAAACACCCTGTGGCAGGCCGGTACCGACCACGCGGGTATCGCTACCCAGATGGTGGTTGAGCGTAAGATTGCCGCTGAAGAAGGTAAAAACCGTCACGACTACGGTCGCGAAGCGTTTATCGACAAAATTTGGCAGTGGAAAGCGGAATCTGGCGGCACCATTACCCGTCAGATGCGCCGTCTCGGCAACTCCGTTGACTGGGAGCGCGAGCGCTTCACTATGGACGAAGGTCTTTCCAATGCCGTGAAAGAAGTCTTTGTTCGCCTGTACAAAGAAGATCTGATCTACCGTGGCAAGCGTCTGGTCAACTGGGACCCGAAACTGCGCACCGCTATTTCTGATCTGGAAGTGGAAAACCGCGAGTCTAAAGGCTCCATGTGGCACATCCGCTATCCGCTGGCTGACGGCGCGAAAACCGCAGACGGTAAAGATTACCTGGTCGTCGCCACCACCCGTCCGGAAACTGTACTGGGTGATACCGGCGTAGCCGTTAACCCGGAAGATCCGCGCTATAAAGATCTGATTGGCAAATTCGTTATCCTGCCGCTGGTTAACCGTCGCATTCCGATCGTCGGCGATGAACACGCCGACATGGAAAAAGGCACCGGCTGCGTGAAGATCACCCCGGCGCACGACTTTAACGACTACGAAGTCGGGAAACGTCACGGCCTGCCGATGATCAACATTCTGACCTTTGACGGCGACATCCGCGAAACCGCGGAAGTGTACGACACCAAAGGCGAAGAGTCCGACGTTTACTCCAATGAAATCCCGGCTGAGTTCCAGAAGCTGGAACGTTTTGCTGCGCGTAAAGCGGTGGTTGCCGCCGTTGATGCGCTGGGGCTGCTGGAAGAAATTAAACCGCACGACCTGACCGTACCTTACGGCGACCGTGGCGGCGTGGTTATCGAACCGATGCTGACCGACCAGTGGTACGTCCGTGCCGACGTGCTGGCAAAACCGGCGGTTGAAGCGGTTGAGAACGGCGACATCCAGTTCGTACCGAAGCAGTACGAAAACATGTACTTCTCCTGGATGCGTGATATTCAGGACTGGTGTATTTCCCGTCAGCTGTGGTGGGGTCACCGCATCCCGGCATGGTATGACAACGACGGCAATGTCTACGTTGGCCGTACCGAAGACGAAGTGCGTCAGGAAAACAACCTCGGTGCCGACGTTGCGCTGCGCCAGGACGAAGACGTTCTCGATACCTGGTTCTCTTCTGCACTGTGGACCTTCTCTACGCTGGGCTGGCCGGAAAACACCGATGCGCTGCGTCAGTTCCACCCAACCAGCGTGATGGTTTCCGGCTTCGACATCATCTTCTTCTGGATTGCCCGCATGATCATGATGACCATGCACTTCATCAAAGATGAAAACGGCAAGCCGCAGGTTCCGTTCAAGACCGTCTACATGACCGGTCTGATTCGCGACGACGAAGGCCAGAAGATGTCCAAATCCAAGGGCAACGTGATTGACCCGCTGGATATGGTCGACGGTATCTCTCTGGCAGAACTGCTGGAGAAACGTACCGGCAACATGATGCAGCCGCAGCTGGCTGAGAAAATTGCCAAGCGTACCGAGAAGCAGTTCCCGGACGGCATCGAGCCGCACGGCACCGACGCCCTGCGTTTCACCCTGGCGGCGCTGGCCTCTACCGGTCGCGATATCAACTGGGACATGAAGCGTCTGGAAGGTTACCGTAACTTCTGTAACAAACTGTGGAACGCCAGCCGCTTCGTGCTGATGAACACCGAAGATCAGGATTGCGGCTTCAACGGCGGCGAAATGACCCTGTCTCTGGCGGACCGCTGGATCCTCGCTGAATTCAACCAGACCATCAAAGCGTACCGCGAAGCGCTGGATAACTTCCGCTTCGATATCGCCGCGGGCATTCTGTACGAGTTCACCTGGAACCAGTTCTGCGACTGGTATCTGGAGCTGACCAAGCCGGTCATGAACGGTGGTTCCGAATCTGAACTGCGCGGCACCCGCAATACGCTGGTTACCGTGCTGGAAGGTCTGCTGCGCCTGGCGCACCCAATCATTCCGTTCATCACCGAGACCATCTGGCAGCGCGTGAAAGTGATTTGTGGCAACACTGCAGATACCATCATGCTGCAGCCGTTCCCGGAATATAACGCAGCGCAGGTTGATGAAGCGGCGCTGGCCGATACCGAATGGCTGAAGCAGGCGATCGTCGCCGTACGTAACATCCGTGCGGAAATGAACATCGCCCCGGGCAAACCGCTGGAGCTGCTGCTGCGTGGTTGCAGCACTGATGCGATGCGTCGTGTGAACGACAACCGCAGCTTCCTGCTGAACCTGGCACGTCTGGAAAGCATTACCGTGCTGCCAGCCGATGACAAAGGTCCGGTCTCCGTGACCAAAATCATCGACGGCGCCGAACTGCTGATCCCGATGGCTGGCCTCATCAACAAAGAAGATGAGCTGGCACGTCTGGCGAAAGAAGTGGCGAAAATCGAAGGCGAGATTGCCCGTATCGAAGGCAAACTTTCCAACGAAGGTTTCGTTGCCCGCGCACCGGAAGCAGTCATCGCCAAAGAGCGTGAGAAGCTGGATGGTTACGCAGAAGCCAAAGCGAAGCTGATTGAACAGCAGGCGGTCATCGCCGCGCTGTAATTGCCTATGCCGGATAGCGCTGCACTTATTCGGCAAACGGGCACCGTCATCGTAGGTCGGATAAGCGTAGCGCATCCGACACCACAGACGATAAAGCCTCTGACGCATATGCTCAGAGGCTTTTTATTGAATTATCCTCGCTTGCGCTTCCCCTCACCGCAGTGGTATTAACTGCATATGTCTCACTTTTATGTCATGAGTTCGCTATGAGTGCCATTACCTCCGTCGCGGCAACGCTGCGCCGAATTTCTGCCGATGATAACGCCGCCATTGCCCGTGTTATCCGCAAAGTTTCCGCTGAATACGGGCTTACCGCCGATAAGGGCTATACCGTTGCCGACCCTAATCTGGACGAACTGTTCCAGGTTTACAGCCAGCCAGGCGCGGCCTACTGGGTGGTTGAGCAAAATGGTGAAGTCGTGGGCGGCGGCGGCGTTGCGCCGTTAGGATGTAGTGAACCAGGCATTTGCGAGCTGCAAAAGATGTACTTCCTGTCGAGCGCGCGCGGTCAGGGGCTGGCGAAAAAGCTGGCATTGATGGCGCTCGAACATGCCCGCGAGCAGGGTTTTAAACAGTGCTATCTGGAGACCACAGCGTTTCTGACTGAGGCAATCCGCCTGTATGAGCATTTAGGCTTTGAGCATATCAGCGAAGCGCTGGGCTGTACCGGGCACGTGGATTGTGAAGTGCGGATGTTAAAGCCCCTCTGACCTTATGCCGAGAGGCTTTAGCCGCGTTACTGCATCTCGGCTGAGAGCATCAGTCGAATAACGCCAGCCGCGCGGGCGGTTGGCAGCTTCAGCACCTGTGACCAGAGATCCTGCACTATCTCACAGGCAATCTTCTCTTTGCCGATCGCTTTAGTCGGATCGGCCATGATCTGAATATCCGGCCCATAGCGCTGTACTAACCCAGGGCTTATTGCTTGCAGATCCTGCAACGCCAGCTGTTTCTCTTCTGCCGTGACCGTATGTTTGTTCGGACCATAGGCAGCACGCATCATACTCATATCACTCGCCATACGACGGTTCATGATCTCACGCGGAACCAGACGTGCCGGGTTAATCCCCCCTTTCACTGCCGGAAACAGAAAGCGGAAGCATTCGTCATCACCTATTTTGGCCACAGCAGCGATCTGCTCAAGGTTAATCTTCATATATTCAATGACATTGGCATCTGGCGCCTGCTGCAATCTTGCCATTTGCAACTGAAGAATTTGTGGTTGTATCGCGTCGATAACCTGCTGTTCGCTACTCCCTGCTTTCTTCATCTGCGCTGCCTGGCTGATAATTTTTTGTGTCAGCTCAGGTTCCTGCTCCTTAATCACCTGAAATGCCGGATTGGAGAGCATCGCCTTTTCAAACTGCTGCTCTTCGGTCAGACCATAATCCGGGCTTTCGCGTGGGATCAGGTAGTGCACATCAAACAGATTCCACGCGATAATCGCCACCACAAAAACCACCGCGCCGGAGATCTTGCCCAGCCAGCCTTTTTTGCGAAACATGCCGACGACGATAGCAATCACCGCCCCGATATAACCTGCCAACAAAACGTGTGCCCAGTTCATTATTATCCTTTAAATCATCCGGAAGTAGCCAACATGGCAAACCAATACATCATAAAAATAATACACAATAAAAAATATACAAAATCAATACCATTCTCTATTTATAAATTCAAGCGCGTTCGTTATTCTTAAAAAATCATCATTTAGTTATTCCGATCACAAAGCCCTGTATTATTAACAACGTTCTGCAGCAAACTGAAGCTCACATCAATACAAGGATGTTTACTGATGCCTACCGCGTGTAAAACTCAGGAATCACACTCATTAATATTTCATGGAAAAGGTTCATCCTTTTTTATCATTTGTCTGGTAAATGTTATTTTATCAGTGATAACATGCGGCATATTTCTACCATGGGCAATCGTCCGTTGCCGCCGCTATATTTTTGAAAATATGGAACTGCGTGGTGCCCGATTTGATTACCATGCGAAAGGCAGAGATATATTTATAAGTTGGATTGCCATAACAGTCATAATGGTTCTTCTCAGTTTTATCGAGTTCGCATTGACTCACTCTGAGACTATTGTCTTTGTACCTTGGATATTTATCCTGACGCTCCCCTTCATGATGGTGAAAAGTCTGGGCTATCACGCAGCAATGACCTCTTTGAACAATGTGCGCTTTGGTTTTCAGTGCTCCATGCTACGTGCATGGTGGATTTTAATTGGCATGCCTGTTCTGGTCTTAGTATTGATGTCTATTGTTTTTATCGGCCTCATGCAGCTACTATGGCCATCAGACCTCGAACCAATGGTTTCGTTAATAGTTTGCCTGATCGTACTGTTCGTAATAGCCATATTCATGCTTAACGGTGTTGTTTACCGTAACTGGATAATGCTTTTTGCCAATAACTATAAGTTTGGTATTCATCGCTTCACTATAAATATTAAAGCATCAAGGTGCACTATTATTTTATTGATCTCATTAATTATCCAAACCCCCTTTATAGCTGTCATTGTAAATATTATGAATTCGCTTTTTCATGACATCTATAATTACGGTTTATTCGCGCTATTGTCCGGTGCACAAAGAACACTCACATTGACATACCTACTATATTTTGTAGGTATTCTGTTCTCGTCCGCTTACGCTTTTTCGGCATTGCGTAATTACACATTCAATCACCTGGCACTCGCGGGTAGTATTCACTTTCACTCATCGTTGAGATTCACCAGAGTGGCCCTCTATCTGCTACTGATAACCTTCATAACAATGATCACATGTGGTCTGGCCTATCCATGGTTGAGAATACGACTTCTGCGTTATCAGATCGAACAAACCGTTGTTATCGGCAACCTTGATGAATTGGATCTTACTAACGATGACATTCCTCTGGACACCGGTGCGTTTGCAATTATCTCTCGTGGCACAGCGACGGCACTGCCATTTATGTAACATCTACGGCCGGGAAACCCGGCCGTTTCTAACGTATCTTCACATTTAACAGGATGCCTTCAGGCCGGAACGCCGCTGTGAAAACGGAATTCATCGTCAGGAGAGGTGATCAACGCGGCTTCTACTTCGCCAAAAAACCGAACCCGGCTGCTGATATCATCGGCTGAAACCTGCTGCGCCAGCGCCAGGTAATCCTGATAATGTCGGGCCTCGGATCGCAGCAGCGACAGATAAAACGCCTGCAAATCGTCATCCAGATACGGTGCCAGTGCGGCGAACCTTTCGCAGGAACGCGCCTCAATGTAAGCCCCGCATATCAGTTTATCGATTAGCGTTAAAGGCTCATGGGTGCGTACCTCTTTGAGCATGCCTTTGGCATAACGGCTGGCGGTAATCTTGATATAGGGAATGTTACGGCTCATCATCGCCTCACGCACCTGCCAGAAGTGATGAAGCTCTTCTTTGATAAGCAAAACCATGCTGTCGATAAGCTTGCGTCCCCACGGGTCGTCGGTTTGCGGCATCACGCTTTTGCTTATCTGTTTATTCAGCGCGATAAAATCCGGCTCATCCCCTTCTCTGAAAGCAAACGCTTCATAGGGTTTCAGCCAGTCCAGCAGCGCCTGCGATCCCTGTTTATCCGCGACATACTTACGCACCAGCAGCATCGCCGTTTGCGCCGCTTTCAGCTCACAGACGAGGTGATCAGTCAATAACAGAGGCAGATTCGCCGGGTCTCGCGCTTTATCAAGCCAAGCCTGGGGCGTTTTACAGTGCAGGAAATTGTGGATCGGGGAGAGTATTTGCAGGTAATCCATACGTTGTCCTTGGCCTGCGGCAGCCTGGGCTACCGCAGGTCAGTAGATGACTTAGTGACGCACGCCGTCATCATCTTCGTCGACGAGGTCTTCATCGTCGCCGTCTTCGCCTTCTTCGCCGTTCGGGTCTTCAAAATAGGTGCCCCAACCGTCGTATTCCACATCATATTTTTCGGCCAGGTTCATCAGCTGCTCAACCTGAGCATCGATCAACTCCGCATTCAGTGCACATTCGCTCAGAATGTCACAGCAAATAACCGTGTCGCCTTCTTCCACTTCCAGCTCTTCCGGCTCGGTCACTTCATAACCCAGCTTGAAGGCTTCTACTGCCGCTTTTTCCAGGGTTTCGAAGTCATCCGCGGAAAGGTGATGCTCAATGGTGTACAGCGCGTCTGGATCGCTGCCATCTTCGAGTAACTCTTCAATAATCAAGCGCGTTTCTTCACGCTGTTCTTCCAGTAGTTCCGGGTTTGCCATGGCTCGTTCCTCATAATGTCCTGCCGATACTCTTATTGTCACATACCGCTGTCATTGCCTCCACCTTTCCAGGAAAGATTTGTTAAACAAGGTTGCAAATGAATAAACATACATATAAATTGAATTTTAATTCAATAAATGGCCTAAGCCATGTGAGGGAACCATGTCTGCGTTTTATCAGAAACATTTTTTGAAACTGCTTGATTTCACCTCTGCTGAACTCACGTCACTGCTTCAGCTCGCCGCACAGCTGAAGGCAGATAAGAAAAACGGCACTGAAGTCGCAAAGCTCACCGGTAAAAACATCGCGCTCATCTTCGAAAAAGACTCAACCCGTACCCGTTGCTCTTTCGAAGTTGCCGCATACGATCAGGGCGCGCGCGTGACATACCTCGGGCCAAGCGGCAGCCAGATTGGCCATAAAGAGTCGATCAAAGACACGGCCCGCGTGCTCGGCCGCATGTACGACGGTATTCAGTATCGGGGCCACGGTCAGGAGATTGTCGAGACGCTGGCGGAATATGCCGGAGTTCCGGTGTGGAACGGATTAACCAACGAGTTTCATCCCACCCAGCTGCTGGCGGATCTGTTAACTATGCAGGAACACCTGCCGGGTAAAACGTTTAATGAAATGACGCTGGTCTACACCGGTGATGCCCGCAACAATATGGGCAATTCCATGCTGGAAGCCGCCGCGTTAACCGGGCTGGATCTGCGTCTGGTTGCACCGCAGGCCTGCTGGCCGGAGGAAAGTCTGGTTGCGGAGTGCAAAGCGCTGGCACAGAAAAACGGCGGCAATATTACGCTGACCGAAGATGTCGCCACGGGCGTGAAAGACGCAGACTTCATCTATACCGACGTCTGGGTATCAATGGGCGAAGCAAAAGAGAAGTGGGCCGAACGTATTGCGCTGCTGCGTAAGTACCAGGTTAATAGCGCGATGATGGTGTTGACCGGCAATCCGCAGGTGAAATTCCTGCACTGCCTGCCCGCGTTTCATGACGATCAAACCACGCTTGGCAAACAAATGGCACAGGAATATGGTCTGCACGGTGGAATGGAAGTGACCGATGAGGTCTTTGAATCTCCCGCCAGTATCGTATTTGATCAGGCGGAGAACAGGATGCACACCATCAAAGCGGTGATGGTGGCGACGCTAGCGAAGTGAGGGCATGGATGAAAAGAATGCCGGATGGCGATGCTAAGCATCTTATCCGGCCTACAATAGTGCTCCGTAGGCCGGGCAAGGCGAAGCCGCCCCCGGCACATACGCTTATGCCACCCGCATTTTCACCACGGCTTTGCGTACCAGCGCTGGTGCACCGACCGCGCACAGCGGTTTATGCACTTCGCCCGGATAAAACACCACGAAATCACCTTCGTTCAGCACCACCGTTTTCTCCTGTCCCCCTTCCGGCAGGAAGGCGATATCTTTATCCGCCAGCCAGTCAGTTTCCGGCGCGCCCGCAGGCTGCGTGCTGAAGGTCATGCCTTCCTGACCTTTGAGCAGGATCTGAATATCCAGATAGCGCGCGTGATACTCAGCGCGGCGCTGTGCAAACGGCTCCGTCATATCTTCAGCAATCAGATAAAACAGACGATCGCCGTCGATGTCGTGCTTACCCTTTTCCGTCGCATCCGTCACATGCGCTTTAATGTGTTCAATCGCCTGACGCAGCTCTTCCGGCAGCCAGGCATCCAGGTTGTGAATATTGCCGACAATCATCTTAAACCCCTTAATTAAAACATCGTTTCATTTTAGTTGTTATACGAAAAAACGGTCTGCCATACTACTGCTATTTGCCGATATTTTGCGTCAACGCATGTTTATCTCATTGTTGCTGTTTGGCATTCAGGGTGAATGAATATTCATGAGAATCGTTTGCGATGAATAATTTGTGCATTTTTCGCTTGATCCCATAACGGAGCTGAGTATAATCGCGGACAATTTGCCGGGAGGATGTATGGTTCAGTGTGTACGACATTTTGTCTTACCGCGTCTGAAAAAGGACGCTGGCCTGCCGTTTTTCTTTCCGTTGATCACCCATTCCGAGCCCCTCAATTGAGGGGCTTTTTTTTTGCCCAGGCGTCAGGAGATAAACATGGCTAACCCGCTCTATCAAAAACACATCATTTCCATAAACGACCTCAGCCGCGATGACCTCAATCTGGTCCTCGCAACAGCGGCGAAATTAAAAGCTAACCCACAGCCGGAGCTGTTAAAGCATAAGGTTATCGCCAGCTGCTTCTTTGAAGCCTCAACCCGCACCCGTTTATCCTTTGAAACCTCCATGCACCGCCTGGGCGCCAGCGTGGTGGGTTTCTCTGACAGCAGCAATACCTCTCTGGGCAAAAAAGGTGAAACGCTGGCCGACACTATTTCCGTCATCAGCACCTATGTCGACGCCATCGTAATGCGCCATCCGCAGGAAGGCGCCGCGCGTCTGGCTACGGAGTTCTCCGGTAACGTTCCGGTACTGAACGCAGGCGACGGCTCCAACCAACATCCCACCCAAACGCTGCTGGATCTGTTCACCATTCAGGAAACTCAGGGTCGCCTGGACAATCTGCACATCGCCATGGTGGGTGACCTGAAATATGGCCGCACCGTCCATTCCCTGACCCAGGCGCTGGCGAAGTTCGAAGGTAACCGTTTCTACTTCATCGCCCCGGACGCGTTGGCGATGCCGCAATACATTCTGGATATGTTGAATGAAAAAGGTATCGCCTGGAGCCTCCACGGCACTATTGAAGAGGTGATGGCGGAGGTCGATATCCTCTATATGACCCGCGTACAAAAAGAGCGTCTGGACCCGTCCGAATACGCCAACGTGAAAGCGCAGTTTGTTCTGCGCGCCAGCGATCTGAACGGCGCCAGAGCAAACATGAAGGTACTGCATCCGCTGCCGCGTATCGATGAGATCACCACCGACGTCGACAAGACGCCGCACGCCTGGTATTTCCAGCAGGCTGGCAACGGCATCTTCGCCCGCCAGGCGTTACTGGCACTGGTATTGAATAGCGAACTGGCACTGTAAGGGAGAAAAAGAGATGACACACGATAACAAACTGCAGGTTGAAGCCATCAAACGTGGCACCGTGATTGACCATATTCCCGCACAGGTTGGTTTTAAGCTGCTGACGCTGTTCAAACTGACGGAAACCGACCAGCGTATCACCATCGGTCTGAACCTGCCGTCAGGCGAGATGGGCCGTAAGGACCTGATTAAAATTGAAAACACGTTCCTGACCGATGAGCAGGTAAACCAGCTCTCCCTGTACGCCCCGCAGGCAACGGTAAACCGCATTGACGATTACGACGTGGTGGGTAAATCTCGTCCGAGCCTGCCTGAGCGTATCGACAATGTACTGGTTTGCCCGAACAGCAACTGTATCAGCCATGCTGAGCCGGTTTCCTCCAGTTTTGCAGTGAAAAAGCGTGCTGATGACATCGCACTCAAATGCAAATACTGTGAAAAAGAGTTTTCGCATTATGTGGTGCTGGCCAACTAATTGGGGTTGGTTATGAGATCCCGGCTCCCTATAATGAGCGGGAACATTCTACTACCGCTGTAATTCAGGAGAAATCATGAGCAAGACTATCGCGACGGAAAATGCACCAGCAGCAATCGGCCCATACGTTCAGGGCGTTGACCTGGGTAGCATGGTAATCACTTCCGGTCAGATCCCGGTCGATCCGAAAACCGGTGCCGTAGCGGAAGACGTGTCCGCTCAGGCACGTCAGTCGCTGGAAAACGTAAAAGCTATCGTTGAAGCAGCAGGCCTGAAAGTGGGCGATATCGTAAAAACGACCGTCTTCGTAAAAGACCTGAACGATTTCGCAACTGTAAACGCGACCTACGAAGCGTTCTTCACCGAACACAACGCGACCTTCCCTGCGCGTTCTTGCGTAGAAGTTGCCCGTCTGCCGAAAGACGTGAAAATCGAGATTGAAGCGATCGCCGTTCGTCGCTAAGTCTTATTAGAGAGCCCTGCTCTGGCAGGGTTCCTTAAGTATTGCAGCCTATAACCGAAAAAATCAATTCTCTTCCATTATTCTTTAAGGTGATGGTTTCATTTTCGATTATCCCCACTCCCCAATTATATAATTCCATTTCCCCTTTCTGCTGTAATTCTATATTCTCTGAGAAACAGGTTTGTCCTAAAACCCAGTTCAACCTTGAACTATAAATATTAAATTTAATATCATCATCACTATCATTTTTCATCTTTTCCAATGTATAAACTATCTTATTGTGAATATTAAAACTAACAATATTGTTATATCTTTCAACTGAATTAATAGAAAAAAAACAGATAAAAATTATAATTAGTAAAAAAAATATTTTTAGAGTAGTTCGTCTTATAAAAGTGTTCATTGGTCATGTCCCCATAAAAAAGAATAGCCAGATGAACCAATGAGCGCTTTATTTTTTTCCTGACACTTAATTATCCCCCATTTCTCTGCGACCAAGGATATATCATTTTCATGTGCAATTTTACGGTAAACGTACCGGTAAGGCTGAAATGGATCGTGTAGAGGAGTGTTCATTTCCCTTACAATAATATTCCCAGACGATTTCTCCAAATAAACATATAAACCATGCCAAGATAAATTCTTTGCATAGTGGGTATTTGAATCATCGTTACGGCACCATTGTACAACCAGAAGATAGTGACTTTCACGCACGGGTAACCAGCAAACCGAAATAATATACAGCATATAACAAAAGGCACAAACTAAAGCGAAAGTGAGTATTTTTTCCATGTAAAATAAAGTGCTATGCTCAGTCATGCCATTTTACCTCTGACTCAATGGCACCAAAAATATTGTACTCTCTGGCCAGACACTCCTGATGAAACCTCCCCATAAAAGTATCACTCACAGGAACTACACTACCTAAACGAACGCCAGAATTTGCGACACTTACATTCCAGTTATACCTGTCAAAAAACTTAAACTGAAATGTCAAATTATAACTACATAATCTACTACCATTGCTCATCTTATTTTTATACTTATCTTCGGTAATTTGCACCCGACCTTTACCCCAGTATTGATAACCTCCTATAGCATAAAACAAGTCTGGATCGCTAGAAATAAAATCATCAGTATTAACATGCGCAGAAGTAAACTCATGTTGACCTGGCGGTAATGTTTTACAAAAACTCTTTGCCTCATTCAATAATTGCACATAATTATCCCTTAACTGGGCTGATTTTCCCATTATATCAGTTAAGTTAATATGTATGTCTTCACCCGTATTTTGCAAATAATGCAGTAAATTTTCTCGTGAAAAAGGATAGCGATACTTTAAATATAAGCTCCCATCAATCAACTGCTCCAGGTAATATTTATAATAATAAAATTGATCTGAAAAATTCCCCGCACTACACCATTCACCACTTCCAACATCAACACTATATTCAGGTTCCTCTCTCCCCAATATATAACCGATCATAATACTTCCTAAGAATAATTAACATGACAAGATGTTAACATTTATAATCTAGCATATTCTGTTGGAAGACACAGGCAATGCCATAATTCAGAAAATATTTAGCTGTATTGGGTGAAACACAAAAAAAACGGGCATGGAAGCCCGGAATGAATTTAGGTTGGCCCGGTAAGCGCGAGCGCCACCGGGCATTTATCACATCACACCAAACAGTTTCGGCAGGAACAGCGAAATCGCCGGAATGTACGTCACGAGCATCAGCACCAGGAATAGCACAAGGTAGAATGGCAACATCGCCTTCACCACCTGCTCTATTTTCTGTTTACTCACCGCACTGGCCACAAACAGCACCGACCCTACCGGCGGCGTAATCAGGCCGATCCCTAAGTTCACCAGCATGATCATGCCAAAATGAACCGGATCAATGCCGAGCGCGTTGGTCACCGGCAGCAGAACCGGCGTCAGAATGAGGATCAGCGGTGCCATATCCATCAGCGTACCGATCAGCAGCAGCATGATGTTAATACACATCAGGATGACGTATTTGTTGTCCGAGATGCTGGTGAAGGCTTCAGTGATACGCATCGGCAACTGCATATAAGTCATGACAGCACCGAACGCGGCGGCAAAGCCTATCAGGATCATGACGATAGTGACCGTTTTCACCGTGCGGAACATCAGCTTCGGCAGCTCAGACCATTTATAGTCACGATAGATAAACATGGTGACAAAGAAGGCCCACAGGCAGGCAATTGCCGCAGACTCCGTTGCGGTAAAGATACCTGACAGGATACCGCCCATGATGATCACAACGGTCATCAGGCCCCACAGCGTATCAACGAAAATCTTCAGTGCCTGGCGAAACGGTACACGTTCTCCTTTTGGATAACCGCGCTTGTGCGCAAAAGCCACGCACATCACCATCAGGCTGAGGCTTAACAGCAGCCCCGGCAGGATCCCGGCGATGAACAGCGCGGCAATCGACACCGTGCCACCGGTTGCCAGCGAGTAGATAACCGAGTTATGGCTGGGCGGCGTAAGAATCGCCTGTACCGAACCGCTGGCCGTTACCGCTGCGGCAAAGTCACGCGGATAACCTTTTTTATCCATCTCCGGGATCATTACCGAACCGATGGACGCGGTATCCGCCACGGACGATCCGGAAATAGCACCAAAAAAGGTTGATGCCACAATATTTACCAGCGACAGTCCGCCGCGGATAAAACCAACAAAAATATAGGCAAAGTTCACCAGTCGCCGCGCAATTCCCCCTTCGGCCATAATAGCCCCGGCCAGAATAAAGAATGGGATCGCCAGCAGCGAAAACTTATTCACCCCACTGGTCAGTTGGATCATTACCGCTTCCAGTGGAATATCTATGTACCAGGCCCCAATGATGGCGCTAATGCCAACTGCGTACGCTACCGGTACCCCAATCGCCAGCATAATGCCGAGCGTAAAGACGAGAATAAATGCATCCATCTGCTTTCCTTTCTGAAATGGGGGCGGTAACTAGCTAGTCGATCCCAGCATGACAACGGGACGTTGGTACTGCGGACCACGGAAAATCTTTTCAGCGATAAACAGCAGCGTTATGGCAGAGCCTATCGGCAACGGAAGATAGTTTTGCCCGGCGCTTAAAAGCGGGAATTCCGCCACAGGCTGGTCCCACAGTTCAAGACAGAGATTGGTTCCGTACCACAGAATGAACAGACTTATCGCCACCAACATAACGTCAGCGATTACCGAGCAATAACGGCGGGAAGCATCCCCCAGACGGTCAATCACCATGCTCACCGCGATATGCGAGCCTGCACGATAGCTCACCGCCGCGCCAATAAAGGTGAATGTCACCATACAGAGAATAGCGACGGGTTCAGGCCATGACAGGGCGTTATTCAGAACATAACGCGCGAATATGCCAATGGGGATAATGGCGACCATGACCAATAATGCGATACCGGCAATCCACATTGACACCCGATAAAGAAAATCCATTACCGATGAATAGCATTCACCCATAATTATCACCTCGAATTAATCAAAAGATTCAGGCGGAGGGTTGATATCCTCCACCTGATGAATTACTTCACATCCTGAATACGTTTGATCAAATCCTGGTGGTCTTTACCATAATTATCCCGCACTGACTGCGTGGCTTTATAGAAATAATCCGTATCAATATCGTGGAACTGAACGCCGTTGGCTTTCATGGTCTCCAGTGATTTCGCATTATAATCCTGCCAAAGTTTTCGTTGCTCTATCTGTGCTTCCTTGGCGAGTTTAATAATGAGATCCTGATCTTCTTTTTTCAACTTATCCCATTTAGCTTTCGAAAACAGAAAAAGCTCAGGAATAATAAAGTGTTTGCTCCAGGTATAGTTTTTCACGACCGGCAAATAGTTATGCGCAACAAACGTTGGCGGGTTATTTTCCGTGCCATCAATAACGCCGGTCTGCATGCCGCTAAATACTTCACTGACGCCCATGACAACGGAGTTAGCGCCCATCGCTTTCAGGGTATCCAGCGCTATCGGACTTCCTTGAACACGGATTTTCATACCGTGTAAATCTTCCGGTTTCACCACCGGATTTTTGGTGATCAGGTTACGCGTGCCGGCATCCATCCAGCCGAGAAACACCAGCCGCGATTTGGTATTGGCCGTCAGACGGTCGCCAATCTCCTGACCAATCATGCCGTCGAGAACCTTATGCAGATGGTCCTCATCGCGGAAAATATATGGCAGGGTAAACACGTTAATTTCAGGGAGAATGGCGGCAACAGGCGTCATTGAGACACGAATAATATCGATAGCGCCTAATTGCGCCTGTTCAATCATCTGTTTTTCATCGCCTAACACGCCACCAGGAAATGTTTTAATCTCCAGACGGCCGTCGGTCGCAGCGCTAAGTTTTTCCCCCATATGTTTCACTGCGACAACGTTCGGGTAATCAGCCGGATGCACATCTGCGGCGCGAAAAGTTTGTGCCAGCGTTGCATGACTCGCCAGGAATACAGACGCGCCAATACACAGACTTAACAGGTTTTTTGTCAGTTTCATTTGTCCTTCTCCAGAAGTTCATAATATCCATTAACAGGAATAGCTTGCAGAGCAAATGACTGCCGGAATTAAAAACGGGCAGCGAGAAACTTTCTTAACGACGTTACCTGCGCAGACTAACTGGTGTAACAATTTATTTCGATGACTGCGTTCACAAAAAATCGCAGACGCTTAAAATTTTTAGCACACTGTTTCATTTTTGCAATGCAGATCGTTTTATTGATAAAAAAACAACGCAAGGAAGGCGATTTGATACTAATAACACCCGTTAGCATTTCAATAAAAATAAAACACTAATGTTGCGAGGTAATATCTTCGAATGAAAATGAGGAATGCAGGATGGTATTAACACCATCCTGCTGAGGCGTTTGATGTTTACTGCCAGCCGTAGCGACGGCTATAAAAACCTTTCACTAATTGAGTCAATGTCATGTAACCCGCCAGAATCGCAATCAGCCACGGGAAGTAGCTCAGCGGCAATGCCTGCAATTGCAGATAGCTGGCCAGCGGCGAGAAGGGTAATGCAATGCCGACGACCATCACCACCAGCGTCATCAGCATCAGCGGCCACGCGGCGCGGCTCTGGATGAACGGCACGCGACGGGTACGAATCATATGCACAATCAACGTTTGCGACAGCAGGCCCACCACGAACCAGCCAGACTGGAACAACGTCTGATGTTCAGGCGTATTGGCATGGAAGACGAACCACATCAGGCAAAAGGTCAGAATGTCGAAGATCGAGCTGATCGGTCCAAAGAAGATCATAAAGCGGCCCAATTCGCTGGGATTCCAGCGCTGCGGCTTTTTGATCTGCTCTTCGTCGACGTTATCAAACGGAATCGCCACCTGGGATACATCGTACAGCAGGTTCTGAATCAGTAAGTGCAGCGGTAACATCGGCAGGAACGGTAAGAAGGCGCTCGCCACCAGCACGCTAAACACGTTACCGAAGTTTGAACTGGCCGTCATTTTGATGTACTTCAGCATGTTAGAGAAGGTACGGCGTCCTTCAATCACCCCTTCTTCCAGCACCATCAGGCTCTTTTCCAGCAGGATGATATCCGCCGCTTCACGCGCAATATCAACCGCGCCGTCAACGGAGATACCAATGTCCGCCGCACGCAGCGCCGGGGCATCGTTTATACCATCGCCCATAAAGCCGACCACATGGCCTTCGCGCTTGAGCAGCGTGACAATGCGCTCTTTGTGCATTGGCGTCAGACGGGCAAACAGCGTGGTGCGCTGAGCAAGCCGAGCCAGCTCATCATCGCTTAACCCTTCAATGCTGCTACCGATAACCACATCCCCCGCATCCAGGCCCACTTCATGACACACTTTTGCCGCCACCAATTCGCTATCGCCAGTGAGGATTTTCACCGTAATGCCGCTGGCTTTCAGCGCTTTAAGCGCAGGTGCGGTGGTCTCTTTCGGCGGATCGAGGAACGCAATATAGCCTTCGAGGATCAGATCTGATTCATCAATACGCTGGTAATCACCTTCACGCGCTGGCAGGTATTTCGTCGCCACCGCCACCACACGCAGCCCCTGGCGGTTCAGCGTGTCCGTAACGCGTTTCACCCGACGCAGCATGTTGTCATCTAACGGGACTATCTCACCGTTGTGACGCACCTGGGTACACACGCTGAGGATCTCCTGTAGCGCCCCTTTACAGACCAACTGGTGCACATCGGTTTCTTCTGCCACCACTACCGACATGCGGCGACGTTCAAAATCAAACGGGATCTCATCGATTTTCTGCCAGCGAGTCGAGAGCTGGCGGGCTGATTCTTCGTCCACACCTTCCAGCACCGCCGTATCCAGCAGATTCTTCAGCCCGGTCTGATAATGGCTGTTCAGCCACGCAGAATGCAGGACATGTTCGCTGGGTTTACCAGAGATATCCGTATGATTCTCAAGTACAATTTTATCCTGAGTCAGGGTGCCGGTTTTATCGGTGCACAGAATATCCATTGCGCCAAAGTTCTGGATAGCGTCGAGGTGTTTAACGATAACCTTTTGTTTTGACAGCTTCACCGCCCCACGCGCCAGCGTCGAGGTGACGATCATCGGCAGCATTTCCGGTGTCAGTCCCACCGCCACAGACAGGGCAAACAGCGCCGCTTCCCACCAGTCACCTTTGGTGTAGCCGTTGATGATAAGCACGATGGGCGCCATCACCAGCATAAAGCGGATCAGCAGCATGCTGACGCGGCTGATCCCTTTCTGGAAGGCATTCTGCTCGCTTTCCTGCTCGCTGACGCGACCGGCCAGTTGCCCAAACCAGGTATTGGCTCCGGTTGAAATCACGATGGCCTGCGCCGTGCCGCTCACCACGTTGGTGCCCATAAAGCACAGAGTATCGCATTCCAGCGGGTTGCTTTGCTGCGGATCGCGACTGGTTGCCACTTTCTCCACCGGCAGCGATTCACCGGTCAGCGAAGCCTGGGCTACGAACAGGTCACGAGCCTGTACCACGCGCAGATCGGCCGGGATCATATCCCCTGCCGCCAGCTTGATGACATCGCCGGGAACCAACTGGTCGATCGGCAGTTCAACCCAGCCGTTCTCCCCTTTCTCGTTGATAACGCGCAGCACCGTGGCGGTGTTGCTGACCATCGCTTTCAGCGCATCAGCCGCTTTGGTGGAACGCGCCTCTTGCACAAAATTCAGCAGCGTAGAGATGACGACCATCAGGGCGATGACGCCAGCGGCAAACAGATCTTCGGTGGCATAGGAAATCGCCCCGAGAATGGTCAGCAGTATATTAAACGGATTGCGGTAGCAGACCCACAGATGCACCCACCAGGGCGACGGCTTCTGCGCCGGCAACTGGTTCTCGCCATGTATTTCGCGGGCGTTTTCGACTTCTGCGGCGTTTAAGCCTTCCGGATGAGCGCCGAACGTTTTCCACAGCGCGTCTTCGTCCATCAGCGCCATTTTCAGGCAATGTTCGCTTAGCGATGGCGGGATCGGCGTGCTGGCAACGGTCTGAGCATTCGGCAATGGATCACGATGCACCAGACGATGCGGTAAATGGCGGTTTAGCCGGGCAAACAGCTGGCGGGTCATATTTTTGAACATAGGCAGTCCCTCTGCACTTGTATAAACAGGCGCAGTAAATCCTTCAGGCGTGGCAAAGCCTTGCCTGGTGGCAATATTAAAATCACAACAGGGACGTCAGAACGTCACTGTCTTACTGCTCCGGTAAGACAGTGAAAGACGGGCTTACCGGAAAGGGTTGTTTCTCCATCTCGGGAGAGGGGTGGGATCGGGATCCATATAGCCTCCGGTAAGTGAATGATTTGCGTCGCGGATTATACGCAGAAAACCATAAGGTTTGTGGCAATTATGGCGGTATGATAAACCATGGAAACTAAACCAAACGTATACCAGACTTTGCCCATTGCTCCGCGCTTGAGTAAAGTTATTCTCTATTTGGCATAACTTCACACGCAACACGGGAAAACAGGATGCAAAATCGGCTGACCATTAAAGACATCGCCCGCTTAAGCGGTGTGGGAAAATCAACCGTTTCCCGTGTGCTCAACAATGAAAGCGGCGTGAGTGAACGCACCCGCGAACGCGTTGAGGCGGTGATGAATCAGCACGGTTTTTCCCCTTCCCGCTCCGCACGCGCCATGCGCGGACAAAGCGACAAGGTGGTGGCGATTATCGTCACGCGCCTGGATTCTCTTTCAGAAAATCTCGCCGTGCAGACCATGCTGCCCGCCTTTTATGAACAGGGCTACGATCCGATCATGATGGAAAGCCAGTTCTCGCCCGAGCTGGTTGAAGAACATCTCGGCATGCTCAGACGCCGCAACATTGATGGCGTGGTGCTGTTTGGTTTTACCGGCATTACTGAAGCCATGCTCGCCTCCTGGCAGGATTCTCTGGTGCTTCTGGCAAGAGATGCCAAAGGCATTGCCTCCGTCTGCTATGACGATGAGGGTGCCATTCGTACCCTGATGCAGCGTTTATACGAACGCGAGCATCGCCATATTAGCTTTCTTGGTGTTCCGCATAGCGATGTGACCACTGGTAAACGCCGCCATGAGGCCTACCTGGCATTCTGTAAAAAACACAAACTACATCCTGTGGCCGCGCTGCCGGGTCTGGCCATGAAGCAGGGCTATGAGCAGGCCGCCAACGTCATCACCCAGGAAACCACCGCCTTAGTCTGTGCGACGGATACCCTTGCCCTTGGGGTCAGCAAATATCTGCAGGAGCAGCGGATTGAGAACCTGCAGTTGGCAAGCGTGGGCAGCACGCCGCTGATGAAATTCCTCCATCCGGAAATTATCACCGTCGATCCAGGATACGCCGAAGCCGGGCGACAAGCGGCCTCGCAGCTGATCGAACAGATCAACGGCCGTAGCGAACCACGACAAATCGTTATTCCTTCCACCCTCTCCTGATCGCTTTCTGAGCATTAATTTGTGATCTTCGCTGCGTTTCGGGAACGTTCCCATTTTTAAATATTCATCGAAGATATACTCTGGCGCCAACAACGAGAGAGTTGCCGAATGACGACGCAACAGCGTCTTTTCCGGTCTACGGGGAACACACACCATCATGAGCAAAATAAAACAAGCAGACATCGACCGGCTAATTGAGCTGGTTGGCGGGCGCGACAATATCGCTACGGTGAGTCACTGCATTACTCGCCTGCGTTTTGTGCTGAATCAGCCTGCAAACGCCAGGCCGAAAGAGATCGAATTGTTGCCAATGGTCAAAGGCTGCTTCACCAACGCCGGGCAGTTTCAGGTGGTAATTGGCACCGAGGTGGGCGATTACTACAAAGCGCTGTTGGCGACAACCGGTCAGGCCAGCGCCGACAAAGAGCAGGCAAAGAAAGCGGCGCGGCAGAATATGAAATGGCACGAGCAGTTGATTTCTCACTTCGCGGAGATCTTCTTCCCTCTGCTGCCAGCACTGATTAGCGGCGGCCTGATCTTAGGTTTCCGTAACGTGATCGGCGATCTGCCCATGAGTAACGGGCAGACGCTGGCGCAGATGCATCCTTCGCTGAAAACCCTCTATGACTTCCTGTGGCTGATTGGCGAAGCGATCTTCTTCTATTTGCCGGTCGGGATTTGTTGGTCGGCGGTCAAGAAAATGGGCGGTACGCCGATCCTCGGTATTGTGCTGGGCGTGACCCTGGTTTCTCCGCAACTGATGAACGCCTATTTGCTCGGTCAGCAGGTGCCGGACGTGTGGAACTTCGGCCTGTTCAGCATTGAGAAAGTGGGCTACCAGGCGCAGGTCATTCCGGCACTGTTGGCCGGGCTGGCGCTCGGGTTTATTGAAACACGCATGAAGCGCATCGTCCCGGATTACCTGTATCTGGTGATCGTCCCGGTGTGCTCGCTGATCCTTGCGGTATTCCTTGCGCACGCCTTTATTGGTCCATTTGGCCGCATGATCGGCGACGGTGTCGCGTTTGCGGTCCGTCATCTGCTGACCGGCAGTTTTGCTCCGATTGGCGCGGCGCTGTTCGGCTTCCTGTACGCCCCGCTGGTGATCACCGGTGTGCATCAGACCACGCTGGCTATCGACATGCAGATGATTCAGAGCATGGGCGGTACGCCGGTATGGCCACTGATCGCCCTGTCGAATATCGCTCAGGCCTCTGCGGTGGTCGGGATCATTATCTCCAGTCGCAAACACAACGAACGTGAAATTTCCGTTCCTGCCGCGATCTCCGCCTATCTCGGGGTAACTGAACCAGCGATGTACGGGATCAACCTGAAATACCGCTTCCCAATGCTGTGCGCGATGATCGGCTCCGGTCTCGCCGGACTGCTGTGCGGCCTGAACGGTGTGCTGGCGAACGGGATTGGCGTCGGCGGTTTGCCGGGCATCCTCTCCATCCAGCCGACTTACTGGCAGGTCTTTGGCATGGCGATGGTCATTGCGATTGTCATCCCAATGGTACTGACCTCATTCGTTTACCAGCGTAAACACCGTCTGGGCACATTACAGATTGTCTAACTTTTCTTCGGGGCGCAGTTGCGCCCCAGCGTATTTCCAGGAAACAACCATGAATATTCCCCACTGGTGGCAAAACGGCGTTATCTATCAGGTTTACCCCAAGAGTTTTCAGGACACCACCGGCAGCGGCACCGGAGATTTACGCGGCGTGACGCAGCGCCTCGACTATCTGCAAAAGCTGGGCGTTGATGCCATCTGGCTGACGCCGTTCTATATTTCACCGCAGGTTGATAACGGTTACGACGTCGCAGACTACACGTCTGTCGATCCGGCCTACGGCACGCTGGAAGACTTTGACGAACTGGTGGCGCAGGCGAAAGCGCGCGGCATCCGTATTATTCTCGACATGGTGTTTAACCACACCTCAACCCAGCACGCCTGGTTTCGTGAAGCGCTGGATAAAGACAGCCCGTATCGTCAGTTTTATTTCTGGCGCGACGGCACGCCAGACTGCCCGCCAAATAACTGGCGCTCCAAGTTTGGCGGCAACGCCTGGGGCTGGCACTCCGAAAGCGAGCAGTACTATCTGCACCTCTTTGCTCCGGAGCAAGCCGACCTGAACTGGGAAAACCCGGCGGTACGCGCCGAGCTAAAGAAAGTGTGCGAGTTCTGGGCCGATCGCGGCGTGGACGGATTGCGCCTCGACGTGGTGAATCTTATCTCTAAAGATCAGGACTTCCCGAACGACCCCGACGGCGATGGACGCCGTTTTTATACCGACGGCCCACGCGCGCATGAATTTTTGCGTGAGATGAACCGCGATGTTTTTACCCCACGCAACCTGATGACGGTCGGCGAAATGTCTTCCACTACGCTTGAACATTGCCAGCAGTACGCCGCACAAGATGGTAGTGAACTGTCGATGACCTTTAACTTCCACCACCTGAAAGTAGATTACCCCAACGGTGAGAAGTGGACGTTAGCAAAACCCGATTATGTGGCGCTAAAAGCCCTGTTCCACCACTGGCAGCAGGGCATGCACAATCAGGCATGGAACGCGCTGTTCTGGTGTAACCACGATCAGCCGCGCATCGTGTCGCGTTTTGGCGATGAAGGTAAATACCGCGTTCCGTCGGCCAAAATGCTGGCGATGGTGCTGCATGGCATGCAGGGAACCCCCTACATCTACCAGGGTGAAGAGATTGGCATGACCAACCCGCACTTCCGCCAGATTACCGATTATCGCGATGTGGAAAGCCATAACATGTTTGCCGAGTTGAACGGCCAGGGACGCGATGCGCAAGAACTGCTGGCGATCCTCGCCAGTAAATCACGCGATAACAGCCGCACGCCGATGCAATGGGATAGCAGCAAACACGCGGGCTTCACCCGCGGCGAGCCATGGATCAATCTGTGTGACAACGCGGCAGACATCAACGTGGCGGCAGCACTGAACGATACCGAGTCGGTGTTCTACACCTATCAGAAGCTGATCGCCTTGCGCAAAGCGGAGCCGGTTATCACCTGGGGCGACTACCAGGATCTGCTACCGGACAGCCCGCATCTGTGGTGCTATCAACGAGAGTGGCAAGGGCTGCGGCTGCTGGTCATTGCCAATCTAAGCGATACCTTCCAGAGCTGGCAGCCATCCCAGACCGACGGAAACTGGCAGGTGCTGATGCACAACTATGCCGAGGTTGCCAGCCAACCTGGGGACATGACACTGCGTCCTTTTGAGGCCGTCTGGTGGTTGCAAAAATAGCTTGCAATTATGTTCAGGCCCGGTACGCATAGCGCTACCGGGCGTTGCTACATACGCTTAGCTTAGCTTCCTGTTTTTGTTGAATAATTAATCAGAATTTTCTGCCCACAATTTACAATCGCTGTACTGCCCGTCATCTGTACGCTCCGATTTTTACTTTGCGCTACATCAAATAAATCGTAAACATCCTTGATGCAAATCACTACATATAGAACTTAAAATGCACGCCGACCCAATATGTTGTATTAATCGACTACAATTGCTACAACTACAGTGCACCGTTTAACGGTGGAATTGTGGATAAAGTGGGTCAGGATTGCGGGAAGTCATTGGCCAGATAGATGAATAAAGCCATGGCCGCTTCTCCAACCTCTGTGGATAACCTGTTCTTATAAATATGGAGTGATCATGACACCGCATGTGATGAAACGAGATGGCTGTAAAGTGCCGTTTAAATCAGAGCGCATCAAAGAAGCCATTCTGCGTGCAGCTAAAGCAGCGGGAGTCGATGACGCAGATTACTGTGCCACCGTCGCAGAAGTCGTTAGTAGCCAGATGAATGAGCGCAGCCAGGTCGATATCAACGAGATCCAGACAGCGGTAGAAAACCAGCTGATGTCTGGTCCGTACAAGCAACTCGCCCGTGCGTACATCGAATATCGCCACGACCGTGATATACAGCGTGAAAAACGTGGCCGTCTGAACCAGGAAATTCGTGGTCTGGTTGAGCAAACCAACTCTGCTCTGCTGAACGAAAACGCCAACAAAGACAGCAAAGTGATCCCGACCCAGCGCGACCTGCTGGCCGGTATCGTCGCCAAACACTATGCGCGTCAACACCTGTTGCCGCGTGATGTCGTCCAGGCGCACGAGCGTGGTGATATTCACTATCACGATCTCGACTACTCTCCGTTCTTCCCAATGTTTAACTGCATGCTGATCGACCTGAAAGGTATGCTGACGCAGGGCTTTAAGATGGGTAACGCGGAGATTGAGCCGCCAAAATCCATCTCCACCGCGACGGCCGTCACCGCGCAAATTATCGCGCAGGTTGCCAGCCATATTTATGGCGGTACCACCATTAACCGTATTGACGAAGTTCTCGCACCGTTCGTGACCGAGAGCTTTAATAAGCATCGCAAAACCGCTGAAGAGTGGCAGATCCCAGATGCCGACGGTTATGCGCATTCCCGTACCGAGAAAGAGTGCTACGACGCATTCCAGTCCCTTGAGTATGAAGTGAATACCCTGCATACCGCCAACGGTCAGACGCCGTTCGTTACCTTCGGTTTCGGCCTGGGAACCAGCTGGGAATCGCGTTTGATCCAGCAGTCCATTCTGCGTAACCGCATTGCTGGCCTGGGTAAAAATCGTAAAACCGCCGTGTTCCCGAAACTGGTGTTTGCGATTCGTGACGGTCTGAACCACAAGTTTGGCGATCCGAACTATGACATCAAGCAGCTGGCGCTGGAGTGCGCGAGCAAGCGTATGTATCCGGATATCCTGAACTACGATCAGGTGGTTAAAGTGACCGGCTCCTTCAAAACGCCGATGGGCTGCCGCAGCTTCCTGGGCGTATGGGAAAACGAGAACGGCGAACAGGTCCACGATGGCCGTAACAACCTCGGCGTTATCAGCCTTAACCTGCCTCGTATCGCGCTGGAAGCTCATGGCGATGAAACCACCTTCTGGAAACTGCTCGACGACCGTCTGATCCTGGCGCGTAAAGCGCTGATGACCCGCATTGCGCGTCTGGAAGGCGTGAAGGCCCGCGTTGCACCAATCCTGTATATGGAAGGGGCCTGCGGCGTGCGTCTGAAAGCAGACGATGACGTGTCAGAAATCTTTAAAAACGGCCGCGCGTCGATTTCTCTGGGTTACATCGGCATTCACGAAACCATCAACGCGCTGTTTGGCGACAAACACTTGTACGACAGCGAGCAGCTTCGGGCTAAAGCTATCGCCATTGTGGAACGTCTGCGTCAGGCGGTCGATCAATGGAAAGACGAAACCGGCTACGGCTTTAGTCTGTACAGTACACCAAGCGAAAACCTGTGCGATCGTTTCTGCCGTCTGGATACCGCCGAGTTTGGCGTGGTGCCGGGTGTTACCGACAAAGGTTACTACACCAACAGCTTCCACCTCGACGTGGAGAAAAAGGTTAACCCGTACGACAAGATCGATTTTGAAGCGCCGTACCCGCCGCTGGCGAATGGAGGTTTCATTTGCTACGGCGAGTACCCGAACATTCAGCACAACCTGAAAGCACTGGAAGACGTCTGGGATTACAGCTATCAGCACGTGCCGTATTACGGGACCAACACGCCAATCGATGAATGCTACGAGTGCGGCTTTACCGGTGAGTTCGAGTGCACCAGCAAAGGCTTTACCTGCCCGAAATGTGGTAACCACGACGCCGCGCGCGTATCGGTCACTCGCCGCGTATGCGGTTATTTAGGCAGCCCGGACGCTCGTCCGTTTAACGCCGGTAAGCAGGAAGAAGTGAAGCGCCGCGTTAAGCATTTAGGTAATGGGCAGATCGGTTAATTTCGACAGTATTATTGCCTGGCGATGTGACGCTTTTCGCAAAGCAATTGGCGCCAGGACAAGGCGGCAAGCAAGCGAATCCCGGGGAGCTTACATAAGTAAGTGACCCGGGTGAGCGAGCGCAGACAACGCAGTAATGGCGTCAATTGAGAAGCGAAAATGCGATACCATCAATACTATCCTGTCGATATCGTCAACGGCCCAGGAACCCGCTGCACCCTGTTTGTGTCGGGATGCGTGCATGAATGCCCTGGCTGCTATAACAAAAGCACCTGGCGACTCAATTCCGGCCAGCCGTTTACCAAAGAGATGGAAGACAAGATCATTGCCGATCTGAACGACACGCGAATCCCTCGCCAGGGTATTTCGCTGTCCGGCGGCGATCCGCTGCATCCGCAAAACGTGCCGGATATCCTGCAACTGGTACAGCGTATTCACGCTGAGTGTCCGGGGAAAGATATCTGGGTGTGGACCGGCTACAAGCTTGATGAACTCAACGCCGCACAAATGCAGGTGGTGGATCTCATCAACGTGCTGGTCGATGGTAAATTTGTGCAGGATCTTAAAGACCCGGCGCTGATCTGGCGCGGTAGCAGCAACCAGGTTGTACATCATTTGCGTTAATCGCTAAAGCCGTTTGTTTGCATCGTGATAAACGGCTGAATGTTCTCGCTTACCTACCGCGACAACAAACACGACCACAACCTCATCCCGAACCTGGTACACCAGACGGTACCCGGACGATTTAAGCTTAATTTTATAGCAGTCAGGAAGACCATTTAAACGGGCAGAGTCAATTCTGGGGTTCAACAACACGTCGGCCAACTTCTTCTTAAACTGAGTCTTCACCGTATCACCCAGTTTATGCCACTCTTTTAAGGCTCTCGGGTCGAATTCCAGTTCATAAGTCATCCAGACTAACCTTGATTCCCTTTTGCGGGCTGGCAAGCCTTTCCCGGACTGTCTGAATGAGTGCATCTTCACTGTCGCTAAGGGTGACGGTTTTCACCGGCATGCGCCCCGTTTCCGCGACGTACTGAAACAGTAATCGCACAGCTTCCGTTGGAGTAATATTCAGTTTTTCCAGCACGGCATAAGCCTCATTTTTGAGTTTGTCATCCAGACGGACGTTCAGCGTGGCCATTATGCCTCCAGTAAAATCGAATGTGTAATGCAGTTTAGCATTACATTCGCATTACATCGAATTCTGGATAACGCCTCTCAAAAACGGCTCACACACTCCATCGCAACCGCTTTGAACTCGGTGAAATTCCGGCACGCGCAGAGTCGCGTCATCGCGCGTTCGCGCAGGAAGGTGACGAAGATATCGTAGATAGCCATCGCCTCTTCGTATTCACTCTTGCTGATAGCGAGCAAGAAGATCACGTGGGCCGTTTCATCGCCCCAGGCGATACCCTGCGGGGCGAGGATGGTGTAGACCACCGTTTTCTTTGCCAGCAGACCAAGGGCGTGCGGCAAGGCAATGCTGTCACCCAGCATGGTGCTGACGATGGCCTCACGCTCAACCACCGAATCAAGAAACTCCGCATCGACAAAACCTTCATCCTGCAACTGACGGCATAAGGTTTTGAACAACGTTTGTTGATCCATTGACTCGTCAATCACACGAAAATGGGCGGCATCGAAGAATTTGTTCAACATCCACGGACGGGTTCTGTCGACCAGCACCAGTTTGCCAATCTGCTCCAGCTGATAATCGGTAGGGAATGGCGCAATCATCACCACCGGCTTATCTTTTTCACCAATCCGCGCGGTTGAGATGACAAAATCTTCGCTGATGCTTTCCCGCTGTTCGTAGTCACGAAGCGTTACGGTATCGACGATCTCTATCTGCGGATACTTACGCGCCAGTACCGCTTCAATCATCCGCGCCATCGCATTTCCGGCATCGCATACCAGCAGAACCTTCGGCTGCCTCTGGTAACCGATGTTGTAACTACGCTCCAGCCCGACGCCAATATGCAGCACGAGGAAGCCAATCTCATTTTCACTGATGGTGTACGGCGTATATTTTCCCCATCCCGAGACGGCGGCCAGCGTCATGTCCCACGCCATGGGGTAGTGCTGTTTAATATTTTCCAACAACGGATTGGGGATCATTATCTGGTAACGCACCCGGGTGATCATCGTCTTAATATGCGTCAGCAGGTCAGCATGCAACTGTTTATCATTCAACAGGTTGTAGTTGTACTGGGTGTTGATAAAACGCAGGATGTAATTGACCAACGCTTCGTCATCATCCGCATTGATAGCACTGGGCGCGATCTCCTGAACCTGGCGGGCAGCAATATGCACCTGTAGCCAGTTTTCTTCGGAAACGGAAAGCGGTTTGTCTGCCAGGCGGTGCAGTACCGCCGCGATTTCCCGCGTGGCCAGGCACACCGATTGATCGGCTTCTTCTGCGGCAAAATCCGGGAGTGGATATCCTTCGCTAATCCGCCGTACCGCCACCGCGCAGTACAAGCGTAAAAACAGCTCGCCCTCATCGGTCAGACGAATATGGAAACGGGCAAAAATGTCCTGCAAAACAGGTTGCAACTGTTCAGGGAGCCCCGCATTCAGCGCTTCTTGCGTCACTAACGGGTGCTGCGGATCCTGCTGCGCCAGCGTCCACAGCAGATCGGTCAAACAGGCGCGGATCGCCATTTCGCTGCCGAACAGCTTCATGCCGTGACGGGGACGCGTTTCCAGCGTCAGATGATAACGTTGCAGATGCTCGCGCACCTCAGCCATATCGTTTTGCAGCGTCGCTCGGCTGATAAACCATTCATCAGCTAAATCTTCCAGCTTCAGTGAGAAAGCCGATGTCAGAAAACGTACCACCAGCCAGTGTATCCGTTCCTGGCTGGTGCGTGGGATGCGCAGCAACGTATTGGGCTGCTGCGTTTGCAGGGTGTGAAAGCTTGCCGGGTCGTCAATTTTGAGCTGATATCCATTACCCCGGCTGAGGACAAACTGTGCGCCATACTGGGTGAGCAGCGCGTTTAGCGCGGTGATATCCGCCCGTACGGTGCGTGTGGAAACCGACAACCGCTGCGCCAGCTCGTCCTGTGGAAGCGCTTCGTTTTGCAACATGGCAAACAGCTGTGCTAAACGTTGGTTGGGGAATCGCACGTCAGTTTCCTCATCAGTCAGTTAGCCTACGCAGGCCCGGGTCATCGCCATCAGTTGGCGTACGTCGTCCGGACGAGTGTTACCACTCACCTTATCAATAATCGAACTATAGATGTGAGGAATGATTTTACTCACTCCGGCATCGAGGGCAATTTGCAGGATTTCAGTGAAATTATCCAGATCGATACCGCCGGTTGGCTCCAGCCAGAAGTCATGACGGGCGCAGGCCTGCGCGACCGCAATGTACTCGTCACGGCATTTCAGGCCGCCCATCGGGAAGTATTTAATTGAGCTACCGCCCATGTCTTTGAGCAGCGCAATCGCGGTTTCTACCGACACAATACCGTCCGGCGACTGGCTGCTTAGCGGACCAGTGGAGATTTTCACCCTGCCCGGCGTGCCGGTTGGCGAGACCAGACCGTTGACCACTGTATCCTGCTGGCCCAGCAGCGCGCGACTGGTAGCCACGCCGGTAAAGACCTGATTGACATGCTGTGGCTGCACCTGACGGGAGATTTCACTGACCATCGCCGACTGGTTAGGATCGCCCGCCCCCAGCCCCACGGAGAGCGCATTGTCGATAAGGGCCGCGTATTCACGCATATCCGCTACCGCGCTTGCGACATCCGGGTAATTTTTTGACAACACGCCAACCAGCACGTGTCCTTCCGCCGCCGCATAAATGTCCCGGGCATTTTCTTTGGAGCCTGCCAGCACGTTCAGGCAGACGCGGTCACGATAAAAGTTAGGGGTCAGTTTCATGCGTTTTTCTCCTGCGAAATCACTTCACCAATTCGACGGGCCACAATCTCCAGCTGCGCGCGATCGACGCTGCGCACATCGGCTTCGATAATGCCTTCATTGGCTTTGTAACCACGGAAGTAAATCGCGTACTCCCCCTGTTTCAGCGCATCGACCAGTTCCCCCGTGGCGATCCCGGTGACCGCTTCATCAAACTTAATTTCCGTGCGCGCGATGTCGCGCCCTGCACTATCCCACACCACGCGGGCGCTCACGCCGTTAAGCTGGTTCAAGGCATTAATGAACGGCGTCATTTTCTCGACCATCTCCGCGCCGCTCTCTTTCTGCGCGTTCAGATACAGTTCGATGGCGCAGGTCAGGCCAAGAATCCCCTCTTTGCCCACCTTCATCGCCCGGCCAATTCCCGCCGTCTGGCGCTTCACCCACTCAACGTATTGGGTTTTACCAATCACCAGACCACTGGTTGGTCCTTCTATCGCCTTGGCGCCGCTATAAATCACCAGATCTGCACCAACCCGGTAGTAGCACTGCAAATCCTCTTCCGCCGCCGCGTCCACGATCAGCGGCAGATTATGCGTACGCGCCACCACCGCAGCCTGCTCCACGCTGAGCATACTTTTCTGGACGCAGTGGTGAGATTTGATATACAGAATGGCCGCCGTACGCGGTGTAATGGCCGCCGCCAGCTGCGCCGCGGAACATTCGTTGGCATAACCGGCTTCCACTAACTTGCCGCCGCCAAGCGCTACCATGGTGCCTACCGGAGCGCCAAAGTTGACGTTGTGACCTCTGGGCAGCACGATTTCGTTGTTCTCGATGGGCGTGACGTGCAGGTTCTCCAGCAGCCAGTCGCTGTCTTTAACCAATACGCCAGCCACCGACAGGGCAATCCCGGCCGAGGCGCAAGAGACAACCGTTGCCCCTTCCACTTCCAGTAATTTCGCGATGTAGTCGCCGGTTTTATTGACCAGGTCTTTCATCTCGAAATATTGGTTCATTCCCGCCATCGCGGCTTCAACCACTTCTGGTCGCGGCGTGGAAACGCCGAGCGCCGTCATGCGGCCGGAGGTATTAATCACCTGTTTTAAATCGTATTTCTCAAAAATCGAAGGCATGTTCCGCGCTCCCTTGTTCGGTCATATAGCCCTTGCCCGCACGTATTGCGGCAAGCGGCACCAGCAGTTGTTCAGCCTGCAGGCTGTCGTTTTCTGCATCTACCAGCACGGTTGGCTGGCGCTTAAGCGTAAAGAGGGTTAAATCGGCGTCCAGACCGACCTGCAGCCGCCCCTTCTGTTTCAGGCGCAGACCATCGGCGGCATTGGCGGTAACGCATTCAATGACCTGCGGAAGCGACATCCCAATGGCGAGGAATTTCGACATCACATTCGCCAGGGAATGCACCGGGCCGCTGATACGGTTACGACAGTAAATATCGGAGCTGATGGTGTGCGGCAAAATACCCAGTTCGATAGCGCGTTTTGCCACCGCAAAGCTCAGGCTGGCGGTGCCATGCCCAACGTCCAGACGCACGCCGCGTGAAATCGCCCGCGTCACTGACGCCCGCAGCTCGCCTTGCGGCGTCAGAATGCGATTCGGCTTACCGTTGTAACAGTGGGTAATGATGTCACCTGCGCTCAGGCGCTCGGCGATCTCATCCAGGTCCGGTGGGTTGTTGCCGATGTGCACCATCAGCGGCAGATCACCGTTCTGCGCTTGCATCGCTTTGGCGCGATCCAGCGGCGTGATGCCATTTTCACCGACTACGCTGCTGCTCATACGTGCCTTCAGACCGACGATAAAATCAGGGTGGCGTTTCACCGCCTCTCGTACCGCATCAGCGTCAATATTGGCCATGTTGGCCAGCTCATTCTGGGCGATAAGCCCAACGCGGGAGATATTCAGCAACGCGTACACTTCGGTGGCAGCTTCCCGGGTCAGGGTGTAAAAATCGTCGATGTCATCCGCCCCGGTACTGCCCGCATCCACTACGGTAGTGACGCCGGTCGCAATACCAACGCTATCCGGCTGGTCGTGGTAAATCGGGGATTTCGCGTAGCAATGAACGTGGGAGTCAATCCAGCCTGCGCTGACGTAGCACTCACCGCCCAGCTCGATGGTTTTCAGCGCCGGGCCATCAACGTCACCCAACGCCGCGATCTTGCCGTCTTTGAGCGCAATATCGCTCACCGTATCGTCAACGAGGCGCGCACGGCGCAGGAGTAAATCAAACATGTCTCTCTCTCCTGTTGAAATGGGGGCGGTCGTGTAGGCCTGATAAGCGCAGCGCCATCAGGCGTCATTGCCGGATGGCGGCTGCGCCTTATCCGGCCTACAACGACACACCATCAACTAATGGCAATCGGGAAGATGGACCCGAGGATCATCGCGCCGAGGATCGCCCCGCCGGTAATCGGTTTTTGCCACAGGTAAAACAGCAGCGCGCCTGCCAGAGAACCGATTCCGATAGGAATCGAAGCCGTCATCGCGCTGAGGATAATCAACGGCCCGAGGAAGCGTCCGGAGGCGTTACCGGCCCCCATCATGACGTCCGCACCGTAGGTCGAGTCGCTCTGGTTGATGGTGAACTTACGCGCCAGAATGATGATGTAGCCAATCGCCAGACCAATCACCAGACCGGTGACCAGCGAGGCGGCGAAGTTGGCGACCGGGAAGATAATGCCCGCGCCCAGCAGCAGCGCCGGAACACCTAACCCAACCCCGGTCTGAATCGCCCCGCCGATATCCAAAATCCCCACCAGCGAACCTTCAATAATGCGGGCAAACAGGAAGCTTGCGCCAAATGCCGCCACTGCTCCGTAGGATCCGGTATCCATTCCCGCCTTCAGCATCGCCACAAAAGCCACTTCGTTAAATGCGCCAATACCGTACAGGTAGTACATGTGTGTTCCGGCAAACACGCCAGAGGAGAGCAGGCCCACAAAGATCGGGAACGACCAGTCAGCGAACCAAAAACCTTTATTCTGTTCCATGATGACCTCCGTTATTTGCCGCTGAGCGAGTTGTGGATAAGTTCGAGCCAGTTAGGCACGGTCAGATGGAAGGATTCGATCATCTTCATATCGAAGCCACGGAAGAAGCCACTCAGGACAAACAGCGCGACGATAGCCACCATCATCACTTTAGTGACGTGGTTCCAGCCGCTCTCTTCAACACCTTTGCCGATCAGAATGCCGAGAACCAGACCCGGAACGGCGTTACCCATGATCAGCTGCGCCGCGCCGCCAAAAACGGTGGCCCAGAAGCCAGATTTCTTACCGGCGTCGATCGCCGCCAGCCAGAAGATTACTGGCATCACGGTGTTAACCAGCAGGTTAGCCGCGGGCACCAGCACCTTGACGGCGGTAACCTGCAACGCTTCCGGTACGGATGATGCGGTGAGGTTCAGGAAGGTCACCACGATCATCCCGATAACGCCGCAGGCAATTGCCATGCGTTTGGGGTCGTGCAGCGTTTCACCGACGTTGCGATTTTTAATCATCAGCGCGGCGGCGCCCCAGTTGGGGATGATGCGATGGTCGACGTCCTGCGTGAACGCCCCCGCCGCAACAGAGGAAGCCCAGGCGTTAAAGAAGAAGCCCAGGCCGAACGAGAAGTGAGAAGCCGGATCCCCTTCGCAGGAATTCAGTTCTCCCAGAGTACGAAACGCGCCCATCCCTTGAGTGGTAGGCGCATGAAACATGCGTGCAGCCCCAGCGCCGACACCAACGCCAACCAACGCGCCGATGATGAGCGATTTTATTAATATTATCAGGAACATAATTATGCCTTTTAATAGAAAATCAGCGTTGCGTAACGAAATCCACCTTGTCGAGATTGATGGCAGTCACGTTGACGGTCACGTCCAGCTCCACGCTGAAAGTGCGTCTTTCCCGGCGCAAAAAGAGGAATAAAAACGCCTCTTTACGCACCGATTCACGCGCTTGAACAACCTGCACATCCTGTGGCTCAATACGCAGTAAGATATGCGGCGACGCTTTCATCACCGCAGCCTGAACGTGGTTCAGGGCATCGGCAAAGGCGCGAGCTTTGGTCTCGCCCTTACCCGTGACTCTCACCGTGGTGGTGAATTGCTCTTTCATGCTTAAGCGCCGTGTTTCTTTTGCCACGCCTGCACCAGGCGCTCGCCGAGCTCTTCTTTGTCCATAAAGCCGAATCCCAGTACGTTGCACCCTTCGTTGATGGCGGTTACCCCTTCATCGACCGATCGCATGCCGTATTTCGCCTTGTAGCCGTATTTGGTCTGCGCGGTAATCGCACCCGCACCACCGCTGCCGCAAAACGAGATACCAAAGGTGGCGTTTTCCGCTTTCATCACGTCACCCAGCTTCATATCTGCTGCAACGCCCGGCACCACAACGGCACGACCACCCGCTTTCTCTACGCCTGCCGCCACTTTCTGGCCTTTACCCAGACGATCGCCAATCACTACGGTAATCTGTTCCATCTTTTGCTCCTTAAAGGTTGTCTTTCGCGACTTCGAAGTGCACCGACAGCAGCCAGGCCTCTTCCTCAGGAAGATTGCCAAACTCGGCGACCACGTCGCGGGCAAGCGCCATTGATTCGGCAGATATTTCATCAAACAAGCTGGCATCGACCTCTGGTAAGGGTTCACCCGTTACCGAGCGGTGCGCCATGGCGCGAACATGCGACGTCAGCATCTGTTCCTGTACGGCGTTGGGAATAATGTTGCGTTCACGCAGCAAGGCATACACCTGCGCCAGCATGCGGTCGGCCAGTTCCACCGATTCCCCCATGTCATTCATTACAGCTCCGTTATTCACTCGTCTTACCCCGTTAATGTCTCTGAGGATAAATTAGCGACGGAGGTTATGAGTTTGTAGCGAGTTGTTTTCCACTTCGAAGTGGAAAGGTGTGCAGCGATAGTGATCTGTGCCGCAAAAAGAGCTGGAACCACGATTTATCACTGGAAGAATGTGATTGAGATCGCAAGAGCGAGCAGAAAAATGGAAGGAAGTGCGAACAATGAATGGGCGATAAAAATGAAAAAATGTGATGGGGATAGCGTTTACTTATGGGACGTGCAGTAGCGGGGTGTTGTATCCGACCTACGGGTATGCAGGCCGGATAGCGCAGATTAGCGGAACTTCTTGTGGTTTTCGTTGCGCGTGGTTTTCAGCTCTTCCGCAACGGCTTTCGCCTCTTTAACTTTACCTTCGTTCGCCAGCTTCAAC
Source organism: Citrobacter sp. B72 (assembly GCF_016894305.1). Lineage (NCBI taxonomy): Bacteria > Pseudomonadati > Pseudomonadota > Gammaproteobacteria > Enterobacterales > Enterobacteriaceae > Citrobacter > Citrobacter sp. B72. The sequence goes on from NZ_CP069801.1 coordinate 4,346,999, forward strand.
GCACCGTCGATCTGACCGATCAGCGTGTCAAAGCCGTGGCGGAAATCCTTCATCTCCGGGCTGTCCGGGGATTTGTTTTCCAGCTTCGGCGGCGTTCCCTTTTGCGCGTCCAGCGCAGCTGCACGCATTTTGGTTAACGCATCTTTCAGCTCAGTCGCATTATCCGTTTTTTCGACGATTTTCAGGTTGTCGTTGAGGATCCCCATATCGTCTTCAAGATCGGCTGCAAACGCAGAAGAACCAAGAACCAGCGTTGAAGCTGCGACGATCGCTAACAGGTGTTTACGCATTGCTCACTTCCTTTTTTATTATTCAAAAATAAACAAACGCCAGATACCCTCAATAATTCACGCCACAGCTTGAAGTATGACGGGTATTATTGCCCGGCGATCTTCATCTCCGGCAACAGGACCGAACCACACTGAATATTACTGCGCGTTTCAATATCGTTGCCGACGGTGACGATATTACGCCACATCTCTTTTAAGTTACCGGCGATGGTAATTTCACTCACCGGGTACTGAATTTCGCCGTTTTCGACCCAGAAGCCCGCCGCGCCGCGCGAGTAATCGCCGGTAATGCCGCTTACGCCCTGTCCCATCAGCTCGGTAACCACAAGACCTGTGCCCATCTCTTTGAGCAACTGCTCGAAGCTTAGACCCTGTCCCGGAATTCGCCAGTTGTGGATCCCGCCTGCATGTCCGGTGCTCTTAAGCCCCAGCTTACGTGCAGAATAATTGGTCAGCAGCCACTGAGTCAGCACACCGTCTTTAATAATGTCGCGGCGTTCGGTCCGTACGCCTTCGCTGTCGAACGGTGAAGACGCCAGCCCTTTCAGCAGGTGCGGATGTTCTTCAATGGTCAGCCATTCCGGCAGAATTTGTTTGCCCAGCGAGTCGAGCAGGAAGGTGGATTTGCGGTACACCGAGCCGCCCGCAATGGCGCCAACCAGGTGTCCGAATAGTCCAGTCGCCACTTCATTGGCGAAAATCACCGGCGCTTTCATGGTGGAAAGCTTACGCGGAGACAGGCGTGATAAGGTACGGCGAGCGCAGTCTGCCCCCACCCACTCCGGCGTTTGCAGATCGCCCATCGCCCGGCCAATGGTGTAAGCGTAATCACGCTCCATATCACCATTTTCTTCTGCAATTACGCAGCTGGAAAGGGAATGGCGCGTGGAGCAGTAGCCCTGCAGCATACCGTGGCTGTTGCCAAACACTTTGATACCATAGTGGCTGTTAAAGCTGCCGCCTTCGGTGTTGGTGATGCGTTTGTCGGCCTGCAACGCCGCCTGTTCAGCGCGGGCAGCCAGTTCGATAGCTTCGTCAGGGGAAACTTCCGCCGGGTGGAACAGGTCCAGATCGGGCGCATCAAAGGCCAGCAGTTCTTTATCTGCCACGCCCGCACACGGGTCCGGCGATGTGTAACGTGCAATGTCCAGTGCGGCCTGCACGGTGCGTGCAATCGCCTGCGGGCTTAAATCGGTGGACGATGCGCTGCCCTTACGGTTCTGGTGGTAAACCGTAATCCCCAGTGCACCATCGCTATTGAATTCGACGTTCTCCACTTCACCATAACGGGTGCTGACGCTAATACCCGTGGTCTTGCTCACAGCGACTTCCGCGCCATCCGACTTACCTGATGCTAATTCCAGTGCCGTCGAGACTGCTTCTTCCAGAATCTTACGCTGCGCTTCAACTTGTGAGATTACTTTCATCGCAAATGCCATAATGTAGAGAGAGTTTCTCTGAAGTCTAACAGAGAACCGTTTTTCAGTGCGCATCTTAACTGGTAACATTAGCCTCTTTTTTTAAGGAGCCTGACATGACTAAGCAGCCCGAAGACTGGCTCGACGACGTTCCCGGTGATGACATCGAAGACGAAGACGATGAAATTATCTGGGTCAGTAAAAGTGAAATAAAACGTGACGCCGAGGAGTTAAAACACCTGGGTGTGGAACTGGTAAAACTGGGGAAAAACGCGCTGGATAAAATCCCGCTCGATGCGGATTTACGTGCCGCGATTGAGCTGGCCCAGCGTATTAAGATGGAAGGTCGCCGTCGTCAGCTGCAGCTGATTGGCAAAATGTTGCGCCAGCGCGATGTTGATCCTATCCGTCAGGCGTTGGACAAGCTGAAAAACCGTCACAACCAACAGGTCGTTGTCTTCCATAAGCTGGAGCAACTGCGTGACCGTATGGTTGACGGTAGCGATGAAGCTATCGAAGAAGTGATGAACCTGTGGCCTGACGCCGACCGTCAGCAACTGCGTTCGCTGGTGCGTAACGCCAGGAAAGAAAAAGCGGGCAACAAGCCGCCAAAATCTTCCCGCCAGATCTTCCAATATCTGCGTGAACTGGCGGAAAACGAGGCCTAACCTCTTCGTCCGCCGAAAGTGCCGGATGGCGGTGCAAATACCTTATCCGGCCTACGATCCGTTGTAGGCCCGGTAAGCGTAGCGCCACCGGGCATTTTTTTACTCTTCTTCTGCCTGAGCTTTCTTCGCCAGACCATCCAGCAGTTTTTGATGAATACCGCCAAACCCGCCGTTGCTCATCACCAGAATGTGATCGCCAGGCTGTGCGGTTTTCACCACCATATCTGCCAGTGCATCCACATCGCCGCTCCAGTGTGCCGGCTGAACGCAGGCTTCAGCGACTTCTGCTACCTGCCACGGAATGTGCGGGGGTTGCAGCAGGAACACTTCGTCTGCACGCCCTAACGACGGCGCCAGATCGTCTTTGCACAGACCCATTTTCATGGTGTTCGAGCGAGGTTCCAGCACCGCGATGATGCGCGCCGTGCCGCCCACTTTACCGCGCAGTGCCGCAAGCGTTGCCAGAATGGCCGTCGGGTGATGGGCAAAATCGTCATACACCGTCACGCCATTGGCTTCACCGCGCAGCTCAAGACGGCGACGGGCGTTGATGAACGAGCCCAATGCATTGGCCGCATCCGCAGGCACGACGCCAACATGACGCGCGGCTGCAATCGCCATCAGGCCGTTGTGCATGTTGTGCTCGCCCACCAGGCCCCACTTCACTTCGCCGACTTTTTCACCGTCCAGCCACACTTCCCACTCGGAGGCATCGGTGGTCAGCTTTTTCGCCTGCCAGTGACCTTGTTCGCCCACCAGCTCTTGTTCGCTCCAGCAGCCCATCGCCATCGTCTGTTTCAGATTGATGTCGTTTTCCGGGTAGATGATGCGTCCCTGGCCCGGCACGATACGCACCAGATGGTGGAACTGTTTCTGAATAGCTTTAAGATCGTCAAAGATATCCGCGTGATCGAACTCAAGATTATTGAGGATCAGCGTGCGCGGGCAGTAATGTACGAATTTAGAACGCTTGTCGAAGAACGCACAGTCGTACTCATCCGCTTCAATCACGAAGAAGTCGCTCTCGCCGAGGCGCGCGGAAACCTCAAAGTTGCCCGGAACGCCGCCGATCACAAAGCCAGGTTTATAGCCGCAGGCTTCGAGGATCCAGGTCGCCATTCCGGCGGTAGTGGTTTTGCCGTGCGTACCCGCAACCGCCAGTACCCAGCGATCGCGCAAGACAAAGTCATGCAGCCACTGCGGGCCAGACATGTACGGAATGTTCTTTTCCAGCACCGCTTCCACGCACGGATTACCACGGGTCATGGCATTGCCGATGATCACCAGGTCCGGCTGTGGGTCGAGCTGGCTGGCATCGTAACCCTGAATCAGATCAATGCCTTGCTTCTCAAGTAAGGTACTCATCGGCGGATACACATTGGCGTCCGAACCGGTTACTTCATGACCGAGCGAGCGCGCCAGCATCGCCAGACCGCCCATGAAAGTGCCACAAATTCCCAAAATATGAATGCGCATACGTCACTATCCTTTTTTAATCTGGGGGCCATTTTACGCACATGTCCGGCAAGTGAGAAACGCATTTCAGGATATTCCGCAGTTTGCTGGCGCGATTCACCTAAGCGCAACAAAGGAAATATTTGTTAATATTGTTGCGGTCGCTTTACTCCACATAAATTGCAGGGAAAGTGTTATGAAAACGTTAGGTGAATTTATTGTCGAAAAGCAGCACGAGTTTTCTCATGCTACCGGTGAGCTCACTGCTTTGTTGTCGGCAATAAAGCTGGGCGCCAAGATCATCCACCGCGATATCAATAAGGCCGGTCTGGTCGATATCCTGGGTGCCAGCGGTGCTGAGAACGTGCAGGGAGAGGTTCAGCAAAAACTCGATCTGTTCGCGAACGAAAAACTGAAAGCTGCACTGAAGGCGCGCGACATTGTGGCGGGCATTGCCTCAGAAGAAGAAGATGAAATCGTCGTCTTTGAAGGCTGTGAACACGCTAAATACGTTGTGCTAATGGATCCGCTGGATGGCTCATCCAACATCGATGTTAACGTCTCTGTCGGTACGATTTTCTCTATTTACCGCCGCGTAACCCCAGTCGGCACACCGGTCACGGAAGAGGATTTCCTGCAACCGGGCAACAAGCAGGTTGCTGCAGGTTACGTTGTTTATGGTTCTTCCACCATGCTGGTGTATACCACCGGCTGTGGCGTACATGCCTTCACTTACGATCCTTCTCTGGGCGTATTCTGCCTCAGCCAGGAACGTATGCGCTTCCCGGCGAAAGGCAGCACGTACTCCATTAACGAAGGTAACTACATCAAATTCCCGAACGGCGTGAAGAAGTACATTAAATTCTGCCAGGAAGAAGATAAGCCAACCCAGCGCCCGTATACCTCGCGCTACATTGGCTCTCTGGTTGCAGATTTCCATCGCAATCTGCTGAAAGGCGGGATCTACCTGTACCCAAGCACCGCCAGCCACCCGCAAGGGAAACTGCGTCTGCTGTATGAATGCAACCCGATGGCCTTCCTGGCCGAGCAGGCGGGCGGCAAAGCCAGCGATGGTAAAGAACGCATTCTGGATATCACCCCAGAAAGTCTGCACCAGCGCCGCTCCTTCTTCGTGGGGAACGACCATATGGTTGAAGATGTAGAACGCTTTATCCGCGAGTTCCCGGACGCGTAAGTATCATTCATCGCACGGACGTAGGCCGGATAAAACGCGTAGCGTTGCCATCCGGCCTACAAAATCCATCGTCCGGTTACGCTTTCTGTAGCTTAAATACGGCCATTGCTTCGATTAGCGCTGAAGACTGCTCTTCCAGCGAGCGGGTAGCCGCTGAAGACTGCTGTACCAGCGCCGCGTTTTGCTGCGCCGTTTCATCCATCTGAATCACCGCGATATTCACCTGCTCTATGCCGCGACTCTGTTCCTGGGACGCACTGGCAATTTCACGCATCAGTTTGGTCATACGCATAACCTCGGTCGCGATTTCATCCATGGTTTCGCCCGCCTGCTGCGCCAGCTCGCTGCCTTCCCCCACATGGGTGTGCGAATCGCTGATTAGCGTACGGATCTCTTTGGCCGCCTCGGCGCTGCGGCTGGCCAGATTACGCACTTCACCAGCCACAACCGCAAAGCCCCGCCCCTGCTCACCAGCCCGCGCCGCTTCAACGGAAGCATTGAGCGCCAGAATATTGGTCTGGAAAGCAATGCCATCAATCACGCTGAGGATGTCGGCGATTCGGCTGGAACTTCCGGAAATATCGCGCATTTTCTCGATCACATAGCATACCATTTCGCTACCGCGATCGGCGGTATCCGACACCGATTTTGCCAGCTGGTGCGCCTGTTCCGCGTTCTGCGCATTCTGTTTCACCGTCGCCGTGAGTTCTTCCATGCTGGCGGCGGTCTGCTCCAGCGAAGTGGCTGTCGATTCAGTGCGTTGCGCCAGGTGCTGGTTACCGGCCGTTAGTTCACGACTGCCAATATCAATTTGCGAGCTGGCATCGCGTACGCGCTGTACCGAGTCGCCCAGCGCATGGCGCATGTCATCCATTGCTGCGTTCAGGCGGTTGAATTCGGCGCTGGCCGACAACGCGGTAACCGGCGACAAATCCCCCGTTGCCAGACGTTCCAGTTGCTCAACCATGTTATCCAACGGTTTGAGAAACTTATTTCGCAGCATAAACCAAATGACCGCCAGCAATGCGATAGCAGCCAACATTGCAGCGCTCATAATACCGTGATAAATCAAAGAGGTAATGACACGGGTAGACGCATATAGCCCCATGCCACCGGTCAGTAACAGAAGGAACGTCAGCAGAGACAATAACACCAACAAACTTGATCGAATTGAAAGGGATTTTGGCATCGTTATATTTCCGGTTGTAGGGTTAAAACAGACCTGTACAGAACCTATCGACTACAACCGGAAAAAGTTTAGGTATTTAAATGTTTTGTGCAAAATCAGGATGTTACTTTGGTGTTGCCGCCGTACCCACTCGGGTAACCGGCGAGCTTTGACGATTTTCCCAAAGCACCGTCAGACCGCGTTGTAACGCTATAAAAATAAACAATAAAATGCCAATCGCGATCTTCGTCCACCAGGAACTTAATGTGCCGTCAAAATTAATGTAGGTCTGGATCAGCCCCTGAATAGCGACGCCAAACAACGTCCCTAACACTGTACCGACCCCACCGCTGAGCAGCGTTCCGCCAATCACAACTGAGGCTATCGCATCCAGTTCGACGCCAACGCCCGCCAGCGCATAGCCCGCCTGGGTGTAAATGGAAAAGACAATGCCGGCAAGCGTCGCAAGCCCGGTAGACAGCATATAAATGCGGATGGTGGTGCTGCGGGTTGAGATGCCCATCAGGTTGGCAGAAGTGGCGTTGCCGCCAATCGCGTAAACCTGATTACCAAAGCGCGTACGGTGCGCCAGGAATATGCCGATGACGACAACCGCCAGCATCAACAATCCCATCGCGCTCAGGCGACCACCGCCGGGAATTTTCCATGCCAGGCTTGAGAGCATGTCATAAACCGGATGGTTAATTGGGATGGATTCTTCTGAGACCAGATAGCTGACGCCGCGCAGGAAGAACATTCCCGCCAGAGTGATAATAAATGCTGGGATCTTCAGCGCATCAATCAGTAACCCCATAAACGCACCAAACGCGCAGCCCATCAGCAAAACCAAAGGGAACGCCAGCAGCGGAGAAATGCCCCAATAGCCAATGGCCTTTGCCAGAAATACGCCGGTAAAGGCGATCACCGAGCCAACGGAAAGGTCGATCCCGCCAGAGAGGATCACGAAGGTCATGCCTACGGCAATAATGCCCAGAAAGGCGTTATCGGTCAGGATATTGCAAATGACCCGGGTGGAAGCAAAAGCGGGAAACTGCGTCAGGCAGTAGAGATAACCCAGCACAAACACGCCGAGGGTGATCATCAGCGGTAAATTACGTTTTATCATGACCACGCACTCCTTTTATCAGGCTGATAAATCGTTGCGACTGCACGACCAGCACACACAACACCACCACGGCTTTGACCACCTGATTCAGTTCCGGCTGGAAGCCCGACAGCAAAATCCCGGTGTTCATGCCCTGAATAATCAATGCGCCTACCACCGACAGCAGCAGGTTAAAGCGCCCGCCCATCAGCGACCCGCCGCCGATAACCACCGCCAGGATGGCATCCAGCTCCAGCCATAATCCGGCGTTATTGGCATCTGCCCCGCGAATGTCCGCCGTGACGATAATGCCAGCGATAGCCGCGCACAGGCCGCTCAGCACATAGGTGAGCATCACGATAATGCGGGTGTTCACTCCGGCGTTTTTTGCCGCACGAATGTTGATACCCACCGCTTCGATAAACATACCCAGCGCCGTTTTCCGCGTCAGCAGCCAGAACACCACCAGCGTGAGCAGTGCAATAATTACCGGCGTAGGGAACAGTAAGAGCGAGCCGCTGCCAAACCATGACAGTTCGGGCGAGTTAAAGGTGACGATCTGCCCGGAAGTGATAAGCTGCGCCACCCCGCGCCCGGCCACCATCAGGATTAGCGTGGCGACAAACGGTTGGATCTTGAGGATGGCCACCAGAATCCCATTCCACAGCCCAGCCAGAATGCCGGATCCTAAGGCGGCAAGCAGCACCACCGGCAGACTGTGCCCGGCCACCGTCATCGCCGCGGTAGTGGCGCCAGCAATAGCCATGACGGCCCCCACGGAAAGGTCGATGCCACCGGTTGCAATCACCAGCGTCATACCAATCGCCAATAGCGCCACGGGCGCGGCACGGTTGAGAATATCAATCGGGCTACCGAACAGCCGACCATCCTGCAAAATCACCTGGTAGAAGTGCGGGGCGACCAGGCTATCCACCAGCAGCACCAGCAGTAACGCCACCAGCTGTGGCATCCCCTTTGGCCAACGGAACCGCCGTTTAGACGGATTGGATTGAGGGAGAGATTGAGGCATCACCATAGTCTCCTTAGGCCGCAATGGCATTCATGATCGCCGGTACGGACAGTTCAGCCAGGGGGATCTCGGCCACCTGTTTGCGATCGCGCATAATAATGACCCGATCGGCATAGCCCACTAACTCTTCCAGTTCGGATGAAATGACCAGCAGCGCCAGACCATCCGCGCACAGCGTTTCGATCAGGCGGATGATCTCCGCATGCGCGCCAACGTCGATCCCACGCGTGGGTTCATCGAGGATCAGGAACTGCGGTTTGGTCAGTAACCAGCGCGAGAGCAATACTTTTTGCTGATTGCCGCCGGAGAGAAATTCGATCGGCTGCTCAGCGTTCGGAGTACGAATACCAAGCTGGCGGATAAAACGCTCGGCAATCTCGTTTTGCTCTTTCCGAGGAATAGGCCGCAGCCAGCCGCGCTGTGCCTGCAATGCCAGAATGATGTTTTCCCGCACCGAAGCGGCGGCAATAATGCCATCCGTTTTGCGATCCTCCGGACAGAAGCCGAGCCCCAGACACGAAGCCTGATGTGGCGATCGCAAGGTCTGCGGTTTGCCTTTGATCAGCGCACTTCCGCTGTCGGCGGGTTTAATACCGAAGATCACCTCCGCCGTTTCCGTTCGCCCGGATCCCAGTAATCCGGCGAGACCGACGATCTCACCGGGACGCACCTGTAGATCAAATGGCGCGATGGTGCCTTTTTTGCCAAAGCCGCTGAATGCCGCCACCGGTTTATCACTCAGCAACGTGCGGCCCGCACGCTGTAGAGCATGGGTATCCAGTTCACGGCCCAGCATCATTTTGACCAGTTCGATCTGAGGCAGTTCTCGGGTTTCACGGCAGCCAACGAAGCCGCCGTTACGCAGAACGGTAATGCGATCGCTGACCTGATAAACCTGATCAAGAAAGTGGGTGACGAAGATCAGACTGACGCCCCGATCGCGCAGATGTCGCATCAGGCCAAACAGCATTTCAACTTCCTGGGTATCGAGGCTGGCGGTGGGTTCATCGAGGATCAGCACTTTCGCGGAGAGATCGATCGCCCGACAGATGGCGACGATTTGTTGCATCGCCACGGAAAAGCGGTTCAGCGGCTCGCGCACGTCAAGGGAAAAACCGTATGACGCCATCAGTTCCGTCGCGCGTTTTTCCATCTGCTTGCGCTGAAGCAGGCCAAAACGCCGCGGTTCACGACCAATAAATAAGTTATCGGCAACCGACATATTGGGCAGCAGGTTCACTTCCTGGTACACGGTGCCAATCCCCAGTTGTTGGGCATGGGCGGTGTTTTTGGGGGTGATCGGTTGGCCTTCGAGCCAGATAGTGCCGCGATCGGCATGGTAAACGCCGGTCAGCGCTTTGATGAGCGTCGATTTGCCGGCTCCGTTTTCTCCCAGCAGCGCCATAATCTCGCCACGACGCAAACTGAAATCCACGTTATCCAACGCTTTGACGCCGGGAAAGAATTTGCTTAATCCTTCGGTGCGGAGGATTTCCTGATGTTGGTCGGTGGTCATGGTTCCCCCTGCATCACGCCGGATGGCGCTACGCTTATCCGGCCTACAAAAGAGCGTAATGTAGGCCGGGCAAGCGCAGCGCCCCCGGCATTTTCATGAAGGCTTAGTAGCCCATGTTTTTCTTCTTCTCTAACTCTTCTTTTGCCGTATCCGGCAGATAGAGGATCGACTTGGTAATGGTCAGCTTCTCAGGCATCGTGCCGTCTTTTTTGAATTTCTCCAGCGCGTCGAATGCCGGGCCGGCCATATTCGGCGTCAGTTCGACGCTGGCGTTGGCTTCACCATCAATCATCGCTTTGTAGATATCCGGTACGCCATCGATAGAACCGGTGAGAATATCTTTGCCAGGTTTCAGGCCCGCTTCTTTGATCGCCTGAATCGCACCGATCACCATGTCATCGTTGTGGGCGTAAACCATACAGATGTTCTTGCCGTTGTTTTCCGCTTTGATAAAGCTCTCCATCACTTCTTTCCCTTTACTGCGGGTGAAGTCACCGGACTGAGAGCGAATAATTTTGATGTTTGGCGCATTAGCGATAGCTTCAGCAAAGCCTTTCTTACGATCGATCGCCACGCTGGCCCCAACGGTCCCTTGCAGCTCAACGACGTTACACGGCTTGCCATCCACTTGTTTAATCAGCCAGTCGCCGATCAATTTACCTTCCAGCACGTTGTCGGCGGTGACGGTGGTCATATAGAGAGATTTGTCTTTTACATCGATGGAACGATCGAGCAAAAAGACCGGAATGTCGGCATCTTTAGCTTCTTTTAAAACCGGCTCCCAACCCGTTGCCACGACCGGCGCAATAAAGATGGCGTCGACGCCCTGCGCAACAAATGAGCGGACTGCTTTAATCTGGTTTTCCTGCTTTTGCTGGCCATCAGCGATTTTCAGCGTAATTCCCCGCTTTTCGGCCTCGCTTTTCGCGACGTTGGTTTCTGCGGCGCGCCAGCCGGATTCAGAGCCAACCTGCGAAAATCCTACGGTTAAAGGGGCTGCCATTGCCATAGACGACATGGCTGCCGAAACTGCTGTGACTAAAAGTAAGCGCTTCCACATAAGTGCGTCCTCGTAGGGTGATTATTGTTGGTTAATTAACCGTTGCGAAAAAACTATAGACAATTGAGCATGTAACGGATTGCGTTACATCACACTTCAAAAAAGTAAATAAAACGTTAATCACAACTTTGTAATCGCTTTCATCTCACTATGAAAAATGCGGCTGAAGATATGGATTTTTCTGTCACGAGAGAGAGGTAAAAAGAAGAAAATGCACGCAGAGAAAGCGAAAACAAGCGGAGACATTCCGCGCGAGTTGGCTATAATACCCGCCACTTGTTTGCCATAGCTTATTTAAAGGAAACAGACATGAGCTTACTCAACGTCCCTGCCGGTAAAGACCTGCCGGAAGATATCTACGTTGTTATCGAGATCCCTGCGAACGCAGATCCGATCAAATACGAAGTTGACAAAGAGAGCGGCGCCCTGTTCGTTGACCGCTTCATGTCCACCGCGATGTTCTATCCGTGCAACTACGGTTACATCAACCACACCCTGTCTCTGGATGGTGACCCGGTAGACGTTCTGGTCCCGACTCCGTACCCGCTGGAGCCAGGTTCAGTGATCCGCTGCCGTCCGGTTGGCGTACTGAAAATGACCGACGAATCCGGTGAAGATGCGAAACTGGTTGCGGTACCGCACACCAAGCTGAGCAAAGAATACGATCACATCAAAGATGTGACCGACCTGCCGGAACTGCTGAAAGCGCAGATCACCCACTTCTTCGAACACTACAAAGATCTCGAAGCGGGCAAATGGGTGAAAGTTGACGGTTGGGACAACGCTGAAGCTGCTAAAGCTGAAATCGTTGCTTCCTTCGAGCGCGCGAAGAAGTAAGTTCGCGTTAGCGTAAAGCCCTGAACACCAGCCCCTGGTTAGTAAGGGTTTTTTAATTTCTACTTTCTTTTCCCCCTCCCCTTCGCTGTTTTCTTTTTGACCTACCAGATTGGGTAGTCACATTTCATTTATCTTAATTGCGAATGAGATTAGATCTCATTATCATTCTCAGCATGTAAATAAATGTGAATAAAAGTCAATGAACCTCCACAATGTGAAGTCCCTGAAACGCTATTCCTGCGTGGCTCTCGCCACAGCACTGTTATTTACCAGCCTGTCCAGCGTGGCGCAGACGCTACCTGAGCAAGATTTTCTGACCCGCGACGTTGGCAACGGCGTGTATGAACTGGCGGTTGATAGCCAGCAGAATGCGCTTTTTGCTGCCTCGTCGCCGTCGTTTGATAAAGATAAAACCAGCGGGCTTATCTATAAACTCGATCTGGAGAAACTCACCACGACTGAAGTTATCGAAACCAGCCGTCGTGCCTTTGCCACTGCCCTGGATGCAGAAAACCAGGTGCTGTATGTCGGCAACACGCTGGAGGGTTCGGTCACGCTCATTGATACCCGCAGCGGTAAAGAGCTGGCGATACTGCAACTGAGCGAAGCCAAAAACCCGAAAGAAATTGTCCATACCCGCGAAATGGTGCTCGATAAACAGCATCACCGCCTGTACGTTTCCGGCGTGGCTGAAAAGGGTATTGTCTGGGTGGTGGATACGCAAAAGCGCGAGAAAATCGCCACCCTTGAAAACATGGGCCAGTATCCGACCGGCATGGCCGTAGATGCCAATAAGAACCGCCTGTATATCGTAAATGGCCGCAACGAACTTATTACGCTGGATACCACTAACCATCAAATTATTAACCGCTTTAGTATTGAGCCAGGCAAAAAACATTTTTTCCTGAATATTGCTTTGGATGCAAAAAATAATCGCGCATTCCTGACCGATCCTGATTTAGCGGATGTACTGGTTGTTGATATTAATACCGGTAAGGTTATTGCGCCCATTAAGGTTATCAACTCGCTGGCAGTGATATATAACGAAAATCGCAAGGAAGTGTATATCACCCACCGTAATGCAAAGCGCATCAGCATTGTGGACAGCAAAACTTATCAGGTAAAACAAAGCATTGAAACCAATGCGTTACCTAACAGCCTGGCGCTCTCGTCTGATGCCAACACTCTGTATGTCAGCGTCAAACAGCCGGAAAAAACGGCAGGTGTGAAGCCCGATTACGTGCTGAAAATCGACCTCTCCAAATATTAATAATTAAAAACGCTTCTGACACCTTGCAGCTTTTCTGGGCTGCAAGGTGATGCTTTTATTTTTTACTTTTCAGGTGTCTATATTATGAAAACGCGTCAACTTATTACGCTGACAGGGATCGTTGCATTCTCAGGCGGTGTTATTTTCCCCACTCAGGCAGAAGAACTCACCGAAACCTCACGCAATAGCGAAGATGAAATGGTGATCACCGCATCCGGGTTCTCGCAGCAAAAGCGCGAAGCGCCGGCCACCATTTCCGTTATCGATCGTAAAACGCTGGATATTCAGCCGGACCGTAGCATTGGTGAAGCGATTAAAAACCTTCCTGGCGTCTCGGTCACCAACAGCAGCGGTATGAACGCTGGCAGCATTATGATCCGCGGCATGGACCCGTCCTATACCGCGTTTATGGTCAACAGCGTCAAACAAAATACCGGTGAATCTCGCCCTTACGGACATGACATCGGTACTGAAGCCAACTTCTTACCGCCGATGGAGGCCATTGAGCGTATCGAAGTTATCCGCGGGCCCATGTCCTCGCTGTACGGCTCAGATGCCATCGGCGGTGTGGTCAACGTGATTACCAAAAAACCGTATGGCGCAAAAGAGTGGACGACGGCAATTGCCGCCAATACCTGGCTTCAGGAACACCAGTATTTGGGTAATACCAGCCAGATGAATCTGTTTACCATGGGGCCGATTGTGCCCGATGTTCTCGGCCTTAGCGTAGCGGCCGACTGGCTCGACCGTCGCGATGACGATCGCAATAACTATTTCGGCAAACACAACCGTAAATCCGTTGATATGACGCTGGGCCTGGCCGCTAGCGAAAATAACCTGTTCGATCTCAATGTGGTCACCGGTGAGCAGGAGAAAAACCGTACCCAGAAGCGCGGCGCGCCGTGGTCATGGCTGTTCGATCGTAACGCCGCCACCCTAACGCATACCGGCTGGTATGCCGACGACACCATCGCAACGACCAACTACATAAACTATGAAAAAGGCCGTTCGAAGTACGTTTATGACAGCCAGTCGCCGCAGTATGTGCAGATGGAGAACTACGTCGCCAATTCGCAAACCACCTTCACGCTCGACAACCATAAACTGACCGTTGGGGCGAATTTCACCCGCGAAGAGCTGAATGACCGCTTTGATGTGGCCAACAAAACGCTGCCCGGATCTGAGCCAGTGACAAAAATCAGCCGTAACGGTTGGGCATTGTTTGCTGAAGACGGCTGGAGCATTGACGACTTCATCCTGACCACATCAGCGCGTATGGACCAGGATGATAACTTTGGCACACATATTACGCCGAAAATGTACGGTAACTGGGCCTTCAGCAATGACTGGGCGCTGAAGGGCGGCGTTTCCGCAGGTTATAAAAAACCTGAGCTGCGTGCGACATCCAGCGACTTTGTCACCCCATACGGCTCGACTGTACCTTATCCCTTCCTGACCGTCGGTAACGACGATCTGAAACCAGAACAAAGCGTTAACTCTGAGCTGGGCCTCTACTGGACGGGGAATGCGCTGTCACTGGATAGCACCGTCTTCTATACGCAGTTCAAAGACAAAATTGCTGAACAAACCATTTGCGAAACCACATCGACGAATCAGTGCTCCGTGAATGGCTACAAGGCGGACTCCGTCAGTAAATACTTCAACGTCAGCAAGGCGGACGTGTACGGTATAGAACTGAATGCCGACTGGCAGATTAGCGCCGATGTGAAAGCCAACGCTAACTACACCTTGAACCACAGCGAACAGAAAAGCGGCGTAAACAAAGGCTACGCGCTCAACGATTATCCGCGCCATATGGCGAACCTGTCGCTGAGCTGGGCGGCAACGCAGAGTCTGGACGTATGGAGTACGGTGAATTACCGCAGCAGTAACCGCAACAGCGGCAATAACTATAAGTACGATGACTACACGATGGTCGACGTAGGCGTACGTTATAAGCTCAATAAGCACACGCAGCTGATGGCAGGGATCTACAACGTGCTGGATGAAGATCCGAAACTGACGACTGCATGGAATGAATCCGCGCAGGTGGAAGGACGCCGCTATAACCTCGGCGCGCGCGTGGAGTTTTAAGCCTTTAATAAACAACGCCACCCGAAGGCGGCGTTGTTTATTCTGGTAGACGATATATCAGTACTGGTCTCTGTCTAACCAGTTACCGCTTTCAATCAGCGTTAAGCCATCAACCGGACGTTGGTACACGTACATCCATGCACTTCCGTACGGCGTTTGAATTAACTGGCGTGCGTATTCACCGCCGCGGGTACGCAGAGCGTCAAGCTCTGCCAGCGTGGCGTTATCAATACGATAAACTTCCCCGTGTACTGTTCCATTTCCCGGAACCGCGCCTGGATAGTGGCCCAGGCTGTACAACTGGTAGTTATCGATACTGAAATTTCCCAGCAACAGGGCATTGGTCATCCAGTGGCTGTTGCCTTGTTTGGTTCGTAAACTGCCGTAGACAAATATTCGCATTGCTAAAACTCGAACTGATAGAGCAAATCAAGTGCCTGATCTACGCCAGACACTGCTTCCAGATATAGCTTAGGCATCAGACGATAACGTAGCGTGAGTGTCGCTAAGGAGTCAAATATACCCACACCATATTTCACCTGCAGACCTGGCAGTACGTATCCGCTGACAACCACCTGAGATGAGTCGCCCACCCCTTGCGTGTCCAGTGCCAGATTGCTTACGCCAAATGTCTCCCCGATTTTACCCACAACCTGACCACTTTGTGCAACCCCCAGACCAATAAGCATTGAAGTCATCGCTGCGCTATCGCTCTGTTCGCTATCCAGCCCTTGTCCACGTAGCAGGTAGGAAAGCGCCATTTGCTGCGACATTGCCGGGTCGGAGAAGATCTCCGCCTTCGGTTCATCGGCGGTACCGGTGACGCGAACGCCAGCGATCACGTCGTCTTCGGTGGCATCTGGGTTACGAATCGCTTCGATGTTGAGCAACGGCTGATCCGGCGGACCGGAGAACAACAGCTCGCCCTTACGCACAATCAGATCCTGACCATAGGCGTGGAAGCGACCGCTCGGGATATTAATTTGCCCGTTAAGCCCCAGACCTTGCTTATCCTGCACCACTTTCAGATCGCCCGTCAGACGCGCTTTCAGACCAAAGGCGTCAAGACGCACGTTGTTACCGACGTGGATGTTCAGGTTGCTGTTGATCGGAATACCGGCGGTCTGCGGTTTCTCCGGCTGCAGATTGTTGTTAAGCATAACCATATCGCTGGAAACCCCAACCGCGCTTTCCGGCAGGTCATGTACCACGATACGCGCCCACGGCACATCCACGTTGCCATCGAGAGTAAACAGGCTCGGCGTGGCTTCAAAGACCACGTCCGGCGATACGTCGAGGCGGACCATCGGCGGTACGGTAATACGTACCCTGCTGCCTTTAGCCGCGACACGCGCCCGCCAGTTGTCTATCTGACTCCAGTCGGCATCGCCGCTCAGGTTAATTTCGCCCTGCTGCGTACGCACCACGCCCGCCAGCGTTGAGCGTGTTCCGGTGAAGTTAACGGCTAACTGGCTTGGCTGCATGTCAAACGGCATGAAGTTACCGTCGATATCCAGACCACTCAGTTGCAGCTGTCCGAGCAACTGCGGGCTTTGCACATCGCCGCCCAGCCGCAGGTTGGCGTTGATCATCCCTGCCGCTTTTTCACCGCGCGAGAAGATGGGGTTCACCATCGCCAGATTGAAGTTGCGAATATTGACGTTACCGCCCAGATTACGACGCCCTTGCGGGTCCGTTACCTGCACCTGTCCGTCAAACTGCCCGTTGTTGGTCAGACGAATCAGCCAGCCCAACTCGGCACGGTTATTGTGCAGGTCGGCGGTCAGATTCAGCGTTTCAAACGCCACGGGGAGCGGGGCATCATTCACGCTTTGCGTGACCTTGACGTTACGTCCGCTCAGGGTGACCTGCCCCTGTGGCAGCCCCTCTTTGGTAGTGTCCCAGCTCACATCAGCTTTGCCGGTGAACACTCCGCTGGCCTGGGTTGTCTCCGGCATAAACGGTTTTAGCATAGCCAGGTCGAAGCGGTTAAGATTCACCACCGCGCGACCTTCTGCACCGGCATCAATGGTTTGTGGTACGCACAGCTCCGCATTCGGGTTGTTCCAGCAGTGTGGCCCGATACTAATTTTCTGTTCCTGATTACGATAATCCAGCGCGATAGCCCGGTTGAGCGACCACGGACCGACCGGCGTCTGGAAGCGGGTATTGCTTAACTCCCCTTTCCAGCGCTGTTCTTTGCGATCAAAGCTCCCGGCAAGATCCAGTTGCCCGGAAACCGGCTCACCCTGAATACGTAACTGCAGTTCATGCTGCTTTTCACTGCCTTTGGCGTTGAGCGTTACCAGACCAATATTCACGTCAGGTTGTACAATTCGCTCTACGCGAACGTTGAGATTACCGGCGATTTGCTCGGCCGATTTCACATCGCCTTCGACGCGCACCTGAGCAACGGAAAGTTCCTGCCAGCGCAGACCACGGGCGGTAATATCCGCCAGCAGCTGTGGTGCTTCAACCGTACCGCGAACTTTTACCAGCCCTTTCGCCGTACCGCCCAGCCCCGGCAGCGCGTTATCCAGGCTTGGGGCATCAATCGTCGCGTCGAGGTTGAGGTCTTTAACCCCCAGCTCGCCTTTTACGTCCGCACTGTTGCGTCCCAGCTCCAGATGCAGGCCCGGAATCGTCCACTGCAGGTAACTGTTCCCCTTCAGCGAACCGTTCACATTGACCTTGTTCTGCTTCACGTTGCCGGTCAGCTTCAGCTCCGGAACCTCCATCTGCCAGCTTCCGCCGTACAGACTGCCGCGCGTTTTCACCAGGCCATTCAGTTTTGACGGCCAGTCCGGGATCGCTTTCGCGGTATTGATACCATCCAGCGTTAGCTCCCCGCGCCAGCTGATCGCCTGCTGCCAGTCCACCAGCGCTTTCAGCTCGGTTTTCCCTTCCAGCGCCGCAACGCTGAGTTTGTCGAGATTGATCTGCTGCTCGTTGCCTTTGGCGTCCAGCGTGATAGTAGCTGGAGGAATATCCTGACCTTTCACGGCGGTACGCATCGACAGCGTATAGTCGGTCATCTTGCCGGTCAGTTTGAGCTTGATGTCATCGGCCTGGAACTGTTTCTCACCGGTAAACGGCCAGTAAACCTGCTTACTCACCACCTCAATGTTGAGCGGCAATCCGGCTTCTGCCAGGCGCGTCTGTGCACGCAGGTCCATATCTACCGGACCAGACAGATTGACGCCGACTTCCAGCTGTTCGCGCAGCGCGCCGCCAACCTTCAGCTTCACCTTTTCGCCTTTTAACGGGTCGATGTTTAGCGTGCTGTTTAACGTAATATCAACCGGCCACGTGTCGGTCAGTTGCGCCGTGCCGCTGGCTTTTACCGTTCCCTGATTCGAGTCGATATCCAGCGCGTCGAGCTTCATGTTGCCGTCAATGCTGCTCACTTTCAGCAGCATACTATGTACTGTTAAATCCGTATCCCCGGTCACGCGCAGCTGCTCGCCGCGAAACTCTTCAATATTGAGATTGAGCGGCAGATGGACATCGGTCATTTCCGGCAGTACCGGCTTTGAGAACAGATCTTTTAGCGTTTCCCCGAGCGGCTTTTCATCCGGCTGCGGGTTTTGAATCTTCGGTTCGACAACCTCTTCCTGTGCCACTTCCGCCACTTTAGGCAGAGCAATCAGCAGCCCCTGTAATGACGTTGGCTTCAACGTCAGCGTTTTTTCCTGCCAGTTCAGGCCAGAGGTAAAATCCAGCACTGAAACCGTGGTGTCATCGATTTTGATATTGATGTTGTTCAGCGCCACGCGCGAAAGCGTGATGGGGTAAGGCGTGGAAAGATTAAGCGGACCGCTCTCTTCTTCCTCAACCGGCGCTGAGGGCGGCATTTTTTTGCTGTCGATCGCCACGTTGATGTTTTTCAGCGCCAGATCGTTGACGCACAAGCTGCTGTCCCACAGACAGTTAAGCCCCACGGCCAAATGCACTTCACCAGCATTCACCGCCACGCCAGGCTGGTCGTAGCGAATATTTTTCAGTGATAGATCCCGCCAGCCGCCGGTGACCTGACCAATTTCCAGACCTGGAACCCAACGATTAGCTGCTTTGAAGATCAGATGCAGGCCCGAGGTGGTACCGACGAGGAACGCCACCGTGCCTAACAACAGCAGGATAAATACCAGCACGCCGAGGCTTATCTTCTTCCATAAACTCATAATTCAGGCCCCAGACCGATGTAAAACTGTAAACCATGTTCATCTTTGTCGCCGACCGGGACGGCAAAGTCGAGCTTGATAGGTCCAACCGGCGATTGCCAGCGTACGCCGACCCCGGCACCGGTTTTGAAATCGCTTCGGCGAATGTCGCTGACCGCTTCACCGCTATCGACAAACATCGCCCCCCACCATTTACCGGTCACGTTGTACTGGTATTCCAGCGAGCCAGTTGCCAGCTTGGAGGCCCCTTTCAGCTTGCCGTCGCTGCCTTCCGGCGAAATAGATTTGTATTTATAGCCGCGAATACTGCGATCGCCCCCGGCAAAGAAACGCAGGTCCGGCGGCACTTTGTCGAAGTCGCCGGTTTCAATCCAACCGAGATTACCGCGCATCACAAAACGATGCCTGTCGTACAGCGTGCGGATCCAGACGTTTTGCGCCTGGAAAACGGAGAAATCAACATCTGAACCCCAGGCGGTGTTCGAGTAATCAATAGAGTAACGCTGAGAGTCGCCCCAGACAGGCATCAGGCCGCCGCGTGAACGCGTCCGGCTGATCATCACGCCCGGATAGAGCAGCATAGTGGTGTTGGTGACGTTACCCTGGGTAAAGTGGTCGAGGCTCCAGCGCAGGTTAATCGCGCGCTGCCAGCCGCTGGAGAGGTCCCAGTAACGGGAAACCGCAAGCGTTGTGGAATCCTGCTCGGTGTCGTTTAAATCGGTACGCTTAAAGCCGCCCTGTACCAGGTAATACTGCTCCAGCGGGTTCTTTAACAGCGGCATTTTATAGCTGAAATCAAGCACCTGCTCTGGCGCCGAGATACTGGCGCTGGTCGTCAAGCTGTGACCGTAGGAGTTCATCCACGGCTTTTTCCACGAGGTCTTCACCCGTGGCCCGACGTCAGTTGAATAACCGACCCCGGTTTCGATGGTGTTTTCGGTTCGCGGTGAGACCACGCCTTTCAGGGGTAGCACCTTGGTTTTGCGGGCTTTATCAAACTCCGGTGCGACGACCACGGAATTAAACCATCCGGTCGCCGACAGACGACGGTTCAGTTCGCCCAGATCTTTCGACTCGTACTCTTCACCTTCTTTAAAGGGCACCAGATTTTGCAGATACTCATCGCGAATTTGCGAGCCTTCAAAGGTGACATGCCCAAAGCGATAGCGTTCGCCGCTGTTGTAATCGATATCCCAGAACGCCTGGCGGCGCTCAAGCGCTATCCCGAGCTGGCTTTTATTAAATTCACTGTCGAAATAACCTTTACGCAGCGCCACGCTGGTGAGTGACTTTTTGAAGTTGTCATAGTCCCCCTGATTCAGCACGGTGCCGATTGCCGGGCGTGTTTTCAGCAGATCCAGATAATCTTTATCCGTACGCGCGCCACCGCGCAAAATCACCTCAGTGCCACCAATCAGCACCGGCTCGCCGGGGGTCACTTTGGCAATCAGCACCTGGCGGCCTTTTGCCGGCGGTGGACGCAGCTCAAAATCGATGGTCGGCTCAAAGTAGCCCAGCGCTTTTAGCCCTTCGCGGATGGCATCATCAACGCGCGCACGAAAGCGTCGGTCTGGAGTGACTTCATCACTTTGAATCGTGGACAGCTGCGCACGGACGTTTTTCTCCAGCGGTCCTGATAATCCTTCGACCTGTAAGCGAACATTCGCGGCGGCGGCGGAGCCACTTAAGCACAGTAATCCCACCCAACATAACTGACGGATATGTGGCACATTTTCTCCTGAATATCCTTTTTTCCCACCCCTGGAAAAAAATACTATGCCGTTCCTCGGCTTAACAAAAAATCAACAATAAGAGTTGAAAAACAGACGACAACCCAAATATTTCTTATGTTTAACTCTAGACGTATTCACGCCGTTTATTGTGGGCAAAGACGCGTCTCGTTACAACCTTAACCCAAATGACTGATTTCGGGAGAACGGCCATGAGTTTATTTGATAGAAAGCATCTTGTTACTCAAGCAGATGCGCTACCTGGACGCAACACCCCGATGCCAGTGGCAACGCTGCATGCGGTTAACCAACATTCGATGACCAACGTGCCCGACGGTATGGAGATAGCTTATTTCGCCATGGGATGTTTCTGGGGCGTTGAGCGTTTATTTTGGTCATTGCCAGGGGTCTACAGCACAGCGGCCGGGTACACCGGCGGCTACACCCCAAACCCAACCTATCGTGAAGTGTGTTCTGGCGATACCGGGCATGCCGAAGCGGTACGCATCGTCTATGACCCGCATGTTATCAGCTACGAACAACTGCTGCAGGTGTTCTGGGAAAATCACGACCCGGCTCAAGGCATGCGTCAGGGGAACGACCAGGGCACGCAGTATCGCTCCGCCATTTACCCGTTAACGCCGGAACAAACCGCCGCCGCACAGGCCAGCCTTGAACGTTTTCAGGCAGCAATGACCGCCGCAGGCGACGAGCGCACCATTACCACGGAAATCACTACGGCAACCCCGTTCTATTATGCCGAGGACGATCACCAGCAGTATCTGCACAAAAATCCTTACGGATATTGTGGCATTGGTGGTATTGGTGTTTGCCTGCCCCCACAAGGATAATTTCCCCCTCTGGCGACTTTACAGTACCTTACGCTATACTAGCTTCTGAATTTACCGGCTCACTTCCACGAGCCGGTTTTCAATGAATATTCCATTGGATTTATACTCTAAGGATTTCGAGTTGCAGGCAGGCGGCAAACTCGTGAATCCCCAGGAGCATAGAGAACTATGTGACTGGGGTGAATGAGTGCAGCTAACGCACCTGCAGCTTGAAAGACGACGAGTATCAACTTCTCCCTTCCGAGGATCTGACCCGAACGGTCGGATAAGATATGTTAAACAGTATTTTAGTCATTCTCTGCCTGATCGCCGTGAGTGCGTTTTTCTCGATATCTGAGATCTCGCTTGCTGCATCACGCAAAATAAAACTTAAACTGCTTGCCGATGAAGGCAACGTAAACGCACAACGTGTTTTGAAGATGCAGGAAAACCCCGGCATGTTTTTTACCGTCGTGCAAATTGGCCTTAACGCGGTCGCCATTCTCGGCGGTATCGTCGGTGATGCAGCATTCTCTCCGGCGTTTTACAGCCTTTTCTCGAAGTACTTCGCTCCAGAGCTGTCCGAACAGTTAAGCTTTATTCTGTCGTTCTCGCTGGTTACTGGCCTGTTCATCCTGTTCGCGGATTTAACCCCGAAACGCATCGGTATGATTGCGCCAGAAGCTGTGGCTTTGCGTATCATCAACCCGATGCGCTTCTGCCTGCTGGTCTTCCGCCCGCTGGTGTGGTTCTTTAACGGTCTGGCAAACAACATTTTCCGTCTGTTTAAGATCCCAATGGTGCGTAAAGACGACATCACCTCGGACGACATTTACGCCGTGGTCGAAGCGGGTGCGCTGGCGGGTGTTCTGCGCAAGCAGGAGCATGAGCTGATTGAAAATGTATTCGAACTGGAATCCCGTACCGTCCCGTCTTCAATGACCTCGCGCGAGAATATTATCTGGTTCGATCTCCATGAAGATGAGCAAAGCCTGAAGAACAAGGTGGCGGAACATCCGCACTCCAAATTCCTGGTGTGTAACGAAGATATCGACCACATCATTGGTTATGTTGATTCAAAGGATCTCCTCAACCGCGTACTGGCGAACCAAAGCATGGCGCTGAACAGCGGCGTACAGATCCGCAATACGCTGATCGTCCCGGACACGCTGACGCTCTCTGAAGCGCTGGAAAGCTTCAAGACCGCAGGCGAAGACTTTGCCGTCATCATGAACGAGTACGCGCTGGTGGTGGGGATTATCACCCTCAACGACGTTATGACGACGCTGATGGGCGATCTGGTAGGTCAGGGTCTGGAAGAGCAGATAGTGGCACGTGATGAAAACTCATGGTTAGTCGACGGCGGTACGCCGATTGATGACGTGATGCGCGTGCTGGATATCGACGAGTTCCCGCAGTCCGGCAACTATGAAACCATTGGTGGTTTTATGATGTTTATGCTGCGTAAAATCCCGAAACGCACCGACTCGGTGAAGTATTCAGGCTACAAATTTGAAGTGGTGGATATCGATAACTACAAGATCGATCAGCTGCTGGTGACGCGTCTGGACAGCAAACCTACTGTTCTGGTACCAAAACTGCCAGATGCAAAAGAAGAGGCAAAGGCATCTTAACGCCTTACAGAAACATCAACGGCTCCCATCAGGAGCCGTTTTTTTAACTACTGCATAGCACTTTGATCAAGCCATCTCAGTTTGCAGACGCAAGACCTGACGGTTAACTTCGGACATCACGGAAAAATGCAGCTTGTCCTTCACTTTTGGGATAAGAATCTTACCCTTATCAAATTCAAAAGCGCCTACATCCTTGATATATAACCGTCCACGAAACAGGATCTTCACGTACTTCGCCACCTGCAGCGGGTTGTATCGTTGGAAAATTTTCATTGTTGTCTCCTGCTGAGCATTACGCCTTTGCGGTACCACAATCGGTCCGACAATCCTCAGGCGCAAATTTTAATGCCCTATGACTATAGACTATCTCGTTGATGTTTCCAGCGTGTATAAGTTTATTTACCTTCAAGTTACAATTATTCAGAATTATCTTTTCAACGCTTCGCTGTCTTCAGTATAAGCCTTCATTTTTCGCAGGATTTGTGCGCCCGTCCGCAAACTGGCATCGCGCTTGCGGGAAAAAGCATCATTCGCACATATGATTAAATTCCAGACCCAAGTGGTCGGATCACCTGCAAAATAAAAGAAAGAAGGAAAACCTATGACCTTACGAAAACTGCTGGCGCTGTCGTGCCTGCTACTGCCGATGATTGCCTCCGCACATAAGTTTGAGACTGACCAGCGCGTACCGCCGGTGGGGATCGCCGATCGTGGCGAACTGATTCTCGATAACGATAAGTTTAGCTACAAAAGCTGGAATAGCGCGCAGTTGCCAGGCAAAGTGCGAATTGTGCAACACATTGCCGGACGCACCTCCGCCAAAGAGAAAAATGCGACGCTGATCGAGGCAATTAAAGCCGCCAACCTGCCGCACGACAAATACCAGACCACCACTATCGTCAACACGGATGACGCCATTCCCGGTTCCGGTATGTTTGTGCGCAGCAGTCTGGAGAGCAATAAGAAGCTCTACCCGTGGTCGCAATTCATTGTCGACAGCAATGGCATTGCGCGTAAAGCCTGGCAACTGGATGAAGAGAGCTCCGCTATCGCCGTACTCGACAAGGACGGACGCGTGCAGTGGGCAAAAGATGGCGCATTAACGCAGGAAGAGGTGCAGCAGGTAATTGCCCTGCTGCACAAATTACTCAGTAAATAGAGACGCGGAAGCCGGGGTTGAGGAACGATTCACGTGGGGTGTAATCCAGAGGTTTCCCCTGCCAGTCGTGAACGTGCGCTCCGGCTGCGGCTGCAACGGCATGGCCAGCGGCGGTGTCCCACACGTTGGTTGGCCCAAAACGCGGATACAGCTGTGCGTGCCCTTCCGCCACCAGGCAGAACTTCAGCGATGAGCCAATCGACGTGGTCTGGTGCTCACCCAACTGTTGCAGATATTCTTTTAACTCATTGTCGGCATGCGAGCGGCTAATGACCACCAGCGGCGGACGCGCGTCACGAACCTGAATTTGTTTGCGTACGCCGCACTCTTCTTTCCACGCTTTACCTTCTGCTGCGCTGTACATCACTTTCATTACCGGCGCGTAAACCACGCCCAGAACCGGCTTTCCTTTCTCGATCAGCGCAATATTGACGGTAAATTCACCGTTACGCTTAATGAACTCTTTGGTCCCGTCCAGCGGGTCCACCAGCCAGTAGCGCTGCCAATGCTGGCGAACATCCCAGCCAGGAGGCGCCTCTTCAGACAGAACCGGAATATCCGGCGTCAGCGCCAGTAATCCTTCGAGGATCACCGTATGTGCGGCGATATCTGCCGCCGTGACCGGAGAATCATCCTGCTTGCTGGTAATCTCCATCGGTTTGATTCCATCGTAGACCTGCATAATGGCATCGCCCGCGTTCCGTGCAAGCTGGCATACATGTTCTAGCATTCTCCACCTCGTTTCTGTCAGTGGTGTTAACTCGTTGTTTTACTTATACCCGATCGTCAGGGGATCCGCCAACTGTGATAGCGTCTGCGGTTTTAAACGCTATATTCATGTCATGATTCACAGTTCTGTAAGCAAGAAGATTTATATACATTTTCTTTTGTGGCTTAGATCTTAAAAGGATGCCCCTGATGATTAAGTTTAGTGCAACGCTTCTGGCAACGCTGATTGCAGCCAGCGTCAATGCCGCGACCGTCGATCTGCGTATAATGGAAACCACTGATTTGCATAGCAATATGATGGATTTCGATTATTACAAAGATACACCGACTGAAAAATTCGGTCTGGTACGTACGGCAAGTTTGATCAACGCTGCGCGTGGTGAAGTCAAAAACAGCGTGCTGGTTGATAATGGCGATCTGATTCAGGGTAGCCCGCTCGGGGATTACATGGCGGCCAAGGGGCTGAAAGCGGGCGAAACTCACCCGGTATATAAGGCGCTGAATACCCTGGATTACGCGGTGGGTAACCTCGGCAACCATGAATTCAACTACGGTCTGGAGTATCTGCACAACGCGCTAGCCGGAGCGAAGTTCCCTTACGTTAACGCCAATATCATCGACGTGAAGACCAAAAAGCCGCTGTTTACGCCTTACTTGATCAAAGACACTGAAGTGGTCGACAAGGAAGGGAACAAGCAGACGCTGAAGATTGGCTATATCGGCTTTGTTCCACCGCAGATTATGACCTGGGATAAAGCCAACCTCAGCGGCAAAGTCACGGTGAACGACATTACGGAAACGGCACGCAAATACGTTCCGGAAATGAGAGAAAAAGGCGCCGATGTCGTGGTGGTGGTTGCTCACTCCGGGCTTTCTGCCGACCCATATCAAACGATGGCGGAAAACTCCGTTTATTACCTCAGCGAAGTACCGGGCGTGGATGCCATTATGTTTGGTCACGCTCACGCCGTCTTCCCGGGTAAAGACTTTGCCAATATTAAAGGCGCAGATATCACAAAAGGTACGCTGAATGGGGTTCCTGCGGTGATGCCGGGTATGTGGGGCGATCACCTGGGCGTGGTGGATTTAGTGTTGAATAACGACAGCGGTAAATGGCAGGTCACTCAGGCGAAAGCCGAGGCTCGCCCGATCTATGACGCAGCAGCCAAAAAATCACTGGCAGCAGAAGACAAAAAAATCGTTGAGATCCTGAAAGCCGATCACGACGCCACGCGTGAGTTTGTCAGCAAACCGATCGGTAAATCCGCCGACAACATGTACAGCTATCTGGCGCTGGTACAGGATGACCCGACCGTACAGGTGGTGAACAACGCGCAGAAAGCCTATGTGGAACACTTTATTCAGGGCGATCCGGATCTGGCAAAACTGCCGGTACTTTCCGCCGCCGCGCCGTTTAAGGTCGGTGGACGCAAGAACGATCCGGCAAGCTTCGTAGAAGTCGAAAAAGGCCAGTTAACCTTCCGTAACGCCGCTGATTTGTATCTCTATCCCAACACTCTGGTGGTGGTGAAAGCCAGCGGTAAAGAGGTGAAAGAGTGGCTGGAATGTTCCGCCGGGCAGTTCAATCAGATTGATATCCACAGCAGCAAACCACAGTCGTTGATTAACTGGGATGGCTTCCGTACCTATAATTTCGACGTGATTGACGGCGTGAATTATCAGATTGATGTTTCACAACCCGCCCGCTACGACGGTGAATGTCAGACCATTAACCCGAAAGCGGAACGTATTAAAAATCTGACCTTTAACGGCAAACCAATCGATCCGAATGCCACCTTCCTCGTCGCGACCAACAACTACCGCGCCTACGGCGGTAAGTTTGCCGGAACCGGCGACAGCCACATCGCGTTTGCGTCACCAGATGAAAACCGCTCGGTGCTGGCCGCATGGATTGGTGCTGAGACGAAGCGTGGCGGTGAAATTCACCCGGCGGCAGATAACAACTGGCGTCTGGCGCCAATTCATAGCGACACACCACTGGATATTCGCTTTGAAACATCACCGTCTGATAAAGCCGCGGCATTTATTAAAGAGAAAGGCCAGTATCCGCTGAAGAAAGTCGCGACCGATGACATCGGTTTCGCTATTTATCAGCTGGATTTAAGTAAGTAATTTTCGTGCCGGATGCGGCGCAATAGCGTCTTATCCGGCCTACAAAACTACGCAGCCCGTTCGTCCCGCTGCGCTAAAACCTGCGGCAAATTCAGTTCTATCCAGTCCGCCAGCGCGGCGACTTTATCGCTCACCTGCTCACCCAACGGCGTCAGGCTATACTCCACGTGCGGCGGTACCACCGGATACGACACCCGATTGATAAACCCGTCATGTTCTAACGCTTGCAGGGATTGCGCCAGCATCTTTTCACTGACCCCGCCCATCTTACGGCGCAAATCACTGAAACGGTGCGTACCGTCGCGCAGCGCCACCAGAATCAACACGCCCCAGCGGCTGGTGACGTGTTTTAACACCTCACGGGAGGGACACTGTTCGGCAAACAAGTTGCCATCGCGTAACTGCTGGGAGAGCGTCGAAGCTGTCATTTTCATACTAACCTTTTTGTGCGTACTTACTAAAAGTAAGTTTAGGTGTTAGCGTGATTAAACACAAGACCAATACCAAGGAGTCACCCCATGATCGCAATTACCGGCGCCACCGGCCAACTGGGCCAACACGTTATTGAATCTCTGCTGAAAACCGTTCCTGCCAGCCAGATTGTGGCAATTGTGCGTAATCCCGCTAAAGCGACGGCGCTTAGCCAGCAGGGCATTACCGTTCGTCAGGCGGATTACAGCGATGAAGCCGCCTTGACGGCTGCCTTACAGGGTATCGACAAGCTACTGCTGATCTCCTCCAGCGAAGTGGGACAACGCGCCCCGCAGCATCGCAACGTGGTTAACGCAGCGAAAGCCGCGCACGTGAAATTCATCGCCTACACCAGTCTACTGCACGCCGACACCTCCCCGCTGGGGCTGGCTGATGAGCATGTGGCAACCGAGAAGATGCTGGCTGAATCCGGTATCGCCTACGCGCTGCTGCGTAACGGCTGGTACACCGAAAACTATCTCGCCAGCGCACCGGCTGCACTGGAACATGGCGTGTTTATCGGGGCTGCAGGTGAAGGCAAAATTGCCTCAGCGACCCGCGCCGACTATGCCGCTGCCGCCGCGCGCGTCATCAGTGAAGACGGTCATTCCGGTAAAACCTATGAGCTGGCGGGCGACGCAGGCTGGACCCTGAGCCAGTTGGCTGCCGAGCTGGCAAAACAGAGTGGTAAAAAAGTGGTGTATCAGAACCTGAGCGAAGCAGATTTTGCCGCCGCGCTAAAAGGTGTAGGCCTGCCTGCCGGGCTGGCGGACATGCTGGCTGACTCAGACACTGGCGCCTCCAAAGGTGGTCTGTTCGACGACAGCCATACGCTGAGCAAACTGATTGGTCGCCCGACAACCTCGTTGGCTGACAGCGTCAAAGGCATCGTGTAAGTGTTAAAAATTAGTTAATTGTGGTGGCATCCCCGCGCATCCTCTCTGATAATGACAGGATGATGCGTGGGGAGAGAAAACGTGCAAGGTGTACCTGAGCAGTTTATTGATGAGAAAGACAGCGCCCGCTTTCGCCATCTGGCGCAGGTGCCGGGCGTTGAGCTGTATCATGCACACATCTCGCGTTACGCTTTCGAGCCGCACACCCATGAAGCGTTTGGCATTGGCGCGATAGAAGCCGGAGCCGAACGTTTTCGTTATCGCGGCACGCAGTATGTTGCCCCCGCCCATTCCGTCGTCACCATGAATCCCGATGAGCTGCATACCGGCGAAGCCGAAACCGCCGACGGCTGGCGCTATCGGATGATTTACCTTGAACCCGACCTTCTGGAAGAGGTCACCGGGATCCGCCACTGGTGGTTTCATGACGTAACGCGTCACGATCCGCTGCGCTCGCGCCAGATCTGCTCGCTGATCCACGGCCTGTGGAACACGGAGGATCCGCTGGCGCAAAAAGGACTCCTACTCGATCTGATCGACACGTTCCAGCCGCTGGCCCGCCATGCGCCGGTATTGCCGGAGGGGGCGCATCGCTTTGAACGGGTACGCGAGTATCTGCATGATAATTATATGCATCCGGTCACGCTCGACGAGCTGGCGCGGGTTGCATCGCTGAGTCCCTGGCATTTTCAGCGCCAATTTAAGTCTCATTTCCACGTCACGCCGCACCAGATGCTGATGGCGATCCGGCTGTGGCGAGCCAAAGGTTTTCTCACTTACGGTATGCCCGCCGCAGAGGTCGCCGCCGCAACCGGCCTCACCGACCAGTCGCATCTCACCCGCGCGTTTACCCATCGCTACGGCATTACGCCGGTACGTTATCAGAAACAAGTCGTCCGGCGTTGATCAGCAATCTCATACAATACGGCGGCATTTTTCCTGCCTACACTCGACTTATTGTTAAACGATGTGGATGTCCAAAATGATTAGCGGTGTGTTGTATGCCCTGTTGGCCGGGCTGATGTGGGGATTAATTTTTGTTGGACCGCTGATCGTACCGGAATACCCGGCGGTATTGCAGTCGATGGGGCGTTATCTGGCGCTGGGGCTGATCGCATTGCCGATTGCCTGGCTGGGACGTGCGCGCCTGCGTCAACTCGTGCGGAAAGACTGGGTAACTGCGCTGACGCTAACAATGATGGGGAATCTGATTTATTACGTTTGCCTGGCAAGCGCCATCCAGCGCACCGGCGCACCGGTCTCCACAATGATTATTGGTACATTACCGGTGGTGATCCCAGTCTTCGCTAACCTACTCTACAGCCAGCGTGACGGCAAATTATCATGGTGGCGTCTGTCGCCTGCGCTGGTATTGATTGGTATAGGACTGCTGTGCGTGAATATCTCGGAGCTGAATCAGGGGTTACCAGACTTTAGTGGCTGGCGTTATGGTTCCGGCATCGCGCTGGCGCTTGTCTCGGTGGTGTGTTGGGCATGGTATGCGCTGCGTAATGCCCGCTGGCTGCGCGAGAATCCGGATAAGCACCCGATGATGTGGGCGACGGCCCAGGCTTTGGTAACGTTGCCCGTTTCTCTGCTCGGTTATATTGCCGCCTGCCTGTGGCTGAACGGGCAAACGCCGGACTTCGCTCTGCCCTTCGGTCCGCGTCCGGGTGTGTTTATCGGCCTGATGATAGCCATTGCGGTATTGTGTTCGTGGGTTGGCGCACTGTGCTGGAACGTCGCCAGCCAAAAATTACCGACGGTGATCCTCGGCCCGCTGATTGTCTTCGAAACGCTGGCTGGCCTGTTGTACACCTTTATTCTGCGCGAGGAATTTCCACCTCTGCTGACGGTAAGCGGAATAGCACTGCTGATGGTTGGGGTGGTGATAGCCGTCAGAGCCAAGCCGCAGAAACCGAGCGTCGTGGTGGTTTCACAATCATAATATGCCGGATGGCGCTGCTTATCCGGCCTACAAGGACTGTACGATCTCATGTAGGCCGGATCAGGTGTTTACGCCGCCATCCGGCGCGACACTTTAAACACCGCTACCGTCTGGTTCAACCGCGCGGCCTGCTCTTCAAGCGCGGCAGCGGCGGAAGCGGACTCTTCTACCAGCGAGGCGTTTTGCTGCGTGACGCGATCCATTTCGGCAACCGCCAGGCCTACCTGATCGATACCCCGACTTTGTTCATCAGAAGCTGAGGCAATCTCCCCCATGATGTCGGTCACGCGGGTCACGGCGCTAACTATTTCCGCCATCGTTTCTCCCGCTTCATGCACCAGCGCCGTACCGGCATTGACCCGATTCCCTGAGTCATCAATCAGCGCTTTGATCTCCTTCGCCGCCTGAGCGCTACGCTGCGCCAGCGTACGAACCTCGCCGGCGACCACGGCAAACCCGCGCCCCTGCTCGCCCGCACGCGCCGCTTCCACCGCCGCGTTTAGCGCAAGGATATTGGTCTGGAAGGCAATACTGTCGATAACATTGGTAATTTGCGCGATTTTGCTGGAACTGGTGGCGATTTCATCCATCGTACGCACCACGCCATCGACAACGGTTCCGCCTTTTTGCGCCGTCTGTGAAGCATTTTTTGCCAGACTTGTCGCCTGACGCGCGTTATCTGCGTTCTGTCTCACGGTTGCGGTAAGTTGTTCCATGCTGGCTGCGGTCTCTTCCAGAGAGGCAGCCTGCTGCTCGGTACGTGAAGAGAGATCGTTACTGCCTGCGGCGATTTCACCCGCGCCGGTATAGATGGTATCAGCCCCGTCACGCACCACGCTGACCGTATTCGCCAGCGCCTGCTGCATGTCACGGACGTTGCTTGCCAGCAGCGCCATTTCATTACTGCCGTCGGCGCTGATGGGGTGCGTCAAATCGCCTGCGGCAATGTGGCGAATATGTCCCATCACCTCGTGGAGCGGCTTGAGCAGCACTCGCTGCATCGCCAGCCAACTGGCGATAATCACGGTGACGACAATCAGCATCACCGCGGACAGCAGCCAGATTATCTTCTGATAATCACTCTCATTGTCCTGCACTCCGGCAGTGGCCAGCGCCGTTTGCGCGCTACGCCATTGCCGATAAACTTCCTGCATGGCCGTTTGCTTTTGCTCGGCATTCTGCTTAAACATCTCTTCCAGCTTTCCTTCAGCCAGCAGCGCGTTCATTTTTGCCAGCGTCGCAGAATAGATGCCGTACTGCTCTTCCAGTCGATCGGCCAGATGCTCATCCAGCCCCGGCGTTTCCGGCAGAGCGTAGTATTTATCGTAATGCTCTTTCGATTCGGCCAACAGGCGATTTGCCGTGTTCACCAGCTCCTGCAGCTGACCGCCGTTAATATCGCTGGCCATCGTTCCCTGTAAACGCAGCATGCCCCGGTTGAGCGTGACGCGAGCCTGGTTCAGGCTAATCCACGCATCGGTAAACTCGGCCACGTTCTGGCTGGAAAGTTGAGACACGTTAAAGTTCTGTTTATCGTTATTGAGTGCACCAATAAAGACGCCCGCGGAGATGAGCTGCATTGCGCCCAGCGCGAGTAGCACGGTGATAAGTAAGGTTATCACTTTGATTCGTTTGAACATCTGTAGCCTTTTATTATGCAGGTATTGTCTGAGGTCTAACTATCGGCAGCGGCGTGCGCTTATTTAATCCTGTCGTGCGGCTTTTTTCTCCGTACCTCTCCTTTCCAATAAGATTCAGCATCTTAACGAGATAAGAAATTTTCGTGACGTCCATCACAAAATACCCCACCCCGAAAGGGTTATATCCTTCGCAATAAGTTGCATTTAAAATGCACCTTATATTATTGAGAATGAGGTAACGGCAATGTCTTATCGCGATCAACCTTTAGGTGAACTGGCGCTCTCTATTCCTCGCGCTTCGGCCCTGTTTCGTAAATACGATATGGATTACTGCTGCGGTGGTAAGCAAACGCTGGCACGCGCTGCCGCGCGTAAAGAGCTGGATTTAGACGTTATTGAGGCGCAGCTCGCGCAGCTGGCTGAACAGCCACTGGAGAAAGACTGGCGTACCGTGGCTCTGGCTGAAATCATCGACCATATCATCGTGCGTTTTCACGACAGACACCGCGAACAGTTGCCGGAGCTGATCCTGCAGGCCACTAAAGTTGAACGCGTTCACGCAGACAAACCGAACGTACCGCGCGGTCTGGCGAAAAACCTGACCATGCTGCATGAAGAGCTGTCCAGCCACATGATGAAAGAAGAACAGATCCTGTTCCCGATGATCAAACAGGGCATGGGTAGCCAGGCGATGGGGCCAATCAGCGTGATGGAAAGCGAACATGACGATGCGGGTGAACTGGTGGAAGTGATCAAACACATCACCCATAACGTAACGCCGCCACCAGAGGCCTGCACCACCTGGAAAGCCATGTATAACGGCATTAACGAGATGATCGACGACCTGATGGAACACATCAGCTTGGAAAACAATGTGTTGTTCCCGCGTGCCCTCGCAGGTGAATAAAAAAGCCCGGTGGCGCTAGCGCTTACCGGGCCTACAACGACCTCGAACGTAGGCCTGATAAGGCGAAGCCGCATCAGGCAATCCCGCCAGCATATTGCCGGATGCGGCGTAAACGCCTTATCCGGCCTACATCTCACGTCTTAGCGATTAACGCACGCCTGCCATACGTTTCTTACCGATAAACAACCAGCCCAGACCCAGCGCGATGAACCACAACGGCGTGACGATCAGCGCCTGGCGGGTATCTTCTTCCAGCGTCAGCAGTACCAGTACGAAGACGAAAAACGCCATACATACCCAGCACATCAGCTTGCCTAACGGCATCTTGTAGATTGATTTTTCATGCAGGTGAGGACGTTGCTTGCGGTACACCAGGTACGAGCAAAGAATGATGGTCCAGACGAACATGAACAGAATCGCCGATACAGTGGTGATCATGGTGAAGGCGCCAATCACGCTCGGATTCACGTACAGCATCACCACGCCGCCCAGCAGACAGATACAGGAGAAGGTTAAACCCTTCGCCGGAACTGCGCGTTTTGAGAGTTTGGCAAACGCTTTAGGCGCAACGCCTTCCTGCGCCAGACCGAACAGCATACGGCTGGTAGAGAACACGCCGCTGTTTGCAGAAGAGGCAGCTGAAGTCAGTACAACAAAGTTGATCAGGCTCGCCGCAGCAGGCAGACCAACCAGCACAAACAGTTCAACGAATGGGCTCTTGGTTGGCACTACCGAGCTCCACGGCGTAACGGACATAATCACGATCAGCGCGAACACGTAGAACATGATGATACGGATTGGAATCGAGTTAATGGCGCGCGGCAGAGATTTCTCCGGGTCCTTGGTTTCCGCTGCGGTCGTACCCACCAGCTCAATACCCACAAATGCGAACACCGCTATCTGGAAGCCGGCAAAGAAGCCGCTCAGACCTTTCGGGAACCAGCCACCGTCATTCCACAAGTGCGTGAACGATGCCTGAACGCCGGTTGGCGACTGGAAGTGCGTCAGCACCATCACCAGACCGACGACAATCAGGCCGATAATGGCAACGATTTTGATCATCGCGAACCAAAACTCCATCTCACCGAACATTTTTACGGTGGCGAGGTTAAGGCTCAGCAGTAGCACGATCACCGCCAGCGAGGCGACCCAGTCTGAGAGTTCGGGGAACCAGAATTGCGCATACGCGGTAATGGCGACAACGTCTGCCATCCCGGTAACGACCCAGCAAAACCAGTAGGTCCAACCGGTAAAATACCCGGCCCATGGCCCGAGCAGGTCAGAGGCAAAATCACTAAACGATTTGTACTCCAGATTCGAGAGCAGCAATTCACCCATTGCACGCATCACGAAAAACAGCATAAAACCGATGATCATATACACAAAGATGATCGACGGTCCGGCGAGACTGATGGTTTTACCGGAGCCCATAAACAGGCCAGTACCGATAGCGCCACCAATAGCAATAAGTTGAATATGACGGTTTGTGAGATTGCGCCGTAGCGACTGTTCAGACGACGCCTCTTCAGCGGTGTCGACTTTTACCTGATCTACCATGTTTTTTCTTCCTGTACCTGTCTGTGTTGTTCAGGCTCTACGGCCTTTAGTGTGTCTATGATACGACGATCCTGTTATCAGGACTCATCGATATTAGGTAAGAATTGGCGGGATGAATACTAAGATTTAGATATAATGTTAATTTAATGTTTAAAGTGAGTGTCATATCACTCTGATAGCGCGAATCAGCTCACAAAAATACACGCTGATGGGGCATTTGCAAGATAAAATATCGACAACGACGTAACTATAGCTTTTCACGCTATTTTTTTGCTCCCCCCGGCCTCGGGGGGAACAGAAGTCACTGCTTACAGGATCTCAAGCAGCTCAACTTCGAACACCAGCGTGCTGAACGGAGGAATGGACGCGCCAGCGCCACGCTCGCCGTAAGCCAGTTCCTGAGGAATAGTCAGTTCCCATTTGGAACCTACCGGCATCAGGGTCAGCGCTTCAATCCAGCCTGGAATTACGCCGTTAACCGGGAATTCAGCCGGTTCGCCACGTGCGACAGAGCTGTCAAACACGGTACCGTCGATCAGCTTACCGGTGTAGTGCACGCGAACGCGGTCAGTACGTGCCGGAATAGCACCTTCACCCTGGGTCAGAACACGGAACTGCAAACCGGATTCAGTGCTGTTCACACCGTCTTTCTCACGGTTTTCTTCCAGATATTTGACGCCATCAGCCGCCATAGCCTGGAAACGCTCGCGACGAACTGCATCAGCACGTTCGTGGATTTCACGCAGTGCGCGATGCACAACATCAACCGGCACTGCCGGGTGCTTACCTTCCAGCGCGTCAGCGATACCCGCTACCAGCGCTTCAGGCAACAGTCCTTCCAGTCCGGATTCGCTCAGCTGTTGTCCTACCTGCAAACCAATGCCGTAGCTTGCTTGCGCTTCGATAGTGTCAAAAGTCGGGTTAGCCATCATATTTCCTTTCATCGGATGTAAAGTAGCGGGCAGCATATCAGCCATGCCGCATCCGGTAAAACTTTGTCTCGGGAACAGATGACAAATCGCGAGGAAACATAAACAATAGGAATATCCCGCGTTGACGTCACGAAAGCGGGTAATATGACGAACATCATAGCGTTAGCCATCTATACTCTATGATCGAGGAACGAGACGCGGAGCAGGAGGAAAGCCATGCCCGGGCGCTTTGAATTAAAACCAACCCTGGCGAAAATCTGGCATGCACCGGACAATTTTCGCATTATGGACCCGCTACCGCCTATGCACCGCCGCGGCATTATTATTGCTGCTATTGTGTTGGTGATAGGTTTCCTGCTCCCTTCCAGTGACACCAGCGATACCCCTGTGGTGACGCGTACTGCCCAACTGGATTTACAGTCACAGTCGCAGCCACCGACCGAGGCTCAGCTGCAGGCACAGCTTGTCCCGCCGCAAAATGATCCCGGCCAGGTCGCTCCGGTTGCGCCAGAGCCAATCCAGGAAGGCGAACCTGATGCGCAGCCTCAGGTCCAGCAATCTCAGCCGCAGACACAACCTTTCCAACAGGATAGCGGAATTGACCAGCAGTGGCGCTCCTACCGCGTAGACTCAGGTAAAACGCTGGCGCAGGTATTCCGTGACCATAACCTCCCGCCAACCGATGTGTATGCGATGGCACAGGTTGAAGGCGCCGGAAAACCGCTGAGCAATCTGAAAGACGGACAGATGGTGCAGATCAGGCAGAATGCCAATGGCGTAGTGACAGGATTAACCATTGATACCGGAAATGGCCAGCAGGTCCTGTTTACCCGCCAACCTAACGGCAGTTTTATCCGCGCCCGTTAAGCGCTGTGCCCCCGCGATTCCAGGCCTGATAAGCGATAGCGCCATCAGGCATCAAGGTGAAACGTCAGCGTTTCACCTTGTTCACCCACCAGATCCCCGAACACACCAGCACCAGCGCTACCGCATATTTCCATTCGAGAATGTTTTCACCGAGGAATATTGCCGACAGCACTGCACCCGAAACCGGGATCAGGAAGTTAAACGGCGCAATCATCCCCACGCGATTATGTTTGAGCAGAATACTCCACAAGGCGAAAGCGACCGAAGAGAGTAACGTCAGGTAGCCGAGAATCGCCACCGAAGACGCACCGTGTACGGTTAGCGTACCGCCAAAAGCGTAGCCGCCGATAACCAACGCCAGGCCGCCACCGCCCAACTGGTACCCTGTCATTACCGTCGGGTCCACCGTCTGAGAAATACGTTTTCCATATAGCGTGGCAGCAGAGAGAATAAAGGCTGCCATCACTACTGAGCCGTCGCCTAACAGGCTGAAGCTAAAATCCATTCCACTGCTAAAGTTCACCACCATTACGCCGGTAAAGCCCAGAATACAGCCCAGCGCTTTGTTGTAGCTCAGTTTGTCGTTATGGTAGATAAAATGGGCCAGCAGCACGCTGAAGAAGGTCCCGGTCGCATTCATGATGGACCCTTTCACTCCCGTCGTGAACGCCAGGCCAATGTAGAAGAAGATGTATTGCAGCGAGGTTTGCGTTAGCCCCAACAGCGTGAGTTGGCCGTACTGACGCGGGCTTAACCGGCCAATCGGTTTACGCTGCGCTACCGCCAGCAGTAGCAGCAATAATCCCGCAAACAGAAAGCGATATCCGGCAAAGACAATCTTTGAGGGAATGTCATCCGTGGCAATCTGGAAGATCTCATATCCGCTTTTGATCGCCGGATAGGCGCTCCCCCACAGCAGGCAGCAGAACGCCGCGCTCAGGTAGACAATATTTTTACGCGCAAACAGAGGTTGGTGCGTTGGTTCCATTCCATCACCACTTTGAAATAATGTTTTATTTTTGTGATTATCCCGAAAAGGATAAAGAATAGCCAGAGAGAAAAGCGGGGGAACAGAAAAGCAAAACGCCGGCACAGGGCCGGCGCTTTTACGCGGTCATCAGAATAAAAACTTATTCTGCAACTACGTTTACAGTCAGCTTAGCAAACACTTCGCTGTGAACCTGGAAGCTCACTTCGTGCTCGCCAGTGGTACGTAGAACGCCGTTCGGCAGACGAACTTCGCTCTTAGCTACTTCAACGCCAGCTGCAGTTACAGCGTCAGCGATGTCGCGAGTACCGATGGAACCGAACAGTTTACCTTCGTCGCCAGCTTTAGACGCGATGGTTACGGTTTCCAGTGCGTTGATTTTCTCAGCACGAGCTTCAGCAGCGGACAGAACGTCAGCCAGTTTAGCTTCCAGCTCAGCGCGACGCGCTTCGAAAAATTCAACGTTTTTCTTGGTAGCAGGAACAGCTTTACCCTGTGGTACCAGGAAGTTACGAGCATAGCCCGCTTTAACGTTAACCTGATCACCCAGGCTACCCAGGTTTGCTACTTTATCAAGCAGAATAACTTGCATTACCTTATCCTCTCAAAGTCGTATTAATGGACCGTGACCGATTACTGATGACGATCAGTGTACGGCAGCAGGGACAGGTAGCGAGCGCGTTTGATAGCGCGAGCCAGCTGACGCTGGTATTTTGCACGGGTACCGGTGATACGGCTTGGGACAATCTTACCGCTTTCGGTGATGTAGTTTTTCAGCGTAGCGATATCTTTATAGTCGATCTCTTGAACGCCTTCCGCGGTGAAACGGCAGAACTTGCGACGACGGAAATAACGTGCCATATGGCTAGTCTCCAGAATCTATCAATTCAATCTGCTCGGCATGCAGAACCATTTTGCTCAGGCCGTTCTTTGCCTTGTGGCAAGATATGAACCCCTGAACGGTCACTGCGCTACCGACCGTTATACTGTGAGTAATGGCCTGGTTTTCGTGTCCGCTAATAATAACGGGCATTTGGCACCACGCCTGCCGGTGAAACCCGGCTTCCTCCTGCACAGAACGATGCTCAAGCACGAACTGGCAATGAGGAATTCCTGATGGACTGACCTTTCGAAGGGGGGCCCTGCACACAGTGCCGGACAACGCCAGACGGTTGGTCATCAGAAATTACTCTTCAGAATCCCCAGCTTCAGCATCATCTGCGGTTTCGTTAGCGAAATCATCGCGACGTTCACGACGCTCGTCTTTCGCTTTAACCATCGGAGATGCTTCGGTAACAGCGTGTTTAGTACGCATAACCATGCTGCGGATAACGGCATCGTTGAAGCGGAAGGTAGTTTCCAGCTCATCGATCACTTCCTGCGGCGCTTCAACGTTCATCAGAACGTAGTGAGCTTTGTGCAGTTTGTTGATCGGGTAAGCCAGCTGACGGCGGCCCCAGTCTTCCAGACGGTGGATCGTGCCTTCTGCACCAGTGATGGCAGCAGTGTAGCGTTCGATCATACCCGGAACCTGTTCGCTCTGGTCAGGATGGACCATAAAAACGATTTCGTAATGACGCATCGAATTGCTCCTTACGGATTATTCAGCCTCCTGTCTGGGTCAGCCGAGGCCCATGGAGGCAAGGAACGTGTTAAAGGTCGGCTGAAAAATGACGCGTCATAATACTGGGGTCAGCAGGTAAACTCAAGGTGCTTGTACGATTATTTATCATGTTGCCATTAATACATATCCAGCAGCATTTTGATGCTGATACAAATGGAGACAATGACAATCATGGGTCGGATGACTTTCTTACCGCGCGTCAGTACGACTGTCGCACCAAGACGTGCGCCAAGGGATTGCCCTGCAAACATCACCAAACCCAGCGACCAGATCATTTTACCGCCGAAAATGAAGAACAAAATCGAGGCGATGTTCGACGCCAGGTTAATAAAATTCGAGTGGATTTGCGCTTTATCAATACTGTATCCCCACAGCAGAATATAGCTGAGGGTATAAAAGGAACCTGCCCCAGCCCCGAGAAAGCCATCATAAAAACCAATACATCCCCCACCGATCAACGAGAAGAGAAACAGGGATACCTGCTGCTTTCTTTTCGGTTCGCTAAGGTTTGGCGCAAAAATAAAGTAAATGGCGACTGCGATAATCAGGATTGGGAGCAGTTTCTTCAGCAGTTCCGGTTCAATGAACTGGATAAGCGTCGTTCCCAGCGCAGAACCGATAAAGGCAGATAAAAACACATACTTGTGCTCCTGCACGTTGATATGTCCTCGGCGTAAAAAGTAAATTCCGGAGGTCAGCGAGCTACCCAGAGCCTGAATTTTATTGGTTGCCAGCGCATTAGCCGGGGGTAAACCAGAAATTAAGAGTGCGCCAATAGAGAGAAATCCACCACCACCCGACACCACGTTAATAAAGCCAGCCACCAGCGCGACCATAAACATAACCACGAAATAGCTGAAATCCATGAATGAAGTATCCATAAGTTTTTGCCTTATTATCATAAAGTTATATTAATTATCCGGCTCACTATAAACGGCGTACTCAACCGATTAAATTGACTATTTGGTAAGAGCTTATGCGCGAAAGGCAGGTATTTTTTCACCGCAGCGGTATACACCAGCAGACTGTTAATTAAAGAAAAGATGGCTATGCGGTAATTTTTTGAACAACTGCATCAGAAATGGTCGCTATCGACTGCGCTGGTAGCGGTTAAAATTACATCAGAAGTTAATCACTCACAGGAGAGAGGCAACCAGAGACCGCAGTCGAGGAGGTACATATGCGAGCCCGTGTTTTGACCCTTCTGGCTGTGCTTTTGCTCAGTGCAAATGCAACGGCAGCCATCAAAATTGATAACCATCAGGCCAGGAACATGGATGATGTGCAGAGCTTAGGCGTCATTTACATAAATCATAACTTCGCCACTGAAAGTGAAGCCACTCAGGCCCTGAATGAAGAGACCGATGCGCAAGGCGCAACCTACTACCACGTGATCCTCACCAGGGAACCCGGTAGTAACGGAAATATGCACGCCAGTGCAGATATTTATCGTTAACACCAGAAATAACCAACGAGAACATTGCCACAGTTTGACTTGCCCCCTTCACTGGGGGCTTTTTTTGCAAAACAATCCCGAAGCCAGACCGATCTCATCCCCATGAAGAGTTGGCTCCGGAACGTTTTTTCCTACTTCTGCCCGTAATAGGCATTTGGGCCGTGCTTACGCATGAAGTGCTTATTCATCAGATAACTGTCGATAGCGCTGAGTGCCGGATTAATGCCACGCGCAATCCATGCCATTTTTGCCACCTCTTCCATCACCACCGCGTTATGTACCGCGTCATGAGCGTCTTTGCCCCAGGCAAACGGGCCATGTTGGTACACCACTACGCCTGGCGTATGCAAAGGTTCCACCTCCCCCAGCGTTTCAACAATCACCCTGCCGGTATTCAGCTCATACTCATCCTGAACTTCCGCTTCAGTTAACGCCCGGGTGCAGGGGATATCGCCAAAGAAGTAGTCCGCATGCGTCGTGCCTAGCGCAGGAATTGCCAGACCTGCCTGCGCCCATGCCGTCGCGTGGGTTGAGTGGGTATGCACCACGCCGCCAAGAGAGGAATAGCGACGATACAGCGCCAGATGGGTGGCGGTATCGGAAGAAGGACGATAGCGTCCTTCCACCACGTTGCCGTGCAGATCCACAACTACCATGTCGTCCACTGTCATTGTCTGGTAGTCGACGCCGCTGGGCTTAATCACCACCATCCCGCGTTCGCGGTCGATGGCGCTGACATTACCCCAGGTAAACGTCACCAGCCCGTAGCGCGGCAGATCCATATTAGCCTCAAAAACCTGCTGTTTGAGTTTTTGCATTACACCGCCTCCACCAGACCGGCGCTGGCCATACGCGCTTTCACCCAGTCGCGCGCCTTCGCCACTTCACGAGCCGGATCGTCCGACGTTTCACTCCACATCTCAATCAGGTATGGCCCGCAATACCCACTCTGTTTGAGCGTCGCAAAACAACGTTCGAAATCGACAACCCCTTCACCAAACGGCACATTCTTGAATACACCGGGTTTGGTATCTTTCACGTGTACGGCAACGATATGGCCCATTCCCGCCTGCAGCTCCATCTGCACATCGTTGTCCCACGCCGACAAATTGCCGATATCGGGATACAACTGGAACCACGGATTGTTGAGATAGTGAGCGTATCCCAGCGCCTTACTGATCGAATTCATCAGTGGATAATCCATGATTTCCATCGCCAGCGTCACCTGTGCACGGCTCGCCATCTCTACGCTTTCTTTCAGCCCATCGCGAAACCGACGACGCGTTTCGTTATTGGCCTGCTGGTAATAAACGTCGTAACCCGCCAGTTGAATAACGCGAATACCGATATCCTGCGCAAACTGAATCGCTTTACGCATGATCTCCAGCCCCTGTTCGCGCACCGCATCATCTTCACTGCCAAGCGGGAAACGACGATGAGCGCTCAGGCACATGGACGGCACCCGTATCCCTGTCTCGGCGATAGCGGCCACCAGCGCCAGTCGCTGCTCGCGGTTCCAGTCAAGACGCGCCAGGCGAGCGTCGGTTTCATCAACCGACATTTCGACAAAGTCAAAGCCCAGTTCCTTCGCCAGCTGCAAACGCTCCAGCCAGCACTCCCCGCCGGGGAGTGCTTTTTCATAAATACCGAGCGGGACCTGTTTCGACAACATAGTCGCTCCTTATCCCCACAGCTGGGCGATAGAACGTTTGAACTGACGGGCCGCTTCCACCGGAGAGGCGGCATCGCGAATGCTGCGACCGGCAATAAAGACGTGAATCGGAATTCCCTGGAACAGCGGCAGATCTTCCAACGCCAGACCGCCGGTGACGGTGACTTTAAAGCCCATCTCGGACAGGCGTTTGATCGCGCTGATATCCGCCTCTCCCCATGCCACACCCGCTGCCTGCGCATCACGGCTGCGGTGATACACAACTTGCCCAATGCCCGCGTCACGCCACTCTTGCGCCTGCTCCCAGGTCCAGTAACCCGTCAGTTCAATCTGTACATCACCGTTAAATTCTTTCGCCACCTCCAGTGCCCCCTTGGTGGTGTTGATATCCGCACAGCAGATGACGGTGACCCAGTCAGCGTTGGCTTCGAAACACATGCGGGAGAGGATTTTTCCCGCATCGGCAATTTTGGCGTCCGCCAGCACAATTTTATGCGGGTAAAGCGCCTTCAGATCGCGTACGGCGCGCACGCCCTCTGCCACGCAAAGAATAGTGCCCACCTCAATGATATCGACCTCTTCGGCAATCAAACGCGTCGTTTCATACGCGGAAGACATTGATTGGTTATCCAGCGCAACCTGCAACATAGGTAATGACATTTTGGTATCCTTTTAAACAGCCGCCGCAGTGGCGTTATCAATTAAATCCAACACTTCCTGCGCGGTGCGGCAGGCGCGTAAACGGTCAAAATTGGCTTCGTCATCAAAGAGATTCACGATCTGCATGATGCCCACTTCCTGATGCGTGTTGGCGTCAACTGCCGCCATCGTTATCAGAATATCGACCGGGTCGTTATCTTCGTGGTTAAACACCAGCGGCGTTTTCAGCGTCACCAGCGCAAAACCGGTTTTCTTAACCCCTTCCTCCGGACGGCCGTGCGGCATTGCCAGGCCTGGCGCAATCACAAAGTACGGGCCAAACTGCTCAACGCCATCAAGGATGGCCTGGTAGTAGCGTGGTTCAACCACATCAGCCTTAACCAACAGATCCACACCAAGCTTTACCGCTTCCTGCCAGGTACTGGCCTCGGCTTGCAAAAGGATGGAATTATTGTCTGCCAGCGAGTCACGTAATTTCATATGCCGCTCCTTACTTCACGTCCTGCGGGAAATGCGCTTTGATCACTTCCAGCAGTTTTGGTCCAAAATCGGCAGGGGACAGCATGTTGCGTACGCCAACAACATATTTATTGCCAGTTACGGTAATTTCACCGGCAATATGGGTAGAGGCGATGATGATATCCGCGCCGTTCAGTTCACTTTTGTACTCACCCACTGCGCAGCTGTTCACCGTATGGTCAATATTTGACTGGGTTAAAAACTGGTCCACTTTCATTTTCATGATCATGGAACTGCCCTGCCCATTGCCACACACAGCCAGAATACGTACGGTCATAATCGGAACTCCTTATTAAGCAGAGTGTTCTGCCAGTTGTTTTTCTGCGTCTTCCTCAGCGCGCAACGTGCGTCCTGCGAAAAACATATAAGCCAGTGCAATCAGAATAATGACGGCCATAAACACGATGCCGATGGAGGCAAAGCCTTGCATCATCGGCGGTGCCAGAATTGACCAGTCCGCCATGCCCATCCAGGCGCTCATACCGGTGAGCTTAACCGCCCAGACGCAGCCGAAGATTTCGATCATCCCCATCACCAGGCAAATCTTGAGCGCCGCGCGCCAGCCGCCAAAGTGGTTAGCAAATACGCCGATAGTGGCGTTCGAGAAGAACATCGGGATAAAGCCTGGGATAATCAGGATGGAAGAGCCGCAAGCAACCAGAATACCTACCGCAATCAGTTGACCGATG
The DNA here is from genome assembly GCF_016894305.1 of Citrobacter sp. B72. NCBI lineage: Bacteria > Pseudomonadati > Pseudomonadota > Gammaproteobacteria > Enterobacterales > Enterobacteriaceae > Citrobacter > Citrobacter sp. B72. The sequence continues at coordinate 4,391,327 of NZ_CP069801.1, forward strand.
GTGCCCCACATAAAACCCCAGACCACCGCGTTGGGGGCAAAGCTGTAAATCGCTGCGCAGTCGATAGCCAACACCGCCCCGGGGATCAGACGTTGAGAGATACCGTTGAACGCTTCTGAAAGTTCAGCAACGAACATACGTACGCCCTGGGTGATGATGAAGATAGCGACAGCAAACGAAAAACCGGTTTGCAGGATATAGACCGTCCAGTGGGTTTTACCCGCCATCGCCTGAACCACATCTATGCCGAAAGAAAGCAGGATCGCCCCGAAAAAGATGGTCATCACAATCGCGGTGGAAACGATGTTGTCATGGAAGATATTCAGCCAGCCTGGCAGCTTGAGATCTTCTACGCTCTCCTCTTTCTTACCCAGATACGGCGCGACTTTGTAAGCAATCCATGAGGCGAACTGCTGCTGGTGACCGATGGAAAAACCGCAGCCGTCGGTCACTTCCTGCGTCGGTTTGTACATCATATTGGAGGTAATCCCCCAGTAGAGCGACACCAGCACCGCGGTACAGATGATGGTGGTCCACATCGGGTAACCAAAGATGTAGAAAGAGACAGCAATCAGCCCCGCCTGCTGGAACATGATGTGCCCAGTCAGCATGATGGTTCGAATACCGGTAATACGCCTTAGCAGTACGTAACAAATGTTCAGCGCCAGCGCTAACAGTACGGCGTACCCTACCCAACTGTAGGCATCACCCATTCGTTCGATGGTTGCCATCATGGAGGCATAGGTATCGGAGATCGCGCCATTGATACCGTAAACCTCAGACATCTTCGCCACCACCGGTTTAAACGTGCTGGTCAGAATGCCCGACCCTGCCTGCAATAACATAAAACCGATAATCGTTTTGATCGTACCTTTGATAATGACGCTGACACTTTTACGCAACAGGATATAGCCGAGGCAGGTCACAATACCCAACAGCAACGGTGCATTGGTCATGACCTGATTAAAAAAGACGGTAAAGATGTTGTAGAGGATCTCCATAACGATCTCCAGTAGACGAAGTTGCTGAACATTCATTACAGATGCCCAGGATGTTGTGCCCTCACTCTAATTTTCAAAAGTAATCACAACAAGATTGAATTTGATTAAATGTGATGAAGTACGCAAATAATTCTCTTACTTGCAGAGTGGATTTACTTCAAATTCATACACGTCAAAATAAATTCATTTAAAACAATAAAATACAAAAATACATTTCATATAAACCATCTTGTCACGTTGTAATTTGTTCACATTTTCCCATTCAACACCAAAAATCAGCGCATTGCCTTCTTGAGAAAATGATGTCAGTATCAATCAAAACAAATCATAACTTGATTCAACTTGAACAAACATGAAGGTAATTGCGATGAGTAAAGTAAAAAGCATCACGCGTGAATCATGGATTCTGAGCACATTCCCGGAGTGGGGAAGCTGGCTCAATGAAGAGATCGAGCAGGAACAGGTCGCACCTGGCACTTTCGCTATGTGGTGGCTTGGCTGTACCGGAATTTGGCTAAAGTCTGAAGGCGGAACTAACGTCTGCGTCGATTTCTGGTGCGGTACGGGTAAACAGAGTCACGGTAACCCGCTGATGAAAACCGGTCACCAGATGCAACGCATGGCGGGCGTGAAGAAACTGCAGCCAAACCTGCGCACCACACCGTTTGTTCTTGATCCGTTTGCCATTCGTCAGATCGATGCGGTGCTGGCCACGCACGATCATAACGATCACATCGACGTAAATGTTGCGGCAGCCGTCATGCAGAACTGTGCCGACGACGTGCCGTTTATTGGACCGCAGACTTGTGTGGATCTGTGGATCGGTTGGGGTGTACCAAAAGAGCGCTGCATCGTGGTAAAACCTGGCGATGTGGTGAAAGTGAAAGATATTGAAATTCACGCGCTTGATGCGTTTGATCGTACGGCATTGATCACGCTTCCTGCCGATCAAAAAGCGGCAGGTGTGCTGCCGGATGGTATGGATGCCCGTGCCGTAAACTATCTGTTCAAAACGCCGGGCGGTACGCTTTATCACAGCGGTGATTCACACTACTCCAACTACTATGCAAAGCATGGCAATGAGCACCAGATCGACGTCGCGCTCGGATCCTACGGCGAGAACCCACGGGGTATTACGGACAAAATGACCAGTTCCGACATGCTGCGTATGGCGGAGGCCCTGAATACAAAAGTGGTGATCCCTTTCCATCACGATATCTGGTCAAACTTCCAGGCCGATCCTCAGGAGATCCGCGTACTGTGGGAGATGAAAAAGGATCGGCTGAAGTATGGCTTTAAGCCTTTTATCTGGCAGGTGGGTGGCAAGTTTACCTGGCCGCTGGACAAAGATAACTTTGAATATCACTATCCGCGCGGCTTTGACGACTGCTTCACGATTGAACCGGATTTACCGTTTAAATCGTTCTTGTGATCCACACAAAATGCCGGGCCATCCCGGCATTTTTTCCCATTTACTTTAGTATTTCCAGGCTATTTCAAATATCATCTTTTCAAATCAATTTGTATCGGAATAGCTCATGACTGAAGCACAAAGACATCAAATATTGCTGGATATGCTGGCGCAGTTGGGCTTTGTTACCGTTGAGAACGTGATTGAGCGTCTGGGGATTTCACCCGCCACAGCACGCCGGGATATCAACAAACTCGATGAAAGCGGCAAACTCAAGAAAGTCCGCAACGGCGCAGAAGCTATTACCCAGCAGCGACCGCGCTGGACGCCAATGAATCTGCACCAGGCACAGAACCACGATGAAAAAGTTCGCATTGCCAAGGCGGCATCCCAGCTTGTGAATGCGGGTGAAAGCGTGGTGATCAACTGCGGATCGACCGCCTTTCTGCTGGGTCGCGAAATGTGCGGCAAGCCGGTGCAGATCATCACTAATTATCTGCCGCTGGCGAACTATCTGATCGACCAGGAGCATGACAGTGTGATCATCATGGGAGGGCAATATAACAAAAGCCAATCCATCACGCTTAGCCCGCAAGGCAGTGAAAATAGCCTGTATGCCGGGCACTGGATGTTCACCAGTGGCAAAGGGTTGACCGCGGACGGACTGTATAAAACCGATATGCTGACCGCGATGGCCGAGCAGAAGATGCTTAACGTGGTGGGCAAACTGGTGGTACTGGTCGATAGCAGTAAAGTCGGTGAACGTGCGGGGATGCTGTTCAGTCGCGCTGACCAAATCGACATGCTGATTACTGGCAAAAATGCAAACCCTGAGATCCTGCAACAGCTCGAAGCTCAGGGCGTGAGCATTATGCGCGTTTAAAGGTGCTGGCGGAAAAACGTCACCGTCGCAGCCAGCGCTTCTGGCGTGATGCGATGTCGTACGCCCGCTTCCCACAGGCAGGTCAGATTGTTGTCCAAACCTGCCTGAATCAGCGCTTGCTGTAAGCGGAAGGTTTCAACAGCCGGTACAACATCATCATCCTGTCCATGCCACAGCAGCAACGGCCTGTCAGCGAGGCGTGGTAACTGATGCGTAACATCCCATTCGGCAAGCGGGGCGATAACGGCATCAAATTCCGCCTGCTGCTCTGGGGTCTGAACCAGTAAAGGGGGAAACAGCGTCTGCGCAAGCCGGGTAAAATAGCCTGAACCCATCAGGCTGGCTACACATTTAACCTCAGGATGGCGCGCCATTATGCCCAATGCTGTCATTCCCCCCATCGACGCCCCACCGACGGCAAGCCGCTCATCTGAAAGCCAATTTTCCGCCACCAGCGCCGCACGTAACGTCGTAAACTCCTGCATATTTTGCTGCAAAATATGCCAGAAGCGATGCATCCGCACCTGGGCATCGCTTTTGAAGCGAGCGCCATGGTCGGGCGCATCTGGCATGACGACGCGGAACCCGGCCTGAGCCAGCGCAACGGCAAAATAGCTGTAAACCAGGCTTGAAGAGGTAAACCCGTGATAGAAGATAATACAAGGGAGTGAACATTCGCGTTTGCCAGCCGGAACGGCGTGCAGGACAGGGATACCCGCCAACTGTCGTGTTTCAATTTCGATCATTTGTCGCCTCTTTCTTTCTGGTATGCCATGCAGCAATACTTAACGCAAGCGAATGTGTTCGGCAATGATTCATAATGTTGAGAACTGGGTTACGCTTTCGCAACATTTTCATTCGAAAATCGCGTGAGAGATAACAATTCGGGAACATTCCCCTAAAGGGAAATTAATAAGGCACTACACTATGGCTATCAGGAAACGAGATAGAGTTATGCGTCGGTTTGCCTCTTTGTTGTTGGTTATGTTTTTAAGCGCCTGTAGCGTGCTACAGGGAACGCCACAACCCGCACCGCCCGTTGCCGACCACCCGCAGGAGATCCGCCGTGACCAGAGTAATGGGTTACAGCGATTAGGGACGGTTAGCGCGCTGGTAAGAGGCTCTCCGGATGATGCGCTGGCAGAGATCCGTGCCAAAGCCGCCGCGGCTAAAGCTGATTACTACGTGGTTTTATTAGTGGATGAAACTATCGTGACAGGCCAATGGTATTCACAGGCTATTTTGTATCGTAAATAACATTGGGTTGAAATTTAGTCAGCTTTACATTGCTTTGCGCCCCTATGCGTTTACCTGTGCACAATAAACCAACAGCAGGAAGCTTGAGGTTTATTATCGCGATGGAATGCCCTGCCGTGTGTAGGGGTACGAATAATGGAGCTGACGATGAAACAATCACTTGCCTTATCCTCACTGCTGCTTTCTGCCGGACTGGTAGGTACTACGGCGCAGTCTGCCGAATTCGCCAGTGCTGACTGTGTTACTGGCCTGAACGAAATTGGCCAGATATCTGTCAGTAACATTGCAGGAAATCCGCAGGATGTAGAACGTGTTGTCGCGTTAAAAGCGGATGAACAAGGTGCCTCATGGTATCGGATCATTCAAATGTACGAAGATCAGCAGCCCGACAACTGGCGCGTACAGGCCATACTCTATGCTTAACACATTGCCGGATGGCGTAAACTTATCTGAGCTACAGTGAACTGTAGACATGATAAGACGCGAAAGCGTCGCCATCAGGCATATTATTACCGTAATCCCCCCGTTGCCCGCAGAAGCAAATCATTCAGCACCTGCTCAGACAATCGTAGTCCCCCCCGCGTATCAAGCATCATTTGGCACCAGGCCTGCGCCACTGGTGGAGAGGCATAGCGCAACATCTGCGCTCCGCAACCAAGCTGGAAAAGCTGCTGCGTAATCTCCCGCCCCAATGCCTCGCTGGGTTTACGTAAACGCTGCTGGAGCTGACGTACCATTCGATCGTAATGTCGGTCTTGCCCTTTGACTTCCGCAAAGGCTTCACTGAGCATCTCGTATATGCCGGGTTGTTTGGTCAGTACCCGCAATACATCAAGGCACATAATGTTGCCAGAGCCTTCCCAGATACTGTTTACCGGCATTTCACGATACAAACGCGGCAGCTCGCTCTCCTCGCAATAGCCAATCCCACCCAGCACTTCCATCGCCTCTGCCACAAATGGCATACCGCTTTTGCAAACGGAGAATTTCGCCGCTGGCGTGAACAACCTGGCCCACAGCGCTTCTTTAGCATCAGCACGGCGGTCCCAGGCCCGCGCCAGTCGAAACAGTAACGCCGTTTGACCTTCCAGTTGGAGCGCCATCCGACCTAACACTTGACGCATCATCGGCTGTTCAATCAATGGCTTGCCAAAAACCTGTCGCTGGTGAGCATGGTAAATCGCGACGGAAAAAGCACGCCGCATCATACCGTGACTACCGAGCGCACAGTCAAAACGCGTCATCCCCCCCATTTTCAGGATATGGCGTATACCTTCCCCTTCGTCACCCAATAGCCAGCCAATCGCATCGTGGAATTCAACCTCGCAGCTGGCGTTGGAGCGGTTGCCTAACTTATCTTTCAATCTCTCAAGACGGATAGCATTACGCTGCCCGTCAGGTAAAAATCGCGGCACAAAAAAGCAGGATAATCCCCCCTTAGCCTGGGCCAGCACTAAATGGGCATCGCTTTGCGGCACGGAGAAAAACCACTTATGTCCCACCAGCCGATACGAGCCGTCAGCAAGACGTTCTGCCTGAGTGGTATTGCTCAGCACATCTGAACCACCCTGTTTCTCAGTCATGCCCATGCCGATAAGCAGCCCACGCTTTTGCCTACCTGGCAGTAAATGCGAGTCATAACGGTCGCTTAGCAGCGGCGTAAGCCAGTCGTGAAAGGGGGCGGGTAACATCTGAAGTAACAGCGGCGTGGCGGCAAAAGTCATGGTCACCGGACACAACGTGCCAGCTTCCACCTGCGCATGCAGCATGAAACGGGCCGCCCGGGCAACAAATGTTCCCTGCCTCGCATCTTCTTCCCAGGCCAGATTATGTACGCGGTTGGCGCATAATCCCTGCATCAGCAAATGCCAGGCAGGATGAAAACGCACATCATCCAGCCGCTGCCCCTGCGGGTCGTAGCGCAACAGTTCAGGTGGAAAAGCATTGGCCAGACGCCCCAGTTCGAGCGACTCGGCAGTCCCTAGCTGCTGACCAATACTGGCAAGAAGATCGCTGTCCCAACCAGCGCCTTCGCGGATAACCGCTTCGCACAGTGCGCCGTCGGACAAATATAAGTTACTGTTATTGAGCGGTACAGGTTGGTTAAAAACGGTATGCGTTTGCCAGTGCATTGTGTCTCCCTCCGTCAATGGCCGTCGCTTTAAGTATGGTCAGAACCACATTATTCGCGACGGAGGGAGATCACAAAAGTACGGTTAGCCCGCAATATAATGAGGAATAAAACGAGAAGTATCTTTAGTGATCAAAGTATTATCCTCGCGGATCCCCATACCACAGGCTTCATCATCCACGATCCAACTGCCAATCAACGTGTAGCTGTCGCCAAAGCGCGGTAATGGCTGAAATGCCTGATAGATCATCGGTTCTTCCGCGTAATCACCCTCAGCATGCTCCACTATCTGCTGCTGACCATCAAAAATGGTGACGTTACCCCCCTCTCGAGAAAATATCGGTTTGCGTACATAGCTTTCACCAGCCGCAATTTGTGGCGTTTCACCGTCAAACCAGGCAGGCAGCAGGTTGGGATGGTTGGGAAAAAAATGCCACAGCAAAGGCATTAGCCCTTTATTGCTGAGAACACTCTTCCACAACGGCTCAACCCACTGTTCGCGGCGATGGCGCAGCAAGGGGCCATTCTCATCTCGCATCATCCACTCCAGGGGATAGAGCTTAAAGGCGCGACGAATGACGTTATCGTCAAGGTCAGTGAGAACGCCGCCAACGCCAAGACCCAGATCCTCCACGTAAATAAACCGTGATTCTTGCCCGGCCTGCTGCGCGCAATCCTGTAAATACAACACCGTGGTACGATCTTCGTCAGTATCTTCGCAGCAGCAAAAATAGAAGGGCTCTGGGCTATAAAGCTCAGCAAAACGGGAGATTAGCCGCTCCTGAATGGCGTTGTACTGGTCGGCGTCGCGTGTGATCACCCCGCTGCGACGCGCATCTTCCAGCCATAGCCACTGGAAATACGCTGACTCATAAAGCGACGTTGGCGTATCCGCGTTGTACTCCAGCAGCTTGACCGGGGCGTTATTTCCGCACCAGACAAAATCCATGCGGCCGTACAGGGAGGGATCGCGATTGCGCCAGCTTTCGGCAATAACGTCCCAGTACAGCGGCGGGATCGCCAGTTGCTGCATAATCTGTTCGTCGTTAACTGCTCGTTCGACGACATCCAGACACATCTGGTGCAGTTCCGCAGTGGGTTTTTCGATCTGCTCTTCCACTTGCCGGAGCGTAAAGCGGTATGCCCGGCTCTCATCCCAGTATATCTCGTTATCGATAATATGAAAATCAAAGCCGTGATCGTAGGCGATCCGGTCCAAATCCTGGCGAACAGGGACATCATGTCGCAGCATCGTTAACCTCCCCAGTGCCCACGCGCGCTGGACGAACGCCCGTAGCCGCCGCGTGAAACCGTCGAGACTTTCTTCGTCGTATAACTATGGCTGGTTGCAGTATCATGTTTTCCACTACCGGAACGCCAACTGTAATCCCCGGAAGTCGTACGCCAGACCGGGCGCGAAGCATAGGAAGAACCGCCGCTGCTATAAACATATTGTTCGTCGCGATTTTTGCGAATGACGCGGCTGAGTAAAAAACCGGAGAATATCGGCACCCAGCTTTGATCGGTACTATCGAGATAGCAGTCGCCAAACTGCGTCTGACAGCTCTGCTTGTTCATTTGCTTTGGCAGGCTGGAGTAGAACTCTGTTTTCGCATTGTTCCAGCCATCGGCACAAACAGTGGCGCTATTGCCATCGTCAATGCATTCACTCACTGCAGAGTAAAAAGTACCGTCACCATCATTATCGGTATTGCCGTCATCAGCACATCCTTTGAGGACAAAAAATGCCGCTCCGCCCATAATGGCCAGCGTCAGGTATTTTCCACTGTATCGGCTGCGTTTTTTTGCATAGGGGTTCGCCGGGCGCCCAATTCGCGTGATGGCAGAATGCCCTGGCACCCTGTTTTTGTTTCCAGATTTACGTTTTCTTGCCATGATCGTCCATTACCATGTCATGCAGGCGGCGTTAAAAATGCCCCCCGCCAGGGCAGCAGTCCCCATAAATAATCCCGCTGCAGTATTATGGTTAATAATTTTTTCACTCAGTGCCGGCATGTATAAACGCACACCGCCGTAAATGACGAGTTGTATCACCAGCGCGATGCCGCCCCAGGCGAAATAATCCGGAATGCTGACGGCGTTAATTGCCGCGCTGGATAATGGAATAACGTAGCCCAGCAACGTGCCGCTAAAGGCCAGTGACGCTGCCGTATTATTGTTTTTAATCAGTTGCCACTCGTTGTGCGGCGTGATTTTTGAGTATATAAACAGAAAAACGATCACCATGGCCGCGCCAATAAAAAAATAGGCACAAAAAGCCAGTAATGAATCCAGTATGTGCATTGTGTAACCTTCCCTGAAATTAACCAATTACATTAAGTGATGTTAATGGAATATCTACACCCAGCGCCCGTGAGAATACCCACTCTGGCTCTCCCTGCTCATTAAACGACTCTTCACCGTTCAACAGCAGGTATTCCCATGTATCCTCTGTAACCTGTCGCTGATAGCCCATGGTAAAATTATGTACATTCCATATGGCATGCTGATGATTTTCTACTTTTTCCAGCATATAAACCGGCTCAATGTTCCCCGGTTCTTCCTCGTTAAAAAAGCGTTGCCAGCGCTCTTCCTGCCAGCTCAGCACCGGGGTCCCTATTGCAGAAGGGCTAATGGCAGACTGCCAGTGTTTTTTCTGCGAAATCCCGTAACTTTCCGCATAAACAAAGAATTTGATATCGTCGATATCATCAATGTCTGAGCCGCCCGTGGTATTAATTTGCAGAAACTCTTCTCCGGACGTGTAGTAGCGAAAAATCTGGCTTCCGCCGCCTAAATCAATGTGGCTGGCGGCTGCAACGGTGTACTCCTCACCAGGCAATTCGATCAATAGTGACTCTTCAAGCAGACGAAATGCCAGCGTGTTAAGCGTAAAACCAGCATTCAGATGTAACCCTAACGGCCCGCGAGCTGGCGCAACAGCAGCCTCTTTACCAAATAAACGCCGGATAAAACTCGTCATCATTTTCCCTCTATCTCCATCCATGCAATCTCTTTCGCCAGAATGCGGCTGTTACCTATCAAATGCAGCCACATACCGCCCTTTACCTCTGTCGAAATGACCGGATTTAATTCCATACCCCGACCATTTTTGCAGCTGCTAATACCCAAAACTGTGGCATCGTGGCGAAGCTTCATATAACGCATGAGATCGCCATAACGAATTGAAACGACCTCCTCAGGTATTGGCACGGCAAACCCTGTATCACCCAGCATGGGATTCATGATGGATGCGACCGACTGCGAAGACCCCGGATCCTGAATGGATCGAGAAAGCTGCTCAGCGGAGAGATTGCGCACAATTTCAATACGTGGACAATGAACTTCCAGCAATCCTGCGTAACGCTCATCTTCCATATAAGCAACCACATGGCATTGTTCAGGAATCGAATCCGCCAGTGAAAGCGCGATGGTGAACGTGAGTTCATCTGTACGAGCAAATATGATCGCACTCTGGCAATTGCATAACCCCATACGAGCATGCTCTTGCGGGTCATTAAAATTACGTATACGAATGAAATCGACCCAGTTATTTCCCGACAAAGGATGCTGTATGTCATCGGATTCACACAGGAGCACCCGCTCAAAAACACGCCGGGTGTCATACAGCAGCAGCGATATCATTTTTTCCGTCTGGTGGCCTCGCCAGCCGACCACCAGCATATGGTTTCGCAAATGCCGATAATCTCCCATCCCCATCATTCCTTTTGCTAACATCCCTTGCACCAGGCCGATAACCTTTCCCATTAATGCGCCAAATAAACCAACGCTGACAGGAATTTGCCAGATCGCCGTAAAAATCCGGCCTGCCGCAGTTTGCGGACTGATGTCGCCAAAACCCAATGTTGAGCCGACGACTGAGCAGTAATAGATAAAATCGCTCAGACGACCCACCAGCGTTTCTTCACTCAGTAATCTCAGCACCAGGTAACAAAACAGGTACTGCCCAGCGAACAGGCCGAATAATGCAGGCCAGGTCAGTCTTGAAAGATGTCGTTGGCACGTTTTGATGACCCAGGTAAACAGCATTACTCGCCTTGCTGACGCTGCAGTCGTGCCAGTACATCCTGAGCCGAACTTTTATTGCTCGCCCCAATGCCGGCTTCGGCCAGCTTCTCATCCAGGTCACGCCCATCCGCAACCTTTTCCAGCTGCGCAGCGGCATCCAGACGGGCCTGACGCTCTGCCTGTCGCGTTTGCAAACGCTTGAGCGACTCTGCGGCTGTAGACACACTCGAAGACGCGCCTACGGTTGAGGTAGTCACTGCCTGCTGGGCGCGCTGCATCGCTTCCGTCGCCTTTACCACCTCAAGCTGCTGTTCAAACTGTGCAATCCGTTGTGCGGTTGCACTCACCGCTTTTTCAACGCCATCCCGCGACACTTCAAGGTTAGCGAGTACTTGCTCTTCTGCAGCAATGACATTCTCTAAGCGGGCAATTTCTTCAGCAACTTCGTTGATCAGTGACGGGTTAGCGTTTTTACTCAGCGCTTCCAACACTCGTGTTTCCAGACTGGATTTACGCTCACGCAGATCGTTCAACTTGTCATTACTCAGCCTCACGCGCGCCAGCAGGTCTACTCGTGATTTTCCGGCTTTATCCAGCTCACCTTTCGCATCACGGATATGCTGCTCCAGCATGCGGACCCCCTGCGCTTCTTCAATTGACTCTTCCGCCTGAGAAAGCACGGACTTACCGAGGGTAAACAGGCTTTTTAAAATTCCCATAAATAGCGTTCCTTGTTATTCGTGAGTGTATTCTTCAGTGATTTCAGCCAGATCTAGCGCGTTTTCCGCAAGCGTAGTCATCTCCAGCACTACATCATCAAGTGATGAATTAAGCGAAAGTGCTCCAAATGCGACGTAATATTCATCCTGCTGAACGCGAGAAATCCCCACGGAAGACAGAGGAAGAAGTTTCTGATTACGTAATAAGAAAATATTGAATTCATTTTTCTGATTAATACTGCAGACAGGACAAATAACTGTTTCAATAATTATCTGGCGGGATGTGAATAAAATACCGAGTGATAAATCACCATAATCATTCATTTTGATAATTAATGATTGCTCGTTATATTCAATATCTATATTTAATTCAGGAAGAGTTTGTACTGCTTCAGCAAGCAACTGCGGAGTCCATGCCATATATTATCCATATATAATTCAATTAGAAATAAATGAAATGAATATCATTTCCTACCCTTTATCATACTCGTTTAAAATAAAAAAAAGCCACCCGAATCCGGGTGACTTTGTCTGAAAAATAAGTTTAGCCGCGCTGGCGGACGGCTTCAAACAGGCAGATGCCCGTCGCAACTGAAACGTTCAATGACGAAACGCTCCCTGCCATCGGGATGCTGATCAGTTCGTCACAGTGTTCGCGAGTCAGACGGCGCATACCTTCACCCTCTGCGCCCATCACCAGCGCCAGACGACCGGTCATTTTGCTCTGATAGAGAGTATGGTCGGCTTCACCTGCGGTTCCGACGATCCAGATATTCTCTTCCTGCAGCATACGCATGGTGCGCGCCAGGTTGGTCACGCGGATCAGCGGTACGCTTTCTGCCGCACCACAGGCCACTTTTTTCGCCGTCGCATTCAACTGTGCGGAACGATCCTTCGGTACGATTACAGCATGTACGCCAGCAGCATCAGCGCTACGCAGGCATGCACCCAGGTTATGCGGATCGGTGACGCCATCGAGAATCAAAAAGAACGGCTGATCGAGCGTAGCAATCAGATCCGGCAGATCGTTTTCCTGATACTGACGGCCCGGCTTCACGCGAGCAATAATCCCCTGATGTACCGCACCCTCGCTTTTCTCATCCAGAAACTGACGGTTAGCCAGTTGAATGACAACACCCTGTGCTTCCAGTGCGTGGATCAGCGGCAGCAGGCGTTTATCTTCACGACCTTTGAGAATAAAGACGTCCTGGAAGCGCTCAGGCGCACGTTCCAGCAGGGCCTGCACCGCATGGATGCCGTAAATCATTTCACTCATGAATGTACTCGTTAATAGTTTATGCGTAACGCCGGGCAACGCGAAGGTTGCCCGACTTACAGTCTATGGCTGTTATTGTGCGACTTTCTTTTTCGCCGCACGTTTAGCTTTAGTGGCGGCAGCAATTTTAAGCGTTTTTGCCGAGGGCTTTTTCGCTTTTTTATCGCCTTTCTTCTCAGCCGCATTCTTATCCGCCTGAGGTTTGGCTCTGCCTTTCTTCTCGCCGCGGAAAGCGCTGTCCGGCTCGAAATTCACCTTTTTGCCCATCTGACGACGTTTACCGGTATTTTTACCCGCATCGCCTTTTTTGGCTTTTTCGCGGGCGGTTTTACCTTCATTACGCGGCGCACGTTCGCTGGAGATCAAGCTGAAGTCGATCTTACGCTCGTCCATGTTGACTGCTTCCACGCGAACTTCCACGCGATCGCCCAGGCGATACATCTGGCCGCTGGACTCCCCCGTCAGGCGCTGCCCAACCTGGTCGAAACGATAGTAGTCGTTATCCAGAGAGGAGACATGCACCAGACCGTCGATAAACAGTTCATCAAGACGGACAAAGAAACCAAATCCGGTCACGCTGGCAATCACGCCTTTGAAGACATTACCCACCTGGTCCAGCATGAAGTCGCACTTCAGCCAGTCAGAGACATCGCGCGTAGCTTCATCAGCACGGCGCTCGGCCATCGAACAGTGCTGACCCAGTTGCAGCATCTCTTCCATCGAATAATGGTAGCCACCGGTTTCCGTGGTGTTGCCCTTATGGCCCTGCTCCTGCGCCAGCAGATACTTAATCGCCCGGTGCAAGGAGAGATCCGGGTAACGACGGATCGGTGAAGTAAAGTGTGCATAAGATTGCAGCGCCAGGCCAAAGTGACCACGGTTTTCCGGATCGTAAATCGCCTGCTTCATCGAACGCAGCAGCATGGTTTGCAGCATTTCTGCGTCAGGACGGTCAGCAATCGACTCCAGCAGTTCAGCGTAATCACGCGGCTCAGGTTTGTTGCCACCAGGCAGCTCCAGCCCCAGTTCTGCCAGGACGGAACGGAACGAGTTAATCGCTTCGGTCGTCGGCTTATCGTGAATACGGAACAGTGCTGGCTCTTTGGCTTTCTCAACGAATCGCGCCGCTGAGATGTTCGCCATGATCATGCACTCTTCAATCAGCTTGTGTGCGTCGTTACGCTGCGTCTGCTCGATACGCTCAATACGGCGTTCAGCATTGAAGATAAACTTCGCCTCTTCACTTTCAAACGAGATACCGCCACGCTCTTCACGGGCCTTATCCAGCACTTTGTAGAGGTTATGCAGCTCTTCAATGTGTTTAACCAACGGTGCGTACTGCTCACGCAGCTCCTGGTCGCCTTGCAGCATATGCCAGACCTTGGTGTAGGTCAGACGCGCATGGGAGCTCATGACCGCTTCGTAGAATTTAAAGCCAGTTAAGCGGCCTTTCGACGAAATGGTCATTTCACAGACCATACACAACCGGTCCACCTGCGGGTTGAGTGAACACAATCCGTTAGACAGCACTTCCGGCAGCATCGGAACTACCTGCGACGGGAAGTAAACGGATGTGCCACGGCTACGCGCTTCCTGGTCCAGCGGAGTCGGCGGGCGAACGTAATAGCTTACGTCAGCAATCGCCACCCATAAACGCCAACCACCGCCGCGTTTCTTCTCGCAGTAGACCGCATCGTCGAAGTCGCGCGCATCTTCGCCATCGATAGTCACCAGCGGCAGGGAGCGCAGATCGACACGTCCTACTTTCGCCTCTTCCGGCACTTCCTCTTTCAGCCCGGCGACCTGTTTCTCAACCGCCTGCGGCCAGATATATGGAATTTCATGAGTACGCAGGGCCATATCAACGGCCATGCTGGTTCCCATGTTGTCACCCAGCACTTCAACAATTTTACCCACCGCTTTAGTGCGGCGAGTTGGACGCTGGGTCAGTTCAACGACAACCACAAAGCCCATACGAGCGCCCATTACCTCTTCCGGCGGGATCAGAATATCGAAGCTCAGGCGGCTGTCGTCTGGGACGACAAATCCAACACCAGCGTCGGTGAAGTAGCGGCCGACAATCTGGCTGGTTTTCGGCACCAGTACGCGCACAATACGCGCTTCGCGGCGACCTTTACGGTCCGCGCCCAACGGCTGCGCCAGCACCTGATCGCCATGAATGCAGGTTTTCATTTGCTCGCTGGACAGATACAGGTCATCTTTGCGGCCTTCAACGCGCAGAAAGCCGTAGCCATCACGGTGGCCAATAACGGTACCTTTCAGCAGGTCGAGACGCTCCGGCAGCGCATAGCATTGACGACGGGTGAAGACCAGTTGTCCGTCACGCTCCATCGCGCGCAGGCGACGACGCAGCGCTTCTTGCTGCTCTTCACCTTCAATATTGAGTTCAGCGGCCAGCTCATCGCGGTTGGCCGGCTTTTCACGTTTAGTTAAATGTTCGAGGATAAATTCCCGGCTCGGGATAGGATTCGCGTATTTTTCTGCTTCGCGTTCCTGGAAAGGATCTTGTGACATGTCGGTTCCTCCGTCATCATCGCTGCTGGCGGGAGTCGTTACTCCACCAGCAATAATTTATAAAGCGGTTGATTCTTTTCAACCAAATCAGCAAGTGTGTAGTTGTCCAGTTCCGTGAGAAAACTTTGCACTGCTTTAGAAAGCGCCTGTTTGAGTCGACAGGCCGGGGTAATGTGGCAAAACTCGCTGCTACAGTTGACCAACGATAAGGGTTCCAGCTCGCGAACCACATCACCAATACCAATATCCTTAGCGGGTTTACCCAGGCGGATACCGCCATTTTTTCCTCGAATAGCAGTAACAAAGCCCGCCCGGCTAAGTTGATTGATTATTTTGACCATATGATTACGGGACACGCCGTAGACTTCTGTCACCTCAGAAATACTGGTCATACGTCCTTCGGGAAGTGACGCCATGTAGATTAGCGCACGTAATCCGTAATCGGTGAAACTTGTTAACTGCACATCAACCTCAGGAAAAGGGATAAAACGGATATACCTGGTAGTATTAATTACATTGATGATAAACCAGCCACCAGCCAGGTCGCTAATTTATTTCAGTTCGGGAAGGAAAAAAGCGAGGAACTTACGTGATTTTAAGCCGGGTTCTGATGCAAAGCACCTTATCCGGCATAAATTAGTGCAAGCGCAGCGCCGTTTGACGCTACGCTATAACCAGAATTATGCGTCGAACGGGTCGCGCAGGATCATGGTTTCAGTACGGTCTGGGCCAGTTGAGATAATATCAATCGGCACACCGGTCAGTTCTTCAATACGCTTGATGTAGTTCAGCGCTGCCTGCGGCAGACCGCTACGTTCCTTCACGCCGAAGGTGGATTCAGACCAACCCGGCATGGTTTCGTAAATCGGCTCGATACCTTTCCAGTCGTCAGCTGCCAGCGGAGTAGTCGTTACTTCGCGGCCATCCGGCATACGGTAAGCAACACAGATTTTCACCTCTTTCAAACCGTCCAGTACGTCCAGTTTGGTCAGGCAGAAGCCAGACAGGGAGTTAATCTGTACTGCACGGCGTACAGCAACGGAATCCAGCCAACCGGTACGACGACGACGACCGGTGGTCGCGCCATACTCGTTACCTTGTTTGCACAGGAACTCGCCAACGTCATCAAACAGCTCAGTCGGGAACGGACCCGCACCTACACGAGTAGAGTAAGCTTTGATGATACCCAGAACGTAGTCCACATAACGTGGGCCCAGGCCGGAGCCGGTTGCCACGCCACCTGCGGTGGTGTTGGAGGACGTTACGTACGGATAGGTACCGTGGTCGATATCCAGCAGCGTACCCTGCGCACCTTCAAACATGACGAAATCGCCACGCTTACGCGCCTGGTCCAGCAGATCGGAAACATCAACAACCATTGAGGTCAGGATGTCGGCGATAGCCATCACATCATCCAGCACTTTCTGGTAGTCAACTGCTTCAACTTTATAGAAATTCACCAGCTGGAAGTTGTGATATTCCATCACTTCTTTCAGTTTTTCAGCGAAAGTTGCTTTATCAAACAGATCGCCAACACGCAGACCGCGACGAGCTACTTTGTCTTCATAAGCCGGACCGATACCACGACCGGTAGTACCGATCGCTTTCTCGCCACGCGCTTTCTCACGAGCGTTATCCAACGCAACGTGATAATCAAGGATCAGCGGACAAGCTTCAGACAGCAGCAGGCGCTCGCGAACCGGGATACCACGATCTTCCAGTCCTTTCATTTCTTTCATCAGCGCGGACGGAGACAGAACAACACCGTTACCGATGATGCTGATTACGTTTTCGCGAAGAATGCCTGATGGAATAAGATGGAGGACGGTTTTTTCACCGTTGATTACGAGAGTATGGCCTGCGTTGTGACCACCCTGGTAGCGCACAACATATTTAGCCCGTTCAGTCAGAAGATCGACGATCTTCCCTTTACCTTCGTCACCCCATTGGGTGCCCAGTACGACGACGTTGTTACCCATTTTTCAAAATCACCGTTTGCTTAAAAATGGATTCTACCACCGCTTTTTCAGATATACAGCACTTTTTGCATGCGAAAATCCGCAAATTAGTCTACTTATTGATCAGCCAATCGTTTTCCTCAACATGTAGTAGACCACAACGCCCGCAACCACAAGACCTCCACCAAAACGACGCAAAATATTTTCGGGAAGTTGCGCCATTGCAGAGATCATCTTCTTCCATGCGCTGGGATAAAGCATCGGACCCAGCCCTTCCAGCACCAAAACCAGCGCGAGCGCCAGCAAAATTGTTGAATTCATCCATCGCCCTTATATAAAAAGAAAACCACCGCATCCCTGGAGATGCCGGTGGTTTTGCTGCTTTAAAACCGCTGGAACGCGATTAGCGTGTCGCGGTATTTGGTGTCTTCATGTAGCGGAAGAAATCGCTGTCTGGGCTCATGACCATTACGTCCTGATTCCCTTCAAAGCTCTTCTCGTAAGCACGCAGGCTACGGATGAAGGCGTAGAAGTCCGGATCCTGACTGAACGCATCGGCAAACAGCTTAGCGGCTTCTGCATCGCCTTCACCGCGCATAATACGGCCCTGACGCTCAGATTCTGCCAGCGTTTTAGTGACTTCATAGTCAGCCGTTGCACGCAGTTTTTCCGCCTCTTCCTGGCCTTGTGAACGATGGCGACGCGCTACCGCTTCACGCTCAGCGCGCATACGGTTGTAGATAGCCTCGGACACTTCAGCAGGCAGGTTGATTTGCTTAATACGCACGTCAACCACTTCGATGCCCAATGCCGCCATACTGTTCGGGTTGATGACCGGTACTTTACCGTTCGTTTCAGCCTGAACACGTTCAGCCGCTTCGGCAATCGCGCTATCTGCTGCCGGAGTCGCCACTTCGTCTTCCGTGCCAGCAGAACCGGAGTTCAGCGCGTCACGAACTTCCAGGGTCAGACGACCGCGGGAATCGGTAACGATGTCCTTCACGTCCAGACGACCAATTTCAGAACGCAGACGGTCAGAGAACTTACGTTTCAGCAGGACTTCCGCCTGAGAAACATCGCCACCGCCCGTTGCCAGGTAGTAACGGCTAAAGTCACTGATGCGCCACTTGATGTAGGAGTCAACGATCAGGTCTTTCTTCTCTTTGGTAACAAAGCGATCTGCCTGGTTGTCCATGGTCTGAATACGCGCATCCAGCATCTTCACAGATTCAATAAACGGAATCTTGAAGTGCAGGCCTGGTGCAACGACCAGCGGCTTGTTTTCATCGTCACGCAGAACTTTACCAAAGCGCAGAGTAATACCGCGCTCGCCTTCTTTGACCACAAAGACAGACATGAACAGAACTACCAGAACGATGATGATAATCGCAATAACTGACTTACGCATCGTTATTCCCCCTGACGCTGGTAGTCGTTACGCTGCGCATTCGCGCGGCGTTGGTCCATAATATCGCCCTGACTGGTGGACGATGTGTTGCTTGCTCCAGTGCTGGAAGTCGTTGCTGGCGGCAGACGCAGCAGGTTTGAACTGCTGTCAGTCTTTGCTGCTGGCGCACTACCACCTTTCAGCATTTGATCCAGCGGCAGAACCATCAAATTGCTGCCTTTATCGTTAACCAGGACTTTGCGGGTATTGCTCAACACTTTTTCCATGGTTTCGATATACAGACGCTCGCGGGTAATTTGCGGTGCGGCTTTATATTCCGGCAGAATTTTTGCGAAGCGAGCCACTTCACCCTGTGCTTCCAGGATTGTCTGAGTCTTATACGCACGCGCTTCTTCCAGAATACGCTGCGCCTGACCGTTTGCACGCGGCTGAACTTCGTTGGTGTACGCTTCCGCTTCACGGATGTACTGCTGTTCGTTTTCACGTGCTGCGATAGCATCGTCAAACGCGGCTTTTACTTCTTCCGGCGGACGTGCAGCCTGGAAGTTGACGTCCAGCAGGGTGATACCCATGTTGTACGGACGGATCGTTTCTTCCAGTTCACGTTGGGTATCGCTACGAATAACGGTACGACCTTCGGTCAGGATACGGTCCATGGTGTATTTACCGATAACCCCACGCAGGGCACTGTCGGTAGCCTGACGCAGACTGTCATCCGCGCTGGTTACGCTAAACAGGTAACGCTGCGGATCGGTCACGCGGTACTGTACGTTCATTTCGACGCGCACGACGTTTTCGTCAGAGGTCAGCATGACGCCGGATGCGGCAAGTTCACGCACGGCTTCAACGTTGACCGGTGTCACTTCGTCGACAAAGGTCGGTTTCCAGTTCAGACCCGGTTCAACCAAATGGCTGAATTTACCGAAGCGTGTCACCACGCCGCGTTCCGCTTCTTTAATGGTATAGAAACCGCTGGCCGCCCAGATAATGACGATAGCGGCCGCTGCGATAATAAAGACTCGACCGCCCAGTTGCGGACGCGGGCCTTGCGATGAACTACCGCCGCCAGAGCCAGTACCTTTACCGCCACCCAGACCACCGAGCTTTTTACTCAGTTTGCGGAAGATATCGTCCAGATCGGGAGGTCCCTGCTCGCGACCACCTTTGTTTCCATTTCCCTCAGGGTTGCCGCCAGGTTTGCTGCTTCCCCAGGGGTCGCGGTCTTGTCCGTTATTACCGGGCTGATTCCACGCCATTTTTGTGCTCCATATTTGTTATGCGATGCTATACCTGCGTCTTTTGCGCTGCCGTTGCGTTGGCTGCGTCCCTCAACGCCAGTCACATAGTTGACTATGCTCCTGGAGATTTCAGGACTTGCCGCCTTCCTGCCGCACAAAATCCACAAGGTATAGAGGCGAAAAAATCTTCAGGCCATATCCGTCAGATCAGACAACATAGTCTTCCAGTGCCGGTTCTTGTTTACAGAGGCGACGCCAGTCTACGATCGGCATACGAACCTGCAGACCTACGCTGCCGTCCTCCTCCATCCACTCTTTTTCTATTGCCTGAAGTTGATAAAACCGGCTTCTCAAACGCCCTTCCTGCGGCGGCAAACGCAACGTATGCTGCGCCACCTCACCGGAAAGTCGCTCAGTCAAAGCCTGAAAAAGTTGTGGTATACCAATCCCCGTTTGCGCTGATACCCAAACGCGAATGGGTTTATTCTCTTCATCTCTGTCGATACGCGGCTCAAAGTCATCCAACATATCGATTTTATTCATCACCAGCAGGGTCGGGATCTCATGCGCATCGATCTCTTCGAGCACCGTATCGACGGCCTCAATGTTTTCCTGCACACGAAAATCTGCTGCATCAATAACGTGCAGCAGCAATGTCGCCTGACGTGTTTCCTGCAAGGTGGCCTTAAACGCCGCCACCAGGTCGTGCGGCAAATGACGGATAAACCCAACGGTATCCGCCAGCACAGTCTCACCCACGTCCGCAACGTCTATTCTGCGTAGCGTCGGGTCCAGGGTCGCAAACAGCTGATCTGCTGCGTAGACCTGGGCTTCGGTGATCTGGTTGAACAGGGTGGATTTTCCGGCGTTGGTATATCCCACCAGTGATACGGTTGGGACATCCGCTTTCTTGCGCGACTGTCGCCCCTGCTCACGTTGCTTTTCAACTTTTTCCAGGCGCGACTGTATCTGCAAAATGCGATTACGCAGCAAACGACGGTCGGTTTCGAGCTGGGTTTCACCCGGGCCGCGCAAACCAATCCCGCCCTTTTGCCGTTCAAGGTGAGTCCAGCCACGGACCAGACGCGTAGCCATATGGCGCAACTGCGCCAGCTCAACCTGCAACTTACCCTCATGGGTTCGCGCACGCTGGGCAAAAATATCTAAAATGAGACCAGTCCTGTCGATAACAAGACACTGGCACAACTGTTCCAGGTTACGTTCCTGGGCAGGGCTTAGAGCATGATCAAAAATCACCACCGCAGCGCCAGTCGCTTTTACGGCTTCGGCAATTTCGATTGCCTTACCTTCACCAACAAAATACTTCGGGTGCGGTGCTTTACGGCTCCCGGTAATCACCTGCATTGCTTCGACACCGGCGGAAGAAACCAGAGATTCAAACTCCTGGAGGTCTTCCATATCTTTGTCTTGCGAAAAATAGATGTGTACCAGTACCGCCTGCTCACCGGCATCATAACGGTCAAACAAGCGTCAACCCCTTAATATAAATCAACGGGGAACACAGGATCGCTGGCTCCCCGTATGTAAAACAGCTAATAACCTTATTCGGTTTCTTCGCTGTCCTGTTGCGCAGATGAACCTTGCGCGTTGCTACCGTGATGGTAGTTGCTGCCTGTGCCGCCGGTGGCATTATTGCTGTGATGAGAAACCGGACGAGACGGGACAACAGTAGAAATCGCGTGCTTATAAACCATCTGGCTGACCGTGTTTTTCAACAGGATCACGAACTGATCAAAAGACTCGATTTGACCTTGCAGCTTAATACCATTCACCAAATAAATAGAAACTGGAACACGTTCCCGACGCAGTGCGTTCAGGAACGGATCTTGTAAAGATTGCCCCTTAGCCATTCTCTCTTTTCCTTATATGCTTATTTGTACTTTGAACCTTTCGATTCTGAAAAATTGCGCACGATACGTTTCAATTGTACACATTCAGTTCGCGATAGCACCAACAACCTGTAATACTTCGTTTCGCGCCTGGTCAGGCTTTTCACTGTCAAGCCAGTGCACCCCTTCCCAACCACGCAACCAGGTTACCTGTCGCTTCGCCAACTGCCTCGTGGCGCAAACACCTCTATAAACCATTTCATCGTATGAAATTTCACCTTCAATGTATGACCACATCTGGCGATACCCTACACAACGAATGGAAGGCAAATCCGTATGCAAATCTCCACGGGCAAAAAGCGCCCGGACTTCTGCTTCAAAACCTGAAGCTAACATCTGATGAAAACGCTGCTCAATTCGCTGATGGAGCAGTTCACGGCTCGCCGGGGCGATTGCAAACTGATGCACCTGATACGGCAAAGCATCTCCTGACGTTTGCGTCAGCTCCGTTAAAGTTTTACCCGAAATGAAAAAAACTTCCAGTGCCCGGGAAAGTCTTTGCGGATCATTTGGATGAATACGCGCCGCTGCCACGGGATCGATGTCCTGAAGCTGTCGGTGTAACGCGTCCCAACCCTGCTCTGCCGCCTGCTGCTCAATTCTGGCCCTGACTTCCGGGTCCGCCGACGGTAACGGCGACAGTCCTTCAAGCAAGGCTTTGAAATATAACATTGTGCCGCCCACCAGCAACGGGATACGGCCCGCGGCGGTGATGTCGGCCATCTCGGCTAACGCATCGCGACGAAAATCCGCAGCGGAGTACGCCTGCGATGGATCGCGGATATCCAGCAATCGGTGCGGTGCGGCCTGTAATTCAGCTGCATCAGGCTTAGCTGTACCGATATCCATCCCCTTGTAAATAAGGGCGGAATCAACGCTTATCAACTCTATGGGCAAAACTTTACGCAATTCAATTGCTAATGCCGTTTTACCGGAGGCCGTTGGCCCCATCAAAAAAATCGCCTTTGGCAGGCTCGCCTTACGGGTATCACTCATGTTTCAGGGCATTCATTACCGAATGTAAATCAACAGGTTGTAACAGACCACCCGGCGGTGCCTTCACGAGTTGTGGGCAGAGCCGCTCAACATCCGCTAACAGCGTAATCGCCTGTGCCATGCTCCACTGTGGATGCTCGCTCATCAGGTTACGTGCGATCCACTGTGCAATATTGCCCGGCTCGAATACGGATTGCTGCGCCAGGTAGCCTATCAGTTCAGGAATCAAGATTTGTAAATTTTGTTGGCGTAAGGGTAAAGGCACCGCCCGGATGGTCACATGCTGCGCATCCAGCTGAAATTCAATGCCCAACTCAGCCAGTTGGCTCTGTCCTTTTTGCAGTGCCGCTTTTTCATCAGCGGTCACTTTTAGACGTAAAGGGATCAGTAACGGTTGAGCACAAACCGCTCCCTGATCCGGCGTTAACTGCGCCTGACGCAGCCAACGCTCAGCCACCGGTAATGCCAACAACCGAATATGGCCATCGCACTCGAGTAACGCGCAGTCTGCACCAACTATCGTTAGCACCCGGCCAAAGCCCTGACTGCTGCCAGTCAGAGGCGTCGATGGCGTTTCAGAGACCGGCGTTTTACGCGTTGGAGCAGGCGTCTGCATCAGTTGCTGATAAATTTCGCCCTGCTGCTTTTGGTATCCGGGTTGAGCACGAGGCCAACTGGCTCCCGCCTGACGGCCACCGCCACCACTATTGCCACTTCCAGTGCCAGCGGATGCTGAGTACCGCGGTGTCGCAGGTTCACGCGCGGGAGCCGGCTCGGCAAAATGGTTGCGTCCAGCAGCAACGCGGTTTTCCGGAATGTGCCTTGGGGCGGGTTCGTCGTCATCAGCCAACGGCAGCGGCGTTTCAAGCTGCTGTTGCAGGACACTCAACACGCCCTGGTAAATAAAATCGTGCACCAGGCGGGATTGATGGAAACGGACCTCATGTTTAGCTGGGTGTACGTTGACATCCACTTGATGCGGATCGATTTCCAGATACAACACAAAAGCGGGCTGTTGATCGGCTCCCAGCTTATCTTCACAGGCCTGGCGGATAGCATGGTTGATCAGCCGGTCGCGCATCATCCGACCATTCACGTAGCAGTACTGGATTTCTGCCAGTGCTGCCGTTGTGTGGTTAGGATCGGCCACCCAGCCGCGCAATGTTAAATCGCCATGCTGCCATTCGATCGCCAGCGCATGCTCCAGAAACGGCGTGCCGCAAATCGCGCCCAGTCGGCGCTCTTTCTGCCCATCCGCGGCCACTGCCCGGTACTGACGCACCACTTTGCCGTTGTGCGACAAATTTATCGTCACATCAAAACGCGCCAGCGCAATGCGGCGAATAATCTCGTCGATATGATTAAATTCGGTTTTCTCGGTGCGCATAAATTTGCGCCGCGCCGGGGTGTTGTAGAACAGATCCAGCACCTCCAGCGTGGTTCCCACCGGATGCGCAGCGGGTTTAACTGTGACATCCATGTCACGCCCTTCGGCATACGCCTGCCAGGCTTCGGGTTGTTCTTGCGTACGCGACGTCAGGGTTAAACGAGACACGGAGCTGATACTGGCCAGCGCTTCGCCGCGAAATCCGAGGCTTACGATGGCTTCAAGATCGTCAAGCGAGGCTATTTTACTGGTGGCATGACGCGCCAACGCCAACGCCAGCTCGTCTTTTTTAATCCCGCAGCCGTTGTCACGAATACGGATAAGCTTCGCGCCGCCGCGTTCAATATCGATATCAATGCGCGTCGCACCGGCATCGATGCTGTTTTCCACCAGCTCTTTCACCACTGACGCAGGCCGTTCTACCACCTCGCCTGCGGCAATCTGGTTCGCCAGCTGTGGCGGTAGAACCTGAATCGGCATGGCTAATCCTTAATTTGTTAACGTGTTACCCGGCGATATGGCGCTGGCGGTTTGCGCCGGTGCGCCCTGCGGCCCGGTTTGCATCGGGTGCGCCTGGAAATAGTTACGCAATCCTTTGTAAATCGCCTCAGCCAGTTGCTGCTGGTAATCATCGCTCGCCAACAGACGTTCTTCGCTGTTGTTACTGATAAAGCCAGTTTCAACCAGCACTGACGGGATATCAGGCGAACGCAGTACGCCAAGACTGGCGTGTTCTGGACGACGCTTATGCATCGAACCAATACGTTCTAACTGGCCGATCATGCTGGTCGCCACATCATACCCGACGCGCTGCGAATGACCGAACTGCAGATCCAGTACGGCCTGGCTGAGGTAAGGATCGGACTGGCTGTTTGCCAGCACATCGCCCGCGCCGCCCAACAGCTCCGATTGCTTCTCGTGCTGTTCCAGCCAGCCGGCCATCTCACTGTTCGCCCGACGGTTTGACAGCACCCAAACGGAAGCACCTGTGGCATCACGATTTGGCGCGGCATCCGCGTGAATAGAAACCAGGAAATTGGCGTTTTGTTTACGCGCGACGTCTGAACGCCCCATCACCGAGATAAAGTAATCACCATCACGGGTGAGTACACCTTTAAACATCGGGTCATCATTGAGCAAACTGCGCAGCTTGCGCGCCACGGCAATCGTGACGTTTTTCTCACGCGTGCCGCCAGGACCAATAGCGCCAGGATCCTGTCCACCGTGTCCGGCATCAATGGCAATCACCACCTTATCGCCGTTGCTGGTGCTGGCGCGCGCCGCAGGGCGCGTGGAGGTATTGCTGTTAGTCACAGCCGTAGTGCGATCGTTTTCTGCTTTAAACGGATTGCGCGCTGGCTCGACAGGACGTGGGGCAACAATCGGCGCTTCAACACGCTTTGCAACCACGGGAGGTGGAGGCGGCGGCGCATCAGCGTTAATGGTAAACACGACGGTATAATTGCCGCCGTTCTGGCGTTTTACTGCTTCGGCTTTACCGTTCTCGGTTAAATCCACCACCAGGCGCAGAGACTGCGCATCTTTTGGCGTGCCGGAACGGATAGATTTCACCAGATTATTGCCGCTAAACAGCAGCGGTAACCCCTGAATCACACCGGTTTGTTTAATATCCAGCGCGACGGTTCGTTTCCCGTCCTGCGAAACGGCATATTCAGGATCGCCAATAAAGCTCAGCGTAATCCGCGCCTGTTGATCGCCATTGGACACCTGAAGATCGGAGAGGCTGGCGGCCCCTGCCTGCGCGCACAGCAGGACCAGGGTTGCCATCAGCCAGTTTCTGATGCGATAAATCATCCCGCCACCCTTAAGGTTAATCGGCTAAACGCGCCAGCAATAAATCACCTGATGAGGAGACTGCGCTTACACGCGCCTCTCGACCTTGCGCCTGGTATTCAATGTGTATTTCGACGTCCGGGTCTGGCAGTACACCTTTACCTTGTTGCGGCCATTCCACCAGGCAGATGGCATCATTGGCAAAATAATCGCGGATCCCCATAAATTCCAGCTCCTCTGGGTCCGCAAGTCGGTATAAATCGAAGTGATATACCATCAAGTTATCGAGTGAATAGGGTTCAACCAGCGTGTAGGTGGGGCTTTTTACATTACCTTTATGACCTAACGCCTGCAGAAATCCCCGGCTGAAGGTGGTTTTACCCGCCCCCAGGTCGCCGTACAAATATATAACCGTCGCGCCGTCACAGGCTTTGGCTACCCGCAGTCCCAGGTCTAAAGTCGCCTGCTCATCAGGTAGTGGAATTACTCGATTCATCATGATAAACGTCAATCACATCAGGGTTAACAATACGCTGTAGCGTGGTAAAGAGATCTGTCGCCAACATGCCGCGCGTACCAAAACGCGCCGCCAGCACATCCGCCGCCGCTCCGTGCGCAACACATCCCGCACATGCTGCATCATACGGGGTAAGCTTCTGTCCGAGCAATGCGCCAATAATACCGGAAAGCACATCCCCCATTCCGCCACTGGCCATCCCGGCATTGCCGGTATCAATAATACCCAACTCCGCCTGTTCAGCAGCAACAACCGTACCCGCGCCTTTCAGCACCACCACGCCTCCGTACCGTTTTACCAGACGTTGTGCACAAAGTAAGCGATCGTCTTCAATTTCTGCAATGGAACAACCCAGCAGTCGCGCGGCTTCACCTGGATGCGGCGTGATCACGCGATTGTGACGTTTATCGGGGTTGATTGCCAGCAGGTTCAGCGCATCCGCATCCCAGAGCATCGGTTTGCGAAAATTCTCCACTTTTTGCAGCGCTTTTTTGCCCCACTCCTGCTGACCAAGCCCGGGGCCTATCACCACTACATCCGCCCACGCCAGACTCTCTTCCAGCGTCTGCGGCGTCAGCGCATCGACCATCAGTTCCGGTCTGGCTGTCAAAATAGGCGCAATGTTTTCACTGCGCGTCAGCACTTTGACCAGCCCGGCACCTGCTCGCAGCGCGGCTTCCCCGGCCATGCGTATTGCGCCTGCCGTACCGTGGTCACCGCCGATAATCACCAGTCGACCGTGGGACCCCTTGTGCGAGGTGGGTCGACGCGGCGTTAGCCAGTGTGCAAGCTGTTGAGCATCAAAACGTTGTATTGGCGCATTCTGCCCCACCAGCCAGTCGTCCAGCCCAAGTGCGTTAACATGCAGACGCCCGGTGACATCGCGCGCTTTACCGGTGAGCAGGCCCGGCTTGAATGCAATAAAGGTAATGGTATGCGCTGCGTTGATGACCGCGCCCGGCGTCGCTCCCGTCTGCGCTAGCAGGCCGGAGGGAATATCTATCGCCACGGTGGGGGCTGGGTGAGAATTGGCACGTTCAATCAATACCGAGAGAGACTCACGCGGCGCATGTTTTAAGCCAGTGCCTGACAGCGCATCAATAATGACGTCCACGTTATTTGGCCAATTGATATCCGCCGCGTGAATGACGCCACCAGCGTTAAGCCAGGCATCACGCGCCTGCTGCGCCTCCTCGGGGAGCGGTTTGTCACTTTCCTGCGCCAGCAACGTAACTTCAAGACCCAGCGCTTTGGCAAGTCTTGCCACTACGTAACCATCACCGCCGTTGTTGCCATGACCACATAGCACCAGCCAGTGCCGGGCGTTCGGATAAGCCTCATGAGTGACCTGAAACGCCGCCTCTCCCGCCCGTTGCATCAGTTCGTACAGCGTCAGCCCTGAACTGTCTGCCGCCTCTCGCTCCATCCGCCTGATGTCATCGGCGTGCCAGATGGAGTGTGGTATACTTGCGGGGTTTTTCTTCATTGTATGGTCCGTCATGTCAGAGCCCCTCGATCTCAATCAGTTAGCGCAAAATATTAAGCAGTGGGGGCTGGAGCTTGGCTTTCAGCAGGTCGGGATTGCCGATACCGACCTCAGCGAAGCGGAACCCAAACTGCAGGCCTGGCTGGATAAACAATACCACGGCGAGATGGACTGGATGGCCCGTCACGGCATGATGCGCGCCCGACCTCACGAATTATTGCCCGGTACGCTACGTGTCATCAGCGTACGTATGAACTATCTTCCTGCCAATGCGGCCTTCGCCAGCACGTTGAAGAATCCTTCTCTGGGTTACGTCAGCCGTTACGCGCTGGGGCGCGACTACCATAAGCTGCTACGTAACCGCTTAAAAAAGCTGGGAGAGATGATTCAACAGCACTGCGTTTCGCTGAATTTTAGACCTTTTGTCGATTCTGCGCCCATTCTTGAGCGTCCGTTAGCGGAAAAAGCCGGGCTTGGCTGGACAGGTAAGCACTCACTTATCCTCAATCGCGAAGCCGGTTCATTTTTCTTCCTCGGGGAATTACTGATCGACTTACCCCTACCGATCGACCAACCAGTAGAAGAAGGATGTGGGAAATGCGTCGCCTGCATGACCATCTGTCCCACCGGGGCCATTGTTGAACCCTACACGGTGGATGCGCGCCGCTGTATCTCTTATCTCACTATCGAACTGGAAGGCGCGATCCCGGAAGAATTTCGTCCATTGTTGGGGAATCGAATTTACGGCTGCGATGATTGCCAGCTTATTTGCCCGTGGAACCGCTATTCACAGTTGACGGCAGAAGATGACTTCAACCCGCGCAAGCAGCTTCATGCTCCGGAGTTAATAGAGCTGTTTAGCTGGAGCGAAGCGTGGTTTTTAAAAGTCACGGAGGGGTCTGCCATTCGTCGTATTGGCCACCTGCGCTGGCTGCGAAATATCGCCGTTGCGTTGGGTAATGCTCCCTGGAATGAAGCCATTCTTCACGCACTGGAAAGTCGCAGAGGTGAGCACCCACTTCTCGACGAACACATAGAGTGGGCGGTTGCTCAGCAAATCGAGAAGCGAAATGCCTGCGTAGTTGAGGTGCAGCTACCGCAGAAACAACGTTTGGTCAGGGTCATTGAGAAGGGTCTGCCGCGCGACGCTTAAGTCATCCACAGCTTGTGTATAAAAATAAAAACACATTGATATTCAAGAGGGAAAAAATCGTCAAGTGATCGCATTAACAATTTGCAATGATAATTAAATTAATAATTTCAAATAGTTAAAATGATACTATTCACCCGGCGAAGTTTTTTGCATTCCAGGAATAATACCCGAACCTGTGGATAAGTCTGTTTACAAGAGTATGTCAATGACGAAACAAAACGTCCCCAACGCGATTATTCGTTGTGGATATTTTTATTGGGGTAAGAATTTGGAGCGGGAAACGAGACTCGAACTCGCGACCCCGACCTTGGCAAGGTCGTGCTCTACCAACTGAGCTATTCCCGCTTGGGTGTGTCTGTGCTTAATAAGCACTTTCAAATTTTGGAGCGGGAAACGAGACTCGAACTCGCGACCCCGACCTTGGCAAGGTCGTGCTCTACCAACTGAGCTATTCCCGCTTGGGTGTGTCTTTGCTTAATAAGCATTTTCAAATTTTGGAGCGGGAAACGAGACTCGAACTCGCGACCCCGACCTTGGCAAGGTCGTGCTCTACCAACTGAGCTATTCCCGCAAATCTGTACTGCTTTTGTTGCTGTCGTAATTCGCATTTCTGCGTCGTTACGGGAGGCGCATTATACGAGAAATCCGTTTAGCTGCAACCCCCCTGAAAGCGTTTTTTTCGAAAATTCGTTCAAGTGATTAATTTGCAATCAAGCTGAACAATTTAGCGTCAAAAAACCGGTGGCGCAAGCCACCGGAGAACAAAATCAAAGATTAATAAAATGTTCGCGATAGTAAGCAAGCTCAGCAACAGATTCACGAATGTCGTCCATCGCCTGATGTGTTCCCTGCTTGGTGAAGCCCGCAAGGATTTCCGGCTTCCAACGACGCGCCAGTTCTTTGAGCGTACTGACGTCCAGATAGCGATAATGGAAATACGCCTCCAGCTCCGGCATGTATTTAAACAGGAAACGACGATCCTGCCCGATGCTGTTGCCGCAGATAGGTGATTTCCCTTCCGGAACCCACTCTTTCAAAAAAGCCAGCGTGGCCAGTTCAGCTTCACGATCGCCCATGGTGCTCGCCTTCACGCGCTCCACCAGCCCGCTACCGGTATGCGTACGTACGTTCCAGTCATCCATTAATGCCAGCTGTTCGTCGGACTGGTGCACCGCAATTGTCGGTCCTTCAGCCAGAATATTCAGGTTGGCATCCGTCACCAGCGTGGCGATCTCAATAATGCGATCGCGCTCGGGATCCAGACCTGTCATCTCCAGATCGATCCAAATCAGGTTGTTTTCATTGGCACTCATGCTATTTTCCACCCTTCAGCGTCACATTCAGTGTGACTACATTGATCTAAAATTGTGTGTATCATAAATGTTTTGCCCATCATGGGCGACCAGGAGCCAGTCCGATTGAGTAAGAATAAACTCTCCAAAGGCCAACAGCGCCGTGTGAACGCCAATCACCAGCGTCGTCTTAAAACGTCCACGGAGAAGCCCGACTACGACGACAACCTGTTTGGCGAAACCGCTGAAGGCATCGTTATCAGCCGTTTTGGCATGCATGCCGACGTAGAGTCTGCTGACGGTGAAATTCACCGCTGCAACATCCGCCGTACAATTCGCTCGCTGGTTACTGGCGATCGCGTAGTCTGGCGCCCGGGTAAAGCGGCAGCTGAAGGCGTGAATGTCAAAGGTATCGTTGAAGCGGTACACGATCGTACCTCAGTACTGACACGCCCCGACTTTTACGACGGGGTAAAGCCTATTGCCGCCAACATCGACCAGATCGTTATTGTCTCAGCCATCTTACCCGAGCTGTCACTCAATATTATCGACCGGTATCTGGTAGCCTGCGAAACGCTACACGTTGAACCGATTATCGTGCTGAATAAGATCGATCTGCTGGATGATGAAGGCATGGCCTTCGTTAACGAACAGATGGATATCTATCGCAACATTGGCTATCGGGTGTTGATGGTATCAAGCCGCACAAAAGACGGCCTGAAACCGCTTGAAGAAGCATTAACCGATCGCATCAGCATTTTTGCCGGTCAATCGGGCGTAGGTAAATCCAGCCTGCTCAATAACCTCCTCGGCCTGCAGGAAGAGATCCTGACCAATGATGTCTCTGACAACTCCGGCCTTGGACAGCACACCACCACGGCCTCTCGCCTGTATCACTTCCCGCACGGCGGCGACGTTATCGACTCCCCTGGCGTACGTGAGTTTGGACTGTGGCATCTGGAGCCGGAACAAATCACGCATGGCTTTGTCGAATTTCATGACTACCTGGGCCATTGCAAATACCGCGACTGCAAGCATGATACCGATCCAGGCTGCGCTATCCGTGAGGCTGTAGAAAAAGGGGCCATAGCCGAAACCCGGTTTGAAAATTATCACCGCATCCTGGAAAGCATGGCGCAGGTAAAAACGCGTAAAAACTTTTCTGATACAGACAACTGACAACTAAGCTAAGCATCGCTAGAATCGTCCCCCTTTTTTCAGGATCCGGCCCGTATGCCGGATCGGGAACAAATTATGGCCTGGAGGCTACCTTGTTAAACTCATTTAAGCTTTCGCTACAATACATTCTGCCGAAACTATGGCTCACTCGCCTGGCGGGTTGGGGTGCGAGCAAACGAGCGGGATGGCTGACCAAACTGGTTATCGATCTGTTCGTGAAATATTACAAGGTCGATATGAAAGAGGCGCAAAAGCCGGACACCGCCAGCTATCGCACCTTCAACGACTTCTTTGTTCGCCCGCTGCGCGACGATGCTCGTCCGATTAATACCGATCCAAACGTACTGGTCATGCCCGCTGACGGTGTGATTAACCAGTTAGGCAACATCGAGGAAGACAAACTGCTGCAGGCTAAAGGGCACAGCTATACCCTTGAAGCGCTGCTGGCTGGCAACTATCAGATGGCGGACAAATTCCGCAACGGTACGTTTGTAACCACTTACTTGTCTCCACGCGATTACCACCGTGTACACATGCCGTGTAACGGTATCCTGCGTGAAATGATGTACGTGCCGGGCGATCTCTTCTCTGTAAACATCCTGACTGCGCAAAACGTACCGAACCTGTTTGCCCGCAACGAACGTGTAATCTGTCTGTTTGATACCGAATTTGGCCCGATGGTGCAGATTCTGGTCGGCGCGACCATCGTCGGCAGTATTGAAACCGCATGGGCTGGCACCATTACTCCACCGCGTGAAGGCGTCATCAAGCGCTGGACCTGGCCGGAAGGCGAAAGCGAAGGGTCGGTGGCGCTGCTGAAAGGTCAGGAAATGGGCCGCTTTAAGCTCGGTTCCACCGTCATCAACCTGTTCGCACCTGGCAAAGTTAACCTGGTTGAGCAGTTGCAGGATCTGTCCGTGACCAAAATCGGCCAACCAATGGCCATCTCGACCGAGACTTTCGTGACGCCAGAGGCAGAACCGGCCCCGCTGGCGAAAGAAGAGATCGAAGCAGAACACGATGCCAGCCCGCTGGTTGACGACAAAAAAGACGAAAGTTAAACATAGGAATCGCTGCTGTGCGCCTGATTATCACTTTTCTGATGGCCTGGTGCCTCAGCCTGGGGGCGTACGCTGCGACGGCCCCCGATGCCAAACAACTCACCCAGGAACTGGAGCAGGCAAAAGCGGCAAAACCCGCTCAGCCAGAAACCGTTGAGGCGCTCCAGTCCGCGCTGAATGCCCTTGAGGAGCGTAAAGGCTCTCTCGAGCGTGCCCAGCAATATCAGCAGGTTATTGATAACTTCCCCAAGCTGTCCGCAACGTTACGCGCGCAGCTTAGCAACCTGCGTGATGAACCGCGCAATGTGCCAACCGGACTCACTACCGATGCGTTAAACCAGGAGATCCTCCAGGTTAGCAGCCAACTGCTGGAAAAGAGTCGTCAGGCCCAACAGGAGCAGGATCGCGCCCGGGAAATCGCCGACTCGTTAAGCCAGCTTCCTCAACAGCAAACCGATGCCCGCCGCCAGCTCAATGAGCTTGAGCGACGCATTGGTACCGCCAACGGTAATTCCGCACAGAATCAGGCGATGCAGGCTGAATCCGCCAAACTTAAAGCCCAGGTCGATGAACTGGAGCTGGCGCAGCTTTCCGCCAATAACCGTCAGGAACTGGCGCGTATGCGCTCCGAACTGGCGGAAAAACAGAGTCAACAACTCGACGCTTACCTGCAGGCTTTGCGCAACCAGCTTAACAGTCAACGTCAGCGTGAAGCTGAGCGAGCGCTGGAAAGCACTGAACTGCTGGCGGAAAACAGCGCGGGACTGCCGGAGGGTATTGTCGACCAGTTCAAGGTAAACCGCGAGCTGTCTCAGGCCTTGAACCAGCAAGCACAGCGTATGGACCTGGTCGCTTCGCAGCAGCGTCAGGCCGCCAGCCAAACGCTGCAGGTGCGTCAGGCATTGAATACGCTGCGAGAGCAGTCTCAGTGGCTTGGGGTTTCAAATATGCTGGGAGAAGCGCTGCGAGCGCAGGTATCCCGTCTGCCGGAAATGCCTAAACCTCAGCAGTTGGATACCGAAATGGCGCAGCTTCGCGTACACCGCATGCGCTATGAGGATCTCCTCAACAAACAGCCGCAACTGCGTCAGATTCATCAGGCCGATGGACAACCGCTGACCGCTGAACAGAGCAGCATCCTCAACGCCCAGCTACGCACCCAGCGTGAGCTGCTGAACTCATTGTTACAGGGCGGCGATACGCTGATCCTTGAGCTGACCAAGCTCAAAGTTTCCAACAGCCAACTGGAAGATGCGCTAAAAGAGGTCAACGAAGCGACGCACCGCTACCTGTTCTGGACGTCAGACGTTAGCCCTATCTCCCTCTCCTGGCCTGTCGACATCGTTCAGGATCTGCGGCGTCTGATCTCATTAGATACGTTTAATCAGTTGGGCAAAGCCAGCATCATGATGCTGACCAGCAAAGAAACGCTGCTACCGCTGTTCGCGGCGTTGGTGTTAGTTGGCTTTAGCCTCTCTTCGCGCAAGCACTTCACCCGTTTCCTTGAACGCTCGTCCGCGCGGGTCGGGAAAGTCACCCAGGATCACTTCTGGCTGACAATACGCACGGTATTCTGGTCAATACTCGTCGCTTCGCCGTTGCCAGTGCTGTGGGCAACGCTCGGTTACGGATTGCAGGAAGCCTGGCCTTATCCGTTGGCTGTTGCGATCGGCGATGGCGTTACCGCCACGGTGCCCATCCTGTGGGCAGTAATGATCTGCGCCACCTTTGCACGTCCCAACGGTCTGTTCATTGCCCACTTTGGCTGGCCGC
Source organism: Citrobacter sp. B72 (assembly GCF_016894305.1). Taxonomy (NCBI): domain Bacteria; kingdom Pseudomonadati; phylum Pseudomonadota; class Gammaproteobacteria; order Enterobacterales; family Enterobacteriaceae; genus Citrobacter; species Citrobacter sp. B72. The sequence continues at coordinate 4,425,721 of NZ_CP069801.1, forward strand.
GGAACCGCGTCGCGAAAGCCATGCACTATTACCTGATGAGCATCGGGCTGATTGTCCCGTTGATCATGGCGGTGATTATGTTTGATAACCTCAATGACCGGGAATTCTCCGCCTCACTGGGGCGTCTGTGCTTTATTCTGATTTGCGGTGCGCTGGCTGTCGTAACCCTGAGCCTGAAACGCGCCGGGATACCGCTGTACCTCGATAAAGAGGGCAACAGCGATAACATGGTCAACAGCATGCTGTGGAATATGCTGATGGGTGCGCCGCTGATTGCCATTCTCGCCGCGGCAGTAGGCTACCTCGCCACATCACAAGCCCTGCTGGCACGTCTGGAAACGTCTGTAGCGATTTGGTTCTTATTACTGGTGGTGTATCACGTTATCCGCCGTTGGATGCTGATTCAGCGTCGCCGCCTGGCGTTTGACCGCGCCAAGCATCGACGCGCTGAAATGCTGGCGCAGCGCGCGCGGGGCGAAGAAGAACCGCCGCATTCCACCAGCCTTGAAGGCGCGATCGACGTTGATGAAAGCGAAGTGGATTTGGATGCTATCAGCGCGCAATCGCTGCGTCTGGTGCGTTCTATCCTGATGCTTATCGCCCTGCTCTCGGTCATTGTACTGTGGTCAGAAATTCACTCCGCTTTCGGCTTCCTGGAAAACATCTCATTGTGGGATGTCACCTCCACGGTTCAGGGCGTGGAAAGCTTAGAACCGATAACGCTGGGCGCGGTGCTTATCGCGATTCTGGTATTCATCATCACCACCCAGTTAGTGCGCAACCTACCCGCACTGCTGGAGCTGGCACTACTGCAACATCTGGATTTAACCCCCGGCACCGGTTATGCCATCACCACCATTACCAAGTATTTGCTGATGCTGATTGGCGGTCTGGTTGGTTTCTCGATGATCGGTATTGAATGGTCCAAACTGCAATGGCTGGTGGCGGCTCTCGGTGTCGGTCTGGGCTTTGGTTTGCAGGAGATCTTCGCCAACTTTATTTCCGGCCTGATTATCCTGTTTGAAAAACCAATCCGCATTGGCGACACGGTGACGATTCGCGATCTTACCGGTAGCGTGACGAAAATTAATACCCGCGCCACCACTATCAGCGACTGGGACCGCAAAGAGATCATCGTGCCCAACAAAGCCTTTATCACTGAACAGTTTATCAACTGGTCGTTATCCGATTCCGTTACCCGTGTGGTGTTAACCATCCCGGCACCGTCTGAGGCGAATAGCGAGGAGGTTACGCAGATCCTGCTGACTGCCGCGCAGCGCTGTTCGCTGGTTATCGATAATCCGGCACCTGAAGTCTTCCTGGTTGACCTGCAGCAGGGGATTCAAATCTTCGAACTGCGTATTTATGCCGCAGAGATGGGACATCGCATGCCGCTGCGCCATGAAATCCATCAACTGATTCTGGCAGGCTTCCGCGAGCACGGTATTGATATGCCGTTCCCTCCGTTCCAGATGCGTCTGGAGAGCCTCGGCGGTAAGCAAACAGGGAGAACATTAAGTTCTGCAGGAAGAGGCAGTCGCCCGGCAGGGAGTTTGTAACGCATAATGCAGGCAAGAAATGCCGGATGGCGACCCGTTGGGTCTAATCCGGCCTACGGGTCTGCAATTAACCTGTAGGCCCGATAAGCTTGCGCCATCGGGCATTTCATCGCCGACCACAGACATTTTCGGGCTTAATATGCGTCCGGATCGGCAACAGGCAATAAACACCAGATGGCCTTTATTCCACCGCCCACTCAGGCTCGTTGGTCGTGCGACGGCTGTAGTTCTGATAAATCGCCATCGCCAGCAGTGAGAAGAAGATCGGACCGCCGGTCATCCACAGTGCGCTGTTCCAGTCCCCGGCTTCAATTACCGGCTGGATGATGGTGAACACGTTGGCAAACGTCACCACCAGCACGACCACTCCCGTTGCCAGCAGCGTCGCCGCTCGGGTTTTAAAGACAACAAACGGCCTTTCCAGACCCGGACGGGATTTAAAGAACGGAAACGCCAGCGCCAGGAACAGATACGGCAGCGTCATTGAGACGTTCGCCATCAGCGTCAGTTTGTTATAGAACGCTGAAGCCGTATCGCCACCAAATGAAACCAACAGGATAAACAGGCTCACCAGCAGGCACTGTAACCACATTGCCGTCGTCGGCATCCCTACGGCATTCAGTTTGGTCATCGGCGCGGGCCACAACGCCTTCGGCGTGCCCTGAATAATCGCTTTCAGCGGTGAGTAGCTGAGGGTGAAAAAAGCGCCGGTGTAGGCAAGGAACATGGAAAGCCCGGTAATACGTGCAAACCATACGCCCATCACCATTGCGGCATCAGGGGAAAGATGTAGCGCGTTACCCAACGTCATTCCGAGGCTTTTCATCAGGATATAGGTAATATTCCCGAGGTTAACTGAGCTATTACTTAATACCTGCTGCCAGTTGGTGCTAACGCCCCATAAAAAGATGGCCAGTGAATAACCAACAGAAATGACAATAGCGGCAAAGACAATGCCTTTTGCAAAGTTCTTTTCTGGTTTTTCTGTTTTATCAACCAGTCCCCCCACAGCTTCAATTCCGCCGTAAGCAAAAATGGCAAACACAACAAATGACAACATTGCCAGTCCAGACTGATATCCTGGATTAGGCGAAGAGATGAAATTAATATCCTGTGCAAAGTGGCCACCAGTTAATAACAAAATAGCGACACTCACTAACAACAGAACTAAATTAAGACACATTACGGCAATTCCACCTACAGCCGTAATACGCGCAATCTTATTAATACCCCGGGATGCCACGCAGGTCACTAGGATCATCCAACCGACTGCGAGCAGTCCGACAACCTGCGTAGGCTCAAGCCCTGCAATACGCCAGTGCTGCGTCATGTCTGCGCCAAACAAGAAGGTTGAAAAAGGTACCCAGACTTTCGCCGCAGTACTAACCATCCATATCACATAAGAAGAAAACCACATAAACGTGCCGATAAACGCATAGCGTGGTCCAACGCTATTATTCATCCACGAATAGATTCCCCCCTCTTCTTTCCGATAGGCAGAACCCATTTCCGCCATCATTAAAGCAAATGGAATAAAGAATAATAATGCAGAAAATATATACCACGGTATTGCACTATACCCCATTAAATAGAACGCGGAGGGGCTATTAGCAAAACCGAAAACTGACGTAAATATCATGAGAATGAGACCTATCAGGCTCATCTTTTTTATTGTTTGGGTCATTAAACCATCCCTTACTCTGGCAAGCGTTTAACAAACGCCGCTCACCGGTTGGCACTGCTCTCTTTGCAGAGTTCAGCGATAAAAAAATCAACACAGAATTGATACCTAAACGATATCAAATATCCAGGTGTAAATTGTGGCTATTAGAGGGGAAATGAAAAAATATGCTACAAAGTGGCGATTAAGCCACCACTTTGTATTGCAGAAGAGTAAGTTATGCGCGATCGACGGTAAATGCGATTACCTCGGCTAGGCTCTCTGCGCCCAGCGCCAGCATCACCAGACGATCAACGCCCAGCGCAACGCCTGAGCAATCCGGCATGCCGACTTTCAGCGCTTCCAGCAGGTTGGTATCGATAGGTTGCTGTGGTAAGCCTCGTGCGGCACGTTTGCGGTTATCCTGCTCAAACCGCTGCTGCTGTTCGCGCGCGTCGGTTAATTCATGGAAACCATTCGCCAGCTCAATACCTTTGAAATAAACCTCGAAACGTTCAGCCACGCGGTGATCTTCGGTACTGATTTGCGCCAGTGATGCCTGGCTGGCCGGGAAATGATACACAAACGTCGGCTTGTCTTTACCAATATGCGGTTCAACACCCATCGTAAACAGCAGTTGCAGTAAGGTATCCCGGTCTTCTTCGGTATCAGCGATATTGCTGAGATCCAATTTCGCCGCCACTTCCCGCAGTTGGGTTTTATCCGCAGACAGCGGGTCAATCTCCAGATGGCGCTGGAAGGCCTGCTGGTAAGAAAGGCTTTCCGCAGGTGAGCAGTCCAGCACCTGCTGGAGCAAATCATCCACTTCATTCATCAGGCGATACATATCGTAGTGCGGACGATACCACTCAAGCATGGTGAATTCAGGGTTATGATGGCGCCCCATCTCTTCATTACGGAAGCTGCGGCACAGTTGATACACCGGGCCGCATCCTGCCACCAGCAGGCGCTTCATATGGTATTCAGGGCTGGTCATTAGATAGAGATTCATTCCCTGGGAGTGTCCAGGGCCAACGAAACGCGTTTCGAACGGGAACAGGTGGATGTCCGTTACCGTTGCCTGACTCATACAAGGGGTCTCAACCTCAAGCACGCCACGATCGGCAAAAAAGCGGCGAATCTCCGCTATAATTGCTGCACGTTTTAACAGATTGGGGATGGACGCGCTCGGCTGCCAGGTTGCCGTTTCGCTCATGGTTGTTTCTCCGATTTATGACAAGGGCACGAAGTCTACTCGTATCGCGCTAACGAGACAAATTTCAGGCAGCACTAATCATCACTGGCAATTGGATAAAAAAAGCGACTTAGGGTGGTTTAGTAATTAAATTAATCAAATTCAATGATAATTCCCCCCTATGACACGCTAAAAAAATCGAACACGTCAAATTTCCCGCACATCCCTAAGACTATACTATTGTACCTATAAAGGAGCAGTGGAAACGCGTTCATAACCTGTTTGAAGCCGATGAAGCATCTGATTTCAGGCAGGGATGAAATAACAACAATCTGGAGGAATGTCGTGCAAACCTTTCAAGCCGATCTTGCCATTATAGGCGCCGGTGGCGCGGGATTACGTGCTGCAATTGCTGCCGCACAAGCAAATCCCAACGCTAAAATCGCACTGATCTCAAAAGTGTACCCAATGCGCAGCCATACCGTTGCTGCCGAAGGCGGCTCTGCTGCTGTCGCGCAGGATCATGACAGCTTTGACTACCATTTTCACGATACGGTAGCAGGCGGAGACTGGCTGTGTGAGCAGGATGTCGTGGATTACTTTGTCCACCACTGCCCAACTGAAATGACGCAACTGGAACAATGGGGCTGCCCATGGAGCCGTCGTGAAGACGGTAGCGTCAACGTACGTCGCTTCGGCGGCATGAAAATCGAGCGTACCTGGTTTGCCGCGGATAAGACCGGCTTCCACATGCTGCATACGCTGTTCCAAACATCTTTGCAGTTCCCGCAGATTCAGCGCTTTGACGAACACTTCGTTCTGGATATCCTGGTTGACGACGGTCATGCTCGCGGCCTGGTTGCCATGAACATGATGGAAGGCACGCTGGTGCAAATCCGTGCTAACGCTGTTGTTATGGCAACGGGCGGCGCAGGTCGTGTTTACCGTTACAACACCAACGGCGGCATCGTAACCGGCGACGGTATGGGCATGGCGCTGAGCCACGGCGTTCCGCTGCGTGATATGGAATTCGTTCAATATCACCCAACAGGTCTGCCAGGCTCCGGTATCCTGATGACTGAAGGCTGCCGTGGTGAAGGCGGTATTCTGGTCAACAAAAACGGCTACCGTTATCTGCAAGACTACGGCATGGGTCCGGAAACCCCGCTGGGCGAGCCAAAAAACAAATACATGGAACTCGGTCCGCGCGACAAAGTTTCTCAGGCGTTCTGGCACGAATGGCGCAAAGGCAACACCATTTCCACTCCGCGTGGCGATGTGGTTCACCTCGACCTGCGTCACCTCGGCGAGAAAAAACTGCTCGAACGTTTACCGTTCATCTGCGAACTGGCGAAAGCTTACGTGGGTGTCGATCCGGTTAAAGAACCGATCCCGGTACGTCCGACCGCGCACTACACCATGGGCGGTATCGAAACCGATCAGCACTGTGAAACCCGCATTAAAGGTCTGTTCGCTGTCGGCGAATGTTCCTCTGTTGGTCTGCATGGCGCTAACCGTCTGGGCTCTAACTCCCTGGCAGAACTGGTGGTCTTCGGTCGTATGGCCGGTGAGCAGGCAGCAGAACGCGCTGCAACGGCTGGCGCTGCAAACAGTGCCGCTCTTGATGCACAGGTTGCTGGCGTTGAAAAACGTCTGAAAGATCTGGTTAACCAGGAAGGTAACGAAAACTGGTCTAAGATCCGTGACGAAATGGGCCTGTCCATGGAAGAAGGTTGCGGTATCTACCGTACGCCGGAACTCATGCAGAAAACCGTTGATAAGCTGGCGGAACTGCAGGAACGCTTCAAGCGCGTACGTATCACTGATACCTCCAGCGTCTTCAACACCGACCTGCTGTATACCATCGAACTGGGTCACGGTCTGAACGTTGCTGAATGTATGGCGCACTCTGCTCTGGCGCGTAAAGAATCCCGCGGCGCGCACCAGCGTCTGGATGAAGGCTGCACCGAGCGTGACGATGTGAACTTCCTCAAACACACCCTCGCCTTCCGCGATGCTGACGGCACGACTCGCCTGGAATACAGCGACGTGAAAATCACCACTCTGCCACCGGCTAAACGTGTTTACGGTGGCGAAGCGGAAGCAGCCGATAAGAAGGAGAAGGCGAATGGCTGAGATGAAAAACCTGAAAGTTGAGGTGGTGCGCTATAACCCGGAAACCGATACCGCGCCGCACAGTGCTTTCTACGAAGTTCCTTATGATGAAACCACGTCACTGCTGGATGCGCTGGGCTACATCAAGGATAACCTGGCACCGGACCTGAGCTACCGCTGGTCCTGCCGTATGGCGATCTGCGGCTCCTGCGGCATGATGGTCAACAATGTACCGAAACTGGCATGCAAAACCTTCCTGCGTGATTACACCAACGGCATCAAGGTTGAAGCGCTGGGCAACTTCCCGATTGAGCGCGATCTGGTCGTCGACATGACGCACTTTATCGAAAGCCTGGAAGCGATCAAACCGTACATTATCGGTAACCCGCGTACACCGGATCAGGGTCCAAACACCCAGACTCCGGCGCAGATGGCGAAGTATCATCAGTTCTCCGGTTGCATCAACTGTGGTCTGTGCTATGCCGCGTGTCCGCAGTTCGGCCTGAACCCTGAGTTCATTGGACCGGCTGCGATTACGCTGGCGCATCGTTACAACGAAGATAGCCGCGACCACGGTAAGAAGGAGCGTATGGCTCAGTTGAACAGCCCGAACGGCGTCTGGACCTGTACTTTCGTGGGCTACTGCTCCGAAGTCTGCCCGAAACACGTCGATCCGGCTGCGGCCATTCAGCAGGGTAAAGTTGAAAGTTCAAAAGACTTTCTTATCGCTACCCTGAAACCACGCTAAGGAGTGCACGATGACGACTAAACGTAAAGCCTATGTGCGGCCAATGACGTCCACCTGGTGGAAAAAGCTGCCATTTTATCGTTTTTACATGCTGCGTGAAGGCACGGCAGTTCCGGCAGTCTGGTTCAGCATTGAACTGATTATCGGCCTGTTTGCACTCAAGCATGGTGCAGAGTCCTGGATGGGCTTTGTCGCCTTTTTGCAAAACCCGGTGGTGGTAATCCTTAACATTATCGCCCTGGCAGCAGCGCTGCTGCATACCAAAACCTGGTTTGAGCTGGCGCCAAAAGCAGCCAACATCATCGTTAAAGACGAAAAAATGGGGCCAGAGCCGATCATCAAAGGTCTCTGGGCAGTTACTGTGGTTGCGACAGTAGTCATACTGTTTGTTGCCCTGTTCTGGTAAGGAGTCCGGAATGATTAATCCAAATCCAAAACGCTCTGACGAACCCGTATTCTGGGGCCTGTTTGGTGCAGGCGGTATGTGGAGCGCAATCATTGCGCCAGTAATGATCCTGCTGGTAGGCATTATGCTGCCGCTGGGCTTTGTTCCTGATGCTTTCAGCTATGAACGCGTACTGGCATTCGCTCAGAGCTTCATCGGACGTGCGTTTCTGTTCCTGATGATCGTTCTGCCGCTGTGGTGTGGTTTACACCGTATGCACCACGCGATGCATGACCTGAAAATCCACGTGCCTGCTGGCAAATGGGTCTTCTACGGACTGGCAGCAATCCTGACCGTTGTAACGGCTATTGGTATTCTGACCATCTAAGTACATGCGTTAATTATCAGGCCCGCCATTGGCGGGCCTTTTTATTTGTGCAGTATTCCTGTCAACCAACGGGAAAATTCACGCATCGCGGGTGTCTCCGGACGCGATTGCAAACGCGTTATCCAGTAACTTCCCAAATCAATCTGCGTTAAAAACGGTTGAACGATTCGTTCCCTACTGAGTAAATGCGTGAACATTCTGACTGGTGCAATTGCCACACCGATCCCCGCCTGCGCGGCTTCCAGCATGGTGACGGACGAATCAAACACCACCACGTTGTGCGTCGGTGACGGGGGCGCCTCTCCGGCGGCCTGCATCCAAAGCGTCCATTCATCCCGCCGATACGATCGTAATAACGGAAATTTCAGGATGTCCGCAGGCGTTTGAATCTGCAAAGCCAATGTTGGCGAACACAGTGGAGACATCAACGCGCTACATAAATATTGCGCGTCGGTATCGTGCCAGGCTCCCCCTCCGTAGCGAATGGTATAATCCAGCCCTTCGGCAGCGGGATCCACGCGGTTATTATGGGTAGAAATATGCAAATCAATATGCGGGTAACTGCGCTTAAAATCGCCCAGTAGAGGAAACAGACACCCAACCGCAAAGGTCCCCACCACGCCAATTTTAAGTTTTTCCTGGGTCTGTTTGGTGGCAAAACGATCCAGCATCCCCGCCATACGATCGAAAGAGTCATTAAGTACAGGTAACAGACTTTCCCCTTCAGTGGTCAACATTAATCCACGAGAACCGCGCACAAAAAGCTGACAATTTAGCTGCTGCTCCAGCGCTTTTACATGCTGACTAATGGCAGAATGCGTCACGTTGAGCTCAATCGCGGCGCGGGTAAAACTGAGATGTCTGGCCGCGGCTTCAAAAGCCCGCAGCGAGTTAAGAGGGATATAGCTACGCGTCATCATCCGGCCTGTTAGAAAAACTTATATCTGCTGCTAAATTTAACCGTTTGTCAACACGGTGCAAATCAAACACACTGATTGCGTCTGACGGGCCCGGACACCCTTTTGCTTTTAATTACGGAACTGATTTCATGATGAAAAAATCGTTATGCTGCGCTCTGCTGCTGACAGCCCCTTTCTCCACGTTTGCCGCAGCCAAAACAGAACAACAGATTGCCGATATCGTTAATCGCACCATCACCCCGTTGATGCAGGAGCAGGCTATTCCGGGTATGGCCGTTGCCGTTATCTACCAGGGAAAACCCTATTATTTCACCTGGGGTAAAGCCGATATCGCCAATAACCACTCAGTCACGCAGCAAACTCTGTTTGAGCTAGGGTCGGTCAGTAAGACGTTTAACGGCGTATTGGGCGGCGATGCTATCGCCCGCGGCGAAATTAAGCTCAGCGAGCCGGTCACGAAATACTGGCCAGAACTGACAGGCAAACAGTGGCAGGGTATCAGCCTGCTGCACTTAGCCACCTACACGGCAGGCGGCCTGCCGCTGCAGATCCCCGATGACGTTACGGATAAAGCCGCATTACTGCGTTTTTATCAAAACTGGCAGCCGCAATGGGCCCCGGGCGCTAAGCGTCTTTACGCTAACTCCAGCATTGGTCTGTTTGGCGCGCTGGCGGTGAAACCCTCAGGAATGAGTTACGAAGAGGCAATGACCAGACGCGTCCTGCAACCATTAAAACTGGCGCATACCTGGATTACAGTTCCGCAGAACGAACAAAAAGATTATGCCTGGGGCTATCGCGAAGGGAAGGCTGTACACGTTTCTCCGGGACAACTTGACGCCGAAGCCTATGGCGTGAAATCCAGCGTTATTGATATGGCCCGCTGGGTTCAGGTCAACATGGACGCCAGCCGCGTTCAGGAGAAAACGCTCCAGCAGGGCATTGCGCTTGCGCAGTCTCGCTACTGGCGTATTGGCGATATGTACCAGGGATTAGGCTGGGAGATGCTGAACTGGCCGCTGAAAGCTGATTCAATCATCAACGGTAGCGACAGCAAAGTGGCATTGGCAGCGCTTCCCGCCGTTGAGGTAAACCCGCCTGCCCCGGCAGTGAAAGCCTCATGGGTGCATAAAACGGGATCCACTGGAGGATTTGGCAGCTACGTAGCCTTCGTTCCAGAAAAAAACCTTGGCATCGTGATGCTGGCAAACAAAAACTATCCTAACCCTGTCCGTGTCGAGGCGGCCTGGCGCATTCTTGAAAAGCTGCAATAACTAACGATGAGGCCCAGGATATTGGGCCTCCTTTCTTTCTCTTTTTTTCCTGTTGTCATCTACACTTAACAAAAATACAGCAAGGAAAATCCCATGCGCATTTTGCCCGTCGTTGCTGCAGTTACGGCTGCATTCCTGGTTGTCGCGTGTAGCTCCCCGACACCGCCGAAAGGCGTTACCGTGGTAAATAACTTTGATGCCAAACGCTATCTGGGAACCTGGTATGAAATTGCGCGCTTCGACCATCGTTTCGAGCGCGGATTGGATAAAGTGACCGCAACATACAGCTTGCGCGACGACGGCGGCATCAACGTTATTAACAAGGGCTATAACCCTGACAGGGAGATGTGGCAGAAAACGGAAGGGAAAGCCTATTTCACCGGCGACCCAAGCAGAGCCGCGCTTAAGGTTTCTTTTTTCGGCCCCTTCTATGGCGGGTATAACGTAATTGCACTCGACCGGGAATATCGTCACGCGCTGGTTTGTGGTCCGGATCGCGACTACCTGTGGATCCTTTCACGGACCCCTACTATTTCAGATGAAATGAAACAGCAAATGTTAGCCATCGCGACCCGGGAAGGGTTTGAAGTGAATAAACTGATTTGGGTGAAACAGCCTGGCGCTTAGTGAGTGCTCAGCTTCAGACCAATAATACCAGCAACGATCAGCCCAAGGCTCAGCAAACGTGCCGGGCTGGCAGACTCACCCAGCAGCAAAATCCCTGTAATGGCCGCCCCAACAGCGCCAATACCGGTCCAGACCGCATAAGCTGTTCCAACAGGCAACGTGCGCATTGCCCAGGAGAGCATGGCGATGCTGACGATCATCGCCGCAATAGTGATAATGCTTGGCGTAAGACGCGTAAAACCGTGGGTGTATTTCAGGCCAATCGCCCATACGACTTCGAGCAAACCTGCAATTAATAAAACGATCCAGGACATATCAGGCTCCAGAACTATGGGGCCGTCCCCGGTGAATGAAGCGTTTGCAGGTCGTCCTGCAAAGCTGATGTGTGAAATGGCATTTTTGCCCGGAAGAAAATGAATTTCAACCTTTTTATTCACTGCCTGCTAAAAGCAAGAATTAAGCATAATTAGCGGCGTAGTTCCCGCATTTGGCACTCATCGGAGTTCTCTATGATGAAGGGCTTTCTGAAACCAGAAAGTCGATTGCCCCTCTTCTGAATGCGAAACGTTTATGCTTAAAATTTTAGTGATTGACCGGTGCCACTTTACCCGCACAGGGATAGAGGCCTTGCTTAATCATTCTGGCAGGTTCAGCTCCTCATTTCTGGTATCAGGAATCAATAATCTCCTGTTAGCAAAAGAGCATATTTTGCAATGGAAACCGCATCTGGTGATCGCGGATTTATACAGTTTTATTAGCGAGACGCACTCCAGTCCGCCAATTAAACCTTTTTTTATGAGTTGTGGCGTCATCCCACTGATTTTACTGCAATCAGCAGACAGACAGCATGCCCCCATCGTGCCCTCTCAATCCGTAGCCCATTCGGTCTTGACCAAGCACACCACGCTGAACACACTCTCCCACACAATTCAGGAAGCGCTTCAGGTTCGCCCCGCATTAGAAATAGCCAAAAACGCCACGCCTTTGCTTACGCCGCAAGAGGAGAAAGTATTATCAATGTGGATGGATGGTGTGAGTAACAATGCCATTGCCGCCGCGCTCAGCATTCATGGCAAAACGGTCTACACCTATAAGCGGAATATCCGTATGAAACTGCACCTGGGGAACCGCTTCTCGCCGTTCCTGTCACTCCCAAAGAAGGGTGATTAACGGTACGACACGACGTCGTACCGTTCTTCATTATTGCTATTGCTGAGCTTTTGTCGCTGCACCAGAGATTGCGCTACCGCCTTCAGAGATATCCTGTCCTACGCCTCGTGTGGTATTACACGCGGTTAAAACGGAAGAAAGTACCAACACAGAAAAGATCGCAGCAATTGTTTTCTTAACCATAACGTCTTCCTTTTCTAGCCAATATTGTTTGTGTATAGCTACTTAATAATAGACAAGATCCGGGAGTGTGATGGATAAACAACCGTTTTTAAGACTATATGAAAGGATTAGCTGGCGGCGTGTGAAATTGAGTTGCCAAGATGTTTGATGTCTTCACCGAAGCCGCGCGCGGTGTTGCATCCTGTCAGAAGGGTGCTGGTGAAAAGGAGTAGCATTACAAGACCGAGAAGACGTTTCATCATTCCTGCCCTGGAAAAAGTATGGCGCAGCAACCTGCGCCATAAGATCAAATGGAAGACTTATTTTACGCGAGAAACGTATTCGCCGGAGCGGGTATCCACTTTGATCACTTCGCCGATCTGTACGAACAGCGGAACTTTAACGACTGCGCCGGTAGACAGGGTAGCCGGTTTGCCGCCAGTACCAGCGGTATCGCCTTTCAGACCTGGGTCGGTTTCAACAACTTCCAGCTCAACGAAGTTCGGCGGAGTTACGGAGATCGGCTGACCGTTCCACAGGGTCACGATGCATTCAGCCTGGTCCAGCAGCCATTTAGCGTTATCGCCTACCGCTTTCTCGTCTGCAGCCAGCTGTTCGAAAGTGGTGTTATTCATAAAGTGCCAGAACTCACCGTCGCTATACAGGAAGGTCAGGTTCATGTCGGCTACGTCTGCGCCTTCAGCGGAGTCAGTAGACTTGAAGGTTTTCTCTACGCGAGTACCGGTCAGCAGGCGACGCAGCTTAACGCGCGCAAACGCCTGGCCTTTACCTGGTTTAACGAATTCGCTGGCTTCAACCGCATAAGGTTCGCCGTCCAACATGATTTTAAGACCAGCACGAAAATCGTTGCTATAGTACGTTGCCATAAGGCCCTCTGAAAATTGTTAACTGGTAGCTAAGCCACAAAATGGCGCATATTGTAACCCTAAATACCCCATCCAGAGAAGATTGGTTATCGCAACTTGCCGATGTTGTGACCGATCCCGATGAACTTCTGCATCTTTTGAACATAGATGCAGATGAAAAACTGTTGGCCGGACGCGACGCGAGACGGCTTTTCGCCCTGCGCGTGCCGCGTGCGTTTATTGCCCGCATGGAGAAAGGCAACCCGGACGATCCGCTTTTACGTCAGGTACTGACTGCCCAGGAAGAGTTTGTGGCCGCGCCAGGCTACTCAACCGACCCACTGGAAGAACAGCACAGCGTGGTTCCCGGTCTACTGCATAAATATCGCAATCGGGCACTGCTGCTGGTTAAAGGCGGTTGCGCGGTAAATTGTCGCTATTGCTTCCGCCGGCATTTCCCATACGCCGAAAATCAGGGCAATAAGCGCAACTGGCAGGTCGCCATCGACTACATTAACGCGCACCCTGAGCTGGATGAAATCATCTTCTCTGGTGGCGATCCGTTAATGGCCAAGGACCACGAACTGGACTGGTTGCTCACGCAACTGGAAGCTATCCCGCACATTAAGCGTCTGCGTATTCACAGCCGTTTGCCGATAGTGATCCCGGCGCGCATTACAGAAGGACTGGTCGAGCGTTTTGCGCACTCCTCCTTGCAGATTCTGCTGGTCAATCACATTAACCATGCCAATGAAATTGATCAGACGTTTCGCCAGGCGATGAGCAGTCTGCGCGCCGCGGGCGTTACGTTACTCAACCAGAGCGTATTGCTGCGTGGCGTGAACGATAACGCACAAACCCTGGCTAACCTTAGCAACGCACTGTTTGATGCCGGTGTAATGCCCTATTACCTGCACGTGCTGGATAAAGTGCAGGGTGCCGCACACTTTATGGTAAGCGACGATGAAGCGCGTCGCATTATGCGTGAGCTTCTGACGCTAGTTTCCGGCTATATGGTCCCCAAACTGGCGCGTGAAATTGGTGGAGAGCCAAGTAAAACACCGCTGGATCTGCAGTTACGTCAACAATAGCCATTACTGAGTGTCCGATTCCGGACACTCACCACGATTACTTATTATTTAAATCCCCACAAGTGGAGCCTCGCTTTTAATCTGTGCTATTTTAATTAGCGCAGTTCAATTATTCATTCGTAAATTTTATCAATAGTTTCAAATGCAGAATATTAATAAATATATGGTTAGGGAGAACCTTTTATGGCTATAAGTATTAAGGGCGTTAATACTGGCATTATTCGCCAAAAGAATGAATTTGTTGCCATGGCATTAAAAATAAAAGAACCAAGAAACAAGGAATCACTCTTTTTTCTCTCTCCACTTGGACTTAGAGACCTGCTTATTGCGCTGGAGAGCCGGCTGTACGCTATTTCTCAGCTAAACAAAGACGAGCGTATACAATATGAAAAGGCATGTGATAAAGCCAGCAAAAAAATGCACGAGAATATCCCGTCAATTCAGGAAGATGAACTAAAAAATGCGGATATTAACCGCCGCATAAATTCGCTGATGTTAGTGGATGACAAAGGCGAGAATTTAACATTTTCTCTGACGTTGCATGACGGACAAATATGCGAATTACTGGTTAATGAATTACAGATTCAGGTGCTGGCGCATGCAATTATTCACGCAATAAATAATGCTGACATGAGAGAACTCGCGCTACGAATAACATCGCTGCTGGATTTCCTGCCGCTGTACGATGTTGATTGTCAGCAAAACGACAATCTGGAATACGACTCTTATACACAACCCGAATGGAAACATAACCTGTTTAATCATTATCTGGCGATTATTTACCGCTATACAGATGATAAAGGAAAAGCCCAGTTCTGTGGTTCGGTCGTGAAAACTCGCGCCCTTTCCGGTAGCAAAGAAGCCGAAGCCATTACTCGCCGCCTTCTCGACTTCAGCCCGCGGCTGAAAAAACTTGCCGGTGTACCGTGCCAGGTGTTTGTCAGAACGTTGACGGGTGATAAGACGCAAAAGCTCAATCAGGATCAGTGCCTGCGCGCATTGCATCATTTACGCGTTCAGTCTGCGCATAAGACTCAGAATGCCTGATGGCGCTGCGCTTATCAGGCCTACGATCATTCGTACCGTAGGCCGGATAAGACGCTTTAGCGTCGCCATCCGGCATCAGCAGCAGTTCTCAATTAGGGCACTTATAAACCTGTCCAATCATCTCACTGGCGGTAGGAACAAAGCTGGACAGCATTCCCTGCGATGGGCTGCTGACGCCATAAATCACGTTACCGCCCATTGCCGCAGCCTGGTTACGCAGATCGTTTGCTGCGCCACGCATTGAGCCGCCCTCTTCGCCGTGCTGGCCTGAAAGCCAGTTGCTTTGCTTACCGGTTGCAGTGCCTATCAGTTGGCACTCTGCGCCAGGCTTGTCTTCAACAAAACGTACGCTTTGCCCGGCAGAACTCAGTTCGTTGCTGGAGCTACAACCCGCCATCAGTAGCGCGGCACCAACGATCCCTGCTAAATATTTCACGTGCATGTCATTCCCCATAATCAATTAGTTGGACGTTATGTCCGTAGCTGAATCATATACTAAAAAGATGACCAAAAGAAAAACCCCCAGACATTTCTGCCCGAGGGTTTCTCAATTCTGGGAGATGAGCACCCAAATCATTCTGGTTGCAGGAAGGCGGCCAGTTTGTTAATCCCCAGTAGCTTACTCAAGTAAGTGACTGGGGTTAGCAAACGCAGCCAACGCATCTGCAGCCTGAAGGATGCAGGGTGTGGGCAATTACATCATGCCGCCCATTCCACCCATGCCACCCATACCGGCAGCACCTAAGTCAGGCGCATCGCCTTTCGGCAGGTCGGTAACCATGCACTCGGTGGTGATCATCAGACCCGCAACAGAAGCCGCGTACTGCAGAGCAGAACGAGTTACTTTGGTTGGATCCAGGATACCCATGTCGATCATGTTGCCGTATTCTTCAGTTGCAGCGTTGTAACCGTAGTTACCGTCACCCGCTTTTACGGTGTTAGCCACTACAGACGGCTCTTCGCCACAGTTCAGTACGATTTGACGCAGTGGGGATTCCATTGCGCGCAGCGCAACTTTGATACCTACGTTTTGGTCTTCGTTCTGACCTTTCAGGCCGGCAATTTTAGACGCTACGCGAATCAGCGCAACACCACCACCAGCAACCACGCCTTCTTCTACCGCAGCACGGGTAGCGTGCAGGGCATCTTCAACGCGGGCTTTCTTCTCTTTCATTTCAACTTCAGTCGCAGCACCAACTTTGATAACCGCAACGCCGCCTGCCAGTTTCGCTACGCGCTCCTGCAGTTTTTCACGGTCATAGTCAGAAGTTGCTTCTTCGATCTGCTGACGAATCTGAGTCACGCGACCCTGGATTGCAGCTTCGTCGCCCACGCCATCGATGATGGTGGTGGTATCTTTGTTGATAACAACGCGTTTCGCCTGACCCAGATCTTCCAGAGTTGCTTTTTCCAACTCCATACCGATCTCTTCAGAGATAACGGTACCACCGGTCAGGGTAGCGATATCCTGCAGCATTGCTTTACGACGATCGCCGAAGCCAGGTGCTTTAACCGCAGCGACTTTCACGATACCGCGCATGGTGTTAACAACCAGAGTTGCCAGCGCTTCGCCTTCAACATCTTCAGCGATGATCAGCAGCGGTTTGCCTGCTTTCGCTACAGCTTCCAGAACCGGCAGCATTTCGCGGATGTTGGAGATTTTCTTGTCAGCCAGCAGGATGAACGGGCTTTCCAGTTCTACTGCGCCAGTTTCCGGCTTGTTGATGAAGTAAGGAGACAGGTAGCCACGGTCGAACTGCATACCTTCAACCACGTCCAGTTCGTCCTGCAGACCGGTACCGTCTTCAACGGTGATCACGCCTTCTTTACCGACTTTGTCCATCGCTTCAGCGATCAGTTTACCTACGGTTTCGTCGGAGTTAGCGGAGATGGTACCAACCTGAGCAATAGCTTTAGAGTCGGAGCACGGTACTGACAGTGCTTTCAGTTCTTCAACAGCAGCAGCGACAGCTTTGTCGATACCACGTTTCAGATCCATCGGGTTCATGCCCGCAGCAACGGCTTTCAGACCTTCAGTGATGATGGACTGAGCCAGTACGGTTGCGGTGGTGGTACCGTCACCTGCAGCGTCGTTCGCTTTAGAGGCAACTTCTTTCACCATCTGCGCACCCATGTTTTCGAACTTGTCTTCCAGTTCGATTTCACGTGCTACGGAAACACCATCTTTAGTGATGGTCGGTGCACCGAAAGATTTATCCAGAACTACGTTACGGCCTTTTGGACCGAGGGTAACTTTCACTGCATCTGCCAGTACGTTTACGCCGCGCAGCATTTTCACACGAGCGTCGTTACCGAATTTTACGTCTTTAGCTGCCATTTTCTCTTTCCCTTAAATTCGTATGTTCAGTGTCGTTCGCGGATTAGGCTTCAACAATCGCCAGGATGTCGCTTTCAGACATGATCAACACTTCTTCATTGTCGATCTTCTCAGATTTAACACCGTAGCCATCGTTGAAAATAACGATATCGCCGACTTTCACGTCCAGCGGCTGTACGGTACCGTTGTCCAGGATGCGACCCTTACCGACAGCGATGATTTCGCCACGAGTTGA
This sequence comes from Citrobacter sp. B72, assembly GCF_016894305.1. Taxonomy (NCBI): domain Bacteria; kingdom Pseudomonadati; phylum Pseudomonadota; class Gammaproteobacteria; order Enterobacterales; family Enterobacteriaceae; genus Citrobacter; species Citrobacter sp. B72. The sequence continues at coordinate 4,443,501 of NZ_CP069801.1, forward strand.
TTTACCTGCTGCAGAACCAGTCAGTACGATGCCGCCAGCAGATTTGGATTCAACTTCTTTACGTTTGACGATCACACGATCATGTAACGGACGAATACTCATTGATAGCTCTCCTTTGAGAAAGTCTTTATCAGTTATGGGTGACGCCGGCCCGTAAACGGTTTCCCGGCTAGTGACCAGAGAGATGGGGATGGGGTTTTGTGCCTTCAAGGGGGCAAGCGAAAAAAAATTTTTATCAGCAGAAAATCCCGTCAAAACGCCGACGCACCTCACATTTCATAACGATTTCAGTCACGTCGTCATAAGCAAATCTGATTGTGATACCATCAAAAATCTGCGCTGTAGCCCGGTCAATGGGCATAACCGGATAACAACTTATGAGCGGACTGAAACAAGAGCTGGGACTGGCTCAGGGCGTTGGCCTGTTGTCGACATCATTGTTAGGTACAGGCGTTTTTGCCGTCCCCGCGCTGGCCGCACTGGTTGCGGGCAACAACAGCCTGTGGGCATGGCCGGTGCTGATTGTTTTGGTCTTTCCTGTGGCAATTGTCTTCGCCGTACTGGGTCGTCATTTTCCCAGCGCAGGCGGTGTGGCGCATTTTGTCGGCATGGCCTTTGGTTCACGCCTGGAGCGCGTCACCGGATGGCTATTTTTGTCGGTCATTCCTGTCGGTTTGCCTGCGGCATTGCATATCGCCGCCGGATTCGGTCAGGCGATGTTTGGCTGGCATGACGAGCAGCTTTTGCTGGCTGAGCTCGGTACGCTGGCATTGGTTTGGTACATCGGCTCCCGCGGCGCAAGCTCCAGCGCGAATCTACAAACGGTCATTGCAGGACTGATTGTTGCCCTGATTGTTGCTATCTGGTGGGCGGGCGATCTGACACCTGGCGAAATCCCCTTCCCTGCGATTACCGATATTGAGCTTCCCGGCCTGTTCGCCGCGTTGTCGGTCATGTTCTGGTGCTTTGTCGGCCTTGAAGCGTTTGCTCACCTGGCGTCTGAATTCAAAAATCCGGAGCGAGACTTCCCACGCGCACTGATGATCGGCCTGCTGCTGGCAGGGTCTGTTTATTGGGCATGCACCGTTGTCGTTCTCCATTTTGGTGCCTACGGCGAGCAAATGGCGGCCGCAGCGTCGCTGCCAGAGATCGTCGTGCAACTGTTTGGCGTACAAGCTCTGTGGGTCGCCTGCATCATTGGTTATCTGGCCTGTTTTGCCAGCCTCAACATTTATATACAAAGCTTCGCCCGGCTGGTCTGGTCGCAAGCGCAGTATAAGCCGGAGAGTTATCTGGCTCGTCTGTCCCCCCGACACCTTCCGCGCAATGCGCTAAACGCCGTATTGGGCTGTTGCGTAATCAGCACTCTGTGCATCTATATGCTGCAAATCAATCTCGATGCGTTAATCGTCTACGCCAACGGCATCTTTATTATGATTTATCTGCTGTGCATGCTGGCAGGTTGTCGATTACTGAAAGGGCATTATCGCGTACTGGCAGTCATTGGCGGTCTGCTGTGCCTACTGCTACTGGCGATGGTCGGCTGGAAGAGTCTATACGCGTTGATTATGCTGGCAGGACTGTGGCTGTTTTTACCCCGCAGGCCGGATAAGGCAACGTTGACGCCATCATCCGGCCTATAAACACTTTTGCCGGATGACGCTAATGCTTATCCGGCCTACATACTGATGCTTAATCCCGACGATCGTCTTTATGTTCGATGCTGTCGCGCTTGTCATCCTTGCGCTGAAATTCACCATCAAAAGTCTCACCGCCACCCGTTCCGGCGCTAAAACCACCGCCAGGCATACGCGAAAAACGCAAATGTGGCAGCAGTTTCATCGTCAGATGTTTTTGCACCGGGGGTAATAAAAGAAGAAGACCGAGGAAATCGGTGAAAAATCCGGGCAGCACCAACAGCAGACCGGCAATAATCAGCGATACGCTTTTGATCATTTCTGCAGCCGGACTTTCACCTGCCGCCATTTTCTGTTGCATCAGTAAAAAGTTCTTAAATCCCTGATTACGAACCAGAGACATACCGATAACCGATGTAAAAATAACCAAAATCAGCGTCATCAGGACGCCCATCACATGGGCAACCTGAATAAAAATAGATATCTCTATGTAAACATAGAGAAAAATGGCAAGTAATGGTATCCAGCGCAAAGGGATCTCCTGTTAATAACAGCCGTTTTGTTCAACTTCTGTTCGAAAAATTATGTTAATCGCATCGATTTGATATTGTGGTGGTTAGCAAAATTTCAAGTGGCTTGTACACTAATATTTGGGGTTAATCACAAAGGGGTGATCCATTTCACAGAATAATAAATAAGGGGTAAATTCCACGCTTTAAGTGATCCAGATTACGGTAGAAATCCTGAACCAGCATATGATCTCGGGTATCAGACCGATGCAGGGGATAATCGTCGGTCGAGAAACAATCGAAATCACATATATCCTGTGTGTTTAGTCAAATCATTGGCAGCTTGAAAAAGAAGGTTCACATGTTAAACAACATTCGTATCGAAGAAGACTTGTTGGGTACCAGGGAAGTTCCAGCGGACGCCTACTACGGTGTCCACACTCTGAGAGCGATTGAAAACTTCTACATTAGCAACAACAAAATCAGCGATATTCCTGAATTTGTTCGCGGTATGGTAATGGTTAAAAAGGCAGCGGCTATGGCCAACAAAGAGCTGCAAACCATTCCTAAGAGTGTGGCAAATGCCATCATCGCGGCGTGTGATGAAGTCCTGAATAACGGAAAATGCATGGATCAGTTCCCGGTAGACGTTTACCAGGGTGGTGCGGGTACCTCCGTCAACATGAACACCAACGAAGTTCTGGCCAATATCGGTCTGGAACTGATGGGTCACCAGAAAGGTGAATATCAGTACCTGAACCCGAACGACCACGTTAACAAATGTCAGTCTACCAACGACGCATACCCAACTGGCTTCCGTATCGCTGTATACGCATCCATCATCAAACTGATTGATGCACTGAACCAGCTGCGCGAAGGCTTCGAGAAAAAAGCTGTTGAATTCCAGGACATCCTGAAAATGGGTCGTACCCAGCTGCAGGATGCTGTACCGATGACCCTCGGTCAGGAATTCCATGCTTTTAGCGTACTGTTGAAAGAAGAAGTGAAAAACATTAGCCGTACCGCTGAGCTGCTGCTGGAAGTTAACCTCGGCGCGACAGCAATCGGTACTGGTCTGAACACGCCGAAAGAGTACTCTCCGCTGGCAGTACAGAAACTGGCTGAAGTCACCGGCTTCGCCTGTGTTCCTGCAGAAGACCTGATTGAAGCAACTTCTGACTGTGGCGCATACGTTATGGTGCACGGCGCACTGAAACGTCTGGCTGTGAAGATGTCCAAAATCTGTAACGACCTGCGTTTGCTCTCCTCTGGTCCGCGTGCGGGTCTGAACGAGATCAACCTGCCGGAACTGCAAGCTGGTTCTTCTATCATGCCAGCTAAAGTGAACCCGGTTGTTCCGGAAGTCGTAAACCAGGTGTGCTTCAAAGTCATCGGTAACGACATCACTGTAACCATGGCATCTGAAGCTGGTCAGCTGCAGCTGAACGTAATGGAGCCGGTCATTGGTCAGGCAATGTTTGAATCCATTCACATTCTGAGCAATGCTTGCTACAACCTGCTGGAAAAATGCGTTAGTGGTATCACTGCTAACAAAGAAGTCTGTGAAGCGTTTGTATTCAACTCCATCGGCATCGTTACTTACCTCAACCCGTTCATTGGTCACCACAACGGCGACATCGTCGGTAAAATTTGTGCCGAAACCGGTAAGAGCGTACGTGAAGTTGTCCTGGAGCGCGGTCTGTTGACCGAGTCTGAACTGGACGATATCTTCTCTGCACAGAACCTGATGCACCCTGCTTATAAAGCAAAACGTTATACTGATGAAAGCGAACAGTAATCGTGTAGGGTAGTACCGGAGAAGGCACGTCATGATGACGTGCCTTTTTTCTTACTCGAAGTTACTTAAAAACAACAATTTAATATCAACTTGTTAAACAACAAGGAAGGCTAATATGATAGTTTTAGAACTTATCATCGTTTTGCTGGCAATCTTTTTAGGTGCCAGACTTGGGGGTATCGGTATTGGATTTGCAGGTGGGCTGGGTGTTCTGGTTCTCGCCGCTATCGGCGTAAAACCCGGTAATATCCCGTTCGATGTTATTTCCATCATCATGGCGGTTATCGCTGCCATTTCAGCTATGCAGATTGCAGGTGGTCTGGACTATCTGGTTCATCAAACTGAAAAACTGCTGCGTAAAAACCCGAAATACATCACGATCCTTGCACCTATCGTGACCTATTTCCTGACTATCTTCGCAGGTACCGGCAACATCTCTCTGGCAACGCTGCCAGTTATCGCTGAAGTTGCGAAAGAACAAGGGATCAAACCTTGCCGTCCGCTCTCTACTGCAGTGGTTTCTGCACAGATTGCGATTACGGCTTCTCCAATCTCCGCAGCCGTGGTTTACATGTCTTCCGTAATGGAAGGTCATGGCATCAGCTACATTCACCTGCTGTCCGTGGTCATTCCGTCCACCCTGCTGGCTGTACTGGTCATGTCCTTCCTGGTAACTGCGCTGTTCAACTCCAAACTGTCTGACGATCCGATTTATCGTAAGCGTCTGGAAGAAGGCCTGGTTGAACTGCGTGGTGAAAGACAAGTTGAAATCAAAGCGGGCGCAAAAACTTCTGTTTGGTTGTTCCTGCTGGGCGTGGTTTGTGTCGTCGTATATGCGATCGTCAACAGCCCAAGCCTCGGTCTGGTCGCTAAGCCGCTGATGAACACCACCAACGCAATCCTGATCATCATGCTGAGCATCGCGACGCTGACCACGATCATCTGCCGCGTTGAAACTGACTCCATCCTGAACTCCAGCACTTTCAAAGCCGGTATGAGCGCCTGTATTTGTATCCTGGGTGTTGCATGGCTGGGTGATACCTTCGTATCTCACAACATTGACTGGATCAAAGATACTGCAGGTAGCGTAATTCAGGGTCATCCGTGGCTGCTGGCTGTCATCTTCTTCTTTGCTTCTGCACTGCTGTACTCTCAGGCTGCAACCGCTAAAGCACTGATGCCGATGGCTCTGGCTCTGAACGTTTCCCCACTGACTGCTGTTGCGTCTTTCGCCGCGGTTTCTGGCCTATTCATTCTGCCAACCTACCCAACTCTGGTTGCGGCAGTTCAGATGGATGACACCGGTACAACTCGCATTGGTAAATTCGTCTTTAACCATCCGTTCTTCATCCCGGGTACTCTGGGTGTGGTTCTGGCTGTCTGCTTCGGCTTCTTGCTGGGCAGCTTCATGCTGTAAGTTTTTCCTGCAGGGTGCCTGGGCGCCCTGCAGTTCCTCCTCCCCACCCCGCTTTAACTAACATCCTTCCCTCGTCCGTTGTATAGTGACCATTCTTTTGCTGGTTACTCTGTTCTTTCGAGGTGTTTATGCTTGATGTAAAGAGTCAGGATATTTCCATCCCCGATACCGTTGTGGTGCTCTGTACCGCCCCGGATGAAGCAACCGCCCAGGATCTCGCCGCCAAAGTGCTGGCGGAAAAGCTGGCTGCTTGCGTGACCCTGCTACCCGGTGCGACCTCCCTCTACTATTGGGAAGGCAAACTGGAACAGGAATATGAAGTCCAGATGATTTTAAAAACCACCGTCACACACCAGCAAGCCCTTCTCGATTGCCTGAAGTCACATCATCCATATCAAACACCTGAACTTCTGGTTTTACCCGTCACTCACGGAGACTTTGATTACCGCTCATGGCTCAACGCATCCTTACGCTGATCCTGCTGCTGTGCAGCACATCTACCTTTGCCGGATTATTTGACGCGCCTGGCCGCTCGCAGTTTGTTCCTGCCGATCGGGCGTTTGTTTTTGATTTTCAGCAAAACCAACACGATCTGAACCTCACATGGCAGGTTAAAGATGGCTACTATCTGTATCGCAAACAGATAAGCATTACGCCATCTCAGGCCAATATTGCTGAGGTAAAACTGCCGCCAGGCGTCTGGCATGAAGATGAGTTTTACGGCAAAAGTGAGATTTACCGTAAACAGCTGACTGTCCCGATCACGGTCAATCAGGCTAAGTCTGGCGCAACATTAACGATCACATACCAGGGCTGCGCCGACGCTGGATTTTGCTATCCACCAGAAACAAAAACGGTGCCATTAAGTGAAGTGTCTTCTGGTTCCGCGGCGGCCCCTGCACCAGCCCCAGCCACTGCAGATCCGCAAGAAAAACCGCAGCCCACGGCCCAACTCCCCTTCTCCGCGCTGTGGGCATTGCTGATCGGAATTGGTATCGCGTTTACGCCTTGCGTATTGCCGATGTATCCGTTGATTTCCGGTATCGTACTGGGTGGCAAGCAACGCTTATCAACCGGACGGGCACTGCTGCTGACGTTTATCTACGTTCAAGGTATGGCGCTCACCTATACCGCGCTGGGTTTGGTTGTTGCAGCCGCCGGTTTGCAGTTTCAGGCTGCGCTTCAGCATCCCTACGTCCTGATTGGCCTTGCCGTCATCTTTACGCTGCTGGCTCTGTCGATGTTTGGCTTGTTCACGCTGCAATTGCCTTCATCACTGCAAACGCGTCTCACGCTAATGAGTAACCGCCAGCAAGGCGGATCTCCCGGCAGCGTCTTTGCGATGGGGGCGATTGCTGGCCTCATCTGTTCTCCTTGCACAACGGCCCCGCTAAGCGCGATTTTGCTGTATATCGCTCAGAGCGGGAACATGTGGCTGGGAGGCGGCACACTGTATCTGTATGCGTTGGGGATGGGATTACCCCTGATGCTGATTACCGTATTTGGCAACCGCCTGCTGCCTAAAAGTGGCCCATGGATGGAACATGTCAAAACCGCTTTTGGCTTTGTCATTCTGGCGCTTCCCGTCTTCTTACTCGAACGTATCGTTGGCGACGAGTGGGGCGTTCGCTTATGGTCACTGCTAGGCGTCGCGTTCTTTGGCTGGGCGTTCATCACCAGCCTGCAGGCAAAGCACGCCTGGATGCGCATCGTGCAGATTGTCCTGTTAGCCGCAGCGCTTGTCAGTGTACGTCCATTGCAAGACTGGGCGTTCGGCGCGCCACATGCTCAAACCCAGGCACATCTTAACTTCACACCGGTGGCATCGGTAGATGCGTTAAATCAAGCACTGGCGCAAGCTAAAGGCAGGCCAGTCATGCTGGATCTGTATGCCGACTGGTGTGTAGCCTGTAAGGAATTTGAAAAGTACACGTTCAGTAATCCGCAGGTTCAGCAAGCGCTAGGCAACACGGTGCTATTGCAGGCGGATGTGACAGCAAACAATGCCCAGGATGTCGCTCTCCTGAAACATCTACAGGTTTTAGGTTTGCCGACTATCTTGTTCTTTGATGCCGAGGGGAAAGAGCACCCGGAAGCTCGGGTTACGGGCTTTATGGATGCCGCGACCTTCAGCGCACATTTGCGCGATCGCCAACCGTGAGCGACACTTGCAACAGGAAATACGGAGGAGAATACCGTGCAACGTGAAGATGTCCTGGGAGAAGCCCTGAAATTACTTGAGGTGCAAGGGATAGCCAATACCACGCTGGAAATGGTGGCCGAACGCATCGATTATCCTCTGGATGAACTGCAGCGCTTTTGGCCCGATAAAGAGGCCATTCTGTACGATGCGCTACGCTACCTCAGCCAGCGGGTGGATATCTGGCGGCGTCAGCTTTTGCTGGATGACACGCTGAGCGCTGAGCAGAAATTACTGGCGCGCTACACTGCGCTGTCCGAATGCGTGAGCAATAATCGCTATCCCGGCTGTCTGTTCATCGCCGCTTGTACGTTTTACCCCGATCCCGGGCATCCGATCCATCAGTTAGCCGATCAGCAAAAAAAGGCGGCACATGACTTCACCCATGAGCTGCTGACGACGCTGGAAGTTGACGACCCGGCAATGGTCGCCAAACAGATGGAACTGGTGCTGGAAGGCTGCCTAAGCCGCATGCTGGTTAATCGTAGTCATGCTGATGTCGAAACGGCACACCGCCTGGCTGAAGATATCCTGCGCTTTGCCCAGTGCCGAATGGGCGGTGCGCTGACCTAAGCGAGCATTATCTGTTTTCGTCGCCTCTGCCGGATAGTTTTGTGCAAACTTCAGGCATAACCATGCAGATTGCCGCAATATTAAGCGGTTGAACAATGTTTCCAGAAATTTGATTGACTGACAGACGTGAATACGGTTTAATGCGCCCCGTTGCCCGGATAGCTCAGTCGGTAGAGCAGGGGATTGAAAATCCCCGTGTCCTTGGTTCGATTCCGAGTCCGGGCACCACTTTCACTTCAATGTACGTCTCCCAAACATCACAAAACTCAAGTATAATCACTGCTATACGCCACTTTCCAACATTACGAACTCCACTGACCTCAACTCGATTCTCTCTAAATCAAGTTGCATCCGGGGGCTTTTCAGGGGGCTCTTTGTGTTCAATGAAAATTGAGGCCCCCATATGGCACTGACAGCCCGGCAGGTCGAGACCGCCAAGCCTAAAGAGAAGGACTATAAACTCTCTGACGAACGTGGCCTTTTTCTCCTGGTAACCACCACCGGAAAACGCTACTGGCGTATGAAATACCGTATCGCCGGTAAAGAGAAAAAGTTATCTATCGGTGTTTATCCTGAAATCTCTCTGGCTGACGCGCGTGTAAAACGCGATGAAGCCAGAAAAGTGATTGCTGATGGCGGCGATCCGAGTGAGAAAAAGCAGCTCGAAAAACTCGCCAAAAAAATATCCGTCGTAAATACCTTCAGGGCACTCGCCATGGAGTGGCATAAGCATAAGTGTATCTCATGGTCGGAAAGCTACGCAGAAAGCGTTCAGGAGGCGCTGGAGAAGGATATTTTCCCGTATGTGGGCAAACGCCCTGTCGCTGAGATCCTGCCTCTGGAGATGCTGGAAGTTTTACGGCTGATTGAAAAACGCGGTTCGCTGGAAAAATTACGTAAGGTCCGGCAGTACTGCAATCAGATCTTCCGTTACGCCATAGCAACAGGGCGTGCGACGATTAATCCAGCTGCGGAACTGACCGGTACTCTGACCGCACCAAAGACCGAGCACTTCCCTCACCTACAGGCATCCGAGTTACCCGCGTTCCTTGCCAGTCTGGCTAATTACCATGGCAGTTGCATTACGCGTATGGCAACCAGTCTGCTGCTACTGACGGGGGTTCGTACGATTGAACTTCGCGCTGCAGAATGGCAAGAGTTTGATCTGGAGAATGCATTGTGGACAATCCCCGAAAGCCGGATGAAAAAGCGCCGCAAACATCTGGTGCCTTTGTCAGACCAGGTTCTGTCGATCCTGCTGGAACTCCGCACTTATACCGGTCAGTATCAACTCGTGTTTCCAGGGCGCTGCAACATCAACAAACCGATGAGTGAAGCCAGTATCAACATGGTTATCAAACGTATCGGCTACGATGGTAAAGCTACCGGACACGGCTTTCGCCACACTATGAGCACCATTTTGCATGAGCAGGGGTTTAATACAGTCTGGATCGAGATGCAGCTCGCTCACGTGGATAAAAACAGCATTCGCGGCACATATAACCATGCACAGTATCTGGATGGAAGACGAGAAATGATGCAGTGGTACGCTGATTATATTGACAATCTTCTCAGTTCATCGACAAAAAGTTAGTGGTTGTTCACCCGCACCTGAAGGTGCGGGGAACGTAATTCTTTTATTTTTTGTTTGTTCTATAACCTTCTGGCATATTTACCGCGCTGTATGGACTTAAACGTGAAGCGATCCAGTACTGCTTTCCCTGTCGGAGCAAGTTCAGGTAAGCAAGACGTTCGGTCAGATCACGCCGTATTGTTTTTTCGCAAATGCTAAATTCGTCAGCAAGGCTCCTGACGGTCAGTGACTCGCCATTGTTGAGGCGGGTTGACCTGATCCCCGTTGATTAATACACCGCGATGTTTGTAATGTCTTCATCAGCAACGTAAGCGATGAGATGGTCTACCCCCTCCTTCACGGCGACTCTCAATACCGTCATGATGGTGGTAATTCAATCAGCGTTGAAAGGGTGAGAAACCATGTCAAGGCTGAACATTATTGGAATTGATCTTGCGAAAACAAATTTTTATCTTTTCAGCCTTTCACCGGAAGGGAAGCCTGGTGGAAGGATTAAGCTCTCTCGTGAAAAGTTGATTGGCTGGTTTACGACACAGTCCAGGATGATTGTCGCCATGGAGGCATGTGGTGCTTCTCATCACTGGGCCAGAGAAATTCAAAAGACGGGGCATGATGTTGTGATGCTACCCGCTCAGCACGTCAGGGCTTATCAGCGTCGCCAGAAAAACGACTATAACGATGCTCAGGCCATTGCCGAAGCCTGCTGGCACGGAACAATTCGCCCAGTTCCGGTAAAAACGCTATCTCAGCAGGATGAACAAACCTTTTTAAAAATGCGACGACTTGTTTCTGAAGAAAGAACGCAGTTAATCAACCATATCAGAGGGTTAATGGCAGAGTATGGTATTGTTTTGCGTAAAGGCGCAACTGAGCTTCGACGTAAATTACCCGAGTTGCTTGAAGATGCAGAGAATGGATTTACGCCCCAGATGCGTGAACTGTTACAACGGCAATATCAGCGGCTGGCGGCTCTGGATGATGAACTCATATGGTATGACAACCGACAGCGAAAAAATGCCGCCGGGGATTCAGTATGCCAGCGCCTACTTTCTATTCCGGGTTTTGGTCCACTGGTTAGTCTGGCAGTGAAAAGCTGGATGGGTGATGGAAAACAGTTTAAAAGAGGTCGGGATGCTTCAGCGGCTCTTGGGTTGGTTCCACGACAATTCAGCACAGGGGGGCAACAGGTTCTTCTGGGGATCACCAAATGTGGAAACAGCTACGTCAGATCAATGCTGATACATGGTGCCCGAGCTGTTTTGTTCAGATCCGCAGGCAAAACGGATCAACTTAGCTCATGGGTTAACCTGGTCCGGGAGAAACGAGGATTTAACAGGGCAGTCGTCGCCCTGGCAAATAAGTTAATTCGTATTGTCTGGGTTATTATCACTCGTAATGAAGTTTACCGGGTTTCGGTAGCATGAAATAAGAAGTTGAAACAGGGTAATTTATACCGTTAACTCCAGCATTGCGTAGAAAGCAGAAACGATGAAAAACAGGTCAAACCTGCATATCGAAAACCTGGGATCGGGGCTTGGCCAGAATTAATCAAGGCCGTGTAAGCGTTAAGGACGATATGCGCGAATGTTTCATCAAGGCCAGAAGCAGTAGCTTCATCAACAGGCCGAATATACGAAAGCAAACCTGTTACTTTCATTGTCACTGCGTTCTTGCAATACGGGGGAAGACCATATAGGTCCCCCTATTAAGAAGCGTTTTTACAACAAAAACCTTCACATGACCGAACGCCGTTTTCCATTCAGGTTACAAAGTGCCTCATCAGCACGATAAACCTCGGCACGGAAGGCTATTCACTTCACATTTAGCATTCTCAAGTACTTACTTTTTCTATTCACGCAGGAAACACAGTGGTATTGTTTTAAGCTAATATCGATGATGTGATACGTACCACCAAACATTGGATGGTAACTTGTTGCTTTCATGAGCCATTTTCCGTACAGCTGAAAGCGCAATCGACGCAGGGACTTAAAATGACCGGAGTATCTAGCGATCAATACGCTGCTGGTGAACAGGGCTTAGGGTATATCTATCAGCCTCGTTTTGCGCTACTTAAGCTTCTTCAGTGGCCAGAAGATACATCTGTTTTGATCGAAAAAGATGATGACCTAGACTTCGTTAGTTTTGATGGTGTCAAAACACTGGCATCGCTCAAACACAAAGGGGATGGGGATACTCTAACCGACCTGTCTACCGATTTTTGGAAGTCAGTCCGCATCTGGCTTGACCGCTATAATCGTGATGGTAAAACCGAAGCAAATCTTCGTTTCTTTTTGTTTACGACCGGATCTATCTCAAACTCCTCGTTCCTGCAACACTTCTTAGTCGAACCGCCAACAAAAGACGATAATTCAGTATCAATAACTCAACTCACCAACACAGCTCTGGCTAGAAGCAAGTCAAAACTGATCACGGCAATAGCCGATGAGTTCAATAAACTGACTGATGAGCAAAAAGATGACTTCTTATCACGGATAATCATATTTGATGGCGGGCCTCGCATTGAAGACCTCCCAACAATTATCAAAAATCAACACATGCGTATCATTAGACGCGATAACCGAGACGCTATTTTTGAACGACTTGAAGGGTGGTGGAATAACACGATAGTCGATCTGCTAACAGGGAAACGTAAAGAGGCGATTTTTGGTTATGAGATTTCCGACAAACTTGCAGCATTTTCTGAAGAGTACAAATCGGACAATCTGCCGATTACGTTCAGAGGAAAAATTCCCGTTGGAGAAATCGATGCGATGAATGATCCCAGGCTCTTTGTTGTGCAACTCCGTGAAATAGGGGTTTCCTCTAATCGTATCCGAAACGCTATTCTCGACTACTACCGAGCATTTGAGCAGCGTTCTTCATGGGCGCGTGAAAACCTTTTGGTAACAGGAGAGATGGAAGATTATGAAGACCGCCTTGTTGATGAATGGAGTCGCTATAAAGACGTAGTTTTTGAAGAATTAGATGAAAATTCAGCTGACGAAGTACTTATTACTGCGGGAAAAGCATTGTATCAATGGGCCGATCTTGAAAGTGGTAATATTCACTCATTGCGAATCCGAGAACGAGTGACTGAGCCTTATGTAGTTCGAGGAGGATTTCACATCCTTGCGAACAGTAGACCACTACCCAAAATTTTCTGGCATCCCCACTTCCTAAATAGAATTGGGCAATTGTTGGGAGCCCAAGCATGAAGCAATGGGATCAGCGTCCATTCGAGATAAGGAATCTTTTCAATCCTGCATTTTGTGGTGTTGTACTATTCAGAGCAATGCAGAGCTACGAAGAGGAAAACTCACAGGGCATGCCATTTTCTCTCGCTCTTTTAGTTTTACCATTATGTCTGCAAAAAGATTCTCGCCAAGTGTTTGCTGAAAATCCTCGCCGCTACCTTTTGAAAACTATAGAAAACAATCCCAAATTACTCATTAATTTTGCTAACCGCGTCAATAATATGCTGCCATTTACGCTTGAAGCTTTTGGAGTGCTCATGGAACGAGGATGTTTTGTCGTAACGCAAGACGGCCGATTGAAAACAATACCTAATAAAGTTCGCAAATCGGTCATAGGGACTGAAGAATCAATCTCATGCCAGCGTGTCGCGCGCTATATAGGAAAAGAATTTGCCCGTATTGCAGATCGCGTTACGGTGTACACGACCTTTGGAATACGCCCATGAAAATTAAGTCGATTCATGTCTACAGCCATGATGGCCAACGTCGGGACCTGCAATTTAAGGTTAATGGTTTAAATGTCATTACTGGCCGTTCCTCAACCGGTAAATCAGCTCTTTCTGAGATCATTGAATACTGTATGGGTCGATCTACTTTTAACGTACCAGAAGGTATTATTCGCGATAAAGTGTCATGGTTCGCAGTCATTTATCAATTTTCACAGGAACAAGTACTAATCGCGAAACCAACACCAAATGCAGGAGCCACAAGCTGTGGCACCGTTATGCTGCGACGAGGAAATGAACTGACCGCACCAAATTTCAAAGACCTCTCGGTTAACACCGATGATGATTCTGTAGTCGCACTGTTGTCACGATTACTTGACATCCGCGAGAACCGTACAGACGTGGCAATTGGGCACAGCAGAGAAAGCTTTGAAGCAAACATCAAGCATACTTTTTATTACCTTTTCCAAAAGCAGGGCCTTGTAGCAAATAAAGATCAACTTTTTTATCGACAAAATGAGGCATTTCAGCCACAAGCTATTCGCGACACATTACCGATTCTTTTAGGTATTTCATCAAATGATCGCTATGAACTTGAGGCCAAACTCCGAACAGCACAACGAGATCTGAAAATCAACGCCAAACGTCTTGAACAAGCTCGCGATACAATCGATACATCACTGCTAAAAGGTTCTGGGCTTTTATCTGAAGCCAGAGCCGTGGGTATCATCACACAAGACAAAGAGAGAATCGGAACTGACGAAGTAATTGATGTTTTGCGTTCTGCAATGCAATGGATTCCGTCCCCCCTACCTGAAGACGATGGACATAGAATATCCATTCTTGAAAATGAAATTGCTGGTTTACGACAAGACAGACGTCAGACCCAGTCCCGAATTGATTCTGCTCGGATGTATGCCAAGCAATCAGGTAATTTTGAAAACGAAGTTTTAGAGCAGCAAGACCGATTATCTTCTATCAAGGCTCTACCGAAAAATCCGGAAACTGGTGAATGACAATGGCCATTCTGTGAAGCAAATTTAGCACTGGAATCTCCAATTGCTAAAGCACTCCTGAGCGAACTAACAACTCTCGACGCTGAAATGAGCATTGTGGCTGGCCAACGCCCTAAAATGGATGTTTATCTTACTGAACTAGAAGATGAGGTTCAGACCATTGTAAGTTCGATAAGAGCCAAAGAAGTGGAGCTTGCTGCGGCAATCGCGGCAAACGAAGTTATTGAGCAATTAGGCACACGCAATAATGCTGCGGCAAGAGTAATTGGTCGTATAAGTTTGTTCCTTGAAGACCTTGTACCTAACTCAGAACTGGCCACATATGAAGCAGAAAATCGTCGTCTAAAGCTCAAAGTCGAAGACCTACAAAGGAAATTTGGAGCTGATAGCAGCCATGAAAGACTCATATCTATTCTGAATAACATTTCGTCACAGATTACACGCTACATCCAGGCTTTTGATGCAGAATTTCAGGGGCTCCCTGCACGGTTTGATCTAAGCCAAATGACTATTATCTTTGATCGTACAGATCGTCCGGTACCAATGAGTCGAACTGGCGGTGGCGAAAATCATCTCGCTTATCACCTGTCTGCCTTGTTAGCCCTTCATCTCTTTGCTTCAAAGAACAATTGCCCCATTCCTCAGTTTCTTTTAATTGATCAGCCTACCCAAGTTTATTTCCCTTCTGAAAAAATTTACCAGGAAGCTGATGGTACTGTTCAGAAAACGGAAGCTGATGCTGACTTAGCAGCAGTACGTAGACTGTTTGCGTTACTGCTGAAGTTTACACAAGAAGAAGTCCCAGGCTTCCAGCTTATCGTGACAGAGCACGCAAATCTTCGCGACCAGTGGTTCCAGGATGCTTTAACCGAGCTTCCCTGGACCAAGCCCCCTGCCCTGGTACCAGAAGACTGGCCTTTACCGTCAGAATTACCAAATTAAGCACGAGTTTTGAAAATCCCCGCATCTTTGGTTCGATTGCGAGTCTTGCACCAAATTCATATCAACGGACCTCCATGGTGGTCCGTTTTTGCATTCTAAGCCCGCCGAAATCAACACTTCTACAATACCTTAACTCCGCCTGACCGTAAGCGCACCGTGAAGGACGTGGGGTAAAAATTAGTTTACAGAGAGGGTGACGTTCCAGGGCAGCAGTTCTTTCACGCGGTTGGCGGGCCAGGTGTTGATGACGCTGATCACATGGCGCAGCCAGGCTTCCGGCTCGATGCCGTTAAGTTTGCAGCTACCGATCAGGCTGTACATCACTGCCGCACTGTCACCACCACCATCAGAGCCGAAGAACATGTAGTTACGGCGCCCCAGCGCAACCACCCGGAGGGCGTTTTCATACTGAACCGCCCCGGTTTTCCTGGAGAGAGTTAAGTTCGGAAGTTCAGGCTGCCAGAACCTTGTTCCCGATGGAAGCGTAATACGCTTTTTCTGCCTCTATCGGAGGGATGTGACCAAGTCGTTCCAGCAACCGACGATTGTTGTACCAGTCCCCCCATGCCAGCGTAGCCAGTTCCACTTCTGAGCGCTTCTTCCAGGCCTGACGGTGGATGACCTCCGCTTTGTACAGACCGTTGATACTCTCCGCCATCGCGTTATCATACGAGTCACCGGTACTCCCCGTGGAAGCCAGCAGCTCTGCATCCTGCAACCGCTGCGTGTAGGCCAGCGAGACATACTGAGAGCCTTTGTCGCTGTGATGGATGGTGCCCGAAGGTCGCCGTGACCACAGTGCCTGTTCCAGCGCATCCAGGACGAACGACGTTTCCATCGATGATGAGACCCGCCAGCCCACGATGACGCCAGCGAACACGTCGATAATGAACGCCACATAGGCGAAGCCCTGCCAGGTGATGACGTAGGTAAAATCTGCACACCAAAGCTGGTTGGGACATTCCGCTACGAACTGGCGGTTTACCCTGTCCTGTGCTGCGGTATCTCTGCGACTGGTTGTGGTGCGGACTTTTTTGCCCTGGAGCACGCCTGCGAGCCCCATCAGTTTCATCAACCGTACCACTGTACATCTGGCCACGCCGATGCCCTCCCGCTGTAACTGACGCCAGACCTTGCGGGCTCCATAGACGCCATAGTTATCGTCGTACACCCGCTGTATCTGCACCTTCAGAAGCGCATCACGCTGCGAGCGCAGGCTGTGTTTTTCCGGCGATTGCTGACGTTGCTGATGCCAGTAATATGTCGACGGGGCAATATCCAGCTCGCGGCATACCGGCCCGACCCCGTGGGCACCACTCAGACGTTCGAGCAGTGGCATTATTTTTTCCAGTGGCGGTCGAGCTCCGCCTGAGCAAAATAGGCTGATGCCTGACGCAGAATATCATTGCTGCGACGCAACTCCCGGTTTTCCCTCTCCAGCTCTTTTAAACGTTGACGTTCGTTACTGGTCAGCTCGCCATCACCAGTCCTGACGGGGCTGATACCACCGCGTAAGTCATTTCTGTGCTGGCGTAGCCAGCCTTTCAGGGTATCGTAATGACAACCAATTTTTGACGATATGGCACGGATAGCATCCGGTTCAGAGTCATATTCATCAAGATGCTCAATGAGCATTCTGACAGCGCGCTCACGTAATTCCGGCGGGTAACGATTAGCTGATTTTGATTTCATCAGGGATCTCCTTTTACTGAGAGTTTAGTCTCCAGGATTCCCGGGGCGGTTCAATCGAAGAAGCAATACGGGGCCTCCCTGCAACTGAGCGGCTGGCAGCCAGGCAGTCCCGAAGTAAGCCGCTGCTGATATCCCTGCATGACTGGTTAGTGGAGAAAAGCGCCACTCTGTCGAAAAAATCCCGTCTGGGCGAAGCGTTCGCTTATGCCCTGAACCAGTGGGATGCGCTGTGCTACTACTGTGATGATGGCCTGGCAGAGCCTGATAACAACACAGCCGAACGAGCCCTTCGTGCCGTCTGTCTTGGGAAAAAGAATTTTATCTTCTTCGGCAGCGACCACGGCGGTGAGCGCGGAGCCCTGCTGTATGGTCTTATCGGAACATGCAGGCTCAATGGTATCGATCCGGAGGCCTACCTTCGCCATATCCTGAGCGTACTGCCGGAATGGCCCAGCAACAAAGTGGCGGAACTGCTGCCATGGAACGTGGTTCTTACCGATAAATAACCGTCAATACGGCGCTCGTTTAACGCTTACACATTCCGGCGGTGATCGCGTTGCGTATTCTGGCGGAACGTGAACGCTATTTCTGGTTTTGCGTGAACGCGTATTCCGGCGGAAAATACCCCGATTTTGCACCATGACCAGAATCACTGTTCATTTTGCCAGAATCGGTGTTCACCCGACCGGAATTGCCGTTCACGTTGCCAGAATCATTCTTAACGCATTGATTTTTGATGCTATATCTATCCCTTTTATTCCAGGGTGTGATATATGCCAAACAAGAGAATCGCAATGCATAAAATCCATGAAATTTTAAGGCTGCGTTTTGAAGTCGGCCTGTCCTTCCGCCAGATAAGCCAGTGCGCAGATGTCAGCACGGGTGCCATCCAGAAAATGCTCAAACGACTTGAAGCCGCTGGGATCTCCTGGCCACTTCCGGAAGGAATGTCAGAGCCCCTACTTGCCAGTCTGCTTTATCCTGAGTCTGACAGTCGTCCTGGCGCGCTGGAGGATCCCGACTGGGCTGAAATCCATATGGAGCTGCGTAAAAAGGCGTCACCCGCCACCTGCTGTGGGAGGAATACTGCCAGAGGATGCCGGTTCGGGCGTACAGCTACTCGCAGTTCTGCTGCCGCTACCAGACCTGGTGCCAGTCACAGAAACGCTCCATGCGCCAGCAGCATCTTGCCGGTGAAAAATGCTTTATCGACTATTGTGGACCCACAGTGTCGGTTATCTCACCTGAGACGGGTGAATGCCGGCAGGCCCAGATCTTCGTGGCGGTGCTGGGCGCATCAAACTACACCTTCGCGGAGGCTACCTATACGCAGTCGCTGTCAGACTGGCTTCTCAGCCACGTCAGGATGCTGGAGTTCTTCGGTGGAGTCCCCGAAATCCTGGTTCCGGATAACCTGAAAAGCGGGGTTAGCAAAGCCAGTCGTTACGATCCCGAACTGAATCCCTCCTATCAGCAGCTGGCTGAGCATTATCAGGTTGCGGTGATACCTGCCCGCCCCAGAAAACCCAGAGACAAGCCGAAGGCGGAAGTTGGCGTTCAGATCGTCGAACGCTGGATCCTGGCCCGGCTCCGTCACCAGGTCTTCTTCTCGCTTGCTGAGCTGAACCACTGTATCCGTACGCTGGTAACCGGGCTCAACGAACGTCCCTTCAAAAAACTGCCGGGCAATCGCCGTGAGGCCTTCGAAAGGCTGGACAAAACTGTGCTCAGGCCATTACCGGTGCAGCAGTGGCGCTACCGGCACATCAAAAAAGCGAAGGTGAATATCGATTATCACGTGGAATATGAACAGCATCACTACTCAGTCCCCCATCAGCACGTCGGTAAAACGGTGGAGCTTCATGCCTTCGACAACCTGCTTGAAGTCTGGTCTGACGGGCAGATGATCGCCAGTCACCCGCGGCGTCTTCATCCGGGCAACAGTACGGCAGCAGAACATATGCCGGAGCGCCATCGTCATCATCAGCAGTGGACGCCAGAGCGGCTGAAAAGCTGGGCGGCCGGTGTGGGCTCCGACACCTTCACGTGGGTCAGCGAGCGTCTGGCTGAAAAAGCGCATCCGGAACAGGCCTATCGCCTGTGTCTGGGGCTGCTGAGCCTGACGCGTGAATATCCTTCTGAGCGCGTCAATAACAGCTGTCGGCTGGCCAATGCAGAGGGGTTAACCCGGCTGAAGCAGATAAAGTCGATCCTGAAGAATAACCGCGACCTGGTTCCGGCGGACAAAGATCTGCACCCGTCCCGGGAGCTTCCTCAGGAACATGAAAACATCCGTGGCCCACGCCACTTCCACTGAAACAAGGGATCCGATAATGCCACATACGCTGATGAAACAGCTGACAGAAATGAAACTGACGGGAATGGCGGCCGCGCTGTCCTCACAGATGGAGCAACCCGGCACTTACGAAGAGCTCTCCTTCAGGGAAAGACTGGCGTTGCTGGTCACGCGCGAATCACTCGAAAGGGATCAGCGTAAACAGAAACGTCTGCTACAAAAAGCCCGCCTGAGGCTTGAAGCCTCGGTCCAGGACATCGACTACCAGCCAGCGAGAAACCTGGAACGTTCTCGGATCGCTCAGCTAAGCCAGAACGAATGGGTGGTCAGGGGGCAGAACCTGCTGATAACCGGCCCCTGCGGTTGCGGCAAAACCTATGTGGGCTGCGCCCTTGGCAACAACGCCTGCCAGCAGGGTTACAGCGTACAGTACTGGAGACTGAACCGGTTGCTGGTTGAACTGACGCACAGCCGCGCAGACGGTAGTTACCGAAAGCAGCTGGCTCAGCTGTCAAAAACGCAGCTGCTTATCCTGGATGACTGGGGCCTTGAGCCGTTGCTGCCAGCGCAGCGTAACGATCTGCTGGAACTGATGGATGACAGATACGGAAAGAACGCCACGGTGATGATAAGCCAGCTGCCAACGGATGAGTGGTATGGCTGCGTTGGCGATAACACGCTGGCAGACGCGATCCTTGATCGTCTGATGCATAACTCCCACCGGCTGGAAATGAAGGGTGAGTCGATGAGAAAACGACTGGCACAGGTTGACTGAAAGTGAACGGTCGGTGTAATAAAAAGAAGTTAGGGCGCGTTAGGGAATAACGCGTTCACGTTCCTCCGGAATAACCGTTCAACTTCGCCAGAATACGCACGCGTACTTAATCAGTAGCCGTAACATCATAAACCCTCACTAATCCTGTAAGTTAACTTGCCCTGCACCGACCTATCTCCCCAGCGCAATCCCGGTTTCGCGGTGTCTGTTACGGCCGTATTTTCTCATTTCTCGTCAGCCACAGTGAGGCTCTTTCAAGAGCTGGGTTGTATGAAAACGACAAAAACACAGCCGACAATAATTTACAAAATAACTTGTTGACCCTGTATTTACTACAGGGTTTTTAATACACATCAACAGGTGAGACGGCGATGACGCCGGTATCACCAGATGACCAGATGACCAGATAACCCAAGGAATATGACCATGAAAAACATCAAACTGCTTGCTGCTGCCGGTATGCTCTCCGTAGTTTCTTTCTCCGGCTTCGCCCAGTCCGTCAGCGTTACTGCTGACACCCTGAACAACGCGGAAGCGAAAATTGCCGCTATCGCCCAGGAATCCGGTGCTTCGTCCTACCGCATCACCAGTGCAGACCAGAAAAACGTTGCCCGCGTGACTGCAGTACTTGATAAGTAATCCGGGACGGTATTACCCTGAACCTGAGCAGTAAACGCGTGAGATGGTCGCAGAGGGAACTGCCGGACTGACTGCCACTATAGTGGGGGTCACCTCCGGTTCCGCCGGCGACCTCACATGCGGACACACCCTCCAGGACAACCCTATCCCTGTTGTCCGTTTTCCTTGATGACTGTTTTAGTCAGGTTACCCCCAGGTAGCCTTTTTTTTTGTCCTTATCCCACCAGAAAAAACAGCGTAAGGGTGTTGACCCTGTATGAACCACAGGGTTTTTAATACACATTAACAGGTGAAACGGCGATATCTGATGAAGAGGAATATACAGATGAAAAAATTTAGCGTGACTGCAGTACTGATTCTGACTGGCATGCTCTCATCCGGAGCTATGGCAACCTCGTTCCTGCCGGAAACTTGCTCGGATATGGACATCTCTGTCCGGACAGACTATGTCAACCATGAAGACGTGAGCCACGTCTTTGACTGTCAGCCAGTGATCTGATGTAAAAAAACGGTCGGATTAATTTTCCTTTTAAGTGCGTTAGTGCCTTTGAATTTTTTTCGGGTCCAGAACTTCACCGCGGTCAGACCCAGCGGGAGCCCTGATGTCGTCACTGCCAGGCTCGAATGCATCAGGATCCCACAATTGACACCTGCATCATTCCCCATCTTGATTAGGTGTGATTGCCTGCAAATCCTACTGCATCAGGGTTATCCCGGTGGTAGCCAAATGTTGTGGTGTCCTGAAGCAGTAGAATCTTCTCACCTTGCAGCGCATATATCCTTTGACTGGTAGCCTCGGAATGTCCCTGCAGCAGGTGCTGCTCATCAATCCTGTCACTGGAAAGGAACCGGTAAGCGGCTTTTGTTGCTGCATTATCCTGGCAGGCAAAAGGGAGGCTGTTGCCCATCCCCCGCCAGAGTTTTTGCATGAGACTTTTAAAACGACTGGCACGGCGGCGATCGCTAAAGACAGAAGAATTAATTTCCTCATCGAGCCATGAAAGCGAAGTCTGTTCCTGATTAATCATTCAACCATCCCTGAAAGTAATTTAGCTGATTATCATAATGATTACCTTAATATAATTGTGGGTAGTTGCAAGTCTCGCTGGACGCTTACAATTAACCCAATTCGCTTGATACATCAGATTGATTCCCTCCCTGAAAACAGTGCCGGTCTAAACGGAAGTCTCCTGTCTTACAACCAGCAGAAACACGGTGCATAGGGCCAATCCATGGTATAAGCAGTCAGTCTGAAAAAAAAGTCTTGACCCTGTAGCCACTTCATGGTTTTTGATATGAACTGGATTCGTACTTAGTGCAGCGGTAAACAAATACCTCATTATTTTCTGCCATTTTCCCTTCGTGTTACCGCGTATATTGATATCAGGCAAGCTAAAGGAATTACCTGAATGAGAATAGTTACACTCGTAATATCTGCTGTAGCTTTGATGCCGGGAGTTACAGTCCCTAATGCGATAGCCGGTTTTATTGAAGACAGTAAGGCCAATCTCACACTCCGCAATTTCTATATTAATACAGATAATCGCAGTGGGGACGGGTTCAGTAAACAGGAAGAATGGGGACAGGGGTTCATCCTCAATTACGATTCAGGTTATACTGAAGGGCCAGTGGGATTCGGACTGAGCACTCTGGGGCTACTGGGCATCAGACTTGACGGAGGAGGTAAAGCAGGCTCACCGGCGTCAGGTCGGCAACCCGGTACAGTATTTCCGCTAGACAATGATGGCAGAGCGGTTCATCAGTTCGGTAGCCTGGGGGTTACCGGCAGGGCAAAAATATCTGATACGGAACTCCGTTATGGAACGCTTCAGCCCAAAAATCCCGTCGTTATATACAACGATGCCCGCCTTTTGCCCATGACATATCAGGGAGGACAAATATCATCAACAGATATCGACGATCTGAGTCTGACCGGCGGCGTTCTCACACATACAAAAGGACGTAACTCCACAGATATGCGCGGAATGTCCATTGCCGGAGCCAATGGAAGTGGTCCCACTTCACGGAGCAGTAATCGTTTTTATTTCGCCGGTGGTGACTATACTCTTATGAAAGACATGACTCTCTCATACTATTACGGTGAGCTGGATAATTTTTACAGACAAAACTATATCGGACTGGCACATAACCTGAAAATCGTTTCCGGGAACCTGAAATCAGATATTCGTATATTCATCAGCGATGCAGACGGAAAGAACGGAAGTGCTGCAGGACGGAGTGCCGGATATGTAAGTACTGGTTATTACGGAAATAATCGCACAAAGGGAGAAGTGGACAACAATGTTTATAGCGGTCAGTTGACATGGTCTTCTGGAGGTCACAGTGTGAGCAGTGGTTATCAGTGGCTGACGGGGAAAAGTGACTTTCCATATCTGAATCGTGGTGATGGAGAAGGAACAAGCACCTGGTTAATTACTGATGCACAATTGCTAAAATTCAGCAGGGCGGGGGAGCGAACCTGGCTGGCACGGTACGCCTATAATTTTGCTGATGCAGGGCTCAAAGGGCTGAATCTAAGTATCCTCTATCTGAACGCCGATAATATTGATACCGGGAATGGGCGAAAGGGGGAATGGGAACGGGATATTGCCCTGAGTTATACTATCCCCGAGGGAATACTTAACGGACTTGGCATCTCCGTAAAAAATGCCACAATGCGCAGCGCTCTGCCTGACACAAGTAGAAAAGGCTCTGCTGGACAGCGTGACCAGGATGAAACCCGGGTTACAGTCAGTTATACCCTTCCTCTTCTCTGATATAGTGTTTCCGGTCTGTTGTGCTGTTGAGCAGGACAGACCGGAATGACGTTCGCAGGCAGCAGAAGATTTATATCTGGCTGTCAGTCCGGTAGTTATTTCTGTCCCGGTTCTCCACTCAGGTCCGACTTAAAACATATCGTTTTTACTGCCATTTAAATAAAGAGTAGCCTTGCATGTCATTATTATCAGTTTTAAAGTATCCGGATCCCAAATTGAAGATCATTGCAATGCCCGTCGAACATATTTCACCGATAACCCGGCAATTTATTAAGGATATGATTACCACTATGTACGGTACATCCAGTGTAGGTTTAACAGCAACCCAGGTTGGTGTTCACCAAAGGATTGCTGTAATTGATGTCCCTGAATCGCTGGTGCAACCAATAGTATTAATTAATCCGGTAATTGCTGAGAGTAAGGAAGAAAAAAATATCACTGAGGAAAAATGTCTTTCTATACCAGGAACCAGTCGTTTTGTATACCGTGCAGAGAAAATAAATGTCACCGCTCTTGATGCTTTTGGGAATACAATAAATTTTAGTGCAAGTGGTACTCTCTCGATCTGTATACAGCATATGATAGACCATATGAACGGGATTCTATTAACTAAGAGCCTATCTCAATAGGACTTTATTCCAGACGATAAGACCACAGGCAAAATGCAACATAGCCTCGTAATTTTCGGCCTTCTTTTTCCATCGGGTCAGAACCCGGCGAAAGCGATTCATCCAGCTATGAGTCCTCTCAACGCCCCAGAGAGGGGCTTTGAAGTCCCTGTTTTTACTGGCGTCAGACTCCTCTTTACGGGACTGAATATGTGGCTCGTAACGGCGACTCTGCAGATACGTTTTCAGCCATCCAGCTTCGTAACCTTTGTCCAGACAGAGCCTGAGTTTCCCCCCGGATGCCCCGCCTGAAGGGCATCGAGCGTATCCGCAACCAATTTGATGTCGTGCGTGTTCGCTGCTGCGACGACCAGCGACAGAGGAAGCCCCCTGGCGTCCGTCAGCAGGCTGCGCTTTACACCTTGTTTCCCTTTGTCCTTAGGATTGCGACCTGTTTTTTGTTCCTGACAGCGGCGATTTGGTCATACAACCGTCCATCGACAACCAGGACCAGTCAATGCTGTCCAGATGCTCGCAGGCAAGCAAACCGTTCTGCCAGAAGCGCTCAAAAATGCCTGAATCGTGCCACTCCTTAAAGCGCCGGTGTGCAGAACTCGATGAACATATCCCGGTGGCGTTCAGACAACCAGTCCTGAGGAAGAAGAATATGGCATCCATGGCAGCGCGGTTATCAACGCGTTTCCTGTATGTATCGAGTGGATGGCTGGTTTTGTGCTCAGGGATACCCGGTCATTTTTTTAGGCTCGATGCAGAAAAACAATGAAGTTTCAATTTTATCATTGCAAGCCTTTCATTCACTAAAACTCCTCGGCCAATCCGAAACTGGTGACTGTAGTAATTTCTTACAGGCTAAGACTTGCAGTAACTTGAAGGTAAGGGGGAGGATGATAAAAATTCATGAAGATCGCACTGAAATAATTCATTAAATCGGTTATTGAGTTGGATTGGCGCAAAATAATTAAAAATGTCTTTAAAACATAGCGTTATCCATTGAATAACATCAGACCACTAAAATGGCCTGATGTAAAGGATGCTAATACCTATCTCAGGCATCAATAGTGATATCACCGGCAGGAATGCACTGGCATGTCAAACATGCACCCTCATCAGAGGGTTCCACACCATTCAGATGCTGCACGTTCCCGGCAATCACCTTAGTTGAACAGCTTTCACATTGTCCAACACGACAACCACTAGGCATTTTAATCCCAAGTTTTTCTCCAAAATTCAGCAGAGTACCTTTATCCGTGGTCCAGATCTCTTCTCTTCCTGATTTTGCAAAAATTACTTTATGACGTAATGAGGGATCATTATTTATTTTTGTCGGAGAACGAAATATCTCGTAGAAAATAGCAAATGCAGGTACACCTCTCTCCTGAAGCCCTCGGGATATCGCATCCATCATAGGCTGCGGACCACACATGTAATAACGAGCATTATTCTCAATAAGATATGCCTCGACATCTCCCGCACCAACATAACCAGCTCTATCATAATCCAATCCTGGAATATCACAGTCGAGGGGCTGGTTGTAGATATTAATTACTTTAAGCCTGTCAATAGACGCATTTAGCTCCGCAATTCTTTTCTTAAACGCATGTAGCCTACTATTTTGATTAGCATAGAAAAGCCAGATTTCCGGACCTTCCGCTTGGGGGTTAATAGACTCCAGATAGGAAATGAATGGAGTAATTCCAATACCGCCAGCAAATATTACGACAGGCTGGACGGCATTGAGCGGGACAATGAAATTCCCCCCAGGAGGCGTAAGTTCAACATCCTTGCCTATCTGCAAATGCGTGTTTATGTAGGATGACATTATTCCTTCTACATATTCACCTTTCTCATCAGTCGCTTTCTGATGACGGACAGAAATGGAATAGGTTTTACGGTCATGAACAAACGCAGGGCCTGTCAGCGAATACGCCCGGGTAACGATCTCTTCAGAATCGCTCATCGGACAACAGCTAACAGTGATATGCTGGCCCGGTTCATAATCAGGTAAGTAGCCTTCACTATTCGATTGGAAGGTAACTGTCGTAACATTATCTGCTTCTTTTTTCAGTTCAATGACTTTGAATGTTTTACGACCTTCCCAGGGGCGTCTTATCAGCTCAAAATCATTCAAGCGGCGAATGCGGCAGCGGAATGAACGCAAAGGTAAAGCACCGCTGACTGGATCATAGCTATCACCGCTGATTAAGCTATTGTAATTGCTACTGTACTCACCTTTAACCGGGTATGAAGGTTTGCCAAAATCAGGACAAGCCTGCCACCACCCAAACTCAGCAATTACAGTTTCATGAGAGAGTTTGGCTTCCACTTTTGCTCTAAATCGAGCAAGACCTGCTCTCGTTTCAATTTCTACCCAATCCCCCGTCTTGATACCTTCTTCGTCAGCCAGAGCTGCCGAAATGTCTACCGTTGGATAAGGTGCTTTTTTTCGTAGGCTAGTCAGGCTTCGATGTTGGCTATGACAGAAGAATCCGCTTTTAACGGATGTCAGCATTAGTGGATAATCAGGATCGTTGCGCTGGTATTCTTGCGGCTGTACATACTCAGGTAAAGGATTGTAACCATAGCGATGAAGGATCTCAGAGTAAAACTCTGCACGTTTTGTTTCTGTATTGAAACCTGCCAGATATCCACTATTTGGGTCTCTGAAAGCATATTTTCTGACTTTATGCTCAAGCGGGATATCGTAACCTTCTGGCTTATTTCTGAGCATCTCAACAGTCAAACCTAATGGTTCTAGTTGATAATTCCAGGCTGCCTCAATATTGCCGTCGAAGAACGCTTCATTCATTCCTAACCGGCATGCAAGATCGAAAACAATCTCAAGGTCGGAACGGCTTTCACCGCGCGGAGAGACCATTTTTTTTCTCAACTGAATGTGGTCCTGAGCAGCAGCACTACTTTCAAACCCGGTTCTTAGGCCTTCGCGCTCCCAGGCAGTGTTTACTGGCAGAAGGATATCAGCATACTTTGATGTAGGCGTTTCAAACAAATCTACATGGGCATAAAACTCAAGTGCCTCAAGCGCCTGTTGTCCGAGAGAAGTATCACTTTGTGAAAGTAATATGTTGGCACCAAAGCCAATTAACCCGCGAATTTTATAGGGTGTACCTTCTAATACTGAATGCCAGATATCCTGAGAATGAACCCAACCTTGTGAAGGCGGCCCGATAGGCCTTTCTTCAAGACCTAATGCTTTATCCCATTGTGATTTTGGCATCAGTGTCGGTGAATTAACCACATTCACCGGGTGGCTGGCATAGATTCGATTACATCCTTCCTGATCGAAACAACCGGTTAAAGCATACAGTGTCGCAATCGCACGTTCTGTTTGGGTGGCATTAGTGTGTTGTGCCACTCCAGACCAACTGTGGTAGGCGATTTTCTTGGCCCCGGCAATCAAACTCGCAGCGGCTTCAATTGATGCAACAGATACCCCGGTGATACGGCTTACGTTTTCTGGGTCATAATTAGCCAACATATCTTTAAAAGATGAAAACGCCGTTTGGCAGGAAATTTTTGCACCATCAGCTATTGCAACTTCAACATTACCCTCAAGTGCAGCTGTAGGCGTCAGCGTTTCTTCAGTTCGAGTCTCGGAATCGATAAATGTGACTTGCTGGTTGTGTTCGTCCCAAACTGTATAGCGATTACTGATGGCAAGTGGGTTAATATCTTTTTCCCGAAGAAAATAACCATTATCATTTCGAACCAACAAAGGACCATTAGTCCAGTTTCGAACAAACTCATGATTAAACAGGTTTCTTTCTACCAGGAGATGGCTTAACCCCAAAGCTAATGCACCGTCAGTTCCAGGATTGACATCAAGCCAGGCATTTGCTTCTTTCGCTAAAGGTGTCGGGCGAGGATCCACGACGATCAGTTTTGCACCGTTATTTCGACCAGTACCAATCGCACTAGCCTGGGCAAGCCAAGTATTCGCGGGGTTATGCCCCCAAAGAAGGATAAGATCGGCATGGGAATAGTCAGCAACAGGGATGCCGCAGCCAAAGGTCCATCGATGTGCAACGTCTTTATGCCAGTTACATATTTCAGTTCCATAGCTGGTGTTTGGGCTGCCATAGATACGAACAAATCGCTCTAACCATTCAATTGCATCGCTGAGGGGGGTACCGCTTGGGCTCGTAAAACCGAAAGCGACAGATTCAGCTCCGTTCTCTCGTTTAAATTTTTCCAGTTGTCCGGCTATCGTTGACATAGCCTCTTCCCAACTTATACGTTTCCAGCCCGGGTTCTCGGCACCTTTAGGATGGGTTCTCTTCATCGGGTACAGAATTCTATTTGCGCTGTCCACCAGCTCAGGTGCCGCTTTGCCCTTCATACACATGGCCTTACCATTAGGATGTTCAGGGTTGGCCCGTACCTTGATCAGGTGGTCATTTGCTACTTCATTCAACGTCCCGCAACGCGAACGGCAAAGTGTGCAATATCCGGGAATAATATCTGACATTGTAAACCTCACTACTAAAAACAGTTAATATATTTTAAAAACCACATTGCTTTCTTTTCACCCAAGAATTACTAACCCAATTAATGTTAATATCATCTTGTTTTGTGGGCGTAATTTCAGTTGAAATTACTGTCATATATGGGTAGCGGCTAAGTAATTTCAGGGCCAGAATCTGATTCCTGCAAACCGTTAACATCTGCAAGATACAGTGCACGCAAAATAGGGCATTCAGGCTTATCATCCCCTGCACAGCAATCAGAAAGCGTTGTAAGTATTGATGCCATACGCTGAAATTCTTGAATTTTTACAGTCAACTCGCGGATGTGTGACTCGACTAATTTTTTCACATCAGCGCTTTAGCGCGAATGGTTACCCCAAAGACAGAGAAGTTCTCCTGTTTGCGCCAGAGAGAAACCTAACTCCCGACATCGACGTATAAAATGCAATTTGTACACATCAATATCGCTGTACATCCGATACCCGGCTGCAGTTCTTGCAACTTCCGGTATTAATCCCGCCTCTTCGTAATAGCGGATCATTTTGGCGGAAACTCCGGATAACCGGGCAGCATCACCAATGTTCATCCTTACCTCCCAAAATGTATTCTGTTAATATCAGATCCAGTTTCAAATGACGTCGTTTCTGACACTCTTACCTTGCATACGTAGTGATACGGTTACCGTTTGGCTCATCAAGACTTAGTCGATATCCAGCCTAGACCTTCCCGTGGTGGTAAGGTCAAGAAAAAAATCATCAAGATAAGCTGTGTAAAAAACCAGATGTGACGAACATACTCATATCCCTTATGACCACATACTTAATGACTCAAAACACTCTTCTTTGGGTTTAGAAAGGATGGTTTCTCTAGTGGCATCATTTTTATATTCACCAACACTCACTAATTCCCATGATTCGACATCATTCAACAGTGCAAGCATCAACTTATTATTTAATGCATGCCCTGACTTATAAGCATGGTAGGCGCCAATAATATTATGGCCTGATACAAAGAGGTCTCCAATCGCATCCAGTGTTTTATGTCGCACAAGTTCGTTATTAAATCGCAGACCTTCCGGATTCAGAACGCTATATTCATCAAGCCCTATCGCATTGTTCAAACTTGCCCCTAACCCAAGACCTTTTTGTTGTAGAAGTTCTACATCACGAACAAATCCGAAAGTTCTGGCATCAGCAATCTCGCTAATATAGTTTTCTTTCGACACTTCAATATTTAATCTATTAGTCTCAGCAGAAATCAAGGGATGCTTAAAATCAATCATAAAATCGATCGAGAACTTTGAGTCTGGATGCAAAAGAGCCCATTTGTCGCCATCTTTTACGGAAACCGTTTTTTTTATCAGAAGATATTTTTTTAGCGCACACTGCTCTATCAAACCAGCGTGCATTATTGAGTCTATGAATCCTCTGGCACTCCCATCGAGAATGGGAAGTTCTGGAGCATCGAGCTCCACCAAGAGGTTATCAAGCCCCATGCTAGACACCGCAGAAAGGAAATGCTCGATTGTTGAAACTCGAACTCCCTGAGGGTTGATAATGCTTGTTGCCAGCATAGTGTCATGAATCTGATCGGCACGGAGCTGAATATCAACAACAGGAGTTACATCTGTTCTACGGAACCGTATGCCACTATCGGCACCAGCAGGCATGATTTTCATGTTAACGGTTTTACCGCTATGCAAGCCAATACCGTTTAATTCAACAATATTCTTGATAGTTTTTTGCTTGATCATGGAGACCTCTGTTTGCTCTAGCGACTAGGCAGAACGTCCGCAACAAGGTTCCATTGATGATTCCCCCTATTGCTCTGTTCATCGTCCTCGCTACTCTCGACTTGGTTCCATTAAAAACCATGAAGTTGATATAGGGTCAAGATTTTATACGATATACACATCAAGCATCTTGCATGAGTCGCACTGACTGACCCGGGTTAGTTACCATCATATTCTTTATGGTTGAGACCATACGGAAATCAGTGAATTAAAAATATTTATTCATCCAAAACACAAATGGTTTTAAGAAAGCCTAATGCCCTTCTTGTAAAATTATTCAAGATAGTCAAGTATGTTTTTTATATTGTCAATTAAGGCGACATGCAGGTCAGGGTCATCACATTCATCTGAATGGCAATAGGAAATATGTTGAAGTATAATTCTTTTTTTGAATTCACTAACTGTACACTCCAACTCATACACCGACCGTACGATATCAATACAAGGTTCATCATCGATTAAAAAATCCTGCATTTTATTATACTTATCAGTCAGATCTTCTATCATAGAAATTAATACGGGGTCATTAACTAACATTGGCATATCTCTCCTCATAATCTGAAAGTAAAGATGGACACAGCGCTGATAAATTCCAATTCCCTTGCTTGCGGTACCGACCGGGAGGAAGATGAAACTTGTTTTTAAAAGCTCTCGTGAAAGTTTGTTGCGAATTAAAACCATACTGAAGTGCAATGTCTAGGACTGTTCTGGAAGTCAATTTCAGATCAATCGCAGCACATGATAATCGACGAGCACGAACATATTCACCCAGCGCAACACCGGTCGTCTGTTTAAACAAACGTTGAAAATGCCATCGTGAATACCCAGACTTCTCAGCAATAAATTCTACTGGCAAGGTTGTATTCAATGAACTTTCAACCCACTGCAAAATATCTTTGACAACACTTTCAGAATATTTCCTGGTGTCCATTCTCTCCCCCCAAACCATATTCTATGAATATATTCAAACCAGAATACGGTCTCTGAGTCTGTCATCCATGAAGAACTCAGGGACCCAACTCTTTATTTTCGTAATAACCTCAGGCCATTTGCCACAACCAGAAGACTGGCACCAACATCAGCAAATACAGCCATCCACATAGTTCCCATTCCCATGAGCGTGAGTACAAGGAATACGGCTTTAATACCTAGAGCGAGGCTGATATTTTGCACGAGTAAGCTGTACGTTTGTCGGGATAATTTTACAAAGGCTGGGATTTTACGCAGGTCATCATCCATTAAGGCTACATCTGCAGTTTCAATCGCCGTATCAGTACCCATTGCGCCCATAGCAAAACCGATATCAGCTGCAGCCAGAGCCGGTGCATCATTGATACCATCACCAACCATCCCAGTGATTCCAATCCGTGAATGCTCTTCAACTGCACGATGTTTATCTTCTGGCAATTGATTCCCTCGAGCCTCATCGATTCCAACCTGAGATGCGATTGCTTTAGCTGTATGTGGGTTATCACCAGTCAGCATAATAGTTTTAACGCCAAGTTCATGAAGTTGTTCAATCGCTTCACGGCTGCTGTTTTTAACAGTATCAGCAACAGCGAACAACCCAAGCACTTGCTTACCATCATTGAGTAAAATAACTGTTTTACCCTGGCTTTCCAGCCTTTGTACTGTTGCTTTAATCTCTGATGGACAATTAAAGTGTTCTTCAGTCAAACGCAGGTTACCAAGGTAAAAATCCTTACCTGTAATCGCGCCATGCACACCTCGCCCAACAATCGCTTCAAAGCTGTCAACATCCTGCTTTTTCAAATCAGCAGAAGCATTCACAATTGCCAGTGAAACAGGGTGATCAGAGTAACTAGCGAGACTAGCTGCAGTAGTACGAACTTCACGCTCGCTCCACCCATTGAATACCATTACGTCGGTTTGTACTGGTTTCCCATAGGTAATAGTTCCTGTTTTATCCAGCGCAAGGGCTTTTAGCTTACGTCCCTGCTCAAGATAAACACCGCCTTTAATGAGAATCCCTTTGCGAGCAGCTGCAGTAAGTCCACTAACAATCGTTACTGGCGTAGAAATAACCAGGGCACATGGACACGCAATGACAAGCATAACTAAAGCTTTATAGATCCACTCCTGCCATGTTCCTGCCCCAAACAATGGTGGCAATACAGCAACCGCAACAGCAATACCCATAACGACGGGGGTATAAATCTGGGAAAAGCGGTCAACAAAACGTTGTGTAGCTGCTTTGGCGCCTTGCGCCTGCTCAACGGCATGAATGATGCGAGCAAGGGTTGTATTATTTGCAGCTGCAGTGACTTTATATTCAAAAGAGCCTGACTGATTTATTGTTCCAGCAAATACAGCATCGCCCGCAATTTTATCGACAGGCATACTTTCACCTGTAATTGGAGCTTGGTTAATGGTGGTTTGGCCTTTGACGATTTCTCCGTCGAGACCAATTCGTTCACCTGGTTTTACCCTGACAATACTGCCCGGTTGTACGCTACTGGCGTCAACTTCCTGCCATGTTCCATCAGCTTGTTGGACCATTGCAGTTTCAGGAGTCAGGTTCATCAGGGAACCTATTGCATTTCTGGCTCTATCAAGTGATTTGGCTTCTATCAGCTCGGCAATGGTGAATAACACCATAACCATCGCCGCTTCTGGCCACTGCCCAAGGACCAAAGCCCCAGTAACGGCAATACTCATTAGTGCATTGATATTCAAGTTGCCATTGCGAATCGAAATCCAACCTTTTTTGTAGGTTGTCAGACCACAAGAAAGCACTGCTATCAAAGCCAACCCAGCTTCTAGCCAGTCAGGCATATCAGCCCAGTGCATCACTTCGGCTGCAAGAGCAGCTACGCCAGCAAGAGCTAATGGCCACCAGGGCTTTTTTTTCTCCTGGGTATTTTTCTTGCCGCTAGTATTATCAGAGACTTCTGGCGCGAATCCCAACGAGCGAATTGCAGCCATGATAGCTTCAAGCGAATCCGGTGTATGGGTTACAGTCAAAACACGCTGCATCAGGTTGAAATCAAGCTCTTTAACAGCGCTCATTCCACCCAGTTTCTTTTTGATAAGATTTTCTTCAACAGGACAATCCATCTGCATAATGCGAATTTCTGTCCGTAATCCACCAGCCACAACCTGCGAGCCCCCTAGGCTACTCAATTGTTCTGGAGCAGCGGAGCAACAATCCCCCTCATGGCCGTGATCGTGGCCTTCATGAGAATGCTCTTGCGCGGCATGAGCATGGTTACATCCCTTATGATTATGCTCATCATGCGAATGCCCTTCGCCGCCATGGCTATGGGCATCATGATTATGGCCTTCATGGTTATGGCCTTCATGGTTATGACCTTCATGGGAATGATCATCACTGCATTTCTTGTGATTATGAGCCTGCTGATCATGTGCATGATCATTTGCTTTATGTGATTCACCAGTATTCTTAACCCGGAGTCCTGTCCCTAAATTGAACGTTTCACAGCAACTAGCCGCTTCGTCTCCTGCAGGGTTTTTGCTATTTTTTACACCACCACTCATTTTCATTGCCTCATCTGTTAACTATACTGACGATTAAAGACCCTAATCTAACTAGAGGGTCAAGCGCATAAGGGGGGAGGCATGAAAATTGGTGAATTGGCCCGTAAGGCGGATTGTCCGGTGGAAACTATTCGGTACTATGAGAAAGAAGGATTACTTCAGGCTCCATTAAGAGATATTGAAAATAACTATCGCCGTTACAACAATACTCATCTGGAAAAGTTATTATTTATCCGACGCTGCCGCTCTCTTGATATGACCCATGAGGAAATACGTGCATTGCTACTGGCAATGAATAATCACGGTAAAGACTGTGGCCCCATTGATGCAATAATCAGTGCCCATCTCACTCATGTTCAGCATCGTATTAAAGAATTAATAGCCCTGGAAATACAACTCAAAGAACTTAATAACTATTGCAGCTCAGACCGGAGCGTGGACGAATGCGGGATAGTACAGAAATTGACTGCTGATGAAGAGAATGGTGATCTTCCTTTAACCGTACCAACTGACCACTTGGGGGGTGTGCATTAGTGGTGTGCGCTTATAAGTTGATTAGACTGATGGCGTAACACAAGCCCATACAGCTTTGTGCTACGCCATCATGCCCTTAAAATAAGGGGTCAGGCTTTTTCCATTTCGTTACCACGAGAACGACGTTGCACTGCCCCTTCTCTCTTACCGGGATGGCTTTTAGCATCAGCGGTCATTAATGTCTGGAGTATTGGGCATTCAACTCGCTCATCCCCAGCACAGCTTTTGATCAGAGCTCTGAGTGTATCTGCCATTCGTCGCATATTTTCCATACGTCGCTCTAAATCATCCATATGCTCTTGTGCCAGACGTTTAACATCGGCGCTCTGGCGAGATTTGTCATTCCATAACTTGAGCAAATCGGCTATCTCTTCAAGAGAAAAACCAAGATCGCGCGCACTGCGGATAAAAATCAGACGATGGACATCATTGGGTGCATAATCACGGTAGCCCGCTTCGGTACGGCCAGTAGCAGGAATCAGACCAATTTGCTCGTAATAGCGAATCATCTTTGCGGAGATTCCTGATTCGTTCGATGCTTTACCAATGTTCATAGCTCCCCTTTTCTTAGTGCTCAGAGTCTTCTGCCAGCGGAGGCTGGAACCGACGCAAACGAAGTGCGTTGCCCAGGACAAATACACTGGATAGCGCCATCGCGCCTGCAGCAAAGATTGGTGAAAGCAGCAATCCATAGGCAGGGTACAGCAGGCCTGCTGCTACAGGGATCAATGCGGCATTATAACCAAACGCCCAAAAAAGATTTTGCCTGATGTTACCTATGGTTGCCTTAGACAATCCAATAGCATTAGGCACACCCTGTAGGTTGCCGGACATTAAGACAACATCAGCAGATTCCACCGCTATATCGGTACCTGTACCAATTGCAAGCCCAATATCTGCCACGGCTAAAGCTGGGGCATCATTAATGCCATCACCAACATAAGCGACCTTACCGTAAGACTCCTTCAACCGACGAACTGCTTCAACTTTCCCTTCTGGCAACACTTCGGCAACCACTTCATCAATACCAAGCTGTCTCGCAATCGCATTTGCTGTATTGGCATTGTCACCGGTAATCATTGCGACTTTGAGCCCCAGTTGGTGCAATGCATTTATGGCAATCGGCGTACTTGATTTAATAGGGTCAGCGACTGCGATAATGGCAGCCAGACGTCCATCAATAGCAACATAGAGTGGCGATTTTCCTTCGTTTCCAAGGCGTATCGCAGTCTTTGAAAAATACTCGATATCCAAGCCTAACTCACGCATAAATCGATCGGCCCCGACCTCTACGCGCTCTCCGTCTACGGTAGCCCTGACGCCCATCCCAGTAATTGAATCAAACTCAGTCAACGCTGGCAGCGATATCTCTTTTCCTAGAGCAGCTTCAACGATAGCGCGGGCAATAGGATGTTCCGAACGTGATTCAACAGCGGCAACTTTTGCTAATACTAAGTCAAGCTCAAACCCTTCGGCCAACTCCAGGTCTGTCATTACTGGGCGCCCTTCAGTCAAAGTACCTGTTTTGTCTACAGCGACAACCCTGGCATCTTTAAGCAACTGCAGAGCTTCTCCCTTACGGAACAAGATCCCCATTTCTGCACCACGCCCAGTACCTACCATGATAGAGGTTGGGGTAGCCAATCCCATTGCACATGGGCAGGCAATGATCAATACAGCCACGGCATTAACCAGTGCGAAAGACAGGGCCGGTGATGGCCCAAATGTTAACCAGGCAAGGAAAGTTAACAACGCTGCCAGCATCACCACAGGAACAAACCATAATGTCACCTTATCGACCACGGCTTGTATAGGTAGTTTAGAGCCCTGGGCTTGCTCTACCATTCTGATTATTTGTGACAACATCGTCTGGCCACCAACGGCTGTTGCACGCAACCTCAATGCTCCTTTCTGGTTAACAGTCCCGCCAACCATTAAGCTTCCGGGAACTTTCTCGACGGGGATAGGCTCCCCCGTTATCATCGATTCATCGACAAAACTTGTTCCTTCACTCACCTCACCATCAACAGGTATCCGCTCACCTGGTCGAACTTCGATAATGTCATCAAGGGCTACATCACTAATGGGAATATCGATGACAATGCCGTTACGCAGCACATGCGCCTCTTTGGCCTGCAATCCAACCAAACGCTTGATAGCCTCAGACGTTCGACCTTTAGCTCGCGCCTCCATAAATCGTCCTAAAAGAATAAGAGCGACGATTACCGCAGCAGCTTCGTAATACACATTGACGGTACCTTGAGGCAAAAGACCTGGAGCAAAGGTCGCAATCATTGAATAACCGAATGCAGCGAGAGTCCCGACGGAGACGAGAGAGTTCATGTCTGGGCCAAGTCTTAATAACGCGGGAATACCTTTCAGGTAAAAGCGCCGCCCCGGAATAGCCAACACCAGCAATGTTAATACAAACTGGAGATACCAGCTTTCCTGGAGCCCAATGGTATCCATTATCCATTGATGCATTCCCGGTATCACATGCGACCCCATTTCCAGAATAAATACTGGTAACGCAAGTACGGTCGCCAGAACTAAATCTTTCTTCAACGCAACCTTTTCAGCATCTTTTTTTTCTGCGGCACTATCATTATTCTGGCTTTGGTTATCAACCAGGCTGGCTTCATAACCGATTTTTTCGATAGCAGTTATGAGGTCATCAACTCCTGCGGTTCCACGTACAGTAGCTCTTTCAGTCGCTAAATTAACAGTGGCTTCTTTTACACCTTTAACCGCTCGGAGCGATTTTTCGACACGCCCTACGCATGATGCACATGTCATGCCCTGAACTGATAACTCTACAGAAGCTTGAGGAACCTCATAACCAACCTTTTCAACTGCTTCAACCAACGCCATACGATTAACGAATGCATTTAGGCGGATATCTGCACGCTCTGTTGCAAGGTTAACGCTTACGTTTTGTACGCCTTCAACCTTAGCCAGAGCGGCTTCAACTCGTCCAACGCAGCTTGCACAAGTCATTCCCTCAATGGGCAAGCTGACTTGAGTTTCACCATCATTAGAATGCTGTTTTTTTTGAATGCTCATGATGTATTTCTCATCGTTATGGTCAGATAAAGAACAACCTTAAGGCTTACCATCGTGGGAAGGTCAAGCGCATTATTTTGAACATGCCGATGCCGTGGAAGGAATGGATATAAAAACCCTTTACATGAACACATATTCATATGTTATATTGAAGGCATCATGTATAACCAACCGCTTGAGGCCCTATGTCACAATCACATGATCACGAGCATGACCATACTCCAGCAGTAACCAGTGCAAACGAGCGTAAAGTCCTTATCTCCTTCCTCATGATATTCACATTTATGGTGGTCGAAGCTGTTGGAGGGATACTTTCTGGCTCATTAGCATTGCTGGCAGATGCAGGCCACATGCTTACAGATGCAGTAGCTTTGGCGCTGGCTTATGCGGCATTCCGTTTTGGCCGTCGAGCTGCTGATAGCAAACGAACCTTTGGATATTTGCGATTTGAAGTCATCGCGGGATTCTTTAATGCCCTGACACTCTTCGCTATTGTGGCGTGGATTGCATATGAGGCATGGGAAAGGTTACAAGCTCCACCAATTATACTGGCAGGCCCAATGCTGATCGTTGCCATTGCAGGATTGTTGGTCAACATATTGGTATTATGGATCATGACCCGTGGTGAGACCGATCATGTTAATGTCAAAGGTGCTATTTTACATGTGATGGGTGATCTATTGGGTTCTGTTGGCGCTATTGTCGCCGCTATTGTCATTTACTACACGGGCTGGACACCGATTGACCCAATACTTTCCGTTCTTGTCGCAGCACTGGTTTTACGTAGTGCCTGGAAATTATTAGCAAAATCGCTGCACATCCTGTTAGAAGGAGCGCCTGAAGATGCCTCCCCAGACAAGGTGGAACAGAGACTAATCAGTTCTGTTAAGGGCTTAGCAGCCGTAAGTCATATTCATGTCTGGCAAATAACCTCAGGTCGGACGATGGCAACACTGGAAGTAAGAGCCAAGGAAGATGTGGACGTAAAAGACGTTGTGAAGCTTGTAAAACAAGAACTTTATGAGCAGTTCAAAATAGAACATGCAACTGTGGGAATCGACTGGAATTACGATCAAAACGATAATACATGCAGCCTTTCACCGACAAAACTGCGTAACGAACACGAACACGAACACGAACACGAACACGGAAAAAAGCATAACCATTCTAGTCCAGGCCACAAACATTAATCAGGCCTCTGGTGATGCACTATCAATTTAGGAGGGAGAATCATAATGTCCAGCACATCAGATTGCGGCAACATACAAGACTGTTCCGCGACAGATCATGTCGCGGAGCCAGATCTATCAATGCTCTCGCAAAACGACATTGGGCAACTTTCCGAGATTTTCCATCTACTGGGGGACCAGTCAAGACTACGAATCCTGCTTTACTGTATGCGTGGTTCGGTCTCTGTAGGCGACATTGCTGAGTCGCTCCAGTTATCACAATCTCTGGTCAGTCATCATCTGAGGTTGTTACGAAGTGCAAGGCTTGTTCGCGGAGAGAGAAAGGGTAAGTACATATTTTATAGCATAATGGATCACCATGTAAGTCATGTTCTTCAGGACATGGTATTTCACATAGCTGAAGAATAACCCGAATGAATTTTGATAAGTAGAGCTTGTGTAATTCCAACTCACCTTAGTTTTTCATTACTTTGGTGAGTTGTTTCATCATTAATTTATTAAAACCTTAATAATTAACCTTTTAATAATGAAACCTGCCCCCTTCCCTTGTATGTAATAAATACCTGATGGTTCACTATCACCAGATAAAGCGAAGTGAGCAGGCCACCTCATGAAGGAGAAACCTTGCTTTGCAAGCTTATTGAATAGCCACGGATAATCTAGTTTGTCTGCTTCGTGCCAAAAGCGGACATTGCTACATCACAATGCGTTATGGTCAACA
The DNA here is from genome assembly GCF_016894305.1 of Citrobacter sp. B72. Classification (NCBI taxonomy): domain Bacteria; kingdom Pseudomonadati; phylum Pseudomonadota; class Gammaproteobacteria; order Enterobacterales; family Enterobacteriaceae; genus Citrobacter; species Citrobacter sp. B72. Next base: position 4,482,998 of record NZ_CP069801.1, read on the forward strand.
TCAGAATGCAGCCCTTGTGTTGTGACGTGTAGTCTGGCCTAAACGCAGTTGCACTACATTACCTCGTGGGGTCAGCGACGGCCCCGTTTCAGTTCACGTACACAGGGATCATACTCATCTGCATAGCCACCAAAGTCATGGCTGGGCATGAAGTACCACTTTTCACCTTTCCAACCAGCGATCCGGGTGGTCGGTTTGGTTTTATTCAGAACAACAATACAGACGCCGACGGGAGACACTGGAGGAAGAAGTCGTTGCACCACACACTCACGATTGCCCACATCAATCCAGTCTTTGACGTGAATTTCAGGATGGTTCATTGTTTATCTTCATGTGATGGAATTGCTTACCGTAATGCATCCGATTACCGTGCAAGATCATGTATCCTGTCGCCTTCCTGCTCCCTTGAGGTGGCGCTGCCTTGGTACAGTCAGCACTCTGAATGTCAGGCCCAGCCGCGAGGCCGGAAGCTCATCAGGTCGCTGCGGTAGGGGAAAACGGTCCGGGTAACAGACCGTAATCGCCTGCTGGTGGTTATTGGCCCTGACTGGAGCCGCACTGAAAACTGAAGCGCATTAATATACTCGCGCCTCCGACAGGTCAGGCAATTTCTTCCAGCGCATCGTCATTTGCCGGTGGAGGAGGAAGTATAAGCGCGTCGCACTCCCTGATGACATATTCAGGAATGAGATCAAACCGGGCAGGATCCAGCTGACAGATAAATTCATTTTCAATGTGGTAGGTCTCATTCATGAATTTACGTATTACTGCGTTCTCGAGTCCGGTCTGAAGCAACCTGAACACCTGCAGTTTCTCGTAGCCATTACGGCAGAGCAGATAAAGCGCACGTATACGATCCGGGTCGGTGAGCTGAACGAAAGTGGCCTGGTAGTCAAAGCCGGGAATGCGATCGGCGATTGCCTGGCAGCCGAAGGCAACTTTTTCTGCGGACATTTCAGGATGTCCCACTCCCTGCACAACGGGTTCACGGGTGTCGATGGGCGTTTCACGGTGATGAAAAAGGTTTGACAGCACCTGATAGGCATCACCGAGGTCGTCCATAATTTCATAATGTCGGCGAAGATAGATCAACTTGATGATGTCTTCACTATCAGAGTCAGTGACAGACTGGCAGATCTGAGCAAAAGTGCGGATATCACTTTCACCGATGAGCTGCTCGGTGATGCAGCCTGCGCTGTAGTGCAAGTGTGAGGCCGTAACCAGATTACTGAACAGCTTCCTGACGGACTTCAGTGTATCAATAATAGGCTCAACATCGTGAGTCAGCATCAGTACCGTTTCATTTTTCAGGCACTCACCGGTATTGCGGCGAAACAGCATCTCCAGGATGGCAAATTTCTTGTTCTTATCAAACGATGAAATCGGGTCGTCAAGAATGATCAGGCCTGGCTTCTTGGCTAAGCATTCATACATAAACAGAACAATGGCAAAGGCGTTGCGTTCACCGTAGCTGAGATGCTGGCTGCCGCCGCTGACGTAGCCTTCAAAGTCTTCGTGGCGCAGTTTCAGCCGACATTTATCGCCTTCCCCAGTGATATCCACCTGATAACGATAGCCTGCGTAAGCCAGAAAGGTATTGATATCGGTTTTATGCTTGAGGATCAGCTTCTGCATGCCCTGACGCTGCTTATTTATTTGACCCTGCAGGCGTCCGGCCTGCGTCGTCAGGTCGTCTAAAGAGGTATTGAGACTGGCTACGGTGCGGGCCGTTTTATCCGACTGCAGCTCCGGGAAAAACTTCACGTCTAGGCGACAGGCTTCCAGTGCAGCCTTGACGTTGGTTGAAGCGCTGAACGTAAAGCCGTTAAGAGTCTTAAGGGTATTCAGCATATTTATCAGGCTGTCTGTCTGCTTCTTCACTGTCACGAGATATTCTTCGTGCTGTTTTTCCAGCCCACTTTTTAGGGTTGTAATATCAGCGAGGCGGGCACGGGCAGGCTCTGAAAAATATTCGCCGAGTTTATCTAGCACGCCGATCAGGCCGATCAGGTTTTTAATGACAGCCTTATCATACTCCGCGCTGACGCGGCTAATCTGCTCGGCCTTTTCACGGGAGTCGCCAGTACAGAACGGACAGCAGCCGTCGGATAGCGCGGAGAATTTCTCATACCCCCGGGTCTGCCACTCGATCCACTCTACGCTGCTTTTACTTTGGATGTACGGCTTATAAGATTCCAAACCGTCGGGAATGTGCTGAAGCTTGTTGCCAGCGGATAAGCCTTTCATACCGGTAGACGTTTTTGCAATCCCGGTACTACTCAGCTTAAATGCGGCGCTGAGTTCCCCCAGGTGCGTGATGAATTCTTCAAGCCCGACGTTATCAGCAAACTGCTGCCGTATGGCCACGACCATGGCTTCGATTTCGCGTTCTGTCTCGTGATACGCTTCACTTTTGATGAAGATGTCAAAACTATTACTTACTAACTCGTCTGGTTGAAAAGTGAATTGATCGACATATTTTTCATTAAAGCACATGACGTTTTGCAGGCCATCGACACCAGTTACCCTAGGCTGTACTGCATCGGGATTAGAACCACGGTATCTAAACGGAAGCAGGTCGCTGAGACCCTGTTCATCCCCGTTTACCGTACACTGAATCGCGCGGGAAATGGTGCTTTTTCCGGTGCCGTTAGGCGCAAATTTAATATTTAGTTTTTTTTCTGCCAGAGTTATATTTGCTTTATCGATGTTATTACAGCAATTAATTTCAATTTCCATACCTAATCCTTTACGGCAAAGACACTGAGCAGGCCCCGTATATTGCAGGCCCGATTAATTATTTAAGCTGAAGCCAGAACATATAAGCACCGTTTCATTTTTGAGTAAAGCACTCCGGGATTCGCCCTTGGTACCGCAGCGCCGGAGCAGTTGTTTTATAGAGCGTATGTACGGCGCTTGTGATGTATGTCCGCTTCGTGCCAAGAGCGGACATTTGCACCCTCAGTACCCGCACCAGACTAAGCCGGCTCAGCAATGTCGGCGTTGCTGATACTGACAGACGTTATGCCGTTTTAAAGCGACGTTTCCGGTGTATCACCATGAGAGCGACAATTACCGCCACCGCAATTGTCGCGGTCCCCCGGAAGACGACTGATGAATCTCCTAGGATGATTTCCATGAATGATGATAAAAACTGGCCGGAGAATATAGCCATAGAAAGCCAGGCAAGGTTACGTCCCCGGACGCGAGCGTGACTCTGCTCGACTGTCATATGATTCACAAGCGGCACCGACAGACCAAACCCACAACTCATTAAAACCCCGCCAGCGATGTAGAACACTACATTATCAGCGAATGAAAATATGAAATGTCCGGCAGCGTAGCAGCTAAACGCCGTGTACAGATTTCCGTACTCACGTAAACGCGCTATGAGGCGCGGCATCATCGCAGCAGCCCCGACGGCGACCAGTGAGATAAACGACAGAAAGTATCCGGTTTCTGCTGCCCCAATAGCCATGCAGCTAAACACCTGCGGAATGATGATAATGCTGGTGAAGAAGCAAATCATGGACAGCAGGGCTGCAAAAAGCACAGGCGCTAATCGAGTCGCACTCACCGATTCGCTTTCTCCGGCGTTTTCATTCATGTTTTCTGTCCCAGAGGACAATTGTTACGGCACAAACGCCAGCTGCATAACCAGAAGAACCTAGGCAAAAAGATGAAGCAAAAACGGCCACTGCCAGCCAAGGGTTGCAAGTAATCCGCCTATAAACAGAAAAATGACACCGCCCAGCTCAATCAACATTCCCTGCGAAGGTATCATTTTCAGGCAAGCCTGACCGCTATGAAACGAGGAAATCAATCCGGTTCCTGCTGACATGACGATGGCGGTATCTGACTGAAATCTGGATGTATCTTCTTCCAGATCTACTTAAAACTCGTTCTGATAACCATACCGAGAAATAACTGTCAATCCATCCATATCTAGGGTTTGATATAGTAAAATTACCTATATATAGTTTTTTTAGTTTTCATCTCACTTGGACGCCATTTCATGAAAAGTCACGAGTACATTGTGATTTGCGGTTTTAACCGCAGTAAAGTCGGCCGATATATTGCCATTGTTGCCTCAGTTATATCGTTCGTTCTGATTTTACTAGCACTCACACTAATCGAATGGCTGAAAAACTTTCACATTAACAGCCACATACCTGCCTCAGTTTTTTCACTTATTAGCGCCGGTGGGATCTACATGGGGTTGTATACATGGTTTGATAAAAATCTCTGGCATAACACCTACCTCGGGAAATTTTTATGTGTGCCAAATCTTGCAGGCCGCTGGAATGTTGAAGGCCATACCCGATCTGAAGGTGGTAAACCCTGGGAAGGTGAGCTGAGAATTGTCCAGTCATGGGACAAAGTCAGAATTCATCTGAAAACTCAATCATCGCATTCGGATAGTGTGACAGCCTCCATCATTCATGACGAGGGAATTGGTTACCAGCTGCTTTATAACTACCGCAACCAACCCAAGACAGGTGAAGAACACCTGACTTCACATGTTGGATTCGCAGAGTTCAGGTTCGACGACGGACTCAAATCTGCTGAAGGCCATTATTTTAACGGTCAAGGCCGGGCTACTTACGGAACAATGACAATCACTAGGATCGACAATGTCTAATTCATTTAGTGCGCGAATTGAACGCATGAAGTCTCGTCGTAAAGGGACATTCGATCAATTAAACGTAGCCAGAGAGTCAATCAGTAACCAGAGGATTGATGGACTGGAAAACTATGCTTTGCTAGAAGGTTTCCTGGATTTAAATGAAAGTTGGGAAACCAGGGGAAAACAAGATTCTGCAACCCGCTATGTTATAGGTGCCATGCAACCGGTTGATAACCGCTATACCGAAATTTCTTTTGAAACTGCCAAGCGTATTGAGAACCAACTGGTAAAGAAATTAGATCTTAATCTGGAGTTTCGTGTCCAAGGCTCTGTACCACTGGATATTCATATTAAAAGTTTCAGTGATGTGGATCTGCTGATTATAGACACTCAGATGCTTATTTATGATAGCGACGGTATTGGCCGCTACACCCCTACGAACAAAAATGATGGGGATGTCATCCTTGAACTCAGGGATGCCGCTAGGGATGCCCTGAAAGCAACTTTCCCTGCGGCAGATGTTGATGACAACAACGCCAAATCTTTGAGAATAACGGGAGGGTCTTTGCAGAGAGAAGTGGATGTGGTGCCAAGCATCTGGTGGGATACCAAAGAGTACCAACATACTAAAGATGTAGATCAACGTGGGGTCACTATTATAGATAAAAACACACGTCAACGTATCTACAACCTACCTTTCCTCCACATCAAACGAATTAAAGACAAATGCGATCAATGTAATGGAGGATTGCGTAAGTCTATTCGTTTTCTTAAGACACTAAAAGCGGATAGTGAAGCTGAGGGTACTAAAATTGAACTCAGTAGTTATGATATTGCCTCGCTGATGTACCACGCAGATGGTAACAATCTCCGACATAGCCAATACTACGAGCTGGCTGTCCTTGTAGAGACTCACAGATGGCTAAATTATCTTGCACAGAACCCTAATGCTGCAATGCTGCTCTACGTTCCAAATGGCACCAGAAAGATAATTGACAAGAATGAAACTTTTGCCGAATTGCTTAAACTGACGGGAATGGTCAATAGTATTGTCACTGAGGTGCTGCGTGAAATAACCGGCCAGCCTACTGAATATTACACACCCGCCAAAGGAATTTTACTTATAAAACAAGCGGTTTACTAACAGGATGCTATCAAGATCCACTTAATAAGTGGATCTTGAATCATCCGCGACTATTTGCCGGACAGCGCTAGTCATTCCGGCTTAAGCGCTATTATGAGATTTATTTCCAGTTTAGTATGAGTCTCCGTACTAATCGTTGATTGAAGAGACATACATGCTGGATAACTCTTAATGGGGTCAGTTTGGATATCGAAAATTATTGTACTATAAGGGCTTCCCCGGCATGTCAACGCCGGTGTTTACGGTTTCTGTCTGCACTATAGTAAAAAAATAAAGGGGAGAGACTGCGGTACTATAAACGGTCATGATGAATCGTCATCGATTCGGACCCTGATGAAAGACGCTCGTGAGGCTCTAGTTCGTTAGTCGGGTACACTTGCCCTGTACAATAAGCAGATATACCTCACGGGGTCTAACCCTTTATCATCAACGAGTTGCAGAACAGATGGTCATACAGCTTTGTACTTTAGCTAGCTGAGTACAACCTGAAATCATCACCGTAATGCAATGATGCCCAGCACAGTCTTGCATTTTTGGCAGCGATGGCAACAACAGCGCGCCAGTATCCTCTGCGTTCGACCAGTGAGCAGACCCAACGACTGAATAAATCAGTCCTTTTCTCCGCCCCGATCAGTACCGAGCGGGCACCCTGAACCAGAAGTGTTCTCAGATACGAATCGCCAGCTTTCGTTATCCTGCCAAGCTTCGACTTTCCGCCGCTGCTGTACTGCGATGGTGTCAGTCCCAGCCAGGCTGCCAGCTGGCGCCCATTCTTAAAATCATGTGCATTACCGATACTGGCGACCAGCGCACAGGCCGTTGTGGGGCCAACGCCCTTCAATTCCATCAGCCGCTGACTGCGATGATCTGTTTTGGCCATGCGGGACAAAATTCGGTCATATTCAGCGATGTTATCTTCAATGCGAGCAACGTGCTCCAGCAAATCATCAACACATTGCTGAACCTGAAGTGGTAAAGAATTCTTCTGCTCAAAAACTATGTGGCGCAGGGCATCTGTACTTTGTGGGGCGATAACGCCGAATTCAGATATCAACCCCCGGAGACGATTATATGTTGCTGTTTTCTCTTCGATAAAACCCTGTCGGGTACGATGCAGACACTGCATTGCCTGCTGGCTCTCATCCTTAACCGGCACAAACCGCATATGTGGGCGACGAACCGCCTCGCAGATAGCCTGAGCATCAGCTGCATCATTTTTCCCTGATTTACCAGCCATGCGGTAAGGCGATACAAATTTAGCGGCCATCAGACGCGGCTCATGACCATACTGCCGAAACAGTCTTGCCCAGTAATGAGCCCCGGAGCACGCCTCCATCCCGATAACACAGGGCGGCAAACCAGCAATCAGCCCGGGAAGAGCTGCGCGGGTTACTCTGGATTTAACCAGAACGGTTTTGCCATTCTGGTCAACGCAATGAACAGCGAACACATTTTTAGCAAGATCGATACCGACAGTAGTAATGGTCATAACGAATCCCTCCGGGGTTGTGTTTACCCCATGATTGCACAAGAGTTAATCAGGCGCATAATCAGGGGAAGTCCCTTCCATTCGTTAAGGCTGATTTTTTGTAAGTACCCCACTTAAACGCCCCATTCTCTTTCAGAGACCCTCTGGCACATGGATTAGGTTTTCCGAAAGCGAACTTCCGCTCTTCGCTCATAGATGCCGGTCAAACATCCCGCATTCAGCATGTGAGGCGGTAGCCTCATCTCTGATGTACTGAATAACAGTAACGTCTTGCTGGTGTGTCTATCCCGGCTTTACCATGACGTATAGCGATAGGGTCAGTGGGTTCGTAAATGCTCAACGGCACTCTCAGTGAGAGTCAGTACCGATTTAACGCTGATGCTTATTCTATCGATAATGGCCTGCCGGGGACCATGACGCCATGCTTCGCTATCATAAAAGGTGTCCTGGGCAGTTTTCAGGTGAGAGAGGCTGTTATAAGCCCTGATCAGATAGTAAGCATCGTCGTCATGTGCTGATATACCATAAGAAATAACATCCATTCCCACTGAACGGTGAAGTGGAACACTCACTTCTTTCATTATTCTATGAAAGTCTTTTCCAGTACCGGGTTTGAGGGTGTACAGCAAAAATTCGACAGTTTTCATCTTCGATATCCTATTCTGTTTTTCTCATCATAGCGAATTATGGCGACGTGTAGTCGTGAAACCGAACAGAAGAACTGGACTGCCAGGCTGTCCCCAGCAGTTATGGCTCTGAATGTCTCATGCGTGCCAGGAGCGGACGTTGCTAACATAGAGATGCTCTAATCTGCAAGGAGCAGCTCCCCCTTTATCAGACAATCTTGTCTGACGCTCCGGACAGAAATATGCTGGTTTTATCTGTTCAGAACACTGAACTATGTTCGGGAAATCACAGAGTCAGGCTAACGGAATAGAATAGTGAGCGGTGTCTTAACCCCTTAAATCGTAAAAGCACCGGTTGATAGCTGATGATGAACGCTTCTCTGATTTAACCAAGCATCGGCATTGAGAATGAATCAAAAAAGTGAAAATATCAAAGGGTAATAGCCTCCGTTTGAACCGGACACCTCACCAGTAAGACATAGTCATAGAGCTATGTTTAAGGAGTGTCCTGTGCAAAGAATCGAAGTGATCACTGGCGAGCAAAAACGCCGTCGTTATACTCCTGAAGAGAAAGCCCGTTTTGTTGCGCTCGCCATGCAGCCCGGCTACACCGTCTCACTCGTTGCCCGGCAATATGACATCACACCCAGTCTTCTTTTTAAGTGGAAACGGCTCATGAACGAGGGTGGAAAGTCTGCGATCGTCGCTGGCGACGAGGTCGTCAGTGTCTCCGAGGTCCAAGCGCTGGAGAAAAAAGTCAAACAGCTTGAACAAATGCTGGGCCGCAAGACGATGGAAGCCGAAATCCATAGGAACGCGCTTGAGATAGCCTAGGCAAAAAAGTTGATATCGCGCATGCCATTGCTGCCACCGGACGATACCTCCTCATCCGAATAGCAGAAGTGCTCTGCGTATCGCGTTCGAATCTTTATGAACGGCTGCTAAAGAAGCGCCAGCAGCGGCCAGCCCGCTATAGCAAAGATGATGACGCCCGACTGTTACCGCTTATCCGCCAGATATGCAGCGAGCGGGCGACAAACGGCTACCGTCGCGTGACGGCACACCTCAATCGTGCGCTGAAGGAACAAAACTGGCGGGTTAACCACAAACGCATTTACCGGATCATGCAGGCGAATAACCTGTTGCTGGCAAAATCTGGCCATAGAAAGCCAGAGCACAGTCATACCGGCAACGTCGTGACACTCAAGCCGGATACGCACTGGTGTTGAAATCCGCTGCTTGAATCGGGAAGTCGTGCGGGTAGTGTTCAGCCTTGACTGCTGTGATCGCGAAGCCATCTGCTGGTCGGCGACAACAGGTGGAATAAACAGCGTTATGGTGCAGGATCTGCTGACAGAGAGTGTGGAAAAGCGCTTTGGCAATACGCTTTACCTGCCACATGCCGTTGAGTGGCTGACCGATAATGGCTGTTGCTACATAGCGGACTCAATAAGAACGTTCGCCACCTCACTCAGGTTCATCGTGTGTACGACGCCAGTGCGCAGTCCGGAGAGCAATGGGATGGCTGAATCGTTCGTTAAAACGTTCAAGCGTGACTACGTGTATGTTAATGACCTGCCGGATGCCATGACAGTGATGTGAAAACTGACGGAATGGATGGAAGACTATAATAACTGGCATCCCCATAAAGGGCTGAAAATGCAGTCACCAAGGGAATACAGAAGTTCGCTGCTAGCTATAAATTAACCGTGTCCGTTTTAGCGGGGGCAACTCCACAAAGAGGACGTGGAGCTAAAATATTTGCACGGATAAAAAACCATACTTAACTATTAGTATTACATTAAAAAAATACGGACTCTTTATCAGCAGTCCGCTAAAGTCTATTCAAGGAAAAAACATGTGGCATATCAAGCATTAAAAATTAGTATATAGTGGCAGATTTTATCAAGGTATATATTCCTATAGATACCCTAAAATGATTATCTATTAATCCCCTAATTTAGCGGTCATATGCACTCGATTACCAGTATACGCAGAGAGAATTTTGTATGACGTTTGTGCTTCTTTTGCTTTAGCAGCAATTTTTGCTTCTGCACTGTCAAGAGTGGAAGCAGTTACGCTGACCGTCTGCGCCATACCAGAGAATGAGACAACAGAGAGAAAACCAGCTGCTGCGAGAAGTTTGATATTTTTCATAGTGATAACCCTAGTAAAGTTAATGTTCATCATAAGAGCATACTGCTCGTTTCCTGTTGATGAGCATTAAAAACCCTGCAACTACTATAGGGTCAATACTTTTTATTGTATTTTTTATATAGCGCTGACTGTCTTGAACATCCACTTATCGAGAAATTTTTCTTAAACAATAAAATTCACTCATAATCAATAAGATATGGCAATTTTTATATCGTTTTACACTGAAGATATTTTTTCTTACCCCATTTATATAGGTTTCAAAATATGTCTTTGCAGGTAATTGGAGGCTGGAACTCACGCATTCCTATCCCCTTCCCTTCAAACAACTCTAGCTTTACTCTGATCAAAAGAATAAATACCCAGACATTAAATCACGTGACATGAAATGCCAAAACTGTCTAAATAAACTGGACTGACCCCAGGATTAGATATAACCTTCAATTAGTAATGTCGGTTGGTTTTTCTTCATATTTCCCGTTTCGCCAGCCTGCTGGAAATTCAGCTGGAGTCTGGTAATCCAGCGATGAATGTGGACGGCACTCGTTATAATCCTGCCGCCAGTCATTAATCGTTTTCCTGGTGTGAACTGATCCTACCCACGTAATGTGGACACGGCCCTAAGCAAGGTTCTGGTTTTCAAATTGTTCAGGACTGAGCCCACCACAGGCACTGTGGCGACGCCAGCGATTGTAATCGCACTCAATATAATTAAATACAGTTGTTCTCATCATTTCCCGGCTGATAAAGCGTTCACCGTGGATGCATTCCACTTTCAGCGAGTGGAAGAAGCTTTCCACACACGCATTGTCGTAACAGCAGCCTTTCGCGCTCATGCTCCCGCGCAGATTATGCCGCTTCAGCAACGCCTGATAGTCCGCTGAACAGTACTGGCTGCCACGGTCAGTATGAACAATGACATTTTTCGGGCGTTTACGCCGCCACAGCGCCATCTGCAACGCATCGCAGGTCAGTTGTGCCGTCATTCGCGGTGCCATTGACCAGCCGATGACAGCTCGCGACCACAGGTCAATCACCACTGCCAGATACAGCCAGCCTTCATCGGTGCGTAAGTAGGTGATGTCTCCCGACCACTTCTGATTCGGGCCGCTGGCGTAAAAGTCCTGCTTCAGCAGGTTCTCAGACACAGGCAAGCCATGCTCACGATAACTGACCGGGCTGAACTTGCGGGCTGCCTTTGCCCGAAGCCCCTGGCGACGCAGGCTGCCAGCTATCGTTTTGATGTTGTAGGCCGGGAGCTCATCCGCAAGCCGTGGCGCACCATACCGTTGTTTTGCATCAGTGAATGCTCTGAGAACCGCGGCATCACAGGCCAGACGGAACTGCTGTCGCGTGTTTATCTGATGACGCCGGGAGCACCAGGCATACCAGCCGCTACGGGCCACGCGCAGCACCCGGCACATGGCTTTGATGGTGAACTCAGCCTGATATTTTTCGATAAAAACATACTTCATTTCAGGAGCTTCGCGAAGTATGTCGCGGCCTTTTGGAGAATAGCCAGCTCCTCTGCCTGCTCCGCAAGCTGGCGTTTAAGCCGGGCATTTTCAGCATCCAGTTCGCTTTCGCGTGCAGATGATGTCAGTTGTTGCTGTTGTTTTTTTCGCCAGCCATAGAGTTGCGATTCATACAAACTGAGTTCGCGGGCAGCGGCAGCGACGCCAATGCGTTCAGCAAGCTTCAGAGCTTCCTGGCGGAATTCGGGAGTGTGCTGTTTACGCGGCTTTTTACTGACGGTTACTGATTTAGTCATGTGAGCTACCTCTGGTTGAGAGTTTACTCACTTAGTCGCGTGTCCACTATTGGCGGGTATCTGTGCCAACAGCTCTCAGGCCAAGGGCCGCGTTAAGCGCGCCAACCTGACGCTGCAGGAGCGGCTGGTTAAGGAGATGTGCCTGGAGAATATCACCTGCATTGATGCCGCCAACGCCTGGATCGAAACGTTCATCAGCGACTTCAACCACCGCTTTGCCAGACTGGCAAAATACCCGAAAAACCTTCACCGCACGGTCTAGAGAGCCACCTGGAACTGGACGACATTTTCGCCTGGCAGACGCTTCGGACGCTCTCAAAAGCACTGACTTTTCAGTATGAAAAAATCCTTTATCTGGTTGATCCCACTGACGAAAACTCACGCATAGTCGGAGAAGAAATCCTCGCTTTTGATTATACGGACGGTACGCTCAAATTCCGCCATGGAAACAGAACACTGAAATATCAGATGTTCGATAAGCTGGACTGCATCAGTCAGGGGCGCATCGTTGATAACAAAAGGCTTGACGCGGTGCTGAAGCTGGCGAAGGAAAAACAGGATGAGCTTGAAGCCGCAGGAAAAAGAAAGGCGCAGCCAGAGTATGCCTAAAAGGCGGGCACAGATTCAGGCTCAGCTCAGAGCCATCAATCCGGTTCTGGGTAAGCGTCGTCTGAGTACCGTCTGGTCCCGAATCCAGGATCCTGTAACTTAAGCACCCACTTATTTTGCAGGTGGACACCTCATGCGCGCTAAAGAAAGACTTCCCCGGAAACACTATTCCCCTGAATTCAAAATGGAACTGGTCAGGCTGGCTCTTGAAGAAGAAGGCAGTATTGCCGCACTGGCCCGGAAACATGACGTCAATGATAACCTGCTCTTTAAATGGATAAGGCTCTGGCAGCGTGAAGGGCGGGTCTGTCGGCCCCGAAAAAACTCATCGTCGCTTCCTGCCCTGATACCCGTGCAGCTTCAGGCGGGCTCTTCTCTCCCAACCTTCGAACTACCATCCTGCTCTCCTCCCGCTACCTGCCACATAAAATGTCGGGGAGGAGAAATAACACTGACTCATCCCTCTGCTGAACTCATGAGCACTGTCCTGCGCGAACTGATGCGGGGGCCGGTATGATAAATCTTCCCGCAGGCACAAAAATCTGGCTGGTTGCCGGTATCACCGATATGCGCAACGGCTTCAATGGCCTCGCCGCAAAGGTGCAGACCGCGCTGAAAGATGACCCGATGTCCGGCCACGTCTTCATCTTCCGGGGACGCAGCGGCAGTCAGGTAAAACTGCTCTGGTCCACCGGCGATGGTCTGTGCCTGCTGACAAAGCGACTGGAACGTGGTCGCTTCGCCTGGCCCTCAGCCCGCGATGGCAAAGTGTTCCTGACGCCGGCGCAACTGGCGATGCTGATGGAAGGTATCGACTGGCGACAGCCAAAGCGGTTACTGACATCCCTGACCATGTTGTAGCGCTCTTTATCCTGGTTGTCGCAGAATAAGCCTGGTAAAATACAGGCTTATGAACGATACCTCTTCTGACGACATCCTTCTGCTGAAACAGCGCCTGGCCGAACAGGAAGCGTTGATCCACGCCCTGCAGGAAAAGCTGAGCAACCGGGAACGCGAAATAGACCATCTGCAGGCGCAACTGGATAAGCTGCGCCGGATGAACTTCGGCAGTCGTTCCGAAAAGGTATCCCGCCGTATCGCGCAAATGGAAGCTGACCTGAACCTGCTGCAGCAGGAAAGCGATACGCTGACCGGCCGGGTGGATGACCCGGCAGTGCAGCGCCCGCTGCGTCAGACCCGCACCCGCAAACCGTTCCCTGAGTCACTCCCACGGGATGAGAAGCGGCTGCTGCCGACTGAGCCGCGTTGCCCGGAGTGCGGTGGTTCGCTGAGTTACCTGGGTGAGGATGCCGCCGAACAGCTGGAGCTGATGCGCAGCGCCTTCCGGGTTATCCGGACAGTCCGTGAAAAGCATGCCTGCCGTCGGTGCGATCGCATCGTTCAGGCCCCGGCTCCTTCGCGCCCCATCGAACGGGGGATCGCCGGACCGGGGCTGCTGGCCCGAGTGCTGACCTCAAAGTATGCAGAGCACACACCGCTGTATCGCCAGTCGGAGATCTATGCCCGCCAGGGTGTAGTGTTGAGTCGTTCTGTACTGTCGGGCTGGGTGGATGCGTGTTGTCGTCTGCTGGCACCGCTGGATGAAGCCCTTCAGCACTATGTCCTGACCGACGGCAAACTCCATGCTGACGATACGCCTGTCCCGGTGCTGTTGCCGGGCAATAAGAAGACGAAGACCGGGCGCTTATGGACGTACGTTCGAGACGACCGCAACGCCGGATCAGCGCTGGCCCCCGCAGTGTGGTTCGCTTACAGCCCGGACAGAAAAGGTATCCACCCTCAGACCCATCTTGCAGGCTTCAGTGGCGTACTGCAGGCTGATGCCTACGCCGGGTTCAACGAGCTCTACCGCGACGGCCATATAAAGGAAGCCGCGTGCTGGGCCCATGCCCGCCGAAAAATCCACGATGTTCACGTCCGTACCCCGTCAGTCCTGACGGAGGAGGCGCTGAAACGGATCGGCGAGCTGTATGCCATCGAGTCGGAGATCAGAGGTAAAAGAGCAGAGGAACGGCAGGCAGTCCGGCACCAAAAAGTGCTGCCGCTGCTGGCGTCACTGGAGGGGTGGCTGCGGGAGAAACAGAAAACCCTCTCAAGGCACTCAGAACTGGCGAAGGCGTTCGGGTATGCGCTGAACCAGTGGCCGGCGCTGATCCGCTATGCAGAAGATGGCTGGGTGGAGGTGGATAATAACATTGCCGAAAACGCCCTACGACGGGTCAGTCTGGGGAGAAAAAACTGGCTGTTCTTCGGCTCGGATCATGGTGGTGAGCGCGGTGCGTCACTGTACAGTCTTATCGGGACGTGCAAATTAAACGGCGTGGATCCGGAACGCTATCTGCATTATGTACTTGATGTCATCGCCGACTGGCCTGTGAACCGGGTGGGTGCTCTGCTCCCGTGGCGGGTTACTCTGCCTGCCTGACCAGCTTCACTTCGTCAATACGGTTCTCACTGCACGCTTACGGTTCTGGCTGAACCCTCTCTTTTCAAATCAAGCCTGAAAAAATGAGCTCACTGCCCTTTTTTCTTCATCAGAAATCAGCAGAAAGTGACATTTAAAACCGGGAAATCAGGGTGACATTATCAATAAGGAAAGACAGCGAGTATAATAGTTGTAATATCCGCACCTCCCCAGAACATCTGAATTTGTCTTTGACAGAAAGAACCGCGCTTCCGGCAGGAAGCCGGCCCCCTTGAAAACTCTCTTATCCTGTTAAAAAGCCTGATATGGTTCGGAGTTAGTCGGTGTTTCCTCCGGCAATAGTGCAGTTGGCTTCACAACAGCGTACATTATCACATCAGATTTATGCCAAAACGGCGTAACGCACTGGCCCACAAAAAGAAAATAAGGACGGTTACGACGCAGCAGCTACCCAGCGTGATCCAAAAGCCAAATCGCTGACAGAAAACAGGGAATAGTAAAAACATAGGTAGTGTCGGCACTACATACCAGAATGTATACCACGCATGATTGGCTATTTTTTGCTGACTCTGTCCTTCCAGCTTCATCCACACGAGCACAAGCACAGTAACCAGGGGAAGCGCGGCGACAAGACCACCAAGCCGATCACTACGCTTGGCAACTTCAGAGATAAAAACAACCATTCCGGCGGTGATCGCGTACTTAATCAGTAGCCATAACATCATAAACCCTCACTAATCCTGTAAGTTAACGGCCCTGCACCGACCTATCTCCCCAGCGCAATCCCGGTTTCGCGGTGTCTGTTACGGCCGTATTTTCTCATGCCTCGTCAGCCACGGTGAGGCTCTTTCAAGAGCTGGGTTGTATGAAAACGAAAAAACACAGCCAACAATAATTTACAAAATAACTTATTGACCCTGTATTTACTACAGGGTTTTTAATGCACATCAACAGGTGAGACGGCGATGATGCCGGTATCACCAGATGACCAGATAACCCAAGGAATATGACCATGAAAAATATCAAACTGCTTGTTGCTGCCAGTATGCTCTCCGTAGTCTCTTTCTCTGGCTTCGCCCAGTCAGTCAGTGTTACTGCTGACACACTCAGCAACGCGGAAGCGAAAATTGCCGCTATCGCCAAGGAATCCGGTGCTTCGTCCTACCGCATCACCAGTGCTGACCAGAACAACTTTGCCCGCATGACTGCAGTCCTAGATAAGTAACCCGGGACTGTACTACCCTGAACCTGACCAGTTAACGCAAGAGATGGTCGCAGAGCAAATAGCCGGACTGGCTGTCCCCCAGTGGGATGCATCTGGTTCCGCTGGCGACCTCACACGCAATCCCTCACTGTAACGTTTTCTGATCTCACCACGCTGGCCATAACAGATTGCCCTAGCCACTGCATTACGACCTTCTCTCCGGTTAAGCTGAGTCAGGATACGTCGGCGATAATACTCATCATAAATATAATTAAGAAGGTATAAATTGCTTCATTCGGCGCACTATTGTAAACGTTTTTGGCGGGACAGGATGTACTTGTGTGTACGAAACCGAGGGCCAACAATAAATATTGATTTAATGCAAAGGCCCATATAAGATTGATTTACAAGGTGATGGTGCTCCACCTTTCCCAACCGCCGGTTTTTCAACACCGGATGATGGCGCCTGATATACAGATGAAGTTGTCCTCTTATAGGCATGTATGTCAGGTATAGCTATGCAAAATAAAACCACATTACCGCTTACCGCAGAATCTCTCTCTTTTCAAAGAGATAATCCGATTTATGTCTTCGGTCATCGAAATCCTGACAGCGATGCTATTTGCAGCGCGCTGGTTGTGGCTGACTGGCTTAATTACACCGGTCGTCCCGCAACGCCCTGGCGCCTGGGGGATATCACCCCGGAAACCCGTTATATCCTCAACGCTGCGGGTGTTTCACAACCCGATTTACTCACCGTCGATCTGACAGATAAAACCGTATGGCTGGTTGATTTTACGGATGCAGAGCAGGGACCGTCTTCGCTGATGGACAGCAACGTCATCGGCATCATTGACCATCATCGTATTGGTACCCTTGTTACCCGCAATCCACCGGATGTCTGGGTGCGGGCGGTAGGATGCTGCGGAACAGTAATTCTCTCAATTCTCATGCATGACATTCCGATGCCGCTGACTGCCGCTCAGGCTGTGTTGCTGATGGGGGCGATCCTCAGTGATACCGTTGCGCTGACGGGTCCCACCACCACCACTCAGGATCAGGAATCCGTGGCTGTTTTGCGGGAAATCGCCGGTATCGATTATGACCAGTTTGTGACAGGGCTGCTGCGAGCCAAAACAGATATAACCGGGCAATCCGCGTCGGTTTTACTCAATCGTGACGCCAAAAATTACCGGATCCATGATGTGCCGCTGTTGTTGTCACAAATTGAGGTCCGCGACATGGCTGATATTACTCCCCTGTTGCCTGAGCTACTGCAGGAAATGGATAAAACCTGCAAGGACAGCGTGCTGGACATGGTGATCCTGATGGTGACAGACATTACCAGCCGGAACTCCGTTTTGCTTTTTTCAGACAGCAGCCTGACAGGCTCCCGCCAGGTATCGCTGCCCGGCATGACAAGCCGGAAAAAAGAAATCCTCCCCTGGCTGACCAACCGCTTCGCTTCTTATAAGAGGTGATTTATGCAAATTTACCGGCATGCCTTGTTACTTGTACAGAATGAAACCGATGGTCTGCTGTTGCTTGAGCAGGCAGAACGTCTGGCAAAAGAGATGGGCACCCGTATTACTGTCGGGCATCTCAGTGCTGACTATAGGGAACTGGATTATACCAGTGACTCATTAACCAAAGACCGTCAGTCCCGCGAAGTTATTGATGCAAAGGCAATGCTTAGCCGTCTGGTGGAGTCCAGCAGTATTGATATCAACGTCAGGTCCATCGTCAGCATCCATCGTTTCCGGGACGTTGAGGCCGTTGTTCAGCATGAAGATATCGATCTGGTCATGCTGGGGCATGAAAACCGCCTGTTCGGGGTTTTTTCCTCCTTTTCTTTCGAATTCATCAATCACCTTTCTGTTGATGTTCTGATTAAACATATTCCAGCCCCTTAAAAGAAGGTCAAACTTATGAGCTTTGAAATTGAATGTATCATCGCAAGAGAAATTCTGGATTCCCGCGGTAACCCGACCGTAGAGGTTGAAGTGACTTCTGTAGGGGGCAGTATGGCCCGTGCCTCCGTTCCTTCCGGTGCCAGCACCGGCTCCCGTGAAGCCATCGAGCATCGCGATGATGACAAGACACGTTTTGGCGGTAAAGGTGTTCAGGATGCGGTCCAGTGCGTCAATACCGAAATTAACGATGCCCTGCAGGGCTACGATGTACGCCGCCAGAAAGAAATCGACAACTGTCTGATTGCCCTTGATGGCACAGAAAACAAAGGCCGGCTGGGTGCTAATGCGATCCTTGGCGTATCGCTGGCAGTATCCCGCCTGGCGGCACAACTATCCTCTACCCCGCTCTACCGCTATCTGGGTGGCGTCGGCGCGAATCTGCTGCCGGTTCCCTGTATGAATATCATTAACGGCGGAGTTCATGCCCGCTGGCAGGGCGCTGATTTTCAGGAGTTTATGATTGCACCATGGGGAGCCTCTTCCGTACGCGAAGCTATTCGCTGGGGCAGTGAGGTCTACCAGGCCCTGCGTCAGGTCCTGCTGGAAAAAGGTTTATCCGCCGGCGTGGGCGATGAAGGCGGTTTTGCACCGGCCGTTTCCTCAAACCGTCAGCCGCTGGAGCTTATCGTGGAGGCAATTAGCAAGGCGGGATACCGCCCAGGCGAAGATATCGTTATTTGCATGGATCCGGCCTCCAGTGAATTCTACGTCGATGGGAAATATACCCTGCGTACCGAAAATACCCGGCTCAGCGCCGACGAAATGACCCGCTACTATGAGCAACTGGTGAAGGATTTCCCGATAGTCCTGATTGAAGATGGCCTTGCGGAAGACGACTGGGCCGGCTGGCAGCTCCTGCACCGCGCGCTCGGCGATAAAGTTGAGCTGGTTGGCGATGATATCTTTGTGACCAATGTGAAATATATCCAGCGAGGTATCGATGAAAACCTGGCCAATGCCGCATTGATCAAACTGAACCAGATAGGCACCCTGAGTGAAACCATCGAAGCCGTCCAGTTGTGTCAGGATAACAACTGGGGAACCTTTATTTCGCACCGGAGCGGGGAAACCGTGGACAGCTTCATTGCAGATATGACCGTCGGCCTGCGGGCTGGTCACCTGAAAACCGGTGCACCCAGCCGTGGGGAGCGCATTGAGAAATACAATCAACTGATGCGTATTGAAGATGAATTAGGTGATGCCGCCATCTTCGCCGGTAAAGCCGCCTTCAAAAAACGCTGATTCCGTCACCCTTCCCGTATGCTCAGATACGGGAAGGGGTAGGGTGGTTCTGTGAACGGAAAAATACTCATACTGTAACAGCAACGGGGATCCAGGCAAACTGTCTGGTTTTCCTGATCGCTGATGCCTTTTTTAATATACTGCCGGATGATACCAGTGCCGTTGTAATCGCGCTGTTCATCGGGAGCGGTGCCCATCTTCTGATGCGTCACCTCCTTGACCGGAGTCCAGGTAAATCCGGGTAATCAGTACAAACAACTCAACGGGTTCAGGTCCTTCCGGTTCAGTTGTGGGTGACAGACAGGTAGTTGTTATGGGGAAAATTATTTTACTCCGCCATGGCGAAAGTTAGTTGAATCGCAAAATCGTTTTACCGGATGGGAAAATGTCCCGCTGATGCTGAAAGGAGTGGAGGAAACCCGGCGCGCAGCAAACCTGATAAAACGGTCCGGAATCAGTGTGCCACTACAATCATAGATGGAGCCTGCACATCCGTTCTGAACCGGGCAATTCATTCGCTCTGGCTGATAATGGAAGCGCTGAATCAATTGTGGTTACCGGTGGACAAATCATGGCGGTTAAATGAACGTCATTACGGTGCGCTTCAGGGAATGAACAAAGATGAAGCCACTCAACAGATTGGCCAGAAAATCGTTTATCACTGGCGGAGGAGCTATCGTGGTATCTCCCCTCCGTTGCCGGATGCACCTGCTTCACTTCATCGTGAGGCACGTTATCGTCATGTGTCCCTGACGGATTTGCCGGG
The DNA here is from genome assembly GCF_016894305.1 of Citrobacter sp. B72. Taxonomy (NCBI): domain Bacteria; kingdom Pseudomonadati; phylum Pseudomonadota; class Gammaproteobacteria; order Enterobacterales; family Enterobacteriaceae; genus Citrobacter; species Citrobacter sp. B72. Next base: position 4,503,049 of record NZ_CP069801.1, read on the forward strand.
GGGAGAAAGTCTGGAAATGACGCAACGAAGGTTGTTGCCTTACTGGCACCACGTCATTGTCCTGCGCGTCGCCAGTGGCGAAACCATGTTGCTGGTCAGTCATGCTAATACACTGCGTGCGCTGACCATGTTTATTGAGCAGATTGATGAAAATAAGGTTCCCGATCTGCATGTCCTGACGGGAATCCCCGTACTGTATGAAATGAATGAAAAACGGGCCATCACCGCACGTTATTCCCTTGAATGACGGTCTGATGGTGCCCTGATTTCAGCGAGGTGGTATGTACAAATCATTATTCGCGGTGGTGATAGGCGGATCGATCGGCTGTGTGATCCGCTGGATACTGTCCATGCGTCTCAATGCACTTTTCCCCAATCTTCCACCTGGTACCCTGGTGGTTAATCTGGTTGGCGGATTTATCATCGGTATGGCACTGGCCTTTTTTGTCCGGCAGCCTCACCTTGATCCCGCCTGGAAGTTTTTTATTACCACCGGCATATGTGGCGGTATGACAACCTTTTCCACCTTTTCTGCTGAGGTGGTGGTGTTACTTCAGAATGGCAATTATGCATGGGCTGTCATTTCCGTACTGACGCACGTAACTGGCTCGCTTCTGATGACTGCCACTGGTTTCTTTGTGATGACACTGCTGTAAAAGCATATGCGCCATACACTTAACCGCGCCATGTCTCCGGCAGATTTTCATTTTATCGCCATAACAACATACCTGACCTGCCGGGTCAGGTATTTCCGGAGAAGGGTGTATGGAGATGCTCCCTGAGAATATCGTGAAGGGACTTTCCGAAGCCGAGGTGCAGACCCGGCTGGGTCAATGTGGCTATAACGAAGTGCGTGAACAGCCTCCGGACCAGGTGCGTGCTATCCTCAAACGTCTGCTGGGTCCCATCCCCTGGATGCTCGAAATTGCGCTGGTACTTGAAGTGGTTCTGGGAAAGACGACTGAACCAGTGCGCGCTCAGACAACGACGAACCATCCATTCACCTCATTCGGAGGTCACAGATAGTCGCTGTCTCACACGCCGAATCCCCTCCTGAGTTCACCACGATCCAGCAGGTCATGGCGGCGTCCGGCGCCATGATCCTAGCAGTCGCAACCGGCAGCGACGGTCATCCCCATATCCGCGGGTTGCAATCATTAGTCGAAGCACTAGGCGATGATACGGCAGGACTCGTCAGGGATACGGTTTCCAGTGAAAGATTAGACTTATTGCTGCCGGCAGTAGTGTCAGCGTTGCCAGTGTGGCTGAAAGCAGCCCACCAATAATGGCAAATGCCATCGGTCCCCAGAAAACATCCCGGGCAATCGGCAGCATCCCGAGAATGGCCGCCGAAGCGGTCAGCATGATGGGGCGTGAACGGTGCAGCGCGGCGACTTTGATCGCCTCATCCGCAGTGAAACCATTTTTCATCCCCACATCCACTTCGCTAATAAGAATGACGGCATTACGGATGATCATCCCGGCCAGTGCAATGATCCCCAGCAGCGCCACAAACCCCATCGGTATGCCAAAAGGCAGCATAGCCACAACTATCCCAGGCAAACCAAACGGTGCCATCAGCAGGGCCAGCAGCATCGACGAAAAGCGTTGTAACTGAATCATCAGCAGTAACAGCATCACCATCAGCGTGACAGGCAATACCGCATACACTGAGCTGTTTCCTTTCTCCGATTCCACAACCACTCCACCTTCCTCCACACTGTAACCCGGCGGGAGACTCTCCCGGAAACCGGCAACCACCGGAGAGAGTGCCGATGACACGGTCTCTGCACGAACGCCGGGCGCGGTATCCGACTGAACCGTGATAAACGGCAACCGCTGCCGACGCCAGATAACCGGATCATCCAGCGTCCATTCTGGCGTGGCGACCTGTCCCAGGGGAACTTTATTCCCGGTCGATGATGTCAGCATCAGAGCATTCAGTAACGCCGGGTTTTGTCGTGAGGCTTCATTTCCCCGCAGCACCACATCAATCTGGCGGTTACGGTCGCGCAGGGTGGTCACGGTGGTTCCGGAAAACAGCGTGGCAAGCGTTCCTGCCAGTGACTGAGACGTCATGCCGGTGGCACGCGCCTGCGTCTGATCCACCCGCAGACGGATGACCCGCTCCGGTTCACCGGACGTCAGATTGACACCCCGGGTATCGGGATTGCGGGCAATCATCCCTGCCAGTTGCGTGGCCAGTTCACGTACACGGGTATTATCCGGCCCGGATACCCGGTATCTGACCGGCCAGCCCACCGGAGGGCCCAGCTCCAGTGTGGATACCCGGGTTGTGAGCGTACTGAAATCTTTCGACAGGATCTGCTCAAGCTGTTTCTGCAGCCGGTTTCTCGCCGCTTCATTTTTCGCCACTACGACCAGCTGGGCAATGTTCTCTTTCTGCAGCAGAACATCCATCGGCAGATAAAAACGCACAGCGCCGGAACCGATGTAGCTTGAGTAATGGTCAATATCAGGATTATCGCGCAACTTCGCTTCAAACTTCAGGACGTCGCGGTGCGTCTGTGCCTGGCTGACATTCTGCGGCAGAGTCAGGCTCACCAGCAGCTCCGGGCGATCGGACGCTGGGAAAAACTCACCCTGCATCAGCAGGGCTCCGCCCCCGGACAATATCAGTATCGCCAGGGCACAACCGAGTGTCTTGCGCCGGTGCTGCATCACCCGGTCGAGCAGGCGGGTATAATGACGGTGAAAGAAACTGTGCTTATGTGACTGATGTGAATGCTGTTCCGGCAGTAACCAGACGCCGGTAAGCGGCGAGAAAAGAACCGCAACCAGCCATGAGCTCAGCAGCGCTGTCAGTACCACCACAAACAGGGAGTAGCAGTATTCTCCTGCGCTCGATGCCGCAAATCCCACCGGTATAAATCCGGCAATCATCACCAGTGTCCCCGTCAGCATCGGGAACGCGGTGGTACGAAATACCTGCGTGGCGGCCACACTCAGGGCATCGCCAGCCTCAAGCCGCGACACCATGGCTTCTACGGTGATCATGGCATCATCAACCAGCAGTCCCAGTGCAATGATCAGGGCACCGAGGGAGATTCGCTGTAGCCCTATTCCGGCCAGTTCCATCCCGGTAAATGTCATGGCCAGCACCAGCGGAATGGCCACGGCGACCACCAGACCTGCCCGGCTGCCCAGCGAAACAAAAGAAACGGCCAGCACAATAATAACGGCCTCAACCAGCACCTGGACGAATCCTCCCACCGCGTCACTGACTACGGCCGACTGGTCTGCCACCTTCTCCACACTGATCCCGTAAGGAAGATGCGTGCGGATCCTGTCCATCGTCGCGTTCAGCGCCCGACCAAAATCAACAATATTTCCACCGCGAGCCATCGAAATCGCCAGCCCGAGTGCTGGTTTACCGTTAACCCTAAACTCCGGTGAGGGCGGATCTGCCTGCTGCAGTGTGACCGTGGCCAAATCGGTGAGTGGGATAAAACGGTTTCCGGTATGCAGCACAATTTGCCGCAGGCTGTCCACGGATGTGAAGGCGCCACTGACTTCCACCGACATATTTTCCTGTGATGTCCGGATACGTCCGGCGGGCGTGACGGCATTCTGTGCCTGCAGAGCCGCCGTCACCTGCTGAAGATCGAGTCCCATTCCCGACAGTTTCAGTGGATCAAAAGCAATCACCACCTGTTGTTCGCTGTCACCCAGCAGCGTAACTTTCCCTGTTCCCGGAACAGCCAGCAGAGATGTCCGGATATCATCGACGGTATCGCGTAACTGCCGGGGAGTGAAGCCGTCCGACGTGAAGCCATAAATTGTGCCGTATGTATCATCGAATTCATCATCCACGGCCGGGGTGGTGGTGCCGTCCGGCAGGGATGCCCGGATGTCGTCCATCTTTTTCCGCACGCTATACCAGATACCCGCAACCTCTGACGGCGGTGTGTCATCACGCAGGTTCACAAAAATCACCGACGAGCCCGGACGCGTGTAACTCTCGATATAATCCAGATGTGGGATTTCCTGGAGCTTCTTCTCCAGCGTGTCGGTGACGAAACTGACGGTATCTTTTACCGTTGCGCCCGGCCACTGTGCCGACACCACGGCGGTCTTAATGGTAAACGCCGGATCTTCGCTGCGCGGCAGATTTAGAAAGCTCATGACGCCTGTCACCGTGACCATCAGCATCAGAAAAGCCACCAGTTGTCGGTGGGCCAGTGCCCAGGCAGAAAGATTAAAACCGCCGGAAGCGTGCATAACATTTTTCATTTTTGGTTCTCCGTCAGCACGTTTTCCCCGTCACGTAACTGACTGACCCCGGCAGTGACCACCTGTTCACCGGCTGTCAGCCCTTTGCGGATGAGCACCGAATCGGTCATATAGGCCGCAATGTCAACGGGTGTCAGGCGCAGGCGATTTTTGCCGGTGTCCACCACGAACACTGCCGGTTTCTGTTCTTTCCTCGTCAGGGCAGATGCCGGTACCTGAAACACTTCACTGCCGCCCAGGGGTAATGACCCGGTGACCGTCGCCCCCATAGCCATTACCGCGGGTGCATTCTCAAGGTCATAGCGTACCCGCCAGGTCCGGGTCTGTGTGTCGGCCTGCGGGCTGATGTCACGCAGCGTTCCGGTTACCGACACCGACGGGTTATCCGCCATACGCAGGGTGAGTGTCTGCTGCTGTTTCAGGGTGTCAGCCAGAGCCCCCGGTACGCTGAAGACCGCATCACGGGCCCCTGACTGCGCCACCCGCAGGATTTCCTGTCCGGTGGTCACTACCTGTCCCGGACCGGCGCTGACGGTGGTGACCACCCCGGTAACCGGTGAGAGCAGTCGCGCATACCCCAGACGGTCCGCTGCACTGCTCAGGTCGGCCTGAGCGCTCTGCAGTTTTGCTGTTGCCGTGTCGCGGTTTGTGCGGGCCTCGTCAAGCTGAACCCGGGCAACCGCACCCTGCGGGGCAAGCAGCGTCATGCGTCGCAGGTTTATCTCAGCAAGCCTGGCGCTTGCCTCGGCTTCCTGTACTGCCGCCTGAGCACTGCGGTACTGATTACGCAAATCGGTATCATCCAGTTCAGCCAGTACCTGCCCGGCAACCACTGACTGCCCCACATCCGTGAGTCGTTTCACCATCCGGCCATCGGTACGGAAGCCGATAATCGTCTCTTCATGGGGCAATATTTCACCGGTCATCAGCGTCTGTCCGCCATGATTGCCGGCAGATACCTCCGTGGTCATCACCGGTCTTGGTGGGACATGGCGGGATACCGGCTCATTATCACAGCCGGTCAGTTGCAGGGCGAGGGCGAAAACCAGGGCTGAGCCCCGTCGCCAGAAAAGCAAAGACGCTATCAGGGGGATGAATGAATATGATGGCATGGCAGCCTCCGGAAAAAATGCTGCCATGAGTAAACCGCAGGTGTGTCCAGATACGTTCGACGAACCATCAAGATTTGGTCAAGAAAAGTGAAAAAGAAAACTCATACGGGCAGTTTCACCCGAAACAGGAGTCCGTTCCCCTCTTGCGGGATACTGGCGGTCAGCGTTCCGCCGTGAGACTCACAAATGGCTCTGGCAATCGACAGACCCAGTCCACTGCCTCCTGAATGACGGGAACGGGAAACATCAGAACGGGTAAACCGGTCAAACATCACCGGCAGAAAATCCGGTTCGACGCCCGCGCCGTAATCCCGGAAGGAGAACGTCCAGTAGCCTGACTGAACGGAACCCTGTATCGTTTGCTTCCCGCCTTCCGTCGCGTAACGCAGTGCGTTCTCCATTAAAATGGTAAAGACCTGTCCGATTCGCAGCGGGTCCGCACAACATTCTCCCGGAGGGATATCCGTGTCGTAACCGAAATGCCCGGCGGTAGCCTGTGGCCGTAGCCAGGCAATCTTTTCCTGCAGTAATCCGGCGGGTGAGAAGCGTTGTTTATTCAGCGTAAGCTGCCCTGCATCAGCCAGTGAGAGCAGGTGCAAATCATCAATCAGACGGCTGAGGCTCAGGAGCTGGTTCATCACCATATTCATCTGCGCTTTATCAGCCGGGAATACGCCGTCCATCATTCCCTGTAGACGGCCCACCGCGGCCGTCAGTGGAGAGCGCAGTTCATGCGCGGCTGCAACATGAGATGCCCGTAATTCCCGGTCATAACGTTCAAGTCTTTCGGCCATGGTATTGAAGTTCTGCGTAAACAACATCAATTCAGAGGGCGCACTTGCATCCATTTTTGAGCGAGTGGTAAAACGCCCCTGCGCTATCGCTGCGGAGGCTCGCGTCAGCAGACCGAACTGCCGGGCGAGAGGCCGGGCGGCCAGCAAACCGAGCATAATTATCAGCGGTGTCACAAACAGGACCAGCCCTCCCAGCGTCAGCCAGTCTGTTGACGCAATGGACGGATCTGAGAACTGCAGTCCGTACCAGTCATCAATAATTTCATGGTAACGGATGCGATTAAGATCGGGATTTTCCCGCAGATGCAGAAATTCCTGTCGTACCGCCTCCGGCATCCGATGCTGTACCCAGGCATCCAGCAGGGCAAAACGCAGCCACATGCACAGGGCGATAAGCACGACACTGCCGGCCGCCAGCGACAACACCCTGACGCAAATCCAGCGCCATAATGAACGGGACTCTCTTTTTTTCATGGCTGCAGATACCGGTAACCGATCCCTCTCACGCTGGTCAGCACACCGCTGACCCCCGCTTTTTCCAGTTTGCGGCGTAGGTTATAGATGTGTGTATCAACCACCCTCTCCAGCGCATCACTTTCCGGCAGGCAGTGTTCAAGCAGCGTCTGACGGGAACAGACGCTCCGGGGGCGGGTCATCATCATGTCCAGCAGTGAAAACTCGGTGGGGGTCAGCTCAAGGTGCACCCGGTTTTCATCGTGAATAACAGCGACTGACATGGTGTCCCGGTTGAGTTCAACGGCCCCCACCCGGCGATAATTTTCAGCGCTAGCATGCGCTGCCGCCCCACGCCGTAACACCGCCTGCACCCGGGCCACGACCTCACCCGGATCATAAGGTTTGACGACATAATCATCCGCACCGAAGCGTAAGGCCCCGATACGGTCCGGGGCCTCGCCCATTGCGGTGACCATTATCACGGGAACATCGGATTCGCGGCGCAGCCGGCTGAGTATTTCTGTTCCGGTCATACCCGGCAGCATGATATCAAGCAGAATAAGTGCAGGATGCTGGGTAAGGGCGGCTTCAAGTCCTGCTTTTCCATCATGGGCCAGTATGACCCCGAAGTTTTCACGGCGAAGATAGGCTTCGAGCACATTCGCCGCATCCCGGTCGTCCTCGATAATCAGAATACGTTTTGTGTTCATTCATTCTGCCTTGATGGTTTCTTGATGGTTTCCACGCTGAGTCTTGATAAAGCATCGTCATAATCCACTGCGGGTGGCCGGGCGGGTCACAGCTTACCGTAATGCATAAACATAAAACGAGGGATATATGATGGCAACGTATTCGTCTGTAACAGGGTGTACAGTGATCCTGCTGGCAGCGACCTGCGGGTCCGCTATTGCCGACAGCGGCAATCAGGATGGAGTGACGGTGGGGATAATGGGAGAAAACGCCCCCCGCTACAGTGGCGCGGATAAGCAGCACTGGACAGTGATGCCTTCCCTGCAGGTCCGTAAAGGCGCGTTTTTCTTCGACTCAACAAAAGGTATCGGTTATGACCTGCAGACGGATAATGGCCTCTATTTTGAAAATGCGTTCGGATACAGTTTTGGCCGTGCCGATCAAAATTCATCGTGGCGCGATGGTTCTGACAAACTGAAAGGAATGGGAAACATCCGTGGTGCACTGAACACGCAGGTTGCTGTTGGCTGGCAGGTGAACAGCTGGTTTACCCCGGAAATCCGTGCAACTCTGCCGCTGACGGATTCACAGGGGGTACAGTACCAGGCCTCGCTGACGCTCGTGCCCTGGCAGAACGACACAGATACGGTTGCCCTGCAGGGCGCGGCACTTTTTGGTGACGCCCGGTACATTAACACCTGGTACGGCGTTAATGCTGCCCAGAGCCGCACAACCGGTTTCCGGGAATACAACCGTAGCGCAGGATTTTATGCTACGCAGACTACCCTGAGCTGGCAGCATCAGTTTAATGAACACTGGGGCACCCTACTGGGCGCTTCATATGCCTGGCTTGCGGATAAAACCAGTGACAGTCCTGTTGTGTCAGCGCGAGACAATATCAGCGGTTTTGCTGGTATCAACTGGACATTCTGACACGCCAGGAACTGGCAGAGTCTCCGAAAAGTGGACTATCAGAAACATATATTTGAATGTTGATATCAGATGATGTTTTGCGAGTCATCTACTGGCTTGGAAATGGCTTCAAGCCCTGAGTGATATATCACCGGAAGATTACGAGCAGGAGCATGTACTATTACACTTTCAGTGGAGTGGATTATAAGCGCAGGATAATAGCATATGAGGACAGCATTAAAATTCATTACATTCCCAAATCCTTTATCTATATTCTCGCTAGTATAAAATCATGTATAGCGAAAGAAAACCCTAGCACCTTAAATAAGACCGCACCGACAGTCTTTTGCGCCGAGGTTCTTCTCCCCCCCATAAACAATGACCACGAAAATATCAGGAAAACTACGACATCACATGTCAGATGGGCCGAATCCCAGCTTAACCAGAATTGACGAATGAATACTTGAAAAATTTGACATAAATTGAATATCGTCATTCCATAATAGTATGGGCATAGTACGAACTGCCAGCTAGTTTGTTCCGTCCGTTGAGTCTCTAACTGACTATTATTTTAAGACTAACATATCAGTCTCTTTGATTTTTAGATAGCAATAATATTTGCTGATATTACTTCATTGAGTACTTCTACCGCCATACTGGCATCAAGATTCTTGACCGACACATAGACCTTTATATGAGCCTCCACGCTATCGAGAATTATCTCGAACGTACGGTCAAGCTCTTCTGGATAGTAGTTCATCACGCTGTCGAACACGCTATTGTACGATGCCCTGACAATCCCATTACATACCGTAAGGAATAAGGCGATATTTCTCATTCAGAACTGAATCACATGCGGTAGCAGGAGGATGAAAATCAGCTACTGAAGAAACAGGTGGCTGGCCTGAGTGTGGACAAGGAGATGCTTCAGGAGATGCTGAAGCAAAAGTTCTAAGGCCGGCACAGAAATACCAGTCGGTGCATTCTCTGCGGGAAGCATATCGTATCAACGCCTACCGGGGACGCGGGTTACTAATGCAAAGCAGAACTGTTTAACCGCCGCTATCGGACATAAATACTGGATTTTAATCTATTTAGAACTCAGAATGAGGTACGGGAGAATTACATTATGCTGGCTGAGGTAATACAATAACGAGCGGCCTCATGAATCTCTGAATAACCTGATACAGGAAGAGGTATCGGCTGATGACTGAAAACCCGGAGCTATCAAGAAGTGCATGGAACAAAAATGGCATGCTTAAACTTACAGCGTTTGGTTTACGTATACTTCGCTCTTCTTACTTTTTATGATGATAAATTTGGCATACCACCCTGTTCTTAATATATTTAAAAAAAACCAAATACTCCCTCCACAAATACTTGACGTCACATGATACATTAATGAGGCCTTAAAAGAAAAAACCGATGATTTAGTAAATCACACATAAATATTGAACACAATACATTTAACATAGAGAAAAAATTAGTGAGTTAAGTAATAGACATATTAAATCAAAACTACAACTCAAGACATCTAAACACCCCACCATGGTGCATAATAATAACAGAAATACTTCTAACCGTAAGGATACATGATAAAAAATGGTTACCACAGCGGGGAGGTAACCATTTTTAGTTAACTACTCTCTCGGAGGAAAACCTGCCTCACGTAAAGCATTAGCAACTTGTTCAGTAGATAAAGAAGTTTTCACTTCGATCTTACGAGTCGGTGGATCAGTTATGATACTTGCCTCAGGATCAATATTTTGAATCACTTTAGTCACTGTCCGGGCACATCCGCCGCATGTCATATTTTCTAGATGTAATTGCATATATATATCCTATTTAGTTGTAGTAACTTCAATGATAGAACTTGCCACCGTTGTAAGGTCAAGCCCTATCGCCAAAAATTTTCGTGCTTATATTCTCTGACTAAGCGTTTCACCTGAGGTGGGGATATATACTGCCCCAAAGTATTTCAAGTAAACCGTTCAGTTGTGCTTTCTGCCGGCTGTCGGGCAACAAGACGAAGACGTAGCAGTCCTCGCAGTAAAAGAAGTGGTTGCCGCGCCGTAACCCCTTATCCCTACGACAATGCAATACGCGGGCGGTTTTATCCCTCCACCCACGTATTGCCGACCTTATCGCCAGACAGTGGCGTTAACCTGCCCGGAGAGTTATGGCTTAGCCGGAGAGCTTTCTGTCCATCCGCCCCCCAGCGCTTTATACAAATTGACCAAATTGCTCATTCGCGCCAGTCGGGTCTGAACCAGAGTTTGCTGTGCACTGAACAGCGCTCGTTGCGCGTCAAGCTCCGCCAGATTATCGTCAATACCGGCCCGGAAGCGCTGTGAGGCCAATTCATAGTTAGCCTGGCTGGCCTGCACCAACAATTGTTCTGAACGGAATTGATCGTCCAGGGTTTGTCTGCCCGCCAGGCCATCAGCCACTTCGCGGAAGGCAACCTGAATCGCCTTCTCGTAATTCGCAATTTCGATGCGCTTTTGTACCTGGGCTAGGTCCAGATTGGCGCGCAGAGCGCCTCCCCGGAAAATAGGCAACGAGATTTGCGGAACAAAACTCCAGGCCGCTGACCCCGGCTCGAACAACCCGTCCAGACTCGAACTGGCCGTACCAGCCGATCCTGTCAAACTGATTGCCGGGAAAAATGCCGCGCGAGCGGCCCCGATATTGGCATTGGCCGCACGCAGTTGCTGCTCTGCCGCACGGACATCCGGACGACGCACCAGCAATTCTGCCGGCAAGCCCGCCGGCAACGCGGAAGGGATGATGTCATCGGGCAAGGTATTCGCCTTATCCAGGCTGGCCGAGAGTTCGGCCGTCAATGGCTGCCCTAAAAGCAAAACCAGTGCATTGCGATCCTGCGCCGCCACCCTCGTATAAGCAGCCTGACTGACTTCCGCAGTACGCAACGCAATCTCTGCGCGCCGCAAATCAATTTGCGTTGCATTACCCGCATCAAACAGCGCCTGGGTCAATGCGTAAGTCCTCTTTTGCGTGCTCAGCGTATCGTGAGCCAGTTGCAGCAACTCCTGATCCGCACGCAACGTCAGATAAGCGTTTGTCACCTCAGCGAGCAGGCTCAGCCTTGCCGCAATCCGTGTTTCATCCAACGCCAGGTACGTTGCCAGCGCCCGATCGCTGAGGCTACGAACCCGTCCCCACAAATCCAGCTCCCAGGCTGACACCGCACCATTAACGTCATAACTCCGCGTTATCTGCGTTGTACCACTCGGGCTGACATCTGCGGGCAGACGCTGCACGGTAGCGCCCGCATCCACATTCAGTGTTGGCAACATATCGGCACGACGGATCCGGTACTGAGCCCGCGCGGCCTCAACATCCAGCACCGACTTGCGCAGATCGCGGTTGTTTGCCAACGCGACCTCAAGTAATTGTTGCAACAACGGATCACGATAGAAATCGCGCCAACCGATATCAGCCACGGCAGTCTGAGCCGCTGAAACTGTTCCCTGAGCATAAGCCGCTCCCGAAGGATAGCTTGAGCTCGTTGGTGCAGAAGGCCGTTCGTAGTCCGGCGCCATAGTACAACCGGCCAATACCAGCGCCATCGCCAGCACCGAGAGTTTATTAATACGATGGTTCATTTCATACTCTGCTTTCATTATTCTCTCTCCGCCCGTCATGGCCGTGAATCACTGATTGCCCGCTGTGCCTGCTTGATTTCCCGGCGAATAACCAGCTTACGGACCACGACATAGAACACTGGCGTCAACAAGAGTCCGAACAGCGTCACCCCCAGCATCCCGGCAAACACGGCAATCCCCATGGCATGACGCATTTCCGCACCGGCACCGCTCGCGATCACCAAAGGCACAACCCCCGCAATAAATGCCAACGAGGTCATCAGTATCGGGCGCAGACGCAGGCGAGCGGCCTCCAGCACAGCAGCCAGAGGATCGACGCCTTCACTCTCTCTGGCGCGAGCGAACTCGACGATCAGGATTGCGTTTTTCGCCGCCAGTCCCACCAGCACCACAAAACCAATCTGCGTGAAGATGTTGTTATCTCCATTCGATAGCCAAACCCCGGCGATCGCGGAAAGTAATGCCATTGGGGCAATTAACAGCACCGCAAACGGCAGCGACCAGCTGTTGTATTGTGCGGCCAGGATCAGGAACGCCAGGAACACCGCCAACGGGAAGATATACAGCGCCGAGTTGCCAGTCTGCTTCTCCTGGTAAGTCAGATCGGTCCATTCGTATGTCATTCCCTCAGGCAGCGTTTCACTAACGATCTTCTCAATAGCTGCCGTTGCCTGTCCGGAGGAGTAGCCAGGCGCTGCGCCACCGGTAATATCCGCCGACGGATAACCGTTGTAACGCATAACACGGTCTGGTCCAGAGGTACGGGTAATGTTCACCAGCGTTCCCAGTGGGATCATGTCACCCGCGGCATTACGCACTTTAAGCAACCCGATATCTTCAGGCTGCATACGGAATTGCGCATCCGCCTGAGTGATCACCCGATACGTACGACCGAAGCGGTTAAAGTCATTTACATACAGCGACCCCAGATTCACCTGCAACGTATCAAAGATATCGGTCAGTGCGACGCCCTGAGACTTGGCTTTGACGCGGTCGATATCAACCTGCAACTGAGGTGCGTTGGTCTGGAAACTGGCCATCATCCCTGCCAGTTCAGGAGCCTGCATGGCCTTCGCCATAACCATCCCTTGAACACGGGTCAGCTCTTCAAAGCCAAGCCCTGCCCGGTCTTCGATCTGGAGTTTAAATCCTCCCATGCTGCCCAGCCCCGGTACCGGTGGTGGCGGGAAGATCCCGACAAAACCGTCAGGTATCTGGCTAAATTTCCCCATCAGGCTACCGGCAATAGCCTCGGCAGACAGCGAAGGATCCTTACGTTCACTGAAGGGTTTCAGCATGGTAAACATCAATGCGGAGTTAGGCATGTTAGGGCCGTTTACCGACAACCCAGGAAACGCCACGACGCTTTCCACTCCAGGTTCCGCCAGCGCAATTCGGGACATCTCTTTCACTACGGCTTCCGTGCGATCCAACGAGGCGCCGGAAGGCAATTGAGCAATCCCAACCAGATAGTATTTGTCCTGAGCGGGCACAAAACCGTTAGGAACCTGCTGGAACCCCAACAGTGTCAGGCCCAGGAAACCGGCATACAGCACCAGCACGATGATACTGCCGCGTACGGCCCGGCGGACTGCGCCAACGTAGTTGTTCGACAATCTATCGAAGAAAGCGTTAAAGCGACGGAAGAAACCACCGAATACGCGATCCATGATGCGCGTCAACCTGTCGGCCTGCGCCATATCCTGATGGGGTCTAAGCAGAACCGATGCCAGCGCCGGCGACAACGTCAACGAGTTGATCGCAGACAAGATCGTCGAAATGGCGATGGTCAGCGCGAACTGGCGATAGAACTCCCCCTGCAATCCTGACAGGAACGCAGAAGGAATAAACACAGCAGCCAAAACGGAAGTAATGGCTAAAATAGGGCCAGTCACCTCGTCCATGGCCCTTCTTGCCGCTTCTTTCGGAGAACGGCCCTGTGCAATATGCCGTTCGACGTTTTCAACCACCACAATGGCATCATCGACAACGATACCAATCGATAACACCAGACCAAACAACGACAGCGTGTTGAGCGAAAAGCCGAACAAATACATGAGGGCGAAAGTACCGACCAACGAAATAGGTACCGCGACCAGAGGGATGATCGAAGCCCGCCAGGTTTGCAGGAACAGCATCACCACCAGTACCACCAACACCGTCGCCTCCAGCAACGTCATTGCCACTGATTTCAACGAGGCGCTGACAAACACTGTCGGGTCATAAGCGATACGGTATTCGATACCTTCCGGGAAGTTGGCCTGCAGCCTCGCCATCGTCGCCCGAACCGAGGCAGAGACGTCCAGCGCATTGGCGCCTGGCGTCATAACGATGTGCATACCCACGGCATTTTTATCGTCCAGCAGGCTGCGCAGGGAATAGTTGTCCGATCCCAATTCCAGACGCGCAACATCGCGCAGGCGGGTAACCTGCCCGTCAGCGCCAGCTTTGATCACGATATCGCCAAACTGCTCAACGGTGGTCAGACGCCCCTGGGCATTGATACTGACTTCGAAGGCTGAGGAGCTGTTCGGCTGTTGACCGACAGAACCGGCCGCGACCTGGACATTCTGCTCACGAATTGCTGCGGTCACATCACTGGCCGTCAAACCGCGGGAAGCGACTTTGGTCGGATCCAGCCAGACGCGCATCGCGTATTCACCCTCGCCCCCAAGCGTGACGCTGGCAATACCTGGCAAGCGTGATAGCTCATCACGCACGTTCAACATGGCATAGTTGGAAACATAAAGCGGATCGTAGCGATCGCCCTGTGCAAATATATGCACAACCATGAGGATATCCGGTGACGTTTTCTCCGTCACGACACCGATCTGCTGCACCTCAGTCGGCAAGCGCGGCAAGGCCCGAGAAACCCGGTTCTGCACCTGAATCTGCGCAATATCGGGGTCGGTTCCCTGCCGGAATGAAATCGTCAAGACCATTCGACCGTCGGCAGACATCTGGGAACTCATGTACAACATGCCTTCCACCCCGTTGATTGCCTGTTCCAGTGGAGCAGCAACGGTGTCAGCAATCACCTTAGGGTTAGCACCAGGGTAGCTTGCCGAAACCTGCACGGTAGGCGGTGTTACCGATGGGTATTCACTCAGCGGAAGCTGAAAGAAAGCCAGAGCGCCAGCTATCAGCATAAACACCGATAACACAATCGCGAAAATAGGCCGCTGGATGAAGAAGTGTGGGAATTTCATTATTGGCCTCCCCCTTCAACGGAGCCGGCTTTTTCCCCCTCGCTAACCGACGCGCCAGAAGCCTGCATCGGGGTCAAACGCGGCGTCACCGCCATACCGGGACGCACCAGCCCCTTGATAATAATGTTCTCACCGGCTTTCAGGCCACTCTTGACCACGCGCAAACCATCAACCACCGCGCCCAGCTCAATCGGGCGATACTGCGCCTTATTATCCGCACCCACCACCAGGACATAGTTGCGTCCCTGATCGCTCCCTATCGCCTGATCGTCAATCAGAATCGCCTGATGTGCCGCACCGGTGGCCAGCTGCACGCGGGCAAAGGCACCTGGCGTCAGTTTCCCATCGTCGTTAGGGATTACGGCACGTACCCTGACAGTACCGGTACTACGATCGATCTGATTCCCGACAAAATCGAGCGTTCCCTGATGCGGGAAACCTTTTTCTGTCGCCAGCCCAACATGCACGGGTAAACGCTCTTCCACCTTGTTAACTGCGTCAGGACGTGCCTTGCTGACTGAATTAAGGAACGTCGCTTCGTCAATATCAAAGTAAGCGTATAGCGGATTGACGGAAACAATCGTTGTCAATAGCGTCGCAGATCCCGTACCACCGCCGCTGACCAGATTTCCCTCAGTCACCAGCATGCGATCCACGCGGCCGGTAATCGGTGCCACCACGCGCGAATAAGACAAGTCCAGTTTCGCCGCCGCAACCTCGGCCTTTGCAGCCTGCACCTCAGCCTGACGAGCATGACGTGTAGAAGCGGCGTCATCGTAATCTTTCCGGGATACCGCGCCATTGTTCACCAGCCGACCAACTCGTTCAAAATCGCGATTGGCCTGGATAGCCAGCGCTTCTGCCTGCTTGAGTCGTGCTTGCGCGCTGTCAAGAGCCACCTGGAATGGACGAGGATCAATTTGGAACAGCAGCTGCCCCTGACGCACCATGCTGCCTTCAGGTACGCTGACAGCGTCGATGGTACCGCCAACGCGTGGGCGTAGCTCTACGGTTTTTGGGGCCGCCAATGAACCGGTAAACTCTGCCGAAGGGACTATCTGACGCGAGAGCACTTCGGCTACGGGAACCTGGGGAGCCATAGGTGCGGCCGCTGCGGCCGGCTCATCGTTGCCGCCACTATCCCGGGCAAACGCAATCCCGGCAGTGGCGATGATTGCGGCCGACACAATCAGAACCCCAATTTTCATTTTCATAACAGTGATCCTTTCATACGCCACAGGCAGCCCCGGCCCATCCGAAAACGGCGCTGTAGCAATTTCTTACAAGGCTAAAGGTTGATGTTACTGGAAGGTCAAGCACACCAATTAAAAAAAATGAAAAACATCCAATCAGGCTTAATTAATATTTAATGTGTAAGCGTTAAACGAGCGCCGTATTGACGATTATTTATCGGGAAGAACCACGTTCCATGGAAGTAGTTCGGCCACTTTGTTGCTGGACTACTCCGGTAGTATGCTCAAGATATGGCGAAGGTAGTGACCCATGCAGCAATTGAGCTCACCGCTGAAGACTCACGCCAGACCTTCCCCCTTCTCCCGGGATAGCCGCCTGCGGCAGCATGTCATTCGTCATCGCGCTGCCAACCTGACCATTCAGAACCAGCGGCACAACATGCCGCATTTCTTTACGCAACTGGCTGATTTGCTAGCGCGGGACCAGCAGATGATTGGTAGGTGCTTGGCTGTCCGCGTGTCTCCGGGGTCAGACACTGACCTTTACTGACAGCTGGCGGCCCCCATTAAGGTCGGAACCACAGTACTTGGCGGGCTGTGCTGCAGGCGCTGATACTGCCCCAGTACCAGTTCGGCGCTGTTCAGAACATTTAGCATCCAGAACGGGGACATGTCTGCCATGCGCTCGTTACTATAGGGCAGGATCGTCTACCGGGGTGGGGTCAGTCCATCAACGGCTCGGAAGTGTCTAGATTACCCGTGGCGATTCAAGAAGGTTGAATATGATTCCCGACTCATTAATGGAACGCTGCATGATGTTATGCATTACGGGTTGACATTACGATGTGACGGGCCGGGTTAGCTGTATGGAGCCTGTACACAAGTTTGTGTAATTGCCTGATTTTGATATGTTCAATTCAACATCAAAAGCAGGTTACTTTATGGACGAAAAACAGTTGTAGGCTCTGGCTAACGAACTGACCAAAAATCTCAAAACCCCTGACGATCTCAACCAGTTCGATCGCCTGCTGAAAAAAATCAACGTTGAGCGCCGCCTCAACGCCGAAATGCTCCATCACCTCGGCTACGGTAAACATCAGTCTAAACCGGGTGCCAACTCCCGCAACGGCTATTTCACAAAAACCGTTACCACCGGCGATGGCCCGCTGGAACTGCGTACGCCGTGCGATCGTGACGGCTCCTTCGAGCCCCAACTGGTGAAGAAAAACCAGACCCGGATCACCGGGATGGATAACCAAATCCTGTCACTGTACGCCAAAGGGATGACCACCCGTGAGATAGTGGCTGCGTTCAAAGAGTTGTATGACGCGGATGTCTCACCGACGCTGGTAGTCCTTCATGCTCCGGAAGGTCAGACTGATGTTGTCTTCACTGCCATCATCAGCAAGCGTGTTTTTAACGGTAAGATTGACTTTTGGGGAATATTCAGAAATGACAGAATCACAATTATTTTTATTCAAATCAACTTTTTTGCGCTCAGACAAGGGGCAGACTCCTGACCATTACTGAAGTCGCCCGCCACGAGCAATTTCAGGGGGAGCTCCGTTTTCTTGCTCGCACCACCGGTATGCAAATCAAGTTTTAAATTAATACGCGCTTTAGGGATTTCGGACTGAAAGGAAGAATTAGACATGGCTGTCCCTGTTCTATGGAGTGATAGAAACGGTCAATGCCAGTGAAAAATAAATAAGAAAAAATTACCCAGCCAGAACAACTTTCCGGTTCGCGTCATCCGACGTAAATAAAAATCCCGGAACCAAAAAAAGCGGGCGCATTCCATCCACCAGCATGTCGACACTGTATTTTCTGGGTATTTGTCTGAAATGAAAAATTTCGGATAAGGCCCAATGGCTGGAGTTTGGGAACGTTCCCTGCCAGATCGAAAATGAAAAAATGTAACAAAGATTTACATTCCTGGCTTTTAACAAAAAAAATATCATCTTTCTGATTTATAAAAATTTTACACCATAACCCTTCAGGCCCCGCGGGATAAGGATGTACAGAAAATGATCAATTTGGCTTAGGGTGTATATTTGTACAAAATATCACCAGTCACGTGAAATATCTGATTTTGTACTTTTATCAGAAATTGAGAAGCTGGACGTGACTGAGCATGTGAAAAACTGGCGACAGTTTCAGGTTTCCATCATTTCTTATTATTCACGTAAACCGGGCTTATTTATTTTTTTTCAGATTAAAGGAATTGCAACGCCCGGACTTTACGCATATCTCATACCTGTACCAGCGATATGAATATCTCAGCCGCCGGTGCATTAGCGCGACCAGGAACAACACCCGTTCGGTTTACAGAAAGACAGACGTGGACAGTGATGAGCTTTGCTGCGGGTTGAGAACGGTTGTTTTACTGCTCAAGGTTGTAACACGATCCGATTCGACTCCAGCATGACAGCCGACAGTGTATGAGCCGCAAAAACAGCCATACAGGCTGACAAGTCGCCATTCACAAGAAACTCAACCGGCGCAACGAGTTTCCCTCCATCCGAAAATCCGCAGGTCAGTGCCGACTTCCTTACCAGCAGTGCATTCGCATCGCTGTATTCCAGGGCCAGAAGCGTTTCATTGTCCCAGTCCCTGTCACTCACCGCTGCATTGACCCAGCCCCGCGATTTAAGCTGTTCAATTGCGTACGTCAGCCGATACAAATCCGACTGCGCTGACACCGGTCCGGTGCACGAAGACCACAGATATTCCAGACGACTGAATAAGCTGGCGGCAAGGCCTTTGTTACGCCCCAGCGTCAGCAATCCCTCAATATCAGATGCGATTGCACGTGGAAACCGTTTTTGCTTATACGCCACCGTTAACCAGCGCAGTATAAATGCATGCGTGCTGAGTGGCGACAATGCCTGACCATCCTGCTGAGCGGTACGTAAGGCGACAAGGGCGCACCAGGCGAAATGCGCAAGTGCTGTGACGGTTTGTTCCGGGGGTAAGGTATCGTGAGCTTTTTTCATTCAGGGATTATATCGGCGCTGCAGACACCGGGGAAGACCTGGATAACTCCCCCATTAATTAGAGAAGCTATTACTTTCACGGACAAATCATCCCCGTTCTGGCCGTTGCTATTGGCTCTGACATGGCCTTAACATGCACGGTAAGCTGGTTAAAGGGTGTTGCGAAGACTCCCTGAGCGACGCGGTTAATAATGATCTGCGTCATACTCGTTACACCGTCAGTGCAGGCGGTACCGGTCACCTTTTGCCATGCGTCGGCGATGATGGCGTTAAGCCCCGGAGGCGCACTGTCGGTCAGTTGCAGGTTTCGCCCTGTACCCAGCGTATCGAGATTGAGCAGCAGCACCATTTTGCACTCCGGTGCGCTGGCCGTCTCCCATATCCAGCGTAACAGCGTCGGGAGTGAACGATGTCGTGCCTGCTGACGCTGGCGCGAATATTCGCCGGTGCGCTGCCAGACTTCAGAGTGAAAACGCAGAATCAATGACCGGTATTCGCTCATGGCTTCACGATACGGTAGCGCCAGCGTAAAGCTGAATGCCGCCAGTCGCGGGTAATGGTCAACGGCCTGTTGCAGAAATGCACGCGTGCTGACGGCATCCGCGCTGACAGCATCAGACGCCCGTATGTAAGAATGATTCATAATGCAGACTCTCTTTAGGTTAAATCAGGGAGGACACCGCCTCTACGGCGGTATCTGGTTCATAAAGACGGGGAACTATCTGGTACTGCAGCAGTAGTTTCTCTGCCAGTGCGCTTCTTCGATGCTGTAGATACCAGTCAGACACCGGGGACAGTGCTTCACGCCCTGGTAATGGTCGCCGCACCACACGCAGTACCAGGAGAGCACCATTACCGTCGCTTCCAGCCCGTTGATGAGACTGCGCAGCTTTCGGTGCCGGGCTTCGGTTTTCACTTCCGGGTCAAGGTGGGCGCAGGCCATCAGCACATGCCGGGCCACGCTCTGCTGGTCATGTTCAAACCACGGCGGCTCCCCGTATGTCCCCGCATGGAGCACCAGTCGACAGCCGCAGGACGCGCAGCTCCATATCTGCCCCGGCGCACTCACGGCCTCCCCGGCTGTCGCGAAGTGGCCTTCGCGGTCATTGGCCAGATAACATTTCAGCATGCGCATGCCGTCACTTCCTCTATCCGGTTGGTATCAGCACGCACATCACTGTGCTCGCCCGTCCGGCAGGTGAGGCAGTAGCGCTCACCGTGGTAATCACTGCCGCAGCCGTGACAGTGCCAGTCTGCGTAGAAAACCAGGGGACGGGCTTCCGGTACATAAGACTGCAGTTGCCGGATATGGCGGGTCTCCCTCACCCCGGGCTTTACATACGGGCAGTGCTGTCGACCGTTCTCCGAAAGCTTTGCTGCATGATGTTCAAACCACGGACGTTCGGTGTCGTATTCAGGATGGTACTGCAGGGCACTGGCACACAGATGGCAGCTGTAGCGGTCATACGGCGCGGTCTGCGCGGTTATGGCTCCCGTGAGACGGCCGTTGCCGTCCAGAGCCATAAACGATTTTGCATACATAGTGGTACTCTCCTTACCGCCAGACGACACGCAGGCGTCAGCCGTCCCGGTACGGGCAGCGTGGCAGGGTGAATGGCGGTTCAGTTATGCGTTAGCGGGTCGGTACGGTTGGTGGTCGGCACCGGAATACAGAAAGGTTACGGTTGTGCAGGTGCGTCGGTGGGTCTGAAACAAACGGGACAGGGTCTGGCGCCACAGTACTGTCGCCGGCAACGGGGACACGTCCAGCGAACCGGGATGGCCTGTGGCTGAGTGCGGCGTCGTTTTTCCATTCAGATATCCTCCCTGCTCAGACGCCACGGGAATCAGCAATACGCTGCTGCATCCAGGCTTCCACCTCGCTTCTGCGCCAGCGGGAGCTGCGCCCCAGCTTGATGGGTTTCGGAAACAACCCGTCGCCAATCAGTTTGTAAAACCATTTGTCGGTCATCCCGGTAAACGTGGTGATAAAGGTCATGTCGATAAGCGGGTCCTGAGCTGAAAGCAGTGTGTCAGGGCTGGCATTAATATTCGTATTCAACGTGGTCATGGTATTTTTCTCCCTCTGAGGATATGGCTATCGGGAGACGTCCGGTGGTGGTTGAATCATGGGGTTACCGGTTCTCCTCAGAGGATAGGGGAACGTTGTAAAAAATTACCCGGCCCGCACAATCAGGCCTGATGAATCGAGATATGTCTGGCTCAGCCACGGCTGCAACCGAAGTTACGCTCACCGTCACCGGTGATTTTGGTCTCCAGCTTGGCTAAATAGGCCGCCTGCGACAGGGCCTGTTGCAGTTGAGCACCATCGCCACGTGTCAACCATGAGACTGGACTCGCCGGGAAACGAGCCAGAACGGCATGCGCCTGTGCATCCACCTTCAGGGCGCTGCACCACGCTTGTTTAATCATACCTGCAAGCGAATCCGGGTCTTTGTAATCTCCCGGTCCGCACCACGTATCGCGGTTCAGCAACAGCACCGCGTGGTAATGCTTCTTCCCTTTGATTTCACCAAACTCCCGCGCCCAGATAAAACGCAGCGTGGTCGGCCAGACGCGTTTGCCCTCGCGACGTTGACGCGTCTGAAGGGCATCAATCCGGGCTTTCAGGGAATCGGTGAAGCGGGAGATAACAGCAGCATCGGTGGCCGCTGGCGTATCCGGCAGACGGAGGTCAACACGCAGGGCCAGTAAGCGGGTGTAAGCGTTAAGAGCGCAACTGAAGGTATCAGCGATGCGTTGCTGCCAGTAAGGGTCGTATGTGTAACTCATTAAAATGGACTCCGGTGGGTTATCGTTCATAACCATTACCGGTGCTGTTAAAAAAAACTTATTGCCTTCAGCGAGTCCGCCAGTCGATCCCTCAGAGACGGCTGGCTTCAGTAAAATATCGTGGCTGGCAGAATGATTGCGTAAAGGGTAATCGCCTCTCAGAAATCGGTTCTAATGCCGGGTGACCCGAAGGCTGCGAAAAAACAGTCTTCCCGTTAGACGATGGCGGGTACGCTTGACATAAGCGGCGTCAACGAGTTCATCGGGTGGCAAATCACGGGTGATATTACAAATCGTCGCCAGTGCTGTATCGGAGAGTTTAAAACTCCGTGACAAGGCGTAGTAATCCCCGGTTTTTTGGTTACTGATGTTATCGAATAACGCTCTGAAGAAATCCGTCTGTGAAGGTCTGCGGGCGTTGATAATTGCCTCTGTCGCTTCATCCCTAAATGTTACCTCCACCTCTTCCATCCCCAGTGAGCGAATGATCCCGGCAATGTCAGGCCAGTAGCGAAGATCGAAACTGTTAAGTCGCTGCAATTCTGGCTTACAGAAGCAGCTGAAGATTGCGATGCCCTTGTATTGACCTGGACCCAAAATAGGTTGTGGTTACCCTGAAAAGCAAATATTACCCCAGAGGGATGTATATACCCGGGGCAAGAGCCCCTGTACCAGTCCCTCATTGCTGTCATGATATTATTACCCCGTTCAATAAGCCCGATAAATAATCGTTATCGGGACTACTGCTAAAACGCCCTGTAACGCATCAGGAGCGCCATATTCATACTAACCACAGATTTCCACTATCGTGTTATTCAATGCGCTTATGCAGGCTCACAGGAAGCTATGGCGGTATAAGACACTACAGCGCTCAATTACTTATTAAATAGCTTGCGGTGATTACCAGGATAATCACCCTATTCCACGTCACCTCAATCGGGTTATTCTGTTTACGATACAATCATGACTATTATCACCAACACGGATAATGCCCCGTTTACAGTCGTTACCAATGGCCTTGTTTACACATATCAAAAAACTTTCAGGGATAACGGGTCACCGTAGTATCTGTAACTGACAGGTATTGTAAGCGTCAATATCAGGCAGACAGAGCAATACCGACAGGCTTACTACAGGTTAGTTCACTGACTGAGCATTTAACGCTCATCACTAATACGCAGACCAGTAATAAACCATTGATACTCACCTGCTGATTTTCAGGCATGACCATTCACCCAAAACGTTACTGTTAACCAGTAACCACCCTGTCGTTATGATTATTAGATTACTGATGTTAATCATCTTCACTTTTATCCTGACGAGGACTAGTCAATGGTAATATCGACTCAATTCAATTCTGTTTTCTTAATGATAGATTTTTAATGAGTGCTAAACATTCAGGTTGTGACTACATTGAATGGTGTATTTCTTACCTGATGGCAATGATTGCTCAATGGATACCATCCAATAGTACTATCCCCTTAGTGAATACCTTCAGATAATAATACCTCCCAGGCATAACCCACTTACTGATAACACATCATCGATTACTGTTACAAATGATAAGACCCCTTCTTTAATATATTAATACCAATCCAACACGCCAGGCATAACAATAGCTATGAAGATAACCACGCCAGACAGCACTTACCTACAACAAACGCCTGCATCAGTTACTCTGGAATTATCTTTTTTCAATAACATGAAAATAGACACCACGTCATATCAAATAACCTCAATCAAATTAACCCCGTATCATCACTGCCCGCAGAAGCCCTCAATCCTGATTATGAGCAACAAAATGGAAATACCTCATGGCAGCCCGACCTGATACCAGAAATGCCCCCTGAAGCGAACCAGGCACCATGATGGGGATGAAAACGAAAGCATGCAGGAGAACAAGATAACCTATTGAGACGATACTCATCCAGTAAACAGAGAAGCATCTGAGAGATAAACAAAGAAAATGACAACTTTAAAACCATGGTAAAACCTTGTCAAAACCAGTATAAATCAACAATAAAACCTCACGATGACTACCAGATGTGTTTTTAAGTGACGATAAAACCATCATCGTGATACTGTGTAGCTACAACAATCACCACCATAACCACTACTATGTAGTTTACGATTACAGGTATCCACAATGGTTGTACATTACGACAATGGCAGACAACATCTTATAAAAACCCGTGACCTGAGAGTCTGTGCTTTTTATGCCGGGTGGCTGGGTGTTAATAAAATAATTAACACCCGTGACATTCCTCACCAGGATGCAGAAAGTTGTCGACAGGCACTCAACAAACTGATTAATCAGTTCATACCGAATGCAGAACAGCGGGCAAGACTTTTTTCTGATATGGAAACAGCCCGTGATGAAAACATCCTTCCGCTGGAAAGTTTTGACTGGCTAGAACAGGATGAACGGGCAACATTCTGGTTATGGGCGTATATTTGCAAGGCCGGAGACTACGAACTTGGTATTGACAAACCAGCAAATGCAGAGTTCGGAAAGAACTGGTATCAGCGAATGAATCTGAGTGTATCTCCGACAAGCCACCAGGAAAGAATTAATATTATCATCTCTTTTTTCGACAACATTATTATTCCGACCCCACCGGTAAATCATCTCAAGCGCCAGGTCATGGACAGGCTGAAAGACCAGTGGAAAAATATTTACAGCAAACCAGCTCCGCTGAAATGGTTACCTAATGAAGAAGACGCGGTACTGTGGGCATGGAACAGCCTCAAATCGCTTCAGGAAGAAAGAAATGCGCCCACTATCGGGCTCTCATTAAATATTTCAACGCCAGGAATGAGTACCTGGTTTACCCCCCTGAGTCATTCTGAACGCAATTTAGCCCTGCGCACGGCGATCGACTTATGGGACGATGCACCGGATACAAAGCGTTTATTCCTTCTGAACCTGAATAAAGCCTGGAACCAGCAAAAATTACGTCAGTCCCGTACCGATAAAAAAGCACTCAATACGTACCTGAAGAACGAAACAAAAACTCGACTGGACTTTATGGCAGAACGTAGCGGAGTTCGCATCAGTGATATGCTGGAAATGCTGATTAATGACCATTACCGAAAAACCTGTGGTGGTGAGTGAGGGCTTTGCGCTAAAAACAAGGTGAGCGGAGGCAGTAATACAGACCAGAAATGACATTCAAAATAATTTCAGACCTATATTACCGGTGTGAGAACGGCAGCAGAAGTGCTGCCGTTTTGTTATTTCACTCACGGAGGTTAATGTGTCCAGTAAGAACAAACGGGGTCCCGATACCCTGTTACCGTCGTTATTCCTTCTCCCGGGTCAACTGTCCCACAAAATACCCGTGCGTATGCTTCTCGCGCTAAGTCACAGCTATGCTTTCTGTTCCGGTACCCAGGTCTCTCTGATACACGGTCCGCCAGCTCATGAAGGCGGCTATTTATTGCCAGTAATAAGGGAGAAAGAAATGCATTGTCCGAATTGCGGTTCGCAAAACATACGACTGCGCCATGTGGGTAAAAAGACGGGTGGGGTCATTGGCGCAACAGCCGGAGGCATTGCCGGGCTTGAAGGAGCCTCCACCGGTGCGCTGATAGGTTCAGTCATTCCGGTTGTCGGTACGATAGCCGGAGGCCTCATTGGTTTTCTGTCCGGCGCCTGTGCTGGTGCGGTGGCAGGCTCTCTGGCCGGAGAACAACTGGACGGTACCGTCTTTGATGAATACGGCTGCACGCAGTGCGAGCATATCTTCAGTGCACCGTAACGTTAATAAGGGTCAGCCCATCCTGCACAAAGCCTGAGCCGCTGACCGTACTCGCTACGGCACGACTGATGACAGGGCGTGTCAGCATGCTGTCGTCATTTCAGCTACCTGGCACTAACCCTTTGTTAATTCTCCTGTTTACTGAAAGATGAATTTTACTTTTTCTTTTCCGCCATTACGGGGGATGGACATAACGTGTCCCTCCCCGCCCGCATAATAACCGCATGAAATATCAACCTATTTATCGCACACGGAGCGTCCATGCAACGACCCGATGAAGAGGCCCGCTACGACCGGCTGGCCGTCAGATTGTCGGTCATTATCAGCCGGTTAATGGCCGGAGAAACGCTGACCCTTCAGACACTGTCCGGTGAGTTTGGTGTATCGATACGCACCCTGCGTCGTGACTTACATCAACGGCTGGTCCACCTCGACATTATCGGGGAGAACGGCACGTATCGGCTCAGTGAGAGCGCCACGCGTGATCACTCTCCGGGGGCCGTTTCCTTTGCCCGCAGTACCGGTATCGCACGCATTATCCCGTCGCAGAACCGGCAACTGATGCACCTGCTGATGAATGAAACGGGCACCTCACCCTGCTTTATCTGGCACGACTTACCGCCAGCATGGACACAGGCTGACAGTTTTCATCGTCTGGCCGAAGCCATTTGTCATCACCGGGTGGTCAGTCTGCTGGTCGGCGGTGTCCGTCACGATGAGCAGGAGCCTTACCGCCTGATTTACCGGCATCAGCACTGGTATCTGGTCGTCTGTTGCCGGGGGAGCCTTCGGGTGTTCCGGCTGGAAGACATTATCTCGGCCTCACTCTCAGAGCAAACCTTCCGTCGCCGGAGCGAAATCAGTTCGCTCATTACTGAAGAGGGATTTATCAGCGCACTGCCCCACTTTCGCTTTATCAGTGATGTCATTCACACCTTCAGGGAACAACACCCTGAACATCCATCCAGACCCAAAGGAGTCAAATCGTGAAACCTGTCGAAGGCCCTCTGCTGCTCTTCACCCTGATGTTGTCTGCCGTAACCCTGAGCGGCTGTGGCGACAAAAATGAACGCGAGTTTATCCGGGGATGCAAATCAGGCGGCGGTACTACCGCCGTCTGCGGATGTATCCGGGATGACCTCAAAACGAAATATACGCACGGGGAGCTGGAGAAAATGAACCAGCAATACGGTTATGTCCCCCCGCGCTTCATGGACAACATGCTGAGCGCTGCTCAGCAGTGCAGAAAATAAGGAAATCTGAACATGGCGCTTGTCATTAAATATTTCGCGATTGCCTTCGCCATCGCGCTTGTGGTCGTGCTGTTTAACGTGTTCGGGAGTACCGGCGAGATACGCAGTTTTGGTCAGGGAATGGAATATCTGTTCTGGATGACGCTTGGGCCCGGAGCCGGTATGACGGTCGGTGCTGCTCTTCGACAATGGCTGATGCCGGATGCGGTATACACCCGCGAAGGAATGACCGGATTACTCAAGGCCCGTCTGTTCTGGCTTGTGGGCCCACAGTATATCGGCTGGCTGGCCGGACTTATCGTCGTGGGTAAACAACTCATGTAACACGGCTGCCCCCCAACAACATTTTTGACTGAGAAGGAAAAATACCATGCGATTCATGCACGCCATCCTGTCAGCAGGATTACTGACCTTTGCCATCACGGCACAGGCGGTCCCCAATATGTGGAGCAGTGGCTTCGGTATGGGCGTCACCGAGTACATCATCACCAGCCCGGAAAACGTGATGATGAACCTGAACTGCACCGGCAACCCTGACGACCAGAATATCCTGCAGCATCACGTCATGCTCACCCTGCCTGACGGCAGCGGTGCCGATTCACAGGATGAGAAAACCGCCATCACCGTCGTCACGGATGACCAGACGTTCCCCCTGCCGTCCTCTCTGGGCTGGCGTAACGGCGACAACGCCTGGCTGTCGTTCATTGATGCCATCAGAAAAGCAACGTCGTTTGAGATTTACGTCAACGACAAACAGGTGGGGCACTTTACCCCTTCGGCTGGAAACGTTCACAAGGTTCTGGCTGATATGCCCGAATGCACGACACTGACCGCCGGGTAACCCGGCGCATCCCCGGTTTACAGCAAAATCAATCAAGGACAATACGATATGACCGACATTTCGACACTCAGCCAGCGACTGACGACGCCAACCCTGCATTTTGTTCTACTCACCGTCGCCACCTGCGGCATCTGGCCGTTACTGTGGCTGTACCGAAAACAGCAGATTATCAGCGACACCACCGGATATCCGGTTTGCGGCAATCTGTTTATCATCTGGCTCGCCGTCTGTTTTGGGCTCGGACGACAGTTCGGCGTGATGGCCTCACCGGACCTGGCGGGCTACTACACGGGCAGCGATACACTGTTGGCCTTAAGCGGCATTCTGTCGCTCACCTGCGGCGTGATGTACATCGTCTGGGCCTTTAAGGCCAGAGCAGCACTGCGACACTATGCGCTGAACACCTTCCGGTTTGACCTGAAGATGAATGCGTTTTATACCGTGGTGCTCAACGTCTTCTACATTACATACTGCATCAACGATATGCCGCAGGCACTGGCGAAGCACCGCATTATTCATGGTCAGGCCCCTGTGCCGCCGGAGTCTCCGTCACCGCAGTAACGCAGCTCTCCTCTTATTATCCGGCCGGGGCATTCCTGTGTGCCCCAGATTCATCCGGATCCCCCCTCTGAGATTTGACCCAATGACATTACTGAAAATCGTGCTCAACACCCTGCGTCAGGTGCTGACGTGGTGCGCCAGCAGCCGGGCGCAGCAGTTTGTGGAAGACCACTTCCGCGAAGAAGGCTATGACGAAGACAGTATTTACATCGCCAGACAGGCGGCAACCCTGCTCGCAGGTGCCTTAATCACAGCGCTCATGGAACAGATACTGCAGCTTATTGCCACACACTTAACCCACTGATGCCCTGCTCACTGAGCGGGGCATTTTGTTTTATGCCATTCATCAGGAACTGAATATGCAAGTCACTGACGATACGTCGTTACCGCCAGGGCAATTCACCCGCCGACAGGCTGAAGCCGTGGTCACGCTTTACCACAACGTCACTATAGAAGATGACCAGGGTACGCACTTTCGGCTGGTTATTCGCGACAGCGAGGGGACGTTAATCTGGCGGGCCTGGAATTTTGAAGCCAGTGCCGGGGAATGGCTTAACCGCTATCTGCTCAGCCACGGGATCCCCAAACACTGACACACCACAGCTTAACCCAATAGCGACCACACAAAAAAGCCATGCTCCCACAGGAGCATGGCTGTTTTGTTTATGCCGTTAAATCAACAATAAGGAATTTACCATGAGACTAGCCAGCCGCTTTGGACGGACAAACCAGATCCGTCGCGATCGTCCGTTAACCCGCGAAGAACTGATGCAGGTCGTTCCCAGCGTATTCAGTGCAGATCGCCACGGTTCCAGGAGCGAAAAATACGCTTACATACCCACCATTACTCTGCTCGAAAATCTTCAACGCGAAGGCTTTGAACCCTTCTTCGCCTGCCAGTCACGCGTACGCGACCCTGACCGCCGGGAGCACACCAAACATCTGCTGCGCCTGCGTCGTACCGGTCAGATAACCGGCCAGCAGGTTCCCGAAATCATTTTGCTTAACTCGCACGATGGTAGCAGCTCATACCAGATGCTGCCGGGGCTGTTCAGAGCCATCTGCACCAACGGGCTCGTCTGCGGACAGTCGTTCGGTGAAATTCGTGTACCGCATCGTGGCGATGTGGCCGGGAAAGTGATTGAGGGGGCTTATGAAGTGCTCGGTGTCTTTGATCGGGTGGAAGAAAAGCGCGAGGCCATGCAGTCACTTCGACTACCAGCACCCGCGCAACATGCCCTGGCGAACGCCGCACTGACATACCGCTTTGGTGAAGAATATCAGCCGGTGACCGCAGCGCAGATACTGACACCGCGACGGTATGAGGACCATCAGGACGACCTGTGGACCGTTTATAACCGCATTCAGGAATCGTTGCTGAAAGGCGGGCTGAGCGGACGCACCGCACAGGGTAAACGTACCCACACTCGTGCGGTTAACGGTATCGACGGGGATATCAAACTCAACCGCGCGCTCTGGGTGATGGCCGAAGAACTGCAGCAGGCACTGAGCTGATGCAGCACATTCCTGCAAATACCCGTCTGACGGCTGTCTGGCCCGTTTCCCTGCAAAACCAGTCCGGCTGCCGTTCCATCTCCGACGATGACCTCTGCGCCTGGTGCAGACATCTTTGCTACCGTCCCGGCGAGCTCAGCCTGTGCCGACTGTCTGTATCTGACAGCATCTGGCCCTCACGGTGCGATGAAGATGGCTATGCGCAGTCCTGCCCGTCACTCCTGCTGAACCAGCATCCCCAACCCGATAAATAAACAAGGAAAAACTAACATGACCGACATTATTAACCTTCACGATACCCTTCCGTTACCGCCACAACCTGCCGGTTCTGCGCCAGCGCTGACCGCCACCCTCGTACAGGACGAGCAGCGCATCGGCTTTTGGCCGCAGTACTTCGGCAGCATACCGCAGTGGATAATCCTTGAGCCGACGGTCTTCGCGTGGATGGACCGTTTCTGCGCCGACTACAACGGCGGTATCTGGAATTTTTATACGCTCAGCAACGGTGGTGCGTTTATGGCCCCGGAAGCGGAGAACAATGGACCGTGGTCGCTGTTCAACACTATGAACGGCAACGGCGGTGAACTCAGTGCCGACGCTGCGGGGATTGCCGTCTGTCTGATGACTTACAGCCACCATGCCATGCGCACCGAATGCGATGCCATGACGGAGCACTACTACCGCCTGCGGGATTACGCGCTCAGTCACCCGGAATGCAGCGCCATCATGCACATCATCGACTGAGCATCCCGCCATGTCGTATGAACTGTCTCACCTGAATACCCTGTGGGATGCGCTGGGGAAAATAACGGTCAGGGATGAGGACGGAGACGTTGTGACCGACGAACTCTTCCTGCATTTTCTGACGGGCACCTCTCTCTTCCCTATCTGGTCATGGTTTGAATCCCAGCACGACGAGTTCGTCGTTGCCGTGAAACTGTACAACACATCAATCCCGGACGGGTCAACATAAAGGAAAAGCCAATGAATATAACCCCTTGCCCCCCCGACAGCGGGGGAATATCTCCCGCCGCACAGCGCACTATCCGACGTGCGCTGACCCTGCTGGAACGCCAGTTACGCGAGCCCGGCGCCTCCTTTACCTCCACCACCGCCGTTCGTGACTGGCTGCGTCTGCAACTCGCCTCACTGGAGCGTGAAGTATTCACTGTACTCTTCCTCGATAACCAGCATCGTCTGATAGCCCACGAAACGCTCTTCACCGGCACCATCAATCATACGCAGGTCCATCCCCGCGAGGTGGTTAAGGCCGGTCTGAAGCATAACTGTGCCGCTGTCATTGTGGCGCATTGCCACCCGTCAGGCCTTGCCGAACCCAGCAATGCAGATCGTCAGGTCACTACGCGTATTCAGCAGGCGCTGGAGCTGGTTGATATCCGACTGCTTGATCACCTGGTGGTGGGCGGCATGGAGATCGTCTCGTTTGCTGAGAGAGGGTGGCTTTAAGGAGAGAATAACGATGAAAATCATCAGCAAACGCCAGGCGATGGCGATATACCGCCAGCATCCGCAGTCCCGGTTGTTTCGCTTCTGTGCCGGCAAATACACATGGTCCGGCAGCATCTGCCACTACGCAGGTCGGGAAGTGCAGGATATCAGCGGCGTGCTCGCCGTCTTCGCAGAACACCGTCAGGACCGCAACGGCCCGTACGTCGTATTACGCAGCGTTACGCTGAATTAATTCACGTTTAAGGAAGGCTAAAATTGTCGAATACAATACCGCCTGTAAACCACGATATCGCCGCCCCTTGGTGGGGGCTTAAACGCGATATCACCCCCTGTTTTGGCGCACGTCTGGTGCAGGAGGGCAACCGGCTGCATTACCTGAACGACCGCGCCAGCATCACCGGCACCTTCAGCGACGCGGATTTACGCCATCTCGACCAGGCATTCCCGCTACTGCTGAAGCAACTGGAGCTGATGCTGCTTTCCGGTGAGCTGAATCCCCGTCATCAGCACTGCGTCACGCTGTATGCAAAAGGGCTGATATGCGAGGCCGACAGCCTCGGCTCGCACGGGTACGTCTATCTCGCAATTTACCCGACACCTGCAACAACAGAATAAACCTCCCGGCAGTTTTCCTTCGTTTAACTCACCAGTAAAGGTTTCCATTATGCAAACACAACCTGTTCCTCCGAAACGGGAGGTTTCGCCACGCCCGTCACCCGTGGCGATCTGGCAGCGCCTCCTGAGTCACCTGCTGGACCGTCACTACGGTCTGACGCTCAACGACACGCCATTTGGCAAAGATGGTGTGATCCAAGAGCATATCGATGCCGGTATCTCACTGTGCGACGCGGTGAATTTCATCGTGGAGAAATACGACCTGGTACGCACTGATCGTCGCGGTTTTAACGCGGAAACTCAGTCGCCGCTTCTCACCAGTATCGATATTCTCCGCGCCCGCAAAGCCACCGGGCTGATGACCCGTCATAGCTACAGGGCCGTTACCGACATCACCACCGGCAAATACCGTGAGGTGCAACCATGAAGCTGTCCCTGACGGTGGAAGCCGATGCCATCAACGTACTGGCCCTCAACATGGGCCGGATCGTCGTAGACATTGACGGTATTGAACTGACCGACCTGATCAATGTGGTGAACCAGAACGGTTATTCGCTTCTCGTTGCTGACGAACCGGGGAAATTGATTGTTGAAGATCCAATTCCGCCCGTTGCCCGCCTGAACGGCATTCAGTGCAGCACTGCACATATCACGGCGGAAGACAATGCTCTGCTGTTTACCCTTTCACACCAGCATGAAGACTTTGGCGAGTCTGAATGGATTAGTTATACCGGCTCGGGTTATCTGCTCCACCTGGGCGCGTGGTCGTTTCCGGTCTTACGCCTCAAACGCCTCGGTCTGTCAAAAGCCTGCCGTCGGTTATTAGTGACGCTTATGCGTCGCTACGCCGCTGGCATTGTTCATCTGGATGCCTTTGGCGAAGTGCTACCAAGTTTTACAACCTTTGACTGGTAACCCCACCTCAATCACCACAAGGTTTTTACATGCCGGAATTAACCACCGAAGTGGCTCTCAACATTCTGATTGGCTGGCTGCAGGACAACATCAGTTGCAACACCGGCATTATTTTCGACAACGACGAAGACAAGACGGATTCAGCAGTGCTGTTGCCCTGGATTGAGCAGGCGCGAAACGATGTTCGTAATCTCCGCCATCTTCAGCTTCTGCAACAGACCAGAACCTGTTAGCCACCGAACCATACTCACCACACACCTATAAGCCCCAGCCCTTACCGGCTGGCGCTTTGCTTTATATAAAGGAAATTAAAATGTCAGATCTTACCCTCACCGAACCTGAAGTGTTAACCGGCCATACCGATGTGATTTGTTCTACCAGTATTGAGCGCATCATCACCGGACGTAATTTCGCGATTGCACAGATTGAAACGCTGATACAACAACTTGACGATATCTCGACGCTGACCCGCAGCATCGGCGGTGGTAAAGCGAATGAATAGGGAATGCGGCAATACAGCTACGACTGCTGGCTGATGGAGGATACTGATACGGCCATGAAAGCCATTACTCGCAATATCGATCGTGGTATATGGCGGGATCTGATGCAACGCTCGGGAATGCTGGCGCTCATGGACGCACAGGTCCGCGACGAGTGGTACAACAGCCTGGAGAAAGACGATATTCCGGCTATCAGTGAAGAGAATATTCTCAACACATTCGAACAACTGCATCTGAATAAAGGTGAGGTGTTTGAACGAGGTGTGATTAACGTGTTTAAAGGTCTGAGCTGGAATTTTAAGACAAACAGCCCCTGTAGGTTTGGCGGGAAAATCATCGTGACGGGGCTTGTCAAATATGACCGGTGGGGATTTGGTCTGAACTGGGGCTGGCAGCGTGACCGGTTAACGGACCTTGAGCGCATGCTGATGCTGCTGGATGGGAAGGCCATCCCCGACAATCGCGCCGACGTCACGCGCCGGTTAAGCGACCATATCCATGAGAACAGGCATAGCACCCGTTATGAGGATGAGATGTCTGTGATTAAGTATTTTCAGAAGGGAACTGTCCATATCACGTTCAGGCGATCGGAGCTGGTCGATAAGCTGAACGACATTATCGCGAAACACTATCCAGGGGCGTTGCCCACTAAACAGTAAGGAACCAAATTATGGTATCATTTTCAAACATGGATGGTGCTCACTGCGATTCCGTAGTAGATCACTATACCTTGCCATCAAATAGTATTCAGATGGATGTAAAAGTTCCTGTTCAACCATCAAATTTTGACCCTTTGCAGAAGGGGGCCTTAATGGGGGCCTCAACGTTTATGGAACAAGATAAAAACCATTCTAATCAATGCAATTACAAAACAAAATCCATTCCGAGTCCGGGCACCACTATTTAGAAGAACCCGCCTATGGCGGGTTTTTTGCTTTCTGGGCTCCGCGAGATTTCTTATCGTTCTGACCACAGAAACTCCTACCCCACCTCATCACGACAGTTAAACCTTTCACTGGAACCACCATAGTACGGCAAAAAATATAGCGGTATCAGACACACCTCTTTGTCTGGCGTGCTTAACCGTAGGCTAAATTTGAGTAATTTATCTGAACAACCTTGGGCACAATACTGTTGCGGGTGCGCCAGGTCGCGCCGCATTTCATTGATAAGCTCGCTGAAGGTCGCCCCCCTCTTCCAGCTGGCGTTGTAGGTTACGCACATTCATCCCCAGGGGCTGGAGCTGGTGTGCCGCCTCGACATCTGAAGCAAACGCCAGGGAGTAAATACCAACCTTCATCTACAATTGCCATCATACCGAGCAAATAATGAGTCAACGAGGAACCTGGATGGTGAAAACAAGAGTCATACAGTCAGCGCAGGGAGCCCATGCCTATCCGCTGCTGATCAAGAGCTTGCTGCTGTCGGGTGGGCGTTCTCATCCCGAGCGAGAAATCGTCTACGCCGACAAGCTGCGTTACGACTATCGCACCCTCAAACAGCGCATCCATCGCCTGGCAAACATGCTGACAGCGGCCGGTGTCATGCCTGGAGACACCGTCGCCCTCTTAGATTGGGACAGCCATCGCGCCCTCGAGTGCTTCTTCGCGGTGCCTATGATTGGTGCCGTGCTACACACGGTGAACGTCCGCTTCTCGGCGGACCAAATCGCTTACACCATGAATCATGCCGAGGACAACCTGGTACTGGTGCACGACGACTTCTTGCCGGTTGTCGAGTCACTGGCAGAGACACTGACCACTGTCCGGGGATACATCCAGCTTAGCGACGAAGAATCGAAGGCAACCAGCCTGCCGGTGCTGGGGGAATATGAGCCCCTTCTGGCCGCAGCGGGAGATCGCTTTGACTTCCCCGACTTCGATGAAAACTCGGTAGCGACCTTGTTCTACACCACTGGAACCACGGGCAATCCCAAGGGGGTCTACTTCAGCCATCGTCAGCTGGTCCTGCACACGCTCAATGAGCTGGGCCTCCTGGCAGCCCACGAGGGACAGTCGCTGCTACGATCGAACGATGTCTACATGCCGATCACTCCTATGTTTCACGTGCACGCCTGGGGCGCTCCCTATGTCGCAACAATGCTTGGTGTGAAGCAGGTCTACCCCGGTCGTTACGAACCCAACAAGCTGGTGCGGTTCTATCACGATGAGGGTGTAACCTTCTCGCACTGTGTGCCAACCATCTTGCAAATGATCCTCGAGTGCGACGAAGCCACACGGACCGATCTGTCGGGATGGAAGATGTTGCTGGGTGGCAGTTCACTGTCCCTTGGACTGGCGACACAGGCCCACCATAAGGGCATACGCATTCACGCTGGCTATGGTATGTCTGAAACCTGTCCCCTGCTCTGTATGACCCACTTAAGCGATGCCGAGCTGGCCCTTCCCATGGATGAGCAGTTACCCTTGCGGATTCGAACCGGCCTGCCTGTTCCGTTGGTGGATCTGCGTATCGTTGATGGCGAAGGTCGGGAGGTAGTGCACGACGGCGAAGCCCTGGGTGAAATAGTGGTGCGAGCCCCTTGGCTGACTCAGGGCTACCTGAAGGAACCCGAGAAAGGAGCTGAGCTATGGAATGGCAGTTGGCTGCATACCGGCGACATTGCCTCTATCGATCCCCATGGGATAGTGGAAATAAAGGATCGCATCAAAGACGTAATCAAGACGGGCGGTGAGTGGATAAGCACGCTGGAGCTGGAGAGCCTCATCAGCTCACACGCGGCGGTCAGGTCGGTAGCCGTCGTCGGGATACCTGATGAACAGTGGGGCGAACGCCCCCTGGCTCTGGTGGTTTGCAAGGAAGGAGAAGACCTGGAGCCGCAGGCCATAGCGGCACATCTGCAAGGATTCGTCGACCGCGGCCACATCACTAAATGGGCGATCCCACGACAGATAAGGATAGTCCCGGATATTCCCAAAACCAGCGTCGGTAAGATCAACAAGCGCTTGATCCGCGAGCTCGAAGCCAGCAATGGGAAGGAAAGCATTTAAGCGATCTGTCGCATTCATAGCGTAAGGTTAACAACAGTCACACTGCTTATATTTCAGGTAGCATGTCGGTATCAATGCTCTGCCGGGGATCTCACCGTCCCCGCGCGGATGCTGATCGCCCTTTAGCAAATGGGTGCCTGGGCATGTTCATCGCCACAGGCACCTCGGGACCGGCGTTATGTTGATTCGGCAAAATCAGTTTACGGGCTGATTTCCTTGCTTTGTGGATTCCGGTCAATGTCAGGTCCTGCTGGACGAAAAATCCGCCCCCAGACCTTCCATCCAGCCTGATCACTTACCTAAATCTGCATTATTCAACAACGCCAGATTCACCCTCACTCATGCTTTCTTTGCTTTGAATGAACCGGAGCGCCAAATAAAGGTCTGGTGCCAGAATCATGTCGTCATCTTTCATTGTCGGTCGACTCTCCTTAAACCAGCGTGTTAACTCCGTTTTTCGGCCCGCAAGAATTAACTTAATCTGCCGCCCCTTCAGGTCCCGTTTTAACTCATTAATGGTTGCCAGAACGCTGATATCTGAATAGGTAAAGCAAGAAACGGCGTCAATGACCACCCATTTAGGTTGTAGTACTGCACCATCGACTAAATTCAAAACGCGGCGCTTAAAATAGGCCACATTAAAATAGGTCAGCGGTGAGTTAAATCGGTACATCAACACGCCAGGGATCATTTTCACATCAGTTGAATTACCTAATGAGTGAATCATTCCATGTTCGTCAATTCCCAATAAGTGTTCAGTAGGACGAAAAACTGTGCGCAGGAACTGCAACAGACCCAGCAATACCGCAAGGCCAATCCCCTGAATAACACCAATAATCAGAACACAGCCAAAGGTGAAGAACGCCAGGCGAAATGCGGGTTTATTTCTTCGCCTCAGGTTCCAGAGTCCGCGTAAATCAATTAATGACCACGATGCATAAATTAGAACAATGCCTAATGCAGATACCGGAATAAATTGTAATGGCTGCGTGAAAAATACCACGACGATTCCGATGATTAAGGCAGCAACAACGGAAACAAGCTGGCTTTTCCCTCCAGAGGAATCATTTACCGCAGTCCGGGAATCGGCTCCGCTAATCGCAAACCCCTGAGATAAGCCAGACATTAGATTCGCGACACCCAAAGCCCTGAACTCAGCATCAGCATTTATTTCGTATCCGTTTTTTGCGGCAAAACTGCGAGCGGTTAGCATCAGGCTAACAAAACTGACTAACGCCAGGTTCAGCGCAGGGATCAATAAATCACGCGCCAGACCAGGCTGAAACGATCCCCAGTGAACGACGGGCAAACCAGACTGAAAGCCCGATCCCCCAATAGTGGCAATCCCATACTGCTGCGCAGATGTAATCCATACCAGCGCCGTTGTTATCACAATAGCAATCAACGGTGCTGGCCATTGGCTACGAAACGTTTTGATAGCTATTAAAATCGCTAACGTTAGGATGGAGATACCTAAGGTTAATAAATGAATTTCTGAGAGTCGGCCAGGCAGGGCAATGATCTTCTCAATCACTTGCTCTTCATCAAGCGTAATCCCCAACACCTTACCGAGTTGCCCGACAATAATCGTCACGGCAACCCCGTTAAGCAGACCCGTTAGAATGGGATGCGAAAGCAAGTCAGCAAGCGCACCCAGGCGAAATTTACTGGCAAGCAGGCACCATCCCCCCATCATCACAGTCATGACAATTGTCAACTGCCAGTGAAGTTCTGGGTTTCCGGCAGAAAGAGGAACCACAACGGCCGCAATTACCGCGCAGGTCGTGGCATCAGGGCCAACAATCAATTGGCGGGAAGAACCAAACAGCGCATAAGCTAGCATTGGCAAAACGCAGGAATATAACCCGACGATAGCCCCGACTCCCGCCAACTCAGCGTAAGCAATCGCAACCGGTAGTGCTACGGCAGCAACGGATAATCCGGCTTTAACATCATGTTTTAGCCAGCTTTTATCGTACGCTAATAAATTTTTTAGCCCCGGCATGTAGTTTAATACCATTTTTCCGAACACTTTATTCTCCGGATAGACCCTTACTTATAGATAAAGGTACACGTAACTGTCGCAGGCGATCCTGATATTTTCGGGAGGTAATACAGAAAATTCAGATTGGGGGTTTACCGCATATACCGCAGGATGGCTTGTGTTATGGAGGCTCAGGATATAGCTTTGCACCCGATGGTGCGGTGTTGTGATGTGCCTGATGCGCTGCGCTTATCAGGCCTACAAAATACGTTCAGCCCGGCCCCTGCAGGCGGATAAGGCGGTACGCCGCATCCGGCGGTTTTCATCCCGCACAGACGCAAAAAAGCCCATCCGTCAGGATGGGCTTTTTCACTTTAATTGATGCCTGGCAGTTCCCTACTCTCGCATGGGGAGACCCCACACTACCATCGGCGCTACGGCGTTTCACTTCTGAGTTCGGCATGGGGTCAGGTGGGACCACCGCGCTACAGCCGCCAGGCAAATTCTGTTTATCAACACACCTCCTGGGCATGTCGATGTTATCTGTATCAGGCTGAAAATATCTCTCTTCGCCAAAACATCTTCGGCGTTGTAAGGTTAAGCCTCACGGTTCATTAGTATCGGTTAGCTCAATGTATCGCTACACTTACACACCCGACCTATCAACGTCGTCGTCTTCAACGTTCCTTCAGGACCCTTAAAGGGTCAGGGAGAACTCATCTCGGGGCAAGTTTCGTGCTTAGATGCTTTCAGCACTTATCTCTTCCGCATTTAGCTACCGGGCAATGCCATTGGCATGACAACCCGAACACCAGTGATGCGTCCACTCCGGTCCTCTCGTACTAGGAGCAGCCCCCCTCAATTCTCCAGCGCCCACGGCAGATAGGGACCGAACTGTCTCACGACGTTCTAAACCCAGCTCGCGTACCACTTTAAATGGCGAACAGCCATACCCTTGGGACCTACTTCAGCCCCAGGATGTGATGAGCCGACATCGAGGTGCCAAACACCGCCGTCGATATGAACTCTTGGGCGGTATCAGCCTGTTATCCCCGGAGTACCTTTTATCCGTTGAGCGATGGCCCTTCCATTCAGAACCACCGGATCACTAAGACCTGCTTTCGCACCTGCTCGAGCCGTCACTCTCGCAGTCAAGCTAGCTTATGCCTTTGCACTAACCTCCTGATGTCCGACCAGGATTAGCTAACCTTCGTGCTCCTCCGTTACTCTTTAGGAGGAGACCGCCCCAGTCAAACTACCCACCAGACACTGTCCGCAACCCGGATTACGGGTCTACGTTAGAACACCAGCCATTAAAGGGTGGTATTTCAAGGATGGCTCCATGCAGACTGGCGTCCACACTTCAAAGCCTCCCACCTATCCTACACATCAAGGACCAGTGTTCAGTGTCAAGCTATAGTAAAGGTTCACGGGGTCTTTCCGTCTTGCCGCGGGTACACTGCATCTTCACAGCGAGTTCAATTTCACTGAGTCTCGGGTGGAGACAGCCTGGCCATCATTACGCCATTCGTGCAGGTCGGAACTTACCCGACAAGGAATTTCGCTACCTTAGGACCGTTATAGTTACGGCCGCCGTTTACCGGGGCTTCGATCAAGAGCTTCTCCTTACGGATAACCCCATCAATTAACCTTCCGGCACCGGGCAGGCGTCACACCGTATACGTCCACTTTCGTGTTTGCACAGTGCTGTGTTTTTAATAAACAGTTGCAGCCAGCTGGTATCTTCGACTGATTTCAGCTCCATGGGTAAACCACTTCACCTACATATCAGCGTGCCTTCTCCCGAAGTTACGGCACCATTTTGCCTAGTTCCTTCACCCGAGTTCTCTCAAGCGCCTTGGTATTCTCTACCTGACCACCTGTGTCGGTTTGGGGTACGATTTCGTGTTACCTGATGCTTAGAGGCTTTTCCTGGAAGCAGGGCATTTGTTACTTCAGCACCGTAGTGCCTCGTCATCACACCTCAGCGTTAATAAGGTACCGGATTTACCTGGAACCTCCGCCT
Organism: Citrobacter sp. B72; assembly: GCF_016894305.1. NCBI lineage: Bacteria > Pseudomonadati > Pseudomonadota > Gammaproteobacteria > Enterobacterales > Enterobacteriaceae > Citrobacter > Citrobacter sp. B72. Next base: position 4,543,539 of record NZ_CP069801.1, read on the forward strand.
ACATGCTTAAACCGGGACAACCGTCGCCCGGCTAACATAGCCTTCTCCGTCCCCCCTTCGCAGTAACACCAAGTACAGGAATATTAACCTGTTTCCCATCGACTACGCCTTTCGGCCTCGCCTTAGGGGTCGACTCACCCTGCCCCGATTAACGTTGGACAGGAACCCTTGGTCTTCCGGCGTGCGGGTTTTTCACCCGCATTATCGTTACTTATGTCAGCATTCGCACTTCTGATACCTCCAGCATACCTCACGACACACCTTCAACGGCTTACAGAACGCTCCCCTACCCAACAACACATAGTGTCGCTGCCGCAGCTTCGGTGCATGGTTTAGCCCCGTTACATCTTCCGCGCAGGCCGACTCGACCAGTGAGCTATTACGCTTTCTTTAAATGATGGCTGCTTCTAAGCCAACATCCTGGCTGTCTGTGCCTTCCCACATCGTTTCCCACTTAACCATGACTTTGGGACCTTAGCTGGCGGTCTGGGTTGTTTCCCTCTTCACGACGGACGTTAGCACCCGCCGTGTGTCTCCCGTGATAACATTCTTCGGTATTCGCAGTTTGCATCGGGTTGGTAAGTCGGGATGACCCCCTAGCCGAAACAGTGCTCTACCCCCGAAGATGAATTCACGAGGCGCTACCTAAATAGCTTTCGGGGAGAACCAGCTATCTCCCGGTTTGATTGGCCTTTCACCCCCAGCCACAAGTCATCCGCTAATTTTTCAACATTAGTCGGTTCGGTCCTCCAGTTAGTGTTACCCAACCTTCAACCTGCCCATGGCTAGATCACCGGGTTTCGGGTCTATACCCTGCAACTTAACGCCCAGTTAAGACTCGGTTTCCCTTCGGCTCCCCTATTCGGTTAACCTTGCTACAGAATATAAGTCGCTGACCCATTATACAAAAGGTACGCAGTCACACCCCAAAGGGTGCTCCCACTGCTTGTACGTACACGGTTTCAGGTTCTTTTTCACTCCCCTCGCCGGGGTTCTTTTCGCCTTTCCCTCACGGTACTGGTTCACTATCGGTCAGTCAGGAGTATTTAGCCTTGGAGGATGGTCCCCCCATATTCAGACAGGATACCACGTGTCCCGCCCTACTCTTCGAGTTCACAACACATGCACTTTTGTGTACGGGACTTTCACCCTGTATCGTGCGACTTTCCAGACGCTTCCACTAACACACATGCTGATTCAGACTCTGGGCTGCTCCCCGTTCGCTCGCCGCTACTGGGGGAATCTCGGTTGATTTCTTTTCCTCGGGGTACTTAGATGTTTCAGTTCCCCCGGTTCGCTTCATTACGCTATGTATTCACGTAATGATAGTGTGTCGAAACACACTGGGTTTCCCCATTCGGAAATCGCCGGTTATAACGGTTCATATCACCTTACCGACGCTTATCGCAGATTAGCACGTCCTTCATCGCCTCTGACTGCCAGGGCATCCACCGTGTACGCTTAGTCGCTTAACCTCACAACCCGAAGATGTTTCTTTCGATTCATCATCGACTTGCAAAAATTTGAGAGACTCGAACACACCGCTTTTCATTTCTTATTACGGAGAAATGAAACAGTGTGTCGTTTCAATTTTCAGCTTGATCCAGATTTTTAAAGAGCAAATATCTCAAACGTGACTCGAAAGTCAGTTTTGAGATACTTCGGTCGGCGACTTTCACTCACACATACCAGCAAGTGGCGTCCCCTAGGGGATTCGAACCCCTGTTACCGCCGTGAAAGGGCGGTGTCCTGGGCCTCTAGACGAAGGGGACACTGAAGTCTCAATCGCAAGACGCCTTGCTATTTACTTTTCATCAGACAATCTGTGTGAGCACTACAAAGGCAGGTTCTTTAAGGTAAGGAGGTGATCCAACCGCAGGTTCCCCTACGGTTACCTTGTTACGACTTCACCCCAGTCATGAATCACAAAGTGGTAAGCGCCCTCCCGAAGGTTAAGCTACCTACTTCTTTTGCAACCCACTCCCATGGTGTGACGGGCGGTGTGTACAAGGCCCGGGAACGTATTCACCGTGGCATTCTGATCCACGATTACTAGCGATTCCGACTTCATGGAGTCGAGTTGCAGACTCCAATCCGGACTACGACATACTTTATGAGGTCCGCTTGCTCTCGCGAGGTCGCTTCTCTTTGTATATGCCATTGTAGCACGTGTGTAGCCCTACTCGTAAGGGCCATGATGACTTGACGTCATCCCCACCTTCCTCCAGTTTATCACTGGCAGTCTCCTTTGAGTTCCCGGCCTAACCGCTGGCAACAAAGGATAAGGGTTGCGCTCGTTGCGGGACTTAACCCAACATTTCACAACACGAGCTGACGACAGCCATGCAGCACCTGTCTCAGAGTTCCCGAAGGCACCAAAGCATCTCTGCTAAGTTCTCTGGATGTCAAGAGTAGGTAAGGTTCTTCGCGTTGCATCGAATTAAACCACATGCTCCACCGCTTGTGCGGGCCCCCGTCAATTCATTTGAGTTTTAACCTTGCGGCCGTACTCCCCAGGCGGTCGACTTAACGCGTTAGCTCCGGAAGCCACGCCTCAAGGGCACAACCTCCAAGTCGACATCGTTTACGGCGTGGACTACCAGGGTATCTAATCCTGTTTGCTCCCCACGCTTTCGCACCTGAGCGTCAGTCTTTGTCCAGGGGGCCGCCTTCGCCACCGGTATTCCTCCAGATCTCTACGCATTTCACCGCTACACCTGGAATTCTACCCCCCTCTACAAGACTCTAGCCTGCCAGTTTCGGATGCAGTTCCCAGGTTGAGCCCGGGGATTTCACATCCGACTTGACAGACCGCCTGCGTGCGCTTTACGCCCAGTAATTCCGATTAACGCTTGCACCCTCCGTATTACCGCGGCTGCTGGCACGGAGTTAGCCGGTGCTTCTTCTGCGAGTAACGTCAATCGCTGCGGTTATTAACCACAACGCCTTCCTCCTCGCTGAAAGTACTTTACAACCCGAAGGCCTTCTTCATACACGCGGCATGGCTGCATCAGGCTTGCGCCCATTGTGCAATATTCCCCACTGCTGCCTCCCGTAGGAGTCTGGACCGTGTCTCAGTTCCAGTGTGGCTGGTCATCCTCTCAGACCAGCTAGGGATCGTCGCCTAGGTGAGCCGTTACCCCACCTACTAGCTAATCCCATCTGGGCACATCCGATGGCAAGAGGCCCGAAGGTCCCCCTCTTTGGTCTTGCGACGTTATGCGGTATTAGCTACCGTTTCCAGTAGTTATCCCCCTCCATCGGGCAGTTTCCCAGACATTACTCACCCGTCCGCCACTCGTCACCCAAGGAGCAAGCTCCTCTGTGCTACCGTTCGACTTGCATGTGTTAGGCCTGCCGCCAGCGTTCAATCTGAGCCATGATCAAACTCTTCAATTTAAAAGTTTGATGCTCAATGAATTAAACTTCGTAATGAATTACGTGTTCACTCGTTGAGACTTGGTATTCATTTTTCGTCTTGCGACGTTAAGAATCCGTATCTTCGAGTGCCCACACAGATTGTCTGATAAATTGTTAAAGAGCAGTTGCGACGCGCTTTAGCGCTCTGTCGCGAGGTGGCGTATATTACGCTTTCCTCTTTCAGAGTCAACCCTCATTTTCAGGTTTTTCTCTTCAACCGAACCGGCTGTTTGTGTGAAGTGATTCACATCCGCCGTGTCGATGGAGGCGCATTATAGGGAGTTTCCTGCGGCCCGCAACCCTTAAATGACAGAAAAATGACTGACTGCTGCATTCCACAGCAAAACCCCGCCTTATACCCATTTACACACAGAGTTATCCACAATCGTAAGGAAATTATCTGTAAGCGTCCCTAAAAAGGGAGAGAATCGGTATGAAAACCTCTATTATGAAAACCTCTATATAGAAAGAAATTCACTCTACGCTATATAAAGAAGAAGGACTGACAACTTAAGCGCCATAATCCCTACCACCTTTGAATTACGCACCCCATCAGGCAATAATACCCGCACAAACCGTGATTTCAGGACCGTGATGAGATACTCCCTGCAACGTACTGCTATACGTAAACGCCCGATGAAGCTTGGCACCACCGTGATCCTCATGGTTAGTGCAGTACTCTTCTCCGTGCTGCTTGTCGTTCATCTGATTTATTTCTCGCAGATCAGCAACATGACGCGCGATGCATTAGCGAGTAAAGCGCTTGCGGTCGCGCGAACGCTAGCCAACTCTCCGGAGATCCGCCAGGGACTAATGAAAAAGCCCGAGGAAAGCGGCATTCAGGCGATTGCCCAGGCGGTGAATAAGAGCAACGACTTTTTGTTCATCGTCGTCACTGATATGCAAAGCATTCGTTACTCCCATCCCGAAGCGCAGCGAATCGGTCAGCCATTTAAAGGTGATGACATATTGCTGGCCCTGCAGGGTAAAGAGAATGTCGCCATTAATCGCGGATTCTTGGCTAAAGCTCTACGTGTATTTACTCCTATCTATGACGAACATCACCGGCAGATTGGCGTCGTGTCGATCGGCCTTGAGCTAAGCCGGGTGACTGAGCAGATCAATAACAGCCGCGGCAGCATCATCTGGTCAATCTTATTTGGCGTACTGGTTGGACTGCTCGGTACATGGGTATTTGTCAAAGTCCTCAAGCGCATTCTGTTTGGCCTGGAGCCTTATGAAATCTCCAATCTGTTCGAACAACGCCAGGCGATGCTGCACTCTATAAAGGAAGGTGTTATTGCCGTTGACGAATGCGGTGAAGTGACCCTGATTAACCAGGCTGCGCAGGAGCTGCTGGATTATCACAAATCACAAGATGATGCCCAGCTCTCCACACTCAGCCATGCGTGGTCACAGGTGGTCGATTTTTCACAGGTACTACATGACGGAACGCCACGCCGCGATGAAGAGATCATGGTGAAGGATCGGCTACTCTTAATTAACACGGTCCCGGTACTCAGCAACGGTAAAATCATCGGTGCCATTTCAACCTTCAGAGATAAGACTGAAGTCCGAAAACTAATGCAACGTCTGGATGGTATGGTCAACTATGCCGACGCACTTCGTGAACGATCCCACGAATTCATGAATAAATTGCACGTGATTCTGGGATTATTGCATCTGAAAAGTTATAAGCAGCTTGAAAATTACATCCTGAAGACCGCAAACAATTATCAGGAAGAAATTGGCTCACTGTTAGGAAAAATAAAATCACCGGTGATCGCAGGATTTTTACTCAGTAAGATTAATCGCACATCTGATTTAGGCCATAGTCTGGTCATTAGCAATGAAAGCCAGTTACCGGAAAATAGCAACGAAGATCAGGTGGCGGTGCTGATTACCGTTCTGGGGAATCTGATTGAAAACGCCCTGGAAGCGCTAGGTCAAGAACCTGGTGGTGAGATCAGCGTATCCTTGCATTATCGACACGGCTGGTTGCATTGCGAAGTGAATGACGATGGTCCGGGGATTGCCCCCGAAAACATTGAGCACATCTTTGAGAAGGGCGTTTCGTCAAAAGGAACCGAACGGGGCGTTGGTTTAGCGCTTGTTAAACAACAGGTTGAAAACGTTGGCGGTAATATTTCCGTCGAGTCTGAACCTGGGATCTTCACCCAATTTTTTGTACAGTTACCGTGGAATGGTGAGAGGGCCAGCAGATGATCAATGTCTTAATTGTCGATGACGATGCAATGGTAGCGGAATTAAACCGCCGTTATGTCGCGCAACTCTCCGGTTTTCACTGCTGCGGCACAGCCTCCACGCTGGAGAAAGCAAAAGAGATAATCTTTCATAGCGGTCATCATATCGATCTGATTTTGCTAGATATTTATATGCAAAAAGAAAACGGTCTGGACCTGCTGCCGGTTCTGCACAGCGAAGGTTGCAAGTGTGATGTCATCGTCATCTCTTCCGCCGCTGATGCCACCACCATCAAAGATTCACTTCACTACGGTGTTGTTGACTACCTGATCAAACCTTTCCAGGCTTCCCGGTTTGAAGAAGCGCTCACCGGCTGGCTGCACAAGAAAAATGAGATGGACAAGCATCAGTATTATGAACAGTCTGAGCTTGACCAGCTGATTCACGGCAGCTCTTCCAATGAACAGGAAGCACGGCGCTTACCTAAAGGGTTAACGCCACAAACGTTACGCACGCTGTGTCAGTGGATTGATGAGCACCAGGATCAGGAGTTCTCCACGGATGAGCTGGCCAACGAGGTCAATATCTCGCGCGTCTCTTGCCGTAAATACCTTATCTGGCTCGTCAATTGTCACATCTTATTTACCAGCATCCATTATGGCGTGACCGGCAGACCTGTTTATCGTTATCGCGTGCAGGCTGAACACTACTCATTGCTTAAACAATATTGCCAATAAATACACTTGGGATTATTTGTTATTTGAAAGTAACAATTATTAAAATAATGAAAAATCCCAATTTCACCAGCTGGCACTGTAAAATTATAAATTTGCGTTAGATCAAATATATTTGTATCCGGCATGTTAAATGTATTATTTTAATATTGACAACCATCACACTGTTTTTAATTTCAAAATCGCTAACAAAAGTTAATTAAGTATTATCTAACTCGCAGAGTGTGTATTTTTACCCATAAAGGATTAGTCTGAAATTAACCAGACATACAAAATCTAGACTGGTAGCAATGGAGACCATGCTACGTACCATGGACACCGTACATTTTTGTGAGCAAATAAAAGTATCCCCACGCCAACTTCATCACATCATGAAATGGCGTGACCGTGATCACATAAATAACCCACTCACTCATTCTGCCGGTGGTTCATGTAATAGCGGAAAACGCAAAACAGATAAATTACAGCGTCAACCGCGGCTCTCCATGTTCAGCTCTGCTTCCCATCGCCTGAGGATTCTCTCCTCTGATCAAAGCCACAGAAAAAAACTAAATATCGCCATAACTTTAAAAAAACATTCTAGCAAGACATTTGAACATTAATCGCAAATACGGACATATCGAATACTGACCATTTTTTGATGCTTATTCTGGCAAAAAAGAATGTGGCACAGATCCATTTTTCAAAAAATTGACTGGGTTTTTCGCGAGGGTAAATAAAATGTTATTTAGTATACAACTTCTCATAATATTAATATGTTTGTTTTATGGTGCCAGAAAGGGCGGTATCGCGCTGGGTTTATTAGGCGGTATCGGCCTGGTCATTCTGGTTTTCGTTTTCCATCTCCAGCCGGGTAAACCACCTGTAGATGTCATGCTGGTTATTATTGCCGTGGTGGCCGCATCGGCAACCTTGCAAGCCTCCGGCGGCCTTGACGTTATGCTGCAAATCGCTGAAAAGCTGCTGCGCCGTAACCCAAAATACGTTTCCATCGTCGCACCTTTCGTTACCTGCACCCTGACGATTCTCTGCGGTACAGGGCACGTGGTATACACCATCCTGCCAATCATTTATGACGTTGCCATTAAGAACAATATTCGCCCGGAACGTCCGATGGCGGCGAGTTCTATCGGCGCGCAGATGGGGATTATCGCCAGCCCGGTTTCTGTAGCCGTGGTGTCACTGGTGGCAATGCTGGGTAACGTAACGTTTGAAGGCAAGCATCTCGAATTCCTCGACCTGCTCAGCATCACCATCCCGTCTACCCTGTTGGGTATCCTGGCGATCGGTATCTTCAGCTGGTTCCGTGGTAAGGATCTGGATAAAGATGAAGAGTTCCAGAAGTTCATTTCCGTACCTGAAAACCACAACTATGTGTATGGCGATACCGCCACGCTGTTAGACAAAAAGCTGCCGAAAAGCAACTGGCTGGCCATGTGGATCTTCCTGGCTGCAATCGCCGTTGTTGCCGTGCTTGGCGCGTTCTCTGAGCTGCGTCCTACCTTTAGCGGCAAACCGCTGTCAATGGTGCTGGTTATCCAGATGTTCATGCTGCTGACCGGTGCGCTGATTATTATCTTGACGAAGACCAATCCCGCTTCAATATCTAAAAACGAAGTCTTCCGTTCCGGTATGATCGCGATTGTGGCGGTGTACGGTATTGCCTGGATGGCCGAAACAATGTTCGGCGCGCACATGACAGAAATCGAAGGTGTGCTGGGCAATATGGTGAAAGAGTATCCGTGGGCCTATGCAATTGTTCTGCTGCTGGTATCCAAATTTGTAAACTCCCAGGCAGCGGCGCTGGCAGCGATTGTTCCGGTCGCGCTGGCAATCGGGGTTGATCCCGCGTACATCGTGGCTTCTGCTCCGGCATGTTACGGTTACTACATTCTGCCGACCTACCCGAGCGATCTGGCTGCTATCCAGTTTGACCGTTCCGGCACCACCCACATCGGCCGCTTCGTTATCAACCACAGCTTCATTCTGCCTGGCTTGATCGGCGTAAGCGTATCCTGTGTCTTTGGTTGGATCTTCGCCGCAATGTACGGTTTCCTGTAATCACAGTTCGCGTGCCGTCCACGTTGGTACGGCACGCCACCATGAAGACACAGAGAATTTTAAAATTCCTGAGAAAAATGAAAAGGCTGGAAGCAAATGTCAAAAGTTGAATTCACTTACCAGGCGGCTTTCCCACTGGGGGAAGACAAAACTGAGTACTACCTGCTGACATCCGATCACGTCAGCGTCGGCGAGTTTGAAGGCGAAACAATCCTGAAAGTAGCCCCTGAAGCACTTACACTACTGGCCCAGCAAGCCTTCCACGATGCCTCCTTCATGCTCCGCCCAGAACACCAACAGCAAGTCGCCTCAATTCTCCATGATCCCGAAGCCAGCGAAAACGATAAGTACGTGGCGCTGCAGTTCCTGAGAAACTCCGAAATCGCCGCCAAAGGCGTGTTGCCAACTTGCCAGGACACCGGTACGGCAATCATCATGGGTAAAAAAGGTCAGCGTGTTTGGACCGGCGGCGGCGATGAAGCGGCGCTCTCCAAAGGCGTATTTAATACTTATATCGAAGATAACCTGCGCTACTCGCAAAACGCGGCGCTGGATATGTACAAAGAAGTGAATACCGGCACCAACCTGCCCGCACAGATCGATCTGTACAGCGTGGACGGCGACGAATACAAATTCCTGTGCGTGGCCAAAGGCGGCGGCTCAGCCAACAAAACCTATCTGTATCAGGAAACCAAAGCGCTGCTGACTCCCGGCAAACTGAAAAACTTCCTGGTTGAGAAAATGCGCACGCTGGGTACCGCAGCTTGCCCTCCGTATCACATCGCATTCGTTATTGGCGGTACGTCAGCGGAAAGCACCCTCAAAACGGTGAAGCTGGCCAGCACACACTACTATGACGCGCTGCCGACTGAAGGCAATGCTCACGGCCAGGCATTCCGCGATCTGCAACTGGAACAAGAACTGCTGGAAGAAGCGCAGAAACTCGGCCTTGGTGCTCAGTTCGGCGGGAAATACTTCGCACATGATATCCGCGTGATCCGCCTGCCTCGCCATGGCGCGTCCTGCCCGGTTGGTATGGGTGTTTCTTGCTCCGCAGACCGTAACATCAAGGCCAAGATCAACCGCGAAGGGATCTGGATTGAAAAACTGGAACATAACCCAGGTCAGTATATTCCGGAATCTCTGCGCCAGGCGGGCGAAGGCGAAGTGGTTAAAGTTGACCTTAACCGCCCAATGAAAGAGATCCTCGCCCAGCTCTCTCAGTACCCGGTTTCTACTCGTCTGTCACTGAGCGGTACTATCATTGTTGGTCGTGACATTGCCCACGCGAAGTTAAAAGAACGTATTGAGTCCGGCGAAGGTCTGCCGCAGTACGTGAAAGATCATCCGATCTACTACGCGGGTCCGGCCAAAACGCCTGCAGGCTACCCGTCCGGTTCTTTAGGTCCAACTACCGCGGGTCGTATGGACTCCTACGTTGACCTGTTGCAGTCTCACGGCGGCAGCATGATCATGCTGGCAAAAGGTAACCGTAGCCAGCAGGTGACTGACGCCTGCCACAAACACGGCGGCTTCTACTTGGGCAGCATCGGTGGACCAGCAGCGGTACTGGCGCAGCAGAGCATTAAGCATCTGGAATGCGTGGAATACCCGGAGCTGGGTATGGAAGCTATCTGGAAAATCGAAGTAGAAGATTTCCCGGCTTTCATTCTGGTCGATGACAAAGGCAACGATTTCTTCCAGCAAATCGTCAGCAAACAATGCGCTAACTGCGCGAAGTAACCCATTCGGCCCGGCACTGGACTGGCACTAAATTTTTGGCGTCAGTCCAGCGATCCCCCCGGGCCAACTTTATCCCCCCATTTACTGGTATTGAATTTTTGCCGTTCACAGGGAATAGTGATCTTTTCCATTACGTGTGAATTCGCAATGCTCCGCACTCTGAACCCCACAATCTTGCGCACCGGTGCATTGATCCTGGCGCTGATTCTAATCTACACCGGTATCTCTGCCTCGGAGAAAATCACCTGGCTGATGGAAGTCACGCCAGTCATTATTGTCGTCCCGCTGTTGCTGGCTACCATGAAGCAGTACCCATTGACGCCGCTGCTTTATACGTTGATTTTCTTGCACGCCATCATTCTGATGGTAGGCGGGATGTATACCTACGCCAAAGTCCCCGTCGGTTTTCAGGTTCAGGAATGGCTGGATCTCAGTCGAAACCCCTATGACAAGCTGGGCCACTTCTTCCAGGGGCTGGTACCAGCCCTGACGGCAAGAGAGATTTTAGTGCGCGGCAATATTGTCCGTGGTCGTAAGATGCTGGCATTTTTGGTCTGCTGCGTAGCACTGGCGATTAGCGCAATGTATGAACTCATCGAATGGTGGGCCGCGCTGGCAATGGGACAAGGTGCGGATGACTTCCTTGGCACGCAGGGTGACCCGTGGGATACCCAGTCAGACATGTTCTGCGCCCTGCTCGGTGCGTTAACAACGGTCCTCGCACTGGCGGGCTGGCACAATCGGCAGTTGAAAACGGCCGGAGAGCGCTAACGCTTCTCCGGCAATCTACATTACCTACTGCGATACTTGATAACCAGAATCGGCAAGGCGAACAACAGTGTCAGAAAGTTCGCCATGCTGACGGCAGTATCTTCAATCAATAATCCGTAAATCAGCCACAAAACCAGCCCGCACACAAACATCACATACATCAAACCGGAGATGCCTTGCGTGTTGCGAGTGGTAATAACCTTAATGGCTTGCGGTAAGAAAGAGAGCGTCGTCAGGCTGGCCGCCAAATATCCAATCAACGAATGCCATTCCATCGCTACGCCTTCACATCGCCTGGAGCCACTACCGCAATAGCCGGGATATCCGGTTGCTCATGGTGCTGAGGCACCTTGCGATACTTATCCAGTAAATGGATCTGGATCCTGCGCAGGGTGTCGCCATTCAGTCGATAAAAGCGGAAATACAGGACTAAGGTCACCACAAAAAAGAGTGCGGGTAGCGCTATCATAATAAACTGCATGCCAACGATGGTTTCGGCAGACTGCGCGACATTTGGCGCGTAATTAATCACTCCGAGTATCAACGCGATAAAGAAAGCGGCAAATGCTGACCCACCTTTTACCACCATTGTCTGCACCGAATAAGCGATACTTTCACAACGAACATTAAGTTTGTATTCGCCGTAATCAACGGTATCCGCCACCATAATGACCTGCAACACCCAGAAAAGCGCAGAACCAATATTCAGTAAAACACCCGCTATAACAATCAGTAAGATATTATGGAAATCTGCCAGCGCCATCACCAGTAGTACGCTACAGCTAAGCACCGGCAACACCGATGCCCCAGCCCACAAGATCCGTCGTGACAACGCGTTTACCAGCCGAGGAAAGAAAATCAGCGTCAACAGGTTTGCCGCACCTGCGTAAGACATGTAGTACGGGAAGAGACTTGCATCGCCAATCACGTAGGTAAAATAGTAAATGGCAAAGCCAGCAATGATATTAGATGCAATATTGTAAGCCAGTGCCATACCTAACAGGCAGGATAGCTGGTCATTTTTATAGATGAGCCCAATGATCGCTTTCAACCCAAGACGACTGCTGTCTGCCGTGGCCTCACTGTCTGACGAATAAACCTCATGCACATTCCGTAGCGTCACAACGGTGGAAACGATAAAGAACGCGATGAGAATTAGTGTAAACATCTGAAAACCAAAACCACGATCTGCTCCGCCAACATAGCTCACAAAAGGCAGCGTCACGCCTGCGGTAACAAACCCAGAAAGGCTGGCGAAGAAACGGGGGTACGGCACCAGTTGTTCACGCTCGCGTTTATCCAGCGTAATGGTTGGCACCAGTGACCAGAATGGAATATCCATAATGGTGTAGGTCATTCCCCATAATATATACGTCACGCAAACAAATACGACCTGCGCAGTACCCTCAAAAAGATGTGCGCTAAAAAGCAAAAACAGCACCAATGAGTTCGCCAGCGTACCGAGCAAGATCCAGGGTTTAAATTTTCCCCAGCGCGATCGGGTGGCGTTCACAATCCAGCCCATGATGGGATCGTTTACCGCATCCCAGATCCTTGCCGCCAGGAACAACGTTCCGACCAGCCCCACCGATAATCCCACTACGTCGGTGTAGTAATACATCAGGTACATGTACACAATACCGATGGCGAAATCCTTACCAAACGCTCCAAATCCATAACTGAGTTTTGTTGTCAGAGATATGCTCATAGGGTATCGGGTCGCTGTTACCAGCGCCCGCCTTCTGTAAGAGGAAACGTCAGAGGTTAAACGCCGGATGCAATGCCCGGCGTGATTGTGTATTAACGGTGCAGCCAGGCCGGCAGCCAGTCGCCGTGAGACGCGATCAGGTCGTCCACCAGCGCATAAATCTCTTCAATCCCCAGTACCGCGGCGGTATGCGGATCCATCATCGCCGCGTGATAAACGCGATCGCGATTCTCCGTCAGGATGGCTTCCGTTAGCAGGGTCTGAACATTGATATTGGTTTGCATCATGGCCGCCAAATGTGACGGGAGAGTCCCGACTTTCGTTGGCTGAATACCATTCGCATCAACCAGACAAGCGACCTCAACGCAGCAGCCTTGCGGCAGGTTATCGATCAGATTGTCATTGCGAACGTTGCCATACACGACGCTCGGTTCACCGGTCCAGATAGCATTCATGATAGTGCTGGCATATTCGCGCGACGGTTTAATGTCGATCCGCTCAGCCGTTTTGTACTCTTCCAGCTCTTTTTTCCAGTTCGCCAACTGTTCCACACAACGTTTCGGATATTCATCCAATGGCACCTTATAGCGCTCAATCAAATCTTCACGCCCCGGTTTGATAAACCACGGCGTATATTCGGCGAAGTGCTCCGACGATTCGGTGACGAAATACCCCAATTTTTTGAACATTTCATAACGCACAATGTTCTGGCAACGGGTATTTCCGTGAATATTTGGTTTCGGCGCCTGACCGGATTCATAGGCCGCCAGCAGCTCCGGGTAGAGATTCACATAGGCACCGTCCGCCGTTTTGCGCTCCAGCTCCAGATAAAACGCCATATGGTTGATCCCGGCACTGCGATAGCGCAAAGAAGCAGGGTCGAGGTTCAGATCGCGGGCCAACTCCTCCGCCGTCCCCTGCACCGAATGACACAACCCAACCTGCTTAATATGCGGATAGCGCGCATACATTGCCCAGGTGTTCATTGCCATCGGGTTAACGTAGTTAAGCATTGTGGCCTGCGGACAGACTTCGGTCATATCCTCACAAATCTGCCATAAATGCGGGATGGTGCGCAGCGCGCGCATAATGCCGCCCGGCCCCAGCGTGTCGGCAATCGTCTGCTCCAGACCATGGCGTTTACACACCGTAAAATCGGTGACGGTACAAGGTTCATAGCCGCCAATCTGGAAAGCGACCACCACAAAATCAGCATCCTGTAATGCTGCTTTTTGATCGGTATAGCAGGTGATTCGTCCAGACGCGCCCGCAGAATCCATCAACTTGCGCACAACAACGTGTGACTCTTCCAGACGCGTAGGATCGAGATCCATCAAGGCGATATGCGCAGATTTAAGCGCATCGCGGTGAAAGACGTCCCCAAGAATATTTTTGACGAAAATCGTGGAACCGGCGCCGATAAAGGTAATTTTGGGTGCAGACATCATGACTCTCCAGAACATTAGTGAACACAGTCATGGTGGCACAGCGCATAGATGAAAACCTCCGACTTCCCTGCTGAGCATTCCCATAAACTCAGATCATCACTCTGCGCCCTATTGGATCTGAGTTTATGGGACAAAATTACCCAAAAAGCAGAGTATGCGGCCGCAAAATGTCGCTATGCTCAATGGTAACGGTCCAATTTGTGTCCTGATTCTCAGCCTTAATACGTGTTAAATGACATGATTCTGATAATTCAGGAAATGGAGCAACCATGAGTACATTACCGACATCGCCTCTCCCTCCCGATCCGCACATGTGCAGTAGCGATGAAGAACAAACCCGCAGCCCGCTATCGCTGTACTCAGAATATCAACGGATGGATATCGAGTTGCGCTCACCGCATGCTATGCCTGCCAGCCACTGGCATGGGCAGGTGGAGATCAATGTTCCGTTTGATGGTGACGTCGAGTACCTTATCAACAACGAAGTCGTGCAGATAAAACAGGGACACATCACGCTATTCTGGGCCTGTACACCGCATCAGCTCACGCGTCCGGGCAGCTGCCAAAGCATGGCTATCTTCAATTTACCGATGCACCTTTTCCTCTCCTGGCCGCTGGATCGCGAGCTGATCAACCATGTTACCCATGGAATGGTCATCAAATCGCTGGCGTCGCAGCAGTTGAGCACCTTTGAGGTTCAGCGCTGGCAACAGGAACTGAGCAACCCGAACGAACAAATTCGCCAGCTCGCCATTGATGAAATTGGTCTGATGCTCAAACGGTTTAGCCTTTCCGGCTGGCAGCCTATCCTGGTCAATAAAACCTCGCGAACCCACAAAAACAGCGTGTCGCGGCACGCCCAGTTTTACGTCAGCCAAATGCTGAGCTTTATTGCCGACAACTACGATCAGGCGCTCACCATCAACGACGTCGCGGAACACGTGAAGCTCAACGCCAACTACGCGATGGGGATTTTCCAACGCGTAATGCAACTCACCCTGAAGCAGTACATCACGGCAATGCGGATTAATCACGTCCGCGCATTGCTTAGCGATACCGATAAAACCATTCTCGACGTTGCGTTGACCGCCGGATTCCGATCCAGCAGCCGTTTTTATGACACCTTCAGCAAGTTTGTCGGCATGTCGCCGCAGCAGTACCGCAAACTAAGCCAGCAGCATCGGCAAACAATCGCTGGTTGATATCATTCGGCAATATCAGTATCAGCCAAAAAAATATTCCCCCTGTCGATAAACGGCGGTGAAAAACCGCCAACAAGCAAACATAACCTACTGTTTAAAAACAAATTAAACACAAATCAGACTATTTTTTACCCGCTTTACAGCCCATTTTGACAGGATAATACTTGCCTGCGTCACATTCATACGGTGTGTCTGCAATTCATAGATTGCAACCTTTCCACAACCGGGTAAAAGATGATGAAAGTATTAATTGTTGAAAGTGAGTTTCTGCATCAGGACACCTGGGTCGGTAGCGCTGTCGAACGTCTGGCTGACGCATTAAGCCGCCAAAATGTTACCGTCATTAAGTCCACCTCATTCGACGATGGTTACGCAATCCTCGCCGCCAATGAAGCCATTGATTGCCTGATGTTCAGCTATCAAATGGAACAACAAGACGAGCACCTGAACGTCAGGCAATTGATCGGCAAGCTCCACGAGCGCCAGCAAAACGTTCCCGTTTTCCTGCTGGGCGATCGCGAAAAAGCCACCGCATCGCTGGATCGCGACCTGTTGGAGCTTGTCGATGAATTCGCCTGGATTCTGGAAGATACCGCAGACTTTATCGCCGGTCGCGCCGTTGCGGCGATGACCCGCTACCGCCAACAACTTCTGCCACCACTGTTCAGCGCGCTGATGAAGTACGGCGACATCCATGAATACTCCTGGGCAGCTCCGGGTCACCAGGGCGGCGTCGGATTCACCAAAACGCCGGCCGGTCGTTTCTACCATGATTACTATGGTGAAAACTTATTCCGTAGCGACATGGGTATTGAACGCGCATCGCTCGGCTCGCTGCTGGATCATACCGGCGCGTTTGGCGAGAGCGAAAAATATGCCGCCCGCGTATTTGGCGCTGACCGCTCCTGGTCCGTGGTGGTCGGGACTTCCGGCTCTAACCGCACCATCATGCAGGCTTGTATGACCGATGATGACGTCGTGGTGCTGGATCGTAACTGCCATAAATCCATCGAGCAGGGGCTTATCCTCACCGGGGCAAAACCGGTGTACATGGTGCCAAGCCGCAACCGGTACGGCATTATCGGGCCTATCTACCCGCAGGAAATGCAGCCTGAAACATTGCAGAAAAAGATCAGCGAAAGCCCGCTGACCAAAGGTAAAGCCGGGCAAAAACCGTCTTACAGCGTTGTGACCAACTGTACCTACGACGGTGTTTGCTACAACGCCAAAGAGGCCCAGGACCTGCTCGCGCAAACCAGCGATCGCATCCACTTCGATGAGGCCTGGTACGGCTATGCTCGCTTCAACCCAATTTATGCCGATCACTACGCCATGCGTGGCGCGCCGGGCGATCATAACGGTCCTACCGTTTTTGCCACCCACTCGACCCACAAACTGCTGAATGCGCTTTCTCAGGCATCTTACATTCACGTTCGTGAAGGTCGTGGGGCCGTGAACTTCTCCCGCTTTAACCAGGCGTACATGATGCACGCCACTACCTCTCCGCTGTATGCCATCTGCGCCTCAAACGACGTGGCGGTCTCCATGATGGACGGTAACAGCGGCCTGTCGCTCACCCAGGAAGTGATCGACGAAGCGGTCGATTTCCGTCAGGCCATGGCACGGTTGTACAAAGAATTCACCGCCGAAGGCGACTGGTTCTTCAAACCGTGGAACAAAGAGATTGTGACCGATCCGCAGACCGGCAAAACCTATGACTTTGCCGATGCGCCAACCCAACTCCTGACCACCGACCAGAACTGCTGGGTAATGCGCCCGGGTGAATCCTGGCACGGATTTAAAGACCTGCCGGATAACTGGAGCATGCTGGACCCGATCAAAGTCAGCATTCTGGCTCCGGGGATGGGCGACGATGGTGAACTGGAAGAGAACGGCGTACCGGCTGCACTGGTCACCGCCTGGCTTGGCCGTCACGGCATCGTGCCGACCCGCACCACCGATTTCCAGATTATGTTCCTGTTCTCTATGGGGATTACCCGCGGGAAATGGGGCACACTGATCAACACGTTGTGCTCTTTCAAACACCATTACGATGCCAATACCCCGCTGGCACAGGTGATGCCAGAACTGGTTGAGGAACATCCAGACACTTACGCCAACATGGGCATTCACGATCTGGGCGACACCATGTTCGCCTGGCTGAAAGAGAACAACCCAGGCGCACGTCTTAACGCGGCCTACTCCGGCCTGCCTGTTGCTGAAATCACCCCGCGTGAAGCCTATAACGCGATAGTCAGCGATAACGTTGAGATGGTGGCCATTGAAAATCTGCCGGGTCGTATAGCCGCGAATTCCGTAATTCCTTACCCACCAGGAATTCCGATGCTGCTATCCGGGGAAAACTTTGGCGACGCCAATAGCCCGCAGATTAGTTATCTACGTTCGTTGCAGTCCTGGGACCACCACTTCCCTGGATTTGAACATGAAACCGAAGGAACGGAAATTATTGACGGTGTGTACCACGTTATGTGCGTGAAAGCATAATGTCGTTTTATAGATAGTCCGATGTTTAAGGTAGACATGTCATGCTTGAGTAATTCCTGAGTATTGCTGCAAAACAATAACATTGTCATACCTTTTTGCGCGGGACCACCCCGCGCTTTTTTTATACGCAAATAGCGCCTTTCCACTTGCGTACAAAAATGTGTACATAAGAAAAATCCCGCCAAACATTGTAATTAATTTCAGACACGTTATTTTATTGCAGTCCTGGTTTCATCATACAATTTCAATTTAGCCGATTTGGCTCATCTGATGTTGAGCTACGGTGTTTTATGTTCATATTCCTGGAGTTGGGTATGAGGCTTTGCAGCAAAGAAGCTTGTGTTGTTGTATTAACGGAGAAGGATGTTTGGTTAAGGATTAACGGTAAAGAAGCCATCAGTTTAAAAGATAATCATATGGCACTGGTGGCATGCGATAATAATATTATCGATTTCTCATCACTTAATAACGCATTGGTCGTACATATCAGCCGCGATATCATTAAAGATTATCTGCGCTTTTTAAATAAAGACCTTTCACAGATCCCACTCTGGCAACGCAGTGCCAGCCCAGTGATGACCGCCGCGTGCCTGACGCCGGATGTCTTCAGGGTGGCAGCCCAACATAGCGTAATGGACACAGTGAACGAAGCTGAAAGAGAGCGTACGCGCTCGCTACTGTTCACGGTGTTATCACGCTTTCTCGACAGCAAAAAGTTTATTTCTTTGCTCATGTATATGCTACGCAACTGTATCAGCGATAGCGTTTATCACATTATTGAGAGCGATATACATAAAGACTGGAATTTAAGCATGGTTGCCAGTTGCTTATGCCTGAGTCCCAGTTTGTTAAAGAAAAAGCTCAAAAGTGAAAATACAAGTTACAGCCAAATAATTACCACATGTCGCATGCGATATGCCGTCAATCAATTACTGATGGACGGCAAAAACATTTCTCAGGTCTCTCAACTGTGTGGATATAACAGTACCTCATACTTTATCTCCGTATTCAAAGAGTTCTATGGGATGACGCCTCTGCATTATGTTAGCCAACATAGGGAGCCATCCGCCGCCTGATTTTTAATCAGTTAGCGATAAGCCATAATAATATCAGCATTAGCGATACCCCAGCTCCGTCATCATTAAACAGACTTTTGACGAGGTATGATAAGGCGTCATTTATCCTTATCAGGAGTTAAAAAATATGTCGACGGATGCTGATGCTCACAAAGTGGGCTTAATCCCCGTCACCCTTATGGTGTCGGGGAATATTATGGGTTCCGGTGTATTCCTGCTACCCGCAAACCTTGCGTCAACTGGCGGGATTGCAATCTACGGATGGTTGGTCACGATTATCGGTGCTCTGGCACTGTCGATGGTGTACGCCAAAATGTCGTCCTTAGACTCCAGTCCCGGTGGTTCTTATGCTTACGCCCGCCGCTGCTTCGGTCCTTTTTTGGGCTACCAGACCAACGTACTGTACTGGCTGGCCTGCTGGATTGGTAACATCGCCATGGTGGTCATTGGCGTCGGTTACCTGAGCTACTTCTTCCCCATCTTAAAAGATCCGCTGGTCCTGACGCTGACCTGCGTCGTAGTGCTGTGGATCTTCGTATTACTGAACATTGTCGGACCGAAAATGATCACCCGCGTGCAGGCCGTCGCAACGGTACTGGCACTGGTGCCAATTGTCGGGATTGCCGTCTTCGGCTGGTTCTGGTTCCGCGGTGAAACCTATATGGCAGCCTGGAACGTCAGCGGGATGAACACCTTCGGCGCGATTCAAAGCACTCTGAACGTCACCTTGTGGTCATTTATCGGGGTGGAAAGCGCCTCCGTTGCGGCTGGCGTGGTTAAAAATCCCAAACGTAACGTACCTATCGCTACCATGGGCGGCGTGCTGATTGCCGCTGTTTGCTACGTGCTCTCCACCACCGCAATCATGGGTATGATCCCTAACGCGGCGCTGCGTGTATCAGCCTCTCCGTTCGGTGATGCCGCACGTATGGCGCTGGGTGACACCGCTGGGGCGATAGTTTCCTTCTGTGCTGCTGCCGGGTGTCTTGGTTCTCTGGGCGGCTGGACGCTGCTTGCCGGGCAAACCGCCAAAGCCGCAGCCGATGACGGCCTGTTCCCACCGATTTTTGCCCGCGTGAACAAAGCCGGTACGCCAGTGGCCGGGTTAATTATTGTCGGCATCCTGATGACCATCTTCCAGTTCAGCAGCATGTCGCCGAACGCAGCAAAAGAGTTTGGTCTGGTCTCTTCGGTTTCCGTTATCTTCACCCTGGTGCCGTATCTGTACACCTGCGCCGCGCTGCTGCTGCTCGGCCATGGCCACTTTGGTAAAGCACGCCCGATGTACTTACTGGTGACCTTTATCGCCTTTGTCTACTGCATCTGGGCGGTTGTCGGTTCCGGCGCCAAAGAAGTGATGTGGTCGTTCGTCACGCTGATGATCATCACCGCGCTGTACGCATTGAACTACAACCGGATCCATAAAAACCCGTATCCACTGGATGCCCCGGTAAACAATAACTAACGCCAACAATCGTCGTGGCCCGATGGCGTAAGTTCATCGGGTCAACGTTCTCCTACCGCTCTTCGAAAAATCAACATTAAGAACTTAAGGTTGGCTTAATTTTACTTTGAGAGGATTTGCGCCACATAGTCGATGGAACCCCCTTAATGTTAAAGCTCTTGTTTAAAAGGCCCACTCTCGGGCTAATCAGCTGGCTTCTGCTGATCTCATTTTATCTTGCGACCTTCCTGAACATTGCGTTCTATAAACAAGTGCTGCAAGACCTGCCTCTGGACTCTGTGCGTAACGTGCTGGTGTTTTTATCAATGCCAGTCGTCGCGTTCAGCGTCATGAACATCGTGCTGACGCTGGCCTCATTCCTGTGGCTTAATCGCCTGGTGGCGTGCATTTTCATTCTGGTTGGTGCATCGGCCCAATATTTCATCATGACCTACGGCATCATCATCGACCGCTCGATGATCGCCAATATGATGGACACTACGCCCGCCGAAACCTTTGCTTTGCTGACGCCGCAAATGCTCATCACACTCGGGGTGAGCGGCATTCTGGCCGCGCTCATTGCCTGCTGGGTAAAAATTAAACCGATCACGCCAGTTATGCGCAGCGTACTGTTTCGTGGCGCGAACATTCTGATCTCCGCGCTGCTGATCGTGCTGGTCGCTGCGTTCTTCTATAAAGATTACGCCTCACTGTTTCGCAACAACAAAGAACTGGTGAAATCCCTCAGTCCATCCAACAGCATTGTGGCGACGTCATCCTGGTATTCACACCAGCGACTGGCCCACCTGCCGCTGGTGCGCATTGGCGAGGATGCACATCGCAATCCGTTGATGGTGAAAGAAAAGCGTAAGAACCTGACGATTGTGGTTCTCGGCGAGACCTCGCGCGGCGATAACTTCTCCCTGTCAGGCTACTCGCGCCAGACCAACCCGCTGCTGGAAAAAGATGATGTGGTCTATTTCCCCCGCACCACATCCTGCGGAACGGCAACGGCAGTATCAGTACCCTGCATGTTCTCGGATATGCCACGCGCGCACTACGACGAAGAACTGGCACAGCATCAGGAAGGCGTACTCGACATCATTCAGCGGGCGGGAATTAACGTTCTGTGGAACGATAACGACGGCGGCTGCAAAGGGGCTTGCGACCGGGTTCCACACCAGAATATGACTAAGCTGAACCTGCCAGGGCAGTGTATTGACGGTGAATGCTACGATGAAGTCCTGTTCCACGGGCTGGAAGAGTACATTAATAATCTGCAAGGCGACGGCGTGATTGTGCTGCATACCATCGGCAGCCACGGTCCGACCTATTACAACCGCTATCCTGCGCAGTTTAAGAAATTTACGCCAACCTGCGATACCAACGAAATCCAGACCTGTTCGCAGCAACAGTTGGTCAATACTTACGACAACACCATTCTTTACGTTGACTATATTGTTGATAAAGCGATCAATATACTGAAAGAACATCAGGATAATTTCACCACCAGCCTGGTGTATCTTTCCGATCACGGCGAATCCTTAGGGGAAAATGGCGTCTATTTGCACGGCCTGCCGTATTCGATTGCACCAGATACGCAAAAACATGTGCCGATGCTGCTGTGGCTCTCAGAAGATTATCAGCAACGCTATCAGGTCTCTCAGACATGTTTGCAAAAACGGGCAAGCTCAGAAGACTTCTCGCAGGATAATCTCTTCTCAACTCTGCTGGGATTAACGGGCGTGCAAACACAGAAATATCAGGCGGCAGATGATATTCTGCAACCCTGCCGGGGAGGCTAAACGAATGAAAATTCTGATTGTTGAAGACGACACGTTGTTACTACAGGGACTGATACTCGCTGCACAAACAGAAGGCTACGCCTGTGATGGCGTGTCAACCGCCCGTGCAGCCGAGCAGTGTCTGGAGACCGGACATTACAGTCTGGTTGTTCTGGACCTGGGCTTGCCGGATGAAGACGGTTTGCACTTCCTGACCCGTATCAGACAGAAGAAATACTCTCTCCCCGTGCTGATCCTCACCGCCCGTGACACGCTCAAAGACCGGGTCAGCGGGCTGGACGTGGGTGCCGATGACTATCTGGTCAAACCGTTCGCACTGGAAGAACTGCACGCCCGCATCCGGGCACTTCTGCGTCGCCACAACAATCAGGGTGAAAGTGAATTAATTGTCAGCAATCTGACACTGAATATCGGTCGTCGCCAGGTGTGGATGGACGGACAAGAGGTTATCTTAACGCCGAAAGAATACGCGCTCCTGTCGCGTCTGATGCTCAAGGCAGGCAGTCCTGTTCACCGGGAAATTCTGTATAACGACATCTACAGCTGGGATAACGAACCGTCGACCAATACGCTGGAAGTCCATATCCATAATCTGCGCGATAAAGTGGGGAAATCACGCATCCGCACGGTCAGGGGATTTGGCTATATGCTGGTCGCCACTGAGGAAAGCTAAGTGAAGCTGCTGCAATATCTAAAACGACCTCTCCCTCTTCGCCAACGGTTAATACTGACGATCGGTCTAATTCTGCTGGTCTTTCAGCTCATTAGCACCTTCTGGTTGTGGCACGAAAGTACCGAGCAAATACAGTTATTCGAACAGGCGCTGCGCGATAACCGTAACAACGATCGCCACATCATGCATGAGATCCGCGAGGCTATCGCCAGCCTGATCGTCCCCGGCATCTTTATGGTCAGCCTGACGCTGCTAATTTGCTACCAGGCGGTGCGACGTATTACCCGTCCCCTTGCCGATCTGCAAAAAGAGTTAGAGGCGCGAGCAGCCGATAACCTGGCCCCCATTGAAATTCACAGCTCAACCGTTGAGATCCAGGCCGTTGTCTCAGCGCTCAATGACCTGGTAACGCGGCTGACCAGCACTATTGAAAACGAACGTTTATTTACCGCCGATGTCGCCCACGAACTGCGCACACCGCTGTCAGGCGTTCGCCTGCATCTGGAATTATTATCCAAAACCCATAAGGTCGACGTTACGCCGTTGATTGCCCGCCTTGATCAAATGATGGACAGCGTATCGCAGCTGCTGCAACTCGCCCGCGTCGGACAGTCGTTTTCGGCCGGGAGCTACCAGCATGTCAAACTGCTGGAGGACGTTATTCTGCCCTCCTACGATGAACTCAGCACCATGCTGGACCAACGTAAACAGACGCTGCTCCTGCCACAAAGCGCGGCGGACGTTGTCGTGCGTGGCGATGCTACGCTGTTGCGGATGCTGCTACGAAATCTGGTGGAAAACGCGCATCGTTACAGCCCGGAAGGCACCCATATTACGATTAGCCTGAACACCGAGCATGATGCCGTCCTGGCCGTCGAAGATGAAGGGCCGGGCATTGATGAAAGTAAATGCGGGGAGTTAAGTAAAGCATTCGTCCGTATGGACAGCCGTTTTGGTGGGATTGGGCTGGGGCTGAGCATTGTCAGTCGCATCACCCAGTTACATCACGGGCATTTCTATCTGCAAAATCGCCAGGGAGCCAGCGGCACTCGCGCATGGGTGGAATTGGCGAAAAATCAGTAAGAGCTCACCCACACATACAAAAAGCTGCTGACAATCAGCACACTGCACACGGTGGTCAAACTTTCATAAATACGGGTTTTCATGACACTCTCCTCCGAAACTATGGAGGAGAGTTTGCCTGACACAGATTAAGCCAACCTTAAGTTGATATCATAAGACACCTTATCCGGCCTACTGAGTACAATGCTGCCCGTAGGCCTGATAAACGTAGTCTCATCAGGCAATAACACGAATGCCCTGGCCATGCGCCGGATGGCGGCTAACACCTTATCCGGCCTACTGAGTACAACGCTGCCCGTAGGCCTGATAAACGTAGTGCCAAGGCAATAACACGAATGCCCTGGCCATGCGCCGGATGGCGGCTTGCGCCTTATCCGGCCTACTGAGTACAATGCTGCCCGTAGGCCTGATAAACGTAGTGCCATCAGGCAATAACACGAATGCCCGGGCCATGCGCCGGATGGCGGCTAGCGCCTTATCCGGCCTACTGAGTACAATGCTGCCCGTAGGCCTGATAAACGTAGTGCCATCAGGCAATAACACGAATGCCCTGGCCATGCGCCGGATGGCGGCTAGAGCCTTATCCGGCCTACTGAGTACAATGCTGCCCGTAGGCCTGATAAACGTAGTGCCATCAGGCATTAACACGAATGCCCGGGCCATGCGCCGGATGGCGGCTAGCGCCTTATCCGGCCTACGAAAGTACAACGCTGCCCGTAGGCCTGATAAACGTAGTGCCAAGGCATTAACACGAATGCCCGGGCCATGCGCCGGATGGCGGCTAGAGCCTTATCCGGCCTACTAAGTACAACGCTGCCCGTAGGCCTGATAAACGTAGTGCCATCAGGCAATAACACGAATGCCCGGGCCATGCGCCGGATGGCGGCTAACGCCTTATCCGGCCTACTGAGTACAACACTGCCCGTAGGCCTGATAAACGTAGTCTCATCAGGCAATAACACGAATGCCCGGTCCATGCGCCGGATGGCGGCTAGCGCCTTATCCGGCCTACGAAAGTACAACGCTGCCCGTAGGCCTGATAAACGTAGTGCCATCAGGCAATAACACCGTTACTCTTCAATACGCGGATGCTGCTGCACCAGACGCGTGCGCTTAACCTGTAGCTCAGCAATTTCCTGATCGATATCTTCGATTTTCTGTTCAATGTTATCGTAGTGTTCGCCGAGGATCTCTTTCGCTTCCTGAATATCCGAAGCAGCAGGTGTCGCGCCTTTCAGCGGCTGATTAGCCGTCTCTTTCATGGTCACGCCGGTAATCAAACCTACTACCGCAATCACCATCAGATAATAAGCGGGCATCATCAGATTCTGCGAGCTTTCCACCAGCCATGCGGCCAATGTCGGAGTCAGACCGGCGATTAATACCGAGATATTAAACGCGGCGGCCAGCGCACTGTAGCGAATATGCGTCGGGAACATCGCCGGTAACGTTGACGCCATCACCCCGGTAAAGCAGTTGAGGATCACCGCCAACATCAACAATCCGGCGAAAATCAGGCCAATAACGTTACTGTTAATCAGAATAAATGCCGGAATCGCCAGCACAAACAGCGCAATACTGCCCATGATCACAAACGGACGACGCCCGAAACGGTCGCTGAGCAACCCCATAATCGGCTGCACAAACAGCATACCAATCATGATGGCAATAATAATCAACACGCCGTGGTCTTCAGAGTAATGCAGGTTATGCGACAGATAGCTCGGCATATAGGTGAGCAGCATGTAGTAGGTGACGTTGGTGGCAATCACCAGACCAACACATGCCAACAGGCTGCGCCAGTGCTTAGTCGCAATCTCTTTAAACGAGACCTTAGGACCTTCCTGCAGACCCTGACGATCGCCCTGCTCCAGTTTATCCACGTGCTGCTGGAACGCCGGCGTCTCTTCCAGCGCATGGCGCAGGTACAGACCAATCAGCCCTAACGGTAGAGCCAGGAAGAACGGAATACGCCAGCCCCACTCAAGGAAGTTATCCTCGCCGACGATAGTTGAGATCAGGACCACCACGCCCGCGCCCAGCACAAACCCGGCAATCGAGCCGAAGTCCAGCCAACTGCCCATAAATCCGCGCTTACGGTCTGGCGAGTACTCTGCGACAAAAATCGATGCCCCGGTATACTCTCCGCCGACCGAGAACCCCTGCGCCATCTTACACAGCAACAGCAGAATCGGTGCCCAGATACCAATTGAGGCATAAGAGGGAATAAGACCGATACAGAATGTACTGATCGACATGATCACGATGGTGATAGCGAGTATCTTCTGACGACCGTATTTATCGCCGAGCATACCGAAGAACAATCCGCCAAGCGGTCGAATCAGAAAGGGAACAGAGAAGGTGGCGAGTGCAGCAACCATCTGCACGCTGGGGTCAGCCCCCGGGAAGAACACTTTACCTAATGCGTAAGCAACAAATCCATAAACACCAAAATCGAACCACTCCATCGCATTACCTAACGACGCTGCGGTAATGGCTTTTCGCAATTTACCGTCATCAATGATGGTAACGTCGCGCAGCGTTATCGGTTTTATTTTTTTCCTTTTTAGCATACTCGTCCTCATAGACTTAGCCCTGTCACGCTCCAGTTCGAGTCCCCTAACGCCCATGCGTCAGGGTCATCACCGAGCGGGGAATGCACAGGCGCATTCCCTGTAACAAGCGTAGCAGGTTTACTTACACTGACGAGAAACGCACAGTACAACCGAACCTGTTGACGCCTGATTGGGCGGTTAATGACCTCTTTACCCTAACAGCGTTTAAATTTGTGATCAACTTCACATATAGTTTTTCATTTCGTCAACATGCGTAAATTAGGTCATTCTTAGTCAGCTTTTTTACATGTAATGCTTGCGATTTACTGACAATTAAATACAAGAATAAATCGCTTTATTGCACCAACAATCACAGCGGTCACTATTATTCTGCTAGCAAAAAAACCACCTAATCCCTTCACAAAAAGATCACAGCTTTTTTAATAATCAGACCGACCGGAAACTTTTGCGCGGAATATGTGATGAAGATAACTAAAACATCGTTTTATTTTGATTGAATCAATGTTCCCATGAATGCAAACTAATTCCAGACGCAATATCCCTGGGAGCAGCAACACGCTCAACGTATGCCGCGTTAGATTTTATAAAACAAAGAGATAGCGATTTTCTTTGTTAAGAAATACCAGTAACCATTTGAATTTATTAATTTTTACCCTCTTGCGCGAGTTTTAGCAGCGACAAGACATGAGGACGTTTATGAAAATTAAAGCCACGATTGAACGCATCCCCGGCGGAATGATGTTGATTCCTCTGTTATTAGGCGCAGTGTTAAATACGTTAGCTCCGGATACCGGTGCGTATTTCGGTTCGTTTACCAAAGGAATGATCAGCGGAACGGTACCGATTCTGGCAGTGTGGTTTTTTTGTATCGGCGCATCTATCGATTTGCGGGCAACCGGTACGGTATTACGCAAGTCCGGTACGCTGGTAATAACCAAAATAGCCGTGGCTTGGGTAGTGGCAATGATTGCTGCTTCATTTATTCCTGATACCGGTATTCAAACTGGGTTCTTTGCAGGCCTCTCAGTTTTGGCAATTGTCTCCGCAATGGACATGACCAACGGTGGTTTGTACGCCAGTCTGATGAACCAGTACGGCACCAAAGAAGAGTCCGGCGCATTTGTGTTGATGTCTCTGGAATCCGGTCCGTTAATGACCATGGTGATCCTCGGCTCTGCGGGTCTGGCCTCCTTCGAGCCACACCATTTCATCGGCGCGGTATTACCGTTCCTGATTGGCTTTACGTTGGGCAACCTGGATCACGACCTGCGTTCTTTCTTCAGCAAAGCCACACCGGTGTTGATCCCGTTCTTCGGCTTCGCGTTGGGTAACACTATTAACCTGAGCGTGATCGTTGATACCGGTCTGCTGGGTATCATGCTGGGTGTCGCGGTTATCGTCATCACCGGTATCCCGCTGATTATTGCTGACCGTGTTATTGGTGGCGGGAACGGTACGGCAGGCGTCGCAGCCTCTTCAGCAGCAGGCGCTGCGGTAGCAAACCCGGTGATTATCGCCCAGATTAATCCGGCGTTCGAACCGGTTGCCGCATCCGCTACGGCGCTGGTTGCCGCCAGCGTAATTGTCACCGCCATTCTGGTGCCGATTATCACCGCGCTGTACGCCAAACGTTTTAATAAAAACCTGGTCGCCAACGAAGCGGTGGCCACCCCGGCAGACTCTCTGCACCACTAAACCTGCCTTTATCCTACTCACCAGCCCTGCTCAATTGACGAGCAGGGTCGGTGCAAAAATCTCCTCAACCATCGCATCGACCAGCCGCTTTGCCGAACACAATCGCGGCATTCCCAGCGCCACATTTTGCCAACGCTGCGTCACCGACCAGCTTACCGGATGACGTTGCGCATCGCACCAGCTCCCCAGCCAGCTCAGCATATCGTTATACTCGCCCGATCCGCCGACAGCTGGCGTGCTGAGCCAATGATGATAATAATGACGCGTAGCGGGCGCTGCATTCACGCTGTCCGCCAATGCCTGAGCCGCCATGGTTCGCAGGTTATCTTTTAGCATTAACACCACATCGGCATTCGCTAACCGGCAGGCATCACCAAAAGCTCCCCAACGTAGCTCCTCCAGCGCGACAAAACAGCGTCCTGGTAACGACCAGCCGTCATACGCGCCAGCCCGCCAGCGGGTAAAAATTTGTTCGCTATGCTCGCCCGCCTGAACCGTGAGGCCGCGCTGGGTCAGCGCCTTCTCTTTATACGCCGCGCGTTGGGTAAACCAGTCAGTCAGTGAATTTATTTGCTGTAAAAGACCGGGGGTTGAAAGCCCACGCGGGTGTTCTGTTTGTTGCAAAAACATCAGCCCTTCGGCGATCCGTACTAGCGCCAGATGACCCGGGTCAATCATGCCTGCCAGCTTCTCCACCAGCTTAAGGCGCATCACCAGATGCTCGCTGGACACTCCCGCCATCACCCACGCACGCAGTTGCGTTTGGGATAACACTTCCTGCGTCAGACGCGCACGCAGCCGCTTCTGCTGTTGCAGAAAACCGCCGGAACGTTTGGTTTCATCTCCCTGAACCAGATCGACCATAAACTTCGGGTAGACACACTCCAGCGTCCTCCCGGGGCCTTCCAGTAAAACGTTAGTCATGTGTGCTCGGTTGCAAAAAGGGTATTGATATCGTCACGCAGCAATCGGGAATCTTCATAAAGCCATGCCGCAATCGTAATGCGCTGCTGCAATTGCTCATTCATTGCATTCACCGCCGATTCATTTTGTTGGCGTAGCGTCAGGCTCTCACTCAGACTCGCCTGCAATTGCGCCAGGCACAGAGAGAAATCAGCAAAAAATGTGGCCATGCCAGCCGTAACGGAGATATCGACCTGAGCAGCTAAAGCTTTACGAATTTGTTGGCAAAACTGGGAGACGTACTGCACAAGGTTTTTATGCAATGCGCCCATATCAATGAGATAACGCGTTTTTGTTTCGACGTAATCATTCCATCCCCAGTTGGGTTGATTTAGCCAACGAGAGAAAGTGTCACGCACCACACCGCCAGTAGACGGCGCATTTTCTGCCGGAATATCCTGCTCAATGGCCTCGTTAAACAATTGGCGGGTATTGAAATTAAACATCGCCGTATGGAACGCTGGAAAACGGATCCGCGCACGAAAACCGGCGTGGTTTAGCTCCTCTTTCACCCTTTGCTCAATTGGCCGCATCGCGTCATTTAGCGCCCGGGAGAGCGTCGACTCAAGCTGTTCAAAACGCAGGGCTAAGTCCCGGCTGATGCTTTCCTGCGCCGCCAGCAATACCCCCTCACAGGATGAGCGAATTTTATCTAACACAATTTTCGCCTGCCCTTCATCATGCAGCACCAACATCTCTCCGGCCATTTCTGCCGTATTCACAGCATTCCCCAGACCGTGTTGTGACATCATCAGGACGTTATCTTTGACAAAGAACGTATTGATACCGCAAAGAATCTCAGTCTGTTGCTCACTGAGATAGGCAGCGGCAGCCTCCAGCGCCAGTTCTACTTCATGGCTGACTTCATCGCTCACCCGCCCCTGGCTCACTTCTAACTGCTGCATATCCTCTTCAATATGCGTGATGTTCAGCCGCAGTTTGTCATAGGCGACCGTTAACCCGTGGGCGCGAAATTCCAGATATTCGTGCACGCTTTGTGCATAGTTCAATAACTTATGTGACGCAGAGCGAAGCGCATACAACGAAGCATTAGCATAAGCGGCGTGGATCACTTTCTGGATCGGCTGTTCAAACAGCGAGTCTTCCCACAACAGGTCGGCGGCATGGCGGATGTGTTCCGTATCGTCAAGATCGGTGGTGCGCCAGCGTCTGCCAAGCGCCGCTTCGGCAAAATCCTGCACCCAACGTTGCTCCTGATGATCCGGCAGTCGCCCGCGCGTCGTCAGCTCATGACGCGCCCTGTTTGCCAGATAGCCCCACATTGAGGAGACCGGATAAATTCTTTCAGGGGCGATTCCGCCTTGCATCAATGTGCCGGAAATCAACGCCCGCACCTGGTCTTCATCGTCACTGTTGCGGTCTTTCTGATCGAACTTGTTCACCAGCGCATACAGCGGAACTGACTTGCCGACCGCCATAATCGCCTGACGCACTTCCTCATCGGAAATCGATTTCAGTTGGGTGTAATCCAACACCGCCAGCACCGCAGAGGCCCGCACCAGCTGTTCATTGAGCATTTTTTGTAAGTGCGGTTGTCCCGCCTCGTTCGGCCCCGGCGTATCCAGCAGCGTTAATTGCCCTGGGTAGCTTGCCTGTCCGGCCAAATGGACAAATTCAACCTCAATAACCGGAATATGCTCAATCGCAGCATAGGCAGCAAAAGGAAAATCAACGTCCAATGCTTTTGACAGGCGCACCAGGTCGTTCAGGCTTTTAAGACAATGGAAAATAGGCTGTGCGCCAAGATAATACCGTTCAAATGCCACACCATTTTCAATATGTTGCAGCAGGACATTCATATCCTTGTCAATTTCCAGGGTCTGCGTAAGACGCAGGCGATCGCACTCGCGCACGCGTTGCTGCAAAACCTTCATTAAGGCATCGATCGGCGCGACATGTGAAAAATGCAGCACCGGCTCTTTCTGCCCCGGCGTATGGCGTATTAGCGTTGGTAACGCCGTCATGGGGCGATTACGATTAGGTAACACCTCTGTCCCCACAATCGCGTTAATCGTCGTCGATTTTCCCGCTTTCATGGTGCCAACAATCGCCAGCACCATTTCCAGACGCGTAATCTTGCGCAGCTCATTATTGAGCGTTGCTTGCTGGACATCCATGCCACGCGCGCTGAAATGCAGGGGCTGAACAACCTGACTGCTATGCTCTCCTTGTTTTAGCGCGACATCATCCAACGAGGTCACGGGCAATTTTTGCAATTGCCTGAGATGTTCAAGCGAGAGCATCAGCAAGCGTTCCGCTTCCTGACTTAATTCATAAATTGTCTGTGTGTGCATGGAAAATTTTTCCTTAACGCAAATAGCATTACTTTTATTTAGCCCAATCGTTTTATTTATAGATTTTTTGGCTTTTATAATTACGTATAGAAATAATTAAAATCAAAACAACCAATTGATATTATTAAAATAAATTTGGTGTATAACCGCTGGCCCGATGCCTCTCACTTATGAAAATAAGTAAGAAAGATAGACAGCGTAGTTCAGTTTTAAAAAATGCCAGCGGAATCCCCCTACTAAATTTAAGGGGTTCAATGATATTCAATCACAATGACTTAGGCATTTCTAAGCAATGTTACCTATGAATATCAGATATTTCGCCTCACCTTATCTTAAATATCTAAGCGTAGCAATTTCCCTTAAAAAATATTCCGCCATACTTTCATTGAGGTGAAAGCAGAGGGTCTTTACAGCAGATCATTTTGCGTAATCGCGCAGTAGTCCCGACAAATGCAGGGATTTTATGTATAATTGCGGCCTTTTTCGGCAATCTGCCATTTTTTGGGCGCATTTGCCCCTGCTGACTTTTGAGGAAATCCACATGTCATTACCACACTGCCCGCAATGCAACTCCGAATACACTTACGAAGATAACGGCATGTTCATCTGCCCGGAATGCGCTCACGAATGGAACGATGCTGAACCGGCGCAGGATAGCGACGAACTGATCGTTAAAGATGCCAACGGCAACTTGCTGGCTGACGGCGACAGCGTGACCGTCGTGAAAGACCTGAAGGTAAAAGGTAGCTCTTCCATGCTGAAGATTGGTACCAAAGTGAAAAACATTCGTCTGGTTGAAGGTGACCACAACATCGATTGCAAAATCGATGGCTTTGGCCCAATGAAGCTGAAATCTGAGTTTGTGAAAAAGAACTGATGCAAATTGCCTGATAGCGCGACGCTAATCAGGTCAACACCAGCTCATCTGCCAGGCGGGAAGCTCATACTTCCCGCCTGGTTTATTTTTGCAGACGCTAACTACACTTAATTGGCTTCTTTTACCTGAGGTAAAGATTATGCCGTTAAGTCCCTATATCTCCTTTGCAGGCAACTGCGCTGACGCTATCGCCTACTATCAAAAAACGTTAGGCGCTGAGCTACTCTACAAAATCAACTTCGGTGAAATGCCCAAATCGGCGCAGGAAAGCGAAGATGGTTGCCCTTCAGGCATGAAATTCCCCGACACCGCCATCGCCCACGCCAACCTGCGCGTTGCGGGCAGTGACATCATGATGAGCGATAGCGCCCCGGACGGAAATGCTCACTACTCTGGCTTCACGCTGGTGCTCGACACGCAAAACGTCGATGAAGGCAAACGCTGGTTTGATAACCTGGCAGCAAACGGAAAAATCGAAATGGACTGGCAGGAAACCTTCTGGGCCCACGGTTTCGGTAAAGTGAGCGACCAGTATGGCGTGCCGTGGATGATCAACGTCGTCAAACAACAGCAACCCCCTACAGAGTAATCCAACGGGAGGCCAGCCCTCCCGTACTGTCATCAAATAGCGCTCAACTCTTCATCGTCTAGTAACCATCCCTTAACGAAAACGTCACATTAATCCGCCACGATGGGGCCACTTTTTTAGGGAGGCCGCATCATGCAAACGATTATTCGCGTCGAGAAACTCTCCAAGTCCTTCAATCAACATCAGGCGCTCAATGCGGTTGATCTGAACATCTGTTCCGGTGAGATGGTGGCTCTGCTTGGGCCGTCTGGCTCCGGCAAATCCACCCTTTTACGTCATTTAAGCGGTTTGATCACCGGTGATAAATCCCCCGGTAGCCGCGTCGAGCTGCTGGGCCGCACCGTTCAACATGAAGGCCGCCTGGCGCGCGATATCCGCAAAAGCCGTGCCCACACCGGCTACATCTTCCAGCAGTTCAATCTGGTGAACCGCCTGACGGTGCTGGAGAACGTCCTGATTGGCGCGCTCGGCAGCACGCCGTTCTGGCGCACCTGTTTTAGCTGGTTTAGCCAGGAACAAAAACAGCGCGCGCTCCAGGCGCTGACCCGCGTGGGCATGGCGCACTTTGCATACCAGCGCGTTTCCACACTTTCGGGTGGGCAACAGCAGCGTGTCGCAATCGCCCGCGCACTGATGCAGCAGGCCAAAGTGATCCTCGCCGACGAGCCGATTGCTTCGCTGGACCCGGAATCCGCACGGATCGTGATGGACACCCTACGCGAGATAAACCAGACCGACGGCATCACCGTGGTCGTCACGCTGCATCAGGTGGATTACGCCCTGCGCTACTGCGAACGCATCGTCGCGCTGCGCCAGGGCAACGTCTTCTTTGATGGCAGCAGCCAGCATTTTGATAACGATCGTTTTGACCATCTCTACCGCAGCATGAACCGCGTCGAACAGAACGCGCAGGCTGCCTGACATCCCCACAATGAGGAATGGAAATGAGCTATAAGACCGTTGCCGCGCTGGCCTTCACCAGCATGTTTAGTCTCAGCACACTGCTCACCCCGGCCCATGCCGAAGAGCAAGAAAAAGCGCTGAACTTTGGCATTATTTCGACCGAATCACAGCAAAATCTGAAACCGCAGTGGGAACCGTTCCTGAAGGACATGGAAAAATCACTGGGCGTGAAAGTGAACGCCTTCTTCGCCCCGGACTACGCCGGGATCATCCAGGGAATGCGCTTTAACAAAGTTGATATCGCCTGGTACGGCAACCTCTCGGCAATGGAAGCGGTGGATCGCGCTAACGGGCAAGTGTTTGCCCAGACCGTCGCCGCCGACGGATCCCCAGGTTACTGGAGCGTGTTGATCGTTAACAAAGACAGCCCGATCAATAACCTGAACGATCTGATCGCCAAACGTAAGGATCTGACCTTCGGCAACGGCGATCCCAACTCAACGTCAGGCTTCCTCGTCCCCGGCTACTACGTCTTCGCCAAAAACAACATCTCCGCCAGCGACTTCAAACGCACCGTTAACGCCGGACACGAAACCAACGCGCTGGCCGTCGCCAACAAGCAGGTCGATGTCGCCACCAACAACACCGAAAACCTCGACAAGCTGAAAACTTCCGCACCGGAAAAACTGAAAGAGCTGAAGGTGATCTGGAAGTCGCCGCTGATCCCGGGCGATCCGATCGTCTGGCGTAAAAACCTCTCCGAAACCACCAAGGACAAGGTGTACGACTTCTTTATGAATTACGGCAAAACGCCGGAACAGAAAACCGTACTGGAACGCCTGGGATGGGCACCGTTCCGCGCCTCCAGCGATCTGCAACTGGTGCCGATTCGCCAGCTGGCACTGTTTAAAGAGATGCAGGGTGTGAAGGACAACAAAGGGCTGAACGAGGAAGAGAAAACCAGCAAAACCTCGGCATTGAAAGCGCAGCTCGATGACCTTGACCGTCTGACCGCCGCACTGGGCGCTATGACCAGCGTCACCAAAGCGGTGCAGTAAACCTGGTGACCAAATTGTAGGCCTGATAAGCGCAGCGCCATCAGGCAATGCAAGGGATTCCATGCCGGATGGCGGTGCCAGCACCTTATCCGGCCTACAACAGACCCGAAACATCGACACCCAGGAGCTAAACATGCAAACCATCACCGTCGCCCCGCCCAAACGTAGCTGGTTCTCGCTGCTGAGCTGGGCCATTCTTCTCGCCGTGCTGGTGGTCTCGTGGAAAGGTGCCGAAATGGCCCCGCTCACGCTGATCCAGGATTCCGGCAATATGGCGACCTTCGCCGCCGACTTCTTCCCGCCGGACTTCAGCCAGTGGCAGGACTATCTCGGTGAAATGGCCGTCACCCTGCAAATTGCCGTCTGGGGGACTGCCCTCGCCGTTGTGCTGTCGATTCCCTTCGGCCTGATGTGCGCCGATAACCTCGTGCCGTGGTGGATTTACCAGCCGATGCGTCGCCTGATGGACGCCTGCCGCGCCATCAATGAAATGGTCTTCGCCATGCTGTTCGTGGTCGCCGTCGGGTTAGGCCCATTCGCCGGGGTGATGGCGCTGTTTATCCACACTACCGGGGTGCTCTCCAAGCTGCTTTCCGAAGCGGTAGAAGCTATTGAGCCAGGTCCGGTAGAAGGCATTCGCGCCACCGGTGCCAACAAAATTGAAGAGATTCTGTACGGCGTTCTGCCACAGGTCATGCCGCTGCTTATCTCTTACTCGCTGTATCGCTTTGAATCCAACGTTCGCTCGGCCACGGTGGTCGGAATGGTGGGTGCAGGCGGTATTGGCGTGACCTTATGGGAAGCGATTCGCGGCTTTCAGTTCCAGCAAACCTGCGCCCTGATGGTGTTAATCATCGTCACCGTCAGCCTGTTGGATTTCCTTTCCCAGCGTTTGCGTAAGCACTTTATCTGATTAGCGAGGCATTGATTGCTATGCACTTGTCTACACATCCGACCAGTTATCCAACGCGTTATCAGGAAATTGCCGCGAGACTTGAGCAGGAGCTACGTCAACATTATCGCTGCGGTGACTATCTGCCCGCCGAGCATCAGCTTGCCGCGCGCTACGAGGTAAACCGCCACACCCTGCGCCGCGCCATTGACCAGTTGGTTGAACGCGGTTGGGTTCAGCGTCGTCAGGGCGTCGGCGTGCTGGTGCTGATGCGCCCGTTCGATTACCCGCTTAATGCCCAGGCGCGCTTTAGTCAGAATCTGCTGGACCAGGGCAGCCATCCCACCAGCGAAAAACTGCTGGCGGTGCTGCGTCCGGCCTCCAGCCACATTGCCGATGCGCTCAGCATAAACGAGGGCGATAACGTGATTCACCTGCGCACCCTGCGCCGGGTTAACGGCATCGCACTGTGCCAGATCGACCACTATTTTTCCGACCTCTCGCTGTGGCCGCTGCTGCAAGGCTTCAACAGCGGTTCACTGCATGACTACCTGCGCGAACAGTCCGGTCTGACGCTGCTACGCACGCAAACGCGCATCAGCGCCCGCCGCGCGCAGGCCAAAGAGAGCAAGGTACTGGAAATCCCCAATATGGCGCCGCTGCTGTGCGTGCGCACCCTGAACCACCGTGAAGGCGAAGAACACGCGGCGGAATACTCCGTCAGCCTGACCCGCGCCGACATGATCGAATTCACTATGGAGCACTGAATGCATTTCGATACCGCCACCCGCCAGCGCTGGATGCGCGCGCTGGCTTACAGCAATGCCGATGCCCTGAACGCCCGCATCACCGCGCTCAAACTAACGCCGGACTATGAACTTATCCGCGCTCCGGAAAGCGGACTGATGCAGATCCAGGCCCGTATGGGCGGTACCGGCAACCGCTTCTTTGCTGGCGACACCACGCTTACCCGCGCAGTGGTACGCCTGAAGAGCGGCACGCTGGGTTACAGCTACCTGCTGGGACGCAATAAACAACATGCCGAGCAGTGCGCGGTGATTGACGCACTGCTGCAGGAACAAACGCATTTCCAGAACCTAATGGAAACCTTAATTGCCCCGCTGGAAGCGGAACGCGATGCGCTGATTAACGCACGCCGTGCCGAAGTCAACGCCAGCCGGGTCGACTTCTTCACGCTGGTACGCGGAGATAACGCATGACACGATCTACAGCACTTCTGACCGCTTTTAATTTACCCGTTCAGGATGCTCAGCAGAGCTTTCGTCGCCTGCTGAAAGCCATGAGCGAACCGGGCGTAATCGTCGCCCTGCATCAACTGAAACATGGCTGGCAGCCGCTGGGTCTGGCGACCACCAGCGTGCTGCTGACCCTGGTCGATGGCGACACGCCGGTCTGGCTGGCGCCGTCGATGGATAACGATATTGCCCGCCAGAACCTGCGTTTTCATACCAACGCGCCGCTGGTGGATCAGCCGCAGCTGGCGGCCTTTGCCGTCGCCGACGAGCGCATCAGCAGCGAACAGCTTAACGCCCTCTCCGCCGGTTCAGCCGTCGCGCCAGAGACCAGCGCCACGCTGATTGTGCAGGTCTCTGGCTTAAGCGGCGGACGCATGCTGCGTCTGACCGGAGCGGGCATTGCCGAAGAGCGCATGATCGCGCCACAGCTGCCGGAATGCCTGATTCACGAACTCACCGAACGCCCGCACCCGTTCCCACTGGGGGTCGATTTGATCCTCACCTGCGGCGAACGCCTGCTGGCTATTCCGCGAACCACCCATGTGGAGGTGTGCTGATGTACGTCGCCGTCAAAGGGGGCGAAAAGGCGATAGCCAACGCCCACGCCCTACAGGAAAACCGACGCCGGGGCGATGAAACCATAGCTGAACTGAGCGTGGCACAAATCGAACAGCAGATGAACCTGGCCGTTGACCGGGTAATGACCGAAGGCGGCATCGCCGACCGCGAACTGGCGGCACTGGCGCTGAAGCAGGCCAGCGGCGATAACGTCGAAGCCATCTTCTTGCTCCGCGCCTACCGCACTACGCTGGAAAAAGTGGCGGTCAGCGAGCCGCTTAACAGTGCAGAAATGCGCCTTGAGCGCCGAATCTCGGCGGTCTACAAAGATATTCCCGGCGGGCAACTGTTGGGTCCAACCTATGACTACACCCATCGCCTGCTGGATTTTACCCTGCTGGCCAATGGCGAAACGCCGCCTCTGCGCAGCGCAGACGGCGCGCAGGATGCCTCCCCGCACGTTTTTTCCCTGCTGGCCAACCAGGGGCTGGCAAAGCGTGAAGAGGATGATGGCGCGACACCCGACGACATCACCCGCACGCCGCCGGTTTACCCCTGCTCACGCGCTTCACGTCTGCAGCAGCTGATGCGCGGTGACGAGGGCTATCTGCTGGCGCTGGCCTACTCCACCCAGCGCGGCTACGGGCGCAACCACCCGTTTGCCGCCGAAATCCGCAGCGGCTATGTGGCACTGGAAACCGTACCGGAAGAGCTGGGATTTGCGGTGAACGTCGGCGAACTGCTGATGACCGAATGCGAAATGGTGAACGGGTTTGTCGCACCAGAAAACGAATCTCCCCATTTTACCCGCGGCTACGGGCTGGTGTTCGGTATGAGCGAACGTAAAGCGATGGCGATGGCGCTGGTGGACCGCGCCCTACAGGCAGCCGAATACGATGAAACGGTCACAGGACCGGCGCAGGACGAAGAGTTCGTGCTGGCGCATGCGGATAACGTCGAGGCGGCGGGTTTTGTTTCGCACCTCAAACTTCCCCATTACGTCGATTTCCAGGCCGAACTGGAACTGCTCAAACGCCTGCAACAGGAGGCCACCCGTGACCACTAACCTCTCCGGCTACAACTTTGCCTATCTTGATGAGCAGACCAAACGCATGATCCGCCGCGCAATTCTGAAAGCGGTGGCAATCCCGGGTTACCAGGTCCCGTTTGGCGGACGTGAAATGCCGATGCCCTACGGCTGGGGAACCGGCGGTATTCAGCTTACCGCCAGCGTGATTGGCGAGCCGGACGTACTGAAGGTGATTGACCAGGGCGCAGACGACACCACTAACGCCGTGTCGATTCGTAATTTCTTCAAGCGTGTGACCGGGGTGAATACCACTGAGCGTACGGAAGATGCGACGCTGATCCAGACCCGCCACCGCATCCCGGAAACGCCGCTGGTGGAAGATCAGATAATCATCTTCCAGGTACCGATCCCTGAGCCGCTGCGCTTTATCGAACCGCGTGAAACGGAAACTCGCACCATGCACGCGCTGGAAGAGTACGGCATCATGCAGGTGAAACTGTATGAAGATATCGCCCGCTTCGGCCATATCGCCACCACTTACGCCTATCCGGTGAAGGTCAATGACCGCTACGTCATGGACCCGTCGCCCATCCCGAAATTCGACAATCCAAAGATGGACATGATGCCGGCCCTGCAACTGTTTGGCGCTGGCCGCGAAAAGCGTATCTATGCCGTTCCACCTTACACCCGCGTGGAGAGCCTCGATTTCGACGATCACCCGTTTACCGTGCAGAGCTGGGATGAGCCTTGCGCCATCTGCGGCTCAACCCACAGCTATCTCGATGAAGTGGTGCTCGATGACACCGGCAAACGCATGTTTGTCTGCTCCGACACCGACTACTGCCGCCAACAGAGCGAGGCCCTCAGCAAATGACGCAACCGCTGCTTTCAGTCAACAACCTGACCCATCTCTACGCGCCGGGAAAAGGCTTCAGCGATGTCTCTTTTGACCTGTGGCCAGGCGAAGTGCTGGGCATCGTCGGCGAGTCCGGTTCCGGCAAAACCACGCTGCTGAAATCGATCTCTTCACGGCTGACGCCGCAGAGCGGTGAGATTTTGTATCAGAACCGTTCGCTGTACGGCATGAATGAGGCCGACCGTCGCCGTCTGCTGCGCACCGAATGGGGCGTGGTGCATCAGCATCCGCTGGATGGCCTTCGCCGTCAGGTCTCCGCAGGCGGCAATATCGGCGAACGTCTGATGGCCACCGGCGCGCGCCACTATGGCGACATTCGTGCCACCGCGCAGCGTTGGCTGGAGGAGGTGGAGATCCCTGCCTCGCGTATCGACGATCTGCCCACCACCTTTTCTGGCGGCATGCAGCAGCGCCTGCAGATTGCCCGCAATCTCGTCACCCATCCCAAACTGGTGTTTATGGACGAACCTACCGGCGGGCTGGACGTTTCCGTACAGGCCAAACTGCTGGACCTGCTGCGCGGCCTGGTGGTGGAACTTGATCTGGCGGTAGTGATTGTCACCCACGATTTGGGCGTCGCGCGCCTGCTGGCCGACCGTTTACTGGTGATGAAGCAAGGTCAGGTGGTGGAAAGTGGGTTAACCGACCGCGTGCTCGACGACCCGCATCATCCGTATACCCAGTTGCTGGTGTCGTCGGTGTTGCAGAACTGATTTTTTGTTGTGCCGGATGGCGGCTGCGCCTTATCCGGCCTACGGAGCGGCATTGGTTGTAGGCCTGATAAGCGAAGCGCCATCAGGCAATCGAACGCAAAAATGTCTAAAGAGGCTAAAAATGAACGCGATCCGCGTTGAAAATGTCAGTAAAACTTTTGTCCTGCATCAGCAAAACGGTGTGCGTCTGCCGGTGTTGCAAAACGCCACTCTGGACGTTAAAAGCGGCGAATGCGTGGTGCTGCACGGTCACTCGGGCAGCGGCAAATCCACATTGCTGCGTTCGCTGTACGCCAACTACCTGCCGGATGAAGGACACATCCACATCCGCCACAGCGATGAATGGGTCGATCTGGTGCAGGCCCCGGCGCGCAAAGTACTGGAGGTTCGCCGTTCAACCATCGGCTGGGTGAGCCAGTTCCTGCGCGTGATCCCGAGGATTTCCGCGCTGGATGTGGTGATGCAACCGCTGCTGGATCTGGGGGTCTCCCGTGAGGAGTGTGCAGCCAAAGCAGCTAACCTGCTTACCCGCCTGAACGTGCCGGAGCGGTTGTGGCACCTGGCGCCGTCGACCTTTTCCGGCGGTGAACAGCAGCGCGTCAACATCGCCCGTGGGTTTATCGTCGATTACCCGATTCTGCTGCTCGATGAGCCTACCGCCTCGCTGGACGCCAAAAACAGCGCCGCCGTCGTTGCATTGATTGAAGAAGCGAAAGCCCGCGGCGCAGCAATTGTCGGCATTTTTCACGATCAAACCGTGCGCGACCGCGTAGCGGATCGTCTGCATCTGATGGGAACAACAGCATGATTATCAATAATGTAAAGCTGGTACTGGAAGATGAAGTGGCGCAAGGATCGCTGGAAATCGAGGGCGGAGTCATTCGCACCTTTGCAGAAAGTCCGAGCAGCCTACCTGAGGCGCTGGACGGCGAAGGCGGCTGGCTGCTACCAGGGCTTATCGAGCTGCATACCGATAATCTCGACAAATTTTTCACCCCGCGCCCGAAGGTAGACTGGCCTGCCCACTCGGCGATGAGCAGTCACGACGCGCTAATGGTCGCCAGCGGCATTACCACCGTGCTGGACGCGGTGGCAATTGGCGATGTGCGCGACGGCGGCGACCGTCTGGAAAATCTGGAGAAGATGATCAATGCGGTCGAAGAGACGCAAAAGCGCGGGGTCAATCGCGCCGAGCATCGCCTGCACCTGCGCTGTGAGCTGCCGCATCACACTACCCTGCCGCTGTTTGAAAAACTGGTCAGCCGCGAGCCGGTAACGCTGGTGTCGCTGATGGATCACTCGCCAGGCCAGCGTCAGTTCGCCAATCGCGAGAAGTACCGCGAGTATTATCAAGGCAAGTATTCGCTCACCGACGAGCAGATGGCCCGCTATGAAGAAGAACAGTTAGCGCTGGCGGCGCGTTGGTCACAGCCCAATCGCGCGGCGATTGCCCAGATGTGTCGTGAGCGCCAGATTGCGCTGGCGAGCCATGATGATGCCACCCATGATCATGTGCTGGAATCGCACCAGCTTGGCAGCGTGATCGCCGAATTTCCCACCACCTTCGAAGCGGCTGAAGCCTCGCGCCAGCATGGTATGAACGTGCTGATGGGCGCGCCGAACATCGTGCGCGGAGGATCTCATTCCGGCAATGTGGCGGCGCATAAGCTGGCTGAGCTGGGGCTACTGGATATTCTTTCTTCCGATTACTACCCCGCCAGCCTGCTCGACGCGGCATTTCGC
The DNA here is from genome assembly GCF_016894305.1 of Citrobacter sp. B72. Classification (NCBI taxonomy): domain Bacteria; kingdom Pseudomonadati; phylum Pseudomonadota; class Gammaproteobacteria; order Enterobacterales; family Enterobacteriaceae; genus Citrobacter; species Citrobacter sp. B72. The sequence continues at coordinate 4,585,501 of NZ_CP069801.1, forward strand.
GTGGCGGATGACGACGCCAACCGCTTTACCCTGCCGCAGGCCATTCACATGGTGACCCGCAATCCGGCGCGGGCATTAAATCTCGACGATCGTGGCGTTGTTGCCGAAGGCAAACGCGCGGATCTGGTGCTGGCACACCGCAAAGGCGGCAACATCCATATCGACCACGTCTGGCGTCAGGGCAAAAGGGTATTCTGACTATGGGTAAACTGATCTGGCTGATGGGGCCATCCGGCTCCGGTAAGGACAGTCTGCTGGCCGAACTCCGCCAGCAGGAACCGGCGCAACTGCTGGTGGCGCACCGTTACATCACCCGCGCCGCCAACGCCGGGAATGAAAATCATATTGCGCTGAGCGAACAAGAATTTTTTACCCGCGCCGGGCAGAACCTGCTGGCACTGAGCTGGCACGCCAATGGCTTCTACTACGGCGTTGGTGTGGAGATTGACCTCTGGCTACACGCCGGTTTTGATGTGGTGGTCAACGGCTCGCGTGCACATCTGCCCCAGGCGCAGGCCCGTTACGGCACATCTTTACTCTCCATTTGCTTACAGGTTTCTCCGGCGATTTTACGCCAGCGCTTGCAGGCTCGTGGACGGGAGAGCGAAACGGAAATCGCCGCCCGTCTTGAGCGCGCAGCCCGCTACGCCCCGTATGACTGCCACGTCCTGAACAACGATGGAAGTTTACTACAGTCTGTCGATACACTACTCACACTGATGGGACGCAAGGAGAAGAAACATGTCTGTCTGTGAATTACGCCGCGCAACGCTATACGATACCGATGCGGTTTATGCGCTCATCTGTGAGTTGAAACAGGGTCAATTCGACCTGCAGGCCTTTAGTGCCGGGTACGCCGCAAATCTGCAAGATCCCAATATGCACTACCAACTGGCGCTGCTCGACGGACAGGTCGTCGGCTTGATTGGTCTGCATCTGCAGTTTCATCTGCACCACGCTAACTGGATTGGCGAAATACAGGAACTGGTGGTGATGCCGCAGGCGCGAGGATTAACGGTAGGCAGTCAGTTACTGGCCTGGGCCGAAGCCACCGCGCGCGAAGCGGGTGCAGAGATGACCGAGCTTTCCACCAGCACTCAACGCCTTAACGCTCACCGTTTTTATCAGCGCGAAGGCTATACCCAGAGCCATTTTCGCTTCACTAAACCGTTGTAGGGGGAGCCATGGGTCTGACCATTACGCTGACGGGAACGGGCGGCGCGCAGCTGGTGCCGACATATGGCTGCGACTGTGCGGCCTGCCAACGAGCACGCTTACAGGCGCAATACCGTCGACGCCCTTGTAGCGGGGTGGTCAAGTTCAATAATACGGTGACGCTGCTGGACGCAGGGCTCCCACATCTGATGGACGACTGGCCGGCGGGCAGCTTCCAGCAGTTTCTACTGACCCACTATCATATGGATCATGTGCAAGGGCTGTTTCCGTTGCGCTGGGGTGTGGGGGCGACTATCCCGGTGTACGGTCCGTCGGATGAACAGGGTTGCGACGATCTGTTTAAGCATCCCGGCATCCTCGATTTTAGCCATACCGTGGCACCGTTCGTGGTGTTCGACCTGCAAGGATTGCAGGTAACGCCGCTACCGCTCAACCATTCAAAGCTGACGTTTGGTTATCTGCTGGAGACCGCACATAGCCGCGTGGCGTGGCTCTCCGATACCGCCGTACTTCCCGACAAGACGTTGAAGTTTCTCCACAATAACCAGCCTCAGGTGATTATCATCGACTGCAGCCATGCCCCGCGCGCCGAGCCACCGCGCAATCATTGTGATTTAAACACCGTTATCGCCTTAAACGAAGTTATCCGCTGCCCACGGGTGATCCTGACGCATATCAGCCATCAGTTTGACCTGTGGATGATGGAACATCCGCTACCAGTAGGGATTGAGGCAGGATATGACGGAATGGAGATTGTGCTGGAGTAAGGAAAATTGCCGGATGCGATGAAAACATCTTATCCGGCCTACAAACAGATGATTAAGCGACTTTTTTTGCGCCGACATCTCGCTGCGCAATAAAATCTTTAACTGAAACAATCCGGTTCAGTTCTTCTTGCGCCCGCATGTCATTTTCAACTTCCCACAGGTCAACCGCCGCCTGTAGGTTACGCCAGAAATCAACGGAGGTATCGAACGCTTTTGCCAAACGAAACGCCATATCCGTTGTTAATTTGCGATTATTGTTGACCAGTGCGCTCACTGTATTGCGGTGAACATGCAGAATTTCAGCCAGATCGTTGATTTTCAGATCAAGCGGTTCCAGGTATTCATATTGCAGGATATCACCCACAGTCGTTGGTTTTCTGGATGCCTGTTTCATATCGTTACCTTACGTTTTCTCTAATAGATGTGTGGATCTAAGTACACATCTTCGGCCTTACCATTAATCCATTTAAATATTAATCGGTACTGCTTGTTTACTCTGATTGAAGAATATTCCTGTAATTTTCCGGTTAACTCTTCATATCTGTTACCGGGTGGCGAGCGCAAATCCCGATGCGAAACAGCCGCATTAATGATATCCAGCTTTCTGGCTAATGCAGTGTGAATATCCGCAGGTATTTTTCTGTGCGATGTCGCCCGTTCAAAAAAATCTTCAAGCCATGTATCCCGAAAATTTCTGATATTTAATGATTTAGACATTCCATTGCCAGCACCTTTTCCATAAGCATAGAGAGATTGTAGTGCATACATGCACTGTGCTCAAGTGCGTTCATTAACATAAAATGGTGAGCTGTTGGGCGAGCAGGTAAATCCCTGCCAGAAAGATAAAATACCCATAAATTTAAATCGTTACCGCTAACGATCGTAATCTTCTTCCATTCTGCGCTCTTCGTCTTCTAACTGACGCCGTTCTTGATCGAGCTGGCGCTGGCGGTCATCCAGTTGGCGACGTCGATCTTCAAACTGGCGGCGGCGATTGTCATATTGCCTGCGCCGGTCGTCACTCATCTGGCGCTGCCAGCTTTCATCACGGGAGTCATCATAATCCCGCCCGTTGTCCGGTTTGTATGCGTCGTTAATCGCCTGCTGAATATTACCAATGGCGTCATCGATAATATCCGCCTGTGCCGATACGGTGGTCAGCATTAGTAAACTAAAAAGAAGGAATGTCGCGGAGCGTTGCATAAAACCAGCCTCATCAAGAAACTCGCCCCACGGTAATCAAAGCGTATTTGCGCGGGTAGCGGAGGAATCTCAATTACGCGAATGCCGCAGCGCCTGCGCCAGCTCTCCCCGAGTAAAAGGCTTACGCAATAGCGCCACATCCGGCAACGCCGGGTTATGCGCCGGACGTAAATCCTGACCGCTAATCAGCAGGATGGACAACTGCGGATAATGTGCCAGCGCATGATTCACCACATCCACGCCGCTCAACCCTCCTGGTAGCATTAAGTCGCTGATTAAAATATCAATCTCGGATGAAGCCGCCAGCATATGCATCGCCTGTTCGCCGTTGGCGGCCTCTAACGTCAGGTAGCCCAGCAGGTGTAACTGCTCGCACAACGTCTGGCGTACATCGGCTTCATCTTCAAGCACCAACACCAGTTTTTCACCGCTGTTCGCCGCATGTACCGCCACCGGTTCTGCCTGAGCCTGCACCGGCACAACGGCGCGAGGCAGTTGTAGCCTGACCGTCGTTCCCTGCCCGGGAGCGCTTTCAATCTCCACCCGACCTCCGGACTGGCGCACAAAACCGTAAACCATCGACAGCCCCAGTCCGCTGCCGCTACCGGTCTGTTTGGTGGTGAAAAACGGCTCGAAGACCTGGGCTTTCACCTCCTGTGACATCCCGCTCCCCTGGTCGGCAACCTCCAGCATCACCATATCCTGCTTGCGCCCATCGCTGCGCGTGACCCGCTGATTCCAGGTACGGATTTTAATCGTGCCCGCCTGCCCGTCCATGGCGTCACGGGCGTTCATCACCAGATTGATAATAGCGTTTTCCAGTTGGCTGACGTCAATCCACGCGGGCCAGGCGGGAGACTGGGCTTCAATCTCCAGCGTCAACGTGGCCGGAAGAGAGTGGCGCATCAGTTCGCCCAGATTTTCCAGCAGCGTTTTCAGCTCCACCGCATGAGGGTGCAACGACTGTTTGCGCGAAAAGGCCAGCAGTCGCTGGGTAAGCAACGCCCCACGCTCGGCGGCTTTTAGCGCCCGATTGACCCGTGGCGCATCGGGCGACTCCGGATTCACCAGATCCAGACTGCCAATAATAACCGCAAGCAGGTTATTGAAATCATGTGCTAATCCGCCCGTCAATTGCCCCACCGCCTTCAGCTTTTGGCTGTGCAACAGCGCCTCTTCCAGCCCCTGACGTTCGGTGCGATCGATTTCCATCTGGCTGGTTTTTTCTTTTAGCAGTCGGGTGGTGTGCTCCAGCGACGCCGTATTCCTGGCAAAGACGCTAAAGGCGCGGGCCAGCTCGCCTAACTCATCACGACGCTGCAGGGCCGGTACGCTGACGTCTGATTCACCGTGCGCCAGCCGGGTCATCGCCCGTGAAATGGCCGTCAGGTTGGAACCGAGATTACGGTAGATATACCACCCAGCAAAACCGGTGATCACCACCGCCAGCAGCGCAAACACTAAAATAAACAACGCGCCGGATTGCAGTTCCTGATGGCTTTGCGCCACCCGTTGCTCTGAGATCAGCGCCACCTGCGAGGCATACTGATTGATATCGCTGTTGAGGATCGCCACCAGCGCTTTGATATGAAACATATACCAGTTGATGGCCAAATCGCTCTGCTCCAGCGCGTAAGAGAGCGGCTCCAGCTTATGCAGTTCCTGGTTGAAGTCGTTGAGGATACCGCTAATCAGCGGACTAGCATGGCGCAAGGGAAGCGCAGGCATCACCGCATCCAGTTGTTTCACCACCGAACGCGGCGTGGGCGTGTCGATGGCGGCAACAATTAAGCGGTCCATCTGCCCCAGCAGCGCATCATCCTGCGCGCCGGTCAACTTTTGCAGATGACGTAAATAGCTTTGATTTTGATACAGCGAACTGAGCAACGCGTTACGCTCCAGGTGTCGCCGCTGCCCGCGCTGCAACATCCCTTCTACGCTTCTTTGTAGTTCATTACTGCGCTGGATAATACGCTCGACCAGCACCGGCTCTTGCTGTGCCAGCGGCGCGGTAGCCAGTTGTTCCAGCGACTGCTTCAGCGCCCTTTGCGTCTCCTGCAGCCGCTCCGCTTCCCCTTTGTATTCCAGCGCCCCGACCACCTGCGACAACCGCACCGCCGCTGTCGCCACATTCGCCGTATCCCGCGCCAGGTTCATGCTGCCGGTCATGTCGTCAACGGTTTGCTGCTGCACCTGCTCCTGAATCTGACTGGCATGCTGAAAACCCAGCACCGCCACGCCGCTCACCATCAGCGTGACAGCCACCACCAGCAGATTGAAGAACAGCAATCGTCCGCGCGCACTGGCGAAAAAGTGACGTCCCGGTTGCGGCATATCACGCTCCGTGAAGAAAAATCGCAATATGACAAATATGAACGGCTTCTGACATTTTGCATTTACATTCCTGTGATGGACTGCTGATATCGGCCACCCCACAGGAGATCCGCCATGAGCAGGACACCAGTTCTGGAGATGCGCAACATTGCTAAAGCGTTTGGCAAATTTTACGCGCTGAAAGGGGTCGATTTAACGGTCTGGCCGGGCGAGATTCATGCCCTGATGGGCGAGAATGGCGCGGGGAAGAGCACCCTGATGAAGATCCTCGCGGGCGCCTATACCGCCACCAGCGGTGAGATCCTGATTGACGGTCAGCCGTTCCATATTCGCGGTCCTAAAGATGCGCTTAGCGCAGGCATCACGCTGATTTATCAGGAGATGCAGCTCGCGCCGAACCTGACGGTAGCGGAAAATATCTTTCTTGGCAGCGAGCTGTCGCGCGGCGGGCTGGTCCAGCGTAAAGAGATGGTCATGCAGTCGCAGAAAGTCATCGACCGACTCGGCGCCCAGTTTAAGGCTAGCGACCGTGTGATGACGTTGACCATCGCCGAACAGCAGCAGGTGGAAATTGCCCGCGCCCTGCACCGTAACAGCCGCATTCTGGTAATGGATGAACCCACCGCCGCCCTCTCCTCACGTGAAACCCACCGCCTGTTTGAACTGATCATGCGCCTGCGCGATGAGGGGATGGCGATTATCTACATCAGCCACCGCATGGCGGAAGTGTACGAACTCTCGGACCGCGTCAGCGTCCTGCGTGACGGGCAATATGTTGGCAGCCTGACCCGCGACAAGCTCAACGCCTCGGAGCTGGTACGCATGATGGTGGGCCGTCCGTTGAGCGATCTGTTCAACAAAGAGCGCGACATTCCCTTAGGTAAAGCACGCCTCAATGTTCATCACCTGACCGACGGCCATAAAGTCCAGCCGTGCAGCTTGCTGGTGCGCTCCGGGGAGATCGTCGGCCTGGCCGGGCTAGTCGGTGCCGGGCGTTCTGAACTGGCTCAGCTTATTTTTGGCGTGCGTAAAGCCATCGGCGGCATGATTGAAGTAGACGGTGAACCGGTAGTGATCCACTCCCCGCGCGAGGCGATTGACCACGGCATTGGCTTTCTGACGGAAAACCGCAAAGAACAGGGATTATTTTTAGAGCTGGCAGCGGCAGAAAACATCACCATGGCGACTCTGGAGCGTGACGCCAACTGGGGCATGCTCGATCGCAAAAAGGCGCAGGCTATTTCCGATGACGCCATCAAGCTGCTCAACATCCGCGTGCCGCACGCACAGGTACGCGCGGGCGGGCTGTCCGGCGGAAATCAGCAAAAACTGCTGATTTCACGCTGGGTCGCGATCGGCCCACGTATTTTGATCCTCGATGAACCCACGCGCGGCGTGGACGTCGGTGCCAAAAGCGAGATCTACCGGATCATGAACGATATGGCGCGCAAAGGCGTAGCGATCCTGATGATCTCCAGCGAGCTGCCGGAAGTCGTCGGTATGAGCGATCGCGTTTATGTCATGCGGGAAGGCAGTATTGCCGGCGAGCTGAACGGACAAAGTATTACCCAGGAAAATATTATGACGCTGGCAACCGGCGTGAACGACTCCCACCATCAGGCGGTGCCCCATGAATAATCCAACCACTCCCCAGCAGGTGGCGAAATCCGCCTCCGCAAAAAAAATGCTGATGAGCGATCTGATGCAAACGGTCGGTATCTTACCGATTCTCATCCTGATTGTGGCGGTATTTGGCTTTATCGCGCCTAACTTTTTTACCGAAAGCAACCTGCTGAATATTACCCGTCAGGCCTCAATCAACATCGTGCTGGCGGCTGGCATGACCTTCATTATTTTGACCGGCGGGATCGACCTCTCGGTTGGCTCGATTCTCGGTACCACCGCTGTCGCAGCCATGGTCGTTTCTCTTATTCCTGAGCTTGCCATGCTGTCGATTCCGGCGGCGCTGATGCTCGGTCTGGTGCTGGGGCTGTTTAACGGCGCGCTGGTCGCTTTTGCCGGACTACCGCCGTTTATCGTCACGCTTGGAACCTATACGGCGCTGCGCGGTGCGGCCTATCTGCTGGCCGACGGTACAACGGTGATTAACTCCAATATCAGCTTTGAGTGGATCGGTAACAACTATCTCGGCCCGGTTCCGTGGCTGGTGGTCATTGCGCTGGCGGTGGTGGTGGTGTGCTGGTTCATTCTGCGCCGCACCACGCTCGGCGTTCATATCTACGCGGTCGGCGGCAATATGCAGGCCGCACGTTTAACCGGGATCAAAGTGTGGCTGGTGCTGCTGTTCGTCTACGGCATGAGCGGTTTGCTCTCAGGTCTTGGCGGGGTGATGAGCGCCTCGCGGCTGTATAGCGCCAACGGCAACTTAGGTATGGGTTACGAGCTGGACGCCATCGCGGCGGTGATCCTCGGCGGCACCAGCTTTGTTGGCGGGATCGGCACCATCACCGGCACGCTGGTGGGGGCGTTGATAATCGCCACGCTCAATAACGGCATGACGCTGATGGGCGTCTCCTATTTCTGGCAACTGGTGATCAAAGGGGCGGTGATCATCATAGCGGTGCTGATCGACAAATACCGTACCCGACACCATCAAAGTGCATAGACAAGCTTACTGGCCTGCTCATTCGTAGGCCTGATAAGCGCAGCGCCATCAGGCGTATAACAACAATACCCTACGTGAGGAAACGAGTATGCGTTTGAAGCCATTAGTAACCGCGCTCTGTGCTGGCGCCCTGCTTGCTGCAGCTCCGTTTGTGCAGGCAAAGGAACTGAAATCGATCGGCGTTACGGTAGGCGATCTGGCCAACCCGTTCTTCGTGCAGATCACCAAAGGCGCGGAGCTGGAAGCACGCAAGCTGGCAGGTGATAGCGTTAAAGTAACGCTGGTTTCCAGCGGTTACGATTTGGGGCAACAAGTGTCGCAAATCGACAACTTTATTGCCGCAAAAGTCGACATGATTATCCTTAACGCCGCCGACTCCAAAGGCATCGGCCCGGCGGTAAAACGCGCGAAAGACGCCGGGATCGTGGTGGTTGCCGTTGACGTGGCGGCGGAAGGCGCAGACGCGACCATTACCTCCGATAACACCCAGGCAGGTGAAATGGCCTGTAAATACATTACCGACCGCCTGAAAGGCAAAGGCAACGTCGTCATCATCAACGGGCCGCCGGTTTCCGCCGTCCAGAACCGCGTGGAAGGCTGCCAGACTGAGTTCAAACGCCACCCGGACATCAAGGTGCTGTCGCATAACCAAAACGCCAAAGGCAGTCGCGAAGGCGGGCTGGAGATCATGACCGCGTTGCTGGCGGCGAATCCGAAGATCGACGGCGTATTCGCCATTAACGATCCGACGGCGATCGGTGCCGATCTGGCGGCAAAACAGGCGCAGCGTAGCGAATTCTTTATTGTCGGCGTAGATGGATCCCCGGACGGTGAAGAAGCGCTTAAGCGCGAAAACTCACTATTTGTGGCGACTCCGGCGCAAGATCCGCAGGTGATGGCTGCCAAAGCGGTCGAAATCGGCTATGACATATTGCAGGGGAAACCCGCTCCGAAAGAACCCGTGCTAATCCCGGTGACGATGATCGATAAAAACAACGTCGGCAGTTATAAGGGTTGGACGGTTAAATAAATCCTGAACCGACTGATGCTCTCCTTGCATAAAGAGAGTCAAAGAAGCAAAAGCGCCCGTCAGGGCGCTTACCTCATAAAAACTGAGAGTAATAAATATCCATTTCCTCTTCTATATTATGACTCAGTATAAAAGAAAAAATCATAACCGCCGTGTAAATTACCGGAATACCAATAGCTAAAGGTGTAAACGTATACCAGGGGTGACTTTGGAACAGTTCCAGTGGTACGAGACTTACAAATCCCATACACCATAAAATAATTGCGCACAATTTTATGACTCTCCAATAATCATGGAAATCCAGCTTATCAAGTGCCGGACAAGATCCTGGATATTTAGCAGCTAGTATGCCGGATTGAATAGTATCTGCGGATGCACTGGCGAATAACTGATGGCCTTGACCATATTTTGCAGCATCCGCAGCCAACGCTAATACAACCCAGCGCTGAACCTCTGTGCTTCGCCCAGTAACGGCCTCCAGTTCATATCGACTATCGGCCAAAATGCTCGTTTTTGCGTTTTCTATCCCACTAAATAATACGAACTTTGACTGCTTATCCAGTGAGTTGAACCATAGTTTTTTAATTTTACTAACATCAACTTGCTGTGCAGAAAGATATGTACTTACGATTTCATCAAGATAGTAAGGGATACTGTCCATCATGCGTAATAAATATAAAGGTGTGTCTTTATCTTTAATCAGTTGTGTATTGGTAAAAATGAATGCATTAGCACTTTCAAAAAAATCAGAATTATTTTCATCATGCAATTCAACGGTAATAACCAGGTTATTTTCAGAGATATTTAAATCAACCCAGTCATTTATTAAAAAATAATCAGGGCATTTGTGAAGAATATTAATTTTTCCGACCTTATCGTTGGGGATGCTCAGACTTGCCAGCACCGCCTTGAAACTATTGCCGATAGTGTCATCCGCTCCCTTAACGTACAGCCAGGTAGTAAAAGGCCGATAATCCCTGACAAGAGAACATTTGAGGGGCTCTATCAACTGCCTTAGTACTTTATCAACTCTGGTGTCATCCATTGAGTCAACTTCAATATCAATGCGTAACGGCGTTGCAGAACCTGCTGGCGCTTCACCCTCTAGTTTCTGAATTTTTAATGCCAGTTCAGGCACCGGGAGAATGGATGAATAGTCTAAAAGAGGCAATGCCCGTATTGCCCAGTTTTTCCACTGGTTCATACCATACTTCTCAAGATAACCCGCATAGTAACATGGAAAAGATATAACACCGTAAGTGATTACCACCACACACCAGATTGCTAACACTATTAGCGACGGGATACCTATTGCATTCCATATCAGATCATCAGGAACTTTCTTGTCCTGCAACCAGCTGAATATATTGTACGTTATAAAAAACAGAAAGATAGCACAGCTAATGATCAGCATAATATTAAGCGGGAATTTTTCTGGTTCTTCATAGGGATTCTTGCTTGGTATCTTCCATTTCCTCATTTGCTTGTCCCCGCCGTTGGCAGTGTGGTTTTAATTGCACAACCACATGCGGCCCTACAGCCATCCACAACGACGCCTTTGCCGTCCATTGTCCAGGTTGGCTCAAAATCAAGTATTGGGAAGGTACCTTTGTGCAGAATACAAACCACAGTATCCCCCTGTAAAGCGACAGGAATTCCCATAAACTTGCTACCAGAAGCTTTATTGACATATCCGCCATTTTCCAGCGGATCGTTTAGCCTGATTACACCTTTCATATTATTTCCCTGTATCCATATCGCAGTGCATCCGGGTCCAGCCCTTATAGCCCACCACCTCCGGTTCTTTGTCCGGCAGGTTTTGATAGTTGGCCTTATAACCTTCCGTTAAATGGGCTAAAGATGCTTTCATAAACACCACCGTTCCCCAGGCGCGCCCTGGCGATTCAGGTCTCATATGGCCGTTCACATACTCGCCACCGGATTTATGCTTGCCTGGCCTGTAGAGATAATAGGTGTCATCAAAGTATTGATAATCTATACCCGGACCACCCGGCGCCAGACGCGTGTCGTCAAAAGGGTATGAGCTCATATACAAATGCCCCTGTGCAGTGGTAATAAATGCCTGATTATTAACCACCACTACTCTTTTTATTTCTTTTCCTTCAGGATAGTCGCGCATAATACCATCTGAGTTTCTCTCCAGCGCCGGGAAAGGAGCCATATATTTTGCGACCTGCCACGTTTGTCCGTAATCTTTAGATATTTTATATGCCCCTGGCTCCCACTCAGGCACAAGTATGTACTGTTCTGAGGGATGGATAAACTCACCCGAGAATACCCTATAGATTGGATTGCCATAAATTGATTTGTGGATCTTTCTTTTTATGTCATGGTAAACAACATATCCTTCACAATCATAACCGATCAACTCCAGGTAGCGATTATCATCAAACCGGTAAATTACCTGTGAGGGTGTTTTTTTTGTACAGGCAGCGATAGCACATAGCGAAATAGTTCCGATTATTATTTTTAACGCACTTCCCTTATTCATAATTTATCCTTAAACGTTAAGCGGTTTTGGCATATCCCATTGCAGATTATTTCCCTGCATCCATATCGCAGTGCATCCGGGTCCAGCCCTTATAGCCCACCACCTCCGGCTCTTTGTCCGGCAGGTTTTGATAATTCGCTTTTTCTGACTCAACAAGATTATCCAGTCCTTTTTTCATAAAAATAACCATACCCCACGCATACCCTGGAGATTCAGGTCTGATGTGGGCATTCACATACTTGCCACCGGATTTATGCTTGCCTGGCCTGTAGAGATAATAGGTGTCATCAAAGTATTGATAGTCTATACCTGGACCACCCGGCGCCAGACGCGGGTCGTCAAAAGGGTATGAGCTCAGATATAAATGCCCCTTCGCCGTGGTAATAAATGCCTGATTATTAACTACCACCACTCTTTTTATTTCTTTTCCTTCAGGTCTATCTACCATATTCCCATCAGAATTTTTCTCTTGCCCCTGAGATGGGGACATATACGTTGCGACCTGCCACGTTTGTCCGTAATCTTTAGATATTTTATATGCCCCAGGCTCCCATCGCGGTATCAGAATATACTTATCTGATGGATGAATATATACTCCGGAAAAGATCTGATACGTTGAATAAACGCCATTTACTAATTCCTTATGTATATTCCTTCTGGTATCATGATACCAAAGTGCACCTTCGCAATCGAAGCCCTTTAGTTCAAGATACCGGTTATCGTCATAACGATAAATAACTTGAGTTGGTATTTTTTTTGTACAGGCAGTGATAGCGAATAGTGAAACTGCGCCGATTAATACTCTTATCGTAATTCCTGGCTTCATAATTCATCCTTAAACGTTAAGCGGTTTTGGCATATCCCATTGCAGATTATTTCCCTGCATCCATATCGCAGTGCATCCGGGTCCAGCCCTTATAGCCCACCACCTCCGGCTCTTTGTCCGGCAGGTTTTGATAATTCGCTTTTTCTGACTCAACAAGATTATCCAGTCCTTTTTTCATAAAAATAACCATACCCCATGCATACCCTGGAGATTCAGGTCTGATGTGGGCATTCACATACTGGCCACCGGATTTATGCTTGCCTGGCCTGTAGAGATAATAGGTGTCATCAAAGTATTGATAATCTATACCCGGTCCACCCGGCGCCAGACGCGGGTCGTCAAAAGGATATGAACTCAGATATAAATGCCCCTGTGCAGTGGTAATAAATGCCTGATTATTAACTACCACCACTCTTTTTATTTCTTTTCCTTCAGGTCTGTCACGCATAATGCCGTCTGAGTTCCTCTCCAGCGACGGGAAAGAGGCCATATATGTTGCCACCTGCCACGTTTGTCCGTAATCTTTAGATATCAGATAAGCAGTCGGCTCCCAGTTTGGGATGAGTATATATTTATCAGAAGGGTGAATATAGGTTCCCGAGAAAATCCTGAAGGAAGCAAATCTTCCATCAATTAACTCTTTGTGAATATTTTTTTTACCATCGTGATACCAAAGTGCGCCCTCACAATTATAACCTTTTAACTCCAGATAACGATTATCGTCATAACGATAAATAACCTGTGAGGGTGTTTTTTTTGTACAGCCAGAGATAGCACATAGCGAAATAGTTCCGATTATTATTTTTAACGCACTTCCCTTATTCATAATTCATCCTTAAACATTAAGCGGCTTAGGCATATCCCATTGCAGATTATTTCCCTGCATCCATATCGCAGTGCATCCGGGTCCAGCCCTTATAGCCCACCACCTCCGGCTCTTTGTCCGGCAGGTTTTGATAGTTGGCCTTATAACCTTCCGTTAAATGGGCTAAAGATGCTTTCATAAATACCACCGTTCCCCAGGCATCACCTGGAGATTCAGGTCTTATATGGCCGTTCACATACTCGCCACCGGATTTATGCCTGCCAGGTCTGTAGAGATAATAGGTGTCATCAAAGTATTGATAGTCTATACCTGGACCACCCGGCGCCAGACGCGGGTCGTCAAAAGGGTATGAGCTCAGATATAAATGCCCCTTCGCCGTGGTAATAAATGCCTGATTATTAACTACCACCACTCTTTTTATTTCTTTTCCTTCAGGTCTATCTACCATATTCCCATCAGAATTTTTCTCTTGCCCCTGAGATGGGGACATATACGTTGCGACCTGCCACGTTTGTCCATAGTCTTTAGATATTGTGTATGCACCTGGCTCCCATCGCGGTATCAGAATATACTTATCTGACGAATGAATATATACTCCGGAAAATATCCGATACGTTGAATAAATGCCATTTACTAATTCTTTATGTATATTCCGCCTGATATCATGATACCAAAGCGCTCCCTCACAATTATAGCCTTTTAATTCCAGATATCGGTTATCATCATAGCGATAAATAATCTGTGAGGGTGTTTTTTTCGTACAGCCAGCGATAGCACATAGCGAAATAGTTCCGATTATTATTTTTAACGCACTTCCCTTATTCATAATTCATCCTTAAACATTAAGCGGTTTTGGCATATCCCATTGCAGATTGGGTGTCTCGGTATTATATATTTCATTATGTCTGGCAGGTTTAACCGTTGTTGAATGGCAATATTCGTTAACCACGCCAAACGCTCCTGTTGGTAAAATATCATCTGGCCTATTCATGAAATTTTTAGTATGGTCTTCGTTCAACTTTCCAGTACTATAATAATCAATAGCTTCCTGAAAACCATTACGCTTCATACGCCAGTCTCCGCGCAGGAGTAGCTCGGTCCAGAATTCTCCACAGCGGTGATCAAATGCCCTGCATATTCCCACCGCCAGATCGAAGGCCATCGCTTTCGCGGGGGCATCTCTCGACATAACAATAGAGGAATGCTGGCTGTAACCAATCCGCTCTGATTGCAGCCATTCTTTTTGCAGCTCATCCGGCGTTTTTTCATAAATCAACTGAACGGTCTTATTGTATCCCCCGCCCAGAACAACGCCTTTGGTATAAGGCTTACCATATTTTTTGGAGAACATCGCAAGTTCAGTTGGCGTTAATTCCTGGCCCGGCTGTAAAGAATCAAAACCGGCCCCGCTCAGCGTTCTGGTGTCGGTTTCAGTGCGCGCAATAACCGTGGCTTTTGCAGAAAATGAGATGTCCTGATCGGGTGAACCCGGCGCTATCGAATATTTATACTGACTTCCCGCGCCCTGTAACTGGTGTCTGAAGGTGACGGGGAGCTGCTCACCATTCACAACAACATCCGCAAATGTATATTGTCTGGTCGCCAGCGTATCCTGATCAAAACAACCTTTTTTTAACGCCGGCATTTCAAAAGGCACGCTCAGTGGGCTGCCGCCTATTTCCGGACCATTTTCACAGAAAACCCTCTGGCGCAGATTATCTATGCCGCTGGCAATGTTATGGGGGACTCCCCGCCAGCCCAATCCCTGGACGTTAAGTAATGAAACTACACTGTCATTGGGGCAAAAATAGTTATATACCTTGCCAAAGTTATTACGGGTATAAAGTTTATTCTTGCGCCATTGAGAATTGGTTTTACTCAGGCACAGCGCGCCTTCTAATTCATCGATCTCGGTTTGCGTGTGATATTCCCCTTTTCCATATCTGGCGTTGGTCGCCATCAACTGGCAGAAATTGCGGAACGTCTGCTGCCGGGCGCGATCCGTCTGGTGGTGTCCGGGCGTCATACCTTCAGCAGCCGTTTTTTCCAGTGCGTAGGGAGAATGGTTGAGAATCACGCAATCGGCGGGATCGGCACCAGTTGCTTTTACCAGCATATTGGCCAGCATGGTAATTATCGTTCCCTGGGAGTGCGCAATGATATTAATGGGGTCGTTTTCAGTAGGTTTATTATTTCGAATCATCAGGATTAAATCAGCCAGCCGCTGCGCGGCAAAAAACTGATAAATACGGTGCGGGTTATCATAAATAGGGTGCGTAAAATCCCCACCATTCAGATGAAATGAAGCAAATCCTGCCGTAGCGTTCGCTGGACCACCGGAGCCAGGGCCTAACATATCCGGAATAGTGGTTGTCGCATTGGCAAAGGTACCCCCGCCTTTGGCATACACATCGTCCAGCACGTTGCCGAAATTATCATTCTGATATTTCAAGGTGGTTTGGGGAATATGCCCCAGCTTTTCCAGCTTTGTGTTGTCATCTTCCTGATAGGCGTTGTAAGGCAGTTTTGCGGCGTCTCCTGATTTAGCCCGTTCTTCGCGATAACGCCGCTGGTCTTCTATATACGTCGCATGATCGACGGGTTTATATCCCCAATAAAATGGAATTACCGGGCTGCGTCCGGGCATTTTTACATTCTGCTGCTCGCCATCGCCCATATCCATTTTGTACTGCTGCCATTCATGCGGATACATATCCGTGCGGCCCATACGTTCATTCAGGCCAGCGATAATACCCTGCTCCTGATTCTGATAGGCCTCGCCCACATCGTTGACGCCGTGCACAAGGATCACAATGCAGGGCATGGAATACTTAACGGGCACGTCGCAGACAGCCATTTTTCCGCCCGTTGATTTAGGCACGCCCTGTACACCTGTCGCCACCACCCGTGGATTAAAGGGACTGTTACTCATTTGGCAAAATCTCCATTTTCATTTCGTCCATTTCAGTCATATCCAATAACGGCGTCATTCCTTCATCGTCAGTGACGCCTTCAATGGTTTCGCCTGATGCCTTAGTCAGTCTGAATTTTGTATTCTTCAGAACATCGTCTGGGTTGCCAGAGCCATGTAATTTAATGCGGCGATGAAACTGCTCCTCCTGAAAGACAGGGGTTTTATCTTTCGCCGACTCCGGTCCGCTCCAGTCAAGAGAGGTGCCTTTCAACTGCACTTTTGCGGGAGAGAATATTTTTACAGAGCCGTCTTCATTTATTCTGATACCGCCACCACCGCACAAAAGCTGGATATTCTTCCTGGCGCTGATGGTTACGTTGCCGTTCATACTCTGAATATGAAAATGCTTATCAGAAAGCAGGCCCATTTCGCCGCGCTGCGCCTGGACGGAAATATCATCTTTTGCGGCGATGATTTTGATTCCGATAGCTCTGCTGAAAAGTGACAGGCCCTGTCCAACGGCCATTGAGAGTTTTTTAAAGACGTTAAAACTGCCGTTGCTGGCGGCGTTTAGCGACAAATCTTTGTCTGCTGATAATGCCATCGTTTGTGGTGTCAGCAGGGCCATACCGTGATCGGCGTAGGCCACCAGTCCCGAACGGGTAAGCTGTTCAAGCGCAGCGTTAAGCTGCTGCTGCGGCCCCAATTCGACATTTAACGCCTGCGCCGTCAGCGCGCTTTGCTGAAGTGACGTTGCCAGCGTAAGCGCGTCCTGAAGCTGCTGAACCACTGCGCTCATATCAAGCTGCTTGCCCTGGGCTTTTGGCTGCGCCTCGGTCGTGAGTAATATCCCCTTTGCCGCCCTCAGGACCGCGCGGTCATCGGTGCGCAGTTCTGCGCCTTCGCCGCGCGGTTTACCGCCAGCATCAACCAGATGGCCCATGTTCAATTGCGTTTTGCCGTACTCGGTACTCAGTTTGACGTGTTCCTGCCCGCGCCGATCCTCCATTCGCAGCTTATTCAGACCCGCAGTACGGATGACGTTGCGGGTATTGTTGCGGCTGGTGACGGGGTCTGGCTTTGGAGCATGATGCAGGGCATGCGCAATGAAAGGTCTTTCCGGATCGCCGCCTTCAAACGCAATGGCAACCTCTGTGCCCTGGATGAGCGGAAAGTGATGACCATAAGTATCGCCGGCATAAACCCGCGCCAGACGAACGGGCATGCTTTCATAACCTTGCCTGTGCTGGTCGAGGTCAAAATCAAACTTCACCCAATATCGACCCTGCACATCGATATGAGCATATTTGTCATTGTCTATTGATGATGAAACGATCGCGGGAACAGTACCCGCAATACGTGGCCGGGGTAGCGGCTGAGGTCGAAAACAAACGTTCTGGTTGTAGGGAATACCGATAAGCCGGGACTGGAGCGCTGCATCTCGCCTCCCCGTCACCCGCATTGCCGTTACCACAAATCCAGAGTCGAAAGCATGTGGAATGGTACCGTCGATTTCCAGCACCATCCCCGGCACGATCGACGGACTGGTGGTCACACCGTTTAAAATGGACTGATTATTAAGAATAATTTCGTGATGCAGTTTGGCATAGAACCAGCTGGATTCACCTGGCTGCACCTCGGCAAATTGCGATCCCGGCTGATGATGGATATCCGCATAGCGATACTCTGTGCCATATGTCGTAGCCCTTTCCGCAGACACATCGGCGTCAGCATTTAGCATCAGCGAGTTTGCCAGCCTGTAATCAAAGTTCTTCGCCCTAACGTCTGCCGAGACAACATTGTGCTTTGATACCAGCTTATCGATCGAATAATCATTTGATGTCAGCCCAGCGTGGGATGAGTGCATAATCTTTTGATCAAAAATGTACTGGCATTGTGAATCACTGAAGATAACCACCATAATGTGCGAAACAGCATGATGATTTGCGATCCTGAACCAGATCCCAACTTCTGACAGGATGCGGCTGATAAACGCTAAATCCGACTCCTCCCACTGGACGATCATTTCCCGGTTGGGATAGATACAAACAAGATTATCAAAGTCGATTTCATAATCGGCAAAAGCATGTTCTTTGAGGATCTGCGTGACCAGTTTCGGCACATTTATGTTCAGGTAAATAGCCGAACGCTTGCGTCGTGAGAGTAATGCCAGCTTATGCTCCAGCCTGATTTCATACAGTGATTCATCCGCTGATGTACTAATAAGCGAAAATGACGTAATGACGCCTTCAATTTGCCGTTCATATAGCCACATCTCAGAACCTTGAATATATTTATTCCAGCTATGATTAGGTGCTCTGATTTTCAGCGAGCCTTCAATGTTAAGAAGTGAGTCAGGAGGGATGCTTTTTTGTTTTGATGTGAATGTAATTTTATAACTGTATGGTTTACTTAACTTTTCATGACCTTCAATTGTTTCAACATCCAGCAACCCTAACTTACTCTCGCCCCTTACGGAGAATAAATACTTATTGATACTCTCCTCTGAAACTATACCTTCAAGATTATAGAAACCCGAACCCTTTTTCATTATCGCATCCCTTGCAAAAAGAAAGTAATACATAAGAAATAAAGTCCAGTCAGCATATCAACAATAATAAAAAAAGGTTGTTTTTTTACTGAAAAAATCTGGAAAGTAAATTAATTATTATTAGTCAAACACGTAATATAATTACGACATATAAATAAACGATTAACTGACGCGATTTTAGATTCAATGAAATAATTTTTTAACAAAACGATTTATATAACGCCGCATTCGTTTTTCACCGTGAGGCAACGATCAAGCAGTCACATCCAAATGGTTCCAAAAACTGAGAGGGAACTAAAAAAACAAAACATTAACCCAATGATTTACAATAAAATTTATAGAAGCATTCTTTTTATTTATTTTTTTATTGAATAAATCACATCCTCCCATAAAAAAACACAATAAAATATAACTATTCCCTATTCTGCTGTGAGGGGAGAGGTAACTGGATTATGCCCATGTGTTCCTAAGGAAAGATTTTGGTTTTCTCCCTCTCCCTTTGAGAGAGGGCCGCATAAAGGTCATCTTATCAGCCACAGGAGAATCAATGAAACGCTCCGCAATAAACGAGATCCTTGGCCACACGCGCCAGTTTTTCTCTCAGCACGACGTGCATCTCCCCCCTTTTGCCAGCTTCCCCCCGACCCAATGGCGCAAGCTTGATGCCACAGCCTGGAGCGAAGTGTTCGACCTTAAGCTCGGTTGGGATGTCACCGCATTTGGCGGCAACAATTTCGCCGCGCAAGGGTTAACGCTGTTCACTCTGCGTAATGGCTCGCCGAAAGGAATGCCTTACGAGAAATGCTACGCCGAGAAAATCATGCATGTTCGCGATGCGCAGGTCACGCCGATGCATTTTCACTGGCGCAAACGCGAAGACATTATCAATCGCGGCGGCGGCAATTTAATTGTGGAACTGTGGAATGCGGGGATCCGGGAACAAACGGAGGAGACCGACGTGAGCGTAGTGATTGACGGCTGTCGGCAAACCCATGCAGCGGGCAGTCAGTTACGCCTGACGCCGGGTGAAAGCATCTGCCTGCCGCCGGGCCTGTATCACAGCTTCTGGGCGGAAGAAGGTTTTGGCGACGTGTTGGTCGGCGAGGTTTCTTCTGTTAATGACGACGACCACGATAACCACTTTCTGCAACCGATCGCCCGCTATAACGACATTGAAGAAGACGAGCCGGCGCAGCTGGTGCTGTGTAACGAATATCGCCTGTTCCGCTAACCAAGGAGCGCATTATGCCGTTGATATCTCTCGCTGATGGCCTTGCACATGCCCGTGAGCATCGCTATGCCTTAGGGGCATTTAATGTTCTGGATTCACACTTCCTGCGCGCGCTGTTTGCCGCGGCAAAGCAGGAACGTTCGCCGTTTATCATCAATATCGCCGAAGTACATTTTAAATATATCTCGCTGGATTCTCTGGTCGAGGCGGTCAAGTTCGAAGCCGCGCGGCATGACATTCCGGTGGTGCTAAACCTTGACCACGGCCTGCACTTTGAGTCGGTAGTTCGGGCACTACGCTTAGGGTTCAGTTCAGTGATGTTCGATGGCTCCACGCTGGAGTATGAAGAAAATATCCGCCAGACCCGCGAAGTGGTGAAAATGTGCCATGCCGTCGGCGTGTCGGTGGAAGCCGAACTGGGTGCGGTGGGCGGTGATGAGGGCGGCGCGCTGTACGGTCATGCCGACGAGTCGCTGTTTACCGACCCAATGATGGCGCGTGATTTCGTCGACAGAACCGGGATTGACGCGCTGGCGGTCGCCATTGGCAATGCCCACGGCAAATACAAAGGCGAACCGCTGCTCGACTTCCCGCGTCTGGACGCCATTCGCCAGCAGGCGGCAATCCCGCTGGTACTGCACGGCGGCTCCGGCATCAGCGACGACGATTTCAAGCGCGCGATTGAACTCGGCATTCACAAAATCAACTTCTATACCGGCATGTCGCAGGCGGCGCTGTCGGCGGTAGAAACACGGATGGCGAATCGCCAGCCGCTGTACGACGAATTCGCCGAACTGCTGCTCGGCATTGAAGAGGCCATTACCGATACCGTTTCGGAACAGATGCGCATTTTTGGCAGCGCGGGACGGGTCTGATGGAACGCAAAGGCGTTATCGCCGCAGGCAACATGCTGGTCGATCACGTGCATCAAATTGTGCAGTGGCCGGAACGTGGCTGGCTGGCGGAAATCACCCGTAGCGAACGCGCCACGGGCGGTGCGCCGCTTAATGTGCTGCTGACGCTGGCAAAAATGCACACTGGGCTGCCGTTGCAGGCGGTGGGGTTAATCGGTCAGGACAGCGACGGCGACTACATCATGGCGATGCTGGAGCAGTATCACGTTAATCGCCAACACGTGCAGCGCACCACATTCGCCCCCACGTCGATGTCGCAGGTGATGACCGATCCCAGCGGTCAGCGCACCTTTTTCCACTCGCCCGGTGCCAATCGGCTACTCGATCTGCCTGCGTTTGAGCAACTGGATACCTCGATGAAAATCTTCCATCTGGGATATCTGCTGCTGCTCGACAGTCTGGACATGCCGGATGAGGAGTTCGGGACGCGTAGCGCACGGCTGCTGGCGCAAATGCGCGACAACGGCTTTGAAACGTCGCTGGATCTGGTCTCACGCAAGGGCGACCCGCGCTATCAACCGCTGGTGATGCCAGCCCTGCGCCATCTAGACTATCTGGTGATTAACGAGCTGGAAGCCGGGGAGTTCAGCGGGCTGGAGATCCGCCAGCCCAACGGCGAACTGCATATTGCGCACATCGCCACCGCCGCACGCGAATTATTGGATGCAGGTGTACGCCAGCGGGTGGTGATCCACTGTCCGGAAGGTGCCTGGGGTGAAGCGCCGGATCTGCCGGGCGTCTGGATCCCGTCGCAGTACCTGGCGCAGGAGGAGATCGTTGGCAGCGTCGGGGCGGGAGATGCGTTTTGCGCTGGATTTTTGTATGGCTGTCATGAGCGCTGGTCGCTGACGGACAGCGTCAGGTTGGCACACGCCTGTGCGCGGGCAAGCTTGCTGTGCGCGAATGCGATAGATGGCGCGAAGACGCTGGCAGAGTTGAAAGCAGAAATGGCTGACGCCTGATGCGCTACGCTTATCAGGCCTACGGAGTTGTTATCGCTTTTGTAGGCCGGATAAGGCGTTTACGCCGCATCCGGCAACTGCACACGTTCACGCCGCCTTATCGTGATGTTGCACGTCGGCGGCAAACACATAACCCAGCCCGCGCAGGGTTTTGATCAACATTGGCTGGTGCGGGTTGTTCTCTATTTTTCGCCGCAGCCGCATGATTAACACGTCAATAGTGCGGTCAAACACCTCAACGCTGTCGCTGCGCGTCAGCTCCAGCAGTTGTTCCCGGCTCAGCACCCGCCGGGCATTTTGGGCCAGCGCCAACAGCAGGCTGTATTCCCCTTGCGTCAACTCCACCTTCAACTGCTGGGGATTATGTAACTGGCAACCGGCGGTATCGAGATGCCAGCCATTAAAAGAAAGCCCCGTGGTCTGTGGGCCGCCGCTTTCTGCCGTTAACACGCCAACGCGTCTGAGCACCGCCTTTACCCGCGCCACCAGCACCCGCGCATTGAACGGCTTACCGATATAGTCGTCAGCCCCCATTTCCAGCCCGACAACCACATCCGACTCGCTGCCTAAGCCCGTCAGCATGACTACCGGTAATCCGGGCCTCATCTTCTGCACCTGTTGTAGCACCATCAGACCGTTAATATCGGGCAACATCATATCCAGTAATACCAGAGCGATATCCGGCTGAGTCTCAATGCAGCGCAGCGCCTCCTGCCCGGTGTGACAGGCGGTCACCGTAAAGACGTGTTCGCTCAGCACATCCTGTAAAAGCGTGCAGACAGCGATGTCATCATCCACAACCAGTATGGCTGGCTTCATTGTTTTTCCCCATTTCTGGCCAACTTAAATGAGTGTGATTGATTCTGCACAGAGTGACAGCGATAAGGCACAAGGATGTGCGGGAAACATAACCTCGGTCACACTGCCGGGGCGTCACGTATTGGAGATTCGTCACGTCAAATATGACGACAGCCTGTTTTTCGTCAGGGTTTTGCGCAAAATTCGCCCGTAATATCGACTAATGCCCCTGATAAAAACATGGCATAAAAGATGCATAACAAAAACGACAAGCGCGTATGCGCGATTTGATTAACTGGAGCGAGACCGATGAAAAAAGTCGTCACGGTTTGCCCATATTGCGCATCAGGTTGCAAAATCAACCTGGTGGTCGATAACGGCAAAATCGTCCGGGCTGAAGCGGCGCAGGGGAAAACCAACCAGGGTACCCTGTGTCTGAAGGGCTACTATGGCTGGGATTTTATCAATGATACCCAGATCCTGACCCCTCGTCTGAAAACCCCTATGATCCGTCGCCAGCGTGGCGGCAAACTGGAATCTGTTTCCTGGGATGAAGCGCTGAATTACGTCGCCGATCGCCTGAGCGCCATCAAAGCGAAGTACGGCCCGGACGCTATTCAGACGACCGGTTCATCTCGCGGTACAGGTAACGAAACCAACTATGTAATGCAAAAATTCGCGCGCGCCGTTATTGGTACCAATAACGTTGACTGCTGCGCTCGCGTCTGACACGGCCCATCGGTTGCAGGTCTGCACCAATCGGTCGGTAACGGCGCAATGAGTAATGCTATCAATGAAATTGATAACACGGATTTAGTGTTCATCTTCGGGTATAACCCGGCGGATTCCCACCCGATCGTGGCGAATCACGTGATTAATGCTAAACGTAACGGGGCGAAAATCATCGTCTGCGATCCGCGCAAAATTGAAACCGCGCGTATTGCCGACATGCACATCGCGTTGAAAAACGGCTCGAACATCGCGCTGCTCAACGCCATGGGGCATGTCATCATCGAAGAAAAACTGTACGACCAGGCGTTCGTCGCCTCCCGTACGGAAGGATTCGAAGAGTACAGCAAGATCGTCGAAGGCTATACGCCGGAGTCTGTCGAAGATATCACGGGCGTTAGCGCGCAGGATATTCGTCAGGCTGCACGTATGTATGCCACGGCGAAAAGCGCGGCAATCCTGTGGGGCATGGGTGTTACCCAGTTCTATCAGGGCGTGGAAACCGTGCGTTCACTGACCAGCCTCGCAATGCTGACCGGCAACCTCGGTAAGCCGAGCGTGGGCGTTAACCCGGTTCGTGGGCAGAACAACGTTCAGGGCGCATGTGACATGGGCGCGCTGCCGGATACCTATCCGGGCTATCAGTATGTGAAAGATCCGGCTAACCGCGAGAAGTTCGCTAAAGCCTGGGGCGTGGAAAGTCTGCCTGCTCATACCGGTTATCGCATCAGCGAACTGCCGCACCGTGCAGCGCATGGCGAAGTCCGCGCGGCGTACATCATGGGTGAAGATCCATTACAAACCGATGCTGAACTCTCCGCAGTGCGCAAAGGCTTTGAGGATCTGGAACTGGTTATCGTGCAGGATATCTTCATGACCAAAACTGCCGCTGCCGCAGACGTTATTTTACCGTCTACGTCATGGGGTGAGCATGAAGGCGTATTCTCCGCAGCTGACCGTGGCTTCCAGCGCTTCTTTAAAGCCGTTGAGCCGAAGTGGGATCTGAAAACGGACTGGCAGATTATCAGTGAAATCGCCACCCGTATGGGCTATCCGATGCACTACAACAACACCCAGGAAATCTGGGACGAGTTGCGTCATCTGTGCCCGGATTTCTATGGTGCCACTTACGAGAAAATGGGCGAACTGGGTTATATCCAGTGGCCTTGCCGCGAGACCTCAGAAGCCGACCAGGGTACGTCTTATCTCTTCAAAGAGAAGTTCGACACCCCGAACGGCCTGGCGCAGTTCTTCACCTGCGACTGGGTAGCGCCAATCGACAAACTCACTGAGGAGTACCCGATGGTACTGTCTACAGTGCGTGAAGTCGGCCACTACTCTTGCCGTTCGATGACCGGTAACTGTGCGGCGTTGGCCGCGCTGGCGGATGAACCGGGCTATGCCCAGATCAACACCGCCGACGCAGAACGCCTGGGCATCCAGGATGAAGAGCTGGTGTGGGTGAACTCGCGTAAAGGCCGGGTCATTACCCGTGCGGCAGTCAGCGATCGTCCAAACAAAGGCGCGATTTACATGACCTACCAGTGGTGGATTGGTGCATGTAATGAACTGGTAACCGAGAACTTAAGTCCGATTACCAAAACGCCGGAGTACAAGTACTGTGCTGTAAACGTTGAACGCATTGCCGATCAGCGCGCTGCCGAGCAGTATGTCATTGATGAGTACACCAAGCTGAAAGCCAGCCTGCGCGAAAGCGCGATGGGTTAAGCTTCCCCTGACGGCCTCCATTCGGAGGCCGTTTTTTTATGCACATAATCTCTCTATACTGTTCATTCCCTACACTAAATCTAAATATAAGATGAAACGACTTTTCGCCTTGATGGTGTTAATGACATGCTTTGTCCATGCCGAAGAGCCCGGTAGTCAGTTTTTGAAAGCCGCCGAGTCCGGGGACCGACGTGCACAATATTTCCTCGCTGATACCTGGTTTAGCTCAGGCGATTTGGGTAAAGCGGAATATTGGGCGCAAAAAGCCGCCGACAATGGTGATGCCGATGCTTACGCATTGCTGGCACAGATTAAGATTACCAATCCGGTCAGTCTGGATTACCCCCAGGCCAAAACGCTGGCGGAAAAAGCGACCCAGGCAGGCAGTAAAACCGGGGAAATTACGCTGGCGCGTATTCTGGTCAACACTCAGGCTGGACACACCGATTACCCCAAAGCCATTACCTTGCTGCAAAACGCCTCCGAGGACCTGGAAAACGACTCCGCCGTCGACGCGCAAATGCTGCTTGGGCTGATTTACGCCAACGGCGTGGGTATTCCCGCAGACGATGAGAAAGCGACGTGGTATTTCAAACGTAGCTCAGCCATCTCCCGCACCGGTTATTCCGAATACTGGGCCGGGATGATGTTCTTAAACGGTGAGCAGGGTTTTATCGTGAAGAATAAACAGAAGGCATTGCACTGGCTGAATCTGAGCTGTACGGAAGGATTCGATACCGGCTGCGAAGAGTTTGAAAAGTTAACCAACGGGTAGTCGTTGTAGGCCTGATAAGCGTAGCGCCATCAGGCAACCCGGAGCAGGTTGCCGGATGGCGGCGTTGCCTTATCTGGCCTACAAGGCGGTTTTATCAAATTTACCTAATACTTCGCGCTCATAGGCCAGCGCTTTTTTGCGGTCAAATTTGTGCTCCCACTTGGAGATAACCAGCACCGCCAGTGCGTTACCCACCACGTTCAGCGCGGTACGCGCCATGTCGAGGATACGGTCAACACCAGCAATAAACGCCAGGCCTTCCAGCGGGATCCCCACGCTGCCCAGCGTTGCCAGCAGCACCACGAATGATACGCCCGGCACGCCCGCAATCCCTTTCGAGGTCACCATCAACGTCAACACCAGCACGATTTCCTGCCACAGCGACAGGTCGATACCGTACAGCTGTGCAATAAAGATCGCAGCAATACTCTGGTACAGCGTTGAACCATCAAGGTTGAATGAGTAGCCGGTCGGCACCACAAAGCTGGTGATTGAAGCTGGCGCGCCATAGGCTTCCATCTTCTCGATAATACGCGGCAGTACGCTCTCGGAGCTGGCGGTAGAGTAAGCCAGAATCAACTCGTCTTTCAGAATGCGGATCAGGATCCAGATGCTCAAACCGCAGATACGCGCGACAATCCCCAGCACCACCAGCGCGAAGAACAGGATGGCAAAGTGCACCAACAGCACCAGCTTCGCCAGCGGCCACAGAGAGGCAAAACCGAAGTTCGCGACGGTAACGGCAATCAGCGCGAAAACGCCGACTGGCGCATAGCGCATAACCATGTGGGTCACTTTAAACATGGTTTCGGAAATAGAGCGGAACACGGTAACCAGCGGCTCGCGGTGAGTTGCCGGCAGGGAAGACAAGCCTAAACCGAACAGCACCGAGAAGAAGATAATCGGCAGCATATCGCCTTTTGCCATTGAGGCGACGATATTGGTCGGCACCAGTGACAAAATTGTCCCCATCAAACCATGCGCGTGGCTCTGTACTTCTGCAGTCGTGCTTTGATATTTCGAAATATCCACGGTCGCCAGTTGCGACATATCAATCCCGGAACCCGGCTGGAACACATTAGCCAGCGTGATCCCAAGGATAATCGCCACGGTGGTGATCACTTCGAAATAGAGAATAGTTTTGGCGCCAATGCGGCCCAGCTGTTTTGCATCACCGACTCCGGCAATACCGACAACCAGCGTAGAGATGACAATGGGCACAACGATCATTTTGATCAGATGGATAAAGATATCGCCCGCCGGTGACAGCAGGTTTACAACCAGCCATTCACGGCTGTCGCTATGGTAATGCAGGTAACTCCCTAGCAGAATGCCCAGCACCATGGCGATTAGAATCTGCCATGCCAGGCTGACTTTCAAATTTTTCATAACAACGGACTTCCTCGATGGAGCGCTATTCCACATGCGGTGCGTGGGAATAGTACATACTGAAAGGGTATGAATTGTGTTGCGTTCGTTTATGGAGTTTTTTAACGCTTATTATCATTATCATCTGCATGGCATTCCGCGCAACCCTCTAAGAACAGGGCTTTTGGCTGATTTTATGCATAAAAATGCAATTTTATCGCGGTATTGATGAATAACTTTTTGTTATAAAAGAATTTTAATATGTTCAAAAAT
Source organism: Citrobacter sp. B72 (assembly GCF_016894305.1). NCBI lineage: Bacteria > Pseudomonadati > Pseudomonadota > Gammaproteobacteria > Enterobacterales > Enterobacteriaceae > Citrobacter > Citrobacter sp. B72. Next base: position 4,613,044 of record NZ_CP069801.1, read on the forward strand.
GAAGAAGTCATGGTGTGAGTTTTTTTCGCCCATTTGTTCGTTTGCCTGTTTTTTAAACAGGCCAAATGATACAAATCACAAAAAAAACAAATTTATTTTTGCCGATTCTGCAATAACTTCGCCATATTAATAGAGTCAACGAGCTGTGCCCGGTTCACCCTAGGCGAATTTAAATCCATAACCTTTTGCCACACTGAAATAGCCTGGGCGTAGTCTGCCTGCATAAACGCATCTGAGGCTAACAGCATCAGCGCGGTGACCTCTGCCGGGTCCAGCGCCAGAGCCTTATCAATCATCTCGCGAGTGGGCGGCGTCATATGTTGTCCGGCCTGGTAATACAATACCGTTGCCATCGCTGAATAGATCTCAGCATTTTCACCGCCGACACGCAGCGCCTGTTCGTAGGCCAGCAGCGCATTATGATACGCATTTTGCCAAAGATAGTACTCCCCGAGTTGCGCCCATTTCACGCCGTCCTGGGGATTAGCGCGAATCTGCGATTGCAGCAAAAGCAACTGTTTTTCCTGAACATTTTCATCGGAGAAAGCATGTAAAGGGTCTGCCAGTCTCGTTTGCTCCTGACGAACCGCCTGCCATTTTGGCGTCAACAAGTAGCCTCCAATGCAGGCCACAACCATCAGCACCGCCGCAGCGGTCAGCCGCTTCACAGGCATTGGGCGTAACAGCGGTTCGGACTGGTTCATTGTTCACCTTCCTCCGTATGCTGACGTCTTCTCACTCGCCAGACCACCACGCCTACCAGCAATAACAACAGGCACGGTAACGCCCACAGCAGCAGCGTTTGCTCATTCAGCGGCGGATTATAACGAACGAAGTCACCGTAACGCTCGGTCATCCATGTCGTGATCTCGGCTTCGCTTTTCCCCTCCGCCACCATGCTATAAACCTGATGGCGCATACTGACCGCTACCGGCGCATTGGATTCCAGTAGGTTTTGGTTCTGACACTGTGGGCAGCGAAGCTGGCTGGCAATGGACAGCGCTTGTTCCTGCTGTTGCGGATTTTCAAAGCGCCAGGTATCCACAACCTGGGCATGTGTAGCGAAAGTGATGAAAAACAGGACGAGCGTTAAGAGTAAAAACTTTTTGCCGGATGGCGCTGCGCTTATCCGGCCTACGGTTCGCGCTACCTGTAGGCCGGATAAGGCGTTTACGCCGCCATCCGGCAACGTTGTAATTAATTTACGCATCGCGCTTTCTCCCTCGCCATCCGCTCAGCAGCGCGCCAAAGACCATTAATAGTCCCCCACCCCAAATCCAGCGCACGCCGGTCTGCACGTACAAACGCATGGCATAGCGGTCAGGTCCGGTTTTTTCACCCATTACCGCATACCAGTCATGCATCAGGTTCCAGCGGATCCCCGGCTCCATCATCTGTTGACGGCGCGCGGCATAGAAGCGCCTTTCAGGTTGCAGGCTGCCAATACGTTTCTCATTGTGCCACAGCGTGATCTGCGCTTTTTCACTGGTGTAGTTACCTTTGGCTTCCAGGTCGAGACGCTCAAAACGGAATCTATGGTCACTCCCGTTTTTGCAACACCGATTTTGACGACAAGTTGGCTTGCTTGAATCTATCCGGCGTCTGAATGGGATTTTATTCCCGCGCCTTGATGAGTTCCGCGCCTGATGAACCTCCAGAAAATATACGGCTTCAATGAGCCTTTCCGTTTTACAGGTTCCTCAACAGGCCGGTGGGCCGTTAGTATCATCAATATCAGTATTCGCAAAACCAGATCAGTAATTCTTTAAACCGGTGTATTTCTGCCGTTATGCTACATAAGTTTGCTGTCGTGCCGTTAGGGCCCAGGCTATTCTGGCCAGCTTGTTTGCCAGAGCACAAGTGACGACAAAGTTGCTTTTCCGGCACAGTAAATCCCTGACCCAATCGGCCAATTTGCCAGACTGGTGTTCCAGTTTTTGTATGAATACCCTGGCACATTGAACCAACAAAGTTCGGATCTTTTTATTACCTCGCTTACTAATTCCCAGCAATGTCGTCCTACCTCCCGTGCTGTACTGCCGAGGTACAAGCCCTGTTGCCGCCGCAAAGTCACGGCTGCTGGCGTACTGCTTCCCGTCGCCAATCTCAGTTGAAATAGTACTCGCTGTCAGTGTTCCGACGCAGGGAATGCTCAGCAAGCGCTGTCCAACCTCATCTTCGTCCAACTTTCGTTTCAACTGGGATTCCAAATCTTTAATCTGCTCAACAAGATAGTGATAATGCTGTTGTAATTTCAGCAATAACTGGCTGAGGTAAAGAGGCAAACTATTATCCTCAAGAATGGTACTCAGTCGGCTAATAACGGCAGCTCCTCGGGGAACGCTAATGCCAAATTCCAGCAGAAAAGCATGCATTTGATTGGTTGTTTTTACCTTATCCTGAACCAGGGATTCACGGACACGATGCAGAGCCCGCATTGCCTGCTGAGATTCCGTTCTGGGCTGCACAAAACGCATAGACGGACGCGATGCAGCTTCACAAATAGCTTCGGCGTCGACAAAGTCGTTTTTATTGCTTTTAACGAACGGGCGGACAAATTGTGGTGATATCAGCTTTGGGGAATGCCCCAACTCTTCCAACTTGCGTGCCATAAAGTGAGAACCGCCACAGGCTTCCATTGCGATGGTTGTAGCGGGGCATGTCGCCAAAAATTCGATCAACTTTGGCCGGGTAAATTTTTTACGGTAAACAGCCTTCCCGCGACGATCCTGGCAATGAATATGGAAAGAGTTTTTACCCAGATCGATACCAATGAGCGCAATGTTTTCCATGATAGTTCTCCGAATGAAAGCCTGTCCTCAGCATAGTACCGGGAAGGAGGGAGTGACCATCTCATTAAATGTAACCCGCCAGTTCAACCTGCTGCCCAGGGCTCAGGTTCAGGCTTATCTCCTGACGGCTACCGCTGGAAAAGACGATCCCCGCCGCAAACACCAGCACCCCGGCATGCGCCAGCAGTGCCGGAAGCTGGATGCGGAAAGACACGTTGCGGCTTCTGACCGTTGCCAGCACGATAACCAGCAGCATCAGCAGGCCAAAGGGCAGCGTAGCGCGGTTAAAGTACGGTGCGCCTACGGAGAGCCGTCCCCAGCCGAACAGCCCGTAAATCATCGGGTAGAGCGTGCCAATCAACACAATCAGCAGCACCGCATTAAAGAGCAGCAGCGCAACCAGAATCAGCATCTCGCGTGACCAACCGCCAAAACGCGCATTCTGCCGGACTTGCTGGCCCCGCCAGGCGTACAGCCCGAGCGACGCCAGACTCAACACGGTAAACAGCGCAAACAGCGGCGCGGCGCGGACGTTATCCAACGCGAAAGCATGCACCGAAACGAGAATGCCGGAACGTACAATCAGCGTCCCAAGCAGCGATAAAATCAGCGTGACGATCGCCAGTAGCAGGGACCAGTGGCGGAAGATTCCGCGCTGGCGCGTGATATACAGGCTATGCAGCAGCGCGCTGGCGGAAAGCCAGGGCAATAAGGAGGCATTTTCAACCGGGTCCCAGAACCACCAGCCGCCCCAGCCCAGCTCGCAATAGGCCCACCAGGAGCCGAGGATAATCCCCAGCGTCAGCGCGCACCAGCCGGGCAGCGCCCAGCGCCAGCACACCCAGGCGCTCTGCGCATTAAAGTCACCACGTAGCAGCGAGGCCAGCGCCACGCCTGCCGCCACCATCAAACCACCGTAACCCAGATACAGCAGAGGTGGATGGAGGATTAACCCGAGATGTTGCAGCATCGGGTTAAGGTCGCGCCCTTCAATGGCTGGCGGGAAGATGCGCACGAACGGATCGGACCATACCACCACAAACAGCAGCAGCAGGGCCGTTATCATTGAAAGGACGCTGAGCGTCAGCGGAAACAGCGCGTCGGTATCACGCCGATAGCGTAAAGCGAACAGCGCGCTCCAGCCGGAAAGAAACAGCACCCACAGCAGCAGCGATCCTTCATGACCGCCCCACACCGCCGCCAGTTTTAATCCCCACGGCAGCAGGCTGTAGCTGTGCTGAGCAACGTAGACCACCGAAAAGTCGCTGGTCAAAAAGCAGAATACCAGAATGGCAAAAGCCAGCAGTAGCAGGGTAAATTGCGCCCACACGCCCACCGTTGCAAGCCGCATCACCCCTTGCCAGCGCTGGCGGACACCCACCAGCACGGCAAGCGGGGTCAACACGTTGACCCCAAGGCTTAATAACAGCGCCAGAAAACCGGCTTCAGGAAGGAGAACGTCCAGATATCACCTTACGCAACGGTTAGCTGACCCGCATAGAGTATAAAAAATCGCAGCAGCAGTACGCCGGTCAGGCTGGCGCCGCAGACTGCCAGCACGCCATGAAATGTCGAACTGCGGTTGGCCCAGGGTTTTAGCAGCATCGGCAGTATCAGCCCAAGCCCAGCCACGCCAAACCAGAACCACCAGGTCCAGAATCCACCGCCCAGTGCCGCCGCCAGCGCGCGCATTTTGCCGTCATCGCCCAGCGCCAGACCAACAAAGAACGCCGCCAGCAGGAAGATCTCCAGCCATACCACCGGGACTTCCATACGATGCACAAAGTGCGCTTCGGTGTTGTGCGGGTTGCTACGATGGCGTAACGCCATGGCGATCAGCGCCACCGCGGCGCCGGAGGAGATCCCAGAGAACAGGAACAGCACCGGCAGGATCGGGTTATTCAGGAACGGGTAAGATTTCAGCGCCGACAGCAGAAAGCCGGTGTACGCCCCGAGCAGGACCGCCAGCACCAGCATTAACGTCTCAAGCGCACGATGGAAAGGCCCGATCAGCGTCAATACTTTCTGCACGATCCCTAACCGCGGCAGCCAACGCTGTTGCAGGGCAATCACTTCTTTTTCAAAGATTTTTGCCAGCCACAGCACTAACACCACCATGTACAACTGGAACAGCATGACCCCCATCGACATCACCGAAGTGAAGCTGTAGTGGAACATCAGTTTCCAGAAAGTCCATGGCCGCGTCAGGTGGAACACCAGAATCAACAGACCGAGGATAATCGCCCCCGGCCCTAACACCAGCGTAGTGCGCAGCAGCGTGCTGTCCGAACCGCCCGCCTCCGGATGGAAGCGACGCAGCAGAATCGCCAGCGTGACCAGTCCGGCAGAGATACCTATCAGGAACAGATAGATGGCAATGGGCCAGTCCCACACCAGTGATTCAAAATGAAATGCAGAAGCGGATGTCATTGGCTCACCTCCCCAAATTTAAAGGGAACGCGGTAGACCTTCGGTTTTGTACCCAACGCCAGCTTGTAACGGTAGGTCGTTTTCTGCTGCAACAAACGGGAGATATCGCTGTTGGGATCGTCCAGATTACCAAACGTCAGCGCCTTCGTCGGACATGACTCAACGCAGGCGGGCTGTTTGCCCGCTTTCAGGTTGGTTTTCCGACAGAAATCGCATTTATCCGCCGTTTTGCTCACCGGATGGATAAAGCGCACGCGATAAGGACACGCGGCAATGCAGTACTGGCAGCCAACGCAAAGGTCCGGGTTCACATCCACAATGCCGCTGGCGGCATCGCGATACGATGCCCCCGTCGGGCAGACGTCAACGCAGGGAGCGTGGTCGCAGTGCTGGCACGAATGACGGAAGAAGCGATACTTCACATCAGGAAACGTTCCTTGCGGCTCACTGCGAATAATCGTCAGACGCGATACGCCTTCCGGCACGTTGTTGACTTCGCGACAAGCATCCATACAGGCCGTACAGCCGATGCATAATGACTCATCATGTACCATACCGTAACGCACGCCGTTGATGTTCAGCGTCTTCGCCACAACGCGCCCCGCCGTCCCGCTCACTGCCACCAGCGCGCCGACGCCGGTGATAAACTGGCGACGAGAGCAACTCATGGATGCTCCTTAAGCAACGGAATCGACGCCGGGTTAAAGTTCGGATTGTTACGCTGATCGCTGTGGCAATCGACGCAAATCTTGATCCGTCCTTTATCGCTCAGCGTTTGCATCGTGTCTTGCTTCGGATGCAGTGAGTGACAGCTGGCACACGCCACTTTGGTTACGTGGACATCGTGCGGCCAGAACGCTTTTTGCAGCTGCTCAGGCAGGTGACAGGACATACAGACGCTGTTCTGCTGCTCCACGTTGTACATCGGCTCATTAAAGCGCATCACATCTTTCACCCCTTCACGGTGGTTCGGTGATGGCTGGCCGTGACAGTTAGTGCAGGTGACCGGCAGTTTGTTATTCGGGTTGATGACTTCCGCATGCTTACCATGCATGCCTTCGGTATCCGGCTTGTGACAGTCCAGACAGGCAGCATCCGGATTACGCTGTTGGGTAACCGTCCAGCGTTGATCCGACTCCTGCGGCGTTGGCGTGGCAGTGATTCCACTCAGGCTCCATAACAAGCCTGACGCCAGCACCCCAGCAGTTAATAACGAACGTAATACGCTCATATTCACTCCGTTGAGTTATCCGCCCCTTGCGGGGCGAAATGGGGTTATTGGCTTAACAGACCGTTTTTACGCGCCTGATCTTCCCACTGCGGAATCACCGTTTTGATGAAGTCCTGCTTCTCAGCATTGATTTGCTGCATGTTCAGACCAATCGCCGCCTGGGCTTTCTCTTTGGTCGAGATATCCGGCAACGGAATTTCATGCGTGATGCCTTTGGTCGCCAGCAGACGGACCAGTTTGGTACGCGCGTCGGCGGCTTTATCCATTGCGCTACCCAGCATCCGCAGACCTTCTTCCGGGGCGTGCATATGAATACCGTGTGAGGCGATAGACAGGTCCCAGCGCCATTGTGCGTGACGGATATCTTCCAGAATCGGCTTCATTTCCGCTTCAGTCGCGCCCGCATCCCATGCGGCTTTCGCTTCGAAGTGCGCACGAACCAGCTGATCTTCAACTTTGATTTTCAGGTCATGAATGGCCTGTTTACGCTCGGCGACCACTTTTTGCAGGGACGCTTTGTCCTGGGTGTGGCAGTTCGCGCAGGTCTGAGGGAAGTTATCGAACGGGTTACCAATCTTATGGTCGGTGTAGATCTTGCCTTCCGCGTTTTGCACTTTCGGCATGTGGCAGTCGATACAGGTCACGTTGTTCTTGCCGTGAATGCCCGCGCTCCAGGTTTCATACTCCGGGTGCTGCGCTTTCAGCATCGGCGTTTTAGACAGAGAGTTGGTCCAGTCAGAGAAAGCAATGTTGTCGTAGTATTTCTCCATGTTCTCGACTTTCATGCCGTCGTCCCACGGGAACTTAACGGCTTTGTTTTTACCGTCGAAGTAGTATTCCACGTGGCACTGGCCGCAGACCATGGATTGCTGGTCAAAGCGACCGGCTTTCTCAAACGGTTTACCGATGGCTTCCATCGCGCGTTCTGCATAAGGACGCGACAGGGTCAGTTCTGGCTTGCCTTTGGCGAAGTCTGGTGACGCGGTATTATGGCAATCCGCACAACCGAGGTTGTTAACAATTTCCGGACCGCCGCGCGCCCATTTACCGTGGAAGTAGCCATCTTCACCGTCTTTCTGGATAAGACGCGCTACGTCCGGGCTTTTACAGCTCCAGCAGGCCATCGGCAACGGACCATCTTCTGCCGTTTTTGGTGCGCCGGTACGTAAGGTTTCACGGACATCGGTCACGGCATACGCGTGTCCCCGCGGTTTGTTGTAATCGCGCGAGAATGGGTATCCCGCCCACAGGATCACCAGACGCGGATCTTCTGCCAGTGCATCTTCACGGGCTGATTGCTCAGACGTGGCTTTCCAGGAGAGATATTGATCGGGATGCTGAGGTGCGAAGGTTTCATTCTTCGCTTCAACGGTGACGGTTTTTGCAGGTACAGAAGTTTGTTCAGCGTGAACAGCAGAAATAAATAATAAAGGTAATAACAGGCTGAAGAAACGGCGTACGCGTGATTTTATCCTTGCCATAGGGGTCTCATCCAGATGACGCCATTATCTGCAATGGCGGTTCTTTTATTGTTTTCCACAACAGCAACCACACGAATACTGTCATGACATTGCTCCACCCTATTTGTAACAAGAAACCACACTGAAAATGTTGTTTTTAATCAATTGTAAGTGTATGTAAAATACCACTTTAGAGTTATAACACCCCTCTAATCTCTCACTCTTTTGTCTAATTCAGAGACAGATCACCTTTTCAACAATCCTTTAGATAACTGCATGTTATCGCGAGATTTAATCAATTTTTGCTAGTTCCCTTCAAAATTCAGTTTGTCGCTAATTTGCACAATTCGTTTATTGCGTGATCTGCCGCGCAAATACTAAACAAAACTCTCAAAGCCCCTACATTTAACGTTTATGAGACATATTATTAACATCCTACAAGGAGAACAAAAGCCATGAGCCAAATACATAAACACGCTATTCCCGCAAACATTGCGGATCGTTGCCTGATAAATCCGGAGCAGTACGCAGAGAAATACCAGCAATCCGTTAACGAACCCGACACATTTTGGGGCGAGCAGGGAAAGATTCTTGATTGGATCAAGCCGTACAGCCAGGTGAAGAACACCTCCTTCGCACCAGGCAACGTGTCTATTAAATGGTACGAAGACGGCACCCTGAACCTGGCCGCAAACTGCCTTGACCGTCATCTGCAGGCAAACGGCGATCGTACCGCCATTATCTGGGAGGGCGATGACGCTACCCAAAGCAAAAACATTACCTATCGCGAGTTGCATCGCGATGTCTGCCGTTTCGCCAATACGCTACTGGATTTAGGCATTAAAAAAGGTGACGTGGTGGCCATTTATATGCCGATGGTGCCAGAGGCTGCGGTTGCCATGCTGGCCTGTGCCCGCATAGGGGCCGTGCATTCTGTCATCTTCGGTGGTTTCTCACCGGAAGCCGTCGCCGGACGTATCATCGACTCTAATTCACGCCTGGTGATCACCGCCGATGAAGGCGTACGCGCCGGACGCGCTATCCCGTTGAAAAAGAACGTCGATGATGCGCTGAAAAACCCGAACGTGAAAACCGTTGAACATGTGGTCGTCCTCAAACGTACCGGTGGTAAAACGGAGTGGCAGGAAGGCCGTGACCTGTGGTGGTCCGATCTTATCGAGAAAGCCAGCTCAGAACACCAACCGGAAGAGATGAACGCGGAAGATCCGCTGTTTATCCTGTATACCTCCGGTTCAACCGGCAAGCCGAAAGGCGTGCTGCACACTACCGGCGGGTATCTGGTCTACGCTGCAACCACCTTTAAGTACGTGTTTGATTACCATCAAGGCGATATCTATTGGTGCACCGCTGACGTGGGTTGGGTAACCGGACACAGCTACCTGCTGTACGGTCCGCTGGCCTGCGGCGCAACCACGCTGATGTTCGAAGGCGTACCAAACTGGCCAACGCCTGCGCGTATGTCACAGGTTGTGGACAAGCACCAGGTCAATATTCTGTATACCGCACCGACCGCCATTCGCGCACTGATGGCAGAAGGCGACAAAGCGATTGAAGGTACTGACCGTTCGTCGCTGCGTATCCTGGGTTCCGTTGGCGAGCCGATCAACCCGGAAGCGTGGGAGTGGTACTGGAAGAAGATCGGCAACGAAAAATGTCCGGTCGTCGATACCTGGTGGCAGACCGAAACCGGGGGATTCATGATCACCCCACTGCCGGGCGCTACCGAGCTGAAAGCCGGTTCTGCAACCCGTCCATTCTTTGGCGTACAGCCTGCGATTGTCGATAACGAAGGTAATCCACTGGAAGGCGCGACGGAAGGTAACCTGGTGATTACCGACTCGTGGCCAGGCCAGGCGAGAACGCTGTTTGGCGATCACGAACGCTTTGAGCAAACCTACTTCTCTACCTTCAAGAATATGTACTTCAGCGGCGACGGCGCGCGCCGTGACGAAGATGGCTATTACTGGATTACCGGACGTGTGGACGATGTGCTGAACGTCTCTGGCCACCGTCTGGGAACGGCTGAAATCGAATCGGCGCTGGTGTCGCATCCGAAGATTGCCGAAGCCGCGGTGGTGGGAATTCCGCATAATATTAAAGGCCAGGCGATCTACGCCTACGTCACGCTGAATCACGGTGAAGAGCCGTCACCTGAGTTGTACGCCGAGGTTCGCAACTGGGTGCGTAAAGAAATTGGTCCGTTGGCAACGCCAGACGTGCTGCACTGGACCGACTCACTGCCGAAAACCCGCTCCGGCAAAATCATGCGCCGCATCCTGCGCAAAATCGCGGCGGGCGATACCAGCAATCTGGGCGATACCTCGACCCTCGCCGATCCTGGCGTCGTGGAGAAACTGCTCGAAGAGAAGCAGGCCATCGCGATGCCATCATAACAAAGTCCTGAAAATGCCGGATGGCGACGCGAAAGCGTCTTATCCGGCCTACAAATCTGACCCTACCCTCTCTTCACCGGGAGGGAAATATAAAAAACCTCCCCCAAAGGATTTCGTGTTACAGGAAGGCGGCAAGCGAGCACATCCCCAAGAGCATAGTTCACTATGTGACTGGGGTGGGCGAGTGCGGCCAACGAACCTGTAGCACGAAAGACGCAGGGGGACCTCTGGAGAGCTCTGTGATGAATGACCAAATTTATCAGCGGATAGAAGACAGTGCGCGTTTCAGGGAGTTAGTAGAAAAACGGCAACGGTTTGCCACCATTCTGTCCATCATCATGCTGGCAGTTTATATCAGCTTTATATTATTGATTGCCTTTGCGCCGGGCTGGCTGGGTACTCCGCTACACGCGGGAACCAGCGTCACCCGCGGTATTCCGATTGGGGTCGGTGTGATCCTTATCTCCTTCATCCTGACCGGGATCTACATCTGGCGGGCAAACGGTGAATTCGATCGCCTGAACAATGCGGTTTTGCACGAGGTTAAAGCATCATGAAGAGAGTCCTGACGGCGCTTGCCGCCACGCTGCCCTTCGCCGCAAACGCGGCGGATGCTATTAGCGGTGCAGTCCAACGCCAGCCAACCAACTGGCAGGCGATTATTATGTTCCTGATTTTCGTCATCTTTACGCTCGGCATTACCTACTGGGCGTCAAAGCGCGTACGTTCGCGCAATGACTATTACACCGCTGGCGGTAACATCACCGGTTTCCAGAACGGGCTGGCGATTGCGGGCGACTATATGTCGGCGGCATCGTTCCTCGGGATTTCCGCGCTGGTCTTTACCTCCGGTTATGACGGGCTGATCTATTCACTCGGCTTCCTGGTCGGCTGGCCAATTATCCTGTTCCTGATTGCTGAGCGTTTGCGTAACCTGGGTCGTTACACCTTTGCAGACGTTGCGTCTTATCGTCTGAAGCAAGGGCCAATCCGTATTCTGTCCGCCTGTGGTTCCCTGGTGGTGGTTGCGCTGTATCTGATCGCGCAGATGGTTGGTGCAGGTAAGCTGATTGAGCTGCTGTTTGGTCTGAACTATCACATCGCTGTCGTACTGGTTGGCGTGCTGATGATGATGTACGTTTTGTTTGGCGGCATGTTGGCGACCACCTGGGTACAGATCATCAAAGCCGTACTGTTGCTGTTCGGTGCCAGCTTTATGGCCTTTATGGTGATGAAGCACGTCGGCTTTAGCTTCAATAATCTGTTCACCGAAGCGATGGCGGTACACCCGAAAGGTTCAGCCATTATGAGCCCGGGCGGGTTGGTAAAAGACCCAATCTCCGCACTGTCGTTAGGTCTCGGCCTGATGTTTGGTACGGCGGGCTTGCCGCACATCCTGATGCGCTTCTTCACGGTTAGCGATGCCCGTGAAGCACGTAAGAGCGTGTTCTACGCCACCGGTTTTATGGGTTATTTCTATATCCTGACCTTTATCATCGGCTTTGGCGCAATCATGCTGGTAGGTGCAAATCCGGCGTACAAAGATGCTGCGGGCGCGCTGATTGGCGGTAATAACATGGCGGCGGTTCACCTGGCGAATGCGGTGGGCGGTAACCTGTTCCTCGGCTTCATCTCAGCCGTGGCGTTTGCCACCATTCTGGCGGTGGTTGCCGGTCTGACGCTGGCGGGCGCATCGGCAGTGTCTCACGACCTGTACGCCAACGTGTTCCGCAAAGGCGCCACCGAACGTGAAGAGCTGCGGGTTTCGAAAATCACCGTGCTGGTGCTGGGCGTGATTGCCATCGTGCTCGGCGTGCTGTTCGAAAACCAGAACATCGCCTTCATGGTCGGCCTGGCGTTCGCCATCGCGGCGAGCTGTAACTTCCCCATCATTCTGCTCTCTATGTACTGGTCGAAACTGACCACGCGTGGCGCAATGTTGGGTGGCTGGTTAGGCCTGCTGACGGCAGTGGTGCTGATGATTCTTGGTCCAACGATTTGGGTCCAGATCCTCGGTCACGAAAAAGCCATTTTCCCGTATGAGTATCCGGCGCTGTTCTCCATCAGCGTAGCATTCCTCGGGATCTGGTTCTTCTCTGCCACCGACAACTCAGAAGAAGGCAACCGCGAACGCGAGCAGTTCCGTGCTCAGTTCATCCGTTCCCAGACCGGGTACGGCGTAGAACAAGGTCGCGCGCACTAACTTCCCTTCTCCTCCGGCTTTCGGGCCGGAGGATTACATCCTTTCTCAGAACATCAGCCTCGCCACCAGCGGTGCCACCAGCACCATTACCACGCCGGAAAGCATCATCACCAGGCTGGCAACGACCCCTTCCTGCTGACCGAGTTCATAAGAGCGTGCCGTGCCTGCGCCGTGCGATGCTGCGCCAAATCCTGCGCCTTTCGCCATCCCTTCACGAATGGAAAGCCGTAAAAACAGCACATCGCCGACCGCCATACCAAATACGCCGGTCACCACCACGAACAATGCCACCAGGTCCGGCTGCCCGCCCAACGGTTCTGCCGCCGCCAGCGCAAACGGTGTGGTGACGGAGCGCACCGCCAGACTGCGTTGGATCTCATCAGGCAACATAAACAGGCGCGCCAGCCATACGGAACTGGTGACGGCCACCAGCGTTGCCGTTACCACGCCCGCCGTCAGCGACATCCAGTGACGCTTAATCACGGCAAGGTTGTCATACACCGGAACGGCAAAGGCGATGGTCGCCGGGCCTAACAGCCACAACAACCAGTGCGATTCACCAATATAGTTTTGCCATGAGATATGGCCGAAAACCAACATCAGCACCAGCAGGGCCGGGGTGAGAACTAATGGCATCAGGGGTAATTTACGAAAACGGCGATACAGGCGCTTATTGGCAAAGTAGATACCCAGCGTAATCACCAGACACAACACGCTTAACTGGAAATTACTCACGGTTTAGCCTGCGCATTTCATAGCGATACACTTTATCCACCACCCACGCCGTTGCGCCGAGCACCATCAGCGTACTGATCGCAATCACGGCAAATATACGCCAGCCATCAACCAGCAACAGCTGCGTGTAGTTCACAACGGCGACCACCGCCGGGACAAAAAACAGCAGCATTTCAGCCAGTAACCAGCGAGCACCTGCGCGAATCCAGTTCAGCGGGATAACCCGACAGACAATTAACGCCAGCATCAGCACCATCCCGACCAGGTTGGCGGGAAGCGGCAGATGCAGCCAGGAGACAAGATATTGAGCAAATACAAAAAGACCTGCGTACAACAGAACCTGAACAGGAATCTGGAGTCGATGAATAACGGCAGGCGTCACGCGGCTTATCGCCACAGCCATGAGGGTATGTCCTTAAAAAATAGAGAGCGCCAGTATAGAGAGCCCCCTTCCAGGACTGAAATGAATTAAACTCATTGCAGGCATAGTCTTAAGGAATAATCATGGATATCAGAACGCTGCGATATTTTGTTGAAGTGGTTCGTCAGCAGAGCTTTACCCGCGCAGCGGAGAAGCTTTTTGTCACCCAGCCCACCATCAGCAAGATGTTGAAGAACCTTGAAGACGAGCTTAACTGCACGCTGTTAATCCGCGATGGTCGGCGACTGCTGTTAACCGACACCGGGCAGGTCGTTTTCGAACGCGGCCTGGCGATCCTTGCCGAGTTTCGCCAGCTTGAAGCGGAACTCAGTGACATAAATCACCTCAACAAGGGCGTGCTGCGCCTCGGTATCCCGCCCATGGTGGGGATGTTAATGGCTGGGCCGATCGGCCTGTTTCGCCAGCGCTATCCCGGCGTTGAGCTGAAGGTCTCTGAATTTGGCGGCTTAACCGTTCAGCAGGCGGTAATGAACGGTGACCTGGATGTCGCGATGACTGCGCTGCCAGTTGAAGAAGAGAGCGGTCTGGCAACCTTACCGCTTTTTAGCCATCCACTCTGTGTGTTGGTTCCTCGCTCCGGTCAGTGGACAACGTGCGAATCCATTTCCCCCGAGGCGCTGGCGGAACATCCGCTGCTTATCTACAACGAAGATTTCGCGTTGAGCCGCCAATTGCTTGAGCTGTTTAGCCAACACAACGTCAAACCCCGCATCGCGGTGCGCAGCGGGCAGTGGGATTTTCTGGCGGCAATGGTACAAGCCGGGGTCGGGATTGCCATTTTACCGGAGCCGATTTGCCAGCGGCTGGATAAGCAAACGTTGCGCTGGATCCCTCTGGAGAGTGACTTACGCTGGCAGTTGGGCATGATTTGGCGCGAAGGCGTGTATCTGTCGCACAGCGCCCAGGCGTGGCTCAAATGCTGTGAAGGGTTTTGGCTACCGCAAGCGTCGTAAAATGCCGGATGCGGCTAACGCCTTATCCGGCCTACATCGGTATGCCGGTGTTGTAGGCCTGATAAGCGTAGCGCATCAGGCACGTTCACCCGCATTAAAATCCATGATTTCACCTGCCCAATCTTGCGGGTACAAACCGTGCCTCACATCACGATGAAATGTTGAAAAAGGCCAAGCCTGTACCTGCTTTACCCAACCGTGCTTCACTGGGTTAATGTAAATATAATCAACATGCTGGCGATAATCATGTTCATCACGGATGGTGTGCTCCCAAAAGCGAGATTGCCAGATATGTCGGGAAGACAATGAGTGGGTGAAATGCTTCTTAATTTCCCGCCAGCGAGAGGAATAATCCGCATCATTGCCAGGTAACGTCCATATACAATGCATATGCTCGGGTAAAACGACCCACGCATTGATGCGAAAAGGCCTAA
Source organism: Citrobacter sp. B72 (assembly GCF_016894305.1). Classification (NCBI taxonomy): domain Bacteria; kingdom Pseudomonadati; phylum Pseudomonadota; class Gammaproteobacteria; order Enterobacterales; family Enterobacteriaceae; genus Citrobacter; species Citrobacter sp. B72. The sequence goes on from NZ_CP069801.1 coordinate 4,628,138, forward strand.
CCTTTTTGACCGCAGCGATTGCACACCGAAGCGCGTGAATGTTGGCAGTCAGAAGATGGCTTCGACGGTCCTGCAGATTTACCGTAAAAAACCAGGTTCCCCCATTGATGTAATTTCGTCGATAGTTGGACATGTTTCCCCCTTTTCTCAACCGTATGGAGAAAAGAGGGAATCGACAAGACAAGCAGATCAGTTCAGGAAAGCGGCTCGCAAATTACATGATGGATAATTTTTTGTAGGCCTGATAAGCGCAGCGCCATCAGGCACATCTTTCGCCGGATGCGGCGCGAACGCCTTATCCGGCCTACATCGTGCTACCGTTTATTGGTTCTCAATCAACAGCGCTTCCAGCAAATCCAGGTCGTGCAGTAGTTTTTGCAGCGTTTCATTGCTGATTTCACGCGTGGCGCGCAGGTGATAAAGCTCCGCGCGTTCTGAACGCAGCGCTGCCAGGCGGAAACGTCGCTCGAGGTTTTCTTCCTGCATCGAGCTTTCCACATCGTTGCGCCCGTCGGCGCGTCGGCGCAGGTTACCAATCACGCGTGAACTCACCTCGGTGAGCAACTGGTTATCGATGTTCTCTTCGGTGTCTGCGGCCAGTCGCTCCTCCATTTTCTGGATCGCGACAATCGCCACTTCTGCCGTGGCGGCGCGGGCAATACGTTCCTCTTTCTGCTGCTGCGAGTGGTCTGCCACTTCCAGATGTTGTAGCAGAATCGGCAGCATCACCACGCCGACAAACAGCGAAAACAGGATCACGCCTGCGGCAAGGAAGATCAGCTCATATCGCGCCGGGAAGCCGCTACCATCCGGTAACAACAGTGGAATGGAGAGCACACCGGCGAGGGTAATTGCCCCGCGTACACCGGCAAAAGAGGCGATCATGATTTCACGCGTCGTCCAGGATCCAAACTCCATCGGTTTTTTCTTCAGGAAGCGCAGACTGAACTTTTTCATGGTCCACAGCCAGCCAAAACGTACCAGCATTAGCGCCACGTAAATCAGCACGACATCGGTAAACAGCATCCAGATTTCAACATTCGGATCGGCCTCGGCCGCCGCCAAAGAAGACTCCAGAATTCCCGGTAACTGTAGCCCTAACAGCAAGAAGACCATGCCGTTAAACACAAACTCCAGCATCGCCCAGGTACTGTTAGCACGTAAACGCATCGCCAGCGGCGCGCGGCGCATCACCCCGGAACGGGTGATCGTCATCCCGGCAGCGACCGCCGCGAGGATACCGGAAACGCCGATATGTTCCGCAATCAGGTAAGACGCAAACGGCAGCAGGAACAGCAGGACGATTTGCGTTGCCGGCTCGTCACCGCCCCAGCGGCTGAGGAAGCGCAGGGAGCGGCCGTACAGCCAACTGACGACAAAACCAGCCAGGATGCCGCCAATCGCCACTTTGAAGAACTCAAGCGTTGCGCCACCAACGGTAAACACCATCGTCCCCATCGCCACGGCGACGGCAAACTTCAGAGAGACCAGACCGGAGGCGTCGTTCATCAACGCTTCGCCCTGCAGGATACCCATGATTTTCTTCGGTATACGTCCCTCTCCCACAATGCCGGAAAGTGCGACGGCATCGGTTGGCGATAGCACAGCAGCCAGAGCAAAGGCTGGGATGAGAGGGATCCCCGGCACCAGCCAGTAAATCATAAATCCAATGCCGACCACCGTGACCAGCACCAGCGCCAACGCCAGGCCGAAAATCTCTCGCCCGTGCTCGAGAAACTCACGCGTTGGCGTCTTCCAGCCATCGGCAAAGAGCAGCGGCGGGATGAACAGAACCAGGAACAGCTCAGGATCGAATTCCACATGCAAACCAAACGTCGGCCACGCCAGCAAGGCGCCGATGGCGATCTGCATAAGGGGTAAAGGAAGTTGGAAGGGCAATACGCGAGTAAATACCCCCGACAGCGAGACCACAAGGGTCATGATAAGTATGGTGAAAAAGATTTCCATGCGTTCCCTGTTTGCGATGTTTCTTATGATTGCTAATGAGAGGCGTCGTGCCTCAATTCTATCTAATTGAGAGTAACGCAAAAGACAACGAGTGTGTTCTGAAAATGAAAACGGGCGGCCAAAGCCACCCGTTTTTAGGATCTTCAGGAAATCAGAATCAGATAGCCCAACCGCCGGCGTAGAAGGCCACCAGCGCGATGGCGATCACCACGGTGCCGATGTTCAGTTTGCGCCATTCACCAGAAACGATGCGGCCAATTACCAGGGTAGCAAAGCCAATCATGATGCCGGTAACGATGTTACAGGTCAGCACGATAAATACGGCCGTAACCAGTCCTGCCATTGCGTCGACAAAGTCAGCGAAATCGATTTTCGCAACATTGCTCAGCATCAACAGACCCACATACATCAGCGCAGGTGCCGTTGCGTACACAGGTACAAGATAAGAGAGCGGAGAGAGGAACAGAATCAGAAGGAACAACACGCCAACGGTGATCGCTGTCAGGCCAGTTTTACCGCCTGCCGCCGTACCCGCTGCGGATTCAATGTAAACCGCCGCCGGAGCTGCACCCACCAGACCAGAGAACACACTGCTCAGGGAGTCAGTGGTCAGCGCCTTGCCACCGTCGATAATCTGTCCGTCTTTATCCAGCAGATTCGCCTGTCCGGCTACCGCGCGGATGGTTCCGGTTGCATCGAAGACAGCGGTCATGACCAGCGCCAACACGCTCGGCAGGACAATCGGGTTCAGTGCCCCCATGATATCCAGGCTGCCGATCAGCGAATTGCCGTTTTCATCACTCAGAGACGGCATGGCAAAAATGCCGGAGAAATGCACGGCCGGGTCGAAAATCAGACCAACCACGGAAATACCGATAATGGTCAGCAGAATGCCACCCGGTACTTTCAGTTTTTCGAGGCCAATAATCACCGCCAGACCAATCAACGACATAATGACCGGGAAGGTATCGAAGTCACCCAGCGCAACCGGCAGGCCGTCCAGCGGGTTCTTAATTACCAGACCGACACCGTTTGCCGCAATCAGCAGCAGGAACAGGCCGATACCAATCCCCGTACCATGCGCAACGCCCTGCGGCAGATTGCGCAGGATCCAGCTACGGATACCGGTCGCGGAAATGATGGTAAACAGGACACCCATCAGGAACACCGCACCCAGCGCAACGGGCACGCTAATATGTTGGCCCAGCACCAGGCTGAATGCGGTAAATGCGGTCAGAGAAATGGCGCAACCAATTGCCAGCGGCAGGTTTGCCCACAGGCCCATCACAATAGAACCGACGCCCGCGACCAGACAGGTCGCCACAAATACAGCAGCAGGTGGGAACCCGGCTTTACCCAGCATCCCCGGAACCACGATAACGGAGTAGACCATGGCCAGGAAGGTCGTTAATCCGGCAACGACTTCCTGACGAACGGTACTGCCGCGGAGCGAAATTTTAAACCAGGCGTCGAGTGAACCGCCGGTACGCGCTGAAGGCGTAGACATAGAAAACATCCCCTGAGAGTTTATTTTTTCGTCATTATGCGTGCTGGACAATCCACTGCCTGCTAAACGTTTTCTCCATGTGCCAGGTTTGCGTCAATAGGGGTGTCGCAAAAAAGCAAACGTTTAGCTCCGCGCATAAAAAACGGGTGGTAAAAAAAAGCAAACGATTATCCAGCGATCATACGCTGGTTTTCAACTGAACTTTGCCGCTTTTTACTCATTTCTTCTTATAACGCGCAAGAAATAACCAGTCGATGCGCAAACGTTATCGTCAATGCGCAATTTGGCAACAAATTTCGCGGAGTTATTACAACATCGGCGTGTTTATTTCACGCAACTCGCGCAAGAAAACAGGTGAAGATGCGTAAAATTTTTTGGCTAAAAAATCACCATTTCACTGGCAAATGGAGGGAGGTGGCTTACACTTACATTATCAACACAGGCCGGAACCTCCCCTAATGTGCTCGACTGAGGGGTGTTGATGTCGGGGGAAACCCTCCCGTGAACCAGCGGGATAGAGTGAAAGACAAAGACCGGAACCAAACTAAAGCGCCCTCTGTGGCGCTTTAGTTTTATATCCTTCATACCCGTCACATATTTTAAACCAATTAATCATCTTCCAGCAGGCGCGCTCCGGTCCCCTGCTCGCCAAGCTGATCGCCAGGGTTACGCAACGGGCAATCGCTACGTGACAAGCATCCGCAACCAATACACCCATCCAGCTCATCGCGTAGCGCCACCAAAGTATGGATGCGTCGGTCCAGTTCTTCACGCCATTGCGAAGAGAGCTGCTTCCACTCTTTGGCACTAAGCGAATGCCCCTCAGGTAATACCCCTAACGCGTCACCGATCGTGGCCAGCGGGATCCCGATGCGTTGAGCAATCTTGATTATCGCGACGTAACGCAACACATCACGTTTGTATCGGCGCTGATTGCCGCTGTTGCGCATGCTACTGATTAACCCTTTGCTTTCATAGAAATGCAGGGTCGATACCGCCACGCCGCTACGTTTGGCGACTTCACCTGGTGTGAGCAGCGCTTTTATCCGGGGTAATTTCTTTTCCATAAATCGCTTTACCTCAAGTTAACTTGAGGAATTATACTCGCCCACAGACAAAACGACGAATCGAATACTGAGAAAGAGGCAGCCCTATGTCCCATCAGCAGATTATTCAGACCCTTATTGAATGGATTGATGAACATATCGATCAACCGCTGAACATTGAGGCGGTGGCGAAAAAATCAGGTTACTCGAAGTGGTATTTACAAAGAATGTTCCGCACGGTGACGCGCCAGACCTTGGGTGACTACATCCGCCAGCGTCGGCTTTTGCTGGCCGCCGTTGAACTGCGGACAACTGAGCGACCTATTTTTGATATCGCGATGGATCTTGGTTATGTGTCGCAACAAACCTTCTCGCGTGTGTTTCGCCGCGAATTTGATCGTACTCCCAGCGACTACCGCCATCGTCTGTAAGATTATTGCCCGCTCTGCGTCAGTATGGCGGGCGACCGTTGTATCCAGTGCATGAACTCCTGCGGCGGCAGCGCCTTCGCAAAATACCAGCCCTGACAATACTGTACGCCGCGTTCAAGCAGCCATTCGATTTGCTCCTTCGTTTCCACCCCTTCCGCAATCGTCTTCAGGTGTAAGCTTTGTGCCATCTCAATAATATGTTCGGCAATCAAGTGACTGGTGCTGTTAGTGGACAACGTGCTAATAAACGATTTGTCGATCTTCAGGATATCGACATTCAGCGCTGACAAATTATGCAGATTGGAATATCCCGTGCCAAAATCATCAAATGCCACTTCATAACCCGCTTTGCGGAACGCCTGGATTACGGGGGTCATTTTATGTACATCTATGAACCCACGCTCGGTCACTTCGACTTTAATTTGCTGGGCCGCCACGGAGTACTCACGATTTTTGTCGTTAATCAGAGCAATCAATCGGGATGAATGAAAGTCAGAAGCGGAAAGGTTAATCGATATAGAAAGCTGAGGATGCGCCGAAAGAAAATACCCCAAATCGTTGAACACCTCTTCAACGACATAATCCGTGATCCGCTCAATCATTCCCTCTTTTTCAGCCAGCGGAATAAACTCCGTCGGGCTCATCACCTCACCTTTACAGCCCGGCCAGCGCAGCAGAGCTTCAGCACCAACACATTGCCCATTCTTAATATCAATAATCGGCTGGTAATGCAGGCAAAGCTGACGTTTTTTGATCGCGCGTTTTAGCAAACGCCGAGGGGATAAGTATTCCTGGCGCGTGCGCCACCACATTAGCAATATCAGGATGCTGCAGATAATCCCGAAGGGGATGGTTAATACCGCCTCGTGATAGAAAATCTGACTTACGCGGTTGTCTGAGGTCGACACAATAATCGCAATTGGACGTTTTTCTGAATGCACGATGGTGTAGAAGCGATCGTCTTGTTGAAAGGTCGAGGCTTCACCGCGTATGAGCGGCGCGAATTGCGCAATATTTGCCGCTTCGCTGGCAGAGAAAAACGTATCTGTTACTGTGTCATACACGCCCCAGGAGAGATCCGGATCATCTGACATGACTTCGCTGTAGGACAATGGATTGATGACTGCGACGTAGTTCCCGCGTTGCATGTACGTCATTCTGTAGCCAGCGAAAAAAGGGGTATCGCGGTAGTAATAGATGGCGATATCCGGCGTACGTTTATAGTCAGGTGTCGGCATAATATAAGTAACAGGCGGCGCCATAGACGTAGAGCACAAAAAATGATCGCCCTGCGCATAAATTAGCTCACTGATATATAAACGACCGCGAATAATATTTAGCATACTTTTCTGATGTGCCGGGGTACACATCTTACCCTGATACAACTGGGCCATATCACGCGCCAAATCAGCTTGTAGGATCACCAATTCTGTTTTATTTAACACCAGTTGAGCAAAAGAGCGGAGTTGGCTATGTGTTTCGGTCATCGCCCGGATGTGCGCAAACCATATCGCCAGCACCACGGGGAACAATACCACCATGAATGTTCCCAGGAACTTCAGCATCTTGCGTCGCGCACTGTGATTCATGTCAGCCCTATTTCCCTGTTTCGTATATGCCAGAACCCATCAAGGCAGGATGCTATAAACACCGACTGATTAAGTTGCATGAATCTATCAGTATTAGCAACAGACTTCTCTATGTAAAAGTCTGATAATAGTTGATGATGATATTATTTTTCCGTAAGGCAAACTTAAAGTTATGCTTATTTCATAACGTTATTATCCCCACGGAGTAATTTTTTATGAGCATTATCCTGGCTGCATTTAAGAAATTCATTAAATTTTTTTAACGTTTAATTTAGGATAAATATAACAAGTAGATTAAATGTATGTTTAAAAGATGGTTATTTATTATCAACTCTTCATTAAACAAAACCACACATTTAGAGTGGTTATAAGCCTACAAAAATAACGGCCAATACTGGTGAACAAACGACCAGATGTGATATAGTTCACAAAAATCATGTAACAGAAACAATGTTTCATTCATGTTATTGCCCGTCGATAGCCAGAGTATCACACCCTCGGTGAACACCCCCGCGCTGTCCTGGGCATCCAGACTTTCTGAGGACGTTTTTCATGGCGACAATAACAACTGGCGTGGTTCTTCTGCGGTGGCAACTACTCAGCGCGGTGCTGATGTTTTTAGCCAGTACGCTCAATATCCGTTTTCGTAAATCAGATTATATTGGCCTGGCCGTCATTAGCAGCGGTTTGGGGCTGGTTTTTGCCTGCTGGTTTGCGACTGGATTGCTCGGCATAACCCTGGTGGATATGTCCGCTATCTGGAAGAACATTGAAACCGTAATGGTTGACGTGATGAGCCACACACCGCCAGATTGGCCTATGGTGTTGAACTGATAACAAAATTGCATATGGCTACCCCAGTCTTGAGGTAGCCATTATTTTCAGCGTAGCGCAGTGGGATTAGAACGGAATATCGTCGTCGAAATCCATCGGCGGCTCATTAGACGGTGCTGCCGGCGCTGACTGTTGCGGGCGAGACTGTGCGCCGCCGCTGAACTGGTTGCCACCCTGCGGCTGCTGAGGTTGACCCCAACCGCCCTGCTGCTGACCGCCACCTGCCGGAGCACCACCACCCTGACGACCACCCAGCATTTGCATGGTGCCGCCAACGTTAACCACAACTTCTGTGGTGTACTTTTCTACGCCGGACTGATCGGTCCATTTGCGGGTACGCAGCTGACCTTCGATATAGACCTGAGAACCTTTACGCAGATATTCGCTGGCCACTTCCGCCAGTTTGCCGAACAACACAACACGGTGCCATTCAGTCTGCTCTTTCATTTCACCGGTCGCTTTATCACGCCAGGATTCGGAAGTAGCCAGCGTAATGTTGGCAACTGCGCCACCATTCGGCATATAGCGTACTTCCGGGTCCTGGCCCAGATTACCGACGAGAATCACCTTGTTTACGCCTCTGCTGGCCATGATCGTGTCTCCTGAAAAACGTTACTGAATAAGTGTAAGCGCGGGATTGTAGCATTTCCAATAGCGCTTTTACTACGTTGCGAAGTTGATTCCAGTAAACAACCCCAGCCAGACATTGTTGCACAGACGTCTGCGTTTTGCATTCCAATACTGTATATCCATTCAGGTCAGGTTGTGTCATAATTAACCGTTTGTGATCGCCGGTAGCACCATGCAGCCAGGCAAAAAAGCGTTTAATCCGGGAAAGATGAATGGATAAGATCGAAGTTCGGGGCGCCCGCACCCATAATCTCAAAAACATCAACCTCGTCATCCCGCGCGACAAGCTGATTGTCGTCACCGGGCTTTCGGGCTCAGGCAAATCTTCGCTCGCTTTCGACACCTTATATGCCGAAGGGCAGCGTCGTTACGTTGAATCCCTTTCCGCGTACGCGCGTCAATTTCTGTCGCTGATGGAAAAACCGGACGTCGACCACATTGAGGGGCTCTCTCCTGCCATCTCAATTGAACAAAAATCGACGTCCCATAACCCGCGATCCACGGTAGGTACAATTACCGAAATTCACGACTATCTGCGTCTGCTGTTTGCCCGCGTTGGCGAGCCGCGCTGTCCGGATCACGACGTCCCCCTGGCAGCGCAGACCGTAAGCCAGATGGTGGATAACGTCCTGTCGCAGCCGGAAGGTAAGCGTCTGATGCTGCTGGCGCCGGTGATCAAAGAGCGTAAAGGCGAGCACACCAAAACGCTGGAAAACCTGGCAGGCCAGGGCTATATCCGCGCCCGTATCGACGGTGAAGTCTGTGACCTTTCCGATCCGCCCAAGCTTGAGCTGCAAAAGAAACACACCATTGAAGTGGTGATTGACCGCTTTAAAGTCCGTGACGATCTCACCCAACGACTGGCGGAATCCTTTGAAACCGCGCTGGAACTGTCCGGCGGTACGGCGGTCGTTGCCGATATGGACGACCCGAAAGCGGAGGAGCTGCTGTTCTCCGCCAACTTCGCCTGCCCTATCTGCGGCTATAGCATGCGCGAACTGGAACCGCGGCTGTTCTCGTTTAACAACCCGGCGGGCGCGTGTCCAACCTGTGACGGTCTCGGCGTGCAGCAATATTTCGATCCTGATCGGGTGATACAAAACCCGGAACTGTCGCTGGCCGGTGGTGCTATCCGCGGTTGGGATCGCCGTAACTTCTATTACTTCCAGATGCTTAAGTCTCTGGCGGAACACTATAAATTCGACGTTGAAGCCCCGTGGGCCAGCCTGAACCCTGCTGTGCATAAAGTGGTACTGTACGGTTCCGGTAAAGAGAATATCGAATTTAAATACATGAACGATCGCGGTGATACGTCCGTACGTCGCCATCCGTTCGAAGGCGTATTGCACAATATGGAGCGCCGCTATAAAGAGACGGAATCCAGCGCAGTACGTGAAGAATTAGCCAAGTTCATCAGTAACCGTCCTTGCGCCAGCTGTGAAGGGACGCGTTTACGCCGGGAAGCCCGTCACGTATTTGTTGAAAATACGCCGCTGCCTGCGATTTCTGACATGAGCATCGGTCATGCAATGGATTTCTTCAACAATCTGAAGCTCGCAGGTCAGCGGGCGAAGATTGCCGAGAAAATTCTTAAAGAGATTGGCGATCGTCTGAAGTTCCTGGTCAACGTCGGCCTCAACTACCTGACGCTATCGCGGTCGGCGGAAACACTCTCCGGCGGTGAGGCCCAGCGTATTCGCCTGGCAAGCCAGATCGGCGCGGGTCTGGTCGGTGTAATGTACGTACTGGATGAGCCGTCTATTGGCCTGCACCAGCGCGATAACGAACGTCTGCTGGGTACGCTTATCCACCTGCGTAATCTGGGTAATACCGTTATTGTGGTCGAGCACGATGAAGACGCGATTCGCGCCGCTGACCACGTTATCGATATCGGCCCGGGCGCGGGAGTTCACGGCGGTCAGGTCGTCGCCGAAGGGACGCTTGACGACATCATGGCAGTGCCTGAGTCGCTGACCGGCCAGTACATGAGCGGTAAACGCAAGATTGAAGTGCCTAAACAGCGCGTTGCGGCTGACCCAGAGAAAGTGCTGAAACTCACCGGCGCACGCGGTAACAACCTGAAAGATGTCACCCTGACGCTGCCGGTAGGTTTATTTACCTGCATTACCGGTGTTTCCGGTTCGGGTAAATCGACACTGATTAACGACACACTGTTCCCGATTGCACAGACGGCGCTGAACGGTGCGACGCTGGCTGAACCTGCGCCGTATCGCGACGTTCAGGGCCTGGAGCATTTCGACAAAGTGATCGACATTGACCAAAGCCCGATTGGCCGTACGCCGCGCTCTAACCCGGCAACCTACACCGGCGTATTTACGCCAGTGCGCGAACTGTTTGCCGGTGTACCGGAGTCACGCGCACGCGGTTACACGCCGGGGCGTTTCAGCTTTAACGTCCGTGGCGGACGCTGTGAAGCCTGTCAGGGCGACGGCGTGATCAAAGTCGAAATGCACTTCCTGCCGGATATCTACGTTCCGTGCGATCAGTGCAAAGGCAAGCGCTATAACCGCGAAACGTTAGAAATTAAGTACAAAGGCAAGACTATCCACGAAGTGCTGGATATGACGATTGAAGAAGCACGTGAGTTCTTCGATGCCGTTCCGGCGCTGGCGCGTAAGCTGCAAACGCTGATGGACGTTGGCCTGACGTACATTCGACTGGGCCAGTCCGCTACCACGCTCTCGGGCGGTGAAGCACAGCGCGTGAAGCTGGCGCGCGAACTGTCCAAACGCGGTACCGGGCAAACGCTGTATATTCTCGATGAGCCGACCACCGGTTTGCATTTTGCGGATATTCAGCAACTGTTGGACGTGCTGCATCAACTCCGGGATCAGGGCAACACCATCGTAGTGATTGAGCACAATCTGGACGTGATTAAGACCGCAGACTGGATTGTCGATCTCGGTCCGGAAGGCGGCAGCGGCGGCGGCGAAATCCTTGTCTCCGGCACACCAGAAACGGTCGCTGAGTGTGAAGCCTCACACACGGCCCGCTTCCTCAAACCGCTGTTGTAATTACGCAACACTTGTCTGGCCTACAGAATATGCATAAAGCTTGTAGGCCGGATAAGGCGCTTGCGCCGCATCCGGCAACCGTTGTGCCTGATGGCGCTGCGCTTATCAGGCCTACGAAACTACAGACCAGGTATAAAGCTTGTAGGCCGGATAAGGCGCTTACACCGCATCCGGCTACGGTTGTGCCTGATGGCGCTACGCTTATCAGGCCTACGAAACTACAGACCAGGCATAAAGCTTGTCGGCCGGATAAGGCACTTGCGCCGCATCCGGCAACCGTTGTGCCTGATGGCGCTACGCTTATCAGGCCTACGAAACTACAGATCAGGTATAAAGCTTGTAGGCCGGATAAGGTGCTTGCGCCGCATCCGGCAACCGTTGTGTCTGATGGCGCTACGCTTATCAGGCCTACGAAACTACAGATCAGGTATAAAGCTTGTAGGCCGGATAAGGCGCTTGCGCCGCATCCGGCAACCGTTGTGCCTGATGGCGCTGCGCTTATCAGGCCTACGAAACTACAGACCGGGTATAAAGCCTGTAGGCCGGATAAGGCGCTTGCGCCGCATCCGGCAACAGTTGTGCCTGATGGCGCTACGCTTATCAGGCCTACGAAACTACAGACCGGGCATAAAGCCTGTAGGCCGGATAAGGCGCTTGCGCCGCATCCGGCAACAGTTGTGCCTGATGGCGCTGCGCTTATCAGGCCTACGAAACTACAGAATACGCATAAAGTCTGTAGGCCGGATAAGGCGCTTGCGCCGCATCCGGCAACCGTTGTGCCTGATGGCGCTGCGCTTATCAGCGCCTACGAAACTACAGAATATGCATAAAAGCTGTAGGCCGGATAAGGCGCTTGCGCCGCATCCGGCAACCGTTGTGCCTGATGGCGCTGCGCTTATCAGGCCTACGAAACTACAGAATATGCATAAAACCTGTAGGCCGGATAAGGCGCTTGCGCCGCATCCGGCAACCGTTGTGCCTGATGGCGCTACGCTTATCAGGCCTACGAAACTACAGACCGGGCATAAAGCCTGTAGGCCGGATAAGGCGCTTGCGCCGCATCCGGCTACGGTTATGCCTGATGGCGCTGCGCTTATCAGGCCTACGAAACTACAGACCAGGCATAAAGCCTGTAGGGCGGATAAAGCACTTGCGCCGCATCCGGCAAGCGTTGTGCCTGATGGCGCTACGCTTATCAGGCCTACGAAACTACAGACCAGGTATAAAGCCTGTAGGCCGGATAAGGCGCTTGCGCCGCATCCGGCGAAACGGATCAGGGCTGCGTCAGTATCCGGCGTTTATCTTCCGGCAACGTATTCACAGCCTGCTGATAAGAGGCGTCGACCAGATAATAAATCTGTGAATCCGGCAGCGAGCCGTCCAGATACACCGTACTCCAGTGCGCCTTATTGAGATGCCTGCTTGGCCGAACATCGCTATGCTGCTGGCGCAACAGTTCTGCCAGTTCAGGGCTGGTTTTCAGAGACACCGCCGGGCGTTCTTCCACCTCTTTTACCATGGCAAAAAGCACATCTTCGACTTTGATTTGCGTGGCCTTCCAGTCACTGTGAACGCTCTGCTCCGCGCCCGTTTTTGCCATGCAGTATTGCAGCAACTCCGAATTCGTCATCTTTATTCCCCTTACCAGCATATTGCCTCATGAGAACATCTTTTATTCAGTGTGCAGCAAGTCCGCAAAAGGTAAAAGCCAGCAATGTAAATTTGTTTAAAAAAACAGCAATCCGCAGCCAGCGTCCTCAATATTCCGAGTTGACGATCACCTCTTCACCAAACGCACCGGCCTGTGGCAGCGGCTTATAAGTGGAGTTAGAGGCGCGCAAAATGCGAATACCGCGAATACCCACGTCGCGAGCGGCAGTGATGTCATTATCGGAGTCACCGTAGAACATGCGGATATTTTTATCCTGCAGCCACTGCGTTTTGGTGTTCTGACCCGGCTTGTCGCCGGCAAAAATGACCGGATTCATATTTCCAGCTGGGATGTGAAAGTTATCAGACAACGTTTTCGACACCGTTTCAGTCTTCGTCTGGCTACGCCCGGTCACGAAAAAGATGCTGTCACCGCGACGCACGTGCATATCAATCAGTTGGCGCGCGACTTCTTTTGGAATACTGAACTCGTCCCAGCCATTGTTCATTTTTTCCCAGAAGGCCGGATTCTTCAGGTAATCCTCACTGTCCGGAGAATACGTTTTTTTACCGCGCCAGAAGCCTGGGCTGGAAAAGAGGACAGTGTCATCGATATCAAACCCGACGGCCATCGGCGGACGTCCGGTCAGGCTGTTTTCAATTTGTGCCACGGAGACCCAGTGAATGGGAGCCTGCTCAGCGAGCTTTGCAACGTTAGTGCCTGGATTGAGCTGAGAGGGAGAAGAAACGAGTGCCTGGGCTGGCTGATTTAGCGTGAACAATAAACAAACGGCACTCAGTGCCAACGTAAACTTGCGCATATTTTTCCCTAAGTAGTCAGTTAGTTATCATTTTTTTATTAACAACTGGTCAAAAAACTATCTGACCTTACCCCTTAGGGGGAGGGAAAGGAAGGATTTTCTCTGGTTTTGTCCTGGAAAAGGAGCACGATCACATTGGAAAACAGGCCTGATGGCGCGACGCTTATCAGGCCTGCAAAGTCGGTTACATGACGGCGGCAAAGGCCTTCGCCACGCGCTGCACGTTACCGTGATTCAACCCGGCCACGCACATGCGACCGCTGGCGATCAGGTATACACCGAACTCATCGCGCAGACGATCAACCTGGGCTGCGCTAAGCCCGGTATAGCTGAACATCCCGCGCTGTTGCAGCAGGTAGTCAAAGTTACGGCCTGGGATCTCCGTATTCAATACGTTAACCAACTCCTGGCGCATCGCCAGAATGCGGGTACGCATCTCTTCAACTTCCGCCAGCCAATTGGCTTTCAGCGCGTCATCACCCAGTACCGCGGCAACTACCTGCGCACCAAAGTTTGGCGGGCTGGAGTAGTTTCGACGCACCGTCGCTTTTAGCTGCCCCAGCACGCGGCTGGCGGTATCAGCGTCTTCACATACCACTGACAGTCCGCCGACACGCTCGCCGTACAAGGAGAAAATCTTCGAGAATGAGTTGCTGACAAGAGCGGGCAATCCGGCGCTGGCAATGGCGCGAATCGCATAGGCGTCATCTTCCATTCCACCACCAAAGCCCTGGTAAGCAATATCCAGGAACGGGATCAGATCGCGTGCTTTCAGGATCTCAATAACGCTATCCCACTGCGTAGGCCTTAAATCCGCCCCTGTCGGGTTATGGCAGCACGGATGTAGCAGCACGATGCTGCGCGCCGGTAGGGTATTCAGCGTTGCCAGCAGGTCGTTGAAACGCACGCCGTTGGTCGTGTCGTCATACCATGGGTAAGTGCTTACTTCGAATCCGGCACCTTCAAAAATCGCGATATGGTTTTCCCAGGTCGGATCGCTGACCCACACGCCAGAATCAGGGAAATAACGTTTCAGGAAGTCTGCGCCAACCTTTAACGCACCGGAGCCGCCCAGCGTCTGAATGGTTGCGACGCGCTGCTGCTGGAGAACCGGATGTTCTGCGCCAAACAGCAGCGGCGCAATAGTATGGCGATACGTGTTCAGACCTTCCATCGGCAGATACAGCGAAGCGCCATGCGGTTTGGCATTGAGGCGGGCTTCCGCTTCCGCCACAGCTTTAAGCTGAGGAATAATGCCGTCTTCGTTGTAATACAGGCCGATGCTGAGATTCACTTTGTCGCTACGTGAATCTTCTTTGAAGCGCTCCATGAGCGATAAAATCGGGTCGCCGGCGTAGGCGTCAACTTTTTGAAACACGTGTGGTTCTCCGGGTTTACAGGCAGGGGTTAAGAACACAATAAACCGGAAGTGGGAGAAGATCGAGAGGATGTTGAGAGGAATATTGCCGGAAGGCGGCGTAACCACCTGTCCGGCACATCATGCTGCTAATCGATATACTTCATCGCTACCCTTGAGGTCAGGCGCGTAATAAGTTCGTAAGCACTTACCTTCGTCATTTCAGCAATGCGTTCAACGGGCAAGCCCTCGCCCCACAGAATCACCGAATCGCCGGCTTTATCCTGCGCTTCGGGGCCTAAATCGACGCAAATCATATCCATCGCGACGCGACCGACGATCGGCACTTCACGGCCGTTGACCAGAACCGGCGTCCCCGAAGGCGCTGCGCGCGGATAACCATCGCCATAGCCCATCGCCACCACGCCAAGACGCGTGTCGCGCTCGCTCAGCCAGGTTCCTCCATAACCAACCGGCTCGCCCGCTTTGTGCTCACGCACCGCAATCAGACTTGAGGTCAGCGACATTACCGGCTGGCAGCCAAAATCAGCGCCGATGGAGTGATTTTCCAGTGGCGATACGCCATACAGAATCAGCCCCGGACGCGCCCAGTCGAAGTGAGACTGCGGCCACAGCAAAATACCACCCGATGCGGCAATCGAACGCTGCCCCGGTTTGCCTTCACAAAAACTGTTGAAGATATCGAGCTGTTTTTCGGTCGCGCCACACTCAGGCTCATCCGCACGAGCAAAGTGGCTGACGATATTGACCGGCTGGCGCACGTTTTCACACTGTGTTAAGCGCTGATAAAACGCCTCGGCCTGCTCAGGGCGTACGCCCAGGCGATGCATACCGGTATCGAGCTTCATCCAGACGGTAACGGGTTCAGCCAGTTTAGCGGCTTCCAGAGCTTCGAGCTGCTCCTGGTTGTGGACGGCAGTATGCAGGCGCTGCGCGGAAATAGTCGGCAGATCGGAGGCATCAAAAAATCCCTCCAGCAGCAGGATGGGCTGCGTGATCCCTCCCGCTCGCAAGCGCAGGGCTTCTTCAAGACGAGCGACACCAAAAGCGTCCGCATCGGGGAGCGTTCGCGCGGTCTCTAACAGACCATGGCCGTAGGCGTTCGCTTTCACGACCGCAACCAGTTTGCTGGCTGGAGCCAGTTCACGCAGACGTTGCAGGTTGTGTCGCAGAGCGCGGCGGTTAATGACTACAGTTGCCGCTTGCATTTGTATTCCTTAATAAAAGAATTTCCTAAATCATTCGTGTTGCAGGACAAAAACGCTTTGGCGTTTTTGAACAGCGCCTGCGCTGGCCCCGAAGGGGCGAGGACGCAGTCCGAGTCACGCGACAAGCCAGAGAATCCCCGGGAGCTTAGTAAACTAAGTGACTGGGGTGAACGGGCGTAGTCAACGCATCTGCAGCATGAAGGATGACGGAGATTTATTCGTCGTCGTATTGTGGGCCCGCATAGTTATCGAAGCGCGACCACTGACCGTTAAACGTCAGGCGCACCGTACCGATCGGGCCGTTACGTTGCTTACCAATAATGATTTCTGCGATCCCTTTCAGGTCGCTGTTTTCGTGATAAACCTCATCACGATAGATAAACATGATTAAGTCGGCATCCTGCTCGATGGAGCCAGACTCACGCAGATCCGAGTTGACCGGACGCTTGTCGGCACGTTGTTCCAGAGAGCGGTTAAGCTGCGACAGCGCCACCACCGGTACATGCAGTTCTTTCGCTAACGCTTTCAGCGAGCGGGAAATTTCAGCAATTTCCAGCGTACGGTTGTCGGAAAGCGACGGCACGCGCATCAGCTGCAGGTAGTCGATCATGATAAGTCCGATACCGCCGTGTTCACGGGCGATACGACGGGCACGCGAACGCACTTCCGTTGGCGTCAGGCCGGAAGAGTCATCAATATAGATGTTTCGTTTCTCCAGCAAAATACCCATTGTTCCGGAAATTCGCGCCCAGTCCTCATCATCCAGTTGACCGGTACGGATTTTAGTTTGGTCTACGCGTGAGAGCGAGGCCAGGGAACGCATCATGATCTGTTCTGATGGCATTTCAAGACTAAAGATAAGAACCGGCTTATCCTGCAGCATCGCCGCATTTTCGACGAGGTTCATTGCAAATGTCGTTTTACCCATCGACGGACGCGCGGCGACAATAATTAAGTCTGACGGCTGCAAACCAGCCGTCTTTTTATTGAGGTCGTCATAACCGGTGTTCACCCCGGTGACGCCGTCGTGCGGTTGCTGGAACAGCTGCTCGATACGCGCAACGGTGGCGTCGAGCACATCGGTGATGTTTTTCGGGCCTTCGTCTTTATTGGCACGGCTTTCAGCGATTTTAAAGACGCGGGATTCCGCGAGATCCAGCAGGTCTTCACTGGAACGTCCCTGCGGATCAAACCCGGCTTCCGCGATTTCGTTAGCCACCGAAATCATGTCACGGACAACGGCACGTTCGCGGACGATATCCGCATAGGCGCTAATGTTGGCCGCACTTGGCGTGTTTTTAGACAACTCAGCCAGGTAAGCAAAACCGCCGACGCTGTCCAGTTGTCCCTGAACTTCCAGCGACTCTGCCAGCGTGATCAGATCGATGGGTTTTCCCATCTCCTGCAGGCGATGCATTTCCGTGAAGATATGCCGGTGCGGACGGGTATAAAAATCTTCCGCCACCACACGCTCGGCGACATCGTCCCAGCGTTCGTTATCCAGCATTAAACCGCCCAACACCGACTGTTCCGCTTCAATCGAGTGCGGCGGTACTTTCAGCCCGGCGACCTGGGGATCGCGCTCACGAGCATCAGTCTGTTGTTTGTTGAAGGGTTTATTTCCTGCCATAGTGAATGGAGTTACCGAGATAATGATTGGGTCGAAAGATTACCACATTTCTTTTGGAGGAAGCATGGCAACACGTATTGAATTTCACAAGCATGGTGGCCCTGATGTACTCAAGGCGGTGGAGTTTACGCCCGTAGACCCGGCGGAAAACGAAATCCAGGTCGAGAACAAAGCGATTGGGATCAACTATATCGACACCTACATCCGCAGTGGTCTTTATCCGCCGCCATCTCTGCCCAGCGGTCTGGGTACCGAAGCTGCCGGCGTAGTCAGCAAAGTTGGCAGCAAAGTAACACACATTAAAGCTGGCGATCGCGTGGTGTACGCCCAGTCTGCTCTTGGCGCCTACAGTTCAGTGCATAACGTTCCGGCCGATAAAGCCGCCATCCTGCCTAACGCTATCTCGTTTGAACAAGCTGCCGCCTCGTTTCTTAAAGGGCTAACCGTTTTTTATCTGTTACGTAAAACCTATGAAATTCAACCTGATGAGCCGTTTTTGTTCCATGCGGCTGCGGGGGGCGTCGGCATGATTGCCTGCCAGTGGGCAAAAGCATTGGGTGCGAAGCTGATTGGTACCGTCGGCAGTGCGCAAAAAGCGCAAATTGCGCTGCAGGCTGGCGCATGGCAGGTCATCAACTATCGTGAAGAGAGCATTGTTGAGCGAGTGAAAGAGGTAACTGGCGGTAAAAAAGTGCGGGTGGTGTATGACTCGGTGGGGAAAGATACATGGGAAGCCTCGCTGGATTGTTTGCAGCGCCGGGGACTAATGGTCAGCTTTGGTAATGCTTCCGGGCCGGTTACTGGCGTGAACTTAGGCATTCTGAACCAGAAAGGTTCGCTCTACGTGACCCGTCCTTCTCTACAGGGTTACATCACCAACCACCGCGAATTAACCGAAGCCAGCAATGAGCTTTTCTCGCTGATTGCCAGCGGAGTGATCAAAGTGGATGTCGCGCCTGGTCAAACGTTCGCACTGCACGATGCACAGCGTGCTCATGAAGTACTGGAAAGCCGTGCCACGCAGGGATCGAGTTTGCTAATTCCTTAAGATGACGGGGAAAGAAAGAATTAGGGCTTCCCGCAGGAAGCCCTTTCTTTTTTTAGTTCGGCTGTATGTAGGGTACAGCTCGATGAATTCGTTAACCTGGCAATAGTGACAGATTTGATAATCAATTCCTATTTGGTTCTAAAGGCAATGTTGCAGGTTGTGACGTACCGCTCAATACCTTAGTAAAACCGGCGGTTATTGCGCTGATACTGTGGGACTTTTGGCGCTTTTATCGTCTTGATCACCCACACCACGGCAACAGCCAGTAGCAGCCAGGGCAACAGTTTAATCATCAAGGCAAATAGTCCGCCCAGAAACATCACGGCGGTGGCTACGACCAATGCGGCCAGAACGCCCAGCAAAGATACGCCGGTGACCATCAGCATGATAAAAAATCCAATCACAAAAAGTAGTTCCAGCATGGCTCTCTCCCGAAATGAAATTCTCTCCATTGCTTTACAAGAAACATGCCAAAAATAATGCGTTGATTTATAAAGAAAACGCCCCGCGACAAAGCGCAGGGCGTGGTGAAATTAACTAACTTTTGGTGAAAACTTAACGTTTGTCTGCCACCAGCTTCAGCGCGTGCTCCAGAACGTTAATATCTGCCCCGGCTTTATGTGCATTCTCGCTCAGGTAACGACGCCACTGGCGCGCACCGGGAATACCCTGAAACAGCCCCAACATATGGCGTGTCACATGTCCCAAATAGGTTCCCTTACTCAGTTCACGCTCAATATACGGGTACATGGCACGCACCACGGCGACTGGATCGGAATCTTTGGTGGTAGCTGCAAAAATCTCGCGGTCAACGGACGCCAGAATGCCTGGGTTTTGATACGCCTCACGCCCCACCATCACGCCATCCATATGTTGCAGATGAATTTTCGCTTCTTCCAACGATTTAATGCCGCCGTTGATCGACATCGTCAGATGCGGAAAATCGCGCTTTAACTGATAAACACGGTCATAATCCAGCGGTGGAATTTCGCGGTTTTCTTTCGGGCTTAACCCGGACAGCCAGGCCTTGCGGGCGTGAATGATAAACATCTCACATTCGCCTTTGCCAGATACCGTGTTGATGAAATCGCAGAGGAATTCGTAGCTGTCCTGGTCATCAATGCCGATACGAGTTTTCACCGTAACCGGAATCGACACCACGTCGCGCATTGCTTTGACGCAATCGGCGACCAGCTGCGCATTCCCCATCAGGCAGGCGCCAAACATGCCGTTCTGTACGCGGTCGGAAGGACAACCCACGTTGAGGTTAATTTCGTCGTAGCCCCGCTGTTCAGCGAGCTTAGCACACTGCGCCAGCGCCGCAGGATCGCTCCCGCCCAGTTGCAATGCGACCGGATGTTCTTCTTCGCTATACGCCAGATAATCGCCTTTACCATGAATGATTGCCCCAGTGGTTACCATCTCCGTATAGAGCAGCGTCTGGCTGGACAGTAAGCGCAAAAAGTAGCGGCAGTGTCTGTCCGTCCAGTCGAGCATCGGCGCGATAGAAAAACGATGAGCGGGAAAAGCGGTAGACTGAGATTCAGGCAGCATGGCGAATATTCAAGCATCCGGTTAAAAAAGGGGCGCTACTATAGCATAGACCGTTACGATAGTGAGCCACATCCTCGCGGCTCACTCCCCCTGACCCTAAACAAAAGCTATTTACGCCCCGGTTTTCCGTCGTGAGATCCAAAAAACTGTGGCGGATGGTCGACCCAGCGATCCTCACGTGTAGCGGCGTAGACCGGGTTAAGCGGATAATAAATGCGGTTGTATTTTTTGTTCGCCTCACCCACGACTAACAGGCGCACCTCTTCACTGGTGTTATTGATAAAGGTATGGCACACGCCTGTACCTGCCGGGAAACCGACGCTGTCGCCCGGTTCCAGCTTCCATAAATACCCGTTAATCCAGGCCTCAGGATAACCTTCCAGCACGTAGATAAATTCTTCTTCATCGCTTTCAGCGTGCGGGTACGACGTGCGCCGACCCGGCGGCAGGCGTTCATGATGAATACCGAGTCGTCCTAACCCCAACTTGCGGGCAAGCGGCGCACCAATAGCAAATAGCTCATCGCTGTCAGGATAAGTGGAGTCATCAGCCCCCTCAACCTCACGCCAGTGGCGAATACAATCGGGTCTTTTCATGGTTATTTTCCAGTATTGCGATGCGTCAGGTATAGCACACCACGGTGGATCTCGGCGTTTTAAGCAGAACATGTTAAAGTAAGGGATTAACCTTCCACGCAAATCGAGGCGCCAAATGGACAAAACCACTACGCAAGAGTTATTGGCTCAAGCTGAAAAACTCTGCGCGCAACGCAACGTGCGGCTTACGCCACAACGCCTCGAAGTACTGCGCCTGATGAGCCTGCAGGAAGGTGCGATCAGCGCCTATGACCTGCTCGACCTGTTGCGGGAAACTGAGCCACAGGCTAAACCACCTACCGTATATCGTGCGCTCGATTTTCTGCTGGAACAAGGTTTCGTGCACAAGGTGGAATCCACCAACAGCTATGTACTTTGTCATCTGTTCGATCAGCCAACCCACAGTTCCGCAATGTTCATTTGCGACCGCTGTGGCGTGGTAAAAGAAGAGTGTGCGGAAGGCGTGGAAGACATTATGCATACGCTGGCGGCAAAAATGGGCTTTGCACTGCGGCATAACGTTATTGAAGCCCACGGGCTGTGTCCGGCCTGTGTGGAAGTTGAATCTTGCCGCCATCCTGGCGAGTGCCAGCATGACCATACGATTCAGGTGAAGAAGAAAGTTGGGCGCTAGGTAAGCGGGAGAGCGTACATCCTTGTACTCTCAGGAGGGAAGGGTTAATTACCAGCGGTAATCATTACGTTTTTCCCAATCGTTAACTTCTTTCTCCGCCTGATCTTTCGCGTAACCGTAACGCTCCTGGACTTTACCGACCAGTTGGTCACGTTTACCTTCAATGACCGTCATATCATCATCGGTCAGTTTGCCCCATTGCTCTTTCACTTTACCTTTAAACTGCTTCCAGTTGCCGCCGACTTCGTCTTTATTCATCATCAAGTCCTCATCGTTAGGTTGTGAATAGCGAGAGTGCCATGTCCAGACACATGCTGTTTTTGCTGGACGTGAGAATAAGTGTAGTCAGTGATTCTGGGTTTTATTTACTATTCGGAATTTTTAACCATCCCGCTCAGGCAAACCAGGTTCCATTACGCCAGTGACGTCGCCAGATAAAGGCCAGTGAAAGCCCGCGCAACGCCAGGAAAACGGTTAACGCCAACCACAAGCCATGGTTTCCCAGCCACGGCAAAGTCAGTAGCGTTAATGCGAATCCTGTGGCAGCAACGGCCATACTGTTGCGCATTTCTGCCGCGCGCGTCGCGCCAATAAACATTCCGTCGAGCAGATAACACCAGACACCCACCAGCGGTAACACCACCTGCCAGAAAAGATAGCGATCGGCCAGCTGTTGGATCTGCGGCAGCGAGGTCAGCAGCGCAACAATCTGCTCGCCAAACAGGGCATAAACCAGCGAAAACAAAATAGCCACAATACCGGACTGTCGGCAGGCCGCCCGCCAGACGTCCAGCAACTGGCTACCGTCTCGCGCCCCATAGGCCTGGCCCGAATGCGCTTCCACGGCATAGGCAAATCCATCCAGCGCGTAGGCGGTAAAGGTTAACAGGGTCATCAGAACGGCATTAACCGCAATGATATCGCCTCCCAGACGCGCACCCAGCACCGTGATTGCGCCAAAACAGAGCTGCAGCAGTAGCGAGCGCAACATGATGTCACGGTTAAGCGCCAGCAAACGGCGGAAGTTGCCACGCCACGCCTGCTTCAGCATTGCCAGCGAAATTCCGCGCATATGCAGGACTTTGCGCACCATCATCAGGCCGATCAGCAAGGTGGCATATTCAGCAATCACCGTTGCCAGTGCCGCACCCTGCACGTTCATATGCAGGCCCATCACCAGCCATATATCGAGCACAATGTTGAGAATATTACCGACAATCAACAAGATAACCGGCGCACGCGCATACTGAACGCCAAGCAGCCAGCCGAGCAGCACCAGATTCGCCAGCGAGGCGGGTGCGCTTAACCAGCGAATTTCGAGGAAACGTCGGGCCTGCTCCAGTACCGCTTCACTTCCGCCAACAATGTGCAGAGCCAGATCGATAATCGGCGTACGAAAAAGTGCGATAAGCAACCCTGCTCCCAGCGCCAGCATGAGCGGCTGCACCAGTGCGCGCGCCAGCGCCTGCGGATTTTTCGCACCAAATGCCTGGGCGGTAAGACCGGTGGTGCTCATGCGCAAAAAAAGCAGCAGCATAAAAAGAAAACTGGTTGCCGTAGCACCAACCGCAACACCGCCAAGATAGACCGGACTATCCAGATGACCAATCACCGCGGTATCCACCAGTCCCAGCAGGGGAACGGTGATATTGGAAAAGATCATGGGTAAGGCGAGGTGCCAGAGTGCTTTATCAGAAGAGGTAAAGAAAGGCATACAGGAGGGCCTGAGAAGAAGTTAGACGTACTGGATAATGTGATGCAGGCCCGGCAAGCGCAGCGCTACCGGGCACGTTGCCGGATGGCGACGTCATCGTCTTATCCGGCCTACAGGGATTCAACAGAAAATTACAGCCATTCACCGTTACGGATGACGCCTACTGCCAGCCCTTCAATAGTGAAGTTTTGTTCGCGCAGGTCGACAACGATAGGTTTGAATTCGCTGTTTTCTGGCAGGAGTTCAACCTTGTTTCCCTGCTTTTTCAGGCGCTTAACCGTAACTTCGTCATCAATACGAGCAACAACAACCTGGCCGTTACGCACGTCCTGGGTTTTATGCACAGCGAGTAAATCACCGTCCATAATCCCGATATCTTTCATCGACATACCGCTAACGCGCAGAAGAAAATCGGCGTTCGGTTTGAACAGTGAAGGATCGACTTGATAGTGGCCTTCGATGTGCTGCTGCGCCAGAAGTGGCTCACCGGCTGCCACGCGCCCCACAAGCGGTAACCCTTCTTCTTCTTCCTGCAACAGTCGAATACCGCGCGATGCGCCGGATACAATTTCCAGCACACCTTTACGCGCCAGCGCTTTCAGGTGTTCTTCAGCTGCGTTTGGGGAACGGAACCCCAAACGCTGCGCGATCTCCGCACGCGTCGGTGGCATACCTGTCTGGCTGATGTGATCTCTAATGAGATCAAACACCTCTTGTTGCCTGGCCGTTAACGCTTTCATTCCGCCCCCTGGGTGTATATACAGTTATGCTGTGAGTATATACAGCTAAAGGCGATTTTGGAACCGCAAACTGCACAAAAAACAGGAGATTTATGCAGTTGTGGAAGCCTTATCGCAAATGCGACCACAACAGGATGCCCCAGGTGATTAGAGCGACAAAAATAGACAGCAATACCGCCGCCGACCCCATATCTTTCGCCCGACCGGAAAGTTCGTGGTACTCAGAACCAATACGATCAACCACCGCTTCAATCGCACTGTTGAGGATTTCAACGATCATCACCAGCATCACAGAACCAATCAACAACACGCGGGTAATTGCATCAACATCCAGCCAGCAGGCGATGGCGACGCCCAGCAGGACAGCAACACTTTCCTGACGGAATGCCGCCTCATTAATCCATGCGGCGCGAAAACCTTTCCAGGAATAACCTGCAGCTTTGATAATTCGGGTGAATCCAGTGGTATTATTGGCCATCAAAAAGAACCTTTTTACATTATTAGCGTCAATGTCATTGTAACGTTACCCCGTTTGTTCAGGGTGTGGCAAAGCAGCGCGAAGTATGACCGGATACCACAGAAATTCACTAAACTTTCTGATATCCTTGCAGCGCATTTGCATTATTAACCAGAGGCTTTACATCGTTTATGTCCGGCTGGCCACGAATTTACTACAAATTACTGAATTTACCATTAAGCGTCCTGGTAAAAAGCAAGTCTATTCCAGCAGAACCTGCTCCGGAATTGGGACTCGATACTTCGCGTCCCATTATGTACGTCCTACCGTACAATTCGAAAGCTGACTTGCTGACGCTGCGTGCCCAATGTCTGGTGCACGACCTCCCCGATCCCCTGGAACCACTAGAGATAGACGGAACGCTGTTACCGCGCTACGTGTTTATTCACGGCGGTCCGCGTGTATTCACCTATTACACGCCGAAAGAAGAGTCCATCAAGCTGTTCCACAACTATCTCGACTTGCATCGCAGCAATCCAGATCTGGATGTGCAGATGGTGCCGGTTTCGGTGATGTTTGGCCGTGCGCCGGGGCGTGAAAAAGGCGAGGTCAATCCGCCGTTACGTATGCTAAACGGCGTACAGAAATTCTTTGCGGTGTCCTGGCTGGGTCGCGACAGTTTTGTCCGCTTCTCTCCGTCGGTCTCTCTGCGCCGTATGGCGGATGAACATGGTACGGATAAGATCATCGCTCAGAAGCTGGCACGCGTGGCGCGTATGCACTTTGCTCGCCAGCGCCTGGCCGCTGTCGGCCCGCGCCTCCCTGCCCGCCAGGATCTGTTTAATAAGCTGTTAGCTTCAAAAGCGATCGCTCGTGCGGTAGAAGATGAAGCGCGCAGTAAAAAAATCTCCCACGAAAAAGCGCAGCAAAATGCCATTGCGCTGATGGAAGAGATTGCCGCCAACTTCTCCTACGAAATGATTCGTTTGACGGACCGTATTCTGGGCTTTACCTGGAACCGTCTGTATCAGGGGATTAACGTTCACAATGCTGAACGTGTACGCCAGTTGGCGCACGATGGGCATGAAATCGTGTACGTTCCGTGCCACCGCAGCCATATGGACTATATGCTGCTGTCGTACGTTCTGTACCACCAGGGTCTGGTGCCGCCGCACATCGCAGCCGGTATCAACCTGAACTTCTGGCCAGCGGGTCCGATTTTCCGCCGTCTGGGCGCGTTCTTTATTCGTCGTACCTTCAAGGGCAACAAGCTCTATTCCACCGTATTCCGTGAATACCTGGGCGAGCTGTTCAGCCGCGGTTACTCGGTTGAGTACTTTGTCGAAGGGGGCCGTTCACGTACCGGTCGTCTGCTCGACCCGAAAACCGGCACGCTGTCGATGACTATTCAGGCGATGCTGCGCGGCGGTACGCGCCCGATTACCCTCGTTCCTATTTACATCGGCTATGAGCACGTTATGGAAGTGGGCACCTACGCGAAAGAGCTGCGTGGCGCGACGAAAGAGAAAGAAAGCCTGCCGCAAATGCTGCGTGGCTTAAGCAAGCTGCGTAACCTGGGTCAGGGCTACGTCAACTTTGGTGAACCAATGCCATTGATGACTTACCTCAACCAGCATGTGCCGGAGTGGCGTGAATCTATCGACCCTATCGAGTCTATCCGCCCGGCCTGGCTGACGCCGACGGTGAATAACATTGCCGCCGATTTGATGGTGCGCATTAACAACGCAGGCGCGGCCAACGCCATGAACCTGTGCTGTACTGCTTTACTGGCCTCCCGCCAGCGCTCTCTGACCCGTGAACAGCTGACTGAACAACTCGACTGCTACCTGAGCCTGCTGCGCAACGTGCCGTATGCTGCGGATTCGACGGTGCCGGCACAGAGCGCCAGTGAACTGATCGACCACGCCTTGCAGATGAACAAGTTTGAGGTCGAGAAAGACACTATCGGTGACATCATTATTCTGCCGCGCGAGCAGGCGGTATTGATGACCTACTACCGCAATAACATTGCGCATATGCTGGTTCTGCCTTCGTTGATGGCAGCCATTGTGACTCAGCATCGTCGTATTTCACGCGCCGCGTTGCAGCAGCATATTGATGCGCTGTACCCGATGTTAAAAGCGGAGCTGTTCTTACGCTGGGAGCGTGATGAGCTTGCCGGGGTGATTGACGAACTGGCCAGCGAAATGCAGCGCCAGGGACTCATCACCCTGACCGATGACGAACTGCATATCAATCCAGCCCGCTCCCGCACGCTACAGCTGCTGGCCGCAGGTGCTCGCGAGACGTTGCAGCGCTACGCCATTACCTTCTGGCTGCTGAGCGCGAACCCGTCCATCAACCGTGGCACGCTGGAGAAAGAAAGCCGCACCGTGGCGCAACGCCTCTCAGTGCTGCACGGCATTAACGCGCCGGAATTCTTCGATAAAGCCGTGTTCAGCTCTCTGGTGCTGACGCTGCGTGACGAGGGATTCATCAGCGATACCGGAGATGCCGAACCGGAAGAGACGATGAAGATCTATCAGATGCTGGCCGAACTGGTCACGTCAGATGTGCGTCTGACCATCGAGAGCGCCACTCAGGGCGAGTAAGCATAAAAAAACCGGTCGGAATGACCGGTTTTTTATTTTGCAGGCTAAGCCAAAATCAAAAATGCCAGTAGCTCATTGCCAGGCCTAAGAACAGCACCAGACCGACGTAGTTATTGTTCATAAACGCTTTAAAGCAGGCATCACGTTCACGGTTGACGATCAGTTTCTGCTGATAGACAAACAGTGCGCCCGCCACCAGCAGAGACCAGTAATAGCCCAGTCCCAACCCGTTTAGCCAGCCCACCAGCGCCATCAGCACCAGCACGCCTACCTGCAAAATACCAATAATCAGCTTGTCGTTCTGACCGAACAGGATCGCGGTCGATTTAATGCCGATCTTCAGGTCATCATCCCGGTCAACCATGGCATACTGCGTATCATAAGCCACCGCCCAGAGAATATTCGCAAGGAACATCAGCCAGCAGCTCAGCGGTACGGATTCACTCACGGCGGCGAACGCCATCGGGATCGACCAGCCAAACGCCGCCCCCAGCACCACCTGCGGCAGATGCGTATAGCGCTTCATAAACGGGTAAACCCACGCTAATGCTAATGCCGCAACGGACAACAAAATGGTCATCGTGTTGAGGGTCAAAACCAGCAGGAAGGCCAGCAGCACCAGTACCACAAACAGCGTTCGGGCTTCTTTCTCGGTGACAGCCCCACTCGGCAGCGGTCGATTCGCGGTGCGTTTGACGTGCCCGTCAAATTTCCTGTCGGCATAATCATTCACCACGCATCCGGCGGCGCGCATTAACCAAACGCCAGCGACAAAAACCGCCAGAATCCACAGTTGCGGCATGCCTGGGGTCGCCACCCACAGAGCCCACAGCGTAGGCCAGAGCAGCAGTAAGGCGCCGATTGGCTTATCCGTACGCATCAAGCGGTGAAACGCCAGCAGCTTATTCTGCGTCAGACTCCACTCCATCTTTATTTTCCTCTCAGTACAACGGCGACGCAGGCAGAAAAAGCTCGGTAAGCATCAGTGGCTTACCGCTCAGCCGCAGGCGGGAACGACGCCCCCACAGCGCTGCATCGCGGCCAATCTCAATAAAATCTCGGGTCAATGTCGATGACGTAAACAGGTAGCGTCCGAGCGGGGTTTTCCCCAGGTTCTGTAAGGCCAGTTCAGGGCCGCACAAGGTTGATTCAGGCACCACGGTACGCCCGGCAAGCCAGGGTTCACCATCCGCGCATAACAGGATTTCGCGTAACCAATAGCGGGACTCTTTGGGCAGCAGAGTCAGTTCTTCAGCCACCTCATTTTGCCCAACGAACGCTTCGCGAATCAACGTGACGGTGACTTCTTTGCCCTGCTGCTCAAAACGTTTGGTCATGGAATCTTCCAGTAACAACCAGTCGAGCAGTTGGGCGTCCAGCGCCGGAATCGCATCAAAATAACGCAGCGCACGCAGTTGCGTTAACGCAGGGTGTGGCATGCCTTACTCTCCGATTTATAACCTAAAGGCATTGTATCGCAGAAAAGGCATTACGGGGTGAGCAAACACGATTAAGTGATCGGTAGGGCAACATAAGTGTAACAATTCGCACCGAAGGATAAAAAAAGGTGCGCCAGGAGACGCACCAGTTGTTGCAAAATCAACAATGTGGGGAGATGTTTACCCCTTGCCTTTTACACTGCTGATAAAGGTGGATCGGGCAGATTTGGATCCCAGACGTTCCGCTTCATCAAGCAGCTTCAGCGCTTTATCAACATCGCCTTTTGCAACTGCATCCTTAATCGCCTGATTAAAATAGCTTTCCGTGTCGTTCAGCATTGGCTCGCTTTTCTTCACCGGCTGCGGCGCTGGAGCGGCAACGGCTGCCGCCGGAGCCGCATAAGTCACTGCAGGCGCGGCGGTATTACCAACCGTAACAGGGCCAGGGCCGGAAGAACCGAACAGCGGCCCGACCAGCACGCTGGAGGAGGAGCTGGTTTTGACTTTCAGTTTCAGCAGACCATCGGTGGTGTGGCGGGCAATCGGGTCCGGAATATCCGGAACAGCGTTACCGACGCCCTTGGCATAAGCTTTCGCCGGGTCGAGCAGGGTCGTGGTCTGCTGGAGATCTTTATCTGTGGTAAAGACCAGAACATACAGTTTTTGCTGGCCCAGCGCTGGCGTCAGACGCATTACGCCTTCCAGACGATCGGCACTCATCACGCCGGGCTCCTGGTAGGTGAAATAGCTGCTGGGGAAGAACGCAGATGGCGTCATGTTTTGGTCAAGAATTAAGACGTTTGGCGCAAATACGCTGGTTTGTTTGTTGACTTCACTGGACAGCGTCAGGGTCAGTTCGCCAATGTTCGCCGGTACGCTATAGGCCGCGACCGGGCCAGTAATACCAGCAACATCTAAAGGCTGACCTGCATTGGCAAGCTGTGTGGACTGAGTTTTAGATTGATCAACCGGCGTCCAGGTTAACTGTTGCAGCGCAGCAGTGGGGATTGTTGGGGCCGCGGTGGTGTTCTGCGGAACAATATTTACATCGGCCAGGCTGATGCCAGGCGCGCTGGCAAATAACCCTGCAGATAAACAAAGTGCAACGAGACTTTTCTTCATTTTCATTGTTATCACCTCAGATAGCATGGGTTCAGCGGTGGCCAGGCAATAGCGCGCTAAACCGTAATCAAGAGGGGCTTGCGCCCCTCTTTCGGTCTTTACGTCAGGTTAGTGCTGAATTACCACCAGATCTCCATCTGAGCACCGAAGGACCACTCATCGCTGTCGCCACGGCTGGTTGTGCTGATACCAGAGTTCGTTGCAGCTGCGTATTTAGATACGTTGTTACCATTTTTGATGTAACCCCACTCTTCATCCCATTTTGCATAGGTTGCGAAGACACGGATTGCCGGACGAGACCAGATGCTGTCGCCAGCCTGCCATTGTTGCGCCAGGGTGATTTTGTATTGGCTGTTGCGATCGCCAGTCTGTTGAGATTTGACGTTGTCGTAGCCGACTTCCATCAGGGTGCTCATGATTGGTGTCCATTTGTACATCGGACGAATACCCACGGTGTACCATTCAGTACCCAGGTCGTTATCCATGTCGATATTCTGATACATACCGACGTACATCAGGTCCCACTTGTCGCCCAGAGAGATAGCACCGTGGTCAAGTACGCGCACCAGGCTACCGTTGTTATTGATGTTGTTGTTTACATGATGGATAACGGGATCATTTGGTGTTGCCTGGGTATCGAAGGTTGAACCGTAAGTACCCTGCGAGCCACCTTTACCCTGCGTGGTCATCGCATCAGTTGCATACTGAACCACGAACTTGTTATAGCCCTTCAGCATGCTCTGAGTATGTTCTGCAGTGAACATCCAGCCATCTTTAGAAGCGCTATCCGCGTAGCTATAACCGTCAGTTTTATTCGCACGACCGTAGTCAACACCCAGTTCCAGCATGCCGTCCGGGTTAATGGCCATCTGCGCTAAACGCATGTCGAATACGTCGTTCGCAGTATCTTTGGATGTGTCGTAGATATTCTGGCTACTGAAGGTGTAAGAACCACCCGCTTCCTGAGAACGGGTTGCGGCCAGAGACAGTTTACCGAAGCCCAGATCGATGTTTTCAATACCGGCACCAGGACCTGAAATATCCCAGTAGTAGAAGTCGATCATGTGGACGTCATGACGCTGATAGAAACGTTTACCGGCCCAGATGGTGGAACCCGGCAGCCATTCAATCAGGTTTTTACCCTGCACGTTGGCTTCGCGGAAAGCAGGATCGGTCGCTTCCCAGTCATTTTGCTGTGCAACGGAGTAGGCAACGTTAGTGTCGAAGTAGAAGCTCTTATCGCCCTCTTTCCACACTTCCTGACCTAATTTAATTTCCGCATAGGTTTCACATTCGTTACCAAGACGGTATTTACTTTGTGCACCTGTTGCCTGGAAACATTGTTGTTCACCGCCGCTACCTGTCCAGCCAATGCCGGAACGAGCATAACCATGGAAATCCACAGCCATTGCCTGAACAGACATAATGCCTGCTGCTACAGCAACCGCCAGAGGGAGTTTGCGCAGAGTAATCATCGTTCTATCTCCTGAGATCATTGCTTTTCTTTGAACGCTTCACCTTGACGGATTTGCGTTTTTTTTAATGGGACACCTTAAACGCCCGGCTCTTGGTGCAACCGACGACATGCAGTGCCATCCTCACGGAACAGATGGCAACGCTCTGGCGGCAGGCCGATAGCGAATGTGGCACCCTCTTCTACCAACACCACGTCGTTCTGGCGGTAAACCAGGTTTTGACGGATGGCGGGGATCTGGATATGAATTTGTGTTTCGTGACCAAGCTGCTCGACCACCTGCACTTCACCTTCGAGGGTGACATCGGCGATATCGCTGGGCAGCAGATGTTCCGGGCGGATACCTAAAGACATGTTGGCACCAACCTGTACCGCATGGCTGTCTACCGGGAGCCAGACTTGCTGGCGGTTTGGTAATTCAACCTGCACCTGATCAATCGCCGTTGCGGTAACTTTCACCGGCAGGAAGTTCATTTTTGGCGAACCGATAAAGCCCGCGACAAAGCGGTCAGCCGGGTAGTGATACAGTTCCAGAGGCTTACCAACCTGCGCGACGCGACCGGCATCCAGCACCACAATTTTGTCGGCCAGCGTCATCGCTTCGACCTGATCGTGGGTGACGTAAATCATCGTGCGGCCGAGACGTTTATGCAGGCGGGATATTTCAATACGCATCTGCACGCGCAGAGCAGCGTCGAGGTTCGACAGTGGTTCGTCCAGCAGGAATACGCGCGGTTCGGCGACCAGCGTACGGCCAATCGCCACACGCTGACGTTGTCCGCCGGAAAGCGCTTTCGGTTTACGCTCCAGCAGGTGCGCCAGTTGCAGAACTTCCGCAACCTGATTCACGCGCTGGTTCATCACCTCTTTTTTCGCCCCGGCCAGTTTGAGGCCGAACGACATGTTCTCCGCGACAGACAAATGGGGATACAACGCGTAGGACTGAAAGACCATGCCCACGCCGCGTTCGGCGGGCGGAATGTCGTTCATCCGGGTCTCCCCGATAAACAGGTCACCACTGGTGATGGTTTCAAGTCCGGCGATCATACGCAGCAAGGTCGACTTACCGCAGCCTGACGGTCCGACAAACACCACGAATTCCCCTTCGTGAATGTCGAGATTGATATCTTTCGATACCACCACGTCACCCCAGGCTTTCGTTACATTTCGTAGCTGTACGCTCGCCATGCCCTTCTCCCTTCGTTACAACCTGTCATCGACAGCAACATTCATGATGGGCTGACTATGCGCGATCCCTTGACTGCGTGAATCCTCCACCCCCCGGCTTTTTTATGGGGGAGGAGGCGGGAGGATGAGAGAGCAGCGTCTGAGACCCGGGCCACCAGCCTCAGAGGAATTTCGTGATGCAGCCTGCAAAAATCGGTGGGTTTTTATGTGCGCCAGTACGCAATACTCACATTTATGTAACACAGATCACATAAAGAGCGGGTGGGGCGTAGGGGTAAGGAGGATGGAAAGAGGTTGTCGTATAAAGAAACTAGTAACCGTTAAGCCACCTCTGCAAAATCACCAAACAGGATGGGAACTATGAAAATCAAAACTGGCGCACGCATCCTCGCATTGTCTGCATTAACGACGATGATGTTTTCCGCCTCGGCTCTCGCCAAGATTGAAGAAGGTAAGCTGGTTATCTGGATTAACGGCGACAAAGGCTATAACGGCCTCGCTGAAGTGGGCAAAAAATTCGAGAAAGACACCGGGATCAAAGTCACTATTGAGCACCCTGACAAACTGGAAGAGAAATTCCCGCAGGTTGCCGCGACTGGCGACGGTCCGGACATCATCTTCTGGGCACATGACCGTTTTGGAGGCTACGCTCAGTCTGGCCT
Organism: Citrobacter sp. B72; assembly: GCF_016894305.1. Lineage (NCBI taxonomy): Bacteria > Pseudomonadati > Pseudomonadota > Gammaproteobacteria > Enterobacterales > Enterobacteriaceae > Citrobacter > Citrobacter sp. B72. The sequence continues at coordinate 4,661,105 of NZ_CP069801.1, forward strand.
GCTGGCTGAAATCACGCCTGACAAAGCGTTCCAGGACAAGCTCTATCCGTTCACCTGGGATGCCGTACGCTATAACGGCAAACTGATTGCCTACCCGATCGCCGTGGAAGCGCTGTCGCTGATTTACAACAAAGACCTCGTTCCAAATCCACCGAAAACCTGGGAAGAAATTCCTGCACTGAATAAAGAGCTGAAGGCGAAAGGTAAATCCGCGCTGATGTTCAACCTGCAAGAACCGTACTTCACCTGGCCGCTGATTGCCGCCGACGGCGGTTACGCGTTCAAGTTTGAAAACGGCAAGTACGACGTGAAAGATGTTGGCGTGGATAGCGCTGGCGCGAAAGCGGGTCTGACCTTCCTGGTTGATCTGATCAAGAACAAACACATGAACGCGGATACCGATTACTCCATCGCCGAAGCGGCCTTTAACAAAGGCGATACCGCGATGACCATCAACGGTCCGTGGGCGTGGTCCAACATCGATAAGAGCAAAATCAACTACGGCGTCACGCTACTGCCAACCTTCAAAGGCAAAGCGTCTAAACCGTTTGTTGGCGTTCTGAGCGCCGGTATCAACGCCGCCAGCCCGAACAAAGAACTGGCGAAAGAGTTCCTCGAAAACTACCTGCTGACCGATCAAGGTCTGGATGAAGTGAACAAGGACAAACCGCTGGGCGCCGTTGCGCTGAAATCCTTCCAGGATCAGTTAGCGAAAGACCCACGTATCGCCGCCACCATGGATAACGCCCAGAAAGGCGAAATCATGCCGAACATCCCACAGATGTCCGCATTCTGGTATGCCGTTCGTACCGCAGTGATCAACGCAGCCAGCGGCCGTCAGACCGTCGATGCCGCACTGAAGGACGCGCAGGGTCGTATCACCAAGTAATGCAGTTGTGAACGTGCCGGATGGCGGCATAAATGCCTTATCCGGCCTACAGGGTATGTAGGCCTGATAAGCGCAGCGCCATCAGGCACGCTGACCAACAGGTTTTCATTGTTGTTGAGGATTGAACCCCATGGATGTCATTAAAAAGAAACACTGGTGGCAAAGCGACACGCTGAAATGGTCAGTGATGGGTCTGCTTGGGCTGCTGGTCGGTTACCTTGTTGTTTTGATGTACGCTCAGGGGGAGTACCTGTTTGCCATCATGACGCTGATTTTAAGCTCTGCTGGCCTGTATATTTTCGCTAACCGTAAAGCCTATGCCTGGCGCTATGTTTACCCGGGCGTTGCCGGTATGGGGCTGTTTGTCCTGTTTCCGCTGGTTTGTACGATCGCCATTGCTTTTACCAACTACAGCAGTACCAACCAGCTGACATTTGAACGTGCTCAGGAAGTCCTGATGGATCGTTCGTACCAGGCTGGCAAAACCTACAACTTTGGCCTGTATCCGGCGGGTGATGAGTGGCAACTGGCCCTCACCGACGGTGAAACCGGCAAGAATTACCTTTCTGACGCCTTTAAATTTGGCGGCGAGCAGAAACTGCAACTGAAAGAAGCCGAGGCGCTACCGGCAGGCGAACGTGCAACGCTGCGTATCATCACGCAGAATCGCCAGGCGCTTACCCAATTGACCGCCATCCTGCCGGATGAAAGCAAAGTTACCATGAGTTCGCTGCGCCAGTTTTCCGGCACGCAGCCACTTTATACACTCACTGAAGACGGCACTCTCACCAACAGCCAGAGCGGCGTAAAATACCGCGCCAACAACGATATTGGTTATTATCAGGCGATTAACGCTGACGGTAGCTGGGGTAGCGAAAAACTCAGCCCGGGCTACACCGTTGCCATCGGCTGGGATAACTTCACCCGCGTGTTTACCGACGAAGGCATCCAGAAACCATTCTTCGCCATCTTCGTCTGGACGGTGGTCTTCTCGGTACTGACCGTTATTTTGACCGTTGCCGTGGGCATGGTGCTGGCCTGTCTCGTACAGTGGGAGTCTCTCAAAGGCAAAGCGATTTACCGCGTCCTGCTGATTCTTCCGTATGCCGTACCGTCGTTTATCTCGATTCTGATTTTCAAGGGCTTATTCAACCAGAGCTTTGGTGAAATCAACATGATGCTGAGCGCGCTGTTTGGCATCAAACCGGCCTGGTTCAGCGACCCAACCACCGCGCGTTCGATGATTATTATCGTCAACACCTGGCTCGGTTATCCATACATGATGATCCTGTGCATGGGTCTGCTGAAAGCGATTCCTGACGACCTATATGAAGCCTCGGCGATGGATGGCGCAGGTCCGTTCCAGAACTTCTTTAAGATTACGCTACCGCTGCTGATTAAGCCGCTGACGCCGCTGATGATCGCCAGCTTCGCCTTTAACTTTAACAACTTCGTGCTGATTCAGCTGTTGACCAACGGTGGTCCGGACCGTCTTGGTACCACCACACCAGCCGGTTATACCGACCTGCTCGTGAGCTACACCTACCGTATCGCCTTTGAAGGCGGCGGTGGTCAGGACTTCGGTCTGGCGGCGGCGATTGCCACGCTGATCTTCCTGCTGGTTGGTGCGCTGGCGATTGTGAACCTGAAAGCCACACGTATGAAGTTTGATTAAGGGAGATAACGACAATGGCTATGGTCCAACCGAAATCACAAAAGTTACGTTTATTCGCAACGCACTTAGGGCTGCTGATTTTTATCGCGGCGATCATGTTCCCGCTGCTGATGGTTATCGCTATCTCGCTGCGCGAAGGTAACTTTGCCACCGGCAGCCTGATCCCGGAAAACATCTCCTGGGAACACTGGAAACTGGCGCTGGGCTTTAGCGTTGAACACGCGGATGGCCGCGTGACGCCACCGCCGTTCCCGGTACTGTTATGGCTGTGGAACTCGGTGAAAGTGGCCAGCATTACCGCGATCGGTATCGTGACGCTTTCCACTACCTGTGCTTACGCCTTTGCTCGTATGCGTTTCCCGGGCAAAGCAACCCTGCTGAAAGGGATGCTGATTTTCCAGATGTTCCCGGCGGTGCTGTCTCTGGTCGCGTTGTATGCTTTGTTTGATCGCCTGGGCCAGTACATTCCGTTTATCGGCCTGAACACGCACGGCGGCGTGATCTTCGCCTACCTCGGCGGTATTGCGCTGCATGTATGGACGATAAAGGGCTATTTCGAAACTATCGATGGTTCACTGGAAGAAGCGGCCGCGCTGGATGGCGCTACGCCATGGCAGGCATTCCGCCTGGTGCTGCTGCCGCTTTCCGTTCCGATTCTGGCGGTCGTGTTTATTCTGTCTTTCATTGCCGCTATTACCGAAGTACCGGTCGCGTCACTGCTGCTGCGTGATGTGAACAGCTACACCCTTGCGGTAGGTATGCAGCAGTACCTCAATCCACAGAACTATTTGTGGGGCGACTTTGCCGCCGCGGCTGTACTTTCCGCTATTCCGATCACTCTGGTGTTCTTGCTGGCGCAGCGCTGGCTAGTCAACGGTCTGACCGCGGGTGGTGTGAAAGGTTAAGTTTTACCGAAGTACCTGCCCGGCAACGGGCAATGCCACTGCAACCCTCAACTTATGTTATCCCAACCTGTGACTGTTATTCGGCGCTCTACGGAGCGCCCTTTTTTTATGTTATTTTGCATCACTGTTACGATTATTTCCTTTCGTGCTCTCCATCACTGCAATTCTATTTCCTGTCTGAATATAGATAAATTAAACAGAATTAAGATCACAGAAAAGACAAAACGTAATTGCAATGTAAAAAATGATAATTGTCTTCCCTGCCTGTTAAATTCACCATCACGACACTGATCAAAAGAGCTGTATCCTCTAAGGCAGGTCTGAATGAACTCTCAATATAATTCCAGTTATATTTTTTCGATTACATTAGTGGCAACGTTAGGAGGGCTATTATTCGGCTACGACACTGCGGTCATATCCGGAACGGTAGAATCCCTGAATACTGTGTTTGTCGCGCCACAACATTTAAGTGAATCCGCCGCCAACTCGCTGTTGGGCTTTTGCGTCGCCAGTGCGTTGATAGGCTGCATCATCGGCGGTGCACTGGGCGGCTATTGCAGTAACCGGTTTGGCCGCCGGGACTCGCTGAAAATTGCGGCTCTGCTGTTCTTTATTTCCGGTATTGGTTCCGCCTGGCCGGAATTAGGCTTTACGACGATTAATCCTGATAATTCCGTACCTGTTTATTTGGCCGGATACGTTCCCGAATTTGTTATTTATCGTATCATTGGTGGTATTGGCGTAGGTTTAGCCTCAATGCTCTCACCAATGTATATTGCTGAACTGGCACCCGCACATATTCGTGGAAAACTGGTGTCATTTAACCAATTCGCCATTATTTTTGGTCAACTGTTGGTGTATTGCGTTAACTATTTTATCGCCCGTTCTGGCGACGCTAACTGGTTGAATACCGATGGCTGGCGCTATATGTTTGCGTCCGAAAGTATTCCCGCCCTGCTGTTTTTACTGCTGCTGTACACCGTGCCAGAAAGCCCGCGCTGGCTAATGGCGCGTGGCAGACACGAGCAGGCGGAAGGTATTCTGCGCAAAATTATGGGCAGCACCCTCGCCACCCAGGCCATGCAGGAGATCAATCAGTCTCTGGACCATGGTCGTAAAACCGGTGGTCGCCTGCTGATGTTTGGCGCAGGCGTTATCGTCATCGGCGTAATGCTGTCTATCTTCCAGCAATTCGTCGGTATTAACGTCGTGCTCTACTACGCCCCAGAGGTGTTTAAAACGCTGGGAGCCAGCACCGATGTGGCGCTGTTACAGACCATCATTGTTGGCGTGATCAACCTGAGCTTTACCGTGCTGGCGATTATGACGGTGGATAAATTTGGTCGCAAACCGCTGCAGATTATTGGCGCTCTGGGCATGGCCATCGGTATGTTCAGCCTCGGTACCGCGTTTTATACCCAGGCTTCCGGGCTGGTTGCACTGCTGTCGATGCTGTTTTACGTCGCCGCATTCGCCATGTCCTGGGGACCGGTTTGCTGGGTGCTGCTGGCAGAAATCTTCCCCAATGCGATTCGCGGCAAAGCGCTCGCCATTGCGGTGGCCGCACAATGGCTGGCGAACTATTTCGTCTCCTGGACCTTCCCGATGATGGACAAAAATTCGTGGCTGGTTTCCCATTTTCACAACGGTTTCTCCTACTGGATTTACGGTTGTATGGGTATTCTGGCGGCGCTGTTTATGTGGAAGTTTGTACCGGAAACCAAAGGCAAAACGCTGGAAGAACTTGAAGAACTGTGGGAACCCGCCGCAGAGAAAACCCAGCCTGCCTCTGCGCAGTAATCCTGACCTGCAACACGCCGCAGCCCGATTGCGGCGTGTTGTCTTTTACTCTCGCTTCAGCCGTTTTGAATTACACAGCCACAAGGTGATCACCAGCAGCAGGATCGCCGCGGAATAGATCAGCACATCCATCGGTGCTTTATGATCGACAATGATCAACCGCACAATCGCGGTGATCCCGATATAAACAAAATAGCGCAACGGAAAGTGAAACCCCGACTGAAAGTACTTCACAATCAGCGCGATAAATTCAAAATAGAGGAAGTAAACCACCAGCCCTTCCACCAGCTCATACTTGCTGGTTTGTTCCGGCGCGAACAGCACATCCGCCAGATGCAGCGTTTCTTTCCCGAGGAATACAACCAGGATCAGGCCCAGACTCAGCAGTCCCAGATTCAACACGGTCTGTAAGATGGTGGAGATAAACTCCACTCGCGGACGAGATAGCGACGTCATAACAGCACCTCTTACTCAGTGGCGAGGTTCATGTATAACGCAAAAATGTGACAGAGATCTACATTTTTTGTTTATGTTTTGTGCAAGAAAGGTCAGCGGGGAATGATGAATGTCACGACACATTTCACAGGATGAAGTATGCAGCTAAGACAATCCGCTGTCCGCAACGTGACCTACGGTGAGAACGTGGTAATTTATGAACCCGCAAATCTCTACAATTGCACATTGGGTGACAACGTTTTTGTCGGGCCATTTGTTGAAATCCAGGGTAATACGCAAATTGGCGCAGACAGCAAAATTCAGTCGCACACCTTCATCTGCGAATATGTCACCCTGGGTGCCCGCTGTTTTATCGGTCATGGCGTGATGTTCGCCAACGATATGTTTCGCGAAGGAAAACCCAACGCCGACCGCAACAGTTGGGGAAGAATTTCGATTGGCAACGATGTCTCAATCGGCAGTGGAGCGACCATTCTGGCGGTCACCATCTGCGATGGCGCGGTCATCGGTGCGGGGAGCGTGGTGACCAAATCGATCACCGAGAAAGGCGTGTATGCAGGAAACCCGGCAAAATTATTGCGTCGCCTGTAACTTGCCAGTTGACGGCGTAAACGCCTTATCCGGCCTGCAGTACAGGCAGGATAAGCGTAGCGTCATCCGGCTGGCAAACGGCTCGATTAACGGAAGTTCTCACTTCTGTCGCTGGTCATGTCGTACAGACCAAACTTACGTCCAAGCTGCTGGCCGCCATCACGCGTTAACGGCGTCCAGCCAATCGCCGCACGGCTGCGGGTCGGACCTGACGAGAACAGATCCAGCGGCACGGATACGTACACCCCTTTGGTAAAATCACCCTCTCCGTACTCATCCGGCGAGGCGTCGGTGATGGTCGCATAGCCGCCTACCACAACGCCGCTGTCAAAGCGCTTCGCCACTTCCAGCGTTCCGCCCTTATCTCCCGCCAGATACTGGCCCACGCTGGCTTTCACCAGTACATCCTGAGCGAATGACGGATTCCAGTACGCCGTCAAATGCCCGGTCTTCACGCTGTAGTCGGTGAATTTCATCATGTCCTGCGCGCTACGCCAGTCACGCTGTTTCACGTAGTTGGCATCAACACCAAACGCCCAGTTGCTGTCTAACGGACGATACAACACTTCTGCCCCCGCTCCGCCGTACATGGTTTCCAGATAACCAGCGTAAACCTGTCCGTAGAACCCGTTTCCGAGTGACTGGAAGTAGTTGGCCTGTAGGTTATTCACGTAGACATCGTTTTGCACATACTCGCGCACATGGGTACGCACTCGTGGCAAATGCGAATCCTGCGGCGGGTTGGTGTAGTTAAATTTGTCATAGTTATTGGCGAGGTTGGCGAACAAACTCCCGGTGGTCAGCAGGTGATCGGTAACCCACCAATCCGCCGTTCCCATCACGCCCAACTGATACATATAGAAGTTTTCCGGGCCGCCCACCGACTGGTTAAGCACCGGATCGATGTGGAAATCGAAGCGTGACTTATCGATATACCAGCCCTGCTCGGTCTTTTTCGGCACCACGGGCTCAACACGTTTTTGCGCCAGCTGGGTTTCATGGCCCAACGGTTCACCTTCCAGATGACGCTTGAGGCTGGAAACCTCCGTTTCGGTCGTCACCTGCGGCAAGTTAAGACGATTTTCCGTAATACGGATCGTGCGGATCCCGTCGGGAAGATCGTTCATCACGATCCGGTTGGCACGTTCGATCCCTTCGCGCGAATCACGGTATTTCACCTGTTCACCGGTCACATACAGCGTATCGCCCTGCACCTGAATTTTAGGATCGGCCAGTCCGGCGTTATATTTCAGCAGCGTTAGCTGATTCGCCACCACCGAATGTTGCAGGATGGCATCCTGCGGCTGTGGCTGATATTTCGGGCGGGCGTTGTCGTTATAGTTTGGTCGCAGATCGTTGAAGTTAGTCCGCAGCGTGACCCCAAACATAAAGGTGTTCCCGCGCTCATAGCTGAGGTTAACGTCGGCCCAATCGGTGACGCGATAAATAGCGCCGACGTTAAACTTGCTCTTCTGATCCAGCTTGCCCGCAAAATCCTGCTGGTAATTGTTTCCCTCATACTCCAGTTTCAGACGCAACGGCTGCCAGGGCGTCTGATACTCGACGCCGCCAAACAGTGATGCCGGGCCGTGGAACATCTGGCTGCCGTCAATAGAACCGGCCTGCTTGTAGCTGTTATCGCGATAGCAGAATTTATCGCTGTATGAGCAAAACGGATTGCTGACGTTACCGCTGGTCCCGAGATATCCCCAGCCCAGGCCAAGCGAGAAATCAAACGGCCCCCAGGCTTTATTCGCCACAATATACTCCGCATCGAACAGGCCAGTTCCGCCAATATCTCGCGCGCCAACCGCCACCTGCGGCATCCAGTAGCTCTCTTCCCACAGCCGTAGTTTGAGATCAAAAGCTTTATCCTTGTAAGTCTGATCGCCAGAAAACGACTCCACGCTACTGTATTTTTTGGTACGCACATCGGTGTAGCGCAGCGTGGTTTCCAACCACGGGAAGAGCTGCACCGACGCAGAGTAGTAGCGGTACTGATCGTTATCGCGGTAATTGAGGCTCATTTCGCCCTCACGTGCCATGCGTGCGGTTGGGGTTTGCAGCAGCCCCACGCCGCCAAAATCGGACTGCGAAGGTCCAATGGGCGCGGGCCAGGTTTCACCGTGGCAGGCAACGCTTACGCCCAGCGCCAGTAAGCTGAGCAGGTTAGTTTTTCTCATTATTCGGGTATCCGCTGGGTCAGGGTGCGAAGAATGTCGGCATTAATTTCATCCGGGGTGCTGCTCCAGACAGCATCAGAGAGTCCGACATAAATGATGCTGCCGGGCATCGGCTCAACGTGACGTTTGTTCCAGTAAGCGACCGGTACTTTTTGCGTGCGCCCGTCAGGATAGATAACCCAGGCGAAGCTACGATCCGCGCCGCTGAGCCGACTTTGCCCATCGAGATAACTGGCAACATCACGCCCGGGCATAAACGGTTGTTTACCCGGATGGCTTAGCATGCCAAACAGCGTGATATGCGTTGGCTGCGCTCCGACCCACAGCGTGTAATTGCCCTGCAACGGCGGGTTGCCTCGCTCGCTGACGCGCACCACATCCGGGTCAAGGTTAATTTTCTGTCTGCCGGTCACCTTCAGCGCCTGAATTTGCTGGCGTAAGGTGTTGATAGCCTCGGCATCGTCACCGCTTTCTTCAGCACTCAGCGCTGCCAGACGAGCCAGTAATGCCTGCTGCTGACGTCCCGCCTCCATCGTTGCCCGCTCTTCGCTGATAACCGCGCCTGGCCACCAGCTATTGCTCAACCGCGGCTGTCCAACCAGGTCGAGCAGATGTTCGGCCCCGGTCAGCGTTTTTGGCTCTTCGCTGGCGGAGGTAAAGACCTTAACGCTGCCCGCAGCAAAAACAGACGCTGCGCTCAGGCTCAACAGCAGCGCCATAACGACTCGTTTGATCATGATTTTGCCGCCTTAATCAGCGTGGTTTTCACCGGGAAGTAATGCGCGCCAAGATACTGTTCCGACTGGCGAATCTGCCCTTCACTGTCGATCCAGTAGCGGTTATGCCAGCGCGTTTGATCGGTAGTTATCTCTTCATCGAGGATCCGTACCGGGGTGTCATCGCTGCCGACCTTGATGGTGTCTGCGCCATCCCATTTGAAAACCGATCGCGCGGTGGCATAGCGTACCTGCTGATGTTCAGTCCAGCCCATTGTGCGGGTCCACGTTGCGCCATCGACTATCTGATTGGGTTTGATGAGTGGGTCTTCCGCCAGATTATTCACCTCAATTAGGTTGTCCCCGCCGAGATGCGTTTTCACAATGCGCCCATGCTGCGTGACGAGAATAGCCCGATCCTGAGTCACCCATTTCTGCTGTCCGTTTTCCGCAAATGCGAGTACCACAAACAGTTGGGGACCGCCGTTTAGCTGCATATACTGGCTGGCGTAGGGCATATTTTGGATTTCATCGTCCGTCATCTGTACGCCGGGAGTACCAAACACGCTATCCCACAGCGAATGCCCCAACCCTTCGGTGGTGGCTGAGCACGCCTGCAGTAACAGGCAAACCATTATGAGCGCTGGTCGCTTCACGACGTTTCTCCGCATTATTGCCGGGTGGCGCAACGCTTATCCGGCCTACAAATCCCACATACTTTTAGCAATTCAAAATAACCACACCGAAGTGTGGTTAGAATTAAACGTACCTTTATTACTGGGTACTGGTGGTTGTGGTGGTTGTGGTTCCGGTATTAGAACCATCGCCGCCACCGGTCGCCGCCAGGGCGACCCCCACTGCAGAACTTACGGTGCTCACGCTGGTTGCGGAGGAACTTCCTGCCGAAACCGACGCGGCAGCCGACCCTGCTGCCTCACCCACCTGAACGGGGGCGGCATAGACAGAAGTCGCCGCAAGCGCAGATATAGCCCACAGGCCATACAGAACTTTTTTCATCACAAATTCCCTTCATTGTATGAATGGAGATTTACCCAAAAGAATTTCGGGCGAGATCGAGTATACACAAGCCAAAGTGTGCAAATTACGCCACGCGGGAATTTAGGATAATTAGATAACGAAAGGAAAAATGATTAAAAAATACAACAAAAACAATTAAATCAATAAATTAAAATATAAAAATTAAAATGCAATATCCGGTAAATCCGAAAACATCAGAAATTGAATAACATTAATAAAATTATTTTAGGATTAAGCTCAATTAAGGTATGAAGTTAGAACGTAGATATCCTGGAGCATTCTTATAAAAAAGCCGATATTAATATCGGCTTTTTATTTCATTAATGCCGGATGCGGCTAAACGCCTTATCCGGCCTACAAGTGTGTGCTATCAGGCACGCCAGGACTTATAACGGTTAATCAAACCGTTGGTAGAACTGTCGTGGCTGCTCACTTCGGAACCATCTTTCAGCTCTGGCAGAATGCGGTTCGCCAGCTGTTTGCCCAGCTCAACGCCCCACTGGTCAAAGGTGAAGATGTTCAGGATAGCGCCCTGAGTGAAGATTTTGTGTTCGTACAGTGCAATCAGCGCACCCAGGCTGAACGGCGTGATTTCGCGCAGCAGGATGGAGTTCGTTGGGCGGTTACCTTCGAACACTTTGAACGGCACAACGTGGTCCAACGTTGCCGGATCTTTACCCTGGTCGCGGTATTCCTGCTCAACCACTTCACGAGATTTACCGAATGCCAGTGCTTCGGTTTGCGCGAAGAAGTTAGACAGCAGTTTCGGATGGTGATCCGACAGCGGGTTGTGGGTGATGGCCGGCGCGATGAAATCGCATGGAACCATTTTGGTGCCCTGGTGGATCAGCTGGTAGAACGCATGCTGGCCGTTAGTACCCGGCTCACCCCAGATGATTGGGCCAGTCTGGTAATCCACCGCATTGCCGTTACGGTCAACGTATTTACCGTTGGATTCCATGTTACCCTGCTGGAAGTAAGCCGCGAAACGGTGCATATACTGGTCATACGGCAGAATCGCTTCGGTTTCGGCACCGAAGAAGTTGTTGTACCAGATACCGATCAGCGCCAGCAGCACCGGCAGGTTTTTCTCAGCCGGAGTGGTGGAGAAGTGTTTGTCCATCGCATGCGCGCCGGAGAGCAGCTCAACAAAGTTGTCGAAGCCTACGGACAGGATGATGGACAGACCGATTGCAGACCACAGGGAGTAACGACCGCCAACCCAGTCCCAGAACTCGAACATATTGGCAGTATCAATTCCGAACTCGCCAACCGCTTTACCGTTAGTGGAGAGCGCAGCGAAGTGTTTGGCAACGTGCTTGTTGTCGCCTGCGGTCGCCAGGAACCAATCACGCGCGCTGTGGGCGTTGGTCATGGTTTCCTGGGTGGTGAAGGTTTTGGAAGCGACCAGGAACAGCGTGGTTTCCGGGTTCACTTTCTTCAGCACTTCGGCAATGTGCGTACCATCGACGTTAGACACAAAGTGCATGTTCAGGTGATTTTTGTAAGGACGCAGCGCTTCAGTCACCATGAACGGGCCGAGGTCAGAACCGCCGATACCGATGTTTACTACATCAGTGATGGCTTTACCGGTATAGCCTTTCCAGCTTCCGGAGATGATCGCTTCAGAGAAGGATTTCATCTTCTCCAGCACAGCATTCACTTCCGGCATGACATCTTTGCCGTCAACGATGATAGGCGTATTGCTACGGTTGCGTAGCGCCACGTGCAGCACGGCACGGTCTTCAGTGCGGTTGATTTTCTCACCGGAGAACATGGACTTGATGGCACCCGCCAAATCGGTTTCTTTCGCCAGATCCTGCAGTTTAGCCAGCGTCTCTTCAGTGATGCGGTTTTTGGAGAAATCCACCAGCATCAAATCGTCAAACGTCGCGGAAAACTTAGTGAAACGATCGCTATCTTTCGCGAAAAGATCCGCGATAGTAACGTCTTTCATTTCTTCAAAGTGTTTTTGTAGTGCCTGCCAGGCTGAGGTCTGCGTTGGATTGATGTTTTTCATTAGCAATACTCTTCTGATTTTGAGAATTGTGACTGAGATCGATTGTAACGCCAGTCACAGAAAAGTGTGATTGTTTTAATGCCATTGCCAGGGCATCCGCCAAACGTGGCTAAAAAGTATAGCGGTTATCAGCGTTGTTATTAGTACCGTTACTCAACGCAGTTGCAGCATGAAAAATCCGCATAATCCCAGCGTTGACAGTGCAAGCTACACATTTTATTTATAAATACGGTATTTGCATTTGCGCCTGCACCGGTTTCTGTTCTGCCTTATGTGCCATGGTCGCTCTATTCATTCCCTGACACGAGGTAGTTATGACTGATGTAGTTGTCTCCAAATTTGGCGGTACCAGCGTGGCGGATTTTGATGCCATGAATCGCAGCGCTGATGTAGTACTTTCTGATGCTAACGTCCGTGTAGTGGTACTTTCCGCTTCTGCGGGAATCACCAACCTGCTGGTCGCACTGGCTGAAGGGCTGGAGCCAACCGCGCGCTTCGAAAAACTCGATGCCATTCGTCAAATTCAGTTCAATATTCTGGAACGCCTGCGTTATCCAAACGTGATACGTGAAGAGATCGACCGTCTGCTGGAAAACATCACCACGCTGGCAGAAGCAGCGTCACTGGCGACCTCAACCGCGCTGACCGACGAACTGGTTAGCCACGGTGAACTGATGTCTACCCTGCTGTTCGTCGAGATCCTGCGTGAACGCAACGTGCAGGCGCAGTGGTTTGACGTACGTAAAGTGATGCGCACCAACGATCGTTTTGGCCGCGCAGAACCTGACGTCGCGGCGCTGGCCGAACTGGCAACGCTCCAGTTGGCCCCGCGTCTGAGCGAAGGTCTGGTGATTACTCAGGGCTTTATCGGCAGTGAAGGTAAAGGCCGCACCACCACGTTGGGGCGCGGCGGGAGCGATTATACGGCTGCCCTGCTGGCCGAAGCGCTGCACGCCACGCGCGTCGATATCTGGACCGATGTTCCTGGCATTTACACGACCGATCCCCGCGTTGTTCCGGCGGCGCAGCGTATTGATGAAATCGCCTTTGAAGAGGCCGCAGAAATGGCGACCTTTGGCGCGAAAGTGCTGCACCCGGCAACGTTGTTACCTGCCGTACGTAGCGACATCCCGGTGTTTGTTGGCTCCAGTAAGGATCCAAAAGCAGGCGGTACGCTGGTATGCAATAAAACCGCGAATCCACCGCTGTTCCGGGCGCTGGCACTGCGTCGTAAGCAAACGCTGCTGACGCTGCATAGCCTGAATATGCTGCACTCTCGCGGCTTTTTGGCGGAAGTGTTCGGCATCCTGGCGCGCCACAACATCTCGGTAGATTTAATTACCACATCCGAAGTCAGCGTGGCGCTGACGCTGGATACCACCGGTTCGACCTCCACCGGCGATACACTGTTAACACAGTCTCTGCTGATGGAACTGTCTGCCCTGTGTCGGGTTGAAGTGGAAGAAGGCCTGGCGCTGGTGGCACTGATTGGCAACGACCTGTCCAAAGCCTGTGGCGTGGGTAAAGAGGTGTTCGGCGTACTGGAGCCATTCAACATCCGCATGATTTGCTACGGCGCGTCCAGCCATAACCTGTGCTTCCTGGTGCCCGGTACTGAAGCCGAACAGGTGGTACAGAAGCTGCACCATAATTTGTTTGAATAAAATTTCATCACGCAATAAACAATAACGATAGCCGGGCTCGAACCCGGCTTTTTTATAACAACACATTTCAATCGCAAGGAATATAACATGCTCGCTACTCTCACGCGGCTGTTCCCGTTATGGGCACTGCTGCTCTCTGTTGTTGCGTATTACACGCCCACCACCTTTACGCCTGTCGGGCCATTCGTGCCGTCGTTACTGATGCTGATCATGTTCGGTATGGGCGTTCACCTGAAGGTAGACGACTTTAAACGCGTACTCTCACGTCCTGCACCAGTCGCGGCGGGTATTTTCCTGCACTATCTGGTAATGCCGCTCGCCGCATGGATTTTAGCGCTGGCATTTAATATGCCGCCGGAATTGTCCGCAGGGATGGTGCTGGTCGGTAGCGTCGCCAGCGGAACAGCATCAAACGTAATGATCTATCTGGCAAAAGGCGATGTGGCGCTCTCTGTGACTATTTCATCGGTTTCAACGTTGGTCGGCGTTGTCGCCACACCGCTGCTGACACGGCTGTATGTCGACGCGCATATCCAGGTGGATGTGATGGGTATGCTGCTGAGTATCCTGCAGATCGTGGTCATTCCAATTGCGTTGGGGTTGGTCATTCACCACCTGTTCCCACGCGTCGTAAAAGTCGTGGAACCGTATCTGCCCGCATTTTCAATGGTGTGCATTCTGGCAATCATCAGCGCCGTCGTGGCGGGTTCTGCCTCGCACATTGCATCCGTCGGCTTTGTGGTGATTATCGCCGTAATCCTACATAACACCATTGGCCTGCTCAGCGGCTACTGGGGCGGAAAATTGTTTGGTTTCGACGAGTCAACCTGCCGTACGTTGGCAATTGAAGTGGGCATGCAGAATTCAGGACTTGCCGCTGCGCTGGGCAAGATCTACTTTGGCCCGCTTGCCGCCCTGCCTGGCGCGTTATTCTCCGTCTGGCACAACCTTTCCGGTTCGCTGTTGGCAGGCTACTGGTCCGGTAAGTCGATTGAAGAGAAACCACACTCAGTAAAACAACACTAATCTTCATAAATGGAGGAGGCATCCTCCATTTCTCCCTACCCGCATTTGAACCCCATCACAAAACAACAAACATCAACATAAAACAAAATAATTATTTAATTGTTATTTTTCAAAAAAATACACAAACAAACCTGTTTTTAATTCAAATTTAATCATTTTTCTAATGTTGATTTAGTTTGTTTTAATTGGGAATATGATTTCACTACAACACAGATAAACCCTTACCCTATCTTCGAGGCCGCTATGAAAAAAATTGCGATTATTGGAAGCAGTGGAGGCAACCTCTACAACCTGGGTGGTGCTGAACCAGAAAAGCTACTCCAGGAAATTTACCAGCAGTGCGAAGCCGCAGGATTGGAAGTTGCCGCTGTGCAGTTCATTGCGGCAGAAGCCTCAATGGACGTTGCCAAAGCTCACACGCCAGCGTCGGTATTTGCACTAACCACAGAAAACCAACAAAAACCACAAAGGATATTTCAGGGCAAACTTTCAGATGTGAACGACTCGGTAGTTGAGAGCGATTGCAGGATTGCTGAAATGATCCGTAACGGTGAGATCGACGGGATCATCGTGATGAGCGCCGATCCGGTGAAGGCCAACCAGGCGGTCTTTGCCGCAGCTGTTGAAATGAAAACACCGATTGTTGGCACCGGCGGAACCTCAATGGCGCTAGTGGCGGCAAAAGGGGCAAATGTCGTCGCAACCTCGGGCACGACGGGTACCACCAGCCGAACCCGCGCAGTCTCCTTCATCGCATCACTGTGTAAGCACTGGGGCGTTAAATACAAACCACAGTTGGGCAGTGCCTCTCCTTCACAGGGCGGTTCTGGAAAAAGTCTGCTTAAGCGCTTCAATATTCGCAGCATAATGATCCCTGCGCTGCCGGGCTTTATTGCTATGGCAATCGTGCTCGCACTCAGTCACATTCCAGGCCTGGAAAAACTCAACGATATCTTTGAAATTCTACTGAAGGGCCTACCGGTTTTAGTTGCGGTTCTCGCAGCAAAACAGATTTCGGAACTGGATGAAGTCTCAATTGTTGCCGGGGTGGTCGCCGGAGTACTTTCCGTCGAAGGCGGTCTGATTGGAGGGATCATCGGTGGTTTGATGGCCGGGATTTTCGTTCGTTGGCTGTTCGAATTATGCCTGAATTGGCGCTTTCCGATGACCACCGTCAACATTGTAGCGGGTGGGATCTCAGGCCTGGCCGCTGGGTTAATCATGCACTATCTGCTGAGTCCGCTGGCGCTGTCAGCAGGTAATTACATCAAACTGGCTATCGAAAGCACGCTGGCCTTCAGCCCTATTCTTGCCGGCCTGCTGGCTGGGTTGGTTATCTGGCCAGCTATTCTGGGGGGAGTCTATCACGCAGTCATTCTGCCGCTGGTGCTCCTGGAAATGGAAAAATCCGGAGTCAGCTTCCTCGGCGCTGTCGATATGGTAGGCCTGGTGATGGTTGCTGCAGGAATCAACCTGGCTAACGTCATCGCACCACGAGAAAAAAGCGAAGCAGCCGTCGCGACGCCCGGCCTGCTTATCAACCTCGGCTTTGGGACCTTCGTTGAATCGGCCTATCCGTTCATGTTTGCCAACAAAATTGTCTTTGGTTCAGCGATCGTTTGGGCCGGTCTGGGCGGCATGATGCTAGGTTTCTTTAACGTCAAAGGCGTAGCTTATGTCCCCGCATTTGCCTCTCCGTTCTTATCCAGCAATGCGCTGCAAATGGCGATTGTGATGGTTACCGTCATGGGCCTGACCTGTATTTCCACCATTATTGCCAACCGTTTTAAGGCTGTCGCACAGAAAGAATCTACCGCGTCAGCCCATTAATTAATGCACCAACACCAGAGGTACACCATGTTTAAAGGCGATATGAATAAAAAACGAGCTAAAGCGTTACAGAAAGTGAAAGATGCCATCACGCTGCACGGCGGGCAGACCATCCTCAGCACAGGGATAACCGGCGACGATGCGCGTCTGGCAAAAGCAGTATGTGAGGCGGGCGTTAAGCTGCTCGAACCGAACCATCCCGCACTGGCGCTGGCGCGTGGGCATAAGGGGGTGAATAACATGCACGCGGCAGAACAAATCCGCCACGAAATCACCAACAGCCAGATGGCCGAAGCAGTACATGGCGTACGTAATGTGGTTCCTGACGATATCTTCATTACCGTCGGTATCGCAGGTGGCTTTACCGAAACGTTACCGGTCCCGCTCACGGAAACAGAGATACTGGAGATTGCTCGTGCTGGTGCCGATGGCTTACACACTCATAAATCCGACTGGGACGATCTACAGGACATCGTTAATCTCGCCCATCAGTATGGCCTGACCGTTGATGCTTATATTGGTCACCCGGATGACCTGCATACCTTCGGTATTCCTGCGCGCACTCCAGAAGAGGTCGCCAGCGTAGCAAAACGGATGCAGGAGATTGGCGTCGACATGATTGGTTTAATGACCGGTATGAGCTACGAAGGCGTAGCCGCAGGTGATATTCCGCAAGCCATTAAAGATCGCCTGTGGGCGCTGGTCGGCGCGGTAAGCGTGCCGACGCTGGCGGAAGGCGGAATTAACCTCGCCAATGCCAAAGCGTTTAAGGATACCGGGGTCAATATTCTGGTCGTCGGTACGGCAATCGACAATATGGTCTGCAACGCCGCCAAAGAGGCTGTCACACCGTTTATTGCGCATTGATATTAAGGGAAAAAAAGCATGTTACTGGTCACCGATCTGGATGGAACACTACTGACTTCGCAAAAGACAATCAGTCCACGCACTCGTCAAGCACTCGTAGAATTCCACCAGCGCGGTGGCCTGTTGGCCGCCTGTTCCGCCAGACCGGTCTCCTCTATGATGCGCCTGCTACAGCAGCAGCAGGTTAATGCGCTGTTTGGCTGGTGCGCAGGCTTTAACGGAGGTCAGATCCTCGAGATGGCGCAGCAGCGCAATATTCATACTGCAGCGCTCTCTTGTATGAATCTTCGGGATATTGACCGACATATTGCACTTTCCCTCTGCCCTCATCACTTTTTTAGCGCCGATGCTATTTATCATCGTTGCGACCTACAGGTAGCGCCATGGACAACTTATGAAGCCCGTTTATTTGAATTACCACTTATTCCTGCAGCACCCGGTAATATTTTAAACCGACAAGATATTTATAAAATCACACTCGTTACTGAGCAGTTAAAAATAAATGCGCTGTGTACAGACGTGAATAATAAATTGCCTTATGGTTATACAGCGACTATCACAGGGGAGAATTACATTGATATCCAACGTAGCGAAATAAATAAAGGTTATGCTATTAGCATGTTAATGCACCAGCTAAATATAACAGCCGATAAAGTTGCGGCGATTGGCGACCAGCAAAACGATATCAGTATGTTTTCCGCCGCCGGCATTGGTATTGCAATGGGGAATGCGCCTGAGGTAGTAAAACGACAAGCCAGCTATGTGACGGCCTCTAATGATGATGAGGGTATTGTCTGTGCGCTGGAGTGGTTGCGTTGCTCTGCACATCCAGTTACCATGCGCCAAAGCACGACGTTGGCGGAAAATAATGAACCCGATTAAAAGAAGAAAACATATCCTCGATGAATTAAATAAATTCGGTGAAGTGACGGTTATCAAATTATCGGAAACGCTAAAAGTCACATCAGAGACCATTCGCCGCGATCTCTCCATCCTGGAGTCTGAAGGGCAAATTACCAAGATTCACGGCGGAGCCGTCAAAAAGCAGGTTGTTCAGGAAGATGAATTTGGCGCGCGGATTGATATACACCGCGAAGAAAAAATGGCAATTGGTAAACTTGCCGCCGGGATGGTCAGCGAGCACGACACTCTATTCATTGACTCCTGTACAACAAATCTTATTCTGGCCGAACAATTACCTCCTCTGGCCTACTCCGTTATTACTAACTCAGCCTTAATTGCCGATAAAATAAAAGAACATAATCTTAAAGCGCGCGTTTATGTATTAGGTGGTGAATATGACTACCATTTCCGTGCCAATCTCGGCGTCTCCGTTTGTCAGCAAATAAACACTATTCACGCAGATATCTGCTTCATCGGCGCGGGTGGTATTTCACCTCAACATGGTGTCCTGGTGAAAAGCTTCGATGAAGCCTATGTTGCCAAATCAATGATTGCTATGAGTAAAAAGTCGGTAATTCTTGCCGACCATACAAAATTTGGCCAGGACGGAGTGATGTGTATCGCCACATTAAAAGAGATCGATAACATCATCACAGACAAACGATTCAGAACAACGGGCTATACACAGCAGGACTTCGCCGGAAAATTACGTATTGCTGAATAATACAATACATGACGCTATCAGCAGGTTCTGGATTACCGTACACTGAGGATATCGGCTAACAGAGGGCACCCATATGGCACTCCCCCGCATTACCCAAAAAGAGATGACCGAGCGCGAACAGCGTGAACTGAAAACGCTGCTCGACCGCGCGCGCATTGCGCATGGTCGTCTGCTGACCAACGCAGAGACCAACAGCATCAAGAAAGAGTACATCGATAAACTGATGGCCTTGCGCGAAGCAGAAGCTAAAAAAGCCCGCCAGTTGAAGAAAAAGCAGGCCTATAAACCGGATGCTGAAGCATCGTTTTCCTGGTCAGCAAATACGCCGACGCGCGGCAGACGTTAACGTCCCTTCTTCTTACGTCCCGGCGAAGTAAAACGCTTACCGTTTGCCGCCGGGCGCGATTTCTCTTTCTCCGCTGATTTTTCGATTTTCACCACCGGACGCTTAATGCCTGCGGTTTTTGGCTTCGCTTTCGCCTTCGGTTTGGCTTCTGAGGACGAGTTCTCAATCAGCTTGAACAGATCGATCAGTTCGTCATCTGTCAGGTCGCGCCATTCACCAAGCGGCAGACCAGACAAACCAACGTTCATGATACGCGTACGCTCAAGCTTGGTAACTTCATAGCCAAAGTGTTCGCACATACGACGGATCTGACGGTTAAGCCCCTGAATCAGCGTAATACGAAACACAAACGGCGCTTCTTTCTTCACCTTACATTTTTTGGTGACGGTACCGAGAATGGGCACACCGGCCCCCATACCACGGATAAAGTCATCAGTGACCGGCTTATCGACCGTCACCAGATATTCTTTTTCGTGATCGTTACCGGCACGCAGGATTTTATTCACCAGGTCGCCGTGGTTGGTCAGAAAGATAAGTCCCTGAGAATCTTTGTCCAGACGACCAATTGGAAACACGCGCTTGCTGTGATTCACGAAATCAACAATGTTGTCGCGTTCGCTGTCTTCGGTGGTGCTGACAATCCCTACCGGCTTATTCAGCGCGATAAAAACCAGATCTTCCGCTTCACGCGGCTCAATCAACCGACCATTTACTTTTACGACGTCGCCAGGCATCACCTGATCGCCGATGGTGGCGCGTTTACCATTCAGGAAGACATTCCCTTGTTCGATAAAGCGATCCGCCTCGCGACGCGAGCAGATTCCGCTTTCACTGATGTATTTATTTAATCGGATAGATGAGTCGGGCAGCATAGTTTCTCCTTTGACAGCGAAATATACCCTACCTTGCGGACGATAAAAAATAATCGTGTTCGACTGTCCACGCGCTATTTGTGATCCGTCACACCTTTTGACACAAAAGTGTCAGCGATCCATCCCTGCAATTTTGTTGAGTGAAAACAAGCAGAATCAATACATTAGAGAGGCATGCACATCTGTGCCGACAACGCGCCATCACCACATCAAATGTGCAACACAATCGGTCATTTCAGGGCGCTGAAATAAGTGAAAATAGCTTTGAGATGGAGAACAGATGGGGTTATATCAGATCAAGAAGGCAATTTCGTGATTTGCACAAATGTGCAGGAGTCCAAAAATGGCGACGGAAAACAGCGATGATATCCGCCTGATCGTAAAAATAGCGCAGCTGTATTACGAACAGGATATGACACAAGCGCAAATCGCCCGCGAGCTGGGTATTTATCGCACCACGATCAGCCGGTTACTAAAACGTGGACGTGAGCAGGGTATCGTCACCATCGCCATTAATTACGACTACAACGAAAATCTGTGGCTGGAACAGCAGCTAAAACAGAAATTTGGCCTGAAAGAGGCGGTCGTAGTCTCCTGCGATAGCGAGCAGGAAGATGAACAACTTAATATGATGGGCGTACATGGCGCACAGTTGCTGGAACGCTTACTGGAACCTGGGGACATTATCGGGTTCTCATGGGGCCGCGCGGTACGGGGACTGGTGGAAGGATTATCTCCTGCCAGCCAGTCGCGCCAGCTGATCTGTGTGCCGATTATCGGCGGACCATCCGGCAAGCTTGAAAGCCGCTACCATGTCAATACGCTGACCTACGGCGCTGCGGCAAAGCTCAAAGGGGAATCACACCTGGCAGATTTCCCGGCACTGCTGGAAAACCCGCTGATCCGTAACGGGATCATGCAGTCACGACATTTTAAATCGATTTCTGCGTACTGGGATAATCTGGACATCGCGCTGGTCGGGATTGGATCTCCGGCGATACGTGATGGCGCCAACTGGCACGCCTTTTACGGCAGTGAAGAGAGTGATGACCTGCATGCCCGACAGGTCGCCGGAGACATTTGCTCGCGCTTTTACGATATCAACGGTGTAACCGTAGAGACCAATATGAGTGAAAAGACGCTCTCCATCGAAACCAATAAATTAAAACAGGCGCGTTACTCCATTGGCATTGCAATGGGTGAAGAAAAATACAGTGGGATATTAGGCGCATTACGTGGGAATTATATTAACTGTTTAGTCACCAACAGTCATACCGCTGAATTATTGTTGAAGTAAATAAATTCTAATTGGTCCTGCCATAATTAATTTTATGTGGGATCCCCTTATCTGAATCGGGAGTTTATTATGCAAACGTGGTTAAACTTGCAGGGCAAAGTCATTATTGTTACCGGTGGCGCATCCGGAATTGGTCTGGCGATTGTCGAAGAGTTATTAGCGCAAGGCGCTAATGTACAAATGGCAGATATTCATGGCGGAGAAGGTAAATACGATAGCCATGACAGGTATCATTTCTGGCCAACGGATATTTCCAGTGCCAAAGAGGTTAATCATACTGTCGCTGAAATTATCCAACGCTACGGACGTATTGATGGGCTGGTAAATAATGCTGGCGTTAATTTTCCGCGTCTGCTGGTCGATGAAAAAGCACCCGCCGGGCAATACGAACTCAACGAAGCTGCTTTCGAAAAAATGGTTAATATCAACCAGAAAGGTGTGTTCTTAATGTCGCAGGCAGCGGCACGCCAAATGGTAAAACAGCGTAACGGCGTGATTGTGAATGTCTCTTCCGAAAGCGGACTGGAAGGTTCTGAAGGTCAAAGCTGTTACGCCGCGACCAAAGCCGCATTGAATAGTTTTACCCGTTCCTGGTCGAAAGAGTTGGGCAAACACGGCATCCGCGTGGTTGGTATTGCACCTGGCATTCTGGAAAAAACCGGACTGCGGACCCCCGAGTATGAAGAAGCGCTGGCCTGGACCCGCAACATCACCGTCGAACAGCTGCGCGAGGGCTACACCAAGAACGCGATCCCGATTGGTCGATCAGGGCGCTTAAGCGAAGTCGCTGATTTTGTTTGTTATCTTTTATCTGAGCGCGCCAGTTACATCACCGGAGTAACCACTAACATTGCGGGCGGAAAAACGCGCGGCTAAGGAGGTTTTATGGTCAATGCAATCTTCTGTGCTCACGGCAAACTGGCCTGCGCCATGCTGGAATCGGTACAGATGGTCTACGGTGATGCCAACGTTGAAGCCGTGGCATTTGTTCCCGGAGAGAACGCCAGCGACATTATGGAAAAGCTAAAAAAGTTAGTAAGTATTCACACTGGCGATGAATGGCTGATTGCCGTCGATTTACAGTGTGGCAGTCCCTGGAATGCTGCCGCGACGCTGGCGATGCACAATCCGGCGATACGGGTCATTAGCGGGTTATCACTGCCGTTGGCGCTGGAGCTGGTAGACAACCAAAGCAGTATGAATGTAGATGAACTGTGCGAACACCTGAAGACCATTGCTCAACAAACCTGTGTCGTCTGGAAGCATCTGGAAACGGCCGAAGAGGATTTCTGATGAACATTACCCTTGCTCGTATTGATGACCGCCTGATCCACGGTCAGGTCACCACCGTCTGGTCGAAGGTGGCGAATGCCCAACGGATTATTATCTGTAATGACGACGTTTATAACGATGAAGTACGTCGCACATTATTACGTCAGGCTGCCCCACCGGGAATGAAAGTGAACGTCGTTAATATCGAAAAGGCGGTCGCGGTTTACCATAATCCGCAATACCAGAACGAAACCGTTTTTTATCTATTTACCCGCCCACAGGATGCATTAGCAATGGTAAAACAAGGCGTGAAAATCGCCACGTTAAATATTGGTGGCATGGCCTGGCGGCCTGGTAAAAAACAATTAACCAAAGCCGTTTCTTTAGACAGCGACGACATTAATGCGTTTCGTGAGTTAGATAAACTGGGTGTTACGCTGGATTTACGCGTTGTCGCATCCGATCCATCTATTAATATTCTCGAAAAAATAGAAGAATAATCGTTCGCTGAATAAATAAAAATGCCTGTGTACTTATGCTTTAACAGGCAGGGATGTTCACATTCACAAGGTGACATATTATGGAAATAAGTACCCTACAAATTATCGCCATATTCCTATTTTCCTGTATTGCCGGAATGGGCAGCGTGCTGGATGAGTTCCAGACCCACCGTCCGCTAATTGCTTGTACCGTTATCGGCCTAATCCTTGGTGATTTAAAAACCGGGATTATGCTCGGCGGCACGCTGGAGTTAATCGCTCTTGGCTGGATGAACGTCGGCGCAGCGCAGTCTCCCGATTCGGCGCTCGCCAGTATTATCTCCGCCATTCTGGTTATCGTCGGTCAGCAAAGCATTGCTACCGGTATCGCCATCGCCCTGCCCGTCGCGGCGGCAGGTCAGGTGCTGACGGTATTCGCCCGTACCATCACCGTGGTGTTCCAGCACGCGGCGGATAAAGCAGCCGAAGACGCCCGCTTTCGCACCATCGACATGCTGCACGTTTCCGCTCTCGGCGTACAGGCGCTGCGCGTTGCCATCCCTGCATTAATCGTCTCGCTGTTTGTCAGCGCCGATATGGTCAGCAATATGCTCAACGCCATTCCGGAATTCGTCACCCGCGGATTGCAGATTGCCGGTGGCTTTATCGTGGTGGTCGGCTACGCCATGGTGCTGCGCATGATGGGCGTGAAGTACCTGATGCCCTTCTTCTTCCTCGGGTTTATCGCTGGGGGTTATCTCGATTTGAGCCTGCTGGCTTTCGGTGGGGTTGGCGTGATTATCGCGCTGGTCTACATCCAGTTGAACCCACAGTGGCGTAAAGCCGAACCGCAGGCGCAACCCGCCTCTTCTCAAGCTCTCGATCAGCTTGATGACTAATGGAGCCAGCCATGGAACAGAAAAAACTGACCAAATCTGACCTGTTTAGCATGTTTGTTCGCTCCAACCTGCAACAGGCGTCATTCAACTTTGAACGCATTCATGGACTGGGCTTTTGCTACGACATGATCCCTGCCATCAAGCGCCTGTATCCGCTGAAAGAGGACCAGGTTGCAGCACTCAAACGCCACCTGGTGTTTTTCAACACCACGCCTGCCGTGTGCGGCCCGGTGATTGGCGTGACCGCCGCGATGGAAGAAGCTCGCGCTAATGGTGCGGAAATTGACGACGGGGCCATCAACGGCATCAAAGTTGGGCTGATGGGCCCGCTGGCCGGTGTTGGCGACCCGTTGGTCTGGGGAACATTGCGCCCGATTACCGCCGCGCTCGGCGCATCGCTGGCGCTGTCCGGAAACATTCTCGGCCCACTATTGTTCTTCTTTATTTTCAATGCAGTACGTCTTGCCATGAAGTGGTACGGCTTACAGCTTGGCTTTCGTAAAGGGGTCAATATCGTCAGCGACATGGGCGGCAACCTGCTGCAGAAACTGACCGAAGGCGCATCGATTCTCGGCCTGTTTGTCATGGGGGTGTTGGTCACCAAATGGACCAGCATCAACGTGCCGCTGGTGGTATCGCAAACGCCTGGCGCAGACGGCACCACCGTCACCATGACCGTGCAGAACATTCTCGACCAACTCTGCCCCGGCCTGCTGGCGCTGGGTCTGACGCTGCTGATGGTGCGTCTGCTCAACAGGAAAATTAATCCGGTATGGCTGATCTTCGCCCTGTTTGCGCTGGGAATTATCGGTAACGCGCTGGGCTTCCTGTCCTGATTTTTTCGCCCCGGCGATGCCGGGGCAACTTCAACAAATAGTCCTCGAAAGAGGAAGAGGTGGTAACAATGCAAACAACAACAGCTTTACGTCTTTATGGTAAACGCGATCTGCGCCTGGAAACCTTCGATCTTCCTGAAATGCAGGACGATGAAATTCTGGCCTCAGTCGTAACCGACAGCCTGTGCCTTTCTTCCTGGAAAGAGGCTAACCAGGGCGAGAACCACAAAAAGGTGCCGGACGATGTGGCTACCAACCCGATCATCATCGGTCACGAGTTTTGCGGCGATATTATTGCCGTAGGCAAAAAATGGCAGCATAAGTTTCAGCCCGGCCAGCGCTATGTCATTCAGGCTAACCTGCAACTGCCGGATCGCCCGGACTGCCCCGGCTACTCCTTCCCGTGGGTAGGCGGTGAAGCCACTCACGTTATCATTCCTGATGAAGTCATGGAGCAGGACTGCCTGTTAGCCTACGAAGGTGAAACCTATTTTGAAGGCTCGTTGGTTGAGCCGCTGTCCTGCGTGATTGGCGCATTCAACGCCAACTATCACCTACAGGAAGGCACTTATAACCATAAGATGGGCATTCGTCCGCAGGGGCGTACACTGATACTCGGCGGCACCGGGCCGATGGGACTACTGGCGATCGACTACGCGCTGCATGGACCGGTTAACCCGGCGCTGCTGGTGGTGACCGACACCAATAACGACAAGTTGAACTACGCCCGCAAGCACTATCCATCAGAACCACAAACGTTGATCCATTATCTCCACGCCCAGGATGCGGGTTATGACACCTTGATGGCGCTGAGCGGCGGACACGGGTTTGATGACATCTTTGTTTTTGTGCCCAACGAACAGCTGGTTACGCTGGCCTCTTCTTTGCTGGCTGCTGATGGTTGCATGAACTTCTTTGCCGGTCCGCAGGATAAGCAGTTTAGCGCGCCGATTAACTTCTACGACGTGCACTATGCCTTCACCCATTATGTTGGGACATCTGGCGGCAATACCGACGACATGCGCACGGCGGTAAAACTGATCGAAGAGAAGAAAGTTCAGGCGGCAAAAGTGGTGACACACATTCTGGGATTGAATGCGGCAGGTGAAACAACGCTGGAACTGCCGCAAGTCGGTGGGGGTAAAAAACTGGTTTACACCGGAAAAGCATTGCCGTTAACTGCGCTCACCCAGATTGACGATCCGGCCTTGCGCGATATCCTGGAGCGTCATCAGGGGATCTGGTCGCAGGAAGCCGAACAGTACATATTGTCTCACGCCGAGGAAATTTAACATGATTAACCGCGACACCCAGTTGTGCATGTCGCTTGCCGGTCGCCCCGGCAACTTTGGCACACGCTTTCATAACTATCTATATGAAAAGTTAGGGTTAAATTTTATCTACAAAGCCTTTACTACGCAGGATATTGAGGCCGCAGTGAAAGGCGTTCGCGCACTCGGGATTCGCGGCTGTGCGGTCTCTATGCCGTTTAAAGAGAGTTGCATGCCGTTTCTGGATGCCATCGATCCTTCCGCAAAAGTCATTGATTCCGTTAACACCATTGTCAATGACAACGGTACGCTGACAGGATTTAACACCGACTACATTGCGGTAAAAAGCCTGATTACCAGCCACCAGCTTGATAACCACGCACGCGTCATGATCCGCGGCAGCGGTGGAATGGGTAAAGCGGTCATTGCTGCATTTCGCGATGCCGGTTTTCGCGATGTGATCGTCGCCGCCCGTAACCGGGAGAGCGGTCCGCCGCTGGCAAAACAGTACGGTTTCCAGTGGCAACCGCAGCCGGAAGGGATTACCTGCGATATTCTGGTCAACGTGACGCCAGTCGGCATGGCTGGCGGTAAAGAGAGCGATGAACTGGCCTACAGCGAAGCAATGGTCGCTGCCGCCAGCGTGGTGTTTGACGTCGTCGCCCTGCCGCCGGAAACACCGGTGATCAAACTGGCACAGCAATTAGGTAAAAAGACCATCAGCGGTGCAGAGGTGATTGCCTTACAGGCCGTAGAGCAGTTCGCCATGTACACCGGCGTACGCCCGGATGACGCGCTAATCGCCGAAGCGGCAGAATTTGCACGGGCGGGGTAAGAGAGCAGGAACAGAGCGCCAGGGGTGGGCGCTCTGTCTATTTTAGGTACTATGCAACAGCGAACAGTTGCTGGTCAGCTTTCGCTTCTAACTGCACCAGTGCGGGAATCAACTGGCTGATGTTGACCAGACTGTGTCCTAACTGGCATATGCTCTCATACGCAAAATGTTCCTGACCTTCACCCACCATGGTCAGCAGGCTTTCGCCCATAAAATTCAGCGTCTGGATCCGGAACTGCGCAAAGCGATGGAAGAAGCCACAGCGGCAGGATGGTGATGAATCGTTGGCAGCCTGGAACAAGCGCATGGTTAAAAAAGAACTGAAACAGAAGGGGATTGCAGTCTAGTGGTCGGCATTTTGTATCGTTTTCTGAAAGTCTGCTTAGAACGAGGAGCAGACATTAATAATGATGACATAATAGGACTTGTTACAAGTGTATTTTGAAAATATTAATCATTGCACATCGCTGTTTTTGCGTACTCTTTTAGTTCCTCTTTCGCTTTGTCAAAAACCATTTTGGCCTGGATATCATCACTGTGCACTTTCATGTATTCTTCAAGATATTTAACTTTGAGATGTACAAGACTAATTCGTAATTGTTTTAGCAAATTTGGCAACCCAATATTATGCAACTCCCAGTTTTTATTATAAAATGGATTTTTAAAATAAGGTATATCATTAAATATTTCTACATTTACATCCTTTAGACACAGCAAAGACTCAAAATCAGACATTAGAGACTCATCACTTTTATGAAGTAACTCAAGAATATTTTCTATATTACTCACAAATTCATTAGCATTTTTTGAAATTTCAAAGAAATCATCATTTCCTTCTATCTTCATTGCTAATCCACTATCGATAAAAACATGGTCAACTTTATTTAGACGTTCAATATCCAACCAATACTGTTCCATTTCACAAGAAATTTTATATAACTCAGTTTCATCAATTTTAAAATCAGACTTAAGAAATTGTTGCTCATGATCTCTCTTTATTTGAGAAAGCCGTTCAACTGGGTATTTATTAACATCATCTGTTTTAATGTGATGTGGGTAACAAAAAATCACTAAATTTTCATAGCTTCTTCTTTGCTCATCACTCATATTCGGGTTATATCGCTCACCACCTGTCAATGCAGCTTCAATATGACAAACTTGTGCTATAAATTGATTATCTTCATCTATCAGTATGTGAGTACATCCAGGAAAAGCACATTGGTTTCCTGATCTAGCAAAAAGCGCCCTCAATACATCAGTTTTTGGTGTTAATCGTGCCATATTTTACCTAATGAAAGTTTCCTAAAGTTGTTCATACCTATCAACTACAGATACTAATTAATCTATGACAATCCATTAAATAATGAAACTGAAATAGATATGTCTTTAAGAATAGGAGTTGATCACATACCGTACCTTTTCTTTACTGTTGTTTACAGAATATTGTAACTCTTCATCAGTAATGGAGCAGCCTACATTTTTACGAAGGTAGGAAAACATCTTATCTACGTCCCCTCCTGGCACAAAGCCGCCCCTATCATCGATTCTCGTATCAACCGCAGCATCCTGAAAAACTACGTATTATTGCGAGACACTTTCCTGTTTCCTCCAGCAAGCATTTCCCCTTACTCCCCATTTTTTTACTCTCTAGTCTCAACTTGTCAATTCATAATGTAGTTTATAAAATACATGGAACGTCATCATGGAAATTCTTCAGACAATGGTTTTCCGGCGTTGGGAGCAAAACCTACGGGACAGGAGAGCTAAAACGCTCATTGCCACACGCCTTTTTCGTCTGGCTAATGGTTTAGCTGGTGATGTTAAACCTGTTGGGGAAGGCGTCAGCGAAATGCGCATTTCTTACGGTCCTGGCTACAGGATTTACTTTAAACAGCAAGGTTGCCGCATCATCATTTTGTTATGTGGGGGCGATAAAAGCTCACAAGCCAACGATATTACTCTTGCAAAAATGCTCGCCCGTACACTGGATTCACAGGAGATCTTCTGCCATGAATAAACTTACTCACTACGATCCCGCGACTGCGCTGGTTGATGATGAAGAAATTGCCGTGTTTATGGCCGATGCCCTCGAAACAGGCGATGCAGCATACATTGCAAAAGCACTGGGCGTGGTAGCTCGCGCTAAGGGAATGGCGAACATTGCGGCAGAAACGGGATTATCCCGCGAGCAGCTTTATCGCTCTTTTAGTGAGAAAGGTAACCCGACGCTGAAAACCACCCTTGCAGTGATGAAGGTACTCGGCATTGAATTGACACTTAAAAAATAGCCTCAGCTTCTATCTCCCCCTTCCAACATCGTGAGCCATATCAGTAAGGCGTTAACCTGATAGTGGTAGCATTAGCGCGGTTTGTAATTTTCTGATTACATGGAGAAATGATGGAACTGCTTTTATTGAGTAACTCGACGCTGCCGGGCAAAGGCTGGATGGAACATGCGCTGCCGCTGATTGCTGAACAACTGAATGGTCGCCGTACGGCGGTGTTTATTCCGTTCGCTGGCGTGACGCAAACCTGGGATGAGTACACAGCGAAAACGGCAGCCATCTTTGCGCCAATGGGTGTCAACGTTACGGGTATTCATACCGTTGCCGATCCGATTGCCGCTATTGAAAACGCAGAGCTGGTGATTGTCGGCGGGGGTAATACCTTCCAGTTACTGAAAGAAAGCCGCGAACGCGGACTGCTGGCGCCGATTGTGGATGTCGTCAAACGCGGTGCGCTGTACATCGGCTGGAGCGCAGGTTCCAACCTTGCCTGCCAGACCATCCGCACTACCAACGACATGCCGATTGTCGATCCAAAAGGTTTTGATGCGCTGGGTCTGTTCCCGCTGCAGATTAACCCACACTTCACCAACGCGCTGCCGGAAGGCCATAAAGGCGAAACGCGTGAACAGCGTATCCGCGAGCTGCTGGTTGTGGCACCGGAGCTGACGGTGATTGGCCTGCCGGAAGGGAACTGGATTAAGGTAAGTAACGGTCAATCCGTGCTCGGCGGCCCGAACACCACGTATATCTTTAAAGCGGGTGAAGAAGCGGTTGCCGTTGAAGCAGGCCACTGCTTTTAGTTGATTTGTTGTCTGATGCCGGATGGCGGCTTCGCTTTATCCGGGCTACAACTGTAGGCCTGATAAGCGCAGCGCCATCAGGCAGTTCAGCGCACATTGCCGGATGCGGCTTCGCCTTATCCGGCCTACCGGACTGCGCCATCGGGCAATATTTCACCTGTCCTCATTAGTAATCATCCCGCCCATCGTCTTCATCCGGCTGTTCCAGCACGCTGTAAGCCACGGAACAAAACAGCGAGTTCAGACGCTGCATATCGCCCAACAGCGCCAGGTGCAAGGAGCTGGTCTCGATGCTCTGCACGTTCTGCTGATGCAGACGGTCAACGTGCGCATGCGAATAACGACGATTGAGAATACGGAAGCGGTGCTTGCTGCGACGCAGACGACGGGCACTGGTCACATCTCCTGAGAAGAACACTGACATCGCCAGCTGCAGATTGCTGAGCAACTGATCGTAGAGCGCATCCAGTTCTTTCAGCCCTTCGACAGAGAATGCCCGGCGGGCGGCCAGCGACTTATCGGCTATCTCGCTGCCCATACGTTCGACAATATCGGAAGCCTGCTCAAGGTTGAGCGACATTTCGATAATCTCCGCCCAACGGCGCGATTCCTCTTCCGCCAGCTCATCCTTTGGCATCCGCGCCAGATAGAGCTTAATTGCCGTGTACAGCACGTTAATGTCGTCCGCCATCCTGCGCAGCTCTTTCTCTTCACGCGGTTCGCCGTGCATTACTTTCTTCAGCCCGTCCATCATCTGCTCCATCGCGTCGCCGATACGCAGGGCTTCACGGGCGGCATTGGCCAGCGCGAGCGTCGGCGTATCCAGCGCGCTGACGTCCAGATGCTTGGGTTTCAGATGTGCATCCAACTCCGGCTCATCGCGGATGATGCGCTTACAAAAACGCGCCATCGGTTCGGCGAACGGCACCATCGCCACACAGCGCACCAGGTTGTAGAAGACGTGGAAGTAGATAACCAGTTCAGATTTCGGCAGCGGCAGTTCATCCATCAGATTGGCCAGCGGATGAACAAACGGCAGGATAATCAGACTGCCCACCAGCTTAAACAGCAGGCTGCCGAGCGCCACGCGACGGGCAGCAGCATTCGCAGCACTGTTGTTGAGCATCGCCAACAGGCCGGAGCCGAGGTTGGCACCAATCACCAGACACAACGCCACCGGGAACGAGATAATGCCTGCCGCGGTCAGCGTGGCCGTCAGCAGCACCGCCGCCAGACTGGAGTAACTGATAATCGCAAACATAGCGCCAATCAGCGCATCCAGCATAATATCGCCGGTCAGCGAGGCGAAAATAACCTGTACGCCGTTAGCCTGAGTTATCGGCGTGACCGCCTGCACAATCAGCTCCAGCGCCAGCAAAATCAACCCCAGCCCGATGCCAACCCGCCCCAGTTGCCCCACGCGGGACTGCTTACGCCCGAGAAAGAAGATCACGCCGATGAAAATCAGCAGTGGGGATAGCCATGAGAGATCGAAGGTCAGGATACGCGCCATCAGCGCGGTCCCCACGTCGGCACCCAGCACAATGACCAGCGCCGGGGTAAGCGCCACGAGATCTTGGGCGACAAACGAGGTCACCAGCATGGTGGTGGCGTTGCTGCTTTGCACCAGCGCCGTCACGCCGATACCCGCACAAAAGGCGAGCGGCTTCTTTTCAACACTACGGCTGAGGACGGTACGCAAGCGGGCGCCAAAGACACGCATCACGCCGGTACGCACAATATGCGTACCCCAAACCAGCATAGATACAGCAGAAAGCAGGTGTAACAGAGTTAACACGGAATCAGGTTCTCCTTATTTTTATGGTTTTTTGAGGCTCATTTGCCTGATGGCGCTGCGCTTATCAGGCCTACAAATCATCCCTATGTAGGCCGGATAAGGCGTTTACGCCGCCATCCGGCAACGGCCCCCTTTCAGTATAAGGGTTTAAACGTAATAAAGAGACAGGGCACTCATTGAGCGCCCTGTTTGTTGTAAAGAAAGATGACAGTTTTGTGAATCAGTCGGCGTCGTAGCCGAGGTTCGGCGCTAACCAGCGCTCCACTTCCGCCACGCTCATCCCTTTACGGAAGGCATAATCTTCAACCTGATCGCGCTGGATTTGCGCCACGGCGTAGTACTTGCTGTCCGGATGACTGAAATACCAGCCGGAAACCGACGCGCCTGGCCACATGGCGAAGGATTCGGTGAGCTTCATCCCGGTGTGCGCTTCCACATCCAGCAGTTCCCAGATGGTGGCCTTTTCAGTGTGTTCCGGGCACGCCGGATAGCCCGGCGCCGGGCGAATCCCCTGGTAGTTTTCGCGGATAAGCTCCTCGTTACTGAGGTTCTCATTCGCCGCATAGCCCCAGTAAACTTTACGCACGCGCTCATGCAGATACTCCGCGAATGCTTCCGCCAGACGGTCAGCGATCGCTTTCACCATGATCTTGTTGTAGTCGTCATGCTGGGCTTCGAAGGCATCCGCCAGCGCATCTTCCTCCAGACCGCCGGTAACCGCGAAAGCACCGATGTAATCCGCTTTGCCGCTCAGTTTCGGCGCGACAAAGTCAGACAGGCAATAGTTGGCGAAACCGACTTTTTCCGTCTGCTGGCGCAGGTGATGACTCACGTTGATGACGTGCGTACGCGTCTCGTCACGGTAAATCTCGATGTCGTCACCCACGCGGTTGGCCGGGAATAACCCCACCACGCCGCGCGGATTCAGGGTCTTCTCAGCGCTGAGTTTATCCAGCATGTCGTTAGCGTCTTTGAACAGGCGCTTCGCCTCTTCTCCTACTACCTCATCTTCGAGAATGCGCGGGTATTTCCCGGCCAGCGACCAGGTCATAAAGAACGGCGTCCAGTCGATGTAATTGCGCAGAGTTTCGATGCTGGCTTCCACTTCCTGCACGCCCAGACGGTGCGCCACCGGCGGGGTGTAGTTTTCCCAGTCGAAGGCCAGATCGTTGTCGCGGGCAGCCTGTAACGTTACTGGCGGGGTACGCGGTTTCTTACGCGCATGCTGGATACGCACGGTTTCGTACTCTTTACGCGTACGGGCGACAAAGTCATCACGCTGGGTGTCAGAGAGCAGCGCAGCCACCACGCCAACGGTACGCGAGGCGTTCTGCACGTACACCGTCGGGCCGCTGTAGTTCTGCTCGATTTTCACCGCCGTGTGCGCTTTTGAGGTGGTCGCGCCGCCAATCAGCAGCGGAATAGTGAATCCCTGACGCTCCATCTCTTTCGCCACGTTGACCATTTCGTCCAGCGATGGGGTAATCAGCCCGGAAAGGCCAATCAGATCGGCATTCACTTCACGCGCCGTTCTGAGGATTTTCTCCGCGGGCACCATCACGCCAAGATCGACGATTTCGTAGTTGTTACATTGCAGCACCACGCCGACAATGTTTTTGCCGATATCGTGCACATCGCCCTTCACGGTCGCGATGACCATTTTGCCGTTGCTGGAGCCTTTCTCTTTGCTGGCCTCAATGTACGGTTCGAGGTACGCCACCGCCTGCTTCATCACGCGGGCGGATTTCACTACCTGCGGCAGGAACATTTTTCCTTCGCCGAACAGATCGCCAACGACGTTCATGCCGTCCATCAGCGGTCCTTCAATAACTTCGATCGGACGCGCAGCCTGCTGGCGCGCTTCCTCGGTATCCAGCTCAATAAACTCGGTAATGCCTTTCACCAGCGAGTATTCGAGGCGCTTTTTCACCTCCCAGGTGCGCCATTCCGCCATCTGGGCATTCGCCGTGTCGTCGGTTTTACTGCCGCGATATTTCTCTGCCAGCTCCAGCAGTCGTTCGGTGCCATCGTCACGACGGTTGAGGATCACATCTTCAACCGCATCGCGCAGCTCGGCGGGCAGGTCGTCGTAAATTGCCAGCTGCCCGGCATTGACGATCCCCATGTCCATGCCGTTGCGAATGGCGTAGTAGAGGAATACCGCGTGAATGGCTTCACGTACCGGGTCGTTGCCACGGAACGAGAATGAAACGTTAGAAACGCCGCCGGAGATCAGTGCGTGCGGCAGTTCGCGTTTGATGTCTTCACACGCACCGATAAAGTCCTGCGCGTAGTTGTTGTGCTCATCAATACCGGTCGCGACAGCAAAGATGTTCGGGTCGAAGATGATGTCTTCCGGCGGGAAGCCCACCTCTTCGGTAAGAATCTTGTACGCCCGACGACAGATTTCGATTTTACGTGCGCGGGTGTCGGCCTGCCCTTGCTCGTCAAAGGCCATCACCACCACCGCGGCACCGTAGCGACGCAGCAGCTTCGCGTGATGGATAAAGGTCTCAACCCCCTCTTTCATCGAGATGGAGTTAACGATGCCTTTACCCTGAATGCACTTCAGCCCTTTCTCGATAACGTCCCATTTCGAGGAGTCGATCATAATCGGCACGCGGGCGATATCCGGCTCACCGGCGATCAGGTTGAGGAAACGCACCATTGCCGCTTCGGCGTCGAGCATCCCCTCATCCATGTTGATATCGATGATCTGCGCGCCGCTTTCCACCTGCTGACGGGCGACGTCCAGCGCTTCGCTGTATTTCTCTTCTTTGATCAGGCGTTTAAACTTGGCCGAACCGGTGACGTTGGTACGCTCGCCGACGTTCACAAACAGGCTGTCGTCGCCGATGTTCAGCGGCTCAAGGCCGGAAAGGCGGCAGGCAACCGGGATTTCCGGCAAGCGGCGCGGCGGTAAGCCATCCACTGCGCGGCTCATGGCGGCGATATGTTCCGGCGTGGTGCCGCAGCAGCCGCCGACGATATTCAGGAAACCGGCCTCAGCCCACTCGCGAATCTGCGCCGCCATGGTGTCGGCGTCGAGATCGTATTCACCAAAGGCGTTCGGCAGACCGGCGTTCGGGTGCGCGGTCACGTAGCATTCGGCTATGCGCGACAGTTCCTGCACGTACTGGCGCAATTCGTCCGGACCTAAGGCACAGTTCAGACCGAAGGTCAGCGCATCGGCGTGGCGCAGGGAGTTGTAGAATGCTTCGGTAGTCTGGCCGGAGAGCGTACGCCCGGAAGCATCGGTGATGGTGCCGGAGAGCATAATCGGCAGCTCAACGCCCAGCGCTTCAAATTCGGTTTTAACCGCGAAAATAGCGGCTTTGGCGTTCAGAGTATCGAAGACGGTTTCAATCAGGATCAGGTCACTGCCGCCTTCCACCAGCGCTTTGGTGGATTCACGGTAGGCGGCCACCAGCTGATCAAAGGTAATGTTGCGGTAAGCCGGGTCGTTAACATCAGGCGAGATAGACGCCGTACGGTTCGTTGGGCCGAGCACGCCCGCGACGTAGCGCGGTTTTTCCGGCGTGCGCGCCGTCCATTCGTCAGCCGCCGCACGCGCCAGTTTGGCTGCCGCAAAGTTGATTTCCGCCGACAGGGATTCCATCTGGTAATCCGCCATGGCGATAGTCGTCGAGTTAAAGGTGTTGGTTTCGATGATATCCGCGCCCGCCTCAAAGTAGGCGTTATGGATGGCGGCGATGACCTCCGGTTTGCTGAGCACCAACAAGTCGTTGTTACCTTTCAGATCGCACGGCCAGTCGGCAAAGCGTTCGCCGCGGAAATCCTCTTCGCTCAGACGATATCCCTGGATCATGGTGCCCATACCGCCGTCCAGCACCAGAATACGTTCATTTAACTGCTGACGTAATTGTTCTACTTTGCTGCTCACACTCGCTCCCGACAACGCTCAACCAGACCGAAAAAAACTCAACAGGTCATACTGGCACAAACCTGAGAGGCGGAAAAGAGAACAACGGCCAACATGAGACATGTTCAGCTTCACTCATCCGATCAGTACAGGAATTCTTGCATTATAATTGAATAAAACGAAAATGATTTCCACGATACAGAAAAGGAGTCTGCCATGGTAGCCACTGTCCCCGCGAAACGCGGTAGAAAACCCGCCGCCGCTACTGCGCCTGCAACCGGGCAGGTTCAGTCTCTGACCCGCGGCCTGAAGCTGCTGGAGTGGATTGCGGAATCCAACGGCAGCGTGGCGCTGACCGAGCTGGCTCAGCAGGCCGGCCTGCCAAACTCCACGACTCACCGTTTGCTGACCACCATGCAGCAGCAGGGTTTTGTCCGTCAGGTGGGTGAATTAGGCCACTGGGCCGTAGGTGCGCATGCGTTCATCGTAGGCAGCAGCTTTTTGCAAAGCCGTAATCTGCTGGCAATTGTGCATCCGATCCTGCGCAAGCTGATGGAAGATTCCGGTGAGACGGTAAACCTGGCCGTGCTGGATCAAAGCGACCATCAGGCCATTATTATCGACCAGGTGCAGTGCACCCAACTGATGCGCATGTCCGCGCCTATCGGCGGCAAGCTGCCGATGCACGCCTCCGGTGCGGGTAAGGCGTTTTTATCCCAACTGAGCGAAGAACAAGTGACTGGCCTGCTGCACCGCAAAGGCCTGCATGCTTATACACACGCAACGCTGGTGTCGCCAGTGCATCTGAAAGAGGATTTGGCCCAGACGCGCAAGCGCGGCTATTCCTTTGATGATGAGGAACATGCGCTGGGTCTGCGCTGCGTGGCGTCGTGCATTTATGACGAGCACCGCGAGCCGTTCGCTGCGATTTCCATCTCCGGACCCATTTCGCGTATTACCGACGATCGCGTGACCGAGTTTGGCGCCATGGCGATCAAAGCGGCGAAAGAAGTAACGCTGGCGTACGGCGGATTTCGCTAAGATGGGGTTGCCGGGTGGCGGCTACGCCTTACCCGGCCGGCTATCCAAGGTTAGGGCAGATTTGTAAGCCTGATAAGCGTAACGCATCAGGCACGGCGCACATTGCCGGATGGCGGCGCAAGTGCTTTATCCGGCCTACGGTCGGTTTCATAACGCACGCTGAACCGCTGACGACGTCGGTAGGCGTAAACATCTTCCACGTGACCGTGTTTGATGCGCGTCTGTAGGCCGCGCCAGTAGTCAGCGCTGAACAGGTCAGCGTGCATCTCTTCAAATAGCGGCCCTATACGCGGGTCGGCACATAGCCAGTGACGAAACTCTTCCGGGAAGACATCTCCCGGCGATACGCTGTACCACGGCTCAGCGCTCATCTCATCTTCCGGGTAGCGTGGCGGCGGGATATGACGGAAATTCACCTCCGTCATGTAGCAGATTTCATCGTAATCGTAGAACACCACACGCCCGTGACGGGTCACGCCGAAGTTCTTAAATAGCATATCGCCGGGGAAAATATTGGCGGCGGCCAGCTGACGAATGGCGTTGCCGTACTCTTCAATGGCATCGCGCAGTTGCTGACCTTCGACCTGCTCCAGCCAGATATTCAGCGGCACCATCCGTCGTTCAATATACAGATGGCGAATGACGATCTGATCGCCGAGATCGGTAATTTTTTCCGGGGCTTCCTGCAATAACAGCGCCATCAGCGCCGGATCGATTTGCCGTTTCTCCAGCACAAAATTCTCGAATTCCTGGGTGTCAGCCATCCGCCCAACACGATCGTGTTCTTTGACCAGTTGATAGCAGGCGCGGACGTGGGCGGCAGACATCTCTTTTTGCGGGGCAAATTTGTCTTTGATGATTTTAAACACTCGGTCAAAACCCGGCAGCGTAAACACCAACATCACCATGCCGCGGATCCCTGGTGCTTCAATAAATTGCTCATCGCAATGGGCAAGATAGAGCAGATATTCGCGGTAACTTTCGGTCTTCGCGTGTTTCTGACAGCCAATCGCCATGTACAGTTCGGCGGTGGTTTTACCGGGCAGGATCTCGCGCAGCCACTCCACCAGCGCCGCGGGCAAAGGAGCGTAAACCATAAAATAGGAGCGGGCGAAGCCAAACACAATGCTTGCCTCCGCCGTCGTGGTCAGACAGGTATCGACAAACAATTCGCCTTCATCAGTCCGGTGGATTGGCAGTAAAAACGGTAGCGTCCCAGAAGGAGTAATCAACTTACCGACCAGCCAGGCGGCCTTGTTGCGATAAAACAGTTCGTTCGCCACCTGTAAATGGCAACCTGACAACACATCCGCTCCCAGGGTTTCGGTCAGGTGTTCGATGATGTAGTGGATATCACGATGTTTGTTCTGCCACGGCAGACGCAGGGGCAGATCGCTAAGGACGCGTGTCAGCAGCCACTCCCAGCCGGTATCAGGAAAAAAGTCTTTCGCCAGCGGGCGGGGGATCGTGCGAAAACGGCGCTCTGGCTGAGAACTGAAAATAAACAGCCGCTCGGGAGTCAGCGAGCGGTGGTCAAATAACCGACAGTAAACGGAGTTAAAGAAACTCTCCGCAATCTCGAAGCGCGGGTAATCCGGCAGTAGCCGGGTGTAATGCTCTTTCACGCGAAGTAAAAAATCCGCGTCGGTACTTTTGCCGTCAGTAATGCAGCGCAACTGCTCCACCACCAGACCTACGTGATGATCGTAAAGGTGAATACGGCTTTTCATCGCCTGCTGAACCGCATGCCAGTCGGCATGTTCAAAACGCTGCTGCGCGCCGGAGGTGACTTCCAGAAAACGCCCGTACTGGGCGTCGAAACCTTGCAAGATAGTCTGAGCAATCAGTAATTCCAGGCCACGCGTCATCAATGTCTCCCATCCGGCACAACGTCATGCCGGATGGCGCGTTCGCTTATCCGGCCTACATCCCTTCGTAGGCCCGGTAAGCGCAGCGCCACCGGGCATTAATCAAAACTGCGATTCTTCGGTCGAGCCAGTCAGCGCGGTCACCGAGGAAGCTCCGCCCTGAATGATGGTGGTGACTTTGTCGAAGTAACCTGTGCCCACTTCCTGCTGATGGGAGACGAAGGTGTAACCGTCTTTAGCTGCCGCAAATTCTGGCTGCTGAACCTTCTCAACATAGTGGCGCATGCCTTCACCCTGCGCATAGGAGTGCGCGAGGTCGAACATGTTGAACCACATGCTGTGGATACCCGCCAGGGTAATGAACTGGTATTTGTAACCCATATCCGACAGCTGCTGCTGGAAGCTGGCGATAGTTTTGTCATCCAGGTTTTTCTGCCAGTTAAACGACGGCGAACAGTTGTAAGCCAGCAGTTTGCCAGGGTATTTCGCGTGGATCGCATCGGCAAAGCGCTTCGCCAGCTCAAGGTCCGGCGTGGAGGTTTCACACCACACCAGATCCGCATACGGTGCGTAGGCCAGACCACGGCTGATCGCCTGCTCAATACCCGCATGCGTACGGTAGAACCCTTCGCTGGTACGTTCGCCAGTGATGAACTCGCTGTCGTATGGGTCGCAATCAGACGTAATCAGATCGGCTGCGTCGGCATCGGTACGTGCAATCACCAGCGTCGGCACACCCATGACGTCGGCTGCCAGACGGGCGGCCACCAGTTTCTGGATAGCTTCCTGAGTCGGAACCAGCACTTTGCCGCCCATGTGACCACATTTTTTCACCGATGCGAGCTGATCTTCGAAGTGAACGGCCGCTGCACCAGCCTCAATCATCGATTTCATTAGTTCAAACGCGTTCAGTACGCCGCCAAACCCTGCT
Organism: Citrobacter sp. B72; assembly: GCF_016894305.1. Lineage (NCBI taxonomy): Bacteria > Pseudomonadati > Pseudomonadota > Gammaproteobacteria > Enterobacterales > Enterobacteriaceae > Citrobacter > Citrobacter sp. B72. The sequence continues at coordinate 4,701,108 of NZ_CP069801.1, forward strand.
TCCGCATCGGCAACGATCGGCAGGAAGTAATCGACATAGCGAGGATCGTTCGGCTCAATACCGGTTGACCATTGGATCTGATCGGCGCGACGGAATGTGTTGTTGATCCGATCCACCACCGCCGGGACGGAGTTCGCCGGATACAGCGATTGGTCCGGGTACATGCTGGATGCCAGGTTGGCATCTGCCGCCACCTGCCAGCCTGAAAGGTAGACCGCTTCAATACCGGCTTTCGCCTGCTGCAGCGCCTGACCGCCGGTCAGCGCGCCGAGGCTGTTGATATAACCTTTCTTCGATTCGCCGTGCAGCAGACGCCACATTTTCGCCGCGCCAAGCTGCGCCAGCGTGCATTCCGGGTTGACCGAGCCACGTAATTTCACCACTTCCTCCGCGCTATATGGACGGGTGATGCCTTCCCAGCGCGGTTGAGTCCATTCTTTCTGTAATTCTTCGATTTGTTGAGTACGGGTTTTCATGTGCAGATGCTCCATATTGTTATGCGGTGAATTACGCCAGCAGGCGGTAGCCTGGCAGGGTCAAGAAATCGATCAGTTCATCAGAGGTAGTGATTTGCTCCATCAGGCGCGCGGCATCGTCAAAACGCCCGCTGCTGTAGCGGTGTTCGCCCAGCTCGTCCTGAATCACCAGCATCTCTTCGGCCAGCATCTGACGGAACAGCGGTTTGGTAACCGGCTTGCCGTTGCTGAGCGTCTTCTCGTGGTGGATCCACTGCCAGATGGAGGTACGGGAGATTTCGGCGGTGGCCGCGTCTTCCATCAGACCGTAAATCGGTACGCAGCCGTTACCGGAGATCCACGCTTCGATGTACTGCACCGCGACACGGATATTGGCGCGCATGCCTTCTTCAGTACGCTCACCTTCACAAGGTGCCAGCAGTTGCTCTGCGGTAATCGGGGCATCTTCTTCACGGGTCACGAACAGCTGATTTTTGTTTTCACCGAGTACGTCGTTGAACACCGCCATGGCGGTATCTGCCAGTCCCGGATGGGCAATCCATGTGCCGTCATGACCGTTATTTGCTTCCAGTGCTTTGTCCGCTTTTACCTTGGTCAGAACCTGGTTGTTACGTTCCGCATCTTTGCTGGGAATGAACGCTGCCATGCCGCCCATCGCGAATGCGCCACGTTTATGACAGGTTTTAATCAGCAGACGCGAATAGGCGCTGAGGAATGGTTTATCCATCGTCACCACCTGACGGTCCGGCAGCACGCGATCCGGGTGGTTCTTCAGTGTTTTGATATAGCTAAAAATGTAGTCCCAACGACCGCAGTTCAGACCCACAATGTGGTCACGCAGGGCGTGCAGAATTTCGTCCATCTGGAAGACGGCAGGCAGCGTTTCAATCAGCAGGGTCGCTTTAATGGTGCCGCGCGGCAGGTTAAAGCGGTCCTCTGCATAGCTGAACACTTCGCTCCACCATGCCGCTTCTTGCCAGGCCTGCGTTTTTGGCAGATAGAAATAAGGGCCGCTGCCTTTCGCCAGCAACGTTTTGTAGTTGTGGAAGAAATAGAGGGCAAAGTCGAACAGGCTGCCCGGGATAGATTCGCCACGCCAGGTGACGTGTTTTTCCGGCAGGTGCAGACCACGAACGCGACATACCAACAGAGCCGGATTAGGTTTGAGCTGATAAATTTTACCCGCTTCGTTGGTGTAGCTAATGGTGCCATTGACCGCATCGCGCAGGTTGATCTGCCCGTCGATAACTTTGCTCCACTCAGGAGCCAGTGAATCTTCGAAGTCAGCCATAAAGACTTTGACGTTCGCGTTCAGCGCGTTGATGACCATCTTGCGCTCAACGGGTCCGGTGATCTCTACGCGGCGATCCAGTAAATCATCAGGAATTCCGCGAATTTTCCAGTTACCTTCACGAATGGAAGCTGTTTCCGAAATAAAATCAGGCAACTTACCGTCATCAATATCCTGCTGCTGCTGGATACGTGCAGCCAGAAGTTTATTCCGCTTTGGCGTAAATCTTGTCACCAGTTCAGTCAGAAACTCCACTGCTTCAGCGGTCAGAATTTGCTGTTCCTGTTCGCCACACGGCCTGGTGAAGACCAGTTCATCGGTTGTCGTTGCCTGTTGATTCATTGCGTAGTTCCTCGTCATTGATCCAAACACATCCCCAATGCGAACGAAGGATCGTTGTGCGCTTTTCGTTCAGCACAACTAAGACTACTCATTTAAATTTCAAAATCAAAAACAATTTCCATTTTTAATTTAATTATTAATTAACCTATTGATAACAATATAAATAAAATTTAATTACACGATGAGGTGCGTTTCGGAAATAAAAAAGGCACCCGAAGGTGCCTGATTCAATATGCTGAAACGCTTAAGGATCGTCTGCTACAGTAGATTAATCCAGCGTTGGATTCATGTGACGCAGATCATATGGCGTGATCTGGTAGACGTAATAGTTGAGCCAGTTGGTAAACAACAGATTACCGTGGCTACGCCAGGTTGCCCGCGGTTTGTTTTGCGGGTCATCTTTCGGGAAATAGTTATAGGGTACTTCCGGCGATAAGCCCGCTTCGACGTCACGAAAATATTCGCTGCCGAGTGTATGGTCGTCATACTCAGGATGACCCGTCACGAAGGCGATACGTTTGTCTTTGCTGGCAAACAGGTAGGCATCTCCCTCTTCGGTTTCAGCAAAGATCTCGAGATCGGTGTAGTCGCGGATAAGCGCTGCAGGGAAATCAGCATAGCGGGAATGCGGGGCCAGGAACGCATCATCGAATCCACGCGTCAGTAGCGCATGAGGGTGCAGAATATGGTGCTCATAGACGCCTGAGAGTTTGTCCGTGCGGGTTTGCTTGGGAATTCCGTACAGGATATTCAACGCGGCCTGCACCGCCCAACAGACAAATAGCGTCGAGGTAACGTGATCTTTGGCCCATTCAAGCACTTGTTTAATCTGCGGCCAGTAAGCCACATCATTAAATTCAACCAGGCCCAACGGCGCGCCGGTCACGATCAATCCGTCAAAGTTCTGATCGCAGATATCCTCGAAATTACAGTAGAAGTTATTCAGATGCTCCGTTGGGGTGTTGCGTGACTCGCGGGCATCGATGCGCAATAGCTGAACATCTACCTGCAGCGGTGAGTTAGACAGTAAGCGCAGGAACTGGTTTTCCGTTTCAATCTTCTTGGGCATCAGGTTGAGGATGAGCACCTTCAGTGGACGAATTTCCTGACCGGAAGCGCGGGATGTCGTCATCACGAAGACGTTTTCCTCACGCAAAAAATTGACGGCGGGTAGCTCGTCCTGCACGCGAATTGGCATAACCTGATAACCTCACAACATACGTTTAAACGTTTAGACATCCAGATAGCTGAAGATACCCAGGAATCATGCGAATGTCGAGCTTGCATCCTCAAGTTGAGAAAGTTTCACGGCTCCTTGCTGTAGAATAGTGCAGTAAAGAAAAAAAGGAGAATGCTATGAACCTTACCATTCGTCGTTCGCGTCAGGACGAAGGAGATAAGTTAGTTTCTATTTGGTGTCGCTCAGTAGATGCCACGCACCATTTCCTCTCTGCGGATTATCGGATTGAGCTGGAGGAGCTGGTACGTTCATTTTTACCAGAAGCCCCTCTGTGGGTTGCAGTGACAGAACAGGATGAGCCCGTCGCTTTTATGCTCCTGACCGACCAGCATATTGATGCTTTGTTTGTCGATCCGGATGTGCGTGGTAGTGGTGTTGGTAAACTGCTGATTGAACATGCTTTATCAATGAGTTCAACGCTAACAACCAACGTTAACGAGCAGAATGAGCAGGCGGTTGGATTCTATAAGAAGATGGGATTTAGCGTGACGGGACGTACAGAGGTGGACGATCTCGGACGACCGTACCCGTTACTCAACCTCGTACGCGGGTAGCAGGACTAGCTTTTGTAGGCCGGATAAGGCGATATGCCGTATCCGGTAGTGTGCAGACGTGTTGCCTGATGCGCTGCGCTTATCAGGCCTACAAAATACGTTCAGCCCGGCCCCTGCAGGCGGATAAGGCGGTACGCCGCATCCGGCGGTTTTCATCCCGCACAGACGCAAAAAAGCCCATCCGGCAGGATGGGCTTCTTCACTTTAATTAATGCCTGGCAGTTCCCTACTCTCGCATGGGGAGACCCCACACTACCATCGGCGCTACGGCGTTTCACTTCTGAGTTCGGCATGGGGTCAGGTGGGACCACCGCGCTACAGCCGCCAGGCAAATTCTGTTTATCAACACACCTCCTGGGCATGTCGATGTTATCTGTATCAGGCTGAAAATATCTCTCTTCGCCAAAACATCTTCGGCGTTGTAAGGTTAAGCCTCACGGTTCATTAGTATCGGTTAGCTCAATGTATCGCTACACTTACACACCCGACCTATCAACGTCGTCGTCTTCAACGTTCCTTCAGGACCCTTAAAGGGTCAGGGAGAACTCATCTCGGGGCAAGTTTCGTGCTTAGATGCTTTCAGCACTTATCTCTTCCGCATTTAGCTACCGGGCAATGCCATTGGCATGACAACCCGAACACCAGTGATGCGTCCACTCCGGTCCTCTCGTACTAGGAGCAGCCCCCCTCAATTCTCCAGCGCCCACGGCAGATAGGGACCGAACTGTCTCACGACGTTCTAAACCCAGCTCGCGTACCACTTTAAATGGCGAACAGCCATACCCTTGGGACCTACTTCAGCCCCAGGATGTGATGAGCCGACATCGAGGTGCCAAACACCGCCGTCGATATGAACTCTTGGGCGGTATCAGCCTGTTATCCCCGGAGTACCTTTTATCCGTTGAGCGATGGCCCTTCCATTCAGAACCACCGGATCACTAAGACCTGCTTTCGCACCTGCTCGAGCCGTCACTCTCGCAGTCAAGCTAGCTTATGCCTTTGCACTAACCTCCTGATGTCCGACCAGGATTAGCTAACCTTCGTGCTCCTCCGTTACTCTTTAGGAGGAGACCGCCCCAGTCAAACTACCCACCAGACACTGTCCGCAACCCGGATTACGGGTCTACGTTAGAACACCAGCCATTAAAGGGTGGTATTTCAAGGATGGCTCCATGCAGACTGGCGTCCACACTTCAAAGCCTCCCACCTATCCTACACATCAAGGACCAGTGTTCAGTGTCAAGCTATAGTAAAGGTTCACGGGGTCTTTCCGTCTTGCCGCGGGTACACTGCATCTTCACAGCGAGTTCAATTTCACTGAGTCTCGGGTGGAGACAGCCTGGCCATCATTACGCCATTCGTGCAGGTCGGAACTTACCCGACAAGGAATTTCGCTACCTTAGGACCGTTATAGTTACGGCCGCCGTTTACCGGGGCTTCGATCAAGAGCTTCTCCTTACGGATAACCCCATCAATTAACCTTCCGGCACCGGGCAGGCGTCACACCGTATACGTCCACTTTCGTGTTTGCACAGTGCTGTGTTTTTAATAAACAGTTGCAGCCAGCTGGTATCTTCGACTGATTTCAGCTCCATGGGTAAACCACTTCACCTACATATCAGCGTGCCTTCTCCCGAAGTTACGGCACCATTTTGCCTAGTTCCTTCACCCGAGTTCTCTCAAGCGCCTTGGTATTCTCTACCTGACCACCTGTGTCGGTTTGGGGTACGATTTCGTGTTACCTGATGCTTAGAGGCTTTTCCTGGAAGCAGGGCATTTGTTACTTCAGCACCGTAGTGCCTCGTCATCACACCTCAGCGTTAATAAGGTACCGGATTTACCTGGAACCTCCGCCTACATGCTTAAACCGGGACAACCGTCGCCCGGCTAACATAGCCTTCTCCGTCCCCCCTTCGCAGTAACACCAAGTACAGGAATATTAACCTGTTTCCCATCGACTACGCCTTTCGGCCTCGCCTTAGGGGTCGACTCACCCTGCCCCGATTAACGTTGGACAGGAACCCTTGGTCTTCCGGCGTGCGGGTTTTTCACCCGCATTATCGTTACTTATGTCAGCATTCGCACTTCTGATACCTCCAGCATGCCTCACGACACACCTTCAACGGCTTACAGAACGCTCCCCTACCCAACAACACATAGTGTCGCTGCCGCAGCTTCGGTGCATGGTTTAGCCCCGTTACATCTTCCGCGCAGGCCGACTCGACCAGTGAGCTATTACGCTTTCTTTAAATGATGGCTGCTTCTAAGCCAACATCCTGGCTGTCTGTGCCTTCCCACATCGTTTCCCACTTAACCATGACTTTGGGACCTTAGCTGGCGGTCTGGGTTGTTTCCCTCTTCACGACGGACGTTAGCACCCGCCGTGTGTCTCCCGTGATAACATTCTTCGGTATTCGCAGTTTGCATCGGGTTGGTAAGTCGGGATGACCCCCTAGCCGAAACAGTGCTCTACCCCCGAAGATGAATTCACGAGGCGCTACCTAAATAGCTTTCGGGGAGAACCAGCTATCTCCCGGTTTGATTGGCCTTTCACCCCCAGCCACAAGTCATCCGCTAATTTTTCAACATTAGTCGGTTCGGTCCTCCAGTTAGTGTTACCCAACCTTCAACCTGCCCATGGCTAGATCACCGGGTTTCGGGTCTATACCCTGCAACTTAACGCCCAGTTAAGACTCGGTTTCCCTTCGGCTCCCCTATTCGGTTAACCTTGCTACAGAATATAAGTCGCTGACCCATTATACAAAAGGTACGCAGTCACACCCCAAAGGGTGCTCCCACTGCTTGTACGTACACGGTTTCAGGTTCTTTTTCACTCCCCTCGCCGGGGTTCTTTTCGCCTTTCCCTCACGGTACTGGTTCACTATCGGTCAGTCAGGAGTATTTAGCCTTGGAGGATGGTCCCCCCATATTCAGACAGGATACCACGTGTCCCGCCCTACTCTTCGAGTTCACAACACATGCACTTTTGTGTACGGGACTTTCACCCTGTATCGTGCGACTTTCCAGACGCTTCCACTAACACACATGCTGATTCAGACTCTGGGCTGCTCCCCGTTCGCTCGCCGCTACTGGGGGAATCTCGGTTGATTTCTTTTCCTCGGGGTACTTAGATGTTTCAGTTCCCCCGGTTCGCTTCATTACGCTATGTATTCACGTAATGATAGTGTGTCGAAACACACTGGGTTTCCCCATTCGGAAATCGCCGGTTATAACGGTTCATATCACCTTACCGACGCTTATCGCAGATTAGCACGTCCTTCATCGCCTCTGACTGCCAGGGCATCCACCGTGTACGCTTAGTCGCTTAACCTCACAACCCGAAGATGTTTCTTTCGATTCATCATCGACTTGCAAAAATTTGAGAGACTCGAACACACCGCTTTTCATTTCTTATTACGGAGAAATGAAACAGTGTGTCGTTTCAATTTTCAGCTTGATCCAGATTTTTAAAGAGCAAAACTTCTTAATGCACTCGAAAGTACATTCAGAAGTTCATCATTCATCAGACAATCTGTGTGAGCACTACAAAGAACGTTTCTTTAAGGTAAGGAGGTGATCCAACCGCAGGTTCCCCTACGGTTACCTTGTTACGACTTCACCCCAGTCATGAATCACAAAGTGGTAAGCGCCCTCCCGAAGGTTAAGCTACCTACTTCTTTTGCAACCCACTCCCATGGTGTGACGGGCGGTGTGTACAAGGCCCGGGAACGTATTCACCGTGGCATTCTGATCCACGATTACTAGCGATTCCGACTTCATGGAGTCGAGTTGCAGACTCCAATCCGGACTACGACATACTTTATGAGGTCCGCTTGCTCTCGCGAGGTCGCTTCTCTTTGTATATGCCATTGTAGCACGTGTGTAGCCCTACTCGTAAGGGCCATGATGACTTGACGTCATCCCCACCTTCCTCCAGTTTATCACTGGCAGTCTCCTTTGAGTTCCCGGCCTAACCGCTGGCAACAAAGGATAAGGGTTGCGCTCGTTGCGGGACTTAACCCAACATTTCACAACACGAGCTGACGACAGCCATGCAGCACCTGTCTCAGAGTTCCCGAAGGCACCAAAGCATCTCTGCTAAGTTCTCTGGATGTCAAGAGTAGGTAAGGTTCTTCGCGTTGCATCGAATTAAACCACATGCTCCACCGCTTGTGCGGGCCCCCGTCAATTCATTTGAGTTTTAACCTTGCGGCCGTACTCCCCAGGCGGTCGACTTAACGCGTTAGCTCCGGAAGCCACGCCTCAAGGGCACAACCTCCAAGTCGACATCGTTTACGGCGTGGACTACCAGGGTATCTAATCCTGTTTGCTCCCCACGCTTTCGCACCTGAGCGTCAGTCTTTGTCCAGGGGGCCGCCTTCGCCACCGGTATTCCTCCAGATCTCTACGCATTTCACCGCTACACCTGGAATTCTACCCCCCTCTACAAGACTCTAGCCTGCCAGTTTCGGATGCAGTTCCCAGGTTGAGCCCGGGGATTTCACATCCGACTTGACAGACCGCCTGCGTGCGCTTTACGCCCAGTAATTCCGATTAACGCTTGCACCCTCCGTATTACCGCGGCTGCTGGCACGGAGTTAGCCGGTGCTTCTTCTGCGAGTAACGTCAATCGCTGCGGTTATTAACCACAACGCCTTCCTCCTCGCTGAAAGTACTTTACAACCCGAAGGCCTTCTTCATACACGCGGCATGGCTGCATCAGGCTTGCGCCCATTGTGCAATATTCCCCACTGCTGCCTCCCGTAGGAGTCTGGACCGTGTCTCAGTTCCAGTGTGGCTGGTCATCCTCTCAGACCAGCTAGGGATCGTCGCCTAGGTGAGCCGTTACCCCACCTACTAGCTAATCCCATCTGGGCACATCCGATGGCAAGAGGCCCGAAGGTCCCCCTCTTTGGTCTTGCGACGTTATGCGGTATTAGCTACCGTTTCCAGTAGTTATCCCCCTCCATCGGGCAGTTTCCCAGACATTACTCACCCGTCCGCCACTCGTCACCCAAGGAGCAAGCTCCTCTGTGCTACCGTTCGACTTGCATGTGTTAGGCCTGCCGCCAGCGTTCAATCTGAGCCATGATCAAACTCTTCAATTTAAAAGTTTGATGCTCAATGAATTAAACTTCGTAATGAATTACGTGTTCACTCGTTGAGACTTGGTATTCATTTTTCGTCTTGCGACGTTAAGAATCCGTATCTTCGAGTGCCCACACAGATTGTCTGATAAATTGTTAAAGAGCAGTTGCGACGCGCTTTAGCGCTCTGTCGCGAGGTGGCGTATATTACGCTTTCCTCTTTCAGAGTCAACCCTCATTTTCAGGTTTTTCTCTTCAACCGAACCGGCTGTTTGTGTGAAGTGATTCACATCCGCCGTGTCGATGGAGGCGCATTATAGGGAGTTTCCTGCGGCCCGCAACCCTTAAATGACAGAAAAATGACTGACTGCTGCATTCCACAGCGAAACCCCGCTTTATACCCATTTACACACAGAGTTATCCACAAACCATACGATCGTTTCTACGATCCTCTCGTTATATCAGCCTCCTTCAACAGAAAAAGAAGAGGTCAAAATCGAAAATTAAAAATTCGCGAGCGTTGCGCAAACGTTTTCGTTACAATGCCCCCGCAAAACAAGGATGCCCCGTAAGGGGCGTTAGCTGAGTTTTTAGCCAAGAATTCACCTAACGCTCTCTGTAATAGTCAAATCCAGGGGATTTACCATGCAACAACGTCGTCCAGTCCACCGCGCTCTGCTCAGTGTTTCTGACAAGGCCGGTATCATCGAATTCGCTCAGGCACTTTCCGCACGTGGTGTGGAGTTGCTGTCTACAGGTGGCACTGCGCGCCTGTTAGCGGAGAAAGGTCTGCCAGTGACCGAAGTTTCCGATTACACCGGCTTCCCGGAAATGATGGATGGACGCGTGAAGACCCTGCATCCGAAAGTCCACGGCGGCATTCTTGGTCGTCGCGGTCAGGATGACGGAATTATGGAACAGCACGGTATCGCCCCTATCGATATGGTGGTTGTAAACCTGTATCCGTTCGCCGAGACAGTGGCACGCGAAGGCTGCTCGCTGGAAGATGCGGTAGAGAACATTGATATCGGCGGCCCGACCATGGTGCGTTCCGCTGCCAAGAACCATAAAGACGTAGCGATCGTTGTGAAGAGCAGCGACTACGATGCCATTATTAAAGAGATGGATGCCAACGAAGGCTCCCTGACTCTGGAAACCCGCTTTGACCTCGCGATTAAAGCCTTCGAACACACCGCCGCCTACGACAGCATGATTGCCAACTACTTTGGCAGCATGGTTCCGGCTTACCACGGTGAGAGCAAAGAGGCCGCCGGTCGTTTCCCACGTACGCTGAACCTGAACTTCATTAAGAAGCAGGATATGCGCTACGGCGAGAACAGCCACCAGCAGGCTGCCTTCTATATAGAAGAGAATGTTAAAGAAGCGTCCGTTGCCACCGCGCAGCAGGTACAGGGCAAAGCGCTTTCCTACAACAATATCGCCGATACCGATGCGGCGCTGGAGTGCGTGAAAGAGTTCAGCGAGCCAGCCTGTGTGATCGTTAAGCACGCTAACCCGTGCGGCGTGGCGGTAAGTACCTCTATTCTCGACGCTTACGACCGCGCCTATAAAACCGACCCGACCTCCGCATTCGGCGGCATCATCGCTTTCAACCGCGAACTGGATGCCGAAACCGCGCAGGCAATTATCTCCCGTCAGTTCGTGGAAGTGATCATCGCCCCGTCCGCAACCGAAGACGCACTGAAAATCACCGCCGCCAAACAGAACGTTCGCGTTCTGACCTGCGGTCAGTGGGCACAGCGTGTACCGGGCCTCGACTTCAAACGCGTTAACGGCGGTTTGCTGGTTCAGGACAGGGATCTGGGGATGGTGAGCGAAGGCGAACTGCGCGTGGTGTCCAAACGTCAGCCGACCGAGCAAGAGCTGCGCGATGCACTGTTCTGCTGGAAAGTCGCCAAGTTCGTGAAATCCAACGCCATTGTTTATGCCAAAGAGAACATGACTATCGGCATAGGCGCAGGCCAGATGAGCCGCGTGTACTCCGCAAAAATCGCCGGGATTAAAGCGGCTGACGAAGGTCTGGAAGTGAAAGGCTCTGCAATGGCCTCTGACGCCTTCTTCCCGTTCCGCGATGGTATTGATGCTGCCGCCGCCGTTGGCGTGAGCTGCGTTATCCAGCCAGGTGGTTCTATCCGTGATGATGAAGTCATTGCCGCTGCCGATGAACACGGTATCGCGATGATCTTTACCGACATGCGCCACTTCCGCCATTAATCCACGGAGCAGACGATGAAAGTATTAGTGATTGGCAACGGCGGGCGCGAGCACGCCCTGGCCTGGAAAGCCGCACAGTCCCCGCTGGTTGATACCGTTTTTGTTGCACCAGGTAACGCGGGCACCGCACTGGAACCAGCACTGCAGAACGTGGCTATCGGCGTCACCGATATTCCAGCTCTGCTGAGCTTTGCCCAGAACGAGAAAATTGACCTGACCATCGTCGGCCCGGAAGCGCCGCTGGTGATTGGCGTGGTCGATGCGTTCCGCGCCGCTGGCCTGAAGATCTTCGGGCCAACCGAAGGTGCTGCACAGCTGGAAGGCTCCAAAGCCTTCACCAAAGATTTCCTCGCCCGTCACCAGATCCCGACGGCGGAATATCAGAACTTCACTGAGATTGAGCCAGCGTTGGCCTATCTGCGTGAGAAAGGCGCGCCGATCGTCATCAAAGCTGACGGCCTGGCTGCTGGTAAAGGCGTTATCGTGGCGATGACGCTGGAGGAAGCAGAAGCCGCCGTTCATGACATGCTGGCAGGTAACGCTTTTGGCGATGCGGGCCACCGTATCGTGATCGAAGAGTTCCTCGACGGCGAAGAAGCGAGCTTTATCGTAATGGTCGACGGCGAGCACGTGCTGCCGATGGCCACCAGCCAGGACCACAAACGCGTAGGCAACGGCGACACTGGCCCGAACACCGGCGGTATGGGTGCTTACTCACCAGCACCGGTGGTAACTGATGAAGTGCATCAGCGCACCATGGAACGCATTATTTGGCCAACCGTAAAAGGTATGGCGGCGGAAGGGAATACCTACACCGGTTTCCTGTACGCGGGTCTGATGATCGACAAACAGGGCAATCCGAAGGTTATCGAGTTCAACTGCCGCTTCGGCGATCCGGAAACCCAGCCGATCATGCTACGCATGAAATCGGACCTGGTGGAGCTTTGCCTGGCCGCCTGCGACGGCAAGCTGGATGAGAAAACCTCCGAGTGGGACGAACGCGCCTCGCTGGGTGTCGTCATTGCTGCCGGAGGTTATCCGGGCAACTACAACACCGGAGATGAGATCCACGGTCTGCCGCTGGAAGAAGTAGAAGACGGAAAAGTGTTCCATGCGGGCACTAAACTCGCCGAAGACGATCGCGTGCTGACCAGCGGCGGTCGCGTGCTGTGCGCCACCGCCCTGGGTCATACTGTGGCTGAAGCGCAGAAACGCGCTTACGCCCTGATGACCGACATCCGCTGGGATGGCAGCTTCAGCCGTAACGACATCGGCTGGCGCGCCATTGAACGCGAGCAACGCTAACGCGAAATTTTCGCCAGCAGCGTTTTACGCGTAATGCCTAACTGACGGGCGGCTTCCGTTTTATTGCCGCCCGTTTTTTCCAGCGCCGCCAGAATCACCTCTTTTTCGACATCCACCAGCGGTTGGATCTCGCCACTGAATTCCGTTTTTATCGGCGTCGCGGCAATCGCCATCGGCAGCTCGCGTTCGGAAATATATTCTCCCGTCAGCAGCACCACCGAGCGCTCAATCGCATTTTCCAGCTCACGAATATTGCCCGGCCAGTCGTAGTGGATCAGCAGATCCATCGCCTGCGGAGTAAAGCCTTTCACCGCTTTACGGTTACGCGCGGCAAAACGCTGGAGAAAATGTTCGGCTAACAGCGGAATATCTTCCCGGCGCTGGCACAGCGCTGGCATTTCAATGGTGACGACGTTCAGGCGATAGTAGAGATCCTGACGAAAGCGCCCGGCACTGACTTCCTCGGCCAGATTACGATGCGTGGCGGCGATCAGCCGGACATCAACCGCAATAGTCTGATTGCTACCAACACGCTGCACTTCTCGCTCCTGGATAGCCCGCAGCAGACGCACCTGCATCAGCGGTGAAATATCACCGATTTCATCAAGAAATAACGTGCCGCCATCGGCTTCCACAAAGCGACCTTCCCGCCGTTTATCCGCCCCGGTAAACGCCCCTTTCTCGTGACCAAAAAGTTCGGACTCCAGCAGCGATTCATTAAGCGCCGCGCAGTTGAGCGTCACCAGCGGTTTATCGCGACGGGCGCTGCTGGCATGCAGCGCCCGGGCCACCAATTCTTTCCCCGTACCGGAGTCTCCGTGAATAAGCACCGTAGCATCCGAGGGCGCAACCATCGCGATTTCATTGAGCAACTTCTGCATCGCCGGACTGCTGCCAATCATGCCAAACTGCGCAGCCGACGCCGATGGCAGTTCAGCGCCCGTTTCCCGCGTATGCGCCAGCGCCTTTTCCAGCGTCTCCTGCAGACGGTCAAAATCCAGCGGCTTGATTAAGTAGTCCAGCGCCCCGGTTTTAAGCGCCTCAACGGCGGTCTCCACACTGGAGAACGCCGTCATGATCAAGACCGGAATCGCCGGATTCAGCGCTTTAATCTCTTTCAGCGTTGCGATGCCGTCCATCTCCGCCATGCGTACATCACACAGTACTAAATCAAATACGCGTTCGCGCACCTGTTCCAGCGCCGCTCGCCCGCTATAGGCCAGCGCGACCTCATAACCCCAGCCGCGCAGCAGCGCCTGTAAAATGGTGCAGTGGCTGATATCGTCATCTACCACCAGAATATTGATTTTTCCGCGCGTCATCCTTGTTAATCCTGTTGTTTCGCTTTGGTCGGCAGCCAAAGGGTAAAGGTCGCGCCTTTGCCCTCAACGCTTGCCACCTGAATGGTGCCACCGTGCTGTTCGATAATGTTCTGCACTACCGCCAACCCGAGGCCGGTTCCGTCAGCTTTGGTCGTATAGTAAGGCGTAAAAATGGCCTCCAGCTGTTCCGCCGCAATCCCCTTCCCACTATCGGTAACCACAATTTTAACGCGATCGCCGCTGCTTTCATTCGCTTCAACCGTGATCGTGCCCTGACGACCAATCGCATGAATGGCGTTCAGATACAGATTCAACAAAACCTGAGTCAGTCGGTCAGGATCGGCCTGGATAGCGGGCAGCGTAGAATTGGCCGAAAAGCGGAGCTGGATTTCCCGGCTTGCCGCATCCTGACTCACCAGGTGTAATGAGTGGGTGATAACCTCATTGAGATCCACCTTTTGCAGCGTCAGATGCGCAGGTTTCACCAGCTCCAGCAACTCACTCACCACCCGATTTAAACGATCCGCCTCTTTCGCCATCACCTGTGCCAGCTCGTGCGACTCGCCTCCTGCCGGGGTTCGCTCGGCAAAATACTTCGCTAACCCTTTGATCGATGAAAGCGGGTTACGAATTTCATGCGCCACCCCAGCCGCAAGATGACCAAGCGCTAACAGTTTTTCTTTACGCTTCATCGCATCCTGGAGTTCTTTGTACGAGCGCTGATAGCGCTGATACCAGAAGAACGTCAGCACGGTGGCCAGCAACACAGCCGCCAGCGCAGAGAGGACTATCAGTGTGTTACGCCACTCCCTTGCCTGAGTCGCTGTCAGATCGCTGGCATCAAAGGCGATAAATATGGTTTGTGCTGGGGAGATAAGCTGCCCGTCATTGCTGGCACAGCGCGCCATGCCGTGGCGTCCTGGACCATACATCGGCTGAAACTGGCGATAAATTTCCAGTGCTGGCGTTTTTTCACCATCCCTCGCTGGAATTTCAATATTCCGCCAGCTTTCTTGCTCCCCAGGACTAAGCTGTCGCAGGACATCCGATGAATAGAGCGTTTTGCCGACCATCGCGGAATTGCTGTGGGTAATAATGACACCATGCTCATCGACGACAGCAAACCATAGCACGCCAGGCTGTACAGCCATTTCCTCCAGTAGCGTCTGCTGTTGTGCATGATGCATGCGCATCCCCATGCCTACGCGCGTACCAGACTCCAGAGCGCGAATGAGCACACTGCCTTTTTCCAGTAGCGTTTGCCGCGCGGCGCCACTTTCCCGCCCATAGTCCCGAATGGTCATAATCGAAAACCAGCCGACCAAAACCAGGATTGCCGCCAGCAAGAGTCGGCTCAACCACTTTGCCACCGTATCCTTATAAAGACGCATACGCTCTCCCTTCACCCCGCTTGTTCCTTTCATCGTTGCAGGTATACAGCAGAAATCATGCCATTTTTTCCCCCTGATAACCCTGCCCTCAGACACAAACAGCTGAAAGTAACGAGTAAAAATGACTCGCTGGCGCGTTCTGGCGAGTCATTTTTACTCGTTTCCCTGCAAAGACGGCGGGTACAACGCCCCGCAGGACTCGGATTGCCGCTTTGGCACGGAAGATGCAAAAGGGAATGTAAGCTAACCAACAGGAGAACGAACGATGAAACGGAACAACAAACTGGCACTGATTGCACTTTCTCTTATCGCACTTGGCTCCACCCCGGTACTGGCACAGAATCACTGGGGATATGGTGATGGAATGCAGCAACGGGGCGGTACACCAATGACCGCTGATCAGCAGGCTGCCGCACAGAAAATCTATGATGATTATTATTCCCAGACCAGCGCG
Organism: Citrobacter sp. B72; assembly: GCF_016894305.1. Classification (NCBI taxonomy): domain Bacteria; kingdom Pseudomonadati; phylum Pseudomonadota; class Gammaproteobacteria; order Enterobacterales; family Enterobacteriaceae; genus Citrobacter; species Citrobacter sp. B72. The sequence continues at coordinate 4,716,805 of NZ_CP069801.1, forward strand.
TTGCGCCAACAGCTGACCTCCAAACGTTATGAGTACAATGCTCTATTAACGGCCAGCTCGCCGGACACGGCAAAAATTAACGCCGTTGCAAAAGAGATGGAAGCGTTGAATCAGTCTCTGGACGAGCAGCGCGTTAAACGTGATGTCGCAATGGCGCAGGCTGGCGTGCCACGTGGCGCGGGAATGGGCTACGGCGGATGCGGCGGTGGCGGTAACCATCGCGGCGGCGGTCATATGGGAATGGGCCACTGGTAAAAGACTTAATGCCTGATGACGCTATACGGATCAGGCCTGCTGATTTCCTGTATTCAGGTTTTCAGAAAATTTTGGCTGTAGGCTGCCAGTGACAAAAATCTTCATTGGCGACCAGCAGTAGCTGCGACCCTTCGGGCGCTTCCAGCCATGCCACACTCACCTCTACGGATGAATGTCTCTGGCGGCGCTCGATATGGTTTATCGCCCACGACTCCAGGTCTGGCTTCAGCGTTTCACCTTCACAGGTTGTGACCGTGTTATCCGCATGCCAACGTCCCTGACGCAATATCACCCGTCCCTGACGCAGCGCATCGCTGGTCTGGCGAATTTGATCGGCACGATAGCGGTAAAGCGCGATTTGATCGCTGGAAAGCTGCTGCTTTTGCCCGTCGACTTCACGCTGCATGAAGCTCAGTTCGCCCCGGTCATCGAAGCGTATACGGACATGTTCAGCCGGTTTACTGTAAACGTTGAGTTCTATCAGAGAGAGCGAATCACCCTGCCAGCGGTATTCACTGGTAGTGGTTTCGCCTTTACGCCACGGACTAAATACCGAGAGCAAGTGAACATCGTCACCGGAGTCTTTACGCCAAATGCGTACCGCCCCCTGATCGCCAACATAGCCGCTGGCCGTGAACGGAGGAAGCTCAGAATGGCTACCGCAGGCTGACAGTAACAGAACACCTGAAAGCCAAAGCGAATGACGCCAGATGGACAAAAGGGGCGAAACCGCCCCTTCGTTAAAACTGTTCACTGCCACGCGAATTACTTAACCGCGTCTTTCAGTGCTTTACCAGAAACAAATGCCGGTACGTTAGCTGCGGCGATTTTGATTTCTTTACCGGTCTGCGGGTTGCGGCCAGTGCGCTCAGCACGGTGGTTCACTTTGAAGGTACCGAAACCAACCAGTTGTACAGCATCGCCTTCTTTCAGAGACTCAGTAATAGCAGCCAGAGTGGATTCCAGAGCAGCTTTAGCCTGTGTTTTAGACAGTTCTGCTTTGTCTGCAATTACATCAATCAGTTGAGTCTTGTTCATAAGTTATCCTTACAATGTGTTTATCGCTTGCTAAGCATCGAGTGCGACGGAAATGCCAGAAAAGCACTCTCCTGCATACACGCACCGATAGCCACTTTTTTTCGCCCCCCAAATGTAGACCAGACCGGGGGCGGATGGGAAGCCTTCAGGCACGACAAATCAGGCGTTAAATCACGTTTTGTGGTGTCATTGCTGAAAATTTATACCAATATTGCTCTCGCCAGCCTCGCGCAGGTCTGCACGCAGCCCTTTTATCAGCTCAATATCGCGTTCTTCACAGTCGGCTAAAAGTCGGAAAATTTCCCACTGAATATCCCATTCTTGCTCAACGGCAGGGTTCTCTTTGAGCTCTTCATCGGTCATTTCGCGACCAGCCTGAGTCATTTCCAGCATCGCAACCGTCGTAATCGAAGCCTTACTCACTTCGATTGCATGCTCCAGCGTTTCACCGCTAAGACGCGAATGCATCAGCTCGCTTAATGCCACACAGGCATCAATCGCCGGATAAACACCGTACAGATCGTAATCGTCTGCAGAAGGAATGGCCTCTTCAAATTTTTCCAGCTGGCTGTCGAAATTGATTTTCGCGTCTTTAACCGTCAGCGCTTCCCAAATCAGATCCAGAATTCGGCGGTAAATCTGTCCATCGCCAAATTCAGTTTGCTTGCAGAACATGGCGTAGTTTGGGTACATGCGTTCGCACAGACAGGCCATAAACGTGACGTGCTGCCAGCTTTCCAGCTTCTCCAGACGCAGGTGAATCGGATTTTGTAACATGATGAGTTCTCAAATACGGAAATTAGCCGCAGTTTACCCGATATAGGGCGTTTTTGCTGCAAGCCGAGTAAAAGCCGGGCGTTCGGATGCTACCGCATCTGCCCAGCGTGTTGGTTCCGGCAAACGATAGCCGTTCATACAGCGTTGAACCCACGCCAGTGCGCTGTCCATACTCACGCGGTGACCCGTAGAAATAAACAACGGGTTACAGCGCGCTTTGCTGCGCCAGACCCATGCCAGTTGTTCGCCTTTATCCAGCAACGGCGCTAGCGCACCAGGTTCAGCAGCGAGCGGTTCAAACTTGCCGCACAGCCGCTTTTTCGCCACGCCGATCGTCGGGACATCCACCAGCAGACCAAAATGGCTGGCCACGCCCAGACGACGCGGGTGAGAAATGCCATGCCCGTCAACGAACAGCAGATCTGGCTTGTGCGAGAGCAGTTGCCAGGCGGCCATCAGCGCGGGAGTTTCACGAAAGGAGAGAAAACCGGGAATGTAGGGCATGGTGGTGGCGATACGCGCCACCTTGTATTCGACCAGTTCAAGCGTGGGATACTTCAGCAAAACCATTGCGGCTCGCGTCACTTCGCCACCCTGCTCAAACCCAACGTCCGCCCCGCCAATCAGATCCGGCGGATCGTTCTTCAGACGATCCTCGCGGATCACTGAAGAAGCCAGTTCAAGCTGCTGCGCGCGTAATGACGCGAGATCCATGATAACTCCTTAGCGGTGGTACTGTTCGGACAACCGATGTACCGCCTCCACAAAGACACCCGCATGTTCTGGCGGGACGTCCTGATGAATGCCGTGGCCCAGGTTAAAGACATGCCCTTCACCCTGACCGAATCCGGCCAGAATTGTCGCCACCTCTTCTTCGATGCGGGCTGGCGGCGCATACAGCATGGACGGATCCATATTGCCCTGGAGCGCCACTTTATGACCTACACGACGACGCGCATCGGCAATGTCAGTGGTCCAGTCGAGACCTAACGCATCACAGCCGGTTTCCGCCATCGCTTCCAGCCACTGACCACCGCCTTTGGTAAACAGCGTCACCGGTACGCGACGACCTTCGTTCTCGCGCAGCAGGCCATCAACGATTTTGTGCATGTAGTACAAAGAGAACTGCTGATAGTCGCGACCGGTCAGCACGCCACCCCAGGTGTCGAAAATCATCACCGACTGCGCACCCGCTTTGATCTGCGCGTTCAGGTACAGCGTGACGCTCTTCGCCAGCTTATCAAGCAGCAGATGCAGCGCTTTAGGATCGGCGTACATCATCTTTTTAATCACGGTGAAGGCTTTGCTGCTGCCGCCTTCAACCATGTAGGTCGCCAGCGTCCACGGACTACCGGAGAAGCCGATCAGCGGCACTTCGCCTTTCAGTTCACGGCGGATAGTACGCACCGCGTTCATCACGTACCCCAACCCATCTTCCGGATCCGGGATCGGCAGTTTGTCGACGTCAGCCTTGCTGGTAATCGGAGAGGTAAAGCGTGGACCTTCTCCTGCTTCAAAATACAGCCCGAGTCCCATCGCATCCGGGATCGTCAGGATATCCGAGAAGAGGATCGCGGCATCAAGTTTATAGCGACGCAGCGGCTGCAACGTGACTTCGCAGGCCAGCTCGGCATTTTTGCACAGCGCCATAAAATCGCCCGCTTCGGCACGGGTAGCTTTGTATTCCGGTAAATAGCGGCCTGCCTGGCGCATCATCCATACCGGAGTGACATCAACGGGCTGGCGCAGCAGCGCACGCAGATAACGATCGTTCTTCAGTTCGGTCATTTTTGCAGTTCCTTATTGCGTCAGTCCATCAGTGTATCACCACTCGCTCTTTACTCGTACTCAGCCCGACACATTGCCACAGTATCTTCAATCAATCGACGCGCGACAGTACCCGGCGGGGGTAAGAGCGGTAAGTCGTCATAGCGATACCAGTTCGCTTCCAGCAGCTCTTTCGGGTCGATGACGATTTCGCCGCTATCATACTCCGCCATAAATGCGGTCATCAAAGACTGTGGGAATGGCCACGGCTGAGAAGTGACATAGCGCAGATTTTTCACCTTAATCCCGCTTTCTTCCATAACTTCACGCGCCACCGCCTGTTCTAAGGTCTCACCTACTTCGACAAAACCCGCCAGTACGGTATGCACGCCGTTACGATGGCGAACATGTTGGGCAAGCAGGATGGAATCATCTCGGCGAATAGCGACGATTATGCACGGGGCAATTTGCGGGTAATAACGTTCACGGCAGTGGCTACAGAGCATCGCCCACTCCGTTTTACTCGGGTGCATGGGATGGCCGCAGTAGCCGCAGAATTTATGCGAGCGATAGAACTCCGCCAGCTGTACGCCGCGTCCGGCCAGTTGAAACAGGCCAACATCCTGGTCAATGACCTGGCGCACCGACCCCATATCGTGTCGACGCTGCTGCTGCACCAGCCAGACAGTCTCCCCTTCCCACTCGCCTATTGGCAGCGCGCGCTGCCCGGTCAGATCAAAACGGGCTGCGTCGCCATAAGGTAGCTCGCCATGAGGTAACCATAACTTTTGCTCATGACTGACGATCCACCAGCCGCTATCTAATTTTTCAATTATACGATCCATATCTCTTGCGCAACCTTTGCTTCACAGGCATGTTGTTTACATTATTTTTACATTTACGGGTGAGCAGTTCCTAAACACCATCTTGCGGAGTCAATCATGCTAAACCAGCTGGAAAGCCTGACGGAGCACGTCGGAGGAAGTAATAAACTGGTTGATCGCTGGCTACATGTACGTAAGCACCTGCTCGTGGCTTACTACAATCTGGTTGGCATTAAGCCTGGCAAAGAATCGTACATGCGACTCAATGAAAAAGCGCTGGATGATTTTTGTCAGAGCCTGGTCGATTACCTCTCCACCGGACACTTCAGTATTTATGAACGTATTCTCCATAAATTGGAAGGGAACGGGCAGCTTTTAAAAGCCACAAAAATTTGGCCGCTGCTGGAAGCCAATACGCAGCTGATCATGGACTACTATGACTCCAGCCTGGAAACTGCGATTGATCATGATAACTTCCTTGAATTTCAACAGGTTTTATCGGATCTTGGCGAGGCACTGGAAGCCCGATTCGTGCTGGAAGATAAGCTGATCATGCTGGTATTTGACGCAATGCACGAGAGTAGCACTCTCAAACGTCATGCTTGAGATTTACGGCATTAACGCGTAGTTTACATTCATTACCTCTTTACTGAGGTTACTTCTTGTCGGAGTGCTTATTTTCCACAGCAGCATGAGTGGAAAAGGCTGAGACCGTTAATTCGGGATCCGCGGAACCTGATCAGGTTAAAACCTGCGAAGGGAACAAGAGTCAATCTGCAATAGCATCGCCCCCGGGCGAGCTTCTCTCTTGCTTCATCCGTCGTCTGACAAGCCATATCCTTACTTTTATTTGGAATGAGCTATGTCTGCCACTACTAAACCATCACGCCGCGAACAGCGCGCTCAAGCCCAACAGTTTATCGATACCCTGGAAGGGACCGCCTTCCCTAACTCAAAACGCATTTATATTACCGGTTCGCAGCCGGATATCCGCATTCCGATGCGCGAAATTCAGCTCAGCCCAACACTGACTGGCGGTAGCAAAGACAACCCGCAGTTCGAAGAGAACGAAGCCGTTCCGGTATACGACACCTCCGGACCGTATGGCGATCCTGACGTGGCGATTAACGTCCAGCAGGGTCTGGCAAAGCTGCGCCAGCCGTGGATTGCGGCGCGTAACGATAGCGAAGAATTAGACGACCGGAGTTCCGCTTATACCAAAGAACGTCTGGCCGACGATGGCCTGGACGAGCTGCGTTTCACCGGCCTGCTGACGCCAAAGCGCGCCAAAGCGGGTAAGCGAGTCACCCAACTGCACTACGCCCGCCAGGGAATAGTGACCCCGGAGATGGAGTTCATCGCCATTCGTGAAAACATGGGTCGCGAGCGCATTCGCAGTGAAGTGCTTCGCCACCAGCATCCGGGGATGAACTTTGGTGCACGCCTGCCGGAAAACATCACGCCGGAATTCGTGCGTGATGAAGTGGCCGCGGGCCGCGCGATTATTCCTGCCAACATCAACCACCCGGAATCCGAGCCGATGATTATCGGTCGCAACTTCCTGGTGAAGGTTAACGCCAACATCGGTAACTCTGCCGTCACCTCCTCCATTGAAGAAGAGGTAGAGAAGCTGGTGTGGTCGACGCGCTGGGGCGCGGACACGGTGATGGATCTCTCCACCGGTCGCTATATCCACGAAACCCGTGAGTGGATCCTGCGTAACAGTCCGGTACCGATCGGTACTGTGCCGATCTACCAGGCGCTGGAGAAGGTCAACGGGATCGCCGAAGATCTCACCTGGGAAGCCTTCCGCGACACGTTGCTGGAGCAGGCTGAACAGGGCGTCGACTACTTCACCATTCACGCGGGCGTGCTGCTGCGCTACGTGCCGATGACTGCCAAACGCCTGACCGGCATTGTCTCACGCGGCGGTTCAATTATGGCGAAATGGTGCCTTTCTCATCACAAAGAGAACTTCCTGTACGAACATTTCCGCGAGATTTGCGAAATCTGCGCCGCCTACGACGTCTCTTTGTCGCTGGGTGACGGCCTGCGCCCGGGTTCAATTCAGGATGCGAACGACGAAGCGCAGTTCTCCGAGCTGCATACGCTGGGCGAGCTGACCAAAATCGCCTGGGAATACGACGTGCAGGTGATGATAGAAGGCCCGGGTCATGTGCCCATGCATATGATCCAGCGCAACATGACCGAAGAGCTGGAGCACTGCCATGAAGCACCGTTTTACACCTTAGGACCGTTGACCACCGATATCGCACCGGGCTACGACCACTTCACTTCCGGGATCGGTGCGGCGATGATCGGCTGGTTTGGCTGCGCGATGCTGTGCTACGTCACGCCAAAAGAGCACCTCGGCCTGCCGAACAAAGAAGATGTTAAGCAAGGGTTGATTACCTACAAGATTGCCGCCCACGCAGCTGACTTAGCAAAAGGTCATCCAGGCGCGCAGATCCGCGATAACGCCATGTCGAAAGCGCGCTTCGAATTCCGCTGGGAAGACCAGTTTAACCTCGCGCTCGACCCGTTCACCGCTCGTGCCTACCACGATGAAACCCTGCCACAGGAATCCGGTAAGGTCGCCCACTTCTGCTCCATGTGCGGGCCGAAGTTCTGCTCGATGAAAATCAGCCAGGAGGTTCGCGACTACGCTGCCGCACAAACGATTGAAGTCGGCATGGCGGATATGTCGGAGAACTTCCGCGCCAAAGGCGGCGAAATCTACCTCAAAAAAGAGGAGGCGTAATGTACCAGCCTGATTTCCCGACCGTGCCGTTTCGCCTCGGGCTTTACCCGGTGGTGGACAGCGTGCCATGGATTGAACGCTTGCTGCAGGCGGGCGTACGCACGATCCAACTGCGCATTAAAGATAAGCGTGATGAAGAGGTCGAAGCCGACGTTATGGCCGCCATTGAACTGGGGCGTTGCTATGACGCCCGTCTGTTTATCAACGACTACTGGCGTCTGGCAATTAAGCACCGCGCTTACGGCGTACATCTGGGCCAGGAAGACCTTGAAACCACCGACCTGAAGGCGATTCAGGCGGCGGGGCTGCGCCTGGGGGTCTCCACTCACGATGATATGGAGATCGACGTCGCGCTCGCCGCTAAGCCTTCTTATATCGCGCTGGGTCATGTTTTTCCCACGCAAACCAAACAGATGCCTTCCGCCCCGCAGGGACTCACGCAACTGGCAAACCATATTGAACGATTAGCGGATTACCCGACCGTCGCCATTGGCGGTATCAGCCTTGAGCGCGCCCCGGCGGTACTGGCGACCGGCGTCGGCAGCATTGCCGTGGTCAGCGCCATTACCCAGGCGGCTGACTGGCAGGTCGCCACGGCCCAACTACTGGATATCGCGGGAGTGGGCGATGAATGACCGCGACTTTATGCGTTACAGCCGACAGATCCTGCTCGGCGATATCGCCATTGAAGGCCAGCAAAAGCTACTCGATAGCCATGTGCTGATTGTCGGTTTAGGCGGGTTAGGTTCGCCTGCCGCGCTGTATCTGGCGGGAGCAGGCATCGGAAAATTGACGCTGGTAGACGATGACGACATTCATCTGAGCAACCTGCAGCGCCAGATCCTGTTTACCACTGATGATATCGCACGTTCAAAATCGCAGGTTGCCCAGCAGCGCCTGACGCGGCTCAACCCGGATATCGAACTGGTATCGCTCCAGCAGCGACTGAAAGGCGATGCGCTTCGGCATGCGGTAGCGCGTGCCGATGTGGTGCTCGACTGTACCGATAACATGGCCACGCGCCAGGAAATTAACGCCGCCTGCGTAACGCTCAACACCCCGCTCGTCACCGCCAGCGCCGTCGGCTTTGGCGGCCAACTGATGGTGCTGACGCCCCCGTGGGAACAAGGATGTTACCGCTGCCTGTGGCCGGACGATGTAGAGCCCGAACGCAACTGCCGTACCGCCGGTATCGTCGGACCGGTTGTGGGCGTGATGGGCACCTTGCAGGCGTTGGAAGCGATTAAATTGCTCAGCGGTATTGAGACGCCCAGCGGAGAGCTACGCCTGTTTGACGGTAAAACCAGCCAGTGGCGCAGCTTCGCACTACGACGCGCCAGCGGTTGCCCGGTATGCGGAGGGCAACATGCAGATTCAGTTCAATGATGAGCCGATGCAGTGCGCCGAAGGACAAACCGTCAGTGGGCTGCTCACTGCGCTTAATCAGCTTAAACCGGGCGCGGCGCTGGCGCTCAATCAGCAGATCCTCCCGCGCGAGCAGTGGGAGCAGCAAATCGTGCAGGAAGGCGACCAGATCCTGCTTTTTCAGGTTATTGCAGGGGGTTGATATGTTACGTATTGCCGACAAAACGTTTGATTCGCATCTGTTCACCGGCACCGGAAAATTTGCTTCATCGCAGCTGATGGTCGAGGCGATTCGCGCCTCCGGCAGCCAACTGGTAACGCTGGCCATGAAGCGCGTGGATTTACGTCAGCACAACGATGCCATTCTGGCGCCGCTGGTAGAAGCTGGTGTGACGCTGTTGCCCAACACTTCGGGGGCAAAAACTGCTGAAGAGGCGATTTTTGCTGCCCAGTTAGCGCGTGAAGCGCTGGGCACAAACTGGCTGAAATTAGAAATCCACCCGGACGCCCGCTGGCTGTTACCCGATCCAATCGAAACATTGAAAGCCGCAGAAGCACTGGTGAAAAAGGGCTTCGTGGTACTGCCTTACTGTGGCGCAGATCCGGTGCTGTGCAAACGGCTGGAAGAAGTAGGCTGTTCTGCAGTCATGCCGCTCGGCGCGCCCATCGGTTCTAATCAGGGGCTGGAAACCAAAGCGATGCTGGAGATTATTATCCAACAGGCGACCGTGCCGGTGGTGGTTGATGCAGGCATCGGCGTCCCCAGCCACGCCACGCAGGCGCTGGAAATGGGCGCCGACGCGGTGTTGGTCAATACGGCAATCGCGGTAGCCGACAGCCCGGTGATGATGGCAACCGCCTTCCGTCTGGCCGTTGAAGCTGGCTTGCTGGCACGCCAGGCGGTACCAGGAAGCAAAAGTTCGCAGGCAAGTCCCACCAGCCCGTTAACCGGATTCCTGGAGGCCTTCGCATGAAAACGTTCAGCGACCGCTGGCGACAGATGGACTGGGACGACATCCGCCTGCGTATCAACGGTAAAACCGCCGCTGACGTGGAGCGCGCCCTCAACGCTTCGCATCTTAGTCGCGACGATCTGATGGCATTGCTCTCTCCTGCCGCCGCCGATTATCTGGAACCGCTAGCGCAGCGGGCGCAGAAGCTCACCCGTCAGCGTTTTGGTAACACGGTGAGCTTTTACGTGCCGTTGTATCTCTCCAACCTTTGCGCCAACGACTGCACCTACTGCGGTTTTTCGATGAGCAACCGTATCAAACGCAAAACGCTGGACGAAGATGAGATAATACGGGAGTGTGCGGCTATCCGTGAGCTGGGCTTTGAGCATCTGCTGCTGGTCACCGGTGAACATCAGGCAAAAGTGGGGATGGATTACTTTCGTCGCCATTTGCCCGCCATTCGCCGCCAGTTCGCCTCTTTACAGATGGAGGTACAGCCGTTGTCAGAGGCTGAATATGCAGAGCTGAAGACGCTGGGGCTGGATGGCGTGATGGTGTATCAGGAGAGTTATCATGAGGCAACTTACGCTCGTCACCATTTAAAAGGGAAAAAGCAGGATTTCTTCTGGCGCCTGGAAACGCCGGACAGGCTGGGCCGCGCAGGGATCGACAAAATCGGTCTTGGCGCGTTGATTGGTTTGTCCGACAGCTGGCGGGTTGATTGCTATATGGTGGCTGAACATCTGCTATGGATGCAGCAGCATTACTGGCAGAGCCGTTACTCTATCTCCTTCCCTCGCCTGCGCCCATGCACCGGAGGCGTTGAGCCTGCATCGATCATGGATGAGCGACAGTTGGTCCAGACCATTTGCGCGTTTCGTTTACTGGCGCCAGAAATTGAGCTGTCGCTCTCCACCCGCGAATCGCCATGGTTTCGTGACCATGTGATCCCGTTGGCGATCAACAACGTCAGCGCCTTCTCAAAAACCCAGCCCGGTGGTTATGCCGATAACCAGCCCGAACTGGAACAGTTCTCCCCGCACGACGATCGTCGCCCAGAAGCCGTTGCTGAAGCACTCATGGCCCAGGGTTTACAGCCCGTGTGGAAAGACTGGGACAGCTATCTGGGGCGCGCTTCACAGGTACCGTAGGTCAGGAGCAATCGCATAAACAAAAAAACCCGCTTTCGCGGGTTTTTTCTTCACTGGCACTTAACTGCTCGGGCTCTGGCCTTCATCGCTATCGTAAGCGCTCGTGAAATTATCGGCGATTACAGCGCGACAACGTTAACAGCAGACGGGCCTTTAGCGCCATTCTCCACGGAGAACTCCACCTTTTGACCTTCATCTAACGTTTTAAAATCGTTACTCTGGATAGCGGAGAAATGCACAAACACATCCTTGCTACCGTCCTGAGGAGTGATAAAGCCGAAGCCTTTATCAGAGTTAAACCATTTTACTAAACCAGTCATTTTGTTAGACATAGATACTTCCTTTCATGTTTTTGAGCCGCTTATGCAGCGAAGATGGCCTGTTTTGCAGAAATTAACTTATGGGGCACTTAGGGAGGAGGCTCATGAAGAAGAGTATCTGAGGATAACGCTTGAACTGAGAACTGCTTTACTAAAACTGCTTGCATAAGGTCTGTGTTCCAAACCGATGCCGCTATAGTAGACCTACTTCTAATCATTAAGCAAGCATTAATTTTTTTAATACCCACTGAGTGCTGCAATGTTGAACCATCGCGGCTAAGCATCCTGGATAACAGCTTGATCTACAATGAACAAAAGCCCCGACTATTGCAGTCAGGGCTTTACGTTACTACACACTTCAAATTTAACATTAATAAACTTAACGATTTAATACTGCTGATGGTACTACTTTAAAATGTACACGTTTACTACAGATAATATTGGATATTGATACTAACTAAAGCTTTCCTCTATTTACCGTTAAACACATTCCACCCGCTTGATAATAGAACTCAAGGCTGGTGACCTAAACAAGTACACTTCCCCTCGCGACATATACTCTTTGATGCGTTGCCTTATTTCCCTTGTGATAACCAGAAAAGCAGAAATCACAAACATTTACTATAAAATCATGGCGTTACATCGTCGCGCTTTACTGACTTTTTGCGATTAGATATATCAACTACGTGGCCTGAAAGCATTGTCGAAGTGAAAAAATAGCGTTTTCAGCATCGACTATCCCATACAAAAAATACTTCGTGGCCTTTATCGCAAACCCCAATCAAGCTCTACTAACACTTACTACGTTAACAGCAAACTACAATTTCTCCGCTGTTAAGTGTTAACATACGGGTTTAAAAAACGCTGTCAATACTGTTTTTTATAACATGTATTTATTGACAGTAATTATATATTCCAGCATGTGATAAGCGAGTCAAAAAGCCGCTGGCCCTGGTCCAGATCGCAGGGTTCCGCCTCTTTTTGTAACCGGTTTCAGAAAAAGCAGCTTTCTTTGTGATGCCTTGCACACAATCGTTGCAAAGCAGTTGTTGCTATGGCTGGCTCGCGATAATTATCAACTCACACATGTTGATCGAGACTGCTTATGAAAAACATCGTTTTATGCTGTGCCGCCGGAATGTCCACCAGCATGCTGGTGCAAAGGATGAAAGATGCCGCCCAGAAAAAAGGCGTCGACGTCACTATCAAAGCCGTCCCGGTGGCCGAGTTTGAAGAGAATATCGCTACAGCGGATATCGTTTTGCTCGGTCCACAGGTTAAGTATGAACAGGCCAAGCTACAGGCGATCGCCGACCCACTAGGCAAAAAGGTTGCCGTTATCGACATGATGGATTACGGCATGATGAAAGGCGATGCGGTACTGGATAAGGCGCTGAAACTACTGGAGTGATGGTATGGAAGAGATAGAAACGATCATCATGGAGTTATTGGTAAACGCTGGCGCTGCACGCAGCCAGGCCCTGACGGCATTGCAACTGGCGCGTAAAGGTGATTTCTCCGGTGCAGAACAAGCGATGACGGAATCACGCGAGTACGTCAAACAAGCACATAAAATCCAGACCCAGCTGATCGGTATTGACGAGGGCACCGGCAAACTACCGGTTAATCTCATCACCGTCCATTCGCAGGACCACCTGATGAATGCCATGGTGATTCAGGATCTGGCCGGCGATATGATTGAGCTTTATCGGCGGTTACCACCGGTAAATTAATGACACTGCCTGATGGCTTCGTAGACCTGATAAGCGCCATCAGAAATAACATAGACATAAAAAAACCCGCCGAAGCGGGTTTTTTATTATGGTCGGCAACGATTAATCGTTGTCAGAACCGCCCAGGCCTGCGTTCAGCAGTTCTGCCAGGCTAGCAGACGCATCTTCAGCAGTTACCTGCGGTGCAGCTGGCAGTTCGCCCGCTGCGCGACGGCGCATACGATCCTGGTGGTACGCATAACCAGTACCTGCCGGGATCAGACGACCTACGATGACGTTCTCTTTCAGACCGCGCAGTTCATCACGTTTACCTGCAACAGCTGCTTCGGTCAGGACACGCGTGGTTTCCTGGAACGATGCTGCAGAGATGAAGGACTCGGTTGCCAGAGACGCTTTGGTGATACCCAGCAGATCGCGGGAGAACGTTGCACCCACTTTGCCGTTCGCTTCCAGCTCGCGGTTTGCGATCTTGACGCGGGAGTATTCAACCTGCTCGCCTTCCAGGAAATCGGAGCTACCAGCGCTTTCGATGGTGGCTTTACGCAGCATCTGACGAACGATAACTTCGATGTGTTTATCGTTAATCTTAACACCCTGCAGACGGTATACGTCCTGAACTTCGTTAACGATGTAACGAGTTACAGCATGCACACCACGCAGACGCAGGATGTCGTGCGGCGCTTCCGGACCGTCGGAAACCACGTCACCACGTTCTACACGTTCACCTTCGAACACGTTGAGCTGACGCCATTTCGGAATCATCTCTTCGTACGGTTCGCTACCGTCTACCGGGGTGATAACCAGACGACGTTTACCTTTGGTTTCTTTACCGAAGGAAATGATGCCGCTGATTTCAGCCAGGATTGCCGGCTCTTTCGGACGACGTGCTTCGAACAGGTCCGCAACGCGCGGCAGACCACCGGTGATATCCTTGGTACCGCCGGATTCCTGCGGAACACGCGCCAGGGTGTCACCAGAGCTGATCTGTACGCCATCTTCCAACTGAACAATCGCTTTACCCGGCAGGAAGTACTGAGCAGGCATATCGGTGCCTGGGATCAGAACGTCGTTGCCCTGAGCATCAACAATTTTCAGTGCCGGACGCAGGTCTTTACCACCCGCAGTACGCTCTGCAGAATCCAGAACCACCAGAGAAGACAGACCGGTCAGCTCGTCGGTCTGACGAGTAATGGTCTGGCCGTCGATCATGTCAGTGAAGCGGACAAAACCACTCACTTCGGTGATAACCGGCATGGTATGCGGATCCCAGTTTGCTACGGTTTCGCCGCCAGCAACCTGTTCGCCATCACCTTTCGCCATAACGGAGCCGTAAGGCACTTTATAGCTTTCTTTGGTACGGCCGAATTCGTCGATCAGTTTCAGTTCGGTGTTACGTGAGGTGATAACCAGTTTACCGCTGGAGTTCACAACCGACTTCGCGTTGCTCAGACGGATGCTACCTTTGTTTTTCACCTGGATGCTGGATTCAGCAGCCGCACGAGATGCCGCACCACCGATGTGGAACGTACGCATCGTCAGCTGTGTACCCGGTTCACCGATGGACTGTGCCGCGATAACGCCGATTGCTTCACCTTTGTTGATGATGTGGCCACGCGCCAGGTCACGACCGTAGCAGTGCGCACATACACCAAAGTCGGTGTCACAAGATACAACGGAACGGACTTTAACGGAGTCAACGGAGTTCTCTTCCAGCAGATCACACCACTGTTCGTGCAGCAGCGTGTTGCGTGGAACCAGAATATCCGCCGTACCCGGCTTCAGAACGTCTTCAGCAGTTACACGACCCAGAACGCGATCGCGCAGCGGCTCTTTAACATCACCACCCTCGATAACCGGGGTCATGGTGATGCCTTCCAGAGTGCCGCAATCGTCTTCAGTAACAACCAGGTCCTGCGCGACGTCAACCAGACGACGAGTCAGATAACCGGAGTTCGCTGTTTTCAGTGCGGTATCCGCCAGACCTTTACGAGCACCGTGAGTAGAGATGAAGTACTGGAGTACGTTCAGACCTTCACGGAAGTTCGCGGTGATTGGCGTTTCGATGATGGAGCCATCTGGCTTCGCCATCAGACCACGCATACCGGCCAGCTGACGAATCTGTGCTGCAGAACCACGCGCACCGGAGTCGGCCATCATGTAGATGCTGTTGAAGGAAACCTGCTGCTCTTCTACGCCGTCACGGTTAATAACGGTTTCGGTTTGCAGGTTATCCATCATCGCTTTGGATACACGATCGTTCGCCGCAGCCCAGATATCGATAACTTTGTTATAGCGTTCGCCTGCGGTTACCAGACCAGACTGGAACTGCTCCTGGATCTCAGCAACTTCAGCTTCCGCTTCAGAGATGATCTCGTGTTTCTTCTCTGGGATGACCATGTCATCAATACCAACAGATGCACCTGAACGCGCTGCATATGCAAAGCCGGTGTACATTGTCTGGTCAGCGAAGATAACGGTCGGCTTCAGGCCCAGAATGCGGTAACAGGTGTTCAGCATTTTGGAGATAGCTTTCTTGCCCAGCGCCTGGTTGACGATGGAGAAAGGCAGACCTTTCGGTACGATCATCCACAGAATGGCACGGCCAACGGTCGTGTCTTTCAGGCTGGTTTTCGCAACGAATTCGCCGTTTTCATCTTTTTCATATTCGGTGATACGCACTTTAACGCGCGCATGCAGAGAGGCCAGACCTGCGCGATAGATACGCTCAGCTTCTTTCGGGCCAGTCAGCACCATGCCTTCGCCTTTGGCGTTAACACAGTCACGGGTCATGTAGTACAGACCCAATACAACGTCCTGAGACGGAACGATGATAGGTTCGCCGTTCGCCGGAGACAGGATGTTGTTGGTAGACATCATCAGCGCACGCGCTTCGAGCTGGGCTTCCAGCGTCAGCGGTACGTGAACAGCCATCTGGTCACCATCGAAGTCGGCGTTATATGCCGCACAAACCAGCGGGTGCAGCTGGATAGCTTTACCTTCGATCAGTACCGGTTCAAATGCCTGGATACCCAGACGGTGCAGTGTTGGTGCACGGTTCAGCAGTACCGGGTGTTCGCGGATAACTTCGTCCAGGATATCCCAAACGACAGCTTCTTCACGCTCAACCATTTTCTTAGCGGCTTTGATGGTGGTGGCCAGGCCACGCAGTTCCAGCTTGCCGTAGATGAACGGTTTGAACAGTTCCAGTGCCATTTTCTTCGGCAGACCGCACTGATGCAGACGCAGGTATGGACCTACGGTGATTACAGAACGACCGGAGTAGTCAACACGCTTACCGAGCAGGTTCTGACGGAAACGACCCTGCTTACCTTTGATCATGTCGGCCAAAGATTTCAGAGGACGTTTGTTAGAACCGGTGATCGCACGACCGCGACGACCGTTATCCAGCAGGGCGTCAACCGCTTCCTGCAGCATACGTTTTTCGTTGCGTACGATGATGTCCGGCGCAGCCAGATCCAGCAGACGCTTCAGACGGTTGTTACGGTTGATAACGCGACGATACAGATCGTTCAGATCCGATGTTGCGAAACGACCACCATCCAGCGGAACCAGCGGACGCAGATCTGGCGGCAGAACCGGCAGAACGGTCAGGATCATCCACTCTGGCTTGTTGCCAGACTGTACGAAGGCTTCCAGCAGTTTGATACGCTTGGTCAGCTTCTTACGCTTGGTTTCGGAGTTGGTTTCGTTCAGCTCTTCGCGCAGAGTTTCACACTCTTGCTCCAGATCCATGCTCTTCAGCAGGGCCTGAATAGCTTCCGCACCCATCTTCGCGTCGAATTCGTCACCGAACTCTTCCAGCGCGTCCAGATACTGCTCTTCAGTCAGAATCTGTTGACGTTCCAGGTTAGTCATACCGCCTTCGATAACAACATAGGATTCGAAGTACAGTACACGTTCGATATCGCGCAGCGGCATATCGAGCAGCAAACCGATACGGGACGGCAGAGATTTCAGGAACCAGATGTGAGCGGTCGGAGACGCCAGCTCGATGTGGCCCATACGCTCACGGCGTACTTTGGTCTGGGTCACTTCAACGCCGCACTTCTCACAGATCACACCACGGTGTTTCAGGCGCTTGTACTTACCGCACAGGCACTCATAGTCTTTTACCGGCCCAAAGATACGGGCGCAGAAAAGGCCGTCACGTTCAGGTTTGAACGTACGGTAGTTAATGGTTTCCGGCTTCTTAACTTCACCGAAAGACCATGAACGGATCATGTCTGGCGAGGCCAGAGCAATTTTGATCGCATCAAACTCTTCGGTTTTAGTCTGCGCTTTCAGAAACTTTAATAAATCTTTCACGGATTTGCTCCCGTCGGAGTTAGCACAATCTGGCGCTGGCTGTTACGCCAGCACCAGTGACCTGTTTGATCGAGAGTTACTCGTCTTCCAGCTCGATGTTGATACCCAGCGAACGAATCTCTTTCAACAGTACGTTGAAGGATTCCGGCATGCCTGGTTCCATCTGATGGTTGCCGTCCACGATGTTTTTATACATCTTAGTACGACCGTTCACGTCATCAGACTTAACGGTGAGCATTTCCTGCAGGGTGTATGCTGCGCCATATGCTTCCAGCGCCCACACTTCCATCTCCCCGAAGCGCTGACCACCGAACTGCGCCTTACCACCCAGCGGCTGCTGAGTAACCAGGCTGTAAGAACCGGTAGAACGCGCATGCATCTTGTCATCAACCAGGTGGTTCAGTTTCAGCATGTACATGTAGCCAACGGTAACCTGGCGCTCGAACTGCTCACCGGTACGACCGTCGAACAGTGTGATCTGACCGGAAGTCGGCAGGCCACCCAGCTGTAACAGTTCCTTGATTTCAGACTCTTTCGCACCGTCGAATACCGGCGTTGCGATCGGCATACCTTTTTTCAGGTTTTCAGCCAGACGCAGAACTTCTTCATCGCTGAAGGTATTCAGGTCAACTTTCTGACGAACATCTGAACCCAGATCGTAAGCACGCTGGATGAATTCGCGCAGTTTCGCGACTTCTTGCTGCTGTTTCAGCATGGCGTTGATCTTATCGCCGATACCTTTTGCAGCCATACCCAGGTGGGTTTCAAGGATCTGACCGATGTTCATACGCGATGGTACGCCCAGCGGGTTCAGTACGATATCTACCGGCGTACCGTTAGCATCGTGTGGCATATCTTCGATCGGGTTGATCTTAGAGATTACACCCTTGTTACCGTGACGACCTGCCATCTTATCACCAGGCTGGATCCGACGTTTAACCGCCAGATACACCTTAACAATCTTCAGCACGCCCGGTGCCAGATCGTCGCCCTGAGTGATTTTACGGCGTTTCGCTTCGAGTTTTTTCTCGAATTCGTGTTTCAGTTCGTCGTACTGCTCAGCCAGTTGTTCCAGCTGATTCTGTTTCTCTTCGTCGGTCAGGCCGAGTTCTAACCAGCGGTCACGCGGCAGTTTGTCGAGCTTCTCAGCTTCAACACCACCGGAAACCAGCACTGCGTAGATACGGCTGAACAGGCCAGCTTCGAGGATCTGCAGTTCTTCAGACAGGTCTTTTTTCGCCTGCTTCAGCTGCATCTCTTCGATTTCCAGCGCACGTTTGTCTTTTTCTACGCCATCGCGAGTAAAGACCTGAACGTCGATAATCGTACCGGAAACACCGTTTGGCACGCGCAGAGAAGAGTCTTTAACGTCAGACGCTTTCTCACCGAAGATCGCACGCAGCAGCTTCTCTTCTGGCGTCAGTTGGGTTTCACCTTTCGGCGTTACCTTACCAACCAGAATGTCGCCACCGGTCACTTCCGCACCGATATAAACGATACCGGATTCATCCAGTTTGGAGAGCGCAGCTTCACCCACGTTCGGGATGTCAGCGGTGATCTCTTCTGGCCCCAGCTTGGTGTCACGGGACACACATGCCAGTTCCTGAATGTGGATGGTGGTGAAACGGTCTTCCTGGACAACACGCTCGGATACGAGGATGGAGTCTTCGAAGTTGTAACCATTCCATGGCATGAATGCCACGCGCATGTTCTGACCCAGCGCCAGTTCACCGAGGTCGGTGGACGGACCGTCTGCCAGCACATCACCACGTTCAACCGGCTCGCCCAGAGATACGCAAGGCATCTGGTTGATACAGGTGTTCTGGTTAGAACGGGTGTATTTGGTCAGGTTATAAATGTCGATACCTGCTTCGCCCGGGTACATCTCGTCTTCGTTAACTTTGATAACGATACGGGAAGCATCCACGTACTGAACAGTACCGCCACGTTTAGCAACTGCAGTAACACCGGAGTCAACGGCAACAGCACGTTCCATACCGGTACCAACCAGCGGCTTATCAGCGCGCAGAGTCGGAACCGCCTGACGTTGCATGTTCGCACCCATCAATGCACGGTTGGCGTCATCGTGTTCCAGGAACGGGATCAGGGACGCACCGACGGATACCACCTGCTGGGTGGATACGTCCATGTAGTCAACCTGGTCGCGGCTGAACAAGCTGGATTCGCCTTTGCTACGGCAGGTAACCAGATCTTCTACAAAGTGGCCTTCGTCATCCAGGTTGGAGTTCGCCTGAGCGATAACGTAGTTGCCTTCTTCGATAGCAGATAGGTAATGAATTTCGTCAGTTACAACACCGTCGGTCACTTTACGATACGGAGTCTCGAGGAAGCCGTATTCGTTAGTCTGTGCATACACGGACAGGGAGTTGATCAGACCGATGTTCGGACCTTCAGGCGTTTCGATTGGACATACGCGACCGTAGTGAGTCGGGTGTACGTCTCGAACTTCGAAGCCTGCGCGTTCACGGGTCAGACCGCCTGGGCCGAGTGCGGAGATACGACGTTTGTGCGTAATCTCAGACAGCGGGTTGTTCTGGTCCATAAACTGAGACAGCTGGCTGGAACCAAAGAACTCTTTCACTGCTGCAGAAATCGGCTTGGCGTTGATCATATCCTGAGGCATCAGGGTATCCAGATCGCCCAGAGACAGACGCTCTTTCACCGCACGCTCAACACGTACCAGGCCAACGCGGAACTGGTTTTCCGCCATTTCGCCTACGGAACGGATACGACGGTTGCCGAGGTGGTCGATATCATCGACTTCGCCTTTACCGTTACGGATATCGATGAGCTTCTTCATCACTTCGATGATGTCGTCTTTGCTCAGGATACCGGAACCTTCGATTTCGTCGCGCAGCAGAGAACGGTTGAACTTCATACGACCAACCGCAGACAGGTCATAGCGGTCTTCGGAGAAGAACAGGTTCTCGAACAGGCTTTCAGCAGCTTCACGAGTCGGCGGCTCACCAGGACGCATCATGCGGTAGATTTCTACCAGTGCGCTCAGACGATCGTTGGTTGGGTCAACACGTACAGTTTCAGAAATGTACGGACCGTGATCCAGATCGTTAGTGAACAGCGTTTCGATACGCTTGTGACCAGACTGGCTCAGCTTAGCCAGCAGATCCAGGCTCAGCTCCATGTTAGCTGCGCAGATCAGCTCGCCAGTAGATTCGTCAACGTAGTCTTTAGCCGCAACTTTACCAGCAATGTATTCAACCGGAACTTCGATATGTTTGATATCGTCTTTTTCCAGTTGGCGAATGTGGCGCGCAGTGATGCGACGGCCTTTTTCGACGTAGACTTTGCCGTTAGCTTCAATGTCAAAGGAAGCGGTTTCACCACGCAGGCGTTCCGGCACCAGTTCCATCTGCAGCTTGTTGTCGCGAATTTCGAAAACAACTTTTTCAAAGAACAGGTCAAGGATCTGCTCAGTGGTGTAGTTCAGTGCACGCAGAATAATGGTCGCAGGCAGTTTACGGCGACGGTCAATACGTACGAACAGGTTGTCCTTCGGATCGAATTCGAAGTCCAGCCAGGAACCACGGTAAGGGATGATGCGCGCGTTATACAGCACTTTACCCGAAGAGTGGGTTTTACCTTTGTCGGAGTCAAAGAAGACGCCAGGACTACGGTGCAGCTGAGAAACGATAACACGCTCAGTACCATTGATTACAAAAGTACCGTTGTCAGTCATGAGCGGAATTTCGCCCATGTAGACTTCTTGTTCTTTAATGTCTTTTACGGTGCCTTCCGGCGCTTCGCGCTCGTAGATCACCAGACGCAGTTTTACGCGCAGCGGTGCGGAATAGGTCACGCCACGGATCTGACATTCCTGAACGTCAAACACCGGTTCGCCAAGGCGGTAGCTGACGTATTGCAGCTCGGAATTACCGCTGTAGCTCTGAATCGGGAAAACGGAACGGAAAGCTGCTTCCAGACCATACTGCCCTTCAGGATCTTGCTCGATGAACTTCTGAAACGAGTCAAGCTGGATAGAAAGGAGATAAGGTATGTCCAACACTTGTGGACGTTTACCAAAATCCTTACGAATACGTTTTTTCTCGGTATAGGAGTAAACCATTAGGGTTCCTCAGCTCGCTGACAAGTCGACCCATCTGTCCGACGAAGGGACAGTTTGTGCAACACTATTTTGTTGACCGGAAAATCGAATACTTTCCGCAATGCCTGTTGCTATCACGCTTAAACCATTTCATTGCGATTTACACAGAACTGATGCTCTGTCGCAGTATATTAAGACGTCGATAGAAACAAGCATTGAAAGGCACAGCAGTAGTCAAACAGTGTGAAATGCTACTGGCGCCTTACAGCGCAAAAAGGCTGGTGACTAAAAAGTCACCAGCCATCAGCCTAATTTCTTAGGCTGCAACCAGAAAAGTTGGCTTATTTAACTTCAACTTCAGCGCCAGCTTCTTCCAGAGATTTTTTCAGTGCTTCTGCGTCGTCTTTGCTGATGCCTTCTTTCAGGGCAGCCGGAGCAGATTCTACCAGGTCTTTAGCTTCTTTCAGACCCAGGCCAGTTGCGCCACGTACTGCTTTGATTACAGCAACTTTGTTAGCGCCAGCAGCTTTCAGAATTACGTCGAATTCAGTTTTTTCTTCAGCAGCTTCAGCCGGGCCAGCAGCTACAGCTACAGCAGCAGCAGCGGAAACACCGAATTTTTCTTCCATTGCAGAGATCAGTTCTACAACGTCCATTACGGACATAGCGGATACTGCTTCAATGATTTGATCTTTAGTGATAGACATTTAAATTGTTCCTGAAAATCAGAATAAGTTTATACGTAAGCAGATGCTTGAGAAAGATAACTGCGATTAAGCAGCTTCTTTCGCATCGCGTACAGCAGCCAGAGTACGAACCAGTTTGCCAGCCGAAGCTTCTTTCATGGTTGCCATCAGGCGTGCAATTGCTTCTTCGTAGGTCGGCAGAGTTGCCAGGCGATCGATTTGCGATGCCGGGATCAATTCACCTTCAAAGGCTGCGGCTTTGACCTCAAATTTTGCATTCGCTTTCGCGAACTCTTTGAACAGACGAGCAGCAGCGCCCGGGTGTTCCATAGAGTATGCAATCAGGGTCGGACCAACAAACGTGTCTTTCAGGCACTCGAACTGAGTACCTTCAACGACGCGGCGCAGCAGGGTGTTACGAACAACACGCATGTATACGCCAGCTTCACGACCTGCTTTACGCAGTTCAGTCATTTTATCTACAGTTACGCCACGGGAATCCGCAACTACTGCAGACAGCGCGCCTTTGGCTACTTCGCTGACTTCAGCAACAATCGCTTGTTTGTCTTGAAGATTTAAAGCCATTAGCTTTGCTCCTGGATGTTTGCCGGAACTCATGTTCCGGAACTCACTTCACTCTCCCCAACGGAAAGAGCGTCTAAATACGGTGAGCAGAAACAAGCCAGAGTATCAGAAATAATCTTAGCGTTCTGTCACCGTCTACGCAGGGCATTAAGTTTCTTACGAAACACCTGCGGTCTTCGACGGAGGCCTGGATAGGCCAGGCTCCAACGAACAAATCTTGTCTATGACTTCGCCCTTTGAACTGTAACCGCGTTAGCTGCTCTCGTTCACACCGGTCATGTAGTTAACTACACTCCCGGCGATTCACTCAATTGCTGCCTTGCTACAATTCAAATGACTCGCATAGAGTTCTGTTTATTTAAACAGAAACGTGGGGGTAAGATTGTAGACAAAATCACCGCCCACGTAAAGGCGAATATTAGTTCGCCACAGTCGCAGTCAGACCGGACTGATCAACGGCAACACCAGCACCCATGGTGGTGGAGATGCTAACTTTCTTGATGTACACGCCTTTAGCCTGAGTCGGTTTCGCTTTTTTCAGCGCAACCAGCAGAGATTCCAGGTTTTCTTTCAGTTTGTCAGCGTCAAAATCCACTTTACCGATGGTGGTGTGGATGATGCCGTTTTTGTCGTTACGGTAACGAACCTGACCTGCTTTAGCGTTCTTAACTGCTTCAGCAACGTTAGGGGTTACAGTACCAACTTTCGGGTTTGGCATCAGGCCGCGCGGGCCCAGAACCTGACCCAGCTGGCCAACAACGCGCATTGCATCCGGGGAAGCAATAACAACGTCAAAGTTCATTTCGCCTTTCTTGATCTGGTCAGCCAGATCTTCCATACCTACCAGCTCAGCGCCTGCAGCTTTAGCAGCTTCAGCGTTTGCGCCCTGGGCAAATACGGCTACGCGAACGGAACGGCCAGTACCGTGCGGCAGTACAGTTGCACCACGTACGTTCTGGTCAGATTTACGAGCGTCGATGCCGAGGTTAACGGCAACGTCTACGCTTTCTACGAATTTAGCAGTGGCCAGCTCTTTCAGCAGAGCAATAGCTTCGTTGATGTCGTACTGTTTAGTTGCATCAACTTTGTCACGGATCACGCGCATACGCTTGGTCAGTTTAGCCATTTCTTAGTCCTCCACTACCAGGCCCATGGAACGTGCAGTACCTTCAATGGAGCGAGTCATCGCTTCAATGTCGGAACCAGTCATGTCGGCAGCTTTGGTCTGCGCGATTTCCTGCAGCTGAGCGCGGGAAATTTTACCCACTTTGTCTTTGTTCGGCTTGCCGGAACCAGACTTGATACCAGCCGCTTTCTTCAGCAGAACTGCTGCCGGAGGCGTTTTGGTAACGAAAGTGAAAGAACGGTCAGCGTAAACGGTGATAACAACCGGGATCGGCAGACCTTTTTCCATGGAATCAGTTTTTGCGTTGAACGCTTTGCAGAATTCCATGATGTTCACGCCTTGTTGACCCAGTGCTGGACCTACCGGCGGACTCGGGTTAGCCATACCAGCTGCAACCTGCAGCTTGACGTAGGCCTGGACTTTCTTAGCCATTCTAAATTCCTCTAGTTGGGTTATAGCGCCTCAAGGAGGCTCCCCGTGATTAAATTCGTTTTACGGACAGGGCCCATAAAAACAAAAGGCGCGAAATTGTATTCCAATCTCGCGCCTTGTGCAACGATTAAATCGCCGCTTTTTTGATCGCTGTTTAGGCTTTTTCTACCTGGGCAAAGTCCAGTTCTACCGGGGTCGCACGACCGAAGATAGAAACAGAGACTTTCAGGCGGGACTTCTCGTAGTCCACTTCTTCAACCACGCCGTTAAAGTCAGCAAATGGACCGTCACTAACGCGAACCATTTCACCTGGCTCAAACATCGTTTTCGGACGCGGTTTATCGCCAACCTGCTGCAGACGGTTCATGATCGCATCAACTTCTTTGTCGCTGATCGGCGCCGGACGGTCAGATGTACCGCCGATAAAGCCCATCACACGCGGCACGCTGCGCACCAGGTGCCAGCTTGCGTCATTCATCACCATCTGGACCAGTACATAGCCCGGGAAGAATTTACGTTCGCTCTTGCGACGCTGGCCACCACGGATTTCGACCACTTCTTCGGTCGGCACCATGACTTCGCCAAACAGCTCTTCCATATTTTGTAACTTGATATATTCGCGCAGCGACGTGGCTACGCGGCCTTCAAAACCGGAAAACGCCTGAACGACGTACCAGCGCTTTTTAGGGGCTTCAGACATCTTAGAACCTCAGGCCAGTGATAAAGGATACCAGGCGAACCAGAATACCATCCAGTCCCCACAGGATCAGTGACATTACTGCGGTAACCGCAGCCACAATTAATGTGGTGTGCAATGTTTCCTGGCGAGTTGGCCAAATGACCTTACGGACTTCGGTTCTCGCTTCACGGGCAAAAGCAACGGTCGCTTTACCTTTTGTTGTCAACAGCGCGACACCACCCGCTGCGGCAATCAGAATCACTACGGCCAGCGCACGCAGCGGCAGCATCATGTCACGATAGAGGTAGTTGCCAACGATAGCTACAAGCAGCAATACAGCGACAACAACCCACTTCATCGCTTCCAGGCCGCGCCCGCTTCCTTGAGCTTCGGTATTCGCACTCATAAACCAACCTGTCAGAAGTATTCTACAAACATTTTCACCCCGCGTAAGCGAGGCGATCCAAACCGAAATGCTCTGGTGCGTTTCGGACTAAACGCCCTCTTCAGAGCCTGTCTCAGCAATGATTATGACAAAAAAAATCACTGATGAGCCAGGTTCTGGTGTGAAAGCGTGCAAAAAGGGCATCAAATGATGCCCTTTTATTGCGCATTGCGTCAAATGTTATTCGGCAATTAGCTCATTACTTTGGCAACAACGCCCGCACCAACAGTACGGCCGCCTTCACGGATTGCGAAACGCAGACCGTCGTCCATCGCGATTGGGTGGATCAGGGTAACAACCATTTTGATGTTGTCGCCCGGCATTACCATCTCTACGCCTTCTGGCAGTTCGATGGTACCAGTCACGTCAGTAGTACGGAAGTAGAACTGCGGACGGTAGCCTTTGAAGAACGGAGTATGACGGCCGCCTTCGTCTTTGGACAGAATGTACACTTCAGATTCGAACTTGGTGTGCGGCTTGATAGAGCCCGGCTTAGCCAGTACCTGACCACGTTCGATTTCTTCACGTTTGATACCACGCAGCAGAACACCAACGTTCTCACCAGCACGGCCTTCGTCCAGCAGTTTGCGGAACATTTCAACGCCAGTACAGGTAGACTTAGCAGTCTCTTTGATACCAACGATTTCAACTTCTTCACCAACTTTGATGATACCGCGCTCTACACGACCGGTAACAACGGTACCACGACCGGAGATGGAGAATACGTCTTCGATAGGCAGCAGGAACGGCTTGTCAATCGCACGCTCTGGTTCTGGGATGTAAGAATCCAGGAAGCCAGCCAGTTCGATGATTTTCGCTTCCCACTCTGCTTCGCCTTCCAGCGCTTTCAGAGCAGAACCACGAACGATCGGAGTGTCGTCGCCCGGGAAATCGTACTGAGACAGAAGTTCACGAACTTCCATTTCTACCAGTTCCAGCAGCTCTTCGTCATCAACCATGTCGCATTTGTTCAGGAACACGATGATGTACGGAACGCCTACCTGACGACCCAGCAGGATGTGCTCACGAGTCTGCGGCATCGGGCCGTCAGTCGCAGCAACAACCAGGATCGCGCCGTCCATCTGCGCAGCACCGGTGATCATGTTTTTAACATAGTCGGCGTGGCCCGGGCAGTCTACGTGTGCGTAGTGGCGAGTCGGGGTGTCATATTCAACGTGAGAAGTGTTGATGGTGATACCACGAGCTTTTTCTTCCGGCGCGTTATCGATCTGGTCGAATGCACGAGCAGCACCGCCGTAGGTTTTAGCCAGTACGGTAGTGATTGCAGCGGTCAGCGTTGTTTTACCATGGTCAACGTGGCCGATAGTACCGACGTTAACGTGCGGTTTAGTACGTTCAAATTTTTCTTTAGACATCGATTGTCCCTCTAAGACACGGATAAATCGGTGATATCACCACATCAACCAGGCAATATACCTGAGCTGTTGAATGCTTTTAAAAGTAAACAGAGAGAAACGGGAAGGAGAAGTGAAGTGGTGCTGATACCCAGAGTCGAACTGGGGACCTCACCCTTACCAAGGGTGCGCTCTACCAACTGAGCCATATCAGCACGTCTGGAGCGGGCAGCGGGAATCGAACCCGCATCATCAGCTTGGAAGGCTGAGGTAATAGCCATTATACGATGCCCGCATCCTGAAACTCGGCTACCCAGTTCTTTCTGCAACAAAAAAGAGATTTCTCTCTTTTCTGTTCGAGCTGATTAATTTTTTAATCAACTCAGGCGGCGATAACGCTGCCAGAAAGTGGTGGTGGGGGAAGGATTCGAACCTTCGAAGTCTGTGACGGCAGATTTACAGTCTGCTCCCTTTGGCCGCTCGGGAACCCCACCGGACTTGATGGTGCCGACTACCGGAATCGAACTGGTGACCTACTGATTACAAGTCAGTTGCTCTACCTACTGAGCTAAGTCGGCATCAAGTAGCGCGCATTTTATGGAGACACGCGCACTCATGCAACTAAAAAATTGCATAAAATGTTCTATCGCTCACATTTTGCACTATACGACCGATAAATAATCTATTTCCTCTTTGGATTGGACAAATTTCCAACGTCACGTGCCTCCTCTGGGAGGAATTTTGCTCCGGCAGGTACGCTTTGATAGAGAGAAAGCACATCTTTATACATCTGGAATACCCGTCACATTGCATTTCAGAGGATGATTTTTTCTTATTATTCCCCCCCATCTGGTGTTACCCTCCTGCCCATTGTCCAAATTAACTGAAATGTGCGTGCCATTGCGTACCGGGATGATTTCGTTTTTTACCGCAGACCTGATATAGCAATGACAGCCAGACCATGCGTATGAGTATAAAAGAGCAAGCGTTAACGTCGCCTTACCTACAGTTTGATCGCAACCAGTGGGCTGCGCTTCGTGATTCCGTGCCGATGACCCTGACCGAGGAAGAGATTGCTCGTCTTAAAGGCATTAACGAAGACTTATCGCTGGAAGAAGTTGCCGAGATTTATTTGCCTCTCTCGCGTTTGCTAAACTTTTACATCAGTTCGAACCTGCGACGTCAGGCCGTGCTGGAGCAATTTTTAGGCACGAATGGCGAGCGTATTCCTTATATTATTAGCATTGCTGGCAGCGTCGCCGTCGGTAAAAGTACGACTGCGCGTGTTTTGCAGGCTTTGCTCAGTCGCTGGCCCGAGCATCGCAAGGTTGAGTTGATTACTACCGATGGCTTTCTCCACCCTAACCAGGTATTGAAAGATCGTGGACTGATGAAGAAGAAAGGCTTCCCCCAGTCCTATGATATGCATCGCTTGGTTAAATTCGTTTCCGATCTGAAATCAGGCGTACCTAACGTCACGGCGCCGGTCTATTCCCATCTCATCTATGATGTGATCCCTGATGGCGACAAAACCGTTGCCCAGCCCGACATATTAATACTCGAAGGGCTAAATGTATTACAAAGCGGGATGGACTATCCTCACGATCCGCATCATGTATTTGTTTCTGACTTTGTCGACTTTTCTATTTATGTTGATGCGCCAGAAGAATTACTCCAGACGTGGTATATCAACCGTTTCCTGAAATTCCGTGAAGGGGCGTTTACCAACCCGGACTCTTATTTCCATAACTATGCAAAATTATCAGAAGATGAGGCTATCAACACCGCCACATCGTTATGGAAAGAGATTAACTGGCTGAATTTAAAACAAAATATATTACCAACGCGTGAGCGAGCAAGCTTAATCATGACGAAAAGTGCCAATCATGCCGTTGAGCAAGTCAGGTTGAGAAAATAAATAAAAAAGGGGAGCAACAGCTCCCCTTCTTATTACTCAGCGCTTCTTAGCGATATTTCTCCACCCATCCAGGGTTTGATCTCGCCATTTTGTTCAAGCAATAATGCACCTTGCGCGTCTATTCCACGAGAGATGCCAAATATTTCTTTATCGCCAATAATAAGTTTGACCGGGCGGTCGATAAAGTTATCCAGTCTCTTCCAGCGAGACAGATACGGCGCTAAACCTTCGTGCTCAAAGAGCACTAACGCAGCACGCAACTCACGTATCAGTCGGGCAGCAAGGGTATTGCGATCAATGTTAATGCCCGCTTCCTGCAAGTTAATCCAGCCTTGATTCACCACATTTTCTTCAACCCGGCGCATGGACATATTAATACCCGCACCGATAACAATCTGCGCGGCATCTCCTGTCTTACCGGTCAGTTCAACTAGGATCCCTGCCAGCTTACGGTCGAGCAAATAGAGGTCGTTGGGCCATTTTACACGTACCTTCTCTGCGCCCAGATCGCGTAAAACCTCAGCCATGACGATACCAATAACCAGACTCAGGCCAATCGCGGCAGCCGGTCCTTGTTCCAGCCGCCAGAACATGGAAAGGTACAGGTTGGCACCAAACGGTGAAAACCATTTGCGACCACGGCGGCCGCGCCCGGCCTGCTGATATTCAGCGACGCAGGCATCCCCTGACTCCAGTTGACCTATTCGATCCATCAGGTACTGATTGGTTGAGTCGATAACCGGCAGAACAGTGATATTACCGCCATCTAGTTGAGAATGAATAAGAGAGGCATCTAATAGTTGGATAGGCTCCGGTAAGCTGTATCCTTTACCTGGAACAGTAAAGACATCAACCCCCCAGTCGCGTAACGTCTGGACATGCTTATTGATTGCGGCACGGCTCATTCCCAACTTTTCACCGAGCTGCTCACCGGAATGGAATTCGCCGTCAGCGAGTAATGAAATAAGCGTCAGAGGGACGGTATTATCCTTCATGCAATGATCTCCACAGCATTCAATTCACCCTGCGGGCCAATAAACCGGACCTCTGGTTCGAGCCAGACATTAAATTTCTCACCGACTTTTTGGCGCACATGGTGTGCAAGTTGCACCACATCCTGACTCGTCGCATTGTCTGCATTGATCAGCACCAGAGCCTGCTGTTGATGTACCGCTGCGCCACCAATGCGCATGCCTTTTAGCTGACACTGATCGATAAGCCAGCCGGCTGCCAGTTTCACAGAACCATCAGCCTGCGGGTAATGAGGTGCTGTTGGGAATTTTGCCAGGAGCTCCTGCGCAATCTCTGCGGTGACAACCGGGTTTTTAAAGAAGCTTCCTGCATTACCGTTTACTTTCGGATCGGGCAGTTTTGTCGTGCGCATATGGCAGACAGAATCAAAAACCTGCTGAGGCGTCACCGTTGTAGGATCCAGGCGCGTCAGATCGCCATAGGTCAGTACCGGATGCCACTGTTTAGACAAGCGTAAACCAACAGCAATAATTGCGAAGCGATCCTGGTATTCATGTTTGAAGATGCTGTCACGATAACCAAAGCGACATTCTGCCGCACCAACGCGCAGATGTTTGCCAGTCGACAGCTCAACGCAGTCTACGTATTCGCAGACGCGCTGTAGCTCTACGCCATAGGCACCAATATTCTGGATTGGCGATGAACCCACGCAGCCTGGGATAAGCGCCAGATTTTCCAGGCCAGGCATACCAAGCTGCAACGTATGCTGGACCAGATGATGCCAGTTTTCACCCGCACCTACGTGCAAATGCCACGCATCAGGTTGTTCTGTAATCTCAATACCCTTAATACGGTTGACGATCACCGTACCCTGGAAGGTATCAAGAAACAGGACGTTGCTCCCTTCGCCCAGAATCAGTACTGGATGATGCGATGCATTGGCTGATTGCCAGGCATTCAGTAATTGTTGTTCATTTTCGGCGCAGACAAGTTCATTCGTTTGCTGATCGATACCGAAGGTGTTCCAGGCTTTAAGGGAGTGATTCATAGACGCTTTCCTGATGCAAAATCGCGCCTAGTTTACCGCATATACCGCTGGATGGCTTGTGTTATGGAGGTTTTGGATATTGCTTTGCACCCGATGGTGCGGTGTTGTGATGTGCCTGATGCGCTGCGCTTATCAGGCCTACAAAATACATTCAGCCCTGCCTCTGTAGGCCGGATAAGGCGGTACGCCGCATCCGGCGGTTTTCATCCCGCACAGACGCAAAAAAGCCCATCCGTCAGGATGGGCTTCTTCACTTTAATTAATGCCTGGCAGTTCCCTACTCTCGCATGGGGAGACCCCACACTACCATCGGCGCTACGGCGTTTCACTTCTGAGTTCGGCATGGGGTCAGGTGGGACCACCGCGCTACAGCCGCCAGGCAAATTCTGTTTATCAACACACCTCCTGGGCATGTCGATGTTATCTGTATCAGGCTGAAAATATCTCTCTTCGCCAAAACATCTTCGGCGTTGTAAGGTTAAGCCTCACGGTTCATTAGTATCGGTTAGCTCAATGTATCGCTACACTTACACACCCGACCTATCAACGTCGTCGTCTTCAACGTTCCTTCAGGACCCTTAAAGGGTCAGGGAGAACTCATCTCGGGGCAAGTTTCGTGCTTAGATGCTTTCAGCACTTATCTCTTCCGCATTTAGCTACCGGGCAATGCCATTGGCATGACAACCCGAACACCAGTGATGCGTCCACTCCGGTCCTCTCGTACTAGGAGCAGCCCCCCTCAATTCTCCAGCGCCCACGGCAGATAGGGACCGAACTGTCTCACGACGTTCTAAACCCAGCTCGCGTACCACTTTAAATGGCGAACAGCCATACCCTTGGGACCTACTTCAGCCCCAGGATGTGATGAGCCGACATCGAGGTGCCAAACACCGCCGTCGATATGAACTCTTGGGCGGTATCAGCCTGTTATCCCCGGAGTACCTTTTATCCGTTGAGCGATGGCCCTTCCATTCAGAACCACCGGATCACTAAGACCTGCTTTCGCACCTGCTCGAGCCGTCACTCTCGCAGTCAAGCTAGCTTATGCCTTTGCACTAACCTCCTGATGTCCGACCAGGATTAGCTAACCTTCGTGCTCCTCCGTTACTCTTTAGGAGGAGACCGCCCCAGTCAAACTACCCACCAGACACTGTCCGCAACCCGGATTACGGGTCTACGTTAGAACACCAGCCATTAAAGGGTGGTATTTCAAGGATGGCTCCATGCAGACTGGCGTCCACACTTCAAAGCCTCCCACCTATCCTACACATCAAGGACCAGTGTTCAGTGTCAAGCTATAGTAAAGGTTCACGGGGTCTTTCCGTCTTGCCGCGGGTACACTGCATCTTCACAGCGAGTTCAATTTCACTGAGTCTCGGGTGGAGACAGCCTGGCCATCATTACGCCATTCGTGCAGGTCGGAACTTACCCGACAAGGAATTTCGCTACCTTAGGACCGTTATAGTTACGGCCGCCGTTTACCGGGGCTTCGATCAAGAGCTTCTCCTTACGGATAACCCCATCAATTAACCTTCCGGCACCGGGCAGGCGTCACACCGTATACGTCCACTTTCGTGTTTGCACAGTGCTGTGTTTTTAATAAACAGTTGCAGCCAGCTGGTATCTTCGACTGATTTCAGCTCCATGGGTAAACCACTTCACCTACATATCAGCGTGCCTTCTCCCGAAGTTACGGCACCATTTTGCCTAGTTCCTTCACCCGAGTTCTCTCAAGCGCCTTGGTATTCTCTACCTGACCACCTGTGTCGGTTTGGGGTACGATTTCGTGTTACCTGATGCTTAGAGGCTTTTCCTGGAAGCAGGGCATTTGTTACTTCAGCACCGTAGTGCCTCGTCATCACACCTCAGCGTTAATAAGGTACCGGATTTACCTGGAACCTCCGCCTACATGCTTAAACCGGGACAACCGTCGCCCGGCTAACATAGCCTTCTCCGTCCCCCCTTCGCAGTAACACCAAGTACAGGAATATTAACCTGTTTCCCATCGACTACGCCTTTCGGCCTCGCCTTAGGGGTCGACTCACCCTGCCCCGATTAACGTTGGACAGGAACCCTTGGTCTTCCGGCGTGCGGGTTTTTCACCCGCATTATCGTTACTTATGTCAGCATTCGCACTTCTGATACCTCCAGCATACCTCACGATACACCTTCAACGGCTTACAGAACGCTCCCCTACCCAACAACACATAGTGTCGCTGCCGCAGCTTCGGTGCATGGTTTAGCCCCGTTACATCTTCCGCGCAGGCCGACTCGACCAGTGAGCTATTACGCTTTCTTTAAATGATGGCTGCTTCTAAGCCAACATCCTGGCTGTCTGTGCCTTCCCACATCGTTTCCCACTTAACCATGACTTTGGGACCTTAGCTGGCGGTCTGGGTTGTTTCCCTCTTCACGACGGACGTTAGCACCCGCCGTGTGTCTCCCGTGATAACATTCTTCGGTATTCGCAGTTTGCATCGGGTTGGTAAGTCGGGATGACCCCCTAGCCGAAACAGTGCTCTACCCCCGAAGATGAATTCACGAGGCGCTACCTAAATAGCTTTCGGGGAGAACCAGCTATCTCCCGGTTTGATTGGCCTTTCACCCCCAGCCACAAGTCATCCGCTAATTTTTCAACATTAGTCGGTTCGGTCCTCCAGTTAGTGTTACCCAACCTTCAACCTGCCCATGGCTAGATCACCGGGTTTCGGGTCTATACCCTGCAACTTAACGCCCAGTTAAGACTCGGTTTCCCTTCGGCTCCCCTATTCGGTTAACCTTGCTACAGAATATAAGTCGCTGACCCATTATACAAAAGGTACGCAGTCACACCCCAAAGGGTGCTCCCACTGCTTGTACGTACACGGTTTCAGGTTCTTTTTCACTCCCCTCGCCGGGGTTCTTTTCGCCTTTCCCTCACGGTACTGGTTCACTATCGGTCAGTCAGGAGTATTTAGCCTTGGAGGATGGTCCCCCCATATTCAGACAGGATACCACGTGTCCCGCCCTACTCTTCGAGTTCACAACACATGCACTTTTGTGTACGGGACTTTCACCCTGTATCGTGCGACTTTCCAGACGCTTCCACTAACACACATGCTGATTCAGACTCTGGGCTGCTCCCCGTTCGCTCGCCGCTACTGGGGGAATCTCGGTTGATTTCTTTTCCTCGGGGTACTTAGATGTTTCAGTTCCCCCGGTTCGCTTCATTACGCTATGTATTCACGTAATGATAGTGTGTCGAAACACACTGGGTTTCCCCATTCGGAAATCGCCGGTTATAACGGTTCATATCACCTTACCGACGCTTATCGCAGATTAGCACGTCCTTCATCGCCTCTGACTGCCAGGGCATCCACCGTGTACGCTTAGTCGCTTAACCTCACAACCCGAAGATGTTTCTTTCGATTCATCATCGACTTGCAAAAATTTGAGAGACTCGAACACACCATTTTTCATTTCTTATTACGGAGAAATGAAACAGTGTGTCGTTTCAATTTTCAGCTTGATCCAGATTTTTAAAGAGCAAAACTTCGCAGTGAACCTTTTCAGGTACACTCTGAAGTTTTCTTGTGTTTTTGCAGTAAGAGATGGTGGAGCTATGCGGGATCGAACCGCAGACCTCCTGCGTGCAAGGCAGGCGCTCTCCCAGCTGAGCTATAACCCCATCGTAGAATGCTAATCTCTGTACCCTAATTCGTTTCCGGGCAAGGCGCGGTGGTGCGAAGCATACTGAAGTATGCGAGCATCGCCGTAACACAGCACGGAGGCGAATTTGGTAGGCCTGAGTGGACTTGAACCACCGACCTCACCCTTATCAGGGGTGCGCTCTAACCACCTGAGCTACAAGCCTGCAGAGATTTTCTTACTGCTAATTTTCATCAGACAATCTGTGTGAGCACTGCAAAGGTCGGTTCTTTAAGGTAAGGAGGTGATCCAACCGCAGGTTCCCCTACGGTTACCTTGTTACGACTTCACCCCAGTCATGAATCACAAAGTGGTAAGCGCCCTCCCGAAGGTTAAGCTACCTACTTCTTTTGCAACCCACTCCCATGGTGTGACGGGCGGTGTGTACAAGGCCCGGGAACGTATTCACCGTGGCATTCTGATCCACGATTACTAGCGATTCCGACTTCATGGAGTCGAGTTGCAGACTCCAATCCGGACTACGACATACTTTATGAGGTCCGCTTGCTCTCGCGAGGTCGCTTCTCTTTGTATATGCCATTGTAGCACGTGTGTAGCCCTACTCGTAAGGGCCATGATGACTTGACGTCATCCCCACCTTCCTCCAGTTTATCACTGGCAGTCTCCTTTGAGTTCCCGGCCTAACCGCTGGCAACAAAGGATAAGGGTTGCGCTCGTTGCGGGACTTAACCCAACATTTCACAACACGAGCTGACGACAGCCATGCAGCACCTGTCTCAGAGTTCCCGAAGGCACCAAAGCATCTCTGCTAAGTTCTCTGGATGTCAAGAGTAGGTAAGGTTCTTCGCGTTGCATCGAATTAAACCACATGCTCCACCGCTTGTGCGGGCCCCCGTCAATTCATTTGAGTTTTAACCTTGCGGCCGTACTCCCCAGGCGGTCGACTTAACGCGTTAGCTCCGGAAGCCACGCCTCAAGGGCACAACCTCCAAGTCGACATCGTTTACGGCGTGGACTACCAGGGTATCTAATCCTGTTTGCTCCCCACGCTTTCGCACCTGAGCGTCAGTCTTTGTCCAGGGGGCCGCCTTCGCCACCGGTATTCCTCCAGATCTCTACGCATTTCACCGCTACACCTGGAATTCTACCCCCCTCTACAAGACTCTAGCCTGCCAGTTTCGGATGCAGTTCCCAGGTTGAGCCCGGGGATTTCACATCCGACTTGACAGACCGCCTGCGTGCGCTTTACGCCCAGTAATTCCGATTAACGCTTGCACCCTCCGTATTACCGCGGCTGCTGGCACGGAGTTAGCCGGTGCTTCTTCTGCGAGTAACGTCAATCGCTGCGGTTATTAACCACAACGCCTTCCTCCTCGCTGAAAGTACTTTACAACCCGAAGGCCTTCTTCATACACGCGGCATGGCTGCATCAGGCTTGCGCCCATTGTGCAATATTCCCCACTGCTGCCTCCCGTAGGAGTCTGGACCGTGTCTCAGTTCCAGTGTGGCTGGTCATCCTCTCAGACCAGCTAGGGATCGTCGCCTAGGTGAGCCGTTACCCCACCTACTAGCTAATCCCATCTGGGCACATCCGATGGCAAGAGGCCCGAAGGTCCCCCTCTTTGGTCTTGCGACGTTATGCGGTATTAGCTACCGTTTCCAGTAGTTATCCCCCTCCATCGGGCAGTTTCCCAGACATTACTCACCCGTCCGCCACTCGTCACCCAAGGAGCAAGCTCCTCTGTGCTACCGTTCGACTTGCATGTGTTAGGCCTGCCGCCAGCGTTCAATCTGAGCCATGATCAAACTCTTCAATTTAAAAGTTTGATGCTCAATGAATTAAACTTCGTAATGAATTACGTGTTCACTCGTTGAGACTTGGTATTCATTTTTCGTCTTGCGACGTTAAGAATCCGTATCTTCGAGTGCCCACACAGATTGTCTGATAAATTGTTAAAGAGCAGTTGCGACGCGCTTTAGCGCTCTGTCGCGAGGTCCCGTATATTACGTTTTCCTCATTCAGAGTCAAGCATTTATTTTTGCTTTTCTCTACGAGATTCTCAGTGGAACCCCGCTGACCCGGCGGCTTGTAATCCGTTGTTCCGTGTCAGTGGAGGCGCATTATAGGGAGTTATTTCAGGCTGACAAGGGGAAATTTAAAATAATCTTCCGAGTGCGTATTTTTTCATCAAAACCACTTAAACTGACAGTTTTTCGAGCGTTTTAAAGCCATAGCGCTGTAGCACAGGCAATAATTGTTCAGCTTCTGTCGTCATTGCCATACAAAATGCGACGTTCTCATCGGTTGATTTCGCATCTGGCGCTTCATGCTCTAACAACCAGGCCGTGCGGCGCGCTATCGCGGCACCAGAATCCACCAGTCTCGTCCCCTCGGGCAGGACCTGTAAAAGCTCTTCCTGTAATAGAGGGAAATGAGTGCAACCGAGCACTACTGTGTCAGGTGGTTCAGACATCCGCAGCCATGGACGCAGAATACGCCGCAGTTCTTCCAGAGAAACTGTTTCACCGTGCAGCTTCGCTTCCGCCAGTTCCACCAGCTCAGCAGAACCCAACATTGCAATTTGGCATTCGTTAGCGAATCGCGCAATCAGCTCATGGGTATACGAGCGCTTCACCGTTGCACGTGTAGCCAGTAGCCCCACAACACCGTTCGCCGTGAGTCGCGCTGCCGGTTTAATCGCAGGCACCACGCCCACAACCGGGAAAGCAAATTTCTCACGTAACGCAGGGAGCGACACCGTGCTTGCTGTATTACACGCGATGACCGCAAGAGAGAGGGGATAGCGCTGCTGGACCGCAGTCACTATCTCAACAACACGCTCGACGATAAACTCCTCGCTCTTCTCTCCATAAGGAAAGGCGACGTTGTCGAAAGCGTAGATATAGTGGAGATCCGGCAGAAGACGCCGGATCTCGTCATAGACCGACAACCCACCGACGCCGGAATCAAACACCAGCACGGTGGGACGGGGATCAGAAGGTGTAGCTGCCAGACAAGGTGTATTCCCGTCCTGCAGTTGCGTAGCCATAAACTGTCTCGTAATCTTTATCGAACAGGTTGGCGATTTTACCACGAACTGTCAGCTGTGAGGTGATTGGATATGACACTCCGATATCCCACAAGCTGACGCCGCCCAATTTAACATCACGATTATTGTCGTAATCATTATCGTAACGTTCACCTATATATTGATAAGCAACGTTCCACCCCAAGTCCTGAACCTGCCCAGTTAACTCATACTTAACCTGCTGTTTTGCTCGGCGATAGAGTACCTTATTCGTATCATCATCCCGCGGGTCAACATACTGTAGCGTCAGGTGATGATCTACCGGGCCAGTCGTAACATTCCCAGTCCATTCCAGCCCTTTAATCGTGGCTGACTTAACGTTGACGTACTGGTTATTCTTGTAATCGATCAGGTTTTGAATTTCATAATGATATGCAGAAAGACGCCAATCAAGCGGCCCTGTCAATCCATCAATCCCTGCTTCCCACTGTTTAGATTCTTCCGGTTTCAAATTCGGGTTGGCTGCAATACCCGGCCCATAGGAAGAGGCAAAACGCGTAGCCCCGTATTGCTGACCAAGTGAAGGAGCCAGGAAACCTGTGCCATAAGAGAGCGTTGCACGGTAGCCATCAACAAACTCCCAGCCTGCAGCAGTCTGCCAGGTGCCATGCCAGCCGAATTGTTCATCATGATCTTCACGGCCTGAGGCTTCCAGCGTGACGCTATCAATTTGTTGTTGCCCAGTTAGATAAAGTCCGGTCGTATCACGTTTATAAGCGTCCGATTTCGTGGTACTACTGGAAGTCAGCTTTTCTTGTTTCCAGTCGACACCACCGCTAATCGCTCCATGCCCAACCTCAACGTTATTTCCCCACTGAATATAGCGCTGTTCCATATTATCCAGCGTAGCATCCCCCGCATAACGACCGAGTTGATTGCTATAGTTGTAATCTTTGAGATGCTGGTAGTTAGCAATCAGTTGGGCGGAATAGATACCTGAGCTGTAACGAAGGCCGGAATCCCAGGACTGAGTGTAATTCTGAGCTTCGTCATTACCGCCAGCATAGCCATAAGAGCCCTGATCGTAATCGCTATTCGCCGTGTAGCCGTAACCACGGAAGAAACCGGAGAAGTTATCGTTAAACTTGTGCTGCAAGCCGCCCCAGAACAGTTTGTTGCGATAACCATCGCGATCGCTGTCGCCGCTGTAAGGGGAGTCAGGTTGAATGTTAAAACCTTTGGTCGTCTGGTAAGCGCCAGCCGCCGTCACCATCGTGTCACCAAATCGTTTATTTATCGTTCCGTCGTAGGTCTGATAACCATCAGTCCCCATACCTGCGTTGATCTGTGATTTCTCTTCATTACTCATCGTAATGATGTTCATCACACCACCGATCGCACCAGATCCGTACACAGCTGAACGCGGCCCGCGAATATATTCAACACGTTGCACCAACGATACCGGAATCTGACCAATATCAATCGCATTACCGATGCCTGCACGCGCCATCGGCACGCCATCAATCAATACCAGGACATGCCGGGACTCAGTACCGCGAACATACAGCGAGGAGCTTTTCCCCATACCGCCGCTTTGCGAAATATCTACGCCCGGCAATCGGCGCATGACATCATTGAGATCTTTTGACTGCCAGCGCTGAATATCTTCACGCGTCACCACATCAGTGGGGGCAAGGACAGTATTAACAGGCTGCTGAAAACGGTTGGCAGTAACGACGAGAGTATCTGGGCTAGTATCCTGTGCCCAACCAGAAAATGCCGTGACGGAAAGTGCCGTGCACAGCAACGATTTTTTAATCATTGTAAAGCATCCACAATATAAGAAGGATGCCGCAGGTCCCACCGATAGTACGCGATGATGAAAGCCAGATGCGACGTTAGCCGGCAGGTCTTCGGGCTTGGAGGCAACTTAAAGAGACGATAACTTCCCACGGCATGCCGCAGTGTCTGCACCAGGTGCGCTCATCCCCTACCTTCCTTACCGCTGCGCGTCAGCTCCAGATTCACACTGGATTCCCTTTTAACTCACAGGACCGGAAAACGGATGCTACAGTTTGTTACAACCCACTGTCCAGACTGCGTATCACAATATCGGAAATCATCAATGACTGGACATCTGATGAGCAATCCCTACAATCCCCGCGTACTTTTATTTTTCAGGACGCATCATGACCCCCGAACACCTTCCGACAGAACAGTACGACGCACAGTTAGCTGAAAAAGTGGTGCGTCTGCAGAGCTTAATGACGCCATTTTATGCACAGGCTCCGGAAGTGTTTCGCTCAC
Source organism: Citrobacter sp. B72 (assembly GCF_016894305.1). Classification (NCBI taxonomy): domain Bacteria; kingdom Pseudomonadati; phylum Pseudomonadota; class Gammaproteobacteria; order Enterobacterales; family Enterobacteriaceae; genus Citrobacter; species Citrobacter sp. B72. Next base: position 4,756,389 of record NZ_CP069801.1, read on the forward strand.
CGGTCAGCCACTACCGTATGCGCGCGGAATTCCGTGTGTGGCATGACGGTGATGATCTGTACCACATCATGTTCGACAGCCAGACCAAAAACCGTATCCGTGTCGACAGCTTCCCGGCAGCCAGTGAGCTTATCAACACGCTGATGACGGCAATGATCGAAGGCGTTCGCAACAACCACGTCCTGCGTCACAAACTGTTTCAGATTGATTACCTAACTACCCTGAGCGATCAGGCGGTGGTATCGATGCTGTACCATAAAAAGCTGGATGATGAATGGCGTCAGGAAGCTGAAACGCTGCGGGATGCGCTACGGGCGAAAAACCTGAATGTGCATCTGATTGGCCGGGCAACCAAAACCAAAATCGAGCTGGATCAGGACTACATTGACGAACGCCTACCGGTTGCGGGTAAAGAGATTATCTATCGCCAGGTTGAGAACAGCTTCACCCAGCCGAACGCCGCCATGAATATTCAGATGTTGGAGTGGGCGATTGATGTCACCAGGGGCTCAAAAGGCGACCTGCTGGAGCTGTATTGCGGCAATGGCAATTTCTCGTTAGCCCTGGCACAAAACTTCAACCGCGTACTGGCGACGGAAATCGCCAAGCCGTCCGTTGCTGCTGCACAGTACAACATTGCGGCTAACCAGATTGAAAACGTACAAATAATCCGCATGGCGGCCGAAGAGTTTACTCAGGCGATGAACGGCGTTCGCGAGTTCAACCGTTTGCAGGGAATCGATCTGAAGAGTTACCAGTGTGAAACTATCTTCGTTGACCCACCGCGCAGCGGTCTGGACAGCGAAACGGAGAAAATGGTGCAGGCGTATCCGCGCATTCTGTACATCTCCTGCAATCCGGAGACGCTGTGTAAAAACCTGGAAACGTTAAGCCAGACGCACAATGTTTCACGTCTGGCGCTATTCGATCAGTTCCCGTATACGCACCATATGGAGTGCGGCGTACTGTTAACCAAGAAGTAAGACAGAATGTAGGCTGGATAAGCACTACCTGTTCAGATTGCCGGATAGCGGCTTTGCCTTATCCGGCCTACCGCTACAACTGTTACTCCGCAATTTCCTGTTTACGGTTACGGACTTTAAAGCCGATCCAGAACACCAGAATCACAGACAGTACCGCCGGGAAGAAGTTAGAGCCGATATCCGGATATTCAGCGCGTACCACGGTGCTGTACAGCAAAACGCCGAGGATAAAGCAGGCGGCAGCCAGGCCCGGCAATCCCACAGGCATGGTGCGGTTCTGATAGCGTTGATGCAGACAATACACCGTCAGCACCAGCGAAATGATCGGGAATACTGAGAATGGCACAATGGAGCTAAACAGCGCCGCAAATGTACCATTGATCGATAAGCCAGCAACCAGCGCCAGCAGCAGCGTACCTTTATCTTGACCTGACTGTTTCATTGCTTGTCCTTCTCGTTACTCGGAGTGGTGCGTCATCTTCTCTTGTTCACGGCGGTACCAATAAAATGCGCCTTTCGCGATCATGCGTAGTTGCAATACCAGCCGCTCTTCCAGCTGTCGGCGCTGCTCAGCGCCAACATCCAGTGCTTCTGCCCCGGCGCTGAACACAATGGTTACCATGGCTTCGGCTTGTGCTTCAGTAAACGCACGAGGCATATGGTTTTCGAGTTCCAGATAGTCCGCAAGTTCCGCAATGAAGTGCTGAATTTCACGAGCGACCGCTGCACGAAACGCTGCGGATGTCCCCGAACGCTCGCGCAATAATAAACGGAAGGCGTTGGGATTGTTGCCGATGAACTCCATAAATGTTGAGACCGAGGTGCGGATCACACTCCCGCCCTTCGCGATACGCTGGCGCGCCTGGCGCATCAACTGACGCAGCATCAGACCGCTCTCGTCCACCATCGTCAGGCCGAGTTCATCCACATCGCGGAAATGGCGATAAAACGAGGTTGGCGCAATGCCCGCTTCACGAGCGACTTCGCGTAAACTGAGGCTGGCAAAACTACGCTCAGCGCTGAGTTGACTAAATGCGGCTTCTACCAGCGAACGCCGGGTTTTCTCTTTTTGTTGCGCTCTAACGCCCATCACGATGTCTGAATCCTTCCACATACCTTGCTGGCACTATACCAGAGATTAGGCGGTTGGCATGGCTTTGTGAATGATTGTTTACGCGCAGTTTGTGCTTCGACTTCGCAAAAAAGCACAACGATAATTGGGTTATCTCAACAACGATGTTACTATTCTGTTGCTTTTATGTATAAGAACAGGTAAGCCTGACCATGTCACATTCTTACGATTACGATGCAATAGTAATAGGTTCCGGTCCCGGCGGCGAAGGCGCGGCAATGGGTCTGGTTAAGCAAGGAGCGCGCGTCGCGGTGATTGAGCGCTATCATAATGTCGGCGGAGGTTGTACCCACTGGGGCACCATCCCGTCGAAAGCTCTCCGCCACGCCGTCAGCCGCATTATTGAATTCAATCAGAACCCACTGTACAGCGACCACTCCCGACTCCTTCGTTCTTCTTTCGCTGATATTCTCAACCACGCTGATAACGTTATTAATCAGCAAACGCGTATGCGGCAAGGATTTTACGAGCGCAACCACTGCGAAATTTTGCAGGGAAATGCCCGTTTTGTTGATGAACACACGATCGCCCTGGAATGTCACGACGGTACGGTGGAAACGCTGACTGCGGATAAGTTTGTTATTGCCTGCGGTTCGCGTCCTTATCGCCCTGTTGATGTCGACTTTTCGCATCCCCGGGTTTACGACAGTGACTCTATCCTGAGCCTGCACCACGAACCCCGTCATGTGCTGATTTATGGCGCGGGGGTCATTGGATGTGAATATGCGTCGATCTTCCGTGGAATGGACGTCAAAGTTGATTTAATCAACACCCGCGATCGTCTGCTGGCATTCCTCGATCAGGAGATGTCCGACTCGCTCTCTTACCACTTCTGGAACAGCGGTGTGGTCATTCGCCACAACGAAGAGTATGAGAAGATTGAAGGTTGCGATGACGGCGTCATCATGCACCTGAAGTCCGGTAAGAAACTGAAGGCCGACTGCCTGCTGTACGCCAATGGCCGTACCGGTAATACCGATTCGCTGGCGCTGGAAAACATTGGTCTGAAAACCGACAGCCGCGGGCAGCTCAAAGTGAATAGCATGTACCAGACGGCGCTGCCGCATGTGTACGCCGTAGGGGATGTGATTGGTTATCCGAGCCTGGCATCGGCGGCCTACGACCAGGGACGCATTGCCGCCCAGGCACTGGTAAAAGGCGAGGCCACCGCGCATCTGATCGAAGATATCCCAACCGGGATTTACACCATTCCGGAAATCAGCTCCGTTGGTAAAACCGAACAGCAGCTCACAGCAATGAAAGTTCCATACGAGGTTGGCCGCGCCCAGTTTAAGCATCTGGCACGTGCACAAATCGTGGGTATGAGTGTCGGAACGCTGAAGATCCTGTTCCATCGCGAAACCAAGGAGATTTTGGGGATCCACTGCTTTGGGGAGCGCGCGGCCGAAATTATTCACATCGGACAAGCGATAATGGAGCAAAAAGGTGGTGGTAACACTATCGAGTACTTCGTTAACACCACCTTTAACTACCCAACCATGGCAGAAGCCTATCGGGTAGCGGCGCTAAATGGCTTAAACCGCCTGTTTTAACGCACTGTCGAAATGGCCATCCATTGATCCACGGATGGCCTCTGCCAGCTGTTCATAACGGCTGCGCAGCGGCGAACCAGGACGGTACACCAGACCAATCGTACGACGCGGTTCGGGTTTAATGCATGGCAGATAAACGACACCATCACGCTTACGCTCCGGCGGAACGGCCAGCGCAGGCAGTAAGGTAATACCACTGCCTGCCGCCACCATGTTACGCAGCGTTTCCAGACTGGTTGCCCGAAAATGGGTATCTTCATCAGCACCCGCTTCAAAGCAGAAACCCATCGCCTGATCGCGCAGACAGTGGCCATCTTCCAGCATCAGCAGTTTTTCACCCGCCAGATCGGACATCGGTACACAGTCACGGTTTGCCCATGGGTGATCTTCATAGATCGCCAGCATCATAGGCTCATCAAATAACGGTACTTCGATGAACGCCTCACTCTCTTTGACCAGCGCCAGAATGACGCAGTCGAGCTTGCCGCTATCCAGTTGCGCCAACAGCTGATGTGTCTGCGCTTCATGGAGATACATCTCCAGTTTTGGGAAGGTCTGGTGCAACATCGGAATAATATGCGGCAGCAGGTATGGCCCCACCGTTGGGATCAAACCAATATGCAGCGGGCCAGACATTGTCTCGCCTTGTTGGCTTGCCATCTCCTTGAGCACTTTGACCTCGCGCAGCACGGTGCGCGCCTGATCCACCAGCAGCAAACCGGCCTGGGTGAACAGCACCTTGCGACTCGTACGCTCCAGCAACATGACGCCAAGCTCATCTTCCAGCTTGCGGATCTGCCCGCTCAGCGTGGGTTGGCTAACGTGACAGGAGTCTGCCGCTCGTCGGAAGTGACGATGTTCGGCTAGCGCCACCAGGTATTCAAGATCACGAATATTCATTATTCATCCTCCATCGCCACGATAGTTCGTAGCGATAGGTAGCATAGCAACGAACGATTATCCCTATCAAGCTTTCTGTTTAATAATGCACCACAGAAACGGAACGGTACCCCTTTAACCCTTGAAGCTACTGTCCGTTTTGAGAGTTTCTCTCATACTCGAAATAACTAAAGCCAACGTGAACTTTTGCGGACCTTGCGTCCGCATTTTTTTTGCATAAAAAAGCCCGGCGTCGCAAAGCTCGGCCGGGTTATGGTTTGGTAGGCCTGATAAGCGTAGCGCCATCAGGCAGAACGGCGCACAGTGCCGGATGGCGGCTTTGCCTTACGGACCTAGAGGCGTGCCTTCGCGTAGTCGATCGCCTGCGCAACCTGCTGCGGCGACACGCCACCTTTCGCTGCACGTTTATCCAGACACGATTGCAACGAGAGGATCGGGTAAACGTCATCACCAATCACCTGGCTAAACTTTTGTAAGTCGACAAGCGACAGCGCTTCCAGCGGTTTGCCCTGACGAATCGCCTCGACCACCGTTTCCCCCACAATATGGTGCGCTTCGCGGAACGGGACGCCTTTCGCCACCAGATAATCCGCCAGCTCAGTGGCGTTAGCATAACCCTGCTGCGCCGCTTCCTGACAACGCGGACGTTTCACCTGAATGCCATCCAGCACCAGCGCGGCCATATGCAGGCAGTCCAGCCAGGTGTCGAGCGCGTCGAACAGCCCTTCTTTGTCTTCCTGCATATCTTTGTTGTATGCCAGTGGAAGGCCTTTTAACGTCATCATCATGCCGGTCAGCGCACCCTGCACGCGACCGCATTTGCCACGGATCAGCTCCAGCGCATCCGGGTTTTTCTTCTGCGGCATCAGAGATGAACCGGAAGTCACACGGTCGGAGAGTTCAACAAAGCCCGCTTCGCCGGTGTTAAAGAAAATCAGATCTTCAGCAAAACGCGACAGGTGTACCATGCCGATAGAGGCATCGGAGAGTAACTCCAGCACGTGGTCACGGTCAGAAACGCTGTCCAGGCTGTTGCGCGTTGCCGAGGCAAAGCCCAACCAACCCGCCAACTGCTCGCGATCGATTTCATACGCCGTACCCGCCAGCGCGCCGCAGCCTAACGGACTGACGTCCAGGCGTTTGAGCGCATCCTGCAAACGGCTCTCGTCACGCGCCAACATTTCAACATAGGCCAGACACCAGTGAGCAAACGTCACCGGCTGCGCACGTTGCAGGTGGGTGTAACCCGGCATGACGGCGTCCTGGTTATTCTCCGCCGTCACCACCAGCGCAGTTTGCAACTGACGATTGGCCGACAGTAATTCGATAACCGTGTCTTTGCACCACAGCTTGAGATCGGTCGCGACCTGGTCATTACGGCTACGCCCGGTATGCAGTTTTTTACCAAGCTGGCCGACTTTATCAATCAGCTTACCTTCCACCCAACTGTGAATATCTTCGGCATCGCTTTGCAAAATCTGCTGAGGATTTGCGCGAACCTCTTCCAGCAGGTTATTCAGCGCCTCTTCCAACTGCAGCTGTTCATCGGCAGTCAGTACACCGACCGTTACTAACGCTTTGGACCAGGCCACAGAGCCAACAATATCCTGTTCTGCCAGGCGGTAGTCAAAACGCAACGAGTCGTTGAACTGTTTGAACCGCTGATCTGCTGCCTGTGTAAAACGCCCACCCCAAAGTGCCATAACGAATTTCCTTAATATGATATTTTTGCCCGGTGGCGCTGCGCTTACCGGGCCTACAAAACCCACGTAGGCCGGATAAGGCGAAGCCACCATCCGGCACATTAATAGTTAAGCCAGAATACGCGTACCAATTGGCGTGCCGTTAAACAGCGCCGGAAGCTGCTCTGCATGACGCCAGGAGGCGATATCCACCGGACGGCCCAGCGTACGCGCGGCATCCAGCGCCGCATTCACCTTCACGATCATGCCATCGGTAATAATGCCCTGTTCAATCAGCTGTTCCGCTTTCGCTGCGGTCATTTCGGCAATGCGCTGGCCTTTGCCATCCAGAATACCGCTCACATCAGAGAGCAGGATCAGATCCGCACCCAGCGTTGCCGCCAGCGCCATTGCAGCCTGATCGGCATTCACGTTCATCAGCAGACCATCATCAGTGACACCAATAGAGCTCACTACCGGCAGAAAACCGCTTTCCAGCAGCGTGTTAATCAGCTTAGGCGAACCCGGCTGCGCCAGTCCAACATGACCCAGTTCTTTATCGAGCGGCGTCACTTTTACGCTGTCGCCATCGCCAAGATACAGACCCACAGACGCGATGTGATGCTTTTTCGCCCAGGCCAGCAAGGTTTTATTCGCCGTTCCCGCCAGGGCACCGGTAATAATGTCAATTTGATCGGCAGGCGTGACGCGCAGACCATTTTTCTTTTTCACCGGCAGATTCAGCTGCTTCATCAGCTCGTCGACCACGCAGCCGCCACCGTGCACAATGACCAGCGGACGCTGGTGCGACTCACGATAATTCACCAGTGCGGTAAACAAGCGCTCCAGCGCCTCTTCACTATCCAGTAAAACGCCGCCCAGCTTGATAATTAATGGATTCATTGTTGCACCCTTAAATAAGAGACTGCGTTTGGGCAAAGCCAAAACGAATATTTGCGCACTGCATCGCCTGTGCCGCCGCGCCTTTCAATAAGTTGTCTTCCGTCGCCACAACGATCAGATGCTCACCCTGCACAGCAAACCCGATATCGCAGAATGGTAATCCAACCACATTCTTCAACGCTGGAACCCCTTTGTCATACAGACGCACCAGCGGTTTATCGCCATACGCCTGTTGCAGCGTCTGAGCCACCTGAGCATGAGTTACGCCCGCTTTAAGGCGGCAAGTGATAGTTTCCAGAATTCCGCGCGGGAAGTTGCCCAGATGCGGGGTGAAAATCACTTCAGCCCCCAGATGAGTAGCGATTTCCGGCTGATGACGATGGGTAAACACGCCATACGGTTGCAGGCTTACTTCGCAAAAACTATTAGAGATAGCCGCTTTACGGCCCGCGCCGCTTACGCCGCTGGTCGCATTAATTACCGGCCACTGGCTGAGATCCAACAACCCGGCGTCAATCAGTGGTTTCAGCGAAAGCTGCGCCGCCGTCGGGTAACAACCCGGCACAGCAATCAGATTCGCTTCTTTCAGTTGGTCTTCTTTCCATTCCGCCAGCCCGTAAACTGCCTGCTCCAGCAGGTCGGGATGCTGATGGGTAAAACCATAATATTTTTCATAGAACGCGCCGTCATTTACGCGAAACGCGCCAGAGAGGTCAAACACCACGCAACCGGCCTGCAAAAACTGCGGAGCCAGGTCATGACTTACCTCATGAGCCGTTGCGAGGAACACAACATCCACCCCTGCGCTAAACTCGCTGATATCTGACATTGGCTGCAACGGTAAATCGACAATGCCTTTCAACTGCGGATGCAAATCGGAGATTAATTTTCCTGCATCATTGCTTTGCGCTGAGACGGTCAAAGCGGTTATGGTCATATCAGGATGGCGATTTACATAGGTCACAAGCTCTGCGCCGGCATAGCCACTGGCGCCCACAATCAGCGTATTCAACATCGGGGCTGCTCACCTTCTTAGATTCTGTTGCCAGGTATAAGCCTTTATCACCTCACCTTACACTTGGTGGGTTTTATTACGCTCAACGTTAATGTATTTTTATTCATAAATACTGCATGAATATTGATACTATCATGACCCGAGGTGTGTCAACAATGAAAAACAATTTACCGCCATTTATCGAGATTTACCGCGCTCTGATTGCCACGCCATCGATTAGCGCTACCGAAGAAGCGCTCGATCAAAGCAATGAAGGTTTAATCACTCTGTTGGCGGGCTGGTTTAAAGATTTAGGCTTCAATGTGGAGGTCCAGCCGGTTCCCGATACGCGGAATAAATTCAATATGCTGGCGAGCATTGGACAGGGCTCTGGTGGTCTGTTGTTGGCGGGCCATACCGATACCGTACCCTTTGACGACGGACGCTGGACGCGCGATCCGTTCACCCTGACCGAGCATGACAATAAGCTCTATGGTTTGGGTACGGCGGACATGAAAGGCTTCTTCGCCTTTATCCTCGACGCGTTGCGTGATGTCGACGTCACGAAGCTGAAAAAGCCCCTCTACATTCTGGCCACTGCTGACGAAGAGACCAGCATGGCGGGAGCTCGCTACTTCTCTGAAACCACTGCTCTGCGCCCAGACTGCGCGATTATTGGCGAACCCACTTCACTGCAACCGGTTCGCGCACACAAAGGTCATATCTCTAATGCGATACGCATTCTGGGACAATCGGGTCATTCAAGCGATCCGGCGCGTGGCGTTAATGCGATTGAACTGATGCATGATGCCATCGGCCATATCATGCATCTGCGCGATGACCTGAAAGCGCGCTATCACCATGATGCCTTTACCGTTCCGTATCCAACGTTAAATTTGGGCCACATCCACGGCGGCGACGCCGCCAACCGAATCTGCGCCTGCTGCGAACTGCATATGGATATTCGCCCGCTACCGGGTATGACGCTAAACGATCTCAATGGGTTACTTAACGAAGCGCTGGCCCCTGTCAGCGAACGCTGGCCGGGTCGCCTGACCATATCGGAACTGCATCCACCGATTCCAGGCTATGAGTGTCCACCTGACCATCAACTGGTAGAGGTGGTTGAGAAACTGCTGGGCGCACAGACTGAAGTGGTGAACTACTGCACCGAAGCGCCATTTATCCAGACGCTTTGCCCGACGCTGGTATTGGGTCCTGGTTCTATTAATCAGGCGCATCAGCCGGATGAATATCTGGAAACACGCTTTATTAAGCCAACTCGCGAATTAATCACCCAGGTTGTGCATCATTTCTGCTGGCATTAACTGCTTGTCACCCCGCTAATCCTTTAGTGGTAAGCGGGGTGATTTTTTAACATTTCCATAAGCAACGCTTATTTGATTGGATGTGAATTAAATAACGTAAATTCACGGCATTTATTCGTTTGCTGAACCGATTTCGCAGCAATTGACGTCACGTGTTTTACGTGGCTTTATAAAAGACGGCTAAAAAGTTAAGTCCGCAAGATTTCGCGTGATAGTCAGGCGTGAAAGATACAGGACATATTCAAAATAGATGGGGTGTCTGGGTTAATATGAACGAACAATATTCCGCGTTGCGTAGTAATGTCAGTATGCTCGGCAAAGTGCTGGGAGAGACCATCAAGGATGCGCTGGGAGAGAACATTCTTGATCGCGTAGAAACAATTCGTAAGCTGTCCAAATCATCTCGCGCTGGCAATGAAGTTAATCGCCAGGAATTGCTCACCACACTGCAAAATCTGTCTAACGACGAGCTGCTGCCGGTTGCCCGCGCATTTAGCCAGTTCCTGAACCTGGCCAACACCGCCGAGCAATACCACAGCATTTCGCCAAAAGGCGAAGCAGCCAGCAACCCGGAAGTGATTGCTCGCACTCTGCGTAAACTGAAAGAGCAGCCCAACCTCAATGACGCCACCATCAAGAAAGCCGTAGAATCACTCTCTCTGGAGCTGGTACTCACCGCCCACCCGACCGAGATCACTCGTCGTACGCTGATCCATAAAATGGGTGAAGTGAACGCCTGCCTCAAGCAGCTTGATAACAAAGACCTCGTCGATTATGAACGCAACCAACTGATGCGCCGTCTGCGTCAGCTCATTGCCCAGTCCTGGCATACGGATGAGATCCGCAAGCTGCGCCCAAGCCCGGTTGATGAAGCTAAATGGGGTTTCGCGGTAGTTGAAAACAGCCTGTGGGAAGGTGTACCGAACTACCTGCGTGAGCTGAATGAACAACTGGAAGAGCATCTGGGTTATAAGCTGCCGGTTGATTTTGTCCCGGTTCGATTTACTTCCTGGATGGGCGGCGACCGTGATGGTAACCCGAACGTAACGGCAGATATCACCCGTCACGTGCTATTACTCAGCCGCTGGAAAGCGACAGACCTGTTCCTGAAAGACATCCAGTTTCTGATTTCTGAGCTGTCGATGGTGGATGCCACGCCAGAGCTGATGGCGCTGGTAGGCGAAGAAGGTGCAGCTGAACCTTATCGCTATCTGATGAAAACCCTGCGTTCTCGTCTGATGGCAACCCAGGCCTGGCTTGAAGCCCGTCTGAAAGGCGAGAAATTGCCGAAACCTGCGGGACTTCTCACCCAAAACGAACAGCTCTGGGACCCGCTATACGCGTGCTACCAGTCTCTGCAGGCCTGTGGCATGGGCATTATCGCCAATGGCGAATTGCTCGACACCCTTAGGCGCGTGAAGTGTTTCGGTGTGCCGCTGGTGCGTATTGATATTCGCCAGGAAAGCACCCGTCATACTGAAGCCCTGGGCGAACTGACCCGTTATCTGGGTATTGGCGACTACGAAAACTGGTCGGAAGCGGATAAACAGGCTTTCCTGATCCGCGAACTAAATTCCAAGCGTCCGCTCCTGCCGCGTAACTGGGAACCGAGCAACGACACCCGCGAAGTGCTCGACACCTGTCGGGTCATTGCCGAAGCCCCATATGGCTCCATTGCCGCCTATGTTATCTCGATGGCGAAAACTCCGTCGGATGTGCTGGCCGTGCATCTGCTGCTGAAAGAAGCCGGAATTGGTTTTGCTATGCCGGTCGCTCCGCTATTTGAAACGCTGGACGACCTCAACAATGCCGATGACGTCATGTCTCAACTTTTAAATATCGACTGGTACCGCGGCTTTATTCAGGGCAAACAGATGGTCATGATTGGCTACTCTGATTCTGCAAAAGACGCGGGCGTGATGGCGGCCTCCTGGGCGCAATACCAGGCTCAGGACGCGCTAATCAAAACCTGCGAAAAAGCCGGTATCGAACTGACGCTTTTCCACGGTCGCGGTGGTTCCATTGGTCGCGGCGGCGCGCCTGCACATGCGGCGCTACTCTCTCAACCGCCGGGCAGCCTGAAAGGCGGTCTGCGCGTGACAGAACAAGGGGAGATGATCCGCTTTAAATACGGCCTGCCGGAAGTGACCATCAGCAGCCTGTCGCTGTACACCGGAGCAATTCTGGAGGCCAACCTGTTACCACCGCCAGAACCGAAAGATAGCTGGCGTCATATCATGGATGAGCTTTCCGATATTTCCTGCGAGCTCTATCGTGGATATGTGCGTGAAAACAAAGACTTCGTCCCTTATTTCCGCTCGGCAACACCTGAGCAGGAACTGGGTAAACTCCCGCTCGGTTCACGTCCGGCAAAACGCCGTCCGACCGGCGGGGTAGAGTCTCTGCGCGCCATTCCGTGGATCTTCGCCTGGACGCAGAACCGCCTGATGCTCCCGGCCTGGCTGGGTGCAGGTACCGCGCTGCAAAAAGTGGTTGAAGACGGCAAGCAAAGCGAACTTGAAGCCATGTGCCGCGACTGGCCATTCTTCTCCACACGCCTTGGCATGCTGGAAATGGTTTTCGCGAAAGCAGACCTGTGGCTGGCAGAGTATTACGATCAGCGCCTGGTCAAAAAAGATCTGTGGCCGTTGGGTGCAGAGCTACGCCAACGCCTGGCAGCAGATATCGATGTCGTACTGGCGATTGCCAACGACTCACATTTGATGGCCGACCTGCCGTGGATTGCCGAGTCCATTCAGTTAAGAAATATTTATACTGACCCGCTGAACGTATTACAGGCAGAGCTGTTACACCGCTCACGCCTGGCGGAAGAGCAAGGCAATGCACCGGACCCACGCGTGGAACAAGCATTGATGGTCACAATCGCTGGTGTCGCCGCTGGTATGCGTAATACTGGCTAACGACCCCTCTCGTCGCCTTCGTGCTATTGTATGAAGGCGACGGCAAAAACTGCTGTCCTAACCGCTTCTTTTTCAATATATTCCCGCCTGAATATATTCACTCCATGAATATATCAACAACAAAACACGATCCTAAGATCGTGATGCTTCAGTTCCTCTTAATGTTTAGTCGCTACTCTTGGCGCTACGATTAAAGACAGGCTCACATTATGCAATCCTTACAACTCCAGTCTAAACCCGCCTTTAGCTGGAAAGCCCTGGGTTGGGCGCTCCTCTATTTTTGGTTTTTTTCCTCATTACTGCAGGCCGTTATCTATTTTAGTGGCTACAGCGGATCTACCGGTTTACGCGACTCCTTGCTGTTTAGTTCGCTGTGGTTGATTCCGGTATTCTTATTTCCAAACCGTATCCGCATTATTGCTGCAGTGATAGGCGTGGTGTTATGGGCGGCCTCGCTGGCTGCTCTGAGCTATTACGTCATCTACGGGCAAGAGTTCTCGCAAAGCGTTCTGTACGTAATGTTTGAAACCAATGCGAACGAAGCCAGCGAATATCTGAGCCAATATTTCAGCCTGAAGATTGTCTTAATTGCGCTGGCCTATACAGCTGTGGCAATTCTGCTATGGACACGTCTGCGTCCTGTGCATATTCCATCACCCTGGCGCTATCTGGTGTCGTTTGCACTGTTATACGGATTGATTCTGCATCCGATGACAGTGAACACATTTATCAAACATAAGCCGTTTGAAAAAACGTTGGATGGTCTCGCTTCACGCATGGAGCCTGCCGCACCGTGGCAGTTCATCTCCGGGTATTATCAGTATCGTCAGCAGTTGACCGCGCTGAATAGCCTGCTGAATGAGAACAATGCCCTGCCGCCGCTGGCCAACTTTAAAGACAACTCCGGTGATGCGCCGCGTACGCTGGTACTGGTGATTGGCGAGTCAACGCAACGTGGCCGCATGAGCCTGTACGGTTACCCACGCGAAACAACGCCTGAACTGGATGCGCTGCATAAATCCGATCCTAACTTCACCGTGTTCAATAATGTCGTGACCTCACGTCCGTACACCATTGAAATCCTGCAGCAGGCGCTGACCTTTGCCAACGAGAAGAACCCGGATCTGTATCTGACTCAGCCGTCCCTGATGAACATGATGAAACAGGCAGGTTATAAAACCTTCTGGATCACCAATCAGCAGACGATGACCGCCCGCAACACCATGCTGACGGTGTTCTCTAAGCAGACGGATAAACAGTTCTATATGAACCAGCAGCGTACCCAAAGTGCGCGCGAATATGACAGCAACGTGCTGGCGCCGTTTAAAGAAGTACTGGCTGACCCTGCACCGAAAAAGTTCATCATCGTTCACCTGCTGGGTACGCACATTAAGTACAAATTCCGTTACCCGGATGGTCAGGGTAAGTTCGACAATAATATCGACAATGTGCCCGCTGGCCTGAGTAACGATGAGCTGGAAGCTTACAACGATTACGACAGCGCGAATGTTTACAATGACCATATCATTGCCAGTCTGATCAAAGACTATAAAGCGACCGATCCGAACGGCTTCCTGCTGTACTTCTCCGATCATGGGGAAGAGGTATACGATACGCCGCCGCATAAAACGCAGGGTCGTAATGAAGACAACCCAACGCGCCATATGTATACGGTGCCGTTCCTGCTGTGGACCTCGGAAAAATGGCAGGCCGCACACCCGCGTGACTTCTCACAGGATGTTAATCGTAAATACAGCAGCTCAGAGCTTATCCACACCTGGTCTGATTTAGCGGGCTTCACCTATGATGGTTTCGATCCAACTCGTGCCATTACCAGCCCGCAGTTCAAAGAGACTACCCGCTGGATTGGCAACCCGTACAAAAAGAATGCCCTGATTGATTACGATACCCTGCCTTACGGCGATCAAATCGGTAATCAGTAACAGTCTGCCGGATGCGCTACGCTTATCCGGCCTACAGCTCGCAAAGACTTGTAGGCCGGATAAGCGTAGCGCATCCGGCAATAATCACTTGAGGGCGATTGTTTTCAACGTTACTGTTTCCCTGTCTGCTGCCTGCAAGGGATTAACATGTATCACGACATCAGCCACCTGCTCTCTCGCCTGATCAACGGCCCCACACCGCTGCGGCAGATTTACTTTGCCAGCACCAGTAGCTCAACGCCGGAACTGGCGTATCAGGTCGATTTTCCCCGACTGGAGATTGTGCTGGAAGGTGAATTCACCGATAACGGTGTTGCTGGCGCATCCGCGACGTTACAGCCTTGCGATGCCTTGTTCGTTCCGGCTGGTGGCTGGAACTTTCCACAGTGGCTCACACCGGTGACCACGCTCAGTATCTTATTTGGCAAACAGCAACTGGGTTTTAGCATCGTTCAGTGGGACGGTAAGCAATATCAAAACCTTACCCGCCAGCACGTTGCGCGGCGTGGACCGCGTGTTGGCTCATTCCTGCTGCAAACGCTCAATGAAATGCAGATGCAGCCGCAGGAGCAGCAAACCGCCAGGCTAATCGTTGCAAGCTTACTGAGCCACTGCCGCGATCTGCTCGGCAGCCAGATCCAAACCGCATCACGCAGCCAGGCGCTTTTCGAAGCCATTCGCAACTATATTGACGAACGCTACGCTTCACCGCTCACCCGAGAATCCGTCGCGCAGGCGTTCTACATCTCACCCAATTATCTTTCCCACCTTTTTCAAAAAACGGGCGCTATCGGGTTTAACGAATACCTGAACCACACGCGACTGGAACACGCAAAAACGCTGTTGAAGGGTTACGAATTGAAGATTAAAGAGGTGGCGCACATTTGTGGGTTTGTTGACAGCAACTACTTCTGCCGCCTGTTTCGCAAAAATACCGAACGTTCACCATCAGAATACCGTCGGCAGTACCACAGCCAATTGACGGAGAAAGAAGCTAATCCAGAGTAAGATGTGTGTGCTGTGGCGCTGAAAGCAGCTTTCGTACGGCGCTCATCACCCGCTGCGGCTCACGCAGAAATGCGCTAATGCCCGACTGAACGTATCGGCTCTGCGTAAAACGCTCTGCCCCTGCCAGTTCAATATCAGTAATGAGCAACACCACATCAGCGCGGTTAATATCCTCTTCCATCAGGCGATTTTCGGTTCCCAATGCCCCTTGAGTTTCGATCTTGATGCTCCATTTTTCCTGCTGGCAGAGTTTCTCCAGCCGCTCAGCTGCCATATAGGTATGGGCCACGCCGCTTACGCACGCGGTGACAGCAACCAGATATCGTACAGGTGCGATGGTCATACTATCCTCCTACTGTTACCTGAAATCCGGCGCATTCTGCCATCTTACGTATAATATCCACCTCTTGCGCCGTCGGTACGGGCACTTCTTTCATCAACCAGGGCAAACCGAGCAGGCTGTATTTGGGCTCGCCATATTGATGAAACGGTAGCAGGTGTACCTGTTTTATGCCTAGTGATGACAACATCGTCAACACATGCTGCGTGTTATCTGAATTCATCGTAAAGCCCGGAATCAGCGGCAGGCGAGGTATGACATTAACCCCTTCCTCCACCAATAGCCGTAAATTCGCCAGTACACGCGGTAGGTTCATGTTGATGACCTCACGAGCCAGATCTCCATCCATTATTTTGAGGTCGAACAACACCTCATCACACTCTTTTGCCAGCGATAACAAGCGACCGGCCGGCGCATCGCCAGCCGTTTCAATTGCACAGCGCACATCCCAGCGCCGCAGACGTTGCAGGAACCGTGTGGCAAAGGGCGCTTGCATCAGCACTTCACCGCCGGAAAGCGTTACCCCCCCACCAGAAGAGCGAAAGAAAATATCATCTTTCATCACTTCACGTTCCAGATCGTCCAACGTGATATCACGACCAATACGTTCAAATGCCCCAGAGGGACACTCGTCGGCATCACGCAGACAGGGTGTACAGTGCAGACATTTACTCTCCCGCCGTACCGTTTCAATACGTGGCGAGAGTGATTCCGGGTTAGCACACCAAGGGCAGGTATGCGGACAGCCTTTAAAAAAGACGACCGTACGAATACCCTGCCCATCATTCAGTGAGTAACGCTGAATGTTGAATATACGCGCGACTTCCTCGCCTCGTGGGTCAATTACCTCACAGTTGATGCGCGGTGCGTCGAATAATGTCATCCTGGATCTCCTTCGACAACTCGACAAAGAAGGCGCTGTAACCCGCCACGCGCACCACCAGCCCGGTGAAATCCTGCGGGCGCTGCTGCGCTTCGCGCAATGTGTCGGCATTCACCACGTTAAACTGGATATGCTGGAGTTTGAGCTGGGTAAATGCCCGCAGAAAATCCGCCAGCTTGCGTAAACCGGCCTCACCTTCCAGTGTGGCTGGCGTAAACTTCACGTTCAGCAACGTCCCATTGGAAAGCAGTGTGTTATCCAGCTTGCTGACCGACTTCAATACCGCCGTCGGTCCTTGCATATCCTGTCCCAGCATCGGCGACAGCCCCCCATCTGCCAGTTGCTCCCCGGCTAAGCGGCCATCCGGTGTTGCCCCAACGACCGAACCTAGCGGCACGTGTGCAGAGACGGTATACGAACCCGGCGTAAATTGCCCGCCGCGCGGATTCTGGTATTTCTCTACCTCTTTGCAGTAATGACGTAGCAGTTCGGCGCTAATGTTATCTACATCATCGATATCGTTGCCGTATTTTTCGAAGCGATTGATCAGCCTGGCGCGAACTTTCTCGCCTTCCGGGGTAGCAAAGTTATCTTTTAGCACCGACAAAAGTTCATCAAAAGATAAGCGCTGTTGTTCGAATACCAGCCCATTGAGCGCATGCAGCGAATCGCTCAGGTTTGCAATACCGATCCCCTGTACGCCGGAGAAGTTATAACGCGCACCGCCGTCGGTAATATCGCACCCTTTATCCAGACAGTCGCTAATAAACGAGGAGAGCAGCGGCACCGGCGCCCAGTCGCGGTGACCGATATCGCAGATATTACTGCCCTCCACCATCAACGTGATGTAGTGGCTGATTTTGGCACGAATATGCGCCAGGAGATCGTCGTACGTCAGAGTGCGGTTGCCTTCGTTCTCATGCAGACAAATTTCCATCACTTTCAGCAGATTAAACATAGCGATATCGTGCAAACCGTATGTTCTGCCTGGAATAGACAGCTCGACACAGCCTACTACCGCGTAATCCCGCGCATCTTCCAGCGAAACACCGCGATTAAGAAACGCGGGCACCACCACTTCATCGTTAAAGATTTGCGGGATGCCGGTACCAAGACGAATGGTCTGTGCTGTTTTCATCAGGAACGGTGTATCGATCAACGCATTCGTGCGCACACCGAGGTTTGGTTGTGGTAGCTGTACGTTCTGATACGCATCAAGACAGAGGAAAGACAATACATTTACCGCACTACGACCATTCTCCGTCAATCCCCCCAGTAGCGCGGTGTAGCCTGTTGGGAAGCCAGCGAAATAGCGCGCACTACTGGTGGATCGCAGCAGTACGATGTCATTACATTTCACCCACAGGGATTCGAGGATCTCTTGTAAGAATGCTGGGTCTTCCCCCTGCGTCAGCGAAGCCTGATAAAACGGCAGCATATACTGGTCGAAGCGTCCAAGTGAAAGAGAACTGGCGTTGGATTCATATTGCAAAATAATGTTCATGTACCAGAACAGCTGACATGCCTGCCAGAAGGTTTGCGGCTTGCTTTGGGCGTTATGCCGAGAGTTTTCAGCAATCGTCAGTAATTCCTGGCGTCGCTGCGCATCCGGGCAGCTTTCCGCCATCTTCTCTGCCAGCATAGCGTAACGCAGAATATGGTTTTGCGAAGCCTCAAGCAGCAGCAGCGCAGCCTGATAAAAGTGATTCTCCGGCTGCTGCAGACAATGCGCTCGCATCTGCGCTACCAGTTCGCCAAGCCCATGATTCAACAGGCGTGGATAATCAATAATGATATGTCCCTGACCTTTGTCAGTCTGGTTAATGCTAAAAATCTGGGTACTGACGGCAGCTTTAACCTCATCGGTCATCTGACCGTTGATGAAATCTTTCATCGACCGCTTTTCCCAGTACGGATACAGCACATCGCGATAGAGATGTTTATCCTCTTCGCTGATGTCAAAACGGTCCTGCGGACGGGTTGGAAACTGCTCCAGCTCTTTAAGCAGCCAGTAAGGATCCATTTCCGGTGACATAATGCCCGCACGTGGTTTAACAGTACGGTTTCCGGCAATCAGTTCCTCATCACGAATCGAAATCTCAACGTGCTCAAGAATATATGCGGTGGCTTTCGCCCGACGCAGAATAACCGGCTCTCCCTCCGTCTGCTGGTGGCTGGCGGTATATAACAGCGCACGTTCAAGCGAAATTTCACGGTTGTTCTGAAACAGAGCGGTTTTTAAACGTTGGATACGGTTCGTCATGAGGAACTCCTGCGGGAATAGTTGCCTGATGGCGCTACGCTTATCAGGCCTACGCATCTGTAGGCCGGATAAGGCGAAGCCGCCATCCGGCAAACAAACGGTTAAGCGGTTTGCGCCAGATGCGCGCCAATCTTGTTCATGATGGCGTCGGCACGTTTCACTGCATCGCTGATATTGACGCGAACGATAGTTTTGCCCGCAAAACGTTCTTCAAATTTAATACCAATGTCCTTGGTCAGAATGACCATGTCGGCTTCCGCCACATCCGCCGCGGTCAGTTCGTTTTCCAGACCGATCGAACCCTGAGTCTCAACCTTTACTTGCCAACCTTTAGCTTTAGCGGCGCTTTCCAGCGCTTCGGCTGCCATATAGGTGTGGGCAACGCCAGAAGGACATGCGGTTACTGCGATAATCTTGGTCATGACTCATTCCTCACTTAATTCATTTCAAAATCTAAATCCAGGTCATCTTCTTTCTGATCGACCTGAGACACTTTTTTCCGCGCCAGACTTTTCAGTACGTTAACGCACACGGCGGTCACTACAGCACCAACGGCAACCGCCGCGATATAACCCAGTTTTCCTTCCACTACAGGCAGAACAATCAGTCCGCCCCAGCCGGCATAACACTGCGCACCAAACAGGGCGGCGGTTACCGTGCCACAGGCGGAACCCACCATAATCGATGGAATGACACGCAGCGGATCGGCTGCAGCAAACGGAATCGCGCCTTCCGTTACGCCAACGCAGCCCATTACCAGCGCAGCTTTACCGGCTTCGCGTTCTTCAGAAGAGAAATTCTTACGACCAATCAGCGTCGCTAAACCTAAACCCAGCGGCGGTACGCAGATCCCTACTGCGGCGATTGCCACGACGGTATAAACCCCCTGCGCCACGCAAATCAGCATGAAGGCGTAGGCAACTTTGTTAATTGGCCCTCCCATATCGAAGGCCAACATCAGTCCCATAATTACCGCCAGCAGCACAATGCTGCCCTGCTGCATACCCTGCAGCCACTCGGTCAGGCTAGTAGTTAACGCGCCAACAGGCTCCCCCAGCCCCCACATCATGATACCTGCGGTGATAAAAGTGCCGACGATGGGAATAACGAAGATAGGCATTACCGAACGCAACACCTTATGTACGGGGATCTTCTTCAGATAATGGACAACGATACCGCCAATAATCCCAGCAATTAATGCGCCAAAGAAACCTGCACCGAAGCTGTTTCCCACCCATGCGCCAATCGCACAAGGGGCCAGAGCAGAACGTTCAGCGATGGAATAGCCGATATAAGCAGCAAGAAATGGCACCATCAAAGTCAACCCGGCGACGCCAATATCAAACAGCTTTTTAAGATTAGGATCGGTCGCAGCATCCGGTACCGCGCCTTTGCCATACAGCATGACGGAGACAGCCAGCAAAATACCGCCCGCTACGACGAAGGGGATCATATGCGAAACACCGGTCATCAGGTGCTGACGAGTATTTTTCAGGATTTGTACCAACTCTTTCATAAGTCGCTCCCGGGCTGCCTAAAGCCCATATCCATAAACTTGTTGCGGAAAACAATAGGCAATCTGACGCGACGCAAACAGTGGATAAAAAGGCCATTTGCTGGACTTTTGTAATATCAGTACAAAAATGCGATCCGCCTCATAACTTGCAGTTTCTCGGAATTTATAGTGGATACGCTGACTTGTGAGGGATATCTCACTTTGATAGTTACATTACATTTATCCAGTTTTTGGCAGATTTGTCACATGGCAGGCTCAGGCGTTGCCCTTTTATCCTGTAGCGAGAAATCGTTATGGGAGATGAGGCTATGGCCCTGATTGTGGAATTTACCTGTGAGCTACCCAATGGCGTACATGCACGCCCGGCAAGCCACATAGAAACGCAGTGCAACACCTTTACCTCACACATTGAGTGGCACAACCTGCGTACCGAACGTAAGGGCAACGCTAAGAGCGCACTATCGTTGATTGGCACCGATACTCTGGCGGGTGATAGCTGCCAGTTGCTGATTTCCGGTACAGATGAACAGGCAGCCCACCAGCATCTGAGCCAATGGTTACGAAATGAATTTCCGCACTGCGATGCACCGCTAGCGGAAGCCAAAAACAACGAGCTGGAGCCACTTCCGGCATCGCTCACCCATTTAAATCCACAGCTTTTCCGCGCTCGCACCGTCTGCAGCGGCAGCGCAGGAGGCGTTCTGAGTCTGCTTTCTTCGCTGGATCTTA
Source organism: Citrobacter sp. B72 (assembly GCF_016894305.1). Taxonomy (NCBI): domain Bacteria; kingdom Pseudomonadati; phylum Pseudomonadota; class Gammaproteobacteria; order Enterobacterales; family Enterobacteriaceae; genus Citrobacter; species Citrobacter sp. B72. The sequence continues at coordinate 4,777,467 of NZ_CP069801.1, forward strand.
ACGCGCTCAGTAACCTTCCATCCGCTCAAGATATTGAAACCGAGCAAGCGGCACTGGATAACGGTTTAACGCTGTTGATGAAAAATATTGAGTTTCGATTACTCGACAGCGACGGCGCTACCAGTGCGATTCTGGAAGCACACCGCTCGCTGGCAAGCGACCTCTCACTGCGCCAGCACCTGCTCGCTGGCGTATCACGCGGGTTAAGCTGCGCCCAGGCGGTTGTCGAAAGTGCCGGACATTTTTGTGATGAATTCGCCCGTTCAAGCAGCAGTTATTTACAGGAGCGTGCACTGGATGTACGCGATGTTTGCTTCCAGCTTCTGCAGCAAATTTATGGGGAACAGCGCTTCCCTGCACCGGGAAAACTGACCCAGCCTACGGTTTGCATGGCGGATGAGCTAACACCGAGCCAGTTCCTCGAACTGGACAAAACATTGCTGAAAGGCTTGCTGTTAAAAAGCGGTGGTACTACGTCACACACGGTGATTCTCGCCCGGTCATTCAACATCCCTACGCTGGTTGGCGTAGATATTGAATCTTTGATGCCATGGCTACAGCAAACGGTTTATATTGATGGTAACGCAGGAGCAGTCGTCGTTGCCCCTGATGAATCCATCGTACGTTATTATCAGCAAGAAGCCCGTATCCAGGATGCCATTCGGGAACAGCAACGTATCTGGCTGACCCAGGAGGCACGCACGGCTGATGGCATCCGTATGGAAGTCGCCGCCAACATCGCCCACTCCGTGGAAGCACAAGCAGCTTTTAGTAACGGTGCGGAAGCGGTTGGCCTGTTCCGTACGGAAATGCTGTATATGGACCGTACCTGCGCCCCGGATGAGAACGAGCTATACAACATTTTCTGCCAGGCGCTGGAACCCGCAAAGGGACGCAGCATTATTGTACGCACCATGGATATCGGCGGTGATAAACCCGTTGATTATCTGAATATTCCTGCTGAGACCAACCCATTTCTCGGTTATCGCGCGGTGCGTATTTATGAAGAATATGCCACGTTGTTTACTACGCAACTGCGATCGATCCTGCGCGCCTCAGCGCACGGTAGCCTGAAAATCATGATCCCAATGATCTCCTCGATGGAAGAGATCCTGTGGGTCAAAGAGAAACTGGCAGAAGCCAAGCAGCAACTGCGAAGTGAACACATTCCGTTTGATGAGAAGATCCAGCTCGGTATTATGCTGGAGGTTCCGTCTGTGATGTTCATCATTGACCAATGCTGTGAAGAGATTGATTTCTTTAGTATTGGTAGCAATGACCTGACGCAATACCTGCTGGCGGTCGACCGCGACAACGCCAAAGTTACCCGCCACTACAACAGCCTGAATCCGGCTTTCCTGCGCGCGCTGGATTACGCCGTACAGGCAGTACATCGGCAGGGGAAATGGATTGGCCTGTGCGGCGAACTGGGTGCCAAAGGTTCGGTGCTGCCATTGCTGGTGGGACTGGGTCTGGACGAGATCAGTATGAGCGCTCCCTCCATTCCCGCCGCCAAAGCGCGGATGGCGCAACTCGACAGCCGTGCCTGCCGTCAATTGCTGAATCAAGCGATGGCTTGTCGAACCTCGCTGGAGGTCGAACATCTGCTGGCCCAGTTCCGCATGACCCAACAGGATACGCCTCTGGTTACCGCCGAATGCATCACACTGGACAGCGACTGGCGCAGTAAAGAAGAGGTCATCAAAGGGATGACCGACAACCTCCTGCTGGCAGGCCGTTGTCGCTATCCACGTAAACTGGAAGCAGACCTGTGGGCACGCGAAGCCGTCTTCTCTACCGGATTAGGTTTTAGCTTCGCCATTCCACACAGCAAATCCGAACATATTGAGCAGTCCACCATCAGCGTAGCTCACCTGCAAGCGCCGGTACGTTGGGGTGATGATGATGCACAGTTCATTATTATGCTGACGCTCAACAAACATGCCGCAGGCGATCAGCATATGCGTATTTTCTCGCGTCTGGCGCGCCGCATTATGCATGAAGAATTCCGTAACGCGCTGGTTAGTGCCGCCTCAGCCGACGCTATCGCCAGCCTGTTGCAACATGAACTTGAACTTTAAAGAGGATGTTTTTGTATGGAACTTTACCTTGATACCGCCAACGTCGCGGAAGTTGAACGTCTGGCACGCATCTTCCCTATCGCGGGTGTTACCACCAACCCAAGCATTGTGGCGGCAAGCAAAGAATCTATCTGGGATGTACTGCCACGCCTGCAAAACGCCATCGGCGAAGAGGGTATTTTGTTTGCCCAAACCATGAGCCGAGACGCACAGGGCATGGTGGAAGAAGCCAAACGCCTGAGCAACGCGGTGCCTGGTCTGGTAGTGAAAATCCCGGTGACATCCGAAGGTCTGGCCGCGATTAAGATGCTGAAAAAAGAGGGTATCACCACGCTGGGAACCGCCGTATACAGTGCATCTCAGGGGCTACTGGCTGCGCTGGCAGGAGCTAAATATATCGCGCCTTACGTTAACCGTATCGACGCACAGGGCGGCGACGGGATTCGCACAGTACAGGAACTGCAAACGTTACTGGAGCTGCATGCGCCAAACAGCATGGTACTGGCAGCCAGCTTTAAAACCCCGCGTCAGGCGCTGGATTGCTTACTGGCAGGATGTGAAGCTATCACCCTGCCATTAGACGTAGCGCAACAAATGCTCAATACCCCTGCGGTAGAGTCAGCAATAGAGAAGTTTGAGCAGGACTGGAACAACGCATTTGGTCACATCAACCTGTGAGGGAAATAAAGTATGGATCGCATTATTCAATCACCTGGTAAGTACATCCAGGGTGCCGATGTTATTACCCGTCTTGGCAGCTACCTCAAACCACTGGCAGAACGCTGGCTGGTCGTTGGGGACAAGTTTGTCTTAGGCTTTGCCCAGGACGCACTGGAAAAAAGCTTTCAGGATGCCGGACTGGCGCTGGAAATTGCACCGTTTGGCGGCGAATGTTCACAAAACGAAATCGACCGTCTGCGCGGCGTAGCGGAAAAAGCGCAGTGTGGCGCAGTACTTGGTATTGGCGGCGGGAAAACGCTGGATACTGCCAAAGCGCTGGCGCACTTTATGGCCGTGCCTGTCGCCATTGCCCCAACCATCGCCTCTACCGATGCGCCGTGCAGCGCGCTGTCCGTCATTTACACCGATGCGGGTGAATTCGATCGCTATCTGCTGCTGCCCAATAACCCGGACAGGGTCATTGTGGATACCAAAATTGTTGCGGGTGCACCGGCGCGTCTGTTAGCTGCGGGTATTGGCGATGCGCTGGCAACCTGGTTCGAAGCGCGTGCCTGTTCACGCAGCGGCGCAACCACCATGGCGGGTGGTCAGTGTACTCAGGCGGCGCTGGCGCTCGCTGAGCTGTGCTTTAATACGCTGATCGAAGAAGGTGAAAAAGCGATGCTGGCAGCAGAGCAGCACGTGGTTACACCAGCACTGGAGCGCGTTATTGAAGCCAACACCTATCTGAGCGGTGTCGGTTTTGAAAGCGGTGGTCTGGCAGCTGCTCACGCCATTCATAACGGTCTGACCGCAATCCCGGATGCGCATCACTACTACCACGGCGAGAAAGTGGCTTTCGGTACGCTGACGCAGCTGGTGCTGGAAAACGCGCCAGTTGATGAAATTGAAACCGTTGCCGCGCTGTGTCATTCCGTTGGCCTGCCGATTACCCTGGCGCAACTGGACATCAAACAGGATATCCCGGCGAAAATGCGCATTGTGGCTGAGGCAGCCTGTGCAGAAGGCGAAACCATCCACAACATGCCTGGCGGCGCAACTCCGGACCAGGTGTATGCCGCCCTGCTGGTGGCTGACCAGTACGGTCAACGTTACCTGCAAGAGTGGGAATAACCTGCCAATAAAAAATCCCCGCAATCGCGGGGATTTTTTTATTCATACTATGCCGGATACGCACAAGCGACATCCGGCATTATCTGTTACAGCAGATCGAAACGATCCAGGTTCATCACTTTCACCCATGCGGCAACGAAATCTCTCACGAACTTCTCGTGAGCATCGCTGCAGGCATAAACTTCAGCCACTGCGCGCAGTACGGAGTTAGAACCGAACACCAGATCGGCGCGGGTTGCCGTGTATTTCACTTCACCGCTCAGACGGTCACGACCTTCGAACAGCTCTTTTGACTCATCAACCGCCTTCCACTCATGGCGCATATCCAGCAGATTGACGAAGAAGTCAGTGCTGAGCACGCCAGGACGATCGGTAAAGACGCCATGCTGGCTGCCGTCGAAGTTGGTGCCCAGTACGCGCATACCGCCCACCAGCACGGTCATTTCCGGTGCGGTCAGCGTCAGCTGCTGCGCTTTATCAATCAGCAACGACTCGGTGGTCGATACGTCAGGACGGGAGCGGTAGTTACGGAAGCCATCGGCGATCGGCTCAAGCAGTTCAAACATCTCAATATCCGTTTGGTCCTGACGCGCATCCACGCGGCCCGGCGCAAAAGGTACTTTAATGCTGACACCCGCAGCGCTAGCCGCCTGCTCTATACCGACAACACCGGCCAGCACGATAATATCGGCTAACGAAGCGGTATGGGCTGACTTATAAATGCCTTCCAGCACAGGCAGTACGCGTGCCGCGGTAGCATTCACATCCCAGCCACGCTGTGGGTCCAGCGCCAGACGCGCACCGTTAGCGCCGCCACGTTTATCCCCACCGCGGAACGTTGATGCAGAAGCCCACGCCACTGACACCAGCTCGCCCACGGACAACCCGGAAGCAGCAATGGTCGCCTTCAGTTTCAGGATATCTTCTTCGCTTGGGTTAAAGAACGCATGCGGCAGCGGGTCTTGCCAAATCAGATCTTCTTTTGGCACTTCCGGTCCGATGTAACGTGCTTTTGGCCCCATATCACGGTGCGTCAGCTTAAACCATGCGCGGGCAAATGCTTCGTTGAAGGCCTGCGGATCGTTCAGGAAACGACGGGAGATCTTCTCGAACTCCGGATCGAAACGCAGCGTCAGGTCGGTAACCAACATTGTTGGCTTACGTTTTTTCGACGGATCGAACGGATCGGGGATAATTTCCGGTGCGTCAACCGCTTCAAATTGAATAGCACCTGCCGGACTGCGGGTTTGTACCCATTCATATTTGAACAGGTTCTCGAAGAAATAGTTGCTCCATTGGGTCGGCGTCTGCGTCCAGACCACTTCCAGACCGGAAGTAATTGCGTCTGCACCCGCGCCACTGCCGTAGCTGCTGGCCCAGCCCAGACCCTGCGCTTCAATTGGTGCGGATTCTGGATCGGCCCCAACGTGCGAAGCCGGCGCTGCACCGTGAGTTTTGCCCAACGTATGACCGCCGCCAATCAGCGCTACGGTTTCTTCGTCGTCCATGCCCATGTTACCGAAGGTCGCGCGAATAGCCGCTGCCGCAGAGAGCGGTTCGCCGCTATGGTCCGGCCCTTCCGGGTTCACATAGATAAGGCCCATTTCGGTTGCGCCCAGCGGCGCTTTTGCCAGTTCTTCCGGATGACGGTGGGTCAGCCAGGCTTTTTCATCACCCCAGTTTACGTCGAGATCCGGTTCCCAGACGTCTTCACGACCGGCACCAAAGCCGAAGGTACGGAAGCCTGAGTTTTCCAGCGCCACGTTACCCGCAAGGATAAACAGGTCGGCCCAGGAAATTTTCTGGCCATATTTCTGCTTGATTGGCCACAGCAGACGACGCGCTTTATCCAGGCTGACGTTGTCCGGCCAGGAGTTCAGTGGTGCAAAACGCTGCTGTCCGCGACCCGCGCCACCGCGTCCATCGATGGAGCGATAGGTCCCTGCACCGTGCCATGCCATGCGGATAAATAATCCGGCATAGGTTCCCCAGTCAGCGGGCCACCACGGTTGAGATTCGGACAGAAGGGCTCTGAGATCCCCTTTCAGGGCAGAGTAGTCGAGTTTGCTAAATTCTTTGCGGTAGTCGAAGTCCTCACCCAGCGGGTTAGAACGGTTGGAATGTTGGTTTAAAAGATCTACACGGAGTTGATTGGGCCACCAGTCGCGGTTGTTCGTTCCTGCTCCCGCGCTGTGATCCGGCCCGCCCTGATGAAAAGGACACTTACCGGCAGTTGATGCGTTCTGGCTATCGTCGGACATGCTCATCTATATGCTCCCTTTACAGTGTTCTGACTACGATATACACCACCAGAGATAAGATATAGTCGAAAAAACCCACAGATTCGATAGCTCATTCCTTTTATATTTAAAGTTACAGAGATGTAGATCAAAATGATCAATAAAAAACCCTCCGAAGAGGGCTGAGGCACTAATTATGCTGGTCTTACTCCCAGCGTGTGACAAATTGCGTAGCTCATCTCGGCACGGTTAAGGGTATAGAAGTGAAAATCTTTCACCCCTTCGCGACTGAGGATTTTCACCATGTCCATAGCGATGTTTGCACCTACCAGCTTGCGGGTTTCCGCATCATCATCCAGACCATCAAACATGGTCGACATCCAGGAAGGGATACGAACATTGGTCATATCGGCAAATTTTTTCGCCTGCTTAAAGTTAGAGACTGGCAGGATACCCGGAATAATTTCCACATCGATTCCCGCAGACACACAGCGATCGCGAAAGCGCAGATAGCTTTCTACATCGAAGAAGAACTGAGTAATGGCGCGGTTTGCACCGGCATCAACCTTACGCTTCAGGTTCAGCAAATCGGCCTGAGCGCTCTTCGCTTCTGGGTGTACTTCCGGGTAAGCCGCAACGGAGATATCAAAGTCCGCAACGTCTTTCAGCAGAGTCACCAGGTCAGAGGCATACATATCCGGTTTACCGCTTCCCGGCGGCAGGTCACCGCGCAGAGCAACAATATGACGAATACCGTTATTCCAGTAGTCCTGAGCAATGGTGCGCAGCTCATCGCGGGTTGCATCAATACAGGTCAGGTGCGGAGCCGCTTCAAGGCCAGTGCGATCCTTAATGCCTTTAATAATGCTGTGCGTGCGGTCGCGCTCACCAGAGTTTGCACCGTAGGTGACTGAAACAAACTTCGGCTTCAGGCTGCTCAGGCGATCGATAGAGTTCCACAGGGTTTGCTCCATTTCACTGGTGCGCGGCGGGAAAAATTCGAAAGAAACGTTAATCTGCCCCTGTACTTCGGCCAGACTCTGATTCAGCGCTTCCCGCTGGTTGGCGTGAAAAAAGCTCATACCTTACCTCATCAATCTTTTGTCGTTATATGTTGTGTTGTGAACTGCTATACGTTTAGACGTCTAGATGTAAAAATGACGGAAAAGCATGCTGGCGTCAACACAAAAATCATCGTTAAAGGTGAGGAATACTCAGCCAACGTGAAAAAAATTCACATCAGCCTGAAATGATGAGGGATTGCGTCACAACCGTCTGCAGCCATGCTAATTTTGTTACGTTCTCAGGCAGCATCAGCAACCCCGTACTAATACGTAATTCGGTATCGGTAAGCGGAAGAAAGGTCACGCCCTGACGCTGGATAGCCGAAAAGGAGGCCGGAATCAGGCTCAGACCGTCACCCTGCGCGATCCGCGCCAGCAGCACGTCATGTTCCAGCGGCTCTTCAATACAGGCAGGCGAGTAACCCGCACGACGAAAAATGTGTCGAGTGTAATCAAAAAAGGCAGGGTTCCGTTCGCGTTTAAACCAGAACAGTGGCCGGTGGTTCAGCGCGGTTAATGAGAGTGACGACAGCGTCGCTTCTGCCCACTGCGCGGGTAAGGCGGCAATCATCGATTCTTGCCAGCCAAGCGGCGTGACGCTAAGCCCCGAAGTTTCAAGCGGTAGTGCCACCAGAGCGGCATCCAGTTTTCCCCGACGCACCTGGCGCGCCAGTTCAGGCGAACCATGCCGGACAATATGTAGCTTCTGTACGCGCATATTAAGCCGGGACTCAAGCGCCGTAAAGACACCCTGCTCAAACGCCGTACTTAGCCCTAAGCGCAGAGATTGCTCCCCCGTTTTCGCTAACTGACCCAGCGCCGCCCAGGTTTTATCCTGTAGCGCCAATAGCGGGCGTACGATTTCAAGTACGCGCAGACCATCTTCCGTCAGCGTCAAACCACGGGTATGACGGACAAAAAGCGTCACTCCCAGGCGTTCTTCAAGCTGGCGAATGTGGCGACTCAGCGGCGGCTGCGACATAAACAAGCGCTGCGCCGCCCGGCTCATATTGTTCTCTTCCGCTACTACGGAAAAGTAACGCAGCAGGCGAATGTCCAGAGAGTGCAAAGACGATGTTGTCATACCGAAAAGGTATCACGGAAACGGTATTATCCCAATCATTCCGCACGCCCTATCCTCACACTACAAACCACACGAAAGAGGAAGGAATGATGCCTTCAGAACGCTTTATTACCGGTCAGGAGATGTTGCAAAAAGTGGATGGTAAAGGGGGCGATGCGGTCGTCGAAAGTCTGCAGGATATTGCGCCAGACTTCGCCCAATACCTGATTGAATTTCCTTTTGGCGACATCTATTCAAGGCCGGAGCTGGATTTACGCAGTAGAGAAATCGCTACCGTCGCGGCATTAACTGCGCTGGGTAACGCCGCACCGCAGTTGAAAGTGCATATTGGCGCGGCATTACACGTGGGTTTAACGCAGGATGAGATCATTGAAGTGATTATGCAGATGGCCGTATATGCTGGCTTCCCCGCGGCACTCAACGGCTTGTTCGCCGCAAAAGAGGTGTTTGCCTCCCACAAAGGCTAAAAAAACAGGCCAGCGGAATATCTGCTGGCCTGACCTCACTACGGTTTCACATCTTCCACACGCATGCCTTTGAGTTGCTCATCCGTCAGCGTATTTCCCGCTTTGAAATAATCAACGACAGCATTAGAGACATAGTAACCGCCGGATGTGTTACGCGCTTTACCTGCGGTGAATGCCGTAAAACCATCACCGCCGTCTGCCAGGAAGCTATTGGTGGCAATGTGATAAACCACAGCGTCCTCAATTGGCTTACCGTTAAGCGTCAATACGGTGACCCGCTGACCAACCGGTTTGCTGCTGTCATACTTCATCTCCAGTCCTTTGGACACCTGCAATACGCCGTTGCTTAAACCCGCGCCGTGCTCCATCAGGCTACGTAACTGCTTCCCGGTGAGATCCATGGTTGCCAGCTCGTTCGGGAACGGGAAGGTGCTAATGACGGCACCCATCGTGATAGCACCTGCCGGGATTTCATTCCGGATGCCGCCCGAGTTAGTGAGTGCTAACTGGGTATCTTTACCCGCCGCAGCCAGCAATGCATCTGCCGCCAGATTTCCCAGGGAAGAAGATTCACCGTAAGCACGCGTCAGCTCAACCGGAGAGTTGGCTACCGTTTGTTGTACCACTTTATCGAGCTTTTTATTCCAGCCATCAATGACCTGTTTCGTTTGCGGGTCTGGCTGCCATTCATCAGCAAAAATGGTCTTCAGTTCGAAGTTCTTAACGGTAAATTGATGCGGTTTTTGCTGGTAATCCAACACCAGTTTACCCACATCAATACCGCCGCTGTCGGTAGACAGAACCAGGGTGTTACCGACTTTAATCGGCTCCGGCGTGCCCACATGCGCATGACCGGTGATCAGGATATCCAGCCCCTGCACCTGGCCTGCGGTCTGGATATCTTTATCCAGCGCACGGCGCACATCGGTGCCCCCCAGACTGGACTGACGTGCTGGCGTGCCTTCGTGGATGAGTGCCACGGTGAGATCAACTTTGCCTTTAAGCTCATCGATATAGCGTTGCAACCACTTCACTTCATCCCGCGCCTCAATGCCAATGCGCGTCGCAGCGGAAACCGTATCATCAAAAGCAAACACACCGTGCAGACCAATCACGCCAATCTTCACACCGTCTTTTTCAATAATGGTGTAAGGCTTATCCCAGAACATTTTGCTGCTGTTCTGATAAAAGATGTTGCCCTGCACAATGGGGAAATTCGCCTGGCTTAACTGGAGCAGCGTGTTATCCCAGCCGTGGTCGAACTCATGATTACCCATGGTGACAGCATCAAAATTCATGGTGTTCATGATATCGATAATCGCCTTACCCTTGGTCAGGCTGCTGATATACGGCCCGGTAAAATAATCACCGGCATCAAAAAACCAGGTGGCGCTATTTTTCGCTTTCTCCTGCTTCACCATCGTCGTGATATTAGCCCAACCGCCAATGTCACGTGAGCCATTAGCAATCCATGGGACTTTATAAGGTTCGACATGGGCATGGAGATCGTTGGTATAGATAATCGTAACGTCTTTGGCACTCGCCCAGAGCGGCAAAGATACCAGAACACCGACAGCAAGCATTTTTAACTTCATAATCAATCCCTTTCAGTTATATAAAGAATCGCTACGTTACGTTCTGAAAGGTTTTTTTATGTGAGAAGACTCACATCCATCGGTGATAGTTGCGGGCCAAAATCAACGACTATTAAAAATCGTTGGTAATACGATGACCTCACTGTTCACCATCAATTGCTGCAAGTCCTATGGCTGCCAAAATCTGGGGCTGGCGAGCTCAGCAGATTACAGCTGGCCAGAATATCGGCTGGGTTATGCCGCACTGCATTGTCGGGCATGCGGCAGCTATCCCCCGCTGTTTAATGAGGAACAGTTCCGTAGCTGGTTGTCGGCATATTTAACGGATTTTGCAGCCCAAAGCGGTCATTTTTGCCCACGTTGTTATCAGCAGGAAACCATCCGCTATGGACATAATCCCCAGGGCAGCCAACGCGTTCAGTGCCGGAGCTGCAAAAAGGTCTGGACACCAAAGCACCCGCAGCCCACTTCCGCCAGAACAAATAGCGACAGTCCCCCTGACCGTCCCTTTTCAGGGTGTGAGTGCAGGCCAGCAACTCTATGTATTACTCTCTTTTGACGCTATTCGCGGCATTGTCCTGCATATTTCCAGCAACTACACGCCGCACACTGCCGACGCATCATTGCTTTACCGCTGGCGCGGCAGCGCTGAGCCAACAGTCATTCATGACGATATCGTTGAGCGAGTCAGCCAGCGGGAAACACAGTTTTTACGCCGCAGCCAGTTTGACGAAATTCAGTACGGCAGCGCCATACTCAAACGGAACGCCAGCGGCGCGATTTTACGCCCGGTCATTACTGCCCATGGGCATTTCCGCCTGCTGAGCCATCTGTGGCCAGAGGTAAAAAACCATATTATTGCCCACGAATGCTTCCTGCGCGGCGCAGCGATTACCGCATGGTCGGAACAGTTTCGCCATCATCGCGCCTCGCTGTGGTTTATTGATGAAGAAATGAATAACGATAAGCGCACGCTGCCCTGGCAATTGCTGGGTAAAACCTATCAGGGATGGTGGCAAAATGAGTGGCAAATCTGGCAACGAGGCGATACGCGTAAAATGGTGTGTTTGTTAACGCAGGGGCGTGTTGAAGAAGGCGCGTCAAAAACTCTGGCGGCAAGCCATCATTTTCTCGCCTGGTTGCGGCAGCAGACGGAATTTCAGCAAAGCCCCCGCTACTCCGCCCATTCGGTATTTCAGACGATAAGGACGCTGGTAGATCAATACAACGCCCTGATCACCCAGCACGATTTGCCCGGTGGCGCTGCCGCTTACCGGGCCTACGATTCATGAAATATGTAGGCCGGATAAGCGTAAGCGTCATCAGGCAACGCAAACTACAGCAGCTGCGCCAAACGGTTGATGTCTGACTGAATAGCGCCGGCGGTAACGTCACGACCTGCGCCCGGTCCACGGATCACCAGCGGGTTATCGCGATACCAGCGGCTTTCAATGGCGAATACGTTATCGCACGGCAACAGCGCCGCCAGCGGGTGTTCAGGACGAACCGCTTCAACACCAACGCGCGCTTTACCGTTAGCATCAAAACGCGCCACATAGCGTAGCACCAGCCCCATTTCACGCGCCGCTTCCAGACGCTGCACCATCTGCTCGTTAAGCTCATCACCATTCTCAAAGAAATGGTCAATAGAGCCTTCTTCACAGTGCGCAGGCACCAGCGATTCCACGCGAACCTGGTCCGGTTCGATGTCGTAACCTGCTTCACGCGCCAGAATCACCAGCTTACGCATCACATCTTTGCCGGAAAGATCTACGCGCGGATCGGGTTCAGTCAGCCCCTGTTGCCACGCCTGATCCACCAGATCGGTGAACGGGACCGTGCCATCAAATTGCAGGAACAACCACGACAACGTACCGGAGAAGATCCCGCTGATCGACAGAATGGTATCTCCGCTATCAATCAGATCGCGCACGGTATGATTGATCGGCAAGCCTGCGCCTACGGTAGCGTTATACAGCCAGTGGCGACCGGTTTTTTCAAAAGCATCATGAATTTGGCGATAATTATGACTGCTGCTTGCCCCCGCCAGTTTGTTGGCGCTGATAACGTGGAAACCATGGCTGGCAAAATCCAGATACTGATCCGCAAGTTGCTCGCTGGCAGTAACGTCCAGCACCACTAAATCATCATACGGGTGAGCACGCATCCACAGGAATAGAGACTCTTCATCCTGCTCTACTGCCTCGTCATCAAAGAAAGCTAACGCGCGGCTGGCATCCAGCCCTTCGTAATTCAGCAGGCTACGACGGCTATCAACCACACCCGCCAGCACAAACTCTAATCCGGTGCGCGCCGAGAGCGTGCTCTGCTCGCGAGCGAACAGCTCCAGCCAGCGTGAGCCGATGTTGCCTTTGCCGAAAAGCACCAGACCAATGCGTTTTTCCGCGCGGAAAATAGACTGATGCAGACCCTGAATCAGGCTCTCTGTTGGCCCAGTACGCAGTACCGCGACCAGGCTGATACCCTCTTCCGATTGCCAGGTGAATTCAACCGGCTGACCTTTCAACTGTTGCCAAAAACGGTGGCAATGCAGCGGATTACGGGTGACGCCCGCCCCGACCATCGCCACCAGCGCCAGCCCCTGGCGCAGACGCAGCTCGCCTGGCAGACCAGCTTCATCAAGAATTTTCAGTGCGCCGTCAGCAACTTCGGAGGTATAGCAAAATTGCAGCAGTTGGCGGTCAGGATGCACACCCACTGCCAGCGGACGCACCTGGGTACGTTTTAAAACCTGATCAATCTCTTTATAAGCCAGCTTAAAGTCCTGACCAGTCGGAACCAAAAACTCAATCAGGCAGACGTCATCATGACTGGTCACAATACGCGCCCCGGTACCGGAGGCCAGTACGCGTTCAATGCGCGTTGAACCCTGCTCCGGCGTATAGCTACAACGCAGTTGGAGATCGATATCGCTACCGGAAACCGGCTGTAAGGTACGGGCATGGAGAACCGGTGCCGCCAGACGCGCCAGCTCGCTGGCTTCATCCAGACGCAGCAGCGGCAGCAAACAGGCGTCTTTTACTTTACGCGGGTCCGCGCTGTAAACCCCGGCGACATCGCTCCAGATAGTTACGCGAGAAACGCCCGCCAGCGCGCCAACCTGCGTCGCCGAGTAGTCGGAGCCGTTACGCCCCAGCAGGACCGTTTCACCGGCATTGCTGCGGCTAATAAAGCCGGTAACCACCAGCCGTTTACCCGGATGCTGCGCCAGCAGTTGCTGTAGCAGCGGGTAAGAAAGACCTTCATCTACCTGCGGCTGGGCACCGCGTTCAGCACGTAAAAAATCACGCGCATCCAGCCAGGCTGACTCCAGCCCCTGTTGGTTAAGGACCGCAGACATCAAACGCGCGGACCATACCTCACCATGCCCAACAACCTCAGCATAGACGGCATCGTTCACGCCGCTGTCGAGTAATCCAGCCAGACGCTCCAGATCGTGAATAAACGCGCCAATTAGTCCATCCGCTATATCAGGCGGTAACAAACCACTGATAAGCTCGCTCTGATAGCGACGTAACGCCTGTTGAACCTGATGCGCAGAAAGGCGATCGGTCTGGCTTAATTTCAGCCAGCTAATCAACTGGTTAGTGGTACTGCCTGCGGCTGAAACAACCATCATGTCATCAGGCTGCGAGTACTCCGCCATAATGCCTGCGACACGCAGATAACATTTCACATCAGCCAGACTACTACCACCAAATTTGTGCAGTTGACGACCCTTCGCCCCTGCCTGCGCAATCACACTCATGTTTACCCCTTGTTTGCAGCCCGGAAGCCATTTTCCAGGTCGGCAATTAAATCTTCGCCATCTTCAATACCGGTGGAGATACGCAGCAGCGTTTCGGAAATTCCGGCAGCAGCACGCGCTTCTGGCGCCATGCCCGCGTGTGTCATGGTTGCGGCGTGGGAGATCAGACTTTCAACGCCCCCTAACGATTCCGCCAGCGTAAACAATGACAACCCTCCGAGGAAGCGGCGCAGCGTTTGCTCATCACCATCCAGTTCAAAACTTAACATCGCGCCAAAGCCTTTTTGCTGACGCGCGGCAATCTCATGGCCCTGATTATCCGGCAATGACGGGTGATACAATTTTTTCACCAGCGGCTGAGTTTGCAGATAATCGACTATCGCCTGAGCATTACGTTGCGCCACCTCCATTCGAGGAGACAGAGTACGCAGGCCGCGCAACAGCAGATAACTATCAAACGCGCCGCCGGTCACACCAATATTATTCGCCCACCATGCCAGTTCAGTGACCGTTTCCGGATCTTTCGCTATCACAACACCAGCCACCACATCTGAGTGACCGTTTAAATATTTCGTGCATGAATGCAACACCAGATCGGCGCCCAATGCCAGTGGATTTTGCAGTGCCGGGCTTAAAAAAGTGTTGTCGACCACGCTGACCGCGCCAGCTTCACGCGCCAGCTGGCAGATTTTCGCAATATCCACCACGCGCAGCAGCGGGTTGCTTGGGCTTTCTACCAGCACCAGCTTCGGTTTTTCCGCCAATGCGGCCTGTAATGCCTGCTCATCTCCTTGATCGACAAACAGGACCCGGTAACAGCCACGCTTTGCCAGACTGTCAAACAGTCGGTAGCTCCCGCCGTAGCAGTCATGCGGTGCGACCAGCAGATCGCCTGGCTTGAGGAAGACCGTGGTCACCAAATGAATCGCCGACATGCCAGTATTGGTCAGCACAGCACCTGCACCGCCTTCCAGTTCCGCCAGCGCACGCTGAACAACATCGCGTGTTGGGTTGCCGCGACGCGAATAGTCATGGGCGCGAGGTTCATTAAATCCGGTAAAGTTATAGGTGCTGGAGAGGTGAATCGGCGGGACAACGCAACCGTACTGTTCGTCGTCATTTAACCCGCTACGCACTGCGATGGTGGCCTGTTTACGCGTCATATTGAGGAGATCCTGGCTGAGTCGGTGAAAAGTCAGACACCAGAGTAATCATAGTTACGATAGCCGTCAATACATCTGGACATCTAAACTTCTTTGCGTATAGATTGAGCAAACTGGAAATAGCCGTTAAAATTATATGCATTAGCGTACATCTGCGTCGGCTTACTTCGTGTCAGGGCCACGCCACTACGATAAACTACGCGCAATTATGGTCCGGGCTCAGGTTCTGGCCTCAATATTAATGACGAAGAGGATTAGGTATCTCATGGCTGAATGGAGCGGCGAATATATCAGCCCATACGCTGAGCACGGTAAGAAGAGTGAGCAAGTCAAAAAAATTACGGTTTCCATTCCTCTGAAGGTGTTAAAAATCCTTACCGATGAACGCACGCGTCGTCAGGTGAACAACCTGCGCCACGCCACCAACAGCGAACTGCTGTGTGAAGCGTTTCTGCATGCTTTTACTGGGCAACCCTTACCCAACGATGACGACCTGCGTAAAGAACGCAGTGATGAAATCCCGGAAGAAGCAAAGGTAATCATGCGTGAACTGGGTATCAACCCGGAAACGTGGGAATACTGATAGTTAGAACGGCAATGGGCGTGTAGAGGCGGGAATGCTCCCGCCTTTTCTCACAGTGTTACTTACTAATACCATTGAGTTTATTCAATGTTTCTTCCATTTTGAGCGTTTCCGTACGGTTCAATGGATAGAAATAAATCAGAATGACCGCCGCCAAAAACAGGCATAGCGCCGGCAAGAGATTCGCCATCGTATAAATATTTTCCTGCACAATGCTGGTTTGCACTGCACCACCTGTTGACGATGATTGATAGCCAATGATAGCCAACATAAAGCCACCAATCGCTCCTGCGCATGCCTGACCAACCTTGCGCGCAAAGAAGTTCACACCATAAACCGTGCCATCCTCGCGATCGCCAGTGACATACTGATGGTAGTCACAAACATCAGTCATAAACGCCCAAATCATCAGGTTGAATAACCCTGCACCCAGCGTCGCCAGGAACAAGAAAACCAGATAGACCTTTGCATCCGTAATGTGGACAAAGTACATAATCACATACATGACCACGGCAAAAAGCAACGCGCCTACGCTGGCTTCTTTTTTACCAAACCGCTTCGTGAGCCAGGATGCCGATGGCGCCAGCAAAACCAGGGAACCAAAGGTAAACAGCAACGCGACTGACATCGCCTCTTTATTGTGGAAATAGTCATTAAACAGGTAAGTCATGTTGGTACCGGACAACCCCTGATTAATTACAATCAGCAAATCTACAACCACTAAAACAATCAGCGCCTTATTGCGTGCCAGTCCCTTCAGCAACACCGAAACGGGCATGCTCTCTTTTCTCTCCACGCGCACGCGCTCCGTCGTTAAATGACAGGTCAAGGATAAAAAGATCAAGCCCAGCACTGCGCAACCAATGGAAATCCAGAAGAAGTGTTGCCCGGAAATCACCTGGCTTCCATCCACCAGGGTGGTGTACATCAGGATTGGAATGAAAAAGCCAGTTGCCCCACCGCCAATTGCTGACCCAACGCTACGCCAGGTTGAAAGCGATACACGATCTTCAGGATTCGAGCTAATCGCCGCAGACATAGCACCGTACGGAATACTCACGGTCGATAACAGCGAACCGTAAATGAAATAGGAGCAGCAGATGTAGATGATTTTCGCCGTATAAGAAAAATCATTCACAAACGGCAGGAACAGGACAACCGCAATGATGCAAAATGGATACTTCATGCGACGCACCCACGGGTTGAAACGTCCATGTACCGTCAGTTTAGAGGTATCGCATAAGCGCCCTACACCAACATCAACGAACGCATCAAAGAGTTTGGTCACAAAATAGAGTGAGCCAACAATAACGCCGGAAATACCGAGGACGTTAGTGTAATAAATCATTAAAAAACTATTAACTAAGCCAAGAATAAAACAGGTTCCGAGGTCACCACATAAATAACCAATTTTATCTCTAATTCCGAAAGGCCTGACGGCAGTGGTTTCATTATTTCCGATAATAGTTCCATCATTAGACATGATGTCAACTCCTTAGACATATTATTCACACAAACTATGCTTATCGACGTAATCAGCCGATACGAAAACTATTACCGATTAAAAGTTATAACCAAGACCGACACGATAACGGGTCTGACGATCGTCTGTCGTTGTTGTGTTATAACCCGAGGAAACGTTGCCAACCTCAACAAATGGAACCCAGGAGCCTAATTTGTACGCCACGCGGAAGTTATATTCATAATCATCTTTCCGGTTGTTATATAAATCTTCGCTATCGGCAATTTTATAAATACCATTTAACTCAAACATCCAGTCATTGACGTTATAACCAAGCCAGGCTTCCGGACGATAGACCATGCGGTCATCTTTGCCGTCAGTGTTTCTGCGCATGTACTCTTGACGATAGCGGAACGCGGTCCACCAGTTGTCGTTGATGTTGTACTGCACGCGGATATAAGGCTTATAAATCGCGATATTATCGCCCGTTTCGATCGCAATGCCGGGCTGCCAGACAAGACCCTGCCAGGTGAACTGGTAGCTTGCGGTATACTCGTTACCATTACTTTCCATATTATTCCACGCATCATTTGACTGCGTGTTTTCGGAACGAGAAATGGCTTCTACTGCCACACCAAAACCCGTGGCAAAACGGTGAGACATATACACACGATCGTAATTACGTCCATCGTCATAATATTCATGCCGGTAATCAACATAACCCGCTTGTGCGGCCGCAGAGAATAATGGAATCAGTAATAACGCAGATTTAAATTTCATGACAATCCCTCTTCACACTCAACAACGGAAATAATCCATCTCGTTTGTCCATAAAATGGGAAAACAAAAAGGCTTTTAGATTAATTTTATATTTCCACGAAAGTGTATTTTAGAAAGAAAGCAGAAACCTTTGGTATTTTGCCAGGAACTGGTAAAAGTGGCAAAAGACAGAAGATAAAAAGGATGCAGATCACCAGTTGTAATATTTTACCGAAAAAATAAAACGCCGTTTTACTTATTAAATAAAATAGATTATTCAATGCATCAATATATATTTCAGTTCTGAAACGCAGAAACAAAAAAAGCGCCGTAAGGCGCTTTTTTCTGACAGCTGAAACTTACTTGCTGCCTGGGATGCTGAAACGCTTGTTGAAGCGATCAACACGGCCACCGGTAGCAACATCACGCTGCTTGCCAGTATAGAACGGGTGGCACTGACCGCACACGTCCAGGTTCAGATCGTGACCGACGGTAGAGCGGATTTTCATGACGTTACCGCAAGAGCAGTTTGCAGTAATTTCTTCGTATTTCGGGTGAATATCTTTTTTCATGGGAAAACCTCGGTTTAAGGCCGCGTCGCTCTTCCAGCCCTAACGCCAGACACCACGCGATGTTAATTATTCCCCGTCACCTTTCACGCTGCATCAACAGCCTGAAACTCTCGGGTAATGGTCATTGTTTGACGCAATCAATTTGCATCAAAGGCGGCGAATCATACAGAAATTAACCTGCTCATGCAAACTGATCCGCATTCTACCCTCCACTAATGTGTATACTAACCCGCCAGATTTCAAGTCAGGATGATTCAATGCCCGTTGCGCACGTTGCCTTACCTGTTCCGCTACCTCGCACCTTTGACTACCTCCTGCCGGAAGGCTTGAGTGCCAAAGCCGGGTGTCGTGTACGCGTGCCCTTTGGCAAGCAGCAGGAGCGCGTGGGTATTGTCCTTTCCGTCAGCGAGCACAGTGAACTGCCGCGGAGCGAATTGAAAGCCGTTCTCGAAGTGCTGGACAGCGAACCGGTCTACTCGACCTCCGTCTGGCGTCTGCTGTTGTGGGCGGCTGATTATTATCATCATCCCATCGGTGACGTACTGTTTCACGCTCTGCCAATTTTACTGCGCCAGGGACGCCCGGCGACAAACGCGCCCATGTGGTACTGGTTTGCTACTGAAGAAGGCCAGGTTATTGACCTCAACAGCCTGAAGCGTTCTCCCAAGCAGCAACAGGCGCTGGCTGCGCTACGCCAGGGGAAAATCTGGCGCGACCAGGTGGCTGAACTGGAATTTAATGATGCCGCATTACAGGCACTGCGGAAAAAAGGGCTGTGCGATCTGGCGAGCGAAACACCAGGCTTTAGCGACTGGCGTACGCACTACGCGGTTTCTGGTGAGCGTCTGCGGCTGAACACCGAGCAGGCCACCGCCGTCGGGGCGATTCACAGCGCCTCAGACAGTTTTAGCGCCTGGCTATTAGCGGGCGTAACGGGATCAGGCAAAACAGAGGTCTATCTCAGCGTTCTGGAAAACGTCCTTGCCCAGGGCAAGCAGGCGCTGGTGATGGTGCCGGAGATTGGCCTGACGCCGCAAACTATTGCCCGTTTTCGCGAACGTTTTAATGCGCCGGTCGAAGTCCTGCACTCCGGTTTAAACGACAGTGAACGTCTTTCAGCCTGGCTGAAAGCAAAAAATGGCGAGGCGGCGATTGTTATCGGCACGCGTTCTTCGCTGTTTACGCCGTTTAAAAATCTCGGCGTGATTGTCATCGACGAAGAACACGACAGCTCTTATAAACAGCAGGAAGGCTGGCGCTATCATGCGCGCGACCTCGCGGTTTACCGCGCCCATAGCGAGCAAATCCCGATTATTCTCGGCTCAGCCACCCCGGCACTGGAAACGCTGTGTAACGTGCGGCAGAACAAATACCGCATGCTGCGCCTGACGCGCCGCGCCGGAAATGCGCGCCCAGCCACTCAGCACGTGCTGGATCTCAAAGGTCAGCAAGTGCAGGCCGGACTCGCCCCTGCGCTGATCGCCCGTATGCGTCAGCACCTGCAGGCGGATAACCAGGTGATCCTGTTTTTGAACCGTCGCGGTTTTGCGCCTGCGCTGCTGTGCCACGACTGTGGTTGGATTGCAGAATGTCCGCGTTGCGATCACTACTACACGCTACATCAGGCGCAGCACCACCTGCGTTGCCACCACTGTGACAGCCAGCGCCCAATACCGCGTCAGTGCCCCTCCTGCGGTTCGACGCATATGGTTCCGGTAGGACTCGGCACCGAACAGCTTGAGCAGGCTCTGGCACCTTTTTTCCCCGGTGTGCCAATTTCACGTATCGATCGCGACACCACCAGCCGTAAAGGGTCGCTGGAGCAGCATCTGGCGGAAGTGCATCGCGGCGGCGCACGAATTCTTATAGGCACGCAAATGCTGGCCAAAGGCCACCACTTCCCGGACGTCACTCTGGTGGCGCTGCTGGACGTTGACGGCGCGCTATTCTCCGCAGATTTCCGGTCAGCAGAACGCTTCGCCCAGCTCTATACGCAGGTCTCTGGCCGTGCCGGACGCGCCGGGAAGCAAGGCGAAGTGGTGCTGCAAACGCACCATCCTGAACATCCGCTGCTGCAAACCTTGCTGTATAAAGGCTATGACGCGTTTGCCGAACAGGCGCTGGCCGAGCGACAAACGCTCCAGCTTCCACCGTGGACCAGCCATGTGATCGTGCGGGCAGAAGATCATAACAACCAGCATGCACCAATGTTCTTGCAGCAACTACGGAATCTCATTCAAGCCAGCCCGTTGGCCGATGACAAACTCTGGGTGCTCGGCCCGGTTCCCGCACTGGCGCCCAAACGCGGTGGTCGTTATCGTTGGCAAATATTGTTGCAACATCCATCACGAATTCGTCTGCAACATATCGTCAGCGGCACGCTGGCACTGATCAATACGCTACCCGATGCACGCAAGGTTAAATGGGTGCTGGATGTCGATCCCATCGAGGGATAACCCCTCACGTTGCGAGGCGGATCGTAAAATTAAAGATCCATCACACTTTTTATGAAAATTCTGTAACCGCTTCCATTCACTATCTGATAAAAATGTTTCAGATGAAGGTTATCCAGGGACGAGTCTGTGCCAGCAGCTCTCTGGCGAGGAGAAAGAGTGAAACCGAATAAGCAGGTTGCCGCCGCTACGATGAAAGATGTTGCTCTGAAGGCGAAAGTCTCAACGGCAACCGTATCCCGCGCATTAATGAACCCGGACAAAGTCTCGCAGTCAACCCGTAACAAGGTTGAGCAGGCAGCGCTGGAAGTGGGATATCTACCCCAATCAATGGGACGTAACGTTAAGCGTAATGAGTCACGTACCATTCTGGTGATTGTGCCGGATATCTGCGATCCGTTTTTTAGCGAAGTGATTCGTGGCATCGAAGTGACTGCCGCAGAACAGGGATACCTGGTGCTTATTGGCGACTGCGCGCACCAGAACCAGCAGGAAAAGACGTTTCTTAACCTCATTATCACCAAGCAGATCGATGGCATGGTACTGCTCAGCTCGCGCCTGCCGTTTGATGCCAGCGTGGAAGAACAGCGCAATTTACCGCCGATGGTCATGTCGAACGAGTTCGCGCCAGAGCTGGAACTCCCTACCGTGCACATTGATAACCTCACCGCCGCCTTTAACGCGATGAATTATCTGCTGGAACTAGGGCATAAACGCATTGGCTGTATCGCCGGACCCGAAGATATGCCGCTGTGCCATTACCGTCTGCAAGGCTACGTTCAGGCATTACGTCGCAGCGGAATTACGGTCGATCCGCATTTCATCGCGCGCGGTGACTTTACCTATGAAGCGGGAGCCAATGCGTTGAAGCAGCTCCTTGAACTACCGCAGCCGCCGACCGCTGTCTTTTGTCACAGCGACGTCATGGCGCTGGGCGCACTCTCTTACGCCAAACGTCAGGGTCTGAAAGTCCCTGATGATTTATCCATTATTGGCTTTGATAACATTTCGCTCACGGAATTTTGTGATCCACCCCTGACAACCGTCGCACAGCCGCGTTTCGATATCGGACGTGAAGCTATGCTGTTACTGCTCGATCAATTACAAGGGCAGAGCGTCAGCAGTGGCTCACGTTTACTGGACTGCGAGCTTATTATTCGGGGTACTACCCGGGCACTGACGTAAAGTAAAGTGCTTTCGGACTCCCCTGTCTGGTCAAAGGCCCGTCGCTTAAGTAACATGGCGGGCTGACGAACGAATAAATACAGCGAAACGATAGTGGCACAACGAGATTATGTACGTCGCGGCCAACCGGCACCTTCGCGGCGCAAGAAGAGCACATCACGGAAAAAACAACGCAATACGCCTGCGGTATCGCCCGCAATGGTTGCTATTGCTGCAGCCGTACTCGTGACCTTTATCGGTGGTCTGTACTTCATTACGCATCACAAGAAAGAAGAGTCCGAAACGCTGCAAAACCAGAAAGTCACCGGTAATGGCATTCCGCCAAAACCGGAAGAGCGCTGGCGATACATCAAAGAGCTGGAAAGCCGTCAGCCTGGCGTACGTGCGCCTACCGAACCGTCTGCGGGCGGCGAGGTGCTGAATGCCGATCAGCTAACCAATGAGCAGCGCCAGCTATTGGCGCAAATGCAGGCTGATATGCGTCAACAGCCGACACAGCTCAACGAAGTACCGTGGAACGAGCAAACGCCTGAACAGCGCCAACAAACGCTGCAGCGTCAGCGTCAGGTGCAACAGCAGCAGTGGAATAACGCACAGCAGCAGGTTCAGCAGCCGCGTCCACGGGCAACAGAACAGCCGTATCAGCAGCAGCAAACGCGTACAGCACAAGCCGCGCCGGTACAGCAGCCGAAAGCGCAGCCAAAACCGGCGGCGCAACAGCCGTATCAGGATCTGCTGCAAACGCCAGCGCATACCACCGCTGCTCAGCCAAAAACGCAACCGGCCGCGCCAATAACGAATGAAACGCAACCGCCAAAACAGACTGCGGAGAAAAAAGATGAACGCCGCTGGATGGTTCAGTGCGGATCATTTAAAGGCGCTGAGCAGGCAGAAACTGTGCGTGCACAACTGGCCTTTGAAGGCTTTAACTCCCGTATAACCACCAATAACGGCTGGAATCGTGTGGTCATTGGTCCGGTCAATGGCAAAGAGAATGCCGACAACACCATCAGCCGCCTGAAGG
This sequence comes from Citrobacter sp. B72, assembly GCF_016894305.1. Classification (NCBI taxonomy): domain Bacteria; kingdom Pseudomonadati; phylum Pseudomonadota; class Gammaproteobacteria; order Enterobacterales; family Enterobacteriaceae; genus Citrobacter; species Citrobacter sp. B72. The sequence goes on from NZ_CP069801.1 coordinate 4,800,762, forward strand.
TTGCTGGTCACACAAACTGCATTCGACTCGCCACTGGGGGTTGAAACCCCCAAAATCCCCCCCATCTATACTTGCATTACGCCCCGTACACTGTGCGGGGCCTGTACATTGCATTTGTAACCAAGGGGTCTGCTCGTGACAACAATAGTAAGCGTACGCCGTAACGGCCATGTGGTAATCGCCGGTGATGGTCAGGCCACACTGGGTAACACCGTAATGAAAGGCAACGTGAAGAAAGTCCGCCGTCTGTATAACGACAAAGTCATTGCGGGCTTTGCGGGCGGTACTGCGGATGCATTCACGCTGTTCGAACTGTTCGAACGCAAGCTGGAAATGCACCAGGGTCACCTGGTGAAAGCGGCCGTTGAACTGGCAAAAGACTGGCGTACCGACCGTATGCTGCGCAAACTCGAAGCGCTGCTGGCCGTCGCAGATGAAACGGCATCACTCATCATCACCGGTAACGGCGACGTCATCCAGCCAGAAAACGATCTGATTGCTATCGGCTCCGGCGGTCCCTACGCCCAGGCTGCTGCACGCGCTCTGCTTGAAAATACCGAGCTTGGCGCACGCGAGATTGCTGAGAAAGCGTTGGATATTGCAGGGGATATCTGCATTTATACCAACCACTTCCATACCATCGAAGAATTGAACTCCAAAGCGTAAGGATCCCCCATGTCTGAAATGACCCCACGCGAAATTGTCAGCGAACTGAACAAACACATCATCGGCCAGGATAACGCTAAGCGTTCCGTGGCGATCGCCCTGCGTAACCGCTGGCGTCGTATGCAGCTCAACGAAGAGTTGCGTCATGAAGTCACGCCGAAAAACATTCTGATGATTGGCCCGACCGGCGTCGGTAAAACCGAAATTGCCCGTCGTCTGGCAAAACTGGCCAACGCGCCGTTCATCAAAGTTGAAGCAACAAAATTCACCGAAGTCGGCTATGTTGGTAAAGAAGTAGATTCCATCATCCGCGATCTGACCGATGCTGCCATCAAAATGGTCCGCGTGCAGGCAATCGAGAAAAACCGCTTCCGTGCCGAAGAGATGGCGGAAGAGCGCATTCTCGACGTGCTGATCCCACCTGCTAAAAATAACTGGGGACAGTCAGAGCAGCCGCAGGAACCTTCTGCAGCGCGTCAGGCATTCCGTAAAAAACTGCGTGAAGGCCAGCTGGATGATAAAGAGATCGAAATCGATCTCGCCGCCGCACCGATGGGCGTTGAAATTATGGCGCCTCCAGGAATGGAAGAGATGACCAGCCAGCTGCAGTCCATGTTCCAGAACCTGGGCGGTCAGAAGCAAAAACCGCGTAAGCTGAAAATCAAAGACGCGATGAAGCTGCTGATTGAAGAAGAAGCGGCCAAACTGGTGAACCCGGAAGAGCTGAAACAAGAAGCTATCGACGCCGTTGAGCAGCACGGGATCGTGTTTATCGACGAAATCGACAAAATCTGTAAGCGCGGCGAATCCTCCGGCCCGGACGTGTCCCGTGAAGGCGTACAGCGCGACCTGCTGCCGCTGGTTGAAGGCTGCACGGTCTCCACCAAGCACGGCATGGTGAAAACAGATCACATTCTGTTTATCGCTTCTGGTGCATTCCAGGTAGCCAAACCGTCCGACCTGATCCCAGAACTGCAGGGTCGTCTGCCGATTCGTGTCGAGCTGCAGGCGCTGACCACCAGCGATTTTGAGCGTATCCTTACCGAACCGAATGCCTCCATCACCGTCCAGTACAAAGCGCTGATGGCGACTGAAGGTGTGGACATCAACTTCACTGAATCCGGTATTAAACGCATTGCCGAAGCGGCCTGGCAGGTTAACGAAACCACCGAAAACATCGGTGCACGTCGTCTGCATACCGTCCTGGAACGTCTGATGGAAGATATTTCCTATGATGCGAGCGATTTGAACGGCCAAAGCATCACAATTGATGCCGAATATGTGAGCAAACATCTGGATGCGCTGGTCGCAGATGAAGATCTGAGCCGTTTTATCCTATAATCGCGTTCAATGCATTTTCATCACTGTTGATGGGGCTGATAAAGCCCCATTTTTATTGGCGCTAAATATGACTGAACAACAACAAATTAGCCGCTCACAAGCCTGGCTGGAAAGTTTACGACCTAAGACCTTACCGCTCGCCTTCGCGGCGATCATCGTCGGTACGGCATTAGCATGGTGGCAAGGATACTTCGATCCGCTGGTTGCTCTGCTGGCATTGATTACGGCAGGACTGCTGCAAATTCTGTCCAATCTCGCTAACGACTATGGCGATGCCGTTAAAGGCAGCGACAAACCCGACCGTATTGGACCGCTGCGCGGTATGCAAAAAGGGGTCATCACCCAACAGCAGATGAAGCGCGCGCTGATCGTCACCGTGGTGCTGATCTGTCTGTCCGGGCTGGCTCTGGTTGCTGTAGCCTGTCACACGCTGGCGGATTTTGTCGGTTTCCTGGTGCTCGGCGGTCTGTCGATTATCGCCGCGATCACCTACACCGTGGGTAATCGCCCTTACGGATATATCGGCCTGGGCGATATTTCTGTGCTGGTATTCTTCGGCTGGCTCAGCGTAATGGGAAGTTGGTATCTGCAGGCGCATACGTTGATTCCAGCGCTGATTCTGCCTGCCACCGCCTGCGGCCTGCTGGCAACCGCCGTGCTCAACGTCAACAACCTGCGCGATATCAACAGCGACAGAGAGAACGGCAAGAACACGCTGGTCGTGCGTTTAGGCGCTGTCAATGCCCGCCGCTACCACGCCTGTCTACTGATGGGCACGCTGGTCTGTCTGGCACTGTTCAACCTGTTTTCACTGCAAAGCCTGTGGGGATGGCTGTTTATCCTCGCCGCTCCGCTGCTGATCAAACAGGCTCGTTATGTAATGCGCGAGATGGACCCGGCTGCAATGCGTCCGATGCTGGAACGCACCGTAAAAGCGGCATTGTTAACTAACCTGCTGTTTGTCGTTGGAATTTTCTTAAGTCAGTGGTCTCTTTAACTGACAAATATCAATTAACAATTGATGATTTTGCCAACAGTACACATAGCGCGATATACTAAAAATTCTCGCAGCAACTGAACGTTAAGCCTATGAAATACGATACATCCGAGCTTTGTGACATCTATCAGGAAGATGTCAACGTCGTGGAACCGCTGTTCTCTAACTTTGGGGGACGGTCGTCGTTTGGCGGACAAATCATCACGGTAAAATGTTTCGAGGACAACGGGTTGCTGTACGATCTGCTCGAACAAAACGGCCGTGGTCGCATTCTGCTGGTCGATGGCGGCGGTTCTGTCCGTCGTGCGCTGGTCGATGCCGAACTGGCGCGGCTGGCCGTACAGAATGAATGGGAAGGTCTGGTCATCTACGGCTCAGTACGCCAGGTAGACGATCTGGAAGAACTGGATATCGGCATTCAGGCGATTGCCGCTATTCCGGTAGGTGCCTCAGGTGAAGGCATTGGGGAAAGCGATGTACGCGTCAACTTCGGTGGCGTGACGTTCTTCTCCGGCGACCACCTGTACGCCGATAACACCGGGATAATCCTCTCCGAAGACCCGCTCGATATCGAGTAAGCGAAAAAGGCCATCAGCAAATTTGATGGCCTTTTTTTCATTCATTTGATTCGTAATGAATGACTTTAATATCATACTTTTTATATTTTTCTTCGACAACGATACTCATCGTCTCACGACTGACAGGATAAGTTTCGATATAAGCATTTAATTTATCCTCAGCTATCTGAATGCCACTCTTTTGTATCCCGGTAAAAATTATCTCACTGCGTTGAAGATGACTACCATCATCTGCATAGCTTACAAAAAACCAGTCGTTAGATATCCTTGGAGCCTGTTTAAGAGGTTTCGGTGTTAGCAGATGATAAAATAATAAATTCTGCTGAGTGTAGATTTTTTCTGTATAGATGCTCACCATAAAATGACAATAAAATAGCGCAATAAAAAGCATAAACACAATAATAAATCCTGATCTCCTGGATTTCATATGTGAAGTTCCCGAACATAATCAGGATTAGCAATAGGTCTTATTACATCCATAAATAAAGGTAATTCACCCTAATAGGGTTCATGTCTCTTATCTTTATTGATAGGGTCAGGAAACAGTAACGGAATAACACTTTTATTCTTAAACTCACCAACTGGGCCATAGAAGTCCCAGATTCGATAAGCCTTTTCTTTCGAGCATATCTGAAGGTAAGAGGTGTAATCTGCATAATTTACCGCTTGGTAAAAACCAAATAGATTTGAGACCAAATCTTCAGCACTATAACCACTATCCGTTAAATAAACATAAGGCCAAAAGTCCTGTAAGGACTCAAAGCGATGTGACGTACCTAAGAATATTGATAAAGCAATACCTTGTAAGGTTCGCTCCTGCAATCCTCGGCGCACCATAAATCTACGATATATACCAGTATTGATATTTATGCCATGAATGTTTTTGGACATACTTTGATGATAATTCACTTCATAAAACTCACTATCACCACCACGAGGCCTTGTCATTTCAAACCATAATTTTTCAGCCCCTGCCGGATTAGCATGGCCTAAATCAATCCATCCTAAATTATCTGTATAGATAAGACCATATCTAATATCTCTGGTGATAAGTCGATCCGAATCATCAATAATATCGTTTCTTTTTGTCATATCGTATTCTTTGATATTTAAAAAATACGATATCCTAATCTCTACATAACAAAAAGGCATCCATTATGGATGCCTTTTTCAAGAAATCAGAATTAGACTTCTTCCATACGACCCAGCAGGGCATGCAGACGATCCTGCCAGCCGTTCTGCTGTTCTTTCAGGTTGTTGTTCTCACGCTCCAGTTCTTCACGCTGCTGCTGTGCAGTCTGAACTTCCTGCGACAGTGAGTTGTTCTTTTCTTTCAGCTCTTCGATTTCCATCTGCAACAGCGTGATGGTATCAATCGCCTGCTGTACTTTTGCTTCCAGTTTCTCAAACACTTCTAATGACATCGTCATACCTCTCCTGAATTGCAAGGCGTTGATGGATAAAAATCCTCGTCCCGATAACCGGCGACGCCTTAATAAAAACGAGCGCACTCTACTTAACACCGATTGTATGAAGCCGCGTCATCCCTGTCCAGCGGCATCCCGCGCAGATTGCGGTTTGCAACACTTTTAGTCTTTCTCCTGGTGACATTACTGTCATAACTCTTAAGTGTTAACAGGTTGATCAGTGAAATGATTCAGCTCACACTATTTTTGTATAACAAATACCTCACAATGGCGCGAAAACGCTCATTTTGTTGATGCAGTACACACATTTTAATTTCGATATTTCTCGTTTTTGCGCGTTAACGATAAATTAACAGTGTGCCTACCGGCTCCGGGGATGTCAGTGACCTTCTCGCACACAATAAACATTAAACTCTCTTCAGGATCCGATTATGAGTCAAACATCAACCTTAAAAGGCCAGTGCATTGCTGAATTCCTCGGTACCGGGTTGTTGATTTTCTTCGGTGTGGGCTGTGTCGCTGCACTTAAAGTGGCTGGGGCTACTTTCGGTCAGTGGGAAATCAGTGTCATCTGGGGTCTGGGGGTAGCGATGGCTATCTATCTGACCGCAGGCGTTTCTGGTGCACACCTGAATCCCGCGGTAACCATCGCACTCTGGCTGTTCGCCTGTTTTGATAAACGCAAAGTTGTTCCTTTTATTATTTCGCAAATTGCCGGCGCCTTTTGCGCAGCGGCACTGGTTTACGGGCTTTATTACAATCTTTTCCTCGATTTCGAACAAACTAACCATATCGTACGCGGCAGTACCGAGAGCCTGGGTCTGGCAGGTACTTTCTCCACCTATCCAAACCCGCATATCAATTTTGTGCAGGCCTTCGCGGTTGAAATGGTCATTACCGCTATTCTAATGGGGCTGATTCTGGCTCTGACCGACGATGGTAACGGTGTACCTCGTGGTCCGCTGGCACCACTGCTGATCGGCTTGTTGATTGCCGTTATTGGTGCTTCCATGGGTCCGCTGACAGGTTTTGCGATGAACCCGGCACGTGACTTCGGACCGAAACTCTTCGCCTGGATGGCCGGATGGGGTGAGATTGCCTTCACGGGTGGTCGCGATATCCCTTACTTCCTGGTTCCGGTGTTTGGCCCGATTACCGGCGCGATTTTGGGCGCATGGGCATATCGCAAACTGATTGGTCGTCATTTACCGTGCGATGTCTGCGCGATTGAAGAAAAAGACGTTGCGGCCAACACTCAACAAAAAGCTTCGCAGTAATGTGACTACGGGACAAAAAATTATGACTGAAAAAAAATATATCGTTGCGCTCGACCAGGGCACCACCAGCTCCCGCGCGGTCGTAATGGACCACGATGCGAATATCGTTGCCGTTTCACAGCGCGAATTCGAACAAATTTACCCGAAAGCAGGTTGGGTAGAACATGACCCGATGGAAATTTGGGCGACCCAAAGCTCCACGCTGGTAGAAGTTCTGGCGAAAGCCGATATCAGTTCCGATGAAATTGCAGCGATCGGTATTACGAACCAGCGTGAAACCACCATTGTCTGGGAACGCGAAACCGGTAAACCTATCTATAACGCGATTGTGTGGCAGTGTCGTCGTACCGCGGATATCTGCGAAAAGCTCAAGCGCGACGGTATGGAAGAGTACATCCGTAATAATACAGGTCTGGTCATTGACCCGTACTTCTCCGGCACCAAAGTGAAGTGGATCCTCGACCACGTAGAAGGCTCACGTGAGCGCGCTCGTCGCGGCGAACTGCTGTTCGGTACCGTAGATACCTGGCTTATCTGGAAAATGACGCAGGGACGTGTACACGTCACGGATTACACCAACGCCTCACGTACCATGCTGTTCAACATCCACTCCCTGGACTGGGATGACACGATGCTGGATGCGCTGGATATTCCGCGTGCAATGCTGCCGGAAGTACGTCGTTCTTCTGAAGTGTACGGCCAAACCAACATCGGTGGTAAAGGCGGCATTCGTATTCCTATCTCCGGTATCGCTGGTGACCAGCAGGCGGCGCTGTTTGGCCAGCTGTGCGTGAAGGAAGGGATGGCGAAAAATACTTACGGTACCGGCTGCTTCATGCTGATGAACACCGGCGAGAAAGCCGTTAAGTCCGAAAACGGACTGCTGACCACCATCGCCTGCGGACCGACCGGGGAAGTGAACTACGCGCTGGAAGGTGCGGTATTTATGGCTGGCGCATCTATCCAGTGGCTGCGTGATGAAATGAAACTCATCAGCGATGCGTTCGACTCCGAATATTTCGCCACCAAAGTGAAAGACACCAACGGCGTGTACGTCGTTCCGGCATTTACTGGCCTGGGCGCACCGTACTGGGACCCGTATGCTCGCGGTGCCATCTTTGGTCTGACCCGTGGGGTAAACTCCAACCACATCATCCGTGCCACGCTTGAGTCTATTGCATACCAGACTCGTGATGTTCTGGAAGCAATGCAGGCTGACTCCGGTATTCGCCTGCACGCCCTGCGCGTCGATGGCGGTGCGGTCGCCAACAACTTCCTGATGCAGTTCCAGTCCGACATTCTCGGCACGCGCGTTGAGCGCCCGGAAGTCCGCGAAGTCACCGCATTGGGTGCGGCATACCTGGCCGGTCTGGCAGTAGGCTTCTGGCAGAATCTGGATGAGCTGCAGGAAAAAGCGGTCATCGAGCGTGAATTCCGCCCAGGCATCGAAACCACCGAACGTAACTTCCGTTACAGCGGCTGGAAAAAAGCGGTCAAACGCGCCATGGCATGGGAAGATCACGACGAGTAATACGTCATAGCCGGATGGCAACTGTGCCTTATCCGGCAATATCTTCGTGCGGGGGCAACCCCGCACACACATCAATAATCTCGCCCCCTCCCCTGTGCTACACTTCGCGCCATTCCTTTCAGCTACGAGTTTGCAATGAGACGAGAACTTGCCATTGAATTTTCACGCGTGACCGAAGCGGCCGCGCTGGCTGGCTATAAATGGCTGGGCCGCGGCGACAAAAATACCGCTGACGGCGCGGCGGTAAACGCCATGCGTATTATGCTCAACCAGGTCAATATCGACGGCACCATCGTGATTGGCGAGGGTGAGATCGATGAAGCACCGATGCTGTTTATCGGTGAGAAAGTCGGGACCGGTCTTGGTGATGCGGTCGACATCGCCGTCGATCCTATCGAAGGCACACGCATGACGGCAATGGGTCAGGCAAACGCGCTGGCCGTACTGGCTGTTGGCGATAAAGGCTGCTTCCTGAACGCGCCAGACATGTACATGGAAAAGCTGATTGTCGGCCCAGGCGCAAAAGGGTCTATCGACCTGAACCTGTCGCTGGAAGCCAACCTGCAGAACGTTGCCGCTGCACTCAATAAGCCGCTGAGTGAACTGACCGTCACCATTCTGGCCAAGCCACGCCATGATGAAACGATCGCCGAAATGCAAAAATTGGGCGTGCGCGTCTTTGCTATTCCAGACGGTGACGTTGCTGCCTCCATTCTGACATGCATGCCAGACAGTGAAGTTGACGTGCTGTACGGCATTGGCGGCGCACCGGAAGGCGTCGTTTCGGCCGCCGTTATCCGCGCGCTGGACGGTGACATGCAGGGCCGTTTGCTGGCACGTCATGACGTCAAAGGCGACAGCGAAGAAAACCGTCGCATTGGCGAACAGGAACTGGCTCGTTGCGCCGCCATGGGCATTGAAGCGGGCAAAGCGCTGCGCCTCGATGAAATGGCGCGTAGCGACAACGTCATTTTCTCTGCCACCGGCATCACCAAAGGCGATTTGCTGGAAGGGATTAGCCGCAAAGGCAATATCGCAACCACCGAAACGCTGCTGATCCGCGGTAAATCACGTACGATCCGCCGCATTCAGTCGATTCACTACCTCGATCGCAAAGATCCCGATGTGCAGGCGCACATCCTGTAATTGATTTGATCAATAGAGCCTTCCAGCCCATATGGGCTGGAAATCTTTCGTCCAACGAACGAAGATAAGGCAATCAAAGCAGACAGGAGAGAACCATGGCAGATTGGGTAACAGGCAAAGTCACGAAGGTACAGAACTGGACCGATGCCCTGTTTAGTTTGACCGTGCGAGCTCCGGTTCTTCCTTTCACTGCAGGTCAATTCACCAAGCTTGGCCTTGAGATCGAGGGCGAGCGCGTCCAGCGCGCCTATTCTTACGTCAATGCCCCTGATAACCCCGATTTAGAGTTTTATCTGGTGACGGTTCCCGACGGCAAACTCAGCCCTCGTCTGGCAGCACTGAAGCCTGGCGATGAAGTCCAGGTGGTGAGTGAAGCTGCTGGTTTCTTCGTGCTGGATGAAGTCCCCGATTGCGACACGCTGTGGATGCTGGCAACCGGCACGGCTATCGGCCCATACTTGTCGATTCTACAATTAGGCAACGACCTGGATCGCTTCAAAAATCTGGTGCTGGTCCACGCCGCGCGCTATGCCGCCGATTTGAGCTATCTGCCGTTGATGCAGGCGCTGGAAAAGCGCTACGAAGGTAAATTACGCATCCAGACGGTAGTCAGCCGTGAAACCGTGGCAGATTCGCTGACCGGGCGTGTACCGGCGCTAATTGAAAGCGGTGAACTGGAAAAAGCGGTCGGGCTGCCAATGGATAAAGAAACCTGTCATGTGATGCTGTGCGGAAACCCGCAGATGGTACGCGACACGCAGCAGTTGCTGAAGGACACCCGGCAGATGACCAAACACCTGCGCCGCCGACCAGGCCATATGACCGCAGAGCACTACTGGTAAGAACGTTTCAATGCCCGGTTAACTCCCGGGCATTTTGCCGGATGGCGCTTACACTTATCCGGCCTACGAGTCAGCTCTGTACTTTACGTCCTGCGTATCCTTACCATATTTATTTGCGTCCTGGGTGCCAATGAACGCCCCCAGATCGATAAGCATGCCGACCAGAATCAACGTTGGAACAAAGCGGCCTACCGCCCATTGCCAGACGCCGGGTAACATCGCCCAATTTCCGGCCAGCAGCATCCACGCCAGAATCATCAACAGCGCCCACGCTCCAGAACGCCCACGGTCATGCAGACGTTTTACCGTCACTGCCGCCGTTGGCCATAGCAGACACACCAGACAAAAAGCCGCGGTCTGAATATCGAGTAATTGTTTGCTCGCCAGCGAAAACAAAACCAGCATGCCGACGATCCATAGGCCAATCCAAATCCAGAAATCACGGCGCCCGATGCGCCCTTTAAATGAGAATAACCACTGCTGTATGGTCATGTAAGTTCCTTTATTATTACCTTCCAGAACAGTTTACCCTTTTGACAAGCTCGACGGTTACCGTTTTAATCGTGAGCAGTGAGAATGAAAGGTACGATTGATGAAGCACGGATTTACACTGTTTTTATTATTGTTTTCAGCCTTAACCGCCAGCACTGCGGCATTGGCGGAAGAGCCATCGACGGCAACCACAGCCCCCTATTTACTGGCGGGCGCGCCGACCTTTGACCTGTCGATTAGCCAGTTTCGCGAAAACTTTAATACACAGAATCCGAAGCTTATCCTGAATGAGTTCCGCGCCATCGACAGCAGTCGCGATCGGGCAAATCTCACCCGCGCGGCCAGCAAAATCAATGAAAACCTGTATGCGTCTTCCGCCCTTGAGCGCGGTACCCTGAAAATCAAAAGCATGCAGATAACCTGGTTACCAATTCAGGGACCAGAGCAAAAGGCAGCTAAAGCGAAAGCGCTGGAATACATGACCGCCGTCATCCGCACCGTCGCACCGCTACTGACGAAGGAACAGAGCCAGAAAAAGCTACAAAAACTGCTCGCCGCAGGCAAAGGTAAGCACTATTACGCCGAAACAGAAGGCGCAATTCGCTATGTCGTAGCAGATAACGGTGAAAAGGGGCTGACCTTCGCTGTTGAACCGATTAAGCTGGCTCTATCTGAAAACCTCGAAGGGTCGAATTCCCCCTAAATTATTCACGTTTCAGGAAGGCGGCGACGCAACGAATCCCCAGGAGCTTACATCAGTAAGTGACTGGGGTGAGAGAGTACAGCCAACGCACCTGCAACGTGGAGAATGACGGGGAAATGACAAAAAGCAAAGCCTTTCGGGGGATGAATCTCTATACTGTTTCACAGACCATGCTGCCCTGAGGGGCGGCCATATTCCTTAATTCGCTGACAAGCGTGGAGAAATGAAATGCGACATCCTTTAGTGATGGGTAACTGGAAACTGAACGGCAGCCGCCACATGGTAAACGAACTGGTTGCTAATCTGCGTAAAGAACTGGCTGGCGTTGCTGGCTGTGCAGTAGCGATTGCTCCGCCGGAAATGTATATCGACCTGGCGAAACACGCCGCTGCCGGTAGCCACATCATTCTGGGCGCGCAGAACGTTGACCTGAACCTGTCTGGCGCATTCACTGGTGAAACAAGTGCTGAAATGCTGAAAGACATCGGCGCACAGTACATCATTATCGGTCACTCTGAGCGTCGTACTTACCACAAAGAATCTGACGAGCTGATCGCTAAAAAATTCGCCGTGCTGAAAGAGCAGGGTCTGACTCCAGTTCTGTGCATCGGTGAAACCGAAGCAGAAAACGAAGCGGGCAAAACTGAAGAAGTTTGTGCACGTCAGATCGACGCGGTTCTGAAAACTCAGGGCGCGGCAGCATTCGAAGGCGTCGTTATCGCTTACGAACCAGTATGGGCTATCGGTACCGGTAAATCTGCAACTCCTGCTCAGGCTCAGGCTGTTCACAAATTTATTCGTGACCACATTGCTAAAGCTGACGCGAAAATCGCTGAGCAAGTAATCATCCAATACGGCGGTTCTGTAAACGCAGCTAACGCGGCAGAACTGTTTGCTCAGCCGGACATCGACGGCGCGCTGGTTGGTGGTGCTTCTCTGAAAGCAGACGCCTTCGCCGTCATCGTTAAAGCAGCAGAAGCCGCTAAACAGGCTTAAGTTGTTAAGGCGGGAGGAGCACTCCTCCCGCTGTATTAACTACCAGTATCCCAACCAGTGCCACCAGAAGGCGCCGGTCACCCCCCAAATGGTCAGGTTGACCACACTCATCACCAGGCCCGTTTTCCACCACTCCGCCAGCGTGACATAGCCCGAACCAAAGATGATCGGCGCAGTACCCGTGCCATAGTGCGTGAGCGACATCATCAGGGAGGAGGAGAAACCGAGCATTAAACCAAGCAATGCTGGCGGCGCGCCGAGGCCTAATCCTGCGGCGAAGAACGCAGCGAACATAGCCGTAATATGCGCAGTAGTGCTGGCGAAAAAGTAGTGCGAGTAGACGTAAAGCAGAATCAACAGCAGCGTTGCAACACTCCAGTGCACGCCAAGATGGTCGATTGCGCTACCAACGCTGGTTGCCAGCCATCCCACCAACCCCAGTTTGCTGAGAAAATCCGCCATCATCACCAGCGCGGCAAACCAGACTATCGTATCCCATGCCCCGCGGCATTTAAGAATGTCATCCCAGCTCAATACGCCCGCCATCAATAGAATCGACAAACCAATTAACGCGGCGCTAGTGGGGTTTACGCTCCAGGCACTGCCCATCAGCATCGCTGGAACACCCGCCCACAGGCAGAGCAGCAAAATGAACACTGCCAGGGTGATTTTTTCTGCCAGTGATAGTGGACCCAGCGCATCCAGTTTTTGCCGCGCGAACTGCGGCGCATTTGGCGTGCGCGTGATAGCTGGCGGATAGAGCCACCAGATTACAATCGGCATGACAACCAGTGATACCAGAGCGGGAAGAAGCGCCGCAATAGCCCACATTCCCCAGGTCATGTTCAGCACGCCATCCGTCCCCTTCGTCAAAAAGCTGACGATTAACGGGTTAGGTGCGGTCGCGGTGATGAACATTGCCGAGCTGATCGGGTTAATGTTGTAGTTCACCAGCGCGAGATAACGGCCCGTTGAGCCATTCTCGGCATGGCCTGGCTGCGAGCCGAGGCTTTCCGCAATCGCCCGCATTACCGGGTGGATAATGCCGCCTCCACGCGCGGTATTGCTTGGCGTTACGGGTGCAATTAGCGTTTCCGCAAGGGTTAATGCCCACGCAATACCCAGCGTTCTTTTACCAAATAGCGCAATAAACCCGTAGCCAATACGCGCTCCCAGGCCAGTCTTTAACAGACTTTGCGACAGCATAATGGATAAACCAATCAGCCAGATTAACTGGTTCGAAAAGCCACTCAACGCATCGTTCAACGCCGCGGAGGGTTTGCCGGGGTTAGTAACGCCAGTCATCGCCACCAGCATAATCGCCACAATCGCAATTGCGCCAATGGGCATAGCTTTACCGATAATCGCAGCGATCGTACCAATAAACAGTGCCAGCAGGTGCCACGCTTGCGGGGTTACGTCAGGAGGACACGGGATAACAAACCAGATGGTCAGCGTAATCACGAGCGAGATGATGGCAGGCCAACAGCGGATAGGGGTCAAACTGTCCATGAATCAATCCTTGAGTTTCCAGTGCGCAAATCTGCGCTCAGGCATTAACCGATATTGCCGCGCATAATACAATTCACTCACTCACAAAACATAAAATTAACATTTTGATACAGCTACAGTTTTCCTAACACCGTAAACCAGGCGTAATCCAGCGGCAGAAGAATCAAATACGTTGCCGCCGCCAGTGCGATACACAGCAGCATCCCCGCCCTTGCAGGTACTTTCCCGAGCGCCATCGCCACTACGATCGGTGAAGCCTGGTACGGCAACAGTGGCGTGGAATAACCCAGCACCTGGATCATAATCACCGACAGCAGCGGGAATCCCGTCGCATCGGCAAAACTTTGCGCCAACGTGGTATACAGCGCCGGAACACCGTTCGCCGTCATAATAAAATTAAGCGCTGTGGTAATACCGGTCAGCGCGAGGAAACTGGTAAACGGCTTTTCCGCATCCAGCGGCATCACCTGTAACAGCGCTTCGCCAACAGCGCTACCAATACCGGTCTGCGTGACGGTGATCGCCAGCCCCAGAATACCCGCCACATAAATACAGGTACGAATGTTGACCCCAGTTGAAAACTCGTCGCCATTGATAAAGCCAACCCGTGGTAGCAATGTGATAACTGCCGCCGCCAGCCCGGTCCACGCGGGGCCAATGCCGTGCCAGCTTTCGCTTACCCACAAGAACAGCACCACCGCTAACATCCAGGCCAGACGTTTTTCATCCCGGCTCATCGGCTCCGGCGGCGTGAGATCGCGCGGCGCATGCGGCTTGCCAGGGAACAACCAGCAGATAAGCACAATGAGCACCGCGCCTTTAAGCCAACCCAGAACCGGCGTATGCAGCAGCAAATAGGGAAGATAATTGAGGTGGATGCCGTAAGAGCCTTCCGCCGCGCCGCTCATCACCAGATTCGGTACGTTAGCGGGTAAAATCGTCGCAGAAAGCTGGAACGTCCCAAACCCGACGGCCAGTGCCAGACCATACCAGGCGCGCGTGCCGTCGTTAATTCCAGCCCGTTTCGCCATCGCCGCGACAATCGGCATCAGCAGCGCAATGCGGCCCATGTTGGATGGCATCACAAATGCCAGCGCGTAACTCAGCAGCACTACGCTCGCCACCATTAACGGCCAGGAATCAGTCAACCTCGATGACAGCGCCCTCGCCGCCCTGTCCGCCAGCCCCGTTTTACGAATCGCAATACCCAGTACAAAACCGCTAAACACCAGCCAGAATGCGGAGGACGCAAAGCCGCCAAAAATCACATCCGGTGGCGCGATTTTGGCGACCATCGCCACGGCAAAGAACAGCAGCGCCGTTATAAACTCCGGCAGCAGCGACGTAGCCCAGAGCAGAATGGTGATACCAACCACCAGAGAGGGGATAAACAGAGGGTGTGTAAGCCAGAGCGACATGCCTGTCTCCTGTTGTTTTTTTCAACAAGAATACGGGGACAGGCATGCGGAGTAAACGCCAGATTAGGTGGGGTTAACGCAGAATATCACATTGATGATCCTGAATTTCCTCAGCGGAGGCGAGATTCAGAGCCAGCAGATTGCGCTGAGTAGCCAGCAGGACAAAGGATTCGTCGTTCTGGCGCACCATCGCCAACGCATAGCTGCCCATATGCTCACGCGCATCCGGCACCTCTTCCGCCAGCATCATAAACGGGCTGCGTTGTGCCAGTTCATTTTCCGTGACGCGACGCGCCAGATATTCATGACCGCGCAGCCCACCCGGTAATGGTAGCCAGCGGGTGCTGATTTTCGCCAGGTTGTCATCCAGCTGCTTTCTGACATCGGTTCGCAGGCAGGAGATATGAATATGCAGGTGATTTTGCGTACGCCCGCTACGTGAATTAATGGTCAGAGAGACTGCTTTGTCAGGGATTTCCTGGCCGTATTTTTGGCTCATAAAGCTACGCGCCTGCCAGGCCAGCCAGAAAAAGTTCGGCGTGCCTGATTTCAACAGCAGCGGACTTTCCGTACCGTTGATCCGCCAGGTAGGCATCAACAGATATTGCAGTGGGCCGTTACGGTCTTTGAACACCACATATCCGGCATCCGGCTTTACTTCAGCGCATGGGGCGGGGTCCTGCTGCTGCAACTGGTGCGGCAGGCATTGCTGAAGAACGATCTGGCGTAATGCGTCCGGGTTGCCGGTGAATTTCCAGTACCCGATACCTGCAGCGGCGGCGACCACAATCACCGCCAGTAAAAGATAGCCTGCTTTTTTCATTACGCGTTTCCTGTATCCCATTGAAGGGCAAGAGTAACGCAAAACCATGACAAATAAAAAACCCGGTCGCGTTAGGCCACCGGGTCGGTAAATCACAGACTTATTTATCGTTTACTGATTTGGTCGAACGTACCGCCGTTAGAGAAGTGCTCTTTCTGCGCTTTCGTCCAGCCGCCAAACTCTTCGTCGATAGTGAACAGCTTCAGCTTCGGAAATGCGTTTTCGTATTTCTTCGCGACTTCTGCATCACGTGGACGGTAGAAGTTTTTCGCTGCTATCTCCTGACCTTCCGGCGAGTAGAGATACTTCAGGTAAGCTTCCGCCACCGCTTTGGTATCTTTCTTTTCCACCACTTTATCAACCACGGATACGGTCGGCTCCGCGAGAATAGATTCACTCGGGGTCACTATCTCGAATTTATCTTTGCCCAGCTCGTTCGTTGCCAACAGCGCTTCGTTTTCCCAGGCAATCAGCACATCACCGATACCACGTTCAACGAAGGTATTGGTTGAGCCACGTGCGCCAGAATCGAGTACCTCAACGTTTTTATACAGGACCTTCACAAAGTCTTGTGCCTTGGCCTGATCGTTGTTGTTGTGGTGCAGGGCATAGCCCCATGCCGCCAGATAGTTCCAGCGAGCTCCGCCGGAGCTTTTCGGGTTTGGCGTAATGACCGACACGCCCGGTTTGATTAAATCGTTCCAGTCATGAATTTGTTTGGGATTGCCTTTGCGGACCAGGAACACGATGGTGGAGGTGTAAGGCGCAGAATTATCCGGTAGGCGTTTAATCCAGTTTTTATCGATACGGCCACGTTCAGCAATGGCATCCACGTCGTAAGCAAGTGCCAGCGTCACAACATCGGCTTCAATGCCGTTGATGACGGAAGTCGCCTGTTTACCCGAACCGCCGTGCGACTGGCGGATCACAACGTTGTCGCCCGTTTCCTGCTTCCAGTACGCACTGAAGGCCTTATTGTACTGCTCGTACAATTCACGCGTTGGATCGTACGATACGTTAAGTAACTGAATATCCTTTGCCAGAACGCTGGTCGATGCCAGCAATAATGTTAACCCTACGCCCCATTTGTTCATCGCCCAGCTCTCTTAGGTAGTGTTGTGATGAGCAAAGCGTGCCAGAAAGGCATCCAAACATTAAAGAATAAAAAAAGATTTGCTATAACTTGGGGGAATATATGGAGTCGAGTTTTTGCCTGATGGCGCTACGCTTATCAGGCCTACGATTTGCATCATGTAGGCCGGATAAGGCGCAAGCCGCCATCCGGCAATTGCAATTAGTACAGTTTTTTCGCGCAGTCCAGCCAGTCACCTTTGAACGGACGCTTCATGTTTTCGATAGCGTCGATGATGTCGTGGTGAACCAGCTGCTCGTTCTGAATACCTACGCAGCGACCGCCGTGACCTTCCAGCAGAAGTTCAATGGCATAGGCGCCCATACGGGATGCCAGGATACGGTCGTAAGGAACCGGGGAACCACCACGCTGAATGTGACCCAGTACGGTTGCACGCGTTTCACGACCCGTTTCTTTCTCAATGTAATGTGCCAGTTCGTCAACGTCACACATGTGTTCAGTGATCGCTACGATTGCGTGTTTTTTACCTTTCGCGATGCCCGCTTTGATTTCAGTAACCAAATCGTCACGGCTGAATTCCACTTCCGGAACCACCACGAACTCACAGCCACCGGCAATCGCTGCTGCCAGGGTCAGGTCACCACAGTAGCGGCCCATCACTTCAACGATAGAAATACGCTGGTGAGAAGAAGAGGTATCACGCAGGCGGTCAATCGCTTCGACAACGGTACCCAGAGCGGTGAAGTAACCGATGGTGTAGTCGGTACCTTTGATATCGTTATCGATAGTGCCCGGCAGACCGATGCATGGGAAGCCCATTTCGGTCAGGCGTTTTGCACCCATGTAAGAACCGTCACCCCCGATAACAACCAGGGCGTCGATGCCACGCTTCTTCAGGTTTTCGATCGCCACCGCACGTACGTTTTCATCACGGAATTCCGGGAAGCGAGCAGAACCGAGGAAAGTACCGCCACGGTTGATCATGTCGGACACGCTGTAGCGGTCAAGCTGGACCATACGGTCTTCATACAAACCCAGGTAGCCATCATGGATCCCCATGACTTCCAGCCCTTCCGTCAACGCTGCACGTACAACACCACGGATTGCTGCGTTCATGCCCGGCGCATCACCGCCGCTTGTCAACACACCGATTTTCTTAATCATGACTACCTCTGAACTTTGGAATGCAAAATGAAATCTGCTGCCGGAAGTCGATTCCGCATATCGAAACGATCCAACGAATATGCAGATAGTATAACAATCACTTCCTGCTGAATTGATTCAGGTCAGGCCAAATGGTGGTAATTTATACACAAAATGCTGGCCCGGTTCACTTTTTTTACAACGAATTATGAAAGCTCAAACATCTTGCCTTCCTTGGGTACGACTGAACAGGGATCCTGATGAATGATGACATCCGATCCCGGGAAACGCCGTAAAATTGCCTGCTCAACCTGTTCAGCCACTAAATGCGCCTGAACGAGCGGCAGATTATCTTCCATTTCCAAATGAATCTGAATAAAGCGGGTCGGCCCTGACTGCCGCGTGCGAAGATCGTGAGCGCCGCTGACTCCAGGCCATGACGTCACGATATCAATAATTTCCTGACGTTCCTCATCGGGTAAAGCGCGATCCAGCAAAGATTGCACTGCCTCATACCCCATGCGTAATGCGCTATATAAAATATAGATGCCAATCCCGAGCGCAAACAAGGCATCTGCACGATGCCAGCCATACCATGCCAGCCCGAGCGCAATGAGAATCGCACCGTTCATCATAACATCAGACTGATAATGAAGCATATCTGCCCGAACGGCCTGACTTTGCGTGCGCTTCACTACCCAGCGCTGAAACGAGACCAGAATGATTGTACACACTAACGCAATGATGGTGACAACCACCCCAACGCCAGGATCTTTCATCGGCGTGGGTTGGATGAGATGCTGAATCCCGGTCAGGAATAAAAACAGCGCCGAACCAGAAATAAACATGCTTTGCGCCAACGCCGCCAGCGATTCCGCTTTTCCGTGTCCGAACGTATGCTCATCATCGGCCGGTTGCAGCGAATAGCGCACCACCAACAGGTTGGTTAACGACGCCGCGATGTCCACCAGAGAATCCACCAGTGCAGCCAGAATACTGACCGATCCGGTGTACCACCACGCAAAAATTTTGATCAAAAGTAACAGCGATGCCATCACGGTTGCCGCGATTGCCGCCCGGCTCACTAGCCGCCCATAGGTTTGATTCATAAACACTCCTGCCAGGATATGCCGCTAGTATAACGGATGAAGTAAAACAGTCAGGCAATAACCGAGGGACAAATTTTGGGCAAAAAAAACCCCCACATCATGTGGGGGAAGACAGGGATGGTGTCTATGGCAAGGAAAACAGGGTTACTACTGGGAACGTGAGTTGCTACTACTCAATAAATTCAACGATGAGCTTTTTTTCCAGTGCGCTACATCGCGCAGTTGCTCCATTCGTTGTTCATGTTTCTCATTTAAAACCGCTTGCTGCTCTGGCGTTAACAGGCGATACATCTGGTTGCGGATCCTGGCTATTTCAACCTGGCGGGCAACCTGTTCTTGCGCCATTCTTTCTGCCTGAGCGCGCACTGCGCTTTCATCAAATTTCTCTGCGGTGACAAGGCGATGCATTGTCTCCATTTCGCTAACATTAACAGGAGGCTGTTCGTGTCTTGCCTGCTGCATTAAATCTCGCATCTGTTGACGTTGATGTTCGGTTAAACTGATACCGTCAAACATGTGGCTCTGAACGCTGCGTTGCGATGAGCCTTCACCCAGGTGCCAGTGATCGCCTGTGACGACTTCAGCTGCATGGCTAAATGTACTGAGTGCCAGCGTTGAGGCCATGACGGCAGCGGTAACTTTGCCCATCACTTGCTCCCAAAATCTTTTCTGTCGCGATTCAACGAGAGACAGTTTACGATTCGGGCTGCAAACATGCGTCAGGGGGTGTAAAACAACGTAAAGTCATAGATTAGCGACGCCTGATGACGTAATTTCTGCCTCGGAGGTACGTAAACAATGAATAAAATCCTGTTAGTTGATGATGACCGAGAGCTGACTTCCCTGTTAAAGGAGTTGCTCGAAATGGAAGGTTTCGATGTGCTGGTTGCCTATGATGGGGAACAGGCGCTTGAGCTTCTGGATGACAGCATCGATTTACTTTTGCTCGACGTCATGATGCCGAAGAAAAACGGCATTGATACGCTGAAAGCACTTCGTCAGACACACCAGACACCCGTAATCATGCTGACCGCTCGCGGCAGCGAATTGGATCGCGTACTTGGCCTTGAGCTGGGCGCGGACGACTATTTACCTAAACCGTTTAACGACCGTGAACTGGTCGCGCGCATCCGCGCTATTCTGCGTCGCTCACACTGGAGCGAACAGCAGCAGAACAGCGATAACGGTTCGCCGACGCTGGAAGTTGATGCGTTAAGCCTTAATCCGGGTCGCCAGGAAGCCAGCTTTGACGGGCAAATTCTGGAGTTAACCGGCACCGAATTCACCCTGCTCTATTTGCTGGCTCAGCATCTCGGTCAGGTGGTTTCGCGTGAGCACCTGAGCCAAGAAGTGCTGGGCAAACGCCTGACGCCTTTCGATCGCGCGATCGACATGCATATCTCGAACCTGCGTCGTAAGCTGCCAGAGCGTAAAGACGGACACCCGTGGTTTAAAACCCTGCGTGGTCGCGGCTACCTGATGGTCTCCGCTTCATGATAGGGAGCTTAACCGCACGCATCTTTGCCATCTTCTGGTTGACGCTGGCGCTGGTGTTGATGTTGGTACTGATGTTACCCAAGCTCGACTCACGCCAGATGACCGAGCTACTGGACAGCGAGCAGCGCCAGGGGTTAATGATTGAGCAACATGTTGAAGCTGAACTGGCGAACGATCCACCCAACGATTTGATGTGGTGGCGTCGCTTGTTTCGGGCGATAGACAAGTGGGCGCCGCCAGGACAGCGGCTATTACTTGTTACGACGGAAGGACGCGTGATCGGCGCAGAACGCAACGAAATGCAGATCATTCGTAACTTTATTGGTCAGGCCGATAACGCCGACCATCCGCAAAAGAAAAAATACGGTCGCGTTGAGATGGTCGGGCCTTTCTCCGTCAGAGACGGTGAAGATAACTACCAGCTGTATCTCATACGACCTGCCAGCAGCTCACAATCTGACTTTATCAACCTGCTGTTCGACCGACCGCTGTTGTTGCTGATCGTCACCATGTTAGTCAGCTCACCGCTATTGCTTTGGCTTGCCTGGAGTCTGGCGAAACCGGCGCGTAAGTTGAAAAACGCGGCGGATGAAGTAGCTCAGGGTAACCTACGTCAACATCCTGAGCTGGAAGCCGGTCCGCAGGAGTTCCTGGCGGCAGGCGCAAGCTTTAACCAGATGGTGACGGCATTGGAACGGATGATGACCACACAGCAACGCCTGCTGTCGGACATCTCCCACGAGCTGAGAACACCGCTAACGCGTCTGCAACTGGGCACCGCTCTGCTGCGCCGTCGTAGCGGTGAGAGCAAAGAGCTGGAGCGCATTGAAACAGAAGCTCACCGACTGGACAGCATGATCAACGACCTGCTGGTGATGTCACGTAATCAGCAGAAAAACGCGCTGGTCAGCGAAACAGTGAAAGCTAATCAGCTTTGGGGTGAAGTGTTGGATAACGCCGCCTTTGAAGCTGAGCAGATGGGTAAATCACTCACGGTGAATTTCCCGCCGGGTCCGTGGCCGCTGTACGGTAACCCAAATGCGTTGGAAAGTGCGCTGGAAAACATTGTGCGCAATGCCCTGCGCTATTCACATACGAAGATTGAAGTTGGCTTCGCGGTGGATATCGACGGGATTACCATCACCGTGGACGACGATGGCCCAGGCGTTAGCCCTGAAGACAGAGAACAGATTTTTCGTCCGTTCTATCGTACCGATGAGGCGCGCGATCGCGAGTCTGGCGGAACAGGTCTGGGTCTGGCGATTGTGGAAACCGCGATCCAGCAGCATCGTGGCTGGGTGAAGGCCGAAGACAGCCCGCTGGGTGGTTTACGGCTGGTGATTTGGTTACCGCTGTATAAACGCGCTTAACAGGCTTCCCCGGTCATTTATTGCCGGGGAAGCACTCACGTTATGCTGCCGCAGCCGCTAGCTTTTGCTTTTTAATCCGCTTCACCAGAATTGTCGAACAGATAAAGCCCATTAAGCTGAACGCAATCATCACGCTAAAGACATAGTTGTAGCCAGTGATGCCGCTATTGGTATCCAGCAAATAGCCGTACAACGTGTACGCAAACATCGCTGGCATATAACCGATGATGCAACCAAATGCCATTGCCGAGCCCGCATACTCACGTGGGGTACCGATCTCATCCATCGGCGCGAAGAAAATGGCGCGCTGTGAGAAGATAATCGCTCCGAACCCTAATGTCGCCGCCATACCGATATACACGTTCATTGTTTGATGCGGTAACTGCATGAACACAAGCATCGCCACAGCAGAGATCAGGAACGTCCACTTCAGATACACTGTCGGTGATTTAGCAACTTTATCTGCCAACATTCCACCAATCGGCCCGCCTACCATTTTTAACGCATACTGGTTGATGATGCCGTACGCACCGACGAGAGCTACCGGCAGCATATAGATATCTTTTAAGAACGGGATAAAGTAAGTCAGTCCACAGTACGCGGCATAAACGAAGAAAATACCTAAAGAAGCCAGCCAAACATTAGGGCAGGACAAAACATGTTTGATACCCTTTAACACTTCCATGTTGGCACTGGTTTTCTCGCCGCCTTTCACTTTGTCATCATCGACAATAAAGTACGTCACAATACCTGCCACAAGCGTAATTACCGTATAGAACAACAGGCCCGCCTGCATCCCCGCTTTACCTTCACCAAACTGGACGAAGACAAACAGAGCACCAGATGCAACGATAACATCCACCACGCCACGTCCGGCTTCTAAAAAGCCGAACATGCGTCCTTGTTCTTCTTTCGTTCCCAGCAAACGAACGGCTTTCAGCAATACCGGCCAATAAACCACATCGGCAAAGAAAGCCATCGCGGCAAAGCAAATGAGATAACCAGTAAATGACGGTAGCGTTGCCAGATATAAACCACATAACCCAACGCCAATCAGACCGAACGGTAATAATATTTTCTTGGAGTAACGATCTGCGATATAGAGAGAAAGAAAAAGTCCAGTTGTCTGAACAATCGTATAAACCGTAAAGCTCAACCCAATTTGCGTATTAGTTAAACCCCAGTCATTCTGCATTGGCACATAGAAAACATCTTTCATACTTGAAAGCTTGAATATCGTGCCGCCGCCTAAAATCAAAAAACAGAGCCTTGCCCATTTATTCATGAACATGATTAAACCCTCATTGCTTGTTGAGAGAAATATCTAAATTAAATTGTATAATTAATAAAGCCAGGGGATTACTTTCATAATCCTTTCCGCATTTAATAATATTTTAAGAAAACTAATTAATTGCCTATAAACTTGTCACATATATCACGAATGTATTTTATTTGGGCAAGAGCATGTTCTTTTTCCTGCGCCAGTCGCGCATCAACCATGTTGCTGTCAGGCAGCGGCGTATAACTTGCATCGCGCCATGGGATCCATGGATTATCACCCTCATCGTCGAAGCGAAATGCAGGGGCATAATATTCAACTTCTTCTTCCAGGCCAAAAGCATGTACTTGCGGTTTATCTTCACCTAAAAGTAATAATGCCTTAAGCATTTCTTCCATGGGTAAATCGCCGTGTCCTGAACGACAAGCCTCATGCCCCCAGCCTTTACCTTCTTTAATAATTTTTGCGTCTTTGATATGCACCTGAGTGATCAGAGGAGACATAACCTCTAACGCAGAAAGCGGCTGTTCATTAGCATTAATCATGTTGCCAAAATCAAACAGAATAGAGAGATTTTTCATCCCGCTATTGTTAACCAGCGTCACCAGCTCATGGCCTTGCAGATCTTCATGCTGTTCGATAGTAAAGCTTAGTCCGCAATCGTCATACTGAGACAGCCATGCAATATCATTGGCAATCTTCGCCATAACATCGTTGAGATGCCCTTCATAACGCGGGTAGAAACGCACTGAAGTTGCACCAGTAGCAACAGCAATACGGATGGCATCCGTCAATGTCGCCTTATCCGATGCGCTTGTTTCGATATGCACATCCAGATTATATTTTTTGGCCTTCTCTTTAAAATCGTGTAGCTGCTGATCGTTCAGTTTCTGCAGTGATTGGGACTCACCATCCTCAACATGTATTTTTACACCCTTCAATTTTTGCTGATGCGCAATATCCAGAAGATCCCCCGGCAGGACTCTCTCGTAGCGCATATTCAGATGAAAAGCATAAGCATGTAGGTACAGCGGTATATTTCTCGCGCGTTCCGCAAGAAGTTCTTGGTTACATTTTCCCATTATTTTTCTCATTCATCGCGAATAACAAGTTCCACTGATTCAAGTCGCCAGTATTCGAAATCAACCTGAACCACTTTTTTATCTCGGGTAGCCCGATGTTTTTCTACTAAAATTCCATACGTATTAGGCGCAACACCCAGCTCTTTGCAGGCCACTTCTGGCATATTGACCGGTTTAAAAATCATTTCTTTGATATTTAAAACATGGCCAAACGCATCTTCCCAGACGCTGGCAAAAGACTGATTGCCCAATTTATTAATGAATCCTGGCGCAACATCAGCATCAATATAGGATTCATGGTAAAACACTTTATGTGAATCAAGACCGCACCAGCCGGTAACTAAATAGCGGTCACCGGAGGAGAGAAAAACATCATCAACATGATGCGGAACTGTATCAATGGTTTCTTTGGTTAAATAATCCCAAAAAGGCTTACGTCCCTGAGCACAGGCTTCAGCATTGAAACTGGAAAGTGATTTAGGGTTATAAATAAATCGCTTCGACGAAATAAACCAACCACTGCGGTTCTTGCGGAAAATACGCGCATCGATCTCAAGCTCAATCAGAACCTGACGTAAGGTCATACGCTTTGCATCCAGCAGCTCACATAACTCCCTTTCCGAAGGCAATTTGGACCCCGCTGGTAAATTCTTCTCGTTTAACCAGCTTTCAAAGCGCTCCCTGAGCACATCAACATTGTTTTTCTTTTTCATTTCGCTCATCTGGTTTAAACCAATTTGAAGCTAAGATATTTGAGTGCAGGAAATACTCAAGTTTTTTTTCAACGCAGAGTTTCTTTTTGTGGACCAGGTATCAAGAATGGCTTTGAAGCAAACCGAGACCGTCAGGTTTTTGCCCGGTTTGGTACGCAGGGGATGAACCACGGGGGAGAGGTAAATCAGGTGTCGCCACCTGATTTAATTGCCAGATGAAGGTAGGTTTATTTTCCCCACAAACGGCGGGAATTGTCTTCGATCTTGCCGCTTAAACGGCGCTTTTGCATCGTTCTGGTCCAGCTTTTTGATAACCCAGCAGCCGACAGTAAACGGTGATATTGCGAATCATCAAACGGCATATGCCAGGCGATAGCAATGGCCTCCCGCACGCTGACGTCGCTCACGCGTGACGCCAGGATCAACGGCGCGTCTGCTGACACCTGACCAGGCGCGATGACGCTGCACAGCCAGCCTGTCTTACCCGCATCCTGCATCTGGCTGGCCATATCGCTGATGCCAAAATGGAAATTCAGCTTAAAGCATGGCGAGCGCGGCTGCGTGACCTGAATCAGCGCCTCTCCCCACTGGAAAATGTCGCCAATATACACATTCTCTTCAGTTAGCCCCTCAGTAGAGAGGTTCTCACCAAACGCAGGCGCGACAAATAGCTCCGCCTGCTCCGGAAATGCTTGTCTCCAGTGCTGGTAGTGCTCACGCGGATAGTGACACAGCGCGCGATCCGGCCCGCCGTGAATTTTCGTTTCCGCCTGTTCATCCCCCGTCAGCCCCAGTTCGGTCAGCATCAACTCACCGTCAATCTGGACTTTAGCAATCGCGCTGGGACGGCTTCCCGTGTAGTCCCGAACTTTGCCCGTAAAAACATCGACCGGATATCGCATCTGTTCCCTCTCCCGATAAATTTCCCCCATTACACCACATTTATTTTACCCCAGTCGCTCAAAATGAGAGCACGGTTCACATGAAACTTAGGGACACATGCTATCAATGTAATCTAGTTTTGAAACATCATTTCAAATAAGGAGTCGACAACGTGACTGGTCAATCGCAATTTGCTGGCGTCTGGTGTCCTTCCATTACGCCAATGGACAATGATGGCAAGATCGATCTCAACGGTCTAAGCCTGCATCTCAAACGCCTTACCGAGGCCAAAATCGACGTGATTTTGCTGATGGGCAGC
Organism: Citrobacter sp. B72; assembly: GCF_016894305.1. Classification (NCBI taxonomy): domain Bacteria; kingdom Pseudomonadati; phylum Pseudomonadota; class Gammaproteobacteria; order Enterobacterales; family Enterobacteriaceae; genus Citrobacter; species Citrobacter sp. B72. Next base: position 4,826,998 of record NZ_CP069801.1, read on the forward strand.
ATCGGGGAATTTGCCTCCTTTACGCTCGAAGAAAGGCTGCTGCTGATCCGCGAGGCCCGCACTATGAGCTCGCTAAAGATGGTCGCCAACGTCTCATCCACCTGCCAGAATGATGTTTTATTGATGGCGCAGGAAGCGTATCGCGCAGGTTACGATGCCGTGATGATCCTGCCGCCCTACTACTACGGACAAACGGCGAAACAGCTGCTGAGCTACTTCCGTCAGTTGGGGCAGAAACTCAGCGGCAAATGGTTTGCTTATAACTTCCCGGCACGCACCGGCTGCGATTTAACCCCCGAACTGGTAGCCACCCTCGCCGCCGAGTTCCCGAATTTCGCTGGCATTAAAGACACCGTCGACTGCCAGTCCCATACCCGCAGTATGATTCAGACCACCCGCGCCGTGCGGGAGGATTTTGCCGTGCTGTCCGGCTATGACGAATACTACATTCCCAACCTGTTAGCAGGTGGCGCGGGGATAATTTCAGGGTTGAACAACGTCATGCCGGAACTGTTTGTCAGCGCGCGGGAAGCGTTTAAACAGGGCGACCTGGCAGCGCTTCGCGATATTCAGGACCAGATTGGCTCCTACATGTCCATCTATGCTATCGGCGAAGATTTTGTCACCACCATCAAAACCGTGGTATCGCGTAAGTTTGGCTATTGTACCGGCGTGTCACGTAATGCCGGTGGAGAGTTGAACGAGAGTGAGTGTCGAACAATCGATGAGGTGTTTGTCGTCAAAGGGTAAATAATTAAGCCGGATGGTGCAGACCATCCGGCTTAAGAGACTTACTTCACGGTGCCACGAATATCAATTTCTGCCGCCCTTGCTTTGGCCCTTTTCGACCAGATAGACGTGATAATCGGCACCAGAATGGAGGTCACAATCACCGACGTGGCGACCAGGGAAGTTGCTGCCGGTGCCATCGGTTTAAATGCCGGAACCATTTCAGCAATCAGCACAGGCGTAGCAACCGCCGCCCCCGCAGAACTGGAAGCGGCAATCCCCGCCGTACCATCGCCACCACCAATCAGTTTATCGGCGATAATCAATGGAATACCAGTGATGATAATCACCGCCACGCCCAGCAGAATACCCAGCACGCCGGTCTGCGCAATCACGCTCAAATCAATGGTGTTACCTAATGCGAAGGCAAAGAACGGGATCAGCGTCTGCACCGCTTTGCTGAAGAACTCCCGCAGTTCAGGGTCCAGATTCCCCAGCGCAAAGCCAATCAGGAACGGCAATACCGCACCAACAAATACGTGTGGTTCAAACGACGCGATCCCGGCGGTTCCCAGAATCACCATGGTCATCAGCGGGCCAGACTCCAGCGACATCAGGACAAACGCCCCGGCCTCTTCTTTGGTGCCGTACTGCTGCATAATCGAGGCATACAGCCCGCCGTTGGTCATATCCATCGCGGCCACCAGCGCCAGCGTAGACAACCCAGCGAAGAATCCGACCTCTACACCATGTTCCGGCAGAATGCGTGAAGCAATCGCTGCAACCACCCACGCCACCAGAATCTTGGTGATGACTAACGTACCTGATTTACGCAGCACGGTGCCGGTGGCGCTTAGCTTGATCGACGCCCCCATGCAAAAGAACCAGACTGCCAGGATAGGCACCGTACCGGTGATCATACCGTTGGTAAAAGAGCCGAAATATTTGCCGGCGCCGGGGGAAAAGGTGTGACACAACGCGCCCAGGAAAAGCGGCACCAGCATCATACCGCCTGGGATTTTCTCTATCGTACGTTTGATCTGCATTTCCATCACCTGTAGACATAAAAATGGGGCAATTTTTATGGGCGATTGCATCTTGCTTTGAGATGCGCCCGTCTTGATGAAAAGAAGATAGACATTCATAGAGACTATAAAAGTGATCCCACTCGCATAATAAAACCTTGTTTCAATTTAAGTGGTTCATTGTTTTTATATTGAGTTTGATCACAAAAAAACCCCACAAGCATCGCTTGCAGGGCTTTGTTAAAGCGTAGAACTTATTTTTTTGCTGCGAAACGCGCGGCAGCTTCGTCCCAGTTCACGACGTTCCAGAACTCTTTGATGTAGTCCGGGCGACGGTTCTGGAATTTCAGGTAGTAAGCGTGTTCCCAAACGTCCAGGCCCACGATTGGGAAACCGGAAGCGCCAGAGATAGCTTCACCCATCAGCGGGGAATCCTGGTTGGCGGTGGAAACAACAGCCAGTTTGTCACCTTTCAGAACCAGCCACGCCCAGCCGGAGCCAAAGCGTGTTGCCGCTGCTTTTTCAAATTCAGCTTTGAAGTTGTCAACGGAGCCGAAGTCACGTTCGATAGCCGCTTTCAGGTCGCCCTGCAGCGTAGTACCGGTTTTCAGGCCTTTCCAGAACAGGCTGTGGTTAGCGTGACCGCCCGCGTTGTTACGCAGTACGGTTTTCTTGTCTGCTGGCAGTTGATCCAGTTTGGTGATCAACTCTTCAACGGACAGGCTGGCGAATTCAGGCAGGCTTTCCAGCGCAGCGTTGGCGTTATTTACGTAAGCCTGGTGGTGTTTGGTGTGGTGGATTTCCATCGTCTGCTTATCGAAGTGCGGTTCAAGGGCATCATAAGCGTACGGCAGGGATGGCAGTGTATAACTCATAATCATCTCCAGTATTGTCGGGCGGCCAGTGTTAACGCCGCGTAAGCAGTTGGGTCATTATAGTTAATTAAATGATATTGAAAATGATTATCAATGCCGTACTTTTTACAGGGTCTTCATGAATCAAAACCATTGTTAAAGATGTGAGCCGAATCACCCACTTAACGTGATGATTGCCAACATGCGCAAAAGGACGGCAATCGTTAAAAGGTTAACCACCTGCGTAATTTTTAAACTCGTTAGGTCGGAGGGGTCATTACCGACGATAAAAAATAACGAGGATTAAGTCATGAGTAACGCGATTACGATGGGTATCTTTTGGCATTTGATAGGGGCAGCCAGTGCCGCCTGTTTCTATGCCCCGTTCAAGCAAGTCAAACATTGGTCATGGGAAACGATGTGGTCGGTTGGCGGGATCGTCTCCTGGATAATCCTGCCGTGGACCATCAGCGCCATGTTACTTCCCGATTTCTGGGCCTACTTCAGCTCCTTCAGCCTCTCCACACTGGCGCCGGTATTTCTGTTTGGTGCAATGTGGGGGATTGGCAATATCAACTATGGCCTGACCATGCGCTATCTCGGTATGTCGATGGGTATCGGGATTGCGATAGGTATTACGCTGATTGTCGGCACGCTGATGACCCCGATTATCAACGGCAATTTTGATGTACTGATCAATACCTCTGGTGGCCGCATGACGCTGCTTGGCGTACTGGTCGCGCTGATTGGCGTGGGCATTGTTACCCGTGCCGGTCAGTTAAAAGAACGAAAAATGGGCATCAAAGCGGAAGATTTCAACCTGAAAAAAGGTCTGGTTCTGGCCGTCATGTGCGGTATTTTCTCCGCCGGGATGTCCTTTGCGATGAACGCGGCGAAACCGATGCACGATGCCGCCGCCGCGTTGGGCGTCGATCCGCTGTATGTCGCCCTGCCTAGCTATGTGGTCATTATGGGCGGTGGCGCGCTTGTTAACCTGGGCTTCTGCTTCATTCGTCTGGCAAAAGTGAAGAACTTGTCGATAAAAGCCGACTTCTCGTTAGCCAAACCGCTGATTATCACCAACGTGCTGCTCTCTGCGCTTGGTGGCTTGATGTGGTATCTACAATTCTTCTTCTACGCCTGGGGCCACGCACGTATTCCGGCGCAGTATGACTATGTAAGCTGGATGCTGCACATGAGCTTCTATGTTTTGTGCGGCGGGATTGTCGGTCTGGTATTGAAAGAGTGGAAAAACGCGGGTCGTCGTCCGGTCAGCGTGTTAAGCCTCGGCTGCGTAGTGATCATTGTCGCGGCAAACATTGTCGGTCTGGGAATGGCCAGCTAAGCATGCTGAGTACTGAGATGACGCCACTGGCTCGGCGTCATCCCGGTTTCCCGCGTAAATACCACCGAAAAGTAGTTACTGTCCTCAAAGCCGCAGCGCATGGAAATCTCGCTAATCATCAACCGACTATGTTTGAGCAGATACTGCGCATGGCAAACCCGCACCTGGCGGAGATACTGGTTGATGGTCATCCCGGTCTGGCTGCGAAACTGCTGGCGCAAAACGCGCTCGCTGCATTGTTCGCGCTCGCAAAACGTATCCAGTTCAAACGCATGCTCATGGCTACCGGCTAACGCGGTGATCAGTTTATCCAGCAGCGTTTCACTGGAGGTCGCCGGTAGCGTATCCGTGGCATAACGATGCCGCTTAAGGTGTGTCACCAGTTGCCCGAACAGCAGTTCAGCCATGGTAAAAGCCTGTGCATCACGTTGATTGCTTTCATGCTCAAGCTGGCTTATCACCTGTCGGGCCTGGGTCATGCCAACGCTACCGAGTCGCCAGTGCGGCTGCCTCGGCGTACCGTCAAATCCGGGGATCGCCCCTTGCCAGTCAACATTCAGCGTCAACCGCTCCGGGCAGTAGATGATATTTTGCAACACCAGGTCGTTCACGGAGGTGTAGGAGTGTTTATCTTCGGCGCGAATGTAAAACAGATCGCCACGGGTTATCCGGTACGGGCGATCGTTAAGGACATGCAGACCATTACCGCGCCAGACCATGACCAGCTCGCAAAACTCGTGGGTATGCTCAGCAAAGACATCCTGCGGATAACGGTCAGCCACGGCCACAGCCTGCTGCTCATGCGCAAAGAAGTCTGATTTCAGAAGAACCAGATGATTCGCCATCACAATATTCCCTGTCGGATGGCGGCTACGCCTTATCCGACCTACAGATTACGTGACACGTAGGCCGGATAAGGCGTAGCCACCATCCGGCGTTAAGGGACATGATTATCTGAGATTCGGCGGTAAAAAACGTTGATAGCTTTCGCGTTACTGGAGGCGGCTTGCCACAACGAGATCGCGCCCCTGACGAATATCGCGTGGTGACCACTTGAACTCACGACGAAAAAGCGTCGAAAAGTGGTTACTGTCGCCGAATCCGCAGAGATAAGCGATGTCTGTCACGCTGTCATCACTGTGGCGAAGCAGATGCCGGGCCTTGATCAGCCGCAAGCGGTTAAGGTAGCGCTGCGGCGTCAATCCGGTTTGCTGTTTGAGCTGGCGATGCAGAGTGCGCAAAGAGAGGGAAAACTTCTCGGCCAGCGCCTCCCAACACACCTCGTCAGCAAAGTTATCTTCCAGCCACGCCATCAGGAGGTTAAGCCGCGCGTCGTTATCGGTCGCTGCTTCCATCAGGCTGCTTTTACGCAGCAGTACCAGCAACTGCATAAACAGGATCTCGCGATTTGCCGCCGTTGGTGTATCCATCCCCTCACCGAGCGCTTCCATCTGCCCCACCAGTTGTCGAACCTGCTGCAACACCCCCTGATTCACCCGCCAGTGGGAGGGATACTGCCCATTCTGTTCCTGAGGTAAAAGCTGATTCAGCCCAGCCAGAAATTGAAACGCATCCGGGGAGCGATACAACACATTGGTCAGGCACAGATTGTCAGTATGTTCATATAAATGCCGGTCATGATCGCGAACGAAACACACCGTACCGCCGCTGATTGTGAAAGGCTGCCCGTTGAACACATGGATCCCCGTTCCATGTTCGACCACCACAATTTCATGAAAATCATGATGATGCTCTGGAAACGCAGGTTGAGGAAGCCGCGGTTCAATAGCCACTGGCGCTTTACCTGTCGGAAAAAAATCCACGCAATGCAATACCGTCATGATGACATCCTTCCCGATCAAATGAACATGGCTGAATAGTAATTAAGGGTTATCACCCTCACCTTAAATTTTTGACGCCAAAGTGCGTAAACACGGTTAATTCTTCAAGAAATGGCGGGAAAGATCGGGAATTGCGGAAGGCGTCACATCCGCTAAAACAGGTCCTATTAATAGAAATTGTGAACAGCGTCACGTTCACCTTTGCCATGTTGCCAGCCGCTAATTGTGGCTGTCACTGTCAAGAAGGTACGCGTTATCTGGGGTTCTTAGACTGAGTGCAATAAAACTCAGAAGGACCTCGCTATGACTTTTCGCCATTGTGTCGCAGTCGATCTCGGCGCATCCAGTGGGCGCGTAATGCTGGCGCGTTACGACAGTGAACACCGCTCCCTGACGCTACGTGAAATCCACCGCTTCATGAACTGCCTGCAAAAAACAGACGGTTTTGACACCTGGGACATCGACAGCCTGGAAAACGATATTCGTCTTGGCCTGAAAAAAGTCTGCGATGAAGGCATTCGGATAGACAGCATCGGCATTGATACCTGGGGCGTGGATTACGTTCTGATCGATAACGTCGGTCAACGTGTCGGTCTGCCGGTCTCTTACCGTGACAGCCGCACGACCGGCATTATGGCGCAGGCGATGGAACAGCCGGGTAAAGGTGAAATTTACCGCCGTAGCGGCATTCAGTTTCTGCCCTTTAACACCCTGTATCAACTGCGTGCACTGGTTGAACAGCAGCCAGAACTGCTCCCGCAGGTGGCCCATGCCCTGCTGATCCCCGACTACTTCAGCTTTCGCCTGACCGGCAAAATGAACTGGGAATACACCAACGCCACCACCACCCAGCTAGTCAATATCAATACCGACGACTGGGATGACACACTGCTGGCGTGGACCGGGGCAGACAAAGCCTGGTTTGGTCGCCCGATGCATCCTGGGAACGTGATCGGCCACTGGATTTGCCCGCAGAAAAACCAAATTCCGGTTGTCGCCGTCGCCAGTCACGACACGGCCAGCGCGGTCATTGCTTCTCCGCTGGCCGACAAAAACAGCGCCTATCTCTCTTCCGGGACCTGGTCGCTGATGGGCTTTGAGAGCAGAACACCTTATACCAACGATGCGGCGCTGGCAGCGAATATCACCAATGAAGGCGGCGCGGAAGGACGCTACCGTGTCCTGAAAAATATCATGGGGCTGTGGCTGCTCCAGCGCGTATTAAAAGAGCGCCAGATTACCGACCTGCCAACGCTTATCAGCCAAACGCAAGCGCTGCCGGCCTGCCAGTTCCTGATAAACCCGAACGACGATCGCTTTATCAACCCCGACGATATGAGTGCAGAAATTCAGGCAGCATGCCGTGAATCAGGCCAACCCGTTCCTCTGCAAAACACCGAACTGGCGCGCTGTATCTTCGACAGCCTGGCGTTGCTGTACGCCGACATCCTGCAAGAACTGGCACAACTGCGTGGTGCAGCATTTAGCCAACTGCACATTGTCGGTGGCGGCTGCCAGAACACCTTACTGAACCAGCTATGTGCGGATGCCTGCGGCATTCGCGTGATGTCCGGGCCGATTGAGGCTTCCACGCTCGGCAATATTGGCATCCAGCTGATGACGCTGGACGAGCTGAACAACGTCGATGATTTCCGTCAGGTGGTGCGCGCCAACTACGAACTGACCACCTTCATTCCCAATCCTGAAAGTGAAATTGCCCGCTACCAGGCGCAGTTTCAATCACTACGACAGACAAAGGAGCTTTGCGCATGACCACTCAACTTGAACAAGCCTGGGAACTGGCAAAACTGCGTTTCGCCGCGGTAGGCATTGATGTCGAGGCGGCCTTACGCCAGCTCGATCGTCTGCCGGTCTCCATGCACTGCTGGCAGGGCGATGATGTCGCCGGTTTCGAAAATCCGGAAGGCTCGCTCACTGGCGGTATTCAGGCTACCGGTAACTATCCGGGTAAAGCGCGTAACGCCACCGAACTGCGGGCCGATCTGGAGCAGGCGCTGAGCCTGATTCCTGGTCCAAAACGTCTGAATTTGCACGCGATCTATCTGGAATCTGATACGCCGGTTGCCCGCGACCAAATCAAACCTGAGCACTTTAAAAACTGGGTGGAGTGGGCGAAAGCGAACCAGTTAGGGCTGGATTTCAACCCATCCTGCTTCTCACACCCGCTGAGCGCCGACGGTTTCACTCTGGCGCACGCCGACGACACCATTCGCCAGTTCTGGATCGATCACTGCAAAGCCAGCCGTCGCGTCTCGGCGTATTTTGGCGAGCAGTTGGGTACACCATCGGTGATGAACATCTGGATCCCGGATGGCATGAAAGACATCACCGTTGACCGTTTAGCGCCGCGCCAGCGTCTGCTGGACGCACTGGACGAAGTGATCAGCGAGAAACTCGACCCGGCGCACCATATCGATGCCGTCGAAAGCAAGCTGTTTGGCATCGGTGCGGAAAGCTACACCGTGGGCTCTAACGAGTTCTACATGGGTTACGCCACCAGCCGCCAGACCGCACTGTGTCTGGATGCGGGCCACTTCCATCCGACTGAAGTGATCTCCGACAAAATTTCCGCCGCCATGCTGTATGTACCGCGCCTGCTGCTGCACGTCAGTCGTCCGGTGCGTTGGGACAGCGATCACGTGGTGCTGCTGGATGATGAAACTCAGGCGATTGCCAGCGAGATCGTTCGCCACAACCTGTTCGACCGCGTACACATTGGCCTCGACTTCTTCGACGCCTCCATTAACCGCATCGCCGCGTGGGTGATCGGCACTCGCAATATGAAAAAAGCCCTGCTGCGCGCGCTGTTAGAACCCACCGAGCAACTCCGTCAGCTCGAAGCCAGCGGCGACTACACCGCACGCCTGGCCCTGCTGGAAGAGCAAAAATCGCTGCCGTGGCAGGCCGTCTGGGAGATGTATTGCCAGCGCCATGACACGCCTGCGGGCAGCCAGTGGCTGGACAGCGTGCGCGCTTATGAAAAAGAGATTTTGAGCAAACGTAGCTAACCGTGACGCCAGGCTTGTAGGCCGGATAAGACGCCCCGCGTCGCCATCCGGCAAAAAATGAAACACGATTGCCGGATGGCGCTTCGCTTATCCGGCCTACGTAAAACCCGATAACGTTCGGGCAATAAACAGGAACACCGAACATGCAAAAAATTACGACTTCCTGGTTCGTCCAGGGGATGATCAAAGCCACTTCTGATGCGTGGCTGAAAGGCTGGGACGAGCGTAATGGCGGCAACCTGACGTTGCGTCTTGATGAAGCAGATATCGCGCCGTTTAGCGCCGATTTCCACGAAAAACCACGCTATATTGCGCTAAGTCAGCCGATACCGCTGCTGGCAAACACACCGTTTATCGTCACCGGTTCCGGTAAGTTTTTCCGTAACGTCCAGCTCGATCCCGCGGCAAACTTGGGCGTGGTACAAATAGACAGCGACGGTGCGGGCTACCACATCCTCTGGGGCCTGACCCACGAGGCCGTGCCGACCTCTGAACTGCCGGCTCACTTCCTCTCTCACTGCGAACGCATTAAAGCGACGAACGGTAAAGACCGCGTGATCATGCACTGCCATGCCACCAACCTGATCGCTCTGACCTACGTACTGGAAAACAACACAGCGCTGATTACCCGCAAGCTGTGGGAAGGCAGCACCGAGTGCCTGGTGGTGTTCCCGGATGGCGTTGGCATTCTCCCGTGGATGGTGCCGGGTACAGATGAAATTGGTCAGGCTACAGCCGAGGAAATGCAGAAACACTCGCTGGTACTTTGGCCGTTCCACGGCGTGTTCGGAAGCGGACCTACCCTAGACGAAGCGTTCGGTTTGATAGATACCGCAGAGAAATCCGCCGAAGTTCTGGTCAAAATCTTTTCGATGGGCGGTATGAAGCAGACCATCTCACGTGAAGAGCTGGTCGCACTTGGCAAACGCTTTGGTGTTACGCCGCTGGCAAGCGCCATAGAGCTGTACTGATACCTCCCAACTCAACGCCGGATGCGGCTTCGCTTTATCCGGCCTACAGGATTTTATTATTAAGGAGAATAATGATGAGCTTTATGTTGGCACTGCCAAAAATTAGCCTGCATGGCGCCGGCGCAATTGCCGATATGGTGAATCTCGTGGCGAATAAACAATGGGGCAAAGCGCTGATCGTCACCGATGGTCAACTGGTAAAACTGGGCCTGCTGGATAGCCTGTTTGCCGCGCTGGATAAACATCAAATGTCTTACCACTTGTTTGATGAAGTATTCCCGAACCCGACAGAAGAGCTGGTACAGAAAGGGTTTGCGGCCTATCAGGGCGCAGAATGTAACTACATCATCGCCTTCGGTGGCGGCAGCCCGATCGATACCGCCAAAGCAGTGAAAATCCTGACAGCCAACCCTGGCCCTTCTACCGCCTACTCCGGCGTGGGCAAAGTGAAAAATGCTGGCGTCCCGCTGGTCGCCATCAACACTACCGCCGGTACGGCAGCAGAGATGACCAGCAACGCGGTCATTATCGACTCTGCCCGTAAGGTCAAAGAGGTGATCATCGACCCGAATATCATCCCGGACATCGCTGTGGATGATGCCAGCGTCATGCTGGAAATCCCGGCCTCCGTCACCGCCGCAACCGGTATGGACGCCCTGACCCACGCGGTGGAAGCCTATGTTTCCGTTGGTGCTCATCCGCTCACCGACGCTAACGCACTGGAAGCGATTCGCCTGATCAACCTGTGGCTACCAAAAGCGGTCGACGACGGTCATAACCTCGAAGCTCGTGAGCAAATGGCGTTTGGTCAGTATCTGGCGGGGATGGCATTTAACAGCGCTGGTCTGGGTCTGGTGCATGCGCTGGCGCACCAGCCGGGCGCAACCCATAATCTGCCACACGGCGTCTGCAACGCCATCCTGCTGCCGGTAATCGAAAACTTTAACCGTCCGAACGCCGTGGCGCGCTTTGCCCGCGTGGCGCAGGCAATGGGCGTCGATACCCGTGACATGAGCGATGAAGCGGCAAGTATGGAGGCCATCAACGCGATTAGTGCACTCAGCAAGCGTGTTGGTATTCCTGCGGGCTTTAGTTCCCTTGGCGTGACGAAAGAGGATATTGAAGGCTGGCTGGATAAAGCGTTGGCCGATCCGTGTGCGCCATGCAACCCGCGCACCGCCAGCCGCGACGAGGTCCGAGAGCTGTATCTGGAGGCGTTATGATCCGCAAGGCCTTTGTTATGCAGGTGAATGCCGACGCGCACGTTGAATATCAACGTCGGCACAATCCCATCTGGCCAGAGCTGGAAGCGGTGCTGAAAGAGCACGGTGCCCATCACTACGCGATTTATCTCGATCAGGCGCGCAATCTGCTGTTCGCCACCGTTGAGATTGAGTCCGAAGAACGCTGGAATGCCGTTGCCAGCACCGACGTTTGCCAACGTTGGTGGAAGCATATGCGTGACGTAATGCCAGCAAACCCGGACAACAGCCCGGTTAGCGCAGAGCTAAAAGAAGTGTTTTATTTGCAATAGACTTGTAGGCCGGATAAGGCGCTAACGCGCCGCATCCGGCACAACGCAACAGAACAGTTAGTTCTGCTCAGAAACCAGAATCGCCTGGGTGTCAGGCTCCAGCGCTTTAAAAATATGCGCCCGATCGGCGGGGTAACAAATATAGTCCCCCTCGCCTAACTCCTCCGGGGCTTCCGTCAATCCTACCATCGCCTTACCCTGCGTCACGATGATGTGTTCAACCGATCCCGGTGGATGCGGCTGTGAAATACGATCCGCGCCAGGCTGCGTCAGCAGCAGATAGATATCCCGCCGCGCCCCCGGTGGGCAGGCGGCCAGTAAAATGGCCTGATAGTGGGCCTGCTCAGCCACCACCTTTGTTCCTTCGCCGCGGCGAATCACCTGCGTTTTTTGTTCCTGCGGCTCCAGCAGGCGAGCAAAGGGAATATCTAACGCCACACACAGCGACCAGAGCGTTTCCAGGCTAGGATTGCCATTGCCCGCTTCCAATTGCGAGAGTGTCGATTTTGCAATCCCTGCGCGACGGGCAATCTCTGCCAATGACAAACCGGTGCGCTGACGTTCACGCACAAGGCTTTTCGCGATCATACTGATGGGCTGGGTCATTCACGACTCCATGTTCTCTATATCGAACGATTCGTTCGACTTGTAATATTAACTGGTCGCGTTCATTATAATGGAAATTCGTTCGATATGGCTAAAACGGTATGAAACATTATTTTTCCAGTCTCAAAGGCGACACGATAAAAGCAATATTTTTAGTCTGTCTGGCCGTCGGCGTAGTCGGCATGTCATACGGCTCGTTGGCGATGGCCTACGGCTTCCCGCTGTGGGTGCCGTTTGTGCTTTCGATTACGGTACTGGCGGGTGCGTCCGAGTTTATGTTTATCGGCATCGTCGCCAGTGGCGGTAACCCACTGGCGGCTGCGGCTGCCGGCTTACTGGTCAACGCACGACACGTGCCGTTTGGCGTCACGGTGCGCGATCTGGTGGGCTCGCGGGCTGCGAGTTTCCTCGGCTGTCATATCATGAACGACGAAAGCGTAGTCTTTGGCCTGTCGCAAAAAACGCCCGAACAACGTAAAGCCGCCTTCTGGCTGTGCGGTCTGGGCGTCGCGCTTTTCTGGCCTGTTGGCACACTGATCGGCGCGGGCGTCGGCAAACTGCTCCCCGCCCCGGAAACCATCGGTCTGGATGCCGTCTTCCCTGCAATTTTATTAGCCTTAGTGGTCCCGGCCTTTAAAAACCGCACCACGCTGATTCGCGCCTGTAGCGGCGCCGGGTTGTCGCTTGCCGCCATCCCCTTTGCGCCGGTCGGTTTACCTGTTTTGCTCTCACTGTTTGGCTTACTGACGAGGAAAAAATAATGGGCAACATGACGCTGTTTATCGTCGGTATCGCCATGTTATCTCTGGGAACATATTTAATGCGTTTAGGAGGAGCGAAGCTTGGGAGCCGTTTAGCGTTCTCGGAACGCTCGCAGGCGCTGCTTTCCGACGCCGCAACGGTATTACTGTTCTCCGTTGCGCTGGCGACTACCTTTTACGAAGGCGAACACTTCGCTGGCATGGCGCGCGTGCTGGGCGTGGCTTTTGCGGTATTTCTCGCATGGCGCAAGATGCCGCTAATCGTGGTGATCGTCGCTGCCGCAGTGGTGACCGCATTGCTGCGAATGGCGGGTATAAACTAAAAAAGCGCCTCAAGGGCGCTCTTTCGACAGTACTAAGGTATCTTATTTCAGCAGTTCGGCGGTCATGTGCACGCGGTTACCGGTGTATGCCTGAGTGATTTTGTAATCGCTGGCGCCTGCACGTTCAGCCTGAGCGGCGATTTTTGCTTCAGCGCTTTCCAGCGTAGAACCGGTTGCGGTCACTGTCTGAGCAGCGAAAGAACCGAAAGAAGTAGCCAGAGCGATAACTGCGACAAAAGTTTTGATGCTTTTCATGATATAAACCCTTTAACTTAGTTGTTTGAGTAAGGCACCGTGCCTTGATGTGATAAATAATAGGCTGATACCCGAACAACTGAAAGCGGAAGGATTTGCCAGTCTTATTCAAATTATTTGAGAGATAAGATGTTACGTAATCAGGAATCACAATGGCTTGCTGGCAGCCGTAGAAAAACGCAACTGGCGGGTAATTGGTTACTTCGTCAGGGTGAACCACAAAGTAAAATTCATCTTTTACATCATGGTGTGGCTCGTGCGGTTTATCACGCGGACAACGGCGTTGAAAGGGTTAAAGAGTTCTACTTTGCCGGGGAATACTGCTTTCTGTACCTGAACTGGCTAACTAACACACCTGCCGATTACAGCCTACAAATGATCGCCGCGGGAGAAACCACTGAAATACCCTTGGCTTTGCTTGATGCGCCGGAAAATCAGGATATTAAGACTCAGCTACTGGTCCAGCAATTGATCTACAAAGAGAAAAAAGAGCAAATGCTGCTGCTCAATACCCCTGAGCAACGCTATCAGTACGTACAAACACACTTCCCGGACTGGGAGTCACAGCTCACCCAGCGCGATCTTGCCAGCTATATCGGCATTACCCCCGTTAGCCTGTCCCGTATTCGCCAGCGTCTTAACAAAGGTTAACGCCTTACGGTGATGCGTCGATTATTGTCCCGTCACTCTTTAATAGATGGCGACCACAATGAACGCATTTCTTCTTTCTCAGATGCTGGCTGGCATCAGCTTCTTACTGGATATTTCCGCTTTTCATTTTCAACGCCGGGCTATCACTTTAACGCTGCTCACCAGTTCTACGTCTCTGTTAGCTATCCATTTCTATCTTTTGGATCAACACGCTGCGGCTGGGTTAATGATCATTGCCGCATGCCGCTACGCGACAGCCATCGTCACCTTTCACCGCTGGGTGATGTGGGGATTTATGCTGGGGTCGCTGCTGTGTAGCATTTATCTTTGGCAAAATCTGTCGAGTATTTTGCCGCTGATGGGAAGCCTGCTGATGACCTTTGCGTCATTTCAAAAACGCAGCGGAAAATTACGGGGATACACCTTGTGCGGCAGCCTGTGTTGGCTGCTGAACAATGTGATTGTTGGCTCGCCAGTTGCCGTAATCATGGAACTGGCATTTTCCGGCAGTATTCTGGCCGCCTGGTGGCGTCACAGCGCGACCAGACGTTGCGGATGCGTATAGATCGTCGCCCTGCCCGGTTTGCAAAAACCCACCAGCGTCAGGTTACAACGTTCGGCAACTTCCACGGCGAGCGTTGTCGCCGCAGAAACAGCAAACAGGATCTCCACACCGCACATCGCCGATTTCTGCACCATCTCATAACTGGCACGGCTGGAGACTAATACCGCGCCCTGTTGCCAGGTATCCCCTTCGATTGCACGTCGTCCCAGCAGTTTATCCAACGCAACATGACGTCCAACATCTTCATGCCCGCCCGCCAGATGACCTGACGGCTGTACCCAGGCAGCCGCGTGCGTGCAGCCTGTCAGTTGCCCCACGGGTTGAAAATCGTTGAGATGTCGTAAAGCGTTATCAAGATTCGCCAGATCGAATGTCTGGGTAAACGGCAGCGGCTGGACCGGCTTGCCAATGTCATTGAGCTGCTCCACGCCACAAACGCCGCAACCGGTGCGACCGGCCAGCGCGCGACGACGCTCCTTCAGCCCCATAAAGCGACGGCTGGACAGTTCAACCTGCACTTCCAATCCGTTGCAGGAAGGCACTACGTCCATTCCGTAGATATCCTGCGGGGACTCAATAATGCCTTCAGAAAGTGAAAAACCCACCGCGAAGTGCTCAAGATCTTTCGGTGATGCCATCATCACCACGTGCGAAATCCCGTTGTATACCAGCGCAACAGGCACTTCTTCAGCTACCTCATCAGGCTGAGGATGTTGCAAATCCTCGCGCTTCCAGAGGGTCAACTGGCGCGATCCTGTCAGAGATGTCACATTCTTGATGTTTTCTTGAATAATCTTATTCACTTTCTTTTAACCATATTGGAACACGCATACCAACATTGTGGTATTCTTTACAAATCCCTCCTGGACGGAGGGAAATTCACCCAATTCTGGACCTTTGCGGTCCCGTCCGCAAAGAAAAATAACAACCACTTCCCTCGCGTTCGCGTTACAGAAAAGCGAAGGGAACGTGACAATGTCGAAACAAGGAGCGAACCATGCAGGTCAGCAGAAGGCAGTTCTTTAAGATCTGCGCTGGCGGTATGGCAGGCACCACGGCAGCGGCACTGGGCTTTGCACCCGGCGTAGCGCTCGCGGAAACACGGCAATATAAACTGCTGCGCACCCGCGAAACCCGTAACACCTGCACTTACTGTTCCGTTGGCTGTGGACTGTTAATGTACAGCCTCGGTGACGGCGCAAAAAACGCCAAAGCATCCATCTTCCATATCGAAGGGGACCCGGATCACCCGGTGAACCGTGGCGCATTGTGCCCGAAAGGGGCAGGACTTGTGGACTTCATCCACTCCGAAAGCCGCCTGAAATTCCCGGAATATCGCGCACCAGGCTCAGATAAGTGGCAACAGATTAGCTGGGATGAGGCATTTGACCGCATCGCTAAGCTGATGAAAGAAGACCGCGACGCTAACTACGTTGCACAAAACGCTGAAGGCGTAACCGTTAACCGCTGGCTTTCCACCGGAATGCTGTGTGCTTCCGCTTCCAGTAACGAAACCGGCTATTTAACGCAAAAATTCTCCCGCGCGCTCGGTATGCTCGCGGTCGACAACCAGGCACGCGTCTGACACGGACCAACGGTAGCAAGTCTTGCTCCAACATTTGGTCGCGGTGCGATGACCAACCACTGGGTCGACATTAAAAACGCCAACCTCGTCGTGGTGATGGGCGGTAACGCCGCTGAAGCTCACCCGGTCGGATTCCGCTGGGCGATGGAAGCCAAAATCCACAACGGCGCGAAGCTGATTGTTATCGATCCACGCTTTACGCGAACCGCTGCGGTGGCTGATTTCTATGCGCCGATTCGTTCCGGTACTGACATTGCTTTCCTGTCAGGCGTTTTGCTGTACCTGCTGAACAACGAAAAATTCAACCGCGAATATACTGAGGCCTATACCAACGCCAGCCTGATCGTGCGTGAGGATTACGGTTTCGAAGATGGCCTGTTCACCGGCTACGACGCGGACAAACGCAAGTATGACAAAACCAGCTGGAACTACGAGCTGGATGAAAAAGGCTTCGCCAAACGCGATGTCACCCTGCAACATCCGCGCTGCGTGTGGAACCTGCTGAAACAGCACGTCTCCCGCTACACGCCGGACGTCGTAGAAAACATCTGCGGTACGCCGAAGGCCGATTTCCTGAAGGTCTGTGAGTACATTGCAGAAACCAGTGCCAAAGATAAAACCGCGTCGTTCCTGTACGCCCTGGGCTGGACACAACACTCCGTGGGTGCGCAGAACATCCGTACCATGGCGATGATCCAGTTGCTGCTTGGCAACATGGGGATGGCCGGTGGTGGCGTTAACGCCCTGCGCGGTCACTCCAACATTCAGGGCCTGACCGACTTAGGCCTGCTGTCACAAAGCCTGCCAGGCTATATGACGCTGCCAAGCGAGAAACAGACTGACCTGCAAACCTACCTTGCCGCCAACACGCCAAAACCGTTGCTGGAAGGTCAGGTGAACTACTGGGGCAACTACCCGAAATTCTTCGTTTCGATGATGAAAGCCTTCTTTGGCGATAAAGCGACAGCGGAAAACAGCTGGGGCTTCGACTGGCTGCCGAAGTGGGATAAAGGGTACGACGTCCTGCAGTACTTCGAGATGATGAATCAGGGCAAAGTGAATGGCTATATCTGCCAGGGCTTTAACCCGGTCGCGTCATTCCCGAACAAAAACAAAGTTGTGGCTTCACTGTCCAAACTGAAGTTTCTGGTCACTATCGACCCGCTCAACACCGAGACCTCCACTTTCTGGCAGAACCACGGTGAGTCAAACGATGTTGATCCGTCGAAAATCCAGACCGAAGTATTCCGTCTGCCGTCCACCTGCTTCGCCGAAGAGAACGGTTCTATCGTTAACTCCGGTCGCTGGCTGCAGTGGCACTGGAAAGGCGCGGATGCCCCGGGGATTGCCGTTACCGATGGCGAAATCCTCGCCGGTATCTTCCTGCGTCTGCGCAAGATGTATGCCGAGCAAGGTGGCGCGAACCCGGAACAGGTGCTGAGCATGACCTGGAACTACTCCACCCCGCACGAACCGGCTTCGGAAGAAGTGGCGATGGAGAGTAACGGTAAAGCGCTGGCCGACATTACCGACCCGGCAACCGGTGCGGTTATCGTCAAGAAAGGCCAACAGCTTAGCTCGTTCGCCCAACTGCGTGACGATGGCACGACCTCCAGCGGCTGCTGGATTTTTGCCGGTAGCTGGACGCCGGAAGGCAACCAGATGGCACGTCGCGATAACGCCGACCCGTCAGGCCTTGGTAATACGCTGGGCTGGGCCTGGGCATGGCCGCTTAACCGACGCATTCTGTATAACCGCGCCTCCGCTGATCCGCAGGGGAATCCGTGGGATCCAAAACGTCAGATCCTGAAATGGGATGGGGCGAAGTGGAGCGGGATGGATATTCCGGACTACAGTGCCGCCGCACCTGGCAGCAACGTAGGGCCGTTCATCATGCAGCCGGAAGGGATGGGACGCCTGTTTGCTATCGATAAGATGGCGGAAGGTCCGTTCCCGGAACACTACGAGCCGTTTGAAACACCGCTGGGGACTAACCCGCTGCACCCGAACGTAATCTCTAACCCTGCCGCGCGCATCTTTAAAGGTGACGAAGAAGCACTGGGTAAAGCAGATAAGTTCCCGTACGTCGGTACAACCTACCGTCTGACCGAGCACTTCCACTACTGGACCAAGCATGCGCTGCTGAATGCCATCGCTCAGCCGGAACAGTTTGTGGAAATTGGCGAGAAGCTGGCGAATAAGCTCGGTATCTCCCACGGCGATACCGTCAAAGTCTCCTCTAATCGCGGCTACATTAAGGCCAAGGCGGTGGTGACCAAACGTATTCGCACGCTGAAGGCTAACGGTAAGGATATCGACACTATCGGTATTCCGATTCACTGGGGCTACGAAGGTGTGGCGAAAAAAGGCTTTATCGCTAACACGTTAACGCCATTCGTCGGTGATGCGAACACGCAGACGCCGGAATTTAAGTCCTTCCTCGTGAACGTGGAAAAGGTGTAACGGAGACGACCTATGGCTTATCAATCGCAAGACATCATTCGTCGTTCCGCCACTAACGGTTTCACCCCCGCGCCTCAGGCGCGGGACCATCAGGAAGAAGTGGCGAAGCTTATCGACGTCACCACCTGTATCGGCTGTAAAGCGTGTCAGGTGGCGTGTTCTGAATGGAACGACATCCGTGATGAAGTGGGCAACAACGTTGGGGTGTACGACAACCCGGCCGATTTGACCGCCAAATCCTGGACGGTGATGCGCTTCTCGGAAGTGGAACAAAACGACAAACTGGAATGGCTTATCCGCAAGGATGGCTGTATGCACTGCGCCGATCCGGGCTGCCTGAAGGCGTGTCCGGCTGAAGGCGCAATCATTCAGTATGCCAACGGTATCGTCGACTTCCAGTCTGAGCAGTGCATCGGCTGTGGCTACTGCATCGCGGGCTGCCCGTTCGACGTGCCGCGCCTCAATCCGGAAGACAACCGCGTCTACAAATGTACGTTGTGCGTTGACCGTGTTGTGGTCGGGCAAGAACCGGCCTGCGTGAAAACCTGCCCAACCGGTGCCATTCATTTCGGCACCAAAGAGTCGATGAAAACCCTGGCAGGCGAACGCGTGGCGGAGCTGAAAACGCGTGGTTACGAAAACGCGGGTCTGTACGATCCGGCGGGTGTTGGCGGTACGCACGTAATGTACGTATTGCACCATGCGGACAAGCCAAATCTGTATCACGGCCTGCCGGAGAACCCGGAGATCAGCGCTACCGTTAAGTTCTGGAAAGGCATCTGGAAACCCCTCGCAGCCGTCGGCTTTGCAGCGACATTTGCGGCCAGCATCTTCCACTACGTCGGCGTAGGCCCGAACCGTGCGGAAGAGGAAGAAGACAATCTGCATGAAAAAGACGACGAGGTGCGCAAATGAAACGACGTGACACCATCGTGCGCTACACGGCGCCGGAACGCATCAACCACTGGATCACCGCCTTCTGCTTCATTCTGGCGGCGGTGAGCGGGATGGGCTTTCTCTTCCCGTCTTTTAACTGGCTGATGCACATCATGGGCACTCCACAACTGGCGCGAATTGTGCACCCGTTTGTCGGCGTGATCATGTTTGCCTCGTTTATCATCATGTTTTTCCGTTACTGGCACCACAATCTAATCAATCGGGATGATATCTTTTGGGCGAAGAATATTCGTAAGATTGTCGTCAACGAGGAAGTAGGTGACACGGGACGTTATAACTTCGGCCAGAAATGCGTATTCTGGGCGGCGATTATCTTCCTGGTCCTGTTGCTGGTGAGCGGAGTGGTCATCTGGCGTCCGTATTTTGCGCCTGCTTTCTCAATCCCGGTGATCCGATTCGCGTTAATGCTGCATTCATTTGCCGCAGTAGCGTTAATTGTGGTTATCATGGTGCACATTTACGCCGCCCTTTGGGTGAAAGGCACCATTACCGCGATGGTGGAAGGATGGGTTACCAGTTCATGGGCGAAGAAACATCACCCGCGCTGGTACCGTGAAGTCCGCCAGAAACAGGAAAAGTCATCTGAATGAGTATTCGCATAATCCCGCAAGATGAGCTGGAGAAGAGCGAGAAACGCACGGCGGATATGATTCCGCCGTTATTATTCCCCAGACTCAAAAATTTGTATAACCGCCGCGCTGAGCGCCTGCGCGAGTTGGCCGAGAACAACCCGCTGGGCGACTACCTGCGCTTTGCCGCGCTGATCGCCCACGCGCAGGAAGTGGTGTTGTACGACCATCCGCTGCAGATGGATCTGACCGCTCGCATCAAAGAAGCGAACGATCAGGGCAAACCGCCGCTGGATATCCACGTCCTGCCGCGCGACAAGCACTGGCAAAAACTGCTGCAATCGTTAATTGCTGAGCTGAAACCAGAAATGAGCGGCCCTGCGCTTGCCGTGATCGAAAATCTGGAAAAAGCCTCAGAGCAGGAACTGGAGCTGATGGCCAGCGCGCTGTTTGCCTCTGATTTCGCCTCCGTCAGCAGCGATAAAGCGCCGTTCATTTGGGCTGCCCTATCGCTCTACTGGGCGCAGATGGCAAGCCTGATCCCCGGCAAAGCCCGTGCGGAATACGGTGAACAGCGTCAGTACTGCCCGGTGTGTGGTTCAATGCCGGTCTCCAGCATGGTGCAAATCGGTACCACTCAGGGGCTGCGCTATCTGCACTGCAACCTGTGCGAAACCGAGTGGCACGTGGTGCGCGTGAAATGCAGCAACTGCGAGCAAAGCCGTGATTTGAACTACTGGTCGCTGGATAACGAACAGGCGGCAATTAAAGCTGAAAGCTGCGGCGACTGTGGGACTTATCTGAAGATTCTCTATCAGGAAAAGGACCCTAAAGTTGAAGCCGTGGCTGACGATCTCGCTTCACTGATGCTGGACGCGCACATGGAGCAAGAGGGCTTTGCCCGCAGCTCTATCAACCCGTTCCTGTTCCCAGGTGAAGGGGAGTAAGTACTCCGCACCACCGGGCGGCGTAAGTCGCCCGGGTTATAACGTATACGGCGTGACCACGCCTGATATGCCTGCAAAATCCTTGGTATTTCGCGTAACCAGTGTAAGACGATGAATCTGCGCAGTGGCCAAAATAATGGCATCCGGCAATTTCATCCCATGCTCCTGCCTGATACTCACGCTTCGTTCAGCAATATCCTGTGAAACGCCGATCACGTTAAAAGCGCCTAGCGCAACGCGAGTACGGGCTTCCTGATGGTATTTTTTTGCGCCCACCATCACCTCCATCCATGTAATGAGGCTGATTGCATTCTGCGGCGGCCATGTTTCTATCGCTAGTTTTGCTTCATTTCTACCGCTAAACAGATCGATGAGGATGTTGGTATCAAAAAGCGCTGATCCTTTGACCATTACCATTCCTCACGGAGTTTACGCTGGTATTCAACACCATCTTCCTCACAGCCTTGCCACAGCCCAAGAGCGCGTGAAATTGTTGTTTCAGCCTGATCCTGCCTCTCAAGATACTGTTCAACGGCCTCCCGTAAGAGTTCTGCTCGCGGCAGATTGCGCTGAACCTTGAGGTCATCAAGACGTTTAATCACCTCATCTGATAAATCGAGTAAAATTCTGCCCATATCCATCCCAACCATCATACTCACATATACCTCCAGTATATCATCGGCGATTAATTTCCACACAACATACACCTGAGAAAAGCGGGAAAGTAGCCTTCACACGAGCGATTTTTACTTTTGCGAGCCACTTTCCAGAATCATAACCACCCCCATTTTTCCCATTTTCATTCTTAGTTATCCAGGTTATAACCCTGTATATCCATACAGATAAGAAGATGTGAAAATGGCACTGGAAAGCGGGATTGCACAGCTGGTTGAGGCATTTATCGCGGCGGGACGCCCTTCTTCGCGCGAGCAGAATATTGATGACCGGAGAGCAGGCTATATCGCCAGCACGGTCCTGGCCGGAGACACTGAAACCCGCGTACAAGTTGAAGATATTGAACTCGATGCCATGATGTTTCGCGTAGTTTCGCCGCGGGGCTGCACGGGAAATCTCCCCTGCGTTATCTATTATCACGGCGGCTGCTTTGTCAGCGGCGGATTTACCACTCATGATAACCAGCTAAGGCAACTCGCCTGGTACAGCGGCTGTCGGGTCATTGCGGTGCAGTATCGCCTCGCACCAGAGCACATCTTCCCGGCAGCACATAACGATGCTGAATCGGGGGCCAATATTATCTGGAAGTATGCCAAGAAACTGGGAGTAGACCGGGACAACATTACGCTGGCTGGCGACAGCGCTGGCGGGCATCTGGCGCTGGTCACCGCACTACGCCTGAAAGCTACCAGGCAATGGCAACCTGCGCAGCTTATGCTGATCTACCCGATGCTGGATGCAACCGCCAGCTTTGCGAGCTATGACCATAATGGACAGGATTACATTATCACCCGCGACACACTGCTGTCGGGCTACGAGATGTATATGCCGCAAACCGATCCATTGCATCCCGAAGTCAGCCCGCTCTGGCGCGAAGACTTCAACGGTTTACCGCCCACGCACATCATTACAGCTGAATTCGACCCACTGCGAGATGAAGGTGAGGCCCTGTATCAACGGTTTCAGGAGCAGGGCGTGGATTGCACCTGCCAACGCTATCTCGGTGTTATCCACGGATTTTTCCAGCTAGCAGGGGTGAGTCAGGCGGCACGAAGCGCAATGCGGGATGTTGCCTGGCGCGCCATAAATTCTACAGCAGTAAGACATGCTTAATTAATATAGTGTTTTCATCTTGTAAACTTAATTGCGTTGCGTTATTTTGTTTACAGGTTGAAAACCTTGTAATGGAACTACACCGTGCATGTTATCAGCCGAAAACCTTTTAACGAGGCAATGCTCATGTATCCAAATCATCAGCTTGCTCTCGCTGATTTACTGAATGTTTTGGAGAAAAAAACATTCATTCAGCCTGAAGAGATGAAGCAGTATATTCCTTCACTGGATAATTTTAAGTACAGAGATAAATGGTGGGTGATTGATGTTTCTGGTAACAGCCTAAGACTCATCTCCTACATAGATTTCAGGTCACATAAGATATTTGTCAAACATATCGTTTCCCATGCCGAATATGACAAACTGACAGCATATTATCGGGGTAATAAAGAATGAGAACGCATCGTCATATGGATGCAGCCAGCGCAAAAAAGATTGTTGATACCTTCAGCGATGCGGTAAAAACCATCCCACTGTTGGGGGAAGACCGAAATGACACTGAGTATCGCAGGGCACTTGCGCTAGTGGAGTATCTGGTCGACCACGACGATCTTGAAAACCCACTATTTGAATTGCTCTGTGCCCGAATCAGTAAATATGAAAAACATGCGCCGGAATTCAAAGCACTCAACCAACACCTGGAGAAAACACCCTCTGGCGTTTCAGTATTGCGTACGCTCATGGACCAATACAGTCTCAAAGCAGCAGACCTTGCCAACGAACTCGGTTCAAAATCGAACGTCAGCAACATCTTAAATGGTCGCAGAGCACTGACTGTAAGCCATATTAAAGCGCTTGCAGAACGCTTTAATCTTCCGGCAGACGCATTCATCGAGTAGAGAAGATACCCTCTGACCTACTCTTCCTCGTTCCCACCTTCTTCATATGCGCCAAACGGTTTTGCGGGTAGCACAATGTAGGTGCCTTCGAACACCACGCCCGGCGTGTCGTCGCCAAATACCCCGACCTGCATCTGAACGCGCGCCTTACGACCTCTTGCCAGACGGTCCAGGTCTCCGCTCAGCGAGCCCAGATCGGCGATAGCGGTAGGTTTCCCGGTGATCGGCCTGCTGTACCGTATATGCGCGTCAGCAAGGATTATCGTCCCGCCCAGATGACGCTCACGCAGCATCAGCCAGATAAGTCCCCAGCCCGTTAGCGTCGCCAGGGAAAACAAGCTACCGGCAAACAGCGTATGGTGCGGGTTCTGATTGCCCGTCTCGGGCATCGTGGTGATAAACTTCTGCCCGGTATATTGCTGAATGCGCACACCCATTTTCTCGCTTAATGGAATATGTTCGTACCAGGCTTGCTGTAGCTGTCCGCACCAGTCCCCGCGATGGAGAATGTCGTCCAGAGTCGCGATGGGTTTAATCATCAAAAAGTGACGCACCGGCGTGGTTTGCGGCGTAGTGATTTCTCCCTGGCTCACAAACCCGAGTTTGGCGAAAAATTCAACCGCATCTTCACGGGCGCTACAGGTTACGCGCTTTACCCCTTCCTGACGCGCCACAGACTCCAGGGTCATCGCCATCAGCGTGCCCAACCCTTTCTCCTGCACGGAGGGGTCAACGGCCATAAAGCGTATGGAGGCTTCGTTATCCGCATTGATATACAGACGTCCTACCGCGACCAGATTCCCCTCTTCGTCCACCACCATCTGGTGATGCGCCATCGCATCCCAGGCATCCCGTTCGGAGCCTTTAGGCTGGTGCAAAGGTTTACGCAGCATCTCCCAGCGAAACTGGTAGTAACGCTCCAATTCTTCTTCTGTTTGCGGTACTCGAAGGTGATACATCGTCGTATTCTCTCTTGTTGTCCGCGGCCACACCGGTAGCTGGTTCATACTTGTAACCAGAACGTCACGGGGCCATCATTAACTAGTGAAACCTGCATATCCGCAGCGAATCGACCGGTTTGCGTATTCATTTCCTGTTGGCGGCAACGCTCAACAAAGTACTCATACAGCGCCTCTGCACGATCGGGCGCAGCCCCTTTTGAAAACCCCGGGCGCATGCCGCGTTCGGTATCTGCCGCCAGCGTGAACTGTGAAACTACCAGCACGCTGCCCCCTGACTGCTGCACGTTAAGGTTCATTTTGCCTTCGGCATCGCTAAAGATTCGATAGCCGAGTACGCGCTCGCACAGGCGGTTCGCTTTCTGTTCGTCATCATCCCTTTCGACACCTAACAGGACCAAAAGTCCTGGGCCAATTTCACCCGTCACCTCGCCCTCCACGGTGACGCTGGCACGGGTTACGCGCTGAATTAATGCAATCATGGTTGCTCTGCTTCTTCTTGTTCTGCGGCTTGTTTAAGTTTGCGGTATTCCCCGAGAGTGACAGTTATTTCCGCGCCTAGCAAGACGATACACCAGGTCCAGTATACCCAGACGAATAAAATGGGGATCACCGCCAGGACACCGTAAATGAGCTGATAAGACGGGAACATCGTGATATAGAGCGCAAATCCTTTCTTTCCGGTTTCGAACAACACAGCGGCCACAAAGGCACCAATAACCGCATCACGGTTAGGTACACGTGTGGTCGGTACGATGCTGTAAAGCAGCCAGAAAGAGAGCCAGGAAAGCACCAGCGGGAAAATACGCAGGACGTTATCGATCACCGTGTTGAGATCGCTGGCCCAGCGCAATGACAACAGATAAGAGCTGATCGCCAGACTGGCCCCCGCCAGCAGTGGCCCCAGCGTTAAAATCATCCAGTAAACGGCGAAAGAGTAAACTTTAGGCCGAGTACGCTTGCTGCGCCAGATAGTATTCAGTGCATTATCAATGGAATACATCAGTAATAGCGCTGTCACAATCAGCCCGCACGCCCCAACGGCGGTCATTTTGTTCGAGTTGGCGACGAACTGTTCGATATAACGCTGAATGACATCTCCCGTCGCCGGGATAAAGTTTGCGAAAATGAAATGACGCAGCTGGACGCTGACGTCAGAAAACATCGGAAATGCGGCGAAAAGCGCAAAAACTACGGCAATAAGCGGCACTAATGAGAGCAATGAGACATAGGCAAGATTCCCTGCCAGCGTCGTCATGTTGTCCTCATCAATCCGCTGCCATAGTAGCTTCAGCCAGGCCCGAACAGGACGCGTATGGTGCCTGGCTTGTTGCTGAACATTTTTTAGCATAGCAACTTCGCGAAATAGTCCGGAATGGTCGTTTTATCGACAACCTGGATGCTGGTAATCCCTAACCGATTAGCCCCTTCAATATTATCGGCGTTGTCGTCGAAAAATACCGCCTCATGCGCAGAAAAACCTTCAGACTGCAGGACATGCTGGTAAATCCGCGCTTCTGGTTTACGCATGCCCAGATCCTGGGAAAGGTAAATATGGTCAGCAGCCTGACGGATTTCGGGGTATTCGTCCGGCCAAAACGTCGTGTGCAGACGGTTAGTATTCGACAAGACGACCACCCGATGCCCCTGCTCACGCAGCTTTTGCATGATGTCGATGACTTCAGGACGCAAGGCAACAAAAACAGCCTGCCAGCCGTGGGAGAACTGCTCATAGCTTAGCGGTAGCGCCATGTCATGACATAGCGCTTCGGCAAAGGCTTCATCCGTTATTTCACCTCGCTCGTGCTGGTGAAAAGCCTCTCCCATGGTGAAACTTTGCTTTAACGAAGCCAGCGGTACACGGCTCAGATCGCTCCAAGTACCTAACACGCGATTGAAGTCGATATCGACAATCACATTACCCAAATCAAAGATATAGAGCATGCCCTTCTCCTTATTCGCCGTGGATGAATAACTGTAGCGGGAAAGGAGAAGTTTGACTATGAGTCCCTGTCGGGATTATTGGCTAAGCCATCAGAATTCCTGTGTAAATTGCCAGCGCGACTCAATCACCAACGGAAGACCTGCACTGACAAACTGCGGTGTCCTATTTATCGCATTTGGCGCCTGAGTAAGCGGATTGACACATGTTGCGTCGGGCTGTTTGTCAAAAACGACCAGGCTTTGCGCACTCGATGTCATCGTCATACTCAGCTTACCTGGCCACTGTAATCTGACATTGAGACCATCATTAAAACCAAAGCAGTCATCCCACGGGCCTGATTGTGGGGGGATTTTATTACCTGTTGGTAACTCATTATTCCCGGCTTCTTCCTGCCAGTCGGCCTTAAAACATACCAGTAATTCATCTTCTTCATTCTGCTGGCCCAGTTGTTTTGCAAACCAAGGGTGCCATCCAGCAGATGCCGGAAAAGTTTCAGACATGGTGTGAATTTCAAGTCGCAGAATTAACGCATCGTCTTCAAGAGTCATCGTCTGCAGGACCTCTCCTTCCCAGGGCCAAGGAGCGCCCAGTGGCATGCGCAGTTTCAAGGTATCCGCTTTATGTTCGACAATTTCCCATGATGAATAACAGGCCATACCATGTAGAGCATGAGGCGGTTTGTTAGCAGGTAATACGTACTGTTTCTCCCCCACGGTCAATGTTGCATCGCCAAGGCGGCCTGCCCAAGGAACCATAGGAAAGCAGCCATACTGAAATGCTTTACGCTGTGGCTCCCATTGACGTAACACTTCAAAACCAAACGCCTGAACCGAGGTGATTCTGGCACCATCGCGCGGAAAAATTTGCAGACGTAGATGTCCTTTTTCCAGAAAAATAGGTTGGCCGATCGGTCCCGGCCAGGCGGTATCAAAAGCACGTTGTAATGCTTGATAATGCTCAGTATTCAATTCATTGTTCATGTTATTGCTCTCTGATATTTCGGTAAGAAGTTAAATGTTATTAGCGTCATTTTTATTGTCTGAATGTGGCTCGATAAGCCAGACGCAACTGAATGAAAGTATTGAGATAACAAACAGAAACAGTGCTACATACCACGGTTTCCCGCCTCCCAGCGCCAACAAGCTGGAGGCAATGAGCGGGCTTAACCCACCCAGAATTGCTGAAAACTGATAGGCAAAGGAAAGACCCGTATAGCGCACTCGTGTTCCGAACATACGAGTAAATAAGGTGGGTTGTACTGCAAACATCATCGTTGGCCCCAGGTTATAGCCAAGGATCATGCAGCACCAGATGATAAGTGTGCTTTTCGTATCCAGCAGCAGGAAGAATGGGAATGCAAAAAGGATGCAAAAACCAGCGCCAAATAAATACATCTTCCGTTGCCCAACGCGGTCAGAGATCCAACCAATTAATGGACAACACACAATGCCAATTGCTGAGGCGATTAGCATGCCGTTGAGTGGAATATCCCTTGATAATGCCAACTGGCTGGAAATATAGACAATACCAAAGGCATTAATGATGTTCGACGAAACGCTCTCCGCCAGCCTGGCCCCTAGCGCTAACAGAATATTCCGTGGATGCTTACGGAAAAGTTCAATCAACGGTGGTGCTGATTGTTCCTGTGAGACAGCCGTTTTTTGTTTTTTAAAATCCAGTGTTTCTTCAGTATGTAACCGTATAAACATCCCAACAATTAACATGATGGCAGATAGCCAAAAAGGGATACGCCATCCCCAGGCCAGAAACTCTTCCTGAGTCAGGAAGTGATTGCATAATGCAAACACCCCTGTCGCCAGCATTATCCCAACTGAGGCTGCCGTTTGTGGGAGCGAACCTAAAAACCCGCGCTTCGCCTCAGGCGCAGATTCAATAGTCATCAATGCAGCCCCGCCATATTCCCCACCCAGACCGAACCCCTGAACCAGGCGCAGAACCATCAATATAATCGGGGCCCAGATACCAATATCCTGGTATGTTGGAATGAAACCGATTAAAAACGTTGAGGAGCCAACTATCGCTAACGTCCAAATCAACGTTATTTTGCGACCGACTTTATCGCCAAAGTGGCCAAAAACAATGCCTCCAAGCGGACGTGACAGAAAACCCACACCAAAGGTGGCGAATGCGGCGATTAAACCAATAAAAGGATCGCTATCAGGGAAAAACAGGGGAGCAAAGACTAGCCCTGCCGCCGTTCCGAAAATAAAAAAATCGTACCATTCCATCAACGCGCCAGCGAAACTGCCCATGACAACGCGTCTCATGGCTTTGCCGGATAGCTCTTTCCCTGGTACATGTTCTATTTCAGCCATAATTTTCCTCTCCGGGTCGGCGAGAAATCTGCGCAATAAAATCACTTAAAAAGCGGCGGATTTATACGAAAAAGCGCGTCGACATGTTGCGACGCGCTTGCTTGTTATTTATCCAACTCAGCCAGTACCTCAGCGTCTTCAGCGTCAACGTTTGCACCAAGTGGTTCCCACTTAATCAACACGCATGTCAGGAAGCCGAGAAAAGGAACAATTGCCAGCCAATAGAACGCTTCTGTCTTTAATGCACCCCACAACATAGGCCAGAAAATAAGTCCGGCAATCGCCCCAGTACGCATAATTGCACGAGCAAATCCTACGCCTGTCGGGCGAATAGATGGCGGATAAGAAAGTGTGGCAATGGTCATTCCCAGGCCGCCCGGACCCGCTGAATGGAAGAAAATGATTGCGCCCAACAAACCTAAAGAAAGCCATGGGTTGGTGGTTGCTAATGCACCTAAAGCCAGTAATGCAACCGTTACGACGGCGAAACCATACATCGACTGAAGGCGAGTTCCCAAACGCTGGAGGATAAGAGAACCAATCAATCCACCTGTAATGCCACACAGGGCATTCACTACCGCAGAACCGCTAAGAGCCCCGGTTAATCCACCGCTCAGTATTCCCGCCAAAGTCAGCGGTAAATAAACACCCACGGCGTTATATTGCCAGGCTTGCATCGTCGCCACAACGCAGCCGAGAATAGTGCGTTTGCGATAACGTGAGTTAAATAAAATCCCATAGCCGCCATGAAACTTACTTTCTGTTTTTTCAGCAGAAAAATCATCGTTTTTTGGTTTGGCAGCAACGCGAGCATGAACCCCATAGCGTTTAGCCAGAATATCGCAGGCTTTATCATAACGTCCGACTCGTGCGGCCCACATTGCAGACTCACCGATGAAGAAATAACGCAGAATCATGATAATGACGGCAAAAATAGCACCAATGAAAATACCATAGCGCCATAATTGCTCTTCCGCGATACCCGACAACAACAGTGGAAGCAGCACAAGATAGACGACCGTAGTTGATACATACCAGGCCATTTGCCAGAGATTAACTGACGAACCGGTTTTCTTAGATGTTGAGCCGCGTAGTTCTGCCACCGCATTTGTTGCCAGCGGGAAATCAATACCCAAGCCAAATCCCATGATTACGCGACACACCAGCACCCACCAGATGTTCGGGGCTATCGCGACAGCTGCGGCACCTATTGTGCACAGGCCCATTCCGATGATAAATGCACGCTTTTGACCAAAGCGGTTAATCACACGGTTCGCCAGTAATCCACCAATCAGGGCGGCGACTAAAACAGAGGCGTTAACCGTCGCCGCCAGCCCCGGTGAAATACCAAATTGCAATGCGATATATTTATTACCAAAACCCACCATCGCCGCCTGATAGGCATCAATTAGAATGCCACCAAGAGCGATAAAAATGACGCCGACACTGGTGTTTACTGCTGAATGTTTATTAACAATATCAATCACGTCCTGGGGACGACCGATCGAGTAAGGTGTAGGACTGGTGATGTGACTCATCGCAGCATCCTTTTTCATTGTTGTAGGATGGCGCTACCCTTAAGCAGCGCCAGACAGAGGGTTACAGCATCAAACCTCAGCAAATTGCAGCATGACTTTTATAGAGTCATTTTGCTGCGCACGTTCAAACGCCTTATCCGCATCTTCGACAGGGAAGAGATCGGTCACCAGTTCGCTGGTGTCAAACCGCCCATCCGCAAGCCATTCAATCACGGCATCGAAGTCTTCCGGGATGTACATGCCGGAATTCAACAAATCGCGTTCAAAGCGCTGCATCATCGGAAGAGGAATTTCACGTGGGCCACTCGGTACCCCCATGCACACTACCGTTCCGCCAGCATAAACATGGGTAAATGCATCATTCAGCGTGGCCTGGGCGGCAACAACATCAATTGCCCCCGTAAAACGGACCTGTGCATCCAATTCCCCCGGAGCCCAGACTTCCGTGGCACCTAGCTTTAACGACAACGCGCGCTTGGCGGCATCAGGCTCGATGACGGTGATCTTTCCCGCGCCCATGATGCGCAATGCTTGAACGATGGATAAACCAATTGTCCCTGCACCAATCACTAATACACTTTCCAATGACGCTTTCGGCATACGGCTCACGCAATGACGCGCGCAGGCTGCGGGCTCAGCGAAAGCCAGTGCTTTTAGTGGTAACGAAGCAGGTGCAACATGGCAGTTTCGTGCAGGTACAATGTGCTGCGAGCGGGCAAAACCCGGCGCCCGGAAGCCAGCAACCTGTGGCGGCTCACACAGATTAAAGCGACCCGCTTTACAAGCACGACACTCCATGCAGGCCATAATTGGGTCGACTACGACATGATCGCCCGGCTTAACATTCGTTACTTCACTGCCCACTTCAGTTACGCGTGCCGCAATTTCATGTCCAGGCACAACCGGAGGTTTTGCAAATGGGTGTCCTCCTTTCAGTACATGCAGATCAGAGCCACATATTCCATAAAACACCGGAGCAATGCGGACTTCTTGCGGTTTAAGTTCCTGGTGCGGCAGCTCAACATATTGGGTGGTCACCTTCCCAATATCAGAAAATAGAACTTGGGTAATCTTATCCATGGTTCTTCTCCAGATTCGTTAAAATGGGTGATTAACGCTGAGAAATCCCTTCATCGACGATTTCTGCCAGGCGTTGTAAGCGTGGAACCGACACATCACGCAACATTGTTTGCGGATCTTGAGCACCAACAACCGATGCCCAAACGGCACGCCCTGCCAGGAATCCGGAAGCTCCACCCTTCATGGCGATACGGACCGCACGGCCAAAAATATCCGCATCAACACCAGAAGAGAGAATGACCCACGGCATTTTCATTTGTTCATGCAACTTTTGACACGCAGCAAGTAGGGTCTGTTCATCACCTTTGCCGCCTAATGGCATTTCAGCTTTATAGAGGTCAGCATCGGTGCAGCCGAGTTCAGCCGCTGCGGCAACGATGGCGCTTTCCCGGTCAAATTCCCAGCCACGACGAGGAGGACGAACGACCGGCTCAATGATGCTGACCAGCCCTGCGCTACGACAGCGTTGAACAAACTCAGCCACCATAGCCAAACGTTCTTCTGCGGGTTCATCTTCACGCCACAGCACTAACAACTTCATGGCTTTTGCACCCATTTCGCGGGCTTTATGCGGATCAATTGCTCTGTCAATTTCGACACTATCAACCGGAATACCATTACCCGGAACAAAATGGTCAGCCGCCACAATCAGTCCACATGAATCAGCGACTGCACCTTGAGAGACAATCTGATCGAGACAAAATTGTTTATCTGCCAGAACCGCTGAAGCGTAGGGAGACAGAATTTGTGTTGCTGCAACTTTAAAATCAGTCAATACGCTGTCGGCAACAGGTTTAGGATGTCCAGACGCTGCAAACATCAGACGCATTGCTTCACGCTGATCAACGGCCAGCATGGCAAATCCACCGCCAGGGCGAGAAATATCTTTCAGCGTGTATGGGGTATTGTGGGAAGACATAATAACTCCTGTAACTGTTTAAAATTTAGAGTGAATCTGGTCGGCCAGCCTGCTGACGAACCTGAGATAACAGCGCACTCCAGTCCTGACGGCCTCGACCGTTCTCGCTGGCACGGGTGTAATAGGTTTCTGCTGCAATGCCCATATTGAGCGGCGCACCGGTCTGACTAGCGACATCGACGGCAATACGCAGGTCTTTCAACGCGAGGTCCACCATGAATGCCGGAGAAAGGTCTCCTTTAAGTACCTTGCCAGGCCAGGTTGTCGTAAAGTGCCCCTTGCCTGCGGCAGTACCGCTCATGACCTTAATGGCCACATCAAGGCTCAAACCCAATGACTCGCAAAGAACAGCGGCTTCCGCTGACAAGGCGTTCAGCGCAATACTCATATAGTTATTGATGAGCTTTACGCGGATCCCCATACCGGGACCGCCAGCTTCCACCAGCTCATTCCCCATACACATCAGCACAGGGCGAGCACGTTCAACCTGTTCAGGCGTTCCGCCAGCAAGAATCAGCAGCGTGCCGTCAATCGCGTTAACTGACGTCCTGCCCACAGGAGCATCCATCATGCTGATGCCTTTCTCTTTCATCTCATGAATCAACTCATCGGTCTGCAATGGATGAATCGTGGACATGTCAATAACCAATGCATTGGGGGACAGGCCTTCGCTGACGCCATCTTTACCCAGCAGAACTTGCCGAACGATGTCGCCATTTGGCAGCATAGTGATTATGAATTCGGCACCTTTAGCGGCTTCAGCGGGTGTTTGAGCAGCAGTCGCACCTTTTTGTACTAATTCATTGACTGCCTGTTGGTTTACGTCGAACACACGCAAAGCATGTCCCTTTTGCAACAGATTATTAGCCATTGGGCTGCCCATCTGGCCCAAGCCCAAAAATGCAACGGTTGTCATGAATGCTCTCCTGTGTCAGGTTGACAAAATAATTACAATTAAAAACTCGTTTTCGTCTGTTTTTGAGCATATTTGTAATTTATGACTAAAAACAAGACACACGTCACTAATTTGATCATTTATGTCATTAAAATGAACAAAAGAAGACAAGATCACACAGGACTAACCAAATATGACCAGAATTGCATGTGTTGGAATCACCGTTCAGGACCGTATTTATTCTCTGAACAACCTGCCCGATGGCGGGGGGAAATATCAGTCAAATCAATATCTGGAGACAGGTGGCGGCCCGGCGGCAACAGCAGCTGTCGCCATTGCCCGGCTTGGTATTGACGTTGATTTTATAGGCCGTGTAGGCGATGACAGTTGTGGGAATACCTTGCTTAACGAGCTTCAGAGCTGGGGGGTCAATACGGCGTTCTGCCGGCAATACCCGAACTCCCGTTCATCCCAGTCCGCAATTTTGGTCGACCAGCATGGCGAACGCATTATCGTGAATTATCCAAGCCCGGATCTCGATACGGATGCAAGGTGGCTGGAGTCGATTGATTTTTCCCGTTATGACATCGTTCTGGCCGATGTACGTTGGCATGAAGGGACGTTGAAATCCTTCGAACTGGCACGTGCCGCCGGAGTTCCAACGCTGTTGGATGCCGATATGACACCACAAGATATAACCCCATTGGTGGCGCTTGCCGATCATGCCGTTTTTTCAACTCCAGGTCTGAAGAGAATGACCGGGCAAGATGATGCACAACAGGCACTTAAACTGGCCGCTGAGCAGACTAATGGTAAAGTGTACGTTACGCTTGGCGGCGAAGGGTCACTATGGATCGAAAATGGTCATATGTGTCAACAGACTGCATTTTCTGTCAATGTTGTGGATACAACCGGTGCAGGCGATGTTTTCCATGGTGCAATGGCAGCAGCTCTTGCAGAGCAAATGCCGACTGACCAGGCGATTCGCTTCGCAAGTGCGGTGGCGGCGATGAAATGCACTCAGGCGGGCGGACGAGCCGGAATTCCTAATCGTGCGCAAACCGAATCATTTTTGTCACTTTATGCGTAAAATAGCCAACAATTACGGGGAAGAAGTCCAGGAGTATTCATGAGCATCATTGAAGTCACCGGTAATCCGCGACACGATCAACTTGTTCATTACATTACAGAACGCGGCTATATGAATATCGAAGAGCTCGCACAATTGCTGGACGTGTCCACGCAAACCGTGCGCCGGGATATTCGTAAGTTAAGCGAACAGGGCTTGATCACCAGACATCATGGTGGAGCCGGACGTGTATCCAGCGTCATGAATACCGCCTTTGAACAGCGAGAGTTGTCCCTTACCCAGGAAAAAGAAGCGATTGCGGAAGCGGTTGCTGATTACCTTCCTGAACGCTGTACGGTATTTATTACCATTGGTACAACGGTGGAAGCCGTCGCACGAGCTTTGCTGAACCGTCGGGATCTTCGCATCATTACTAACAGTCTTCGTGTTGCGCAGATCTTATATAAGAATCAAGATCTTGAGGTTATGGTGCCCGGTGGAACGTTACGTGCTCATAATGGCGGTATTGTTGGCCCAGGAGCAGTGAACTTTATTGAAGGATTTAGAGCCGACTATTTGATTACCAGTATTGGTGCCATCGAGGAAGACGGCACACTATTGGAATTTGACGTTAACGAAGCGCTTGTCGCCAAAACGATGATTAAGCATGCACGTAATACGCTGTTAGTTGCTGATCATACTAAGTTTACCGCCTCAGCCGCTGTATCCATCGGTAATATGCGTAAAATTCGGGCATTTTTTACCGATTCCCAGCCACCAAATTCATTCAAGCAATTGCTTGATTT
This sequence comes from Citrobacter sp. B72, assembly GCF_016894305.1. Lineage (NCBI taxonomy): Bacteria > Pseudomonadati > Pseudomonadota > Gammaproteobacteria > Enterobacterales > Enterobacteriaceae > Citrobacter > Citrobacter sp. B72. Next base: position 4,862,182 of record NZ_CP069801.1, read on the forward strand.
AGAAAATATTGAGCTAGTCATTGCAGAGCAGGAAACGACCTGATCTTTTAGATAAAAAAAGCCGCTGATAATCAGCGGCTTTTTTGTGCTTACCTGAAAAAGAGTGTTAATTACTCTTCTTTCGCGCCACGCATTGCACGGCGACGATCGTTTTCAGTCAGGTGACGCTTACGGATACGGATAGAGGTTGGTGTTACTTCTACCAGTTCGTCGTCATCGATGAATTCCAGAGCCTGCTCCAGAGTCATCTTAACCGGCGGAACCAGAACCGTTGCTTCGTCAGTACCAGACGCACGCATGTTAGTCAGTTTCTTACCGGTCAGGCAGTTTACAGTCAGGTCGTTAGAGCGGCTGTGAATACCGATGATCTGGCCTTCGTAAACTTCAGCACCGTGACCCAGGAACAGCTTACCGCGGTCCTGCAGGCTGAACAGTGCGAACGCAACTGCTTTACCCTGGCCGTTGGAGATCAGTACGCCGTTCTGACGCTGACCCACATCACCCGCACGAACATCGTCGTAGTGGCTGAAGGTGGAGTACAGCAGACCGGTACCGGAAGTCATGGTCATGAATTCTGAACGGAAGCCGATCAGACCACGGCTTGGGATCACGTAGTCAAGACGTACGCGGCCTTTGCCATCTGGATTCATGTTTTTCAGGTCGCCTTTACGCTCACCCAGAGCTTGCATCACAGAACCCTGATGCTGCTCTTCAACGTCCAGCGTTACGTTTTCGAACGGCTCTTGTTTACGGCCATCGATTTCGCGGAAGATTACTTTCGGACGGGAAACCGCCATTTCGAAACCTTCACGACGCATGTTTTCGATCAGAACAGATAGGTGCAGCTCACCACGACCGGATACACGGAACGCATCCGCATCTTCGGTTTCTTCAACGCGCAGCGCAACGTTGTGCACCAGCTCTTTGTTCAGGCGGTCAAGGATCTGACGAGAGGTAACATATTTACCTTCTTTACCGCAGAACGGAGAGGTGTTTACGCAGAAGAACATGGTAACGGTCGGTTCATCAACGGACAGAGCTGGCAGCGCTTCAACATTCTGCGGATCGCAGATGGTGTCGGAGATGTTCAGTTCGCCCAGACCGGTGATCGCGATGATATCGCCTGCTTCGGCAATATCACTCTCGATACGTTCCAGACCCAGATGAGTCAGAACTTTACCGACTTTACCGTTACGGGTTTTGCCTTCGCTATCAATGATAGTGATCTGCTGGTTCGGTTTAACTTTACCGCGTTTGATGCGGCCGATACCGATTACGCCAACGTAGTTGTTGTAGTCCAGCTGAGAGATTTGCATCTGCAGCGGGCCATCAAGATCTACGCTCGGAGCCGGTACACGATCAACGATAGTCTGATACAGCGGAGTCATGTCTTCAGCCATGTCTTCGTGATCCAGACCCGCGATACCGTTCAGCGCAGAAGCGTAAACGATCGGGAAGTCCAGCTGCTCGTCGGTAGCGTCGAGGTTAACGAACAGGTCAAATACCTGATCAACAACCCAGTCAGGACGCGCGCCAGGACGGTCAACTTTGTTGATAACAACAATTGGCTTCAGGCCATGGGCAAAGGCTTTTTTGGTCACGAAGCGCGTCTGCGGCATCGGACCGTCCATTGCATCCACCACCAGCAGCACAGAGTCGACCATGGACATTACACGTTCAACTTCACCACCGAAGTCGGCGTGCCCCGGGGTATCAACGATGTTGATACGGTAGTCATTCCATTTGATAGCGGTGTTTTTAGCGAGGATGGTAATCCCACGCTCTTTCTCCAAATCGTTGGAGTCCATCACGCGCTCTTGGGTTTCAGCACGTGCATCGAACGTACCGGATTGTTGGAGCAGCTTGTCTACCAGGGTCGTTTTACCATGGTCTACGTGCGCGATGATGGCGATGTTACGCAAATTTTCGATCACAACTTTGCCTCAGGCATTTTAGAAATAGCGCGTTATTGTACACGGATTAATCGCAGTACAAAACAGGATCACAAACATCCTCCGCAAACAAGTATTGCAGAGTTTCTTTGTGATCACATTCACGGAGCGTTAAAAGGGGTAATCTGACATGCTTTGCACCAATATGGTGCTTAATGTTCACATTAAAGCACTATAATGGTGCAATACAACCTTCATGGTGCAGCCCCTTTGCACGATGGTGCGCATGATAACGCCTTTTAGGGGCAATTTAAAAGTTGGCACAGATTTCGCTTTATATTTTTTATGGCGACACGGCCAATTTTTGCAGAATTGAAGACTTCGTTACCACGACGACAATGACCAATCCGGGAGAGTAAGTATGTCCGCTGAACACGTTTTGACGATGCTGAACGAACACGAAGTGAAGTTTGTTGATTTACGCTTCACTGATACCAAAGGTAAAGAACAGCACGTCACTATTCCTGCTCATCAGGTAAATGCCGAATTCTTTGAAGAAGGCAAAATGTTTGACGGCTCCTCAATCGGTGGCTGGAAAGGCATTAACGAATCAGACATGGTTCTGATGCCAGATGCGTCTACTGCTCTCATCGACCCGTTCTTTGAAGAGTCTACCCTGATCATCCGTTGCGATATCCTGGAACCAGGTACGCTGCAGGGCTACGACCGTGACCCGCGCTCCATTGCTAAACGTGCTGAAGAGTATCTGCGTTCTACCGGCATCGCAGACACCGTTCTGTTCGGACCAGAGCCAGAATTCTTCCTGTTTGACGACATCCGTTTCGGCGCAACTATTTCCGGTTCCCACGTGGCTATCGATGACATCGAAGGCGCATGGAACTCCTCCACCAAATACGAAGGTGGTAACAAAGGTCACCGTCCAGGCGTGAAAGGCGGTTACTTCCCGGTTCCTCCGGTAGATTCTTCTCAGGATATCCGTTCTACCATGTGTCTGATCATGGAAGAAATGGGCCTGGTTGTTGAAGCGCATCACCACGAAGTGGCGACTGCCGGTCAGAACGAAATCGCGACCCGCTTTAACACCATGACCAAAAAAGCGGACGAAATTCAGATCTACAAATATGTCGTTCACAACGTCGCTCACCGTTTCGGTAAAACCGCAACCTTTATGCCAAAACCAATGTTTGGCGATAACGGTTCCGGCATGCACTGCCACATGTCCCTGTCCAAGAACGGCGTAAACCTGTTCTCCGGTGACAAATATGCGGGTCTCTCTGAGCAGGCGCTGTACTACATCGGTGGCGTAATCAAGCACGCTAAAGCGATCAACGCCCTGGCTAACCCGACCACCAACTCCTACAAACGTCTGGTCCCGGGTTACGAAGCACCGGTAATGCTGGCTTACTCTGCCCGTAACCGTTCTGCGTCTATCCGTATCCCGGTAGTTGCTTCTCCGAAAGCGCGTCGTATCGAAGTGCGTTTCCCGGACCCGGCTGCTAACCCATACCTGTGCTTCGCAGCGCTGCTGATGGCTGGTCTTGACGGTATTAAGAACAAGATCCACCCGGGCGAAGCAATGGACAAAAACCTGTACGACCTGCCGCCGGAAGAAGCGAAAGAGATCCCACAGGTTGCTGGTTCTCTGGAAGAAGCACTGAAAGAACTGGATCTGGACCGCGAGTTCCTGACCGCAGGCGGCGTGTTCACCAATGAAGCGATCGATGCGTACATTGCGCTGCGTCGCGAAGAAGATGACCGCGTGCGTATGACTCCGCACCCGGTAGAGTTTGAGCTGTACTACAGCGTTTAATCGTTTGAGTTGCCGTGGAACTTTTAGCCTGCTCAGGCAGGCTTGAGATCGATGGTGAATGATAGGACGCCTGATGGCGCAAACTTATCAGGCCTGGAGGGTAACATTACCTTGTAGGCCGGATAAGGCAAAGCCGCCATCCGGCATCTATGTTTGCCAGTCATCTGTAGCCCATCCCCGGATGGGCTTTTTTCTCCACTAACAACCTGCTTTTTCGCTCTTTTTTGATGTAAAAAGCTATAATGCACTAAATTGGTGCAACACTTTTCAGGAGACTGCTGAATGGCAACCGGCACGCTGCCCGATGCTGGGCAGATCCTCAATTCTTTAATCAACAGCATCTTACTCGTCGACGATGAGCTGGCTGTACATTACGCCAACCCGGCGGCACAGCAGTTGCTCGCCCAAAGCTCTCGCAAACTGTTTGGTACACCGCTTCCCGATCTGTTGAGTTATTTCTCCTTAAACATCGGACTGATGCGAGAGAGCCTGGAAGCAGGCCAGGGCTTTACGGATAACGAAGTGACGCTTGTGATAGACAGCCACTCACATATCCTCTCTGTGACCGCTCAGAGGCTGCCTGATGGCCTTATCTTGCTGGAGATGGCCCCTATGGATAACCAGCGCCGTCTGAGTCAGGAACAGCTCCAGCACGCCCAGCAGATTGCCGCTCGCGATCTGGTGCGTGGTCTGGCACATGAAATTAAAAACCCGCTGGGCGGATTACGCGGTGCGGCGCAACTTCTCAGTAAAGCGCTTCCGGACCCGGCGCTGACCGAATATACCAAAGTCATTATTGAACAGGCGGACCGCCTGCGTAATCTGGTCGACCGTCTGCTGGGGCCACAACAGCCCGGCATGCACATCACGGAAAGTATTCACAAAGTGGCGGAACGCGTGGTGGCGCTGGTCTCGATGGAGCTGCCGGAAAACGTCACGCTAATCCGGGATTACGACCCAAGTCTGCCCGAATTACTGCACGACCCGGACCAGATCGAGCAGGTTTTGCTGAACATCGTACGCAATGCTTTGCAGGCGCTGGGACCGGAAGGCGGCGAGATCATTCTGCGCACCCGCACCGCGTTTCAGCTCACGCTACACGGCATGCGTTACCGTCTGGCGGCACGAATTGATGTAGAGGATAACGGTCCAGGTATTCCCTCGCATTTGCAGGATACGCTGTTCTACCCAATGGTTAGCGGTCGCGAAGGCGGTACCGGCCTTGGATTATCTATCGCCCGTAATTTGATTGATCAACATTCCGGCAAAATTGAATTTACCAGTTGGCCGGGTCATACCGAGTTCTCGGTTTACCTGCCTATCAGGAAATAAGGTGACGTTTATGCAACGAGGAATAGTCTGGGTCGTTGATGACGATAGTTCCATCCGTTGGGTGCTTGAACGTGCGCTCGCAGGGGCAGGGCTAAGCTGTACCACATTTGAAAGTGGTAAAGAGGTACTGGACGCGCTGGCCAGCAAAACGCCGGACGTGCTGTTGTCGGATATCCGCATGCCGGGTATGGACGGCCTGACGCTGTTAAAACAGATTAAACAGCGGCATCCGATGCTTCCGGTCATCATAATGACCGCGCACTCCGATCTGGATGCTGCCGTCAGCGCCTATCAGCAAGGAGCGTTTGATTATCTGCCCAAACCTTTTGATATTGATGAAGCGGTGGCGCTGGTCGAGCGCGCCATCAGTCACTATCAGGAACAGCAGCAGCCGCGCAATGTTCAGATTAACGGCCCCACAACCGACATCATCGGCGAAGCGCCAGCAATGCAGGACGTCTTTCGCATTATTGGTCGCCTGTCCCGGTCTTCAATCAGCGTATTGATTAATGGGGAGTCAGGAACCGGTAAAGAGCTGGTCGCCCATGCGTTGCACCGTCATAGCCCGCGCGTCAAAGCGCCATTTATCGCGCTGAACATGGCGGCAATCCCGAAAGATTTGATCGAATCTGAGCTGTTTGGCCACGAGAAAGGCGCGTTTACCGGGGCGAATACCATTCGTCAGGGGCGCTTTGAACAGGCAGACGGCGGTACGCTGTTCCTCGATGAAATCGGCGATATGCCGCTGGACGTACAAACGCGTTTACTGCGCGTATTAGCCGATGGACAGTTTTACCGTGTGGGCGGTTATGCGCCTGTGAAAGTAGATGTTCGCATCATCGCCGCCACGCATCAGAATCTTGAACTACGCGTACAGGAAGGTAAATTCCGTGAGGACTTATTCCATCGCTTGAACGTCATCCGGGTACATCTGCCGCCACTGCGCGAACGTCGGGAAGATATCCCCCGCCTGGCGCGTCATTTCCTGCAGGAGGCAGCCCGCGAACTGGGGGTGGAAGCCAAACAATTACACCCGGAAACCGAGGCTGCGCTCACCCGTCTGGCCTGGCCAGGTAACGTGCGTCAGCTTGAGAACACCTGCCGCTGGTTAACCGTCATGGCCGCCGGGCAGGAAGTACTGATTCAGGACTTACCAACCGAGCTGTTTGAAACCTCTGTGCCAGACGCACCGTCCCATATGCAGCCGGATAGTTGGGCAACGCTATTGGCACAGTGGGCGGATCGGGCATTACGCTCCGGTCATCAAAACTTGCTTTCTGAGGCCCAACCAGAGATGGAGCGTACGCTATTGACTACCGCGCTACGTCATACCCAGGGGCATAAACAGGAAGCGGCACGCTTGCTCGGTTGGGGTCGTAATACCTTGACGCGTAAGCTAAAAGAACTCGGAATGGAGTGATATATCGTCACTGTGTAAAGATTAATAATTGAGCGCAAATAGCTGCTATTTTGCGCTTTACTGTTCCGATGAGTTAAGTATGATCGTGCCCGACTAACGGGGGGAAGTCATCATGCTGGAATCAATCATTAATCTGCTGTCGAGCGGTGCGGTCGAAAGCCATACGCCACAAACTGCGGTCGCCGCAGTATTGTGCGCAGCGCTGGTTGGGCTGTTCAGCTAGCGGGTTCGCCGGGTGGCGCTTCGCTTACCCGACCTACGTATTGAGATTTTCGTAGGCACGATAAGCGAAGCGCCACCCGGAAAAGCGTTAAATCACCCGCGAGAATTGCTGCATCCGTGCTTTCTGGCGCAGATACGCATCGAAGCACATGCAAATATTACGGATCAGCAGACGGCCCTTCGGCGTGACCTGAATCCCCTTCTCATCGACATCCACCAGCCCATCCTTCGCCAGCGGTGCCAGCAGTTTCAGGTCTTCGGCAAAATAGTCAGCGAAGTTCAGATCCCATTGCTGTTCCACAGTGGCATAGTCGAGGCGGAAGTTGCAGATCAGGAGCTTAATAACATCTCGACGAATGCAGTCGTCACGGGTCAGTGCAATTCCGCGCCACAGCGCGTCCCCCTGCTCGTCTACCTGCTGATAATAGCGCTTCAGCTCTTTCTGGTTCTGCGCGTAGTTGTCACCAATCATACTGATGGCTGACACGCCCATTCCCAGCAGATCGGTATCACCCTGGGTGGTATAACCCTGGAAATTACGATGCAGCACACCCTTGCGTTGAGCAATGGCCAGTTCGTCATCCGGACGGGCAAAGTGATCCATGCCAATGAACTGATAGCCAGTTTCGGTCAGTGAAGAGATGGTTTCCTGCAGGATATCCAGCTTCTGCTGCGCGCTGGGCAGGTCGGCATCTTTAATTTTGCGCTGAGCGGCAAACAGCGTCGGCAGGTGCGCGTAGTTAAAGACACTCAGTCGATCTGGATTCAGCTCAGCAACGCGTTTCAGGGTGAAGGCGAAACTTTCTGGCGTCTGTTTTGGCAAACCATAAATCAGATCGATATTCGTTGAAGTAAAACCGATCTCACGCGCATGATTCAGCAGCGCAAAGATAAACTCCTCATCCTGCTCACGGTTCACCAGGCGCTGAACTTCTTTGTTGAAGTCCTGTACCCCCATGCTCAGGCGGTTAAAACCTTCAGCACGTAAATGATCGAGCACATCCAGCTCAATTTCACGCGGATCCACTTCGATCGAAATTTCGGCGTCGTCGTTAAAGTTAAAGTTGCTACGCAGCAGCGACATCAAACGACTGATTTGCGCTTTATTCAGATACGTTGGCGTGCCGCCGCCCCAGTGCAGCTGACTGACATGACGTCCGGCGAACAGCGGTGCGCGATGAATAATTTCTTGTTCTAAGACATCGAGGTATTGATCGGCTTTATGCTGCTGGCGAGTCACGACCTTGTTACAGCCGCAGAAGTAGCACAGCTTGTGGCAGAACGGGATGTGAACGTACAGCGAGAGAGGACGCTCAGGATAACGCGCCACGGCCTTTAGAAATGCTTCAGTGCCGTAGTCTTCAGAAAACTCCAGCGCGGTCGGGTACGAGGTATATCGTGGCCCGGAATAGTTATATTTCTGGATCAGGGCCAGGTCCCAGTCTATTAACTGCTCTGACATGCTCACTCCTTCCGATGGCGTCTCTGGCGGGTACGGCGTACCGACTTAACCCCAGTACGGGTGATAAGTCGGTTGCGCAGCCACTTCTGTCGCCGCGACAACCGCTGTAGTTTAACGAATAACCACACCAGATAACATATAACCGGAAGGGTTATAAGCAGGACGGGAAGACCCACGGTGTAAAACCGTTAGTTGCCGCCTTTCAGCAGGCGCATCATGTCTTCCTGCTTTTCTTCTTCTTCCTCTTCTTCCTCGTCATCGTAAGAAAGACCCAGCTTTTGCATCAGCTCATCGATGCGATCCAGCTTGGCATCAACCCAGGACTGATCTTCCGCGCTCAGGGTTTCTCCTGCTTCAAGACGCTCCAGCAGCGCATCCAGGCGCTCATCCGTTTCCAGTAAATCCAACTCAGCCTGTGGTGAAAGCATAGGTTTCTCACTCTTCGGTTTGTGCTGTTTGGTGACTTTTTCGGTCACGCCCAATGGAATGGGGGTTTTGCTGCCAATACGAGGATCTTTTTGCTTATTTTGGTTTCCGCCACCAGATGCGCCTTCGCTACCGGACGCACGGCTACCTGCCGCATGACCACGGTGTTTTTTCTGGCGCTTACGGTCGCGAGCTTCCTGGTTAATTTCTTCGCGTGTTTTACGACGCGCTTTTGCAGGACCTTTACCGTGTGGTGTAGAAGTTGGTTTCATCATGATTCGTCTTTGGCTGTTTTTATTCAGTATATAATTGCGCCGGAATCTAGCAGAAATAAAGAAAAAAGGCGACAGAGTAATCTGTCGCCTTTTTTCCTGACTCTCAACCCTTACGGGCTCTACAATCCCTGTTGGCTATCAACACACCCTGTTTTTCCCTTAGCCTCTAACATTCCGTGTTGTTTCCATTTCCTTTTACTAACGTCTCCGGACGTTTGTCTTCCTGACAATCCTGTGTCTTCGCCTCCTGGCGCTCCTGACCCTCATCCTGAGTCGTCTATCCTGTCAGCTTCCTCGCTATGGACGCTACTTTACCGTTTTGGTTTAAACGTACAAGTAACCTGGGTAACAATTTCTGATTTTAAGAATAGCGCCCAAATGTAACCATATGATTTATTTTAGTTCTGTCATTTTTTACTCTGTCATCTCGTATAGAAACTGTCGGCAATGTCTCACAAAGCGCGAGGTTTTTACTTACACAGCCCACTCGTCGAAAAACCAGCCTTTTGCTGGGGTTCAGGTATAATCGCTGCAAAGCCCTGATTGATGGAGAGGACTGCTTTGACTAACTTGAATTATCAACAGACGCACTTTGTGATGAGTGCGCCTGATATTCGCCACTTACCTTCCGATACCGGTATCGAAGTGGCTTTTGCTGGCCGTTCCAACGCAGGCAAATCCAGTGCGCTAAATACCCTGACGAATCAAAAAGGTCTGGCGCGTACATCTAAAACGCCGGGTCGTACTCAGCTCATCAACCTGTTTGAAGTCGTTGACGGCAAACGCCTGGTCGATTTGCCAGGATACGGTTATGCCGAAGTTCCAGAAGAAATGAAGCGTAAATGGCAACGCGCGCTGGCTGAATATCTGGAAAAGCGTCAGAGCCTGCAAGGTCTGGTAGTGCTGATGGATATTCGTCATCCGTTAAAAGATCTCGATCAACAGATGATCTTGTGGGCGGTTGAGAGCAACGTTCAGGTTCTGGTACTGCTGACTAAAGCAGATAAGCTGGCCAGCGGTGCACGCAAAGCGCAGTTGAATATGGTACGTGAAGCCGTACTGGCATTTAACGGTGATGTGCAGGTAGAAGCATTTTCATCGCTGAAAAAACTGGGTGTGGACAAACTGCGGCAAAAACTGGATAGCTGGTTTAGTGAACTGGCACCGGTTGAAGAGGTGCAGGAAGGGGAATAACCCACCGATATGCCGGATGACGCCGCTGCGCGTCTTATCCGGCCTACAGCATGTGCAAAACTTTTCTTTCGCACAATAAAAAACGCCCCAGTCATTACTGACTGGGGCTGCTAAAATATTCAGCCAAATCCGATTACGTGAAGTAAAAGGTCTGAAAGATAGAACATCTTACCTCTGTACCCTACGAGAATAACTTTACTCTTTTTTGAGCAGCTCAGAAAGCACTTTTTGTAATTTTTTTTCATTCCTTACATAGGGAATTCTAATGGACATCACAAAAAGCTCTCTCTTATGTTGCTTAGTTACGAAAAAGGCGCGTTATTAAGTAAACCCTTAGTGCGCCTGATCCCAGTTTTCACCACTCCCGACTTCCACCAGCAACGGCACGTCAATCTGAGTCTCGTTTTCCATCAGTTGGTGGATCTTTTTGGAGACGCTTTCCAGATCATCTTTGTGCACTTCAAACACCAGTTCATCGTGTACCTGCATGATCATGCGCACGCGCGGTTGCTCGGTTTGCAGCCATCCATCCACGGCAATCATGGCTCGTTTGATAATGTCTGCGGCAGTTCCCTGCATCGGGGCGTTAATAGCCGCACGTTCAGCACCAGCGCGACGAGCACCATTACTGGATTTAATATCCGGTAAATAGAGACGGCGACCTTCCAGCGTTTCTACATAGCCTTGCTCTTTCGCCTGCGCGCGGGTGCGTTCCATGTATTCCAACACACCAGGGTAGCGTTCAAAGTAGAGATCCATGTACTTCTGTGCTTCTTTGCGCGGAATATTCAACTGGCGCGCCAAACCAAAGGCGCTCATCCCGTAGATCAAACCGAAGTTAATGGCTTTAGCGCTGCGACGTTGCTCGCTGGTCACAGAATCAAGCGGTAAACCAAAGACTTCTGCCGCCGTTGCGCGGTGAATGTCTTTCCCTTCGGCAAACGCGGTAAGCAGACCTTTATCACGTGAAAGGTGCGCCATGATACGCAGTTCAATCTGTGAGTAGTCCGCAGAGACAATCACGTAGTCTTCTGGCGCAATGAACGCCTGACGAATACGACGACCTTCGTCATTACGTACCGGGATGTTTTGCAGGTTTGGATCCGTTGAAGACAAGCGCCCGGTGGCGGTAACCGCCTGATGGTAGGAGGTGTGCACGCGCCCGGTTTTCTTGTTAATCATCAACGGAAGCTTATCCGTATAGGTCGACTTCAGTTTTGCTAAACCACGATATTCCAGGATCACTTTCGGTAACGGATAATCCAGCGCGAGCTCTTCCAGTACCTCTTCCGACGTTGATGGCGCGCCGCCAGGGGTTTTCTTCAACGGCTTAATACCCTGCTTTTCAAACAGGATAGTTTGCAGTTGCTTAGTGGAAGAGAGGTTAAACGCTTCTCCGGCGATCTCGTGCGCTTTTTGCTCCAGCTCATTCAAACGCAGCGTCAGCTCTTCTGAATGCTTGTGCAGAACAGCCGGATCGATTTTCACACCGTTGCGCTCAACGCGAGACAAAACCGGCACCAGCGGCATATCGATATTTTCAAAGACGTTCAACGGCCCTTTATGCTGCTGCAATTCTGGCCACATCTTCAGATGCAGCTGTAGCGTAACGTCGGCGTCTTCCGCAGCGTAACGACCAGCCTCTTCCAGTGCTATCTGGTTAAAGGTCAGCTGGTTTTTGCCTTTTCCGGCGATCTCTTCAAAGGTGATGGTTTTATGTTTCAGCCAGCGGTCCGACAGGCTGTCCATATCGTGTCGTCCAGCGACGCTGTTAAGAATGTAGGATTCGAGCATGGTGTCAAAGGTGATGCCGCGCAGCTCGATGCCATAGTTCGCCAGGATGCCGCGATCGTACTTCAGGTTTTGCCCGACTTTGTGCGCGTTCTCATCTTCCAGCAGCGGCTTTAGCAGCTCCAGCGCACGGTCGCGCGCGATCTGGTCAGGGGCATCCAGGTAATCGTGGGCAACAGGAACATACGCCGCCACACCCGGTTCAATGGCAAAAGACAGGCCAACCAGATTCGCGGAAATGTTGTCCAGGCTGTCAGTTTCAGTATCGAAGGCAAAGACTGGTGCTTTTTTCAGCTTAGCGATCCACGCTTCCAGCGTCGCTTCGTCCAGAATCGTCACATAGTTTTCATACGAAAGAACCGTGGCCGGCTCCTCAGGCGTTTCATTGACGACAATAGTTTCTTGCGGTTTTGCCGCCGGCTTCGTCCCTTTCGCCTGTAGCCATTTACCCGCTTCAACGTCGGTAACCCAACGTTTAAATTCATACTGTTTAAACAGGCCAAGCAGTTCTTCTGCAGCGGGCTGACGCACTTCAAGCTGCTCACAGGTCAATTCCAGCTCAACATCCGTTTTGATGGTAGCCAATTGATAAGAGAGGTACGCCACCTCTTTGTTCTGCTCAAGTTTGCCTGCCATGGTTTTCGCACCACGGAAGGTCAGCCCCGCTATTTTGTCTGATTCGGCATAGAGGGTATCCAGTCCACCCAGCCCCTGCAGTAGTGCCTGAGCGGTTTTTTCGCCTACGCCTGGAACGCCAGGAATGTTATCTGAGGAATCCCCCATCAGCGCCAGGAAATCGATGATCAGTTCCGGCGGGACGCCGTACTTATTCACCACTTCCTCCGGGCCGAGGATCGTATTGGTCATGGTGTTGATTAGGGTGATATTCGGCGTCACCAACTGAGCCATATCTTTATCACCGGTACTAATCAGCACCGGGCGACCGATCTTCTCTGCTTCCCGCGCCAGCGTACCGATAACATCGTCCGCCTCCACGCCAGAAACAGCCAACAGTGGCAACCCCATCGCCTTTACCATCGCATGCAGAGGTTCAATCTGCGCACGCAGATCGTCCGGCATCGGTGGGCGGTGAGACTTATAATGTTCGAATAATTCATCACGGAAGGTTTTACCCTTGGCGTCGAATACCACCGCTGCATGGGTTGGTTGATATTGCAGAATCAAGCTACGCAGCATGTTGAGGACACCGTACATCGCGCCCGTAGGTTCTCCTGCGCTGTTAGTCAGCGGTGGGAACGCGTGGTATGCGCGATACAGGTAAGATGAGCCATCTACAAGGATAAGTGGGTTTTCTGGGATCTGAACCATAATGTCCGTGCCTGTTTATCAGATTATGGGTAAAGGATGCCACAGACAGGATGAAAACATGAGTTTTTCGCCGCATTTGTCGAAAAACTTTTGCAGATCTTCTGCTTTGCTCGCAAAGACAGCTGTGGATAACTTTGTGAATAAATAATTTTCAGCTCTTTAAATATAGCAAGGCAATTAATGCTCCATTTTATTTATACAACAATTTCAATTGGTTAAATAAACTCACGGCATTTTATTCCATTTTTACAGCTTATATCCTGATGTGGATAGATATTCTCTTTTTTTCTATTCAGGGAAGATCCATCATTTGGTTCGTTTTCTGATAAAATCAGCCCCTTGCGCCTCTTTCGCGCACTGTCTATGGCTAACCTTTTGAATAATTTAATTATGACGAGAATACTCGCTGCGATAACGCTGTTGCTGAGTATCGTATTGACCATATTGGTCACGATTTTTTGTTCTGTGCCGATCATCCTTGCCGGGGTTGTGAAACTCCTTTTGCCCATTCCTGTCGTCTGGCGCAAGGTTTCTGTCTTCTGTAATTTCATGATGTACTGCTGGTGTGAAGGTCTTGCGCTACTGCTGCACCTTAATCCACGGCTGAAGTGGGATGTTGAAGGACTGGAAGGTCTTAGCAAGAAAAACTGGTATCTGCTCATTTGTAATCATTACAGCTGGGCCGATATCGTTGTGCTTTGCGTTCTGTTCCGTAAGCACATCCCGATGAATAAATATTTCCTCAAGCAACAGCTGGCCTGGGTGCCCTTTATTGGCCTGGCTTGCTGGGCGCTGGATATGCCGTTTATGAAACGCTATTCACGTGGCTATCTGCTTCGCCATCCGGAACGCCGTGGTAAAGATGTCGAAACAACCCGTCGTTCCTGCGAGAAGTTTCGCGTACACCCGACAACCATTGTGAATTTTGTCGAAGGTTCGCGCTTTACCAAAGATAAACGTGAGCAAACCCGCTCACCCTATCAAAACCTGCTCCCACCCAAGGCGGCAGGTATTGCGATGGCATTAAACGTACTGGGGTCACAGTTCGATAAAATGTTGAACGTCACGTTATGCTATCCGGAAAACAGCAGTCGGCCTTTCTACGACATGCTGAGCGGTAAGCTAACGAGGATTGTCGTGCGGGTGAATCTGGAGCCAATCCATGAAGAGTTACACGGTGATTACGTGAACGATAAGGCATTCAAGCGCCGCTTTCAGCTGTGGTTGAATACGCTGTGGAGTGAGAAAGACGCGCAGCTCGACGCGATTAAAGCTGCAAATAAAAAAGCCGGTCAGTGACCGGCTTTTACTTTTACTTCTGACCGACCAGGTATTTCACGGTATCCGCATACTGTTGTACAAAGATATCCATGCTGCTGGTATCCATGCCCTGCGGGTTGACCTGATATTTGCCATTCACGAACATCGCCGGAACGCCCTGCAGCTGTAAATCAGCCGCTGCTTTTTCCTGCTGTGCCACGAGAGATTTCACTACGAAGCTGTTCCATGCCGCATCATAGTCTTCGCCTTTAATACCCGCATCGACAAACACTTTACGGATATCAGCAACAGACTGAACGGTCTGGGTTTTCTGAACCCCTTCAAACAGCGGAACAGTGACCTGATCTTCAACGCCCAGCGCCATTGCAACCGCCCATGCCTGCGTCAGATCTTTGCCCAACGGCCCGAGAAACTCGACGTGGTACTTGGTCATCTTGGTGCCTTCCGGCAGTTTTTTCTTCACGTTATCAGATACATGAAGCACTTCTTCAAACTGATAGCAGTGCGGGCAGTAGAAGGAGAAGAACTCCAACACTTGCGGTTCACCCGCAACAGGCTTCTCCAGGGTGATGTATTGTTTACCATCCTGGAACTGCGCTGCAGATGCGCTAAAAGCTAAGACCATACCAGCCAGCGCCAGCCATATTTTTTTCATGTTCAAGTTTCTCCGATTAATACATTGGCGTTAATTGTAAGGGGGGCTCTTGCAGAATTTTTGCCTGCTCAATAAAGGTCGCGGTCTGACGATGCCAGTAATCTTCCCCGGTTAACCACGGGAAGTTTTTTGGGAACGCAGGGTCAGCCCAACGTCGAATCAGCCAGGCAAGATAATAAACTAAACGCATAGCGCGTAAAGGTTCTATCAGTCCGATTTCAGAGATGTCGAACTCACTAAACTCTTCATAAGCCTCGATAATGGTTTCTAGCTGCATGCGTTGTTCAGCTTTATCACCATTGAGAAGCATCCATAAATCCTGAATAGCCGGACCATTGCGGGCATCATCTAAATCGACAAACATCGGGCCATCGCGCCACAGAATATTACCGGCATGACAATCACCGTGCAGGCGTAACGTAGTAAAACGAGTATGCCAGCGTTCGGTAACCACCGCGATAAGCGCATCCGTTGCCTTCAGGAAAGCCGCTTTTTGCCCTGATGGGATAAGCTGTGCGTGTTCAAAAACTTTACGCGGCTCAGTCAGGTATTCTTCAAGGCCAATCGTCGGTCGGAAGGTAAAAGTACGCTTGCATCCGGTCTGGTGCATACGCCCGAGATAGCGCCCCACCGCCTCCATCTGATCGATGTTGTCAGCTTCAAACTGTCGTCCACCGACGCTGGGGAAGATCGCATAATGGAAACCCTGATGGCTTAACAGCGTTTGGCCGTTCAGTACCAACGGCGCAGCTACCGGGACTTCATCGCTTACCAGTTCCTGAGCAAACTGGTGCTCTTCCTGGATCTGATCGACAGACCAGCGTTCAGGGCGATAAAACTTAACAACAAAGCGTCGACGGTCTTCGTCCTGGAATTGATAGACACGGTTTTCATAGCTGTTAAGCGGGGTAAGCCCGGAGTCCACCCGGATCCCCTGCTCAAACAGTGCATCCATGATGGTATCCGGGTGTAGCGTCTGGAAATTAAAAGCGTTGTCGTTCATCCCATCATCCGGAAAATACTACGAATGATTCAGGATATCATTTCGCAGCGCTTTCGGTGGCGGCGATTACAAGCTTTTACTCTTTAATTACACCACGAGCGCGGAGTAGTGCGGTTTTAAAATCTTCTTCATAATCTTTCTGAATACCTGGGATGACAGCATCCTTCGCTGAGTCTCGCATTTTCAGGTGATAGATCAGAATGTCATCAGTTAAATCCGCCAGTTCGCCGTCAAAACCTGACTCTTGCGCCAGTTTCTGCAAAAATTGCATCAGGTTAAGATCGGGTTCCTTCTGCCAGGCAGGCTGGAGGAGTTCAATAACTTCATTCAGACGTTTACATTTCATGGTTGTGCTCCTTAGGCTCAATACAGATACGTTAGCAGGGTCAATCCCACATTAAAAGAGGCGATATCAGTGATTCTGGATAGTGCAATAACAGGGGTTGTGCTGGCTGGCGGTAAGGCCAGACGGATGGGTGGAACCGATAAAGGTCTGCTTGAACTGGACGGTAAACCTCTTTGGCGGCATGTGGCCGACATTCTCGCTTTGCAGGTCGAAATCGTGGTGGTTAATGCCAATCGCCACCGGGATATATACCAGCAAAGCGGCCTGAAAGTTATTCCCGATTCCTTGGCCGATTTCCCTGGCCCACTGGCCGGGATGCTATCGGTATTCCTGCAGCAAACGGGGGAGTGGTTTCTGTTTTGCCCGTGCGATATGCCCTATATTCCTCACAATCTGGTCGCTCGTTTAAAAGAACAACGCAAAGCTGCACCGGTTGTCTGGGTGCATGATGGGGAAAGAGATCACCCAACCATTGCGTTGATGCACCGCTCGATGCAGCCTTTGCTGCAGGATTATCTTCAGTCCGGTGAACGACGTGTCATGGTCTTTATGCGTCTGGCTGGTGGTCATGCTGTCGATTTCAGCGATCATAAAGATGCGTTCGTAAACGTGAACACCCCCGAAGAGCTTGCAAAATGGCAGGATAAATCATGATCCCATTACTCGCCATTGCGGCATGGAGCGGCACGGGAAAAACCACGCTGCTCAAAAAGTTGATCCCGGAGCTACGTGCCAGAGGTATACGTCCCGGATTGATTAAACATACTCATCACAATATGGATGTCGACAAGCCCGGTAAAGATAGTTATGAACTGCGCAAAGCCGGTGCAGCACAAACGCTGGTCGCCAGCCAGCAACGTTGGGCGTTAATGGTAGAGACGCCGGAAGAGCCCGAACTGGATTTAGCGTACTTGGTAAGCAGGATGGATGCTTCAACGTTGGATATGGTGTTGGTTGAGGGTTTTAAGCATGAGCCTGTTGCTAAGATCGTGCTTTTTCGCGACGGTTGCGGGCATAGCCCTGAAGAATTGGCGATAGACGAATATGTTATCGCGGTTGCCAGTGATGTTCCGCTGGCGGTAGATGTTCCATTATTAGATATCAACGACATACAGCAACTTGCTGATTTTGTTACGCAATGGATAAGATGGTAACCGTGTTGTTATGATGTGCCTGATGCGCTGCGCTTATCAGGCCTACAAAATACGTTCAGCCCGGCCCCTGCAGGCCGGATAAGGCGGTACGCCGCATCCGGCGGTTTTCATCCCGCACAGACGCAAAAAAGCCCATCCGTCAGGATGGGCTTCTTCACTTTAATTAATGCCTGGCAGTTTATGGCGGGCGCCCTGCCCGCCACCCTCCGGGCCGTTGCTGCGCAACGTTTAAATCCGCTCCCGGCGGATTTGTCCTGGGCAGGAGAGCGCTCACCGACAGACAACAGATAAAACAAAAGGCCCAGTCTTTCGACTGAGCCTTTCGTTTTTATTTGATGCCTGGCAGTTCCCTACTCTCGCATGGGGAGACCCCACACTACCATCGGCGCTACGGCGTTTCACTTCTGAGTTCGGCATGGGGTCAGGTGGGACCACCGCGCTACAGCCGCCAGGCAAATTCTGTTTATCAACACACCTCCTGGGCATGTCGATGTTATCTGTATCAGGCTGAAAATATCTCTCTTCGCCAAAACATCTTCGGCGTTGTAAGGTTAAGCCTCACGGTTCATTAGTATCGGTTAGCTCAATGTATCGCTACACTTACACACCCGACCTATCAACGTCGTCGTCTTCAACGTTCCTTCAGGACCCTTAAAGGGTCAGGGAGAACTCATCTCGGGGCAAGTTTCGTGCTTAGATGCTTTCAGCACTTATCTCTTCCGCATTTAGCTACCGGGCAATGCCATTGGCATGACAACCCGAACACCAGTGATGCGTCCACTCCGGTCCTCTCGTACTAGGAGCAGCCCCCCTCAATTCTCCAGCGCCCACGGCAGATAGGGACCGAACTGTCTCACGACGTTCTAAACCCAGCTCGCGTACCACTTTAAATGGCGAACAGCCATACCCTTGGGACCTACTTCAGCCCCAGGATGTGATGAGCCGACATCGAGGTGCCAAACACCGCCGTCGATATGAACTCTTGGGCGGTATCAGCCTGTTATCCCCGGAGTACCTTTTATCCGTTGAGCGATGGCCCTTCCATTCAGAACCACCGGATCACTAAGACCTGCTTTCGCACCTGCTCGAGCCGTCACTCTCGCAGTCAAGCTAGCTTATGCCTTTGCACTAACCTCCTGATGTCCGACCAGGATTAGCTAACCTTCGTGCTCCTCCGTTACTCTTTAGGAGGAGACCGCCCCAGTCAAACTACCCACCAGACACTGTCCGCAACCCGGATTACGGGTCTACGTTAGAACACCAGCCATTAAAGGGTGGTATTTCAAGGATGGCTCCATGCAGACTGGCGTCCACACTTCAAAGCCTCCCACCTATCCTACACATCAAGGACCAGTGTTCAGTGTCAAGCTATAGTAAAGGTTCACGGGGTCTTTCCGTCTTGCCGCGGGTACACTGCATCTTCACAGCGAGTTCAATTTCACTGAGTCTCGGGTGGAGACAGCCTGGCCATCATTACGCCATTCGTGCAGGTCGGAACTTACCCGACAAGGAATTTCGCTACCTTAGGACCGTTATAGTTACGGCCGCCGTTTACCGGGGCTTCGATCAAGAGCTTCTCCTTACGGATAACCCCATCAATTAACCTTCCGGCACCGGGCAGGCGTCACACCGTATACGTCCACTTTCGTGTTTGCACAGTGCTGTGTTTTTAATAAACAGTTGCAGCCAGCTGGTATCTTCGACTGATTTCAGCTCCATGGGTAAACCACTTCACCTACATATCAGCGTGCCTTCTCCCGAAGTTACGGCACCATTTTGCCTAGTTCCTTCACCCGAGTTCTCTCAAGCGCCTTGGTATTCTCTACCTGACCACCTGTGTCGGTTTGGGGTACGATTTCGTGTTACCTGATGCTTAGAGGCTTTTCCTGGAAGCAGGGCATTTGTTACTTCAGCACCGTAGTGCCTCGTCATCACACCTCAGCGTTAATAAGGTACCGGATTTACCTGGAACCTCCGCCTACATGCTTAAACCGGGACAACCGTCGCCCGGCTAACATAGCCTTCTCCGTCCCCCCTTCGCAGTAACACCAAGTACAGGAATATTAACCTGTTTCCCATCGACTACGCCTTTCGGCCTCGCCTTAGGGGTCGACTCACCCTGCCCCGATTAACGTTGGACAGGAACCCTTGGTCTTCCGGCGTGCGGGTTTTTCACCCGCATTATCGTTACTTATGTCAGCATTCGCACTTCTGATACCTCCAGCATGCCTCACGACACACCTTCAACGGCTTACAGAACGCTCCCCTACCCAACAACACATAGTGTCGCTGCCGCAGCTTCGGTGCATGGTTTAGCCCCGTTACATCTTCCGCGCAGGCCGACTCGACCAGTGAGCTATTACGCTTTCTTTAAATGATGGCTGCTTCTAAGCCAACATCCTGGCTGTCTGTGCCTTCCCACATCGTTTCCCACTTAACCATGACTTTGGGACCTTAGCTGGCGGTCTGGGTTGTTTCCCTCTTCACGACGGACGTTAGCACCCGCCGTGTGTCTCCCGTGATAACATTCTTCGGTATTCGCAGTTTGCATCGGGTTGGTAAGTCGGGATGACCCCCTAGCCGAAACAGTGCTCTACCCCCGAAGATGAATTCACGAGGCGCTACCTAAATAGCTTTCGGGGAGAACCAGCTATCTCCCGGTTTGATTGGCCTTTCACCCCCAGCCACAAGTCATCCGCTAATTTTTCAACATTAGTCGGTTCGGTCCTCCAGTTAGTGTTACCCAACCTTCAACCTGCCCATGGCTAGATCACCGGGTTTCGGGTCTATACCCTGCAACTTAACGCCCAGTTAAGACTCGGTTTCCCTTCGGCTCCCCTATTCGGTTAACCTTGCTACAGAATATAAGTCGCTGACCCATTATACAAAAGGTACGCAGTCACACCCCAAAGGGTGCTCCCACTGCTTGTACGTACACGGTTTCAGGTTCTTTTTCACTCCCCTCGCCGGGGTTCTTTTCGCCTTTCCCTCACGGTACTGGTTCACTATCGGTCAGTCAGGAGTATTTAGCCTTGGAGGATGGTCCCCCCATATTCAGACAGGATACCACGTGTCCCGCCCTACTCTTCGAGTTCACAACACATGCACTTTTGTGTACGGGACTTTCACCCTGTATCGTGCGACTTTCCAGACGCTTCCACTAACACACATGCTGATTCAGACTCTGGGCTGCTCCCCGTTCGCTCGCCGCTACTGGGGGAATCTCGGTTGATTTCTTTTCCTCGGGGTACTTAGATGTTTCAGTTCCCCCGGTTCGCTTCATTACGCTATGTATTCACGTAATGATAGTGTGTCGAAACACACTGGGTTTCCCCATTCGGAAATCGCCGGTTATAACGGTTCATATCACCTTACCGACGCTTATCGCAGATTAGCACGTCCTTCATCGCCTCTGACTGCCAGGGCATCCACCGTGTACGCTTAGTCGCTTAACCTCACAACCCGAAGATGTTTCTTTCGATTCATCATCGACTTGCAAAAATTTGAGAGACTCGAACACACCATTTTTCATTTCTTATTACGGAGAAATGAAACAGTGTGTCGTTTCAATTTTCAGCTTGATCCAGATTTTTAAAGAGCAAAACTTCGCAGTGAACCTTTTCAGGTACACTCTGAAGTTTTCTTGTGTTTTTGCAGTAAGAGATGGTGGAGCTATGCGGGATCGAACCGCAGACCTCCTGCGTGCAAGGCAGGCGCTCTCCCAGCTGAGCTATAACCCCATCGTAGAATGCTAATCTCTGTACCCTAATTCGTTTCCGGGCAAGGCGCGGTGGTGCGAAGCATACTGAAGTATGCGAGCATCGCCGTAACACAGCACGGAGGCGAATTTGGTAGGCCTGAGTGGACTTGAACCACCGACCTCACCCTTATCAGGGGTGCGCTCTAACCACCTGAGCTACAAGCCTGCAGAGATTTTCTTACTGCTAATTTTCATCAGACAATCTGTGTGAGCACTGCAAAGGTCGGTTCTTTAAGGTAAGGAGGTGATCCAACCGCAGGTTCCCCTACGGTTACCTTGTTACGACTTCACCCCAGTCATGAATCACAAAGTGGTAAGCGCCCTCCCGAAGGTTAAGCTACCTACTTCTTTTGCAACCCACTCCCATGGTGTGACGGGCGGTGTGTACAAGGCCCGGGAACGTATTCACCGTGGCATTCTGATCCACGATTACTAGCGATTCCGACTTCATGGAGTCGAGTTGCAGACTCCAATCCGGACTACGACATACTTTATGAGGTCCGCTTGCTCTCGCGAGGTCGCTTCTCTTTGTATATGCCATTGTAGCACGTGTGTAGCCCTACTCGTAAGGGCCATGATGACTTGACGTCATCCCCACCTTCCTCCAGTTTATCACTGGCAGTCTCCTTTGAGTTCCCGGCCTAACCGCTGGCAACAAAGGATAAGGGTTGCGCTCGTTGCGGGACTTAACCCAACATTTCACAACACGAGCTGACGACAGCCATGCAGCACCTGTCTCAGAGTTCCCGAAGGCACCAAAGCATCTCTGCTAAGTTCTCTGGATGTCAAGAGTAGGTAAGGTTCTTCGCGTTGCATCGAATTAAACCACATGCTCCACCGCTTGTGCGGGCCCCCGTCAATTCATTTGAGTTTTAACCTTGCGGCCGTACTCCCCAGGCGGTCGACTTAACGCGTTAGCTCCGGAAGCCACGCCTCAAGGGCACAACCTCCAAGTCGACATCGTTTACGGCGTGGACTACCAGGGTATCTAATCCTGTTTGCTCCCCACGCTTTCGCACCTGAGCGTCAGTCTTTGTCCAGGGGGCCGCCTTCGCCACCGGTATTCCTCCAGATCTCTACGCATTTCACCGCTACACCTGGAATTCTACCCCCCTCTACAAGACTCTAGCCTGCCAGTTTCGGATGCAGTTCCCAGGTTGAGCCCGGGGATTTCACATCCGACTTGACAGACCGCCTGCGTGCGCTTTACGCCCAGTAATTCCGATTAACGCTTGCACCCTCCGTATTACCGCGGCTGCTGGCACGGAGTTAGCCGGTGCTTCTTCTGCGAGTAACGTCAATCGCTGCGGTTATTAACCACAACGCCTTCCTCCTCGCTGAAAGTACTTTACAACCCGAAGGCCTTCTTCATACACGCGGCATGGCTGCATCAGGCTTGCGCCCATTGTGCAATATTCCCCACTGCTGCCTCCCGTAGGAGTCTGGACCGTGTCTCAGTTCCAGTGTGGCTGGTCATCCTCTCAGACCAGCTAGGGATCGTCGCCTAGGTGAGCCGTTACCCCACCTACTAGCTAATCCCATCTGGGCACATCCGATGGCAAGAGGCCCGAAGGTCCCCCTCTTTGGTCTTGCGACGTTATGCGGTATTAGCTACCGTTTCCAGTAGTTATCCCCCTCCATCGGGCAGTTTCCCAGACATTACTCACCCGTCCGCCACTCGTCACCCAAGGAGCAAGCTCCTCTGTGCTACCGTTCGACTTGCATGTGTTAGGCCTGCCGCCAGCGTTCAATCTGAGCCATGATCAAACTCTTCAATTTAAAAGTTTGATGCTCAATGAATTAAACTTCGTAATGAATTACGTGTTCACTCGTTGAGACTTGGTATTCATTTTTCGTCTTGCGACGTTAAGAATCCGTATCTTCGAGTGCCCACACAGATTGTCTGATAAATTGTTAAAGAGCAGTGCCGCTTCGCTTTTTCTCAGCGGCGCGGGGTGTGCATATTACGCCATCCCGCTACGAAGTCAAGCATTTAATTTCGCTTTCTTCGCCGGAGTTCTCAGTGGAACTCCGCTGACCCGGCGGCTTGTAATCCGTTGTTCCGTGTCAGTGGAGGCGCATTATAGGGAGTTATTTCAGGCTGACAAGGGGAAATTTAAAATAATCTTCCGAGTGCGTATTTTTTATTCTTTGCGCTTATTTTAACAACGCTTTGTTGGTTAATTGGGCTATTTCTCGCGCGAATCTCGCAACCTGTTCCCAATCGGTATACACCACTTCTTTATTCGTATCCGTTTCACCGCCTGACATCTTCATTATCAGTTGGATCATAACGCGGTCATACCAGCGATAGCGTGGATACAGCAAAGCACCCGCAATGACTGCGCTGTGGTCTGGTCGCCACGGCGAACTCATCAAGAACTTACGCGCATAGCTGTTGGTTTGCGGCGTACGTTTCTCCGGTTTACGGGCAACCAGGTTTACGGAGTAGAACGCGCTCGGCATCGAATTCAGCCGTGTGGCATTCTTTTTCACAAACTCCTGAAAAGCAGCATGGTAATGACCGTAGCGAATCGAGGCGCCAATTACCACGCTGTCATAATTTTGCCAGTCCGGCTCCGCGGTACGATGCAAATTAACAACATCTGCCCAAACGCCCAGCTCTTTGAGTTCAGAAGCCAGATACTCAGCGATTTCACGCGTTTGTCCGTCCCGGGAAGAAAAAAGAATCAGTGTTTTCACGTGTTACTCCATTATTCACGCCAGAAGGTAGGGGTAAAGAGCACCAGCAGAGTAAAGACCTCCAGACGACCAAACAGCATATTGGCAATCAGGATCCACTTCGCCACAGGGTTCATACTGGCAAAGTTGTCGGCGACAACCCCCAGTCCAGGCCCCAGGTTATTCAACGTTGCCACAACAGAGGCAAACGCGGAGAAGTCATCAACACCGGTCGCAATAATCGCCAGCATACTGATAATAAAGACCAGCGCATAGGCAGAGAAGAATCCCCATACGGCTTCAAGAATTCGCTCCGGCAACGCACGGTTACCCAGTTTGATACTGTAAACCGCATTCGGATGGACCAGTCGTTTCAATTCGCGGTTACCCTGCTTAAACAGCAGCAGGATACGAATCACCTTCAAGCCACCGCCCGTCGACCCGGCACAGCCGCCGATAAAAGCAGAACACAGCAACAGCACTGGCAGGAACAGGGGCCAGCGGGCAATACTGTCCGTGGTAAATCCGGCGGTCGTCGCCATCGATACCACCTGGAAAAAGGCCTGGTTGATCGTCGTGAGCGCCGAGCCATAGGTATTGTGTATCCATAGCACCAGCGTACAGACAGCCACCAGCGTCAACTGCACGCCGATAAACATGCGGAATTCCGGATCCCGCCAGTAGACCTTCAGACTACGCCCACTTAATAAAGAGAAGTGCAGACCATAGTTACAACCGGAGATCAGCAAGAAGATAGCAATGATGGTGTTAATCGTGGGACTGTCGAAATACCCCACGCTGGCATCGTGTGTGGAAAAACCACCGATGGCGATTGTGGCAAAACTGTGCCCAATGGCGTCAAACGCGGGCATCCCGGCAAACCATAGCGCCAGCGCGCACGCCACCGTCAGTAATACATAGATTAGCCACAGCGTTTTCGCCGTTTCGGCAATACGCGGGCGCATTTTATTATCTTTCAGCGGCCCCGGCATTTCTGCACGATAGAGCTGCATCCCACCAACACCAAGAATAGGCAGGATAGCCACCGCCAGCACGATGATCCCCATCCCACCGAACCATTGCAGCATCTGGCGATAAAAGAGAATCGCGTGTGGCAATGAATCCAGCCCCACCAGCGTCGTCGCACCTGTAGTGGTTAATCCGGAAAAGGATTCAAAAAAAGCGTCGGTTATCGTCAGGTTAGGGCTTTCAGCAAAGATGAACGGTAGCGCACCCACACTGCCCAGAACGGTCCAGAACAAAACGACAATCAGAAATCCTTCACGCGATTTCAGCTCACCCTTCTCTTTACGGTTTGGCCACCACAGCATGGAGCCGATCGCCAGAGCAACGAAGAAAGTTTGGGTGAATGCACGCCCAGCCCCATCGCGGTAGATGAGCGCTACCAGTCCGGGGATAATCATTGTCCCCGAGAATAAGATGACCAGTAGTCCAACGATTCGGGTGATGGCGCGAAAATGCATCTCTGCCGCTTCCTTAGTTCTTTAAAATGAGGTGGGGATTATTCTTCAATCGCTAACAATTGCAATGAACCACGACTAAAATCCGCCAGTTTTGCCGAAAACTCATCCACTTTGGCAAAAGGAAGCGCCACCCTGAGCCGAACAAAAGCCTGGTAATCACTGGCAACGACTTTACCGTCAAACTGCCCCAGCAAGGCTTCAATGCCTGCCAGCTGACCGTACTCACACTGCAAAGTATATTCGGTTAATGGCGTCTTGCGCTGTGTCGTTAACTGGCGCAACGCCTGATTCACACCGCCACCGTAGGCTTTTACCAACCCTCCAGTACCGAGAAGGATACCGCCGTAGTAGCGCACGACTACAGCGGTAATCTCACCGACGCCGCTCCCCATCAGCTGCGCGAGCATCGGTTTACCTGCCGTACCCGCCGGTTCGCCATCGTCTGAAAATCCCAGCTGCTGCGAGTCATTGGGCGCACCCGCCACCCATGCCACACAATGGTGTCGGGCGTCCGGGTGTTCCGCTTTGACTGACTCAACAAACGCTTTTGCCGCTTCTACGCCGTCCGTATGGGCGAGCAGCGTAATGAAGCGGCTTTTTTTGATCTCTTCGACGACGCTAACCGGCGCCGCAGGGATTAACCAACTGTCCATTACGCCAGTTTCAAATCCCGCGTCATGTTTTCGATATTGTTTTCGTGGACCACCACGTTGTCTTCAATACGAATACCGCCGAACGGTTTCAGTGCTTCAATTTTCTGCCAGTTGAAGTGCTTGCTGAACTGCCCTTCACGCCACGGCGCCAGCAGAGATTCAATGAAGTAAATGCCCGGTTCGATGGTCAGAACCATGCCCGGTTGCAGTACGCGGGTGCAACGCAGGTAAGGATATTTCGACGGTGCGGCCAGATGAGTACCGCTGTCGTCCTGCATAAAGCCAGCGACATCATGTACCTGCAGACCCAGCGGGTGACCGATACCGTGCGGCATAAACGGCCCGGTAAGATCGTTTTCCACCATCGCCTCTTCACTCATATCGGTGATGATTTGATGCTTACGCAGCAGCTTCGCGATGCGCTGATGGAACTGAATGTGATAATCCACGTAGCTGGTGCCTGCTTTCATGGTGGCAATCAGCGCCAGCTCTTCGTCGTTAACGTCTTTCACCAGATGCGCATAGTCATTGTCGCTTTTCGCCGACCAGGTACGCGTCAGATCTGCCGCATAACCGTTGTATTCCGCACCAGCATCGAGCAGGAAGCTGCGGATTTCAGACGGTGCCTGATGATCCAGCTTGGTGTAATGAAGAACCGAAGCATGCTCGTTAAGCGCCACGATGTTGCTATATGGCACGTCTGTGTCGCGGTGACCGGTGGCAGTCAGGTAAGCGAGGTTGATGTCAAACTCGCTCATTCCGGAACGGAACGCTTCTTCTGCGGCACGGTGTCCATTTACCGCCATT
Source organism: Citrobacter sp. B72 (assembly GCF_016894305.1). Classification (NCBI taxonomy): domain Bacteria; kingdom Pseudomonadati; phylum Pseudomonadota; class Gammaproteobacteria; order Enterobacterales; family Enterobacteriaceae; genus Citrobacter; species Citrobacter sp. B72. The sequence continues at coordinate 4,889,181 of NZ_CP069801.1, forward strand.
TTCTGCGCTTCGCGCATACAGGCCAGTTCGTAATCCGTTTTATAGGCGCGGTAATAATGCAGGTAGTCGATCACCCCTTTCGGGTTGATGTTGCTGGCCGCGATGTCCAGTTGCAGCGCACGTTCCGGAACCGGGCCGATGTAACCGATATTGCCGCGAGCAGCAGGCAGTTGGCTACCGATACCATCCGCTTTCGGCAGCGCGATGATCTCGATTTCTTCCGTCCAGAAAGAGGTTGGTAGCGGCTCAACGTTGTGCCAGTAATCGACCGGCAGGTAGAACCACAGTTTCGGCTTGTTTACGCCATCCACCAGCAACCAGCAGTTAGGAACCTGTGTTACAGGCACCCAGGCTTTAAATTGTGGATTGACCTTAAACGGATATGGATGATCGTCGAGAAAGACGTTAACAAGTTCGCCAGAGTGAATAAGTAACGCATCCAGTTTGAAGCGTTCCAGCGCGTCGCGCGTCCGTTCCTGTAAGGTAACGATATGATTTTTATAGAGTGCGGCCAGCGATTCCATTTTCTATCCTTCTGTTTTTTGACCTCAAGTCTCCGCATCTTAGCACATCGCTTTGTGAGTGCGTGATTTCTGCCGAGCGTGATCGAATCGTCATTTCTTTAATCATTTATTTGCATTTTATTAACATAAAACACACACTTCGATTCATCTGGTATGACCAGATCACCTTGCGGATTCAGGAGACTGACATGCTTTACAAAGGCGACACCCTGTACCTCGACTGGCTGGAAGATGGCATCGCCGAACTGGTGTTCGATGCCCCTGGTTCGGTCAATAAACTCGACACGGCCACCGTTGCCAGCCTGGGCCATGCGCTTGATGTGCTGGAAAAACAACCGAATTTAAAAGGACTGCTGCTGCGTTCTAACAAAGCAGCCTTTATTGTTGGTGCCGATATCACCGAATTCCTTTCACTGTTCCTCGTGCCTGAAGAACAACTGAGCCAGTGGCTGCATTTTGCCAACAGCGTCTTTAATCGCCTCGAAGATCTGCCTGTTCCGACCCTCTCCGCGGTAAACGGCTACGCGCTGGGTGGCGGCTGCGAGTGTGTTCTGGCAACCGATTATCGTCTGGCAACGCCGGACCTGCGCATTGGCCTGCCGGAAACCAAGCTGGGCATTATGCCGGGCTTTGGCGGCTCTGTGCGTATGCCACGTATGCTGGGTGCGGACAGCGCGCTGGAAATTATTGCGGCAGGTAAGGATGTTGGTGCTGAGCAGGCGCTAAAAATCGGCCTGGTCGATGGCGTAGTGAAGCAAGACAAACTGCTTGATGGCGCGATAGCGGTATTACGTCAGGCGATTAACGGCGACCTCGACTGGAAGGCCAAACGTCAGCCGAAGCTGGAGCCGTTGAAACTCAGCAAAATTGAAGCGGCTATGAGCTTTACCATCGCTAAAGGCATGGTGGCACAGACGGCAGGGAAGCATTATCCCGCGCCGATTACCGCGGTAAAAACCATTGAAGCAGCGGCCCGTTTTGGCCGTGAAGAAGCGCTGAATCTGGAAAATAAAAGCTTTGTTCCACTGGCGCACACCAGTGAAGCTCGCGCGCTGGTTGGGATCTTCCTTAACGATCAGTTCGTCAAAGCCAAAGCCAAAAAACTCACCAAAAATATTGAAGCACCGAAGCAAGCTGCGGTGCTGGGCGCGGGCATTATGGGCGGCGGCATCGCTTACCAGTCAGCCTGGAAAGGCGTGCCGGTTGTCATGAAAGATATCAATGACAAATCATTAACGCTGGGCATGACCGAAGCGGCCAAGCTGCTGAACAAACAGCTTGAGCGCGGCAAAATTGACGGTCTGAAAATGGCGGGCGTGATTTCCACTATTCATCCAACCCTCGACTATAGCGGTTTTGAGCGTGTGGACGTGGTGGTTGAAGCTGTCGTGGAAAACCCGAAAGTGAAAAAAGCGGTACTGGCAGAAACCGAAGATCAGGTACGCCCGGACACCGTACTGGCTTCAAATACCTCCACCATCCCAATCAACGAGCTGGCCAGCGCGCTCAAGCGCCCGGAAAACTTCTGTGGGATGCACTTCTTTAACCCAGTACACCGCATGCCACTGGTTGAGATCATTCGCGGCGAGAAAAGCTCGGATGAAACCATCGCCAAAGTTGTCGCCTGGGCAAGCCAGATGGGCAAAACCCCAATTGTGGTCAACGACTGCCCCGGTTTCTTCGTGAACCGCGTGCTGTTCCCGTATTTTGCCGGTTTCAGCCAGCTGCTGCGTGATGGGGCGGATTTCCGCAAAGTCGACAAAGTCATGGAAAAACAGTTTGGCTGGCCGATGGGCCCGGCCTATCTGCTGGACGTGGTGGGAATTGATACCGCACATCACGCGCAGGCAGTGATGTCCGCAGGCTTCCCTCAGCGTATGCAGAAAGATTATCGCGACGCGATAGACGCCCTGTTTGATGCGAACCGTTTCGGACAGAAAAACGGTCTTGGATTCTGGCGTTATAAAGAAGACAACAAGGGCAAGCCGAAGAAAGAAGAGGATGCCACCGTTGACGATCTGCTGGCAGAAGTCAGCCAGCCGAAACGCGACTTCAGTGATGAAGAGATTATCGCTCGCATGATGATCCCAATGGTCAACGAAGTGGTGCGTTGTCTGGAAGAAGGCATTATCGCCAGCCCGGCAGAAGCCGATATGGCGCTGGTTTATGGCCTGGGCTTCCCTCCGTTCCATGGTGGCGCGTTCCGCTGGTTGGATACGCTCGGCAGCGCGAAGTATCTCGATATGGCCCAGCAGTATCAGCACCTCGGAGCACTGTATGAAGTTCCGGCTGGTCTGCGTGATAAGGCGCACCATAACGAACCGTATTATCCCCAGGTTGAGCCTGCCCGCCCGGTTGGCAGCCTGAAAACGGCTTAAGGAGTCACAATGGAACAGGTTGTAATTGTTGATGCGATCCGTACCCCGATGGGCCGTTCGAAAGGGGGCGCGTTTCGTAACGTGCGGGCAGAAGATCTCTCCGCACACTTAATGCGTAGCCTGCTGGCGCGAAATCCTGCGCTGGAGCCATCCGCGCTTGATGATATTTACTGGGGCTGTGTGCAGCAAACGCTGGAGCAGGGTTTCAACATCGCCCGTAACGCCGCGCTGCTGGCGGAAGTTCCGCACTCCGTTCCAGCCGTCACGGTCAACCGCCTGTGCGGTTCATCAATGCAGGCGCTGCACGACGCGGCACGCATGATCATGACCGGCGATGCTCAGGCGTGCTTGATTGGCGGCGTGGAGCATATGGGCCATGTACCAATGAGCCACGGCGTTGATTTCCATCCGGGCATGAGCCGCAACGTGGCAAAAGCCGCGGGAATGATGGGTCTGACTGCGGAAATGCTCTCTCGCATGCACGGCATCAGCCGTGAAATGCAGGATGCTTTCGCCGCACGTTCACATGCTCGCGCCTGGGCTGCAACACAGTCTGGCGCATTTAAAAACGAAATCATCCCGACCGGCGGCCATGATGCCGACGGCGTACTGAAGCAGTTTAACTACGATGAGGTTATCCGTCCGGAGACAACCGTTGAAGCGCTCTCCACCCTGCGCCCGGCGTTCGATCCGGTTAGCGGAACGGTCACTGCCGGTACCTCCTCCGCGCTCTCCGACGGCGCAGCGGCGATGCTGGTCATGAGCGAAAGCCGCGCCCGTGAGCTGGGTCTGACGCCGCGTGCCCGTATTCGTTCGATGGCTGTTGTTGGTTGCGACCCTTCAATTATGGGTTATGGTCCGGTTCCGGCCTCAAAACTGGCGCTGAAAAAAGCGGGACTCTCCACCAGCGATATCGGTTTGTTTGAGATGAACGAAGCCTTTGCCGCTCAGATCCTGCCGTGCATTAAAGATCTGGGGCTGATGGAGCAGATCGATGAGAAGATCAACCTCAACGGCGGGGCGATCGCTTTGGGCCATCCGTTGGGTTGCTCTGGGGCGCGTATCAGCACCACCCTGCTCAATCTGATGGAACGCAAAGACGTACAGTTTGGCCTGGCGACGATGTGTATCGGGTTAGGCCAGGGCATCGCAACGGTATTTGAGCGAGTTTAATCAAAGCATGTGACTTATTGTAGGCCGGGCAAGCGAAGCGCCCCCGGCGACTATGCCGGATGGCGACGCTGATGCGTCTTATCCGGCCTACAACACAAATGCCATTGTAAAACAATTTAGTTGCCGTTCTTCCCGCCTGTCAGGGGCGGGTTTTTTATTTCTCTGAACTACCACGTACCACTAACTGCACCGGCAACAGCAGATTCTCTTCCTGATTTTCTTCCAGCAATAAACGCAGCGCTTCACGCCCCAATTGTTGTTTATCAACCGCAATGGTGGTGAGTGGTGGATGTGACCAGGCCGCAGCATCGATATCATCAAACCCAACCAGCGCAAGATCTTCCGGGATACGTATACCCTGCTGCGCACACACCCGTTGAACAACCAGCGCTGCCGCATCGTTATAGGCAAAAATAGCGTCGGGCGGCTCTGGCAGACTGAGCAATTCATTCACCGCCTCCACCAAAGATTGCTCGGTATCCAGCAGCGGCGGCGCAATGGCTTCATACTCTGGCGGCATTAGCAAACGGGCCTCATACAATGCCTGACGGTAACCCTTCTCGCGCTGACGGATGCTGTAGTGCGCAAGCGTGCTGGCAAGAAAAGCAATACGGCTGCGACCTTGTGCAATCAAATGTTGTGTAGCCAGATAACCGCCCTGGGTGTTGTCCGGATTCACGCAAGGCAGGTCCGGCGCCCAGAGATCCACCAGCACCAACGGCAGCTTCATCTGTTGCAGCAAACCAAGTAATTCAGGCTCAAAAAATCCGGCACAGATCAGTGCATCAGGCTGGTGCAGCAGCACCTGCTCACTTACTGCATCGCCTGGGCCAATGGAGAGAAAGCTCAGCGCAATACCATGGTCACGACAATTATCTTCTATCCCCAGCAGCAGTTGAGAATAAAATGGCAATGCCCGGCTGATATTGTGCTGGCGGTGAAGCAAAAACAGGACGCGTTTGATCTTGTCAGTGCGCAGACGGGAAAAATCATAACCCTGCTGCTGCGCCACAGAAATAATGCGCAGCCGGGTGTCTTCACGCAGCCCCGGCTGCCCTTTTAGGGCGCGGGAAACTGCACCAACTGAAACACCACAAGCTTCGGCAATATCTCTGATACGTACAGGTTTCGTCATTTCACTCTCATTGATTCTACTATGGCTTGTTGCGCCCCCAGCCAGGCCGCGCCGCGTACGCCGCTGCTGTCGCCGTGACGGGCCCGAACTATCGGTGTGCGGCACTGCTTACCAAATACGTACTGCGCCACTCGCGCCTGTAAACCCGAATACAGTAAATCGATATTGGATACCCCGCCCCCCAACACAATGACATCGGGATCGAGCGTATTCACCACGCTTGCCAACGCACGCGCCAGTTGATCGCAATAGCGTTCCCATACAAAGCAGGCATCCGCATCACCCGATTCTACCTGTTGCATAATTTGTGGCACACCCACATGCTGCGCGGTGTGATTCATATACTGACGTTCCAGACCGCTACCGGAAATAAAACTTTCAATACAGTTCAACTGTCCGCAATAGCATGTCACTCCAGTCCCGTCCTGAGATTCGTGGTAGCGCGGCAATGCATTATGCCCCCACTCTCCTGCGCAGGCGTTAGGTCCAGAGATCAAGCGGTTATCGATGCATAGTCCACCGCCGCAACCGGTACCGAGGATCACGCCAAATACCACGCTATGCCCGTGTCCGCTACCGTCCATCGCTTCCGACAAGGTAAAGCAGTTGGCATCATTGGTAACCGGCACTGGCATTCCTGATGCTCGCTCAAGGTCTTGCGCAAAGGCCTGTTGATTCAGCACCAGGATGTTGGAGTTCTTAATTAACCCCTCGCTATCCACCGCACCGGGCACCCCAACGCCAACCGAGAAAGGCTGATTAACGACCAGTCTGGCCTTAGCAATCATCTCCGTCACGGCCTGGAAAAAATCACCGTAACTCTGCTTTGGTGTCGCGCATCGCTCGCGGTAAACAATTTCACCCGCGTTATCAATCACCACCGCTTCGATTTTAGTCCCGCCAATATCCAGTCCGAGTCTCATGGTCTTCCTCGTTTGCGCCTTGCAATTTGATTGCGTCTAGTTTGCCAATTTTGTTTACTAAACAAAAAGAGACCTGTCACAAAAGCTAAATTTTGTGATTAATAGATAGTAAAAACATGTTTACTAAAAAACGTGGTGAAAAAGAGAAACAACGAGACCGGGCTTGCACCCTGTTAGAAGAAGTAAGGTTGGTGAGGAATGCGCCGGAAGGACTCCGGCGCACAGCGCTTAAATGAACGCGAAAGCGTCGCCAAACAAGCGATCTTCACGCGCACTGCGTTCATTACAGAACAGATCGCGCGCGATTTTGGCCATTTCGAAACGACCAGCGATGTAGATATCATGCTCCGCCAGGGTACCGTAATCCTGCAATACTGCCGTTAACACGGTTCCCGTACGACCACGCCAGCCGTCTTCAGGCTGTTCCACCACCGGCTCAACGCGCAGATTCGGGTGGTTCACAGACAGCGCTTCCAGCTCGGAGAGATCGTAGAGATGCTTCTCCTCGCGACCACCCCAGTAAATGGTGATATCGCGATTTGGATTACGCGCCAGCGCGGTAAGCAGAATAGAACGCACGTAAGAGAAACCTGTACCACCGGCAATCAGGATCAGCGGGCGCTCGTCTTCATCTCGCAGCCAGGCTTCGCCATGCGGAATGTCGACCTTGATTTCCCGGTCTTTCAGAATACGGTCCATCACAGCCATGGCGTAAAGATTTAGCTCAGAGGCGCCAACATGCAGCTCAATGAATCCTTGCTCGTCCGGCGTTGATGCCATGGAGAACGGACGCTTATCCCTTTCATCCATCACGACCATTAAATACTGGCCAGCACGAAAGGAAAATGCCGCGTCTGGCACTAAACGAACGCGATATACGGTGTCAGTGATAGCTTCTACCGAGGTCACTTTACAGCTTAAGGTTGTCATGCGCTCTCTCTGTCGGATCAATAGGCAAAACGATCGCGCCTCAGGCGCTTTTGCCGTCATTAAAGATGGCCAGTTCATCCCAAATTGCGTCAATGCGCGCAGTCACTTCAGGATCCTTTTTAATCGGACGTCCCCATTCGCGTTGGGTTTCGCCCGGCCATTTATTTGTGGCATCCAGCCCCATTTTTGAACCAAGGCCGGAAACCGGCGAGGCAAAGTCCAGGTAATCAATTGGCGTATTCTCTACCAGTACCGTATCCCGGGCCGGGTCCATACGGGTAGTAATTGCCCAAATCACATCATTCCAGTCGCGTGCGTTGACGTCATCATCGCAAACAATAACAAATTTGGTGTACATAAACTGACGCAAAAACGACCAAACACCCATCATGACGCGTTTGGCATGGCCAGCGTACTGTTTTTTCATCGTCACGACGGCCAGGCGATAAGAACAGCCTTCCGGAGGTAGATAAAAATCGACGATTTCCGGGAACTGCTTTTGCAGAATAGGCACGAAGACTTCGTTCAGCGCCACGCCGAGCACCGCGGGTTCATCTGGCGGGCGTCCGGTATAGGTAGAGTGATAAATTGCATCTTCACGCTGGGTAATGTGCGTGACGGTAAAGACCGGGAAGCTATCTACTTCGTTGTAGTAGCCGGTATGATCGCCATACGGCCCTTCCGGAGCCAGCTCGCCCGGTTCAATGTACCCTTCCAGCACGATTTCTGCGCTGGCAGGCACTTCCAGATCGTTGGAAATACATTTAACCACTTCGGTCTTGGTTCCGCGCAACAGCCCGGCAAATGCGTACTCGGATAATGTATCAGGGACCGGCGTCACGGCCCCCAGAATGGTCGCAGGATCTGCTCCTAACGCCACAGAAACCGGGAAGCGTTCGCCCGGATGCGCTGCGCACCACTCCTGGTAATCAAGCGCGCCGCCGCGATGGGACAGCCAGCGCATAATGAGCTTGTTTTTGCCAATCAGCTGCTGACGATAGATGCCCAGATTCTGCCGCTCTTTATGCGGACCACGCGTCACGGTGAGCCCCCAGGTAATCAGCGGCGCGGCATCTTCCGGCCAGCAGGTCATAATCGGAATGCGGTTTAAATCAACGTCATCGCCCGAGTAGATTTTTTGCTGACAAGGTGCACCGCGCAACCGCTTAGTCGGCATGTTCAACACCTGCTTAAACTGCGGCAGCTTATCAAACAGATCGCGGAATCCTTTCGGTGGCTCTGGCTCTTTCAAAAACGCCAACAGTTTACCGACTTCTCGTAGCGCCGAGACATCTTCTTGTCCCATCCCCATCGCAACACGCTTTGGTGTGCCAAACAGGTTACACAGCACCGGCATTGAATAGCCTTTCGGATTCTCAAACAGTAACGCAGGCCCACCGGCACGCAGAGTGCGATCGGCAATTTCAGTAATTTCCAGATGGGGATCCACCTCAAGCGAAATGCGTTTGAGCTCGCCCTGCTGTTCAAGCAGCGTCAGGAAGTCGCGTAAATCGTGATATTTCATGGCGTCTATTGTGGCCTCTTCGTAAGCGCTTCATTATACGGCGTTCATCATTGTGATGCTGTATTTTTGTTAAATTAGCGTGAACTCTGGCGATACATATAAGCCCCGGGCATATATACCCATTGGGTTTCAGCCTGCGTTGAGGTGGGTATAATTAACTTAACGCATGGCTTTTGCTATGCTTGCGCTCAGAACAAGCGGATAAGAGTTATTATGCAATCCTGGTATTTACTGTACTGCAAACGTGGGCAACTTCAGAGAGCCCAGGAACACCTGGAAAGACAGGCGGTGAACTGCCTGACGCCTATGATCACCCTGGAAAAAATAGTGCGCGGTAAACGTACCACAGTCAGTGAACCACTATTCCCTAATTACATGTTTGTCGAGTTCGACCCGGAAGTGATCCACACCACCACTATCAATGCCACGCGTGGTGTCAGCCATTTCGTCCGTTTTGGCGCGACGCCTGCGACCGTCCCTTCTCCCGTTATTCACCAGCTTTCTATCTACAAGCCTGAAGGTATTGTGGACCCGCAAACTCCTCAGCCAGGGGACAGCGTGATTATTACTGAAGGGGCATTTGAGGGGCTAAAAGCGATCTTCACCGAACCGGATGGCGAAGCGCGTTCCATGCTACTGCTTAACCTGTTGAATAAAGAAGTTAAGCAGAGCGTGAAAAATACCGGTTTTCGAAAAATTTAAGCCGTTTAGAAGGTCACTTCGAACAACGTTCGGACGTTAGCATCAATGGTTGCTGACAGCCATTGAGGATCTTCTCCGCGCCAGTGGGCAATACGCTCAAGAATATGTGGCAGGTGCGCCGGTTCATTGCGCCGTGACGTCGGTTTAGGCGTTAAGTCGCGAGGAAGTAGGTAAGGCGCATCGGTTTCGATCAGTAGTCTTTCTACCGGAATAAACGGCAGCAGTTCCCGCAGTTCCATCCCACGGCGCTCATCACAGACCCAGCCGGTAATACCAATATAAAGCCCTCGGTCCACACAATCCTGCATCTCCTGCCGCGTTCCGGTAAAACAGTGCAGCACCGCGCCCGGGAGACTATCCAGCCACGGCTCCAGCAACGTCAGAAAACGCTCATGGGCATCCCGACAATGCATGAAAACCGGCATCTGCAGTTCAGCGGCAATGCGCAGTTGTGCCTCAAAAGCACGTTCCTGCTCCTGTGGCGTGGAGAAATTGCGATTGAAATCCAGACCGCACTCGCCAATAGCGACCACCTCAGACTGGTTTGCCAGCGCGATAATCTCGTCTTCCGTTGAGGATTGCCATTGGCTACTGTCATGCGGGTGCACGCCAGCCGTGGACCAGCAATGCGGATAATGTTGCGCCAACTTCAGCGCCTGCTGGCTTTCGTGCAGGTTTGTTCCGGTCAGAAGCATACCGTTTACGCCCGCAGCAAAGGCGCGCGCCACAACATCATCCCTGTCTTTCGCAAATTGTGAACTGGTTAAATTAACGCCAATATCAAACATGCTACCTCCCATATGACAACCGCCCTGACGGGCGGTTGAATTTACTCTTCTGTTTTCTCGGTGGCTTCGGCTTCTTTTGCTTCTTCAGCCTCGTTGTCCTCATCTCGCGTACGTCGCTTACCGACATAGAAACGAGAGAAGAAAACGCCCACTTCAAACAGGCAGTACATCGGTATCGCCAACAACGTTTGCGAGAAGACATCTGGCGGGGTCAGTAACATCCCGACGACGAATGCTCCCACCACAACGTAAGGTCGTTTCTTACGTAAATCTTCAGGTGTCGTAATGCCCATCCAGCATAGCAGCACAATGGCGACAGGGACCTCAAAAGAGACACCGAAAGCCATAAATAGCGCCATTACGAAGCTGAGATAGCTGGCAATGTCCGTCGATACCTGCACGCCTTGCGGAGCCGTGTTAGCCAGAAAACCAAACGCCAACGGGAAGACGACAAAATAGGCGAATGCCATGCCGATGTAGAACAACAACGAGCTGGAGACCAGCAGCGGCACAACCAGGCGACGTTCATGTTTGTACAAAGCAGGCGCAATAAATGCCCATACCTGGTAGAGGATCACTGGCGCTGACAGGATCAGCGACACCATGAAGGTTAACTTTATAGGGGTAAAGAACGGTGAGGCCACATCGGTGGCGATCATCGTTGCACCCTGCGGCATCTGTTTAATCAGCGGTGCCGCAACCATATGGTAAATGTCGTTGGCAAAGTAAACCAACGCCAGAAAGATCACGATAACCGCAATAATGCAGTTCAGGAGTCGCTTACGCAGCTCGATAAGATGCGTAATGAGCGGTTGGGTATCTTCTACAGCCATGTTTACGGTTTATCACTCGACGAGGGGGAGGATTCGACAACAGGTGCGGCAGCTTTCTTTTCTGCATCCATCAACGTGGCGGAAGTGTTTTCCGTCTGCTCTGGCGTTTTAGCACCCGTGGATTCCGGTTTTTGCTCCGGCGAACTGGCCTGGTTTTCAGCGGCGGCAGGGGTTACCCCTTCTCGCTGCGCTTCACCTTCTTTCACCACCGGATTATGGATAGTGTGCGCTTCATCGCTCGCTTTCTCAGGATCGTGCACGCTGTAAGAACGCTTCATCGATTCCGCCGCTTCACGCAGCTCATCCATTGACGCTTTCAGCTCCGGGGTCAGATTTGTCAGGCTCGCTTTCTCTACTTTCTTCAGGCTGTCCTGAAACTCCTGAAGCTTAAGCTCCTGGGTCAGTTCATTCTGAACAGTAGTTGCAAGGGAACGCAAAGCGCGAACCCAGCCAGCAACCGTTTTTACCGCTACAGGTAATCGTTGCGGCCCCAGAACAATGAGGCCGATCACGAACACCAATAACAGTTCGCTAAAACCGATATCAAACACGGATTATACCTGCTCTTTATCTTGGCTTTTGGCGTCTTCCTTTTTCACTTCACCCTGCTTATCGGTGATGGATTTAGCAGTAAAATCAGCGTCCTGGCTGGTTTTATCTTGCTTAGGCTCATCATCACCCATCGCTTTTTTGAAGCCTTTGATCGACGCGCCAAGATCGGAACCGATGGAGCCGAGTTTCTTGGTGCCAAATAGCAGTACAACGATGACGGCAATGATCAACAACTGCCAAATACTGATACCACCCATACATGTTCCTCTGTCATAGATGATGAATTAATAAGGCCGTAGTATACGTTACACGACCTGCCTTGGGCGATGAAAAATTCAGCGCATTTTGCGCCAGCCGATCAACCAGGCTATGACGCCTCCCGCCATTAACCAGCCCGGCATAAGCCCCCACTCAGGGCGGCTTACCAGCAGGAATGTTCCACTTAGCAACAATGTTGCGCCAATGCCCAATAAATAACGGGATTGTCCCTGGCGTACATGATTCGCGTGAAGCTCGCGGGCAATCTTATCAACACTGTGCTGTAAATATTTGCCCTGGCGCAAACTGTCATACACCAGTTCAGGTATTTCTGGCATTTTTTCGACCCAGAACGGTGCTTTTTCTTTAAATGCCCTAACGAGCGCCGGAATACCGACCTGATCTTTAATCCAGGATTCGAGGAATGGCTTAGCCGTTTTCCACAAATCTAACTGCGGGTAGAGTTGTCGTCCGACACCTTCAACGTACAGCAGCGTCTTCTGGAGCAATACCAGTTGAGGCTGAACTTCCATATTGAAGCGGCGCGCAGTGTTGAACAGATTCAACAGCACGTGACCAAAGGAAATCTCCGCCAGCGGCTTTTCAAAAATCGGCTCGCACACGGTACGAATGGCAAATTCAAACTCTTCCACGTTGGTATCCGGTGGAACCCAACCAGAATCTACGTGCAGTTCAGCAACTTTGCGGTAATCGCGGTTAAAGAACGCAATGAAGTTTTCAGCCAGGTAACGCTTATCTTCTTTGTTTAAAGAGCCCACAATCCCACAATCAATACCAATGTATTTCGGGTTTTCAGGGTGCTCATAACTGACAAAAATGTTCCCGGGATGCATATCCGCATGGAAAAAGCTGTCGCGGAATACCTGAGTAAAGAAGACCTGAACACCACGCTCGGCCAACAGTTTCATATTGGTGCCGTTCTTCTCAAGCGTGGTGACATCTGAAACCGGGATACCATAAATGCGCTCCATCACCATCATGTTCTGACTGCAGTAGTCGGAATACACTTCCGGGATGTACAGCATCGGACTATCTTCAAAATTACGTCGTAGCTGAATGGCGTTCGCCGATTCGCGCAGCAGATTCAGTTCATCGATCAACGTTTTTTCATATTCACGGACGACTTCTGTTGGTCGCAGGCGACGCCCATCTGGCAGCAGACGAGGAACCCAACGAGCCAGGCGGTAGATCAGTTTTAAATCCGCTTTGATGACCGGAAGTATGTCCGGGCGAATAACTTTGATCACCACCTCTTTGCCATTCGATTTCAACCGCGCAGTGTGGACCTGAGCAACAGACGCAGATGCCAGTGGCGTGATTTCAAAATCATCAAACCATTCCTCAACGGGCAGCCCGCCCATGGCCTCTTCGATTTGTTTTTTCGCTCTAAGGCCATCGAACGGGGCAACCCGATCCTGCAATAGCGCAAGCTGATCGGCGATGTGCGGAGGGAAAAGGTCACGACGGGTAGAGAGCATTTGCCCAAACTTGATCCACACCGGGCCGAGTTCCTGTAAAGCCAGTCTCAGCCTTTCTCCCAGCGGTTTGTCTTTATGTCGGTTGGGCATCCAGAACAACGAGTAACGCCACAACCGAAGCGGCAGCGTGATTCGCATTTTGGGGATGAGTTCATCAAGACCGTAGCTTAAAAAAGTGCGAATGATGAAATAAAGGCGCCGTACTTCACCTGGCGTCATTTGGCCTCCAGTTTTTCCAGCCGTTTGGCCAGAGATTCAACCGCGCGCTCAACGGCTGCCGTTTCTTCAGCAAACCATGCAACCTCTAGTGGACCAGGAGCCATGCGCCACTCTTCAGTGATCGCTTCGGCGACATAGCGCTGCTGGCGCTGAAAGTTATGGCACAGGAACTTCGCTCCACCACGCAAGACTTTGCTGACCCCTTCCGCGACGATATCGCCGGTATAGGGTGCTAACAGTTCTGCAGGATCCAACTCCGCCAGATCGGCCAGCGCAACAAAGTTCTGTACTACCTGGATATCGCCCTGGACTTCCAGCTCACCGCTGCGGATAAGCGTGGTGAGTTGCTGTCGATCACGCAATTTCGGTAACACACTGGCATATGTGATTACGGTGCAATCGGCTTCGCCTTCCCATGCCCCCAGCACATCGACCTGGCGCTCGCTAAATACCAGGACTAACGGTGTTGAAAATCCTTTGAGATCAACACGCAGCACCTTACCCTGTAAACGCGTTCGGGCTGACTTCAGCGCAGGAGAACGGTACAGAAAGGTGTTGAGCAGATTTTCAACGCCTGCGGTTACTAAGGGTTTTAAAGGCATCCCCACTCTCCTGTCAGAACTTGTAACCACGATGCAGCGCAACGACACCTGCTGTCAGGTTGTAGTAATCAACGCTTTCGAACCCGGCATCTTGCATCATTGCTTTTAAGGTGTCCTGATCGGGATGCATACGGATGGACTCCGCCAAATAACGGTAGCTGTCCGCATCGCTTGCTACCATTGAACCTATGCGCGGCAGAACATGGAAAGAGTATGCGTCGTAGGCTTTGCTCAACGGTTCGATGATGGGTTTGGAGAATTCCAGCACCAGTAGACGTCCGCCTGGCTTCAATACGCGGTACATGGAGCGTAATGCTTTGTCTTTATCCGTTACGTTGCGCAGACCGAAAGAGATGGTGATGCAGTCAAACGTGTTGTCAGGGAAAGGTAATGCTTCCGCATTCGCCTGAACGTACTCAACGTTACCTACCACGCCAATATTACGCAGCTTTTCGCGACCCATTTTGAGCATTGAGTCATTGATATCCGCCAGCACAACTTTGCCGGTTTCACCAACCATGCGAGAGAATTTCGCCGTCAGATCGCCGGTACCGCCTGCTAAATCGAGAACGGTTTGCCCGCGACGCACGCCACTGCAATCAATGGTGAAGCGTTTCCACAAACGATGAATGCCAAATGACATTAAGTCATTCATAACGTCATATTTAGACGCCACAGAATGAAAAACGTGGGCCACCATGTCAGCTTTCTGCTCTTTAGCGACGGTCTGAAAGCCAAAGTGCGTCGTTTCTTGTGAATTATCCACCATCTCAGTGCCTGCTCATCCAAAAAATGTTCGAGAAGTGTAACAGATTGGGCCAATTTGCCCTACCCTTCTGCCGGGTTCAACTACCCCAAATGGACTAGTTTGATTGCTGATTTACCGCTTCATCATCGTGGTAAGATGCATCTTGTTGCGTCTCAGGGACCGAGCGCAAGCGGTATTCTTCATCCTGTGTAGTAGCTTGTTCAGCCAGCTCAGGATTAATCTCGCGCTTAATTTCCACGCCTAAACTACGAAACGCTTCTGCCTGCGACAGGACGTTTCCACGACCGGAAGAGAGTTTTTTCATCGCCTGTCGGTAGTTGTCCTGGGCTTTGTCCAGGCTTTGACCTATTGCCGACATATCATCCACAAACAACCGCATCTTGTCATAAAGTTTGCTGGCCCGATCGGCAATTTGTTGCGCATTACGACTCTGATGCTCGTAGCGCCACAGGTTGGCGATCGTGCGCAATGCCACCAACAGCGTGGTAGGGCTCACCAGCATAATGTTATTTCTAAGCGCTTCGGTAATCAGTTCGGGCTGTCTGTCGAGCGCCAGCAAAAAAGCGGGCTCAACGGGGATAAACATCAACACATAGTCAAGCGTACGCAGCCCAGGAAGCTGCTGATAATCTTTGCGCCCCAGTAGTCGAATATGGTTGCGCACCGAGGCGATGTGCTCCTGCAATGCACTTTCGCGGGTGTATTCGTCTTCTGCGTTAAAATAGCGCTCATAGGCGACCAGCGTCATTTTCGCATCGATCACCACATCTTTACCCTGCGGTAGCCGAACGATGACATCAGGCTGCATTCGCGAACGGGCGTCGTTTTCGATGCTGACCTGGGTTTCATATTCATAACCTTCACGCAGACCAGAGGCTTCGAGTACCCGCGTGAGTACGACCTCTCCCCAGTTACCCTGCGTTTTGTTATCGCCTTTTAATGCCCGCGTCAGGTTTACCGCTTCCTGCGCCATCTGCGCATTCAGTTGCTGGAGATTACGAATTTCGTGTGCCAGGGTATGGCGTTCTTGTGCCTCTTTACCAAAGCTATCCTGAACCTGGCGACGAAAACCGTCCAGTTGTTCACGAAGCGGCGCAAGCAGGCTGTTCAGACTTTGGCGATTTTGCTCATCAACACGGCGGTTGCTGTGCTCAAAAATACGATTCGCCAGATTTTCAAACTGTTCGCTCAGACGCTGTTCGCTGTTGATCATCTGGCGGATTTTATCTTCCGCATGCTGTTGCGTTGCTTCCAGCCGGGTAGTGACTTCACGGAGATCGGCTTCCAGAGAGGTGTTGATACTGTGCAGACTGCGTAATTCGTTATTGAGTAGTTCGCACTCATCACGCCAGTGAGCTTCCTGCGAGAGCTGCTGGCGAGCGGCGCTTAGCGCAATATCCAGTTCACGTCGCTCTTCGATGAGGTCGGCACGGATTTGATCGGCGCGTGCTTTCGTCGCCAGCCACCCTACCAGTAGCCCTGCGGCTAACGCCAATATGGCACTCATCATAATTGAAATATCCACAACGCCCCCTTACAGCAACGACTTACCCGCTCAAAATAGAATTGTGCTGTATAAACGTCCAGTTTAAAAGGAATTTCCTGCGAGGCACTACGCAAAATAAAAAGGCCGAACGCGTCGGCCTTTTTGAATAGAAGGGAGAATTACAGTAAACGACGCGCGGCTTCTACCACGATTTTCACCGCGTGGCTTTCCGTTTGTTTCATCGTTTCCGCATTAGGGATCTCTTGCTGAGTACGGTTCACGATAACACCTGCGACCATACCGGCACGCAGACCCTGGCTTGCGCACATGGTCAGCAGCGTAGCAGATTCCATTTCGTAGTTCATGACGCCCATAGACTGCCACTCTTCCATTGAGCCTTTGAAACGGCTCACGACGCGACCAGAGAAGGTGTCATAACGCTCCTGGCCTGGGTAGAAGGTGTCAGAAGACGCAGTAACACCCACGTGAGTGGTGGCGCCGATAGATTTCGCCGCTTCCACCAGCGCGGTGGTGCACTCGAAGTCCGCAACAGCCGGGAATTCCATTGGTGCGAAGTGTAGGCTTGCACCGTCCAGACGAACAGATGCAGTGGTAACCAGTACATCACCCACGTTGATATGCGGCTGGATAGCGCCAGTCGTACCGATACGCAGGAAGGTACGAATGCCCAGCTGTGCCAGTTCTTCTACGGCAATAGAGGTGGACGGGCCGCCGATACCGGTAGAGCAAACGATCACGGCTTTACCATCCAGCTCAGCACGCCAGGTGGTGAACTCGCGATGAGATGCCAGCTTAACCGGCTTATCCATCAGCGCGGCGATCTTTTCCACACGCTCCGGGTCGCCAGGGACGATAGCAAGCGTAGCCCCTTGTAAATCGTTCTTAGTGA
Source organism: Citrobacter sp. B72 (assembly GCF_016894305.1). Lineage (NCBI taxonomy): Bacteria > Pseudomonadati > Pseudomonadota > Gammaproteobacteria > Enterobacterales > Enterobacteriaceae > Citrobacter > Citrobacter sp. B72. Next base: position 4,906,387 of record NZ_CP069801.1, read on the forward strand.
GGCCGAGATGAAAAACATCAGACTTAGACATAAAAACTCCTCTGTGAATCGGTTTTGTCAGAAGAAGCAAAAACACACTTTACCGAAGGCATAAACATATTTTCGTGACAGTCATCACTATGATGTAAATCAATTGCATTCGATTACCATTAAATAGTGATCTTTATCACATAAACGATGCGATATAAGTAAGCCCTGCACAAAAGATAGACCGTTTAAGGCAATGTGGTTCGTTGCATGTGTCTATAGTTAACAATGCGCTTTTTTGCTGAATATTTAAGGGTACGGAGAATACCATGACAACACGACAATCTGGCTTTGCACCTGCTGTATCTCCACCGACGTCTACCACGGTTCACACCCCGGATAATGCAATTATCGCCGGTGTAACGTCCATACCTTCACAAGGCGATGATATGCCAGCGTATCACGCACGACCAAAACAGACTGATGGCCTGCTGCCCGTAGTCATTGTCGTGCAGGAGATTTTTGGTATTCATGAGCACATTCGTGACGTTTGCCGTCGTCTGGCTCTGGAAGGGTATCTGGCTATCGCACCAGAACTCTATTTTCGCGAAGGCGATCCCAATGACTTTGCCGATATCCCTACGCTGCTTAGTGGCCTTGTCGCCAAAGTGCCTGACTCTCAGGTACTGGCCGATCTGGACCACGTCGCTAGCTGGGCCTCCCGCAACGGAGGAGATGCGCACCAGTTGATGATCACCGGATTTTGCTGGGGTGGACGCATCACCTGGCTGTATGCCGCACATAATCCGCAGTTAAAAGCGGCCGTGGCGTGGTATGGCAAACTGGTGGGTGACAAAACCCTCAACTCGCCAAAACATCCCGTTGATATCGCAACCGATCTTAACGCCCCCGTTTTGGGGCTTTATGGCGGCCAGGACACCAGCATTCCGCAAGATACCGTTGAAACAATGCGCCAGGCGCTACGCGCCGCCAATGCTAAAGCGGAAATCGTGGTCTATCCCGATGCCGGACATGCGTTCAACGCCGATTATCGCCCGAGCTATCACGAAGAGTCCGCGAAAGACGGTTGGCAGAGAATGCTGGAGTGGTTCGTGCAATACGGTGGGAAGAAATAAACGTTAATTGCCCGGTGGCAGCGACGCCTGACCGGGCCTACAACTATTGCGATTTCCTGTAACCCGGGTAAGCACCAGCGCTTCCCGGGCACCGAATTACGCCTGACGCAGATTCTGCGCCGCTTTGACCATGTTCGCCAGCGCGGCACGGGTTTCCGGCCAGCCGCGGGTTTTCAGGCCGCAGTCCGGGTTCACCCACAGACGTTCTGCTGGAATGCGCTGCTCGGCTTTCTTCAACAGGGCTTCAATCCACTCCACGCTCGGAACGTTCGGCGAGTGAATATCGTATACACCCGGCCCGATTTCATTCGGATAGTCGAACTCTTCAAACGATTCCAGCAACTCCATATCAGAGCGCGAGGTTTCAATGGTGATCACGTCCGCATCCAGCGCCGCAATGGAGTCCATGATGTCGTTGAACTCGCAATAACACATGTGGGTGTGGATCTGGGTTTCATCCTTCGCTACCGCCGCGTTAATGCGGAAGGCCTCCACTCCCCACTCCAGATACGCCGCCCAGTCGCTGCGACGCAGTGGTAAACCTTCGCGCAGTGCCGGTTCATCAATCTGGATGATGCCGATACCCGCCGCTTCCAGATCCGCCACTTCATCACGCAGCGCCAGCGCGATCTGCTTCGCGATGGTTTCACGCGTCACGTCTTCACGCGGGAATGACCAGCAGAGAATGGTCACCGGACCGGTCAGCATGCCTTTTACCGGTTTGTCGGTCAGCGACTGGGCATATTTCGCCCACTCCACGGTGATCGCTTCCGGGCGGCTGACGTCGCCAATCACCACCGGCGGCTTCACGCAGCGAGAGCCGTAGCTCTGCACCCAACCGTTCTGGGTAAAGACGAAGCCGTCCAGGTGTTCGCCAAAGTATTCGACCATGTCATTACGCTCGGCTTCACCGTGTACCAGCACGTCGAGACCAAGACGTTCCTGTTCAACAATCGCCTGTTTAATATGTTCCGCAATTCCAGTGCGATAGTTACCAGCATCCAGGTTGCCCTTTTTGAAGTCCAGGCGCAGGCCGCGAATTTCTGTGGTTTGCGGGAATGAACCGATAGTCGTAGTCGGCCATGCCGGCAGATTAAAGCGGGCACGTTGCGCCTCGGCACGAACCGGATAAGCGTTAGCGCGCTGGCTGTCCTGGGCGGTGATTGCCGCCAGACGTTTTTCCACTGTGGCGTTGTGTACGCGGGTAGAGTGACGACGAGCCTGAATCGGTGCGCTCCACTCGACAATTGCTGCCGTATCACCGCTATTCAACGCATCGCGCAGCAGCGCCAGCTCGCCGCACTTTTGCAACGCGAAGGCAAACCAGATCTTCACTTCTGCATCAAGGCGGGTTTCCACACTGAGATCGATTGGGCTATGCAGCAGGGAGCAGGAAGAAGCCACCCACAGGTTACGTTTCCCGACGATATCTTTGATTTGTGCGTATTTTTCGCTGAGATCGGCACGCCAGACGTTGCGGCCGTTCACCAGCCCCGCTGACAGCAGCCAGTCGGCTGGCAGACGCGTGTGCAGCTCGGCTGCATCATCTTTGCCGTGCACGAAGTCAACGTGCAGCCCCTGTACCGGCAGGGCGGTAATGGTATCCAGGTTTGGCGTTACGCCTTCGAAGTAAGTGGTCAGTAGCAGCTTCACCTGACCCGTCAGCACGTCATAAGCAGGTTTGAAGGCGTCCAGCCACGCTTGCGGCAGCTCCAGTACCAGCGCGGGTTCATCAATTTGCACCCACTCAATACCGCGTTTCGCCAGCTCGCCCAGCACCTGCTGGTAAACCGGCAGAATGTCGTTCAACAGGCTCAGGCGGTCAAACTGTTCGCCTTTCACTTTACCCAACCAAAGGTAGGTTACCGGCCCCAGCAGCACAGGCTTCACCTTGTGACCGAGCGCCAGCGCTTCGTCCACTTCATCCAGCAGTTGGGTCCAGGTCAGTTTAAACTGCTGACCTTTAGTGAACTCTGGCACCATGTAGTGATAGTTGGTGTTAAACCATTTGGTCATTTCTGCCGCCGCCGCGGGTTCACCCGTTGGTGCGCGGCCACGGCCAATGCGGAATAAGGTATCGATATCGACCGAGCCGTCTTTATTTTGATGGCGAGCCGGAACGTTGCCGAGCAGCAGGCTGGTAGTCAGCACGTGATCGTACCAGGCAAAATCACCCACCGGCAGCAGGTCAACGCCCGCCTGCTTCTGCTGATCCCAGTGGCGGGCACGCAGCTCGCGGCCAACGGTCAGCAAATCTTCACGGGAAGAATTTCCCGCCCAGTAGCTTTCTTGCGCTTTCTTCAACTCGCGACGCAGGCCAACGCGAGGGAAACCGAGGGTGTGATTCAATATTGTCATTTTTCTTCCTCTAATTATATGTAAATCCTATGGATTTTGAATTTAGGGAAGGCGGCAAGTTTACTCATCCCCAGGAGCTTACTGAAGTAAGTGACTGGGGTGGGGAAACGAAGCCAACGCACCATAAATTTAAAAGACGAAGGATTTTAGCCGTCCAGATGTTTACACATCCATAATTGGCGGTTACTGTATATTCCTCAAGCGCAATTTGTTCATGCCGAAGTGAAGGACTTTCATGATCGAGATTAAACACCTGAAAACGCTCCAGGCGTTGCGGAATAGTGGTTCTCTGGCAGCCGCAGCGGCGACGTTGCATCAGACCCAATCCGCCCTTTCTCACCAGTTCAGCGATCTGGAGCAGCGCCTTGGCTTTCGACTTTTTATCCGTAAAAGCCAGCCTCTGCGCTTTACGCCGCAGGGAGAAATCCTGCTGCAGTTAGCCAATCAGGTGTTGCCGCAAATTGGTCGTGCGCTGCAGGCCTGCAACGAACCGCAGCAAACCCGGCTGCGAATCGCGATTGAATGTCACAGTTGTATTCAATGGCTGACGCCCGCGCTGGAGAATTTTCGTGCCAACTGGCCGCAGGTGGAGATGGACTTTAAATCCGGCGTGACGTTCGATCCGCAACCAGCGCTACAGCAGGATGAGCTGGATCTGGTGTTAACCTCCGACATCCTGCCGCGCAGCGGATTGCACTACTCACCGATGTTTGATTTTGAAGTCCGCCTGGTACTGGCGCCTGACCATCCGTTGGCCAGCAAAACACAAATCACACCGGAAGATTTGGCCAGCGAGACGCTGCTCATTTACCCGGTACAGCGGACTCGACTGGATGTATGGCGGCATTTCCTGCAGCCTGCAGGCGTTAGTCCGTCGCTGAAAAGCGTGGATAACACCTTGCTGCTGATTCAGATGGTTGCAGCCAGAATGGGTATCGCGGCATTACCGCACTGGGTGGTGGAGAGTTTTGAACGCCAGGGCCTGGTAGTGACCAAAACCCTGGGTGATGGATTGTGGAGCCGACTGTACGCCGCCGTGCGTGATGGCGAGCAGCGACAGCCGGTCACAGAAGCGTTTATTCGCTCAGCGCGGAATCACGCCTGCGATCACCTACCGTTTGTACGGAGTGCGGAACGACCCACTTTCGATGTACCCACAGTGAAGCCACTATCACAGCCGCACCAATGATGAAGCTTGGCCAGTGAGGTTGTTGATGCCAGATAGCCAGGTTAACCAGCAGTCCGGCAGGGACATGCATATTGTTCATGATGCCCAGCGTGCCCGCATCCACCTGGGTCGCGCCGTAGTTCCACATAAAGTAACCAATGCCGGACGCCGCCACGCCAAGAAAGACCAGAATTCCCCACTGTAGCGTGGTTGCAGGCATTTTCTGCGCATTGCCCAGCATGAACCAGGCCACGACAGCCACCATAAAGGCGCCCATATAAAACCAGGCAAAGGCGTTGTGCTGCGGCATTGGCCGCGTCTCCATCAGACGTTTATAGCCCACCATACCAATGGCAAAGCTGATATTGGACAACTGCACCAGCAGCAGACCGGTCCAGAAGTGGCTGGTCACCTGATCGTAACGAATGATCCCCGCGCCAATCACCGCCAGTAACGCACTAAAGGCGTAACTCCAGCGCAGACGACGTCCGCTCATCAGATCATAAATCAGCGTAATGTAGAGCGGCGTCAGCACGGTAAAGAGCAGCAGTTCTGAAACCGTCAGGTACAGATAGGCGTGAAAACTCAGCATGTACATAATGCCAAGCTGCATGGCCCCCACCAGCATATACAGCCCGATCGTTTTTACGCTGTGCCCACGAGTACGTAGAAACGGCAGGAACACCAACGCCGCCAGCCCAACGCGCACCAGCACCGCAAAATAGCTATCGACATGACCGGCAAGGTACTCGCCAAACAGGCTAAAGGAAAAGGCCCACAGAATTGTGGTAATGATGAGTAACGCCACAATGGATGTCTCTTAACAAAAGGTACACCCATTGTAGCGGAGTTTTTAGTTGACAACTGGTCAGCTAACGAACAGAAGGTTACTGCAAAAACAGTTCACGCAGATAGTGTGGCACGGCATCGTCGGCATTAAGACCAATGACTTCCAGTTCCGGGTGCAGATCCTTCAGGCGCTGGTGGGCGTTGCCCATGATGCAGCCTTTACCTGCCATGGAGAGCATTTCCGCATCGTTCATCCCATCGCCAAAGGCGATGCAGTCTTTCAGGCTGTAGCCCATCGCTTTTGCTACCGCTTCCAGCGCATGACCTTTCGATACGCCGCCAGCCATGACTTCCAGACAGGTAAGCGTAGAGAAGCTGACGTTGACGCGATCGCCCCAGCGGGCGTTGATCGCCTGCTCCAGCGGCAGTAGCCTTTCGTGAGAGTCGGTGGTGAAGAACACTTTGCTGACGCCCTCAGGCTCCAGTAATGCAGGTTCAAACAGTGAATAGTTAAACACCGCTTCTTTGAAGAAACGCATTTCGTCCGGACGATGGCGATTCATAAACCACTCATCATCACGATATACGTTGGTCACGATGTCCGGGTTTGCATTCACTACGCCAAACAGGTCGCTGGCAATATCGCGATCCAGGTTATGGGAAAACACCAGATTCCCGTCAGAATCATGCACGCGCGCGCCGTTGGACGTGATCATGTAGGTTTTAATGCCGAGGTTATCGCGAATTTGCCCCACATCAACATGATGACGGCCAGTCGCAAACACGAAGTTAACGCCGCGAGCGGTCAATAACTTCAGCGTCTCTTTGGCATAAGGGGACAGAGTATGGTCGGGAGAAAGCAGCGTACCGTCTAAATCAGACGCAACAACCTGATACATAAGAAAATTCAACCTCTAGGCAAAGCGGGTTCCGCTGGATGAGTTATGCTTGTCGAAAAATTCGACAATAGCGTTAAGCGCGACTGAGCGCATGGCGTCCTTTTCAAAAAGGATCTCATGGTACGCGCCTTTGATGACAAGCGGCTGCCCCCCTTCTACAGGATGGCCTGCTGCGGCGCGGAGTTCACAAAAACGATCGTGCATGCGGTTATCTACCACACGCTCTTCTTCAGCCTGAATCAGCAGCGTCGGCGTCGCATCATCCCCGGCGCCAGCCAAAACCTGTTCGCCAGCCAGAATCCCTTCACGTACCCAGTGATAGGTGGGACCGCCAACGCGCAACCGCGGCTCATCAGCATAAAAGCGCAGATTGCGCCGATAGCGCTGTCGACTATGGGTTAACGCATTCATACCGAACGGCAGCGCCCGCCAGCGCCCGGTTCCCATCGCATAGCCTTCGCGGATCCGCGGATGCCCTTCGGCCCAGTCCAGTATATGGCGCACCATCCAGTCGGGAAAGCGCATCACAATACCAAACATCGGTGCGCAAAGCGCGATGGCATCACACTGATTCGGGTGGCGTTGCAGGAATAACGTGGCAATCGCCCCGCCCATTGAATGCGCCAGGATATAGCGTTTTCTCCACGGGCCGGGTAGCACTTCCTGCTGCCAGAAGGCGGTTAGATCGTCGACATAATCATTAAAGTTATCGACATGACCGCGGTGCGGATCCGAAAGCATACGCCCGGAACGCCCCTGGCCACGGTGATCGATAATGAGAACGTCAAAACCAGAATGAAACAGGTCATACGCCAGTTCAGCGTATTTCACGTAGCTTTCAATGCGTCCAGGACAGACGACGATGACGCGATCGTTTTTTTCTGCATGAAAACGAACAAAATGTACGGGAATATCATCCACGCCCGTAAATTCCGCTTCTTCCCGCTGACGCCAGAAATCTGTCAGTGGCCCCATGGAAAAAGCAGCAAACGCGTTTTCTCTTGTTTCCCAGTCTTTTTGCTGCTGAAACATCGGGTATCCAGCCTCGCTGACCAAGTAAAATCGTTTTTTTCGCCGTCACTGACACAACCTAACGGCAGTAGCGTATTGTGGCATAAAAATAGACAATCCGGGAGTTTCTCATGACCTTTGAATGGTGGTTCGCCTACCTGCTGACCTCTATTATTTTGAGCTTGTCCCCAGGCTCTGGCGCTATCAATACCATGACCACCGCCATCAGCCACGGATATCGCGGTGCCAGCGCGTCGATTGCGGGTTTGCAGACCGGGTTGGGTATTCATATCGTTCTGGTTGGCGTAGGACTGGGAACGCTATTTTCACGTTCGGTGATCGCATTTGAGGTGCTGAAGTGGGCGGGAGCGGCCTATCTGATTTGGCTGGGTATTCAGCAATGGCGCGCGGCGGGTGCTATCGATCTGAATACCATGGCGAATACGCAATCGCGCAGCCGGCTGTTCAAACGCGCGGTCTTTGTTAATCTGACCAATCCCAAGAGCATAGTTTTTCTTGCCGCTCTGTTCCCGCAGTTCATCCTGCCGCAGGAACCGCAGTTGATGCAGTACGTGGTGCTTGGCGTCACGACCATCGTGGTCGATATCATTGTGATGATCGGTTACGCGACGTTGGCCACGCGCATTGCTGGCTGGATTAAAGGGCCAAAGCAAATGAAGGCGCTCAACAAAGTGTTTGGCTCGCTGTTTATGCTGATAGGCGCCCTGCTGGCATCGGCAAGGCATGCCTAGCAAATGGAACGTCGCTCGCAATGAAATGCTATCTGTAAGAGCCTCTGAACATGGCTTTTCGTACTTCGCCGCAAAGGGAGAAAAGCCTTTTATCCTGTACTGTTAGACGTTGATTGCTAATGCCAGAATGCTGCCATATTCACCACTCACGGATGATTAACGATGGCGGAAGTAACAACACCACATGACGCAGTATTTAAAACCTTCCTCTCCCGCGTGGAAACCGCGCGGGACTTTATCGAACTTCATCTTCCTCCCTCGTTAATCAAAATATGCAAACTGGAAACGCTCCGTCTGGAATCAGGCAGTTTTGTGGAGGACGATCTGCGTCCCTATTTCAGCGATATTCTCTACTCACTGGAAACCACCAGCGGACATGGCTATGTACATGTGCTCATTGAGCATCAAAGCTCACCGGATAAGCACATGTCATTTCGCCTGATGCGCTACGCTATCGCAGCGATGCAGCGTCATCTTGAGGCTGGAAACGACACTCTGCCGCTGGTTATTCCAGTGCTCTTTTACCATGGCAAGCAAAGCCCATGGCAAGGCTCAATGAACTGGCTGGATCACTTTGAGGATTCTGGAACCGCCCTTCAACTTTACAGCACACCATTTCCGTTGGTGGATGTGACGGTTATTCCAGATGATGAGATCATGCAGCATCGCAGTATGGCAGCGCTGACATTAGTACAAAAACACATTCGCCAGCGCGACATGGCGCAGTTGCTGGATAAACTTACCCGCCTGTTTATGCTGGAGAAGATGAGCGGACAACAAATAACCGTGCTGGTAAACTACATGGTGCAAGCAGGGAATACACAAGATGTTCAGACATTATTGTATAAGCTGGCACAGCGGGTGCCGCAGCATGGAGAAAAACTGATGACAATGGCGGATCAACTAAAGCAGATAGGCCGTGAAGAAGGGAGGCGCATTGCCCTTACTGATGTAGCAAAAGCGATGCTCAAGCGAGGTCTTGATACCGACGCGATTATGGAAATGACCGGCCTTTCGAAGGATGAGCTACAGAAGCTTGCGCAATAAGCCGCATACCGCCTGGGACTCCCAGGCGGGCAACAAACTTAGCGCGAAATAATCAGATGGATACCGAAGCCTGCGAACAGCGCGCCGGCAAAACCATCAATCCACTTCGCCAGACGCTGATAGCCACGACGCATTTTCGGGAGCGCAAACAGGCTGGCGACCACGGTAAACCACGCCAACGTTTCCACGATAATCAGAGCAAAGATCCCCCAACGCGCGCCCGTTCCCACGTTGTCGCCAACGAACAATGAGAAGACGGAGCCAAAATAGATAATGGCTTTAGGGTTCGCCAGGTTGGTCAGCAGACCTTTCAAAAAGCTGCGTCCGCTCTGCGCCAGCTCCACCTGCGGAGTGGGCGCGGCAACATCCTGTTTTTTAAACGCGCCGCGCAGCATCTGATAACCCATCCAGCACAGATACAGCCCCCCGCCTACCATAATAATGGTATGCAGCCAGGCCATTTTTTCGATAATCAGATGCAGGCCGAGCAGTGCCACGCCAGCCCAGACCATGACGCCGCAGGTAATGCCCAGCACGCCCATCATAGCTTCTTTGCGCGAACGGCTAACCGCAGTTTGAGAAACAAAAAAGAAATCGGGACCGGGGCTCATCAGCGCAACGATATGCACCAACGCAACGGTGAAAAATAGCGTTAACATAAAAATGACTCGGGGGAATAGTTCAGTGAGTCACCATCCTGGCACTTTTTTGCCCGGCTGACTACTCTTCGTCGTCACCATCAACGTGTGCGCGAATAAGCGCCATAAACTCTTTACCGAAACGCTCAAGTTTACGCATCCCCACACCGTTGACGCTCAGCATTTCGCTCGCTGAAACCGGCATCTGTTCGGCCATTTCAATCAGCGTGGCGTCGTTGAACACCACGTACGGCGGGATGTTCTCTTCGTCGGCAATGGCTTTACGCAGCTTACGCAATTTGGCGAACAGTTTGCGGTCGTAGTTACCACCGAAGGATTTCTGCATCGCACGCGGTTTCAGCGCCACAATACGCGGTACAGCAAGCTGTAACGCAACGTCACCGCGCAACACCGGACGCGCGGCTTCGGTTAGCTGTAACGCGGAGTGATGAGCAATATTCTGCGTCACCAGGCCCAGGTGAATAAGCTGGCGAATAACGCTCACCCAGTGTTCGTGGCTTTGCTCGCGACCAATGCCATAGACCGGCAGTTTGTCATGAGCCAGTTCGCGAATACGCTGGTTATTCGCTCCGCGCAACACTTCCACGACATACCCCATGCCGAAGCGTTGGTTAACACGGTAAATCGTCGACAGCGCTTTGCGCGCATCCATGAGTCCATCATACTGTTTTGGCGGGTCAAGACAGATATCGCAGTTACCACACGGCTCCTGACGCCCTTCGCCAAAATAGTTCAGCAGCACAAGACGACGACAGGTTTGCGCCTCGGCAAACGCCCCCATCGCATTGAGCTTATGCCGTTCGATATCCAGTAGTTGCCCAGCGGGTTTCTCTTCGAGGCAACGGCGTAGCCATGCCATATCAGCCGGATCGTAAAACAGCATCGCTTCCGCGGGCAGGCCATCACGCCCGGCGCGGCCGGTTTCCTGGTAATAGGATTCGATATTGCGCGGAATATCGAAATGCACCACGAAGCGTACGTTCGGTTTGTTGATCCCCATACCGAACGCCACGGTCGCCACTACGATTTGCAGGTCATCACGCTGGAATTTCTCCTGCACCTCGGCGCGTACGGCGTTTTCCAGCCCGGCATGATAAGCCCCGGCGCTGATGCCACGGCTTTGCAGACGCGCGGCGGTGTCTTCGACTTTGGCGCGACTGTTACAATAGATAATGCCAGACTTACCGCGCTGCTCTTGCACGTAGCGCATCAGCTGATCGAGCGGCTTAAACTTCTCCATCAGCATGTAGCGAATGTTCGGGCGGTCAAAGCTGCTGATCTGAATTAACGGATCGTTCAGTCCCAGCAGACGCACAATGTCCAGCCGGGTTGTCTCATCCGCGGTCGCGGTCAGCGCTACGAACGGCAGCGTCGGGAAACGCTGACGTAACTGGCCCAGCGCAGCGTACTCGGGGCGGAAATCATGCCCCCACTGCGAAATACAGTGCGCTTCATCAACCGCCAGCAGCACCGGATTCCAGTGCGCCAGATGCTCAAGGAAGTTATCCAGCATCAGGCGTTCGGGCGCAATATACAGTAAGCGAATCTGCCCGCTGCGACAGCCCGCCATCACCTCAAGCTGTTGTTCACGACTTTGAGTAGAATTCAGGCACGCCGCCGCCACGCCGTTGGCTAGCAGTTGATCGACCTGATCTTTCATCAGGGAAATCAGCGGGGAAACAACAACGGTGAGTCCGTTTAGCAATAATGCGGGAATTTGATAGCACAGGGATTTACCGCCGCCGGTCGGCATAACGACCAGGCAGTCGCGACCAGAGAGCACGGTATCAATGATTTCTTCCTGACCGGGGCGAAACTGTTGGTAGCCAAAGGTTTCCTGCAAAACCTGTTTAGCGCCCATTTCCAGATTCAACACTTCCGCCTGCGCCACATTAACCCCATTCGCCCGAAATAAAAACAGGCGCTATTTTCAGCGCCTGAGAGAGAAACTGCAATGATTAAAATACTCTCAATACTTATCAGAAGATATCGTTGAGCATCACGCCCACACCGACACGCGTCTGATTGAAGTTGTAGTCAATCAGCGATTCACCGTAACCACTGTAGACCTGAGTGTATAGACGCACATGCTTCGTGATGGGGTAACTGGCCCCCAGCTCTGCGCCGCCGTAGCCGGTATTCCAGTTGTACTGGCCTTTCACGCTGATAACCGCGTCACCCAGGTGATACCCCATTTTCAGCTGATAGTAGCCCATGTATTTAGTGATATCAGGGTTATCGTCGGTGCTACCAATCACGTACCACGGCTTAACTTCCACCAGCCAGTTACCATTTTCAGCCATCAGACGGGTATAAAGACGGTTCCAGCTACGTGACGTGGGATCGGAACGGCCGTTGGAGTCATGGTTATAACCCATTTCGACATCACGAAGCGTCCAACCGGCAAAGCGATAGTCGGTGGCGAAACCGAGGAACAATTGCGGTTCGTAGTTGGTTTCGCGAAACGGTGAAGACTCTTCACTGTTCGAAAGCTGCCACCAGGACTTCTGGGTATAGGAACCGCCAAGTACCGAGTTTGGGCCTAATATCCCGCGCCAGAGCGGAAACGCCAGGCTTAGCTGAAACTTAACTTCATCTTTGCGCGCATTTTCGGACCAGCTATAACTGCTGATCGCCTCTTTGTTCATGTCGCTGGTATTGGTGTAAATAAGATAGTTGGTGTCATAAGGATAAAGCGTGAAAGGGTTGTCATGTTCCTGCAGCATATTGGCGATAATACTGCCACGAACCGCCGGTGCATCATGAATCTCTTTCACTGTCGCTTCCTGCGCATAAGCGGTCAACGGCAGCATAATTGCTGGTAGTAACCATCCCAGAATCGCCCGCATCGGTAATGTTCTCCTGAACCAAAATATTGATGAATTGTATAATTATCTGGCAAGTATTCTACATACTTAGCTAGTTCCTCGTTAGTTATCCCGTCCTAAAGTAGAAAACAACAAATAATAAGCATAATATCAACATTTCATTAACCACCAAGATGTAGGGATCGTATGTCTGCCGTACTTACTGCTGAGGAAGCGCTGAAGTTAGTGGGTGAAATGTTTGTCTATCATATGCCGTTTAACCGGGCGCTGGGACTGGAGCTCGAACGCTATGAGAAAGAATTTGCTCAATTAGCCTTTAATAACCAACCGATGATGGTCGGCAACTGGGCGCAAAGCATTCTGCATGGCGGCGTGATCGCCTCGGCGCTGGACGTCGCCGCCGGGCTGGTATGCGTTGGGAGTACGCTGACCCGCCATGAAACGATCAGCGAGGACGAACTGCGTCAGCGGATGTCACGCATGGGTACAATCGATTTGCGTGTTGATTATCTGCGCCCCGGAAGAGGGAATCGCTTTACCGCCACCAGTAGCCTGCTGCGGGCGGGTAATAAAGTCGCTGTTGCGCGCGTGGAATTGCATAACGAAGAACAGCTTTATATTGCCAGCGCAACCGCCACTTATATGGTGGGGTAAGTGCCTAAAAAAAGGTAAACTGCTGTTACATTTCTGCAATGAGTTTTCCCGATGGATGCTAAACAAACGCGGCAGGGCGTGCTACTCGCTCTTGCTGCTTATTTTATTTGGGGTATCGCTCCCGCCTACTTCAAGCTGATTTACTATGTCCCGGCGGATGAGATCCTGACGCACCGTGTCATCTGGTCATTTTTCTTTATGGTGGTACTGATGAGCATCAGCCGCCAGTGGTCAGGCGTCAAAACGCTGCTACAAACGCCAAAGAAGATCTTCCTGCTGGCGCTCTCTGCAGTGCTCATCGGCGGAAACTGGCTGCTGTTCATTTGGGCGGTCAATAATCACCATATGCTGGAAGCCAGCCTCGGCTATTTTATTAACCCACTGGTGAATATTGTGCTGGGAATGCTATTCCTCGGTGAGCGCTTTCGTCGCATGCAGTGGCTGGCGGTACTGTTAGCCGCCTGCGGCGTGCTGGTACAGCTGTGGACCTTCGGATCGCTGCCAATAATCGCGCTGGGACTGGCGTTCAGCTTTGCGTTCTATGGGCTGGTGCGCAAGAAGATTGCCGTCGAAGCACAAACCGGCATGCTGATCGAAACCCTGTGGCTTTTACCTGTCGCCGCCATCTATCTGTTTGGCATTGCGGACAGCTCAACCAGCCATATGGGGCAAAACCCCATCTCGCTCAACCTGCTGCTGATTGCCGCGGGTGTCGTGACCACCATTCCGCTTCTGTGCTTTACCGGCGCGGCAACCCGCCTGCGTCTGTCCACGCTGGGATTCTTCCAGTATATCGGGCCTACGCTGATGTTCCTGCTGGCCGTCACCTTCTATGGTGAAGTTCCGGGAACGGATAAAATGGTCACGTTTGCGTTTATCTGGGTGGCGCTGGCGATTTTCGTGATGGATGCGATTTATACGCAACGACGGGTTCGTCGGAGCTAGGGGAGTGCCGGATGGCGCTTCGCTTATCCGGCCTACAAAAGCACATCGCCGTAGGCCGGATAAAGTACAGTGATTACAGCCAGTTCTTGCGCTTAAAGTACAGATACGGCGCCAAACCCGCGAGCATCATAAAGACAATCGCGCCCGGGTAACCGAAGCTCCAGTGCAATTCCGGCATAAACTCAAAGTTCATCCCGTAGCTGGAAGCCACCAGCGTCGGCGGCAGGAATACCACAGAAACCACCGAGAAGATCTTGATGATGCGGTTCTGCTCGATGTTGATAAAACCCATCGCCGCCTGCATCAGGAAGTTAACCTTCTGGAACAGCGATTCATTATGCGGCAGCAGTGACTCGATATCGCGCAGGATCTCACGCGCCTGCTCCAGCTGACTGCCCGGCAAACGCGCTTTACGCACCAGGAAGTTCAGCGCGCGCTGGGTATCCATCAGACACAGACGTACCTTCCAGCCGATATCTTCCAGTTCCGCCAACGTCGACAGCGCTTCGTCATACTCATCGCCCTGACGCCCTTCCATGATCACACGGCTGAGTTTTTCCAGGTCGCTGTAGATGTTTTCGATTTCATCTGCCAGCTGTTCAATTTTGGTTTCGAACAGGTCGAGCAACAGCTCGTAAGCGTTACCATCCACCATCGCCTGGTTACGCGCACGCATGCGGTACAGGCGGAAGGCCGGCAGTTCGCGCTCGCGCAGAGTAAACAGGCGGCCTTCGCGAATGGTAAATGCGACGGTTGAGTTACCCGCGTGATCGTCGGCGTCTTCGTAAAAGAAGAAGGAGTGGATGTGCAGACCGTCTTCGTCTTCAAAAAAACGTGCGGATGCTTCGATGTCTTCCAGTTCAGGGCGCGTAGCCAGATTCTGGCCCAAGTCCTTTTGCACACGGTTTCGTTCTTCGTCATCCGGCTCGACTAAATCGACCCAAACCGAACTGGCCAGGTGTTCGATCTCGTCTGCCTCAAGGCGAGTTAAACGATTGTTTTCCAGTTGAAATGCGCTCAGCATGACCGGGACTCCCAATGCAAAAAATTATCGGACAGTTCGGAGGGCACACAGAAACAAATTGGGTTTCAGACCATTAAACAGCCTGACTCAGCGCGACGGGAAAAAACAGAAGGTCGCTGACAACCGCGAAGGCTATCAGCAAAAAGGGATAGCCTTAGGAGTTGATCCTGGATGACAGGATAATGAGCCAGTATCTACTGGGTGTGTCCAAGGCGAATGTCCTCTTAGCGTAATCGTGCGCGCATGTTACGCCAGCAAAATTTTGACGTCAACACGCAACGGATGGCGAAAAAGTAATAATTTCCCCTTATACAGAAAGGTTAGCAGAGGGGAATTATTTATCTATGATTTCAGAATATTAACCGACAGATAGCCGGATGGCGGCTTCGCCTTATCCGGCCTACAAATCAAAATATTACGTTCCGCGTAGGCCTGATAAGCGCAGCGACATCAGGCGATCATACCGTTTCCAGTCTGGCGTAGGCGGCAACCAGCCATTTGATCCCCTGCCCCTGGAACGCGACCTGCAAACGACTGTGTTCGCCGCTTCCTTCCAGGTTGACGATAGTGCCCTCGCCAAATTTAGCGTGGCGCACTCGCTGGCCGAGCTTATAGCCGGTATCATTTTCCGCCATTGGCGTACCCATCCGCTGATGGCTCACCGGTCGGCTGACAGTGGCGCGCAGGCGAACCTCTTCAACGCACGCTTCCGGCAGTTCGCCGATAAAGCGCGACGGACGATGGTAAACCTCTTTGCCGTACAGACGACGCGTTTCGGCGTAGGTCAGCGTCAGCTTTTGCATCGCGCGGGTCACACCTACGTAAGCCAGACGGCGCTCTTCTTCGAGGCGACCACCTTCGTCCAGCGACATCTGGCTGGGGAACATACCTTCTTCCATCCCGACGATAAACACCTGCGGGAACTCCAGACCTTTCGCCGAGTGCAGCGTCATCAGCTGTACCGCATCCTGCCAGGTATCCGCCTGCCCTTCGCCCGCTTCCAGCGCGGCGTGAGACAGGAACGCCTGCAGCGGCATTAAGTCTTCGTCTTCTTCGTTGTAGCTGAACTGGCGCGTTGCCGTCACCAGTTCGTCTAAGTTTTCGATACGCGTCTGGCCTTTCTCGCCTTTTTCCTGCTCGTACATCATGCGCAGGCCGGAGTCTTTAATCACCCGGTCAGTCTGCACGTGCAGCGGCATATCGGCGGTCTCCTGCGCCAGTGCGTCAATCAGCTCCATAAAGCGCTGTAAGGCGCTGGCGGCGCGACCCGCGAGGGCTTTTTCCTGCAACAGCTCACGACAGGCCTGCCACAACGTTAGCTGGCGGTCACGGGAGGTCTGACGCACCACATCTAAAGTACGATCGCCAATCCCGCGGGTGGGTGTATTCACCACACGTTCAAATGCGGCGTCGTCATTGCGGTTGGCGATCAAGCGCAGGTAAGAGAGCGCATCTTTGATTTCCTGGCGTTCGAAGAAACGCATCCCGCCATAAATCCGATACGGCATGCTGGCCTGTAACAACGCCTCTTCCAGTACGCGCGACTGGGCGTTGCTGCGATACAGAATGGCGCATTGCTCCAGCGCACCACCGTTGTCCTGCCAGGTTTTGATGCGATTGACCACGAAGCGCGCTTCATCGAGTTCGTTGAACGCGCAATACAGCGAGATCGGTTCGCCGTCGACGCCATCGGTCCACAGCTTTTTACCCAGACGCCCGTTGTTGTTTTCAATCAGGGCGTTGGCCGCGCTGAGGATATTGTTAGTCGAGCGGTAGTTCTGCTCCAGGCGAATAGTTTCTGCGCCGGGGAAATCAGTGAGGAAGCGCTGGATGTTCTCCACCTGCGCTCCGCGCCAGCCATAGATCGACTGATCGTCATCGCCGACGATCATTACCTTGCCGGTATCGCCCGCCAGCAGGCGGATCCACGCGTACTGAATGTTGTTGGTATCCTGAAATTCGTCCACCAGGATATTGGTAAAACGTTCGCGGTAGTGCTGCAGGATATGCGGTTTGTTGAGCCACAGCTCGTGGGCGCGCAGCAGCAGCTCGGCGAAATCCACCAGCCCCGCGCGGTCACACGCTTCCTGGTAAGCCTGATACACTTTCTGCCAGGTTTGCTCAACCGGGTTGCCGTAGCTTTGCAGATGATGCGGACGCAGCCCTTCGTCTTTCTGGCTGTTGATGAACCACATCGCCTGACGCGGCGGCCACTGCTTCTCATCAAGGTTCATCGCCTTGATCAGACGCTTGAGCAAACGCAGTTGGTCTTCACTGTCGAGGATCTGAAAATCCTGCGGCAGGTTCGCATCCATATGGTGCGCGCGCAGCAGACGGTGGGCCAGACCGTGGAATGTCCCCACCCACATACCGCCCTGGCTGGTTCCCATGATCTGGCCGATACGGTGGCGCATTTCCGCCGCCGCTTTGTTGGTAAAGGTCACCGCCATAATGGAGTACGGCGAGTTGTTCTCAACCGTCAGTAACCAGGCGATACGGTGCACCAGCACGCGCGTTTTACCACTCCCCGCGCCTGCCAGAACCAGCATGTTGCTGCGTGGCGCGGCCACCGCTTCACGCTGTTTATCATTAAGGCTGTCGAGCAGGTAAGAAACGTCCATTGGCACCGCCGCGTAAAAGTAGGTAAGGCGGATAAGCGTAGCGCCATCCGCCAAAAAGCTGGGTATATATACAGAGTTCTGCTGGTGATTATATCAGCGAGGTCAGAGATGCCAACTGTGAAATTTCGATATGCGGCAGCAAACGACTGTCTGCGGTTTGCATCAGGTCGGCATTTTCCGGTTTGATCCAGCAGGCCTGCATACCACAACGGATGGCGCCCGCGACGTCCGTCGTCAGGTCATCACCCACGTGCAGAATCTCACCCACAGGCATTTTCAGTTTTTCCGCCGCCAAGGTGTACATGTCGCTAAAGGGTTTTGATCGCCCGTCGGGACCGGCGCGCAGCACAAACTCAAAGTAATCACCCAGGCCAAACAGTTCCGGCTGCGCGTTACCGTTGGTGATCGCCACCAGCGGCCATTTGCGAGCTAGCGCCTTCAGCGTGTCATGCGTCGTCTGCGGGACTTCAATGCGGCTACGCCATTTGGCAAAATTCATCATCGCCGCATTCGCCCCCATTCTGGCTTCTGCCGCTGACAACCCCGCCTCCAGCATAGCGCGCTCTACGGCACGGTGACGCCATTGGGTAACATCGTGGTAGATTTCCGGCTCGGCGTCGCGTACGGCCTGGCGTAAGCGCTGTAGGTCGCTATTTTGCAGCGAATTCAACGCCGGATGGTAATTCTGTACAAACGCGAGCGCTTCCTGCTCGGTGCGTGTGATAACGGGACGGTTATCGTAAAGGGTATCATCAAGGTCAAAGGTGAGCGCAGAAATGCGCCCCAAAGGCCGGTAAAAACGCATTATTTCCCCCGTTTGGCGCGCGGATGCGCCGCATCGTACACTGAAGCCAGGTGTTGAAAATCAAGATGGGTATAGATTTGGGTCGTGGAGAGATTGGCATGCCCCAATAACTCCTGCACTCCGCGCAGATCGCCGCTCGACTCAAGCATATGCGTCGCAAAGGAGTGACGCAATTTGTGGGGATGTACGTGGCTGTTCAGCCCCTGCTTGATACCCCATTCAGCAAATCGTTTCTGCACGTTACGCGCCGAGATACGTTTGCCCAGTTTGGACAGAAATAGCGCATCGTCATCGCTGCCAAATAGCCCGCGTAGATCCAGCCAGTGCTCAATCCACGCCACCGCGTTGCGGCCAATCGGCAGACGACGCTCTTTACTGCCCTTACCCATCACCCACACTTCGCCGGTGTCGAGGTCGAGATGTTTAATATCCAGCCCAACCAACTCAGATAAACGCAGACCCGCGCCGTACATCACTTCCAGCATTGCTCTATCGCGCACAGCAAGGGGATCGTTGAGATCGATATCCAGCAGACGATTAACATCGTCGACATCGATATTTTTAGGGAGATGACGCGGTGCTTTCGGCGCGGAAACGCTTTTTGCCGGATTAGCTTTCAGCTCGCCCTGATTAACCAGCCAATCGAAGAAACTGCGTAACGCGGAGAGACGCAGTGCCAGACTCGCCGGCCCCAGTCCTTTACGACGGCTGCGAACAGCAAAACTACGTACCATCGCAGCATCACATTGTTGCCAGCTTTGCAGACCGGTCTCTCCGGATAACGCAATGATGGCATCAAGCTGACGCTGATAATTAAGCAATGTGACCGGGCTAAGCTGACGCTCAACGCCCAGATAGCGCAAAAAGCGCGCCACATCCTGAGAAAGGGGTGAATCGGTCATACGCGTTCAATCCAGCGCTCCAGCAGTTCCGGCAACATCAGCGAGATTTCCTGCAGCAATTGCGTGCCTTGCCCCTGCTGGTAATGATTAACGTCACGGCTGCTAAACAGCATCACGCCCAGAGAGCCATCTTGCCCGAGCATCGACATCGCTACCGAGCCTATGGCTTTCGCCTCCGGCATCATGACCAGCAATTCCGGACCATTGAGCGGCCCAAGATAGTGCTGTGACTGACCCAGACGCTGGATACGCAGCGGTTCAAAAGCCTGACGGCTTAATGCCAGATGGGTGAATTTTGATGGCGCGCCAAGTCGCCAGCGATCCGGGAACAGACGAACCGTCGCTCCGGCCAGCCCTAACTCACGCGCCCAGCGATGAAATCGCATCAGCATGTCGTCAAGACTGCTGGCCGACACCAGCCGCCCTTGCAGATTTAACAGACGATAGAACAGGCTTTCATTGGCGTTGGCTTGTTCCATCAACAACGCCATGTTCTCTTCCAGCACGTTAATATGATTACGTGCCCGCGCCATATGCCATTCCACTAAAGAGACCGTGCCCCGCACTGGGTGCGGAACTCGCATCGCTTCAACGGCCTGGGCATTACGGATAAAAAACTCAGGATTACGTTGCAGGTAATCGACGACCGCCCGGTCGTCCAGCTCCATGAGCGTTTCCTGTAGTTCTTCCCCTGGTTGCTTCATAAGTGAATAAATCCGTCGTAGACATGTGCCGCCGGGCCAGTCATATACAGCGGATGACCCGGACCTTTCCAGGCGATATCAAGTCGACCGCCCGGTAATTCCACCCTCACTTCTTCTGCCAGCAGACCCTGCTGGATACCGACCGCAACGGCAGCGCACGCACCGCTGCCGCAGGCCTGCGTTTCACCCGCGCCGCGCTCATAGACGCGCAGTCGGATATGTTCGCGTTTTACCACCTGCATAAATCCGATATTGGCGCGTTCAGGGAAGCGTTCGTGGCTTTCCAGAACCGGTCCCAGTGTTTCTACCGTGGCCGTATCAACATCATCAACCTGAATCACGCAGTGCGGGTTCCCCATTGAAACCACGCCGCACAATACTGTCTGTTCGGCCGCGCGCATAATATAGGTCTTCTCTGCTTTGTTAGCGCGAAAAGGAACCTGCGAGGGTTCAAAATTGGGTTCGCCCATATTCACCCGCACCAGCTCGTCGTCGGTTACGGTTAATACCATACGACCATTCGCGGTACTGACGCGAATATCACGTTTATTAGTCAGCCCTTTCAGGCGAACAAAACGGGCAAAACAGCGGGCGCCATTGCCACACTGTGACACTTCACTGCCGTCGGCATTAAAAATACGGTAGTGGAAATCCAGCTCCGGATCATACGGAGGCTCAACCACCAGCAGTTGATCAAATCCAACGCCGAGATGTCTGTCGGCCAGGCGGCGGATCAGCTCTGGTGAGAAAAAGACATTCTGCGTTACCGCGTCGACGACCATAAAATCGTTGCCAAGGCCATGCATTTTAGAGAATTGCATCATTCACTCCGTTCACGCGGGTACAGAAATGTAAAATCTATTCCTGCCGTTAGTAATTCACCTGAGAAGGCCCATCACTAATCCCACGATCGTTTTTCTCAGGCGTGGTGGATTGCGATTGCGGCTGAACGCTCTTGGTCGGAGGCGGCGCGGTTTTATCAGCTGGCGGGAAATAGAGCGGGCCTTTTAACCCACAGCCCGTCAGGCTGAACAGAGTAAAAATGACAGCGAGTGGCTTTAACACGTTTTTCATTATGGATTGCCTGTAAAGTTCATGCTTTCTGTTTTCTATCATCGCAGGAGAAGGCGTAAAAGCAAGAGTTTGGCTAAAAACTGCATCGCGATTTATTCCACGTTATACTGCGGGCATCACGAAAAATAGGATAAGAAAATGAACGACAGTGAATTTCATCGCCTTGCTGACACCCTGTGGATGACCATTGAAGAACGTCTGGATGACTGGGATGGCGACAGCGATATCGATTGTGAGATCAACGGCGGCGTGCTGACCATCAGCTTCGAAAACGGCAGCAAAATTATCATTAACCGTCAGGAGCCGCTGCACCAGGTGTGGCTGGCGACCAAACAGGGCGGCTACCACTTTGACCTGAAAGGCGACGAGTGGATCTGCGACCGGAGCGGCGAAACGTTCTGGGATCTGTTGGAACAGGCGGCAACGCAGCAGGCGGGTGAAGAGGTGAGCTTCCGTTGATTTATTTGCCGGATGCGCTTTGCTTATCCGGCCTACTGTAGGCCCGGTAAACATAGCGCCACCGGGCAAGTTAACTCACGAGAAATACTGCTGTAACAGCGGCGTGTCGTTGTCCTGACTGGCTGGCGGGACAGCGCTAATCGGCTGGGTGCGGAACGGAATCACCTGCGCGCGCCCGTCGGTTTTCACAATCTGATAGAACTGCGGCAGGTTAAAGTTGATGAAGCTGGAGCCGTAGGTAAAACGATCGTGCGACGATGAGTAGAAACGGCTGACGTCGCGTACCAACTCCTCTTTGCTACCTTCGCAGTGGTGATACACCTCGGCCCGATTGCTTTCGTCCAGAATGTAGATATTAAAGCCCTGCTCATCACCCGTTTCTTCGAAAAAGAACTGAATAATCCCTTCGCTGGCAAAACCGTCGACCACCGACGGCAGTTTCACATGGTTGGTCTCAACCTGGACGGAAAGCCCGTGCAGTTTGTTATGTGAAATTGCGCCATAGAATTCAATTGCGTTTTCCAGCTTCTGTACCGAAACGTTCAGGCGCTCGAAGAACAATCCCCACGTCTGGCCGGAAACACGCAGCGCTTTGAAACGTCCGGTTTCCTGACGGGTGCTGGAGAGGCGTAATTCGATGCACTCAGACACCAGTTGCTGGACGCGGGTGCGAATTAAACCGCGCAGATGCTGGCTATAGCAGAAGACCTCGACGCTATCTGGCGGCGCGGCATCCTGGTGCATTTTGCCCAGAATCGTTTTTAACGCTTCAATCATCGCCTGCTCGCCGTTGAAGTGCAGCGTACGCACTTCATTCCACGAGTTGCGGTACAGCAGGTCGACGCTTCCTACCAGGCAATTTTGCTCTTCGCCAAAGCTGAAGACGTCCAGCTTACGGAAATCAAAATGTACCACCTGATTGCGAAACGCTGCCGTTGGGTCATATTCGAGGTTAACGATGATCGCCAGATGGCGAATTTCGCATGGGCTATAGAGCGCTTTCGGCGTTGGCGCAGGCAGTCGCAGCGGGAAGTGGTGCGACACGTCGGCGACCATTTCCTGCAGCTTCGGCAAATCAACAATGCCGTTGCCCTTAATAAACAAATGCGTACGCGAGGTCAGCAGGCCATTGAACCAGGCCCACGCCACCAGCTTGTTGAGATAGCGGTTATATTCCAGCGGCTGATGGCTGATGATCGAGTCCATGTTAGGCGCGCGGTTGTAGAGATACCAACCTGAACGGTTGGCACGACCCGGCGGTACATGGATAAAGGTCAGATTCGGTTCCGAGAGATCCGGAGATATCTGCGGGTTCACCAGCGTGACTTTACCCGGCAACGCTTCAAACGCGGCATACAGCTTACGGGTCAGCACGCCGATATCCTGCGGGCTGGCGCTGACGCTGAGGTTATTGCGCCGCGCAAAGCGGATCAGGTTACGATAGCTCTGCATCATCGCATCGAGCAGTTCGTTATGTGCTTCGCGTACCTGGTCAATCTTCCAGTTAGCGCGGTTATCCAGCATGGTCAGACGGGCGTCATCCCAGCCCCACTCTTTCACTAACTGACTTAATACTTCACGACGCCAGCCCACGCAGGCGCGCTCACGGCTCAGTTTCTCACACACTTTTAAGTAGAAACATCGACGCACTAAATCCAGGCGCGTCGGATCTTCGATCGCCGTGAGGTACTCGGTAACGCGCTCCAGCATCATGCAGTAAGGATCGAGACCAAAAGAGACGATCTCGCCGTCATGCAGGCGCTGTTTAATATCTTTCGCCAACAGGCGTGGATTTGGGTATTCCCAGGAATAGGCTTCCAGCAGCAGCGTTTTCAGCACCGCTTTGTACGGGGAGTCGATACTCTTGTACAACTGCCAGAGGCTGGCGCCAAAGTACTCTTCGGCGGAAAGCGAACTGAGCCCGCCGAGATCTAGCCATTCGTTTGGCGTTAACACCCCCTGTGCGTAGAGCGTCATGACGTAATCGTCGTAATGCTCTTCTTCGTCGCCCGGCACCATATTCCACAGAATACGTTTACCCGCGAGGCGCACAGCGGTGCGATAGAATTCATCAAGCAACAGGATATGCTGCGTCGAGCCACAGTCTTCACCACCCAGACTGCCGCTTTCATTGTGACGGAAACGGTTTTCATCAATCAGGAAGAAACTGACTTCAACGCCCAGCGAAGCGGCCCAGCTTTCCAGCAGGCTACATTTTCGCTGCAGCAGCTGGCGCTCTTCGCTATCCAGCCAGGATTGATGGCAGACCCAGATATCAAGGTCAGAGGAACAGCTTTGCCCTACCGAAGAGGTGCTACCCATTGAGTAAACGCCGGTGATCGGCAGTTCGCCCTTGGGAGGATCCTGCGGCGACATACCGCGGTACAGTTCCAGTTCGTTCAGGTAGTGGCGTTGGGTTTCATCAGGCGTGTAAAAGCATATGCCTTTGGGAACGTTACCATCGAGGTAACCCGGCATCAGCGGATGGTGGTAGTGCAATAATGTCGGCAGCAGACTGTATACCTGCTGGAAGGCAGGTCCCATGGCAGCAAGCGCGCGATCCACACGCAGTTGATTTATGGCATCCAGTCTCTGTTTCAGAGTCTCAATATAGAGGTACAAGACGTATCGCCTGATGTTGCTATCCGTCATGTTGTCGATTGCCGCGGCGCAAGCGCTCACAATAATCGCCATCAATTCGGATAAACCGTATGTCAAAAATAACCGTTACCTGTTTTTCGCCCATATTTTTTTATGCTGTTCAGCCGAAAAAATGGTCTAAAACGTGATCAATTTAACACCTTGCTCATTGACCGTAAAGAAAGATGCGCTACATACAAGTGTAGCACCGTTCGTTACGTGTAAATTCCTTCATACGGTCGGGAGGTTTCTCGTCATTATTCACTGCCAGTGATGATGCAGCGCCTTTTCCTCTCACTTACGTTTGAGCGTAACGCTGACATCCCTTTGATAAGGATGTTAGGATGGTCAATGATTGATAATGACGGTAACAAGCATGTTAGACAATGTTTTGAGAATTGCCACACGCCAAAGCCCCCTTGCGCTCTGGCAGGCACATTATGTCAAAGACGCCTTAATGGCAAACCACCCCGGTCTGATCGTGGAACTGGTTCCTATGGTAACCCGTGGCGATGTGATCCTTGATACCCCGCTGGCGAAGGTTGGGGGGAAAGGGTTGTTTGTTAAAGAACTGGAAGTCGCGCTGCTGGAAAAACGCGCCGATATCGCTGTGCATTCCATGAAGGATGTGCCGGTTGAATTCCCTGACGGTCTTGGACTGGTCACCATTTGTGAGCGAGAGGATCCGCGTGATGCTTTCGTCTCAAATAAGTACAACTCGCTGGATGAACTCCCCGCAGGCAGCATCGTCGGGACATCCAGTTTGCGCCGCCAGTGCCAGTTGGCGAAGCGTCGCCCGGATCTCGTCATCCGTTCGCTGCGCGGCAACGTAGGCACGCGCCTCAGCAAACTGGATAACGGCGATTATGACGCCATTATTCTGGCGGTCGCCGGATTAAAACGTTTAGGTCTTGAGTCGCGAGTCCGCACCGCTCTGCCGCCGGAAGTCTCCCTGCCCGCTGTCGGGCAAGGCGCAGTAGGCATAGAATGTCGACTGGATGATATGCGCACTCAGGCGCTGTTAGCGCCGCTCAACCATGAAGAGACCGCGCTACGCGTCAAAGCAGAACGCGCCATGAACACCCGCCTGGAAGGGGGATGTCAGGTACCTATTGGTAGCTATGCCGAAATCATCGACGGTGAGATTTGGCTACGTGCGCTGGTCGGCGCGCCAGACGGTTCACAGATGGTATGCGGAGAACGTCGCGGCGCCACACAAGATGCCGAACAGATGGGCATCTCTCTGGCAGAAGAACTGCTGGAGAACGGTGCGCGCGCAATTCTGGCGGAAGTTTATAACGGAGAAGCCCCCGCATGAGTATTCTGGTCACCCGCCCGTCTCCCGCAGGGGAAGAGTTAGTGAGCCGACTGCGCACACTGGGGCAGGTAGCCTGGAGTTTTCCGCTCATCGAGTTTTCACCTGGTCGGGAACTGGCAACGGTTGCTTCCCGACTGTCGGCGCTGACGGAGAACGATCTGGTCTTCGCTCTCTCGCAGCACGCCGTCACCTTTGCAGATGCCGAGCTTCGCCAGCAAGAGAAAAGCTGGCCATCCCTTCCGCGTTATTTTGCCATTGGCCGTACAACGGCGCTGGCGCTGCATACTGTTAGCGGCTTCAATATTCACTACCCTCTGGATCGGGAAATTAGCGAAGTCTTGCTACAATTACCTGAATTACAAAATATTGCGGGAAAACGCGCGCTTATATTACGCGGCAACGGTGGCCGGGAGCTGATAGGTGAAACCCTGACGACACGCGGAGCCGATGTCGATTTTTGTGAATGTTATCAACGCAGTGCAAAACATTACGATGGTGCGGAAGAAGCGATGCGCTGGCAATCCCGTGGCGTAACCACGGTGGTTGTCACCAGCGGAGAGATGCTACAACAGCTCTGGTCGCTCATTCCGCAGTGGTATCGTGAGCACTGGTTACTACGCTGTCGGCTGTTGGTCGTCAGTGAGCGTCTGGCGCACCTCGCCCGGGAACTGGGCTGGCAAGATATTAAGGTCGCTGATAACGCCGACAACGATGCGCTACTACGCGCATTACAATAACTCTCATAATGGGATGCCATAATGACGGAACAAGAAAAATCCTCCGCCGTGGTTGAAGAGACCAGGGAGGCCGTGGAAACCACGTCACAGCCAGTCAATACTGAAAAAAAGAGTAAGAACAGCACGGCGCTGATTCTGAGCGCTGTGGCGATTGCTATTGCGCTGGCTGCAGGCGTTGGGCTGTACGGCTGGGGGAAACAACAGGCAACAACACAAACGGCAACCAGCGATGCGCTGGCGAACCAGCTGACGGCGCTGCAAAAAGCGCAGGAAAGCCAAAAAGCTGAGCTGGAAGGCATTATTAAACATCAGGCAACGCAGCTGGATGAAGCCTCACGTCAGCAGGCCGCGCTGGTCAAACAGCTTGATGAAGTCCAGCAAAAAGTCGCCACCATCTCCGGCAGCGATGCTGGCACATGGCTGCTGGCGCAGGCTGATTTTCTGGTGAAACTGGCCGGTCGTAAATTATGGAGCGATCAGGACGTCACCACCGCCGCGGCGCTGTTGAAAAGCGCCGACGCCAGTCTGGCAGATATGAACGACCCGAGCTTAATTACCGCGCGACGTGCGATTACTGACGACATCGCGAGCCTCTCCGCGGTGACTCAGGTCGACTATGACGGCATTATCCTGAAAGTGAATCAGCTCTCTAATCAGATTGATAACCTGCGTCTGGCCGACAACGACACCGACGATTCACCAATGGACTCCGACAGCAGTGAGCTTTCCAGCTCGATTAGCGAATGGCGCGTCAATCTGCAAAAAAGCTGGCAGAACTTTATGGACAGCTTCATCACTATTCGTCGTCGTGATGAAACCGCCGTCCCGCTGCTGGCACCGAACCAGGACGTTTACTTACGAGAGAACATCCGTTCTCGTCTGTTAGTGGCCGCACAGGCCGTGCCGCGTCACCAGGAAGAGACATACCGCCAGGCGCTGGAAAATGTCTCCACATGGGTGCGTGCTTACTACGACACCGACGATGCAGCGACCAAAGCGTTCCTTGAAGAAGTAGACCAACTGAGCCAGCAAAGCATCAGTATGGATGTTCCGGAAACGCTGCAGAGCCAGGCTATTCTCGACAAGTTAATGCAGACCCGCGTACGTAATTTACTGGCGCAGCCTGCCACAGCACCGGTAGCAGCAGCGCCAGCGCCTTCGACAGACGCTCCGGCAACCGCGCCGCAAGGAGAATAATGATGCTAAAAGTATTGTTGCTCTTTGTGCTGTTGATCGCCGGGATCGTCGTCGGTCCGATGATAGCTGGTCATCAGGGTTACGTGCTGATCCAGACGGATAACTACAATATCGAAACCAGCGTGACGGGCCTGGTGATCATCCTGATCGTCGCCATGGTCGTCCTGTTTGCGATTGAATGGCTGTTGCGCCGAATCTTCCGCACCGGCGCACATACCCGTGGGTGGTTTGTGGGTCGTAAGCGCCGTCGCGCCCGTAAGCAGACCGAACAGGCCCTACTCAAACTGGCAGAAGGTGACTATCAGCAGGTTGAGAAGCTGATGTCGAAAAATGCCGATCATGCAGAACAGCCGGTAGTGAATTACCTGCTGGCGGCAGAAGCGGCTCAGCAGCGCGGTGACGAAGCGCGCGCCAACCAACACCTTGAGCGTGCTGCCGAACTGGCCGGAAATGATACGATCCCGGTAGAAATCGCTCGCGTTCGCCTGCAACTGGCGCGTAATGAAAATCACGCCGCACGCCACAGCGTAGACAAACTGCTGGAAGTGACGCCGCGCCATCCGGAAGTGCTGCGTCTGGCTGAGCAGGCCTACATACGCACCGGCGCATGGAGTTCCTTGCTGGATATCATCCCATCCATGGCAAAAGCGCATGTGGGTGATGACGAGCACCGCGCCATGCTGGAACAACAGGCATGGGTTGGCTTGATGGATCAAGTCCGCGCCGATCAGGGCAGCGAGGGGCTGCGTGCATGGTGGAAAAACCAGAGCCGTAAAACCCGTCATCAGGTTGCTTTGCAGGTAGCAATGGCTGAACATCTGATTGAGTGTGACGATCACGATACGGCGCAGCAGGTCATCATTGATGGTTTGAAACGTCAGTACGATGACCGCCTGGTGCTGCCGATCCCGCGTCTGAAAACCAATAATCCGGAACAGATAGAAAAAGTGCTGCGCCAGCAGATTAAAGCCGTGGGCGATCGCCCGTTGCTGTGGAGTACGCTGGGTCAGTCGTTAATGAAGCATGGGGAATGGCAGGAAGCTACGCTCGCCTTCCGTGCCGCTCTCAAACAGCGCCCGGATGCCTATGACTACGCCTGGCTTGCTGACGCGCTGGACAGACTGCACCAGCCGGAAGAAGCCGCCACCATGCGCCGTGATGGCCTGATGTTGACGCTGCAGAACAACAATCCCCCGCAGTAACTCCTGAATGCCCGGTGGCGCTTTCGCTTACCGGGCCTACATATTTTTCAATCGTATAAACAAAATCCTTCGAGAAGTCGCTCGAAGGATTTTGTTTATGCATAAAAAAACGCCCGCTCGGTAAGGAGCAGGCGTTAAACAGGTCTGTATGACAACATAAATGGGTGCTTCACTCAACGTTATGTCCATGGTGTTTGATGAGGCCTGAGCGACATCTGTCTGTGGACGATAAGCACCGTAAACGGCTCTGCATCATTCCTGAGTTTATGAGGCCAGATGGCGAACATAAGAGATGGAATGAGCATCTACCCGCATATTATTGCACAACGCATGCCACGATTGCACTGCAAAAACCAGGTATTCGGACTTTTTAAGACTTCAGGAAATTCGCAGATGCGAAGGCTAAGAAGGGAAATCAGAAAACAAAAAACCCCGCCGAAGCGGGGTTCAAAATTGGTCGGCGAGAGAGGATTCGAACCTCCGACCCACTGGTCCCAAACCAGTTGCGCTACCAAGCTGCGCTACTCGCCGTTTTACTGCTTTTTGAATTTTTAGTTCAATTCTTTAAGTCGTGGTGCGAGGGGGGGGACTCGAACCCCCACATCCTAAGGACACTAACACCTGAAGCTAGCGCGTCTACCAATTCCGCCACCTTCGCATTTCACAACTTTAAATTAATGGGGTGGCTAATGGGATTCGAACCCACGACAACTGGAATCACAATCCAGGGCTCTACCAACTGAGCTATAGCCACCACTGCAAATCTTTTACGCGGTATTAAAACCACCGCAGCTCTGGCACCCTACTAAATGGTGCGCCCGACAGGATTCGAACCTGAGACCTCTGCCTCCGGAGGGCAGCGCTCTATCCAGCTGAGCTACGGGCGCTTAGCGCCGTTGCGGGGCTGGATATTACGGAGGTCTCGGTCTTCTGTCTAGTGCTTTTTTAAAATAAATTATCGTTTGGTCATGGTTTGTGCGTTTTGTCGCTTATTCCCGCAATTTATGGGCTGTGCCATGACGATTCAGACCAAAAACCTTATAAATGAGCGTCACGGCCAGTAAGAAACCCATGCCAACAAAAAGCGACATTCGGGTATCTTCATTAAAGTACATGCCAATTAATACGCAAATCAGGAACGCCATCGTCAAATAATTCGCCCACGGGAACAGAATGGAGCGGAATGGATGACTGGCAATCGCCGCTTTATGCGCCTGACGGAAACGCAGCTGGCTTATCAGGATCACAAACCACGGCACCATCCCCGGCAACACGCTGGCGCTATAGACATAAACAAACACGCGCTGCGGGTTAGGAATGATGTAGTTCAGGCATGAGCCAATCAGCAGGATCGCGATAGAAATAGCCACTCCGGCAACCGGCACGCCATGGCGTGATACTTTTCCAACAACGGCAGGAAGCTGGCGATTCTTTGCCAGCGCGTAGAGCATACGCCCACAGCTGTACATGCCGCTGTTACAGCCAGACAGCGCCGCCGTCAGTACCACAAAGTTAATAATCCCTGCCGCAGCAGTAATACCAATCTTGGCAAAGGTGAGAACAAACGGGCTACCGTTGCTGCCAATCTCATTCCACGGGAAAATAGTGACGATGACAAAAATCGCACCAACGTAGAAAATCAGAATGCGCCACAGCACTTTACCCACCGCGCTACGCAGCGTGACCTGTGGATTCTTCGCTTCTCCTGCAGTGATGCCGATCAGCTCCACGCCCTGGTAAGACGCCACAACAATACACAATGCCGTCAGGAAGCCCTTCCAGCCCCCAGCAAAGAAGCCGCCGTGCTCGGTCAGGTTGCCAAAACCAATCGCCTGGCCGCCATTGCCAAAGCCGAAGAAAATCACCCCAACCCCAATGACGATCATCACAATGATGGTGGTCACTTTGATCATGGCAAACCAGAACTCAATTTCACCATACAGGCGAACCGCAGCGAGGTTTGCCAACGCAACCAGTCCGACCGCGATCAGTGCGGGTATCCATTGCGCCATTTCCGGGAACCAGAACTGCACATACACCCCGATGGCGGTAATCTCTGAGATCCCCACAGCCATCCACATAAACCAGTATGACCAGGCGGTGAGATAGCCAAAGAAGGGGCTCATATAACGGTGAGCGTAAACAGCGAATGAACCTGCAACCGGCTCGAGGAATAACATCTCCCCCATAGAACGCATAATGAAAAACACGAACAGCCCGGCGACGATATACGCCAGCAGAACCGAAGGTCCCGCCCATTTAAGGGTACTGGCGGCCCCCATAAATAGCCCAACGCCAATAGTGCCCCCAAGGGCAATTAATTCGATGTGACGAGCCTCCAGCCCACGCTGTAGCTCAGGTTTGTTCTCAGCCATAAATCCTCTTGATGTGTTTGCATGCTGTCCGGTATTACCGGTTCTCGTTATGGGTACATCTTGTTATGCCATAACAGGCCATGCGGCACCGACCGCTTTACGGTTGGCGCCAAAAACACCACGGCACTGCAATGATTGTTGCGAATGGTTTCCTAAAATCGCTTAAATGGCAATTAAAGCATTCAAAAAATGAATAGATTGTGCGAGAAAGCAGCGATTATGTTGTGAATAAGTAGCGTAATTAGCAGATCACGCTACTTATCAGAGGAGAGAGAGCGTCAGAGGTTGCCGGTATAGTGCCAGCGGAGATAGCGTAATAAGCGAAGTTGTCGAGTAATACGGCTCGGCTGCGACAATAAGCGATACAGCCACTCCAGCCCCAGATTTTGCCAGATTTTAGGCGCACGCTTAACGTGACCGGTAAAGACGTCGTAGGTGCCCCCTACGCCCATATACAGCGCGTCAGGGTGAGTCTTGCGGCAATCACGCATAAAGATCTCTTGTTTTGGCGAGCCCATCGCCACCGTCACAATTTGCGCACCGCTGGCGTGAATACGCTCAAACAACGTCTGACGCTGCTCTGGGGTAAAATAACCGTCCTGACTACCCACAATGTTCACGCGCCACTGCGCACGTAGTTTTGCTTCTGTTTGTGCCAGAACTTCAGGCTTGCCGCCAACCAGGAAAACTGGCGTTCCGTTTTGCCCAGCTCGCGCCATCAGCGCTTCCCAAAGGTCAGCTCCGGCCACGCGTGAAACCTGCGCCTGTGGGAATTTTTTGCGCACCGAACGCACCACGCTAATCCCATCCGCATACTTGAACTCCGCGGCGTTGATCAGCTCCCTCACTTCAGGGTTATCTTCTGCTGTCAGCATCTTCTCAGCGTTAATAGCCACCAGCGTTCCTGACCTGAGGTGTCCTTCGGCAAACAGGTAATTCAGCGCATGTTGCATATCGCGCCAGCCAATCAGTTGTAATCCGCGCAGCGAATACAGCGGCGCAGTTGTGTTATCTGTCATTACGATCCTTCAATCTGTGTCCGGGGCAGCGATTTGATTCGTTTATGAATGAGTCCCGCGCTATCAAACAGCCAGAACAACAATTTTGCCACCAGTAGGCAAACGCCGAAAATCACGAGGAAAAAGACCACTCGTGAGACAAACGAATCCAGCCCTTCACGTGCCAACACGATCATATTGAAAATGGCGCCAAAACAGAAACTGTGCAAAATCGCCGCCTTATAGCGATTGGTTTCTCGGTTACCTAGCTCATACAGCCAGTCGAACCACTTGATGATGAGCCCAACAACAATCGCGCCTAATGGTATAAACAGCGCCCCGCCCATCACCACCAGTGAACCAATTAACGTCGGCGAAATCGCCAGTCCTGAGTGGTTGTTCAACACTTCCCAGGTAAAGTAGTTCGCTGAGTTGAGTACAATACTCGGCCGCCCAGGCCACAGCCAGGAGGGAATAAAGACGTAGAAGTCACGGACGATCGGCGCCAGCCCCTGGAACTCAATATTGTGGTAATTCTGCAGCAATAGCGCCAGGTTCTCCCACGGTGAGAAGGTGTCGCGCGTAAGGTACAGGAACGTATAGAACGCCTCATCGCCGCTAACGCTCATTCCGTAGCGCTTCAACGCCAGCCAGAACATCCCGACAATGCCCAACACGCCTGCAGCGGCCAACATCCACAGCGAAATCCAGCCGCGAATAATGCCGATAAACAAGAAGATGGCAAACGCGATAATGATATTGGCGCGCGTCCCACCCACAATCATATAGGTCAGCAAACCAAACGCGACGGTACTCACGAGGAAGAACACCCACGCTTTGCTGTCCTGACGCAGGAAATAAACCACCAGCATTGCCGGAATGAAGAAGTAGAAGAAACGCTTCAGAGCGACGCCAGAGACTTCACTGGAAAAAATCTGGCTATAGGATTGCAGTCTGAACAGCAGGAATCCGTTGTGCATAAAGAAGATGCCCACGCTCACCAGCGCAATCGCCATCAGGGTAACCCAGGTCAAATGGGCTTCAACGCGATTGATGGTAAACAGCGGCCTGCGCGGCTTATCATCTACTCGTTTGCGCAAGCGCGTTTTATACGTCACGTAGTAGACGGCATAGAAACAGGCGGCTGACAGCAAGGCCTGTAGAAGGATCTCCGGCGGAGCCACTGCCACATCAAAGCGGAACACCAGGATGCTGGTTAACGGGAATCCGAAGAAGAACGTCAGCAAGAACAACAATGAGAAGAAAACATTGAAGTTAAAACGCACGCGGCGGAACTCAAACCAGGTCAGCGTGGCGATAAACAAGGTGGAGAGCAGCCAGACCACCAGAAGACCGCTGAATTGCATCAGGCTCATACGGTT
Source organism: Citrobacter sp. B72 (assembly GCF_016894305.1). NCBI lineage: Bacteria > Pseudomonadati > Pseudomonadota > Gammaproteobacteria > Enterobacterales > Enterobacteriaceae > Citrobacter > Citrobacter sp. B72. The sequence goes on from NZ_CP069801.1 coordinate 4,940,038, forward strand.
TCTCCTGAAGCAATGCGCAGCGCATTGTGCCACGGCTGCAGATAATTCGGGCTAAAGAAGGTAATAGTATTTTTATCTACCGATGCCAACTGGCGCTGCGCTTCACGTACGACGCCTTCATTGAGATCATCAGTGGTAAATAACACCGGAAGATTTTGTTCCACCATATCCTGCCAGAAGGGATTTTCACGGTTGAGCACGCATGGGATACCCGCCTGGATCAGCAAACACAGGGTACCGATTCCCTGTTGACGGGCAAAAATAAAGTAACCCAAATCACACTGCCGCAATAATGTTAGATAGGCATCAAATTCCAGCTTTTCACTCAAAATTTGCAGATTATCTGCGCTAAATAACGCCAGGCCAGCCTGGCGAACCTCGTCGATATAGGCCGCATTATTGGCGGGATAACCCATCGGCACAATCACATTCACCGTGTCACCAAACTGCTGATGGACGGCACGAAGCGCGGCAACATGCTCATTGCTGCGATCGCCAGAGTTGCCAACCAGCACCGTCATCTTGCCGCTGCGCTGGCAATCATTGCTCATGTTATTGAGTGAAGGATCCATTCGCGTTGGGAAATAGAGCAACTCACCCCGCACACGGGGATGTTGCTCGGCGAAATAACGTAAATCGCCCCGTGTGGCAAACACGCAGCCCACACGATTCTGCGCCATGCGGCGAATCGGGTAAAACAGGCGGAATTTCAGTCCACTGGAGACTTCGTATAAATCAGCGCCCCAGATATGCCAGTAAAACTGCGCCGGTTTAATCCCGCCACTCAGCAGCGCCAGCCACAGGCTGGTGTTGAACTGACCGTGGAAGAAGAAACGCTGTTGGCGATCCGCTTTTGCTTTCGCGATCACAGCGTCAGCAAGCGCCTTTTTCCCGCTGTAGAAGCTTAGCGATAACGCCGGGCAGCTCTCACTGAGTCCCGCATCCTGACCGGCAACCATAAACGTGCGCGCATGCTCGCTCGTCGCGGCCAGCGAGTCGTTGAAAAACCGCAACACGGTTTGGTTATGGTGAGGGATATCCGATCCCAGAACGTGAATCAGTACAGTCATGCCCGCCTACGCCAGAGTAAAAACACGCCACAACAAAGAGAAAAATAGACGATGTACGTTGCCATATAAGCCTGTGCCGCTCCCAGCGCACCGTGTGCAGGGATCAGCCAGTGAGCAAACACCGTCAATAACATGAACTGGCTAATTTCAGCCAAAATATAAAACCGCAGCGATGCTTTCGCGATCACCAGATACCCAAAGACATACGCCCCAACTTTCAGTACATCGCCGACCAGTTGCCAGGCAAACAGATCGCGCATGGCGGTGAATTTTGCGGAGAAAAGCAGCCAGATCGCAAAATCACGCAGCAACCAAACAGTAAAGCTCGCTGCGGCAACCGCCGGTAACACGAACTTCAGCGACTTAACCACCTCGCGCGTAATGTCGCGCTTTTCGGTCAGTCGAGACAACGTCGGAAGCAAGTAAACGCTGAATGAGGCGGTAATGAATTGCAGATAAGCATCAGAGATACTGCTTACTCCCTGCCAAATCCCCACATCATCCCAACTGTACTGCGCCGCCAGCAGGTTTCGCATCATCACGTATGCCACAGGCAGCGTTACGGAGGTAATCAGCGCCATCAGGGTAAACTTGCTTAGCTGTCCAGCCAGGCCGTTATCCCACGAGGGTTTCAGGTAATGCAGGGGAATTGCCCCACGCTTAATCAGCATAATAGCGGCGGGGATAACGACCAACGCGGGCACTAACGCCAGACCCAGCAAAGCGCCTTCATACCCTCCCAGGCGATAACAGCCATAATAAGCCACCACGCCTACCAGGCTACCCACAATCAACGACAGCGCGTTACCCGCCGCATCGCGAAAGCCCTTCATCAACGCCAGCAGCAGGTTCGCCCAGGCAATACCCATCTGCACCAGCGCAACCAGTCTTACCAGCCCCTGATAATGAGTATGGCCAAACAATCCCTGACTGATTGGCGCGGCCGCCAGCAGAAAAATCACCGCCATCAGCGTAGAGAATCCCAGCACCATCGCGGAAGATGTACCGACTACCTTACGGAGCCGGGTCGGATCGTCATGGTGCTGCGCAACATATTTCGTGACGCCGTTGAAAATGCCGGCCCCCGCCAGGACACCAAGCACGGTGACCATCTGGCGGAAGTTACCCGCCTGCCCCACGCCTGCCGGGCCAAACGACACCGCCAGCAGCTTCACGACCAGCAAACCTGCACCAATTTTTACCAGCGTACTGGCTGCCGTCCATAAGGACGCTTTAGCAAGCGACATATCAGGCGAAGTAGTTGAGTAAGGTCGAAATGACCGTTCGCTGGTTTACTGGCGACAGGTTGTAAAACAGCGGCAAGCGCAGCAGACGCTCGCTCTCTTTAGTGGTGAAACGATCAACACCGGCAAATACGCCGAATTTATCGCCAGCCGGACAATCATGTAGCGGGATATAGTGGAACACCGCCATAATTTCAGCTTCTTTCAAGAAGTTAATCAACGCCGTGCGATCGTCGATATCGCGCAGCTTGATATAAAACATATGGGCATTCTGCACGCAGTTTTCCGGGACAGAAGGCAGATCAATGCGTCCGGCACGCGCCAGCGGTTCGAGAGCATCATAGTAGTTCTGCCACAGCGCCAGACGCTGCTGGTTAATACGGTCAGCCGCTTCCAGTTGTGCCCACAGATAGGCAGCCTGCAGATCGGACATCAGATAGCTGGAGCCAATATCACGCCAGGTATACTTATCCACCTGACCGCGGAAAAACTGGCTGCGGTTAGTTCCTTTTTCACGGATGATCTCTGCACGTTCGACTAATTTTTTATCATTAATCAGCGTCGCACCACCTTCACCGCCTGCGGTATAGTTTTTGGTCTCATGGAAGCTAAAGCAACCGATGTGACCAATCGTCCCCAGCGCCCGACCTTTGTAAGTCGACATGACGCCCTGGGCCGCATCTTCCACGACAAACAGGTTATGTTTGGTCGCCAGCGCCATGATGGTATCCATTTCACAGGCTACGCCCGCGTAATGCACCGGAACGATAGCGCGGGTCTTGTCGGTGATCGCCGCTTCAATCAGCGTTTCGTCAATGTTCATGGTATCCGGGCGGATATCAACAAAGACAATTTTCGCGCCGCGCAGCACGAAAGCATTGGCCGTGGAGACAAACGTATAGCTCGGCATAATGACTTCATCGCCAGGCTGGATATCCAGCAGCAATGCCGCCATCTCAAGCGATGCGGTGCAGGAAGGCGTCAGCAATACTTTCTCGCTGCCAAAATGCTGTTCCAGCCACTGTTGGCAGCGACGGGTAAAACCACCGTCGCCACACAGTTTGCCGCTGTTCATCGCAGACTGCATGTAATCGAGTTCAGTGCCCACCACCGGCGGTGCGTTAAATGGAATCATCGTGTCACCTGTATAACCAATACGCGGTGCTTTCCACATTCGCACCACTGTGTATATAACGTTTAAGCGCGGCGGTATTGCCCATTTGGGTCGCCACGCGCAATGTTGTTTTACCGCGAGCCTGCGCCCAGCAAAGGGCAGCCTGCATCAGTTCTGCTCCCGCCCCACGCCCGGCCAGCAGGCCAATTCGCGCATCGGTCGCATTCAGTTCACGCAGCGAGACATAGCCACGAATATCACCTGCCGGTGTACGAAAAACGAGGCATTGATGATCGAACGTCCCCAGCACCGCGTTTTCAATCCACTGCGCATAAAAACGCGTGCTGGCATCTGCGGCATACCACGGAGCGCGAAAACGACTTTGCGCGAACGCCTGTCCTGCCAGTTGGCGTAATGCAGGGATATCCGTAGTTTGTGCGACCTGCGCACCGGGGTCGCCATGCGCACACATCACCGGCAGCACAAAATCCACTTCACCTTCAACCAGTGAGAAGCCCAACTGTTGCAGGGCATCTAATTCATGGGTATTGGCGGCAGGAATTTTTGCCTGTACCCGCGACCAGGGCTGCAACACATCCGCAGTCAGAACCGGCGCGCGTTGGTCAAAACGCACAATGGCGCTATTCACGCCAAAGAACGTATTTTCCCAGCTAAGCGGCTCAATACTGGCGCGGACGAGCACGGAGCAGCTCCAGCAGGTATTGACCATAACCCGTTTTGGCCAGTGAACTGGCAGCACGCTTCACGCCTTCGTCATCCAGCCAACCGTTACGCCAGGCGATTTCTTCCAGACAGGCTATTTTAAAGCCCTGGCGTTTTTCCACCGTCTGCACAAAAGTACTCGCTTCGATAAGACTGTCGTGCGTACCGGTATCCAGCCAGGCAAAGCCACGCCCGAGCAATTCTACCGTCAGATGTCCGTCATCAAGATACATCTGGTTGATAGACGTAATCTCCAGCTCCCCACGCTCAGAAGGTTTTACGCGTTTTGCGTATTCCACCACCTTGCTGTCATAGAAATAGAGACCGGTCACCGCCCAGTTTGATTTTGGTGCTTTCGGCTTCTCTTCCAGAGAGATAGCGCGAAAATTGTCGTCAAACTCCACGACACCAAAACGTTCAGGATCCATCACCTGGTAACCAAACACCGTCGCGCCTTGTGTTCTGGCGGCTACATGACGCAGTTTTGGACTGAATCCCTGACCAAAGAAGATATTGTCTCCTAACACCAGACATGATGGTTCCCCGTTAAGGAACGTTTCACCAATGATAAACGCCTGTGCTAATCCATCCGGACTGGGTTGCTCAGCATAGTGCAATTCAATGCCGAACTCAGATCCATCGCCCAGTAAGCGCTGGAAATAGCCTTTATCTTCCGGTGTAGTGATAATCAGGATTTCGCGAATTCCCGCCAGCATCAATACTGATAACGGGTAGTAAATCATCGGCTTATCGTAAATAGGCAATAGCTGCTTCGATACGCCACGCGTAATGGGATACAGGCGAGTACCTGAGCCACCCGCCAGAATGATACCTTTCATGCGTTGTCTCCTCCGGGAGCCAAAACCAGGCTGTTAGCCCTTCAGACCTAAACGTTCGCCCTGGTAACTGCCGTCCTGCACGGGTTTCCACCATGCCTGATTAGCCAGATACCACTGCACGGTTTTGCGCATTCCGCTTTCAAACGTTTCTTGCGGCATCCAGCCTAGTTCACGCGCAATTTTCGACGCGTCAATGGCGTAACGCAAATCATGACCCGGGCGATCGTCCACAAAAGCGATCAAGTCGCGGTACTGCGCGATACCCTGCGGCTTTTGCGGTGCCAGCTCTTCCAACAGGCTGCAAACCGTTTCGACAACTTCCAGGTTTTTACGCTCGTTATGACCACCGATATTATAGGTTTCTCCCACCGCGCCCGTTGTCGCCACACAATAGAGCGCCCTGGCGTGATCTTCTACATACAACCAGTCACGGATCTGTTGCCCATTGCCGTAAACCGGCAACGGCTTCCCCGCCAATGCGTTGAGGATCATCAGCGGAATCAGTTTTTCCGGAAAATGGTACGGACCATAGTTGTTAGAACAGTTGGTTATCAGCGTTGGCAGACCGTAGGTACGCAGCCAAGCGCGAACCAGATGATCGCTGCTGGCTTTCGACGCGGAATAAGGGCTGCTCGGTGCATACGGTGTGGTTTCAGTGAAGAAATCATCCGTAGAATGCAGGTCGCCATACACCTCGTCAGTCGAGATATGGTGGAAACGAAACGCTGATTTTTTCTCGCTGGTTAAATCACCCCAGTAAGCGCGCGCCGCTTCCAACAGCGTGTAGGTTCCCACGATGTTAGTTTCGATGAAGGCGGCCGGACCATCAATTGAGCGATCGACGTGGCTTTCTGCCGCCAGATGCATCACGCAGTCCGGCTGATAGTGTTGAAACACCCTGTCGAGCGAAGCTCGATCGCAGATATCGACTTTCTCAAAGGTAAAACGAGGATTCTGTGCAACCGGCTCCAGCGACATCAGGTTTCCGGCATAGGTCAGCTTATCGACCACAATTGCCGCATCCTGAGTCTCCTGAATGATATGCCGTACAACCGCCGAGCCGATGAATCCCGCTCCACCGGTAACCAGAATTCGTTTCATTAGCGCCAGACCCCTTTGGTATCAACGATATATTGCTGGTGAACCGCATCGCCTTTAATGGCTTTAAATTCATTATGGTCGACCAGCAAGACCAGCACATCGGCGCTTGCCAGAGCATCATCCAGCGCTGCCAGTTGGCACAGACCGTCCAGTTTTTTCGGCAGTTGATGGATGTTCGGTTCCACCACCAATGTTTCGCCTTTGTGCCAATGCGCGATGCTTTGCGCAATTCCCATCGCCGGGCTTTCACGTAAGTCATCAATATTCGGTTTAAATGCCAGACCAAAACAGGCAATTTTCACTTCGCTGGCCCGTTTATTGGTATCCGCCAGACAGTCGGCCACGGCAGCTTTTACCTGATCAACCACCCAATGAGGCTTACCGTCGTTAACCTCACGCGCGGTGCGAATCAATTTCGCCTGCTGCGGGTTCTGCGCCACGATAAACCACGGATCAACCGCGATACAGTGCCCGCCAACCCCCGGACCCGGTTGCAAAATATTCACGCGCGGATGGCGATTTGCCAGTCGAATCAGTTCCCAGACGTTGATCCCCTGATCGGCGCAAATCAGCGACAGCTCATTGGCGAAGGCGATATTGACGTCGCGGAAGCTATTTTCAGTCAGTTTGCACATTTCCGCCGTACGGGCGTTGGTCACGACACATTCGCCCTCCAGGAAAATGTTGTACAGTTCGCTAGCACGCGCGGAACAGACGGAGGTCATTCCCCCAATCACGCGGTCGTTTTTAATCAGTTCAACCATCACCTGGCCCGGCAGCACGCGCTCTGGGCAATAAGCAATGTTAACGTCCGCGTGTTCACCGACTTGCTGCGGGAAAGTCAGGTCAGGCCGCATTTCTGCAAGCCATGTGGCCATCTGTTCAGTGGCCCCGACAGGCGACGTCGATTCAAGGATCACCAACGTGCCTTTTTTCAGCACCGGTGCAAGAGATTTAGCCGCGGCTTCCACATAAACCATATCGGGTTCGTGCTCCCCCTTAAACGGAGTAGGCACAGCAATCAGATAGGCATCCGCATCTACAGGGGTTGTGGTCGCACGCAGAAATCCATTTTCGACCGCCGTTTTCACCACGGCGCCCAAATCTGGCTCAACGATATGAATTTCACCGCGATTAATGGTATCCACCGCGTGTTGATTTACATCTACGCCAATCACATGCTTTTGACGGGAAGCAAAGGCAGCCGCCGTCGGCAGTCCGATATAACCCAGCCCAATGACAGAAATGGTCGTAAAACTCATAGCGATATCCGATTATTTTTTAACGCGTGTAAAATGCGGCCACATGCCTGCCCGTCACCATACGGATTATGGGCGCGGCTCATGGTCTGATATTCATTGTCGTCATGCAGCAAACGCGTGACTTCTTCGACAATACGCTGCGGGTCGGTCCCTACCAGACGTACTGTGCCTGCAGTAATCGCTTCCGGACGTTCCGTCGTTTCGCGCATCACCAGAACCGGTTTCCCCAGAGATGGGGCTTCTTCCTGAATCCCGCCAGAGTCGGTAAGGATCAGCCAGGCGTGATTCATCAGCCAGACAAACGGCATATAATCCTGCGGTTCAATCAGGATGACGTTTTCAACGTGCCCCAGAATGCGATTAACCGGTTCGCTGACGTTAGGATTCAGGTGCACCGGATAGACAATCTGTACGTTCTGATTGGCCGCGGCAATTTCCGCCAGCGCATGACAAATGTGTTCAAAACCACGACCGAAGCTTTCCCGACGATGACCGGTCACCAGTATCATCTTTTTATCCGAGCTCAGGAATGGGTAATGCTCTGCCAGTTCAGCTCGTAATGCATCACTCGCCAGTACGCGATCGCGTACCCAGATCAACGCATCAATAACCGTATTACCTGTAACGAAGATACGGCTATCAGAAATGTTTTCCCGTAACAGGTTTTGGCGCGAGTTTTCTGTTGGTGCAAAATGATACATCGCCAGATGCCCGGTCAGCGTACGGTTCGCCTCTTCCGGCCAGGGAGAGTAGAGATCGCCTGTACGTAAGCCTGCCTCCACATGCCCTACCGGGATGCGCTGATAGAACGCGGCCAGGCTAGTAGCAATGGTGGTTGTGGTATCGCCGTGAACTAACACAACGTCAGGTTTAAAATCAGCCAGAATTGGCTTTAATCCTTCCAGTATTCGGCAGGTAATTTCTGTTAGTCCCTGACCTGGCTGCATAATATTGAGATCGTAGTCAGGTACAATGGAAAAGAGGTTCAACACCTGATCGAGCATCTCCCGATGCTGCGCCGTGACGCAAACTTTTGCCTCAAAATCAGGATCTTTTGCCAGCGCATGAACCAGAGGTGCCATTTTTATGGCCTCCGGTCGCGTGCCAAATACAGTCAGTACTTTCACATCGATTCTCTTCGGATTGGCAGTGAGGGCCCAGCCCCTCACTGCAACGATATTGCTAAATCGTGCGGCGACGGGTTAACGCGACACCAGCACCGATCAGAGCCCCAACGATGCCCCACATAATCATCAGGAAGGCACGACGAGGGCTGTCACGTTTTACCGGTTCCTCCGGCGTACGCAAATAACGATAGGTCTGAAAACGCGGATCCAGAGTTGGCCCAACGTTCAGTGTGTTAAGCATGGCTCGGTTTTGGAAGTAGTCCAGATCGAAATCGGGACCAACAGATTGCAGGTTTTCGAGTCGCGCCTGCAGCATAGGACGTCCAAGCAAAAACAGTTCAGAATCGGGTAGCTCTTCAGCCGGAACGTCAGTGGAAGTACGCGAAATATTATGCTGTTCAGCAATTTTGAGAGCCTGCTCAATGTTGTGAACTCTGCGAGAGAAAATCGATTTCGCCACTTCTTCCTGGCGTTTAACCTGCGCCTTCATCTGCACAGTGCGCGCAGCCCAGGCTCCCTTTAACTCGTCGTTCAGATGACGCGCCGCACGCTGACTGGCAAACGCGACGTACTGACGCAACAGATTGTTGGCATCAGGTGCCGTTTCGGCAATCAGCTTCACGCTGTCATTGGTATTACGAACCGCATCGCCAGGCATAAACTGAATGTTATTAATCAGTTCATCCAGCATCGCCGCATCGGCTTTACTGTTCCCCACCATACGTTGCTTGTAGTAATCAGTCTGCTGCCAGAATTCACGGCGCGTATCCCATGAGGCAAGCTGCATGATAAATTCTTTATAGGCCTCATCCATCACTGACGGCTGATCCGCAGATGCAAGACTGGCCTTGATGTCCAGGTTACGTAAGAACTGCTGCTGAGAGTAATAGCCGCCCAACATATTAACCGTTGGCCTGTCTGAAATCGCCGTCGCGCTCCACTCCTGACGAGCAAAAAACGTATAGGCGAGAGCGACTAACGCGAAGGCGAGAGCCATACCGACGATCCACACCTTCCCTGTCCACAAAGTACGAAACAACCCACGGATGTCCAGTTCATTTTCAGCGCTCATGGCATGTTCCCCCGGTAATGGTTGTGTCATCGTACCCTCAATTTATTTGGTTAAGTTTGGTTTACTGTCACGGTTTCTACGCAACTTGCGCTTCCAGCGTTTGATAAATCTCGCTACCTTCCAGGCACGTTTAATACAATAGTCATACAAGACAAATGCCAGTAAAAAGAGCACCAGCATCACCCATTCCGGAACGACCCGAGAATATTCAGCCAACACGCCGATAGAAGCCAGGATCGCAGCAGCCAGCGTAATCAGGACAAAAGCCTGTCGGGAAGTAAACCCGGCGCGCATAATTAAATGGTGAATATGTTGGCGGTCCGGGGAGAAAGGGCTCATACCTTTACGTAAACGACGATACATGATCGCCACCATATCCATTAACGGAATGGCAATAATCCACAGTGCGGTGACCGGGCTAATAGGATGCGTTTTACCTTGAGTGGTCTCCAGCAGGATCCAGATGACCGTAAAGCCAATCAGCGTACTCCCCGCATCGCCCATAAAGACCTTATAGCGACGTCCGAGAATACCCAGGTTCAGCATGATGTAAGGCAGAATGGCGGCGATCATGGCAAAACACCAGATAGCCAGGCTTGTCTGGCCGTCAAACCACAAGATAAGCCCCATTGCGGCGAATGATACGCTGGATAGCCCGCCTAACAGACCATCAATCCCATCCACCATGTTAAAGGCGTTAATTGCAGCCCAAACGGCGAAAAGGGTAAGGAAATAGCCAAAAGGACCGAGCACCATCTCCCAAGGGCCAAAAATGAACCCAAGGCTCAACAGATAGAGCTTACCTACCGACATCATAATGATGCCGATGATAGCCTGGATGGTCGCACGGATTTTTACACTGATATCAAAGCGGTCGTCCAGTGCACCGATAAACACCAGTACACCGGCACAAGCCAGGTAGAGAGTTGCATGCGGGATATAATAATCGGCGATGAGGAACGTAAAGCAAATGCCTGCGTAAACCGAAATCCCCCCAACCAACGGAATCAGTCCCTGATGACGTTTGCGGAAGTTGGGTTTATCCACCAATCCTATCTTTTTCGCAACCTTGCGGGCAAAGAAAAGAAACAGCGTTGTGAATAAAAAAATACTGATGAGATCAGTACTTGCTGTCAGTAAATTCACTATACATACTCTCAAAGAATATCAATATATGAAGTATAACCATCCAGGCGATTATTCAGAAGAGAAACCCGATTCCATATCAGGTGGTTCTGTATGATTATTAACCACAAAATACGAATTACAACCCTTCATCGCCAGGCGGTATGTCATACCGGATTATTATTATTGTGTCGTTAAGATTACATCCACAAAAGCAAAACGCCACGTAAAAACGTGGCGTTTTCAGATGATGCCCGAATCAGGAACGCTTCATCATATCGAAGAAATCGTCGTTGGTCTTGGTCATCGCCAGTTTGTTAATGAGGAATTCCATTGCATCGATTTCACCCATCGGATGGATGATTTTGCGCAGGATCCACATTTTCTGCAGCTCTTCCTGGGTAGTGAGCAGCTCTTCTTTACGGGTACCGGAACGGTTGTAGTCGATAGCCGGGAAGACGCGTTTTTCAGCAATCTTACGAGAGAGATGCAGTTCCATGTTGCCGGTACCTTTAAACTCTTCGTAGATAACTTCATCCATTTTAGAGCCGGTATCAATCAGCGCAGTCGCGATAATGGTCAGGCTACCGCCCTCTTCCACGTTACGTGCAGCACCAAAGAAACGCTTAGGACGATGCAGGGCGTTGGCGTCCACACCACCGGTCAGTACTTTACCGGAAGCCGGAACCACGGTGTTATATGCACGCGCCAGACGGGTGATGGAGTCAAGCAGAATGATAACGTCTTTCTTGTGTTCAACCAGACGTTTCGCCTTCTCGATAACCATTTCCGCAACCTGAACGTGGCGGGAGGCTGGTTCGTCAAAGGTAGAGGCAACCACTTCACCTTTCACCAGACGCTGCATCTCGGTAACTTCTTCCGGACGTTCGTCAATCAGCAGCACCATCAGCACGCAGTCAGGATGATTGTATGCAATGCTCTGCGCGATATTCTGCAGCAGCATGGTTTTACCCGCTTTCGGCGGAGCAACAATCAGACCACGTTGGCCACGACCGATCGGCGATGCCAGATCCAGTACACGCGCCGTTAAGTCTTCAGTAGAACCGTTACCACGTTCCATACGCAGACGAGAGTTTGCGTGCAGCGGCGTTAAGTTCTCAAAGAGGATTTTGTTACGGGCGTTTTCTGGTTTGTCGTAGTTAACTTCGTTAACTTTCAACAGCGCAAAGTAGCGTTCACCTTCTTTCGGCGGGCGAATCTTACCAGAAATGGTATCACCAGTGCGGAGGTTGAAACGGCGGATTTGGCTGGGAGAAACGTAGATGTCATCAGGACCGGCGAGGTAGGAGCTGTCTGCAGAGCGGAGGAAACCAAATCCATCCTGCAATATCTCCAGCACACCGTCACCAAAGATATCTTCGCCACTCTTTGCGTGCTGCTTCAGGATGGCAAAAATAATGTCCTGCTTGCGCATACGAGCCAGGTTTTCAAGGCCCATATTTTCGCCGAGAGTGATCAGCTCAGAAACCGGCGTATTCTTTAATTCGGTAAGATTCATAATGGTGTGAGTTCTTAAACTTGGGGTAAATCTCGAACTTAATGTTGTGAATGGTATGGCAGGGTCATCCATGCCTGTTTACGGCCATCAACTCATGTCTGTTCGCTGTCTGGTCACAGGAAAGTACGCAGAACTGAAACGACAAGACGGATTGAGTGACAAGCCAGGAATCTGTCCACTCCTCGCGCGAGAAACAACGGGAAGTATTGGATATAACTAGATTCAAACTTAATAAGGTATGTTTAATACGAAGTCAACACTAACTTAGCACGACTCAAGTCGGGCGTCCAGTCATCCGAATCATTTCGAAGTAGGGTCGCCCGATCATGAGACTTCCTTACGCTAAATTAGCATCGAGGAATTCTTTCAACTGACCTTTGGACAGCGCGCCGACTTTCGTCGCCGCAACTTCGCCGTTTTTAAACAGCAGCAGGGTCGGGATGCCACGGATACCATACTTCGGCGCGGTGCCTGGGTTTTGGTCAATGTTCAGTTTAGCAACCGTCAGTTTGCCCTGATATTCGTCAGCGATTTCATCCAGAATCGGAGCGATCATTTTGCACGGACCGCACCACTCTGCCCAGAAATCAACGAGGATTGCTCCGTCCGCTTTGAGTACATCCGTGTCAAAACTGTCGTCAGTCAGGTGAATAATTTTATCGCTCATAATAACTCCACAGGAATAAGCCTGGTGCATTGGTGTAGCATTAATCAACGACGTGTTGATGTAGCATTAACCAACTAAAGGTTGACTTTATTTCACCGGATACGCTTTCGTAAAGCAATAGTAAGCTGATATTCTACCACACTATGAGCAAAACACATTTAACAGAACAGAAGTTTTCCGACTTCGCCCTGCACCCAAAGGTGATAGAAGCCCTTGAAAATAAAGGCTTTCATAACTGTACGCCCATTCAAGCCCTCGCGCTGCCGCTAACGCTGGCTGGTCGTGATGTTGCCGGGCAGGCGCAAACCGGTACCGGAAAAACGATGGCGTTCCTGACGTCAACGTTTCATTATCTTCTCTCTCATCCCGCGATTGCCGATCGCAAGGTGAACCAACCGCGTGCGTTAATTATGGCGCCAACGCGTGAATTAGCCGTGCAGATCCACGCCGATGCCGAGCCACTGGCACAGACCACTGGTCTGAAATTAGGCCTGGCGTATGGCGGCGACGGTTACGATAAACAGCTGAAAGTGCTGGAAAGCGGCGTCGATATTCTTATCGGCACGACCGGTCGTCTCATCGACTATGCAAAACAGAACCACATTAATCTGGGCGCGATTCAGGTCGTGGTGCTGGATGAAGCCGATCGTATGTACGATCTGGGCTTTATTAAAGATATCCGTTGGCTGTTCCGTCGTATGCCGCCAACCACCCAACGTCTGAACATGCTGTTTTCTGCAACCCTCTCATACCGCGTTCGCGAACTGGCGTTCGAACAGATGAATAACGCTGAGTACGTTGAAGTCGAACCGGAACAGAAAACTGGCCACCGCATTAAAGAAGAGCTCTTCTACCCTTCCAACGAAGAGAAAATGCGTTTGCTGCAAACGCTGATTGAAGAAGAGTGGCCAGATCGCGCCATTGTTTTTGCTAACACCAAGCATCGTTGTGAAGATATCTGGGGCAGCCTTGCTGCGGACGGTCATCGCGTCGGTCTGCTGACCGGTGACGTAGCACAGAAAAAACGTCTGCGTATTCTTGATGAGTTCACCCGTGGCGATCTCGACATTCTCGTTGCGACGGATGTCGCTGCGCGTGGCCTGCATATCCCAGCAGTAACGCACGTATTTAACTATGACCTGCCGGATGACTGTGAAGATTACGTTCACCGAATCGGTCGTACCGGACGTGCTGGCGCAAGCGGTCACTCTATCAGCCTGGCTTGTGAAGAGTACGCGCTGAATTTACCCGCAATCGAGACCTATATCGGCCACTCGATTCCGGTCAGCAAATATAACCCGGATGCGCTGATGACCGATCTGCCGAAGCCGTTGCGCTTAACGCGCCCGCGTACAGGCAATGGCCCACGCCGTACCGGTGGTGCTCCGCGTAATCGTCGTCGTTCAGGTTAAGAAAAGTTATGCCATACACAAAATCATTCAGCCTGTATCAAGGCGGCAAGAAAACGAATCCCGATGAGCTTATTTTAGTAAATGATTCGGGTGAGAGAACGCAGCCAACACAGATACAGGTTGAAGGATGAAGTGTATGAATTCTACTTCGCTGTATGCAGCAATCGATCTCGGCTCGAATAGTTTTCATATGCTGGTTGTACGCGAGGTGGCAGGAAGCATCCAGACGCTCACGCGTATCAAACGCAAAGTGCGTCTGGCCGCTGGACTCAACGGTGACAACGAGCTCTCTGTTGAAGCGATGGAGCGCGGCTGGCAATGCTTGCGCTTGTTTGCAGAACGTCTGCAGGATATTCCGCATCCTCAAATCCGCGTGGTCGCCACGGCAACATTACGCATCGCCGTAAATGCCGATGTGTTTATTGCTAAAGCGCAAGAGATCCTTGGCTGCCCTGTCCAGGTAATTAGCGGTGAAGAAGAAGCGCGACTGATTTATCAAGGTGTGGCCCACACAACCGGCGGTGCCGATCAGCGTCTGGTTGTGGATATTGGTGGCGCCAGCACTGAATTAGTCACCGGTTCCGGCGCACAAACCACCTCTCTGTTCAGCCTGTCGATGGGCTGCGTCACCTGGCTCGAACGTTATTTTACCGATCGTAATCTGGCACAGGATAACTTTGACGAGGCAGAGAAGGCCGCACGTGAAGTTCTGCGCCCGGTCGCCGACAAACTGCGTTTTCATGGCTGGAAAGTTTGCGTTGGTGCCTCTGGTACCGTCCAGGCGTTGCAGGAAATCATGATGGCGCAGGGTATGGATGAGCGCATTACGCTGGCCAAACTTCAGCAGCTTAAGCAGCGCGCCATTCACTGCGGTCGTCTGGAAGAGCTGGAAATCGAAGGGTTAACGCTGGAACGTGCGCTGGTTTTCCCCAGCGGGCTGGCCATTCTGATTGCTATTTTCACCGAACTGAACATTCAATGCATGACCCTGGCCGGCGGCGCATTACGTGAAGGTCTGGTCTACGGCATGCTGCATCTGGCGGTGGATCAGGATATTCGTAGCCGCACATTACGCAATATCCAGCGTCGCTTTATGGTCGATACAGAGCAAGCACATCGCGTTGCCAATTTAGCGACTAAATTTCTCGATCAGGTAGAAAAAAAGTGGCATCTTGAACCGATTAGCCGCGAACTACTGATTAGTGCCTGTCAGCTGCATGAAATTGGCCTGAGCGTTGATTTTAAACAGGCACCACAGCATGCCGCTTATCTGGTGCGCAATCTCGATCTCCCGGGTTTTACCCCTGCGCAAAAGAAACTGCTAGCAACGCTGTTACTCAACCAGACCAACCCCGTCGATCTCTCTTCGCTCCACCAGCAAAACGCAGTGCCACCGCGCATCGCGGAGCATCTTTGCCGTTTGCTACGTTTGGCGATCATCTTCGCCAGCCGTCGCCGTGACGATCTTGTGCCGGAAATTCAAATGGATGCAAGAAACGAGCACCTGACGGTCACGCTACCAGAAGGCTGGCTGGAACATCATCCGCTGGGTAAAGAGTTAATCGATCAGGAAAGTCAGTGGCAAAGCTATGTCCACTGGCCGCTGGACGTTCATTAGATGTTGGTTGCCGGATAGCGCGCGTTTACACGTATCCGGCCTACAAAATACCTACTTCGCTTTGGCTTTCGCCATCATTGCCCGAATATTAGCGATGCTTGCCTGCCCTTTTTGCATCCGCTCCTCAGCGCTCACCACTTTACGCTCTTGTTCCCAGATAACGTCATCCTGTGGCAGCTCCAGCAGGAAACGACTCGGTTCCGGACGCACCAGCTCACCATACTGACGACGCTCTTTACACAGAGTGAAGATGAGTTCTTTCTGTGCACGCGTAATCCCTACGTAAGCCAGACGACGTTCTTCGTCGATATTGTCTTCATCGATACTGCTCTGGTGCGGCAAAAATCCTTCTTCCATTCCCACCATAAACACGTAAGGGAACTCCAGCCCTTTTGAGGCATGCAGCGTCATCAACTGCACCTGATCCAGCTCTTCTTCGCTCTCTCCACGCTCCATCATGTCGCGCAGGGTAAAGCGGGTAACTACCTGGGTCAGGGTCATCGGCTCTTCCAGCTCACTGCCTTCCAGCATCTCCGTCATCCAGCTGAACAGCGTATTGACGTTTTTCATACGCATTTCAGCCGCTTTCGGGCTCGGCGAGGTTTCATACAGCCAGGATTCGTAATCAATACCGTGGATAAGATCGCGCACAGCGGCAACCGGTTCGCGCTCCGCCAGGCGCTGAATTTCACCCAGCCAGTGCGTAAAGCGGGTCAGAGAGTCATACCCGCGCCCGGTCAGAGTCTGGCTAAGCCCCATATCAAAGCTGGCGGTAAACAGGCTTTTATTACGCGTCATCGCCCATTCACCCAACTTTTGCAGCGTGGCTGGACCGATTTCACGCTTTGGCGTGTTTACGATGCGCAAAAATGCGCTGTCGTCATCCGGGTTGCTCAGCACACGCAGGTAGGCCAGCAGATCTTTAATCTCCGGACGCGAGAAGAACGACGTTCCGCCGGAAATTTTGTACGGGATACGGTTCTGCATCAGAAACTTTTCGAACACGCGCGACTGATGATTACCGCGATAAAGAATGGCGTAGTCTTTATATTGCGTCTTGTTCACAAAGTGGTGGGCAATTAATTCCCCGGTCACTCGTTCGGCTTCGTGCTCTTCATTATTGGCACTTAGTACCTTCAGCTCAGCACCGTAACCCAACTCGGAAAAGAGCCGCTTTTCAAAGACGTGTGGATTGTTCGCAATGAGGATGTTCGCCGCCTTAAGGATGCGACCTGATGAACGGTAGTTTTGCTCCAGCTTCACCACCTGTAAAGCCGGAAAATCTTTGCTCAACAGTACCAGGTTCTGCGGACGGGCGCCGCGCCAGGAGTAGATCGACTGATCGTCATCGCCCACGACGGTAAAGCGCGCACGTTTCCCTACCAGCAACTTCACCAGCTCATACTGGCTGGTGTTGGTATCCTGATATTCATCCACCAGCAGGTAGCGGATTCTGTTTTGCCAGCGCTCACGTACTTCTTCATTGCGCTGTAGCAGCAGCGTGGGAAGCAGGATCAGATCGTCAAAATCGAGGACGTTACACGCCTTCATATGCGCGTCATACAGACCATAGCAGTGGGCAAAAATACGATCGCGCTCGCCCTTTGCGCTGGCTGCCGCCTGCGCCGGAGTCATCAGATCGTTTTTCCAGTTGGAGATCGTCGAGATCAGCTGCTGGAGAATAAGCTTATCGTCTTCGATTAGCCCTTCGGTCAGTTCCTTAAGCAAGGCCACCTGGTCAGTATCGTCAAACAACGAGAAGTTAGACTTCATCCCCAGCGCCGCGTATTCACGCTTAATGATATCCAGTCCCAGGGTGTGGAAGGTGGAGATCATCAACCCACGCGCCTCTTTACGACCCAGCGTTTGCGCCACGCGCTCTTTCATCTCGCGCGCAGCCTTATTGGTAAAGGTCACTGCCGCAATATGTCGTGCCTGATAGCCACATTCACGGATAAGATGGGCTATTTTGTTGGTGATAACACGCGTCTTGCCGGAACCCGCTCCCGCCAGCACCAGGCAAGGTCCGGTGACGAATTCGACGGCTTGTTGTTGTCCGGGGTTCAAACGCATAAGGGATTGCTCAATCTGTAAACACGGGGGAGGTGGATTGTAGCAGAAAGAGGGAGAAAAAGAGTAACTGGCTACCCCTGTGAGTAGCCAGAAAATCGGGTCAATCAGGAAGCTGTCGCGGCTAGTGGTGTATAGCCGTTGCGCTGCGCGCTCTTGATCCAGCTGTAGGATCCCATCACCGCGATTGCCGTCAGCAGGACATACTCAAGCGACATGGCGTAAACGCCCTGCACCGCGTAAATAACCACGCTAATCACGTCGATGAGCACCCACAGCAGCCAGTTTTCGACATATTTACGCGTCATCAGAATCATGGCCGCAATCGACAACACCAGCATGGTGGAATCCCAGAACGGGAAGGCATCGGGCTGAAGGTCAGGCATCGCGACCGGTATACCTATCATTTGTAGCAGTGCAATCATAATGCGGGTAAGCGCTGCAAACACCGGATCGATAAACAGCGTCATCAAAACTATGGCCACCGCGCAAACGCCGCCCAATACCAGGGTTTGCTGACGGGAAAGCCAACGTACTTTGAGCGCTGCTTCCTGCGCCTCATTTTGCCGGCTCCACGCATACCAACCGTAAATGTTAGCGGCGAAGAAAAACACCTGTAGCAACAAGCTGGCATAGAGCTGAATCTGGAAAAAGATTGCTGCAAACAGCGTGACGTTAATCAGGCCAAACAGGTAATTGATGATTTTTTCCCGGCTGGCACACCAGATACATAACAGACCAAATACGGTACCAATGGCTTCAATCCAAGATAGTGCATAGCCGCCTTCGCCGAGAGGAATGTTGACCATTACATTGTTAATGCTAAAAAAGTCCATCACTGACCTCCTTGCTGACTATCGGAATGAATGGCGCGTAGCGCCAGGGTAATTTGCCGTTCTTCGCCCTGTTGGCACAACGTTTCCTGCTGGACATAATCATTGATACTGCTATCCAGACAACCGTTGTGGGCAACCACCACATTGAGTAATGACGCCGTATGTAACCCGCGCAGCGCACCGATGGTCATCAAAGCGGCACTTTCCATATCCGCACCCAGAACGCCGAGTGCCGACCACTGCGCATCCAGTTCCGCTTCCCGGTCGGTATAAAAACTATCGTGGCTGCGCACCAGGCCGCATGTGGCGGGAATATTCATCTGCCGCGCTTGCGCCATCAGTTCCCAGGTTAACTGCGGGTCGGCGCAGGCCGGATAGCCCGCAGGCGCATAGGTACGGCTGGTCCCGTCATCCGTTACCGCGGCATGGGCGATAATCACGTCACCAAGCGCAAGATTATCCTGCAATGCCCCGCAGCTACCGATACGAATCAGGGTCTTTACACCGATTTGACGCAGTTCTTCAATGGCAATAGCCGTAGACGGTCCACCGATTCCGGTAGAGAGCACTAAAATCTCGATCCCCTGATACCAACCTCGCGCGGCGCGAAACTCACGGTTTTGACCAAGCGATTCTGGGTTATCAAGAAAATTGGCGATGCGATCGACCCGCAACGGGTCTCCCGGCAGCAGCGCATAGCGTGCGCCTGTCATCTCCTTGCTTAACTGGATATGGGGTTGCAGCGACATTCTCGCGCCTCCTTCACTCTTGCGGTTATCCGATATCAGCCTCCCGCTTTAATTTTTCAGGGGCTGACAACACAATACTTTCACCATCGGTATCAATAATCTGTAACGCTTTCAGGTCATGTAAAATACGGTTAATACTGCGTGTCGTCGCCGCCAGTTCCTGACTGAGGTTTAGCTTATCCAGCAAAATTTCATTCGTTCCATCTTGTTGATAACGCAGCCATAACGCCTGGCACACTCGCTGATACAGCGAGTAAAGATTGTCGCTGCTTGCCTTTTTCGACAGCTGGTAATATTGCTGACTAAAGAAGCGAAGCATCCGCTGGTTAAAATGGTTATCTAACACCAGCCAGCGGCTGAAGTATTCCTGCGATAAGCTCAGAAGCTGCACATGTCCTACCGCCACTACCGAACAGATGTAATGGCGCGACTCAAAAATCTCGAGTTCGCCCAGCATATCGCCTTTCCGGTAGCGGGCTTGACGATAACGACGTCCATCTTCAGCCTCATAGAAAACATCGACTTCACCGGCAATAATCAGCGAAAAACGCTGACATATTTCCCCCTGCCGACAGATAAAGGCACCGCGTTGGATCTCTTCAAAACGCCAGCGCTGCATGATGTCCAGAGGGCAATATTTCAATAATTCATAGAGCTGTGGATCGCGAACAATATCACCCAGCCCGGTAAGCCATCCGACTGAAAATTCAGTTTTTTTCATTGTATCCATGATATCTCGCTCCATGGCTGTAGGGACAGGACGGAGGTCCCCGGCAAAAGGGAATGCGGCAGAGAAAATGTCGCTCATCTCCCGTTTCCATACATCAGGCGAGACATCTGTCCCGCGATGGCGAAGAGTATATGTCCACGACTAAGACGGGTGATAAAGTAATGGGACATCTTTGAGACATGAGAACAAAATAATGGCTAAGAGCGCGGCAGCCCTACATATCCTGGTAAAAGAAGAGAAATTAGCTCTGGAGATCCTGAGCAAGCTGGATCGCGGTATTAGCTTCGATCATTTGGCAAAACGCTATTCTCGCTGCCCCTCTGGGCGCAACGGAGGCGATCTGGGCGAGTTCAAACAGGGGATGATGGTGGGACCATTTGATGCCGCTGTGTTTAGCTGCCCACTGCTTAAACCTTACGGGCCTGTAAAAACCAAATTTGGCTACCACATCATCAAAGTGCTGTATCGACGGTAAGCCATGCTAAAATCGCGAGCCTTACAGACCCCCTTTTGAAGGCACGATCATGGCAAAAACAGCAGCAGCAGTGCATATCCTTGTTAAAGAAGAGAAACTGGCACTGGATCTTCTGGAACAGATTAAAAACGGCGCCGACTTCGGCAAACTGGCGAAGAAACACTCCATCTGCCCATCAGGCAAACGCGGCGGTGATTTAGGCGAATTCCGTCAGGGCCAGATGGTTCCGGCGTTCGATAAAGTGGTCTTTTCCTGCCCTGTGCTGGAGCCAACCGGCCCGCTGCACACTCAGTTCGGTTACCACATCATTAAAGTGCTGTACCGTAACTAAAAAAGCCGGGTGGCGGCTACGCCTTACCCGGCCTACATTTTACGATTTTGTAGGTCGGGTAAGCGAAGCGCCACCCGACAAGATTTATTATCCTGCGACCGCAATGCGCTTCATATCGGTCATGTAGCCACGCAGTTTCTGGCCCACTTTCTCGATAGCATGACCGCGAATCGCATCGTTCACGTCACGCAGCTGCGCGTTGTCTACCGCGCCTTCAGCAATCGCTTTGCCCAGGTCGCCGGTCTGCAGGGTGGTCATGAACTCTTTCAGCAGCGGTACGCAAGCGTAAGAGAACAGGTAGTTGCCGTATTCTGCGGTATCAGAGATAACCACGTTCATTTCGTACAGACGCTTACGGGCAATAGTGTTGGCGATCAGCGGCAGTTCGTGCAGTGATTCGTAGTAAGCAGATTCTTCGATGATGCCGGAATCCACCATGGTTTCGAACGCCAGCTCAACGCCCGCTTTCACCATCGCAATCATCAGAACGCCTTTATCAAAGTATTCCTGCTCGCCGATTTTACCGTCGAACTGGGCAGCGGTTTCGAACGCGGTTTTGCCGGTCTCTTCACGCCAGGTCAGCAGTTTCTTATCGTCGTTGGCCCAGTCAGCCATCATGCCGGAAGAGAATTCACCGGAGATGATGTCGTCCATGTGTTTCTGGAACAGCGGCGCCATGATCTCTTTCAGCTGTTCGGACAGCGCGTAAGCACGCAGTTTCGCCGGGTTAGACAGACGGTCCATCATCAGAGTGATGCCGCCCTGCTTCAGCGCTTCGGTGATGGTTTCCCAGCCGAACTGAATCAGTTTTTCAGCATATGCCGGGTCAGTACCTTCTTCTACCAGCTTATCGAAGCACAGCAGAGAACCGGCCTGCAGCATACCGCACAGGATAGTCTGCTCACCCATCAGGTCAGATTTCACTTCCGCAACGAAGGAGGACTCCAGCACACCCGCACGGTGACCGCCGGTGGCCGCAGCCCAGGCTTTAGCAATCGCCATGCCTTCGCCTTTCGGATCGTTTTCCGGGTGAACGGCGATCAGCGTAGGTACGCCGAAACCACGTTTGTACTCTTCACGAACTTCAGTACCCGGGCACTTCGGTGCCACCATCACGACGGTGATGTCTTTACGGATCTGCTCGCCCACTTCCACGATGTTGAAGCCGTGGGAGTAGCCCAGCGCTGCGCCGTCTTTCATCAGCGGCTGTACAGAACGCACAACGTCGGAGTGCTGCTTGTCCGGAGTCAGGTTAACCACCAGATCAGCCTGCGGGATAAGCTCTTCGTAGGTACCCACTTTGAAGCCGTTTTCGGTCGCTTTACGCCAGGAAGCACGCTTCTCAGCAATGGCTTCTTTACGCAGTGCGTAGGAGATATCCAGACCGGAGTCACGCATGTTCAGGCCCTGGTTCAGACCCTGGGCGCCACAGCCGACGATGACCACTTTTTTACCCTGAAGGTAGCTCGCACCATCGGCGAATTCGTCGCGACCCATAAAGCGACATTTACCCAGCTGTGCCAGCTGCTGGCGCAGGTTCAGTGTATTAAAGTAGTTAGCCATGATGGTGTACTCCGTGATGTTGTGTTGTGGTGCTTATTATTCGGTTCGCAGATTTGTATTTGCGAGATTGAATCCACATTACAACAGGAAATTTATTGCGGAAATTGATATATTCACAACGTCACATTGCAATTTATGCAACGTAGAAAATCGGAGGCTCGTCTGTGGATTTACGCGATCTGAAAATGTTCCTGCATTTGGCTGAAAGTCGTCACTTTGGCCGCAGCGCGCGGGCAATGCACGTCAGCCCATCCACGCTTTCCCGACAGATTCAGCGCCTCGAAGAAGACCTCGGCCAGCCGCTGTTTGTGCGCGATAACCGTACGGTTACGCTGACCGAAGCCGGTGAAGAGCTGCGCGTGTTTGCCCAACAGACGCTGTTGCAGTACCAGCAGTTACGCCACACTCTCGATCAACAAGGGCCGTCGCTGTCAGGCGAACTGCATATTTTCTGTTCGGTAACTGCCGCCTACAGCCATCTGCCGCCAATCCTTGACCGTTTCCGCGCCGAGCATCCGTCAGTGGAAATTAAGCTCACCACCGGCGACGCCGCCGATGCGATGGATAAAGTGGTCACTGGTGAAGCCGATCTGGCAATTGCCGGTAAGCCCGAAACGCTGCCTGGCGCGGTGGCGTTCTCGATGCTGGAGAATCTGACGGTTGTGTTGATCGCACCGGCGCTGCCCTGCCCGGTGCGAAATCAGGTATCGGTCGATAAGCCGGACTGGTCAACGGTGCCGTTTATCATGGCCGATCAGGGTCCGGTACGCCGCCGCATCGAGTTGTGGTTCCGTCGTCACAAAATCAGCAACCCATCGATTTACGCCACGGTGGGTGGCCACGAAGCGATGGTCTCAATGGTGGCGCTGGGCTGCGGCGTGGCGCTGCTGCCGGAAGTGGTGCTAGAAAACAGCCCGGAGCCGGTGCGTAATCGCGTGATGATTTTAGAGCGAAGTGACGAAAAAACACCGTTCGAGCTTGGCGTCTGCGCGCCGAAAAAGCGGCTGCATGAACCGCTGATCGACGCGTTTTGGAAGATTGTTCTGGAACGTAAATCCGCAGAGTAGCGCCAGCGTCAGGTCTAAAATCAGTGGTAGATTCAGTATTGGCGCTCCTTTTCTGTATAATGTCGTGATCCATTGTAGTGGGGGGCTTGTTAACCATCGCGTTAAGCAGGCCAGAACAGACGGTGTCATTGCGCACTTGACAGCGAAAATACAAACTTAATTAGCCATCATTATGATAATCAAACCAAAAATTCGTGGATTCATCTGTACAACGACCCATCCGACTGGCTGCAAAGTCAACGTGGAAAAGCAGATCGAGTATGTTAAGCAGAACGGGAAAATCGAGAACGGCCCGTCTCGCGTGCTGGTGATCGGTGCTTCCACCGGTTACGGTCTGGCTTCCAGAATTTCCGCCGCCTTTGGCAGCGGTGCCGCCACTATCGGCGTATTTTTCGAAAAACCGGGCACGGATACCAAACCAGGTTCCGCAGGCTGGTATAACTCTGCAGCTTTCGACGAAGCAGCCAAGCGTGAAGGTCTGTACTCCAAGAGCATCAACGGCGATGCGTTCTCTGACGAATGCCGTGATGAAGTGATCAAACTGATCAAAGAAGACCTGGGTCAGATTGACCTGGTGGTTTACTCACTGGCTTCCCCAGTGCGTAAAATGCCGAAAACCGGTGAAATCGTCCGTTCAGCGCTGAAGCCAATCGGTGAGGTTTACACCTCTAAAGCGATCGATACCAACAAAGATCAGATCATCACCGCCAGCATTGAGCCGGCAACCGAAGAAGAAGTTCAGAACACCGTCACCGTCATGGGCGGCGAAGACTGGGAACTGTGGATGGGCGCGCTGAGCGAAGCGGGCGTGCTGGCTGATGGCGTGAAAACCGTAGCCTACTCCTACATCGGTACCGACCTGACCTGGCCAATCTACTGGCACGGCGCGCTGGGCAAAGCGAAAGAAGACCTCGATCGCGCGGCGGGAGAACTGCGTAACCAGCTGGCACCGCTGAACGGTTCCGCTAACGTTGCCGTACTGAAGTCCGTCATCACCCAGGCATCTTCTGCGATTCCGGTAATGCCACTGTACATCTCCATGGTCTTCAAGCTGATGAAAGCGCAGGGGATTCACGAAGGTTGTATTGAGCAGATCAACCGTCTGATGACCACCAGCCTGTACGGCGATAAAGTGGCGCTTGATGACAACCAGCGTATCCGTATGGATGACTGGGAACTGCGTGACGACATTCAGCAGGCATGTCGCGATCTGTGGCCGCTGATCACTACCGAAAACCTGGCGCAAGAAACTGACTATGCAGGATACAAGCAGGAATTCCTGAATCTGTTCGGTTTTGCCCTCGACGGTGTGGATTACGATGCTGACGTGAATACCGAAGTCGAATTCGACGTTATCACGCTGTAATCTGCTGATACAGTAGCAAAAAGGGTTCATGTTTTTACATGAACCCTTTTTTAATGGCTGTCGTTAACCTGCCAGGAAGAACCTGAACGCCGGGTTATGTGTTTCATCATGACAGTCATAACCCAGTTCATTCAGCCGCGTTTCGAAATCAGGCTCGTGTTCACCCAACTCAAACGCCGCCAGCACACGACCATAGTCAGTGCCGTGACTGCGATAGTGGAACAATGAAATATTCCAGTGCGTCCCCAGGGTATGCAGGAATTTGAGCAACGCCCCCGGCGACTCCGGAAATTCGAAGCTATAAAGACGTTCCTGTAAGGGTTTCGACGGACGTCCACCGACCATATAGCGCACGTGTAGCTTCGCCATCTCGTCATCAGACAGATCCACCACGCTATAGCCGCCCTCATTGAGCAGTTGCAGGATTTCCTTACGCTCTTCCAGCCCACGGCTCAGACGTACGCCGACAAAAATGCAGGCGTCTTTCGCATCAGCAAAGCGGTAGTTAAACTCGGTCACCGAGCGCCCGCCCAGCAGTTGGCAAAACTTCAGGAAGCTGCCCTTTTCTTCCGGGATGGTCACGGCCAGCAAGGCTTCGCGCTGTTCCCCCAGCTCGCAACGTTCGGAAACGTAGCGCAGGCCGTGGAAGTTAACGTTAGCGCCGGAAAGAACATGCGCCAGACGCTCGCCGCGAATATTATGCTGGGCGATATATTTTTTCATCCCCGCCAGCGCCAACGCCCCGGAAGGCTCCGCCACCGCGCGTACATCTTCGAACAGGTCTTTCATTGCCGCGCAAATAGCATCGCTATCCACGGTAATAATATCGTCGAGGTATTCCTGGCACAGACGGAAGGTTTCATCGCCAATACGTTTCACCGCCACGCCTTCGGCAAAGAGACCCACTCGAGGCAGATCCACCGGATGACCGGCATCCAGCGCCGCTTTCAGACAGGCCGAATCT
This sequence comes from Citrobacter sp. B72, assembly GCF_016894305.1. Lineage (NCBI taxonomy): Bacteria > Pseudomonadati > Pseudomonadota > Gammaproteobacteria > Enterobacterales > Enterobacteriaceae > Citrobacter > Citrobacter sp. B72. The sequence continues at coordinate 4,966,082 of NZ_CP069801.1, forward strand.
TCCGCTTCCACGGCAATCACTTTGATTTGCGGCATCAGCTGTTTAATCAGCACCGCAACACCTGCCGCTAATCCGCCACCACCAACTGGTACGAATACGCGATCGAGATGCGCGTCCTGCTGAAGTAACTCCAGCGCCAGCGTGCCCTGCCCGGCAATCACCATCGGATGATCGAACGGCGGCACCCAGGTAAAACCCTGCTGCTGCGACAATTCAATCGCTTTGGCTTTGGCTTCATCAAAGTTCGCGCCGTGCAGCAGCACTTCTCCGCCGAAGCCGCGAACGGCATCGACTTTGATATCGGCGGTAGCCGTTGGCATGACAATCAGCGCCTTCACGCCTAATCGCGCAGAAGAGAAAGCGACGCCCTGAGCATGATTACCAGCCGATGCGGTAATGACGCCATGCGCTTTTTGCCCTTCGGTCAAGCCCGCCATCATGGCATAGGCACCGCGTAGCTTGAAGCTGTGAACGGGTTGACGGTCTTCGCGCTTCACCAGAATGACGTTGTCGAGGCGCGAAGAGAGTTTTTCCATTTTCTGTAGCGGCGTTACCTGTGCCGCTTCGTATACCGGCGCACGCAGTACCGCTCTGAGATACTCGGCGCCCTCAGGAGCGCCGGATAGAGGTTGTGAATCCGCCATGGTCATTATCCCCCGAGCTTCGACTTATCGCGCACCGCACCTTTGTCGGCACTGGTTGCCAGGCTGGCGTAGGCGCGCAGTGCAAAGGAGACCTGACGCTGACGATCTTTTGGCGTCCAGGCTTTGTCACCGCGAGCTTCCTGCGCTTCACGGCGCGCAGCGATTTCCGCATCACTCAGTTGAAGTTGAATACCACGATTCGGGATATCGATGGCAATCATGTCACCATCTTCGATAATCGCGATATTACCGCCGCTGGCCGCTTCCGGAGAAACGTGACCAATGGAAAGCCCCGAAGTACCGCCGGAGAAACGACCGTCGGTAATCAGCGCGCAAGCCTTACCGAGGCCCATCGATTTCAGGAAGGTGGTGGGGTAGAGCATTTCCTGCATGCCAGGCCCGCCTTTCGGCCCTTCGTAGCGAATGACAACCACGTCGCCAGCCACCACTTTACCGCCGAGGATGGCTTCAACCGCATCGTCCTGGCTTTCATACACTTTTGCCGGGCCGGTGAATTTCAGGATGCTGTCATCCACGCCTGCGGTTTTTACAATACAGCCGTTTTCCGCGAAGTTACCGTACAGAACTGCCAGACCGCCGTCTTTGCTGTAAGCATGCTCCAGCGAGCGAATGCAGCCTTCAGCGCGGTCGTCATCCAGCGTATCCCAACGGCAGTCCTGTGAGAACGCCTGGGTAGTACGAATGCCGGCCGGGCCTGCACGGAACATTTTTTTCACCGCGTCGTCTTTGGTCAACATCACGTCATACCGATCGAGCGTTTGCGGCAGAGTCAGCCCCAGCACGTTTTTCACGTCGCGGTTCAGCAGTCCAGCACGATCCAGTTCGCCTAAAATACCCAGTACGCCGCCTGCGCGATGCACGTCTTCCATATGGTATTTCTGCGTACTCGGCGCCACTTTACACAGCTGCGGGACTTTGCGGGACAGCTTGTCGATATCACTCATGGTGAAGTCGATTTCCGCTTCCTGCGCGGCCGCCAGTAGGTGCAGAACGGTATTGGTGGAGCCGCCCATGGCGATATCCAGCGTCATGGCGTTCTCAAACGCTGCCTTGCTGGCAATGTTGCGCGGAAGCGCGGAAGCATCGTCCTGCTCATAATAACGTTTGGTCAGCTCGACGATGCGCTGGCCTGCGGTGAGGAACAGTTCTTTACGGTCGGCGTGAGTCGCCAACAGCGAACCGTTACCCGGCTGCGACAAGCCCAGCGCTTCGGTCAGGCAGTTCATCGAGTTAGCGGTGAACATACCGGAACAGGAGCCGCAGGTTGGGCAAGCGGAACGTTCAACCTGCTCGCTTTGTGAGTCGGAAACTTTCGGGTCAGCGCCCTGAATCATCGCATCAACCAGGTCGAGCTTGATGATTTGGTCAGAGAGCTTAGTTTTCCCGGCTTCCATCGGGCCGCCGGAAACGAAGATAACCGGGATGTTCAGGCGCAGAGAGGCCATTAACATCCCGGGGGTGATTTTATCGCAGTTGGAGATGCAGACCATCGCATCGGCGCAGTGGGCGTTAACCATGTACTCAACGGAGTCAGCGATCAGCTCACGCGACGGCAGTGAATACAGCATGCCGCCATGGCCCATGGCGATACCATCATCCACAGCAATGGTGTTGAACTCTTTCGCCACGCCGCCTGAGGCTTCGATTTGTTCGGCAACCAGCTTACCGAGATCGCGCAGGTGGACGTGACCCGGCACAAACTGGGTAAAGGAGTTCACCACAGCGATAATCGGTTTACCGAAGTCATCATCGGTCATCCCGGTGGCGCGCCACAATGCGCGGGCACCCGCCATATTGCGGCCGTGGGTGGTGGTAGCAGAACGATACTTAGGCATGCTTGATTAACTCCCGTCTGTCTTTCCCCTGAATACTTCACGCCGCAGGTGCGTTGGCCGTCTCGCTCACCCCAGTCACTTACTACAGTAAGCTCCTGGGACTTGCTGCGTTGCCGTCTTCCTGCAACGTGAATTATTTTGGGGAAATATTAATTTTGTTATTGGTTTACTGAATCCAACCAGCCGTATTTATCTTCCGTTTCACCGGTGAAGAGGCCAAAGAAGGCCTGCTGGATGCGTTTGGTGACCGGACCGCAGCGGCCTTCACCTACCTGGATACCATCGACACTGCGTACTGGGGTGATTTCGGCCGCGGTACCGGACATGAACACTTCATCGGCCAGGTACAGTGATTCACGAGACAGCACCTGCTCACGTACTTCGATATCGAGATCTTTCGCCAGCTTAATGATCGCATCACGAGTGATACCCGGCAGCGCGGAAGAGGTAAACGGCGGGGTAAACAGAATGCCGTCTTTTACTTCAAACAGGTTTTCGCCCGCACCTTCGGAGATGTAGCCATTCACATCCAGCGCAATGCCTTCCTGATAGCCATGACGACGCGCTTCGCTACCCACCAGTAGCGAAGACAGATAGTTACCACCCGCTTTAGCAGCAGTAGGGATGGTGTTCGGCGCCACGCGGTTCCAGGATGAAACCATCGCGTCGATCCCCTGCTCCAGCGCTTCTGCACCAAGGTAAGCACCCCACGGGAACGCGGCGATGATCACGTCGGTGGTGTATCCCGCTGGCGGGTTAACGCCCATCCCCACGTCGCCAACAAACACCAGCGGACGGATATAGGCGCTGGTCAGATTGTTTTTACGAATCACCTCGCGGCAAGCTTCCATCAGCTCATCAACGCTCTGAGAAACCGGAAAACGATAGATCTTGGCTGAATCACGCAGACGCTGCATATGTTCGCGATGACGGAACACCACCGGCCCTTTGTGAGAATCGTAGCAACGGATGCCTTCGAATACTGAAGTACCGTAGTGCAGCGCGTGGGACATCACGTGAACCTTCGCGTCTTCCCAACGAATCATCTCGCCATTAGACCACATGTAATCAGCTTTTTTCGTCGTCATTTTTCTTCCTTTTGCGCTCAGGCGCGGATTTGTTGTGATGTGGTTGTGCTCTGGCAGATAGCAACATGTGCAACGTCTACCAGTTTACTTAACTGACTAAACAGTAAGTCGACCGACCGGGGGCTGGCAACGGTCAATTCGATATTTATATTTTGCGCATCGCTGGCGGCTTCCATATTCATGGAGCACACCTGAAAACCGCGATGGCGTACCACGCGTAAAACACGTTCTAACGTTTCCGGATTGAAACGAGCCTCAACGGCGACCTGATGTTGCATCATGATAATTTCTCCAGCATTTCTGAGTTACTGGCACCTGGCGGTACCAGAGGCCAGACATTCTCAAGTTCGTCGATTGAGACATGAAGCAGGTATGGCCCCTCGCTGTTCAGCATGGTGTCGAGTGCCGCTTCAACCTGGTCTTTACGGGTGATGTGTTGACCTGGTATGCCGAAGGCGCTGGCCAACATGAGGAAATCGGGGTTATCAGTAAGGGTGGTTTCGCTATAACGTTCCTGGAAAAACAGCTGCTGCCATTGTCGCACCATGCCTAACCGCTGATTGTCGAGTAAAACTATTTTCAGCGGCAACTGCTTGCGTTTTACAGTGCCCAGCTCCTGTACATTCATCATGAAGGAGCCGTCACCGGAGATACAGATTACCGTATCGTTCGGGCGAGCAACCTGCGCACCAACCGCTGCTGGCAGGCCAAAGCCCATCGTACCCAGACCGCTCGAGGTGATGAAATTTTCCGGGCGGGTGTAGGTCATATGCTGCGCCGACCACATCTGATGCTGACCAACATCCGTTGTCACTACGCTGTCCGTGGGTTTGCGATCGGACAACTGCTTCAACAACAGTGGCGCGTAGATAGCCTCACCGGGATGATCATAGCGCCAGGTATGCTCTGTGCGCAGTTCAGCGCTATGCTGACGCCATGCGTCAATCTTCAGAGATTGCTGCAATGCCGGCAGCAGAGAATTTAAATCACCCTGCAATGCTACGTGCGCCTGACGCAGCTTGTTCATTTCCGCAGGGTCGATATCCATGTGGATCACGCTGGCGTTCGGTGCGAAGGTATTCAGCTTACCGGTCACCCGGTCATCAAAACGCGCGCCCACTGCAATCAGTAAATCACATTCTTGCACCGCGAAATTTGCCGCTTTAGTGCCATGCATTCCCAACATACCCAAATAGTATGGGTAGTCAGCTTCTACTGCGCCCAGACCTTTCAGCGTGCAGGCGACCGGCATTTGGGTTACCGCGATAAATTCACGCAGGGCCGGGACCGCCTGCGCCATACCAACGCCGCCACCGACGTACAGGATCGGTTTTTGCGCCTGCGCCAGCATTTTACGTGCCTGCTCAACGTCAGCGTGCGGGAAATCCTCTACGTTTTCGACGGTCGTAAAATACGGCTCCAGCGTACCGCTGGCCAGCTGGATATCTTTCGGGATATCAACCAGAACCGGACCCGGACGACCGGAGTTCGCCACAGCGAAAGCCTCTGCCATAATGCGCGGCAGCTCTTCCAGTGACTGCACCAGGAAACTGTGTTTGGTGCAGGACAAAGACATACCCAGAACGTCCACTTCCTGAAACGCATCCGTTCCGATGAAAGGTGAGGCCACCTGACCGGTGATCGCCACCACAGGAACAGAATCTAACAGCGCATCGGCAAGTCCGGTGATCAGGTTGGTAGCGCCAGGACCTGAAGTGGCGATACACACGCCGGTTTTACCGGTCGCACGGGCATAGCCAATTGCCGCCATTGCCGCGCCCTGCTCGTGTCGGCACAACAGGTGTTCTACGCCGCCGTCATACAACGCATCGTAAACCGGCATAATTGCGCCACCAGGATAACCAAAGACGGTTTGAACCCCTTGTGCACGCAACGCATGTACCACCCACTGTGCCCCATTCATAGTTACATCCCCGCCGTAAATCTTGAGAAACAGAATTTTATGCTACCGTTCACTTTCTGCTCCTCGTGTATGTTTTTAAGGTCAAAAAAAACCCCCGGACCTTTCGGTGCGGGGGTCTTAGTTCGTTAAGGCTTGTTTTCTAAGCCTTTCCTCGTCCAAGTGCAGCCCCGCACGGTGGGATAATAATCACCACCACGCTAATCACGACCAGGCTAATCACTCGTAGAAGGGCTGTCATTTTTGTATTTTCTTGCATCTTGTTCGAAGGAATACCTAAAGAGTTACCATAGAATTTGCAAATGACACAAGATATTTTTTTATTCGTTTTTCTGACGCCGTTAACGGTTTAGATAAATATCGTTGTTTTTTATACAAAAAATCAAAAGTGAAAATATTTCACGTTTCAGGTGATTCTCGGCAACCCGTTCCCTACTAAAAACGTTATTCAAAAGCGTTTGCGAGCGCTATTCCAGGCTTTATGCAAGCAGTATTGAGCTACATAAAAACACGGGAATAAGCCTCTAAAAACCGTAATTATGTGAAATCTTGCCGCGATGTATTGCGACATAATGCTTTCATCAGGAGGGCTTATGTCACTATCGATTGTTCACACACGCGCTGCGCTGGGCGTGAATGCGCCAGCCATTACCATCGAGGTACATATCAGCAATGGTTTGCCTGGTTTAACCATGGTGGGATTACCCGAAACAACGGTAAAAGAGGCTCGCGATCGAGTTCGCAGTGCGATTATTAATAGCGGTTATGAATTCCCGGCAAAGAAGATAACCATAAACCTCGCTCCGGCCGATCTCCCGAAAGAAGGGGGACGATATGATTTACCTATCGCAGTTGCGCTTCTGGCAGCGTCTGAGCAGCTTACAACCCATAACCTCGATACATATGAGCTGGTAGGCGAATTAGCGCTTACAGGCGCGTTACGCGGCGTTCCCGGTGCGATATCAAGTGCAACTGAAGCTATTCGCGCAGGCAGGAGAATTATTGTCGCAAAAGAGAATGCAGCTGAAGTGGGACTGATACACGGTGAAGGGTGCCTTATTGCCGATCATCTACAGGCTGTATGCGCATTTCTCGAAGGTAAGCATGATTTAGACAGACCATCATCGGCAGATTTTACCCCCTGCGCATTAGCAGATGATCTGAGCGATGTTATCGGCCAGGAACAGGGTAAACGCGGGCTGGAGCTTACCGCAGCTGGCGGTCATAACCTCTTACTCATCGGGCCGCCGGGAACGGGTAAGACCATGCTGGCCAGTCGCCTGAGAGGATTGCTTCCGCCACTAAGCAATGATGAAGCACTGGAAAGCGCCGCGATTCTAAGTCTGGTTAATTCCGACACGCTACAAAAACAGTGGAAACAACGCCCTTTTCGTTCGCCGCATCACAGTGCTTCATTAACTGCCATGGTCGGTGGCGGCTCTATTCCTGCGCCAGGCGAGATATCTCTGGCGCATAACGGCATACTGTTTCTGGATGAACTTCCCGAGTTTGAGCGGCGCACGCTGGATGCACTGCGAGAGCCCATTGAGTCCGGGCAGATTCATTTATCCCGCACTCGGGCAAAAATAACTTACCCCGCGCGTTTTCAGCTTATTGCTGCCATGAATCCCAGCCCAACAGGACATTATCAGGGGAACCATAACCGCTGTACCCCAGAGCAGACACTACGCTACCTCAATCGATTATCAGGCCCATTTCTTGACCGCTTCGATCTCTCCCTCGAAATCCCCTTACCGCCGCCCGGCATACTCAGCCAGAGCCAGGTAAAAGGGGAAGATAGCGCAACGGTGAAGCAACGCGTTATAGCAGCACGAGAGCGTCAGTATCGGCGGCAGAATAAGTTAAATGCGCAACTGGACAGTCAGGATATCCATAAATACTGTCCACTGCGTAGCGACGATGCGCAGTGGCTTGAAGAAACGCTCGCGCATCTCGGATTATCCATCCGCGCCTGGTTACGCCTGATAAAGGTCGCTCGAACGATCGCGGATATAGAACAATCTGACCATATCTCTCGCCAGCACTTACAGGAGGCTGTTGGGTATCGGGCGATAGACAGATTACTCATTCATTTGCAGAAGCTACTGGCATAAAAAAAGGGCTTTCGCCCTTTTTTATTAATCATCAGATTCGGTGTAGTCTTCCGCACCTTCCACCTGAGGTTTCCCACCAGACAGCGTGTGGAAGCGTTTTGGACGCTTAATGCGCGTCATGTATTTGGACCACACACGTTCAGCTTCGGTAACCGGTTCGCGCTCACCACGGCATACCGCAACAAACAGTTTTTCTTCTTCCGTTACCGGCTCACGCTTGCCCAGATCCAGCTCGTTGAAAGCATAACCGTGACGCTCAAGCAGTTGTGCTTCTTTAATGGTGAAATCACCATGACGGGAGAATCCGCGGGGATAATATTTATTATCGAAATATCGATTAGTCGTCGTAAAGCTTTCCGCCATCCTGCACGCTCCTAATTCTTTGGCCGAGCTATTTATGGCGCGGAGTATTAGTTACGCTTGACAGAGCGTCAAACAAAAGATTTAAATCATAACGACAAATAATTTTATGGAGCGAGTTGTGGATACGGAATTGTTAAAAACTTTCCTGGAAGTTAGCCGGACACGCCACTTTGGCAGGGCTGCTGAAGCGCTCTATCTGACCCAATCAGCGGTTAGTTTTCGGATAAGACAACTGGAAAATCAATTGGGTGTAAACCTGTTCACCCGACACAGAAACAATATCCGTTTAACCGCTGCAGGTGAAAAATTATTACCTTACGCTGAAACGCTGATGAATACGTGGCAAGCAGCACGTAAGGAGGTTGCGAATACCTCGCGGCATAACGAGTTTTCTATTGGTGCCAGCGCATCCCTCTGGGAATGCATGCTTAATGGCTGGCTGGGGCGTTTGTACCAATCCCAGGAGCCACAATCCAGCCTACAATTTGAAGCGAGGATCGCGCAGCGACAGTCGTTAGTAAAACAGCTTCATGAACGACAGCTTGATCTATTGATTACTACCGAAACGCCCAAAATGGACGAATTTAGCAGCCAACTGTTGGGATATTTCACGCTGGCGCTCTATTGCAGTTCTCCTTCACAAACCAAAGATGAACTGAATTATCTGCGTCTGGAATGGGGACCTGACTTTCAGCAACACGAGGCTGGATTGATTGCGGGAGATGAAGTGCCGGTACTTACCACCAGTTCGGCAGAATTAGCCAGGCAGCAACTTTCAGTCCTCAAAGGTTTTAGCTGGCTGCCGGTCAACTGGGCTAAAGGTAAAAGCGATCTCCATACGGTTACCGACAGTACAACGCTTTCACGCCCGTTATATGCAGTTTGGCTGCAAAATAGCGATAAACATGCGCTGATTTGCGATCTGCTGAGAACAAATATTCTGGAAGATTAAGGAAAACGCTGGCAAGGATGCCGGGAGTAAAATAGAAAGAAGGAAAAACTCAAATTACAGGTAAAAAAAAATCCTTAGCAATAATGCTAAGGATTGTTTCTGGCAGGGGCGGAGAGACTCGAACTCGCGACACCCGGTTTTGGAGACCGGTGCTCTACCAACTGAGCTACGCCCCTAAATCTTCTTATCATTAAGCCTGCTTAGTAGCAGGCTTAATTTTCTAATAAGTGGCGGAACGGACGGGACTCGAACCCGCGACCCCCTGCGTGACAGGCAGGTATTCTAACCAACTGAACTACCGCTCCACCGAATTTCTTTGTCACCACCCGGATTCTTCATCCCGGTTTACTGCAATTTGATGCCTGGCAGTTTATGAATCACTTTGTGATTCACCCTTCGGGCCGTTGCTTCGCAACGTTCAAAAGCTTTCGCTTTTGTCCTACTCTCTATCGAGTAGTGAACTGCCTCGAAAGTCAGTGCCATACTTCTAATTTGATGCCTGGCAGTTCCCTACTCTCGCATGGGGAGGCCCCACACTACCATCGGCGCTACGGCGTTTCACTTCTGAGTTCGGCATGGGGTCAGGTGGGACCACCGCGCTACAGCCGCCAGGCAAATTCTGTTTATCAACACACCTCCTGGGCATGTCGATGTTATCTGTATCAGGCTGAAAATATCTCTCTTCGCCAAAACATCTTCGGCGTTGTAAGGTTAAGCCTCACGGTTCATTAGTATCGGTTAGCTCAATGTATCGCTACACTTACACACCCGACCTATCAACGTCGTCGTCTTCAACGTTCCTTCAGGACCCTTAAAGGGTCAGGGAGAACTCATCTCGGGGCAAGTTTCGTGCTTAGATGCTTTCAGCACTTATCTCTTCCGCATTTAGCTACCGGGCAATGCCATTGGCATGACAACCCGAACACCAGTGATGCGTCCACTCCGGTCCTCTCGTACTAGGAGCAGCCCCCCTCAATTCTCCAGCGCCCACGGCAGATAGGGACCGAACTGTCTCACGACGTTCTAAACCCAGCTCGCGTACCACTTTAAATGGCGAACAGCCATACCCTTGGGACCTACTTCAGCCCCAGGATGTGATGAGCCGACATCGAGGTGCCAAACACCGCCGTCGATATGAACTCTTGGGCGGTATCAGCCTGTTATCCCCGGAGTACCTTTTATCCGTTGAGCGATGGCCCTTCCATTCAGAACCACCGGATCACTAAGACCTGCTTTCGCACCTGCTCGAGCCGTCACTCTCGCAGTCAAGCTAGCTTATGCCTTTGCACTAACCTCCTGATGTCCGACCAGGATTAGCTAACCTTCGTGCTCCTCCGTTACTCTTTAGGAGGAGACCGCCCCAGTCAAACTACCCACCAGACACTGTCCGCAACCCGGATTACGGGTCTACGTTAGAACACCAGCCATTAAAGGGTGGTATTTCAAGGATGGCTCCATGCAGACTGGCGTCCACACTTCAAAGCCTCCCACCTATCCTACACATCAAGGACCAGTGTTCAGTGTCAAGCTATAGTAAAGGTTCACGGGGTCTTTCCGTCTTGCCGCGGGTACACTGCATCTTCACAGCGAGTTCAATTTCACTGAGTCTCGGGTGGAGACAGCCTGGCCATCATTACGCCATTCGTGCAGGTCGGAACTTACCCGACAAGGAATTTCGCTACCTTAGGACCGTTATAGTTACGGCCGCCGTTTACCGGGGCTTCGATCAAGAGCTTCTCCTTACGGATAACCCCATCAATTAACCTTCCGGCACCGGGCAGGCGTCACACCGTATACGTCCACTTTCGTGTTTGCACAGTGCTGTGTTTTTAATAAACAGTTGCAGCCAGCTGGTATCTTCGACTGATTTCAGCTCCATGGGTAAACCACTTCACCTACATATCAGCGTGCCTTCTCCCGAAGTTACGGCACCATTTTGCCTAGTTCCTTCACCCGAGTTCTCTCAAGCGCCTTGGTATTCTCTACCTGACCACCTGTGTCGGTTTGGGGTACGATTTCGTGTTACCTGATGCTTAGAGGCTTTTCCTGGAAGCAGGGCATTTGTTACTTCAGCACCGTAGTGCCTCGTCATCACACCTCAGCGTTAATAAGGTACCGGATTTACCTGGAACCTCCGCCTACATGCTTAAACCGGGACAACCGTCGCCCGGCTAACATAGCCTTCTCCGTCCCCCCTTCGCAGTAACACCAAGTACAGGAATATTAACCTGTTTCCCATCGACTACGCCTTTCGGCCTCGCCTTAGGGGTCGACTCACCCTGCCCCGATTAACGTTGGACAGGAACCCTTGGTCTTCCGGCGTGCGGGTTTTTCACCCGCATTATCGTTACTTATGTCAGCATTCGCACTTCTGATACCTCCAGCATGCCTCACGACACACCTTCAACGGCTTACAGAACGCTCCCCTACCCAACAACACATAGTGTCGCTGCCGCAGCTTCGGTGCATGGTTTAGCCCCGTTACATCTTCCGCGCAGGCCGACTCGACCAGTGAGCTATTACGCTTTCTTTAAATGATGGCTGCTTCTAAGCCAACATCCTGGCTGTCTGTGCCTTCCCACATCGTTTCCCACTTAACCATGACTTTGGGACCTTAGCTGGCGGTCTGGGTTGTTTCCCTCTTCACGACGGACGTTAGCACCCGCCGTGTGTCTCCCGTGATAACATTCTTCGGTATTCGCAGTTTGCATCGGGTTGGTAAGTCGGGATGACCCCCTAGCCGAAACAGTGCTCTACCCCCGAAGATGAATTCACGAGGCGCTACCTAAATAGCTTTCGGGGAGAACCAGCTATCTCCCGGTTTGATTGGCCTTTCACCCCCAGCCACAAGTCATCCGCTAATTTTTCAACATTAGTCGGTTCGGTCCTCCAGTTAGTGTTACCCAACCTTCAACCTGCCCATGGCTAGATCACCGGGTTTCGGGTCTATACCCTGCAACTTAACGCCCAGTTAAGACTCGGTTTCCCTTCGGCTCCCCTATTCGGTTAACCTTGCTACAGAATATAAGTCGCTGACCCATTATACAAAAGGTACGCAGTCACACCCCAAAGGGTGCTCCCACTGCTTGTACGTACACGGTTTCAGGTTCTTTTTCACTCCCCTCGCCGGGGTTCTTTTCGCCTTTCCCTCACGGTACTGGTTCACTATCGGTCAGTCAGGAGTATTTAGCCTTGGAGGATGGTCCCCCCATATTCAGACAGGATACCACGTGTCCCGCCCTACTCTTCGAGTTCACAACACATGCACTTTTGTGTACGGGACTTTCACCCTGTATCGTGCGACTTTCCAGACGCTTCCACTAACACACATGCTGATTCAGACTCTGGGCTGCTCCCCGTTCGCTCGCCGCTACTGGGGGAATCTCGGTTGATTTCTTTTCCTCGGGGTACTTAGATGTTTCAGTTCCCCCGGTTCGCTTCATTACGCTATGTATTCACGTAATGATAGTGTGTCGAAACACACTGGGTTTCCCCATTCGGAAATCGCCGGTTATAACGGTTCATATCACCTTACCGACGCTTATCGCAGATTAGCACGTCCTTCATCGCCTCTGACTGCCAGGGCATCCACCGTGTACGCTTAGTCGCTTAACCTCACAACCCGAAGATGTTTCTTTCGATTCATCATCGACTTGCAAAAATTTGAGAGACTCGAACACACCGCTTTTCATTTCTTATTACGGAGAAATGAAACAGTGTGTCGTTTCAATTTTCAGCTTGATCCAGATTTTTAAAGAGCAAATATCTCAAACGTGACTCGAAAGTCAGTTTTGAGATACTTCGGTCGGCGACTTTCACTCACACATACCAGCAAGTGGCGTCCCCTAGGGGATTCGAACCCCTGTTACCGCCGTGAAAGGGCGGTGTCCTGGGCCTCTAGACGAAGGGGACACTGAAGTCTCAATCGCAAGACGCCTTGCTATTTACTTTTCATCAGACAATCTGTGTGAGCACTACAAAGGCAGGTTCTTTAAGGTAAGGAGGTGATCCAACCGCAGGTTCCCCTACGGTTACCTTGTTACGACTTCACCCCAGTCATGAATCACAAAGTGGTAAGCGCCCTCCCGAAGGTTAAGCTACCTACTTCTTTTGCAACCCACTCCCATGGTGTGACGGGCGGTGTGTACAAGGCCCGGGAACGTATTCACCGTGGCATTCTGATCCACGATTACTAGCGATTCCGACTTCATGGAGTCGAGTTGCAGACTCCAATCCGGACTACGACATACTTTATGAGGTCCGCTTGCTCTCGCGAGGTCGCTTCTCTTTGTATATGCCATTGTAGCACGTGTGTAGCCCTACTCGTAAGGGCCATGATGACTTGACGTCATCCCCACCTTCCTCCAGTTTATCACTGGCAGTCTCCTTTGAGTTCCCGGCCTAACCGCTGGCAACAAAGGATAAGGGTTGCGCTCGTTGCGGGACTTAACCCAACATTTCACAACACGAGCTGACGACAGCCATGCAGCACCTGTCTCAGAGTTCCCGAAGGCACCAAAGCATCTCTGCTAAGTTCTCTGGATGTCAAGAGTAGGTAAGGTTCTTCGCGTTGCATCGAATTAAACCACATGCTCCACCGCTTGTGCGGGCCCCCGTCAATTCATTTGAGTTTTAACCTTGCGGCCGTACTCCCCAGGCGGTCGACTTAACGCGTTAGCTCCGGAAGCCACGCCTCAAGGGCACAACCTCCAAGTCGACATCGTTTACGGCGTGGACTACCAGGGTATCTAATCCTGTTTGCTCCCCACGCTTTCGCACCTGAGCGTCAGTCTTTGTCCAGGGGGCCGCCTTCGCCACCGGTATTCCTCCAGATCTCTACGCATTTCACCGCTACACCTGGAATTCTACCCCCCTCTACAAGACTCTAGCCTGCCAGTTTCGGATGCAGTTCCCAGGTTGAGCCCGGGGATTTCACATCCGACTTGACAGACCGCCTGCGTGCGCTTTACGCCCAGTAATTCCGATTAACGCTTGCACCCTCCGTATTACCGCGGCTGCTGGCACGGAGTTAGCCGGTGCTTCTTCTGCGAGTAACGTCAATCGCTGCGGTTATTAACCACAACGCCTTCCTCCTCGCTGAAAGTACTTTACAACCCGAAGGCCTTCTTCATACACGCGGCATGGCTGCATCAGGCTTGCGCCCATTGTGCAATATTCCCCACTGCTGCCTCCCGTAGGAGTCTGGACCGTGTCTCAGTTCCAGTGTGGCTGGTCATCCTCTCAGACCAGCTAGGGATCGTCGCCTAGGTGAGCCGTTACCCCACCTACTAGCTAATCCCATCTGGGCACATCCGATGGCAAGAGGCCCGAAGGTCCCCCTCTTTGGTCTTGCGACGTTATGCGGTATTAGCTACCGTTTCCAGTAGTTATCCCCCTCCATCGGGCAGTTTCCCAGACATTACTCACCCGTCCGCCACTCGTCACCCAAGGAGCAAGCTCCTCTGTGCTACCGTTCGACTTGCATGTGTTAGGCCTGCCGCCAGCGTTCAATCTGAGCCATGATCAAACTCTTCAATTTAAAAGTTTGATGCTCAATGAATTAAACTTCGTAATGAATTACGTGTTCACTCGTTGAGACTTGGTATTCATTTTTCGTCTTGCGACGTTAAGAATCCGTATCTTCGAGTGCCCACACAGATTGTCTGATAAATTGTTAAAGAGCAGTGCCGCTTCGCTTTTTCTCAGCGGCGCGGGGTGTGCATATTACGCCATCCCGCTACGAAGTCAAGCATTTAATTTCGCTTTCTTCGCCGGAGTTCTCAGTGGAACTCCGCTGACCCGGCGGCTTGTAATCCGTTGTTCCGTGTCAGTGGAGGCGCATTATAGGGAGTTATTTCAGGCTGACAAGGGGAAATTTAAAATAACTTTCCGAGTGCGTGTTTTTTCACCAAAACAACCATTAACATGCCATAAAATAAGCAAATTGCCGTTTTTGCAGCCGCAATCACACTTCCAGGTGGCATACTAATGAATAAGAAAAAGAGTAAGGAAGAACATTCATGCCGTTAAATGCCCAACAGCTAGCCGCACAGAAAAACTTGTCCTACGTTCTGGCCGAAAAGCTGGCTCAGCGAATATTAAAAGGTGAATACGCACCGGGTGCGATATTGCCTGGCGAAATAGAGCTAGGCGATCAGTTTGGCGTGAGTCGCACCGCGGTAAGAGAGGCAGTAAAAACATTAACGGCAAAAGGTATGGTATTACCGCGCCCACGTATTGGTACACGCGTCATGCCGCAAGCAAACTGGAACTTCCTTGATCAGGAGCTGCTCACCTGGTGGATGACAGAAGATAATTTCCCGCAGGTCATTAAACATTTTCTGGTGATGCGTATCAGCCTGGAGCCTCAGGCGTGCTTACTGGCAGCGACTATAGGTACGGCTGAACAGAAAGCGCACCTCAACACGCTGATGGAAGAGATGGTCGAGCTGAAAAGAAACTTCAGACGCGAACGCTGGATTGAGGTTGATATCGCCTGGCATGAGCACATCTATGAAATGAGTGCGAATCCGTTCCTTATTTCCTTTGCATCTCTGTTCCATTCGGTTTACCAGACCTACTTTACCTCTATTACCTATAACGATGTGGTGAAACTGGATTTGCACCAGGCCATTGTCGACGCAATAGATGATAACGATGGCGATCGCGCCTTTGCTGCCTGTCAGGCATTGCTGATAGCACCGAACGTGCTACCGGATAAATAATATGTCAGAAAAGAAATCACGCAGTATGGCCGGGCTACCGTGGATAGCAGCCATGGCCTTTTTTATGCAGGCACTAGACGCCACGATCCTCAATACCGCCCTACCCGCAATAGCACATAGTCTTAACCGCTCTCCACTCGCCATGCAGTCGGCCATTATCAGCTATACCCTGACTGTCGCGATGCTGATCCCGGTAAGTGGTTGGCTGGCAGACCGATTTGGTACCCGACGCGTCTTTATGATTGCCGTTAGCCTGTTTACGTTGGGATCGCTGGCCTGCGCGCTGTCCAGTTCCTTAAGCGAGCTGGTGATTTTCCGTGTCATTCAGGGGATCGGTGGCGCCATGATGATGCCCGTTGCCCGTCTGGCGTTATTGCGTGCTTACCCCCGCAGCGAACTGCTTCCCGTGCTTAACTTCGTCACCATGCCAGGACTTGTGGGGCCGATTTTAGGTCCGGTATTGGGCGGTGTACTGGTTACATGGGCCAGTTGGCACTGGATCTTCCTGATTAATATTCCAATTGGCATTGCCGGTATCTTCTATGCCCGCAAATATATGCCGAACTTCACCACGCCACGCCGCGGTTTTGATATGACCGGTTTCTTTCTGTTTGGTTTGAGCCTGGTATTGTTTTCAAGCGGCGTTGAATTGTTCGGTGAGAAGCTTGTCGAGACCTGGGTCGCACTCGGTATTATTCTTGCCAGTGTGTTGTTACTACTCGCCTATATTCGCCATGCGCGTCGCCACCCAACGCCGCTGATATCGCTTCCGATATTTAAGACTCGGACCTTTTCTGTTGGGATCGCCGGAAACCTCGCCACTCGCCTGGGCACAGGCTGCGTGCCCTTCTTAATGCCGCTGATGTTGCAGGTAGGATTTGGATATCCGGCTCTGATAGCCGGCTGCATGATGGCGCCAACAGCGTTGGGTTCAATTCTGGCAAAATCCATGGTGACGCAGGTTCTGCGCAAACTCGGCTACAGGACCACATTGGTGGGTGTTACGGTATTTATCGGCCTGATGATTGCGCAGTTCGCTTTGCAATCTCCTGCCATGCCGATCTGGATGCTAATCCTGCCGTTGTTCATTTTAGGTATGGCGATGTCCACCCAGTTTACTTCAATGAATACCATCACTCTGGCGGATCTGACCGATGAAAATGCCAGCAGCGGCAACAGCGTATTGGCTGTTACTCAGCAGTTATCAATCAGTTTAGGGGTTGCCATCAGCGCCGCCGTTCTGCGTATCTATGAAGGTATGGAAGGAACCAATACGGTCGAACAGTTCCACTACACCTTTATGACGATGGGCGCTATCACTGTAATATCCGCGCTGATGTTCATGCTGCTAAAAGCCAAAGATGGACGTAACCTGATCAAAGATCGGCACAAACCTAAACCGACCCCCGCTCCATCAGAACAGGAGTAAGCTGCAAACGCTGTTGCTGTAATGCGGGCTGCGCCATCCGGTGAATTAATACATCGATGGCCAGTTCGCCCAATTCATCTTTTGGTTGGTGGATGGTCGTCAGGGGCGGCGTCATATAGCGCGCCAGCTCGATATCATCGTAACCCACCACAGCCATATCCTGCGGAATGCGCAATCCTGACTGGTACAGAGCCTGATACGCGCCAACTGCCATTGCATCATTGCCGGTAAAAACAGCCTGCGGTCGCTGTTTATGCGACAGCAACGTTTGCATAGCTTCAAAGCCGCCGCCGAACTCAAAGTCACCGGTAATCTCGTAGCCTTCCGGGACAGGCAACCCCGCCCGCTTCATTGCTGCCCGATATCCTTCCAGACGCAAACGCGCCGGGGTTTTATCCAGCGGCCCGGTGATGCAGGCAATGCGCGTAAAACCTTTTTCGATAAGATGTTGCGTGGCTAAATCCCCGCCCAGCAAGGAGTTATCCTGAATCAGATCGCTTTCACCATCAAAAGGCGACCAGTCCATCATCACGGTCGGTATAGAAGGATAACGCTGCATTATCTCTCTGGAAGGCTGATGTGTTTCGGTGCAGAGCAGCAACAAGCCGTCCACACGTTTTTGCATCAGAGTTTCCAGGTTACGGTTCATGCGCTGTTCATCGCCTTCGGTATTGCACAGCACCAGGCTGTAGCCGCGCTCAAAACAGCTACGTTCAACACCGCGCACTAGTTCAGAATAGAAGGGATTGGTACTGGCAGTGATTAACATGCCAATCGTGCGGGTCTGGTTTAACTTGAGGCTACGCGCCAGCGCGGAGGGCGCGTAGTTAAGCGCTTTAATTGCAGCTTCTACTTTGTCAGTGACGGACTCACTGACAAAGCGATCTTTATTAATGACGTGAGAAACCGTCGACGTGGAAACACCCGCCAGGCGGGCGACGTCCTTCATTGTAGCCAAGCGTTACCTCTGTTGACTTAAAAACGCTTCTATTTCTTCGCGCCACGGAACGGAAGGCTGTGCGCCTTTACGGGTAACCGCAATCGCCGCAGCGGCATGCGCAAAACGGATCGCTTCAGGCAGCGGAGTCTCTTCCAGCAACGCCGTAATTAACGCGCCATTAAAGGTGTCTCCAGCGGCAATAGTATCAACGGCTTCCACTTTAAAACCGGGCACACGCTGTCCTTCGCCATTAACGCTGGCCCACACACCGCGACTACCTAAAGTAATCAGTACAGTATGGATACCTTTAGCGTGCAATGCCTGCGCCGCTTTGGCCGCGTCTTCATCATTTTCGACCCGGATCCCCGTCAGCTTTTCAGCCTCGGTTTCATTCGGGGTAATAATATCCACCAGCGCCAGCAGTTCATCAGAAAGTTCACGTGCCGGTGCCGGGTTCAGGGCGACCATGGTCTTATTTTGATGTGCAATCTTTGCTGCAGTCAGTACGCTTTCGATCGGCGATTCTAACTGCATAAGTAAGGCGGACGCCTGAGCAATACGCTCATGCTGTGCTTCCACCAACGCTGGCGAAAGAGCTGCGTTCGCTCCGGCATGAATGCCGATAACGTTCTCACCTTCACCATTCACAAAAATCAACGCCACACCGGTCGATTCCCCCGAAATTACGCTAATCGGCGCAATATCGATGTTATCTTTGGCTAACTGTTTACGCACACTTTCGCCAATATCATCATCGCCCGTACAGGCAATGAATGCGATATTCGCGCCACTACGACCCGCAGCAACAGCCTGATTCGCGCCTTTACCGCCAAATGCGACCTGATAATGGCTACCTGTTACGGTTTCACCAGGTGTCGGGAAAGAGTTAAGGTTAAGGATGTGATCGGCATTGATACTGCCAAGAACAACGAGGTTGCCTGCGGTTTTCATATTTGGTGTTCCAAGTCAAAGTGCGCCACCGGGTTAGGGTGGCGCGTGCCCTGCTTTTCTTTTTACGCTTTCATCCCCAAAATCAGATACGGGGATGGCGTATTTATGTCTCCATCAGGCCGCGAGCGACCTGAATCGGTATTACTGCTTGATGACCAGCTTCAGGTCAACCGGATATTTAGCCTGAACCTTCTCGCCTTTCAGGACTTTATCCGCAGTCTCAACGCCTTTCGCGCCGATCTGATCCGGCAACTGAGCAATGGTCGCAGCCAGTTTGCCATCATTTACTGCTTTTTCGCCATCTGGAGTGCCGTCAAATCCAACCACCATCACATCAGATTTACCCGCTGTTTGCAGTGCGCGCAGCGCACCCAGCGCCATTTCATCGTTCTGGGCAAATACGGCCTGCACATCAGGATGCGCGGTCAGCAGGTTCTGCATGACGTTCAGACCTTTGGTGCGGTCGAAGTCTGCCGGCTGGCTGGCCAGTACGTTAAATTTGTGTGCCGCAACGGCCTGCTGGAAACCTTCGCCACGCTCACGCGCCGCTGAAGTTCCGGCAATCCCTTGCAGTTCGATAACTTTCGCGCCTTCACCTGCTTTCTTCGCGATGTAATCACCCGCAATTTTGCCACCCAACACGTTATCAGACGCGATGTGGCTTACCACTTCGCCTTTGGAGGCAACACGGTCAAGGGTAATAACCGGAATTTTTGCCTGGTTAGCCATCTTCACAGCATTACCAACGGCATCAGAGTCAGTCGGGTTGATCAGCAGAATTTTAGTTCCACGAACCGTTAAGTCCTGAACGTTAGCCAGCTCTTTCGCCGGGTTGTTCTGCGAGTCCAGAATCACCAGGTTGTAACCCAGCTTATCCGCCTCTTTTTGCGCCCCATCCTTCAGAGAAACAAAGAACGGGTTGTTGAGGGTGGAGACCACCAGCGCAATGGTATCTTTCGCCATCGCATTCGCGCTCACGGTGGCGCTCAGCGCAACAGCAGAAACCAGGGTAGCCAGTTTTTTCATGTTCATATTTAAGATGTCCTGTAATCGTTGTTACTGCTTTTTGTTGTCTACCAGTACCGCCAGCAAAATCACCACCGCTTTGACGATCATCTGGTAATAGGAGGATACACCTAACAAATTCAAACCATTATTGAGGAAACCAAGAATCAATGCGCCGATCAGCGTCCCAACAATACGTCCTTTACCACCCGCCAGGCTGGTACCGCCTAACACCACCGCTGCGATAGCATCCAGCTCATAGCCAGTACCTGCCGTCGGTTGTGCGGAGGAGAGTCGCGCGACTTCAATGATGCCCGCCAGCGATGCCAGCAGACCGCACAGTGAGTAAACGATAATTTTGATTTTACTGACGCTGATACCGGACAAACGCGTTGCCGCTTCGTTACCGCCCAGCGCGTAGATATAACGACCAAGACGAGTGTGGTGCAGCATGTACCACGCCGCGAGGAAGACAATCCCCATGATCCACACTGGCGTAGGGATGCCTAACGGACGACCAATACCAAACCAGCCAAACAGATCGGCATTGTCAGTAAATCCGGTATTAACCGGACTGCCGTTGGTGTACACCATGGTCACGCCGCGCAGCAGCAGCATCATCACCAGCGTTGCAATAAACGCCTGCACCCGGCCTTTCGCAACAATCACCCCGGTGACTGCGCCAATGGCAGCGCCGAGCGCCAGGGCTGCAGCAACAGCCACCAGCGCATTGACCTCAATCCCTACAATTGAAGCCGCAACCGCGCCGGTAAGCGCCAGCAAGGAACCGACGGACAGATCGATACCCGACGTCAGGATAACCAGCGTCATGCCAACGGCCATGATGGCGTTCACCGACGTTTGCTGGAGAATGTTGAACAGGTTATTAACGGTAAAAAAGTTAGGGCTCATGGTGGAAACAATCGCGATCAGCACTAACAGAGCGATGAGCGACTTTTGCTCCAGAAGCCATGCTTTAGTGAAATAACGGCGACCAGAAACAGCCTGGGTAGTCATCTTTTTTACTCCTGATTCACGCGATTAAGCTTGCCCACAGCGGCAGCCATTAATACTTCCTGAGTGGCCTGCTCGCGAGTGAACTCACCGCCGAGATGCCCTTCATGCATAACGATAATTCGATCGCTCATGCCCAATACTTCTGGCATCTCAGAGGAGACCAGAATGATACTCAGCCCGTCAGCCTTAAACTGGTTGATAAGCTGATAGATTTCTTTCTTGGCTCCAACGTCAACGCCGCGCGTTGGTTCATCAAGGATCAGCACCTTTGGCCGGGTCATCAGACCGCGCGCAATCGCCACTTTCTGCTGGTTACCACCGGAAAGCAGGCCGATAGCCTGTTCCATTGATGGTGTTTTAACATTGAACAGACGAATAAAATCACCCACCGCCTGCTGCTCATCTTTATGTTTCAGGCTTCCACCGGCGCGGCTGAAATAACGCAGCGCGGTCAGTGACATGTTCTCTTTCACCGACATACCCAGCACTAAGCCATCGCGTTTACGGTCTTCAGAAATATAGACGATGCCGTTAGCCAACCCATCCTGCGGCGAACGGGTAACCACTTCATGGCCATCAAGCGTGACGTAACCGCTGGTACGCGGCAATGCGCCGTACAACACTTTCATCAGTTCGGTACGTCCGGCCCCCATCAGCCCGGATACGCCAAGGATCTCGCCTTTACGCAGCGTGAACGAAACATCGTTTACGCCAGGACCGCACAGGTTATCGACCTTCAGGCGAATATCACCCGGCGCTTTTTCCAGGCGCGGGTACTGATCTTCCAGCTTACGTCCCACCATCATTTCAATCAGCGAGTCTTCAGTCAGCGAGGCAACTTCACGTTCGGCAATAAACTGCCCGTCACGGAAGACGGTTACGTCGTCGCAAATCTCGAAGATCTCTTTCATACGGTGAGAAATATAGACAATGCCGCGCCCCTGGGATTTCAGTTCGCGGATGACGCGGAACAGGGATTCGGTTTCGGTATCGGTGAGGGCATCCGTCGGTTCATCCATAATGATGACCTTCGATTCAAAGCTCAGCACTTTGGCAATTTCGACCATCTGCTGATCGCCAATCGACAGCTCACCAACCAGTCTGTCGCTTTTAAAGCGCAGATTGAGTTTGGCGAGCAGCAGATCGGCTTCGGCGTACATCTTCTTCCAGTCAATTTTGCCAAAGCGATTCACAAACTCACGGCCAAGAAAAATGTTCTCGGCGATAGTGAGTTGCGGGATCAGGTTCAGCTCCTGGTGGATGATACCGATTCCGGCTTCCTGGGAGGATTTAGGGCCGTTAAAGGTGGTCTCTTTCCCCAGCCACAATAAAGAACCGGCATCACGGGTATAGATCCCGGTCAGCACTTTCATCATGGTGGATTTGCCCGCGCCGTTTTCGCCCACCAGCGCCATCACGCGGCCAGGGTAGACATTCAGCGCGGCGCCGGATAGCGCTTTTACGCCCGGGAACGCTTTATCGATCCCTTTGAGTTGCAGTAATGCGTTCATGATGGCCTCAGAACGTGACGCCAGCACAGAGAATGATATTCGCATACGGAGAACATTCTCCGCTGCGAATTACCGCCTGACTGTCTGCGGTTTGTTTTTTGAATTGTTCATGCGTGGTGTAACGAATTTCTATGGTGTTTCCCTGGTGTTGTTGCAGTTGCTCAATGTGGCTGAGCAACGTTTCGTGGAGTTGCGGATTATGTTGTTTAATTTCCGACGCGAGAATGGCCGCCTCGACCTGCATTTCACGTGTGACCACATCCAGTACCTGCATAAAAGAAGGTACGCCCTGGGTTAATGCCATATCAATACGCGTTGTGCTGTTCGGGATGGGTAAACCTGCATCACACACCACCAGCGTATCGGTATGCCCCAGACGGGAGATCACCGTTGAAATTTCAGAGTTGAGTACCGTGCCTTTCTTCATTTTCTTTCCCCACTAGCGAAACGTTTCGCTGGAGATAAGTGTAGTGCGAAGAGTGGACAGAAAACCACCGCGACGTTACGAAAATGTGATCGCCATCGAAACGTTTCGCAAGGATTATCATTTGATGAAATGAAAACTGAGAGGGGCAAAACAAAACGCCCCCTTTCGCGATGAAAGAGGGCGTCGAGGAGATTAAATCTCTACCTGAGTACCAAGCTCAATAACCCGGTTCGGTGGGATTTCAAACTGGTCCGGCGCGCGCAGCGCGTTGCGCTGTAGCAGCAGATACAGCTTGCCGCGCAGACGCAGGTACCATGGCCGCTTGCCAACAATCAACGACTCATGCGACATGAAGAAGGACGTTTCCATCATCCGACAGCTTAAACCTTCCAGACCGCAGCGATGGAACACTTCCTCCACGTTCGGCGTTTCGCGCCAGCCGTAGCTGGCCACCACACGCCAGAAGGTGGGCGATAACTGCTCAATCTGCACCCTACGCACGTTGTGCACGTATGGCGCATCTTCCGTGCGCAGCGTCAGCAGAATAACGCGCTCATGCAGCACCTTGTTATGCTTGAGGTTATGCAGAAGTGCAAACGGGATGACGTTCAGTGCGCGGGACATATACACCGCCGTTCCCGGCACGCGTACCGGTGGCGATTTCTCCAGAGAAGCAATCATCGCCTCCAGAGAGTTACCGTGCTCATGCATGCGACGCAGCAGACGGAAGCGTTCGCTTTTCCAGGTGGTCATGATGGTGAACATCACCAGACCCAGCGTCAGTGGCAGCCAACCGCCGGAAATAAGCTTATCGAGGTTCGCGGAGAACAGCGGAACATCGACGCACAAGAACGCCACCAGGATCAGGAAGACGAAGTATTTATTCCAGTGCCAGTTTTTGCGCGCCACGGTGGTCGACAGAATTGAAGTCAGTACCATCGTCCCCGTTACCGCAATCCCATACGCCGCGGCAAGGTTACTGGAGTGTTCAAAGCTCACTATCACGATAACTACCGCAAAATAGAGCATCCAGTTAACGAAAGGAATGTAAATCTGGCCCGATTCCATTTCCGAGGTATGGATGATACGCATCGGCGATAAATACCCCAGACGTACGGCCTGACGCGTCAGCGAGAAGACACCGGAGATAACCGCCTGAGAGGCGATGACCGTTGCCAGCGCGGCGAGGATCAACAATGGAATTAATGCCCAGTCCGGCGCCAGCAGGAAAAACGGGTTTTTGATCGCTTCAGGATGCTTTAACAGCAACGCGCCCTGCCCAAAATAGTTCAGCACCAGTGAAGGCAATACAACTGAGAACCATGCCAGACGAATCGGCAATTTACCGAAGTGGCCCATATCCGCATACAGCGCTTCAACACCGGTAATCGACAGCACCACCGCACCCAGCGCGATAAAGGACAGCGTTTTGAATTCGAGGAAGAAATGCACCGCCCAATACGGATTGAGCGCCTGCAGCACTTCCGGATTGCCAATAATACTGCGCACGCCTAATACCGCGAGCGTCAGGAACCATAGCAGCATAATCGGCGCAAACAGCTTACCGACCATACCGGTACCGTGTTTTTGAATCAAAAACAGCAGGGTCAGCACAATTATCGAGAGCGGAACAATCCAGGTATCCAGTTGCGGGGCAACTATCTCCAGACCTTCAATTGCAGACATCACCGAAATGGCTGGCGTAATCACCACTTCACCATAGAAGAAGCTGCCGCCTATCAATCCCATAATGACCAACATGGAGGTTGTTCGCGCCGAGGTATTGCGCCCGGCCAATGACATCAGCGTCAGGATCCCGCCTTCTCCGGCGTTATCTGCGCGCATGACAAACGTCAGGTATTTAATGGAGACAACAAAGATCAGCAGCCAGAAAATCAGCGAGAGAAAACCAAATACAGCATCACGTTCAACGCCAAAACCAAACTGTCCGGACAAACATTCACGAAGCGTATAAAGTGGGCTGGTACCAATATCACCGTAGACAACCCCAATGGCTGCAAGGGTAATCGCAGACAATGATTGTTTATTATCAGTGCTCATAGACTCGTCTTTCGTTTATACACATCATCTTTCAAGCCACTCCGTATGGGCTGCATTCGTTATTCCCCCCATCCCAGAAGAAAACTCCATTGCCGCCTTGGTGCAGCTTGATTGATTTGGTGTATATATAAGAAATGTGTGCGTCGTCCCTTGGCCCACAAAAAGGCGCACAGTATGCACGATTAATCACAAAATCGTACCCCTAAATGAGACCAGATTAATCTGGCTCAAAGAAAAATAAGCGCACCTTCAGTCTATTACTGCAATGGTGTGAAGCATCTATACTCGCAGTTTATGCAGTACATTTGGCGAAAGGACGCCACTTCATTATGGCTCACCCACATTTATTAGCGGAAAGAATTTCCCGTCTGAGCAATGCGCTGGAAAAGGGACTTTATGAACGTAGCCACGCCATTCGTCTGTGTCTGCTGGCAGCACTCAGCGGCGAGAGCGTTTTCTTATTAGGCCCCCCGGGGATCGCAAAAAGCTTAATTGCCCGCCGACTGAAGTTTGCCTTCCAAAACGCACGCGCCTTTGAATACCTGATGACGCGCTTCTCTACGCCCGAAGAGGTGTTTGGTCCGCTGTCCATTCAGGCATTAAAAGATGAAGGTCGCTATGAACGCTTAACGGCGGGCTATCTTCCTGAAGCTGAAATCGTTTTTCTCGATGAAATCTGGAAAGCAGGCCCGGCAATCCTTAACACCCTGCTGACCGCCATTAACGAACGTCACTTCCGTAACGGCGCGTATGAAGAAAAAATTCCGATGCGTCTGCTGGTGGCGGCTTCCAACGAACTGCCTGAAGCAGACAGCAGCCTGGAAGCGCTGTACGACCGTATGCTGATTCGTCTGTGGCTGGATAAAGTTCAGGACAAGGCCAATTTCCGCTCCATGCTGTTAAGTCAGCAGGATGAAAGCGACAATCCGGTCCCGGCATCATTGCAGGTGACGGATGAAGAGTATCACCAGTGGCAAAAAGACATTGGTGCGATCAAGCTTCCCGATCGCGTGTTTGAGCTCATTTTTACGCTGCGCCAGCAGTTGGACGTGTTACCGAATGCACCTTATGTGTCCGATCGTCGCTGGAAAAAAGCGATCCGCTTACTCCAGGCCAGCGCTTTCTTTAGCGGACGCGATGCGGTAGTACCTATCGACCTGATCCTGCTGAAAGATTGCCTGTGGTACGACGCACAAAGCTTGAATCTGATGCAACAGCAGCTTGAAATATTGATGACCGGACACGCCTGGCAACAGCAAGCCATGCTGACGCGCCTGGGCAGCATTGTGCAGCGCCGCATTCAGCTCCAGCAGCAGCAAAGCGATAAAACGGCGTTCACGGTGATCCGCCAGGGCGGAATGTTCAGCCGTCGTCCTCATTATGATTTACCGCCAGAAGCCTCGTCTTCTGTCGTGACATTACTGCTGCAAAAGCCTTTAAAACTGCATGATATGGAGGTTATCCATATAGCTTTCGAACGTGGCGCGCTGGAACTGTGGTTAACAAAAGGCGGTGAGATCCGCGGAAAACTAAACGGGATCGGCTTTGCCCAAACGCTGAATATGGAAGTCGATAGCGCACAGCATCTGGTTGTACGCGATGTCAGTTTACAAGGTTCTCGCCTGGCGCTGCCGGGTGCTTCGCAAGAGAGTATGCCCGCAGAGATAAAACAGGAGCTTGAAGCGCTCGATAATGAGTGGCATCAGCAGCACAGCGCATTCAGCGAACAGCAAAAATGCCTGTTTATTCATAGCGACTGGTTAGGCCGCATTGAGGCCAGCCTGCAGGATGTCGGGGCGCAAATCCGCCAGGCGCAACAATGCTGACCCTTGATACGCTCAACATCATGCTGGCAGTCAGCGAAGAGGCAATGATCGAAGAGATGATCGTCGCCCTGCTGGCTTCCCCAAAGATGGTGGTATTTTTTAAAAAATTTCCTCGCCTTAAAAAAGCGATCACTGACGACATTCCCCGCTGGCGTGAATCATTGCGTAGCCGCCTCAAAGATACCCATGTACCGCCGGAGCTGATGGAGGAGGTTATGTGCTATCAACAAAGCCAGCTCCTCTCTCATGCGCAGTTTATCGTTCAGCTACCGCAAATATTATCCCTATTGCACCGCCTCCATTCGCCCTGGGCCGGACAAGCGCAGCAACTGGTCAATGACAACAGCACCTTTACGCCCGCCCTACATACGCTTTTTCTCCAGCGCTGGCGCCTGAGCCTGGTGGTGCAAACCACAACGCTGAATCAGCAACTGCTGGAAGAAGAGCGCGAGCATTTGCTCAGTGAAGTACAAGAACGGATGACCCTCAGCGGGCAACTGGAACCTGTACTGGCAGAAAATGACAACGCAGCAGG
This sequence comes from Citrobacter sp. B72, assembly GCF_016894305.1. NCBI lineage: Bacteria > Pseudomonadati > Pseudomonadota > Gammaproteobacteria > Enterobacterales > Enterobacteriaceae > Citrobacter > Citrobacter sp. B72. Next base: position 4,993,447 of record NZ_CP069801.1, read on the forward strand.
CCGGTTGTGGGATATGAGCGCGGGCCAAATCAAGCGCGGTGATTATCAGTTGATGGTGAAATACGGCGAATTTCTGACGCAACAACCCGAACTCCAGCGCCTGGCCGAGCAGTTAGGTCGTTCCAGAGAGGCGAAATCCGTGCCGCGTAAAGATGCGCCAATGGAAACCTTCCGTACCCTGGTGCGCGAACCTGCAACCGTCCCGGAGCAGGTGGATGGCATCCAGCAAAGTGACGATATCCTGCGCCTGCTACCGCCAGAGCTGGCCACGCTGGGCATTACCGAACTGGAATACGAGTTCTACCGACGGCTGGTGGAAAAACAACTGCTCACCTACCGCCTGCACGGCGAAGCATGGCGTGAAAAAGTAACGGAACGTCCGGTGGTGCATCAGGATTTTGACGAGCAGCCGCGCGGGCCTTTTATCGTCTGCGTTGATACCTCGGGATCGATGGGCGGATTTAATGAGCAGTGTGCGAAAGCCTTTTGTCTGGCGCTAATGCGCGTTGCCCTTGCCGATAACCGGCGCTGTTTCATTATGCTGTTTTCAACAGAAGTGGTGCGCTATGAGCTTTCCGGTCCGGAGGGCATCGAACAGGCGATCCGCTTTTTAAGTCAGCGCTTTCGTGGCGGCACTGATATTGCCAGCTGTTTTCGCGCCATAATTGAGCGCATGCAGGGTCGGGAATGGTTTGATGCAGATGCGGTGGTGATCTCAGATTTTATCGCTCAGCGATTGCCCGATGAGGTCGTCAATAAAGTGGGTGAATTACAGCGGGTGCACCAGCACCGTTTTCACGCGGTGGCGATGTCAGCACATGGCAAACCCGGCATCATGCGCATTTTCGATCATATCTGGCGCTTTGATACCGGGATGCGAAGCCGTCTGCTCAGACGCTGGCGGCGTTAATTGTTACAGCAGAGAAGCGACGCTTTCACGTACCTGGGCCGGCCATACGCCACACTGAACCTGACCAATGTGCGGTAATTGCAGTAACAGCATGGTCAGACGCGACTGCCCAATGCCGCCACCAATTGTCTGCGGCATTTCACCGCGCAGCAGCGCCTGGTGCCACTCCAGACTCAGGCGATCTTCATCACCGGTCAGAGACAGCTGGTGTTTCAGGGCGTCAGCATCCACACGGATCCCCATAGAAGACAGCTCAAACGCATCTTCCAGAACCGGGTTCCAGACCAGAATATCACCGTTCAGACCGGCATGACCCAGCTCGGACGCTGAACTCCAGTCATCATAATCCGGCGCACGTACGTCATGACGGTGACCGTCACTGAGCTTACCGCCAATCCCCACCAGGAATACCGCACCCAGCTCTTTAGCGATCGCACGTTCACGACCTTTTGCATCAAGATCCGGATAACGAGATAACAGCTCCTGGCTATGAACAAAGTGGATCTGCTCTGGCAGGAACGGTGCCAGACCAAACTCTTTGCTAACCGCAGCTTCGGTGGCCTTAATTCCCGCCCAGATAGCCTCTACCGTGCTTTTCAGAGTGGAGAATTGACGCTCACCGTCGCCCATCACGCGCTCCCAGTCCCACTGGTCAACGTACACTGAGTGCAATGGGGAGAGGCGATCTTCATCGGGACGCAGGGCTTTCATGTGCGTGTACAGCCCCTCGCCTGCGCTAAAGTCGTGTTGTCCTAACGTTTGACGCTTCCACTTCGCCAGTGAATGAACCACTTCGAATTGAGCGTCTGGCAATGCTTTAACCTTCACCTGCACCGCTTTTTCGCAGCCCGACAAGTTATCCTGCGTGCCATCTCCAACGCGGCTGAGGATCGGCGCCTGAACTTCGATCAGGCCTAAACGCTCTTCCAACTGGCGAGAAAAATGAGATTTTACGAAGCTAATTTGACGTTGTTTGGCAATGTAAGCGGTTTTCATTATGTGTACTCCTGTGTCCTGTTGCCTATGATTAAGCAACAGAATGGAGGTAATATTCAATAATCAACAAATAAAAAGCCGACTTCGATTTTGATTCGTTAAAAATTACGTCTAAAATAGAGGGAATCATTAATCTACATAAGAAAAACCTATGGAAAATTATCAGATCGACAATCTGGACCGCGGCATTCTTGACGCCTTAATGGAAAATGCTCGTACCGCCTACGCAGAATTAGCCAAACAGTTCGGCGTCAGCCCAGGAACAATTCACGTTCGCGTAGAAAAGATGAAGCAGGCTGGGATTATTACCGGCGCGCGGATTGATGTTAGTCCCAAACAATTGGGTTATGACGTCGGCTGCTTTATCGGCATCATCCTGAAAAGTGCGAAAGACTATCCGTCAGCGCTAGCCAGACTGGAAAGCCTCGATGAAGTGACCGAAGCATATTACACCACCGGGCACTACAGCATCTTTATTAAGGTGATGTGCAAGTCGATCGACGCATTGCAGCAGGTACTTATCAACAAGATCCAAACAATTGACGAAATTCAGTCCACGGAAACGCTGATCGTCCTGCAAAACCCGATCATGCGTACCATCAAGCCATGATCGTTTTTTTTAATCCCCTATTTTTCCACAGGTAGATCCCAGCTCGCTCACAGCGTACAATACGCCCTCTTTATAAAGGTGGGCGATCATGGCAGACATCACTCTTATCAGCGGTAGTACGCTTGGCAGTGCGGAATATGTAGCAGAGCATCTGGCTGAAAAGCTGGACGACGCCGGTTTTTCCAGCGAAATACTGCATGGGCCAATGCTTGAAGAGGTTCCGACTGACGGGATCTGGCTGATTATCAGCTCCACGCACGGTGCGGGAGATATTCCTGACAACCTGCAGCCTTTATATGATGCGTTACGCGAGCAAAAGCCGGACCTGTCACAAGTGCGCTTTGGTGCAATCGGGATCGGCAGTCGTGAATATGACACCTTTTGCGGCGCAATCGACAAGCTGGAAGCCGAATTGAAGGCCTGTGGGGCAAAACAGATCGGCGAAACTCTCAGGATCAACGTGCTGGAACATGAAATTCCGGAAGATCCGGCTGAAATTTGGCTGGGATCGTGGCATCCGTTGCTCAGAGATTTGTAAAGATCGTACTTTTTTATGTGGATAACTCTGGTTAAAAGCTTGGATCAACCGGTAGTTATCCCAAGAACAACCGTTGTTCAGTTTTTGAGTTGTGTATAACCCTTCATTCTGATCCCAGCTTATACGGACCAGGATCACCGATCATTCACAGCTAATGATCCTCAGCAACCTGTTGATCTTACTTAAAGGATCGTCCTTATCCACAGAAAGGTGCGATCCTAATAAGAGATCACAATAAAACAGATCTCTAAATAAAAAGATCTTCTTTTTAATACCCAGGATCCCAGGTCTTTCTCCATCGACTAAAGTTGAGTAGAATCCACGGCCCGGGCTTCAATCCATTTTCACACCGCGTTATGCGAGGCAATTACCATGTTTTATCAGGATCCTTTTGACGTCATCATCATTGGCGGGGGTCATGCAGGCACCGAGGCCGCAATGGCCGCGGCGCGAATGGGTCAACAGACTCTGCTTTTGACACACAATATCGACACTCTGGGGCAGATGAGCTGCAACCCGGCGATCGGCGGTATTGGGAAGGGACACCTGGTAAAAGAAGTGGATGCGCTTGGTGGGTTGATGGCAAAAGCGATCGACCACGCGGGTATCCAGTTTAGGATACTAAACGCAAGCAAAGGGCCAGCCGTTCGCGCTACCCGAGCTCAGGCCGATCGTGTGCTCTATCGCCAGGCGGTACGCACTGCGCTGGAGAATCAACCCAACCTGATGATTTTCCAGCAGGCGGTTGAAGATCTGATTGTCGAAAACGATCGCGTTGTGGGTGCAGTAACCCAAATGGGACTGAAGTTCCGTGCCAAAGCGGTCGTATTAACTGTGGGGACTTTCCTCGACGGCAAAATTCATATTGGTCTGGATAACTACAGCGGTGGCCGCGCTGGCGATCCGCCGTCCATCCCGCTGTCACGCCGTCTGCGTGAACTGCCGCTGCGCGTCAGCCGCCTGAAAACCGGTACACCGCCGCGTATCGATGCGCGCACGATTGATTTCAGCGTGCTCGGCCAGCAAAACAGCGATAACCCGATGCCGGTCTTCTCATTCCTGGGCGATGCTTCTCAACATCCGCGCCAGATGCCGTGTTACATCACGCATACCAATGAGAAAACCCATGACGTGATCCGCAATAACCTCGATCGTAGCCCAATGTACGCTGGCGTGATCGAAGGTATCGGACCACGCTACTGCCCGTCGATCGAAGACAAAGTAATGCGCTTTGCCGATCGTAACCAGCATCAGATCTTCCTCGAACCGGAAGGACTGACCTCTAACGAAATTTACCCGAATGGCATCTCCACCAGCCTGCCGTTCGATGTGCAGATGCAAATTGTCCGCTCCATGCAGGGGATGGAAAATGCCAGAATCGTCCGCCCAGGCTACGCGATTGAGTATGATTTCTTCGATCCGCGTGACCTGAAACCTACTCTGGAAAGCAAATTCATCCAGGGTCTGTTCTTTGCGGGCCAGATTAACGGTACAACCGGTTATGAAGAAGCCGCCGCACAAGGCATGCTGGCAGGTCTGAACGCCGCACGCTTGTCTGCCGAAAAAGAGGGTTGGGCACCGCGTCGCGATCAGGCTTATCTTGGCGTGCTGGTGGACGACCTGTGTACGCTGGGTACCAAAGAACCGTACCGTATGTTCACATCTCGCGCTGAATACCGTTTGATGCTGCGTGAAGATAACGCCGACCTGCGTCTGACCGAAATTGGTCGTGAACTGGGTCTGGTGGACGATGAGCGCTGGGCTCGCTTCAACGAGAAACTGGAGCGTATCGAACAGGAACGCCAACGTCTTAAATCAACTTGGGTGAATCCGTTAGCGGAGTCCGCAGCAGAAGTGAATGCTCACCTGGCTACACCTCTGTCCCGTGAAGCGAGCGGTGAAGATCTGCTGCGTCGCCCGGATATGACCTATGCTCAGTTGACCTCTTTATCTGCGTTCGCACCCGCGCTTGATGATGCTCAGGCCGCAGAACAGGTTGAGATTCAGGTGAAATACGAAGGGTATATTGCCCGTCAGCTGGAAGAAATTGAAAGACAACAGCGCAATGAAAACACCCTGTTGCCTGCAACGCTGGATTATCGTCAGGTCTCTGGCTTGTCGAATGAAGTTATCGCTAAGCTGAACGATCACAAACCCGTTTCGATCGGTCAGGCATCGCGTATTTCCGGCATAACGCCTGCCGCCATCTCCATTCTGCTGGTATGGCTGAAAAAACAAGGTATGCTGCGCCGCAGCGCTTGATAACACTATTTTGGCGGGAGCGCTTCGCTTGCCCGCCGTACAAATTTGTTGGCCCGATAAGCGAAAGCGCATCGGGCATTTGATTATTAACAGGTAACGACCGTGCTCAACAAACTCTCTCGTCTGCTGGCTGATGCCGGTATTTCTCTTACCGATCACCAGAAAAATCAGCTGATTGCGTATGTCGATATGCTGCACAAATGGAACAAAGCGTACAACCTGACGTCGGTGCGGGATCCCAACGAAATGCTGGTACGCCATATTCTGGACAGCATTGTCGTTGCACCGTATCTGAAGGGTGAGCGTTTTATCGATGTAGGTACGGGACCGGGCCTGCCGGGAATTCCGCTCTCTATCGTGCGCCCTGAAGCGCATTTCACACTGCTCGATAGCCTGGGAAAACGTGTTCGTTTCTTGCGTCAGGTGCAGCATGAGCTTGCGCTTACTAACATCACTCCAGTGCAAAGCCGTGTTGAAGAATTTCCTTCAGAACCGCCGTTTGATGGGGTGATTAGCCGTGCTTTCGCTTCACTCAATGATATGGTGAGCTGGTGTCACCATTTGCCGGGCCAGAATGGGCGTTTTTATGCGCTAAAAGGGCAGTTGCCTGCAGATGAAATTGATTCGCTGCCAGCAGAATTCAGCGTTGAGTCCGTCGAAAAATTACGCGTTCCGCAGTTGGATGGTGAACGTCATTTGGTGGTTATTAAGCCAAACAAAATTTAATTTTTATCAAAAAAAATAGAGAAAAAACGGCTTTTCAGGTGTTAAAAGTCATAGGTAATAGTGTGGTTAAATGTCGTTACATTTCACTAGTGCCTTACGGTTTTGCATCATAACTATAACGTACCGTTTTTTGTTAAAAGCGAAACAAGTCAGCTGTGAAAATATCAGTCTGCTAAAAATAGAACGTAAGAATCACCGTTCGTGTTAATTTTTTATTATAAATGTCAATGAGCGGTTTTTTTGTTGTTAGGCGTTGTTTTTGAAATAGTGGCTATTTTTACGCTTAAATATCAAAAAGATGAAAAGGCATCAATTGCCACGTAAATAAATTATGCGAAGGTGAATATGTTCAATATGTGATCTGGTGCACGCTTTGGCGCCAGTGTTTTCGCGGCATTTGCAGTTTTGCATGATCGTTCACAGTTTGCCTAAAAGTAATAAATGTGGGGCAGCGAAAAATATTTAAACATTTATTCACTTTTTAGCTACTTATTGTTTGAAATCACGAAGGCGCACCGTATAATTTGTCCGCTTTTTGATGCTTGACTCTAAGCCATAAAGAACGTTTTATACGACACGCGGCATACCTCAAAGGGAGCAGGAGTAAAAACGTGATGTCTATGTCGCTCTTGAGTCGAAACGTTGCTCGTAAGCTTTTGCTCACACAGCTTCTGGTTGTAATAGCAAGTGGATTGCTGTTTAGCCTCAAAGACCCTTTCTGGGGCATCTCCGCGTTGTGTGGAGGATTGGCAGTGTTACTGCCTAATGTGTTGTTTATGATATTTGCCTGGCGTCACCAGGTACATACACCAGCGAAGGGCCGAGTAGCCTGGTCGTTCGCTTTCGGCGAAGCCTTCAAGGTATTAGCTATGCTGGTGTTGTTGGTGGTGGCGTTGGCTGTTTTGAAAGCGGTATTCATGCCGCTGATCGTTACGTGGGTTTTGGTGCTGGTGGTTCAGATACTGGCGCCGGCTGTAATTAACAACAAAGGGTAAAGGCATCATGGCTTCAGAAAATATGACGCCGCAGGATTACATAGGACACCATCTGAATAACCTTCAGTTGGACCTACGTACATTCTCGCTGGTGGATCCGCACAACCCCCCAGCCACCTTCTGGACGCTCAATATTGACTCCATTTTCTTCTCGGTGGTTCTGGGTCTGTTGTTCCTGCTTATGTTCCGTAGCGTAGCCAAAAAGGCGACCAGCGGCGTACCAGGTAAATTTCAGACCGCGATTGAGCTGGTAATCGGCTTTGTGCATGGTAGCGTGAAAGACATGTACCATGGCAAAAGCAAGCTGATTGCTCCGCTGGCCCTGACGATTTTCGTCTGGGTATTCCTGATGAACTTGATGGATTTGCTGCCTATCGACCTGCTGCCGTACATCGGTGAGCATATCTTTGGCCTACCGGCTCTGCGTGTGGTTCCGTCTGCTGACGTGAACATCACCCTGTCGATGGCGCTGGGCGTATTTATCCTCATTCTGTTCTACAGCATCAAAATGAAAGGCATCGGTGGCTTCGCGAAAGAGTTGACGCTGCAGCCGTTCAATCACTGGGCGTTCATCCCTGTCAACTTAATCCTTGAAGGGGTAAGCCTGCTGTCCAAACCAATCTCTCTTGGTCTGCGACTGTTCGGCAACATGTATGCCGGTGAGCTGATTTTCATTCTGATTGCTGGTCTGTTGCCGTGGTGGTCACAGTGGATCCTGAATGTGCCTTGGGCCATTTTCCACATACTGATTATCACGCTGCAAGCCTTCATATTTATGGTTCTGACGATTGTCTATCTGTCGATGGCATCTGAAGAGCATTAATTTACCAACACTACTACGTTTTAACTGAAACAAACTGGAGACTGTCATGGAAAACCTGAATATGGATCTGCTGTACATTGCTGCCGCTGTGATGATGGGTCTGGCGGCAATCGGTGCTGCGATCGGTATCGGCATCCTCGGGGGTAAATTCCTGGAAGGCGCAGCGCGTCAACCGGATCTGATTCCTCTGCTGCGTACTCAGTTCTTTATCGTTATGGGTCTGGTGGATGCAATCCCAATGATCGCTGTAGGTCTGGGTCTGTACGTGATGTTTGCTGTCGCGTAGTAAGCGTTGCTTGAATTAAGAGCAATATCAGAACGTTAACTAGATAGAGGCATTGTGCTGTGAATCTTAACGCAACAATCCTCGGCCAGGCCATCGCGTTTGTCCTGTTCGTTCTGTTCTGCATGAAGTACGTATGGCCGCCATTAATGGCTGCCATCGAAAAACGTCAAAAAGAAATTGCTGACGGCCTTGCTTCTGCAGAACGAGCACATAAGGATCTTGACCTTGCAAAGGCCAGCGCGACCGACCAGCTGAAAAAAGCGAAGGCGGAAGCTCAGGTAATCATCGAGCAGGCGAACAAACGCCGTGCTCAGATCCTGGACGAAGCTAAAACTGAAGCAGAACAGGAACGTACTAAAATCGTGGCACAGGCGCAGGCGGAAATTGACGCCGAGCGTAAACGTGCTCGCGAAGAGCTGCGTAAGCAAGTTGCTATCCTGGCTGTTGCTGGCGCCGAGAAGATCATCGAACGTTCCGTGGATGAAGCTGCTAATAGCGACATCGTGGACAAACTTGTCGCTGAACTGTAAGGAGGGAGGGGCTGATGTCTGAATTTATTACGGTAGCTCGCCCCTACGCCAAAGCAGCTTTTGACTTTGCCGTTGAGCACCAAAGCATTGACCGTTGGCAGGATATGTTGACGTTCGCCGCTGAGGTGACAAAAAACGAACAAATGGCAGAGCTTCTCTCTGGCGCGCTGGCGCCGGAAACGCTCGCTGAGTCGTTTATCGCCGTGTGCGGTGAGCAGCTGGACGAAAGCGGCCAAAACCTGATTAGGGTAATGGCTGAAAATAACCGTCTGAATGCGCTCCCGGATGTTCTTGAGCAGTTTATTCACCTGCGTGCAGCCAGTGAGGCTATCTCTGAGGTAGAAGTCACTTCTGCCAATGCACTGAGTGATGAACAGCTTACGAAGATTAGTGCTGCGATGGAAAAACGTCTGTCACGCAAAGTTAAGCTGAATTGCAAAATCGATAAGTCTGTAATGGCAGGCGTAATCATCCGAGCGGGTGATATGGTCATTGATGGCAGCGTACGCGGCCGTCTTGAGCGCCTTGCAGACGTCTTGCAGTCTTAAGGGGACTGGAGCATGCAACTGAATTCCACCGAAATCAGCGAACTGATCAAGCAGCGCATTGCTCAGTTCAGTGTTGTGAGCGAAGCTCATAACGAAGGTACTATTGTTTCTGTAAGTGACGGTGTTATCCGCATTCACGGCCTGGCCGATTGTATGCAGGGTGAGATGATTTCCCTGCCGGGTAACCGTTACGCTATCGCACTGAACCTGGAGCGCGACTCCGTAGGTGCAGTTGTGATGGGTCCATACGCTGACCTCGCCGAAGGCATGAAGGTTAAGTGTACGGGTCGTATTCTGGAAGTTCCGGTTGGCCGTGGCCTGCTGGGTCGTGTGGTGAACACTCTGGGTTCCCCGATTGACGGTAAAGGTCCGGTTGATAACGATGGCTTCTCGCCAATCGAAGTTATCGCACCAGGCGTAATCGAACGTCAGTCCGTCGACCAGCCAGTACAGACCGGTTATAAATCTGTTGATGCCATGATCCCAATCGGTCGTGGCCAGCGTGAGCTGATCATCGGTGACCGTCAGACAGGTAAAACTGCGATGGCAATCGATGCCATCATCAACCAGCGTGATTCCGGCATCAAATGTGTGTACGTGGCTATCGGCCAGAAAGCGTCCACCATTTCCAACGTGGTTCGTAAACTGGAAGAACACGGCGCACTGTCCAACACCATCGTTGTTGTGGCGACCGCGTCTGAATCTGCTGCACTGCAATACCTGGCACCATATGCCGGTTGCGCAATGGGCGAATACTTCCGTGACCGCGGTGAAGATGCACTGATCGTTTACGATGACCTGTCTAAACAGGCTGTTGCTTACCGTCAGGTTTCCCTGCTGCTGCGTCGTCCGCCAGGACGTGAAGCATTCCCGGGCGACGTATTTTACCTCCACTCCCGTCTGCTGGAACGCGCATCCCGCGTAAACGCGGAATACGTTGAGAAGTTCACCAATGGTGAAGTTAAAGGTAAAACCGGCTCCCTGACCGCTCTGCCGATTATCGAAACCCAGGCGGGTGACGTTTCTGCGTTCGTTCCGACCAACGTAATTTCCATTACCGATGGTCAGATCTTCCTGGAAACTAACCTGTTTAACTCCGGTATTCGTCCGGCAGTTAACCCGGGTATCTCCGTATCTCGTGTTGGTGGTGCAGCGCAGACCAAGATCATCAAGAAACTGTCCGGTGGTATTCGTACCGCTCTGGCACAGTATCGTGAACTGGCAGCGTTTTCTCAGTTCGCTTCCGACCTGGATGAAGCTACTCGTAAGCAGCTGAGCCATGGTCAGAAAGTAACTGAACTGCTGAAGCAGAAACAGTATGCGCCAATGTCTGTTGCACAGCAGGGTGTGGTGCTGTTTGCGGCTGAACGCGGTTACCTCGAAGATGTGGAACTGGCGAAAATCGGTAGCTTCGAAGCCGCTCTGCTGGCTTACGTTGACCGTGACCACGCTCCGCTGATGCAAGAGATCAACCAGTCCGGTGGCTATAACGATGAAATCGAAGGCAAGCTGAAAGCTATCCTCGATTCCTTCAAGGCAACCCAGTCCTGGTAACGTCTGGCGGTCTGCTTTAGGGCGGACCGCAAGGCATTGAGGAGAAGCTCATGGCCGGCGCAAAAGAGATACGTAGTAAGATCGCAAGCGTCCAGAACACGCAGAAGATCACTAAAGCGATGGAGATGGTCGCCGCTTCCAAAATGCGTAAATCGCAGGATCGCATGGCGGCCAGCCGTCCTTATGCAGAGACCATGCGCAAAGTGATTGGTCACCTTGCGAATGGTAATCTGGAATATAAGCACCCTTACCTGGAAGAACGCGACGTTAAACGCGTGGGCTACCTGGTGGTGTCGACCGACCGTGGTCTGTGCGGTGGCTTGAACATTAACCTGTTCAAAAAGCTGCTGGCGGATATGAAAACATGGTCCGATAAAGGCGTTCAGTGCGATATCGCAATGATTGGCTCTAAGGGCGTGTCTTTCTTTAACTCCGTTGGCGGAAACGTGATCGCTCAGGTAACCGGCATGGGGGATAACCCTTCCCTGTCCGAACTGATCGGTCCGGTTAAAGTGATGCTGCAGGCCTACGATGAAGGTCGTCTGGACAAACTGTACGTTGTCAGCAACAAATTTATTAACACCATGTCTCAGACGCCAACCATCACTCAACTGCTGCCTCTGCCGGCATCAGATGATGATGAATTGAAGCGTAAATCTTGGGATTACCTGTATGAGCCAGACCCGAAAGCGCTGCTGGATACCTTGCTGCGTCGTTATGTCGAGTCTCAGGTTTATCAGGGCGTGGTAGAAAACCTGGCCAGCGAGCAGGCCGCACGTATGGTGGCGATGAAAGCCGCGACCGACAATGGCGGCAGCCTGATTAAAGAGCTGCAGTTGGTATACAACAAAGCTCGTCAGGCCAGCATTACTCAGGAACTCACCGAAATCGTCGGTGGTGCATCCGCGGTATAACCAGGTTAATTCGTAGAGGATTCAAGATGGCTACTGGAAAAATTGTCCAGGTAATCGGCGCCGTGGTTGACGTCGAATTCCCTCAGGATGCCGTACCGCGCGTGTACGATGCTCTTGAGGTTATGAATGGTAAAGAGAGCCTGGTGCTGGAAGTTCAGCAGCAGCTCGGCGGCGGTATCGTACGTACCATCGCCATGGGTTCTTCCGACGGTCTGCGTCGTGGTCTGGAAGTTAAAGACCTCGAACACCCGATCGAAGTCCCGGTAGGTAAAGCAACCCTGGGTCGTATCATGAACGTCCTGGGTCACCCGATCGACATGAAAGGCGATATCGGTGAAGAAGAGCGTTGGGCTATCCACCGCGCAGCACCTTCCTACGAAGAGCTGTCCAGCTCTCAGGAACTGCTGGAAACCGGCATCAAAGTTATCGACCTGATGTGTCCGTTCGCTAAGGGCGGTAAAGTCGGTCTGTTCGGTGGTGCGGGTGTAGGTAAAACCGTAAACATGATGGAGCTGATCCGTAACATCGCGATCGAACACTCCGGTTACTCCGTGTTTGCGGGCGTAGGTGAACGTACTCGTGAGGGTAACGACTTCTACCACGAAATGACCGACTCCAACGTACTGGACAAAGTGTCCCTGGTATATGGCCAGATGAACGAGCCGCCGGGAAACCGTCTGCGCGTTGCACTGACCGGTCTGACCATGGCTGAGAAGTTCCGTGACGAAGGTCGTGACGTTCTGCTGTTCGTTGATAACATCTACCGTTACACCCTGGCCGGTACAGAAGTATCTGCACTGCTGGGTCGTATGCCATCAGCGGTAGGCTACCAGCCGACCCTGGCGGAAGAGATGGGTGTTCTTCAGGAACGTATCACCTCTACCAAAACCGGTTCTATCACCTCCGTTCAGGCGGTATACGTACCTGCGGATGACTTGACTGACCCGTCCCCAGCAACCACCTTTGCTCACTTGGATGCAACCGTGGTACTGAGCCGTCAGATCGCTTCTCTGGGTATCTACCCGGCAGTTGACCCGCTGGACTCCACCAGCCGTCAGTTGGATCCGCTGGTTGTTGGTCAGGAACACTACGATACCGCGCGTGGCGTACAGTCCCTGCTGCAGCGTTATCAGGAACTGAAAGACATCATCGCCATCCTGGGTATGGATGAACTGTCTGAAGAAGATAAACTGGTGGTAGCACGTGCGCGTAAGATCCAGCGCTTCCTGTCCCAGCCGTTCTTCGTTGCGGAAGTATTCACCGGTTCTCCGGGTAAATACGTTTCCCTGAAAGACACCATCCGTGGCTTTAAAGGCATCATGGAAGGCGAATACGACCACCTGCCAGAGCAGGCGTTCTACATGGTTGGTTCTATCGACGAAGCCGTGGAAAAAGCCAAAAAACTTTAACGCCTTAATCGGAGGGTGATATGGCAATGACTTACCACCTGGACGTCGTCAGCGCAGAGCAACAAATGTTCTCTGGTCTGGTCGAGAAAATCCAGGTAACGGGTAGTGAAGGTGAACTGGGTATTTTCCCGGGTCACGCACCGCTGCTCACCGCCATTAAGCCTGGTATGATCCGCATCGTTAAACAGTTCGGTCATGAAGAGTTTATCTATCTGTCCGGCGGCATTCTCGAAGTGCAGCCTGGCAGCGTGACCGTACTGGCTGATACCGCGATTCGCGGACAGGATCTCGATGAAGCGAGAGCCCTGGAAGCGAAGCGTAAGGCTGAAGAGCATATCAAGAGCTCTCATGGTGACGTGGATTACGCTCAGGCATCTGCGGAACTGGCCAAAGCGATCGCGAAACTGCGCGTTATCGAGTTGACCAAAAAAGCGATGTAACACCGGCTTGAAAAGCACAAAGGCCAGTCTGGTTTCCAGGCTGGCTTTTTTTATGGCTTGGTTACAGGAAATATGTAAATAAAAAGCAGTTTTATTATTTCGTGATTTAGATCATAAAAATATTGATTGGTTAAAAAATGAGGCGTAGACTCTTTTTTATGTGATGTATGTCACATAATGAACTCAGATAAAAAAAGAGATACCAACATGAAATTGATCAACAAAATCATCGCCCTGTTCAGCAATATGAGTTTTTAGTCTTTCCCCGCCAGCTCTGTGGCGCGAAGCTTAATGCGGTTTATCAGCTAGCGTCATCGTCATTAAATCCCCCTCCTTCGCTGTATCATTTGTTCTCTATCATTCCTCCCCTCAATTTTCCCAACCCGTTTTTCTGCTTCTCACTGAATCACATAAATAAAATCGTACTATGCTGATGTAATGCTTTATTCATGCGGTAAAAAAATAGCAAAAACATTAACCTAAGGCTTTAATAAGAGCAGACTCCTGGTTTTTGGGAGACAAAAGACGCAGATATAGACGAAAATAGTGAGTTATCAGATGGGGAATCCCCCCTGTTGAACGTTTTATCTTCGGTCCATTTCACGCTGAAAAAAATGTAGTATTTTCAATGTGAAACGGTATAAATTCGTTCTCAAATTACAGTCAGGACGTGTATGTTGAATAATGCTATGAGCGTTGTGATCCTTGCCGCAGGCAAAGGCACGCGTATGTATTCCGATCTTCCTAAAGTGCTGCACACCCTCGCAGGAAAGCCGATGGTTCAGCATGTCATTGATGCAGCTAATGAATTAGGTGCGACTCATGTACACCTTGTCTACGGACACGGTGGTGATCTGCTTAAGCAAACGCTGAAAGATGGCAATCTGAATTGGGTTCTGCAGGCTGAGCAGTTGGGTACCGGCCATGCAATGCAGCAGGCGGCGCCATTCTTTAGTGATGACGAAGACATTTTAATGCTCTATGGAGATGTGCCGCTGATCTCTACCGATACCTTACGTCGCCTGCGTGAAGCCAAACTGCAGGGTGGTATCGGTTTGTTAACGGTAAAACTGGACGACCCATCCGGCTATGGGCGTATTACCCGTGATAACGGCAAAGTTACTGGCATTGTTGAGCATAAAGATGCAACCGACGAGCAGCGTCAAATCCAGGAAATCAACACTGGCATTCTGATTGCCAACGGCGCTGACATGAAGCGTTGGCTGTCTAAACTGACCAACAACAACGTGCAGGGTGAATACTACATCACCGATATCATCGCGATGGCGTATCAGGAAGGACGTGAAATTGCGGCAGTACATCCGGCACGAATCAGTGAAACGGAAGGGGTAAATAACCGCCTTCAGTTATCCCGTCTGGAACGTGTGTATCAGTCCGAGCAGGCAGAAAAACTGCTGCTGGCGGGCGTGATGCTGCGCGATCCTGCACGTTTTGATCTTCGCGGTACGCTGATTCACGGGCGCGATGTTGAAATTGATACTAACGTTATCATTGAAGGTAACGTAACCGTTGGGGATCGCGTCAAGATTGGCGCTGGCTGTATCATCAAAAACAGCGTGATTGGTGAGGGGTGTGAGCTTAGCCCGTACAGTGTGGTGGAAGATGCCCATCTGGAAGCCGCTTGCACCATCGGTCCATTCGCGCGTCTGCGCCCGGGTGCAGAGCTGCAGGAAGGCGCACACGTGGGTAACTTCGTCGAAATGAAAAAAGCGCGTCTGGGTAAAGGCTCTAAAGCTGGTCATTTGACCTATCTGGGCGATGCGGAAATTGGCGATAACGTGAATATCGGCGCGGGTACGATCACCTGCAACTACGATGGTGCCAATAAGTTTAAAACCATCATTGGTGATGATGTGTTTGTCGGTTCTGATACTCAGCTGGTGGCACCTGTCACCGTGGGTAAAGGTGCGACGATTGCCGCAGGGACCACCGTAACGCGTAATGTCGCCGATAACGAATTGGTATTAAGCCGTGTACCTCAGGTCCATAAACAGGGCTGGCAGCGTCCGGTGAAGAAGAAGTAATTTATTTTTGCCGGATGGCGGCTTTGCCTTATCCGGCCTACGTGCAGTGACGTTCTGTAGGCCTGATAAGCGTGAGCGCCATCAGGCAGACAAGAGATGAGGGGATAATATAATCCTCCGCTCAACAAGCAGTACCTATAAAAATAACCCCACTCTCTACAAGGCTCGGGGCGCCCGGAATACGGGTATCAGGTTGACCGACAACGACAGGCACAATGCCTAAATTCGGAATCAAAAAATATGTGTGGAATTGTTGGCGCTATCGCGCAGCGTGATGTAGCTGAAATCCTTCTCGAAGGTTTACGTCGTCTGGAATATCGTGGTTATGACTCTGCTGGTCTGGCCGTTGTCGATGCTGAAGGCAACATGACCCGTCTGCGTCGTCTGGGTAAAGTGCAGATGCTGACTGCTGCTGCGGAAGAACATCCGCTGCATGGTGGTACTGGTATTGCTCACACCCGCTGGGCGACACACGGTGAACCTTCAGAAGCGAACGCGCATCCCCATGTTTCTGAACACATTGTTGTGGTGCATAACGGCATCATTGAAAACCATGAACCACTGCGTGAGCTGTTGAAAACGCGTGGCTACACCTTTGTTTCTGAAACCGACACCGAAGTGATTGCTCACCTGGTGCACTGGGAGCTGGAACAGGGTGGTACGCTGCGTGAAGCCGTGCTGCGTACTATTCCGCAGCTGCGCGGTGCCTACGGCACGGTGATCATGGATACCCGTAACCCGGAAACCCTGCTGGCGGCCCGTTCTGGCAGCCCGCTGGTGATTGGTCTGGGTATGGGGGAGAACTTTATCGCTTCCGATCAGCTGGCACTGCTGCCGGTAACCCGTCGCTTCATCTTCCTGGAAGAGGGCGACATCGCGGAAGTAACCCGTCGTTCGGTCTCTATTTTCGACAAGTCTGGCGCGGAAGTGAAACGTCAGGATATCGAATCTAATCTGCAATACGATGCGGGCGAAAAAGGTATTTATCGCCACTACATGCAGAAAGAGATCTACGAACAGCCGAACGCAATTAAAAACACGCTGACCGGCCGTATTAGCCACGGTGAAGTGGATTTAAGCGAGCTGGGTTCGCATGCCAACGAGCTGCTGTCTCAGGTTGAGCATATCCAGATTATCGCCTGCGGTACGTCGTACAACTCCGGTATGGTGTCCCGCTACTGGTTTGAATCGCTGGCTGGCATTCCTTGTGATGTCGAAATTGCTTCCGAATTCCGCTATCGCAAATCCGCCGTGCGTCGTAACAGCCTGATGATCACCCTTTCCCAGTCTGGTGAAACGGCAGATACCCTGGCGGGTCTGCGCTTATCCAAAGAGTTGGGCTATCTGGGCTCGCTGGCTATTTGTAACGTACCGGGCTCTTCTCTGGTGCGCGAATCCGACCTGGCGATGATGACCAATGCCGGTACCGAAATCGGCGTGGCCTCCACGAAAGCATTTACCACTCAGCTGACCGTTCTGCTGATGCTGGTGGCGAAACTGTCTCGTCTGAAAGGCCTGGATGTGGCTATTGAGCAGGAAATCGTTCACGGTCTGCAGGCGCTGCCGAGCCGTATTGAGCAGATGCTGTCTCAGGACAAACGCATTGCCGCTCTGGCTGAAGGATTCTCTGATAAACACCATGCGCTGTTCCTGGGCCGCGGCGATCAGTACCCGATTGCGCTGGAAGGTGCGCTGAAGCTGAAAGAGATCTCTTATATTCACGCTGAAGCTTATGCCGCAGGCGAACTGAAACACGGTCCGCTGGCGCTGATTGATGCCGATATGCCGGTTATCGTGGTTGCGCCGAACAACGAACTGCTGGAAAAACTGAAGTCCAACATTGAAGAAGTTCGCGCCCGTGGCGGTCAGCTGTACGTCTTTGCTGACCAGGATGCTGGCTTTACCAGCAGCGAAAACATGCACATCATTGAGATGCCGCATGTGGAAGAGGTGATTGCACCGATCTTCTATACCGTTCCGCTGCAGTTGCTGGCGTATCATGTGGCGCTGATTAAAGGCACCGACGTGGATCAGCCGCGTAACCTGGCGAAGTCGGTTACCGTAGAGTAATCCGTACCTAACTGAACTGAAAATGCCCTGCTATAAGCGGGGCATTTTTTTAAACTTGTTCTGTTTTTAATCAATTATCCCGCCTGTTTTATGTGACAAACCGTCATCTTCAGCTACTGTTTGCAGTGTCATAAAAAGAAAATTTTAGCGAAATGTTATTGTCATGGTAATGATTAACGTTTTGTTTTAAATGTATTTTTAGATAAATAGCTTCTCGTATTTTTCATTGTCATAAAACTGTCATATTTCGTACATTTAACTGTCACCTGTTTGTCCTATTTTGCTCACAGTAGCAACTCAAACAACGATTTACGAAAACCGTGCAGGAGACATTATGAAAGTTATGCGTACCACTGTCGCAACTGTTGTCGCCGCGACCTTATCCATGAGCGCGTTCTCTGCGTTTGCAGCAGCGAGCCTGACAGGTGCAGGTGCAACCTTCCCTGCGCCAGTGTATGCCAAATGGGCAGATACCTATCAGAAAGAGACCGGTAGCAAAGTAAACTACCAGGGTATCGGCTCCTCCGGTGGTGTAAAACAAATTACGGCCAATACCGTTGATTTCGGCGCTTCTGATGCCCCGCTGTCTGACGAGAAACTGGCACAAGAAGGCCTGTTCCAGTTCCCGACCGTTATCGGCGGTGTGGTGCTGGCGGTGAATATCCCTGGACTGAAATCCGGCGAGCTGGTGCTTGACGGTAAAACGCTGGGCGACATCTACCTCGGTAAAATTAAGAAGTGGGATGACGAAGCCATCACCAAACTGAATCCAGGTCTGAAGCTGCCTTCGCAAAATATCGCCGTTGTGCGTCGCGCTGATGGTTCTGGTACTTCCTTCGTCTTCACCAGCTACCTGGCGAAAGTGAACGAAGAGTGGAAATCTAAAATTGGTTCCGGTTCTACCGTTAACTGGCCGACCGGTCTGGGCGGTAAAGGTAACGACGGTATCGCCGCGTTCGTACAGCGTCTGCCGGGTTCTATCGGTTACGTTGAGTACGCTTACGCTAAGCAGAACAACCTGGCGTACACCAAGCTGGTCTCTGCTGATGGTAAACCGGTAAGCCCGACCGAAGAAAACTTTGCCAACGCCGCTAAAGGCGCTGACTGGAGCAAAACTTTCGCTCAGGATCTGACTAACCAGAAAGGTGACGATGCGTGGCCAATCACTTCCACCACCTTCATCCTCGTCCATAAAGAGCAGAAGAAGCCTGAGCAGGGCGTTGAAGTGCTGAAATTCTTCGACTGGGCATACAAAAATGGTGGCAAACAGGCTAATGACCTGGATTACGCCAGCCTGCCGGACAGCGTGGTTGAGCAGATTCGTGCTGCATGGAAGACCAACGTGAAAGACAGCAGCGGTAAAGCGCTGTACTAATAGAATATCTTTAACGAGTTGGCGGATGGCGCTACGCTTATCCGCCCTACAGTTCCGACTGTAGGCCCAATTTGTAGGCCGGATAAGCGTAGCGCCATCCGGCAGGGCAATTTCGTAAACGCGTTTAACTTAAAGAGTGATTTATGGCTGCAACCAAGCCTGCTTTTAACCCACCGGGTAAAAAGGGTGACATGATATTCAGCGCGCTGGTAAAACTGGCTGCGCTGATTGTGCTATTGATGTTGGGTGGCATTATTGTCTCTCTGGTTATCTCCTCCTGGCCAAGCATTCAGAAATTTGGTTTCTCCTTTCTTTGGACCAAAGACTGGGATGCGCCGAACGATATCTACGGCGCGCTGGTACCGATTTACGGTACGCTGGTCACCTCGTTTATTGCATTGCTGATTGCCGTTCCGGTGAGTTTCGGCATTGCGTTATTCCTGACGGAACTTGCACCTGGCTGGCTGCGTCGCCCGTTGGGTATCGCTATTGAACTGCTGGCAGCAATTCCGAGTATCGTATACGGCATGTGGGGCCTGTTTATCTTTGCCCCGCTGTTTGCGACGTACTTCCAGGAGCCGGTCGGAAACATCCTTTCCAACATTCCGTTTGTTGGCGCACTGTTTGCTGGCCCGGCGTTTGGTATCGGTATTCTGGCGGCTGGTGTGATCCTCGCTATCATGATCATTCCGTACATTGCTGCGGTTATGCGTGATGTGTTCGAACAAACGCCGGTGCTTATGAAAGAGTCAGCCTACGGCATCGGCTGTACCACCTGGGAAGTTATCTGGCGTATCGTCCTGCCGTTCACCAAAAATGGTGTGATCGGTGGTGTGATGCTGGGTCTGGGCCGCGCGCTGGGTGAAACCATGGCGGTGACCTTTATCATTGGTAACACCTACCAGCTCGATAGCGCCTCGCTGTACATGCCGGGCAACAGTATTACCTCTGCGCTGGCGAATGAATTTGCCGAAGCGGAATCGGGGCTGCACGTTGCTGCGTTGATGGAACTGGGTCTGATTCTGTTTGTGATCACCTTCATCGTACTGGCGGCGTCTAAGTTCATGATCATGCGCCTTGCGAAGAACGAGGGGGCACGCTAATGGCTACGCTTGAAATGCAAAACACCACTGCGCTGGCGGAGTCCCGCCGTAAAATGCAGGCACGTCGCCGTCTGAAGAACCGCATCGCGCTGACGCTCTCTATGGCGACCATGGCGTTCGGTCTGTTCTGGCTCATTTGGATCCTGATGTCCACGATCACCCGTGGTATTGACGGTATGTCGCTGGCGCTGTTCACCGAAATGACGCCTCCGCCGAATACAGCGGGTGGTGGTCTGGCGAACGCCCTGGCTGGTAGCGGACTGTTAATTCTGTGGGCGACCGTGTTTGGTACACCGCTTGGCATTATGGCGGGTATCTACCTGGCAGAGTACGGACGTAAGTCCTGGCTGGCCGAGGTTATCCGCTTTATCAATGACATTCTGCTGTCTGCGCCATCAATCGTAGTCGGTCTGTTCGTTTACACCATTGTGGTAGCAAAAATGGAACACTTCTCTGGCTGGGCGGGCGTTATCGCGCTGGCGCTGCTGCAGGTGCCCATTGTTATTCGTACCACGGAGAACATGCTCAAGCTGGTGCCGGATAGCCTGCGTGAAGCCGCCTATGCACTGGGTACGCCGAAATGGAAGATGATTTCTGCGATCACCCTGAAGGCGTCTGTCTCGGGGATCATTACAGGCGTTCTGTTAGCGATTGCTCGTATCGCAGGTGAAACGGCTCCGCTGCTGTTTACGTCGCTCTCCAATCAGTTCTGGAGCACCGACATGATGCAGCCTATCGCCAACCTGCCGGTCACTATCTTTAAGTTTGCGATGAGCCCGTTTGCTGAGTGGCAGCAACTGGCCTGGGCCGGGGTACTGATTATTACCTTGTGCGTACTGCTGCTGAACATTCTGGCGCGCGTCATTTTCGCGAAGAAGAAACACGGTTAATTTTTACGGCGTGGCTGATGCGGCGCCGGATGAGGAAGAGATTGAAATGAGTATGGTTGATACTGCCCCGGGTAAGATTCAGGTTCGTGATTTGAACTTCTACTATGGCAAATTCCATGCCCTGAAGAACATCAACCTGGATATTGCTAAAAACCAGGTAACGGCGTTTATCGGGCCGTCAGGCTGTGGTAAATCAACGCTGCTGCGTACGTTCAACAAAATGTTTGAACTGTACCCGGAGCAGCGTGCGGAAGGTGAAATCCTGCTGGATGGCGACAATATTCTCACCAATACCCAGGATATCGCTCTGCTGCGTGCCAAAGTGGGCATGGTATTTCAGAAGCCGACGCCGTTCCCGATGTCCATCTACGACAACATTGCTTTTGGCGTACGTCTGTTTGAGAAACTCTCGCGTGCAGATATGGACGAGCGTGTGCAGTGGGCATTGACCAAGGCCGCATTGTGGAACGAAACCAAAGATAAATTACACCAGAGCGGGTACTCTCTCTCGGGTGGTCAGCAGCAGCGCCTGTGTATTGCGCGTGGTATCGCCATTCGCCCGGAAGTGCTTCTGCTTGATGAGCCATGTTCAGCGCTCGACCCTATTTCTACCGGGCGTATCGAAGAGCTGATCACTGAGCTAAAAGAGGATTACACCGTCGTTATCGTTACCCACAACATGCAGCAGGCTGCGCGTTGTTCCGATCACACGGCATTTATGTACCTGGGCGAGTTGATTGAGTTCAGCAACACGGACGATCTGTTCACCAAGCCCGCGAAGAAACAAACTGAAGATTACATCACCGGTCGTTACGGCTGATTCAGGAGCTTGTTGTGGATAACCTTAACCTTAATAAACATATTTCCGGCCAGTTCAATGCAGAGCTGGAAAGCATCCGTACCCAGGTGATGACCATGGGCGGCATGGTCGAGCAGCAGCTTTCTGATGCAATCACGGCGATGCACAACCAGGACAGCGAGCTGGCGAAGCGCGTCATTGAAGGCGATAAGAACGTTAACATGATGGAAGTGGCGATCGACGAAGCCTGCGTGCGTATCATCGCCAAGCGTCAACCGACAGCGAGCGACCTGCGTCTGGTGATGGCGATTATCAAAACCATCGCTGAGCTGGAACGTATTGGCGACGTGGCGGACAAAATTTGCCGTACCGCGCTGGAGAAGTTCTCGCAACAGCACCAGCCGCTGCTGGTAAGCCTGGAATCACTGGGCCGCCACACCGTACAAATGCTGCATGACGTGCTGGATGCGTTTGCGCGTATGGATCTGGACGAAGCAGTGCGTATTTATCGCGAAGATAAGAAAGTTGACCAGGAATATGAAGGCATCGTGCGTCAGCTGATGACTTATATGATGGAAGACCCACGTACCATTCCAAGCGTGCTGACCGCGCTGTTCTGCGCACGTTCCATCGAACGTATCGGTGACCGCTGCCAGAATATCTGCGAATATATCTTCTACTTCGTGAAGGGACAAGACTTCCGTCATGTGGGCGGCGATGAGCTGGATAAGCTGCTGGCGGGCAAAGATCCGAAGGAATAAGCAGCTTGTTGCGTGCGCCGGGATCCCCCGGCGTCGCTATTGTAGGCCGGATAAGGTGTTACGCCGCATCCGGCATTCTGCGCCATTCGCCTGATGGCGCTTTGCTTATCGGGCCTACTGTTTATTCGACGATATTCCAACCCCGCGCTTTCCACAATTCCGGCAACTGTGCCAGATCGGTAAACGTCGTGACTTTTGGATGATCGATCGGTTTGTTATGCGGATCGGCGCAGAAGTAGAACACTTCCATCCCGGCGGCAATCCCCGCCTGCGCACCTGCGCTGGAATCATCAACCAGAATGCAGTTCTCAACGTTAACGTCCATCGCTTTCGCCGCATGGAACATCAGGGCCGGATCGGGCTTCCAACGCTGAATATCGTAGCCGCTGAACAGTAAATCAGGGAAATGGTGCAACATGCCCAGCTTACCCAGCGAATGCTGCATTTTGCTGACTGGACCGTTAGAGACCACACACATTGGTACGGCCATGCTGTCCAGTAGAGCATTGGCACCGGCAATCACCTCCAGTTCCGTATCGAACAGACGTGCGACCTCAGCGCGGTAAACCGGTTCTAAATCGGCTTTTGCCAGTTCGACACCGTGCTCTTCGTTGATAATGTCGATGATCTCGTACAGCTTTACCCCCTTGAAGCGTTTGAAAATTTCTTCAAGATCGAGCGTAATGCCAAACGCCTGGAACATGCTGACATACGCGCGAGAACAAATCACTTCACTGTCGACAAGGGTACCGTCACAGTCAAAAAATACGGCTTCTATCTGGGACATGTCATTTCCGTTTTAACAAGTTTAACGTTTTCGTAATGCATTATTGGGCGACGCAATCGTTGCCGTATAAGCAAAATCAATGAAAAAAGTTGCTCATAACCCAACCCTATTGTCGCATTTTGGTATAGGATAGCGACGAATTTTCCCTCCTTGTTCGGAAATTGATAATGAGTCAACAACACACAACCCAGGCTTCTGGCCAGGGGATGCTGGAACGCGTGTTCAAACTGCGCGAACATGGCACGACGGCACGGACCGAAGTGATCGCCGGTTTAACGACCTTCCTGACGATGGTGTATATCGTTTTTGTTAACCCGCAAATTCTTGGCGTGGCTGGCATGGATACCAGCGCTGTCTTTGTTACCACCTGCCTTATTGCTGCATTTGGTAGCATCCTGATGGGCCTGTTTGCCAACCTGCCGGTCGCACTTGCGCCTGCTATGGGCCTGAACGCATTCTTCGCTTTCGTGGTCGTTGGCGCGATGGGGCTGTCATGGCAGATTGGTATGGGCGCTATCTTCTGGGGCGCTGTTGGTCTGCTGCTGCTGACGATTTTCCGCGTTCGTTACTGGATGATTGCCAATATCCCGGTTAGCCTGCGTGTGGGGATCACCAGTGGTATTGGTCTGTTCATCGGCATGATGGGATTGAAAAACGCCGGTGTTATCGTCGCCAACAAAGACACGCTGGTGTCTATCGGTAACCTGACGTCCCACAGCGTACTGCTCGGTATCCTGGGCTTCTTTATCATCGCGATTCTGGCGTCACGTAACATTCACGCGGCGGTGCTGATTTCTATCATCGTAACCACGCTGCTGGGCTGGATGCTGGGCGATGTTCATTACAACGGTATCGTTTCTGCGCCACCGAGCGTGATGTCTGTTATCGGACATGTCGACCTGGCCGGTTCGTTTAACATTGGCCTGGCGGGTGTGATTTTCTCGTTCATGCTGGTTAATCTGTTCGACTCCTCCGGTACGCTGATTGGCGTTACGGATAAAGCCGGTCTGGCGGATGCGAAGGGCAAGTTCCCGCGCATGAAGCAAGCGCTGTATGTGGATAGCGTGTCGTCGGTTACCGGGGCGTTTATCGGGACTTCTTCCGTTACTGCGTATATCGAATCTTCTTCCGGGGTTTCGGTCGGTGGACGTACCGGTCTGACCGCCGTGGTCGTTGGTCTGCTGTTCCTGCTGGTTATCTTCCTGTCGCCGCTGGCGGGGATGGTACCGGGCTATGCAGCAGCAGGTGCGCTGATTTACGTTGGCGTCCTGATGACATCAAGCCTGTCGCGCGTGAAGTGGGATGACCTTACAGAAGCGGTTCCGGCGTTTATTACCGCCGTGATGATGCCATTTAGCTTCTCAATTACCGAAGGTATTGCGCTGGGCTTTATTTCTTACTGCGTGATGAAGATTGGTACCGGACGTTTCCGCGATCTCAGCCCGTGCGTCATCATTGTCGCGCTGCTGTTTGTGCTGAAGATTGTGTTTATCGACGCGCACTAATCGTTGTTTATTTGCCCATATATCAACAAGCCCGGCATATCGCCGGGCTTTTTCTTTTACGCTTTCACGCGCTGAATGTAGTCGCCAAATGCGGTCAATTGACCGGTCAGATGGTCCAGCGTGCTTTGGTCGATCACTTCACCTGTCTGCGGGTCTACTTTGTTCTGAATGACGCCGCCCATAAATTCCGGCTTGTTCATTACCATGGCGTCGAGGAATACCAGGATCTGACGCAGATGATACTGGCAGCGCGCGCCGCCAATAGCGCCCATAGAACTGGTCTGGATCAGCACCGGCTTACCCGATAATGGCTGATCGGGCAGGCGGGACAGCCAGTCAATGGCGTTCTTCAGTCCGCCCGGAACAGAATAGTTATATTCAGGAGTGACGATGACGACACCGTCAGCCTTTCTGATTTGCTCAGCCAGTGCTTCTACGCTGGCCGGAAAACCCTCTTCCTGTTGGAGGTCGGCATCGTACAGAGGGATATCACCAATCGACGGCAGCGCGTTCACTTCCATTCCCGCTGGAGCAATCTTGGGCAGCGTACGGGCAACCATTCCATTAAACGAACCTTTGCGCAGACTTCCCAGTAACGTAACAACATTCAATGTTTCAGACATGGTGGCTCCTGTTTCATCATGAAGGTTAAATCAAAGCGTATGGCTCTTCGCTGCACATAATTGAGAGAACCGGATCAGACGACCCGTTGGCTCATTGGCGCGAGTCTGGATATCAGGCAAAATTTTCCAGTCCTGTTTACCATCAAACTCCCAAACTTTGAGTTTTTCAATGGTTGGCGTAACCGCAACTGACCACACCAGTACATCTTCCGCATCGCAAATGGCTTCAACCTGCGCCACATGGGCACATTTCAGGCGCCCTGCGCCGGGTAAAAGCTGGAGCTCGCGCGGATCGTCATTGCACACATCGCCAGTGAGTTTGAGTACGCTCTGGCGCAATGTAATGAGCTGCGCGCGTGCTTCGTTGGGGTCGTTTTGGTTATTGATCCACAGGTTTTCGTTACTGGAGAAGCGCCACGTTTCCGCTGAATTTGGATTGTGAAACCCGCGGGTGGCCCGCTGAAGTTCCATATCCAGGCCGCACGTTCCTTCAGTTGTTAGCACAACGCCGACGATATTCCCGGCATAGGAAATCGAAAAACCCGGCAGGTTCTTATCGCGAAAAACGGGCTTACCTTTGGCCTGAGTAACAATTTCGGGCAGCGTGCTGGTGCCGTAAAGCATAAACATCAGTTCAGCGAGAAGACTTCGGGAAGCCAGGAAACGTGTCCGGCGATGAGCGGGTAGATCTCTTGCTTCGATATGACATGGAGAAGGGAGGCGAGCTGAAACCAGGTGTCCCTCCGTAAGAATCCCTCTGGCAAAATGTGTCGCCATTTGTCGCTCCGTGATTAATGGTCCGTGATTATTACCAGAGTAACATTTACACGGCTTCCGGGCAGGCTTTGCTGCCCAAAAACTAAGCGAAAATGGGAGACATTACGCGATATTTACATTTCTGTTGCCAGAATGGTCGATTTAGCAACACCAAAATGAAGGATCGTCAGGAGATATCGCGATAAAGCGCCTTGATCGTGTCTTTTAGCCAGACGATCTTAGGATTGTGGCTGTTGCGTTTATGCCAAAGAAGAGTGAACGGTACGCGCATTTTTTCCAGTTGCGCCGTATCAAATGGCATCGGCCGTGCAACGAGTGGAAGCTGGTGGAGTTGGTTATAACGCTGGCAATAGACCGGTGCGGTGGCTATCAGCGCGTGATCCGGCTGCGCGGCCATAAACAGCGATTGCTCAAAACCGGGCAGACATAACGCGATATTGCGTGCGCGTCCCATTTCTTGCAGGACTTCATCCAGCGCCCATGTATCGCTTTGTTCCCAGCTAATGCTGATGTGCGGATAGCGCAGAAAGGTGTCCAGATTCCACTCTTCCTGCAGTGCGGGATGATCTTCACGTAGCCAGACGCAGGGTAGATCGGAAAACAGCACTTCATGGTCGATCGACAATGGCAACAAACTCAGCAGTTCGCGCGAACGCGGATGGCTTTCGCGCCCGGTAAAGCCAATATCCACTTCACCGCGAATAATGGCATCCAGCGAATCATAGTCCCAGTTGCGTATTTTGATTGTCGCCTGGGGATAGCGCTGATAAATCTGCTGGGAGAGCGCATTGAACATGATCATCACTAACGGCGTTTCGGCCGCCAGATCAAACTTCAGCCCGCGTGGAGACTCATGGTGTGGCTTATCGAGCAACTGATTGCCCATCTGCATCCATTCAGCAAGGCTCTGCTCCATGCTGACCATCAGCGGCGTCGGTGATAGCCCCAGCGGGGTGTTCACAAACAAGGGATCGTCAAACCAGGTCCGCAGCTTCGACAGCGACTTACTGACCGCCGACGGTGTGACGTTCATCCGTTTGGCGGTTTTAGTGACGCTGCGTTCCTGCATCAACAGCTGCAGGCAGAGCAATAAATTAAGATCGAGACTGCTGAGGGATTTCTTCATGAGTTGGCGCGGACCGGTTAGGTGCAACAGTGATAATCAGCATGATACTCACTATGCTACAGCCAATCAGAATCCCGATCAGCATATTCAGCGCATCAAGGCCAAGAACCGCCGCCAGCCAAATCCACAGCGAGGAACCGCAAACCTGGGCAATACCTAATGCCGAGCTGGCGACGCCCGCGCGCAGCGAGAACGGCCCAAGCGCCTGGCTCATCGCAACACCGAAGCCGACCGAGAATCCGGCGCAGATTAACGTCAGCCCGAAAAGCGTTACTGCGTGTGAAGTGGCAAGGGTTAACACCACGCCGGCACACAGAAACAGCACCTGTGAGGTCAGCATCAGAACGCGAGGCTTAAATACGCTCAGAGCAAATGGCGTAGAGAAAGAGACCGCCATACTGATGCCTGCGGTCATGGCCATCGTGGTGGCGTACTCACCACGATCGAAGCCCATAACTTCCATCAGCAGCACCGGAGACGTGTTCACGAAGGTCAGGATCACCGACACGCTGAGGGTGGTAATGGCCAGACGGCTTAAGAAAAAGCGGTTTACCAGTGATTCGGTCGTGTGGCTCTTTTCCGTCGTCGCCATAAGCGTTGCTGGGCGCGATTCTCGCAGGACAAACACCGATAGCAGGCAAACAGCCACACCCATTCCCATCATCGTGTAGAACAGGCTCTGCCACGGGTATTTGAGCATGATCAGATGCCCCATCACCGGAGCCAGAACCGGCACGATACAGGTAATACCGTTCAACAACGACAGCACCTTCGCCCGGCGGCGATCGTCGAGTGTGTCGCGCAGGATGGCGAAAGCCACCACGTAACAACAGCCCGCACCTACGCCCTGAATAAAACGACCTATGAGGAATGGCGTACCGCTTTCGGCGAAAGAACATAGCGCAGAGGCGAAAATAAAGATGAGTGCGCCGACTATGGCGACCGGTTTGCGACCTGACTGGTCGGCAATTTTACCGGCGAACAGCATCGCCGTCGCCATTCCTGCCAGATATACCGAAAACGCGATATGCAGTTGCGCCTCGCTGGCCTGTAAATCGGCAGCAATACGGGGCAGCCCCACCAGATACATATCAATACCGGCAGGATAAAGAAGAACCAGGGCGAAACTGCAGATTAGAAAGCGTGTCATAGCGACCTCATAAGAAATGTGGCGCTAAGCATACGGTCAGAGAGTCAACTGCACGAGTTGCCATTTGGACAACAGTGATTTCCTGTTAGGAAATTATTATTGATTCGGAATGTATTTATATTGGTTAAGAAATGTGCGAGATAAGATGAATTAAATATAACCATGCAAAGTTAAAGGGATTAGTGTGGAAATAGTTGGTGATAATACTTGTGTTACGAGTATAAACCCGAAAGGAAAAATCGTTTACTGTCGTGGAGAGCAGCATAAATACTGGCTTGAACTGCAGTTCGTCGATGAGAACAACATTCCTGTATGCGGACTTAATGTCAGGCTGGAATATCGTCCTCTGACATCATCAGTGTGGCATCAGCATGAAAACAGCTACAACCCAACGCCTCCCCCCAACCCTCCGGCGGGCGTTACCGACAATCAAGGATTGGTCCGGTTTGATGATCTTTACTGGATAACTGTAGACGTTAAGACGGATGGGCAGCAACTGGCTGACGAGATGACACTGCGGCCACTGGGCGTCAGGCGTAATCCTAACAGCCAGCCAGAGAGTAAAAATATGTTCTGGTCGGGCCTCCGTGACAATAGCTGGCGATCGAATGTACAGGAAATAACAGAAGCGGCTAATCATGTGTATCACTATGTCACTATCGGGGAGTTATGCGACCGCCTGCCGTTGATTGAAGGCTGGGATGAACCGGAGGCTCCGGAATTCCATTTCCCACCGAATCGCTCCTTGAAGGGGACGGAGATCCCCTGCGAGTTACTGGAAAAAAGACACGTTATTGAAATCTGTCCATTTCGGGCATGGGTATTGGCATTGCACGACACAAAAGACTATGACCTCGCCAACGCACTGAATCTCGGTATTATGGCTGACCTGGTTTATGCGGCAGAAAAAGATAATAAAACTATCAACTATTTCTTCCGGAATAAGTGTCAGGATCTATCATGCATTCCTCAGTTTGCTGAATTTCCTTCCTGGTACCACACGTTGGCGGTCGATGTTCCTTTTCATGACCGCTATCTCCCACCAGTGTATCTGAGCACGAAAGATAGTGATCAACCGGAGGGGGACTCCCGACTCTTTACGGTGGAATGTGGCACGCATGTGCTGGTTGCATGGTGCGGGACTGATAGTCTGTTGAATGTGCTAACTGATTTATCATTTGCACCAAAACGTTGCCTGCCGGAACTGGCTGGGGCGGGAAATGTTCATGGAGGATTTCTGGAGGCTTATGAGCTAGCCAACAGGAAATTTGAGGATAATTTGAATGCGGTTAATCGGGCTTTAGAGCAAGGAACGAAGACGCTATTTATTTGTGGTCACAGCTTGGGGGGAGCTTTGGCATTACTTTATGCTGCCGAGATGAAAGTCAGTCATCCCATACTGTATACCTACGGAATGCCGCGTACATTTACCCGTGCGGCCATATCTTTTCTGGACAGCATTACCCATTACCGGCACGTCAACGACAATGACTCAATTACACAAATCCCTCCGGATGCTGATTTGGATAACGCTTTTTATAAGAAATGGGGACTGCTGGGAGACAAGCTGGGGTTTGACTGGTCACTGACGACTGCTGCCGGTCTTGGGGGCGCAGTTCGGGATCTGACTTATCAGTCTGTGGGACTTGTAGATAAAAAAGATCCTTACTGGCATCACGGTAAAACGGTGGTTTTTTTCTTGGCTGAGCAGTGTTCAATGCGGGTTGCCAGCCCGAACCACAAAACTCTACTTGATGGACAGATCTACACGCGCCATTTTGTGGGGGTGAAACTATATCTGGTTCCTTCTCTGAATGATGAATGTCTGAAATCTAGCGGTAAGCATCAGGAAACGTTCATCCAGTGCCTCGCACCGCATGCTCTGACAAAGACCTTTCCGAAAAATACCAATCCAACGCTGAACGGTTTAGGTACGGACCCGCAAAACCATTCGATGGCGCACCGCTATTTGCCCTACATCCATAATCAACTGCTTGAACTGGCAAATCCGGAGCTAAAGATGAGAAGAAAAGAAATGCGGATGCGCTTTCGCGATGAGGTTGAGAAAAGTGCATCCAGTAACGGGCAGCCGGATGAGTTCCAGCGTAACCGTGAATTTCTGATGCTTCAGGATTTACTGCCGATAGCCCTGCAACTCACGGAGTCTGATGTAATTGGCCGCAATGCCTTGACCCGTTTCGCGGCGGTGACGGAGGAAAGCGTTGAATTATTTTAATAGAATTAACGTCATTGTGTTAACTATCGCACTACTTTGTGGGTGCAGAGATAAGACAGATCAGACGCTTTCCCCTCCTGATAATGCCCGACGTGTCAGCGTTTCATTCCGGATGCCAGAGGGCATCACTCTAATGCCGATGCAGGTTTTTTACCGCTCTGAAAAGTGTATGGATAAAAGCTATAACTCCAGCTTTGAATCTTACCCTGTCCGGGGATACAACGGTTTTACGCAGCCTTTCGTCCGGCAGGGTATGGGGGGGCTGTGGCAGATCAGTATTGCCATTGATGGTGGCGGGCCGTGCCAGTGGCAGCTAAATTCACTGAGAGTAAGTTTCAGGATTGCGGATAATATTCCACTGGTGAAAGGAAAAGAAGTCATTGAGACCAGTTATATCTTTGATTTTGGAGATTATGGTCTCAGTGACGGCTATGGGACAGGGAGGGCAAAAGAGGTCAGTGGTGATCTTGATTTAAAAACTGATTTTTTCCCTATGGTGGCAAACCATATTGATAACACAACGAGTTTGAAATTATTTGGTGGAAATACCGGCCCCGAAAAATGGCGAAGGCGTTTTCGGCTTAGGAATACTCAAACCATTCTTATTGAGCCAGTCATTCATTTCGATAAAGTTGTTACTTTGACACCTCCAGATGCTCCAGGCAAACTTACGGCAATTTATCCTGATGGCAGTAGTGAAAAGATCCCGCATATTTATCCCAGCTATGAAAAATTGCTGTCGATTCGCAGCTGTAACGGAGGAAAGCGTTGAATTATTTTAATAGAATTAACGTCATTGTGTTAACTATCGCACTACTTTGTGGGTGCAGAGATAAGACAGATCAGACACTTTCCCCTCCTGATAATGCCCGACGTGTCAGCGTTTCATTCCGGATGCCAGAGGGTATCACTCTAATGCCGATGCAGATTCTTTACCGTTCTGAAAAGTGTATGGATAAAAGCTATAACTCCAGCTTTGAATCTTACCCTGTCCGGGGATACAACGGTTTTACGCAGCCTTTCGTCCGGCAGGGTATGGGGGGGCTGTGGCAGATCAGTATTGCCATTGATGGTGGCGGGCCGTGCCAGTGGCAGCTAAATTCACTGAGAGTAAGTTTCAGGATTGCGGATAATATTCCACTGGTGAAAGGAAAAGAAGTCATTGAGACCAGTTATATCTTTGATTTTGGAGATTATGGCCTCAGTGACGGGTATGGGACAGGGAGGGCAAAAGAGGTCAGTGGAGATCTTGACTTAAAAACGGATTATTTCCCTGAAGTATTTATTAGCCATTTATTTAATCAAACAACATTGAACTTATTTGGTGGAAATACCGGCCCTGAAAAATGGCGAAGGCGTTTTCGGCTTAGGAATACTCAAAACATTCTTATTGAGCCAGTCATTCATTTCGATAAAGTTGTTACTTTGACACCTCCAGATGCTCCAGGCAAACTTACGGCAACTTATCCCGATGGCAGTAGTGAAAAGATCCCGCATATTTATCCCAGCTATGAAAAATTGCTGTCGATGAAATGATGATTTATGTAGTTCCCGCCAGAGAATGTGCTGGCGGGATTTTTCATTAATGGCCAATTTCTGAAGAATTACTTACCAATACAGAAGCTGGAGAAGATCCGTCCCAGCAGATCGTCGGAGGTAAACTCTCCGGTGATCTCACTGAGGTTCTGCTGCGCAAGGCGTAGCTCCTCAGCCAGCAATTCTCCGGCCCATGCTCCGAGCAGTTGGGCTTTACCCTGCTCGAGATGCTCTGCAGCTTCTGCCAGCGCCTGCAGGTGACGACGACGGGCCAGGAAGCCGCCTTCCATATTGGTTTCAAAGCCCATGCTCTGTTTGAGATGGTTACGCAGCACGTCAACGCCTTCACCGGTACGCGCGGAGAGGCGAACCAGTGAGTGGCCATTTACTTCACTAAGGCCCAGCGTCTCACCGGTAATATCCGCTTTGTTACGCACCACGGTGATCGGCAGTTTGGCTGGCAGACGGGCAATAAAGTCTGGCCAGATATCTGCCGGGTCCACGGCGTCAGTGGTGGTGCCATCAACCATAAACAGTACACGGTCGGCCTGTTCAATTTCCTGCCAGGCACGTTCGATACCGATGCGTTCCACTTCATCGTTAGCGTCGCGCAAACCGGCGGTGTCGATGATGTGTAGCGGCATGCCATCGATGTGAATATGCTCACGCAGCACGTCGCGGGTAGTCCCGGCGATATCGGTGACAATGGCCGCCTCACGGCCAGCTAGCGCGTTCAGCAGGCTTGATTTCCCGGCGTTTGGACGCCCGGCAATCACCACCTTCATCCCTTCGCGCAGCAGGCTGCCCTGACGCGCTTCCGCACGCACGGCATCAAGATCGCTGATAACGCTGTTGAGTTGCGCTTCAATCTTGCCGTCAGACAGGAAGTCGATTTCTTCATCCGGGAAGTCGATCGCTGCTTCAACATAGATGCGCAGGTGAGTGAGCGCTTCCACAAGATGATTTACCCGTGCGGAAAATGCGCCCTGCAACGAGTTCAGCGCCGAGCGAGCGGCTTGCTCTGAGCTGGCATCGATCAGGTCGGCAATCGCCTCGGCCTGGGCTAAATCGAGCTTATCATTGAGAAACGCTCGCTCGGAGAATTCACCTGGTCTGGCAATGCGCAGCCCGGGAATGGTCAGAATACGTTTGAGCAGCAGGTCAAGAATCACTGGACCGCCGTGGCCCTGAAGCTCTAAAACGTCTTCGCCGGTAAAGGAGTTTGGGCCGGGGAACCACAAGGCAATTCCTTGATCCAGCGCGCTGCCATCCTCGTCTTTAAACGGCAGATAATCGGCATAACGCGGTTTGGGCAGTTTCCCCAGTACGGTTTCTGCGACCTCACGCGCCTTCAGGCCGGAGATACGCAGGATACCCACGCCACCACGTCCCGGTGGGGTGGCTTGAGCGACGATGGTGTCGTTATGGCTCATGGTTTGTCTCTTCTTAATGCAATAAAAAAGGCGGTCTAATGACCGCCCTTTACTTTATGTTCCGTTTGCCGGATGGCGGCTTCGCCTAATCCGGCCTACACCGAATCAGGAGTTTTTCTTCTCGCGGCTATGCAGGCCACGTTTCTCCAGACCACGGTAAATCAGCTGCTGCTGAATAATGGTTACCAGGTTGCTGACGATATAGTACAGCACCAGACCTGACGGGAACCACAGGAAGAACACGGTGAAGATGACCGGCATAAAGGTCATGATCTTCTGCTGCATCGGGTCGGTTACAGTGGTCGGAGACATCTTCTGAATGAAGAACATCGTCACGCCCATCAGAATCGGCAGGATGTAGTACGGGTCCTGTGCAGACAGGTCATGGATCCACAGAGCGAATGGCGCATGACGCAGTTCAATGGAGCCCATCAGCATGTAGTACAACGCCAGGAAGATTGGCATCTGGATGATCAGCGGGAAGCAGCCGCCCAGCGGGTTAACCTTCTCAGCTTTGTACAGGGCCATCATTTCCTGGCTCTGACGCTGTTTGTCATCGCCCAGACGCTCACGCATAGCCTGAATCTTCGGCTGCAGCATACGCATCTTCGCCATGGAGGTGTACTGCGCTTTGGTCAGCGGGTACATGATGCCACGAACGATAAAGGTGATAACGATGATGGAGAAGCCCCAGTTACCCAGGAAGCTATGGATCCACTTCAGCAGTTTAAACAGCGGCTGAGAAATGAACCACAACCAGCCGTAATCCACGGTCAGATCCAGGTGCGGTGCAACGGCCGCCATTTTATCCTGAATTTCCGGGCCGACCCACAGGGTGCTGGTCATCGCGCCAGTCTGGCCAGGCTGAACCAGTACCGGCTGTGATTTATAGCCGATAGCGGCAATGCCGTTACCCAGGTTAGCGGTATAGAAGTTGTTGGTGCCGTCGTTACGCGGAACCCATGCCGTTGCGAAATACTGTTGCAGCATTGCGACCCAGCCGTCTTTAGCATTGACGTTCAGGTTTTCGTTTTCAGCAATGGTGTCGAATTTGTATTTCTCATACTTCTCATCCGGCGTGGAGTACGCCGCGCCACGGAAGGTGTGCAGCGCAAAGTTGCTGCTACCGGTGTCGCGATGAGATGGCAGATTGATGGATTGCTTCAGCTGACCAAAGGTGGAGATTTCCAGCGGTTTTTCGCCGGCGTTCTGCACGCTGTAGTTAACGTTGACAGCATATTCACCACGCTTAAGAACAAACGTTTTAGTGAATGTGTTACCCGCTGCGTCAGTATAGGTCATCGGGATCTGCAGTTCGTTCTGACCGTCAGCCAGTACAAACGCGTCTTTATCGACGTTGTACAGCGGACGTGGGCCGTTAGCCGGGTTGTCCGGGCCGTCACGACCTGTCAGGCCACTCTGTGCCTGGTAGATGAACTGTGGCGTGGTTTCCAGTAACTGGAACGGTTCGGTAGAACCGAGTTCTTTCGGGTAAGCTGGCAGTGAAGCCTGTTCCACATCACCACCACGGGTGTTGATGGTCAGATCAAGCACGTCAGTTTTAACCGTAATCAGTTTCCCCTGGCCACTGGCCGGTACGCCCTGGTCTGCGGCGCTACCCGCTGCGGTGGTCGTTGTCTGCGTGGTCTGTTGGGCCTGAGGTTGCGGGTTTTTATCCTGCTCCCAGGCTTGCCAGATCATGAAAGACACGAACAGCAAAGCGATGACTAAAAGATTGCGTTGCGAATCCATCGTTAGTGTTCTCTGGTATCAAATGGTCCGGGCGGGACGGGATCGTCACCACCAGGGTGTAAAGGGTGGCATTTTAATACGCGTTTCACCGTCAACCAACTGCCTTTTATCACTCCAAACCTGCGCAATGCCTCAATTCCGTAGCTCGAACAGGTTGGAGTGAAACGGCAATGCGGCCCAAGCAGCGGACTGATCAGGCGTTGATAGACCCGAATGAGGGCTATCAGGACCCGCGAGCCAGGCGACAATGGCGACGCCATAATTTTTCCAACGCTTCCGAGAGAGCACGGTTATCGAGGTCAGCAACCCCTTTTTTCGCCACCACCACGAAATCCATTGCTGGAAGCTCGTGCTGACGTAAACGGAAGCTTTCACGCGTCAGACGTTTAATCCGATTGCGTTCATGCGCACGTTTAACATTTTTCTTGGCGACTGTAAGACCGATACGGGGATGCCCCAGCGAATTCAGGCGGCCGAGGATGGTGATTTGCGGCGTGCCAGCCCGTTGTGGCTGCTGGAAGACGAATGTGAAATGAGTGGGAGTTAACAAACGTAACTCCCTGGGAAATGCGAGCTTAACCACTCAGGGGCTAGCTTTTATTACTTAGAAACGGTCAGACGAGAACGGCCTTTAGCACGACGACGTGCCAGAACCTGACGACCATTTTTATTAGCCATACGAGCACGGAAGCCGTGAGAACGGTTGCGCTTCAGTACAGACGGTTGAAAAGTGCGTTTCATGGCGATTTCTACCTAAACTTGAATAAATTCACTGACTTTTGCGTATACCCGAACGAATTTCGAACGACTTACGCCACAGTGTGGGTGATTAAAGAGGCCGGATTGTAATAATTGTACACTCCGGAGTCAATTCTCTTTCCTTATTTCCCGCTTTTTTCCGCATGGTTTCGCGTAAAAAACAGGCAGCGTTGACGCCGTAAGGCGACCGTTACTCGCTGGGGGTAAGAATTATACGGGCTGGTGGATAAAGCGCAAGGATCGCACGGGATCTTTATTAGATCGTTTAAGCAGTAAAGCATCTTTACTCATTAATTTTTTCAATATGCGCGCTAAAACCTGCAGCACTTCTCCAGGATCGTTTACACTTAGCCGATTCTGGATCATCCTGTGGATAAATCGGGAAGAATCTGTGAGAAACAGAAGATCTCTTTCTCAGTTTACGCTATGATCCGCGGTCCTGATCGTTTCAATGGATCCTGATCGGGTAAAAATTGCAGATAGCAATTCGCACGTCACCCTTTGCATAGGGTCTTGTCGATGTGCGTCAACAATCATGAATGTTTCAGCCTTTGTCATTTATCGACTTTTGTTCGAGTGGAGTCCGCCGTGTCACTTTCGCTTTGGCAGCAGTGTCTTGCCCGATTGCAGGATGAGTTACCAGCCACAGAGTTCAGT